>NZ_KB903430.1 GCF_000379765.1 Flexithrix dorotheae DSM 6795
TTTTTTTTTCAATTGAAACAAAGGAATTTTTTTTATCAATTGAAGAAAAAAAGTCCTAGTTTTAAAGCAGGAAAAGTTCTTTGAAAGCACTCAAATGGAGGGCAAAATCAGGGTGAAAGTAGCTTGATGACTATTCTCCCTTAGGTATGGAGCTTCATCTTCCCCAAGTGATGAGATAGGTGGAACTACTAAAAATATACCCGATGATTATAATGATATCAATCATGTAGCCACAATTGGTGATGATCTTGCATTAGGATTTACCTCAGAAGCTTCAAATAGATTAACCCTTCACAAGAATTATGAATTTGATAATGGTATTGCGGCAGAAAATGGTACTGCATTTTCTCCATTACCAATAGGTGGAGATGGAGGTATTTCAGCCACTGCCGCTCACTTTTGGAAGACTATTTTACACTCCAACACTACTTCAGCTAATGAATATGAAGGATATGAGATTTTTGTGTCACTAAGCGGTGATTCAGGTAAGAAGCTTTCAGAAATATCAAAAGGCAATGCTGCATATACAAAAATGTTAAACCAATTTAGTAATGCTGAAACTTTAGCTGGTACTGAAACAATGAGTTATGCAAAAAGGGCTGTTTACTTACTCCAAGGAAGCGCTGATGCTGCCACAGATACTGTAACTTATAAAACTTCCCTTTTAGATTTCAGAAATGATTTAGATACAGACCTAGGTGCTGATATCCCTCTTGTAATAGCTCAAGTAAATGAAGGAACCGTTGGTATAGCCCAATACAATACAGCGAAAAATAATGATAATATTTTTATGGCTTCGCCTACTTATTTTGTTCCAGATTCTGAGGATGGCAGGCAATGGTTAGGACAATATTTTTCCAAGGTTTATCAAGGAATAGTATTTGCTGATACTTTAGGGTGGACAGGTTTAACCCCAAAAAATATATCAAGAACTGAGAATACTGTGACTATTGAATTTAATGTGCCAACAGCACCTTTGGTTTTTGATACTGATATTGTAGCAGAACAAACAGCAAAAGGATTTGAATTAAGGGATTTGAATGGCATAGTAGGAATTAAATCTGTTGAAATTATTGATAATGTAAAAGTTTTAATCACAACCAATGATGGAGAGATATTAGGATCAGATGCCAGAGTAAGTTATGCATTAGCTTCGGGAAAAGGGAACTTGAAGGATAGTGAAACAAAATATAATACTTCTTCTTTCAAAAATGGTAGTGGAGAATTTTATGAACTTAATAATTGGGCGTTTGCCTTTGATGAGGACATTCCAAATGGAACTCCTGAAGCCCCAACCAGCTTAATCGCAACTGCTGTTTCTGATATACAAATTGATTTAACATGGGATGATATGGGTGCTTTTGCAAGTGAATATGTGATAGAGGCTTCAATTTCAGATTCTCCCTTTGACTTTTCTGTAATTGGAACATCAACAACAAATTCGTATTCTGATACTCTTCTTTCTGCAGATACCCAATACTACTACAGAGTAAAGGCCCAAAATTCTTCTGAAGAATCTTCCTACAGTGATACCGTTTCGGCTACCACTTTACCTCCAACCCCGGCAATTCCAACAGGGTTAAATGCCTCTGCACTTTCGAATAATGAAGTAGAGATTAAATGGTCGAAATTGACTAATAATGTTACTGGCTATACTTTAGAGTATTCTGAAGGTGATGACCAAAATTTCCAAATTGTTACAGATACTCTTGGGGCAAATACAGAGACATATATTCAATCCGATTTAACTGGGGGTGTTACTTATTACTACAGGTTATTTGCCAAAAATGGGGAGAGTATTTCTGACTATAGTGATACTGTAAATACAGTGACTGATGTACCTGATGGACCTTCAGGGCTAACTGTAGCTGCAAACTCAACTTCTGAACTAGCTATTTCCTGGGAAGCAATGACTGGAAATGTAGATAATTATTTCCTTGAAAGCTCTATGAGTAAGACAGGACCATTTTCAGCCTTAGCAACCCTTGAAGCCTCTGACACTTCATTCCTTCACATTAATCTAAGTACTGATACTACTGTTTATTATAGAGTGAAAGCGGAAATTGATGCTGCTCCTACAGGATATAGTTCTGCAGTTGGAGGAACGACTTTAGCAAATGCTCCTACCAGCCTTATGGCCTCTGGTATTTCTAGTACTGAGATTGAAATTAGCTGGGTATCACCCGGAGGTACTGTATCTTCATTCGTTTTAGAAAGTGCTGAAAGTGAAGATGGAACTTATACTGAACTCGCCACTATTGATACTGCAAACACCAGTTTTATTCATGATGGCCTATTGGCCAATACTACTGTGTGGTATCAAATTAAGGCAATTAATGCAGGAGGTCCATCTGAATATAGTGTTAAAGATTCTGCCACCACACTTGGTCCAGATCTTGTTCCACCAACAGGCTTAGAAGCCACTCCTATTTCAGAATCACAAATTGATATTAAATGGAATAGTGTAGATGGAGCTACTAGTTACATTTTACAGGTTTCTGATACAGATGTAGATGCCAACTATGTGAATCTTGAAACTATTGATGCTCCCGATACCACTTATTCTCATACAGGACTTGATCCGGAAACTACCCAATTTTACAGGGTAAAAGCTGCAAACGCCACAGGTCAGTCGGATTTTAGTGCCAGTGTTAGCGCTACAACTTCTGCTGATCTTCCTGACGTACCTGGCAATTTTACAGCCAACGCTATTTCAGACTCTGACATCAAGTTAACCTGGGATAAATTAACAGAAAATGTGGATGGATATATCATTGAATCAGCAGACACTGAGGCTGGACCATTTAGCCAATTAATTGCTTTATCTGATACTGCATCTACTTATACACATTCGGGGCTAGCAGCAAATACACAAAAGTTTTATAGAATTAAGGCTACAAATGGTGATGCTACCTCCGATTATAGTGCTGTAGTAAATGCTACAACTACGATTACTGGAATCGATGAAGACCTTCATTTTGAAGTATTCAGGGTATTCCCGAATCCTTCGAAAGGAGCATTCCAGATTGAATTAAACAGCTCTAAATTCGAAAGTGGTAAAATGACTGTTTTCAACGCCATTGGTAAAGTGGTATTTGAAAAACAAATAAATAGCCAATCTTCAGAAAATATAGACCTATCAAATCTGAAGAAAGGTCTTTACATCATTAATGTGAAAACATTGTCTAATCATCAGATGAAAAAAATTATTCTGGAGTAAATCCTGAATTTTTTATCAAAGCTGATGTTCTAAAAACCGGAAATTTTCATTTCCGGTTTTTTTATTCCTCAATGCAAACGCAACTGAAAAATCTTTTCAATCACCATTTTCAGCTTCAATGGTTATGGTTATATTTAAATTTTAAATTAAACTATCATCAACTTTAAACTGAAAATGAAAAATTTGATTTTTTACTTCACAATAAGTCTGTGTTTTATTTTTAATTCCTGCCAGGAAAAAGTAAATGAAACCAATCCACCTGAGACCACAACAACCAGATCTGGTCCTCCGAATATTGTGGTAATTTTTTGCGATGACCTTGGATATGGAGATTTAGGGACATATGGACATCCCAGTATTGTAACTCCTAATCTTGACAAAATGGCCTCAGAAGGTCAAAAATGGACTAACTTTTATGTTGGTGCTTCGGTATGTACCCCAAGCAGAGCTGCTTTGCTTACCGGAAGATATCCCATTCGAAGTGGGATGTGCAGTGACAAATCCAGAGTACTTTTCCCCAATTCAATCAATGGATTACCTGAAAGTGAAATTACGCTGGCTGAGGCATTAAAAGAAAAAGGATACAAAACCACTTGTATTGGAAAATGGCATTTAGGCCACAAAAAACAGTTTTTACCAACCAACAACGGGTTTGATTCTTATTTTGGCATCCCATACAGTAATGACATGGATAGAAAAGGTAAATTTGAATATTGGGATGAAGCCGATAATATTCCCATCGCACATTATAATGTACCTTTACTCCAGGATACCCGGGAAATTGAAAGGCCAGCTGAGCAACATACCATTACCAAAAGATACACAGAGAAGGCGGTTGAATATATTAAGGAAAATAAGGAAGAGCCTTTTTTTATTTACCTTGCCCACAACCTGCCTCATATTCCACTCTTTACCTCACCAGAGTTTAAAGGAAGCAGCTTAAGAGGTTTATATGGTGATGTCATTCAGGAAATAGATAATGGAGTAGGAAAAATTTTAAGTACATTAAAAGAAGAAGGATTAGCTGAAAATACCCTTGTGGTATTCACCTCTGACAATGGCCCATGGAGATCATTTAAAGATCATGGAGGATCATCTGGTTTGTTAAGAGCAGGAAAGGGTACCACCTGGGAAGGAGGAATGAGAGTACCCGGGATATTTTGGTGGCCTGGAAAAATTAACCCAGGAGTACAAACAGGCATGGGATCTACCATGGATATTTATACCACTGCTATAAAGCTTGCCGGAGGGGAAGTTCCTTCCGATAGAATCGTAGATGGCCTGGACTTGAGTGAAACACTTTTTTCAAATGCAACAAGCCCCAGAGATCATCTGATCTATTATAGAGGTCAAAGCATTTTTGCTGCCCGATTAGGAAACTTTAAAGCTCATTATATTACACAGGGAGCTTATGGTATGTTTGGGAAAAAAGAAGTTCACAATACTCCATTACTGTATAATCTTTCTGTTGATCCTTCTGAAGAATATGAAATTTCTGAGGCACATCAAGAAGAAATAACCAAAATAAATACATTAATTGCAAACCATAAAAAAGATCTGGTGGTGGGTAAAGACATGTTGGCGGATAGAGAATAAAATCACCAAACTGCAAGGAAAGGACTTAATCCATTTATCTCCGGCTTAGGCCCTTTTTGCTTTTTCAGGACAAAAAACACCTTTTTCAGAATTCTTTTCCCCTTATCTAGTATCAAATACTTACTTTTGGCACAGTTTAAAAATAATTTTTCATCAACATTTGTATATTCCAAAAAACCAGTCTAATATTGAATAATAATTCGAGAAAAAATATACTTTCCGTTTATACTTAACCTAAAGTAAGCTCAACAATAAAAAGTATAAGAGCTTCAAGTTCTGTTTATACCTACCTTATTTTCAATACAAAAGCCATAAAAGGTCAAAATTAAAAATCACCTTTTTAAGCCTTATTACAAGCTTTCTATTAACATTTTATTTAGGGATTTTTAATTAATTATTTTCAATTATGACTAGGTATTTTAAAAATGTAATGGTAATCGCTGCCGGATTATTGGTATTCTCTTGCAGCAATGTGAAAAAAGATGGTGAATTATCTTCAGCTGATTCAGTGCAAACCGAAGAAATTACGGATAGTGTTGAAACAATGGTAGATGCAGATTCAATTGCCCTAACTGATTCTATGGCTATGGCTTCAGATTCAATAGTGGTGGCAGAAGAAGACTCTACAACATTAGAGGAATAATAAATAAAATAATATATACCCCTGCTTAAAAAGCGGAGTCTTGAGCGGATAGCATAGGTTATCCGCTTTTTTATTCCCCAAAAACCCTCCGAATAAAGTAGTTTCAAGATTTTCTTTCAGGAAACCATCCAAAAATCCCCGTTCAACCAACTTTTATTCAACTAATGGAAAACTTGAATCCATTTTTCAGAATAATGGTTAGATTTAATTTCTCTCATTCATCTTAAACTATCTCAAAAAATGCTACGAAACTACTTGAAAGTAACATTCAGAAATCTTTTAAAACACAGGGTTTACTCATTCATCAACATTTTTGGATTAGCCATCGGAATTTCTGCCTGTCTGCTAATTTTTTTATTCATTTCCCATGAATTAAGCTTTGATAAATTCCACTCAAAAAGTAAAGCTATTTACAGGTTGGATGAAGTTCAGTCTTTTAATGGAATGGCACCCCAGAATGTGGCACTCTCTATGTCACCAATGGGTCCGAACCTTGCTGCAGATTATCCTGAAATTTTAAACTTTACAAGATTTGCCGGTGGGAGGAAATGGTTATGTCAGGTTGATGAAAAGGAAATGTTTATAGAAGACATCGCAATTGTAGATTCAACATTTTTTAAGATTTTTGATTTTGAGCTACTTCACGGTGATCCGGAAACATCATTGGATGAGCCGAATAGCATTTTACTTACAGAAACTACCGCCAAACGCTTCTTTAATAAATCAAATTTGGAGGAGATAATCGGGCAACAAATAAAAAGAGACCAGGAGCATGTTTTTAAGGTTACCGGAATTTTAAAAGATGTACCAAAGAATTCTCACCTGCAATTTAACAGTCTTGTTTCTTTTAGTACAATAGCTAAAGAAGAATGGGTGAGCCGTTGGGGAAGCAATTGGCTTGTCACTTATTTAGTACTTGAGGATGGGGTAAATATCGCGGCATTAGAAGAAAAATTCCCTGGTTTTCTCTCAAAGTATATCGAATGGGAAGAAGTAAATGATGCTTACAAGCTGTATTTGCAAGAATTTGAGGATGTTCATTTGGGCTCAATGGATATAACCCACGACTATCAAAACTTCCGAAAATTTAATGGAGATTATATTTATATTTTTTCTATCCTAGCAATATTTGTTCTTGTAATTGCCAGCATAAATTTTATGAACCTTTCTACTGCAAGATCGGTAAGCAGATCGAGCGAAGTGGGAGTAAGAAAGTCAATTGGAGCGACCAAAGGACAACTCGTTTTTCAGTTTTTAGGTGAATCTGTGATAATGGTTTTCCTTGCTTTTATTTTGGCAATTAGTGTAGCCTCTTTAGTACTTCCATCTATTAATGAAATTACTCAAAGGGAATTATCTTTAAATTACCTGGTAGCTAATCCTTTTGTAAGCCTTGTAATTTTATTAGTTGTTTTATTTACTGGAATTCTTTCCGGAGCTTACCCCGCATTATTTATATCTTCTTTTCAGCCTGCCACAGTTTTAAAAGGAAAAATCAGCGGGATAGGAAAAAAATCATTTTTAAGAAACACACTTGTGGTCATTCAATTTACCATAGCCATAGGAATGATTGTAGGGACTATCCTAGCCTTGCAACAACTTGATTTTATGAGAAACAGAAATATTGGTTTAAATAAAAGCCAAGTCGTTTTGATTCCACTAAATGAAACTGCAAATAAGAAATATAAAACGCTTAAAGGAGAAATCATTAAAACCGCTCATATTTTAAATGCTACTGCTTCAGGGCAACGGCTGGGAAATAATATACATCAAAGCGGAGTGAAATTTAAAGGTGACTCCATAAGAGATTTGGCAATTTCCACCCTCAATGTGGATTATAATTTTCTTTCTTTTTATGAAATTGAACTGGAAGAAGGGCGAGAATTCAAAGAAGAAATAACCACAGACTTAAAAAGTGCCTATGTGATAAATGAAAGCCTTGCCGCTGAATTGGCTGAACCCGATCTGGTTGGGAAAAATATAGGATATTCCTGGGAGGATACTCTAGGAAGTATTATTGGCGTGGCTAAAGATTTTAATTACAATTCTTTGCATCATGAAATAGTTCCTCTTGCAATGAGTGTGCAAGACTGGGGCTTTGATGAAATGTCTGTAAAAGTAGATGAGGCTAATTCCCAAGCTGCTATACAGGACTTGGAAAAAATTTGTAAAGAGATGGTACCAGACAGGCCATTTGAATATTCCTTTCTTGACGAACACTTTGAGAATCTTTATCAAACAGACCAACAAGTGTCAAAAGTAATTTCCATAATCGCAGGCCTCGCCATATTAATTGCCTGTTTAGGCCTTTTTGGATTGGCCTCCATTTCTACCGAACAAAGGACTAAAGAAATCGGTATCAGAAAAGTTATGGGAGCTTCTATTTTTCAATTGATAATGGTTTTATCCAAAAGCTTTGCTATTCTAGTAATTATCGCCTTTTTTATTGCAGCACCAATCACTTATTACCTTATGGAAAACTGGTTGCAGGATTTTGCTTATAGAATTAATATTAACTTATTGATATTCCTTTTGGCTGGATTTCTTGCATTTTTAATTGCCATGGTAACGGTAAGCTACAGAGCAATTCAGGCATCAATTATCAATCCGGTTGATTCATTAAGATATGAATAAACACAAATGCTTATAAAAAAGAAAGCTCAATTTTAATTTAATCGAGCTTTCTTTTTTACTACAAACTAAGCTTTTCCTTAAACTTAGCCGCCTGCCTTCTGGAAATTTCAATTTTTTGACCTCCCTTCAGGCTCACCATCAATCCTCCGTTAAACCAGGGTTCAATTTTCTCAATCCATTGGAGATTGATAATAAATTTCCGACTGGCCCTGAAAAACACTTTATCATCAAGCCTTTCATCAAGTGCATTTAAGGATCTATGGATTAATGGCCGGAAATTGTCAAAATAAACTTTCACATAATTTCCATCCGACTCAAACAACCTGATATCCGTAAGCTTTACAAACCAACATTTCTCCCCATCTTTCACAAATACCTGATCATCACCCGAAAGCTTCTCACTAACTTTTTCCTGTTCTTCCTTCTTTTCCTTTACTTCTGTAAATTCCCTTACTTTTTGCAAAGCATCTGCAAGTCTTTTCGGATCAATGGGTTTCAGCAGGTAATCAAAAGCATTAATTTCGAACGCCTTCAAGGCATATTCGTCATAGGCTGTAGTAAAAATTACTTTTGGGACACTAGGCAACATTTCCAGTAAATCAAATCCTGTTTTTTCAGGCATCTGAATATCAAGAAATAAAATGTCAGGTTTTTGATCCTGTATTTTTTCCAAAGCTTCATCTGCATTGCCAGCTTCATCTATTATCTCCACATCATCGAATTTTTCCAATAAAGACCTTAACTCCCTTCTGGCTAGCCTCTCATCATCCACTAGTATGGCTTTCATCATAATTTGAGTAATTTTATTTTATGAGTTTAGCTGTTGAAAATTTTTTAAAAATAAATTGGGCTTCAACAACAGTTTTTTGTTTGTAGAAAATTCTCTTTAAAAATTACAATTCTTTCTGCATAAAACAAAAAGACTTAATGATCCCATTCTGCTTCATCAAAAATCTTCCTGGTTTCACCTAGTTTACTTTCCACCTCATTCAAATTAACCAGGTTTTCTTTAAAATCTGAAAACTGAAAATCTTCACTCTCATTTAAGGCCGATGAAAGAGGAAAGCAATAAAGCTGGCGGGCAAATTTCAGGTTATTTTCCGGCTCCACCAAAAAGTTTAAAAAAGCGGCTGCTGCATCAGGATTATCACTAAATTTGATTACGCCACCTCCAATTACATTCATCAGGGCCCCTGCCTTTTCCTGATCTGGAAGCACAAAGCCTATTTTCTCTGCCACGGAATTGTCAAAACTTTTTATAGGGTCTACCCTACTTTCCAATTCATTGGAATTGACAATAGCCACATCTCCTTTCCCCGCCAGAATATCATTGATCAGGTCACCATCATTCCCAAAAGATTTCTTTGCCTTATTTTTATTTATATTTTCAACCCAGCTTTGCGTATTGTCAATTCCTGAAACCAAACTAAGTTCACTCAGGAAAACCTGATTGGAAATATTCACAGAAGGTTTCGTAAGAATTTTCCCATTCCATTGTGGCTCTGCCAAACTTTCATATGAATAGAGGATTTGAGGGTCAACTCTCTCATTCGAAAAGGCTATTCCATAAGCAAATTTGCACAAACCAAACCAATAATTTTCCTTATCTCTAAGCTCCTGAGGAATTGCATCTGTTAAATCTGAATTTTCAATTTTTTGAAAAAGGCCTTTAGATTCCGCCCTAAACAAACGGCCTACATCCGGAACAATTAATAAATCTGCAGGAGTCCCCTCTTCTTCAATAGCAAGCCGCTGAATAATCTGATCCGAACCTGCAGTTTTTATAGAAACAAGAATACCACTTTCTTTAGTGAATTCGTCAATCAGGGCTTTCTCAATTTCGAACCCCTTGTATGCGTAAACTATAATTTCCCCTTTCTTCTGAGTGCCCCCCTCCACAATTTCTTCCCGCTTTTTTTTAAATGTAAAATCACAGGCAGAAAATAAAAAAAACACAAACAAAACTAATACCTGAACAATTCTTTTCTTCATAAAAAAATTACCCCCGTTTTAAATTAAGGTATTGAATGAAATGAATTTATTGAAAAACTAATTAGAGTTACTCCCTCCAGAAAGGCCATGTTTTTCTCCTATTTCCAGTAGAAATTCATATGCTTCTTCTTTTTCATTTTTTATTTTACCTTCAAGAATACTCTCCCGAATTTCGGTTTTAATTTCCCCAACCAATTTGGAAGGCTTTAGACCAAACGTTTCCATAATAATCTCTCCGGTAATTACAGGCTGAAAATTTCTTATTTTATCCCTTTCTTCAACTTCCATCACTTTTTTCTCCAGCTTATTAAAGTTACTCAAAAACTTTTTAACCTTTACCTGGTTTTTGGAAGTAATGTCTGCCCGACAAAGTTTCATTAAATCCTCTAAATCATCTCCGGCCTCATAAATCAATCTTCTTATAGCAGAATCCGAAATAGAATCTTTCACCAAGGCAATTGGCCTCAAATGTAGCCTCACCAGTTTCTCCACATATTTCATCCGGTCATCCAAAGGCATTTTGAGTTTTTTAAAGATGGGTTTTACCATTCGTGCCCCCATATCTTCATGCCCGTGAAATGTCCAACCTGATTTTTTATGAAACCGCTTTGTCCTAGGTTTGGCAATATCATGTAATATGGCTGCCCATCTCAAATACAAATCATCGGTAGTTTCCGAAATATTATCCAGCACCTGCAGTGTATGAAAAAAATTGTCTTTATGGGACAAACCATCCCTCTTCTCCACTCCCTTCAACTCTAAAAACTCCGGGAAAATTAATTGTAATAAGCCACAATGGAAAAGTAACAAAAAACCAAAAGAGGGTTTCTCTGCAAGAATAATTTTATTCAGCTCCACAATTATTCTTTCCATTGAAACAATCTTGATTCTTTCAGCACAATCCTGAATGGCCATAAAAGAATCATGTTCAATGTCAAATTTTAATTGAGTGGCAAACCTGATGGCACGCATCATTCTCAATGGATCATCAGAATAGGTTACCTTTGGGTCAAGGGGAGTTTTGATCAGCTTTTCCTTAATGTGCTTTAGCCCTCCGAAAGGATCAATTAGATTTCCATAATCACCTTTATCCAGGCTAATTCCCATGGCATTAATGGTAAAATCTCTCCTGTTTTGATCATCTTCAAGCGTACCATCTTCCACAATTGGTTTTCTGGATCCACGGTCATAAGACTCTTTTCTGGCCCCCACAAATTCCACCTCAACCTCACCCGATTTGAGCATGGCCGTCCCAAAGTTTTTGAAAACCGTGACTTTCGAGGCTTTTCCGAGTTTTTCCGCTACAAGTTTAGCTAAAGCAATTCCACTACCTACACAAACAATATCAATGTCTTTGGATGGTCTTTTTAAAATTAAATCCCTTACGTAACCCCCTATCACATAGGCAGGAAATCCTAATTCCTTTGCACTTTCACTTATTACCTTGAAAACCGAAACCTTTTCTAATTGCTCCTTAAAATTCATCCTACTCATTTGAAATAAAATACCAGGAGATATAAATTGACTTCCAGCCACTTCTATAGAGCTTGTAATCAATCTGATATATCCTCAAAAGCTTTCACTTAAAAAGACTTTTCAGGATATAATAAAATCTCCGGCTCCAAAATTATAAAGAAATTATATGGAATTGGGTAAAGGTTCAAGACAATTCTTAATGAAAGTTAACAGGTGGATCTTATTTAAATGTAAACAAAATTTAATTTTCTAAATTTGAGTAGTGATTTTATATGTACTTTTGGTGCTTGATTTTTTGACAACCTTTTACTTTTTATTACATGTCATTTGATGTAACTCAGGTACAAAAACTAATAAATCATGAATTAACTCAACTAGAGTTAAGCAACCAACCACCGGAACTTTACGAACCAATTAGGTACATGTTTACAATAGGGGGGAAAAGAATGCGCCCTATATTGACATTGCTTGGATGTTATCTGTTTTCTGAAGATTATAAGACTGCGTTGGATCCTGCACTTGCTGTAGAGGTTTTCCATAATTTTACTTTACTACATGACGATATCATGGACGATGCCCCTCTCAGGAGAGGTAAGCCCACGGTTTATAGCAAATGGAATAGCAATATTGCCATCTTGTCGGGAGATGTAATGTTTGTAAAAGCTTACGATCTTCTGATCAGGATGAAAGCTGAACTGGCTTACAAAGTTATTCCGCTATTTAATCAATGTGCCAAAGAGGTATGCGAAGGCCAACAGTTTGACATGAACTTCGAGAATATTGATCACATTTCAATTGAGGAATATATCAATATGATCAGATTAAAAACTGCAGTGCTGCTTGGTCTGAGCCTAAAAATTGGGGCATTAACTGGCGGAGCAAAAGATGATGAAGCCAATTTACTAAATGATTTTGGGGTAAATATTGGTATTGGATTTCAATTGAAAGATGATTTGCTTGATGTATTTGGAGATAAAGAGAAGTTTGGTAAAAAAGTAGGTGGAGATATCATTGCCAATAAAAAAACCTTTCTTTTGATTACAGCTTTAGAAAAAAGTAAAGGGAAGGATTTGGAAAAGCTCCAATCATGGATAACGAAAAAAGATTTTGATCCGGGAAAAAAGGTTGAGGAAATAACAAATATTTACAATAAATATCACATCAAAGAGGACACTGAAAAAGCCATTAATGAATATTTTGGTAAGGCTTTTGACTCTTTGGAAAATCTAAAAATTAAGCCTGAAAAGAAGCAATATCTTATCAGTTTTACCAGGAACTTAATTGATAGAGAACAATAACTTTTTACTGAGCCTTATTTTTTTTAAATTGAGGGCAGATTCGGAGAGCAAAAATCGGGTTAGTAAAAATATTCTCTTTTGAGTGAGTCCGGCATTTTTTACCAGATTGGCAATAAAAAGGCGAATAATTTTTAAACCCAGGGTCTGATCTTTAAGTAAGACACTGCATTAAACCTGATATCTAATAATTTTTAAAGTTCATTTTTTATGATGCAAAACTTTACCTCTTTTCCGATTAAACTTTTCACCTCAATTATCTTACTTTCGTGCATAGGATGTGGTCCCAGTGCCAATGAAAAGAAATTAAAAGATCAGGTTGAAACACTTGAATCCAAACTATCGGATTCGCAGGAATTTTCTGCAGTTTTGGTTTCCAAGCTCGATAAGGTAGATGTTTTAATCGATTCCATCAGGAAATCTGAAGAAATTATCGCTTTTAACCTGGAAAAAGGAACAACCTACGAAGATCATATTGACAGGTTAAGAGGTCTTACTGCATTTGTAGAATATTCAAGGCAAAAAATAATTAAGGCTGAAAATGATTTATTGGCTTCCAGTACTGAAAATCAGGCCCTTTTAACTTTAATCAGGAAACTCAAAAAAGAGCTAAATGAGAAAGATGAAATCATCAGCAGACTGACAGAGCAAGTGGCTAAATATAAGGCTGAAAATGAAGACCTTATCAAATTAGTTGATTTTCAGAAAAGAGAAATTATTGACATGGAGCAGGAAATTAAAATGAAAATTTCCGCGCTTACCAAAGCCGAAAGAGATCTGGATGAATTAAAACAGGAAAAGCAAATGATAAAAGCAGATGCCTATTTTGACAAGGCTGAAGCAGCGGAGGAAATTGCCACAAAAATTAAGTTTGCCTCCAAAAAGAAGCTGGAAAATCTGAAAGAAGCCTATGAATTATATAAGCTTTCTTACAACGCTGGCAGATTGGATGCAAAAGAAAAAATGGAGGAGTTGGAAAAGAAACTGAAATAAAAAACGAACCCGATCAATATAAAAGGCTTGAAAAATTCAAGCCTTTTTTTATTTACAAATTTTCTGCATTCAATAATCCTTTCCCGAAAACGATACCGGACTTTTTCCTTCTTTTAATCTCAATTCCAGTTTATTCCCACAGAATATTTTTTTTAACTTGCCTTCAATGTACTATTAATTGATTATTACTGAAAAGACATGAGTAAAAATAACCTACTAATTAGCCTAATCACCTTAATTGCAACAGGGATAGTGGCATGTTCTGGGCAAAAATCATCAGATAATGAATCCAGCTCAACAGCTATTATTGAAGTGAAAAACAATTTGGGAATCGACAGAAAGGATGAACATTTGATTTTCAATAAACAGGATATTATAAAATATGCTGGAGAAATCCCCGAAGGTCAATTTCCTAAAATTTCAAAATCAGATGGACAACAGGTAGTAAGCCAATACGATGACCTGGATGGAGATGGTGAATGGGACGAATTGGCTATTTTAGTTGACTTAAAAGCCAAAACAAGTGAAAAACTGAATATTTCTTTTGTTCCTGAAAACGAACTTAGCACCTTCCCCAAAAGGGCAAATATTCATTTTGGAAAAAAATTGGATGGGGACACCACCTACACTAGCCTGACTCAGGAGACAAGGCCAAGGGATCATTTTAAAGGTAAGGAAACTGCAAAATACCAAATGGAGGGACCTGCCTGGGAAAATGATATTGTAGCATTCAGGCTTTATTTCGATCCCAGAAATGGAAAAGATATTTTTGGTAAAAGGACAAATGAAATGGTTCTAGAGCAGGTTGGGATAGAAGGAGAAAACTACCACAAACTGGCAGACTGGGGAATGGATGTACTGAAAGTAGGCAATTCCCTTGGAGCTGGAGCCTTAGCCTTAAAAGATGGAGATAACTTGGTCAGACTAACCGGTTGCGAAGATGCTTACTTCCATCTTATTTCCGAGGGCCCTGTGAGAGCTATTCTCGACTTTGATTATAAAAAATGGCCTGTAGGTAACCAAACCTATGATTTAAAAGAAAGAATAACCATTTGGGCCGGAAAGTATGGTTATGAAAGTTCTGTCACTATTCAGGGTTTGCCTGCAGGAAAAGAACTGGTAACTGGCATAGTAAATTTACAAAGTGATTCAGTCTATTTTGACAATGAAACCCCTGGTTTTATTTCACTTGCCACTCACGATAACCAAGCATATGATGAAGAAAAAATGGGCATGGCTATTATTGCTGCCAAATCAGACTTTATCTCTCATGAAATGGCACCTGAAGAAGGAGAAGGCATTACCCAGACTTTCTATGTAAGATTAAAAGCCACGGACAATACACCCACAAAATTTCACTTTTTGGTAGGATGGGAAATACAGGATGCTAAATTTGCTGAAAAGGATTATTTTCTGCAGGTAATTAATACCGAGAAAGAAAAACTAAATAGTCCTTTAGAGGTAACTCAGGCCATGTAAGGGCATATTTAAGCCTGGTTACTTTTATTTAGAATATAACCAAAGGGAGGTTTGGCCTCCCTTTTTTTACTTAATAAGTTGATTCGGGCATTCAGATTTTTAGTAAAAAGCAATTTATGGATGGCCCTTGCTGGTTGGTCGGGTACTTATATGACCTACTTTTTGGCTGAGCTTCCGGTTAATCCACATATTCCCCTTTTGGTAGGAATGGCAACTCTTGCCGATTACAACATCCCTCCTGTCCACCAAATTGGCTTAAAAAAAACGTTCCAGCTTGCCGGAATCCGCACACTACCGCAAATCAAAGTCCTGTTTTTTATTTTAAGCATACCTGTATCAGGGTTTTTATTAATTCAGTTAAATTTCGTTCAGGTCATCTTTTTCCTTCATTTAGGGATAATTTCCGTTTGGTATGCGCTTCCTATAAAGTTTTTAGGAAAATCACTTCCTCCCTTAAGGATGATTAATTTTCTAAAAATATTTCTAATTGTTTACGTTTGGGTAGGTTCCATTTATTTCCTGCCTCTACTTGGAGAAGTAGAAATTGGAAAAGGCGAAATTATAGGAGGCCTGGAAAGAGCGTTATTCTTTTTTGGCATTACACTCCCTTTCGATATCAGGGACTTTTACGTGGATCAGGAAGTGAATCTGAAAACCATTCCCCACAAAACCGGGTTTAAAAGAGCAAAAATTTTAGCTCTTGTTTCACTGATAGCCGGGCTTTCATTAGTTTTTTGGAATTATGATCCCCCGCTTCAAACAGGATTTATAATTTCCTATCTGCTTACCATAGGAATTGTATTTGGAGCCAGCTTAGACAAAAGAGGGCTCTATTTTACAGGCCTGATTGATGGTACAATTATCATTCAAGCGGGATTGATTTACCTGGCTCTATTCATTTAAGACCATAAAAAAAGGACAAATTTTCATTTATCCTTTCTTCTGCTCCACAAACCATTACAGTTTGAATAAGGCATCCAGGAAACCCATATTTTTGGTTTTTTCTTTAACCAGAATTAAAGGCAACTGCCTGTTATAATTCAGCAATTTTTCGGCAGTGCTTCCTAATAAAATAGAGGCCGCAGCAGTTCTTCCTTTCGATCCAACGGCAATGGCTCCAGCCTTTCTCCGCACCGCAAAATTGTAAATTTGCTCAGAAATTTTATTAGGTTTACCCAGGGTAAACTCACATGTGACTTCTACATTTCCGATGTCCAGGGTCCTTTTGAAATTTTCGAACATTTTCTCTGCATTCTCCTTCATTATTTCAGCAAATTCTTCATACGATTTTCCCAACCTTGAATACCCAGAAGGAACCGTATAAACATTTTGACAAATGATTCTCGCATTATCATGCTTTTTTGCCATAAAGGCTGCAAATTCTAAGGCCAATTTGGAATTTGCAGAAAAATCGATGGGTACCACTATCCTGCTTAAATTTGGAAGCACTTCAGGTACAAAAACTACTGTACAGGGAGCTAACCTGGCTACTTTATTAGATACTAATCCTGCTCCTTCCAAACCAGTTTTCAGTCCTAAAACAACAATCTCAATATCTAATTCCTTGGCCAACTGAAGAATTACTTTGTCGGGTTTTCCCTCTTTTACCAGAATCTCAATTTTACTTTTTTCTTCTTCCGAAAAGTACTCATCCAGCATTCCTTCTATCTTTTCTTCAATAGATTCGTCAAGCGGTTTTATCAAATCCGGATATTGCGCTACCAATTCTTCAGGCAAATCCAATTCCTTGGCCACATGTAAAAAATAAATTTTATCTAAATCAACCGCCTTATTCACAAAACTGGCAAACTCCATCATTACCTCATCCATTTCGGACAGGTCCATCGTAATTAATAAATCCTTTATCTGGTACATATGTTAATTTTATTTTGAAACTAAAATCTGCCCGAACACCTTTTTAGTGGAGAAAATTAATTTGTATAATCTTCACTCCAAAAATTTTTCAAAAACAGATTTTGAAAATTAGTCATTCCATTTATAAAATAAAATTCCTGACAATTTTATTCTGTCACCTTCTGTGAATAGCCCATTCTAAACTCTTCCGGGCTCATTCCAGTCCCTTTCCTGAAAAACCTGCTAAAATAAGATGCATCTTTAAACTTAAGGGAAAAGGCAATATCGGTTATGCATTTATTAGAGTTATACAAAAGTCTTTTCGCTTCCAAAAGTACCCTGTCATTGATAATTTCCTTGGCGTGCTTCCCTTCTGCCTTTTTGCACAAGGCATTCAGATAATTTGGGGAAATATGGAGCATGTCTGCGTAATCTGCCACAGCTCTTATTTGTCTGAAATTTTTTTGCACCAAAATATCAAAATTTCTGATGGCCTGATACGCATACTGGGCATGTTGCTGGGGATTTCCTTTAAAGTTTTGCTGAAGTTTATATAACAAAACATTTAAATAAGACCATAAAATTTTATCCTGGTGTTGGTCAGAAGGATGAGCAAATTCCTTATCCAGTGTTAGAAACAAATTTTCAAACACCTTAACCTTGCTATCATCTCTTAACCGCAAGGTAGGTAGTAAATAGCTCGAGTGAAAAAAGGAAAAATCAAATACACTTACATCCGAACTCCACAAATCGTAAAAATCCCGGGTAAAAAAAACTGTAAAGCCTTCCACATTTTCGGATAGTTCCCAGCATTGAATCTGCCCTTCTGAAATAAAATAAAAAGTATTTGACTGAATGGGATATCTGGTAAAGTCAATAGTCTGGTAGCCGGAACCCTGTTTAATAAAAAGAATCTCATAAAACATATTTCTATGAGGAGATTCCAACATTTTCTTTTGGTATAAATTATTATTAAGCCTTTGAATGTGAATGCCAAAGGCCGGTCTGGAAGAATCGCTTGCATTAAGACCAATATTTAAGGGAGGGATATCCTTGTAAACCTTTTCCATACCTAAAGATACGATTTTAAGGAGTAGGATTCACTGATTTTTGTTTGGTTTTCGGAGAAGTTTCAATGTCCATTACACATCTGAGGCAAATATCGGAAGAAGAATAATTGGTGGGGAATGCATACTCTAAAATGGCCATTTCTTTTTTATCACTTTCCAATGATTGGTCATTACCAGATCCCAAAACTTTTTTCCTGCTATTGGCTTCCGGTACAAATAGCCAGGGATTAGTATTTTCAGGATAAACCCAGGAGTTTGTCCAGGTCAGGCGATTTTTATGCTCGAATGAAATTTCCTTTTGCTGCAGAATATAACCCCATTCTTTAGCTGTGGGAAGTCTTTTGTTTTTCCATTGACAATAAGCTTTTCCATCTTCCAGACTTAGATGAACCGCAGGGGATAATTGTGAAGGTTGGGCTTCAAAAGGGCCAAAGGGAAATTTCCAGCTGGCTTCGGTTATTTTTTTATCTTTTACAGTAGAGTATCCTTGTATTTCTGCGATAGTCTGGTAATCGGTAGCTTCCACAAAAGCTTTGAATTCACCCACGGTAACAGCCGCAGAATCTGCAAAAAAACCGATGAGCCTTCCATGTTCAACTTGCCTGCTTCCGGGAATAAATGCCATTCCTTCAGGAATTTGTATGGTAGCCGGTAAAACCTCAAAAAGTTTTTGATAATTCACTGGTTTTAGTGGATCATTCCAGAGGATTCTTTCCAGCGTACTTTGATCATTATATTTGCTGGTTTCCGGAAATGATTCAGCCCTTAACTCAGGTGTTGGTTCAGCCGTTTTATTTTTCAATTCAGGCTTATTGCATGAATGAAAAAACAAGTGTAGCACTCCAGCCAAAGCCACATAAAAATATTTATTGAATTTCTTTTCTCTCATTTAATCGTCAAAAAAATCAATCTTCCCTAGCATTTTAGTTGTAAGAAAGAACCTTTTCAAAGTGCACCAAAAAACACTTTATGTTACTATGACAATTGCTTAAAAAACGAATTAAAGCCTCCCGCCTTATCTACTGATAATCAAACCTTTAACCTTAGCAATCAAACTTCAGGAAATTTATGACCATTGGATTCCTGCTTATTATATCAGATTTAATAAAAAAATTAGATTGAATCCTGGTTCAAAACCCATCTGAGTTTATATTATTCAAAAGTAGAATTTATTAAAATAATATCAGACATACGAAATTTTTTATTCCCCCAAATTAATAAGGTTTTTTATGGGTTCTTTCAATCAGGTAAATAATTGCATAGACAAAGAGATTTTTACCCAAATAAAATCTACTCAGGCATATTAATAAAAGCTAAATTATTCTTTAAATAATTATGTTTTTCATAGTATTTTAACTTAATTTTAACAATTAGCTTACTTTGAACCTATTTATTAAAAATGACCATTAATCCAGCCAATATCCTAATTAGGAAGGGCACACCTCAAGATAAAATTGCCATTGCCAAATTTCAACTCAAAATGGCCTGGGAAACCGAGCTATTGGAACTGGATCAGGCTGTGGTAGAAGCTGGAGTACAAAAAATATTTGATGAACCGGTAAGAGGTAGCTACTGGGTGGCAGAACACCAGGGGAAATTGGTGGGCTCTCTGTTAGTTTTATTTGAATGGAGTGATTGGAGGAATGGAGATGTGTTGTGGATTCATTCTGTTTATATTAGCCCTGAATTCCGCAATTTTGGCATTTTTAAGAAGATGTACCTGCAGCTCAAAAAGCTGGTAGAAGAATCCGGTAATTACAGAGGATTGAGGTTGTATGTGGACAAAACCAATCAAAATGCCCAAAAAGTGTACAAAGCACTGGGAATGACCAACGAACACTATGAGTTATTCGAGTGGCTCAAATAATAAAATTAGTTAAATCCCCTCTTTTTTTAAAACCATAAATTATCTTCGAGTTTTAAATTAAATATTAAAAAGTAGGGTTATTATATCGAACCGCTATTGGTCTTTTATTTTGGAAAATTGCAGGTATGAAAAGCTGAATTAGTCCTCAAAACATATATTTCCAAACCAATTTCTGTTTAAGCTAAATAATAACTTTTTTGGGATTGAATTTTTTAAGGACAGTGAGCATTCGATTTTTTATTTTTCTGGCAGTATTGTTTTATTGCACTCCAGATATTTCTCTGGGGCAAACTAATGATCCTTTTGGCAATAACCAGGATTTTAGAAGAAGAGGAGACGATGACTTTCCCAATATGCTGGGGGAGGAAACCACCATTGACTCTGCCAAAAAAGATGAAAAGGGTAGAATTTTACTAGAACCTGTACCTATTGAAAAATACCATACCAGAACCTCTCCTTATATTTATGAACAGGATTTATTAGATAATATAGAGGAACCACATTATTTTGATACTACCATGAACAATATTCATAGGTATAATTATGTGGCCCGGAATAATTACATGTACCAGGATTTGGGAACGGTGGGAACAGCTGCAAAACATCTTTACTTTAATGAACCTGATAATATAGGAACCAGGTGGGGACTCAACGCCATTAATTTATACCTCTACGATACCGAAAACATCAAACACTATGACACCAAATCACCATTTACCAGCTGGTATTATATTCAGGGGGGATCGGGAAGATCTTTAATCAATGTAGAACATACCCAGAATATTAAACCCAACTGGAATGCAGGCTTTCGGATTCAGCGAAATACTTCTACTCTGCTGGTGGGTATGGAACCGGTAAACAAAAATGACAGGCAGGTAGATCATGGTACATATCTTTTTAAAACGAGGTATGAAACCAAAGACAAGAAATATCGGCTATTAGCCCATTTTTCCAATTATACCCACAAAATGAAGGAAACTGGAGGTTTACTGCTTTCTTCAGATGATAGTGCTGCAGTAATGGGGGATTTGTATAATCAAAATTTTCCGAATGGAACCGGCCTGCCTGAAAACAGTAACCTTCAGGAACTTGATGATTTATTCAGGCTAAATATCGGGCAATTGCAGAATAAACTTACCAGCGAAGTAAATACTTCCCAGAAAAGGAACAAGGCACATTTGTATCATCAATTTGGTTTATTGGGGGAAGAAAATTTTCAATTTTTCCATATTTTCGACTTTTCAAAGAGTGAGTTTTCTTATACTGACAGTGACTTTCAAACCAATAATAACTTTTACCCCAATATATATTTTGATCCTACTGCCACAGAATCAACTCATAGAATTTATATGAATGAAATGAGCAATACTGTGGGTGTGAAAGGCATAACACAGGGACTTTTTTATTCCTTCCACCTGCGTCAAAACTCCTATAATTACCAGTTTGAATACCTGCAATTTGAAAAGGTACCTGTAAGTACTCCTACTCAAAGATTTATGGGCTTTAGAGGTGGATATTCTTTAACTGAAAATTTTAATTTCAGAATCGATTATGAAGGATTAATTGCCGAAGAGGACAAAGGCAATAAAATTTATGGTGAGCTGAATGCCAAATTTATTAAATTGATCCATAAAAGAATTACTGCAGAGCCGGACCTCATGCAACAATATTATTTTGGGAATCATTTTATTTGGAATAATATAGATGCCAATACTGCTAATCCTGAAGTTGAACCTTTTGAAGCTCAGGAATTTGCCACTTCTGAAATTTACTTCCCATTTGCTTTTAAAGGCATAAAAATAAAACCATTTGCCAAATACACCACTTTTGATCATTACATCTATTACAACCATGGAATTGGCGATAAAAATAACCTTGCTGTTCCAACTCAACATGACGATCAAATTTCTATCCTTCAGGCAGGAATAGACCTGGAGCTGCATCTTGGTCACATCCATCAACTGCTTTTGGCACAATACACCCAAAATGATAATGAAGATGTGATCAGAATGCCTGAGCAATTTGTAAACTATAATTTCTTTTACGAAGGGCGATTTCCCCACCGAAATATTCTTTCAAGGTTTGGGTTTGATGTCCACTGGCATTCCAAGTTTTTTGCTGATGCCTATATGCCTGTTACTCAACAATTTCATTTGCAAAATGACTTCGAAATTGGCAACTATGTTTTAGCTGATTTTTACTGGAGTCTACATATAAAGAAAGTGACCATGTTCCTTAAATTTGCCAACATTTTGCAGGGAGTTTTAAGGGATGGCTATTTTGTTACCCCGTTATACATGGGGCAACCCAGACAGTTTGAATTTGGTCTGAACTGGGTATTTTATGATTAATTTTAAAAAATTAATTAGTGCCTGCTTCAAGCCGGTGAATACTTCGGCTTTCTCTTACCCAAATATTGTTTTCCAAATCAAACCCAAATCGATTTAGCTTTTCAGGGTCTGCCCCGAAATAATAATCGCAGTATCCGGAAAACCTTTCCTGCTGATGATCGAATTTTTTTAAACCATAGTTGGTTGCCACCCATAAGTTGTTTTCCCTATCAAAGCCTATTTGGTAAATAATAGAATGCAATAAATTAGCAGAAACCCTGTCCAATTGCATAAAAGAATTTGTGGATTCCTGAAATTGCACAACTTCCCTGTTCACACGCATCCACACATCTCCCAAATCATTGATAATCAACTCGTTTATTCCTCCCTTCAGCTTATTAGAACCTCCGTTGGTAATTCGCCTTACACCTGTCTCTTTTTCATAGGAGAAAAAATGTTCTCCCTTGGAGAAATAAACTTTGCCATTCGGATGACCTACAATTTTTATGGGAAAATAATTTTTAAGTTCAATGCCCAGCTCCTCATTTTTAAAATTAACCATCGAATTTGTAACAAGGTCAATTATACCAAAGGAATTAAAACTATTAAAAAAGACCTGAGATTCATCTACAATGTACAATTCGTAAGGAGTATCAGAAAGTTGGAAAGTGGAATCCACAAACATCAGCTCAAAATTTCCAGCCTCATTTAATTTAAATGTCCTTTTCCCATTATTCCAAATATTCATTGAAATCCAAATATTACCTGCCTGATCGTTATAAACATCATGAATCCAGGATGTCTGGTCATCTCCTTCCAACACTGGCAATTCAATTTTCTCAAAACTATTTCCACCTAAGTACTTACAAAACCGATCAAAGGCATAAAACCAGGTATTTCCATACCGATCTGTAATTATATTTTCAGGAATAGAGCTGGCAGTACCATTAAAATCCTTTCTGGTAAATGTAGTTACTTTAAGGTTGGGATTGGGGGTGTTGGATACCCAACAGGGTTCTTCGGCAGTACCATAAAATAATTCATCCAGGTAATAATCTCTTTTGAATGAATTTTCATAACGAAAATCAGGATTATGAGCATAAAGTACAGGACCTTTGGTACGCATAATTGAAGCAAAATCCTCATTGGCTAATACTTCATCGTCATGTGGCCGGGCAAGGAAACAGTGTCCGAGTTCGTGGAAAATAATTTCCTCAATAGCCAGGTCTCCCAAATGCCACCAGAGACTCCCAGTATCGAGTTGAATAGTATGTGCCCCATTTCGGCTTCTTATACAAAGCCCGATTACATTGGAGGAATCATTAAATTGAATTTCCTCTACAAACTCCACTTTCAGGTAATCCATATTGGGCATTACTCCTCTAAATTCACCCTCTTTTTTAAACCTTTCAATATAGGGCTCTATGCGCTCAGGAACTTCATAAACCAGAGGAGGAAGATCCTTATCGGGATTACACCCAATAGGAAAAAGGGAAATGATTACTGCCAGGGCATGCCCCCAATTTAAGGTACTATTTTTCATAGCTTAATTTCATCCTGAAACAGACAACAATCTCCAATGTACTATAAAAAATGTTTAGTCTCAAGGTCTTCGCTTTAGTCCTTGTTTAAATTGAACTTTTGAGATTTTAATTAGACCAAGCTGGAAAAATACATACCCTGCCAGGGCAACTTTTTTATTACATTGGAATTACATTGAAACAGAAAACAAAAACCGTATATTACTTTGAATCAGCAATTTACAAAATATTTCAGATTCCTTATTTATTTTTTGTTTCCTGCAATTTTCCATCAAAAATGAGCAAAATCTATTCATTTTCAAATGGTTATATGTTAAACTGTGAAATGGATTAAATTTTATCAGGGCACTTATTTGCTTTTACGAATATAAAATCTTAATTTCTGATTTAAGTCATATTAATATTTATTTCTTCCAGCAATTGCTTGATATCAATCATACCTAAGCAATCTTAAGTGACCTAAATTACAATCATGAGTGCTTCCTAAAGCATCGTACTTTTCTTAAAAGAAAGACTATTGACATTCTGCTATTCCAAAAAGCTAATGGAAATAATACATTCTGGTTTGACCAATTTTTCTCACTAAACACATATCCTTATGAAAGTATTTGATCAAAAACACATTAAAAACATTGTCTTGCTTGGAGCTGCGAAATCAGGCAAGACCACCCTTGCCGAAACGATGTTATTTGAAGCGGGAATTATTAACCGCAGAGGAACAGTAGAGGATAAAAACACTGTTTCAGATTTCCACGAAATAGAGCACGAAAGAGGCAATTCCATCTATGCCACCACCATGCACACCGAGTGGCGAAATTACAAAATCAACATTATTGATACCCCCGGTCTTGACGATTTCTCAGGAGAAATAGTTTCTTCCCTGAGAGTGGCTGATACCTGTGTAATTCTGATGAATACGCAATATGGAGTGGAAGTAGGTACTGAATTAATCTGGAATTATGTAGATGAATTTAGCAAACCCACCATTTTCGCATTTAATCAGGTGGATCATGAGAAATCAAATTTTCAGAACAGCCTGGAAATGGCTAAAAGTCGGTTTGGAGATGCTGTAACTCTTATGCAATACCCCGTTAATCAGGGAGAAAACTTTAATTCTATCATAGATTTATTGAAAATGGTGATGTATAAATTTCCGAAGGAAGGCGGGAAACCTGAAAAACTGCCTATTCCCGTGTCGGAAAAAGAGCGGGCAGACGAACTTCATAATGAACTAGTAGAAAAAGCGGCAGAGAATGATGAAAATTTAATGGAACTGTATTTTGAAAAGGGTAATCTGGATGAGGATGAACTAAGGAAAGGTTTGAAAATTGGTATGCTTAATCACGATGTATTCCCGGTTTTTTGCCTATCGGCCAAAAACAATATGGGCAGCGGAAGAATGATGGGATTTATTGATAATGTAGCTCCATCGGCAAATGAACTTTATCCTGAAAAAACCCTTGATGGAAAGGAAGTGAAATGTGATGTAAATCAACCAGCGTCATTGTTCGTATTTAAAACGCTGGTAGAACCCTACCTTGGGAAAATCACCTTTTTTAAAGTGTGTTCTGGTGAAGTAAAAGTTGGTCAGGAATTATTTAATTCTCAATCAGATACGATTGAGCGGATAAACCAGCTGTTCATAATGGATGGCAAAAACAGGCACTCCGTTGAAAAACTGGTGGCAGGAGATATAGGAGCTACCGTAAAACTTAAAAACACAAATACAAATCAGTCTTTGCATGAAAAAGGATTTGACGTGAGTTTTACCCCGATGAAATTCCCTGAACCCAGAATCAGAACGGCTATCGTTCCACAATCAAAAAATCATGAGGATAAACTGGCAGAAGTAATTAAGGAAATTCACGAAGAAGACCTGACAATTGAAATAGAATATTCAAAAGAGCTAAAACAGCTTATTTTGTCCGGGCAGGGTGAACTTCATCTACAAGTTACCAAATGGAGACTTTCACATATTTACGGAATTGAAATTGATTTTCTCACTCCCAAAATTCCTTATAGAGAAACCATCAATAAAACAGCATCAGCCAATTACAGACACAAAAAACAATCTGGGGGAGCTGGTCAGTTTGCTGAAGTTACTCTCACAATTATGCCCTATACTGAAGGAATGGCCGATCCGGAAGGGTTCAACATTCGAAAAAAAGAGGAAATTGACCTGGAATGGGGCGGAAAGCTTGTTTTCTATAATTGTATTGTTGGAGGGGTAATAGACTCCAGGTTTCTTCCTTCAATCCTGAAAGGGGTTTTGGAGGTAATGGAAGAAGGTCCTCTTACACATTCCTATGCGAGAGATGTTTGCTTCTTAGTGCATGATGGAAAAATGCACCCGGTGGATTCTAATGATATTTCCTTTAAAATTGCCGGAACAAAAGCCTTTAAAGAAGCATTTCTGGAGGCTGACCCCAAGCTTCTTGAACCTATACAAAATCTGGAAGTACTTTGTCCTGAAGAACTCGTGGGAGAAGTGATGACTGACTTGCAATCGAGAAGAGCCATCATTACCGGAATTGATTCTAAAGGAATTTACCAGGTGATTAATGCCAAAGTCCCTCTTGCGGAATTGAACCGGTATTCCACTTCTTTAAAATCAATTACCCAGGGAAGAGCGAGTTTCAACTTGTCCTTCAGCGGATATGAATTAGTTCCGTATGATGTACAAAGCAAACTTGTCGCTGAGAATGAAGCTGCAGAAGTTTAATACATAACCACAAAATGCAAGTCACAAAAAAAGTCATCCTTTATCAAAGGATGACTTTCTCTTGTAATAATTACCTTAATCTTGAAGTCCTCATTACAATTTAATTATCAATCGTATCAATCGGTTGGTTAGTTTATAGTTCAACATTTATCTTCTCCTTGCCTCTATTAATTTATAGAATTAAAATATGATTTAATGAAAGCAAGATTTAATGTTCCTTTCGGATTTGAAATATACTTTTTAGCTTCATTTATTTTTGGCTTAGCACAATCATCCACTTCTGATTCCGGGACGATAAATGTTCCTAAAACCACAAATAACTTATCAGCTGCAGTTTCATAGTTTAAAAAAGGGAAATCAAGTTTAGTCATGCTTGTTCTCACCAATCTAATCCAAAACCCCATAGAAGTATCTTCCTTTTCAGATTTTTGCTCTATCCCGTCTAATTGACTGTAAAATTCATTGATATCGTGAATGGGGAATTGTAATTTATTAAGCAAATTAAATGCTCCATTTATTTCTGCAGGCATACTTTTCAATTTTAAAGTGAACCAAGTATTTTTTTCGCTATTCATAATGTTTGGAGATCTGGTTAGTAATGCTTTCACCTTTATGTATAAAAAGGCATCAGGTAACCTGCATTTATTGAATTTTTTTATAAAAAAATCAATATTTTCATCACCCAACCATAAACCACTGCTACACAGCAATTTACAATCCTTAACTTATTTAATAAAATTACTTTTTTAAAGGTAGAAAGTTGCAGAGGAAGATTCCTCCCTAAAAATGGGGATTTATTAAATTTTAGGTTCAGTGAGGTAAAAAATTCCTCAATTTTAATCAGTCGTCAATTCAATATTCCTAACCGCACCGGCAGTTCCGGAAAATTGAAATACTATTGCTCTTATTTCACCTAACGACTGGTTATATTCCTGTTCAAAGATTAATTTATTATTGAATAGCACATTTGCTTTTTTATTCGAAACCTGAAGTGTAATATTTTGCCAGTTCATAAGACTTTTTCCAAAAGCCGACAAATCCTGGAATTCCCCATCCAGCTTAATTTCCCCAAATTGGAGTTTTACCCATTTGAAGCATCCCTCTTTTAAAAAGTATAAGGCGATTTGCCCCGTCTCTCCTACCACAAAGATTTTAGCATGATTACAGCGTGCAGCTACAATTTCATGGTCATTTTTTATCTCCGCATTCAAAGCAAAATTATCACCATCCAACTCAAATTTTTGAGCGTTTACAAAATGAGTCCAATACATTTCTGTAGTATCAATTCCCTTTTTTTCAGGCGTATCGGAAGGAATATAAAAGGCATTTTCTGTAGTGTCTCTAAACTTCCTGACTGGTAAAAACTCGGTATGGTCAACATCCCAAAAGGAAATAAAAGCTTCCCAGTCCTTTGTTCCTAAAAAAACAGAAGTATCATAATATACCTGATCATCAATTTTGAGCTTTACCTGATAAAACCCAGGAGACCGGTAATAATGAGATATAGTATGTGTATTTTTCCGTAAGGCTTTCCTTGTAGAATCTCCAAAATCCAGATAAATTTCTTCCGAATCCACTTGTTCAATATCATAGTCGAAAACTACAGTGTGGTAAGCTTTTCCTTCAAGGTATTTTCCTGAAATACTAAATTCAGGATTTATTTTCTGTTGTGGCCAGAAATACCAAATAGCAACAGGAACCACTATAAGGAAAGAAAGCAAAGCCAATAGTTTTCCCCATTTTATTTTTTTGGTTTCAGGAAGTAAAATTAAACTTCCTGGTTCTACCACCTGCATTTCTGTAAGCACAGGATTGTGAATTTTATAATCAGACCAACTCTGAAATCCCAAAAATTGGGCAAGTGCATTCTTAGTTGCTAATTGCGGATTGTATTGTTCTTTAGTCTTTACTTTTCCAAAAATCCTTTTTAAGGTAGCTGCACTAATTCTGATCCCAGAAGCCCTTTTTATTTCATTGCTGAGATCGAGAAAATTACTATTCGTCCATTGTTGAGGAGAGCCCCAGCTCAGCTTGTTCTCAATCGCTCTGCAACATTGGCTTAGATAATTCAGCTCTGATATTTTTTCAGTTTCCTCCGACATTATTTGTTATTTACCATTTTCATAAGTATCAGATTTTCAAATATATAACTTGTTCATAATATTTTGGATAACTTCTGGATTAAGATTGAATAATTTAGTTTGTTATCTTACTTAAAGGTATACCTAATTTTAAAAAACAAAAAAATGAAAAGTTGACTATTTTGAATGCTTTTACCTTAAATATTACCATCTTAATACTACTGATCTCATTTGTTAAGGAATCAGAACCTCCTGTAACAAATTTACCCAAACCCACCACTATAAAATCATTTCATATAGTAGAAAATGATTCAGTACAGTATGATTTAAACCTGGCATTTGATTCTTTAAACCAGCCACTTTATTATTTTCGAAATATTTTCACTCCGGTTTGCTATACCAACAAGTGCCATCCGGTATATATTAATTTCTATTGGGATCTTTTGGGAAACTTTATTGAATATGATTTTCCACCAAAAAAAATACTTACTAAGGTAGATCACGATCCTTTTCAGGAAGAAGATTACCAGAAATTATTGGAAATCCTGCTCAATAAGAATTCCTTGCTAAAAGCCTATAAAATGGAGGAACTGGTAGACACCCAAACGATGAACAATGGTGTGGACGCAGTAACCGGAGCAACTTTGAAAACCATCAAAAATGAGGTAATTGAAGGCGCTGTTTATACCTGCTATACACTATGGCATATTGCCAATGGTGAGGTGAATGCAGAAATTCCGAAAATTACTGAAGGGCTAATGAGTCGAAATTTATTAAGCAGGTTTTTTGAGAGTGAAAATCATTATTATCATTATTATGCAGTGGAAAAAGCATTTGGAAACCCAGAATCAACTCAATTATTTACCACACAAATTTTCCAAAAGCTGACCGGAGATAATATTTTTTTATCCAAATACATTTTAGAGCAATTCCCTGAAAATCTTCTCTCAGAAAGTACTGTACAACAGCAACTGACCAGTGGTTATCAGCAGGCTAAATATCCCCTTCAGATAGAAATGCTCAAAAAATTTGCTTCAATGGAATTTTCACAAGAAGCACTTAAAACCCTGACAATCCATAATGAATTTGAGAACTACCAACTTTTTCAGTTAAAATCCAAAGTGTTTTCAGCTCAAAAAACATTACCGAAAGAAGTGACCCATTATCTGGCAAATTATCTGGAAAACCAGGATTCAAGAATTCGCCAACTTGCTTATGAAACATTGATCAAAATGCAACCCAAAGAAAAAACAGTACAAAAAAAAATGGATCAATACAATTCGAATAAATAAAGTACGAAAATTAAACCCAATAAAAACTACTCATTTTCAATTAGTTACAAAAAGTTAAATCATATTTATTTCTATAAACCTTTACTTATGATCATGAAAAAACAGATTCTTCTTATACTTCTTATATTCTTGTCCTCCATAGCATTTGGTCAAGACCATATTTTTATTGAAACTGAATCTTTTGAAGAAAAGGGAGGCTGGGTAATTGACCAGCAATCTTTTGATGTAATCGGTTCTTCATATTTGTTGGCTCACGGCTTGGGAAAACCGGTAAAAAATGCAAGCACAAAAGTAAGTCTCCCAAAAGTTGGAAAATATTATTTTTGGGTAAGAACTAAGGACTGGGCCCCTTATCCCAAAGGTCCGGGAAAATTCAAGGTGATTATTGATGACAAACCCATGGATATCATTTTTGGAGAAAGTGGCAATGACCAATGGCTTTGGTACAGTGGAGGCGAATTTGAGACAGATAAGGAAGAAATTTCACTTACGCTTAACGACCTTACCGGATTTGAAGGAAGGTGTGATGCAATTCTTATTACAAAATCGAAAAAATTTACTCCTCCACAGGGAAATGATGAATTATTGAAATTCAGACGAGAAATGTTAGGGTTAACAGATGCACCTAAAGAGGCTGGAAAATATGATTTGGTGGTAATTGGTGGAGGAATGGCCGGTACTTGTGCTGCGATTTCAGCTTCTCGACTAGGGCTAAAAGTTGCTTTAATTCAAAACAGGCCTGTATTGGGTGGAAATAACAGCTCTGAGGTTAGGGTGCACTTAATGGGTAGAATTGATCAAAACCATTATACTAAATTAGGAAGAATTGTAAGAGAACTGGATAATGGTGACCCAGGCAATGGTAACCCCGAAGCAAAGGAATATGGGGATATGCGAAAACTGGAAGTGGTAAAAGCAGAAAAAAATCTTTCCCTTTTTCTCAATACACATGCCTGCGCAGTAGAAAAAGAAGGTAATAATATTGTTGCTGTAATTGGTAGAGATATTGCCACCAATCAGGAATTTAGATTTGAAGGAAAAACATTTGCCGACTGTACTGGTGATGGCACAATCGGATACCTTGCCGGAGCTGATTTTAGAATGGGCAGAGAAAGCAAAGCAGAAACAGGAGAATCATATGCCCCAGAAAATGCCGATGATTTTACTTTAGGCACCTCCAATTTGTGGGCATCTTTAGAAAGAGATACAGTTTCCCATTTCCCGGAAGTTCCATGGGCGCTCCAATTTTCAGATGAATACCATATTGATGAACCAAAGTCGGATTGGCAATGGGAAACCGGTTTTGGCAATTTCAATACAATCACGGAAGCCGAGCAAATCAGGGATCATAACTTCAGAGCGATTTATGGCAACTGGTCATATCTCAAAAAAAATAAACCTGAAAAATATGCCAAAAGAGAGCTCGCCTGGATGGCCTACATTGGTGGAAAAAGAGAATCAAGAAGAATCTTGGGAGATCATATTCTTACCCAGATGGACATAGAAGAAGGAAAAATGTATCCTGATGGGTGCGTAACAGCCACCTGGACAATTGATTTGCATTTCCCAAACAAAGAGAATTCAAAATATTTTAATGGAGAGGAGTTCTTTGCCTCCACCAAACACATTAGGGTAAAACCCTACACCATTCCCTACAGATGTCTCTATTCCAGAAATATTGGAAACTTATTTATGGCGGGAAGAGATATCAGTACTACTCACGTAGCTTTTGGTAGTACAAGGGTTATGAAAACTTGTGGAATGATGGGAGAAGCGGTTGGATATGCAGCTTACATTTGTAAAAAATATAATGTAAATCCAAGAGGAGTTTACAAAAATCATTTAGATGAATTTATTAAAATAATTTCGGAAGATCTGCCTACATTAAGTAGTGAATGATATTTTCATTTTGAGTATGATGAAAAGTTGTATTTTAAATTTTCTTTAGAAAAGTTTTTGATATGGAAGTATTTCCTTAAATTGTGAACCACCTGACTTTTTTATTATAAGATTTTTTGGAATACAACTTTTCAAAGTGCCGATGGATATCTTAAAGCAAGGTAAAAAATATGAAAATGATGCGCATCTAAACCAGAATAAATTCAGACATTTTTTCTGGGGGAAAAAAGATGCAGAGATTTGGAATGCCTTTTCCGAAGGGCATGAGGGAGCATTTGCTTATATATATGAGCAAAATTTTGATATCCTTATAAATTTCGGTTTGCAAATAACCAGAGATAATCTTTTACTGGAGGACGCACTTCAGGACCTTTTTATTGAAATCAGAAAGAACCGGAAAAAGCTTGGCCAGGTAATTTCCATTAAAGCTTACTTATTAAAATCCTATCGTAGAAAAATTTTCAGACAGCTCAATAAATCCAGTCGTATTTTCTATTACGAAAGTCTCAATCAGGAATGTTTCCAGCTTGCCATTAACGATGAGAATGCATTTGTTCATTCTCAAATTCAGGAAGAACAAAAAAGATATATTGTAAAAGTGCTTAATGAACTTTCTCCAAGGGAGAAGGAGGCAATTTATCATTTTTTTTATGCTGATTTATCCTATGATGAGGTAGCTGAAGTAATGGGTTTATCTTCGGCTAAAATGGCGAGAAACCTTATTTATAAATCATTAAAACGACTAAGGGAAAATTCTAATTATATTCCTGACTGGTTGTTGTTTTCTTTACTAATAGCCGGAAAAGGCGCTACTGCATTTATTCAGGGGATAGACCATATTTAACCTTTTATCTCCCAACTAGAAGTGATTATTCTATTTCCTTGAAAAAAATCACAGAAAACTGGTGCCGTTTGTTTGGATAGCCGTCTCTATTAAATTACAAGACTCAACTGCAACATTTTTTAGTCAGTTTTATTTATGGATTATTCAAAGTTTGATATTACAGATTTAATAAAGGATGAAAGATTTAAAAGCTGGGTAGTTAACCCTACTCCGGAGAAAGATTTCTATTGGGAAAGCTGGTTAAAAAATCATCCTGAAAAAACTGAAGAACTGGCAACTGCTAAAGATTTCATTTTGAGTTTAAATTTTCAAACCCATAATGTGAGCGAAGGAAGAAGGAAAAACCTTTATGAAAACATTTTAAGGGATTCAAAAAAAGAAAATAACAAAGTAAAAAACATAAATCAATCAGCATTTTCTGCAAGGATAAGCAAATATGCAGCTGTACTTTTACCACTCATTTTGGTGGGAGTGTTCCTCTTTTTTTATATAAGAATGAACATGGCTCCGGTAAATAAAGAAATAGTCTGGATAACCAAGGAAACTCAAAAGGGAGAAAAACTCAATTTGAAATTAGCAGATGGCTCAACCGTTAAGTTAAATTCAGAAAGCAAGATTACCTTTCCTGAAAAGTTTGGAAATACCAGAGAAATTGCGTTGGAAGGAGAAGCCTTTTTCCAGGTTACTCGATTTGAATCGCCCAGGCCCTTTATTGTTAAAACCGGAGATATCTCCACAAAAGTGCTGGGGACTTCATTTAATATAGATTACCAAAATAATAACCAGTCTGTACAAGTAGCTGTTGTTACCGGAAAAGTTGCTGTGGAAGATAAGATTTCTGCCACTGAAGTAACTTTACTACCATTTGAATATGTATCTTTCGATCAGGATGGGGTCGTTAAGGGCAATTATGATTTTGAAACAATTCTTGGGTGGAAGGATAATATTCTGGTATTGGAATCTGCAGGACTGGAGGAAATTTCCAAGAAATTGAGCTGCTGGTTTGGCTATGACTTTGAAATTGATCCTGACTTAAAAGTTGCCAGAAAATTCAGTGGCAAATTTAAGGATAAAAGCCTAATTGAAGTATTAGAGGGCATCAGTTATGCTTCAAATATTGATTTTGAAATTGATAAAAAAAACAATAAAGTTTTCATCATCTCAAAAAATAACTAAAAATGAAAAATTATGAATTCGAGTTAGATTAAACACTTTAAAATTAAAAAAAGAGGCTATCCATAAATATTACAGATAGCCCCCCAAAGCAAAATCCTTAATACTTTGCAATTTTCGTTTGGCTGCGACTAGCAAAGTACTCAGGTTGATTGTAATTGAAGAAAATTAATTCAACAAAAACATCTAAAAATATGAAATTGAAATTAGTTTACAAACTATTTATTATGTCTTTATATGGTTTGGCAGGCATAGTCCTGCAATGTTTTGCGCTCACCGTGCTTCTTGCCTCCCCAACGGAGGCCCAAAAGAAAACCATGGACGAAATTACGGTTAGCGTACATGCTTCAAATGCCGAACTAAGGGAAGTTTTTAACAAGATCCAGGATCAGACTTCTTTTGAATTCGCTTATGACCACGCATTTTTAAATGATAAGGAAAAAATCAGTCTTTCTTCCAGAAATGAATCTCTAGCTGATGTTCTTAGGTACATTGCACACAAGAAAAAGCTGCAATTTAAAAGGGTAAACGAAACTATTTATATCCAAAAACATCGGTTTAAAGGGAAGGTTACAGAGCTAATTGACGAAAACATCCGACAAACCCTGGTCAAAGGAAGTGTAACTGCCGATGATGGAGAAGTACTTCCAGGGGTAAGTATCCTGATAAAAGGAACTTCCACAGGTACTACCACAGATTTTAATGGTAATTACAGTCTGAATGTTAATGAGGGAGCTACCCTTGTTTTCAGTTATATTGGATTTGTAGATCAGGAAGTTGAAGTTGGTTCACAATCGGTGATCAACGTTCAGTTAGAAGCAGACCTTGAAACATTAGAGGAAGTTGTAGTAGTAGGATACGGAACCCAGGAGAAAAAAGATGTGACGGGTGCTATTGGCACTGTGAGCACTGAAGATTTTGAAGCTCAGCCAGTTACAAGGGTTGACCAGGTATTGCAAGGGAGAAGTCCCGGAGTAGTGGTAACAAATAGCTCTGGTGCTCCAGGGGGTACTGTTTCAATTAGAATTAGAGGAGCCAATTCAATTAATGGAAATAATGATCCTTTGTATGTAATTGACGGATTTGTAGGTGCAGACTTTAGAGATGTAAATCCAACAGATATTGAAACTATTCAGATATTAAAAGATGCATCAGCCACTGCAGTATATGGAAGCAGGGGATCAAATGGGGTGGTTTTAATTACTACAAAATCAGGTGTTAAAGGGAAACCTAAATTATCTTTCACGGCTCGGTTTTCTACATCAAAATTAATTAATGAATGGGATTTGATGGATGCTGGTACATTTGCTGAGACTGTAAACCTTAGAGCTGCAGCTTTAGGTACTAACCCTAAGTTTACAGATGAAGAAATTGCAGGTTATAAACAAAATGGTGGAACAGACTGGCAAAATGAATTATTCAGGACAGGAACCGGACAAGAATATCAATTGGATTATTCTGGTGGAACAGAGGCGGTATCCTATTTTATCTCAGGAAACTACTTATCGCAGGAAGGTATTGCGATTAACTCCAATTACAAAAGGTACGCCTTAAGGTCAAATATTAATGCCAACCTTTCGGAAAAACTCACAGCCAATATTAAAATGAATTTTAATAGACGTGAAACAAACAATGTAGGAGGAGGAGGAAATACCAGTAGCGCACTTGCCGGTCCATTAACCTGGGCTCCTACCACTCCTGCAAGAGATGCTAATGGAAACCTCACCGTTACAGATCCTATTTCAGCAATCTTTGGGAATCCAATTGAAAATGCCCAAAATGATCATATTGATGAAATCAATTCATTTATTACCAATGGTTCTTTAAAATATGAATTTATTGACGGATTATCACTGGACATTGGCTTTGGATTAAATTATTCAAATCAACAATATAAATTATTTGAAAAAAATAGTCTTTCAAATAATCCAAGAGCACAAAGGCAATCTACAGAGAGGATATTTTTACAAAACACCAATAACCTTACTTATTCCAAAAGATTTGCCAGTATACATAAGGTGACTGCTACTGCGGTATTGGAACATCAGCTAAGACAAATGGATCAGTTTGGTACAGTAGCCAGTGGTTTGTTTTATCCAGCCTTAAAATATGATAATATCACCTTAGCAAATTCTTCCACTTCATCCGCTTACCGAGAGAAACAAACTATTCGCTCTTATATTGGTAGAGTAAATTATGAATTGATGGATAAGTATTTAGTAACGGCTTCTATCAGGTCTGACGGCTCATCTAAGTTTAGAGGAAGTAATCAGTATAGTACTTTTCCATCCATTGCTTTAGGCTGGAGATTGTCTGAAGAGGCATTTTTATCAGGTGGATTTTTTGATGACTTAAAATTAAGAGGTAGCTGGGGAGAAACCGGTAGTCAGGCCATTGGTGTATTTGGAACAGTTACAACCTATAATACTAATGCAACAGATGCTGCGGCCTCATTTAATAATGGAACTGAGCTGGCAGGAGTGGTAATTGGTAATCCTGGAAATGCTGATTTGAAGTGGGAAACAACTGCCCAATGGAATATCGGTTTGGACATGCAAGTTTTTGATGGCAGATTAGGCATTACTCTGGATTATTTTGATAAAAGTACAACCGATTTACTATTAAGCAATCCTCTGCCAAAATATGCAGGTGGTGGAAATATCCTTAAAAATATAGGAGAAATTAAAAATACTGGATTTGAATTGGGCATTACCAGTACAGTAATAGACAATGATAATTTCCGATGGTATACTACTTTTAATGCTTCATTTCTTAAGAATGAGATTGTTGATATTGGGGATCAGGAAGCCATATTTTTTAGTAGTGATGTGGGAGCAGGTTTAACAAATGTTCCTGAAAATGTCCTAAAGCCAGGTTATCCACTTTCAAGCTATTGGGGCCTTAACTATCTGGGCACATGGAAGACAGGAGAAGAAACTGAAGCCTCACGATATGGTAATGTACCCGGAGATTCCAGATACGAAGATTTAAATGATGATGGAACAATTGGAGGTGATGATTATAAAATAATAGGTACTGGAACCCCTGAGACTATTTTGGGTTGGAATAATACATTTGAATACAAGAATTTTTCTTTAAACCTTTTCTTTATGGGTATGGGAGGATATGACAAATGGAACTTTGGATATGCCACAGGAGTAATGCCGAACGCTGATGCCCGAGAGGCGGTTCATTCAGATGTGCTTAACCGCTGGGTAGCAGGAACGAATGAAGGAAGCGATATTCCTCATTTTAGCAGTACCACAGTAGATGAAATACAATCAACCAGATTTGTTGAAAAAGGTGATTTTATTAGGTTGAAAAATATCAGTTTGACTTATAGTTTGCCAAAAGATGTGATTAAAGGAGTAGGTGCTCAATTTTTGATCAGTGGTACTAATGTATGGACAATTACTGACTATAAAGGACTAGATCCCGAAGCATATTCTAATAACGGATTGGGAGATTCAAGTGGTGGAGATGCAGGTTCTTATCCAAATTCTAAATCGTGGACTTTTGGTGTAAACTTTATTTTCTAAAATTCTGATAGTTATTATTCTTAAAACCAGATGATTGTGGCAAAAGTTAATAGAGGCTACCACAATTATCCAACTTAAAATAAAATGACAATGAAATATATATCTATAATATTAATTTTAACATTTTCTCTCCTTTCATGTAGCGACTTTCTGGAAGAAGATCTTTCTGCTCAATTAACACCAGAAGGAGATGCCTTAAGCAATGAAAATGGTTTAACTGCTGCATTAGTGGGTGTTTACTCGCCCCTCACTCAAACATGGATTCAGGGTTTTGGAACGGCTGCAACGCTTGCTATTCTGATGGGAAGTGATGATTTAACTACTCATAAAGCCAGTAATAAAGCTCCTTTTAGAGAATTTGATCAATTTAAAGTTTCTCAACAAAATGGCAGACTTCCATTTATCTGGAGTGGTGCCTATAAATCTATTCAGGGAAGTAATAACATTATAGCAAATTATGCAGGAGCAACTGGCGATCAGGCAGTTATCAATCATATTGGTGGTGAAGCACATTTTATGCGAGCCTATATGTATTTCTGGATAGTCAGATTATGGGGAAAAGCCCCTTTGGTACTTAATTCACATGTTTACAACGAGGAAATTTTAAGTATAAAATCAAGTGATGAGCAAACCATTTATAACCAGATTGTAAGTGATTTGGAAGAGGCTATCAAATTAATGGGAGATACTAAACCTGAACCGGGAAGAGCTAGTAGAGGAACTGCCAAAGCTATGTTAGCAGAAGTTTATTTACATATGGCAGGATGGCCTTTGAAACAGACCGATAAATATGCTATTGCTGCTCAACTGGCAAAAGAGGTTATTGATAATGAAGCCACCTATAATTTTGGCTTAATGGATAATTTTGCAGATTTATGGCCAACTGCTACTTCTAATAATGATGGAAATAAAGAAGAAGTGTTTGCACTCAATTTTGCCGGTACGCAGTGGTTTTTAAATAATTCTATATATGGGAATGCTGCCAGACCAAGTGATGAAGGTGCATGGGACGATTATATGTCAGAAATCACCTTTTTTAATGAATTCCCGGAGCAGTTAAGAAAAGATATAACGTTTCAAACTGAATTAGAGGATGGTACTCCCTGGCAGGAATTTTTATCAGCCAGACCTTATTTTAAGAAAATACAAGGAGACAGGGCAAGTTGGGAAAATGCGCTTTCTCTTCCTTTGGAAAGAATGGCTGAGGTTTATTTTGTATTTGCTGAAGCCCAGATAATGGCTACTGGAAACACCAAAGATGCTTCTGCTCTGGAAGCTGTAAATAAAATTGTAAGAAGGGCTTACGGATTGCCAATAAATACGCCAGATCCTTCTGTGGATTATACAGAAATTACCCAAAAACAACTCATTCAGGAAAAGGCCTGGGAATTTGCTGCTGAGTACGTAAGATGGTTTGATCTTACCAGGCTGGAAATGGTGGAAGAAGTCACTGCTAAAAAAGATCCGGACGATCTTCAACCATTAGGACCTATCAAATATTATGTTCCACTTCCTGCAAGTGAAACTTTAGTGAATCCTGGTTTAGAGACCGGAGGTTAATTTTTAACTTAAAGTATAAAAAGGAGAGGCACATTTAAAAAATATGCCTCTTTTTTTATGATCAGCATTTTTAAAAAACACTTTTATTTCAGTAAATACCCGGTAACTATTTTAAGGTTTTTCATGTCACTTTAGCAAGGTATCAAAATAATTTGCAGTTTATGCAACCTTTACCTGAAAATCTCTTCTTTATTTTCAGACAATGGTTAAATAATTTTTCAATATGCCATTTTTTTACTGGTTTAAACTTTTAACAATGACTTTTCAATTAATAAAAAAATCTGCCTTAATTTCTCTTTCACTTAGTTTCCTTTTTGTTCTAAACGGACTTTCCCAATCTCAGGAACTACCTTTATTTGAAAAAATTCTTGTAAGCCCGAATATCAATCTTGTTTTGGAAAAGGGTAATAAAGAAGCTATCAGGTTCGAATCGATTGGAATCAAGGAGGAAAAGATCAAATTTGAAATTAAAGGAAAGCGGTTACGAATATATCTTGATGGAGCAAAAGTTTTCCCTAAAAACAAAAAGATAAAAAATGGGGGCTGGAAACAAAAAATGAATATTTATGAGGGCGTATCAGTAACTGCTTATGTCACCTACAAAACGCTCAGAAAATTAGAATTTAGAGGGGAAGAAAAAGCAGTTTGTAAAACTCTAATTGAAGCTAAAAAATTTGTAGTGAAAGTTTACGGAGAGGGGGAAGTTAAACTGGCATTTGTAGAGACTACCAAACTAAAGGCCAACCTAAAAGGAGAAAACAGACTTAGAATTGAATCAGGAAATGCATATAAACAGGTATATAAATCTTTTGGGGAAAATATAGTAAAAACAGAGAATTTACTATCTCAAAAAACCAAGGTTAAATCCTACGGAGAGGGGCGTCTTGCATTTAATTCTTCTGAAAAAGTAAAGGTTACATCCTTTGGAGAGGTAGACATTCGCTATGAAGGTACCGCCAAATTAAAAAAGGGAATTATACTGGGCGAATCTGATATTAGGAAAAACTAATTAGTTTTTCCATTTTCATTCAATTTGCACTTTCCGGTAATATCATAACCTAATTAAATTTGAAAACACACAGTATATTAACATACTGTGTGTTTTTTATTTTTTCAGAACAAGATTTTTGAATTCTGGTTATAAATTTTAAAATGACAGATTTTTATTTTGTCATTGTGCGAAATAATCCCTAAAAATCAATCAAATTAAAACCTAAAAAAATGCCTGTTCGAAAAAATCATAAATTTTTAGCGATTCTAAATGTTGTCGGATTTTTGATGGTCATCATAATAAATGCCTTAGCTAATATTTTACCCATAAATAATAAAACAACCGGTGAGTTATCGGATCAATATCCCAATCTTTTTGTGCCTGCAGGAGTTACTTTTTCTATTTGGGGCTTGATTTATATTCTACTAGCAGGCTTTGTTGTTTTCCAGCTTGTTAGTGCTTTTTCTTCTAAATATCATGATGATTTTTTATCAAAAATAAGTAGCTGGTTTTTAGTGAGTTGCCTGGCTAATAGTTCATGGATATTAGCGTGGCATTATGAACAGGTAGCCATTTCCCTGACAATAATGATCTTGTTGCTGTTTTCTTTGATTCAAATTTACAGGAGTCTTCATCATAAGAAAAAAGAAAAGGAAAACCTCGGAAAAATCTTTTGGACTAAAGTTCCATTTAGCATTTACCTGGGTTGGATTTCAATAGCCACAATTGCCAATGTCACTGCACTTCTGGTCAATATAAATTTTACGGGATTTGGAATCAGTGAACCCCAATGGGCTCAGGCACTTATCTTAGCTGGTATTATTCTTTCCCTTATTATGATGTTTAAAAGACAAGATATTTTTTATGGCTTGGTCGTGATTTGGGCCTATTTCGGCATTTATCTTAAACAAAATAATTCCTCCTATGAGGGAATAGTGGTTGTGGCCGTTTTTGGGATTTTACTTATTGCTATCGGAATCATCTCTCAAGTTATTCGAAAACAGCTTTATTTTTACAGGTAAAAATTCATTTGGTTTATTTTATAGCAAAACCTGTTTCTCACCAAAGATTTTCTGTTCTTTTGCACCTCCAGATTTGTCAGGATTCAAAATCCTTTTTTTTGCAAATACTGAGAGAAACAGAAAGATCAACCTATGAGTTTTAAGAAGAACTTTACAGATTATTCAACGACATTAAGGTTAGCACTGCCAATTATTCTTTCTCAGGCAGGCCAGATGCTTACAGGGATTGTGGATAATATGATGGTAGGCCATGTGAATACGACTTCTCTGGCAGCCTCTTCATTTGCCAATGGGGTATTTGTAAATGTGATGGTTTTTGGGATGGGTTTTGCATTTGGATTAACTCCACTGGTAGGAGCTTCTCTTGGCAGGAAAGACTTAAACCGGACAAGTATTTTACTCAAAAATGGCCTTTTCACAAATTTGTTTCTCAGTTTATTTCTTACTGTTATTCTATATTTTTTTTCCTATCTGATGCCTTACATGGGTCAGCCAGAGGATGTGGTGGCACTATCCAAGCCTTATTTTTTCATTATTAGTGCTTCCATGGCCCCAATGATGCTTTTTTTTACTTTTAAACAGTTTACAGAAGGAGTTGCAAGCACCAAACCAGCAATGGTTTTTACGATTTCAAGTAATTTATTAAATATTGGCCTTAATTATATCCTGATCTTTGGCAAATTGGGTATTGAACCAATGGGATTATTGGGTGCCGGATGGGCTACCTTAATTTCCAGAATATATCAGGGAGTTGGGTTTGCCATTTATGTTTTATTAAGCAAGCGATTTAATGCCTATACCACAGGATTTTGGCAAATACCTCTTCAGTTAAAAGAAATCTTTGGACTGGCCAGACTTGGAATACCCATGGGCCTTCAAATATTAATGGAAGCGGGAGCATTTACCATAGGAACTATTTTTATGGGGCAAATTGGTAAAATAGAATTGGCAGCCCATCAGGTAGTCTTAAGCCTGGCATCTTTTACTTTTATGGCGGTTGGAGGTATTGGCTCAGCCACAACCATACGGATTAGTAATCAGTTTGGGGAAAATAATTTCATCAAATTAAGGAAAATAGGTTTATCCTCATATTTTATTGTTATCCTAATTATGGCGGGATTTGGAGTGATTTTCTTTTTGGGAAGAAATATAATTCCTTTAGGGTTTTCACCTGATATTAAGGTCATCCAGGTGGCTGCAAATTTATTAATTTTTGCAGCTATATTTCAGGTTTTTGATGGTATTCAACTCACTTCCATGGGAGCTTTGAGGGGGCTGGCAGACGTTAAAGCCCCTACCCTTATTGCTTTTATAGCCTATTGGGTGATTTCCCTGCCTTCAGGGTATTACCTTGCATTTTATACTTCATTAGGAGAAGCCGGAATTTGGGTAGGTTTCTGCCTTGGGTTGGGAATTGCAGCAATATTATTAGTTTACAGATTTGATTATTTAAGTAGAAAATTGATCGACCAAAAGATGACATCTTCAAAAATTCATTCATAGTTTTATGAAAAATTTACACAATTAATATTTTGGTAATGGAAAAAGAAATCAGATTTGGGATATTAGGGCTGGGTAGAATTGCAAAAAAATTTGCAGAAGCATTAGAAAAGGCAAATGGTGCCCGTTTGGCTGGAGTAGGATCAAGAAGCCTTGATAAAGCAAAAGCCTTTGCTGAGGGATTTCCTTCAGAACATGTATTTGGCTCTTATCAGGAATTAATTCAATCACCGGATATAGATGCCATTTATATTGCCACACCACATACAAGTCATTGTGAGAACACCATACAATGCCTGGAAAATAAAAAAGCTGTGCTCTGTGAAAAACCCTTTGCCATGAATGCCAAGGAAGTACAAAAAATGATATCATCATCCAAAAAGCATAAAACATTTTTAATGGAAGCTTTCTGGACAAGATTTATCCCATCATTTTTGAAGGCAAAGGAACTTGTTACAAATGGAGAAATAGGAGAAATAATTTCAATTCAGGCAGATTTTGGCTTTCGGGCAAACTTTAATCCGGAGCATCGGCTTTTCAATAAATCCCTCGGAGGAGGATCTCTACTGGATGTAGGCATCTATCCTGTATTTTTTGCTACTCATTTTTTGGGTGAGCCAAAAAAAATCATTGCTTCAGCCAAAATTGGGGATACAGGAGTGGATGAACAACTTTCAGTATTATTAGAATATAGCAGTGGAAAAAGGGCGACCCTAACTTCCTCAATTGTTTCAAACAACTCAGTTGAAGCCAACATTTTCGGCTCTAAAAAAAGAATTAGACTAAATGGAGAGTGGCACTGTCCCACTAATATTTCTCTTTTTGCAGACAGAACAAATTTCGAAAATATTGATTTCGACTATAATGGAAGAAACGGGTATGAATATGAAATAGAAGAAGTTGTAAAATGCCTTAGAGAGGGAAAAACAGAAAGCGATTTGCTTACTCATTCTGATAGCCAAAAGCTAATTAGAGTACTAGACAATATTAGAAAGGAGATTAATTTAGTATACCCAGACCACGATTAGAATTTGCCAAACGATTATTTTGAATTTAAACAATTCCGAGTAGAACAGGGGAATTGTGGAATGAAAATCACTACAGATGCTTGTGTTTTTGGAGCCTTTGCAGGTCATCATTTTAAGACACAAATCGACTTCCAACCTAATAGGATTCTGGATATTGGAACAGGGAGTGGCCTTCTTGCCTTAATGATGGCACAATATTTTAATTCTCAAATAGATGCAGTTGAGTTGGATAAAGCAGCTTATGATCAGTCCAAAATCAATTTTCATCATAGTAAATGGGCAAACAACATATCCTTGTTCCATAGCTCGATCCAGAATTATTCAAAAATTCATTCCACTAAAAAGTATGAGCTAATTATTTCAAACCCACCATTTTTCAATAACTCTTTTAAACCTCCTAATAAAAAAAGATTACTTGCTCGTCATACCGACAAATTAAGTTACACAGAATTACTTAAAATTGGCCAGAACTTAATATCAGAGAAGGGTATTTTCTACATTCTCCTTCCAAAAATTGAATCCAATTTATTATTACAGGAAGTAGAAGAAACAAAATTAAAATTAGTCGGGATTGTAGATATTTACCCTAATCCAAATAAAGTGGCGAATAGAGTGATTTTTATATTATCAAAAAAAGAATACCGAACTAAATTGAAAGATATATACATCAAAAACACTGGAAATACCTATTCAAGAGAAACAATAGAGCTACTAAATGGCTTTTATCTTTACCTATGAAAATAAATCCCAGGGGATTGCTTTTTGAATAATTATGTGTATACCACTACCTTTGCAATGGGATAAGAAGCAGGTTTGTTTCCAATAAACTAACTCCATCTACCATTAAAAATCAGCATTCTATCCCAATTTCTTATTCGAATGGATTTTATATTAAATTAAAAAAGAATGATAGGTAAGGATTTAGCAAAAGCGGAAAATTTGTTAAGAGAGGGCAAGTTAGTTGCGATACCTACTGAAACAGTTTATGGTTTAGCGGGTAATGGATTCAATGAGGAGGCATTACTAGAAATTTTTAAGGTAAAGAATAGACCTTTTTTTGATCCTCTTATTTTACATACAGATTCCTTGGACAAAGTAAAACAAATCGTTTCTGATATTCCGGATCAAGCCCTTTCCTTGGCGGATACATTTTGGCCAGGGTCCTTGACCTTAGTATTACCCAAAAAAAACAATGTGCCAGATTTGGTTAGTAGTGGTTTAACAACAGTGGCAATCCGAATTCCTAATCATCCAATAAGTTTAAAACTTTTAAGTAAGTTAGAATTTCCTTTAGCAGCTCCTAGTGCAAACCCTTTCGGATACATAAGTCCAACCACCCCTTTTCATGTATCTGATCAACTTGGGGACAAAATCCCATATATTCTTGATGGAGGAAATTGTAATATTGGCATAGAATCAACTATTATAGGATTTCCAAATAATAAACCCACGATTTTTAGAAAAGGAGGCTTAAGCATTGAACAAATTGAAAATGTTATTGGCCCTGTTTCAATTAATTCAAACTCTAACTCAAACCCAGATGCCCCAGGAATGTTAAAAAAGCATTATTCTCCAAGGAATAGGATTGAAATTGGTGATATTGATTTAATGATGAAAAAATATCATAATAAAACCATTGGAATTTTATCCTTTTTTAAATCTTACGATCAAATTCCTAAAGACCTTCAATTTGTATTATCCCCAAAAATGGACCTGAACGAAGCCGGGAAAAACTTGTTCACTGCTCTTAGAGCATTGGATCAATTGAACCCCGAAGTAATATTAACAGAATACTTTCCAGAAGAAGGGTTAGGACTTGCCATAAATGATAGGTTAAAAAGAGCAGCGGCTGCAGATCACTAAAAAAGGTCTCTCTTCAATAAAAGAAAAGAGACCCAATTATTAATTTATTAAGAAATAGTGGCTTAACAATTAGTTTGACCATAAATCTGATTCATACTCAAGCAATCTATGCTCATATTCCTGTGATTTCGCAAGACCTAATTTTAGATTTCCTTTGTAAATATCATCTATCACATTGTCCTTTGGATTAGAATACTTTACAATTTTACCCGTAAATTGCCTCAACTCAAATGCATCAGCTAAGTTTTTATTTTCAGCAGTATTTTTTGCATTATACCAAACTGCAGCAGGATTATCCAAAAACACGTTCGATACTAGCTCTTTGTAGCTAAAGGTCGCAAGTTCCTTATCGATACCAGTTGGATATAACTCTCCAGGAATAATCAATTTAATGGATTGTATGTCATAATACATCCTACTTCTTTTCCTATCAAACAATCTATGCTCTTTCAACTCAATCACATAAATATCCTTTGCAAAGAATTCATCTGGACCTGCATCTTCCTCAGTACCACCTTCATCACCCCAGTCATCTCCGCTGCCCCAATCATCTCCACCGCTACCCCAATCATCTCCTCCAAATCCAGAAGCTAAATCATCATCAGCTAATCCTTCATCGGCACCAGGAATTTTTATGTTATCATTAAATTCCTGAATAGACATTCTTGTGACCAAAGAATCATTCTTATACGGTCTTAAGACCCCTGCTTTTACAGCATCAATAATGATTTTTGTAATTTCACTATTTGTTGCAAAAAATGGTTCATTTTGTTTTTCTCGCAAATCCATCCTGATCCAAACACTATTGTTATACATCACATCAGCTTTACGAATCGGCCGCATTGAGTGTGGACTAAATGCATCTTTATCATCAAATCCAAATTCAGCTTGTCCGTAAGAATTTTCGAAAGAAAATCCAATAAACAAAATTACTCCAAAAATAAAATAACTAGCTTTCATTTAATTCTTGTTAATTAAGTGGGATAGTAAAAATCTCAGAAACACCTGCTACACCTTCCATTTGATCTCTAAAGTTTTTACGTTGTACTTTTTTAATCTCGATTACAATTCTGTCTCCAGGCCGTGCCTTACTTGCTAAGTCGGTTAAATTAACTTTCGGTGAAGATTCCTTCTTACTTCCTAAAGCTCTTTTGCCTCTGGCCAAAGTAATTTCCCAACCTGTCACCCTATATCTTGCATCCTTAGGTAAAAATTCTGCAAAACTTGGTTCTGCAACTGCATTTGCTTCTAAAGACCTTGGAAACTGAGATACAGATAATCCATTTTTCAAGTCAACTTTTTTTCCTCTGCTTGTAATTGTAATAGTTGGTTTTGGAACTTTCTTTACACTAAAGTTTTCAGTACTCAATTTATTACCATTACTAAATACATTTAAACCAACCTTACCTTGTTTAGGTATTACAGTGACCATTCCCTTTTTTGAACCTTTAACAACATCAGCACCACTTGCTGTAAAAGAAGGGTTATAATCAGTACCTAATGCCGGAACATTAATTTGAAGAACATTTCCACAGTTTAAGTATAAAGCAGAAACAGAGCCTGATTGTACTTGCACAACTGGTTTTGCTACAATAAACTCCTCTTCAATTTTTAAAGTTGTATCACCAAATGGAGTAGTAAATGTAATTTCTCCTTTCCAGGTTTGTTTGGATTGGTTCTCCTTATCATAACTGCTCGCGTTAGCAACAAACTCGATTATTCCTTTTCCATCTTCAACTTTTACAGGCTTTCCATTATATTTCATGGAAGGTTTTGTAGTTGAAGAAGAAGCTGCAATAAACATCTCTGCTGTATATTTTGTACCAGCAGCTACGACTCTGGAATTTGGACTTACCACAGGGATAATTTTATCGAATCTCAATTCTTCAGCACCAACATCTTTAGCCAATTCCTCCAAAGCCTTAGCCTCGACATTTGCAACCTGAGTTTTAAACTGGCTTAAAATTGCCATACAAGCAACAGTTGGGGTATGATCAAAATTCAACTCAGCAAAATCCTTATTCTTTTGATCTTTATCATTTTTAAAGATATCAATTTGAGATGCAGGAAGCGCTATAGATGAAAAACTAAGAGAATCATGTAAAGTATTTATATCCTCTACATACTTATTTAACTTTCCTTCCAAAACATATGCTGCACCGTTTTTCTTTCCTTCAGGCCCTAAAGTATAATTCATTTGCTTGTCATAATCTTTAGCTCCTGCCAATTGACCATCATCAGTTATCCCTCCAGTCTTAGTAATTATATTTTCTCGCATTTCCTCAATGAAATTCATCATTTCATTGGTCAACTCCCTGGCCTTTTTCGCGTTTTCAAGAACTTTTTTATCCCTGGCCTTATTTCCTTTTTTCTCTACCTGATCCTGAATAGCCTGGAGTCTCGCTCCATTTTGACCTAAGGTGGCATTTACTGATTGTCTAAGACTTAAATCTATAAAAATAAATTTTTGTAGAACCGTATTACTTACCTGTAATGCTAACAATGCTGTCAAGACTAAATACATCATCCCGATCATTTTCTGTCTTGGGGACTCTTTTGCTCCTCCTGCCATATTCTGTTTTTCTTAATTAAATGAAAAATGAATTAGATTACCCTTTCATTGCAGTTAACATATTACCATAAACCTGGTTCAATGAGGAAAGGTTAGTAGTAAGTTGAGACATTTGATCCTTAAATTGTTTTGACTCCTTACTAGCATCAGCCATACTGTCCATAGCAGTTGTTAAATTGCCATAAAATTTATTCATAGCTTTCAGGTGACTATTAGCATCTTTCAGCTCCATTTCGTATACAGCATTCAGTGCACCTAAATTTTTGGTAATAACCTGGATCTGAGAATGGTATTCTTTTGCATCTTTAGTTGACTCTGACATTTCAGACATCGCACTAACTGTACTTGAATAGGCCTTATTTAAATCAGCCATACTTTTTGTAGCTAACTGTAAACTTCTAGCATAACCATCAGAAGCAAGCGCTACATTACTCAAGTCTTTCATTTGAGAAACAGACTCATTTAAGCTTCTCATTCCAGAACCAAAATTCTTAAATACTTCAGCATTTAAATTAGCCTCAGATAACATTTTATCAATACCTACAAGAGCAGCACTTCCTTTTCCAGTGTCCCTTTTGGCAGGTAAATTTCCTGGTTGTCCTTCACTTAGTTCAGGATAAACTTTTTCCCATTCGTAATGAGCTTCTGGTGGAGGTGCAGGCTGAAAAGCTCCCATTAGGAAAATAGCAGCTTCTGTCAACAATCCTACAGTTAACATTTCACCGGCTCCAGGCCAGTGCATAATTTTAAATAAAGCTCCTACTACAACAAGGGCTGCTCCAACACTTGTTACCTTTGGAATTACAACTCTGTAGGCATATTCTAATTTAGTTTCTTGCTTTTTACTCATGTTTCTATTTTGCTTTAGGTTAATTATCTAAACGTTTTATATAACTAAAAATAATTTCAAATTTTAAAATTCTAATCCAGAAGACCTTCCCAAATGTGTCATTGCACATCTAAACCCAATGTATGATCTTGCAGTATCTCTATATTCATAGCTTCTTGTCCCTGTTTCTATGTAAAAAGAAATATCTTTCCACGAACCACCTCTTATCACTTTTCTTTCTTCTAATTCATCAAAATAGGTGGGGTTCAAATCCCAAACTATTGGATAACTGGCTGGGTGAAAAGCATCCTCACACCATTCTGAAACATTTCCAGACATATCATACAAACCATATCCGTTCGCAAAATATGATGCAGTTGGTGCTGTATATTGGAAACCGTCATCATAATAATTCCCTCTTCCTGGTTTAAAGTTAGCTAAGGAGCATCCTTTACCATTTCGCACATAAGGTCCACCCCAAGGATATTTTGCCATATCTAACCCTCCTCTAGCCGCATACTCCCATTCTGCCTCAGATGGCAATCTAAAGTTTGGCATTGGAAACTGACCTACAGATTCTCTAAAGTCATTTAAATATTGGGTTCTCCATTCGCAAAATTCTTTTGCAGCTAACCAATTAACTCCTACAACAGGGTAATCATCAAATGCAGGGTGCATGTAATAATACCTTACCATCGGATCTCCCATATGATATGTAAAATCTTTTTCCCAAACTGTAGTATCAGGGTATAAACTAGCCATGATATCTGGTTCTGTCCAATCAGCACTTGTATCTGAACCATCAAGCATGAAATTAATAAACTGCCTATACTCATTATTAGTAATTTCAGTATCATCCATGAAAAAACCACCAATAGTAATTTGCTTATTTAAATTGATTTTCGAAGAAGTAATATCCTCATCTGCTTGCCCCATATGAAATGTACCTGATGGTACAAATGTCATTCCATATGGAATTGTTTGTTCAAAACTTTCTCTATCAGGAACCCCCACAAGCTCTCCCTGATCTCCTCTATTCCCACCAAAAAAACAACTTTGCAACGTAGCTAAAATGCAGAAGTATAAAAAGATTAATGATCTAGAATTACAAAATTTATTCATGACAATTTTTTGATTTAGCTCCAATTCTAATGTGAAGTTTTTAAGCTCTTTTAACCTAACTTTAGTTGTAAAGTTTTATTATAAGAAACTCCATTAAGTGAATAAAATAATTTTAATTAATAACTCAAAAACAAAACCAAATTTTAAAATTAATATCTATATCTTGGTGTCCTAATAATAGCAGGTTCAAATATTTGAATTGCTGGTATTCTATAGGTCAACATTAATTCATGTGAAGTAGTTTCTTTGGCATTTTTGGCCTCTATGGTATAATCAAAGGCATATCCTAATTTCAAACTTTTATCTGGCAACAATTTAATACCTGTGAGAATTATTGCTGATTCAAGTTCCCTCATTGATAACCCCACATAGAATTTTTTATTGAACGTACTTATTAAACTTGCTTCAATAGAATAGGTATTCAAATCTGTTTTTAAAATTGCTGATGGAGATAAAACAACTGATCTTGATAAATCAACATTTACCCCCCCCATTACAGAATAATGATTCTCCAAAATATTATAAGAAATATCCGTGCCATAATTGAACTCAGATTTATTTAAATGGTTTACACTTACACCTAAAAAGTATTTATCTCTGTTCGATTTATAATAAATTCCAGCTGCAAAATCTCCGGTAAACTGGCTTTGTTTTCCTTGTTGGCTAATCAATGGATCATCATTATCTACAGGCCTATACTTATCAAAATCCATAGAATGATTATACATTCCTCCTCTTAAGCCAAATGAAATAGAGCCCTTCTTTATGTCAATATGATAACCCAGGGAAAGTTGTACTTCTTGGTTTGTAACGGGTCCCAATTGGTCATTAACAAAATGCAAACCTAATCCCAGATTATATTTACTCAAGGGCATATTGACACTTGCCATTTGAGTAGTTGGAGCACCTCCATTATCAAAGGTCCCATCATAACCTAACCATTGTGATCGATGAATAAGCAAAAACTCAATTTGATTAGGATCAACTCCTGCGACTGCAGGATTGTAGTATAATTGATTAAACATATACTGGCTGAACTGTGCATCTTGTTGAGAAAAAGCAAAAAATGGTAGGGAAAAAAATAAAAGCGTTAAAAATCTTTTCATGTGTAAATAACAATTATTTATATAGAAATAGAACTTTACTGGAAAAGTTTAATTATACTTAAAATCCTTAATATTAAATTTATTATTTATAATTAAAGATATAAAAAAAATACCATGTACCTTTTGGATACATGGTAAATAAAAAAAGTTGTAGTATAAAAAAAATTCAACCTATATTATTAGCCTTTTTTATGTAAAGTTCAATCGCACCGGTCATTGATGGGGCATTGGGTAATGGAGCTTCAATATCCAAATTTAGGTTATTATCCCTTACCGCTTTCGATGTTGTTGGACCAAAAGCAGCAATTCTGGTGTTATTCTGCTTAAATTCCGGAAAATTCGCAAACAAGGAATTAATCCCAGAAGGGCTGAAAAAAGCTATAATATCATAATTTACATCTGCTAAATCTGAAAGGTCACTTGCTACCGTTTTGTAAATTGTACCCTCAGTGAAACTATATCCATTTTCTTCCAAAAAGTCAGGAATATCCCCTTTCCTTATATTTGAACAAGGGAATAAAAACCTTTCGTCTTTATGCTTCTTTATTACCTCCAATAGGTCTTTAGCAGTTTTTTTGCCTGTAAAAATCTTCCTTTTCCTTATTACAATATACTTCTGTAAGTAATGTGAGGTTTGCTCTGAAATACAAAAATATTTCATCTCACTTGGCATCTCAATTTTTAATTGTTTGCAAATCGTAAAAAAATGGTCAATAGCATTTCTGCTAGTGAAAATTACTGCCGTATGATCAAGGATATTTATTTTCTGTTTTCTAAACTCCTTAACATCTACAGGTTCAACTTCTATAAAAGGCCTGAAATCAATTTGCAGATTATACTTTTGCGCTAAACTGTAAAATGGTGAATTTGGATCTGATGGCTTAGGTTGGGAAACTAAAATGGACTTTACCTCCTTTAATCTTGCCCCTTGCTGATTTTTTTGAATTGATTTTCCCATATATAATCAAAGAATTTTTGAGTTAACTTTTCAAAATTTTATGAAAAATTTTAAAGATAAGAATATTGGTATGAATTCAGTGATGCAAAAATATGAAATTAAATAGAATTTATTAAATACAAATAACTTATTCAGGCGGATACCCAAAAATAAAAAGTATACACAGATCAATAGAAGTAAAAAGTATTTGATAAGGTTATTTGTAATATTTCCTGAATATAAAATCAATAAAAAACTAAAAAACAGCATAAAACTAAAAAGTAACCCAGTTACTTTTATATATTCCATCAGATGTATATTGACATTGTTTCTAATTTTATACACAGTCCCGAGGGCCAGAGTAATGATAAACTTTATCAGGAAAAATATCACTGCTAAAAAAAACAGGTACAAAAAACCTAAAGCGGCATCCATACTAAAAAACCCCTGTTTTAAATAAGAAGAAAGGTAATTCAATATGGGGATATCAAACCTTTCCCCCAATACAAAAATTACAATTGGGAATATTAGGGAGCAGTAAATTACAAATACCACAAATGTATTTAAACTAATTTTTGAATCATTCAGCTGCCGCTTTTGCAAATCAGAAATGATGCTATCGGTAGACAGAAAATCATTCAGTGGATTTTTTCTCTGGTAAATAGACCCAAAAATAAATAGGAACAGAATCAAAAAGAGCACGGTCAAATCCCTTAAGTAACTATGATCTTTCCTTTTTAAGGATTTACCTGGTTCGGTCTTTTGGTCTAGTTTATTTTCCTCAATAACATTTACATAGGGTAGTTTATCAATACCACTTTCATTGTATAAAGTCAATAATAATTCCTCCTCCTCAATGTGTTTAAACAAGCTATCAAGGTTGATAATGGATTGTCCTGAAAAAATTTGATGGTGTAATTTGTTGTTTAAAAAAACATTATAATCTTCTGATGCTTTAATTGTAAATTTCTTTTCCCGAAATTTATTCTGACTTACTATTAAGGAAACACTTTTGATGTTTTGGTGGATTTCTGGCAGGTAAGGGACATAAAGATTATCATTATTATCATAAACCAGCCATTCTGTTGTTATTTCATTTTCAGAATCCAGGACATAATCCAATAACAATTTTTCTGAAAAAGAATCCCTGAAAATAAACAGACTAATTAAAAATGATAAAAAGGCTATCTTTACAAGCCTCCCGGAAAAAATATCAATATTCATCAGAACAAAGTTAACCCCTAAAAATAATTATAAAGAAATAAGTTGGTTTGATTTAAAAAACGAACAAAAAAATCCTATAAATCACACCCAAACAACCTCTTAATCCAAATTAAATATATTTCCTCTTTCCCAAAACCATAAGTTGAGAATATATAATTCATTAATTTGACTATCAGGTTTAATTTCATTTCTAAAATGTTTAAAACACATTGATTAGTCCAAAATGTATTTTGGAAGATCTATAAGTAAAGTCTTGGTTTTTGGATTTGCCCATCGACCACATTAAGGTGAAAATTCCAGGCTTTGTGTTTAAAGAAACTCCTGTACCAACTCCAATCGGAAAATCGAGTTTAGCATCATTTACCATAATTCTATTTTCGGTTATAGCCTGATCCAAAAAAACAAAAAAATAAGATGTTTTATCGAAGGTAAAATGCCATTCAAGTGTATTTACAAGATAAGAAGAAGTATAAAATTGATTTTCATTAAACCCTCTCAATAATTTGTACCCTCCTACTCTAAACATGTCATTTAAATACATTTCTTCACTTAAAATTATGCCTCCGTTTTGTTTTAGCAATACATTTTGGGTAGAATTAATTCTAAAGGCCTTTTTTAATTGTGTTGTTAGAATAGTTTGTGCATAATCCTTTGTAATGAAATTATGGGTTGTATCTGGCTGGGCCTGAAGTATTTCTTTATTCCCTACTTTCACATTCAGAGCAGCATAAAAATTGGATATTGAGTTTTGATTAAACCTGGGATTACCAAATTCATATAAAATACCTACAGACTTAAAATTAGTTTTAGCTCTTCCATTTGGCAACCCTTCAATTAGGTGACTTCCATTAAGAATATTACTCTGAAAAGTAAAATAATTAAGATTGAGATTTTGTCGTTCGTTAAGTTTAAAACCCAGACCCAGTTCAAAATCCAGGTTTCTAAACGTAGTATCTTCCTGAAGTGAATTTAGACTTAAACCTAAATTAAAATTGGAGTTAAAAATGTATGGATGTTCATAACTAAATTGATATACAGGAGATTGTGGCTTCACCTTTTGCCATTTGGTATATATATTTTTACCCTTACCAAAAGGACTCATAAGGTTTAATTCAAACTGCCCCGTAATATTCATTTTTTCATTTTCAGAAGATTTTGGCAATAAGCCTACCAAGGCATCTACCTGATTGGTAGGGACCTGATTAAGGTACAACTTAATTACTGCTCTATCTTCTTCAAAAATGACTTCTGGTCGCCTGGCCAGCTCTAGAAAAGGCAAACGATCAATCAATTCAGGAATCATATCAACCTTTTTTTGATTGTAAAGCATTCTTATTGACTCCTGCCGCTTCATTTTCGTTTGGCTTATTTGCAAATGCTTTGCTAAAAAATCCCGGTTAATTTTAGCATTACTGATAATTAGAAGAGTATCAAAATAAATGGGACTTCCTGCATGATATTTCAAACTCGCAGTTACTTTATCATTTTGAATATGAATAGAATCTAATTCAAGTTTGGCAAATGGGAAACCATTATTTTCAGCATATTGAATTAAGGTTTCGGTTAATTCATTAAAAGATCGGAGGTTTATTGGTTTTCCTTCCATATCACTTAAATGGACTCCTGCTTTCTCTAAAAAATATTGGGGCAAATTTCCTTTCCTTAACGAAAACCATTGAAATTGTTTCCCAACATAAATACTTACCAACCACTCATTTTCAGACGCTACAATCTCATCCAAATTGGCAGCTATATACCCTTCTACTCTAAACTTTTCAATTAAATTTTCAATATTGGTTTTTGCAGCGATGGAATCTTTAAATACAATTTTATCCTTGTATTTTTTTTCTAACTCAAGGGGAGCCTCAGCAAATTCAAACCTGACTTGAATGGATGAGGAGTTTTTTTGAGCATAAATCTTTGAATTGAAACTCAAAAAAAAGGATATTAGAAAAATATATAAAAAAAGGTTATTCAAATTAATTATTCAAAAAATGAGATGAGGTATATTGAATAACCTTTTTCCTAATCTTTCATTATTAAAATAAAAAGAAAATATTACCCTCTTTTCCTCTACTGCACAATAGAAAAAGTTTGTCGGGCAATTTCTAATTCTTCATTGGTAGGAATAACTAAAACTTTAACTCTGTTCTCATCTTCGCTAATTACCCTAATTCCTTTTGCTCTCTTATCATTTTTTGAGGGATCAATGCTAATACCCAAAAATTCTAAACCTTCACAAGAAGCCTCCCGCACATAGGCGCTGTTCTCTCCAACCCCTGCTGTGAATACTATGGCATCTAATCCACCTAAAATGGCCGCATAAGATCCAATATATTTTTTTATTCTATAAGTATAGACATCCAAAGCTAATTTGGCCTTAACATCTCCCTTTTCCTTTAATTCCAAAACATCTCTCATATCATTTAGCCCGGTTAAGCCTTTAAGACCACTTTCTTTATTAAGAATTTTATCAATCTCTGAAACACTTAAATTGTACTTTTTACCCAAATGAATTAGTACTCCCGGATCAATATCTCCACCTCGAGTGCCCATTACCAGCCCTGCCAAAGGAGTGAGTCCCATAGTGGTATCCACACATTTACCATCCCTCACAGCAGCCATACTACAGCCATTACCCAAATGAATGGTAATTAATTTCAATTTATCGGATTTTAGAAATTTCGCTGTTTCTTTGGTTACATAGCGATGAGACGTCCCATGCATTCCATATGCTCTGACGCCAAACTCTTCATAAAATTTATTGGGAATAGCATATCTGTAGGCTTTTGCAGGCATAGTCTGATGGAATGCTGTATCAAAAACTGCCACCTGCTTTGCCTGGGGAAAAACTTCAGTGGCCACAACAATTCCCTGCAAGTTTGGGGGGTTGTGTAAAGGAGCAAGTGAAGAAAGCTCGTTAATCATTTCTTTTACCTCATCATTAATAATAGCGGTTTCCTTAAATTTTTCTCCTCCATGTACTACCCTATGCCCTACTGCCTTTATTTCTTCCTTTTTTTCAATGATCTGGTTTTCCTTATCGAGCAATATCCCGGCAACTTTCTGTAAGGCTTCCTTATGATTTTTAATTGGCTCTACGACTCTTACAGAGTTGTTTTTACCAGAATTTTCAAGTTCAAACTTAATCTCTGAAGTTTCTTCTCCAATTTTTTCAATTAATCCAGAGACTAATACCAAATCGTTTATCATTTCAAAAACCTGAAATTTAACCGATGAACTTCCTGCATTAATTACTAATAATTTCATTCAATATTTTTTGTTAATTGCTGCTTCTTTTAATTTTTCTTCTCCAATTCGAAATAAATTTATCAAATCCCTATACCCCAAATGAAGCTTAAAGTTAATTAAGCCGTTTCAAATATCTCTGAACCCAAGGGAATTTATGGTAAAAAGAAATTTGTTGAGTAAATTTTACATTTGAAAATTTAACTAAGCGAAACAATTTTTGATAAATTCTACTTATTTCCCTGGGTAATAATCTATCACCCTGAAGCATCTGTAAAAATGGGCGAAATGGGATTATTCAATTTTATACTTTAATATTACCCTAAGAAGAAATTTAATATGATAGATTTTCACGAGTTTTCACTGGATAACGGATTACAAGTAATTGTGCATCAGGACAAAACAGTTCCGATAGCTGTTTTAGACTTATTGTATAATGTGGGTTCAAAGGATGAAAATCCTGAAAAAACAGGTTTTGCACATCTTTTTGAGCATCTCATGTTTGGGGGATCTAAAAATATCCCAAATTATGACAGCCCTCTCCAAAAGGTAGGTGGGGATAATAATGCGTTTACAAGTCCAGATATTACCAATTACTATGTTACTGTTCCTGCCAATAATCTCGAAACAGCCTTCTGGCTGGAATCAGACCGAATGTTGGAACTTTCCTTCGACCCTGAAGTTCTGTCGGTACAAAAGAAGGTAGTAATTGAAGAATTCAAGCAGCGATACCTTAATCAACCCTATGGTGATGTCTGGCTAAAACTCAGGCCTCTTGCATATAAAATACATCCTTACCAGTGGCCAACCATTGGCAAAGAAATATCTCATATCGAAAATGCCACCATGGAAGATGTGAAGGACTTTTTCTATACGCATTACAGGCCAAATAATGCTATTCTTACCATTGCTGGAAATGTAAAGCTTAAGGAAGTAGAAAGGCTAACCAAAAAATGGTTTGGAAATATTCCATCTGGAAAACCATATAGAAGAAATCTGCCAGAAGAGCCCATTCAAACAACAAGCAGAATAGCCAGACACCAGGCCGATGTTCCTGTAAATACCATTTATAAAACCTACCACATGTGTGAGAAGAATGATATTAATTATATTCCCACCGATTTACTGAGCGATATTCTGGGAAGAGGGAAATCTTCCAGACTTTATCAGTCCCTTGTAAAAGAAAAGAAAATATTTAACGGAGTAAATGCAAGTATTTCCGGCTCAATAGAAAAAGGTTTATTTATCATTTCCGGTAAAATTAAGGAAGGAATTAGTTATGAAAATGCTGACCTTGAAATCCAAAGGGAAATTTCAAAACTGAAAGAAGAGTCCATCAATGATGATGAAGTTACAAAAGTTAAAAATCAGGCGGAATCCACTTTATCATTTTCTGAACTTGAACTGTTGCCAAGAGCATTAAACCTTGCTTATTCTAAATTATTAGGAGATACTAATCTCGTTAACAAGACTTCAGAAAAAATTCAGGCAGTAACTTCAAAGGATATTTTAAGGAATGCAGAAAAAGTACTGATTCAAGAAAATTGTACTACTCTGTATTATGGTAAATAATCTAAAAAGTGAAGTAAAACCTAGCGTTTTTTTAAGTTTAAATACTTTTTAGCTACTTCAAAAGAGACTATTTTTTCCAAAAAAACATAAAATCTGATCCTTTTCGGCTGATTTCTATTTCCTATTTTAGTAAGACCCGGAAATTTTCATGTACTATTTCGTGTAAATTTCAATCAATTTTTCCCCTGCTGAGTAAGGGGGGATTTTACCTGATGCTACTTTATCTTCGAAAGTTTGAAGAGCCTCTCTTACCATAGGATTGTTGTAAAATTTCCGAATTAATTCTTCCTGGATACTGTCATGCATCCACTTTAAATTTTGCCTTTTCCTACATTCGAAAAACCAGCCATTATTTTTTGTTTTTGCCCGGTATTTTTCAATTTCTTCCCAAATTTCCGGTATGCCATCCTTAGTCAATGCAGAACAGGATAAAACATTACAAAACCAACCAGATTCCTCCGGCCTGAAAAGATGAAGTGCATTTTTATATTCCGATTTGGCAGCTTTTGCTTTGGCAATATTATCACCATCTGCTTTGGTGATCACAAGGGCATCTGCCATTTCCATAATTCCTTTTTTTATCCCCTGTAATTCATCCCCGGCCCCAGATAACATCAGCAAAAGGAAAAAGTCAACCATACCTCTCACAGTAGTTTCGGATTGCCCCACTCCCACCGTTTCTATTAAAATCACATCAAAGCCTGCAGCTTCACACAGCAACATAGTTTCTCTCGTTTTCCTGGCAACTCCTCCAAGTGAACTACCTGTAGCTGAAGGCCTTATATATGCATTTGGATTTTGGGAAAGATTCTCCATTCTGGTTTTATCGCCCATAATACTCCCTCTGGTTTTCTGGCTACTCGGATCAATTGCTAATACCGCTACTTTATGATCATTTGAGATTATATGGTCACCAAAAGTCTCAATTAAAGTACTCTTACCCACTCCGGGAACTCCTGAAACACCTACCCTTATAGATTGGCCTGTGTGTGGCATTAATTTCTCTAACAATTCCTGAGACAACGCATAGTCAGACTCCAAAGCACTTTCAATTAAGGTAATTGCACGGCTGAGAATAAACCGGTCACCAGAAATTATCCCATTTATATATTCATCTATTGTTAGCCTCCTTCTAGCCATTTTTCTCCTGTTTTTCCATAAAAATCGAACTTAAAACCAAGTTAAAAAAACATAAAATTAGTACTTTATCCTGTTTTTTGTCATTGTAAATCTACTTCCTTTTCCTCTAAAAATCACATCTAAAACAGCTTGTGTTGAACCGTTCAATTTCACTTAAAACCGCTAGTTCACCAATAAAGAGGCTTTATTTCAGTTAAAATTTCAGGTAAATAATCAACAAAGAATTTAAATGGAGTTTTAATTCTCCATGAAACATAAACATTTCTCAGCATGAAAAAACTTTTCAACTGGACAAGTATATCCGGTACCATTGTAGTGATTCTTTTTCTTTGGGGAATCCAACAAATAGGTATTCAATTCGATTTCCTCAATGTTTTTGAAGAAGTAATCAGCAACTACAATTTGACTGATGTTTATTACACCAAAATCAGAGACAATAAGGAAACACCCTATGAGGAAGATATAGTGTTGGTAAACATTGGTGCAGCTGGACTAGGCAGATCCAGTATTGCTCACCAAATCGCTATTTTAAACAAATTTAAACCTGCCGTAATAGGTATAGATGCCAAGTTTTTCTCCTTAAAAGAGGAGGATCCTATTGGTGATTTTAAATTAGGTCTTGCGTTTGAAGAAGCAGAAAACCTTGTTTTAGCGAGTGAGTTTGCCGTTACTTCGGATACTTCGCAAAGTTGGGATATCCTTATGCTTCCTCCCCCCGAATTTACAAAATCAGCAGAAACTGCCTATGTAAATGTTGGTAATACAGAATTCAGTGATTTTACGACCTGGAGAAGTATTCCGGTTCGTGAAAAAACATCATCTGGAATTACTGAACCTTGTTTCGCAGTTAAGGTAGCCGAACTTTATAATCCTGAGGCAGCTCAAAAATTTATGGAAAGGGAAAATGAAATTGAAAACATTTACTTTAAAGGCAACCTTGATAAATACACAAAACTGGATGTAGAGGATGTACTAAATGAGAACTTTTTGCCAGAACTCATTGAAGGGAAGATCGTATTAATGGGATATATGGGTGATGGGTACACAGACTATCACTTTGATGAAGATAAATTCTATACACCTTTAAATGAAAAGCAAGTAGGCCGAGGTACTCCTGATATGTTTGGAGTAGTGGTTCACGCCAATATAGTTTCCATGATACTGGATGAAAACTATATTGATGAAATGCCAGAATATATTGGCTATATAATTGCTCTAATTGTATGTTTTCTAAATGTAGCACTATTTGCTTACATTTTGAATGATAAAAAATTAGCACCGTACTTTGGACTAACCAAATTGGTGCAACTAATAGAAGTTTTGATAGTAGTAGCCATCGTAATATTTTCTTTCGGCTGGTTTAATTATCAAATTGATTTAACAACTACTTTCTTAGTAATCATTTTAGCGGGAGATTTAACTGAAATTTACATCGATGTTTTTTTACATCAAGTGAAGAAAATATCGTTTATAAAAAGGGTTTCACTTAAACTAAACTTATCAAATGTCTCGTAATATGAACCGTTCTAAATTAAAACTAATTTTATTATTAACAGCGACTTTATTTGGTTTTTCATTAAGCCAGGCACAGGATTATGCCTTTAAAGTGCTGGGATCTAAGGGTGGCAATACCGTAAATGGCAATAACTTAAAAGTAGGTGCCACGATTTTAGGCAATCAAACAATTGTAGTATCTGCCGGAGCCTATTTAGGCCTTGCTCATAGTAGTAACAAGACTTTAGAGATAAAAAAAGCAGGTACTTATAAGGTAAGCGACCTGGAGGCTAAAATGAAGGTAAACTCTGGGGGATTGGCTGATAAATATGCTCAATTCGTAATTTCCGAACTGACATCAAAGGATGGGAATGCCTCTAGGTACAGTAAATATGCAAAAACTGGATCTGTAACGAGAGATGTGAATAAAGCGCCATTAATGTTTGTAATGCCAGTAGATGATAATGGCGTTAGTAAAACAAGTAAGGTACTTGGCGATTCCAAAGTGACTATCAAATGGTTTATTAATGATCAGGAAGCAATAAAGAATAGCGAAATTGAAAAATACAGATTCATTATAAAAGACGGATCTCCTGAGAATATTGGTCAGGTGATTTATGAGGAATACCTTACTACCGACAAAATCACCATTGATTTGAAAGATAGTAAATTTAAACACAACAAAACTTTACTATATCAGGTAGAGGCTATTTCAAAAAATTCTTCCAAGAAGATCACTACTCCAGAGGCTATGCTTCAGAAGTTAAAAAGCAAAGAAGCTTATTTAATTAACGAAGAATTGAAGCAACTTAATGGTGAAGAAACGGCAATTAGCAAATTAATCCAGGCCAAATTTTATGAGGACAAAGGGCTATTAGCCAATGCAATCAACATGTATGAAGAGGCCATTGCGCTGTCCGATATTCCAAAATATAAAGATTATTATCAGGAGTTTTTAGAGTATTATGATTTAGGAAAAACTCATAAAAAATAAACCTAAGTTCAAATTAATCTAGTTAAAAAAACCTGAGTATAAACACTCAGGTTTTTTTATGTTATTATTAAAGCCTTTTTGAAAACCCTGAACAAACCTACAGCGCCAATTAGAATAAGTAAAACTATCAAAACCTGTTCCTCCAAACCCGTACTTCCATTTTCTATTAAAATCGATAATTTCTGAGCTTCATTCCCTAAATAGATAGCCAAAGCTGTTCTGGGAAGCATTCCCAGCAAACTACCTATGGTGAAATTTTTCAAATTAGCACCCCCAATAGATAATAAAAAGTTTGACAGGGCAAATGGTAATATTGGGGAAATCTTTGCTAAAAAGGTTATATATAACTCCCTGTCTTTTAAATTCTTGAGAACACTCTCAATTCCTGGAATTGCGTCTAAACTTTTAATAAACCTTCCCCCATCAATTTTTTTAGCAATAAAATATCCTATAATAGCTGCACCAAGATAGGAAAAAACGACAAACGGCACTGACAACCATCCTAAAAAATAACCGGATAATATGGAAATGAATGTAGTTGGAGTTATGGCAAATGCCATGAAAAAGGTTGCTAAAAAATAAAACAAAATCCACAAAGGAAATGTGAAAGCTTTTATCTCATATTCATAAATATAGGCAAAGTATCCAATGGAGGAACTTACTAATAATGGAATAGCACACAAAAGCAAACTGAAAACCAAGGAAATTTTGTTCGCTCTTAAGATTGCAAAAAAGGACATTCAGAATACAATACTATTTAAGTAAAATTTAATGGGATTATATCCCATCCCCTTTAGGCTTCAAGGTAAAGTTCAATCAGACCATCTGGAAGTTTCACCTTCATAGTTTTTTGATCATGATTTACCGATTGGATAATTTCCTCGGTCATAGGAATCATTATTTCCTTCCCTTTATGAATTAGTGTCATTATAGCCTGAGAACTTGGCTTATAAACATCACCAACATTGCCCAACTCCCCCTTCAATTCATCTTCTACAGAATATCCAATAACTTCATGGAAATAAAATTGATTATCTTCCAGTTTAGGTAGGACAGAAAGTGGCAAATACAATACTTTACTTTTAAGTTTGGCTGCATCTTCCACAGTATCGATATCCTCCAGCTTTAGAATGAATTTATCATTATTAAAGAAAGAACTCTCCACAAAATAGGGCACCAGGTCCCCTTTCATTTCTATAAAAACACTCTCCAGATCTATATAATCATCCGGATAATCGACATCCAGAATTACGGCTATTTCCCCGTCCAATGCGTGGGTTTTTGACACATAACCCAATTCATAACATTCTTCTTTTCGCATTATTTGCTGATATTATTATAGCGATTAGATTTCCACAAATTTTTATGCTCTAGGCCATTTTTGGAGTTTTCTTCTTTCCCCCTTTATTTGATTTTCTTAAGCTTTTTCCTCCTGTTTTGGAATATTCCCTGAATCTTCGGTTAATCGCAATTACAAATCCAAGTGACATCACAATTGTACCAATCCACAAAATATTAATAAAGGGCTTTTCAATAACTTTCAATATTACCCAGTCTTTCTGAGTAGTCTGAGAAGTGAAGGTGAAGGTACCAGTATTGGGATCAATTTTTTCCATCTTAATTTTCACACCTAGATCCGGTAAAACATCTGCCTGCATCCCAACCTGCCTGTCTTTAATCATATAAATAGGAGATGCTTCATATTCTTTTTCCAAACCATACAGTCTGATATTTGCCTTTACAGCCACATCTCCTTCTCCCAAATCTGCTCCAACCACATCATCCACTCTGACCACATTTTCCAGCCTGGCTACATAATCATTCACAAAGAACGTATCCCCAATACTTAGCAAGTGGTTTTCAGGTTCAGTCCATTTGTTTGCGGCATCTGGATCTGGCATATTTGTTAAATGGGTATACAAATCACTTCCCCAAAATGTCCTGATATCAGGTGAAACAACAGTCCCCATTTGAGGGTTATTCTGAATTCTTGGAAAAAGATTAAAAACATCTCCATTGCTGGTGGTGTATTCAATTTCATAATAGGTATTCTCTCCATATACCTGAATGGTATCTCCCTTTTTTGCATAAGTTTTTCCCTTATATACCAAATCCTCCTTTGTTATGGCTTTAAATGGATCATGAGTAGGGATAACTTCATCTTTATTGATAAAATCAGGGAAATCTTCAGATTCTACCCTTGGCCCCTTATATACTAATGAATACCCATATTCTTCCGCATTGCTTTTTGTAATTACTCCATCCCTGCCAATAGTGGAATAATCCAACATTTTTTGAGGCTGGTTTCTGAAAAGTAACAGGTTTTCTTTATTCATTTCCTCGGGAAACTCTCTGTTATATAGCAACCCGGTTGTATTTAAGGAAATCACTTTGGAGTATCCTGAAGAAAATAAAATCCCCAACAACATCATGGCTACACCCATGTGAGTGATTGCTCCACCAGCCAGGTTTACATTGGTTTTTAACAGCTTTATTAAGATTGAACCATTAGCAACAATTGAATAAATACAAGCTGTAAGTAATAATATATAAACTGGTTGATGAACTTTAGCCAGAAGAATAATGACACTTGAGAATAATAATGTCAGAATAAGCGGAATTGTAATTGCACTTTTCAGTTTATCCTTATCCATTTTTTTCCACCAGAAAAACTGGCCAGTTCCCGATAACAAGGCGATTACTACTCCAAACCATATTTGAAACTTGGTATAATAAACTACCTGATCGGCTGGTGGAGCCAGATTTGATTCAATTCCAAAAAATCCTAATAGCGCATTATAAACAGGATAGGAAGTAGGATTAAGTACCTGAAAGGCAGACAAACAAAGTGTGGTTGCACCTAAAAATATCCAGAATTCACGGCTATATGTAGATATTTCTTCATCGGTAGAAGGCAATTCCTTCCATGATCTTACCAATAGGTAAACTGATATTCCAATAAAGGCAAATAGATAAATAAGAAGCTGACCAGAAAGTCCTAAATCGGTGAAAGAATGGACCGATGCCTCCCCTAAGACACCACTTCTGGTTAAGAAAGTAGCATACAATACCAAAATAAATGAGGCAATAACCAAAATCATTGAGGCTATAAGAGCAGACCCTTTGCTTTTAAAAGTGATCATCACATGTATAGCGGCTACCAAGACTAGCCAGGGAATGTATACCGCATTTTCCACTGGATCCCAGTTCCAATAACCTCCAAAGTTTAGAGTTTCATAGGCCCAGTAGGCTCCCATCATAATACCAATACCCAGAATTGCAGCTGCCACTTGTGCCCAGGGCAAAGCTGGCTGTACCCAATCTTTATATAATTTTGTTTTTAATCCGGCAATACAAAATGCAAAAGGAATTAGTGTAAGTGCAAAACCTAAAAATAATGTAGGTGGGTGTATTACCATCCAGTAATTCTGCAACAATGGGTTAAGGCCTGTACCATCTTTGGGAATAAAATCAGGGTTGGTTTTAAAAATTGGAGCATCTATCACATCTCTTAGTAAGGCAAATGGCGAACTTCCAATCTTTAAATTAAGCACCACTACTCCTAAAATCATGGAAACCAGAAAGGCCTGCACCAATGTAAAAACCGGCATTACTTCTATTTCCCATTTCTTGGCCGCCTTTAACAAGGCAAACCCAATTAATACATGCCAGAATATCCACAAAAGGAAACTACCCTCCTGCCCTTCCCAGAAACAAGAAATCATATAATGGGTCGGCAGATTGTTAGAGGAATGACTCCAGGCATAATGATATTCATAATAATGCCCATGAATGATATAAAACAAGGTAATTACAATTCCAAAAACGGCCAATCCATGACCAATAAATGATACTCTGGCTAATTTTTTCCAACTCCTTAGTTCCTTATCATCTTTTCTGGAAGATGCATACCAATAGGAAAAAGTAGACACCAATGAAAGTACAAATGCTATTATCACAAAGTAGTGCCCCAGGTTACCAATAAATGTATTTACCATCATTTTTATTAATAAGTAATTTCAAATCAAACCTCTTATTTTACTTCAGTAAGTTGACTTGTCGGCTTCATCCTTAAATGTTGAATTTCATTAAAAGACTAATCCAAATATTTATGCAAAACTACTAAACAACCACTCAGTTTCAAAAGAAACAATTTTACCGAATGGTTGGTTTTGGGGAACATGAAATTAAATCGTGAATAATTACCTCTGGAGTGGACTAGATGATCATCCAAATCCATCAAACCAGTCTTTAAAAGAACTTACCTTATCTCTGCTCACTATTATTTCTTTTTCCGTTTCAGGTGAAGTCATAATTTTCAGCCTGCTATTGGAATAAACCAGTACATCGGTAATGGCATTGATATTTACTACAAAACTGCGGTTCACCCTGTAAAACATAGATGGCTGAAGCAAATCACTCAGTTCCTCCATTTTATAATCAATGATAAACTTTCTATTTTGTGAAGTAAAAAGAAAAACATTTCTTCCTTCAGCAAGGAAGTAAGCTATTTTTTCTGTAGGTACAGATTTGATATGCTCCCCCAACTTCACCATAAATCTGGTTTTGTAATTCTTCTTTAAAGAAGATAATACTTCATTAAGTGCCTGCAACTGACTGGTTTGTGATTTTGAAGGAAGGTTATCACGCAGAGTTTCAAGTTTTTGCAAGCTATTGGAAAGGGCATCAAGCGTAAGAGGTTTTAGCAAATAGTCTATGCTATTTACCTTAAATGCTTCTATGGCATATTCATTATAGGCAGTAGTAAAAATAATGGGTTTATCAATAGTAACCTGTTTGAAAATATCAAAACTTAACCCATCTGCCAATTGAATATCCAGGAAAAGCAAATCGAACTCATTACCATTTTCCTTTAACCAATCCACCGATTTTTTGATACTTGGCAGAATCCCTACAATTTCATTTTCGGAATTTATTTTTTTTAGCAGCCGCTCTAGTTTTTCTGCAGCAGGTTTTTCATCCTCTATTATTAATACCTTCACTTTATTTCATTTGTTTAAGCAGCTACAAATTACGGACTAGGTATTTTAATCCAAAACAAAAATTTGATAAAGGGTAAATGTTGGTCGTGAAAGTTTATCAAAACAAAAAGGGCCACCTGTAAATGCAGGTTACCCTTTTTCATTAACTTAAAAACTTATTATTTTTCTGGTTTCATATGCACATCCACTTGTGGGAATGGAATAGTAATTTTATTATCATCCAGTGCAATTTTACCCTGTTCATAGATATCAAAATATACATCCCAATACTGGTCGGGATGAGTATGGGGCCTTACAGCAAGATTCACTGAGCTATCAGCCAGTTCCAACACTCCCACAAATGGAGCCGGATCATCTACTACCAGTGGATGATCTGCCATTACCTTCAAAAGCACTTCCTTGGCTTTTCTGATATCGGCATCATAGGCTATGCCCATCACCAAATCTACCCTAATCAATCCCTTTTCCGAAAAGTTTATAATTTCCCCATTCGCTATGGCTCCATTGGGAATAATTGCTTTTTTATTATCTGGTGTTACTAAAATGGTGGTAAAAATCTGGATTTCTTCTACACGGCCAAACTCTCCCTGCGTTTTTACTAAATCTCCAACTTTATATGGTCGGAGAATAAGAATAAGTACTCCACCGGCAAAATTGCTCAACGACCCCTGCAATGCCAGGCCAACAGCCAGACCAGCAGCACCCAACATCGCCACAAATGAAGTCGTCTCAACTCCAATCATTGATGCAGCACTGATAATGAGCATTATTTTCAAAAACCATCCTATCAAGTTGAGCACAAATGGTCTAAGTGTAACGTCTACATTTACCCTTTCAAATTGTTTGCTCAGTACCGATATTATAAAAGAGATAATTTTAAAACCAATAATAAGCGTAAAAACCGCTAACAATACCTTTGGAGCATAGGTTAGGGTAAGACTTACAAGTTCTTCGTAATAGGGTTTGAATGTTTCCATTTGTATAATTTCAGTTAAAAAATTGGTAAAACTTTTGGGTAGTTTTTTACAGTTGACAGAAGGGAACTTCAGTTTTATTTTTTGTGAAGTATATACGTGTAAATAAAACACTCTTTTCTTCAAATCACAAAAAAAGCAGCCCAAATTTGCTTCAGGCTGCCTAATTATTTTGTAACTTATTTTATTACAAAATAAAATTGATTACTGATACCCATAAGAATTTATGCACAAAAATCCTCAGAAATTAACTTAATTTCTTTTTTCTGATTGTTCCTGAACAACCAGTTTTTTGCTTTAGTTACACATTTAAAATGCTGAAAACTTACACCTTCTTTTTGTTCCATAAGCCTGTTATTCAGCGCAAGGTGTGCATACACCTCCTTGTTGTGAATATGTGCAAAATAACCAATTTCTGTAGTGGATAATTTGGGAAGCCAGTCTTTCAGAAACCAATATTCGATTTCCGGAGGCCAGGTTCCTTTTAAATTCCTATTATCACTAATGAGGAATTTACAATTATACTTTTCTACAAACTCAACAATTTTTTCACTGGCTTTCTTAGCAGACCATTCTTCAGTAATAAATCCAGTCCACTTGCAGTACACAAGGTCTTCTGCGGGTAAAAACTCAATTTCAAAAAATTCTATCCCCATAGAATTTTCGACTACTTCTCTCATTTCGCTGGTTTTTTAATGAACGTTTTTTTTTGCTAGTTGCACCGAGAGGTTCTTAGAATAGTTATAAAAATTCAATATAAATTTATATTCTAATTAAGTTTATAACAATTTCCTGACCAGTATAAAGTAGTTCGTTGTAAGATGTTACCGCAAATTAAAACTAAAGAAATGATAACCTTAGCAAATTCACTTAAATTCTTTACTTTTATATGGGACTAAATTTATTTTTCGGCTCTAAAATAATGGCCTTTACATCTATTTAGTATTCTACTGATTGTTATAAAAAAAGTAACAATGTCATTTTTGAAGTTGAAGTAAATAATTATTCTTGTAGCATTTCGCCTCCCAAGTCCATTTCCCATCACACCCCTTTTACACCAAGTTTCGCCATTTTCTCCACTTCAATGCTGGAAAAGCCGAAATCTTCAACTATTTTCCCTTTAATTAAATATAATCCTGTGCCCCGAAATGGATATTTCTTAAGCGAATTTGGAAAATGCGTGGTATCAAAAAAATTTCCTTTTGCACATAACCATGTACCAAAAGCCATGGGTTTTCCACCAGAAGTTCTCAAACTTTTCTGGCATACATAATACCCCACAATCCGAACCGACTTCCCAACATGGTTAATCAGCTCATCAATTTCCACCTCACCCCGGAAATTTGTTTTCAATAATTCGAATGGTGAACAGAGCGGAAAACCCAACAATTCTATTTCATCATAAATATTTTCGATTTCATCTTCCTCCAGCTCTGGTAAATTATATTTTTTAGCATTTACTGAAAATAAACAAGCAGTTGTTTCCTGCAATTTTTTATCCTGCTTTCGATACATTAGGGTGTGCGCTTCCCACAACAGCACTTTCTTGGAAACCCCAGTGAAACGAAAAGCGCCAATCCTGATTAAAATAATTAGTTGTTCCAATTTTATCGGTACTCTTTCTGCCAAATCTCTTAAATCTTTGTATAGTCCATTTTTCCTTTCCTTTACCAGCTGCGCTATAATCTTCTTTTCCGAATTTTGAAGATGAATAAACCCCAAATAAATCTCCTTTCCTCTTATAGTAGTAAGGTATTCACTGTTATTAATGCAAGGCGCATGAATGGTAGCTCCGGCCATTCTGGCTTCATGCACATAAAATTCAGTTTTATAAAACCCTCCAAAATTATTGATTACAGCTACCATAAACTCCAGCGGGAAATAAGTTTTTAAATAAAGGCTCTGGAAACTTTCCACTGCATAGCTTGCAGAATGCGCCTTGGAAAATGAATACCCTGAGAAACTTTCTATTTGCCTCCAGACTTCTTTGGAGATTTTTTCGGGATAACCAAAAGCATTACAATTCTCAAAAAACTTAATCCTGATTTTTTCAAACTTGTCTTCCACTCGTTTTTTACCCGACATTATCCTCCTCAGCACATCAGCATCGATTAAATCCAGGCCGGCAAAATGATGTGCCACTTTTATCACATCTTCCTGATAGATCATAATTCCGAAGGTTTCTTTCAGCAGTTTTTCCATTTTAGGATGCAAATACTTAAAACCTTCTGGGTTGTGGAATCGGGAAATATATTCCCGCATCATACCACTTTTAGCTACTCCAGGCCGAATAATGGAACTAGCGGCCACTATATCCAGATAAGAATTGCACATGAGTTTGGTAAGTAAACCTCGCATAGCCGGAGATTCCACATAAAAGCAGCCAATAGTCTTCCCTTGCTTCACCTTTTCCAGTAACAACCTATCTTTTTTAAATTTTTTCACCCTGTGAATATCAATCACCTCTCCCTGATTTTCCCGAATAATTTCCACAGCCTCGGTAATGTGCCCAAGTCCTCGCTGAGAAAGAATATCGAACTTATATAAACCAATTTCCTCAGCCACATACATATCGAACTGGACCGTATTAAAATTTTTGGGAGGGAGCTCCAGAGGGGTATAGCTGGTAATTGGAGCTTCACTGATCAGTACTCCTCCAGCATGGATTGACAAATAATTAGGGAAACCAGCTATTTTTTTCCCATAATACCGGATTGTTTTTGCTATTTTGTGTTGGCAATCAGGATGTTCTGGTTCTTCTATCATCCGATCTATTTCCAACTTCGGCAAACCGAATACTTTCCCCAATTCTCTCACCACCGATCGTTCATGAAAAGTATTGTAGCTCGCCAATAAAGCAGTGTGTTTCGGACCAAATTTTTTAAACATATAATCAATCACCACATCCCGGTCTTTCCACGAAAAATCAATATCAAAATCAGGCGGAGAAGTTCGTTCGGGATTAATAAACCGCTCAAAATAAAGACCCAGATCCATGGGATCTACATCTGTAATTTTCATGCAATATGCCACAATACTATTGGCTCCACTTCCTCTTCCCACATGCACAATATCACGATTAGTAGCATAACCAGTAATATCCCAGGTGATTAAAAAATAACTGGCGAACTCAAGTTTTTCAATGAGTTCAAGCTCATTTCGAACTCTTTCCGCAGCCTCTTTATCATCTTTGCCATAGCGGTATTCCAAACCTTCGTAGGCCAGTTTTTCTAACAACATCCTGTCATTATACAAATCGCCAGTATAAGTTTTCCTGTTTTTATTGCACCGCAAATCCAATGTAATTTCACATGTATCAAGCAAATGCTCTGTATTCCTTACAATATCCGGCAACAGGCTAAAAGCCTGTTTTAGCTTACTGATGGGCACAAAATATTCATCAGGTCTTCCGGTTGCGGTTTCAGGTACCATCGATAATAATTTATTCATGTCAATTGACCTGAGCAATTTGTGTGTGGCAAAATCCTTCCTGTTTTTAATAGAAACCGGATGCAACACCACCATTTTTTCAGCAAAAACACCATTCAAATGCATAGCCAATACTTTGGTAATATCTTTAAGCCCTATTCCGATAAACTCATTTTCTCCAGGCAGATACAATTGTTTACCAGGATTAAAAGGATAGATAAAAAACACATGTTTGCAATCCTCCTTTTTCTTCCTAAATATATCCCCGGCCTGCTCCTGCCGTCCTGATAGCAACTCATTCAATTCCCTGAATCCCTCATTATTTTGGGCAATTCCGATATACTCCAACTCTTCTTTCTGCTCCGATCTGAACTCTATCCCCACAACCGGTTTTATCCCCTTCTCCCGACAAAAACCAATAAAATCAAACACTGCTGATGTATTATTAATATCAGTCAACACAAGTGTTTCCACTTCAAACCGCAAAGCTTCTTCTACCAATTCTTTAGGAGAAAGTGTGCCATAACGAAAACTATAATAGGTGTGGCAATTTAAATACATATACTCAATTCCAACAATTAGAAAATCTTGCATTTGCCTTACAAAAAGTGGAATTGAAATGTTGGGCACACTAAAATCATCTTTACCAATAGAGGTTGTTGTGCCGGCTATATTGTAATTTAGAAATAGGATTATTTGGCTTGGTCACCAAACTGATAAAAGGTTGGCTTATAGATTTATCTGCAAAAAATGTTAATCAAAAAGTCATTTTATTGCTCATATTTAAAACAAATGTAAGTCAAATTAAATTAGAACACAATACCAGGTTTAAAAAGCATTGGTTAAAGGTAAAATGATCAGTTTATAGTACGATAAAAACAACTTTGAATAACATAGTATTAGAATAGTTTGAGTCTAAAAATTAAATTTATTTTTAAATTCACGAAAAGGAAATATTAATTTTCAAATAGAAAGAAATACAACTCGTTAGCTTAAACTCAAAAAGTATTATTACAGATAAAACTCAAATTAAAATGTCAAGGAAAGTAATAGATTATAAAATTATCAGTAGTTCGAATCCCCGTTTTGTAGAAAAGGAGGTGAAAAAATTATTGAGTGAAGGTTGGGAATTATTGGGAGGCGCTTCTATTGGAGAAATTAACCGGGGTGGAACAATGGATGGTTTTTGCCAGTCGATGGTAAAATATGAGGCATAATGCACTACAAAGAAGAAAAGGATATTTTTGGACAAGCCTTATTGGATTATTTTCATGGAAATACCACAGAAAAATTGTGGTTAAACACCTCTTATGAAACAAGGGAGGAGGTGCCACAAGATATTTTTTTAAGGCTTCCAAAAGATCTTCAGCCCATGGAGAAAATTGCTTTGAGCTATTGTGAAGACAACATTCTAGATATTGGTGCGGGAACCGGAGTACATTCCCTGATCTTACAACAACAAAACAAATCAGTTTTGGCTCTTGAAAAATCTCCGGGCTGTGTAGAAATCATGCAGCAAAGAGGTATAAAAAACATTATTCAAACCGACATATTTGATTTTCAAAACAGGAAATTCCAAAGCATTCTGATGATGATGAATGGCATTGGAATAGCCGGAACTATTCAGGGCCTTCAAAAACTGCTAAGCCATTTGAAGAAAATGTTGCCAGTGGGTGGGAAAATCATCTTCGATTCCAGTGATATTTCCTACTTATATGAAGACCAGCCCCTCCCTGTTAACCAATACTTTGGTGAGATAAAATACCAGTACGAATACAAGGGAGAGAAGGGTGATTGGTTTAAGTGGCTCTATATTGATGCTAGCAAAATGGCTAAAATAGCCACCCGGACTGGATGGGAATTTCAGGTTATCTCTGAAGATGAATATGATCAATATCTTGGATTGCTAACAAGGCTAAACTAAAACAATGATATTTAGTTTCAATAGTTTATAAACCAAGGTGGTTTTGTTCCCTTATCACAAAATATCCTGCAAATGAATTCATACAATTATCCCAAACCGAAAGATGAGGTAGCAAATCAACCAAAGCTTGTAGCATAACTAAATTTCAGACATATTTATGCGAATATACCTAGCATTTTCATTCATTATTCTACTTCGAACAAGTCTGTTGTTCGGGCAAGAGGTGCTGGTTATTGACCATGATAAACTGGAATACCCACAATTGGATCAGTTTCTTGAACTTTACGAAGATACCACCGCCCAACTGGGCATAGAAGAAATCGCTTCAGATACCTTTGCAAAAAGATTTCAAAAATTCGATAGAAACAAACAAATCAAAAATGCCCACAGTAATTATTGGGGTAAATTCAAGTTGAGGAACGCCTCTGCTACTCTATTGGAAATATACCTGACTGTTAACAAGAATAATTATGTTGAATTGTACTATAAAGGACTTGATGATAGTTTCACCATAAAGTATGCAGGAGAGTTAATACACGAGTCTAAAAAAGATATAAGCACTACAAGAAAGGATTGTCTTTTCAAATTATCACTCCTACCCAACCAGACCCGGGCCATCTATTTCAAAGTCTATTCTGGTACCGGATTCACGCCTAGTATTACCCCCAAATTAGTCAACACAAAAAAGTGGGAAAAGGAGAATAGATTTGTATTTATAAAACAGAGTTTTTTCCAGGGTATTCTGTGGATTATATTAATACTCAGCTTTTTGGTTTATTTGGGGAACCAGGACCGAACTTATCTTTATTATGGTTTTTATGTATTGTCTATATCCTTTTATTTTCTATGGAATTTTGGTTATACCGGAATTTGTCTTTTCCCCGAGTCACCTGAAATCAATTACTATCTATGGACATTACTGCCACTAACCCCTTACTTTTATTTTTCATTTTTTAGAAAATTCCTGGACACTAAAAAACATGCTCCTAGGTGGGATAAGCTTATAAAATGGTGTGCATATATCAGTGTAATCTCATTTTTTTTATCATTAATTTACCAAAAACTGACTTCACAAACCTATCATGCGATTACCTCATCAAATGTGATACTACTCTGTCAATTAGCATTTGGTTTCACCATGCTCAACATAATTCCCAAAAAAGTCAGGCTTTTAAAATATGCTTTAATAGGAAATGCATCCCTGGCATTAGGTGGATTTATCTCTATTTTTTTACATTTCAATAATGCACATGATTATGCATTCTTTGGGCAACTGGGAGTATTATTAGAACTAATAGTATTTTCATTGGGATTGGGTTATAAAATCAAATTGAACGAAGAAAAGAAGCGGGAAACACAACAAGAATTAATTAATCAATTGGAGAAAAACGAGGAACTTCAATTAAAAGTAAATGAAGAACTTGAGTCGATTGTAAACAAAAGGACCAAAGAAATAGAAGAGAAAAACAAGAAACTGGAAGAAAAAAACAAAAAGATCGCCTCTCAAAGAGATGAAATTCTCAGTAAATCCGAAAAGCTCTCACAAGTAAATGAAGAACTGCTTACCCAATCAGAAATTCTGAAAGGCATCAATAAAGAATTATCTACGAATGAAGGAATTCTGAAAAAAGCTTACCTGAAAATCAGAGAAAACGAGGAACTTGTAAAAAAGAAAAATGAAGAAATTCAAATCATCAATCAAAACCTGGAGGAAATTGTAGCGGTTAGAACAGAAGAATTAATTCTTACTAAGGAAGAACTCAACATGTTCCTTTACAGAACTTCACATGATCTTAAAGGACCATTAGCCAGAATAGCCGGGTTGGTTCAGCTTGCAAGACTGGAAAATAATGCCCCACTACAAGGCTACTGGAAAAACTTTGAAAAAGTGTTAGCCGATATGGGTCGCACCCTCGAAAAACTTCTGGATATTAGTACAATCAATAAAGCTCCTGGAGAGATGGAAATCCTGGGCATTGATTCTCTGGTTTCTTATGTCCAAAAGAAGTTCGAACAGGATTCAAAATACATTACATTCACCTACCCGGAAGACCTGAAATTCTACTCCAAACCCAGGATGATAAAGCTAATTTTAAAAACAATTATCGAAAATGCACTAACTTTTAAATCAACCCACCCTGAAATAAAAGTAGATTTCACCAAAAACAAGGACAATGAGATCATCATCACCATTTCAGACAATGGCCCCGGAATAGAAGATAAATACATTCTCAAAATCTTCGATATGTTTTTCATAGGCTCGCTTACATCGGAGGGAAATGGGCTTGGTCTGTATGTAGCCCAAAAAGCGATAGAGCATCTTGAAGGCATAATAAGAGTAAAAAGTGTTTTAGAAAAGGGATCTGTATTCACTATATACATTCCCCAAAAGGTTCACGAAAGTGAGGTTTCTACTCTTAAATAGCTACACCAAAGTCAAAAAAACCTCAATACCATCACTAAAAAGATGGCATTGAAGTTTCTAATAATCTTTTATAGCTTAATCTTAATTCCAATAAGTCATATCCACTGTTTCCTGTTGATTTTTCAGATCATCTATCTTCTGATTGGTAAAATTAAATACCACAAAATCAAATGAAACCAGGGTTAAAATTAAGAGTAAACTTACCACATAACCCTTAAGTGGTGTAAGGTATTGTAAAAATCTCTTATAGGCATAAACAACCAATGCAATTGAAGATACAATAATGTAGACTAATACAAAAAATTCAAAAATCCAGATCATGGTTTTATACTAAACAAAAATTAATGAGCGAAAACGCGAACCTTTTGTTTTAGAAGAATCAAATACTTAATCAGGATACTCCAAAAACTAGTAATGGTTCACTAAAAAATTAATAAAACAAAAAACGCAAACCGGATGAAGGACATTCTTGCTAGTAGTAGAGTAGAATTATCTAATAAATTATTGAAATAATTCTATTTAAAGTTAAAAAACTAATATCAATTTGTCAATATTTAAAGCCCATATTTATCAATTAGATAAATTAAGGCAGTCATTGAAGCCGCTCCAAGCTCCAATTCTCGTTTGTTTACCTTATCGAAAGTATCAATTTCGGTGTGATGATAGTCAAAATATCGCTGTGAATCCGGTTTGAAACCAATTAAACTAACCCCCTGAGCTTTCAAAGGGCTAATATCTGCCCCGCCTTCTCCTTTTTCAATATCATAGATTTTGAAAGGAGAAAACAATGGTTTCCATGAGGCAATTTTTTTTATGACTTTTTCATCTGCATTAATTCCAAATCCTTTTGGGGTAAATCCACCAGAATCGGATTCTAAAGCAGCTAAATGAATTTCTTTATTTTCCTTGGCAAGCTCTGCATATTTCCTACCGCCTCTCAATCCATTTTCCTCATTCATAAACATTACCGCCCTAATCGAGTGCCTAGGCTTAATTCCCAGACTCTTCAGTGTCCGTAAAACTTCTATGGACTGTACACATCCAGTTCCATCATCATGCGCACCTTCACCCAAATCCCATGAATCCAGATGACCACCCACTACAATAAACTCATTTGGTTTTTCAGTACCTGTAATTTCCCCAATCACATTATAGGACAGTTCATCTTCCTTCATTTCGCAATGGGTCTCAAAATAAAATTTCAGATTTTTATCATCTTTTAGCAGGCTGCTTAAAAGTTCGGCATCATTTGTACTGATGGCTACTGCCGGAATTTTAGGAATATTTAAGGCATATCTTAAAGCACCAGTGTGGGGGATGTTGTCCAGAGCAGTAGTCATAGACCGGACTACCACACCGATAGCGCCATATTTTGCGGCTTCCGAAGCACCACTTCCCCTTTGATTTACAGCACCTCCGTATGCTTCAAATGTTTGTATTTTGGTAGGGTCAAGCGGGCGGTTAAAAAGGACAATCTTCCCTTTAATATTTTCTTCTCCCAAATCGGCCAGTTCCTGAAAAGAATGTACCTCTACCACATTTCCCACTGCACCTTTATCTCCTGTACCCACCGCATTGCCTAAGGCGCAAATATTTACATCAACACTACCTAATTTCTCAGAATTCACAATTTTCCCCACTTCCTTTTTGCCTCTTACCCAATGAGGCACCATTACTTCCTGAAGAAAAACTTTATCAAAGCCGTAATCCTCCATCACCTGTCTGCTCCAATTTACAGCTGCGGCAGCCTGGGGTGATCCACTTAGTCTTCCGCCAATTTGTTGGGTGAGATATTCCAGGTTATCATAACATTCTCCATTTACCAGTACTTCATTGAAAATACGTTGGAGCACTTCTTCGTCCTTCTCCTGGGAATAAACATTTACAGAAAAGAATAGCCAGTAAAAAATGAGCCAGGCTATTTGTGAATAATTCATAATATTTAATCGAAAACTTGTGTTTCCAAAATTTTCTGCAGCGAAAGTATGAATATACCCGCTAAATTTTGAATTATTCTTATATTTTTTTCGCTTTAAAGCAATATTCTTGAAAAAATGCAATGAATTTACACTCAAGAAATGGCTGAACTATGTCAAAAGGCTTACCTTCCTCACCCAAAAAAGGGCAAATCTTAATTTTCTCCTGAAACCTGTTTGGCCTCTTTCAAAAGATACATGAGTTGGTTAGGATCAGATTCATTTAAATAAAAATATCCTTTTACAAAAATCATTTCGTTGGTATAATCAATCTTTTTTGCAGTATAAACTTCAATTACAGTTTCCGGACCGGCACCTCCACAAAAAAAGCAGGAATTAAATGGAAGAGAGGAAAGTACAATTTTATCCTCACTCATCATCTCATCAAGGGGAATGATGAAACCTTTTAGCGTAATTTCCTTTCCATTTAGTGACTTTACCTCATTTCCAAAAACCGGATAATCAATTTGGTAACCCTGATCTTTTTTGGTTTCAAATTTCACATCCGCCAATTTGTCCCAATTATCCTGGGCAAGTACACAAAAATTCCAAAAAAAGAGCACACCGATAATGAATAAAAATTTCTTCATACTATTTCCTCCTCAAATGTCTGTTCTGAATTACCTACCTCCGTTTCCGCCTCTCTATCATCTATAATCACAATGGTTTCGGAAATTTTATCATGTGTGGTCTGATGATTAATATCCCAGAAATATTGGAAAAAACCCATAAGGAATAAGGCTGCAGATGCAGTATATCCTGAAACTCTTTCCACACTATCCCAAAGCCGTAATTTTAATCCATTTAGCCTTACCACCCGGATACCCATCAGGCGTTTTGCAGGAGTTTGACCTCGCCATTTCCAGGTAAAAAATGAAAAATAAACCACCCCTCCAACTGCTCTGGAAAACAACTTCAGCCCTTCATTCATCCCATCAATGGGATCATTAATATTTGCTTCTTTTATTGCAGGAATTACTAATTTAAAATCATCCGGAATAAATGTTCCGAATACAATTTCAATTGCCATCAGCACGGAGGCTCCAACCAAAAAAATAATAAAACCATAAACATAATATTTGGTGTATTTCCCTAATCCTCGCCTTACTTTTTCCTCAATCTCGTACTCCTCCAGCTTCTCATCCATTAAGTGAAGGTTGCGATTCAACAACCTTCTCCCCTCCTTTATGGTTAAATTCAGCTTTCGGCTCATGTACAAAATCCCCATCCCAGCCAAAACTGTAAACCATAAATATTTGGTAGCCAGCAAAATTATAGCCCAATCTAAAATATAGGCAAGGCTTCTTCTCTGAAAAGAGGCCAGTTTTGCACCTTGTAATTTTGGGTCTACCTGGGCCCGGGTTACATCAAATTGTTTTTTGTTTTTGCTTTTAGTTTTATTCATTCCCCTGAAGCTAAATTTCAAAGAAACATAAAAAAGTTAAAAGAATAAAATTCCCTAAATTTACTATGCCTTTGCTTACTAAGATAGATAAATGGACCAAAAAGTTACAACCGTTCATCAATTTTTGCCTGATTATTTACCGTTGAAAGAATTTTTGTTTCATTTGGGTCAAAAAAATCGTAATTTAAATATCAAACTTAAGGAAATAATTATGAGCGATTTTTGGAAAACAGCAAGACATAGATGGGAAAGCCTTTTGGGAAAAACCAATAAGGCCATTGAAACGGGCAGAATTCAAATTGAAATAACCCAGTTTAAAAACAGGATAAATTCTACATACAGGGAAATAGGGAAATATATTCATAAACAGTCCGATAAAGGCATCGTAAAATTCACAACCGATAATGAATTCATTTCCCAAAAGCTTAAAGACATTCAGTTTTACAATGAAAAAATTGAAGAACTCAGAGCGCAAAGTCCCCGATGGAGTAAAAAACAAAACAAAGAAAGAGAAGAAGAACCTGCTGATTATTAAGTATCTATTGTTTCAAAATTTAGGAAAAAATTTCTAAAAAAATCCTTACCTGCATTTATTGTTTTTGCGGGTAAGGATTCTTAATTTTTGGCTTTTCAAAAAACAATCACCAACCTTATTCAATAACAGGAAAACGCTTATGAAATTTCTTTTACTTCTAGTACTAATCCTTACAGGATACCAAACTATAGCCCAACAGGCAGACTCGCTCAAGAGTAAATTACAGGTTTATGGCTCTCTGGATGTTTACTACGGATACGACTTTAATGAACCAGATTCCCGGGAAAGACCTTATTTCCTCTATTCTCATACCAAACACAACAACATTAGTATCAATACCGCAGTCCTGGGAGTTCGCTATGAAAATGATTTTCTGAGAGGAACGGTTGCACTTTTGGCTGGTGATTATTCTGTGAGAAATTATGCAGCTGAAGAACAGTTATTTCAAAATATTTATGAGGCTTATGTTGGCGTAAAATTAAGCGAAAACTTATGGTTGGATGCAGGGGTATTTAGCTCTCATATTGGCATAGAAGGCGGGGTTGGTCCTGGAAACCCTACCCTGACCAGAAGCCTGGTGGCCCATAGTTCCCCATTTTATGAAAGTGGGATAAAACTGGGTTATCAGCTTAATGAAAAATGGTTTTTTAGCGCACTTATACTAAACGGGTGGCAAAATATATCTGAAACCAACAATGCCAAGGCCCTTGGGACACAAATTACTTTCCAGCCTCAAAGCAATCTTACTTTAAATTCCAGTACATTCATAGGGGAAGGCAATAATGCTCCGGATAACCTGGAAAGTTTCCGTTTTTTTCACAACTTTTATCTCATTTGGGAGCCTACCTCAAAAGTCTATTTAGCCTTTGCTTTTGATGTAGGAACGGATAAACTGGAAACTAGGGCCAATGGAGAATATCAAAACTGGCTGGGGACTTCTTTAATTACCAATTACCAACTCACTTCCAAATGGAAGTTAATTGGCCGTCTGGAATATTTTGATGATCCCGGTAATGTAATTTTCACTGATAATAGTGTTACAGGACCAAACCTGACCGGAATTTCAGCTGGTGCAGATTTTTCTCCTGTTCCAAATCTTTATTTCAGAACAGAAGGGAAATATTTTTCAGGAAACGGGGATCTTTTTGAAAAGAAAGGAGAAATGACCACAGATTCAAATTTCGCGATTTTCACCTCCCTGGGTATTTTATTTTAAGCACCTTCAATAATATCACTCAATAATCACAATAGGGAAGTCCTGGCCACTTGTAAAACCATTGGGGTATTGCGGACTTCCCTTATATTTTTCGCTTATTTGTGGAATGTATCTTTCTACAAAGGCTTTTAATTCTGCTACAGTGATTTTTTTGTCCTGATCTTTACCATCTGCCATGCCTTCCATTGCCCGGAGAAGGCTATAAGTAAAGACACCATGACCCAGCGCATCTACCTCAGAAGCATATTGTTGCGATCCGCTGGCTGCTATAAGCGCTACGCCTGTACTTCTTGCCAGCTGTATCATGGCCTTCTCTTCCACATCTCCTCTGGTGGAAAAAGCAAGTGTTGCCCCTCCGGAATTACAGGCGTCCAGTAAAAGTAATTGTTTTTGAGCCCTCACGTCCCTGCATAAATCTCTTAATTCCCTAGCAGAAATTCCCTTTGTATTCAGTATCCTTTTATTCCCGGTAAATTTGGTAACATCAGTTGGGCAAAGGAAATATTCCTGTTCCACTTCGTCATGATACATGGTGCCATGACCTGCATAATAAAAAACAAAAACATCTTCTTCAACTGCCTCATTTGCAATTTCTTCAAATGCATTTTTTATGTTTTTTGCAGTTGCCTCCTCATCAAAAATATGCCTGAGTTTTACCTCCTTAAATATCTTTTTGCTTCCTTTATGCAAAGCACTTTCAAATGCCTGGGCATCCGCTTTGGCATAATTCAAATTGTAAGAATTGTTTTTATACTCATTAATTCCAATGGTGAGTACATACAAATTTGATTTTGGTACTACAAAGGATTTATAGGCTAATTTTAATCCATCCGGATAGGGGGTCTCCACCCTGTCATTATTATAAGCAGTAACCACAAAATTATTGATTCCTTCACTTAGCGTCACTTTTACCTCTATCTGTTTAGTCTCACCCTCATTTACAGGAGACTTAAAGGTTGAATCCTTTTCATAGTCTGTATCATAAATGACTTTTCCATTCTGTTTCAACTTGATTCTGTCAATGCCTCCACCCTGATCATAGGCCTCTATTAATAAGGTAATTTGAGCAGAATCGCTCATGGTACCTTTAGAAGTCTTGGTAAAGCCAGGTAAATCTTTTCGTAAGTTAGGGGAAAGAAAATATACTTCAGGAGCTAATAATGCCCCGGATAAATCATTATTTACTTCAGGCAATGGTTGGCCCGTAATAGTAGATTGCCACAGGCCAGGGGTAAAAAACCTATCGTACAATGACTCCAATAAAATCACTTCATTTTTCAAAACATAATGCAAAGCCTTTTTTACTCCATACTCAGTTCCATGAAACTGGCCATCAAGGTTAGTGACTACATAATCTCTGCCATTGGCAAAATGCACCCTGTTTAAAACTTCCCACCCGTCTTCAATCAGCCATATTTTTAATTGCTGATCATTGCCTGTACTGGCCAGGTATTTACCATCCGGGCTGAACGATACTCCATTCACTTCTGCTGAATGCCCAAAAAATGTTCTGGACAAGCGACCATTTTCCATTCTCCAAATCCTTACAATCTGATTCTCACTTCCTGCAGCCGCATATTTCCCATCAGGACTAATGGCCACTGAAATTATAGGGGCTGAGGTCCCTTTGAGGGTATGAAGTTCCTGAAAATTATTCCCGTCCCAAATCTTTAAGGTCTGGTCGCTACTCCCGCTTATTATTTTAGTGCCATCAGGAGTGATGGCAATACAATTTACAGCACCTTCATGTCCGGAAAGTGTGGCAATAGAAGTTCCTAATTTACTATCCCAAATTCTTATGGTTTTATCAGAACTTCCACTTAACAGCTGGCTTCCATCAGGAGAAAATTTTATGGCATTAATCTGATCGGTATGGCCATTAATCATTTTGAGTGTCTTTCCGGTTTTGCTATTCCAGATCCTCAGGGTTTCGTCTTTTCCTCCTGTGGCAATTTTATGCCCGTCAGGGCTAAAGCAAACTGATTTAATGGCTTCAAAATGCCCAATGAAAGTATTTAATTTCGCACCGTTTTTCACATTCCAGATGATGGCAGTTTTATCCTCACTCCCACTCACCAAAAATGTCCCGCTGGGGTTAAAAGCTAAACTGTTGATCTTCCCGCTATGGCCTTTTAAAATATGCAATGGTTTTCCGGTAACTCTAGAGATAATCTGGATATTATTGGCATTATCTCCTACTGCAATTACAGCATTATCAGGGCTGTATTTTACAGCAGTTGTGGTCGCAGCAAATCCAGTTAAAGTTTGAAGCAGGTAATCGGTGTTAGTATCCCATATTTTCACCGTAAGATCATCACTGGCACTGGCTAGCTGATGGTTTTTAGGATTAAAACTGATGGAATTAATGGCAGAAAAATGTCCTCTTAGTTTTCCCAGGTTGTTATAATCTCTTCCATCCCAGATGATTACAGTTTTATCCACGCTGGCAGAAAAAATCAAACTTCCATCAATATTGTAGGTAACATCCGTAATTGCCCCACTATGCCCAAATAAAGTTCTGACTTTCCTGCCAGATTCAATTTCCCAAATGATAATTTTTTCATCATCACCTCCTGTGATTACATATTTACCATCAGGACTAAAAGCAATTGCATTTACCGCATCTCCATGATCATTGATGGACATGATCAATCCTCCTGATTCTCTTTCCCAAATCTTTGCACTCCCATCATCACTGGCGCTTCCTATCATTTGCCCACTTGGGCTAAACACCACTTTGTTCACGGCATCGGTATGGGCTTCAATTGTTTTTAATTCTCTCCCCAAAGCAGTTTCCCATACTTTTATGGTATTGTCCCAGCTTCCGCTCACCAGATATTTCCCATCAGGACTATAGGCCACCGAAGAAACTGCAGATTTATGCCCATAAGATGTTCTGATGCGTTTTCCTGTCCTTATTTCCCAGGTTTTGATGGTTTCATCCGAACTTCCACTTACGAGGTATTTGCCATCGGGGCTATAAGCCACTGTATTTATTCCCTCGGTATGATCTTGAAAAGTTTTCAGTTCCTTGCCATTAGAAGCCAGCCAAATCCTAATAGTTTTATCAGCTCCGGCAGTGGCAATATATTTTCCATCCGGCCCGTAACTAACCGCTTTAACTTCCTGTGTATGCCCCGTTTGTACTACAACTTTTGGTGTTTGGGCAAAAGTCAGCGTATTTAAATTCAGCAAAAAAATGCTTGTGGATATTAGATAATATGTTATGTTTAATCGTTTCAATTAATTATTGGAATTAGCCTGAGTAAATAATGTGAATATTATGATTCAGCAGATTATAAACATAAATCGCTGAATTGAGAATTGAATTTGAAAAATTATATCCTCTTTAAAAAATCCATTGTTTTTGTCCAACTATGACAACCAAAAATGTTATTGCAGGTAGCACACAGGTACCTTATATAAATAAAATGCCAGAATTAGCATTATAGGTATTTTTATCATGCTAAATTTTTAAAAGGAAGATTAATTCGTCCCTCCTTTTTAAAATCACACTTTCCCAAACCCGGTACTTCAACCTCAAATGTTGTTAAAACCGGCACTCACAAGTACCTGATATTGAGATTATATCATTCAAAATTAAAAATTCCCTTAGGATAACTAAAAATTTACTTCAATTTAAAATTGGAATAGCAGGTATATTTTCCGATTTTTCATTCGTTGCAATTAAGCAAACATGTTATTTTTTGAGCAACCTTTTGCCCGCTATCAGGTCTTTAAGCTTAAAAATTCAAGCTTGATTTTGATTATCTATTTAAACTTTATTTTTCAAGATGACTTATTATATTTTTTTCATCATTTTTATTGTTGCTATTGCCGCCTATTTTTATTACATCAATACCGGAAATAATGTAAAAATCAGCAACCCTGTAAAAACTACCGGGGAAATTGTAGGAGTAGAAAAACTTGAAAGGCAAAAAATCAGCAATCTTTTTGTAGGTTCGTCAGGGGGAAGGGAAATGGTTTATCCCATGGTAAAGTTCAGGGTAGAAGGTGCTAAAATGGTAAGATTCAGGTCACAAAAAGGATATGAAGAAGGACACTGTCCATATAAAGATGGAGAAACGGTAAATGTGGTGTATGATGCCAACAATCCACTTTTGGCTAAAATTGAAGGCTAAAATACTGCATTTCCTATTGCCTATATTTCGTCTTACTGGTAGGTAAATAAATTACAAAGGTTGTCCCTTTATCCGGAATACTTTCGAACTCAAGCCGGCCATGGTGTTCGTTTATGATACTATGGGATATGGACAATCCAAGCCCGGTGCCTTTTCCCACTTCTTTGGTAGTAAAAAAGGGTTCGAATATTTTCTCCTTAACTGCACCCGGAATTCCACATCCCGTATCGGAAATTTTAATGGAAACTTCATCCCCAAGGTTTTTGGATTCAATTGTAATGGTGCCCTCTCCGCTAATCGCCTGAATACCATTGAGAATTAAATTCATGAATACCTGATTGAGCTTGCCAGGATAACAGGGAATTAGAGGAAGCTTATCATAGTGCTTCACAACTTCAATTCTGTCTTTATACTGATTTCTAAGCAACAATAAGGTAGAATCCAGCCCATCATGAATTTGCACTACCTTCAGTAAATTTTCATCCACACGCGAAAATGTTCTAAGTTCTCTTACAATTTCAGCAGTTCGTTTGGCTCCTAAATTTATGTCTTCAGATACTTTTTGAGCCAGATCTTTAACCTGCTCGAAGTTCTTACTATCTTTAAGTTCTTTAATTCTGTTGAGCTGAAAAGCTGCATTTTGGGGCGTGATTTTTTCATATTCTTCTAAAAACTTGAAGATATGTTCCAGCGATTTTTTCAGGCCAATTATTCCTGCATTGATAAAATTAACCGGATTATTTATTTCATGAGCGATTCCGGCCGTGAGTACCCCAAGAGACACCATTTTTTCCGATTGTACCAGTTGGGTTTGTGTAGCTTTGAGTTTATCCACTGTATTTTGTAATTCCTGTGTCCTTTCCTTTACCCGCTTTTCCAGTTGGCTATTCAGTTTTTTTATTTTTTCCTGACTATCCTTCAGCTGGGCCTCAGCATACATTCTTTCAATTTCTGTTCCGGCCCTTGCAGAAAAAATCTCTAACACAGCTGAGGCAAATTTGGGTTCAGGGATTTCACCTCGGTAAAGTGCTACCATTATCCCAATTGGTTCTTTTAATGAATTAAACAAAGGCACTCCTATGTACCCTTGGATATTCATTTCCTGCAGTAAATCATCCTGAGGAAACAGCTCAATTACATTACTTGGGATACAACACACAGCCCCATCTAGCACATCATCGCATGGGGTATTGACTAGAGAATACTCAAACTGTTCTGTAATTTTACCATTCTGGCACATAGAAATGGTTTTAACTTTTTGATTAGGGAATAATTCAGCTACATAAGTAATATCAGCTTGAATAGCCTTAGCCAATCGAGTAACGATTGTATCAAAAAATGTAGCCCCAAATTTGGTGGCCACTCCTTTTTGTATTTCAATCATCACATCATTAAGATGCTTCAAATAAATTTCAGTATTTTTCTTCTCAGTTATATCTCTGACTATTCCCCACATATATTCAGGCTCACCCTTTTGATTATACAACATGATAGCCTTAATACTCACTGGAAAAACAGTTCCATCTTTTTTGATATATTCTTTCTCATACTCCTCGGTAAAGCCATTTTTATAAAGCTGACTTTCAATTATTTTCTTTTCAGCCAAATACCATTTTTTGGGAGTAATATCAATAAAAGTCTTAGAGATAATTTCCTCCTTTGAATATTGCAACATTCTACAAAAAGCATCATTCGTTTCCAAAATCTTCCCATCAATCCCACAAATGGCTATTCCATCACTACTGGATTCAAACAGTTTTTGATATTTCAATTCTGTTTCCCTAATCTGGTTTTCCGCTTTTTTTCTGTTGGTAATATCCCGAACTGCCACAACTCTCACCCGTTTCCCCTTGTGATAAATACTTTTTGACTGGATTTCTACAGGAATTATGCTTCCATCTTTTCTGATTCCTTCTATTTCATAGGGTTTGGAATATTCTATTTCAATATTTTGTTTTACCAATGGGTGCCATTTTTTGGGAACCGTAAGTTCTACAATATTCTGCCCTATGATTTCTTCTTTTTTATAGCCTAGCATTTCGGCATATCGGTCATTCATGTCTAAGGCCATCCCTTTATAATGAATCAAAATCCCTTCGTAGGTTAAAGAAGATAGTTTTCGATACCTTTCTTCACTTTGTTCAAGCGCAAAGTTTCTTTCCCGTTTCCCTGAAATATCCCGTACAATCACATTTACTCCCTGCCCCCCCTCCACTTCCTGCTTAACAAGACTCAGGTCCATAGAAACAAATTTTTGATGCCCGCTTTTTGAATTAATGTAGGTTTCAAAATTTTCAGCGGCCTGGTATTCCTCCAATATTTTCACAATTTTTTCATGAGTAGGATTAGGGAAAATAATACCAGCAGCCTTTCTACCTAACAATTCTTCAGGTGTAAACTGAAGCAAATCTGTTACTGAAGGACTTATTTCTCTGATGATTCCATCTACATCCAGGTAAATATAAATATCTGAGATATTGGCCAGCACTTTCTTAGCAAGTTGGTTTCCAATCCTGGAATTGGTATTTTGAGAAGCCAATTCCTGTAATTCCGAAATCCTTCCGAATAAACCCTTAAAAGGTTCATTTTCAGGCTCGACTCGGAAAATTGAATAATAAAATTTTTTGCTAATTTTTGTTTTAGATTTTGGAAGTAGAATATGACTAAAACTTGTATAATTACCTACCAGAAGATGGTGAATTTCGCCCTTAAAATCACCGATAAAAAATGTGTTCAGTAAATCATCAATTGGTTTATTAATAAACCTGCCTTCATTTTCACCAGTAATTTTTTCAAAAGCTTCATTAATTACTGTCAAATTTCCTGAAACATCAGTTTCAAAAAGGATATCTTTTATTTGATTTAATAAAGAATAATTCACAAAACAGCAGGTTTACAGTTGGATCGAAATATTGGTTTCCTTTAGACAGCTTGTCCATTAAAACAATCTAATGTTTCTTGTTAAACTACAATATTATCACATAGTTTGTTTTAATTTCATGTACTCCGAAATGTCGTACAAGAGCCAGGATCCCAATATTCTGGGGGTCATGAAAAAATAGTTTTTCTAAAAATTAGAGCTGATTGCACCATCAGATCCTTTGTAAAAAAATCATTTTCAACAAAACAATTGCCCATTACAATCCTTTAACTTGTTAAATATTCTGAAAGGTTGTTATAAAGAAAAAAGGTTAGCCAGGTAGAATAAAGAGACTGGGAAAATTAAATTCATCCTTAATAAATCTCTCCATCTGCTAAATTTATAAAAGTTTTTCATACAAAAAAACATCAAAGTCAAAACCTTTGATGTTTTTTTGTATTCTTCAACATTTAATTCTGAAGCAGGAGATCCCTGTTTCGGCTCCCAAAGAATCTTCAGCTATACTGTTTTATTACAAGGTTTAAGTAAAGTATCAGAAAAAAAACAGCCAATCTGATAACTCAAATTGGCTGTTTTTAAATCATTTGTATCCCAAAAACTAAGAAGCTACCGAGGCTGCCTTAGGAGGCTGAGGCATGGAGATCGTCCCGTTTTTTTCCAATTCCCGCTGCATTTGTTTCACCGTTAGTGAAGAACCATCAGGACTCCATCCTGGAGGTCCGAACACATACATAAAGGCTTCTTTAATATTTTTTGACTTTTTCACATCCTGCCATATATGTTTATATTCATGAGAAACGATCACAAAAGGATTATATGAATTTGGTGGATGAAGTACTCCAAAATGTACTTCCTTATCATCATCAAGGTCTTTAAATGTACCAAAAATTTTATCGAATAAATTCAGGTAACCACCGTGGTTTTTATCCAGATACTCAATATCGGAAGAGTGATGAACGTGGTGGTGTTTATGGGTATTCATAAACTTTTCAATAAAACCCAACCGGGGAACAAATTTGGTATGTAACTGAAACTGCCATAAAGCCTGAATAGCCAGGCAGGTAGTCACCATAATGGGATGAAATCCTATGGCAGGAAGATATAGCCAGAATATTGGCTTATAAAATAAAGTAACCCAACCATTACGAATACCTGAACCCAGGTTAAAATTATCGGAAGAATGGTGAACCACATGAGCAGCCCACAAAACACGAACGGTATGGCTTAATCTATGATACCAGTAATAATTAAAATCATCAAGTACCTGGCATATAATCCAGAGGTACCAGGCCCAGCCAAACGCTGCATAACCCATGATATTGGTCCTTACACCATCGACTTCAGGATTGAAAATTTCATAAACCACGAAAAATGCAGCAAGGGAAGCACTTTTGGTAAAAATGGCCAGTACTACTGCACCAGCGCCCATAGAGGTACTTGCGGCAAAATCCTTCCATTGATATAACTCTCTGTCATATTTCAGACTAAAGATAATTTCGATAATGATTAATAAAATAAAACAGGGGACTCCGAAGATAAGTGGATTGGTGATCTCCATATTGACTCTATTGACTCTTGTAGTTTAAAAAATGGCTAATCTAGTTTAAAAAACTCAGGAATGTAAGATTTATTAATTGATACTGCTAATTTTTTTTCATGTTTGTCTTGATTTAAATAGTTTATCCTGCTATTAACCAACCTTTTTTAACCGATTTTAGACCCTATTATCAGTTTTTCCCAAAATCTTTAATTACATTTTCACACTATCCCATAATATCATTAATTCAATAAATAAAACTAAGCTAATCTCTAAATAAGTTTAATTTTAATACGCTCAAATTTCTTTTCCGAAAAAGTAATTTGGAAAATTAATCAAAATCAATTGCACCAGATTTTTTATCAGAGTATGCCCTTTAATATTCAAAATATAGTGCAGTAAACTTAATACATTGTTACTTTCTGAAAACACTCTCAATTTTGATTCAAATTCAATCCAGGTTTTTACCAAAGTTGCTTGTAAAAAATTTTCCCGTAATTTTAAGCTACTATTGCCAAACAAAACAGTTGATCAATATCCTATATGATGCTTACAACCGATACCTCTCTTAATGTGAGTGATGTATTTATTTCTTATTCCAGAAAAAATCTGGCTTTTGCAACAAAGCTCTATAATCAATTAACAGAAGAAGGTTTAGAAGTTTGGTTTGATCAGGAGGATATTCCCGCTGCAGTGGATTTTCAAAATGAGATTGAAGTAGGGATCAACAGGGCCCATAATTTTGTTTTTATCATTTCACCGGACTCCGTTATTTCCCCCTACTGCCGGCTGGAAATTGAGCATGCGGTAAAGCAACAAAAAAGAATTATTCCTATCCTGCTAATTGAACCCGAGGGGAAATTGTTCGATTCTATCAATCCGGTCATCAAAAAACTAAACTGGATTGTTTTTAGGGAGGATGAATCAATTTTTGAAGAGAAATTTTCTGAACTGATCAATAAAATAAACTCCGAAAAAGTTTATGTGCATACCCACACCAAAATTTTAATACAGGCACTTAATTGGGAAGCTCACCAAAAAAGGCCGGAATTTCTGATCATTGATGAAGAAAGACTTGTAGCGGAGGAATGGCTTAGGAAGATTTATAAAACAGAACAACCTCCCTGCATTCCTACAGATTTGCAATACGAATTCATTTGCGAGTGTGAAAAGCAGGCCAAACATGGGATGACAGAAGTTTTTATAAGTTATTCCCCCGACCAAAAAGCAATAGCGGATATCATTGGGAAAATCCTGATGCGAAACAGTTTCACCATCTGGATAAACCGGGCTGAGGTAAATATTGATGATGACTTTTTATTGGAAATCATCAATAATGGTATAGAGGAGGCAGACAATTTCATCTTTCTGGTTTCGGAAAAATCTCTTGGATTTGAAAGATGTCAAAATGAATTGCAATATGCCCTGGAGCTAAACAAAAGGGCAATTCCCATCATTACTGGAGAGGTGGATCTCAATAACCTGCCTTCCAAAATCCGAAGCCTGGATTATATTAATCTCAGCTCAATTAATTATGAAACTCAACAGGAACTATTCCTGAAAGAAATTGACAAACTACTTTTAACCCTCTACCAGGATGCACATTATTACGAAGAACATAAGGAATATCTGGTAAGAGCATTATATTGGAAAAAGCAACAGGAGAATTCAAGTATTCTTCTAAGCGGACACCATTTAAGTAAAGCCAGAGCCTGGTTTGGTGAAGGACTTAAAAGAAAAGATCATCAACCAACCAGCCTCCATCAGCAATATATTGAAGCAAGTGAGAAAAATGCTGTCTCAGCTGAAATAGAGGTATTTATTTCTTATTCCAATAAAAACTTTGATTTTGTCTCAAAACTCAATAGAGACATTCAGTTCAGTGGTAAAAGTACCTGGCTGGACCAGGATTATATTCCAAAAGGAGCTGATATAAAAGAAGAAATATTTAAGGGAATTGAAGCTGCTGACAACTATTTATTTATCATTTCCCCATCTTCAATTGCTTCTCCTTATTGCCAGGAAGAAGTGGCGTATGCTGCCAGCTTGAATAAGCGATTTATTGTAATTAAGTACAAAGCGGTTGATCCAAAAAGTCTTCCCCAAAGAATTGCAGAAGTTAACTGGATAGATTTTGAAGCAGGGAAAAGCAATTATGCAGAAAGTTTCAGCCATTTGATCAGGGTATTGGATACCGACAAAGAACACCTCCATCAATACAATAAATGGGCAAGGCGGGCACTGGAATGGGAAAGGAACAACCACAACTCTGAGTTTTTACTTAGAGACAATGAGTTTACCATTGCATCTGCCTGGCTAATTCAGGCTGAAGAGGAAAATAAAAACCCCTCTCCTTCTGATTTACAAAAAAAATACATTCACAAAAGTGAAGAGGAAATTAACCTCAAGCAACGGCAGTATAAGAAAAGAATCCGATTCCAGCGTATTGTGATTTTATTTCTTATTTTATCTTTAGGGGTAGCCGGATATTTTGGCTATATACTAGAAATAGCCAAGGAAGAATCCGAAAAAAGTGCTCAGGAAGCCTTTAAGCTTAGAGAAGAAGCCATTGAAAAACAAGAAGCGCTTGAAAAACAAAAGAAAAGACTGGATTCTTTGCAGGTATTAAATGAACAACTAATAGCCGAATTCCGAAAGCCCCAAAGCTCCCGTAATCAGCAGTTAATACGAGAATTATTAAATATAACAGATTCTATTTCCATAAAAATTGCTGCAGATGAGTCTGAGAACCTTGCCCGACAAATAAATGAGCAAAAAGCAAATGAAAAGAAATACGAATTTCACGAAGGATTTGCCATTTTCCAGAAAGATAACAAATATGGCTTTCTGAATGAAGACCAAAAAGTAGTAATTCCGGCCACATTCGATGATGTGGGGATTTTTAGTGGCGGGCTGGCGAGAGTAAAGCAAAAAGGTTTATGGGGATTTATCAACACTGAAGGTCAAATTGCAATCCCGTTCCAATTTGACCTTGCCCGCGATTTTAAAAAGGATACTGCCAGTGTACGAAAATTTAATACTTCTTACCAGATAAACCCTGATAATCAATGCCTTTCCAATTGTGGGTTACTTCAGCAAAATGAAAAACTAGCCATGATCCGAAAGGAATATGAAGACATAGGCACTGGTTTTTTTGAAGGTTTTTTAAGGGTAAAAAAAGGAGGAAAATGGGGTTATATAAATGAGGAAAAAGAAGTCATCATTCCATTTGAGTTTGATGCCACAGAAAAATTTAATAATGGGCTGGCTAAGGTGGTCAAAAACGACAAAAAACAAATTATAAACTATGATGGAATTTGCCTTGAAAATTGTTTGGCCCAAATTCAAAACCTCCAGAGAATTGAAGGAAATGAAAATATTTCAGGATTCCTGATAGGGAAATATGAAATAACAAATAAGGAGTTTGTGAAATTCCTGAATGAAAGGCAATTTGAACCAGAAGCCATAGAAAACTTCATCGATTTGGAACCTTCCGGGAGAAAAAAACAAAGGCAACAGTTTATTTATTGGGAAGACGGAATGTTTAGAATTAAAGCAGGTGGAGCTTCTAAACCGGCTTGTTTTGTAAGCTGGGTTGGAGCTGAAGAATATTGTAAATGGGCAGGAGGACGCTTGCCTTCAACTACAGAATGGATTTTTGCAGCAAAAGGAGGAAACCTTTCCAAAAATTATGTTTTTGGAGGAACTGACAAGCTGAATGAAATTGTATGGTTACAGGGCAAGGAACAATCACTTACAGCAGTAAACAACCCTAATTTCCCAGCCAATGAGATTGGCTTATATCATATTTCGGGGAATGTGTGGGAATGGTGTGCCAGTAATGATGTAAATAAAGCCATTCTAAAAGGGGGAAGTTTTGGGTCTGGACCCAATCAGTTTAAACCAGACTATGAAAAACTTGAATCCAAATACAGCATGACGGAATACTTTGGTTTCAGGATTGTAAGAGATTTTAAAAATTGAACGTGAATTCAATCACCCTAATTTTTAAGTATCAAACCATTTCTTACTTGTAACACATTTTAAGGATTGCTAATAAAAGCAAATAGCTTTTCAACAAAATCCAGCAACAAAAACCCTTTACAAACTACTCATTATCAACAACTTGACATGGCATAAGAGTGATAAAAACGAAGCAATTTAAGGGTAATTTGCCCTCACCATGTTTTTGACAGCCTGTAACTTTTAATTTACTTTTACTTTCAATCATACATACGAAGCAGGGTAAACATTTGAATTACCCACAAACTATCAAACAAATTTAACTGAAACCAGCAATGCGAAACCCAGCAAACTTTAATAGCTTCAGTGCTATTATCCAGCCAGTATTTAATTTAAAAAGTCTTCATTACTTCCTTGCTATATCTTGGCTGATTTTCCTTCTACATGGGGAAATCCAGGGCCACGAAAAAGCAAGTTTTAACGATCCCGAAAATCCCCCAAAATTGGAGATCACACTTCCCAAAGACAGTATGATTGTTTATGGAGATTACGTGGAAATACTCTATTCCATTACTGGTGATTCTGCTGATTATAGCAGAATTAAACTTACGCTGGATCATAAAAACAGTGTGAATACAAATGCCATTACCGGAAAATTTACCCGATCCAGATTGGATTCCGGTTATCACCACGCCAAACTTGAACTATTAGATTCAGAAAGTAATCCTTTGGCAAACCCAGAATCCAGAATGGAAATCAGTTTCTTTTTGGAGGAAAAAATTCCTGCCCCATCCAATGTAGCTGCTAATCTTATTGATCCATACAATTCCAAAATTACCTGGGAAAAAGTACCAGGGCTTATCGGAAATTATCTGATCGAAGTCTCCGATAGTATCGATGGCGTTTATACTGTATTGGATAGTGTTCCAATGGAGGAAAACAGTTACGTTCACCATGTTCCAAACCCTGAAACCATCCTTTTTTACAGAATAAAAGCGGTTTATCACGAACTAGTGTCGGAAAGTTCTGCAAGTGACTTTATCAAAACCAATGGATTACCACAAATGGGAAATATTTCTAAAACCATTGAAGAAGACAGCCTGCTTGTTTTTTACAAAAATGATTTTGTAGAGCATTTCAGCGATCCAAACCTTGATAGTTTGGGCACGATTAAAATATTAAGCACTGTTCCGGATGGAGAACTATTATTGGATGGAAATACCATCGAAAATTTTGCTGAAATCACAAGCGATAAATTAGAAAAGCTTTCATTTCAGCCAGTGGAAAACTGGTTTGGGGAACTATCCATACCCATGAGCTTTTCGGATGGAATTCATTTTTCTAAGGATACTGCCTGGATTAACATAAGCGTAATTCCAGTAAATGATGCGCCCAAACAACTTTCCCTCGACAATTTTGAGATTGAAGAAAACAATGAACCCGGAAAGGTAATCGGTCGGTTTTCTGCCTACGATGTAGAGAATGAAAAATTAGAGTTTTCTTTAGCCAAATCAGGAGATTTTGCTCATTTTAAAATTGAAAATGATTTTCTTATCGCTGTGGACTCCTTTGATTACGAACTACAAAATCAATTTTTCCTTACCGCGAATGTAAGAGATCAAAGTGGTGGTGAATTGGCAAAATCTTTTGAAATTAATGTAATTGATCTTTCAGAAAAGGAAACAAATAATCCGAACCCTCAGGAACCCCAAATTCCCACCGGGATAGATGATTTTAAGGAACTTTCCGGAGTATCTGTTTATCCCAACCCAGTCCACGATAGACTCAATATCGAAATTAATAATGATTTAAGGGGAGATTTCCAGATTATAATATTAGATATTACAGGAAAGGTAATTTACCAAAATGAACTTGAAAAAAACCAAATCAATACTTCAACTTCATTTGATTTCTCTGCCATGAATCCAGGCCTTTATATTGTGAAAATATCCGGAATGAATTATGGGCACACACACCAAACAATAAAACATTGAAAGACTAGGAAGTTTTATTTTCTCATTCTTAGAGTATCATTCTATTATGGAATCCCACTTTCACTTTAAGTGTTATCTCCTAAATGGGGAATAAGTATTTACAATTAGTAACAATAAATTTAGTAAAAGCTTTAGATTAAAATTTAACTTTATCGTACAAAGCATCAAACAATTTGTAAAAAACTTACATTACAAATTTCTAAAACAATTTAAAATTGGCAGAAGAAAAAGCAAACTCTCTGTGGGTAAAAAAATCCTCAAAAGGTTACAATCTTAAATTCTCGCCCAAAAATTTTACACCAACACACTAACTATCAACGGTTTATACAAAAACTACTAAAAACCAAAAAAATCTAAAGCAATCATTAAAGTTTTACACGATTATTGATAGGAAAGAAGAATTTATTATTTAGTTCTTAATATTCTTTAATAATCTGTAAAAAAAATCACATTATACATGAATTTTGCATCTTAGAAATTTTAAGATGCCCATAAATCTATTTTCAACCAATTAAGTAATAACCTAATCAACTGTCGACAATAAATTCTGACCATCAATAGAAATGAAAAAAACAAATACTCTACTACTTCTGTTGGCCCAATTATTCTTCTTGCATCACAGCTTAATTGCTCTTGATGGTTTAAAAAAAGCATCGGAAGTAAAATATAATTTCCAATTACCTGAAAAGTTTCAGGATGAATTAATAACCTCAGGGTTACAGCAGCCTACTGATGTTGAATTTCTTCCAAATAGTAAAGCAATTATTTCCCAAAAAGATGGTAAGATTTGGATTGTTGATCCTTATTCAACGTCTCCGGAATTAAAGCAACTTATCCAGTTGGAAAATGTAGATAAGGAGTTTGAGAGAGGATTACTTACAATGGTAGTTGATCCGGATTTTGAGACTAATGGTTATTTCTATGCTTATTACTCTACTACCGATTATAAATTAAAATTATCCAGGTTTAAAATTGTTGATGAAAAAGCATCTTTAGACTCTGAAACTGTAATTTGGGAAACAGAACCCAATTATTTGAATCCAGCAGTCAACCATTACCATATGGGCGGAGCTCTTGATTTTGCTAATGATGGTACAATTTTTCTCGTTATAGGAGATTTGGAAGAGCCAAATAATGCCCAAAATTTAAAAGAATATAATGGTAAGCTTTTGCGAATTAACAAAGATGGAAGTATTCCTAATGACAACCCATTCTATAATAATGGACTAGGACAAGGGCCCAACGGGGAACTTTCTGAAATATATGCTTGGGGGTTACGAAATCCATTTAAAGGCACAACAGATAAAGAAACAGGTATTTTTATTATGGGTGAAGTTGGGGGAAATAAACATGAATCCAGCTGGGAAGATGTACATTATGCAGTAAAAGAAGCCAATTACGGCTGGCCAGATTGTGGAGAATCTGGTCGAGATGAAGATGGATCTTGTGTAGGGCCTAATTTTGTTGATCCAATTTATACCTATGCCCATATCCCAAATAGAGGAAATTCTATTACCGGAGGATTTATTTACAGAGGCACTAATTTACCTCAAGAATATCAGGGACAATATATATTTGCAGACTATGCCCAAAGTTGGATTCGGTTTATACGAATGGATGAAAATCTTGTACCCTTAGATGGATCAGGGGAAGAAAATGCAACTACTATAAGAAAGCCAACCGGGTTTGGCCTTGTAGATATTGAAGTGGGGCCAAAAGGCGAATTATTTTATCTTTTATTTAATGTAAAAGAACCAAATTCTGGAGAGTTTAAAAAGATATTTTTTGCGGGTGAAAGTACACCTATTATTACTAAAGCCAAAGCTGATATTCTTCAAGGAGAAAATCCTTTACAAGTCAATTTTGAAGGGAGTGCTAAGATCACTGATAACAGTCCTTTGACCTATACTTGGAATTTCGGGGATGGGAATATAGCTAATTCTGCTAATGCGACCCATACTTATACTGATAAAGGTACATATAAGGCAAGGTTAACAGTCAGTACACAGGAGAATGTTTCCGTAAACTCTGATGAAATAACTATTAAAGTAGGTAAGCTTCCAGTGGCAAATATTCTATCTCCTCTTAATGGGACCAAATTTAAAGCAGGACAAGTTATTCAATATAATGGAGAAGCCTCTGATCCCGATGGAGTTATTAAAGATGAAAATTACAGGTGGGATGTTGAATTTTTACATGATGATCATACTCACCCTTTTATTGATGGACAAATAGGTAAAGCAGGTCAAGTGAAGTTAGCTTCATCAGGACATAGTTTTGATGGTGAGACTGGGTTTATATTTTCTCTCACTGTAACCGATTCAGATAATCTTTCAACAAGTGTCTCTGATACGGTTTTCCCTCAAAAAGCAGAACTTTCACTAGCCACCGACCCTATGGGATTAACTATTCATTTAGAAGGTAATCCCAGACCAACCCCATTTAAAATTAATGAATTAGTCGGTTTTGAGTCAGAAGTTTCAATAATTTCCCCTCAAACATTAAATGGAAAAACTTATCAGTTTGTAGGATGGTCAGATAATGGAGCAAAAACACATATTTATAAAAACCCAGATATCAATTCTACCCTTACGGCCTATTTTACTGAATTAGAAACGACACTTCTTGAGGCAGAAGACCATTTTCAAATTGTTAGGGATACTGTTCTTGATCCACCCAAGGCAGCTATCGGCATTTTAGGATTTGAACTCGCTAGTAATAAAAAGGCAGTAAGTATATATGATAAAGGTGATGTGATTAAAATCCCTTTCACTACCAAAACTGATGGGGATTATTTGATTAATGTAAGAGTACGATCAGGCGTAGAAGGAAATGCTCAGAATTATTGGCCAAATGGATATTTATTTAAGTTAGATGGAAATGACGTAACTCTGGTGGGTGATGAAGAAACTTTAACCTACACCCCTGAGCAAGGAAAAATGTATCTTGGGATAATGAAATCTGAAAAAATAAAATTATCTCCAGGTCAACACGAATTATTTATTGAAGCTAACAGTAATTGGGGTAATGTAGATTATGTGGATATCATTAAAACGAACGATGATACTCCTCCAACAGCTCCAACACTTTCTAAAAATAAGGTCACTGATAAGACAGTATCTCTTCAATGGTCTCCATCTTTGGATAATAGTGGAATTGATGGCTATATTGTTTATCAAAATGGTGATTCAATAGCCAAAACTCCTAAAATAGAATTCATTGCTTCCAAGTTGACTCCTGATACCAATTACGAATTCAATGTAGTTGGTGTGGATAAAACTAAAAACCGATCAGAACTTAGTAATACCATTAAGGTAAAAACCAGTGCTAAGGTTAGCAATGAAGCTGGGGTATTAATTAAATATCCTTGCGAAGGAGAAATAGTCCAAGGTCCCGATTTAGAAGTAGGATATGCTCTTTTTGGAAATAACAACTTATACGATCATTTATACTTTACCCTTGACGACAACCCAAAAAAAATGGGTCATGATCTTTCCTCAGAAGGATTTCTATTTAACAACCTTGAACCTGGCGAACACACTATTAAAATTGATTTGGTATATGGTCATGGAAAACCTCTTTCTTTTGAAAACGCAACCGCAACAGTCAATTTTACAGTAGAATATTCAAACGATCCAAATATATTACCAGGTATTGTATTATTAAACCCTGAAAAAGACGGGCTCGAATTTGGGACTTCTATTAAAGTCGATTATCTGACTTTTGGAAACACTGAAGAAATTAAGGATATCAAATTGAAATTAGGAGATAATACACCCATAGTGTTACCTGACCAATCAGGCTCTTATACAATAAATAATGTCAACCCTGGCAATTATGAATTAGTGGCCTCCATTTATGACTTGGATGGGGCAATAATTTCCTCACCTAATTCAATGTCTTCTGTCAATTTCCAAATGGTGACCTCTACGAACACACCTAGGGTGAAGATAAAATCTCCGGTTAATAAAGCTTTTATCTATGAAAATGATTTTACAGTAGAATTTGAATTATTTGGAGATAATAGTCTTTATGATCATATTGAGCTAATTTTGGATGACACTTTAATTATTCCATATTATAAACTAAAAGAACCCAGTTTTACATTTAAAGGGATGGAAAAAGGTGAACATAAAATTGCTATTCAGATGGTAACTTCTCACCCTCAACCTTTGCCCAATCCAGAATCTAGAGACGAAGTAATTTTTACAGTGGAAGGAGAAGAAGGGAAACCTAAAGTGAAAATTATTTCACCTACCGAAAATCAGATTTTCTTCAATTCTAAAATTAAAGTGGATTATGAATTATCTGGTGATCCAAATGCATTTGACCACCTCCACTTCTATCTTGGAGAAGGCCCACATGAAACTGTTACAGACTTATCTGGTTCTTATACTCTGAAAAAAGAGGTTCCGGCTGGAGAGTATTTCCTTAAAATTCAATTGGTGAATGAAGGACATGATCCTGTAGATTTTAATACTGCAGTAGATAGTGTAAAAATAAAAATTTCCTCTATTCTACCTGGCCCTTCAAACCTAATGGCAACCGTTCAAAATCACACAAAGGTTTACCTCAATTGGGATAAAATTATGAGTGATCAAATTACTGGATACAAGATTGAGATGGGAGAGTCTGCAGATGGTCCGTTTGAGACGATTGGGGAGGTCGGTAAGGATATAAATAATTTTGTAAAATCAGATGTAAATGAAAATACGGTGTTGTATTTCAGAATTATTACCTTGTCAGGAGCAAACTCTTCTAAACCTTCTGATGTTCTGGAAGTAAAAACTAATAATATTCCCATTTTTAAAACCTTTACTCTTGAAGGACTTGAGGATAAAAACTTTAAATTTAATTATAATGTTATCTCCACATTCTTCGAAGATCCAGATGAGGATCCCTTAAAAAGTATTAAGGTCGTTACCCTCCCCTCCAATGGCAAATTACTGAAAGGTGAGAAGGTAATATCTGAAAATGAAGTTATTTCTCAAAGTGGTTTAGATTCCTTGATCTTTGCTCCAGATGAAAATTGGTCCGGAAATACAGGATTTGAAATAAAGGGAAATGATGGGTTTATTTTTTCTGATGCCACTAAGGCAAATATTAAAATTAAGGAAGTAAATGATCTTCCAACTGCCCTAATACTAAATGATTCTACAATAGAAGAAGGTAATTCAATAGGAGATATTATTGGCACATTTTCTACAACTGATGTAGACGATAACAACCATACTTATTCTATTGTAAATAAAGCACTTGTTGGCAATCAGTTCGGAATTGATAAGAACCTATTGGTAGCTAAAGTACCATTTAAATTTAATGATCCTCAAAATTCTTATTCTGTTGTTGTCGAAACTATGGATGACCAAGGAGGAAAATTTAAGAAATCATTTTTGATTTCAATAGAGCAGAAACAGGTCACAGGAATTCCTGAAGAATTACTAATAAATGGGGTGTCGGTTTTTCCTAATCCTTTTAACAACCAGATTTTTATAGAAATTGATAATGAAAATCTGGGAGGATACGAAATTAAAATAATTGATTTATCCGGTAAAATGATAGCCAGGGAAGTAATGGAGAAGACTAGTAAAACATTGAATAAAAAAATTGAATTACCATCCATTCCAAAAGGATTATACTTATTAAGAATTACAAATAATAAACATAGTTTTATAGAAAAAATCTATAAAGAAAATTAAAATCACTTTTTTCAATCCTATATGAGGCCACCCCTTCCGGGATGGCCTTTTTTTATCCAATTTTTTATTTTTCTGAAAAATTTAGTTGAAATTGCATATTGAAGTTTGAGGAATATTTCCTCGGTTCAAGTGTTTTGAATCCTGGTAAACTCATTTCAATGCAATGGACTTATGAATGAAGACAAAAGGCTTACTATTGAAAATCTGATCATTGAGGCTACCTATACAAAATCTCCAATAACAGCTCAGAATTTACTGTCAAAGGCGATTGACCTTGCTGATTCCTATAACTTTCCCAAGCTTCAGTTTGAATCAAGAGCTCAATACATGCTAATTTGTTTCCGGTCTGGCTTCCATGACCGAAGCTTAGCCACCTTCCCCTGGCTGTTGGATTACTTTAAAAAAGCACCCGAAAAAGTCAACCAGCAATCCATCTTGGTGCTATATATCACAGCTGTAAACGGAATTACTGAATTTCCCAATATTTTTCTCGACCAGATCAACCAGGTGTTGGAGGAAATGAAAACCTATTACCTAAAGTTTGGATATAGCCTGAAGGAGGCCTATAGAATTTCAAGACATGCCATGCTTGAAATGGGTAGAGAAGATTTAGCCCAGGATTTCATGGACAAAGTTGAATCAGCCTCAAAAGGTCCTTGTATTAATGATTCTCCTGCCTCGGATTTGTTTGCAGAGGTCACTTATTTAGATCATTTGGGGAATTACCAGGAAGCTATTGATACCGCACAACCTTTATTCAATCAGAGTTATCCTTTCGATAATTTAAACTTCCCTCCTTATACTGCACTTTTAACCTCATTTGTTAAAACCGGACAGATGGATAAAGCAGTTGATTGCTTTAAAAAAGCCCAACAATCTGAGTTCCTTACTGAATTCAACCACTTGTGGTACACCTATAAATTCCTCTTCTTTAAAGTTTTAACAAGAAATTTTGATGAAGCATTGGATTTATTCAAAAACTGCATCGCTCAGGCCATCGGAGGTCATGCCTTTGGACTTTCCTATTTATTTTACCTATCTTCTTCTTTTCTTTTAAAGCAACTCTCAAAGCAAAAAATTCAAACTTTACACTTAAAACTTCCTAAAACATTTCCTAATTTTAACCCTGAGGGCGAATACAGCTTAGTCTCATTTCTGGAATGGTTAAATACCGAAATTGATCGTTTAGAGCTACAGTTTAATGCCCGAAATCAAAATGATTTTTTTACCAGATTAAAAATGAATCACCTTGAGCTCGAAAGTTTTATAAGTGCTAAAAAGATTGATTTAAATTGAAAACACTTTTCAGACCTGACCTTTTTTAATCTTCAAAATAAATAATTTTCCCACTATGAAAGCATTGATTTTAGTTGATATACAATATGATTTTATCTCAGGAGGTGCCTTAGCAGTTCCCGAAGGTGAAACCATTATTCCCACTGTAAATCAGCTCCAACAGCATTTCGATTTGGTAATTGCCACACAGGATTTCCATCCGGCTGATCATGGCAGTTTCGCAACAAATCATCCGGGTAAAAACCCGGGAGAAGTTACCGACCTCAATGGTTTACCTCAAATATTATGGCCTGTTCACTGTGTGCAGGGAACCAGAGGTGTAGATTTTGTGGAGGAATTAAATATGGAAAAGGTGGAAAAAATTTTCCCCAAAGGAACGGATAAAGGTATTGACAGCTATTCCGGTTTTTTTGACAATGGCCACAAAAAGGCCACGGGGTTAGGAGATTACCTAAAGGAAAAAGGCGTAAAGGAAGTATTTGTGGTGGGTTTAGCCACAGACTACTGTGTGAAATTCACCGCACTGGATGCCCTGGAATTAGGCTTTGAAACGTATTTGATAAAAGATGCTTCCCGCGGGGTAAATCTTCAGCCTGGTGATGTGGAAAAAGCAATTAAAGAATTGGACGGTCAGGGAGTCAAAATTGTGGAAAGCAAATCCATTTTAGCTTAATGCCACTCCATTCTAAAAAAAATTGATTTTAATTAAATAGGCACTGAAAATTACCATTGGAAAATTCAGACAAACAACTTCTGGAACGCATTAAAAGAAATGATGATAGTGCTTTTAAGGAGTTGTTTGAGGCATATTTTAAGATAATGGTGGTCTTTGCACAAAAATTTGTTTCAGATACTGATCTCGCTCAGGAACTTGTGCAAGATGTATTTGTAACCTTTTTTGAAAAAAAGAATCATATTAAAGCCGATATTTCCCTTAAATCCTTTCTTTTTAAAAGCACCCAGAATAAATGCCTGGACTACCTGAAAACCCAAAAAACAAGGGAAAGTCATCATCAGTTTTTCGATGGAAATTCTGCGGCTAATCCTGTGGAAGAATTTATGGCAGAGGCTGAACTTTTAAGTCAGATTAATGAGGTAGTTGCTCAACTTTCACCGCAATGCCAAAAAATATTCCTGCTTAGCCGAACCAAAGGTAAATCTAATCAGGAGATTGCCAATGACCTCCAATTATCCAAAAGAACGGTAGAAACCCAAATCAGCAAGGCATTAAAATACCTTCGAAAACACCTTCAGCACTATCTCTACACCCTTTTATTATTTTTTTTAAAATTCTTCTGATTTTAAATACGTGTATCATTTCAGTTAATCGTCTTGTAGGAAATAAGACGAATGATTATGATAAATGCTATTCCATTTGATGAAGAAATTCTTGTTCGGTACCTTTCAGATGAGGCTTCTCCACAAGATCTGGAAATTATTGAAAGTTGGATTACCTCTACTCCTGAAGCATTAGATTACATTGAAAAACTAAAAGAAATCTGGCAGAGCAGTGCAAAACTTCAGGAAATCCAACATATTGACTTAGCTCAGAACTGGGAAGCCATACAAAGCAAACTGGAAAGACAACCAGTTTTAAAAATTCACGAAAACAAAAACAGCTCAATTAGCTGGGTTTATAAAATTGCTGCTGTTTTAGTACTCACACTTGGCCTTAGCTATTTCGGAATTCATTATCTGGATTCACAGCAAACCGAAATCACCGCTTCAACGAATGCCATAAAAATGGTGGAACTGCCCGATGGCTCAAAAATATGGCTTAATAAAACAGCTAGCCTTTCCTGGGAAAAGGATTTTGGAAGTATTAACCGATCGGTAAACCTGGAAGGAGAAGCCTTTTTTGAGGTAGTGAAAGATCCGAAAAAACCATTTTTTGTAAATGTTCAAAATACAACTACCAGGGTTTTGGGAACTTCATTTAATGTAGACGGCTCAGAGGAAATGGTTGAAGTAAGTCTGATCAGTGGTAAGGTAGATTTCTCTACCAATCAGGAAAAGGTAATCTTACTTCCCGGGGAAAAAGCCACCTCTACACCAAAAGGAATAAAAAAGACTAAGCTCTCAAATCACAATGCAATTGCCTGGAAAACCAAAACTTTAACATTTCAAAACAGCACATTGCAGGAAGTAATTGCAGATATGGCCAATTACTACGAAACTGAGTTTGAATTTACCAACCCTGAAATAAAACAATGTACCCTCACCGGAAAATTCAGTGATCTGAGCCTCGATGAGATGATTCAGGAACTAAGCTTTTTACTTGATCTTAAATTCCAAAAAGGGAATAATAAAATCCTAATCGATGGAAATAATTGCAATTAACAAAAATCAACCAGTGAATTAATGAAAATTAAAATTGTAAATTACTTTATGCTACATATTAGGTTTGGCGGGCATTTAAACCTTTTATTTCTCCTGTTTTGGTTTATGGTAAATTCTTCGTTTGGGCAGGAAAAACTATTGCAGGAAACCGTCATTATTGAAAAGGGTACTTATGACCAGATTGATATCATTAGACTGGTAGAACGGCAACTGGGTGTCAATTTTGCCTATTCACCCGCTTCTATTAATCCAGAAAAAACCTTTTCCTATGAAGAGGGAATCTTTCCCCTTTCTGAAATTCTCAATGATGTTTTTCCCGTATCGGAATATGTAATTGGCTACAAAAACCGGAAATTTTTAATAAAAGGAAAGTTTGAGGATGAGCAGAATGAAAGTTCAAAATTTACAATAAGTGGCCATGTTACAGACAGTCTCACAGGAGAAACCCTAATTGGAGCCAATATTTACATCCCGGAAATTAAACAGGGAACTCGTTCCAATCCTTACGGTTTTTATTCAATTACACTCCCAGAAGGGGTATATCAGTTACTTATCTCATTTATTGGATATGAAAGACAAATTTTAAAAATCGATCTGCACCAAAATATCCAATTTGATTTCCCCCTCATTCCTAATGAACAAATGCTGCAGGAAATTGAAGTTACTACCGAAACTGAAGAAGAAAACCAAAATGTTGAAAACGCCCAAATGTCTATGCATTCCCTGGATCAGAAATTTATTGAAAGTATTCCCGCATTGGTTGGTGAAGGAGATGCGATTAAAGCGATTCAGCTTTTGCCAGGAATTCAATCCATGACAGAGGGATCCTCTGGGCTAATTGTAAGAGGAGGAGGACGAGACCAGAATTTAATGCTCCTGGATGAAGCTCCTGTTTATAATCCAGCACATTTGTTCGGGTTTTACTCTGTATTTAATCCTGATGCGCTCAAGGATTTGAAAATTTACAAAGGCGCTTTTCCGGCAAGTTATGGAGGAAGATTATCTTCAGTAATGGATGTGAGGATGAAGGAAGGAAACAATCAAAGTTTTGGAGGATCCGGAGGTATTGGTTTGATTTCCAGTCGGTTGACTTTGGAAGGGCCTTTAAAAAAGGATAAGGGTTCATTTATGCTGAGTGGCAGAAGAACTTATGCAGATGTATTTTTAAAACTGGACCCAAATGACGGTGGGAATGATGTTTATTTTTATGATTTAAATGCCAAGTTGAATTATAAGATTGATTCCAAAAATACAGTTTTCCTTTCCGGGTATTTTGGGAGAGATGTTCTCCGGTTTTTCAATCAGTACGAAGCGAATTGGGGAAATGCTACCGGAACTTTACGGTGGAATCATATTTTCAATGACAGATTGTTTTCCAATTTCAGCCTGATTTACAGTGATTTTCATTATCAAATGCTTTATTTCTCAGAAGCCGAAACGGTAAATACTTTCAGTTGGAATTCAGGTATCCGGGATTTGAACGGAAAAGCTGATTTCACCTACTTTGTTAAACCCAACCTGACCACAAAATTTGGGGCAAATGTTATACACCATCGTTTCGACCCTGGGAATAATCCGGAAACACCTGATCAGAATGTTCCCACTACCAATGCCCTTGAAAGTGCGTTTTACCTCGCCAATGAGCATCAGATTGGCGAAAAGCTGGCCTTGGAATATGGCATAAGATTTTCCATTTTTCAGAATATTGGAAACGCAAAAGTGTACCAATTTGATGAAAATTATCAGGTAACGGATTCTGTTCAACATTCCGGAGGAGTTTACCAGACTTTTTCCGGTATAGAACCCCGGTTAAATATTCGCTACCTGTTAAAAGATAATCAATCGTTGAAACTTTCCTATACCAGAAGTTTGCAATATTTACAAACCCTGACCAATGCCTCCCTCTCCTTTAGTGCTTTCGATATTCATATCCCTGCTTCTCCCAACATTGAACCACTTATAGGAGATCAGGTTTCCCTGGGCTATTTCCGGAATTTAAAAGACAACCAATTTGAATTTTCCGTTGAAGCTTATTATAAAAATATGGCCAATGTAATTGACTATATTGACCATGCCAGTCTGGTACAAAACCCCTATCTGGAGGGTGAAATTCGGGCAGGAAATGGAAAAAGTTATGGACTTGAATTTTTCCTAAAGAAAAACACTGGAAATTTAACCGGCTGGGTGGGTTATACTTTATCGAAAGCTTTCCTTAAAATTGAGGCTATAAATGAAGGGAAGCAATATAATGCGCCTTACGATCAACCATATAGTTTTAAGGCCGTAATTAATTACCAAAAATCTACGAGATGGCAGTTTTCTGGTAATTGGGTGTACAGTACTGGAAATGCTATTAATCTGCCAGTTGGCACCTATAATTATGAAGGGAAACAAGTACCCATCTACGGAGAAAGAAATCTAAACCGGCTTCCCAATTACCATCGTCTGGATTTATCTGCTACTTTATTCGCAAAGAAAAATCAATTCAGGAAATTCCAGAGCAGTTGGACATTTGCCCTTTATAATGCTTACGGGAGGATAAACCCCATAAGTGTAAACTTCCTACCCGAAATCAATAATGAGGGGAAGAAAATAGAACCTCAACACATTGTAGCCAGGAAAACATACCTGTTTAGCATTGTACCGGCCATTACCTACAACTTTAAATTTTAAGCCAAATCATCATGAAAAATACAATCAGCTTTCTTATCCTTATAGCATGTTCGGTTTACCTGACTTCTTGTGTTGATCAAATTCCTGTAGAAGAATTTGCTGTTCCGCATCAGGCCAAAATTGCGGTAGAAGGGCTCATCACTTCCGAACAAAAAGCGCATACCGTAAAATTGCATTATTCTACTGATTACGGAAAAGTTAATCAGCCCCCTGAACCAGTAGAAAAAGCCCTGGTTACTATTTCTGATGGCCAAAATAACTTTGAATTGGATGAAGTTTCACCTGGGATTTATCAAACAGATAGTCTTGTTAAAGGAGGGGTTGGGGTAAAATATTATCTTAAAATAGAATGGAATGGGGAAGTTTATGAAGCTGAGGACGAAATGCAGCCGATAAACTCACATGAGCAACTCACTTTTGTGGAAGAGGCAGGGCGAATGGAATTTCCCTACCGACCACACCTTTTCGGGTTCGATTTACCCAATAAATACGATGTGACATTTTTTGTTCCTGATTCCATTGTGGATGCCAACCCGGACTTACCCGATTGGATTTTACAGAAAAAATGGACTACAAAAACATTTCATACACATCCTTTAATGGAGCCAAATGGTATCTTCGAATTTGTGGCCACTGATCATCTTATTTTCAACAATCCTAATTATTGGGTGAAACAAAAGAAATATTCAATTTCTCCTGAATATTATAATTTTCTGAGGGCCATGTTTTCCGAAACTGATTGGAGGGGCAGTCTGTTGGATACTACTCCTGGAAATGTACCTACAAATTTAAGCAATGGAGCAGTTGGTTTTTTTGCAGCCTGTGCGGTAGATTCCTTACTTTATCCATATCCAACTGTAGAAAAATAGGATTATAAAATAAAAATTGGTAATTTTTTAAAAAAAGATGTCATTTCATGAATTTTACCATTTTTATTTCTTTACTTTTTCTTAGCCCTGCCATTTTATTTGGACAAGACCAATTCAATGTTGAAAATAAAAAATGGATTAGCGCCTTAAAAAATGAAGACAAGGGAGAATTGTCTTCTATCTATTTCGATAAAGCAGCTCTATTTCTTGACTATCAACTCATTCAGGAAAAAAATAATATTGCAGAAGAATTAAAAAGAAATCTTTCTCAAATAACCAGTTTTCATTCAAAGGGTATCATCCCACTGGATTCCAATCACATTTTCCAAATGGGATATTATCTTGAAAATGAAATAACTAAATATGCCTTTGTTACTGCCTGGACCAAAAAAAATGGCGCTTTCCTTAAAGAATTTGAAACCATTTTTTCCAATACAATAACATCAGATAAACAAAACCCAAACCTTGATAAAGCCAGGGAAAAGTGGATAACCCTTGCAAATACCAACCAACCAGAAAAACTGCTAAAAGGAAGTTATACAAAAGATGCTTATTATTTTCACAGGGAAACACTTTCTCAAGGGCATAAGGAAATAAGTGAGCGCTATAACTATATGTCCAGACCAGGATACCGCATAACCCTTACAGCAGATGAAATCATTTGGGTTCAACCAAATCTGGCAATGGAAGTTGGAGAATACAAAACCAATGGGTCAGGCAAATATGTGCTGATTTGGCAAAAACAAAAAAACAAGGAGTGGAAAGCCCTGCTGGATTTTAATTTTTAATAAATAACCTGACAACACTAATGATAAAATTTCATAAGGTATCTGAGGATTCCCAAATTCAGGAATTTGCAAAGTCCTTTTACCATTCGCTCACCTTTCCGCTCGATGGGATGTGGGAAGCCTTTTTTTCCTATTCTGAGAAACATTTTATTTTTTACGGGAATAGCAAAGCAGGATTCTTAATGTTAAACAGTGATAACCAGTTAATTAATTTTTACCTTCTCCCCGAATTTGCAGTTCATTCGGAACAAATACTTAAAAGGGCTTTATTTATTTTTAATATCCAATATGGATTGGCAGGAACCAATAATCCCTTATTTTTATCTGCATGCCTGGACTACCTTCAGGATATTCGTACCCATACTTTTCTTTTCAAAAACCTGGAAACTTCCAAGGAACCTTTAGCGCCCGTTCCCAACACTCAAACCAGAAACATAACCCTTTCCAGACTGGACCTGATTACAAGTTTCTGTAAAATGAATACCGGAGCACCAGAAGAATGGCTTTATGGTTACCTGAAGAACCTTGTAGAAAGGAAAGAATTATTCTGTATTGAAAGAAACGGAATTCCCCTGGCTACATTTGAGGTGAGAAAAAGTGATTCACAACCCGGAATTGCCGATTTGGGGATGATTGTAGACAAACAACAAAGAGGAAAGGGCCTGGGAACTTTTGCTCTAAAAAATGCAAAGAAAGTGGCACTGGAAAATGGGTTAACCCCGATTTGTTCTTGTGAGGCCGAAAATATTGCCTCCCGAAAAGCCATTGAAAAGGCTGGTTTTTTTAACGTCCACAGGATTCTTCAATTCAGGTATGTTTAATCCTGGTTACACCAAATTATTTTTAATCGAATCTCATTTCTCTAAAATTTAAAATCTTAACTTTGATCAGGATTGATCTGATTAAAGTTTAGCTTTTTCTAAACTTTATTTCAGTTTTCAATCTTATATAAATAAGGGATAAAATAAGTAAGCGTTATAAATTTAATCTATACTTGTTCTTCTCCCAAAAGGGAAATAAACACAGTTTACTAGCAAAACCATCTAACTAAAATGGCATTTTTTGACAGAATTTTTAAACGGTTATTTTCTGAAAGTATCATTCTACCAGATCAGGAACCAATTATTACCGAAGCCCTAAAAAGAAGGGCAAAGGAATTGAGCAATTACTTTTATTGGCTCAATAATGCGCTTTACAAGTCATTACTTTCCAGAATCCAGACGGCCTATTGGGAAAAACAAAGGAACAGGTTAAGTGATTTACAAATTCATCTTTTCAATACCCGATATGCTAATGGACTGGCCATCACTTATCACCCTTCAATTTCTCCTGAGGAGTTCCAGCATTTTTTCGATTTGCTAAAAGACAGGGCTTTAAATATTGGATACAACCTAAGCATATCCGACAGGAAAATTTTTGACAGAAAGAAATATGTAGAAGTGATTGAAAAGTATTACCTGAAGCCACCTCTATCCATACCCAAAGCCGGAGAGATCAAAGACCAGATGTACGGAAATATTCTCATAGAGCAGGTGCTTATCGATAGCAATCCCAGCTACATCAAGTTAATGGCAAATATATACTCCGACAGGTTGTACACTAAGGCAAAAAATTTTGATAAATTGATCAAGGAACTGTTTAGTATTTGAATTTTAAGAGCATTGAAAACCGGGCTTATTTCCTATGAATAAGCCCTTTTTGAGTAAAATCATGCTCCCTGGTTGTATTCTTCAACAAGGTCGTAAATCCCCACAAAGCCACTTTCTCTGGTTAAAATCTGATCAATCTGTTCAGTCCAATAAGGATCTTGGTCAAAAAACTGCTTAAGTTCATCCTTCACTTTTTCCAATCTGTTTCTTTTTAACCTTCTGTTAATAGGAATGGCAATTTTTTTATCACCCATAAAAAGTACCATGTTTTTATTCAGTTCAATCGATCCAGTAATATAATTCGATTCTTGTACGTAAACCATAAATGCTTCTATCTTCCCTAAGGTTACCATTTTCCCAAAACCACATGAAAGAACTTTTTTAAAACCTAAGAAATTAATAATCGGAATTTCTTTCAAACTATGGAACTCATCTTTTCCGATAATAAAACCAAGGATTTCCTCTGATTTTAATTTTAAAGCATAATCATTGTGTTCCTTTCTAAAATTTAATTTTCCATTATACAAAGGATAAATATAAACTAATCCTTCATGGAATTCTCCATCTAAATCTATATAACCACCCGGGCAGTCTCTTTTTCCATATTCTTCAATGGGTACCCTGGATTGGGATAGTGCCGGAATAATGCATAAAAATGTAATTGTAACTGATAGTAATAACCTAATCATAAAGTTTGTTGAAAGTTCTAAAATCGGATATGCGCAGGCATAATGCATATATAATGATTTGGGAAATGGTTTTATTTTTATTTTTTGATTTTTCTATTCAAAAATTCCTATTAATTTCATCGGGAGAACAAAAATTTTCCTCTTTTTTCTTTTTTTGACTTTAAACTCTACCCCCTTAATGAAAACACCCTTGAAAAAACTGGTATGCTATGGAAGCCTGTTTTGTCTGTTCATTTTATTATTAAATTCCTGCTCATTAGTAAAAATTGAAAGTGAACAAAAACCACTTTCACAGAAGGAACTGAATACCAGACTAATGACTCAGTACTTTATTGCTGAGGCTTCAGATAGAATTGAAATTGCAGCGGATTCTATCATGTTGATTAACACAGATCCTGAGGTACAAAAAAATGCCTTAAAATGGAAAATTTATGCACAATCCAGTTTTCGAAAAACCGGATTCCAGACTTCTCCTAAACTTGCTTTGCTCGATACCTGGACATTTATGAGGGAAATTCAGGAATATTTTCAGAATGAGGAACACCCTCCGCTATTTGGAGACCATCAGGAATATGCATTACAAGCCGCCAGTAAAAATGCCGAAGAGATAGAGGAAATTGCCAGAAAACTAATGAGTGACAAAGAATTTGAAAGCCATTCTACTTTTGTGAATAACTTTGTAAAAGAACATCAACTGACACCCGAAAACCTGGCGCATACTTCTGTGAGGGAAAAATATCTGCAATTTCTGGAAATTCCAGATAGTGTGGCAGTGAATACAGTGGGAACCCTTTCGGAAGTGGTAGCCGACCTGAGTAACCGAATTGATTATACTTCATCCAGTGCTCCCAAGCAATTGAAATGGAATACAGAATTGATGCTAAAAGAAAAGGGAATAGATTCTGTGGAAGTTAAAAAATATGTAGATGACCTGAATCGAAAATTTGATCGCTTAATATTCATTGCGGAATCCAGTCCTGAAATGCTGGATGAAGCAATCAAAGAATTCAGGGACCAAATGCAACCACTATTCTATGGATTAAATTCGGAAATCGCCAATTCAATGATAAAACTGGCTCAGGAACGGAAACAAATGGATACCATCATTGTAAGAGAAAGAATAGCCATTGACAGTATGATTTTAAGAGAAAGAAAGGCTATAGTAAAAGATGCCAGCGCCCTGACGGTACAAGTAGTAAACGATACCATGGAACATTTGAAAGGCTTAATAACCAGTGTTTTGTTTTATGTGGTTCTTTTCTTTGCCGTAATTCTGGGTATCCCATTTTCTTTGGGATTTTTTACGGGAAAGTTGTTACAAAAACATAAATTGAAAAAAACTGAATCGTAAGAAGATTCCCATATGGCTAAATAATGAATGCCAATGGGGGTCCAAGTGCTAACTAAATCGAAATGAAAAATTCAAAAAGAAAGTTCATCAAATCACTGGCCTTGTTGCCTGTTATTCCCTATTCCACGAATATTGGAAACAAAACAAAACCAGGCAAATTTTCCCACCTTTTTAAGCTTAGCTTAAATCTTTATTCCTTCAACAAACCCTTAAGGGATGGAACTATTGATTTATTTGATGTACTGGATTTTTGTGCCCAACATAATTTTGAAGGGATTGACCCTACAGGCTACTATTTCCCCAATTATCCTGACGTTCCTTCTGATGATTTCATTTATCAGTTCAAGCGAAAAGCCTTTCTTTTAGGACTGGACATTACCGGAACCGGGGTACGAAACGATTTTGTAAGTCCCGATCCGGAAAAAAGAAAGGCAGATATTGAATTGATAAAAAAATGGATTGAGGTTTCTGCAAAAATGGGCTGTCCTCATGTTAGAATATTCCCTGGTCATCAAACTTATGAAGGTTATTCCAGAGAACAGGTTTTTGAATGGATGGCTCAGGACATTAAAACCTGCTGCCAGTTTGCCGGACAGTTTGGGGTGATGGTTACCATCCAAAACCACAATGGTTTTCTGAAAACTGCTGATGATGTTGATCAACTTTTTGGAATGATTGATTCTCCATGGTTGGGGCAAAATCTTGATATTGGGAGTTACAGGCAAAAAGATCCTTATTTGGAAGTAGCGCAAAACATTAAGCACGCAGTTACCTGGCAGATAAAGGAAAACGTCTGGATAGATGGAAAAGAAACCCCCACGGATTTTGTGAAATTATTCAGGATCATCAAAAAAGCCGGATACCGTGGTTACTTACCACTGGAAACCCTCGGGGAAGGCGATCCCTTTCAAAAAATTGAAAAACTGCTAGTGAAAGTGAGGGCTGCATTGGATGAGGTTGAGAGAGAATAAAACAAAATTATTATTGAGCTTAAGTATGCATGACGCGTATGCTAAAATGCATACACCTGCTCGAAAAAAATCCTTTTTTTTATAATTCAGCGAGACGCTGAACACATTTTAAAGTACAAGTGGACACTTGCGCTAGTATGCTGCTTGGGTTATTAACTTAAAAACAGAATAGCCAAATACAGCTACCCCACCTAATAATAATAGAATAAAATGAATATTTTGTCTTAAATCTAATAGAATAATTCCCTGGTCTGATTCTTCTGAAATTATTAATTTTACAGACTCCCCCTCTTCCCAAAAATATTTTAAATTCCCTATGTTTATTTCCTTTGGAATAATTTTCCCCTTATCTTCAAATTCAATTTTCATATGGCAAATCCAATCCCCATCTTCACTATCATCTCTAAATCCTACTATTTTACCAATTTTTACTTCTTCCTCTTTAGGATTATATATTTTATATAAGGTCAAGGTTTGATGATATACACACAGGAAGGAAAAAATCAAAAACGACAAGTAAATTAAAGTCATAAAATAACAGTCATAATTTATTCTCACTCAAAATTTTAAAGTCACTTAAGCTAGCGAACAAGTTTCACATGTCCTAATTTTACCTAACCAAGCTAAATTATTAGGATTACAAAACAAAAATCCTTTCCATTTAATAGCTTGATTTAATGTTTTACGCCACCCGCTGGATAACGCGTGACGCGTGTGCCAAAATGCAATTCCAGTCCTTAATCCATTTGAATAATTTCCAACACCTGACCTCAAATTTCTAATTGGTAAAAAACCATTACCCCACCTCCATTTTCTCCACCTTACTTTCATCGAACTCAATCCCAAAACCTGGTTTTGTAGTCATGGGTAATTGCCCGTTTTCTGTTAATGGAGGATTCTTTTGGAAATGCATTTTTGAGGGGACATGGTTGATCAGATATTCTGCCCTGGGACAAACCGCTGGCGATTGACTTGCCACTACATGCATAGCCGCATGCAGATTATGTCCATGGGGGAAAACTCTTGCCCCAAATGCACTTGCCAAATGGCAAATTTTCACCAATTCACTTACGCCACCACACCATTCCGGATCTGCCTGAACCACCTGAATGGCCTTTGTTTTTAAAAATGGCATCACTTCCCATCGGTTGTAAAAATGTTCGCCAGTCGCTACAGGAATGGTGGTTTTTTCAGCTAAACTTTTAAATTCTTCCATTCTGTCGGTAGGGAAAGCTTCTTCTATCCAGGCCGGACTGTATTGTTCTACTGCTTTTGCCCATGAGGTAGCGTAAGGCAAATTCCAACTCATAAAAGCATCAAACATTAACTCGGCCTCCCAACCAACTGCTTCTCGCAATTCTTTCACCAATTCAATGTTCTCCTGAAGGCCTTTCGTGCCCTGCCCAATTCCGTTAGCCAGAAACCATTTTTGGTGGGTAAAACCTGCATCAAAAAGTGCCTTTGCTCTTGGCCCTGCCTTGCCTTTTTCTACGGTATAACCCAGACAACTTCCATAAACCGGAACAGAACTTACTTCCTGGCCTCCTAGTAATTGATAAACTGGCACACCAAATTTTTTAGCTCTTAAATCCCACAAGGTATTGTCAATGGCACTAATTGCCATCATAAAATGTCCGGCTCGGGCATGTCGGTTTTTTCGGTACATTTTATCCCATATCTGCTCTACGGCAAGCGCATCCTGGCCAATCAAAAAATCTCTTAACTGATCCATCACTGGATTAATGGCTTCAGGATCAATATACCCATAAATTCCTTCCAATCCCTCTTTTGTTCTTATCCTGAGGTAATGATGCGTCATTTTCCATGGATTGGATTTTTTATTTTCTTCCCGATAAGGCTCCGGTCTGTGTTCAGTATATAAGTGTAATGGTTGTGCCTGATATTGGAAATTTGAACCATTGTAGGTACCACTCAATTTTAGGATTTCTATCGCTTCGATTTGATTGCCTTCCTTGCCTGTTTGTTCATTTAAAAAATGCTGGATGGGAAAGGGAAGAAAAGCAAATACGGAAGATTTCCCCAAAAGGGATAAGAAAGAACGTCTGGATGTCATGGTAGGTGAATAGTTTATAGTTCAGTTAAATAATAGATTTCAATTTCTCAATATCATTCCCTGTCAAGGCCTGCAGGTATTTGGTAATTTTTTCTACTTCCCAATCCCACCATTTTAGTTTTAGTAATTCCTCAATCACCTCATCAGCAAACCGTTTTTTAATTTCTTTGGCCGGATTTCCACCTACTACGGTATATGGAGGAACATCTTTCACCACAGTCGCATTGGTAGCGATTATAGCGCCATCCCCAATTTTCACCCCGGCCATAATCGTGGCATTATGTCCAATCCAGACATCATTCCCAATGATAAGGTCTCCTTTATGTGGATATTCCCTTCCCTCCATGGCATTTTCCCAACCTTTCCCGAATATAGCAAAAGGGTAAGTGGAAAAAGCATCAGTCAGGTGATTAGCCCCATTCATGATGAAAGAAACTCCGGAAGCAATCATGCAGAATTTGCCAATAATCAGTTTATCTCCGGTGAAATCGAAATGGTATTTTACGTTCTTCTCAAAATTTTGAACATCCTCAAAATCATCATAATAGGTATAATCTCCTACAATGATATTAGGATTGGTGATGATATTTTTTAAAAAACAAAGACGCTCGTAGTTTGCTAATGGAAATTTCGTGTGTTTGTCTGGTCCTGTCATAGGTTAATTTTTATTCAACAGACACCAAATTAGGCAAACATTTTAATTTTTCTAATTCTCCCGAGTTAATTTTTCGTTCGCTAAAGTAGAATTTTTGGAGCTTTTCCAACTTGCAAATATCTCGGGGAAAAGTAAAGGATGAGGCACAAATTTCCCCAAGACTACCAATACACATCACATCAATATTGAGTTCTTCCAATTCCGAAAGATTGGTAACAGATTCGGGAAGGGACTTAAAATTATTTACAAACAAATTCAGTACTTTCAACTTGGTTAAATTCTCTATTTCCTCAGGAATCTCCTCCAACAATTGCCCCATGAGATGAAGTTCTTCCAATTGGTTTAGTTTACAAATAACCATTGGGAATTCTTCCAGAGTTTCCCCCACAGGCACTCCCTCCGACCAGTTATTATCAAGCCCCAAATAGCTCAGCTTTTGAAAATTCGAAAATTCTTTGGGCAGGGTTAATAGCCCGTTTCCACCAATATCCAGCACATCAAGTTGTTGAAGTGCACATATGTTTTTCACGCTTTCAGGACTTAGCTCATTGTGAAAAAGGTGCAATTCATCCAGCTGTGTAAGCTGCTTTATGGCAGAAGGAATTTCCCTGATATAATGGTACCTTAAATCCAGTATTCTCAATTTTTTCAGGTTGAATAACCCTTCTGGAAGGCTATCCATAAAGAAAATGTCTTCTTCCAGGAATTTTTCCATATAACTATCCCCTCCCCTAAAATAAAGTTCTTCCAGGCCGGCTAATTTTGTAATGACAGCTGGAAATTCATTAAAATTATTTCTGCTGATGTCCAATACTTTTAATTTGGTAAGAGTAGAAATTTCCTTAGGCAAACTGGTAAGTTTCTGGTCATAAAGGGAAAGTTTAATTACTTTTTCAGGGGATTGCAAAGCTTCTTCAATTGATGAATACACTCCATTCTCCTGTCCATAGGATGTGACTACAAAAAATAATAAAGTTAAAACAAAAGCTATAGGTTTCATGAGTCTGAGTTTTTGGCAATCAATGTTACTCAATTTAACCTTTTCTTGGGAGAATAGCTATTTTAATCCTTTCTGATTAAGCAATTAAAATTTTAATTTCAATAGAAAAATTCTATCTACAAAGGTCGAATTTCAGTACTCATTTCCGGGATGTACCAGACATTATTTTCAAGATCAACGCCCCCACCCAGATTTTCCTGCACCACCCTGTCAACAATAAAAACACCATCTTCAGCAATTTGCTCAAAGTTATCTATGCCATTACCGGGGAAATTTTGCCGGGTTCTGTGGATATTAAATTTATTGGAGAACCGGCTATTAAAAGCCTTCTCTATTCCCTCTTTCCCAATCATAAAACCAATTAATCCACCCCAGGTGGCAGTAGGATTGTCAGAATCCCAACCAGCCAAAGTTCCTATTTTTACAGTTTCCTTAAAATCTCCCTCTCCATAAAACAAACTTACCAAGCTTGCTGCATAGTTGATCCCTGCAGCAAAACAGCCATTGCAAGGCAGGTTTTGTGAAGTGATGTCATACCCATCCATTTGCTCCACCTGATACCTTACATACACTGAATCACGGGTTTGTGCCCAGGGCAAACCTTCTTCATATTTTCCTTTCACATATTCATACATTTTTGCCGCATATGAATCTTCCGGGAGCCTTTTTCGCGCTTCCTCCGCCATCCATTCCATTCTTTCCTTCATAGGCAAACCCACATCCGCTTTTGAAGCCAGGGAATACATGATCACGTAAAATTCTGCAATCCAGGCCGCTTCTCCACCAGCAGAAGTTCTGATAGGAAGGGAGGCCATTTCCAAAGCAAAATCTGGTCGGGCAGGTGCATAAAAGCCAAAAATCTCAGTAGTAAGTTGGGCATCGATCATTTCGTAATGCTCATTTTTATCCGGATCACTTGTGGCCGGAGGAATCACTCCCTCCTTCATCAGGTCCAGGACTTTTTGATTGGAAACCCATAAATAATTTTCCTCTTCCAACTTAATATGTTTCAACCAACCCTCTCTAATCTGCGCTCCAGTTAACAGGCTGGTTTGGTGGGTTTTCAGTAAATGCTGATAAATATATTCAATATCAGTATCGTCATCTGCCCCCCAGACTTCATTTTCTCCCCTTAATACAAAATCAATAGTAGGGGATAAATCACTTGGATTTTCAGACCAAATATTTGGTAAATCAGGTTTTCCCCAATCATCAGGGCCATAAAAATCTCCAGATTTTAAATCCCCAATATTCCCCACTTTATCCATTTCCGTAACCAGACCTGTCCAGTTGGCAATGCATTGTCCCAGCCAGAATCCATACAGCTGATCAAAATATTTTTCTCGGGAAATCACCATATCCGTGGCCTTTTTCTCATAAGCTTTATACTCCATCTTAGGATTGGAAATCACAGATTCTTTCGGAAGTTCATCTGTCTTTTTACTTTGGCAGGAAAAGAGAAGGGTAAAAATGAAGATGGGTGAAAGATAAAGTTTTATCATTTGCCTAAAGATTAGTAGGTAGTTCATTTTCAAGCTCATGGATTAATGTAGAAAAATAATGGTTCCATGAATGTAAGGATAGGGTTAATTTTTTCAAAGGATATTGAGGTTAATTTTAAGGAAGAAAAACCATCAAACCCTAATCACCACTTTCCCTTTAGCCAAACCATTGCCCAAATAACTAAAAGCCTCAGCTCCTTCATTTAATGGGAAAACTTTATCGATCATCGTACGGATTTTATTTTCTTCTATTAAGGAAAGAATGTGCTGAATATCTTTCTCATTTTGTTTATGAGCCAAAATGCCCAAATCCTTTTTACCAGACATTGAAATTAAAGAACCGAAAATTAAGGTCTGAAAAATCCGATTTAAAGCCCCACCTACCATCACATACCTTCCGTTTGCCTTTAAGGCTTTTTTCAGGTCAAAAATGGACCGATAGGCCACAAAATCAATGATTAAATCATACTGACCTTCAAACTGAGTAAAATCTTCCTGTTGGTAATCAATTACGTTATCTGCTCCAAGTGAACGCATAAACTCCTGTTTCCCGGCATTATCCACACCAGTAACTTCAGCTCCATAAAGTTTGGCCAATTGAATACCGAAAGTTCCGGCTCCTCCTCCCGCCCCATTGATCAGCACTTTCTCTTCTTTCTGAAGCTTTCCCTTATCTCGTATGGCCTGTAGGGCAACCACTGCAGCCTGAGGAATAGCTGCCACTTCCTCAAAAGACAGGGAAACTGGTTTTTTAAGTAATTTATCCGAAGGAACTGTCACAAACTCAGCCAGGCAACCCCACCTTTCAAAAATATCCCCGAATACCTCATCTCCCTGCTTAAATCCCACTACCTTAGCCCCTACAGCTTCTACAATTCCGGAGAAATCTGATCCCAAAATCTGATACTTTGGTTTAAACATTCCCCACATTCTGGTATACAAAGGAACTCCTCTCAAAAACTCTATATCCGATGCATTTAATGAAACTGCTTTTACCTTTACCAGGACCTCATTTTCATTTGGCAAAGGCTTATCCTTTTCTCTTAATTTTAGCTCATCAGGAGAACCATAGTTTTCGTAAACCAGTACCTTCATTCTTTTGGGTTTCATGGGATTTTTAGTACTCAATATTAATATCTCCTAAGCATAAGATTACTGTTTAAGCGCAACAGAATAAATCTGACCAGCCATCATATCTGGGAGTAATAACCTGCCTTTATCTTCCTCTAAATAAAAGTCGGCTGCAGATTTTAAACCTTCAATGAGCACTGTCGATTCTTCAGTTTTACCATCGATTTTCCAAACTTTTCCTTGTGCCCAACTACTGACATAATAATTCCCCTGGCTATCTTGTTCCACTGCATCAGCCCCTCTAAACTGACCTTTCAAAGGAGTTAATTTACCATCTCTCATGACTAAAAAATTACCAAGGAAAAATCCTCCAACCATTATGTTTCCATTATTATCTACCCCTACTCCATTTGGATTCAACATTAAGGGAAGAGTATCCTGGGAAATAGACACAGATCCATTCAAATCGATATGATAAATACGACCCAATTGAGGGACCATTCTGGCCTGCTCACTATCAAGAGGCCACAAATTATTATTTTCATCCCGCATATATTGCGTTGCCCCCATATCAGCTATATAGATTCCCTTTGATTGAGCATCTACAGCCACATCATTCAGATACAAAACCTCTTCCGGGAAGTGCTCTTTATTCACAAATTCGGTTGCCTTACCATTTTCATCTACTTTCCAGACTCGTGTTAAATCCGAAAAGTACAGATGGCCGTCTAAAAAAACAATCCCTTTAGGCTCATCAAAACCCCTGGCAAATACTTTTACCCCCTTTTCGGAAATTTCCACCACTTCACCATCGCCCTCTTCTTTTCCATTCATAATGGTGACATAATAATTACCATCAAATACTTTCTGGTTTCACTCCAACTTCTACAGGAAATTGAATTTCAGAAGAGGATGTACATCCTGTTAATTGCAACATTGACGTTATCACAATTCCCGCTAAAATTAGTTTCAAACCATAAAATGACTTTTTCATTTTTCTTTGTTTAGTTAGTGATGAAAATCTATTGGGTAATTTATCCCCTAATTTATTAATAAAGAGAAGCTATTTGTCGGACAAAACAAATTAGGAACTAATCCTAATTTGAATATTTTTCTATTCATATTCATACAATGTAAATCTTTGAATAGAAACATCATCCACAAATGACCTTATATGCCTTCCCTGATGGGTTTGATCTCCATTCAAATGTTGATAAACTATCCATTTGCCTTCTTTAAAATAACCACGGTCAGTTTTTAGAATACCTACTCTTGTATCTGTTTTTTTCAAATTTGTAAAGGTAAGTGAAACACCAAATCCGGCATAATAAAACTCCTTTTCATCAGTCTGGATAATTATTGCCCCAGATGGCTCCCATTCCTCTGCCTGAGCATTGGGTTCCCATCCTAAATTGAAAGTATGTCTGGCCTTAAATTCATAATCTCCCAAAATAAAGGTCATTTCTTTTACATCTTTATCTAATAATACCCCTTCCACTCGGTTTTGCCCTCTGTATTTATCCAAAACAGGCTTGAATTGTTGAAGCAAATCATAAACTTTTGCCAGTTTATCTTCTTTTGGGGTAAAGGGAGTTCCAGGAATTTGCTCAATAGAAAATGGGGAAAATCCCATAGCTTCATAATGTCCAATTGCAAATAAAGCTTTGGCTGCTACCGAATTGTCAAATCGGTGTTCTGGAATAAACAAAGGATTATTTTGTCTTACATATAAATCACACCAATGCTTAAAATCAGGATTATAAAAATCCGGGGCATAAAAATCAATATTTGGCGAACCAGCCTTCCAAACATCCAAAATATGAGGAAGCGGTCCTGCACTTGGATATCTCCCGGGTTCCCAACCAGTACGATTCAAAGCTGCGTTTACAAATGCGGGTAATGCATATTCTTTTTTACCAGCAGCACAAACCTGATCAGTATAACGGGCATAATAATAAGCCATGAAAATTTCATCTGTGTGTAGTCCTTTTCCAAAAACCTCTTCCCAATTCCCTTTGGTTTTAAATCCGTTTTTTTTCCAGATTTCCTTAAATTCAGGATTCAATTTTTCTTTATGCTTTTTTAAGTAATCCATCAATTCCCCGGGAATTTCTTTCTCAAATTCAGCATTGGCCAATAAACTGTGATCTCTGGCCGAAGGCAACATTCCAATTTCATTTTCAGGCTGCATTAAAATAACTGTTTGATCAGATTCATCCACTTCCCTGATATGTTTCAATAGGGATTGATAGGCATTCAAGTCAGCATTTAAATTATTTACTGAAAATGGAGTTAGAATTTCCTGGCTCTCACCAGATTCACTTTTGGCTCTTGGGAAACGTTTTTGATCCAACTTCACCCAGGCAGGCACATGGCTTGACATGCTATTTTTCCAGGCTCCAAACCATAATATTACCAATTTCAATTCGTGTTTTCTGGCTTCCTGAATTAAATTATCTACCAGATCGTAATCAAATTTTCCTTCCTCCGGCTCTAGCAACTCCCAATAAACAGGGAGCAAAACAGTATTCATATTCAGGTCCTTTAGCCTTTGCCACACAGGTTCCATTGATTCCATAGTACTGGCTGTTGAATTTCCCAATTCGCCTCCAATCATTAAAAATGGTTCTGAATTTACCACCATCTGGTATTGATCTCCTTTTTTTACCAACCGGGGAATACTGTGTTGTGCAAAGCTTGGTGTACGTATTATTAGAAATAATAGAAATATTACGCTACTCTTCATAAAAATTTGCTGCTGGATCATATTAAAACCTTTCATCAGTTATTACACTTTTACCTATTCTGCTATTGAAGCACTAAAATTTATTTATGGGGAGAACTTTTGGTAAATATTGAATTTCAGATGGAAAAAATACATTGAACATTAAAATTCAAGCTTAAAAAAAATTAAAATTCAAAACAATTTATTCAAAGGAAATCAAGCTGAAATATCCTTTCCGATTGTTTCCTATTCAGCCTTTTAGGCGTCATTTTCATCAACTGATTTCTCATAAAAATAGCCAGTGGATTTTCCCAATGTGCTATTTTTCCCAATGTCCAGCTTGTTTTTACTACCTCGTGCGCCTTGGGTTTCCTTAATTTTTGGTATTTGGCAAACGCCTCATCCCATTCATATTGCTGCATACATTCGGATAGTACATAAGCATCTTCAATAGCCTGACAAGCTCCCTGCCCCATATTTGGAGTAGTTGCATGAGCAGCATCTCCCAAAAGACAGACTTTGCCCTTGTACCAGTTTTTTATCGGAGATAAATCGGAAATTTCAGCTGCATGAATTTTATAAAAGGGGGTAGTTTCAATAATATTCCTGATTATCGGATGATAACTTTTAAAATATTCAGCCAGCCTTTCCATAGCATAATCAGATTTTTCAGTTTTCAAAGTCTTCAAAGCATACCAATAAACTTTTTGAGGGGCAATTTGAACGAAGCCAAATCGATCTCCTTTTCCCCAGGCTTCATTTAACTCATTTTGATATTGCTCAGGAAGTTCGAAATCTGTTACACCCCGCCAGCAAACCTGAAATGCATTCCGTGTTTTATTTTCCGCAAAAAGGGAATTTCTCACCACGGAATTCAACCCATCGGCACCTAATAAATAATCGCTGTAAGTACTTTCACCATTGTTAAATCTCAGCTTAAAACCCGTTGGATTTTCCTCTACACTGGAAAGTTCATACCCCGTTTTAATAATTTTCTTATCCAGATGATTCAATAAAATATCTTGCAGTTTTCCCCTGTGAATGGCGATATTCTGTACTTTGTGTTTTCTTTCAAAATACGACAAATCAATGCTTGAAATTGGTTTTAAACTGGCTCTGGTGATGTGCATAGCAGAAATGGGATTTCCACAAGATGCAATTTCTTCTCTTAACCCCAGCTTTTCAAAAACCTGCATGGCATTATTGGCCAAAATTATCCCTGCCCCAACTGTTTTGAATGCCTTGGCCTGTTCAAATATTCTGATTTGTATTTCCTTTTGGGAAAGCGCAATGGCAGTGGTTAATCCACCAATTCCTGCTCCTATGATGTCAATCGACTTAGTTTTCATTTTCAGGTTTTCAATTTTATTTCATTAAAAATAATGGCCTTATAAATTGATCAGGCTTTTCCTCCAGTGATTAATTTAATTAGACGAAACCCCTAACTCATATCCAATGTAAAATATGGTGAAAGGTGGCAATTCATGCTGAGCATTACCAGCATTAACAATGAAGACCCGTTCAGGTAATAATACTACCTTTCCCCTTTTTGCATAGAGGGAAGACGGCTTTTTATGAATTTGAATTGCCCATTATGATTAGATTCGTGTTCACAAACATGAAACCATTTGCAATAATTATTGGTAGGCCCCCAGAACCAGTCCTGGTCTACTTCCATCAACCAGTTGTCATCCCTATTGGCTAACTCTTTTAAAGTTTGCGCCCTTACATCACTCAGCTTTTGGAGATAAAAGTCTAAATCATTTCCCTTAATGCTTTTTCGGGCCTCCTCTCCAAGAGCAGACGCCATATTCCAGTCCCTGACATCCTTTTTGTCCCATTCGCCCCATTTTCTACCTTCAAAAGTATGAATTTGATAAAACCGCTCAGTAGCTGCCAAATGCCACAACATGGCTCCAATTGAATTTGCTTTTTCATCAATCAGATAATCCAAATCTTCCACACTCATACCTTTCACCGGACCCAAGATCACCATTCTCATCCAATTCAGCATGGAAACCAAAGTACCTATTTGAGGGCTGAATCCTTCCCTGGGGCCAAAAACATTGATTTCTTCCTCACTTAAAGTGGATTGAGAAATGCCAGGTTGGGGCATAGTCAACAAGCCACCTGTACCAAAGGCAAATAAGGAAGACTTTTTAATAAAGTTTCTTCGCTCATTAATAGTTTTTTGATTTTCCATGTGATTGATAATAGTTTAAAAAAAATGATACTTTTTACTCAATTGGGACATTCAGTAAAGATAGAGATTTTATTCGCATTCACTTGCCAGGTTTCATTATTCCCATTTGTTCCAAAGCCCTAAAAGTAATTTCTTTTCTAACCTTCGGAAAATCATTCATATCAAACTCTTTTCCCGGCTCCACATTGGTCGCAAAAAACCATGTATTATTTTCCAGTTCAATATAACCCACAAACCATCCATTATCCTTTCCTTCACTTATTGACCAGCCCGTTTTCCCACTGAGTTTGTATTCCTCATTTTCTTCCATTACCATCATGTCTTTCATAATTTCTTTTGTTCGTGGAGCAATTGGAAGCTCCGGTTGGTAAAATCTTTTAAGGAAGTCAATTTGTTGGAATTGGGTAATACGTGATGTTCCTTCCAGCCAGAACATATCTATATTTTCTGCATGCACTTGGATATTGCCATAGCTGAATTTATTCAAATACTCATTCATTCTTCCTGCTCCAATTTTCCTAGCTACTTCCTGGTAACAGGGGACACAGGAAAAGTGAAATGCCTCCTTAAAAATTAAATCCTGTTCCCAACTTTTTAACCATCTTTTTTCCCCATTCCATTTAAAAAGCGTGCTGTCATTTTCAACCACTCCGGTTTCCAGGGCAATAATGGAGTTGGCTATTTTAAAGGTAGAAGCTGGTAAATTCCCTTTATTTGCCCAGTCAAAATCATTGGAATAATACTGGTCATGATTAAGATCGTAAATTAAAATGGAGCCATTTACCCCAGCGGTGTCAATAATTTTCTGGAAGGATAATGCTGTGATTTCCCTTTCAAGTTTTACTTCTTCCTTGGCTTCTGAAGCACTTTGTTTCCCCTGACAGGAAAATAGAAATACCCATACAGCAATTAGGAGATATGTTTTCATGGATGATGATTGACTGATTGAAATTTGAATATTAGGAATGTGAAAGTACACCATTTTGAAAAATTCCCTGTATTTCTTTTGGGATTGGGAAGGTTTTTAGTGGAGGTACATTTGCTCCCCCAGGGTTACCTACCGGAACTTTCCCTACAAAGGATTTTACACCCCCCACCAACAATCTGGGAATTTGCCCAATAACTTCCTTCAGACGCTTAATTTTGATCCCAAAAATCAGCATTTTCCAATGTACAAAAGAATGGGCAAAAGGATATCGCTGCCCGATAATATGTGCCCGCTCCAAATGATTCCAGGCATTTTGCAAATGGCCCTGGGAAAATTCTAATCTATATTTTTCTAATTCTTTTTCAAAAAAGGGTGTCAGGCCTTTTGGCATGGAAATGTAAAATTTCATTGGCGAGTCATTTAAGTTTTTAGTTCGGTTTAAATATGGATTTCAAATCCTATGATCAAAGTTCGACATTGCAAATGTCGAACAGCTTTCTGCTGCTTTTGTAAGGTAGTAATATTTTAATTAGCTCTTCGGAATTTGCAAATCCGAAGCCTATCGCAGGATTTGTAATCCAGTCTCAATCAAAACTACTTAATTCGAGTCTTCCTTTTCGAATACCATAAAAATCTCCAGCGCTACTTAAAAGATACTCTTCCTCTTTTTCCACTATTCCCGCTCTCACTGGGTTCATATGAATATATTCTACTTTAGTTAATAAAAAGTTTTTACTGACCACTTCTTCCCCATGATAACCCTCCTGCCAAAACCATATCCTGTCCTGATATTTTAAAACCCTCACAAGCCATTTTTTCCGGCTTTCCTGGGGATTGCTTTCAATTGCCTTAAAAATTTTTTTTGAGGTGAATTTTTTAAAATCTCTGATGATATCACTTAGATTTTTATTTTTTGCTCTGACAATCAGATGACAATGATTACTCATAATAACCCATGCATAAATTTCTAGGCCTTTATCCTTTTGACAAAACCTCAAACTTTCTAAAAGCAAGGCAACATAGTCTGACCTTGTAAAAACATCTACCCACTGATGAACCGTAAAGATAACAAAATGCATTGCCCCCTGATCTCTAATCACATAAGAATGTCCCATTTCTGAAAATTTAAAAGTGGATTTCAAATCCTATGATCAAAGTTCGACATTGCAAATGTCGAACAGCTTTCTGTTGCTTTTGTAAGATAGTAATATTTTTAATTTGCTCTTCGGAATTTGCAATTCCGAAGCCCTATCGCAGGATTTGTAATCCAGTCTCACTTTGAAAAAGTAACCTTAAAAAGCCCTACTAATGCCCACCTTCACAACTTTTCAAAATAAAATCAACAATAGGTTGAGGATTTTTCAGACTGTGTGGATGGTGGCCTACTCCCTTTTTTATAATCTCCTGATACGATCCTCCGGCTTTTTCAAACTTTGCCTTAATTAGCGCAGAGTTTTCGGTATAGGGCACTACTTTATCTGCATCTCCGCAAACATGAAGCACAGGAATACCTGCTTCAATCACAGCTTCACAGGTATAAATGGGAATTCCCCTGAAATCCTTCACAGATTCCTCATCCAGGCCATAAGCTTTTAAACAAGTTGCCCAGGCCTGACTGTTTCCTTCTCCTTTAAATAATCCCCCCGGCCAGCTTTTGATATCACAAACCGGTGCATCCGCATAAATGCAAAATACTTTTTCCGTATTTTCCGCTGCCCAATTGTATACAATCAAACCTCCCCGACTCAGCCCTTCCAAAACCACTTTATTATGGAGTTTATACTTTTTTACACAAAATTTATAAAACTCATTCCATAGCTCTACAGCTTCCTGATTCCCAAACATATCGGCCACATCCACATAAACTACATGAAAACCCTGTTCCAGCAATGCCTGATCTACCTGAGGTTCATGACCCCAAAACCTTGCCCGCCAAATCCATAATCCTTCCTTATTTTTCTCTTTTGGAAAAACAATTTTAGCTTCATGCCCCTTAAAAGTGAATTCCTTTACTTTGAAATCGGGGAATATTTTATCCTGACCGAAAACAGGAATATTAATCATAAACAGGAACAAAATCAGCGTGGCTTTTAGATGAATTTTCATAAATCAGACATTTTTCCAAAATAAACCTCAAAACGCTATTCGGCTTTACTGAAGTTCAAAAAAAAATGAATATAAGTCAGGGAATTGAGTAATGCAAAAGGTTAGTAAAGCATTCTTGTTTCCCAACACCCATGGCTTTTAATATGCTACCGGAGATTTTCTCAATGTAATTAATGAAGATTGTCCCAGCAGGGTCTCTTCACGGAGAAGACCCTGCTAAGAAAAGAATTTTTAAAGAGAACATTGCGAATTGCTGATGTCTCCCTATTTTGTAAGGATAGTCTCTGCATGTCGTACCAGTTGGTTAAATCCATCTACATCATTTTTGGAATTGTGGTTTTCCAAATAGAAATTTAAAGAAAAACTAACTCCAGATGACCGCAATACCATTCAGATTTTCATTTCAAATCCTTGCCATTTTAGGAATAATTCCATTTTTTATTTCCTGCACTAAAAATGAGCAACATGCTTTAGCGGAAACTTCTTCCATAGAAAAATCAGTCCTTTGGGAGAAAGGTAAAGGCAACTATAATAACTATAGAATTCCCTCTATCATCGTCACAAAAAAAGGAACTGTATTGGCATTTTGCGAAGGAAGAGAAGCCGGAGATTCGGGAGATATTGATATTCTGATGAAAAGCTCCAAAGACAATGGAAAAACCTGGAGTGAATCAAAAGTAGTTTGGGGAGATGCACAAAATTCCTGTGGAAATCCCTGTCCTGTGGTAGATCAGGAAACTGGCAGAATCCTGCTGGTGGTAACCTGGAATAACGGTAAGGATGATGAAGGCGAGATTATAAATAAGACTTCTTCTGCTCCAAGGAAGCCCTATTTACTTTATTCGGATGATGATGGTGAAAACTGGTCTGCACCTGTGGATATTTCAGCAACTACCAGGGAGGATTCCTGGGGCTGGTATGCCACCGGACCTGGAGTGGGTATTCAGATTAAAGACGGGAAATATAAAGGTCGTTTGGTTATCCCGGCCAATCATAGTTATGATGACCCGGAAGGAAACCTTCGGGGAGGTCCTTATGCTTATGGAGCGCATGTCCTTTATTCAGATGACCATGGAAAGAATTGGACCAAAAGTGCATCAATCCAACCGGGCTGTAATGAAAGCCAGGTTACAGCGCTTTCAGATGGCACTTTGCTCATGAATATGCGATCATACAATGATCAATATTCCAGGGCCATTAGCACCAGTACAGATGGAGGTGAAACCTGGTCAGCTATCCAACACGACTACCAACTGGTAGAGTCAAAAGTTCAGGCCAGTATTTTGGAATATGGTGATTTTGAAGGTAGAAACCTGCATCTGTTTGTAAATCCGGCTGTTCCAAAAGGCAGAACTCATCTTACCTTAAAAGCAAGTTTTGATGATTGCAAGACCTGGACTAACAGTAAATTGGTGTATGCGGGTCCATCCGCCTATTCCTGCCTTACCCGCCTTCCCAACGGAAATGTGGGACTCTTCCTGGAACATGGGGAAAAAAGCCCGTATGAATACATGACTTTTATATCATTTGACCCTAAAGAAATATTTTCTACCGGAGCATTAATGGATTAAATCATTGGTATTCTCAGCAGAATATTCCCTTTTCATTTCCTCAAAATTAAGTAGCAGGGATGCTCCATTATGATGAAACTCAAGGGTTTTATCCTTTCGTTTGGCTTTAATATAAGGAGAATCATACCTAATATAGTTGGTATTCACTTTTTTACCATTAACAAAAAACTCATCTCCAAAACTCAATTTATAATTAGTATCTTCAAAAGTATATGTCAGCTGAAGGTCCTTCGATTCGAACCCGACTTCATTTTCCATCACCTTTAAACAAAATTTTTCGAATGATGTATCCTCCTCTGCTGATCCGGCTACGGTAATCCAAAAAGATTGCTGACCCTGTTGTATTAAATCATCCGTTTTACTGTCTTTAAAGTGAAGTTCATTTGCTCCAATGAATGCACAATAAGTATCTCCTTTTTTGCCCATTGCATAGTTTTTTGTAACCACCACCGAATCGAATAATTCTGTGGGGAAATAAGCATGGGTATAATGGAGTAAATCCAATTCCATTAAACTTTTCTCCTTGGGTAGATTATAAATTGCCAGACTAACCCGTTTATCCTGGGCTACATGGGGAAAATGTCCATATCCCACCCAATAGCTGGGAGATTTACTCGGATGATCCTCCTCCACTGCAGGATGTGTATGAAATATGCTAAAGGAATTCCCCACATTCATGCCGGCCACATGTTGCTGATCGGCATAGGTCCCCGGATGATGGTTTTGCACGGAATAGAGGGAATAATTTTTTGTCCTGTAGGTGTAGACATTTCCCTTCTGAATAGCCACCCCATTCGATTGTGGATTAATCAATTTTACAATAAGAGGTTCCAGTCCAAACCATCTTAAAAGGGTAAAATCCATCATGGTAAAATCTTTGAGAAAATCATTGGAAAACATCCTGTTTTCACGGATGAAATATAAAGAATTTTTCACAACCTCAGGATTGGAAAAGGCTTCCATCCCCCACTGCATCATCATACTTCGGTTGTCAGTCCCATAATATCCAGCTTCCTTCAATTCTGAGATATCCAAACCATTACATTGCCTGATTTCCACCTCATTGGTATCTCTGGCAATTTCTGCAATTACCCTGGGAAGCTGGTATTTTTTGGTAGTCATCATGCCATACATCAATTGAGGTTTTATTTCCTTACCACTTCCCCAATAATAATCGGTAATCCCTCCAAATGTGGCCTCTTTTCCTCCCTGGCGATTATGCTTATAGGCTCTTCCACTGGCAGAAATAAACATGGTGTTGGTATTTTGGGCAGCCACATCATACATCAGCAAATCCATAATGATCCTGGTTTTCTCCACAATTTCTTCATCTTGGGCAAAATCAATCAGGTTAATCATTCCCCCAATATCTTCCTTATAATAAACACTGGAATAATATTCCGTAAAACCATAATTCCAGCGCATTTCCAACCAGTCCAGAATCCTGGTACGGGCCTTTTCCTGATGTTGTTTTCCGGTAAGCCCGCTGTTTCTAAATACTGAATCCGGATACAACTGTCCGGTGAGATACTCTGCCGAAGCAAATAAAATCTGGTGATTTTCACTCCAATAACACATGGAATTTTCTCCCGGCTCATCCCACCAATACCTGAACCCAAAAAGTGTATGCTCAATTTTAACCCTGGTTTCAGAGGGAATCCTGTCTCCGAATTCATACAAAATTCTCAATAGGTTGACATATCGAAAATCTGCTGTATCATATTGTTTATCGATAAACTCCAGCGTGTTATCCAGCCGGCTCCAATCTATAGTTTTCACATTGTTAACCAGATCATAATAAATGGCATCCTGCTCAAGCTTTAGTTTTACTTCCGGTAGTCTTGGAGGAATTTTATAATTGGATATTCTTATAAAATCAATGATCAGCGTGATCACGATCAAAGAAATGGCCAAAAGAAACAACCCTTTCAAACTAAAATAATTTCTTTTATTCATTTTCATACTTCAACCAATAAAAGTAAATATCCTAATAACGCTCCGCCCAGAATAACCCAAAATGTACTGATTTTTGGAAATCGAAAGGCCAAAACGATACTAGTAACCATAAGTAAAATGGCTTGCCATTCTGTGCCAACTTCATAGCCTAATTTCAGAGTAACAGCAATCATAATTCCCACTGCACTGGCATTTACGGCATCCAGAAACTTAGATAAATAAACAGACCGCCTTAATAGGGGAATCAACTTTACTAATAAAGCTACCAAAAAGAAAGAGGGCAAAAACATGCCCAGGGAAGCCCACAAGGCACCAGAAAGACCTCCCAACTGGTAACCCACAAAAGTTGAAGTAGTCAGGACAGGACCGGGAGTAAATTGCCCCATGGCAATGGCATCTAATAATTCCTGCTTGGTGAGCCAGCCTAATTTCTCTACCAATTCCGCATCGATGTAGGCCACTAACACATAACCACTGCCAAAAAGAAGTAAAGCTATTTTTAAAAATGAAAGGAAAATGGACGTGTTGCTCACCGAGACGGCCAATGGCTTGAACAACAACAATAATGGGGCAAAAACCCCTGCCTTTTTGGGCTTACTACCTGCACTTAGCCAAAGCATCCCTAAAATACCTCCACTTATAATTAATAGGAATTCATCTAAACCATAAAGGGAAAGTGCCAAAATGAGAAACCCCAAAATGGCTAATTGCCAGTTTTTGAAAGCCTTTTTCCCCAATTTATATGTAGCATTCAATATTATTCCAATCACTGCGGGTTTAATGCCATAAAAAAATGGGGCAATGGCGGGAATTTCGCCATACTCCACATAGACTATCGCTAAAATTAAAGTGAATATAACAGCAGGAATGATAAAGGACATTCCCCCCACAATGAGCCCCAGCCATCCTGCACGCACATGACCACAGTGCATAGTCATTTGAGTAGAGTTCGGACCGGGGACTAAATTGGTAGCGCCCACCATATCCAGAAAATGCTGGTGGGTCATCCACTTTCGCTTATTCACCAATTCCTCCTCCATCATGGCAATATGTGCTGCCGGGCCTCCAAAAGCGATACAACCCAGTTTAATAAAAACAAAAAATACTTCTTTGATTTTCTTTAAATCCATTTAATCACCCAAAAGTTTTTAACTTCAATAGCATTTGCTAATTTTCAAGTCCTTAAGATAAAATTATCTGGATTATTTCCATTGTCTTATCGATTCTTTTTAAAAGAAGTGGTCTAAAGTTAAACCTTTCGGCTAGGAATGGTCGATTTTGCCCCGTGCTTTGAGTAGCGACTGCCCGGACAATTTTTCCTTCAATAATCTTCATTATTTGTTGGTGTGACCAATCCGAGTCAAAATTGTATTGCCTGAATCAAAATCTACTCATTCTCACCTGAAAATCCCTTACTTTTGACAACTTCAAAAAGAATAATTTTAACCTGGCAAGATCTAAAAAAGATGCTTTTCTAATGAATTTAAATTTTACAAACAATTTCATAATCCTGCTTTTCCTATTAATTAATGTGGGTTGTAGTCAGAATAACTCCAAAAGTTCAGCGAAAAAGCCTAACGTGATTATCATTCTTACAGACGATCAGGGCTATGGCGATCTTGCTATCAATGGTAATCCCTGGATCAAAACCCCTGCGATGGACAGGTTGCTGCAATCTGGAATTAACTTCCAAAATTTTCATGTGGACCCTACCTGCTCCCCTACCCGGGCGGCTTTAATGACGGGCCGGTATTCCGCCAGAGTTGGGGTTTGGATGACTTATATGGGCAGGCATCATCTGAATAGTGCAGAAATTACCATGGCGGATGTTTTCCGGCAAAATGGCTATAAAACAGGCATAATTGGCAAGTGGCATTTGGGTGATAATTATCCTTTTCGCCCTTCAGACAGAGGTTTTGATGAATCACTTATTCACGGTTCTGGTGTAATTGGTGAAACTCCTGATATTTGGGAAAATGATTATTATGACGATACTTATTTCAGGAATAATCAACCCGAAAAATTCAAAGGATATTGTACAGATATCTGGTTTGATGAAGCCAAAAAGTTCATTACGAAAAGCAAAGACAAACCATTCTTTCTTTACCTCCCCCTAAATTCTCCACATGGCCCATTGAATGTCCCCATTAAATATGTACGGCCCTATTTAAACAATCCCGAAATTCCTGAAGACAGGGCATGGTTTTATGGTATGATTGCCAATATTGATGAAAACCTGGAATCATTTCAAAATTTCCTAATCAACCAGGGCCTTGAAGAAAACACCATCCTCATTTTTATGACTGATAATGGTACAGCCAGCGGGTTTATCGAAAACTCAAACTCGGGCTTTAATGCAGGAATGCGAGGAAGAAAAGGTTCTCCATATGAGGGTGGACACCGGGTCCCCTTTGTAATGAAGTGGCCCAGAGGAGGTTGGAATGCATACAAAGAAATCAATAACTTAACTGCTCATATTGATATTTTGCCCACTCTAATTGATGTATTGGATCTAAATACAGAAAAAGCAATACAGTTTGATGGCAGGAGCCTGTTGCCATTAATCAAAAATCCAAAAAACCCTGATTGGCAGGATCGCTCAATTGGTGTACATAATCAAATTTCTTTTGGTGAAAAACTGGAACACGATCGACCGGTAAAATATAAAAAATATGCCGTGATGACAGAGCAATGGCGATTGGTAAATGGAAATGAACTTTATGAAATAAAAAAAGATATTGGGCAAAATCAGAATGTAATTTACCAATATCCCGAGATTGCTGCAAAAATGAATAAAAGTTATGAAGACTGGTGGGCAAGTATCTCTGAAAAATTTGATGAATACAACAGCACCATCATCGGTTCTCCCAAACAGGAAAAAGTAACCTTAAACTGTCAGTTTTGGCATGGAGATGATGTCCCTTACAACCAGGAGCATATCAGAAATGGCATGATGGCAAACGGTTTTTGGGATATTGATGTCGTAAAAGCAGGGAAATATAAATTTGTTTTGCGCAGGTGGCCCAGAGAACTGGATATACCTATGCAGGAAATAGTACCAAACATTGACCGTGATACTTCCCGAATTTATAATGGCTTTAAACTTTACAACTTAAAAAGTAACCCTTTAAAGATTACAAAAGCGGGATTAAAAGTTGGTGATTTTGAAAGATCAATAGCTATAGCTGAAGGACAAAAAGAGGTGGCATTTGAAGTCAGTCTGAAAGAAGGAAAGCAATTTGTAGAAACGCAATTCATCCTTGAAAACGGAGATTCACTGGGTGCATATTACGTGTATATTGAACCTTTGGAATAAGGCAACTACTCCAGGATTTCAAATCACAAATGAAGTATATATAACGCCTTATTGGGGTTAGTCAGTCAGCTATAGGATACAGAGGAGGTTTTTAACTTTAATAATTAATCCCTGAAGGACTTCATATAATTCTGAAGCAAAGACTTAATGCTTGTCGGACTAATCATAAAATTCCTGAGGATACTCCACAATTCCATTGACATTTCCCAAAGCATTTTCAACCAGTTCTATAGACATACAATTTGCTTTAGGGACATCAAAAGGTAAATCAATTCCAAATTCATCAGCTCTTTTATAACCAAATCGGGGATAATAGTCCTGATGTCCGAGGAGAATTACAGATTGAAAACCCAACTTTTTGGCCGCCTCATGTGCATGGGAGATTAACTTTCCTCCTATTCCCCTATTTTGGAATTCGGGTAAAACACTTACCGGAGCCAAAGCCAGAGAATCGAATTTCCCCCGGGTATTTTTAATTTTTATCTTAGTGAGCAAAATATGCCCAACGATCTGGTTATTGAAAGTGGCTACTATTGACAATTCCGGTATAAATGCCTTTGACTTCCTTAATCTTTCCACAAGATACTGCTCCTGATGATCACTAATTTTTTCATGGCTGAATGCTTTTTCTATCAACCTGAAAACAGCAGAATGATCCTCCGGGTTTTCCTGCCTTAAGAAGACTTCCATAGTATGTCAGCTTTTTTGTACGCTCATTTTTTAACCTTTACTTCCTTAAACATAAAGGAGTTATCACTGATTCTCAAGCCCTTACCACTGGCCGTTGTCACATTTTTAAGGATTACTTCTTTGGTTTTAACATAGGGATACTTCTCCTGATAAGTATCATCAGTCATTTCTGAATTGAAATCTCTAAAAATAGCAGGACCCTGATAATCCTCAGGATGGTTGGAATCCTGAATTTGCAAATTTTCAATGATGATTTTTTCCGGCATATAACAAGTATAGCCAAAATCATGTTGCCCGGAATATGATCCGCTTATCAGGGCTGCACTGGTAGAATTTCCATTTTCAGGCACGAAAATGCAATTACGAATAATAAATTCCCCCTGCCAAGTACTGCCATAATCGGAACGCAAATTGACAAGACTCCTTCCCCGGATGGTTGAATTTTCTACGATTAGGGTACCACTGCCAATGGCATTAATTCCCATGTGGCCCAGCGTAGAATTCCGGATGGTGGCATTAGCCACACCTTTATGGGCATCGAAGCGGGAAAAGCTACAATTATCATAAAGAAGATTCTTGCTATAATTAGAACCAAGGATACCCCAATAAGTCCGGTCATTGATGTCATTAGTCTGACTACAATTCACAAAAGATACATTAAGGGCACGGTTTACCGATAAATCATAAGTGCCCATGGAAACAGGCTTCCCGGCTCTGCCTATTGTACGATAAGTTTTATGACCGGTAAGGATGGTATTTTTTACCGTTACATAAGCGCAGTCACCAATATTGAGAAAACCGCTATAAGGTGCACCGGAATCTCCTTCCCCTTTTATCCTGTGCTCCAGCCCTTCCACAATCACATTTGAACGTCTGATCTGTATGTTCCGGCTATAATAATTATATTTGGATTCATCCTGATTGGCAATGGTGGTAAATCGGCCACCAGTGATGGTCAAAGTATTTTCCTCAATGGGGAGGGCAGAAATTTTCGTGATCTGGTCAAAATCCCAGATAATCGGGGAATTCATATCTACCTGGCCATTTTTATCCACCACAAAAATATCTGTTTGCATCGAACCATTGTTCTGATTAAGTCCAAACCGGATATAGTGCTTTTTATGTGCATTGGTCACTGTAATCAGGCAGGGACCTGGCAAAGAAACTTCAATTTTTTCCTGATTTTTTTTAAGTGTACTGATCAATTCAATTTTAAACGGCTCCATTCCGGAACTGACCATAAACACCGGGGCTTTATTGTTTTCCACCTGAGTATCATCAATAATGAAGGCTGCTGTTCCAAAATCGGTATCAGTCCCGATTACTGCGATTCTTTCCTTTTCCCCAATATAATAAGTTGCGCCTTTATCCGCTTTTACCTGAAGTTCGTGTTGATTGGCAAAAGCATGTGTAGCAGCAATTGCGTTTATATCATCTGTTTTGCCATCGCCTTTGGCGCCAAAATCACTATAACTAACCTTTCCAGCAGATTTAAGCTTTTTGGCTTTTTTAGGGGAAACATTTACATATAACACCCCATTTTCACCGACACTGACCTGGGTTTTATTCTTTTCGGAGGTGATCACTACATTTTCCGAAGGCTTTTTGGTTTGTCCCTGCACCATCATTGCACAGGCTAATAATAAGATTGTAAAAGGTAAAAATTTCATTGTAAGCTAATTTTAAAAATATCAATTCAATTAAGTTTATTGATGGCATGTTTACAAATCTTTTTTACCTCAAACAGGCTATTTTCAGGTTTAAACAATTAAAATTATTCAACAGGCTAGAAAGTCTTCTGGTTTGTCTGTTAAGCAGATTAAAACCATTGACTCCATAAAATCGGCCTGGCCTGCAGGGAAATCCGAATTTAAATTTATCCTTTAATTAAATGATTTTCGAAATTCCAGAGGAGACATTTCAGTTTTGTTTTTAAAAAGTTTATTAAAGGAAGTGGGATGCTCAAACCCCAAATTATAAGCAATCTCACTGATGGAAAGTTGAGTAACAGATAATTGTTCTTTGGCTTTATCAATCAATTTATGGTGAATGAGTTGCTGGGTATTCATGCCGGTTAAAGACTTTAGCATACTGCTTAAATAATTTGAAGAAAGATTTAGCTCATTTGCCACTTGCTCCACAGTTGGCAAACCGAGTCCCATCAGGTTATCCCGATTAAAATAATCTGACAATAAAACTTCCACCCGTTCCAAAAGCTGATGATTTGATTTTTTACGGGTAATGAATTGCCGTTCATAAAAGCGCTCGGCATAATTCAACAATAACTCCAGTTGGGATAATATAATTTTCTGACTGAACTTATCGATATTGCCCTGGTATTCACGCTCTATATTTTTCAGGATATCCACCATCAAAAGCTCTTCTTTTTCTGATAAAAACAAGGCTTCGTGAATGGAATAACTAAAAAATTCATAGGATTTAATGGTTTTTGCTAAGGGAGTATTCCATAAAAAATCCGGATGAATAAAAAGCAACCAACCCGTAGGCTTTAATGCGGTATCCGCACCTACGTTTGGATTGCTTCCAATACTCATCACCTGATTGGGGGAAATAAAAGTCATCAAGCCTTCATCAAAATCATAGGACTGCTGGCCATAAAAAAATTTATAGGGGACATTTCGTTTTAAACCAATGGAATAGTAATCCTGCACCAACTTCCACCCTTTTATGTCTTCCGGGTACCGCACTTTGCTGTAATCTACCAAACTAACCAAAGGATGTGCAGGTGCAGGAAGATTTGCGAAATTGTGGTAATCGCTAATTTTGGAGAAACGATTTAAATTTGCCATACGATAAAGATATGAACGGAATAATAGTTTTTCCCTTTAATTCTATTTTCAGGTTTTAAACAATCAATAATTTCCTATAAAAGCATTCCACCAGAGGCTTCAATGCGTTGTCCATTGATCCAACCAGCCTTACCAGAACACAAGAAAGCAACCACTCCTCCAATGTCTTCCGGTTCGCCCACTCTGCCCAATGCGGTAAGATTGGAAATAATTGTCCTTTTTTCTTCATTGTCCCGGTTGGTACCTCCACCAAAATCTGTGGCAATGGCTCCCGGAGCAAGTACATTAGCGGTAATTTTTCTTGCACTCAGTTCTTTTGCCAGGTAGCGGGTGAAGACTTCAATTCCTCCTTTCATCATGGCATAAGCAGATGCACCAGGAAAACTAAAACGGGTCAGCCCACTTGAAATATTAATAATTTTCCCACCATCATTCAGGTATGGTAATGCCGCCTGAGTTAAGAAATATACACTTTTTAAATGGACATTTACCATTTCATCAAAATCTGATGCTGTAGTATCTTTAAAAGGTTTATACAATCCAGTTCCAGCATTGTTAATTAAAAAATCAAAGTAGGAATTTCCATTTTTTCCTTGTAGGAAAGAGGAGATTTCTTCCATTAATGCTTTTCCTGACATTGGATTGTTGGCATCATACTGAAACGCTGTAGCTCCTGATCCCAAATTTTCAATTTCAGTAATGACCTCTTTTGCCTTAACTTCATTGCTGTGGTAGGTAAATAAAATATGTACCCCATCATTGGCAAGGTTTAAAGCCATTTCTCTTCCTAAACCTCTACTTCCTCCAGTTATAAGTGCGATCTTGTTTTTCATTATGTTTTATTGTTTTAAAATGACATTACAAATGTAGAGCATATTACATCCTGAAACTTTTCCAAATCATTGTTAAACCTGTCCTTTTCCTCTTTTTACGGGGGCGGGTAAAATAAGCTTCCCAAAAACTGTAAAATCCGGTGTGGCTGTTCACCCCACCGGATTTCAGTACTTCATAACTAGTAATTTTATAAAGTTAGTGATTCTCCATCTTTCGGAATGAATATTTCAAGGTTTTCACGGTTGAAAGCAGCTTTCAATGATTCTCTTGTAACTTTACAATGGTCCAAGGATTCTATGTGTACAGAAATAATTTGGGCATTTGGCGCTTTTTTGGCGACTTTAATGGTCTCCTTCTCATCCATTAGTATTCTGTCCTTACCCATAAATATGGCTCCTCCTGAATTGGTAATGATAATTTCAGGGTTAAACTTTTCAATATTAGCTTCTATTTCATCATCCCAAATACAATCCCCAACAATATATATGGTCGGATAGTCGGTAGCTTTCAAAACAAAGCCAGATACTTCACCTAATTGTGGTAAAATTTCGGCAGGCCCATGCTTTCCGCTTGTCCTCACGATGTTGATGTCATAAAAACTGGCTGTATCGGAAATACTTTCTACCTGGGTAAAATTTGCGTTTTTTACCAGTTCATTGTCAGCGGGTTGCGTGTAAAAAGGTAAATCTTTATCCAATACTTCCATCGCTTTTTGATCAAAATGATCCGGATGAGAGTGAGTCAGTAAAACAGCATCTATATCCTGGGTTATTTTTTCAATAGAAAAAGGCAGGTCTTTAGTAGGATTTAAATTTTGATTTGGCACCACAAAAGACATAAAGCTGTTTTTGGGAGACAGCATTGGGTCTACCAAAATAGTTTTTCCTGCATACGAAAGTTTTAAGGTTGCATTCCTGATTAATTGAATTTCTACTTGTTTCATCTTTTTTTGTTTTTTGCCCATTGCTTAATTTGGAAAAGCAATGAATGGTTATAACAAATACTTTTTTTGTGTTTTTTTGATGAAGCAAAGTTTAAATGATTGTAAGAAAAATCTGCTACCAAACTTTGGTTGTTAGTTACCATTTTGATAATCGGTTCTAAAATCATGAGGAGTTATCCCTTCCTTTTTTTTAAAAAGCCGGGTCAGGTGTTGAGGCTCTGAAAAATGAAATTCGTTGGCTATTTCAGCAATGGTATTTGTTGAATAAATGAGCTTCATTTTTATTTCAAACAAAAGGCGGGATTTAATAAAATCGGTAGCGGTTACATTAAATTGTTGTTTTACTTTTTTGTTTAAGGTAACCCGGCTTACCTCCATCAATTCTAAATACTCTTCAATGCGGTGTTTTGTGTAGATGTGCGTCTCTACCAGTTTTCTGAACTGATAGGCAATGTTGTCTAAGGAAATATTTGTCTCAATATTATTCTTTTTTGCATAATCCCGATTTAATTGAATAAGAATATAATACAGTATGGAACGGATGAGGTGGACACTATCATTTTGAGGCTTTGCAAGCTCCTGTTTAATTTCTGTCAGTTTTGCGAAATAAGCATCTATTTCCTGGTCATAAACATTAAAAGAAAGAGGCCATTCGGTCTGATAAAAATAGAGCAGACGATAGGTAAAATATTTGTCAGAGAAAAATTCATTTAAAAAATCTTCCTGGAAAACCAAAATGTGAGCTTCTATTTGGCTTTTTTCAATAAACCACTGGTGCTTTTGGTTTTGTGATATAAATATGATGGAATTGTCCCTTAGCTTTAATTTTTTGTTGTTTAACAGAAGATGTCCCTGGGCTTTTTTGAGAAAAACAATTTGAAAGAAATCTGTGGATTGCAATTGGCCTGATAAAGTATCCTCATACTTTTCATCTATTTGAATAATATTCAGGAGAAAATCTACTCCGCATATCGTTTTATTAAACTTTATATATTTCATTCAAATAATGTGTTAGTGACACACCACCGCATAGCTTGAAATACTCTGCCTACCTGTAAATTTGATATTAGCGCTATAAAAATAGTGCTTTGAACCTGAGGTTTTCAAACGTAAAAGTAGGAAAAGTGGGAAAACCTAAAAAAATTCCAGCTACCAATTATGAAATAAACAATATGAAAAAGCCCTATGGTTTTACCCACAGGGCTTATTAGAATTATTGCATTTGCTTCAGCTGATCGTTAATCAATTTCGACCATTTTTCCACCGATTGAAGCTCTCCAAAAAGTTGTGGACTCAACTCTGCATTGAAAAACTCTAACTTAACCTCTGGTTTGTCCCTGACTTTGGGAATAAAACACAATTCAAGTCTGTCGATCACTTTCTGATCTCCCTCTTTGCGCTTAATGGTTCTGTTTGTATTAATGACCTTACAACTTTGAATTTCACCAAGGTCAATGGAGTGTGCTACCTCCTGTCCCTTTATCTGTCGGTAAAAAAACACAAAGTTTTTAGGTTCATCCATTCCTATGGCAAAGTTATCTGAAATCTCGTGCCTGTTTATCTGGCAATCATTTTGGGAAGTAATTTTTAAAAGTGATTGCAAAAACTTTTTTTCCCTTTTTTTTCTACTTCTGCTCATCATTATAAACGGAAAAGCGCATATAATAATAGCGATAGCCCCAATAATGGTGCTTCCTAAATCCATATCCATTTTTAAGTCTTTTTGTTAAATTAATCAATAGTTTAATGGCTATGTGCAATACAAAGCCCTGGTTTTCAAGTCATTTCACTTGAAAATTGCATAAATGCTTAAAAATGGATTACCAAAAATAGTGGAAGGGATAAATGATGTCTGTTTTCCGATGTTGAATCAGAAAATTGATTGAAAAATTAAAGTACTGCGCTAACTCCGCTTCAAATAATTGTTCAATGGTTTTGGTTACTGACCAAAGTTTATTGAAAGGATTTTTGAAGACCGGAAGGGAAAAATGACTGGAGCTAACCCTGCTTTCTAATTGCGAAGTTGGGCAATAAAGATTGTTAGAAACAGCAGCAAGATATTGTGCATGCTTAGTGGTCAGTTGATCTCCAGCATCAGTACTTACAGGCAAATTAGTAACAGAGCTTACTGCATAGCAGTAAATTGCAGTTACAAGGGTAATACCTAAAATCCTGATCATATCTTTCATAATGCAAAGTAACATTAAAATAAGCACCAGTGCTATTATTTCTGAGAAAAAGTAATCTTTCTATCAGTCTTTTATGGCAAAATAATACACGATTAATATTGAATTACTACTTAAATTGATTAAAAAAAATTTGGATCTTAGAAAAACAAATCAAAAAGGAAATTTTGTAATGCTATTGTTTTTTCCTTGCAAATATTTGAATACTCTCATCAGTTCATTTTTTTCATCAGTAGGGAAACAATCGGCTGAACGGGAATTTATAAATAAAACATCACCATTATGCATAATTCCTGAGTGGAGCCAAACACCATTAACAACATACACCACACTACTTTTTAAAATGTTTATGCTCATTTTTTGGGCCACCAGGCCGGCTAGTTCTCGATATTCTGGGGGAGAAATTGAAGTATCATGGCCAGTAATTTCCGGGAAATGTTTAGGAAACCAACACAAAAACTCCTTTGAATTCAAGCCCAAATGGCGATTTTAAGCCTGTTTTTACATGAAAATATGGAATGTCCATGTTTTTGGATAAAAAATCCATCACTATATGAGCCGATTATTTTTATTTCGAAGGTGATAACCCGCAAATAAGGTTCGGGATAATTTTAAACTATTAATTTTTGTAAATATGAAAAGACGTAAACTCTTATTGATTGTCTTATTCTTTATAGGCTACGCAAATGCTGCCTGGTCCCAGACCAAAGTCTCCGGGGTAGTAACAGACGAAGGGCAGGAGACCTTACCCGGTGTAAACATCCTTGTTCAAGGAACCTCAATTGGTACAGTTACAGATATTGATGGAAAATTTACTCTTGAAGTACCAGATCAAAATACTGTATTAGTATTTAGTTCTATAGGTTACCTTTCTCAGGAAGTTCCAGTATCAAATAAATCCTTCTTTAATATATCACTGGCTCTTGACGTCACCTCACTAGAGGAGGTTGTTGTGATTGGTTATGGAGAGGTTGAAAAGAAGGATGCCACAGGTGCCATAGGTTCTGTTGAATCCAAGGATATTGTGCGGGCAAATCCGGTTCAGGCTGCCAAGGCGATTCAGGGTCAGGCTGCCGGTGTAATTGTAACCAAACAAAGTAGCCGTCCAGGAGCCGGATATAATATTAATATTCGGGGCCTGAGTTCAATTAATTACAGCAACGAACCATTGGTCGTAATTGATGGGGTAATGGGAGGAGATTTAAATGCACTCAACCCGTCTGATATCGAATCTATGGATATTCTGAAAGATGCTTCGTCTACCGCAATTTACGGTTCAAGAGGAGCAAATGGGGTAATTATTATCACTACCAAAAGAGGTGGTAAAGGCAAGCCGGTTGTGAGCTACGATGGTTATGTGGGGGTCAAAACACCTGCCCACCTTCCAGACATGATGAATGCGCAACAATTTTACAAAGCCAGTGTGACAGATCGTGAACTCAATGGCTATCCTCAGGGACGTACTTTCACTTCAACTGAGCTTGACATGGTTGAGTCTGGAAAGAGTACCGATTGGCTTGATGAAATTTCCGGATCAGCCTTACAAACAAACCATTCCTTATCAGTGGGTGGAGGAAGCGACAACACCAACTACCATTTTTCAGGAGGATATTTGAATGAAGGAGGTGCTTTGGATAATACAAAATTCAAGCGATACAACATCAAGGGAAGTTTGGATAGTAAGTTAACTAAGTTCCTAAATGTTGGTTTTACGGCTAATTATAGTGTTGCAAAAAAAGAATTGGGTTCCAATGAAGCATTGAGAAGTGCTTACCGTGCACGTCCGACTGGTGTCGCCATGTATGATGATGTCCTTAACCCGGATGAAAACCAGGATTTCTCCTGGAATGGCTATGCTGCCTGGATGGGCATCAATGATAAGCAGGTATTAAATCCCCTTATCGAAAAAGATGCTAATAATTTTCAGGATGAAACAAGGACTGATAATTTCTTTGGTAATGCTTATATAGAATTGGTTCCTGTACAAGGGTTGTCGATCCGATCTTCCTTTTCTACAAATATCAACAATTCCAGATGGGGTCAGTTCAGGGGAACAATGACCAAGGATCGAAAAACTACCCTATTGCCTAGGGCATTTCGCCAAACAGATGATAAATCCAATTATACACTGGATAATATAATCACCTATAAAAAGAAGAGTGGTGATCATGATTTCACCATTACGGGTGTACAAAGTTCCTTCCAGGAACGAATAGAAGAAATGGATAGCTATGTAGATGAGCTACCATATAGTTCTCTTTGGTATGCCTTTGGAACAGGAAGACCAGTTCAATTAGATACCAAGCTGGAGGAAAGATCTTTACTTTCCTATATGGGCCGTTTCATCTATGGTTTTAAAGATAAATACCTGCTGACGCTTACCGGCCGGTGGGATGGTGCTTCCCAGCTTAGTGAAGGTAATAAATGGGATTTTTTCCCTTCAGTTGCCCTTGCATGGAGGTTGGGAGACGAGGATTTTATCCAGAGTGTAGATGCTATTTCTAACATGAAACTTCGGGTGAGTTATGGTTTCGTTGGAAATAGTGCGGTAGATCCTTACAGCACCCAGGCAAGACTGCTTAAAACACCCTATGATTTTGATGGTTCACCTGCTTTTGGTTTTGCTCCGGAAAATCTGGCCGATAAATCTCTGGGCTGGGAAAAAAGTAAGGAATTGAATATCGGTATTGACATGGGATTCATCAATGACAGGATTACCACTACTTTGGAGGTTTATAATCGAAAAACAGTTGATTTGATCTATCAGGAACAAATCCCGACATCTTCAGGCTTTAGCAGTGTAACCACAAACATTGGTGAGGTAGCCAATAGAGGTATTGAGTTATCACTTAATACGGTTAATATCGCCAAAGACAGATTCACCTGGACTACAAATATCAACTTTGCCAAAAATGTTAACGAGGTACTCTCTATTGGTAGTGATGGAATACAGGCAGATATTGCCACAGGTCTTTTTGTAGGTCATCCCTTAGAAGCGCACTATGACTATGAATTTGACGGGATTTGGCAATTAGCTGAAGAATCAGAGGCTGCTGAATATGGTCAGGTACCAGGTTCGGTAAAGGTAGTCGATCAAAATGATGATGGCATTATTTCTAAAAATGATGGTATGGATGACAGGAAAATCCTTGGTTCAGAACAGCCAAATTGGACGATGGGTATGACCAATAAGTTCACTTATGGAAATTTCGACCTTTCTTTTCTGATGTATACCAGCCAGGGGACTATGTTTAAAAACAGCATGTTAAGTGGAACTATGGGTGAAATTGGCGGTGGAAGATATAATGTATTAAACCTGAATTACTGGACAGTAAACAATCCTACCAATGATTACTTCGGACCAGGCGTTCCAAACCCTCACAGGTCAGCCATCCAATATCAGGATGCAAGTTTTGTAAGAATTTCTGATATTACTTTTGGCTATACTTTGCCAAGAACCGCAATGGATAAATACGGTTTTAGCAGATTCAGGATGTACGCCCAGGTTATCAATCCATTTGTTTTCTACGATTTTGATGGGATGGATCCGGAATTTAATTCCAGTACTTACAATGATGGTATACCCACCGCAACCTATTTATTAGGCTTAAATGTATCATTCTAATCGTTTTATTTCGGACAGTAAAAGTTAAAAATATGAAATTATTGAATAAACAATATATTATAGCACTGGTCCTTATGGCTTTTTTAGGCACCGGTTGTGAGGATTTTTTGGAGGAAAACTCAGTTTCTTACCAGACTACAGATAATTATTATGTTACAGAGCAGGGATTCGAAGATCTTGTTCGCTCAAACTACACCAAGCTTAGGGAAATACACAAAGAGCGTGATCTGGTTTTGATGGGGACTGATATATTTACCAGTACTGCCTGGGACGAAGCGGCAAATGGAAACCAGGGTGGTGTATTAAACGTGTATGATATCCGCTTTACCTCTAATGTAGAAGCAACAACTAAGCTTTGGGATTTGCTATACAAGCAAATTTCCAGGACAAATACTGCAATCTCCAGACAGGAAGGAGTTCAGGGAATGGATCCGAATATTCTTGCCATCAGAGTGGCAGAAGCTAAGTTTCTCAGAGCATATGCTTATTTCTATGCAGTACAACAATGGGGTGATATTCCTATGCCTTTAGAGGAAACTACTACTGCCAGTAGGGAAGTTAACAAAGTACCTGCTGCACAGGTTTATGACCAAATTATCCAGGACCTGGAAGAGGCAGAATCGATTCTACCTGCTAAAGGAAATACCGAGTATGGCAGAGCCACAAAAGGTGCCGCACAGTTCCTGTTGGCAAGAGTTCACCTGACAAGGGGCTGGAATTTCAACAATTCCCTCGGTGGAACAGCTGAAGATTTTGACAAGGCCGTTAAATATGCCGATATGATTATAGCGGATTATCCACTAGAGTCGGAATACCGCAATTTATTCCCGCTTCATGCTGAGAACCCTCTGGAAGAAACTTTCCCAGCCCAAAATGATAAAAATGATGAAATAGTATTTGCCGTTCAGTTCAGCGATAATATATTGACAAATGGCAGTGATGATGATGAACCTAGCGAATATGCCATAGGAAATGATTACCATTCGATTTTCGGTGGTGGTGCTGAAGATATTCCAGGTTCTTTGGGAAGAACAAGTGACTATAACCGCCATGGAGGGAAAGGGAACTATATCGTAACCCCTGCTACTTACAGGTTGTTTGATCCGGATATTGATACAAGGTACCATCACAATTTTGTAGAAGCGATGTATGCATTGACAGATGTTGATGGTTTTGTTCCGGATTTTGATGACCCTTCTACCACCATCAATATTGCAAAAGGTGATACAGTACTGTATTTCCCACCATGGAATAATCCAGCCAGTGACGAAGATAAAGGCATGGATGTAGGAGGAAGTAAGCCCTACGCAGTTCTAAACCTAGATGAAATTGGTATAAATGCCATCTCACCCTATCACACCAACGATAAAACTCCACTAATGTGGAAGTTCTGGGAACCAGGCATCCCCTACGATGATGCTCAGGGAACCTTTGATCTAGCTCTATTCCGCTCTGCCGAAGCATATTTAATCGCTGCGGAAGCAATTTTGAAAGGAGCTTCAAATGGTAATTTGGGGAACGCAGAAGTTTATTATAATGCCATAGTTGACCGGGCACTTGGTGTCAATGCTGGTGCCAACCCATTGTGTGCGGAAGAACCAGCTAACCTTTCTTCCATGAGTACGGTATCTTACAGGGCAAATGGAAACCTGGATATTGATATGATATTGGATGAGCGGGCAAGGGAATTGATGGGTGAATACAGCCGTTGGTTTGATTTGAAAAGAACAGAGAAACTGATCGAACGAACTACCTTAATGAATCCATGGACAGCAGCATTGGGTCAGATGGAGGAGATGCACTATCTACGACCAATTCCCCAGAAAGAGGTTGATAGATCAATTCCTGCAATTTCTCAAAATGTTGGATATTAATAGATTAATAATGTAGGTATAACTAAATAAAAAAAGGAAGGGAATTATTCCCTTCCTTTTTATTCACCTGGAGGATGTGCGATTGTTTTTTAGTTTAATTCATCTGGTTTTTTAAATCGATACTAAAAGGTTGATTATATGATCATTAAAAATTCCAACCTGGATTATAAAAGAGGTTTCGTGAACAAAGCTTAAAGCAAAATAAACCAAAAAGTTTTCCTTATATAGCGTAGTACGTATATGGCAAAAAAGACAATAAAACAAGTAATTAGTTCGAAGAGGAATATATATTCAGCAGAAAGTATGGCATGCATTTCAGATTTTAATCCTATTTTATTAAGCACAAGTACTCTCCCACCCAACATCAAATAATTTCACGGTTAATTTTGGTTTACTACTAAAGAGAAAATACATGAAAATGAACAAATTATATACCCAAGTTTTAATATACCTTCTTTTTGGTATAATAAGTTCTTGTACACAGAAAGTAAAAACTGGAGATAATTTTACAGCGCAAAAATCATTTACAGCAATGGTTTATCCTGCTCTCGACACGGAAAATTCCAGATGGTTTTTCTTTTCATCGGCAAGCAGGCCATTTGGCATGGTAAATCTGAGCCCAGATACGGAAATTGATGGTGCATGGGGAAGCGGCTACAGATATAAAACCGATACTATAAAAGGATTCAGTCATATACATGCATGGCAAATGGCCGGAGTATCAATGATGCCAGTTACCATTTCTGAAACCAACAAAAACACGGTTTATCAGGACTTCTACTCAAAGTTTAGCCATGAAACCGAAAAAATATCACCAGGATATCATTATTTGGAACTTGAAAGATATCAGATTAAATCAGAATTAACCAGTACAACCCGAGTAGGATTCCATCAATATAGCTTTCCCAAAGACGCTCAGGCTGCTATCTTATTTAATCTCAATACTGTGTTAGGGCCTTGTGAAAACATTGATGGAAAATTAGAAAGGTCTGGTGACAATGAACTTTCGGGAAAAGTGGTGATGAAATCTACACACAGAAGGCCAAAACCATTAACCGTATTCTTTAAAGTAAAATTAAATACGAAAATCAGTGCTATTGGCGAAGATGAAAAAACGGGAAATTATCTGGTAAACCTCAATAGTCCCAAAGAAAAAGTATTGATGAAAGTTGGAATTTCCTATACCTCTATAGAGAATGCCAATCAAAACATTGTGGAGGAATTGCCAGATTGGAATTTTGATGAAATTGTATCCCAGTCCGAAAAAGAGTGGAACAATTTATTGGGCCGAATAAAAGTTGAAGGCGGAACAGAAAATGAGCAAAGGAGATTTTATACAGATTTGTGGCATGCACTACAGGGAAGAAGGATCATAAGTGATGTCAATGGTGCTTATCCGGATAATTCGGGAGAAGTATTTAGAATAGGACAATTACCCCTCGATGAAAATGGAAGTCCTAAATTTAATCACTATAATTCTGATTCATTTTGGGGCGCCCAATGGACTATCAATACCCTGTGGGGGCTTGTTTATCCTGAAATCAAAAAGGAGTTTGTCCATTCACTTTTACAATATCAGAAAGATGGTGGTTTAATTCCCAGAGGACCATCCGGAGGAAATTATACCTATGTAATGACAGGTTCATCCAGTACTCCTTTTATTGTAAGTGCCATTCAGGAAGGCTTAATTACCGAAGACCTAGAAGATATTTATAAAGCCCTGAAAAAGAACCACATGGCTGGTGGTATTATGGAAAAGGCCGGTTATGAACATCATACTAATTCAGGCGGAGGCTTTAAATATTATTTGGAAAAGGGTTTTGTTCCCTACCCTATACCAGAAGGAAATTTTGGTGGACATCAGGATGGCGCAGGCCTTACCATGGAGTATGCCTATCAGGATTGGACACTTGCCCAACTGGCTAAAAAGCTGGGGCATCAGGACGATTACAAGTATTTTAAAACACGTTCTGAAAATTTTAAAAATGTTTACGATAAATCTTCTGGATTTATGCGTCCTAAAAATGTAAATGGGGAATGGTTTGAAAATTTCGATCCTTACCAATACAAAGTAGGATTTGTAGAGGCCAACAGTGCTCAGGCTACCTGGTTTGTACCCCATAATTTAGAAGGCCTGGCGGAGCTAATGGGTGGACCTGAAGAAGCAGTAAAAAAATTAAATGAGCAATTTGAAACAGCAGGTAAATTAGGATTTACGGCCGGGACCTCTCATGACCTTGAAGAACATCCTGAATACAGGAAAATACCCATTAATTATGGAAATCAGCCATCTATACAAACAGCATTTGTTTTTCATAAAATAGGCAGACCGGATTTAACCCAATATTGGAGTCGTAATGTGGTGAACAAAACCTTTAGTGGTTTATCTCCATCCACAGGTTATAATGGAGACGAAGATCAGGGATTAATGGGAAGTTTAGCTGTTTTAATGAAAATTGGGCTATTTCAAATGAACGGTGGTGTAGATGAAAATCCAGAGTACCAGATAGGCAGTCCGGCTTTTGATAAAATTACCATTGACCTGAATCCAGACTACTATTCTAATGCCACATTTATTATAGAATCTATTCACAATAGCCAGGAAAATGTTTATGTAGAATCGGTGCAGTTAAATGATCAGGCAGTGGAAGGTTTTTTTGTTCAACATAGCCAAATTACAGCAGGTGGAAAGCTAGTACTTCAAATGACAAAAAATCCTAAAAAGGATATTAATAGGGCTGAGATCAATCATAAATTTTAAGCTATTCAGGATTTGAATTTTCATGCCCTGGCAAAGGGCATGCCTGTAATATTAAAGAAAGCATTAGTGCCCCCTAACAAAAATTGTGGAAAATAACACAAAAAATGACTTCATATTATTTGTTTATTGCCAATAGGATGAGGCTGCCTAAAGATAGAAATTTGAAAGGATGAATTTAAGCTTTCATTACATTCCATTGAATAGAAGCAGGTGGTGCAAAAAAATTGCTTATGAGGGTTAAGAATATAATAAGGTACTTTGTAATTATCCCATTTGGATTATTGATGTTATTGATCGTATTCAATAACCATCAGCTTAAATCACAGGTTTTTGGCCCGATCAATTATCGTGACGTTGAAATGAAACCAGGGAATATACCTGTACCCCACAAAAGAACATATCACTGGAATACGGAATCGACATTTGCCGACAGTATTTACCACACTATTGCGGCAATGCCTATAACAGAGGAGATGCTATTTAAAAAGGGGAATACCACCAGGATTCTTTTAGCCAGATTAATGCTAAGGAAAAATATTCCTGAAGTAAATGATATTTTACAAAAAATGACTGTTTGGGGAAATTGTGGCTCATCTTGGTTTATGAATCCCAAGGGTGATTATGATTTCCCACTTACAATATTTACTACCATACTTTGGAAATTTGGAGATAGTCCTGAAATTATTTATCCCGAAACCCAAAAACATTTATTAAATGTACTCTTGTCTGAAGATGGTGGTAAATTCAGCTACACAGTTCCCAAAACTGTTGGACTTGTTATGGAAACCGAAAATCATATGTTGATGACAGAAGGCTCGAGGTTCCTAAAGAACAGGTGGCTAAGATTGCACGGAAATTCTGAAAGCTACTATGACAATGTGCAAAATGGTATGGAGGAAAAACTTTTATATCTATTGGATGAAATGAAAACCAATGGCTTATACGAATTTAATTCCATTCCATATTTGGGATACACAATTACTGCCTTACTCAACTTAGAAGCTTTCGCTTCCCAAAAGGTGAGCCAGGCAGCCAGGGATGTGCTCGATTATATTAACTGGAGCTATGCCTTGAGCAGCCTCAATTTGAAACATTTTCCACCGATGCGTAGAAGGTATGAAAAAGCCAGTATCCGGGAACTCACCACAGATTATCACTCAGCTTTTATAAAATCCTGGCTAAGCTATTCAAACATTAAAAATTATGATAAAAATGTTGGAGTGGCCGGTATCCATGCTCTGATGGGCGCATGTATGCCTTATCGTCCGGCAGACCGATTTGTTGAGATGCTATTTGATAAGCAAGAAGGCTATTTTGTACGCCAGGGCCATGGGCCAAAAGCTTCACCGGAAATCAGCAGTGCAGGAAAGAATTTCCTGATAAGTGCCGGAGGTGTGAACAGGGGAAAAAGATCTCAGATTGTTGCCAGACCTATCTGCCTTTTTCTTAATGATAGTACCGAACATTTGTCAGAAGTAATTCACCTTTCAGGTCCGGGCAATGATTTTATGCAATGGAACAATACTGGAGTTTATCAAAATTTTGGCTGCGCAGCGGGTCCTGTTTTTGTTCCTCAGCATTTACAGGCAGTGGCCCGGGAAAGAAACTGGTCTTCATATTCTGGTGCCAACGATGTAGCCATAGTGGTATATTCCTTTGAAAACTTTGGATTAATAGCAGTATTTGAGGGTATTGATCCTTCAGTCATTTTTGCTAAAGTTTTAAAAGAGAACCCCGATCCTGAGAAACTAAATAATGAATTTAAGTTTCCTGGTGGTCCGTTGCTGAAGTACGATGTAAAAGCAGAAAAAAATCAGTGGGTAATGACAGAAGAGAATGGCCGGAAATTTAACAGAGATTTTGATTCCTTGCCATTAATTGAAGGGGAATTTAAATAAGTGCCATAAAGTATCTACACATCCATTCATTGAAATAGGTTAGCAATAAAATTTAGTTAGATATCATAAAAATAAAACCATGATCAATTGTAAAAAATACCTTCTTTCGGTTCTATTAAGTTTATTAAGTATTTCTGCCTTTAGTCAGCTAAAAAACATACCCGAATTAGAGGAGGATTTTATGGATATGGGTTTCGGAATATTTATCCATTGGAGTATGGATTCCCAGTTGGGAAGTGTAATCAGTCACTCTATGGTTGGAGCTTCAGAAGATTATGTGCAACGCTACATGAACGAGCTTCCCAAAACCTTTTACCCTGATAAGTTTGATCCGGACGAGTGGGCCAGGTTATTTAAATTAACAGGAGCAGAGTATGTAGTGTTTACAACCAAACATCACAATGGGTTTTGTATGTGGGATACCAAAACTACGGATTTTAATATTATGAATACTCCTTATGGAAAGGACATTACCGGGATGCTGGTCAATTCGTTACGGAAGTATGATTTAAAAGTAGGTTTTTACTTTTCTCCGGAAGATTTTAGTTTTATAAATCAACAGGGCCATTTGATTTCAAGAAAAGGACCGATGACTCAGGTTACCGAAAATGAAGAATTATTTGAATATTCTAAAAAACAACTTGACGAATTGTTTACCAATTATGGCAAGATAGACATCACTTTTTTTGATTCTTTTTCAAATAAAAACCTGGTCCAGTATGTCCATTCTAAATATCCGGATATTGTAGTCACCCGAGGGGAAATGGAAACACCCGAGCAAAAAATACCTGACGGACCAATGCCAGGGCCATGGGAAACCTGCATGACTATGGGCACCCAATGGGCCTACAAGCCAACCAACGAGGAATACAAAGACGGTAAGGATCTGATAAACAAACTGATAGAAATTAGAGCCAAGGGCGGTAATTTCCTGATGAACGTTGGTCCCAAACCTAACGGGGAGATTCCCATCGAGCAGGAAGAGCGTCTGCGCGAAATAGCCCTCTGGATGTTTGTGAACAATGAAGGGATCAAAAGCGTGAGAACAGTGCCTTCCAGGATAAAAGAAGGCGATTTATGGTTTACGAAAGCCAAAGAAGAAAACACAGTTTATGTTTTTATAACAAATCAGGAAAATTGGTTTAAAGGTTTCAGAAGGAATTTTTTGCTTAAAGAAATAAGGGCCACAGAAAAGACCGAAATATCTGTTTTGGGACAGAATGATCTGGTGGTGGAATATTGGCCGGAAAACACTCCAACTTCTCATTTAAAACAACATGATGCCAGCTTAGAAATTTCAATAAGTAGAGCTCAAAGGGTTTATAACAACAAAATCTGGCCAAACGCAGTGGTGGTTAAGCTAACCAATATAGAATTTGTTCAACCTCAAAACTGAAAATACTTACCTAAATAAAGAACATTGATGAAGTCAAAATTGTAATTAAAGAGCAGTGCAGTGTCATTATTTTAATGGCACTTATGGTAAATAGCGTTTCCATGCATTCATCTGTTAAAAAGTACTTTCTGAATTACGAATAAAAACTTTGAATTACTTTTTTATTACTTTCGAAGTTTGGTAGGAAATAGAAAATAATTGGTTTTAGTTGAAAAACTTTGGTGGGTAAAGCAGCATACAAATGAAACAAGTTTTAGTCCTAATCTTTTTATTTATTTTGTCAATTTTATCAGCTGAAGCCCAGCAAATAAAATTTGAACATTATAATGATAAAGATGGACTTTCTCATAATTCCATTCGGCATATTGTGCAGGATAACCAAGGTTTTATTTGGCTAGGGACATTTTATGGTTTAAACCGTTTTGATGGATTTCAATTCCAAAACTACCTGAGCTTCGATGAAGGAAACAATACATTACATAATGATGATATTACTGTTTTAAAATTAGATAGCGCAACAAATAGCTTATGGATTGGAACGAGAAAAGGGTTGTCTCATTTGCAACTTGACACCCATGTTTTCACGACCTATTTATCCGATGAAAATGACCCCAACAGCTTACCTGACGAAGAAATTCGTGCGGTATATTTAGATAAATTTAAGCGGGTTTGGGTGGGCACAAAAGATTCCGGATTATATTTATTTGAACCTAAAAAAAATACTTTTACAAAAGTTCCACTGGATGGATTTCTTTATGTGAAAGAAATTTTTGAAGACACAAAAGGTAATATTTGGGTCGGGGCTTATAATACTGCGGGGATTGCCAAAATCAGGCTTGGCAGTACAGGTATTATTTCAGATATCGAATATTTCACCTTGAAGATTCCTGGCACTACAGCGGTGAACCCCTATTTAAATTTTATATATGAGGATGAAAAGGGGGATATATTTGCAGGCACAAGGGAAGGACTTTACAAATTCGAAAAAAAGCTCAATACATTTGTCAATTTATACATTGCAGATGATGAAGTGAGGGACAAATTAGGCCCATATTTTTTATGTGTGGCTCAAGCACCGGATGGTAAATACTGGGTGGGCACACTAGGAGGTTTATTGGTTTGTGATGCCCTGGAAGACATCCATCAAGGGAATTTCCAATGGCATTTTTCGGTACTTTCAGAAGACAAATCACTGGTAGACAATCTGGTTTCTGCTTTGTATTTTGATCCTTCAGGTGTGCTGTGGATTGGCACCGAAGATGGCCTGGACAGGTATGATCCATACGAAAATCAATTTAAAATTAATAAGGATATATCGAAGTATATCAATAACCAGGCACCGAGAATCAGGGGTTTTTCAAAGACTAATTTGGAGGAAATAGTAGTGGCCACAAGGCATAATGGCCTTTTTATTTCGACCAATGAGGAATTTGTCCCTCTATTCAATGAAAAGCATGATATAGCCAGTATTTACTCTTATGATGGGATCACCTTTTTTTGTGGACTATGGAATGGGAAAATACTGGTATATGATAATATCCAAAAAAAATCTAAGATATTTGATATTGGTTTAAATTCACCCATTTTCAATTTTATAGAATACGAAGACAATTTAGTGGTGTGCTCCTTTGGTAATGGAGCCATTCTGTTGGAAAAGCAAACTCTAAACCCCTCCCTCCATATTATACCAAATTTTGAGATAAATAAAGTAGCTGTTGATTCAGAAAAAAACTTATGGTTTGCCACGGAAAGCGGGGTGGTAAAATATAATTTAGCCAGAAGGGAAACCACCGAATTTAAAGCAAATAATCAGTCAAATGAGGGCCTTCCACACGATAATGTAAGTGATTTAATTATTGATTCCCGTGGACTGATTTGGGCTGCCACCAGAAAAGGTCTGGGGGTATATGATCCGCAAATCAAGGCTTTTAAACAAAAATCAGAGCCTAAAGAATTGATGGGTAAATGGGTGACAGGTATTGTGGAAGATGCCAGTGGTTATTTGTGGCTCAACATGAATAATAATAAGATTGCCAGATATCATATTGAAAATAATCAGTCAAATATGTACAATGTCAACAGTGGCAATAAACTGGATGTATTTAGCTCCAGTGGCTTTTATAATTTCAATCAATCAAAAATTTATTTAGGAGGGAAAAATGGCGTAATCTATTTTTCTCCTTTGAACATTAAGGAAAATGAGTGGTCGCCCAAACCCATAATTACTGCTTTCAAAGTCAACAATAAATTGGTTTTGCCAGGGGAAAAATTAAATGGGCAAACACCCCTCCAACAGTCTTTAAATTATGCAGGAAAGGTTACGCTTGAATATACCAACAGGAACTTTTCTATTCAATTTTCAAATGTTTCATTTACCAATCAGCGATTAAATAAATTTGAGTATATGCTTGAAGGATTTGATCAGGACTGGATAGAAACCAGTAGTAACTCAAGGACAGTTCAGTATACGAACCTGCCTTCCGGCAACTATAAATTTAAAATTCGCTCAAGTAATAGCGATGGCAAATGGAGTGAGGTCTCCTCCTACAGCATCAAAATATTACCTCCTTTTTGGGCAAGTTACCAGGGTATAGCCATAATCCTGTTTGTATTGAGCCTCATTGCATATTTTACCCGAAAGCAAATTAAATTTCGTGTTCAACTAAAACAAGAGTTATTAACTGAAAAAGTTAAAAGGGAGCGGGATGAAAAACTCAACAATGAAAAGCTACGATTTTTTACCAATATTTCGCATGAACTAAGAACACCCTTATCCTTAATTCTGGGGCCTGTTAAACAGATTTCAGAACATGAAAACAGCAATGATTATATCAGAAGCAAAGCCAATCTTATCAGCCATAGCACTAATAGATTATTAAGGTTAGTCAATCAGATCCTTGATTTTAGAAGGGCAGAAACAGGGGAGATCAAATTGAAAGTAACAGAAGTAGATATATTACCATATACCAATGATATTTTTTATTCCTTTATAGAATTAGCACAATCAAAAAATATTAATTTTAACTTTAATGTAGAAGATAAGTCTATTATATGTTGGATAGACGTAGATAAATACAATAAAATTTTATATAATTTATTGTCTAATGCATTAAAATTCACCAACCCACACGGCCATGTTGATTTGTTTATCGGTGTAAAAGAAAGTGATTCTAAATCACTTTTAATTGAGGTGAGTGATGATGGGATTGGTATTCCTGTAGAAAGCCAGGAAAAAATATTCTCCAGGTTTTATCAGGCCACAAATAGCAAGGACAATACAACAGGCACAGGCATAGGATTATCCCTTGTAAAATCTTTGGTAGAGATTCATAAAGGCAATATATCAGTAAAAAGCTCAATTAATTCAGGAAGTATATTTACTGTAGAATTACCCGTTTCTAAAAATGCATTTGAGACCAGTGAGATATCGAGTTTTATTGCGGAAAAGCAGGAAGAAGAGTGCCTGGACCCTGCCAAACCACTTAGCCCTCCGGGTACTTTTATCGCCCCTAAAACTAATACTGATGTAAAATCATCCGTGTTAATCATAGATGACAATTTAGAACTCCGAAATTATCTAATTGAATTCCTTTCCGGACATTATAAGGTTTATGGAGCAGAAAATGGGAAAGAAGGTCTGGAGATTTGCCGTAAAATAAAACCTGTTCTTTGTGTGGTGGATGTAATGATGCCCGTAATGGATGGGTTTGAATTTGTAAAAGCCCTAAAAAATGATGAAAAAATCAGTCACACAGCCATAGTTTTACTCACGGCTTTAGGGGAGAATGAAAATAGAATTAAAGGATATAAGGTAGGAGTAGACGGGTATTTGGTAAAACCATTTGATCCTTCACTATTAAAATCAAGGATAGATAACATTATTAAAATTCGTTTTGACCTCAAACAACGGTTTTCAGAGGAGACAGAAAGTGATGTAATCAGTCTGGCTCATTCCCAAATAGACATTGACCTGATTTCAAAAATAAAGGAAATAATAGAAGAAAACCTTGAGAATTCTGAACTCACACCTGCATTTCTATGCACCAAATTAGCCCTCAGTTCATCAAAGTTATACAGGAAAATTACCGAGCTTACGGATATGTCTCCAAATGAATTTATAAGGACGATAAGGTTGAAAAAATCGGCATCTCTTTTAAAAACTAAAAACTACAATGTTTCTGAAGTTGCCAATGCAGTAGGCTTCAATGACCCCCTATATTTTAGCAGGCGATTTAAAAAACAATTTGGGTATGCCCCAAGTGAATTGATTAAATAATTTTTTTTCACCTCATTTTTCTGGTTATTCTTCCCTACTGCAGGTTGTTTTGTTTTTCGGCCTCATTAAATCTATCAATAATCGCTACAAATGGTTTAGTACTGGCTTCACCTTTTTGCCACACAATTAAGTTAGGCGGAGGTTTGTGATATAATTCTTCAGGAATAATCCCGATGGTCTTCAGTCCAATAATTTACCCCGGCAGCACCATCCGGGGTAATTACCATTCCCTTGGCATATAATTCTATGTTTATGCCATTCACATGAAAATGATTCCCAAGTGATGCATTTTTTGAGACCATTCATCAGCTTTAATTCTAAGGGATTGACTTCCTCTCAAAGCCTTATTCTAATTCGCAACCTTATTCCCCTTCAACAATTCTTTTTCCAGTTCTTCCAGAGATTTACCTTTGGTTTCCGGCATTACCTTCAGTACAAACAGGAGTTGAAAGACCATGGCAATGGCAAAAAATGTAAAGGCATAAAATCCTCCCTGCTTTAGTTCGGCTACCATGGGGAAAGTCCAGGTGAGCAGTGCTGCCCAAACCCAGTGAGTCAGACTGCCCAGTGCCTGCCCCTTTGCCCGCACAGAATTGGGGAAAATTTCTGCCAAAAACACCCAGATGACAGCCCCTTGGGAAAAGGCAAAAAAGGCAATAAACCCAACCAGGTAAATTAATACCCCATATCCGGAAAAGTTTTCCTGATAGAAAGTAACTGCAGTAAGTCCCAGACAGACAATCATACCTATAGAACCAATTTTCATCAGGGATTTTCTGCCGAATTTATCAATTACAAACATGGCGATGATGGTGAAAACCATATTGGTCAAACCAATGATGACCACCTGAAGTAAAGCCGTGTCTTTGGCCAAACCAGTCATTTCGAAAATTCTTGGGGCATAATACATAATGGCATTGATGCCCGAAAACTGNTTGAAGGTAGCCAANAGAAAAGCCAGCATAATGGGGAAGGAAAACTTCCTGACAAACAGTTTTTCCTTTTNNCCTTCTTTTTCCTGTAACAAACTGTTGGTAATGGCTCCAAAGATTTGCTCAGCCTCTGTGGCAGNGTTTAAACCGGACAAAACCTGTCTGGCTTCTTCATGTCTGTTCTTTTTGACCAGCCACCTTGGGCTCCTTGGGATTAAAAACAGAAAAAGGAAGAATAAAACCGCAGGGACAAATTCCACCGCAAGCATCCATCTCCAGGCTTCATTGGCCACCAGGCTATTGATGAGGTAATTGGAGAAAAAGGCGACCAGAATACCGAAAACGATATTAAACTGAAACATGGCCACCAGCCTTCCTCTGAGTTTGGCAGGGGCAATTTCCGAGATGTACATGGGACCTAAAACTGAGGAAGCACCTACACCCAAACCACCTAAAAAGCGATAAAACAGAAAACCAAACCAGGATTCAGCCAGTCCACTGCCCAATGCGGAGACAGCATAAAAAACAGCCAGCACAATTAAAGTATCTCTTCGGCCGAATTTATCACCCAGCATGCCGGAAAACAGGGCACCAATAATAGTTCCGATCAGGGCAATGGAGTTGGTGAAGCCATGCCAGAAACCATCCAATTCAAAAACTACTTTAATAGACTGCTCGGCTCCGGAAATCACCGCTGTATCAAAACCAAATAACAATCCTCCCAGTGAAGCCACCAGGGAGGACATCAATATTTTCCTTTTCATATTTTTAATTTAATTATTTTACTTATTCTGAAATCATTTTTGAGTCCCAGTGCCATTTTACACCCTGGTCCCGTTTTAAAAATTAATCTATTTCGAATCATGGTTACAATTGAGGTTCTCCTTTAAGGTATTTTAAGGAAATCAAAAATAAATCAGTTTCACGAACAGTCTTGTTGTAATATTCATGACTGTCCTTTTTCTGATTGAAAAATCCATGTTTTTGCCCATCATAAAGATGTAAATCACACCTGCTCCCCACTTCCTCCATTTTAGATTTATAATTTTCAGCAATTTCTACAGGAATCAGCTTATCATTTTTACCTAAAAAAACAATGGTAGGCGGTGCACCTTTTCGGATATTATGGGCAGGGGAAATTTCTTTCCACCGCTCTCCCATTCTTTCATTTTGAAAACCTTCAGGTCCATTGTCAAAAACAGGATTGAATAAAACCAGGGCATTTGGTTTTGAACTGATCTTTAAATCCTCATCAGCTTCATCCAGCCCCGGGCAGTTGCCGCATGCAGCAGCCAAATGACCACCTGCTGATCCACCTGAAGCCACAATTTTTTTTGCGTTAATATTTAATGCTTTGGCATGCTGCCGCAAAAATCTCATAGCGGATTTGGCATCATTCACCGCTTCATATGGAGTGGTTTTATGCCTTGATTTCACTCTGTAATCTGCAAGAACCGTAACCATACCTCTTGAGGCAAAATATTTTGCCTGTGGTTCAAATTGGCTGATGGTTCCCCCATTCCAACCACCACCAAAAAAGAAAATGATTGTTGGGTATTTTTTCGATTTTTTATAATCAGAAGGATACCTCAGGATCATATTAAGGGTATCCTTGCCAATTATTTTATAGGGAATTTCAATGGGCTGTTTCCGCTCAGTATCCCGCTTAATTAAAGCTAAGTCCTGAGACTTTAAATGGCCGGCCACAAATACCAATAAGGTAATCAATCCAATAATCATTTTCATAGTCTTAATATTTATAACTTTTCAATAACTGCATAATAAGCCCCGATTTCAGTATTATCATCGAGTGTGAACCAGGTTTGAAGCTTAGACTCTCCTTTCTTCAGATCTATGATAAATTCTACAAACTTTTCATCTGGATTAACTACTGAGGACAATTCCATAGCTTGAATAGCTATTCGGGCTTTATTTATAGTAAAAGCTTTCCCTTTTTTGCTTTCGTTTACGCTTGTGCCAGGAATAGCAGGGCGAGCAGGAGCCTGGGCATTTAAAGCCAAACCTGATTCCTCTGGCCATCGGTAAAGCTTAATATTATAAGTCCCACTTTCAGCCACATTAACTAACCAGTAACCATTATCTATATACCCGGCCCTGATATGTCTTTGTGACCATGGGCTGTCTTTATCAGTGTGCCAGTCGTGGCAAAATAAAGTACTCGGGTTTTCAGCCTCGTGCCCGATAATAATAAAGGGCTGGTCGCTATAACCCTGAGAAATTTCTGCCCACCATTTGTCATAAGCGGCTTTTAGTGTGGCCAGTTTTTGTGGATTTTGATCTGCCACATTGCTGCGTTGTTCCGGATCAGACACCAAATTATAAAGTTCGGTTCCGTTAATTAACCGCCAGCTTCCCTGCATTAGGGAGGTTCTTCTCCAGGGTTCGGGGACTTCAATTCTTTGGGAATTTGTTATAATTACTCTGTCCTTAAAATCCACATTGTTTCCATTGATTAATGGAATCAAACTCTTCCCATCAAATTTTATCGACTCACTTACCTTCAGTTTACATAAATCCACAAGTGTGGGAAATACATCAAAATGAGCTGTTAATTCATTGATATCCTTCCCTACTGTAATTCCACCATTTTTCCAATGGATAAAAAGTGGAACTCTGTGACCACCTTCATACATACTGGCTTTTATGCCACGCATTCCTGCATTATATCCTTTCACAACAAATCCATCCAAACGATGGCCCTCAATCTTTGCTCCCTGAGCAGTCCCGTTATCGGTAGTGAAAATAATGATGGTGTTGTCCATCAGTTCCACCGATTTTAAATAATCCACCAATTTTCCTATGTTTTCATCGATGTTGGCTATCATGCCATAAAATGGTGCATGGTTTACATTTTCATTTTCCTTATAAGGAGCTGAATACTTATCCTCCACCCAGTATGGAGAATGGGCGGCATTGGTGGCTAAATAGCAAAAAAATGGTTTGTCTTTATTTTCTCCGATAAACCTTTTGGCATTTTCAAACCATACATCTGTACAATAGCCTTCAAATTTTTGATGCACCCCATTGTGTACATAAGTGTCGTCAAAGTAGTCATTATCCCAATAGTCCATGGTTTGACCGATACCCCCACCACCGTGAATCAGTACTTCATCAAAACCTTTATCCTGTGGCCTGAATGGATAATTATCACCCAAATGCCATTTTCCAAAAATAGCAGTGTGGTAACCATTTTCTTTAAAGACCTGTGCCATAGTCGTTTCCCTTTCCAAAATAAGGGAACGCCCGCTTATGGTATGCCATACCCCCGTCCTGTTGTTGTGATGCCCTGTTAAAAGGGCTGCACGAGTTGGCGCACAGGTTGGACTTACATGATAATCTGTGAACCTTGCACTTACCGAATGAAGCTGGTCAATATTTGGTGTCTGAATATGTGGATTCCCTAATGCCCCAATATCCCCATATCCCTGATCATCTACCAGAATTAGAATTACATTTGGTTTTTTCTCATCAGTATCAGCCAATCCCTCCTCAATATTTTTACATGAAAAGCAGAAAAAAGACAATTGGAAAATGACTAAATAGTAAATAGTTTGTTTCATCAGTTTAAAATTTGTGAAGCAGGCCAATTTGTACCCAAAATGAGGCTGGCATACCAGCTTAATCATTAGATTTTGTAAGCCTCAAAAGTAAATCAGTTATAGCCTGTTGCATCTAGCCTTTTATTTAATTCCTTTTCCAAATATGGCTGTCTGCCAGAAGTTTCGCATATTCTTCCTTCAGACGTTTTTTCTCTTCCTCAAACACCTCAGGATATTTCGAAGCCACATTCTCAGTTTCACTTTTATCATTTTTCATATTAAAAAGTACAAAATCAGTAAGTTCAGCCTCTTTTACAAAAGCCTCATTTCCATCATAAAGATTATTAATTTTTGGCAGGTAAGTCGTGTCATTTTTCAACATGGCCATCATTTTCCAGTCACCATCCCGCATAGCAACCATATGATCGTTGAGGGCATTGTAAAAACTCCAGATCAAGGGTTTGCTTCGTACAAATTCTCCCTTTTTAATAAGAGGAGAAAACGATTCCCCATCAATTGTTCTTTGGGGTAATGAAGCCCCCGATAATTCGGCAAAAGTGGGTAAAAAATCCAGCCCGGAAACTACTGCATCTGAAGTCCCCTGAAAGGCTGCATTCCCCATCCAGTATACAATTCCAGGCACTCTAAACCCGGCCTCAGTAGTCCACAGTTTCATTCCCTTTAGTGCTCCCGGAGATCCATAAGACCGCTTTGCTCTTGAATATCGGTTTAAAGTTTCGGGACCATTGTCAGAGCTAAAAACTATCAGGGTATTCTCTCCATGGTTTTGTTCTAAAAATTCAACCAGCCGCCCAACAGCTTTGTCCATATTTTCCACATTGGCAAAATATTGCGCCTGATTTTCATTTTCCGAATCTGAAAGATACTTGTCTACCAAATTTTTTGGAGAAGCAATCGGTTCATGAGGTTCGTGAAAACAAACCTGGAGATAAAATGGTTTTTCACCCTTTTTAGCAGTTAACCATTGAATGGCCTCATCAACTACAATCTGGCAACTGAAACCTTCAATTTCTCCAACATCTTCTCCATTACGAACAAAGTTTTTGGGATTTTCATGGCTTGGAGCGGCATTATTATGAGTGGCAAACCAATGATCAAAACCAAAGTGGTCCGGTCTGGGCTGCGCATCACTATTAAACTTTGAATTACAATGCCATTTACCAGATAAACAGGTCGCATATCCCACTTCTTTTAACATGGCAGGAATGGTGGATTCATGTTCCTGCAAATGCACCAAATCCCTGTTATCCTCACTTTTCTTTGGTCCGGGAATAAAATCATAAACACCTGCTTTATTTGGACTTCTGCCAGTAAGCAAACCCACTCTAGAAGGTGAACATACCGGAGCAGCGGAATAATAATTAGTCAGCTTTATACCTTTGGCAGCCAATCCGTCAAGATTTGGCGTTTGAATAATGGAATGACCGTAAGAAGATAAATCTCCATAACCCAAATCATCACAAAGGATGACTACTATATTGGGCTGATCATTTTCTTGTTTACATGAAAAAAATGTAGATATAAAAACTATTGAAAGTATTGCTAAATGTAATGGCTTCATTTTTTACTATTTTCCTAATTTTAATATTTTCAAAAATATGCAGGATGTACTAATCTTCTAATTAGAAACTGTTTCTACACCCGTGCGAACTTCATTTTCCCACTGAATTAGTTTTTGCTGCATTTCCTTTACCAACTCGGGTTCTTCATCTGCCAGGTTAACTGATTCAGCAAGGTCATTTTCCAAATCATATAATTCAAGCACTTCTTTTCCATCTCTGGGAATTACTATCAACTTCCACTTCCCGCTACGCATGGCTTTTCTGTTTTTAAAACTCCAAAAGAGGTCTCTTTTGGGAAGTATGGTTTCATTCAGGAGCATGTCCTTAATACTAATACCATCAATATTTTTATGGGTAGGAGTGCCACCGGCAAAGTCTACCAAAGTCGGAAGGAAATCCATGGACATCACCTGATCATGATTTACTTGCCCTGATCTGATTTTACCCTGATAACTTATGATTGCAGGGACACGGTGACCTCCTTCATAAATCGAAGCCTTGAATGATCTAAGTCCTCCACTATCCCCCCGACCCGCTGCTGCACCATTATCTGAACAAAAAATGACAATTGTATTTTCAACAAGTCCTTCATCCGTAAGTGCTTGCATCACGTCTCCTACCCCCTCATCCATGGTTTCTATCATCTCCTTATAGATAATTTGGGTGCTGTCTTTCGGAACTTTTCTAATGTATTTCCCACTGCCTTCTTTCCTTACAGGTTTATCATTTCTACCCTGAATAGGATAATGTGGCGCTTCCTGTGAAAGGTATAGGAAGAATGGTTTACCTGTCTTGGAAGGGTTATTTTTTCTTATATAATCAATGCCGTGCTGGGTAATCAGGTCGGTAGTATAACCTTTTTCATCTTTTAACGCTTTATTGATCCACCAATCAAAATAGCCTTCCTGGTCAATATGGGAATGATAGTCCACATTTCCACTCACAAAACCGGCAAAATCTTCAAATCCCTGATAGGTAGGATTGAATTTTTCAGCATATCCCAGATGCCATTTGCCATACATCCCACAGGCATATCCCAGTTTTAATAATTCTTCGGCCAGTGTGGTTTCATTTAAACTTAAACCCACCTCCCTATGATTGGCTGCAGTAATTACCCCTTCAACTCCTGTTCGTTGTTGATACATTCCGGTCATTAAGGCAGCTCGGGTAGGACTACAAACCGGCCCATTTGAATGGAAATCGGTGAACTTCATACCACCGGCAGCCAAAGCATCAAGATTTGGGGTATTCAGTGTAGAACTCCCGTAACAGGAAAGTTCTCCATAACCAAGGTCATCAGCCATGATTAAGATGATATTTGGCCGGTTATCTTCCTTTTTAGTTTTACCGTTCTTGCTACAAGAGGATAAAATTAAAATGCCAAGAAAGTAAAGCAGGTACGTTTTTAATATCATAATTTTAAATTCCATTTTCATTTTTTACTTACCATTACTTTGCTCCGAAATAATTACTGCTTTTTGGTAAGCCTTTGTTAACCTAAATTCTATCTGATTGGAATTTGAACGGTTAATATTCCCCCTGCGCTCTATCTTCGTTCCATCCTCATTATATAAATGAATAATGGCTGGAGTAAAATCAGCTGTGATGGGGGCTTTTATGATAACAGGCACATCATTTTGCACCCAAAATCCCTCTGCCTGCTTTTCAACCGACACCGTTGCTGCAGTTCTTATTGCCAATATTTCCCATTCTTTGTACTTAAGTTGGTACATACCCGAAGCGAATAAAAAATCAATTTCACTGGCATCCTCCTTAGTTCTGGTAACGGATAGCAAACCTTTCTGGTAAAGGTCTTCTTCTGTCAATACGTCATTTGCCGAAGTGGCCGCAGCAATATGGTCGTAAGTTATGCCATCGGTATGCTGCACAGTTATTTTTTGGCCATTGGGATTTTCAGGAATGGCCCTGAAATCTACTTGTTTAATAGGATTATTTCCTTCCAGATATGGATTGAAAACCAATACATATGGCTCATTCCAAGCGGCTTCCTTTCTTCTTAAAATTAAAGTGGGCATTTCCTTATCTATAAGCGACTCAGGAGCAGTCCCTTTTTCAAGTGCATTACTTTTAGGACTTTTTACGGCAAACAGGGTTTGGTTTTCATGGCCTTTTATCCAGACTTGCATTACATTATCTGGTTGGGTATTTTCTTCAATTTTAAATACAGCTTTAGCATCCCCACTCATCGAAACAGCGTGCTTCTCAGTGAGGTAATCATATGCTTTTAATTCCCCATTTTGAGAAGTAAGCTCCTTAGTTTTCTCCAAAGAAAGTGGTTGATCATCAGCATCATACAATTCCAAAGCATGCCCTAAATTATGATAGAAATAATCGTGCTTTTGTTCTCCTTCTTGTTGCTTTTTTGACCTGAAAATATCCAAAACATAGCCCTCTCCTGAAGGTGTATTTATCATAGCTGTTAACCGTTGTTGGCTGGCATGGGTTTTAGGTTCTATAAATGAAAAATTACCATAAGCTACTTTAGTGAAAAGTGGATTTAAGACACCTGATTTTGGGAAATGATAATCCAGACTAAAAGGATTATAGCTACGCATATTCGGGTAGGTAGATTTTCCATCAACCACCACGGTATTGTGAGCTGGCATTTGGGAGTAGTATTCCTTAAAATCAGGACTCCAGTAACTTTTACCTTTGCCTTTGTCAGGAGCAAGTACATAATTATTGGCAAAGAGTTCCATCGAAATGCCATTAGCATGGGTATGATTGCCGTAAGATCCCACCATCGAAACCATCATGGCTTTATCTCCAGCCCCTAACCGCTGGATAAACATACTTACATTTGGCGCATAAAATGTGGGTGTAGTCAGTTGAGAAACACCTCCTTTTTCTGTTGAGGAGATATTTGGCAATTCGTCCACATAAAAGTTGAGTTGTAATAAGTTTTTTACATTACGCTTGTATATTCCATCTTCAATAAAAGGTTGAAGCAGTGAAGTGATGAGTTGCGCCTGCTCCTGTTTGTGGTACTTTTGATAATTGGCAATCAGCAATTCCAGGTTTTCAAAAGGGATCGTTTTATGACCACCATCTCCAAAACCTACAGTATATCCACTGGGAAACAGGTATTGAAAACAGGCTAATGCGGCTTTTTCAATAATGGGGAAATTGGCTAATTCATTGGTATTGGTCACATTATCCAACAAAGCCAGTATTTCAAGCAAAGTTGTATTCACGTGCATGGAATAGGCTGGAGACTCTGGCCAAATCCCCGTTTCCTGATCATATACCAACAAGGCCTCTTTAATAGCAATCTGGCGGGGAGTGGATTCATCGAAAGTATATTTTAAATAATACTGTTGCCCTTTGCCATTTTCATAATGATCATCATTTTCAAGTGCTAAAGCGATATAGGTTAAAAACCTAGCCTGAAATAAATTCCAATTATTATCAGGTATACCATATTTTATAATTTGATCACCCCATTTCTGAAACACGGCTGCTGTATTACTTAAATCATGCTGTTGATCCACAAAATAATTGTACAGGTAATCATAACTTATTACCAGTTGTTGCACTGCTTTTTCATGAATCACTTCAAAAGTTGCTAGGCCTGAAATAAACCTCTGATTGGATTCATCCAATACTTCAGGAGGATTTCGGTGGTGCATTCCATTGATATAAGTAAAAAATACGGGAGTGGCGAGTTGTGCATATTGCGCTTCTCCTGTCAACCAATATAAGAAGGCAGCATCTTCTACTATACCTAAAACACGTTGGTTTATGCCCTCAATAATGTGTCCTGTTTCAGATGGGTGTATCCATTCCTTTTTACCCGTATTTTTATTTTCTAAATAATACCCTCGCTCATCATCAAAATAAGGCTCTACTTCTTCCAATGCAGGCTTTTTATAGTCTGTTGCCCAATCTCTCGTACCTGAGTAACGCACTGTGGGCACAGGTGCTTCACCATCGGAATGGGAAAAATCACCGCCTTTTAGGTATACATTCGAATGTTTAGTTTTCCAATTCATTTGCAGGCGAGAAACTAACCAGGTAGAATCCTGCTCACATAATTGAATGTATTTGGCTACTTCTTGTTTTTTTCTTTCTATAAAATCCTTTTTCCAGGATACATTGGCGAAGGATGCTATTGCTGCTGACTTTGAAGCATCACTGTTATAAATTCGTGGATGTGAATTATTTGCCTTTTGTGCATTTACTAATGTAGCGTACCCTATTAATAAGACAATCAATAAGAGTTTACGTCTTTTCATATTTTTTTAGTTTTTAACTATCCCGAACTTTATTGCCGGTGATCAGTTTCGAATTAATAGTAATTCTGCCAATTCGTGATGGATATATTATTCAAAACAATGGACAGTCCCTTGTTTGAGGTATAAATTCATACTTAAACTCCAGGTAGATTGTCTGTTTTCCTGGTACAGTTCACCTATTCCAAATGGTTCATTTCCACATTTAAAATTATTGCAGATACTTCTCAGTCAGCCTGATCCCAAAGCCGATAAGGATCATCGTTGGCTTTCATTTGTTCCCATAAGACTACTTCCATCTCTTTTAGTTTATCAGCATTTTTGGGGTTGTCTGCAAGATTGGTCTGCATTTCTCCTGTTTTCCCATGCTCAGGTAAATATTCATTAGGGTTTTCCGCTAAATTAAAAAGCTGGGTTTTTCTCAGTGACCCTTCTAAAAGATCATATTTTATCAGTTTCCAATCCCCCTTTTTCACCGTGCGCATGCCAGGTTTCGAGCCACCACAATACACCCCATACTGTACCTCCCTGATGAATTCTTTTTCTCCATCCAGTACAGGTTTAAAACTTGTACCCTCCACTGTTTCAGGAATTTCAATACCTGCCAGTTCGCATACAGTCGGTAAAATATCCAATAAATAAATGTTTCCTTCCACCTGTTGGCCTGCCTTTATGCCAGGTCCTTTCACAATAAATGGCACGCGCCAGGTATGTTCATACAAATTCTGTTTTCCCATGAGTCCATGCCGGCCGATTGACATTCCATGGTCGGAAGTATAAATGATATAGGTATTATCCAACTCCCCCATTTCTTCCAGCTTTTTCAATACTTTGCCCAGCTGAATATCAATATTTTCTGAACAGGCATATTCCCTTCCCAACTCATTTCTTACAGTTTGCTCATCTCTTCTCTTCCAAACTCCGCTTACCCTTTCTTCATCCCTGAGTTCTAAATGGCCATGATGGAATGGGTGTGCTGGCAGATAATTTTCCTGCAAGGCGGGCTGCTTTGGATTAGCAGGAGGAAAACTACTGGTATCTTTGTGGTTTACCGCTCCATATTTTGCAAGAAGCTCAGGGGTGCCATTTCTTGGATCATGTGGATGCGAGAAGCCAAAATAAATAAAAAATGGATCTGATTCCTGATTCAGTTCCCTTTCTCCTAAATAATCTAAAACCTGCTTTGCATGCCATGCACTTCCACTTTCTTCCGTTCCTCCTCTCTTCGTAGCATCTTTTATCACAGCAAACTGCTTATTAGCCCCCGGGTATGAATTACCTTTTTTACAGGTTCGCATCGTTTTATATCCTGCTCTGTTAAACACCGCCCCAATGGTTTGTTCATCGATTGGATGTGGATCTGTTTGCTTTTGAAATTCTGCACTTGGGGGCAAATGCCATAAAGTCCGTCCACTCATAATCATATGCCTTGAAGGGGTACAAACTGCTCCATTCATGGAGCCCATGTGTCGGGCACTATGAAAAACCATCCCGCTTTTTGCCAAATTATCAATTGTAGGAGTCTCCAGAATGGAATTTGGATCATAAGTTTTTAAATCAAAAGGAGACTGGTCATCTACCAGGACAAATAAAAAATTAGGTTTTTTAGGTTCATTTTCACAAGCCATGATGAAAACCAACACCAATAGCCAGGCAGGAATCCACTTAAGAAACATCTTCATTTTTTTATTAATCTAATTGTACAGTTCTCAATTCACCTGTCTCAAATTTTTTCACTTTTTTCCCATCCGAAATGCTTACAGGCACTTCATTATGCAATTTCCATTGTCCCTGCTTATATTCCAAAATCGCATTTCCTTTTTGGGACGCAGAGATTTGGTAACCCCTGGCTTTCAGTTGGGTTCCATTGCCCATAAAAAGTATAAAATCCTCATTTTTTTCAGTTCCAATAAGGGCATAAGTAGCATCTGATGACATGTTTTGGTAACTGGCAATTGCTCCATTATCCGAGGAGAATACAAAATCCTCTCGTCCAGATTTATGTTTAATTTGCAAACCAGCAAAAGCCTTATGGCCATTTTCATCCTCAAAACTGTTTATGGAGGAAATGCTTTTCCCTTCCCCGGAAGTAAAGGGTTCGTACACTGAAATAAAGGGATGTTCCCAGGCTTCACCATGCTGTCGAGCTGCAAAGGTTAAATAAGGTTGTTTGTCTACCTCATAAGGAATTCCGCTATTGTGCCTGAATGACTTGCATGGGGGTGATTTTATGGTAAATACCTCCCGACCTTCGGTACCTTTCATCCAAAGGTTCATGAACACATTTTCACCACCGGGCATGGCAATTTTCCACTCTGCCTGATAGTCTTCCGATGTACATACCGATTTTTTATCCCACATATAATCCAATGCATACAGATGTCCTCCGGCAAAAGCCATCTCTTCACTGTGTTTTAGGTTCAAAGTATTGCCCTCGGCATCGGATACCTCCATACTTTGCCCCAGGTTGTGATAGAAATAATCATGGAATTTATCTCCCTTTCTTTGTTTTTTCGAGCGAAACACATCAATGTAATACCCCGTACTTTCACTTGTTTTTACAATGCTCACTGTTCTGTTTTGATCACTGCGGGTTTCGGGCTCCAGGAAATAAACATCCGAATAAGTAATGTTTGGATAGAAACCATGTTTTTGTTCCGACTTTGGGTATTCCCCCATCAAATCAAAAGCATGATAACTTAACATCTCGGTATAAGAGGATGCACCATCTACCATTACCGTATTATGGGCAGGAAACTGGGAATAATACTCCAGGTAAATGGGTTGCAGATAACCTGCTCCTTTTCCCGGATCTGCCCCCTGCACAAAACCTTTTCCGTACAACTCCATGTTTATTCCGTTGGCATGCATATGATTGCCAAGTGAACCATTTAAAGAAACCATCATTCCATCTTTTCCGGTACCCATTCGCTGTATATGCCAGCTCACATTGGGTGCATAAAATGTCTGCGTAATATAATCACTTTTGTTACCCGCTCCATATTTAGGATTTAATTCCAAAGGTTTACTTGTAAAAAAGGAGGAGATATTTGCCCCTGGTCTTCGGTCCCTCCTTTTTTGCCCATCTTTCTCCTCAAAAAGGCGGTACAAGGCAGTAAATTCTTCTTCCAGTTTTTCATCCTTATTTTTTTGAGCAATTCGAATCATATCACTCATGGCTTCTGAACTAATGGGACCGTAATAGGAATCGCCAAAAGCTACGGACTGCCCATTGGGGAACAGGTATTGAGGCAGCATTTTTACCGCTTTTCCCATCACCGGAGTGTATGGTAAAATATTATGATCGAAAGTATTATCGAAATCCCGGATAAAATTAGTCAGGTCTTTGGTTACTCCCTGGGCATATCCCGGACATTCGGCCCAAACCCCGTTATTTTCATCATAGCCATAATCCATAAATTTGCTCAAAGACCATTGCCGGGCAGAAGTCACATTCAAAATATAATCGATATAATATTCCCGGCCCTTTTTATCCTCATAATTGATATTGTCCTGTAATACCATGGCCGCCTTTAAAATTATTTTGGCCTGATGCAGATTCCAGTTATTCTGTGGTACCCCATTTTTAATAATCTGGTCTGTCCATCGCTTTATGGTTGTATCATAACCGGCAATTTTAGCTGCATGATTTGCTTCAAGGAATGGATGTAAAAAATCGTAGAGTTCGGCTATATCTTTCAAAATACCTTCATGAATCACCTGAAAGTTGGTAAACCCTACAAGTGTTTGAATATGGCCATTGAGTAAATCGATGGGTTCTTTTCTATAGTACATTCCTGCCATATAGGTATCAAACACATCGAAGGCAAATTTGGCAAATCGATCATCTCCTTCCAGCCAATAAATAAATGCAGCATCACGGGCAAGTCTCATAATTTCTTCGTTTATGGAATAGACTATCCTGCCGGTTTTTGATTGCGCTACCCATTCAAAAGGCTGTCCTTCCTTACTTCGGTTGGGTAAATACAAACCACGTTCATCGTCCATATAAGGTAAAATATCCTCCAGTTTCGGTTTTCCATAAGGTGTGGTATAATCACGGGAACCCGCAAAACGAACAGTAGGCACAGGAGCTTCTCCATCAGCATGGGAATAATTTATGCCATTAATGTAAATATTGGTGGCTTTGGTTTTCCAATGCATTTGCAGGCGGGAAACCATCCATTCCGGATCATCCACATGACGTTCCACATGTTTATCAATTCTTTTATGAATTCCTGAAAGCACTTCCTTTGCCCAATCTTCTTCCTGTATGGTTTCTTCCAGGTCCTTTTTTTCCTCCTGGGTAATATACAACCGTGGGTAACCTTGCTCCAGATTTGTAGGAAGGGGGATTTTCACTCGATCCTGGGCAATATTCCAACTGGCCAGAAAGGTTAAAAAAATTAAAACTGTAATGCTTTTTATCATTTTAAATACTCTTTTAAGACTTCTCCCTGGCTTTTTATTTCAGGATTTTCGGTACCTGGTAAAAGCAGGACCTTTGTTTCTGTTTGGTTCTCCAATCTGATATTAGTGGCATGAATTACAGCATTCTTTTTAAAATTCCCATACCCTTCTTTAGTAGAAAGTTTTATCTTCATAACTTCCGGAATAAAATCGGGATTGGAGGTGGTAATGACTACCTGATGATTTGTTCCATTTATTTTTGCCAGCATACTATTGGCCAGTCCTTCTCTACTTTCTAATATTTCCATTTCTACATAAGCATTTTTGGCATTAGTATATGGAATACAAAAGGCTTCAGCATACTTTGCATCAGAACTGCAGTTAATCAAAGTATCGGCATTGCCTACGTTGAATCCAGTTGCCACACAGTTGGTTACCCGGCAATCGATCACCTTGTCTCCTGAAGTGCTAAGCCCGGTACAAATTCCTCTGCGCATGTTAGTTACGGTGCAATTTTTTATGGTTGTATTTTTAGTAGGCTGCCCTCTCATATCAGGATACATCCGAATACCATCTTCACTCAATGAAATGACTTCACCGGGCAAAATTTTGCCATCTTCGGCTACGATTGTCCCTTCAATGTAACCTCCTTTCCCTGCATAAAAATCCTTATCATAACAATAGCCCGATGTTTCAGCCAGAATATCATCGGTGAAGCAGAGCAGGCCATCTACATGGCAATTTTCAATTAGGGTGTTTTCGGCCCCTTGTAAAAAAATGGCATGTCCCATTGCACGCATGTGGACTTGACATCCAATTAATTTCACATTTTTTGCAGGATATCCTATTCGGATTCCATTCATTTTCCGTACATCACCTCCACCTAAACCATAAAGGCTACCATAGCCCCAGGGGCTGGACCCGGCAGTTCGTACTTCCACATTTTTTAAAGTAACATCCGAACCTATAATATTAAACATTTTGTTTTTGCTCTGTCTGCCGGGTTTGCCTCCATATGTTTCTATATACAGCCCTTCCATGATCACATTGTTCCCGGAGATTTCAATTGCACAATAGAGTTTATTGTCTGTTTTGCCTGGTTTCAAATTGGTTAAACTGAATAATTTAGTGTCCACCATGATTCTTACTTCTGTCAGGTCATAGTGGGAATTATTTCCGGTAAACTCCATGAAACGAGTACTCAGGGTTTTATCAATATTGTAGGAGCCTTTTTTCAACCTGACCTTCACATTATCCTTTCCGGCAAATTCCCGCAACTCGGCAAGACTTCCAATTAAAATAAAACCATCTCCGTCTCCCACCTTTTCTGCCAGGGCCCAATTCATTCCCAAAAACAGGAGGCTAATGATGTAGCATAATAGTTTAATCTTCATTGCTAATGTCAATTAATTATCTTGTAAATACTTTAAAGTCACTGTATTGAGCGGAGCGGGTAAACATGTGGCGTAAACCAATCCGCCCTTCTTTTGGAGACTGATTCTCAGCCAGGTCCCAGGAATATAATTTCTCTTCAGCACCTTCCCCTTTTACACTAAAATGAAGTTTAGTTTCTGTTTTGATAATAGTGATTTTATAAGTTTCACCCGGCAGGAATAGTCCGGTTTTAAAAAATGCCGGCAGGATTTCGGTTTGCCCAAAATTACTTTCCTCAGCCGGGTATTTTCTCACCCTTATGTAATCATTTTCCGGATCTTCGTTCACCATAGGAAATGCTGCATAACTGATGTGCAAAGGATTCATGTTGTAATAATATTTGCTCATGGTGGGTACTTCCCGGTACTTATTCCATTTGGTGATATCCTTGCCCCTACCTGCCTTCCCAATTCCCTGAGCCTGTATGTACAAAATGTTCACATTCACTATTTGGGAATCCGTTCGGGTGTAGTTGTACTCTATTTTAATATCTCCTTTAAAGGATTTTTTTGTCCACAGAACCGTATGGTGCGCATCATTTCGGTTGACTGGACCAGCAATTAAATTCATCCCGTTTTCGTTTTGCTCCACTGTTGAAATTAATCCGTCTTTAAACCAATTTTTTTCCCAATTGCTCGTGCAATCGTCTGAAAATTTAAGTTTCCATTCTGTAGAATTATTCAGGCTGTTAAAATCCTGTTGTCCCTTTACCACATTACCTACCCATAGAAAAAGAAGTAAGACAAGGAAGGAAAACAAGGCTGGATTTTTCATATTCATAAGGATTTGACAGAAATCTTAAGGTTATAAATCATTTTTTCAGCTCCAAATTAAAGATTTCTTAATTAACCGGTGTCATCACCACCTGCTTTAAATTCACCGGATTCCAATTTCCGGCAATAGGTTTAAAGGTGATTTTATAACTTCCAGGCTCTGAAATCTCAAACGCCCCGATTTCTATAGGCTCAAATTTGTCATATCCACCAGTTGCAGGGATTTTTACTTTCTCTGTTTGTCCATCTATTTCCACTGTAAATTCAGTCTCTGCCTGCCCGGCAGTTAATGATGTGACCTGAAATTTGCCCGGTTTATCAATAGCAAAATTCCAGTAAACTACCGCAGTTTCACTGGTCCAATGGCCTATACAATCTTTAGAGCTATTGTAGCGTGCTCCTGGCCCTTGTAGATTTTGAAATTGGGCCCGTTCGGTATGGAATGCAACCACACCATCTTCATTTTGTCCAAAAGGTTTTGGGGGAATCGCATTTGGGGCATTCACAAGCTGAAGGACAACTACTGAGTTAATTGGATCGGGGGCTTTTCCCGCAAGATTTACCACAAGTCCGTCTTCCCCCGATTTGGTTTTAAATACTTTTTTACTATTTGCTAAAAGATACGCTTTTTGAGCCTTATTTTTTATGGGAACTAGCAATTTCCCATCGGTGGGCCAATCGAATATATGGAGATAAAGATTTGTTTTACCATTTACAGCTTTCATAGTAATATATCCCCAGTCGGGCTTGCCACATGGACTGGCTTCAGTTTCATAAATCGATTCACTGTTAGTATTCATCCAGGCACCCACAGCTTTCAGGTTTGCAACAGCCGTTGGGGCTAAAGTTCCTAAAGAAGTTGGACTCACATTTAATAAATAATTTCCACCCATACTGCTGGCATCCGCCAAGTTTCTAAGCAGGGTAGCTACTGGTTTAAAATTCTGGTCATCACTTCTGTATCCCCAGCTCCCGCTAATAGGCTGGCATATTTCCCAGTAATCGGCCTCAGGCTTTTGCTTGGGCAAATGCCTTTCATAGGTTTTATGGTCACCCGGATATTCATCCCCAAGCCTGTCGTTGGTAATGATTGCCGGTTGCAGATCGGTGGAAATGTGGTACAAACTGTCAATTACCTCTTTGCTCATTTTCCTTGGAGTATCCCACCAGAAGATGGCAATTGGGCCATACTCCGTTAAAAGTTGCCTTACTTCAGGAAGTGCCTTTTCCTTCACATATACATCCGTACTCACCCGCTGCATCTTTTTATCCCAGGTATTGCCCATGCCACCCGGATGACTCCAATCCTGTGCCTGTGAATAATAAAACCCGAATTTAATATCCTGTTTGGCACACTCCTCTGCAAGTTCTTTGAGTACATCACGCTTAAATGGCGTAGCATCTACTACATTAAAAGGATTACTTTTTGAATCGAACATGGAAAAACCATCGTGATGTTTGGAGGTAATTACCATATATTTCATTCCGGCTTCCTTGGCCAGCCCCACAAAAGTTTTGGCATTGAATTGAGTGGGATTAAACTGATCTGCAAACTTTTCGTAATCGTGCAAAGGAATTTTGCCTTTATTCATAATCCATTCTGCACTATTAGTTTGAGCTTCGCCCTTGTAAAATCCTGCAGGAACCGAATAAATACCCCAGTGTATAAACATGCCAAAACGAGCATCTGTCCACCACTTCATACGCTCCTTATCCGTTATTTCCTGAGCCTTTCCTGTATTTGAAAATACCACAAAACCGTAAATAAAAACTAAAACTATTATCTGTATCCTTTTCATAATTATTTCTTCACTTTAACTATAAGTTGTTCCTCCGATTGATTTCTCATCACCAGCATATTCACCGCAGGGGATTGATTGTATTTTTTAAGTGTCCAAAAAAAGTCTGTTATATTTTTTATTTTATGCCCTTCTACCTTCAGTACCACATCCCTGCTTTTTAGTCCATCCCCCTGGGCTGCATAACTTCCCTTCCACATCTTCAAAACAACAACCCCTTCCGGGGTATTCAGGCCATAGGCGGATTGCTCCTCTTTTGAATCTACACTTTTAATTTCATTGCGTAACCAGGAAACCACCGGGCTTGAATTTCCTTTTATTTCATCCATGTTTTTCAACTCAGGAATTTCCGGAGTTTTTGCCAGTTTTTTCAGCTGAGGACTCACTACCCCAAATTCATCCATAGGGAAATTTTTGAAACCCAGTGCCAATGCCGGAGAGGTTGCTTTCACACTAAAATTGAGTTGATCCGGATTTGAAAATTGTGGATCTCCAAAAGAGCTGTTCGCATCTATATTATAAATCTGGGCTTTCATCAGGGATTCCTTGTCGGGGAATAAATTGTAGTCAATTTCCTTTCCCCAGCTTAGTACATTCACATCTTTATATGAATCACGTACAATATTTCTGAGAAATACGTCCTCACAATTGGCAAACCATACATGTGGATGAAGGGTGTTGTTCACAGTAATATTATTTTCAACCACACGGTTAAATCCCTCTCTTAATTTGATCCCGCCATTCAGGCATAAGTTATTGTAAATATGGTAATTTGAGGAGCCATCATCAAGATCGATATCCCAGCCATGATCACAACGAAAGCGGTTATTCCTGATAATGGTAGTGTGAATCGCATCCCACTTGGGCATGTCAGGATTTGCCTGGGTAAGGCTATCCATTTTGTTCCGTTTCGGAAGCCAAAAACGGTCACGCCCCCAGGAATTAAAAGACCCATGATCGCCCGTTTCCAAAACGGTGTTAAAAACATCATTAAATTCCAGAATATGCCCACCCCAGGTTCCATCTCCAATATTGATTCCGGCTCTGGGGACATCATAAATGCTATTGTGGCAAACTGTGATATCCATTGCCATAGCAATTTGAACACCTGCAGTTTGTTTTTCAATCCTTCCAATTCTGTAAATCAAATTGTCTTCAGCCACACAATCCTTGGGATAAAATTCATTTTTTGGGCCTGAAACTGTATCCATCTCTTCCAGGGGAACAAATTCTCCATATTGAAAAGCAGGAGACCTCACCGCAGAGGGGTGCCCTATAAAACAGATGGCACTTGCTCCACAGTCATGAATATGATTTTCTGCGATTGTAATATTTCTATTATATCCACTGATGAAAACAGCATTTCCACCCAAATTAGTAAACTCACAGGCAGACACTGAACAATTTTCCGCATTTTCTATCAAAACTGCTCCTCCCCGGTAAATCGTCCAGTCACTTCGCAAAAGCGGCTCGTAGGATTCCAAAAAAGTTCTTTGGGAAAATTCAAACCTTATTCCTTTTATAGCAATATTTTGCACAGGCGACTTCTCTTCTCCTTTAATTTCAATCAGACTTTTTAATACCGCTCCTTCATATTTGGCAGTCAATAGGTCTATTCCATTTGCAGGCCAGTAATAAATTTTTTGAGTGGTTTTGTCTAAATACCATTCTCCCGGACTATCCAATTCTTCAAACACATTTTCCACCATCCTGTATTCCTCATGAGGTGGTGAGGGACGATTATTCTGAAAACCACCTTCCAACACCGGATTTCCCAAACTATCGATGCTGGTGATCACATAATGAAATCCTCCCCATTTCCCTCTGTGCATGGCATGGAAAATCGCCCCTGCTGGATTTGCCCAGGATTTTACTCGTTCCCGTGAAATGGCGTCTTTTGCGTGTCCCTGCCAATACCCCCCATTTTCATCATAATTGGGATAACGGGCTAAAATTTGAGGCTTATTGTTTACAATGAACTGGTCAAAATCAATATCCTTAGATAAGCTGGCCTCATATATATGTTGGTCAAACTTTTTCCAGGAAAGGCTTAAAGGAACACTTCCTTTTACAATTACCCGGGAATTTCCTGCACCCTTTATTTCCAAACCATTTAATGAAGGATCTATGCCAATTGGAGCGGATAAATGATATTCCCCAGGCAAAATATTAATAACTACTTTAGCTTTATTATTCCCCTGTTTGATTTGACGGGCTTTCAAAATGGCGTCTTCAATTTTTAGAAAAGGCGCATCCTTAGTCCCTTCCGGATCTTCTTTGCCATTTTCAGCCACAAAGATTTCAACAGCAGGCTGATTACAGCACTGCCAAATGAGCGAACCCAGGAGCAATAAAATATAAAGTCTACTTGTCATGATGCAAATTTTTGGGCAAATCTTATCTTTTTTTTGAAGGTAATGATCATAGGGTTTTACACCTAAATACCTTTTGTACAGGCTGTGCCAGGAGCACCCATACTTTGGCTAAAAAACCAGTGTACACCCTGTTATAATATTCCCCAGTGCAGTCTATTTTACATTTTCCAATAACGCTAACTTCACCACTGTAGCAATAGCATCAGGAGCTTTTTTGGGCAAATAGATGATTGTGCCTTCCTCTACTGTATCCATCTTTAATTTCTTTCCGGAACCTGATAAAAGGTTTGCCTTTTTCACTTTAATATTTCCTTCAAGTAACAGTTTTCCATCTTCCGGCCAATCAAAAATATGTGCATATAATACACCTTGTTTACTCGTAAACCTTCCCCAATCCGGCTTTTTAAATGGGCTTAAACCTGCTCCATAAATAGACTCCCCATTTACTTTCACCCAATCTCCCATTTCTTTTAATCTTTCTACACTTGGTGAAGGAATTAGGCCTTCCGCAGTTGGCCCCACATTAAGCAAAAGGTTACCTCCTTTGGAAACAATATCGATCAGATTATGAAGCAAAACTTCAGTACTCTTCCAATTATGGTCTGTAGCTTTAAAACCCCAGGTATTGTTCATGGTTAAACAGGATTCCCAATCCGTGCTCAAGCCTGTTTCCGGAACTTCTTTTTCAGGGGTTCCAAAATCACCTACATAATTTCCTTCTTTATTCATCCCTTTCATGCCATTTCTCCCCTTATCCACCCTGTTGTTGACAATAATATTGGGCTGGGTGTCCAGTATTAATTGATACATTTCCTTACCCATTTCTGTGGTATAATCCGGAATCCATTCCCCATCAAACCACATCACCCCTACTTCTCCATATTGAGTGAGCAATTCTTTCACCTGAGGTTTAAAATAGTTCTCATAATATTTGGGAAAGTTTGGATTGGACACGGATTGGTCCCTTTGCCCGGCATTGTAATTTGGGAAAAGTGGAGCCTGTGCATCGGGGTGATGCCAATCGGTAATCGAATGATAAAAGCATAATTTTATACCTTCTTTTTTACAGGCTATTGACAACTCCTTCAGAATATCCCGCTTAAAAGGTGAAGCATCCATAATATCATAATCAGTCACTTCAGAATCCCACAAACAAAAGCCATCATGGTGCTTGGAAGTGATCACCATATATTTCATCCCGGCATTTTTGGCTATGGACACCCATTCATCTGCATTGAATTTCACGGGGTTAAATTTGGCTGCAAACTGCTCATACTCCGCAATTGGAATATCCAGTTTGTCCATGATCCATTCTGCATTTCCCCTTACCGTATCTCCCTTATAAATACCGGCAGGTTCTGCATATAATCCCCAGTGGATAAACATTCCAAACCGAGCCTCTCGCCACCATTCCATCCTTTCATCATCCGAAAGATTTTGAGCAAAAGCGCAATTAATTTGGGAGAGAAGAAAAAGGCTAATTATGATCAATTTTTTCATTAAAGTCATTTTGGAAAATTTCAGTTTTTTCAATTTAATAATCTACATACCTGCTAAATTCCCGGCATCCTGCATTTTTTTAAGTCGCATTAATGCTTCCAGATAATAATAGTCTGCGTAAATAATGGATGCATCTATTTCTGTTCCATTAGGTTTGTGGCCGGTAGAATGAAGTAAAAATGCCTGATTCTTATCTCCACTCAGATACTGTGGAGTGGATAATTTTGTCATCAAATCAATGGCTGCATTTCTATATTTAGTTTTTAATTCTTTGTCTTCTACAAATTTTGAAAGTTCTAACATACCAGAGGCTGCAACTGCTGCGGCAGAGGCATCTTTCGGGGCATTAGGAATCTCCGGGTCATCAAAATCCCAATAGGGAATACCATCCGCTGGCAATCTATTGATAAAAACATCTGCCAATTGCTGAGCAGTTTGTAAAAATGTCTTGTCCTGGGTTTCTTTAAAACACATGGTATAGCCATAAATTCCCCAGGATTGTCCTCTTGCCCATTGGGAATCATTGGCATAGCCCTGATGAGTCACTCCTTTAATAAAATGACCGTCTGTTGTATCAAAAACTGCCACATGATAAGTACTGTAATCTGATCGGATTAAAGTTTCCATCGATCTTTTTGCATGGTTTACCGCAATGTTGTACAATTCTGGATCTCCTCCATTTTTTGAGGCCCAAAATAAAAGCTCCAGATTGATCATATTATCGATAATGGTATTGTGGGGCCAGTTCATTTTTTCTCGCATGGCTGGCCAGGAAAGGATGGTTCCCACTGTAGGATTATAAAGAGTGGCAAGGGAATCTGCCGCCTTTAACAATAAATCATGGTATGCCGGATCTTTTTCTAATCTATAGCCATTACCAAAACTACAGAAGAGCATAAAACCAAGGTCATGGTTATCTACCGGAACATCAAGTACACCTTTCAATGGCGCAGTATATTTTTCGGCATTTTTAAGTATAGTAGCATCTCCTGAGGCCTCATAGGCATACCACAAAAGCCCAGGCCAAAATCCACTTGTCCAATCATGAATTCCAACCTTATTCCATTTCTTTTGATCCGGATAAATATTTCTTGGAAGGTTTTCTGCATCGGGCAAATCGGCAATGCTCATTTTAACTTTTTCAACACAATAGTTCAACATACTATCGGTATCCAGTGTTGCTTCTGCTGGTTGCTTAGTAGAACAGGATTCCAGAAATACCAACAGACATATTGGAATTATATAAATTATTTTCATCACTTTTTATCTTGGATTAGACCATTGAGAAATTCTTTTTTATTACCCATACCGGCAGAGCTGAACAGTAAATCTCCAATTAAAATTAATCCGTCCTCTTTCATTGTTTATAGAATAAATATTTAAAGAAGTTGAATAAAGTAAGCCCTAATCCTATCCGCCATGAAATCCCTTACTTTAATCAACTTCAAATAGCCGGCAGGTTAACTGCCGGCTATCGATTGAAATACACCCATTACCACTCAGGGTTTTGCAATAAGTTAGGATTCAATTCTATTTCATTCAATGGAATTGGATCTATGTAATTCTTTATGGAAAAATTGCGGTTTCCTGCAGCATCAATAATCAATGCACCAGGTTTAGTAGTCGCAATTCCCGCATAGCTGGAAACACTTTGTTCAGTCTGCGTAAGCCCATAAGGCCAAACACCATCCGCATAAATTAATGTACCAGGATTTTTGGGATTTTCAGCTGTTTCGTACTCTGTTCCAGTGATATAGGTAATACATACATTTTTATTCAATTCATCAGGAGCGATATTCCATCTTTTTAAGTCATCGAATCGGAAATTTTCCCCAAATAATTCAATGGCCCGCTCTCTGCGAATTTCACCCAACATATTCAAATCACCATAAGGTCCGATTAAGGCATTGGTTAAAGGAGCTACTCCAGAACGCTCTCTGATTTGGTTGATCGAAATATCCAGATCTCCATCTGAGATTGTTCCATTGCCCAATTCCACAGTAGCTTCAGCATAAATTAACAACACTTCTGCATACCTGATAAGGGGATAATTAAATGACTCCTCTCTGGTTTCCCTTAACATATATTCTGTGGTAAACTTACGCCCCATATAACCGTTGTTCCTTGGTGAACCAGGACTTGTAAGGTTGGGAACATACCGGTAATCATATTCAATTCCACTGTCTTCAAAATCAACTCCATATTGCGCTCCTCCACCGTCTGTATTAGAGCCCCATCCCCAATATTGTTTTAAAGGTTCCCTGATCAGTTTTATCCTAAGGTCACGATTTTCAAATTCTGAAGTCATCATGTCATAGCCCTGAAATACTGATGAAAACTGCACAGGTAATCCATCAGCACACAAATACATATCCATCAACTTTCGAGAAGGTGTATGCGGTTTGGCATGCGTAATATTTTCATTAATCCGTCTTAATGTAAAATCATAAACTGTTTGAAATATATACTCCCTGTTATCTGCTTTGGTCAAACCACCTGGGTTTGAGCCCCCGTCTTCCAAATTAAACAGATAGTAAAGGTGATCATCACCAATATCATGACGGTGATCCCAAAGTTCATACGCACCACTATTCATCACATCAAGAGCAGCTTGCTTAGCACCTGCAAACATATCCGTAACACTTGGATAACCCGCTGGCTTTACCGAACCGGCACCTGTGGTAACACCGTCACCATCTGTAGCTTCTCCCACATATTTTTCCCATGTCGCTTCATAAAGCAATATCCTGGCTTTAAATGATTTAGCTGCTTCAAGGGTAAGTTTCCCCTGGCTTTCTGCACCCATTGTATTCTGAGAAGGCAATCCTTCAATAGCCATGTCCAGGTCTTTAATCATCTGGTCTACCACTTCATATCTGCTATTTCTTGCCTGGTAAACTTCATCAGAATTTACATCCAATGAATTTGTAATCACTGGCACTCCCCCAAATCGCTTAAGTAAATTGTAATGGTGCCAGGCCCTAAAAAAGTGAGCCGTAGCTACGGAAACAGCAATTTCACTTTGTTCTCCAGGATATTCTTCCGCTTTTTCTATCAACTGGTTTACCGCTCGGAGTTGAGCATAGTTATTTTTCCAAATATCATCGGTGGTAGGAATTATCGTATTTCCCCAGGCATAATTTTCATTGTCACCAATGTTGTTCGATAAATCCGTTTGCTCATCTCCATCCAAAAATGCCAACCGAGTATAAAAATAATTTGCGGCTGTTTCGAACTGATCTGGTGTTTGGAAATACACCGCTTCACTTACGGTAGATTCAGGCAACTGATCCAAATAGTCTTCACAACTACTCAACATAAATCCGAAGAGTAAAATAGTAAGACTGCATATTTTGATATATCTATTTTTCATTTTCTTCATATTAACATTTAAAATTAAAAGGTAACTTCAAGCCCGAAGATTACAGATTTGTTATAAGGCACGGTATTTCCCTGATGGGCACTTGTAGTCATCTCCGGATCCATTCCATCCTTCACATTAGAAATCACGAATAAATCATTGGCAGTAACAGAAAGCCTTACCCTATCGATTTTGGCTTTAGCAAGTAACTCCTGAGGAAGGGTATAACCCAAGGAAAGAATTTTGGCTCGCAAATAAGAGGCTTTTACGACATTAATGTCATTAGGGTGACCATAATTCCAGTTTTTTCTATGTCCGTTATAAAAAATTGCAGGCCATTCCGCTCCCTGATTACTTTCAGTCCAGGTATTGCCTAAGAAAGCACTGTTTTGATTCATCCACCATCGGCTAAATGGAAATGCCAGACCACCTGTTCTTAATACATTTTGGTTAGCCACTCCCTGGAAAAAGGCACTAAAATCAAACCCTTTCCATTGCGCTCCCAGCCTGACACCTAAACTGTAATGAGGGTTGGCATCACCAAAATAAACCAAATCATCTTCATTAATAATTCCATCACCATTTACATCCACACGCTTCACTGTTCCAGGAACCAATCGGTTAGGGCTTCTGTAAGGAGGAAGTATGGTACCTGATTTCATGTTATTTTGGTCATTTTCGCTTTCAAACCCATGAGCATTATAATAAGCCAAAACCTCCTCTTCTGTAGAAAGTATGCCATCTGTAACATAGGTATAGATGGAGTTTAGTGGTTTACCTTCTATACTTGTATTCAACCCTCTCACAATTGCGTTTGCACCTTCCATTCGGGTAACTTCACTTTTGGTATCCCATACCATTACTCCAACATTGTAAGCAACTGACCCAACTTTGTCTTTCCAATTTAAGGCAAGCTCCCAGCCTTTGGTGGTAAAATCTCCACTATTTGTTTTAGGAGCAGTTGCACCCAGTACCTGTGGATAGGTCACATTCACCAACATCCCCTTGTTTTCACGAATAAAATATTCAGCAGTACCACTTAATTTATTATTCAGGATAGCAAAATCAAGGGCAAAATTGGTGGTGGCAATACGTTCCCAGGTACGATCTGTGGTAGTCATGCCACTGATCCAGGCAGTATTGGCCAGGCTTGGAGACGCTCCAAAAATTGTGGATCCGGCTCCCATATTGGAGATATAGTCATAAGCCCCAATACCTGTTACAGAACCTGTTTCACCATAGGAAGCCCGCAGTTTTAAGTTATTAAACAAACCACCTTTCATAAAACCCATTTCAGAAATTCTCACACCCACAGAACCTCCGAAGAAGTTCTTCCATCTATAATCCGGGTGCAATTGTGATGAACCATCTCTTCTGGCTAATGCTTCAAAAAGGTAAATCCCATCGTAATCGTAATTAAATCTTCCCAGATAAGATATCAGACCAACTGTCCAGCTTCCAGTCTGGAAATCACCTTCTTTTCCCGCATTTTTTTGTGTGGTAACATCTCCTGTATTGAGGTCATCCAAATCGTCTGAAGCCATGTTCGAACGGGACATGAAGCTTCTGGTAAGGTCATCCTGCTGAGCTGTAGCGCCAAGTGTAAACCCAAGGTTGTTTTTGCCCAGGGAAAAATTGTAATTACCCTGCAAAGAATGCATCTGGGTAAAATCCTGAGTCTGATATATCTTCATGTATGAAGTCAACAATGTGGTAGGTGTATAGGAAACATTTCCATCCCAATCATACATGGTTACAGAGGTTTTCCTTTCCTTTTTTTCTGTATTACGCAAGCCTGCATTGATATCATAACTGAAGGAAAGCCCTCTTACATGTTTATCCAGATCAAGCGTGATTTTACCTCCCAGACGAAGCACTCTGTCTGATGTTTTTGTTCTTCCACCTTCGTCAAGTTTGGCTAACATGTTATTGGCACCAAAGATATCATAATACTGCCCCTGTGGATTGTATAGAGGGAAAAGATACATATCCTGAACACCTTCCCCAACACCCTGGGTTGGCCCATCAATTAACCTGTCGTCATAAGAAACATTAAACTCAGCCCTTAAAGCATCACTGATGTCATAACCCAAATTAGTTCTGAAGTTAAACCTTTTTGCTCCATCATAAACAAACTCAATTGGAGAACGCTCATCATTATAACCGAAGGAAGTCCTATAGGTCACTTTTTCATTTCCACCAGAAAGAGCAAGATTATGCCTTTGAGAAGCGGTAGTACCATAAACTGCATCATATTGATTAACATCAGCAAATCGGTGATCCTTGCCAAGCCAGAAATAAGACTCCGGAGCCATAGGCATGGTACCATCAATAATAGACACTAATTCATCTCTGGTAAAAAAACGATAATTTGAGGCTGCATCCACAAAATCACCGTTAGCATCCTGATAAGTAATTCCATCATTATCACCCGCTTCTAACCATAGTTGCGCCCACTCATTCAAATTGGCAACTGGAAAATCGTTGGCATAATTTATCTGGTATTGGCCACTGTAGTCTACTTTTACACTGCCTTGTTTCCCTTTTTTGGTGGTCACCAAAATAACACCTCCTGCAGCTCTGGTTCCATAAATCGCTGCGGCAGCATCCTTCAATACGGATATATTTTCAATATCATTAGGGTTTATGGTAGAGAGTTGCCATTCGGGAACAATTAATCCATCTAAAACAACGAGTGGAGAAACGCCATTAACCGAAATGTCCCCTCTGATTTTTATGTCTAAACCTTCTTGCCCAGGTCGGGAGGAAGTTCTGGTAACCACTAAACCAGGAACTTCTCCCTGCAAGGCCAAAGCAGCACTGGAAGTCGGTTTCGACTTGATAATATCATCCCCTTTAACCTGCACTACAGATCCTGTTAAGGTGGCTTTTTTCTGTGTACCATATCCCACTACCACCACTTCTTCCAGTTGTTCCATGTCAGTTTCCAGCGCAACATTTATTACCGACTGTGCCCCTACAAGCACTTCATGTGTCTCATATCCGATAAAACTAAACTGAAGGGTGGCTCCTTCGGGTGCTTCCATTACGAATTCCCCATCCAGATTGGTGGTGGTACCACTTGATGTCCCCTTTATTAATATACTTACACCAGGTAAAGGTTCCGCATTATCCGCAGAGGTAACTGTACCACTTATCTTCTGTTGCTTGCCATCTGGTGGAGTTTTCAATTGAGGGGGAGCTGCGTAGATTAAATGAGTTGTGACCATTGTTACGCAAAGTACCATGATCAACTTTAGAGTTGCTTTCATTTTCATGTAATTCAATGTTTAATTATTTAAAAAATCAATTATTATAAGATTGGCACCCTATAATTTTAAGGGAAGACCAAAGTCTGACCTTTTTCAACTTATTTAGTTGGTTATAAATAAGTATGCTTTAGCGTTCATTTGAAAGGGAGAGTAGAAACAGTATTTGCCTTTCATTTTGATTTGGGTAATTCTTCAATAGTAATCATTCATCATAGTCTAATTTTTTTCATTTTATATTTACTAAAAGGATAAAATCAATTGATCTAAAAATCATTGATGAACAATTATAGGGAGAGCGGCAAAATTGAGGTATAAATTATCATCCAACGATGATAAATTATGGTCCATTTTTAAAGCAAACGGCTATAGATGGCAACCAGAGGCTATTTTAGGAATATTATTTTTGGCCCTGGGAATATTCATTTGGAGTAACTCCATACATTTCCCGAAAGGTTTTGCTGAAATAAGCAGTGGAATTAAAGCCCGATTTATAAGCAATTTCCTTAATCGAAAATTGATTTTTGGTCAATAAATCGGAAGCATATTTCAATCGGATCGTACGAATAAAATGACTGGGGTTTTGACCAGTAAGTGAATTTATTTTTCTAAAAAACTGAGAGCGGCTTATGCCTATTTTTTTAAGCAATTGATCAAGGTTAAAATCAGAATCACTGATATTTTCTAAAATTATTTTTGTCGCATTATCAAGAAAAACCTCATCCAGGGTATTATTGGTAATTTCACTTGAAGGCGTAATTCCTCCCATTGAAGCAAATTTATCCCGAATCCTTTTTTTCATTTCCAGAAGGTTGTTAATCCGGGCCATCAATACATTCATATTAAATGGTTTAGGGATATATTCATCCGCACCAGTTTTATAGCCGTCAATTTTATCTTCTTCAAGACTTCTTGCGGTCAGGAGGATTACCGGGATATGGCAAATCTCTATTTCTGATTTAATCTTCTGACACATTTCAAAACCATCCATTTCCGGCATCATGACATCACTTATGATAATATCAGGATAATGCTTTCTCACCATTTTCAGTCCTTCTTTGCCATTTACAGCCTCTTTAATTTTAAACTTGTACCCCAATTCTTTTTTCAGGTGCATTCTCAATTCTCTGTTATCTTCTACCAGTAAAATTAATTGTTGCTTTTTGGAAGACTGGTCTGGCTCGGACTCAGCAGAAGGTACGGTCTGGTCTGTTATGGACATGTCATACTCCACCGATTTGAGCAGGTTTAAGTCAGGCTTGTAATTACTGATATCCAGCTTCCTGATTTTGGAAAGTGAATTTTTAGTTTTTAACTGTAGCGGCAGGTGAATAATAAAGGTACTGCCCTTCTTAAATTCACTTTCCACCATGATCTCTCCTCCGTGAAGTTCTACAAGGCTTTTGGTAAAATTCAACCCAATTCCTGTTCCGGTTTTCGTATTATCGGTATGAAAGAACCTGCTAAAAACATCCTTCAATTGTTCTTTTTTAAAACCCAATCCGGTATCACTAACCCTTATTTCAATGGCCTCATGAATTGAATTTTTCAGCATAAAACTGGATTTCTTTATTTTGGAAACCGAAATGATTACCCTGCCTCCAGGGTTGGTAAATTTAATCGCATTGGAGAGCAGGTTGGTCAGAATTTTCTCAAATTTATCGGGATCGAAAACGGTTTCCAATTCCCCTAATGAACTGACAAATTCCAAATGTATGCCTTTTGTTTTGGCCAGATCATGGAATAACAAACAGGTATCTTTTGTAAATTTTAGAATATCTGCCTTTGAAAGGTTAAGCTGTTCTTTTCCCAAATCCAGTTTTCTAAAGTCAAGTAATTGGTTTACAAGCATTAAAAGCCTTGAGGCGCTACGCTGTATGGTAAGTGCCGAATCTTTCACTTCTTCAGGATCACTAAACGAAGCGATCATTTTATTCACGGGATTAAGAATGAGCGTAAGGGGTGTCCTAAACTCATGAGAAACATTAATAAAAAACTGCAGCTTTTGCTGATCCAGTTCATGTTCTTTTTCCTCCCTCACCAACCTGGTATAGTATTTTATCCCCAACCAGAAAATTAAGGCCAACACAATCACATAAGAAACATAAGCCCACCAGGTCCTCCATGGTGGAGGTAGAATTTCAATATTGAAAGAAGCGATAGTAGCCTTATCCCAATTTGCGTCTAAAGCCGCCCTGACTTCAAAAGTATAATCACCCGGAGGAAGGTTGGAATAGTTGGCAATTCTGTTTGTTCCCGCTTCAATATAATTTTCATCCAGCCCAATCATTTTATAGGAATATCTTACCCTATTGGCATTTTGATAATGCAAAGCCACAAATTCGATTCCTATATAAGTTTCATCATAATTAAGCTGAAGGTCCTTAGTTTCGGAAATTGAATTTTGCAAAAGCACTCGCTCATTGATCTTTTCCCCAACGTTTACGACTTTATTGTTCAGTCTCAACCTGGTAATTTCCAGTAACAAATTATTTTGATCAGTTTCAATTTCTGATGGATTAAACAAATTAAATCCATTTATACCCCCGATTAGAATTCTATTATCGGAAGTCCTGCTAATAGATTTACTTTGGAATTCCATTCCCTGTAATCCATCCTGAATATTGAAATTTTTAATTTCTCCCGTTTTAGTATCCAATCGGGCAAGGCCGCTTTTAGTGGTACACCATATAAATCCATCTTTATCCTCAGTAATTCCAAGGACTAAATTTCCAGGCAACCCCTCCTTTATCGTATAGGATTGTACCAAATGTAAGTCTTGAGTCAATTGGTGCAGACCAAGATCAGAACCCACCCAAATATTTCCCGAATGATCCTCATACACATAATTAATCCGATAGCCCTGCAGGTTTTGCTCATTTATGGTTTTAAAATGAATTTTTTCCGGAATAAAAGCGTCCAGTTTGGTTAAATCAACCATGCACAAACCAAGTGCAGTACCCACAAATAATCGGTTTTTGGAATCAATAAAGTTTGAAAAAACAAAATTACTCAGGAGACTGGATGAATCTCCCGAAATGTTTTTGTAACTATAGAATTTTTCTGTCTTGGGGTCATATAAATTCAAACCTGCCGTTTGGGTGCCCAACCACAATCGTTTCAGGGAATCTTCGGCAGCACACCATACGGTATTTTGTCCGATGGTGTTTGGATTTGAGGTATCATGGAGAAATCTTTTGGAATTGCCAGTTTTGGGGTCAAAGTTATTCAATCCACCATCCCAGGTACAGACCCAAATAGTATGATCATGGCTTTCTGCTAAGAATAAAATCTTGTCTGAACTTAGTGTAAGGCCGTTATCCGGGTCTGAATAAAAATGTTTAAAATCCTTCTGTTTTTCATCAAATAAGTTTAATCCCCCACCATCAGTTCCAATCCAGATATTACCCCGGCTATCTTCCAGGACAGATTGGGCAATATAATCACTTAAACTATTTGGATTGCCAGGCTGGTGAAAATAATGTCCAAAGGAAGATTTGGATAAAGCAAGTTTACTAATTCCCTTATTATAAGTGGCAATCCAGAAAGTACCTTCTTTATCCTCCAAGATATTGGAAGCCTGATTATTTGGCAGTGAAAAAGGATCAACAGGATTATGTTCGATGTGTTGCACTAAGCCTTTTTCTTTACTAATCAGATATACTCCAAAGCCATCCGTAGCTATCCAGATCAACCCTTTTTTGTCCTGATACATATGGAAAATTGGAGTGGGTGTATCTGTATATGACACCGACTCAAACTTATCTTTTGCCCTATCCCAAAGCACGAGCTTTGATAAATCATTTCCAATCAGAAAATCTCCATCCTCATCTATGAGCACAGATTTTGGAATATGATCCAGGAAAGAAGAGGAAGGAGAATTAATTTTTATCCTTTCAAAATTATCAGTTTTATGTCGATATAAATTAAGGTATTCTCCATTAGTAATAAACCAAATATTATCATTTTCATCCGCAACAATTCCGGTAATATTGTTATTATCTATAGAATGAATATCATTTTCATTATGATGGTAATTTATGGAATTCATTGTCTGATAGGAATCCTGATCCACAACGGATAATGAGATCTTACTCAATCCATTTCTTGTAGCTATCCAAAGTCGGTTGGACTTCTCATCGAAGTGTAAATCATTGATAACGTCCCTGGTATTAATCGAATTTGGACGATTATGAAAAAGCTTAACCCGAATAAAACGCTCTTTTTGTTTCTGGAAAACATTTAAACCATTATCTGTTCCAATCCATAAATTTCCATCACTGTCTTCCTCAATGGCATTTATTCGATTATTGCTTATAGAATAAGGATCATCTAATACAGGCCTGTAAATTTCAAAAGAATACCCGTCATATCTATTTAGGCCATCTATCGTTCCGAACCACAAATAGCCCTCTCTATCCTGGTAAATTTCAACACAAGTACTGCTGGAAAGCCCTTCAAGGGTTGAATAATTCTCAAACTTCAGGTTATCAAATTGAGCAAACAAGTTAATGTTAAAGCACAATAAAATCGCAAAAAAAGTTGTAATGCTAACCTGGGGTAAATATTTCACAAAAATGGAAAGTGTTTTTTCAACTTATGATTAATTCTACAAATTTAAACATTCGGGATAATACACAAAGATTCGCTTAAAGTTTGGAAATATTGATATTGGAGGAGTTTCTTTTTACTTACTCCAACTATCACAAAACCCTGGAATACTTAACTAAAAGTAACGCCAGCTTGTAAATGAATTTAGCCTTTATTATTTTGGTAAAGTTATGGAGTGAAGCAAAAGGAAAAATTTAGTAATGTCCTCCTGCCCCACCAGAATTTAACACTCATTTGCTGAAGTAGTTTTTTTAAACTCATCCATAAACTGATTAATTTCATTCAAATTTCTGTTCTTTAACTTATAGGAATAAAACAAATTTTGCTCTATTAATTTTGTTGATATAAAGGGTAATTTGATTAGATTCTCTTTTAAATAGTCTTCGCAATATTGCTTTGGAACAATACTAAATCCTGAATTATTTTTTAAAGCCTCTACAATGTTTATATAGGATGGCAAAATATATCTTGGGATAATTTTGGCACTTTTATTAAAATTAGTTTCCCAAAATTTTTTAATATCTGCCTGATCATTATCGTATACAAACCAGGTTTGTTTTTGCAACCATGCAACAAGTTGAGTTTCTTTTTTTGTGATACCTGCGGGTAAGTTTATGGAAGGAGAACAGATTAAAACTAATTTTTCGCTTTTGATCTGTGTAAATAAATGGTCATAATTGTTATGTTTTTTAATTCCGACTACTAATTGGATTTTATCTTGTTCAAGAGCCTCAACTAGTTCTGCTTCAGTTCCAAAGAGCGTAACTATATACATATCAAAGGAATAAATTTTATTCATTAGCTCTTGATTAAAAAAATCGGATGTGCATCCAATTGAAATCGCCAAACGAGCTTTTTTTGCCCTTTGCCCTGAATAATATTCCACCTTTTTTAATTGTTCTATAGGATTACTGATTTGGGAATATAAAAATTTGCCATATTCAGTAGGTGCTAATTTTCGAGTCGTTCTTTCAAATAGTTTTTTGCCTATATGGCTTTCTAAAGCGGATAAATGTTTGCTAACTCCTGGTTGAGTCATATTTAATTTTTCAGAAGCCTCTGTTATGCTTTTACATTCATAAATAGAACTAAAAGTCCTCAACCATTCTAAGTTAATCATAACGAATGTTATTAATTTTCAAACAAAAATAATAAAAATTATCAATCTTGTGATTTTATATTTGTTGAAAAATAAAAAATTATGACACAAACATTAGTTATTAGTTATACTCCAAGAAATGGTTCTTATACAAAAGTGCTATTTGATGAGTTTGTTAAATTAGCAAAGGGAAGGACAAAAATGAAACACCTGTCTTTAGTTAAAACACCACCTGATTTACTGTTGGAAGAGAATTTGAATTTAATAATGGAATGGAACAAGGGCAAAAGAGATTTTTCAGAACAAGAACTCTCTATTTTATCCAATCATCATGATCTAATTCAAGATGTTCTTGAGGCAGACTATTTATTACTGGCTTTTCCTATTTATAACTTCACAATGCCTGCAACAGTAAAAGCCTGGGTAGATGCGATTGTAGTGAGCGATAAGACTTTTTCATTTAGCCCTGAAACCGGATTTAGCGGTCTTTGTGGTGGAAAAAAAGCGTTATCAATTATCGTGAGTGGGTTTGACTACAATAATTCAGGTAATATTAAAGAATACGCTTCCTCCACTATAAAACAAAATTTCGATTTTCTGGGAATTCATTCTGAACAGGTATCAGCATTTGGAGTTGACCAAAACAGAGACCAAATAGATACAATTTTAGAGAAAGCAAAATATGAAATAAAAACTTTTATTGATAGTTGGTTTTCCAACTAACGATATTGTCAAACGCAGTAGTTCCGAATAGGCTTATCTCGTAAGGGTTTCCGAACAAATAGTTTTGGGATGGAAAATTAAAAAAACCTTCCCCTACCCTCGGAGTGCCGAACCACTTCCAGAAGGGGAAAATGATTTACAACTTAAAATTTTAATATGTTTAATTATAAAACTCAGCTCATTTTTCAAGGTAAAAAACAGACTCAAAGTGACTTTCCCCCTTGATGAGGGGGTTAGGAGGAGGAAATTGTATTTTCTCTCTAATTACATTTTTAAAAACCCTACAAGATTAGCCGAATAGGAGCTATTGGTGTTTTAAAAAAAGGGAAAGAATTGCTAATCGATTCCTCTAAACCCGGCTTTAAAAATGAATGCTGAATTGGGAAATCACTCCGAATAAAAAAGCACTCCTACAAACAAGAAAAAATTGAAATTACACAAAGCTTATTCCGGATCTGACCCCCATTGGGTTCGTTCAACACCGGGGAAAAATACTTTAGGAACTTCGGGCCTGCATGAATTTAATTCCCTATTATTGCCAGTAGTTTTTATTCCTTGAACCGATTGCTTTTCAGTTTTTGATTAGCCTTATTTCTTATTTTTTTTGTAATTCCGTTTTCTGAAAACTGCAATATTATTTCCCGGGTTAATTGGTTATGGTCCAGGATATGATTTTGAATTTTTGCACTCCCATTTTCCATTACTTTTTTAATTAACCCTGTTGATAATCCGTTTTCTATTAATTCCAGACGATAAGATTCAGATAGTTCATCTACAATTCCTCTTTTTTTAGTTATTCTTGGATCTTCATAAATAGGTAGAACCCGCATTAATTCTTCCAGTTTTTCTACAAGTTCTAACCTTGATTTTGTAACAAAAGTTAAAAATGGATTTTCCCAATTTGGGTCACTGTAAAACTCGTAAGTTTTTGAGTTAAAATTTTCTACAAAGTTTAAAACTACTACTTGAAACTCGCCATTCAAATCTCGTTCAGGTCGCCATTCCACATCAATCAATTTTAATCTCGCATTATTTCGAAGCATCAATAAACTTGAACCTTCAAAATAGTTTTCATAACCTACTATTGGGTCAATTTCATAAAGTTGATTATAGCATACGTGCCAGCCAGCTTCTATTCTTAGTGGTTGAAGGTTCATTTATTAATTATCCTGGTTATTCAAATTTCCTCACGAATATAATAAAACTTCCCAGACTACCATTTTCCCTATTTCATAGCCGCTGAATCAAACTGGACTTGAAGTTTTGCCTTATACGGCTGGGCAACATTCCGCTTTTTGATAGAGTTTTTCATTGAGCATTCTAAAGGGGTTGCAAGGGTTTACATTTGAAGGCTACACAAACAAGAAAAAAATTGAAATTACACAGACCTTTTGCCGGAGTTAAACCCATTAGGTTGGTCCAACACAAGGAAAAATTCAGTAGAATCTCCAGACTTTCCGGAATTTGATTCCTTATAATTTAACCACCGGCTTTTATTCTTTGATTAACAATCATTTTTGTTATACAGTAAATCATCAAAAAGGATTTCGTCCAGGTTTTCAACAGAAGAATTGTCTAACTCTACTTTTTTCAATTCTATTTTAAATTGTTTTTCGGTGTTAGGACTTATCCATTTTCCATTTAAAAAATTTCCATCTTCTTCTAAAAATAAACTACCAGTAAAATTGTCCTCAATCATACAGTATTTCTTTTTTTGCTTATCTGTTGTAACATTCAGCAATATCCACTTTTCCTGATTATCATATTTATACATTGCATTTAAAATAGTCAAATTTCCTCCACAAGGATGGTCCTGCTCATTAATATACAAGCTGATATTAACGGTTTCATTTAGCGTTCCTTTGTATAAGGTAGTTCTTATAAAATCAGAATTATCACTGGTTTTTTCGAAATTAGATTTAGAATGACCTTTTTGGATACCCACTTCTGAATTTGAGATAGGAGTGTCTGTATTTTTAATGTTTAGAGATAAAATAGCAAATAGTATTAATAGGAACTTCATTTTAGTTATTTTTTGCTTGTTACTAATTTTTTGAATATGGCAATTTGCGAAATTTAGTCCGAAGGATTAAATCCGCAGGCGATTTATTATCTACTTTATTGAGCCAAATCTAAAGGTAGCAAAATTGGGTAAAAACTAAAATATTGTTGTTCTACTCCTCAGGCACTTAGGAGAAGCGAATACCCTGCGCTTAATACATTTCATATTTAATCCCAAAAGATGGAAAGGGCCAACTGCGGATTAATCAGGGAAAGGCAGGTAAAGACCGACTGGTGGTACTTTCCAAAAAGGTATTGGGGGAACTCAGTTTTTTTCCAGATCTAAACCCCATTAGGTTTGTTCAACAGGAGGAAAAATTCAGTGGGATCCCCCGACCCCACATGAATTTGATCCCTTATTATTAGCGACTGGTTTTTTATTATGAATAAGCACCAGAAGAATATGTCAATTCATAACTATGAGTATAGATTTCAAAAACAATTCCGAACGGGTCTTCCACATAGCACATTTTGAAAGGCTTTTCATTCGGATAATATTCTCTAATTGGCATTCTTTGTTTTCCACCGTAAGACAAAATTTTCTCAATCAATTCTTCAATATTTGGGTCTTGTACACAAAAATGAAATAAACCCGTATTAAAGGGGCTAAATTCGGGTGCTTCTTTAATTCCATTCGGAAAAGAAAACAGTTCAATTCCAATTCCGTCTGAAGTTGCTAAATGAGCAATTTCAAATTCAGTCCAATCGTTTCCGAAAACGTCAATGCACATTTGTCCAATAGCAGTTTCGTTTTCCTTTTTGACTTTTGAAGGCTCCATAATAATGTACCACCCCATTACTTCCGAATAGAATTTTACTGCCTCTTTTATATTAGGAACTGTTATTCCTATATGTGAAAATGATTTTGGATAATTTTTATTAGTTGTCATAAATTATATTTTAGGTTACAAAATTAAACTATATTTGCCCAACAGGCAATAACTTACCCAAAAGTGGTATAGTTACCTAAAAGAGTAAATTAATGATAATCAACAACATAACATTTAAGTTTTGAATAAAAATAATATTTGTCCATTAGATTACACAATGAATTTGATTGGAACAAAATGGAAACCTCTGGTTTTATTTCACTTATTAGAAGGCGGTTTACGTTCAGGAGTATTACAGAAGAAAATTCCTGGAATTTCAAATAAAATGTTTACCCAAACAGTAAGGGATTTGGAAAAAGATGGGCTTATTTCCAGAAAAGTTTTTCCTGTTGTTCCACCTAAAGTTGAATACTATTTAACAGATAGGGGGAAATCACTAAAGGATATTTTAAGAAGTTTGGATAAATGGGGCTATGAAGATTGTCAGAATTAATTGAATAGTCTCGATTTCAAACTTGTTGGGTAGAGTCTGGTAGCCCTTATCACTATAAAACAGCATGAATCAGCCTACATTACCCTCACCGACACAGCCGTTTGTTTTTCTTCAGGGTGAACATCAATTACCTTGGTAGGATTTACACCCAATGGAAAAGCACCACTCCATGGCGCATCAACACTTAGGAATGATGACCCATAAATCCCCATTCATGGCATTTGTTATAAGTTTTTTTGCTTTCTCAGTATTTTGACAATCCTACTATTTATGATTTCTGATAAGTTCCAATTGTACAGTTTAGGATCGGTTGTGCTGTAAAACTCAATAACAACAGCATCAAGGTCTTTGTGATATTTTGCGAAGCTTTGGTATCCTGGAACCCATCCGGCATGTTCATACTCATAAATGGAAGCATATATTTCCTGTTCCTCTGGTTCAAACAATGAACCATCGTTCAATGCCCTTAGGAAAGTACCCACGTCTTCTGCAGTCGCTAACATGCCATGTTCATCTTCCTTTAAATCATAAGGATGCCCTACATGATAACCACTCATCACATCGTCTATATTTACGTCATGAAGCGAACGGAAGGTATTGTCAAGATTTAGCGGTTTTAGAATTTCTTCCTGGATAAATTGAAAGTTTTCATAACCTAGCACATCATCCATTATCTTATTGATTAACAGATAATTCGTATTACAATATTCGTAGTCTTCCCCGGGTTCAAAGTTGGCTGGCTTGTCCAGAATCAATGCAAGACTTTCTTCATAGGACTGTGTTGGAGCTGACCAAAAATTTGGAGCGTCTGTAAAATTGGGAATACCACTTCTATGCTGTATCATCAACCTCAATGTGATTTTGTCTGAGTTTTCTATTCTTCCTACAAGATTCGGTAAATAATCGGCAATTGTCTTATCCAGAGAAAGCCGTCCGTCACTTACCAATTTTGTAACAGCCACAGCATCATACAGCTTGCTGATGCTGGCAATTTTGAAAAGCGCTTTGGGGTTGGCCGGTATCCTGGATTCTCGATTGTGCCAGCCGGAAGCCAAATACTGAGGAGGATTACCTGCTTGGTCTATACAAACAATTATTCCGTCAAATCCATGTGTAATGGCTTCATCTAATTGTTCTTGAAGCGTATCCGGAAGCGGAAGTATCCAGGCCTTAACCAAAAGCCATGGAACGAAGAACAAAGAAACAATAGTTCCAACTAGTAGTGTGATTCTGATGATTAGTGTTGTTCGTTTCTTCGTCATTTATTTCAGATTGATGGGATGTTTCTCAATATAAAAATTTAGCAGAGGCCCTGGACCCACCTGATTTTGGCCCCTTTTAATTGTAGAGCGTTTTTTTTATTCATTTTCATACCAACCTTTCCATTCTCCGTTTGCTGGGTAAGTCAATTGGTATATTTTCCTTTCAGATTCTGTTAAATTATCCAAATATTTACTCAATTCCATAATGTGAGTTTCTCCATATCCCATTCTCCAACCAATACTATATTTATCTATTTCGGGATATGCCAACCAAGGTGGTAGAATCGGATTTTCAAGAATTTTAAATTCTCCAATTTCGTTAAGAATATCTCTTGTTTCCATTAAAGCATATCCGAGTAAATTCAGTCCATTCCATAAATATGGTATTTCAGCATTTTCGTCATTTTGCGCAAGCCCAATTCCCCAAATTCTATCCACAGGACTTGCCTCAACTAAAATCCGGTCATTTGTGTTTATCAAAAATTCCGATAGCTCATGATTTTGACTAAACTTGTGGAAATTACCTCTAATTACTATTTCAAATCGATTCTCTTCCCAAATCCTTTGGTTAAAGTTTCGTACTTTTCTTCCAAGTTTTTTTACTTTTCCTGCTTTTTCTGATTCGATTATTTCCTGATAAATTTCTTTGTCGCCAAACAATAGAGCTTTTTCAGCCATCATATAGTGTTCGGCTGTCAAAAACTTAATTCCATTAACCCCGAATTCAGATTCGTACCATTGACTGAAACAAGATTTTGTAATTCGGTCAGACTTTTGGTGCCCCCAAAAAAGAAGATATTTCAGGTTTTCTCCTGCTTCAATTCGTCCAATTATTTTCTCGTTCGTGTAGTTCATTCAAATTAATGGCAACATTTCGCTATCTACTACCAATTAGAGTGGTTGATATTCGCATTATAATTATATTGGCTAATCTAATAAATTTTTAATTTTTTGATGCTTTTTATCGCTACATGGGTATAAATTTCTGTTGTTTCGCTACTATTGTGCCCTAATAGGGACTGAACATACCTTAAATCAATGTGGAACACCACCGCGGCCATATTCTAATAAGTGAGTAACAAAGCTGTGACGTAACATTTGTGGTGTCACCCTTTAGGTGATCCTTGCTTTTTTGGCTGCCCTGGCTACTATTTTCAATACACTGGTTGCTGGACATTTTACTCATACACAAAGATATTCCTTCGGTCGGTAGGCTTTGTAATATTTCCTTAAGTCTGCTAACATTTGCTCTTCCAATAGTGTAAGCTTGTCCTTATTTCCTTTGCCTCCTCTTACTTTGATCACCATACGCTCACTGTCTATGTCACTAATTTTCAAACCCTTATCAAATTTAGTAGGACAAAATGAAACACTTTTAAAAAAAACTAAAATGTGCTAGGATCAATTTTAAGGGAAGGGTGAAAATACTCCAAAAAATGTATGCAAATAAAAAAGGTAGTCACGAATAAAAATCGTAACTACCTGATTATCAAGAGCCCCCTACCGGGATCGAACCAGTGACCTACTGATTACAAGTCAGTTGCTCTACCAGCTGAGCTAAGGAGGCTTGCTACTAAAAGCGAGTGCAAATATAAGTTGAGTTTTAAATTCTTCAAATATTTTGATATTTTTTTTTAATATTTTTTATCTTTTTTTCTTGATTAAGTTTGCGCTTTATATTTAAGAACTCGAAACGTTATTTATAAGTAACTGATTTTTAAACACTTTCAATTTCAACCCTTATTTTTGAGCAAAAAAATATTCCAGAAAAATTATTTAAAAAAACATGACCAAAAAAGAAAAAGCCATTGATATTGTGAATATGCTGGAGGAAATTTACCCGGAAGTACCCATTCCTCTGGATCATACTGATGCTTATACCTTGTTGATTGCCGTATTACTTTCGGCTCAATGTACTGACGAAAGGGTTAACAAAATAACTCCGATTCTTTTTGAGAAAGCAGATAATCCTTTTGATATGGTTAAGCTGACGGTGGAGGAAATAAAAGGGATTATTCGTCCTTGTGGTTTATCCCCCATGAAGTCGAAAGCGATCTGGAATTTATCCCAAATTCTTCTTGATAAATACAATGGAGAAGTACCCGATTCCTTCGAAAAACTGGAAGAGCTACCCGGAGTGGGCCATAAAACTGCTTCAGTAGTCATGTCCCAAGCTTTTGGGGAACCTGCTTTTCCGGTAGATACCCACATCCATAGATTAATGTACCGATGGGGGCTTTCTACTGGCAAAAATGTAACCCAAACAGAAAAAGATGCCAAACGCTTATTTCCAAAGGAAAAATGGAATAAGCTTCATCTTCAAATTATTTATTACGGCAGAGAGTATTGCCCGGCCCGTGGCTTTGTTTTAGAGAAATGCCCAATAACTTTAAAACATGGCAGGAAGGCATTTGTCAATAGTCTGGTAAAAAAATCTTAAAAAAAATTCATGGTATGCATCCTTTCTATTTTTGTCATGTCTTTAGGGGAAAGTATGCATTAATTAACCTTAAAAATATTTTTCCCTGACAAAACCATTCATATCATGAAATTTATTAATTCTGTTGTTTTAGTATTTGCTTTCCTTATCTGTTCTTTAGCTCAGGCTCAGGAGGTTAAAAAAGATTTTAATGCCAACCCTGGAGGACTGTTGGATGTGAATTCTGATGCTGGTGGCTCCATAAGCATAAAGGGATGGGATAAATCTTCCATTGCGGTTGAAATTTCTCATGATTATAATGAAAACCAAATCGCATTTAACTTTAAAGAAACGGGAAATGGATTGGAAATTACAGCCAGAAATACCGGTGGCCGGAACAATAACCATGGCAATCTGAAATTTGAAATTAAAGTACCCAATAAATTCGATTTGGAGTTAAGAACCAGTGGAGGAAGCTTAAGCATTAACAATGTTAGTGGTGATATTGATGGCAAAACTTCAGGTGGAAGTATTAATTTAAATGAGATTTCTGGAGATATAAATTGTAAAACAAGTGGGGGAAATATTAGCTTAAATAGCGTAGAAGGGGAAGGTAACCTGAATACCAGCGGAGGAAATATAAATATTAATGCTTTAAAAGGTGAATTTGACTTTGCTACAAGTGGTGGGAATATCAATATTGCGGACTCAGAATTTGAGGGTGATGCAAGAACCAGTGGAGGGAATATAAAAGTAGCAGGCACAAAAGGAAAAATGGACCTGGCCACCAGCGGAGGGAATATCTCACTAAGCGATTCTGAGATTGAAGGAGATGTAAGGACAAGTGGAGGAAATATTTCCATTTCCAGTGCACCGAATGGAGGAAATTTTGTTACTTCAGGTGGTAATATCAATGTGGAAGAAGCGGGAAATTTCATAGTATTGAAAACAAGTGGTGGGAATATTTCAGTGAAGGAACTGGATGGAGGTGTGGAAGCCAAAACGAGTGGTGGCAATATTAAAGTAGCGATGACGGGTGATCCAAAAGTTGGGGACAGAAGCGCTGAATTAGCCTCTTCTGGTGGTACAATAACCTTATTAGTTCCTGAAGGATTGGATATGGATATTGAAATAGAATTGGAAATCACCAGAAATGCCAATAAGAAATATAAAATTGAAAGTGATTTCCCTATTACTCAAAATAATGCCGGAGATTCAGGGGAGCGCACAATTACTGGAGTTGGGAAAACTGGTAGCGGGAAAAATAAAATTAAATTGAAAACAGTGAACGGAGATATTTTCCTGAAAAAGGCATAAACCCCAGATCCAATCATATTGGATAGTAATAATCACCTTTTCAGTTTGTACTAACTTTTAGAAAGTATATCCGAAAAAAGAAAAAGTTTTCCCAAATCAATGATTGGGAAAACTTTTTTTATTCTCTTAATGATTAATCTAGAATAGCATTCCGGCTACGGTGGCGGTCATCATGCAAGCCACAGTAGCTCCAAATAAAGCCCGAAATCCCAATTTGGAAAGTTGTCCCTGTTGATTAGGAGCCATCCCTCCTATCCCTCCAATCTGAATGGCAATGGAACTAAAATTGGAAAACCCACATAATGCATAAGTGGAAATGAGAATAGATTTCTCCGATAAAATTCCATTGGCTTTCATATCTGCCAGACTACTGTAGGCTATAAATTCATTGATTACCGTTTTCTGTCCCAGCAAACTACCCACCTGAAGTGAATCAGACCAATTTACTCCCATCAGGAAGGCTCCAACCCGAAAAACCTGCCCTAAAATATATTCCAGGGAGAAACCGGAAAACTGATTATTTGTGGCATTTATGATCATTTCATTCAATCCGGTAACCTCTCCAATGAAACCGGTCAACAAGCCATTTATAGCATAAATAATGGCAATAAATGCCAGCAGCATTCCTCCGATATTTAAAGCCAGTTTCAATCCTTCTGAAGCACCTCTGGACAAAGCATCAACCAAATTTACACCAAGGGTTTCTGTGTTAACCTTCAGTTTTCTATCGATTTGATCCAGGTCAATTTCCGGTACTAAAACTTTTGACATTACCACCGCAGCAGGAGCATTCATTATAGAAGCGCTTAACAGGTAAGAGGCAAATTTAACCTGTTCAGCAGGATCATCTCCCCCTAAAAAAGCCACATAACCAGCCAAAACCCCACCGGCAATGGTAGCCATTCCACCAGTCATTAAAGTCATAATTTCCGACCTGGTCATGTTGGCAATAAATGGTTTCACCAGTAAAGGGGCTTCAGTCTGCCCAAGAAAAATATTTCCGGCTACAGATAAACTTTCCGAACCTGAAAGGCGCATCGTTTTGGCCATAATCCAGGCAATGGCATAAACAATCTTTTGTAAAACGCCCAAATAATACAGTCCGGCCGTTACTGTGGAAAAGAAGATAACGGTTGGGAGTACCTGAAATGCAAAAATAAATCCGAAAGATTCTACTTTAAGGAGGTCACCAAAAAGAAACTCAGCTCCATTTTTTGAATATCCCAAAAAAATCACGAATACCTCACTAATTTTAAGGAAAAATGTAGCTACAAAATCGACTTTGGTAATCAGGATTCCAAATACAACCTGAAGGATTACCCCAATGATAACCAGTCTCCAATCAATCGACTTTCGGTTTAGTGAAAAAAGCCAGGCCAACCCAATCAAAGCCGAAAGTCCTACCAATCCTCTTAATATTTCCATTTATTCTGTTAGAAAAGTTATATCAAAGTTTGTACTGGCTAAAATTAGGTAACAGGGCGGATAATGGCAACTTGTTAGGGGTTTATCCCATTTTACTTCAGGTGATTACAAGGAATCATAATACGAAATAATTTTTACCAATTGATCTTGTTTGGTTGTTCTCAATTTGTTTTTCTTCATGAAGGCGGCTACTTTTTCATCGTGCTCTCCCATTTCCTTTAAAAATTCCTTTTTCTTTAAAGACAACCGATGTAACTTTCCATCAGGTTTGTATAGGTAAAATTCTTCCTCATGGGCAATTTTGTCTCTCGGAGTTTGACCATTTGCAGCCATAGCTCTTGTCGCCCCAAAAGAAGCATCCGCAACCTTAACCTTGGCAATATAGTCTACCACAAGTTTGGATTTACCTGTATACAAAATTTCAAAATAATTTTTTTCTTCTATTGAATAGTTTGTGGACGAAAAACCATTCTGAAAAAACAACGAATATTCTCCTTGTTCATCCTTTATTTTAAACTTGTGAATTTTCGTATTATCTACAATAAAAGAATCCTGCTCATATTTTATCTCCAGAAAATCTGTCATTAAATTATATCTCAATAATACATATTCTGGGAGTTCCTCCTTTTCTCCCAAATAAATTAACCCTTCTTTCCATTCATTTGACTCAGAATAATAGGGAGAGCCGTCCAGCATATTTACTTCAGGGTCCCAAAAATCAGTGGCAGAAGTTGATTCACCAGTGGGGTTAAAGGCAAACCGATAGGCCTTGCTAACTTGTGTATAAGAAATTTGTGTACTTAATAACAAAAAAAGCAGTATAAGTTTAATTTGAACTAGTTTCATCTTTTGTGGAATTTATTTTTAGTTAGTTGTTTCTTCAGAAAATTAACTTGTATTAAAAAGTGTTTTAATCATTATCCTATTGGGAGCTAAACTACAAAAAAAGGTGCTTTGATAATTACCAAAGCACCTTTTTCTTATATTATGGTAACTAATTAATAATTAGTTGCCACCATCCCACCATACTCTTGTAGCATGCTCATCACCTCCCATTCTTGCCACAGCAGCAGCAAGGTTTTCTCCATTTAAGTCTCTTTCTACCTGAGGATATGGCATTCTTCTAGGAATTGCATCCAATACTGCTGCAGGAGCAGGCGACAATTCCGGATATCCAGTTCTTCTGAATTCAGCATAAGCCTCTAAACCAGTCAAATATAAAGCATAGTACTTTTGGTATCCTATAGACTTTAAGCCATCATAAGCAATTTCAGGCTGAGCGATGTAAGCTTCAATATCAGCAGCCTCTACACCCCATTGTTCCATAGAGGCAGTTATTGCAGCCTCGTACAATGCTTCTGGATCACCTTCAATCCAACCCCTTTGTGCAGCTTCAGCCTGAATAAACAATACTTCCGCATAAGTTAATACATAACCAGGAGAAGTAGCCTGCTTCACAGCAGCACCTGGAAATGAAATTTCAGCATTCGTAACACTTCCAGCTTCAGCATTTGTTACACCATAAGGCATACCTATATAAGGATCAGCCGGATCAGCTGGAGTTTCAGCCGGATCAGCAAAAATTGGCAACCTTGGGTCATTAATTGGCTTCATCATATCCACCAAAACATTACTGATTGCATAATCTGTTCGGCTATCGATATTAAAATGCACATACATAGGGTTTGCATTGTTAGCATCCTCTAAAAACGCATACACTGCATTATCAGCATTACTTTCAAATACCCCATTAGCCATAGCGGTGGAAATAGCATCCTGTGCTAAAGCAGGATTTACATTTGACATTCTTATTCCTACCCTTAGTAATAATGAATTGGCAAACTTTTTCCATTTGTCCATATCACCATTAAAGAAAATATCTCCCTGAATTCCTAGTCCTCCGTCAATTTGAGATGAGGCATCCTTTAAATCAGCCACTAATCCAGTGTAAATATCAGATTGAGCATCATACTTAGGTTGAAATATTTCGTTACCTTTTAAGGCCTCTGAATAGGGTACATCACCCCAGAAATCAGTGATTGTCTGGAACAACAAAGATCTCATGATTTTGGCTACGGCAATCTGATTATTATTACTTCCAGATGTAGTATGACTGGCTGCTAAATCCGGATCGGAATTCAAATTGATGATTTCTGTAAAATCTGCAAGAGGTCCTGTATACCATCCTGAAAAATTTGATTCAGGAGTTTCATATCTGGTAATATCAGCATATTGTGTCTGAGACATTTGCTGTGAATAATGTATTCCATAGTTATTCCAACCATCAGTCTGATCAAGTATATAAGTAACAGCTGAACGCTGGCCCTGAGTCATTAAATAGGAAGTAGGTACAACCGTTGGGCTATTTGGGTTGGTATTTATTTCTTCGAAATTTTCTGTACAGGCACCCAAACCAAGTAGCACAGAAATGACTAAAAATTTTAAAAATATTTTTTTCATATCAAAATGATTTTTTCTTTGAATTATTATTCTCCAAATCTTAAATGGAATTCAAACAAGTCATTTTAAAAATTGAATACATTAAAATGACTTGTAAAATTCAATTATAATCTGAAATTCAGGTTAAAGCCCATAGATCTTACACTAGGGTGCTGTCCATTTTCAAAACCTTGAACATTACCTGAACCAAGAGCCGATTCAGGATCTATATTCGGCACATTTTTATGAAGAATTGCCAGGTTTCTTCCTACAAGAGAAGCACTTATAGACTGGAATGGCGTTTTGGCCACTAATTTTCTTGGAATAGAATAAGTCAATCTCATTTCTCTTAATTTCACAAAACTGGCATCGTAAACATACTCTTCCCTATAGTTTCTTAAAGTACCCCAGTAATTAACAGATTCAATGTAAACATCATTTGGAGTACCATCTTCAAACACTCCATCAGATCTCCATCCACCACCTTCAGAAACTGGGTCCCTTTGTGGAACGCCTCTATCATTATTTCCTACAGTGTTTGACAATAATCCAGAATAAGAACCATATCGGTTGGTAACTGAATAAACACTACCACCTTTTTGGAAATCAATAAGTGCATTTAAAGAGATTCCTTTATAAGAAAAAGCATTATTAATACCACCAGTAAAGTCAGCCAAAATATTTCCAACTACCTGATTAGTTGATCTGATGAAATAGCCATCTTCATCTACAAGTCTTTGCCCCTGATCATTATATGTAAAGGCATCTGTTACAATTGCACCATAAGGTTCTCCTACTTTTGCATTTACAGAAGGACCCCAGCTATCTAATAAATAGTTGTCTAAACCTTCTGCCAGCTCTACAACCATATTGTTATTTTTTGCCCAGTTAAAATTCACATCCCATCGGAAGCTATTTGACATTTGAAGCACTGAAGCATTCAACATTATTTCCCATCCTTTGTTCGTCAATTTACCAGCGTTTACAATCGCCTCATTAAATCCACTTACACTTGGTACAGCCAATGGAAGAATTTGGTCGATAGTAGCCATGTCATAATATGTAACATCCAAACCAATCCTTCCATTAAGGAATCTCATATCAATTCCTATCTCGTAAGAAGTAGTTTGCTCTGGCCTCAGGTCACTGTTATTTAAAGTATTTGGTACTGCAAAAGCAGGTAAACTTCCATAGTTATTTTGGCTAGAGTAAATATTTTGAAGCTGATAAGGATCTGTATCATTTCCTACTTTTGCCCAACCGGCTCTAACTTTACCAAATGAAAGCACATCCTGATTTCCTAACAACTCAGAGAAAACAAAACTTGCAGTTGCGGAAGGATATAGATAGGAATTATTATCCTGAGGAAGAGTAGATGACCAGTCATTTCTTAGAGAAAGGTCTAAGTACATCATATCTTTGTAACCTAAGTTAGCACTTCCATAAAGACTGTTTACCACTTTTTCTGAATAATAATCTGTGATATCTGGTCTACCTTTAGAAGCCTCTAAAGAATAAAATCCGGGAACACTTAGTCCATCAGTAGTACTTCCGTAATTTCTATAATATTTCTCGTGTCTGCTATTTGCTCCAAGGTTTACTGCAAGAGAGAAATCCTGGGTGATATCCTTGTTGTATTGCGCAAGGAATTCAAAGTTGTTCTCACCTTGATTTCTAACATCTTCTGAATAAGAAGACTGTGGAATTGATCCTTCAGCAATTCTCATTTCTCTTCTATCAGTATAGAAGTCAGTTCTTGCCCATCCCGAAACCACTAAGTCAGGGGTAATTTGATAAGATATCGAAGCATTTCCAAAAACTCTTTCTCTGTAATCCTCAGTTGGGCTTTCATAAAGCACCCAATAAGGGTTTTCCCAATAAAGTGGTCTTAAATTGGTTGGGCTACTGATATTCCAGGTTCTGTCAATTCCATCAGCAGTTTTATAGTTCCTCAATCTATCCATATCAAGTTGTCTTTGGAACCATTCGTTAAAACTGGTTACCACATTACCCTGATCTGCACCATATCCTGTACTTGGTCTTCCGTAAGTATCAGTCCTTACATAGTTTACATTAGCACTTGCAGTAAGTTTTTTATTCAATTTATGAGAACCAGAAAAGTTAAGGGTATTTCTATCCATTTTACTGTTTGGAATATGTCCTTTTTGGTTCATATGTGTCATAGAAACACGGAATGATGTAGTTTCATTTCCACCATCAAAAGCCAGGTTGTAGTTTTGAGTCATTCCTGTTTCATAAAAATCCTTAATGTTGTCTGGATTAGCCACAAAAGGAGTCATTTTTCCATAATCAGGATCATCTGGGAACCAGCTGTACCACTGTCTTACCATCTGGCCTTCCATTCTTGGACCCCAGCTTTCATCAGCTGCATAGTTTACCACTGGTTCTCCTTCATATAAATCAAACTCCTGCTTATATCCACCACCGTATTCATTTTGGTAGTCTGGTAAAAGCAATACACTATTAGCGGTCATACCCATATTGAAGCTTACTCCAATACCTTTCTTTTTGCTACCTTTTTTGGTTGTAATTAAAATTACACCATTACCAGCTCTTGAACCGTAAAGTGCGGCTGCACTTGGACCTTTCAACACTTGCATGGATTCGATATCATCAGGGTTAATATCCTGAGCAGCATTACCAAAGTCAGTACCACCACCACCACGGTTGGTACCTGCTGTATTGTAGTTTGAATTGTCTATAGGAGTACCATCAATCACAAATAATGGGTTGTTATTACCATTAATTGAATTGATTCCTCTAATCACTACTCTTGAAGATCCACCAAAGTTACCAGCCGATCCAGTTACCTGAACACCAGCTACTTTTCCGGCAAGCGCATTTACAATGTTAGTTTCTCTAGATTGAGATAACGGTTCGGAGTCTATGCCCTGAGTAGCATATCCAAGTGACCTTTCTTCTCTTTCAATACCAAGAGCCGTTACTACAACTTCAGAAAGTTGTTTGGCATCTTCTTCTAAAGCTACACTAAAATTGGTTTGAGACCCTAACTCAACTTCCTGAGTTTTGAAACCGATATAAGTGAAAACCAAAGCAGTGGCAGATTCTGGTGCACTTAATTTAAAATTACCATCGATGTCGGTGATAGTACCCACGTTGGTACCTTTCACCACAACATTCACACCTGGTAGAGGTGAGTCATCGGCTCCGGAAGTTACTGACCCTGAGATCATTTTATCCTGAGCATAGGCATGATTCAACCCAAGGGCAAGAATCACACATACGAGTGATCGTAGAATTGTTCGCATAAATTGATTGTTGTAATTTAAATAATTGATTAAACTAAATATAGTCTTGTCAGCTCACTGAAAATTCAGTGAACGGTTTTGGTAAATTAACTCTTTAAGGTTGTGGCATTAAAAAAGTTAATAGCTAGTCGTGATGTAAGTTATCGGTAATAATCTAATGGATAGTAGACGGGCTTACAGCGTAAGCTCTGGTATTCTTTGAGTTGGTACTAAGGAATATCTTGGATAAGTATTAATATTAATTCAAATAGTACTATTGACGCCAAATATATACCAACTTATATTAATCATCAAAAAAAATTTAAGAAAACTTAACACCAAGGTTTTTTTTATTTTGAATAACTTAACCTCTGCCACCGGTGTAAGTATTTCCCTTTTCGATGACATTTTTTCTCCATTTTCCTTTAAGAAAAAGCACAGCAAAGCATGTGGCCTAAAATCAAAATAGCCATGAAAATTTGCTTTATAGCATTTTTCAGAAAGAAGGAAAAGGAGAAATCAGGAATTGCTCAGGGAGAGCACGCGATTAAATTGTGTGATTGAAATTCGTTAGAAGAATAGTCACAGTAATTTTTTTTCATAACAATACTAGGTGTTGTAGTTTTAATAATTGTTTCAGTTAATGTCTTTGTAGTTAAAGAATCTACATTAATTCAATCCTTTAATTTTAAAATTTTGCTTGTTGTAATAATTGTGACCTGAATGTAATATTCTATTCATATCTCTCCAAATAAAACCTTAATGATTTTAATCAATTTTGAAATATCCCCCAAAATGGGGTATTTGTATATACCCCATTTTGGGGGATACAAAAATAAAACCTGCTTATCTCTCTGGGAATAGCCATTTTTTCCCTGCATAGGCAATATGTCTTTTAATTTACGAAATTTATTTTTCCCGACCTAACCTGCCTTTTGAGAAAATGACCGATAAAAAACTGGCAATTCTTATCCGAAGTCAACATGATCACCTTCCTGTTTTTGGAAAAATCAATGACTGGTTACGATAAAATACTGATCTTTTTGAATCATCTACTGAGGTTTCACCAAAGCAAAAATCAAGTCCAGAGATTAAAATTGAAATCTAATCATTTTTTTACATGATTTTTCTAATCGAATTGACCTTCTTTTACCCGTTTTTACCTCCCCTTTATTTTTCTAGAAAGTTGATTTTATTTTTTGACCAGGTGTTTTTTTCTGTAGTGAACAGGTGTGCAGCCTTTTATTTCCTTAAATAACCGGGAAAGATTTTTACTGTTTTCAAATCCATTATCAATGGCGATTTCGAAAACAGTTTTATCAGTTTCAAGCAATTGCTGACAAAATTTTTCAATACGTAACCTACAGATGTATTTATATGGAGAATAACCTGTGACATTCAAAAACCGCTGTTCCATTGCTCTCCTTGAAAGGGGAACCTGTTTCAGCACATCTGATACATTTAAATTGGTCTGGATATTTTCATGTATAAATTTTAATGCCTCCCTTACCAAAACATCCTTACTGGCATAGAAGTCAGTTGACCTTCTCTCAATAATCTGCGTAGGGGAAACTATTATATTATCTTGTATCATTTCCCCATTTCTCATCATTTTATCTAATAACTCAGCAGCTTCATAGCCTCCTTTTTCAGTATCAAGGGCAATGCTCGACAAGGGAGGATCCGAAATATTACAAACCATTTCATCATTATCCACTCCCAAAACTGCCAGGTCCTCCGGGATTTTTATTCCTGTCAACTTACAAGCCTCCGTAATATGCTGTCCCTGGTTGTCGTCACAAGCCATCAGGGCTACGGGTTTGGGTAAGGACGCGATCCATTTGGATAAATAGGAAGGCTTATAATACCACAATTCCCTGGACCTTGCCTTGGAGTGCTCAAAATAATGTACATGATAACCCTGTTTTTTTAAGGTTTCCTCAAACCCTTGTGCCCTTTCCCTCGACCAGACAATGTCATTAAAACCATAAAAAGCAAAATGTTTATATCCCTTTTTAATGAAATACTCAGCCCCTATTTTTCCAGCCTCAAAATAAGCACCTGTAATGGAGGATGAACTTTTTAACCGGTTTCTAAGGTCCTGAACAACCACGGGAATTCCTTCTTCCTTAATGGCATTAACCTCCTCTTCGGTTTCCAATTGACCGATGATCCCTTCTGCCCCCCACTCTTTTGCCCAATCTATTAGCCCTTTTACCCCATAATTTTTCCTAAACTCTGCCGGCATTCGGCAACAAGCCCAAGGAGCGTTATCTTTTATATATCTGGAGATTCCTTTTAAAAGATGCTTCCCATATTCCTCTGATAGATCCAATAATAATATTACTTTGGGCATCTGTATTTTTTTAAAAAATTTTGAAAATTAATCTCTTGGGGCATGTCCCATAGTATCCGGAGCACCTTTGTGGTACCTGAACCGCTCAACTGATTTTCCATCAATCACCCTTATTCTATTCCGGATTTTTTCGTATACTTTTTCCTCTTCTCCTTCTGGATAGGCTTTTAAATCAGACCCTTTGTAATCATACCATCCCGAGCTCCACTGACTAACATATTTGGTACCAGCTTCAACTCTTAGCTCTACAAAATCACTGATATCCACAATCGTATTTTTATCGGAAATATTTCCACCATAAAATAAAAATTCAGGAACTGCATAAGCCTCCAGTTTATCCTGTATGATTTGTCCTTCATACAGCAAAGGCCATTCTGCAGCCCTTACAGCATCTGCAGCCAGATAAGCTGCTGCCCTATGGTCACTTTTTTGCCACACCTGGTAATTGTACCCGGGATCAAAAGCCAACAGCACATCTGGTTTCAATTTTCTGATATAATACACCAGTTTACCTACAACTTCTTCACGATCAGCAAATTCAAGCCGACCGTCATCATACCCCAGATTAATATAGTGTTCCTCTGAAAGCCCTATTTCTTTCATGGCATTCAGTTGCTCCTGTCTCCTAATTTTCGCCAGATCATTTCGGCTAAGCTTTGGATCTTTCGTGCCAACATTTCCGGTAGTCATGGTTAAAATGAAAACCTCATTTCCGTTTTTTTTGAGCATGGCCAATGTCCCATGAGATTGAGAATCATCATCAGGATGGGCAGCAATAAGTAATATGGTTTTGCCAGTCCAAGCCTCAACAGGCTGATCTGGCTGGGCCAAAGCAAGAGCACTCATGAACCATCCCATTAAGACATTTAAAATTATACTTTTTGTCATATCATTTTTAATTTCCTTTGAAAAATAGAGCTGTTTTTTGGTGATTAATGATGGCTGGATTTCATATTTTCCTTCAAATTTCCCTCACAACATCGTCAGGCTCCAAAAGACCTTTCTATACTTTTTCAAAGAGATTACTCAATGAATTTAGGTGTAATTAGAGGATATTCAATTCAGAAAAAACACAAAATAGCAAACTGGTCGATTTTATTATTGGAAAACCATTTTAAAAAATCCTTTCAATTTTTAGTAGTGGTATTTTCAAATATAGATTTAAAATAATTAAACAAATTCGCAAAATAAATATTTACATCCTCAATTTACGAAAATTACTTTGTATTTACCAAAAAGCCTGATCATTTCTGTTTCAAAACAAAAAAGTCCGGACAAATGCCCGGACCCCTAATCAAATTCTTAATTGGAAATCGGATTTATTCCTTAAGCTGAGGAAGCTCACTGACGATTACTTCCAGGTTTTCCAGCCTTTTTTTGAGTTGCTGGTTTTCAATTTTTAAAGTCTCCAGTTCTCTTTTATCTCCCGAGGTTAATCCACCCGATTTCATGTTCATTTTTTTCAGTGCAAGCATACTCCCGCAAATGATCGCAACAATGGGTATGCATAATGCTATTATTCCTTCCATATTTTTTTTATTAATAATTTACTTTTAAGGCTGTTTAAAATTTATTTTTTTGGTAACAAAAAGTAAGGATGGCAATTGTCATTACATCCGGGCCAAAACAAAATTTCAGCTAGCCTATGGCAATTTAACAGATGGTCAATTAAAATTCAACTATTAATATTCAAGTAGCATATCTTTTCCACCACAGGTTATTTGTTTTGATGAATTTACCATACATACTTTCAAAGTCCCCGGCTTCAGATGGTTTTATCCGAATTATTTCTTTTTGATCTCCCAAACATTTTCCTCATTTTCTGCATTATGCAATTATGGAAATAATAATAAAAACCAAAGTAGAACAATCCATCCAAAAAGTTTGGAAAGGATTTGATAAAAGGCTTTTGTTGAAATTTAGCCCTCCTTTTCCAAAAGTCAGTATCACAAGGTTTGACGGATCGCAGAAGGGAAATGAAGTTCATCTGAAACTGGATTTAATCTTTTTTAACCAGGAATGGAAAAGTTTAATTACCCAGGATTTTCAAAGTGAAGCTGAAATGTATTTCATAGATGAGGGTACTCAGCTCCCTTTCTTCCTTAAATTTTGGAAACATAAGCACCTGATGGAAAAGAAGGATGAAGGCACCTTAATCATTGATCACATTAATTTTAAAACACCCTACATTTTTACAGATTTCCTTTTTTATCCTTTGCTCTATTTTCAGTTCCTTTACAGAAAACCAATTTATAAAAAGGAATTCAAGCGTAATTATGTCAGATAAAATAAATAGAGTAGCTTTTGTGGGTGCAGGAAATGTTGCATGGCACTTATCCCAGGCCTTCCAAAAAGCTGGCTGTAAAATCACTGAAGTTTATTCCCAAAATATTGAAAATGCCAGGGCACTTTGCGAAAAGCTAAATTCCGGAACGGCCAAAAACGAATTGGATTTTTCGGAAAGTAAAGCTCAATTAATTGTTATCTCTGTAAAGGATGATGCCTTGACTGATTTGGTCAAACAATTAAAATTACCTCAAGTAACTCAGCCAATTGTAGTTCATACATCAGGCTCACAGCCACTTTCCATAATCTCAGATTCACTTCCTTCGGCAGGGGTATTTTACCCGCTTCAAACTTTCTCCAAGAGGAAGGAAATTGATTTATCCAGGTCCCCTGTATTAATAGAATCCAATAAAGTAAAGGACAAAGGACTATTACTGGAATTGGCAAAGAGAATTTCTAATTATGTAGAGGAGGTGGATTCATCTGCAAGAACATCTTTACATATTGCAGCTGTTTTTGCCTGTAACTTTTCAAATCATTTATTTGCCATTGCTAAAGAAATCCTAAATAAAAAAGGACTAAACTTTAATCTATTGGAGCCGCTTATTGAAGAAACTGTTTACAAAGCATTTTCCCATTCCCCAAAGGCTGGCCAGACTGGCCCTGCCATCCGAAAAGATGAGGAAATTATCCAAAAACATTTACTGGCCCTAAAAGAAAATGCTTCTTATCAACAACTCTACGAGTTGCTAACAAGAAGCATTCAAAGGCATGCTTAAATAAAACTGAAATTTATTTTACCCTTAATTTTTCTCCAACTGAAATTGTGTCATCCGTTTTGCTGTTAAGCCTTTTCAATTGGGAAACACTCACTTTATATTTCCTCCCAATAGAATACAAAGTTTCGCTTTTCTTCACGGTATGATAAACCTTTTTTGAAGTAGCCGGAGCAGAATAAGTAGGCTGAGTATTTGTATTTGGTGCAGGTGTATTATTTGTCAGCTGCACATTAATGGTTGAAGTACTATTTGCAGGCACAGCCTGGAAAGAAGGATTCGTATAATACTCATCACCAGATACTGCCTCATTTATTCCTTTGTAAGTTCCTAATCTGTTAGGGGGTAATGAAGTAGGCGCAGAAGTTTGAATAGGAGTAGCTACAATAACCGAATTATTATTAGGAGAAGAAGTTGGCGCAGAAACCTCAGAAGGATCTACGTAATCCACTACTAATTTTGTTCCTATTAACATCCTGTCTGCTTTTGATCCATTCAACCTTTTCAATCGATCGATATTGGTACCGTATTTCCTGGCAATGGCATATAAAGTCTCGCCACTCTGCACAGTATGATATTGTGCAACCTTATTTGATTTTGGTTGATAAGTCTTTTTAGGTTTTGTGGAAGCCATCTTCACCTGCGCCTTAGGCTGAGTATTTTGTACAGGTGGATTTGAGTTATAAGAAGGCACATTATTATTTGCTGGTTGGTTATAAGAATTGTTATAACCAGCAGGTTGGTTATATTGGGGTTGTTGTACAGGCACATTAGCCACATTATTGGCAGGTGCTGATCCTGGTTTTACCACCAATTGTTGTCCGGTATAAATATCTGTACCAAAGGGAATATTATTCCATTTTCTCAATTCATCCACAGTGACATTATATTGAGCAGCAAGCGCAAAAATATTATCAGTATTTTTCACCACATGATATTGAGGCTGAGTGGCTACCTGATTTTGATTTGGCTGTGTACCGGCTGGTGTATTGTAATACGATGTCCCCGGATTTGCAGTAGCCACCTGCGGATTGCTATTTGGATTACTTCCGGCAGGAAGTAAGAAAGTTGCCCCCTCATTATAATTAGCTGCAGCAGGCTGGAAAGCATTACCTGAATTATTATAATTTGAGGTAGGAACTGAAGTAGAATAAGCAGGATTTCCGTAAGCATTATTATTACTGTTATTTGCATAAGCCTGATTTACACCTGCAGGGCTTCCCTGCCCAACAACCAGTACCTGGCCTACACTAATTTCATCACCAACCAGGTTATTCCAATCCCTGATATCATTTACCTTAATGTTGTAATCTCTCGAAATTTTATATAAGGTTTCTCCTTTAGCAACTGTATGAGTTTTTGAAGAAGAAGTTACAGCCTGTCCATATCCTGCAGGCTGAGCATATTGATTATCATTTGAAGCAATAATACCACTTGGGTTACTTACATAAATTTGCTGGCCAACCTCCAGGTAAGTACTATTACTTAGTCTGTTCCAGGCAATTAGATCCCTTGCCGAAACACCATAGTTTCTGGCAATGGCATAAATTGATTCACCTCTTTGAACCACATGTGTTTGAGCATTTTGCTGAGCAGTAGCATTGCCGGCAGCCGCATAATTTGGGTTGTTTCCTGAGAAAAGATTCTGATACTGAGGATTGGTAGTTCCCTGACTTCCAGCTGGCACTCCATAATTTGGATTATTTCCCGCGACATTGCTCGAAGGCAAAATTATTCCTGATTCCGGATCCGTAGGTAAATTAGTATTTTGGTTTGAGGGCTGATTTACAGGAATTACTTCCCCATTTGGTCCAATTCTATAGGCAGGTTGGTTTCCATTAGGTCCTGCCTGATTTGAAGCCACATCTACAGGTTGTACCCGCAAAACATCATCCTTTTTCAAAGTAATACTTTGCAGTTTGTTCCAATTTTTAAGATCCAATGCTGATACATTATACATTTTGGCGATAGAGAAAATGGTCTCACCTTCCTGCACCGTATGATATTTTGCATTTGGATTAATATTTCCATCCTTGGTTTTGGCTAGCTCTTCCGATTTCTTGGCATTATCCTTCACAGGAGGTTTCCCTTCAATAAATCTATCCCAGGGACCTTCCTCAGATTTCATATCCTTTTCGGTAAGGGCAACTTTTTCAACCGGGGCACTTTTACTTCTTTTGGATTTCAGGTACATTTTTCTGCCAACCACCACATTTTCAGTGGGAGTCATCCTATTTTTGCTCAAAAGAGATTTCTTTTTCACTCCATAGATTTGGGCAATATCCCAAAGCGTTTCTTTTGGCTTTACAATATGGTAATCCACCTGAGCACTTCCTTTTTTAGATTTTAAATAATACACTGCACCTTCTACCAGATCATCTAATAGCACTGGAGAAGTATCATTGTATTTGGCGAATTTATCTTTACTTAAATCCACGAAAGCCAGTAAATTATTTACATCCTGATTTGGCCTTGCTATAATGGCAGGAAGTCCATTCGCAGTTACCTGAATGATGGTATCACCATTGTAAACCTTATAGGTTTTATTGGATATTTTCGGATACAAATCCTGATTAGGATTCATTTGAATTTTTGCGTTTTCCCATTTTGACAGGTTGTCATTAGAAATGGAAATAGCCTGACTAAGGTTAAAAACAAAAGTCAAGCTGAATGCAAGAAGAAAAGCATGCCTTAAATTCTTCATGTGCTTAAATATTTATCAGAAAAATTGTTTTATACAAATATAACAAAAATAATATCTTTAACTTTTTAGCAAGTCTTCATATTATTACATTTTATACGGCTAAAATCATAAAAAATTGATTTTGTGCTAATTAAATTTACGAATAATTGTACAATATAGAGGTAATGAAATTCCAAAAAAATTATTAAAATGGCAATATTTTAAGATTTTAGTTTTTGAGCCACTAAAATTCCATCTCTTACCGGAAGAATTGTAGTTGAAAATCGTTCATCCTCCAACACCTGATTATTGAAAACCCTGATGGCTTCTGTGTCTTTATCATTGTAACCCTCCTTATAAGCCACCTTTCCACTCCAAAGCACATTATCTGCCAGAATCACTCCTCCAACTCTTACTTTTTCAGCCACCAGATCAAAATAATTGGAATAATTTCTTTTCTCAGCATCTATAAAAACCAAATCAAATTGTTCTTTTATATCCGGAATTATTTCCAGTGCATTACCAATAATTTGCTTCACCCTATCCCCTAATCCTGCCTTTTTTATATAACGCTTTGCCATCTCTTCTAATTCCTCATTCACTTCAATAGTATATAGCATTCCTCCTTTTTTTAACCCCCTGGCCAGGCAAATAGCAGAATAACCTGTAAAAGTTCCAATTTCCAGGACTTTTTCAGCCTGCATCATTTGAACAAACATGGTGAGCAAAACCCCTTGGGTATTTCCGGAGGCCATTTGAGGAGCAAGGGTATTTAAATGTGTTTCTCTGATTAACCCTGAGAGCAATTCCGCTTCTTTAGTAGTGTGTTGGTCAATATATTGACTTACACCGGCATCGGTAATTTCTATATTTTTTTTCTTTTTCATAAATAGATTAGTAACTGGTAATTTATATCATTTGTGATTTAATATTAACACAAACTTACATCGGATAAAAAAATAATTTGATTATGCAGAAATAATATATATTTTATTTTGCATGAATAAAAATAAATCCTTATTTTAAAGTATGAATGAATCCATTACTACTAAAATTTTTGTGAACAATGAAGCAGCGATAATATTTGAAATTGCTGCAAAAAACATTGTATTTGTTATGGTAAAAGGAGACCTTTCCGGCTCCTCTTTCCGCCAAGCTGGTGCTAGCCTCATTGAAGTGTTTGAAAAGAATAATACTTCAAAATTATTGCTAAATCTTAGAAACATGCAATTTATGTCAAAAGAAGATCAGGCCTGGGCATCAGAAACCTTCCCTCAGAAGCTCTTTCAATTGGGATTAAGGCATGTGGCTACAGTCAGACCACTTAATATTTTTTCAGAGATCACCCTCAATAAAATCAGAGACGAAATCAATAACAAATTTGACAGTAATTTTAAAATGGAATCCTTTCATAATGAAGAACAAGCTTTAGAGTGGCTCTCAGCGTTTAATTGACAGGGTTTCCTTCATAAATTTTTCTCAGACCATCCACTAATGGTTGATAATTTTTGCTTGCATTATTACACAACACCACAATCGTTTTATTTAAATCCAGGTATCTGAAAAAATGAGTTTTATAGCCTGGATTATCTCCCGAATGCCAAACCATTTTCCCAAAACTTTCTCCTTCCTCAATCTGCCAACCAAACCCGTAATGACTTAAATATCCATTATTTAAGGTCATCGATGAATAAGATTCATCTAAAGTTGACCCCTGAATAAAAGCACTGTCCCTTAATATCATATCCCAATTTAGCAGGTCAGGAGCATTGGAGCTTACTCTGCCTGGCCCCTTCCTTTCACCTAAAAAAGTATTATAATCAGCCCAGGGAAAACTTTCTGCTGGTAAATACCTGCTACTGTCTTCTGAAAAAACAAATCCTTTGGCAAAATTATCCATTTGCTGTTTTGTGACTGTGGGGCGGATAGCAGTATTTGTTAAATTAGCTTTATCGAATATTCGTTTTTGGGAAAATGCCACAAAATCCTCCCCTGTAACCTTTTCTACTATACTTGCCAACAATACATAACCCGTATTACTATATTGATACTTTTCACCTGGCTCAAATAACATTGGGGGATGGTATTTTACCAGATATTCCAAAATTTCCTTATTTCCTGCCACTTTGGATTTATCCCAATGCTCATAAAATAAAGCCATATAATCTGGCAGTCCTGAAGTATGCGTTAAAAGATTTCTGACTGTAATATTTTGATAAGGTAATTCTGGTAGAAATTTCCTAAGGGAATCATCAAAACTCAATTTATCCTCTGCGGCAAGTAACATAATGGCCATTGCAGTAAATTGCTTGGAAACAGATGCCAGTTCAAAAATATCATTTTTACCAAGCGGAACCTTAGTTCCAAAATCTTTATATCCTTTAGATTTATGAAAAATAATTTCTCCATGATCGGCTATTAAAACTACTCCGCTAAAATCTTCTACAGATTGAAAAAGAGAATCTGCAATTGCCAATACATCAACAGGCACACCCTTTAAATTCTGTTGATTATCAGTATTTTGTGCACAATTAGAAAATAATATTACAATTAAGGAAAGTCTTATACCCTGAATTAATTTTAGCATAGGTTAATTAGATTTTTTATAGGCAAATTTCACTTCTTCCGCAGTGCCATCTTTATGCCCTATCACTACATAAATATTCATTTCATTTTCACTTATCCTCTCAAAGGTAAAGTCATCAAAATAAACTTTACCCGAAGTCATTTTTACCAGAGGGAAGTCCACTGTTTCATCCTTTTCTTCCCAGCCCTTCAGATCTCCATGAAAATGTTTTAACCTGAGTATCAAAGAATTACCTTCTTCAGCGATGGTTAAAATTTCATAAAAATTCACCTCATTATTCACCACCAGTTTGAAAGACCCCATCATGGACCCACCCAGGGGTGAGGTCCAGACTTCCTCAGTTATTCCACCAAAAGCTTCTCCTTTCCAATGCCCTGCTATCCATGCGATATCCTTCAAATTTCCTTCAGGAGCCACACCGGTACTATCATAAGACAAGGTATTTTGGGCAAAACAGGGAATAAACCCCTGAATAATAAAGAAGATTAAAATTTGAATAATTAGTTTTTTCATATTAAATACAGCTCAATGAGATTGCCAATAAATAAAGTAAAATTAAGCATTAATCAATTCTATTATACTTTTTCATTATTTCTATTACCTCATCTACGGGAAGCCCCTCAACTTTATGGTTGTTTTTGCCAGTCATGGTTTTCCCGGCAAAAAGGGAATTGATTATAGCTTCCTCTGTGGCCTCAATAGTAGCCAGAAAAAGTGGAGTCATTTCATCATTTCGCAACACCTCCATTTTATTCGTCCGCGAATCTGAAGCATAGGGAATCCTCAGATTTTCTGCGGTTGAAACAGCGATTACATAATCTCCACTACCATTTGAGGCAACACCTCCCGTTTTTGCAAGTCCCAGCATCGCCCTTTTCGCAATTCTTTTTAAATTTCTTGAGCTTAAGGGAGCATCAGTCATCACCACTATCATGCAGGAACCATCTGCTGAATTCTCTATTTTATCTTTAAATGGATAATTCTCTAATTCAACCGCTATGGGCACTCCATTAATTTCTAAAACTCCACCAAAATTGGTTTGAACAATTACCCCAACTGTATACCCTCCAAAGTCTTTGGGAATAATCCGTGAGGCAGTTCCAATTCCCCCCTTATAACCAAAACAAACAGTTCCTGTTCCGGCCCCTACAGCACCTTCCTCCACTGGCCCACCTTTGGCATTATTGATGGCCTCCAACACATCAGATTCTTTTACATGCCGGCCTCTGATGTCATTCAAACCTCCATCATTAGTTTCTCCAACTATAGAATTGACTGAACTTACCCGTTCATTATCCTCTAGTGAAAGGGTATAAGAAATTAAGGCATTTGAAGCTGCAGGCACACTCAGGGTGTTGGTGAGCACAATGGGCGTTTCAATATTTCCCAATTCTTCCACCTGGGAATAACCAGCCAACTTTCCAAAACCGTTTCCAATATAAATAGCCGCAGGAAGTTTCTCCTGAAATATATTTCCTGAATGGGGGATTATGGCAGTTACTCCGGTTCTTATACTATCCCCGGCAATAAGTGTTTTATGTCCTACTTTCACCCCGGGCACATCTGTAATGGCATTTGCCTTTCCTGTATTCAATACACCTATTTTTATCCCGAAATCCCGGCATCTCCTGGATTGAGCAGTTCCCTGATCACAAAAAAATGCAACCATTAAACAGGTAAGAAAGTAATGAAGGATTTTCATTTCAATAAAATTAGAAGAACAAAAAAAGTGATTAAGAGAGTGGTTTTGGAATAGGTGATGTGAAAGACCTAAAACTAAGTCTGGTTTTCCAGTTAACCAAAGATTTAGAAAAAAACTGATGGTTATTTGCTTCTAAAATCAGGCAGCCATCGCCTTTTCTATGTTTTTCTTCCTTCTGTTAATTCTCATGGTCATATACCATCTTACGAGTCTAAAAACTCCCTGAATAGAAATTCCAATCACCTTTTCCTTAAGAAACTTTCTAAATAAAAGGGAGGCACTTAACACTGCTCCTGAAATAATGGCATTTACCTCATCTGGATTAAGAGACAGTTCAAACAATGGTTTAAAGTTCAACAAAATCAGGAAAATATCGATAAACCTGCTTAAAAATAAGGCCCCACCATTAATTTCGATAAGACGGTCATGAATGTTATTCTGATGTGTTTGAAATTTTTCCCCAACCAGTTTCCGCCAGGCTTTATCATTGGGAAACACCCCGACATTAGGGATATAGTTTACAATGTCACCGTCAAGTTGGATATTGGTACGGAAAGCAAAATCTGTTTCATTATAGGAAAAAGGGGTTCTTATTTCAAAACTTCCATATTTAAAAATCTCTTTGAATAACTGATACATTTTTATGGGAATCACCAGAATGTTGATGATCCTTCTGGGCTCATTCATTAACTCCACGGCCAGCATTTTTAGCCACTGTATGGTAGTTAAATCTTTACCAGTAAGGTCCTGAGAGGATTTGTATGGACGATTTTCAACCTTTGTCATCTTTGTCAAAAATCTTATTGAATGCCCTGCCCGCTAGTTTGGAGATGGTTTCAAAAAGTCTCGACCAGATTCTGGTACCTGATTCTGTGGAATCGTGATGTAAATTAAGCACCACCGCTCTCAAGGCAGGCTCCAAATCAATGAATTGTTTCGACAGGTAATTAGTAATGTCTCCATCAATCTGTACAATGGTCTGCAACAGGATTTTTTGTGTACCAATTTCCCATGCCTTCCTTAAAATAGTGACCTGGTCAGGAGCAAGCTGCATATCGGGAATTTTATTGATCTCATTCAGGTCAATATCGTTATTCCATTTCTCACTTTCTTTATGACTTGGGTGAAAACCAGTTACAGCATCAAGGTCATCAGGCGCTACTTTTTGTTCGTGGGGCCCCACCCCAAATTCTTTTCTTCTTACTTTAAAAATCCCAATTATGGCACTACTATGCCTTATAATTCTGGTAAGAATTTTAATTCTTTCTTTGAGTTTCTCTTTTAATTCCTCGTTATCAGCAGCTTCTAATCGCTTGTTATAATATTCAACCCCATTTCTGGCAAAGTCCAAAATTTCTGCAAATGAATATTCCCCTCCATAGCACCAGGTGAACACTCCAAAGTTTTTTCCCTTGGGAGGAGCTATTCCCGGATTATGCCCCAGGCCATATTCAATCATTTTGTCCCGGTAAGTAGAAGCTACATTGAGAAAGGCAATCCTGAGGGTATTAGGCATTTTACTACCGGTCATGTCTTCAGTCACGATAGTATTTACCTCCAGGTTCAGTAAGTTTGTCGCTAGATTTCTTAGATAACCTTGCATTTCAAGATTTGGTAATAATTAGAAAGCTCAAAAAATTGCCCGATCAAAAGTTGGCAAAAAATGTATTCAGATGCTTGAAAGGACCGACAAAGGCAGGTTTAACGCAAACCTGAAAAAATCCAAAGCGGTTCCGGACAATTTACATTAAATGTGAGCATCCTCTTCTTCATCAATATTTTCCTCATTCAGGTTCACCCCTTTACTTTTCTTATACAAATCGAAAATAGACATTATCGTCTGAATATTATTATTGATGATTTCATGTCCTCTTTCCTCCTTTCTTGCATGGAAATCTCTTAACCAGGCATATCGGTCAGTTACCAGATCATTACTGATGTTTGTAATCATATCCCCCTGCATGAGGTTAATTCTTGTTTGTAATATTTGAAACTCTCCTTCTTTTTTTACAGATATATTTTCTTCTTCATCTACCTTATAATCTCCAACAATGGTTTTAATTTCAAGGGTAACGAGGTTATTAATTGCTGTTTCAACATTTCTTACAAAGTTGTAAAATACACTGGTATCTTCTTTTTCTGCCATTTTTTTGTTTTGTTTATCGTAGAATATTCCTTCAATTTTAAGGATTGTTTAGAGAAATACAATATTAAAAAGGAAAATAATTTAGGTTGAATAGGTTTTGAGCCCAAAATTTTCACTTTTCCAATATAAACTTAACATTTTTATAGTAAAATGTTGCACTTTCCAATGAATTCTTTTCACAAGAAATCAATTTGTGTGATATCCCGGGAAATACAAACAACTTCAGGCATCCCCTAATTAAGTTGGTCCATACCGTTATAAAACCTGACATATTCTTACACCTGCCTTTTCCTCTGCAAATAATATAAAAGCTTACCTGCGTTGACAGAATGTTTTTTTACTAAAATTTCTATATGAGAGGATTTTTACCATTCCTTTTTTTTATACTATTTTCTCCGTTTTTTTCCCTTGCTCAGGGTGAAGCCAACACCTGGTTTTTTGGAAAAAATGCCGGAATTTCATTTGGTGCAAATGGACCAGAAGCCGTCACTTATGCTGCATTGAATACAGAAGAAGGCTGTGCTACTATAAGTGATAAAGATGGCAATTTGCTTTTCTACACGGATGGAGTTTCAGTCTGGAACCACCATCACGAAATTTTAAAAAACGGGGAAGGTTTAATGGGGAACCCCTCCTCTACACAATCCGGTGTAATTCTGGCCCATCCAGGAAAAAAATCACATTATTTTATTTTCACCATTGCAGAACATGGCCATGAAAATGGCTTTCGGTATTCTATTGCCGATATGTCCGCAAATGCCAGGAAAGGTGAAATCACCGAAAAAAATATTCCTTTAGTTACCCCTGTTACAGAGAAAATTACCATAGTAAAACACAGAAATAATAAAGATTTTTGGGTGATTACCCACGGTTGGAAAAACGATTATTTCCATGCATTTTTAATCAATGAAAACGGAATTGACCCTAATCCGGTTAATAGTAAAACCGGCAGTATTCATAAGGGAGACCCTAATAATACTCAGGGTTATCTCAAATCTTCACCGGATGGTACCAATCTGGCATTGGCCCTTGAAACCGATCATATAGTAGAAGTTTTTGATTTTGATAATGAATCCGGAAAGGTTAATAACCCCATTCAGTTGCCATTTGAAAATGGAGCGTATCCTTATGGGATTGAGTTTGCCCCAAATGGATCATTGCTTTATGTTTCAGCTGCAGGCTACGGGAAAGTCTATCAATATGATTTGCAGGCTGGCTCTAGGGAAAAAATTGTAGAATCCGGCATTTTGGTAGGAGGAACTGAAAACGAAAAGTGGATTGGTGCACTTCAGCTTGGTGTGGATGGAAAAATCTATTTCCCTATATACAATACCCCCTATCTCGGTTCAATTAACCAACCCAATCAACAGGGAGGAACCTGTCAATATCAAAACAACAGCATTTTTCTGGAATCGGGAATTAGCCAGTTGGGGTTACCAACTTTTAACCAAAGTCTTTTTAATGATCGGATAACAAACACTGAAATAAATTACTTTGAAGAAGATGAAATCAAAGTTGGAAAAACTTTAATTTTTAAACATCTATTGTTCGAAACTGCTCAGTCTCTCATTCAGGAATCGTCTTATCCGGAACTCAATCAGTTGCTGCATTATCTGGAGGCAAACCCTGAGATAAAAATTCAGATTTCCGGACATACCGATAATATTGGAAATAAGTCCTTTAATCAGGAACTATCGAAAAACAGAGCAGAGGCAGTTGCCGGTTATTTAACAGACAGAGGAATTCAAACCCACAGAATAATCACCCGAGGGAAAGGAAGTGCTGTACCCATTAGAGATAATAACACTGAAGAGGGCCGGAAAATGAACAGACGAGTGGAAGTAATTTTCACCAATTAATTTCGGCAAAAAATTAATTTCCTGAAAAAACGCCTTGAATTTCCTGAATTCCCACGCCTAAGGTTGCATTGGCTATTCTGTCCAATTCTTTTTCCTCACCTACAAAATGGAATGTCTGATGAACGTGTTTTACAGATTCATTCTTTTTCAATTCCAAAGCCGGAGAAGAACTTTCCAACTCATAAAATGGACCCATTTGATTTCCAGAGGCATCCAGCGGTCCATCATTGTAGGAATTTACAACATCCCCAGCATAAGGTTCATCCTGAATTTCCCACATAGAATTGACATAATCATTGGCATTGGGATCGAAGGAGTAACTAATGATGGTCAACAAATTATTGGCAGCATCATAACTCCCTGCAAATGAGGTAGCTCTTAATGGTGAAACTCCTATTTTTCCCCGGGATTTCCCATCGCCTTTGAAGAAAATATGAGATTCATTGGTGGCAATACGATCATCTGGAATTTTACCAAAGTAGGTATCATTCACTATTTCCCCCAAATTTGCCACTTCCCCTGAGTTTACGGGAATTACAATTGTATTTTCAGGAGAAGGCTGCAGCATACCCAAAATCCAGATGGAAAGCAAACCATTTTCTTTTTTCCAGTCCTGATCTCCAGTATTGGTAATGGAATTCAGAGAAGCAAAACCTACTGCATTTATCGATTCTGGAATAGAAAACCCCAGCTCCTCTGTCAATTGTTGGGGAGAATAAAGTATAATTTTTCGGTCAACCTTTATTTTAAAAGGAAACCCACTGTAATTCATCAATTCAATCTCCTTTTCAAATGCAGCTTCAGTAGGAGTTTTACTTATCAACTTGAAAGGTTCGCTGTCAATTGCAGTAGGAGTCTGCCAGTGGTCCAGGTCAAAAGGATCATCCTTTTTGAAAAAAATGGAATATTGTCCCCCTTCAGGTCCCATCCAAAATCGGTCTTCCCCACCAAAGGCATTGATATGTTTTTCTATTTTACCAGAAGAGATTAATTCATAATTCATCCAGCCAAAACTCATTCCCTCCATACCCTTTGCGGTAGAAGTCATAATTCTTCCCTGGTAGGCAGGACTAATTAATACTTTTGCATTTTCGTTTTCCAGTAAAACTATTTCCTGAAATTCACTCAAGAAATCCACATCATGACCAAAAGTTCCTTTAGCAAAATTGTGGTCTTTTTGCTGAACATCAGCACAGGCTACACTCATAATTACAGTAAAAAATAAAATTATCCTGGAAATCATGGCAATTCGGCAATCACAGTTTTGCCGCCTTTCGTTTTTTGATTGATTTCCACATTCACTTTTGCATCCACCGGCAAAAAGACATCCACTCGGGAGCCAAACTTGATAAAACCAAATTCATTTCCCTGCACCACATTCTGGCCTTCTTCTACATACCATTTTATTCTTTTCGCAAGTGCACCGGCAATTTGTCTCATCAGAACTTCTATCCCATTTTCATTTTTAATGACGATAGTGGTTCTCTCATTTTCTGTACTGGATTTCGGATGCCAGGCTACCAGATATTTGCCTGCATGATATTTAAAATATTTCACTACTCCCGACACAGGGTTCCGGTTTATGTGCACGTTTATTGGAGACATAAAAATGGAAATTTGTTTCCTTGTCTCGTTGAAATATTCTGTTTCTAATACATCTTCAATCACAACTACCTTCCCATCGGCCGGGGCAAGTACCAACTTCGGGTTGATCTCGGAAAAAACTTTCGGGTTTCTGAAAAACTGAAGGATCAGCAGAAAAAAAACAAAGCTTGCCCCCCAGAAAATATAATGCACGATGAGGTTCTCCGGAAAGAAATACAGAATTGCCCCATTAAGGGTAAATAAAAAAACCAGGGTAATAATTAAAGATGAAAATCCCTCTTTATGTATTGTCATAAAATTAAAAAGATGGTAATCAATATGTTTTAGAACTTTATAAGGTTTAAAAAAATACCTTACGGAAGTTGTTTAAAGTAAAGCTTTTTGGATTTGAAGGGTAGGTTTTGCTATTTGCTACCACAATTTAATCCTTCTCACCATAATATCCCTTTCTTCAAACAACTTCATAATAAAAAATCTCTTGGCAAATTTAACGATTAAAAAAATTAAATTTTCACATTCTTTATAGGGAATAAAAAAAGCGAGTCTTTTTACAAACTCGCTTTTTTTATCCTTATTACAATTTTAATATCCTCCTCTGAGTTTATAGGTGTCTGCCACTTTGGATATAGCGACCATATAAGCCGCAATTCTCATGGATACGTTATACTTTTCGGAAATTTTAAAAACTTTTTCAAAAGCATCTTTCATGATCCGGTCGCATCTTCGGTTTACTCTTTCCTGAGTCCATTTATAGCCTAGTCTGTTTTGGACCCACTCGAAATAAGAGACTGTTACTCCACCAGCATTAGCCAGAATATCGGGAACTACTGTAATCCCTTTATCAAAAATTACCGGGTCTGCTTTCGCCCCTGTCGGCCCGTTTGCTCCTTCTACTATTAGTTTTGCTTTAATATTTTGAGCATTTTTCAGGGTAATTACATCTTCTTTTGCTGCTGGTACTAATAAATCCACATCGAGCTCAATCAATTCTTCATTTGATATTTTATCTCCCAGCTCAAATCCTTCTAATGTGCCATTGTTTTTGTTTTTAAATTCAATAGCTGCTTTTATATCAATTCCTTTCTCGGAAATATAAGCTCCGGTATGATCGCTTATGGCAATTATTTTCACTCCTCTGTCTTCCAAAAGACTTGCGGCATTACTTCCTACATTGCCAAAGCCCTGTACCGCACATTTTGCATGAGCGGGATTAATCTTTAGTTTTTCCATGGCTACAAGGGAAGAAACCATCACTCCCCTTCCTGTGGCCTCCACACGTCCTAAAGAACCTCCCAAAACCAATGGTTTTCCAGTGACCACCGCACTCACCGTTTTTCCATTTGCTTTGGAATATTCGTCCATTAACCAGGCCATTTCCCTCGGTCCGGTTCCCATATCAGGAGCCGGAATATCCAAATCAGGCCCAAATATTTCATACATGGAAACTGTATAGGCTCTTGTTAATCTTTCCAATTCGCCAGCAGACATGGTCCAGGGCTTACACCTGATCCCCCCTTTCGCACCACCATAAGGTATGTCTACCACTGCACATTTCCAGGTCATCCAGGCCGCAAGTGCCTTTACTTCATCAAGACTTACATCGGGATCGTAGCGTATCCCACCTTTGGAAGGTCCCAAAGTGTTGGAATGAATGACACGGTAACCTTCAAATACCTTCTTGCTCCCATCATCCATAGTGATGGGAAGGGTAACAATTACCTGCTTAGTTGGGGATTTTAAAATTTCGTAGGTTTCATCATCCAGCCCAAGTTTATGAGCAGCAGTATGAAACCTTGACATCATCGATTCAAATGGATTCTCCTTGTCTTTTATAGGAGCGGGTTCTAAATATGCCATTATAATGTATGTTTGTTGGATAAGGTTTTCAAATTAACATTAATTTCGAGTAAACTAATGTAATTTTTACTAATTTATTTAAAACATTATAATAGCATGAAAAAAAAGCGATTTTTTATATAAAATAAGGCTTTTTCAACTACTTGTTTGGAAAACCAACGGATAGAATGTTGTAGAGAAGGATTTAAAACTTCAAATTACAGTTTATAGGGAATAAAATCTTCAATATTTTGCCCATATTTATAAATTTCCCTTACAATAGAGGAACTGATATAGGCATATTCGGGAGAAGTAATCAAAAACACTGTCTCAAGATTTTCAAAAATATGGGAGTTAATCTGTGCAATACTGTTCTCATACTCAAAATCGGTAGTATTCCTCAAGCCTCTCAACAAAAAATTAGCATTGTACTTCTGCGCCAAGTGAGCGGTTAATTCATTATAGGTAATCACTTTAATCCCCGAATCATCGGCAAAAGCCTCCTCAATTTTCCGGATCATAAAATCAACTTCAAATTCCCGCCTTGTTTTTTTCTGGTTATACCCAATAGAAATAATTATTTCATCGAAAATCTTTCTTCCCCTTCTTACCACATCAGCATGGCCTTTGGTAAACGGGTCAAAAGATCCGGGAAATAAAGCTGTTTTTTTCATGGAATTATGATTTTCCCAGAAAGGAATTTGAGATACAATTATGTAAACCCTGAGGTTTAAATATTTATATCGTATGCACTTAAAACATCAAAGTTATGAAATTCTGAAATTTCATCGAACTGATAATTGAATTTCAATCCGGTAGGCCTTTTTCCTAACTGTACGTGCTTAATGTATTTTTTTAGTTCGGGAATATAATCTGATTCTTCATCAAAACTTCCCCAAATCTTCAGTTCAACCTCTTTGGCAGGAATATTAAGTTCCTGAACCACAAGCATAATGTAATAGACAAAATCGCTTTCAGAATGAAACTCGAAGGAATTAATGTATTTTAAATTTTTCCCATCAATGGAAACAATCGTCACAATATCTCCCTCTACATTTACAAAAAGCTTTTTCTGTTTGCCCTGATTTAGCTTATACAATCCCCACAAAAAGCAAGTGTTATTATGGATAACTTTTGTACTGATAGTAGGGTAATAGCTATTCACCCATTCATAAAGAGATTTCCCTATTGAAAAACAACAAGTGGTTTTATAGTCTGGGGAATCGGCCTGCTTTACTAAAGTATTGGCAAGATTTACAGGTGCATTCAGCCGTAGATAGTCAACAGCTTTTATTTCAGTGCTTAGCAACTCGGAAGGAACAAAAGCAAACTTTAAATCAGATGGAATAACAACTACTTCTTTCCAGAATCCAGCATTTAGAAAATTATGATTACTCCAGACATTTTGTAAACTCACAATAAGGGCATTGTCAGTTAAAGCAAGTTCATATTGGTATTTCTCAAGAGCCAGACACCTGCTATTGGAGGAATCAACAACAAAAACTGTTACCCCAGTTTTATGAAGCTTAATAAAAAGCTTATACTGAGATAACAGATTAATGTCAAAATTTTGATCTACAAGGTTGTATTTCGTTGAATTATGGATTATATCTTCCAATATTATTCCCAGTTACCAGAAGTAGTAACTTCTGTTCTTGAACCAAATCTAATAAATCTTCTTTTAGGTATTTCGCTATCTTCTTTCCTAGTGATATCCAATGGGTATTTGTCAACTACCTCAATCACATCAATCATCACCCCGCTTTTCTCCACTTTTCCAGCAAATATTTCAAATCTTTTATCCTGATTAGCCGGATCATTTTCAAACCTTGGAATGATTGGTAATTTATCCCAATTGTAATTGGCATACTTAGGACCAAAAACATTTTGAATTACAGGTTCAATACCAATGGTATCAATCTCAATTCTAACACTATCCCCTAAATATTTTCTTGGGTCATCAAACTCCCTTTCAGTAATGATTTCTCTTTGCTCGGTGATATAAATCGAATCATTTTTAATAAAATTGATGAGCGTATCAAAACTACTGGTATACTCATCATATTTAGCCAAATAAGCTTTCTCTGCATCCCTGACCAGCATTAATTTGTTTTTAACTCTTTCTTCATCTGCTGCAATTTCCTTGGCAAGTTGAATTTTGCCAGCAATTCCATCAAATAATAAATATGACAGAAAAATAATTAATGGGATTAAACTGATAGAAAAGATTCTAGTCTTAGTCATTACTATTAAGTTTTAATGCAATTTATAATTTTTTTTAATTCTAAAAAATTTCACTTTATGATAAGACAGCAGAACAAAGTAAAATTTGTTAATACTAGCTTATTAAATAATATTATTCAAGTTATTAATTGTACTATTCCAAGTAAAATTAGTACCTTATCCACTATCTTACAAGTTTTTTGGCCGCAATCATCAAAATTTTGTTCCAAAATACTTCCCCCGCAATTAGTGGAATGCAAAAGTGTAAAAAAAGATACAGGAATCTAAATAAAATTTTAATAATTATTTATCGTTAAATAATATTTTTTTCCGCTTAAAAGCCAATGTTTTAAACTTCCCCTGATTCCTTTAATCTAATTAATAATTCCCCTTTAAATCTTTTAAAACCCTGAAAGACCAACCAGCCTATCAGGCTACCAGCCAGTGCTCCGAAAAAAATATCTCCCGGATAATGAACACCAACAGCAATTCTGCTATAAGCTACAATTGCCGCCCACAAGTACATAAGTTTGATATATTTTACATCATTTCTAAGCAGCAGGAAAAATATGGTAGCAATTGCGAATGAATTGGAAGAATGTCCCGAAATAAAGCCAAACTGGCCACCACATCCTCTAAATGTAAGATGCACAAGTGAGGAAATTTCCGGATCGTGACAGGGCCTGAGCCTGGCAAAAAATGGTTTACAGAATCCGGAAGAAAACTGGTCTGCTAAACCTATAGTGATTAAAATTGCAGCCAAAAGATAAAGGCCCTGCCAGCGGTACTTTTGAAAAATAAAAATCAGAACTAAAGCATATAGCGGGTACCAGGTCTCCTGATCGGTCATAAACCCAAAGAAGGAATCGGTAAAAGAACTGTGAAGGCTATTTAGAAATAAGAATAGTTGTTTATCAAGCTTATCTAAATATTCTATCATTTTATTCTCTTACTTTTGCGGTTCAATCTTAATTCCCCTGATTTTAAAAAAGGAAATTTTGGCTAAAAATAGAGAGAAATAATTATTTCAAAGAATTGAAAAGTAAAAGTTTAAGGATGAAAATAGGTTTTTTGTGTAATTCTCCATCATGGGGTGGACTTGAAATCAACAACTATAAACTCGCTCAATGGCTTACGGAAAGAGGACATGAAGTGGTGATGATCGCCCATTCGGATTATCCTATCTACAAGCATTCCAGAGACGCGGGCCTTCCTCTTATTCACTTTCCAGCCAGGTACAAAGACTTGAGCCTGAGAGCCTGTATGCGATTATCCAAAACTAACAAAACTGAAAAATTTGATACCTTAATTCTCGGGGTTAATCAGGACATAAAGCTTGGAGTACTTACCAAAAAATTTGGATTAGGGAAAACCCTGCTCATTTATCATCAGCAAATAGAACTTGGGGTAAACAAAAGAGATTTTTGGCATACTTCCATCTACAAGTCATTGGATGCCTGGGTAACACCCCTAGAAGTATTGGCCAACCAGGTGAGGGAAAGGACAAATATTGATCCTGACAAAATTAAGATAATTCCCCTGTGCATAGATGTAAATAGGTTTTCGGAAAATAAAATGAAAATGCAGGAAGCCAGGGAAAACCTGGACTTGCCACAAGAAGAACTAATTATTGGGATGGTAGGGCGAATGGACCACCAAAAAGGACATGCTTATTTTATTGAGGCATTGGGAGAATTGAGGAAAAAGGATATTGAGGTTAAAGGCTTGATTTGTGGGGTAAAAGAAGAAGATAAAGGCTCTGAATATTTAAAATCACTAGAGTCACTTGCAGAAAAAAATGGGCTAAAAGACCAAATTTACTTTCGGCCGTTTAGCAAAGATGTAGAAACAGCCTACAAAGCCATGAACATTTTTGTGATGGCTTCTCCTGCAGAAACTTTTGGAATGGTGACGGTTGAAGCACTTGCCTGTGGAGTTCCTGTGGTAGGAACAAACCATCTGGGCACTAAGGAAATTCTAAAAAGTGGTGATTACGGACTGGTATTTCCCCCACGTGATGCAAAAGCCTTATCCAACTGTCTGGAAGAATTAATCGATGATGAACTTTTAACCAGTACACTTGCCGCAAAGGGAGTTGATTACGTAAAATCCACCTACAACTTCACCAGACAATGTGAGCTATTTGAACAATTAATTACGGAGTTGAAAGAAAAGAGAGGGTGATCAAAAACAAAAAAAGCGAAGATAAACCATTTTAACTTCGCTTTTCAAGATATCTTTTTTCTAAATTAACAGAGCAAATTAAGGCACATTTTTATTAAGGAAACTATCACTAACTTTATTATACTCCTTAATCATATCATTTTTTTCATCAAACAATTTCGCATTTACTTCATTATATCTTGCAATGGCCTCATTCACTTCCTTAATTCCATTGTTATATTGATCCACATCTGCCTGAGTCCGCTTATTGGGTTTTATGGCATCAAATGAAGTTTTTATTTTTTCAAATTTTTCCTGAGCCAATATGCATTCTATGATAGCAGGTACAGTAACTTCAGCCTCTTCTTTGTAAAAGTTTAAGGCCTTTTTGGTCATATTAGCCATGTCATAGTTGCCTTTAAAAGCCCCAAATTCTTTCAGCTTTTCCAGCCCCTCATCGCTGTAGCTGATTAATGCACTTTTATTTTGTTCGATCCCGCTTATATCCTTAGCTGACAATGCTTCCATAAGATAATTATCCTGGTGATAACTTTTGAAAAACAACAGATATAAGTCATTATAATAACTAAATACTTCAGAAGCTTTTCTCATCTTCTCCCCCAATTTAGTTTCAGATTCTATCAGTTTAATATTGTTTTTGGCAGCAAAGGCCTCCTGCGCAGTTGACATTCTTATGGCAGCATCAGTCAATTTTTCATCAGCAAGCTCCTTAGCTATTAAGTAAGCCTCCATGGCATCAAATGATTGTTCCTTCACTTCATCCATATCCACCAGCTTTGCATAATCTTCATTAATCACATTATAACTGATGGCCAAAAAACTTCCTACTGAATCCTTAAGGGTTTTGTCTCCTTCAAAGGCAGGCATTTTTGAAATTTTGTACTTAGTTTCCTTTATGGTATTTAAAAGTTCCTTTCTTCGTTTTTCAACTTTTCTCGCACTTTTTCCATGTGCAACTGATCGTGTATAATCCCATTGGTCTTTGGTGATTTTATTATATTCTTCACCAATGTAACTCATATACCCAACACTGGTTTTCAAATCCTGAGCCTGTATTTTTTTTAGATGTCCACTAATAATAAAAATTAGTATTAAGAATAGAAATGATTTCAATCTCATGTTTTTACAATACTTATATGGTTGAAAATTTTTTAAACTTTAAAATTATTTAGCATCAATTAAATCCCTTAGAATAAGATAGGTCTCCTCCAGATAGGTGTCTTTTTGCAGCGCTGTTTTAAATTCATGCTGAGCCAATTCCCTATATTTATCCATCTGCATTAATTCCTCATCCCAGGCAGTATTTTTTAGGACAAATCGGGAACTTTCCTTTCCTTCCAGTTCCTCCAAGCCATTCACCAAAGGAGCTTGGGATTTTTCATTCTTGTAAGTTTGAATATCCAAGGGTACGACATGTTCAGACAGCTTTGTTTTTTTAAGGAATTCACCTGTCTTTTGCACCTTTTTCAGATATTCGTTTTCACTTTGCCTTTCAAGACTTCTTTTCTGTAAGGTGAAGACGGGAAGTTTCTTTAGAGGTTTATAATATACCTTTTTCACAATTTTATCATTGGCCAGGGCAGTTTCATAAGTTGCCTCTTTTTCAATAAAATATTCCATCAAATCAGGTAAATAAACATCTGGTTGAATTCCCTCTTTTTGATAAGTTCTCCCATCAAGGCGGTAAATTTTAGAATAAGTAGTCTTCATAAAACTTGAGTTTAAATCAGAAGTATTATAATCCGAATATTCTGATTCACCCTCTATATTAGTTGGGAATAATATCTGAGCTGTTGCCTTTCCATAGGTTGGGCTGCCAACAATTACAGCCCTGTTATAATCCTGCATCACTCCTGCAAAAACCTCTGAAGCAGAGGCACTTAAACCATTCACCATCACTACTAAAGGACCATTGTAGATAGTCCCTCTATTCATATCTTTTTTCAAAATAAGATTTCCTTCGCTGTCTTTCTGAATAAATACAGGTCCCGAATCTATAAATATACCAGCAAGTCCAATGGCCTCATTCAAAGCTCCACCACCATTATTCCGGAGATCGAGAATTAATCCCTCCACACCTTCATTTTTTAATTTAATTAACTCCTTGGCAACATCATTTGCACAACCCAATCGCTGGTTATCCATATCTGTATAAAAGCCAGGAAGAGCTATATAACCTACTTTTTTGTCTCCATCAATAATCAAACTATTGATGATATTTTCCTCTGAAACAGCATTTTCATTTTGCAAAATAATTTCCTTCTCCCGCCCATCAGATTTTTCAATAGTTAATTCAATACTTTTTTCAGCATTGGACACTAAAAGTTTGTTCACTTCATAAATATCCAGTTGTGAGAGTTGATAAATTTTTTCATCAGATTCTTTCAAAACCAAAAGCTTATCCCCTTTGTGAATAGCATTGGATTTCCATGCAGGACTGCCAGGAACAAGCTTTTCTACCAAAACTTCCCCTTCTTCATTTTCACCTATTTCAATTCCAAATGAATAAGTATTTTTCGATACATGGGAAAGGAAAAGCTCAGTCATGGAAAGTGAATAATAATTGGAATGGGGATCAAATGCAGTGGTAATGGCATTAAAAAATGACATGGCAACATGGTTTTCAAACCCCATAGGATGGTCAATTTTCTTTTCAATATTTCTTTGGTAGATTTTACATATTTTTTCCCGTGAAAAAGGTTCTCTACTCAGTAGTGCCTCTTCTGAAATGGAAAAAGGGTCATCAGATTCATCAGCAGGGGAAAATATTTCCTTAATGACCTGGTACTTAATCCATTTAGCCCATTTATTTTCTAAGCTTTGAACATCATTTCTAAACTGCCCCTTTTTGGATTGAATAAAAACGATTGAATCTTTTTGCACAAAGTCAATAGGATTCCCGGCCATTTTTACCAAAATACTATCGGCTCTTAATAAAGCTTTTTGGTACTGTTTGATGGCCGTTGTCAAGAAACTACAATTTTTATTTCTAATATTATCATCAATTTCCAGACTTTTTGAAGCCAAAAAAATAGAATCCTGACGAGTAAAGTAAAGCCTGGATGGGTCAAGGGCTTTTATAAAATTTTCAAATGTTTTAACAGCAAGGGAATCATCTAAGGCCAAGGGGTGATAATGGATTTTTTCCAATAAAGCATACACTCTACCTGCCTCTGAACAATTATTTTCATTTATTTGTGAAAACGCAATAACAGGGCAAATCAGCCATAAAAGCAAAGTCCTTAGAATAAAAGGAAAGATTTTCATGGTAAACAATTGTTTATTAAAACTTTGATAGCAAGTGGATTTGAACTTTCAGGAGAAATTAAACAGCATTTTGACTCAAAATAAAATTAATCACACCGCTTAAATAATTTCACCTAACGGATATTGGCAAATATAACCCATTTTATCATATGTGAAAGATTTCTCTTAAATAATAACTATTATTCACTTTTTCCCATATTTTAAATAACTCAGTAAAAAAATACCCACATTTTGCATTATTATAAAATCCCCCTTAAATTCCTTAACTTAATTATTTGTTATTTTTCTTAAAAGAGTTTTTACAGTGTTAAATCCATGATATTCATAATTAAACATCCATAAGAATAAATTAACCAGATCGAATAGCACTTATTTTCCGAAACAAAATTATTACCTTTGCGGGTTGAAATTGAGATGGAGGGTTTTGGCTAAAATCCACTGAAAATGATTTGATTACCCTATACTTAAAAGTACCGGAATTAAATGACAGAATTAATTAAAGACATTGAAATATTAGATAAAAGCAGTCAGGAGGCATGTGAAGTGGTAAATATATCTAAAGATAAAGCTGAAGCAGGGCAAAGGAAACTTTACATTGAAAGCTATGGCTGCCAGATGAATTTTTCTGATAGTGAGATCGTAGCTTCCATCATGGAAAAACAGGGTTTTGGTACTACTTCAAAGTTTGAAGATGCTGACCTTATTTTCCTGAATACCTGTTCTATCCGGGAAAAAGCAGAGCAAACCGTACGTACCCGATTATCTCAATTTAATAAGGTAAAGAAAGACAAACCAGGCATTACCATCGGGGTTTTGGGATGTATGGCGGAGCGGCTGAAAGCCAAACTTTTAGAAGAAGAAAAAATTGTGGACCTTGTAGTTGGCCCGGATGCCTATAGAGATTTACCCAATCTGGTAGCCGATGTGGATGATGGTCAAAAAGGGGTAAATGTATTTTTATCCAAAGAAGAAACATATGCAGAAATCACTCCGGTAAGGTTAAATTCCAATGGCGTTACGGCTTTCATCTCTATCATGAGAGGATGTGACAATATGTGTTCTTTCTGTGTGGTTCCTTTCACCAGAGGAAGGGAAAGAAGTCGGGATCCTTATTCTATTGTAAATGAGGCAAAAGATTTATTTGCCAAAGGTTATAGAGAAGTGACGCTTTTAGGACAAAATGTGGATTCCTATAAATGGTCTGCAATTGATGAATTAAAAAGCAAAGCTCAGATTGAAAAGAAAGAAAAGGAAGGTGTAGAAGTTCAGTCTGTAAACTTCGCTAATTTGCTGGAAATGGTGGCTGAAATCGATCCGGATTTAAGGGTGAGGTTTTCCACTTCCCATCCTAAGGACATTACCGATGAGGTTTTGTATACCATGGCCAAATATGAGAATATTTGCAAATACATTCACCTTCCTGCCCAAAGTGGAAATAGCAGAGTATTAGAATTGATGAACAGGACTTATTCCAGAGAATGGTATATGGAAAGAGTGGACGCCATCAGAAATATTCTGGGTGAAGAATGTGGGATTTCCTCTGATATGATAACTGGTTTTTGCACAGAAACCGAAGAGGAACACCAGGATACTTTGAGCCTGATGGATTATGTAAAATACGATTTCAGTTACATGTTTTTCTATTCTGAAAGACCGGGAACACTTGCTGCTAAAAAATATAAGGATGACATTCCTCTAGACATTAAGAAAAGAAGGCTTCAGGAAGTGATCAATAAACAACAGGAACTTTCAATGGAAAGAAATAAGCTGGATGTGGGAAAAACTTTCAGGGTTCTAATAGAAGGCACTTCCAAGAGGTCTGATGATCAATTGAGAGGAAGAAATTCGGCTAATAAAGTAGTTGTTTTCCCAAAAGGCGATCAGAAGATTGGAGAATATGTAAATGTATTCATTGAGGATTGTACTGCAGCTACATTGATTGGAAAGGCGGTTTAATTTAAGTCATCAATGGGAATTTATTTCATTAATAATTAGTCCTTAAAACTTTGAAATAAATTCCCACAAGCCTTCTTCTCTGTTTAATCCCAGTTTTTTCCTCAACCGATATCGGGAAGTGTTCACACTTTCCACAGAAATCCCCAATAGTTTTGCCATTTCCTTGCCCGAAAAATTCAATTTTACCAGGGCACAAATTTTCAGGTCGTAGGGACTAAGTTTAGGAAATTCCTTTTTCAGATTTTCATAAAACTGATTATTCACTGCTATAAATCTGGCTTCGAACTCTTCCCAATACTGGTTAGAATTATGATCAATTTTTCGAATAATTTTTTCAATATCCCTGTTATCTTTTCCCTCTGCAGCCTTCTTCTGAGCTTTTAATTCTGTTTTTATATTAGCCAGCATTTCTTCTTTTTCAATTAACTGGATGGTAAATGCTGTTAATTCTTTATTTTTAATTTCCAGAATTTCCCTAGACTGCTTTTGCTCCAGCATCCTGTTATTTTCCAAAATTTTCTTTTCAGCCCGGTGTTTCACAATTAAAAACCTGACAATTAAAATACCTACTATCAGGATAAACACCATACCAATCACAAATATCAGCGATTTCAAAAACCAGACACTTTGTTCGTGTTCCAGTGAAGCCAGCCTCTTTTCCTTTGCCAATTGTTCTATTTTACTTTTTTCAATCCTATAGTTATCCTGAATCTCCAGTAAATGACGATTGTTGGGACTTCTGCTACTGTATAAAATATAATTGATTTCATTGGCCTGCTTCAGAGATTCAAAAGCAGATTCAAATTTTTCAGTTTTGGCATATAGCCGGGATAATTTGATATAAACATCAGGAACAAAATTCAGATGCTTCATAAAATGCTTTCCAGCATGAAGGCTCATCAAATAATAATATTCCGATTGCTCAAAGTTTCGGGTATCATAATAAATATCACCCAAAAAAGAATAAATGACTACCAGATACTGACTTTTATAGCTTTCAAAAATTTGAAGTTGCTGAAGAATTTGGGGAATACTTGCTTCTATTTCCCCAAAATGATATTGTAGGAAAGCCCCCTCCAAATCATAAAATGCTTTATTAAGGGCAGGAATACTATCCCATGATCGAACATTATAACAACTGTCCAGATAATTTCTGGCTGTTTTAAATTCCTTTTCATATCGATAATGGATCGCCAGGGAGAAATAACTTCTGGCTAATAAAAGATCACTTCCCAAATTTTCCATCACCAGGTTTCTACGCAGTTCCAAAGCCTTCAGGTAATAATCCAATGCCTCCTCCCTTCTTTCATAAAGACTATACAAAATCCCTATACCATTATAAGCCGCTGCTTTGGTTTCTAAATTGTTCATTTCATCGGAGAGCAATAAGGCTTTCCAATAGGCTTCATAGGATTTATCATAATTCGCCCGATTGCTATAAAATCCCGCAAGGTTATTCAGTATCCTAATCGCCTGAAGGGAATCTCCATTTTCCAAATACTGCTTATAAGCTCTTTCCAGATTTTCAGGAATAGAATCCTGTTCAGCATTGAAGTCATTTTCCAGATCGAATAATTGAAGATTGGAAACCTGAGGTAATTGGATAGGATGATTTTGATTTCCCCACAAATCCATCGGGTAAAGAAAATTAAAAGCAATACTTATGAATAAACACCTGAGGGTTAAAGCCACCATAAATAATTTCTGTAGGTTTCAGAAATATAAAATTGAGGAATCTAATTTATTGTCGATAGAAAATCACAGAGAAATTCAGACCTGTCTATTACGTGTCTATGTAAAATCCTTAATTCTGAGCCGCAGAGCGGGTAAATTTGGAATAATGATGATCAAAGCTGTACACCATTCCATTTCAATGTTGTACAGTTCTCTTAACTATAATAGCTTTCAATTTAATCTTTATTATGCATTCCAAAACAACTACCGGATTCCTTTGTCTGCTTATTTTTCTGACAATACAATTCACAGCCTGCTCACCAGATTTACCAGATGATGTAGCTGAAGCTTATGCTGAATTACCCCAAACGCTGGATTTCAACATCCATGTAAAACCAATTTTATCTGACAAATGCTTTGCCTGCCATGGTCCGGATAAAGCCAATCAGAAAGCAGGCTTACAATTGGATGAAGGGAAATTTGCTTTTGCAGAATTACCCGAAAATCCAGGGAAATATGCCATTAACCCGGGAAATCTCAAAAAGTCTGAAGTATTTCACAGAATAACTTCCGAAGATCCGGAAATATTGATGCCAACTACCGAATCTAACCTGATCCTGACCGCTAAAGAAAAAGCTACTCTAATTAAATGGATAGAAGATGGGGCGGAATACAAACCCCACTGGGCATTTATTAAACCAGAAAACAGGAAAGTTCCAAAAGTTAACAACCGGGAATGGATAAAAAATCCTATAGACAACTTCATATTAAAAAAACTGGAGGAGAAAAATCTTCAGCCAAATAAAGAAGCAGACAAAGCACTTTTATTAAGGAGATTATCTTTTGACCTGACTGGCCTTCCTCCTACTCCAGAAGAGTTGGAGCAATTCATCAATGATAAATCTGAAAATGCTTATGAGAAACAAGTTGACAGGCTACTCAATACAGTCCATTATGGGGAAAAAATGGCAATTGACTGGCTGGATGTGGCCAGGTATTCAGATACTCACGGATATTTGGTAGATCGCTATAGGGACATGAGCCCCTGGCGGGACTGGGTAATCCAGTCATTTAATGAAAATATGCCTTATGATCAGTTTATTACCTGGCAACTGGCTGGCGATTTGTTGCCCAATCCTACTCGTGAGCAAATCCTTGCCACCGGGTTCAACAGGTTGCATCCCCAAAACCTGGAAGATGGCATCATAGATGAAGAATTTCGGGTGGAAAATGTCGCTGACCGGACAGCAGTTCTGGGTCAGGGACTCATGGCTCTGACACTAAGTTGTGCCCGATGCCACGATCATAAATATGATCCGATTTCACAAAAGAACTATTATGAGTTTTTCAGTTTCTTCAATAATATCAATGAATCCGGGCAAATTCCCTGGGATTGGGCCACTCCAGTTCCCACCCTAATGATTCCGGATGAAGAACAGGAAAAAATCCTGGCTTTTCTGGAACATGAGGAACAAGAAAAGCTCGCTCAAACTAAACGATCACTGGATCAGGAACAACAGGCTTTTGAAAAATGGACAGAAAATGAAGCTTACCAAAACCTGTCTTTTCCCAAAAACCCTAAAAACCTGGTCGCCCGCTTTAATCTTGAAAATACCCAATTAGTCAATCAAATCAATCCCGCGCAAAAAGGAAAAATGGGCAGGCAGGCTTCTAATAATGAGTTTCCCGAATTTACAAAGGGCTTAAATGGCAACGGACTTTTATTAAATGGGGATGCCTGGCTCGATCTGGATGAAGTTGGAATCTTCCAGAGACATCAGCCATTTACCATCAACCTGAATATTTATTTACCCGAAAGCATTAAAGAAGGGGTAATTTTCCATAAAGGCTATGGCACTTATCTGCATAGTTTCAGAGGCTATCATGTGACCATTAAAAACAATAGGCTGGAAATTCTCATGGCACACACCTGGCCGGATAATGCCATTATTGAACATACACTGGATGAGATTCCAAAAGACAAGTGGATTAATCTGGCTTTAACCTATGATGGTTCCAGCAAAGCCAGCGGTCTGAAAATTTTCCTTGATGGCGAAGAACTCCAAACAGAAGTACAAACAGACAACCTGTATAAAGACATCATCTTCCATGATTTCGAAGATTATATTTATAGTGAACCCATTGAACCCGGATTACAAATTGGAGCAAGATGGAGGGGAAAGGGCTTAAAAAATGCCATTGTGGATGATTTGCTGGTTTTCAACAGGGAAGTTACCCAATTGGAATTGATGCAAATTAGTAATCCAGAAAAGGTTAAATCCATTTTACAAAAACCTAAGGCACAACTGAACCAGGGAGAAAAAGCTCTGCTAAACGAATATTTCCTCAATCATTTTTCCAAATCCTACATCAATTCCCTGAAAGCTCTTGAAAAAGCCAGGGCTGTTCTGGTAGATTCTATGGAAAATGTACAGGAAATCATGGTAATGAAGGAAATGGAAAACAAACGGAAATCCTTTGTTTTGAATCGTGGGCAATATGATGTATATGGAGAAGAAGTTTTTCCAGCTACTCCGGAAAGCATTATGCCCATGAAAGATGATATGCCCAAAAACAGACTGGGGCTTGCCCAATGGCTAATTCATCCCGATCATCCGCTGACAGCCAGGGTGGCTGTAAACCGGTATTGGCAAAATTATTTTGGCAAAGGCCTTGTAAAAACCACTGGAGATTTTGGCAATCAGGGTGAGCTCCCAAGCCATCCCGAATTGCTGGACTGGCTCGCACTTGAATTTATACATTCAGGGTGGGATGTAAAAGCCCTGCAAAAATTGATGGTCATGTCCGCTACTTACAGACAAAGTGCTGTTTGTCCCAAAGAACTCCGGGAAAAAGATCCGGAAAATATCTGGTTGGCAAGAGGTCCAAGTGCACGACTTACTTCGGAAATGATTCGTGATAATGCCTTAATAGCAAGCGAATTACTCAATCGGAAAGTTGGCGGGCAAAGCGTTTATCCTTATCAGCCAGAAGGGCTTTGGAAGATGAATAATGCCACCTACCAACAAGATACCGGAGATAAACTTTACAGAAGAAGCCTGTATACTATATGGAAACGGACCGTGCCTAACCCAACTTTATCCACTTTTGATGCCCCTGACAGAAATGAATGCACGGTAAGAAGGCAAAAGACCAATACCCCTTTGCAGGCACTGGTTTTACTGAATGATCCCACTTATATAGAAGCCGCTAAGGTAATTGGGGAACAAATGACGGCAAATGGAAATGATAAAAATTCCATTGAAAATACATTTGAAAAACTGACTGGAAGAAAACCAAAAGAGGAAGAAGTGGGGATTCTAATGGAATTAAGGGATAAAGAATATCAAAACTTTAAGGAAAACCCTGAGAAAACCTTAGGCTGGTTGGAAGCAGGGGAATATCGGGTAAATGAAAAACTTGATTCCAACTGGATTGCTGCTAATGCAATTGTAGCAAGTGTAATTTTAAATGCAGATGCGTCAATCACAAAAAGGTAAATTGTTATAAGGAACCTTTTCACTGGCTAAGCTATAAGCAAAGCGAATACTTAAACCTCTGAATATAAGAAATATAGTAAACTTTCCAGATTCGCTTTTTGCAGTCTAAAAAGGCTAAAGTTGCAAGTTTTAGCCAGTCATAGATTTATAAAAAAAATTAAAAAATATAAAAAACCATGTGTAACCATCACCACAAAAGACCACCTCAAACCAGAGAACTATTTGAAGAGAGTAAAAAGCTGGACAGAAGACAATTTCTGACCAAAACGTCCCTTGGCATAGGCGCCATGGCACTGTCAGGTTTACTTGGAACGGAAAAGGTATTTGCCAGTACCAATCCTGAACCTTTAATAGATACAGGAAAAGGGCTTCCCGGATTTCCCAACTTTGTACCCAAAGCCAAAAGAATTATTTACCTTTTTCAAAGTGGAGGTCCTTCTCAGTTCGAAACGTTTGATTACAAACCCAAACTGGGAGAAATGCAGGGACAGGATTTACCCGATTCTGTCCGGCAGGGACAAAGACTTACGGGAATGAGCACCAATCAGGCTTCACTTCCCATAGCTTCTTCCATGTATAAATTCAATCAATATGGAAAATCCAGGGCCTGGGTAAGTGACCTAATGCCCTATACGGCTGAGGTTGTGGATGAGCTTTGCTTCATTAAATCCATGCATACGGAGCAAATCAATCATGATCCGGCTATCACCTTTTTTCAGACAGGCCATCAACTGCCAGGCAGACCTTCTATTGGTGCATGGCTGAGTTATGGACTCGGCTCGGATAATGAAAACCTGCCAACATTCATTGTGCTGCAATCCAAAAATTCGGGTGGTCAGCCTTTATACTCCCGACTTTGGGGAAATGGATTCCTGCCTACAGAACATCAGGGTGTACAATTCAGATCAGGGAAAAATCCTGTTTTGTTTCTCAGTAATCCGGAAAACTATGATGGCCAGGACAGAAGAAGAATGCTGGACTACCTGAAAAAACTCAATGAAGTGCAGGAAAGTACTTATGGTGATCCGGAAATAAATGCCAGAATTGCCCAATACGAAATGGCTTACAGAATGCAAACTTCCGTGCCTGATGTGGTTGACCTTTCAGATGAACCTGATCATATTTTTGAAATGTATGGAGAAGACAGCCGGGATCCCGGAACTTATGCCGCCAATTGCCTTTTGACCAGAAGATTAATTGAAAAGGATGTAAAATTTGTCCAGCTATACCACCGGGGATGGGACCAACACTTATTCCTGCCCAATGGCATAAAAAAACAGTGTAAAAACACAGATCAGGCTACAGCGGCTCTAATTAAAGATTTGAAACAAAGAGGCTTGCTGGAAGATACACTCGTAGTTTGGGGAGGAGAATTTGGCCGAACTGTTTATTCTCAGGGTAAGTTAACCGCTACGAATTATGGAAGAGATCATCATCCCAGATGCTTTACGATGTGGATGGCCGGGGCCGGAGTAAAACCAGGATTTACCTATGGGGAAACCGATGATTTCAGTTATAATGTGGTAAAAGATCCTGTCCACGTGCATGATTTTCAGGCTACCCTAATGCACTTATTCGGTATAAACCATGAAAAGCTAAATTACAAATATCAGGGCAGAAGATTTAGGTTAACCGATGTCCATGGACATGTTGTAAAAGATATATTATCTTAGGGATTAGTAGTTAGTGATTTGAGGTTAGGGGTTAGAAATAATTCTAGCTTCTAAAAAGAAACAATTTTTAAAACATAAATTCACCATGAGTTCCAGAAGAAAATTTATTAAGAAAACTACCTTATTATCAGCCACGGGAATGGCTTTACCCTCCTTTGGGTTTAATATTATTAAAAATGTAAAAAACGATCAACCTGTAATAGTGGGTCATGGGGATTACCAATACAAAGTGATACGAGACTGGGCAAAAATGTCCAGTGTGGAACATCCTATTTTAAATTGCCATGAAATGGTAATGGATTCTAAAGGCCGGCTGATTATGATTGGGGATCACCCCAAAAACAACATCATGATTTTTGACAAATCGGGAAAATTACTGGATACCTGGGGCACTGCTTATCCGGGCGGTCATGGGCTTACTTTATCCAAAGAAGGAGAAGAAGATTTCCTATTTCTTTCCGATTCCGGATGGTTTCTGGATAAAAATGGGCAATGGATTCATCACAATGGGAGAGTTACTAAAACCACATTAGATGGTAAGGTAATTTTTGACATTGGACATCCTCAAACCATTGGGGTTTACAAACCAGGGAACCAATTCTGCCCTACCGAAATAGCCATTGGACCCAATGGAGATATTTATGTGGCCGATGGTTATGGCAGTGATTTTATCATTCAATATAATATGCATGGAGAATATATCAGGCATTGGGGAGGACATGATAATGAGGACAAAAATTATAATCTGGCCAATGCCCACGGGGTAGCCATCGATTACAGAGATAAAGAAAATCCTTTAGTAGTTTGTACTTCCAGAAATGAAAATGCTTTTAAATTTTTCACCCTTGACGGGAAATATGTAAAAACCCTGCATTTGCCAAATATGTTTGTGTGCAGGGCTGTTTTTGACGAGCAGAATTTATATGCCGGGGTATGCTGGTCCACTCCAAAAGGGGGAACTTTTAGCTGGAAAGAACATACCGGATTTGTAACAATTTTGGAAAATGACAAGGTAGTTTCCAATCCGGGAGGCACTACCCCGGAATATAAAGAAGGGAAATTACAACCCACATATCAGGCAGAAGACAAACCTTTCCATCATGGCCATGATGTTTGTATTGATGAGGATAAGAATCTTTATATTTGTCAGTGGAATGCAAATAATACCGCTCCAATAAAGCTGGAACGTGTATAAAACAGGAAGCCATCAGGTGCAGAATTGCAGAAAATTATCATAAAGCAATTCTGCATCTAACATGGTTCCCTTTAAGGAATAGGCAAATTCAGGGTGCCATTGTACGCCCAACACTTTTCCCGCTGCTGTGCCTTTCCACATAATGGCTTCTACCATGCCATCTTCGGTAGATTTAGCCAGAATTTCCAGCTCATTTCCCAAATCCTTAATTCCCTGATGATGGATTGAATTGATAACACGTTTGGTATGTTCCCCATAAAGATTTTCTAAAAAATCGTTTCCAGTAAAGACTATTTCATGGGTGATGCTGTCATATTTTTCCGCATCTCTGTGCACAATGCTGGTTTGGGTTTGTGTGGCAATATCCTGATATAGTTTTCCTCCAAAATATACATTGAGTAACTGCATTCCCCGGCAAATGGCAAATACCGGTTTATCATTTTTTATGGCAAAATCCATGATTTTCAGTTCATAATCATCACGGTGTTTATTGCCTTTCCATCTACCAATTGGAGTTTCTCCATATGATTCCGGAGCAATATCATCCCCTCCCTGAAAAACGAACCCATCGAATTCACCCAGGAATTCCCGTAGTGCTGCATCGGGCAATTCAGGAATTAAAACGGGAATTACTCCCTTTCGGGTGAGATAACGAGCCATGTCATTTTCAATGTAAGTCAGTGTTTTAGGGCCGAAAACGGCTCTGTTGATATCCTGATAAATGAAACATGGAGAAACACCAATTTTGATCATATTGAAAAAATTCAGGTGAAGGCGCAAGCTTGAAGCTTGCGCCATAAAAACCTTAATATTTATATTTTACTTCGATTTTATACAAAAGGTACCAGCCGACTTATCGTGAATTCCCTGCTTAAATTTGTCGAATATAAGGCTACCAACCAAAATTAAAAAAACAAAATTATAACCCCTATTTATGGCATCAAAAGGCAAACCTTCTGTAATCATCCCCAATTCCACAAAATCAGTGGTGGTACCAAATTCAGGAGAGGTAAACAGAAAGAAATCCAAAATCAAAGCCAGGGTATAATTTATCATCCAGGGAAAATACCTGATCAAAGCCTGATTGAGGGTAATTGGTTCAAAATTCATATTAACCACTTTTATGCCTACCGCACTTTTCCCTATTGTAGCCCCTTTTTTCCATTCAAAATAAGGCTTATAAATTGCCCCGGCAATCGTAAGAACCAGCATTAAGCTCATTGATTTAATACTCAGCATATTAAATATACTCAATCCTACAACAGGTAACAAAACCAAAAAGTCGATTAAAGAGGCGCCAACCCTAATCCAGAATCCGGCATATTCTACATTTTCTAAATCTTCAGGGCTGGCTGTAAATTCAGCATCTAATATTGACTCATTCATCATTTATTTGTTCATTATAATTAAAAGATCATCATTAAAACGAACAAGTCTTTTTCACTTACATGAATTTAGAAAATAAAACCAACTAAATTAAGATTGCCCAACCCTAAGCAAGAGCTTCAGCCTGCACATTTTGCTTATTTCCAATGCCAATAGGAATAAGAGCCGTGCCATACATAATAAGACTATAAACTGCTGCGGCAATAGCCAAATCAGACCGGCCCAGTGAAACCACTGCAACATGAATGGCTAACGTTCCATTTTGGTTTCCGGATTCTATACAAATCGTTAGAGCCTGCCTAAAGCTCAAACCAAATATTTTTGCCGTAATAAATCCTACCAGCATAGTGGCTATATTTAAGCTCAGGGCAATGATTAAGGCACTTTCAAAATAGGCAGGGAGATTATCCTTTTCTTTAATGGTAATCCCAATGATAACCAAAACGAGCACAATTGCACTGGCAATTCGCACTGGTTTTTCCATTTTGAGGGCAAAATTATTGGAGTATTTTTTCACTGCCATTCCTATAGCCAAAGGAATCGCAATTACTACCACAAGAGATCCGGCAATTTTTCCGATTGGAGCATCCACTATTGTACCTTCCCCTCCCATAAATTCTGTTAAACCGAAGCTCACAATTAAAGGGATGGTGACAATGGTAATCAGGCTGTTTACTGCTGTAAGGGTAACTGAAAGTGCGGTATCCCCTTTGGCCAGGAGTGTCAATAAATTGGAGGTTGGTCCACCCGGACAAGCGGAAAGAATCATTATCCCAACTGCGATATTGGGGCTGACCTCTAGCAAATTTAAAAGCACATAAGCGATAATTGGTAATAAAATGATTTGATTTAAAAATCCGGCAAAAACAGCCAGCGGGAATTTCAGCACTCTCTTAAAATCATTAATAGTAAGAGAAAGTCCCATCCCGGTCATGATAATAAAAAGGGCAATGACAAGAATTGCCGTAGATAAGCTATCCATAAGGTAAAAGTTTGAGGTGTCAGAAACCTTAAATATAGCAAGAGATTTCTTAAGCACCCGTGCTCCACACCGGGTACTCCATACCGGGTACTCCATACCGGGTACTCCATACCGGGTACTCCATACCGGGTACTCCATACCGGGTACTCCATACCGGGTACTATTATTTCAGAGAAATTGTAATCTCTCTATCAGTCTTTTATGGCAAAATAATACACGATTAATTTTGAATTACTACTTATAAAGGTATGAAGTAAACAAAAATGGGTTGGATACATGAACACCCAACCCCCTATATTTTTCAGGTTACACTTTTTCGAAAATGCTACTTAATCATAATCTATTTTAAACCCAGATAAAGCATTTAGGTCCGTGTCACCTTCTATAATTTTTATTTGCATTAATTATTCTACCTCCACTATTCTGATAGCCATGCCACCACTGGGTTTAAGGTCCATTTTTATTTTATCTCCTGTTTTCACTTTTTTCTCTTCAATTTTGACATGGGTCCTGGTTTTAATTTTTTCTCCTCCATCTTCATACAAGAAAGCCTTATATTTTTTGCCTTCCTCCAGAAAATCAAGAGGAATTTCCAAACTCCTCCCATCATTATTGGTAATGACACCTACAAACCAGTCCTTTCCACTTTTCCTGGCCATAGCGATATATTGACCAATTTCCCCATCAATTACTTGAGTTTCATCCCAAACAGTTGGGACATGGTCGAAGAACTCAATCTCAGGTTCTCCCTGATAATCAGCAGGTTTATCATACCAGTAAATCCATTGTAGCGGACTGTAATAGATTACAGATATAGCCAGCTGATGAGCAGGCGTAGTTTGAATATGCCTTTTCGGATGTCCAAATTCTTCCCTGTAATAATAACAAACCGTATAATCTCCTGCACCGGCAATGTATCGGGTAAAAGGTAAAATCGTGTTGTGTGTGGCATCCGGCATTTCCTCATTCCCCCGAATTCCTTCCTGCGTCATCAGGTTAGGGTAGGTTCGACTAAATCCAGTAGGTCGGTAAACATCATGAATATCCACCATTAGTTCATGATCAGCTGCTTTTTTTACCGCTTCATGCAACCATGTGGTCCATCGATGTGAGCCGGCATGCACGAAACCATATTTTATTCCATCAATTCCCCAGCTCTTATAGAGGGGTAAAATTTCATCAAGCTGCCTTTCCAAAGCCCTGTGATTCACATAAACCAATACACCTATTCCTTTTGATTTGGCATATTTGATAGCCTTATGCAAATCCAGATCCCGTCTTGGGTTTCTTAAAGAATCAACTGTAATGGTAGTGGCATCTTCAGCCACATAATATTCATGGCCATACCAACCCGCATCAAAATGAATGTATTGTAAATTTCTTTCCACAGCAAAGTCGACACAGGCTTTCGCTCCGGCATCAGATAAAGTAACTTCCCTGATCACCTTTCCCGGTCTAATCCAAGAAGTATTTTCAATTTTTGAGGGAGGATTCAGATTGAGAATAATATCATTGTTTTCAATTAAATCACCTGGATTTTCGGCCACCATTACTACCCGCCATGGTGTGGTAAATGGAGGGCCTTCAGTTACTCCTCCAAACAAATTCACCTTTAAGGTATGGGATTTTCCTTCTGCCAGCACCAATCGCATTCGGGAATAATTTACCATTTCTGCTTCAGCCACACAAGCGTATAATCCATTAGGCAATACAAGTGTAAGCGGTCTTTCACTTTCGTTCTCCCAATCACTTAATGGTAATAATTCGTATTCGCCCTGAGCTCTGTTGGAGAAATACCCTTTGGTTCCGGGTTCAAAAGCAAATGAAGTCAACTCGTTTTCAATATCAATAATATGAGCACTCTTATTTTCCGGATAGTGATACTTAAAGGCTATACCTTCATTATAAGCCCTCACAAAAACGATGAGTTCTCTTCTGGTCTGGCCTTTCATCCCCAACCGAATAGTCATTTCATTATAGTGATCCCTGACAGTGCTTCTTTCCCCATAAACGGGTTGCCAGGTGGTATCCTTACTCGATTCCTCTGAATCTATAAACTCCATGTTTTCAGACCAGGCTGGGGTATTCCAGCCATTTCTGGTCTTGTGTAAAATACCTAACTGGGAAGGTTTTACCACTTCTTTTCCATCATACTGAATGGAATAAAACATTGCCTGCTGCAATCCCTCACTGTTTTTGATCTCAAAAGTAAATTCAAGTTTCTGATCAGGAGACTGTAAAACAAGGGGAGTATTTTGGGCAAAAAGTGTATGTGTAATTGAGAAATAAAGGATAATAGAGATGAAGTATTTCATTAGTAATCAATCATTAGTAGTCAATTATTTTTTAGGAAAACTAATGAAATACTAAAGGATTATCAATTTTCAGATAGTATTTTAAAGGAAAACGATTGCCATCAATTTTGATTTCATGACTAAAAAACCAACAAAAAAGGGAAGGCCTAAATAGGTATTCCCTTTCCTGAAAAATTTCTAAACTTACAAAAGCCTTACAATTGCTTCTTCCACTCTTCGATATTATTTCTGTTAAGCCTTACATAATCCATATTTCCAGCAGCTTCAGCAGCTTCCATGCTTTTCTCTGCAGTTTGGATAGCAGCTTTGTATTCTTTTTTACCTGCCAGAATACTCGATTTCAATCTGTACACCCAGTAAGGTTTAGGATCCAGTTCCAATGATTGATTTACCCACTCTAAAGCCTGGTCCAAATCCCGGTCGGTTTGTAAATAATATGCTGCAGCCTGATAATATGAACCCGCATTCAATGCATCAGGATTTTTCATAGTGGCTTCAATTTGGGCCATCACCTTGCTGTCTACCTCCATTTCTATTTTTAGAGGAACAGACACATTTTCCCATTTAAGAGACATTATAGTACTGTTATCAGTGAAATCACTGAAATCAATGGTAAAAGTTTCCACTGATTCCGCTAAAGTTTCTGCTTTTGCACTCAATCGTAGAACATCTTTCTTTTTATCGTATACAGTCCCCCACCCCTCAAAACTATTAAGAATAATGGTCCATTCTTCTTCTCCGGGAATTGTATAAATTGAATATTTACCTGCTTTCACATTTTCGCCAGCAAAAGTAACATCATCTTTAAAGGTAATGGCTGTGGCTCCATTTGCCCCTGTCCTCCAAACAGCACCATACTGAACCAGGTCACCAAAAATTTCCCTTCCCTTTTTCCCGGGGCGATGATACTCCAATGTAATTTCGGAAAGTCCAAAAGCCTGGGTAATTGTAGTTTTTGGGCTTGCTGCAGGAGCCTGGATTTGGCTAAAACCTACCGATACAAATAAAGCCATCACATTAATCAGGCAAAAAGAAATAAACTGTTTCATTAAAGTTTCAGTGTTTAGTTAAAAAATTTGACAAAAAAATCATGGTCAAATATCCGATGGAATGAGATGGCATCAAAAAAAAATGAAACAAATAATGGTAAAAGCAACTTCTTATATTTAGCTTAGAGATTATAGACCGATTAAAATTATTAATTTAATACTCATATTTTTTAACCTTAAAATTTAACCAAATGGCTTCTATTACATTAAAAGGAAATCCAATAAATACCATAGGAGATTTGCCCGCAACTGGCACATCAGCTGCAGATTTTACTTTAACCAAAACTGACCTTAGTCCTGCTTCCCTAAAAGATTTTGAAGGAAAAAAGGTGGTGCTAAATATTTTCCCAAGTGTAGACACAGGCATTTGTGCTGCTTCAGTCAGGAGCTTCAATGAAAAACTTAATTCCCTTGACAACACTGTTGTACTCTGTATTTCAAAAGATTTACCATTCGCGCACAACAGATTTTGTGAGGCTGAAGGATTAAAAAATGTAATTCCATTATCTGATTTTAAATCAAGTGAATTTGGTGATGCCTATCAGGTCACAATTAAGGATGGTCCCCTGGCAGGATTGTTATCCAGGGCAATTGTGGTAATTGACGAAAATGGCAAAATTGTTTATACTGAGCAGGTTCCCGAAATTGTACAGGAGCCAGATTATGACAAAGCCGTAAGCGCATTGAGCTAAATTTCGCAAATAATCATTCAAAGGTTGCTACTCAAATGGCAACCTTTTTTTGTTTTTAGGCAATTTATTTTTAGAAATGGAGAACTTTTTAGCTAAAACCTGGTGTTAATTAAACACTATTCTTTTGACCCTGCATAACAATAATCAACCTATTTTTTATTGGCAACACACCTCAAACAAACAATTTTTTATTTCATAAAAACCAAAATTATCCTTATTTTATTTTTAATAAAATTCAATTGAAATAAATTAAATTGATAATAAAAAATAAACCAACCAATCAGTTTTTTGTACTTTATAAACTCACTTAATTTTAATATTTTTTTCAATTGTTTACATAATTTAAACCTTAAACCATAAGGTATCTGAAATTATATTTGGAGTATTAACATTTTATTAATACTTTTACAGATTAACTTTCCAAAAATTACTTCTATGTCGATGAATAGCACTATTAATTTTGAAGGCCTTTCCCTTATGCAAAAGGGAACAATCGTATTCGGAAAAGGACAATTAATCGGGTCTGAAACAAAAGGTAATTGTAAGGTTTCATTATTTGATTTAGATGGGCAGTTTTATGAAGTTGTTTATAATAATGACACTCAAAAAGTAATTAAAATTGAACCAATGAATGACTTTAAAAGAGCCCAGATTTTAATGAAAAATGGTATTTCCGAATAACCCAATCATTAATTTTTGAAAAATATTAATAGAAAAGTAACTTGAAAAAGTTACTTTTTTTATTTATGAGGTGTTCCTTTTTTCCTTCGCTGTATTATGAACAATAAAGCAACCTTAAGTACAAGTGCTTTTTAAATATTGAGTTACCACATCTCATTATCAATAAATTATGGTAACTGAAATACTTGTTATTTTGCCCAACCACTTACTAAAATGAAAACCACCTTTTTTGTTTTTATCTTTTTTCAATTTCTTATCAATCCTGGGAGCGACTTTAAAACTGACCAGATGAGGTACCCAAGGGTAAGGGAAGCTTATCGTGATTGTGCAAAAACTATTGAGCAAAACCTGAGTGACAAGGGCTTTACGATCTCCAATTTCCAGATTTTTATAAGGGCCTTTAAAAGAGAAGGTATTCTGGAAGTATGGGGAAAAAGGAAAGAAGATCAAAAATTTCAATTTATTAAAGACTATAAAATCTGTAAAGCATCGGGAGAAGCCGGCCCCAAAAGAAAATCAGGTGATTATCAGGTACCCGAGGGATTTTATTATATTGATCGGTTTAACCCAAACAGCACTTTTCACCTTTCTCTGGGAATAAATTACCCTAATCAATCTGATAAAATACTTGGAAACCAGGAGAACCCCGGTGGTGACATATTCATTCATGGCAACTGTGTAACTATTGGTTGTCTTCCCATTACCGATGCGAAAATAAAAGAGCTATATGTAATGGCAGTGGAAGCCAGAAACAATGGGCAACAAAAAATTCCTGTACACATTTTCCCCACTATCCTGAATGAACCAGGAATGGAATGGTTGGATGACCAGAATTCTTTTTTCAATTCAAAAATGAACTTCTGGAATAATCTCCAACCTGCTTTCAAGCATTTTGAAAAAAATAAAACACTTCCAAAAATTAAGGTAAAAAACAATGGGGAATATTTCCTGGATTAGCCCACACCCCTACTGAATTGGAATATTTCGTGGGCAACAGCTATTTAAAACGTATTAATTATTAAATTTGAGCGATTTCACGTAGATGACTATTGTTGATAATTATCCCTTTTTGCCTGAATTTTAAGGATTCTTGCAGTAAAATTTTAATGTGGCTCATACCTGATAAATTGAGGCAAAACATTTAACAATAGTCCTGCGACTACATACAAACTTATTTTGAAAAATCATTAATAATGAAAAAACAAAGACGAATTTTTTTACAAAATTTAGGTAAATCAACTGCTGCCCTTACCCTTGCCGGGGGAGCTTCTTCCCTTCTCTGGGGATGTGGACAAAAACAAGGTGGAGCACAGGAGAACGCTCCTTCAGCTGAGGAACAAGAGGAAAGCAACCTGGCTAAAGCATTGTTTTTCGATATTTCCTTAGCAGAATGGTCGCTACATAAAACACTGTTTGCCAATAAAATGACTAACATGGAATTCCCGGCCAAGGCTAAAAATGAATTTGGTATTTCGGCTGTGGAATATGTGAATCAGTTCTTCAAGGATAAGGCTAAAGACATGGAATACCTAAAAGAACTGAAGCAAAGAACTATTGACCTGGATGTAAATAATGTGCTGATCATGATTGATGGTGAAGGTAATCTGGGAAGTACAGATGCCACAGAAAGAAACACTGCAGTAGAAAACCATTACAAATGGGTAGAAGCCGCAAAATTTCTGGGCTGTCATTCTATTAGGGTAAATGCAGCCGGTAAAGGTACTGCTGAAGAAGTTGGTGGTGCGGCTGTTGAGGCGCTTGGCAAACTTTCCACATTTGCCAAAGACCTGGATATAGGGGTAATTGTAGAAAATCATGGAGGATATTCTTCGGATGGTTCGTGGCTGGCCAACGTGATGAAGCAGGTTAATCTACCAAACTGCGGAACACTTCCCGATTTTGGTAACTTCTGTATTGAAAGAGGAGATAACGGTTGTGCCAATGAATATGACAGATATAAGGGAGTGGATGAATTAATGCCATTTGCCAAGGGTGTAAGTGCCAAAGCGATGGGTTTTGACGATCAGGGAAATTGTACCGAAACCGACTATTCCAAAATCATGAAAATTGTGAAAGATCATGGATACAAAGGGTATGTGGGAATCGAATATTCAGGTCAGGTTCCTGAAGATGAAGGAATTATGCTTACTAAAAAATTACTGCAAAAAGTTGGTGCTGAGTTAAGCTAAGCTTTTGTTGAAGATAAAAGTAGGAGTTTAGAAGCCAGAATTGAATCCGGCTTCTAAACTCCTACTTTCAGAAAATTATCGGTATTTAAACAAAGTCCAAAGTATTTTATAACCGGCCAAAATGGTTCCTTTTATTGTTCCAGAGACTTTGGAAACGCCAATTCTCTTTTTATAATTGACCTTTACCTCACAAAAACGCAGTTTGTGTTTAGCAGCCTTCACCTGCATTTCCACTGTCCAGCCATAGGTTTGATCCTTCATATCTATTTCCAGCAATTTATCGAAGCGAATGGCACGGAATGGGCCCAAATCGGTAAAGTCGGCATTATAATATAATTTTAGCAATTTGGTGGCTAGCCAGTTTCCAAAAATCTGCTGAGGTGTCATGGATCCACTTTCCCGTTTTCCCAATGCCCTCGAACCAATTACCATATGGTAATCTTCCTCCACGATTGGCCTGACCACATCGGGCATTTCCTGTGGGAAATCGGAATAATCTCCATCTATAAATACAATGATCGAGTTTTCTTTTTCAGCTAAAACTGACTCGGCATACTCAATTCCTTTCAGGCAGGCAAAACCGTAGCCCTGTCTGTTTTCATTCAGCACAGTAGCTCCAGCCTTTGAAGCTTCTTCTGCGGTCTGGTCTGTGGAGGCATTATTCACCACTACAATTTCCGTAACAAAATCTTTAGGAATATCATTTATCACTTTCCCAATTGACTTTTCCTCATTGAAGGCGGGAATAATTACCAATACTTTATATTCCAATTTGCTTAGTGTTTAATAATGCTATTGTCTTCTTTTAATTGGTCCTAATTTATAAGGATTTAAGGTAAGCCGGTTATTTAAATCCAGGTTTTAAACAGGAATTTAATTTCAACCGTTCATTTCTGCTAAAATTAGGGAATTACCAGAGTTCCAATCCTGGTTTTTTAAGCACCAGTGCCCCACACCGGGTACTTTTATTTCCGAGAAAAAGTACTCTTTCTATCAGTTTTTTATGGCAAAATAATACACAATTAATTTTGAATTACTATAAATATGGAGCAAATCCCACTTAATATCCATCAGTACAATTCATATTAGAGCCCGATCATATTTTTTCCAGAATCTATTAAAAACCTTCTTTTTTTATAAAAAAACCACCTATTTACTTACAGCCTCCTCCCACCCGTTATTTTCCAGTTGTTCCTCTTAACGGTTAACAGACGTTCAATTAAAAACATTAAAAAAACACAAAAAACACAATATTATATTCTGTTTTTGCTTTTCTACAATTTATTTAATAAATTTTAATATTCTTAAGAGATGTAAATGAGAAAGGCCAAATCATTCTTTTTCTGTAAAAAATTGGCGAATATTACATCAGGATTTCGAAGCAATCCACAATCCAGGATTCCTAACTACTACTTCAACCACTATAAAATTTTCTTAGAACTGAAATTATTAACTGGCAATGAAAAATTTATTCTTAACAACACTTCTCTTACTCTCCTTCTCATTTTTATCTGCAGAAAATAGAATTATTACCGGAATTGTAGGTACCACAGAATTGTCACCCACTATCCCTGGGGGAAAACATTTGGAACAATTTATGGCAATTCCAGGGGTAATGGTAAAAGTAAAAGGCTCCCCCCTCGGTGCAACTACCAATATTGAAGGAAAATTTGCCTTAACCGTAGCAGACAAAGAAGTTACTTTGATTTTCAGTCATTATGGATTTTTGGAAAAAGAATTTAAAGTAGGCACTGAAAACAATATTAATATTACCCTGGAATCCGACCAGGAGGTAAAAGACAAAACTGAACCTTCTTATAAGGTTGGGGGCAAATTAAGAACTGATTTACCCAAAGAAGCACTTACTGCTGCTGCCTGGAGTGATTTGGATAACTGGGATTTGTGGATGGAACTTTTGATTGATTACAATTGGGATTACATGGAAAACTCGCTTGGGTTTAACCTGGAAAACCGAATCACGACATTCATTGTAACGCCCGGGCAATTGCCAGTTAACAATGTGGAAGTGAAATTATATTCAAAGAAAGATGAAGTGCTATGGAGTGGTATTTCGGATATGGAAGGGAAAGTAGAACTTTGGCCTGACATCTACGATCTTGCTCCCTCAGATAAATTTACTGTAACTGTAAAAGCAGAAGGTTCAGATCTAAAAACCTTTAAAGCCATCCGATCGGGTGGAATTTATTACCTGGAATATAATGTTCCGGTTATAACTCCACAAAACCTTGATATACAATCCATTGGCATCACCAATAACACAGAGGAATTTAGAAATATTGATAAAACTATTTCAGAAATTGCTCAACATTTATCACTAAACAACAGAAATATTGAGGCCAACATGCATACTACTTATTTCACTAAGAGTGCTCAGGGGCAGTATATCAATCAGAATGAAAAAGCCAGAGGAATGGCAGAAGATTTGGCAACCACTTCATTCGAAGATTTATTATCCAAAAAAATCAACTCTGCTGATTGGTCAGAAAAAGCCTGTTCGAAAGTACTTTTTTTAAGTTTAGAAGAGATGCCTCACAGAAATAATTTAAATCTTCCATACCTGCAAAAATCAATAAGAGAAGCTTCAGAAAAAGGGATAAAAATTGTACCTGTAGTAACCAAAAGTATAGACAAGGAATCAGAGTTTCTACTGAGATTTATGAGCATGGCTACCGGAGGAACCTATATTTTCTTAACTGATCACCTTGGTAATACTAATTATATTAAACCGACCATTGGAAAATATGAAGACAATAAACTGGAAGTAGTATTGAAAAAATTACTGGAGAAATATGTATCTCCCGTAGGACAACTTTAAGCACCTTTTCTTCCTTTTAAGATATTTTTAATTGCCTTAATTTTTTAGTAAAAGCTGTATAAATCAATGATTTGTACAGCTTTTTGTTTTTTACCTGCAATTCCAATGTACCTTAAAAACTACTTTTCTCAGCAGGGACTTCGGAAGAGACCTTGCGGAAAATTGAATTCATGGGCTTTAAAGACGCAGGGTTGCGAAAATGCAGCCTCTGCCGGGAGATCTTTTTAATTACATTAAGGATTACTGATTTTTTATTACTCTCTTTGCGGTTAATCAGAAAACCCATAAGAAGCAATGAACAAAAATATAAAGCACCTTCTTGAGCTTAATTTTGCGACAATTATCATGTCCACCTCCGGGGTTTTTGGAAAATTAATTTCACTGCCTCCATCCTACATTATTTTTTTGAGGTGCTGCATTGGGACTATTTTCCTTTATATATTCCTTAAATTAACTAAAAAAAAACTCAAAATTGACCTTAAAAATGATTGGAAGTTTTTTGCGATTTCAGGGGTTTTATTGGCTTTTCATTGGGTCACTTATTTTTATTCTATTCAAATTTCTACAGTGGCCATCGCCTTTATATCTCTTTTTACCTTTCCGGTAATCACTACTTTACTGGAACCTTTCTTTAGAAAAACACCATTTTCTTTTCAAAACCTGATCAGTGCGGTTTTAGTCATTATTGGAATTTATTTTATTGTACCCGACCTGAATGTGGGAAATAATATCACCATGGGGGCTGCTTTTGGTGTATTTTCTGCCCTTTTGTATGCGATAAGGAATCTTATGAACAGTAAAAAACTGGTAAAATTTCAGGCTTCTACCATGATGTTTTATCAACTCATGGTAGCAGGTATTACCCTTTTCCCAGTGCTTTTTATGGTTGATCTGGAAATAGGTTACACTAACCTTGGATATTTGTTGATATTAGGAATTGTGAATTCGGCAATTGGCCAGATGATGTTCACCCATTCCTTTAAATTCTTCTCAGCCAGTACAGCTAGTATTATAAGCAGTTTCCAGCCTATTTATGGCATTATTATCGCCTTTTTTCTATTGGGTGAAGTGCCTGAGGGGAACACCATAATAGGGGGCACTTTGATATTTCTGACTGTCCTTTATGAAAATATTAAACCATTTTTGGGGCGAAAGCGGGTGTTAAACTGAAAATTATTTCACTTGAACCTGACTCTTCACTTGAGGTAATTGCTTGATGTAATTGGCAATTAGGAAAAAATGGTTGGAGGGAATCGTACTTAGCTTGTAATTTTTAATATTGCTTACCAGTGGCTGAATATGTTTTTCGGTAATGATAAAATCCTTGTCTCCAAGTATAACTTCTACTTCTACTTTATTCTTAGAGATTTGTTTTCCAATTTTTTTAAAGTTGAATTGAAAATACCGGTAAAGCCGCCAGGTATAAAAAATTCGATCTCTTAGTTGTTTATCTTCCAATTGCCATTTAGCAATTTGAATTTGCCCTGCGGGTATAATTCTTAGGTTTTTCAACATATCCAGCACTTTGATGCACCAGGCAGGATTAGCTATAATCGAGGAAAATATTTTTTGTCCGTAGCTATTTCGAATGGCAAAGCGGTACCAGAAATTTTCTTTTATACCATCAGGAGCAATCAGGGTAATTTTATTAATTTTTTTGGGGAAATACTTGAGTAATGCCAGCGCAGACCTGCATCCCATAGAAAAACCGATCAGTTCGAAATTTTTTATGCCTTCTTCCTGGAAAAATTGTTTAAAGGCCTTCTTGAGTTTTTTTGGTTTCAAAAAATCTTTTTCTTCATTCCAATAGCTTTTCCCATGGAAATAAAGATCGAAACTGTAAATTTTATAATCAGGTTTTAATTTGGCTAATGGTTCGTAAGCAGAACCATCCTGACCAAAACCATGAAATGCCAATAAAACTTTCTCCCCATTCCCGAATTCAGAATAATTTTTCATTTGGCTTTATGCCTAAGGTATAAAGTGATTGATTAAGGTAATTAATAATTAAAGGGATACAGCAAATGCCATATCCCTTTGGTAAAAATAAATGATAAATTTCACTTTTTTAAATCTCTTCCTTAGATAACTCTCCGTTTACCAATCTCCAGATTTTTAAAGGATTTTCATTTTTTAATTCATCGGGAAGAAAGGCATTGGGGAATCCCTGAAAACAAACTGGTCGGGCAAATCTTTTTATTGCAGCTGTCCCTACGGAGGTAGTTTTGGAATCTGTAGTAGAAGGAAATGGACCACCATGCACCATGGAATCACAAACTTCTACTCCGGTGGGGAAACCATTGAAAAGTACCCTTCCGGCTTTCTCCTGAAGAATGGAAATTAATTCTTTAAATTCCTCCAAATCAGCTTCTGTTCCGTGAATTGTGGCCGTTAAATGTCCCTTTAAATTTCGTGCAGCTTCCAACATTTCCGCTTTACTTTCAGCAGAAAATACTAAAGACGATGGACCGAAAACTTCCTCTGCCAAATCAGGATTTGCTAAAAGACTTTTGACATCTGATTTTAAAATTTGCCCCTGAGCACTATTGTAGGTATCTCCTTTTATCCCTTCCCCCACTGTGGAAATGGAAGCCTCGCCTTTTAGCCTTGAAATTCCTGCATCAAAAGCTTTCCTGATTCCTTCGGTAAGCATATTTCCGGCATCAATTTCAGCCATTTTTTCACCAGCTTTAGCAATAAGTACATCGGTTTCCTCATTGGCCAAACCTATAACTACACCCGGGTTGGTACAAAACTGACCTACACCCAAAGTTACTGATCCTGCCAGTCCAGCAGCAATAGCCTCTCCCCTTTCCTTCACTGCGCCAGGCAATAAAAAAACAGGGTTTGAACTACCCATTTCTGCATAAACAGGTATAGGCTCTGGTCTGCGGACAGCGGCATCAAATAAAGCTTTCCCTCCTCCAAATGAACCGGTAAATCCAACGGCTTTAATTAAAGGATGGTTCACTATGGCCATTCCCACATCAGTGGTAGTACCTTGTACCAATGAAAATACGCCCTCGGGCATTCCAGTAGCTTTTGCAGCGGAAATAATGGCTTTGCCCACTAATTCGGAAGTTCCCGGATGGGCGGGATGACCTTTCACCACCACCGGGCACCCTGCTGCCAAGGCAGATGCAGTATCTCCTCCTGCTACAGAAAAAGCCAAAGGAAAATTACTGGCGCCAAATATTCCTACAGGACCTAATGGGATATGCATTTGGCGAATGTCTGGTTTGGGAATAGGCTGCCTGTCAGGAATTGCAGTATCAATTCTGGCATCGAGCCAGGTACCTTCCCGCAGTACCTTGCTGAAAGCTTTTAACTGATTCACCGTTCTTCCTCTTTCCCCAACTAACCTTCCTTCGGGCAAAGCAGTTTCCAGCATACACCTTTCAATTAGTGTATCTCCCAACGCTAATATTTCTTCTGCAATTTTATCCAGAAAATCAGCTTTTTCCCTAGCAGACTTTCTTTTATATATTTCAAATGCTTTTTGGGCTAAATTTACGGCTGCGTCAACTTCAGCTTTGGAAGCCTCATAAAATTCCACCTCCAGATTAGTGTTGTCTTTTGGATTTTTGGCAAAAAAGCTCATGCCACTTTTTGCCGATTGTTCATTTCCAATTTGTTGTTTTCCTTCTATTTGCATTTTGGGAAAATGGTTTATAATTATTTAAAAAAATTGTAGAAATTTCATTTGAGCCACTACTTTTTGGCAATTGAGTGAGTAAGCGTACCAATATGCTCAATAGAAATACTCACTTTGTCCCCTTCCTGTAATGTGAATTCATTGGGAGGCACAATACCTGTTCCGGTCATTAAAAAACACCCGGTAGGAAAGCTACATTCCCGGAATAAAAATTCTACCAGATCCGTATGTTTTCTTTTCATTTGGTCGATTCCAATTGTTTCTGAAAAGGCTTTTTCATTGTTTCTGAAAATTTCAAGGGTTATAGATGTATTTTCAGGAATGGGTTTTTCAGTAACATACAGGCAAGGACCAAGACCAGCACATTTATCATATACTTTTGCCTGGGGAAGATACAGCGGGTTTTCCCCTTCAATACTCCTTGAGCTCATATCGTTGCCAATGGTATAAGCCACAATTTTCGCATTTGAAGTCATAAAAAGGGTTAGTTCTGGCTCTGGCACATCCCACTTCGAATCTTTTCGAATGAATAATTCTCCTCCCGGATGGGCGGTTCTAAAAGCATTGCCTTTAAAAAATAATTCAGGCCGTTCGGCATCATAAACTTTATCATAAAAATCGCCCCCATCTTCAGACTCTTCCATTCTGGCCTCTCGGGATTTGTAATAAGTTACACCCGAGGCCCAAATCTCCTGACTTCCAATTGGGCTCTCTATATTTTTAAGCAAATCCCCCTCACTTTTTTCAGGAGTAATTCCCTGAATAGCTTGTTTGAGATGGTTATAAAGATCGTCTCTATTTACCAGGTTGTCCCACAATACCTGATCTAATTGATAATAGCTACCATTTTCTTCTACAATAGCTCCCTGAACTACCTTATACAATTTCATTTTCAATAATTTAAATTAATTTCAATTAAAGTCCCAGTGAATATAATCCATCTTTTTCCCTTTCAGAAAAAAAAGCAAATAAACGTTTACTGAAAGGTTTCACCTTTTAAAATCACTCTTTCCACCCGTTTTTTCCATAAGTTTAATTTCCTTGATCACTATTTTATGGGAAAAAGCTTTGCACATATCATAAACAGTAAGCGCAGCAACAGAAGCACCAGTTAAGGCTTCCATTTCAACTCCGGTTTTTGCTGTAAGACTGGCAGTGCAATCTATCACTATCTCATTATCCTGATTGATGACAATTTCGATTTTGCAATTGTCTAATCCCAAAGGATGACATAGTGGGATAAGGTCACTCGTTCTTTTGGCTCCCATAGTCCCGGCAATAATTGCAGTCTGGAAAACAGGGCCTTTTTTAGTTTGAATGTCCTTATCTTTAAACTGGGCGATTACTTCTTCTTCTAATACCACAATTGCCCTTGCCCGGGCTACTCTAAGGGAATTTTTTTTTGCACCTACATCCACCATTTGTGGATTTCCTGAGGCATCGAGATGGGAAAAACCTTTATTTTTTTCTTCCATTGTTCCAAAATTTTCGAAACAAAGTTAAGCATTCAGTTTATTTTGAATAGGAAAAACAAATGAAGTTTAAACAAATAAAAAAATAAAGACCCCATCCTGAATCAGAATGGGGTCTCAATGCTTTAACAATTAAACCAAATAATCCTTAAAATATCCTACTGACAAAATAAACGGAAGCATTACCCAAAGGATACCAACCTTCGATTAAGGGCACAAAATTTTCGATAAACAACAAGTTAAATCGGTAAAGCAATAAAATGCTCCTCCAAAATTTTGTGTATGGGTTGGGAATTTTTCAGGAAATCAGAAATTAAAAACAGCAGAAAACCCAAGAAACAAAAATGAGTAGTGACTACTTGGAATGGGAAAAATAAAAGTCAGTCACTACTCTAATTGGTGAGGATTCCAGTATGGAAAATGATAATTAAAATTACAAAAATTCATAGATTATAGTCAAGCATTTTTACTAAAAAATTTGATTTTAATGATAAAATAATTTCCACTTCATAGTTTATTAAAAATTGATTTTCTGCAAGTCAAAAAAAATTGCAAGTCTTTTTTACTCAAATCCAATTTCTGGTTATTTCAGTAAAATTTAGTACATCAGCATGAAATGAGAAATTAAAGACTTTTTTAGGTCTTTCTTTTCAAATGATTTTTTGTAATATATTTTCCAAATAAATCACAAAGCCTTAACCTTCATTTTCTTACCCTAAATGCACACCAATACACGGAATTTAATTCTGAAAAATTAAACTTAAACAACAAATTATTCTATTTTGATTCGCCAACTTTTTAGATAAACACAACACATTAAATCCAGATTGCAATTCCTTATTTTATTAATTGTGTTACGTTCTAAAAAAAACATCAATTCATAGAAATTGACAATTTTAATTCCTTAAAAATCTTACAATATGAGATTCTAACAAAGCTTAACAAATACCCCATATGGGCACTCGTTTGTATTGAAAACGATAGATTGACTAATTGAAACAACATCTATGGCATACAAATACCAGTTAAAATCTAGTTCAAGGAAAATTTTCCAGTATTTATTTCTTCCCTTTTTCCTCATTTCCTATTCTTCATTTTCGCAGGTAGTTTTTGTGGATCAAAATGCGCCCTGTGTTGGGGTGGCATGTGATGGACTAAACTGGAATTCGGCCTATAAAACCCTGGAAGAAGCCTTACAAAATCCAATACTTTCAATTGCAGGTGGAGAAGTATGGGTAGCTGATGGCATTTACAAGCCCACAAATGGCTCAGACAGAACTAAAAGTTTCATTATTCCAGATGATGTAAGGGTAATCGGTCATTTTAAAGGCGGAGAAATCTCCCCGAATGACAGAAATCTTAATGACTCTTCCTATAAAACCATTTTGTCAGGAGATATAGGCATGGCCAACGACCCCTCTGACAATTCTTATCATGTGGTTACTATTCCTGGAAATGGAACATTTACAGCTTTGGATGGCTTACACATTACTGAAGGATTTGCCAATGGAGGAGGAACAAATCAAAAATTTGGAGGGGGAGTTTTGCTTTTGGATGGATATTTAAAAATAGTTCAATGTCATTTTGTAAAAAATTATGCTGAAATAAAGGGAGGTGGTATTTATTCAAAAGATGCCGTACCAAAAATTACAAGTTCCAGGTTCGTAGGGAACAAATCAGATGATAATGGAGGAGCTATCCATGTAACTCAAACGATGGGGGAAACAGTTGAAATAATAAACTCCATTTTTATCGGAAATATGGCCGAAAATGGCAGTGGTGGTGGAGTGTATGCAAGCAGTTTTTCAACTGTTTATGTAGTAAATAGTGATTTATTATTCAACAAGGCAGATAAAGGAGGCGCTTTAACAAATGCATCAGGTAACAGCATGGAAGTTTACAACTCCATTTTTTATGGGAATAATGGAAACCTAAACCCTTTAGAAGAACTTATTTCCGGAAGTATAACTTCCCAGAAAAATTTAAGAGATGTAAGCTGTACTGTAGGTTGCTCTTTTAATATTTATTCCAGTACGCCCCAATTTGTGAGAATGCCCTCGGAAGGTACAGATGGCATTTGGGGAACTCCTGATGATGATTTGGGAGATTTAAGATTATTATTTTGTTCTCCTGCAGTTGATAACGGAGATAATTCCAGAATTTCGCTGTCAAAGGATATCGAAGGGAAAGATCGTTTTCAGGACGTTATCCAGAATAGTAATACAGGGTTTGGTACTTCTCCTTACGTAGATATAGGAGCTTATGAATCCCGATCAAACAGTAATTTCGCTCCCACAATTGATCTTTCCCAAAAGCCTGAATTAGAACCCATAACCAGAGACATCCCGGATTCAATTAATGATGGAACTTATATTTGGGACCTTGTAGATGGGGTTATTTTTGATCTGGAAGATGCCTGTGTTGGTGAATCAAATGGAATGGCCATTGTAGATATAGAGAATAGTAATGGTATTTGGGAGTATACTTTAGATGGTACAAACTGGAATACGATAATTAACCCTTCAAATACTAATGCCTTATTATTAAATACAAATGGAAGTACAAAAATCAGGTTTATTCCAAACCCAGGGTTTTCTGGAGATTTGGAACAGGCATTTACCTATCACGGTTGGGACCAAAGTGATGGTAAGCCTAGTGGTTCTTATTCAGACATCTCAGCATCCAATGAATTTGGAGCTTATAGCCAGGAAAAAATTTCAGCTACATTATTGATTAGGAATCCAATTGCCATCACAAAACTAAACCCATACTTCGGTTATATTGGTGATGAGATTTCTATTGAGGGAATAGGGTTTGGTTCTAATCCCGATTCTATTGCAGTAACTTTTGGTACCATATCCGCTAAAATTATATCTGTAAGCGAAAATCAGGTTAAAGTAGAAATTCCCAAACACGCTCCCTCATTAGCTCCCGTTTATGTATCAAATTTTTCCTCAGAGGAATTGGGTTCAACCATAAAATCTGAAACCCCTCTATTTCAAACTATTTTCTATAATGGAAAAATAAGCAATGATTCCTATAACCTGAAGGATATTGGGAGTACACTGGAGAAACCTTCAGATTTGGCCACTGGAGATTTTAATGGAGATGGACAAATTGATTTAGTTTCTTCACATCCCAATAAAGATGAAATTCGAATTGCCTTTTCAAATCAGTCAGAATTCACAAATTATTACACCATTAATATTGCGGATCAACCGGATAAATTGGATGTAGCAGATATGGACTTTGATGGTATCCTGGATATTATAGTTGCTTGCAGGAACAACAATCAGATTGGGATTTTATATGGGAAAGGAGATGGTTATTTTGAAAGCCCTACTTTCTTAAATACGGGAAATAACCCAAGTTCTTTATTAGCTGTAGATTTAATTAATAATGGTTATCCTGATATTGTTTTTACAAATCAAAATGATAATACTGTTGAGTTGTATATCAATGAGGGAAATAGAACATATGACTATGATGGAGGATCTTTAATTGGAGATATCCCCGTGGAAGTAATTTCAGCGGATTTTGATAAAGATGGAAACCCAGATGTTGCAATTGCTAATAGTGGTTCTAATGATATTGGGATTATACTAGTGAATCCTGGTGATGAGGCAGAATTCTATAATTTTTCAACAGGCTTAGCACCCTCTGCCATTGATTTTGCAGATTTTAATTTAGATGGAAATATTGACCTGGCTACCTCAAACTATTCCGGAAACAATATTTCCATTTTACTTGGAAATGGAGATGGTACTTTTGCAAATGCGATTTCTGTAATTGGAGGACAAATAGATAAACCAAGTGATATAGAAACTGCTGATTATAATGGAGACGGCATCCCGGATATCGCAACAACAAGTGCAGGAAAAAACCTGGTAAATATTTTTTTAGGTGATGGATCTGGAAATTTTCCCGAATTTTATGAATTTCCTGTAGGACAACAACCTGTTTCCCTTAAAGCCATTAATGTAGACCGAGGAGGGGAAACTGATATTTTAGTTGCTAATGAAAATTCGAATTCAATTAGCCTTTTGGCTTATTCCCCCATTCCGACAAAAAACCTTAAAATGTGGTTGGCTGCGGATTTAGGTGTTAGTAAAGATGGAAATGGAAAGATAAGCAGTTGGAACGATTGGAGCAATAATGGCAATAATGCCGGTCAGTTGACTCCTGCTAATCAACCCGTATTGGAAGATAATCAGATAAATGGCTTACCTACTATAAAATTTAACGGTTCCAACCAGTTTCTAAATTTTAATGCAGACTATCTAATCGATTCAGATTATGCATTTTTCGTAGTTGAGGCCAGAAACTCTAATAAAAATAATAATTTCTTTATTGGAGGAAATGATAATTCCCAAAATAAGGGAATCATGGCAGGATATTATAATGAGAATATGATTTCACTTGGCAGCTTTGAAGATAATCTTGGGAACTATTTAACTGATTATAATATTCCTGAATACGGCATAACCCATTTCGAGTTCAGTACAGACAGCGGCAGATACCTTACCTGGAATGCTGCCCTTATGGCCTTTTCTTTCGATTCAACTGGTATTTCTTCTTATGATTCTCCTTTTATAGGAAGGAGTCTTAATCAGTACTATGAAGGTAATATTGCAGAAATTATTATCTACAATAAATGGCTTTCAGAATCAGAAAGGGAAGATATTTTCATTTATCTTCAGCAAAAATATAATATTTACCAAAATGGATCGGAGGTCAGTAACCCACCAACCAACCTTATTTTTGATGAAGTGACAGATATCAATGTAAATGCCAGCTTTACTCCTTCAATCGATGCACCAGATGGTTATTTAGTGCTTAGACATAATGGAGTCAGAGTTGCACCAATTGATACAGAACCTCTTGCTTATGGTAATATTTATGAGGACCAGCAAGTGGTGTATATAGGTCCCTCCACCAGTTTTGAGGACAGTTTAAACATAGAACCTCTTACTAAATATTATTACGATATTTATCCCTATAATGAATATGGTTTGGGTATTAATTATGGAGAGAATTTCCTTTCGGACTCAATTGTCACTTCAAAGGAAATTTACCGGGGAATAAATATAGCTGACTCCTTAGCCTTGGCTAGTCTTTATGATTCAATTGGTAATAAGCTTTTGTGGGATAAAAATAGTCCAGTGATCGAATGGGAAGGAGTTGGTATCACAGACAAACGAGTCACTTCACTGGATTTAAGTTATAAAGGACTATATTTTATTCCAACTGAGCCTTTACAACAATTAGAGGAGTTGGACAGCCTTAATATTATTTATAACAAATTATCTTTTTCACTAATCAACGATTATAAAAATCTAGTGGATTCAATTTGGTATAATCCTCAATTAAACCTGGATGAAGCACAAAATATTTATGCCTATGAGGGGGAAAACCTAATTCTTAACATTTCCAAGATAAAGCAATCTGGAAAAGACCTACTGCAATGGCAATTGAATGGACAGGATATTTCGGGTTCTACTTCCGATACCCTTATGCTGGCAAATGTTGATGGAAATACTGAAGGGAAGTACCAATGTATTTTTACCCATCCGGATTACCCCAATATGAAACTTGCTTCTGGTTACAGATATGTAAATGTAGTAGAAGAAGTATTTTATGACGATTCTATCGCACTAAAAACGGTTTATGACCAGTTTACCGAAATTGATCCTGACTTACCTGTTGAAGCGTGGCCAGGTGTAAAAGTTGAAAATAAAAGAGTAGTTGAGGTGAATTTGCCAAGTAAAGGTCTATCAGGAACAATTCCTGTTGCTTTTGGAAATCTTTCCGAACTAAAAAGACTAGACTTGTTTAATAATAATCTTACTGGTACAATACCAGAAGAGTTAGGCCAATTGAAGGAACTCACTTACCTTGACCTGGATAAAAATAACCTAATTGGTAAGGTACCAGAGGCACTAACCCAGTTAACAAAGCTTAGAACACTATGGATTTCACGAAACTTTTTCACAGCACTTCCAGATTCAATCAGTAAATGGGAGGAGTTAGAAAATTTTTATGTGCATAGTAATAAAATTGATTCCGTTCCTGCTCAATTGTCTTTTTTATCAGCTTTAAAGGAATTGACTTTTGGAAAAAATAACCTTTCAAACTTCATCCAAAATTTTGATTCACTAAATAATTTAGAATACCTGGATATTAGTGAAAACAAGATCAGTGTCCTAAATACTGGAATTGAAAAGCTTATCAACCTTCAAAAACTAGATTTAAGTGATAACGAGGTAATTCAGATTGAATTTTCACCAGATAATTTACCTGCTTTAGCAGAATTAAACCTTAGGAGAAACAGACTTTCTTTTAAAGACCTGGAAAATTTAGATTATTCCGGAAGCACTTATCAATTAGATTATTCTCCCCAAAAACTAGACACAAATATCACAGATACTTTATTGTTAATTGATTCTGATTTTACCATATTTTCAACTGCAGAAGGTGATAATAATATTTACCAATGGCAAAAAAACGGGGTAGATATACCTGGAGAGAACCAATCATTTCTTAATCTAAATGCCATTGCTATAGCAGATAGAGGTATCTACTCTTGTAGAATAACCAATAGCATGGTGCCCAATTTAGTTATTAATGATGACATTACAAGACTCCAGGTAAATTGTGGAGAACAACTAGCGACAATAACTACGGCATTTGAAACAAGTATTTGTAAAGGAAGCAATATTTATGTGGAGTTGGTATCTACGGCAGATACAACGTTATCCTATCAGTGGTATAAAAATGGGCAGGCTATTGGGCTCGCCACTTCACATGAATATATTGCATACGAACCTGGGAATTACGTACTCACTGTAACTCAGGAAAGTGGATGTTCTTCCAGATCAAATAAAATATCCATAGTTGAAAAACCCACCGCAAATTTAAATCTTGTGCATTTAGACAGTACTACTTTATTGGCCAAATCCAATCAGACTGGCCAATTCAAATGGTATTTAGATGGAGAGGAATTGGAGGGGGTAAATGACTCTATCTTAAGCATTCCCCAATCCGGAAATTATAAAGCAGGGTTTATTAACCAATATGGATGTGAAACCCAAACTGAAGAAGCTTCTTTTGTAATTACAGGATTAGAAAACAATCATTATTCAAAGGAGATAATAATCTATCCCAACCCTACAAAAGGGATTGTTGAAATAGATTTTGGGAATGTTTTTACTGGTAAAATTCAGATCAATATTTTCAATACACAAGGTGATTTGTTTCAATCAAAAGAATTGACTAATGATGCCAAAACACAATTGGACCTCAGTGGTCTGCCAACAGGACTCTATCTCATTGAAATCGTATCGAATCAGGGCCGTGCACTTAAAAAAATAAACAAAAATTAACTTATAAATACATTCTAACAAAAAAGGGCAGGCCACAACTAAAACATGGCCTGCCCTTTTGTTTTGCATTACAGATAAATGTAATTTTGGTGAGATTTTACCTCAATTTTATCAAAATTATTTATCCATGATTTCCGTACAAGAAGCCCAATCAATTATAAGTAATAACAAAATTCAATTAACAACTGAAAATGTAGCATTGGTAAATGCATCTGGTAGAATTCTAAAAGAGGAAATTTTTGCAGATCAGGATTTCCCCGCATTCAATCGGGTAATGATGGATGGTATTGCCATTAATTTTGATGCCTATTCAAAAGCTGAAGGGTTACTAAAAGTGGAAGGTATCCAATTGGCCGGAACTCCTCCCAGGACCTTACAAAACAACAGCAATTGCGTAGAAATAATGACAGGAGCTCCAATTACACAGGGTTGTGACACGGTAATTCGGTATGAAGATGTAGAATTTATAGAGCAAAATGGAGAAAGGTTTGCTAAAATTAATGTTGGTCCGAAAAAAAAAGGACAAAATGTGCATCCAAAAGGCTCCGACCAACCCAAAGGGGCCTCTTTGCTTAAATCTGGAGTTATTATGGGCCCTGCGGAGGTTGCAGTGGCTGCCACAGTAGGGAAAACAACCCTTAGTGTATCCCAATTACCAAAGATTGCCATTATTTCAACTGGAGATGAACTGGTTGATATCGATCAAACACCCCTGCCCCATCAAATTCGGAAATCAAATGTTTATGCAATTTCTTCCGCCTTGGATGAATTTAAAATTTCCCCGGAAATTTTTCACCTTTCAGATAATAAGCAGGTTTTACTAGAAAAAATTGAAGGTTTACTTGAAAAATTTGACATACTGGTGCTTAGTGGAGGAGTATCAAAAGGGAAAGCAGATTATATCCCCGAGGTACTTTCCGAACTTGGAGTTCAAAAATTATTTCATAGGGTAGCACAAAAGCCAGGAAAGCCATTTTGGTTTGGAAAAAATGCTTCTAACAAAGTAGTTTTTGCTTTTCCCGGCAATCCTGTTTCTACTTATTTATGTTATTATAAATATCTCCGACCATGGCTCAAAAGCTCCATGGGACAGAATGAAAATCAACCTATTTTCGCTCAATTACAGGCTGAAGTCACCTTTAAACCACCCTTAACTTATTTTCTTCAGGTAAAATCATATTTTAATTCCAAAGGAGTGTTGGTGGCCGAACCATACGCAGGAAGAGGATCAGGGGATCATGCAAACTTATTGAGCAGCACAGGTTTTTTAGAATTACCTCAAAACCAGGAATCCTTCCAAAAAGGGAAAATTTTCCAATATATCCCATTTAAAGGCATGTAACTTTTACTTTATTCTAACAAGAATTAACAACAAACACATAAATAACTAAAAATCAAATATTTAAAGTAAATTAAATTTCAAAAAAATCAAAATTTGACTCAATTTACTCATGGAAAGGAAAGTTTAGTTTTAAAACAAGGCGTAAATGGCACGATATTATACAGTTTTTTATGTAAGAAATTAATTTAACTGTAAACTTTCCCGCCATGAAAAATCATAATGACAGCCTTATGGGCAACCTTGAGCATACCCTTGTTTTTGTTTTAACTGTTTTTGTGTTTGTAATATTAGCCTTTACAATTTTCATTTAGTGGCTAATGGCCTATATTTCAAAATAAGCATTTCTTTTGAAGGTAAGATGCTCCTTGAATTCAATGTATCCAAGCTGATTGGTAAGTAATTGTGTACCATTCAGCATTTGAGGCAATACATTTCTGTGACTATGTCCATAAATCCAAAAATCTATTGAATTGGACTCAATAAAGTTATTCAGGTTTACACAAAAAGCATCGTTCATTGGGGTATTCATAAATTCAGGGGCATTGCATAAGGGAGAAGGGAGATGATGGGTAACTACCACAATTTTTTTCCCTGCATTTTGAGCAACTGCCCTTTCCAGAAACTGAAAAGCTCTTTGATGTAAAAGATTATAATATTCAATTGTTAATGGTTGTCCATCTGCATGGATGTACTTAAAGTCAGCCATATTTTCACTTATAAACTTCCCAAATTTTAGCTGAATCATGGACCAGAGTGTGGAGAAAACAAAAACTACCCCACCATATTCTAAGCACTGATTATTATATAGATATACATTTTCCCTTATCCTTTTCTCCAAAGGCATATCGAGAATAGATACATCTTTTCCACCATAAAATTCATGGTTTCCGGGTATCATGAAAACACGTTCGAATTGATCTGAAAGTTCATCAAAAAAGGGGTTCTGAAATCTTTGCTCATCCAGATAGGTAATATCACCTGCTAAAATTAATACATCTCCAACAGGCACGATTTTATTTCTAGCCAGAAATAAAGTATTTTCACTAATTTCCAAATGTAAATCTGAACAATACTGTATTTTCATAATTAAATTAACCCAACTATCAATTTAACCCTGATTGAATAAAAATGAAAATATACAATTACTTTTTAAATTAATTTACGGCTGAACCATCTCGCCACTGTCCATCCATATATCATTTTTGGAATTTACATCCGGTAACATCCTGTCCGGATCAAGTTGTACAGATTTTATTTTGCTTGTACTTTTATATTGAAAAGTCCATTTGTTCCCCCTTTGCCATATTTCTACAGGCAAATTTACTCGTCCGGTATTTCCATTTTCTTCCTTAATTTCCACCACAACTGGCATTACCAATTCACCATTGTTACTAATAGAAATAATCGCACCGTCTTCTGGATTTTCTCTGATATATGAGATATTTTCTACCCCCTGATCCAGGGTGCTGTTTGAATAAAACCATCCTCTCCAGAACCAGTCAAGTTCTTCTCCTGCGCCATTCTCCATTGCATTGAAAAAGTCTATGGGAGTTGGATGTTTGTAAGCCCAGTTTTGAATATAATTTTTAAAAGCAAAGTCGAATCTTTCCGGACCTAAAATAACTTCCCTTAATAGATAAAGCCCAATTGCAGGCTTGCGGTAAGCAATAAATCCTAAATTATATGTTTGAGAAACATCTGGAAAGGTATTAATACTTTCACGGGAAGGAGCAGTTAAAAAATATGCATTTCCCCTTACATTATCCAGCGAAGACGGGTACTCATTCCCATTAAAAGCGACAGTACTATAATGGTTAATAAAGGTATTAAAACCTTCATCCATCCAGGGATAAAGCCGTTCATTACTGCCCACAATCATGGGAAACCAATTATGACCAAACTCATGGTCAGTTACATCCCAAAGACTCCCTCTGGTAGCCCTCCAACTACAAAATGATACTCCGGGATATTCCATACCTCCCACAATTCCGGCCACATTCACAGCAGCTGGATAAGGATATTCAAACCACATCTTTGAATTAAACTCTATGGAAGCTTTAGTATATTCAGTTGACCTTCCCCAGGCATTATTTCCATAACTTTCCTTTGGATAAACAGACATCGCCATGCAAGACTTTCCTTCTGAAAGATTAATTCTGGCAGCATCCCAAATAAAACTTTTAGTAGATGCCCATGCCACATCTCTGGAATTTGACATTTTAAAATGCCAGGTTAATGTCCCTTCCTCCGCTGGCCTTGTAAGTTTAAAATTATCAATTTCTTTTGGCCCTACAATCATTACCGTTTCATCACTTTCAGAGGCCTTCTCTAATCTTTTTATGAGAGTGGTCGTTAAAACTTCTTCAGGATTTTGAAGTTCACCCGACCCTACCACAATATGGTCATAAGGGACAGTTATTTTATAGTCAAAATCTCCATACTCCAGGTAAAACTCACCAGACCCAAGGTATGGCTCATTATTCCACCCTTTCACATCGTCATAAACAGCCATTCTGGGATACCATTGAGCCATTTCATAAAGCCTGCCTTTCTTGGTCACCAGTCGTCCCATTCTATCAGCACCGTATTCCGGGACTTTGTAAGAGAATGCTATGGAAATGTTGATATTTCCTCCATTAGCTACCAACGCTTTTGGTAACCTGAGCTGCATTCGGGTATCATTAATAACTTTCTGAGGCTCAGCGGTTTCCCCATCATTATATTTCACTTCAACCTGGCCAATTTTATATCCTCCTGCGTAGTCTCCTACCCATCTCCCACCATTCATTGGCATTGTAAGAGATCCTCTGGATTCTTTAGAAAACTTATTTTGATCCAGTTGTAACCATAAAAAATTCAAGGAATGGGGGCTGTTGTTGGTATAGCTAATGTTAACATTTCCACTAATTAAATGATTTTCCTCATCCAGTTCCACAGCTATGGAATAATCAGCTTTATTCTGCCAGTATTTTTCACCAGGCACCCCTAGTGCTGCCCGGTAAGGATTGCCTTGCCACTCAAATAGTGGCGCAAATAACTTTTGGTTGGTTTCCTCAGCTTTCTGGGAAAATACAGGAGAAAAACTAAAAATTATGAATACAGTAATAAGAATTTTATTAATAAGGGAGTTACTTATCATTTTCAATACTCGATTTAATTAAGAAATTGAGGGACTAAAACTTTTAACATTATTGGTGTTAGAAGATTTAGCATCCTGGTAATTTTAAAAAATTTGTAATTTTCTAATCAATAATTATTAGCTTGCTGTATCAATTATCCTTCAGAGTGGGCCCTTTATGGTGAAGTACAACTAATTTTGTAAGGAATAAAATTGTACTAATATTTTGCTCTGGTTTTTAACCTTTCAAAGGTAATCATAAACCTTATAATTTTATGGAATCCTTTATCGGAAGTTTAAGCATTTGACTCAAGCTTAATCAAAAAGAAGTTTGAAGTAAAATGAAGGTTTTTTTAAATTATTCCGCACATCTAGGTCTGTAAGCATACAGGATATAGTTTCCCGAAGGGTTTTATTGGCTGAGGCTTTATTGACCACCCAGCTAAACAACCAGGGGAAATTCAACAAATCCTGCATAAACTTGCTTAGCCTCAGTTCCTTCCATATTTTATTATAGGTATACTCATCGTATTTTTTCATGAAAGCTGCGGAAAAATCATTGGCCTCAATACATTTTTTGGCGTGTTCTGCGGCATACATTCCACTTGCCATGGCATTTCCTATACCTTCCCCGGTAAAAGGATCAATTAAACTTGCGGCATCACCTACCAACATATAATGATCTCCCGAGAGACTCCTTTTTTTCGAACCTAATGGCAACCCGAATCCTTTGGCTTCCTCAATTATTCTGGCATTTTTAAACCTTTCTTTCAGGTAAGGGACATTCTCTATGGCTTCTTTAAGCTTTTCCTTGAGGTTTATTTTATGTTTGCTGATCTTATCACTTCGCATACCCAGACCTACATTTGCTTTTCCATTTGGCAAGGGAAATATCCACAAATATCCAGGAAGTAATTCTTTCAAAAAATGTAATTCTATGTAATTCTTTTCATGCATTCCTGAAACGCCTTCATAGTAAGTTCGGATGCCTGCTACATAGTGCCTTTTTTCCATCTTTATTCCGGACAATTTGGAATACCTGGACAAGGCCCCATTGGCGAAAATCACCAGTTTTGATTTAATTTTCACCTTCCCGGAATTATCCTGAAGCAGAGAAAAACCATTTTCTTTTTTAAATTCGGTAATAGAAACACCTTCCAAAACCTTAATCAATGGATTGTTCCTGGCTTCTTTAAATAAAAAATAATCAAAATCCATTCTTTTACTCACAAAGCCGGCTGGTAATCCATCCTGAATGGCATCTTCATTTTTAAATGGGACATCCAATTGATTGAAATTAGGAGCTACAAACCGGGCTCCCCAGGAATTTAACTGAATGGGTTCCAGGGCAAGCTTTTTATTTAGCTCCGGATCTAATTTATTCATAATATTTAAAACCCACCCACTAATTCCATCCCCACAGATTTTATCTCTTGGGAAAACATCCTTATCTACCAATACACTGGAAATTCCCATTTTGGCAAGAAACATGGCAGCAGATACTCCTCCTGGTCCCGCTCCAACTACACAAACTTCCGTTTCAATCATCATTCATTTTTTATTGCAAAATATCACCAAAGGCTTAAATCTCGGTGTAAATCACATTATGGCAAAATCAAAAAGGAAATTTTTCAATTAAGAATAGGATTTAGTGATTGCTGAGAAGAAAAGTAAAAAAGGGCAATGTTTGGAATCAGGTTTTACTATCAACAAAAAATAAAATGCAATAAAAATTAAATGAAAATCTATTTACCCTATCCATAAACTATGAATGGAATTAATAGTAAGATAAATTTTTGTTTTCCTTCCCAGTCAATTCCTTTAATTTTTCACATGAAAGCGGCTTCATTATAAAACCTGAAACCCTGGGGTGTTGTTTGGCCTTTTCAAAATTCTCCCCATACACTGCTGAGGTTAGCATATAAATCTTAATGTCCTTCTTTAAATTACCCAATTCTTCCTGGTAGGCATCTAGAAATTGCCATCCATTCATAATTGGCAAATTAATATCAAGTAAAATGATATCGGGAAGTTCCTCCGGTTTATTTGAATTACAGGAATCTAGATAATCCAGTGCATGAACACCAGAGTTGCAGGAGGTAAAGCTCTTTGCATTTCCAGTGTGGTTAATGAGTTGTTCACATATATAATTATTTATATCATCGTCATCTATAGCTAAAAATCGCATCCTTTTCTCCTGGTCCATTTGTCTTTATTTCAATAATAATTGGAATACTAATTTTCCAGGTATTAATGCAAATTGTGTTCTTGATCTCCCTCAGAAATGGCTGAAGAATCTTGAAAAAAAACTCATGTAATAAAAAATTAATTATCAATGGAATAAAAAAAGGTCCCTTTTAAAAATGCTTCCAAAGTGTAAAAAATTAATATAATCTCTGATAGCTATTTCTTTAAAAAACAAAAAAATCCTTTCAAAAAATTAATTTTTGAAAGGATTTTTAATGAATTGACTACTTTAAATTATTTCATCTGACTACAAAATTTTTCTAAAAAATAATTAGTCACACTGATAAACCTCTTCGTTAATTCCCAGCTTATTCTTTGAAGTAAGTTCAACCGGAAACTCCCATAAATACCTTACATGCTCCAGGGTACTTTGGGCCTCTCTTGGATCTAATCTTTTGTCATCTACAATTTGGTGCACTAAATGGAGCTTACTTGTAGTATGCAAATCCACCTTATCCACTTGAATATCAGGCACATAAAAAGCTCTTTTATATTGATCACTTAATGCTTCCCTTATTTTTCTGTACCCTCTTTCATTATGAATCGCACTAATTTCATATTCCTCTTCTTCCTCAAAATCTGCAATTAAAAACAAGCGCATGTCCCGAATAACTTTGGGAGAAAGATATTGTAAGACAAAACTATCATCCCTAAAATTTTCCATGGCGTAATGCACCTCATCCAGCCAGTTTTTACCTATCAAATTCGGGAACCATTTCCTGTCCTCTTCTGTAGGATCCTGGCATATTCTTTTAATATCCATAAAAATATTAAACCCTAAGGCATAAGGATTTATTCCTGAAAAATACGGGCTATTAAATTCCGGCTGGAAAACTACAGAGCTATGGCTATGAATAAACTCCAGCATAAAACCATCATCAATATATCCCTGCTCAAACATTTCATTGATGATGTGATAGTGCATAAAAGTGGCAAACCCTTCATTCATTACCTTGGTCATACCCTGAGGATAAAAATATTGAGCCACTTTCCGAACTATTCTAATTAATTCTCTTTTCCAGATCGGAAGTGTAGGAGCATTTTTCTCTATGAAATAAAGGATGTTTTCTTCCGGTTCTATTGGAAACTTAGCATGTTCCTCATCTTCCTTTTTCTGTGGAATCAGGTCTACAGGAAGTGTACGCCATAATTCATTGTAATTTTGCCTTTTTACATCAGCCAGCCTTTTCAATCGATTCCGCTCTCTTGTGGCAGAAAGCTTCTGAGGTTTTTTATACTTATCTACACCATGATTCATGAGGGCATGACAGGCGTCCAACACCGCCTCTACTTCCCCATGGCTAAAGTCTTCTTCACAACGCAACACATAATCCCTTGCAAAAACCATATAATCAATAATTGAATCAGCAGAGGTCCAATCTTTGAACATATAGTTATTTTTAAAAAAAGCATTGTGACCCTGGCAGGCATGGGCAATTACCAACACCATCATGGTGGTGGAATTATTTTCCATATTATAGCTAATACAGGGATTAGAATTAATCACCATTTCATAGGATAACGCCTGCCTTCCTTTGGAATAATTATTTTGATTTACAACGAAATCTTTCCCAAATTTCCAGTATGGGTAAGAGGTCGGCAAACCAATAAGAGAATAGGCATCCAGCATCTGTTCGGATGTCACAATCTCAATTTGATTAGGATAGGTGGATAACTTAAACTTTTCCCTCCCAATTTTACTGGTAATTTCATCCGCAGCCTTTAGCGTTTCATATTCCCAGTTTGAAGATGAAAATAATTTTTTATAATGTTCTTTATTCTCCATAGCTTTCTATAAAAATAACCAATTTCACAGAGAAGTTAATCTGTTGGTTATGGAATATGGCTTAGTTAAACTAAATAATAAGGTGAAACCGATTTTCTAACACTAAAGTGTCAGCACCATCAATTGAAACTAAAAATACACTTAACTTTCTTCCAAAACTTTATTTTTTCTGAAAAGCCCTTTAAAAACCGGCCAGATCTGACTCACATCGTAAATATTTCGCATCGAAAATTGGGCTTTTTCTTTAAATCTTGAATAAACCTGCCAGAGAGAACCATCAATATCATGATCATTTATCTCCAGATAGGCCATATATTGAATTACAGGCAACAAATCTCTTTCTACAATTCTTCCACAATCCACCGCATCTCTATCCGACCATACATCACCATCAGTAGCCTGGCAACAATAGATATTCCATTGGTCCACATCGTATCTTTCCCTTATGATTTTATGCATCAGCTCCAATGAAGGTGCCACAACAGTCCCTCCACTTTCCCTTGAATTAAAAAACTCTTCTTCATCCACCTCTTTGGCAACCGTATGATGACGGATAAAGACAATTTCTACATTTTTGTATTGCTTGGTGAGAAAAATATAAAGTAATGTAAAAAAACGTTTGGCAATGTCCTTCTCATGAAACCCCATAGAGGCCGAAACATCCATAATGCAAAACATTACCGCAGATGTTGTAGGCAAAGGCACCTTTTCGAAATTATTATACCTCAAATCAACCTCTTCGAAAAATGGAATAGTCCTCATGTGCTTCTTTCTCTCTTCTAGTTCATCCTGAAGCATCTTTTTCTTTTCCTTATCCTTTTCCTTTTTAATTTTTTCTTCAAGCTCTTTTATCTTCTGCTGAAAAGCCCCTTTAAGAGCAATTTGCCTTGCCAGTGATTGCTGGTAACTGGTCTTTACATTAAGTCTGGATGGAACACCGTATTTCACATAACCTGCCCTTCTATTCTTAAAACTATCAGTACTCTGCATGTACTTCTTAACCATATTCGGCAGTTCCAAATCTTCAAAAAAATAGGCCAGGAATTCCTCTCTGGAAAGTTCTACTACAAACTCATCCTCTGTAATTTCAGGACTATTTGATCCCTTTCCTCTTCCACTTCCTCTGCCCTGCTTGGGTTTTGGCACCCTGTCTCCTTCCACAAACTTATCATTGCCTGGTCTTACAATATTTTTATTCCCAGAACCAGGATCATGGCTAAAACTGTGTTCTTTTATCCCTTTGACAGGCACCTTCACTTTCCCCCCATTATGGCTGTCTTTTATTTTTTCCTGGCTTAAAATCTCAGGAAGGGCCTTTTTGATCTGGCCTTCTACCCTCTTCAAAAACTTTTGCCGGTTATTTAGGGATTTCCCTTTTGAATTTTTCCGCCTATCAATAATATTCGACATCCTATCAGTTTTTTTAATATTTGAACACTAAGTCAATGTTTTTGACTACAGACCCTTTTCTCAAAAAAGGAAATTAGAAGTAAGAACACTTTCTCTGTTCTTACTTCCGGCAAACTAACTTATGACATTGTCTTTCTGACTCTCATAAACCAATCCACCAATATTCTTATCTGTTTATCGGTATACCCTCTTTCTTTCATCCTTTTCGTAAAATCTTTATGCTTTTTCTCGTCATCTTTATTTGATTTTACATTGAATGAAATTACTGGTAACAAATCTTCAGTGTTAGTGAAAATCTTTTTCTCAATTACATTTTTAATTTTTTCATAGGCATCCCAATGAGGCATATTACCTTCATTATTAGCCTTATACCTAAGCGTAAAATTGGTAACCTCTGCCCTAAAGTCTTTTGGATTGGCTATACCTGCAGGTTTTTCAATTTTTTCAAGTTCCTCATTCAGTATCCTTCTGTCCAGTATTTCTCCAGAATCAGGATCTCGATAATCATTTCGTTGCATCCAGTAATCGGCATAGATCACATACTTTTCAAAAATATTCTGTCCATAAGTTTGGTACGACTCTATATAAGCTTTCTGGATTTCATCGGCAATAAACTCTGCATACTTACTGGCCAGAATAGATTTTACATAATTCAGGTATTTCTCTTCAGTTTCTGCATCAAGTTGCGACTTCACAATCTCTTGTTCCAAAACATATAAAAGGTGAACAGGGTTTGCGGCAATCTCCTCAGCATCGTAATTAAACACCTTGGATAAAACTTTAAATGCAAATCTTGTGGAAGTACCAGCCATTCCCTCATTAATTCCAGCCTCATCTCTATATTCTTGTATAGATTTAGCATTCGGATCGGTCTCCTTTAAAGTTTCCCCGTTATATACTCTTAATTTTGAATAAATATTGGAATTTTCAGGTTCTTTTATTCTTGTAAGCACAGAAAACTGAGCCAGTAACTCAAGAGTCTTAGGCGCACAAATAGAATCCCTTAGAGAACTTTCCCTGATAAGTTTTTTATAGATTTTAACTTCCTCATCTACTCTGAGACAATAAGGAACCTGTACTTTGTAAATCCTGTCAAGGAAGGCCTCATTTTTCTTATCATTGGTAAATTTTGCCCATTCCGATTCATTTGAGTGAGCCAGAATTATTCCATCGAAAGGAATAGCACCTATTGGTTCCGTTCCTTTATAGTTGTTTTCCTGAGTTGCAGTAAGAAGCGGGTTTAAAACTTTAATTGGCGCTTTAAACATCTCTACAAATTCCAATATCCCCTGATTGGCAAGGCATAGTCCTCCTGTATAGGAATAAGCATCAGGATCACTTTGCTGAAAATCGGCTAGCTTCCTGATATCTACTTTACCCACAAGGGTTGAAATATCCTGATTATTTTCATCACCTGGTTCAGTTTTGGCCACTGAAATCTGATGTTGAATAGAAGGATAAAGTTTTACAACCTTAAAATTATTGACATCCCCATGAAACTCCCTCAGTCTCTTCGAGGCCCAGGGGCTCATACACATAGGTACATATCTTGTGGGAATTCCATATTCATCCTCCATTTCACTTTTATAGTCGGCAAATAGGCCAAGGGGACTTTCATAAACAGGACTCAACTGGTGCCCTGCCTTCAATACATATATAGGGTTTTGCTGAACCAACTCTTTAAGTTTTTCAGCAAGAGAACTCTTCCCACCGCCTACAGGACCCATTAAATACAGGATTTGCTTCTTCTCCTCCAATCCTTGAGCAGAATGTCGGAAATAGGAAACAATTTGTTCAATGGTAGTTTCCATTCCATAGAATTCCTTAAAAGCCGGATAAATTTTTATGGTTTTATTCGAAAAAATCCTGCTTAAAGCCGGGTCCTCTCTGGTATCCAGTTGTTCCGGTTCACCAATGGCAGCTAGCATTCTTTCTGCCGGCTTGGCATATACACTAGGATCTTTTTTACACAATTCAAGGTATTCTGAAACTGAAATTTCATTTACATCGGTACTGTAATTGGTTTTAATCTTATCTAATACACCCATAATTAATATTTTGATTTATAAAATTGACTTCAATAAAAACCTTTTTAATTGAATCGTAAATTCAAATATTGTTTGTCAGTTTAATAGGGATTTAAATATTTACTTTAAAAAATCTACCAAAAGGTAGTTGTAATGACTAAAAGTAACTTTCTTGGTATTTTTACCCTGGTGTTGGGAATAGTTTATTAGTAAATTAAAAAATTAGAAAGTAGTTGTAATATAAATTTTGTAGAATTTACAATGAAAACATTTAACAATCTTTTTGATTATCGACTATTTAGTACACAAAAAAGTTTGATACAATTTTTCAAAGAACTTGGGCGAAGGAATACAGCCTGATTTATTTAGTAATCTTATTTTAAATTTCGCCCCTGATGGTTTGTCTTGAAGGTTTTTAGCACAATTATTTTCAATACTTATGCTAAATTTAATCTAAAAATTCAAAATCATTTACCTAATTAAGGTAAATTATAGTGAAAACATTGGCTATAACCTAAAATTTCACAGGAAATAAATATCCCGATATTACGACTATAGCATATAAAAAAAAGTTAATTCGATAAAAATTATTACATGGTAATAACAACATTCCAAATAAAAATATTCAAACTTTTATTAAAAACAACAAAAAAAGCAAACAGTTTTAACTTTAAACCATTTGCTTCTTTCCCCTTTTTGTAATCCTGATTCTATAATTAAACCGGCTCTGTGCTAACTTTTTCGTTATAAGTAGATCAAAATATTTTTAATTAATTGCACTCCCATTTTATCATTGGTCTTCCACTATTTTTTCTACCTTAATATCCAGACTGTATCTTGAAAAATCCTCATTTTCAGGGACAATTGAAGCCTGCAAATTATTTTCCGATAAAATGGCTACCTGAATTAATCCTATCCCTGCTCCTTTACTTCTCTCTCCCTGAGGCTTTCCTCTTTGCTCTCTTTTATATTTTCTTAGGGCTTCTTTATCCATTCCCTTGATCGTAGCACAACTTTCTTCGAGTTCTCCAGCATATTGCTGTTCCACCAAATTGCTACATTGTATAGTATATTGCTCTTCTTCCTCGGTAATGGAAACCGAACCTATTCTTTTTTCCGAATCAGAATCAGTTATTTTTTCGGCTGAATAGAAAAAAATATTCTGAGTTAGCTCCATAAAAATTGAAAAAAGTTTCCGATTAGTTTTTGGAGCATCGGCAAACCTTTCCCTTATCTGATCTCCCAAATGGGAAATCACTAATTCATCAATTACACCTGAATGAAAAACAACCTTTGAGTTATTAGTTTGTACTTCAACTGACATTTTAGAAAATGATATTTTTTAAATGAATAGTTTGGTTTTGTTTCCACAAGCAAACTACCACTTGCTGGCAATTTGAATTTTTTTGAAAAATCGTAGGTATAACGCAAGAAATTAAAAAATGGGGTGTATAAGTTTTTGCCAGCTGGAGTTGAGTGAAGTATTTAGAAAATTAAGGTAATTTGTTCAAAAAATATTAGCTTATCATTCATTTATTACCCAGTGATTATTTTTAAAAAAACCAGAAATAAAATAGACTCTTCTGTATACATATGTTACAAACCTAGAATTAAAGCGCACAAAATACTGATAATCAATAAATTAAGCTCAAAAAAGCAAATTTAAATCACCACCTTTTTTTTAATAATCAACAATTTTCTTACTTCCAATTAAAAAATTGCAAGCTCAAATTTTTATTCCAAAAAATTGTGTCTAATTCGAGAATGGCGTGAAGTTTTGATGGCCAACTCAAAAAATCATTATAGTTTTTGAACCAAAAAGCAAAATTCCCTATTGAATTAGTATGCCAGGTTAATTATCAAAATTTTATAGGCAGATTTAAACCCCGGTTTTTTAGATCGGGGTTTATTTTTTTTAAGTCACTATTTAAACTCTAAAAAATCGACCAGGAAGATAGTTTTTCCACAAAAGAAGCAGGAACAGAGGGATCAATTGCTACACTTGCTATTACGCCAAACAATGCTCCGAACAAATGTGCATCATGCCCAATTCCATCAAGACTCCCATTTTTTGACATGTTATAAGAGTACAATAGATAAATAGTCGCGAAAATAAATCCGGGAATTCCTATCGGAATAAATATAAGATAAAGTTTATTTAAGGGGAAAAACATCACATAAGCCAAAACAATAGCCGAAGTACCACCTGAAGCACCAAGAGCATGGTATCCTGGATTTTCTTTGTGTTTTAAATAGGACGGGATTCCCGCAATAATTACTGCAATAATAAAAAATACCACATAAAGGATTTTTCCCAGTTCTCCGAACCTATAATCGAAAACAGCCTCCAGGGTACTTCCGAAAAGATACATGGTGAACATGTTAAAAAATAAATGCATGTAACCACTATGGATAAATCCGGAAGTTATAAATCTATAATATTCATTGTCATTCTTAATTTTATAGGGGGTAAACATGAATTTCATTTTCAACCCATAGTTTTTATCAGCATATAAACTCACCAAAACTATTATTATGACCAGAATCGTATTCGCACTAATATTTTCCATTCGAAAAAGAAATCTTCTTTAATTTAATTAATTGTCTGATTATTTAAATAACTTGTTCATAAGGTCATCTAGTTTGCCCACCAGGTTGATCTTTATTTTATAGTTTTTCAAATCCATCCCTTTCATATTATATTTCGATATATAAATCTCCTTAAATCCCAGTTTTTCAGCTTCTGAAATTCTGTTTTCAATTCGATTAACCGCCCTTATTTCCCCCCCCAGGCCTACTTCCGCTGCAAAACAAATTTTGCTATCTACAGAATATTCCTCCAGGGAAGAAATAATAGAGGCACAAACGGCCAGATCAATTGCAGGATCTTCTATTTTTAAGCCTCCGGTAATGTTAAGGAAAACATCCTGAAGTCCCAATCGAAGCCCCCCTCTTTTTTCCAGAACAGCCAATATCATATTGAGTCGTTTGGCATCAAAACCGGTGCAGCTTCTTTGTGGGTTACCATATACTGATGTACTTACAAGCGATTGAATTTCAATCAATAAAGGTCTATTACCCTCCAGGGTAGCACCAATTGTAATTCCACTTAAATCCTCATCTCTTTGAGAAATCAGGATTTCTGAAGGGTTACTCACCTGCCTTAAACCTACAGATTGCATTTCATAAATTCCAAGTTCTGAAGTGGAACCAAACCGATTTTTAGTAGTTCTCAAAATTCTGTAACTCATGTGCCGATCACCCTCAAACTGTAAAACGGTATCTACCATATGTTCTAAAACTTTAGGGCCGGCAATACTTCCTTCCTTATTGATATGCCCGATTAAAAAAACCGGAGTTTGCGTTTCTTTTGCAAATTGAATGAGTTCGGAAGTACATTCCCTTACCTGCGAGACACTTCCTGCTGCAGATTCCACCAGATTAGATGCCAGAGTTTGGATGGAATCTATGACCAAAATATCTGGTTGTTCCTTCTTTACATGCTGAAAAATATGCTGTGTATTGGTTTCTGTGAGGATAAAGCAATTATTGGATTTCAAGGCTAGCCGATCAGCACGCATTTTTATTTGCTGGGCACTTTCTTCTCCCGATACATATAACACTTTCTGAAAAGGGAGGCTCAAGGCCACTTGTAACATTAGGGTTGACTTGCCAATTCCCGGTTCCCCACCTATTAAGACAACCGAACCTGGCATAATTCCCCCTCCCAATACCCTGTTCAGCTCACTGTCATTAGTATCCGTGCGGTCCTCTTCACTATACACAATTTCGGCAATGGGAAATGGTTTATTTACCTTTTTTTTCTGATCTGTTGAGGAAACCCAGGAGCCTTTTTGTTCTACAGGAGACTGAACAATCTCCTCTACCATGGCATTCCAGGTACCACAAGAAGGACATTTCCCCATAAATTTTGGAGAATTATAACCACATTCCTGACAAAAATATGCTGTTTTAGTTTTCTTGGCCATCCTCCAAAAATAGAGAAAATTAGAGAATATTTTATTTGAAAACTTAAGGGTAGATTGAATTTTTACAGAAGAATGACAACTAAAAAATAATTCATTCCAAATCAGTTCCGCTCCCAATCCATTTGTATTCGGGATCTACAAGATGATTGAAATAATCAATCAGAAAAATCTGATGATTGGGTTTGGTTAAATTAATTCTCTGGTCGTGAATAAAACTGTTTATTTTCGATTCATAAGCACTCATAAATGGCATTACATCCTTTTTAAAGTTATTAACCATGTAGGTTTTCTGGCCAACACTGATATAATAAAAAGCCTTTAATGCGCCATCATGGTGGGAAGTTTGCCCGTTAAAACTCACGTATTCACCATCTCTCAACACTACAATGGGCCCGTCAATTAATAATTCAAGAAAAGTATTGTTTACAAAACCTATTTTTTCAATAAAATTTTGAGAGGTAAACACTCTTTCTTTCTCCCGCTCCTGATCAAAAAATGTGAAATAACTCACTGAATAAGGGGTAAAAGCTTTTATTTTTGTCCCATTTTTTAACCTTACTACTTTTGTATTGATATTATAATTTATTTTTCCCTTTAATACATTCCCATCAGTAAGAATAACTTCTCCCTTATACCAATTTTTTTCAATAGTATCTCCAAATACAAGGCAGAAAGAAAAATAGAAGAAGGTGAAAGTAAAAATACTCCTAATGATAATTCCCATAATTGGATTGCAGTGTTAGTCTTGTTTGTGGTAAATTGAAAATTAACTCAAAAAAAACAGGCATATTTTAGACCATGACTAAAAAAATATTCTTTTAGTTAAAACAAGAATCATACACAAATCAGATATTCCAGAATAAAATTCCAAAATTCCTACCTTTACTACTAAGGAAGTTATAATAATTTAAAAGTAAGGGATAATTTTATGGCCAGGTTATCGGAAAAGGAATCAAATCCATATGGACCATACCTGTAAAAACCACCCACTCCAAGGCCGGCAAATGCAATTCTGTAAATATCTTTTATGATTAGCCCGGATTCATAAAAACCCTTTTCCATTGTTTTGAATGGATAGTTAAGATGCTGTTCCTGATTGCTTAGTTCCCCAAATCCAGCAGCTGAAGTCAGGTAAAATTCTGGTTCCGATTTTCTTCTTTTAATGGTGGCTTTAAAAAGTTTATGGGTGTAGAATAAGGCAATGTATTTGTCAGACAAAAACTCATTCATTTGCATGGTCTGAAAACTATTTACAGCCTCCAGTTGAAACCAGTCACTACTGGTATAACTTCCCCTGATATTAAATAAATCAGTGTATGGCAAATTTCCATCAATTACATACCCTCCCGAAACCTGGAAGGAGGGCTCGCCAAACCGATGGAAAGTAAAAGTCTTCTGAACTTTAAAATCTAATTTGGTATAATCAAATTCTCCCTCCAATATACCATCGAATCCTTTATATAAATTCAGCCAGACCAAGGGATATTTTGTGCCAGTAGAAATTTTATTTCCAAGTAATTGCACATATTTCTCCCTAAATGAATATTTCAAACCTACTTTTAATTCTGTGAAATTAAATTCATTTTGAGGGGTAGAAGAAATCTCATTTCCTCCTTCTGTATTCAAAAACTGGTAGCTGGTAGTCACTTTTTTATTCACCTGGCTAAATCCCACCTGAACATCAAGATATTTGAGTGTATAAAAACTTAACCTTGCCTCCTTTCGCTCTACTTTATCCATGTTTTCAATTAAAATACTCCTGTACGTTTCAGAAGAAAGTAAATTATTATCCAGGTAAAAACTGGTTCCTCCAGATTCAAAAACATCATTGGAATAAAGTAATGAGAAGGTCAGGTCATTTCTTTTGGTCAGAAAGAAATTAATATCCCCTCCGTATTTAAAGGCTTTGTCTTTGGTACCATAGGCGAAATAACCACCTAAATTAAAGGCATTCGATAATTTTTTACTGGTATGAAGTCCACCACCAAGCCGCAATCCCTCATACAGGTTAAAATTCACAATTCGATTTAAATCCAACTGTAAATAACCCAGCGGGAGCTTTCCAGAAGTCAGCATGCTTACACCAGCCATAAACCGGTCAAGCTTGGCTTCTTTCCCGATACTATCAATAAAAGTATATGTTTCTAAGTCTTTCGGCTGAAGTGGTTCTACCCTGTATTGTGCCCAATACTCATCCTTTCTTTTATTCGCATCCGGGGCAAATTCAATGGCATCCCTGTTAAAATCCCTCCCTCTTATTTCACGCTTTCCATTTTTTTCCGGCTCTATCCTGATATCCGACAAATAGGACCTTCCTACGCCCTTCACTCCTTCATTTTCTTCCGCTTCAGGATCCTGAATTATCATATCGGTATTCAATTGCTGTGGAAACCAAAACTGACCATGAAGCAATTCATATTGCTGTTGAATTCGAATAACAAAAGTTTGTTCTTTATTGGCTGCTTCCGCTTTTACATTTTGGATGGCATAGCCGTTGGTATTGATGTATAAAAAACCTTTGAGCCCTTCGAAATTCAGATTTTTCGGTTCAAAGCTAATTACATAAACAGTATCCTGATCCTTATAAATTGAGTCCTCAAGCGTAAAGTAATACTTTTTAAAACTTCCCTTACTTATTGGATTCAGGTAGGTTTTAAACATAATTTTAATCTGATCATCGTAAAAAGAAAAAGGCTGAAAAGAATTTGCCATAGTAGTAAACATGGGATTTTTCAGCCCTGAAACTCTATTGGCTAACACCATTTCTTTACTTCTATCGGGGAAAAGATACTTTCGTTCAGTAACCGATTCCATTAAAAACAAATGTTTGTCCTCCAGAAACTCATCTAATTCCATTTCTTCCTCTTCATTATTTTCTTCCGGTTCTTCCTCTTCCTCATCATTTGCTCCTTTTTTCCCTTTTGAATTGTTATTTCTTTTCTTCTTACTTTCCTTTTCCTCATCCTCATCAAAGTTAATCCCAAATGATTCTTCGTTATCCTTTGTTTTTTCTGAGTCTGCCACAACAGTAGAATCTCTTTTTACTTTGGGAACACTATCACTTTCCTCCAGTCCGGTTACAAAAAATTTATTATAAGACTTGTAAGAAAATGATTTTATCTTTTCAGGATTGTTCTTCTTTTTGTTCTTTGCAGCCAGCCTTATAATTCTATGAGCCGGATTCTCACCAGCCAGAATGTCCACCTCCTTTAGTGCTTTAATCTGGCTATTTAACCTTATAGTGAGGTTTTTAAAATCAACATTGGGGTTTTGAACACTGTAATTATCTGGGATTATTTTCACAGGATCGTACCCCACATAACTAAATTGAATGGTTTCTATCGGCAGGGATGAGGTATAAGAAAAAGTCCCGTCAATTCTGGTGGTAGTTCCTTTTCGAGCTTCATTAATTACAATATTTACAAAGGCTAATGGCTCTTTGGTTTTAGCATCAATTACTTTTCCTTTAATAAAATTGAGCTGAGCATTACAACAAAGAGATATAAAGACAAAAAAATGAATTAGGATGGCAGCTTTCATTCACAAAAAATTTATTGAACTCTCAAGACGATTTGGCTTTTAAAAAGTTACTAAAACCAATAAAAAGGTTAGAAAAAATTTATTTTAAATTAAGCGCTTTGTAACCAATCGTAAACCAAATTATTTCCCTTAACACCAAAATGTACAATGATCCACCGGGAAATAACCGAAATTTTAATATCTTATCTTGAAAAAATTCAATGATGTATAAAATAGGATTTAAATAAACGAAAAAGAAAAGTTGACTTATAAAATTAGCAATTTACAGTGGGAGTTGTAGTAAAAACATTGTAAACCAAATGAGAATTAACAGCTAAACAAAAAAACATATGTCAACTAAATTTGCCAGCATTCATTTTAAGGAGAAGGATATTATTTACGTAAAGTTTACCAGTATAAAACCAGAGATCAACCAATTTGAAGAATACCTCAAGGAGCTAACAAAAAACATGATTAGTGCCGATCAAAAGGTTTTTATTATTTTAGATGCCACTTACTCTTTTTTCCTGCCTTTTGAACTCAGGAAAAAACAGGCACAATGGATGAAAGAAAATAAGGAGTTGATTATAGAAAAAGTTTTATGCACAATTTCCGTTATTCCAAACGCTATTCAAAGGACGGTGCTTTACAGTATTTTTGCAATTCAAAAACCATATTCTCCCTATAAGATTTTTAAGAGTGTAAAAGAGAGCATGGATTACATTTCTTATCACAAGGAATTAGTTTAAGCACTAAAAGGAACATTTTACTAATCAGATTAGTTATTTTTGGAAACTAACAAGGCTGTCTAACCAGAAAAATTTGTAATGGAAGGTTCTAAATCCGCTCAGATATACCAAAAAGTAATTTTGTTCGATGGAGTTTGCAATTTGTGTAACTCCAGTGTTAATTTTATTATCGATCGGGACCCTCAAGCCAAATTCAAATTTACTTCTCTACAATCTGAGGAAGGCCAGGAAATCTTAAATGAATTCAATTTACCCACCAAAGATTTTGATACAATCATTTATGTAGAAAATGGCAAGTTATATAATAAATCTTCTGCAGCATTGAAAATAGCCAAAGGGCTCAACGGAGCATGGCCTCTACTTTATATTTTCTATTTCCTGCCTAAATTTTTCAGGGATTTCTTTTATAACATAATTGCCAAAAACCGGTACAAATGGTTTGGAAAAGAAGATGCCTGCCGAATTCCCACACCTGAACTCAAAAGCAGATTTATATAAAACTATACCATCTCCTTTTCCAGCTCAAATTCAGTTTTATAATCTGAAAGTATCCCCCACTCATCAAGTCCGGTTTGATAAAATCTTGACGAAGAATAAGTGTAATTCTCCGCTTCGGTTACTTCGATTCGTGTTTCCTGAACTGGTTCCTGGTGGATAAAATTGAGTATATGCTCCAACTCTTCAGTTGAATTAATTTCCTGAGGAACACCGCTTTTTTGCCAAAACTGGATTTTTTGGAAAAACCTATCCACCCAAAACCTGTCTAATACAGAAGGATGGTTTTCTCTAAGGTGTACTAAAAACTTGTAGGAAGTCATTTTCATAAGGTTAACATGAGGCATATCTTCCTTGCTTCCAGGGTGTTTTAATATTTTCCAAATAATGTTTACATGAGTAGGCATAATACAAAACCCATAAACTTTCACTACTCCGGTTTTTTCAAGCAGTTTTAAATGCTCTATTACATAGGATTTATAAATGTCATTGGAAAAGAGATTTTGATGTTTGTAAACTCCAAGAGTAAAAAAAGTGATGATATCGGAATTCATCATGTTTATTTTTTTTAAAGTTTAAAAAATATGAATTGCACTATTACCGTAATTGAAATTTTTTATTAGGCGTATTTGGTTTGAATCAAACTGGACAAAAAATTTCAGTTTCTAAAAAATAACGTCTCCAAGAGGATATTGTTTAGGCAGGAAACGCCTATTAAACATCTTTGTTGTAGGAAATAATTAGATCTTTATATAATTTTTCCCAAAACTTTTTAGCAACAATAGATTGTTCATTTCACTCCCACTATTTAAATGAAAAATTATCTTATTTTTCTTCTTTTCATTCTTTTAACCTTTACTTTTCACGGTCTAAGCCAGGCAAAGGATATTTACCCAAAGAATCATAATATTGATATTCTCCATTACCTTTTTAAATTGGAGTTATCTGACGAGCATGACCAGATTAGAGGTGAGACTACCATTACCTTAAAATACCTATCTGATTCGATTACCACTTTCCAATTGGATTTAGTATCTCCGAAAAGCTGGGATCCTTCAGTGGGAATGAAAATCAGGAAAATTCTAAATGAAAAAAGGGAACCAGTCCTTTTTGAGCATTCTTCGGATAAAATCAGGCTAAAATTTGAACAAGACTCCAAACCTAACCTCATTACAATTATTTATGATGGAATTCCTGAAGATGGTTTAATCATTTCAAAAAATAAGTATGGCCACAGAACATTTTTTGGTGACAATTGGCCAAACAGAGCGCACCACTGGCTTCCCACCATCGATCATCCCTACGAAAAAGCCACCTGCGAGTTTATCATCACTGCTCCGCAGCATTACCAGGTAGTAGCCACAGGACTCAAAAAAGAAGAAAGTATGCTGACCGGAAATAAAAAACTAACCCATTATGAAAACAAAGTTCCTCTTTCTACAAAAGTTATGGTAATAGGCGTAGCCAGGTTTGCCATCCAGTATTTGGGAGAAGTTAATTCAGTTCCCATTGAAAGTTGGGTGTATCCTCAAAATAGAGAAGAAGGGTTTTATGATTATGCCATTGTGGTTAAAATATTCCGTTTTTTTTATAGCCATATTGGTCCATATGCTTTTGCAAAGCTGGCCAATGTTCAATCAAAAACGAGATATGGAGGGATGGAAAATGCCGGAAATATATTCTATCATGAAGGATCTGTAACTGGGAACCGACAGTCTGAAGCATTAATAGCTCATGAAGTAGCCCATCAATGGTTTGGGGATTCGGCTTCAGAAAAGGATTGGGAGCATATCTGGCTCAGTGAAGGTTTCGCCACCTATTTCACGCATTTGTATTTTGAATTTTCCTACGGAAGGGATAAGATGATCGAACGGATGCTGACAGATAAAGCAAAGATTTTGTCATATTACGATACTCACCCCCATCCAATTGTTTTTAGTGGGTATACTGACCTGATGGAAATTTTAAACACCAATTCCTACCAAAAAGCAAGCTGGGTTTTGCATATGCTTAGGTTTGTAGTGGGGGACGATATCTTTTGGGAAGGAATAAGGAAATACTATCAGACTTATAATTTAAATAATGCCCTAACTAAAGATTTTCAAAGCGTTATGGAAAATGTATCCGGGGAAGATTTGGACTGGTTTTTTAAGCAATGGTTTTTCCACCCAGGCCAACCGAAACTTCAATTAGACTGGAAATACCACAAAAAGGATAGAAAAGCGATTATCACTATTCATCAAACCCAGAAAGATCTTATTTATCAAATGCCGATAGAGATTGGGATAACTTCAAAAAATGAGGAGGGGAATCTGACTGAAACTATTCACAAAATTCAACTCAAAGAGGGGGTCCAAACTTTTGAAATAAGTACAGAACACCCTCCCAGGGACATCATAATGGATCCAAATCATTGGTTATTATTTACTGAATGAAACCCCTAATTCATTTTTTCCTTTTCTGCTTTAGAAACATTTACCCTTATTTGGTTGGTAATTACATTACTCCTGTTTCTTACAATATCACAAGCCAAATAAATGGACTCCCTTAATGAGGTTTCACTGGCTTTATTTAACCCGGCAATATTGAAGGCAGTCCCATGATCGGGGGATGTTCTTACGATTGGTAACCCGGCTGTAAAATTCACTCCTGTATCAAAAGCTATTGTTTTAAAAGGAATTAAGCCCTGATCGTGATACATGGCTAAAACAGCATCATATTTTTGGAAAGAATAAGTCCCGAAAAAACCATCTGCGGGAAAAGGACCGCCAATTAAATTTCCCCTGTTTTTTAAATCGGAGATTACCGGAGAAATAATTTCCTGTTCTTCCTTGCCCAAAAGCCCACCCTCTCCGGCATGCGGATTGAGTCCTAAAACAGCAATTCTTGGTTTAAGGATTCCAAAATCAACCTTCAATGATTTTATCAACACCTTAAGCCTTTTGGTTAATAATTCTTTGGTAATCCTTTGTTTAACTTTTTCCAACGGAATATGTCCTGTAGCCACAGCCACCCTCAAATCCTGGCTACACAGCATCATTAAACTATTTCTGCTTTCGAATGCGGAGGCATAATATTCCGTGTGTCCGGGAAACTTAAATTCTTCACTCTGAATATTTTCCTTGCTTATCGGGCAGGTTACCACCGCATCTATAAATCCATCCTTTAAATGTTTTGTGGATTCCTTAATGGCCAAAAATGCCGATTTCCCGGCTTCATCAGTCAACCGACCTGGGTCAATTTCATAATTCTCATGCCAGCAATTAATTAGGTTGGGTTTCCGCTCATTGATATAGCTATTCTCATTGTATTGATGATAGCTGAATTTTTCAATATTGAGTGCCCTTTTATATTTTGTTAATATTTTTCCAGAACCATAAATAATTGGTGTACAAATATTCGAAATCCTGGAATCTCCCAAAGCCTTTATAATTACTTCCGGGCCAACTCCATTGAAGTCACCTATAGTAATTCCTATTTTGGGTTTAGTTTTATTTTTAGTATTTGAATTGTCCATCTTCATTTATATATACCTTAATTCATAAGGTGTATTCTTTTGGTAAAAAATTCTAATTGTTTTCTGCTCTGTGAACCAGTTTTTTAAAAAATTCCACTAATAGCCTAACTCCTGCTCCGGTTCCAAACTTTCCTCTGTAACTGTCTTCCTTTAAAAGATAAGCCGGCCCTGCAATATCAAAGTGAACCCAATTGTAATCTACAAAATGTTCCAAAAACTTCCCCGCTGTAATCGCTCCGGCAGCATTACTCCCTAAGTTCCTGATGTCGGCAATCCCAGATTTCAATTCATCTCCGTAATCTTCCCATAAGGGAAGCTCAACTAATCGTTCAAAAACTGCTTTTCCAGCTTCCTCCAGCTGGTTTTTCACGTCTTCACCTGCATTGCCCATATACACAATGCCATATTGCCCTATTGCCCGAATCGCTGCCCCTGTTAAGGTCGCTAAGTCAAAAACAAGTTCGGGGTTCAATTCCCTGGCATAATCCAAAGCATCAGCCATAACCAGTCTTCCTTCTGCATCGGTATTGGCCACTTCTATAGTGGAACCTTTTCTCGAACCAATCACATCACCAGGCGCATATGCATTTCCCCCTGGTCGATTATCTGTTGCGGGAATCAATCCAATTACCTTTACCGGCAATTTACTTTTGGCAATAGCCACAAATGTACCCACAACAGCTCCAGCTCCGGCCATGTCACATTTCATGATGTCCATGGAATTCTCTGTGGGTTTCAGACTTAAACCTCCAGTATCGTAAACCACACCTTTACCTACCAAAACAATAGGCTTTTCATTCACCGAATTTTCCGGAGCATACTCTAAAATTGAAAAAGTAGGCGGATCAATACTTCCTTTATTCACCGCAAGTAAAGCCTCCATTCTTTCCTCCTCAATTTCCTTTTTTTGGAGCACCTTCACCTCAAATCCTGAAGCCTTGCCCAGTTCCTCAATGCTTTTGGCAAATTGCTGTGCGGTTAAATAACTGACCGGTTCATTTACCAGATCCCTTGTAGCAAATACGCCTTCTGCTATATTTACCACATCTTCAGCATGATGGGTATCAAATCCACCTTCCAGCAGTGTCAGGCTCTCCGGGAAAGTTTTTTTCTTTTCTTTCTTATATTTCCCAAACTGGTAATTGCTCAATAAAAGCCCTTCAAACAAATCAAGAAAGTAGGACTCTGTTTTCTGTTCATTCTTTAGCTGAAGAGATTCCAGTTTTTCCTTATCCGCCAATTTTTGGATTTCATTGCCCAGTTTTCTGCATTTTTCCCTCAGTTTGTACGCCTCCCCATCTGTATTAATAATTACCAAAAATAAAAAAGCAGCGTACCGATTGAGAACAATAAGTTCATTTCCCTGATCAAATTGCCTTTTTGCATACTGGAATTCAGCGGGAGTTTGGCAAAAAGATTCTGCTTTAGCCAGTTCATCACACAGGACAACCAGACTTTGCTCACTATCAATTTCTTTAGAAAAATTCACCGGAGGCACCATATTTCTTGCTTTATTTGCCAAATATATTAATAATCGCAAAACTCTACACAGGAAAATGGGATATGTAAGGCCTAAGAAAAAACTCGGACAGCATTTTTTGAAAGACAATCATATTGCAGAGAGAATTGTAAAAAGCCTCACACTACATAATGGCTACACAAATGTTTTGGAAATAGGCCCGGGAACAGGAGTTCTAACCAGGATTTTATTGAAAGATTCTCAAATTAAAACCAAGGTAGTAGAAATTGACCGGGAATCAGTAACTTATCTTAAGGAAAACTTTGAATTAAAAGAAGAAGACATCATCTCAGGAGACTTCCTCAGAATGCAAATAGACACTATTTTCCCCGGAAAATATGGAATTATTGGGAACTTTCCCTATAATATATCCTCCCAAATATTTTTTAAAATTCTGGAATATCGAAATACGGTAGAGGAGATAGTCTGTATGCTTCAGAAGGAAGTTGCGGAAAGAATAAATGCCGGGCCGGGAGGAAAAACCAGTGGAATTTTAAGTATTTTACTTCAGGCCTATTATGATATTGAGTATCTGTTTACAGTACCTCCGGAGGTTTTTAATCCACCTCCAAAAGTACAGTCCGGGGTTATTTCCTTAAAAAGAAATGATAGAGAAAAGCTGGGTTGTGATGAAAAATTATTTGCCCGAATTGTAAAACAGGGATTTAACAATAGAAGAAAAACTTTAAGAAATGCTTTAAAAAGTCTGGGCATTCCAAAAGAAATCACACAGGACGAAATTTATGGAAAAAGAGCAGAAGCCCTTTCAGTAGATCAGTTTATTGATATTACCAAAAATATAGAGGAGGGGTTGAAGGAATAATTTTCCCAAAAATTAGATTATTTTTATAGAATTAGAGTTTTTCAGATAAACAACCACTTTTGGATTAAAATATCCACCTTCAAAACACTTGCTGCTGTATGGAATATTTAAACCTCTTCCGGAAATTGTTTGAAAACCGAATCAGGTACCTGGTTTGTGGTGGATTGGCAGTAAATATTTATGGAATTCCTCGAATGACTGCCGATATTGACCTGCTGCTGGATTTTAATCAGGTAAATATTACCAATTTTAACAAATCGGTGAAGGAACTGGCTTACCAGCCCCATGCGCCTATTTCGCTCGAAATGCTTCTGGATGAGGAAAAAAGGATGGACGTAGTCAAAAATAAAAACATGATTGCCTATTCTTTTTACAATACCCTTTCCGACTATATGAATCTTGATGTATTAATTGATGCACCCTTTGATTTCGATCATCTCTGGAACAATAGGGAAACCAGAAAAATAGAGGAAGTTGAAGTGTATATTGTGGCGCTGGAAGACTTAATCGCTATGAAAAAATATGCCAACCGAAACCAGGACAAGCAGGACATTATCATGTTGTCCAAACTCAAAAACATCAAACCAGAATAAAAATCTTATGCCCTCAAAGCATAAAACCCTTTTGGATGCCATCTAAATTTTCCCAATAAAATCCTGCAGCTACTTACCATTTTTTAAATTCTCCCGTTAGAACTCAGAATTTTCATATTTTTTTAATCCTGGTACCTACAAACATTTTTTTAATGCACGACCCTATTTTTATTCGTCCTATTGCCGCAAATAAAGACAAAGGTTTTTATGCCGAAGTGACCGAATCAGAAATAAAAGCACACTTAAACAGAAGCCTGGGAGATATTTTCAATTGGCTGGAAAACACGAATAAGTTTATTTCTGCGCTACAAACAGATACTGAAAAAGAAAGAAGTAGAAAGGCCAAACTGGTTTATAATCCCATTGAATTTCCGTAAATCGGGATAGTTACTCTGAGATTAACTGCTTCCTCAAATCACCTTAACCACAAGCTCACTTTTCATGGAAATCACCAATAATCTATATGAAGTCGCACTCAATTTCATTCCGGGAATTGGAAATGTGATGGTGAAACAGATTGTAAGTTATTGTGGTTCAGCTGAGGCGGTTTTTAAAACGCCCAAGGGAAAACTGCTCAAAATTCCAGGTGTTGGACCAAAAACCGTGGAATGCCTTCAGGATAAAAGTTGCTTTAATACAGCCGAAGAAGAACTAAAAAAGGCAGAGAAATTTGGGGCTTCCCTCCTATTCTATACCAACAAAAACTATCCAGAAAGACTAAAAAACATCCCTACGGCTCCGGTACTACTTTACTACAAGGGAAATAGCAACCTAAATGCCACAAAGGTAATCAGTATCGTAGGCACCAGAAAAGCAACTCCCTATGGTCTTGGTTTTATAGAATCTCTAATGCAGGAATTGAAGCATTTCAAAGACATTATAATCGTCAGTGGATTGGCCTATGGGATTGACATTTGTGCACATCGGGAAGCCTTGAAAAATAACATTCCCACCATAGGAGTTATGGCCAACGGACTGGATAAAATCTATCCGGCCGTACATAAAAATACGGCTTTGCAAATGCTGGAAAATGGTGGATTAATTTCGGAAAACAAATTTGGCACTTTACCTGATGCTCCAAAATTCCCGGAAAGAAACAGGATTATTGCCGGAATGTCGGATTTGGTCATTGTAGTGGAAGCTGCAGCCTCCGGAGGAGCTTTAATTACCGCAGAAATCGCCAATTCCTATGATATCGAGGTTTTTGCAGTTCCGGGAGATGTCAATAATCCATTTTCTGAGGGATGTAATCAACTCATTAAAAAACATAAAGCACATTTACTTACCTCGGTAGAGGATATTAAATACATGATGAATTGGGAAACTGGAGAAGCACCGCCCAAAAAAATCAATTTCCAACTCACCATGGAAGAGGCTAATATTGTCAATTGGCTGGCTAAAGAAAAAACACAAATTGATATGCTAAGCCTGAAAACCCAAATACCCATGAGTCGGTTATCCGCCCTGTTGCTGGAAATGGAATTTAAAGGACTGGTGAAAGCCTTGCCGGGTAAGAGGTTTACTTTGGCTTAATGCTTCAACCCACCACACTAAAAAAGAAAAGGGATGATCTCCCTTTTCAGTTTAACCCACCCTTTTCAAAGCAATTAAGCACCAGTGCTCCACACCGGGTAATATTATTCCCGAGAAACAGTAATCTCTTTATCAGTCTTTTAGGGCAAAATAATACGCGATTAATTTTGAATTACTGCTTAAATTTAGCTGTTACCAATTCATGGAGAATCTTCCATTCATCACCCTGCCGCACCAGCGTGTATACCGATTCGAAATCGGCTTTTGCCCCAGTCATAGTGACTCTTGCTAAAGCATTATTTCCATCAAAAACTTCCGTAATTTTGATGTCCACTTTTCTTTTATCACCACCCCACACTTTCTGCTCTATATTTCCAATAAAGGTAGCCTTATCGGCAATGAATAAATCTGGTTTGGTTTTATCATTCCAAACAAGACGATAATCATCATGTAAAACAGTCTGTAATAAACCTGTATCATGATTATCCCCTCCTTTCGCATAATTGGAAATAGTAGCTTCAATTTCCTTTTTCATATTCTGGGCATTTAGTTGAGTAAAAAAACAAAAGCTGGCAATAGCCATTACCAATAATTTCAATTTTACAGTTTTCATAGAATTATAAATTTAAATTTGACTTTACAATATTTGATATATCAATTAAATAAGCAGAGAAATAGAAATTTTAATGAAACCACCTTCAAAACTCAGTGTATTTTGATTAATAGCAACTCAAGTCGTCCCTATGCCACACATTTTATTTGATTTATAAAAATTTGATATATCAAATATATTGGCAAATTTTTTATTTATCAAGGGAATGATAAATTTTATCCAGATTTATTTTTAATGCTTCTACTTCGTCTTCTTTTAAATCTTTAATTCCTTTCGCCCTAATAGCCTGAATTAATGGAGTCATTTCAATTACCAGATCTTTCCCTAGAGGTGTTAATACCAACCTGTGGGCCCTTCTATCATTTTCCACAGGAAGCCGCTCTACCAATTGTTTCTTACACAAATGATCAATAATTCGGGTGATGGCAGCCGGATCCTTAAAAGTTGAGTTGGACACATCCGTCTGGCTGATACCATTATCATCCTCACTTATCCTTTTCAAAATAATCCATTGGTCAATGGTAATTCCATATTTATTCTCCTTCAAAACCTGTCTGGTATATTCCTTTAACCTCCGCATAGTTCGCTCTATTCTAAAATAAAGCACTTCGTGTAATTCCTTATCAATCTCCATAAAATAGTTTTGTGAGTTCTAATAACTGTAAATATAAAGTCATTCTTCACTTCCAGAAAACTAAAGTGAACAAAAGAAAAAATTGATTTAGGTCGATTTCTTTCCCTTTCTGTTAAAAGGAATATAGTAGACCTCCTTCCATAAAACATACCCATTGAATTTGACCTTCCCAAACCTTACAATAAAAATGCATAGGATTTTATCTCTTACCAGGGGTAAATTTTGCATTATTTCTCCATTTCCCTATATTCAATAAAATTTTTACTTACCCTACTTTTTAAACTAAAAAACACTATCACCATCACCTATGATCGATCAAGACCTTAATTTAGAAACCATTCATTTAGAATACACCAAAGATTTTAATGCTCAGGAAAAGGAAAGAAAACATATTATATTAATAGATGGCACTTGGAATGATGAAACAGGGGTAGGCCTGGATGGACTGGTAACCAACATCGTACAACTTCAGCGGATATTAAAGAACGATGAGGAAAAGCAAATTGTAAGGTATCATCGGGGTGTAGGGAATGATGATGACAATGGTTTTTTGGGAAATTTAATAGGTGGAGCCACTGGAAGAGGAGTGGAAGATATTGTAGAAAGGGCATATGTCCGTTTTGTGCAGGACTGGCAGAAGGGTGATAAAATTTGTGTATTTGGTTTTAGCCGGGGCGCTGCAGCTGCAAGAATGCTGGCTGCTAAAATTTGCAAAGAAGGAGTGCCAAAATCGATAAAAATCGACTATATGGCCAGAGAAAATAAAGCCACAAAAGTGGTAGAACAATTTATGTCAAAATTTGACCTGGATACCTCAAGAGCTCCTTTTCAGGTGGAAGTTGATTTTGTAGGGGTTTGGGATACAGTAAGTGCTTTTGGTCTGTTTAATAACCTCCAACGTTTTTTAGGCAAAAAGGAAAAGGATTTATTTACCGACAATTATATCGCAGATAATATAAAAAGGGCTGTTCATCTTTTAGCAATGGACGAAACAAGGCGGATTTTTGTACCTTCCTTAATGAACCAGATTGAGGATAAAAATCACAACTCAATCGAAAATAAAATACATGAAGTATGGTTTCCCGGAGTACATTCTGATATAGGCGGGAGTTATAAAGAAGATGAAATTGCTAAAGTTTCCCTTTACTATATGCTCAAAAAATTTCATGAGTATGTAAATGACCAGGGTTATGCGCCCTTGCTTATTGATGAGGAAATGTATAAAAAACGTACACTAATCACTACACAAAGGGCTCATTTCCATTTTTTTGGTTTATCCCGTGGAGAAGGACTCAGGCATATAAAAACCCAGGTTCATGGAATGGCCGACCCGGTACGTAAGCCAAAAATTCACAGGCTTTACTATGACTTGTGCGGCTCCCACCAAACTTTTTCGGTGGTGCCTTTTGGAAAAGTAACACGTCCCATCAAATTTCAATATATGCCTTTTAATGTAAAAACATTAAGGGGAAATTTCGAAATAGTGGATTAATTAAAAAAGGTATTTATACACTTGCAAATTCTGGCCACATTTTCTTTGGTAAGCTCAAAAAACAGGGGCAACCTTACCAGGCAATCTGAAAACCTGACGGCATTTGGAAGCGTTTTTCCCTTATATTTATCTTTGAAATAGGGCGACTGATGTAAAGGCAAATAATGAAATACCGCCATTATCCCCTTTGTCTTTAGAAAATTGATGAGTTTGTCCCTGGTCTCCTTGTTTTGGCAAACGAGATAAAACACATGCGCATTATTTGAAGAATAATCGGGGATAAAAGGCAAGCTGACAACACCTTTATCTTCCAATGGTTTTAAATTTTCCCGATACAAATTCCAAAGCATTTTTCGCTGTAGTTGTATGGCATCCAATTGCTCCAATTGGGAATACAAAAAGGCAGCCATCACATCGGAAGGTAAAAAGGAAGAGCCAATATCTACCCATTCGTATTGATTGACTTCTCCTTTGAAAAAAGCCGAACGATTGGTGCCTTTCTCCCGAATTATTTCTGCTCTTTCAGCGAACTGTCCATCATTTACCACCAGCATTCCCCCCTCCCCTGACATTACATTTTTCGTTTCATGGAAAGAAAATGCAGCCAATTGCCCTAAACTCCCCAGAGGCTTCTCCTTCCAAAAACCATTGATCGCCTGGGCAGCATCTTCAATTACACTTAAATCATGTTTTTCGGATAGCCACAAGATTTCTTCCATGTTACATGAGGTTCCACCATAATGAACCGGAACAATTGCTCTGGTCTTTTCACCGATTAAACTTTCAATTTTTGAGGCATCGAGATGTGGTCTTTCAGGCTCGCTATCCACAAAGCGAATAGTAGCTCCTCTTAAGGCAAAGGCGTTGGCAGTGGAAACGAATGTAAAAGAAGGCACAATGACTTCATCCCCGGGCTTTATATCCAAAAGTAATGCGGCCATTTCCAAAGCATTGGTGCAGGAATTAGTCAACAGCACTTTCTGAAAACCAAAAGTTTTTTCAAAAAAGGCATGGCACTTTTTAGTGAATTCTCCATCTCCGGAAATCCAACCTGACTGAACTGCCTTGTAAATATAATGGACCTCCTTCCCCGTAAGATAAGGTTTATTAAATGGGATATTCAAAATAAAGCTATCAATTGGTTTTCTACCCAAAGTTAGAAGAATCAGGATGAAATGGAGCAGAAAAGTTCAGAAAGCAAAAAGCTGGAAATAGACCTTTGCTAAATCCAGCTTCTTGATAAAATAAGGAGATTTTAATTATTTTGGGTTTAATATACCATCAATTCTGGCCAACAATTCATCATAATGATATCTTGTCAATTGATCATTGGTCAGGTTTCTTCCTCTTTTTATTAAATTTTCCACAGCTTTGAGTTCTCCTCTGGCAATTGGCCGGATGTCCGAAGAACTCACATCAATAGCCGTATAATCCAGAAAATCCACCATTCTCCCATTCACTTTTCGTTGTTCTTTTGTCATTAATTTTTCTAACTCTTCCACATACACCCTTTGCAGATTTCTTCGGTAGGTATCTACTTTTCTACCTCTGGTGGTTTCAGTAAATATGCCACCTCTCAGGTCATTCATCATTTCGAGTACGGTAAAGGCCTCTGTTCCATTGATACTTTCATTTTCGATCATTCGTGCCAGTCGACTGAAATCAAGGAGATTTCCCAACGCCCTCGCCTGATTGGCTCTGATCCTGTTCACAATTCCTGCTGCTTCAATTTTTCTCAGGATTTCCTCATTAATCATCCACTCGGGGGTTTTAAAAGCCTGATCAATAATAAAATTCAGTGATTCTTCCTGTCTGGCTTTTGGCACATGAATATACACATCTCCTTCCTGATCGTAGGTTTTATAATATTCATAAACTCCCCCAACATTTGCAGCAACATGCCCCATATACCTGTTCCACTGGCCTAAAACATTCATGTAAAGTTCATCCAAATTCTCATAATCTTTGCCATCTTCTTTAGTCCATTCTATCAGGTTGGGCAAAATAACTTTCAGATTTTTAATACCATAATCGCTGGCTTTTACCGCATCATCCCCTAAATCTTCTGTTTGAGCCGATGGATCCAATGGACTAAACATTTGCTTACCAAACCGGTACATAGGATCGTCCTCATGTTCCCTTATCCATTCGTGCAAAATCTTATCTTCCTCATCCGAACTTTTGGCATCAGGAATAAATCTATATCCCCAGTTAATTGCATGCATATCATAAATACCAATATTTGGCATTAGTACCACTCCTTCATCTCCCGGCTGGGCCACATAATTAAACCTGGCATAATCCATAATAGATGGAGCAGTACCCATTTTCTGGGTAAACTCGGCAGAACGCAGGGAATCTACAGGATAAGAGGAGCTGGCTCCCATATTATGCGGAAGACCAAGTGTATGGCCTACCTCATGAGCTGAAACGAACCGAATACACCGTCCCATTATTTCCTCATCAAATTTCACTTTTCTAGCATCGGGGTTTATGGCAGCTGTCTGCACAAAATACCAGTTTCTCAACAAATTCATCACATTATGGTACCAGATAATATCACTTTCCAGGATTTCCCCGGTTCTTGGGTCATGTACATGTGGTCCCATCGCATTTTGAATCGGATTGGTCACATATCGAATCACCGAATAACGCACATCTTCAGGACTAAACTCAGGATCTTCTTCAGCAGTAGGAGGATCTTTAGCGATAATGGCATTTTTAAAACCAGCTCCCTCAAAAGCCACCTGCCAGTCTTCCACACCCTGTTTGATATATTTTCTCCACTTTTCAGGAGTTGCCGGATCGATATAATACACAATTGGTTTCACCGGCTCTACCAATTCACCCCTCTCATAAGCTTCAGGGTCTTTGGGTTCCAGTCTCCATCGGGTGATAAACTGCCTTTTAGCCGCTTTTTGCTCATCCAATCCGTAGTCATATTGAGAAACGGAAAAATACCCTACTCTTTTATCAAAATTTCTGGGCATCATCGGCTCTTTTGGCAACAACACAAAAGATTGATTCATTTCCAAAGAAAGTGCATTGGTAAGTTGATTTGCAGGAAGTTTACTCCCATTATAAGTCATCACATGTCGAACTTCCACATTCTGCGGATAGCTTTTCATACTCATTATTAAGCTCCTGCTTTTATCCAGACTTTTTACTCCAAAGTTTTTCCTTTGATCAGGAGATAACGGTCCAAGCATTTCCACATCTGTGGTAAATAATTCAGAAACTTCCAGGATAGTACTGGTAGAGTCTTTTCCAAAAGCGGCAATATCAAAAGCCATAATGATTGGCTCAAAATTGTTATTCTTTACAGATTTATAAATGGGAAGTTCCTCACTGGCTACATTGTTATAAGAAACAGACCTAAGTAATACTTTTTCCCCGTGCTTTTGCCATCTCACTACTTGTTGAGGCCTTGAGCGCATGCCAGCTCCACCAAAATTCAGGTTTTCTACAGTTCCGGAAATTCGGCTTACCACCAGGACTTCTCTTTCCATCAGGGAATCTGCTATTTCAAAGTAATACTTATCCCCTATTTTATGTGTGGTAAAAAGCCCTTCATCAGTTATTGCTTTTTCAGTGATGATCTCATCATAGGGTTTAATTTTTGAATCATCTTTATCTTTTTTAGCTTTTTCTCCCTCCGCATTTTCTACCTTTCCTTTTTTACCTTTTTTCTTCTTTTTCTGCGCATAAAGCGCTGGAGTAGATAAACTCCCTATAAGGACAGCAAATAAAAACACTGTCAATAACCTTCTGATCATTGTAATTGTTGTTTAAAAATTGTTGTAATATTTAATTTCAATTGCATTCTATTTTAAAGCTATCTTCCGAACAAAGACAACTGACAGGTCTACCAAAAATCATCCATTATGGTAATCAAAACCATTAACAATTTTCTGAAAATTCTGTTTGAAAAAACCTTCATGAAGCTATTGAATAGACATTCATGAAGGCATAAAAGATGAACAACGTTAAGGAGTCACTCCTAATATAAGATAATTTTTCACTAAATAATAGCTCAAGTCTTTGTTACTCACCCAAATTTAAAAATTATTTGTATATACACGCAATTCACCCCTAAATGTGGCAAAATTTCAGGCATTCACGGCATTTGGCTTTTCATCTTTCACAATTGCCCCATCTTCAATTGTTACCACTCTGCTGCCATAACTGGCATTTTTTTCTGAGTGTGTCACCTGTATAATGGTCATTCCTTCATCATTAAGACTTTTGAATAAATCCATTATCATTTCCCCCTGCTTGGAATGAAGATTACCGGTCGGTTCATCAGCCAAAAGTAATTTGGGTTTTCCAATAATGGCTCTGGCAACACCCACTACCTGCTGCTGTCCACCCGATAATTGGTGTGGAAATAAATCTTTTTTGGCCACAATATTAAATCTGTCCAGCATTTCCGCTACCATACTTTTCCGCTCACTTCCTTTTACCCCTTTATAAAGTAATGGCATTTCAATGTTTTCGTAAACAGTTAGTTCGTCTATCAGATGGTAGGCCTGAAATACAAAACCAATATAATTTTTATGGATTTCCCCTCTTCTCTTTTCATTGAATTTATGGGCAGGCTGATCAAGGAAAAAATATTCCCCGGCATTTGGCTGATCCAACATACCAATGATATGCAACAGGGTAGATTTCCCAGCTCCACTTGGGCCCATAATCGTTAAAAACTCGCCTTCATTTACTTCTAAATCAATCCCTTTAAGAATAAAAGTCTTTTGGAATCTTGATTTAAAGTACTTATCAACATCAGATAGTTTTATCATAATAAATTATTTACTAGAAAATAAAGCACATTTGTGTTCCCAAACAAAAGAACATAAATCAATGGTTAATTTAGATAAATAATTGGATTAACCCCAAGATAATTTTGATAAAGGGTAGAAGATTAGTTTTAATCCTTTGAGTTTATATTTCTTATAATTTCCTGAGAGGTTTACCGTATAAAAATTATAGTGCTCAAAAATTTCCATTATCCCAGGATATTTATTTTATTGATTTTTCTTGTTTGAAGAAATTGGTAAAGTTGGGAAAACAAAGTCCTATTTTTATGCAGTTATTTTTTTCCAGGATGACGCGTTTTTTGGACACATAGCAGCATTGTACAATGAAAAAACAAAGACGTACCGGGCAAAAAGAACAAGTAGAAAACGGGAAGTTATTGTTTTATCTTTATTTTAATTAGATTTTTGGGGAAATGATTTTTTTCACTACTGTGTTAATTTTTTCAACATTCAATCGACACACTCAATCATTTGATTACTAATTACCGAAGAAACTACACTTAATTTTTTTGCTTTTTGTTAATTACTCGTAACCTGCTATTATCTCATGAAGCTTCACTATAATGCGCCAGTCACCCTTACATACACCATAATTTGTACTGGAGTACTGCTGATTAACAACCTTACGGGTGGTTTAATCATGAATCTTTTTACCGTTTATCCCATAATGAATTTTGCCAACCCTATAGATTATTTCAGGCTTTTCAGCCATGTAATTGGACATGGGAGCTGGGATCATTTGGCCGGAAATTTTACTTTCATATTATTATTAGGTCCTATTCTGGAAGAAAAATACAGTTCCAAAACACTACTTAAAATGATCGTCCTCACCGCTTTTATCACGGGGGTGATTAATATCTTAATTTTCCCGAGCGGATTATTAGGGGCGAGCGGTATTGTATTTATGATGATTCTTTTAAGCTCCTTTGTGAATTTCAGACAGGGCCATATTCCGCTCACTTTTGTATTGGTAGTTATCCTATTTTTGGGAAAAGAAATCACCAACATCTTTGCCCAGGACAATGTTTCTCAATTTGCCCATATCCTGGGAGGAATTTGTGGAGGAGTTTTTGGATTTTACAAAGGATCTGCCAGTAAACTGAAAGCCAAAAATGAAAGGCACGAATATTTAGGCTAAGATTTAGGTCGAATTTGTTTTTTGAAAGATTTCTAAAACGGTTGGAATATACGAAGCCTCCTTTTATTCAACTAACTGAAAATGAGGCTCAATTCCATAAATTAACCATTCACTTTTTTATTATCCATAATAAGTTAGTGTTGTACTAGATAAAATTTCCTTTTTTTACCTACTTTTGCAAATCCAAAATTTTTTATCAGTTTTGTTTTCCGCTAAATATTTTGGTGAACTTTGATGTTGTTGAACAATTAAATTGCTGAAAACCATTTATTATGACAATTATTAATAAAATCCGGGATAAATCCGGGTTGCTTTTTCTGGTCATTGGTGTCGCTATGTTAGCCTTTATCCTTGGAGATTTATTTTCAAGAAACTACTTATCACAAGGTAATGATCGTATTGTTGGAACTATAGCCGGTGAGGAAATCACTTTCCAGCAATTCTCCAATGCATTTGAAACTTTCAAAAACAACTACGAATCGAATGTAGGACGACCTGCAAGAGATGTAGAATTGCCCGGACTGAGACAACAAGCCTGGCAACAATTGGTTTTTGAAATTGCTTATACTAAGGAATTTGAAAAGCTTGGTATTCAGGTTACTTCGGATGAAATGACAGATATGATTCAGGGGAATAACATTAACCCTGCTTTTGGAAACCTTTTTGTAAATCAGGAAACCGGAGAAGTGGACAGAGGAGCTATTAAAAACTTCCTGGCTTCATTGCCTCCAGGCCCTCCAACTAACCCCGGACATGCTTTCTTCTTAAATTTTGAGGCGAATCTCAGACCTAACAGATTGAGAGAAAAATACGAAGGTTTAATTAACCAGACCTATTATGCCACTGAAGCCGAGGCAAAAAGAGAATATGAAAGCCAGAATACCAAAGCTGATATCAGGTATGTGTATGTACCTTATACCAATATTCCAGATTCGGCAGTGGATGTTTCTGAAGGTGAGTTGAAATCATACTATGACGATCATAAAGATGATTTTGAGAGAGACGGAACAGTTTCCCTGGATTATGTAACTTTCCCAATCAGTCCTACAGCTGAGGATATTGAGGAAATTAAAAAAGAATTGGACGTAATTGTAGATAGATTTGCCAGTACTCAAAATGATTCTATCTTTATCGATGCCAACTCGGAAACCAATAATAATTTCCAGATTTTCACTCCAAAAAATCTTCCCAAAGCAATTGATATCAATGAGTTGGAATTAGGGAAAGTTGTAGGACCTGTTCAGGAAGGGGATTTTTACAGGCTTTATAAAGTGATTGATATCACTGAGGATACTGTAAATACTTTTGCAAGAGCAAGTCATATTCTGATAAAAGCTGATGACAGCAACAAAGCTGAGGCGAGAAGTAAGGCTCAGGATATTCTAAATCAAATAAGAAACGGAGCTGATTTTGCCGAAATGGCTCAACAACATGGTGAAGATGGAACTAAAGCCGTGGGAGGTGATTTAGGATGGTTCGATGACAAAACCATGGTTACCGAGTTTAATGATGCTGTGATGAACGCCAGTTCTTTAGGTTTAATCCCAAGGTTGGTGGAAACTCAATTCGGATTCCATATCATTTCGGTTACAGGTTTGAAAAACAACAAGAACTTCCTGATGGGAGTAGTTGAAAAGGAAATTGTTCCAAGTGATGATACAAGGAATGAAATTTATAGAAAAACAACTCCATTCGGAAGTGACAGGTCAAAAGAAAATTTCATGAAAGCCTCTGAATTGGATTCATCCATTATCAGATACCAGGCACTTAACATCAACAAAGAGGCACAGTCCATTAATAATATCTATGATAGAAATATCAGAACGATTATAACCTGGGCCTTCAGAGAGGCTGAAGTTGGAGATGTTTCTGAAATTTTAGAATTAGAAGACCAATATATCATTGCTCTTGTAACAGGCAAAACTGAGGACGGTATTGCAGAATTTGAGGACGTAAAGGATGAGATAAAAAGGATTCTTGTAAAAGAGAAAAAGAAAGCACAACTTATGGCCAAAATGGAAGGTTTAAGTGGTACTGTTGACGAAATCAGATTGGCATATGGTCCGGGAGCTACTGTTTCTTCAGCAACTGACATTTCATTAAGCAGTACTTCATTGCCATCTGTAGGATTTGCTCCGGTTACTATAGGAACTGTATTCGGAATGGCTGCAGGAGAATCTTCAGCACCAATTGCTGACGAAAATGGAATTTTGGTAGTAGAAGTTGATAAAATTGATGAAGCTTCAGAACTTGCTGAGTATTCTATTTACAAGCAACAATTAGAAGCCGCTCAAAATAATGTAAATACAGTAGCCCAAAAAATATCCAGTGTAATCAGTGATTATGCGGAGGTTGAAAACGAACTGTATAAATATTACTAAAAGTAAATTTTAGGAATATCTAAAAATCCCCTGGAAAATGAATTCCAGGGGATTTTTTTTGTTAAAACAAGTTTGGGGCACAAGCATGTCTCATTCGTACAAAGTTCACCACCACCAAGACCAATTCAGCCTCTTAAATAAGCTGTTTCCAAAAGGGACAATCAATAGAAATAGACAACTGGAATAAAAAAACCAGAGCGCACACCCAAAAAAGCCATTGTTAATTTCAACAGAACTCATCTGCTCTCCACTATTTTAAAATTTCTCGTGATCATTTCCCCTTCCTCATCAATTAAAATTAGCGTATGATCACCTGGTTCGGGCTGAAGTCCCATTTCATGAATCCTTTTGGTCTCCCCCAAAAACTCATCATCAAGATGCCAGTAAATTGTAGATGAAGCCTTTCGATGTGCCAATTCAAAAACTGCCTTACCCATAGTTCCATCCAGTTCTCTGGGGATAATAATCTGGGCATTTTCCGGAGGATAAATCACCTGCATAGCCGCAGTACTCATTTTCAATTGTTGGTTGCAATCTGCCCTGAATGGCGGAACGGTTTTATAAAAAGCATTCTTCGATTTAAAATACCATTCTTGTACAGGAGGAAGCACAAAATAGGCTTCATGACGCATATTCGTCACAGATTCACAATCGCTTGTGACCTGTAAATCTTCTGTTTTACTCAGGTGAATTAATTTTTCGTATGGACAAACACTTGTGCGAATTCCAACCGCAGGAATATCCATAGAATCCACCTTTTGGCAAAATTCTCCGGCTAAATGGCCACTATTTCTGCAAATCCTTGTTGTAGTTAACTCATCGTAGGGAGGAGTAAACCATTCTGAATTGGGCAAAAGATTAAAAACATCAAACAATATGGGAGCAGCGGCTGAAAACCCTGTCATTCCCGGCCTCCCTTCCCCATCGGCATTCCCTACCCAAACACCCACCACATACTTTGGATTTAGCCCAATGGCCCAGGCATCTCTATGGCCAAAACTAGTCCCGGTTTTCCAGGCTACTTTTTTAGATGTTTCAAATAATTCCCAGGACGACTCAGAATCCGGTCTGTAAACTTCTAACATAGCCTGAAACGTAAACCAGATAGCCGAAGCACTTAATTTAGAGCTTTTCGTGGTTATAGGTTCATGCCCTTCCTGCTCATCCTCCTTTTTATACCAGACATTTTTCCAGTCCTGTGAAGCATAATGATAGGGAGCATGCTCCTGAAAATTATTGAGTGTTCGGGCCATACTTCCATAGGCAGAAACTAAATCCCATAATTTAGCCTCCGCACCACCCAGGATAAGTGAAAGACCATAATGATTGGGGGAACTCGTAATCGTACTCAAACCTAAATCCTGCAGTTTCAAATGAAACTTCTCCACACTGTAATCCTGTAAAAGTTTAACCGCAGGCACATTAAGTGATCTGGCTAAGGCAAGATTAGCTTTTACAGCACCTTCATATTGTTTGTTGAAATTTTTCGGGGAGAATCCATTCAAATAAGTCGGTACATCTTCAACTATTGTTTCGGGGAGGATCAAACCCTCATGGAGCATAGAAGCGTATAAAAAAGGCTTTAAAATGCTTCCTGTACTTCTTGGGGCCATAATTACATCTACATCATCGCCATATTCTGTACTGCCCTCAATTGACGTATTGCCCACATAAGCCAGGGTTTTCCCGGTGGCCACCTCTATTACAATAGCTGCAGCATTGTAAATGTCATTATTTTTCAAATGGTGATGATGTTTTTTAATCACACTGCTGGTTCGGCTTTGTAAAAACCCATCAATGGTAGTCTGAATTTGCTTACCAGCATCCCCTTCATTCAGGGTTCTTGTCAATAGATGTGGTGCATCCATAGGTAATTTTACCGGAGCTCCGGGCAATTCTTCACTTTTCGCCAACTCGTAAGAAAGAGAATCGAGAATTCCTTTATGATATAATTTTTTAAGTAAGCGATCTCTTTTATTTTTCAAAATCTGCTGATTTCTTCCGGGAAAAATAAGCCCTGGCTGATTGGGTAAAACAGCCAAAGTAGCGGCTTCTCCCCACGAAAGTTGAAATGGCGAACGTCCGTAATATCTCCAGGCAGCCGCCTCTAATCCTACAATATTTCCCCCAAATGGGGCATGAGAGGCATACTTGGATAAAATTTCTTTTTTGCTAAGTTTTAATTCCAGGCGTGTAGCCAAAATGATTTCTACAATTTTTTCCAAAAAAGTCCGGGAATTTCCTTTACGAGAAAGTCTGATGGTTTGCATGGTGAGGGTACTTCCCCCGCTCACAATCCTTCCTGATTTTAGGTTCTGATAAGTTGCCCTAAGTAAAGAAAATGGATTAAATCCTATGTGCTGGTAAAAATATTCGTCTTCAAAAAAGCGTATGGAGGTTTCAAATTTGGGGGGCACTTCGGACAGTTCCGGGAATCTCCATTGGCCATCTTTTGCAATAGAAGCACTCATGAGGTTTCCATCCGAATCCATTAAAATTGTAGCTGTAGGGTCATTAAATAACTGTTCAGGCAGGCAAAAATAATAGCCTGTGAGCCCGGTAAAAACCACTCCTAAGAAGAAATACTTATATTTTATCCCTATTCTCAAAATGAGTTTCCTGTTTGCCAAAATTTCACGTTTTTCTCCACAAAAAACAATGATCGTTTATATGGTACAAAAATCCGCAAACTGTTTTGAAATTATTTGAACGGATACAACCAAAATTCTAAATTCATGGCTACTAAAAGTAATTTCAATATTAAAAATTCCCGGTATAATTAAAATTTCACCTTAATATTTTATTTTTTTTACCATATTTGGGGGATTTTAAAAACTAGACGAATTCTGCGCAAAGAATCCACCACATGAAGAGATTGCTTTTTTTGTTGATTTTCATTGGATCACTGATAATTACACCTACCATAAATTTATTTGCATCTGAACTGACAAACGTTTCATCAGTCACAAATGAACTAAATATTTCATCGGGAGGGGAAGGAGATGCACACCATTTACCTTCAGCTTTTTCAGTTATACCATTCGCCATACTTTTATTAATGATTGCCACAGGGCCATTATTTTATGAGCACTTCTGGCATAAAAACTACCCTAAAGTGGCAGTTTCACTGGCCGTAATTGTAGTAGGGTACTATTTATTTGTACTCCATAATACCCACGGACCGGTTCATGCCCTGTTTGAATATTTCCAGTTTATATCCCTTTTAACCGGATTGTATATTGCCTCTGGAGGTATCCTGATAGAAATTGATAAGGAAGGCAAACCACTTTTAAATGTAATTATATTGTTTATTGGGGCCATTATATCCAACGTGATTGGAACTACTGGAGCTTCCATGTTATTAATTCGTCCGTTTATACGGCTTAATAAACATAGAATTAAACCCTACCATGTTATTTTCTTCATATTTTTGGTAAGTAACATTGGAGGAAGCCTTACCCCTATTGGTGATCCACCATTGTTTTTAGGTTTTTTGAAAGGTGTTCCTTTTTCCTGGACATTTTTCCATAACTTCCCAGCCTGGATATTTGCAGTAATTATTTTCTGTATCCTATTCTTCTTTTTTGACAAGAGGAATAAAGATGAAAACCCGCTTTTTGCCGGGGATAATGGAGAGCGTTCCGGAAAAATCACCATTACGGGAGGAAAGAACTTCCTTTGGTTGGGAGTAGTAATTGCAGCCGTTTTTCTGGACCCGAATGTAGATGGATTTGAATGGGTTCCTAGTATACATTATGATGGCCAAAAATTCTCTTTTGTGCGGGAAATAATTATGCTTTCAGTGGCATTCATGTCCTATAAATTTGCTAACCCTGTTGCTCTAAAAGGAAATGAATTCAACTTCGAACCGATACGGGAAGTAGCTTTTATTTTTATTGGGATTTTTGGCACCATGATGCCTGCACTGGAACTAGTCGCAAGCTTTGCAGGCTCTGAAGCCGGTAGTGCCTTAATTAATCATAATACACTTTATTGGGGAACGGGTTTAATCTCAGGAATTTTGGATAATGCTCCTACGTATCTCAACTTTTTCGCTGCGGCTCTTGCGGCCCAGGGAGGATCTATAAATATCCCCTCAGAGGTAGTCAATTTTGCTTATGGTGATGGTTATGTAGATTCGGTGCTACAGCTCACTGCAATTTCAGTGGCTTCTGTATTCTTCGGAGCGATGACTTATATTGGAAACGGGCCAAATTTCATGGTAAAATCTATTGCAGAGCAGGTAGGAATTCAAATGCCCTCATTCTTTGGGTATATTATCAGGTTTTCAATACCTATTTTATTACCTATTCTTTTCATCGTCTGGCTGGTATTTTTTGCATTTATATAAAAAATTTACAGTTCAGCTAAAAAATTGAAATCTTACATTACCCTTTTTCGTAAATTTGTTTATGGGTAAAAGGGTAATTTTTTTAACTATACAAATTTTTCTGCTTTTTTCAGTTCAGGTTTTCGCACAGGATACCTTAACTACAGCAGAAATGCGGAAAGATCTTGCCTATCTCAAAAATTTAATCCTTACCACTCATCCCCAACCATTTACCTACATTAGTAATCAGCAATTTGAACTTGCATTTCAGAAAGCTGAACTAGAGGTGGAACAAAAACTTACTCCCCTGGACTTTTCGGCTGTACTTTCCGAGCTCACCGGAAAATTAAAAGACACTCATTTTAGAATAATTTTCAATGAAGCCTTTCAGGAATACCTGAAAAACGGAGGCTACTACCTTGATATTAATATAAAAATCCTTTCCGATAAAATGTTTCTGGTAAAGGGTGGTGAAAACCTGATCGAAAAAGGCAGTGAAATCCTGGAAATAAATGGGAATTCATCGAAGGAAATAATTGACAGGCTATCAAAATTAAGCCTTACGGAAGGAAATGTATCAGCAACCCGAACCAGGATTGTAGAATCATTTTTTAAAATGTTCTACCCAATGGTTTATCCAATAGATAGCCTGAATAATGTCAAATTCAGGACCTTCCCTTCCGGAAGCGTAAAGGAAATTTTCTTACCTTCTCAAAAACTTGACGAAGCCACACAAAAAGAAACCCATAAAAAGCAAAACAAAAAATTCCCCTATGAACTAAAATTTTGGAATAATGGAGCCATTGCACAGCTCATCATCCGATCCTTTTCCGAAGGTAGAGACAAGGATTTCAAAAAATTTATCAAAAAATCGTTTGTCACCTTTCAGCTGAGAAATACACGGGCACTTATTATTGACCTCAGAAATAATGGCGGAGGATCGCAACAACGGATGAACTGTTTATTTTCCTACATTGGTGGTGAAGAACAAATTCTGGCTAATACCATCCTCAAGCAAAGCGAACTTTCCAGAAGGTTGTTTCGAAAGCGGTTCTTGTATTGCGGAAGTCTGATTGCGCCAATTATTGAAAGGGGAACTGGGGAAGGACAACAAACCAGGGGGGCAATAAAAACTAAAATTGGAGAGTTGGATACTGCTTATTTTAACAATCCTGCCAGATATAAAAAGGACCTGATTTTTAAAGGCAAAACTTATGTGTTGGCCAATGGCCTGACAGGCTCGGCTAGTGCTCTTTTCTCAGCGGCAATACAGCAAAAAGGCCTGGGAAAAGTGATTGGAGAAGAATGCATGACTACTGTAGACGGAACTTTCGGGATGTCTTTAAAAGATGAACTACCAGAATCTAAATTACCACTGGTTATTTCCATCATGCGGTTCAACCTGAACAATGATTTTAAATATTCTCCTGAACCTTTTCAGCCGCATTTTTTAGTGGAGGAAAAAATAGAAGATTTGGTGGTGGATAAGGATACCCAACTGGAATTTGCTCTGGATTTGATTAGAAAAAAGTAGACCTGTCTGAAAGATGGTTTGGAAGGTTACGCTAATTGCATTCTCAGAATACAGGCCGCTTTCCTGCCATTAAATGAAATCCTAAAAATGAAATTACGGAGTATACCAGTAAATGAAATGGTTGTAGGCCTCTGTATAGATTGAGCTCTATATGATTAAAAAAACATATCTCGCAATTATCTTTTCCCAGGGCAACATTTATCCCTGCTAAAAACACCCCAAAAAACCCTATTAAGAATAAGATAAAGCCCAATTTTTTCATTTAGTTTCAGTATTAGTTTTGTTGACTGGTTTAATTAATACTGTTTAAATAAAATTTAATGCCAGGTAAGGCAGGCTCTAAAAAAATTATTGTTAAAATTTAGTTAAAAAAATCAAGTTAGCGGCAAAATCCTAATCTCAGTCAAATCCGGGTCATAACAACCATTAAATAAAATTTCAAAAATAGATGCAGGTGGGAATAAAGAGGAATTCTTCCAAAAACAAAATATATTTTTAAGCCACCAAAATGTAGAAAGTTTCCTCAAAAATCCACATTTTGGCTGGCCCTGATTTCTGATTACCGCTGAGGTTTATACCTGGACTTTTGAAAAATTTCCTGAGCATTATTCATATCCATAAGGGCTTTTAAATCCACTTCCGGATTTTTCTTTTGGAATTGTTTAATAATTTGCCATCCCAGCCATCTGCCAATTCTTGGCGGGCAATTATCGGCTACTTCCGGAGTAGAAGGCCTTTCCCCCACATATCGGTTTTTATCGTCATTACTGGTTTTATAAAACACATTATCTTCCACAAAAACCCCAAATATCCGGTCTTCAAATTGTTGGCACCAATTCAATTGTGCGGTGGTATATCCCAATAAAACAGAATCACTTTTATAGGGCAACAATTTATTAGTAAATTCAATAGCCTTACCATAATAAAGCATATCCGCCAGCAATGTCTTATCTTTAAAATCGTAATTGTTATATTTCTGGCTGATGTACATAAGGGTGTTGGGCACGATGTAATCTTTTTCCAGCCTTCTTATTATGTATTGAGGTGTATTTTGTGGAAAATATGTTCCCCCTACCCCAGTAAAATATTCAAGGCCAATCACGACCACACTATCAGTAATAAACAAATCTTTACCAAAGCCAAAAGCTCCAAACCCGGAAACCGAAGTGTAAATTTTGGGAATTACAAAGTCCGGATAATAGTACTTGGCGAGCCGAAATGCCAGCTCAAACTCCTCCTCTAAATCTTCCATTTCCCCAAATATTTTTTCTGTATCCATCAGAAGAGTATCCGTATGGACATCTGTAGCTAATTCATAAATGGTATTAATCAGAATAGAATCGTGAGGATAGTTACTTCTTTTAAAATACAAGTCTGAAAACTCCGGATTTTGATTTATAAAACTGGCAATGCTTTCTCTGGATTCCGGCATTAAAAGTTCTCTTTCGATTCTGGTAAATTCCACATCAATTTTCGGAATCTGTGAAAGGTCGGGAATTTCTTCTTCCTCTTCCGAACAGGCTAAAAACAAAATGGGAAATATGATAAAAGCGAAATAAAAAAATAACTTTTTGTGCATTTTTAAAATAAGACAGTCAAAAAAATAAAGCACCTGGAATGGCACCCTTTTACATTACGCAAATATCATGAAATATTGCTTTAATTTAAATGAGTATTTCCATTACATTACCCCCAATCAGCCAGGTATCTTTTAATGGCCAAATCCCTCTTTTCCAAACCATTTTTTCATGACCAGTTCGGCTTCTTTTCCTGTAGGGATAAATCGCCTGTCATCCACATTTATCCGATCCAAAGTAGAGGGCCATTTCCACCAAAAAACACCTTTACACCAATCCTTTTTCTCAATCGCAGCCAATACAATTTCATAAGCTCTTGCCTGGTGTGCTGTATTGGATTTTTGTTGGCCTGCATCAGCATGAGGCGTTATCCAGGGAGCTTCGATACTTCTAAAACCTATTTCTGTCAAAATTACGGGCTTTTGGTAGGTATTGGAAACCTTTTCCAGTGTATTCAACACTTTGGCAAATCCTTTTTGCAGTTCTTTTTCAGACGCATTTTCCTTATCAGAAAGCGGATAATAGCAACTGATGCCTATGTAATCCAGTTCATCCCAAAATTTTATATTCTCAAATTCCTCCCCCCAGTTGGCAGAATACACCAATTTTCCGCTGTATAATTTTCTTACTTTCCCAATGATTTCTCTCCATTTCTTGTCATGAGACTGGGTGGTTTTGGCAAATTCCGTCCCGATACACAACATATCTATCCCGTGAATTTCAGCAAGTAATGCATAGTGCCTGATCCAGCAATAATAATATCGGAAAAAGCTGTTCCAGTCCTCCTCATTTTTCATTTCCACATCTCCCGGCCAGCTTCCTCTTCCCAGCCAAACCTGAGGTTTAAGGATGGTGGCCAGACCCAGGTTTTTAGCCTGGTAGGCTGCATGGATTACGCTTTCATCATTTTCACTTCCAGCCCCATTGGTAACAGGGAAAAAGCTTGGAATTTCAGGATCCCGCATAAATGAATAGGGCACAATAGTTACTGCATTTCCTCCAATATTTTTAAATCTTTCTAAAGAAGCTCTGGCATGATTGGAGATGTAGCCATTGTAAATCTGATAACCTTCATGGGTAAAATTGACACCTTTGTAAAAGGGATAATTACGATCTGTTAAATTATGCTGCCTGTCAGGCAAGACATAATGTTCTGACAGATATTCTCGCCAGCCTTCCTCTAAAGTAGTAAAATCATCCTCCTTCTGCCAATTCCAGTTTTCGTATTTGTTTAAAAAAGTCTGCTTTCCCCAACTTTCAATCAGGTAATCTACCAAAAGTGCAGCAGCACAACCAAACACAATATCCGACTCTTTTTCAAAAATTTCAGGGTTGGCCAATTCAGAAATAGCGGGTAAATTTCCAGAATAAAACAACTTACTCCCCCAATACCGAAAACCCTTCATTTGCCAGTTTTTGGTAAAATAAATTGCCAGCCCTTTTTCCATAAAATCGAGCTTAGGTTTGCCTAAAAGCCTCCTAAGTACTAATTCATTTTCCATTTGAAGGTAGTTCCCTTTGTACTCCCCATTCAAAACAGCATGAATTTCCATTTCGGCATGATCAATATGAACCTGATCAGTATTTCCAGTCATTAAACCTTTTCTTTCGGTGGAGGGATAAATCACATAGTTGATTTTTAACTCATTATTTTTTTCTGAATGAATAAATTGAATTAATTGATCAAAATAAGCCTCAAATTGCAGACTAAGCGACTCTAATTCTTTTTCAGTGATGCTTTCATCATATGATTGAAATCTGAAATGGCCAGACTCAAATTTGCTTATCTGCTCTGAATTTAATTCAAAGTGAACGGCTTTATCCACCTGCCACATGGTTTGGGGACTTTGAGAAAAATCCCCAATTACGATTCTTTCCTGATTTTGGTAAATTTCATAGCCCCACGAATTCCAATATGATACAGCTGAATTATTTGAAATCACTTTTAAAATTTCTTCCTCATTTGTGCCAGTTGCCAGACTCATAGGCGATTGATTAAGATAAGGATTTGGGAAAAATGAAAAAAGGAAAACATGAGAAGAGTCAGTATAGGCTTTTCCAGCAAAATCAAAACCCTGAGGGATATTTTTCAGGGATAAGGTTTGAATTAACCGCTCGATCCAGGGATTGCCAGCTACCGTTCCAACCAGATATACGGGAGCTTCCACCAGATCCTTTTGAGCAACCTGTTTTGCCTCTTTAACTTCAATGGAAATGTCTGAGTTTTCAGATTTTAAACTTTCTATTTGCCCGATAAATTTTTCTGCATTTACTGCTTTTTCAAAACCATAAACCATAAGTACTTTTTTCTGATTTCGAAAAACCCGAAACAAATCCCGCTTACTTACCAACTTTGGATTTTCCTGTTCTTTTCCAGGCTCCTGACCTCTGGAGCTATTGCAACCCCAAAGCATTACGCAGGAGATAATCACAGCCAAATAGATATTTTGCATCATGTTTATGTTAGTCATTTTAGATTTTGCCAGCACTCAAACAACCTTTGAAATAGATGTGGCAGCTTCTTTCAGGTATAAACAGCATTAAAGCTCAATCAGTTTTCCTTCCCACTTATTAGATTTTCCATTAAATCTACAAATAGTTCAGTATGTGGAAGAGGCGCATCATCATTAATAAGCAACTGCTTATGGTAAATTAAAAACCTTGGAATTTTGTCCATTTCCAACTGCTCTAAAAATTCTGAATGGGGCCCAATTCTAATATGCTCTTCTTTATCCATCATAAAATTAAGAATGGCATTTCTCCAAGAATCTACATCCTCATCTATTGAAACCATTAAAAATTTCACCCCTGAAGCGGAAAATTTTTCTCTATTGAATTTTGATTTATGAAATTCCAACATACATGGTCTACACCAGGATGCCCATAAATCTATCACCAAGATGGAATCAATGTTAGCAATAAGGCTATCCAATTTGTTTTCCTGTTTTAAAATATCTTTAGCAATTCCTTCCTCAAGTGCACTCATTTTTTCAAACTGATCGGTTAAAGTAAGATCTGTTTTAAGATCCCAGGCTAAGGAATCAGAGATAGAAGCATCAAGCCTTGGAGCATATTGACTCCAAAAAGATTTATTATAAGGAATAGAAGCGAGATAGTTTCGGGTAATATTGGTCTGGTTAATATTCTTCTGCCTGCCAAATTCTATGTGATTGACCATTAGGTCAATATTTGTAGTGTGACCATTACAATCTTTATGAAAACTTGAAATCACGCACCTGGAATGAAAAAGTCCATATTTTCCATTGTATTTTCTATAAGTAACAACTTGATCAACCTTAGTGTACAAATCATTAGAACTCGCTGTACTTTCAAATTTTAATATGGCAAAATCTGTGGAATTAATATAGAAATAGCCAGAATACACAACATCTTCAATCTTATTGGATTTATGATCAGATGTAGAAAGCATTTGATAACCAATTTTATACACCTCCGATCCATCCATTTCAATTAAACCTTCCCATTTGAAATCAAAGTATTTTTTTCTGGTATTCACAAAATTTTCAAAACCTTTTAAAAGACTGATTATTTTTTTCTTACTTCCTGAGTGTTGTTTCAAAGCAGCAATATCACCTTTAAGAACTACATCTAAAGCCATAGGAGAATGCCACCCTTTCATCATATTAGATTGATCAAAACTTCTCCGCAGTTCATTCACTTCAAATTTATCCTTATTATGCTCATACTGCTCAATTTTGCCATAGCCTTTTTTCTTATAAACATTTATTTGTGCATCTATCATTCTACAATACTTATCGTTATCCTTGCAGGTATGTCTGTAAAATGTTTTTAATAGGACAGGTTCCTTAATATAATTCTTTTTAATGTTTTTGAACGCTTTTTTTACAATTGCTTCTGGTGCTAAAGTGTTGGCAACAATATCCATTTCCTTAAGCATAATTGCAGAAGGCTTTAACAAAAGGTCAATATTTTCGCCCTCAAAAAAAATAGTTTTTGACTGATAACCTATAGCACTTATTTGAAGTTGAATATCCTCCTGAATAGGAATATACATCAGAAAACGTCCTTCCTCATCAGCCACAGTTCCATAATTACTCCCTTCTAGGCTAATATGTGCAAATGAGACAGGACTTTTGGTTTCTTCACTTTTAATGCCTCCTGAAATTTTAACCTTTTCCTGGGCGAATACCTGGGTACAGTTAAACAGGAAAACACAGTGAAAGAGCAGTATTTTCGAATACATAATTCAGTTGAATTTAAGGAATTATTTCCGTTAAAAATCAATTCAAAGTACCTCAGCAAAAACTGGTAGTTGGTTAATCCTATGGTAGCTTTTTGTGGTGGTATTGTAGCTTAAGAAAATATGGTCAACTCCATTGGTAACACAAGTAAATGGAGCCTGGTAAGTCTGATTGTATGCCATAGTTTGTCTAAGCACTGCCTCATTTATTTTAATATGCGGAGCTTTACATTCTACCAAAAGAAATGGTTTTCCATTACGTCCATATACTACCAAATCAGTCCGCTTCTTTAAAGTATTGTATTGATGCCCTTTTTCAATCTGGATTAGACTTTTCGGATAATCTTCTTTCAATAAAAAATGAATAAAATGCTGCCTTACCCATTCTTCCGGAAAAAGTAGCACATATTTCTTCCGAATGATATCAAGGATGTAAATCTTTCCTTCTCTTTTTTGAAGTTTGTGGTCAAATGTGGGTAAATTAAGTTTCAATTTTGGTAGCTGAATAAAAATGAAGCCATCAAATTGCGTAAAAATATTGGGTATTCCAAAAAATATCTATACCTATTATCCTAAAACCGCAAAGTAGTTTTTTCCCAAGAGCATAGTTAAATTTAAAATCACTGAATTTACATTTTGGAAAAAATTTGATAACATTTAATTCTTAGATTTACAGCAAAAATATAAAGTACCAATAGTAATTTATTTTGAGTGATATCATCTCATTGTCAAACAATTAAATCTCAATTGAATCATCACATTATGTCCAACCACTTTCCAATGCTCAAAGCACTCCTATTAATTGTTTTATACTTTTTTTCCGAGCTTCCTTTCCTCCAGGCACAAACTCACATAATTCCCCTGTCCAATGCCCATTCCCATAATGATTACCATCAAAAGGAACCCCTTTTCGGAGCCTTAAAAAATGGATTTTCCAGTGTAGAAGCTGATGTGTTACTAATAGATGGGGAGCTTTATGTAGCCCATGATAAACCTGTGGGTAAAAATAACCTGCCGACCCTGGAAGACCTTTACCTGAAACCTCTTTCTCAAAGAATTACCTCAAATAATGGAGAGGTTTACCCAAATGATAAAGGGGTATTTTATTTGATGATCGATTTTAAAACAGATGCTGAAAAAACCTATCAAAAACTGGAAGAAATCCTGGAAAATTATGCACCTATTTTAACAAAGTGGGAAAATGGAAAAAGAGTTAGTGGACCTGTAGAAATTTTCATATCCGGAAATCGCCCTATAGAAACTGTTTCCAGTCAAAAAAACAGGATGGTTAGTCTGGACGGGAGACCATCAGATCTGGGTAAAAATATTAGTCCGGAACTAATGCCGGTAATCAGTCAGAATTTCAACCAGATATTGAAATGGAATGGCAAAAAGGAAATTAAGGAAAAGGAACTAAATAAGCTGAAAACTTTGGTAAAACAGGTTCATGAAGAAGGAAAAAAACTAAGGCTTTGGGCCTCCCCCGATCATCAACAAGGATGGATGTTACTTTATTCTGCTGGGGTGGACCTCATCAATACAGATGATCTGGAAGGATTGAGCGAATATTTACGGACTCAAAAAAACGAATAAGGGAAACCTCTAAAGGGGAATCCCTTATTTTTAAAATTCAGGCCTATATCAGTGAAATAAAATTACTCTTCCACTTCTACAACCATTTCAATTTCTACGGCAATATTTCCCGGAAGTGAACCCATTCCCACAGCAGCCCTGGCATGTTTACCCTTTTCCCCAAAAATTTCCACCATCAAATCGGAATAGCCATTAATTACTTTGGGCTGGTCCACAAAATCAGGAGTAGCATTTACCATTCCGGTAACTTTTACAATCCGTTTCACCTTACTCAAATCTCCCAAAGCCTCCTTCAAAACAGCAATCTGCTGAATGCCAGTAAACCTTGCCGCTTCATAACCCTGCTCTATAGTCAGGTCTTTTCCCAGTTTTCCGACTATATTTTTTCCATCAGGTTTTTTAGGGCCTTTTCCCGATAAAAAAATTAGATTTCCGGTTTTTACATAATTCACATAATTAGCCACCGGCTTTCCGGGTACCGGCAAAGTAATACCGGCCTTTTCAAGTTTTGATTCTGGCGTCTCCGTTTGTGCAAACAGATTTACCATAAAAAGAGAAAGAACAACCGGGAGTAAGAAATACTTCATCATCATTAACAGGTTTTGTGCATGTGTTTTAAAATAAGGCTAAAGTTAGCCATCACAATTAATAATTGTAATAAGCCAAAAGTCTTAGATTTTAAATAATTGGTATTCTCCACAACTCTCCATTCCTGATAAAAGACAAAAGGCTCTGGAAATAATATTCCAGAGCCTGAGCTCATCTCTCAACATACTGTATCTCCTACCCTACTCACTATAATTTACAGAATAAACTTCTGTAAACTTTTCCTTCGAAGGTTTGGCTTTATCTCCCCATTGCACCTTAATTTTCACAATATTATGCTCCTCCATTAATTTTCTTTCCTCCTCATTAAGCGCAAAAGTGAACTGGTAAATCAGTTTGCCATTCTGCTCCTCCGGATAGGCATAAAAATCCTTCACAATCACCTTTCTATCCTCCAGCATAAGGGCAATTTTGTTCCCTTCAATGGCTCTCCCATAATACTTATCCGATTGATTAGATGACATTTCAAAAGAAACAAATACCCACTCTCCCGATCGCTCCACTCCCCCTTTAATTACAGGGTTATATTTTTCATCAATGTTGGTATAGTTCACCTTAAAATCCTGGGCCATTACCACGGGCTTACCCAACCCTAGTATAAGTAAAAACATCATTCCCAAAAGACCTACTAATTTTCTTGTTTGCTGTTTATTTCTAATATTGAACATAGCTGTGAAATTTTGTAAAACATTTGATTTTGACTTTTGCCAAATGTGGCACTAGTTGCTAATTGTTATTCAAAACAAGTGTGTAAGCGTTCAATAAAATATTTATTCGCAGTGAAGGGGAATATTTAGGAAGTGGGAGGAAATAAAGTAAGATTATAATCGATTTATTTTCAGAATATTAGCGAATACTCATCGCCTTAATAAGTTCGGTATGCTGAGGAAAAAGTTCTATTAATTCCTTTTCCTTTCCCAATTCAAAATCGGCAAAATCGAATCCTGGAGCCACAGTGCAACCTACAAGGGTAAAATTATCTGGCTCATTTACCCTTGCCCCAAACCATGCCCCTGCCGGAATAATACCCTGAAAATATTCTCCTTTTTCAATATCTGGTCCTACTATTACATGCTTTAATTTTCCATCGGGCAAAATCATATGGATCGTCACTGAAGAGCCAGCATAAAAATGCCAAATTTCGTCAGAGGCAATTCGGTGAAAAGCTGAAAACTCATTCCCTTTCAATAAAAAATAGATAGCAGTTGAAAAGGACCTGTTCCCTGTATATCGCTCGGGCAGTGCTTCTTTTTCAATTTCACCATCACTCCTATAAGTCTCTTTAAAATATCCTCCTTCCGGGTGGGCAATTAGTCCTAATTTTTCTATCCAAAAAGCAGCATCCATAATTTAAAATTCGAGTTTTCCTGAATGGGCAAATTAATTAACATTAGGTTTCTGACCTCAAGAATAAAACTTTTGGAAAGAAAGTCTATGTCTCAGCTATAAAAAATTAAAAATTTAGTTTTTAAAATTAAAAATCACTAAAGGAAAATAGGCATTTCTTAAATAATCTTTCAACAGACATTACAAATACATGAAAATTTCATCAATTTTAACAAAAAGAATTTTATACAAACAAATTACCACAACATACTATTATTACAGCATAAAACCATAAATACACAAAACTAAAACGCAGTTAAAAAAGTAATCACCAGACATACAACACTATTTTTAACAATAAATAATACATCACTTGGAACAATTAATCCCACTTAGAGATTATTATTTTGACTATTATCTATTATATTGTAGTAATTTCTTAAAGATTTTTTGTACGAAATCCAATCACCAACCTGCTTTAAGAATTTTTTAAGTTAGCAATTACCAGCATTTTTTGATCAGCAAGGACAAACCAGTTACTTATAGATTTATGGATTTTTAACTTTACTTAATTCAATGAGAAGAATGAAGACTTCAAGTGTAATTTTGGCCCTTAGTGCCCTCCTATTTTTAGGTTGTTCCAGTTCCAAAGACTACTTAATCGAATCAGACTACAGCTATCATGGAAAATTCAGAAAGTACAAAACTTTTACTTTCGTAGATCAAACCAGTTCTGATGAAGACAAAGCTATTTACAACCCTTTTATCGAAGATGCGATAAAGTATCGAATGAAATTACAGGGTTATAAATACACAGAAAAAAAGCCCAGCTTGCTAATTTCTTATAGAATGTTCTTTGATGATTTCGATTTTATGGGTTATAACCAGCCTGATATTGAATCATGGTCTAAAAGAGGCGATGAAGAAGAAGAATATGATCCAATAGAATATGGATTGAGAGAAGGAACCCTTTTAATATTATTGCATGACAGAAAGCAAAGGAGAGTCATTTGGCAGGGCTATGCAGCAGGTGTATTTGGAAACAAGGATTTTGATAATGAAAGGTATCTAAAAAGAGCTGTAAGATCGATTTTCGATCAATACAGATTTTTTGCAGATGGTTACATGGTAAAAAATCAGGAGGTTGAATAAAAAATTTCCTCTTTCCAATAGAATTTAATTATCCAGGCAGTGAAGAAAACTACACTGCCTTATTTTTTGATTTGATTTCATTCAGCCAGTAGAGCTGTCTTGAATTGTGCTTATTATTCCTTTTTATTTTTATTTCAAATGGTGTAATTTAGAAATAAACTTTCAGGAAATTATCAGTGCAAGAAAACAAAGAACTCCCACCAAAATATTATCTCACCTACTTCCAGGAGGTCATTTCATTCCTACAGGAAAAAAGCGATCATCTTATTTCCGAACCTGAATTTGATTTTATTAGTCGCTTTGAGCAATTGCAGGAAAATGCGCAATGTTTGTATTTGAGGTTGATGAACAGAAAAGGAATTTTCTTCCGTTTCGAAAAATTCAATTACCCTGAAATTAAAAATATACAAGAGGCACGCGATACCCTTTTCGCAAATGAATTTGCCAGCATTATTACCGAAGCACATGAGGATTACAAACTGGAAATCCTCAGGATTTTCAATAAAGGTGAGATAAACAAGATGCTTTCCATCACTGAAATTGAGCCAAAAAATTACAAATCATTAAGTAAAAATGAGCTACTGGAATTTGCTTTTAACGAACTTTCATTGTTGGATATCATAGAAGAGAGCCAACAGTTTGGACAGGTGATCAAACAAAATTTCATACAGGAAACCGAAATGCTGCTGTTTCTCTATTTTGGTTCGCTTCATGGAGAGATGACCAGTTTTGTAGTTAGAGATGTGGGAAACCTGAAATATGAATCTCTCAATCAGGATTTAATGACTTCTTATTTTAAGAACAGGAAGGAAGCTGAAGATAAATATGAAGTGAGTAAAACAGGACAGTTTATTCGGTTGATGATGGAAGAAGCCCCACCGGAAGAAGTTTATGAATTTACCTTTAACTGGCTTTCTGATCATAAGGAAATCTCTGAACTGGCCATGAACCGGTATAATAAGCTGGCAGCAAGGGTAGGAAGATGGCTGGAACAAAGAAAAATGTATAATGAGGCCATAAGTATTTATTCCTTCTCCCATGAACCACCATGCAGGGAACGAAAAGTCCGCATTCTTTACAAACTGGAAAGGTTTGAAGAGGCACTGGATATCTGCCTGATCATTGATGAAAGCCCTTTTAATGCCGAGGAAAAATACTTCTCACTGGATTTCAAAAATAAAATTCTCAATAAAAAGTCGAAGAAAATTGCCACATTGGTTAAAAATGAAGCTGAAACCATTTTTGTTTCTGATATTTTTAAAAATAAAGTAGAACTTGGTGTATTGGATTATTTTGAAGAGCAAGGTAAAAATGGTTTCTTTTCAGAAAATCATTTGTGGAGAAACTTATTTGGACTTATTCTTTGGGATGAGATTTTTGAAATGGACCAGGGACAACTTCACAATCCTTTTCAACGAGCTCCTTCCGATTTTTTCAAACCTACATTTTTAAAAAATCGGAGACAAAAAATCAAAAAAAAACTAGCTATCCTTCAAAATCAGGATGAAGCTTTGGCCTTAATCACCCAAACCTTTAATGAAAAACTAGGAGTAGTTAACCCAATGGTTAGCTGGAATGATGACACCCTGGCGATCATCAAAGCCCTATTAAGCATAGTAAAAAAACAGGCCATTGAAGCTGTATTGTTAAAAATGGCTGAAAACTTAAAGGAAAATACAAGAGGATTTCCAGATCTTTTCATTTGGGACGATGCAGGTTATTCATTTATCGAAGTAAAATCTCCAAATGATACACTTTCTTCCCAACAGCTTTACTGGCTGGAATTTTTTTCTGAGCAAAAAATAAAGGCAGGAGTATTAAATGTAAAATGGAAGAAATTCTAACTTTTCCTCATTTTAAGGGTTACCTTTCTCTAATTCACGGATGAAAGAGTAAACCTAATAGCAAGGTTTTATCTACATGTTAACTAACAAAGCACATCAAAACAACCAACTTTTTAATTTAAAATAGAAGATAAATTTAACTTATGAAACAAGTCCCAATCGAAAAAGCATTTTTTGGTTTATTCCAATTAGTTCAGCAGTAGAACCTGAACTCACCCATATTAAATTTTACAGATTTAATAGTGTAAGATTATGTTATAAAATGGTTGATCTTAAAAAGGTAAAAATTCAATAATCTGAATTCTAAATATTTGTAAACACCAGGAATTACCTGAAACCTTCTCAAATTAAAAACTCGTAAACTGGAATAAGAATAACAGCAGCAAAGATCAAATCACTGATATTCAATATGTTATTCATATTTTGTTAAAAGTTCAAATTTAAACTATAAAATTAAAGAAGATAAATCAGGAAATGGGCTACATTTTTACAAGTTTCAAAAACAATCAAATTCGCACCTTGGAAAGTATTAACAAAATAAGCCTTGGGAAACATTTGCAATGTAAGAATTAGATGATATTTTTACTTTTTTAATCAAATTATTTGTAAATTCCCTATTCACAATTTAGAGAATTATCCTTACTTAATTTCTATTATCATTTAACAATTGTTCAGCCAGACAATAACTTGAATAACTATTAATTTTAACTAATTTAATACTACTGATTGGTAATAAAACCTAAATAAATGTTGATTTTCGGTTAGGTAAAATTGCTTATTAATTTTTACATTATGAAAACACTTATTTTGAAAAGGAACATTGTTATAAACTTAACTTTGGGTTGCATTTTAACGCTGGCATTCACACTGGAAACACTTGCTCAAAGTCCAATGCTTTTTCGCAATGACGGCAAAACTTTTGCGCTAAAGGAATTAGATTTCATGTCGCATGGAGTTGAATATATTAAGGAAAATGACCCTGTAGAAGCCAAAAACAGTTGTCTTAATTTTGATATATTATTGCTTATTTATCCATTAGGAACTTATCATTATTATTCCAAGCCTCAGGATAAATTGGTAAATGTTGAATATTCCAATAGTAGGAATAATAAGATAGATAAAATAATTACCCGTGATGAAAGGGTCATTCCTGCCAATATCCTGGGTACAAATGGTGGCTCATATCAATACACAGATTTGAATACAGGGGAAGACGCTGTAATGAAACAAGATCAGGTATTAGCCATATTATTTAAGGATGGAAACTATAAATTCTTCTCTGACAAAGTTACAGTTGCTTCAGCACTCCAAAAAATCGCAGATCAAATAAATACATTTAATAATGCGATGGTGGGCACACAGGGAGGAAACCAGATTCCTACCATGCCAGAGGATAATCTGGAAGAAGAATTACCTGATTTTAACCGTCAACTTTTCAGAGATAAAGCGCTTTCAAAAACCAAGGAATTAGGCGACTATTTAAGCCTTATTTCCAATAAAAACACAAAATTCCAAAAGGCAAACGAGGCTATAGATGCTGCTGTAAAGTTATTTTTGAATGAGGATGCCATTATGGAGGTATCTTCTGTAAACCGGAGTGAAGTACAGAAATATAAAATCAGAAAGTATTTTGAAAGACTCAAACTACTGAAATATTCTGAAATAAAAATTACCTGGTCAAATATTTCTTATGTGAGTAATATAAAGAAGCATGAGGATGGTAACTATTATGGAATTGTAACTCTGGAACAAAAATTTGACGGATACAATTCCGATGGGCAGCTTGTCTATTCCGATGTAACCAAAAAGAATATGACCGTAATCTTAAAAACCTATGATAAATATGTTGTGGGGAAAAAAGAAACACACTGGGATGTATATCTTGGTGACATCGGTGTAGTAGTAACAAAATAGTTAACCAAACGACTTCTAATGAAATTCCTTTTTGTAATATTTATTGGACTATTCGCAATTCCAGCTGTGGCCCAGATTGGCAATGGGCTGGATGAAGAAAGGTTTGCCTTTGAGGTAAAACAAATTGATGAATTTTTTGAAAGATTCAACAATTCTGATAAAACCTTAATTGCAACATATATAAAAGAAAATTTTAATGGGCATGAAGTTACCAGAGATGAATTGATAAACTCTCTTTTTAATATGCAGGATAATTCATGGAATAAGGATGAAAAAAATGAATTCATAGCTTTGGTTAATTCCAATCCTTATTTTCTTAGCTTTTATGATCCAAATTGGTTTGCGGAGCTTAATTGTACTGTCGATTATAAGGGGCAATCATATCCTCTGCAAATGATTATGAAGGTGGAATATTCACCTGAAACTGAATCAACCAAATGGGTTATTTCAGCTGTTAAGGGCGATTTCCTTGAACCTCCTTTTAGTACAAATAAATCCAAATCACTAAACCCTGCAAGCCATGGTACAAACTTCATTTCACTTGACCGAGCGTTTATTGATACTTCGAACATCAGAAATTATGTCAGTAGCGATTTTCAGGCGGACCAACTATCTATATTCTTAAGCTTACTTCCATCAAAATCTCTTGTTTTCAAACAGGTAGACAAAATCACTTACCACTTTCTACAAGTTAATGGATGGGTTTTTACCGTAGAAAATTTTGAGAGAAGAACTAAAAACTCAGGTTGGCTAATTAGTAAATTAAGAAAAATGGACGATTCGCAGAAAGAAAGCTACAAATTGAAAGCTTTAAATTTAAATTAACCTGTGAAAAACTATATTTTTCTTTTCGCCATTGCCTTTTTTGCACCGTACTTTTCAGTTTTTAGTCAGGAACTTTCCGAAAGTGATCAGAAAGAAATAAAATTTCTGTCAGAGGGATTTGTAGGAGAGTTTGAATTACTATTAAATCTTCTGAACGACCCTGATTTAGGAGAATACCAGAAGAAAGAGATTGCAGAAAACAGTTATAATCCTAAATCAGGAAACCGGATTTTCAAAGATGCTGATGTGATTATTGAGGACGACATTGATCCCAATAATACAAGTTTTGAGAATGTAAAGGATTTAAAAGTAAAGAGGTATTTAAATGACTATGAACTCTTCTATGAAAAGAAAAGCGAAAATTCAGTTGAATTCTCAGATATCACACTTTTCAGTGTAAAACAAGATGAATATGTTTATACTGAAGTTTATTTTAAAAGTAAATTTAACAGTAAACATAGGATAAAAAACATTTCTTATACGCAAACTGAAAGGGTTGCTACGATAAAAGCAGAAAGAATCAATAATAAATGGGTTCCTTTAATTGTAAGTGTAGTCTTTTATAATCCTGCCCTTCATATAAATGAGGAAATTAAAAAAATTCCTCTGGATATCCCCAAAAACATAATGGCTAATAAACAGGAAATCTATCAATTAGGGATTTCATGGACGCCTATTGCCAATAAAGTGGATTCAATTACTTATGAGGTTTATATGAACGATAAGTTAATTGGAGTAACAGGAAATGAATTTTTTGATATTTCTGATCTTGAAGCAGACTCTGAATACCGTTTTCACATTATAGCCAAGGAGGAAAAAACTGGTCGTGTATCTGAAAAAAGTGACATTACACCTATTAAAACCCTACCTAAACCTCTGGTTCAGAGCTATTCTTTTACAGAAATAAAAGGGAAATATGTAAAAGGGAAAAGTTACAATATTACCTGGGCAAATAGCCTAAGTGGAATTGGAAGTAAATTAGAAATTTTACAAAACGGAAGGCTTGTCAATACCATTTCCAATAATGATCCGGATGGATCTTTCAGTTGGAGTCCGGATTTATATAATGCAGGCACCGGCTACCAGTTTAGAGTAAGTGATCCTCAGGATTCTAGAAACAAGGCTATCAGTAAGGAATTTAAAATATCCAGAAAAGTACCTTTATGGTTAAAAGTTGCTCCTGTAATTGTGGCGGGTGCCGTTGTTGGAGTTTTGGTAGCTGGAGATTCCGGTGATGGTGATAAAAAGGATGAACCAGGAGGAAACACTGGAAATTCCATTTTGGCTGAGCCTGGGAAGCCTTAATATATATCCATATCAATTCAGCAAATCTTTCGGCCAATTAAAGCCATACGAATAGCATTTTACAAACAACTGAAACTATGAAAAAGAGTTTACAAATAGTATTGATATTCTTCATTACTATTCCCACTGTTTATGGGCAATTAAAATTAGTGGATAAGGTCACAGATGGAGACCTTACTTTACCTCATTCAGCTGCTGTTAGCCCAGATAATAATTACATTTATGTAGCATCATTTGAAGGTTTTATTAATATTTATAAAAAAGAACCCTCAGGTGAATTAAGCTTTGTAGATGCATTTAAAGACAAAGATAAACTTAATGGCGCAAACTCATTAATTGTCTCTCCTGATGGTAATTTTTTATATGCCTGTGCTGTAAATACTGGTAATGTTGATGGAAAATTAGTCCTTTTTGATATCAATAAAACAGATGGAAAAATTACTTACAAGGACATCATTGAAAATATTCATGAACCAAACTCTCTCCACTTTAGCCAGGATAAGGATGGGAAATATTTGATTTTAGTAGAAGTAAAAGGCAATAATATTTTGATTTATGAAAGAGATCTAAGTTCTGGTAAACTATCCATTAAAAATACTATAGGTGGATTTAAATTTCCAAGAGAATTAATTATTTCCCCTGACGATAAACATTTATACGTAACTGAAGCTGGAAATAAATCTGTTACCCTGGTTAACAAAAACGCAGATTGGTCTGCTGCTAGTTTTGTAAAACGTTATGATGCAGGAGGTAATGATGCTTCCAGTGATCAGCTGGGCCCATTCGGAGTGGATATTTCTAAGGATGGAAAATTTGTATTTGTTGGTAATAGAAATGATTTTTCTCTTTTATCTTATAGTAGAAGCCCTTCATCTGGTGAATTAATTCAAAAGGATATAGTTGAACACAAAACAAACGATAATTTAGATAGGATTAGAAAAGTATTGGTCTCTCCGATAAGCAATCAAAATTTTGTATATGTTTCAGCAGAATCAAGTAATCGGGTTTCAGTTTATACTTATGATGATAATGGAAATTTTTCCCTGGAACAAGTGGTAATACAAACCATGAATCGACCAATTGACATGGCCATCTCCTCTGATAATAAATATTTATATACATGTGCATTTTCCGAAGGAGCTTTATTTGTTTTTGCCATACCTGAACCCCTGGTAAATGACCCTTCCGTTTCATCCATTACTCCCAATCAGGGTACAATCGGGACAGAAGTTACCATTTCAGGAGAATATTTTGGGACAGATAAGGGAAAAGTCAGTTTTGGGAATATAATTATCGAAGGAAATGCCATTACAGAATGGACCAGAACTTCAATAAAGACTTCTGTTCCTGCAGGAATAAGTGGAAGTGTGGAGGTGAAAATCATTACTTCTGATAGTAAAGAAGCAGTTGCTCCTGAGAAATTCAAAGTGATTTCTGCAATTAATGAAATAGTAAACCCCGCTGCCAAGATTGGAGATGAGGTTACCATTTCGGGTTCGGGGTTTGGTTCTGCCGGACAGGTAAACGTTGGTTCAGTCACAGTTTCCTCTGATCAGGACGGTGTAGTGTGGAGCCAGACTTCTATTAAGCTAAAAGTGCCTGATGGATTAAGCAGTAATGTAAGTGTTACTGTGGAAGTTGACGGGAATAAAAGCGCTGGTAAAACATTAGCAATCATTCCGGAGATTACTAACCTTGATAAAACCAGTGGTTTACCAGGTAATGAGGTCACTTTAACCGGAAACGGTTTTGGAAGTACTCAGGGAAGTAGTGTGGTAAAATTCGGTTCACGGACCGCCTTGATAAAATCTGGCAGTTGGTCACAAAAAGAAATTGTGGCCATTGTTCCAATCAATTTGGAAGGAGAAGTTGATGTTTCTGTAAAAGTAGGAAATCAGACTGGGGTTTTCCCCACTAAATTTAAAGTCACGTTATCCCCATCAATTTCGGATTTTGACCCAAAATCGGGAAGCCCGGGATCAAAATTTACAGTAAGCGGTAATAATTTTGGTATTTTAAATGGAGAATTATTGTTTGGATCTTTAAATGCATCAATTGAAACCTGGACAAATACTTCAATTTCAGGAATTATTCCCAATGAAGCTTTTGGGGATCAGCCTATTACTGTAAAGACTACTAGTGGGCTCTCAGCAAATTCGGGAGCAGTTCTTTATTCAGTAATCCCGCTAATTGATGAAGGTAATTCCGAATTAGAAGATAAAATTGGGGATGATGTCACCATTGTAGGAAAAGGATTTGGAAATACCACAGGTATTGTATCATTTGGAAATTCTCCTGCCACCATTAATAATTGGAGTAATACTTCTATAAATGTAACTGTACCTACTGGCATTCACAATGATGTGAGCTTAAAAGTAGAAGCCTCAAATGCAAAATCAGATGCGGTTACTTTTGGTGTAGTTCCCGAAATTACCGGTATTAAACCTGCTGAGGTCCATGAGGGGCAACAAGTTTCTGTAGAGGGTAGTGGATTTGGACCGGTTGCAGAACAGGGACAGTTACAATTAGCCGGATCTAATATTACCCCAAACTCCTGGGCGGATAATAACATTTCATTTACTGTTCCGGAAGGGACCACACTAGGCAATATTGAGATAAAGGTTATTAGTAATAATGGTAAGGAAGATGCAAATGCTGATTTAAAAATCATCGCGAAACCTGTTACAGGTCCTGAAATCACCGCTATCGATCCAGGAAAAGGCAAAAATGGTTCCCTTGTAAAAATTATGGGGAAACGATTTGGAACTGATAAAGCTACTGTAAAAGTTTCTTTTGGGGAAACCGAGGCAAATATTGAAAATATAACTGATAATGAAATCCAGGTTAAAATACCCGAGAATATAAGTGGGAATATAGAAGTTACTGTAGAAAAAGGTGGAGAATCGAGTAAAGGGGCATTTTCAATTATTCCAACAATAAATAGTCTGAATTTATTGAAAGGGAAACCTGGAGATATGGTAATTGTTAGCGGAAAAGCTTTTGGACCAGCTGCAGGAAGCAATGGATTTGTTAAATTTGGAGATTCAAATGCCGAAATCGCTGATGGAGGCTGGTGGGAAACTGAGGTTAAGGTTATCGTTCCTGATATACCTGAAGGTGTGGTAAATATTGTTGTTTCAGCCTTTAATGGAGAAACTGACACCCTTCCAAATGGCTTTACTGTAGAGGCCAAAGACACCATCATTATTCCACCTGGGGAGAATCCTATTATCAATTTTACTCCAAATGGACTCGTCAACAATGGTTTGAATAGCCTTGCAGTTTCAGCCACATTTGAAGAAAACACGACAATTTCAGAATTAAAATTAATGTACTCAGGTATTCAATTCCCTGATAAATCGGCTTCAAAAACTTTTACAGTAGCCCCCGCTAAAGGCTTGGTCAATGAAACATTTGAGGACCTTCCTTTTGATCAGGACGGGATTGGTATAAAAGTCCAGTTATCTTATTCTGCTAATGGGAAAAACTTCACTACAGACCCAATACCAGTATATAAAAATTTCCCGGACGGAATTACAAAAGATGCCACTGAATTTATTTATGGGACTAAAGAAGATGATTACCAAATAATTGCCTTCCCTCTAAACAGACCCAATCATCAAAGTGTTACCGTTGCTTTGGAAGATGATTTAAAAGCTTATGATAATACGCTTTGGAGGTTATGGCATTACAATAATGGTAATAACATTGAATTTAAAACAGGTTTTACTACCCTGGAACAAGGCAAGGGGTATTGGCTTATTATGAGACATGCAGACTCTGTATTTAGATCAACCAAATCTATTGATACAGGAGAGGGAACAACAGAATTACCAAATGATGAACCTTTTACCATTTCTTTGAAGCAAGGATGGAACCTCATCGGCAACCCTTATACCTTCGATGTAAATTGGACTGACATTGTTAACTTTAATCCTGGATTTTCATCCTCAGAAAACCTTAAAGTATTTAATAGAGGATTTAAGGATGGAGATGTGCTTAAGGCGTTCGAGGGAGGATTTGTTTTTAGTGATGGATCATTTGAATTGAAAATTCCAATTGAGCAAAATATTCCATCAGGAGGAAGAATGGCTAAAGGCCTGGTGGAAAAAAATGCAATAGATCAGGAATCCTGGAAAGTAGATTTAAGTTTAACAGCCGGAGAAATAAAAAATAGTATTGGAGCTTTAGGTATGCATCCATATGCAGAATTAAGCAAGGATAGATATGATCAAATGGCGCTGCCCCGTTTCCTGTCTTATTTAGAAACTAATTTTTCCCATCCGGAATATTTTTTCCCAAGGTTTGCTCAGGACATAGTTTCTACATCTGAGGGACATACATGGGAATTTTCGGTGAATACCAATCATGAATTAAGCCCAACCATCGAAATGAACTGGGACAACTCTTATTTTGGGGATAATGATAAAAGCCTGATTTTGGTAGATTTAGCATCCGGAAAGGTGATTGACATGCGAAAAAATACTCAGCACACCTACCCAAATAGCCCGGAAAGGAAGTTTAAAATTTATTTCGGTGATCAGGACTACATTTCTGATAACCTGAACATGGGCGAAGTCGCCCTTGGTAACGCTTACCCTAATCCTTTAGAGGTTTCTACCAACATTCCATTTGTACTTCCAGGTGCTCAGGAAGAATTTCATGTCACCCTCACCATTTATGATCATTTGGGTAGAGAAGTGAATATGCTTATCGATCAAAAATTCAAATCTGGATTTTACGAAACTACATGGAGCGGAGATGGAACAAATGGAAGTAAAGTTAGCCATGGCCTTTACATTTACCAGCTAAAAGTTTCAGGACAAAATATTGAAAAAATCTACACAAGAAAAATGCTGGTAAAATAGGACGGATCCACTATCAAGTGTTTTCGTGAAAAGGAAAATAAAAAAGGCTGTTGGAGAAATCCAACAGCCTTTTAATTTATTCTAGATCAAAGTAATCAGCTGATTACTTATCCTTATTATCCACTTCCTCAAACTCCACATCAGTAACGTTATCATCTCCCCCTCCTTCTGCATTTGCCTGAGCTCCTGCATCTGGTCCCGGTTCTGCACCTGGTTGTCCACCTGCAGCCGCATTTGGATCTGCACCAGAAGCCTGATACATTTCCTGAGAAGCAGCCTGCCACGCAGCATTAAGGGCTTCCATTCCTTTATCAATTCCTGCAATATCCTTAGCAGTATGCGCAGTTTTCAGGTCAGTAAGTGCTGTTTCAATAGCAGTCTTATTACCTTCAGAAAGCTTATCACCATACTCACTAAGTTGCTTTTCAGTTTGGAAAATCAGAGAATCTGCAGCATTCACCTTTTCAATTTTTTCCTTCTCAGCCTTATCAGCCTCCTCATTGGCTTTAGCCTCATCTCTCATTTTTTGAATTTCTTCATCAGTCAAACCTGAAGAAGCTTCAATTCTAATTTTCTGCTCTCTGTTAGTTCCCTTATCTAAGGCTGAAACATGCAAGATACCATTAGCATCAATGTCGAATGCTACTTCAATTTGAGGAACTCCTCTTGGTGCTGGTGGAATACCATCAAGGTGGAATCTACCGATGGTTTTGTTATCCTTGGCCATTGGTCTTTCACCCTGTAACACATGAATTTCAACAGATGGCTGGTTATCAGCAGCAGTAGAGAATACTTGTGATTTTTTAGTTGGAATTGTAGTATTTGCCTCAATTAATTTGGTAAATACACCACCCATTGTTTCAATACCTAATGAAAGCGGAGTAACATCAAGAAGTAATACATCTTTTACCTCTCCAGTTAAAACACCACCCTGGATTGCAGCACCAATTGCAACTACCTCATCAGGATTAACACCTTTCGATGGTTTTTTTCCAAAGAATTTTTCTACTTCCTCCTGGATTTTTGGAATACGAGTAGATCCACCTACAAGAATCACCTCATCAATATCTGATGCAGTTAAACCAGCATCTTTTAAAGCAAGTTTACAAGGTTCTAAGGTTCTTCTGATCAAATCATCACAAAGCTGCTCAAACTTCGCTCTTGATAGAGACCTTACCAGGTGTTTTGGAATTCCGTCCACCGGCATGATGTACGGAAGATTTATCTCCGTGTTAGAAGAACTAGAAAGCTCTACTTTTGCCTTTTCAGCAGCTTCTTTTAATCTTTGAAGTGCCATAGGATCTTTCCTTAAATCAATTCCTTCGTCAGCTAAAAACTCTTCTGCTAACCAGTTAATAATCTTCTGGTCAAAATCATCACCACCAAGGTGAATATCTCCATTAGTTGATTTTACTTCAAAAACTCCATCTCCTAATTCAAGGATAGAGATATCGAAAGTACCACCACCAAGGTCAAACACCGCAATTTTTTCATCGTGATCTTTTTTATCAAGACCATATGCAAGAGCAGCCGCTGTTGGCTCATTTATAATTCTTTTTACTTCAAGACCGGCAATCTCACCAGCTTCTTTGGTCGCTTGTCTTTCAGCATCATTGAAATATGCAGGAACAGTAACTACAGCTTCAGTCACAGTTGTTCCAAGGTAATCTTCAGCAGTTTGCTTCATTTTTTGAAGTACCATTGCCGAAAGCTCCTGAGGAGTATATTGTCTATCTCCTATTTTTACTCTACTGGTATCGTTGCTTCCTTTTTCTATTTGGTAAGAAACAGTTTTCAATTCATTTCCTACTTCAGAATGCTTTTTACCCATAAACCTTTTTATGGACATAATTGTATTCTGTGGATTGGTGATGGCTTGCCTTTTTGCAGGATCACCTACTTTTCTTTCCCCTTTGCCATTATCCAGGAAAGCAACAATTGAAGGAGTGGTTCTCCTTCCTTCACTGTTAGGTATTACAACCGGCTCATTTCCTTCCATTACAGCCACACAAGAGTTGGTAGTACCTAAATCAATGCCTATTATTTTTCCCATAATCTAATTTTATATTTTACTGTTATAAATTTTCAAACCTTACCTTTGATTTATCAATGCTTATGCCAAGGGTATGATTATGACAGAATGTCACAAAAAATAAAGAGTAAAGAATTTACACTATTTTCTTAAAAAGATTTTCTGACAATCTAAATCAAAATTGAGCTGTAAACTGACAAAATGAGAATTAAAAAGTTTGAAAGGAAAATACCGGCAAAACAATAAGGCTGATGGATAGCTTATTTTTTTAAAATCAATTCTCCGCTTTGGAAAAATATCCCTCAGTTGAGGTTGGGGAGGCTAATAGTGAAAGTAGAACCTTCTCCTACCTGAGACTTAAGATCTATTTTACCGTTTAGCCTGGAAACTGATTCACTTACAATATAAAGGCCCAAACCACTACCCTTTATATCCTGACTTGCACGAAAAAACATTCCGAAAACTTTCTTTCGATGCCCCTCTTTTATCCCAATTCCGTTATCCTCTACCTTTAAAGTAGCTGCCGAGTTACCTACTTCTACGCTTACTTTTACATAAGAATCGGGTTTATGAGGCATGGCATACCGAAAGGCATTTGAAATTAAATTCCCCAGGATTACTTTTAATCGGTTTTTATCAGAAAAGAATAAATAATCCTGATTGACCTCTATGGATAAGGTTACCTGATCCGAGTTTTCTCCATATTCATACTTTTCGGCTAACTCCTCCAACAAAATATTAAAGTCAATATTCTCCTTTTGGATTTCAAGACGAGTGTCCCGGGACAGGTCAATCAGGTCCTGAATGAATTCATTTAATTTGATTACACTTTTTTCTTTGAGTCGAATATATTCCTGGATTTTTTCCACATCAGTTTCCAGTTTTGAAAGCGTAATCAGGCCTAAAATTGAATTAAGAGGAGCCATTAAATCATGCGATACCGAGTATACAAATTGATCAAGTTCTTTATTTACCTTTTCAAGCTCCTGATTTTTTTCCTTAAGGTCGTTTTCTGCTTTTTTCCTTTTTGAAATATCGTTAATCGTAACAATTTTATAGGGTTTGTTGGCTTCGCCCTTAAAAGGAGCACCTGTAATAAATATGTCAAGCTTGTTTCCATTTTTTTGAATGCCCTGGCTCTCAAAAGATAATTTTTCATTTAAATCTTTAAGCTTTTCCATAGCCTTTGAAGCCAAAATTTCATCAAGTTTCCTATTGAGAATTTCCTGCTGGTCATAACCAAACCTCCCACAAAAATATTGATTAACCCGCTCAATTTGCTCATGCTCATTTACCAGTACCATCCCCACATTCATGGCATTAAAAATATTATCAAGCATTTCCTTATTTACCCTTAAGATCTCTGCAGCCTGCTCATTTACCGTAATATCATGAGATATCACGATCACACCGGTAATTTTTTTATTGAGCTTGATGGGAAACACTTTAAACAAAAGGATATTTTCATTGCCTTTTTGATTAATCACCTTATCGATATACTCACAGGATTCTCCGGAAAGGGCCTTATCATATCTTTTTTTCCACAACTCATTCATTAAATTAGATGGGGTAGTCTTAAAAATGTTATCCCCAACATTTATTTTCACATTAAACCTTGCATAATAGACCCTTAGGAAATTTTGATTACAGTCAGTTAACTCATACTTATCGTTGATCAGCCAGATTGTATTATCATTATTTTCCAAAAATGTTTTTAGGTTTAACTGATCCTGCTTTGCCTTCATTTCTCCTTCTTCCCATTGAAACATTTGTTCCCCAGGATTTTCAGTTCTAAGTACCTCATAAACATCCTGCTGAAGTAAATTTGAGGTATTGAACAGGTCAAAAAAAGGATCTTCCGAAGAAATATTTAAGATTTGAGGTTCGAATTCTTGTGACCAGGAAACCCTTCCCAATGTTCCGATTAATTCATTTATCCTTGTACGCTGGTTTTTTTCTATATCCGCTCTTTTCCTTCTTTCTGCTTCCACTAATGTGATTAGTTCCCGCTTGGATAAACGCTCTAAATCTTCCTTGGTCTGCAGCATTGATGCACTTTTGATATCAGTCCCCTGGGCAGCCCCCTTATTTTGAAGACAACAGGCAATTCCTTCATGAATAGATTTTACTGATACTATGGGAGGAGTGTTGTTTTGGGAAAACAACCTGGTAAAAAAAAATTTCACTTTATCAACATTTGAAGAAACTTTGTAAATTGCATTCCAGTGGTTAATAAAAGTTTTATTCGACTTATTAAGTATTTTTTTAAATCCCTTATCAAAAAGATAAAATTCAGAAATATCCGTAATCACATAAACCTGTTCCTTCCCCGCTACGAAAAATACCTTCTCAAAAATATCAATCACTTTTGTGAATAAATTACCCGGAATCCTACCAAAATCTTTAATAAGCAAAATATCCGCACCCAAAAGGAATACATTAATAAAAAAGTTACCTGATTCACTATAAAGATTCCATTCGGGGCGATTTAGCAGGGATATTTTTTTCCCATTCGAGTAAATATGTTTGCGATTGAGCCAACTACTGTCCCATTCCGTATTTATAAATCCACTTCCTGAATCATCAATTAAACTTGCGGAATTTAATTTATATTTTTGAATTTCGGCAGTAGCACCCGCCAGGTCATCGTGAAAGCTAATAGAAAAATTACGGAAAAAGTAAGTAGCCAACCGTATCATATTTAATACATATGAAACCCCTCCAACAACACTGACATGGTCTATCAGATTTTCTTTATCAAGCTTTTTTTCAAATTCGAGAAATAAATTTCTGCCTTTACGGCTAACTCCTTCATATAGCCGTACATCCAGAATAAAATAAATACCGGAAACTTTAAGGTAGGGTTTTATTTCCTTAAGAATTTTTTCCGCAATTACCAAGTCACCCTGCACGGATTGTAAACTTGCAAATCCTTTTCGGGTAATAAGAATGGTATTGCCTCCCAAATCCTCATATTGTACACTATAAGAGCCATTTTCATCTTTGAAAAAAAGCTCTTCTTTGGAAAATGGTAATACAAATTCTTCTTTGGCTTGCACATTCATAATGAAATCATGGAACACCTGGATGGGATAAAACTTCTCATATATTTAGGCTGTAAAAGCCAGCCAAATATTCGAACCTACCCGAATTTAACAAATTGATTTAAGTTATGTACTTACCTCGTCAAATTAGAATTTAGGTATACCTAAAAACATGTCTTAAAAATAGACACAAAAAAGCCTCCATCCAAACCATTGGAAAGAGGCTTTTAAAAACAATGAATACAACTACTCTTCCTTTCCTTCCTCCTTCATAGACTCTAGTTCATCTAAATCTATTTCATCTACCAGGTCCCTTAAATCATCCAGTTCGATTTGTCGCCCACTAATTTCCACTATAAATCTGTCTGCAACAAATAGAGATACTTTTCCGGATTTATCATCGAACCTATATTCTTCATACCCTTTGTAGCCTTTTATTTTGGTGGTCCTTTCCATTTCAGTATCCGATTCCCGGTCAATATCTGCCATCAGCCAGCCTGCTGTCATCATTGCACCTAAACCACCCGATGCCATAAAACCCATGTCTGTAATAGAAATATCAATTTTTTTATCACCATCTTCATATTCCCCTTCGGCTTTTGATACTTTCATTCCCATTGCCCCGGCTTTTTCACCTTCAGCATTGGTTCTTGAGATTCCGGCCAATTCCTCAGGAAGCAATTCCTTCAATTTTCTGAAATCTACAGGTTCCACTTTAGTAATGCCACTTTCTTCAAAAGCATTTTCCATTTCCTTCATGGCATTTTCCATTGCTTTAGCAGGATCTTCTGAATCCAAAGATTCATTTTCCTCCGTATAACTTTTTTCATTTTCGTTTCCATCATTCGATTTCTCACCAGAACATCCCCACATAATGGCAGAAAAAATAAATAGGGTAAAAATTAATCTGAACTGTGTCATAATTCAAGGTTTTAAAATTTAGTTTTCATTTATATTGATCTCAAAAAATAAATTCTACTTCCGTTTGCTCAATAATTTTCTGCTTTTGTTTAAAGTAAAAATATATCCTTTTACTTTGAAGGTAGATTTTTGTCCTGAATTAAGCAAATGAACTACTTACAACTATTTAAAAGTAACCAGCGAATAATCATATTTGGTTTTTTACTCAATTTCTTCTCTAGTTTTGGACAAACCTACGTTCATGCTCAATTTGTCCCCAGTTTTATCCGTGATTTCCAGCTGACCAATACACAATTTGGATTAATATATGCCTTGGCTACCCTGGCAGGGGCATTCTCTTTAATGTATTTCGGGAAATTCATCGACCAGATGGACTTAAAAAAATACGTTTTAATTGTAACAGGGGTTCTAATAATAGCCAGTTTATTTATTCTTTCGGCTCAAAATTTCTGGGTGCTTGGTTTTGGAATTTTTCTTAACCGGCTATCTGGCCAAGGGCTGCTTACCCATATTTCCCTCACTTCCATGGCAAGGTATTTTGAGAAAATGAGGGGCAAAGCACTTAGTTTCGCAGTATTAGGTCATTCCGGAGGCCAGGCTGTTTTCCCTATTCTAATGGCCTTTTTAGTTTCCTGGCTAGGTTGGAGAGAGGCTATAGGGATAGAAATAATATTAATTGTTTTAATTCTCATCCCCTTCATCTTTTTTGTTTTTAGGAAACCTATAGTAATTAAGGAAAGCCTAAATGGAAATAATGAGGAAATTGAATCCACTATAAAGGAAAATGAAGAAATTTCATTTGAAAAATCATGGAAAAGAAGGGAAGTATTTAAAGATATCCGTTTTTTTTTATTTGTATTCAGTGCATTTTCTCTACACTTTTTAGTGACAGGGTTTCATTTTTTTCAGGTAGATATAGCATTATCAAAAGGATGGTCTGAAAACTGGATAGCAGTCTGTTTTATAGTTTATGCCTTTACCAGAGCATTTTCTTCCATTTTCACAGGAATTCTGATCGACAAATTTACAGGGATAAAAATCACTCCGTATTTCCTTATTCCTTTCATTATGGGTTTAATTACAATGATATTTTTCGATCATTTCCTCATTGCTTTTCCCTACCTCATTGGAATGGCTATTTCAACTGGTATGATGGCGAGTTTAAATTCCGCTGTGTTAGCCGAACTTTATGGGGTAAAAACTTTGGGTGCTATTAGGGGACTTTATGGCACATTTGTGATTGCCAGTACTTCCCTAGCCCCTTTTATTATGGGCTACTTAATTGATCAAGGCTTCAGTTTCAACTTTATAATGAAAATGGCATTGATTAGCCTCGGATTAGCCAGTTTATTTAATGTAAAATTATGGATGAGCAAAATGAAATCAACTCCATAATTTTTTCATCAAAACCAATTTTGATTTAATTACCTTACCCTTAGGCTTCGTCCGATTCTTAATGTGGTTTTTCTGGAAATACCATTTAGCCGACAAAGTGTATTGATAGAGGTTCGGTATTTCCTACTGATGACCCAGAGAGAATCTCCACTTCTGATTCTATGGTACTTCGCTGAATTCATTTCAATTAAGCCTTTGTAATGATCAGGAGTAAGGGCAAATTGATTGGAAACAATAAGGGAATCTTTTTCAAAATCATACAAATAGCTTGGATTAAAAGCATAACCTTTATATCTGGTTTCAAAATGTAAATGGGGCCCTGTACTTCTTCCTGTATTTCCACCCAAACCAATTAAATCCCCTGCTTTTACTTCATCCCCAGGCTTCACCAGATATTTTTTCAAATGGCCATAAAGTGTTTCCAAACCATTTTCATGACGCAACATTACATAATATCCATAACCACCATAATTGTATTTTGCTATTCTTACCACACCATCGAAAGCAGCAAATATGGAATCACCAACAGTTAAATCCAGATCGGTGCCATGGTGCCACCTCCACCTTCTCAATCCATATTTTGAATTGATTTCCGTATTTTTTAAAGGAACAGACCAGTTAGTATCCTTAAATAAATTCAGTACAACTGTATCTTTAAAATCAGTCACCTTATAGCCATATGGATCTATATTTTTAGTATCCCAAATCCCAAAATAGTCTGCAGAAGTCAGCCATTTGGTATTAATTACGCTCTGGCTATCCCTGAGCATCACAAATTCAGGTTCAAGACAAGTATCTTTTGGAAGGGCTTTGGGTTTTGGCAGGTCAATTTTAGTGAGCAACTGATATATGGAATCCGAATTTTCCAAAACCAGATTTTCAATCTTATCCTTGTATAAAAAATCTGAGCAATAAGGGTCTTCCTCCATAAACTGGGGAATGATCTCTTCTGCAAGTACTAAAGGAGCCACTTCAAGAGCTACCTTTGTCTGTTTGTTTTTTTTATTTCTTTTCCTTTTCTTCTGTGCCTCCGCATGATGCGATAAAGTTGCCAGAGAAAAAATCATTAGTATAAAAAAGTATCGCATAAAGCCTGTTCTATAACCTTTAAGGTAAATTTACAAGATTTCTAACCTTACCTATATTCCTGAAAACCAAACCATTATCAGTAAGAAATATTGTATGTAATTTAGTTTAGAACTCCCAAATGGTATATTTAGTCGCTCAATTTTCACCCAAAAGTGCTCTATTTATACTTAAATTTCAAGAAAAATGACCAAATTATACTTTGTTAAAAAATTTAACAAAATACAATCTGGTCATTTCCAGGTTCGTACATTTTGTACAGTTAAAAACAGTCAGGAATTATCCTACAGCAAGTTCCTTCTCTGCTAAATACCTTTCGGCATCCAGGGCCGCCATACATCCAGATCCTGCAGCAGTAACCGCCTGTCTGTAAATATTGTCCTGAGCATCTCCTGAAGCAAATACGCCCTCTACATTTGTTCTTGTTGAACCTTTTTCAGTGATGATGTATCCACTCGAATCCAAATCCAGATAATCCTTGAATATATCTGTATTTGGTTTATGCCCAATAGCCACAAAGAAGCCCTGAATAGCAATTTCTGATTTCTCCCCGGTTACATTATTTACAAGTCTTGCTCCTTCTACTTCATCTTTCCCTAAAACCTCCTCAGTACTGGTATTCCAAAGGATTTCAATATTTTCAAGGCTTTGCACCCTTTTCTGCATAATAAGTGAGGCTCTCATTTCATCCCTTCTTACTATCATGTAAACTTTTTTACACAACTTCGCCAAATAACTTGCCTCTTCAGCAGCTGTATCACCTGCACCTACTACTGCCACATCCATTCCTCTAAAAAAGAAACCATCACAAACTGCACAGGCGGAAACTCCTTTACTATTTAATCTCTGCTCTGATTCCAATCCCAGCCATTTGGCAGAAGCACCAGTAGAAATAATTATTGAATCAGCCTCAATTACATCTCCATTATCTACATACACAGTGTGTGGAGGTCCGGAAAAATCAACTTTATTCACATAGCCAAACCTAATATCCGTTCCAAATCTTTTCGCCTGATTCATAAAATCAGTCATCATTTGAGGACCAGTAATCCCTTCAGGATATCCCGGATAGTTTTCAACTTCAGTTGTGATGGTTAATTGGCCACCAGGCTGATCACCCTGATACAAAATCGGCTTTAAACCAGCTCTGGCAGCATATACGGCTGCAGTATAACCAGCAGGACCCGACCCAATTATTAAACATTTTGTTTTTTCCTTTCCCATAATTATCAATTTTTTTATATCTATTTCTTACTATTTTATGCTAAACTTTTGGCTAAACAGATTTTCTAACAAGAAGAAAATTTGTATAGTTCAATTTTAAAAACCTCAAAGATACTCATCGGTATCAATTGCTTCCAAAATATCCGCCAATTCATCAAAATTATTTAAACCTGTTTTTATTTCCTCTGCCCCCTTTAATCCAATTCCCAGGGGTTTTATGGCATCAATAATTTCATTCACATTTTCCTTATTTATCCCAAAACCTATGAAAACATCATATTTAGCAGCCAGTTCTTTCAATAGAATTTTTTTGTCCTCATCCATTTCCTCTGAGGATTCCATCAGAAAAAAAGCTGTTAAATCTGCATATTGACTTAGAAAGGCTGTCAATTCATCCTTCTTTACAAAATCATCCAAATCTACTCTTAAAATTATCGGAATTCCACTTAAAACCAACTGATTAATAAGTCCCGGCTCACCTGTTTCAATAAAATCTAATGAATAATCATCCAGGTTTACCAAATCCAACTGCTCAATTTCACCAGCATAGCTAATTCCTGAGAGCCAACTTGAAATTTCGGAAAAAGTTTCCGGATTGATATAGCCTGGCAAGTTGGGGTCGATAGGCAGCCCGATCATTTCCACACCCATCCCTGCACAATATCTTCCATCGTGCAAATTTTTCACTTCACTTACCTTTACTCTTGTCTTCAGTGCCATTTTCAAAAAAAATTAATATTTGTACTATTCAATTTTGGGTAAAAGTATTTTATGGATCGAAGTTGTTTAAAATTTTCGTTTTAATGCGACAAATGACCCTTTTGAATAATAAGCACCAGTACTCCACACCGGGTACTCCATACCGGGTGCTCCACACTGGGAACTATTATTTCCGGGAAATAGTAATCTTTCTATCTATCTTTTAGGGCAAAATAATACACGATTAATATTGAATTACTACTTAAATTTAAATTTCAGACAACTTCAATATCCAGATTGAGCCAAAAAAGGTTCTCCTTTTTCTATAAAAAATATTTATTCTGGTATAAATAAATTTTAAGCTTTTCCAATTACCGGATCAATATATTTGCAAAAAAAGTAAAAAAACATGGCAGTAGAATTAGTAAACGATAGTAATTTTTCAGAAATCATTAAAAATAATGAAAAAGTAGTAGTGAAGTTCTTCGCTAACTGGTGTGGAAGCTGCAGACTTTTCAAACCAAAATTCAGAAGATTATCAGAAAATGAAAATTATGCTGATGTGAAATTTCTGGATGTAAACGCAGAGGAAAGTCCTGAAGCCAGAAAACTGGCAGGGGTTCAGAATTTACCATTTTTTGCAGTATTTAAGAATGGTGAATTGGTTGACGGTGTTCCTACCAGCCAGGAACCAGCTGTAGTGGAATTAATTGGGAAATTAGGATAATAATATTTCAAGCAAAATGAAAATACCAGTTATAAAAAAACTTGTGGAGGAGCATTCGGCTGAAGCCCTCGAAAAAGCTGAAGCCGCCTTGGCTGAAGAACAAACACCAGAAATTGAAATTCCAGGAGATGATGAAGGCGAACAGTTGACACATGCATTTGCGGCTTTATGGATAAAGCAAAAAATGGATGAAGGGGAAGAATTCAAAACAGCTTTAAGAGCTTATACGCAAATGGTAAGAAGTTCAATAAGTTAACTTCTTTATTGAAGGTGCATTTATAAATGTCTGGTTTGAAATAAGCCAGGCATTTTTTATTTGTACCAAGCGCTGGTAGAAATATCAAAATTTGTCCATTTTTGGGTTTTCTAATCTAAAAACACTTTTGCCATAATGATTTCATTCTATCCCGGTCCATCTAAAGTTTATCCACAAATAAAGGAATTCATGGCAGAAGCCTACGATTCCGGGATTTTAAGTGTAAATCACAGGAGCCCTGAATTTGTAGACGTTTCGAAAAAAACCATCCAATTGTTACGGGATAAACTCAATATCCCAAATGAGTTTACTATTTTTTTTACTTCTTCTGCCACCGAATGTTGGGAAATTATCGGGCAATCATTTATCGACCTCTACAGCTTTCATTTGTACAATGGAGCTTTTGGGGAGAAGTGGATGGAATATCGTAAAAAACTGATGCCAAATGCTTCAGGTTTGGGTTTTAATCCTCAGAAAACCATTGGTATCAATAAATTAAAGCAAATAATAAATCCTGGTTTGATTTGCCTCACCCAAAACGAAACCTCCAATGCCACCCAGGTAAAAAATAAAACCATTAAAAAAATTCGAAAACAATTTAGCGATTCACTTATTTGTGTGGATGCGACTTCTTCCCTAGCCGGAATTGAACTGGAATGGAGAAATGCGGACATTTGGTATGCTTCTGTGCAAAAGTGCTTTGGACTTCCAGCCGGACTTGCTGTAATGATTTGCTCAAAAAGAGCAGTGGAAAAAGCCTTAGAAATCAATAACAATCAACATTATAACAGCCTTCCTTTTTTAATCGAAAAGATGAAGGATTTCCAAACCACATATACGCCCAATGTACTCAACATTTACCTTTTAATGAAGGTAATGGAAATGGTCCCAAAAATTGATAAGGTCCACAATAAAATTAAATCCAGAGCCCTGGAAATGAATAAATTTCTGATAAAAAATGGCTATTCTCCTCTAATTCAAAATGCTAATGTCAGATCTTATACTGTTCTGGGAGTTAAAGATACTCCGGAAAGAATTGCCCAAATTAAAAAAGGAGCAAAACAACAAGGCCTGCTATTGGGCAATGGTTATGGGAACTGGAAATCCAACACTTTTAGAATTGCTAATTTCCCAGCTATCACAAAGGAGGAGTTTGAGCAATTGAAGGACTTCCTTTCTAAATATTCCAAATCTTAATCCATCATTTTTTCTCAAAATAAAAGCACATTATTTCACCATTTACCGTCCAATTTCATCCGCCTATAATTGATTTTTTTTCTTTAAGGGAAAGTTTTCTATCTTTTGCAGGTAAATAGGAGGTTTTGCACAGTAAAGTTCGAGACCTCCTAAATTTATTATAGAAACAACTACAACAAGAATGATGACTAAACTTTTTATTAAACTCCTGCTGATTACTTTCTCAATCAGCGCGATGGCTCAGGATTATCCTGAAGATCATTTACCCAAAGAATTCCATAAAAAGAGAAGGGATCAAATTCGAAAGATGATGCCTAAAAACTCTGCCGCTGTGTTTTTTGCCAATCCGGTAAGAAACCGGGCCAATGATGTGGAATATGTATATCATCAGGACCCAGACTTCTATTACCTCACCGGGTATCTGGAGCCGCATGCTGTTTTGGTGATTTTTTCCGAAAACAAAAAAATTGAAGGAAAGTCTGTGAATGAACTATTTTTCATTCAGGAAAAAAACGAAATGGCTGAAATGTGGACAGGTAAAAGACTGGGGGTGAAAGGAGTAAAGGAAAAACTTGGATTTGAACAGGTATTCAATGGTAAAGAATTTATGGATACTGAAATCGATTTCACGAAATTGGATAAGGTACTTTTCTTCGATTTTAAGAATGATGTAAGAGAAAACAAAAGAGAAGAAGCCGGATTGTATCAGCTAATTGAGGAATTTAAAGAAAAAGTGGAATATCCTGAAGATTTTGATGCAGATAAAGAACAGGTTTATGCCATGATTAAAGACTCGGATATGGCAGATGCCGGGCAAATTGCACAAACAATTGCCAACAAAAGCAGGTTAAATCCGTCTCTGATCAAAGACCCTAATATTGCAAAATACCTTGCAGCAAAAAGTGAGGAGGAAAAGAAACTGGTAATTGCCTCCTTCCCAGAACCAGAAACCAACCTGGATACTTACAGCCTCAACAAAATAATGGCTACCATGAGGGAAGTGAAATCTCCTGAGGAAATCAAATTATTAAGAAAAGCAGTAGATATTTCATGTATCGGGCAAGCCGAAGTAATGAAAGCAATGTCTCCGGATTTGTCAGAAACGGCAATTCAGGGTATTCACGAATTTGTTTTCAAAAAGTATGGCGCTGAATTCGAAGGCTATCCGTCAATTGTTGGAGCCGGAGCTAACGGTTGCGTTTTGCACTACATCACCAACAATAAAATGAAAGTAGGCAATGACCTTGTACTTATGGATTTGGGGGCAGAGTACAGAGGCTATACAGCAGATGTGACCAGAACAATTCCTGCAAATGGTAAGTTTACACCTGAACAAAAAGCCATTTACGACCTGGTTTATGAAGCTCAGGAAGCCTCTTTTAAAATTTGCAAACCAGGGAATGTCATCAGAAACACAACCCTGGTTTCCAGAGAAGTAATTAACAAAGGGTTGGCTAAACTGGGTATCATAGAAAGTGAAGATGCTGAGCATATGTATTTCCCTCATGGTGTTTCTCACCATATTGGGCTGGATGTGCATGACAGGGGAAATTACACCACTTTTGAGCCAAACATGGTCCTAACTGTGGAGCCTGGAATTTACATCCCGCCAGGAAGCCCTTGTGATGAAAAATGGTGGGGAATTGGTGTGAGAATAGAAGATGATATTTTAATTACTGAAGATGGGTACGAACTACTTTCTGATTTGGCTCCAAGATCTTCGGATGAAATAGAAAAATTAATGGCTGAAAAAAGTGCCCTGGCAGATTTTATGTTGCCAGAACTAGAGGAGGAATAATCAACTTTTATTATTGAATAAAAAGAGGCTGGATCATTTATGATTTAGCCTCTTTTCGTTTTTCAAAAACATATCATTTGTATGTAGCTTTCCAAAATTTACCTCCAATCCAGTTTCACGGTTTTCCCATTCTCCTCTAAATTCCCAGCAATTGCCCTTAAAGTAAACTCTCCTGATGTTTTGGAAATTTTAGCATCCAGCCAGCCAACAGGCTGATCATCTGAAAAATTATATCCGATGCCCGGCTGGCCGATTACATGTATATCTTCCATTTTATCATATTGATATTGGTGTGCATGGCCATGGAAAATTGCTTTCACCTTTTTATAAGGTAAAATAATTTTGAACAATCTGTCATAATCCAAAAGTGCTCCGTCCGACTCGTTCAGGGTATGGTGAACAAAAATAAAGGTAGGTTTATCAGCACTTGTTTTCAAATGATCTTCCAGCCACTCCCGCTGTTTTTCACCTAAAAACCCAGGAGTTTTATTCACAAACATCAAGGAATCCAAAATGATAACGCTGATTAAATCCAATTCAAAGGCAAGTGCATGTTTATCCTTTAAATCTCCCTGGTGCTCCTGGGCAAATGCTTCGTGGAAATTTTCCCTGTGATCATGATTTCCCAATGTCATCAGGACAGGATGTACATCTGAAACTGGTTTTAACAGTTTACTAAATTTCTCATAATCAGCCTTTTCACCTGTAAGTCTTGCCAGATCTCCATTTATTATTGATAATTCGGGTTTTTGGGCAAGAACCTCCCCTACTACTTTTCCGAAATTTTTCACTGGGAAAAAATCACGATAACTTTCCGTTTCATCAGCGGGAATATGTGTATCAGAAAGTAAGGCCAAATGGTGATAATCAGCCTTTTGTTGCCCCAATAAATTAATAGGCGAGGCTAAGGCTGCTATCCCGGCAAACTTTGCTGAAGAGATTAAAAATTTTCTTCTACTTGATGAGTTATAAACTACTCCAGGCATAATAATAAAAGTTAATGACTAATTGAGGTGTTGAATTTATTTTTTAAAATTAATCTTTAAATTTAAGTACAACCTGAGAACTCAGGGTTAATACCTGGTTAAATTACTAAAATTGAAGAAAGACTGAAGTTAGACATTCTTTTCAATTTGGAATCATTTTTTTAATTCACCAAAATAAATCTATTGGCTGATATCTTTAAGATAATTTTTTAAGAAGTAAATTAAACTTTTTGTGTAAAAACATAAGGGATCAAGTTTAAACCATTTCAAAGCCTAATTCTACGAAAATGCCAAATAATCGAGATATTTTTATTTCCTATGGAAGGGGAAACGAGCAAAGTAAAGGAAGTAAAGCATTTGCCATCCAATTGCATCAGATTTTAGAAGGGAAAGGCTATGCGGTATGGCTGGACAAGGAGGATATTCCTTTGGGGGTAGATTACCAACAAGAAATTGATGAAGGAATAAAAGGGGCTGATAACTTTCTTTTTATCATTTCACCACATGCTGTAAAATCAGCCTACTGTTATCGTGAAGTACAACTCGCTGTTGAGCTTAATAAAAGAATAATTCCAATTTTACATGTGCTCCCAAGTAATGAAGTAGTAGAAGAAAGTACTCATCCTACCATTAAAAGGCTTAATTGGATTCCATTCGATCAGCCTGAAAACCTGGAAGAATCTGTTGAAAAACTCATTGAAGTAATTCAGACAGACAGAGCGTATATCACCAAGCATACGGAACTTATTTCCAAAGCTTCTGATTGGGCAGCAAAAGGAAGACACAGAGATTTCTTATTGAGAAAAAGCGCACTGAAAGATGCAGAAAAATGGATAAAAGCTGCCATTTCCGAGAATAAAGAACCTGCGCCACCGGAACTACTGGAAGAATTCATATCAAAATCAAGGCGAGTCAGCCGGTACAGATTTATCATTACCAGTGTAAGTGTAGTAGCTTTAATTCTTTTCGGGTCGATTCTGAGCATGGCCCTTTGGTTTAAGCACCAACAGCAAAAAGCCACTTTGGAAGCCTTCCATAATATGAAAAGGGCACAATCCAATAAACTTATAGCCAAAACGACCAACCAATGTGAGGATGAGAAAAATCCTGCTGCCAGTTTGCAAGTGGCGGCATTAGCCTATAAAGTGGATGAAGATAATGAAATGGCCAAAGGAAATTTACTTCAGGCTTACTACCAGATGTACCCTCCACAAATTTCGAATGAAAATTTAGAAGGGAATAAAGGAACAGATATTTATTCTGACAATCAGGAATATCATTTTTATGTTTCAGGTAATGAAATAATGATGGCTACCGGGAATGGTGAAGAAATAGCCATTTTTACCGCCAATGAATCGATTTCCCAACTGGATTACAAGGAGAAAGATCAACTGCTTTTGGCTGAAACCAGTAGCGGAACCGTATTGCAATATAATCTTGATTTAAAAGGAATTGTTTCCAGTTTATCTCGACAGAGAGGTTTGCCGGGATTATCAAAAAAACAAATCCAGAAATACGGCATTGATGTAAAGGAATTAGAGGATTTGGGATTAAAAGTTTCACTGAATAATATTCCAGATATTCCTGAGGCAGGCACTTTAGAAAAGACTGAGGTAAAAGATAAGATTGAAGAAAGAAACAATGAGGATAAAACTGTAAATAAGCCCAATCCTGCCAGGGATCCGGTAACCAACCCTGTAGATGAAATTGTTTCCAAAGTAGATGAATTTTCCGAAATTATGGCTTCTACCGATAAAGACGTACTTTCCGAGGCTTTTAAAGATCATCTTAATCTTTATCAAAAATCTAATGGAGCTGAAAAAGTAAAATATGGAGAAGAGCTCATAGCAATCGGGCAAAAGGCAAAGCAATTGTTTCCTGCAGATAAAAACATAAATACAGCGCTAGGGAAAAGCTATGACCTGATTGGTTGGGAATATTTGAAAAATGAAAAATATGGGGATGCCCTGGAAAACCTGGAAAAAGCCAACCAGATCAATACAGCTGATGGTAAAATTAAAAAGGATTTAATAATCGCCAATTTATTAAATGGCAATTTGACCAAAGCCACAATAAAGGCTACTCCTATGCTAGATCAAGATTGCTCAAAAATTAGTAATTACAGTACTTATCGGGACTGGCTCATAGCCGACTTAAATAACCTGAGCAAAAATGGAAATTTACCACCTGAAGTTTCCAAATTCACCAGCATGCTGCAATCTGTTCCACTTCAGGTTAAAAATATTTCCATTAACAATGGTTCTGAATATACCTATAAATCAAGTGTCAATCTAAAGTTTGATGTAAAAGGAGCCACTGAAATGATGATTTCCAATGTGCCCACTTTCGCTGATGGCACCAAATGGGAACCATATTCGGCAGAAAAATCATGGAATTTAACACCAAATACAGGATTGAAAAAAGTATTTGTAAAATTTAGGGACTTCAATGGACAAGTCTCCCGGCACTATACAGCCTCTATTGTTTTATCCAAATAAAAATCAGCAATTAAACGTATGCGATAAGAGTGGAATCATCTACCTTTTCCAACCTGATTTCATCGAGGTTTCTTTCGGCCGGGCCTTTGGTAACACTGCCATCAATATTAAACTGAGACCCATGACAAGGGCACGCAAAACCACTGTTCCCCTGCAAATCTATCACACAACCCTGATGCGTACAGACTTTCGATAAACTTCTAAAGGAATCCCCACCAGTATTCTGAACCACAAAAGGATCGGTTGAACCATCATCAAATTCCACAATTCCCCCATCTTCCTTTAGCTGAGGATAATTGTCCAGGTTTATTTCAAATTTGAATATTATTTTTAAAGGAGTTCCCTCATTGGAAAAAGTTTCATCAATTGCATCAGAAATCCTGAAGGTCAACACTTTCCCATTAATATTCCTGAAAACATCAAAAGTATAGTTGCCTGGTGCAGCTGGATATTCCCTTTCAATTGTTAACCAGGACGCAGCATTATCTACCTTATAGGCAATATCTATATTTTCCACTCCACTGCTGATCCATTTCAGGGTAAATGCTTCTCCAGCAACAAGCTCCTCATGGGATTCGGGAGGAGCAATTGTTAAACTTTTTTCTGGCCCGATCTGGTTGCTTTCACAACTTGTAGCTATAGGAATAACTGGTGTGATTAGCCCTATAGGGATGATTTTTGAAATAGTTTTTGAAAATTTTCGTCTGTCAGTCTTCATGTTGTATTTTAATTCTTCTTTATTGAGATATTACCACAAATTCAGTTCTTCTGTTTAAAGCACGTCCTTCCTCAGTGTCATTAGTAGCGATGGGATTGTCTTCTCCAAACCCGGCAATTAAAATCCTTTCCGGTTTAATCCCTGTACTCACCAAGATTTCCTTTATACGGTTTGCCCTCTGGGTAGAAAGCATAAGATTATCCTTTGCTGTGCCAATATCATCAGTATGTCCTCTAAGCTCCACTGTAATGTTAGGATACTTATGCATATAAGCAATTGCTTTTCTCACCTCATCTTTCGATTCCTCCAGGATATTCGTATTGGCAAACTCAAATTTTACATTCAATAATTTAACTTCTCCCTTGTTAGGTTTTCGGTTAAATTCATCCTCTTCAATTTCTTCCACAGGATCATCCTCCATTACAGGTCTGTTGGAAAATGTAATATTGATTGAGTCGGAAATATTTTCACCACAGATTTTAAGTGTGGAATTGTAAACGTCTCTTCCATCTACTTCAAAATTTACGGTATAATAACTTTGATTCTTTTTATAGACATCATCAAAAATCCGCATAAAATCAAGGCGGTCATAGATTTGGAAATATCCTCCTTCAGTTAATGTTGAAATTTTTTGCAGGTATCGTTCATCTACTACATCCCCAAAACCAATATTATGGATTTTTACCCCTTTTTCTCTGGCTTCCAACACCAATTCATTTGGGGTAAGTACAGAACTGTTTTCATTGCCATCAGTAAATACAATAATGGATTTTTCTTCATAACCCTCCAGTTTGTCCAGCATTTCTACACCTTCGTAAGTGGCATCAATTAATGCAGTCCCACCTCCATATCCTGAAAGTCCATTTTTATTAAATTGTTGCATCAGCGTATCCTTACTGGTGGAAAAACCGGCTTCAGTACCTACATGGCTATCATATTTTACCAAAGCTACCATATCCACTTCGCGTTTGTTTTCAATGAATTGATCCACCGCATCCTGCACAATATAAGCCCTTTCATTTCCCATTGAGCCACTATGGTCCATCACTATCACAATGGCTTGAGAAGGATGTGCTTCACTGGTAATTTCTTCTACTTCAAATTTTTTTTCAATTGATTTCCCCTTCTTATTAGTCAGTTTAAGATTACACCAGATTTTCTCCCAGTCTTTTTCAGACGCCCCGTAATAATAATTCCCTTCTTCATCCATCAAATGTACCTTCACTCCCACCTTTTTCCCTTCATGTTCCTGAGAAAGATAATGTACTTTTAAGCGGGCATCAGGAGGTAAATCCTTGATATGTTTATAATTTTTCAGATAAGTATATTCATATCCGGGTGGAGCCTTGGCATCATCCACAATAGCGGTTTCTCTTCCTGGTCGGAATAGGGTTTTAGAAAATTTTAATGGTCTGGAAAATTGGCCTTTTTCCAAATCACGAAGCTTAATTAAAGCATGAGTGGTATCCTGTTGTTCAATAAATACAAATTGATTATCCGCGCTAAAAGACAAAAACATGGCATCGGTATAAGAAAATGATTTTGCCGATTTCCTGGTCTCTTTTAATACCAGATTATAACCATTTCTCCATTGATCAAACCCAACCTTTTTATTCACATAAGCTGCCTGAAAACCATAGCTATCTGAATAAGAAGCAAAGAATTTATGCTTAAAAGAAAGCGGTTCAGGATCAGCATCTGAATTAATGGAAATTCGGGTACCTTCCTCATCTTCCTGTAACAAAACCATTTCCTGGCTTCCCACCCATTTATAAGGTTGATTAATTTCCAACAATTCGGTGGTAAACTGGGAGGAATCCAATTCAAAAATCAGCTTTTTGGAATCAATATTAAAGACACCAACACTAAGTGTTTCACCTAATTTCTTTGCCAGAAATGCCACCAGTTCTCCATCAGGGCTTAAAGAAGATCCCGTTTTGTAATCGTAATAAAGGTAGCTTTTGTAGGCATTACAGTTGAATTCAGTTTTTTTGTGCAGGGACAGGGTTTCATACTGCTTTACAAATACCAGCCTGTTTTGGTAATCGAGGGTAACTATTTCTTTTCCATTTTTTATAAACCTGGCATCAAACCCGGGAATTCGCCCCAGCATCTCCGGCTTTCCACTCAAGCTCCACAAAATAAAGCCCTTACTGGTTTTGCCCAACAGGAAGTTCCCATCAGGACTTTCAATAAATGAGATAAAACTGTCATTATGGGTATGCCCGGTAAGTTGCCGGTCCGGGTTCCAATTATATCTGTTATAAATATTGAGCACTTTCCCCGGTTCCATTACCAACACATCCTCCCCGTTTTCCATCACAAACAATCTGGAAATGTTTTCAAACTTTTTTTCAAGCTTCATTTTCCTGTAATCGAACAAATAAAAGTCTTTCTCCGACTTAAGTACTAATAATTTATTATCAGGGGAAAATGTTAAGGATTCCGTTTTTCCAGAGGCTTTAAAGCGCAAAAAAGAAATGAATTTTCTGGATTTTACATGATAAACCCTGATGGTATTGTAATAAACAAATTCACCTGCCTTATACCTTTTTTCAGAATGATTTACGGCAAAAAACTTCCCATCGGTACTGCTTCCTGTATATATTTCAGGTGGAGACAGTTTGCTTCTTTGTGCAAAGCTTATTGAATTTATGAATACTAAAAGAAGTAAAAAACCGACCAGTCTTGTTTTTTCCCAAATAAAAATTTGCATAGCTCAAAAAAATAGGAAAAACTCTTAAATAAGCTAACGAAGATTAAGCCAAAATAATTGAATGAGTGGGTAAAACTGGAAATTTAAGCACCTTGCAGGTTATTATTTTCAGATATCCTGCTCTTTATAAAGTTTTTCACTAAAAGATTTGAATTTAACTAAATCTTCTTCCCGATCGATATCGCTCAAAGTGGGAAGAATCTTATAAGTCAGTTGGTGCGCACGAATGTCCTGTATAGTATCTTTGAAAACAGATGAAGTACTCCATTTCTTATTTTCAAACAAAAACGGAAAATAAGCATTCATTCCGAGCAGGTAATAACCACCATCACTTGCAGGCCCTATCACAGTATCAGATTTTTCCAAAGCCATAAAAGCATGCTTTAAAATTTTTGGTGTTAGTTCAGGACAATCACTCCCTATTATTACTATCTTTTTATAACCACTTTTAAATGCATGAGCGAAAGCCCCTTGCATTCTTTTTCCTAATTCTCCAGCGCTCTGTAAAACTTTTTCAAAGTTTTGAGTTTCCCACAAATCATTCTCATCGATGAATTTACTATAATGAACCTGCTTTTTCACTAATACTTTATTAACTACATGATGGGTAAATTGCAATAAATCTTCATAAACTTTAAAAGCGTTATCCTCCCCTATTGTAGCTGCAAGTCTTGTTTTTACCTTTCCCTTTTCAGGATTTTTTACAAAAATCATCAATAGTGATTGCTGGTCATTCATAATAAAATTGTGGTTAATCTTAATGATCCTTTGGTTGAAGATAATAAGCATTATCCAAAAACCAGTTGAATATTCACCCTTAAAAAATCATTAAGAAGAAAAATAGTTCGATTTATTTTTTAAACAATTTAGGACCTCAACTTGTTATCCTTCTAATAAATATCAGGTTTTTTATATTTCTTGAAAAAAAGTTCTAAAAAAAATAATTTATTGATAATAAAATATATCAACACCTGTTAATCATACAGTTTTTATTTAGTAAAATTCAGATTGATTAATTCATAATTATCGGTCTTTCAGATATAAGATTTTTTCATTTTCATATTTAGAGGATTAGGGCAAAGACAATGTTTTTGTCCTATTTTGTTTTTAGCCGTTTTGAGTTTCAAAAAACTCACCATTAAACTTGATTCTTCCCCAGGATTTCCCATTTTATAAATTCTGCCTGTACCTTTTTCAGTTTATTAGATTATCTTAGAATCAGAATTCCGGAAATGAATATTAAACTGAATCCTATTTAATCTTTAAACCAACTGAAACCAGGCCATGCAACTGAAACTATTCCTTTCAATTATTTTTTATTTTTCGATCTCCATTTTATATGGACAGAGAAATGTTGAGAAAATTGACAATCTTTTTAAAAAATATCATAATGAGGAAGGATTTGCAGGTGCCGTTTTAGTAGCTGATAAGGGAGAAGTTATTTATAAAAAAGGTTTTGGATTAGCCAATCAGGATTGGGGAATAAGCAATCAGCCAGATACTAAATTTGACATTGCCTCCATCAGTAAACAATTTACTGCAGCTGTCATTTTAATGTTAGCTGAGGAGGGAAAAATTGATCTGGAAGGGAAAATTTCAGATTACCTGCCCTATTTCAGAAAAGATTATGGCAAGAAAGTGACCATTCACCATTTACTAACCCACCGATCAGGCATCCCCAATTATACTTCAATTCCTTATGTTTGGGAGGATTCTTTAAAATATCACTACAAACTCAAAGACCTGATCACTAAATTCTGCAGCAGAGACCTTGAATTTGAACCTGGTACTTCTTATGAATACAACAACTCCGGTTATGTGATTCTGGCTGCCATTATAGAAACAGCCTGTAAAGATAAGTTTGCCAATATCCTGAATGAGAGGTTGTTTAAACCATTAAACATGAATAGTACTGGGGTAGATGTGAGAGAAATGGTTATTCCCAAAAGAGCTACCGGATATATTAAACAGGAAACATCTTCAAAACCTGCCGATTATATGTATATGGGGAATTTAGTTGGCGCTGGAAATTTATACTCCACGGTTGAAGATTTATTCAAATGGGATCAGGCATTATATTCCAATGAAATTTTATCGGCCAGTGCTAAAGCTAAAATGATAAAATCCTATTCTAAGGGTTCGAGTTGGATTCTACCCTTTGAAAATGGCTATGGCTATGGAGTAGGTACTGCCAATGTAGGGGGGAAAGGGCAACCAAAAGTCAATTTAGTTTTCCACAGTGGCCATATTTCAGGTTATAGTAGTTATTTAGCCAGGTTTACAGACAACCGAAATACTGTAATTATCCTAAGCAATACTGGCTCTATGACTACCACAGGAATGAATCTCCTTGCTGTAGAGGTTAATATGATTTTATCTGAATCTAATTTGCAAAAGACCGGGACTTCGGGGAAAGGACAGTAAAACAATAAACCTTAGCTTGATTCAATTCTAAGGTGAATCTGCTAAGGTTATTTCTTAAATCTCATTCGGAATTAAAAGAGATTTTCTTTTATTTATCTTTTATACTAAAACTCCATCGGGCTTTTTAACATCCGATGGCCAGCATACCCCAGGTGGAAGATCAATTTTTGGAGGCATATCGCTATGATCAAAATCTCCTCCATCATCATTATTCCCTTTTTCCCTTTTATCATCGCTTATTACCTTAATTATTACACAAACCACAGTTGTGAACGAGAGTAAAAATACAATTATGTAATCTATTGGCATGACTGTAAACTATTTAGTAATCTTATTTCTATATAAAAAATTTGGATTGGTTACTTGAATATTACCTCTAATTAAAGTGGTTTCAAATAATTATTGTGATTGTTAGGTTAGTCAGGTGTGTAAGGTTTAAATCAATTCGTTTAAAAAGTACAATCTAAAATGTGGGATTTTGTAGATTGTTTGGATAAAAAATATATGATTTTACTACACAAACTAAATAACGCACTTCGGGTGAAGATTGTTTCCAATTTTTTTCTTGTGTAATGAAATGAAGGGAAATAAATTCTAAATATTTGTTTCTTTAGAAATATTAGAATATTCGGAAGGCTGGTTGCTGAACGGATTTTCCGGATCTAATAAATCAATTACAAAGTTTTGAAGGAAGTTTTCCACATAGACACAAAAATCGGCTGGTTTGTAAGGCTCTTCTTTAAGGGAATAAGCTACAAAATCATCTCCCAGATTTCTGAAGAAATAAAAGCCCGACTGGATTTTAAATGTTTCTATATCGAAATTATCCGGCAAATGTTCAATTTCCCCTTTTTCAATTGTCTTAATCAATAAATACTTGTATAACACCAGCTGAACAATTTTTTCCTTTTCAGGCTCAAAAAACAGATCCAGTATCTGATCAGCCTTCAATTTTGACTTGTTATATGTCCCGGTTTTATAATCCACAATTCTGATTTGATTGTCAATGATATCAATTCTGTCGGCCTTACCCGAAATACAAAATGGCACTACCTCACCATTTTTTAAAGTCACTTTTATGGTATGCCTGTAAAACCTTTCCTGATCCACTAAATAAAAGGGGGCAGCTGATTCCTGCTGTCTTTTCAGGTAATTGAGGATTAGCCTTTCAGCCACTTTTTTCAGGATGTAGTTCTTGCCCTGCTCGGTAACAATTCCCCCAATTTTTTCCTTAATTACCTGCTCAATGGTTTCAGAAATAATATTAGGATGACTTATAATTTCCTGTAAATCCTCCTTTTCCACAAACTGTCCGATTTTGTTTTTAAAAAACAAATCAAGCGTTTCATGGATTACAGTTCCAAAAGTTTTCCGGTCAAGGTCTTCCTCTATTTCGGCAGCTTCTTCCAACTTTAGTATGCTTTTGAAAAAAAAAGCCAAAGTATCTTTTATATACAAATTTATAGCGGAAGGACTTAATCCTTTTTTGAGTACTGCTTTAATCAAATCGAGAATAACTCCATCTTTTTCTACCACTTTTTCTTCTCTTGAGCTTTCTGGCAAATCCAACACCAACTGATTTTTAAACAACTTTCCTCTCTCTCTGGGCAAACCGGGAAGATCAGCAATAATTGTAGAGGCGTTTTCTTCGGCAATGGCCTGTTGAAAGCCAAACTCTTCTTCAATTTGGGTTAAAAACCGGCTTTTCTCTGCTCCACCCCCTGCCGAAGGATCGGTGTACATTAAAGTAATATTTTTGGCTTTGTGAAAAAGACGATAAAAAGTATACGCAAATGAAGCATCATTTTCCTTGTGTGTAGGCAGTTTGAACATTGCACGGATGTCAAAAGGGACAATGGAATCCAGTACTTTTCCGTGCGGAAGCAGGCCTTCATTTGCCGAAAGAATAATGATATTTTCAAAATCAATCGCCCGGCTTTCCAACATACCCATTACCTGAATTGGACTGATCGGCTCCCCAGTAAAAGGCACTTTTACATTTTTAATTAATTCGAAAAGGAATTGCTTAAATGTCTTGATCGTCAGTTTTTCATTCTGGCTTGTAAGCACATCCTGAAGCCGCTTTAAAGTGGTAAAAAACTGATATAAAAACTCATTTTCCAATGCATCTTTTTTATCCTTGAACTGCCCGGAAAGTAATTCAATCACTTCAAATAAGTGATCAAAAGCATTGTTCAGCTCTCCTTCCCAAAACCGGAACAAAACATCATAAGTTTTATCCTCCTTGCTTTGTTCCAACAGCCATTTCCTTGAGATATAAATGATATTTCCACTTTGTACCTGATTTTGAACCTTTAAATGTTCTTCCTGCTTATCTCCATAAAACTGCACAAAAGGATGCTTGATAATTTTCAGTACATCCTTGTAATAAATTTGGAAATCATCCTCCTTTTTTCGAATATTTTCCTGCATTCTAAATAGGGCATCAATTAAAGTATAAAGTGGCGTATTGTTAATTGACATACCCATGGTAACATTTACCAACTCGCCAATATTTATCCCCAAATCCTCTTCAGATGGCAGGGAATGCAACAAAGGCATCAATAAAGTTTCATCGGGAAGGAGAATTGCGGTGTGGTTAATGCTTTCTTTAAAAGCTTCAAATTCACCTTTTTCAGTCAGTGATTTGATTTGTTTAGCTAATAAATCCCCCACTAATTTAGTCTGGGATATCGCATTATTGACATTTATTATTCTGATATTTTTTTCTGGTGAATTCACCGAATTATTCACAAACCCCTCAATACCAGGCAACCAGTTTTTGAGAAATTTCCTGATATAAAGCCCGGCTTCATGTTTTTCATTTTGGAGATAATAATTGTCCATATCCCAATAAGCTGTTCCCATTTTCATATCAATCAGTTGCCCGATCATTTGTTCTTCCACAATGGTAATCTGATTGAATCCGGCAAAGGCAATATGCTCTATTTCATTGTCTCTCAGAGTTTGCTCAAGGTTTTCGTAAACTACCCGATAAGCCAGTCCTGTATAAGCCTGCTTTTGGCTTAATAATTTTTCTCTGAAATGGCGGTAAGTATTTTTCAGGTTTTCCCAAAACACAAAATAGTCTCTTAAGGTACTGGATTCCTTCACTTCCAGATCTTCTCCTAGTTCCAAAGCCCATCTTTCAATGGCTTTTACTTCTTCCAAATGCTCAAAAAGAGAGTCTGCCAGTGATTGAGAGAGATTTTTATCAATCATGCTAAAATCTTTCAGCATGGCATTTCCCAAAGGAATAAATTTCTCCAGATTGTGGTCTTTATCCTTATCGAAAATTTTATAACTCCGATATAGCTCAAAAAGCAATTTTACCCGATCCACCACCTGAACACCACAAACAGAAAGGATAAAATCGTCCATAGCCATAACTTCCGGGGCAATCAGGTTTTGATTGGCAATTTCTGCCAGATAGTATTTAAAATAAAGCCCGGCCCTTCGGGAAGGCAGCACCACATGAATCCGGCTGATTTTTCCGCCAAATTTATTGTATAAATCCTGTGCTACTTCTTTAAGGAATGGGGTCATCTATTTAAAAAATTGCCTGTAAAAAATGCTTTACAAAAGTAAGGTTAAAGACGGGAAGTACTAAACCTTTTAAGAATTAGAATTAAATTGGTCTAACTTAAATACCATTTTTTAAATGAAAAAATTAGTTTGTATTTTAATAACTATTACCCTGGGTTGCGGTCCGGTAGTAGAATTTGAAGTACCCCAACCTGAAGGGACAAAGGATTTACCCATATTCCCATCCAGGTTAATCGGCAAATATCTTAATTTTTCGGACAGTTCGATCATTACCATTGATGCTGAACAAATTACCCGTGAATACCATTTCACAGGCATAATACATAAAGCCGAATTTGAAAATGAAATGGAAATTGCTATTCATCATGACACGGTATTAATTGATGAGGGAATGAAAATTAGCCTTGATGTTATAAATGATTCGGTTAAATTAAGTTCCTGCTTCAAAAATTCTATATTTCAAATTTCTGAAAAAAATATCTTAAGAAAATTCAAAGGGCATTACTTTCTGAATAAACAACATGGAGAAAATGGCATATGGACTGTGCAAATTCTGAAACTAGAGAAAAAGAAATTAAGATTGGAAAACCTTATATATCTGGATGAAATTGAGCCTTTATCAGAAAATGAATTATTAGAATCAAATCAGGATACTACTTCAGGCCTTTTCCAAAAACCTTTTATTGTAAAAGTAAAAAAAGGGGATTTAAAGAAAATCTTAAAAACAAAAGGTAGTAAAGGAGAATATCTGAAGATCAATTAAAAAGCCGTACAAATCCATAATCTGTACGGCTTTAAATATCCAAAAAAACTTATTACTCATCTCTCAAAGTATCCACCGGATTGGCTCTGGCAGCCCGGAAAATTGTGGTACTTGTAGTCAACATTCCAACCGCAAAAATGATAAAACCAGACAATGAAACTGAAATGAGACTTACTGGAATATGATAAGCATAAATTTCACTAAGCAGTGCATCTGTTAATAAAAAACCAACAATTCCTCCCAGAATCACAGCTGAAGTCATGATGATCAAAAACTCCCTGTTAATTAAAGCCACCACACTTTTTACAGAAGCTCCCAAAACTTTCCGTACCCCAATTTCCTTGGTCCTTTTTTCAATATTTAAGGAAGCCAGCGAAAAAATTCCCGAAGCGGAAAGCAATCCTCCAAGAATAGTTAAGAAAATGAATACTTTCTTCAGGTTTCCATTCACATTTCTGGTTTCCTGAAAAACAATTTCCTCCTGTGTTCTGCTTTCAAAAGGCTTTTCCGGGAACACTTTTTTCCATGTATTCTCTAAATCCTTTTGCATCCTTCCGATATCACCTTTATCCACATTTACAATTAACCGGCTATACCTGTCTTTACTTGTCATTTTGAACATATAAGGTTCCGGTTCTTTACTTCTGAATAAATTATCAATATGATTCTCCACCACACCTACAATTCTCACTTTTTTACCCTGGAAAGTTACCACTGTTTCAATTGGATTTTTCAACCCAGTTTTTTCTACAAAGGTTTGATTCACCACCACCGATTCTTCAAAATCAGACTTACTGTCTTTTTTAAATTCTCTCCCTTCTATCAGGTCCAATCCCATGGCCTCCAGGTAGCCATCCCCTACTTCATATACCCTTATTGAGTACTCAGTTGTATCAATTTTTATAGGGTTTTCATAGGGAAATATTCCTACGTGATGATCACAAGCAGCTACTTTTCTAACTTTTGGATTACTTTGAACTTCATTGTAAAGTGCTTCAAATTCCTGCTCTCCCCTTATTCTCACTGTGATTACATTTTCTTTATCATACCCAAAACTTAAACTCTCCTGAAATTGTCCATTCTGAATAAAAACTACTCCGGCTACCAGCACAATTACCGATAAGGCAAACTGCATAGTGACAAGAATTCTGGTGAGCACATTTGTACCTTTTATCTTAATGCCACCTTTCAATAAAGCAATGGTATTGTGGCTACTGTTCAAAATGGCCGGATAGGTTCCTGCGATTACAGCGGCAGTAAAAAGCAGGATGAGCATTGCAATAAAAAAGTTAGCTCCACTTAAATCCTGAAGGCCATATGGCAACTCCCACATTTGTGAAAAAGCAGGCACAATAATTTGTGACAATGCCAGACCAACGATCAAAGCTAAGGTGATGGTGATGGAAATTTCAAATAAAAACTGAAATACTATTTGAGATTTTCTGGCCCCAATTGCCTTTCTGACTCCTACCTCTTTAAGTCTTTTGGCAGTAAGTGCTATGGATGTATTAGTGAGATTGAAACAGGCAATAAGTAAAATAATTAAAGCCAAAATTGAAAAGACTAACAAGGGCACATAGCTAATCCTCAGGTTTACGTAAGTCCACCCAATATTTTCCTGATTAAAATTAGCATCGAAATGTTCTAATTTGTAAGCGGTAACATGCTGGTCTTGTTTTGCCTCATTTCTTATTGGGACATATTTCTGAAGGTTATTGGTGATGTTGTCCACATTTTCGACATTCGCCACCTCAAAAAATACTGCAGGATCCCGCCAATCACTCCAATTCCCAGCTTCTAATTTGTGAAGATCAGTATAATTTTCAAACCTCATCATTGCCTCAAAATAAAAAGTAGAATTAACTGGGGGCTTTTCAAAAACGCCACCCACAATCACCTCTATATCATATTCATTAGCAAAACTCATCACCATTAACTTCCCTACAGCACTCTCCTCCCCAAAATATTTTTTGGCCAGCTTTTCACTCAAAAAGATGCTGTATTTGTCATCAAAAGACTTAAAATCTCCCTCCAACAAATTGAATTTAAACATGTCAAAAAATGTACTATCAGCAAAGCTCACCCCTTCTGAGAAAACTTTTTCATCATAGCGCATATAGCATCCCTCCCCAACATAGCGGGTAAAACGGTCAATTCCTGAAATTTCCTCAATAGCTATAGGAGCAAGAGGCAAAGGCGCATTGATATTTTGCTGGTAGGTTCCATCATTATTTTTAATATGAGTATGGACCTTATAAATCCGTTCTGTATCCTCACTATTGAAATGATTATCGAATTCGATATTGTAGGCAAGCAGAAGATAGGCAGCCACACAACAGGCAAGGGAAATCCCCAATCCAAAAGTGTTTATAATTACATAACTTTTGTTTTTCAGAAGGCTACGCAATGCTACTTTTATATAATTCTTGATCATGTTTTGGGTAGTTAGTTATCGATTAAAATTCAAAACACCAATCAACATACCAAAACAATAAAATACTGCAAATCAATTACTTATAACAATTTACAACTAAACAAAGTGAACGAATTTGAACACCCTATGAGCGATATTGTACGCAAACATTAATGTATTGGAGCACTTTCTGAAAAGATACATTTTGGCTACAAGAAAAAATTAACCAACTATTACCAAACAATTTCCCTAAAAAGAGGCACGGTTTTTTATTTTTACCGTTTATTCAGAAATTGAATTAGACCATTACTACTTAATATCCTATATCATTCTCTAATGAAATCCATCATTTTCCTATTCTTCCTTACGGCAATCCATTTTCAAATATTTGCTTGCGGCACCGTAGAAAGCAGAACAAAATTTTATTTTGAAGCTGAAGATGCTCAAGGGAAGCTCAATCAACTCACTTTTCTGAATTGTGAATTTGTGCTGAAAAGCTATGATTACTCGGCACATCATGATTCCCTTTTGGTATTGGTAATTAATGATGCCTTAAAACAATCTGATGATTTACTAAAATCATCTCCTATTATTTCCTGGAAACTCAGAACAAATGCCATTTCTACTTTTTTCAGATATGAACAATTAAGAGCTCAGGAAAACTCACAGGAATATTACAAACTCCTGACCTCATTATCGGAAAAGCTAAAGGTTAGTGAAAATCTCCTTGACATCAAAAGGCTGGAGAAAGGAATTTATGCCAATTTCAACTTCCCATTTAAGCCAGATAGTTTTGCCCAGGAAACCTATTCTGTGATCAAACGATATTTCCCGGAATATCGATGATTTTAGGAGCAATTCGTCAATTACTTTCCTAAAACTTCTTAAAAAAGTGGGAAATTCGATTTTTCAGTTAACTTTGATTTTTTAATATAAGTTTTTACAAAACTGATTTTTTCAAGTCTTTAAAATCATCCATTTTCACCCTCTAATGAGAAATATAGAATTCAAAAAAGTTCTTCCCTATATTGTTTCTATCGTAGTTTTTTATCTTGCAACCCTTTCCTTTTTCTATCCGGAGTTGATGGAAGATAAAAGTTTAACTCAGACTGATATTGTTCAGTTTGAAGGGATGTCCAAAAGATCGGTAGACTACCGTGCTGAGTCAGGGGAAGAAACCCTATGGAATGATGCCATGTTTTCAGGAACACCTGATTATCTGATTGCAACAGGTCTTCCCAAAAGAGCCATTCTCATTTTAAAGAAGTTCACTTTTGGATTCATTAGTAAGCATAAGGCAGCACATTTACTGTTTCTGGCTATGTTCAGTTACTGGATTTTACTGCTCACATTCGATATAAAGCCCTATCTGGCTATGGTAGGTGCAGTTGCTTTCGCCTTCACTACCTACAATATTGCCACCATCGAAACCGGCCACGTTACTAAATGCTGGGCTATGTTTTATGGCTCTATGGTTCTTGGGGGACTCAATCTGGTTTTTAAAAAGAAATATTTATTAGGCTTTGCCCTCACCACCTTTGCTTTTACGCTGGAAATTGGCGCTACACACTACCAAATTACCTTTTATCTGTTTTTTGTTTGTGCTGCATTTACCATCAATAAATTAATTATCGCCATCAAGGCCAAAGAGCTGGGAGAATTCGGGAAACAGGCCGGAGTAATTTTTGGGGCAATTCTATTGGCTGCCAGTACCGCCACTGCCAACTTCTGGATGACCAAGGAATATACACCTTATTCCATTCGGGGAAATGCCATCTTAAGCAGTGTTGGAGCAGATGGTAAGGCAGAGAAAAAGAAAGATGGGCTGGATAAGGATTATGCTTTTAGCTGGAGCCAGGGAAAAATGGAAACCTTCACCCTTTTGGTTCCCTATTTATATGGCGGTGGAAGCAACGAAAAGCTGGATAATGACACTGAAACGTATAAATTGCTGGAGCAGGCTACCAGAGGTGGGCAACTGGACAGAAACCAGATGAACCAGATTTTGAATGGCGCCCCACTTTATTGGGGAGATCAGCCTTTCACAGCCGGTCCGGTTTACGCAGGAGCAATTTTTTGTTTCTTGTTTGTTTTATCACTTTTTGTATTGGATAAACAAACCAAATATTGGATTTTGGCAGGCGTGATTATTTCCATGATGTTTGCCTGGGGGAAACACCTTTCTTTTTTCAATTATTTCTTATTCGATCATATTCCCGGATTCAATAAGTTCAGGTCGGTTTCTATGGCCTTAACCATGGTAATTATGCTTATGCCATTGGCTGGATTAATGGCTGTCCAAAAACTTTGGGCAAAAGCTGATTTCAATAAAAAGGATCAAAAGAATTTATTCATTGCCACAGGAATAGTAGCCGGAATTTGTCTGCTTATGGTCGTTTTCTCCGGAATGGGTAGTTATGAATCTCCTTCCGATGCCCAAATGGGTGCGTTGGGAGAAGCCCTACAAAAAGACAGAGAATCCATTATGAAAGCAGATGCCTTGCGGTCTATGTTTTTGATTTTGGTAGCTGCTGCATTACTTTATTTTTCAAACCTTGGTAAATTAAGTAAGGATATTGCCCTGTTGGTTTTAGGCATTCTGCTTGTTGGAGATGTCTGGATGGTGGGAAAAAGGTATTTATCTTTTGATAAATTCACTAAAAACCCGATTCAGAAATACATGCAGAAAACCAAAGCTGATGAATTTATTTTAAGTGATAAAGATCCACATTACAGGGTTTTCAATATCTCTACTCCCCCAAGCAGTTTTGATAAAGAAGCCAGAACTTCTTATTACCACAAATCGATCGGTGGATATTTTGCTGCTAAATTAATGCGGTATAAAGATCTGATCGAACGTCAGTTATATGGTGAACAACAAAAAATTATGAGCAGAATCCAGGCAAAAACCTACCCAGATTTTGCTGAAATTCCCAACCTGAATATGCTCAATGCCAAGTATATTAAATTGGGAAGTGGGGAAAGGTCCGTAATAAAAAATGAAGGCGCTATGGGTAATGCCTGGTTTGTCCCAAAATTAACCGAGGTAGAAAACCCTGATGAAGAGATGGCAGCTATTTCTGCTTTTAACCCAGCCGAAGAAGCTTTTATTTATACCAAAGATGAAAATTCAGTTGCAAATACTTCATTTCAATTAGACAGTGCTGCCAGTGTAGAACTGGTTTCCTACAGTCCCAGAGAGATTAAATATAAAACCAACAACTCTAAAGATGGTTTTGTGGTATTTTCAGAAATCTATTATCCGGAGGGCTGGTCCGCTAAAATTGATGATCAGGAGGCAGAAATTAAAAGGGTAAATTACCTACTTCGTGGCCTGGAAGTTCCGGCTGGTAATCATGAAATAATATTTGAATTTAATCCTACTTCTTATGTAGTCGGTTCTAAAATTACAATGATTAGTAGCTGGCTTGTAGGATTAATTGTGGTTGTGGCTCTTTCACTCTCACTTTATCAAAAACTCAATAAAAATGAAGAATCTCAGGAATGATTTGATTAATTGATTTTCATGTATTTCAGAAAACCTTTCATTCCTACAAAAAAATGCACCATTGTTTTGTTAAATGGTGCATTTTCATTTTAACTTTGCCCTCATATTTGAAAACTGCAATTTCCATATTATTTCTGGTAGTTTTTCTGCCAGGACTTTTCAATCAGGGCATTATTATTCTTAATTATGAATTGAATAAGGAGGTCATCACCGAATTATTTTGCATCAATAAGGATAAACCCATGCTATCCTGTGCAGGGCAATGCCATTTGAAAAAGCAATTAGAAAAGGAGCAGGAGAAAGAAGAAGAAAAGGAAAACACCCAACAGGAAAGTGTACAATTTATCTCGATTTCAATTGTCGCAGCTTTTCAAAAACTAAAGGCATTTTCAAGTACAGAGCAAAATCATAATTGTCTCTACCTTTTCACACCAAGTACAACCTATTTTACCGATATCTTCCACCCTCCCAGACATTGCTAATTGTGCACGCTCCATTTCGGATTTTTTCATCTTGAAAGGCAGTTCTGTCATCAATACTTTATTAAATGTGCTTAACTTTCATTATGAAATTCAGTCCGGTTTTGGGATTTCTTTTTCTATACCAAATGTTTCACCAATAGCTTTCATGGGCTGATTACAACTATATTTTGTCTAAAGGGTTCCTTTTCTAAGGATAATACAAATTGATTTTTTATTATTTTTTAGAAGGTTAATATACTTTCCTTTAGGATGGAATAAACCAGCCGCTTCAATACACATGAAATTATTAAGATTCTTTAATATTTTAGTTTTTTTCAGTTTTCCGTTTCTGCTTTCCTGCGAAGAAGAAAATCCTGTGGAAGACCCTAAACCAGTTCCGTACGATCTTGAAGCGGAACTACCTTTTTATTTTGGGAAAAACTATGAAATACCAGATGATAATCCCATGACCATCCAGGGTGTGGAATTAGGCCGAATGCTGTTTTATGAGAAAAAGTTATCGGGGGATAATACCCAGGCCTGTGCAAGTTGTCATCAGCAAAAAAATGCTTTTTCCGATAGTAATAGGTTTAGCACTGGAATCGATGGAATAGACGGTACAAGAAACTCTATGTCCCTTGCCAATTTGTTATGGAATCAGAAATTTTTCTGGGATGGAAGAGCTAACAGCCTTGAAGAGCAGGCACTTATTCCAATTCAGGATCCCATAGAAATGCATCAAAGTCTGGAGGATGCTGTAGCCAAACTACAGGCCTCCGATATTTACCCTCCAAAATTCAAACAAGCTTTTGAAAGTGAGATTATTACAGCTGAAAACATCGCCAAAGCCATTGCCCAGTTTGAAAGAACACTCATTTCGTCCAGTTCTAAATATGACCTTTACCTGAAAGGAGAATATGAATTGACTGCTCAGGAACAACTAGGACTCGATTTATTTTTTACTCATCCTGTCCCACAAATTAATTTGAGAGGAGGAAACTGTGGAGATTGCCATACCAATGTATTAACCAGTGGTGAATTAAATGCATTTGACGGTTTTCACAATAATGGCCTGGATGAAGATAATGACATGCAGGATGAAGGTTTGAAAAATGTAACTGGAAATGATTTTGACCAGGCAAAATTTAAAGCCCCAACACTTAGAAACATAGCATTAACTGCCCCCTACATGCATGATGGCAGATTTAGTACTTTAGAAGAGGTACTTGACCATTATGATTTACACATTAAAAAGAGTACGACCTTAGACCCTTTAATTCGGGAAGCCAGCAATGAACTTACTCTTCCCGAAGACCCTATAAGATTATTCCTTACGAATGAGGAAAAAGAGGCGATTATAGCTTTTTTACACTTGCTTACAGACGAAGAGTTCATCAATGACCCACGTTTTTCAGACCCTTTTAACTAGAATGAAATGAAAAAATATACCTTTGGATTAATTATTTTGACAGTCTTATTATTTAATTCCTGTGAGAAGGATAATAATGAGCCTAGCGAAACAGGCAGTTTGAAACTAATTATTTCCCACCTCAATGATGGAGCCCCGCTGGAATTGGAGACCAGGGAATACACAAATGAAATGGGGAACAATTACACCATTTCAGAATTCAAATTTTACCTGAGTAACATCAAGCTCAGGAATAAATCTAATGGAAAGTTTTATATAGAACCGGAAAGTTATCATTTAGTAAGAAGGCTTCCTGATACACATCAATTTGAATTGACCATTGAAAATGTTCCACTTGGCGAGTTCAATGAACTGGAATTTGCCGTTGGAGTGGATAATTCAAAAAATTATTCCCTTGACAATGTGGGAGATCTCGACCCTTCCAACAATATGGCCTGGGACTGGAATTCGGGTTATAAATTTCTTTTGCTGGAAGGCGAATTTTTCCCGGAAAATGAAGATAAAAAAGGCCTGGTTTTTCATATTGGAAGTGATGCCAATTATAGAAAAATTCTACTCCCAACCGGAACGGAAAACATTAATATTAAAGAAGCCCAAACCACTACCATTCAACTGGAAGTAGAAGTTTCGGAAATATTCAAAGATCCCACTTCTATAGATTTCAAAGAAAATAATGTGGTAATGTTCGATGCCATATCCAACAAAGTGGCAGATAATTATGCCAAAAACATGTTCTCACTAATCGAAATTTCTGAATAGATTTTGGGCAAAAGGCAAATTTATATTTTCCCCTTATTGTTACTCCTTCTGATGAGTAATCTGAGATTTACCCTGATTACCAGTGGATTTTATCTGGGAGAAGATTATTTTGCCCAAAACTTATGTGAAAACACCGATCGTCCTGAATTACAATGTCATGGAAGCTGTGTGTTACAAAAATCCATAAAATCAGCCAGTCAGCATGAAGATCAGGATAATGGGAAAAGCGTTTTTATCGATTATCTCACAAAGTTCAATTATCTAGAAACTGATTTGTTAATTATCATATTTGGCGAGGAAACCTATATTCTTGTCTACCCCATATATGCACAGGTTATTCCTCATCAAGAGTTTGAAAAAGGATTATTAATTCCACCCGAGAAAAGGATACTGTTTACGAAAATTAAAACTTAATTTAATCTATATCCTAAATTTTTAACAGATAATATAAAATTCAAACTAGATATGAAATCTATCCATATATACACATTAATTGGCTTATTGATTACAGGACTTTTATCATCATGCGATGATGATGATAAAATGGACCCGGAAATGCCAGGCAAAGTTTCGTTAATGCTAGAAAATAAATTTGGTGATGCCAACATAGATTTATCCTCTACTTTTACTTCATCTAAAGGAGATAAAATTACTTTTTCAGGATTTGAATACATTATTAGTAATGTAGAATTGATAAAAGAAGATGGTTCAATTTATGCCGTCCCGGATTCCTATTATTTCATGGGACAGCGAAGTGGCACAGATTCAAAAAGGGAGATGATTGAAATAACAGATATCCCTGCCGGTAATTACAAAGGAATAAAATTTTATGTAGGCGTGGACCCGGAAACCAATGCCAATACAGACAATTATGAGAAAGGAGAATTAGAAGGTGGAGTTGGAATGGATTGGGGCTGGGCTTCTGGTTACAAATTCATCCGGTGGGATGGTTCTTATTTTAATGACGCAGAAAACAAGGACGTTAACTTTTCCTTCCACATAGGCACAGATGCTAATTTTAAATTAATTTCCAATGAATTTGGGAAAACCATTACTATAAATGATGATATGACTTCCCAAATCCATTTTGAGGTAATGGCAGACAAGGTATTTGACGCTGTTGGGCTAAATGAAATCGGCTTAAACTTCCCCCCTCCTGCGGATGTAAAAACCTTCACAGGAGTAATGGTGGGTCCTGAAGACAAGGCTACAGCCATTGCAAATGCTTATGCAGAAATGTTCATGCTTCATCATGTGCATAACATGGAAATGAACTGATATTTCTTATCAAAAAAGAAATAGGAGTCATGGAAAAGCGTCTCATATTATTTTTACTCATTTCAGGGATTATGTTAGCCTGTAATGAGGATATTTCACCTGATATAAAGCCTTTTTATATTGATTTGGATGTGCCGGAATATATGGGGACTACTGTACCCTTCCCGGAGCGGAATCCATTCAGTAAAGAGGGAATTGAATTAGGACGGATGCTTTTCTATGACCCCATTTTATCCTCTAACAATCAGGTTTCATGTGCGACCTGTCATAAACAGGAATTGGCTTTTTCAGATGGCATGTCTTTATCTACCCTGGGTGTTTCAGGGGAAAAGTTGCAAAGACATACTCCGGCCTTAATCAATCTCGCATGGAATAATGGTTTATTTTGGGATGGAGGGGCAAAAGACCTGGAATCCCTGGCTTTTGCGCCACTCACCCATCCCGATGAAATGAATCAGGATATCACAGAATTGGTGGAAGAATTAAAACAAATTCCTGATTATAAAGAAAGGTTTAAAAAAGTTTTTGGAAAAGATACCATTCAATCGGCTCTTATTGTGAGAGCACTGGCTCAGTTTCAAAGAAGTCTGGTTTCATTCGATTCTAAATATGATAGATATTTAAAAAGTGGGGAAGCTGGATTCCTTAATGCACTTGAATTGGAAGGGATGCAGCTGGTTGAAGAAAAATGTGGCGGTTGCCACAGTGGTGTGAATTTCACAGATTTAGGTTTTCACAATAATGGGCTGGACGCTGAATTTCCCGCTGCACCTGAACATGTAGGCAAAGGCAGAAACAGGGTTACGCTAAACCCTGAAGAATTGGGGGCATTTAAAACTCCTACTTTGAGAAATATCATACTCACCGCTCCTTACATGCATGATGGTCGATTTAAATCTATAGATGAAGTTTTAGATCATTATGCGCAAAATATGGTAAATTCTCCTACGCTGGATACCCTCTTAACTGGGCAAAATGATAAAATTGGAATCCCGATTTCTGAAAACGAAAAGCAGGCTATTGTCGCATTTCTCCATACTTTAACCGACCTTTCCTTTATACAAAACCAGGCTTTTTCAAACCCTTTTAAAAAATAAAAATGCACTTTTTGGTGAACCAGAGAGTGCCTAAAAAACTCAACAACTAATAATGAAATTATTAAAAACTATCATCATCACAAGTCTGTTTTTATTATCATGGTTTCCCTCATTTAGCTGCGATGTTTGTAATATTTTTGAATACAGCACTATAAAAAACAAAAGCTATTTTGGGATTTTTTACCGGCACAGAGTATTCAATGGATATGAACATCTTGGGAACAACCATGATTTTTTACCGCAAAGAAAAAGCACACTCCACGAGCCTGAAAATTCAGGGTTTTATGTAAATAAATCGGATAAGGATTATGAAACTTATACTACACTGGAGCTTAGGGGCAATTATACTTTTAAGGAAAAATTTAATTTCCTTTTCATCCTGCCATACGAAAGAAATGTAATTTATTATGATCAGGTGATCGATGCACCTAACCCAATGAAAGACAGTACAATAAACCTCTCTGGTTGGGGTGATCTTATCATTGCCATGGATTATATAATCCAAAAAGAGACAGACAAAGGCAGGCATACTTTCAGGCCGGGAATAGCCTTTCGCCTTCCAACCGGGCAATACAAAAAACAGGACGATTATGGTAATGTTCATGATCCCATCATACAACCAGGCACAAGTGCATTATCTGTAATTTTCCGAATGAATTACCAATACTTTTTAAATAAACAGGGCTTGAATGCAAGCATAAATTATAAAATATCTGAACTGGGTAAAAACCAATATCAATTTGCCAATAGTTTTAATGTAACAGGCAATTATTTCCGTCAGATACCAATTGGAAAGAATTACATCATACCCAAAATTGGTGGTTATCTGGAAACAGCCGGCCATGATTATTATTATGAAAGCAAACAAAAACTCACAGGAGGCACTACTTTTTTTGGAAATTTCGGGCTCGATTTTAACAGAAACAATGTGACTTTACAAGTGTTGTATCAGGCCCCAATATCAGATAATCTCAATGGGAATCAATTGGGAAATGCAGGCAGAATAAACACGGGTATCGTGATAAATGTAATTTAATTTCAATCACTTTAATCGTTAATCTTTTTTGGTTAAAACCTGGATTTTCTTTAGCAAATTATCGAGTCTGGAATTAATATCAGATGTCCTGGCAGCTACTGCAGAGAAAAACTGTTCCTGCTCAACTGAGGACATATTGAATAATTCATCCAATTGATCATGGATATAATCTTTCCTGTCTTTCTCAGGAACGGTTTTGAAACCATCCAACATCTTTTTCGCATCGAATGGAGCTTGCTTTGATTGTTTGCTTAAAAATAAATTTGCCATAATTGTTGGAGCATTTTTGCATTTTCAGGAAATCTAAAGAGTTAAAAAGATACGTGTTGAAATGTATAAATTTAGCCTATCTCTCTTTCCCTGATAAAAAATAAATTAAGGTAATTTCAATGGTATAAGGCAATTGTTAGTATAAAATATACTTCAAAAATTATAGCTGGAAATTTGAAAGGCAGTATTAAATAGTAGATGTAATTGACAATCATTTACGCAAGCAAATTTTTAAGAGTTGCGGCATTTGTGAATCATATTTTAACAATTCACAAATATTCACACCAACCTTAAGACAAAACAAACTGAAAAAATTGATAATTACTTCCTGAAAAATGGGGAAATCAATTCAATTTTGCTCCTTTTAATTAAAAAATAAAAATCTGGTACTGGTATTAAACCTTTACCTTAGGGACATAAAAAAAGAGCCTGATATCAAAACATCAGACTCTATCATGTTATCAGTCAGATTCGGATTACCAGAAAATGGTATATAAGGCTGTCAAAATTCCACAAATGGCAATTGCGCCAATTTTAAACTCAAGACTTGTTTTAAAATAATCTTTATCCAATTCTATACCTTTAGGATTGTCCTTACTTTTCGGATCTGCAAGGCTCATTGCTACCATAATTATCATAATTATTATAAAAACAGATCCCATCCTATCTATAAATGGCAAATCTGTCATAAACTTAAATGCTGTTGATAATGGGATCGTCAAAATTGCAGCCGTAAGTGCCGCATTACTTGTTGTTCTCTTCCAGAAAATTCCCAAAATAAAGATGGCAAAAACACCTGGTGAAACGAAACCTGTATATTCCTGAATAAACTGGAATGCCTGATCTAAAGCTCCTAAGGCAGGAGCGACTAATGCCGCTACAACAAATGCAATTAAAGCCACAACTCTACCTACGGTCACCAGTTTTGTTTCAGAAGCGTCCTTATGAAAAATATTTTGGTAAATATCCATGGTGAATATTGTTGAGGTACTGTTGGCCATAGATGCTAATGAAGAAACAATTGCCGCAGCAAGCGCAGCAAATGCCAGTCCTTTCAATCCTGCAGGAAGAAGATTAAGGAGTACAGGATAAGCTTTATCAGATTTCACATAGCCTGTGATACTGTCTGTCATAGCTGTGGTAAATTCGCCAGCGCCACCTTCCTGCTGAAGAATAACATAAGCTGCAATACCAGGAATTACCACTATAATTGGCATTAAAAGTTTTAAAAAACCTGCGAATACAACTCCCATTTGTGCTTCATTAAGGCTTTTTGCCGCAAGTGCTCTTTGGGTAATATATTGGTTGAATCCCCAATAACTCAGGTTAATAATCCACATTCCCCCAATTAAAACACTTAATCCCGGCAAGTCCATGTAGGCATCTTTTGTCCCACCATTTCCATCAGAAATCATCATCTGTCCTTCACTGAAAATCATATGAAAATGGCCAGGAGCTTCTTTTCTTAATAGGGAAAATCCTTTGGTTACACTACCATCTCCCACCAATTCCAAAGCAAGGTAGGTAGTAGCTAACCCACCGGCAACTAAAAAGACTACTTGTACTACGTCTGTCCAGGCTACAGCCTTTAATCCTCCATAAATGGAATAAAGCATCGCAAAAGCTGCAAGCCCCATTACCGAATAAGAGAATGGGAATCCCATAATCGTTTCTATACTAAGTGCTCCCAGGTATAGCACTGAGGTAAGGTTTACAAATACATATACCAGCAGCCAGAATACTGCCATCACCGTTCTTACCTGATGATTATACCGTTGCTCCAAAAACTGAGGCATGGTGTAGATGCCTTTTTTTAGAAATATAGGAAGGAAGAATATACCAACAATTAACAGTGTAGCTGCCGCCATCCATTCATAGGTAGAAATGGCGAGTCCCATGGCAAAACCTGAACCGGACATTCCGATAAATTGCTCGGCTGAGATATTAGAGGCAATTAAGGATGCTCCAATTGCCCACCATGGCAATGATTTTCCAGCTAAAAAATAATCTTTTGAATCTTTTGTGTGGCCTTTTTTCTCCCTCGACATCCATAATCCGAGCGACACGATGACCAGGCCATAGCCAATGAAAACAATAATATCCAGCGTTGACATTAATCAGAATTTTTAGAATAAGGTTGTAAAATAGAAATCTTTCAAATATATCTAAAAATATTGCAAATATACCAGCTTAAAAAAGAGATTATATTTTTTTACGTAAAAAGTACGCTTATTCGATTAATGTCTATTGATTTGATTTAAAAAGGCAATTTGTGGCGTTCGGAAAATAAAAAAGCCGATAGTAAAAAAACTACCGGCTTAACCGTTTTGCTGATTGAATTAAAATTTTAGGCCTGTTTCAAAGTTTTAATCTCATCAATCGGACCAAATGTTTGAGTCATAATTACCCTTTTTCCTTTCTTCAAATGAATTTCAGAAGGAAGTACTTTGAATTCCTGGGTATTCTGAACCACCTTATTATAAAACTCAGTTGCCTCTTTAGAAGCACCCTTTTCAAAATCATGTAAAGTAACGTTTTTGCTTACTGGCAAACCAGGTACAACATTGTAAATTGAAAATTCCACATAATATGCGGGTAAAAATGGTTTTACAATGCCTTTGTAAATTTGCTTGAATGATCGCTTTAACATAGTCAGAAGTTTAGTTCAAAAAAAGACTCAAATTACAAGAATGGTGCACGACATTCCATTTCGGGGTCACTATACTCTATATATATTACATGGGTAATTTTTCATGCCAAGGTTTCTATTTCTACCCTTTCCTAAGTTTAAAATAATTTTGTGTTATTTGAGAAATTTTGATTTTTAGCAGATTAATTGGTAATTCGCCAGAAATCAATTTAAAATCATGGAAACCACAAAAGAATGCCCCTGGATTAATTCCATTTAATTTCCGGTCATTCTGTAAATGACTTGTTTCCAAAAACTATTGAAAATGAATCAATACCAAATTAATTTATGAAAAATTTACACTACCTATTATTGGCATTCCTTTTCTTCCAATGCCAATCATCTAAACAGGAGGACTCCAAGGGAACTTCGCTTCAAGCCGCAACCCAAAAGCCTAATATCATATTCATCATGGCAGATGATATGGGTTATGGAGATGCAGGTTGTTACGGGCAGCAAATCATTCAGACTCCTCATATTGATAATATGGCTAAAGAGGGAATTAAATTCACCCAACATTATGCTGGAAATACTGTTTGTGCCCCTTCAAGATGTGCCTTAATGACAGGCAAACACATGGGGCATGCTGAAATCCGGGGTAACGGCCTGGTGGAGCCTTATGGTCAGCCTCCAATCACAGCAGATGCCATAACGGTAGCTGAGCTGCTCAAAAGTGCTGGTTATACTACTGGAATGATTGGAAAGTGGGGATTAGGAATTATCGAAAATTCAGGAAATCCGATGAAACAGGGCTTTGATTTTTTCTATGGTTATCTCGACCAGGTTTTAGCCCATAACTATTTCCCTGAATATCTCATGAGAAATGACAAAAAAGAATATCTAAAAAATAAGGTAGTCTATCAGGACAGTAGCAAATGGCATAAGGGTTATGGTAGTCATTCCATCGAACAGGTAGAATATTCTCATGATTTATTTGCCAATGAAGCGCTGAAGTTCATTGAAACAAACAAGGATAATCCATTTTTCCTTTATCTGCCTTTTACTATTCCTCATGATAATGGTGAAGCTCCTGAGGGCCAAAGGCAGGAAGTTCCGGATTTTGGACCATATGCCGATCAGGACTGGAATCACGATACCAAAGCTTATGCAGCCATGATTACCCGAATGGATAAGGATATTGGAAGGATAATGGAAAAACTAAAGCACCTGGGAATAGATGAAAATACCATTGTATTTTTTACAAGTGATAATGGCCCAATGCCCGGTGAAGATTTTACAGAATTTTTTAATAGTAACGGAGCCTTGAGAGGAGGAAAAAGAGATATGTATGAGGGTGGAATCAGAGAACCTTTTGTAGCAAGATGGCCTGGAAAGATAAAGCCAGGAACTGTAACTGATCATATGAGCGCCTTCTGGGATTTTCTACCAACTGCATGTGAAATTGCAGGTATTGAAGCTCCTTCCGATACAGATGGGATTTCATACCTTCCTGTTTTAAAAGAGGGAAGCCAGGAAAAACAACATGAATATCTATACTGGCAGTTTCCCGAACAAGGTTACAAAGAAGCCATCCGGAAAGGGAAATGGAAAGGGATAAGACTGGACATGAAGAAAAATCCTGAAAACCCTTTGGAATTATACAACCTTGAAGAAGATCCCGGAGAGGAGCATAATATAGCGGATCAATATCCTGAAATAGTATCAGAACTGGAAGGTCTTATTCAAAAAGCACATGTACCCAGCGAACGATTTCCCAAACCCGGTGATCATATTTAACAAGTAAATTTTATTACACATTTCATTGAACCAAAAGAGAAAAGGTGGTAAATTCAATAACCGAACTCTTTTGGTTTTTTTGTGCCCTTTAGGATCGGTCTACCACATTTTAACAGGCTATTTTGAACAATTCGTCCTACTTATATGAGAAAATAGGACAAGCCAGGAAACCGTAAATGGACGATATTTGAAGTTAATTCTTTAACTATTTTAGGCATTTAACCAAACACCTATTTGGGAAATGCAAAATCAAACTCCCAAATATATTAGTCATACTACCAATGAAAATGAACCATATTACTAATCTAAAATTTAGTTTTTTCTTTTATCTTATTTTATTTACTATCCTGATAGGATGTGGAGTAGATAAACCGGCAGAAATTGTAGAGGCTGAAAAAAATCTTCCTGACCAGATCGACTTCAATTTTCATGTTAAACCTATCCTTTCGGATCGTTGTTTTGCCTGCCATGGCCCTGATAAAAACAAGCAGGAAGCTGGCTTACACCTTGATACCGAAGAAGGCGCCTACGCTGCACTGACTGAAAACCCCGGAAAATATGCCATTGTAAAAGGAAATCTAGCTAAAAGCGAAGTTTACCATAGGATTATAACAGAAGATCCTGAACTGTTAATGCCACCACCGGAATCTAACCTTACACTCACCCCAGAAGAAAAAGCAACTATTGTAAAATGGATTGAACAAGGTGCGAAATACAAACCTCACTGGTCATTTATTAAACCAGAAAAGCATCCCCTTCCCGAGGTAAAAAATGAGGATTGGGTGGCCAATGAAATTGACCAGTTTGTCTTAAATAAACTGGAAGCAAATGGCTTAAATCCCACTGAAAAAGCTAAAAGGGAAACCCTGATAAGGCGTGTTACTTTTGATTTAACAGGCCTCCCGCCAACAATTGAGGAAATTGATAATTTTCTTAATGATAAAAGTGAAAATGCATTTGAAAAAGTGGTTGACAGGCTTTTAGCTTCTCCTCATTATGGGGAAAGAATGGCGGTAGACTGGCTTGATTTGGCCAGATATGCCGACACACATGGTTATCAGGATGATGGAATGAGAAACATGTACCCCTGGAGAGACTGGGTGATCAAATCTTTTAATGAAAATCTGCCTTTTGATAAATTTCTTACCTGGCAAATGGCTGGGGATATGCTGCCCAATCCTACCAGAGAACAGATTCTGGCCACAGGGTTTAACAGAAACCATATGCAAAGTCAGGAAGGAGGAATTGTGGCAGAGGAATACAGAGTGGAATATGTAGCTGACCGTACCAATACCTTGGGAAAGGCATTTCTTGGATTAACCTTGGAATGTAGCAGATGCCATGATCACAAATATGATCCTATTTCTCAAAAAGAATATTTTCAGCTTTTTTCATTTTTTAATAATGTCAATGAATATGGACAAATTCCTTATATAGGCGAAGCCAGCCCAACCATAATCCTAACTACTGAAGCTGCAGATAGTGCATTGGCCTTTATTCAGGAAAATATTAAATCGGAGGAAGAAAAATTAGCTGAAGAAAATTATAAGGAAGGATTCTCCCGATGGATGGCTGATTCGCAGGAAAACAATCAGAATAAAAGTATTAAAATAAAGGGTTTAATTGGGGATTATCCTCTGGATGGTTTTAAGAAAGCAGATAAAAAGTTCTGGCTCGAGAATAAACAGAGTTCAAAATTCAAAGGGAAAATTGAAGGTTATGAAGAAGATCATCCGAAAGTTACCGCAGGCAAGTTTAATGAAGGATTTCAGCTAGTTGGGGATAGTTATCTGGGTTTTGGAAAGGAAATCGGGGAATTTGACAGGCACATGCCTTTCTCCATGAGTATCTGGGTAAAAACCCTCTCCGACAAATTGGAAGGGCCTATATTATCCAGGTCGGGCGGTTTATTTGATGGAAACAGAGGATACGATCTCATGTTGAATAAGGACGGGACTTTGTATGCCAGCCTAAACCACACCTTCCCGGATAATTCAATTGCCGTACAGACAAAAAAATCTATCCCTTCAAAAGAATGGGTACAGCTTACCATTACTTACGATGGGTCTAGTAAAGCAAGTGGTATAAAAATATTTGCCAATGGTGAACTGATGCCGTCAGCCATTCAAGTGGACAATTTGCAAAGTAGTATTTTGTATTATGGAAAGGGAAAACGAAACTGGTATGGCGGACAACTTTCTGTGGGGAAAAGATTCGAAGAAACTCTGGATAGTGCCATTGTAGATGAATATAAAATTTTCAACAGGCAACTCTCCCGGATTGAAGTCAAAGCATTATTCGATGAAAATATTAATCTGAATGCTTATTTGGATAAGCCAGACACCAAATCAGATTTATTGGAATATTACCTGTTGGCTTTGGATAACTCCTATGAAAACAATTTCAAAAAACTTACTGAATTAAGGGGAGAAGAAAATGAAATTTATACCAATCAGGAAGAAGTGATGGTAATGAAAGAGTTACCCGAACCCAGGAAATCCTTCATACTTAACAGAGGACAATACGATGCACCCACAGATGAAGTCTTCCCCGGAACTCCTGCTTATATATTACCTTTCCCCGAAGAGCTTCCAAAAAACCGACTTGGTCTGGCAGAATGGTTACTTCATGAGGATAACCCATTGACTGCCAGAGTAATTGTAAACCGGTATTGGCAAATGTATTTTGGTCAGGGACTGGTGGCTTCTTCCGATGATTTTGGCAATCAGGGAGATTTACCCTCACATCCGGAATTATTGGATTGGCTGGCTATTCAGTTCAGGGATAAGAATTGGGATATAAAGGCTATACAAAAATTAATAGTAATGTCCAATACCTACCAACAATCTTCCATTGCTTCAGCAGAATTAATGGAAATTGATCCGGCAAATAAATTATTGGCCAGAGGACCAAGCTACAGAATGAGTGCTGAGATGATTAGGGATAATGCACTCGCTGCCAGCGGATTGTTAGTTAGAACCATTGGTGGCCCTAGTGTGAAGCCTTATCAGCCACCTGGATTATGGAAACAATTAGCTACCAGAAATGCCACAGAATATGTACAGCAACATGGAGACAACCTTTACAGAAGGGGAATGTATACCATTTGGAAAAGGACCTCTCCTCCCCCCTCTATGATTAGTTTTGATGCTGCGGAAAGGAGTTTCTGTACTGTAAAGCGTCAAAAAACAAGCACTCCATTACAATCATTGGTATTGCTAAATGATCCCCAATATGTGGAAGCAGCCAGGGTTTTAGCGGAAAATGCGCTTATGCAAGGAGGAGATGATATTGAAGATCAAATTACTTATGCATTCCGAATGTTAACCAGTAAAATGCCAGATGAGAAACAACTCAAATTACTTAAAAGACTTTTTCAGGAAGAATTTGCCGAATTATCCAAATACCCTGAGGAAGCCCAAAAACTAAGATCGGTTGGAGAATATCAGTCTGAACAGTCACTTGACCCTGTGAAAGTTGGCGCATTTACCCTGGTCACCAACACTTTAATCAATTTTGATGAAGCTGTTTTTAAAAGATGATAGCACATTAAATAATTTTCTCAGACAAAAATTAACAGCATTTAAAATATAACCTGAAAATGGAAAACTTAAAAGAAAACATTAATTTCCAATCTAACAGAAGAGCATTTTTATCCAAAACAAGCCTTGGAATCGGGGCTGCAGCTTTGGCTTCAATCATAAATCCGGTTAAAAGTTTTGCCAAACCATTTACTTCCGATAACCCACTAGGGAAACCTCACTTTGCCCCCAAAGTGAAAAGGGTAATTTACCTTTTTCAAAGTGGAGGACCCTCCCAGTTGGAATTATTTGATTATAAACCCACACTTCAAAACAGGAACGGGGAACAACTCCCGGATTCAGTAAGAGGAGGACAAAGGCTAACAGGAATGACTGCTCACCAGAAGTCCTTTCCCATGGCGGGTTCTCAGTTTAAATTTGCTCAGCATGGTCAATCAGGAGCCTGGGTAAGCGAATTAATGCCACATACCGGAGAAATTGCCGATGAATTGTGTTTTATCAAAACCATGCACACGGAAGCAATTAATCACGATCCGGCCATCACATTTTTTCAAACAGGTTCTCAACAGGCAGGCAGGCCTTGTATCGGTTCATGGTTGAGTTATGGACTTGGCACAGACAATGAAAATCTACCTTCTTTTTGTGTATTGCTTTCAAGAGGAAGAGAAGGAGGACAACCCCTTTATTCCCGATTGTGGGGTAACGGTTTTCTTCCTTCATTACATCAGGGGGTACAATTCAGGTCAGGCGTAAACCCCGTACTTTATTTGAATGACCCGGAAGGAATGTCCAAAACCAGCCGAAGGAGAATGCTGGATTACCTGAAAGAATTGCACCATTTGCAATATGAAAAAATAATGGACCCGGAAATAAACACCAGGATCGCCCAATACGAAATGGCTTACAGGATGCAAACTTCTGTTCCGGAAGCGATGGATATTTCCAATGAACCTGAGTATATCTATGAAATGTACGGAGAAGAATCCAGAAAACCTGGCACTTTTGCAGCCAATTGTCTACTAGCCAGAAGATTAGCGGAAAGGGATGTGAAATTTATACAGCTTTACCATCAGGGCTGGGATCAACATGGAAACTTACCAAATGACATTAGTACCATGGCCAAAAGTACCGACCAATCTTCTGCTGCCCTTATCAAAGATTTAAAACAAAGAGGTTTATTAGAAGATACTCTTGTGATTTGGGGAGGAGAATTTGGGCGTACAAATTATTCCCAGGGAAAATTGACTAAAACCAATTACGGAAGAGACCACCATCCAAGATGTTTCACGATTTGGATGGCTGGAGCTGGAATCAAAAAAGGGATTACTTATGGGGAAACCGATGACTATGGTTACAATATTGTGAAAAATCCTGTTCATGTTCACGATTTTCAGGCTACCCTGATGCATTTATTGGGAATTGATCATGAAAAACTGACTTTTAAACATCAGGGAAGAAGATACAGGCTCACAGATGTTCATGGAAACCTGGTTAAAGATATTTTGGCATAAAAAAACCGAAAGGGAAAATGAACCCTTTCGGTAGTACGCAACAAATAAAAATTATTTTTTAATCCATTTCCACGGCTCCTAAAGCAAGTTCATTGGTGGGATCTTGCCTTAATACCGCTTCGGCAAATGGTTTGACATATCTTTCTGGTAAAAGGTTTTCCGGATAAAAGGATAATGCCTGCTCCTTTAATTCCCAGTCCTTTGGATCTAATTCCACCGCTTTTAAAATATGATAAAGGCTGGTGTTTTGTGCATGTGATTTTTCCTCAAGGGTTTGGATGGCCAGACTAGCTGCAATCCTGTGCCAAAAACTATTTTGGTGTTTTTCGGAAAGATGGGCGGCAAATGTATAAGCCAGTAAGCCAGGTTTTCCTTTAGATATTTGCTCTAACAATTCAAGGACATCATCTTCATTAAAGTTTGACTTAATTAGTTCCTCGGCTTCATTAAATTTGTAATCCAGAATTAACTGGGAAATTTGTGATGTGGTTGAATCCATTGATTTAGCTGAAAGTTTCATAATAGATGTTTTAGTAATGGTTGTATTGATAAGGTTTATATAATCCGCAATAAGGAATCATCCCCGGTCTATTTGTGGAATAATTAATTAAAACCGAAGGCAAGCACCTTATTTTTAGACTAATATATGTAATATTTCACGCTTAAAACCATCAAAGAGTTCGATATATTAGGATGTATTATTAATTTTAAAAAAAGTTATTTCCATTCAAAGAAATAATTGTACTTTTTAAACAAAACACATAAATCAGATGAGCAAAAAGATAAGAATTTTGGTAGCAGGATGCGGAAATATGGGAGCTTCACATGCAAGGGCATACCATAAAATGGACGAATTTGAAATTGTTGGCTTAGTCAGCAGAGGACCAAAAAGCAGGGAAAAGCTTTCGGAAGAATTAGGAGGATTACCAGAATTTGACGATTTCGATACTGCATTGGCTTATACCAAACCAGATGCAGTTTCCATAAATACATACCCGGATACCCATGCAGATTATGTAATGAAAAGCCTGCATGCAGGAGCACATGTTTTCGTAGAAAAACCACTGGCAGAAACTGTGGAGAAAGCTACAGAAATTGTAGAACTAGCCAAAAAACTGAACAAGAAATTAGTTATAGGATATATTTTGAGAGTTCATCCAGCCTGGAAGAAATTTATTGAGTTGTCCCAGGGATTGGGTAAACCATTGGTAATGAGAATGAACCTGAATCAGCAAAGTAGTGCTGATACTTGGTACACACACCTGAACCTCATGAAATCTATTTCCCCAATTGTGGACTGTGGTGTGCATTACGTAGATGTAATGTGCCAAATGACCAGATCTAAACCAATCAGAGTATCTGGAATAGGGGCACGACTTACAGATGAACTGGTTCCTGGAATGTATAATTACGGCCAGTTACAAGTTACATTTGAAGATGGTTCTGTTGGTTGGTACGAAGCAGGCTGGGGCCCTATGATTAGCAACACTGCTTATTTTGTAAAAGATGTTATTGGACCTAAAGGATGTGTAAGTATTATGGACCAGAAGGAATCTGATTCGGATGATGTAGATGCACATAGTAAAACCAATGCGCTAAGGTTACATCATGCTGAACTTGATGAAAGCCGGAATTTTGCTAAAAAGGACGAGATCGTAGATACTTCCGAAGAACCAGACCACCAGGGATTATGCGATCTGGAGCAGGAATTTTTCCTAAAGGCAATTTTGGAGGATCAAGACCTCTCAGAACATATGGAAGATGGCATTAATAGTCTTAGAATAGTTTTGGCTGCTGATGAATCTTTTAAAACTGGAAAAACTATTGAACTTTAAATTAAGCACCCGTGCTATTATTTCAGAGGAATAACAATCTCTATATCAGTCTTTTATAACAAAATAACACACGATTAATTTTGAATTACTACTTAAAAGAAAAACCTGTCTGGAATGGACAGGTTTTTCTTTTTTCTCTTAATTTTTCATAAAATTTAATTATCAGATAGCCCTCTGTAATTATCTGATCTTGGATTTTTATCGGACATGTTTTCAGTATATAAAGGCTCTTTGATTTTTAAATTCAATCCCAGCCTTTCATTTATATAACTGGCAATCCATTTGTTAATCTTCAACACAGCAAATTTTTTCCTTAGCCTGCCCTGGCTATCTCTGTTCAAAATAGAAGGCAGCGTGTTGGTTGTAATAATCTCAGTTATAGCCGAAGTCGCCAGATTACTTTTCGTTTCCTCTGAACTGTGAAAGTGAGTGGTCATAAAAATAATTTGCTTAGGCTGATATTCCTGCAACAATTTACAGCAAGTCACAATGGTTCCACCCGTACGAACCATATCATCCAGTACTACCACATCCTTTCCCTTTACCGAACTAAGAGGATAAGGAGAGTCCGGAGCAACTGTCATGTGTACTTTTCTTTCCCCGGTCCTGATTTTATCCATCACTACAACCGGATAGTTATTCCCATTGGCATTGGCCACTTGGGAAACATAAGCAAATGCCCCTTTATCAGGAGCTACTATTACTGTATTTTTAGGATCAACCGTTCCTGAATTGGTGATATAATAATTAAAAATTTTGTCAGGAAAAAGATTTACGAAATTATTTTCACCAAAAATGTTTTTATACTCATACTGTGTGGAAACACTGTGATTATGCACTGTAATGACGACATCTACACCAGAAGCTTTCAGAAGAGTAGCATATAACCTGGCTGTGAAGGCCTGCCCATTAAATTTATGCAAGTCTGCAATATCTCTATCGAATGGGGTATAACCGTGATCTTTTTTGGGTCCTCTGTCCTGAGCCGAATAAAATAAATCGGGTTCCACCAAAATCACTTCCTTTGCTTCATTATCCTTAGCTGCCCTGGCAATGATAAAATTTCTCATGGCTAGCTCGTTTCGAGAAATATGCCCTCTATGCACTGAGGCAATGATCACCGTTTTTCCGGCTAGAGTACTTCCTATTGATTGTAAATCATCCTCATCATGTAAAGTAAACCTTGGGCAAAATTCCGTATTTGCAAAAGTTTTAAGCATGATAAGGTCTGTAAAGTCAGTTTTCTGACCCAGGAAATCCGCAATATCTATGGCAAAATAGGTATCATGCAAATTTCCAATGACAATGATATCACTTTTTTCAACAGATTCTTTTTCTGATTTTTTCACTTTAGGGGAGAGATTTATTTTTTGAAACCGCAAATTAAAATGGTCAGTTTTTTTTCACAAAACCAGCCAAATCATTTCAGCTCCAAAAAAAGGAAAAATCCCTTATTCTAAAAAATAAATCGAAGGATAAAATCAGGTAATTATTTCAGTTTTCCTACAAACAAAAATATTCTTCAAATTGTTAAAGAGCTGTACATAAATTAAAATCTTCAGCTTCCCTTCAAATTCAATTTGATTTGTTTGGAATTAATTCATTAAGTGTTTCATCCCAGAAAAACTGATTATTTTTAACACCTCCCAACCAAAATTCATTTTTCTCTGTACTCAGAAAATTTGCTTTTCCAGCATAAACTTTTTCTCCCAAGGGGCTAAGACATAGTGAGACATTTTTTTCAATTAATGAATTGATAGTATCCACAGTTTTAAAATATTGTAAATCTCCAAATCCATAATAATTTTCTTGTCGCAACATTTTTCCAACCAATTGCCTTTCAGTCTCGATTTTTTCAGATTGGATGAAATTGAGTATTTCCTGCTGAGTTTGGGAAAGCCCATTGAAAATTGAGGGGAATCTTTTAAAATGAGCCTCAAGGGCTGGCCTTAAATAAGGAAATTTCAAAGCTGCATTATCCGCCAAATCCAGAAGAGGTAAAGGATTATCGGAACAATACTGTGCCCAGATGGTATTGGCCATTTTCAAATCATCCCCATCAAGGAAAATTCGATTTTCGAATAAATCGGGGAAAATTTTGGCATCTATTTCTCCCAAACCAACAAGTTTCTTATACCCGCTAACTTCCCCAATAGAAATGAGACTTATTGGCTGAGAGGGAAGCTTTTTTTGGTAAATCAGAGCAAGTGCTCCCAATAGATTAATCTGACAGAATAGGTCATATTCAAACCAAAGCACAACTTCATCATACTTTTCACATTTATCCAGCTTTTCAATTTCTTTTATGGTTTTTTCGTGAAATGCTTCGGCATCTACCTGATAATTTTCTGAAAAAAATTGCAGCCGCTGGATCCAAAAATCTGATTTTACAATGTCCTCTGATACGGGCCCTTCACACAAAACTTCCCGCCATACCAAAGTATCCCCGGTAATTTTTGTCTTTTGAATCTGAAATAAAGTACTGTCACCATTCAAGATATGTAAAAAATTTCCACTCATTTCACTACTACTTCCTGTTTTTGTAAATAGTGTCTGATACCGGTTTTTAGAAACATAGTGATAATTTTACTGGGATTATCAGGAGTAGAATTTAACTGAGGCACATATAACACCCCTACATAAAAGTCATTCTTTAAATATTCAAGTATTTTAATCCGTCCCTTTTCATCATTCCCGGACAAAATAAGCCCCTTTTCGCTTAGGAATGGGTATAAATTGGCATTGATTTCAAATGTAGAGTTATCTTGTTTAAAAATGGAATTCTTCTTATAACTTAAGTTTGCAATAGTATTTGGAATAATTTTCACAGAAACAGTCTGATACTCCTGAGGTATGTCTGTTTCAGTTATAAAATTCTCAAAATTCGCGGGTGCTTTTACTGCATTCCTTGCAAACTCCCAAACCATCTGCTTCATTCCCATTGCGGTTGCAAGCATAGGAATATTTTTTTCTCTAATGAACTTCAGTAAGTTCAGCAGGTTTTCATCTACTTTATTTTCACTTGAAGGCACCCAAATGGCATCAAATTGATTAAGCTCCACAGGATCATTAATTTCATTTGCAGAAATCCAGGTTGTTCTATAATCAACTCCCAAAATTCCAAAAGAATCAGAGATAGCTTTTTCTACATAAATGTGGTGTAAAAAGTCATGGTTGTATTGGGCGATTATTCCAATTTTTATCTTCTCATCCATGTCATTGCATAGTTTAAATTATACATGGCTTATAAATAAGCTGGTTATAGCGTAAATTATTGGTTTGTCATTTTAAAAATATAGGGCAAATAGCCTCATTGCTTGATACTCAATAAAAAATTTATTTAGACTTATAAGTTAAAACAAGATTTTTGAAAAAAAGTTAATTCCCACAATATTTAAGTACCCGGTAGTTTTTAATACTTTTTTCAAATTTCTTAAAAACTGAAGTTCCTCAATTCGTCTTGAAAAACCTATTAATAGACATTTTGGTTAGGTAATTTGGAGAGATGAACAGCAAAAATTCATCCTGGGAAAAGGCGTTTTTTAGAGTCGTTAACCTTAATAAAGGTACAATTTATTACCAAATTACCAAATACCTTGACCTATTTTTTTAATTTTTTATGAGTCAAGCCCGAAAAAATCAAGATGTAGGAAAATCCGTGGTTTCCTACTTTTTTTTCTTCTGAATCAAACAGCAAATCAAATCAGAACTAATGCCCATCAGGGTGTTTCCAAAACCACCCATAAGCGCAAAAATCTATAAGAGACTGATTATCAAAAACAAATAAAACATACATTTGAAATATTCTCTAAATAATGTTAATGCTGATTTGAAATCATAAGGTTTTCTCAATTGAAAGTCGTACAATTGTTCCCAGGTAGGTTTTTAATGTTTTTTCAACAAAACATACCCTTTTCCTCAAAAAAGGGAACCAGGAATCCATTTGAAATGCGAATTAGCTCTTTGGATGGTAAAAATGAAGATAAATTGACTTAACTATTACTATGAAAAAAATTCTTTTACTCCTTGCCCTATTTATGCCCATTTTTGGTTTTGCGCAAGATAACCAGGATGATGAAATTACCAAGACTCAATTGCTGATGGATTTAAACTCAAAACTATTTTACTTTCATAAAGTAAATGGAGGAATTTCATGTAGCAAAGATGGAAAGATGATTTTGAACGGAGTAGAACTTGACCTTTTGAATTCAGAAATTGGATATCAGTCATCAGAAGATGGTCAGGATCACTATATTTATTTTATGACCACTGATAAGTCTGAGAGCTATACTTTTACGCATGAAGGAGAGGTTTTATTTAAAACAAATAACATACTACATCCAATTAAAAATCAGGAGCAGGCAGTTGAACTGGTCATTCTTTTCAATTTTTTAAAAGGATTTTATACCACCCAATAAATTAAAAAGGAGGCCCTTCAAAAAATCATTTTTTTGAAGGGCCTCCTTTTCATTGTAAATTTTCTATTCTTATCTGCAGTACTTTTTCATGGCTTCATCTACATTCTTTTCGCCAAGAATTTTTGCTTTTTCAAAATCTTTACACGCATCCTTTTTTCCTGTAAGTGCTTTTAAAATTCCCCTGTGATAATAAGCCGCCCCATGGTTCTTATCGAATCTCAAAGCTGTATTATAACTTTCCATAGCCCCTTCCACATTTCCTTGCTTTATTAAAGCCAAACCTTTCACAAAATAGGACTCCGGGTTATTTTCATTTATTTTGATTGCATCATTTAGATTGATAATGGCCTGATTGTATCTGGCAAGTTTATAATTACACATTCCTGAGGCAATTTTATAAGTAATTTCATAGGGATCAAGTTTACTGGCACTTTCATAATCCGAAGCAGCTTTCTCAAGCTCCCCCATCTCTTCAAATGCTCTTCCTCTATTAAATAAAGAACGTGCATCTTTGGGATGAGCCTTTATATAATTAGTGTAGGATACTACTGCGGCCTTATAATCTTTGGAAGAAAAATGCTTATTACCATGATCAAAATCCGAATCTCCACAACTCGAAATAAAAAAGACACTAAGTATAAATAAAAAATTGATGAATGATGGTTTAAAACACATGTTTAATATTGATAGTATGAAATTAGTAATTTTACCAAGTCAGGCAAACCGACTGATTTACAAATAATACTATTTGAGGAACCAGTTGAAATTTGGCGCAAAAATAAAAGAAAAAATTAAAAGCCTTTGCCCTATGTACTTTTACTCTCTCGTTTGTCATTTATTTTCCTCCTGATACAAAAAACTTAAACCTCTGCTAATAAGCAAAAGAAAAGGCTGTCATAGGAGGAAGGTATTATTAAAAACAGTTGGCCTACGCTCTATTTACCAGACACAAAAAAAAGCCAAATCCCCCAAAATAGTGATTAGGGGATTAATAAATGGTCCATTAATTTACTTGGGTAAAAATTGCGCTATAGGTTATAAGTTAGGGTAGAAAAAAAATGGGAATGAAATAAATAATACAATAAAAACCAGAGAAAATTATTCTTCATTTTTTTCTTCAATCAGGTAAATATCTTCACCTTTTTTCTTGAATAAATACTTTTCTCTCACAAATTTTTCCAGCTTTTTTGCGCTTGTAGAAAGTTCCTCCATATCCTTGTCAAGGGTAACAATCCCTTCTTCATAATATTTTTTTTGTTCCTCAAGCTCAACCACCTTTTGGTTAAGTTTAAACTGGTTCAAAATGTTGTTGCCATCAAAAAATGCCATCCACAAAACGAATAATACTCCAGTGAGAAAATAAATATTTTTAAAAATTTTTGGGAACATTTCTATTGTATTTTATGATTCGTATACTAAGTTAGTAAATTGCTCTAAAAAAACTAATAATTTTCTTTTCAATAAATTGTACAAATTCACAATTCATTTTTAATCAGTTCATTTTTTCGCCAATTTCCATATTTTTCCAACAAACGATACTAATGGAGGACAATATCTTAAATCCTGAATTTCTCAAAAAAACAGCTAATATGGTTATGCCTTATGGCAAGTATAAAGGCCGTTTATTAATTCATCTACCCGAACCTTATTTAACCTGGTTTCATCAAAAAGGGTTTCCAAAAGGGCAGCTGGGAAATATGTTAGCCACCATTTATGAAATAAAAATAAATGGATTAGAACATCTCATCCGTCCATTAATTACCCATCGTCCGGATTAATTTAAGATCTCGTAAGAGTGGGTAATTTTGGCTGTTTTTTCCAGTGTTTTAGCCACAGAACAGTACTTTTCCATCGATAAAGTAATGGCCTTTTCTACCTTCGATGGATCTAAATTTCCTTTTAATTTAAAGTGTACATTAATATCCGTAAAGAGTGAAGGAACCTTATCTTTTTCCCTCTCTCCTTCCACCACTATATCAATATCTTCAAGAGGCTGCTTCTGCTTTTTTAATATGGAAATGACATCAATTGCACTGCATCCTCCTGCCCCTGCAAGTAGCAGCTGCATTGGCCTCATTCCCAAATTATGCCCTCCAATAGCAGGTGATCCATCAATTTCAATGGTGTTACCATCTTCATTTTTTACCTCCATATGGAAGGCATCGTCTAATCTGCTCAGTTCTATTTTCATTGCTAAAAAATTATATCTAAAAAATGCAAGAATAAATATTACTTGCAATAATTCCATATTTTTTGTTTACTTACTTCCCGAAAATAACTTTGAATAAATACCTTTATGGAAATCTATTTTTGTTCAGGTAAAAACATCAAGAAAAATGAAAGAAATATCAGTTAGCGAACTAAAAGCTTTGCAAGACAGCGGAGAAGACTTCCAACTAATAGATGTAAGAGAAGCAAATGAGTATGAATTTGCCAACCTGGGTGGAGAGTTAATTCCTTTATCAACCGTAATGGCAAATGAAGGGAAAATATCCAGGGATAAAAAGGTTATAGTACATTGTAGAAGCGGAGCAAGAAGTGCAAATGCCATTTTGCAACTCGAATCAGCTTTTGGTCTTGAAAATCTATATAACCTCAAAGGCGGAATTCTGGCATATGCTGATGAAATTGACAATTCTATCCCAAAATATTAATTTTTATACCTGCTCTTAAATTTGCATACAATCAAAATTTAGGAGCAGGATTTCCTGATACAACCACTCCAACAAATTCTGCATTAACATGGTAAAATAAAACTTTCAGATTATTTTTAGGTTTTATGCGTCTCTATTATTCGAATTTCATTCAATTTTCATTTAACATAACAATTCTAAAATGAAGCATTTTTATGTTTTGGTGATAATTACACTAATTTTTTCCTGTAAAGAAAATATATCACATAGTGAATTGATTGGAATCTGGAAGTTTGATAAAGTAAAAGTTAATGGGTTTGACAGAACTGATTACCAGAACTGGCCTTATCAGAAATGGCTAAAAATAAACAAAGATGGTACTTTTACCAGTGGCCACGGCCATATAGTAAACTACCGGGGTAGGTGGAAAACCTCAAAGAGTGAACCTATCCTAAGCCTTATTTGCGATGAAGGCGACATTTGGGATACAAAATGGGAATTTAGGATATCAAATAATATTTCTTTTTTCGAAAGTCTGCAGGGTGGAGGAGGATATCAGAATGTGAAAATTTGGGGAAAAAAGTCGAAAAAAATCCCGGTGGATTTTGAGGAAGAAACTCCATTTTCTGGTCTGTGGCAGCTAACCCCTCAAAACATTAAAAACTTTGATGAGGATGCTATTGGCTGGATGCATTTTTACGATGATGGCTCCATGATGATGGGTTATGGGAACAGAATAATCGACCATGGTTTTTGGGAATACAACAAATACAAACAAGTCATTTCCCTTTGTATTGGTCCAAATAGTTCTTACGTAAGTGACTGGTGTTTCCAAAGAATTGGGAAAAAACTCATTATGGAACAGGTGGATGGAGATTATCTGAACCTCAGTTTTAATAAAATAGAAAACCTGATTTATTTATCAATGGCCAAAAAGTTTGTCAGGTAACTTTTTCCAAATGATTTACTTTATTGCTGGAATTTAAGAATAATATTAATTTTTTAAGGGAGCGGAACCATTTCCCACCATTTTTTTCTACCATTTTCCCAACTGCTTCGAGAGATTTTACCTGAGCTTCGGTAAATCTGTCTCCACCGTCTTTCAGTAAAACACAGAATAAAGTCTTCTCAGGTCGCTTATTAGAATCATCAATGACTTCAGCTATAGAATAGACTCCTGTCATTTTAGGAGTAATCACATACACACAATAATCACAGTGTTTTCGCTCATAGAGCTCCTTTTGGTAAGCCTCATCATCCCAATTTTCAACAACCGGATTGAAATAATCAATTACTAATTTGGGAATAACAAAATTTCGCCACTTTGATTTATTAGCTGTACCGCCTAAAAAAACTTTTGTCATAAATAAATATTAAACCTTTCAGAACAAGCAAAGAACAATTGTCATTTGCAATAAAGTGAATTCTCCATTTCAGAAAACTCCAGATTATTCGGTAGGAAGGGTCATTTGACTGTTTCATTCTCCCGTTGAATCCTGCTCATCAATAATCTTTTTGAGATAATGTTTCAGCTAATCCGATTCTTCCGAGAGCACTTATCATTTTAGTAGGTAATACCCTACACATTGATATTAGTACAATTATATAATTTAAAGATAAAATATCCTAGTTACCGTTTTTAAATCCAGTTTTTAATATAACCGGTTTTACTGACTATCCTTAATTTTTCTATCCATTTGAAGTACTTTTTCCTTTTTTATTAGAACTGGTTTCTACCTGTTTTACCCTCTGCTGCCATCTTTGTGTTTCCTTACTTAAAACGGATTCTACCTTTTGAACCAACAAAGGAAAGGCATCCTCCTCATCATAGGGTTCTGACCTTGTTAAATATAATGATCTTTCGTATTGTAAAGCCTCACAAGTGGCCCTATACTCTTTCCAAAATTTAAAATAATCATCCAGCTCAAGGAATTTATTGATAATTACCAAAACAATACCCCCTAATGCTGCGCAAATTTGTAATATAGTATCCAGTTTATAGAATTCATGATCTGCTACTGCACTTAGCGTAGTAATTACAGGAATGGTGGCCGCTATAATAAATTCAATGCGTTTATACTTCTTGTATTTTTTTTGATTAAAACTACTTTTCCTGTCATACCAGTCTATTTGATTATTCAGTCTTTCCTCAATATATTGAGCGTCTGTCATTAAGGGAGCTTCCCGCTGAATTGGTTTATAATTCTGATAATTTCCACGATATTTTAAAGTGGAATCTTTTTTACTAATCACAGCAGTTTCATCCCCTTCTGTAGAAGTTATTTTTTCTTCCACAGAACTGGCTTTCTGTGATTTAGTTTCAGATTTGCTTGTTTCAACTTCTTCAGGATCTTTATTGTCGGAAGCATCAATTTTGATTGACTTAGCAGTACTCATAATCAATATAATTTAAGGATAAATGGTAGTCAAAAAGATAAGTATCAGGTAATTATGTGAAATTTCCAGACCAAAGAATACTCCATTCTAATAGTTTATTAACTAACCCATCTAAAGAAAAGTACAGTTCAGACAAAAAAATATAAACTATTAAAGAATCTACATTCGGAATGTAATTTAGTTATTTTTTTCAAATAAACATATTTAGTTGATTTTTAATCAGATACAAAATTGTTATATGACATTTTTCTAGGAAATTAAAAAAATTATATGTTATTTTTCTAATAATAAATTAAAGACAAACTTTTATACCAATACCTATTGGCAGAATCAAATATAATCTTCAAAAACACCCAAAGCATATTAATTATGATTGAGTTTATAGCCTTGGGTATCTAAAAATGTATTAGACAATTTTATTTAAGTGATTGTTAAGATTTATTAATGCAAACAATAATTGAAGTCCATATTATTACATGAAATTTGTTAATGCATAGGAATAATATATTTTGCCAATAATTTTTTAAACTACTCATGAGTTATTTAGGATGAGTAGAATTTTATTTATCCCAAAAGACAAATGAAGAGTAATACGTCCATAAGAATATTTGCTGTAGAAGATGATCCGGTATTTGCTAAAATGCTAAAGTATGTACTGACATTAGACCCTGAGCATGATGTTAAAATTTTCAGCACAGGAAGAGAGTTGTTGGATAACCTTCATAACCGGCCAAGCCTAGTAACCTTAGATTATTCTTTGCCAGATACAACCGGTGAAGAACTGCTAAAAAGAGTAAAATATCAAGACCCTGATATTCCTGTCATTATTATTTCAGCTCAGGAAAATGTAAGAACGGCTGTAAAGCTCTTAAAGGAAGGGGCTTATGATTATATTGGTAAAGATGAGGATATAAGAGAACGTCTTCTTAATGCTATAAATAATGCGAAGAAGCATGTTTCACTGGCAAATGAAGTGCAGGAATTAAGGGAGGAATTATCCGAAAAATATGATTTTGAAAGAACAATTGTTGGTCAAAGCCCTGCAATAAAAAAGGTTTTCAACATGCTTGAAAAAGCTGTTAAAACCAACATTACAGTTTCTGTAACAGGCGAAACAGGAACAGGAAAAGAATTAATTGCCAAGGCCATACATTTTAATTCCAGCAGGAAAAAATCCCCTTTTATTCCTGTAAATATTGCAGCTATTCCTCCGACTCTACTTGAAAGTGAACTTTTCGGGCATGAAAAAGGAGCATTTACAGGAGCCAATGCCAGAAGAGCAGGAAAATTTGAAGAGGCTAACAAAGGGACCATATTTTTGGATGAAATTGGAGAAATGGATTTTAGCCTTCAGGCAAAATTACTTAGGGTATTACAGGAAAGGGAATTAGTCAGAATTGGTGGAAATGAGGTAGTTAAACTGGATGTAAGGATAATTACAGCAACACATAAAAATTTAGGAGAGGAAGTAAAGAAGGGAAACTTCAGAGAAGATTTATATTACAGATTGCTAGGCATGCCAATTTTCCTTCCACCGTTAAGAGAAAGACAAAATGATGTCTTAATAATTTCAAAATTTTTGCTAGAAAATTTCTGTAAGGAAAATAAAATGTCAAAAATTACGATATCACCCGAAGCCCAACAAAAACTTTTAGGGTATTCATGGCCAGGAAACATTAGAGAGTTAAAGGCTGTAATTGAACTAGCCGCGGTGATGTGTGACAATGGAAAACTTTCACCAAATGATATTCAGTTTAACAACTTAAACAAGGATATAGATTTACTCACTCAGGAATTATCATTGAGAGAATATATTTATAAAATCGTGAAAAATTTCCTTGACAAATATGATGATAATGTTATACTAGTGGCTGAAAAACTGGATATTGGAAAATCCACCATCTACAGATATTTAAAAGAAATGGAAGAAATGAATATTTCTTAGCGATACTTTAACCTAACATAAAATTATAATGAATTTGACAAGCAACCTTACTAGTTTTTCCTATTTATCAGAGTTTAGTGAAAATGATACCGGATTCATGCGAGAAATGGTTGATGTTTTTATTGAAGAAACTCCCAGGGAAATTCAAAAATTGCAATTTGCTTTATCAAAAAAAGACTGGAAAACGATTGGAAGCATTGCGCACAGTTTAAAAACTTCGGTCAGATTAATGGGAATGGAGGAAATCCATGTAGATGTTGAGGAACTGGAGATAATGGGGAAGTCGAAACAAAATGTAAAACTGATTCCTGAAAGAACAGCGAAAATCATAAAAATTTGTGAAGAAGCAGTAGTAGAACTTAAAGAAAAGAAGAAATTTTTATAGTAATAGATATCAATAATAAAAAAAGTCCTGGTTGGAAATCAACCAGGACTTTTTTTATTTTATGGAAGGGAATATTAGATATTCTTACCTGGGAAATAGGCTACTTCACCAAGTTCTTCCTCAATTCTAATCAACTGATTATATTTTGCCATTCTATCAGATCTGGAAGCAGATCCGGTTTTTATTTGACCAGTATTTAGTGCCACAGCCAAATCAGCAATAGTATTATCCTCAGTTTCTCCTGATCTGTGAGACATTACACAGGTATAACTATTAGATTTTGCCAAATTTATAGCGTCAATGGTTTCTGTAAGTGTACCGATTTGATTTACCTTAATAAGGATTGAATTGGCAGAACCAGCTTCAATTCCTTTTTGAAGTCTCTTCACATTAGTAACAAAGAAATCGTCACCAACCAGTTGAATTTTCTTTCCGGCAATATCAGTAAGGTATTTCCATCCATCCCAATCATCTTCATCCAAACCATCTTCAATAGATTTAATTGGATATTTATCGGCCATTTCTTTTAGATAATTAGCCATTTCCTGAGAAGTTAATTTATCTCCGGATGACTTATGGAAATGATATTTTTTCTCATCTTTCAGGTAGAACTCAGAGCTCGCTACATCAAGGGCAATCATTAAATCTTCACCTGGTCTGTATCCGGCTTTCTCAATTGCCTGGATAATCACTTCAATAGCCTCATCATTTGAACCCAGGTTAGGAGCAAATCCTCCCTCATCACCTACGTTAGTTGACATTCCTTTGGACTTCAATACGTTTTTAAGGTGATGGAAAACTTCAGTTCCCATTTTCAAGGCACCAGAAAAAGATTCAGAATTCATAGGCATAATCATGAATTCCTGGAAGTCGATTGAGTTATCTGCATGGCTTCCACCGTTGATGATATTCATCATTGGAACTGGAAGTGTATTTGCATTTACTCCACCAACATACCTGTACAATGGAAGTCTAGCCTCCAAAGCTGCAGCTTTTGCCACGGCTAATGAAACTCCAAGAATCGCGTTTGCACCCAGTTTTGATTTATTTTCAGTACCGTCTAATTCAATTAGGGTTTTATCAATAAGGTTTTGCTCGAATACTGAGTAACCTATTAGTTCTTCGGTTATAGCTTCATTCACATTTTGAACAGCTTTCAACACTCCTTTACCCATGTAAGCATCCTTTTCACCATCTCTTAATTCAACCGCCTCATGAATACCTGTTGAAGCACCAGAAGGAACAGCCGCTCTGCCAATATGCCCATTATCTGTCAGCACTTCCACTTCCACAGTAGGATTTCCCCTTGAATCAAAAATTTGCCTTGCGTGAATGTTTTGAATAAAACTCATCTTTATAAAAAATTTATCAGTGGTTATTAATTACGGTTCAAATATAAAGATAATTTTTAGTAATTATTCAGATATTAATTTGATTTGAAAGGAATTTAACTTTCAGTAAACAAGGATTTTTCACTTATGTCTTTTCCCACCGGAAAAAGGGCTAAAAAAGTACTTACCAGGCCATTTAAAAGGCAATTTTTTAAAATAAATCAGGGACTATCAGGTTAGATTAAAGGTTATGAAACCGAATCCATTCATTGGTGCAAACTAACCGAAACTCAGTATTTTTCTTAAAAAAAACAGCCTTTGGGCTTTGCTATGAATATTTTTCTAAAATCTTCACTTTACTTATTCCTCATTTTTCTTTTGAGTAAGTCTATTTACGCTCAAAAAGTCTACGATGGAATAGCGGTTACTAACAACGATAAACCAATTGAAGGAGTAGAAATACGGATTGATGGAGTAACAAATGCCATCACAGATTTAAATGGCAACTTTAAGGTTCACTTAAAAAAAGGCTACGATATCAAGTATGTTGAGACAGAAGCAGTAAAACAAGGATTTGAACTTTCTTCTTTTCGTTTAATTGATGGAAAAATAAAAATTGTATTAATTGAAAAAGGAATAATTCTGAAAGGGAAAATATTGGATCACAATGAAAACGCTATTTCCGGAGCAGATGTGTACATTAAAGGGGACCAAAAGAATAAAACCCAATCGAATCACAGAGGGATTTTTAGTCTTAATATTTCGAATAATATTTCTATTGGTTCAAATACCTCTTTTATGGTTAACGAAAAGACTATACCTGCCTCAGGTTTATCATTTAAAAATCAAAATAAATTTGTAACAATTACACTTCCTGAAGCTGATGCAAAACAAATAATTGCCAAACAAAAAAAGGAAGATAAGCAATATAAATTCAAATTAATAAGCGAGGAAGGTAAATTACTCACCAGAAAAAAAATTATAGTAAATGGGAAAACTTACCAAACTGATTTTAACGGGGAGGTAGAAGTTAAAATGCAAAGTTTTGCGGGGAGTAAAGTAAAGGTAGAAAATTATGAAATTACCAAACTTGATTCGGGAGGGGTTAGGGATATAAGAGTTTTTGTAAAGGCAAACTCAGACAATACAGAGCAAGCGATTACCTTTACCCATGAATTAATCGCCCAAAGACAAGCACTGGCCAAAAGATCCGCAGAATTAGCCGGAAAGGTAGAGGGACTTATCAATAAATATAATTCAGGGAACATTAGTGAAAAAGAGAAAAAAGCTATTGAAATCCAATTGGCAAAGATTGAAACGGAAATTCAACAACATGAATTGGATTTCATTGCTAATCAGGAAAAAACACATGATTTAATTGCGCAAATGAGAACTGCCATCTCATTTAAAGATTCGATTAATAGTCTATCTTCTGAAACCATTGCCCAAATAAAAAAGGAAAAAGATGCCATTGCACAGGCCAAAAATGACCTGGAACTTGCCAAACAAAAAGAGCAGGAAGAATTCAGACAAAATTTCATCATTCTGTCGATCATTATCCTCTGCCTGTTGATTCTTGCGATTACCTTCTTTTTCATGGTCAACCGGATTAGGAAACAAAAAGTTGAGTTGATGATAACCAAAAAAGAACTGGAACATAAAGTGGAGGAAATTGAAGTGCAATCTGAAAACCTAAAAAACCTGAACAAAAACATCAGCATTAAAAACAAAAAAATCACCGATAGTATCAGGTATGCAAAGAATATTCAGACAGCCATTTTACCATCTGAGAACACTCTAAAAAATGCTTTTTCATCTTATTTCACACTTTATTACCCAAAAGATATTGTCTCCGGTGATTTCTACTGGTGCTCACATATTAAAGATGAGGAAACTGGGATTGAAAAAACTTTTATTGCAGCAGTTGATTGCACTGGCCATGGTGTACCTGGTGCATTTATGTCCATGATTGGTAATTCTCTTTTAAATGAAATTGTGAATGAGAAAAAGATTTACGATACGGAAAAGGTGTTGGAAGAGCTTGATTCAGGGGTAAAACTAGCTCTGAAACAAAAAGAAACCTCTAATGATGATGGAATGGATGTTTGTCTATGTGCAATTGAAAAGATTGGAGGAAATGTTCAATTATCATTTTCAGGAGCAAAACGGCCATTATTTCATATTTCTGCTGCTTCAGGAGAACTTCAGGTAATTAAGGGTGATAAAAGATCAATAGGTGGATCAATTGTAAAGAATGTTCCTTTCACAAAAAAAATAATCAAAACACAGAAAGGGGATAAAATTTACCTTACCTCTGATGGACTTATAGACCAAAATGACATCTCCAGGAGAAAACTGGGAAGTGCAAGAGTGCGGGAATTATTGAAAAACACCGCAAACCAAACTCTTGAAGAGCAGAAAATTGAGGTAGAAAAAATATTGGAAGACTACAAAGAAGGTGTGGAACAAAGGGATGATATTACACTGATAGGAATTGAGGTTTAAAAAGACTGGGAGGTCAATTGAAAACAAGGGAAAATCTACTGCCCTGCCCCTTCTCAGAATAAACTTCTAATGCACCACCATGCAAATTCATAATATTTTTTGAAAGACTTAGCCCAATTCCCGAGCCCCCTTTCCTGGTGGAATAAAATGGAATGAAAATTTTATCCAGTTTATCTTTTTCAATTCCTTTTCCATTATCTGCGACTTCCAGTATTGTATTTTCACCTGATTTGGCTACTGAAAGTTTAATTTTTGGATTTTCCTCCCTTTCCAATGCATGAATCCCATTTGTAATCAGATTGATTAGTATCTGTTCAATTAGTTTAAAATCCGCTGAAATTTTTTCTAATGGAAACTTTAAATCTATTTCCAGGTTCACCCCCTTATTTTTCAACTCTGCCTGCATTAACCTGCCAACACTTTCAAACAGAGTTTTCACCAAAACTTCCTCTTTAACCGGAGCAGGAATTTTGGTCAACTTCCGATAATCATCCACAAAGTCCAGCATCCCATCACTCCTTTTCTGAATAGTTTTTAAAGAAAACCTTAAATCTTCAATGATTTCCTTATTTATTTCTGCAGTTGGTTTTTGAACTCCATCTTTATCTTCCAAAAGCATCAGCATCGTTTCTGTAAGTGAAGAAACCGGGGTAAGGGAATTCATAATTTCGTGAGTTAGAATCCTGATTAATTTGTTCCAGGCCTCCAGTTCTTTTCGCTCGAGTTCCGTTTTAATATCTTTAAAAGTAATTAATTCATACTCGTCTCCTATTATATTTAAGGGCACTACATTTACTGCAAACTGCTTTATATTTTCATTCACCACTATTTCAATCAACTTGCTTCCCCCAGCGAATATAGACTCTACTTCTTTTCCAAATTTGGGCGATTTATTTTTAAAATGACTCCAATTCTTTAAGTTAGGAACCTTAAGCAACTTTTCAGCAGCATCATTCATCAATACTATTTCCGATCCGTTTTTGATGGAAATGAGCCCAATATCAATATTCTTCACGATCACTTCCAAAAACTGAAACTGTGCCTCTCTTTCAATTTTAACCTGAGTATAAGATTTAATTATTTCCGTAAATGCTTCATTAAGCGCTGAAAATGATCGTCCAAGCTTTTTATTGGTGAAATTTACAGTAAAATCAGCATGGTGAATGGCAGATAAAAACTTTGAAAGCTCTTTGTTCGTCCTGGTCACAAAATTGATCAGTTCAATTACTTGTATGACAATGAGAACCGAAAGAATAATTTGATTGAAAAACAGTTCTGGTTTACCAAAAATGATGGCCAGGCCAATCATGGTGACCTGCAGGAAAAAAACCCTTAATACGATCAATCCAGTAAACCTGTTTTTAAACATGGGATTATGCGCTAATTCTAATGCATTTTAACTAATCTTTTAAAATTAAGTCATATAGCGTTTGATGCAAATTCTGATAAATATTCAATTGGTAAATTTTGCGATTTTCTCTTGTTTGATATACCCTGTTAGATAGAAATACCACCAATAAATCATGTTCCGGGTCTGCCCATGTAAAAGCTCCCGTATAACCTGAGTGTCCAAAACTTTTATCGCTGGCACTCACCCCCACATATCCCCTTTCCTTCGATTCTAATCGTGGTTTATCAAAACCTAACCCTCTTCTTACTCCTTCTTCTTTAAATTGATAGCTGGTAAATTCCTCCAGCACTTTCTGATCTACAAAACGGACACCTCCGTACTCTCCCATATTCATATACATCTGCATGAGCTTTGCCAAATCATTGGTTGTGCCAAACAATCCGGCATTTCCAGCAACTCCCCCAAACATGGCCGCTGCTTCATCATGAACAGTCCCTCTCAATTGAATATGGCGAAAGAATGTATCATTTTCTGTAGGGATTATTTTTGAAATCGGATAATGTTTGTAAGGATTAAAAGTAAGTGTATAAGCTCCTAATGGTTTGTAAAATGTGTTTTTAAGGTAATCTTCGTACTCTTTCCCCGATAAATCACTAATAATTTGTGGATATAAGAGAAAGGAAAGTCCTGAATAAACATATTTTTTCTCCTTTAGTAAACTGGATTTTTTAATCTCTTTATAGATTTTATTATCATAATTTCTATTCAGGTATAAGCCTTCACTCACTTTCAGGGGAAACCTCTTTGAAGAATCCGCTTTTATCGTGAACCACTTATATTTCCCATTTTTCTTCAGGGTATTTTTCCAGTAAACCAAATAGGGCTGTAATTGACCATAATGGGCTAAAACCTCTCTCACTTTAATATTTTCCTTCTCTGTTCCCTTAAAATCCGGCCAATAAGTACTGAATTTTTCATCCAGTTTAAACTTTCCCTCATCATTCAGCTTCATTAATGCAGGAAGCGGGCCTGTAATTTTAGTAACAGAGGCAAAGTCATATAAATCATCCGTGCTTACAGGCACTTTTTTGTCATAAGTTTGAAATCCATAAGCCTTTCTTAGAATAATCTTTTGATCCTTGGCAATTAAAATCTGACAACCGGGGGCTGCCGCAGAATCAATCACCAGTTTTGCGATTGAATCTATTTTATAATTCAAAACTTTTGAATCAATACCTACTTCCTCTGGAATGGCATATTTAAACCTGATTCCTCCGGCTAAATCAAGCCCATCTCCTTTTTTATAATTTGATCCAAGATTATCTTCTAACCTTCCAGAAAAACCCATTCCTCCAAAAATCCCCTGAGCGGCTATTTTTTGTCTGATATCACTGTTTTTAAAAGCAGCTAATAGTACATCAGAATTTTCCTGGTCAGTGTTTTTTAAAATGTTTTGGTCCTCGGTAAAATCTACTACAATTGTCTTATTTCCACTTAAAAAAGATGAAATTTGATTTTGGGAAATAGAAGATGAATGAATCCCAATAATTAGAAGATTATGCTTTTTCAGGTCTTCAATCTGCTTTTCATTTGCCGCACTTTCAAATGAATAATTCCAGGTTTGGGTATAATTGCCCAACATTTGCTGAAAAGGGGTTACTGAAGAAACACCAAAGGAAACCACCCCAATATTAAGGGTATCAAGCCTTTTTAAAGGAAGTAAACCATCCTGATTTTTTAGTAGTGTTATTTGCTGGGCAAATCCAGGTGCTGAAATAAAAAGAAAACTTAAAAGAAAGTATTTGGAGTATTTAATAAATGAAATCATTGAAAAATAAAAAAAGCCCTTAGAAGAGGGCTAAATTAGGACAAAAAATGTAAGCTTTTCAAGATTTCATCAAATCAATTTTTGGATAGAATTTATTTATTCCTTTCTTATGATTTTAGAACTCCCTTATTTTTTAAAGAATTTTTCCGTGGAATTTTCAAAAGTCACATAGTATAATCCACTTTCCAGTTCATTACAAGCCACTTTATTTCCAAGTCCCTCCAATTTCAACTTTCCATAAGCATCCCTGATTTGGTACTTAACTTCTCTTGAAAAGTTTAAAGTAGAAGAAACCCTTTTGGGATAAAATGAAACTTTTTCAATATCTGTAGTATAATCCACCGGTTTTGAGGAATAAGATCTGCCGGAAATTTCAAGGTACTTAATCCTGTAAGTATTTAATCCGGCCAAAGGATTAATGTTATATTGATAAACATTCTCTCCGACTGTTCCTTTGCATTCCAGCACACTTTCAGTTTCCCACTTATTATTGGATAATCGCATAATGAAGTATTTGCCATATACCTTTTCTCCTTTAGCCTTCCATTTCAACTGGTTGTTTTCAGCTTCCACAGAACCAAACTGAAAGTTTTCAGTGGCCTTTATCGCATTTGGGTTAATCACTTTAGGAATACAGCCATCATGATGAATAATTCTAATCCTAATGGCGGTATTTTCCTCCAAATGAGAAAGGTTGATATCGAAGGCTGTAGCCTTTGGAATCATCTCACTTTTTTCTCCATTAATAAATACTTCTTTTACACAAAACTCATTTTCACCAAGTCTCGGGTTTTGAATATATAAGTTGGTACCTCTGTAAATTCCATCCAATACCAATTCACCAGCCTGTATGTTTAAGCTTACACATAATAAACTGAAAAAGAAGAGAAGTTTTGGCATGTTTAATTTTCCTTTATTAGTAAAAAAACAATTGGATTTTTTGCAGATTGGCTAATTGTTTTTGTTTTTTAATCCCTATTATTAAAGGATATTTAATTTGTTGTTTTTTTAAATAAGACAGTTTTTTTCAGAATTAGAATATTTTGTTGTCTTTATTCCCATCTTTAACGTCTCCTTACGTGATATTATTTGAAATATTACCCACTTTTTTATAACATTTTTATGACAATGGCCTCTCTGGCTTACCAATGGGGTATTCTACAGCAAAAGCTCCTCCTTTAATTACTCATGTAAGAAATGACCAGTTTTTCAAAAAATTGCATTTCTTCTCCTTCATTTCACGATTCTCAATCGTCCTAATGTATTTCTGAAAAACCTAATCCATGCTCATTATCAGATAGTTGTACAAAAAACTATATGCTAATATTTTGAGAAATGCCTTTACTTAAAGGTAATTGAGGAGAAGAATTTAAAGCCGTTAATTCATATCTGAAACTGAATTCCCAGTGGTATCTTTCTCTCAAAGAGAGGCTCACCTATTTTAATTTTGAAATTTCAGGTCTGATTTACAGGCAATTTTGAATAAAAAGAGAATATTTAATTTTCACCCATTACTGAGTTAAAAAAAATATGATAGTTTTGTGCTACTATTTTTTAGAATGGGAATAATTTACGAGCACAAATATATTTTTTCAACTCGACTTACCTTATAATAAAATAATAGTAGTTGGATATTAGTCTTATGGTTATAAAAAATTCTGATCGGAAGTGAAAGTTACGGAATACATTAAGTCTGCAAAAGACACACTGTTTTCATTTGAAATTTTACCACCACTTAAAGGGCAAAGTATTAAAGATTTTTTTGATGCGATAGACCCTTTAATGGAATTCAATCCTTCTTTTATCGATGTTACCTATCATAGGGAAGAATATGTATATAAATCGAGAGGAAATGGTCTTTTAGAAAAAATTACTACCAAAAAGAGGCCAGGTACAGTTGGAATTTGTGCCGCTTTAATGAATAAATATAAGGTAGATACCGTACCCCATATCATTTGTGGAGGGTTTAGCAGGGAGGAGACAGAAAATGCCCTTTTCGACCTCAATTTCCTGGGTATAGAAAATGTATTGGTTATCCGCGGTGATTCTATTAAATCAGAAGGAAGATTCGTTCCTGAACCAAATGGAAACGCTTATGCCATTGACCTTTTAGCTCAGGTAGCTGATATGAATAATGGGAAATATCTCGGTGAGGAAATTCAAAATAAAAATACTACCAATTTTTGTATTGGGGTGGCAGGCTATCCTGAAAAACATTTTGAAGCCCCTAACCTGGCTACTGACTTAAAATACCTGAAACAAAAGGTGGATATGGGTGCAGATTATATCGTAACGCAAATGTTTTTCGATAACCAAAAATATATTGAGTTTGTAAATGGTTGCCGGGAAATGGGAATAGATGTTCCGATAATCCCTGGCTTAAAACCCATTACTACCAAAAAACAATTGAGTGTTTTACCAAGTATTTTCCATATCGACATGCCAGAGGAACTCGTAGAGGCTGTTGAAAAATGTAAAGATAATGCACAAGTGAGGCAAGTAGGGGTAGAATGGTGTATTCAACAGTCCAAAGATTTAATCAAATTTGGAGTACCATGTTTGCATTATTACTCTATGGGAAAATCCGGTTCGGTGAAAAAAATCGCTTCAGAGATTTTTTAAATGATTTTATCATTTATTGCACTTCAACTAAATAAGAACCTGAATTTTCGTTTACTTGTTTAGTTGAAGACTTTTATTTTTTAAGAAGAAATTTATCCTGACTAAAATTCTTAAAAGTTAAAACATCACAAGCATATTCATACCAGTTTTTCTTAGGGGCAATATGATACTTGTTTATCCCAAAACTTTATTTATCAGCAATTCATGATTAGGGGGATTTTATTTTTTATAGGCTTCATGTTTTTCCAAATAAGCCTATGGGGCCAAACCGGAAAAATTGAAGGTATAATTACCGATAGCCTACAGCAACCCATTTCCCTGGTAAATATTAGTATAGCGGATTCCAATAAAGGTACTGCCACAAATAAAAATGGTCAGTTTTCCTTAACTGTTCCTGCTGAACAGGATATTATTATTAATGTATCGCATAGCCAGTACCTCCCACAAACCTTTAACCTCAAACTGGAAGAAAATGAAGTTTTTCAATTGAATATTGAATTGAAGCTCTCTACGGTTTATTTAAAGGAACTGGAAATTGGAGATGATGAAAACTATCAGATCAGGCAGGAAGCTGGTGCATTAGAATTAGACCCTAAAGATTTAAAAGCCATTCCCACTCCATTTCTGGATTTCAATCAGGCCATTATTTCCAGTGGGGCATTAGGGGTGGTTGGCAATAATGAATTGTCTTCATCCTATTCGGTGAGAGGTGGTAATTTTGATGAAAACCTGGTGTATGTGAATAATATTCAGGTTTACAGGCCATTTTTGGTTAAGGCAGGGCAGCAGGAAGGTCTAAGTTTTGTAAATCCTGATATGGTCAGTGGTGTTAGTTTTTCTTCAGGTGGTTGGCAATCCAAATATGGAGACAAATTATCCTCAGTTTTAAATGTGACTTACCGCGAACCTACACGAACTTCTGCCACTTTAGTAGCAGGTTTACTGGGAGGAAGTTTTTATCTGGAAGGTGCCTCTAAAAATAAAAAGGTGAAATACCTGGCGGGGGTCAGACACAAATCATCTAAATACCTTTTAAATTCACTGGAAACTCAGGGGCAGTACCTGCCTAAATTTACAGATGCCCAGAGCTATGTCCATATTGACCTTAGCGGGAAGGGAAAAGCAAAAGAAACCACTACTTTGGGTATTCTCGGCTCAATTGCTTCTAATAGATACGAGTTATTACCAGAATCCCGAACCACTAATTTTGGAACTTTTAATCAATCCTTCAGGCTGAATGTATTATTTGTAGGGTCAGAACAATTGAATTATGATACTTTTCAAGGAGGTATAAAACTAAGCCATAAATTCAATTCCAAATTCACTTCTCACTTCATTACCTCTGCCATGACTACAAGGGAAAGAGAGTATTCGAATGTAGAAGGTGGTTATGAGCTGTGTGATGTCAACACCAATTTCAATTCCGATAACTTCAATGAATGTGCTATTGTAAGAGGTTTTGGTTCTGAATTTACCTATTCCAGAAATGCCCTTGAAGCTCAAATTTATTCGGCAGAGCTAAGAAATGAATATCAGTGGAACCCTCTGACTAAAATTGAATTTGGCTTGAGGTATGACAGACAAATCATATCAGATAAATTACATGAATATACCTTTCTGGATTCAGCAGATTTTGTAAGGGATATCCGATTAAGAGTTGGGCAAAATGATTTAGTAACCAACATTATAAGTGGTTATGCACAAGCGAGCCATCTCATTGGGGAGATTCATTCTCTTACTTATGGGGCTAGATTTAATTACAGAGACTTTAATGATGAATTATTGATAAGTCCCAGAATTCAATATGCTTTGCATCCAAACTGGCGAAAAAACATGGTATTCAGAGCTGCCCTCGGGCTATACCAACAACCTCCATTTTATAGAGAAATGAGAGATTTTAACGGTAATTTAAATCCTGACCTGAAAGCCCAAAGCTCCCTTCATGCAATAACCGGACTGGATTATGATTTCACTGCCTGGGACAGACCATTTAAGTTTATTACAGAGGTTTACTACAAAAAATTATGGAATGTTGTGCCTTATGATATTGATAATGTAAGGCTTCGCTATTATGCAAAAAATAATGCTGAAGCCTACGTTTATGGTGCAGATTTCAGGGTAAGTGGAGAGTTTATTCCCCACACCGAATCCTGGTTTAGTCTGGGTTATTTAAAAGCTTTTGAAGATGTGGAAGGAGACGGCAGAGGAGAAATCAGAAGGCCATCTGACCAAAGATTAACCTTTACATTTTTCTTTCAGGATCATTTGCCCAAAGATCCTTCATTAAGAGTTTATATCAGGACTTTAATTGGATCCGGACTTCCTTATGGTCCCCCTGAATCCCCTGAATACAGACAGGCATTTCGTTCGGGTTCTGAATATGTAAGATCAGACATTGGCTTTTCCAAAATATTTACCTTCAAGCAACCAGAAGGGAAAAGATCGGTAGAATCACTTTGGTTTGGAATAGAAGTACTGAACTTGTTTGGTGTAGAAAACCATATTTCCTACAACTGGGTACCCGATTTTTCAGGTAACTTATTTGCCGTTCCCAACAGCCTTTCCCAAAGGTTTTTTAATGCCAGAATTGTATTAAAATACTAAAAACTAATGTCCAGATAATTCCTTTTATCCATCCCACCCACTCCCTTTTAATTCACGCTCACTGCCATTCAATTTTTTCCTTCTTCTCCACACATCATTTTTGATAAAAATGAAATGTTTCCGGCTAAACATTTAAGTTACTAAGCGGAAAATTTTATGAACATTTCATGAAATTATTTTCCTGAATATCAGGCAAAATTAATTTTGAAATACAACTGATAGCCCGTATTATTATGGAAACCCTAGCACCTCGCAAAGCAATGAATGCTACAAAAGAACACCCCTGGCATAGCCAGACAGTCCAGGAACTTGCACAGTCGCTCAATAGTGATATTGAAAAAGGAATCTCATCTGATGAAATTCCAGAAAGGCAAAAAATGTATGGCACAAACGAATTAACTGCCAAACAGACCGACTCCGTATGGAAATTAATCTGGCAACAATTCAACCAGCCACTTATTTATATTTTGGTTATCGCTTCAGTGATCACATTTTTCTTTAAAGAATATGTGGATAGTGCGGTCATCATGGCCATTGTAATTGTAAATGCGGTAATTGGTTTTATCCAGGAATCTAAAGCACAAAAAGCCCTTGAAGCCCTTTCAAACACGATGCAAACCTATGCCATGGTGATTAGAGATGGGAAAAGGAAGGAAATACCAGCCAAAGAAATTGTGGTAGGAGATCTTGTTTTTGTACAATCCGGTGATAAAGTTCCTGCAGACATCAGGCTGGTAAGTGTGAAGGAGATGCAGGTTGCGGAATCTGCCCTGACAGGTGAATCTGTTCCTGTAAGTAAGTCTTTGGAGGTACTGGAAAATGATACAGTTTTAGGAGACCGGTTAAATATGGCATTTGCTTCCACTTATGTCACTTTCGGACAGGGAATGGGACTGGTTACCGCTGTAGGTGATCAAACTGAGGTCGGTCATATCAGTGGTTTAATTTCCAATGTAGAAAGTGCAGAAACACCGCTTAACCAAAAAATTAATCAACTGAGTAAGTATATTGTGTATGTAATTCTGGCAATGTCGGTACTTACTTTTGCTCTTGGTATTTACCGTGGTCAGGATCCAATTGAAGTATTTATGTCGGTTGTTGCTCTGGCCGTAGGTGCCATTCCCGAAGGACTTCCGGCTGCCATCACCACTATATTAGCCATTGGGGTTTCCAGAATGGCTAAAAGGCATGCCATTACCAGGAAATTACCGGTGGTGGAAACACTTGGAAGTGCCACAGTAATCTGTTCGGACAAAACCGGAACATTAACCGAAAATCAGATGACAGTAAAAGAAGTTTTTGCGGGAAGTCAGATGTTTGAAGTAAGTGGTACCGGATATTCTCCTGAGGGGGAAATTAAACAAAATGACCAGGTTATTGACAAAGAAAATTACCCGGCTCTAAAAGATTTGCTGGTAGCAGGTTTACTGTGCAATACCAGTGAAATCAGCAGGGAGGAAAATCAGTATTTGGTAAAAGGGGATCCCACTGAAGGAGCCTTAATTGTGGCTGCCCAAAAGGCAGGTTTATCAAGAAGTAATCTCCTGAAAATATTCCATCAGCTGGATAACATTCCTTTTGAATCAGAAAGGCAATATATGGCTACGCTATTTAAACTGGAAGGCCAACAGAAAAACACTGTATATCTAAAAGGATCGGTGGAGAAAATACTGGAAAAATGTTCCCATTTCCAAAATGATAAAGGAGAAATTGTTCCTCTGCCTGGTGTGGAAGAAATCCATAAAAAAGTGGAATTAATGGCCAGTGAGGGTTTACGGGTTTTGGCTTTTGCCAAAAAAGAAATCGATTCGAAAAAGGTAACTGAACAGGACCTTGAAAATGATAACGTTTTTATTGGTTTACAAGCTATGATTGACCCTCCCAGACAGGAAGCCATAAAAGCGGTGGCAGACTGTAAAAAAGCAGGAATTCAGGTAAAAATGATCACTGGTGATCATGGATTAACAGCAGTAGCCATTGCCAAACAACTGGGTATTGAATTAGGAGCTGGCAAAAAGAATTATACGGGAAAAGAACTGGCCAGACTTTCGGAAAAGGAATTTCAGGAAGCAGCGATTAACACCAATGTATTCGCCAGAGTAAGTCCTGAGCAAAAACTGAGGCTGGTAGAGGCTTTACAAAAAAACAATGAAGTAGTAGCCATGACTGGTGATGGGGTAAATGATGCTCCAGCCCTGAAACAGGCTGCCATTGGTATTGCCATGGGTATCACCGGAACTGAAGTATCAAAAGAAGCTGCAGATATGGTCCTTACGGATGATAATTTCCGGTCAATCAGGGATGCCGTGGAAGAAGGAAGAGGAGTTTTTGATAATATCATGAAGTTCATCGTCTGGACTTTACCCACCAATATGGGAGAAGGATTAATTATCCTGATTGCCGCTCTTTTTGGAATAGCCCTTCCAATTACCCCATTGCAAATCCTATGGATTAATATGACCACTGCCGGCTTTTTGGGTTTAATGTTGGCCTTTGAACCCAAAGAACCGGGAATTATGAGTAGAAAACCCAGAAAACCCGGCCAATCTATTTTTGGAAAAGATGTGGTTGTAAAATTAATTCTGGTGAGTCTTGCCCTGGTTGTAGCCTCATTTGGCTTTTTCCAATATGAATTGGCTATGGGAACCTCAGTGGAGGTTGCAAGAACAATAGCCGTTACCACCTTCGTAGTGCTGGAAGGTTTTTACCTGCTCAACTGTCGCTCACTTAGTTTACCAATGCACAAAATTGGCTTTTTCAGCAATTTATGGGTGTGGTTTGGCTTTGTACTGATGTTCGTTTTCCAGGCTTTCTTTATTTATAATTCGTGGATGAATGAAATTTTTGGAAGTGCACCTATCACTTTGGCCATGTGGGGAAAAATTATGGTGGCCGGCCTCATTACTTATATCATTATTGAAATCGAAAAAGCCATTCATCTCAAAATGTTGAAAAAAGTAGATGGCTAAATGCCATGATATAAAACAAAGAGGTCAATTCTAAACCAATTTAGAATTGACCTCTTTCAATTTTCTTACAGAATTTTTATTTACTGTTGAGTTCCCAGTTATACTCATAAAATCCCAATTCAAAACTCTCCGGAATCTTGGTCTTTCTATAATCATTAATGAAAGTAAGGATATCACCATGACTTTCTTCAAACTCTTTTTTATACCATGAGAAAATTTTAGACAATTGTACTTTTTCCTCTTTGGAACTCACCCTAGTAAACTCTGAGTCATTTACCGCCTTCTTTACTCTCTCTTCTAATTGATCAGTCAGTTTTTCAGGATTGTATGCATAACTGGCAAGTTTGGGACAACCTTTGGCCGCACAGGCAATAGAAAAATGAATTCTGGGATCTTTAAATGGAATCACGAGCTTCTTAAATTCCAATTGATTCAATGTTAGTTTTTCCCCGGCTACCAAATGCTTATTTCCGGTAAAAAACCCGTTCTGATTCATAGGCGACTGGATAGGATAAAGTTGTACTACCTGGTGAATTACTATAATATTATAGGCATTGATATAAAAGGCCTTCCCCTCCTCTCCCTTCGTTTCTGTAAGGCTAATTTTACCAATTTGGGCATACAATGCATTAATTTCTTCTGGATTTTTTTTAATTGCGGCATAGTTCACTTTCCCTTCTTTCACCCACTTTTTCATAAAATCATCTACTTCTGTAATAAACAGGCTTAAATTTTCTGTAGGGTTTGAAAACGAAAATGGGGTAACTGAAAAGAAAAGAATTAAGAAAATGGAAATTTTGTAAAATTTAAACATAGCTGAGCTTTAGGTTAGGTTAATTATTTGACAGTTTGAAAACTCAAAACCATGTACTTAAATTCCTGAATGACTTCCAATTTCTCCTATTAAATGTTAATGGAGTATGATGCAAGAAAATTGAAAGCTAACCTTTTTGTAATCTCAGTAGGCCAAACCCTCTATAAAATAGGCAAAAACCTCCTTATCTTTATCTGCAATTTCATTAAAACTCAATTCTACAACCCTTTTTACCTTAAGTGCTCCTTCTTTTTCCCTTAAGGAATCCACATACTTCAAATACCCTTTCATTCTCTCCTGATAATTATCCACTCCAAAATTCCCCCATTCTTTCATTTCTTTTAATACGGGCAGTGCTTCATGAATTTGCTCATCATACAAATAACCCAATGCCAGTTTGGTATTGATCCATCTGTAGGTAGAATCCATAGCTTTCCCCTCCAATGCCAGCTCGATCCCTTTTTCCATATCTCCATCCAAAATATAATAATAGGAAAGCGAATTATAATTGTTGGCGGCCTTTCGGGAAATGAAACTTCTATTTCCTGATAAACCAATGTATTTTCTATCGTTTAAAATTTCTTTGTAAAGTCTGGACACAAGTTCAAAGGCCTGAATCTTTTCCTTAATTTTTCTATCACTAAATTTCTGCCGGAGATATTGGGTAAGAAAAAGTTTTTTATAGGAAGTCTCCACCTGGAATAATTTTTCAAAATTGATTTCCTCCCCCAATTCCAGCTGAATATCGGCAATATTGGTTTGTATATAAACATTTCCAAAGCCCAATTCTAATAATCTGGTAAACAGAGCCTTTGAGCGTTCAAGGTTTTCTACCTTTTCTTTTTTTTCAAATGAATTCTCCCCTTCTTTCAGGTAATAATTGGCATATAAATTTAAAACGGTAGAATCTTCCGATTCAATGATATTATCATAGTCGCTGATTATCCCAAACCTTACCCTGTCTACTTCAGCCATTTTAAGTGTATCTGCCTGGTGTTTTTTCAACCAGTCTTCAATGGTAAGTCTTAGGTTATAGCTTTCCTCCTCGCCTTCCGCATGCATTCCTTTTTTAATAAAGGTAGAATCATCTGCACTCCAAATTTTTAAAATACCATCTTCAGAAACGGTATAAAGTTTTTCATTGGTCTTTGAAAAAAGAATATGCCTGAGTTTGGTTTGATGCGCCTTAAGTACAGCCTGTTCATTTCCTTTTTTATCCCAAAGGGTAATTAATCCTTCCAAACTTGTTCTTAAAATATATTTCCCTGAGGGAGAAAGTGTTATCAAGTCAGTAGTCCCCTCCTGATCTTCCAGATCTACCTCCCCAATCATTTCCCCATTTAGCCCCCAGGTAGCTGCAGTACCCGATTTCTGATAAGTCAAAATAGTTTTTTTGTCCTCTGATAATAGAATAGAATCCACTCCTCCCTCCAACTGGGAATAAGTGATTAATTCCCTGAAAAAACTGGCATCATTTGTTGCTTCCTCCAGACTCACCCGCTTGTCTTCATTTTGAATGACGATAAGGTTGGAAGAATGGGTAAATCGTACGGATTTTACATGATGTTTCCTTTTTAGAATGATAATTTTATTGTCCTTCACTTCCCAAATCAACAAGTCATTATTATCCAAAAGGGTCAACAATTTAGTACTGTCACTTGAGAATTCTGCAAACCGGATTCTATGACTTAACTCCCTGATTTCCTGCGGATTTTGCGGGTTTTCAAAATCCCAAAACCGAACCGATTTGTCTCTGGCGTAGGTTAAAAGAAAGTGTTCTCCCGGGGAAATTAAAGCTCCGGCTAAAGGTGATTGCCTGTTATAATGATTAAAAGTGCCTACCCAATCCCAACTTTCCTTTCCTTTGCTATATACTCTGGAAACAATTCTTTCGAATTGGGTGAAAATTTTCTCCCCATCCTCATAAACTATAAAATCCTGAATAGAATCTGCCTTAATGGTCTGACTTAAATCAATATCCTCCGCCAATGGATTGATGGCAAATAGCTGTTTATGTTGATCCCTCACATACAAATTACCAAATGCAGCCCTTGCCTCCAGGATGGGATACTCAAATTGAATAACAGGATTTGTTTCCAGCAAATCCCCATTGATATTTCGGAGAATTACAGAATTGCCAGTAAAAGTAACAAGTATAGAATCTGTCCCCTGATCGAGAAAAAACATCTCTTCTGGTGCTTTTTCCAGCTTTATGGTCTGTTCACTTAAGGAATTGGAAATATCTCTGAAAACAGGAAGCAATTTATTCAATGATTTTTTACTGATATAAGAATAAGCCTCCTTGGCAATACTCAACGCACGGATAGGATCGTGCTCTGTATTCAAAATTTGTTCTGAAGCATACACATAATTCAAAGCTGTTTTTTCCCTAGACTCCTGAAAGTAGTAAGCCATGATCATTGGAGGAATTAAAAGTGCGATAATTGCTGCCACAATAAGCGCATTTCTCCTCAATCTCAGGTAGTGTGAACAGGTTTTCAGATAATCTTTTTGGAGCTTTGTGGCGGTGGGAATTTTCTTTTCCTGAATGGACTTCTTCATCCACATGTCAAATTGCCTAAACTCAGCTTTTTTCAACAATAAATCCTTATCCGCCTGATTGAAAAGAAAATTGTGCACTTTTTTCCCGCCTTTTTCCCTCCATGCAGCTGCTTTTTGTTGCAGGCGGGTATGCTCCCTCACGTATTCTCTGTCTATGTTGAGGGTGTGCATTAAGGTACTAAATGCAATGTCAAATTTGTGCCTTTTAAAATCTATCCATTGCACTTCTTTTAAAGCATCCGGAAGATCCTCAGGTTTCACATCTTCAATGAGCACAGTAATAAACCGCTTGTTATTTTCAGCAGCATAGGTTACTTCCTCTACACAAAATTCCGAAGCCAGAGAATCCGGAGAAATCACAAACAGGAAATTATCGGAAATAGCAATGCCGTTTTTTATTTCCTCCTCAAAATTGCTGGCCGAAGCAATACTTTCCTGATCGAACCAGGTGGTTTTCCTGAAACTCTGAAGCTTTAAGTTGAGTTTTCTGGCAAAATCAGCATCTTTCTGGGAATAGGAAATAAAAACTTCAGAAGTTAAAATACCTATTTTGGAAATACTGCTGCTAATAAACCTTTCGTGAAGTCCGGTTGGCTTATGGATTCCCCTTCGGTTGCCAGCTTCCAGCCATTCCTGGGATTGAATCAGGTTGTTTCCCCTCAACAAAAAGCTATCACTCTCTCCCATCCGGCTCCACCTCAGTCCCTGCACAAGCAACTGTTTGTGTTTATGGTGATATTCAAAATCCTGCTCTATCTGATTGAGCAATTCATCTATATCCTTATCAAAATCGCTTTTTTCATTTTTAGCAATTTTTACTTTATCAGGATCATTATCCCTAAGATTTATCGATTTCAGTTTTTTGATTTCCTCGGGAATTTTATCGGAGGGCACATCTTCCAGAATAATGGGAATCACCCTTTTATTCAAAGAAACAGCATACCTCAATTCATCAAGACAAGTAGGTTCTTCAACAGATTTGGAAGAGATGACAAATAAAAGATTATCTGAATGCTCAATGCCTTCCTGTACCGCCTCTCTAAAATCCACTCCGCCTTTCACATCCTGACTGTCCATCCAGGTGGTAATGCCATTTTTCATCAATGCATGATTAATCGCATTAGCCATTTCTTCCTCCTCCGTGGCATATGCAATGAAAACATCAGTCATCATGTTTTCGGCATTCTTCCTGGCCTCACAGATATACTGGCAATGAATTGGAGAAAATGGATTTGGAAGATCTTTCAAACGATTACTATCCAAAAGCTTTTGAGCCTGAATTCTCTCCTGGGCAAAAAGCAGGTATGCAGGTCGTTGGTTATTTTTATCCCATTCAAGCGCCTTTAATAGCAAATGGGTATGGATGGCATTGTAAAAATCATTCTCCACAATTTTGTTTTTTAGGGTTTCCATACCCAAATCAAAATCGTCTATACTTTCCCATTGGTCTATTGGTAGCCCTGGGTCTTCTTTTTCCTTAATGGGTAAAAAATTAATTTCCCCAATTACAGGATTCAACTTTTCCAGTTCTCTTTCAATATGAAGAATGGGAATAATGCGCTTATTATATGCGATAGCCAAGTCAATCTCCTTCTTACAATATTCTGAATTGATGGCATGTGGGGAAATGATAAAAATAAAATTTTTGGAAGAAGCAATACCCTTGTCAATTCTATCCTGCCAATCGGTGGCTACATCAATATCCTCCAAATCGAGCCAGACTTCCAGGTTTTCTCCCTCCAGATACGATTTTACCCGCTGAGCAAAATGCTTGCTTTCTTTCCTCCCGTAGGAAATAAAAGCATCATAAATGGTGGTAGAAACAGAAGCTTCCATGTTGAAGAATAACTAAGGATCTGGTTAGTAAAAAAATCGAGTCTGTATATCTGTTCAAAAAATACCCTGGCAAGTTAGTAAAAATTGAGATAATGCCTACAGTGCTAAAACAAATGTACATTCAATATAGATCAAAATGCATCCTGTTAATTCAGGATGTTTTATTATTCATACCCCAAAAAACCTGTATTTGGTTCAATATTCTTATTAATAAAAGTAAATAGCGCATTTTAGAGCATGCATGAGCTAAAATCCTTTCTGTTCATAGAAAGTTTCCAATCCACTCATTGAAAATATCTGTCCACTGGTTGAAAAAAATTCCTTCCAAAAGCAAAAAATTAAACATTTGGATTTAGATATGAATCAGGTACTAAGTTTCAATTCTTGAATTTTTCCTATCCCCCGAAAAAAATTTAAAAAGAAAGAGTACAAAATTCATTTGCCTGGCTTCCCTGGTTAAAGATTATTTAACCGGGGGGTTAGGTAAAAATTTTGGATTAGACTGTACCAGCTAAACAGTGAACCGAAATGCTGGAACACACTAACGATTTTAAAAGGGGAAAAAGCATAAGCATCTGAAACTGGATAGCTTACTGTTTCTCCTCCCCAAATCTTTAGTTGTTGCGTATAACTCTAAAATTTTTCAAATCATGATCAGATATTTATTAATCACCATAGGGCTTCTCTATGGGTTAGGGGCCTATTTGCCTGTTTTTTCACAGGAAAATACGAATGCCAGTGAAATTATAGTCAATAAGGACTATATGAGTAAATCCATCAGGGCTATGCTCGAAGACCTTAAAAAATCATACAATTTCCAATTAGATTACGATCCCAAGTTACCCATTCTTACCAGTAAAATTTCCACCAAGTTTTTTCGAAACAAGTCATTGGAAGAAACGATGGAGATGCTCTTATCAGGCACTGACCTTCATTTTAAAATAGTTGATGAGAAAGTAATCATCAGGGAAGAAAATGAAAAGATTATTACCAAATTCGATTTTATACCAACTCAGTTCAATTTCAATTTAAGTGGGCTGGTGAAAGCTGATGAAAGTGGGGAATCTCTCCCGTTTGCCACTGTGGTAATTAAATCTACAGGAAAGGGAAGCACCACCAACCTGGACGGTTTTTTCACACTTTTCAATGTGCCTTCGGATACTTCTACCCTGTTGATCAGTTACCTGGGATATCAAACACAGGAATTAAAACTTACTCCGGAATTGATGAAGTCAGAATTGTCCATTTCACTGAATTCTATTGTCAATGAACTCAATGAGGTGGTTGTATCTGCGGTGGGAGAAGAAAATATGATGAAAGCTTCAGAAAACATCAGCCAGGTTTCAATTTCCCCGGCTCAAATTGCAGCCTTGCCCAGTCTGGGTGAAAAGGACATTTTTCGGTCCCTGCAATTATTACCCGGAGTGAGTGGTACCAATGAAACTTCTTCCGGACTGTACGTAAGAGGAGGGACACCCGATCAAAACCTGGTTTTGTTCGATGGGTTTACGGTTTACCATGTAGATCATTTTTATGGCTTTTTCAGTGCCTTCAATGCCAATGCGATCAAAGATGTGCAATTGTACAAGGGAGGATTTGAATCCAAATTTGGCGGTAGAACTTCCAGTGTAGTGGAACTGACCGGAAAGCAGGGAAACGCCAGACAGGTGAGTGGAAACCTTGGTTTAAGTTCCCTCAGTGCCAATGCCTCCCTGGAAGTTCCATTAGGCAAAAAGGCCACTTTTCTACTGGCTGGAAGAAGATCTTACACCGATATTATTCAGAGTGGTTTGTACAACGATGTTTTTGCACTCTTCAATGAAACCGGCAATAACCAGCAACAACAGGCCCAGATTCCACAAGGGCCTGGTGGTGGCGGTGGAGGAAGATTTGGAGGCCGAAACTTCCAGCAAAATACTACTGAGCCATCTTTCTATTTTTACGACCTCAATACCAAATTAACCCTCAAACCAACCAACAAGGATATCATTTCCTTCTCCTTTTACAATGGCCAGGATAAATTGGACAATTCCAGGGAAACCGAAAATACATTTAGCAGAAATGATGAAGACCGGACAATTTATAATAACACCATTGATAAACTGGACTGGGGAAACTGGGGATCAAGTGCCAAATGGGGAAGACAATGGTCTCCAAGATTTTATTCCAATGTGGTAGTGGCTTATTCCAATTATTTCAGTAATCGGAATCGAATAACAGATATTGAAACCGTTATTGAGGATTCCGTCACCCGAAGGAGTTCAGGCACCATAGAAGATAATGATTTGAAAGATTACACCATCAGGCTGGATAATGAGTATTTATTGAATGAAAACAATAAGATAGAATTCGGTGCTCAATTAACTAATAATGCCATTGATTACAAATACACTTTAAACGATTCCCTAAATGTTTTGGACCGTGCTGACCAAGGCAATGTGGGCGCATTGTACCTCCAGGATACCTGGGACATCACCCAGAAATTACAACTTAAAGCCGGACTCAGGGCTTCTTATTACGATATTACCGAAGAATTCTATTTGGAACCCAGAGCCTCTATGCAATACAAACTTTCGGACAAAATTAAACTGAAAGCAGCATGGGGCAAATACTATCAATTTGTAAACCGGATTATCAGAGAGGATGTCTCTCAGGGAAGTCGGGATTTCTGGCTTTTAGCCAATGATGAAACCAATCCTGTGAGTTCAGCCATGCATTATATTGCCGGGGTAAGTTACGAAACGAACAATTTCCTTTTCGATGTGGAAATCTTCCAAAAGGATATGACAGGACTTTCTGAGTTCACCCTAAGGTTTGCAGGCCCCCGACAGGCAGAGGCTTATGAACAACTTTTCTATGAAGGCACTGGCATAGCCCGTGGTGCAGAATTTTTAATCCAGAAAAAAGTTGGGAATTACACCGGCTGGATAGGTTATACCCTCAGTGAGGTAGTACATGAGTTCCCGGAATTGAGCCAAAATCCATTCTATGCCCTGCACGACCAAAGGCATGAGGGAAAAATCGTCAATAGCCTGAAATTAGGCAAATGGACATTATCAGGCAATTGGGTGTATGGTACAGGAAAGCCCTATACAGCACCCTATGGGGAATACGAATTGACTTTACTGGATGGCACCTCCAATAACTTTGTAAGTGTGGGTAGCAAAAATGCTTTCCGGCTACCGGATTATCATCGGCTTGATTTAAGTATGTCAGTTGATCTTCACCTAAGTCAGCGCACCAAATTAAATACAGGCATTTCAATGTTTAATGTGTACAACCGAAAAAACATCTGGTATAAAGAATTTGAAGTATCCGAAGATGAAGTGATCACAACCGATGTCACCCTGATTGGTATCACCCCTACCCTATTTCTAAACCTGAGTTTCTAAGAAAATTTACGATTTTAATCATGAAAATATATACAACAATTTTAATGAGCATGATTGGCTTGTCTATCTTCAGTTGTGAAGATGTGCCGGTATTTAATGAAGACCAGCAAACACCTGTTGTGGAAGCTTTTTTATACACAGGAGAACAAGTTGACGATGTCAAACTCACAGAATTAATTCCATTTGGAAATGATGAGGAAGATATTCCCCCAATTAATGATGCTCAAGTCAGCCTTATTTATGCTGAGTCATCCTATCAGCTTGAACCCTCTCCAGGTGATTCAGGTTATTACCATTACCCTGGAGATGACCTGGTCATCAAACCGGGTGAAACTTATAACCTGGAAGTATTGGCCAATGGCGTGGCCATCCATGCAGAAACAGTGGTGCCGGAAGCACCTTCCGGAGTAGTTATTTCCCAGGATACCATTGAAATTCCTCCCATTTACTCCTTTGAAGATTTGAGAAATATCCGGGAAACCTTTCAGGAAACCATTGACATCAGTTGGGAAAATGATACTGGGGAATATTATTATGTTTTGATAGAAAACATGGAAGAAAATCCCCAATCCATTGATGTGAATGAAACCCTCCCTTTTAGGTTTTCATTTGTTTCAAGACCAACCACCGATGATTTTTTTTCCTTAAGGATATTTGCCCACTATACTCAATATGGCTTGCACCGGGCCAGAATATTTAAAGTAAATCAGGAATATGCGGATTTATATGAAAGCTCCGAACAGGATTCCCGAAACCTGAATGAACCCTTGTCCAATGTCAACAATGGGCTGGGCATATTCACCGCATTTACCAGCACCGATATCTATTTTGAGGTAAAACAGCCTTAGTAAATTAAAAATCAAGAAGAGGTTTTAGCAGGGTTTTCGCAGAAACCCTGCGTTTTCAAAGTTGCCCCTACTCTAACAAAAACTTCAATTCCTCACAAGTCTTGCTGGGTACAAATTCTATAATCTGGTAATCCGCCAAATCATTACTTTTAAAAGGATCCTGGTCCAGAATTTCCACTAATGTTGCTTTATCCGATACTTTACTCAGAATGATTCCACCATCTCTTGGAACCTTTCTTCCCGAAGCCAGGAAATTTCCACTTTCAAATTGCTTATTCAAGTAAGTGATATGATCTTCTAAATACTGATCAACTTTTTCTAAAGGTACTTTATAAGTCAGGTTAATAATGAACATTATTTTTTAATGGTTAATTAAGATTATTTAATCTCGAAAGGGATTCAGGTCTGATTCCAATAATCCGTCTGGACCTTTTCCTAATATATTTTTCTACTCTCCCAGCCACCTCTCCATCATTACATCGCCTCTTTCATATTCACTTTTGAAATCTTTTACATGTTTGAAACCCAGGCTTTCGTAGAGTTTAAGAGCCGGTGTTAGACCCGAATTTGAGATCAGCACTATTTTCTTCGCCCCCATTTCCTCTGCTTTTTTCAAAATAGCCAGCCCCAGATACTTTCCCACTTTTTTGCCTCTGGCACTTTCCATTACACCCATTTTTCCCAATTCAAAAATGCCTTCCCCTACTTTTATCAGGGCACATGTACCTACAACTTCTCCACCCAATTGGGCAAAAAGAATGGAACCTCCTTTATCAATAATTGCCTCTTTTGGATGGTCGAGCAATTCAAAATCCGGACCTTCCAACTTGAAATAAGTAGTAATCCAGGCTTCGTTTATGGCTTTAAAGTTGGGATTATATTTAGGGTTATACTCTATTATTTTGATTTCATCAGACATAAAAACCGGTGTTTTTCACCATACATCAATTTAATAACTTTCACTAAATTAGTGCATTTTCCTAATCCATAAAACAATCAGTTTTCGGCAAAAAAACCATATCAGATAATGAAGTTGTTTAAGATAAAACCGTTCGGCTGCGATTGGTACATACCAAAATAAATCCTTCCCAAAATTAAATTATCAAAACCTTTTCATTAATTTAAAGATTGATTTGAGTATCTGAGCTATTTCCGATTTAGGAACCTGATGTCAGGCATCTTTATTGGGGCCAATTGTTTCTTGATGGTTCATGAAATTTCCTTTCAAAAATGTATTTAGATCCATATATCCACCAAAAAAATGGTGGCATTGGTTGGGTTATGTCATCACATTTTTGGTATTGGTTGTGTACCTGGGAGGAAAATTTACAGAAAACCTTATTGGTGACCGGCTTATGGAAGTGGCCAAAAATTCATCAAAAGGGATTTATACCATTGGTTACCGTAAGGCCACTTTCAATATCTTCAGTGGGGAACTGGATCTGCACCACTTCGAATTTAAAATTGATTCAACAGATCAGGAAGCACTTAAAAAACTTCCCATCACCAATAAGAATCTGTATCAATTCAAATGCCCCCATTTTTATTTAGACATAGAAAACCTTTATCTGATTTACTTCACAAAAAAACTGAAGGTAAACGGAATTTTTATAGAGAATCCACATGTAGAACTGATCAATTATCCAACTTATGACAAGCCCTCAACACTCTCCAAAGAAACTGGTAATTTATACTATCTCATTTCAGATTACCTAAAACTTTTTAAGGTAGCCAATCTGAAGGTTAAAGAAGCTTCCTTTAAATATGAAGAATATGGCCAGGACAAAATCACCGAAATTAACCTGAACAGCCTGACTTTTGGGATTCAGAACCTGTTGCTGGATTCTGCTGCAGACAAAGACAAAACCAAGTTTTTCTATACAGAAGACTTTGAGTTTTCTGCAAGGGATCAGAAATTCATTTTGCCTGATAGCCTTCACATGCTAAGTTTTGACCAGATACTGATTTCCACGGATGAATCCCGAATTTTATTCAAAAATTTCAAACTAAAAAGAATCCCGGATTTAGATATTCCGGACTCTGCCATTGCTCATCTCAATCATTACGATATAGAACTTCCTGAATTCGATCTGGAAGGAGTTGATTTTAAAAAAGCATACAATGAAAACCATCTTGATATTGCTTCAATCATACTTTCAGCACCCAATATTTGGATAAACAACAGGAATAATGAATTGATAAAATCAGATAAAATTAACCATTTGGATAATGAAAATAAGGGGAACTCCATTGCTGAAATTCTCACTCATTTCTTCTCTGGAGTTTCGGTGGATACTTTTAATATTAAAGATGGAAGGTTAGACCTAAACCTTGCCGACAAAACAAGATATTTCGCCAAAAATATCAATCTCCATCTGGATAATTTCCATTTAGATACCACATTGCTGAACCAGGGGCGGTTTTTCCCTCATTATGAGGATATGTCATTTTCAATAGAGAATTATGAAATTGATTTGCCTGATAGTATTCATTCTCTAAAAGTAGATCATTTTGGTTTTTCCACTAAAAAATCTACCTTATTTGCTAAAAACATCAGTTTTAATACCAACTACTCTCAAAAACATCTGAATTACCTGAAGAGTATGGGTAAGGATGATCTGTATTCAATTGACATTCCCGAATTAAATATTAATGGATACAATATTGAAAATATGTTTTTGAACAGGGAATTTGCAGTAGAACAGATTAAACTTTCTCACCCTAAGGTTCATATTTTTTCACACCCTGATTTAAAAAAATCGAATTCTCCCAAAACTCAAATTGATTTCAACAATCTTTATCCCCTGGTTTCCAAATTTGCCACAAGCATATCGATAAACGAGTTTATAATCGATAGTGCCAATATCGAATACACACAGACCCAACATAAAACTAAAGGATTATTATTTGTGGAAAACTTTAGTTTTATGGCCCGAAAATTTAATCTGGATAGGGAAGCTCACCAAAGGAAAAGTATCTTTTATGCTGAGGATATTGGGTTCCAGATAAATGGAATAAACCTGAATATGCCCCAAAAAGGACATGTAATTCAAGCCGATCAAATCACCTTTTCAAGCCTGGATGAAATTATTAACCTGAAAGATTTTTCCCTAAAACCACTATCCGGAAGTTCATCAAATCAGGCAGAAAAATATACCATAAACACCACCGAATTGAAACTGAAAGGGATGGATTTGAAAGCACTCATTTATAACAAACGCTTTGAGTTCGATACCATCCAGTTCATGGATGCAAACATAAAAATTGTGCAGGAGGAACACTTTGATGATACAAAAGACGAAACCATACGGGAGGAAGGTTCGAAATCCATAGGGGATTTTGCCAAAAATATAAGTGTTAACGATCTGGCCTTCAGAAACATTAATTTTAGTTTCTTAAAACAAAAAAGGGAAATAATCGGGTTCAAAAATGCAGACCTGGAAATTCTAAATTATCAGGTAGATTCTTTAAAACTCAGGAAAAACGATTTTGTAGCAAAATACGATGACTTGTTTTATCAGCTTAGTGACTTCCGGTTTAACCTGCCCGATAGCATTCACATACTCCAAGTGGATTATTTGGATGCCTCAGTAAAAAAAGGCACAAGCAGAATACTAAACCTTAAACTTTTCCCAAAAACCACTCAGGTTCCTGATTCAGCCAACATTTTTAAAGTTACTATTCCGGAAATTATTTCCACAGGTTCGGTGGCCTACCACAACTATTTTAACAAAAAACATGATTATGGAAACCTCACTATTAAAAACCCCAAAATTGACCTGTTAATTAATCAGCAGGGCAAAAACAAAGAATTAACCAGGGAAGAAAAGCGGGAAAAACTCAATAAAATACCTGAGGGGATTCTCCAGGCGCTCAGGCTGGATACCATGTATATAGAAGCATTCAATCTGGAAAATGCAAACATCCATCTAAACCTAAGAAAAAAGGGGAAGGAAACACATGTTAGAATTCAGGATTATGATTTTTCTCTTTTTGGTTTTGAGCTCAATAAAGCCTCCTCTCTGGAAAATGACAAAAGATTTTTGTTCTCCAGACAAGCCAAATCAGAGGCAAGGGGTTTTTCTGTTAAAACACCAAAAGGAGATAGTTTAAATATTGCCGGGATTTTTATTGATACCGATAATATAACCTACGACCTAAGGGATATATATTTTACAGATAACTTTCACCAAGAATTGGTTTATCCCACTAATCCGGAAAATATAGAAGTAAAAATACCCCATTTTTCTGCCAGCGGATTGCGTTTATACCAATTTGTCCTGGATCAAAAAATTGACCTCAATGAATTGATTATTACTGAACCGGAAATTAATTATGCGAAAGCAGATCATTCAAAGGTGGCAAAAAGTACCAGCTCTATTGCAAAGCATGAAAATAAGGGCTTCGTTTATCCATTCAATCCTGAGAAAATAGCCTTCCTTGGAGTAGAGAATTTACAAATAAAGAATGGAAAAGCTAAGTACAATACAATTTCAGATTCAAGCCAATCCCCACTAAATATTGGAAGATTTAACCTGGATGCTGAAAATTTCAAAATTTCTCCAGACATAAGATTAACAAAAGAAAATCCACTTTTTTCCAGAGCAGTTGAATTTAAAATAGAAGATTTTGATATGCTGCTCGCAAAAAACACCCAAAACCTTTCTATTCAGAATTTGGGGTTTTCCACTGCAACTGGCCAAATATTTCTGGATGACATTGCCCTTGACTATACCATCAATATTAATTCTCTTACCGTAAAGGACTCCAGAATTGCTTATCAGGAATTACCGGCAAAAGGTGAACAGGAAGGAGAATTCAGATTAACTGATTTGAATGCTACCATTAACAACATTACCAATGATGATTCCATCCTAACCATGCAACCTTTTATGAGCCTCAATGCTTCCACTAAAATAATGGGGAAAAGTAACTTAAATGCCAATTTTATATTCGATCTGAAAGACCCTAAAGGGAAATTCAGTTTTAATGCTTCTATGGGGCAGCTGGATTACACAATCCTTAATGAATTTATTGTGCCCGTTTTTTCTGCTCATATTAATAGCGGAATGATGAATGAAATGGAACTCTGGGCTGAAGCTGATGATAAATTTGCAGCGGGGGAAATGGCCATGTATTATGAAGATCTGAATGTGGCTTTTTTAAATGCCAAAAACCCTCATAAAACCGGAATAGTAAATTCATTGGGATCTATTATAGCCAATTCTCTGGTGAAAACCCATCACAGAGAAGTACCATTTGCTAAAGCAAAATATATCTATTTCGAAAGGAATAAATACAAATCACTTTTTAATTATTGGATTAAAATTGCGGTGAGTGGGGTTACCAGTAATATTGGCCTGGGAAACCATAAAAAGAAAATTAAGAAAATTGAAGATAGTGAGCTAAAAAGGAAGCTCCACATTACCCACCCGGTACAGGGTAAATAAAAACCTGCAAACAATTAATTATTTACATAAAATGAACACATCAATTATTAAAATTACAATCATCACATTTGTTTTACTCAGCACCAATTTATTATTAGCCCAGGTGTACCAAAAAGAAAATCCTTTTGCCCACACTTTTTCAATTGTGGCCAGGGATGCCCAAACTGGGGAAATGGCTGTTGGAGTACAGAGCCACTGGTTTTCTGTAGGAAGTATTGTTTCATGGGGGAAATCAGGGGTCGGGGTGGTGGCCACCCAGTCGTTTGTAAATCCAGCTTTTGGCCCGAACGGACTAGAATTAATGGAGAATGGAAAGTCTGCTGAAGCTGCCCTGAAGGAACTCATTGAAGGGGATGAAGGCAGGACATTCCGCCAAGTGGCTTTTTTGGATACTAAAGGCGGTGTTTTTGCCTATACCGGGGAAAAATGCATTGAGGCAGCTGGTCATGACACAGGGGATAACTTTTCAGTTCAAGCCAACATGATGCTGAATGAAAAGGTAGTTCCTGCGATGGCAGCAGCATTTAAAAAACATATGGATTTGCCATTGGCAGAGAGGGTGGTGAAAGTATTATTAGCCGCACAGGAAGCCGGTGGAGATATAAGAGGCAAACAATCTGCAGCCTTAATTGTGGTTGGAGGAAAAAAAGTAGAGGAACCCTGGAAGGATAAATTAGTGGATTTAAGGGTGGACGATCATGAAAACCCACTGAAGGAACTGGAAAGATTGTTAAAAGTACATCGGGCGTATGAGCACATGAATAATGGAGACCTGGCCATGGAAAAAGATAATATGGAACTGGCGCTAAAGGAATATGCTGAAGCGGAAAAACTATTTCCTGAAAACCTGGAGATGAAATACTGGAAGGCTGTCGGATTGGCCAACAACGGGGACCTTGAAACAGCAATACCAATTTTTAAGGAAGTTTTTGAAAAAGATCAAAACTGGAAAGAATTAACCAGGAGATTACCAAAATCAGGGTTGCTAAACCTCAGCCAGAAGGGAATTGACCAAATTCTTTCTTTGTAATTTGAAAGTAAATTGCAGACCCTAAAACTAACCTTAACTCCCTGATTAAATACCAATTAAAGGTCTGTTTTTTAAATTATGTACCTTCAAATTATTAAATCGTCCAGAATCTTTTTCAATGCTTTGCTATTTTTCATTTAATTTGCAGTAATTTTTTTTAAAAGCATAAGGACATAAGATTAAGAACATGAGGATATTATTGGTTGGATATGGCAAAATGGGGAAGACCATTGAAAAAATCGCCAAAGACAGAGGAAATGAAATAGCCGGAATTATTGATGTGGATAATTTCAGTGATTTGGAGAATATGAAGAAAGAAGATGCTGATGTGGCCATTGAATTCACCCAGCCTGATGCCGCTTTTAAAAACATTTCTACCTGTCTCAGCAAAGGGATTCCAGTGGTAAGCGGAACAACTGGATGGCTTGAAAAGAAGTCTGAAATCGAAATGATTTGCCTCCAAAATAAAACTGCATTTTTCTATGCCTCCAATTATAGCATAGGAGTAAATCTGTTTTTTAAGTTGAACCAGATTCTTGCAGGTATGATGAACAGGCATCTACAATATAATGTAGCCATGTCAGAAACACACCATACAGAGAAAAAGGATGCGCCAAGTGGCACTGCCATTACATTGGCGGAAGGAATTATTGCCAATTTGGAGAGGAAAAACAACTGGAAACTGGAGCATGACCAACAAAATGAGGATGACATTCCAATTCAGCCATTTAGAAAAAAGGATGTTCCCGGAACCCACACCATAGAATACAATTCCGAAGTAGATAGTATTTCTATACAACATGTAGCCCATAGCCGACAAGGTTTTGCTGAAGGTGCTGTGCAGGCTGCAGAATGGCTTGTGGGAAAAGAAGGGATTTTTGGAATGGATGATCTTTTAAAATTTTAATGGTCTTTACCTGAAATTCAGTATTATCAACCATATAGCAAATAATATTAATTACTTAAAATCTATAAAATGAATTTAAATGTCTTCAATAAAAAGGATAACCCCTCTGAAGCCCATAAGGTGGAAAAGAAGAAAGGCGTAGTAAGGGAGTGGGCCGATGCAATTGTATTTGCAGTAATTGCAGCTACAATCATCAGATGGTTATTGTTGGAAGCTTTTACCATACCAACCCCTTCTATGGAAAAATCACTTCTGGTAGGCGATTTCCTTTTTGTAAGTAAAATACATTATGGTGCCCGGACTCCTAAAACTCCACTTCAGGTTCCGCTCACCCATCAGAAAGTTTGGGGTACTGAAATTCCTTCTTATGTTGATTGGATTCAGTTGCCACAATTCCGGTTACCAGGATTTTCATCCGTGGATAACAACGATGTGGTGGTTTTCAATTATCCCAATGAATATCCCGGGAACCCCAGAGGAGAGGCTCAATATCCGGTGGATCTTCGAACCAACTACATTAAAAGATGTATAGGTATTCCCGGTGATTCCTTGAAAATTGTCAATAAGGTAGTCTATGTAAATGGTGAAGAATTACCATTCCCTGAGCATATGGAAACCAGCTATTCTGTAGAATCTAATGATGTCATTAATCAAAGAGTTTTTGAAAAGCTGGATATTACAGATGTAAGACAGGGTTCCAGAGCTGGATCTGCCAGAGTGCTTTATAACGTTCATGCTGAGCAGGAAAAAATTGACAAATTGAAATCCTATGATTTTATAAAGTCGGTGGACGAAATCGTGTATGAAGAAGGCCAGTCTGCAGGGGTTTTCCCCAATGACAGAAATTTTGACTGGAGTCTGGATAACTTCGGATCGGTTTATATTCCTCAGGAGGGCGACAAAATAAAGCTGGATTCCATTTCCCTTCCTTTATATGAGAAAATCATCACTATCCACGAAGGAAATGAAAATGCCAGAGTGGAAGATGGGAAATTATATATTGATGACAATGCTGTTTCGGAATATACTTTCAAGCAAAATTATTATTTTATGATGGGTGATAATCGTCATAACTCACAGGATTCGAGAATATGGGGATTTGTACCAGAAGATCATATTTTAGGTAAAGCCTTATTGATCTGGTGGTCTGTGGCTCCTCCTACAGCAGAAAACAACAACATTTTCTCCAGAGTAAGATGGAGTAGAATATTTAAATTGATTGATTAAAAGTTCCACTTTTGTCTACAAAAAAGCCTTTCAAATTCATTTTTTGAAAGGCTTTTTTATTTTCTCTGCCGAAAAAATTAATCATAAAATTTCTCCCGGAACAAATGGGGTAAAGTCAACCTGTTCTTTTGCCACAATTGCCATTAAACCATCCACCGGAATTTTCTTTTTGCTTTCTGCTAATAAATAGATAAACCCCGAGGTATATGATTCCAATTCCATGGTAGCCTTATCAGTTTCTACTTCTGCAATTGCCTGGTTTCCATTCAAACTTTCCCCCTCCTTCACCAGCCATTTAGAAATTGTAGCATATTCCATATTATCTGCCATTTTAGGCATGAGGATAGGTTCGAACTCAATTTTTGTTTTCAGGTCTTTTAATATAAATTCCTTTTCTTCAGATGTATATTTAGATTTTTGGTTGCTATCTTCTTCCTCCTCTAAGGACCCAAACAAAAAACCGAATATTTTTTTGATCATCGTACGGGATTTTAATTTTAAACTGTTAAGCAGTTTCCACTTTTCCCTTTCTTTTAGAAATTAACTCAATACTGTAAACACTAAAAAATCCTAACACTGCCAGTACAATTGCTCCCAGTAAAAAAGCTTCATTGCCGGTAATTTCCTCAAATAAAAATGGACTGACATTTACCTGCCCAAGAGGTTTTTCCACTCCATGCCTGTCGAAGTAAGTGGTCACTGTTTCTTTCCATGGCCATACTTTATTTAATGATCCCAAAAGAAAACCAATTAAAGTAGCCACTATAATATCATGATACTTTTTGAAAAGCCAGGTGAGCAAATGGGAAAAGGAAATTAGTCCCACCAAACAGCCTACTCCAAAGGCAGCAATAATTTTCAAATTAGCCAGAATCTCTGCTGTATCCACTGCCACAAGTGCATCAATCAGCTGCTTTATTGATCCAAAAACCAATTGATAAGCACCTAAAAGAATAAGGATAAAACTTCCGGAAATACCAGGCAATATCATGGCACAAATGGCAATTGCTCCACACATAAAAACATAAGCCATTCCAGAGTCTTCATCTGCAATGGTACTAATGGAGGAAATGTACCAGGCCACTATTGTACCTATAATTAAAAAAACCACTGCCAAAGCGGACCATTTTTTTATCTGACTGGCAACCAAAAAAACTGAAGCGATGATTAATCCAAAGAAAAATGACCAGATCAGGATGGGATGATTTTGCAATAAAAATAAAACCAATCTTGAAAGTGAAACAATTGAAAGCCCTATCCCTAAAAATAAAACCGCCAAAAATTTACCATTAATTTTTTCCCAGAAGGCTTTTAGTTTAAAAGAAAATAATAATTTGATGGCTTCTAAATCCACCGATTTGATGGAAGCTAAAAGCTCCTCATAAATTCCGGAAATAAATGCAATTGTTCCTCCGGAAACCCCCGGAACTACATCAGCAGCACCCATCGCCACACCTTTTAAAAATAGAAATATTCTGTTTTTCACTTTGTTTGTGGATTTATTTTAATAATAGAAGATTATTATTTACTCGGTAAAAATGATCAACCATACTGTAATGGTGAGTCCAAAAAAATCTTCGGCAAAACTGAGGAAAATTTTACAGGAAACAAATTTAATCAAATGGTGCATTTACAAAAATTAAGGAATGGAAGGTAGGGAAAATAAATTCAATGTTGTATTACTTGAAAAATAACGAAAAAAGACCAACAATTTTGAGTACAAAGACTACAGTTTAGTCTTTCTTTTATAATAACAAACAAATCCCTATTCACATTAATAATCCATATCTGCATTCCCATACTGTGGGTACCAGAAATCTTTTGTTCAATTTTTAAAAATACTGCATGACCAAACGATTACTCATTTTATAAGCCCTGATGGCTTAATCTTTACTATAGCCCGAATGGAGCTATCTATAGTTTTATCACCTAAAATGAGACAACCGTTATGAAAACTAATCAGCTAATAAAGTTATCAATTCTGTTTTTTCTTGCCCTTTCCACCAATTCCTGTAGTGATTCGGCAGATCTGGCCAATCAGGAAGAAGAAATTTCTGAAGTTGTAGGCTATCCAAATGTGGATGAAGAATTATGGCCTTATTTCGAAAAGTTTGAAATAGAAGGGAAACAGGAAGGCTGGGACATTGATTTGGTAAAAGAAGGTATTACAGGGACTATTGCCGAAATTGAGGAGAATAATGTGCTCGGTCAGTGTAGTTTTAATCGCGCTAATCCCAATCATGTAATGATTGACAAAACTTTTTGGTCAACTGCCAGCGACCGGTTTAAAGAGTTTGTGGTATTTCACGAACTCGGCCATTGCTTTCTCTTGAGAGACCATTTGGAAGACGTAAATGTAAATGGAACCTGTGTCAGTATAATGCGAAGTGGTACAGGCTTCTGCAGAGATAATTACACCGCATTCACCAGGGAAAATTATATTGATGAGTTATTTGATCGGGACCGATTTAATGATATTAATTTCTAATTTCTCAACCCTGGGCAATTCTCAATTGGTTAAAAGATTTTGTTAGCGGGGCCTGTCTTTTTCGGCCCTGCTTCCTTGAAGCTTCCGAAGTGAGATTGACAAAAGAATTCTTATGAAGATCTTGCTCGAGAAAGTGGTTTATTCAATACATTGGAAATTATTGATCAATTTTTCGAAATGATACTCCAGGGCCATTTCAGAGAAGTTTCCCAAGATATTCCAATACTTTACTCCGGCTGTTTTCCGGTCCACTCCGGGCTTTTTCCCAATGACTACTTTATGGTTTTTAGGCTGGATGATTACCTACATATTTGTAGTGTAATCAAAATCAATTTATAAACAATAAAAAACAATCAGTCATGAAAACTTTAAAAAAATTAGCGCTTTTTTCATTTGCAAATTTATTCGCTCTAGGGATAGTAATGGCAGATCCAGGAACAGGAAATGATTCCAAGAATAAAAGCAATGAAACAGCCGTAATGACTCAGAAAAAATCAAATAGTCCAATAGCTAATAATTATAAATTAAATAAAAATATAAAAGCCAATAGAGAATTGGCAGCCCCTGTGGTTTCAAGTCCAACCAGCAATAATTTTAAGGACAATAACTATAAACTGAATAAAAATAAATCAGTAAATACCGAGGAGGGGAATTCGATTGTAACTCAGAAAGAAGAGCAAAGCAGTTTCCCGGTATTTAAAGGACACAAACACGCGAAAAGTAGTGGAAAGACTCAATAGTTTGGGATTAGTAAAATAGAAAGTTAAAAATACCCGGCAGTTGCCGGGTATTTTTTTATATATCATCGTGATTAGAATTCTTTTTTAAATTACTTATACTCAAACCCTTCACTTAAACCTCCTACATGCAATGTAAAATCACCTGGTTCAATTAATTTTTTACCATCCTCATCGGGATAGCTCAAATCTTTTTCGGGATTGATCTCGAAAGTAAAGGTTTTACTTTCACCTGGTTTAAAGTGCTGCTTTTCAAAATATTTAAGGGCCTTTACAGGTCTGGTATAGGTTCCTACTTCATCTGAAATGTACCACAACACTGCTTCCTTGCCTTCCACATCTCCCGTATTGGTAACCGTCACCTGAGCAGTCATTGTTTTTTTTCCTGAAATAGATTTACTACTTAGTTTCAGATTCTTGTATTCGAAAGTAGTATAACTTAAACCTTCACCAAAATTGGCAATTGCATTTCTGTTTGTATGGTCCTCCTGAAAGAACAACTCCATATTTTTATGGTTATATGGATACCAGTGCCCTGCAAAAGCCGGGTAGGTAAAGGACATTTTACCACTCGGATTGGTTTGGCCACTCAACACTTCTGCTATAGCCTGCCCGCCTTCAAATCCGGGAAGCCCTGCCCAAATGAAAGCATCACAATTATCCAATACTTCTGTGACCAGTCTTGGCCTGCCTGCCACCATAATCAACACAACAGGTTTACCAGTTAACTGCGCTTCCTTAATCAATTCAATTTGATCTTTTTCTAATTCCAAAGAAGGTATATTCCCAGGTGTTTCTGAATAGGGCTCCTCCCCGGCTACCACTACAACCGCATCTGCATCGATTGCAGATTTTCTTAAACCTGCTTTATCAGTAAGCTCCACCTTAGTACCGGAAAATTCCTTTTTCATCGCTGTGAAAACAGTATGCATGTCCTTGGGAAATAATTGCTCATCAGTTGGAATCCATCTAAGGGTCCACCCCCCGGCCAAAGCCTTTTTCGAGTCTGCATTTTTTCCTGTCAACACTATTTTCTTTGGGCTTTTTAAAGGGAGAATTCCTTCATTTTTAGTCAGTACTAATGATTCTCTGGCAGCGTTCAAAGCCTTCTCCACGCTTTCAGGGCTTTTTATTTTGTCCGATCCATTATTCCCTGGATAGGGATTATCAAATAAGCCGGCCTGAAATTTCAACCTCAGGATTCTGGCTACTGAAAGATCTATTCTATCCATGGAAATCCTTTTTTCTTCTACCAATTCTTTGAGCTCACCAAAAAAGTCGGTGGTATATGGTGTCATGGACATATCAATTCCGGCCATGATGGCTTTGTAGGTAGCCTCTTTCATATCTTTTGCCACTTTATGCGTTTTATGCAGCCGAATCACATCCTCCCAGTCCGTCACAACCGCTCCTTTAAATCCCATTTGATCTCTTAGCAATTTAGTCAACAACTTATGAGAGGCATGCACGGGAACACTGTTGATATCCCCTCCATTTATCATAAATGATTTTATCCCGGCATCAACCAAAGCCTGGAAAGAGGGCACAAAAAACTCCTGTAGCTGCTGATCATCAATAGTAGCCGGAGTTCTGTCCCACCCATTATCCGGATCAGAATATCCAATAAAATGTTTGGCTGTAGCCACCTGTTTGTGGGGAGCAGTTTCCGGATGATTTTCCAGCATTTTCACATAGGCCGCTCCCATAACCGAACAGACATAAGGATCTTCGCCATAAGTCTCGTAAAACCTTGGCCAGTTGGGGTTTCTTCCAATATCTACCACAGGGCAAAAAATCCAATGATGCCCCAGGTTTGCAGTTTCCAGACCAACCACATAGGCTTCATCTGTAGAAAATTGAGGTTGAAAAGTAGCCCCAATATTTATGCTATGGGGGAAAATAGTGCTGTTCTCCAGATAATTTGCCCCATGCATATGGTCAACCCCATAAATCATGGGAATTTTGAGCCGACTATACCGCATATTTAACTCCTGAAGCAATTTGGAATATTCATACCAGTTTTCCGCAGGAACGGCAATTCCATTCAGAAAAGAGCCAATTTTATACTTGGTTAAATACTCAATTACTTTAGCAGTATCAAGATTCAGCAGGGTTTCAGGTGGAGCAGAGGGGTCGGTAGCTGCGTTTACTTCTTCAGCAATCATATTGTTATTGATCTGAGTCATCTGACCGATTTTTTCCTCGAGAGTCATTTTGGAAATCAGGTCATCAATTTTAGCCTCCATCTCTTTATCAGAGGTCCTCTCATGCGCTCTTCTCTCTTTGTCAGTCATTTCCTTTTCCTTTGGATCATTGGGAATTTGGTAGCCAAAAATCATAAAAATCCCAATGGAGATCAGAAATATCCTGAGCTTAAACGTTGTTTTGTAATACACTTTCATTTCATATCATTTTTTAATTTCCTTTAAACTTAAAAAATGAATGAATGAAGTAGAAATCAGTTAAAGAATATCTTTTAAGAGCTGAAAAGAATCATGTTTTTTTATGAGGGCAGATAGGTTAAAGTAAAATCCCTACTAATTAAGCATAAGATATTCGTTTATAAACGGAATACATTCCTGGGTTGAATCCATTTTTTGAAAATACCCTATAAATAATTCATCATTCTCACTATAAAATTCTTTAGGAATTCTTATTTTTTGTAAACCAGAATCTAAGGGAAAATACATTATTCTATTTCCATTGAAAACACAGTTTTTTATGATCAATGAATCAGAAATGCCTACAATATCATAAACCAATCCTAAATCCCCATTATCTAGTAAAAGTGGTTTATAAAATAAATACTTCCCATTTTCTTGTATCTGGAAACATTCCCCCTTTTTATAATTCTTTGGTTCTACCCCCTCAGTTTTATTTATTTTCCCTTTATTAATATCTACAGATAAAAATTTATTCTTCCAATACTCTTCACAATCAAAAAATTCAATTGAGTTTAATATTGAATATGCTATTTTTTCATAGCCTTTATTATTTTTCGTATGTGGGATTGTGACCACTGCCTCAACAGATTCAAAATCATTATCCAGCCAAAATTTTATTTTTTTATTATTTTTAAAAGTATCAATCACAATAGAATACACACCTGTTTTTCTCTTAAACTCTATACTTTCCAAGGAGTCTATTTGAAGAGAATCTGCAAGTAACAGATTTTGAATCTTATCGAGATTGTAGATGGTTTGTACGGTTTGTTGAATATTGGTAATTGAAAAACTTATCCCATATTTAAAAAATTTATTCATTTTATAAACATAATCCTTTTCACTTCCAGAAATTATTTCAGATACAGTATCTGGAAAAAATACCCTGGTCCCTGCCAAATAATCTGTGTGAACTGAAGGATTATTATCAATAGATGAGCCTATTAGTAAAGAATCAATTTTAAACTCCCAATACCGCTGAATATCTACATTTCTACTATGATCAGTTTCCTTATCATAATCCTTCTGCATTTTGGATAAATCTTTTCGTGTTTGCCTTAGGAGTTTGGTTACTTCCTTTTCATTCTCCTTTCCCAATCCTTCTATTTTTGAATTTAAAACTCTGGAATGATACTCTGTAATATTAAAATGGTATTGTTCATGCCGTAACAAATCCTCACTATGTTTGGCGGAAGACTTCACCCAGGACCCAACATTATTTTGTCCTGCGTAAGATTTATATGCCTTGATTATTGAATCGTACTCTATATATACAAAGCTTTGGATTCCTGCACTGTAGGAAGTAAAAGGAAGGGGAATCCCATCAAAATCTTCCCAGGTTAACAGAGTCCAGTTTTTAATCTTTTTTTCTCTATAAAAATCTTTTTCATATAAGATTACTATAGATAATATTGCTAGAGAAAAAACTGAAATATAACTTTTAGTTTTTACCAGATTCGCCACTTGAATAAACTTAATAATTGATTTAATAAGAAATATACCAATTCAAAAAATAAAACGGCAAATGCCATCCCCAACAGGCTTAGGACTATTTTGAATATTAACCTGAATGATAAAATATAATAAGTTTCATTTATTAGGTAGTCCAATAAACTTATTATAATCCATCCAACAATAAATGAAAAAAAGGTATGATAAAAACGACCTTCGAAATCATTGCTCCTCTTATGTTCTATTCTATAGGAAATATGGATAAAAGGAATGATTACCAACAAAAGTGTAATGTAAAAATATTTACTTACTTCCTGGTACCATGGTTCTGAAGAATAAAGATTAAAAACAATTATTCCAGAATAAAATATTAAAGAAACACAAATAGTTGAGTAAAATTCCCTGAAAGAAAGTGTTCTTAAAAATGGTTTCCTTTTCTTCGGATTTGTAGTGTTATCAATTGGATTTGTATTTTCTGCTTCTATTACTTTTTTTTTGATTGAAATACAAGCTCCATGCTTTTCATTCAAAACCAGAATTGCCGCTTCCAAAGCCTCTTCTTGATAATCTTTTTTATTAACTAGAATTTGTCTTAACTGGCTTTCTGTTTTTTTGCTGTATAAGTCGTAAAAATGCTTATTCATTAGGAATAAAAAATTACCAAATCTAGAGATTAAATATAAAACATCCTTCTCACATTATTGATAACCCCATAAATATACACCTATTATTTAAAGTTTTCGAATTGTATATTTCTACTCCTTCCCCATCATTCTAAAAGAAAACCAACCCAGCATGCCAATTAACAAAATCATGATTCCCCAAAGCCAGGCTTTGTTTTCAAATAAGGGTGAAGCTTTTAGTTCTTCCGGATGGTCAATCTCCTCTTCTTTTCCCAATTGAAGTACAGCTAAATTTGCAGGAATATTGGCGGTGTGATGATTGATATCGTAAGATGGCATTCTGACATTTCCCCCATAAACCAGGAAATAATCAGCTGTTTTGGTAAACCTGGCTAACAACTCATGCTGATATCCTTTGGCGGTAATTTTCCCAATGGACAATGGCTCATTATCCCGATTTTCTATTATCAACCTCAACTTTTTTAAGGTGTTACCATCCAGCGAAAAAGCATTATTTTCAATAGAATTCAGAATTCCTGTCCCAATAGTTTTGTAATTATAATGCCAGCCCATTTCCGTTTTTACTGAATCTGATAAATACTGAATTCTCACAGGCCGGTAAAAATCAAAATCTTCATTTATTTCTACTTGCAGGTAATTAACCGGAACGGAGATTTCCAAATCAATATCTAATATGGTTTTATGGCCTTTTTGATCCTCTGAAACAGCCTTTTTCACAATTTTATAATCGTTGTAAACCGGCTTCAGGATGTCATTTTTAAGCACTTTTGCCGATTTTAAGGCTGGTTTATCCGGAGTTTTGATGAGCAGGCGATAATAGGAATAAGTAGCATTTGGGAAAGATACTTTAGTAAAATGGTAATCAGTTTGAGGATTTTTGATAGACAAAATTCTATAATCATCCACCAGGGTAAACCATTCCTGTTGATCCTGACTGCCTTCTAGCTGCACTTTCCAGTCAAAATTTTCCTGATTAAAATCCAGGGATATCTGGTCAACAGTTTCCGCTGAAGCTACTTTAAAAGTAAAATAGTGACCCTTCGCATTTTGGGAAACATTCATCAGCTCAAAACTGATTTCTTTAGTGGTGTGTTTCCCATTCAGCTTTTTGAGCAAATATGGTGCTTCCACTGTATCATTTTCATTGGTGATGCCATAAATCCTCAAATCATTCAACCGGGAAGAAACCCTGCCATAAATATCCACCGGAAGTGTTATTTTATGCCATTGATCAGAAACACCATCAATTGATCTTTTATAATTAAATTTCTCCACCTGTGCATGGGAAAGTGAAGCAACCAAACACAGTAAAAAGGTAATAATTTTAAGCCTCAACTTCATCTGAAAGAACAGTTTTGTATTTGTTGTATAAAAAGGAAATAATCAACAATAATAGCCCCAGGGATACAAAAACTATGGTTTTTGAAATGGTATCGAGTTGGGAAATATCATAGAAAAACAGTTTGATTAGGGTAATTGCGAATAAGGCTATCGCCCCAATTCGGAGATGTTTTTTTCGTTTCCAAATCCCCAAAGCTATAAGCATGAGCGCATAAACTCCCCACAATATACTTAAACCCAGTTTATAAGCCTGATCGGACCCTGAAAGATCTAGCCAGTTGATTAATTCGCTACTGGTTACCCATAAAATTGAAATATGCATCAAAGCATCGAAAGCTATAGGAAATTGTTTTTCCTTAAATTCCTGTTTCACATATTGATAAGTAGCCAATAAAACCATCCCCAGAAATACAAAAGACACATATCGGATACCGATATGAAAAGTCCCCTTGTGGTAGTATTCGGCTAAATTTTGGGAAATAAAACTATCTCTTAATTCGCTGAGTGCGTACAAACCGGCAGTCAGGAAAGTAATAATAGCCAGCACATTGAGGAACAAATTAACAATGGCCAGCTTCCTGTTTTTCAGCTTTTTCAAATTAATAAAAGACAACACTGCCCAAAAAAACAGGGAATAAATAATAGTCCAAATGGACTTAAATGTTTTCAGATCGTAATTGAAATAATAGTTGGAGTAAGTATCACCATCCTCCGTGATGTAAATTTCCGAATCTATGTACAACTGATCCCAGTAAGTTTCAATCTCCATATTAAAGGCAAAATAAGAAACAATTAGTAAAATACCGGGTATTACCACCGGCATAATTTGATAAATACCTTTTGCCGGTTTTAAGGGAGAAGTAAATTTGGTTTGCTGATTCAGCCAATTGATAAAACCAAAGGCTGCTATAAAAAGCATGGAAGTCAGGAAATTAATATTGAATAGCGGAGTAATTCTGGATTCCGGAACTGATTTATAATAATTGCCATAATCATTATCCCAATCGTGGAAAATACTGAAAAATGCCAAAAGCATTAAGGCATAAGAGATTTTTTCATAAAAATCTATGTTTTTGGTTCGGCCAATCCAGAAAAGTAATGCTGCTTCACCCACCCAGAGCAAGGTTACCCAGTTTCCATCCAACTGAACAGGAATCGCCATGGTGATGAAAACCATGACCAAACCAATGACCAGGTAAAACAAGTTATTGGAACCCAATTTTTTCTTTTTAATCAACGCACCTACTGCAAAATGGACTAATGCATTAGCCAGGGTAAATAGGCCTAGCAATTCTCCGGTAAGGGTGTGATTATCTAAAATATCGAACCCTATTCCATAATAAATAAAGGAATTTGCCAGAATGAGCAGGATATCCACCTTCATGAATTTTTCCTGTTTCACCAGTTTGTAGGCCAGGAAGGTTACATAAAAAGTGATGAAGAATATAGTCAGAAAAGTTATGGCTAAGGCAAAATGGTCTTCAAAATTATATTCCATCAAAAACCAGGGAATGAAAATTAACCAGGTAAGCCCAAAAGCCGCATAATATAAGGATTTCCAGTATTTTTTAAATGCAATTACCAAAATTCCGACATTGATAATCGCCATGTAGCTGAACAATACAGCCACTTTTCCGGAACCATCACTTAACAAAAATGGAACGGCATATGCGCCTACAAGACCAAAATGGGCAATCACAGGTCTGTTGTAATTCAGGGCAGCAAAAACGGTAAAAGCGGTAAAAACAACCATGAGTGCAAATGTGGCAGCCTGTGGGAAAAGGTCGTAGAAACTATAGGCGGCAAAAGTGATAAAATACATAATTGCCATGGCTCCACTCACCAAAACAGCACTGAAATTCTCGTACTTTGTCTTGAGTTTCATGCCGAAACCTAAGAGAACTATCCCACTAATGTATCCGAGTACAATCCGGGTTAAGGGACTGATCAGGTCATGATCGATCGAATATTTGGCACCAATAGCCACCCCAATTACCAGAATAATAATACCAATTTTATTGATCAGGTTTTCCCCGATAAACTTTTCAAAATCAGATTTTGGGAAATAACTTTTGGCAGGTTTTTTCTTTTTTGTTTTAGCAAAAAAAGGCTGATCCTCCAGGCGAACCGACTTCTCTCTTTTAGGTGTTTCCGGTTGGATAACAGGTTTAATTTCTTCCTTCTGAACAGGTTCGGGTTTTATCTTTTCTGATAAAGCTTCCGATTTCTCTTCCTGAACTTTCAATTCAAGCAACTCCCTCCTGATATCCTCAATTTCTAATTCAAATTTCTTTTGCTGAACTGAAAGCAATTCCAACCTTTTTAATAGTTCATTTATTCTGTCTTGATTGTCAGTCATAAGTACCTGTACTTTTTTAATATTGAATCATTCCCCCTCATTATCAATTAGTTGCAGTAACTAAAAGATAGTTATTTCTGTCCAACCACTTATATCTTTTAGCAGGTTAGTAGTTATGGTTGTACGGGGGTTTATCATATTTAGATATAATTTTTTGGATAAAACGTCTCCTAAGGCAAATATTTATTCAATACCCATTCAGGAGTTGATATATCTGTTGGTTTTTTATCTCCGCATTACATACGGAGCTATTCGTGTTAAACCCTTTCCTGGGGTTTCGCGATTAAAACTTTTATTTCACACTATATCCATTTTTGATTTTTAAAATGTTCTGATCTTAAAATTCAAAACCGTGATTTTGTACAATGGTAAATTGCATTTATCTAAAAAAAACTCAGGCTCAAAAGACTTAATTTCACGTACCTAAATTTTATCAGCATTCAAATTCAATCCCGAAAGGGATTAAACATATCCATAACCTCGGATGAAATCCGGGGGCAAGGCAATACCTAAAAACTAATCCCTGAATAGGAGTTGAAAAATCATTCCACAAAAAAGCCAATTCAACAATCCAATTCTAAGCTCTTGATTGTTACCTTTTTAATAAAATGCAGAAACAATATCAGAATTTATTTGGTTGATTAGGAGATAAAACAAATTAAATTTTCAATTTTATTTTTTGTTTTTTGGAAAAAATCTTTACAATTGTGCCATCAATCACAAAATGATGAATACAAACACACCATATCAATCTCGTCCAAATGCTCACAATAGTTGTTGCTGTTGCCTGAGTTCCTGTTGTTGTGGTTAAAGAAAATTCTTTATTATTTCAGTTCATACTGATTATGTTGCCTTTTCTACCACAAGAAGAGGCTTTTTTGTTTTTTGAAGTGGTTCATACTTATTTTTTTAAGCTGCAAATTGCCACAGAGGCGTCTGCCTGGTTCAAGAACCTCAGTTCATAGAAAAATCTAAAAATAGCTCCATTACCAAATCTTGGCGCAGTCCAAATTTTCCTATTACCTGAGAACCTTAATTTGACAATTTACGGTAACCAACAAAAAGTTTAAATCACTTCCTTAATATTCATTTTCCTAAACAATTTCGAAATGCTACTTTCTTGCTGTTGTTGTAAGTAAACTACCGGTTATACCTAATTTAATTCTATCAGGACTAATCGGCCAAATCTTACTCAAATTAAGCTATGATTCTTTTACAGTTTTTTTTAAATTGTAAGGACATCTCAGGCTTTTCAACCAATTTTTAGCTACTCCGCAATGATTAGCCAGGCAGGTAAAAACCTTTGATAAACTAACAAGTCTTCCTGCCTTCACTTTTGGTTACGGGGTAATTCACCCAAATTCAAAAACTAATTATGACAAAGTCAACCGAAACTAAACGAGAGGTGGTGATTCTGTTTGCCGGAGATTCCGGGGATGGGATTCAACTTACTGGTGGCCAGTTTAGTGAAACTACTGGCCTTTATGGAAATGACATCAGTACATTTCCAAATTTTCCGGCAGAAATCAGGGCTCCCAAAGGGACATTAGCAGGGGTTTCCGGATTTCAACTCAAATTTGGCAGTGTGGAAATTTTCACACCCGGAGATAAATATGATGTACTGGTGGCCATGAATGCAGCCGCATTAAAAGTCAACCTGGAAAACTTAAAAACTGGAGGATTGATCATAGCCAATACCGATGGATTTGACAAGAAAAACCTCAATTTGGCAAAATATGCTGATGGGGAAAACCCATTGGAAGATCATTCTCTGGATAAATATATAGTTCATAAAATTGATGTTACAAAAATCACAAGAAATGCCCTGAAAGGATCAGGTTTGGGGATAAAGGAGATTGACAGAAGTAAAAACATGTTTGTGCTGGGGTACATTTACTGGATGTACAACCGAAAACTTGACAATACCATCGCCTTCATTAATCAGAAATTCAAGAATAATGAACAGCTAAGGGAAGCCAATATTAATGTATTAAAAACCGGTTACCATTTTGGTGATACCAGTGAGGCTTTTACATCTAGGTATCAGGTTGAGCCAGCGCCAATGCCCAAAGGAATTTATAGAAATATAAAAGGGAATGAAGCCACGGCCATTGGCCTGATTGCGGGGGCAAAAAAAGCGGGACTAAATTTATTTTATGGAAGTTATCCCATTACCCCGGCTTCAGATATTCTTCATTTCCTTTCCAAATACAAAAATTTTAAGGTTAAAACTTTTCAGGCTGAGGATGAAATTGCTGCAATTTGTTCTGCCATAGGAGCCTCCTATGGAGGAACTTTGGGAGTTACCGCTTCATCAGGGCCAGGTATTGCCCTTAAAGGAGAGGCCATCGGGCTGGCCACCATTCTGGAATTGCCGCTGGTCATTTGTAACGTGCAAAGAGGCGGACCATCAACAGGATTACCAACCAAAACCGAACAGGCTGATTTGTTTCAGGCCGTTTACGGCAGAAATGGAGAGGCTCCGGTGCCCGTGCTAGCAGCCTCCTCCCCGTCAGATTGCTTTGAAGTGGCATTTGAGGCGTGTAGAATTGCCCTGGAACACATGACTCCGGTTTTTGTACTTTCCGATGGCTATATTGCCAATGGTGCCGAGCCCTGGAGATTTCCCAAGTCTGAAGCTTTAACTGAGATCCATCCAAAGTGGGTAAATGACAACAGTAAAAATGAAGAAGGGAAATACCTCCCCTACAAAAGGGATGAGAAGCTCGTAAGAGAATGGGCTATTCCCGGAATGAAAGGGTTCGAACACAGGATTGGAGGCTTGGAAAAGGAACACGAAACAGGAAATGTATCCTACGATCCGGCTAACCATGAATTTATGATAAATCTTCGAGCAGAAAAGGTGAAGAAAATGGCCGAATTCTTACCAGAACAGCAAATTGCCATAGGAGAAAGTCAGGGGGATGTGCTGGTATTGGGTTGGGGTTCCACTTTTGGAGCCATCCAAACTGCTGTAAGGGAATTGAGAAAAGAGGGTCATTCCGTTTCTCACGCTCACCTGCGTTATGTATTTCCATTTCCCAAAAACCTGAAACAGCTTTTGAGCAGATTCAAAAAAGTTGTTATTCCGGAAATGAATAAAGGACAATTGTTACAAATGATCCGAAGTGAATTCTTAATTGATGCCAAAGGGGTGCAAAAAGTAAAAGGCCTTCCTTTTACAGTAGATGAAATCAAAAATGCAGTCCTGGGTGAAAACACTTTAGAAGCAGTGCAGTAGTTGAACAAAAATAACAACCTTTTAAATTGTTATACAGAGCGGAGCTTTCGAAGTGAAACTCTGGTACTTTATTAAAATATTGAAATCATGAGTCAGAATACACCAAACGATATAGTAGAAAAATTAACCCCAAAAGATTTTGCCACCGATCAGGATGTACGGTGGTGCCCGGGTTGTGGAGATTATTCCATTCTCAAACAAGTACAAACCATTATGCCGGAAATTGGTGTGCCCAAAGAGGACATCGTGTTTATCTCAGGAATTGGATGTTCTTCCCGGTTTCCCTATTACATGAATACTTATGGTATGCACAGTATCCATGGGAGGGCTCCTGCCATTGCTAGTGGACTGAAAGCGGTAAACCCTGACCTCAGTGTTTGGGTAATTACAGGTGATGGAGACGCCCTTTCCATTGGGGGTAACCACTTAATTCACATGCTCAGAAGGAATTTCGATCTTAATGTATTGCTTTTTAATAATGAGATATATGGGTTGACTAAAGGGCAATATTCCCCAACTTCACCAGAAGGAAGTATTTCAAAATCAACTCCTATGGGTTCTGTGGATCATCCTTTCAATCCATTGGCCTTATGTATGGGTGCAGAAGGGACATTTATAGCCAGAACCCTGGATAGAGATCCCAAACATTTAAGGGATGTATTATCAGAGGCTCATTTACATAAAGGTACTTCCATGGTGGAAATTTACCAGAATTGTAACGTGTTTAATGATGGGGCTTTTTTCCCATTCACAGAGAAAGCCACTAAGCCTGATAATGTCATTTTTCTGGAGCAGGGAGAACCACTGGTTTTTGGTAAAGAGGGAAATTTGGGTATTAAACTGGATGGTTTTAAACCTACAGTAGTCAATTTGGATGAAGGGTTTTCAAAAGAAGATTTATGGAAACACGATAAATCGGACAAAATAAAAGCCTCTATTCTCACGCAACTATTTGATGATCCCAAAACGGAAGGAGCTTTACCAAGGCCATTTGGCGTATTTTACGCTGAGGAAAGGTTTAATTATGAAGATGTGTTTAATAAGCAGATTCAGGAGGCATTAGCTTCAAAAGGCGAAGGTGATTTAGATGCCCTTTTAGCCGGCCACAGTACCTGGGAAATCAAGTAGATTTTATTTTTGGAAATTTTTTCCCCCTCACCTGAAATTTTGTTTTGGGTGAGGGTTTTTAGTTTTATCCCACCAATTAATGTATAGATTCTTTATTTTTATCAAGTAATTTACAAGCAAAACTAAACACAACCTTATGGGATATTGGGGAACTGGAATATCTTCCAATGACACTTTTGAAGATATTCGGGAGGATTTTTTTGCGTTCTATAATGAGGGACAAGAAGTAAAAGAGATTACAAATCATCTCATTAATTCAAATAAAGAAATTCTAGAAGATAATGAAGAAATCAACAATTTTTGGTTCGCTTTAGCCCTTTGTCAGTGGGAATGTAAATCTCTTGAAGCTAAACTTTTGAATCGGGTAACAGAAATTATAACCTCAGGAAAAGATATTGAACTTTGGAAAGAACTTGGAGCAAAGCAATCCGAAATTACAAAGAGAAAAAAAGCACTTACAAATTTTCTCATTAAATTAAATTCAGAAAGGAAAACCCCCAGAAAAAGGAAAAAGATAAAATTAATAGATTCAATTTTCGAAAAAGGGGATTGCCTTGGTATTAATCTATCAAATGGACATTTTGGGGCTCTTTATGTTCTAGAATCTGAAGAACAAACAGAATATGGGTTTAACCTGATTGCAATTTGTGATTATTTTAAAAAACAACCTCCAAATCTCGATTATTTTAAATATGGGAATATTCTTATATCCAAGTATCAAGAATTTCCTGGTACATTTAAAGATGATCCTCTAATTAAATGGTTCATGGCTGTAAATTTTGAAACATCCGATATTGATTTCGAAAAGGTTGGATCAATTCCAACAAGCAAAATATTTACAAAAGATCATATTTATAACAGTTATTCCCATTGGACAAACATTCCAGATCATATAGTAAGACAACCTGAACTTATTGAAAAGCACGGACCTACAATAATAGAAATTCAACTTAAATCATTGAGATAGAAAATTTGTCCTTTTTATAAAAGAAACATGAATTCTCAGGAAAAAACACTTTAGGAAACGGGGCTTTTCCTTGAAAACCCTACTGAAACAATAATCCTATATCCTTGAGTTTTTTAGTTTAAAGCCTTTCCCTTTATAAACGCAGGGTTTCTACGAAAACCCCGCAGGGACATCAAGAGCCTATGGTTTTTGATTACTAAAGTAACTATATCCTTCCCAGCAATTCCGTTTTTTTATCGTCAAATTCTTTTTGAGTCAGTATTCCCTTTTCTTTTAAGGCGGCTAGTTTTTCTATTTTTTCAAAAATATCATCTTCAGCTTCTTTAGTTTTTGCCTCTTCCGCAGAAGAAATTAAAATATCCTGGTTTGGCGTTTTTTCCTCCTTTTCTATAGGTTCCTCTGCCTGAACAGATGAGGATGAACCCGGTTGGGGCTTCACTTCATCCTTTGGCTTATTCTCCCCGGAAATAACTGGCAAATCGCTTAAGGACACATTCCCGTATTGACTCGTAAAATTCACGGAATCACTTCCACCTTGCTGCTGCCCTACCCCATTAATCTGGTGGTCGAGTGTATCGTAAACCGTTACCTGCCCGTGCCTTTTGATGGCGAGCCTTCCAGGATTTGAAAAAATGGCATAATGCATATCATTCTGGCTGCCGGAAGAATTGGGAATACCTAAATCTCCCCACCAGTTTCCTCCCTGAAAACCACCTTCATCTGGCGATTTTTTAAGCAAAGGTTTATATTGAATAGAGCCCTGAATAATTAAGTTAGACAAATCAATACAAAGCCCATCTACAGTAAATTTCAATTGATTGTTAAACATGTCGCCTACCATAGTCATTCCACCCTGCATCCATTGGCCAGACCCTCCCAGCTCGGGAAGATTGAATTGTGCCATGGTGCCATTGCTACGAATCAAAGCATGTGACAATTCCTGCACAGTCTGGAAGCTTACCTGGTATCGGTTGGCCACTTCAGCCATTACTTGTACACTTGCATCAGTAAATAAACCACTCATTATTTTGCCTTCCGGATTTAAAATATTCAACTATTGTTTTTTATAAAGGTAGTCATAATAGGGATAATAAGTTTTTTGAAAAGGATTTAATTGGAATTTAAGCAAAGCAGTATTCACTATTCATAATGGAGAAAATGCTCAACCATAGGAATTAAAAAATAAAAGTTCAGGAATTTACTCACAAAGAGATGAATTCAGCAGAACTCTATTAACAATTAAAAATAATTTTCGGCCTGTATATCAATTAGTTATAAAAATCCTGCAAAAAACTGCAACATTATTCCTGCAGTTTCCGAATTATCATTTATCTGGAATAGAAGAAGATCAAAAATTTAATTTCCAGCTAGCCGTAAGTTGTTTTAGCTATTAAGTGATTTATCTTAGAAAACGCGTTTCTAAAGAACCACTTCCCTTAATATTTTTTCTAAAAAACCCAAAGCCAGGTTAAAACACATTTCACACGTACAACTTTTTTATGAAACTAGTGTCAAAACTATTAATTGGTATCATGGTGATAGCCAATTTTATCTCCTGCAATGACGAGGATGAACCACAGGTAACCCCAATTTCACAACCCGTTAAAATTCAATTTGGTGAAGATGATTCGATCCCTGAAAATGGAGGATCAAAAGAAATTTTCCTCCAATTTGATAAGGCTGCTCCTTCCGATGGAGAAATCACATTGGAAGTAGAATCTGATTTCCCGGACGATTTTGAAACCAGTCCTGAAATTGCTGAAAATCTATTGAAAATACCTATTGAAAAAGGTAAAAAAACAGTATCTTTTGATTTTATTCCCGTCAATAATTCTGTCCTGGGATCAGATAGGGCAATAAATTTTAAAATACTGGAACTTAGCAAGGGATTTGAACCGGGCATTAAGAACAGTTTAAAAATTATTCTGGTGGAGGATGAGGAAAGAGTCACTGCTTCCTTTTCAGAAGCCTCTTCCAGCCTTCTTGAAACTGAGTTAAAAGGAACCATAATCCAGATTAATTTGTCTGGTCCTGCTCCAGGCGAAGGGTCCATTACCTTAAAAATAGAGGAAGGTTTTCAAAATGGTAATTTTCAGACCGAGCCAAAATTCAATTCAGAAGGAAAGTTAAAAATCGTAGTGCCATTGGGTGCAACTACAGCCAGTTTCCAGGTAACCCCAATACATAACAATGTATTATCTGGCCATCAGCTTTTCAAATTTTCAATTTCAGAAACTGAAGGAGCCATCACCAAAGGGGAATTAAATAAAAGGGAATTTACAATTCTGGATAATGAATTGGTAGGCAAACCAAAATCCTATGAAGTAATTGGAGGAAACTGGAAATCCAGAAAGACCTTCTTTTATGAAGCTTCCGGAAAAATCGAGAAAATAGAATGGGAAACCGAGACTCCGGGTAAACGCACAGGAACAGATACCTATTATTATAATATTCATGGGCAAATAGAAAAGATTAATCATTTCCCTAATCACGATGAGTATTTTTATTATGAGGATGGCAGAGTCACCCGTTCAGAAGAAATAGAAAATGGGGAAAAAAGTTCCTACAAGGAATATGACTACGATCCTGCTGGCAACATTGGAGGAGAAGCCGTTTATTACAAACAAAGTTCAGGAGAATTCAAATTAGGTTTTGTATTTGTATTCCTTTATTTCGATAATGGCAATTTATATAAACAACTGACCTATATTCCGGTAGATACCGAGGAAGAATACGAACTCATTTCTACCAGAACTTTTGATAATTACAACAGTAGCTCCAATCCTTTTCCAGTAGAAATTGTTCCAACTATCGCAGCCCAAAAACAGTTGCCAGGTTCTTATCAATTGGAAGAAAATGGATTTGATATAACCTACAATTTTTCATATACATTCGATGAAAATGGACACCTAGCCACTCGGTCAGCTTCATCTTCTTCTGGTGGAGAATCAACTACATATTCATTTTATTAATTTTATTTGAAGCAAACATTTTTAGTGCTGTGGCTATTATTTGGCTACAGCACTTTTTTTGTTTTTTGGGGAATTTCAATTCTATACATCCTTACTCCTATTCTTTAAAAATTAATTTTAACCGCTATATTTGCGCCATGGCAAAGAATGACAAGAAACAGGAGAACACAGTATTACAAAAAGTAATTGCTCATGCTAAGGAATACGGGTTTGTATTCCCCTCCAGTGAAATTTATGATGGTTTGCAGGCGGTATATGATTACGGCTCGAATGGGGTTGAATTGAAAAATAACCTCAAACAATTTTGGTGGAAAGCTATGACCCAGCTCAATGATAATATTGTAGGGATAGATGCTTCTATTTTTATGCATCCCACCACCTGGAAGGCTTCTGGTCACGTGGATAGTTTTAACGATCCCATGCTGGATAATAAAGATTCTAAAAAGAGATACAGAGCCGATAATTTGCTTGAAGATAAAGCCGATGAATATAGAAAGGCTGGTGATGAGGCCAGGGCTGATGATTTAATCAAAAAAATGAACCAATTGCTGGAAGCTGAAGATTTAGCTGGTGTTCATGATTTGATTATGGAAGAAGGCATTACCTGTCCTATTTCGGGAACAGCAAACTGGACCGAAGTAAGACAATTTAACTTAATGTTTTCTACCCAGACTGGTGCCATTGCAGATGCTGCCAGCACCATCTTCCTTAGACCGGAAACTGCTCAGGGTATTTTCGTAAACTTTCTGAACGTGCAAAAATCTGCCAGAATGAAAGTGCCTTTTGGAATTGCCCAGATTGGTAAGGCTTTCAGAAATGAAATCATTGCCCGTCAGTTTATTTTCAGGATGAGGGAATTCGAGCAAATGGAAATGCAATTTTTCGTAAGGCCAGGTTCGGAAATGGAATGGTATGAGAAATGGAAGGCGCAAAGAATGGCATGGCATACCGTATTGGGAACTGATCCTGAAAAATTAAGATTTCACGATCATGATAAATTGGCGCATTATGCCAATGCTGCTGCTGATATAGAATTCGAATTTCCTTTCGGTTTCAAAGAAATAGAAGGTATTCATTCCAGAACTGATTTTGATTTAAGCAAGCACCAGGAATATTCAAGGAAGAAACAACAATATTTCGATCCTGAAATTAATCAGAATTATGTGCCTTATGTAGTAGAAACTTCAATAGGTGCCGACAGGTTATTCCTCTCTACTCTTTGTAATGCATTTACTGAAGAAGAAGTTGGAGAAGGAGATAAGGTGAAAACCAGAACTTACTTTAAGTTCAATCCGGCAATTGCTCCGGTTAAGGCGGCTATTTTACCTTTAACTAAGAAGGACGGACTTCCTGAAAAGGCAAAAGCCCTTTATAATGACCTGAAATTTGATCATAATATTTTCTATGAAGAACAGGCTGCCATTGGGAAAAGATATACCAGACAGGATTTAATCGGTACTCCATTCTGTTTCACAATTGATCACCAGACACTTGAAGATGATACGGTGACTTTAAGACACAGGGATTCTACAGCACAGGAAAGGATGAGTATCAGTAAAGTAAAAGAATGGTTAGGCGAACAGGTTTCAATGACTAATCTGCTAAAAAAATTGTAATTTTACTTATTGAAGTAAAACCTCAAAAAAAGTCTTCCAAAGTAAATTTGGAAGACTTTTTTTATCTTAAAGGCGTTTAAATGCTCAATATTAGATTTGGGATGAATTATTGTCTGAAGCCTGATATTTGCTTTTATGAAATTTACAATTCAATTTAACACTTTACTTTAAATAGCTCTGGAGCTTTGATTTACAATGACAAATAACACTAATAATTCCACCTCAGGACTTTCCTATTTCATCAATAAAATATTACCCAAGGTGGAAATGACCGGGCTGGTCATTACCCTCATTGGAGGTTTATTCTGGATCAATAATTACCAGGGGGGTAATAATCTTTTGACCCTTGGGTTGGTGTTAGTGGCTATTTGTAATTTAATTTTAGGCTTCGGTTCCAGCAATACTGCAATTAAAACCCCTTCTGAAAAACCAAATTTCCTTTATCATGTAATCCTACCCAAACTTATCAATCTGGGTATTTCCATAGCTGCTATTGGCACTTTACTGGACCTGCTTTTTCTTCCGGGCAGCAAGCAATTGCTTTTGATTAGCGGACTTGGGCTTATGCTTTTACTGATCATCAGGGTGGTAGTAAAGCCTGAATCACTTTTCAAGGAAAATATTGATAAGAAACTGGTCTTTTTTGCACTTCTATCCATCTACCTTTGGCAAATGGAGCCGCTAAGTCTTTATCTCATAAAATATAAAGGTCATCCGGAATTGATTAACTTGTTTGAGCTCAGTCTGCAGGATCCTGAAAACCCTAAATACCGGAATGCCATTCAGGAATATAAAACAAAAAACTTGTTGTATTAAAAAATGGCAGAATTCTAATCATCAGGAATTTTCAATTCAAACACAAATTATAAAAATATCTGGGAGGCTTTAAGAGCCTCCTTTTTTGTTTTAGATTCCTCCCCAACCATCCTTTTCAATGCTGGTTTTTTTTCATAGTTTTAAGAACTGTACTTAAATTTTTAGTGTCAATTTTTCAAATTATGTTCAGGAACTATCTCAAAATTGCCCTTCGTCATTTAACGAGGAATAAAATTTATTCCTTTATCAATCTGGCTAGTTTAACTCTTGGCCTAACCTGTTGCTTTCTAATTTTGGTTTTTGTCCGGTTTGAGTTGAGTTTTGATAACTTTCACATCAATCAAAATAAAATATTCCGAATTATTCCCACTTCTGTTAAAAAGGGAATAGAAGCCAGACAAACCTGGTCCCCTTCTGCTTTTGGACCGCACCTGAAAGAAAAGTTTCATGAAATAACCCACTACAGCAGAACTTTGAATTTCGGAGATGATGCCCTGATTAAATATGAAGAAGAAAAACTTGCCAAGGGAGAAGTTTTGATGGCGGACAGTGATTTTGTGGAAATGTTCTCTTTTAAAATAATTGAAGGGAACCCCGCTAATTTATTGGTAGAACCGACTTCTATGGTTATTTCCCAACGAATCGCAGCACAACATTTTCCAAAGGAAAGCCCATTGGGAAAGGTAGTCTCTTTTAACAAAGATTTTCAGTTTACCATCACCGGAGTTGTGGAAAACCCACCAGTTAATTCCCATTTACAATTCGATTATATTCTTCCTTTCACTTCTCTTTCAATCATCTACACAGACTGGATGAGAGAGGATTTTTTTGAAAACTATGATTCATGGAACTATCCTACCTATGTAATGGTAGATCATATGGAAAATACCCAGACCATACAACAAGATGCTACCGATTTTCTAAATAAAAAACTAGGTAGAAACCAGGAAGAATCCACTGGTTATTTTTGGTTTCAACCGCTCCGGGAAATTCATTTTGGTCAAAATATTAGGGGTGATGTCATTACCACCGATAGAAATTATATTTATGCTTTTTCAGCGATTGCATTATTTATTCTTCTAATTGCCTGCATCAATTTCATGAATCTTTCCACAGCACGAGCCTTTAAGAGGGCAAAAGAAGTAGGTATGAGAAAGGCCATGGGAGCATTCAGAGGCCAATTGATTAGCCAGTTTTTAGGAGAAACATTGCTACTGAGTCTTAGCTCGCTTGCACTGTCCATCCTGCTATTAGAATTGATGATTCCCTGGATAAATGACATGATGGACATCCGGTTGGATTTCATCTATATGGAAAATCTTTCCATTCTCGCAGGTATGCTTGGCATTGGTATTCTAACAGGAATTTTGGCTGGAAGCTATCCTGCTTTTTACCTTTCAGCATTTCATCCGGCTAAAGTACTTAAAAGCAACTTAAGTGGATCGGGTTCTTCTTCAATTAGAAAAGTACTGACCGTTTTCCAATTTGCTATTGCAGCTTTTTTGGTAATTTTCACTATCACAGTGTATGAACAAATGAGCTTTATGAAAACCAGTAAGTTGGGTTTTGAAAAAGAACAGGTAATTTTTTTCTATCCAACTGCTGAAATTACCAGGAATTACGAGGTATTTAAACAAAAACTAAAATCCTTGTCAGGGGTTAAAAATGTAACCCGTTCGAATGGAGTTCCTGGAAAAATGCAGTCTCATTATTCCTATGTAATTCCTGATGAAAATGGAGAAGAGTTTAAAACCAATATCAATACGCTTATCCTTGATCAAGAATATATGGAAGTAATGGGTCTTGAACTCGCAGATGGACGGAACCTGAATGAGGAAATAGCTTCTGACATAAAAAAGGGCTATCTGGTAAATGAAACCGCAGTTAAAAAATTTAATATAAAAAACCCTGTAGGAAAAGAATTCGCTGTATTCCAGCCTGACCGACCACTGGATGGCAAAATCGTAGGCGTGGTAAAAGATTTTCACTATAAATCGCTTCAAAATCAGATTGATCCGCTGGCCATGTGGATTAGCCCTGAAAACACCTGGATGATTGCTTTAAAACTGCAAAGTGAAAACCTGGAAAAGGACCTTGCAGCCATAAAAAAAGTTTATGCGGAATTTGCTCCGGAGTTTCCTTTCGATTATAAATTCCTGGATGACGATTTTGATAATCTTTATAAAAAAGAAGAAAATTTGGGCAACTTGCTGGGTGCTTTTTCGGTTTTGGCCATTTTAGTAGCCTGCCTGGGCTTATTTGGATTAACTGCTTTTATGGCAGAGCAAAGGACTAAGGAAATTGGGGTTCGTAAGGTATTGGGAGCATCTGTAAAAAGTATAATTTTACTTTTGTCCAGGGATTTCTCCAAATTGGTAATTATTGCTTTTTTAATGGTAATTCCGGTGGCCTGGTACCTGATTAATAAATGGCTAACAGATTTTGCCTATAGAATTGACTTCGGGTACGAAATTTTTCTGACTTCAGGGGTGCTTATTCTGCTATTTGCCTGGCTAACCACCAGTTATCAATCAGTAAAAGCAGCTATAGTAAATCCGGTAGATTCTCTTAAGGACGAATAAAAGCAAAAAAGGGAAGCCCTTAAGCCTTCCCTTTTTTGCCAACCCTCAAAATAATTGGAAATATCACCTTGATTTTTTCAGTCCCTCCCCAGGCATTTTTTAATTTCTCTTGAATTATATCAACAGGATTTTCCCTATTCTGACTGATATAATGTTTCACAGATGACCAGGTGTTTAGGTACCCAATCAATTGCTCAAAAGTCCAATGGAGTTCAATTTCAAATGCTGGAGTTTCTATTTCCCTGAAAGGAAATGGAATGGTTTGATAACCGGCATCAATGTGCCTTCTTTCCTTATCCCAATATTTGCCCACCACCTCAGTGTAGAAATGATGGATTATTTCATTCAAATGAGGCGGTATTTGAATAGTAGAATAGCCAATTGCCACAAAAATACCTTCAGGCTTAAGTACTTTTTTTACTGCCGGATAAAATCCATCAAAATCGAACCAGTGAATGGCCTGTGCTACGGAAATAAGATCAAATGAATTTTCAGGAAAGGCTGCATTTTCCGCCTGCTCTACTTTATATGTAATTCGATCGTGCGGAACAGCATTTTTGATCTGGTTGGCACTTAAATCAGTAGCCCAGACCCGGTCAAAATATTCAGCAAGTTCCACTGCAAATTGCCCATTTCCAGTACCACAATCCCAGGCTTGCTTTTTTTCTTCCACCAGAGCAATTAGAAATTCAATGGCTTCTCTGGGATAGCTGGGCCTGTAAAGGGCATATTCTTTCGACTTATCAGAGAAATTATCGATCATTTTGCCGGCTTATTTTCCTACTTTTTCCAAAGGTAAAACCGCATTTTCAAATGTGCCCAGTTTTAATTTAAATTCTTCTAAAAGTGGTTCGTCCGTAATTCCGTTTTCTTCTGAAAAATTATCATTGAAAAAAGGAAGGGAAAAAGTGGCAATTGTATTTTTATTGGCCAGCTGGAAGCGATTTAAAGCAATATCCAAAACAGTTTTTCCTCCTCTCCCCCCGGGTGAAGTTGCCATTAGCAACATAGGTTTACTTTCCCAGACATCCTTACCCAGGCGGGAAATCCAGTCAAAAATATTTTTAAAAGCGGCTGAGTAGACTCCGTTGTGTTCCGCAAAAGAGATGATTATCCCATCAGATGCTTTGATCAATGCCTTGAACTTTTGCGCCAGTTCGGGGATACCCGATTCCTTTTCTCTGTCAATGCTGTAAATAGGCATTTCATAGTCATTTAGGTCAAGGAAAGTGATTTCTGCCTCATCTACCTGGTTTGCGGTAAATGCTACTAACTTTTGATTGATCGATTGTTTACTATTGCTCGCAGCAAAAGCTAAGATTTTTTTAGTCATGATTTATTTGATCTTAATTTTGATATCAATTGATTTAATAATTTCAACTCCTGTTCCCCCAGGTTTTCCATCATGGGTTTATGGATTGTATTTACCTTTTTATTTAATTTTCTAAGTAGTTTAATTCCTTCTTCGGTAATGGTAATATCCATTTTCCTTCGATTAGTACAACACTCACACCTGTTCACATAGCCTTTTGCCAAAAGCTTATCAATTATTCGGGTCACATTACTCGATCTTTGCACCATCCCTTCCAGAATTTCCTGGACAGTTAGTGGCTTTCCATTAGCCGTTTTCAATATAAGTAACACATTATACTGCGGTTCGGTTATGCCAAATTCTTTCAATTCCAAACTAACCTGATCCGTAACCCAATGGCCCATTGTGATGATTTTGTGAATGGTTTCGAAATAGGTATTATTCATATTTACATCATTAGAATTGTAAAAATAGATTCATACAACTATTGTACATACAATAATAATCCCAACAAAGTTCAACTTCCAGATAATATATTTTTAAACAAGTCTTAAAAGGACCAGAATTTTCACCAATAATTGAAATAGTACTGTGGTAAAGACGTATTTCTAGAGCTACTAGCCCAAAATAAGCATAATATTACAGCAACTGAAGATACTGATTAACCATACAAAACTAGAAACAACTATTTCACGCCTGTGGTAATTAGTAAACAAATATCAATCTTCTGTTGTATGGTTTAGATTTCTAATTAAAAAAAGTTACTTTAATATAAAATTCTAAAGGTTCATCATGACCAGATTTTTGTCCAGATCATGTTTACTGCTCTTCCTGTTTTTCCTGGGTCATTTTGCCTATCCCAAAACACAGGATACAGAGCTGGACCTTAGGGATTATGATCTTGATAATAAAACAATTGACCTGAATGAGAATTGGCAATACCATGTGGGCAAACTGCTTGGAATACACGAACTGGATACTGCACATTGGGAATTGACCAACCTCCCTAAAAACTGGACTACAATGACCTGGAAAGGCCATCCTGTACCTTTAAAAGGATTGGTCACTTACCGAAAAAAAATTGTAATGCCTACATCGGCCCGGCCAGTGGCGATGAAATTATATGAATCCTTGTCGGCACATCAAATTTTCGTGAATGGGAAGTTAATTGCCACTTCTGGAAAAGTGGGGTGGAGTAAAGCTGATGAAATCCCTGATTACAATACCAATATCATCACAATTCCCGGTTATTTCCATCAGGGAGATACTTTGGATATTTTAGTGCATGTTTCCAACTGGAATTTTTTGTATGGCGGGATAAAAGTGAAGGTGACCTTAGGAGGAAAAGCACTTCTCGAGAAAGCACAGGAAAAAAAACAAATTATTGACAGCATTATGCTGGGGTTAATTTTATTGGTGGCCATTTCACAAATTATTTTTTTCGTATTTAGGAAAAAAGAATATTTCTTCCTTTATCTGGCGCTTTTTGCCATTTGTTTGTTTCTTCGTTTTTCAAGTATTGATGAAATAATACTCCGAATAATTTATCCGGAACTCAGCCATTCTACTATTGTCCATTTCAGATGGCTGTGTACTTATCTGGCCATCCCAATTCTTATTCAGTTTTCTTATTCCTTATTTCCCACCTATACCTCAAAAAAATTCACTGTAATTAGCTGGATAATTGCCAGTGTGCATGTATTGGCTCTTTTTGTTTTACCTTTCGATTCCATTATTTACCATGCTATTCACTATCATATTTTCATGTTGGGATCCACGCTTTACTTTATTTATGTGAACTTTAAAGCTGCCAGAAACAAAGAAACTGGATCGATTATACTTTTAGCAGGCATTGCTTTTGCCTTCCCTTTCTTATTGATAGATATCCTTTACGCCCAACTGGTTATCAATTTTGGCAATGTAGCCAACTGGGGAGCAATGGTCTTATTTTTATCCATGATGATTGTAACTGCCAAACGTTTTTCCCTTGCCCTTACCAATGGTGAAACTTTATCTCAGAAACTTACCGAAATGAATGACAATCTGGAACAAAAGGTGAAAGACAGAACCCAGGTAATTGAAAACCAGAAACTGGTCCTTGAAAAGCAACACCATAGCTTACAACAATTATTAAAGGATCAGGAAACTTTAATGGCCATGGTCGCCCACGATTTAAAAGCTCCATTAAACCGGGCTGCAGGATTGGCAGAGGTTATGTCACTTTCAGGAGAGCTTTCAGAAGATCAGTTGTTTCTAAACACAAAAATTATAGAAGTGGCTCAACAGGGAAGCAAATTGGTAGAGCAACTAAATGCCCTTCAGAAATACGAACAGGATAAGAAAAAGCTGGTATTTAAAGATTGTGACATTGCTCAGTTAATCCATAACCTGGTAGAGGGTTTTCAAAAAACTGCTCATAAAAAAGACATAAATCTAACTGCAGAAATTAAAGTGCCTATCCAATTCCAAACGGACAAAGATGCATTGGAAAGAATATTAGATAATTTGGTTTCCAATGCCTTAAAATTTAGTCCCAGAAATAAAACCGTGAGCATAAGCGCCAAAGTAAAGGAAGGGCAGTTAACCATTGCAGTGAAGGATGAAGGCCAGGGCTTTTCGGAAGAGGACAAAGCCAAAGCTTTTGGGAAATTTCAGACACTTTCCGCCCAACCAACTGCAGGTGAAAAATCAACCGGGCTGGGATTGAGCATTGTGAAAATTTTGGTAGAAAAGCTGGGAGGAACCATTACCCTGGAAAGCGAGCAAGGAAAGGGAGCAGTCTTTCTTATTTTATTAAAAAGCTGAAAAACTCCACTAAATATCTGTAATCACATCGGGAATTACATCAAATCCCCTTACGAAATATGAAACGTTATCTCTAATAATTTCGTAACAAAAATGGATTTTGGTATTATTCATTTTTTAGAATTTTTCTTAAAGACCCAACCTACAACCTGGCACAAACCATCTATTTTATTCTGAAAATAAAACCCCATTTTAAATGAAAGTTTTTGGTACTCTCCTCATACTATTATTTTGGTTTTCAGCTGGTTTTGCACAGGATTACATTAAATTCGTAGTAGACTCTACTGTTGATATTACCAATCATGAAAATATTAAATTTGGAGTAATCTATGACAATAAAAAGGGTAGAAAAAAACGAGTAGGTAGCCTTTACCAAAAACCAATTCTTTCGGCAAAGTTCCAGAAAATGAATTTTTATGTTGGAGAAAAAAGGTATTCATCATTCAAGAAGGAAATTTCTTTAAACAAGAGTCTAATCATTGAATATAATGGAATCGTTCCTATCAGATATAACCATCCCAGGTTTCCAGAGGAAATAATTCATGATACCCTAATTATCCCGGTAATTAAGGATTTTGAAGTTTTTCAACAACCCATTAGTTATGGTCAAAAATTCAATTTAAAAGCGAAATGTACTTATTCTAACGGTGTTATTAAATCCTATGGTGGAGATGATTTAAGATACATTATCAACAGACATGGCATTCGAATAGCATATGAAAATGCAGAATCTATAAATATGATTTCGTGCAAGACAAATCCATTCGATGGCTCTTTAGAAAATGCAAACCTGAAAATCCATATTTCTAATAAAAACTTCTCCAAATCAGTTGAAATTCCATTTACTTTTGGGGGATATCAGACTTTTAATTTCTCTGCATCCAATTCTTCAAAAACTTATGGTATAAATGGTTACAATGGCATTGATGCCCAAAGTGTGACTGTTGATGTTTCTCCTTTCAATGATTCCTTGTATACTCTAAAAATTTCAAACTGGAACACCACAAGAATTATCATTATAAATCCAGTAAAATTTAAGCTGAAAATTCTTGCAAAAGGAGGTAACGGTGCCCATGGAAGTTCAGGAAGCAGTGGCACATCAGGAACAATAAAAAATCTATCAGGAACTGCAGGTGGATCTGGGGGGAATGGAGGAAATGGAGGAAATGGTGCACATATTCTAGTGCTATATCCCAAATCATTTACCAAACATTTATCATGCATTTACTTCGATGTTTCAGGGGGAGTAGGAGGTAATGGAGGATACGGGGGAAGTGGGGGAGATTATAAATATATTGAAAATGGCAAGTTGAAAAATGCTGATAAAACTGCTCCTTCAGGTCCATCCGGAAATAATGGAAACAGAGGATATGCAGGACTAATCCAGTATATTCAAAAGGATTAAAAATGCCTAATTACACCACATATCAATATGAGCAGCTTTAAGATTATTTTTCTTTTATTCATTTTTTTTTCAAGCGTTTATGCCTAGTCATTCAATAATCCAATAACTCCCCCAAATCATGCTCATAGTCCATCTGGAGATCTTCATGAAGGGTAGATATTGACTTTTTGATAGCTACTACCTGTCTTTCATAAATATTTTTGAGAGCAACATAATTCCAGATTGGAGGTTTTATTTCCCTCAATTTTTGACAATAGTAAATCAGTAATTCAATTTCAGTTTCCTTTTTCTTGGAATATTGGATATGCTTTTTGATATGGGTTAAAATCTTTCTTGCCCTTTTTCGGATGTAATAATAACTGGCCAGATTTATTTCCTCAAAAAGATCGTCAACTTCTCTTTTGATACTTTCCACAAAAGCATGCTCATCCTCAGCCTCAAAAAGCAAATAAGTGAGCAGTTCTTTATTTTCTTTTTTAAACTTCGACATCATCAGACAAAGCTCCATCAATTCTTTAGGCGATTTTGTGCCTAATTCGTATTTTATCTCTCTTACCGAGGCCGCTTTCATTTGTTAGTATTTTTATCTGTAATTATAAAGAAAAGATCTTTTTGAATTTTTTCGGTAATGGTAAATTAAAATCAAGAATTTCCCCAGAGACAGGATGGGAAAATTTAAGGCCGGAAGCCTGTAAATACAATCCTTTTCCTTTTAAAATTAAACCTGGTTTTCCATAATCTTTATCACCCAAAATCGGTTGTCCCAGTTGGGACAAATGAATACGCAATTGATGCCTTCTCCCTGTCAGTGGTTTTAAGGCCACCAGATTCAGTATGCCAAATCGTGCTGATTCAACTGACTTTAAAACTTCAAACCAGGTTTCCGCCATTTTCCCTCCAATGGAAGCATTCAAAATCCCGGTTTTCTCCATTTTACCAATGGTAACCGCATGGTAAATTTTCTCCATCTTTTTCTCTTCAAACATCTTACTGAGTGCAACAACAGTTGAAGAGGTTTTACCAACCAGCAATAACCCACTTGTGGGAAAATCCAAACGGTGCACAGGAGCAGGTCTGGAAAGTGCATCTGTCTGCCGGCTAACCACAAGGTTGAAAGGAAGGGCATTATATATGGTTTTCAGTTGATTCCCACTTACCACTACTCCTGCAGGTTTATGGATAACAGCCAGATAATCATCTTCATAGCAAACTTCCAGTTTTAATTCAGCAATAGGCTGATCCGGAATAACGCTGGGTTTACAAAGCGAAATAATTTCTCCTCCTTTTAAAAACCTTCCGGTTTCTGCAACTTCCCCATTTACCATTACCAAGCCTTTTTTAATGGCTTTTTTCATTCCCTGTCTGGTGGTTATGGCATCAAATATTCCAATAACATATTCCGAGAGCCTGACTGGGTGATCCTGAGTTAAAACAGTATGCGATTCGATTATTTCCAAGTATATTCCTTAAGGAAGGTTTTTGTGACTATTCCTGATTTTCTTTCATGCAGAGTAAAGTTGAAAAAATAATAGGTAAAGATACGTCCATAGAAATTAACTTCTGGATTTTTCCCTATTCATTTTGCCTTTGTAATTTCAATGCTCCTATGTCCATATTATCCCTATATTTGAGTACAAATCAAATCCTTATCTCAGGGATTGCTCATTTATATATAGTAATTGAAAATGAAAATATTTACAATCATACTGCTTGCGCTGTTACTTTTTAAATGCCAACACCAGCCAGAAAACCCAAACTTAATAGAAACTGAAATTTGTATTTACGGAGAAAGTGAAGCCAGTTTTATCGCAGCTATAAAAGCAGCTAAATCAGGGAAATCAGTAGCGCTAATCTCTCCTACGGGCCACATTGGCGGTTTCATGATTGAAGGGCTTTCCTCAAGTGATATAGGGGATGGCCATGTGGATAATAAAAGATTTGTGAGTGGACTGCCATTAGAATTTTACATAAGAATTTCCAGATATTACGGACATCAAAAAGGTTTGGGAGATTTTGGATGGGAACCACATGTAGCCGAAAAAGTGATTTTAGACTGGCTGGCAGAATATCCTAAAATCGCCATCCATAAAAACGAAAGGTTGAAAGAAGGAAAAGCAGGAGTCGTAAAGGAGGGCAGGCAAATAAAAGAGATTGTAATGGAGAGCGGGAAACGATTTTTTGCTAAAATATTCATTGATGCCATGATTGAAGGCGATTTAATGGCATTTTCTGGTGTGAGTTACACTTTTGGAAGAGAGGGAAATGCCAAATATGGGGAAACTATTAATGGGGAGTTTCCCAGGCAGGTGTACCGCCAGTTTGAAGTAAAAATTGATCCATATAAAATACCGGGAGATTCAAGCAGCGGACTTTTGCCCACCATTTTGGATGGACCCTTACAAGAACCCGGAGTATCAAGTCCTTATATCATGGGATTCTGTTTTAGAATTTGCCTAACTGACAGCGCTGAAAACAGACTGCCTATTCAAAAACCTGCAGGATATAATCCTAATGAATATGAAATTTACAGAAGGTATTTTGCTGCAGGAGGTTCAAATCCTTTCCTGAATAATGGCCCAAGATCAAATGTACCTAACCGGAAAACAGATATGGGAAGCTGGCACGATCTCTCTGCAAATTTATATGGCATGAATGTAAATTATCCCGATGCTGGTTACCAGAAAAGACAGGAAATTTACGATTACCATAAAAATTTCACTCTTGGACTGATTTGGTTTTTACAAAATGATGAAGCTGTTCCGGAAGAGGTAAAAGAGAAATGGAAACCCTTCGGCTTACCCAAAGATGAATTTATGGAGCATGGAAACTGGCCAAGAAAATTTTATGCACGGTCTGCAAGAAGAATGGTTTCAGATTATGTAGTGACGGAAACTAATGGCCGGCCGGGAAGTGCTCAGGCGAAAGACCCAATTGGTGTTACGCTTTGGCCTTTTGATATGCATGCAGCCAAACGGGTAGTAAAAAATGGATATGTGTGGAACGAGGGATTTGTATTTGATAAAAATATACAGCCATATGGCGTAAGTTACAAGGCATTAATTCCCAGGAAAGAGGAATGCACAAACCTGATTGTGGCCGCCTGCCCTTCTTCATCCTATGTAGCTTATGGCAGCCTAAGATTGGTCTGGATGTTCATGACTATGGGACAGGCAGCCGGAGCTGCGGCATCTATTGCAATTGATGAAAATACTTCGGTGCAGGAAGTGCCTTATGATCAACTAAAAACAAGCTTACTGCAAGAGGGTCAGATATTAGATGCGCATCATCATGGAGATGGAAAAACCATGGTTCATTAGTAGAAAATTAATGGCTTTTTTCCTTTAAATAATGATAAATAGCCACCTGGGATCTGCATTCTTTTTCCAGTGGCTGCCGCTGTTTTTTGCAATTTTCCTGTTCAGCATTAAGTGTGACTGCCTTGCTATTATCCTGCAGTTGAAAATCCAGTATTTGAAGAATTTCTGCTTTTAAGGCCTCATTAAAAATAGGGTAACAAACTTCTACTCTGTGGTATAAATTCCGTTTCATCCAGTCAGAGGATCCTAAAATAACTTTGGTTTCTCCTCCATTTCCAAAAACAAATGCCCGGGCATGTTCCAGAAACTGATCCACTACCCTTGTCACTGTAATATTTTCACCTTGATTTTCAACTCCGGGAACCAAACAACAAATCCCTCTCACAATCAGGTCAATTTTCACTCCGGCATTGCTGGCCTCATATAGCTTGTCAATCATCACTTCATCCTCCAGGTTATTCAGTTTTATTTTGATAAAAGCCTCCAGCCCTGAAGCTTTCAACCGAATTTCATTGTCAATTAATTCAAGAAAACTTTCCTGTAAATTGACCTGAGCCACAAGTAAATGGGAAAGCTGAGGTTTTTCTCCATTATTGAGAAAATGAAATACTCCCCTTAATTCTTTTGTCAATGCTGCATTGGAAGTAAACAACCCATGATCTGCATAAATTTTCGCTGTACTTTCATTGAAATTTCCAGTTCCTAAAAAGGCAAATTCCTGCTCCTCCCCCGCTATTTCTCTTGTGATCAATGCAATTTTTGCATGCACCTTTAAACCAGGAATACTATACATTATTTTCACACCGGCTTCTTCCATCAGCCTGGCCCATTTCAAATTATTGGCTTCATCAAATCTGGCTTTCACCTCTACAAAAACAGTCACATCCTTGCCATTTTTGGCGGCACTGATCAGGGCATTGGCAATAAAAGAGTTGGCCGCAATCCGGTAAACAGTCAGTTGAATTTTGGATACATATGGATCGATAGCAGCCTCATTGAAAAACTGAAGTACATAATCATAGGATTGATAGGGAAAGTGTAATAAATAATCCTTCTTTAAAATGGCTTCAAAAAATGTTTTATGGTCATCCAGCTCTTTTAAATCCAAAGAATTAAGTTTTAGGTTTTCCAGGGCCGGTTTTTGGGGATTTGGCAAGCCAAGAAGGTCATTAAAATTATGATACTTTCCTCCAGGAACCATATCTTCATCCGACAATTCTAAATTTTCCTTTAAGAATTGTTGCAATCCTTCAGGCATATTCAAATCGAATAGAAACCGGCTGGGTACCCCAATGTTTCTTTTGGAAAGATGCTTTTTAATTTTATCCACCAAATCACCGGAAAACTCATCATTTATGAGCAAATCAGCATCCCGGTTAATTTTAATGCTATAACAGCCATTTACTTCATAGCCCGGGAAAATAAGATCCAGATTTTCCCTGATGATGTCATCCAGAAAAATATAATAGTGAATGCCATTTATTGCAGGCAGCTGGATAAAACGAGGCAGATGATCGGATGGAATGTTTAAGATTGCAAAGCTCTTTTCTGCTTCCTGATTTTTTAAATAGGTTAGTTCAAGTGCAAAATATAGCTCTCGGTTATTTAAAAAAGGGACTTTATTTTTGGATAAAACCACAGGCTGTAGGAATGCTAAAACCCTGTTCTTAAAGTATTTTCTTATGAATTGTTTATGCGTTTCGGAAGTAATTGCATCCTGATAAAGTACAATTCCGTTTTCCTTTAAAACAGGCAAAATTCCATCTCTAAAAATTACTCCAAATTCCCGTTGGTGCTGTCCTACAGTTTCCTGAATGGCATGAAATACAGCTTTTGGTTTGAAATCCAGTTTTTTCTTGATTTTCTTTTTAGGCAATTTTAAAATACTTCTCAGAGAAGCAACCCTTACTCTAAAAAACTCATCGAGATTGGAAGAAAAGATAGCCAGAAATTTTATCCTTTCATACAAAGGCACCTCAGGATCGGCAGCCTCCATTAGCACCCTGTAATTAAATGATAACCAACTTAAATCTCTATTATAATAAGAAAATACTTTTTCGGGTTTTTCCGCGATTTCGTCCATTTCGAAGGTAAAAAAATAATGAGCAATTTCTGCCCAAAACAAAACCATTCCGTGCGAAATACAAAAAAAGTTAAACGGGTTGATGGAAATTTAATATTTTATTGATTTTAAAAAATGGGAACTCATTAAGTGTAACTTTGCGAAAACAGTATTTTTACCACAAAAGGAAAAGAAAATGGATGTAAAAGATAGCAATGGAAACATCTTAAATGATGGGGACTCCGTCCATGTGATTAAGGACCTGAAAATAAAGGGCATGTCAAAAACCCTGAAAAGGGGAAACGTAATTAAAAATATCAGGCTTACAGGTGATTCTGGAGAAGTAGAATGTAGGGTAGGCAAAAGTCAGGTAGTATTGAAAACGCAATTTTTGAAGAAAGCTTAAATGGATTGAACATTGGCCAGATAAAGCCAATGTTCTTCTTTTTCCAAAATCCCTCAATTCTGAGAAGGCTCTGGCACTAATAATGTAGCCCTGCCAATGCGATTCCAGGCATTTATTCCGACAATTGCCATGATTATATCCGCCACTTTTTCCTTCCCAAAAACCTGTATAGCTTGTTCATAAACTTCACTGCTTAAGCCATTTTCAGCAATTAAGGTGATTTCTTCTGTCATTTTGATGATGATTTTCTCCTCCTCCGAAAAAAATGGGGAATCTTCCCAAAAGGGTAAAGCATGAATCCGGTATTGTTTTTCCCCATGTTCAACGGCTTCTCTGGTATGCATCTGCACACAAAATGCACAACCATTAATTTGGGAAGCCCTAATCTCAATCAAATAATACTCTGTGGTGGACAGGGAGCTTTTCTTTATCTGATTGGTCAAATCAAATAAAGGCTTGAAAATTCCTGGTTTTACACTGCTAAGTTCAATTCTTTCTGCAATCATGATTTTTAAATTTTTGGTTACAGTTCAAAATTGACTTAAAAAGAATTCTTAAAAATTAATCATGATTAAGAAATATCACTGACAATTATTTTATAGCAAAGAGTTCTGATTCACTTCTTCCCTCTTATTTTACTGATAAATTCTGGTGTAAAACCAAGATAGGAGGCAATCATATATTGGGGAACTTCCTGAACGAAGGCAGGATTTTTCGAGCAAAAATGATGGTAAAGCTCTTCCCCGGAAAACTTCAGGGAATATTCCATTTTCCGCTGATCTGCCACTTTTACTTTTTCCAGCAATATCCTGAAATAGTTACAAATAGCAGGAGAAACCGCCATCACCTTTTCTAAATGAACCCGACTAAACTTCAAGACTTCACATTTTTTTGTAGCCTGTATGTACTTTTTAGCGGGCGTGTGGTTAATCAGACTATCCAGATCAGTAATCCACCAGTTAGGTATTCCAAAGTTGAAAATCTGCTCATTTCCTCTGTCATTTATTTGATATAACCTCAAACACCCTTTCAACACGAAATACTGGAATTTGCAAAACTGCCCCTCCTTCAAAAGAAATTCCTTAGGGCCTACTGCCTTGTATTCTACCTCCTCAAAAAGCAATGCCAAATCCTCTTCAGTTGGACTAGCAAATTGTTTGATATGTTCGGTGAGTTGTGGGTTCATTGGAAAAATGGTGATTGGAAGTTCTGCAACGGAAAGTTACAAATTTTCTAATACTACCAACCTAAACCTTCACATTAAACCTTAAAGTAGTTTTTAATTTTTCCGGAGCCACTTTTCTGGTATCCGATAAATATATTTCTCTATGGATTTTGGAAACCCTTTTCAATCCATTTTTTTCAGCAAAATCTTCCATTATCCGGAAGGTTTCCGGCTCATCATCAAAACTACCTTTATGCAACATCTGCACACATTTCCCTTCCTCCATTTCTTCAAATGCCACTTCTTTTAGCAATTTAAGTGGTTTTCTAGCCATTGTCATTTCTCTTATGGTTTCCACAAAATTGGCATTTACAAAGTCCGGTTGCCTAATCATTAACTTAAAAACTAAATCGTCTTTGTTAATTGACCCATTAAAATTCTTTTTGGCTTCCTCATTAATATCCCAAACTCCTTCTAGCGGATAAACAACATAATCGTAGAAACCTTTGAGCTTCAGTCCTTTTTTTGGGCTCATTTTTATCCCATAGGAAAGCGTGTACAGAACTTCAATATAATCGGTAAATCCCGGCTCATTTGGGTTCCCTTCTCCATTGATGGTAAGAAATTTAAATTTGGGGATTTCAATTACCTCCGGTTTATTTCCGGGAATGTAGATTTTTTTCTCATTTTTTCTCCATTCATGTTTCATCTTTAGTCTTTTTTTTATGCACAGAAATTGATTCAGAACAAAGTTAGGAGCACCTGGTGACAACCCTATGTCAGTATATCCATGAGAAAAATTTCACCAAGAATTAAATTATTTATTCTCAGTAAGGTATTGTACTAAAAACTCCCACCAGCAACTTCATGCTGTGGGAGTTTTTCATTTATTTTCAAACCAAAACCGGTGGTTAAACACTGACTGGTGATACTTCAACAAAATAACATTTTCATTTGGAGAAACTTATTGGACAGGAATTTCTGTGCTAAACTCTTCAAAAACCTGCTCTAACCACGCATTTAAGCGTTCGTCTGTAAGTTCAGACTCATTATCCTCATCTAAAGCAAGTCCCATAAAATAATTTTGACCTTCATACTCAAAAACTGCCTTCGACTCTTCAAAATCATAGCCTTCTACAGACCAGGCTCCTACCAACTCTCCTCCATTTTCCATCACCACATTACCCAGTGTTCCAATACCATCCACAAAATATTCAGCATAACCAACCTGATCTCCTAATCCGAAAATTGCTACAATTTTACCTGAAAAATCAATAGTCTGGAATTTTTCAAAAAAATAATCCCAATCACTTTGAAGGTCTCCGTCAAACCAGGTGGGTACTCCTATTAGTATATATTCATAGTTGGCAAATAAATCGATCTCCTTTACCCCACTCATATCATGAATCTCCAGATTTTCCTCACCAACGATTTCTACTATTTTTTCCACTACCTCTTCTGTACGTCCAGTATCAGAGCCGTAGAATAATCCTATTTTACTCATATTTTCTTAACTTAGTATGTTTGTGATTTCTTTTTCTATTGCCAATAAAGACACTGTACCCAATAATAATTCCCTGAATTCTAAGAACTCTTTTTTCTCAAATGCATAGCCACTATTCACTCTCGGAGGAAAAATTATTATCTTTTTGGAAGGGGAAACGACCATATCGTCCAGTTTATTAATATCGGTTTCCTCTATAAAATCTTTAAACTTTTGGAGGCTGTTAAACCCAAAAACGATATGTAAATTTCCAAACTCAACCTGGTACATGTTTTTTCCAACTACTTTATGCACCACCCCTTTCGCTGTTCGAAATATTTCGCTGTACCTTTTCTTCATATTTTTTATACTTATTTATAATAAGACTAAATAAGAACAAAGATCAGGTGAAATATTAATTTTTACAATCCCTAGCATTAGGTAAATTTTCAAATGCTTTAATCATGAAAATCATCTGGAAGTTGGTTAAGAGCATGTTTAAATTTTAACTGTTTCGCTGCAAACGCCCATTATTGATATTACCATAAAAAAACTCCCACAACCATTTAAGGCGGTGGGAGTTTTTGGATTTTTTTACCTTAATCAGGAAATCCTCTAATTTTTCGTTGGCTATTTTTTCACCAGCTTTTGATCTCTTTTATTAAATTCATCCAAACCTCTGTCTAAAAATGTGACAAATGCATTTACATCAGGTTCGTAGGCAATTGGTTTGACCAGCAGGTTTTCATTATGGTCCAGCAATACATAAAAAGGCTGGGCATTTCTATTAAATCTTTCTATTTGGAAATGGGCATTGATCGCCCCAATGGTTTTCCTGATCTTTCCATCTTCACTTTTCACCCAATCCTCTTCCGGAACAACAGTCCTGTCATCTACATACAGGGCAATCACTATATAATCATTCATCAATCTTGAGAGTACCGGGGTTTCTCCCCACACATTATCTTCCATCTTCCTGCAATTTACACAGCCATGTCCTGTGAAATCGATAAAAACAGGCTTTCCTTCTTCCTTAGCCACCTTCATTCCCTGCTCAAAATCGTAATATCCCTGAATACCATGTGGCATTTCCTTCATATACTGAGCGTACTTCACATTTTTTCTATTATACCTATTTTCTCCTTCAGCATTCTGATAAGCCAGATATTGTTTGTTTTGCTGAATTTCAGCCATGATGTCGAAATCGTGGGTATTTCTTGGCGGCAAATAACCTGAAAGTCCTTTTAAGGGTGCACCAAACATCCCGGGAATCAGGTAAATCAAAAAGGCAAAACAAACCAGACTTAACAGCAACTTGGAAACAGAAACATGATCCTGTTTTTCATCATGGGGAAGCCTGATATATCCTAAATAATACAATCCCATGAATAAACTAATCGCAGCCCAGATGGCAATATAAACCTCTCTGTCTAAAATTCCCCAGTGATATACCTGATCTGCTACACTTAAGAATTTGAATGCCAGTGCCAGTTCAATAAAACCAAAAGTCACTTTTATGGTATTCATCCAGCCTCCGGATTTGGGCAGTTTATCCATCATTCTTGGGAAGAAAGCGAAAATGGTAAATGGCAGGGCAAAAGATAAAGAAAACACAAATATCCCCAGAATGGGCACCATTAAGCTGGTTTCCCCATTCGAATCGATCAGCAAGCCCAATAATAGCGCAATAATGGGACCTGTACAGGAGAAGGAAACAAGAGACAGGGTAAGCGCCATAAAAAACGGAGCGATCAAGCCGCCTTTATCTACCTGTTTATCGGCACTGGTAATCCATTTACTGGGTAATACCAATTCGTAAGCCCCAAAAAATGAGAAGGCAAAAATGATGAAAATGGCAAAGAACAATAAATTCACGAACCAGTTGGTACTCAGTTCATTGAGTATGGTTAACCCGAACAGTTTTGTCATTATGGCTACCGGAACGGTATAGATAAATATTATGGACAATCCAAAGAAAACAGCTTCTCCTTTTGCCTTTCGGTTGGTAAAAAATGACACGGTCATTGGAATCATGGGAAAGACACATGGCATTACAATCGCAGCCAACCCGCTGGTAAATGCCAACACCATCAACCAGAACAAAGATCCCTGAGATTCGTCTTTTAGTAGTTTATCATTTATAGAGGCTGACGCTTCCTGATCTTCCTCCACCTCTTCCTTTACAACCTCCGTTTTTGGCATATTTTCCTGAACTTCGTTTTCAGATTTTACCTGTTCTGAAGACTCAGATTCTGCTTCTGCAACTGGATTTTCAGTCGCCCCAGCTTTGGGAATGGCTATATCCTTATTTTTCTCAATTACAGGCTCAGTATTGCCCTGTGATCCTGCCGGAGCTTCGTTTTTTACTTTTAAACCGGAAAAATTAAACACTTCTTCAAAGAGGATACATTTTCCATCAATATCACTACAGGTTTGTCCTAGCACACCCACTTTTACATTGAAGCCATCTTTTAGCACTTTCACCTTTTGGCGAAACTCGGCTTTTTCCTTAAAATAAGTGTATTCCCCCTCCCAGATTAAAGAATCATATTTTCTTTTGGGATTAATCGGCTTCACCTCCCCTACCAGCTCATAAGTATCATTTTCCTCAAATGAAAACTCGGTGACCATTGGCCCTAAATCCGGATCGAAATCAGAAGAATACAGATACCAGTCCTTATCAATCTCCGCAGTAAATATCAGCTCCACCGACTCTCCAATTGCGGCCTCCTTTTTCGCCAACCTGGAATCCCACTCTATGTGTTTTTCCAACTGGGCAAATAGGGTAAATGGAAGAATGATTAATAACAAATTTATAATACCGAATTTGATTGTATTGTTCATGGAACTTCAAATGTTTATGCCTGCTCTTTTCTGATTGATATTTTTTGGCCTTCTTAATAACACCACCAAAACTATCTAAAATCAATATCAGTTCAAATATCTTAATTCTTTATGAATTAACCCCGGGATAACTCGCATTATTGGCCCTTCCGCTCTTTTCATTTTCCCCTTCACTACAATTCAATTTTTTGCTTTCAGAATTCTACCCAATTTTGAGACATACAAAAACAAAAAACACAATACTAAATCATAAAAGAGATGAAAAAGTTAACCTTATTATTCGCATTAATTACATTGAACCTCGGCTTAAACAACAATTTATTTGCATATCAGGAAGGAGATAAGCCTGCGAATAAGGAAATAAATGACAATAGGGATGGCAATTTAACGGAACAGGATACGGTAAAAGAAATTTTACTTGATGATGAAGATCTTGATTTAGAAAGTGAACCAAAAATGAAAATAATAGTTTACAATCAGGATGGAGATTTGGTCTATTCAGCAGAAATGGATGAAGAGGATTTTGAACAGAAAGATCTTCCTTATGGAGTGGAATTAATGATGAATTATGGTAATACCTATTATTACACAGTGGATGATTCACCAGTAGATCAGGGTCCATTATTACAATAATCTTTTTAACCTTAACCTATAAAAAATACCCCGGGATCAGTAAAAAATTTGCTGATCCTTTTTTTATACCTCTTCCAGAAGTGTTCTGAAAGCCACGTGTTTTCCCTGATATTTTTCGAAATGTTCTTTCTGTAATGCGGGAGCAAAGTTTTCCAGATAATAATTTAATTTATCAGGATTTTCACAGAAATACTGAATACAATAAGTGGTGCCGGTATTATTGGGATCTTCACTGAGTAATTTCAAAAACTTAAAATCCATAAAACAACCGGTGGCCATTACTTCTCCGATATGTTTATTTTTCATCCAGTCAATCCATTCTACTCTAATTTCCTCCTCTACATTTACAGTTACATTATATAGTATCATTATTCGAAAGCACCCGGCTTATTTAGGATTATAATTCTGATTACCTTACAAAGGTATTTCAGAGAAGGCGGTATTGGAAATAATCAAATAAAAAAGCCATTGGAAAAATCCAATGGCATAGAGGGCTAAAATAAATATCCCTTTGAATTTTCAAATTAGTGCTCTGCAGTGACAACCACGGTTTTAGGTGCAACTTTTAAGGCTTTATCTTCCTCAAGACTTGATGAAGTATAAATGAGGACAAATGGTATAATAAAAAAGGTACAAACCACATAGGCAAAACCGGTAACTTTGTTTTTTTCAGTAGCATTTCCCAAAGCTTCTGCCAGCCTGATAGGAAAATTTCTGATGAATGGAATAGGGAACAAAACCAAAACACCAATTAAATTGAATAACAAATGACAAATGGCCACAGCAAGTGCCGCTTCTGTTTGTGAAATTGCAGCTATTAATGCGGTAACAGTAGTACCTATATTGGCTCCCATTAGAAATGGAAAAGCCTGTCTTAAGCTAATCTTATTAGTAGCTACAAGGGGTACCGAAACTGAAGTAGTAACAGAACTGGATTGTACAGCAGCAGTCATTACTGCCCCCCAAAACAGGGAATAGACAGGTTTTCCAAAAATATACTTTTCCATTTTTTGCTGAGAACTTCCAATAAGCAGACTTTTCAATAAAACTGTAAAAGCCCTTAAAGAGAAAAACAATGCAATTACAGAAACCAGAATGACCAATATTCCATTTTTAGCCAATAAGTCAATAACAAATTTTGCAGTAGGTTTTACAGTAACGGCCATGATATTGAATATTTCGGTGGTTTGTCCGGCCTCAAAATAAAAGAAACCTGCTATTGTGCCACCTAATGAAGATAACAGCCCAAAGAAATATTCCAAAGGAAATAAAACAGCCACTACTAATAAATTGAAAAAATCATGAACCGTAGCAGCAGAAATGGCTTTACCAATTTCTGATCGGCTTGTCATATGGCCCAGCGCTACAATTGTACTGGTAACACTTGTCCCTATATTGGCTCCCATAATCATGGGGATGGCACTTTGTAAGGGCAAAGTACCGGCAGCCACAATGGCTACAATCATAGCGGTGGTGGTCGAACTACTTTGGACCAGTGCCGTAGCCAGTAACCCTACAAATAATCCGATAAAGGGATTAGAAGTGATACTGATGATTTCTTCAGCAATTCCTTTTCCCAATAACTTAAATCCACCACTCATTAAACTGAGCGATACCAGGAAAAGAAACAAGACTACAAATACTAAAACGACTCGCTTTATAAGGCTTAAGGTGTCAATTTCTGGTGCTTTTTTTTCTGCAGTTAACATATCTTTCTGTTTACTTCTCTCCAATTCCTTCTCAAACTTTCCGGTCCTTTCGAGATGATTAATTTTGATTTTAAAAGGATAATTCTAATTGAATTCGGTAAATATATTTGGAGGGTTTAGTCTCCTCTCTTTGGTAACTAAAATCATTTTGCACCTTTATTTTATGACCGATGATGTATTTGGAAAGCGCAAATGTATATTCGTCAATATCGTTTTTTCTTATTTCATCCTCAGGGCTGATGGTGGTAAACCTGGCGGCTATTTCCCAATTTTTCTTGAATAAATACCCTGCCTGCATATTCAATCCTGTACCTACATAAAAAAATTGAAAATCGTCAATAGCCTTTACTTCAGCCGGATTGTTATAAGAAGAGGTTCTTTTGGTATATTCTCCCATTGCAGAAAACCCATTGTATTTGAACATCGCATCCACATACCACGCAGATAAATCCCCTGGAGATTCTACATGGATGAGATCTCCCAGTCTTCCCTTTTCCCGGATGGCATTGTCATTATAATCATAGCTTACCCCTACAGATAATTTTGGCGTTTTTTCTCTCACCAAATCAGCTTCTGAGTAATCCCCTTTTTTTGAAAAATTACCAAATGGCAGGAATTCCAGTCTTCCAGTAAAGCCATAACCTTTATTTCCTTCCACATCATTTTCATTATAAGAATAGTTTTTACCTTCTCCCAAAGAGACAGCAGCTTTTTCTCTTATTAAAAAGTTGCCGATATTAAAGTGGTGATGGAGCTGAATTCCCTTATCCCTGTCAATGTTATATTGTTTATTGAGCAATGAACGGTCTACAAACTGCAAATTTTGAGAAGAAATCACCCGTTCTCGGTTACCTGGGAGCTTGGTTTGTCCTACCCACAGGGTAAAATTTTTATAGAAATTCCACTGAATTACAGCATCAAGGATTTGATTGCCTACCACATCCGCCTCAAATTTGTAGCCCAGACTCTTATGAAAAAGATAACCACTTGATTTTACCCTGGCCCGCCTTATCCAAAGTCTTCTGTCAAAGGATGGTTCTTCAGTGTGGGGCACAGAAGTCAGGTCCATTCTGGTCTGTAGTCTTGCACTGTATTTTATCCCAAATGACACTTTTCCGGTATTAATCTCAATTTTTCGGTCGGTGTCACCATTAATTAACTTGAATCTACTGTTTTCTACCCCCAGTGTATCAGAGTTTTCCTTCTGCAAGGAATTGGCGTTTTGTTGATTTTCCTTTAACAGCTCCTCTTGTTCATTTTTTTTATTTTCTGAAGCCTTTGCAATTTCTTGTGACCATGAAGTATTTGTTAGTAATAGCCCTATAAACAGACAAAATAAGGTAAATTTCATTCTATATTATTTTTTGAATCAACTCCGGCAGGCATTAATTTTTATTAAATTTTTCTTTAATTTTTTTTTACTTGAAAGCAAAAATGAAATACATTATTTAATCAATCATGAATGAAAAATTAATATAATGTTAAGTATTTTCTAACGCTTGTTTTTTAAGACAAAAACCTTAAGTAAAACAAATCAACATTCTATTTGGCAAACAAGGACAATTGTAGAAACAAAGACAGGCTATTTAAAAACACACCTTATTAAAAAACCAGAAATTACTAAAAAACCTTATTGAAGAGGAATAACTCCAAACAAACTGAATAAAATGGAAAGACGCATAAAAACAGATTAAACAAGCAAAAAACAAGCACAATTAGCCTATCTTTACCCATTATAATATTACAAATAACGGAAGGAGGTAATATTGAAAAAGTTATAATTAATCCCAATAAATTACCATCATTTCCTTACCCCTTAAAAACCCTTCTATTTCCTAATCAGGCAGACAAATACTGTAAATCCAAACAACTTTTCTTTTATTTAAATCCCAATCTTAAATCGCTTAAATATTTCTTTAAGACAAATTTCATATTACATAAAAGAAAACTAAATATTAATTTTTAACCTTAAATTAACTTACTATTAACATTAAATGATTCAAATTAACATTTAGTTAATATTAAATATCCAAAATAGCAGCCAAATAGCCTTTCTGTTCCCACTATCAACAATATTATACAGTAGCTTTCTGAAATTATTGAAGTTTTCAGCACCTTCAAAGATTACAAATAAAAAATCTCCAATCAGAATGAGTGTACTGATTGGAGAAATAAAAAATCTAAATTTTTGAGCAGCAGTGGATGCTATTAATTGAGAGAAATGAAAGCAAACCGGCCTCTGCCATTCAGCCCGATGGATCAGGCCAATCAAATCTATCCTTTTTGTTTTCTGGTTTCTGAGGGAGAGGAATTGAAAAACTGCCCAAGCAATGCATGTACATTAGGCGAAAGCCTTTCCAGTTTTCTACGCTGGAAGTAATTAATGTACTTAATGTTTTTAATATGTAGGTAATTTTTGTCAATTACCAGATTAACCCCAACATTACTGATCATACACACAAAGGCAATAGCCAGACTATACAGACCAATCATATCATAGGCCATCCATAGGGCATAAACAATAATTGCCAACGGAATTAAGGCAATTACCCCGTTGATCATCATTCGAATTAATACATTTAAAAATATTTTTTCAGAGGTTCTTTTCAGAATGAACCTGATATAACTGTTGGCAAGGTACTGATATAATCTAACCACTTTTCCGGATATAAAACCGGCAATAATCCCTACCTGCATCGCTGCTAAAACATTCGTGCTGGAATATTCCACACCATCTATCATCCAGGTGGCGGGCAACAGCCTGTTCACTAAAATTGAGGCTACCTGAATCAGAATGATTACCGATAAAAAACTGATCAGGATGAGTATCTGATTTTTCTTATTTGGATACAATTCCACAAAAACAGCCCCCATATAGGTAATTAGAATACTAAAGGCTGCAAAGTAAATAGGTAATAATACGGCCCCCATTCCTTCAAATGGATCATACTGTCCCGGTATCAGATTAAAAGTGGTACCCAGAAAAGCTGTTCCAATAATTACAGCCACAAATGTATCGTAGCGATCCCGATCAATTTTATAGGTCACTTTTAAATCTTCTATTTTGAATCCGAGAAGTTCATAAAAGATAAATGCCAAAGCAGATCCACCTAAATAGGAAGCCATGATATAGGTTATCTCATAAGCATTAATATAGGAAATCCCCAAATAACCAAACACGCCAATTATAGCCAAAAAGCTAAAAAATAATTGAGCTAAACTTTTATATGGTTTAGGGGCGAAAAACACTCCTATATATTTGTAGAAGGCACTTTGCTCCGCCTTTTTCAGGGAAACGTTTCCAATTAAGCGTACCAGAAGCAAAACCCCTGCTCCGGCAATAGCTCCGGAATAGCAGTGTACTAAATTAAAATGTCCGAAATGAATTTGGGAAAAATATATGATAAGCGCTGAAAAGACACTAATAAGCAATGCCTTTTGATAGTGGTAAATACTTGAATTACCAATTTTATTGTTGGTCAGTTTCATTATCCTCATTTTTATTGCTTAGCTGGTTGAAAAAGCAATTTTCATTGTTGATGTGCAGAAGTTTAATTGACCCAGGCACATGTATGTTTTTAATTTGATTTTATACCACAAATGTACGTCAAACCAATTGGAGAGGTTTATTTTTAAGACAAACAAATGTTAAAAAACAGGCTGAGGAGCTGTCAGAAGAGAAAATGAAGGTAGAAGGAAAGGCGGAAAAATCATCCATTTCCCCCTTTCCTCAGGTAAGATTTATAAGTTTTTCATCAAATACTGATACATTTTTATCATGCAGTCAATATCATGTTTGTGGACCTTTTCATCAGGAGTATGTACATTATCTTCCGGAGCACCCACAAAACACCAGTCAAACGGATAGGATGATTTTTGCAATTGATTGCCATCGCTTCCACCTGCATCTTCCACTTCCAGTTGAAAATCAATCCCACTCGCTTTCGCCAGTTCAATGATCTTATTCAGGTATTTCCTTCTCGGAATGCCACTATCTCTCATGGAAACTGCGACCCCCTTCCCATGTTTCACTCCGTCTGTAACCCAGGTGATATCGGAAATCAAAGCCTGCCTTACCTGATAGTTTTCAAAAATGTATTTCCCTAAATAGCCTACTGCACCTCCTCCCGCTTCTTCGTAACAGGAAAAACAAATGATGCCATCTTCCAGGGTTTCAGCCACTTTAAGCGCATTGTAAACACCAAGCCGGTTGTCCATATAGCAGGATTGCACAAACTCATCACTGGTTCGAAAGTCCGATTTAAATACAAGCTGGGTACCCCGGTCTATTTCCCTGTCATATTTGTAGTAAGCTTTCTGGCTTCCTTCGCTCACAGACATTTCACATTCAATTTCTCCTTTGGAGTCCTTTCCTACCAATACATAATTATGTTTGATTCTTGGACCTCCAATTTTCACCAGTTCCTTATTATACTTCACAGTAAACCCAATGGAGTCCAGGTGGGCAAAAATTGCCGTTCTGGGTTTCCCAAATACCAGGATAATACAATCCTGAAATTCTTCTCCCTCAATAATCTGAGGCTGCACTTTCCAGTCAGATTGGTTTGCTTTGATATAGTTTAACACAAAATCCTTCATTGGACCTTCATCTCCGGAAGGCGCCTGGATTTTGCACAATTGTTTTAATAATTCCATGCGATTTATTTATGGTTATGCAATTCAAGGTGCAATAATCTAAAAAGCAGGAGCAAATCAAAACCATTTCAGGAAAAATAAAGTCAGTTCACTATTGAATGTCAATGAAAGAAATGCCTTATACCAATATATTCCTAATTTAAAACTGTAATAGAGTTGTAAAAAAAGCACAAACAAATAATTTGCTTGTGCCTCTTAAAAAGGATCATTATTTGTTTAAACCTAAACCCCTTCAGCAATTACTTCCTGTACCTGGGGAACCATTCTTTTCATCATAGTTTCTATTCCCGACTTTAAAGTGATGGTAGAAGCCGGACAACCACTGCATGAACCCTGTAGCAATACTTTGAGTAATCCACTTTGCTCATCGAAAGAATGGAACTGAATCGCACCTCCATCCATTTCCACGGCTGGTTTAATGTATTCGTCCAAAACACCTTTTATTTTCTTTACAGCTTCAGTATCATTATTCAACTCAACAATTGTATCAGGCTGGTCTTCATTGAAAATAGGCTTTTCGGCTTCAAAATACTGCTTGATAAATTCCTTCAGTTCAGGAATTACACTTGCCCAATCGGTGGCTTCATCCTTAGTAATAGTAATGAAGTTACTCATATAAAACACCCTTGTCACATAAGGAAACTGAAATAATTCCTGAGCCAACGGAGAATTTTTCGCACTTTCTAAATCTGGGAAATCCACATTCTCCCCCTCACTCAAAAGCATGAAATTCAGCATAAACTTCATGGAGTTAGGATTAGGATTGGCCTCTGTGTAAATCGTGAGGTTTCTTTTATATAATTGATCTTTGTTATATCCTTCTGGCATGTCTCTAAAATTTTACAATTCTATAATTATTCCCATTTCATCAGTCCGGGACTGATAATGTTACAAAAGTAACAAAGAAGTGGGAAATTAATTCCATTGAATTGTTAAGAGGGCACTTTATCTTGAAATTTACCTGCTAACCTGCTGAAGTATCATTCTTAATCCCAATTAGATGGCAATTTTTAGATTAATAGTTAACTTTAACCCCGGAGCTAGTGCAACCAAAATGGAAATTTAGGAGGTATTTCAGTAAGCTAACAAACTGACGATCAACCCCGAACGAATACTGCTTATTTAATAACCTGAAGCACTGGTTAAATTGAGTTCTAAAATCCACAATCAGGTTTTAGCACAAAAAAATGGATTTAATTATCCTTTTTGGTTACTAAACAAAAACACATGAAACTTTTTTTTAACTTCATTAATTTCCCATTCTTTTTTATAATCCTAACCTTCATATCTCAACAACCTTCCTTCGGACAATCCAGTAGTGCTGAGGAAACTTTCCAAAAAGGCATTCAGTTGGAACAACAAGGCCAATTTGAACAGGCATTAAACGCTTTTGAAAAAGCTGCGGAAGGCTTTAAGAAAGACAACAACTTTGAAAAATATGGTGAAAGTCTGAATCATATCGCTGCCGCTTATATTATGACCAACCAGATGGATAAAGCGGTAACTCAACTTCAGGAAATGATGCCTTTATTCGAAGAAAACCTGGAAAAATCAGGTACACTTTATCCCAAAGTACTGCTCAATATGGGAATGGCTACTTCCAAGATGGGTAATTTTACGGCTGCCAAAGAGGCTTTATTAGAATATTTTACCCTTTATGAAGGCAAAATGGAAAAAGATGATCCTCAGTTGATCAAGGGATACCAAACCCTTGCTTTTGTATACAATTCTATGGGGGATTATCAGCAGGCGCTTGAGACGGCCAAACTTTTATTAAAATCCGCTCAAAAATCAGAAAACCCATTTTTTATTTCCCAGTCTTATCAAAATATAGGAATTGTATATCATACCATAGGTGAGTATCCAATTGCTGAAGAATATTTCAGAAAAGGCATTGCAGTAGCGGAACAGGCAGGAATTCAGGATCCCATGGCATTTATCAGAAGTTACGCCAATATGGGTGTTTCTCTTTTCAGAATGAACAAAATGGAAGAAAGTCTGGAAGTATTGGATAAGGCTTTGGAGCTGGGCAATATCGTCCAAAACCCCTACATTCTGGCCGCTATTTATAGTTCCAGGGGAAATGTTTATACCGAAACCAAACAGTACGAAAAATCTCTGGAAGCACATGGACTAGCCCTGGAAATGCTGAACAGGATGTTTAACAATCAACCGCATCCATCTTTAAATCAACCTTATTTCAACCTTGGAAAAGCACATTTGGAAAAAGGAGATTATGATGAGGCTGAGGAATATTACAAAAAAGCCCTGAATATTGATACAACCTTTTATGGGAAGTTTCATGCTTACCCTGCACAAACTTATGACGGTTTAGGACAGGTTTACATTAAAAAAGGTGAATTTGAAAAGGGAATGGAATATTTCCAGATTTCTATGCAAACAATTCATCCAAAATTCAAACCTGCAGATGTCTTTGAAAATCCACCTATAAATGAAGAAATACTGGAAAAGGGAATTTTATTGGAAACCTTAACCTCTAAAGGGGATGCACTAAAACTTTGGGCAGAAAAAGAAAAGGATAATGATTTGCTGGACAAAGCCTTTCAAACCTACAGCCAAACGACCCTATTATTAGCTGACATAAAAAAATCTCTTTCCAATGAAGAAACCAAGCTGTTTTTTAGTGAATCCACTTTCAAATTCTATGAAGGTTTAATGGAAACAGCTTTAGCGCTTTACCAAACTACAGAAGACCCACAATATGCTGAGGCTATATTTTACGCCATGCAACAAAGTAAAGCCAATTTGTTATTGGAAAATATTCTTAAAACCCAAACTGAAATAGCACAGGAAAACACAGATACCCTTTTTCTAAAAGAAGATGAATTAAAGTCCAATATTGCCGAAGCACAAAAGCTAATCATTGAAGGCGGGGAGCAGGATGAAGAAACCGTAAAGCAAAATATTTTTGAGTGGAAAAGATCTCTGGAAGAAATTCAGGAAAAAATTAAAGCAAAAAATGAGAAATACTTTGCCGCAAGGTATGAGGATGCCAACATTTCCATTGAGGCGATACAACATGATTTACTGGAAAAATCTGATCAGTATATAGAATATTACTGGGGAGAAAATCATATTTATCGCATTGAAATCAATAAAAACCAATTCAATATTTCGGCAATTGAAAATCCTGAAGACCTGGCCGTGCAAATCAGGAATTTTACCAATCAGATAAAATCGAATCAGCTGGAGGGCTATCAGCAATTGGGCTACGATTTGTATCATACGTTCCTTGCCAATGAAAATCTTACTGAGAACCTGATTATTTTACCGGATGGTTATTTACACCAGCTGCCTTTTGATGCCCTGCTCACAACCACAAAAGGCTCCGGTTTTCATGAATTCGATTATGTATTGAAAAAACATGCCATCCAATATCATCAATCTACATCTCTTTTGGTAAATCAGTTTAATGCACAAGCGGCATCTCCTGAAATTTCATTTATAGGTTTTGCTCCTGCATTTTCCGGACCGGCAAATCCACTTTTGGCTACCAGATTAGCCTCTGATAGTACAAGAGCAAGCCAATTGGTTGCACTTCCCTTTGCAGAAGAAGAAGTGAATCAAATCACCAGCCTGTTCGAGGGGAAATCATTTACCGGTGCCCTGGCTACTGAAGAAAGTTTCAAAACGAACGCTGCCAATGGAATGGTATTACACCTGGCCACCCATGCTATTGTGAATGAGGATGCACCCACTTATTCCAGGTTAATTTTTCATCAGGAAGAAAATACTCAGGAAGATGGTTTATTACACACTTATGAACTCTACAATATGCAACTCAGTGCAGATTTGGCTGTATTAAGTGCCTGTAATACAGGAAGCGGGAAATACTACAAAGGAGAAGGTGTGGTAAGCCTTGCCAGTGGATTCATGTATGCAGGGGTCCCCAATGTTTTAATGAGTTTATGGGCAGTTCCCGACCAATCCACTTCCGATATCATGCAACATTTTTATGCTGAAATAAACCGTGGCGCCTCAAAATCAGAAGCTTTAAGAAAGGCCAAACTCAAATATCTGGAAAGGGCAGATATCAATACCTCATCGCCTTATTACTGGAGTGCGTTTATTTTCCTTGGCAATACTACACAAGACTCATCAGGCCCGCTTATGTGGGTTTTTGGAGTAGGTATTATATTATTAATTATAATTGTAAACAGATTAAGGAAAAGGAAAGTTTAGGCACCCAACTTTAAATTGGTAATATTATAAAACTCAAACAAATCAACTTTGGAAAAGAACACTACCATTGATTTTGTAAAAAATAAAAAAACTAACTTATTCATCATATTAAGTGGAATTTTCCTCACCAATGCCATTATTGCAGAGGTAATTGGGGTGAAAATTTTTTCCCTTGAAACCACTTTGGGAGTACAGCCTGCCCAAATCAGCTTGTTTGGAGAATTTATTCTGGATTTTAATCTTACAGCCGGGGTAATGATTTGGCCGGTAGTTTTCATTACTACCGATGTGATCAATGAGTATTTTGGAAAAGAGGGTGTGAGGAAGATTTCATTTCTTACTGCTGGTTTTATTGCTTATGTGTTTGTAGTCATCTGGATCGTGACAGAACTTCCCCCGGCTGCCTTTTGGATAGATGTGAATAGTGAAGGCCCGGATGGCTCATTTTTTAACATTAATCATGCTTTTTCAAAAATCTTCCTTCAGGGTCTGGGAATCATCATCGGTTCACTTACTGCTTTTCTACTTGGGCAACTAATAGATGTAGCCACTTTCCAATGGTTAAGGAAATTTACTGGAAGTAAAAAAATCTGGCTAAGAGCCACTGGTTCTACATTAGTTTCTCAATGCATTGATAGCTTTGTGGTATTGGGAATCGCTTTTTATGTATTTGGCAACTGGTCACTACAACAAATTATTGCTGTTGGGATCATTAATTACATTTACAAATTTTTCATAGCCATAGTACTCACCCCATTGTTATATGTAGCCCATTACCTGATTGACAATTATTTGGGCAAAGAAGCAGCACACCAAATGACTGAAGAAGCTGCTTCTACTGACTTTTTCTAGGAAATACCGAATCAATTTTGTCCTTTATTCAGGCTTTGAAAATTCTCCCAAACAAGCGGGGAAATTTCTTCCTTTACAATCCAATCATTGTCAGGATAAGTGGCTATTCGGTGAATTTCCCCAACCAAATGCTGAATTAAATCTTCCCCTTTTTCCTGATACATTTCCAATTCCTGTTCAAATGAAGTTTCAGGTGGGCAATTGACAAATTCCATTTCAGGAAGAATTTTTTTACAAGTCAGCAAAACCCTTCTTTGCCGATAAGCATTAGCCACCAAAATCAGTTTTTTTAGCTGTTCGCCAAAATGCAATGGAGGGTTGAGATGCTTAAGAATTTCCTCACTAAACCGAATGTTCTCTCCGGTATTGGTTGAACGATCTTCAATAATCACATTTTCCTTTTCAATTTTAGGAAATTCCGCATTCAAAGCTTCCCAAAATACCTGCCCCTCCGGTTTGTTCAGCCCGGTGCTACCGGCTCCTATTCCACCTGTAAATACAATTTTTGGAGCTAATCCTTTTTCATAAAGAAAACCACATTGTTGGGGAATTTTCAAATCAAAATGCCCAAAACCAAAAATGGCATCGGCATCACTTTCAGGTTCTTTCAGATAAAGGTAATCGAAAAGTATTTTGGCTTGTTGGAGTTGGGATTGGGAATAGGTATGGTTCATATTTTCACATAAAAAAATCTATTCCAAAGGTATCACTTCAAAATAGATTTTCTAATAATTTCGACAGCAAATCCAAAATCAAGACTTCAAAATATATCATAGGCTACTCCTAAATAAGTCCTGAATCCTGACCAGTTAACACTAACTTTGTCATTAGAGGAATTTTGAATAAAGCTGCCTTTAAACCCACTTAAATACAAGCCTGTACTCGCATCTAACTGATACCCAAAACTTAAATCAAAATGGATTTTCTTCACAATTTCATAAGAAAGCCCAAGTGAAGGCTCAATAAATATACCTTCACTGCTAAAGGAATAACCCGGTAAATCAGATTGTTCATCATAGACAACTATTGATTCTTCCAACTCCAATGAAGTTAAAATACCACCTATTTTCACTTTATTATAAAGCTTCCACTTTTCATTACCTAACATTTCAGATCTCAATTGTATTCCAATTCTATAGCCCCTTAATGGCATATCCAGTTTATATTCACCAGAATAGTCTTTAACATGGTTTCTACCTCCGGTGGTAAAATATGTTAAATTTAAACCCAATAACAGGCTTCTTGAAGTTTGATAATAATCCAGATTTGCAGAATAATTAAAATAGGCAGGAAATTGCTCTACAATTTGTACAGATTTAACAGGCGATAAATCAATCAATTCTTCCTGAAATTCCTTTAGCTGCGACATCTGATATGTTCCATAACCCAAGTCAAATCCTAACCTTACCTTTTGCGCAATACTTTCATGAAAAATAAAAAGTAAAAAGAGAATATAGATTAATTTTTTCATAGTGGTAAATATTTTGCGATGTCTAAATAATAGCCTGATGTGGAAAATATTTTACTTCCATAAAGCTTCGAATTAATTTCGTTATCAGACATAATTTTCAACAATACATTTGATTTTGCCTCATCAAGAATATACAAATACTCTTTGTCTGCCATTAAAAGATAGCCCGTTTCTGGATCCTCGTTTCTAAAGGAAATTGCTCCCGTAGGTAAATTCGATTTATTCAACAAGGAAAAATCTAAGACATTTCTTTTCTCAAGGATTGGATCATTTTTTAGAGTAAGAAAGACTTCCTCAGGATTTTCCTCATTAAACATTACAGAATGATATGCTCTTGTATCGGAATATATTGAATCAACAACACCATTTTCAATTTTATATATATTAATTCCATTTTCTGTAGCCATACAAGTGTATCGACCATTGGAGGATGTGGCAATAAAACCAAATCTATCATTATTTTCTCTGGGGTAATTATCTATATCGATGGAAGCTATTTCATTTTCATCATAAAGATTATATTGAATGTATTGTTTGTCGTGGGAAAGAGCAATTAAACTATCATTAATTAGATTAAAGTAATCTAGATAAGAACCTTTGGGGTTATCAAAAGTATTTATTTCATTTAAATCCTTGCCATCATAAACATGAAATTTATAATAACCTGCCGCAGCAACCTTACCAGATTCTTTGTTAGCAGATATAGCTTTTAAATGACCAAAATCATTATTTGATACAGAATTGAGGAGAGACATTGAAGAAATATCATATGCTTCAATATCATAAATATCACTTTTTGTATAAACTACTTTATTATTAGGATCATAAACATAAAAAGCAAATCTGTATCCGGTAAGTTTTTCACCGTAATTGTAATTTCCATAAATATCTTGATTTTCAAGGTCAGACGGGTCCTTCTGGTAGTCAGGAGTTACCTTTAGGATAAAACGATTTTCCTTCCCAATAAAAATTTGCGGCACTACAATACTTGTATCAAAAGAGGACTCTAGAAACTGTTCAGATTTTCCAAAACCATATCTAATCAAGGAATATTTACAATTAAATTTAGATTTATCCCAATATACTCTTACACTATCCAGCCCTATTTCAGAATAATATAGAGTTGGGAAAGGCTCATCTACCGTAATGGAGTTTGTAGCTCCTTCTCTATTTGAATTAGATACCTTTGAAGAAATGATATAAGTCCTTGTTCCTCCATAAAAACTACTATCAATATAAAAGGTACTATCTGGGTGACTGAATATTTTTTTTGATGTATAATTGATTAATAATTCATAAGAATCAAAATTTATCTGTTCGTTCTTTTCCCAGCTCACTTTCATATACCCATCTTCGGTAATACTTGTAAAAATGTCTAGTTTAGGGGAGCTTCTCCCATCAATTAAAATGATCCATTCTTTTTCAATCAAATACCCCTCTCCTCCTGCATAGTCAGCAACACTTCCCGTACCACTTCTGACAAATATTTCAATTTTAAAATTGTAAGTCCCTGGATTTAATTTCTCAGGAGAAATATGGAAACTTCCATTTGTATAATAAAGGTCATGTTTATTTCCATTGAAAATTATGTAACCTTGTATCATCTCATATCCAGAAGTATTAACATCATATTTTAATGATGTAGGTACAAATAATTTAATTGTATCCTGGTCTGGTATTAAAGATAAATCAAACTCCTTAAAAGCTTCTGGTTTCTGAACCTCATTAAAAAACTCCTTTTCCAACTCATATTCGCAGCTAAAGAGGATTGTAAATAACACAAAAATGAGGGCGTTTTTACCAAAGTGATTCATAATTTTATTAATTGAAAACAACGGAATATTTACAACGTGATTTGATGGAAAAAAAGATAAAATTCATTAACATTTAATTCATCTTTTATCCTAATTTGGATGTTGTTTTCAATAATCCGGAGCAAATAAAATACTCATCTCAATCAAAAAGCCTATGAAAATATTTTTCCATAGGCTTTCTGAATTTCTAAATGCAATTTGTACTTTCAAAACCTAATTTTACTTTTTACTTTTTACTTTGGCGTCCAAAAAGGATCGCCAGCTTCTACAAACTCAATAGGCACTTCATCTATGAATCCTTTTAACCATTCTGCACAATATTCCATTCCTCCTTCTTCGGAATTGGCATGACCCATAATGATCAAAGCCTTCTTTTTCCCCATGTCTACTGCATCCCTCACGTATTCCACAGTTTCCCACTCTCTGGCTTCTCCTACTACCTCAAGTTGCACATCCTCCCGCTGCAGGTAGGCCATCTGCACAGAGGAGCCGTGTGCGCCAGCAACCAAAGCCACTGTAGTCAACTCCATATCAGGTTCTCCAATTACCCGCATAGGGGAAGAAGGATATTGCTTACCCAGTTTTTTAGCAAAGGCTTTTAAAGTAGTTTTGGGAAATTCAAATACCAGCTTTTCCCCCTTTTTATAGTTTTTATCCCAACCCATTTCTTTAGCCATTCCGGTGACAATCCCATCAGGCTGAATCATATGCCAGTGATCGTGGAACCTCCATACAATTAATCCATTGTCCTCAATAAATTTTTTCTTGGCTTGTAAAACCTCATTGCTTTCCAAATCTTTTATTTCATCCAGATGATTATAATAAGTAGGTTCGTGAGTGATAATCAGGTTTAACCCTTTTGCCTTGGCTCGCTTAAGCACATCAAAAGTCGCCAGAAAAGTAGTGGCGATTCCAGTCACTTCCACATCAGGATCACCAGATTTAAAAGTATCCACAGTCTGTTCTCTCCATTCAACTTTTGAGGCCGTTTTGATTTTTTCAATCACCTCACTGGCCGTAATTTTTTTAAAACCGGAATGATCAATTTCAAATGGTAGTATTTTGAAATTCATACATAAAATAGCAAAGCTAATCACCAGAGTAGTCCAGGTGAAGCCATAAATTTTCCTTTTCATATCTTGCCTTATTTTTAAAGTTCAGTTAAGCCTCATCATTTTAAACCCCAAGTTATCAATCCCACTTCAATTTAGCTAAAGCTGACAACCTTTAGGATAGAATTCTTTTGAATTCATCTTTATCATAGCCCTAACCCTCAACAAAAAATCAAGGTTTAGGAAAAGTTAAAAGGAATTTCCAAAGAAAATTGATAGTTTCAGGTTTAAACCTACTACTTAGAAAATGAAAATAAACTATCCTGTCATACTGCTTTGCCTTTCCACTTTTTTTTCCTGCCAGAAAGATGATCCATCTCTTAAAGATTTATACAGCAATTGGGAAATTTATCGGGGGACCAAGGATGCCAATCAATATTCTTCTCTTCAACAAATTAACAGGGAAAATGTAAAAAACCTTGAAGTGGCCTGGACTTACCATAGTGGTGGAAATATTGCCAAATCTACCATAGAGTGTAATCCGATTGTAATTGATGGGAAAATGTATTTGACATCGCCAGATTTAAAAGTCATCTCTTTAGATGCGGCCACGGGGAAAGAGCTTTGGAAATTTAATCCGGCTGAAGAAAATATAATGGCCAATGTAAACCGGGGTGTCACTTATTGGGAAAAAGGACAGGATAAAAGAATTTTGTTTACTGCCGGATATTACCTTTTTGCCTTAGATGCTCACACTGGAAAATTGATTGAAAAATTTGGAGCAAAAGGAAAAGTGGATTTGAGAGAAAACCTTGGGGTGCCCATTGAATCTGTAAGTTTAAGTGTCACTTCTCCCGGAGTTATATTTAAAGATATCATTATCTTGGGTTCAGCAGTTGGAGAAGGTTATAATTCTGCCCCCGGACATGTAAGGGCCTATAATGCAATTACAGGAGAGGCAGCCTGGATATTTCATACCTTACCTCAGGAAGGAGAATTTGGAGCAGAAACCTGGCCCAATACCCATTATAAAAATATTGGCGGAGCAAATGCCTGGGGAGGATTAAGTCTGGATGAGAAAAGAGGACTGGTATTTTTAGCCACCGGGTCACCAGCCTTCGATTTTTATGGAGGAACCCGTGCAGGGGAAAACCTATTTGGAAACTGTATCATAGCCCTCGATGCAAAAAATGGGGAAAGAGTCTGGCATTACCAAACCGTTCACCATGACCTTTGGGATTATGATTTACCCTGTGCGCCTAATTTGGTAACTATTCAGGTAAATGGAAAAGCTGTAGATGCTGTAGTCCAACCCACAAAAATGGGCTACTTTTTCATGCTAGACAGAGCAACAGGTGAACCGCTTTATCCCATTGAAGAAAAACCTGTGCCCACAACCGACATTCCTGGAGAAGTTACCTATCCCACCCAACCTTTTCCCACTTTCCCTCAACCTTATGCCAGATTAGGAATCACTGAGGAGGAACTAAGCCAAATTACACCGGAAGCACATGTTGATGCGACCAAAAGATTCAAAACCATGAAAGCCGGTGGGCAGTTTATTCCTCCAAGTTTACAGGGATCACTGGCCATGCCTGGCACGAGAGGTGGAGCCGAATGGAGTGGTGCTTCATTCGATCCAGAGTCGGGAATCATTTACATTAATTCCAATGAAATAGCCAATATCCTCAAATTAAAAGCAGTAGAGATGGCCATTGCCGGAGCAAATATGGATGATGAAGGGAATACCACCTTAACAGGAAGTGCTTTAGGAAAAAACCTTTACCAAATGAATTGCGCCAGTTGCCATGGACTGGAAAGGCAGGGAGCTCCTCCTACCTATCCGGGTTTAACAGGGCTTTCAGAAAAATACCGGCAAGAGGAAGTCGGCCAATTGGTAAAAACCGGAAGAGGAGGAATGCCAGCCTTTGCCCAGTTTTCTGATAAGGAAATTACTGCAATCAGTGAATTTTTATTGTCGGAAATGGAAGACGGAACTACACATGCGACCTACAAACCTGAAACTGAAACCAGGTTTATGGTAGATGGTTACAACCAATTTCTGGATAGTAATAAATATCCGGCAAGTGCACCACCATGGGGAACACTAAATGCCATTGACATGAACTCGGGAAAACTTTTATGGAAAGTTCCTGTGGGCGAATATCCTGAATTAACGGCAAAAGGAATCCCCCCTACCGGCACTCAAAACATGGGTGGATGCGTGGCCACAGCCGGAGGTTTAGTGTTTGTAGCTGCTTCTAAAGATGAAAAATTCCGTGCTTTTGATAAGAAAACCGGTGAAATATTATGGGAAACTAAATTACCAGCCGGAGGGTATGCTACCCCAAGTATCTATGCGGTAAATGGCAAACAGTACATTGTCATAGCTGCCGGAGGTGGTGGGAAAAATGCTACAAAATCAGGTGATGCGTATGTGGCTTTTGCTTTGCCGGAATTTTAGTGAAGGAAAGTCCCTCCTTTTTTCAATTTTAACCCTTATCCAAGTTTTACCATTTCTTTAAGGATTCAAATCTGAAAATTTTTCCGGAGATTTCTTTTGAGTGACCTTAAAGGTTTTCCGGGCTTTTTTTACTTCTTTTAAAAAGGCTTTATCATTCCAGCTTCCTGTTTGATGATGATTCCCGTACAATTTTTTATCAAGGTTTAGAGAAGCTTCTTCCAGATTTTCGGCTTTTGCATTTTCAATTAATGAGTCCATAGTGGGACTGAGAGATTGAGGTAGAAACCGATCCAGCCATGACATGATTTTTTGCTTGGATTTACCTGGTTCATGATGTGTAACAGCTTTGGAGAATTGCCGGAAATAATAGGCTTCAGAATTCCTGAATTGCTGCCTTCTCAGCTTTATAAATAAGTAAAGTTTTCTTGTAACTTTATATAAAATCCCAAAAACTAAAAAAGCTATGGCCACCACCACAGCAAATTGCCAGGGTTTTAACCCAAGAATTAAAAATGGTTTTTCCTCCTCCACAATAGCTTCCTGAGCTTCAGCTGCCTGAAGTGCAGCAAGGGAATCTTTCATAGATTCCAACATGCCCAAATCGGGGTTTGGTGCTACCTTTACTGTTTTGGCGGGGAGTGTCTTTTTGTACAACTGCTTTCTAAATGGATTCCACCAGGAAAATTCCAACTCAGGAATCGTGATTTCCCCTTCTTTTTCAAATAAATAAGCCGCTTTTTGTACTTGTTTGGCACTTACAGTAGAACTTCTAAATGACCGGTCTGTAGTTTGTTCAGGAGTCTGGGCATATATGCTAATGCCTTCTGTTGCCGGCCAGTTTACCTCACTTAAAAATTCTGCGAGCGTTCCTCCTGCCTGTATGGTAATGGTTCTTTCCAAAGCATCGCCCACTTTTATTTTATCCAGGGATTTATCCCAGTTTTCACTTACATACAAACTGGTAGCCACCAGCCAGGCATCTCCCTTATACTCATCTGGGATAGGATTAGTTTTGATTATTTTTTCGGGTGATTGAACGGAAAATGCAATGCCTTTATAGTCTCCTTCTGCCGGAGATTCCACTTCTATTTTGAGTGATGGAAAAATAAGATCTCCACTTTTAAATGGGAAAACCATGTAATTGAAAGCCACACCAGCATGTTTTTTTCCATTAATTTCCTCGCTGATACTCTGGTTGGGCACGGGTACTACAAACCCATTTTCTATCTGAAAATTTTCCAATTGGGGTGCACTGGTAAACCAGGTAGGTGTGAGCACTTTTACAGTAACTCTTGAAGGTTGCCCAACCAAAACTACTCCCGGACTAGCTGAAACCAACGCTAAAACCTTTGGTCTTTGTTGAGCATTTATTTCAAAGCTTCCCAGCAAAATAAACATCATAAATATGAAAACAATCCTTACCATGTGTTCCCGTTTTCTTTAATTTTTTGAGGATTTCTTTTTAACTGGAATTTAAATTTCTTTGCCAGAAACTGTCCCGGATCATCTTTTACCTTTTTCATCAACACTTTCTTAGCAGCTTCCTGCCCTGCACCTTTTGAAGTAAAATCTTCCGGAACTTCGTCCAGTTCTTTTGCCGAATGAATTTCACTTTGCACCTCCTCGGAAAGTCGCTCCTTTTTCATATCTTCTTTGGTGGCCTCCTGCCCTCCTCCACTCAAATCTTCAGGGCTATTATTTTGTTTCATTTCAGCCAAACCGTCCTCTTTTTCATCAAATTCCTGAGCAATCATTTCAGTTTTCTGCCCATCGAGTATTTGTTGAATGGCCTCACTGGTTTGTACAATCTCCTCAAGACCAGAATCCTTTTCTCCTGCAATATTTAATGCTTCCATTGCAGCCTGATAATTGCCCAGTTTGGCATAAGATAATGCCAGGTTATAATAACCCAAAGCTGAAGTATCCTGACTAAAGGCATTCACTGCTTCTTCAAAATTCCCGGCTTTATAAAAGGCAATACCCTTTCTCATTTCATCTTCATAGATATTGGCTGCTGCCAGATAATCTCCCTGTTCTAAAAGTTTTTGAGCCTGAAAATCTCTGGAATACCATAAATCCGCCCAGGTAAAATCCTGACATCCTCCAAGGAGGACCACAAATACAAGCGAAAAAACAACCACAAATCCCCGCCTGAACCAAAGCAGAATCAAAAGGGCCAAAACAAAAACTGCCCAATAGCCACGGTCCAGCCATTCGTCTTCTGTATCTTCATTATCCTCTTGAAAATCCCTGCCATCCCGGATTTTTTTTGCCAGAAGTTCCATGTCACTGTTATCCAGCGTCAATTGCAGTTTATGTACATTTTCCATTCCTGTGAATGTAGCCAGTGGCTTTTCATCCCAGAAAACCTGTACCTGTTGTCCATTTTTATCGGTTACAAACCTGCCTTTAATTCTGGTGGGAATTGGGGCTCCATTCTGAGTAGCCATAGGCAAAATAATCAATTCATCTGGTTGATTTTCAAACTCATTTTTTAATAATCCGGCATCATTCTGATCTATTCCATCGGTAATCAAAAGCAATGTACCCGGAGCCTCACTTTTCTCAAAAATTTCATTGCATAAAATTAGCCCGTTTTCCAGATTAGTCCCCGGCACTGGCATAATACCGGGGCGAAGGGCATTCAAATGAAGCAAAATTGTAGCGTAATCATCCGCAAGCGGAATCACGGTATGGGCTGTTCCCGCATAGGCAATTAAAGCTGTTTTTACTTTTGGATCTGCTTTTAACAAATCTTCTATTTTATACTTGGCCCTTTCCAATCGGTTTGGTTGTAAATCCTCTGCCAGCATAGACCTTGACAAATCCAGCAAAATGACCAGCATTTCCTGACTTTTCTTCCCTGGTTTTTCTATTTTTTCCCAGGTGGGTCCGGCCATAGCCATCGCAAAAATCACCCAAATCAATAACATTAAAACCCTGGGCAACCACATTGCCCGGGTGTTTCCTTTTTTCAGCACGAATGCCCTTAAATGTGGAGCAATGTGCTGCACCCATTTATCTTGTTTCAGGTATTGCCACCAGAAAATTAAGAAGACAAAAAAAGCAGGGACAATTGCCCATAGCCATTCCGGTCTGAGCCAGTGAAACTGATCGGGGTCAAAATTTTCCAGTTTATTCCAGTCCATAATCCACATCTTTAGGATGAAACAAAAGGGAAAAAATTCCCGCAAAAAGCATGTAAATAATAGAAATGCCAAAGGCAAGCCCAAGGGGGTAATAATAAAGCAATGTCACAGGTTTGTAAATTTCCTCTTCATATTCTACAGGTTCAAGTTTATCCAGTTCGGCATAAATATTTTTCAAATCTTCGGCATCAATTGCCCTGAAGTATTTCCCATCGGTGAGGGCTGCAATATCCAGCAAAGTTTGTTCATCAAGATCAGAATTGGCCGTTCCGGGATTTCCTATGCCAATAGTATAAATTACAATGCTGTCATTTTTAGCAAGATTAGCTGCATCCAGGGGAAGTAATTCACTGCCACTGTCTACGCCATCAGTCAATAAAAGTAAAACCTTAGTGGGCAAAGTATCACGATCGAAAAGCTCAATGGATTTCCCAATAGCTTTACCGATGTTGGTTTGCTGACCAGCCATACCCACATCAGCATCTTCCAGGAGGTCACTGACCAACTCCAGATCGGTGGTAAATGGTGCCTGTAAATATGCATTTGCTCCAAATAAGATCAAGCCCATTTTATCTCCTTCTCTTTCCACAATAAATTCTTTCATTACGGATTTTACAGCTTCCCAGCGGGTAGCTTTTTCTCCCTCAATTACCCAATCTTTTTCTGCCATGGAGAAGGATAAATCTGCCGCAATTAAAAAGTTTCTGGTCGTTTTGATGACTTTATCCGGCTCTCCTACTAATTGAGGAGAAGACAAAGCGGCTAAAAGTAAAATCCAGATGACCCAAAGCACCAACCAGCGAAACCAATTTCTTTTTGCGCCTCTTACGCCTTTTCCAGGTTTTTTACCAGTCACAGCCACAGCCTGCTGAAAAAATGGGGAGAACAAAGCTGTTTTCCTATGGCGAACAGCCGGCCAAACCAGTATGATTAATAATGGCAAAGGCAGGAAATAAAACATCCAGATATAAGCTATTTCAAAGTTTTCGGGCATGATGTAGTATCCAGTCTTCAGACCAGTTTATAAATTCATTTATATTTTTCCTTTCCAAATTCAATGTTTTCGAAGCATAAACTCCTTCCCGAATCAGGATTTCAAATTCATTATTCCAATGTCTGGATTTTGATGTTTGCTGTAAAAATTCCAGCCAGTTTTTTCCGTACAAACCAGCTACTTTTTCCCTACCAAAAGTTTGTAAAGCCACTTTTTTCAAAACAGCAAGCACTTCCTGTAAGGTTGAAATATCAGGTTTATCCCGGTCCAGCTTTCGGAGGTATTTTGCAGCATCCCGCCTATAAGCTTTTTTTCTGTAATTTCTGATAAATACAAAAGTGAGGATGAAAATACCGATAAGAAGTAAACCGCCAACGATGTACCACCCCGGAGTTTCGAATTGGAAATCCAGTGGATCGGGTTCATAAACTGGTCCTAATTTGGGTAATGAATCCTGAGGCATTTTTAAGTATTTGGACTAAATTAAAAAATCAACAATATCTAAATTGAACAAAAAAGAAAGTCCCAAACAAGGTGTCCCAGCAGGGTCTGCATTTTCGCGACCCTGCGTCTTTAAAGCTTCTGAAGCTCGATGGACGCAAGGTCTTTTTTGATTGTACCCAAATGCCTTATTGCTAAATGGGAAGCTAGGCAAGTTGATTAAGCTTTCGTCCCTTTTTCCAGTCGATGAAAAAGGGACAAAAAAATCTCTGCCTTCAAAAAGGTTTTCCGAGTAAGTTAAGTGGATACCTGCATTTCTTTCCCACCAAGGACTAGAAAAAGAATACCTGTATCTGGTATACCTTCCCCCACTAATTTTGAAGGCATTTTTACTGTTTATCATCTTCATTATTAAATCAAATAAGCCATATCCATGACTCCATATTAGTGTTATCTTTTAATACTTCCTCCAATCAGCTTTCTTAGCTGTTGTTGGGATGGTTCTTCTGTATTTATTTTTAAAACTGGAATATTGAAAGCTTTCATTTTGTCTTCAAATTCATCATGTTTTTTAGTGGAATATTCCTTCATTTTTGATTTAACCTGTTGCTTGTTGCCTTCTAAAGGAATTTGCTTTTCCCCATCGGTAATGATCAATTTTTCATTGGGGATGTCCAATTCCATATTATCGTTTACTTTCATCACAATCAGATCATTGTGTTGGGAAAATTTTACCAGATTTTTGATTACCTCCTCATCATAATGAACAAAATCACTGATCACAATCACTAAAAAATCGTGAGTCACCAACTGATGAACCCTAGCTAGTGTGTCACTTACTCTTTTGCTAAACCCGGTCTTTTGAGTTTCCTGAGCCAGTTTCAGATTCTTCTTAGCGATAAGCTGTAGAAAATGCATAAAAGCGGCCCTGTTGCGCTGTGATCTCACAAATTCTACCTCATCATTGGATATGACCAATCCACCAATTCTATCTCCACTTTTCAATACCCTGAAACCTGCCATTGCCGCCAGTTCTGCGGCCACAACCGATTTTAATTTATGCTGGCTGCCAAAAAACATGGAATTTGACTGATCCACCACAATAAGAGCAGGTCTTTCCTTTTCTTCATGAAATACCTTGACATGCGTTTTTTTTGTCCTGGCAGTCACCTTCCAATCTATATTTCGGACATCATCCCCCGGCACATAATTTCTCACTTCATCAAAATCCAAACCTCTTCCCCGAAGTTTTGAAGCATGCTTTCCCGATAAAATACTGTGAATAGAATGTCTGGGCAGGAAATTGAATCCAACCGCATAATGCTCCATCTTCATCAGATCATGGAATGTAGCAACTACTTCTGAGGGGAAATCAGTTTTTTTCATTTACGATGGTCTCATGGTTTTTAAAGCAGGAAAGTTGCAAACTTTCTTTTATTCATAGGCTCAAGTAATTGCTTCGCTTGATACTTAAGCCATGTGTCAATATTCCTCTTATTTAGTTTTATTTTAAAAGTCAAAAACCTCCCCTGTATCCTCGGAATGCCGAACCACTCCAGAGGGAAAAAATTTGATTAGGCAGGGACAGCTACCAGTTTCACTAATTCACTGATGACATCTTCTGCGGTAACTCTATCTGCATTGGCTTCATAACTCAGCATTATCCTGTGCCTCAAAATATCGTGGATTAAGGCACGAATATCATCCGGGTTTACAAAATCCCGCTCAGCAAGCCAGGCATGTACTCTGGCCGCTTTTTCCAGGGCAATTGTACCCCTGGGACTTGCCCCGAATTCCAGCCATTTGGCCAATTGTTCCGAATATTTATCAGGATATCTGGAGGCATCAACCAAATCCACAATGTAAGTCTTCATCGCATCTGAAACATGGATTTCCTTAATTTCTTCCCTGGCCTTAAAAATGATTTCCTGGGCAATGGTTTCATGCTTTTCCGTATGTTCTTTTTTACTTTCCGCTTTTACCAGATCCAGGATTTTCATTTCGGATGATTTATCGGGATAATCGATAATGGTTTTCATCAGAAACCTGTCCATTTGGGCTTCTGGTAAAGGATAAGTTCCTTCCTGCTCCACAGGGTTTTGTGTGGCTAAAACCATAAAAAGGGGTTCCATATTGTGGGTTTTCCCCGCCACAGTTACCTGTCTTTCCTCCATGGCTTCCAACAGGGCAGCCTGTACTTTTGCAGGAGCCCGGTTAATTTCATCTGCCAGAATCAGGTTATTGAAAATAGGGCCTTGCTGGAAAACGAATTTTTCTTCAGCTTCTGGTTGGTAAATTTCCGTGCCTGTGATATCTGAAGGAAGCAGGTCCGGGGTAAACTGAATTCTACTCAATCCACAATCCAGGTTTTTAGCCAGACTTTTTATAGCCCTGGTTTTAGCAAGACCCGGCAGGCCTTCCAGTAACATATTTCCATCAGCCAGAAGAGTAATAATAATTCGTTCTACTAGTGCTTCCTGCCCTATAATAGAAGCTTGCATGTTTTCTTTTAAGCCCTTAATGGCAGTAAATGTTTCGTTCATTTTTGTTTAGTTCAATTACTCCTGAAAGGCAAATATCCTTTTAAAATCATTTTTCATGCTGGCGACCAACCAGCCTTGTGCTTTGGCGATATCCCAGGCTTTATCTAATTTTCCAATATGAGATTCCCTATCATAGGCATATTCCCTTTCTGCATCATCATGGTGGACAAGCAACATCAGCCTTTTGCCATTTCCTCCGGCAGCATATTGCAACATTTGTAAGTCTCCATCAGAATTGCCAAAAGCAGCAATTGGTCTTTTCCCGATAAAGTTTGCGATCCCAACAGGCTTTCCCTCTTTGTCATCAATAAAATCCATTTCAGGTAATTTCACTACCTGTGCACCATTTTCCCCAATTTCAAACTTTGATTTTATTCTGCTGCCCACAACTTGATAAGTTGGAATGCCATAAGCCTCATAAGCATAAGTACGTATTAAATCTACACCTCCACCAGAAACAATGAAAACCTGGAAATCATTGGCTTTTAAATACTGAATAACTTCCAACATGGGTTGGTAAATCGTATTTGCAAAGGGCTGATTAAATTTGGGATGCAGGGAGTTAAATGCCCAGGTTGCTCCAATTTCATTAAATTCTTCACTGTTCATTCCGGTATGAGATGCCATAACCAATTGGAGCAAATCCATTATCCCAAAAGTTTTAAGCGTTTCATGATCGTCATCAATTACCGCTTTAAAGGGTTGCGTTTCTCTCCACTTGGGATTATTATCGGCTAATTCCTTTACCCTTTCCATGGCAAAAAATAACTGGGAATACAGTGGCTGCTCACAAATCAGGGTACCGTCATTGTCAAAAGTGGCAATGCGATCTTCAGGAGCTACATAGTCTGCTGAGTTTTCATCAGAAACCTGGCTGACAAAATTGATGATTTGCTTTTTGGTATTTCCTTCATTCCAGGAAGGCAGGGGATCTATTGTAGCCGGATTAACTTTTTCGATTGGTGTTTCCTGCATCTTGCCACAACTCAAAAAAATCAGGAGCAAGACGAAATATCTACATTTCATTTATTGGGTGGGTTCTAGTTAAAAAAATAATAACAAAATGCAGCTCAAAAGGTTTTAGCCATTAGAGAGCAAGAATATTACAGTCAGTATTCCAAATTTGAGGATCAATTTCTGGCTTAAATATAAAAAGGAGAAGGATATAAAAAAACAAATCAGGGAATATCCATGAATCAAAAATTTATGAAATATAAATAATTAAGAATAATATAAAAGGCTGGAAACAGAAAATTAATATTTGATTAGGGGTAAATAATTGTCTCAGTCCAAATTTTTTATCATCTTTAAACCTTTAACTTAATTGTAGTACTGTAATATCACAATGTTACAATTATTCACCCTCGACTGTACACTTCCAAATTTTTTTTAACCATCGATAAATTTAACTTTTCATTTATGAAAGAGAACATTCGAACAAAACCCAATACAATACTACTCTTTGTTTTTTTACTCCTAATTTCAGTAGTCACCAATTTACATGCTCAAACTAAAAAACCTAACATTCTGGTCATTTGGGGAGATGATATCGGCTGGGCCAATATCAGTAAATACAATCATGGTATGATGGGATACCAAACCCCTAATATCGACCGTATTGCAAATGAAGGTGCCATGTTCACCGACTGGTATGCCCAACAAAGCTGTACTGCAGGAAGGGCTGCCTTTATTTTAGGACAACACCCTTTTAGAACTGGTTTATTAACCATTGGGATGCCTGGCTCTAAACAAGGAATCAAGGATAATCAGCCTACTATTGCCGAATTATTAAAGCCACACGGCTATACTTCAGGCCAGTTTGGCAAAAACCACCTTGGAGACAGGGATGAACATTTACCGACCAACCATGGTTTTGATGAGTTTTTTGGTAATTTATATCACCTCAATGCAGAAGAAGAACCAGAAACATACTACTACCCGAAAGATAAGGAATTCCATGAAAAATATGGTCCAAGAGGAGTGCTACACAGTTACTCTGATGGGAAAGTGGAAGATACCGGACCACTTACCAGGAAGCGAATGGAAACAGCTGATGAAGAATTTACCGATGCAGCCATCGCCTTTATTGAAAAAGCTCATGCAGCAGGAAAACCATTTTTTGTGTGGCTAAGTGCTACCAGAATGCACGTTTGGACTCACTTAAAGGAAGAAAGTGTAGGCGTAACCGGAATTGGATTGTACCCTGATGGAATGGTAGAACATGACAAAGCGATAGGAAGAGTACTTGCCAAACTGGAGGAATTAAAGATTATAGATAACACGATTATCATGTATTCTACCGACAATGGTGCTGAAAAATTCACCTGGCCTGATGGTGGTACTACCCCTTTTGCAGGAGAAAAAGGAACCACCTGGGAAGGAGGTTTTAGAGCACCTTGTGCCATCAGATGGCCCGGTGTGATAAAACCAGGAACCATTTATAACGACATCTTCTCCCATGAAGACATGATGCCAACATTAGTTGCTGCTGCAGGAGAGCCCAATGTAAAAGAAAAATTATTAAACGGTTATAAAGCTGGGGACAAGACTTTTAACGTGCACCTTGACGGATATAACCTGATGCCATTTTTTAAAGGAGAAGTGGATGAGTCACCCAGAAAAGAAATTTTCTATTTTGATGCAAGCGGAAATTTGAATGCCATTCGCTACAACAACTGGAAATTACACTTTACCATTATGGAAGGGTCTATAAATGAGGCATACAGAAAATCTCCAAGCTGGCCTATAGCGATCAACCTTAGGGCGGATCCTTACGAAATATCATGGAAGGCTGCGCTTTATACAAGATGGTATGCAGACAATATGTGGTTATTTGTTCCCGCCCAACAATATGCTGCCGAATTTTTGGAAACATTTAAAAAGTATCCACCAGTGTTAGGATCTTCTTTAAGTATTGACAATGTTGTTCAGCAATTACTGGTAAGTCCAAAGAATTAATAAATACAGGATTTCAAATTAAAAAAAGGGGAAATGGCCGATGGCCATTTCCCCTTTTTCTTTTCAGGATAAAACTTTCTATCTTTTTATGATTCTGTAATTAGCAGAATGCTGATTTCCGGAAATATTCAACAAGTAAATTCCGGAAGGAAATTGATCTAATTTAATACCTGGGGAAATGACAGTCTGTTGCTTTTGGATTTGCCTGGTGATTAATACTTTTCCCGAGAGATCTAAAACCCTGATTTCCAAAGCTCCTACATATTCATTCTCCATTTGCAGACTAAATTCTGACTGGAAAGGATTGGGGTATATTTCAACTCCGGCAAACACCTGAAAACTTTCCTTGCCCGTAATTTGCTGGAATTCTACCCAGGTTTCAGTTGCTCCGATATTTAGGCTGACCACTACTGTATCTGCATTGGCCTGCACAGTTACCTTATTTTGGTTTTGAGCTACTTTAGCCAATTGATAATCCGCTTTAATCAGATAATCTCCTGCAGCTAACTCACTAAAATTAAATTCACCATTTTCATCCGAAAAGGTTTTATCCAGGATTTTCCCACTGCCATCAGCTAACAGGTAAATGGGTACTCCCTTTATTACTGCTGCTTCAGTTGTTCTTCCTCCTGTATTCTTATCCACATCAACTACAGTTCCAGCAATTGATTCTTCACCCGTTTCTCCATTTTCTTTTTCCAGGACTGACAGGATATAATTATTGATATGAGCTGCTGAAATTTCCAAAATTTCTGCTTCGGCCATAATGAGGGCATTTCCCGAATAAGTAGGTACACTCAATGGATTGGCTTTTATTTCAGGCAGGAACTTCAATATGAACTTACCTGGTAACAATTCGGTAAACTGAAACTCAAAGCTATTATCCAATTTGAATTCAGCCATAACTTCTGAAGTTTCTGTGTTCAGCAACACCATTGTTCCTATACTTATCTCTTCTCCCGTCTGAGTGAGCACCTTTCCGGAAAGGGTATACTTCTCCACTATATCAATCACCACAATCTGAATAATCTTTTCAAATGTAGCACCGCTTTTATCTTCTACTCTCAGGCGAATAGAAAGCTTGCTTTGTTCCTCAAAATCAATAGGTTGATTAACAATTAAAGAATCTCCGGAAATAGTAAATTTTTCATTGTCTTCACTCCCCTCTCCACCTACAAAACTGAAAGTATGTATATCTTCCGGATTGCCATCTTTAGCGGTCAGGCTTCCAATCAGGCTTCCTGTTTCCCCTTCCTCTACGATTTCATTTTTACTTAGCATGATGTCTTCCGGGGATATATTTTCGAATATATCCTTAACTCTAATTGCAAAAACCTTTTCAAAAAACCCTCCATTTCCATCCTCTGTTTTTACCCTAATTGACAATAATTGTTGTGTTTCAAAATCGAATGATTGGGCGGCCTTTAGGGAATCATTTGAAATGCTGAATTTATCATTATCGGCATCGCCTTCACCTGCAATTAGGGAATAAGTATGCGTATCCGATACATCCTCATCTTCCGTGCTTAAAAGACCAATTAAAACATTGCTTTTTTCATTTTCAAATACTTCTGTATTACTCAATGAAATATCGGAAGGATAGATATTATCAGGAATATCAATTATTTTAATCGTAAAAGATTTTTCAAATTCCCCTTCGTATTTATCGGTTGTCTTTACCCGAATAGAATATTCATTTCGATTTTCATAATCAAAAGAAGTTTTGGAAATTAACTGATCGCCTGATATTTCAAATAAATCGTTATCCAGGTCTCCTTCTCCAGAGATCAATTCAAAATTATGATCATCATCTTTATTCTCATCAGTAGCAGTAAATTCCCCGATGACAGTTTGTTCTGGTTCATTTTCCCTGATCTCATTTTTACTGAGGAGGATATCGGTGGGAATACTGTTCTCAAACATATCCGTAACTTTTATAAAAAAGGATTTTTCAAATTCCCCACCATATTTATCTGTGGCTTTTACCCTGATGTTATATTCATTTTTCTCCTCAAAATCGAAGCTGGATTTAGCCAGCAAGATATTCCCCGAGATGGAAAAAGCCCCATTATCTCCATCTCCTTTCCCTTCTACAAAAACAATAGAATGTTCATCATCGGCATTGGCATCGATTACTGAAAATTCACCTACTTTGGTATTTTCCGGCTGATTTTCGGCAATTTTATTTTCACTTAACTGAATATCTGTAGGGATGCTATTTTCAAAAATATCTCTGATTTTAATGGTAAAAGATTTTTCGAAAGCCCCACCGAGTTTGTCCGTTGTTTTTACTCTAAAATGGTATTCATTTCTATCCTCATAATCAAATACCAGAAATGCCTTGAGTTGATTTCCTTCAATCAGAAATGCTTCATTATCATCATCTCCTTCACCCAATACCATAGTATAGGTATGTTCATCATTTTCATCAGGGTCAATGGTAGAAAATTCGCCAATTAATGCGCCTTCAAAGTTATTTTCAGAAATTTCTTTGTTGCTTAACAAAATATCAGTTGGAAATTCATTTTCTTCCAAATCGGAAATTGATATAGAAAATGAATGCTGGAAAGTCCCCCCAGCCCCATCATCGGTCTCAATTCTAATGGAATATTCCTTTTTAGATTCAAAATCAAAAACCTTATTGGAATGTAAAGCAGCCCCGATTATTTTGAAATCGTTATTATCATCACTTCCGGTTCCATCAACTAATTTATAGGTATGTTCATCATCCTGATTGGGATCTGTGGTGGATAAATCACCTACTTTTGTGCCCAGGGGTTGGTTTTCAGCTAATTCAGTATTACTCAGTGCAATAGCGGTAGGAGGATCATTTTTAGGAATGTCTCCCATTCTTATCACTTCCATGTAATCCACTGCTGCCCAGTCCAGGGTTGTTTCTATAGTCAGGTAATGGTCCCCTTTTAAAAGGTTGTTTTTAATCCCTTCCATAGTTCCCCAATGTGCACCACCAAAAGACTGGTAAAATGGGGAAACTGAAGTTTCATCTCCGATCAATGTAATTGGTGTTTCATCTATTGTAAAAACATATCCATCGGGCCAATATCTGGTGGGTTTTCCGTCTTGTCCGGATCGCAGCCTTACTTTTATTTCATATTTCCCGTCCTGTTCCAGGCTAAATTTGATTTTCAGTTTATCTCCACTATCGAATAAGGCCACAGCTCTGCCCTGATTGTCATCGGTAATAAATGCATCAAATTCACTTACATCCCCATTGCTTCCAACATTAGCTAAAGGTTCGAAATTTTCTTCAGCTTCAATTCTCCCCTCAGGTTTTTCAATTGGCACTTTGTGTTGTTTAAGATAATGTCGGCTATTTTTCAAAGTGCCCAGGGCTCTGGTAAATTGTCCCTGAGAGAAATGCTCCGTACATTGAAGCGCATAAGACATTATATTTCTGGTGTCAGGTTTAAACAAATCACCATTTGCGTCCTTTTTGGTTCCCCTGTAAACACAATCACCTCCTAAAATATTATACAAATAAGGGTCAGCCGGGGTATCACAAACTTTATCTCCGGCATATTGGCAATTAGATCCGTCTACTAATTCATCGGTGAGCACTGAATTTGAGCGGCCATGGGTATGGTAAAGATGGAAGAAATGTCCTAATTCGTGGGCCAGTGTATAAGTCAGGGGAGACAAATTACCATGAGAAACAAAAGCCCAATCTTTATATCCCGGGTAGTAAGCATACCCACCCACATAACCACTTCCTTTGTAAATGGAATTTGCAAAGCAAACATTAATGGTATTTGCCTGTTCAAAGTTATTGATAATTATATCTTCATCATTAAAATTAAAGTCATAAAGGGAATCTACATCTATAAAATTGATATCTCCATCAATATAAAACTGCATATTGGCACCTTTGTAAACCTCATTGGTAGCATCCAATTCTTTTTGAATAGCGGAAACAGTAGTTCTTGAAGAACCGTCTTTTCTTCTTAATAAATGGACTTTTAAAGCTACATAGGTAATGTTATCGGGATCAAAAACGTCTTCAAAAGCGACATCTGCCATTTGATCACCCAAAAACATTTCTGCATGAGGCGGAGGAATTGACCCACAACTTTCCTGGGAAAACACCTGAGTGATCGAAATAAGGAAAAGGAGAATGCCAAAGGCTAATTTTTTTAGCTGGAAATGCATAGTGGTAATCTCGGTTTCAGTTAAGGCTCAGTAACTTAAATTTTGAATAATTCAATAAAAATTTACTGAGTAGGTAAAAACAGTTTGATAATCTTCTACTAAATTGTGCTGATAAAAAGTTCTCTCTGAAACCTCCTATCACTTAAATTAGTGGAAATGGAGTATAATTTTATAACCAATTTAAACATTTCCCACCAATTTTGCCCAATCATTAACAAGTGTTAGGAGCAAGATTACAATAATTCCCTAATTGAAACTCAGCATTTTAAGTTGGCTCCTGCGGCTTTTGTTTCTATTGCCTCAGGATAAGATTTACCTGAAGGTTAACTGATACTGAAAAGTAAAATTTCTAGGTGGTTCCAGTTTTGCGTATCTTAAGGCGTATTCATTGTTAGTGAGGTTATTAACAATTACATTGAATTTTCCATACTGCTTGAAATCGTAGCCAAACCTCAGATTGAAAAAATGTTCACCATTGGGGTTTCTTTCCAGGTACTCCCTAAAACCGGGAATAAAGGATTCCAGCAATTCATCGTATTTTTCCATTGGGCTGTTATACCGAAAATCCAAACCCATGGTGAAGTTTTTAATTTCAGTGGATAAATCAAATTTCACCAGGTGCCTGTGACGATAATTTAGCACTGGCTGCAAAGTTGATTCATTTGAGCTGAACATGCTTTTGGCCATTTCCACCGTGTATTTGCCCAGGTTTTTAAGTTCTTCATTTTCCTGTAAATCAACCGGGTAATTGTAGGTATAACCTGCCAAAATTCTCAGTGGCGTTTGATTAATTTTCCCATTACTCACAGCCGAAAATTCAATTCCTCCTACTCTTGTTCTGGGCATATTTTCGGCCTTTACTCCAACATAATCCAGCAAATTACCATCCGGATTAGAATCATTGGGCAAAAAAAGCCCCGGTCGAAATTCTATCATATCGTAATAATCCATTAAAAACAGGGCCGCATCCAGATAGGTCTTCCATGTTTGTGTACCCACCTCTTTTTTAAATCCCAACTCAGCATTCCAGCCATATTCTGGTTTTAGTTCTGGATTAGGGAAAATGGGGACCACTTCATCCGATTTATCCAGAAAAATTTCCGCAAGACTTGGAAATCTGTATCCCTGTCCAAATGAAGCCCGGATGCTTGATGTTTCAGATGTTTTGTAATTCATCCCCCAACGAAACACGGGAATCGTCCTTCTTTCTGTACCACTGACATCAAAATATTCGTATCGGAAACCCAGATTGGTATTAAATCGCCTGACTACATATTCTGCTTGTGCATATAATGCGCCTAGCGTTCCTGACCTATTTCCAGCCCCATCAGGATCATCAATCAAAACTTTTTGCGCATTTATGCCAGTGATTAATTTTATACGATCGGATAATTTAGTTTTATAATTATAATCTGCATTGAATTGCTGGGCAATGGTGTTATCCACAAAATTCAATGTCCTTAAATCATAAAACCTGGCTTTTAATTCATGTTCATTGCCATTCCTGGTTTTGTAAAGCAAATAAGGATCAATGGTCAACTGATTTCTTTCGAAAAGGATCAGTCCATTGGCTTCACCACCTGATTCATTTCCCGAAAAGGGGATATAAGCACCTTCATTGGCATTTTCCCAAAAAATAAAATCGGCTTCATCACTATGCATAAAACTTGTATTCAGCCCTAAGGTTAAACCAAAATCCTTCTCTGGCCTCCACCTTGTTTTAAGTGCAAACCGTTGCTGATCCTGATCAGCACCCATTAAATAACTATTACTTTGCAGAAAACTTCCGCTGGCCACCAAATCGAATCGGCCAAATTGCTGCATATGCCTTACAGATGCGCCATATTCATTTGGAGCAGTATTCCACCAGGCCAGTTCTTTTCTTTTAGGTTTTCCATAATGGGTATAAAAAGTTCTGATTTCAATTTCGGGAACTTCAGTAGGGAAAACCGTTCGGACATGCATCACGCCATTTAATGCAGCACTTCCGTATAAGCTACTTGAGGCACCTTTTAATACTTCTACCTGATCGATGAGTTCAATCGGGATAAAATTCCAGCGAATATCATTTCTGTCAGCTGTAATAAGCGGCATACCATCTACCACCATCTGTACTCTTGACCCCGCCCCATAAGCAAAACCACTTCCACCCCGAATGCTGGCTTGTCCATCTGTAATTTTTACCCCGGGGACTTTATCAATAGCCGAAAAAAAACGAGGAGCATTGACTTCCTTTATCAGTTGTGTTCTGAGGATATCCACCGAAATGACCTCATCAATTATATCCTTTTCATACTTACTGCCAGTAATGTTCACCAGATTGAGAAATGTGGCTTTGGGGGTTAATTTCACCACCATTTTCGCTGGGTTTTCCTGATTTATTTCAATAGAAAACTCCTGAATTTCATAGGCAATATGAGCAACTTTAACATCGTAGTTGCTAGGCGGAAGGGAAATGGAAAATTTTCCAGTTTCATCAGTTATCCCTCCTTTTCCATTATTGATTAAAATAGTGACTCCGATTATCTTTTCACCAGTAGAAGCATCTTCTACCTCTCCAGAAAAAAGAAATTCCTGAGCAAAGGCATTGGAAAGCAAACCAAACAGGAGATAGGAAGAAAGAAAAAAAATTCTCACAAAAAAATAGTTGGTGGTAGTTTATTCACAAGGCTGAATTTACCATTTTAATTTATAACGAACACCAACCATTATTAAAAAATGATTTTTAAGATCTGTAGATTCAGTGGTCGCAAATTTCATGTGTCCAAAATAGACCAGATTATTCTCCTGTTCAAAATCAATTCCTGCTCCTATATTCAATCCTGAAAAACTTTTTGAATTGGCTTGCCCATCTGGATTAACAGTCTGTTTTAAAACATTAAGCCCCAAGATAAAATAAGGCTGTGTAGAAGAATTTGTTTCAAAATAATAATTGGCATTGAGGTTAAAAGACCAGTTTTTTTGAGTGTCTTCCTTTTCATAAAAATGAAATCCCATCTGACCGACCAAATAATCAGCAAAATAATATTGACCATGAATTCCCAGCCCTACCTGATTTAAGCCAAATCCATATCCTAAACCGGCACCAATGGTAACTATTTTAGCAGAAGGAAATACAAAAGAGGAAGAAGAGCCGGATCTGGTAGGAAGGGGATCATTTGTTAAAGTAGGTTTAACTTCAGTTTTGGCTGGTAAAATATTAAGAATCTTTCCCTTTGTATTGACTTTATGGACTAGAGGATCATAAAAAACGACACTGGCAATGAGCATTTCCCAATTTCTTCCCTTCTTTTTGGCCATCAGTGTGGCTACTCTTTTTGTTTTTTGGTAGGGCTTTTTGATGGTAACATGTTTAGACTTGAACTGGCTTTCAAAATAAACCTCTAGGTACACATAATCCTTTTGCTTTACATCGGAGGCAATAATATTTGAGAATTCAATGGTTGGAGTTTCGGATTTGAGGTAAAAGATATCAAGGTCCCGTAAATAACGATCCACATTTACATCTTTCACCCCGGCATGGCTGAAGTAATTCGGATCAATATCATCTTCCACCACTACATCTTTATTGGTAAAAATCTGATTCCCGGATTTTACATAGCTGTTCCCGATAAGTTCATCCCTTTCTAGTTTGCTTAAATCGGGAAGGGCCAGCGTATTGAGCAACAATTCAAATTCACCAATAAATGATGCTGCTTCATACCGGATTTTCTCCTTATCTTCGGAGGAAAGATTTTGGGAAAATGTAGGTTGCAAACCCATAAAAACAAATAAAACTAAAACAAAAATCTTATCTCTCACCATTCAAAAAAATAATTTGCTAATTTGGAAGCTATTGGCAAGGCACAAAGAATATGCCTTAAGTAACCTTAGTGTTTTGCAAAGCACATCATTAGTTTATTATATTTAATTTTCAATCTTTTATCTTCATTTTAAAACACGATAAGGCATTGAAAACCACAAAAATAAGCAAAATGAAAGGTGAAAATGGAAATTATCTCATCCAATATTTTATAAATAAATTTTAAAGCATTTTCCAGAATAATAAACCAGACATTATGACAAATACAAACCGTAGAAATTTTCTACAGCAGGCTTCCGCAATTTCAGCAGCAGTAGCCATGCCTTATTCCTTATCCGCCATGATGAACATGAACCTATCCAAAAGGAAATTCACCCTAGATTTAAGTCCGGGCGCTATTGGAGTAAATGCCTCACAGGAGGAACTCGTGGATTATTGTATTCAATATGGATTTGAATCCCTTGCTCCTTCCACCCAATATTTAATGGAAGAAGATGCAGGCAAGCTGAAAGCTTTAACAGATAAAATGAAGAAAAATAAAATCGTTTGGGGTTCGGCAGGACTTCCGGTAGATTTTAGAAAAAGTGACTCTATATTTAAAGAAGGACTTGCCAACCTGAGTAAACATGCCAAGGCTTTAGAGAAATTTGGAGCTACGAGAATGAACACATGGATTATGCCCAACCATGCTGATTTGACCTACAGAGCTAACTTCAAACAACACACTGAAAGAATAAAAGAAATGGCCAAAGTTTTGGCAGATTCAAATGTGAGACTAGGGCTGGAATATGTAGGGCCAAAAACCCTAATGACAGCCAATAAATATGCTTTTATCCATACCTTACCGGAATGCAAAGAGTTGATTTCGGAAATAAATGAGGCAAATGTAGGGGTCGTGCTGGATAGTTTTCACTGGTTTACAGGAGGAGATACGAAGGAGGACCTTCTTTCACTTACCAATAAAGATGTAGTAGCCTGCGATTTGAATGATGCCAGGGCGAACCTGACTGCGGACGAACAAATAGATGGAAAAAGAGAATTACCCTTGGCGACAGGAGTAATTGATTTAAAAACATTTATGGAAGCCTTAGTAACCATAGGTTATGATGGTCCGGTAAGGGCTGAACCATTTAACCAAAAATTGAGAGATATGGATAATGATGAGGCACTTAAAACTACCGTAAAAGCCATGAAAAAAGGATTTGATTTGATCGGAGGATAAAAAAAAGCCCCAATAATCGGGGCTTTTCAATTTATTACTGAGCATAAACTTTTGCTTACTTTCTCAACACCAGATCAGTACAGTGCTCTGAAAATTCCGCCTTAATTAAAGTCTGGATTACTTCATATGAGTTTGTGCCAATCCCGATTTTAGTTCCCTTGCTTCCATCTTCTTTGGCTTCAAAGATATTCAGGTTATTTTCCCAAATGAAGTTTTCTCCATCCATGTTGATTAAAACCGTTCCCCTATCTTTTTTGGTTACGGTAAAATGGTTCATGTTACTGGTATAATTTTTACCGCCAGGCACAGTAGTTTTGGTAATAAAATTCCCTGTAGCGCTTGTACCTTCATATAACTCACACAGGCAACTACCCTTAAATTTTTCACTCTCCATTTCCACAACCGTGATTCTGATTATTTTCCAGGTTTTACCAAACTTTTTAGCTGTTGCAGTGATTACCTGAGAGCCTTTAGTTAACACTTCCTCTCCAAAAGTCACCTCATAATCCTCTGTATAATTTACTACTCCAATATCCTGGTGCACAATTGTTTTTAAGACATCGATATCATGAGTTCTTCCCATTCTTTCGTGGGAAAACGCATCCAGGTGAGTGGCGAATTCTTCATAAGAAATTCTCTCGTTTCTTACCTTTCCACTTACACTTATAAAGGTAAAATCGATCACCATTTTCTCATGGAAATATTTAAGGACGGCCCCTTTATCTTTTGAGGCGTGATAATTGGCAAGTGCCTTACTCGATTCTTTTACTAAATTGGCCAGAGCCTCTTCTTCAGGATCTGCTGCCATTAATTTCCCAAAGTTTAATGTTGGGACAAGTAATATTATAAGTAGGGTAATGATTCCAGGTTTAATCTTTTTCATTGGATTGTGATTCAATATGCTAATAAAAATTTTGAAATTATATATGAATTCTAAACAGTAATTCTCTCTGAAAATTGGAAGATCAGCCATTTTCTAATTATATGCTTTTACAAAAGCTTTTGGGAACCCACTTCTTTTCACTTTCCCCAATTCTTTTTTTATACTATTCTGGTTGGCAGATTCTCCATAAAATATTCTGTAATAAGTTCTGTTTTTCACCAGGCCCGGTTGAATAAAAACCTTGGTCAGGCCTTTTTTCTGTGCACCTTTAGCCGTTTTTACAGCTTGATTCAAATCTGCATAAGAAGCCAGTTGTATGCCATAGCCTTTTGGATTATATAATTTTCCGGCAGTGGTATAAGTTTTATTTAGTTCAAATTCAGGCCCGTTGCCTCCCGCAACAGGGATAGTCTTTGCAGGAATCTTACTTACTGAAGCTTCTTTGTTTTTTTTCTTTTTGGATTTTTTCTTTTTCTTCTTTTTAGACTTTTTGGTTGCCTCTGGCTTTCCATTGAAACCAATAATTTCCAATTCAACCGTAGTAACACCAGATTTAATCATGTCAAGTCGCTTTGCAGCTTCTTTGGAAACATCTATTATTCGCCCACCTTTATAAGGCCCTCTGTCGGTTATTCTAAGGGTAACAGATTTGCCATTTGCCTTGTTGGTCACCTTTACCATGGTATTAAAAGGCAATTTTTTGTGAGCAGCCGTCATGGCATTCATATTATATTTTTCCCCACTGGCAGTTTTGCGTCCATGGTATTTTCCGGCATAGTATGATGCCTTGCCTTTTTGCTTATATCCAATCTTGTACTTTTGAGAAAAACCAGCCTGGGAAAGGCATAGGAGAATGGAAAAGAGATACAAAAGCTTAACTTTCATAAGATCTTATTTAGTTTAATTGTAATTTACGTTGTTTTTAGAAAATAACGAAAAAAATGCAGGCAACAACCAAGCCACCTGCATTTTTTTAATATCCAATAAATTATACCGGGAAAAGGTTTAATTTCTTGCCCCAAAAATAGCGCTACCTACCCTGATCATGGTACTTCCTTCCTCCAGGGCAATTTTAAAATCCCCACTCATCCCCATGGAAATTTCTGTGAAATCAAGATTATCCGCAGAAAATGTACTTTTAACTTTTTCGAATAAGGTCTTCAGCGATTTAAACTCATTTCTGATAATGTCCTCGTTTTCAGTATAAGTGGCCATGCCCATCAACCCTTTCATTTTTACATTTGAAAGATTTTTGAAAGCCTCGCTTTGAAGCATATCCATTAATTCTTCTTCAGATAAGCCAAATTTGCTTTCCTCTTTGGCAATGTGCATCTGAAAAAGGCAGGAAATTACACGATTATTTTGTACCGCTCTTTTATTGATCTCCTTCAATAATTTAAAGCTATCTACTCCATGTATGAGGCTTACAAAAGGGGCAATATACTTCACCTTGTTGCTTTGCAAATGCCCAATCATATGCCATTCGATATCTTTTGGAAGCAGTTCATACTTTTCTGTAAGTTCCTGAACTTTGTTTTCTCCAAATATTCTAATGCCCAGATCGTAGGCCTCCTGCAACATGGAGGCAGGTTTGGTTTTACTCACTGCCACCAGTTTACTGGAAGTACCCTCCAGCAATTGCTCAAAGTGCTTAATATTTTCACTTAGTGAAGACATAAACTTATTTACTTAATTAACTTAAAGACTGAAACTGTCTGAGGAACCGGACATCATTTTCAAAAAACAGTCGGATATCGTCAATTTTGTATTTAAGCATGGTGATTCTCTCAATACCCATTCCAAATGCAAAACCAGTATATTTTTCAGAATCAATATTACTACTTTCCAAAACATTTGGATCTACCATACCACAACCACCGATTTCTACCCATCCTGTATGCTTACAAACTTTACAACCTTTCTGGTCACAAATAAAGCAGGAAATATCCAACTCTGCACTAGGTTCTGTAAATGGGAAAAACGAGGGTCTTAGCCTGATTTTGGTATTTTTACCAAACATTTCCCGGGCAAAATAATACAGGGTATTTTTCAGGTCAGCAAAGCTTACATTTTCATTAATATAAAGTCCTTCTACCTGATGGAAAATACAGTGTGCCCTGGCTGAAATGGCTTCATTCCGGAAAACTCTTCCAGGCATAATCGACCTGATTGGTGGCTCCTGTTTTTCCATTAGCCTGATTTGCACATTGGAAGTATGAGTCCTCAACAAAATATCAGGGTCTTTGGAAATAAAGAAAGTATCCTGCATCTCCCTTGCCGGGTGATTAGGAGGAAAATTTAATGCAGAGAAATTATGCCAGTCATCTTCAACTTCAGGCCCATCTGCCACATTAAAACCGATTCTTTGGAAAATTGTCACGATCTTTTCCCTTACCTGAGTAAGCGGATGAATTGTCCCTAATTGATGGGGAATATTTGGCAAAGTAAGATCAGTATAATCCGTGGAGCCAGTTGAATTTTTATTTTCCAGTTCGGAGATGGCTTCTTTGAATTTTGCCTGAGCAAGATTTTTCAATTCGTTTACCTCCTGACCAAAAGCTTTTCTTTGCTCCTGGGCAATTTCCCTAATCCCTCCCATCAATTCGCCAACCACACTTTTTCTACTGATAAATTTTATTCGAAATTCTTCAAGATGCTTTTCGTTTTCGATTTTTATCTTTTCTAATTCCTGCTTTATTTCTTTTATCCGCTCAAACATTTCTTATTATCTATTAAGCAATTGTATTTTTTATAATTCTATTCCAGCCTGAATCCCGGGAAACATTATTGTTAAATTCAAAAGTGACGAATAAACCTATAATGCCCAAAATAATTTGGAGGGCAAAATTAATGATTATCCTAAAAGTAATAGAGAATTTTTCCAGATAATAGTAACAGGACTTTCCCATTATTTGAAAATTCACATAAAATTTCAATAATTTATTACTGAAACTTAAAGTGGAAACACACTGATAGCTTTTTCCTAAGCCCCAATTCTAAATAATTTGCCAAGAAAAATAGAAAGGTTGGTAAACAGAATTTTAGGATTGGCATTCCTTTCTATATGGAATAATGATTGGTTGAGTTTATTTACCATCATTTCCAAATTATTCTCATTGAGCACTTTGGAAAAATTTTTCACAAACTCCAGTTCCTCATTTTCTAAACGAACTAATTCCGGATCAGCAAATTTCCACAACAATGATTCTCTGAAAATATTAAGACTATACTGGAACAAACTTTTCTGATCCTCCTTGCCCATTTTTTGGAAATCATCTGCAAACTTCAGCATGTTTGTAAAATCATTCTTAAAACAGATTCTCATCCATTGTTTAAAGAAGTCTGCACTAATATTTTTGACCTCATCACTTAATTTTACGGCTTCATTTAAGTTCCCTTCAGCCAGATAGGCAATATGTTTTGCCCGTTCCTCCTCCACCTGATATTCCTCCTGTAGAATATTAGAAATTTCCTGATCGGTAAACTGGGGAACCTGAATAATCTGAGTTCTCGATAAAATGGTAGTCAGTAATTTATCAGCATCATTGGAAACCAGAAAAAACAGGGTTTTAGCAGGGGGTTCCTCCAAAATTTTAAGTATGGCATTGGCTGCTGCAGGATGCATAAATTCAGGTAGCCAGATCAGCATTACTTTGTATTCGGCTTCGAATGCCTTTAGGGAAAGTGATCGAATAATGTTCCGACTTTCCTCTTTGGAAATGTTACATTGTTTATTTTCAGCTCCGAAAAAACCCGCCCAATCAGACAATACAGGATAGGGATTGTCAGGAATAAAACTCCGCCATTCCTTCATAAAGGACTGGCTGATTGCTTCTTTTGATTTGGTAACTTTTTTAGTGGTGGAAGTAGGGAAAATAAAGTGAAAATCGGGATGGATTAATTTACTGAATTTAATGCATGAAGGACAGGTGCCACAAGAATCATTTTCCGTTTTGGCAGTACAATTAATATATTGAGCATAGGCCAGAGCCAAAGCCAGATTAGCGCTTCCATCTTTCCCTAAAAACAACTGTGCATGAGCAATATGGTTGTTTTTTACCGAATTAATTAAAGTTTGCTTGGTATATTCTACACCTGTTATGTCGCTAAATTTCAAATCAAAAACCTTTTCTGTATGTTATTTAAATTTCAACCAACATTTCATACTGGCTAATTACATTCCTGAAGCCCGAATTTAGCAAAAACTTTTGCATTCCCCTGCAACGTTCATCTATATTTAAAATAGAATAATATTCCAGTTCGGTTTCTTCGGTAAGATAAAGTAACAAAGCCGAACCTATTCCCAGCCCTCTGTATTCACGGTGAACCGAAAGTTGGGAAATCCTGCCTGAAGAAGGTGTAAAACTAAGAAAACCTACAATTTTATGATTTACGATCAACCCTATACTTTTCTCCTTATCCTTATTCCGTTGAATAGCAAGAATAGTATTTGGCCATGAAGGTACAAAATCATTGAAACGGTCAAAATCAATCCCTTCAAGGCTTTCTAGTTTTTCAATTCTGAATTGGAGATTGGGTACTTTCATAATCTTCAGCTTTTCAGAAGAGTAAGCATGCAGTGTTCTTATAATTTCGAAGCCCAGATTCTGATAAGCTTTAATAGCAGGCTTATTCTTTGTAATTACTTCCAATAAGCAATGATTAATATTCACGGCTTTTAGTTTTGGGAAAATGAACTGATACATTTTCTCTGTTAATCTTTTCCCCCTGAACGCTGGAATAACACCTGTACCGGCATTATATGCAGTAAGTTTGTCGTTAAAAACTCCCTTTCCGTTAATAATAAAACCCACTAATTTCTGGTCCTGGTAAGCCCCAACCGAAAGGCTAAAATCAACACCCATTCTGTTTAATCTATCCTGGAACTCTTCCTGTGAAGATTTTACATTAACAAAATAGTCGGCAAAAGCCTCAAGAAAAGACTCATGGATTTGTGGGAAGTCTGATGCTGATAATTCCCGAATTCGAAAACCGGAAGAAAAACGTTTAAACAAAAGGATGGAAAATTGAAAAGTTTAAAAAATTATTTATCATCAATAGTACTATCGAGATTATTCACCAGGAATTGCCCATTTTTAAAGGTATATTCAACACCTAAAAGTGTGAAAGAGTCTCCCTCAACATTATCTGCTAAATTGGTTATATCTTCTTCCAGAGTATGGATGGATCCTTTCGAGTGGTATGCCAATTGCAAATAATCCTCATGAATCTCTTTTCCTTCATCTGCACCGCACAATATCACCCTGACAGGAACAGTAATTTTTGGCAAAAGAGGCATATCCCGAATACCGTTTTTATTATCGGCAATTAAAATCACTTCTTTAAAGTCATCATAGCGGGATAATCCATATAACAGCGCTTCCAAATCATTTTCCTCATCATCTCCACCACTGCCACTCACCATAACTTCCCGCATTACCGATATCAGATTCCTTAGATCGGCAGGGTTTGCTTCATAAATTCCCCCGGTATTCCCCAAAATTTTTTCCTCATCCTTTTTCATGTTTCCGTCATTGAAAAAGACCATATATTTTACCGGATTTTTTTCCATATTAAGCCTGTACCATAATACAGCCTGAGCACCATATTCATACATACTCCCGGTCCAGTCGTTCACGATAAGCATATTTTCCCACTCCGCATTTCGTTGGAAAACATTAAACACGATGGAATCCTCAAAATCAATTTTCCCAGTAATTATTTTTCTCACAGTGGCCAGCGATTTTTTCAATTTTTGGGGTAGTACAAGTTTGTATTTAACCACTGCTCCATGAAACAAATTTTGTGCATCAGCTTCACTGCTCACCTCAGTTTGCAGAATCAGGTTCCAGGATACTGAAGTATCTGATTCCAATTCGGGAATAACTTTGGTTAATTCCCGGATTCTTCGGGTAAGTAAGGTATCATAATTAGTTCGCCAATCTTCTTTTTGTTTGGGGTACTGGGTAAAAATCAAATCCACTTCCACCGGCTTTTTGTGCCTCCTGTCTTTTTCCCAGGCTTCTGGGTTTGAGATTTCATGCTGTGCATAGCCCATTTGAAAAATAACATGATAGGGTTTCTCCTCCACCCTATACCTGGAGGTTTCTATGTGGGAAATATGATGGATGAGAGATTGTGTTACCCCGCTAAATTGGCTCAGGACAAGATAAAACAGGAATAAAACAGCTCTAAAAAAACACCTCATTAATCCTTGTATTTTATTGATAATCAAGGGATGAACCTTACTGGAAACAAATTATAATTTTCCAAATACCCTCTCGTTAGTTAGAGAATAACGAGACAATGATAGGCTCATTAAGTCCTTAGACTATTTTAATTGAGAATTATTTCACTTTCAATCAGGCAGTTGTAGCAAGAATAGTAAAGGTTATTGCAATATGACTACCCAATAAGTAAATAAATAAACACAAATATAAGGCTAATTGATTTCAATAGTAAGGATACAATAAAAGTGAGTTAAAATCCTAATAATCTTACTAACAAAAATTATTAACGCATTAAAACATTGCAAAAAATCATGCAAACATTGAGAAAACTAATAATTTATTCTTTTCTTCTTTTATTACCAGGAATATCCTCAGCCCAAAGCTGGCAGGAGTTTTACTCAAAAGGCCAGATGGCAGCAAAGAATGAGGACTATGTGAATGCCGTAAAAATGTTTGTAAAAGCACGAATTATGGTAAGTAATGCTATGGGAGATAAAAATGAAACTTATCAGACTATAGTTCAACAGCTGGCTTCGGCTTATTACCAAATTGGAGATTATCCTAATGCTACCACTAATTACCTTGATTTAGATCGGGTTTTTAAGGAAACCAGAGCCACATCCAAAGAAGCCTATGCCGATGTGCTTTTGGGATTAGGAAAAAGTTATGAAGGGGAGAAAAAATTCAGTAATGCAGCAGGATATTACCAAAAGTCACTTGAACTGAGGGAAAAAACCAGCGGAAAAGATTCAAAGGAGTATTTCGAGACTATGCACAGATTAGCTTACTTGTGTCTGAAAGGGAAAAAATATCCACTCGCTTCTAAATTTTATTCCGAACTATATGGTAAATCAAAAACTTTATATAAACCTGCCTCCGAGCAACATTTAAATGTAACTAAAGAATTTGCTGATCTTAATTATTATACAAAGAAATCGGAGGAAGCCATAAAGTATTATCAGGAACATATTAAATATAGTAAAACTGCAAAGGCTGAAGAAAAAAGCTATCTTGATTCTTATCATAAAATTGCATTGGCTTATAATAAAGAAGGCAAAGACGATCAAATTGTGGGAGCATATCAGGAATACCTTGAGCAACTTGAATTGGTTTATGGCAAAGCAGATGAGCATTTTAATAAAGAACTTTTAAGTGCTATTGAGGTATTTAAAGAACACCAGAAATTAAGCGATGCCATTCAGTTATTGAACCAGAAAGGGGCAGTTCAAAAAGAAAAAACAGGTGAAAAAAGTTCAGAATATGCCGCTATTTTAACTGAAATTGCTTTCGTCTATGCAGATCAGGATAACTTTTCGAAAAGTGAAGAATACCTAAAAAAGGCATTAGCCATAGAAAAAGAGGTTTCCGGGGAAAAAGATCCAAAGTATGCTATAGGAATTGACAAATTAGGGCAATTAAGTCTCGATCAGAAAAAAAATGATGAAGCTGAAAAATATTTTAAAGAGGCTCAAGCGCTAAGGGTAAAACACTTAGGAAAAAAACATCCTGATTATGCAAAAGGCCTTGACAACCTTGCCTCGTTCTATTTGACCAAAAATGATTTTGTGAAAGCTGATACTCTTTTGGTGGAAGCCATTAAAATAAAGGGAGAGGAACTAGGTAAAAACCATGGAGAATATGGAAAGTCGCTTGGGTTAATGGCAAAATCCCTAACCATGCAGGAAAAATATGAAGAAGCTGAAAAATATTTATTGGGAGAAAATAAAGCCTTTATGAGTTATTATGGCAGAATGAGTTTGGAGCACGCATTGAGTTCTAAAACATTAGCTGACCTTTATATGAAAGAAACAAAATACACAGAAGCCATAAAAGTTTACCGACAGGCCCTTAATCTTTTTGATGGAATAGGAAAAGGAAAAAGTGAATATACTGATGAAATTCATCAAGCTATAAAAGACGCTAACAAAGCAATGGAAGACAAGTAATTAAAAGTTCACCAATAAAAAAGCCTTTCGCACTGGTGCGAAAGGCTTTTTTATTGGTCTATATTTTTTAATTACCCAAAAAAGTAATTTCAATTCTTTTATTTTTTGATGGTTCATCAGGAAAAATTGGCTTTTCTGAGCTATAAGTTTTATAGCTCAGGTTACTTTCAGGAACTCCTTTCTCAATTAAAAAATCATAAATCGCCTTAGCTTCTTTTTCGCTTCGGTCATTATGGTAAGTATATTTATAAATAAATTCCGGTTCAATAACTTCCTCTATCAAACTGTCCGCATTATTTAAATTACCATCTTCAAATGTTTCCTCATTCATTTCAATTACTGTATCAGTTGCTGCCAACAAGGTAGTATCCTCCTTAATCAGGCCTTCATCTGAAATAGGGTATGCCATTGAATCAGGTTGCACCACATTTTCAATAGTATCAATAATTACTTCAGTCAGGTCAGGATTGCTTTGAATAGAATCTTCTAAATATTCTCCTAGATGGGCTCCAATTTCAATTTTAGTTTGCGGGTTATGTTTTAAAAATAGAAATAACCTTTTCAACTCCAGGGTAGATTCATCACTTAATTGGGCCGAATTTGGCTCAAAAACAATATTATTTAATACTATTGAAGAACCCGACTGGGGGATTTCCATTAAAATCTCTTCTTTTTCAGCTTTGAAATGTTCCAATCCAACTAAATCGAACATTTTACTGGAAAAAAAATACTTTTTATCTGCTGGAGTAACTGAAAAATCATATTTTGCACCTTCTTTTAGGAGCATATAAAAACTTCCGTCCCTTAAATCAGGTTTTATCAAGTGAACCAGCTCATGGTTCTTTGCGTCAAAAACCTGAATTGTAGCTTTTATAGGCCCCCCGGAATCCGAATCAAGGATTTTTCCCCTTACCTGAAGCACCTTTGCCGGCTGAAGCCCTCCTGGAATTTTTGCCATTACCAGTTTGTCCTTGTCCTTTAGTTTCATAGAATATACCAATAAATCTGATCTGGCGGGCACACTCACATACTGATCGTCAGCTTCTGAATTTACAAAATCATAAGGTACCGGTTCCGACCAAATTCCGTATGATTTTCTGGACATGTAAACATCTACACCTCCTTTCCCTCCAGGCCGGGTAGAACCAAACAACAAGGTATTATTATCAGGCATTATCCTCGGGGTCATATCATTTCCTGTATTTATTGGTGCTGGAAGCTCCACTGGTTCTCCCCAGAACACATTATTTTTCTTTTCAGAAACATAAATTTTACACCCACTTGCTCCATTCATATCCATTTGATCACATCTCATAAAATACAAAAACCTACCATCAGGAGAAATAGAAGGATCCCCTTCATGTGCTGGCGAATTTAAAGGCTTACCCAAATTTTGAGGATGTCCCCAGGTATTTCCAGACCGTGTAACATACCAGATGTCATAGCCTCCAATTCCCCCGGCCTTAAGAGTTGTATAAAACAAAGTTTTCCCATCATAACTAAGACTGTAACCCCTCAGGTGATTCAATTCAAAAGAATTATCAATAATGGTAAGCCTTTCGGCATCAGCCCATCGCTCAGGTCCTGTCTTATAGGTGAATTGCATATTTAGCCTTTTGCTGGAAACTTCATCCGATAAAAATACCATCGTATTTCCATCGCCACTTATACTCGGAGCAAGTTGATTGAGGTAAGGCGTATTGATATTTCTGGGGAAAAGCTTTTTGGCTGTTTCCTGACTAAAACAATTTTTCGGAACTATAATACCTAAAAAACAGATTAGTATGGAAAACTTAATGGTTTCAACTAATTTTTGGGGTTGGGCAGACATATTGGATTTGTTAATTTTCAAAAACTGAGAAATGGTATTAGATTAAATTTTTTACTTTACATTCAAAAAAAAATTAAAAGCATACTCTTAACTGAATAATTTATATTTTTACGCAAAAAATATGCATTTAATTTTATTAACACTTTAATAAAATGCATATACTACGTTTAGAAGCTATACTAAAATTGAAATTATGCTTTTCAACCTCCTAAATTTAATTTCGGTTATTTTTATGGAGATTTTAGAAAGGCTAATTTTAATGATTAGCATGAAAGATTTGGTTAACAAGACGTTTATCGCGTTTATTTGTTGATCATCCAAAAGCAATTTTTTTTATACAGAAAAATTGCCTGAATTAAACCACAGCTTGTATAGAAAGTTTAAAATGAAGTATTTTAGATATTATTTAATAGCCATCATTGTAATTATCATCGATCAGGTGACCAAATTATTAGTCCATAATAATATGGAATTAGGCTATGGAGGGCAGATTTCGGTAATTGGTGACTGGTTCAAACTTTATTACGTACTCAATCCGGGCATTGCTTTTGGAATTAATTTCGAATCTGAGTACAGTAAATTTTTTCTGACTGTTTTCAGGTTAATTGCAAGTTTTGGAATAGGATATTATCTATTAGTTAAAATAAAAGAACAAGCCCATACCGGCTTATTAATTTGCATCTCATTAATATTAGCAGGAGCTGTAGGTAACGTAGTTGACTCAGTGTTTTATGGCGTTTTTCTTGAAGGAAATGTAATCGATAATGCTTTTACCCCCTGGTTCCACGGACAGGTAATCGACATGCTTTATTTCCCCCTCATTGAAGGTACAATTCCATCCTGGTTACCCATTTGGGGAGGCGAACATTTTCTATTTTTCAGTGCTATTTTTAATGTTGCCGACTCTTCCATTTTTATTGGTGTGGTTACCATCCTTATTTTTCAAAAGAAATTTTTACCGAAAGAAGACGAGCTACAAGAAGGAGAGTATAGTTTTGATGGATTTAATCCACAAAGTTCTTCCGAAGAAGAAGGCCAGCCTTCTTCTACATCCAATGACATCGCCAGTAAAACGGTGAGCAGCAAGGAACAAGGTGATCTCAAAAATAACCCGGAGTAATCAAATCAATTTTTTTGATCTCCTTTCCCAGTGTATTTTCCTTAGTTGGGTGTATTACTATTTTCCTGGTTGGCCAGCGAAATAGAATCATCTAAAATAAATTCTGCTTTGTAATATTGGTTATACCGCTGTACAAATAATTTAATTTTCTTCCCTTCTTTACTGTGTAGCAACCTGACAATATCATTGAGAGAATATTTCGTTGCATTTACCCCATTGATCATAATAATCTGATCACCTTTTGCAAGCCCTGCAGCCATTGCAGGTGAGTTATTCCTGACTTTTGATATTTCGTAAATAGGCATCCCAGGCATAGGAGTGGTAATTTCCAGACCGCTCATATTGTACTGAAATTCTTTTTTGAAATTAGAATTGGGTTTTAATTGAATATGCCCCTCCGGATAATTAAAAATCACCCTAAACCTTTTAAGGACTTCTGCGCCTAAACTCCCGTTTCTGTCACTATAATCCAACGCCCTCTGAATCCCATCCTCATCAGGAAAAGAAGTAACAACCTTATCAAAAGAAAATTCGGCAATATTAAACTTTTGGACTCGGCCAATTTCCCCAAAAATATCTCCACTTAACCCAGCTCCTAAAAAGGAATGAACTGTATTATTGGGCACGTTAATTTTATCGTTGGTGATATCATAAATAGAAAGGGCATGACTGGCTCCGGAATCCACTAATAGTTTTACCCCAACAGTATCTCCATTTTCCTGCTCAATGCTTGCATTTATATAAGGCTTAAACTTCTCGATTTCAATGGGGACTATACCCTTTTGTTTTCCCGAAAATCGCTTTTTCCAATTTTTTCTTCTATACCTCTTCGGCTCATGTAACACCAATAATTCTTTTGGGTAATTTACTTCTACTACAAAGTTTTTAAAAAAGTCATAGCCAATTAAACCATGAACATAGGTTCCCATAGATGAGGAAAGGTGAAATACATCGTCCAGTAAATAAAGAATCTCGTGATTGTAACCAATAGCCCCATCAATTTCCAGTGTATTCCCGGTAGAATACAATGCTTTTACCGCCTCTCCTTCTCCAAGTCCGCTCAACTCCAGTTCTTTCATGTACTTCAAATTTAACTCTTCCCCATTGGGTAGCCCGGTGATGATGGTAGTGCTCACTCCGGTATCCAGGATAAACTGAAGCGTATCAGAACCATTAATTTGAAGAGGTATGATAATTAAATTATGAACTAGTTTAAAGGGTACAACCAGCGATTTCCTATTCTTTTTTTTAAATTTAAAGCTCTTAATTTCATACTGGGCATAAACATCGGCCGAAAAGCCTGTAAAAAGGAATAGTAATAATATTACAGAAAATTTTTTATATGTTGTTGAAACCATTTTTGTGACACAGTTTTCGGTTTTTAAAAGCAATAAATAACTTTAGTTTAGTCTGTAATGGCGTAGTAAATGATTGGGGAGTGCGAAATAATCAGCATTTCCCGTTTCTCTATGATAATCATCTGACCTGGAAAAATTTCCTCTGGTTTTATCCTATAATTTATAAAAATAAAGAACAAATCCCAAGACAAGTTTATACCAGGAATCCTTTTTTATGATAAAACAGGCTATACCAGGTATGAATGAATTTTCCTCTAAAAGAAGGGAACTACCTTTAAGCTACTTTTACTTTTTTCCTCAACACCTTTCCAATAAAAAAGGTAATTTAAGGTAGTCCATTTCTAAAACAGCCAATAGGAAATAGCTAAATGGAAGAGAAGAACATTTTCATATTACCAGTATCTTCAGTCCGTTCAATTTAAAAGGCGAACCATTTATTCCACCTTTCTTTGTTAGTTTTACCCCATAATGCAATTTTTTTTATTTGGTTACACTTTAGGCTATATTTTTTGATTTGCTATTTTTACAACCCGGTAAAACTATTGTTTTTTTATAACCTGAATTGAAAAACAACTCCTAAGAATTCACTAAAAATAAAATATGAATATAAGGCTGGGGCTCTATTATGTGGTAAGGTTTTACAGAAGAAATATTAATTTATTTTCATTTCTTTCTGTGTTGCTATTAATCCTGGTTTTGGATTTTTTGTTTAAAATAATAGTGCCTGATTCAATATTGGCCACTCTAAAAGGTATTTACCAAAAAGAGGGAGGAGGAATTGATTATGTGCCAGAAGTATGGCTGGGCCTGTTTGCTTTGGTATTAGGTACACTCATTATAGTGATTTCAATTGCCTCCCAAAAAACACCCAAACTAATAGATCTTTATATAGGAGACCAGGTAAGTTTGTTTTATATCTGGTTTATAGCGCTCGGCCTGGTGCACAATATGTATTTACAGCTGTACAAAAATGAATTGGACAGTGTAATTTTTAATACTTATTTTCTGCTTCCACTGGCCATGGTTTTCTCCACTCCTTATGTGCTGAGTATGTTGCACTACACCAAAACCAGCAATGTAATCCGGAAGATTTTTAAAACCAACAAGCAATTATTAAGCAGGCTGAGCAACGCAGGATATTACAATGCCATAGCTCATGAAGAATTGCAGGGTGGACTTTTCAATACCCTCAACCAATTGGACGAACTCCTTCAATTTGTGGAATTTAAGGAACCAAAAGCAGATATCATTCAGAAAATAAGTACTTCGGTCCAGAGTTTTATCGCCATCAAGGGAAAAATTAATCCTAAACTGTTTGATTGCGGAAAGCTGATCCAGTCGGATGTATCCTTCAAAACCATGACCGGCTATATGGAGGAATTATCCCAAAACCGTACTTTTTATGAATTAAAAGGCTTCCGATTATTATCCAATGCTTATTTAAAACTGATAGAGTCCGGAGAGTTTGACCTTGCTGCACTTTGTGCCCATGAGTTTAAAAAATGCGGAGAGGCCGCCATAAAGGCTGAAAATGAAAAATCTATCAATTTGGTTTTCATCCAGTTTAACACCCTGCTGAGATTTGGTATAAAACAAGGCACAAGAGAAAATGAAGCGCGTAATTTATTTAATACCATATTCCATTATGGTGAATTAATTCAAATTTTGATTCGATATAATTCCCCTGTCTTCGGAAAAGAATCCCAGGAAGCATTGATCAAAAAAAGCTGCCAGTACCTCCATCTTTACACTTTGGAAATGTACCGACTTGGACAGGAAAAATCAAGTTTTTTATTTCTGGTGGATGTATTCACCTGGGAACTCAAAACCATTCTCAAACTATTATTTCAGTTAAAATTTAATGATGATTTGCAAAAGGAGATGCTTTTGCTCTTTTTAAAGTTTGATGATCGGCCCGACCTTATCGTTCAGGAAAATATTTATACTTATAATTATGGTGTAAGAACCCTTCAAATCATTCTTGCCCTTTTTTATATTCATTTTGAGAAAACTGAATTCGCCATCCTGATTATTGATGACATTCTGGAAGATCACCAATCTACAGGAAAGGCTTCACTAAATCAGGCGGTGGAAACAACCTGTGAACGTATCTCTAATACCGGTCCTGGATTTTGGGAAGAGACCGACAGGGGAAATGCCAATTTCTATCATTCTGACTACAAAGATGCCTTACCAAAATTCAAGGAAATATTTCAAAAGGAAATGGATAAATTTTTCAATAATTCCTAAAAACTCCATTTTTTGCTGGTTAATCGATAGGATAATCCGGTATTCAGTTGAAAGCTATACAGGTGCAGTGAAAACTTCCCAGATTCACTTTGGAGAGGATTGAGATATCCCACCAAACCTGGTTCCACTCTAAATCCAAACCTTTCTCCGATTTTGTATTCCATTCCATATGCTAAAGAAACAGTGAAGTTTCCTGCATTTCCTAAATCCTGTTTATGCAGATTTTTAGTTTTACCGTCCACCTTAAAAACCGCCAATGGGATTATCCTTGCCCCTGCATCAGCCTTTAGGTAATTTTTTACTTTTCTGGCGCTTATAATATATTTTGCTCCGAAATCTATACCTACCAAATGGTAAATATTTTGGGTTTTGGCTTGCCGGGTTTCAAAGTAAGGGTTCACAACCAGCTGATTATCTGGTGTTATAGTGGTTGTCACACTATCTGGCACCACACTTTGGTAATTAAAACTTGTCTGGTAATTTATCATCTGATAGGAAATTCCTCCATAAAGTGAAATTTTTTCATTTAGCATTTTTTCCACCCCCAAATGTGCTGAAAAACCCATCCTTTCCCGGCTAAATCTCCTGTATGGTTCAATTCCGGTAATTAAAATAGGGTCAGCCTGATTGGAAGAAAAGTTACCATAGGAGAAAAGAGGAGCCACATAAGCCTGCAAATACCAGGGATTCGAATTTTTCTTTAAGGTGGAAAAAGGTTTTTCCTGCTTTTCAACTTCAAAAGAAGAGAAAGAAAGAGGTTCGGGTTTGTGACCAACATACAAAAGTGTTAGGTGTAAACTTTTAGGCATTACATCCCGTCTTTGCGATTGAATTGAAGCTAAATCTTGGTCATTGGTCAAACCCTCCCCTACTTTTCCCCTGTCATGATCTTTATTACTGTCTAGTTGCTGAATTTCATTTGATTTTAATTTCCCAGTTTCGTGAAGTTGTTCAACTACATTTAGCCGGGCATCTGGCATTTCCTTACTTTTGGAAACCATATTACTTTTATATCCATCCACGGATACTTTTTCGTTTTTCCACAGCAGTTCATTTTCATGAAATGCAATTTTCTCCTCCACCCCAAATTCCGAGGGTAAGGAAAACAAAACCACAGATAATATGGCCACTGAAAATAGTTTGATTCCCTTAATAAAAGGCCCTGGCCCGGCTATATTTCCCTTTATATTAGCCCAACTATCAGGGGAAAAATCTCCCTCCAGATCATGCAATCTGTTTTTCAACAGCTCATCAAAGCTCCGATTATCCGATTTGTTTTTCATATTTCAGAAAACCTAATGATTTCAGTTTTTTCATTAATAACCTCCTTCCTTTCAATAACTGAGATTTGGAGGTGCTAGTCGTAATTTTAAGCATTTTGGCAATTTCCTTATGCGCATATCCTTCTATCACATAAAGATTAAAAACCATTTTATATCCTTCAGGTAATTCATCGATTACCGACAGAATCTGATCTGTAGAAAGTTTCTCTATGGCTTCATCTGCATACCCATCCGGCTCATCCAGATCTATCACATCAAAATGCCCATGATGCTTTTTGTGTTTGTGGTAATAGTTAATCGCTACATTTATGGTAACTCTTCTAATCCAGGGAAATAGAGGCGTATCCTTTTTCAATTTATGGATTTGACTAAACACCATGCAAAAAGCTTCCTGAAACATATCATCTGCTTCAGCCTTACAATTGGAGTATCGTATACAAATACCCATCACCCTTTTCCCAAACACCTGGAAAAGCGTCTTCTGGTATTTCTCTTTACCCGCTTTGCAACCTTTTACAAGCTCTATTTCATTAATCATATATAGAAGCAACCCTGCATTTTTCTGGTCAATCCCGTTTCATTATTATTTATTATTCCTGTTTTACCTTAATATAAAGTCGTGCCTCCTTACACCTTCCATCTGTAAGGCATATTTTATAAGCCAATTTATCCACTCCTTCAAATCCTTCTTTAGGCAGGTAATAGATCACGCCATCCTCAACTACCGCTTTACCATGTCCAGGCTCAACACTAATTTCAAAATCTACATCTACATCACAAAGTCTGTCATTTTTCAACACATCAAACTTTTGCTGCTCAGGTTCGCTGCCCTTTTTGTAAGTCACTACAAATTCGTCATCCTTGGGAATAAAAATGCAATCATCAGGTTCACCAAGTCTGCCAAACACCTTTATAAATACTTCCTTACAATTGCCGTCCTTTAAACATAACTTGAAGCCAAATTTGTCCAAGAAAGTGGAATCAGATTTGGTGATATAAATTAATTTGTGGGCTTCCACAGAAACCTCACCCTGCTCAGGCTTTTGGGTAATTTCAAGGGTAGACCAGTCTACCGAATCCTTGCAAACTTTGTTGTACTCCAGAATATCATAAACAATTTCCTGAATTTCTTTTTCCCTATTTATTTTCCAATTCAACACCATATCCTCCAACATTAAGCAGTCCCTGTCTTCCCAGTGCCTGTCAACTTTCACTTTAACTTCACCTTCCTTACATTCTCCGTTTTTCAAACACAATTCATATTTAAAATAGTCCTCTCCACTAAAACCGGATTCTGGTTTATAAAAGATCACCCCTTCTAAAATTTTTATCTCCCCATGTGCTGGCTCGGAAGTTATTTTTAGCGATTCCCAATTGATGGAATCATTACAGACTCTGAGGCGTTTGATCAGGTTAATCTCACCATAAGGATTCCTCCAGGGACTAACTTCCATTGAAATTGGCATAAGTTCAAACTTACACTCCTCATCAGGACGACCATCGTAAACAAGAATTTTTATTTTTCCTACCTGGCAATCACCATTCTGATAACAAACCTGATAAGTAAAATAATCCTCTCCGGTAAATCCTTCAGCTGGCTCATATAAGATTGTTCCATCTTTAATTTCTACGTCCCCATTTGCGGGTTCATCCACTACTTTAAATTCTTCCCAATTAATTGAATCTTTACACAACCGGTTAAACTCCAATATGTCGAATTTCAACAAATGAGATTCTTTCAGATTTAGTTTAGCTACTTTATCCTCCAGATTTAGTTTACATTCCTTTTCTCTCTTGAAAACATAGATTTCCAGACTTCCTGTTTTACATTCCCCATTTTTGTAGCATATCTCATAAGTGAGTTTATCTTCCCCTTTATAACCTTCCTCCGGAGTATAAATAATGGAAGACTCAACAATCTCTGCTTTTCCATGCATGGGTTCGTCCACAATCCTGAATTTATCCCAGACTACAGAATCCTCACATAAATCATTATCCCTCAATACATTAAACGCTACCGAATCATGTTCATTCAGGTTCAATTTAAGGAAAGCATGCTTCAGTTCAATTCTGCATTTATCTTCATCTATTCTGTCTTTTAAAATAATATAGAGGGTCATTTCAAAGCATTTTCCATCTCCATTACAAATCTTGAATGTCAGTTTATCCGCCTCCGGGCTGTCCATTTTAGGATAATAATAGATTTTTCCATCCTCCCATTTCACTTCCCCGTATTCAGGCATTTTAGTCAATTCAAAGGAATCCCATTTCACACTATCTCCACATAATTTAAGGACATTTCTCAACTGGTACTCAAAAATTCCGTCAGCATTTCTTTCAAATTTTGCCCTGATTTCATTTTTAGGCACAAACTTGTCACAATCGTCCTTATCATCTTTAATGTTATCCCTAATGAAAATATGCATGATTCCAGGTAGTGTTTTCCCATTTTCTTCATCCACTAATTCATACACAATTCTGTCCTTGCCTTTAAAATCAGGATCGTTTGGCGAATAATTTATCAGCAGTTCCTCCACCTCAATATCTCCATATTTGGGTGATTCAATAATATTCAGGGTTAAATCCCCAATTTCATCTTCATCACACCTTAATTTTCCCAACAGTTTCTCTACATCAATTTGAAGAGAAGCTTCATAACTAATGGCATAATGGCTGAAAAGTCTTTTTTGATTACACGGAATTTGAGTGGAGTCCTTAGTAACCCGGCATAAAATTCTGCTCAACCTACAGGTTTTACCATTAATACAGAGATCGATGCCTATGGAATCAATCCCTTCCAGAAAGGTAGAATCCGGAGAATAAATAATAAATCCGTTTTTCAGTAATTCGGCTGTGCCCTTTTCCGGTGGGGTAACTATTGAAATAGAAGCCCCTGCATTTAGATTTTTTTTATCCAGAATATTGATGGCCGTGGCCTCATTGGGTAAAATCAAAATATCATCTTCTCCCTCAGGAACTGTAAGTATTTTGGAATTATCGGCTAAATCATCTTCCACAAAATTATCACAGCCTGCCAGCAACAGGAAAAAGGGCAGAATCCATAAAAAACCATGACCGGGAAATGATCTTTTGGGACCTTGAGGAAAGGATGAAGTAAAGGTGCGTTGCATTATATATCTCAGTTTTAAAAAATCTTCTTTCAAAAAAATTAAAGACGGGGTAAGAAAAAAATAAAGTTGATGGATCCATAAAAAGGCTTCCTACCCCTCTATAAAAGCAATACAAGAAGAATTACAAAAAGGCTGCCTGTGTTAATTTTTTTTTGAAAAACTTTGAATTATTGATGAGTGGGGAATTATGAATTACATTTGCCGCCAATTAAAATTTCAACTTAAAAATTAAATCATTCATTAACCAATCAAATTAACTATGGATTTTCAAACCAAAAACTATATTTTGTCTAAAAACCAATTCATTAAATCCGCACTGGTTTTATTGCTGGCCATACTTTTGAAAAGTAGTGCCTTTGCACAAAAGCCAGGCCTGGGTTTAGGGGTAATGATTGGTGAACCTACTGGTATTAGCTTCAAAAAATGGACTGGTGGTTCTTCTGCTATTGGAGGAGGTGTGGCCTGGTCGTTTTATGGAGAAGGTTCATTACATATTCATGTAGATTATTTAAAACATTTCATGAATACCGTAAGCGTAACTAAAGGACAATTACCTTTATATATTGGTTTAGGAGGAAAAATAAATTTTGCCAGTGAAACCCAATTGGGTGTCAGGGTACCATTTGGTGCGAATTATATTTTTGACGATGCCCCATTTGATGTTTTTATGGAGGTGGTACCTATCCTCAACCTGGCCCCCGCAACCGATTTTGACCTGGGGGCTGCCTTAGGAGCACGCTTTTATTTCTAGTGCGATCATCAAGAAATAGACATGAAATAAAATGGTGTTATTCAACTGATTATCAATACCAAATTGCTTTTACGTGATTAGTGTCTGTGGCACTAGCAAAGAGCCTGAGTTACTCCGGTTTTGCAGCCAATCCGAATGGATTGGCTTTTTTTATCAAATTATTAAAATCACTTCTCATTTAATATTTGTTATCTTAAGTAATTTCATTAATTTTGCAAATTCAAATTTACAGCGACTTATTTGCTAGTTTATAGATTTATTATATTATGAAAAAAGATATTCATCCGGATTACAAATCTGTTATATTTTATGATATAACAAGCGGTTATAAGTTTTTAACCAAATCAACAATGAATTCTCAGGAAACTGAGGAGTGGGAAGACGGTAATTCTTATCCATTAATTAAAGTGGAAATCAGTTCAGAATCTCACCCTTTCTACACTGGAAAAACCAACTTTGTAAGTAAAGCTGGTAGGGTTGAAAGATTTAACCAAAAATATAAGAAAGCAGCAAAATAAGACTGCTTGTTGGAGTAGATAGATTTCCCGGCAATGTGCTTTTGTCCGGATATTATATCAGGCTATTAAGAGACCACTGTTTAAAAAAAAGCAGTGGTTTTTTGTGTTTTTCACCAAATCATTATTCTAATCCTTTTTCTATTCACCAGCTGATAGCAGGAATAAAAAAAATCGATACGCAGGTACCGATTCCATCACTAATTTCCTCTGGGCATATTTATCCTATCCGATTCTGGCGGTTAATCAACTTCTCAGGAGACTTTAAGCTACTTGTTCAATCAGATTATTGGCAAATGCAATGTTGATCAATTCCACTACATTTTTCACGCTCAGTTTCTTCATGATGTTAAATCTATGTACCTGAACGGTTCGGATACTGGTATTGATCTGCGCAGAGATTTCCCTGGAACTCATGCCGTTGGCAATTAACTGCAAAACCTCCAATTCCCTTTTAGTCAGGTCAAAATCTTTTATTGTTTTTGATTCCTTAGGATTCCTGATTTTCAGGTAATTATTCACCAAAATCCCGGAAATAATGCTGCTGAAATATTTTTGCCCTTCATTCACCCGCTTAATTGCTTCTATCAATTCCCCTTCATTAGCATCCTTTAACAGATACCCTTCAGCCCCTGAATCAATAGATTGCATTACATAATCTTCAGATTTATAAGTAGTTAAAATTAAAGATTTGGTTTGATCGGAATATTCCGGGACCTTTTTAGTCACCTCAATTCCGTTAGGATTGGATAACTCAATAGCTAACACCAATACATCTGGCTGAAGAGCTTTCACTTTCTCCAAAGCTTCATCTCCATTGGAAGCCTCACCAACTATATATATTTCTTTCTCTTCTTTCAAAAGAGATTTTATTCCGTTTCTAACTAAAATTTGTCCATCAGCCAACAAGACTTTTATGATACCCATAGTTTTAAACTATTCAAAATTTAATGGTTGAATACAAAATCATTGTTCTTTAGTTATAAACCTCTCTTGTAAATGGTAATAATGTGTGCTTCCCCCCTACCAATCAACCTGATCAACAACAACCGGCTTTTGGTTTTTATTGACTTCGATGTTACTCATAGGCTTTTCCAGCATTTTTAATTTCAGGCTGGTAATCAGCCCGTTAATTTTTTCCTCTGTCGCTAACTTGTGCTTATTCCAGTTTTTATTTCCTTCGTAAGGAGGCCCTTCAAGGGGCTTGTAAATTCCTGAAACAGCAGTATATTTTCCATACCTGTTTAAGGAATAAGGCTGGAAAATAAAGTTGGTGAAAATATATCTATACCTGCCTTCCTTTACTTCAATTGTGAGATTATAGGAAATCTCCCCGTCTGCATGTTTGGCATATTCTCCCTTATATACTTTAAAAGCATACCTGGACTGAACTTTTCCGACTGCAGAATCTAATTCAATTGGCAATCCTGCTATTTTTTTGTCAATCTTTTTGGGATTTTTTTTCTTCTTATGTGTGGCATTCAATTCTGGTAAATGTAGCCCTGCCAAATATTGAAAAGCATTATTTAATAATACCTCTTTTTTAACAGAATCCACTTCCACAACTTCGTAAAATGTGATTTTACCTGTTTCACTTAAAGGCAAACCGGCTTGTTGGGCATTGAGATTTAAGCAAGAGATAAAAGCTAAAATGCTTATTAATATTGATCTGGTTAAGGAATGCATAGTGCAGATAGTAAAAAGAATATAACAGGAAAAACCCTACCTTTAAGCGAAGGTAAGGTTTTTCTTTGAAATGATACTTAAAAAGCAAATACTGCAGCCATCAGGAATTGTACAGCACTTCCTGTAGCAGCGCCATCGCCATCAACAAAAATATCTTTTTCTGCAGAATCTAATCTTAATTCAGGGATGAATTTAAGTGGTCCTGAACCAATATTTGCAGATACTGTAAATGCAGTAACAGAACTTTTTTCACCTTCCATTAGAATATTTAATTTATCATCAGAGAAATACTCACCTCTGAATCCCAATGCAAAAGCATCTGAAAGAGCATAGTTTACATATAAAGCACCTCCGGCAAAACCTCCGCCATCAGTTTCAGAACCATCGCCATTATCAATTTTAGGAGCAGAGTAAGAAGCCGCATTTAATCCTAGTAATAATGCATCTGAAACCTGATAAGTAGTGGTTAAATCAATTTCATTACCGTTATTTTCACCAGTTACAAAGTTGATGTAGGCATCCCATCCATCAACAGGAGACAGATATAATTGAGCACCAAATGAATTTACATCCATATTTCCGGCAGCATCATTCATGGTATATACGTTCCAGTCATTGAAAACACCTACCATCAAAGCAACTCTGTCAGAAACAGCATAGTCAAACTTCAAACCTGCATTTTGGAATGGACCGTTAGTGAACAGGTAAGAAGTAGAGTAGTTGAAGTTTGCAGTCGGAGAAATTACCTCATAACCGACAAATGTACCCATATACCCACCAGTTACACTTAATTTATCAGTAAGGGCATAAGAAACATATAAATTTTGAATATGAAAATCAGCATTTGGAATAGAACCATTACTTCTTGGTCCGAATGATAAGTCAGCTACGAAAGATGCTTTTCCCACTTCTTTAGAGGCAATTAAGTTTGCCATACCAATAGAGAATGAGTTCTGATCTTCTCCAAAGCTTGTTCCAATATTTGGATTTCCTGAAAAATCATACTTATAATAAGTATCAACTGAACCTGAAAGCGACAATGGAGCTTCTTCTTCTTCCTGAGCCTGAGCCACCATTACATTTGTAAAAATGAAAGAAAGTAAAATGATTAGATACTTGTTTTTCATAAGTCTTTAGATTAAAATAAAATGTTTGAGTTAATAAAAATCCTCTCTGAATAGAATAAAAAATCTCCACCATGCTTTTGGATTAGAAAGCAAAATCAGGTACGCTGAAAATTAGGTGAAGTGAAATTATTAAGGGTGCACTTTGTTGTAGTGCTGTATTTTTAGGGAGAGGCAGGATTTAAAATCCTACCTCTTTAAGTTTATAAGTTATTGCTCTGGACTATTCATCAAAAGTAATAGTGTAACCTCTGATTCCGTGCTCATGGCTATCCATACCAGCCTTCTCATGCTCAGCACTTACTCTCAATCCGAAAGTTTTGTCTAGTACGAAGAAGATGATGAAAGCAGAACCAAATGCAGCAACACCACAGGCAGCAACACCAATTAACTGAGTAATGAACTGCTCTACACCAGCCATAGCACCGAACATTCCTACAGCTAAAGTTCCGAATACACCACAAGTTAAGTGAACAGATACTGCTCCCACACAATCATCAAGTTTTAATTTGTCTAATCCTACAGCTGAAAGTACTACTAAACCACCAGCGATTAAACCGATAACCATTGCAGCAGTTGGAGACATTTGGTCAGCACCAGCAGTAATACCTACTAAACCGGCAAGAATACCGTTCAATGCCATTCCAAGATCTAATCTTTTGAACACTACAAAAGCCATCAATACTCCACCAATAGCACCAGCAGCGGCAGCTAAGGAAGTAGTAACCAATACTAAAGAAACTAATGCAGGATCAGCAGAAAGGACAGAACCTCCGTTGAAACCGAACCATCCTAACCATAGTAAGAATACCCCCATAGTAGCCAAAGGCACGGAAGAACCTGGGAAGTCGTTTACTTTTCCGTTTACATATTTTCCAATTCTTGGACCTAATACGATGATACCTGCTAAGGCTCCCCATCCACCAACAGAGTGAACTAAAGTAGAACCAGCAAAATCATAGAATCCCATACCATCAAGGAATCCACCTCCCCATTTCCAACTACCGATGATAGGATAAACAATTCCTACAAAGAAGAAAGTAAAAATAAAGTAACCTGAAATTTTAATTCTTTCAGCTACAGCACCTGAAACAATAGTAGCAGCCGTAGCAGCAAACATTCCCTGAAATAAGAAATCAGTCCACCAGGTATACCCAGCATCTGCATATTCGGCAGTCATTCCATTTTCTGGAGGAGCGATACCAAAACCAGCAAAAGCAAAAATACCTGCGCTTCCTTCTGCAAAACCAGGGTACATTAAGTTAAAACCAAAAAATGCATAGGTCAAAAGCCCTATTGCAGGAGTTAAAGTATTCTTAAACAGGATGTTAACAGTGTTTTTGGCTTGTGTAAATCCAGCCTCAACACCCGCAAATCCTAAGTGCATGATGAATACTAATGCAGTTGACAACATCATCCAGATGTTATTTGCAGTGAGCGTAAGGGTAGTAATTTGAGTAGCTACCTCAGCCTCAGCGCCTTCAAGAGTAGATGCTGTGCTTGCCATTTCTGGAACCATACCCAAGCTTGAAACATCAAGTAAAAGGTTTGTAAAAACGTTCTCCATAATACGGTATTAATTAAAAATTAAGTGAATTGTGAATAATCTAGTTAATAAAAATAGTAGTAGGGATTGAAGGAGCTGACCCTTCAACTCTATTGTTGAAAATCTTTGTGTGTTGTATCGAATGTGATTGGTAAGGGTTGGGATAATCCCAAATAATAATTATGAAACGGTTAGTTGAAGGATGAAAGTTACTTTGGCCTAATAAGCAGTACTTAATTTAACTTTAAGTACTTGTACTTACATAATTATAAAGCAAATATAAATTCAAATTTTTAATAAACAATAAACTAGGTAAAAAAAATACCAAATTTTTTAAATTTTATGTTTTTACATGTTTTCAAATCAAAAAAACACCCATATCATTAACAATTCACAAATTTTTTAATTTTCTAAGATAATTTATCAACTATATCATTAAAATAAGTACAATTAACTAATAAGGGGTTAATTTTTACTACCATTCTTTCATTTTTCCTGTATTTGCCTGTTTTTCGGTTGAATGATCTCATTTTTACCCAAATCCCCGGAATTCCCGTACTTTTTGGTTTTATGCTTACATTTTATTAGCTATTCTCCCATAAAACTCTCCAGGATTTCCTGAAGATTACATTAATGGTTAAATTGGGCGTATTACTTTTAATCATTTTTATGCAAACCACAACCCTATTAATAGAAGGTATATTTAATAATACCTTCAATCTCCTGATTATAGTCCTGGCCGGATTAAACACGTATTTCTTTTTTAAAGCCAACCATGAAATTCTCCAGTTAAAAAATGATATACTGGCTGGAGAAGATTCTCTACTGGAAAAACTTATTCAAAAAAGAGTAGGGATTCAGGAAGACATTGAGAAGAGAATAGGCACGAGTTTTAGTAAATGGGAAAATAAATACCAGCAGTCTACCACCTGGTATTATTTATTTAGTAATACCATCAGCATTTTTCCCCTCATGGGGATTGCCGGAACAATTTTAGGGATTATTCCTGCCCTAACTGATTTTTCTACTGTAAAGCCTGCCTTCTCTCTGGCACTAACTTCTACCCTGCTGGGCGTATTTTTTTCTATTGTATTTAAATTATTTGAAGGGAAAGTTTCAGCTAACTATGCATTGGTATCGGAAAGGATGAGCACTTTAACCAAGGATGTAGCCAGATATCTTATTGAAAAGGAAAGGCCTACAATAGAGTAATTTCTGCTGCATCAACCTTCACTACCATACAATTTTTACTTTTCCGAATCAAAAAGCTGATGAAATTAAAAAATTTACTTGAACTCACTCCTTTAATAGATGTTTTCCTTATTCTCCTTTTTGTATTTATGATTAATCAAAAGGAAGGAGAGCAAGCCTTTGAAACAGAAAAAAACCAAATAGAGGGTGAATTAAAAGCCTCTTTGGAAAAACTTGCCGATCAACAACAAAAAAGCCTGGCCTATGAAAGTTCTTTGGACGAATCGGAAAGAAAAATAAAAATGTATGAACAGGAACTACTTGCCCAAAAAGAATTGCTGGAAAAAAGTACTGCGGAGATTTCCAGAAAACTTATGGATTTATTTGGGCAAACTTCCTACAGCCTTGAAAATAAAGTACTGGATGGTGAACTCACTCCCGATTTTTATTACCAATACCTGGATCAGTTGCAAAACACCGATATCGTGGATAGCACTAAAATAATTCAGCAAATTATGGTGCTTGGGGAATTGAAAGCATACTCCACTATTATTAATATATATGTAAATAATAACAACCAGGTTTTAATCAATGGAAAAACACTTTCCATTTCCTTGGGAGAATTTGATGAAAATACAGGCGACTTTGCACCGGAGATGAAAGAAAGTTTTGAAACAGGACTGAAAAATGAACTAGAAAACCATTATGAAGTTCAGAAAAAAAGCAGGGAAAAGTTGGGGGAAATAGTAATGATTACATTCGGGCATGCTGAAAAGACCCTTACCGGGGTCATCAAATTAACCGATTCAATCAGCAGGGCGTTTTATAGTGAAACCCGACAAATTGAAGGCAATTCCAAAAAGATATTTTACAGTAATTTAGGTTACTTTCCCTTTCTGTAAATTCGTCTTTCCGCTATGGCCAAACAATGAAAGAATCCTTTTGCATGCTTAAACCCGGAACTAACTCTATTTCTGATATTTACAGTTGTCATGAGACTTGATTATAATTGTTAAAAAATGCAAAAAACATTTTACTTCATCTTATTGACTGTAAATTTCCAATTTAGAATCCAGCACTTACTTTTGTAGCATAATAATAAATGGAATTCTGACACTTATTTTTTTAATTAATATAAAATGGAGAATTACGAATATTCGGAAGGTACCCAGTCACTTCATGAAAAAATCCATCAGGTCATCTCAGAAGTTGGGAAAGTTGTTGTTGGTCAGGAATATATGATCAATAGATTGTTGGTTGGTCTTTTTACCAATGGGCACGTGTTGCTGGAGGGTGTACCAGGTCTGGCTAAAACACTTACCGTAAATACCCTGGCCAGAGTGATTCAGTCAGATTTCCAAAGAATTCAGTTTACTCCAGACCTGCTCCCTGCCGATTTGATCGGTACTATGATTTACAACCAGAAATTTGGGGAGTTTGAGGTAAAAAAAGGGCCCATTTTCGCCAATCTTATCCTTGCAGATGAAATTAACCGTTCTCCGGCAAAAGTTCAGGCCGCTCTTCTGGAAGCCATGCAGGAGCGACAAGTAACCATTGGAGAAACTACATTTAAGCTGGACAAACCTTTTTTGGTACTGGCCACTCAAAACCCTGTAGATCAGGAAGGAACTTATCCACTTCCAGAAGCCCAGGTAGACAGGTTTATGTTAAAAATTTTCATTGACTATCCGAAAAGAGAGGCTGAACTGGAGGTGATGAGAAGAATGTCCAACCTTGCTTTTAATTCTGAGGTTCGCCAATTACTTACCAAGCAGGACATTTTCGATATCCGTGATGCCATTAATCAGGTTAGCATTTCCGAGAGCCTTGAAAAATATATAATTGAATTAGTATTTGCCACCAGGTTTCCTAAAGAATTTGGTTTGGATCAACTCTCTGAATATATACAGTTTGGAGCTTCTCCAAGGGCAAGTATTAACCTCAACAGGGCATCCAAAGCCATTGCTTTTCTCGATGGCAGAGATTATGTACTACCAGAAGATATTAAAGAAGTGGCTTATGATGTGTTTAATCACAGAATTTTGTTGAATTACGAAGCTGAAGCCGATGGAATCTCTTCCAAATTTATCATCGAAACGATTTTGAATAAAATCGAAATCAGTCACTAATCATTTTCAGAAGGCACAGGATCAGTATTTTGGGGAGCTTCCTCATTTTTACTGATCCAAAAATTATTGTAGCCCAACCCCAGGCTTATCGTTATCTTACTGATAGCCAGTAGCTCTAATATTGACAGGAAGTTAAAAATTACCGCAATTTTATTCCTGTCCTCATTAATTAACTCTTCAAAAGATAGTTTTTCCTGAAAGGCAAGTTTCCCCAAAATTAAAGTTTTCTGTTCCTCTACTTTATAGGGATACGGAGTCACCTTATGTCTGGGCTGCTCTCTTTGTCCCTCCTCAAATTTTTTGAGTGTCTTCTGAAATACCTTTAATAACTTATACAAATCAATATCCTGAAGCTCGACTTCTACATTATTTACCGAAGCCAGGGATTTTAACTCTTTAAGGATATTTCCCCGCTTCTCGTGCTGTAGCATTTTGTCTTCCCAGTCAGCCAATTGACCTACAACCGATTTATATTTTTTATATTCCAGCAGGTGCCTTACCAATTCTTCCCTGGGGTCAATCTCATTTCCTTCTTCATCCTTTTCTACGCGTGGCAAAAGCATTTTGGCCTTAATCCTCATCAAAGTAGAAGCCACCAAAATAAATTCGCTGGCAACCTCCATGTTCATTTTTTCCAATTGGTGTAAATAATCAAGGAAGTCTTTGGTAATTTTTGAAATGGGAATATCATGAATATCCAGCTCATCCCTTTTGATAAAAAATAATAAAAGGTCAAAAGGACCTTCAAAAAGTGGAATTTTTACTTCAAAATGTTCTTCCATGTATTGGGGCTTCTACCTAAAATTTCGCAGTTGGTAAAATTATAGTATTGCAACCAAGCAGACAAACTTAAAAACAGAGAATTTTTTAGATGATCAAATGGAAAACTTTTACAACTGAAATTTCATAAGTTAATAATTATACTGGTGTCAATTTCCTTTCGGAATTGCTTACATTTATCCTTGTGATTTTTAATACCCGACCACTATGCTAAAAGGCGTAAAATATAATAAGATATTCATTCTGGGTGCTGGATTTTCAAAGTCAGTATCCACCAATAATCCTACACTTAGTGACCTGACAAATGCCTTAATTCTGGAAAAAGACAAGCACTTGTATTACGATCTGATCCAATTTGTTTCTTCCTTGAATGAATTGTCAAATGGGTCGGAAGAAATAATGGAAATTGAAAAAATTGCCACGGTAATTTTATCCAAGAGGCTATTTTATAATAATGAGGAAAAACTACTTTATGACAAATTAAGGCATCAGTTACTGGATTGGATTTACAACAAAATAGAGGAAAATTCGCCAAAGGTAGATGATGACAAAAAAGAATTGCTTACCCGGTTTCTGGATCAGGCCAGTTTTTTAAACAACTCGGAAACACATGCCTCTCCTTCCCTTATGATGACCTTCAATTATGACTTATTATTGGAGCGATTACTGTTTGAGTTTCAGCAAGAAGACTGGACAATTGATTACATCATCAGGCTGAATAATTACCTGAACAGCTACCCGTCCAATATCGATCTTTCTACCAAAAAAGTATTGGAATACCTGAAATTACACGGTTCATTCAATTGGTTTGCCGTACCAGGTGCACAGAAAATAGATTTAAGCAATGTCTATCTGGTTTCGGAAAATGATCCCTCCAGAAATTTAATTCACCAAAGTGATATCCCTGTTTATATTCCCATGGCATTTTCGAAAATGCAATTCCTGAGTGGTTCACTTTATAATGTCATCTGGAATATAGCCCAAAGCTATCTGGAAGAGGCATCAGAAATTTACTTTATTGGCTACGGATTTCCACAAACTGATATCGATAACCTGATTTTTTTCCTGAAGTTTAAATCAAAAATTAAGGATATTGTCATTTATGAGCCACCCGAATCGGAAAAGCTAAAACGACTGAATAAACTTTTCCCAGATTCTAATATTATCAATCAGGATGCTTTTCAGTACATTGTAGAGAATCATTTGGGGGAATAAGTTTAGCCCTTCCTTAGAAAGAGCTAAACTTACTGTGGTCAATTAATTTTTAGTAAAATAATCTACCACACAAACCTTATCAATACTTGGAGAAGCCAGATCAACAAATGCCTTATGCGCAGGATGAGGGAGGTAAATATCACGTGCTTTAGCATCTTTAAAGGTCACAAAAAAGCAATGAGTGAAGCCTTGCTGAAGGTTTTCAGGACTCACATCAGTTCCCCATTCAAAATCGTGAATTTCTTTAATTTTGGAAGGCAACTCCCCGAAGGCATCTGTTATGGCCTTCAATTGTTCCTCAGTAGTATCATCCTTAAATTTCATTAATACCACATGCCTCAATAGTTTTTGAGGTTTTAATTCGGTGGTTGAATTAGCTTCAGTGTTTGTGTCAGTTCCCATATTTTTTAGTGAAAAGGCAGATATTAAAAAGACAAAACCAAGGGCAATTAGGATAGATTGTAAATTAATTTTCTTCATATGAATTAAAATAAAAATTGGAAAAATTAAATATATTCAATTTTGCCCAACTCTGTGAAAATGAAATGATTTATATCCATTTTAATGGTCATTTTTACTTCTTCTGTAAATTAAAACTGTATCCAGGTTTCATAGAAAAGTTGTGGTATTCTCATTATCCCAGCATTTTTAGTTGTTAGTTTTTTTCGACTTCCTCCACCTATTTATTCCCCAGACAACCAAAATGATGAGGATCAGAAATGGCCAGATATTTACCAACCCAATAAAAACAAAACCCAAATTCTCCCATCCATTTGAAAAACCATCTTTTATCTGAGAGAAAAATCCCTCACCACCTGAAACAGTCTGATAAAAGCTTACCGTAAGAGTGGAAAAATTAACCTGATTAGAAAGGTATTTTAATCGTCCTTCTACCGATTCTATTTCTTCTCTGATTTTGCCTAATTCTCGTTCAATTTCTAAAATTTCCGTAACCTTTTTGGCCTCTTTCAACAGATCAAGGTATCGGTTTTCAAGTTCCTTTTTTGTTTTGATTCTGGCGGTAATATCCAAAAACTCCTCTGTCACATCCTGAATTTGAATATTTCGCTGATCGAAATGTCCTACTCCTTCGGCTATGGCAGCCAGTAAACTATCAAAATTTTGGGAGGGAACTCTTATGGTTAAAGTCTGACGGATACTTGTGTCATAATTATAGGAATTTTCACTTGCCAGGTATGCCTTATATTTTTTAATGGCAACATTTATTCTGGTTTTGGTGTGTTCAAGGTCATCAGTCTCAAAAGAAATATTTCCTTCTTTTATTAATTTTCGTTCCATTACTTCGCCCTCAATCTCACTTTCATTTTGAGGCATTTCCCCCTCTTCATATTCTTCATCCAATACCATGTCTGAAGAAACTACACTTTCTTTATAAGCCTGATTGCTTTGGCAAGCGGCAGCCATAATCAGAAATACAAATAAAATTTTGGGAAAGAAGTTTAATTTCATTTTGGTTAAAAATTTCATAAAAACCTGGTGTATTTTTTAATCCAATCTTTTCCAACAAGAAAGCAAATGGTCGTTTACCATTCCGGTGGCCTGCATAAATGCATAACAAATAGTGGACCCCACAAACTTAAACCCTCTTTTCTTAAGTGCTTTGCTCATCTCATCAGATTGCGGAGTTTTAGCCGGTACTTCTGAAAGTGATTCAAATTGATTTACAATGGTTTGGTGGTTGGTAAATTGCCAAATGTACTGATCGAAGCTGCCAAACTCTTCTTTTATTTTCAGATAGGCTTTCGCATTGGAAATGACTGCATTTATTTTCAGTCTGTTCCGTATAATTCCGGGATTTTGCAGTAATTCCATGATTTTGGCCTCATCATAATAAATTATTTTTGTGGCATCCCAATTATCAAAAGCCTTCCTGTAATTTTCCTTTTTCACCAAAACGGTATACCAACTTAATCCGGCCTGTGCACCTTCTAAATTGATAAATTCAAATAGCTTTTGATCATCATGCTGAGGTTCCCCCCAAATTTCATCATGATAGGCTTTATAAATATCATCTTTGAGACACCAGGAACATCTAGGTTTATTTTCCATTAAAAAGTCTTTGCTTTTAAGGTGAAAATTACCCTGATATTAGAAAAAAATAAAGGAATAGACAAAAAATCAGAATATTCATTCTATCTATTTTTGCTATTCCTCAAAAGGAAATAGGATCCCCTAACTGTCCAAAAAAATTAATGCTCGCAAGATACTCCTGCCATTATAATTTTACCATCAGGGGAATATTGAATTTTTCCTTTCATTTCCAGAAAAGAGATCACTTCATTAATACGGATATAGGGAATAGTACAACTGGAAAACATAACGTCTATTCCAAATTTTGAAGCCAACTGTTCCTCAAAGTTAGCTTTGGTAAGTTTGCCCTGTTCTTCCGTAATAAAATCGAGCGTATCGTGGATATGATATGTATTTGCCATTTTTCAAAAATTTAATTTCAATCAAAAATCAGCATTTAACCGGCTTTAAATTATGATGTGGATCATAGAGAAAAGATATTATTTGGAAAAGAATTGACTCTGTATTAAAATGAAATTTGGAAAATAATTCTTGATTTGAAATGGCAATATTATTGTCCTTATTAACCATTATTTGAATGAAAGGCTTAATTTATTCAATATTTTTTATTACCTTTTTAAAGTATTAATATGAATAATTTAATATTATTCTATACTTTTTCAAGATTAGTACTAACCAACAACATTATCCAATTCACCTTGCATTAAATTGAAAAATTTAAAATACTGGAACAAATTGTTTTTGTATCTTGAGATTTTTCAGTATTTATCCAAGAGTTCAATTGTCTGTCCATCTTTTTTCAGGTAATCAGTTTGTTTGAAAAATAAAGACAATGAAGAGGTTTACCCATATTTCTTTTTACTGGGTTGTGCACGGCAGTGTCTTCCTGGTTCATGAACCTCAATTCGAAGAGACCGTTAACTGAACATTTTCGCTTTCAGGCAAGGAACTTAAATTACTTCAATATTTTTTAAGATATTAAACAAGGAAAATGAAAAAGACCACGATCCTTTTGCTGAAGATAATGATATTATTTTCCTTATTTTCATGCAATAAAAATGAAATTGAGACTGAACGAAAAATTCCAATGCAGCAAAAATGGAATATACTCTGGATTCTTGCAGATGACATGAGCCAGAATCTCAGCTGCTACGGAGATACCATTATCAATACTCCCCATATTGATAAACTGGCTAAAGAAGGTTTAATATTCAAAAATGCCTTCACCAATGCGCCTTATGATGGTACCTCTGAATCCGTTTTGTTTACTGGAATGTACCCACAAACAATAGGAGCGCAACATCAGAAAACTGAGGAAAAAGGTTATTATGCTGTTCCGCCTCCCGAAGTGAAAATTTTCACTGAATACCTTCGGGCCTCGGGATATTATTGTTCTATAAAAGGGGAGGCAAATTACCAATTCGGTGAAATCCCTACCGCATGGGATGATCACCAAAAGGACATCAGTGATGAAGATTACAGGCCTCTTTGGAAAAAAAGAAAAAACGATCAACCATTTTTTAGTGTGATTAAACTCAATCAATCTCACGAATCAAGGAGCCTGCCCAATGAAGATTTGATAGATTTTTTACTACTTAAGGATAGTACCCTTTCAAGAAAGCAATTAAGCATTGAGTTGAAACATCTTGATTCTACCCGTTTCGCCCAATCCAATTTAAACCTTGATAAAATAAAGGTTTCACCTTATTTGCCCAGCACAAAGGAGCTCAAACAGGATTTGGCCAAAATGTACTCCAATATTTCCAGGGTTGATGTTCAGGTTGGAAAAATAATAGAACAATTGGAGCAGGATACGCTTCATCATAAAACTATAGTAATGTTTTTCAGTGATAATGGCCAGGGATTATTCAGAAGCAAAAATTGGTTGTATGACTCAGGAACCAAGGTCCCCTTAATTGTAAGATGGCCATTACAACATCATCCTGAAAACCAGATAGACGATCTTGTAAGTTTTGTGGATTTTGCCCCAACAATGCTGTCATTTGCCGGTGTAAAACCTCCAAAACACCTCCAGGGAAAGGTTTTTATGGGCAAACTGAAAGGCTCTACTCCTAAAGAATATGTATTCCTTTCAAGAGACCGAAGTGGAGGTGTGGATGAAAAAATAAGAGGAGTAAGGGACAAACAATATAAGTATATTAAAAATTATAAGACCAATCTACCCTATTCCGCTCCAATGGTTTTAAGGGATAAATTAACCTCAACTGAAAAGGTGCTTGCAACTAAAGGAATGGCCAATAAAACACTCCAATTAGAGTATTTTTTCTCACAAAAAAAACCAAAAGAAGAGTTGTATGATTTATTGCACGATCCTTTTGAGATGCACAATCTTGCCAAACGGACATACTTTTCGGAAGACTTGGCAAGGTTACAGGAAGCCTTAAAAAACTGGGAAGCCAGCCTGGGTGAATATAATGTAATTTCGGAAAAGGAAATGATTACTAAAATGTATCCTGAGGGATTTCAACCTGATACGGAAATTCCTGAATTTTCAGTTAAAGGTGGGACATTTACAGCTCCTGTAAAGGTCAGTTTGTCCTGCAATACCGAAGGAGCCTCCATTACTTTTGCTATCCTTCCAGATGGTGAATCCAAAATTCAATGGCAACTTTACACCGGGCCATTTGAAGTAAACACCAACAGCACTGTACTTGCCAAGGCAGTAAGATATGGGTATAAGGTTAGCCAGACCAGGTCGGCTGGATTTTCTTTTGGGAAGGAAGTGAAAGATTTAGAAATGTGATCACAATTTAAACCTTTCCACGTGCCAGTAAATAATTATTTTTTTCTCATCCTATTTTGGGGTATATACTTCTTATTTCATAGCCTTCTGGCTTCCGATAAGGTAAAAGAAAGACTGTCTTTTGTAGGCAAATACTACAGGGTATGCTATAATTTAATTGCTACAGGAGGGTTGTTGTTTATTCTTTTTTATGCTGCACTAATACCACCAATCAAGTTTTACGAAACCACTGATCTAACGAAATTCCTTAGTTTAATCCCGGCAACCTATGGAATTTTGGTGATTAAATCGGCTTTTAGAATTTACAGTCTTAGGGAATTTATCGGGATTAACCAATTGAAAGATTCTGATTCGATGGAGGAATTCAAAAAAGAGGGGATATTAAAAAAAGTGCGCCATCCGCTTTATTCAGGAAGCATATTAATCCTTTTGGGTTTTATCATCTTTTCCCCAAGCCTGGGAAATTTCATCAATTTCACCTGTATATTGATTTACATTTTTATAGGAATAAAATTAGAAGAGAAAAAATTGGTGAAGATTTACGGTCAGAAATACGCTGAATATAAAACAAAAGTTCCTATGCTCATTCCAAAACTGAATTTCAAAAACAGATAAAAAAAGGCCTTGTAATTTCTTACAAGGCCTTCTTAATAATATTTTCTCTTATCACACCTTAATTTCAACATCAACTCCACTTGGTAACTCAAGTTTCATTAAAGCATCAACAGTTTTTGCAGAAGAAGAATAAATATCAACTAGTCTTTTATAAGTACAAAGCTGAAATTGCTCCCTTGATTTTTTGTTTACGTGAGGAGATCTCAATACTGTAAATTTTTCCTTAACAGTCGGTAATGGAATAGGACCACTAACTACAGCACCTGTTGCCTTTACAGCTCTCACAATTTTCTCAGATGATTTATCAACCAAATTGTGATCGTACGATTTTAATTTAATTCTTATTTTCTGATTCATGTTTTTTTTATTAGCCGTCTGCCAATACTTTTTTATGGTTTATCCGGGAGAAAAATTTCTCCCGGATTAATGTTTAATTTTTAAAATTAAGCCTTTGAAGCTGCGATTACTTCATCAGCAATGTTCTTTGGAACTGGATCATAGTGTGAGAAAGTCAATGATGCAGAAGCCCTTCCTGAAGTAATAGTTCTCAAATCAGTTACATATCCAAATAGTGAAGATAAAGGAACATCAGCCTTAATTACCACAGCACCACCTTTCACTTCCTGACCTTTTGGAAGTCCCCTTCTTTTATTCAGGTCACCAATCACACTACCAGTATATTCATCTGGAGTAACAATTTCAACAGCCATAACAGGCTCCATCAAGGTAGGTGAACATTTTTTAGCAGCCTCCTTAAAGCCCATTTTAGCAGCCATTTCAAAAGATAAACTATCTGAATCGACATCATGGTAAGAACCAAAGAATAATCTTGCTCTCATAGATTCCACTGGGAAACCTGCAAGTACACCATTCTTCATTGCCTCTTCAAATCCTTTCTGAACAGCAGGAATGTATTCCTTAGGAATCACACCACCTTTAATTTCATCCACAAACTCAAGTCCTAACTTCACGTTTCCATCCTCATCAGGAGTAGCAGGGCCTAATTCAAACTGAATGTCGGCAAATTTACCTCTACCACCAGACTGTTTCTTAAATAACTCTCTATGTTCAGCTGAAGATTGAAGAGCTTCTTTATAAGCAACCTGAGGAGCACCCTGGTTGATTTCAACCTTAAACTCTCTTTTCAATCTATCGATGATAATTTCAAGGTGAAGTTCTCCCATACCTCTCAATACCGTCTGACCAGTTTCATGATCAGTTTTTACAGTTAAGGTAGGATCTTCCTCCACTAACTTAGCAATTGCAGCACCTAATTTATCAACATCAGCCTGTTTCTTCGGTTCGATGGCATATCCAATTACTGGCTCAGGGAAAGTCATTTCCTCTAAAACAATAGGCTTACCAACCTCTACCAAAGTATCTCCAGTCTTAATATCTTTAAAACCTACACCAGCACAAATATCACCCGCATCTACCTTTTCGATAGGATTCTGCTTATTAGAGTGCATTTGTAGTAATCTGGAAATACGCTCTTTCTTTCCAGTTCTCATATTGTAAACATAAGAACCTGAAGGTAAGCTTCCAGAATAAGCTCTCATAAAGCACAGTCTACCTACGAATGGGTCAGTAGCAATTTTAAATGCTAATGCTGAAAATGGCTCACTGGTTTCTGGCTTTCTCACTTCTTCTTTTTCAGTATCAGGGTTAATTCCTGTTACCGGAGGAAGATCTAAAGGAGAGGGAAGGAATGCTGCAACAGCATCCAATACAGCCTGAACACCTTTATTTTTGAAAGCAGATCCACATAATACAGGAGACATTGACATATCAATAACTGCTTTTCGAATAGCAGCCATCATTTCCTCCTTAGTAATTGATTCTGGATCATCAAAGAATTTCTCTAATAAAACCTCATCATACTCTGCTACTGCCTCTACAAGGTTTTGTCTCCATTCTTCCACAGTATCCACCAATTCCTCAGGAATATCAACAACTTTATAAGTCATTCCTCTATCCTCCTCATTCCAGATAATTCCCTGGTTGGTAATTAAATCAACCACACCTCTAAAGCCTTCTTCCGCACCAATTGGAATTTGAAGAGGAACTGGATTCGCACCTAACTTTTCTCTAATTTCTGTAACTGCCTTAAAGAAATCAGCACCTGATCTGTCCATTTTATTCACGAAACAGATTCTTGGTACTTTATATTTATCAGCTTGTCTCCAAACTGTTTCAGATTGTGGCTCTACACCGGATACAGCACAAAAAAGAGCTACAGCACCATCAAGTACCCTTAGCGATCTTTCTACCTCAACTGTAAAATCCACGTGACCAGGAGTATCAATGATATTTACCCGGTATTCTTCAGTTTCGTCAACTGGTTGCCCCTGAACTGTTGGATAGTTCCAGAAGGTTGTAGTCGCAGCAGAAGTAATGGTAATACCTCTTTCCTGCTCCTGCTCCATCCAGTCCATAGTAGCGGCACCTTCATGTACCTCTCCTATTTTATGACTTAGACCGGTGTAATATAAAATTCTTTCTGTTGTAGTGGTTTTACCGGCATCAATGTGCGCCATAATACCGATATTCCGCTGTAATCTTAAATCTTTGGTAGCCACTTTTATTAAAATCTAAAATGTGAAAATGCTTTATTTGCTTCTGCCATTCTATGGGTATCATCCTTTTTCTTCACTGCTGCTCCTTCACCTTTGGATGCGGCAATAATCTCTCCTGCCAACCTCTCTTTCATGGTCTTCTCATTTCTTTTCAAAGAAAAGTTGATCATCCATTTAATTCCCAATGATACTTTTCTTTCAGGTCTAACTTCAGTTGGAACCTGAAATGTTGCACCACCAACCCTTCTACTCTTCACCTCTACCCCTGGCATAATATTATTAAGAGCTTTTTTCCATACTTCTAATCCATTCACAGAAGGATCATCTTTCCCTAATCGCTCTTCAACAATATCAAGGGCATTATAAAATATGCCATAAGCCAAACTTTTTTTGCCTGATATCATCAAACTATTAACAAACTTAGTAACAAGAGTGTCACCGAATTTTGGATCAGGCAACACATAGCGCTTTTTAGGCTTACTCTTTCTCATTTCACCTTATTATTTATATAATTTTTATTTCTTAGCATCTTTAGGTCTCTTCGCTCCATATTTGGATCTCCTTTGAGTTCTACCGTTTACACCAGCAGTATCAAGAGCTCCTCTGATAATATGGTATCTTACACCAGGTAAATCTTTTACCCTTCCACCTCTGATTAGCACAATAGAGTGCTCCTGAAGGTTATGTCCCTCTCCAGGGATATAGGCGTTAACCTCTTTTCCATTTGTCAATCTTACCCTGGCCACTTTTCTCATTGCTGAGTTTGGCTTCTTTGGAGTAGTGGTATACACCCTCGTACAAACTCCTCTTCTCTGAGGACATGAATCTAATGCGGGAGACTTTGATTTTGATAATAAATTCTTTCGTCCCTTCCTTACTAGTTGTTGAATAGTAGGCATTTATATACTATTTATTTTACGTAACTCAATTTTTAGAACTGCAAAGGTAGAAATTATGTAAACTATTACAAAATAGAGTTGTAAATATTTTTTCAACTCTATTTGAATTTATAAGTAACATTTCTACAAGGCCCTAAACACCCCCTCTATCTCTCTCTAAAAGCCTTTTTTAAGGAGCATTTAACATAAAATGTGACTTTATTTTTTATGTTAATTTTTTTTCCTGAATAAACTACAAGAATATTCTCTTTAAGATTCCCAATCTTGCTTAAAGAATTTAATTTAGTATTTTCTTACCCTTATCAAACTATCACTATTTTTTTTCCTCTAGATTTTCAAGCTTTCAAATGAACAACTTCTTTAAACTAAAGGCAAACAAGACTGATTTTAAAACAGAAGTCATAGCTGGTATTACCACTTTTTTTACTATGGCTTATATCATTTTTGTAAATCCGGCTATACTGTCAAAAGCAGGAATGGATTTCAATAGTGTAATGCTGGCCACCTGTATTTCTGCGGGTATTGGAACATTAATTATGGGACTAATGGCCAATTACCCTTTTGCCCAGGCTCCCGGAATGGGATTAAATGCTTTTTTTACATTTTCCGTGGTACTCACCATGGGATATACCTGGCAGGAAGGTCTTGCAGCAGTTTTTATTTCCGGGATTATTTTTATTATCCTTACCTTTTCAGGGTTCCGAAAAACAATTGTAGAAGCTATTCCCGATACCATTCGAAATGCCATTCCTGCAGGAATTGGTTTATTTATCGCTTTTATTGGATTAAATAATGCTGGGATTGTAAAGGTGAACCAGGGACCAATATTAGATATCATTTATGGCGCTGAAACCCTCGAGAAAAATCAGTTGGCAAACCAGGTACTAAATGCCCCTTCCCAGGTATTAGAATTTGGTAATTTAGGCCAGCCCGATATTTTGCTGGCCCTCATTGGATTCTTTATCCTTGTTATATTAATGGTCTTGAAAGTCAGGGCAGCATTGCTATTGGGAATTATTCTAACGGTTATAGCCGGCATCCCTTTGGGAGTAACCCAAATTCCAGAAGCATTTACCCTTGATTCATTTAGCATTACCCCTACATTTCTTCAACTCGATATTCCCGGATTATTCAAAAATGGCACTGGAGATCATTCCCTTTTTGATTTAGTGATTGCCATTATAACCATTATCATTTCCTTCACACTAGTGGATTTATTTGACACCATGGGCACCCTGATGGGAACTGCTGCAAAAGGAGGATTTCTGGATAAAGAAGGGAAACTTCCCAGAATTGAAAAAGCTCTCATGGCGGATGCATTTGCAACTACAATTGGTGCTTTATTGGGTACTTCTTCAGTAACTACCTATATAGAAAGTGGTTCTGGAATTGTAGCAGGAGGGAAAACCGGACTGACTGCGGTAGTTGTTGCGGTTTTATTCTTTCTCTCCATTTTTCTGGCACCCATTGCCGGCATCATTCCAGCGGCTGCCACTTCACCTGCACTCATTTTGGTTGGGGTATTAATGATGGGAACTTTAAAAAACATCAACTTTGAAAATCTTGAAGAAGCCGTACCCGCATTTATGATTATTGCCATTATGCCATTTTCCTATAGCATAGCCAATGGCATAGGGGCTGGCCTGATTTTTTATACCTTAATTAAAATGGTAAAGGGAGAATTTAAAAATATTCATCCGGTAGTTTATGGAATTACCTCCTTGTTCATTATCCGTTTTGCCATGGTTTAGGCAATTGCCTAAACCTTTAGCTTTTTCTTCTGGCCTAATCTATAAATCTGATAAGAATTATAAAGGTTATGCCAAAGAATATAAAACATGGGACCAAGTGCTGCTAATGGACTGAGGTATGTCAAGGCAATCCAAATGGAAAACATGGTATTTTTCCTTCCAAGGGCCTGCCTGGATTCTTCCGGATTCGTGTTTTTCCCAATCCATTTCCCTATTGCAAAACTGGTTACACATATGAATAAAGCCATAATGGCAATCCAGTTTAGTATAGTAATAGCGCTTGAACCTTCCATTATAAATCTTGTGGCGGTAGAAGTAGCAATATAAATGTTAAGGTTAAACATAATAAAAGATAACCCTTTTATTTTCAATAAATGGGGTTGTACCACAGGCAAAAATCTTTTCACCATCCATGATAATAATAAAGGAATAAAAACCACTGACAATACCGGAGCCAGTATATCCAATACATTAAGGGAAATATCTCCGGAAACCATGGAGGGCAAAACAAAAGGAATAATCAGGGCGATTACACTATTGGTAAGCACTACCGAAAATGTTACAAAAGCCACTTTTCCCTCTAAATAACTGATTATGGCCGGAGCTGCTGCTGCAGTTGGCATTATCCCTGTGATAAAAGCAATTACTGCTAATTCCGGGTTAAATGGGAGAAATATAAAATAGAAAACAAATGCTATTAATATATTGGCTAAAAGGATTAGAAAGTGACTTTTGGTTATGATATTTCGGGAAATTTTAATATCCAGATAGGCAAAAAATAACATCCCCATTACCAGATACCTCACCATAAAAGTAAGCTGATCACCAAAAGGGAGCACCACCCCAATGAGCATCGACAGAATTAACGCAGCATGTTTCATAGTGCGAAAATACCCATTCCTCAGGCAAATACAAGAAAGGCTATTGTCATTAAAGCAAAAATTTTTGCTACTTATTAATCATGGCGGCAAAATATCCAGCCCCAAAACCATTGTCAATATTCACCACTGTGATTCCGGGGGAACAGGCGTTGAGCATGGAAAGTAAAGGTCCGACTCCCTGAAAACTCGCCCCATATCCCACAGAAGTTGGAACTGCTATTACAGGTTTATCTACCAGTCCTGAAACCACAGATGGCAATGCCCCATCCATTCCTGCCACTACTACTATTACATTAGCAGCATCAATTTTATCCATATTATTGAAAAGCCTGTGAATTCCGGCAACTCCCACATCATACAAACTTTCCACTGTTTGTCCCATGCTTTTTGCTGTCACCACCGCCTCTTCAGCCACAGGCAGATCTGAAGTACCGGCACTACAAATCAGGATTTTTTTGTGAGGATCCGGCTCTACTTTTTTTTCAGGATGCGTGATTAAAAAGGTACGGGCAAGTTCATTGATTTGGGCCTGGGGAAACTTTTCTTTAATGGCTCCAAGCATCTCATTCGTAGCCCTTGTGGCCAAAACAGTTGAATTTACCAGCATTGACTGGGCAATCGCCAATACTTGCTCCGTAGTTTTGTTCTGACAAAAAATTACTTCAGGATATCCCCTTCTTATGGTCCTGTGATGATCGATATTAGCAAAGCCAAGGTTTTCAAAAGGCAATTTGGTAAGTTGTTGAAAGGCTTGTTCAATAGGTAATTTATCTTCTTTTACAGCCTGTAAAAGTGCTTTTAGTTTATCCTGATACATGTGTTAATAAGGATTTAATCTTTTAAATCTTTTATTAAGGCATTTAGCGCCCCACTTTTAAATTGTTTCCATTCCGTATTTTCAAACCCAAGCTTTTTAAAATAATTCGAAATGGCTTCGAAATGATTTTCTATCGTAGGCAAATCAGTTCTTGGAGTTTCGATTCTGGCGGTTCCTCCAAAATGTCTCACCCTTAATTCTTTTAAGCCGTAGGCTTTCAGAAAAACTTCTGCTTTTTCTACCATGGCAAGTTTTTCAGGTGTGACGGTGTTTCCATAAGGAATTCTTGAAGCCAGGCAGGGGCTGGCAGACTTATCCCAAATCTTTAAACCCAATTTTTTGGCTAAAGTCCTTACATCAGCTTTATTTAAGCCAGCTTCTTTTAAAGGGCTCACCACCTGAAATTCTTTTGCAGCTTCCAGTCCCGGCCGATAATCACCCAAATCATCCAGATTAGTTCCATTAGCTACAACCTTGATTCCCTCTTTCCTAGCCACATGGATTAAATGTGAATACAGTTCAAATTTGCAGTAATAGCATCGGTTAACGGGATTTTGGGAGTAATTATCGTTTTCAATTTCATTGGTCGCCACCAATATATGCCTGGCCCCGATTGATTCGGCAATAGATTTTGACTCCTCAATTTCAACTCTTGGAACTGAAGGAGAATCAGCGGTCACTCCAATAGCTTTTTTGCCAAGCACTTCAGTAGCTACTTTTAACACAAGAGCACTATCCACCCCACCGGAATATGCCACCACCAGTGCACCCAGCTCACCGATGTAGTCTTTTAAATTTTCATATTTACGGTCAATAGCTTCCATAAAACATTAATTTTTTAAGAATTATTAGAGCTTATTCCAATCGAATTAAAAAAATATGCTAAAACACCCAGTTTTCCCGAATTACATGGACTCCAATTCCGATAGAAATTAAAGCAATTATGATCAGATAAGCATTCCCAAACCGCTTATATCTCTGCGTTAAAAGGAATGAATACCCGATAATTGTCCCACTCACCATCATTCCCAAAATAGTTCCGACTCCAAAACAAAGCAAAAAAAGCAATCCATCCATCATAGAATCAATGCTAGACAATACCAGCAGCATCACAGCAGCACTTCCTGCCAGTCCATGAAGAATTCCTATAAAAAAGGATTTGTGAATATGCTGATGTCTTGGATTGGCCTCTCCGGGCATCACCGACTGATCCTTTTTCAAATAATAACTTCTCAACATAGCCAGACCCAAATAAACCAGGAGCACCCCAACTGCCACATCAAAATACTGAGATATGATATCAGGCAAAGTGATTTTAAAAACTAATACCAAAACCCCAATGGCTAATAAGGACAGGGAATGCCCAAACCCCCAGTAGGCACCGACCATTGCCGATTTCCTCAGGTTTTTATTTTTAGTAGCAATAGTTGAAACTGCTGCTACATGATCTGCGTCAAAACTGTGTTGTATTCCAAGAAAAAAACCGGTGGTTAACAAACCAAAGAGCTGAAAAAACATTTATAAATCAGTTTGAAATTTTTCAAAGATCAAGATAACCATAATATTTATCAAATCTACTGATGGATTACTAAAGGTTCAATTAAAAATTGGTTGAGTAAACCAAAAACTTCTAACAAAGGAAATGAGGGGATTTGACCGGGAAAGGATTACTTTGAATTGTGCGTTTAATTATCAGTGAGGAATTTTCCCGGTTCTGTAAACCCTTTTTTGTGTCAGAATTTTATAGGTAAGAATAAGTAAGCTTATACCAACCACCGACATTAAAATGATTAAGACCCAATTAATCAAAATGGCATCGGGTTCTTTCACTAATCCATCTATTAGTAAAAAATAGCTCAGAAGTATCATGGTTTTAGGGGTTGATGTGAAAAATACTGGTACTAAATCTAAAACCCCGATTTTAACCGAAATGTTTAAATTTTCCGGGCAGATAATTCAGGCATTATTTTCATCAAGAAATGCTCCTCATTTTTATTCCCAAAACCCGGTCCGGTCACAGTTAATTTTTCATTTTGCAAAAAAGGCCTGTTTCCCAATGGCTAGGAAAACAGGCCTTTTCTTATTTAATACCAGAAAGATTAAACCTGATCTGCCATATCAAATTTATATCCAACTCCTTTTACCGTCTTAATATATTGACTTCCGATTTTTTCCCTTACTCTTCGGATATGTACATCTACCGTTCTTGCTAAAACATAGACATCCGATCCCCAAATACTTGCCAGTAACTCATCTCTTCCATAAACTTTATTGGGAGATTCAGCAAGGAAATAAAGTAATTCAAATTCTTTTTTGGGCAGGTTTACCTGAAGATCTTCGATATGGAGGGTATAACTGGATCGGTCAATTATGAATTTCCCGATTTTGATAATATCCTCTTCGTTTTCTTTATTTTTTAATTCTCTTCTGAAGTGTGCATTAATCCGGCTCATTAAAGCCCTGGGTTTAATTGGCTTTATGATGTAATCATCTGCTCCAACATCAAATGCCGCTACCTCAGAATATTCCTCAGCTCTTGCGGTTAAGAAAATAATATAGGCAGATTTCATTTCAGGAATATCTCTTATCTGCCGGCAAGACTCCACTCCATCCATTACCGGCATCATAATATCCATCAGCACCAATTCAGGAAGAAATTTTTTAGCTATTTCAAGACCTTTCTTTCCATCATTAGCTGTTTTCACCTCATATCCTTCCTTTTCAAGATTATAGCGCAGTATTTCAACAATATCCTGTTCGTCATCAACTACTAAAACTTTATGCTTTTTCTTACCCATTTTTATTATTTTAGTTTACCAAGGTTATCCAAAATTAAATGATAAGCTTATTTAAATAAGGCTTCACTTAATTTATTGATAAAATGTAAATAATAATGTAACAATTGGGTAACATTAAAAATTGATACCATTACCGTTAAAATAAGGCAAAAACACCGTCAATACCCAATTACAATAATTTAATATAAAAAATTATTTCCGGATAAGCTCTTGTAAGGTCGAATTATTTACCGTTACCTTATATTTTTCCCTGAGATTTTCCAGCCATTTTTTTTCAATATAATTCTGATAATCTGATATCACCTGACCTCTTGTTTCATCAAGTTGCTTCGGTCCCGGGGGTAAAATTTCGAGCACATTTACCTGAATTACCCTTTCATCATTTTCAATTCTGTGGTTCCCTATTTCCCAGGGGATATCATCCACAAGTTCACTTTCCCCTTGTTCAAATAACCTTTCAGTAATTTTTAAGGCAAGAGGATCCTCTTCATTCATCTTTTTCTCTAAAATTTCAAGGTTTTTCGAGAAATATTTGATGGTCACCCTACCTCCTACAAGCGTATCTGAAACGGCCAACTTTAACTTGCCTCCATTTTCATAACCCAACACTCTGGTAGAATCACATCCCTTAGCATCCAAATAGGCTTTTATTTTTATCAGTCTTTTTTCAGCCAGATCTTTCTTTTCCTTTTTGGTATAAAAAGCCTTTACACTAACCAGATAATCCGGATTTGCCTGTAATTTTTTAATTACCTCATCTATCTGATTTAATATAGTATCTCCCCAGCTGTTTTTATTGTGAGGATAGAAGCATTCCACCGTTGGCTCCTTATCCAGTTCAAACATGGAATCTTTTAAAGCCACAATTGCCTTATCCAGTACTTCCTTATTTTTGGCATCAATTACAATAGCCTTTACTCGTTCATCCCACTGATAATTTTCCTTATTTTCTTCAAAGAATCGGGCAATCCCGGAAGTATCCTTCACTGCAGGGTTCCAGACTTTTTCTTCCATTATTTTAAATAAAAGCAACCCCTCTCTATATTCCTTAACCAGGTTTTTGTATTCTGGATACTTATCAGCAAGTTGGGTTTCTTCAAAAGCAATACAGGATTCGCTTTTAAATTTTTCATACAATTCTTCCCCATATTCCAAAAGTGTCATGTTATTCCTTTTCGCCTGATTTTTCATCACATAGGATAAAAAAGATTTTGCAGAAAATTGCTGACCACCAATTGAAAACATAGGTGTTTCAAATGATTTATTCAGGGTATCAGTTTCCCAGTTTCCCTCTAAAAGTTTGTCATTAAATTGTTGAAAAGCCAGTTTTATCCCCTTCGGGTACTCCATAAAATTATTTTCTTTTTTAATTTTCTCCAGGAAAACCTTTTGAGTAATTTCTGCTCTGGCATCTCTTTCTACTTTTCTTTTGAGTTCTGGTGCCATCTTTTCAAATGGTTCAATACCTTTTCTTTCCAGTAATTTAATAATATGCCAGCCAAAAGCAGTCTTCACCGGTGGGGTAATATCTCCCGGGTTTTGAAGCTTAAAGGCAGCCTCGGCAAAATCTTCAACCATTGTGCCCGCAGAAAACCATTTCAATTCCCCTCCATTATCCTTACTGCCTCTGTCGTCCGAAAAGGTTTTGCACAAATGATCCCAATCCTCACCATCTTGAAGTTTTTTATAAATTTCCTCCGCCTTTTTATAAGCACTAATTGAATCCTCCCGGGGTAACCCATCAGGGGCTTTTATCATAATATGAGCGGCATGTACGGAACCATTGGAAGGTCTCTTATCTTGTATTTTTATGATATGATAACCAAATCTGGTCCTTATAGGGTCGGTAATGTCATTAATTTCACCATTGTACACCGCATCCTCAAACTCATGTACCATTTGCAGGGAAGTAAAGTAGCCTAATGATCCCTTGTTAGTTTTGGCAGAAGGATCATCTGAATATTGCACAGCCAGCATTCCAAAATCTGCCCCGTTTAGTGCCTTATTTTTAATTTCCAGTGCTTTTTTAAATGCTTTTAAGGTATCTTCAGGAGAAGCTTTCTGATCTGCTTTTATTAATATATGAGAGGCTTTTACTTCAGTTTTCAATCTTTCATAGGAAGCTTTAACCAAATCTTCAATTCCTTTTTCGTCCGTCAGATATGGTTTTGCCAATTGTTTTCGATAAGTTTCAAATTCATTTATAAATTCAGGATCCTTATCATAATTCAGTGCGAAAGCCTCTGTTACTTTTAATTTGAAATTGATAAATAAATCAAGGTAATCTTCCAGACTCTCTTTGGTAAAGGCATTTACAGAATCATTATGATTTTTACTGTATAAATACACAAATTCCTCAGCCGAAACATTATTCGAATCAATTTCAATAATATACTTTTCTTCCTTTTGTTGAGCCACTGATTGAAAAAAGGAATGAAACAAAAACAAATAACAAATGATCAATCGATAAGCTTTCATAATTAATTTATATGTATTTTAAGCTCAGAGCCTGTTTTAATTTTATTGTATTAACCGCAAACAACAACAGCTATTTCTATCTGGTTTTGGGAGCCTGTAGCTGATAAAATTTTAAGTGGTCCGCTATTTCGGAAATATCAAAACTTAAACCAGCTCCTAATAAAAAAAGTCACCAATGCTAATTAGTGACTTATTCATTATATATTTCCCAGTATCAATTCTTTACTGAATTCAAGACCTTAGTCTGATTTTTCCTTTCTGCCTGAAGGATCATTATTTAAGCGTTCGTTTAATTTCTTTTTCTTCGTACGCTTCAATCACATCCCCAACCTTCAGGTCATTGTAATTTTTAATACTAATACCACATTCAAAGCTTTGTTTCACTTCAGAAACATCATCTTTAAATCGTTTTAGTGCTTGTATTTCTCCACCTGTTTCTCCTCCATAAATTACAATACCATCCCTAATCAGCCTGATCTTAGAATTTCTCTTAATGTATCCTTCTGTTACATAACATCCGGCCACAGTACCCACTTTGCTAATTTTATAAACTTCCCTTACCTCTACCGTTCCTACGATTTCCTCTTCAATATCAGCAGACAACAGTCCTTCCATTGCAGCTTTCACTTCTTCAATAGCATGGTAAATTACAGAGTACAACCTGATCTCTACATCTTCTCTTTCAGCCAGTCTTCGAGTATTTGGTGTAGGCCTTACCTGGAAACCAATCACAATTGCTTCGGAAGCCGATGCTAAAAGGATATCATTATCAGAGATAGGTCCTACAGCTTTATGGATAATATTAACTTCCACTTCATCAGCCGAAAGTTTTTGAAGCGAATCAGAAAGTGCTTCCACAGAACCATCCACATCACCTTTAATAATCACATTAAGCTGCTGGAAATTACCCATGGCAATTCGTTTTCCAATATCACTCAGGGTGGTTCGCTTAGTAGCTCTAATACTTTGCTCTCTAAGAATTTGTTCCCTTTTATTGGAAATCTCTCTGGCTTCTCGCTCAGATTCCATCACATTCATCTTATCTCCAGCCTGTGGGGCACCATTTAAACCAAGTACCTGCACTGGTGTGGAAGGGCCGGCTTTTTTAAGCCGTTTACCCCAGGAATCTGTCATGGCCTTTACTCTTCCATAATGATGGCCTGCCAACATTATACTTCCAATTTTCAATTCACCTGATTGCACAAGGATTGTAGTCACATAGCCTCTACCTTTATCAAGAGAAGCTTCTACAACAGTTCCGATGGCCTTTTTATTTGGATTAGCTCTTAACTCAAGTATATCAGCTTCCAGCACAACCATTTCCAGCAAATCGTCAATGCCAAGCCCGGATTTTGCCGAAACTTCCTGACACTGCACTTTTCCACCCCACTCTTCTACTAATATGTTCATTTGCGACAATTCCTCTTTTATTTTATGAGAATTTGCCCCTGGTTTATCTATTTTGTTGATCGCAATTACAATTGGAACACCTGCAACCTGTGCGTGGTTAATCGCTTCTACCGTTTGAGGCATTACGCTATCATCAGCCGCAATTACAATAATGGCTACATCCGTCAATTTAGCACCCCTTGCCCTCATCGCGGTAAAGGCTTCGTGACCAGGTGTATCCAGGAAGACGATGTCTTTGCCACTTTCAGTTTTCACCTTGTATGCCCCAATGTGCTGGGTAATTCCCCCTGCTTCAGCATCAGCTACTTTCGAATTTCTGATGTAATCAAGAAGAGAAGTTTTACCGTGGTCAACGTGCCCCATAATGGTAACAATCGGAGCCCTTGGTTCTAAATCTTCTTCTTTATCCTCCTCTTCTAGAACCAATTCTATTTCTTCTTCAGCACTTGTGAATTCCACACTAAAGCCGAATTCATCCGCCAACATGGTAATGCTATCTGCATCCAGCCTTTGATTAATGGAAACAAACATTCCCAGCTTCATGGCATTGGCTATTATTTCATTTACACTAACTTCCATTAGTGTGGCCAAATCATTCGTAGAAATGAATTCTGTTACTCTTAATAAGGTATGATCTACTGCTTCTTCCTGCTCTTGTTCCTTTGCAGCAATAGCATCTCTTTTCTCTTTCCTGTACTTACTTTTTGAGGACTTTCCAGAGCTTGACCCACTCATCCGGGCCATAGTCTCTTTGTACTTCTCCTGTACTTCTTTTTGGGAAACTTCTTCTTTCTTAAATGGCGTTCGTTTATTCTTCCCTCTTCGATCATCTCGGCCATCTCTGTCCCTGCCTTGATTCCCATCAAAATCTTTCCCTCCGGAAGGCTTATCATGTCTTTTACCTCCTTTGTCTCCTCCGGAAGTTTTATCATAATTCTTGTTTACCGTGTCCTTTTCATTCTCTTTAGAAATACGAACACGTTTCCTCTTCCTTTTCTTCTTATCCCGTTGATCATCCGAAGAAGCAACAGGTTTGGCTTTCTTCTTATCCTTACTTGGTAAATCAATTTTACCTAAAACAGTAAGCCCTTGTAATTTATCAGCTTTGGCCTCAATTACTTTTGCTGGTTTACTTTCCTCTTCTTGCTCATCAACTTCTTCTTCAACCTCTGCCTCAGGTGTTTCTACATCTTCAATAATATCTTTCTTAGTTTGTTCTTCAACTACTTTTTCTACTTTACTTTCAGTTTTTTCTTCTTCAGCCTTTTCTTCTTTCTTCACCTCAGCAACAGGTTTTTCCACAACAGGAGGCTGCTCTATTTCCACCTTAGCCTCAACAGGCTTCTCTTCCTCCTCCACTTTTTCCACAGAACTTTCTTCCTGTTTCTCCTCTTTTTCTACTTCAGCAACAGGTTCCTCTTCTTTTACAGGTTCTTCCTTCACTTCTTCTATTGGAGGTTCTTCCTGCTTCACCTCAGCAACAGCAGGCTCTTCTTTCACTTCTTCTACTGGTTCCTTTTCAACAGGCTTGCTTTTAACTGGTCTTCCTTTAGCATCCAATTCTATTTTATCCAGAACTGTTAGTCCTTTTAATTTGGATGCCTTTTCAACCTGATCGGGTTCCTCCTCCGCTTTTGGCTCTTCAACTTCTGGAACAGGAGCCTCCTCAATTTCATTTTTAGCAACGGAAACAGGCTCTTCTTTTTTCTCTTCCTCTACAGCAGGCTCCGCTTTAGGGGCCGATTCATTCCCGGACTGGTCAAGAATAAAAATTTCGTCATCTTCTGACTCATCCGCTCCTTCTGGTTTCAAATCAGATTTAATAATCACATCTTCGTGACTTGAACCTATATTAATCCCGGCAGCTTTTCGCTTTATGGCCATGGACGACTCGAATTCTTTTTCCAAAACCTCATACTCCTCAGGAGTAATTTTGGCATTAGGTTTAGCATCTACACTAAACCCTTTGGAAGCAAGCAATTCTGCAATCCTAGCTATTCCAACATTAAATTTTCTTGCTGCCTGACTTAATCTCATATTTAATTATCTACTGAACTAATGAAATTTAATAGACCACAAAAATGGAAAATCAATCCCAATTTATGGCCTGTGAACTCATATGATTTTATAAAAATTTATGCAAAGATAGAATATTGTTTTAATTTCTTTTAAAGAATAGATTTATTATGACCACATAAAACATCAATCGAACTCTTTTCTGAGCGTTTCTCTGATAAAATCTATGGATTCTTCCTCCAATTCGGTCCTTCTCAGCAAATCCTGAGGACTAATCGCCAACACCGTTTTTGCGGTATCAAGACCAATTCTCCTCAACTCATCTATCATCCATTCATCTATCACATCCACAAACTCCCTTAATTCCACATCTTCTTCGTCATCTTCAAAATCTCCGAGTTCTCTGAATACATCTATTTCCATTCCTACCAGTTTACTGGCAAGCTTAATATTCTGTCCTCCCTTACCTATAGCAAGTGACACCTGATCTCTGTCAAGAAAAACCGAAACCCTCCCATTATCCGCATCTACCTTAATGTTATTGATTTTGGCTGGGCTTAATGCTCTTGCTATGTATAAATCGATGTTATCAGTATAATTGATCACATCAATATTTTCATTTTGTAATTCTCTTACAATACTGTGAATTCTTGATCCCTTCATCCCCACACACGCTCCTACCGGATCAATTCTGTCATCATAGGATTCTACGGCTACTTTTGCCCTTTCTCCCGGTTCTCTCACCACTTTCTTGATGGTAATTAACCCATCAAATACTTCGGGAACTTCACCCTCAAATAACCTTTCAAGGAAAACAGGAGAAGTTCTAGATAAAATAATCTTAGGATTATTATTTACCATTTCCACACGGTGGATAATCGCCCTCACATTATCTCCTTTCCTAAATCTGTCTTTATAGATTTGTTCTGTTTTAGGTAGAGATAATTCATTTTTCTCACTATCAATTAAAATTAATTCTCTACTTAAAACCTGGTATACCTCACAAGTTACCATCTCTCCAACCAAATCCTTATATTTTTGAAAAAGGATATCTTTTTCTAAGTCTTTTACTTTTTGAATAAGAGTTTGTCTGGCTGTTTGAACCTGCCTTCTGCCAAAGTCAAGAATTTTTACTTCTTCGGCCACTTCCTCTCCCACTTCAAAGTCAGCTTCAATCTTTTTAGCCTGAGAAAGCCGAATAGTAAGATTTTCATCTTCTACTTCAGCATCATCCTCAACAATCTCCCGATACCTCCATATTTCCAAATCACCCTTATCCACGTTGATAATCACATCAAAATTTTGGTCGGTACCAAACTTCCTTCTTACCATTGTCCTGAAGACATCTTCCAGGATTCTGATCATTGTAGGACGGTCAATGTTTTTGAGCTTTGCAAAATCGGCAAAACTTTCAATAAGAATAGAACTGTTCATTGTTCACCTCGTTTTAAAATCTTATTACTTATCAGCAGATTATTTGAATGAAACTAAAACCTTAGCTTCCTTTATATTTTCAAAATTTAATTCTACTCCTTTTACAAATTTAACTTTCTTCTTTTTTTCAGCTATTTCCTGCTCTATTACCACTTTATCTTCCGAAACTTCTTCCAGTTTACCAACAGCCTTTTTTCCATCGTTTAACTGGAATTCAAGTTTCCTTCCAATGTTACTCTTATATTGTCGTAACATTTTTAGTGGCTGGCCAATTCCCGGAGAGGACACATCTAAGGTATAGGCTTCTTTAATCAGGTCATTTTCTTCCAGGTAATTTCCCAATTTTCTGTTCACCCTGACACATTTATCAATCCCAACTCCATTATCGCCATCAATTATTACATTGATTTTCTTCTTGTCAATTCCACTAATTTCGATATCTACAATAAAAAGTGAAGTATCTGGCAACACACTTTCTACAATCTCCCGAATCAATTTTTCTGTTTCCACTTTTATTTATTTAGCTAAAAAAAATAGGGAGCGAAGCCCCCTATATCTTTCAATCTCAAAATATTTCTTACAAAAATAAATCTTTTTTGAATGAAACCAAAAAAAACAGTCCTTTCCCTAATATATTTTTAAAAGTGTGCCTAATTGTACACCAACCGACTATCCTCTCCAAAAAAATACTTATCCAATTTGTTGGAAAAAAAAATTCAGCTTCCCCTATATTTGAAGCACAAAAAGTAACTAAAATAAACCGACAACACATATGCAAGTAAATAACCAGACAACCCAGGAAATGGATAATACCTTCGATGCCATAGTAATTGGCTCAGGAATAAGTGGAGGCTGGGCCGCGAAAGAACTATGTGAAAAGGGATTAAAAACGCTTGTTTTGGAAAGGGGCCGCCCTGTAAAACATATGGCCGATTATCCCACCGCCATGAAAAACCCCTGGGATTTTAAATACCGGGGAGATTTATCCAAACAAGTGAAGGAAAATGATCCGATTGTTGACAAATGCTATGCCTATGAAGAGGCTACTGAACACTTTTTTGTGAAAGATCACGAACACCCTTATGTCCAGGAAAAACCTTTTGACTGGATAAAAGGCTATCAGGAAGGAGGGAAATCTTTAATCTGGGCCCGACAAACCCAACGGTGGAGTGATTTTGAATTTGAGGCGCCCAAGAGAGATGGATTTGCCGTGGACTGGCCAATCAGATATAAAGACCTGGAAAAATGGTATAGCCATGTGGAAGAATTTGTGGGCATTAGCGGAAATAAAGATGGCATAGCCAATCTGCCCGATAGTGAAGTGCTTCCGCCTTTCGAATTGAATTGTGTTGAGAAAGCAATTCAGGAAAAAGTAAAGGAAAATTATGAAAACAGGCATGTAATTATCGGCCGGTGTGCGCACTTAACCGAACCTAAAGAGATTCATATCCAACAAGGAAGAGGTAAGTGTCAGGCCAGACACCTATGCTACCGGGGTTGCCCCTTTGGTGCCTATTTTAGTTCTAATTCCTCTACCCTGCCCTGGGCCGAAAAAACCGGAAATTTAACCATAAGAACAAATTCAGTTGTCCATTCTATTATTTATGATGAAACCCAAAAAAAAGCAATTGGGGTAAAAGTTATTGATACAGAAACAAAAGCGGAAACTGAGTTTTATGCCAAAATCATTTTTGTGAATGCTGCAACGCTTAATACCAACCTGATTTTGTTAAATTCTAAATCGGAAAGATTTCCCAATGGCTTGGGCAATGACAATGGTTTGTTAGGGAAATATGTGGGGTTTCACAATTATAGAGGAAATATCCTGGCGGATTACGATGGTTTTGAAGATCAATATTATTATGGCCGAAGACCCACCACAGCCTTTATACCCTCTTTCAAAAATGTGTTCAAACAAGACTCAGATTTTTTAAGAGGTTATATGGTAGCCTTTGGAGCATCCAGAAAAAACTGGGGACAGGGAAATGGAAAAGAAGGTTTTGGAGCTGATTTTAAAAATGACCTGACCAAACCGGGAGGCTGGCAGGTTTTCATGATGATACAGGGAGAAACCATTCCGAAAGAAGCAAATCATGTTCGGCTTAGCGAAACGGAAAAAGATGATTGGGGAATCCCTCAACTGGTTACTTCCATTGAATATGATGACAATGACGAAAAAATGCTTCAGGATTTCTTTAAAGAAGGAGAAGAAATGCTGGCTAAATCGGGCTGTACCAACATCAGGCCATGGGATACCAAACAGGCTCCCGGGCTGGATATTCACGAAATGGGTGGGGTAAGAATGGGACACGACCCGAAAACCTCCCTTTTAAACAAGCACAATCAATTGCATAATTGTAAGAATGTTTTTGTGACCGATGGGGCCTGTATGACTTCCATGGGAAACCAAAATCCTTCCCTCACTTTCATGGCTATCACGGCCAGAGCAGCGAATTTTGCTGCTGAGGAAATAAAAAAGGGGAATCTTTAAATTTATTTAACCTATAATACCAAATTGTGAATCTTTTAAAGGAATCGAACAAAAGGTTATGATTTTATCATCCTTAATGCGACTTTTGCGAAAATTTTAAAAGCATTTGGCAAGGAAAAACTTATTACTAATGAATTCAACAGTACGTCTCGCAGTTCAAAAATCAGGAAGATTAAGTGAAGGATCAATGAAACTGATAAGTTCCTGCGGGATTCATGTTTCCAATGGGAAAGGGAAATTAAAAGCCATGGCGAGCAACTTCCCTATAGAGTTTTTATTTTTAAGAGATGATGACATTCCGGGTTATGTAGCCGATGGTGTAGCAGATTTGGGGATTGTTGGAGAGAATGTGGTGGCTGAAAAAGACAAGGATGTTAAAGCTATTAAGAAATTAGGGTTTTCCAGGTGCAGACTTTCCATAGCCATTGAAAAGTCAAAACCATATAAGGGTATTCAGGATTTGGAAGGAAAAAATATTGCGACTTCCTACCCTAAAATTTTAGGCGACTATTTATCTAAAAACGGGGTAAAAGCTGATATCCATGAGATTAGTGGATCGGTGGAAATTGCGCCAAGCATTGGGCTTGCTGAAGCCGTTTGTGATATTGTTAGCTCAGGCAGTACGCTTTTCACCAATGGCCTGAAAGAAGTTGAAACCATTTACAGGTCTGAAGCGGTTATGATTGCCAATCATAATCTTGATGCTGAAAAGGAAGAAATTATCAACAAACTACTTTTCAGAATTGAAGCCCTTCAGTCGGCTCAAAACAATAAGTATATTTTATTAAATGCTCCTGAACAATCATTGGATAAAATCATTTCCCTTTTACCGGGAATGAGAAGCCCTACCGTGTTACCCCTTGCGGAAAAAGGTTGGGTTTCAGTTCATTCGGTGATTAATGAAAATGATTTCTGGGAGAAAATTGAAGGATTAAGAGAAGCAGGAGCCGAAGGCATATTGGTAGTGCCTATTGAAAAAATGATCCTATAAAAAGAGAGGACTTAGTTTAGCCATATCAATCGCATTGAAAGATATAACTACCTATTAATTTTGCCATAACTAATTGATATTGAGATAAAGTTGCTCAATATCAAAAAAGTATGGGACTTACTAATTAGCGGAAAGGACATGGAATTAATTAAATTTCCACCAAAGGAAGATTGGAATAAGTTACTGGAAAGGCCGGTAATGAATTTTGAAGAAATTGAAGATCGGGTAAAACCAATTTTAACAAGAGTTGCAGAGGAAGGGGATAAAGCATTAAAAGCTTTCACTGCCACTTACGATAAGGTTGAAATCGAAGAACTTTTAGTTTCAAAATATGAAATAAAAGAGGCGGAGAAGAAAGTTGATAAAGACCTCCAAACGGCTATAAAAATAGCGAAAAGTAATATTGAAAAATTCCATGTAGTTCAAAAAGAACTGGTGAGGAAGGTAGAGACTATGCCTGGGGTGACCTGTTGGCGAAAAAGCATTCCCATTGACAAAGTTGGTTTGTATATCCCCGGTGGAACTGCACCTCTTTTCTCTACAGTATTGATGTTAGGCATTCCTGCAGTTTTGGCTGGTTGTAAGGAAGTGATACTATGTACTCCTCCAGACAAAAATGGAGAAATTCACCCTGCCATCCTTTACACTGCCAGTTTAATTGGAATTGACAAAATATTTAAAGTTGGTGGAGCACAGGGAGTAGCTGCGATGGCTTTTGGCACTGAATCAGTCCCCAAAGTGAACAAAATTTTTGGTCCCGGAAATCAGTACGTAACTGCCGCCAAACAACTGGTAACCAAAACAGGTGTAGCCATAGATATGCCTGCTGGCCCATCTGAAGTCGCTGTTATTGCAGATGCTTCGGCCAATCCCGATTTTATTGCCTCTGATCTTTTATCGCAGGCTGAACACGGTGTTGACAGTCAGGTGTTATTGGTCACTAATGATAAGAAATTACCTAAAAAAGTGGTAAAATCCCTAAATGAGCAGCTAGAGGATTTGCCCAGAAAGGAATTCGCCATAAAAGCACTGGAAAACAGCAAAACTATCCTGATGAAGGACATGGAGGGAATTTTAGAATTAATCAACCAATATGCTCCGGAACATTTGATTATATCCACAGAAAATGCCGAAGAACTTGGCGAGCAAATCACCAATGCCGGTTCGGTATTTTTAGGTCATTTAACTCCGGAATCTGTGGGAGATTATGCCTCAGGCACCAATCACACCCTTCCTACCAATGGTTATGCCAATGTATATAGCGGTGTTTCACTGGATAGTTTCTTCAAAAAAGTAACCTTCCAAAAGATTACCGAAAAAGGTCTGGAAAATATTGGAAAAGCGGTGGAACTTATGGCTGAAGCAGAAAGTCTTCATGCCCATAAAAATGCAGTGACTTTAAGATTGAAAAAGATTAAGGAGGATAAAATTAAAGATAAGATTTAATTTAAAATCACTGGACGCTATTCATTATCTATTCACAAATTTCCAAATAACTCTTCCTGAGGTATGAAATCCATTGATATAACAAAATTTGCCCGACCTCATATTCTGAATTTAAAGCCCTATTCTTCTGCAAGAGATGAATATACTGGGGTGGCAGGCACTTTCTTGGATGCCAACGAAAATCCATTAGGTTCAGCCACTGATGAAAATTTTAATCGCTATCCGGATCCTTATCAATGGGAAGTAAAAAAAGCTTTATCTCCCATAAAAGGAGTCAATCCGGAGAATACATTTTTGGGAAATGGAAGCGATGAAGCCATTGATTTGTTGTTTCGGGCTTTTTGTGAACCCAAAGCTGATAATGTGATTACCCTGCCACCAACTTATGGCATGTATCAGGTCTGTGCAGACATTAATTTGGTGGATGTGATTACTGTTCCGCTCACTACTGATTTTCAATTAGATGTGGATGGAATTCTTGAAGCTGTTACCCCGTCCACCAAGCTTATATTTATTTGTAATCCGAATAATCCTACTGGGAATAAATTAGATGAAAAGGCAATTTTAAAAATTTTGGATGAATTCAATGGATTGGTTGTAATTGATGAAGCCTATATTGACTTCTCAGACCATACCAGCTTTACCAACCTTCTTTCCGAGTACCAAAACCTGGTTGTACTTCAGACATTCTCAAAAGCATGGGGATTGGCTGCTTTAAGGATTGGGATGGCCTTTGCTTCAAAAGAAATTATTACCCTGCTCAACAAGATCAAATACCCTTACAACATCAACCAACTGACTCAGGAAAAAGCACTTGAAAGCCTTAAAAATGTAAGGAAGAAGGAACAAATGGTAAGGGAAATTCTTCAGGAAAGAGCTGAACTTATTAAAGTATTTGAACAGCTGCCTCTGGTGAAACATATTTATCCAAGCCATGCCAACTTTCTTTTAATTAAGGTTGATGAACCCGTAAAAATTTATCAATTCCTGATAGATAAATTAATTATTGTAAGAGACAGATCGAAAGTCATGTTATGTGAAGGTTGTTTGAGAATTACGGTGGGAACTGCCAAAGAAAATAAGGATTTAATTGAAGCGCTGAAGGCTTTTCAATAAAAATAAAGAAGTTATTACCTGTTCCGATGCCTTTTAATTCTATTTTCAGTGGGAAACATAAAATCAAACCTGATTTGAGGGAAATTTTACTTAAACTTCAAAAAAAAACTGATCTCTGTATAATTTTTACACTAAAAATTGGATTATTAGAAGAATAAGCCTTTAATTTAAAGTAAAATTACTGTTATAATATTAATTATCGGTGATTTAGCAACAAACTAAAACAAACACTTCCTCAGAATAGAAAGATAACTAACCTTGTTTTTTCAACAACATTTTTTTTAACTGGGAAATTTTCATTCACATTTTTTTATAGCTGAAATTCTTTCAATTTAAATTTCCCCATTACCTAAAACCAAATCAAAATGAGAAAATTAATTCTTTCAATAATTACTTCATTTCTTATTCTTTCAGGATTTTCAGGATACTCTCAATCAGATAAATTTTATTTTTTTGATGGAAGCTATAAACAATTACAAACCAGGGCCTTGAATTCTAACAAGCCGTATTTTATATACTTTTATGCCAATTGGAGTAGGATTGCCAAAAAGATGAATGATGAAGTGTTTGCCAGCAGTTCATTTGTAAACTATGCGGAGCCAAAATACCTGGGTTTAAAAGTAGATGGGGAATCTATTATTGATGAAGGAGAAGCCCTTGCCACACAATATGGTGTTTTGTATTTTCCAAGTATCCTCATCTTCACTCCTGAAGGTAAACTGATGGACAGGATTTCAGGGTTTCAATCTGCTGATAAAGTAATTGCCAAATTGAAACAATATGAAAATGCCACCGGAGCACCTGAACCTTCCATTAGTGAATCGGAAATCCAGTCCGTTTCCAATGAAAAACCAGGCGAGCATCTATTTAAAATTTCAGCCAAAAGACAAGCCCGAAGCGGTTTTGGTGTTCAGGTAGCTACTTATAGTAATTACCGCAATGCTTTCACCAAACTTTTAGAATTGGAAAATGAAAAATTCCACAAAAATGTATTGGTATTCATCAAAGAATCCGATCCGCAAAATCTGCAATATAAAGTCGTTTTAGGCCCTTTTATTAACCAGGAGCAAGCCGATGCTTACCTGAAAATATTACAAAAACAACCCTATTACAAAGGAACTGTTTTAGTGGAGCTTAGTGATTTGTAAGAAAAATAATAAAGAAAAAAAAGTCCTTCTGGTTATTCAGAAGGACTTTTTTGATTAGACAAAAATAAACTAAGGGCAGGTGATTTGGTTTTTCACAAAGTCCCCATTATCATCAATAGTAACCCTCCAGCAATTTCCATTTGGTGATTTCATAATAATTCCCTTATCAATATTTTCAATATATATATCTCCATCAGTTACCTGAAGTTTAGCCTGAGGAGACATAGTACCAATTCCCAAATTTCCATCATTAGATAAACGCATCCATTCGTAAGATTCTGGTCCATTTATACCTGTTTGAAAACTAAGGATGCCATTTGTAGAGTAAGCCCTTAAAATCAACCCTTTTCCAGTCGACATTACTTGGCCAAAATCTGCCAGACTTAAATTTCCATAAGAAGAAGAATGATGTCCTAAAACTGTTGTACTTCCACTACTTCCGGAATGCAATTTAACACCAACTGCCGATCCATAATCAATTGATTTATTATCCAGTGTAATAAAATATCGATTAGAATCTAACCCTGTGGTATTATCTTCAATATGAAGACGGCTTGACGGAGAAGCGGTTCCTAAACCTAATTTTCTATTCAAAGTAAAAATGATATCTTGATTTTTATAATGCCAAAATGAATCAGGCTGTGGAAATAAAATCGAGTTCCCTTTTGAAAGGCTTAATCGATTATTTTCATAACTGAGATATTGAATTTCATTAGTAGAATCAATATCACTTGTAACTATTGAATCCTTTGTATAAATATTAAAATATGGATAACTTCCTGAAACCTCAGTAGATCCACTTCCGGTTATTTGAATTTCCTGATCTGGAAGTGAATTTATTAAAGAATCACCATCAAGCTTAATCCCTTTTCCTGCAATTAAATTATTTTTTGTTTTTTCAGCATATAAGGCATAAGGAACACTCAAAAACTGAGTAACTCCAAGCAATTTATAGTTTTGTCTTCCACTTTTATCAATTTCTAATTTTAAGAATTTAGGAGCTTTCCCCCATTCTATTTGAGAAAAATCACCATTTTGACTTTCTCCTTTCCCTATGGTTAAATTGAATAATCCAAAAGAACTGGTTTCAACTTGATGTTGTTCAGCATAGATGGTTGCCCCTTCAATAGAGCTTGTTAAAATGCTAATCCTAATCCCAATTTCTTTATTTCTAATAGGTTTCTCTTCTTCATCCAAAGCAAGACCCTGATAATTAATACCCATAGGTGCCTGACCATACACTGAATAACTGAATAAAAGCAGTAAAATTAAATAGGTAGTTTTTTTCATTATTAATTTTTTAATATTGAAGCTGATTGAATTATTTTATTATCATTTCCCATTAAAAGAATTTTATAAATGCCAGACGGTAACCTTTCAAGATTTATGCTGTTTCCATTCATTTTTTTACTTTCGAAAACCATGTTTCCCATTAAATCGAAAATTATAACACTTGAAATGACTTCTGTTCCCTGATTAAAATATAGGTCTGAGTTTATTGGATTTGGGTAAAGGGTATACTGATCAGAGCTTGATTCATTTAATCCTGTTATAATGGACACCTCTTGAGAAATTACAAGGCCTGAAATAAATTCTGGGTCAGAAGAATCGTGAGGAATACCAAGGGGGTTCCCGACTGTGGAAATAAAAGAATCTTCTCCATCGGTAAACTCAAATTGAATACTAGAAATAGAATAGTGCATTTGACTAAAAACTGGAGGCGAAATGAACATTAATATCAATAACCATTTAAAATTAAATATATTCATAAATATAATTTTTGTGGAAATTACAAATGATGGGTCAGGGGAATTTTCCCCACTCCTTTTATTGAAATAACTCATAAAAATATATGAATATTTCAATTTTTTATTAAATATTTCATCTTTCTAATTCTTCGTTTTTTTATTTAAAATTGAAATTAACTTTATAGCTCCCCCTTTACTCCTGATGAGTAGCAAAAAAAATTTCTTTAAAAACCTTTTAACAGTTGGCTCCTATAATCAGATTGCATTACTGATCGGATTTTTCACCTCTTTTATTGTCCAAAGATTAGTTTCTCCCGAAGCTTATGGTACCATCGCTTTAATAACTGTATTTTCCGGATTTATAGCCATATTTTCAAATGCAGGATTTAGCTTCGCTGTGATAAAAAATGATTATAGCAGTGCTTTTCTCAATCAACTTTCTTCACTTTGCACCTTAACAGGATTTATCCTTTGCATGATTTTATGTGCGCTGGCTTACCCGATTTCATTGTTTTACAATAATGCAGTTTTAATTCCTATTGTTTTTGTAGTTGCCTCTAATTTCATTGTTCAGGCAATATCCATTATTCCCAAGGCCAAGCTTCAAAAGCAACACCAGTACGGGTACATTGGTAAAATATTATTGATTGGCCAATTATTTAATACCGGGTTTTCAATTGTTTTGGCCTACCTGGGATTTTCCTATTGGGCTATTATTATTCCCCAAATTATTTCATTTGCGGTACAATCTTATTTCCTGATTAATAAAACCAGTATACTCCCCGGTTTCTATTCTATGAGTACAATCCGGGAAACATTTAAAGAAATAAAATCACTTTTTGGCAATATTTCAGGTTTCAATATTCTTAATTATTGGGCAAGAAATGCAGATAACCTACTCATTGGAAAATTATATTCGGAAGCTCAATTGGGGATTTATAACAGAGCCTATTTTCTATTGACCCTGCCCCTGAATACCCTTAGCAATGTTATTGGCCAGGTACTACTCCCTACATTCAAGGAACTAAAAGATAAAGAAAATACTATTGAGCCTCAGCTTACCTATTTATTAGGTATGCTCAGTATTTTGGTTTTCCCCATATCCGTTGTACTTATTACTGTCCCAGATTTACTCATATCCATCATTTGGGGGAAAGACTGGCTTGATGTAGCCATTTATCTGCCTTTTCTTGGAATAGTACTTTTTGTACAGGCCATGTTATCCCCGGCCGGGCAAATTTTTATTTTACATAATGAGGAAAAAACGCTCTTTAAAATGGGAATCGTAAATAGCTTTATACTTGTTGCCTCAATCGCCTTTGGTGCAATTTACTCCATCAGGCATATTGTATTGTTTTATACAATTTCGAATATTTTACTTACGACACCCATCATAATAATTGTTGGGTTCAAAAACACTTTCCATTTTGGAAATAGCAACCTCATAAAATTCTGGATACCCAAACTTTTTCTACTATTTTCAATATGCCTATCAGTCTGGTACAACATTACTTATTTAAAAGTATTATTTTTGGGCCTTTTAAGTATCCATTTACTTCTTTCTGAATGGCAAAGGTTGGGTTCATTTAAGGAAATGGTCATAAATATTATTAGCAAAAAGAAATAAAACATCAGGAAGCTATTTCTTTTTAGTAAACATCTCAAATTATAGGTTTTCGGGAAAATTTTATGCAGAACAAAGACAACTGGAAGGAAACAAAGTATTTTTTAAATAATGGAAAAATCAAACTTAATTTAAAACACATCAATAGCCGGTCGGTTTTTCTAAATTTCACCATTTTAAAGGCCTATCACAGGATTATTAACAAATATTCCTCAGGGCTGTTGTTAGATTGCGGTTGTGGACATGTTCCCTATTATTCCATGTATAAAAACCTGGTAAAAGATAATTACTGCGTGGATTGGGATACAAGCAGCAATAAAAATCAATATCTCGATAAAATCGCCAACCTTAACGAATCTATCCCCTATCAGGACGATATGTTTGACACAGTGCTGCTGACTGATGTTTTAGAACATATTTCCAACCCCAAAAATCTCGTTTCCGAAATAAACAGGGTCCTTAAAAAAGGAGGAAAAGTTATTATAACGGTACCTTTCTTTTACTGGATTCATGAACCACCTCATGATTTTTTCAGGTATACTGAATTTTCTTTGACCAACTTTTGTGAGGAAAATAACCTAAAGATAATTGAACTCGAATCTTATGGTGGACTTCCCGATGTTATGCTGGATTTATTTAATAAAGCTTTCATCAGCAACCCCCATATTGCCAAACTTTACTTGTCTTTTTGTAAAATAATTTCAGGTACATTTTTTTACAAAAGATTTAGGAAGAACACACTTCGATCTTTCCCCCTTGGATATTATTTGGTGGCCGAAAAAATGTAATAACTAATGAGCAGACTAACAGTAGTTACCGATTATTATCCCTACTTAACAGAAACCTTTATCTCCAGGCAGATTAATTATCTCCAGCCAATTGTAATTTCAAAAAGAATAGATAATCATATTTTTAGCAAATTCCATCCTAACTACAAACCTGAATATATAGCCCTGGAAAAAGGGGAACCTTCTTTCCAGAAAAAAGTATTAGATTTTCTGAATCTCCTTCAATGGAAATTTTTAAATAAACCTGTATTTTATTGGAATAAAGATTTAAAGAAAAATTTATGCAGAAACCTGAAAAGGATAAATCCGGATGTATTACTTGCACATTATGGTACAACAGGGATTAATTGTATGGAAACCTGCAAAACGCTTAAAATTCCATTAGCTGTCCACTTTAATGGTGTTGACGCATCTTCTTTACTGGACAATCCATATTATTCCCAGGATTTAAAAAAACTTTTTCAGAATGCTGAAAAGTTGATTGTGGTAAATAGTGTAATGAAGAAAGAATTTTTAAGATTAGGTTGTGCTCAGGAAAAAATAGAAATAATTCCATATGGAATACCATTGCAAGAATTCCCATACCTCAAAAGAAATTTTAATGGCACTTTTGAATTTATTGCGGTAGGTAGGTTAGTTCCAAAAAAATCCCCGGTTAGCCTTGTAAAAGCCTTTGAAATTTGTGCCTTAGCAAATCCAAATGTTAAACTTACCATTATTGGAGGAGGAATATTAGAAGAGGAACTACGCTCCTACGTAGGAAAAAGTATTTATAAGGAAAAAATTGACATTCTTGGAGCACAACCCCTTGAAGTCATCAAATCAGAATTAGCCAAAGCTCATACCTTTTTACAACATTCTGTTACACCCAAAAATAAGGACAAGGAAGGTTGGCCACTGGCAATAGCAGAGGCATGTGCCAGTGGCTTACCCGTTATTTCTACCAATCATACAGGAATAAAGGATCAAATTATTCATGGAAAAACAGGATTCCTGGTGGATGAATATGATTATAAATCTATGGGTAAATTTATGATTGAAATTTCGAGTAGTTTTGAAAAAGCAATGGAAATGGGGCAAAGATCAATGGAAAATATCCACCTGAATGGAAATTTTACCACCCAAATTCAAGCATTAGAGGAAGTATTAAGTAAGATTGCAAAAAATTGATCAAATGAAAAAATTAATAGCCAACATATTAAGTAGTTTAGGATATGAAATCATCAAGAAATCTCATTTCTTAAATTTAAAGAAAACACCACCTGACATAGAATCGGATGAGGAATTTATGGAAATTTATGCGAAATGCTACCCATTTACCATGTCCTCAATTCCAAGAATGTATTCCCTTTATCAGGCAGTAAAGTATACTGTGGCTAAAAATATTCCTGGTGACTTTGTAGAATGTGGGGTGTGGAAAGGTGGTAGTTCAATGATCATCGCCCATACGTTAATGAAACTGGGCATAAACAATCGAAAAATTTATTTGTACGATACATTCGATGGTATGAGCGAACCTACTCAAAAGGACATAACTGTAAGAGGAGAGGATGCAGATCAACTTTTAAAATCGGCTGAAAAAGAAAGTGATTATTCTGTATGGGCTTATTCCCCAATTGAAGAAGTAAAAAATAATTTATTTGAAACGTCTTACCCTAAAGAAAATCTTGTGTTCGTAAAAGGAAAAGTAGAAGAGACTATACCACAAACAATCCCTCCTAAAATTGCCTTATTAAGGTTAGACACTGACTGGTATGAATCCACTTATCACGAATTAGTCCATTTATACCCTATTCTAGAAGAGAAAGGGGCATTAATTATTGATGACTATGGCCATTGGCAAGGGGCACGAGAAGCAGTTGATACCTATTTCAAAGAAAATGGAATTATTCCAATGCTGAATAGAATTGATTATACTGGTAGGATTTTTATTAAAAATTAATGCATTAAGGTAAAATAATCAATTGTAGATTAGGGGTATCGTGTAATTTATCTGTAATATTAAAAGAAACCTTATTGGAGTTTTTAGAATTATTTCAAGAAATTCTATAAAGTTTTCTTTTCTTTTAAATAGAATACATTTTTCAAATATTATATAGATTAAAATCACTACTACCTAACTTCAATTATATTTTATTTTGGCAAGATTACTACCTTTTCCAATTTCAAAATATTTCAGAGTCCTGTTTTTTACAGTCTTTTTCGGCTGTTGGCAAAATCTTGTGGCACAGGAAAACGATACAATTCCAAAAGATAATGAGGTCCAAAACTTTTTATCTCAGACCAGGCAGGGAAAGGGATATTTGGGTTTTAACTTTGGTATTGGTTTAGGTTTTAGAAATGAAAACCTTACTTTTTCAAATAGCACTGTTTTGGTGGAAGTGAATTTTATGCCCACCATTGGAATTTTTGTGTTCAATGGTCTTCTTATTGGAGCCAGTTATGACAATTTCAACTCTGTCGCCAGTTTCGGATACCAGGATTTTTACGCGCTTTATCTTCAGAATATCAATTTTACCACCAGGTATTATACAAAAGGAGGATTATTTTTGGAAGGTCAACTAGGTGTTGGTCAGGGCAATGAAAATTTCAAAAGATTCAATAATGAAACTATCAATGAATTTGATTCCAAAAAAATTGCTTTCGGAATAGGGCTGGCCAACTTCTGGACAAGAAAATTCAACTTTGAATTAATGCTAAAATATTCTGTGATGGATGCAGAGTATAATTCCATCTCTGATGATTTTTCATTAAATGGATTAAGACTTTCGGCAGGGATTTCCTATTCATTAGGAAAATATTAACCCCCAACTTCTTCTTTTGGCTACATTAACTTAGGTTGTTTGGAATTGCATGATAAACAATCCATATTTTCTATTGTTTTATTTCTTTAAATTGCTTGTTTTTAATTTTTGATACTTATATTTATACAGTATTGGCTTCTTATCTCTGCTGGTACACAACTCACAATTCACTGGTATTCAAGCATAAAACCAAATTACTAATTTTAGTATCAATTATTTTTAAAACATTTTTTACTTTATCTTCAATAATTAACAGGAGCATTGACTATGCAATCAAGGAGACAAAAAGTTCTTATCCTCAATGGCGATTACCGTGCTTTATCCATTTGTAGTGTTTATAAAGCATTTCTCCTTGTTTATCTCAATAAGGCTGAAATTGTACATAAAGCTAAAAATGCTTATCTCCATACCGTAAATAAAGCATACGAAATTCCCTCGGTTATCCGGCTTCATAAATATGTAGCCATTCCTTATAAAGGAGTAATGATGAGCCGGCAAAATATCTTCAAAAGAGATGGAATGAAATGCGTTTATTGTTCCTCGAAAGACGATCTTACCCTTGATCATGTGTTACCCAGATCCAGAGGTGGAGGTACCAACTGGAATAACCTTGTGACCGCTTGTAAAAACTGTAATGCAAGAAAGGGTGATTATCTGCCTGATGAAATAGGAATGGAACTTCCTTATAAACCTTATAAACCTTCTTTTATCATGTTCTTAAGGGATTTCTCTGGGATAAGTGATGAAAGCTGGAAGCCCTTTCTTCAGATTAACAGGAATTAATTTTTCGTACAATTCAGGAACTATTTATGCCATCCAGCCTTGCTTCAATAACCTTATCCCAGTTTTTTTAATAAAAAATTGAAATTTCTAATATAATTAATCCCCCTTCACTATAATTTTACGTGGACGATTTTTCCATAACAACAACTATAAAATTAATACTGGCTCACAACTCCCTATGCCTAATTAGTGAGGGAAACCAGTGATCAAACACAAAAACATTGAAAAACAGACGACACTTTTTAAAAAAAGCAGGAATCCTTACCACCGGCCTGACAATGGCAGGGCAACTTGGGTTTCCGGCAAATGAACACAAACAAATTATTAAACCACAGCCACTAAAAAAGGGAGATACCATTGGAATTGTAGCTCCGGCTTCTGCTGTTCCAGATCCTGAAAGGGTTAAAGAATTTGTTTCTTTTTTAGAATCCAAAGGGTACAAGGTTATGATCGGAGAGCATGTATTCGAAAGATTTGGGTATCTGGCGGGTACAGACGAGCAAAGAGCCTCTGATATTAACAAAATGTTCGAAAATCCAGAAGTGAAGGCCATTATTGCCGCCAGAGGAGGATGGGGAGGTGCCCGGTTGCTGGAACTAATAGATTATGAGCTGATCAAAAATAACCCTAAAATTATTATGGGTTATAGTGATGTTACTTCCTTGTTATTAGGCATTAATCATAAAACTGACCTGATTACATTTCATGGCCCTGTAGGCATTTCGGACTGGAACAAATTCACCCTGAAAAATTTCACCAAACTGGCCATTAAAAATAAAACGATAAAACTGAAAGGCCACAAAAAAGATGAAGAAGACCTTGAAAAAGGCCGGTTTATGATTAATGGAGGAAAAGCTACAGGAAAATTGTATGGAGGTAACCTGACCGTATTATGCACCATGATAGGTTCCGAATATCTACCCGATTTTAGCGGAAGTATATTGTTAATTGAAGATGTAGGGGAAAGAGTTTACAAGGTGGACAGGTATCTGGTACAATTAAAACTTGCCGGAGTTTTAGATAAGGTAGCCGGAATAGTTTTTAGTTCCTGTAATAGCTGCGACCCGGAGGAAATTCCCGAGAAAGGATTTTCCCTCAAACAAATCCTGCAACAAAATATTGAGCCATTGGGTATTCCAGCATTTTTTGGAACCATGATAGGTCATATCGATGAGCAGTACACGCTTCCCATAGGAATGGAGGTGGAAATTAATGCAGATAAGGGTAAAATTAAATTATTGGAACACGCCCTGAAAGATTAAAGCATCAAAAAAATAATGGTACCAACCTCAAGGAATTATTTGAAGTTGGTACCAATTTTATTTATCACGAAAAGGATGGATCAATTAAAATCGATATTTTCCTGTTCGTGTAATTCCATTGTATCTAAATCCAGGCAAAGCAACTTTCCCATAGCTTCTATCTCGCCAGCATATACACAGCCATTATCCAATGGAATAATGTGGCTATTAGTGTCTATAGCATTTTTAATGAATTCATATTCTACAGGCGTGTGGCCATGAACCACCTTTTTGCCCAACTCTATTTTATCTGCCCAGAAACCCCTCATCCAAATCATGTCTTCGTAATTCTTAAAAGGCTTTTTGGAATTGAAGTTAAATCCTGCATGAACCAGGTAATAATCATCAAGGATATAATAGTAAGGCAATTTTTTACAGAACTCAATATATTTCTGTCGGATGTGGCCTTCACCACACATCAGGTCAGAAGCATTATTTTTTTCTAAACTCCATCTTACCAGATTTTCATCCTGAATAGCCAGTTCAATAAGCATTTGCTCGTGATTTCCCCTTAGCGGAAACACCTGGAATTCATTTTTTAATAAAGAGAAAATAACGTTAAAGACACCACTACTGTTCGGTCCTCTGTCTACAAAGTCTCCAAGTAGAAAAAGCTGGTCTTCTTTTCTTAATTCAATTTTCTTTATTAAGGCCTTAAAGCTTTGATAACATCCATGTATATCTGCTATTACAAACCTTCTGCCTGTTTCTGGTTTGGGAATATGAAAATAATATGGGAAAGAATTGTTATTTGAGCTCCTATACAATTTCCCAATTACCGATTTTAATTTTTCTAATGCCAATAGTTTATAAGTTATAGTTGTTAGTAATAATGTCAGTTGTGTACCGGGTAATAATTGGATATTGGCAACAATAATTCAGCCTATTTATTACCTGTATACACTTTTTAACAAAATGCGATAAAAATAAACTGATGCTAGTAATCTTAGTGTGAAGTCAGATTTTATTTTTTAGCAAAAAAAACAGCCCTGGCTTTTGGATAATAGCAATTTGTGGGTTTTTCCTTAAATTTCCTTCCCTTAATGTAGGTATTTTTTCTCTAATTTCCACAATTGATTGCCTTAATTTCAAAATTGGATTTTATTCCAATTTTGAAAAAAAAGTAAAAATCTTGATCAAAAATTACATTCCCAATTTACATATTTTCATAGTCCAATGTGGCGCATTCATTGCATCCGGCCACAGGCGTCCAGATTACATTATCATAGGTAATTCCCAAAAAAGTATTTCCTGAAACAGCATATTCCTGCCTGGTAATACAGCCAATAAAAACACGATTGTTACTTCCGGGATATAACCCTGATAAACAACCAAAACTTTCTACTCCTGCATTTTCACTACAAGCGGAAAACATCAGCAACATAATGAAAAAAAATATCAGTCTTTTAAAAAGTATCATATGCAATCCTCTGATTATTAATGCCTTTTAACAGGCTCTCTTAAAGTCTTGTAAAATTAAGCTACCGGGAATTGATAAAAAGATAATTATGAAAAAATTTCGAACTCGTCTCAATTGAAAGTTTAAAATAAGTTAAATTGCAACCTTTTTCAGTCCTTTTACAGGATAAAAACGGCAGATTTTGAATTCAAAAAAATGCAATAAATCAACCCCAATTGTATTTTTTTTCCAATATTTGCGACAATTTTTATAAACCGTGGAAATCAAACCATAATAATAATGAAAGTTTTAAAATTTGGAGGAACATCAGTTGGATCTCCAAGCAGGGTGAAGCATGTGGCGAACCTTATTACAAATGGTGAAAAGAAAATTGTAGTACTATCAGCAGTATCGGGCACTACGAATAGCCTGGTTGCCCTTTGTGAAGCTTATCAGAAAGGAGATACAGCAGAAAGTGAAAAAATAATACTACAATTCCGGGAAAAATATACGGGATTTATAAATGAATTATACGCTGGAGCTGATGAGAAATATGCAAAAAAAGCCAGCGAAAAAATTAATGAGATCATTGATCTGTTAGCCTCATTTTCCATTGAGAAATTCTCCAATAAAACAGAAAGAATTATTCTGGCTCAGGGAGAACTTATGTCAACCCAATTAATGCAGTTTTACCTTGAATCTACCGGGGAAAACTCTGTTTTGTTGCCAGCGCTGGAGTTTATGAAAACTACAGAAGAGGAACCAGATGATGAATTCATAAAAGAAAATTTGCAAAAGCAACTTACTCAATATTCAGATTGCCCTCTTTTTATCACTCAAGGGTATATTTGCAAAAATGAGTTTGGTGAAATTGACAATTTAAAAAGGGGGGGAAGTGATTACACTGCTTCAATCATTGGAAAGGCTGCCGGTTCCAGCGAAATCCAGATCTGGACTGATATTGATGGTATGCACAACAATGACCCAAGAATTGTGGATAAGACATTCCCTGTTCGTGAATTAACGTTTGAAGAAGCTGCCGAGCTGGCTTATTTTGGTGCAAAAATTCTGCATCCATCCAGTATTTTACCTGCACAAAAAGCCAATATTCCGGTAAAGCTGCTAAATACAATGGAACCGGAAAAAGAAGGAACCAAAATTTCTTCCGAGGTAAAACGAGAACGGAAAATTGCTGCTGTTGCAGCAAAAGATGGGATTGTAGCCATAAAAATCAAGTCTTCAAGAATGCTTTTTGCTTATGGTTTTTTGAGGAAAGTTTTTGAAGTTTTTGAACAATTTAAAACTCCAATTGATGTCATTACTACCTCAGAGGTAGCCGTTTCTGTTACCATAGACAAAACAAATCATTTGGAAGAAATCTTAACTGAACTAAAGATTTTTGGCGAAGTAGAATTTGATCAGGACCATACCATTATTTGTGTAGTGGGCAAATTTCTTCAAAAAGATACAAGAATTGCCGCACAGGTAATTTCTGTGTTGAAGGATATTCCAATCCGGATGATTTCTTACGGTGGAAGTAAAAATAACATCACTATTTTAATTCATAAAGACTATAAAGTTCAGGCACTGAAGGCACTGAATGAAGAAATCTTTTTAATTGAAGAATAAAAAGGACTTGGGCTAATCCCACAGCCCAGGCTCCACAATTTCAATACAATGGTGGTCAGGATCTCTAAAATAGAATGATTTGGTACCATTTCCCCAAAGGTGCTCGTGCTCAATGGATATTCCGGAGTCGAGCACTTTCGCTTTATAAGCCTCATAATCCTTTTTCTCACACTCAAATGCCAAATGCAAATTTCCAGAACCAAAATGAGGGGGAATCTCTTTCTCATTTTTGGTGGATTCTGAATTAAAACAAAGAAAAACCGATGTTCCCGCCCTGAAAAATACATGCCTTCCTGGAACAAAAGATATCATTTTCAAACCCAGTTTTTCAGTATAAAATGCCTTGGTAATTTCCAGGTCATTTACATACAAACAGGTTTCCTTTATTTGTGTAAAATTCATAATCGTTTTATTTATTAATAATGAAAATTTTAAGGGCATTTTTTGCAAAGATCCCCAGAAAAGTGATGAATGGTATGATAAATTTAGATGGTAATACCTAAATTTGATTTTTCTTATATACTCATTACCAATTCATCCAAAATTATTAGAATCGCTTGAAAACACTAGTTAGGTTTATCTTTTCAGCATTGGCTATATTAGTAGCCTCTTATCTCCTTGAAGACTTTGGCGTACATGTCAATAATTTTACAACCGCTGTTGTAGGGGCAATTGTTCTCTCTTTACTTAATTTTTTCATTAAACCTATTATCACCATTCTCACCATTCCTCTTACCATCCTTACTTTAGGATTATTTTTATTTATCATCAATGCCCTGATTATTTACATGGCAAGCGGGCTTGTAGGAGGATTTGAAGTAGAAAATATATGGAGTGCCCTGTTATTCAGTATTGTATACTCCATTACCATGTCCTTTTTCGATTTTCTATTGGGATATAACAAAAATGATTAATCTACGATAATACCAGCAGAAAGTCTGTCCAAACAAAATTCATAAGGTTTATAGTTGAATTTACATTCTGATCGAACGCTCATGCTACTCTTAATTATTTAATGAATATGATACTGGACTTTTGGGGAGGGAAAGCAGCTAAATATGCTTTGCTCTTTCCCAATATTCATCCATTTCTGCCAATGTCATTTCCCCCATTGACTTCCCATCTTTTTTAGATTCTGATTCCAGAAAGTTAAATCTTTTAATGAATTTCTTATTCGTTTTCTCCAAAGCCGTTTCCGGGTTTATCCCTACAAACCGGGCATAATTAACCAATGAAAAAAGCAAATCTCCAAACTCGGATTCCGCTTTTTCTTTATCAATTTCTTCGTTTTTGGCCACATTAAATTCTGCTTTAAATTCCTGCATCTCCTCTTCCACCTTCTCCCAGACTTGTTCTTTTTTCTCCCAGTCAAAACCTACTCCCCTGGCTTTTTCCTGAACCCTAATGGCTTTCACCATGGCTGGCAATGATTTGGGCACTCCGCCCAGAATGGTTTTATTTCCTCCTTTTTCTTTTAATTTTAATAATTCCCAATTCTGTTTTACTTCCTTTTCTGAATTTACAGTTTGATCACCAAAAACATGTGGATGCCTGGAAATCAACTTATCACAAATCCCAAACAACACATCAGCGATATCAAAATCATTGGTTTCTGAAGCTATTTTGGCATAAAAAACCATGTGCAGCATCAAATCTCCCAGTTCCTTTTTTATTTCGGGAAGATTTTTTTCCAAAATAGCATCTGACAATTCATAGGTTTCTTCAATGGTGAGGTAGCGAATGGACTCCATGGTTTGTTTCCGGTCCCAGGGACATTTTTCCCTGATTTCGTCCATAATGTACAATAGTTTTTGGAAGGCTTCCGACTTTTGTGCTTTCGTAGAATTTGGCATGCTTAATTTCAATAAGAATTATTAGAAGCCCAAATTTAGAAGTTTTGAATTTGGATTTTTAGCTCCACAGCTAAATTTTTAGGGTTGTAATATATATCTGATCAGACATGGGAACTTTAAATTTAAATACTACGCCAATTCAGTTCATTTAATAATTCAGAAAAGAAAATTTTAATTACCTGTAATCACCACTGGTTGATTTTATACTCAATTTGGTAGAAAATTCCTGGATTAAATAAATTCAATTCTTAATTTTCCAGTATAAAGCATTTTTAAAATTTCAATATGAGAAGATTAATTATAGCCGCCATTTTTCTGGGAAGTTTTCAGTTTTCAATTGCCCAGAAAAATCAATCCATAAAAAAAAGTAAAACCGCACCTGTAATCGATGGGAATATTTCCGATTGGGAGTTCGACTGGCAGGGGGATGAAAAGCTCGCCTACACCATTTGCGAACATGAGAATGTTTTTTATGTCAGGTTAAAACCTTTGGACGAAACTACCGAAAGGAAAATAATCATGTTTGGATTAACTCTAATGCTGGATGGCAGAGGCAAAGAGGAAGGAGAATTTGGCATAACTTTCCCAACCAGTAACCAGGAAAGAATGATGCAGTACCGCCAAAATAACAGACAAAATAATGCAAATAGCCGCCAAAGGACGAGATCTGGTGCACCTAATGAGGAAGAAAGGGCACAAAGGCAACTTGTTATTAAACAAAAATTAGTGGAAACTTCCAAGGAATTTATCATTTCTGGGCTTACTGACAATCCTATAGTGGGTAATATTGAAAATGAAAATAGTGGAATCGAACTTGCCCTTGGCCTGGATGAAAACAATATGGTTGTATATGAAGCCAGAATCCCCAGAGAGGTGATTAAAATAAAAGAAAAGAAAACCGGATCTGAACTGGCTATAGGCTTTGAAACTGGCTTTTTGGACGTAGAAGCCATGAATGCAGCCAGGGCACAAAAGGCAGATGAAAGAAGATCCAGGGCAGGACAGAACCCCACTGCAGAAGGGGCTCCCAGAACTGGAAGACCTCAGGGAGGGGGAAGAAATGGAATGAATACCGAAGAATTATCTGTCCCTACTGTAGTCTGGGAAACAGTTACGTTAGAATAAAATTTTCAACCCAAAGGAAAACTCAGATTGGTATAAATCCAATCTGAGTTTTTTTTCTTATGAAAGTAGTTTTTCCATAACCTCCCAATGTTCATCTTTCAGGGAATAAAGATCGAAGAGGGCAACTCCACTTCCACCTGATTTTAAAGAAATCTGATAAGCTTTTTTCAACTCTTTAGGTGAAAGAGAAGGCACAAACAAACCAGAATAGATCGGCTGGTTATTGTTTACAAAAGCAACTTCCTCTTTGGTTTTTTCCCCAACCCAGCTCAGTTTTTCATTGTAGAAATTATGATAAAGCATGGGAAGGAAAGCATCCAGATTCCAGGTTTTCCATTCCTGACGAACTGCGGGCCAGTTCGGAAAAACTGCAGCAGTTACCATTTTATTTTGCTTTCTGGCTTCAGGGGCAAGTTTTCCATTAACCAGATTGGAAACACTATCCTGACGGAACTGCTTCCACTCTACATTGGCTGATGGATCTTTCAAATCTTTTAATGGATCAATACCTGTTTGGGCTTTAAAAGCTTTTCTGCAATGCTCGGAGTAAGAATAATCGTATTGGGGATATTCCTTATCCTGCACGATGTTGTATTTTGGTTGTAGCGCCTCTGCAAGAATAACATCGGGTAACCTTACATAATCCAGATGAACGCCATCCAGGCCTTCTACTTTTGCCAGGTTCTCTACATTTTCTCTGATAAATTCCTGAGCCTCAGGGTGGCAGGGACACAAAAATTTGTAATACCCTACATAAGCCGGTTTAGTGGCAGCAGATTCACCCAGACCATTTACCGCATACCACTCAGGATGCTCTTTCACGATTTTTTCGTTGGTGCATGGCATAGTCCACATCCAGCCATGCATTTCCAGACCAATTTCCTTACAGATAGGAATTAGCTTTTCCAGCAAAGCCTCTTTTACGGGAAATTTACTATTCTCAAAATAAGTCACATTTCCATTATACACTTCCAGTAAAACAGCATCAAAACCCGTCTTTTTTACCTTCTCCAGGTCCCTTTTCCAGGCCTCAATAGATTGCTCTTTTGGCCTCGCCCAAATCCAGTTTTTAGTGTTTTTTTTTGCCAATGGGTTAAAAGCGGTATTTTCCATTAAATAGGGACTGGCTAATAAACCAAGGCTGGTTTTCCCAGCCATTTCAAGAAATTTTCTTTTGTTCATCATGTATTATTTTTTTAATGTTGTATCCCAGCATTTTCCATCTTCCCGGATATGCCAGACTTTCTGTTGGTCTATTATTGGAAATTTAATTTCAAATTTTGAAGCAGTAGCCTCCATTTTTAAATCTTCTGAGAAACGCCATTCCGATTCTTTTTGGAGGGTGGTCAGATCCTCACTATACTTTTTATGCTTTTTGAAATAGGCTTTTTGCAGGTAATAAAGCTGCCGCAATTCCCATTTCACTTTTTCTTCTGCTTTCTCCACAAAGTCCGCTGGGCCCTCTCCTGCCACTATTTTAGAAAATTGCACAAATCCCCACATCTCGGGTTTGTGCATGGCAATTGCCCCCTGAGGCGCCCAAACCCAATTGTATTCCGGAAGATTTTTTCCCGTTTCCGGATCTGTCTTTTTGATGTATTGCCCTTCTTTCCACTCTGTATCCCAATGCACTCTTGAGAAATTCACGCGCCATTGTTCTCCATTTTCAGGGCTTTTTTTGTTTGAGTAAAAATCATTAAAAGCTTTCCACGGGATAGCCAGTTCTACCGTCCATTTTTCATCAATATCTTCCCCATTATTTAAAGTCCCATCCAGGTGGATTCCTTTTTTCAATCCATCAATATCCCAGGAAGAATCGGCCGGACCTCCATCCCTGTAAGGTTTCTTTAAGATCAAATCCCAAACAGTTCCCAATGCATTGATTTCAATTTCATAATAATGGTGTGTATCTCCATCAGGATCTATAAATACCTCAAAATCATTTTCATGAAAAATCACTGCATCTCTTTTAGTGATTTCACTCCAAAGATTTGGTTCTTCCAATTCTGCAGCTATATAGAAATATTTCTTGTCCCAAAGCATTTTCACCCTTGTGCTGAACTTTGGAGCAGGATGGTCCCTGCCAATTATATTAATAAAATCTGAGGTCCAGGCAACCTTCCCCCATTCTTTTTCTTCCAGTTTTCCGTCAATTGATATGGAGGAGGCAGGCTGGTAGGCCACATAATGGCTATTTGGCATTTTCTCCTGTGCACTTAAAAAGCAGGGAAGGAACATCCCAAAAGTAATGATGAAGTAAATAAATGGATTCCTGTTTTTAATCATACTTATTTGATTTACGAAAATTCATGCAATAAACCGCTGATTTATTGTCCAAAAATAGCATAATTTTAATTTAATATGCTTGTATGATCAGAATTTACCTTGTTGTAGCCATAAAAAAAGCATCCCAATCGGATGCTTCCTCAATTCTTAAGATAAAAATCTCTCTTTATAATTTATCTTCCAAAGCCTCCATTTTGGCAAAGGCTTCCGTTTTGCCCAACTCAAATGATTTCTTATAAAGATCGTAAGCCTCTTGCAAAGCTTCCTTTTTCTTTTTTGGCGCCAGTTTTATTTTTGAGGCCACTTCTTCGGTTTTTTCGGCTCTGGCAAAATAAGAATCTGCCTCTTTTTTAACAGCTTCCTCACCCAATGCTTCTATTTTTTCCTCCAGGGTCATCAACTCTTCTTGCTTTTTCTGAATAGCAAGTTCCTGCTCTGCCAGTTGCTGTTTTTGCAACTCCACGGTAGAAATTAGACCATCATTTTCTGTTTTAAATCTTTCCACCTGTGCACTTAATTCCACAATATTTTTTTCTTTTTCATCCAAAGATTTTCTCAACTTGTTGATCATACCAGAAAGTGTCTGATTTTTTCCATCACTTTTGGCCAGTTGATCCTCTAATTCTTTTAACCTGCTCTTCGTATTTTCAATATTACTATTGATATTGTTCAGTCGATCAGTATAATCTTCATAAGTGGTACCTAATTCAAGATTGAAATTAAGCACATCCTGAGACGATTCTATGGAATCAAGCATAATATCGATTTCCCCAAATTGATCGAGCATAGTCGTATTTGCTACATTCGTACTGTCCAGAGCGGCCTGGGCCTTAGCCAATTCAGCTTTCAACCTCTCTTTTTCACCACAGGAATTTAATAAAAACAAAAAAGGTAAAAATGTAAGTATCAGGAATTTAGATTGATTTTTCATGGGTTTTATTTTTGATGTTAGAAGTCAGAAATTAAAAATTGGATTTAAAAGTAATGTGCTGCAATTTCTTATTTTTTAAGAACCCTGCAAAAGATTTATGTATTTTTCGAATTACCTGGATACAAAAAAAGGCCGGAAACCTTCCGACCTTTATATTTTTTTGAATCTGATAATTTAATTATCCTTTATTCTGAAGTTTAATCAAATTCAATGCAGATCCTGCTTTAAACCACTCAATTTGTTGCGCATTATAAGTATGGTTCAATTTGATGCTATCTTTCGATCCATCCGCATGAACAACCTCTAATGTCAATTGTTTTCCTGGCGCAAACTGATCCAAATCAAGGAAATTGAAGGTATCATCTTCCTGGATTTTATCATAATCAGCTTCATCATCAAAAGTTAAACCCAACATTCCCTGCTTCTTTAGGTTGGTTTCGTGAATTCTGGCAAAAGATTTCACAATTACCGCTCTAACTCCTAAATGCCTTGGTTCCATAGCTGCATGCTCTCTGGAAGAACCTTCACCGTAGTTATGATCGCCCACAACTATCGTTGGAATACCAGCAGCTTTGTATGCTCTCTGAGTAGCAGGAACTTCACCATACTCTCCAGACAATTGGCTTTTAACTTTATTAGTTTCCTGATTATAGGCATTTACAGCACCAATCAGACAGTTATCGGAAATATTATCCAAATGTCCTCTAAACCTTAACCAAGGACCAGCCATTGAGATATGGTCGGTAGTACATTTTCCATGAGCTTTAATTAATAATTTAGCTCCGGTAATATTTTTACCATCCCAGGCGGCAAAAGGCTCTAATAACTGAAGTCTTTTTGAATCAGGTTTTACCACTACTTCAATTCCACTTCCATCCTCTGCAGGAGCCTGATAACCAGGATCTTCTACGTCAAATCCTTTTGGAGGCAATTCCCAACCAGTAGGTGCGTCTAACTTCACTTGTTCTCCCTTATCATTGGTAAGGGTATCAGTCATAGGGTTAAATCCTAAATCACCTGCAATAGCCACAGCAGCAACAATTTCCGGAGAGGAAACGAAAGCGTGTGTATTAGGGTTACCATCAGCTCTTTTTGAGAAGTTTCTGTTAAAAGAGTGGATAATGGTATTTTTCTCCTGCTTTTCAGCACCAGCCCTTGCCCACTGACCAATACATGGTCCACAAGCATTGGTAAATATTTTAGTGCCTAATTTTTCGAAAGTCTCAATAAAACCATCTCTTTCAATCGTAAATCTCACCTGCTCCGAACCAGGGTTGATGCCAAATTCAGCTTTGGGTACCAAACCTTTTTCTACAGCTTGTTTGGCAATAGAAGCAGCTCTGGAAATATCCTCATAAGAAGAGTTAGTACAAGAACCAATTAATCCCCACTCCACTTTTTCTGGCCAATCGTTAGACTGTGCCTCTTTCCTCATTTCCGAAATAGGGGTAGCTCTATCCGGAGTAAACGGACCGTTCACATGTGGTTCCAGTTCAGAAAGATTAATTTCAATTACCTGATCAAAATACTTTTCTGGTTCAGCATAAACTTCAGGGTCACCAGTAAGGTGATCAGCTACCTTATCGGCAAGATCTACAATATCAGCTCTTCCGGTTGCCTTAAGATATCTTCTCATAGAATCATCATAACCGAAAGTAGAAGTGGTTGCACCAATTTCTGCACCCATATTACAGATAGTACCTTTACCAGTACATGACAATGATTCAGCACCTTCTCCAAAATATTCTACAATTGCACCAGTTCCTCCCTTTACGGTAAGAATTCCGGCCACTTTCAAAATCACATCTTTTGGAGCAGTCCATCCGCTTAATATACCAGTCAATTTCACCCCGATTAATTTAGGGAATTTTAGTTCCCAGGCCATTCCGGCCATCACGTCTACAGCATCAGCACCACCTACACCAACAGCTACCATACCTAAACCTCCTGCATTTACAGTGTGAGAGTCGGTACCAATCATCATTCCACCAGGGAAAGCATAATTTTCCAATACTACCTGGTGAATAATTCCTGCTCCAGGTTTCCAAAATCCAATTCCGTATTTATTGGAAACAGAAGAAAGAAAATTAAAAACTTCGTTATTTTGATTCAGCGACTCCTGTAAATCTTTACTTGCACCAATTTTAGCCTGGATAAGGTGGTCGGCATGCACAGTTGAGGGCACTGCAGCTTTACTTTTTCCAGCCTGCATAAATTGTAACAATGCCATTTGGGCGGTGGCATCCTGCATAGCCACTCTGTCGGGGGCAAAATCAACGTAGGACTCTCCACGGCTGAAAGCTTCAGAAGCATTCCCGTCATACAGGTGAGTATATAATATTTTTTCAGCCAGGGCCATTGGTTTCCCAACAACTTTTCTTGCAGCTGCAATTCTTTCATCCATGCGGCTATACACCGCCTTAATCATTTCAATATCAAATGCCATAGTACATTTACGAGATTAAATTGTATTTAATAGTAACCAATCCGTTTTCAGATGCAAATCTACAAATTATAAGAAATCTTATTCACCTCTTGTTTTATTTAAAATTTTTAAAAATAGTAAAATCCCAGATTTTAGTAGATAAGTACCCGATTTTTTATTATTATTTTTATAAATAAGTTTAGATTATTAATTTTTAAACAAAAAGAAAATACCAAGTTGTTCCAACTCGCTCCACTATAAAAGTAATTGCCCTTTTATTCCAACTTAAGTGGTTGGACAGAAATAACTACCTTATAGTTGGTCACCTGGAGCAGAGCTCCATTCCGGGAGCTCAACTGATCGATACTAAGATGTAGTTACTCTACAATAAAAAAATACCCGAAGTGGGATTCTGGTTCCTAGTTCGATTAAATTTTCACCATGATATTCCTCAGAAAAGGTTCTACAAATGTACGGTTAATTATTTGATTTTTCACTTGTCGGTAATTTGGAGAGATTATTTACCTTCGTAAAATCAATTCCAAATTTTCAAAAGAATGGCGGATCAAGCTCTTGTAAAAAAAATTCGGTTTAAAGACGATCAGAAAGCGCTGTTAATGAATGCCCCGGCCAATTTTGCCAACCGGCTTTCTGACCATGAAATAAGCGCTGCTATTCCCCTCGAAGCAGAAAAATTTGAATTCATTTTGCTGTTTGCTACCAATCAGCAGGAGTTAAATCATTTTGGTCCGCTTTTATTTAATGCCCTGGAGCAGGATGGTTTACTTTGGGTGGCTTATCCCAAAAAATCTGGCAAAATCACAACTGATCTTACCAGAGATACAGGTTGGGAAATTTTGAAGGATTATGCACTTACTGGAATAAGTATAATTTCCCTTGATGACACCTGGTCGGCTTTAAGACTGGGAAAAGTGAAAGGAGGTTCTTCAGGCATGCTGGCAGAACTGTATAAAGGTGAGCATGAGAAATTAAGGACTTTATATGAAAAGGTAGAAGAATTTACGCTGTCCCTTGATAAAAAAATCATCCTAAAACAGCGGAAAAATTATTCTCCTTTTTATGCCAAAAGGCAATTTATGGCTATCAAACCAGTAAAAGGAAAACTGGTAATCGGTTTACGCCTGCCTGCTTCTTTTCAATCGGCCTTACCTGCAATTGACATTATTCCATTTAAATTGAATGAATCCTTAAATTTCGCTTTGATAATGGAAAAGGAAGAAGAATTTAATGATGCAGTAAAAAATCACATTAAGGCGGCTTTTGAATTTAAGTAAGCAAATAATTTACTTTGTCAACCAATCCCGTGCCTCTTTCTCAGATTCGAAATGCTGGGTCTCCGTTACAATTTTACCCACTTCATCAATTGTTTGCACGATGGAAATCCTGGCGAAAAAATCCTTACTGACTATAAAAGCCTGTTTCTGCACATTATTACTGACATAATACGGATAAATTTCTTCTGCCATCCAGGTTTGGACTAATGGATCTATGGTAAATCCAAGCTCCCTTGAATCAACTAATAATTTTTCCGGTCTAAACTTTTTAATTCCCCCTACCCAATGGCTGAGATTTTCCTTAAACTCCATTTCGTTCATTTCCTTGGAGTCCTTAAACCATATGGATTTTAATAAAGATTCCTCTTTGTCAAAAGTGATTTCTTTATATCGACTTCGATAATATTCCTGCATACTTATAAAAATTCATAAAACAGATTCAACACATCCCACAAGTGGGATTTCAAATCAACTAAGGATTTGGCTGATTAACTTCAGCCATAAGCCAATGGAGAGCCTGTTCCTCTAACTCAAAAAATTGAGATTCAGTGGTTATATTTCCTACTTCCTGCACACCCTGCATAATAGAGATTCGCGCAAAAAAATCATTGCTCACCAAAAACGCCTGCTTTTTCACTTCATTCTTTGTGTAAAAAGGATAAATATTTTCTGCCATCCAAATTTGCATTCCGGGTGAAATAGTAAATATAAACTCCCTGGAGTCAACTAATAAACGTTTTGGTAAAAATTGTTTAATTCCATTTGCCCAATACAACAATTCTTTTTTCAAAAGCTCCTCTGTCATGTTTTCAGATTCGGAAAACCAGGTTGCTCTTAATAATGAATTCTCATCATCAAATTGGATAGAAATATTTGCACTTTTGTAAAAATTAAACATTACCAGTTGGTATTAAAAAAATCTTAAAAGTGGGAATTTATTGGAGTTTTAAGTTAATGAAATAACTTAATTTGGGCTTATCCGAGCCCGGTTGGTACAGGGTGGCTGGCTAAATGTTTTTTTGTAAAATTACAAGAATTTTCAATATATCCTATATTAAAAAGATGGAAAAACGAATAATAGAATATGGCAAGTCATTTCTGAAAATAAACCAAAAATTTAATCTGGAAGCAAAGGGTATGAATGTTACTCCTCCTTCTGTTTCAGGGGAGACTACTATTCCCTTTGCCTTGAAAAACCCTATTGCCTCAGCCTCCCTGGAGGCCATAGCAAAGGGGAAATTAGATCAAAACACAAATGCTAAAGCTGTAATAGTGGTCTCTGACAATACCAGACCAGTTCCTTATAGGGGAAAAAATGGTCTGATGTTGCATATCATTAGAGAATTACTGGATGCGGGTTTTACCCAACAACAAATTACTGTAATTATTGGAGCGGGTTCTCACAGGAACATGGAACCAGTGGAAACAGAGGAAATGATGGGATTGAAAGAATCAGGATTTGGAAAGGTAAATATTGAAAACCACGAATATGACAATGAAAATCACCTGGTAGAATTGGGACATACCCGAACAGGTTCATTAGTGAAGCTCAATAAATTATATATAGAAGCCGATCTGAAAATTGTTACCGGATTGGTGGAAAGTCATTTTATGGCAGGTGCTTCCGGAGGAAGAAAGGGAATTTGCCCGGGAATTGTGGGAAAAGAAACATTGAAACTATTCCACGGACCTAAGTTTTTGAGTTCCTCTCAGGCAGCGGATTTAATCTTGGAAGGAAACCCACTTAATGATGAAGCCCTTGAGGTAGCACAAATGGCCGGTTGTGATTTCCTGGTCAATGTAACCATTGATGCGGCAAAAAACCTGACCGGGGTTTTTGCCGGAAATCTGCTCAAAGCCCATCAGGAAGCTGTAAAAACCATTAAAAGTTATGTTACCGTACCTCTGGCAAAAAAATATGACATTGTCTTAATTCCTGCAGGGTTCGTTGGCATCAATCATTATCAGGCTGCAAAAGCCGCAATTGAGGCCGCAAGGGCTGTAAAGCAAAATGGGAAAATAATAATTGTGGCAAAAAATACAGACACTGACAAAGTTGGGGGCCCCGGCTACAGAAAAGCACTTGCTTTGCTCAATCAGCATGGGAAGGACAAATTTATGGAAATGATCAAAGCTCCGGGATGGGAAATGATTCAGGAACAATGGCAGGTTCAAATGTGGTGTAAAGTTTTTGATGTTATTGGCACTCCTGAGAATCTTATTTATTGCAGCCTGGATATCGCCAAAGAAGAATATAAAAATATTCCCGGAATTGCTGGCTTGGATTTTATTGCCAATGAGGAAAATGGGAAAGATGAAATAGAAAAAATGGAACTAATGCTGGAAAAGGCCATGGATTTCGCAATTGAAAATAGTGAAGGAAACCCGGAAATTTTATTACTAAAAGATGGCCCTTATGGGGTACCGGAAGTAAAAGAATAAAATTATTTCAGGGTTGGAGGATAAAATTACTACTGGTAATCCCGTTCGTTCATTTCAAAAACTTCCTCTATTTCACCAAGCTCAATGCTTTCAATTACATCGAAACGCCTTAATTTGGATAGCACCTCAAAACCTGTTTTTCTCAATTTCCCGAAACAGGTATGGTTGCCATCCAGGTGTTTCACATTGGCCTGGTCAAGGCAAATAATAAATTGTGAGCCATTGGTATCCCGACCGGAGTTGGCCATAGAAAGCACGCCTTTGTCATGGAATTGCTTTTTCCCTTTCAACTCACATTTTATAAAATAACCAGGGCCACCCGTACCATCTCCGTTGGGGCAGCCCGTTTGTATCAGGGTGTCAGGAATATACTGATGGAAAATCAATCCATTGTAAAATTCCTGATTGACTAAATCACAAAAATTTTCTACAGTACCAGGGGCATCATTCTCATAAAGTTCAAACTCCATCAGGCCCTTGCTGGTATGAAATCTGGCGACTTTCAAGCTACAATAAACTTAAATCCGATTGCATGAACATTGATAATCTGGATGGCCGGGTCATCCTTTAAATACTTTCTCAACCTTGACATAAATACATCCAGACTTCGTCCTTTATAGTAGTCATCATCACCCCAAATCTCCTGAAGGATATATTCTCTACGGATCAGGTCATTTCTGTGCTTAAACAAGAACCTTAGCAATTCCGCCTCTCTTGTAGTCAGTTTCCTAAAATCATCACCAAGGTATAATTTCTGATAAGGAAAGTCCAACACGTAATTGCCGATTTGTAATTTCACATTATCATTATCCTCCTCCACTGGAGTTTTGGGCTTACTTTGCTGCCTCTTAAGAATTACCTCTATTCGAAGCAACAACTCCTCCATATCGAATGGCTTGGTAATGTAATCATCCGCACCAATCTTAAATGCCTTAATTTTGTCCTTGGTTAGCGTTTTAGAGGTAATGAAAAGAATTGGAACAAACTCATCAATTTTTCTTACTTCCTGGGCTAAGGTAAATCCATCCTTATACGGCATCATCACATCAAATATGCAGATGTCGAAATTATAATTGTTAAATGTGGTAAGGCCGGCTTTTCCATTGTCACAATAAATGACATCATACCCACGGATATCAAGATATTTTTTTACCAGTTTGGCAATGATTCTATCATCCTCAACAAGTAGTACTTTAACTTTTTTACTCATCTTAAATAGCTGTATGATTAGATATTTACTTTTACTATTTTTATAATGATTCCCATAGTTGGGATTCATATAATTATCTTAACTCACAAATTGCCAATAAATTACAATTTGTTAATAAATACCAAATTGTATTTTTTTATTAGCTAATTAAAAATTGAGTCTTTCTTATTTACATTTATTAACAAAACATAAACATACACTCATTATTTTAAATAGTAAAATTATTTCAAATAAAAATCATCCAAATTATATCCTTCTAAAATATGTTGTGGGTTTAAACAGCTCAATCATTTCCAAGTTTCTGAAGAAAATTAATTTAAAATTCCACAAAATCCGGATAAATAAAGCTTGAGCAAAAACTGATTGATGAAGAGGTTATTAAAAATATCACTGACCTACCTGGTTCCTGCTATTTTTATAGCAATATTGATCTATGGGCTAAATTTCAATCACCAGATTCGATGCATTTTGGTGGAATATGACCTTTCTTCTCTAAGAAAAGAAACTGATAATTTATATGTTTCTGCTGGAATGGATAAAATTGATGCAGCCCTGCTCAAGGAAAATATTGAGGCATCAAGGAAAAGGCTGAGCCATTTCTTTGATACAGTTTATGCCAATCCTGTCTTTTTAGCTGGAGATTCAGAAAATTTTATGCGGACTTATGGCGCTCAACTTAATAGTCCTGGAATGAATCACATTACCCCAATCGGTTCTTATATTGTTTTAGGTCCCAAAGGATTGAATAGGGATGTCATTAGTCATGAACTGGTCCATGCAGAACTGGTGTACCGGGTAGGCTGGTGGAACAGGGAAATGGAAATTCCCACCTGGTTCGATGAAGGTCTGGCCTTAATGCTGGATTACCGCTACAAAGATTCGGATGCTATGTGGAATATTTTAACTAAAAAAGGGGAAGAGGCTCCATCTTTAAAAGAACTGGAAAAAATGAAGGACTTTATCCGGATTACACAAAAAAGCCCCTACTTGTCTTATGTCACTTCTATGCGGGAAGTTTCCAGATGGTGGAATGTAGTAGGTTTAAATGGTTTTGCAGAATTTACAGACCGCATAAAAAATGGAGAACATTTTCCGTCTGCCTACAAAGAGACAGAAAATAAGTTCTCCAGAATGACTAAAAAATAATTTGGGGGCTTCTCCTATTCAAACTTCACTCCTTCTCCAAAATAATCGGCCGGGTCTACAGGTTGATCGCCTTTTAGTATTTCATAATGCAAATGAGGTGCTGTAGACATTCCCGAAGAACCTACTCTGCCAATTAGGTCGCCTCTTTTCACCTCTTGTCCTTCTTCCACTAAAATCTCATCTAACTGGGCATATCTGGTAAAATAATTTTCATCGTGAGCCAGTGTTATCAGCTTACCATAGCCACCATTTTTAATTTCAGCTCCCTTCACCTCGCCATCCGCAGTAGCATAAACCCCAGTTCCGGTGGGGGCCGAAAAATCTACTCCCCGGTGCATTTGTCTTTTCTTATGAATAGGATGGGTACGCATGCCAAATCCTGAAGTCATTTTATGCATTTCTTCTCTTTTGAGGGGTAACATATCCGGGATACCCTTGTCCTGCTGAGGCTGGTGAGCCACAGAAAGCATTTCCGGAGCAGGTTGTTTAACCAATTCATTTTGATTGACATTTTCGTTTTCCTGTTTACAAGAGAAACAAAACATTAGCCCGCCAATAAGGGGCATTACGATCAGGTACTTTAATTTTTGCATAGTTTGTATTTGATTTTGATTGATTTTCTGTATTCTTCTTTTGATGGGAATATTAGCAAAATGATTAGCAACAGTACTTTTCTGCTGCCTGATCGCCATTTTTAATACCAGCTGGAAATAATTGGAGATGCCAAATTTCCCGGCAGTTTGTCCATCGGCAATAAACTCATGATTTTGTTCAATAGCCTTCTTATAAAGTCCCAGAAGTGGATTGAACCAAAATATCACTTTTAGAACTTCTACCAATAATATATCTAGTGAATGCCATTCCCGAGCATGTACTTCTTCATGGGCAATTACCTGTGCCTTTTCACTTTCGGTCAATCCTTCAGGATTAAGAAAAATCAACCTGAAAAATGAAAATGCAAAGGGTTTATGATGAATTTCCACCAAAGAAAAGGATCCATACTTTGTTACTTTTCCATTCAAAGCCATCCTGATAATACTCAAGATATTCCTCTTCAATTGAAAAAAAGCAATGGAGAAACCTGTTATATAGATAAGCAGACCTAGCCAATAATATACTCCACTTTCTGAGTTTTCTACATTCCCAAACTCTTCCATAGGCATTCCTTCTTCTATTACCAGCAGTACCAGTTGGCTTTCAACATGCTCTACTACTTTTCTGGAATCTGTCATTCCATTTGGTAAAAGATCATTAAATATGTTTGGATCAATTTGAAGTAAAGGAATAAAAAAGCTTAATCCCAGTGCCAATAGCAGGAAAATTCTATTCCATTGGTACAAACCAACTGATTGTAAAACCCATCGATAGAAAAGGTAAAATACAATTAGGCAACAAGTGGAAGAAAGTAAGTAAATGATAAGGTTATTCATGAAAATTAAATCTGGTTGGTTGAATTTCTAAATCTTCTGTAGGCAATAAAGCAATAGTTTAATACTGATTTTCAAGCACTTCCACCTGACTTCCGAAAAAATCTTTTGGGTCTACTTTTTTATCTCCTTTTTTGATTTCGTAATGTAGATGCGGTTTTACCGACAAGCCAGTGGAGCCAACAGTGCCAATAACATCCCCTTTCTTCACTTCCTGCCCTTCTTCCACTAAAATTTCTGATAAATGAGAATAGAAAGAGGAAATTTCTTCATCATGCTCCAATTCTATGCTGTTGCCATATCCCTTTTTACTTACCTCTGTTTGAGCAACTTTTCCATTAGCAGTAGCAATTACCGGAGTTCCTTCAGGAGCGGTAAAATCTACTCCTGTATGCATCCTTTTTACTTTTAGGATAGGGTGAAATCTCATTCCAAAACCTGATCTAACTTTTTTGAACCCTTCATCACTTAATGGGAAAATATCTGGAATAGCTTTTTTTGGAATATGAGGGGAATCTTCTACTAATACCTCAGGCAATTGTAAAACTGCAATTTCCTTTTCTTTTGGTTTTAATTCCTGTATTTCTTCTTCACAGGAAAAGCAGGCTAAAAGTCCTCCAATGAGGGGAACTGCAATAAAGTATTTAAATTTTTGCATAGGTTGAATTGGATTCTGATTAATTTTTTGAATTCTTGTTTTTATGGGAATATTGGCAAAGTGATTCGCCAATACACCTTTTTGCTGCCGGATAGCCATTTTCAAAACCAGTTTGAAATAATTGGAAACGCCATACTTCTGTGCAGTCTGCTGATCGGCAATATATTCGTGGTTTTGCTCAATAGCTTTTTTATAAAGTCCTAAAATTGGATTGAACCAAAAAACTACCCTGAGCATTTCTACCAACAAAATATCAAGTGAATGCCATTCCAATACATGTACTTTTTCATGGGCTATTATCTGAGATTTTTCCTCTTCTTTTAATCCTTCCGGATTCAGGAAAATCATTTTGAAAAAAGAAAAAGCATATGGTTTATGTTTTATTTCTATAAGGTAATAGCTTCCCTTCCTGGTCACTTTCCCATTTAATGCTATTTTCAATATGCTGAAAATGTTCCTTTTTAAACTGAGAAATGATATTACATAACCAATAAGGTAGACCGCAAGCCCTATCCAGAAATAATAATAATCTGCGCTTCCTGAACTTTCTGCTACTGGCAAATTTTTAGACGGGGCAGCTTTCTCCCACATCAGATAGACGAATTGATTTTCAACTGCCTCAACCATTTCCCCTGACTCCGAAATAGATGCGGAAAAAACTTTGCTAAATGCTGTGGAATCAATTTCCAAAACAGGAATTAAGAAACTGAGCCCAAGTGCGATCAATAAGAAAAACCTGTTCCACTGGGGTAAACCTGCAGATTGCAAAATCCATCTGTAAAAAAGATAGAATACAATGAGACAACACGCTGAGGAAAGGGCGTACAATAAAAAGCCATTCACTGTGAAAAATTTTAAATGGATAAGAAGGGTTTAGGATGTTAAACTAAGTAAGATTATTTGTCAATCTTCCCAATGATGTCCTTAATTTCCTCAATCTCTTTCTCGCTGAGTTCCTCTTCCTGTACCATAAAAGAAACCAGTTTTTCATACGATCCCTCAAAATAATTGCTGATCATATTTTTAAAGGTAAATTTTTTATAGGCTGACTTGGAAACTATGGGGAAATACTCATGTGTTTTACCATAAGCTTTATGATCTACAAAACCTTTTTTCTCCAAAATCCTCACTACGGAGGAAATAGTATTATAAGGCGGTTTTTCTGGTGCCATCTTAGCAATGACATCTTTCACAAAACCCTTTTTAAGATCCCAGAGGATTTGCATCACCCGCTCCTCTGTTTTTGTAAGTGCTTCTAATTTTTTCATAAAGCAAACATATAACTTAATTTTAAGTTTTACAACTAATTTTTACGTTTTAAAACTTTTTGTGCAGTTTTAGAAATTAAAAACTCACTTAAAACACTAATAATCAAACTACTAAAACTAACATTTTTTTTATTCTGAAAACGCTAAATCCATTAATCCAGAAAAAATATATTTATTAAAATCTTATTTTACCTTTACCATTAAAAATCGACATAACCGATGAAACCAAGAATTGAAGAAATTACCGCCAAAAAATTGATTGGAATGCGCATAAAGACTTCTTTGGCAGAAAATAAAACTGCCCATCTTTGGCAGAAATTTATGTCAAGGAAGGATGAAATTAATAGCCAAAAGAATTCTGGATATTTTTCTGTACAAATATTTCCGGAGGACCTGAGTTTTAAGGATTTCGATGATAAAGTTATTTTTGAAAAATGGGCGGCAGTGGAGGTAAAAGATGTGGACAAAATCCCTGAAGATATGGAAACACATACTTTATCCGCAGGGAAATATGCAGTTTTTGTCCATCACGGACCAGTAAGTGCTTTTGGGGAAACACTCAATTATATTTTTGGAATTTGGTTACCAAATTCGGATTACTTACTAGACAATAGGGAACATTTTGAAATTATGGGTGAAAAATATTTCGGTCCAACTCATCCCGATTCTGAGGAAGAAGTCTGGATTCCAATTAAAGACAAGCTCCCTGAATAAATTTAGCCTATGGATTTACCTGCCCCAAAAAAATCCGGGATCAGCTCAAAATATTTATAGGCAGGTATTTACCCAATAATGAAAGGAAGGCTTTTGCGTTGGGAAGGCATGAAAGCAAATGAATTCGAAGTATTATCAAAGGAAGACAAGGTAAAATTGGTTCAGAAATATGGTGAATTTCTGGAGGAAATACAGCATTATAACCTAAAGATTTTCCTTTATCATATCGGGACACTTTTGGTTGAAATTCACTTTAGTCCTCACCTGGAAAAAGTGATTGAGGTGAATTTGGCAAATAATGATCGTTTGCCTGATTTTTCAAGAGTGGACATTTCAAGCCTGATTTAATAGATCTTCAATTTAGGACTGATAAAGTTCTACTGGCAATTGATCAGGATCAAAAATAAAGGTGAAAGATTTGCCTGTAACCGCATCTACCCTAATTGGTTCATAGCTAATATTTTTTGCGGCCAGCTGTTCCACACTTTTCTGAATATCATCCACCTCAAAACAAATATGCCTTAATCCGGCTGCTTCAGGCTGAGTCAATCTTTCCGGAGGATTGGGAAAAGAAAACAATTCAATCACATAATTTCCATTCAGCCCAAGATCAAGTTTGTAGGAATCCCTTTCTTCCCGATAAACTTCCGAAAGGATTTCCAAACCAAGAATTTCTGTATAAAATGCTTTAGACTTTTGATAGTCGGAAGCAATAATGGCAATATGATGTACCTTGTTGATTTTTAGCATTAAGTACCCGTACTTTTTTAATGTGGAGAAATTACATCTCAGTATCAATCAGTTGTGGCAAATTAAATATAGGATAGTTATTTCTATCCAACCACTTACAATAAAATAATCATCAATACAAAAACTCTGTAAAGTACCCACGATAAAGATGCAATCCAATGAATTTCTAAAATTTTCACCCTTCGCATATGCTCTATCAACATGAAGGAAACCACTCCACAGAAATAAGCTAACAATATAATTTGTGGAATTTCAGGGTAAAAACTACCTGCTAGAATTGCAGGAATTAACAACACAGCTCCGATTAAAGAAACGGTCATCATATTACCCAAATAATGGACAATTCTGTCTTTCTTTAGGAAAAACATCAATGCACCTTGCCACAAAATTGGTCCTCCGCAAATCAGTAACTCTCTTCTAAAACTTCCCTGTGAAACCAGGTGAACAAGCAATTGGGCAAAAGCCCCCACTATCCAGGAAATGAATAGCCAGACTAAACCAATATAGAGCCATCTGTAAGTCAGACTAAAATCGGGGGTACAGCTATTTGGTTCTTCAAAATGCTTCCCAGGAGCAATTACTTTTCTATTCAGGGAAATAAATGCATACACTTTGTCTATTCCAAAGCGAAAAATTTTGTTGGCAAAAAGCGACTGGAAAATAGGGAAGCTATTCCCGATAATTTTGAACAGGCTATCCTTCCCATAAGTCACTTCCTGGGAATCGGTATTAATCAGGGCGATTTCATTGCAAGCCAGATGCATATCTATCTGAGGGGGAGGATTTTCCATCAATTTATGATAAGGAATTCTCCCATTTTTATCCAACATTTCAGTTTTGATGAATGCCCCGGTGTACAACTGGCACATAGGGCATTCTTCATCATAAACAATCACATGGTTTTTGAGCGTATTCATTGTTGAAAGGTTCTGGGGTGGTGTAAATCAATTTAACACTGCTTTTTTTCGCAATCGGAAAAACACGAAAAGATTGAAGAAATGCATGGCGCCCAGGATTAGAATAATCCCTCCAATTTTCACACTCAGTACTTCAATCACCAGTTGGTAATTGGATATCACTTCCATGATTTTCAGGGTATAAACTGCATAGCCAATATTGATCAGGTAGAACCCAACCACCAGTAATTTGTTGACACTATCCGCCAAAAGCTGATTGCCATGGAAAATATCCAGTAGGAAAATTCGACCATTGTTGAAAAGTGTTTTCGCTACCCAAATGGTGAGAGCAATGGTAATGGGTAAATAAAGTCCGTAAGATAAAATAGTAAAGTTCATAGTGGTAAGTTTTTGCTTAAATTTTTCAAAACTTTCAATTTTTATTGAAATTTATCTTTAAAAATAAAGTCATCTTCAAATGGATGACAAATATTGATACGCAACAAAAATACAAAATGTTTTTAAATTTTCAATTATTTTTGAAAGTTTAAAAATAAACAATTTTGAATTTGAAGGTTGACAGTTGCAAACTTTAGCCTGCGGCCGAGAAAAAATAATGGTTTAAGTATAAGCGAAGCAACTACTTAAACCTATAAATAAAAGTAAGTTTGTAACTTACGAAAAAACCAGTAAATGAAAATAAAAGAGAAAGCATTAGAAATAACCCAATTAGAAAATAAGATTATAATCAATGACAGAATGGAGTTTCAATGGAAAGAAATTCTGATTTTTGCCATTCCCCTACTCGCCATTACCCCATTTTTAACAGGCTTAATCATCAGTTTTGTCATATCTGCCCTTGGAATTTTAGCCTATATTCTATTTCGGTTTTCCGCATGGGTATTTTATCAAAGAATTATTATCGACCTGGAACAGACAAAACTCACCGTGGAAAGGAAACTGATAAACAAAGTCATCTCTAAGAAATTAATCACTAAAAAATACAAATCCGAAAACTTCCACTTCAAAGCCCTTACCCGAAGTGGCATGACGAAATATTTATTTTCCTACAAGGAATTCAAAAGCTATGATCTTATGATTATCCAAAATGAAGCTGATGTGAAAAAAATTAAAGAGGCTTTAATGTAATGGTTTCTGGCAGTTTCAAACTGCCTTTTATTGTAAGGCTAAAGTTGCAAACTTTAGCCAGAGGGAAAAAACTGGTTTAAGTATAAGCGGAGCGGGCGGCTACTTAAACCTACTAATAAAAGTAAGTTTGTAACTTACGTTCCAGGCATAAAATTTTGACCTAAGAATACAGTTTTCTTAGTATGCCTTCAAAATACATTATAAACAATCCCCAATCGCTCCACTTCATTACATTTTCTACGGTGCAATGGGTAGATGCTTTATCCAGACCGAGTTATAAAGATATCATTATTGAAAGTCTTCGGTACTGTCAAAAAAATAAGGGATTAATGCTTTACGCCTATGTAATCATGAACAATCATGTCCACCTGATTGCTTCCGCAAAGGGAAATTATAACCTTTCAAATATTCTTCGTGATTTAAAGAAACATACCAGCAAGAAACTATTTGAGGCAATTCAAAATAATATTCAGGAAAGCAGAAAATCATGGATGATGTGGATTTTTAAAAGTGCAGGTAAAGCCAACTCAAACAATAAGTATCATCAACTTTGGCAACATGATAACCACCCTATCGAACTTAGTTCTAATCATTTGATACAGCAAAAATTAGATTATATCCATCGAAATCCGGTAAAGGCAGGAATTGTTTACGAACCCCATCATTATATTTATAGTAGTGCTTTTGATTATGCCGGAGGTACTGGTATTTTGGAAATTGACTTTCTTTAATGGTTTTCGGCAGTTACAAACTGCCTTTTATTATAAGGCTAAAGTTGCAAACTTTAGCCAATGAGGATGTACTTTACTTTTTGCGATCAATTCGAAGTTTTAATAATTCTAATTCTTTAGATTGTAAATCCACCATCCTTTTTATATGTCGTTCAGCAATTGTAATTTCTGGTATTATATCAAATTTAAAATCCTCATCTTCTAAACAAAGATAGATTTGTCTGATAATTTCTTTTGCAGTACTCAATACTCTACCAACTTCGTCTAAAGTTAAATTATTTTCAGAAAAAAAATCTGAATTAATATTATCTTGATGAGCATAAAGTTTATCTCTTAAGTTTTTTAATGAACTAATCGATCTTGAATTTATAGCATTTAGCATGTTTTTCAATTCAAGTATTTTCTCTTTTGAAATTTTATTATTTATTTCATTTTTATTATTCTCCAACAAGTTTATCAATTTAAACAAATTATATTTTTGGCTTTGATTATTTATAACAAGTTTATTTAACTCAATAACCAGCATATAAAAATAAGAATACTTTGAAAAACGTAGGAAATCAGAATTAAGGATTATTCCGGCATGGTCATCATTTTTGGGTTCATGTAAATACCTAGTAATAAAATAAGCTCTATTAGCTATTCCTAAAATTTTTACTATTCCTTTCAGTTTGCTCTTAATTTCATTCATTTCTTAAATTTGAAAATTTTTTAGCCATACCTTTTAGCAAAAACTTAAGATTTATTATTAATTTTTCCAATAAAAGTAAGTTTGTAACTTACGAAATCCCCTTCAAAATCTGGACAGCCTCCTCCAACATCTCATCTGTAAAATCAAGATGAGTTACGAACCGGACGTGTTGCGGGCCGAATGAAACTGATTTTATGCCTTTTTGCTGCAGTGTAGCGACCATTGTAGCGGAATTTTCTACTTCAAAAATGACTATGTTCGTTTCCACTGGCAGGACGTCTTTTACAAAAGAGAGCTGTTTTAAAGTGGCTTCTAGTTCCTTTGCTTTTTGGTGGTCTTCTTTAAGTCTTTCAATGTTATTTTCCAAGGCATATAAACCTGCTGCTGCCAGATAACCGACCTGCCGCATTCCCCCTCCAAAAACTTTTCTTATTCTTTTGGCTTTTTTCAGGTTTTCATTTTTGGTTAATAGCACCGAACCGATTGGGGCGCCTAACCCCTTGGAAAGGCAAATGGATATGGAATCGAAATGTTTGCCATAATCAGCCGGACTTTCCCCTGTTTCTACAATGGCATTGAAAAACCTTGCCCCATCCAGATGCAATTTCAATTGGTTTTCCTGACAAACCCTGGCGATTTTTTCTATTTCAGAAAGTTCGTAATAGCATCCTCCCCCCTTGTTCATGGTGTTTTCCAAAGCCACCAGACTGGTTTGTGGGAAATGCACATCATCCGGATTGATATTTTCTTCTACCATTTTGGCGGTAATCCTTCCCCCGTCGCCATCCAGCAATCTGGTGGAAATGAGGGAATTATAAGCAATTCCCCCACCCTCATAATTATAAATATGAGATTTTTTATCACAGATCACCTCATCCTGTGGCTGGGTAAGCATCCGAATGGCAATCTGATTGGTCATAGTTCCGGAAGGACAGAAAAGTCCGGCCTCCATTCCGAACATTTCTGCCAGATTTTTTTCCAGTTTACGTACCGTAGGATCTTCCTCAAAAACCTCATCCCCAACTTCAGCCGACATCATAGCCTGAAGCATTTCAGGAGTTGGTTTGGTGAGGGTATCACTCCTCAAATCAATCATAATCATGCGGTAATTCCGGATTTATTTCTTCATTCCAGGGCAACCCATGAATATTCAATTGTTCCATAAATGGATCAGGATCAAATTCTTCCACATTGAACACACCTGGTTTCATCCACTTCCCTGTCAGCATCATCATGGCGCCAATCATGGCTGGAACACCAGTAGTATAGGAAACCGCCTGTCCTTTCACTTCTTTGTAAACCTCACCATGGTCACAGTTGTTGTACACATAAAAAGTCTTATCCGCTCCATTTTTCACACCTTTTATCTGGCAACCAATGGAGGTTTTACCGGAATAGCCTTCTCCCAGAGTACCTGGCTCTGGTAAAACTGCTTTCAAAAACTGAAGGGGTACAATTTCTTGTCCTTCGTAAATAATAGGCTCGATACTGGTCATGCCTACATTTTGCAATACCCTCAGGTGGGTGATATATTCCTGCCCGAAAGTCATCCAGAATCTTGCTCTTTTTAAGGATGGAAAGTTTTTGGTAAGTGATTCCAATTCCTCATGGTACAACAAATAAGATTCTTTTGGGCCAATTTCCGGATAACTAATCGGCTTGTGAAATTCTAATGGTTCTGTTTCCACCCATTTTCCATTTTCCCAATATTTTCCTTTTTGGGTAATTTCTCTGATATTGATTTCCGGGTTGAAGTTGGTTGCAAAGGCTTTTCCATGATCTCCGGCATTACAATCTACAATATCCAGGTAATGCATTTCATCGAAATGATGTTTTTGGGCATGGGCAGTAAATACACCTGTAACGCCCGGATCGAAACCACAACCTAAAAGTGCCATCAAACCTGCTTCCTTAAATTTATCCTGGTAGGCCCATTGCCAGCTGTATTCAAACTTAGCTTCATCAATGGGTTCGTAATTAGCCGTATCCAGGTAATGTACTCCGGTTTCCAGACAGGCATCCATAATGGTCAGATCCTGATAAGGCAGAGCCACATTGATCACCATTTTTGGTTTAAAAAAATTGATTAGTGCCACCAGCTCAGGAACATTATCCGCATCTACCTTGGAAGTTTGTATTTCTACACCATGCATTTCCTTCACAGTTGCGGCAATGGCATCACATTTGGAAACCGTTCTGCTCGCCAGCATAATATCACTAAAAACATCATTATTCATAGCACATTTATGCGCTACCACACTGCCTACTCCTCCAGCTCCAATTATTAAAACCTTACTCATTTATCTCGTTTTTTAAATCAGTAGTCTGACCACAATTTTAAGAAACTAAAATACATGCCATAACTACTTGGTTGTAAGTAAAATAATTCTCAATTAAATTAGTCCAGGGACTTACTTTTAAAAATAAAATCTCCCGAAAAATCCTTTCACTTTTCAGGGGAATACAAAACAATAACTTTTTAAGAAAATAAGAAATAAAACGAACAAATCTTCCCCTAAAAATTGGAAGACCATTTTTACCTAAAATTAGTTGAATTAACTATCAGGATTCAGAGAATGTTTGCATTTTACCCAATTGGTCTCAAAAAACAATACTTAAACAAGCCTTAGCACCGACAATATTTCTTTACAAATTCAAATATTTTTTTTAATTTCATTAAGGGTGGGAAGAGAATATTTTGACTACTAAAAAAGACCTCATTTTTACCGAAAACTATTATACCCATGAAAACCCAAAAATTACAATACCATTTTACCCTCCTTCTATTGCTGGCCCTCCCTGCTTTGGGCGTTTCACAATCCTTCGATAATCCTGATTTTAAAGCATTGGAAGACAACAAATGGCGGGTAAGAGATTTTAATTTTATGTTTGGTGCTGACCTAGATGTATATGATAAAATGTCCATGGATTATATCAGGGAATATGCCATTACCGACCAGTTTTTTGATATTGATTTAAGCAATGCCTCAGAGGAGGTATATCAGGAGGTTGTTGGTGGTATGATTAGTTTCAACCTGACCTTTTCCCAACCCTATAAAAACAGAAAAATAGGTCAGGAATTCAGAGTGGGTGTGGACGCCACATTGGGAAGAGAAGCGATGGTAGAATATTACGATAATGAGAAAGAGGATTACCTGAGATATACTTATTGTACCATGCAAAATGTATATTCATTGAGTGCATCCTATCAATTTAGGTTCAGTACTTATAATTCAAAATTTAGCTTTTACACCGGAATAGGAGGTAGAATAGGCACTACTTCAAATAGCCAGATTCTTTTAATCGCCTCCGAAGGCAATCTTCAATATGCTGCTGGTGATTATTATGCAAAAGCCAGAAATGCACAGTTTTACAAAGCATTTGCCCCACTGGGTTTTGATTTTGCCCTGTCCAAAAGAATTATGTTCAACACTGAATTTCGATTTGGTGTTGGTTATGAAAAGGTTAATTCCGGGAAAGACTATTTCATCAATGAAAGTTGTGGTTTTCAGTTCGGGTTGAGGTATAACTTATTCAATTATTATTAATCAGATAAAATTAGGACTAAATCTTACGAGAAAGGCTGTTTTTTAATAAATTGGGAGTGAAAAATAAAGGAATTAAAAATCCGGTTTTTCTCTCCCATTTTTTATTCAATCATACTTCATCAATGAAACGCATTCACCTATTTGAGTTTGAGGATTACCCCTGGTTTCCCAATATGCTACGCACTTGTATGACCAGGTATATCATGGCTTTCCACAAATTACTTGGTTCTGCAGAAGAACTTTCTGAACTCATCGCCCGGGCATTTAAACATACCAAAAGCCATAAAGTAATTGACCTTTGCTCCGGTGCAGGCGGACCCATGTTAGAGGTTATTCAAATACTTAGGAAAAAACATGGAATCAACGATTTGCAATTCACTTTCACAGATTTGTACCCTAATTTAAAGGCTGCAAAAAATATTAATGGTAATGGAGACTCGAATGTCACCTACCTCACCGAACCGGTAAATGCTTCAGGTTTGGGAAAAGATAACGATGGGGTTCGCACCATGGTTTGCAGCATGCATCATATGAAACCCGACATTGCCCGGAGTATTTTAAAGGATGCACAAGAAGCCAGACAACCTATTTGTGTATTCGAAATTAGTGATAACAGCTTCCCCGCCTGGATTTGGTGGATTGCCTTTCCCATTAATATCATCACGACTTTGTTATTGACTCCTTTGGTACGGCCAATGACCTGGCAACAACTTGTATTCACCTATATCATCCCAATTCTTCCCATTTGTATTGCCTGGGATGGGGCTGTTTCCAATGCCAGAACTTATACACTAAAGGATATGGATATTTTGCTGGAGGGATTGGAATCTGAGCATTACCAGTGGGAAAAAGATACGATTAAGGGCAAGGCTAAGAAATTGTATTTGCTTGGGCTTCCGATTGGGGCATGAACTGATTGAAATTAGAATTTCAACATATGGAAACATGTTATCATTTTAGTGTTTTGAAAGGTTCTTGGGGAATTTCAATTTCCCTTAAAGCTGAATTTGTCCCTTTTCATTTCTCGAAAAGTGAATCCACTTTTGTAACAAAAAATATTCAGGTAATATTCAGTCCAGAAATTAAACTCCTACAGGATGAAATCCAACTTTTAGTAAAAGGTATAAAGGAATATGAAAAACAAATTATAGAAAATGTAAGATATAAAGAAATCGGAATTCGAATTAATGAAATCGATTTTGCTGAAACAGACTTTCAATGTGAAGCTTTGTATTTTGCGGTTATTGGCTGGATTTGCAAAACTTTAAATCTAAATGAACCTGAAATTTCTGTGCTTTTTGATAATCAGAAGAATAAATATTTAATTGAAATGGTAAACAAATAGTAAGCCCAATCAATTTCAACAACTTTAATGGCCAAATAAGAAAATTTTCTTTCTGTTTAGCATTTGTCATTTTTCCAATCGATGAAAAATGATGAAAAAAGTCTCTGCCTTCAAAAAGGTTTTCCACGATATGATTTCCTGGACCTGAATAATTTCCCCACTATGGACTTGAGATATGATCTCGTATCTATTACCTTTTCCCACCTTGGTTTGAAGGCATTTTTTTAATTCAAATAGCCTTCTGACTATGGTTTAAGTATATAGCGAAGCAATTACTTAAGACTTTTCATAAAAGAAAGTTTGTAACTTTCCTGAAGCGTTAAAATTTCAAAAATCTTCATCTTCCTCGTCATCTTCAAAATCTGATGGCATGGAAAACATACTGCTGAGCAAATCGGAAAAGTGCATTCCGTTAGTCAGGATTTTTTTGCTTAGCATGGAATATTCTGCCAACCCATGCAGGGCAAATTCCATTAAAAATACCTGCTCGGATTCATCCATTTTTTTGAACTTTTGCTTCACCATTTCCTTCAGTCCTGGCACTTCAAATAATGCATTTTTATATTCCTGATTGCTGGCTTCATTTAAAATATCCAGTGTTTCCCCATCTCCAAACCAATCTAAAATGCGCTTATAAATATTTTCCTTCTTTTTTTTCTTTTCCTGTTCCGGGTTTGGAAAATAATTCAGAAATTGAGTTCTGAAAGCCTTACCAATCAGGTTTTGCGCCACAATACCAGCACCTTCCTGCTCACCTTCATATACTAATTCTACTTTTCCGGTAATAGCCGGAATCAATCCCCAAAAATCAGAAACTCGAATATGTGTTTTTTTATCTCCATTTAACAGCGTTCGCCTTTCTGCTCCGCTAATCAGGTTTTCGTAAGCAGAAATCGTTAACCTTGCCGAAACACCGCTTTTCTCATCGATATATTCGCTGTTTCTGGCTTCAAAAGCAATTTGTTCCACCAAATCTTTTGCTATTTCATTGGAATAAACCAGGGATTTTTGTTCATCTTTAATGTGAGCCTCCTGCTGGGTAATTTTCTTCCCGATTTCCAAAGTTTTCGGATAGTGGGTAATGATCTGACTATCAATCCTGTCTTTTAGAGGTGTTACAATACTTCCCCTGTTTGTATAATCTTCGGGATTGGCAGTAAACACAAACTGAATATCCAGTGGCAACCTCAGTTTAAATCCCCTGATTTGAATGTCTCCCTCCTGTAATATATTGAATAAAGCCACCTGAATTCTGGCCTGCAAATCAGGCAACTCATTAATCACAAACAAACACCGGTTAGAGCGGGGAATCAGGCCGTAATGAATTACTCTTTCATCAGAATAAGGCAATTGTAAACTAGCAGCCTTAATAGGATCAACATCACCAATTAAATCCGCAACCGAAACATCGGGAGTGGCCAGTTTTTCATTATACCTTTCGCTTCTGTGCATCCAGGAAACTGGCGTTTCATCTCCTTTTTCCCCAATTATGTCTCTTCCAAATTTGGACAGTGGCCTCATGGGATCATCATTCAGTTCAGCTCCTTCTATAACCGGAATATATTCATCCAGTAAATCAACCATTTGCCTTGCCAATCGGGTTTTTGCCTGTCCTCTTAATCCAAGTAAATTGATATCGTGCATGGAAAGAATTGCTCTTTCCATATCCGGGATAACGGTTTCTTCATAGCCGTGAATCCCTTTAAAAACCTCTTCTTTCTTTCGGAGTTTCTCAATTAAATTTGATCTTAATTCCTGTTTAATTGATTTAGGAGCATATCCGGAAGCTTTTAATTCTCCTAGTGTTTTTATTTGTTTGAGTTTACTGTGTGGAATATCCGAGTATTTCATGTGAATTAATTGAGTATCAATACTAATTTAAGAGGAGAAACAACATTTCTATATCACTAACCACCGCCCTGTCTCCAAATCAATTTCTTTTTTGTATAATTATAAAAATATTTTAGGTAAAACACCCGAATAAAGACAAAAGTTTGAAAAAAACTAAAGTCCGGAAAAGACAGTAAGATTGTGGTTTATGAATTGGTATAAAATTTTTGAATCGGAAAAAGATGCCAACAGGGAAGTTCCCGAACGAAGCATTATGCGTTTAAAAATAAAGGGGAAAGCCATTAGTTTTGCCCATACAAAACACGGCTATTTCGCTGTGGATGACGAATGCCCGCACCTTGGGGAATCTTTAAGCAAGGGCACCGTAAATTACCTCAATGAAATTATTTGTCCCTGGCATAGCCATCGGTTCCATATGCAAAGTGGCACAGAATGTAAAGGCAGGTCTGGAGATTTAAAAACCTATAAAGTGGAAATTAAGGAAGATGGGGTTTTCATTGGTATGGATGATTGATAAGTTTAAAATTGTGGAAATTGGAGATAAAAATCAGAACAATTGAAGCGGGCGAAACCTGGCCCTTGAGACAGAAAGTAATGTGGCCCGACCGTGAAATATCTTATGTAAAATTGCCAAATGATGAGCAGGGAATTCACTTTGGCTTATTCTTAGATACACAACTGACTTCTGTAGTTTCCCTGTTTGTAGATCCTCGGGAGAAAAGTGCACAGTTTAGGAAGTTTGCCACGCTCCATTCATATCAGGGCAGAGGACTTGGCTCAAAATTGCTCAAATACATGCTGGATCAGGCGGAAAACATGGGAATTAGTATAATCTGGTGTAATGCCAGAACCAATAAATCAGGTTTCTACCAAAAGTTTGGTTTCCAAACTACTCATAAACATTTCGAAAAGGGAGGAATCAGTTACGTAATTATGCAAAAAAAGGTGCCAGTTCGCTGACACCTTTGAGGATATATTTGGTTATGCTAAGTCTTCAGGTTTAATACCTAAACTTATATCTTTTGTTACTTCTTCTTCTTTTAACTTTCACAGGGTTATCCATATAAAATCCTTTATTCCAAATAATATATTGAAACTTCACGGTGAACATCCAGTATAAGTCATCTGCATCCGGGTTTCCTCCGGCAATAAATTGAGGAGATTCAAAATCAGGAGCAATTGGCTTTGATCGGATGGAATTGTGATAGGAAATTGCTTCAGCGCTTAAATCATTCACCGGAATGGATTTTCTGCTTACCGCATCCAACTGATCAGTATCTGTGATTCTCAACGATCCGTCCAGTACAATGGCTATTTGTGGAGTGGCTAAAAACCTTAGCCCAAAACCAACTGGTAAGATAAGTGCATATTCAGGCATGGCCATCGCTTCAGGCTCCATTTTATACAAATTAGTATAGCCATTAGGCGTTTTACCTTCCGGGTCTACCTTAGTGACACCAAGCCCCACATAGGTAAAAGGCTGAACAGTTTTGGTAGGAACTGTGAAATTTAATCCTGCATAAGCGTCCCACAAGTTGGCTCGAAAATCTCTGTTCCTGCTCATTACATGATCCTCAGCATATAACTGATATATGCTGGCTCCTGCTTTAATTTGCACCACGTTGTTAAAGTGGTACCAGGTCTCAAAATTCGCAGCCGGACGAATAGTATTTATACCAGTATTACCCAGATCACCAATATAACCTGATGCCCCCAATCCTCCTGAAATACTCCATTTGGCCTGAGCTGATGCCTGATAAAATGTAATTGAAAATAAAAAAATGAAAGCAATTAGTAGTTTTTTGTACATTTTTTTCTCTTTTATAGGTTCAGTTATATTTCTTTATTTACCTGGATAATAAAGAATTAGTTAGGAAAATACTTTCTGTGGAAAGTCTTTTCTCATTTCCCAGTATTGTTGGTAGATAGTATTTGTCTGAGACAAATCTTAGTTTAATTGAAGGATTTGTTCCTTATCTAATAAAGATACAAAATCTTAAAAGTTAGTTGGGGATTTTAGTAAAATGAAATAGTATACTTAAGACTTTTCTAAATGTTGGGTAAATATAGAGGGATTTGCAATTGAGGTCAAAGAAAATAAAGTTATCAGGTGTTAATAAATTTAAACTCTGGCAATAAATATATGTTTTTTTTAAATTGCAGTATTATTTTTTTAACCTGGCAATTAATATAACATTAGATTTTATATGAAAAAACCAAAAATTAAATCAAACTTACTAGATCATTTGGATTTTCAAAGTGAGGGAAAAGTGAATAAGGAGGAATCGAATATTAAAGATTATCTTGAGAATGTAAAAGTTTTTAAAGTAAAGAAAAGCCAGGAGGGGAATGACAAAGGAGAGGAGAAATAGGCTATAATCCCTTATCTGGAAATTTTATGTTCTCCTCCCATTTATTAGAATTGAACAGGGCTTTAAAAATCTCCAGGTTTTTACTTTTTGCCGTTTTTTGGATAGCTATCCATTCCAGCTCAAGTGCCCAGATAGCGAGATTTGAACATATCACTACAGAAGCAGGTATTTCTTACAATACTATAAATGCTATAGAAAAGGATAATGCCGGTTTTATGTGGTTTGGAACGGATAATGGCTTAAATCGGTACGATGGCTACCAATTTAAAATTTATAATCATAACCCTTCAGATTCTACCTCCCTTTCTGACAATAGAATCAACGGAATCTTAAAGGATAAAGATGGAGATTTATGGATAGCTACTCTAAATGGGCTCAATCTTTATCACAAAAAACACGATCACTTTCAACAATTTTTAAAAACAAAAAATCAGGAAAATTCCTTAATGGAAAACCCCGTTTCCTGTCTTTTTCAGGATAGTAGGGGAATTATTTATATTGGTAATAACGTAGGGTCAATTCAGACTTACCACAAAAAAACCGGAACATTCCGGGCATTTCCTTTCCCAGATAAAAACCCCGATTTTAAATTTGGCAGGGCCAACATTGAAGAAATAGTAGAAGATAAAAAAGGAAATTTAATTATCGGTACTTCTCTGGATGGATTGTGGTATTACGACTATAACCTAAAAAAAATATCACTCTTGCAGGTATTCTTGAGAGATAATGAGGACAACAAAAAGCCTTTAAAAAGGATTAGATCACTTAGGCTTGATGATAACCAAACACTTTGGATTAGTACAATGGTAAATGGAGTAATTACATTTAATCTCCATTCAAAAGAAACCCGGTACTTTACAAAAGAAAACTCAAAATTAAAATCAAATTTTATGGTTTGTTCCGAAAAGGCGGGCCATAACATGTGGGTGGGAACAGATGGCGGTGGTTTATATAAATTTAACACCTCTACTTTTGAAGTGGAAGTTTTTAATTATGATCCGGGAAATCCATATAGCATAAATAACAATGTGGTCAGAACTATCTATGCGGATGAAATCGGAAATATATGGCTGGGCACCTATACGGGAGGAGTTAATTTACTGAAGAAGTCCTTTAAGGAATTTGGGGCGGTAGATTTAGGTAAATATTCAACAGATGAATTATCCTATCAGTCATGTCTTTCTTTTTATGAAAGATCGAATGGAAATTTTTGGATAGGAACGGATGGCGGGGGCATTGTAGAAACAAATGATAAATTCCAACCAGTTAAATTTATAAGTAAAAATGAGGGTTACCCTACCGGAATTTCTCACAACGCAGTCATTACTGTTCATGAGCATGGCCAATTTCTATGGGCAGGGACCTATCTTGGGGGATTAAACAAAATTAACCTCACTACCGGGCATACAGAATTATATACCAGAGAAAAGGATCAGAACAGGAAAATTTCACATAATATCATTTGGGATATTAAAACGGATAAAGCAGGCACCTTATGGGTGGGTACAAATTCCGGTCTTAATCGTTACAATCCCAAAACCCAAAGTTTTAAGGCTTATTACCCCGGATCTTATGAATCCAATTCTGTAAAGGTAATTTGTCCGGATGCATCCGGGCATTTATGGTTGGGCACACAGAATGGATTATTTTATTACGATTTTAAGGAATTTCAACAATTTGCTCCACCCACGCTCAAGGATAAGGATTTTAAAATTCGGTCAATCTATCAGGATAAAAATGACATGTTATGGCTGGGGACACACAATATTGGACTTTTCAGGTTTGACCCTAAGGAAAAATCTTTTAAAGGGTACTCAACCGAGGATGGTTTGCCCAATAATATAATCGTAGGAATACAAGAAGATGAAAACGGAAATTTATGGATCAGCACTGGAAATGGATTAAGCCGGTTTAATCCCAAGCACAATACTTTTAAGAATTATTTCATACACGATGGATTACAAAACAATCAATTCAACAATGGAGCAGATTTAAAAACCGGCTCGGGGAAACTTCTCTTTGGAGGTATAAATGGATTTAACGTTTTTCATCCTGACAGCATTTCCTATAACCCGAATCCACCACCTGTTTCCATTACCAGTTTTAAAATTTTTAACAAGGAAAAGGAGGATATTGAGCAGCATACGGCTATCTATAATCAAAATATCATTACCGTGGATACCATTAATTTGAATTATGATCATTCCGTATTTACCTTTGACTTTGCCGCATTAAATTATTCCAACCCCAATCTCATTTCATACGCCTATAAGCTGGAGGGTTTTGATTCCGACTGGCAATATGTGGGCAGTAAAAACTCAGCTACCTATACCAATCTGTCTCCAAAAACCTATATTTTCAGGGTTAAAGCTGCCAATTCTGATGGCATTTGGAATGAAAAAGGGAAATCTGTTATTGTGATCGTAAAGCCTCCTTATTGGGCAACTGTTTGGTTCAGGCTGGGACTGGCTACTGTAGTCCTGCTTACAATTTTTTGGTTTTATCAGAAGAAATCAAAAGATATCGCCAGAAAACATACTGAACTCGAAAAAAAGGTGGAGGAAAGGACCACAGAGGTTACTGCTCAAAAGGATGAGATTTCTAAGCAAAATACCATTTTACAGGAGAATAAGGAACAACTCAACCAACAATATCTTGAATTACAAAGCACGCTTGAAAAGCTAAAAAAAGCACAATCTCAGATTATACAATCGGAAAAGCTGGCTTCTCTAGGGGTACTCACAGCCGGGATTGCCCATGAGATCAATAATCCTGTTAATTATATAAATAACGGGATTGTCGGGCTTAAAAAAGTACTGGATAAAATCATAGAGGTTTCAGAGAAATATGATGAAATTAACCAAGAAAATTTCGCAAAACAACTGGAAGATATTCAACAATTTAAGGAACAAATCCGGTTTTCCTTCATGCTGAAAAAAGCAAAAGAAGTAGCTGATAATATCGCGCTGGGGGGGACAAAAACAGCTGAAATTGTACAAAGCCTGAGAACTTTTTCCCGTTCTGAAGCCCCGGATTTCAAATTGGAAAACCTCCATCACAGTATTGATTCAACACTTTTATTGTTGAATAATGAGTATAAAAACAGAATTGTGATTCATAAAAAATATGGTAAGATTCCGGAGATAGAATGTAACCTGGGCAGGTTGGGCCAGGTATTTATGAACCTGATTTCCAATGCCATACATTCCATTGAAAATGAAGGAGAAATCACAATTAGTACTACAGGATACAATGGGTTAGTTGAAATAGGGATAAAAGACAATGGTTGCGGTATCCCCCAGCATATTAAAGAAAAAATATTTGAACCATTTTTCACTACCAAGGATATTGGGCAGGGAATGGGATTGGGTTTGTCCATCACCTTAAATATAATCAAGGAACACCAGGGGGAAATAGATGTGTATTCCAAAGAAAATGAAGGCACTCAATTCCTGATAAAGCTTCCGGTAAAACAGGTTTAATTTCCAAAATACAGCAATATCAGTATTCCTAAAAAATTCCGGAGGGATATTTTACGCACAAGCAAAAGCTTACCACTTAATGATAAGTCCATTTCGTATTCTTTAATCTCGAAAATGGATTAGATTAACCAAATAGTACAAATTATTAGTTTTTTCGTTATTAACCAGTCAAGTATTGAAACCTAAAACTACATTGAATTCAAAAATATTTATATACAAAACATTAATTTACAAAATTTCCATACTGTACTTAGGAAAAGTCCTAAAGGCTAATTGAAATAATTAAAAACAACAATGAAAATTTTTACCAGTGGTGTGCCACTTCCAGCTTTATTAAAGATTAGTTTTACCATATTCATTTTCTTTTTAAACCTCAGGAATTCAATCGCGGATAACGAAATTCCTGAATTTGGAAAAATCACCAAAGAAGAAATATCAGCAAAATATTATGAGGAAGATAAATCTGCTGAAGCAGTATATTTATATGACATAGGTAATGCCAGATTCCTTTACACGGGTGATCAGTTCCAAATTATTTTTGACAGAAGAGTCAGAATCCAAATATTCAAGAAAGAAGGCTTCGAACAAGCTAATATTGAGCTTCCCTACTATGTGGAAGGCTATAGCTCCAAAGAAGAAATTAAGGATATAGAAGCTTATACCTATAACCTCGAAGAAGATGGGGCTATAAGAAAATATGGCATTCAGGAAAATGAAATTTACAATGAACAGGCTACTGAAAAATGGCATATCAAAAAATTCACCTTTCCGAATATAAAAGAAGGTTCGATTATAGAATATAAATATTCGGTGATTTCACCCTTTATTTTCAATTTGAACGACTGGCAGTTTCAATACGAAATCCCCGTAAAATGGAGTGAATTTTTTGTAAAACTTCCTCCTTTTTTCGAATATATGATGACTGCAAAAAATGTAGGAAATTTTCATATTAAAAATCAGGAAGAGGATCGGAAACGAAAAGAATTTAGGGGTTATGAATATAAAGACATGAATTTCAGGTGGGTAAAAAAGGATGTTCCGGCCTTCAATGATGAAAGTTATATCACTACAAGGAAAGATTACCTGGCCACCATGGAATTTCAGTTGAGCAGGGTGACTTATCCGGGCCAGGGAACTCATAAATATTTGGAAAGCTGGGATAAAGTGGCTAAAGATTTTTTGCTTCTTACCGATTTTGGGAAAAACATGGGTAAGAAAAATTCCAAAAAAACGGTGGAAGAACTTATTAGGGGTTGTAAAACTGAACTGGAAAAGGCCAGGAAAATTTATGATTACGTAAAGGCAAATTTTAAATGGAATGGAAAAAAAAGAATGATTCCCGAAAATTCTACCAAACATTTCCTTGAAAAAAAAGAAGGAAACAGTGCTGACATCAACCTTGAACTACACAATATGTTATCAGTGGCCGGGTTGGAAGTTAAACCGGTGCTTATAAGCACTCGTGATCACGGGCAAATCAACAAAAATTATCCTTTTATAGACCGGTTTAACTACCCTCTTGTTTATACAAAGGCGGAAGGAAAAGAATATTTACTGGATGGCACCCACAACTTATTACCTTTTGGTATGCTTCCCGATTATTGTATGAATGGGCAAGGGCTAATTTTGGATAAAAAACAATTACTTTGGGCAAACCTGGACAGAGGGACAAGTTTTAACACCGGCACTATCGTTTCCATGAGAATTGACATGGAAGAGCAAAAAATACTCTCTACTGTCAAAAGAAAGGCATCTGGTTATGCAGCACTCTATGAAAGAGGGTTATTGACCCAGAAATCGCAAACTTATAATGAGGAATTAAGTGCACTAATCATGAAAGATTTGGTAGTGAAAGATTTGGAAAACATTGAAGCTCCGCTTATTACCACTTTTAAATTGGAGGAAGAATTTGACGAAAATCCGGATATGATTTATATCAGTCCTTTTATGCTGGATGTAATTGAGAATAATCCTTTGAAGGCAGAAAAAAGGACTTATCCTATAGATTACGGATACAGAAAAAATCAGAAATACCAATTCTCTTTAGCAGTACCAGAAGGTTACGAAATTCTCGAAATCCCCGAAAGAAAGGAATTCACTCTTGAAGACGGATCAGTTTCTTTTTCCATGGTAAGTCAGAAAGATGATATTTCCGGAGTAGTTCAGTTGATAAGTTTCTTTGTCATAAAACAGCCTTTGGTAGGACCCGAACACTATTCAAAACTCAGGGAAATTTATACACAACTTATCAGTTCCCAGAGTTCTCACATTGTATTAAAGAAGAAAAAATAACCCTTCAAGGTTAGCTGTTTTTTTGACCACAAAAATTAATGCTTAAATTAGCTATTCCGGAAGCATCAATTTTTGTGGTTTTATTTTTTTACTTATTAAGAGTACCAATGACACCCATCCTTAAGCACCTTCTTTGGACTGTAATATGTGTAAGTCCTTTATTTTTTCTTTCCTGCAATCAAAAAAGAGAAAATCAGCAAACAACAAAAAAATTTACCTGGCCCGACAACAAGAAGGCCGCTATTTGCCTCACTTATGATGATGGCATGCAAACACACCTGGATCATGCAATTCCCCAATTGGATTCCTTTAGCCTTCCAGGAACCTTTTATTTAAATGCTGTTCAGGCCAGAGATATGGTAGTTGGATGGAAAAATGTGGCCACATCGGGCAACCATGAATTAGCTAACCATACACTTTTTCATCCCTGCCCTGCAGATATGGGCTGGAAAAAAGAAGTTGCTACAGATTTTTATACCAAAGAAAAAATCCTGACGGAAATTGCAGGCATGAATACCTTGCTGACAGCCATTGAGGGAGTGGATAGGAAAAGAAGTTTCGCTTTTCCCTGCAACAATACAACTGTAGGTGGGGAATCATATCTGGAAGATTTAGAAAAATCCGGACTGATTTCTTTTGCAAGAGGTGGAGGAGATAATACCAGTATCATCACTAATGTAGCAAACCTGGACCCCTTCCATGTACCTTCATGGCCTGTTCCTGAAGGAAGCAATGGTGCCACACTAATTACTCATGGAGAAAAAATTCTGGCAAGTGAAGGGTTTGGCATTTATCAGTTTCATGGAATAGGCGGGCAATGGATTAGCATTTCAGACGCTGCCCATATCAGTTTTCTCACCTGGTTAAAAGCAAATGAAGACCAAATTTGGGTGGGCACCTTTTCAGAAATCATGACCTATATCCAGCAATTTAAATAATCAATATTCTATTTAATTTAAATCATTTCCCTAAATTTAGAGATTTCCTAATTTCACCAAACAAACTTTTTTATGTTTTCCATAAATAAAACTTTCAGCGCCCTTACTTTTTTTATCCTGTTATCTCCCCTTTTAGTTTTTGCACAAATTCCCAAGGGAAAAGTAATTGAAAAACAAAAACATTCCAGCAGCATTTTGGGCTATGATGTAAACTATTCCGTTTACCTCCCGGCAGATTATGATCATTCGGAAAGAAGTTATCCTGTTGTTTATTTATTGCATGGCTATACCGACAATGAAACAGCCTGGGTACAATTCGGGGAAGTGGACAGAACAGCTGATCAAGCTATTGCCAGTGGAGAAATTCCACCAATGATAATCATTATGCCGGATGGTGGCGTCACATTTTATATTAATGACCACAAAGGAAAAGAAAAATGGGAGGATATGTTTGTGGAAGAGTTTATTCCCAGCATTGAAAAGAAATTCAGGATTAGAAGTAAAAAAGAATTCAGGGGAATAGCAGGGCTTTCCATGGGTGGCTACGGTTCGGCTATTATGGCTATGAAACATCCTGATATGTTTGCCGCAGCGGCTCCTTTTAGTGCCGCCTTCTTCCCAAGTGAAGATTTTGCCAAAATGCCTAAGGAAAATTATGACAGAACCTTTGCCAAATTATTTGGTGAAGGTTTAGAAGGAGAAGATAGAATTAATGCGCATTTTAAAGCAAACAGCCCTTTTGAAGTGGCCAAAAATAATACGGAAGCAATTAAAAAAGTGAAATGGTATATTGACTGTGGAGATGATGATTTTCTTTATAAGGGAAATGATCAAATGCATTCACTATTAAGAGACCTTGAAATTCAACATGAGTACAGAGTGAGAGATGGAGCACATACCTGGTCCTATTGGAGAACACATATCATCAAAGGATTAAAATTCATAGGGGAAAGCTTCCATCGATAGAATAATTCTAACAAAATTGTGCATTAGTTTGGTTAACTTTAAATCAGAATAAGCGTTATTGAATAAAATGCGTTTATTCTGATTTAATTTTTTTACTTATTAAAATGATTTCCCAGCTCAAATCAATTACTACTCTTACATTAGCCTTTTTTTTATTTGCCTTTTTTACCCCTGAAAATGAAGTAAAATGGCTTATGGATTATGATCAGGCCAGGCTTGAGGCCAAACAAAACGACAAAATCATCTTGTTGTATTTTTCAGGATCTGACTGGTGCAAACCTTGTATCCAATTGAAAAAAGAAGTTTTTGAAAGTTCAGATTTTAAAGCATTTGCGGAAAATAAGTTCATTCTGGTTCAACTTGATTTCCCCAGACTCAAGAAAAACAGGTTACCTGCTCCACAGGTAAAGCACAATGAATCGCTGGCCAAAAAATACAATCCCAAGGGAGAATTTCCACTGGTTGTTTTGCTCAATTCTAATGAAGAAATAATAGGCAAAACCAATTACAATGGAGCTGGAGCAGACGCCTTTATTTCCACACTAAACGCTTATTTGGAGTAAAATCTCTTCCACTCTTTACTCCTTCCCTTTCACGGATTTTTTGTTTCAAATCCTGCTTAAAAGCATTTTTTAGCCATATAATAAATGGTTAAACTAAACAAGAGGAGCCATGTTACCAGCAATCATTTTTTTCTCAGGATTTGTATTTATCGTCATAGGAATTATTCTATTAAATACACCAGATATTTTCAATAATACAATCAGGTATTTTATTGATAAAAAACTCATGTGGATAGCCACTTTAAGCAGACTTGGTCTTGGTATGATATTCATGGTTGGTGCATCATACACTCAACTTCCCGGTGCAATTTTCTTCCTGGGTATGTTAATTTTTACAGCAGGACTTCTCATTCCAATATTTGGTAAAAAAAGAATAAAATCCATAGCCGGCTGGTGGATTGAAAAATCAGGAAAGTTGAAAAGAACAATTGGCTTATTGATGGGAATAATCGGAGGAATTATCACCTGGTCCGTTATTTCATAATCCGTATAAAATAGGAAAGGATGGAAGCCAAATCTTTCCATCCTTTTAAGTAATGCTAATCAATAAAAGTATCAGGCTTCAAACCCTATACCGGTACTTCATTTTGTTTTACAGGAAGCAAAATTTCGAAACAAGCCCCTTTTCCATCCAGATTTTCCACCTGGATACTCCCTTTTAAATTTTGAATGATCCCTACGGAAATAGATAAACCCAGGCCTGTCCCCTCTCCTACATTTTTAGTGGTAAAAAATGGTTCAAAAATCTTATCCTTCACGTCTTGCGGAATACCTTTTCCGGAATCAATTATTTTTATACTGACGTAATCTCCGGGTATCGAGTTATGGAGAAATTGGTGCTCATTTACCACCAAACTCCATTTTTCTTTTTCTAAATGTTGGGTAATAATTTCAATTCTACCTTCTCCCTCTATGGCCTGAATAGCATTCATGAGAATATTCATAAAAACCTGATTAAGTTTTCCGGGAAAACATTCTACCAAAGGCAAATCGCCATAACTCTTCTCAATTTCAATAATATTTTTATATTTATTCTTTAACAAAAGCAGGGTAGATTCCAAACCCTGATGCAGGTCAGCTTCCTGCAAGGAAAGGCCATCAGTTCTACTAAAATTCCGGAGTTCTTTTACAATTTCCGCTGTTCGGTCAGCCCCCACAGAAATATCATTAGCCACTTTTAAAATCAAGGGAATCAGTTCTTTAAAGTTCCTGGAGCCTTTTAACCGGATGAGCTTCCTGTATTGTTCGTCAAAGTTTTCTTTATTTAGTTTATCATATTCTTTTGCCAGAATAAAGAAATGATTTAGTGTTTTCCTTAAACCTACAATTCCAGCACTGATAAAATTAACCGGGTTATTTATTTCATGGGCTATTCCCGCAGTTAAAAAACCTATGGAAGCCATTTTTTCTGTTTGAACCAACTGGGCCTGAGCCTGTTTTAGTTTTTCAAAAGCGGTTTTCAGTTCAACATTTTGAGCATTTAATTCATGCTGCTTTTTATTCAATTCATCATTTCTTTGTTGAAGATTAAATCGACTTTGTTGTAAATCCGCATTCTGATTTTCAATAAGAGACTGTTTTTCTATAATTTCTTTATTTTTTTGCTTCACTTCATTTACCAGTTTCCAGTAACCCACCTCCGATTCAAAATTGCATTTTTGCATAAAATACAGGCCAGACAGAAAAATGATAAAAGAAATCAGGTAGGCAAAAAATACAATTAAGGGGGTTTTGAAAACCTGTGGATCAATATCGGTTTCAAAAAAGTGATTAAACTGGTTTTGAGTACATAACACCAATACACAAAAAGCGGTAGTGCTCAGGAGCAGTCTTTTTTCCCTAATATCAGCCAGAAGCCATGGAAATATTAAAATCGCACATTGCCCAATAAAAAAATGTGAATTGAAGGGCTCGCCAGCAGGAACAGTATATCCATGAAAAATGGCAGACAATAAAATTCCACTGACAATCAGGAAAGTTCGGGAACTTACATGAAAGCCGTAATAATTCAGCAGATACACTAATGATGCAAAAATACAGGCGAGTACTGGTAGGAAAATTATTTCAGGAAACCAGATTAAACTATAAAAAGTATAGAATAATCCTATCCCAAACATCACCAGTGTTACCTGATTGGAAATTTTTATTTTATCATTAACATACCCACCATTTTCTTTTTTCAAGCCAATGCTGAAAAGATCGGTGAATGACATAAATTGTTAGTTGCAAACAAGCAGATGCCCTATTTTTATTGTAATGATTTGGATATTTACCGAAAAACGTTCTTTTTGGAATTCAAAAATCCCTCGCAAACCGATAAACTTAACAATATCACGGTTTTAAATTATAGATTCTACCTGTCCTGGTTATAAATAGTGTGAACATTATCAGCGGCAAAACTGATGGTTTAAGTTTGTTATTAGCAGTTTTTGGATAGCAGTAGAACATAAGAGAAAGGAGTTTTTAAACTGTTTTTATCCCCTTTAGTTCGTTAATCTTGGCTAACAACAAAGGTATAAAAATTTTTGACTCTACCATTAGTTTATCAAAAAGCCTTTCTAACTCCTGACTCGATTCAGTATTTTTTACTTGTTCCAGTTTTCTCAATACCTCACTACTCTCTTTGATTTCCAGGCTCATGTAAGCATTGAGCATTTTATGGGCAATAGCCGAAACCTCTTCAGTATCTTTTGCTTTTATAGCCTTTTCAAGTGTTTCCAGGTTTAATTGTGTATTCTGGATAAATGAAGAAAGGATTTCAATAAGTGCCTCGGGATCGTTCTGGGTAAATCCTAAAAAGTTATGAAGGGAGAAAACAGGGGCTTCCTCCTTAGGCTTCACCTCCAATTCAGGAGTTTTATTTGCGGCATCTATCCCCAAAATCTGGATAAACTTATTAAACATTTCCTGCTCTTTTATAGGCTTCAGCAGATAATCCGTCACTCCTGCCATTTTGTATTGATCCAAATCATCTTTCATAACGTTTGCTGTAAACGCAATTACCGGAGTATTGGCTTTGTTAGTATCCGTTTGTTCCCTTAAAAATTTGGTGATTTCCAATCCACTAATTTCGGGCATTTGAATATCGGTGAGTATTAAATCAAATTCATTTTCCCGGATTACATCAAGGGCAGTTGAGCTTCCCAATAAAAAAGTCGCATCCATCTCCCATTTATTGAGCAGGGTTTTGGAAAGCATGATATTGAAATTGTCATCATCAATCACCAAAATTTTCGTCCCTTTCAATAGTCCGGAATCTGCTTCTACCTGTCCTTCGTTCGGTTGAAAAATAGGTTTATTGGAAATTTGATAAGGAATCTCAACTATAAACGAAGTTCCTTTATTCAATTCGCTTTCCACGGAAATTTTTCCTTTTTGCAATGAAACCAGTTTCTGGCAAATGGAAAGCCCCAGACCTGTACCACCATATTTTCTGGTGGTACTGGTATCTGCCTGATTAAATTTATCGAAAATAGTGTTCAATTTTTCTTTCGAAATTCCAATTCCGGTATCATTTACCCTCAACACCACCCTGATTTTTGAGTTATGAATAGGAATAGCCTCTCCTTCTATTTCCACAAAACCCTCAGAAGTAAATTTCAGGGCATTATTCACCAGGTTAATCAGGATTTGTTTAAGTCGGAATGGGTCACCCTTCAGGGGCTGTTTTAAGGATTCATCCAGGGAAACATCCAGTTGTATTCCTTTTTGGCCAGCCTTAATTTTTAAAGTATGGCGCACCTCTTCCACTACATCATACACACTGAATGGAATTTTTTCGATATTCAGTTTACCCGCCTCAATTTTAGAAAAATCAAGAATATCATTTACAGTGTGTAGCAGGTGATCTGATGAGGCACTCACCGCTTTCAGGTATTCTCTTTGCTCATCCTGTAACGATGTTTGTTTTAACTGTTCGGAAAATCCAATAATAGAATTGAGCGGTGTCCTGATTTCATGGCTCATATTTGCCAGAAACTCTTCTTTGGCCTGAGATAACTTTTCGGCTCTTTGTTTTTCAGCCAATAATTGCGACCGGTAAAATGCGCTTTTTGAGATATCACTTATCACAAGTAAGATGAAAATAATACTAATAAGCAAAGCGACAAAAGCCACCATAGCCAGTTTAAAATAAGATTCCTCAACCACATTTTTTGCTTCTTCTTTTTCATCTTCCGCAAGCTGAATTTCCTCTTCTTCCAGCTCTCCCAAAATTCCCCTGATCTGTTCGGTAATTTCAGAATTTTGCCTTAACAAATCCAACTCTTTAGTGGTGAGATCAGCTATATCCCTGCTTTCTTTTACCCGTACATTTTCCAGAATGGTTTTGAGGTTATCCATTTCCAAAACCTCCTGTGGTGAGACCTTTAGCCGCATGTATTCCTTGTAATAAGACAGCATCTGTCCTTTATATTTTCTATAAATTTTGGGTACAGAAATACTTCCCTCACCACGCGCACTTTCTGCACTATCAATTTTTACTCTTTTTATCGGCTGGATTCCCTTATCCTGGATGGCTTCATCCATTACTTCTTCCAGCGCATCGTATTTTTCTACTTTTTTCCGGATGGCAATAAAAGCTTTAAATGCTTTTTCCTTATCCCGAAGGAGGGTTTTCATTTTCCCAATTCTCTCCAGTTGCTTTGGATTATCCGTTGAAAAACCTTTAAGAGAATCCAGTTTATAGTCAATTTCTTCTACTATTTCCTGAAAAGCGGGAAGTGGGTTATTATTTTTAGACAAGGCAAGTCGCCTGATCTTATTCTCCGACTCATGAATTTCTACAATAATTCTGCTCAGCAGACGCACCTTATTTTTCGGTTTGGTTAAATCTTCTACTGAACCTCTCAAAGTATTGAAACTCTGGAAGGTTAAGAACACGCCAAGCCCAAAAACAATAATGACAAGGGCAAACCCAAAAAAAACTTTTTTCTTGGCTAAAGAAACATTTGGTGCTGGTTGCGCCATCCTTTTAAAAATTGAGAAATACGCTAAAAAATTCCAAAAATAAAGATACGTAAATTTTTTTTATGAATATTTACTGAGCACAACCAGGGTGAAAATAGAAAGAAAATCCTTCAGCCATTTATCAGGATAATTCCCCCTTTATATCTTTAATTCCATCCATAGCTCCAAAATCCCGTTAATTTTCATTTTCAGCTGTAACAACCTGAGAGGTTAGTCGTCTTGCCTGTGAAAATGACTTAGAAAATGTTCTTAGAGGATTTTAAAAATAGAGTACTTCCTACCAAAAACAAACTTTACCGGTTTGCCTTCCGCATTGTGGGCGACACCGATGAAGCTGAGGATATTGTGCAGGAAGTCTTCTTGAAAGTGTGGAATAATCGAAGTGAAATGCATCTGTATAGAAATATGGAAGCCTGGTGTATGCGATTAACCAAAAATTTATCCCTGGATAAAGTAAAATCGAAATCCTTTAAAACAAGCAGGGAAAAACAGGAAGTAGATCTTCCGCTGAACGGCTATTCTCCCCATCAGCAAACAGAATGGAATGATGTGTTACAAAAAATTGATGTTTTCATCAATGAATTGCCTGAAAAACAAAAACACATTATTCAACTGAGAGATGTGGAAGGCTACTCCTACAAAGAAATTGCTGATATTTTGGAGTTGGACCTCAATCAAATAAAAGTCAATTTATTCAGAGCAAGGAAAACAATTAAAGATAAACTACAAAAAACAGAATCTTATGGACTTTAAAAGGATAAGATATTTGCTTGAAAAATTTTGGGAAGGAGAAACTTCTCTTGCTGAAGAGAAAGAGCTCAAGCGTTTTTTCAACAGGAAATATGTACCGGAGGAATTCCGGGAATACCAAGCCTATTTCATTTTTCTGAACGAAAGTAAAAAAATCACGCTAAGTAATGAAGAAAAACTAGAAACGAAAATTGAAGGAATTACGGATGTATCGAAAAAGCTGAAGGTTTACAGGAGAAAACGAACCATCTTCAATTACACAAAAGTAGCAGCCACCTTCTTAATCCTGCTGGTAGCTACAATAATCTATCAGACTGAAATAAAAGTAAAAAAAACTCCTCAGGTTGTCAGGGAAGACACTTATAAGGATCCGGAAGTCGCCCTGGCGGAGGCAAAAAAAGCCTTATTACTGGTTTCTGCTCAACTGAATTCAGGTTCGAAATATGTGGTGGAAATATCTCATCTCAGTGCAGCAGACAAATATTTCAAAAACACTAAACAAGAGAAAAAATGAAAAAGATAATCATGGGAATTATACTTTCCCTTATGACAAATCTGGCCATGGCCCAGGATGATGCCATCAGTAGGTTTTTCGAAAAATACACTGAAAATGAAGAATTCACACAAGTGTACATCACCAAAAAAATGTTCTCCCTTATTGCTGGGCTTACCGATAGCGAAGAAGACAAAGAGCTAAAAGATGCCCTGAATAAACTGGAAGGAATCAGCATACTGGCCTCTGACTCTACCGATGGGATAAAACTTTATCAGGAGGCAATTGCCACTATTCCTATCAAAGAATATGAAGAACTGATGATTGTGAAGAAGGGAAAAGGGGGGGTAAAGTTTCTGATTAAAGAGGAGGGAAAAACCATAAAAGAATTACTCATGCTGGTGGGTGGAGATGATGAATTTGTGATCATGAGTTTTGTGGGTGAAATAGACCTGAACCAGATTGCCAAAATTTCCAAGAAAATGGATGTAGATGGTATGCAGCACCTGGAAAACCTGGATAAGGAGTAATCAATAAAAGATCAATCATTTTAATAAAACAACACCACTTTAAATCAATATATAATTATGAAAAAGTCATTTTTAATCGCCATTTTTTTCATTTTTTCAGGATTTTTTTGTTTTGGACAAAGTAAAAGCATTAGTCAATTTTTCGATAACCATCAGGGAGATGACAACCTTTTCACCATGAGTTTCAGTGGCAACTTTCTTCAGTCCATGTTTGAAAATGAGAGCGGTGAAGATGAGGTAGAACAGGCGATTAAGGGAATTACCGATTTCAGGATTATTTCCGCTAAAAAAGAACTTAATAGCATTTCCAGCCTGGAAAAGGACAATTTGAGAAAGGGCCTGCAAAAAGAAAGGTTTGAAGAACTGATTAAAATAAGAAATGGAAAATCCAGAATTGATTTTATGATTTTGGAAAAAAATGGCATAGTCACCGATTTTATGATGCTGGTGGATGATGATGACGAATTTGTAGTACTTTCATTTCAGGGAGAAATAGATTTGGACCATTTGGGCGAAATTACCAAAAATATGGAAATTGATGGAATGGAGCATTTGCAAGAATTGAAGAAATAAAAACAAATTCCAATTAATTAATTTTCAATTACATACCCAAAAATTTGGAAAGGTTAATTAAATTCATCCTTAGGACCTATTACCAATAAACTAAGGATGAAAACCTTTCAAAAATTACTTTTTATTATCAATCCCATTTCAGGAGGCTGGTCAAAAACAGCCTTTATTGATTCCCTTGAAGCCTACTCCAAAAAGTACAATTTCCTTTATGAGATTTACCTTACCACAGGGAATAAAGACAAGCAAACCCTTCAGCAAATCATTTCTTTAAATCCCCCGGAAATTCTGGTTGCCGTAGGAGGAGATGGGACCTTAATCCTTGCGGCTGGTTTGATCCTACACACGAATATAAAATTGGGTATTATTCCATTTGGGTCGGCAAATGGAATGGCTGCAGAGCTCAATATCCCTACCAACAAGGAGGAAGCCTTCAGGGTATTATTTCATGGAAAAAACATCAAGATTGATGTCATCAAAATTGATAACAAATACAATTGTGTGCATATAGGAGATATCGGATTCAATGCCAAAATGGTCAAGGCTTTTGAAAAGGAAAAGAAAAGAGGAAGATTGAGCTATGCCCGGCAATTTTTAAGGGAATTTAAATTTTCCCAAACGGTAAAATTTAAAATTGTTTCTGAAAATGGCTCCTATGAATCTTCAGCGCATATGATTGCTTTTGCAAATGCCAGAAAATATGGAACGAAAGCCGTAATTAACCCAATTGGCAAATTAGATGATGGCTATTTCGAGCTATGCATCATCAAGAGAATTTCCTTTAAAGTTTTTCTACTTATTTTACTGGCCACAATCACAGGTTCGCTTTATAAATCCAAATTTGTGAAAATTATAAGATGTAAAAAAGCGAAAATAGTCCTGAAGAAATCCAAAAAAATGACGCTCCAGGCAGATGGGGAAATTTTAGGAGAAAGAAATAAAATTCAACTGGAACTAAAACCAGTTTGCTTAAATATCATGGTTCCTGAAAGGGGAGAAAGGTCCAGTTTGAGTACTCTGGTTTCCAATGTCACCACAAAGCTCTAATATCAATTAATAATCAAAATATTTTCTGTCAAACACTTCTTTGGCAATAAAAGCATTTCTTATTCCCTCAGGATCTTGCAGCATTTCCACAATCTTGGCTCTTTTCCTTTTTCTTATTTTAAACTTATCGAACCTGTGCTTGGGTGGGGAAGTTAAAATATTGGTATGTTCATCATCATCTTCGAGCCGGAATCCCTGTCCGTATTTTTTTATACTTTGCCTTGCCAGTTCTTCTTTTTCCTTAAACTCCCTTTGTTTCCTTTTAATTTCTTCCATCTCATTCCTGAAATCTTTAGGTTCCTCTACGGGTTCAGGAGTGGGGATTCTTTTTCTTCTGGGCTGGGTAAACTCTTGAAGAATTTCTTCAAAACTGGAATATGGTTCGGGTTCTGGTTCTCTTTGTTCCTCTTCATAATCAATTTCGGGAAATTCTTCCTCCATGGGTTCAAATTCTCTTTCCCTCCTCCTTTCCGGAGCATTTACCTCTTCTGGTTTTCTTTTTACCTTTTTCTGTTTGTTTTTTCTGGTGGTAAGCAGCCAGTAGATAATGAGGCCTGCCATAGAGGCTAAAATCTCAAAAATTTGTTCCATAGAATCAGAATTAAAAAATCAGTAAACAAATCTAATAAATAATTTTATTTTTGCGGGTCTGTCCTTAGTGCTTGTTTATATTTTAGCCATGAAATACTCTTCTGGCTTAAGTTCCAAACTTAAACTAGTGGAGTGGATAAGTTTAAGGGTCACGAGGGTTTCAACCACTCTTTAAAAAAGTATCATTTTCAACATGTTACTACAGAAATTAGAAATAAAAGGATTTAAAAGTTTTGGCGATAAAGTTGTTTTCAACTTCGATGAGGGAATTACAGCAGTAGTTGGCCCCAACGGAAGTGGTAAATCCAATGTAGTGGACGCAATCCGATGGGTATTGGGCGAGCAAAGTACCAAAGCACTAAGATCGGAGAAGATGGAAAATGTGATTTTTAATGGTACCAAAAATCGCAGGGCCCAACAGATGGCTGAAGTGACACTCACTTTTAAAAATACTAAAAACCTGCTTCCTACCGAATATTCGGAAGTTATGATTTCCCGGAGGTATTACCGATCGGGCGATAGCGAATATTTGCTGAATGGTGTAGTCTGCAGGCTTAAAGATATACAAACACTTTTCTTGGACACTGGAATTGGGTCCGACAGCTATGCCATTATTGAGTTGAAAATGGTGGATGAAATTCTGAATGACACGAACCAGTCGAGGAGAAATTTGTTTGAAGAAGCTGCCGGGATTTCCAAATTCAAAAAAAGGAAAAAGGAAACTTTTAAAAAACTGGAAGAGACTTCAGCCGATTTAGAGCGGGTGGAAGACCTGCTTTTTGAGATTGAAAAAAATATGAGAAGTCTGGAACGACAAGCCAGGCAAGCCACTCAGTATCTCAAAATCAAAGAAGAGTATCGCAGATTAAGTATAGAACTCGCCCGAAAATCGGTAAGTACCCAGGTAACGGATTTAAAAAATCTTGAAAAAAGGATAGAGGCAGAAAACGATAAAAAAATATCGCTTCAGAAACAGGTGGCTGAATTCGATGCCAAACTTGAAAAGGAAAAAGCTGATCTGGTAAAAAAGGAACAATTATTAACTACCAGGCAAAAAACTTTGAATACTCATGTGCATGGTATCCGGCAATTTGAAAGCGATAAAAAAATAAAAAATGAACGGCTGAAATTCCTGAGTCAGCGGGCTACTACTTTGCAAGAGCAACTTACAGAAGATACCAAAAGTAGCGAAAGGGCAAAATTCAGTCTGGAAAGCCTGGAAAAAGAGCAACAGCAACTGGATAAAATGCTGCGGGAAACCGAATTTGTGCTGGAGAATCTGAAAAAGGAATATGAAACACAAAAAGTAAGTACGGAAGGATTAAAGCAGGAATCTCAGGAAATTAATATCCAAATTAAAGCCCGTCAAAATACGCTTTATCAACTTAAAAAAACTTTGGAAATCAGCCTGGTACAACAGGCTACGCTAAGGCAGGAACTGGAACGAGAAAGTTATGATTCTTCGGAGAAAACAGCCAACCTGGAAGAGTTTGATAAAAAGATCGTTGAACTCGAATCCGAACTCAAGGAAAAGACAGAAAAACTTTCTGCCATGAAAGCCAAGCAGGAAGAATTGGAAAGGAAAATAAAATCCTCCGAAGCTTCTCTGCAGTCCCTGAAAGAGGAATTTGCCAAGTCTTCCCGTCAACTGGATGCCCGGCAAAATGAGTTCAACCTTACCAAATCCATGGTGGACAACCTGGAGGGTTATCCTCAGGCCATTAAGTTTTTGAAAAAAGGCACTTCCTGGGGAAAAGATGCACCACTTCTTTCCGATATTATTACCTGTGATGAAAAATACAGGGTTTCTGTGGAAAATTACCTGGAGCCTTACCTCAATTATTATATTCTGGATAATGAAGGTCATGCCATGGAGGCCGTCAATCTTTTGAGTGATTCTGCAAAGGGGAAGGGGAATTTCCTGCTTTTGGATAAATTCAAAGATTACCACACCAAACCACAAAAGCAATTTGAGGATGCGATTCCAGCCATTGAAATTGTGGAATATGACGAGAAATACCGCTCCCTGGTCAATTATATTCTGGAAAATGTATATATCGTCACTAAAAATCAGGACGATCCACCAAAAGATGACGAGCTGATTTTCATTACGCAGAATGGGAAAACCATCAAAAGAAAGTATAGTATTTCCGGTGGGTCAGTAGGACTATTTGAAGGGAAGAAAATTGGTAGGGCTAAAAACCTGGATAAACTTGCTGTGGAAATCAAACAGCTTCAGGTTAAAAATAAGGAACTGGAAAAGGTAATTGAGCAACACCAGGAAGATATTGCCAGCCTGAAGGAAGAATTGGCTGGTGAGGAAATTCAGGACTTACAAAAAGAAATCAACCTGATTAACCAGGAGTATGTAACCATAAAAACCAAAAAGGAACAATTTGTTGACCTGCTCCAGGACAAGGAAAATAAAAAAGAAACTATCCTGGAAAAAATCGCCCAGCTTTCTGAAACCATTGAAGAAAATACACCTAAAGTAGCGGAGGAAGAAGAGGTTTTAAAAACAATAGAGGAAAGGCAGGAAATCATTAATGAAGATTTAGAAGAGCAAAATGAATTGCTGGCCAATAAATCGGCTGCTTTTAATCAACAAAACATTCTTTTCCACCAGCAATCCAATAAACTGGATAGCATAGAAAAGGAAATTGGCTATAAGCAAACTTCTTTTGAAAGAGGAAAAGCCAGGATTGAAAATAATCAGGAAGAACTCAAGCATACCGAAAAGGAAATTTTACAGGTGCAGGAATCCTCCGGGCAGCATGAGCAACAGCTTATTGAGCTTTACGAAGAAAAGGAAAGTATAGAAGCAGGTGTAAATGAAGCAGAAAAAGATTATTACAATGCCAGAGGAATTATTTCCGAAGTAGAAAAAGAAATAAGGGAGGTGCAACGGAGCCGGGAAACCTCCGATACACTGCTGATGGAAATGAAAGAAAAAGTCAATAACATCAGAATGGGTATTTCTTCAGTAAAGGAGAGGATGTCTATTGAGTTTGAGGTAGACATTGAACAATTGCTTCGGGAAAGTAATGATGTGATCGAACTTTCGGAAGAACATTTAAGACAGGAGGTTGAGCGCATTAAAACCAAAATGGAAAAAATGGGTGCGATCAACCATATGGCGATTGATGCATTCAATGAAATAAAAGAAAGGCATGTTTTCATAGTAGAACAAAAAAAGGATTTGCTGGAAGCCATTGAATCTCTGAAAACAACTATTGAAGAGATTGATACAGTCGCTAAAGAAAACTTTATGAATGCCTTTACCCAAATCAGGGAGAATTTCATTGAGGTATTCCGGTCTTTATTCACGGCTGAAGACAATTGTGATCTAATTCTTGTGGATCAGGATGATCCTTTAAATTCCAAAATAGAGATAATCGCAAGGCCGAAGGGGAAAAAACCTTTAACAATCAACCAGCTTTCTGGTGGGGAAAAAACACTTACGGCAACGGCATTGCTTTTTTCCATTTACCTGTTGAAACCAGCTCCTTTTTGTATTTTCGATGAAGTAGATGCACCACTTGATGATGCCAATATTGACAAGTTCAATAATATCATTAAGAAATTCTCAACGAATTCACAGTTCATTGTAGTTACGCATAATAAGCGAACTATGGCCAGTACTGACGTAATTTACGGGGTAACAATGGTGGAACAGGGAGTTTCTACAGTAGTTCCTGTGGATTTAAGAACAATTGAAGAAGAAAATTAATATTTTTAAAGCCAAAAGGCTTTTTTATAAAGAAATCAATTTTACCAGCAGGAGATTGAAATCCTTTTCTGGTAGAAATTTACCTAAAGCAATTATACTATTTACTTATACTGATTAACTTTGAGCAACCAGGTCGTAATTATCCCTACTTACAATGAAATTGAGAATATAGAAGCCATTATCCTCAGGATTCTGGATCTTTCTATCCATCCCCATATTCTTATTGTTGATGATGGTTCGCCTGATGGCACCGCAGATAAGGTAAAGGAATTGCAAAACAAACACACAGGTAAAATTCACCTAATTGAAAGAAAGGGAAAACTTGGTCTGGGCACGGCCTATATCCGTGGCTTTAAATACGCGTTGGAGTTGGGTTATAATTACATCTTTGAGATGGATGCCGATTTTTCCCACAATCCAAATGACCTCATACCATTGTTTGAAGCTTGTTCAAAAGAAGGTTATGATCTTGCCATAGGCTCCAGATATGTTACCGGGGTAAATGTAGTGAACTGGCCAATGGGCAGGGTAATTATGTCTTATTTTGCCAGTAAGTACGTGAAATTCATCACCGGAATGCCGATTTCCGATGCTACCGCGGGTTTTAAATGCTATAAAAAAGAAGTGCTCCAAACCATTGATCTGGATAAAATCAGGTTTGTAGGCTATGCCTTCCAGATTGAAATGAAATTTAAAATCTGGAAATATAAGTTCAAAATAAAGGAGGTGCCTATCATCTTTACTGATAGAACCAAGGGACAGTCGAAAATGTCGAATAAAATTTTTACGGAAGCCTTTTTTGGTGTAATTCATCTGAAAATCAACAGCCTTTTCAGAACTTTTCAGCGATGATCACCATTTTTGATTACCTTAAAAAACATATACAGGCATCTTTCAATTGGAAGTTTTTTTCCATCTGGGCCATTTTTATGGCGACCCTTATTTTTATTAAATATTGCTATGGTATAAAAATCACTTTTCCCGGGGAAAACTTCCGGCTGCTTTGGGGAATGCTGTTTTATTCTATCCCTTTTATTTTCACTATTTTTCTGGTAAAGCAGTTTTTCAAACCCCATTTTTCCTGGAAATCCCCTGGTTTTTATATACTCTCTTTCCTGATTATTCTTGGACTTTTTTTCAATCAATATACTTTTTTTTATAAAGAATTCCTTTTGCTTTTACCCACAGAAATTCATCATTTCTTCAATAGAATAGGCTACAATTTGCATGTATCATTTTTTTATTTGGCCATTCCTGCTTTGTATTGGTTTATTAGGGGAAAGTCAGAAAATACCAGTTTTTATGGCTTAACATTTAAAGGGTTTAAAGCTCGTCCATATTTGATAATGCTGTTAATTATGGTTCCTATTTTATTTTGGGCATCATTTCAGCCCGCATTCATCAAAACTTACCCACTTTATAAAATGGGTATGGCTGAAGCCTATTTAAACATTTCCCCTATCCTTACAGTCGGAGTTTTCGAATTCACCTACATTTTGCAATTCATCGCATTGGAAATTTTTTACAGAGGATTTATTATCTACAGCCTTTCTCCTTACTTAAAGGAAAATTCGGTTTGGGTAATGGTAACCGTTTACGGCCTTTTACATTTTACCAAACCCCTACCCGAGTGTATTGGTTCTATGTTTGGCGGCTATGTATTAGGCGTTATTTCCTACTATTCCCGGAGTGTTTTTGGAGGAATAATAGTCCATGTAGGTTTGGCATTGATGATGGATTTATTGGCTTTCTGGCAGCTTTTTTCTTTAAATTTGTAATTCTGTAATGAAGTTTGTTTATTCCAGATTCATCAAAAACTAAATAATCGACAACCCTACTAAAAAAGGCAATTATTGCAATGGACCAAATCCGAATTGGAAAATGCGTTTATATCCTTAAAACTACCAAGAAACTATACAAAATTGGGAAGACTAAAAACCTTATTGAAAGAATTGCCGCCTACAAAACCCATATGCCTTCCGATTTTAAGGTTATTCGTCAGTATCATGCTGAAAACATGGATGAATTGGAACAAAACCTCCATGTGGTTTTTCAGCACAAAAGAATAAAAGGAGAATGGTTTCAACTCACCAAAGATGATCTTGAAATTTGCGATAATATTTTCCGGAATTTTGCACTGGAAAAAACCAGGAAAGGAAAGCCTTACCCACAAATCAGGTTTATTAATAATCCACAATTACAGGTAATGGAAGCCAATGAAAAATACCTGAGGGATTATTCCAGAATTGTGGAAGAAATAAAACTGGGTCTTAGTACCAATGAAATTTTTGAATCCATGAATGGGGAAATCAGCAAAACCACTATTCAGACCGTTCGGAAAATTTTGCAATACAAAACTCCTAATTCAGACTTTCTAATCAAGTGGGCATTTGTGGTAGAAGACCTGGAAGCCGGGCTAACCATTGACCAGGTGAGGAAAAAGTATAATGGAAAAATTACTAAAGCTACCATTCAGACCATCAGAAGGATTTTGAGAAATCAGCTCTATTAGAAGCGATCAGGAAGTTTTTGCTGCAATTACAGACAAATAATACTCATAAACTTGTTTGCTGTAATCTTCTATGGTAAACCTGGACAATGCAGATTTCTGACCATTTTCGCCCATTGAAGTAATCAGACCAGGATTGTTCATAAACTTTTTCATCATGGCATAAAGTTCTGTTTCAGATTCAAATAAAAAGCCATTGATCCCATCTTCAATTAACTCCGGAGTGGCCCCTCCCCTAAATCCAATCACCGGCTTGCCATAACTCATGGCTTCTACCGTCACCCTGCCCATGCCTTCATTTTTTGAGCACATCAACACTATATCTACTTCATCATAAATCGCACTTGGTTTAGGTACATACCCTTTAAATTCCACGCTATTTTCAATATGGAGTTCTTCTACCAAATCTTTTAAATAAACATCATAACCAACGGCACTATCCCCAAAAATTTTCAATTTGGAAAATGGAAATTCTTTCTGAATTTTCTGAAAAGCAAGAATGGCTGTTTCCTGCCCTTTTTCTGGTTGTAGGGAACCAATTATTCCAAAATTGGTACCGTCTCTTTCTGTTTTATTATCCCTCTTAATTGGAGGAATTTTCGATTTAAATACCGTTCCATTATAAATTACTTCAACCCTATGATTTACATCGGCAAGTGCTACATTTTTAATGGCTTCCGAAATGGCAATAATGCCATCAGACCGGTTTATCCATTTCAAATAATTTTTTCTTCCCAGATTAAATTTTTGCCTGTAATCCAACTCCCCAAATTCCCGAATATGCCAGATATGAGGAATACTTAATTCATAGGCAATATGACAACCTATATGCAGCCCGGAAGTATTGGTATGTATAATATTGGGATTTATTTCCTTAATAATCTGCTTAATTTTCGGATATGCCAGTTTATTTAGAATGTGCCTTTGAAATCCCTTGAGCCGGGAAAATCCACGCATATAATACAATTCTGTATGAAATGAGGCTATTTTAAATGGAATCTGCTTTTCCTTTAATTCTTCAGTTAAATCGCCTTTTCCGGGGCTTAGAACTATCCCTTCTACATCAAATGCTCTCAGTCCTTCAATCAGATTGATTAAAGAGCGGTTTGCTCCATATAGTTTTGTATAATGGGTAAGAAATAAGACTTTCATTGCTGTTGATAATATTGGTTTAATTAAAGTTGAAAAAGACCCTTTAATTATGCCCAGACTTTAGTGCCTTCTGAGCAATTTTTACACATTTCGATTTCTTTTCGGGACTTTAACAAGGTACTGCGAAATTGGTTATATTTTTTACTTCGCCAAAGCTGGTGGAAAGAACTTTTTTGCATATCTCCTAATTTAAACTCGGCATCCTTGTCAAAACAACACGGCACTACTTTCCCATCCCAGGTAATCACACAAGAATGCCACATTTTCCAGCATCCTGAGATGAGTTTATTTTTTATTTTAAAAGTTCCATCTTTCAGCTTTTTATAGCGGGAGTATTTTTCGATTGAAGGAATAAGAGGAGAACCATTTTCATAATCGTAGATTTGAGCAGTTTTCAATCCTACTTCATCTACTTCAAGCTCTTTGGCTAATTTATAAACCTCATCAATTTGGTGTTCATTAGGTTTTACCACCAAAAACTGGAAAACCACATGGGGAGTCCTGGACTTTAACTTTTTCTTCCATTTTACAATGTTTTTTGTTCCTTCAATTACCTTTTCCAAATTCCCCCCAACTCTATAGGATTCATAGGTTTCCTGAGTTGTCCCATCAATGGAAATGATTAATCTGTCCAGACCTGATTCCACTGTTTTTCTGGCCATTTCATCTCTTAGATAATGTGCATTGGTAGAGGTAGCAGTATAGATTTTACGTTTCGCAGCATATTTTACCAAATCCAAAAACTTTGGATGCAAATATGGTTCTCCCTGAAAATAAAAAATGAGGTACAGCAAAGAGGAAGATAATTCATCAATTGTTTTTTTGAATAACTCATCCTGAAGCATGCCTGTTGGTCGGGTAAATGCCCGCAAACCACTGGGACACTCAGGACATCTCAGATTACAGGAGGTAGTTGGTTCAAAGGAAATACTCATGGGATTACCCCTATGCAAGTTTTTTCCAGTCCACTGAGATAAGTAAAAACTGGAAAGAATTTTAAAGGCATTGATACTTCTTTTAAAAGTGATTTTAGATAAAAAATTCAGGCCATCAGCCAGGTTTTGGTTCATAATTGAAATTAAATAATTTCTTATTCACCAAAGTAAACCAATCCTGGTATTTAAATGCAAGGATTGATACAATTGTTTTAAATTGGCAGGTAGTTAAATAAACCTCAGCCTTGGTAAATTCAACTAAAATATTTTAGACTCTAGCATTATTAATTTTCTTACCTGGCGAATAACACATGAAGATCAGATTTGGAAGGTTCTTTTCAGAAATTAATGACTCAAATCCAGCTTAACCTTTTCTGGAAATTGAAATAAAACAGCAAACGGTTTAAGCATTTCGCCCTTTTTCCGGTTTGAATTAGGGAAGCAAACAACCTGTATAATTCCATTTCATTTTCTCCTGCCTTCTTGCTCTTCCAATAAATCTTTCCTTATATTTAAAGATCAATTTCCCTAAAAAAATAGTTAAGCCTTTTTGCTTGGAAACTTAGGGCAAAAAATACTTTTACATGCGTCTCTTTCTGATATTTATATTTTTTATAGCTTCCCAATTAGCTTATGGCCAGCGAGATGATTATTTCTCCAGGCAGTATGTACCTATGTGGCAAAGGGCTATGGAATACACACTGGAAGTGGCAGAAGCTATGCCTGAAGAATATTACAATTATCGACCAAAACCAGAAATGCTCTCATTTAGCCAGCAAATGACTCATTTGGTAAAAAATCTTTACTGGTTAAATTCCACCTATGTAAAAGGAGAGGTAAACCCCTTGAAGGACGATGATTTGGAGGGGAAAACAAAAGAGGAAATTGAAAAACTACTGGAGGATGCCTTCGATTATGTGCTGCAAACAGCCATGGCAATACAGGATAAAGAATCGAGGGCTCCAGTAAAATTTGCCGGGGAAATTATGAATAAAGAAAGGATATTTTACCTTATGCGGGACCATATGAGCCATCACAGGGGACAATGTATTATTTATTTAAGGATGAATAATATCCGCCCCCCGCTATATCGGGGCTGGTAATCTATTTTACCAAACCAAAAAACTTCAATTGCAGATATTGCTCGAAGGCTTCCTGAAGGGAAAGACCTGAAGTTTCCAAAAACGCTGGATCGGTTAGTGTTCTAAAAAACATTTTATCACTCATTACCAAAATGTAGGGATTGATATTTTTAAATTCCCCCTCCTGAATTCCCTCTTTATAAAACCTTTCTAAAATTAAAGTTGATTCATCTAAAAAATCTTCCACATTTTGCCATAAGGTGGGATGTAATTCTTTTAGCTCAGATAAAAATAAATTGCTAATTCCTGAAATACTTTTGGCGAGATGTTCCAAACAAAGATGATAGCGCTCGAGGAAGGAGAATTGGCGGTTTTCCAAAATTCCTTCAAACTTTCTGATCTCTGTTAAACGTTCAGAAATGATAAAATCCAATAATTCTTCTTTGGTTTTGAAATAAGCATAAACGGTAGCTTTGCTTTTGTTGAGCACTTCTGCCAGTTTATCCATGGTTATCCCTTTCAGGCCATGCTCCTGGAAATAGGGAAAAAGTATTTCCCTCCAATCCTGAATTTTCTCTCTGTTTTTTTTCCTTTTTCTATCAATTGCTTTTCTTCCCATAAAACTAAACTATTACAAATAAAATAGTTTGATTTTAACAAACACATTTTTTAAATTGTACTGTTATCGGCTTACAAGCCGCAAATATAAAGAAGAAAAATTAGCTGCCTTAAAAGCTAATTTTTATCCATTTTTATTAAATATGAAAATTAATGAAATCCAAAATTAGTGCGTTAAAATACCTGTCCATTCTCACTGTTCCCTTAACGGTTTTTATCTCTTTCACTTCCCGTGGATGGCTTACATTTATTCCATTCCTTTATATTTTCGCCTTAATTCCATTAATAGAATTATTATTCAAACCAGTTGCAAAAAACCTAGAAAAGGCGGAAGAAGCAATTTTAAAAGAAGATCCGGTTTATGACTGGATGCTATACATCATAGTTCCGATTCAATACCTGTTTTTAATATTTTTTCTTTTCCAAATAAGTGAACCAGGATTGAAACGGTGGGAAATGGTTGGGAGAATTACTGCAATGGGATTCCTATGTGGGAATTTTGGAATAAATGTAGCCCATGAACTTGGACACAGGAAATCAAAATTTGAACAATTTTTGGCAAAAGCGTTATTGTTAACGTCTCTTTATATGCAGTTTTTTATTGAACACAACCGGGGGCATCATAAAAAAGTATCTACACCCGAAGACCCTGCCTCTGCACAATACGGACAGACCCTTTACCAATTTTGGTTTTCTTCAGCCATATTCGGTTATCTTTCTGCCTGGAAACTGGAAAATGAACGATTAACAAGAAAAGGATTAAAAGCATATAGTCTGGGTAATGAAATGTTGCAATATCACCTTATTAAAATAACTTTTCTGGTAATTATTTATTTGATTTTTGGGCTTACTCCCCTACTGGCGTTCGTTGGAGCTGCGTTTATGGGAGGTTTTTTACTGGAAACAATTAATTATATTGAACATTACGGACTTACCAGAAATAAGATAAATGAGGACCATTATGAACGGGTTTTGCCAATTCATTCCTGGAATTCCAATCATATTATTGGAAGGTTACTGTTATTCGAATTATCCAGACATTCTGATCATCATTTTAACGCCAGTAGAAAATATCAGATTTTGAGACATCATGTAAAAAGCCCACAGATGCCTACGGGTTATCCGGGCATGATGCTGCTTTCCACCATTCCCCCTATTTGGTTTTTTGTGATGCACAAAAAGCTAAAGCAATTAAAAGCCTAATTTTGTTAAACTTGAATTGAAAAAGCTATCTGTTAATTGGATTTATCAATCGCCCAATTATCCCAACAACTCTATTTCAAATAACTATTAACCAAATTTTTCTTTAAAAAAAGGATAATTTAATGTATCATTAAAGACCGTTTAAATTTATGCTGATGTTGAAGAAAAATATTGCGCACTACCAACTACCATCACCAAAACCAATAAAACTATGGGTAGCAAAGGGGTTAGAATTGCCAAAACTCAGGAAGAGTTAAACTCTTTTACCAAAAATCTTTTGTCGGATGTAAAAGCATTGGAACAAATGCTGGAGGAGGATTGGTTTGAAGTGGACGAAATGAAAATTGGTGCAGAACAGGAAATTTGCCTGGTAGATGATAATTTCAAGCCAGCTCCCATGGCAATGGAAATTCTCAAAAAGCTTAATCATAAAAACTTTACAACTGAACTTGCCAGATTTAATATTGAAGCTAACCTAAGTCCAGTTCCTTTAAAAGGATCCTGTTTTTCCGCTCTCCATGCCGAAACCCAGTTATTGATTGATCTCCTTGCCAAGACTACCCAGGAATTTGACATCACACCGGTATTAACCGGCATTTTACCCACCATCAGAAAGTTTGATTTAGAAATTGAAAACCTTACTCCTATTGATCGGTATTATGCATTAATAGAGGCTATCGAATCTCTTCGGGGAATATACGAATTGAAAATTGAGGGAATCGATGAATTAAATATCAAGCATAAATCAGCACTTTTAGAAGCTTGCAATACCAGCTTTCAGGTACACCTTCAGGTAAGGCCTGATGAATTTGTAAACAAATATAACATAGCACAGGTAATTGCTGCACCTGTACTCGCCATTAGTTCAAATTCACCTATTTTATTTGGAAAAAGACTATGGAACGAAACAAGAATTGCGCTTTTCCAGCAATCAGTGGATACAAGAGTAACCGGAGAACATTTAAGGTACACAAGCCCCAGGGTGACTTTTGGAAATTCCTGGCTTAAGAACTCCATCCTGGATCTGTACAAGGAAGATATTGTAAGATTTAAAATTCTCCTGATGACAGATGTAAATGAAGATGTATTTGAATGTCTTGCACAGAAAAAAACGCCTAAATTAACCGCTCTGAATATACATAATTCAACTGTATACAGATGGAACAGGCCCTGTTATGGGATTAGTGCGAATGGGAAACCACACTTGAGAATAGAAAACCGAATACTTCCTGCAGGACCTTCAGTAGTAGATGAAATAGCAAATTCTGCCTTCTGGATTGGCCTGATGACAGGATTTGAAGACATCTACAAAAATATTACCCAAAGGATGGATTTTGATGAAGCCAAATCCAATTTCCTAAAGGCTGCCAGATCCGGGCTTGGTTCTAAGTTTTATTGGGTTGATCAAAAAATCATTACAGACACTGAATTAATTGAAAAAGAGCTACTTCCAATTGCAAGAGAAGGTTTAAAGAAAAATAATGTAGACAAAACCGACATAGATAAATACCTGGATATTATTCAGGAAAGGAATGAAAAAAGCAGGACTGGAGCCAGATGGACTTTAGAATCTTACGCCAAACTGATTAAAACCAATTCTCGTGAGGAGGTCACTACAGCACTTGTGGCAGCAATGGTTAAAAATCAAAAAAAAACCAATCCAATTCATGAATTAGGGCTAGCTAATATCGAAGACATTATAGAATGGGCTCCAAGTCATTTTTTGGTAGAAGAGTTTATGACTACAGACCTTTTTACTGTGAATAAAGATGACATTCCGGAACTTAGTGCCGATATGATGGACTGGCAACAATTGAGGTATCTGCCCATAGAAAATGACAAGGGTGAATTAATTGGTCTGGTGACCCATAGAGAGTTATTGCGATATTTCTCTAATAACAATCAAAGTAAAACAAATAAAACTGTAAAAAGACTAGGGGAAATAATGCTAAAAAACCCCATCACAATCCGGCCAGAGCAAACAATTGTTGAAGCCATGGACATTATGATGGAGCATAAAATAGGTTGCTTACCTGTGATTAATAATGGGAAACTGGTAGGCTTAATCACAGAAACTAATTTTTTAAATATTACAGCAAGTCTTCTGAAAAGATTCAGGAAAGGGAAACTGCATAAAATGGATAGCAGTAACCCATAACAACCATCCTTTTGATTTTATTGAATTAAAGCAGTAAGCTCCGGATCATCAGGTTTGGTTTTACTTCTAAAACGAGCAACTAACTTTCCTTCATCATCAAAAAGGAATTTTTCAAAGTTCCAGTTAATATCTCCGGTAAAGCTGGGATTTTCCTGTGCAATCAGCCACTCAAACAGCGGCTCAATATCATCCCCTTTGACAGAAACTTTTTCAGACATTAAAAAAGAAACTCCATAATTTTTCTTACAAAAAGATTTAATTTCTGAATTACTCCCTGGTTCCTGCCCCCCAAAATTATTCGCGGGAAAGCCAATAATTACTAATTTAGAATTATAGGTCTTATACAGATTTTGGAGGTTTTCATATTGTTTTGTATAGCCACATTTGCTTGCCGTATTCACAATCAAAATGTGTTTGCCTTTAAATTCTGCAAAAGATTTTTTTTCACCATCTATTGTGGTGAACTCAAAGTCATAAATAGATTTGTCCATGGAAGTTATGAATGGGAAAATAAGAAAGAAAAAAATGGCTGTTTTCATAAGATTATATAGTCTATCAGGTTAATTTAAAAAGCGAAACAGAAAAATTAATAAAATGTTTATGACCCTAATATTCATTTTTTTTGAATTTACCAAAATAATCCTACATTGCACCAAAAATTACAAACCGATTCATGGATAAATCCTTTTTCATCTTCCAAAAATCATTTTTTTTAAATATTTTAATATTTATTTTTTTTATTTCCTGGAATTTTAGTTGCGTTTCTGTGGCATCCTACCAAAAAATGTATTTGAATGACGAGGATATGGAACTAAAAACTAGAGGGGTTGAAAATTACGAATTAAGCTTTGAGAGCTACAGAGAAGGGGCTTCAGGAGCAAATGGAGGTAAATCAGGTGGGGGTTGTGGTTGTAACTAAACCAAAAATGATGAAAAATCACTTTTAAATTACATTATAACAAGTTCACCTAGGATATTGTATTATTTTTATATTACTTTGCGAATATTAATTCTATTCGCTATAATTAAGGTATTAAACGACTAACTAACATTTTTTCGATCAAACTCAAAATTTTTTTTGGAATTACTTGCCTAATTGTTTCTGATTCAGCGTTTAAGTCGTCTTTGAATTTTACCTAAATGAACCTTAACAGATATTTTTCCTCTGCCTACACAACAAGGATTTTAATTTTAACTTTTGATGTATTATTTGCCTGCTTTTCCTATGCATTGGCTATTTCATTAAGAATTAATTTTAAATTTGAAATGGTGGAAACCTCCTTACTTCCCCAAACTTTAATGGTAATCGCAATTACCCGATTGATATCCTTCAAGGTTTTCAAAACTTATTCCGGTATCATCCGGTTTACTGGGGAGCAGGATGCTATGCGCGTTTTTATGGCTGTTTCTGCTAGTTCTGCTTTTCTCTTTATCCTAACTTTTGACTTTGAAACATTTGGGAATTATTTCTTTTTCCGAAAATCAATTCTAGTCATTGATTATCTCCTTTGCCTTTTTATTTTAATTTCCTATCGATTTTTCATGCGCATTGTTTACAGGCATATCAGGAAAGAAAGAGATGTGAAATTAACTGAAAATATTGTGATCATTGGCGCAGGGCAAGGCGGTCATCTTACTAAAAGAGCTCTCGATTCAGATTCAAATACAAAAATGAACGTAGTAGCTTTTTTTGACGATAATCCAGGTTTGGAAAGGCAATTACTAGAAGGTATTCCAATATTTAATATTGAAAATAGTTTCAAAGATGTTGTTCAAAAGCGGAAAATTAGCAAGGCAATTATCGCTATTCAGAAAATTTCCCAACTTAGGAAGCAGGAAATCGTGGATTTATGTCTAAGCTTAGATATTATGCCAATGATCGTCCCTCCTGTTGAAAAATGGCTACATAATAACCTGAACACAAATGCAATCCGAAAAATTAATATTGAAGATTTATTACATAGAGATCCCATTAAACTCGACTTTTCTAAAATCTCCTCCGAATTAAATAATAAAGTCGTTTTAATTACAGGTGCTGCCGGATCTATAGGTAGTGAAATAGTGAGGCAGGTCCTTCAATTTCATCCCCAAAAACTATTAATGCTTGATCAGGCTGAATCTCCTCTTGTGGATTTACATTTGGAAATTCAGGAATTAGAAACATCTGAAACAAGTATTCCTCTTATATCAGATGTGAGGGATTTAAAGAAACTTACTCATATATTCGAGCTGTATAAACCCGATTATGTTTTCCATGCAGCCGCTTATAAGCATGTTCCAATGATGGAATATCATCCACAGGAGGCCATTAAAACTAATGTAGTCGGTGTAAAAAATATGGCTAATCTTGCGGTAAAATATGGGGTAAAGAAGTTTGTGATGATTTCAACTGATAAGGCTGTGAACCCGACTAATGTGATGGGTGCCAGTAAGAGAATAGCAGAACTTTACTGTCAATCATTAAATTTCTTTGAAAAAAATCCTCAAACCAAATTTATTACAACAAGATTTGGGAACGTGTTGGGATCAAATGGATCTGTTGTACCAAGATTTAAAAAACAAATTGAAGCGGGAGGTCCTATCACTATTACTCATCCAGATATTACCCGATATTTCATGACAATTCCAGAGGCATGCCAACTAGTTCTAGAAGCTGGAGCAATGGGATCTGGAGGAGAAATTTATCTTTTTGATATGGGTCAGCCAATTAAAATAGTTGACCTTGCCAAAAAGATGGTGAAACTCTATGGTTTAGAAGTTGGAAAAAATATTCATATTAGTTTTACCGGCCTAAGAGCAGGGGAAAAACTTTATGAGGAATTGTTGAATAATTCGGAAAATACTATTAAAACCAATAATCCTAAAATTATGGTTGGGGTAGTTCAGGAAACTGTTTTTGAAAAAGTTTATGAAGAAATTAATCTTTTAATAAAATCTTTGGAGTCAGGTAATGATTTAAAAATAGTTGAAAATATGAAGATGATGGTTCCTGAATACATTAGCAATGCTTCAAAATACGAAGTTTTAGATAAATGATATAAACTTTTACTAAAACTCATTCAGTCTTTGAGCAATGTTCCACCTTAAAGACATATTAATAAAATTTGTATTAGTATTTAAACCTGGCTCTTCATTTATGGTTTCTTTTCTTATTACGTTTTTCAAATCAATAAAGAAATTGTGTTTGAATTGATAAGAAAGGGTAAAATCAACAAATAGTATTCTGGTATCTAGACCCTGTCCAATCTTATTATTATATTCTTGCATTCTTGTATCGTAGTTAAGGAAAATGTTATGGCCCCAATTTTCACCTTGCCTATCTTTTCCAATCTTTACATAAATCCCTTTAGCCGTAAGGCTTAGTTTGGGAAAAGGTTGATACCTTATTATTCCAATTAATTCATAAAAATTTGCTCCAAGGGGATGTGCCAGAGCCTGGTCATAATGCTGGTAATTGGAATATTTTTCATCACCATAATGAGTAAACGTGTATGGTCTTACCAGATTAAGTTCAGCCTGCAAGTCCAGGTTTTTAATTTTGGCAACATCGATATATTTTATTCCAGTTTGAACTCCAAACTTATTTCCCCACCATCCACTATTTGAAAATAATTCACTTACAATTAATTCATCCAATACAAATTGCCCATACCATTGTATGGAGTGCCATAAATTCCACTTATAGTCTAATCCAACAAAGGCATTTCCATAATCGCCTGTATCATGTTCCACAGCTCTGTAAAAAATTATTGGATTGAGGTAATTTACATCAAATTGATTTCCCAGGGAATCCTGGACCCCAAAAGTTACATTTTCGAAAAGTCCAATATTAAAGTTATCGGTAATATTTATTCCAAGCCGGTGAAAAGCATTATATTTTTTGGGAAATGGCTGCTGTGGACCATTATCAGCTCTTTGGCCTGCCGCCATCATACTTGAAAAGATATTCGTGTAATTAATCTTCCAAATTCTAGTATTAAGCTTCAGGAATAAGTAATTATTGGAATAGTCCGACAATACCAAAGACCTATAGCCATTCCCAATAAAATTTTTATCATGACCAAATTGGATACCGATAATATCCTTAATTGCACTAAATTGAATATAACCCCGAGCAGTAAAAAAATCCGTTTCATTTTCCCCAAAAGGTTTCCAAAAACCTTCACCAGGAATAGCCCCTCTTTTACTAATTTCATTATTGACATAACTTGGAAATCTAATCTGATTATCCGCCAAAAAAGTATAGAACCCAAGCTTCTTACCAATACTTCCTCTTATGTCCACTCCTCTTGTATTAGTATAGGTTAATTTATCTAAATCCTTGTCGGAACCCATTGATACATAGATAACTGGGTTCACATGAAGATTAAAATCTTTTTCATCGACTGCATAAAAGTCTGATTTTTTTTTGTATAAAGCTTTTAAGAATCGCTTTTTACTCTCATTATTCTCATTTGTGGTCCAATCCCAATTATCATTTAATAGGTATTCTAGGTTGAATTTATCTGAAGAACTTCCATTATTAAAAACTTCAACTGGTAAAGAATCTAAAAATACGGCTACTCCTTTCCTATTGAAAGGTTTAATTGCAGTTTCAAAAGATTTGGAAAATCTTTTTTGCTTAATCTCATACCGGTCAATTAAATGATAATAATCCTGGTTTAGGGGAATATTGGCACTTTGGGAATAACAAAGAATTGAAAGTGAAGGCAAGACAATGAAAAGGAGTAAAAACTTTTTCATCAAAAATTGAAATAAGATTAAAAAATTTTACCCAGCTCAAATAAATCGAACTGGGTAATTAATAACAAATGTAAAAACTTTTATTATCTTCTTCTATACTTGGAAGCATATCTGCTTGACCCAATGATATAATTCACACTGAAACTTGTTACCAGATACATATCATTAGCTGAACCACCTCTACCCTTACCAGCTTTTGATTCTATAGGAGCCGTAGAAACAGCACCAGTATCTCTAATTCCCCCAGTCATCATGGCTTTTGTTTCAGTACTTCTATTTGACATTGCTTTTGCCAAATCACTCATATCTGACATATTAGTAGGATAAGAATCACTAACATCGTCCAAATAATCTGTTAAAGCATATCTTAAACCAACCTCTACAGCAATATCGATATTAGAACTAGCCTTAAATTTCACTCCTCCTCCAAATGGAATAGCTAAGGCCATTTTTGAATACGCTTTACCTTCAGTCTGTAATGGTTGAAGATTCACCCAGGTACCTCCAAAACTCTCTGGTGTCACAGCTTGAGGATTGCTATATAAAGCAGATAACCCTAAAGTAACATATGGTGTAGGAATACTAGTCCTTTTATAGTAATAGCTATTATTCTTAAAAAAGTCTATTACAATTCCTCCATTTAACTCAATTAGCCTATTTCTAAAGTGTAAATTCCTTTTATATCTTCCATATCCACCATTTTGAGTATCAGAAAAATCACTTGCAAAATCATCACCTTTAATTGCCCCATAGGACAATCCGAATCTGGCCGAAACCATCGAATTTAATTTCCTGTTAGCTACTATACCAAGTCCTAACCCTGATTTACTAAAGTCAGTACTCATCATACCAGTCTGAGGTACTAAATCACCAAAATAATTCAGAAGATTAAGTGATGCTCCTACGCTCCAATATTGCTTACTAGAACCATATCTTTGTGCAAAAGTCTCTTGACCCGTAAAAAAAACCACGGCAAAAAATACCAGAAAAATTTTAATACTTTTCATTCTAAAAATAAATTTTGTTACAAATACAGTAAATTTTTTATCATATTCCTGAATGTTAGTTATCATATCCTCTTTTTTTGAATAGTTCCAACAGTTCAAAAAATTTCACCCACCCTTTTGGTCTGGCTTTACTAACTAACTGGAATTGTTAACATTTATTGAATGAAAAATTGTAGACGCAATTTTTTTTGAGTAATTAAAACTTTTTGAAGGGATAATCATTCACCATCATTTGGGAAATTGATCATTCAAAGGTGGTAAGATCAACAAAACTCGATCAGTTTATGCTTAAATTATAATATTTCGCCTAAAAAATTATATTATACTAAGATTAGCATCTATTACACACCAGGAAGGAAAGGCCATATAGAGGGTTTGTACTTAGAAGTATTTAAATGTAGGTTTTTTATTTGAATAGATAAGCTGAGTATTTAATGTTTGATTCCAGCTAAAATAATTTTTAACCAATTTCAAGATTAGAAAAGAATTGTTTACACTGGTCTAATTTCCCTTACATTTTCATTTATCTTATCCGTTTCGATGAGACCATCACGCAACCTCACAATTCGGTGAGCATACTCTGCAATATCGTCCTCATGAGTTACCATAATAATAGTGTTCCCTTTACTATAGAGCTCCTCAAACAAATCCATAATTTCGTAAGATGTTTTTGAATCAAGGTTTCCTGTTGGCTCATCGGCTAATATAATACTAGGATTATTCACAAGAGCCCTTGCAATAGCAACCCTTTGCCTCTGCCCTCCTGAAAGTTCATTTGGTTTATGTCCAGCCCTTTCCCCTAACCCTACATTTACCAAAGCCTGCATAGCCTTCTCTTCTCTTTCTGATTTTTTAAACCCTGCATATACTAAAGGTAGTGCCACATTTTCCAATGAAGTTGATCTCGGTAACAAATTAAATGTTTGAAATACAAATCCTATTTCTTTATTCCTAATTTCAGCCAATTCATTTTCAGTCATATTACTCACATCCTTTCCTGCAAGATGATAACTTCCGCCTGTAGGAGTATCCAAGCAACCTACAATATTCATTAATGTAGATTTTCCCGAACCTGATGGGCCCATAAAGGCGACATACTCCCCTTGATTTATTGTTATGGATATAGATTTCAAGGCATGAATAGTTTCACTTCCCATTCTATACACCTTTGATATTTCCTTTGTTCTTATTACTTCCTGGCTCATTCAGATTTTTATTATTGATTTATGCAAGATAGCTTAAAAAAGCTAATCCTAAAATTTAAAACTCACCTATATTTTACACCAAAATATAATCTTTTTTTCATTTTAAATTTCAATTAAAAATGAAATCGGAAAATTTATATTTAGGGAAGGATAATTTAACAGTAAAAGAAAATATATGAAATAAATATTCAAATGAATTTTCCACCTATGAAAAATTATGGGTATGAAAAGACATATTTCCATTTATGTGGGAATTTAAAATTGAAATTAATTTAGCTTTTAACATTTATTATAGGGTATAATTATTTGTGAATCAGGTTTTCATTACAAAGAAATCTTATGTAATATTTTTATAACATTAGCTGGTTTTTTACAGGCTTGCCTATTTAATTGTTAAATCCACAAAGAATTAGTGGAAAATTATAATTTTATTTACAAGTAATAATATAGAAACTTATCAATTATTTTTTCTATTTATCTCGCTTTTCCGATAAACCTCGCCATCACCTCAAGATATTTAAAAAATCATAGGTCAACATTAAGGATTTATTCTTGTATATAAAGTTTCTAAACTAACAAACATGCTATATGAAATTTATATACTTAATTTCTTTTATTTTTATCAGTAGTAACATTCTGGCCCAGGACGAGGATTATTTAAACCTTGGAAGTCCCTCGGCTCAATCTCCACTGAGTGTTTTTACAAATCAAATTAGTGAGGAGGAGGAACAAAATTACCTCCTTGAAAAAAAATCGTATGGAAATCCTGATGATTTATATGAAAATCCAATCTCCTTATCAAAATTGGAATTTAAAAACCTTGAACATATAAATACCAGCAATAGTTGCTCTGATTACAAAATGAGTGATAAATCTATAAACTCGGTTTTTGGTTCTCTTTTAGAGGAAGAACCCTATTTATGCTTTTACCAAAATCAACTTTATAAAATAAACTTCAAATTATTTGCTGAAGAAAAAAATAAAGGTGAACTATTAAAAAACCTTACTAAAAGATACGGAAAACCCAACAAACACAAATATGAAATAGACGACAAAGACGTAAAGTCGTATAGTTGGGAAGGTTATAAATTAGATATACAATTGGTAACTTTCCAAAATAAGGGAATGACTGAACAACTAATGATTGTGGAAGACAAGTTAATTTCAAAAATTGCAGAAGCAGACAAAGAAAGAAAAACTTTGGTTAAAGAAGCAAGACTTTACTCCGACATTGAAAGCCTTTTCAGATAAAACCCCAAATTTAATACACAAAAAGCCAGGCAAATGCCTGGCTTTTTGTGTATTAAACCTTCCCCTTTTTCAAGGCACATAAGCCTCCAACATCTTATAGTAAGGCTCTGGGGTAACCTTTACATTTTTAATGTTCGCTGGAACCAAAACAGCATCTCCTTTCATAACCTTTAACCTACCAGTCCCAAAATCTAATTCAAATCCACCCTCAAAACAAACATATAAGACGAAAGAATCCAGTTTTCTATAGTCCCGCTCAGTGGTTTCTGTAAAGTGAAAATAATTTGTCTCAAAATATTGACATGAAGTGATTTTTACAATCTCATTCTCTTTTTTATCATAATCCGTTTTGTACTGATCATAATGCTTATAATCAATGGCGTCCAAAGCTTCCTCTGTATGTAACTCCCTTTTATTTCCTTCGGTATCCGTCCTGTCAAAATCATATATCCTGTAGGTAATATCTGAAGTCTGTTGAATTTCAGCCAACAAACATCCTTTTCCAATGGTATGCACTCTTCCGGCAGGAATAAAAAAAGCATCTCCTGCAGTTACTTCTTCCTTATTTAAGATTTCGTCAAGAGACTTTTCATTTAAATGCTTCAGATAAGTTTCCTTATCCACATCCTGATTAAACCCGGAAATTAATTTCGTACCCTCATCAGCCTGAAAAATATACCACATTTCAGTTTTTCCAAAAGAGTTATGTCTTTCTTTAGCAAGTTTATCATCTGGATGAACCTGAATAGACAAATCTTCATTAGCATCTATAAATTTCACTAATAGCGGGAAATCAGTTCCAAACTTTTTGTAAATTTTATTTCCAACTAATTCTCCCTTGAATTCCTCAATCAATTCAGTCAAAGCTTTCCCACTAAGAGCCCCTCCATTTACTTCAGAAACATTTCCTTTAACTCCAGAAATTTCCCAGGTTTCACCGCAATTTGGCAAGGGAGAAAAATCCTTACCCAGAACAGTATTAATTTTATTACCACCCCAAATCTTGTCTTTAAATATCGTCTTAAATTTTAAAGGATATAATTGAGCCATTTCTTTTCAAATTTTGATTTCTTTCAAATCTAGGGAAAAGTCAATAATAATAAAAAAGTTGAGTTATAATGTGTATGCGGCTAAATCGTTACCTGCAATAATTCTGATTTTACAATTATTAACAGTCTCAACTACACATTGTTTTAACTTTGTTATTAGTTTGCGTAATTGAGATAACAATAAATAACTTGCATTTCTACCAACACCAAAACCCATAAAACAAGGCCGAGCCTTCATTTAACTTACAATGCTTATGGTTTTATATTCTGATTGTCTGGAATATGGTTTCATATCCTATCCAACAATTGATTTGATGTAAAATCATAAATATTTATTTGTGTACCATCAAGTATTTAAATTTATGAGAATCCAGAAAGTTATAGGAATTAGTTTTTTCCTATTATTACTCCAAATGAAATTTGCAGCATTTTCCCAGGAAGAAAAGTTTGGGAAAATCGAAAAAAAAGATTTAGAAATGAAATCTTATCCGCTGGATACAGCGGCAAGTGCAGTTGTACTTTTCGATGTTGGTAAAACCTATTTTCAATATACTGATAATTCAGGTTTTCAGCTTATTTTCGAAAGACACCGGAGGGTTAAGGTGCTTACTAAAGATGGATATGATTACGGAAATTTTGAAATCTATGTAGCAGATCAAGGAGAAAGTGATGAAAAAGTTTCTGGCCTAAAAGGTTATACTTATAAGCTAAAAAATGGAAAGATAGAAAAGGTAAAGTTAGAAAAAGAAGCCATTCACAAGGAAAAATTTAACGATAATTTGAATATAGTTAAATTCAATATGCCAAACATTGAAGAGGGTGTTGTTTTTGAATTTCAATATAAAATAGTTTCTGATTTTATCACCTACTTAAAACCCTGGCAATTTCAGGAAGAAATCCCTGTAGTTTGGAGTGAATATACCACTGAAATACCTGAATACTTTTATTATCAAAAAAATCAGCAAGGATACCTGCCAGTTGAACATTCTACAGGTGAAAAAACTGGGTCCATAAGTCAGATGTATAGGACTGACAACGGATCACGCGGCACTTCAAAAATTGATTTTAGAATTGAAACTGAAAGTTGGGTTCTAAAAAATGGACCTGCTTTTAACGGAGAAAGCTATATCACTACACCAGATGATTATGTTTCTAAAATCACTTACCAATTGGCCACCACAAAATTCCCAAATTCACCAGTGAAAGATGTGTTAGGCTCATGGGATAAAATAAACCAAACCCTTCTGGAACACGAAAGGTTTGGGTCCCAAGCCAAGAAAAAAAGCTATTTTAATGATATTGCCAAAGAAATAAATGCCCAACACACTGAACCAGAAGCTAAATTAGTTGCAGCATATCAATACATAAGCCAAAATATCAAATGGAATGAATCCCATTCCTTCCTTTCAAAAGAAAATGTAAAAAAGGCATTAGAGAAAAAAACTGGAAATGTTGCAGATATTAACCTTGCCCTAAATTCACTATTAAACAATTTGGGATTTGATGCTAATCCTGTTATTTTAAGTACAAGACAGAATGGGAGAGTTAATGTTTACCAGCCCATGCTTGATAATATGAATTATGTAATTGTTCATGTTGCCGTGGGTGAAAAAAATTTCCTGTTGGATGCCACAGATAGATTTTTGCCTATTGGACAAATTCCATTTAAATGTATGAACGGACAAGGTCGGTTAATTTCAGAAACTAATTCTAGGTGGATTAATCTGGATACAGGAGGGGACTATACAAAAGCCACAAGTGTTAAACTTCAAATAAAAGAAGAAGGAAGCCTGGAAGGGACCATGTCAAATACCTACAAAAACTATTATGCCAAAATTGTAAGGAAATCTGTATTGAGCAAAGGGGAAAAAGAATATTTTAAGGATAATTGGGAAGATAAAGTAGTAAACTTCACCGTATCAGATCCCAATTTTGAAAATGTAAAAGAACTAGGAGAACCACTTATTACAAAATTCAATATTTCTATTGAAGAGGCTGAGTTAGGTGGTAAAATCTATTTGGATCCAATCTTTTCAAAGTTTTATGAAGAAAACCCGTTTAAACAGGAAAAAAGAGAATATCCTGTTGATTTTGGATGTCCTACGCAAAAATTCTATTCTTTAGAATTAGAATTACCAGAAGGTTATGATGCAGAAGAGTTACCCCAGGCAGTAGCTTTAACATTACCGCAAAAGGCAGGAAGATTTACTTATCAGGTTATTAAAAATGGTAACAAATTACAAATTATTTCTTCCATTAAAATTTCAAAGCCAGTATTCCTCCCAGATGAATATGCCTATTTAAAAGAGTTTTTCACACAGGCTATATCAAAACAGTCTGAGCAAATTGTACTTGTAAAAAAGACATAAACCAACAAAATATTAAAATGAAATTTATATCCAATTTAACCCTATTAGGACTTATATTATTTAGTTTCCCTGCAATTAGTGGGGAAATTAAATACCCTATAAGCGAAATTCCTGAAGAGTTGCTAAAAGATGCTAATGGAGTTTTAAGATTAGATGAAACTGAATTTACGCTGAAATCAATAAAAGAAGGCACATTGCGCAGGAAATATGCAATTACCATTCTTAATAAAAAAATGGAAGATTGGGCTTCAATCCAATTGGTTTATTCTGATATTATTGATATTTCCAAAATTGAAGGGACATTGTATGACGCCTATGGAAATGAGGTCAGATCCTTAAAAAAGAAGGACTTTAAGGATCAGAGTGCAACTGGAGGAGGAACTTTTGTAGGTGATTATAGGGTAATTTTTGCTGATCTCCTATATAATCAATTTCCTTATACAGTCGAGTTCGAATATGAAAAAGATTACGATGAACTTTATCAATATGAAAGTTGGGACCCGGTTCCGGAAAATTATTTAGCCGTAATGAATTCTTCTTACAAACTGGTTTTTCCTAAGGACATTGAAGTAAGAATAAACGAAAAATATTTAAGAAAAGACAGGAAAGAATTTATTCAGGGAGATAATCAGGTTTATTTGTGGGAAGAAGGAAATATCCAATCCGTACTTCCCGAGGATTTATACAATGATTATGAATTACCCCAGGTAGAAATTGCTCCCGGTAAATTTTACTACGGAGGATATGAAGGTGATTTTTCATCCTGGAAATCATATGGCATTTGGTATAATAACCTGCTAAAAGGACGTGATGAACTTTCCGAAACCACTAGGACCAAAATTCGGGAAATGGTGAAAGATGCTCAATCAGATGAAGAGAAGGTGAAAATTATCTATGAATACCTGCAATCAAAAACCAGATATGTGAGTATACAGCTTGGCATTGGTGGATTACAACCATTTGAGGCTTCCTTTGTAGATGAAAAGGGATATGGAGATTGTAAAGCCTTATCAAATTATACTTTGGCAATGCTAAAAGCGGTGGGAATTACTTCCTACTTTACGGTTATTTATGGAGGAAAATATGCGCCAAAAGTGAAGGAAGACTTCCCTATGGATAAATTTAATCATGTAATTTTATGTGTTCCGCTGGAAAAGGATACTATTTGGCTTGAATGTACCAGTCAAACGGAGGCATTTGGCTATCAGGGAGGTTTTACGGATGATCGAAAAGCAGTTATCATCAAACCAGATGGAGCTGAACTGGTTCACACTTCGGTAATCAAAAAAGATGAAAATTTACAAATTAGAAGTGCTGAGGTATTTATCGATGAAAAGGGAAATGCTTCGGCAAGTTTAAAAAATACTTATAAAGCTTTACAGGAAGGGAAAAGGAAATTTGTTGCTGAACTCCCCAAAGAGGATCAGAAAAAGTGGTTATACGAAAACCTGGATATTTCAAATTATGAAATTCAGCAATTTTCCATGAATCGCGTGAAATCCAAAATTCCTGAAACCCACGTTTCCTTGGATATAAATATCCGCAAATGTGCCTCAATAAATGGAAAAAGGTTATTCCTTAAGCCAAACCTATTAACCAAAATGTCATGGATCCCAGAAAGCCTTGAGGAAAGAAAAACAGAAATTGAGCTCAATAGATTTTATGACTTTATAGACCATGATACTGTGGTTTACCACCTGCCTGAAAATTTTCATGTAGAATACAATCCTGAAAAAATTCAGTATGAATCTCAATTTGGAAAATATGAAGCTTCAATTACTGTGGATAAAAATAAAGTGACATACATCCGGAGAATGGAAATGAACCAGGGAATCTACCCTAAAGAATCCTATGGAGAGCTTAGAAAGTTTCTGAAGGATGTGGTTAAAGCCGATAAAACGAAAATGGTTTTTGTAAATAAGACATAAAAAAAGGAGTTTTTAAAAACTCCTTTTTTTATGTCTTAGGAAATTAACATTTCTCCTTTCAATTCAATAATACTTTCTAAAATTTCCACTACTTCTTCATAAGTCCCTGCTTCTACCAGGTTTTTTCTGTAAGGTTTAAAATTTGAAATACCTTTAAAATAGGCAGTATAATGTCTCCTCATTTCAAAAATACCTTGTCTGGGGCCTTTCCATTCTAAAGAAAAATCTAAATGTTTTTTACAAACTTTTATCCTTTCCTCCAATGAGGGAGGGTCAAGGTGTTCCCCTGTTTTTAGAAAATGCTTTATTTCATTAAAAATCCACGGATAGCCAATAGCTGCTCTACCTATCATCATTCCATCAGTGCCAAAAGTATTTTTATAATCCTGAGCTTTTTCCGGAGAATCAATATCTCCATTCCCAAAAATTGGAATATGTATATCCGGGTGCTCTTTTACCTCTTTTATAAATGACCAGTTCGCTTCCCCTTTATACATTTGTTTTCTGGTACGCCCATGAATTGTAAGCGCCTGAATACCAACATCCTGAAGCCTTTTAGCTACTTCTACAATTTTTATGGTATCGTCATCCCATCCCAAACGGGTTTTTACGGTTACGGGCAATTTGCAGGTTTTTACAATTTCCTCAGTCATTTTCTGCATTTTAGGCAAATCCAGAAGAATACCTGCTCCAGCGCCCTTGCAAGCTACTTTTTTCACCGGGCAACCATAATTTATATCTACCAATTCCGGGTTTGCGGCCTCTGCAATTGCAGCAGCTTCCCGCATTGATTCTATTTTTTCTCCAAAAATTTGGATTCCTATTGGCCGCTCATAATCATAAATATCCAGCTTTTTCACACTCTTTACTGCATCTCTTATCAAGCCTTCAGCCGAAATAAATTCTGTATACATTAAATCCGCACCATTCTCTTTACAAACTGCTCGAAATGGGGGATCACTCACATCTTCCATTGGAGCCAATAATAATGGAAAATCCGATAATTCTAAGTTTCCTATCTTTACCACAATTCAAATATTATGATTTCACTTTAACCTTTTTAGAATATTTTCTTAGTTTTCAACTTCATTTAAAATGGCATTTTTTATCTCCCTTTTTTTCATCCTTCCATTAGAAGAAGATTTTTCAGGGTAATTTGGTTTGCCGATTATGTATGAAAACTATATTGTTTTATTTTTACCCAATCTTTGGAATACAATAAATCTATCAGGTTACTTTCTCCTTATCTTAGGCAGAATAAAAATGCAAAAATAATTTAAAATGATTTATACGGACAATCAATCAAACCTTTTAATTAAAAAAAACACATTTGTCTCCTTATTAGTGCTTTTTGGGGTAATGTTTGCCGGATTCTGTCTTGCTCAGTTTTTTAGCCTGGTGGTAGCTTTTATTTTAGTAGGATTTGACCTTAGCGCAGCCTATCAGGTAATTTCTCCACCGTTTGAGGGAGACAATCAAAGAAATATCCTTTTGGTAGTTCAGGGGGTAAATAGTTTTATATTGTTTATTGTCAGCCCTTTATTTTACCTGAAATATTACGAAAACAGTCAGGCAAGCCGTGCATTTGACTTTGGGGAAATACCACTCATAAAAAGTTTTCCACTGACTTTGCTTTTGGTATTTCTCTATTTTCCATTTAGTGCCTATGCAGTAGGACTTAATGAAAATTTCCAATTTCCGGAAGGATTTGCGGCCTTTGAAGAATTTGCAAGGGCCCTTGAGGAACAATTACAACAAGTAACTAAATTTCTAATCAACTTTGATTCGCCCTGGGGGTTGATTTTGGGTTTAATTGTAGTGGCTGTACTTCCCGGAATAGGAGAAGAATTATTTTTTAGAGGAGTTTTGCAGAATAAGTTAAATGGGCTTTTTGGGAATGTCCATGTAGCCATTTGGGTAACTGCATTTCTTTTTAGTGCCTTTCATTTCCAGTTTTATGGCTTATTGCCCCGGATGCTCCTCGGAGCCTTATTCGGATATTTATATATTTGGAGTGGTACACTTACCGTCCCTATGTTTGCGCACTTTTTAAATAATGGTGTTACTTTATTAATGGTTTATTTGTATAATCAGGGATTAATTGAAACTAATATTGAATCTTCCGGGGATATTAGCATAGGTTTGGCATTAGTCTCCTTAGTTTTGGTTAGTATTGTTTTATTATTTTTCAGAAAACTAACTAATTCACAAACACCTGTAATGCATGAATAATTGGAAAAAAGTTTATAGCACCAATGAAACACATAAGGCGGAAATCGTAAAATTGACGATTGAAAACCACAACATTCCTGCAGTAATTCTTAATAAAAGAGATTCATCTATCTATAATTTTTTTGGGGAAAGGGAAATTTATGTGGCAAATGAAAATGAAAATGAGGCTTTAAAAATTATTGAGAATGAGATCAGCTTTACGTAGGCAATCAGAATTAAAACAAAGAATTATAGCAGCCCTTGCAGGAGTTTTTGTAATCCTGAGTGCTATCATTTGGAGTGAGTGGGGATATTTTGCCATATTTTTTCTTATTTGCATGTTTTCCATGTTGGAATTCTACAAACTTCTAGGTCTGGATGGCAACCTTCCATTAAAATCATACGGTACCTTCAATGGACTGTTTATGTTCACCCTAACCTTTTTGGTTACAAAGGGAATAATTCCCCACGAATATTATTTACTCCTTTTCCTTGGAATGTCAGTGGCTTATGTCATTATTCTTTATAAAAAGAAAAGTGAAAAGCCTTTTTCCAGCATAGCCTTTACCTTTTTGGGGATAATTTATGTTGGAGCCCCATTTTCATTACTCAATTTGTCCATTGTAATTGATGGGGTTTATCATTATGAGATTATCATGGGACTATTATTCATTCTTTGGTCCAGCGACACAGGTGCCTATTTTGCCGGAAAGAATTTTGGGAAAACGCCCTTATTTCCAAGAGTTTCCCCTAAAAAAACCTGGGAAGGAAGTGTAGGAGGAGCTTTGCTGGCACTTTCTATGGCATTGGTTTTTGCCTATTATTTCGATGTTTTGGAAATTTGGCAATGGCTTTCAATTGCCTTTATTATTGTAGTTGCAGGAACTTATGGTGATTTAATTGAGTCTTTATTTAAAAGAAGTATCCAAATAAAAGACTCCGGAGATAGTATTCCCGGCCATGGTGGATTTCTCGACCGATTTGACGGTTTATTAATTGCCTCCCCTTTTATTGTTGTTTTTATCAACTTCTTTTAAACCATTTTGAAAATATAAAATAATGGCAGAAGAACTTTTAATTCCTGAAAACACCTCTAAAGCAGAGACTTATCAAGCATTAATTCCTCAAATTAAAGCCTTAATTGAAGCTGAAAAGGATTTAATAGCCAACCTGGCAAATATTTCTGCAGCACTCAAAACAGGATTTAACTTTTTTTGGGTAGGTTTTTATATATTAAAAAATGAACAACTGGTTTTAGGCCCTTTCCAGGGACCTATTGCCTGCACCAGAATTAATCTGAATAAAGGAGTTTGTGGAGCAGCTTTTCAGCAAAAAAAGACCATTCTTGTGCCAAATGTGGATGAATTTCCTGGTCATATTGCTTGTAGTTCGGATTCAAAATCTGAAATTGTTGTTCCTGTTATAAAAAATGATAAAGTGGAAATGGTGTTGGATATTGACAGTGACCAGCTAAATGATTTTGATGAAACCGACCAAAAATCTCTTGAGGTGTTAATGGCACTTTTAAGTAATTCCATCGAATGAAAATCTCATGGAGAGAAAGAATCATATAGAAATTTCCCTCCATTCTTTCAAGTTCAAAAAAACAAATTATGAAAATTCCCTCCGCCAGATTTTTGGTGAGTAATTCTGATTATAAAAAATGCCCTAAACCGGATTTACCTGAATATGCTTTCATTGGTAGGTCAAATGTGGGAAAATCCTCTTTAATAAATGCCTTGTTTGACAATAAAACGTTGGCCAAAACCTCTTCTAAACCAGGGAAAACCCAACTAATAAATCATTTCTTAATAAATGAAGAATGGTACTTGGTAGATTTGCCTGGGTACGGATATGCCAAAGTAAGTAAATCTGTAAAGGCAGAATTTCAGAAAATTATTTACCAATACCTGGAACACCGAGAAAACCTGCAATGTGTTTTTGTGCTCGTGGATATCCGAATTCCTCCGCAGAAAATAGATTTGGAATTTATGGAATGGCTTGGGAAGACACAAATCCCATTTTCCATAATATTCACAAAGGCAGACAAGCTAAAAAAAGGCGAAAAGGAAACCTCTATTGCCAGATTTAAAGAGGAATTTTTGAAAAGCTGGGAGTTTTTCCCTGATTATTTTGTAACTTCTTCCAACACCAAAACTGGTATGGAGGACATATTCCAGTTTATTACGGAAATAAATCAGGGCTTTTAAAACCTTAAAAACCGAAAGAACGCTTCATTTTTCCAAGGTTCATTTGCACAATAAAGAGTTTAACCAGATTAATGCTCTAAAAGGGCCTTATTTTAAAGATAAATATTTTTTATTTTAATATTACTTATTTTGTTTTGCTCCTTCAAATATCCAATTGAAGGTTATATAGCCTCAATTTTTCATATTTGATTTTTGATTACAGACACATCAAAAATCCATTACGTATTTAATTTTATAATAATAATTTAATGACACTAAAAGACATTGCCGCAATAGCTGGAAAACCTGGTTTGTATAAGATTCTTAAACCCACCAGAAATGGAATGATCGTAGAAGCGATGGTTGGAAAACCCAATAAATTTGTGGTAGGAACCAACCACAGAGTTTCGGTCTTAAAAGAAATATCCATCTACACCACTGGCGAAGAAGAATCAGTACCCTTATTCGATGTTTTCTCAACAATTAAAGAAAAACATGGCGATCAGGTAGAAGTTGATACTAAATCGTCTGAAAGTTTATTTGGTTTTATGGAAGAAATCCTTCCAGACTATGATACAGAGAGGGTTTATAACTCGGATATTAAAAAACTGATTAGCTGGTTTAATTTACTTTCCAAAGAAGCTCCGGACGTTTTTGAAAAGGAGGAGGAAGAAAAAGCGGTGGAAGAATCTGAAACCAAAACGAAAGAAACATCAGAGAAGGAGACCAAAGTAGAAGAACCTTCAAAGGAAAAAGCTCCTAAAAAAGCGGCCAAAAAGCCAGCTGCAAAAAAGTCTGAGTAAATTATAAAAAATAAGGGTGGGTAAATGAATTTTACTTTACCCTTTTTTGTCTTCCTTTAAGAAGAGGTAATACAAATTGGAAAAATATCCAATTTTACTAAAAAGCTTCTTTTAGTCCTGAAAAGACCACTTTCTACTGTGTAATCTACTGACAGCCAACTCTCTGTTGTTATAAAGAGTTTTGTAAGTCTCCAGGTCTTTGTCCAGGTTTTGGTCCTTATCCAGGTACTTATAAATCATCTCTACAAAATCGGAAACTTCTTCTTTTACAGAGTAATATGTCCATTGGTCCACTTTCCTTGAATCTACTAAACCGGCATTTTTAAGGTAAATTAGATGGCGGGAGGTTTTGGTTTGGGTAAAATCTAAAACTAATTCAATATCTGAAATACACATTTCCTTATTTCTGAATAAGAGATGTACAATTCTAATCCGGGATTCATCACTAAAGGCTTTTAAAAATTGACATCCTAATTGCAGATTGAAATGTTTTAGTTTCATATTTTATTTATAGATGCATTTTAACGAATATTATCACTTGCGCACAACCGCTTTCACAAATAAATGGTATTTTTTTTAAAAATCCAATTAAGTATTAAGTCAAATTAAAATTATTATTAAGAATTTTTCTAAATCGGGAAATCAATTGAATTTCAGTGGTCTTCTATGTTATATAATTCTTAAAATGAAGTAAAAATAATCCAGAAAGAGGGAAATTAACCCTGAAGCGCCTCCCACAATTTATCTTTCAAAACATCAAGGCCTTTTTGAGCAACAGCGGAAATAAACACTACGGGAATACCTGAAGGCAATTCTTTTCTGATCAATCCTTCTAATTCGTCATCTATTAAATCAGATTTAGTAATGGCCAATACCCTTTCTTTATCCAATAGTTCAGGATTAAAGGTTTTAAGTTCCTTCAGTAAAATTTCGTACTCTTTTTTAATATCCTCTGCTTCTGCCGGAATCATAAAAAGTAAAACTGAATTTCTTTCAATATGTCTTAAAAATCTTGTGCCTAACCCCTTTCCTTCCGCAGCTCCTTCAATTATCCCCGGAATATCCGCAATCACAAATGACCGATGATCTCTGTAGGAAACAACTCCCAGGTTTGGCACAAGGGTAGTAAAAGCATAATCAGCAATCTTTGGCTTAGCTGCAGAAACCACTGAAAGCAAAGTTGATTTACCGGCATTTGGAAAACCTACCAGTCCTACATCAGCAAGGACCTTAAGTTCCATTATTATAGTTTTTTCAATCCCTTCCTCTCCTGGCTGAGCATAATGTGGTGCCTGATTAGTGGCAGATTTAAAATGGTCATTCCCGAGACCTCCCCTACCCCCTTTCACCAATATAGCCTCCTGACCATCATCAAGAATTTCTAAAATTTTTTCTCCTGTTTCGGCATCTCTGGCAACTGTCCCCAAAGGAACTTCTATGATTTCGTCAGCTCCCTGTGCACCGGTTCGGCATCCACCTTCGCCATGAGCTCCGTGTTCGGCAAAAATATGTTTTCGATATCTTAGGTGAAGAAGGGTCCACAAGTTCTTATTTCCTTTTAAAATAATATGACCTCCTCTTCCTCCATTTCCACCGTCTGGCCCTCCTTTTTCTATAAATTTTTCCCTTCTGAAATGAGCGGAACCAGGTCCGCCATTTCCCGATCTAAAATAAATTTTTACGTAATCAATAAAATTTGAAGATGCCATTGTATAATTTTTGATTTAGACCTTTAAAGTCCATCTTATGTCAATATGAAATAAAGGGCAAAGTTCTGTAAAAAATATTTAGCATTGAGGATTTTTAAACTTGTTTTAAAGGCCTGTTAAATTGAGCATTACTTTTTGGTGGATTAAACGCCAGAATAAGCTACTTTTGACACACTGGTGATCAAATCTTTAATTATCACCGGAAATTCGTTTTTTTCTTATTTTTTGATGTAATTTTTTTTAAGCTTATTAGTTTAATTAGAAAGACTTTTTAGACTTAATTTTTTTCAACTTTATCACTTTTTAATATAATTTATCCCATAACTACTTAAAACAATTTTCACTGAATTTTCTAATAGTCCTATTTTTAAGCCTGTATTTATGGTATTCCTATTAAATACACAGAAAGGTTCAGTGAATCCAAATTAAAATTTTATGAAGAAGATCGCAGTAATTGGATTAGGATATGTGGGTTTGCCACTAGCAGTCGAATTTGGAAAAAAAAGACCAGTAATTGGCTTTGACATTAATGAACCAAGGATCAAAGAGCTTTCTGAAGGCTTTGACAGGACAAGAGAGGTTGAATCTGAAGAATTAAAAGCCACAAAACATCTAACTTTCTCCTCTAAATTAGAAGATTTGCAGGATGCTGATATTTATATAGTAACTGTACCTACCCCTATTGATGAATTTAAAAAACCTGATTTAACCCCATTAATTAGTGCGAGCAAAACCGTAGGAAGATGTTTATCAAAAGGGAATATTGTCATTTATGAATCTACTGTTTATCCGGGATGTACTGAAGACGATTGTGTTCCGATTTTGGAAAAGCACAGCAATTTAAAATATAACCAGGATTTCTTTTGTGGATATTCTCCCGAGAGAATAAATCCGGGAGACAAAGTTCACAGGTTGCCAAATATCAAAAAGGTGACCAGTGGAAGTACTCCTGAAATTGCTGAAGAAGTAGATCAATTGTATAAAAGTATTATTACTGCCGGGACACATAAAGCATCTAATTTAAAAGTTGCTGAAGCGGCCAAAGTAATTGAAAACTCTCAAAGGGATATTAACATTGCATTTGTTAATGAACTCGCCCTAATATTCGAAAGATTAGGTATTGATACCATTGAAGTACTAGAGGCAGCAGGCTCGAAATGGAATTTCTTGCCTTTCAGACCAGGCCTTGTGGGTGGACACTGCATTGGTGTTGATCCATATTACCTTACTCATAAAGCCGAAGCAGTAGGTTACAGGCCAGAAGTTATTCTCTCAGGAAGGAGAATTAATGATAACATGGGAATGTATGTGGCTAATCGGGTAATCAAACTTATGACCCAGAAAGGAATGGTAATTAAAGGTGCCAATACACTAATTATGGGAATTACCTTTAAGGAAAACTGCCCTGATATTAGGAATTCAAGGGTAATTGATATCATTGAGGAACTTAGAGAATTTGGAGTGAACATCGATATATTTGATCCACATGCCGATCCTGAAGAAGTAAAAGAGGAGTATGGAGTGGAATTGATTACCAATTTTGATCAAATTGCGGCAAAACCTTATGAGGCGGTTATTCTATCAGTAGCACATGACGAATTCAAAGCCATTGACATCAAGAAATTGAAAAAGGAAAATACAGTTTTTTATGATGTGAAAGCTGTAGTTGAAAAAGATTTGATTGATAGCCGATTGTAAAAAGTTTTTTGAATTTAGTTCAATAATTTAAACCACTTAAAATCCTTGTTCTTAAGAACAGGGATTTTTTATTTCAAAAAATTTGTGCTGGACATAAAATGGAAAAAGCCGTTTCAAAGAAACGGCTTTTAACAACCACAATTATTAAAACTACAACAATCAAATATTTTTATAAAGCTTAAAAGCTTTTTGAAATTCTAATCTTATTTATTTTAAATTAACCAATTGGTGTGCCACAAGACCTAAACAACTGATTATCAATACCTTTTTATCTTTCTTCAGTACACCTAAAATAGTATTACCTGTCCGGTTTTGTAAGCATCATGTCCGAATCCGAACAAAAAAACCAAACAGTTTCTTGATTTTACTCATTTTATTTCAAAAAGTTGCCTATTTTACTATTTATTTTTTTAATCAGATCCGGACCTTCATAAATAAACCCGGTATAAACCTGCACCAAACACGCCCCAGCCTTAATTTTTTCTACAGCATCTTCTACAGAATGAATCCCGCCTACACCAATTATTTTTAATTGTTTCCCAGATTTGTCATAAAGATATTTGATTACTTCAGTAGATCTTGATGTAACAGGTTTGCCGCTCAGTCCGCCATTTCCGATTTTTTCAATCTCCTTTTCACTGGTTTTTAATCCTTCCCGGCTTATAGTGGTGTTGGTCGCTATGATGCCATCTATTTTTGTTTCTGTTACAATTTCGATAATATCGTCCAGTTGGCTGTTTGTTAAATCAGGCGCAATTTTTAATAAAATGGGTTTTGGATTGGTTTTTTTAAGATTTTCGGATTTTAGGGCAAAAAGCAATTTTTTCAAGGGCTCCTTTTCCTGTAAATCTCTTAATCCAGGTGTATTTGGTGAACTGACATTAACCGTAAAATAATCCACATATTCGAAGAGCTTTTCAAAAGCGATCAAATAATCATTGATAGCCTCCTCATTGGGAGTCACCTTATTTTTCCCAATATTCCCACCCACAATTACATTGCTCTTCTTATTTTTTAGCCGTTCTACCACAGAATCAAGGCCATCATTATTGAACCCCATCCTATTAATAATGCCTTTATCCGCTTTTACTCTGAATAATCTAGGCCTGGGATTGCCATCCTGAGGTTTGGGTGTCACTGTTCCGATTTCAATAAACCCAAACCCAAAAACTGAAAGTTCATCAATCAATAAAGCATTTTTATCGAACCCAGCCGCTAAACCCACTGGCCCGGGAAATTTTAAACCAAAGACTTCCCTTTCAAGTTGCTTACTTTCCGGAACATATACTTTTTTAAGTATTCCTTTGACAAAGGGAAAATTTACCCCAATTTTGATCAATTTAAACATGAGATGATGAATAAACTCAGGGTCAAACAGGAATAGAAAGGGGCGAATAACTTTATACATTTCCGCGGATTAATTTTTTGTTTTGGGAAATTATTTTGGAGGGAATCAAGATATGGCTGTTCTCCAAAATTGTGCAATTATACGGCTTTTGAGAATTAAGAAGAATGTAAATGGAAAATAATTTAATTTTAAACAGAAATATAAAACTAACAGATTATAATTATGAACTTCCTGATAATCGGATAGCCAAATATCCATTAAAGAAAAGGGACGAATCCAGGTTGCTACTATATAAAAATGAGGAAATTGAGCATCGTAAATTTAAAGATCTGCCAGATTTTATTTCCGATGAATACCAATTGGTTTTTAATAATACCAAAGTACTACCTGCCAGAATATATTTTCAGAAGGAATCAGGCGCAACCATTGAAGTTTTTCTTTTACATCCGGTATTACCCACCACTTTAGTCCAGGAAGCTATGCTTGTTCAAAAGGAAAGCACATGGGAATGCACAGTAGGTAATTTAAAAAGATGGAAAGATAACCAGATTTTAAAAAGATCTTTAAAAGTCGGGGAAAAGGAAATAACACTTCAGGCCAAATTAATTGACAGAAGTAAAAGACATGTTCAATTTTCCTGGGAAGGAGTAGGAATACCCTTTGTGGATGTAATAATTGCTGCTGGAGAAGTTCCCCTTCCCCCTTATTTAAACAGAAAACCTATTCAGGAAGATAAGGAAACCTACCAAACAATCTATTCAAAGGAGGAAGGGGCAGTGGCAGCACCCACAGCAGGGTTGCATTTTACCCCCGAAGTTTTAGAGGGTATTAATAAAAAAGGCATTTTAACTGATGAAGTAACTTTGCATGTAGGTGCAGGGACATTTCAACCCATAAAAACTGAAAATGTGCTTGAGCATACCATGCACAATGAGCAGGTAGTAATATCGAAAAAAAGCCTTCAATTGCTTTTGGAAAACAAAAAAGTAATACCTGTAGGAACCACCTCCATGAGAACCCTCGAAAGTCTTTACTGGTATGGAGTGAAATTATTAGAAACAACCGAAAATAATGATTTTTTTATAGAGAAGCTTTTTCCCTATCAAGATAGAAATACGCTTCTTCCGGATAAAATACAAGCATTTAAGGCTATCCTAAAACTGATGGAGGAGCGCAACCTTGAACAAATCACAGGTGAAACTGAAATTTTTATCTTTCCCGGTTATCAGTTTAAAGTATGTGAAGCACTTATCACTAATTTTCATCAACCATCAAGTACATTAATACTACTAGTGGCTGCCTTTGTGGGTGATAATTGGAAAAAAATTTACAATTCTGCTCTGGAAAATGATTACCGCTTCCTGAGTTATGGTGATTCCTCACTATTATTTAGGCCATAAATCCCTGTTTTTTTTACTTTTTTGAATAATTCTTACATGGAGAAATATCTCCTTATTCCATGGAAGATTCAGGCCATCTTGTTAACAAGACTTAAAGAAAACCGATTAAATATTCAGAATATTTAACCACAAAAACATAAAAACAAAGAATAATAATTACATAAATACTAAAATAATGACTCAATATATCTGAAATTAAATTTCATTAATCTCAATAAGGAAGAATTAAGTGAGTGTAAGGTTTGCTTAGGTTAGGTTACTTTTGAAACTGGATATGATTAAAAACGTACAAGAACTTAACTAGCATAAATAAATCATAACTGAATTTTATGAAACCTCAATCAGCAATAAACACAACTTCTTTCTTAATAGTTATTTTACTGATAATAACTACCACAGAAATTTTTGCCCAAACTTATTTTGCAAATGAATTAAAGCAAAAAGTTAGTACTCATTTGCAATTACAGTTAGCAGTCTCAGAAGATAAATTTAAACTGGAACACCTGAATCAAAGGGAACTTGAAGTTCAGCACAATACCATTTCATTTTACCAAAATAGAAATTTCATACCTGTCTGGTTTAATCAGGATGGTAAATTAAAAAACACTGGTTACGAATTATTGGAGGAAATAAATGCCACCAAAAATCCGGCACTTTTCTTTGAAGGTGAATTAGGAAAAACTCTTGGAGCTTATAATAATATAAAGCCTGAAAATTATTTTGTACAGGCAAATCAAATTGCACAAACAGAAATCGCCTTCACCAGAGTATTTTTCCAGCTTTCTCAAATAAATCTTTACGGATATGTAACCCCTACTGATGTTCCATCGGTAGCATGGCATTTACCATCCCGGGTCAGAAACTTTGTTTCGGCCTTGAATTTTGCGGTTGATCATGATAATGTACATGCAGGTTTACGTTCCATTCTACCCCAAAATCCTGAATATGACGCTTTAATCCAATTTAAAAATAAATATGAATTAATTGCTCAAAAAGGAGGCTGGCCTACTCTTCCAGAGGAAATAACTAAATTGGAGCTGGGAGATACCAGTTCAAACATTCTTATCTTAAGAATGAGACTGATCATCACTGACGATCTGGACAGACAATTTGAAGATGGCATTGAATATGATGAAAATGTGGCCCTGGCCATTAGTCATTATCAAAAAAGAAATGGGTTATTGGTAGATGGAAGAATTGGAAAAAACACATGGGAAAATCTAAACGTACCGGTAGAAGACAGAATAAGACAACTAATAGTTAATATTGAAAGATACAAATGGTTGCCAGAAAATAAAGGGGAGAAATTTATTTGGGTAAATATTCCAGATTACACTCTTCAATATATGGAGCACGGACAGTTGGTAAGAGAGCATATTGTAGTAACAGGAGCTAAAAAACACCAAACGCCATGTTTTAACAGCTATATCACCAATGTAGTATTAAACCCATACTGGAACGTTCCTTACTCCATTACCAAGGACGAAATTGCACCTAAACTAAGTGAAGATGCAGAATATCTGCTAAATAAAAATTACGAAGTTTTAAATGGCTGGGGGCCAAATAATGTAGTTGAACCAGGTGAAGACCTGAATCTTAAAAATGGGAACTATAGGGTGCGACAAAAGCCAGGACCGGGAAATGCACTTGGCAGAGTAAAATTTAATTTACCGAACAAATGGAGTATCTATTTACATGACACTCCTTCTAAAAGTTATTTCCAGAGAACACACAGAGCCTATAGCCATGGCTGTGTAAGAGTTAAAGATCCAAGAGATTTAGCTGCAGCAGTTTTAAATTCTTCCGGATCATGGGACAGAAATGAGATTGATGAGGTAATCAATTCAGGAAAAACTAAGGAAATCGGGATAAAAGACCACATTAATGTTTACATAGTGTATATGACTGCATTTATTGATGGAGATGGGCATTTACAACTCAGAGAGGATGTTTATGGAAGGGACAGGGAAATTGATCACGCACTTTCTCAAATATAATTCCTGAAAAATCAGTACACCTCCTCATTTTTTAAAATAATAATAGAAGATAAATTTACTATCGACCGACCACCTCAAAATTGAGGTGGTTTTTTATTACATTAGGATTTGCAACCTTGAAAAACCAAATTTATTGCCTTACAATAATGGAGTCCTGAAAATTAAATGTAAGTTTTTCTTAAAAAACTATTTTTTTCAATACTACAAACCACTTAAAATCAACAAGTTACACAAATCAACCAGTCCACAAACAGCAAAATATCAAAATAATTTAATTTAAAACTTGAATAATTATATTTTTCTATATATACTTGTACTATACGATTGAGATTCGTATTTCTCTTTCAATGTAAGACAGAGAAATTTTTTTAGCTTTTTGCATTTTATACCTACAAAAATTTTCAAGGGCTAACCAACCAAGAGTGTAATATTTTTACATGTTGGTCTGTGTGTTGACTGAAATATTTACACCTCCAAATATTTGTAATAACTAACTATGCACCATTGTGCAGCACGGAAGATAACTATAATTATTTTTCGGCAATAAGAATTTATTGCCTGAATAGAAGAAGATAATACTATAATAACATTATTTATTAACTAAATTTAAACTGAAACAATTATGAAAAAGTTAGCATTACTTATCTCTGCCCTTGGATTATTATTCATGTTTTCTTGCGAAGATCCTAATGAGGATATTGCTCCTAAGAAAGAACAAACTAATAGCGGACATGATTTTGATTTAGAGTCTGACTTCTAATTTAAGTGACTCCTAAATTAATAATCCCACTTTCCAAAAAGATTCCAATTATGAAATTTTTCGCTCTAATAGCCACAGGTTCAATGTTTTTCCTTATGTCATTTCAAAACGGCAATGGAGAAACAACTCCCGAAGAGGAGCAGAAAAATAAATCTGCCAAAGAAGAAAAAGTTGAAGTTCTTGATGTGGACAAAGCTTTAAAAGATTTAGAGAAAAAAGAATTTAGAGCTGTAAAACAAAAGCCTTTGGATAAGAAAAAGGCACAGGACTTTGATACTGACTCAGGTTGGTAATAAATAACCTACTTAGAAAAACCATCAGGATACTTTAGTTATCCTGATGGTTTTCTACTTAATTGCATTCTCGCTTAAACCAATATCTCTTTCACCACTTCGCCTGCTACATCCGTTAGCCTATATCTCCTTCCCTGATGTTTGAAGGTTAGCTTTTCGTGGTTAACTCCCATTAAATGCAGAAGGGTCGCCTGAAAATCATGCACATGAACAGGGTCCTTTATAACATTGTAACCAAACTCATCGGTTTCACCGAAAGTAAATCCTGGCTTCACCCCTCCTCCGGCCATCCACATGGTAAAACATCTTGGATGATGATCCCTTCCGTAATTGTCCTTTGTCAGTTTGCCCTGAGAATAATTAGTTCTTCCGAACTCTCCACCCCAAACAACCAGTGTATCCTCCAATAAACCTCTTTGCTTAAGGTCTTTTACCAGAGCAGCAGATGCCTGATCAGTGGCCTTACATTGGTTTTTGATGCCTCTCGGCAATGAATTATGCTGGTCCCAGCCCTGATGATATAATTGAACAAACTTTACATCTCTTTCTATTAATCTTCTTGCTAATAAACAATTAGCGGCATAAGTCCCTGGATTTTTTGAGTCTTCCCCGTAAAGGTCAAATACCCAGTCAGGTTCATCTGACAAATCGGTTACCTCTGGCACAGATGTCTGCATTCTGAAAGCCATTTCGTATTGGGAGATCCTATTATTTATTTCAGGATCCCCAAACATTTCGTATTGGGCATTATTCAAATCTTTTAAATGTGAGAGCATTTCTCTCCGGTCTCCGTTGCCATAACCATCCGGATTATTAAGGAAAAGTACTGGATCTTTACCCGACCGAAATTGAACTCCCTGATGCTTTGAAGGAAGGAATCCATTTCCCCAAAGCCTGGCATAAAGTGGTTGGCCACCTGCATTTTTAGAAACAAGGACGATAAAGGAAGGTAAGTTTTCATTATCGGATCCAAGCCCATAATTTAACCATGAACCTATACTTGGCCTACCGGGTTGTTGAGAACCTGTTTGAAAAAACGTGATAGCAGGATCGTGGTTAATAGCCTCAGTATGTAAGGATTTAATAAAGCAAAGGTCATCTACTATTTCGCTGGTGTAGGGAAGCAATTCACTTACCCATGCCCCCGATTGCCCGTATCTGGCAAATTTATAATGCGATCCCGCCAGGGGAAAAGAGGATTGGCCGGCACTCATTCCAGTTAACCGTTGTCCCATTCTCACCGAGTCAGGCAATTCCTGACCATGTCGGGATTCAAGGGTAGGTTTATAATCAAAAGTTTCCAATTGAGATGGTCCCCCACTCTGAAAAAGGTAAATTACTCTTTTTACTTTTGGCGGGAAATTAGGAAAACTCACCGGGGCGGATTTGCCGATCAGGGCGGTTGGATTGAGTAAAGAACCAAGAGCAAGTGAGCCCAATCCCAGAGAAGACTTCTGAAGAAAAGTTCTTCGGTTGATTACATCAGCAATATACTTATTTTCTCTTTTCATATTTTTGTTATCTTCTGGTAATAAATGCATCCGAATTAATAATGGCACTATTGACTATAGCCAAAGCAGCCAGTTCAATTTTTTCCTGCTGTCCAATTGATGAAGCTACATTCATTTCACCAGCAGTAAGCCATCCAGCCATTTTCCCGGAATCTTTATTAAACTTTTCTACTTGTTTTTCATACAAACTCAACAGAGCATTTAATTCTTTCCCATTAGGTTTTCTGGCAGTCAACAATCTAAATCCTCTGCCTATTTTTTCATCTATCTCCCCTTCCATATTCATTTGTTTGGTTGCTAAAGCTTTTGAAGCTTCCACAAACTGGGGATCATTTAACAACACGAGAGCTTGTAAAGGAGTACTTGTTTTCTCCCGATTAACCACACAATAACTTCTGCTTGGAGCATCGAAGGTATTCATAGATGGAGGGGGAACAGTTCTTTTCCAAAAAGTATACAAACTTCTTCTGTATAAATCATCGCCTTTATCCTGTTTGTAAGCCGATCCATTCACTTTCCACAAGCCTTCCGGCTGGTACGGTTTTACACTTGGCCCTCCCTGTTTTTCATTCATCAGCCCACTGGCAAACAAGACATTATCTCTTAGCATTTCTGCTGACAACCTGAACGCAGGCCCCCTTGCCAATAGCACATTGTCAGGATCGATTTCCCGTAACTCCGGTGTTGAAAATGATGATTGCCTGTAAGTCGCGGACATTACAATTAATTTCTGAATTGCTTTAATATCCCAGCCTGATTCAATAAACTGATTGGCCAACCAGTCTAAAAGCTCGGGATGGCTTGGCAACTCTCCCTGGTTTCCAAAATCTGCAGTGGTACTGACTAAACCTCTACCAAAATAATTTTTCCAAAACCTGTTTACAAAAACCCTTGCTGTAAGTGGATTATCCTTGTGCATCAACCATTTAGCTAATCCCAACCTGTTTTTTGGCAGTGACTCTGGAAATGGCAGAATATTTTCCGGTGTTCCGGGAATAACCTCCTCCGATTTTGCGTCATAAACCCCTCTTTCCAGAATAAAAGTTTTTCTGGGGTTTTCCAACTCATCCATTACCATCGCTTCTGGGATATCTTCGAGCAATTTATTTTTTTTCGCTCTCAGCTCATTTAATGATTTGAGGTTTTTACGATAAGCAATAGAAAAATTATTCAAATAAAAATCATAAATATCATCTGGCTGTTGAGACCTATTCTCCTGATGAGCTAAAATCGATATTTCAGGAAGTGTTAATTCCGAATCAAAAACTTTTATTTCATCTACAATAGCGCCCTTGATTCCAGTACCTCTCCATCGGGCTCCAATTTGCAATCCGGGTTCCTCCTTCAGGCTAGGAAAAAGGATATCTTTATAAAGCTTATCCTTTTCCACCTCAAATACCAATTCTTCTCCATCCACAAACAATTTAAAACCGTCTGCCTTACTGGACCCATCATAGGTTACTGTCAATTGAATCCATTTATCCTTGGGAACTTCATCTTTAGAAAGTTTGATAATATTGTTGTAGGGCCATGTATGAGCCATTAATAACTCAAATTTATTATCCCTGATAGCCAGATGATAACCCCGGAAATTATAAATAATAGCGCCATTTCCTTTATGAAATATTACCCCCTCCTTCAAGGAATTGGGAATATTGATCCACAAGCCTACTGTGAAAGGCTGCGACCGATTAAAAACCCCAACTTTCCTCAAATTCATTTCTTCATCCCCATTTAACCTTACTCCTTTTCCAAACTTCCCCTCTACAAACACTGGTTCAACAAGAGTTGCCGAATCTTTATTAGAAATCCGGCTAACAAAATTTCCCCTCTTGAGCTCATCGAGAGGAAAATGTGCAATAGGTTTTTTATTTAATTGTGTGGTTTTTTGAATTTCTTTACTTTGAAACCCTTCCTTTTCCTGGGCTTTAATTTTACTAAGTTCCTTTTCGGTTTTAGTGATTTCTCCATCCAGAAAAGCAATTATACTATCTTGTTTTTCATCGGTTAGCAAAATAGTAGGCACTGGCATGGCATCATCCCAGGAAATCTGACCGGCTTCATCTACATTATTAAAATATCCGAAAAGCTGGAAATATTCTTTTTGTGAAATAGGATCATATTTATGATCATGGCATCGGGCACATTCTACGGTAAGCCCTAAAAATGCCGTTCCCAGAGTGTTGGTCCTGTCTGCTACATATTCTACCCTAAATTCTTCATTCACAATCCCTCCCTCCATATTTTGGGCATGATTTCTATTAAAACCGGTAGCCAAAATTTGCTCTCTGGTAGGGTTTGGAAGCAGGTCACCTGCCAATTGCCATTCCACAAATTGATCGAATGGCATGTTTTCATTAAATGATTTAATCACCCAGTCTCTCCAGGGCCACATTGGTCTGTACCGGTCTACTGAGTACCCGTGTGTATCGGCAAATCTGGACAAATCCATCCAGTCTACTGCCATCTTCTCTCCATAATGAGGGGAGGCTAATAATTTATCCACCATTTGCTCATATGCATCCGGGGAATTATTATTGAGAAATTCTTCAATATCTTCCAGCGATGGTGGCAACCCGGTAAGGTCAAGAGAAACTCTCCTGATAAGGATTTCCTTTTCGGCTTCAGATTGTTGGGTAAGGCCTTCCTTTTCTAATCGGCTTAGCACAAAATTGTCAATAGAATTATAGACAGTACCTTGGTTTATTTCCGGAATGGGGTGTTTTTCAGGTTTAATAAATGCCCAATGAGGTTTATATTTAGCACCCTGTTCAATCCATTTTATCAAAATTGCCTTTTCCTCATCTGAAAGAGTAAGGTTAGATTCTAAAGGCGGCATAACCAATTCCTGATCATCAGTTGCAATTCGATGGAATACCTGACTTTTGGATAGTTTTCCCGGCACAATGGGAAAATGACCAGGATTTTCAGATAATTCGGCAAATGCCACATCACCCGAGGTAAGCTGAAGCCCACCTTTTACTCCTGCCTTATCAGGCCCATGGCAGGCAAAGCATTTATCAGAAAGAATTGGTTTGACATGGATATTGAAATCAATGGTTTCTGGTAATTCAGATTTGGCTTTTGCTACTTCCGGTGGCAATTCCACCCCACAAGAAGAAAAGAAAAGGGTTGCACAAATCAAAAAGCAAAAAAATGCATAGGAGTACTGATGATGACAATATTTTTTCAGTAGATAATCATTCATTTTCATATAAACGAAAGAAGATTTAATAGCCAATAATTGAAACAAGTCCTAATATTAAAACAAAGATCAGATCTAATAGATTTGGGTTGATAAATGTTAGTTGAAATTTAGATTATAAGTAATTACAAGAATAAGGTAAATAAACTAACTCTTCAATACATAAAAAAGGGCTATTTTTGCACAAATCCGATTTTTTACATCAAAAACCTCAATTATTAATGCACAAATCCCATAACAGTTTAAATATCCAGCTATTACATACAGATTTTTCCGAGCTGAATGATAGTTGGAATTATGATAATGTATTTAGTCCTTTTTCAAGGATTTATCTGATTACCAAAGGGGAAGGCTGGGTTTGGCATAGTAATAAAAAATACTGCCTAAAACCAAATCATTTATATTTAATCCCAAAATTCACCTTAAGCAGATACCGTTGTGACCAATATTTATCTCAATTCTATATTCATTTCTTAAGTGAACCAGATGATAAACCAGAAGTTTTCGAAGCATTTTCTTTTCAATATGAAGTAGAAGCCAGCCCATTGGATTATGAGTTATTTGACAGACTATTAAAGTTAAATCCTGAAAAAAATTTAAAAGCAACTAATCCAAAGGATTATGATAACAGGTCCAATCTTTTAAGCTTCAATCAGCCTTATGAAACTCAAAACCCACAAGGTTTTCTTGAAAGTAAGGGTATTTTGCTCCAGTTATTCTCCAGATTTATCGTAAACTCTTCCCCTGAAAAAGAAAAAGATATAAAACTTAATCATAAAATAGGCTCAACGGTATCCCATATTCACAAGAATTTAAAGGAAAAATTAACGGTGGAAGAATTGGCAGAAAGGGTATTTCTCAGCCCTGATTATTTTTCAAAATGCTTTATGGAAGTTATGGGTATCAGGCCTATTGATTATATCAATAATAAACGCCTTGAAAGGGCTCAACTTCTTCTCACCACTACGGGCAAGTCTATGCAGGAAATTGCCGAAGAAATTGGCATTCCCAATTTATCCTACTTTTCCCGATTGTTTAAACGAAAGTTCGGTATTCCTCCAGCAAGGTTCCGGACACAAAAATGGGCGATTTGATTAACCTTCAAAGTTAAAATACAGTCCAATTTTATGGGTAGTGATTCTATCCAGATTGTTGGTGTAGATATTGTCATTTGGTTTGAGCATATTCACCAAACCATGGGAAAATCGAAGCTCTGGGGCAAAATTAAACAAAGCCATATAGCCATCAATTCCAATTCCGTAAGAAACTTCAAAATTGAACTGGTTTAGTCCAAGGTTTCGGGGATCTTCTCCACCCTTCTTTCCGCCCACGCCTACACCTGCTGTAAATCCACCCACTAAATAAACCCTGAAATTTTTCCGCCTTACCGATTTATATTTGAGCAAAACAGGGATCTCAATAAAGGTAGTCGTATTTTCAATTTTCTGGGTTTCTTTTTCCAATATTGGCCCTTCATCTCCTTCTCCCTGATAAAAATAATAATCCACTGTATGGGCATAAAAAGCCACATTAGGTAAAATTCTTAAATCCCAAAGTTCATCTGCCAACGATTTATTATATATAAAACCTAATGAAAAACTGGTATGTCTTTGGGGAGAGATAACAAAGGTGCTATCCAAATCGTCAGCAAAATGCTGGGAATGTTTGATATTCATATTGGAAGAAAACAATCCAATTTGAAAACCATAATGATTATTTCTATTGTCGTAATTAAGCCTTCTAATATTTTGCGTATACTGCGCAAAACTATTAAATCCCAACCCGAGGAACAGAAGCGTAATTACTCCTATTTTTTTCCAAGGTAAATCGAGCTTATTCCAAATGTTAGCGGTGTGCATTTTACTGATTTAAAACCCAGATTTTCCATTATTCCCACAAATTTTTTCCCATAAGGAAATTCATTTACAGATTCGGGGAGATAAGTATATGCTGAGTTGTCTTTCGAAATAATTTTACCAACTAGTGGCAAAATGTTTTTAAAATAAAAATTGTAAAATTGCTTCAGTGGAAATGTGGTTGGTTTTGAAAACTCTAAAACAACTAAAGTGCCATTATTCCTGAGCACTCTTTTAATATCAGTTAAACCTTTTTCAAGGTTTTCAAAATTTCTAACGCCAAAAGCTACAATTACAGCATCAAAAGAATTCTCTTCAAAGTCAAGTCCTTCAGAGTCTCCTAAATGTAAGGAAATTTTATTTTCATAACCCAGTTTTTTCATTTTCTTTCTTCCGATTTCAAGCATACCGGCAGAAATATCCACCCCAATCACCTGGTCGGGATTTAGGGCAAGCGCTTCAATTGCAAAATCTCCTGTGCCCGTAGCCACATCAAGAATTTTTCTGGGTTTTTCCTTTTGAAGCAGTTTAATAGCTTTTTTCCTCCATAAAATATCAATTCCCAAACTTAAAAAATGATTAAGGAAATCGTATTTACCTGAAATGCTATCAAACATTTTGGCAACTTGCTGCTTTTTTGATCCTGCTTCTCCTTTATATGGTACTACTGTCATTTTGCAATTGTTTTTTATCCTTCTTAAATAAGTTGGGCCTGGCCCAAAATGTTTTCAAAAAGATAACTTTCCATTTAACATCCGGGAAAATCAAGTAGTTTCAATCACTATTTATTAAAACAAAAATAATTAATGAAAAACACACCTCAGCTATCCCAAAATAATCCGTGCAAAAATGATAAAATATATCCAGAAATTATAATCTATGTTTCGATGCCTGTTTTTTTAGTTCTTGTAACCTCATTATTCCATTTCGGTTACAATGAATTCACAACGTCTATTCAGACTTCTTCCCTTAAGAGAAGTATTTTCTGAAACTGGTTTGGATGATCCATAAGCCTTAATAGATATCCTTTCCGGAGAAATTTGTTTTTTATAAAGCCATTGGGCAATGGTCCTTGCCCTGTTGTCAGATAATTTAATATTGTAATCTTTTGAACCGCTGTCATCGCTATGTCCTGCAACTTCAATTTTCATTTTAGGATATTTTTTTAGAACACTTACCAGTTTATCAATATGGTTCAAATCGGTATCCTTCAGGTTATGGGCATTTACAGGAAAGTAAATGGATTTCCCAATCAGATCGCCCACTTGTGGAATTGGGTTTCCATCTTTATCCATACTTTTTTGATAATGATTTTCCTCAACCTTAAACTCCACCCTAGAATTTTTTGATTTCTCCCCTTTGGCAGGTTGAGTATCACCGTAACCTTTTATAGCCAGTTTATTCCGTTCAATTCCTTCGAAGACAATTTTTTGCGCCACTTTCCTTGCCATTTTCTCTGAAAGTTTTTGTTTGAATTCTTCGCTTCCTTTATTGTCGGTATGTCCTCCTATTTCCAGTTTTAAATTGGGGCAATTGTCCATCAGCCTTACAATTTCAGCAATGGCCTCATCAGCTTCGTCATTCAGGTTGGGGGAAAGTGAAGAATAAACTATTTTATTGGCCAGCTTAACCAATTCCCCTACATTATAATCGCTACAGGGTTTCTCTTCTGTTTTGGTAAGAAACTCATCATAAATAATCTGGTAATTGAATTGCTTTGGTTTTGGCACATCCTTCCTGACAATATATTCAATTCTATTATTCTTTTTTCTTCCCAAAAAAGTATTATTTGAAGCAAGTGGAAATTTACCACCCAGCCCGTAGCCTTTGCCCAGAAGTTTTTCGTCAGGAGTACCATAACTTTTGAGTTCGGCAATAATGGCCTCAGCCTGTGCCTGAGATTTCACCAAACTCAATACTGTATCTCCCGAATTATCGCTATGCACCGCAATTTCTATAAAGTAGCCAGGATTTCTTTCTATCAAATCCTTTACAGCCTGGAGTTCCACCCCTGATTTTATATCTATTTCGGCATCTCCCACAATGAAAATATTATTTAACTTTTCAATCTGAGTATCATCTATTGGCTTTAGATTGAAGTTCTTTTTCACTTCCAGGTACTCAAACTGATCGGGCACATGAATATTGATGGATTTAAAAAGATAACCCTCTCTTAAAACCCTGATGCCATAATTCTTTTCAGGATCAAGATATAAGGTATATTTCCCGTTTTCTCCATTAGATTCCACCGTCTTAATTAACTCCTGCTTTTCGTTATCATAAACTTCAATAGCCGCCTTCAGCGATTCATTGGTATCATCATCATAGACCCTACCTTTAAGGGCAATAAGTTTATATTCTTTCTCAGGCACCATCACTACATATATGTCATGATCTCCGTATCCACCTTCCTTTCCGGAAGAAAAATACCCTCTTGTTCTGTCAGGTGACCAGACCATGAAAATATCATCATCTGCAGTGTTCACCGGGTAGCCCATGTTTACCGGAGCGGACCAGGTATTAGATGCTTTGTCAAATTCAGTATAAAAAATATCAAATCCCCCCATGCTGTTATGCCCCTCAGAACTAAAATAAAGTGTATTTCCGTCAGGACTGACAAAAGGGCTATCCTCATCAAACGGTGTATTTATCACCGGTCCTAAATTTTCCGGCTTCGCCCAGGAATTGTCAGGAAGTCTTCTCACAATATAAATATCCTTGCCACCCATGCTTGTTTCCGTTTCACGATTACTCGACAAAAACATTACATTTCCTTCTGCATTAATAGAGGTATGGGTTTCCATTTCTCTGGAGTTTACCCCTTCCTGCATTTTCTCAGGAACCATCCATTCATCATTTTCCTTTTTCGACATATAGATATCCCCTGAAGTATCCCCAAACATATTCCCTCCATTTCTGTAAATAAATAGTTTATCCCCCTCAGGAGAAAGACTTATGGAAGCATCATGGTCTTCTGTATTTATACTTGTCATATTCACAGGTGCCATCCATACCCCTTCTCCATTTCTCACAGACATGTAAATATCTTCATATGGTTTTTGGTCAAATGGGTCTATTTCCCCACCTTTAGAATCAGGTCTTCTTGAAGTAAAAATGATGGTGTTTTCATCGGCTGAAATTACCGGGGCCAACTCTGGATATTCGGTATTAATTTCCGGACCCAGATTAAATGTTTCAATATTTGTTTTTTCCTCTACATACTGTTTCCCAATTTCACATTGATTGATGAAGTAATCGGAATCTTTTCTATAAGAGGCCTCATATCTTTTCTCATAAAACTGACGGTGAAGCTCAAAGAAATGAATTGCAGAATCGAACTGATGAGACAGCTGGAAACACCGGGCATAGTAAAAATAGAATTTATCGGATGGCAAAGTCTCGTATTCTTTTTCACTTTTAGCCCACACAAATTTCAGCTTTTCCAGGGCCGCCTCCTTTCTCCCAAGCTCGTATAAAGAAATACCGAGCAGGTAATTACACTTTAAATCTTTCGGTTCTAAAGAATCATACTCAAGTAAAATAGGAATGGCATGGTTATATTCCTCCACTCTGCAAAATTCCTCAGCATCGGCCAGTAATCTTTTTAGATTAGTTTTTTTATGTTTTTCCTTGGTTGGCTTAGTCTGTCCGTAGACATTAATTTGAAAACTGACGAAAGCAATAAAAAAGAAGGAAAAAATAGTTGAAAAAGCAATTTTAATCAGGGTTCCCATCTACGGAAAAAATTTAATGAAACAATTACTAAGGACTAACGGCATTTCCCCTATTCTCTTATAATTAAAATCCTCTTAAAGTGCTTCAAAATCTCTTCAGATTACTTTTTTATCTTGCTTAAAATTTTAATTTTCCAAAAAATACCGGAACTTGTACCTGTATTTTAATTCGACTAAGTTTAACAAAATCCAATTTCCTGAAGCCTTTTTTAGATGAGCAATTCTAGCAAAACACAACTCAATTGGAATTGAAATTAGAATGATTATTCAACTCAGGCTTTTTGAAAATTTAAGGATTAATCAAGTTTTATGAAGATTTTAATAGTAGAGGATAATAAGGATCTTTCCGAAAATATATTCAATTATCTTTCTAAAGAAGGGAACTCTTGCACTCAGGTTTTTTCTCAAAGTGAGGCCATAGATGCTATTGTTTCATTTCCCTACGAAATTGTGATTTTAGATATAATGTTGCCAGACGGAAACGGTCTTGATGTGCTGCAATCATTAAAGGCTGAACAGAAAGACTCTGGCGTGTTAATTATTTCTGCTAAAAATTCGCTGGATGATAAACTTAAAGGCCTGGATTATGGTGCTGATGATTATATTACCAAGCCATTTCATTTGCCTGAACTCAATGCCAGACTAAAAGCGATTTACCGCAGAAGGCATTTCGATGGAAGTAATGAAATCATTTTTAATGAAATCAAAATAAATACCGATACTTTTGAAGTATTCGTGAACGATACCAACCTGATTCTTACCCGAAAGGAATATGAATTGCTAATTTATTTCCTCGCCAATAAAAACAGGGTTTTGACCAAACAATCCATTGCCGAGCACCTTTGGGGTGACCATGTCGATTTATACGATTCCTTTGATTTTGTATACCAACACATTAAGAACCTCCGGAAGAAAATTACTCAACTGGATGGTAGGGATTACATTAATACAATTTATGGAATGGGATATAAATTTAATACGAACATTTAGATATTACGCGAAATGAATTTCCGACCAGTTAGCGCTTATTAGCCCTATGAATTTATTACTTAAGACCACATTATATTATCTGATTATAGCTTTAGCTGTTTTTGGAATTGGGATTTGGATTACTTTCAGTGTCATTAAAAAGGATGTTGACCTGGAGACTGACCGTTATTTATGGGAAAAACACAAGGATATTACCCAAGCCATTTCGAGAGGAGTTGCTGTTACAGATATCAATAACGAAAAAATTAATATCTCCCTTCTGGAGGGTAATAATCTTCAGGCAGTAAAACCCTATTTTTCAGACACTATCGTTCAACACCGTATTTTAAAAAGAGAAGAGCCCCACAGAAAACTTAATGCCATTGAAAAAATAAATGATCAGTTTTATCAAATTACCCTTTATGATGTAATTCTTGAAACTGATGATATTTATGAAAGTAGTGTTTATTCCCTTTCCATGATTTTTCTGCTGCTTGCTCTTGTTTTGGTGATGTCCAGTTTTTTAATTTCTCAAAAGCTACTAAAGCCATTCGAAATGACCCTGGATATTATTAAAAAATTCAAATTGCAAAACAAGGAGCCCCTTAATCTTCCTGAAACCAATATTAAGGAATTCAATGACCTGAATAATTTCATCACTGAGATGACCAGAAAGATTAGCCAGGACTATATCAACCTGAAGGAATTTTCCGAGAATGCTTCACATGAAATGCAAACCCCCTTAGCGATTGCCAAAGGGAAAATGGAACTACTGCTGGAATCGCCTAATCTAAATGATGAGCAACTGCAGCTAATTGGCTCTACCCATCAGGCCATTTCCAAGCTTTCAAAACTGGGCCAGTCCCTGTCAATTCTAACCAAAATTGAAAACAAAGAGTATTCAAATCTGCAGAAAATCAACCTGACCAGGATAATTGAAAATATGATTTTCAATTTTAAAGAATTGATAGAATTGAAGGGAATTCGGTTGGAAAATGAGCTGGAAGAAAATGTGTTTATTAATATGGACCCTTACCTGCTCGACATGCTACTCACCAATCTTCTTCAAAATGCGATAAGGCATAATTTTGAAAATGGGAAGATCAAAATTGACCTCACTTCTTCAAAATTGGAAATATCCAACACAGGAAAGCCCCTAAAAGTTGATCCCGAAAAACTTTTCGAGCGATTTAGAAAAGATAATCAGTCGCAGGAATCTATTGGTTTAGGCTTATCTATAGTGAGCAAAATATGTGATGTAAACCAGATAAAGGTTATTTATAGCTATTCTGAAGAAATGCATTCAGTTATCCTGAAGCTGAAAAAAATAAAATGGACCTCAACTTCAGAATTCCTTCAGAATTAACTCAAATTTACCTCAAAGTCTACTTTTAAACTTGTATTATACATGAGCAAAAAAAATTTTGGTTCATATATAGTTTCTCTAATTAGTTCCTATTCATTCAAGAATTTGGAACTTTAGGTAGTAATGAGTAATGGGAAAGCCAACGGAAAATTACCGTTGGTTTTTTTTGTGCCATTCATTTAATATTTAACCCACCATCAGTTTTCCCAAAAAAGATAGGAATAAAAGATAATTGTTCCTTTTCTCAGCGACCAACGCCATACAAAGTGTATAATTTCCTTCAAAATTAATAGTACTGGCACTTAAATTTTCCGAAAACTTTCCTTTTCCAAAATTGTCCAATAGCTTTAGAAACTGTTTGGGAATTATAAGTAATTAAGTTACTTAAACAGGAGAATACTTAGCGCATGGAAAACCTGAATTTATGGAAAGAATTCAAAGAAGGCAACCAAACTGCCTTTGCTGAAATCTTCAATCAAAACATAAGGATTTTATATAAATACGGGAGCAAATTCACTCCAAATGGGGAAATTGTGGAAGACTGTATCCAGGATTTGTTCCTTGACTTATGGCGGAATCGCAAAACCATTGGCGAAACAGATTCCATTAAAAACTACCTTTTAGGAGCTTTGAGGAGAAGAATCATCCGAAAAACTCAAAAAAGCAAACAGCTCAATACTGAAATGGAACTTGAGAATTACGATTTTCAGCTGGAGATAAATACAGAGGACCACCTGATAAAAGAAGAACTGCAACAAGAAGGCAAAGATAAATTAAAAGGGGCTATGGCAAATCTCTCTAAAAGACAGAAAGAAGCCATTTATATGAAATATTTCCATGAAATGAATTACGATGAAATTTCCAAAGCACTAAATATCAACTACCAGTCAGCAAGGAATTTGATCTATGGTGGATTAAAGGCCCTGAAGGAAAATATTAAGTATTTAAAAATTATTATGATTTTTTTCTTTATTAAATTCTAAATACTATCCACTGTAAATCAACAACTTATAAATAAATCACATTTTTTTTGAAAAAAAATAAAAAAATTTTGAGTACAAAATAAGAACAGTTTACTTATCTGTTCAAAGCTGCTAAAGTTATGGCTGAAGAAATTAATAAATATAGAGATTATGGGTTGGAAGACTTTGCTCAGGATGAGTTCTTCTGCAAATGGGTGAAAAATCCATCAGTAGAAACCCGATCTTTTTGGGAAATATTTATCCAAAATAATGAGGATAAGAAAGCATTAATTTCTGAAGCCAGAAAACTAGTTTTACTAACGACTACTAAAGAAAAAGAAATTTCCGATGTGCAGATAAATAAAATCTGGAAGGGAATTGAAGCCGGAATTGGGAGAGAAACAAAAGTGGTGGAAATGGATAGCAGAAGTTTTATCAGTAGAAATTGGTATAAATTTGCTGCTGCAGCTGTAATACTTATTGGGATTTTCTTTGTAATAAATCAAAATGAAGAAGCCCCGGTTCCTTTGCTTGTTATAGCAGAGACAGGCCAACAACTTAATTGGGACTTACCAGATGGCTCAAAGGTAAAATTAAATGCCGGCTCAGAAATTAGTTTTACCGAAGAAACCTGGAATAAAAACAGAATGGTGAAACTAAAAGGAGAAGGTTTTTTTGAGGTAGAAAAAGGGGCAAGGTTTTCCGTAATTACTGACTTAGGAACCGTGGAAGTTTTAGGAACAAGTTTTAATGTTTTTGCAAGGGAAGGAAAAATGGAAGTTGATTGTTTTACTGGTAAAGTGAAAGTCAGTACTCCCGATCAGGCAAGTTCAAAACTACTGACTCCGGGATTGGGTGTGAAGATAGCAAAACAACAAATATCGGAAACTTATAAATTTGAACAGGAGGAAAAAGCGACCTGGAGAGTAGGTGAATTTAATTATGACGACAGGCCACTACAGGAAGTTTTTGCCGAATTGGAAAGACAATATAACCTGAAAGTGGATATTAAAACTGAAATAAAAGATAAGAAATACACAGGAGTTTTTACTAATGATGATTTAGAAGTAGCCCTGGAAATGATTTGTTTTCCAATGGAATTAAATTACAAGGTAGAAGGCAAACAGGTAGAAATCACGAAAGAGTAAGTTCGAGTTCATTTGAATTTTCTTTTTACTTGCAGATGAAGATGATAAGCATGCGAATTAAAACTTCAATATTAGAAAAACTGATGCTTTATGTAATCATCATGCTAACATCGTATAACACTTTTGGAAAAGAACCCATTATCGTAAATGAAAAATTTGAAAATATCAGTCTTCTGGAGGTAATTGAAGTACTTAAAAGGGAATATCACCTGAAAATTGCCTTCGAAAAAAAATTAGTTAAAACCATTAATATTAATCAGGAAATCAATCAGCTTCCCCTGAAGGAAGCCTGGGAGAAGATTTTAAAAGATACCGGCCTGACCTTTAAAATTATAGGAGAAGATCGGGTGGTCATCAGAAAAAAAAACGAAATGAAGCATTTAAATCACCATACTGAAAACCCTACCTATACCCTCACAGGTGTAGTAAAGGACAGTGAGACGGGGGAAACCCTGCCTTTCACTTCAGTGAGCCTGAAGGGTACTTCCACTGGGGTGATTGCCAATCAGGATGGTTATTTTACGCTGGCTGATTTGCCAAAAATGGCTGATTCCATAGAAATTAAGCACCTTGGTTATGAGCCCATTTCAGTGGACATAGAATCATTAGATGGTGAAGATTTAATTGTGATAGAGGTGAAGCCCAATCTTGCGGTTTTGGAGGAAGTTGAGGTAAATGAACAAAATAAAGCCATGCTGGATGTGGCGGAAAACCCGGGACAATTTACACTGAACCCTACTCAAATCAGCAATTTACCTCAAATTGGTGAAAATGACCTGATGAGGGGCATACAAATGCTTCCAGGAATTAGCAGTACCGGTGAAAAAGCGTCCAGCATGAATATAAGAGGCGGTTCGCCAAATCAAAACCTGGTATTATTCGATGGTTTTACCATTTATCACCTCGACCATTTTTACGGATTATTCAGTTCTTTCAATACTGATGCCGTAAAGGACATTCAGGTTTACAGAGGAGGATTTGATGCCAAATATGGCGGAAGAGTTTCCGGATTGGTAGATATCACTGGAAAAGCGGGAAATAGCAATAAGCCTGCAGCCAGCATAGGTTTGAATATGCTAAGTGCCAATCTGGCTGTAGAAACGCCTGTTGGGGATAAAGCTACTTTTTTTCTTTCTGGAAGAAGAGCTTATACCGATATAGTACAGACTGATTTATACAATAAACTATTCAACTATGCGAGACAAAATAACCCTCAGTTGAATGCAAATACCAGACAAAACGAAAACCGAATAGAATCTCCAAAATATTATTATTACGATATCAATACCAAAGTTTCCTTTAAGCCAACTTCCAAAGATTTAATCTCCTTGAGTTTTTACAATGGACAGGATGATTACGCCTCCACCACAAACTTTTCAGTAGAAAATCGGCTGGGAAGTTATCAGGAACAAACTTTGGAAAAATATCTGGTGGGAAACACAGGTTTAGGACTGAGATGGAACAGGGTTTATAATCAAAAATTATTTGGAACGCTCAACCTGGCTTTGTCTAAATACTTTAGGGATTATTCCCTGGAAAGGTATTCCGAAACCAATATTCTGAGGCAAAGAGAAGAAAGATATTGGGCTATCCAAAGGGAAAATCAAATAGACGAAATTTCCGGGAGGTTCAACTTTGAATATACCGTAAATGATAAAAATTATCTTGAATTTGGCTTATTCACCACTTTTAATAAAATAGATTATTCCGATAAAGCTACTGATAATTTAAATCTGGTAAATTTCTATGCAGAGGGTTCACAGATAGGTGGATTTATTCAAAACACCTTTTCCCCTTCTGATAAGGTTTCATTCACTTTAGGCTTGAGGGAAACTTATTATACACTAACAAATGAATTTTATCCTGAGCCCAGGTTTTCACTAAGTTATCAGCCTGATGAGAACTGGAGGTTTAAGGGAGCCATTGGCAGATATTACCAATATATAAACCAAATTGAGCATAGTGCTACTTCCATTATCAATCAGGATTATTGGGTTCTGGCCAATGATAAAAACATTCAGGTACTTTCATCCGATCACTTTATTGTGGGCGGCAGCTATGAAAAAGAAAATTTCCTGATTGATGTGGAATTTTATTACAAAAACCTGGATGGATTAATCACAACAGTATTAGATAATGTAACAAGAGGAAATGACCTTAAACCAAGCTGGAGAGTAAAGGATGTCTTATTCAATGGCGAAGGATATGTAAATGGAGTTGATGTCTTGATTTACAAAAAAGGGAAGATTTATAGCCCATCAGTTGGTTATACTTTATCGCAAGTAAAACACCAATATAATAATTTAAATGGCGGACAATATTTCTTTGCCAATAATGATCAGCGTCATCAATTTAAATTTTACAATCAATTCAAACTGGGGAAATGGGATTTATCTGCAAACTGGGTATTTCATACAGGCCAGCCTTATTCCATCCCATCGGATACGGTGACTCAGGCAAATGGAAATGTGAAATTTACCTACGATTCCAGAAACAATGGCAGACTCCCCGGTTATCATAGATTGGATTTATCGGCCAGCTATAATTTTAAATTGGGGAAGAGCCTGGGGAAAATTGGAGTATCTGTTTTCAATGCCTACGACCAGGATAATATTGGAAGTCGTGAGTATGTTCTGGATCGTTATGGGGTATTTCAGGAAGGACAACAAAATGTAAATATTCAAAATGTAACTACTTATGATGAATTACTTTTAGGAAGAACGACAAGTTTATTTTTAAATTTTCAATTTTAAAATATAATATTCAACAAGGTATGTATTAAAGAACAAATCCTCATAGCACTCTAAAAATCAATTAGTTAATAAAATAATTTCAAATATTATTCTTATCCGGTTCCAAAATTTAAGGAAAGGGTAAGCCTGGAAATCTATTTCCAATTCACAAAAATTTAATCCAAAAATCAAATCAAAATGAAAAACTCGAAAATCATGAAAAACCAGTTAGTGAATATTAAATCAATTTTTGCGGTAATCATTTTTAGCATTGCATTAATTGGTTGTCAGAATGAGGGAGATAATTTATCATCGGATGAAGTATTGGATGCTACAGCCTTCTCCGAAAATGCTTTCAATGATCTTGAATACGATATTGAGGATGCCACAGCCGATATAGAATTCAGTAACGGAAGAAGAGGAATTGGATTTAAGGATTGCGCCACCAGAACCATTGATGAGCCTGAAGAAGGAGGTTATCCCAAAACCATTACTATTGACTTTGGAGATAGTTGCACAAACCCGGCAGGACATTCAAAATCAGGGAAAATTATCATCACCTTAACAGGAGCAAGAGATGAAGTCGGCTCTCAAAGAATTGTGGAATTTGAAGACTTTTATGTGAATGACAACAAGGTAGAAGGCAAAAGAACCATTACCTTCCTGGGGGACTACACTTATTCAATTGTAATGGAAGGGGGCAAAATCACTACCCCAGAGGGAGAAATAATCACCAGGGAAGCCAATAAAGAAAGAAAAATGATTGAAGGAATGGATACCGAAATCAGAAGTGATGATGTTTTCCAAATAACCGGAACAGCCAGTGGTTCTGCTGAAGGCACCAGCTATTCTAAAGAAATCACCACTCCATTAATTACTTCTTTGAACTGTCCATGGATAAAATCAGGTGTGATCGAAACCACAATTGGAGAATCCACCGCAACCCTTGATTTCGGTGACGGCACTTGTGATAACCTTGCAGTAAGAACTGTAGATGGAGAATCTGAAGAAATTGAAATGGATTTTAGAATCAGAAGAAGGGTGTGGAAAAGATTAAAAAATAGATAAAATTGATAAAACACAGTTGAAGTTTTGAAGTGGGAATCCTTTCTGTATTTTACGGAAAGGATTTTTTTTTATTCTTGTCACGAACACACCTCCCCACATGTACAAAACTTAATAGCAGGTCTTGGACACACGCGCAATGTCGTACTTTTCAATATAATTTATCTAAGAAGTTTTATTTACACCAAAGTCTTTCATTTGCTGCAATTTCTAAAATCGGTAAGCTTATGACATTATTTGCATCTTTAAGGCAGTTTCCATGATCCATTTGATGAGTGTCCTTTTCACATTGCATTTTACCTGTTTTAAAATATAAACGGATTTTATTTTTATTAGTAAATTTTAATTTTTCCTGATCTGTATAATCAAAAAATCTTTTTTTATAATCGAATGCATAGAATACATCAACATTAACTTTTCTAAAAGACTGATCAATTAATACAACTTGCATGGGGTCAAAATAAATTGTGTCTTTCACTTGATTAAATTCATAATCCACCATTAAGTTATTATGATATCTGTTAATCTTAATCGCTAAATCAAATTTCTCTGTTTTATATAAAAATTTATCAGAACCATCTATGGTGTAAAAATAGGGTTTACACCCAAAACAAAATAAAAGTAGAATTAATAGTTCTTTGTTATACATTTTGATCAGTAACAAGTCTCTGCTGGTTCACGCATTCGCCAACTTGTGGAAAGTTATTAATTTTTAGTTACGAATTACCTTGATTACTCTCCCTATACAATGAAAAAAAAAGGACTATTCCACAACAAAATAAAATTATATAGCTAACCCAATCATAAATATTTAGAATTAAATAAAAATTTAATATTCTAAATATGGAATAAATAATAAAGCTAACTCCTAAAAATTTATAAAATAACTTTCTATTTTTCATTTTGCTTAGCTAGGGTTCATTCAAAATATTTTGGATCTAAATTATTTCTCCCTCCGCTGGTTCACGCATGACCCGTGGACTCCAATAATAATTATCCAGAATTAAGAAACAAAAAACCCCACTCGTTCGGAAACGAGGAGGACCGAGAAAAGCGTTTGTAACGCTTTGAATTGCAATTATTTAAATCAAATACTGGCACACACATGCCCTGTATGCCTCTCAACCAACCTCTTTCAAAATCCATAAATCCAGGCTATCCTAATCCCAACTATTTCATCACCACTCGAAAATTAAATGCAGCTCTCACCAAAAGTGCCAATACAATCGGGATGATGGCGAAATGCAATGCCTGTGGAAGGAAATTCCATCCAGCCAATACGATGATATTCAATACAATGGTGAAAACCAGATAGCCTTTTACCCAGCTACTAGGCTGTTTTTTCAACAGGGCAAATGCGAGAAATACATGGGTAGGCAGTCCCCAAAGGATATTGAAATTATTGACGGTGGCTTTATGATCAGTTAAAAACCAAAGGAATACGATGAGCATGCCCACCAACCCGATACTAAAAAACAGGATAAAATCAACTGCCTTAAATCGTTTGTTTTTTACAATTCCCAAAACCGTAAAAAGTGTTACCAGTACAAAAACCGTCCAAAAAATCAGACTAGGGGTAATGGTGGGTGTATATGGAGGCCAGGGTTTGTGTACATTCACAATATTGGTTTCCGCTACCAGTGGTAATACTTTTCCCTCACTTTTTATAGTCGCTTCGTCAAAACCTTTTTTTACAAATTGTGGCAGGAACATATATTGCCATCGAGAAGCAATCTTATCGCAGGGCAGACCAAGTGCCAGGTCAATGCCCAAATCTCCCCATGGATGCGTTTCCAAATCTGGCTGAATCAATTGCCTGAACGACAATTGCTCATCTGGAGGAGAAGTATTAAAATCCACATCATCACCCAGAGCAGTTTTTACCACTGCTGGGAGTTTGGTGGCACAATTGTCATAAAAAAAATCATACAGGTAATACCTGTTTTCAGGCTTATAATTTTCTTCCAAAAAATTAAAAATTACCTGTCTTTGAGCGGAATCCAAATTTAAAACCTGCTCGGTCAGGTCCCTGTTATAGTATTTATAGCGATACTCAAATCTTTCATATTCTGCCTTTGCCAATCTGTACCGGAGTTGTCCTCTGGCGAATTTGAGGTAGAAGAAAGGCTCGTCAAAGTCAAACACACCATAATCATACACCCAGTCAATTCTATTAAGTGGATCATTTACCCTGATGCCACTGTGTCCGAACTGTGTAAAAAGTTCGTCTTGCGGACCTCCCTGGCCAATGGTAAAAACACTTATTTTAGCTCTTGGACTAAGCTTTACCTGGGCATTTACCAGGGAAATGGAGCATAGGAAAATAACCAGAAAAAGATGGAATCGGACAATTGATGGGTTTAACTTCATTACTTTTAACAAATAAAGCCGGTATAGTTTGGATTGTCCGCAAATTAAAGCATTCACAGTATTTCAACAAAAACTTTGGACAGTTAAGGATAAATAATTCTCTTTCCTATCTAATTCATGATTTAAAATCCTTTCGCCAAAATTTTCAGAAGAAGCCCGCAAAAATCTCCAGGCTTAAACCAAATAAAATTTCTGAGTGTCCTAAATTTACCACCCAAAACAATTACGAATTTTTACAACCAGGTAATTTCCCCATGCAAAAACAGACCTTATTTTTCATTCTCCTATTAAGCTATTCCTTCCATGGATTTACACAGGAAACCAGTTTTGTTTTTTATGATTCTATTGAGGTAAGTATTGGAGGAGAATCCTTAAAAAATGCATGGGCTGGCGGATTAAATGCATCACAATTTAGCAAGGTTGACTTAAACGGGGATGGCAGTGAAGATTTGGTCGTTTTTGATCGTACCACCCAAAAACTGAGTACTTTTTTAAGCCAAAATAATGAATTCAGTTATGCCCCGGAATATGAAGACCTCTTTCCAAAATTTCAGTTTTGGATGCTTCTGGTGGATTATAATTGCGATGGGAAAAAGGATTTGTTTTTTGGGACAAACAGCGGCATTACAGCTTATACCAATATTGCAGAAGAAGGAGAAAATGTAGCTTGGGAATTGGCCAAAGACCCTATAAAAAGCACCGGTTTTTCAGGTGGAAGCTTAACCCTGAAAGTGGATATTACCGATATTCCCGCTATTGTAGATATAGATAATGACGGTGACCTGGATATCCTGAATTTTATTCCTACAGTTGGAGGAAGAGTGGAATATCACAAAAACCTTAGTATGGAAAACTTTGGTAATTGCGACAACCTGGAGTTTCAGAAAATTACCAATCGCTGGGGAGATTTTGAAGAATGTGGCACATGTGACTCCTATATTTTTGGAAATGAAACCAGTTGCAGAGTGGCCAAAACAAATCATGCAGGTTCAGCTCTTTTAGCTTTGGATATGGATGATGATGGCGATAAGGACTTAATTCTTGGGGAGGTAAGCTGTAATCATTTGGTTTATTTTGAAAACAAAGGGGATGAAAATGAGGCGGTATTTGATTCAGCAATTTTAGACATTCCCATTACCAAACCTGTCAATTTTCATGTATTTCCAGCTTCTTTTTATGAAGACGTAGATTTTGATGGAAAAAATGATCTTTTAGTAAGCCCTAACCTTTTTTCGAATGATGCCGGGTTTATGACCAATTTTTCCCAATCCAATTGGTATTATAAAAATATTGGGACCAATGCCATTCCTGAATTCAATTTTGAAAAGAAAGATTTCCTGCAAAATGAAATGATTGATCTGGGTGAAGGGGCCTCTCCCGCAATGGCTGATGCTGATGGTGACGGAGATTTGGATTTATTTGTAGCTAATAAAGGAGATCAGCAATCGGATAGCAGTTTTTATGCTACCATTAAATTATTCGAGAATACTGGCTCAGATTTACAACCAGCCTTTGAATTGAATAATGTTGATTATCTGGGTTTATCTCAACTCAATTTTATTGAAATAAAACCGCAATTTGCAGACCTGAATAATGATGGCAAAACCGATTTTGTTTTCACTGCCTTGGTTAAAAATACCAGCGATCTGGCTATTCGGTACATGCTCAATGAAGCAGCTAACCCGGCTGATCCACCTATTTTTCAATTGGAAAATATTCAGCTCATTGATGTAGATATTGAAAGGCTGGATGAAGCCCATTTTGCTGACCTTGATAACGATAATGACATGGATTTACTTTTAGGTAAAAATAGAGGAGGAGAATTAATTCAATATGAAAACACGGGTGATTTAAACTTCACAAAAGTACGTTCAGCTGCAGGAGGAATCGGTTTTGACAATACAAAAAGAGAACTCAGCCTTGATGTGGCCGATATGGATGGAGATGATTTGCCCGATCTGATCACCGGAGACCGTTCCGGAGAATTTAAAGTTTATACGAACTTTATTGAGGACCTGGATGGCACTTTTACCGCAATTGAGAACCTGTTTTTTAACAACACTTTAGGAAAAAATATACAGCATCATTTTGGATCAGGAATTTTCCCTATCGCCTACGAGAAAAATCTGATTATCGGATCTGAAGCAGGAGGATTAACTTTCCTCAAAAATAAAAGTATCGTCAGTGGAATTGACGACCCTAAAGTTGCATTTAAGGTACAGGTATTTCCCAACCCCGCCAAAAATAGTTTTAAAATTTCCTCAGCGGAAACCCTGAGTTTTCAGATTTTTGATTTGCTAGGCAGAACCATTTCTAAACCTCAGGTTATTTCTCCCGACAGTGAAGTAAATATACAAACTGAATACTGGGTGGCGGGTTTGTACCTGATTAAATTTCAGAAAGGGAATTATAGTTTTTCAGAAAAGATTATCATAAAAAAGTAAAGCCATTGACTTTTTTTAAATCCCATCCTATGCATTCAATTATTTTTATCTCTATCTTACCAGTCAATGATTTTGCTTTTAGCAATACCTTATTAAAATCTATTCGGGAAAATTTCCCTAAATTATCCGTATTTGACTTTGATAATCATTCAGATAGTCTGGTTGTAAATTATGCCATCGAATTCATTGAAAAGGCAGAATCACCCATAATTGTCATTGATTGCATGGCTGATGAGCAGGCAAACTTTCGTGCTTTTTTTAATGCCTTAGTCAAAAAGAAAAAGGAGGTGGAAATTTTGGTGAAAGGCAGCAATTCCCTCCTGGATAAATTCATCAAACCTTTCCCTAAAAAAACACTTGGATTTAAAGCAAATGAAGATGTGATCAAACACCTGACTAAAATTTCAACGGATCAAAATATTTAAAATGTCCGTTAAGTTTTACTTTCTCCTTCGATTTTTCAGCGGCTCTGATGGCCGGAATGGTCCGAATAAGATGATCTATAATTAAGTCCATTCTCTGGGTTTCTTTTTCCAGGCTCAAAAGTCTGAATTCCTGTTTGAGGGTTAACCCCACATGATGGCCTATTTTAAATGAAAGAAATTCCATTTCCGGTTGTAAATCGTTTTTATCTATTTGCAACAGCCTGAAAAGTTTTTGCACTGTTTCAATTAAAAGGACTCTGTCTGAATGGTTTGAATTATCCGAGATTTCTAAAAACTCCACCTCTCCCCCTGCATAAAGTTTGCTGCCCATTTCTGGTTCGAAATTCAACATTCGAAATTTTTGTTCCGCTTTAGTGATGATATCCATCCTTCCATCAGGATACTTATTTACGATTTTCACCAACCTCACAGTAGTGCCTGTATTTTGCACTTTGCCATCCAGATAGGCTGGAATTCCAAACGAAATACCTGTTTCAATACAATCCTTTATAAGTGCCTTGTATCGGGGTTCAAATATGTGCAAATTAAGATCTTCACCAGGGAAGACTACTACATTTAAAGGAAATATTGGTATTTTACTTGACTTCTCTCCGTGCATCTCTATTTTGATTTTATAGTAGGTATTATCTAAACAGGAATACCATGATTTAGTTTAAATTTAAATAACTGACTGGGTTTAATTCCGGATTACCCCCAGAGGTTTATCGATTTCAGGAAAAAGAATTTCCCATTGGCTAACTTTGAAGGTAAAGAAAACCTGATTTCTATACACTTTTTGATAATTGTATAGCAAGGAAGAAAAATAATTGAAACTATAAAACATCTGATAATGAGAACTTTATGGAATAGGGTATTCTACCTATTTGCTTTAACCGTATTTTTTAATACCCCGGCATTTTCACAAGATAAATATACTCCTACTGAAGAAAACCTAAAAAACCGAGAATGGTTTCAGGATGCAAAATTTGGCATGTTTGTGCACTGGGGAGTTTATAGTGTGATGGGTGGTGGCGGAGACAAAGGAATTGCCGAATGGATTATGAACCAAAAGCAAATTCCCATCAAGGAATATGAAAAATTGCCTGCGTTTTTCAATCCAACATCCTTCGATGCCAAAGAATGGGTGAGTATGGTGAAAGCTGCTGGCATCAAATACATTACGATTACCAGTAAACATCACGATGGTTTTGCCATGTATGACTCAAAAGTTTCTGACTACAATATTGTAGACAAAACTCCATATGGCAAAGATGTACTTAAAATGCTAAAGGATGAATGTGACAGACAAGGCATTAAATTATTTTTCTATTACTCCCAGTTAGACTGGCATCATACCGATTATTTCCCAAGGGGAGTAACCGGAGGAGGTTATACCGGAAGACCAGAAGAGGGAGATTGGGATAAATATCTACAATATCAAAACGATCAGCTAACAGAATTACTTACCAATTACGGTGATGTAGCAGGCATCTGGTTCGATGGCTGGTGGGACAGGAAAAAGGCCAACTGGAAACTTGAGGAAACATATGAACTCATCCACAAACTTCAGCCAGGGGCACTTATTGGCAATAATCATCATCAGCCTCCATTTGAGGGGGAAGATTTCCAAATGTTTGAAAAAGATTTGCCAGGACACAATACCACTGGTTTTTCAGGGGAATCGGAAATTGGAAATCTTCCACTGGAAACCTGTGAAACAATAAATGGCTCATGGGGATTTAACCTGAAAGACAGAAATGACAAATCAGTCAAACAACTGATTCAGTATTTGGTGAAGGCAGCTGGTTATAACAGTAATTTTTTGCTTAATGTGGGCCCCATGCCCAATGGAGAAATTCAACCAGAACACTCCCGATTATTAAAAGAAATGGGCAAATGGCTGGAAAAAAATGGGGAAACCATTTACGGAACCAGAGGAGGTCCGGTGCATGCTAGAGACTGGGGTGTGAGTACTCAGAAAGATGGTAAAGTTTACATCCATATTCTTAACTGGAATGATGAATCTCTTTTAATTCAGGGACTCAGTAAAAAAGTAAAATCAGCAAAGCTTTTTAGTGACAAAAGCGCTTTAAAATTTAAGGATACTGATTTCGGTTTGGCTGTAGAAGTTCCTTTTGAAAAAAGAGACGAAATAGATACGATTATTGAACTGGAATTCAAATAATATAAAAAAGGCGGCTCAATAATGGGCCGCCTTCCTTTTTTGAAACATTCTGCTATTTACTCCTTTGCTTGAATGACCAGGTAAACCAAAAATTGGAAACCACCGTCCCGTCAGCCATTTTCCCCACTGTTTTTAACTTTACTGTCACCGCTTCTCCGGTAGTTTCACATTCCTTTACCGCTTTAAAAACTTTTGCGCCTTCTTCACATGTAAAGTAAGTTCTGCCTGTAGCTTTTTTTACAAATTCCGCTTCCAGCCCCACAATGATTGTGGCAATAGATGGCTTTTTCCCCTGTATGGCTAACAAGGCTAAAGATGCTGTGGAAAGCTCTGCAGCCATACTTTGAGCCGCAAAATAAATGGATTTAAAAGGGTTTTGAGTTAACCATTTAAAAGGCATAGAGGCCTGAGCTTTGTGAGGATTGAGCTCCAATAATTTCATCCCTGCAAAAAAACCAAGGGGAACTTTAGTTAAAAGGAAGAGCTTAAACTTAAAGGATTTTAATACACTATTTTGATAAGCCAGCTGTTTGGGGTTCAGTTCAAACACTTCATTTTCTATGGATGTGGTTTGATTTTCCATTTTCTATCATTTTTATTGGTTAAAGTCAATTGGGGTGGATTGAAAATCAGGCCAATCCGGTATTCAATATTTAAAAACTACTTGTTCTTAAACAAGAATTTCTCAGAAAATAATCCTTAATTTGTACTTTAAATACCAAATAAACAGCATCTACTGCTAAAAGACCAGAAAAATTAAGGAGAACTACAATGAGTGAACCTGAAAGTAAACATGAGCCTACAAAATACGAACTGGAGGTAATTGAACAAATAAAAGTTAAACAAAAACCCGCAAAAAAAAAGTTTGGCACCATGCTAAGTGCCATGAAATCCCCTTTAAAAAAAGCAGGTAACTTGTTTTCCAAAATACCTGGGATGGATGCCATTATCCAGAAAACCAACCAGAAATTTCTCGATTTTTTTCAGGATTTATCCAAATGGTCGGTTGATTCAGAGCGGATTTTAAGCGAATATACCAAAGCCGGCTATAGCCAGATCCAATCTACAAAAGACATATCCAAACTCCATCTGGAAGACGTAGAACAGGTCATCGGAGATTTATGCAAAAAATATAAAACACTGGCCGGAGAGGAAGAGGAAAGCAGTACGGCACTGTCATTACCCAGTATGCCATCAGATATCATTGCGTTGGTGAATCTTAACCACAAAGCTATCAGCGAATATGCCACCTATTATGGTTTTGATATAAATAAAGAAGAGGAAAAACTCTTTGCCCTAAATATATTAGAATATGCGTCCTGCTCCAATGAAGGGGCAAAACAGGAAGTCATGAACCGGTTAATTGTAAAAGCAAAAAAAATGGTGGGACTGGACCAAAATCAATCTCTGGATAAACCTACTTTTCTCGATATGTTTTCAACCCTTACTTCCTCCATTACCATACAATTACTGAAAGCCAAAATAGGAGATGTTATTCCCATAAACGGGGCGGTAATTGGAAGTGGATTTAATGCCTATTTTACAAGTGAAGTTTGTGATACTGCCGAATTTATTTATAAACAAAGGTTCCTGGCAGAAAAATACGGACCACAAATTATTGATCTGACACTTGATGAAGAGGAAATTGAAAATCTTAATGAGGAAGAAAAAAAGCACAAAGATTAACATAAATTAAACTAATTTTACAACCAGTAAACCCATAAAAAATGGAATTAGAAAAAGAATTTGAAGAAGCTCAAAAGCTTGTAAAAGAATTGAGCGAAAGACCGACAAACGAGGAACTTCTAAAATTATATGGACTTTTTAAACAAGCTACTGAAGGAGATGTTCAGACTGAGCGTCCGGGAGGGTTTGATTTTAAAGCTCAATTTAAACATGATGCATGGGCAAGCCTTGCAGGAAAATCAAAGGAAGATGCCATGACAGAGTATATTGAACTGGTTTATCAACTGAAGAAAATCTAAACCTTAATTCAGTTGAGCCGGAAAAAAATAAGGTGAAAAGCTTAGAGGATAAATTTTCTAAGCTTTTTTTTCTGGGGAATAAACCTAATTTAAATCAGTCAGTTAAGATTGGCATTAAGGGCAAAAAAAAACCTTTACCAATGGTAAAGGCTTTAATTAACTTATTGCTTACTTTGATTGTACTTTTCATAGGTTCTATAACTAATATTGAAAATGGTAACCCTTTTAAATAAAAAAAGGGAAACGAAAGTCGATTCCCCTTTTAGTCAAACTAGATTTTAACATTTATAAGACGTTGCACATAGCAATTTCATTGGTTGAAAGTTGTCGTTTTCTATATATTGAGATAGCCTCCCAATACAATTACAGCCTCTCCCCTAATTTTGATTCTATTATTTTCTGTAATTGATAATCCCAACTCCCCTGTCCTTTCAGAGCATTGCAAGGCATTCAATGTCTTTTTATTTAATACTTCTGCATAATAAGGTCCTAAAACCGTATGGGCAGAGCCAGTAACCGGATCTTCATCTATGCCCACCCAGGGCCCAAATACCCGCGAAGAAAAATCAAAAGGAGCGTTACCGGTAGAAGTTACAATAACGGCTTCTAAGTCGATACCGGCTGAGATATTGAGTAGCTGGCCATAATCAGGCTGAATCTGTTTCACTGTTTCAACATCTTCCACCCGCAGTAAAAGGAAATTTGTATTTACTCCAAACTTCGAGTCCACCACTTTTTTCAGACCCAATACCTTGAGCAATTCTTCAGAAGGAGTACAATCCACCAGCTCATCCAGTGGGAAATCCATTTCAATTTTACCTTCTTGCTCTGCAATGGTTAAAATTCCCCTTTGTGTTTTAAACCTTATCTCTCCGGAGGTCACTTTTTTCAGGTGGAAAAGTAACTTTGAAGTCGCCAAAGTAGCATGACCACATAAAGGGATTTCAACCGTAGGAGTGAAAAATCTCAGGTTATAAAAATCTTCCGGATAATCGGGATCGTTCAGGATTGGATAAAAAAATGCAGTTTCAGAAAGGTTCATTTCAGCTGCAATGGACTGCATTAGAGACTCTTCCAAGGGTTCTTCCAACACGCACACACCAGCAGGATTTCCTTTAAATGGCTGGTTGGTAAAAGCATCTATCTGGTAGGTTTTTATTTTCATGTCACAGAGTTTTTGATTAGAAAAAAACTGGCAATAGTGTGCCAGGGGTAATTTTTACCCAATTTAAAATTTGCAAAATTTCTGTTATTATTCTTTTGTAGAAGTTGCCTGTAATTTAGGCCGTAAATTGAATGTTAAGTTTTATTCAGCGCAAAATCTAATTCCATTTGTAAATCCTGGACATTTTCAATACCCACACTAAGCCTCAATAAGCCATCTGAAATTCCGGCCTTTTCCCGATCAGCCTTCGACATTTTTATATGGGAAGTCAGGGCTGGAGAACAAATAATGGTTTCTACCCCTCCAAGGCTAAGTGCCGGCTTGATCAAATTCAACGCATCCAGGAAATGATTGACCTGGTCTATTCCATCAGCTTTCAATTCAAAGGAAAGCATTCCGCCAAAGCCTTTCATTTGTTCACGGGCTATTTCATATCCAGGATGATTTTTTAAACCAGGATAATAAACCCTTCCAACTTTATGATGTTTTTCCAGAAATTCAGCAATTTGAAGGGCATTTTCATTCTGTCGGTTCACCCGAACATCCAAAGTTTTCAAGCTTCTTTCTATGAGATAAACATCAAGTGCATTTAAACTTCCTCCCTGATTAATAGCAGATTTAAGAATTTTATTATTTAATTCTTTTGATGTGACTACAGCACCAAAGGCCAAATCACTGTGTCCGCCCAGGTATTTTGTTCCACTGTGAAGGGAAATATCAATTCCCAAAGCAATAGGAGTCTGGTTGATAGGAGTAGCAAAAGTGTTATCAATAATAGAGATCAGCTGATGCTTTTTGCTTACCTCAGCAATACTCTTTATATCCAAAATATCCAGTAATGGATTGGTGGGAGACTCTATATATACAATCTTTGTATTTGACTTAATTGCCTTTTCAAAAGCCTCAGGTGCCTTTTCTTCAACAAATGAATATTCAATCCCAAATTTTTCAAATTCAGTTTTTATAAAACTAAAAGTTCCCCCATAGATTTTCTGGTAAAAAATGGCATGATCCCCTGTTTTTAAAAAAGAAAAAAGGATAGAAGAAATGGCAGCCATTCCTGAGCTAAAAAGCAAACCAGTCTCTCCTTTTTCCAGCGCTGTCAGTTTTTCCACTACTACCTTTTGATTGATAGTATTGTAATACCTTGGGTACACGTTTTCCTCAAATCCTCTGTATTGAAAGGCTGAGGAAGGGTCAATAGGTGTATTCACCCCTTGTATAAATAATTCATAATCCTGCTGAGTATGAATACAGTTTGTTTCTTTTGAAAAGGTCTTTTCCATGGAAGTTTAAGTTATCGATTCACAAATCTAAATTTCCGAAAAAATGCCCTAAGCTTTACTTTTCCCTGTGCTTTTTTTCCAACAGTAATCATAAATACTGCAGAAATGAGTAATGCAGCGGCAAAAAGAGATTGGGTAGAAAAAACTTCTCCTCTAAAGCTCCAGCCTAAAAACAAGGCAATTACCGGGTTTACATAAGCAAATGTAGCCACTTTGCTAGGCGATTCCACCCTCATTAACCAACTGAAGGCGGAAAAAGCTATTATGGAACCAAATATAATCAAGTAGAAAAATGCCAAACCTGACTCAAAACTTATGGCTGTTACTTCAAAATGCTTAAGGTCCTCGAATGTAAGGCTAAATACAAATAATAATGCTCCACCCGCCAACATTTGCATTGCAGTATTTTGAATAGGATGGCTGGATAAATCGGCTTCGGATGAATATACCGAACCGATTGACCAGGAAATCGCAGCAAAAATTATAACGGTTAGTCCTACAGGGTGGAGATGCTGTGCATTGGCAATTTCCACGGGACCAATTAATAAAAACATCCCAATGATTCCTACAAAAACTCCGAACAAACTTATTAAGGATGGTTTTTGCTTTTTATAAATCCACATGATTAATACAATCATCAAGGGCTCGGAGGTAATGATAAGTGCAGCCATCCCTGAATCCACAAATTTCTCCGCCCAGGCCACTCCCCCATTTGCCCCCAATAACAAAAAACCACCTGTAATAGTAGCGCTTTTCCAATTATTGAATGTTGGTTTTGGAACTCCCTTAAAATAGGCCCAGGCATACAGAATTCCTCCGGCTATCAGAAACCTTATTCCCGCCATTAAGAAGGGGGGCATGGTTTCAATAGCATATTTCATAGCAAGGTAAGTAGAACCCCAGATGATGTAAATGGCTCCAAAAGCCAAAACCAATTGCCAGATAGCTGGTGTGTTTTTTTGTTGCATTTTATAGCCTGATTAACGTATATGTAAAAAGATTGAAAGAAAGAGTAAAACAACAATCAGATTTTAACTTCTAATTTTCTATTATTTTTTTTCGTTTTTTTCCAATCAATAAATTATTTCACAAAAATGATGGTTATTATTGAAGCATAACAGATTCAGTTTTTTTAATTTTAACCATATCAGTTTGAATCTATCCCTACAAAATTCGAAAGGCTTTTTATATGAAGAAATCGCCTTAAAGATTGAACAGCAAATAGAAACAGGCATCCTGGCACCAGGAGAAAAGCTAACTTCAGTGAGGAAACTCAGCCAACAGTTGGACGTGAGTATGTCCACTGCATTCCAGGCCTACTTCTCACTGGAAAACAAAGGACTCATTGAAGCAAGGCCAAGATCAGGCTTTTACGTCAGGTGCCAGATTCAACACCGACCTGTTCCGCCTAAAAAATCAATCACCTCAAAAGTGCCCACTGAAGTAAATATTGATGACCTGGTGAGTCGATTAGTTGGTGTTTCAGAAAATAAAGTAGAAGTTCCTTTTGGTACAGCCAGGCCTGATAGCAGGTTATTGCCTACGCATAAACTCAATAAAACCTTACTTTCTGTAGCGAGGAACAGTGAAAAAGAAATAATTGAATATGATTTTACCAGTGGAAATTCCTTCCTCAGAGAACAACTTTCCTTTCTTTCCTTCAATTGGGGCAAAAACCTAATGCCAGAGGAAATTGTGACAACTACGGGCTGTATGGAAGCATTAAATTTGTCATTGCGTGCAGTTACAAAACCAGGAGATACCATTGCAATCGAATCCCCTACTTTCTATGGCGTTTTGCAATGTATTGAAAGTTTAGGGTTAAAAGTAGTGGAAATTTCAACTGACCCCGATACCGGAATTTGCCTGGATGAGCTTGAAACAGCTATCACAAAACAGGATATTAAAGCCTGTCTGGTCATTTCCAATTTTAATAATCCATTGGGTAGTTGTATTCCTGATATTAAGAAGAAAGAACTGGTTCAATTGCTCTTCAAGCACAATATTCCTTTAATAGAAGATGATGTTTACGGTGACCTTTATTTTGGTTCCAAAAGACCTATTACAGCAAAAGCTTTTGATGAGCACGGCATGGTTCTGCTTTGCTCCTCCTTTTCCAAAACCTTAGCTCCAGGTTACAGAGTAGGCTGGGTTGCTCCTGGAAAATTCCTGAATCAGATCAAAAGATTGAAATTTATGACCAGTATTGCCTCCCCTTCCTTGCAACAAATGGCCATTGCCGAGTTTATCAAAAAAGGAGAATATACCAAACACCTTAAAGTTTTAAGAAGTACCTTTTCCAGGCAGGTACTTCTGGCTACACAAATCATTATAAAATACTTTCCTGAAGGCACAAAAGTAACCCATCCCAAGGGAGGGTGCTTTCTGTGGATTGAACTTCCGGGAAATATCAATACCTTAAAACTATATTATAAGGCGATGGAATTTAATATTGAGTTTCTGCCCGGAATACTATTTTCAACTCAAAAGAAATTTAGAAATTTCATGAGAATTAGCTGCAGCCTGGTTTGGGAAAATAAGGCAGAAGAAGCGCTGAAGACTATTGGGCAAATTTTATTAAAAGAACTAAAATAAAAGAAACTGTAAACAAAAAAAGCGACCTGAAATGAATTTATTCAGGTCGCTTTCCGAAAAGGAGAAAAATTTCACCCTTATTTTTGGGCGATTCTCGCTAAATATTTTTTAGCCTTTGTAGCCTCCTGAGAATCTTTGTAATCGTCAATAATTTCCTGGTAGGCTTCTTTTGCAGCTGCTAAATCATCCGCAGATTCATGTGCGATGGCCAATTTCATCAAATATATTGGCGTAAATTCCTTATTAGGATCTGTTTCGCTCGCTTTTTTATAATTGGTGATAGCATTTGCATAATCGCCCTTTTCCATATAGGCATCACCTAAAAGACAATAATCTCTGGCCTCAATTAACACACCCGACTCATCGAATTGCTGTAAATAATTGATTGCATTATCATATTCACCTAATTTCAAATAACTCACACCCGCATAAAAATTTGCCAGGTTTCCGGCTTTTGTACTGCTGTAGTCTTCTGCTATAGCTACAAAACCATCGGTAAAGTTACCATCACCATCCAATGCCTTATTTAGGGAGTCTTTTTGAAGATAGAAAATAGCAGGGAATAATTGCTCCTGAGCAGTAACTTCCTGATTTGAATTATACCATTGATAGTAGAAAAATCCTCCTAATAATAGGATGATTGCAGCAAAAATACCCGTAAGTAAATTCTTATGAGAGGTTGCAAATTCCTGAGATTTGCTTAATGATTCCTGAATTGCTTCAGGATTTTCCATATAATCAGTTACGGTTGGCGCATGTTGTTCTGCACTCTTTTTACTCGCTACTTTACTTTTCTTTGCCATTGCTAAATTTAATTAAGGGTGCAAAAATATATATTTTCTCTTTAATTAGGAATTTTGGTCAAAAATTATGACAATAAAAAAACAGACTAATATCTAAAATAGTAGTCTGTTTTTAATAAAATTCAGCTAAAAACCTTTATAATCAATTTACCAGGGTTAATTAAAGCAGTTATTTTAAATAAATGAAATCTGACTGCTGTCATTAATCAATTGTAAATGGATAATCATCCTCAGCATAAATATCTTTATAAATTTCACTAGGATCAGGGAAAGGAGATTCTTCCGCAAATTTTACTGAATCTAGAACACGTTGCTTAATATCCTTATCAATTTTCTTCAATTCCTCCTCAGTAGCAAAACCCTGCTCAATTAAAGCAACTTTTACCTGCTCAATCGGATCTTGTTTTTTATAGTCAGCGACTTCCTCCTTAGTTCTGTATTTTGCCGGATCGGACATTGAGTGACCTTTATACCGGTAAGTTCTAAGTTCTAATAAAGTTGGTCCTTCACCTGCTCTGGCTCTTTTTGCAGCTTTTTCTATTGCAAGATGTACATCGTCAACCCGCATTGCGTCAACTGGCTCTGAAGGCATATCATAGGCAGCTCCCAGTTGGTATAGATCAGTTACGTTAGATGTTCTTTTCACAGAAGTACCCATAGCATAGCCATTGTTTTCAATAGCGAAAATCACAGGTAATTTCCATGACATTGCCATGTTAAATGCTTCGTGAAATGCTCCTTGTCTCACTGCACCATCTCCCATATAGCAAATACAAAGTTTTCCTGTTTTGTTGTATTTTTCGGCAAAAGCAAGACCTGCTCCAAGTGGAATTTGTCCACCTACAATCCCATGTCCTCCTACAAAACCTCTTTCCTTATCAAACATGTGCATAGATCCTCCCTTTCCTTTCGAACATCCGGTTACCTTTGCAAATAACTCGGCCATAATTGCATTAGGATCAGAACCTAGTGCTAAAGGATGACCATGATCTCTATAAGCAGTAATATATTTGTCACCCTCCTCTAAAGCTGAAACAGCACCCACAGCACATGCTTCCTGACCAATATACAAGTGGCAAAAACCTTTTATCTTTTGCTGCCCATATAATTGACCGGCTTTTTCTTCAAACCTTCTGATCAGTAACATTTTCTCATACCAAAACATGTATGTTTCCTTTGAGAACTCTACTCCTTTTGATTTTGCTTTTTCTTCCGTTAACATTATTTATCTAAGTTTCGCCTTTTAACTTTTTACCTTGCAGCCAACCAATATGAAATGGCCAATCCGGCTGCTGAACAAAAATTTAGCTAAAGTTATAAAATCAACATTTAACTCATTTGAAGTTTCTGCAAAAATGTTAAAAGAATTTTAATTTTGATAAGAAAATCCCAAAAAAGGATTTGCAAGGGTAGTTTCTTTTTAATATTGTAAAAATTAGTCCCAGATATTAATATAATTCTACTAGGAGGACCCAGGAATAATTTTACAAAATACCTTGAATTTAATATGGATATTCCAAAATATGCGATAATTGTGGCAGGAGGAAAAGGCAACAGGATGAACACCCAAATTCCCAAACAATTCATCCCTCTTCTAGGCAAACCTGTTTTAATGCATACCATTGAAAGATTTTACTTTGCAGCCTCAGAAACCAAAATCATACTGGTTTTACCGCAACATCATGTAGAATTTTGGAACAACCTGGTTGAAAAACACAATTTCAAAGTACCTCATCAAATCGCCATTGGAGGGGCTTCCCGTTTCCAATCGGTGAAAAGTGGGTTAAATAAAATAGAGGAACAGGAAGGCCTTGTGGCAATCCATGACGGGGTAAGGCCATTTATTAGTAAAGAAATTATTGATTTGGCTTATCAAACGGCAAATAAAAAGGGAAATGCCATTGTGGCTGTTCAGCTAAAAGATTCTATAAGGGAAGTATCCGAAACCGGAAATGATGCAAGAGACAGAAACCGGTACAGGCTTATTCAAACCCCGCAGACTTTTAAAATTGGCTTGATAAAAACTGCTTATAACACTCCTGAAACCAGTTTCTTTACAGATGATGCAAGTGTGGCTGAGGCAAGCGGAAATGAAATAAATTTGGTGGAGGGATCCTATTACAATATCAAAATTACCACACCAGAGGATTTACAAATAGCCGGAATTTTTGCCAAAAAAAAATGGAACAACGAATAGGTTCCATTTAATTTAATACGTTTTCAAAATTTCCTTTTTAAAGTTAAAGATCCTGAGTTAAAGGATTAAAAGAAAGATTTACAAAGGTTAATACTCATCCTCATTAAAAAAGAAGTCTTCTTTTGTAGGATAGTCAGGCCAGATTTCCTCGATACTTTCATAGGGTTGACCGTCATCTTCTAATTCCTGAAGATTCTCAACCACCTCCATAGGGGCACCAGTTCTTATTGAATAATCAATTAATTCATCTTTGGTCGCTGGCCATGGCGCATCTTCAAGGTATGATGCTAATTCTAATGTCCAATACATAGTCTATAGTCTTTTTATCATTTAATTTAAAATATTTCAACCAAAACAATTATAAAAAACTTTATATAAAAATTATTCCAAAAAAACAATTTTTTTGTGCAAAGTTTTTTTTTGATACCATGAACGACATCCCTTTCTAATTGTTTTACTCAAAACCTTTTTAGGCATTAAAGGGTTCGAATTTTTGGCCTTTTGGTATTTTGCGCAAAAGTAACTTTATAAAATTAAAAAAAGCAATACTTTTAAGGTATTGCTTTTATTTTTATTTCAAAAGTATTATAAGGCTTATCTTCCCGATGCTCCTTCTGCTCCTCCTTCAAGTACTTCTTTAATATCTTTTCTTTGATTGTCTTCATAAGCTACAATCCACGCATCTTTTACCCCCATCTCTCTCAGGTACTTCTTAAAAGTATCCGCTTCCCAATAATCTCTAAAAAATCCAATAGTATATTTTTTAACACCATCTTCATCCTCAGTCCAGAAGTTTCCTTTTTCCTGAAATTGCGATAAATCTTTATTTCTAAAAGCACCAATCTGAACTTTATACACAACACCTTTTGTGTAATCATCTCCACCTTCAGTTACATTTTTACCACAATCCGCCTGGATAGCCTTAAGCTTATTATGCAAATCGGAAATTTCCTGATCCTTAGAGGCTGTTAAAGATTGTTGATCTTTCAATTGGCTTTCCATTTTAGTAATATTCTTTTTTAAAGCTCCATTTTCAGCCTGTAATGAATTTACATCTTCATACATAGCTTTAAACTTTAATGGATCCATACTCTTCATTTTCTGTTTCCATTTTTTAGCTTCCTTTTTTTCTGCCTTAGTCAGTTTTTGAGCTGAAACATTTGTGGTAAAAATAATTCCTACACAAAAAGTTAAGATGGTTAATAAGATTCTCATGATCAATAATTCTAATTAATATTAATTTTTTTGCTAATAATTTTCAAATTGGGAAAAATCCAAGTATAGGAAATTCACTTTTTAAACAAGGTAAGTAAAGAAAATATTTTAACAAAACTGACTTTTTTACCTTTTTTATGAAACCTATTCGACATAGCTCCCATTTCGGAATACGAATTATTTGATTTTAAAGCCGAAGAAATAATTTAAGTAAAAAGGGAGGAAAAATTTTACGCTAAAATGTTTAGGTAAATAGTTCAAAAAATATCAACTCTCCCCGAAAAAGTTGATTTGGTAAATAAAAATAATAATTTTCTAATAAACAAAAGTATGAAGCTTATAAAACATAAACAATAGTCGGGGCAAAAGGCGCCCCAACTATCGCCTTGTATATTGTTATAAATTTCCAATCATTTTTGATGGAATAACCCATTCATCAAATTGCTCATTGGTTAACAGTTTTAATTCTAAAGCAGCTTCTCTTAAAGTAGTTCCATCGGCATGCGCTTTTTTGGCAATTTTTGCTGCGTTGTCATAGCCAATATGCGTATTTAAGGCAGTTACAAGCATCAGGGAATTTTCCAAATGTTCCTTTATCGCTTTGTGATTGGGCTCAATTCCTACAGCACAGTTTTCATCAAAGGACTGACAAGCATCTCCAATAAGTCTCGCTGCTGTTAGTACATTAAAGGCCATCATTGGTTTGAAAACATTCAACTCAAAGTGTCCGGTAGATCCACCTACACTCACAGCTGTATCCAGTCCAATCACCTGAGCACACACCATAGTTAATGCTTCGCACTGCGTAGGGTTCACTTTTCCAGGCATAATGGAAGACCCTGGCTCGTTGGAAGGAATTATTATTTCTCCAATTCCCGATCTTGGTCCTGAAGACAACATCCTGATATCATTGCCAATTTTCATCAGGCTAACAGCTACTTGTTTTAGTGCACCTGACGCGCCAACCATGCCATCATGAGCTGCAAGGGCCTCAAATTTATTGGGAGCTGTTACAAAAGGCAATCCGGTTAATTCAGAAATTTTCTTGGCAACTAATTCTGCATAGCCTTGAGGGGCATTCAATCCAGTTCCTACAGCGGTTCCTCCCAGTGCCAATTCAGACAAATGTCCCAGGGAATGCTTTAATGCAGCAATTCCGTGATCCAATTGGGAAACATACCCACTAAACTCCATACCCAAAGTAAGAGGTGTAGCATCCATAAAGTGTGTCCGGCCAATTTTAACCACATCTTTAAATGCCTTTGCTTTTTTATCCAGGGTATCTCTTAATTGCTGAACTTTAGGAATAGTTTGCTCCAAGATATATTGATATGAAGCAATGTGCATGGCCGTTGGGAAGGTATCATTAGAAGATTGTGACTTATTTACGTCATCATTGGGGTGAATTTTCTTAGCTTTATCTTCCAGGCTTCCACCCAGTAACACATGTGCTCTGTTGGCAATTACCTCATTGGAATTCATATTGGATTGGGTTCCGGAACCGGTTTGCCAAACAACAAGAGGGAATTGATCATCCAGTTTACCTTCCAGAATTTCCGCACAAACCTTCGAAATAATTTCTGCCTTATCGGTATCCAAAACGCCTAAATCGGCATTGGTTAAAGCTGCCGCTTTTTTTAATATGGCAAATGCCCTTATGATTTCCATAGGCATGGTATGCCCGCCAATTTTAAAGTTTTGTATTGATCTTTGCGTTTGGGCTCCCCAATATTTTTCGGCAGGAACCTGAACTTCTCCCATCGTATCTTTTTCTATTCTGTATCCCATCTTGAAAAAAGTTTTGAATTTTAATTTTATATTAAGTCAATTTACTTCACCGGATTTTATTCCCCAAAATTCAGTTTAAATTTGAGCTATCTTCCTTCATAAATCATTGCAAAGCTAACTATTAAGTTGAAATATATATTGATTTTTATCAGGCTTTCCACCTGAAACTGGTATTTGGTCTTCTCAAGTCATTTGAATCTGCTCCTATACTCTTTTTTTTAAATCAGATAGCTAAATTTGGGAAAAAAATCCACCAATGATCGTAGTAATTCAGAAAGTAACTCAGGCCGCTGTTAATATAGAAAACAAGTTAAATGGGAAGATTAATGAAGGTTTAATGATATTATTAGGTATAACCCATGATGATAATGAAAGTGATATTGAATGGCTTAGTGGAAAAATTGTAAACCTTAGGATTTTTAATGATGAGGACGGCAAAATGAACCGTTCAATCTTAGATGTAGGTGGAGATATTTTATTGGTAAGTCAGTTTACCCTGCATGCCAGTACAAAAAAGGGCAACAGACCTGGTTATAATGATGCCGCCAAACCTGACATTGCTATCCCACTTTATGAAAAAATGATAGTTGCATTGGAAGATAAACTTGGTAAAAAAATAGAAACCGGGGAGTTTGGGGCCATGATGGAAGTAAGCCTTGTGAATGACGGTCCCGTTACTATTATTATAGATTCTAAAAATAAAAAATAGAACCGAAAAATGGGAACTTTCCAGGCATACCGGAAGTTCCCTTGCTAATTCCACTATCTCATTTTACTTCATTTCTGTTTTTTTTATTTATCCATCTTTCATTAAGGCTTTTTTCCATAAAATTTAATTGCACCAACCCTAATTTATGAAAGAAGATTACCAAAAAGGCCGGGGAGCTCAGAAAAACACAGCCAACCGTTTTTCAAAAACCTTTTATGAATTTGAACCAACTGACCATGAAGATGAAAGGATAAATGCACCATCTACCAGGATTTATAAAGAATCCCCTAAAAAAATTATTAGCTCCAATAAAAGCCCTGATATTCCTTTTAATTATTCTATAAATCCTTATCAGGGATGTGAACACGGCTGCATTTACTGTTATGCCAGGCCCACTCACGAATATTGGGGTTTTAGTGCCGGTTGGGATTTTGAAAGCAAAATTGTGGTGAAGGAAAACGCAGCCAGGTTATTGGAAAATCAGTTTTTAAGCAAAAACTGGAAACCCACTCCTATTATGCTTTCAGGAAATACAGATTGTTACCAGCCGCTGGAAAAGAAGCTGGAAATAACTAGGTCTTTACTTAAAGTTTTTATGAAATATGGAAATCCTGTGGGTATAATTACCAAAAACAGCCTGATTTTAAGAGATCTGGACATTTTGAAAGATTTGGCCAAAGAAGGTCTGGTTCATGTTGTCATAAGCATTACCACTCTGGATGAAAATTTAAGGCGCCTGATGGAGCCAAGAACAGCCTCTGGAAAAAAGAAACTGGAAACCATTCAACAACTTACATCCGCAGGTATTCCTGTTGGAGTAATGACTGCTCCAATTATCCCCGCATTGAATAGCCCGGAAATTCCAGAAATTTTAAAGCAATCTTCAGCGCAGGGTGCTTTGATGGCAGGCTTTACCCTTGTCAGGTTGAATGGCGCTTTAGAAACGCTGTTTAAGGACTGGCTTGAAAAGAATTTCCCGGACAAAGCTGATAAAGTCTGGAATCAAATTATGGATATTCATGGAGGGAATCCTGGCGATTCAAGATTTGGGACCAGAATGCGAGGAGAAGGTAAAATTGCAGAAAGTATTACCCAGTTATTTAAGATTTCCAGAGCAAGGTATTTCAAAAACAAAAAACTTCCTCCATTCAATTTAGATAGGTTTCGCAAAGGTGGAAATCTTACCTTGTTTTAGATACTAAATCACCTATACCAAAAATGCAGATACTTTTCTGCCATTTTAGTTAGTTTACCATAAATGGTATTATCTTCATTTTTTTTTATATTTTAATCATTTAAAACCTATGCCTTACTAATAAGTTCAATTTGCTTACCACAATAATTCCACTACTTGGTTCTATTTTTATCTATGGAGGAACTAGAAAAAGGTTTAAAACTATTACACTCAAGTGAAGATTCGTTGGTTTTTCATGGGAAAACTGAAGAATTTGAAAATGAATTTACATTAAAAGTACCTAATGGAGATTTTCCTTCTATTTCCCAGATTAACAGGTTTAATAATGAGTTTGAAATACTTTCCAAACTAAAAATTCCGGGAGTCAGGAAAGTAATTAAACAAGAAAACAAGGAAAATAAGCCCAAACTGTTCCTTGAGTTTGTAGAGGGGCAAACCTTAAAAAGTCTATTCGCGGGAATCGGAACAGGAAGTGAATTCAGCCTGAAATTCTTCCTTGAAATTTCAATAAAAATCACCCGAATTTTAGCCGATATCCACAAAGAACAAATCATCCACAGGGATATTAACAGCTATAATATCCTGATTGACAGAAAAACCAATGAGGTAAAATTTATTGATTTTGGGCTTGCCTCGAAGGTAAACCTCAAAACCCAAAGTTTAAATAGCGAAGAGAAGTTTGAAGGTACCATCCATTATATTTCACCGGAACAGACTGGGAGGATGAATCGAAATGTGGACCACCGAACGGACTTATACTCTTTGGGCATTACTTTTTATGAGATGCTAACCGGAAATCTGCCATTTTATTCCGATGATCCAATGGAGATTATCCATGAGCATCTGGCAAAGATTCCACCTACTCCTGACCAAACAAATCCGCATATTCCTCCAATCCTCTCGGAAATAATACTTAAACTAATTTCTAAAAATGCAGAAGAAAGATACCAATCGGCAGAAGGGCTTTTATATGACCTGGAAAACTGTTTAAAACAAATAGAAATTAACGGCAAAATTGGTTCTTTTCCTCTGGCTTCCCAGGATTTTTCAGAGCAATTAAATATCCCACAAAAACTTTTTGGCAGAGAAACAGAAATCCAGTTACTCTTAAATCAGTTCCAGCAGGCACATGATGGCGAAAAAACTATAGCCTTTGTCTCAGGGTATTCAGGAGTTGGCAAATCTACCCTAATCAATGAACTACAAAAACCAATCAGTGTTCATAATGGCCATCTGATAAAGGGGAAATATGATTCTCAACACAGGAATACTGCCTATTTTGGAATTATTAGTGCCTTTAAAGAACTTACTGTGCAGTTATTAGGGCTTTCCGAACCTCAAATTAACAAGTGGAAAGAACGGATTCTGAATAAACTTGGAAACAAAGCCAGTATTATCATCGAGGTTATCCCGGAGTTGAAATTAATAATAGGAGATCAACCTCCTTTGGAAAAACTGGGCCCTCTGGAAACCCAGAACAGATTCAATCTCACCTTCCAGAGGTTTATGGAGGTATTCGTAGAAAATAAACAAACGCTGGTTTTAGTTTTGGATGACTTACAATGGATTGACCAGCCTTCAATTTCATTACTCAGACAAATTCTTAATGATAAAAACCTTTCTCATTTTTTATTTATTGGAGCTTATCGTGAAAATGAAGTAAACCAACATCATCCGGTAAGCCAACTGATAGAAGAGCTACCCACCATATACTACAACATTTCCACAATTCAGCTTCAGCCATTGGATATGGAAAGCTTAAACAACTGGATGAGTGAAACCTTTTCTTCCACTACAAATCAGGAGACCAGGGATTTTACAGCGCTGGTTTTTATGAAAACTGAAGGTAATCCTTTCTATGTAAAGGCCTTTCTTCAAACATTATATGAAGAAAATATCCTTCGAATTTACAATCCGGAAAAACTGACAAGCTGGGATTCCGGGAAAGAAAGAATTGGAAGATGGATTTGGGAAAAAGAAGCGGTGAAATCATTGCCCGCCAGTGAAAACCTGGTCGATTTTATGGCTGGGAAAATTCAAAAACTTCCAGAAGTTTCTAGGCAGCTGATAACAATCGCTTCCTGTTTTGGGTTAAAATTCAGACTGAAAGCTCTGGCAGATATTCTTGAAAAAGGGGAAAATGAAATTTTCGGTATTTTCTATCCTATCCTCAGCGAAGGTCTGGTGTGGTTTTCCGATTCCACTTACTCCTTCATCCACGATAAAATTCAGGAAGCGGCTTACAACCTTTTATCCGTGGAAGAAAGAGAAAAAATTCATTACAAAATTGGGAAAGTCCTGCTCAGCCACGAAGAAAGGGATAATTTCACTGGAAAAAGCATTTTTGAGATTACCCATCATTTAAATTTAGCCAGAAAAATTGTAGAAGAACACAACGAAAAACAGTTATTGGCAGACTTAAATTTCCAATCGGCTATAAAAGCCAGGAATACCTCAGCTGCAGCAATCTACTTCAATTATTGCAAGCAAACTATTTCCCTACTCCCTGAAAATACCTGGAAACTTAACCACAAAAAGATACTAAAAATTTATGAAGCCGCCACTGAAAGCGCATACATGGCCGGGATGTTTGACGAAATGGACTATTTCGCAGAATTATTTCTTCAAAATTCTACGGACCTCCTTGATCAGGTAAAAATTTATCACCTGCTGATTAACAAACAACTTGCCCTGAATGCCCCTCTTAAAGGCCTTGAGATTGGAAAAGCATTTCTAAAAAAACTTGGTGTTTCCCTTCCTAAAAAGCCAGGTACACTTCACATTCTAACAGGTTTTTTGCAAATTAAACTGGCACTTTTAGGCAAGAAAATCCCAGATTTGATACATCTGCCTCATATCAAAAATGAAAAACAAAATGCCATAATTGACACCCTTGGAAATATAGGTTCTCCAGCCTTGATTGCTCTTCCGGAATTATTGCCCATTATTGTTTTTGAACAGGTAAAAAGAGCATTAAAATATGGAAGTTCTCCAGCTGCAGCCGATGCATTTTCCACCTTTGGAATTATCCTCTCTGGTTTTATGGATGAATACAATAATGGATATGAAATGCAAAAGTTATCCATAAAACTGGTTGATCAGCTCAGCGCAAATTTTATTAAGGGCAGAGTGATGGCTGCAGGTGTGGGAGCCAATAACCACTGGAAAGAACCTTTCAGTAAGGTCACGAAAGATGCCAGAATTGCCTACCAGCTATGCCTGGAATCCGGAGATTTAGAATTTGGGGCCTACAACGCCTATATCATCGGCATGAATCAGTTTTTCGAAGGAACAAGTCTTGATAAACTTAAAAGTGAGACGAACTACTTTAATCAGGTTATAAAAGACTTCAATCAGGAAGGCCCATTCAACTGGAATAATATTTATCGGGTGGTCATCCAAAATTTGCGGGGAGAATCGGAAACCCCGTCACTTCTTCAGGATGATACATTTAATGCCGAACTTATTTTATCTCAATTAAAAGAGAAGAATGAGGGAATAGGAATTTTTCAAATTCATTTAGGCAGATTATACCTAAATTATATTTTTGGGAATTTTGGCCTTGCCTTCGAACAAATTGCCGGAGCATTGCCCCAGCTGGAGAATGTATCAGGAATGCAGATGGTTCCTCAATTCTATTTTTATTCTGCACTTACCTGCTTTTCCCTTGCCGGTCATCAAAAAGGATTTCCTCCCAAGGCTAAGAAATACATTAAAAACGCCAAAAGTAAATTCAAAAAGTGGGCTAAATTATGCCCCGAAAACTATGGAAATAAGTTGGCCCTTATACTGGCAGAAGAAGCCAGGCTGGCACAAAAATTCAAGGAAGCCATTACCCATTATGAAAATGCCATCAATTTATCCAAATCCAACCAGCTAATTCAGGAAGAAGCATTGGGATATGAGTTGTTTGGCAGATTCTGGCTGGCCAGAAAAAATGAGGAAACTGGAGAAATGTACATGCGCAAAGCGTTTCAGGCTTACCGCTTTTGGGGCGCCCATAAAAAAGCAGAGGCTATTGAAATAGAATTAAACGAAAAACTCACTAACAAAGGAACAAAATCAGGCCTTGGAAATCCCCTGAAATCGATCCATTCCACTTCAAATTCTCTGATCACCACCAACAACCTATTCAATTTCCTTTCTATTCTAAAGGTAAATCAGTTGATTTCAGAAGAAGTGAAACTGAGTTCTTTACTGGATAAAATGCTGGATATTGTGTTGGAAAATGTGGGCGCTTCAAGGGGAGTATTGCTCATCAACGAGAATGACAACTGGAAAATAATTGCTGAAAAGGATATTAATAACCCGAAAGAGAGTATTTTCAAACGGGAATGCATTGATTTTAATAATGACCAGACAGAAAACCTTCCTCTTTCCATTGTCAACTTTATCCGAAAATCACTGAAAAGCTTTTTTACAAGTGATGCCAAAAATGACCATTCATTTGGAAATGACCCTTACATTAAGCAAAATGAAATAAAATCCATTATTGCTCTTCCACTAAAGCATAAAAATTCGCTTACAGGAATTCTTTACCTGGAAAATAACCTAACGCATAAGCTTTTTACCGACAAACATCTGGAAATGCTGGAGCTGTTATCTTTCCAAATGGCTGTATCGCTTGACAATGCACTTCTTTATGAAAATCTGGAGAAAAAAGTCAAGGAAAGAACAATTGAAATTGAAAAACAACAACATGAAATCAGCAGTCAGAACCAAAGGCTTTTCAAGCAAACCGAAATTTTGGAAAAGCAGAAGAACTCATTAACTGAGACGCTTAAAAAACTCCAAAACGCACAAGCTCAACTGGTTAATTCAGAAAAAATGGCCTCTTTGGGGATTCTCGCAGCAGGAATTGCACATGAAATAAACAACCCGATAAATTTTATAAGTGCGGGAATTGTAGGCCTCCAAAAAACATTTGACAAATTCTTTCTATTAATGGAAGAATACGAAAAAATAAAAATTGAAAATGTAAAGGAACAACTGGACAAAATCGAGGCACTCAAAAAGAACATGAGTTATGAAGAATTGAAAGCCCTCGTAAAAAAAGTATCGGGGGATATTAATATTGGGGCCTCCAGGACAACTGAAATTATAAAGGGATTAAGGTCATTTTCAAGATCGGGAGAAGGTACTTTAAAAATCACAGACATTCACGAATGCCTGGATTCTACCTTACTATTGGTTCGAAATCAGGTAAAAAACAAAATTTTAATCCAAAAAAATTATGGCCAAATCCCCAGAATAGAATGCTATGAAGGGAAAATAAATCAGGTTTTTATGAATCTGATTACCAACGGGATACAGGCCATTGATGGAGAAGGTGAAATTTCCATAACCACTTTCGATAAGGGTAGTGAAATTGGGATAACTATTCAGGATACAGGTTCGGGTATTCCGGAGGATGTAAGAAAGAAAATATTCCAGCCCTTTTTCACCACAAAGGAAGTAGGAAAAGGAACCGGATTAGGGCTTTCCATTGCGCTGGGTATCATTGAAAGCCATCAGGGAAGTATTCAACTGGAAAGTGTTCCCGGAGAGGGAACTTCATTCACCATTTTTCTGCCTAAAAAATTCATCAAAAAGCCTGCAGAGGATGAAAGAAGGAATGGATAATTCCTTACCTTTCCTTCAATTTAATGGTTACACTCCCGCTTGGTTCGGTAATGTCCAGTTTGGCTTGAGCAGCTTCATTTTCCCCAAGATAGCCCGTGATTTTCATCATTTTCTTTTTTTTGTCTGCATATCCCACACTCAGGTAACCACTTTCTGGTATAGTCAGTTTTTCACTTTTGCCTTTAATATCAGCCTGCAAAGAAGCTCCTTTGGCAAAGCTCAAATCAATATCGGTGGATTTACCCACAAGCTTTATATTGGTGAATTCCTTTTGTATATTTTCTGCCAAAAAACTTCCATTGGTCATATTGAGGTCGGCCTGCTCGGAAAGATCCAGAATATTCACTTTTGAAAAGGAAAAAGTACCGCTTATTTTGTTGAGTTTCCTTACCCCAATCTTGTCATTTTTTGAATCAAGATAGAGCTCTAATACTTCTCCAAGTTCCACTGTGGAGCTGGAATTTGTGCTATTGATATCAATTTTATCCGCCTTATCTACGGTAACAGTACTTGAGGAAAGCGCAAAAAAAGCATAACCGAGTTTTTCAATTTTTACTGTGGCATTGTTCAGGTCAAAGGAAACATTTTCTGTTATTTCTTCAATGGTCAGTTCACTGTCAGTTAAATTAAGTTTGGCTTTACAGGACAGTTTTTCTGTTTCAAATTTTCCTTTTCTCAGTGTGACAGACAAATCTGAAGTAGTTGGTAAAAACAATTCATAATCAATATCAAAATCATCACCACTGGTAATCAGGTTTTTCACCATACTGCCTTCCATCTCTGTAATCCCCGAAATTATCTTTCCATCTTTTTTCAATTCAATTTTCACCCGACTGTAATTTTTTTCAGCAGCCTCCTTATCCTTGCCTTTCACTGTAGCATTTACCACAACTGAGACCGAATCTTTTTCCCAATGGTTTATTTTAATTTTCCCATAAATATTCCTGATATCAATTTGTTCTCCCTGCTGGTAAGCAAATGTTTGTTTGAAGGTTTCAGAAACAGTCTGAGCTAAGCCAAGGTTTCCGATAAAAATTAAACAACACGTCAAAAAATTCAATTTCCAGATGATTTTCATGCTTTTTTAGCTTTTTTTATTTCGATTCCGTAACAAATATCAGTACCTTTTCCTAAATATTACAATTGGGAAGAGAAATGGTAAAAATAAAGCAACATTTAATTTTTTAAAATAATGGGAAAAACCTCAGGCATAATTCAATTTCTAGTAGTAGCCATCATCTTGATTTCCATCACAATCTTCCTTTTCAAAGCTTTAATCAAATGGGCAATTTTTGCACTTCTGATTTATGGAATCATCAGATTTATTATCCCGATGTTTTCGAAAAATTAGGCAAAAACAAGACAAATGTCCTAAATATTGGTTATATTAAGTGAAGATCTTCACAAACCCAATCAGATTTTCCTATTTAAAAAGCAAAGGGCGTTTTTTAAACCCGGGAGCAGGAATTCTGGTCGCCTCAAAAAATAAAGATAAACAAGACTACACTAAAACAAACCATAACCAATTTATTATAGAGAAAGCAGTAAAGGTTAACAGATTGTTAATAAAATCTGCTTAAATTTGTAATTCGCAAACAATATTTGTCTTAAGCATGCTATATTTTTTAGTTATTATAATACCATTTTTAATCGCAATGGCTTATTTAATTCATTTAAATAATAAGCTAAAGAGGCAATATGAGGAAATTGAAAAAGTATTATTAAACATAAGAAATGACCTTGATTTGCAACACATCAAATTCCCTTTGGGCATTAACAGAGATTTTGTGGTAACAGACAACGCCATTAAAAGGCTGGAAAGTTTTTTAATGGCCCTTGAAGATTATTTTGAAATCAAAAAAACTGTCATTTCCAAAACTTACGCTCCGAAAAGGAACAAACTTGAAGCACTGCAAAAAAGAGCTCGGGAACTGGCCAAAATTTCCCAAAAAGTGAACGAAGAAGTTACCAATTAAATCAATCTAATCTTTTCAAAATCACGTTTTTTTTTAACCAGAGCAGGTAAAAACCGGCACACTACATATACAAGATTACCGGAAAATACTTCCTTTTCGTCAACTATCCAGTGGTTTTCTGGCTATATGCAAAAATATTTGAGGCATAATAGTAGGTTTGAACTATAAATTTGAGAAATTTGGATTTGATATCCAGAGGTTTAGCTTTACAACCATAACAATTAAGCGGTTTGAAATGCCTTTGGGATATTAAACCAATATAGAGAATTAAAGGGCGAGATTTTGAAATTTGAAGATTTAAACTTAGAGGAAGATCTGCAGGAAGGAATAGATGCTATAGGATTTTCCAATGCTACCCCTATCCAGGAGCTGGCAATACCCATTATACTTGATAACAATGATTTAATTGCATGTGCCCAAACCGGAACAGGAAAAACGGCAGCATATCTTTTACCAATATTAAATAAACTAGTCACAGAACATGGTGACTACATTAATACGGTAATTATTGCACCCACCCGTGAACTGGCCAAGCAGGTAGACCAACAATTGGAGGGACTGGCTTATTTCACAAACACCAGCTCTATTGCCATTTACGGAGGTGGAGATGGGGCTTCATGGTCCAGAGAAAAAAAGGCACTTAATGAAGGCGCTGATGTGATAATCGCCACTCCGGGTAAACTTATCTCTCATTTGCGTCAGGGCTTTGGAGATTTCACCAAACTTAAGCATTTGATTTTAGACGAAGCAGACCGGATGCTGGAAATGGGTTTCTATGAAGATATCATGGAGATTATCAGTTATTTTCCTAAAGAAAGACAGACGCTGCTTTTTTCGGCCACCATGCCTGAAAGAATTAGGAAACTGGCCAACAATATCCTGAAAGAACCTAAGCAGGTAAATATTGCGATTTCGAAACCTGCAGAAGGCGTAGTGCAAGCCGCTTTTCTTACTTATGACGACCAGAAAGTAGAACTGATCAAATGGTTGCTTCAGGATGATGATGTACCCAGCGCAGTAATTTTTTCTTCTACCAAAGCCAATGTGAAGAAAATTTGCAGTACCCTAAAAAAGATTGGACTAAAAGCGGAAGAAATTCACTCAGATCTGGAGCAAAGCGAGCGGGAGGAAGTTTTGAGAGGGTTCAAAAACCAAAATTATTCTATCCTGGTGGCAACTGATATTATTTCCAGGGGAATTGATATCGATTCGATAAGCCTGGTAATCAATTACGATGTGCCGCAGGATGCAGAAGATTACATCCACAGGATTGGAAGAACTGCCAGAGCAGAATCTACAGGAGAGGGAATCACCTTCATCAATGAAAAAGACCAGTTTAACTTCAAAAAAATTGAAGATTTAATTGGAAACGAAATCCGAAAAGTGCCCTTACCCAAACACCTGGGTGAAGGACCAGAGTATAATCCCGGTAGAAAAGGTGGGAAGAAAAAGTTTGGAAAAGGGAAGTTTTTTAAGAAGAAAAAAAAGCCCTATAGAAATGATAACAGGAATAAGTAATGTCAAGAATTAGCTTTTTTATTCTCCTCCTGGTGCTTGTGGGATTAGCAGTGGTAGCTTATTCTTTTTTAGGTGGGTTTAAGAAAATTACCATTAATGAAGTGGAAGATATTTCCATAGAAGTAGTTGGAAAAGAAGTGAGAGGTAGTACTCAGGGTGTTGACCTGAATAAGCAAATGTATGAAATCCGGAAAAAGCTGGACGAGGATAAAATTGAAGGAACCTTTACAGCCATATTTGAGGGAAATCCAGATGAACTGGATACCATAAACGGTTTCGTAGGAGTAGTTCCTAAAGTGAGTAAAAGTATTCCCGAAGGTTTTAGTACTAAAAATATAAAAGCGGAAAAAGGGGTAATCGGAATCATGATTGCCCATGTTTGGGTAGCTCCAAATCCTGTTGAGGTCAATAATCAATTAATGGATTTTGCAAAGTCAAAAAATCTTTCCTTCCAGGATTTAATTATAGAGCAATATTTTGCTTCAGATTCTGTAGTGACTACTATATTGGTGGAATAAACACGGAGGTGTATTTTTTCATATAAACAACACTTTGGCCGGTCTTTTCTAAACAAATGACCCTGTTACCCCCCTGTTTAAGGGTATAATTTAACCAATTATACAGCAACATTCCTTTTTGTTCCCCTTTGTTTTTGATCTTAAAAATTAATCCTTTTGTTTAGTAGATTCAAATAGAAAGTTAATCAACATATAATGGGAATTGGCATAAATGAATTGCTGTTTATCCATTCATATTTTACTCACAAATTGGAATAAAAGGGACCTTTTCCCTCCAATTTTATTTTACCACAATTATCCGGCAATCAATAACAACTGATTATCTTTATTTAATTACTATTTCTTAAATTATATAAAACCCTAAGCATCAATTTTTTAGAATTTTTAAGATGCTTAAATATTTCTACACAACTACTTAATAAATAATTACCTGGTTATGAAGTCTCATAAAATTGCCATAATTGGAGGAGGAAATCTTGGTGCCTCTATTGCTGAAGGAATCGCTAAGAGTGGTTTAATTTCACCTGAAAAAATTACAGTTACCAGAAGGAAACTGGATAAAATCACCCATTTAAAGGATATTGGTATAAAAACAAATAATAATAACAGGCTGGCAGTGGAAAGTGCAGATATTATTGTGCTTGCAGTGAAACCCAAACAGCTAAAGGATGTACTTTATGAAATCCAGCCTAAATTAAAATCAGGCAAACATATTCTTATTTCTGTGGTGACGGGAGTCAGCCTTGCGGATATGGGCAGTGTGGTAGGAGAAAATATATCGCTGGTAAGGGCAATGCCAAACACCGCTATAGCAATTCAGGAATCTATGACCTGTATTGCCACCAACAATGCCTCAATTGAACAACAGGCTATTGTATTGTCTATTTTCAACAGCCTGGGGAAAGCAGTGGTAATAGATGAAAACCTAATGGCAGCCGCCACTGTTTTAGGGGCTTGTGGGATTGCCTATTCCTTAAGGTTTATCAGAGCTGCCTCACAAGGAGGCATTGAAATTGGTTTTAATGCTGAAATAGCCCAGCTTATTGCGGCTCAAACCGTAAAAGGAGCCGCTTCATTGTTATTAGAAAGGGGACAACATCCGGAAAGAGAAATAGACAAAGTAACCACTCCACAGGGCTGTACTATTGCCGGACTTAATGAAATGGAACACCAGGGATTTAGCTCTGCCCTCATCAAGGGAATTGGTACTTCTTTCAGTAAAATTGATAAAATTTCTGAGGATTTTTAAGAATTAATTTTCCAAAGGGAAGGGCTTAAAGTTTCAGGAATGAATCTTTAAGCCCTTTATATTTTATAGGATTCCCAATAATTTATTTATGAAAAACAAGCACAGGATACTCCGCCAGTAATGTCATTTTTCTGGTCATACTGGTATGGAAAACTTCCTGGAAAAAGTTCCTATGGTGCGTAAGCATGGCCAGCACATCCCCATTATTTACCCGCATATATTCCCTCAGTCCTTCTTCCACATCGTCATAAACCACCTGTTCTATTTTCACATCCAGATCGTAATAAAATTCATCGAACACATAATCTCTGTACGATTTAAAAATCTCCAGTTTGGCCGGGTTGCCCTTATGACTCACATGAATAATAGTTAACCTGCAATCAAGGCTATTGGCAAAATGAAGCAACTGGGTCAGGCTTTCATCGTCCCCTACCTGATAGTTAGTCGCATATACGATATTGTTTATTTCAGATTTATAATGCTCTGCGGGAATGGCCAAAACAGGAATATCGGCATGTTCCATCACATGTACTGTATTACTTCCCCCCAGGTATTCAGCTACATTCTGCACCCCTTTGGTTCCCATTAAAATTAAATCTATTTCACGTGACTTAGCCACTTTGGTAATACCATGATTCAATGTATCCAGTTCTACAATATAATCACAGTCAATGGCAAATTCCTTTGAAGTTTCAGTACAGACTTTTTCCAAAGTCTCCATCGCCTTGTTTTGCATTTCAAGCAACTCATTTGAAGCAAAATCTTCTCTGGTAATCAAATTGGCCTCCGGAACCGCATGAAACAAGGTGAGAGAACCTCCTAACTTTCTGGTAAAATTCCCCGCAAAATTAATCGCATTTAAAGACGCTTCACCTAAATCTACAGGACACAATATTTTTAACATAATCCTCTTCCATTTGGTTAATCAGACTAAAAATACAAAATTTCTCAGTCATTTTTATTGATTTAAATCAGCTTCTGTTTTGATTTCTTTCAATCTATAATAAAAAAATCATATCACTTTCGAGCCTTCTTTCAAATCACTCAACTGAATTTTAAGCGCATTGGCTGAAATTTGAATTTCTCGGATGGAAAAAGCCAGAGAAATCATGAGTAACAAAAGACTGATGCCGAAAGTAATTTTCCCTAAAAAAATTTCGCCAGCAAATAAAAGAAACATACAAAAGACACAAAGGAATAAACTGGAAATACCAATAGCCTGCATGCTTCTTATAAGATAAAGCCTTTTATTTAAGTTTTCAATCTGGCCCATGATTTTTCCATTTGGCTCTTCAGTATATTTAGAATGTAAATTCCGAATAAGAGAAGCAATGGCCAGAAACCTATTGGTGTAAGCCAAAAGCAAAAGGGAAATTGCCGGGAATAGTAATGCTGGTGTTGTAAGTGTGATTTCCATAAAATCTTATTTCAATAAAAAGTGGGGTTTTCAGCTTTTTTTTAAAATTTAAAAGTACCACAATCTTTTAATTTTGGGAATTTGTTATTCAAGTTATTACAATTGTAAAAAAGGAATTTTTACTTTCAAATCATCAAATTATTCTCAAACAAAAAATGGACAACAGACCTATTGGCATTTTTGATTCAGGTGTTGGAGGATTATCGGTTTGGAAGGAAATGGTGGCAACCTTGCCAAGGGAGTCCATTTTTTATTATGGAGACACCAAAAATTGCCCCTATGGGCCTAAAACTACTATTGAAGTCCAAAACCTTTGCACCTATATCACTAACTTCCTTTTAGAACAAGACTGCAAAATGATAGTGGTTGCCTGCAATACAGCCACAAGTATTGCGATATCCAGCCTGAGAAATTCCTTCAATATTCCATTTATTGGAATTGAACCAGCTATAAAACCTGCCGCTTTACATACCAAAACCGGAAAAATTGGCGTGCTTGCCACACTTGGAACCATAAAAGGCGACTTGTTCAATGCCACCAAAAGTAAATATGCAGAAAACATTGAGGTGATAGAACAAATTGGCCATGGATTAGTTGAGCTCATTGAAGCCGGGAAAGGAGAAACCGATGAAATGGAGCAATTACTGAAAAAGTATCTTTCACCAATGATGGCAAAAGGGGTAGATAAAATTGTGCTGGGCTGCACGCATTATCCCTTTATAAGTGAAATGGTGCTCAGGCTGATTGAAAATAAAGCGGATTTAATTAATCCGGCCCCGGCAGTCACACAACAAATAATCAGGGTTTTAGAAAAAAACAAGCTCCAGGCTTCCACTTCCAATGAGCCTGATTATAAGTTTTTTATTTCAGGAAATAAACAGAATTTTGAGCAGTTTTTTTGTCGGGCTTTTAGTAATTTTGATAAGAGAACTAAATTTCTTGAAATTTAATTAATTTCGAAATATTACTATTTACCAACTATTTTATACCTGATTACCGGGTATGGTTAGTATAATCGATTAAACTTACATCCATCAATTCAATAATTTTTAACCAAAAAATTTAAACATCATGAGTCAAAATTCAAAAGTATTATTAGCAGCTATAGCCGGAGCTGCTGTTGGGGTAATTGCAGGTATCCTGGTAGCACCAGCCAGCGGAAAAGACACCTTTGAGGACTTGTCAAAAAAGGCTGAAGAATTAAAGGATGATTTAGAAGATATTGCCGCAAAAGGAAGAAAATCGGTAAGGGAATTAAGTGACACGGTCACCGATAATTTGCAAAAAAATATCAATGGCCTGAAGAAAGAAGTTTCCCGGGCAAAGGACAGCTAAAGATTGGGGGAATTTTAAGTTCCCCTTTTTTATTTCCCCATCATTCTTTTCATCCTCACTTTCAGGTCCTTAAAAATTATACCTTCATAAATCCCTGGAAATAACCTTACAATCTTGTCAATTTTCCAGGCATCAGATCCGATAAGCAATCGTGGTTTATCTTTCCTGAGTGCTTTAACAATTTGCCTGGCAGCCTCTTCGGCAGTAGTTAAGGCTACTTTGTCAAACTTTTTGGCCTCATACTCCTTATTCTTTTGATTCCCCCCTTTCGAATTTCTCACAATATTGGTTTTTATCCCACCGGGGTGCACAACCATTACCTTCACATTTGTATTCACCAACTCCTGGCGAAGATTTTCCGAAAACCCTCTGACAGCAAACTTTGTGGTGGAATAGGTGCCATGGCCGGCAAATCCGGTAATTCCAAAGATGCTGGAAAGGTTGATTATGCTTGCCGCAGGCCGTTTTTTTAGGTGAGGCAAAAAACATTTTGTCATATAAATCACACCCCACAAGTTGATCCCAAAAATCCATTCCATTTCATCATAAGTAACCTCTTCAAGGCTCACCTCTCCCAAAGAAACTCCGGCATTATTAATCAGTACATCAATTTCAAATTCACTTAAAATTTCCTTACTTAGGGACTCCACTCCTGCTCTATCTGAAACGTCCAGCAAATAATGATTTAGCACATTTCCTCCCTGATCTTTTACCTCATTTACAGTTTTTTCCAGGTTGGGCGCATCAAAATCAATAAGCAAAAGCCGGGCACCAGTTTCACCCAATTGCAAAGCAAGTTCCTTCCCAATACCACTCGCAGCCCCGGTAATTATGACAGTTTTTTCGTTTAGTTTATCCATGGTTTGCTGTTAAGAAATTCTATGTGATTTCAAATTAAATAAGGATGATGATCAAAAAATGAATGAAATAAATTTAAAGCCAATTTAAGGAAAGGAAAAAAGAAAAACAGTTATTGTTGACTTTTTGTATACCTCCTTTTTTAGTGATTATTAAAAAAAACAAGCACCATTGTAGCCCAACAAACAAATAGTTTACAAACAGTTGAGACCAATTGAGGTTTTATTTTAATGTACACTAATATATAGATTAAAGAATCATTCAAATTTATGAATTCATTGTCAAGAGCCTTAGTAGAAACCAACCTGCCCACCAAATTTGGCCACTTTAAATTAAAAGCCTATCAAAGCGAATATGAAGCCTTTCCACATCTTGCCCTTTATACAGAAGATTACCTCAAAAAGGAAACAGTGGATGTAAGAATTCACTCCGAATGTATGACAGGTGATGTCTTCGGTTCGGCCAAATGTGATTGTGGCGAACAATTAGACTTTGCACTGAAGTGGATCCAGCAAAATGGTGGCGTAATTTTGTATTTGCGTCAGGAAGGGAGGGGGATTGGTCTGGTTAATAAACTTCTGGCTTACAACCTTCAGGAAGAAGGGAAAAACACGCGTGAAGCCAATTTAGAGTTGGGTTTTCATGCAGATTCCCGAAACTATGATCAGGCCATTGAAATATTAAAAGATTTGGAGGTGAAGAAGATCAGATTACTGACCAATAATCCAGAAAAAATAAATGCTTTTGAAGAGGCCGAAATTCAACTGGTGGACAGAATCCCAATTGAAATCAAACCCAGATCAGAAAATTATGATTACCTGGAAACTAAGCAAAATGAAATGGGTCATTTCCTCAGTATATCTAAAATAATCTGAAATGGGTGTTTCAAAGTTGATTTAATAAAATCAATTAGCTATTTTGTTAAACATCCCACTAATCCACCCGAATACTTTCAAACAAGCTACAATTCTCACTTGAAAACTAAAACCTATGATTTGGGAACTTTTACTTATTCTAAAGTCAAAGATTCAAATGGAAACATCTGATTTCCATTTTTTATCGGCAAAATTATCCGATCAAATAGAAGTTGAATTCGATCAGGTTCAGGAAGAATCTTCCCTTGTAATTGATTTTTCTGATTCTTTACGAAGCACCAAAAACCTGACAGTTCTTTCCTCCAGCATTCCACTGGAGATTGAGGTAAAATCCAATTTTCATTTTAGTGAGAAAGAGCTGGAAATGCTTCGGCTGTATCTTCCATATGCCCTTCTGCCCTTTTATGCTGCTAAAAACAAAAAATGTTATGCCATTTCCCATTTTGCCCAAACCCTGGATGGAAGGATTGCCTCACATTCGGGAGACAGTAAATGGATAGGAAATGAAGAAAATTTAATCCATGCCCACCGAATGCGTGCTTTATGTGATGCTATTCTAATCGGATCAAAAACCTTAAATCAGGATAATCCAAGGTTGAATGTAAGGCTTGTGAAAGGTAAAAATCCGGTAAAAGTTATTATCGGTGGAGATGATTTAGCCATTGACGATTACCAGGCTGTTGATGACAATACCATCATGTTTTGTCAAAATCATTTTGAACTTAACCCTTGCTATGAGAAAATTTCATTGAAAAAAAATGTGGTTTATAGCGCTTCCCAGATTTTAAAAAGCTTGTGGGAAAAAGGGATTAATTCGGTTTATATTGAAGGCGGATCCTTTACCACTTCCAACTTCTTAAAACAGGAGGCACTTGACCAAATTCAATTACATATCTCTCCTAAAATCATTGGGTCTGGTACAAACTCCTTTGCTTTTTCCGGGATCATACAAATGGATGAAGCCATCCAATTTAAACAGTCAAAATTCATTGCAATGGGCAGTGAAATCATGTTTATGGGTAATTTGGGATAAAATATGCAGATCATCAAAGCACTATGGCATAATATCAATCAATCCTGGCTGGAGGAAAGCAAACTCTTGCATGATGAAGGAGAAGTGCTCATAGAATCGAAATATTCCCTAATCAGCCTTGGGACCGAAAAAACAATTATCACCCAGTTGCTGGATAGCAAATTGGCAGGGAAGATGAAGGTTCCCTATATGCTGGGAGATTTTCAGGAAGATTTCACTTATGGATATTCCCTGGTGGGGAAAGTAATTGAAGGTCCTGACCAGCTTAAAAATAAATTCGTCCATTTAATGCATCCACATCAGGATCTGGTTAGTGTAAAGCCCTCAGATGTTTTTCCCATTCCCGGTGACATTGCGCTTCAAACAGCCTGCCTGGCCAGCAATATGGAGACTGCTGTAAATGCCATTTGGGATGCTGATGTGGAAATAGGGGATAATATACTGGTATTTGGATTTGGGACTATTGGGGCTTTAACAGCACTTGTGGCCAAAAATATTCCCGGTGTTGAATTAACGGTAATTGAAACGGATGAGGGAAGAAGGAATTTGGCAAAACAACTAGGATTTCAGGTCCTTTCCGATATTGATGAGGGAAATTTTGAGGTAGTATTCAATACCACAGGTCAGCAAAAAGTGTTGCAGAAAGCATTGGAACTCACCAGGCAGGAAGGGAAAGTCATAGAGATGAGTTGGTATGGAACCAGAGAAATACAAATCAGTCTTGGAACTGATTTCCATTATGGCAGAAAACAAATTATTTCTTCACAGGTAAGCCAAATTCCCAAAAGGAAACTTGGACAATGGGATTATTCTTCCAGAAAACATCTGGTATTTAAACTTTTAAAAGCACTAAAACCAGATTTTTTAATTGATAGCGAAATACCATTTTCCCAATCACCAGACTTTTTCCATCAATTGAGAATGGGGAAAATCAAGGGGACGGGAATTGTCATTAAATATTAACCAAAAAACAAATTGACTATGTTTTCAATAACTGTAAAAGATCATGTCATGATTGCCCATTCACTTCCGGATCCGTATTTCGGACCAGCACAAAATATGCATGGGGCTACTTACGTGGTGGAAGCAAGCTTTAAAAGTCCATCGCTCAATGAACAAAATGTGGTGATTGACATCGGTGAGGCCACTGATATCCTAAAGGATGTTCTTCAGGAAATGGCCTACCAAAACCTGGACGAACTTCCTCAATTCAGGGGGATTTTAACCACCACTGAATATTTAGCACAATATATCCACGGAAAAATAAAATCAGCTTTGAGAGAGGATTTGATATTGAAGGTGGAGCTTTTTGAGTCTCATGTGGCCTCAGCTGCTTATGAAGAATGATCATGGCAAATTTGGGTTTCACCAAAAACCGCATCTGGTAATTCTAACCACCCACTTTGGCAACAACTTTTCAGGGGGATCTACAGCCACCTGTGAAATTTTTTACAGAATAGAGGATGAATTTGAGGATATCACGGTGTTGGGAACACAATTAGGCACACACCCATTTAAGGAAATTAAATTCATTAAGTATCACTATTGGTTTCAGGCTTTTTTTGAATTGAAGAAACTGCACAAACCGAATACTATCTTTTATGGGGATTTTTATAATTCCTTTTTATTCGTGCTGGCCGGTGTGCCATATTACTTTACTTATCATGACAATTGGCCTGAATTATCCCGGGAAAGTACAAATAGCAAATGGCTTTCATTTTTTTATACGCCAGTTTATCAACAGATTTTTAAAAAGGCAGGAATGGTATTTACAGTTTCAAAATTCAAATATGAGTACATACTAAACTTTACCCCAAAAGTGCAATTGGTTTATAATGGATTTGAAAAAAAGCATGGCGCTAAACAAAACCACCATTCTCAAAACAAAAAGGCTGTAATGATGGTGGGAAATATTGATAAACGGAAATATAAAATGGCCCTACAGTTATTCCGGCAATTCAGTGAGGATGAGGAAATAGAGATTGATATTTACGGGAACAAAGTGGATAAAGGTTTAGCACAAAAGCTGAGTCAATTCCATTTTGTAAACCTCAAAGGATTTCACAAAAACATCCCATTTTCAAACTATAAATTGTTGTTACACACTTCCATTTCCGAAAGCTTTGGAATGGTTTTCTGTGAAGCCATACACGCAAAAATTCCTGTGTTGGCTTTTGATACTGGTGGAGCAAAAGAACTGATTAATAAGGAAAACGGGATACTAATTCCACCCTATAAAATTTCAATAATGAAGGAGGAATTGATGAACATCCTTGAGGGAAAAATTCCTTTCAGGTTCAATTCTAATTCATTGGAAAAATTTTCCTGGGAAAATGCTGGTAAGAATTATTTAAACTATATGCTATCCAATTGATAATTATAATTTTCATATATCTCAGCTTTTTTTTGGATTTCCTCGTTTGGCCTATCCCCAGTGAGGCATCTACTGGTGCTCTGATCACAGCTTCTGAGCAAAGCAATTTGCTGAAAAAGACAGGATTAGTTTTAGTTTTTAGCCTAAACTTACTGTTTTATCTCGCCCCTTTGGGTATTGCGGTAATCAATATTTTCGGACAAGATTTTCAATCTATTGGGATGCGCCAGGTTACAGGTCTGATCATTTCAATAACCGGCAGATATATTTCATTACTAGGCAGTTATTCGCTAAGAAAGAATTCTGCAGAATCCCTGAAGACTTCTGCCATTTTTAAGTTTAGCAGAAACCCAATTAGCCTGGGGATGCATTTCACGATTCTGGGTTTAGTACTATTTTTTAACATATGGTATTTGTGGATTGGTTTCATTTTTTACCTGCTCAATATCCATTTCAAAATTCTGATTGAGGAAAAATTCCTGGCTGAAAAGTTTGGACCTGATTATATCAAATACCTGAATAAAACTCCAAGATATTTATGATAGCGGATTCACAATTAGAAGTAAAAAACTGGTTTGATCAAACTTACAGCAAAAAGGGTTTTAAATATCTCAGGCCTGTAAGTGCTTATCATATTTTTGCCACGCTTCTGAAACCTAAACCTGGTTCCAAACATCTGGATGTAGCTTGCGGGCCCGGGCTCATGCTAAAAGCTTTAGAGAAATATGATGTGCAAACTTATGGCATTGACCTTTCAACAGAGGCTATAAAACAGTGTAAAAGCTTTTGCCCAAATGCACTGGTGCAGGAAGGAAATGCGGAAAATTTACCTTTCAATGATGATACTTTTGATTCTATTACCTGCATTGGCTCTTTGGAAAGAATGCTTCACAGAGAAAAGGCACTTGCCGAGCAGTTCAGAGTAGCAAAAAGTGGGGCTAAAGTTTGTTTTATGGTGAGAAATGCTGAAAATTTCACCTGGAAATATTTATTAAAGCCAATGAACCTTTACAATAAAAAAGGACATCAGGATGCACTTAATTTAGAGAACTGGAGTGCCTTGTTTCTTAAGACCGGGTTTCAGATTGAAAGCGTTTACCCGGACCATTGGCCTTACTATAAATTCATCAAAGCATTTTTTCCCTGGGCGAAAATTGATCCCGGAAAAATCAGAAAATTTCCTTTCAATCTTAATCTGGCTTATGAATTTATTTTTTACCTGAGAAAACCATGAAAAGACTTTCTCAGCTTTACGACCAGCTGTTTGAATTTGAAGCTGTCAAACAAACGAAATACTATCCTATCCACAAAAAGCTGAAATTTCCGGGGAAGAATAATGGATATGATTTGGTGGACTGGCTAATGGAAAAACTTGAATTTCGGAAAGGGGAATTTGTGCTGGATGCTGGATGTGGCACGGGAAATACGCTTTTTAGGCTAGCCAAAGAAAAATGTGTGAAAGGGAAAGGTATTTCTATAAGTAAAAAAGAGATTGAATTTGCAAATTCATGGAGAGCAAAAGAAAATTTAAAGGGAGAGGTTGAGTTCCGGGAAACCAGCTTTGATGCGCCCTTAAAAACTAAATTTAATAAAATCATTGCGATCGAATCACTGAAACATAGTGAACAGATTAAGCATACTATGGAAAATCTGGCGGATGCCATTTCACAAAATGGTAAATTTATTATTATAGATGATTTTCTTGAAATTCCTTCTCCCATTGCCACCAAACAAAAGCAGCTTTGGAATGCCAATGGATTTGTTTCCCTAAAGGAAATGATTGCATTGCTGGAAGAAAATAAGGCATTTGAAGTGGTAACTTATGACCTCACAAGTCAGGTGATTCAGCGACCTTTCAGTAAACTAATATTTATGCTCTTTTGGGTTAGAAATATAAGGTTTTTTGCATTTGGTAAATTTCGACTTAATCTGGATATTTATTTAGGAGGTTTGTTGCTGGAATTGCTTTACCATAAGCAACAGGCCTCTTATATTGCGATAATCGCCACCAAAAAATTTGATAATCATGATTAAATCAGACGCTTCAAAGAAAAGATTAATTGCCATAAAAATTTACTTCGACAGGGCTAAAATGTACCTTGGATATATCAATTTTTTCATTTTAAATATCGTCTTAATTAATTCTATTGATAATCCGGCAATCAAGAATTATATCAATGATTATAAGCTCATTCTTATTCCCATTATTTTTGTACTTTATATGGCGGCACTGATTTTTATAGGTTATCTTGATACTAAGCTTGGTTTTAGAAAGGAGGAAATGAGAAATAACGCCATGATGAATCCTGTACTGGCGGATTTGTTGCATTCTGTGAAAAAGATAGAAGTGAATATTACTGAATTAAAAAATAGCCAAAACTCCACCCTTAAATCAGAAAAGGAAATTGATTAGAATCCATGCTTCTTACCACAAATGCCTGACGATGTATTTTATAAAGGTAATGAGTGGTTTGTACAATCCCTTGCGGGTTTTCCCGGAAAAATACAGGCATTTTGAAAGTATTGAAGGAGTGTTTTATAATAATTTAAAAAACTATAAACTCCTCTCTACCAATGGCTTTGCCATAGATCTCAGCAAATTACCTGAAAATGAAGATTTCCGAATAACAAGATTCGTTCGCGACCCCAGGGATTTAATTGTATCCGGATATTTTTACCATAAACGTGGGGCAGAACCCTGGTTCAGGTTTAAAGGACCTACCTTAAAATACTGGTCCCCTATTAATGGGAATGTGCCGGAAAATTTCCCTTCACAAACTTCCTTTTCAGAATATTTACAAAATCTCAGCCTGGAAGATGGGCTAATCGCAGAAATAGAATTCAGGAAATTTCAGTTGGATTCTATGCGAAATTGGCCTAATGATGAAAGGATTAAATTATTTAAATATGAAGAAATTCTGGGAAATGAAGGACAGGTTTTCGAACAGCTATTGAAATTTTTAGAAGTTCCAAAAATTGAACAAATGGCCGGAATCTGGCTGGCTAAAAAACATGCCTTAAAACCAAACTCTAAATCCAAACACGTGAGAAATGCCAGCCCCGGACAATGGAAGGATTATTTCACACCGAAAGTCAACAATCATTTTATTGATAATTATGGTGATGTATTGGAAATTTTGGATTACTAAAGGTGGCTGCTTTTCAGACTAATCTGGAATGCATAATTTTGCTTAGAATTTTCAAGTAAATTTTATAAGTTATTCCCTGATTGCCCATTTGTTTTTTTATAATTTTAAGTTTGGATTGTTGTTTATCTACTTCTTTTTGGAAAATCTCCAGCGCCTGCTGATATAACTGTATATCGAATTTTTCCCTTTCTTCAATGGCTTTTATCGTACTTTCCGGGATTTCAGTGCGGTGTGTTTTTTGCTCATTCGAATTGGAAGTCAGGTAATATGGAATCCTTTTCCACCCGAATTTCTGGTAAAATAAGGCAATGCTATCTTTCATATTTTCGGTAATTCCGATTGCCTTAAAAGCTTCCAGATGGCTGAGCGCTTTTTCATACATTTCCTGCGTAACCAGCTCACCGGTCTCATATTTTTCACCAGAAATTAACCGTGTTTGTAAATTATTGAGGTAAGTTGTTTCAGGATGATGGAGGTAATCCAATAAACTGAGATTTTCCCCTTCAATCAAATCCTGGTAATACATTCCTTTGTATTTCATGAAATAATACTCTGAAATTACCCTTTCCACCGGATCTCTCAGAATCGTAAAATGGTCTTCCGGATTACTTAATTCAGGATGGGCTTTAAACCCAAAGTGTCCACCAATTATTTCAAAATTTTCTTGTGCTAAAAGCTCCTTATCCAGCAAGCCCTCTACCTTAGACAGAAATTCTTTTGGATGAGTATTCCTGGTAGGATTTACCCTCCTAAATTTCTTGAAATAAATCTGCCTGGAAAGAATGTCTATCATAGTCGTTCCGGCAGTTTTTGGGATATGGATAAAAACCTTCAAAGTTTTTTGAAATTAATTTGGTGAATAATAGAAATAGAAAAGGATAATATAATGAGTATCCCGGAAATGTAAAGCAGGAAAATATAAGGTGTTGCAGTGGTAATAAATGGAATTAACAAGGTTAGAAAAAAAGAAACTGCAATCGTAGCTCTCACAATTTTGGGTAACAATTCCGCTTTCCAATTGGATTTCCAGAAAAAAAGTATCTCATAAGCATAACGCAGTCCTCCGGGAATCAAAATCCACCACTCCACCCGCTGCTGTTCTACATGAACCCAAGACAATATTAAAACCAATAAGGCATCAGTTTCCATGTCTAATATTCCCCCAGCCTTACTGACATGGTTAAATTTCCTTGCCAGGAATCCATCCAATCCATCAAAAATGATGGCTATCAAAAACAAGCTGAAAAGGAGGAAATCATTTAATGCTGTATAAAAAACAAATAACACGAATACCATCAACAGTCGGATAATACTCACCCAATTGGCATATCCCAAAAGCAAAGGCATAGGCTTTAAAAAAGATGGCATTTTCCTTAAGAAAAGCATAAACGAAATGAATATTCCAGCCTGCCATAACCAAACATTTTGAAGGAATAAGGTTAAGATTAATCCTGAAATATTAATTAATGAATTGGTCAGAGCCCACCTTCTGTTAAATTGCTCAAATTTGTAATCCATCTGGTTCATAGTCCGGAAGTTGGTCAAAATTTTTCCCGTAATTTTTCATAAATGCCCGCAGAAATATGGAATAAATGCCTTCATGCTTTACAGTATTTTCGCATTTACCTATATCTTCCTGAAAGCCAAAGGATTCAAATTCTTTCAGAAAATCTGAATTTTTAGAAATCACATGAGTGGGAGTAAAAAATCCATACTTTTCCGGTTCACTCAACACTGGAGGCTGGTGATCTCCAATTAAATAAAAAATATCATTGTCCTGTCCATGATCCAGAATAAACCTCCCTATATTTTCAAACTGATAACAAATGGAATCAAAGTAATCCTCTTTTTCAGGTGCTTTTAGAAACCCCCTGTGTATATGAGTAGAACCGTTGGAATGGTTCAGGCTCCTCCAGTCCTCTACCATTTTCGGGCTAATAAATGGGGTATGGGAATTTTTAGTGAGATAGAAAAAAGTATAAGGCTCCTGTTTTTCCTTTTTTATCAATTCCATGGTGTAATTCATGGCATATTGGTCAGGAGGACATTCCCCAAACCCAAAAACATCCCCTTTATAATTTAAAATGTCATTCAATATCCATTTGTCAATACTGTAAAAATCCTTCATTTCATCATAAGGCACATTAATTCCCTTGATTGGATTTATCGGGTTTAAATTATAATTCTTGTACCCCAGATTTTTAAGGATTCTAAGTAAACTATTGCTTTTATTAAAATAGGGATCAGTTAAATAATTTTCAAAATAGGTATTGCTACCCATTTTCAACCCAAAAAGAAAGGAAGAATAAGTGAGCCAGGATTGCCCACCTGTAGTTGGGGAAACACTAAAGTTGGATCGGGATTGCCATCCTTTCTCCTTTAAGCCATCACTAAAATTATTAAATTTTTCATGAGATTTTAAGGCAAGTGTTGCTTCTTTAAAAAAATAGGCGCCATAAGACTCTATAAAAATAAAGTGGATATTAGGGGGATTTTCCTGTAAATCAAAATCAATAACTTTACGTTTTTCATAGAATTCTTTCCCTATTTTTTTCTTGTAAATTTTCCTGTTTACCAGGCTCCGCTTCATATTCTCAATGATCTCAATTGTAGCAAAATGATACCTTAAATAGAGGTCAATAGGGTAATTGATGTAAAACCTTTTCTTCTGAACTACTCTAAATAGCGGAAAGGCCCAAAAGCTTAAAAAGACGTAAAACAGGAAATTGGGAGGAGTTTTTTGTGCAAACTCCAGGTAAGTGATTATTCCAAAGGAAAACCCAATAATTCCCAAAATAGCCAAAACACCATAAAAAATCACCTTCCACTTCGACTCATGCCACACAATGGCTATTCCCGATTTTATCAGTTTGGAATCATTATAGAAATTAGGTTCATATTCGTAAATCTTCCGGAAAGAATATTGATACAGATTAAAGAGGAGTATCAAAAAATAAAAAATAATGAAGGGGACAGACAGGATGGAAAGATCAATCATTCTGGATAAAATAAGGAATAGGGAAATTTCCACCACATAGCGAAAGATATCCTGATTGACACTAAAAGAAATTCCTAATTGCCTAATGGATTTGTAATCGGAAATAAATGGCCAAAAGGAGCTGTTATGGATATTAAAAATATAATTAATTAAATAATGGATGCCATTCAGAAAGATGAATATAGTCCAAAAAATAAGTTCATTGATTAGCACAGGTGTTGACATTAATCTACTTTGAAATCAATAAATAGCATTTCCTTTAAGATAATAACATCTGAGGTATTCTGCGCCATTGAAGACATTTATTATTTCCTGCATCCTATTTTTTTCAATTCAGGTGTATTTTTGATGGCCAAATAAAAAGGGTACAAACCCTGAAATTTGTACCCTTCTTTTCTCGTAAACCTGAATTTTACTTCACCAATTGCTTTAAAGCCAGCTCCAGCGAATATTTACTGATTTGTGTTTTTGTTGAATTGACTTCATGGCTTTTCTTTAAGGCAGATTTTATGGTTTGGGAAACGTCCTCAAAAATGGCTTCATCAGTTACTTGTAACTCATCATCGGCTTCCATAAGAAAAGCAAAAACCCTGGCCATTCCACAATTGGCAATGAAATCGGGAATAAGGGAAACATTATTATCCACAAACTCTGCGATGGGTCCGAAGAATATTTCTTTGTCTTTAAAGGGAACATTGGCCCCACAGGAAATCACTTCCAAACCATTTTTGATCATTCTTTGGGCCTGATCCTGCGTTACCAGTCTGGAAGCTGCAGCAGGAATAAAAATGTCTGCAGGTATGTCCCAAATCTTTGCATTGACTTCCTCAAATGGAATAGCTTCCTTTGAAATCAGGGAATTTCCCTCCTTATGGTGAAAAAGTTTTTTTACCGCACTTAAATCAAAACCTTCCGGATTAATCAGACCCTGATCTTTATCGATAATGCCCACTATTTTCACCCCATAATTAGCCAGATATAAAGCCGCAGCGGCCCCCACATTTCCCCATCCCTGGATAATAGCACTTTTTTCGGAAATATTTCCACCCCATAAATTATAATAATGTTTCACCGATTCGGCTACGCCATAACCCGTAATCATATCGGCTACCGTATATTTTTTACCGGTATCGGGAACGAAGGCTCTATCTTCCAAAATTTTGGAAACGCCCATACGCAACCGGCCAATCATGTGGATCTGCCTTGGTAAAGATGCATTAAAATGCCCATGGACAATTCCCTCCTGTGGGTGCCATAAGCCATAATCTTCAGTTATCGGAATGACATCTTCTATTTCATCCACATTCATATCCCCACCTGTTCCATAATAATTTTTGAGTAAGGGAATTACTGCTTTGTACCATCTTTCCAAAACCCCTTTTCTTCTGGGATCTTTAGGATCGAAATCAATCCCGGATTTTGCGCCTCCAATAGCCGGACCCGAAACGGTAAATTTCACTTCCATGGTTTTAGCCAAAGATTCCACTTCTCGTTTATCCAGTCCCGGACGCATCCTGGTACCTCCTCCTGCAGCTCCTCCTCTTAATGAATTGATCACTACCCAGCCTTTGGCTTCAGTTTCTCTATCGTGCCATTCGAATACAATTTCTGGCGGGGTATGCTCAAACTTATTTAATAAATGCTTCATGTGTTGGTAATTTTATTGGTATAGGTTTTATGCATGACAAATTTAATTGTTTTAACAACAATTTCTAAAACAATTAAATAGGTAAAAAGTCTTATTTATTGATAATCAGATAACCTGCTCACATTTTTTGTTGTTCCGGGAACAAATTTTTGTTTAAAAGTATTCACTACCTTTTATCCTTAATCAAAATTTTAAACAGCCTCTTAGTTTATTTGGGAAATTGCCCGTAAAATTGAGGTGATTTTTTGAGCACCTTAACTATGCTGATCTTACGATTTTACAGAAATATTATAATTTCATTATGCACCTTGCTTTACCTTGTAGGTTTTGCACAGCTTTTTGCTCAAGGCAACGATGAAAAACCCGTGATTAGTGAGCTAGTCATGAAAATTGGGGAGAAAAGGTATTCCCTGGGGAATGATCTCATCTCCTACAATGGAGATAAATACCTCGCTTTTGAATATTCTGAAGGAGATGAAGTGGTAGAGGTAAAATTGTATTTGTATTCGGTAAATAATGTAGCAAGACTGGAGCTCGTCAATTCAAACGATTATAATGTAGTTGATTCTTTAATTAATTTTAATGATCAGTATTACACCTTTAAAATTAAATTCAATAACCTTTCACAAAGTAATTACCTCAACTTCACTTTCAAAGTTTTTAATGAAGAAGGAGAAGAATATTATCAGAGAATTAATCTTTTCCCATTTACGCAGACAGCTGTTACTTTTATTCCGCAGGGAGAGGAATTGTTTGTTGGAGAGGTAAAAACTTTTGAACTACTTACCAATAACATCCAGAATATCAATACCAAGGCCATTATTACCGAAGGTGAGGACATCAATTACTGGTTATCCCAAAGGGGAGGCAAACTCATGCTCCATGTTATTCCAAATGAAATAGGGAAAAAGAGGCTAAACTTAAAAATTCGCGTCTTAAAACCATTTCTTGATGAGGATGGGAAGCCCACTTATGAATTGCCCGTAATCAATAGAGAATTTACCATCAAAGAAAGTAGATTAACATTTCTGGAACTCGACAAAAATGATATCATTCTGGATGAAAATACTCAGCAAACCGGAATAGAAATTCAGATTGAAAATAATCCCAAGCTCAAACTGGGGAAAACCTACCGAATTGAGGCTCAGGAAGAACCTGGCGGTGCACTGGTAGCCGAAATTTTCACCAGAAGCTCCCTGAGTAATAACAGGGTACTTTGCTGGCTCAGGGTTTACGCTTATCATAGAATTGGGGATGGATATCTTTATATAAAAGATGGGGATGAAGCGCAGTTTATTACCAATTTTAGAATTGGCCATAAAACTAAAATCACCAAAGTAAGTATTTTGCGAAGTGGAGAAGAATGGACTGATAACCTCAGTATTTACCCGGGAGAATTGGTAGATGTGAGAGTTGAAGGAGTCGCCCTCGATAAAGCCAATTTGCGTTTTGCAGGCCTCTACAAACTGTTAACGGATTCGGCTCAGAGCAATGAGCGCAGACAGGTTTTTACCCTTTCCATTCCTATTACCATCTCTAAAAGGCGTATTTTCCTCACAGATCATGGAGAACAAACGGATTTCTCCTTACTGGTAAAGGAATTCCAAAAGCCCATGCCATTGAATTTTGTGAAGGTAAATTACGGTGAAGGAGCCAAACCTATTACCGATTTCGATGGTCCGGTTTTGTATAATAAAAACATTCAGGATGTAATTATTTCTTTTGATGCTTCCTTACTCGACCAGACGGAAAAACTCAACGGTAAGCAATACCTCACTATAGACATTCAGGTGACGGGAAACAGGCGGGAACTCATTGATTTGAAAACTATAAATGATGTAGTGATTTGCCCAACCGAAAATTCTTATCGGTTTCCTTTTTATTCCAAAAATGATTGCAACCGGGAAAATATTACCCTCAATAATCACATCAGGAGGAAAACCCATGAACTTTATGAATGGTCTAAAATTGAACTGACCATCCAACACAGAAAAGACAAATACAGCGAACAGGGATATGTACAAAAATTCGAACTTATTCTGGCAAGAAAAGCCAGTTTCGATATTGACATTTCCTTTCCTGCAGGTCTATTAATCCAAAAAGCCGGGGAAAAAGATATTGGGTCATTTAGTGGTATTAGTATAGCAGCTATTGCGCAGTTTAAATTCTACAAACCCAAAAGCATAGCCCAGTTAAAACCATATAGAATTGGTGCGGGCTTTCTGGCTATCAATTCTTTTAATTTCAATGATGATGCCGACAGAGATCTGGCCCTGGTAGTGCTGGGCTCAGTGTATCCAATCAAAAGAGAAGACAGTAAATTAAATTTTCCCCTGCATGTAGGCGGAGGTTTTTTAATGGGTGATCAGAAATGGTTTTACCTGGTGGGTCCGGGAATTAAGATCAGGTTTTAATGATATCATTAATGATATCAATCAATCTCCTGAAACTTAATACCTTCCTGCTCCAGCTGATCTTTTATCACTTTCCCTTCAGCATAAGTTACATTTCCGGCAACTTTCAATACTACAGGAATGTCAGGTAATCTGTTCTTCAGTTGAGTAATCAGGCTATCGGTTGGTTCACCATTTAACTTCACCATCAATTGGGAGTCTTTTTTTAATACATCAATCCGGTAAAATTTAGGCACAGGAATTTCCTCCACAACTGAATCCTCCTCAATTACAGGGATAGAATCAACCACAACAATTTCTGGTTCGGAATCCTCAATAAGGGAATCTTTCGTATCTTCAATCCTTTTTTGGGGGATGGCTTTTTCCACAATGGAATCAATTTTTACGAAAGTTGAATCCTGCTTTAAGTTGGAAATGGCTTCCTCCAGGTTTCCGGGCCCACCTGTTTGGTTGTACAGTAGATAAGCTATAATTACAGCCAGAATTATGAAAGTAACGGGTAGACCTTTTTTTCGCATGAGCTTAAATAATTTTCCTGATGGTAACACTTCGTGGATCCTATAATCCAGAAAAAGTAATTCTCAGCAGAGTCTTCATTTTTGCGACCCTACATCCAATATAGCACTGTGCCATAATTCAGGATTTCTCTGAAGAGAAGAACCTGCAAAGAATTTTTTTGTTTTGGGTGCTAAAAAATTTAAACCATTAGCCTCTTTACAAATTTCAATAAAAAAACAAAAAACCCTGATTAATTAAAAACCAGGGTTCATTTTTATATTAATTTATAACAATTATCTCAAAAGCGTTTCACTTCTATCCGGACCAAATGAGATGATTTTAATAGGAACTTCAAGCTCTTCTTCCAAAAATTTAATATACGTTTTTAAAGCTTCAGGAAGATTTTCCTCACTCAATTCCTTTGGAAGTTCTCCCCAGCCTTTAAAAGACTTTAAAACTGGTTTTACACCCGATTTATCCAGGTCATAAGGAAAATCATCGGTTTGGCTGCCATCAGGCATTTCATAATGCGTACAGGCCTGAATTTCCTCAAAAGAATTCAATACATCGGCTTTCATCATGAATAACTGTGTTACGCCATTTACCATAATGGCATATTTCAATGCTGGTAAATCTATCCATCCACATCTTCTTGGTCTACCAGTAGTGGCACCAAACTCATGTCCTTCTTTTCTTAGCTTTTCTCCTGTTTCGTCAAATAGTTCGGTAGGAAACGGGCCTGAGCCTACTCTTGTACAATAGGCTTTAAAAATCCCAAATACTTCCTTGATTTTGTTTGGGGCAATACCCAAACCTGAACATGCACCGGCACTGGTAGTGTTTGAGCTTGTCACAAATGGATAAGAACCGAAATCCACATCCAAAAGTGATCCCTGCGCACCTTCCGCAACAATTTTCTTATTCTCCTTTACCGCCTTATTGATAAAAGCTTCGCTATCTACAATATTTAATCCTCTGGCAAACTCAATGGCTTCAAAAAAGTCTTTTTCCAATGGCTCTAAATCATAATCAAACTCCAGTCTTTTCAGAATTGCTTTATGGTTATCTACCAGCCCCTGATACTTTTCTTTGAAATTTGAGTCAAGGATATCACCCATTCTCAATCCCAATCTGCCAATTTTATCCTGATAAACCGGACCAATCCCTTTTAAGGTAGAACCAATTTTTTTATCCCCTTTCTGTTTTTCCAAAGCCGCATCCAGAAGTCTGTGTGTGGGTAAAATGATATGCGCTTTTTTTGAAATAAATAGGTTTTTATTGACCTGATGGCCATATTTTTCAATTTCAAGAATCTCTCTTTTCAGGATTACGGGATCCAGTACCACCCCATTTCCGATAATATTGGTAATTGATTCATGGTAAATTCCCGAAGGTATTTGATGAAGTACATGTTTTCTTCCTTCAAATTCCAGGGTATGGCCTGCATTTGGTCCTCCCTGAAAACGGGCTACAACATCATATTTTGGTGCCAGGTAATCAACTATTTTCCCTTTCCCTTCATCTCCCCACTGTAATCCTAATAAAATATCCATCTATCCTAATTTTTTACTGGTGTATAGGGCGTATAAATTTATCCGTAAATCCGATTTGGAATTGGCGATGAAAGCCTGAAATTTACTCCATTGAAGCGCCCGCTTACACTAATCCTTTTTATTTTTTGAATGTATAAACTCGAATGCCAATTCCTTTGATTCTGCAATATTACAAATCAATTTTAATTTAGTAATGGAAAATAATTTTTGAACATGGTAAGAAGGGTGGGCAATTACAAAATTTCCTTCGATTTCGTTAAATTTATTATGCATTCTGATTAAATAGCTCAGACCTGTACTGTTCATATGTTTCACCCCTTCTATATCCAGAATACAGTTGGTTATTTCCATGGATGAATAATTTTCTACCAATTTTAAAAGATCCATTTCATCACTTCCCCCCAACAGGTCCCCTTTCACAGAAATCATTAAAATATCGTCATATATATAATGGGTATATTCCACGGCACAAATTATTTAAGTCCTCAGACTATTTTAATTGAGAATTATTTTATCTGCCAATGATTTTGGTAGCAAAATATGAAATAATTATTGCCTTCCAAATACTTATTGAAGAAGTTCTTAAATGTGATTTTAATGCATCTCAATATTTACTACTAAAATACTTTTTTGATTTAACTATTCCAGATTTCCCATGATTTTTCGGCTTGTAATACCAACATTTCCAGACCATTTTTCACATTGGCTCCTTTTTCCTTGCCTTTTTTCATAAAAACAGTCTCTTCCGGATTATAAACCAGATCATAAAGGAAATACTCACTGTTCAATTCCTGATATGGAATATCAGGAGAAGCATCCAGATTTGGGCTCATTCCCAAAGGAGTGGTATTTATAATTAATTTATAATCCTTGAAAACTCCGGTTTTCAAATCATCATAAGTATAGCAATTGACCTGTTCCTTTTCACGCACTTTTTCAGCCGAACGGGAAACATAAGCAAAATCAATGTTTAAATCTTCTAAAACCGTTTTCACAGCCAGAGAAGCTCCTCCATACCCTAAAATTAGTGCCTTTATTTTGATATTTTCTGAATAACCAATAAATTTTTTAAGGGATTCCATAAAGCCATAATAATCTGAATTAAAGCCCTTAATTTTTCCAAATTCACCAACTTTCAGCACATTTACCGCCCCGATTTTCCTGGCCGAATGGTCAATTTCATCCAAAAACTTTAAAACATCTTTTTTATAGGGAATGGTTACGTTAATTCCTTTAAGCTCAGGATTTTGTAATAAAATTTGAGGTAGCTTATCCACTTCTGGTATTTCATAAAGTTCATAAACACATCCTTCTATTTTCTCATTTTCAAATTTCTCGGTAAAATATTTCTTTGAGAAAGAATGGGATAGTGGAAATCCTATTAGTCCAAATTTTTTCATTTGCAATGGTTTTTCAAATCAGGTCCCCTGAAAATCAACAAATTTTCAATTGGCCATGCTACATGTAAAACAGGGTGCAACGATCATAAAATGATTGGTAAATTCCAAATTACCGGCAGGATAGGAATACAGCAGTCACTAAAAAAAGTTTCAGCGCAAATCTCACCAAAGGCAGGAAAACTTATCCTACAAGAATTTCATACAAATCTGATTTCAGGTATTTGTTTGCCATTTCCATAATATCTTCTGCACTTACATCATTTATTTTTTTAATGTAATTATCATAGTAATTCTCAGGGAGTTTACTAAAATAAAGCGTTTTATTGTGCTCAGAAATGGAAAATGGGGTATTAATTGATTTAATATGACTTCCCGCCAAATAGTTTTTCACTAAATTTAATTCCTCCTCAGGAACCGCCTGGGTGCATAAAATATTTATTTCTTTATAAATTTCTTCCAGGGCAATATCTTTTTTGTCTTTTTTCACATCCGTCCCAATAACAAAATAACTCCCATTGTGTAGGAAAACCATATTGGAATGGATGCCATAAGTAAGGCCTTTTTCCTCTCTGATATTTTTCATCAGACGCGATCCAAAATATCCTCCTAATACTTCATTTAAAACCTCAAATTTCAAAGCATCCTCATGTTTTTTAGGGAATAGCTTTTTGCCAATACGAATTGAAGTCTGAACAGATTCAGGCTTCTCTTCATAATAATTAAATTCATCCGTTAAAGGATCCTCGGGCAAACTTGGCTTTCCCAGGGGTTTGATAATAGGTATTTTCCCCAATTCTTTATTCACCTGCTTAATATGAGCCTCTTCAACCTGGCCGGAAAGAAAAATTTCGAATGGGCAGCCACTTATTTTTTCATCAAAAAGTGATTTTACTTCAGCATGCTGGACTTTTTCCATCAATTCAATATCAGTGGCATAGCCATAAGGATGATCTTTGCCAAATATCGTTTCTTTCAACTTCGCGCTGGCTACATAGTTGTTCTTTTGCAAGTTGATACTGAGTTGCTGAATAAACCGATCTTTCAGACCCTTAAACTCCACTTCAGGAAAGGTCGCAGTAGTAATGAGTTCATTTACAAGAGGGAGCAATTTTTCCAAATGCTGATTCAGGCAGTAAACCTCAACTCCAACCAAATCATAGCCCGAGGATACTTCCAAAAAAGCACCCAATCCATCAAATTTCTGACTAATCTGCTTTGACGAATGAAGTAAACTACCTTCCGGAATCATTTTGGCAGTCAGAAAGGAAGTGCCTTTTATATGCTCATGCCAGCGACCTGCCTTAAAGTAAATTTGCATATTAATTACAGGCTGTCTGCCAGCATTCACCACATGTATTTTCGCCTGGTTATCAAGCTGATATGATTTTGCTTTAATTAATTTAAAATCCTGAATAGGAGAAAATGATGGTGGTTGTTTTCTATCTAGCATCCGCACAAAAGGATTATCCCGGGTTAAAAAATTCCTGCTATTTTACTTCAAAAATGAAGAAAAACCTAATCTGGGAAAAGGGGAAGTCCCAAATGGTTTTCTTTAAAAAAAATTATCCTGAAATATGAGGCCATTTTCGAAAATTAGCCAAATATTTCAGGACAACAAAAATTTATTCAAAAACAGTTAGCCTGTTACAATTTTGCTTCTTCTTTTTTACTATCCATGTTGAAAGATAAGGTAAATCTCATTGTATCGGTAAGAGGGTGATTTTGTTGCTTGGAAATCAAATAAGAGAAATCAATTCCAAAAACCTGATATCTTAATCCCACACCAACAGTGAAATACTGTCTGTTACCTTTTGTTCTAGCTTCGTGGAAATATCCTCCTCTTACAGCAACCAAATCATTATACCAGTATTCCAAACCAGTACCAAACATTAGCTCCTGAAATTCTTCTTTGGCACCTCCCGGAGCATCGGCAAATGAAATAAACATACCAGCCAACATTCCTTTATCAGAGGAATCTTTCCCTTTAACAACCACGGGGTTTCCATCTTCATCTTCTCCATAAATTGGAGGAGTTGGCACCAAAAGTTTATTTACATCAAAAGCAAAAGTCAACTTGTTGTATGGATCAAATTCAGTGGTTAAAGCAGTTCCTATTCTTAAATTGGTTGGAATAAAGTCTTTATTATTGTCACTTGTGTAAGTGATTTTTGGACCGATGTTGGAAATATTTGCACCAAAAGATAATTTAGAATCGTACCCTTTAATCACTAAATCTGTAGTATAAAAACCAGAAATGTCAGCAGCAAGGGAGTTGGCCGGTTTTGCATCAGTATTCGACTGACCATTACTAAAGTTACCTGAAAGGTTAGAGTAGATATATCTCATTGTCACACCCATACCAAATTTCTGAGAAAGCTTCATGGCATAAGTTGCATCAAAAGAAAACTCTCTTGGATTGAAATCCGCAATAATGTTTCTGTTGATATCTGTAAACTGCATACTTCCAAGATCGAAATACCTCATGGAAGCAGAGAATGTAGAGTTTGCATTTATTTTTTTATAACCCGAAAGATAGTACAGGTTCATATCTCCAACTATCTGTTTTAACCACGGAGTAACTGAAAATGCTGCTCCCATGTCCTTTTCCACAAATGCCAATTTTGAGGGATTCCAGAAAGCTGAATTTGCATCTGGCGAAGTAGCGACACCAACATCTCCCATACCTGATCCCCTTGAATCAGGACCAATATTAAGGAAGGGAACTGCGGTAATAATTGGATTACTACCATCTACCTGTCCTCCAACTTGATTGCTACCGATTTGGGCGATTAATGATGTAGAGGCAAAAAGAGATGATAATAGGAGTAAAAAACTAAATTTCTTCAACATGATTTGTAATTTTTATTGTAGTATGACAACTATTTCCATTTAATTACCAATGAAAAACCAACAAATTTCCTTTTTTCCTTAAAAATAGGATAATAGTAATTTTAAATTAGATTTTAAGAAGTTTTTCTTAATAGTAATAAGTAGAATTTATATCATACACAATAAAATGAATAGTGTAAAAAATTAATCTGAAATTACAAATTTACCACCATTTGAGGAAGAAGCCCCATCTTTCGGAAGGTAAATATACAATTTATAAAAATATATTCCACTTTTTAAATTGTCATTAATATCCTCCGAACGGTCCCATTGGATATTATTAACATTCTCAGAAGCGAACGGAATTTCCTGCTGCAATTCTTTTACCAATTTTCCATTTTGGTCATAAATAAATATGGTTACATCTATTTCTTCCCCCGCCCTATTGTGGGAAAAGCTAAATTCAGTGAGTTCTTTAAATGGATTTGGATAATTCCTTACGTCACTTAGCACTACCTCTTTTTGAGCAGTTACATAAAATGATATCTCTTTTTCGGAGGAATTATTATGTGTATCCCAGGCTTTTAACCAAAGTGTATGGTTCCCTGGTTCAAGATTATTTAATGGAAAATTAATCTTTCCGTTTTTATAATCATCCATTACAGCCTGATAATAATTATTCAAAACAAACCTGGTTTCCCCATCCAAAATCATTTCAATATCATGACCAGGACTTACGCCAGATGTATTGATGCCATTTTCATCAAATAATTTTACAATTAAATCGGTTTCTGTATTAACCTTTCCGCCAGTCTCAAAGTTTTCATTATCAAGGAAAAGCTGTATATCCGGGGGCGTATTGTCCGGAACAAAGGATGCTTCGCTGCCTCCTATCACCAATTGACTTTCGTGTCCTGAGGCATCCCGCAATTGAGTAGCGTGTCTGGCATAGAAGCTAACTTTCCCGAAATCAAACTGATAGGAAATATCTTTTGGGACTACAAATGAAAATTCAAATTTACCATCCACCACCGAGGCCTCTCCCCTGAATATCACATCCTCAAAGGTTTGGTAATTCATTTTTGTATGGGCCCCATATTCTCCCAGCGTAGTTTTGGTCGTTTTCTTATCCAGTACTTTTACAAATAAAGTCCCGTTAAAATCGGATGACAATACATCATTTTTCCTAATTTCCCCGGAAAGTGTCACAGTTGAAAGGGCTTTAATGGTATCACTTTCGGTCAGTTCAACCCCATTAATTTTATTTACCACCACTTCTTCATCGGAAAAGGCAAGTTGCATGGAAGGATCACCTAATAAAGTAAAATTTCTATTATTCACCCCACTAATACTATTGTTTTTAGTAACTTTTATGATATCCCCTAAACCCGCCTTTCTACCATTATAGGGCTCAAAAACCGTATTGAAAAAAGCCTGATTAACTGTAAAATTAGTATTGGAAAAAACCGGCCTCGTAGTGGTTAATAAACCAATTGCCCCACCTTTTGGATTTAGCACAGCGAACTCAGCTCCGCATTTTGTAAAAGGACTATCAAACCGTCCAAACTCACAAGTTGCAGTGACGAATAATGGCATTTTGGTAAAATTGTCCCATTCTACAATCTGATTCAATAAGAGAATATCTTTTTTAGACCAGCCATTCTCTGCACCATGCCCTGTATAATTTACAATCAAAGTCCCTTCATCTAAGTATTCATCAATTTTCTCTCTCACAATCGGTGATATTCTCTTTCCATTAATAGTTGAGGTCACCTGTGGATAATCATCAATAAACAGGCGGTTAACATCAAACTGTTGGTAATTACTTTCCACTAATCTGGCAAGTCGGTCTGCGTGAATCTGGTGCGTATTATTATCTCCATCGTCTGCTACAAAAACTATTTTCTTTTTCCAATCCCCAATAGTCAATTCATTTGTAGCATAATTAATCAGTTTATCCACCACATTTTTTGCCTCCGACACATGGCCGATTGGCAACCTCCCTATCCCCAGTTCCAAATCGTGAATCACAGCGGTGGAATTCTCAGACCATTCACCTTCATCCGCATCCATAAATCCAAAAAAATCATCGGAAGAATAACTGTAAATGGGATGCAGTGGCTCATCAGATTCATAAACAGGGATAAAGTTGGTATTTCTTGTAGGGCTTGTCTCTTTTTCCATTTTATCCTTGTAATCGTAAGATCCATCCCCAAAAAGTAAAACATACCTTAAACCCGATTCCGGATCACTATTTCTTAAATAGAGCATCCGTATGAAATCTCTAATGGCAGAGATATCCTGTTTCCCGGATGAAAACTCATTGTAAATTTGAGGCGGGGTAACCACTTCTACGGTTAATCCATCATGATTTCTTCTGAATTCGGCCAGTCTTTGTGCTTCCTGTTCAAATACGGGGAAAGCAATGATAATTAGATTAGGAGAAGACAACCCGTGGAGATTTTGATTTTTTATTTTGCCCAAACTGATTGGATTTGGGAAGTCTGACCCGGAAAAAGCGATGAATTCTTTTAGGGTTTTCGTTTCGACACTAAAAATTACATCATTACCAGATTGAGAAAAACGTTGATTTTTTGGATTAACCGGATTGGAAATATCCCAAACGATAGCGGATTCTCCAGTATTTTTTATTCTAAAAGTTGAGTTTGCAACGGAAATACTTTCAAAACTTCGGAATTGAACCTGGTTATTATAAAACCTTAAGTCCCTTTTGTAATTAATTCCTAAATAATCCAGATACCCTACATGTTTTACAGAGTTACCAGCTTTATTGTAAGTCAATTTCAATTTGAAACCATTATCCAGGTTTAAATTATCCCCCGGAATAGCTTCCGAAATATTATTTATTCTTCCTTTTATGCCATATTGTGTTTCGGCAGTTGCAGCAATATTCACATCCGGAAGTTCAAAACCATTTAAAGCCATGGAAAAAGAACTGGCTGATGGGGAGGTAGACATCAATGATGAGGCCACCTGCACAGGATATGGTTTTAAAGCTCCCTCAAGAGGGAAGTCAAATTCCATTTCGTTCAGAAAATCAAATTTCTCCCCAAACCATCTTTTCCCAGCCTTAATGATATTATAAGTCTCTTCTTCGTGGTATACATAATCATCAAAAGAGGTTATTTCAATATCTCCTCCACTCAGGTTCACTATATCCTCTAATCCCTTGGCTTTGGTTTCTGCTATTTCAATGAAATAATAATTAGTATCGGCATAAATATTTTTTTGATGGGAAATTTGGGCATTCAGCGTATCAAAAAGGATTTTATCCGGGCCTTCTGCATAAAACAAAATATAGTCTCCATTTTGAAAACCGCCATCCCCTCCTCCATTTTTCAAAGTAGGATTTTCTACCAGATCGTCATATCGGAAACTGGCATTAGCTTGAGGCAGCATTCCTCCTCCGTTTCCATAGATTTTCACATTTTCCGGATCAATAGTCGCTGCATTTATGCCCAGGTTATCTAAAAATGCAGCATCAATCTTATAGATTCCATTCCCGGTAATACCAATTTTATAAATTGCTCCTTCCGCCAAAACCGATGTTGAGGTAAATACCTGTGAGAATCCCACACCTGAAAGCAGTAATAAACCAATAAGTAGTAGTAATCGATTTCTCATAATAGAGACTGGATTTTTGAAAGAAAGTACTTGAGTTCCACTCCTGGTATTTTTTTAATATTGAGTAATTTCCTCTCGATATCAATAAGTTAAGGCAAATTAAAAGGTTGTTATTTTTGTCCAACCACTAAAAAACAAGTTGGTGGGTTTAAGTTCCATTGGGAGAAAAAATGAATTCCCGGTGTAATATATTATCAATAATCGTGTAACTTTTTACAAAGTTCAGCAATTTTTTATAGAAGTTGAAAAGCACAATAAAAAAACAGCTTCTTTATAAAAAGTTAAAAGAAGCTGTTTGTTGTAAATTCTTGTAAATGATGTTGAAGTCAAAATGGTGTCGGCTAAAGAAGGTTTCCATCCAAAAGCCCTTTCTTAATCCAGGGGATTAAACCAAATTTTTTCTCCTTCTTCAGGTTTTAACCCTCCAGTAAGCCCATTATATTGATTTAGTGCCTTTAAGCTAATACCATACTTTTGAGAAATCCCCCATAAGGTTTCCCCATTTTCAAAAATATGATAGGAAAGCGGCAAAGAATCTGGTTTATGTTCCAAATAATAAATTCCTGACTTCAGGCTTTTCTTCAAATGCGTATCATTAAATTCTGCCAAATCTTTTTTGGAAACACCCCAATTATTAGCAATTTGCTTTAATTTCACTTTTCCGTCCACCTTAATAGCCTTTAGTCCGTTCGCCCTCACTTCACGATACCCCTTTCCACTTTTTTCCAAAGGAACAATAAATGGATATTCATGTTTAATGCTATCCCGGTAAAAATAAGTCTTTTTCCCACGCACTTTTCCCTGGTAGGCATATTGGCTTAGCTTTCCTACAAGCTCATTTTTTCTGGTGGGATGGATAGGCAAAATCACAGAATAATACTTATCATCGGGTATTCTGGCACCAATTAACCAGGGATTGACGGACTGAATACTGGCAAACCAATGTTGCAATTCCACTTTAAAGTTGGGAGAGTTTCTGTAAGCATCACTAAAAGTAAAATTAGCGATTTCCATCAGTGTATTATTTGTTCCTCCCACATATTCCAAAAGATAAAGTGGAGGTCTGGAGATATGCGTATCGTTGATTTGAGAACTGAATGCCAGATAATTTGCCACAAAATGCAAAAGGTAAAAATGGCTATTCTTATTCAATACTACCCGAGTTGGGTTGATCTTATTTTCCGCAAGATAGTTTTTGGTCCCAGTCAGCCCGGAATGAAAACTCAATAAAGCATATATCCAGTTACCCAGGTATTTTTGGCTTTTCTTAATATAGGAACCAGCAGCCCTGGTAGAGGAAATGATATTTTTCCTTTCATCTACCAAATAATCTACCCGGAGGTTAAACTCTTCTGCAGTTGGCGCTTTGAATTGCCAGTAACCCACCGCATTTGATCTGGAAACCGCATTTCCATCAAGTGTACTTTCCTGAACTGCAAGGTACTTCAGGTCATTGGGAACTCCTAAATTATCCAGTTCCCTTTCCATGGCCGGGAAATACATATAGCAACGGGTAAGCAAATCGTAGAACCTTGTGGGATTGATGGTAAGATTATGGATTTTGCTTTCTATTAATGGCTTGGCGCTTTCTTCTATCTGGATATTAGTACCCAGCAGGTTAAGCTGGTCAGGAATATATATTTGGGAAAAAACCGGAATACTAAGAAGAGAAAAGGTAAAAATCAATAAACTCACTTTTCTCAACATTCCTTTCTTTCTAATTTTAAGCATCATTTATCAGGTTAATTTTAAGGATGGATTAAAAATCAGGGTCTGTTTAAATTATCAACAGGTTCTCAGGAACCGTTATCTTGATACACTTCTGATATGTAATTTTTCAATGGACCAGTTCGGTGCAGAATGGTACCCAACAGTCCTTAACGTAGCATTTCCAGTAACATCCAATAAATTGAATAAGGAATCAGGGCTCTGGGTCATACTCCTGGTCACCCCTTCCTGCTCTAGTAAATTTGGTGCTGGTAATGGCTGGCTGCTTGTGATAAAAATATAGTGATCCATTCCAAAAGGGGCGGTCACTCTAAACAGGCGAGAAGGCCCTAATTTAATTTCATCCATATAGCCAATCCCCGGTCGGGTGCCGATATTTTCAAGAGAATTTTCTACATTTCCTCCCATACTTGGAAATAAAAGCTGAATCTGTCCTTCCTTATCCATGGAATAAACATAAACAAAACGATTCTCTCTATTCCATAAAGCCATTTTTTCAGGGTCCTTATTCAACACCAAACCATAAATTTCCCCATTCATAGCAGTCCCATTCCTCAGTAATTTCCCTGTATTGGCATTCTTTAAAGAAAGGCTATAAGGGAAATTGGCTTCATTTGGGGGAGAATCCAACACAAACCAGGCCCGGATTTTTCCCAATTTTCTGGATTGTTCCACCAACTCTGAAGATTCACTGCTTTTCACCCATTTGGTCTTTAAAGGCAAATAGTGGACAGCGGTATCTTCGGAAATCTGAGGATTTACCCAGGAATATGCCAATTCATTCTCTTGTATCCTACCGGCAAGACAATAGTGAGCCTTTCTGGCATCTTCTGTAAACCTCACTGCACTTCTTTTTAAATCCAAAGCTTTTTTCAATTCAACTGAAAGATTTTTACTCATCGGGAGGTTAAGAAAAATACCAAGGCTCTTCCCCTGTCTGGAACAATCCTCTAAAACCACACTTGAGAGCCCTTCCCTTAATCCTTCCTCTGTGATATTCTCTCCTATTTCCACCACTTGTCCGCATAAATTATAAACCTCCCATTTCCCTTCATTATAATCAATTATATGGGTGAGGTTTTTATCCTGATAATCTTCCAGTAAACTAAAATGAAATTTTTCCTGCAGGCTAGCCACTTGTTGGTATAAGGATACCAATTCTCTATTCTCATATGTCGATTCACTTCCCCAAAGTAATAAGGACGGGTTTTGAACCTCTACCCAGCTGATCACTTTAAAAACATCTCCTGAATTTACTTTGGAGATCAAACTACCTTCTTTCACCTTGGCTTTACATCTCACTAAATTAACCACCTCAGTAACCTGAAGTTGTAAAGCCGTATTTTTATAATTTTCCAATACACAGCCAGCACTTATGCCCAAATCATGTCCTCCTTCAAGGATAAACTCTCCATTTTCCTCTTTTATAAGTGTGAGGAAAGTCTGCCCATTATTTCCATCATTATGGTCTCCAAAAAGGCTGGCATTTAATCTGGATCTTGGCCCTTCAATTACCGGGTACTGAAAAGCCACCCCATTGTATTCCATAATGGCTCTTACTTTTTGAATAAGCACAACAGAAGGCTCCATGGATGAGGAACTCTGCATCGCCTTTAAAAGGGCATAAGTAAAAGCCCCATGGCTGGTATTATTTTCATCAATAAATTCCTTAGCGTATTGGTAATCCTGAGTAGAAGAAATCACCAAGGCACCCAGTGCGGTAAGGTCTTCCGGAACTGTTGGGTCTGCTGCATCTTTGCCATCTCTTAACAAATACCTGGATTTAAATTCCCTGTTTTTCAATCCTCCTCTTGTCACAGATCCGCTATTACAGCTATCAAAAATTACGGTAAGCCTCACCCCTTTTTTCCCCAATGCAGAAAAATATTTATTCAATTCCTTATCCCGGATATCATCTGCACCTGCATAAGCATCGGCAGGAATAATCGATTCATCAAATTTATCATCCTCATTGGCTGATTTCGAATTAAATACCTGCGAACCGTGTCCGGCATAATAAATAAAAACCTGATCACCTGATTTGGCTTTTTTTACCAGCTGATCTAGCTGATCAAAAATGGCGGCTCTGCTGGCCTCCTGGTTTAAAAGCAGTTTTACATTAGGTTTCTTAAAACCAAACCTTGAAATGATCATACTTTTTATACCTAAAGCATCATTTACAGCCCCATCAAGATTCTGCCAGTTTCGGTTTTTAATTCTTACTCCTTTTCCCTGTGGCACATATTCATTTATGCCAATCACTAATGCCAGTTTATCATTGGCTAATACATTTGCAGAAAAACTACATTGAAGAAAAACAGCAAAGATTATCAGATTAATTTTTGGTATGCTCATAGCTAAATAGTAGGTTATTTTGATTATGGAATTTAGTAGGATAAACCCTTTTTTTATCCTTTAAAATCACAGTTTTGCCAATAGGAAGACAGCCTTTCCAAATTGTTTGGCAAAAGAACTAATGATTAATTTTAATGGATATTTCAGTTACTTAGGAAATGTTCACTTCATGGAATTTACAGTTCATTACATTTTTTCAACAATTCAATTCAAATGTTTTTTTTAATCTGAATCAAGAGTATTAATTGCATTTGTAGAAATCAGTTCATGCCCAGATAGGAGGAGTTTTTAAACTGGTTTACAATAGTAATGATACAAGCATATAAAAGTGAATATAATGATGTGGAAATTTAAAATACTACTTACGATATTTTTGGCCCAAGGGATATGTTTTTTTTCAAATGCGCAATCGGTAAGCTACAGTTCGCACAATAGTGTACATACTTATAAGTCAAAAGATTCTTTTTCTTCCTATGAAATTCAGCATAAAGGGAAAATTGAAGTTACCGAAAACGACCAAAGCATTAAAAGTATCTCTCCGGGAGGTTTTTTAAAGGTGAGTAAAACCACTTTTGGCAATAAAAGGGCGGTAGTGATTGAAAGTACTTCTTCCGGAAACATGCAATACACCTATTATGTGGGAAAAAAAGAGACTCCTTTTACCCCGGAAGGAAAAGCATGGCTAGCCGACATCATGCTTGACGTCATTCGGAAAACAGGGATTAGTGCCGAAAGCCGGGCAAACAGAATTTACAGAAATAAGGGAGTGGATGGTGTGTTGGATGAAATTGGTGAAATAGAAAGCAGCAGGGTAAAAAGCTTGTATTTTTCAGCTTTGTTGGAGAATAATAATATCAGTATTAAGGGATTGGCCAAAACTGCCAAATCTATTGGGGTTTCCATTAGTTCATCCAGTGAAAGAGGGAGACTGTACAGAAAATACAGTAATAAATTTTTCAGTAATGATGAAGTGGCCGTGGCTTATTTTGAGGGGGTAAGGAGAATTAGTTCCAGTAGTGAAAAGGGCAGTATTTTAAGACATGTATTAAAACGCCATAAGCTTTCGGACAATATGATGGTGGCTTTACTCGAAACCACCTCTAATATTTCCTCAAGCTCTGAAAAAGGCGCTGTTCTAAGGGAAGTGAATGATTTATTTAGCAATAATGAAAAAGTAGTGGAAGCCTATTTCGATGCAGTTGATAACATCAGCAGTAGCTCAGAAAGAGGAAGTGTTTTGAGAGGATTATTAAAGAATAATCAACTGAATGGTCCTGCTATGAGTGCCTTGCTGAAAAGTACCGGGAACATTTCCTCTACTTCGGAAAAAGGATCGGTTTTAAGAATGGTAATTGAACATCCATTACCCAAAAATGAAGCAGCTTATCAGGAATTTTTTAAAATGGCAGACCGCATTTCCAGTAGTTCAGAAAAAGGCTCGGTAATGAGAAAGTTTTTAGAATACAATGAACTGCCTTCTTCAAATATTGGTGTCTGGTTTTTTGAATCCACAGCCAGTATTTCTTCCGATTCTGAAAGAGGAAGTGTGCTAAGAGCCTCATACAAGTATTTAGGCAGGTATCCTGAAGTGGATAAAGAATTTTTTCAGACTTTAAAATCTATATCAAGCAGTTCTGAAAAAGCTTACGTACTGAGAAAATTACTCCATAGCCAGAATAATATTTCAGCATCATTGCTTCTTGGAATAGTGCAAACTGTACCCAATATTTCTTCGAGCTCTGAAAAAAGCAAATTGTTGATGGATGTAATTGAAGTGATGCCTAAAAATAATCAGCAAATAAAGGACGAAGTTTTAAGTGCAGCCAAAACCATTAGCTCCGATTCGGAGTATAGAAGGATAATGGAAAAACTCCATAGCATGGATTAAACTTCCTAATTTCCCTTTCACCTGGCTTTTTACCCTGATTTTTAGCAACAATCAGGACTATCAGTACTTTGTAAAAGTAATGTTCTTATGTTATTAGAAGACCATAATTATAGGCTGGAAGCTAGATTTTTTCTAAGCTGGTTTTCCAAAAAAATTCAGTCCTCAGGCTTCTAATTTATACTCACTAACTGAGTTAATTAAGCAATGTATTAAACTACCTAAATTTAATCTAACTGATCATCATCCATTAAGGAAATGAGAAAATTCTGGCTGGGAATTCTTATCAATACTGCATTAGGATTATTATTTTACTACTATGCCTACTATGGCCAGAGAGGGGAGATCCCCGATTTGGTCGAGTCTGGCTGGTATATTCCCGGAGTTATTTTTCTGGGCAATCTGGCAGGTTGGGGCGTATTTGGCATAAGCCGTTTGCTCAACAAATTCATTGCCTGGGAAAAGAACATTACCCTAAGGCTTGTCATTGAGTTAATACTGGACAATATTGTAGCCCTTACCCTGATTTTCCTGCCATTTGCGGCTTATCAGGGTTTGTGGATGAATGCCGAAGAATTGGGTTATTATTTCTCCATGCATCGGGAAATAATCACAAAACTGGTGGTCATTATTTTCTTTACTATTTTCATTTATGTAATCATTGATTTCACCGTTTATTCCTATTTCCAATATGCTGTTGTAAAAATTCAGAAAGTTCAGGCGACCAGGAAACAGCTGGAGTTGCAATTTGAAATGCTCAAAAGTCAGTTGAGTCCACACTATTTGTTCAACTGCCTGAATACCATTTCATCCCTGCTGTATAAAGATGTAGATCTGGCAGAAAATTTTATTAGAAACTTTGCTCAGACTTATCAATACATATTGGATACCAATAACAAAAAACTGGTGAAACTGGAAAATGAAGTAGAATTTGTAAAAGCCTATATTTTCCTCTTAAAGGTACGATTCGATGAAGGATTGAAGGTAGATATTGATTTGCCTTCTGAGGTGTTGCAAACGGAAATCCCACCGCTTACGCTGCAACTGCTGGTGGAAAATGCTGTAAAACACAATGTCATTTCGGAAGATGCACCCTTGCAGGTTTCCATCAGCATGACTAAGGAAAAAAGGCTGGCCATCAGTAATAATAAAACCAGTGTACCTTCTGATACTTCTTCATTCGAAATTGGCCTGAAAAATATTAAAAGAAGATATGGTTATTTCACCAAGTTACCAATACAGGTAATCAATGATCAATTGTTTACTGTAAACCTGCCACTTCTTTCTGAAAATCAACCTGTTACTATTCTGAATTAAGAATGTTTTTAACCTTAAAACGATGAAAAATAACTTCATTCATAATCTTTTCTTCAGGTTATTCAGCCCGCCAATTTATGGGCTAATGCTCTATATTTTGGTCCTTTTAATTAATGATCGAATTGGTCAGCTAAACGAAAACTTTGAGTTATTTGAAGCCTTACTTTGTGTAATACTCACCTTTCTGGTATTTGAAGGAATGCGCTTTTCCATCATCACCCTGGATAAAATTTATCCTTTTTCCCGAAATATCCAGTTTAGGATAATCATCCAGCTTTTGTCATGTGGATTGGTAGCTATTTTGATAACCTCCGCGGTAATTTCCCTGTATTTTATCTATCTGGTGGGCTTCAGCACTTTTATGGAGGAACTACTGATTTTCAGCTCTTTATGGCTGATTACCAGTATCTTTTTCAATCTGATATATTTCAGTATCTTCTTTCTGAACGAACAAAATGAAACGGAACTCTCTAAGGAAGTTGCTTTAAGGAAAAATCTGGAATTTCAATTGCAAACCTTTAAGAATGAAGTCAATCCGGATTTGTTGTATTCCAGTCTGGAAGATGTCATCAGTCTGATGCATGAGGATGTGGACAAGGCAGATGAATACATTAATCGACTATCCACAGTTTATCGCTATACGCTGGACAACAAGCAGGATGAACTGGCCACTTTAAAAAGTGAGATCACAGCAACAGAAAATTTATTGGAGTTGCTGAATATCACCCATAATGGCAACATTCAATTTAGTATTGAAGCCGAAGAGCAGGATTTGTATAAAGAATTAATTCCAGGTACTTTACCCACTCTGATGGAATATCTGGTGCGAACCACCATCATTTCCAATGTACAACCCTTAAAAGTACATTGCTATCTGGATGGAGATAATTATGTGGTATTGCAAAGCCTGTTAAACGAAAAATTAAAACCGGTTCGAAATCCATTAAAGGAAATCAAAGCAATCCAAAAAGCTTATTCTTTCTATACCGATGAACCTGTAGTAAGGGTAAAAGCCTATCACGAACAACTGTTGAAAGTACCTTTGCTTTCCCTTGAGGTAGAGGAATTGGCAGATTAAATTTATCGCAACCGACACTACAGTACAGCAAAATTCTTTTTCTGATTTAATTTTTCTCTCATATTTGAAGAAGACGAATTCTTCATTTTCAAAATATGAAAAAAGAAAATGCGAAAAATTAACAGACAAAATTCTACTAAAAGGAGAGATAGGAGATTATTTATCAAAAAAATGGGATCAGGGATGGGGTTCCTGCTCACGGGCTTTCCCACTTTAAGTTGCCATCCTGAAACCGATAAAAACTCCAAAAGTTCTTCCGATTTATTTTTTGAACAGTTTAAAAATCCCGAAGCAGTTGCCAAGCCCTTTATGCGATGGTGGTGGAACGGCAACAGGATCGATAAAGCAGAAATAAAAAGGGAACTGCAGGTGATGGCAAAAGCTGGTGTGGGAGGGATTGAGATCAACCCCATTGGATTTCCGGAACAGGCGGAAAGTTCAAATGTCCCGGAAATGGACTGGCTAAGCGATGAATGGAATGAAATTTTAAAATTCACCTGTGAAGAAGCACAAAAACTGGGCATGGTTACCGATTTGATAGTAGGAACCGGCTGGCCTTTTGGAGGAAAATTCCTGATTCCGGAAGAAACACTTCAAGGCATAGAACTGGAAGTTTTTTCAGTAAAAGGACCCTCAAAACATAAAGCTCTCTTACCAGAAGAAAATAATCCATCTGAAAAATTATTTGACCTTAAATTATTTCCTCAAAATATCAAATCTATAGAGGATGGCATTTCTCCTCAAATACTTGAAAGCAAAGGAGAACACTCCGAAATAGAAATTCCGGCAGGTGAATTTAAATTATACAAGCTGACCTGGAGAAATAACTTCAGAGATGTGATGCTGGGTGCTCCCGGTGGGGACGGGCCAGTAGTCGATCACCTGAATGGCCAGGCAGTGGAAAAATACCTCCACCATATGTCCGATAAACTTAAGCCGGTTTTTGGCGGAAATATTGGAAAATATGTGCGCTCTTTATTTTGTGACAGCATAGAATTGGAAGGCGCCAACTGGACGGATGATCTTTCCCAGGAATTTGAAAAAAGAAACAATTATAAAATTGAACCTTACCTTCCTCTGGTGCTCGAAAGGGAGGGGGATTTTGATGCATTCAATGCCAAAGTGGCTGATGAAGTTAAAAGAGCCAGATACGACTACAGTAAATTACTCGCTGATTTATTTACCGAAAGATTCATTATTCCCTATCACAAATGGTGTAATGCCAATGGCACTGAAAGTCGCTATCAGGCTTATGGACATCCATGGTTGTACACAGACTTATTAGATGGGAATTTGATTCCCGATATCCCAGAAGCAGATCAATGGCTGTTTAATGGCGGCTGGCAACCCTATGCCGATGTAGACCAGATTCGATATGCAATCTGGAATAAATATTCCTCCTCAGCCGGACATCTTAAAAACCGATCAATCATCAGTACCGAGGCCATGACGAATACCAGTGGTGTTTTCGAAGCTTCTCTGGCTTATATCAAGCAGGCTACAGATATGAATTTTGTTTCAGGAATAAATCATCTGGTTTTGCACGGATTTAATTATTCCCCACCTTCAGTTGCATTTCCCGGCTGGATACGATTTGGCACTTATTTCAGCGAGAAAAATCCCTGGTGGCCGTATTTCCACCACTGGGCCAGTTACACGGCCAGACTCTCACAGGCCTTCCAAAATGCTAAAGCAATTTCACAGGTAGCCATCATGGGCCCCACTCCGGATATCTGGTCCAATTATGGGCTGGACAGAAATCCATTTAATCTGCAGCCATGGTACCTGCATGCTATCTGGCAGGCATTTAATCACAATGGCTATTGCTCCGATTATGTGAATGCCACCATACTGAAGGATGCTATTGTGGAAAATGGAAAAATCGTTTACGGGGAAATGTCTTATGAAGTGCTTTTAATCTGTGATGTAAAAACACTCACTACTAATACTGCTCAAAAAATCAATGAACTCGCCAGAGCCGGTGGGAAAATTATTTTTATTGGGGAGAAGCCCTCCCAGGCTCCAGGAATAAATGGAAAGGGAAAAAACGAGGCAGTTGCCAAGGCCATTTGGGAAGTACTTGAAGACGATTTTTTAGTTAAATACACTCCGGCTCCATCCGATGAACTTCAGCCTTCACAGGACGAACTTTTGCAATGGGCACTGGAACTAATGGGTAAATATGATATTTCCCCAGGTGTGGAAATTTCCAATCCAGATCCAAAATTATTTTTTATTCAATATCAAAAAGAAGGAAAAGACCTGTACTTTTTTAACAATGCCAGCAGGGAAAAAACCATTCATTTTAATGCCCAATTTCCTTTCTCAGATAAGCAGGCAGGGTTACTAAATCCGGAAACAGGTGGTTTCTCACTTTATCCCCCTAACGGGAATCTAAATGAATTGAAAATTTCCCTGGCTCCATTAGAATCCAAATTATTTGTTTTTGAAAAAGAAATAAAAGGTGAAAAATCCATTGAAAAAAAAACCAACGGAGAGGAAATTCTTCAAATTGAAGGAGAATGGCATGTAGAATTCATTCCGGTGGAGGGAGCCAAATTTTCCCAGAAACTTCATAAGTTGATTGATTTTGCGAAAGATGATCAGTTAAAGAATTTCTCAGGTCAGGCAATTTATAATATTACTTTCAATGCTGAAATTGCAGAACACATATTCCTGGATTTGGGTGAAGTTTATGAAATTAGTGAGGTAAAACTCAATGGAGAAGCACTCGGCACCAGATGGTATGGCGATCATATCTATCCTGTTCATAATCAATTAAAAACTGGAAAAAACACACTGGAAATCAAAGTCACCAACTTACTTTTTAACTATGTAAAATCCCTTGAAGGAAATCCGGTGGCGAAATATTGGATGGAAAGAGGAAAAGCAAGGAGGAAAAGAAATATTGAAGGGCCATTTGAGCCATTGGCTTCAGGTCTCTTCGGACCGGTTCGAATTATAAAATAACAAAGAAAGGGTTCTGAAAAAGAACCCTTTCTTTATCAAGACACAAATGTTTTCAATTTATCGGTAAGTACCCCGGCAGGCATAGCTCCGGACTCTCGCCAAAGTATTTTTCCTTTATGAAATAAAATCATGGTAGGAATCCCTTTTATCTGATACTGCTGCGAAACAGCAGGGTTTTTATCCACATCCACTTTAATAATTTTCAATTTATCGTCCATTTTCCCGGCCACTTCCTGTAAAACCGGTGCCATCATTTTACATGGGCCACACCAATCAGCATAAAAATCTACCAGTACGGGAACATCCGAATTATTTAATAAGTCATTAAATTTTGACATGATTGCTAAAGTTAAATATTAATATATTTACATTTTTTCATACAACCCATCCGGGTATAGAAAAATTCCAAATTTATTTTTTCATGATCCAAGTAAAAGGAAAAGATTCAGGTTCAAGAGGTTTAAAAAGCTTTGTTAAAAATAATTTTACTCCAACTCCCCATCCAGCCACTTCACCTGACTTCCAATAGATCCGATCTCTCCTACTTTCACGAATAGCAAAATGGAAGAAAGCAAAATTCCCGGACTGAAAATTTTCCTGCCAAATTCAGCCGTCATTCCATCCCTGTCATTTATAAGCTCATTTAATTTTTTTTCATCTTTTGCCAGGGCAAGCGCAAATTCCCAGGCTTTATTTCGAGCAAATAGCATCCCAATATCCGATAGCTTTTCATCCCATTGGCCGGCAAGCCAATCCAGAACCTTTAGCAAAGGCCAGATTCCTGAAAGTTCTTTCTGAACCAGATCCACCAGGTCTGAAAGAATTTCATTGATCTTCTTAAAATCGTTTTCCAGCTCGCAGATCTGCTTACCGGGAGCAACTTGAGCCGCAGCAATACCCAAATCCAGATCGATATGGGCATTCATTCCGGCCAATAAGTGCTGCAAAACAATTGGGCGGGCCAGACTGGCGGATTCAAAGGCAATATTCCATGAGCCGCTTAACTTCGTTTTGTTTTCAAAACAAGAATAAGCATCCAGGTAGCGATTGGCAAATATGATATCCAGTTGCTCCATTCTTTCCCCATTTTCAAAAATTCCATCGGCTATCCCATCCTTTACCTTTATAGTCACTTTTTTGTAAAGGGCAGCAAAATAACCAAACCGGCTTTGGTGCGCAATCGACCATTGGATGATCTTGTCCAACTCCTCAATTACACCATCGATGGTAGTGGCAGGTTTTACACCACATAAAATTTTGGGGGTTGAATTAGTCATTTAGTCCAGGTATCTTTTTAATAATCCATTATAATTTTCAATTCTTCTGTCCCGGAAAAACGGCCATATTCTTCTCACATCCTCACTTCTGGAAATATTTATTTCTGTTACCAGATTTTCCTCATTTTCATTGCCCGCCTGAGCCAAAAATTCCCCCTGAGGACCACAGACGAAGCTATTCCCCCAAAACTTTATCCCTGAGGTAATCCCTGAAAAGTCTGCTTCATGCCCAATTCTATTTACAGAAATGACTGGCAAACCATTGGCTACTGCATGGCCTCTTTGAGAAATAATCCAGGCATTTAATTGCCTTTCCTGTTCATCAGGGGTATCATTTATATCCCAGCCAATGGCTGTAGGATAAATCAAAACTTCAGCCCCTGCAAGTGCCATCAGCCTGGCAGCTTCCGGATACCATTGATCCCAGCAAACCAAAATCCCAAGTTTGCCCACAGATGTCTGTATAGGTTCAAAACCCATATCTCCCGGGGTGAAATAAAATTTTTCATAGAAAGCAGGATCATCTGGAATATGCATTTTTCGATATTTCCCGGCCATACTGCCATCCTTTTCCAAAACTACCGCTGTATTGTGGTAAATTCCGGGAGCCCTTTTTTCAAAAAGCGAAAGCACCAACACTATGCCCAGCTCTTTGGCAATTTGCCCAAATTCCTCCGTAGAAGGCCCGGGAATTGTTTCCGCCAAATCAAACTTATTCACATCTTCTGCCTGGCAGAAATAAATATTGGTGTGGAGTTCCTGAAGAATTACCAATTGAGCACCTTCTTTGGCCACCTCTCTTATCTTTTGAATAGATTTTTTCACATTATCCATTCTCACATTATTGCAGGTTTGTTGGACCAACCCAACTTTTATTGTTTTTTCACCCATGGATTATCAGCTTGATTATATTTAATTTGTCCAATTCGTCAGAGTATGTTTCATTTTTATCTTTTTCCACTGCAAATGACCAGGAAGCACCAGCCCGATTTATGAATCTCAAACTGATCAATTTCAACCTGGTCCTACATTTGGGAAAAATAAAACTTAAAACAAGCTCTGAATACGCAAGTTAAAACCAAACAAATTACTTCTAAAAAAATTCCGGATGAAAATAGGATTATTATCTGATACACACAGCTTTTTAGACCCAAGAATTTACGATTATTTCAAAGATTGTGATGAAATATGGCATGCAGGAGATATTGGCTCCATTGAATTATTGGATGAATTGGAGAAGTTTAAACCTTTGAAGGCTGTTTATGGAAATATAGATGGAAAAGAAATCCGGACTGAAGCTCCGGAGGAGCAAATTTTCGAATGCGCAGGTATGAAAATCTGGATGATTCATATTGGAGGATACCCACCAAAATATACCAGAATGATAAAGGAAAAACTAACCGAATATAAACCTGACATTTTCATTTGCGGTCATTCCCATATTTTAAAAATAATTTTTGATAAAGAAAGAAAAGTACTCCACATAAACCCGGGAGCAGCAGGTAACCATGGGTTTCATCAGATCAAAACCATGGTAAGATTTGAAATCAATCAGGGAAAGGTTGAAAACCTTGAAGTAATTGAATTGGGAAAAAGGGGGCGTTAAATTGAAGATAAAAAAATCGCAGGCAAACTTTGGTTAAGGTAATTGCCTGCGATAAAATCTATTAAGCTTTTGTGCTTTTTATTCTTCTGATTTCTCTTCTTTTTTAGCTGCTTTTGGAGCCTCTTTTTCAGCTTTTTCTTCAGCTGCAGGAGCCTCTTCCACCTTTGCTGCTGCCTTAGGAGCTGCTTCTTTCTCTTCTTTTTTTGCCGCTGCTTTTTTCTTCGGAGCTTCTTCTTTTGCAGTTGTTGCAAAAGATTTCTTCAACTCCTCAATATCTATATTTTTAATCACAGGCTTGGCATTCAACCTTTTTATTCTGATCGATTTATTCTGACCTCTAAAAACGTTTTTTCTCGATTTCCTTTTTAATTTATGCGATGCCATAATCTCTTTGCTTTTCGATTTTTAAAGGCGCAAATTTAGTTTTTTATTCCTGATAAAGGAAGCCTTTCCCGATTTTATTTTATTAAATTTTAGATAAAAAGCTGGTTTTCCCACTGTTATTATTTCAAAAAATAATTATTTCAGTATCCCTTTGAAAAAATAAGCCTTTTAGGATTTTCTTGCTATTTTTGCCTGACCCCAATTTTTTAGGGAGATTTATCACATTTTAGTAGATCATTTGGCGGCTAAAGTATTTTTTGAAAATCGTTTTACATTCTGCCAAATATAATTTTATTTATTTATCCTAACAGTGTTTTTTATTTATTGAAAGCAGATTTTCGGGGATTTTCACCCATAACTTTGCTTAGAGCTTGTTTAAAATTTAATTTTTCAAGCGAAAATATTCAGTTTAGGATTTTCGTGAAACAAGAAAATTATTCAATAGCAGCGCTATTTTAAAATTTTATTTTGAATCGAGGTTCCTAAAATGGGCATTTGCAGCGAAATACGTAAAACTTAGACATGCTCTTTTTTATCAATTACAGGACAAACTAACCCTACCATAATTTATGAGTGATCTGATATACCACAATATTGACAGTCAAAGGTTCGGACTGGTAATTTATAGAGCGGAAAGTGCCGAGGAATTAAATACTCAAAACCTTTTAACTCAAATTCTGGATAATAATATTGATACGGCAATCATTAGGATTCCTACAATTCACCTTTCCCAGCTATACAAGTTACAAAGAACTGCCATGCCTTTTATCGTGGCAGACACACTGGCCTATTATACCAAAAACATAAAAGATTTAGGGAGAAAAGAATTAAAAAATAAAGATCTGGAATTTAAAAAAGCTGGAGTGGAAGACCATCATGACCTAAATGCCATCGTCAAAGAAACATTTGGGAATTATGTGAACCATTACCGAATGAATCCTTTCTTCGATAATCAGCATGTAACCGATGGGTACCTGGACTGGATGAGGAGTTATGCCGAGAATGATCCCAACAGAATTTGCTGGTTAATAAAAAGAGATGGAAAAACTATTGGATTTTCTACCTTCAATTTCCAGACAGAAGGTATTGCAAAAGGCATATTATACGGAGTATCCCCTTCAGAAAGAGGAAATGGTATTTTTAAAGATATCATGACATTCGCTCAGAATTACGCCTTGGAAGAAAGAGAGGAAATTGAGCAAATGGAAACCATTACCCAGATCGAGAATGTAGCGGTACAAAAAGTTTGGGTTTCCGATGGATTTGTTTTGGATCATACTTCAAACACAATTCACATCGATGCCATGCTTACCAAATCGGTTTTTGATACTTTCACCATACCGTTAACCATCCAGGGGCATGATTCCGATACGCCAAAAGTATCAAACAGGCATATATTAAAGCAGATTAACTGGCAATTTGATTTTAAGCAAAATATGGTGACCCAAAACCACAAGTTTGTAAATATCGAGCCACTGCATGTAGATGTGGAATATCAATTACATTTCTCTTTCCCAACAGGAAGTAAGGGATTATTAAGGGTTACGGATGAAGAAGACAAAACCTATGTACTGGTTTATTTTGACCTCAAACACTTCCTTGCCTGATCAAAAAATAAAATAATACCAAAAGGCTTTTATCATCAGTTTGGTAAAAGCCTTTTTTCTTTCAGAAAGGGAGCTTGCCCAAATCAACATTTCCTCCGGAAAGAATTATTCCTGCTTTTTGCCCCTGAAAATTTTCTTTTATTTTAATAAGTGAGGCAAAAGGAACCGCACTGGAAGGTTCTATAATAATTTTCATCCTTTCCCAGATTATTCTCATTGCAGCCACAATTTCCTCATCTGAAACGGTAATAATGTCCTCAACAAATTTTTGGATAATAGGGAAATTCTTTTCCCCAACAGAAGTCAGGAGGCCATCTGCAATGGTATTGGGTTTATCTGAAGGAATTAAACTTCCGGCTTTAAAAGATTGATAAGCGTCATCCGCACCTTTTGGCTCTCCGGCAATTACTTTAGTCTGCGGGGAAAAATAATGCGCTGATAAAGCTGTTCCCGCCAATAATCCTCCACCTCCCACCGGAGCCATAATAATGTGAAGCACATCTGTTTGTTCAATTAATTCTTTGGCTGCAGTAGCTTGCCCGGAGATAATTTCATAATCATTGTAAGGATGGATAAATCTGGCTCCCGTATCTTCCACCACTTTCTTTAGTCCCTCTTCTCTTGCCTGCAAATTGGGTTCACACATCACCACTTTTGCCCCATAACCTTTCACTGCATTTACCTTTACTTTTGGTGCAGTTTTGGGCATTACAATATAGGCTGGGATGTGGTTTACTTTGGCGGAATAGGCAATGGCCTGCGCATGATTACCGGAAGAATGTGTAGCAATTCCATACTTTTTTTCTTCCTCAGATAATTTTAAAACGGCATTAGTTGCTCCCCGAATTTTAAATGCACCAATTTTCTGAAAATTTTCACATTTAAAAAAAACTTCCAGGCCAAGCATTTCATTGATAGCCGAGGACTTTAAAACTGGTGTACAGTGAATAAAGGGGGAAATTTGCTGATGAGCATTATTGATATCCTCTCTGGAGGGGAAATTATTTTCCATGATTTTTTCTGATTATAATATCTAGCGGTGATCCTAAAATTCGGATACAGAAAATAAATATAAGACTCAGCAGGGTCTTTCCAATGAGAATACACTGAAAAGGAATTGGGCATTTTGGATATCCTCCCTTTTTCAATTTATGGGCAGGGAAAACGACTATTCAATTTTAATCTTCTTTACCAGCTTTGCTCCTTTATTTACCATATTTAAAAGATACAATCCCTGTGGAAGTTGATAAACATCCAGCGTTTTCTGCTCATTTGGCCTGAATGTTTTAGTCAATATGACTCTTCCTGTAATATCCAAAAGTTGAATTTGGGAAACTTCACCATCAATATTTAAAATATCCTTTACCGGATTAGGATAAACCATTACTTTCTGCAATGCCAATAATTCCTCCTCCACACCCAATAAGGTAGGATCTATTACTATCGGCCGAATCATTACACTTCCGGAGATACCCATATTTTGTTGCCATTCAGCAAAAACATTGAAGTAAGTCCTGTGATTGGAATTAGTGGTTTTATCCCAACCAATTAATAATGGCACCTCACTCAATTGTTCTACTCCAATGTAAAATTTCCCATTTACCATTTGGGGCCCACCGGGAATTTTAAATACCGTAAATTTATTGAGGGTATCTTGATAAGTTACCGCTGTGGAAAACTGGGTCAGAATTACATCATTTTCCGGATTTTCAAAATCCAGACTTTCCCAAAGGGTAATACCGAATGTTCGTCCCTGGAGACTTTCACCAATTTGTGGAAAATAAACTGCCACCGAATCGATAAAGGCTTCCTGAGTAGTTTCGAACTCAACCGCCAATAATCCATACCTCTGGAAAATGCCCACTGCGTATTCCCCTACCCCATCATCATAGGCAAAATAATTACTCAGCACTGTTTTCCCGGAAATGGTATCATTATAATGTGTAGGAATTTTGAAGCCTGGCGGAACTGAAGCGATATCATCAAAATAGAAAAACTCTGCGGAAAGGGAATCAATCTGAAAGGAAAATTCCAGTTCCTGAAAACTGGTATCCGTCACAAAATCAAGTGTATTATTAACGGCATATAAATCCATTCCCAGTTCATTTTTATCCATTACAAATGTAGTATCACCGGGTTTAGAAGAAAAAATGCCATCTCCAATTGTACTTAATTTATCGAGTACCATTCCGGTTTTCCCATCTTTTATTAAAAAGGTTGGGGTAATAATATGCAGGTTGGAACTCAGGTTATTGATTTTCCCAAAAATGGTATCCGCCACCACCAGCTGCGGATTGGCCAGAAACTGCTTCTTGGGCATGGCCGTCAGTTCTTTTAACAGGGAAGTAGGCTGTCGACTCATAGCCACATCATTTTCAATGGCTCTGTCATTTCTGAAAAGGTTAATATAATCCAGGTTCCAGGTATCAAAAGCACCATATAACTTTCCATAATTCTGAAACCTAAACTGAAAATCTTTATGATAGAATGCAGGATCTTCGATGGTATAACTGGCAAAGGAAAAGGGCTTCAGGTCCAAAACAGAATCCCCTACCACCGACCAAACTGTTACCCAGCGACTGGCAGTATCCTTCAGCTGTAATTTCAGGGAATCATCAGGGGAAGGTCCCTCTCCCAAACCTTCTTCCTGCCAGAAAAAAGATATATCCACACTTCCGGGAGTTTCCGCTTCCAGGTTAAAAAATTGAGAAGTCAATTCATCCGCTATTCCCTCAGCAAAAGCATTTTGATCTTCATATCTTTCACCCAGAGCATTAGCACCATCAAAAGTGGCCATATTTACTGTTGGGGGATCATGATCAAAACCACTGCTTATAAAAGGTGTAGTATCATCAATCAGCCATAAATCAGCATCAGGACTTCCATTGGTCACACTGGCAAAATCATCAAAAAAAGGCAACTCCAGATATACTGTATCTGCATTAGCTTTTTTCCGAACTTTTTGTGATGTGTTTTGGTGAGGCAATGGCACCAGCCTGAGTTGGGCAATACTTTCCTGAACAATGGAAAAACAAAGAATAAAAAAAAGATATAAAACCTGTTTGTTTTTTCTGATCACAAGAATGTTGAATTAAGCACCCGTGCTATTTAAGCATTTCAGCAAATAAATACACGGTTAATTTTGAATTACTAAGTACCTGAGTTCCATTCCAGAAGCTCCACTTCGGAAACTCCACTCTCTTGATAACAAATTAAAAGGTTGCTATTGCTTCCCAACCCTTTATTTAAAAAATCCTAATGAAGTGATTTAATATATTAGACAGTTGAAATACCCCTTTCGCTAAAACTAATGTTTTTAATTTTCAGCAATTACCAAATGAATCTGTTATAGCTGCTACACAAATAATTCAGTCCATAAGGAAAATTCACTATTTATCTTCTTTTCCTTCCTCCAGGGTACCCTCCTCTGCTTCTTCTCCAATTACATTTTCTGGGTAATATCCAGACACCCACAAGTCCATTAAGGCTCCTTTTTTAATCACGGTTCCCCTCTCCGGCTCAGGGCTCTGCCTGATAATTTGCCCTATTTCTACACCAACTGTATCAATATACTCAATCTGACCTACCTTCAGACCAATTCCTAAAAGGAATAATTCCACCTCGTCCAGGGGCATTCCCACTACTTCAGGAATACTCAATTCATCTCTTCCCAACCCATTACCAGCATAAATTTTAATTTTTGTACCCTGTTCCACCATATAACCTTCCTGTAATTCCTTCTTGGAGAGAATTTCTCCATTTACTTCCACTTTCAATACAGTGTTTACATATTTATCCGGGATGTATTCAATTTTACCTAATTCCAGATCGGCACTTTTTAAAATTCGTGCAGCACTTTTCACAGTTCCGTCAATTATATCAGGAATTTTGGTTTTTGGAGCATTCACTTTATTGACTGTGAGGTAAATTTTCCGGTTTATTTTCACCTTTTCATTGGGGGCAGGATGTTGCGCCAAAACAGTGAGTGGAGGAAACTCAGAGGAATAAGTGGAATCGGCAATAAAGTAGCCCAAATCCTTCCCGGAAAGATCTTCCATCGCCTTTTCTACCGGATTTCCTGTAACATCAGGAACCGTAATTGACTGTCCGCTATTGGTGGCTTTTGGCAAATACCAATAAAAGAAACCACCCACAATACCTGCTGTTAATATCAGGATAATCAGGATATTAAGCAACAATCCCAATTTTGTGTTTTTACCTAAAATACCTATCATAACTATTGAAAATCAGGCAAAATGCCATTATTCTAAATCAAATCATTTACTGTAGCATCAATTCACCGATTCGATGCCAAAGGTTAAAATATTATCTATAAAATCGTAAGGTTTGTACTGATTTATAGCAGCCTGATGAAAAATACAGGTAGCCGGAGTCATTCCGGGCAACGAATTTACCTCAATAACAATAGTCTCTACCTTATCCGGGTAAATTCTTACAAAGGCATCGATTCTGGCATAACCCGTTACATTTAGAATTTCCGCTGTTTTTTGCAAAGTTTTCCTCACTTCCTGAGAAATAAAACTATTTCTTTCCGGATTTTTACTAAATCTTGCCGGAGTGATATTTTGTCCCTCTCCAGCGAGAAATTTTTCCTCCAACGAAAGAATATCTCCACTTGCCAGGGCTTCGGAAGGTTCGAATATTTCATAACTCACCTTGCCATTTTCAATATTGGTGAGAAGACCTCCCGTAATTTCCAAAAAGTGGTCTGCCTCCGCTTTGGTAATTAATTCTTCAACCAAAATATAAGCCTTCCGGGGAAATTCTTCATTTCGGTGTAAGCCCAATACTTTAGAAGGCGCTGGAGCTATATCAATACTCTCTCTAAAAATTAATTCGGAAAATGCCTCCAGTTCTGCTCTGTTATTTACCTTTTTTACCGCTGAGCTACATCCATCATCAGCTGGTTTTGCAATAAATGGATAAGGGAACTCACGCTCCACAGCATCAATAAACTCAGTCCGGTTTGCCTGAAATTCTTCCTTGTAAAATAATTTATGTCTGGCTACACTGATTCCGTTTTCCTTTAAAATCTCATTGGTTTTGTATTTATCAATGGTGATTTTTGAGCTATCAGCACTAGAACCATTATGGGGAATTTTAAGTTTTTCCAATTCTTCCTGCACTTCCCCATCTTCTCCAGGCCTTCCATGCAAAGCAATAAAAACCACATCCACCAGCTCTTTCAATTTGTGGTAATCAATTCTTTCCGGCTGAAAATATACCTCTCCCACATATTTATTGGTAATGCCTTTCGCATCTTCAATATTTTCAAGAATAGTTTCTGGCTTTTCCGTAGTAAATGCAGCCGCAATTTTATCCTTTATATCATCGGCATTATCCTTCAACATGATGTTGATTGGTGTAATGTATAATTCGTGGTTTCCGGCTGATCCTGTTAGGAAAATGGGAATTGGCTGATATTTTTCGGAAGAAGAAAGTTTTTCATAAATGTTCCGGCCACTTTCTATGGATATATGTCTTTCAGAAGAATAACCTCCCATGATTACCCCCGCCTTCATTTTCTCCTTTTTATCCTTGTGAAGCGCCAGAATTTCCGCATCCAGCGTCCTTAATTGTGCTTTAATTTCATGCCCATTTTTCCCGGACTTCACCCTTTCTGCCAGTGATGTTCTGATGATATAAGTGAGAAATTGTGAAGGGTTTAAACCAATTTCAGCCGCCTGATGGAAAAAGAATGACGAAGGCAACATGCCCGAAGTAGTATTCGGATCATTTAAAAAAACCTTGCCTTCATTTGTGAGAAACCCATCAATTCTGGCATAAACATTAAAGTGAAGCATTTTAAATAACTTCCGGCATTCATCCTGAATTTTTCGAATATTTTCAGATGAAGTATTCACCGGAGTAAGCTTCCGTGACATTCCGGGCAGGTATTTTGACCGATAGTCGAATACCTCCTCATATTTAATAATTTCCGTAGGTGGAAGGGGAATAGGCTCTCCTTCTTCATTCTGAATGATGATACAGGAAAATTCCTGGCCACCGATGAAAGTTTCAAACAGCACCGCTTCCTCACTGTCTCTGGATTGCAGCACTACTGTGTCTGTATGGTGATAAAAATAATCATCCAGTTTTTTCAACAATTCCTCCGGATGATAAATCAATTCTATATTTAAAATATCAGACTTGGTGGAAAAAAATACCGGCATACCTATGCCCTGTCTGATATCAATGAGTTCCTGTAAAAATTTTATTTTTTGTTTGTCGGAAAATCCTGACCATTTTTTGTACTCAATTTCCTCTACAAACAAAGCCCTGTTCACTGCTTTTACAAACTTCTCCGGATTATTTTCAGTGATAATTGAAACGCCAATGGAAGAACCCTGCTGGGCAGCTTTTACCACCAGGGGTAAGCCCATTCTTTCCTGCAATTCTGCAAAAAATTCTTCATGATCTTTTTCCAGCCATTTGTCTTTACCGATATGCTCGGCTCCTGGTTTGGTAAATTGCAGACTTCGGGAAAGGTCACTCTGGGTGATTTTATTTATACCAATAGCCGATGGCAAAATTCCCGAACCGGAATACGGTATTTTATACCATTCCAACAACCCCTGAATACTTCCATCTTCACCATAAGGTCCGTGAAGTGCTAAAAAAGCGAAATCGAATAAGGATGAAAATTCTGAAGGCTGAACCTGTCTGCCTACTTTTGAAATAATTTCATCAAGTTCCTTTTTAGATAACTCCCCAAGCGACTCGATATAAGTCTGGAAACCATGAGGAGAATCGGGCAACTGGCTGGCCGGGGGGTAAAAATCCCTGATAGTTCCTTTATAAATATATTCCCAATTCAGTAAAATAAAGTTTCCAAGACTATCTACAAATATGGGTACAGCATCAAAAAGACTTTTATTCAGATTGTCATAAACTGTTCGTCCTCCTGCAAATGATACTTCCCTCTCTCTTGAAAGGCCTCCAAAAAAAATCCCGATTTTCATTCCTGCAAATATAAGTTATATCCCTACGGGTATTAAATTAAAAAATCAGCCACTGCTTTGTAGTTTCCTGAAAACTGCTTTAATACAGTTGCTTTTAAAAAATTGCTAACTAGTTGAGTGTTTTATTTGAGCTATTTGCACACAAAGTTAGAACAAAAAGGAATTGGGCAAAAAATGAACCACCCAAATATTCAAATCTGTAACGAAGGAAATTATTCGGTGGTTTATAAGTACCAGTACTTTTTTGATATTGAGTAATTTCAGTTCAATATCAATTTCGTTACAACAACTCAAATGAATGTTAATGTGGTCCAACTACCGATATAAGCACCAGTGCTATTATTTCCGAGAAATAGTAATCTCTCTATCAGCCTTTTATGGCAAAATAATTCACGGTTAATTTTGAATTACTACTTTAAGTAAAAATACCAGGAATTTGAGAAAAACTGGTCTGATCTACATTTCCGAACGGACAAACCCTTCTTCAGTACCAAAGAAAAAGCTCAGGTGTTTGTTTTTTAAAATGAATTCCTGCAATGCCTCACTAGTTTCAAATTCTTCTCTGATGTAGTTGGATAGCGGAAAGAGCACAAAATTATCTTTATCGGTAATTTCAATTTTATGCAGGTAGTATTCCTCATCCTCCTCGGCAGAAGAATTGAAAACACACAAAAAGATTTCTCCATCCAAATTATTCAAAGTGCCCTCATATAGGGTAATTTCGAAGGCATCTTCCTCAGGATTGTAGGCATTTTCTACAATTTTATATTTCCTGTCAGAAGATTTTTCAATGATATAATAAACCTCTTCTTCCTCGGCTTTTTTCCATTTCCCCAGAAGGTCCTGGTTTACCAGGTCACCATGAGCACTGATGGGAACCAGAGACTTATACGGACAGCCAGTACAAATTAAAAGTATGGCTAAAATATAGATTAAATTTTTTAGGTATTTCATTAGCGCAAATGACTAAACAGCATTATGTTTATGCAAAATTTTAGGTTTGAGGACTAAATTGTAAATTTTGGGAAACCTACCTATTTCTCCAATAGGCCTTTTTTTCCTTATTCATTAAGTCAATCAAGACCTATAAAATTAGTAAATAAAAATTTAATCATTTTTGATCAAACAGGGTTTTGTATAAACAAGAATAAATTTATACTTCCTCCTTATCGAATTTAGATATTATGAAAATTAGAGTTGGACAGGGTTATGATGTACATAAACTGGAAGAAGGGGCAGATTTTTGGCTTGGTGGCATAAAAATACCCCATACCCACGGGGCAATTGGGCATTCCGATGCGGATGTACTCATCCACACCATTTGTGATGCCCTTCTGGGTGCGGCAAATATGCGTGATATAGGTTTTCACTATGCAGATACGGATCAGAAATTTAAAGGAATTGACAGTAAAATTTTGCTCAAAGATGTAGTGAGAATGGTGAAAGAAGCCGGCTATGCAATCAGTAATGTGGATTCTACCATTTGTTTGCAAGCGCCAAAAGTGAATCCCCATATTCCGGACATGAAGAAATGCCTGGCCGGTGTGATGGATTTGGATGAGGAGGATATTTCCATAAAAGCTACTACTACAGAAAAGCTTGGTTTTGTAGGGAAAAAAGAGGGAGTTGCAGCTTTTGCAGTGGTGCTTATCACCAAATAAGGTTGAATAATAAGCGCATTTTTGGGGAGAAATGGTGAAGTAATTTTTCAACAATCAGTTACAACGATAATTATTTAAAATAAAACACCCACTACTTTTTATATTATGGACTTTTCCCAAAGATACTCTTACAGTTTCCCCACAAATATCCGCTTTGGAGCCGGGGTAATTGATGAACTTCCAGCGCATTTAAAAAATAAAAAAATCCGAAAACCACTGGTAGTTACTGATGGTACTGTAAAAGAATTACCTTTTTTCAAATCCATTATAGTTGACCTGGATAAAAGTGGCATTCAGGGAGTCGTATTTTCCGAAATGCAAAAAAATCCCGTCAAAACTGATGTTTTAAATGGTGGGGATGTTTACCATGAAAATAAATGCGATGCCATCATAGGATTAGGAGGAGGAGCTCCTCTGGATGTGGCCAGAGCCATTGCACTTAGGGTAAATCACACCAGGGATTTATTCGATTATGATGATTTATTGGATGGCTGGAAACTGGTTACCAATGAAGTTCCTTATTTTGTGACTATTCCAACCAATGCGGGCACAGGCAGCGAAGTAGGCAGAAGTACAGTCATTTCTGAAGATGAAAGCCATAAAAAAAGGGTATTATTTGCTCCTCAGTTGCTTGCCAGTCAGGTTTTTGCAGATCCATTGCTTACCATGGATTTACCTCCATTTTTTACAGCAGCAACGGGAATGGATGCACTTTCCCACAATGTAGAAGCCTTCCTGGCAAAAGGTTTCCACCCTATGGCCGATGGCATTGCATTGGAAGCCATTAGCTTAATTGCAGAGAGTATAGAAAAAGCCACTTTCAGTCCTGATACTGAATCCAGAAGCAAAATGCTCATTGCCTCACTTATGGGAGCTGTTGCTTTTCAAAAAGGCCTGGGAATTATTCACTCTCTGGCACATCCACTTTCCACGATTGTTGATGCTCACCATGGAACGGCTATCAGCCTGATGTTCGGACATGGGCTGGAGTTCAATACGCCTGGAAATGAGGCTAAAATGAAAAGACTGGCTGAAGCCTTAAAAATTGCAGACCCAGAAACTTCTGTATCTGCACATATTATGCATTTAACTCAAAAACTGAATTTGCCTCAGAAAATAAGTGAAATTGGGGTGAAAAGTGACCATATTGCTCCGCTGGCACAGCTGGCTTCTGAAGATTTCTGTTTGCCCTGTAATCCAAATCCAGCCACCAAAGAAGATTTTATAAGTATCTACCAAAAAGCTTTATAACAGCAGCGTAATTTTTTATTTGGGAAATATTATCTTTAATTTAAGATAAATTATTACTCATATTTAACTACCTGCCTAATTTTGAAATAACCCTTATTTTCAGAATAAGGTAATTTTTTAAACCCGAAATACTAAAAACCAAACCCAAAAATTATGAATCCAAAAATCATTGCTTCGGCATTTATTTTTTTCCTCATTTGTACTTTTTCATGTGCTCCAAAAACTGAAAAAGCAGAAGTCGTAATTCCTGAGGAAATTAAGCAAAAAATCAGTACCACTATTGGAACTGAAGCTCCTGAAATTAAGATTAAAAATTATTACGCAGTGGAGGTTGGCGATGGCCCCGGTGAAAAAGAATATTTGTTTAATGATGAAGGGAATCTCATTTACTCTAAAATTGAATTGGAAACCAGAGAAGTACCTGAATACATCAAGACCACTGTAGAAGAGAAGTTTAAAGATTTCACTATTGATGAACTGGAGGTTATTGAATCTGACTATGGTACGTTCTACGAATTGGAAATCAAAAAAGGAGAAGAGGAATTAGAACTTACTTTCGACCTGGATGGCAATTTATTGCGAAGTGTGGAAGATTAAAAATTTAAAAATGCTCTAAAAAACAGGCTTTACAGCCTGTTTTTTTATTTATTATTTTGAATAAATATCAATTCATAGATTATTATTGCGAATATTTACAATTCAATAAAATAGCTATGAATAAAATAATTCAATTTTCATTTCTTTTAGCTTTCTGTTCTTCATGCGCTTTTCACAATGGCATGATGACTGGAAATGCAGTATTAAGCAACAACAATTTTAAAGTAACCGGAGTAACCACCAGCAGTGCGCAAACTACAAAAGTTTTAGGCATAGGGGGACTGAATAAAGAAGCCCTGGTTTATGAGGCGAAAATAGGATTGTATAAGGGCATCAATTTAAAGCAGGGAGAGGCCTTAGCTAACATTTCTGTAGACTGGAAAAATGCATTTTACATTCTGTTTTCCAAAACTACATTGACACTTTCAGCAGACATCATACAATTTATGGACGAGCCAGTTGATAAAGAAGAATTGGTTTTGCCCCTGAATAGCGATAAGGAAAATAAAAAAACAAATGCAAATACCACAAGTGAAATAGATATTGAACAGTATAAAATACCTGCAGAATTAATGGGTAAATCAAGCTATGGTTTTGAAATTGGGGAAATCGTTGAATTTAAAAATAACTTTAAAACAACTAGAGGAAGAGTGACTAATTTTTACAAAAGGGGAATGTTGGAAGTGAAGTTTTTTGATGAAAACATGGTTTCGCATACCAAAAAGATAGCTTTCGATAAGTTGCACAAAACTGAGAATAACACTGCTAAATAATTATTTCTAATCATTTTCTAACCTCTGATAATTTAAAGCCCTGGATGACAAGCTTTTGAATTGCCTAAATGATTAAGCCTTCAACCCATGATAGATTCCCTTCCTTCTTTTTAAAAACAAACTATATTTGAGTGTAGATTTAAGCTAATCTTAATGATTTATAAAATACAAAAACAATGACAATAGAAGAAGCGCAAAAAGTAGTGGATGAATGGATAAATACAACTGGAATCCGGTACTTCAATGAATTGACCAATACGGCTATTTTGATGGAAGAAGTGGGGGAAGTAGCCCGAATTATGTCCCGAAAATATGGGGAGCAATCTTTTAAAGAATCGGATAAAAAAGTGGACCTGGGAGATGAAATGGCTGATGTGCTTTTTGTATTGATCTGCCTTGCCAACCAAACAGGAATTGATTTAACAGACGCATTGAAAAAGAATTTGAATAAAAAAACCAAAAGAGATTCCGACAGGCATAAAAATAATGAGAAGTTGAGATAGAGCTTGTTTCAGCACCCCCTCTTCACCTAGCTTAAGTATAAACAAAGCGACTACTTAGGCTTTCATAACAATTTGGGAGTTTGCCACATCCATTCCCCACTAGTTACAAACTAGACTTTATTTTTAGGCTAAAGTTGCAAACTTTAGCCAGCGGTGGTGCTATGGACGAGAATACATAAACACCCCTCAACTCCTAAATTTCCTCCACCAGTGTTGCAGGGCCAGAATTCCCCAAACCTGGTTCTGGTCGAAATTATTAGTTTTGAAAATGGTTTTCTTTAAGTTTTGAATGTATTCCGGCTTAAAAAGTTTTTGCTCCCTGATAAAATCTTCTTCCAGACACTCATTTTCTATCCAGTTTCTAAGTTCTTTTTTATATCCTTTGGCTAGTGGAACATCAAATCCTTTTTTCGGTCTGTTGTACAATTCTTGGGGTAAAAGTTCTCTTACGGCATCCTGAAGGATTCGCTTTTTCATCCCCCCATTTATTTTATATGAAGCGGGCAAAGAAAAGGCAAAATCTACTACTCGATGATCCAAAAATGGCACTCTGACCTCCAAACTATGCGCCATGGACATGGAATCCACCTTATGGAGCATGTCATTGGTGAGTAATAATTTGGCATCGGCAAATAATACCTCATTAAAATCCTTCCCTTTTATGGAGCTTAAAATTTCACTTTTCCTATCCAGATACCCATTTTGATCAATTTTTTCCATTACTTCTGGCAACAAAACTCCTCTGGCAGCACTTTCTTTTTGCCAACTGCTTAAGTACCAGTATCGCTCCTCCGGGGAATGTGTCATGCTTTCGGCAAAGCGGTGCATTTGCCTGAATTTATTGCCCAAATAAGAATTTCTTGTTTTAGGCAAAGCATTCAATACTGGCAAAGCTGTTTTGAGCATTTGGGCGGCAAATCCATTTTCCCTGGCCTTAAATTCTCCCTTATATTTGTTATAGCCTGCAAATATTTCATCCGCTCCATCACCTGAAAGTGAAACTGTAACTTTCTGCCTGGTTTTTTTACTTAAAATATAAAATGGAATGGCTGAGGAATCGGCAAATGGTTCTCCATAAAAATCAAGCAAATTGAAGATATGATCGAAAAAATCATCAGTGGTAAGCTTGAAAACTGTATGGTTGGTTTTGTACTTTTCTGCCACCAGGTTGGCATACCTGGTTTCATCAAACAGGGGTTCGTCCCGATAACCCACAGAGAATGTATTAAGTTTATCGGTAAATTTGGAAGCCAGCGCCACTACGGTAGAAGAATCAATTCCCCCACTTAGGAAAGCACCAAGCGGCACATCGGAAATCATTCGGTCATGCACTGATTGTTCCAATAATTCCAGTAAGCGTTTTTTAGATTCTTCGTAACCCAGATAAGCCAGTTTTCCTTCTTCCTGATAGGGAATTTCGTAATATTTCCGGATAGAGACTTCCTTCTTTTTAATCCTGATATAATGCCCGGGCAGGAGTTTGTGCGTGTTTTTATAAATGGTTTTGGGAGCAGGGATATAGTTAAACTGTAAGTATTGGAAGATACTGGTATAATCCACTTCCAGCTCCAGATTGTAGGCCATCAAACCCCTCATTTCAGAGGCAAAAATTAATTTATCATCATCCAGGTAGTAGAAAAATGGCTTTATGCCATACCTGTCCCTTGCCAGAAAAAGCTCATTCTCTGCCTTATCATAAACTGCAAACGCAAAAAAGCCATTGAGTTTTTCCAGACATTTTTCTTTTTCATGTATATATAAATAGAGTAATACTTCAGTGTCTGAATGAGAATCGAACCGTACACCCTTGCCCTCAAGCTCTTGCCTCAGTTCGCGAAAATTGTAAATTTCTCCATTGAAAACTATGGTATATCTTCCGGAATGATCGGACATTGGCTGATGGCCATGTGCCGACAGATCGATAATAGAAAGCCTTCTATGCCCCAGCCCTACGTAATAATCGCTAAATAGCTTGCCGGCATCTGGTCCGCGATGTTTCTGGATTTCGTTCGATTGGTGGGTATTTATAGAAAAAAATCGTCCAATCTCATTGAAGGCATAAATACCTGTAATTCCACACATAAGTTAAAAAAATAGTAAGGACTGGTCCTAATTGTTATTAAGATACTAAAAAAATCTTGCCCCCTAAACGCACGACTAACATAAATTAGTACTATTTAAAGTACTGTATTTTAAAGATTAAAGATATAAATCAGTAAACGCCTTTCGTAAAAAAAGGATTAAATTTAACCGCTGGCAATTTATATTTTCCTTTCCAACAAATCTATCTTTATTCGATTTATCAAAATGTATATTTTTATCACAAAAAACTATTAACATCAAATCATGAATTGATCAGAAGTAAAGATCTGATGATTCTAAATGTAAACACAATGAATAATACAAAATTAAAATTTGCGATAATTCCGGCTTTGGTCATTGGCCTTTTTGCCAGTTGTAGTACCAAGCAGGGAACTGAAAAAGAAACACAGGTTTCAGGACTGAATCTGGAAAACATGGATTCTACCGTAAATCCCGCTAACGATTTTTTCATGTTTGTAAATGGAAACTGGATAAAAAACACAAAAATTCCAGGAGACCAGGGAAGATGGGGCAGTTTCAATGAATTGCGAGAAGACAATAATGAAGTGGTTTTGAATGTATTGGAAAATGCAGTAAAAAGCGGGAAATACCCAGCAGGAAGTGACCAGTTAAAAGCAGCTGATTTCTTTGCCAGTGGCATGGATTCTGCTCTTTCTGACCTGACCGGGGTTACACCTCTAAACCCGATGTTTGATAAAATTGAGGCCATTAAAAATGTACAGGACTTACAGGCTTACCTGGCTGAAGATCAAACTTATGGGGGAGGTTCATTTTTTGGATTTGCCATTTTTCCTGACCTTAAGGAAAGCAGTGTAAATGCCGCTTATCTGGGACAGGATGGTCTGGGTCTTCCGGAAGTAGATTATTATACCAAAACCGATGACAGGTCCGTAGAAATCAGAGAGAAATATGTGGATCATATTTCCAGGGTTTTCCAAATGAAAGGCATGGATGCATCCAAAGCCCAGACCGAAGCTCAAAAAATTCTGGAGCTTGAAACCAGACTTGCCAACGCTTCCATGACCATTGAGGAAAGAAGAAATATTCCAGCGCTTTATAATAAAATGTCAATTGAAGGGGTAAGCCAACTCACTCCGTCTATTGATTGGTCAAAATATTTTTTGGATATGGGACTATCTACCGTTCCTGATACCATCATTGTGATGCAACCAGATTTTCTTCAGGAATTTGACAAAGTAGTTAATACAGTGCCAGTATCTACATGGCAGTCTTACTTAAGCTGGCATCTGCTAAAAGGGGCTTCCCCTTACTTAAATGATGACTATCAAACAGCAAACTTCGATTTTTACTCTAAAGAATTAGGTGGCTTGGAACAAATGAAACCCAGATGGAAAAGGGTATTACAAACCACCAGCGGGTTTATGGGAGAAGCCATAGGGAAATTATATGTGGATGAGGTTTTCCCCCCTGAAGCTAAAGCCAAAGCGCAGGAAATGGTGGAAAACATAAAGGAAGCCTACAAAATCAGAATCAAAAATCTGGACTGGATGTCTGATGCGACTAAAGAAAATGCCCTGAAAAAAGTAAATACCATGCGGGTAAAAATTGGCTATCCTGATAAATGGAAGGATTATTCCGCACTGGAAGTTGGGGTTGGACCGGAAAAAGGATCTTATATCCAAAATGTGATGAATGCGGCCAAATTCGATTTCCAGAAAGATTTGGAAAAATATGGTAAGCCTGTGGATAGAGAAGAATGGGGTATGAGTCCGCAAACGGTAAACGCATATTACAATCCACTTAATAATGAAATTGTATTTCCCGCTGCTATTCTCCAACCTCCATTTTATAATTACAAAGCTGATGAAGCTGTGAATTATGGTGGAATTGGAGCAGTGATTGGCCATGAAATTTCCCACGGATTTGATGACCAGGGAAGCAGATTCGATGCGGTGGGAAATATGGAAAACTGGTGGCAGGAAGAAGATTCGAAAAACTTTCAGAAAAGGACAACGAAATTAGTTAATCAGTTCGATGCCTTTGAGCCTATTAAAGGGGTAAGAGTGAATGGCAGGCTCACCCTTGGCGAAAATATTGGCGATTTGGGTGGCGTACAGGCAGCTTACGATGGTTTAAAACTCTTTTATGAGAAAAATGGTAAACCTGAACCAATGGATGGTTTCACTCCTGAGCAAAGATTCTTTATTTCCTGGGGAACCATCTGGAGAATAAAATTCAGGGATGAAACTTTAAGAACACAGGTTACTACAGACCCACATTCTCCGGGAATGTACAGGGCAAATGGACCTTTATCGAATATGGAAGATTTTTATACCGCTTTTAATGTGACGGAAAATGATGGGATGTGGCGTCCTGATAGTGTAAGAGTGAAGATTTGGTAAGGTCAAATTTAACCTCGTAAAAGTTTATTAATTCAGTTGTAGAATAATCAAACTTCAATGCTAAATTAATATCCTTAACTGATCTATTTAGCATTGTTCCTGTATTATTAAAGGCAAAAAATTTATATTAAGTAAAAGCCACCAGTTCAGCAATTGAAATGGTGGCTTTTTTACTTAGATTTATGCTAAAACAAAATCCTATATTGAGGTACGGGGAATATGCCTAATTGATATTGTTTGGTAATGGCATTTGTTCTTGGATTGAAACTTTGCCTGTAAATATTTTCCCTGTTGGTGACATTCTGAATATCCAAAGCAAATTCTTGTGTAGATTTTTTCTTATTCATTCTGAAGGCAATCTTCACATCTGTTCTAAAATAATCATCGTATTGCTGAGAAAAGGCATCCTCATTATTTAAAATTTCTTCCCCTTCAGCAATTGACTTTTCTAAATCGATCGGAGTATAATATCTCCCTCCTGCAGAGGTCATTTTCAGGTCAATGGCCAACACATTATTTTTGTTTCCAATTCTCCATTCTTTTCCCCCCAATAAATTAAATACATAGTTTCCATTAAAAGCAGTATTTCTTCTCACATTATCACTTCCTGTATATTCTGAATTAAATAGTGAAGTAGTGGCCAGGAAATAATAGTTTTTACTAAAAACTTTTTCCAGCGTTAATTCCAGGCCATAATTCCAGCCTTCTCCCCCATTTACCAGATTATCATTGTCAGGGGTGCCAAACTCTGCACCTGCATTCAACATGGAAAAAGAGCTTGGAAACCTTTCTACAGGTGCATTATCCAGCTTTTGATAATAACCCTCTGCTTTCAGCCTGAAATCCGGAAAAATCCTGAAATCATATCCCAGTACAAGATGATGGCTCTGGGTAAAATCCATATTTTCATTCAGGCTGGCTGTACTTCCATCAGGCAATTCGGTTTGCGTGTAGTAGGTAGGTAATGGCTGAATCTGATGGTGAAACCCATAACCAAAACTAATGGTTTGCCTTGAATTGATGTCATATTTTAGCCCTAACCTTGGCTCAATAGCGTTACTACTGCTCAACGTAAAATACTGATAATGAAGCCCTGCATTTAAAACCAGATCCTGGGTAAATTTGTGTTGCCAGGTAGAATAAGCGCGCAACAATGTGCTATAACCACTACCCTTTTTAATGGTAAACCAGCCATTTTCGGTTAAGGTACTGTCGGCAAAACTGATATCGTATACATCAGTAATTACCCCAGCTACCAGATTATTCTTAGCATTAAATTTATGGTTAAACATGAGGTGAGCACTGTAGGTATTTTGTCTCAGGTTTATGCTATTATTTCTGGTAATAAAATCCCGGTCCACTATGCTAATGGAATCGATGAGTACTTCCTCCTTTTGGTGGCTTGCCGCTACAGAGAGTTTATAGGAGGTATTGGGACTAAAGAAATAAGTATGTGAAATCCCCAAAACGCCTGTGTTGGTTTTATTGTAAATATCTATATTTTCATCTCCGTAAAGATCATTTTCACTTTCCTCATCCAGATTTACTTCACTTCCCAACAATTCAATATTACTTTTTCCCCAAAGTCCAAATACCGTAAACGTTCCGGATTTTTCAGTGGGGAGATTCAGTTTAAAATTCAAATCCTGATATTCCGGAACTGCTGTTCCGGTTCCGAAATTTATCCCTATAGCTTTGAAAACTCCAAGTGTAGAATATCGATAATTAGCCACATAAGAAGCATTGGAGTTTTTGGAAAACGGACCTTCAGCGCCAAATTCAAATCCGTTGAATCCTACCTGACCTAAAAATTCTCTTTTTGCATTATTCCCATTTTTCAATCTCAAATCAAAAACACCAGCAAGGGCATTGCCATATTCCGAAGGGAAAGCGGAAGTCATAAAATCGGATTTTGCCAGCGTATTGTAATTGAGCATACTTACTGGTCCGCCCGTGCTGCCAAAAGATGAAAAGTGATTTGGACTTGGGATATCTATTCCCTCTAATCTCCAAAGCACACCATTCGGGGAATTTCCTCTCACGATAATATCGTTTCTGGCATCATTTGCCCCACTTACTCCGGCAAAGTTGGTTGCCATTCTTGCCGGATCATTTCTGCTTCCTGCGAATCGGGAGGTTTGTTCCATATCAAAAGTTCTTGCACTAACTACCGCAAGGTCATTATTTACTTCGGGAATATCTCCCCCAGCCATTACTGTTACTTCTTCCAGGCTGGTTACGCTTTCTATCAGTTCAAAATTAATCTGAGTTTCCTTGCCGGAAACCACCAAAATATTGAGGGCTGAAATTTCCTCAAAACCAATGGCAGTAACTTTTAAACCAACCCGCCCAATTGGCACATTTTTAAGAGTGAAATAGCCATTAGGATCAGTAGAACCTCCTATTAAGGGATCTGAGCCTAAAATAACCACCGTAGCTCCAATAATTGGAGATTTGGCATCCTTATCAATTACCTTCCCTCTTATGGTTTGTACGCTTTGGGCATCCGCCAAAAATGAAATCAGAAATAATACAACTATAATTAATTGGGCTTTTAATTTAAATTTCATCTGTTTAGAATTTTAGAAATGAGATGTAACAGGTTTGAAAAAAAATGATTGATTGTTTTCCAGTATTTTTACAGATGTTGCAGTGATTATGGTTTTGGCAAACCTACCCGGTTCAAACTTACGATGAGAAAAGAAAATGGTTGAATAGTATGAAAAAAGTAATGAAACGTTTTTGCTATAAGGCAGAATGAAAATCTTTCTGTTTTTTAGCTTTTCCCCACTTTCCGACAGTACAGCTATTTATTTCTACTATTCAATTCCGGAATTATCATTTTCAACTATCCCTAATTTTCAGGAAATAATTAATTAGTTAAATTGGAACTGTAATTAGATTTAGACTACTGATCATGATGAATAAATACATCAATCTATTAACAAAAGAAATAGTACTCCGGCATATCGGAATAGTAGTAGTCAGTTTACTTTTACCCCTTTTCCGTAGTGAGCATATGGGGAATATGGGCTATTGGAAAACAGTGCCAAAAGCCATTGTCTTCACTGCGATTTTTTGGGAAGGCACCTGGGCCATAATTTTTTGGTTCAGGCGAAAATATCCCCACTTTGAGCAAACTTCCAGGAGAATAATGATGACTATTATTTCCTGCATAGTATTCATTTTTATCTCTGATATTTTGTTGTGTGCCATTATTGCGGTAATCCTTGGGGAACCCATTAAGCTTTTCGAAAAATTGGGAGAGCATGCCTTCTTTAACCTTTCAATTACTGCATTTATTGGGGTGATTTATGAAAGCTCCTATTTTTTCAGAAATTGGAAAAACTCCGTTTTAATTGCTGAAAAATTAAAAACACAACAACTCAAAACTGAAGTTGCCGCCTTAAAAAACCAGTTGAGTCCGCATTTTTTATTCAACAGCCTGAATACCCTGGTCACTCTTATAAATGAGGACACCCGGCAGGCCACTAGTTTTACAGAAAAGCTTTCGGAAGTATACCGGTATATTTTACAAAATAAGGACAAGGAACTGGTGACGCTGGAGACTGAACTTCAGTTTATTAAGTCTTACGTTTTTTTATTAAAAATGAGATTTAAGGATAATTTTCAAATAGAATGTGATATTCCATCCGAGCACCAAAAGGATTTTATTGCACCGCTTACTTTGCAAATGCTTGTTGAAAATGCGGTAAAACACAATATTATGTCTACAGCTAAGCCCCTGAATATTTTTATCACCATAGAAAATGGGAAAAGTATCGTAGTAAAAAATAATTTACAACAAAAGTCTGTGGTGAATCATTCAACCAAAACCGGACTGGAAAACATCATTAAAAGGTACAAATACCTGAGTAATCAGGCTGTGGATGTGGTGGTAACTACAAGTAACTTTATTGTAGCTTTGCCCTTAATAAAACTAACCAGGTAAAAAGAAGCCATGTTTTATCACATGATCATTTCATTTTCAGTAAGTTACATCAAGGTTTAGCAATAATTATTTAGTCTATTTACGTCATCAAATGAAGGTATTATTAATAGAAGATGAGGCTCCAGCAGCAAGAAGGCTTAAAAAATTAATATCGGAAATTGATCCTGAATTTGAGGTACTGGATATTATTGATAGTGTGGAAGACGCAGTAAAATGGTTGAATATTCACCAGCATCCCGAACTTGTTTTCATGGATATTCAATTGGCTGATGGCCTAAGCTTTGAGATTTTTGAACAGGTGAAAATTACACAGCCTGTTATTTTTACCACCGCATATGATGATTACATGCTTCAGGCATTTAAAGTCAATAGTATTGATTATTTGTTGAAACCCATCAATAAATATGAGCTTCTAAAAAGCATAAAAAAATTAAAGGAGATAAAACAGGCTTATACTGAAGAGCCAAAACCTGCTATTGATATTTCTGCACTTATAAATTCTTTAAAACAACCTTCTAAACAATTCAAATCCAGGTTTTTAGTCAAAATTGGAGATAAATTAATTTCCGTTCCTGAAGAAGAAATTGCTTATTTCACTGCTGAGGATAAATCGGTACTTTTAGTAACTTCTAAAAACAAAAGATTTGTAATGGACTACACTTTGGATGAACTGGAACAGCAACTCAACCCTGATAAATTTTTTAGACTCAACAGACAATTCCTGGCCAGAATTACCGCAATTAAAGAAATCCAAAATTATTTTAATGGAAAATTAATTGTTTTTCTTAAGCCTGAATCCCCTCAGAATGTTACAGTCAGTAGGGAAAAGAATCCGGCATTTAAAAAATGGCTTGATGAATAAATGGAAAAAATGCTGTTTAATTTCCTTCCTGTGTTAATCCCCTGCCCCTGATTTTTCAAAAATAAATTTTCTTGGAACTTCTCATTAGTCTCCAATTAATTTTTCTTCCTTAAAATGCTATACAGGCCAGATATTTGGAGCTGTGGAATTGAGTGTTATTTTTGAAATAATTATTTAAAATCGGAGTTCAAAAAAACCTGGATAATCACTTTCAATTATCTCTCAATCATGATTATTATATACTAAAAAACCAGCTTATCCTGCTTTAATATGATTCAAAAATTACTTTTAGCCACTATCCTATTTTTCAACTTCATAACTCCATCCTCTGCCCAGGATTCCGAAAATCAATTGAGAGGAATTTGGGAAAATGCAGAAAAGCAACTTCAGCTTACACTTTCGGAAAACAACACCTATGAATTTCTTCTGGCAGATGGGCAAAAAGTTCTCTCGAAATTTTCAATAGATAATGGTTTCCTGATATTGGAAGATCCTGGAAAAGGAGTGAATCTCAATTATTATATTGAAGAACTCAACGAAGAAAAGCTACAATTACTGGATAATAATGGCAGCCCTATTCAATTTGAGAGAAAATTGAATACCAGAAAAACAACTGCGAATATTTCAAAAAATTCCAATTCCACCTCTCTCCATAACCACTACAAACAATCTGGAAGATATACCCTTTCAGAAAATGAAGTGCAGGCCTATGTAAATTTCATAGAATTTGTGACTGGAAATGCGATTTCAAATGAAAATAAAAACAAACTTATTCATGATAGTGAGCGGGAATTTGCCATTAATCCTCGTAATATCTTAAAGGAAACACATAGTTTTCATGTAAAAATGCGAAGTGCATATTACTTAAAAGATCCACTTCAAATTGCTTCATTAAAAAATTCCTATGCAGCGCAAGCCCACCTGCATTTTGAACAAAATGACATGGATTACCTTTCCACCGTGGGTAAAATTGTGAATGACCAAAATCTGGTTCTGGCCTTTGACAAACAATATAATCTGCTGCTCACCCATACTAACCTCAACCATTTTATTGAGTATCTTTTATTCTTAAATAACCTCCAGGTAATTCCTGAACCAGTTTCTAAACAAGAAATTGAATTATTTAAAGACAGGCTTATTCAGGATTTTTCTTCTTTACCTTTAGACATGAAAAAAGTGGTGAGTTATGGTACGATTATAAAAAATACGATTGTTGAAAACTGGGAAAACCTGAGCAATAAGGATAAAATAATTTTCTCTGCAAAAGTAAATGAACAATTGAAGGCGAAATATATGACCGGGCAAACCAATGCAACAGCAAGTAGTTCAAAAAGTTATATCGAGCAAAAAAAGGAAGTTGTGGAACTCTCCCAAAACATGTGGAAGCTTCTTCAAAACTACTCCCTTTCCGACTATAACAAGCATCTGGATATCATTACCCAGCTTGGAGGCACAAGGATTTACTGGGAGGTTAGTGATTTTTAATCTTCCTTATTTACTTGTCTAAAAAATTTTTGCGGCAAAATATCATTTCCTAAATATTTGCGTTAGCTATCCGTACTAACACTACTAAAATTAAAAACCACTTTAGAAAATTCATAACAATTAGCATTCGCTAAAATTATCTTAGAAAATTATCTTGTTTACATAAAAACCTGTCTGGCAATCCAGACAGGTTTTTATTTTTTACCTGGTTCTTTTTAGAAAATTCAATGTGCTTCGAGCCAGTTATTCCCAGTTCCTACTTCTACCACCAAAGGCACCTCAATTTCCAGCGCTTTTGTCATCAATTCCGGAATTTTCGTTTTCAATAATTCCAATTCACTATTATGCGCATCGAACACCAATTCATCGTGTACCTGCATAATCATTTTGGATTTCAGGTTCTCTTTTTCCATCCAATCGTGAATATTGATCATGGCCAGTTTAATCATATCTGCAGCACTACCCTGTATTGGTGCATTAATCGCGTTTCTTTCAGCAAATCCTCTTTGGGTGAAATTCCTTGAATTGATATCTCTCAAATATCTTCTTCTCCCCAGAATAGTTTCTACATATTCATTTTCCCGGGCGAAATTAATTACTTCATCCATGTATTTTTTGATCGCAGAAAACTCTTCAAAATAGGCATCGATAATGGCAGAGGCTTCTTTTCTGGGAATATTTAACCGCTGAGATAATCCAAAGGCTGAAATGCCATAAATAATCCCGAAGTTGGCTGTTTTCGCCTTCCTCCTCATTTCACTATCAACTTCTTCAAGGGCTACCTTATTCAGTTTACTCGCTGTGATGGCATGAATATCTTTCCCTTCTCTAAAAGCCTGTATCATCACTTCATCTTTGCTAAAAGCGGCCATTATCCTTAATTCTATCTGGGAATAATCCGCAGCTAAAAGGGTAAAATCATCTCCTCTCGGTACAAATGCTTTTCTTATTTCCCTGCCTCTATCCGTTCTAATCGGGATATTTTGCAAATTAGGATTGGTAGAACTTAACCTACCAGTAGCTGCCACTGCCTGATTATAAGAGGTATGAATCAATCCATCTTTGGCACTAATCATTTCCGGCAGCGCATCTACATAAGTGGATTTTAATTTTTGCAACTGCCTGTAATCCAATATATCCTGTACAATTTTATGGTCATTCGCCAAAGTCACCAGAATTTCTTCACCAGTAGCATATTGACCAGATTTTGTTTTCTTGGGCTTTTCTATCAATTTGAGTTTATCGAATAGAATTTCTCCCAATTGTTTTGGTGAAGCCACATTAAATTCCTGACCGGCTTGTTCAAATATTCCCTTTTCCAGCGTAATCACATCGGCCTGAATTTCTTGGGAAAATGCATTTAAGGCCGCTTTGTCTATTTTTACACCATTTTCTTCAATCCTTGCCAATACATTCACCAAAGGATTCTCCACTTCTTCAAATAACTTCCTGACCTTTTTCTCATCCAGGATAGGATCGAAATAATGCTTGAGTTGCAAAGTAATATCAGCATCTTCCCCGGCATATTGGCAAACTTCAAGTGGGTTGGCATCCCGCATATTCCCTTGTTTTTTGCCTTTTTTACCAATAAGGGTTTCAATAGAAACAGGTGTATAATTCAAATAAGACTCTGCCAACACATCCATATTATGCCGCATGTCAGGCTCAATCAGGTAATGCGCAAGCATGGTATCAAATATTTTCCCTTTCAGATTAACGCCATAACTATCCAGCACAATTCTGTCATACTTCACATTTTGCCCAATTTTGGTAATCTTCTCATTTTCAAAAACCGGTTTGAAAATATCTACAATCTTTTGGGCCTCCGTTTTATCTGCAGGGACAGGAATATAATAAGCTTCAGAGGGGACATATGAAAAGGAAATACCTACAAGTTCCGCTTCATATGGATCAACTGAAGTGGTTTCTGTATCAAAACAAAACTCTTTTTGAATGCTTAAAAAATGAACCAGTTCTTGTTGTAATTTTTCAGTATCTACTAATCTGTAATCATGTTCAGTAGTGTCAATTGTCAGCTTTTCAGCGGGAATGGCTGGAGCTTCCTCTTTATCTGCAGAAGTAGCAGGCGTATCACCGAATAAAGCAGTTTGAGTTCCTGCCCCGGTTGCTACCTTTTTGGTCGCTTTTTTTGTTTTAGTTTCCTCACCAAAAATTCTCCTGGAAAGGGTTTTGAACTCCAACTCATCAAATAAAGCTTTTACTGCTTCTTGGTTAAAGCCCGAATATGCCAATTCTTCAATATTACATTCTACCGGCACTTCGGTATTTATGGTAGCCAGTCGTTTGGAAAGAATAGCCTGCTCGGCATTTTCAATTACCCTTTCCTTTTGTTTACCTTTCAATTTATCTGCATTGGCAATAATGCCTTCTACCGTATCATATTCGGCTAATAATTTTTGTGCTGTTTTTGGCCCGATTCCTGGAATTCCAGGGATATTATCCACCGCATCTCCTTGTAAGCCCAACATATCAATTACCTGATCAATTCGCTTGATGTTCCATTTCGCCAATACTTCAGGTATGCCCATTACATCTACACCATTCCCCATAAAAGCCGGTTTATACAAATAAACATGCTCAGTAACCAATTGCCCGTAATCTTTATCAGGAGTCATCATAAAAACCTCCATTTCCTCAGAACCACACTTTTTGGCAATGGTGCCAATCACATCATCTGCTTCAAAACCTTCTTTTTCAAGTATGGGGATTTGAAAAGCTTGTACCAGTTTTTTTACATAGGGAATAGCTACAGTAATATCTTCGGGCTGAGCTTCCCTTTGCGCCTTGTATTCCGGAAACTCCACATGCCTGAAAGTAGGACCTGGCAAATCAAAGGCAACACCTAAATGGGTTGGTTTTTCCTTCCTGATAATTTCCCAAAGCGTATTGGTAAAACCCAAAACCGCCCCAGTATTCATTCCTGCAGAGTTAATTCTTGGGTTTTTACTAAAAGCAAAATGCGCACGGTAAATAAGCGCCATGGCATCCAAAAGGAAAAGTTTTTGAGAAGGCATAAAATCTATTTCTTAATTTGTGACTAGATTTGAAAAAAATGATTTGTAAAGCTAAAAAATAAGCCTATATCTTTTGGGATAAATATGAATAAATTCATTTTAAGTTGCGATTGGGGCACCTCCAATTTCCGATTGAGGTTATGGAATAATGAGGCCAATGCTGTAGAGGGAGAATTTAAAAGTGATAATGGTATTCACAAAATATCTTCTCAAATAAATGAAGGGGATAATTCCGCAACAAACAGGACAATATACTTTAAAGAATATTTGAAAACAGCATTAGGCAACCTTTCTGAATCAACGGGGCAAAATATTGATCATATTCCCATTATTGCCTCCGGAATGATTTCTTCCTCCATCGGAATGAAAGAGTTGCCATATTCCACCTTACCCTTCGATATTTCTGGTAAGTCTTTGGAAAATCATTTCATTCAGGCAGATACTGATTTTCCTCACGATTTACTGATCATTTCCGGAGTATGTAATACCAATGATGTAATGCGTGGTGAAGAAACTGAATTAGTTGGCATAGCCACAACCTTAAAAAGTGAGTTAGAAAATTTGGTTTTCATAATGCCCGGAACTCACTCCAAGCATATTTATGTAAATAACGGAAAGGTAGTTGATTTTCAGACTTTCATGACCGGGGAAGTTTTTGCGCTCCTTACTCAAAATAGTATTTTAAAGAACTCTATCTCCCCTACTGATAATCAACCTATAGAAAGTTATAAAAATCACTTTATTGACGGGTTGTCTCAATCATTGGAGAAACCGATATTACAAAGTTTATTTTCAGTAAGAACCAACCAATTATTTAAAAGGAAAAATCTTACCGAAAATTATTTTTACCTTAGCGGAATTTTAATTGGCTCAGAACTAAAGGCGATTAAATCCACAACATCGCAAAAAGTTATTTTTTGCTGTAATGGTAAAATGAAGGCGCTCTATAAATTTGGGGCAGAAAAGTTAGGTTTAACAGACTCATCCGTATTTTTATCAGCACAAGAAATGGATTTGGCAGCCTGTAGAGGACAATATACAATTTACCAAAAAATCATTGCTAAAGCATGAAAGAACATGAATTTTCATGGGAGTTATTCGAAAAACTACCCATTATCGGAATTCTCAGAAATTACACAAGGGACGAAATAAATAATATTTTACCAGTCTACCAAGAGGCAGGTTTTTTCAATATTGAAATTACCATGAATACTCCTGGAGCGGTTGAACTGATCAGGCATGCATCCAAAAATTACGGTGGTGTTTTAAATGTGGGGGCAGGCACAGTTTGTAATACCAAGGAACTAGAATCTGCTTTAAAAGCCGGAGCCCAGTTTATCGTTTCCCCAGTGGTAGACGAAGACTTAATTCAGGATTGTGTAGAGAGAAAAATTCCCGTTTTTCCTGGAGCATTTACCCCTACCGAAATTTATCAGGCCTGGACCTTTGGAGCATCCATGGTAAAGGTTTTTCCGGCAACCAAGCTTGGTTTAACTTATATCAAAGAAGTTAAAGCTCCTTTAGACCAAATAAAACTATTGCCTACCGGTGGAGTAAACCTGGATAACTTCATCGAATTCCTTGAAGCCGGTTCAAGCGGCCTGGGTATGGGTGGCCAGCTTTTCAAAAAAGAATTTATCCAAAAAAATGACTGGGATGGTTTGAAAAACTACTTGCAACAATTCGTAGCTATTTATAGTGACTACAAAAGTCAGCAAAAATAAATTGAATTTTTTCTGGCATTCTTAAGTTTATGGAGGAGCAAATGTTTAATTTTCATATTTTAATTACCTCCACCATAAACTTTCCCACGCTTCAAATATGCATATTGTAATTATTGGAAATGGAATATCAGGGATTACTGCTGCCAGACATATCAGAAAAAACAGTGATCATAAGCTTACCGTAATTTCTGCAGAAACCGACCATTTTTTTTCGCGTACGGCCCTGATGTACATTTATATGGGGCATATGAAATATGAGCATACCAAGCCTTATGAAGATTGGTTTTGGGAGAAAAACCGGATCAATCTGCTCAAAAAGTATGTTGAAAAAGTGGATACTCAAAACAATCAATTGCAATTTTCAGATGGAGGTCAGCTGACTTATGATAAATTGGTTCTGGCCTGTGGTTCCAAACCCAATAAGTTCGGTTGGCCAGGGCAGGATTTAAAGGGTGTTCAGGGCATGTACAGCTTTCAGGATCTTGAAGGAATGGAAAAATATTCGGACGGGTTAAAAAGAGCTGTGGTGGTTGGAGGGGGACTAATAGGGATTGAAATGGCCGAAATGTTCCATTCACGAAAAATTCCTGTAACATTTTTGGTTCGTGAAGAAAGCTTTTGGAATAATATACTTCCAAAGGGGGAATCCAATTTGGTGAACAGGGAGATTTTAAGAAACCATATTGACCTTAAGCTTAAAACTGAACTGAAAGAAATACTACCTGATGAAAATGGAAAAGTAAGAGCAGTAATAACAAACACCGGTGAGGAAATAGCCTGTCAATTTGTGGGGTTAACAGCCGGAGTTTCCCCCAATATATCTTTTCTTAAAGATTCTGGAATTGAAACTGACCGTGGAATTTTAGTTAATCATTATTTTGAAACCAATACAGATAATGTTTACGCCATAGGGGATTGTGCCCAGTTTAAAGAGCCTCTCCCCGAGAGAAGACCAATAGAGCAGGTTTGGTACACGGGAAGAATGCATGGTGAAACTCTTGCTCAAACCTTAACAGGAAAAAGAATTCCTTACACTCCTGGTCCCTGGTTCAACTCTGCCAAATTTTTTGACATAGAATACCAAACTTATGGCACAGTAAAAGCTGAAATTCCCAAAGACCAGGAATCTTTTTATTGGGAACATGCTGATGGCAACAAATGTATCCACTTTGTCTTTAATAAAGCCGATTCAAAAGTGGTAGGTATAAATCTTTTTGGAATTAGACATCGCCATGAGGTTTGGGATAAATGGCTAAGGGCAGGAAAAACGATTGGGGAAGTTTTAGCTAATTTAAAGGAAGCCAACTTCGATCCTGAATTCTTTAAGACTTATGAAAACCAAATTGTGGAACATTTCAATAAAAAGTATCCTGACCAGGCTGTCCGGATAAACGGGAAGAAAAGACTATTAGAATACTTTGGTTTGTAATATTTTTCCAGGCACAAAAAAACCCATTCCAAATCAATTAGAATGGGTTTGAGAATAATTTTGTCTTAATTAGTAAGCAATAAGCTGAATATCAAGTCCAGTATCCTCTCTGAAATCTTCTGCTTCCTCGATGTTATCTTCATCATCTTCAGGGTGATACCAGTTCACGGTAACGTCTTTTCCTTCCTCCTCAACACTCTTCAAGAACTTCAATAAATCCAGGATACCTTTTGAAGAACTTGTATTGAAATAAGTTAATTTTAATTCAAAAACAATTGGTTTTTCAGTCTTAGCATATGATTTTAACCAGTTAAGAAGTTTTTCATAAAACTCCCAGGTATCCTCCAGATATGATTCTCCTTCAAGAACGCATACACCGGTTTCAGCATTAAAATTCACATGAGGAGTAAAAAATGTCCCTTTCTCGCCTTCAATTGACAGGTTCTCTAATGATGTTACTTGTGTTTCCATGAATTATAAATTTTAATTTTTTTGAATTCTTATTTTGTAATTTTTACCGATAATGAAAAGAACGAAACTTCATCATTTACATTATGTACTTCCAATTCCAACGGGCTATCCGAGGTAATTGCGACATGAATTAAACCTATTCCGGCTCCTTTACTTCTTTCTTTTTGTGGTCTGTTTCTTTGCTCTCTTTTATATTTTCTTAACTCATCCCTTGAAAGTGAGTTAATGGTATCGCAACTTTCTACCAATTCCTCTACAAATTCTGTTTTCACCAAATTCCCACAAGAGAAAATATAATTATCATCAGTTTCTGTTACCAGGAGCATTCCCACACTATCCCTTCTATCTGAAAAACTAACTTTTTCGGCAGAATAGTATAAAATGTTTTGTGCAAGCTCCATAAACACTGAAAATACTTTTCTACTTGCGGTTGGATTTTCGGCTAACTTCTCCCTAATATCCGAACTTATTTCAGCCATAATCACTGGAGTAACAGGGCCTTTGTAGGAAATGACAATACTTTCCTGATGGATAAGGGAATAATACTCAAACAAACTGAATTTTCTACTCATCTTTAATTTATTGGTCTATTCCTTTTTGGATTGAATTGAATTTAATTTTGTTTTACTTAAACTCTTTGTTGTCTTTTTTATTTTTCTTATTCTTAAACGGCCTTAAATTATTTTATTTTTTTATAAGGCTATTATTATGATTTTCATCTAGTTAGCATATCGCTTTCAATAAATATGCGCTCAGGAAATATTTCTAAACTTTTAAATTTTAAAATGATTTTTGGAATAATCATCTCACTTATTAGTGTTTATATTTTAGTTTGTTTTGTATATTTCCTCATCCAGGATCGTATCATTTTTTTACCAGAAAAACTTGCTCCAGACTTTAAATACACCTTCAATTTCCCTTTCGAAGAACTTCATCTTGAGAGTAATGAAGGCGCTGTAATTAATGTGTTACATGCTAAAACCAACCAGCCCAAAGGAGTAATATTATATTTTCATGGCAATGCCGGTAGTCTGGAAAGATGGGGAGAATTAATTGAGGATTTTTTACCTTTTGGCTATGATGTATTCATGCCCGACTACAGGACCTATGGAAAAAGCACAGGAAAACTTACAGAGGAGAATCTGCATCTCGATGCTAAAATGTGTTATGAGTATCTTTCCCAAAAGTATGATAATATAATCATTTATGGGAGATCGCTGGGTTCTGGCCTGGCTTGCAAACTTGCCTCTGAAGTAAAGTCAAAATTAGTGGTGTTAGAAACTCCTTATTACAACATTCATGATGTGGCACAGTATTACACTCCTTTTCTTCCTTCCAAACTGCTGCTGAAGTTTAGGTTTAGGAATGACATTTATCTTGAAAAGATCAGCGTTCCGGTTTATATTTTCCATGGCACAAGTGACAAAATTATTCCCTATACTTCTGCTGTAAAGCTATCACATAAGCTCAGGGAAAATGGAGAATTTGTTACCATTCCTGGTGGTAAGCACAACAATCTGGCAGAGTTTGAACAATTTAACAGGAAACTTCAAGAAATTTTAAATTGATTTTCCATAACATGTCTGAGATTTTAAAAAATTACTGGCTGGAAATTCAGCATAAAATTTTTTCATCGGAAATTAAAAGTGATGAAGTTTTTAAGATTGTATTAAAAAAGCTCCTTGAAAAAAACAGGTTTTATCACAACCAAAGCCATATTGAAGATATGTTGGGAAAAGAGCGAACAATTGAAAGGTATCTTTCAAACCCTCTTGTTTTTAAATTGTCCATCTGGTTTCACGATATTATTTATAATCCGCTAAAATCTGATAATGAAGAGAAAAGTGCAGATTTGGCTATGGAATTGTTAAAAGAGTCTCTTATACCAATGACAGACTTAAAATTAATTGACCAATTCATTATGGCTACGCATAAGCATCAATTAATTTTCCCTCACCCCGATTTACCTTATTTTCTCGACCTCGATTTATCTATTTTGGGTTCACCAACTGAAAATTATAAAATTTATATGGCCCAAATAAGGAAAGAATATCGCCATGTTCCTGGTTTTTTATATAAAAAAGGAAGAAAGAAGGTTTTAAAATCTTTTTTGGAAAAAGAAGAAATATACTTTTCAGGGTATTTTAAAAACCTTTATGAGGAAAAAGCCAGAGAAAACCTGAAATTTGAAATTCAATTTTTATCGAATTAAGGACCAGTACTATTTTAATATTAAGATGAAGTTATTCTAAATAAATTAGTGCTGACATTTAATTAAATTATTCACAAGCATAGCTATGGCCACATTCTTCAAGGAAGATTTAGAAGAAAACGCAAATGAAATTACCCTTTCCCAGGAGGAATCCCGACATTGTGTGAAAGTATTGAGGTTTTCCACAGGTGATAAAATCTCTTTAATCAATGGTAAAGGATTTATTTTTCAAGGAGAGTTGTTGAATAATGACCTGAAAAAACTAAAAATCAAAATCGTCCATTCGGAGTTTGTTCAAAATGAGAATCCATTTAAAATTCACATTGCCATTGCTCCCACCAAAAATATGGACAGGATAGAATGGTTTGTGGAAAAAGCAACCGAAATCGGTATCGATAAAATTTCATTTATAAAAACCAGATATTCCGAAAGAAAACATTTAAAAACTCCACGGATTTATAATATTACCCAGAGTGCTTTAAAACAATCTGGGAATTTATTTTTGCCGGAAATATCAGAACTTCAGGATTTCAGGAATGTATTGAGCGGAATAAATGAGGAGGAAAAATTTATAGCTTATGTTCCTGAAAACCCGGAGAATACTCTTCCTAAAATGGCTTCCAAGGGGAAAAGCTATTGTGTATTAATTGGGCCGGAAGGAGGGTTTTCTGAAGAAGAACTGGAGCTTGCCCTGGCGAATGGGTTTAAACCTGTGAGCCTGGGTAAAAACCGTTTGAGAACAGAAACAGCAGGCTTCTTTTCCTGCTCCATTTTAAATATTATTAATCAACTTTAGAAGTTAAATAAGATGATTCAATAAAGTTGTTTAAAATTCACCCGTTCTTATCTATTTATTCGGAATATAAATTAAATTGCTTTGCCAATAATTCTTTAGGAAATTTAAACTTACTATGAGACCGCAAATATTTTTTATTTACCTTACCCTATTCACCTTGCTTTCAGGGAATTTATTTTCCCAGAATTATGCATTTAAAATTGCCAAACTAAAATATAATGGTGGTGGGGACTGGTATGCCAATAAAACATCACTTCCCAACCTGATAGAATTTTGCAATAAAAACCTGAATATGAATATTGCTGCAGAAGAGGATATTGTAGAAGTGGGCAGTATTGAAATTTTTTCATATCCATTTATTCATATGACTGGGCATGGAAATGTGGTTTTTTCAGCAGAAGAAGCGGAAAATTTAAGAAACTACCTTATCTCAGGAGGATTTCTTCATATAGATGATAATTATGGAATGGACCAGTTCATCCGGGTGGAAATGAAAAAAGTTTTTCCTGAAATTGAATTTATTGAACTGCCCTTCAATCATCCCATATACCACCAGAAATATGAATTCCCCAACGGCCTTCCTAAAGTGCACGAACATGACAACAAACCTCCCCAGGGCTTTGGAATAATCTATGAAGGCAGATTAGTTTGTTATTATACTTATGAGAGTGATTTGGGTAACGGATGGGAAGATCAGGTTATTTACAATGATTCTGAGGAAGTAAGAACTTTAGCGCTGAAAATGGGTGCTAATATCGTTTCTTATGCCTGCACACAATTTTAAAAAAACATTAAAAAGGGTGATCAAATCACCCTGATTTTTTTTTCCAATACCTGTATAAACCCGCTACACTCATCCATGCAGGATTGGCCGCCTCGTACTGTTTAATTCCTTTTTCATCAATTCCCCTAGACAATAATTGCTGACGGACATATTCCTGAAATTCAGGTGTAACTGTTTTAGGATCTTCATTGTTTTCAAATCTGGGTTTTATCCAGGCCGCCCACTCCAATAATATTTTTTCCAATTCATCCAGATGTTCATTTACATTAGCCACAATTCCAAAATGAGTCAGGTAAAGCTGTTCTAACTCCAGCCCTTTCATCAATTGAATGGAAACCTGCCAGTCTTCGATATTGATATCCGGTGGAGGACAGGGAGGTTGTATCATTCCAGTATCAATTTTCACTCCAGCCACATCCCCTGTAAATAAGACTTTGTCAATTTGCCAGGCAATATGGTGCACTGCATGCCCTGGTGTATGCCATGCTTTCACTGCAACATCCCCTACTTTTATTACAGCTCCATTTTCGACCGGAATTAGCTGCTCTTCGGAAATTGACCTCATTTCTCCCCATAATCTGTCCATATCATCTTTATAAATTCGCCTTGCCGATTCCATAAGTCTGGAAGGATCCGCCATATGTTTTTGCCCAAAAGGATGTAAATAAATATTAGCTCCATGATTGGCCAGAGCCCAGGCTGCCCCTGCATGATCCAGATGAATATGAGTAATGAAAACATGTTTGACCTCATCCAACTGATAACCATGATCTGCCAGGCCCATTTCCAAATATTTTAATGAAGAATGTGGTCCTGTTTCAATAATTACCGGACCTTCTGTAGTTTCTATCAAGTAGGAGGCGATCGCTTTCTCAATTTCCAGAAAATGGAGATCTATAACTTTTACTTTTGCCATATTTATAAAATTTTAATGCCTATGGAATTTGATAAAGCTATATTACCCAAACCAAATTGATTCTCCAAAAGATACTTTTTCCAAAAAGTTTGAGACCTTCAAAAACAAAAAAAGCTGTTCTGAAATTTCAGAACAGCTTCAAACATTAAAATTGTTGTAGCTAAATGGATCAGGCTTTTTTCAGCTGGATGTTACAAACTATTTCTACTTCGTCTCCAACTACTGCACCACCTGCTTCAGTCAGTGAATTCCATTTTAGTCCATAATCAAATCTATTGATAGTAGTTTTGGCTTTAAAACCCGCTTTAGTATTTCCATAGCCGTCTTTGGCAGTTCCGCCATACTTTACTTCAAAGGTAACAGGCTTAGTTACGTCTCTTATAGTAAGGTTACCTGTCATTTCATATTTTCCCTTTCCTTTCGATTTAAATCCTGTGCTTTCAAACTGCATTTGGGAAAATTTTTCAGCGTTAAAAAAGTCTTCTGACTTTAAGTGATTGTCTCTCATTTCATTATCAGTATCCACAGAGGCTACATCTACAGTAAATGAAACTTTGGCATCAGAAAAATCTTCTTTGCCTACGCTCATTTCCCCTTCAAACATTTTAAAAGAACCACTTACCTCAGAAATCACCAGGTGATCTACTGTAAACTGAACATTTGAGTGAACCACATCAGCCTGCCATTTCCCTGCTTCAATTTCATAAGGGTTTGTGGTGGTGAAAGAAGAAAATAATATAAATGCTAATCCAATTAAGGTTGACGTGATTTTTTTGATATTTTTCATTTTAAATAAAGTTTTATTAGTGATAATTTGAACATTTGATTTTTATTGAAAAGAATTTCCCAGATAAGTTCTTAGAAATTAATTAGAATAGAAAAACCTTTCGTTGATGATTTTCCCATCTTTCCAGTTCTGAACTGCAACCTGATCATATTTTCTGGTTCCCCAGTCTTTGTGATCATAATCGAAGTGCCATTCTACCACAGAAATATTATCCCCGGCAATTACATTTTTCACTTCTGCTCCTCTAAATTCTGTAATACTTGAAACAAAAGCTTCTTCATTTTTTCTACAGGCAGATTTTCCTTCTGTAGCAGGCTGGTCATTTTCCTGCATTTTTACACTTTCATCATAAAATTTATCAAATGCCTCAAGGATATTACCTTCCAAAATCATTTGATTTAGCTCATTTACCTGTTCCTTTACATTACTCATAATACTATTTATTTTTCGGTTAAAATTTTGATTTTCTGTTAATACAAAGGTAGGCTGAACCCACACACAATTTCATTGACCCATGGTAAGAAAAATGATTGATCTATGTTAAGAAAAAACATAGGCTGATTCACTCATTCTCAGCAACTTAATCAGCCACTAAAAACGGCTCGAACAAAACCATAAATTTTCCTGGAAATGCCTTTAAAGCATCATTGTTTGTGAGCCAGATCTTTGCGGATTCTGCTTAAAGATTCCGGGGTTATACCCAGGTAGGCAGCAATGTGGTATTGGGGAACTCTTTGGGTAATGAAAGGGAATTTCTTTAATAATGCCTGATAATTTTCTTCAGCCGTCTGGCTGAAATTATCCATTACCCTTCTTTGAAAAGCAATGTAGGCATTTTGGGTAAGTATTCGGAAAAACCGTTCGAATTTTGGAATTTCATGATAAATGTTTTCTAAATCATCCTTTCCAATTAAAATCACTTCAGTTTCTTCCAAAGCCTCAATAGCATAGATGGCAGGATTACCGGTAAGCAGGCTATACAAATCCCCTACCCACCAGTCTTCAAACGAAAAATTGATGATATGCTCTTTTGCATGATTATCCAAAAAATAAGTTCTCAGACAACCCTCGTTCACAAATCCGGTAAAATCACATTTATCACCTTCAAAAAGCAAATGCTGCTTTTTCCTCAGTTTTTTGGTTTTTAAAAAGGAAGTAAACCGCTGAAACTCCTCTTCTGTGAGGGAAATTTTCTTATCAATATTGGCTTTTATCTGATCGAACATATTTAGACCAACCCAAATGCTAAAGCTTAAAAGAGGCAATTTAAAGCTATTTCAATTCAAAAAAAAACAGCAGAAGTCAATTAAGTTAAAACCTGGGAACAAGTAATTCCTATTGTACCTAAGAAACTATAATATCAGTAAGGACTTTGCGCAAAAGTTTTTATCCCAATCAACCTACAGAAGCTTAAAAGTAACAAGGTAGCGAAATTTCAGACTTAAAAAGGACATACAATTTGCCTGCGCCCATATCGAAGGGGATACTCATTTACATCATTCCTTCATCATTAAAACTAAAATAATTGTCGTTGGTGAAAATGAGATGATCCAACACCGGAATTTCCAGAAACTTTCCGGCCTGTTTCATTTTTTCGGTAAGCTTTATATCAGCCTGGCTTGGGTTGAGATTTCCTGAGGGATGGTTATGTACCAGAATTAGGCCACTGGCCACATGGTCAAGAGCGACCTTAAATATTATCTTCGGATCGGCAATGGTTCCCGAAACACCTCCTTTGCTGATAGGCTCTAATTTCAATACTCTATTGGCTCTATTTAGCAAAATCACCCAAAACTCTTCGTGTTGCAAATCCAACAAATGTGGTTTAATCGCCTGGTAAGCATCGTTGGCACTGGTTATTTTAGGCTTTTCCACCGCATCTTCTACTTTTCTTCTTCGGCCCAGTTCCAGCGCACTGACAATGGTGATGGCTTTGGCCTCTCCTATTCCCTTAATTTTTGTCATGTCCTTAATGCTGAATTTGGCCAGTTCATTAAGGTTGTTTCCCGCACTTTTTAAAATTTGTTTACCTACATCAACTGCACTCAGAGATTTAGTGCCTGAGCCAATTAAAATTCCAATTAATTCTGCATCAGTAAGTACCGACTTGCCTTTGAGCAATAATTTTTCTCTGGGCCTATCTTCCTCAGCCCATTGTTTTATGCTGAGTTCAGTGTTGTAGTTGTTCATTTTGAATTAAGGTGAATCTCTATTTGAAAACAAAAAAGCCATCGGTTTTAGCGATGGCTTTTCAAAAATTATCCATTATTCCTGATCAGGAACTAACTCAATATTCATATCGAATTCCACTGTTTTCCCTACTACAGGAATTCCAGACTCCAGTTTTTGATTCCACTCAATGCCAAAGTCCAACCTATCAATCTCTCCTTTTATATGAAATACCACAATGTTATTTCCCCATAAATCTGTTGCCCCTCCTTTGTACAGTGCTGTTAACTCTATTTCTCTACATTGATCCCTAATGGTTAAATTACCAATTAACTTATAAGTATCTCCTTCAGTTTTATAGAAGGCGGTACTTTCGAATGTAATGGAAGGATAAGAAAAGGCATCAAAGAACTCTGGGGTTTTAAGGTGGTTGTCCCTCATATCGTTTCCTGTATTAAGACTATCGGTACTTAAACTAAAAGAGACTCTGGCATTTTCAAAACTTGACTCTTCCACCAATTCCAACTTTCCCTCAAACTCAGAGAAATTCCCACTTATAAAAGCTATTCCAAGGTGCCCTACCTTAAAATTGATATCCGTATGATTTAGGTCTAATTTCCAGTTTTGGGCTACAAGTGTTTTTGATTCCATTAATTTTAGATTATTTATTTAAGATTTGAATAGTTTAGATATTAACATCAATTAAATTAATTAGCTTTTTCTGCCAATTCCTTTTTCAATTTTAAAACTTCCTGCTGGCTGGCCATGTTTTTCCTTTGGGCTTCCTGAAGGGCTATGAGGTTTTTCTTCATTTGTTCCTCCTGCTTCAATTTTTTAGAAATATCTCCTACAATGGCTGTAATGATTTCCTCCCCATGAATATTTCCTACACAAAGTGTTATTTCAACCGGAAACTGAAAGCCGTACATTTTGCTTTTTCCGAAAAAACCATTTACAGTTTTATTCTTTTCCTGATTTAATCCGTCCAATTCCCCTAAAATTTTCTTCTCATCTTTGTGGAAAAAGAGATCTTCAATATTTAATTTCTCAATTTCTGTAACTTTATACCCAAACATCTTTTCAAATATTGGATTCACCTGGGATATCTTCCCTGCTTTATCAAAAAACAGAATAGTATTGGAGTAGTTGTTAAAGAAAATGTCCATTTTCTCCTTCTCTAAAGCAATCTCCTTGGTTCTTTTTGAAAGTTCTGTCTCAAGATTTCCTTTTATTTTTTCCAGTTCAGATAAGGCTCTTTCATTTTCTTGCTCCTTGGCTTTAAGATCTTTTTGGACCCGTTGCATATCCTCCTGAGTGGCCTGCAGCTCCTCCATATTCTGCCTTACTTCTTCTTCCTGAGCCCTGAACATTTCGGCATTTTCCTGAGATTCCTGTAGTAATAATTTAGTTTTTTCATTTACCCTTGCACTTACAATGAATGAAGCAATGTTTTCTCCAAGCTTTTCCACAAATTCAACCTGATAATCTTCAAACACAGTAAAGGAAGCCAGCTCCAAGATTCCCGCAACTTCTTCATTAAATTTAAAGGGAATGATTAACAGGCAACTTGGAAGTGCTTCTCCCAAACCGGAAGTAATGGACACAAAATCATTTGGAACTTCTGTCAGTAGTATGGGTTCTTTTTCCAAATAAGCCTGCCCTAAAAGTCCTTCCCCTGGTTCAAACTTTTCTTCCACAAATTTTTTACGGTCGTAAGCATAACAGGAAACCAATTCCAGACTTACCTCAGAAGTTTCATTTCCGTCATTCACGATAAATAAACCACCCTGATTTGCTCCAATGTAATTTATTAATCCGGATAGTAATTGATCGTAGGTTTCACTGCTTTGAGTATTTCTTAGCAAGTTGGAGAACTCAGCAATTCCTTCTGTAACCCAGTTTCTTTTTTGATCTGCTATTTTATTCTTATCAAGCGTAGCAATAGAATTTTTTAGTTCTTCCTCAGAATCTAATAATTTCCTGGTCTTTTCCTCCATTTCTTTTAGAATTTTGGAGGTTTTGGTTTCTGACTTTTTATTATGTAAAGTCAAAATATAGACCATAAAATACACCATCAAACAAGATAAAATAATGGCTATTGTCCCTACAAACCCTTCTCTAAACTGGTAGTCGTCAACCGGAGTTTCCAGCATAGCATTAATAGAATCGAAAAACAGAATCTGTATAAAATTAAAAAGGAGGCAACCCAAAAGCAATACCCTTTCTTTAAGGTCAAAAATTACTATGGGGAAAAAGGAAAAAGTGACCTGGAACAATGTCATCCCAATTACCCATGGGTCTCCATCTTTGGCCAAATAGCCATGGTAAACTGTGGCCAGAAGCGTTGGTAGAATAGAAATTACAACTCTGGAAAGATTATTAAGCCCTAAATAATTGAGTAATAAAACCCCTAAAGCAAGGAATGTTCCTATCAAAGGAATTGATGCAATGTTAGGCAAGAAAATATATGAAAGAATGAAAAATGGGAAAGCGATACAAGTCGAGATAAAAAATGCAGCATTATTAGTTAATGTAATTTTATGTCTTAAATATCTAGGCTGGGATTTTTCTAAACCAAGTTTGAAAATTTTTGTAATATTTATCATTCCAGTCTGGCAATTTACAATTTCGGGTTTCTGTTTTTAAATTTTTTGTTGCTAAATCTCAAACCTCAAAAGCCCCTCAATATTGTTAACAACTAGTAATGGATATAATTTATTTACGGAAAGATTAAAACAGGAAAATCCCAAAACTTTATCTTTGTTATCATCTCTTGTAGATGGGATTTTGGTTTTAATCATAAACCCTTTAAAATTGCCAAAGATTATTAGTTTCTGATCACCTTTAAAACCTTCCTAAAAAATTTTAAAAACACGCCTAAATAGATGGAGAAAAACACAATTTTAGTAACCGGAGGATGTGGATACATTGGCTCACACACCATTATTGAAATCCTTAGAAACACAGAGTTTAAGGTAATATCTGTTGATAACTGCCTCAATTCCTCACCTGATACCATGGAAAGGATTGAAAAAATCACAGGTGTAAAAGTGAAAAATTATAATGTTGACCTTACAGATAAAAAGGCAACTTTAAAGATTTTCGAAGAAAATCAGGACATCCTTGGAGTTATTCATTTCGCAGCCCTGAAAGCTGTGGGAGAATCAGTTCAGAAACCCATGTGGTATTATGAAAATAACATGAATTCCCTGCTCAGCATTCTAAATGCCTGCCAACGAAACGAGGTAAATAATTTTATTTTCTCTTCTTCATGTTCCCTTTATGGAAATGTGGCTCAACTTCCCGTAGACGAAAATACGCCTTTGAGCAAAACTGAATCTCCTTACGCCCATACCAAAAAGATAGGTGAAGAAATTATTGAAAACATTATTCATGTGAATAATATAAATGCCATTGCTCTTCGGTATTTTAATCCTGTAGGAGCTGATAAAACAGGATTAATTGGAGAAAATCCGATCAATAAGCCCAGCAACCTGGTTCCTGTTATTACTCAAACAGCAGTGGGAATTATTCCAAAACTCACTGTATTTGGAGATGATTATAACACCAGAGATGGCTCTTGTATTAGAGATTATATCCATGTAACTGATATTGCCGATGCGCATATCAAAGCCCTTCAATACTTGAAAGACGGGAAAAATACGGATAAATTTGAGATATTTAATCTGGGTACGGGTGATGGTGTGACTGTTTTGGAAGTGATAAAAGCTTTTGAAAAAGTAACTGGGCAGAAATTAAACTATGAATTAGGACCGAAAAGACCTGGAGATGTGGAAGCCATTTATAGTAACAGTGGAAAAGCAGAGAAACACTTGGGTTGGAAAACTAAAATTGGTCTTGATGAAATGATGGCGAGTGCATGGAAATGGCAACAAACTTTGGAAAAGGAGAAAAGTTAAACAATAGTACTTTTTTTTGAGGAATATATTCCCCTTTTATCAGGGTTTTAAGACAAATCAATGCTTAGGCCATTTCGATTTGCCTTAAAGTTTTCAATTTTCTTTAAAAAATCGCCAGATAATTTCTATAATATAATCCTGTTCTGATCTTTTCAAACCAGGATATACAGGGAGACTTAATTCAGTATTGGCAATTTCTTCAGTAATGGGGAAGTTGCCTTTTTTATATCCAAGGTTAGCATAGGCTTTTTGTAAGTGTGGTGGGATGGGGTAATGGATTAAAGTTTGAATGCCATGCTTTCCCATAAACTGCTGTAATTCATTTCTTCGGGGAGTTTGAATTGCAAAGACATGATGAACACTTTTCTGTAAGGTGGATTCCCAAATTACATTCAAGTCACTTATTTCTGAAAGTCCCTCCCGATAAATATTGGCCATATGGAGTCTTTCCTCATTCCATTTCTCCAAATATTTTAATTTCACTAATAAAACTGCAGCCTGCATCTCGTCCATTCGGGAATTTACGCCTACCTCATCATGCACATACTTTTCACTCGACCCGTAATTCCTTAACCGGACAACTTTTTCATAAATTTCCTGAGAATTGGTAGTAATTGCCCCGGCATCTCCAAAGGCTCCCAGGTTTTTAATGGGGTAAAAACTAGTGGCATTTACATCTCCAAAACTACCGGTTTTTCTCCCATTATAAGTTCCGCCTACCGTCTGTGCATTATCTTCTATTATCTTTAAATTATTCCTTTTTGCCACTGCCATAATTTCATCCATTTTGCATGGATTTCCATATAAATGCACTGGAATAATCGCTTTAGTTTTTCCCGTAATGGATTTTTCTATCAGATAAGGATTAATATTGCCCGTTTCAGAATCCACATCTACAGGAACAGGCTTTGCACCTGTCTGGGAAACAGCCATGAAGGTGGCTATAAAAGTATGGGCAGGAACGATTACTTCATCTCCTTTTCCAATTTCCAAAGCTAATAGGGAAAGTAATAAAGCATCCATACCATTTCCGACACCCAAAGCAAATTTGGTTTCCGAAAATTCGGCAAATTTCTGTTCAAATTCAAATAGTCTTTCCCCAAGAATATACCAGTTGGAATCAATCACTTTTCCTATTTCTTCCCTGATCTCCTCTTTGCAATCCAAATGCATTTTATCAAAAGAAAAAAAAGGAATATTCATGGGTTTCAATAAAAAATTCAGCTTTAAAAGTTGCAGGCAAAAACATTAAACACACAACAAATCTAAGTTTTTAGCAAGAAATACAATCAGAATTAATTAAATTAATGGAAAATCATCCTTAAACTCCGATTTTTTAATTTTTACTATCTGTCTGTCTCTTCATTCTACGCATTAGAAATTATCAGATGATGGGAAAATTCTATTTTATAAAAAATATACAAGGAAGTTTATATTTTCTTTTACTCTTATTCATTACTCCTTCAATGGCGCAGCAAGCCCCCCTCCACGGAGCAGAAGCTACTCCTTTGCAGACTAAAATCATATTGGAAAATATCAGCGATTTTCCCGCTAAAACCGAACTTTGCATAGCTACAATTAAAGAAGATTCTGTGAATTTTATAGGATTGAAGCTGGAAAATGACACCATAATTTACTGCCAAAACAAGAATTACCTTTTTGAAATCGGAGCGATTACAAAAGTGTTTACCTCTACACTTTTTGCCAGCCTGGTCATTGGGGGCGTGGTAAAGCTGGAAGATTCCATTACCCAATACCTGGACTTCTCCCCCAAACAAACACAAAAAGGGGGAAAAGAAATTACCTTCCTTTCTCTGGCTAATCATACTTCAGGATTGCCCAACCATCCTCCAAATTTAGTAAAATTACCCTATTACAAAATTGAAGATCCATATGCAGTTTTTGGCAAAACCCAGCTGGAAGATTATTTAAAACATAAAATGAAATTGAAATTTCCACCAGGAGAAAAATATGAATACTCAAACCTGGGCGTGGGAATTTTAGGGTATTTGCTCGCAAAAAGCACCGGGAAGTCATACAAGAGAATGATGGAGGAGGAAATATTTGCCATCTACCACATGCCAAATTCAGCCCTTGGAGAGAAATACTATTCCGGGAAACTGGCAAAAGGGCGGGACAAAAAAGGTTTTATTGTTCCCCCAGCCCATTTCAACGCCATGTTGGCCTCAGGGGGAATATTGTCCACCGCTGAAGATCTGTCCAATTTTGTATTAGCAAATTTTTCCCACGACTATGTGCTGGATTTTCAGAGGACAAAAACGTTCAGTATTTCCAAAGAAATGGATGTAGCACTTGGCTGGCATATAATGAAAAGTGGCAATGAAAGGGAATGGTATTGGCATAATGGGGCTACTGCAGGTTATAAAGCCGCCATGTTAATGGATGTGGAAAACCAAAAAGGTGTAATTATACTATCTAATATTTCGGGTTTTAACCCAATTATGGAAAAAATTGATTTGCTTACTCTGGAATTAATGGAATCCTTATATTGAATAACCATGCAACTTTAATATGCCAAAGGAAGTGGGGACATGGAAATCCGGTTCCGAAGTTTGAGGGTCAACCCAGCTTATCCATTCCATTACAGATTCCGGCTCTTTTATCTCTAAGCACCGACCTCTAAAAAGCCCTGCTTTTAATTTCCCATCCTCCAAAAGACCAAGTTTTTTCAAAGAAGCCATCGATATACTCCCGGCAACCTCATAGCCATCTGATTTTATTTTCCCAGCCACATTCAGGTTATTTTTACCAGGCCAGCCCCAGGCAAAATCAAAATCTCTGTAGAAATCCCCTATATAATCCAATACTTTGCTTTCCGGATCCATTTCCAAACAATAATAGGGTTTCATCTGATCATCCCGTTTAAAAAAAATCTCTACCCGATCTGAATAAATCACCTCCATTTTATCAGAACTGGTATTCTTCACCAAAATGTTGTGGTCTTTCACCAAAAAATGAAAATAAAACCTTTCTTCATCCCAAAGGGCCCGGAATTCTATTTTTGGAGGTTGCCCTGATTGCCAGGGATAAATAAACTCACTTAGGATTTCAGCTTTTTCCCACGATAAATGATTCAATTCTCCAGTGGTTCCGGATTCATTTTTTTTAACTAAATAAATCTTTTCTTTCTCTTTCATTTTTTTATCGAACAGATGTGGAGCAGGTAATTAAAAAGAAGAATTAACAATTGTTAACCGTATAAACAGCGTAATCATCAGGGAAATAATACAATTTAAAACTTCCTGGTTTTCACCTCCACCATTCTTAAAGAAGGGGAAACAATAAATATTTGATATTTCATTAATCCAACAAAAGTAGAGAAGTTAACCGAAAAGCAATAAAAATTACATCAGTAGTTATCCTGATGCAAATGCAGGTAATCCTCCAGCCAACCAGCCGTTTAGAGGACATGAAAAAACAACTACTCTTTTTTTTATTTAGTCTGGGAATGTTTTGTGGCAGTTACCTTGTGGGTTACAAAAACGGTCAGATCGACCACATTGAAAGCAAGCAGGCTATATTTAATATCTGCGAAGAAGAATGTTATCAGGAACTCTCCGTAAGGAAAGTGATCTCTCATAGATTTCCAGCTCCATACAATTATTACCTGGTGAAGTTTATTACCGATTGTAAAAATATTGGAAAGGAAAAGCCTGCTAAAACCTTAAGCGCACAGCTGAAATAAAATCACATTCCCAAACCTGCAGCCCAACGCAATGTAGCTTGAGACTTGGCATATTTGTGTTGCATATCATATAATTTAACTTCAGCCTCAATCAATTTTCCTTCCCGCACATTTACATAAAACACAGAACTTTCCCCATTAAAAAACTTCTGACGCTCCCCGGAAAGCATTTTTCTATAATTATTCACCATTTGTTCCTGCATCTCCAAAGTTTTTTCCAGGTTTAACATGTCGTTGTAAACTACGTATAAATCATTTAGAATTTTCCTTTCCAGTCGAATCCTTTCCAGGTTTGTCTGTTCTATTTTTATCCCTGTTTGTTTCACCTTTGCCCTTTCCTTTCTCAGAAAAACAGGCATATTAAAAGCCACACCAAATTTATAATCCTCACTAAACCTGGCTGATTCTACAGGCGCTCCACTTCGGCTTAAAAAATTATAATTTAGATTAAGTGTTGGTTTAAGCATTTCTTTGGCCAGCTTTTCATCAATACTAAGTCCTTCAATTTTCAGCCTGATCTTCTGGATTTCCGGATGGTTATTTCTGGCAAACTCGTATAAATCCTCAATAGGAGCTTCGGAAAAAGATTCTGGTAGATTAGGCGTGGGCACGAAAGTATCCGATAATTCCAATGGAACATCTTCTGGTCCCCAAATATGATTGGACAAAATCAGTCTGGAATTTTGGAGTTCCACTGAGGCATTCTGTAAATCGATTTCCCTTTGTTGCATGGTTATCATGGCTTCTACTGAATCCAGCCTGGCCAGGTCTCCCTGCCTCACCCTGATTTTAACCGCATTAAACCGGAAAAGAGCCAGTTCGTAACCATTCTGAAATAACCGGTATTTATGATAACTAAAGTACCAGGACCAATAATCTTTCGCCACTTCCAAAAGTAATTTGTTGATCATTTTCACTTTTTCTGCTTCAGCAAGACTTTCAAAGATCTCCGCCTGCTTCATTGCAGCCCTTCGCTGATCAATAAATAAACCCTGACCTATAGGGACAGATATTCCGGCAAAAGCCAGACCCTGGCCACTATCCGTATCATTCTGTGGATTAAGATACTCGCCTGTATTTTTCTCATATCCGGCTTTTAAATCAATTCCCCCAATCCATACCGGCACTTTTAACTCAGACTTCCATAAGGCGTAATAATCTTTCCCTTTGAATTGCTTTGTATCATAATCAGAAGACAATTTAGGATCAAAACCTCCTCTGGCTAAACGGATTTGTTGCCGGGCATTTTCCGATAATAAATCGGCCTGTTTGGCTACAGGATGATAAGTAAGGATTTGGGAAAACAAATCATCAATCTGAAGCACAAGGCTGTCAGGTTCGTTAAAAGGATTGGCATTTATCTGAAAACCAAAGCTCATGAGGAAAATTCCCAATAGAATCCTGTGACTTACAGCACTAGCCGAAATGGTAAAATTGAATTTATGTACAAACATTTTAAAAATCACTTTAATCTTTCACGGCATTTCAAATTCAGTTCAGCCATTCATTACAAATATTTCAATGCTTTTTGATCAGCTTCCCCTTTTTCTGTTCCTTCAGTATATGGGGTAATTGTTGGTGGGAAACCATTCAACTGTCGCCATAATTCATAATAAACAGGCACATCATCCAGCATTACCCAGCCTCTCACCCCCGAACCTAATCTCAACTGCTCAGGCCATTCCTCATCTCCTTCTATTTTATCTGGCGTAATAAGAACCCTGTATTTTCCTCCTTTACCTTTGCTATCCACCCGGTCAATCACCTGCACTTTTCCTCCAAAGGTACCCACCGAAACACTAGGCCACCCTGAAAATTGGATTACCGGCCATCCGTCAAACTGAAGCCGAACATGCCTGTTTTTTTGTAACAGGGGGACGTCCATCGCCTTTACATAAAGTGCTACAGCCAATTCAGGTTCATTTGGCATAATGGTTAATAGCGCTTCCTGTTCTTTAACTGTTTCCCCAATACCACTTTTCAGGGCTTTCACAATAAAGCCATCTTGTGGTGCCACAATATTATATTGTTGGTTCCTTATGGTCATATTGGCCAATTCATTTGTTAGTTTAGCAAGGGACGCTTCTGAGTCAGATATCTCGGCCAGTGTGGCACTTTTATCCGATTCGGCTTTGGAAATTTTATCAAATGCTTCTGCCTCAATGGTACTCAAATTGATCACTTCAATCAGGTAATCATTACGGGAGGCATCCAGTTTATTCTGAGCACTTACCACTTTGGCCTTGGCTTCCTGCACTTTAATTTGCGCACTCTCCAGTTTGGTAAGGGCTACCAACCCGCTATCATATAAATTCTGATACATACCAACCTGCCTTTGAGCCACTCCAACCAAAGTTTTTACCGCCACCAGGTCGTTACTATCCATTTCAATTTTCAATTTCTTCTGGATAATCTTTTTCTCCGTTTGGGAAAGCTTAAGTGTCAACCCGGCTTTGAGAGCATTAATTTGCCTGTTTAAGGCATCCACTTTTCCCTTCTTATTGTCAATTACTCCCTTTTTAGCATTTACCTGTTCCTGTAGTCTGGTCAACAATTGGGGATCAAAATACTTATCCTTGATTTCTGCAATTTGGACAAGCGTATCTCCCTTTCCCACAAATTGACCTTCAGAAACTCTCCAGTCCACAATCCTCCCGGCTATAGCAGTTTCTACGGTTTGAGGTCTGTCTGAAGGGGAAAGAGCTGTAAGTTCTCCCTCCGAGCGGATATTTTGTTGCCAGGGAAGAAATAAAATGATAAGGGCTAAAAACAACAAAATCCCCAAAGTTCTGGAAAGATTTTTTGTTCCACCAGGTGTTTGAAGCACCTTCATCGAATTCAGTTTTTGTTGGTAAACCGAATCATCAATTCTTTGTTTTGGTGATAATCTTAGCATTTTTTATTTTTTTTGAGATCAATTCATTTTTTGTTTTAAATCAGATCTTCTTCTTTCGGGTATTCTAATAAATCTTTAAATTCTTTTTTAGCGGCTAAATCCTTATAGGCTCCATCTTTTACAATTAAACCTTCATTTAGGATTACTACCCGATTACAACCGGCCAGCATCATAGGATCATTAGATACACACACTAAAGTCCAGGGATTTTTCTTATCCATTAAAAACCCGAGAATTTTGACTCTATCACTTTTTTCCAAATCAATAAGTTCATCATTCAGAATCAGTAATTGAGGCTTTTCAGCAATACACCGGGCAAGTATCAGCTTAATAGCCACACTTTTGGCAAATTTCTTTCCACCGGAAACCATGGAAGTCATGATACCATCAGGTAAACTACTCACCATATCAGCCAGCCCTACATTGTCCAGTGCCCACATCATATCGTCATAAGTTACCTTCGGATTCCCCATTGAAATATTTTCCAAAATAGACCCTTCAAAAATATCTTCATTAGTCACATTTTTAGCCACTAAATCTCTCATGCTGTTCACATTAATATCACGTAGTGAGATTCCATTCATCCTGATTCCACCTTCATAGCTTTCCAACAATCCGGTAATCACCTGTGCAAGTGTGTTTTTACCTGAACTATTGTACCCGGCAAGACAAATTCTTTCCCCTGCAGCAATCGACAGATTAATATCTTTAATGGCATATTCACTCGATCCAGGATATTTATAACTCAGATTTTTTATATCCACCTTCATTCCTTTGAACCCACCTTTTGGAAGAACAATTCCCCCTTTTCTTTCTAGCTTCAAATCGGTAACCTGCCCAATTTTTTCAACTGCAGTTAATACATCATACACCGTTTTTAAGCTAAGAATAAGTTTTTCTACTGCACTTAAAATTAGGATAATCACAATTTCAGTAGCAACAAACTGACCGAGGGTAATTTGTCTGTCAATTACCAAATAGCTACCAATTATCAGGAGCCCTCCGGTAACAATTGTTTTAAAACCTACTATACTGATAAACTGGGTCATTAAAACCTGGAAATGCTTCTTTCTGTACTGAAGATAATTATTCACATAACCATCCATTTTTTGCATAGGCAATGAGGTACTTCCGGCAATTTTAAAAGCATAGAGCGTTCGGGCAACCTCCTCCAGCCAGTGTGCCACTTTATACTTGTATTTTGATTCTATCAGACTTGTTTTCAAGCCCTTAGGGCCTGTAAAATAAAATACTAATGTAAGGGTAAGCATCAGGATAATTCCAAAAAGCACAAAGAAGGGGTGATAAAACGAAAGTAGAATAATCCCAAACACAATTTGCAATGCAGATCCCGTAACATCAATCAGGAGTTTAGGTAACCCTTTCTGAATCGTTAGGATATCGAAAAATCTATTCATCAATTCCGGAGCGTATTCATTGAGGATAGCCTCTGATCTGATTTTTGGAATCCGGAAACTAAACTCAAAGGCTGCTTTCACAAAAATCCGCCTTTCCAAAACCTCAACCAGAGAATATTGTATTACCTGAAGCACTCCTGCAATTAAAATTGCAATAATCACAAAACCGATTAACCAGACAATTGAATTAAAAATCACTCCCCCAGAAATCATTTCAATAATTGACTGAACGCCAATCGGAAGGGCAAGGCTGATCAGGGCAATGATAATTGAATAGAAATATATATATAAAATATCCCTCTTTTCCGCATTTAATAAGTTGAACAAACGGGATATCGGTCCGGTCACTTTTTTCAGATGGCTGGAGTCGTCATCGCTCACCATTGGCTCTACCTGATAGGGTAATCCATATGGTATTTTCCCATTCTCTTCTATAAACCAGATTTTCTCCAGGTATTCCAAATCACACACCTCTTCAGATCCGGTTTTATCAAACATATAACAATTTACCTCCCGCTCCTTTTTTTGGATCACGACTGGAATTATTTCATCTCGTATTTTGGCAAAAGTGACCAGACTACTAGGAGCCGCCTTTACAAATTCAAGAAAATGTTCCTCCTCAATGGATTCGTAAAGTACGGTGAAGTCAATCAGAAACCCTTTTTCATTTACAGCTTCAATAAACTGTTTAGGATTACTCTGATAGTCAATGGTATACTGAGAAAAACCAGTTGGCTTAATGAGCTCTGGCTCAGATAATTTGGCTTGCTTTAATCGTTCTAAAACAGCATCTGCCTGTAATGAATTCATATATTTAAAATATGGTATTTCCTACCAGGTCACATTTTTGGAAATTATTTTAATTGAGCAATTATGGCAAACTTATAATGTTTAATTTAATCTCACTAAATCAACAGAGCAGAATACTAAAATGAATTAAAATTTATGGTATTCTCCTTAGATTAATTCTTTCCCAAATAAAAGGCAGTGAATCTTAAAAAAAATCCCCAGCCTGAACAGAATCCAAACCCAAGTCATTGTTAAAGTTGATTGAGTGACTAATACAATAGATAAAAAGTGAGTTCAAAAAAGGTTTATATTCTTTCAAAACTTTTTATCTCTAAGCATTGCCAGAAATATCTGTTTCGACTAGCATGAAATAAGTGGGGTATATCAGTGTGTTAATAAACTGATTATCAACCCCAAATTCTTATTACTTATTTATTGCCTGTGTCACTAGTATTTTCAAAGCCTGAAGGATTCATATAAAATAAAAAGCGGGAAATAGGCTGAGCGTAAAAATAAGGATAAGGGTTTACGTAAGTGGTGATAGCTTTTATAAAAAATACTGTTCTGGTAATTTATCTCAGCTCGCTGAGATTGCATGTGAACATGATTAACAGCAAGTTCAATTTTTTTTTCAAAATCCGACTCTTCACTGAAGGGGATTTCAAAGTTTCCTACAATAATAGAGAAATTTTTCTGTGGCAAAAAGGCACCACAACTAAAAAGCATGATTAAAAGGAATATGGCAGCTTTCTTCAACTTTACTTATTTAGCTTTTCTCATTTTTTTACCTTAACTTTTAAAACTTAAAAAAGTTTATTTTCAGCTATATTTTTTTTAAACTTTTTTCAAATTTCAGGCCATTTTCAGAAAATGATAATCAGCAAAATTTTCGGGAACGTTTTTGGGAACGTTGCCGTTAAAAAATCCTTTTATTCCCATTACTTATTCCCACATTTTCACTAAAATTGACCTTGAATTTAATTGTAACTCCTTCTTTTATTGGAACTTACAAACACTCCCTAACAAACATCCAATTCCTTAAGCAAAAGATGTTGAGTGTGAGAATTTAACATTAGCTAACGTAAATTATTTAACCCGAATTCAACCTTTTGAAAATGAAAAAATTCCTCGATGAGAATTTTGTGCTGGAAACAGCAACTGCTCAAAAGCTATATCGCGAGCATGCGAAAGACATGCCTATAATAGATTACCATTGTCACTTATCACCGGAAGATATTGCCAACGACCGACAGTTTAAAAACCTGTATGAGATTTGGCTGGAAGGCGACCACTACAAGTGGAGAGCCATGAGAACCAATGGTGTGGATGAAAGTTTTTGTACCGGAGATAAAAGCCCGTACGAAAAATTTGAAAAATGGGCAGAAACAGTTCCATATACCATGAGAAACCCATTGTATCACTGGACTCATATGGAACTGAAAGCATATTTCGGTGTAGAAAAATTATTAAATAAAGATACTGCAAAGGAGATTTATGAACATTGTAGTGCTTTGCTTAATACTCCTGAGTATAGCGTAAGAAATCTTTTAAGGAAAATGAAGGTAAAAGTGGTTTGCACTACCGATGACCCTGCTGATACCCTCGAATTCCACCAGAAAATAAAAGATGATGGATTTGAAGTAAAAGTACTTCCTACTTTCCGGGCAGATAAAGCGATGGCTATAGAAGATGCCAATGCTTTTATTGCATACATTGAAAAGTTAGGAGAAACTGCCGGAATGAAAATTTCCAGCTACAAAGACCTGAAAAATGCACTAAGAAAACGTCATGATTTTTTCCATGAAATGGGCGGCAGATTATCGGATCATGGACTGGAGCATGTGTATGCCAGTAAGTACAACAACAATGAAATCAAAACCATTTTCAACAAAGCTCTTATTAAAGCAGAGCTGAAACCAAAGGAAATTACCAAATTCAAATCGGCCATGCTGGTTTTCCTTGCCGAAATGGATCATGAAAAGGGATGGACGCAACAATTCCACCTGGGTGCGCTAAGAAACAACAGCTCCCGAATGATGAGAGAACTCGGACCAGACACCGGTTTTGATTCCATTGGTGATTTTGAAATGGCTAAACCACTTTCCAAATTTTTGGACCGACTGGACAATAAGGATAAACTGGCTAAAACCATTTTATATAACCTGAATCCAAGAGATAATTATTTAATGGGAACCATGACCGGTAACTTCAACGATGGTTCTACTCCCGGAAAAATTCAATTTGGAACCGGCTGGTGGTTTTTGGATCAGAAAGAAGCGATGGAATGGCAAATGAATGCTCTGTCAAACCTTGGCCTGTTGAGCCGGTTTGTGGGTATGCTTACCGATTCCAGGAGCTTTATGTCCTTTCCAAGACACGATTACTTCAGAAGAATTCTTTGCAACCTGTTGGGGAATGATATCGAAAACGGATTGCTTCCGGAAGAAGAAATGAAATGGATCGGTAAAATTGTAGAGGATGTGTGCTACAATAATGCAAACGAATTCTTTGGTTTTTAATCATTTCATCACTTCAATACGATAGATATATCATTCTAATAAAAATATTAAAACTTATCATCAGAACATCTAAACAAATAATAAAACAAAAATAGAAATGGGAAAAAAAGTTGTAACATTTGGGGAGATCATGCTGAGGTTGGCAACTCCTGGTTATTTAAGATTTGCTCAAACAGATACCTTTTCAGGTACTTACGGTGGTGGAGAAGCCAATGTTGCAGTATCACTAGCCAATTATGGACTGGATGCTACTTTCGTCACCAGACTTCCAGATAATGACATCGGAAAGGCGGCTTTAATGAACTTAAGAAAATTTAATGTAGATACCAGCAAAATCGTGTACGGTGGAGAAAGACTGGGTATCTATTTCCTTGAAACAGGTGCTGTTTCAAGAGGAAGTAAGGTGGTTTATGACAGAGCACATTCCGCTTTATCAACTATCCAACCTGGAATGATCGACTGGGATAAAGTACTTGATGGCGCTGAGTGGTTCCACTGGACTGGAATTACCCCGGCTGTTTCGGAAGGTGCTGCTGCAGTTTGTTTAGAGGGAATTAAGGCTGCAAATGCTAAAGGAGTTACCGTTTCCACTGACTTGAACTATAGAAAAAACCTTTGGAAATGGGGTAAAACTGCTGGTGAAGTAATGCCAGAATTAGTAGAAGGATGTGACGTAATCCTTGGAAATGAGGAAGATGCAGAAAAAGTATTCGGAATTCACCCTGAAGGAGTAGATGTAACTGCAGGACATGTGGAAGGTGCTGCTTACGAATCGGTAGGAAAACAGTTGATGGAGAAATTCCCAAGAGCTAAAAAAGCTATTATTACTTTAAGGGGTTCAATTAATGCCAACCACAACTCATGGGCTGGTGTACTTTGGGATGGCAACAAACTTTTCCAATCTAAACAATACCAAATCACACACATTGTGGACAGAGTTGGTGGTGGTGATTCATTTATGGGTGGATTAATCTACGGATTATTAACTTATCCTGATGACGATCAAAAAGCACTTGAATTCGCAGTTGCAGCTTCTTGTCTGAAACATACCATTTATGGTGATGTAAACCAGGTAACTGTAGATGAAGTAGAGAAGTTGATGAGTGGAGACGCTTCAGGAAGAGTTTCCAGATAAGTTCAAGCAAAATTCACTTAACCTGGCGCAAGGGTCCCCTTGTGCCAGTATATGAAAAAAAATCACAAAAAATAAAATGGCAAGATTTACAAGAATACAGGCAGCACAGGCCATGGGTGAAACCGGTATCGTTCCGGTATTTTACCACAAGGATATTGAAGTGTGCAAAAAAGTGTTGAAAGCATGCTACGATGGAGGAGTAAGGGTTTTTGAATTTACCAACCGTGGAGACTATGCCCATGAGGTTTTTGCAGAATTGAATAAATATGCAGCCAAAGAAGCACCAGAAATGATTTTGGGAATTGGTTCTGTAGTAGATGCAGGAACCACTTCACTTTACATTCAGCTTGGGGCTAATTTCGTAGTTTCTCCAGTATTGAATCCGGAAATGGCCAAAGTTTGTAACAGAAGAAAAATCGGGTGGTCACCAGGATGCGGTTCACTTTCAGAGATTTCTTATGCTGAAGAATTAGGTGCTGAAGTAGTGAAGATTTTCCCTGGTTCTGAAGTTGGAGGTCCTAAATTCGTGAAAGCAGTAAAAGGGCCTTTCCCATGGTCGAGCATCATGCCTACTGGTGGTGTGACTCCAACTGAGGAAAACCTTTCAGAGTGGTTTAATGCTGGTGTGCATTGTGTGGGAATGGGTTCTCAATTAATTACTAAGGACATCATTGCTGATGGCAATTACGCTAAGCTTACCGAGCTGGTGAAAAGTGCTCTTGCAATTGTAAAGAAGATAAAAGGGTAATAAGCAATTAGAGGAACTGGACTTTCAGTTCCTCTATACCCTTATTGGCTATGAAATAAATCAGCAATTTCTAAATTGAAGTTTCCAAAGTTTTTTTTGTATTTTGGAGACAAAACTTCTGAAAATGAAAATCAAAAATATTTTAATCAAAGCTTTTTTAATCAGCACGGTTTTGTTAGGCATGCAGTCCTGTGGCGGGAAGCAGGGTGGAGTAAGGACTTTAAAGCTTGCCCATACCCTCAATACTCAACATTCAGTGCATAAGGCCATGCTTTTAATGGCTGAAAAAGTGAAAGAAAAATCCGGAGGTAAACTTGAACTGGAAGTTTATCACAGTGCCCAACTCGGAACAGAAAGCCAATGTCTTGAATTGCTCCAAATTGGGAGCCTGGCCATGACCAAAGTTTCTGCAGCGGTAATGGAAAGCTTTGCCCCAAGCTATAAAGTATTAGGCCTGCCCTATATCTTCAAGAATAAAGAACACATGTTTAATGTGCAGGATGGACCAATCGGTAAAAAAATATTACAGGATGGAGAAGAAGCCTGGCTAAGAGGTTTATGCTTTTTTGATGCAGGCAGCAGGAGCTTTTACACTAAATCCAACCCCATTGAATCTCCAGACGATTTAAAAGGTCTGAAAATTAGGGTAATGAAAAGTATCACCGCCAATAAAATGGTAAGTGCTATGGGAGCCGCACCCATGCCCATTTCATTTGGTGAATTATATACTGCACTACAGCAGGGAGTTGTAGATGGTGCAGAAAACAACCCACCAAGTTTTTACCTGTCCAAACACTATGAGGTCTGTAAATACTACTCTATTGATGAGCATTCTTCAGTCCCCGATGTTTTATTAATTTCAACTGTCATTTGGGACAGATTAAGCGATGAAGAAAAAACATGGATTCAGGAGGCTGCTAATGAATGTGTTCCTGCCCAAAGAAAGTTTTGGGAAGAGTCTGAAGCAGAATCATTAAAAGCGGTACAAGAGGCCGGGGTAAAAGTTAATTACCCTAAAAAAGAGCCTTTTTCAGAGCGGGTAAGTGATATGTATGATTCTTATAAATCTGACCCAAAAATTTATAACCTTATTCAGGAAATAAGAGCTCTGGATTAAAATCAATAAACTTAGCATACAAACTGATTTAAAATGCGAACTATAATTAATGACATTCTAGGAAAGTTTTTAGTTTTCCTGATGGCACTCATGGTGATAAACGTCCTGCTTCAGGTAGCAGCCAGAGGATTAAATCTTTCTATGCCTTTTACCGAAGAACTTGCCGGGTTTTTATTAATCTGGGTAGGTTTACTGGGTGCAAGTTATGCAACGGGAAAGCACCTTCACCTGGCCATAGATATTATCCCCAGACAATCTTCTGCTTCAACCCAGAAAAGACTCAATGTGATTGTGAATATCATTGTAATTGGATTTGCACTTACGGTGATGGTCATAGGAGGAATAAGGCTGGTGTACATCACACTTAGTCTTAACCAGATTTCCCCCGTGTTGGAAATTCAAAAAGGGTATATCTACACGGTACTGCCAATAAGCGGATTATTAATCATATATTACAGCTTTCTGAATATGAAAGATAATCCTTATACAGAATCTGAAAATGTTTGATCACTAACAAATAAACAGCTGTGAAACCTCCTTTTTTAAATCCAAAAAATCTGGTTGTCATAGTCACAAAACATCTACTAAAGAAAAATGGAAGTATTAATACTGGTTTTAAGTTTCGTAATATTATTGGCCATTGGAGTGCCAATCGCCTATAGCATTGGAATTTCGGCTATTCTTACCATGTTGGTGAGTATTCTTCCCATTCCGGCATTTACTACTATTGCTCAGCGAATGGCTACCGGCCTGGATAGTTTTGCACTGTTAGCCATACCCTTTTTCATTCTGGCCGGACAACTCATGAATAAAGGAGGAATAGCCAGCCGGCTCATTGAGTTTGCCAAAGTGATTGTGGGAAGATTTCCCGGAGGTTTAGCTTTTGTAAACATTCTGGCCTGTATGCTTTTTGGGGCGATCTCAGGATCTGCGGTAGCAGCAGCTTCTGCTATCGGAGGGTTTATGAATCCTAAAATGGCTGAAGAGGGATATGATAAATCATTTGCTGCTGCAGTTAATATTACTTCTTCCACTACAGGAATGATCATTCCTCCAAGTAATATTCTCATTGTTTATTCACTGGCAGCAGGGAGCGTATCAATTGGAGCTTTATTCCTTGCCGGGTATTTACCGGGAATTTTAGTAGGCGTATTACTGATGATTGTAGCAGGGGTTACTTCTTACAGAAAAAAATATCCTACTGCTCCTGGTGTAGGAATGAAAGAGGCATTAAAAAAATTATTTGATGCAGTTCCTTCTCTTTTTTTACTAATCGTAGTAATTGGAGGAATCGTAGCAGGATATTTTACAGCTACTGAAGCTTCTGCCATCGCAGTAGTTTATACACTGGTTTTAGCTATGATTTACAAAGAAGTTAAAATAAAAGACCTTCCAGGAATTTTATTGGATACAGTTTCCACTACTTCCATTGTAATGATTTTGATTGCCACTTCCATGGGAATGTCATGGGTAATGTCTTATGAAAATATTCCTCAATCGGTAAGTGCAGCACTACTCACTATCAGCAACAACAAAATCATTGTGTTACTGATCATTAACCTGATTTTGCTTTTTGTTGGGGTTTTCATGGATATGACTCCTGCGGTTTTAATTTTTACGCCAATTTTTCTTCCGGTAGTTACAGAATTGGGAATTGACCCGGTTCATTACGGAATAATTATGGTGCTCAACCTTTGTGTAGGACTTTGTACACCTCCAGTGGGAAGTGTGCTTTTCGTAGGCTGTAGCGTAGCGAATATTTCAATCGATAGGGTGATTAAACCACTATTGCCATTTTTCATTGCCATGTTGGTGGCTTTAATGATTGTGACTTATGTTCCAGAGCTAAGTCTTTGGTTACCAAGCTTATTCGACATGTAATTTTCTTAGAATAAATTTCAATTAAAAGACAAAGGGTTAATAACAATTTCAATTACCAGTAAAATTTACGTCCCAGCAGGGTCTGCATTTTTCGCGACCCTGTGTCATTAAAGCTCCTGAAGCCAGATTTACGCAAGGTCTCTGTCGAAGACTCTGCTGTGAAAAAGTGATTTATTGATACCTTGGGATTTAATTAAGAATTAACCGGTTAAAGGTTAAACCCCTGAACTTCTTGTGTTTACTGAATAATTGCTCAACTTTGTAAAAAGTAGCAGTACTGAAACTTTTGAGTTATTGTATACTCATTTCCAGGGACTTACAGCTAAAAATACTGAATAAATTTAGAACAACTATTTTATAGTTTATGGCACAGAAAATCTTAAAAGTACACCCGTCCGATAATGTAATTGTAGCCCTTACCGACCTCAAGAAAGGAGATCAGGTAACTCTTGACAATATTGATTATGAATTGGTTGACAATGTTCAACAAAAACATAAATTCGCTACCCAGGATTTTAATGTAGGAGATATCGTTACCATGTATGGCGTTCCAGTAGGTAAGGCCAGCCAGCCAATCAAAAAAGGTGGAGTGGTGACTACTGAAAACCTGAAACATTACTCCAGCGATTTTTCTGTAAAGGAGCGAAATACTTCCTGGACAAAACCAGATATTTCCAGGTTTGAAGGCAGAACTTTCAATGGTTATCACAGAAAAGATGGAAAAGTAGGTACCGCCAATTTCTGGTTGGTTATTCCCCTTGTGTTTTGTGAAAACAGAAACATCAATATGATAAAGGATGCCATGGTGAAAGAACTTGGCTATTCTGTTGGAAAGAAATATGATTTAAATGTAAAATCACTGGTTGAAAAATATAAAAATGGTTCTGCGGTAAATGAAATTCTGGAAGAAGAAATCATCATGACAGCGGAGGAAAGCAAGAAAAACAGAATTTTTCCCAATGTGGATGGAATCAAATTCCTCACGCATGAAGGTGGCTGTGGAGGCACAAGGATGGATTCGGATACCTTGTGTAATTTATTGGCTGGTTATATCACCAATCCCAATGTGGCAGGCGCAACTGTTTTGAGCCTTGGTTGTCAAAATGCACAACCAGAAATTCTTCAGAATGCCATTAAAGAAAGAGATCCAAATTTCGAAAAACCGCTCTATATTCTTGAGCAGCAAAAAAGCCAGTCGGAACCAGAATTGATTGCAGAAGCCGTAAAGAAAACTTTTGTCGGGCTTATACAGGCGAATGAAATTACCAGACAACCTGCGCCATTATCCAAATTGGTGATCGGTCTGGAATGTGGTGGTTCTGATGGTTTTTCAGGAATCTCCGCAAATCCGGCAGTTGGTCATGTTTCTGATCTGACTGTAGCCTTAGGGGGCACTTCTATTCTATCAGAATTCCCTGAATTATGTGGTGTGGAGCAGGAATTAAGCGACCGATGTGTGACGGATGAATTGGCTGATAAGTTCAACACTTTAATGAAAACCTACAATGAAAGGGCAGTTGCTTCAGGTTCAGGTTTTGATGCCAATCCATCTCCCGGAAATATTAAAGACGGCTTAATTACCGATGCCATTAAATCCGCAGGAGCCGCTAAAAAGGGAGGTACTTCCCCTATTATTGATGTTTTGGATTATACCGAACCTGCAGTAAAAAATGGCTTGAATTTGCTTTGTACACCTGGTAATGATGTAGAATCGACTACTGGGCTGGCGGGTTCATGGGCCAATATTATCCTGTTCACTACGGGTTTGGGAACTCCTACAGGAAATCCGGTTACTCCAACTATTAAAATTTCTTCCAATACGCATTTATCTCAAAGAATGTCTGACATTATTGATGTAAATGCAGGAACAGTAATTTCCGGGGAAGATACTATTGAAAGCAAAGGTGAGGAAATGCTGGAATACATTATTGCCGTAGCCAGTGGAGAAAAAATGCCAAATGCCATGAAACTGGCTCAGGATGATTTTATTCCCTGGAAAAGAGGAGTATCTCTTTAAACTGGAAAGTTAAGAACCTTCCCCCAAACTCGGAGTGCCAAACCACTTCCAGAAGGGGAGAATAGTTTCTCTCATTGAGGGGGCTAGGGGGAGGATTATTTAACAGCTGGCAATCATGCAAATAAAAAAATCATAAAAAATACAAATCAAAAATGGCTGAAAAATTATTAAACAGAACCCTGGAACAAAGAGAAAGACTCCCGGAAAAAATCCTTCAATTCGGAGAAGGTAATTTCTTGAGAGCTTTTGTCAACTGGATAGTTGATACCATGAACAAAAAGCTGGACTTTAAAGCCGGAGTGGCTGTAGTTCAGCCTATTGACAGAGGCCTGGTGGATATGCTCAATGATCAGGATGGGCTTTATACCCTTTACCTGAACGGCATTAAAAATGGGAAGGCAGTAAGTGAGCATCAGGTAATTGATTGTATTACCAGGGGACTGAATCCTTACAAACAATATGAAGAATACCTGGCTATCGGAGAAAGTAAGGATTTAAAATTTATCATTTCCAATACCACAGAGGCGGGAATTGCCTTCAATGAAAATGACAAACTGGATGATGCCCCACAACAAAGTTTTCCGGGAAAACTGACCGCTTTATTGCACAAAAGATTTCAAAAATTTGGAGGTAGCAAAGAAAGCGGATTGGTATTTATTCCTTGTGAATTAATCGATAAAAATGGGATTAAACTAAAGGCTACCATTCTACAATTTGCTGATTTATGGAATCTTGGAGATGATTTTAAAAACTGGATTGAGCAGGATAATATTTTCTGTAATACGTTGGTAGACAGGATTGTACCTGGTTATCCAAGAGATAAAATAGCAGAAATTACTCAGGAATTAGGCTATAAGGATAATCTTGTGGTAGAAGGAGAACAATTTCATTTATGGGTAATTGAAGCAGGAAAAGCGGTTAGTGATATTTTCCCAGCTGATCAGGCCGGACTTAATGTAATCTTCACGGATAACCAAACGCCATACAGGACCAGAAAAGTTAGAATTTTGAATGGTGCCCATACTACCATGGTACCGGTGAGCTATTTATATGGGATTGATACGGTGAGAGAAACTGTAGAAGATGAAGTGATGGGGAAATTTGCCAAAGATGCTATTTTTGAGGAAATCATCCCTACACTGGATTTACCTCAGGAAGAACTGGAAGGGTTTGCCAATGATGTGCTCGATCGATTCAGAAACCCTTATATCAAACATTTCCTGATTTCTATTTCTCTTAATTCCAATTCAAAATATGAAACCAGGGTATTACCTTCTCTGTTGGAATACACAAAGAGAAAAGGAACACTTCCGGAAAAATTAACTTTTGCACTGGCTTCCTTAATAGTCTTTTTTAAAGGAGATAGAAATGGGACAAAAATTGATTTGAAAGACGATCAGGATGTTTTGGAGCTTTACCAAAAAGTGTGGAGTGAATATGATGGCACTGCAGCAGGAGCGAAAAAACTGGTAAGCGAAGTTTTAGCCTACGAAAAAGTCTGGAAGCAGGACTTAAATAAAGTAGAAGGCTTAACAGATAAAGTAGCCGGCTACGTCCAAACCATCCTTACCGATGGAATGGAGAAGGCTGTGAAGGCAATTTTGTAATATACTGACTATAAATGAATTGGCAAGGTCTTCTGTGGGAGACCTTGCTTTTTTTATTCCGTAGGGTTTTGAATTTTTCTAAAACCTAAAACAAGTGTTTATTATCTCTAATAAATGCCACTTTTTTTCTTTTCAATACTTCAAAATCAATTTCGTTGATTTTTTGAGCTAATTCATCCAGATCAAATTCATTTACTTTTATGAAATAATCCTCATCTAAATCAAGATCATGTTCTATTCCACAAGCATCTTTTACTTCTCCTGATCTGACTAATTTAAAATAAGCACCGATACACTGTTCCATCAAATGATACATTTCCCGATTTCCTATGGCATCATATCCAACATAAGTTTCTCTTGTGAATGCTCCATTACTTTGGAAGAAGAAGTTATAAAAATTTCCATCCAATGAAATACTAGATTCAAATAAATAGGTAGCAAATATAGCCTGAACTCCTGTGGGTAGTTTTAATAAATTTTCCCTTTCACTACAATGATTTTCTTGTTCTATCTGATTGAAGGCATAACAAACAATCTTCCATTCAATTTCCTCATCTGTCCAGCTATCAATTAAATTCTCATTCAAAGAATCAACTTCCCTAATTGAATTCAGCCATAAACCTGAAAAAACCTCCCCTGGATCGTTTTTCCTTTGTTCATCCTTGTACCGCTGTTTGAGAAGTTTCTTTTGAGCTTTATCCATTTATGAGTTCATTAAATGTTCTTTAATTTAAAGTCCTGAATTAGTTTTTATTCAATAAGCCCCATTATCATGGGCAATTTTTTCCGGAATTTGTTGAATGGCATCCCAATGTTCGCATATTTTCCCATTTTCATCAAACCTGAAAAAATCCATGGTAATATATTCCTCATTTCCAGGCCAGGTTTGGTGTGTATGCAACGCCACTAAATCACTTTCCGCAATACTTCTCACAAATTCGATAGACTTTTCCGGGTATTCCTTTTGCATTCTTTCAAAATAGTTAATGAAACCTTCCTTGCCATCTTCTACATGGGGATTATGCTGTATATATTCTTCGCCTACATATTTTTCCACCGCTTCTCTAGGATTTCCTTCATAAGCCATTTTGTAAAAAGCAATTGCGTTTACTTTATTCAATTGTAAGTTCATAATATCTTAGTTTTTTGATTTTAAAAATAAGGAGACAAGTTTTTTGACTTGTTTTTATTAAATAATACAATTTGCAGTGGAAATACATTCCAACAGACAGTATGAAAAAGTTTTCCCCTCTATACCAGACTTTTCATGAGCAACTACAGAATCCTTAGGAAATTTCTTAAAACTAAATGATTTCCCATAACTTTCCAGGTTTGCTATAAATTCCTACTTTTGCTTTTTCATGGAAAGCAAAAATCTGATATCGCCCTCTTTTGTAGTCTTTTCCCGCTGGACCAGGAAAAGTTTTGCGGTATTTGCCAGTTTAGGCAAGGTGATCAATATCGCCAGACTGGCTGTAGATATTTGTGTGACTTCATTTTGCAAAATTCCTTCTGTTTTAAGATTGCTCAACTATGAAGCCCAAAAGGAAGGGGATTTTGTAACCTTTGATTTAGAGGAAGAAGGCCAAGGGCTTCCACTCTGGATTTTAGAATTATGCTTATTATCAGGTTTAATAAAATTTGATTCTTCCTATTTATTAGGAGATTGTTCAATGATAATCATCAGGCAAAGCCCATGCACTGCATTTTGCAACGCATGGGCTTTGTTATTTTCAATAGAAAATGGAAAATAATTCATTACTCGAATTCGATAAAAAACACATTTGGCACCCTTACACTTCCGCTACTCATCCTTTGGAGTGCTTTATGGTGAAGGAAGCCCATGGCGTGACTTTAACACTTGACAATGGTCAAAAATTAATTGATGGCATGTCGAGTTGGTGGTCGGTGATTCATGGATACAACCATCCTGTTTTGAATGAAGCTTTAAAAAAGCAAACTGACCAGATGGCGCATGTGATGTTTGGCGGACTCACTCACCAACCAGCTATCGAACTCGCGCAACAACTACTCTCTGTTGTTCCCAAAGGCCTGGAACATATTTTTTATTGCGATTCTGGATCTGTGGCTGTGGAAGTAGCCATGAAAATGGCCTTGCAATTCTGGCATGCTTCAGGCAAAGGGCATAAAAATACTTTTGTAACTGTGCGAAAAGGCTACCATGGAGATACCTGGCACGCCATGTCCGTTTGCGATCCTGATACAGGGATGCATCATATTTTCAATGATAAACTACCCAGGCAATTCTTTTTGTCTGCGCCAAAATCTAAATTTCATCAGGCATTTCAGGAGGATGAATTAATAGAAGCTGAAGAATTTTTAAAGAAAAATGCAGTAAATATTGCCGCTTTTATTTTAGAACCCATAGTTCAGGGAGCCGGGGGAATGCGATTTTACCATCCTGAATATTTGAAAGGCATAAAAGCCTTGTGCGAAAAATATCAAATCTTACTCATTGCTGATGAAATTGCCACCGGTTTTGGGAGAACCGGGAAATTATTTGCCTGCGAACATGCACGGATCACTCCGGATATTATGTGTTTGGGAAAAGCCATCACAGGAGGATATATGTCGTTTGCCGCCACCCTGTGCACTCAAAAAGTTGCCACCACTATTTCCAGTGGGCCTCCAGGAGTTTTCATGCATGGGCCAACTTTTATGGGAAATCCCCTGGCAGCCTCATTAGCATTGGCCAGTATCAATTTACTTCTGGAAAGTGACTGGCCACAAAATATTAGCCGGATAGAAAAACATTTGCAACAAAATTTATCCAAACTCCAGAAGCTGGATGCAGTCAAAGATGTCCGGGTATTGGGAGCCATTGGAGTAGTAGAAATGCAAGAGCCGGTGGACATGCCAGTAATCACCAAAAAGTTTGTGGAAAAAGGCATTTGGATGCGTCCTTTTGGCAAACTGGTTTACACCATGCCTCCTTTTGTCATTTCCGATGATGAGCTCAGTAAATTGACCAATGGCATTTTTTCCGTAATTGAAACACTATATGGAAATGGAAAGTAAATTCAACACAAAACTCGAAGAGCTGAAGGCAGAGGGAAATTTCCGGATTTTGCCAGAACAGCCAGGCCCCAATTTACTCAACTTATGTTCCAATGATTATTTGGGATTGGGAAATGATGAGCATTTATATAAAGAATTTCTGAGTGGTCTTTCCCAAAAAAGAGTTCCTTTTACCGCTTCTTCTTCACGCCTGTTGAGTGGAAACTCCAAGGAATATGGTCAATTGGAAAGCCTGATTTCGACTGCCTATGGGAAAGAAGCCTGTTTGCTGTATAACAGCGGGTATCATGCAAATGTGGGAATTATTTCAGCTTTGGCTGGTAAAAATGATTTGATTATCTCTGACAAATTAATTCATGCCAGTTTGATTGATGGTATCCGGCTTAGTAAAGCTAATGTGCTGCGGTTCAGGCATCTGGATTACGATCATCTGGAACAAATTTTAGTAAATCACCGCAGTGAATATGATCAGGCTTTCATTTTAAGTGAGAGTATTTTCAGTATGGATGGAGATTTGGCAGATTTGGAAAAACTGGTGGAGTTAAAGCAAAAATTTAATTGCTTTCTTTATTTAGATGAAGCCCATGCTGTTGGGGCAGTAGGGCAAAAAGGATTAGGATTAGCTGAAACCTTTGATTTAATCTCCGAAGTTGATTTTATGGTGGGAACATTTGGAAAGGCACTGGCTTCGGTTGGCGCTTTTGTATGTTGTAAAAAGCTTTTCAAAGATTACCTGGTGAATCATTCCCGAACTTTGATTTATACCACCGCCCTCCCCCCGATTAACCTTGCCTGGTCTAAATTCATTTTCGAAAGGCTTCCTGATTTTCAACCGCTGAGAACAGAACTTCAACAACTAAGTTGTCATTTCGCCCAAAAACTAAGGCAAACTCCTCAAAGCCATATCATCCCATTTGTGATTGGCTCTAATGAAGCTACAATTGCACAATCGAAGCTCCTTCAGAAAAACGGTTTTCATGTACTCCCCATCAGGTATCCAACAGTGCCAAAAGGGACTGCCAGATTAAGGTTTTCCCTAAATGCCAAAATGACAACTGCACAACTCCAACCCATTATTAAACGATTAAAAGGAAATGAATAAAACCTGGCTAAATAAAGCGGAAAACAAAAACTGCATTCTCTTTTTCAATGGCTGGGGAATGGATGAAAATGCCATCCGCCATTTAGAGCTTGGAACTTTCGACCTCTGTATGTGGAATGACTATAACCCGCTGGAAAGTATTCCTGAAGAAGAATTTATGCCTTACGAAAAAATTTATCTGGTGGCCTGGTCAATGGGGGTTTGGGCAGCAACAGGGGTTTTGGAAAACTCTTCCCTTAAGTTCCAAAAAGCTATTGCCATCAACGGCACACCAATTCCCATTCATGATGAATTCGGTATTCCTAAAGCCATATTCCATCATACTTTGGAAAACTGGAATTTAAGGAATCGGGAAAAATTTAATCTGAGAATTTTTGGAGGAAGAAAACAACTTGAGCTACATCAAAAATTAAAATCCGCAAGAGCTGTGGAAAATCAGCGGTTAGAACTGGAAAATATAGGGATATTAGCCGCTGAGGAAAAGGGAACAGGTTTCACTTTCCATTGTGCCATGATTGGTCAAAATGATTTAATTTTTTCAAGGCAGAATCAGGTGAATTTCTGGCAGGGAAAAGTAAGGCTAATGGAAAAAGACATTCCTCATTTCCCATTTGGAATATTTAAGCAGTGGCAGGAAATTATTGATTTGTAAGGGTAGAGATGATACTGGGTCGAAATCATTTCCAAGGGAATGACCCTGTTTTTTTTATGATTGGGATTAAAAAACCTCCCCTGTATCCCCTCTAGAGGGGAATGTTGCTTTCCCCAATTGAGGGGGCCAGGGGGGAGGTAGAACAAGGCAATTATTTTAGTCTTAATCTTTCAATTTCTAAAAGTTAGCGGTACAAATGATTCATCAGGACAAATGTTTGAATAAGTAAATATCACCCGAATGGAATGCGCAGACATACAACTAAAAATGATTGAAAAAGAAATTGTAAAAAAGAGGTTTAGGAAAAGTGCCGGGACTTATCATCAAAAGGCAAAAATCCAGCAGGAAGTGGTGAAAAAACTGGCTGATATATTCTCCCGGATTTATCCTTCCAGTACCATAAGCAGATTACTGGAAATTGGCTGTGGTACAGGTTTTTTAACTCAAAAAATATTGAGCAACTTCAATGTAAATCAATTTTTTATTAACGATCTGGTAAATCCTGAAAACATTCTTGAAGCTCAAATCAAAAACCAACTTTCCTCCAAAAGGGTTAACTACTGCTCTGGAGATGCAGAATCCATAATCCTGCCCACAAACTTAGGGGCAATTGTTTCTGCTTCCTGTTTCCAGTGGTTCAACGATTTGGAAAGTTTTTTCCATAAAATTTCTCCGCTGATCAATAAAAATGGTCTATTGGCTTTCAGCACTTATGGGCCGGAAAATTTCAGGGAAATCAAATCTATATTGGGTACGGGACTGGATTACCATTCCAGAGAAACAATCAGCCATTTATTAAAAAGTGATTTTGAAATTTTACATGAGGAAGATTGGCTGGATTTACTCAAATTTCAAACTCCTATTAAAGTTTTGAAACATATTAAATCCACAGGTGTCAATGGAATTTCCCATGAGTTTTTGGGCAAAGAAAAGCTGCAGAACTTCATTTCAGCATACCTGAACCTCTATACAAATCAGGATGATTCGGTGAGTTTAACCTATCATCCAATTATCGTTATTGCCAGAAAAAAATGAAAGGAAAAGAGTTTTTTATCAGTGGAATAGATACAGATTGTGGGAAAACCTATATTACAGGATTATTGGCTTACCACCTCAAAAAGTCAGGAAAAAAAATTATCACTTCAAAATTGATTCAAACAGGGTGTAAGGGCATTTCTGAAGATATTTTAGCCCACAGGAAATTGATGGAATCTGATCTTTTGCCTGAAGATAAATCTGGCCTGACTTGCCCAGTTGTTTTGTCCTATCCGGCTTCTCCGCATCTGGCAGCAGCCATTGATGAGGTGGAAATAAATTTTTCTCTATTCCGAAAATCTGCCAATGAGTTATTAGATAAATATGAAATAGTGCTTTCAGAAGGCGCAGGAGGATTGATGGTACCACTTACGCCTAATTACCTCATTTTGGACTACATTAAAGAAAATCAGATTCCGCTGATCCTGGTCAGTTCTTCCAAACTTGGGAGTATTAACCACACCCTTTTAAGTGTTCAGGCATGCCTGGATAATGAGGTAAATTTGCACGGTTTTATTTACAACCAAATGCCCAACCATGACGAAGTCATAGGAAATGATTCTTTTAATTTCTTTAAAACCTACCTGAAAGCTCATTCCCCGGAAACTCATATTATGAGTAGCAGGCAATTAGATAAAAATAGGGCTGACGATTTGAAAGAAGTTGATGGAATTTTTATGTAAGGCTTCCCTGATAAAAAAGACTCCTTCCCATTGTTTTGCGAAAATCATTCTGATACTTTTGCACTTGAATAATTTACATGCATTAGTTTTTTCTGGTGCTTTTCTGTAAAACACATGAATATAATCTACCAGCTTAAGGGAAAAATGGAGCCGAATTTTATCCGGACTCTATTGACTTTGGCCCTGCCTATCTCCCTTCAACAAATGCTTACAGCTTCATTCAGCCTGGTGGATGTAGCCATGGTAGGTCAACTGGGAAAAATTGAGTTGGCTTCCGTTGGCCTTGTCAGCAAATTCTTTTTTGTTTCCATTCATTTGCTAAGCGGCCTGGGCAGTGGGGCAGGTATTCTGGCCGCCCAATATTATGGTAAACAGGAACACAGTGCCTACATCAAGGTTTTGGCGGTGGCACTTTTAACTTCACTGGTCATTACCGTGCCCCTGGGAATTGTTTCTTTATTTTTCCCTGAGTGGCTCATGGGCTTGTTGTCCAATGATCCGGCTATTATTAGCATTGGAACCAGCTACCTTTTTTATACCTTTCCCTATCATTTTCTTACAGGAATTGTACTGGCTTTTGGTTCTTTAAGCCGAAGCATCAACTATCCGAATTTACCTATGCTGGCAGGTTTGGTGGGCATAGTGCTCAACACAATTTTCAATTTCGTGTTAATATTCGGGCACTTTGGCTTTCCCGCATTGGGTGTGCAGGGCGCAGCTTTTGCCACAGTAATTTCCCGTACGGTTGAATGTATTATCCTCATTTATTTCATCAACCTGAAAAAGCTTCCTTTGCGCTTCCACTCCATGCTTCAGTTTATAGAATCGGTAAGTGTAGCAGGCTTAAAAAAACTGGTAAAAATCACTACACCCATAATGCTGAGTGAACTCACCTGGTCTTTTGGTGTTTTTGCTTTTTACCTGATATATGGCAGAATGGGTGCTACAGAATTGGCAGCCATGTCACTTATCGATCCATTAGAGGGAATTTTCATTCAGTTTTTTGTAGGTTTTGGAGCAGCATGTACCATTCTTTTAGGGTATCAGCTAGGAGCAAATAAATTTGAGGAAGCCTTCAATCGTGCCAAGTTTTTCATGGTTATGATTCCGTTTGGCGGATTATTAGCGGGAATCCTGATGATCTTATTTTCTTTCCCCGTGTTTGCACTTTTCTCCCAAATGGATAGCGAAGTACTGGAACTAGGCAGGGAAATTATCTACATCATGGGTTTTGTACTTTGCCTCAAGCTTTTTAACATGACGACTATGTTTGGTATCCTGAGAAGTGGTGGAGATACCAAAATGATTTTACTCATTGACTTTATTTCCATGTGGGGTTTTGGTGTACCCATGGCCTATGTAGGAGGAATTGTGTTAGGTTTTCCTTTGCAATGGGTGTTCATGATGTTATTGTTTGAAGAAGTGGTGAAAATGGTGCTGTCTTTTTATAGAGTGAAGTCCAGGAAATGGTTGAAGAATCTGGTGGATAATTAAGATGGCTAAGGCACAAAGTTATTCCAAACAAATATAGAGCAAGGATCACCCTGGCGCTTTAAATAAGTAGCGTTCTGCTGTTTTATTTTAAAATGTTATATTTCAGGGAGGCACTCAATGTTGTTAACATAAGGTGTAATATATTGCAAATCAATATACTATACTATAATGATTACTCTTTTTTATCTATCCACCACACAACCTAAGGGCTGTTAGCCCTTCAACCCAACCTCCTTTTTTGTCATTGACACAAAAAAGGAGGCAAAAAAAGTCTAGTCAGAAAGATGCTTCCTCCCACAAATCCCATCACACCTCCCCGCCTTTCTGACAGCCCGCCCTATTTTATTCTGCTTACCCACTATTTTAATATTAATTTCTAAAGTTGACAGGATTGAGCGAGACGCTGAACCGGTTTGAAAGCAGAAAGAACAAGGACGACCCTACCCTTGCACTATTGTAATTTAGGAATTTAACCCTAAAAGTGCTTAAATCCCTGAGCAGTTACATCAATTAACTGTTCGGCTCTGGTGACCATTTTTACCCCCTTATCGGCTTCCTGCATATAGCCAATAAAACTGATATCCGGATGGTTCTTAATTTTCTCATAATCTCCCTGATCTACCGTGAAAAGCAATTCGTAATCCTCACCTCCATTGAGCATGCAGGTGGCCAGTGGCAAATTAAATTCTTCAGTAGCTACTCTTGCAGTATTTTGTTCTATGGGAAGTTTATCTTCATAAATAACAGCCCCTAAAACTGCCCCTTTCGTAAGATGCAAAAGTTCAGAAGCAAGTCCATCGGAAATATCAATCATGGAAGTAGGTTTCAGTTTCAGTTCCCTAAAATCATAGATCACATCCATTCTGGCCTCTGGCTTCAGTTGCCTCATCACCAGGTATTCATTCTTCTCCAAATCAGGCTGCATTTCGGGGTTAGCCAAAAACTCCTGCTTTTCCCTTTCCAGTATCTGAAGCCCAAGGTAAGCAGCTCCAAGATCGCCAGTAGCACAAATAATATCTCCTTTTTTCGCTGTATTTCTATAAGTGATTTCTTCCTTTCTGGCCTTGCCAATGGCTGTAATAGAAATCACCAATCCCGATCGGGAGGAAGTGGTATCTCCGCCAATTAAGTCTACCTTATAATTTTTACAGGCAATATTAATTCCTTCATAAATCTCCTCTACAGCCTCTTGCGAAAATCGGTTACTCAGCCCGATATTCACCGTAATTTGCTCGGGAATGGCATTCATGGCCGCAATATCCGAAACATTTACAGCCACTGCTTTATAACCCAGATGTTTTAAAGGGGTATAGCTCAGGTCGAAGTGGACACCTTCCAATAGCATGTCAGAAGAAACAATGGTCTGAAGTTCCCCGGAGTTAATCACAGCAGCATCATCACCAATCCCACAGTAGGTGCTATCGTTATAGATTTTCACCCCATTCTTTATTTTTTTAATTAATCCAAACTCTCCTAATTTTTCCAGTTCTGTTCTTTTCTCCATTATTATTTCTCAACCTAGATTATGTTAACAAAAGGTAATATACACAATAAAAGGTAACTGTATTTTAAACAATTCAGTAAACTTAAATAACATTACAAAGTTAAACTGAAACTCAATGAAAACCCGATTAACTTTATTTTTTTTAGGCATAGCTTTTTTATTCGCCTCATGTGCTCCACGCCCCGAATGCCAAACCAAAGCCGCTAAGAAAAAAAGGAAATACTACAACAGTATTCAATATAGATAAATCGTCATGAAAGCTTTAAAATATTAAAAACAACAGCCCGTCAACCAGTCAGATTAAATTTAGTTATGATAGTAGTTTCAAAACCAGGTTCTTAACCTGGTTTTGTTTTTTTTATAGCTTACTAAAAAGTTTGAGTTTCCCATTTTATTCCAATTGAAATTTTACTTGTTGAGGAGGTTTATGAACCTGGCAACCATTCCGGTGGGTATTAGCAGTGAAATAGATAGAAATTAAACATGATCTTGAAGCCAGAATTGTTTATTTTTGATTTAAAGACAATAAACATGAACTGGACTTACATTATTAACCAAAAGGCGAAGGCGGCAATAGCTTTGGGCATTGTTTTCCTTCTTGTGATCGGAACAAATTTACTGGATAAAAAATATTTCTCAGATCTTCAGGATTCATTTTCCTCCATGTATGAAGATCGGTTAATGGCAGAAATTTACGTTTACCAGTTTTCTCATTTATTCTACCAAAAAAAAGTATTGACTGAATCTCCTGCAGAATCTTCAAACTTCTTAAGTAAGAATGAAGCTTTGAACGATTCAGTTTCTACACTCCTTTTGTTATACGAAGGGACAAAACTTACCGAAAAAGAAGCGGAAATTTTTAAGCAACTCAAAGTAGAAATAAATGAATTATTAATACTTGAATCTTCTAAAATTGCGGATTCCGAAGCTCAAACAAGCAAATTGAAAAAAATTGAATTAATTCACGAAAAAATTTCGAATAGCCTCGATGGCCTTTCTGCCATACAACAATTTGAAGGCAAGGAACTGATCGATAACTCCAAGCAGATAATTGCCTCCAGTAGTATCACTTCTCAGCTGGAAATGGGGATATTGATTGTGATAGGGCTGATTATGCAGGCATTGGTATTTACCTCTAAATCCATCATTCCTAAGTTCTCCCAAAACAAGAACCTAAATTAAGGAAATTAAAACAGAGTCACCCGTAAAGAAAATACATCACCAGAAAATGATCAAAAAAATAATTGACAACGAACTTTTCGAAAATATTGATTTTGCAAACACTAAACCGGTAATCGCTGAATATGAAATGTGCCGATTTGTGAATTGTTCATTTAGCGAAGTTGATCTTTCCAATATTACTTTTTTAGAATGTGAATTTGAAAATTGCAACCTGAGTAATGCGATTCTGAATAACTCGGCTTTTAGAGAAGTGAGCTTTTCCAATTGCAAATTGCTTGGACTAAATTTTAATGATTGCCATGAATTCCTGTTGTCCTTTAATTTTTATTCCTGCCAGCTCAACCTGGCTTCTTTTTATAAGCTCGACCTGAAAGGCACTAAATTTAAGCATTGCAGCCTGCATGAAGTGGATTTTGTAGAGGCCAATCTTACTAAAGCCACTTTTGAAAATTCTGATTTGAGCGGAGCCATTTTCGATAGAACTATTCTTGAAAATACTGACTTTCAGAATGCCCGCAATTATGCCCTGGACCCTGAATTAAACCAGATAAAAAGGGCTAAGTTTTCCCTTGCCGGATTGCCAGGCCTTTTGGGAAAGTACAATATTGAAATTATCTAATTCACGGGTTGGATTAATTCCTTCCTGAAATGATCTTCATAGTCTTGTAAACTTCTTTTTTTTTCATGCAAACAGTTTTTACTAGCGAATATTTAATTATCAAAACCGATCATGAGGCTTCTATTTTATATTGGGAATGGACGGAGGAAACGAAGCACCTGACAGATGATAAATTTTTGGCACTTGCCAAAATCATTATGGATAAGGCTTATGAGCTCAAATATCAAAATGCCATTGACAATGCCCTGAACTTTCGCTTTGCCGTTTCTGTCCAACTCCAGGAAAAAATGGCTGCCACTATGTTTTCCATCAGACGATATTTCACCTCCAGACTGGCCCATGTCAATGCAAAAGAAATGGTTTCCTCTTTAAGCCAACAACAGGTTTGGGAGGAAAATAAAGAGAAAAAATATGTAGAAAAATATTTTAATAATCTGGAAGATGCCATGGAGTGGATTAGAAATAACAATCTATAATCCTTCTTTGCCATTTAAGAGAAAAGTCATGTTTTTTCATGTTTATTGTCATCTTTTTCCATTTGCCTCAATTCTAATTTTACCATATCAAATTAACTAAAACCCTTTTTAAACAAGTAGAATATAAATTTATATCAAAGCTTGACAATATTTTACTTGCACTTTAACTTACATACGATTTACTCATTCACTATTTACCAACCCTAATTTTCTCGAAATTTTAACAACAAAATTCATGAATAAGAAAATTCAGATTTTTTTTATTCTGGCAGCTTTTTTATTGCCAGGACTCATTCAGGCCCAGCTATACAAAGTTGATGAATCCACTGATGTAAAAATAAATGGAGGTTCCACCATGCATGACTGGGAAAGTGATGTAGAGGAAGTAACCGGAAGCGCCAATATTACTACAGAAGGGAATATAATAAAGGAAATATCTTCACTCAGTATCCAGTTTGTGGTAAAATCTATTGAGAGCGGAAAAGGCAAAATGAACAGTCTTACCTATGAAGCTTTAAAGGAAAAATCGAACCCTAAAATCACATTCAATTTAACGAAAGTAAATAGCATTAATGGAAGTAATCTGGATGTGCAAGGTGACCTTACTATTGCCGGAAAAACCAACTCAGTAAACCTGAAAGGAAAAGCTTCGGTATCAGGCACTACCATCACCATTACCGGAGAACAGGGAATAGACATGACACAATACGGAGTTGATCCGCCCACTGCCATGCTGGGGACCATAAAAGTAGACCCAAATGTCACCATTAAATATTCTCTGGTATTAAAAAAATAGGATTTTGTTCCTGTAATCCTAAAAAATCATACTGGCTACTTCTTTGTATTCATCAAAGCAATTGATGATCTCTAAATTAATTTTATCTAAAAAACCATTCAAACCAATGAAAAAATTATATATTTTACCGCTATTATTCACTGTATTATTTTGCCAATATGCCCTGGGGCAAAAAAAGCTGGGGTTACAACCTGAAATCCAGAACTATAGGGTACCCGGTTTTGATGGCCTGAATGTTTTCGAAGACCCGAAAGAAGATGATATTGAATTTGAAGGGCTAAAAGTAAGAATTGGAGGTGACTTTGCCATGCAGTTTCAGGGACTTAACCACTCTACCGGAAGTACTTCCGATACCTTAGTAAATCTGGGAACCAACTTTAACCTTCCCACAGCCAACCTGAATATTGATGTACAATTAGCAGACGGAGTAAGAATGCACCTGAGAACTTATCTATCATCAAGGCACCATTCAGAAGCCTGGGTAAAAGGAGGGCATATTTCTATTGATAAATTAGATTTTATTCAGGAAGATTTTCTAAGTGAACTCATGGAAATGGTCACGGTAAAAATAGGTTTGGATGAAATCAATTATGGGGATGTTCACTTTAGGCGATCAGACAATGCCAGAGCTATTTATAATCCGTTTGTAGGGAATTACATTATGGATGCTTTTTCCACCGAGGCTTTTGGAGAAGTTTATTTGAGAAAAAATGGCTGGTTAGGTATGCTTGCCATCTCCAATGGAAAGCTTAACCAAAGTGTAATCACTGATCCAAATGCTGACAGTAAACTCTCCTTTTATGGAAAACTTGGATATGATAATGATATGAGTGAAGACTTGAGGTTAAGAGTAACAGGAAGCTGGTATATTAATAATAGTGATACTCGAAAGTATATTTATGCAGGAGACAGAGCAGGCTCAAGATATTACCATGTAATGGAAACTGTAGATAGTGGTGGGGATGATTTTAGCGGGAGATTTAACCCTGGTTTTAACCAGCTTACTTCATTCCAGATCAATCCATTTGTAAAGTATAAAGGATTAGAGTTTTTTGGCGTATTTGAATCTGCAACCAGTGGTAGTGATGAGGGAGGCAGTTATACACAATTAGGTGCAGAGTTGCTTTACAGGTTTGGTTCATGGGAGCAACTATATGTAGGAGGTCGATACAATAGTGTATCAGGTAATGATACAGATAACGGTCCTGATAAAAATATTTCAAGACTGAATATTGGTGGCGGCTGGTTTTTAACCAAAAATATTGTGGCAAAATTAGAATATGTGAACCAAAGCTACAGTGGTGATGGCTGGAACGGAGCCGTATTCCAGGATGGAGAATTCGATGGATTAATGATTGAAGCTGTGATTGGCTTCTAAATAAAAATTACTTTAACTTTGGCCCGGACCTTATAACCCGGGCATTTTTTTAATTATGTTCAGAAAGCTTTTTCTTTTTGGGGTATTTCTTTTTTTTCATTTTTGCAGTTATTCCCAATCTCTTTCGGGGAATATTACCACTACCCAAGTGGTGCTGCATGAGAGAAGTGAATTAACTATTCATGGGAAAACCAATGTGAATAATTTCTCCTGTACACTTGAGGATTTCGATAATAACGATACTATTTCTTTCATTTCCAATACCAAAAATGAAATTACTTACTTTGAAAATGCCCTGCTCAAAATCCCCGTACTAAATTTTGATTGTGGTCAAAAAATGATCACTTCTGATTTTCGGGAACTGCTCAATGAACCCTCCTACCCTGAAATTAAAATAGACTTTTTAAATATTCACCCACAAAAACAATCTTCGGGGAAAGGCTCCCTAACCCAGAAAAGTGCCTTTGGTTATTTTGAAGTAGAAATTGAAGTAGCTGGGGTAAAAAGAAAAACAAAGGTTAAAATATTAAAAGAGGAGCGATTGGCTCAGGAAAGATTTATTCATGGAGAAGTGGAACTGGATATCAAAGACTTTGGGCTCACTGCTCCTGAAAAAATGATGGGATTAATAAAAGTAAAAGATAAAATTTCCATTGCTTTTCAGCTTTCTTTTTATCGCCTTCCCGATTGAGTTTGGAGAGAAAAGGGAACTAACTACCCTTTGGCATTCTAATTTCAAACTGTATTTCCCCTTCTTCCAGGGTTTTTAGTTCAATGGACGCATTTCCTTTTTCCAGCAGTTTTTTGCATAATACAAAACCTAAACCTGTTCCCTTTTCGAAAGGTTTTACTTCATTTTTCACATAATAATCAAGGGAAAAAAGATTTTCCAGTTGTGGTTCATTTACACTAAATCCCTTTACATCTACCTGCATTAAAGATACATCATCCTCATTGTATGTCCGGATGATAATTTCCCCCTTTTTCTCTATAAACCTGGTGGTACTTTCTACAAAAATATTAATGAATGATTCCATTAAACTTTTATCCATCAGGACACTCACTTCCTCTTCAGTCTCAATTTCAATACTGATGTTTTTCTTTGCCATACTCAGATCGGAAAAATCAACACTATTATTCAATATTTGGTTTAACCGGATGGAAGTAGGCATCAGTTTTTCATTTTCCTTTTCCGCATTGGTCCACTTTACCAGGTTGCCCATTAAGCTACTGATGCTGTTGAGTGAATTTTTAATATTTTCAGCCACATATTTCATTTCTTCTTTAGAGAAATTATTAATGTTTTTGAAAAGTAAATTCACAAAAGCCGAAAGAGAATTGAGTGGTTCTTTTACATCAATGGAAATTACGGAAAAGAAAATGTCTTTAATGTTATTTAACTCTACCAGCCTTTTCTCCGCACTGGTCAATTTCTCATTATAAACCCTTAAATCCTCCTTTTGCTTTACAATTTCCTTGAAATAACTATATGATTTTAGCGCAGCCCTGGCTCTGGACAACAATTCTATTTTATCAACCGGCTTCTTGATATAATCCGTTACTCCGGCTTTAAATGCCTTTTCCAAATCACTGGGTGTAGCCATGGCTGTGACCATAATTACGGGAATATCTTTGGTATCAGGATTGTTTTTCAACTTTACCAAAAGGTCCAGCCCTGTCATTTTAGGCATCATCCAGTCTGCAATAATCAGGTCTGGTTTTTTTTTAAGGGCAAGGTCGTAGGCTTTTTCGCCATCAGGGGCACCCACAATCGAATGCTCTTCCTCCAGGTCTTTCAGGTACTTTAGGTTAGTTACTAAAGAAACCTTTTCATCATCCGCAAGCAAAATTGTATAAGCCATTCCTGTTGGTTAAAAAATCAAAAAATCCAGGACTCAAAAGTCCGATATGGTTATTGAACATATTGCAAAAATCCTTGAGGTATGTAAATATGCTCTTTTTCTAAAAAACCATTAAATCTAAATAAACTCTGTATATTTCTTAGTTATTGAGTAAAGAAATTATACAATAAAAGATTAAAATAATCAAATTATGATGAACTACCATTAGAATTAGATATGAAATTATCTTGTGGGACAGGTTGGCAGGTAATCATCACCGACCACTCATATAGTTTCCAGGAACTATTTCTGTGTTGTATAATAGTTATTTCCTATGTATTTTGACCTTCATTATTTTTTTACTTAAATTCAAAGGTAACCCAAAACTAACTTTTATTTAGTTTGCTGCATTTTACCGACCAGCCCCTACAATCTTTTTTTTAAACCTAAATTGCATTACCTTAATCTTCTTAAAAATGGCTAATCAAATTGCAGACTTACATTGTCATCCTTCCGGCTGGGCTTTTAACAGGATGAGAAATACTTCCCTTGAATTAGACAAAGAAAAATTTCACCCCTGGACCATTGAGCAATCCAGTTTAAAAAAGCAGTTAAAAGGCGGAAGAGCCTATCGCTACAGTCAATGTGACTTCGGAAAGCTTGTTTTAAGTGGGACCAGGCTCGTTTTTGGTGCTTTATATCCACTTGAAAAAGGCTTTTTCGATGAACAACTCATTGGGGAAGGTCAGCGAAAATCGAAAAGGCACAGCTTGCTGGATATCATACAAAGCAAAACCCAAGGGCTTTCCAAAGCAAGAATTGCCTTTTTACAAAGCCCTGAATACGACTATTTTGAGGAACTGAAACTTGAATATAAATTTTACAAATCCCGGGATAACAAAGAGGAAGCAGCACTGGTTTTGATTTACGATAAGAATAAACCCACCTTATCCAAGGGGAAATATATTTTAGCCAAAAATAATGAGGACATCACCGCCAGTATTCAAAAGGAAAAGGAAGTGGCTATTGTACTCACCATAGAAGGCATTCATGCACTTGGTGTGGGAAATTTAAAAAATAAAGGTACAGATGTTTCTATTGAGCAGGTGAAAGAAAGGGTGAGGGCATTAAAGGGAGAAGCCAGCACTGAGGAAAATTGGGAACATCCTGTCTTTTTTATCACTTTTTCCCACCATTTTGATAATACCCTTTGTGGCCATGCCCATAGCTTTCCGGATGTCACAGAACTCATTTTTAACCAGCGGAAAGGGTGCAACGGCCCCATGACTCCGGAGGGACTGGAAGTTATCAGGGAAATGCTTGGTTTAAATGAAAACCTTGAAGGCACAGGAAGCAAAAGAATTTTGGTAGATGTGAAACACATGAGTGCTTTGGGAAGACAGTCTTTTTACAATGACGTCATTAAAAAGTACAATAATTTTGCTCCTAATCGCGCACATAAAATTCCGGTAATTGCCAGCCATGTTGGATTTTCAGGAGCCAACACACTGGATGAACTTGTGAGGGATGGCGATTTAGAAAGAGATAATTTTAAAAAAGAAGGTTTTTATGCCTGGAATATCAACATTTGCCGGGAAGATGTGGAGGTCATTCACGAAAGTGAGGGATTGATTGGACTTAGTTTTGATGCCAGAATACTGGGTGTGGACAATACTCTTTTTAATGTGATTAATTTTAGAAAGAGGAATAATATAAAGGCGTTTTCCCGAACAATTAAGAAAATAGTGGAAGTGCCTTTCCGAAAACGCCTGGATAATCCGCTGGGTATTTGGAAAAGAATTTCCATAGGTACTGACTTTGAGGGCTATATAGACCCTGTTAATAAGTATTCTACAGCCATCGCATTTGGTAATTTCGGACTCGATCTGGAAGTAGAACTGAAAAAATTTCGCAGAAAAAAGCCAGAGTATTTTGGCAACCTGGATATCAGAAAAGATATAATTGAAGGGATTTTGTTTAATAATGCCTACGAATTCGTGAAAAAGCATTTTAATAAAACTTCACCAAAGCCAGTAAGTCAGGGCGATATTGTAGCTTAACAAAACAGCCTGATTAGATTGAACTAATCAGGCTGTTTTGTTACTGTTAAAGAAATATATTTATTGAAAATCGCCTTCTCCTTTTTTCCCTACAATAATTTTATCTCCCACTTTTAGTTCAGAGCCAAATGGCAAATTATTCCAGTTTCTTAAATCACTGATAGTAGCCTTGTATTTTGCAGATAATTTATAGATATCGTCCCCATCCTGTACGGTATGATAAACTGAATTTTCATCCTGAACCGAAACAGAGCCTCCTGGCTCAGTAGCAGGTTGATTATAATTTGGAGCAGTCCCTGCCGGCTGATTGTAATTCGGCTGAGCAGGCTGGTTATAGTTAGGAACTGTGGAAGTTGCAGGGTTTACAGCAGTGTTCTGATCTGGATTATTGTTTTGTAGCGGTAATGCTCCCTGGTTTTGTGGATCACTGGGTACAGCAGGCACATTGTAGTTTGGCTGAGTAGCAGGGTTTTGAAATTCTCCCTGAGTAGGTTGAGGCTGTGTAAGTTGTGGCTGGCTGGCCACATAACCAATAGCACTCACAATCATATCATTACCTGCCAGAATCTGATCACCTGGCAGATTATTCCAGGTTTTCAGGTCATCCACACTCACCTTATATTTCCTTGCCAGGCTAAATAAAGTTTCTCCTTCTTTCACGGTATGTACTTTCGGGCTTCCGGGAATATCATTAGTCATTTTAATGATAATATTATCCCCAACATACAGCCAGGCTCCTTTTTTCAAATCATTCCAATTCAAAATTTCTTCCGGTTCTACTCCATAAGTTCTCGCCAGTTTATAAATGGTTTCTCCCCTTTTTACTGTATGGTGAATGGTTTTTACATTTACCTGAGAATAATCTATGGGGCCACTTACCGGAGTAGCATAATTTTGAGCCACTGGCTGGTTGTCGTAAGTATTCCCGGCTGGTTGTGTAGCCACTGGCTGTGCTACCTGCTGGTTCCCTAATGCTGGGTCCATAAAGGCAACCGGATTGTTGGCATTGGGTTGGGCTATCTGCTGAGATGCACTGGAAATAGAATCAGGTAGGATAATAGCAGATTCTTTTATAGCTATTCGGTTTTCTACCTGTTGCAACTGCACGCCCTGAGGCTCTTTCACCCTTATTTGGTCTCCTGCTTTTACCTGATAATTAGTCCCCAAATTATTCCAGTCTCTCAGATCCAGCACCGTTAAGTTATACATTTTGGCAATAGAAAAAATATCATCACCTTCCTGAACGATGTAAATTGGGTTATTTAAATCAATAGCAGGTTTTGCTACTGTTACTTCAGGTTTAACAGTTGGTTTTTCATTGGGAAGAAGCAGACCGAATTCTTTTCTTAAGTCAAACCAGGCATCTTTCGCATTTTTTTTACTGTCTTCAGTTACTTCTCTTATTTCTATTTGAACTTTACTGCTTCTTTTTGACCGTAAAAACAACTTTCTCCCAGGAGCTAAATTTTCATTTTCAGTCATTCTGTTTTTACTCAAAAGAGAATTTAGTTTCACGGCATACATTTGTGAAATGTCCCAGATGGTTTCCCCCGGTTTTACATAATGGTATTCTATTTCAGCCTTTGAACTTTTGGGTTTCAGGTAATAAACAGCTCCAACGATCAGTTCATCAGCAAACATTTCATCTATATCATTGTATTTGGCAAATTTCTTCATTGGAACCCCGGCAAACTCCAACAGAGAATTTACGTTCTGGTTATTTCGGGCTATAATTGCCGGCAATCCATTGGCTTTTACCAAAATGATGGAATCCCCATTAAATGTTTTGACGGATCTTTCGGTAATTACCGGATACATCCCGTTTATCGCACTGTTTTCCAGCACGGACGTATTATGATTTACATCCACTTCAGTGAATGAAGAAAAAAACAACAGGAAAAAAATGGAATAAATTAAAAGAGACTTCATACGATTCAAATTAATCAAAACAGAAAAAAGTTGTTGTAAAATTATAGCAAACCATTATTGGTTTGAAGTGAGAATTTTTTGTAGGTATGCGAATCTTAAATGGCAAACAACTTACAATATCCCAAATCAATTTCTGGTTAATATAAGTAACAACAACAGTTAGTTTTTGATTTATTTTTGAACCAAGTTTTACCCTTGAAGGGCAAGTAGTGTGTGATTTAAACAGTATTTCCTTGTTGAGAAATACCTTTTTAATTTGTCTAACTCCTTATGTTGAAGCTAAAGTAGCATAAAAAATGGTAAAATAAAATTGTTAATTTTACCATCTCTACTATTCTACACTGTATTAGGGTAAAAAAGGTTGCAAATTCACCTGAAAATTTCCTTCCTCTTAACTTTAACAGCCGATCTCCCTGGGTTTTATTGAATCATTCTTTCAGATATTTATTTACTTGATTATGCGCCTTTTATTTAAAATAATTCGGTTTAATCAGGTATTTTTCTGGAAGTTTTGCTAAACTTGCAGATTCATTTTCAGGAGGTCATAAGTAAAGGCAATTTGGTCTTTATAAAGTTTTAAAAACCAATTGATTATGATTGATTGAATCTAAGACACAATAATATAAGTATAGTACTTACTTTAAACAACTTATTATTTATCACCCCAGATAATTTATGGAAAATACAGTAGCTCAAAAGCTTGCCGCCTTAGAAAAACTGCAAAACATTGATTCTAAGATTGACGAAATCAAAAAGATAAGAGGTGATTTACCTGAAGAGGTTCAGGATCTTGAAGATGAAATTGTAGGTTATGAAACAAGGGTCCAGAAGATAAAAAATGAGATCGATCAGCTGGACGAGAACATAAAAGCACATAAGGCTGGGATAAAAGAATCTGAAAAGCTTGTTGAGAAATACGAAGCTCAGCAAATGGATGTGAGGAACAACAGGGAATATGATGCTATTACTAAGGAAATAGAACTTCAGGACCTTGAGAAACAAATCCTCAACAAAAAAATCAAAGAGACCAAAGAGGTAATTGATGGTAAAAAGGGCTTGGTAGAGGAGACAAAAGTGAAGCTGGCAGAAAGGGAAAAAGACCTTTCCAACAAGAAAGGAGAACTTGATAATATCATTGCAGAGACTGAATTAGAGGAGAAAAAATTAGTTCAGGATAGAGAAAAAGCCATGTCTAATATTGAAGAAAGACTGGTAAACTCTTACCTGAAGATTAGAAAAAACGCTAAAAATGGCCTTGCTGTAGTACACGTACAAAGAGGGGCTTGTGGTGGTTGCTTTAATATGGTACCTCCTCAAAGACAAGCTGACATTAAAGAGAAGAAAAAGATTATTGTTTGTGAGCACTGTGGCCGAATCTTCTCCGATGTAGAATTAGTAATTGAGCCTGAAAAGCCAAAAAGAGCAGGAAGGAAAAAAGCAGCTTCCAAAACTTCAAAGGCAAAAGCAAAATAAATAGATTGCCTGCTGTTTCAGGGGGAAATTACCAGATCCATTTTAATATCATGTGGCTCTGAAGGGATTTCGTCCAACAACTGAAATGGATAAGCAATTCCCATCTTAACTGCGTTTGGTTGAGATCGTAAAAATTTATCGTAATAACCGGCTCCAAATCCGAGCCGGTTATTTTTTTGATCAAATCCTAATCCCGGGATGATAATTAAATCTATCTTTCCCTCATATTTAATTTCTTCCCCCGGATGAAGAGTATTAAACTTTCCCCTTACCAGATGTTCAACAGATTTTAAGTGTAAATTTTCAATTGCCCTGTCTGCCAAAGTTTTAGGAACAATAATTATCTTTTCATTTAAAAGCGCTCTTTCAATTAAAGCATAAGTATCTACTTCATTTTTGATAGGCAAATAAGTATGGATAATGTCAATCTTATTCCGGACAACAAAATCCCAGATTTTCTCACAAATTACCTTTGAATAATTGGCTACTTCCTCTGAAGTTAGCCGGGATCTTTTTTCTGCAAGAGATTGCCTCAGTATTTTCTTTTCAGCGCGCACAATAAGTATTTCTGGTATTATTCTCACACAAATATGAATAATATTTAAATATGCCAGTTGTTTTCTCCTCAGGAATTTCACCCCCTGTTCATTTTTGCAACTCCACATGGAACATTTTACATCGGGAATGTCATTCCAGGCTACAATAAAAGCCATATATCTTTCTTCCTACTACTTAATAAGTAGCTTCTTTACTATTTGAATCTCAATGCCTTTTCTTTTTATGATTTTCAGGTTAATATTGTTTTTTATAAATACAGGAAGCCTTTATTGATCAAAGACTTTTGCTTAGGAAATTATCTTGTAAAAACATGAGCCCCAAACTTCACTTTATTTTATCCATCTGTCTGGCCAGTTGCCTTTTCGCCTGTAATTCATCAAAAACAACTGAAGAGACTTCAACTCAAACTTCTACCGAAACCGAAACTCAAGAGGAAATGGAAACCCTTTCTGCAGAAATACTAATTGATGCTAAAGCTAAACTGGGTGAAGGTGCTATCTGGCATCCCACAGAAAACAAATTTTACTGGATTGATATTGAAGGCAAAAAATTGCACATCTTCGATCCTTCTACCGGGGAAGATAGGGAAATTGATACCAAAGCGCGAATAGGCACAGTAGTGCCGGTAAAATCAGGAGGCGTACTGGCTGCACTTGAAAATGGTATCTTTAAACTGGATTTGTCTAATGAAAAGTTTGAATTAGTGACTAACCCACTGGAAGAAGGTATTCGCTTTAATGATGGTAAATGTGACCCAAAAGGAAGGTTCTGGGTAGGAAGCATGGCATTGAAAGGTACCAAAGGAGCAGCTACTCTTTACCGACTTGACACCGATGGCTCAATCCATCACATGATAGACAGTGTCACGATTTCCAATGGCATCGTCTGGTCACTTGACCAAAAGAAAATGTATTATATAGATACCCCAACAGGAAAAGTAATGGGCTATGATTATGACAATGAAACTGGCAGCATTTCCAATCCTGTAGTGGCCGTGGAAATTCCGGAAGGAATGGGTCACCCAGATGGCATGACCATAGATGCTGAAGGCATGATTTGGATTGGTATGTGGGATGGCTATGCCGTTACCCGATGGAATCCGGAAACTGGGGAACTGTTGGGTAAAATTGAAGTACCAGCCAAAAATATAACATCCTGTGCTTTTGGAGGGGAAAACCTGGAAACACTTTATATTACTACTGCAAGTATTGGCACCCCTGAAGAAGTGCTCAATAAATATCCTCAATCGGGAGGTGTATTTGCTGTAAAACCCGGGGTAAAAGGCATTCCAGCCTTCTTTTATGAAGATTAAAAGCTGTATACTACCAATTTTTCACCCAGTTTTGTAAGACCGATTATCCATGAAAATTTTTATAGTATTGAAAAAATCAACTTATTTTTTTCTTCTGATCATTGCGCTATTGGGAGGAGCAAACAGTTGTTCTGATACCGCTAAAAAAGAAGAAAAGAAAGCTAAAAAAACAGAGAAAAAAAGGGCAAAAAACCCGATCACCAGTATTTCTTCCAACCAGGAGAAAAGCGCTTTAGTCATTGGTGAAAATATTGAAGTTTCGGTGGCTCAGCTCGACACTACTATCCGAATAGATTCTGTGGTGATTGCCGTTGATGGGAAAAAACTTTCTTCTTCTCCTACCCTTCCATTTAGTTATGAATGGAATACCAAGGATGCACTTCCCGGAAAAAGAAATGTAAGTAGTATTTCTTACCTGGAGGATGGCACCAGAGATACCAAAAGGATAACCTTCGAATTACTATCTGACATCACTCCCAAAAAATATACTTATGAAGTAGTAAGGGATTATCCCCACGATAGGGAAGCTTACACCCAGGGTTTGTTATACGAAAACGGATTTCTTTATGAAGGCACTGGTAGAAAAAAAGCTTCTTCTCTAAGAAAGGTTGATCTGCAAACAGGAAAAATTGTTCAGGCACATAACCTTAGCCCCGATTTATTTGGAGAGGGAATCACTACTTTCAAAGATGAAATTTTTCAACTGACCTGGCAATCGCAGGAAGGCTTTGTATATGATAAGGAAACCTTTGCTTTTAAAAGGAAATTCAACTATCCTACTGAAGGCTGGGGGCTCACTACAGATGGAGAATACCTGATCATGAGCGATGGGTCCCATCAAATTTATTTCCTCGATCCTGTTGGCCTTACTGAAGTAAAAAGAATAGAAGTTTATGGAGATAAAGGGCCATTTTCCAATCTCAATGAACTGGAATATATCAATGGGGAAGTGTATGCCAATTCTTACCAGACAGATATTATCGTAAAGTTTGATCCTAAAACCGGAAAGGTATTGGGTTTTGTGGATTTAAAGGGACTTTTGGAAAAAGGTAGTATCAGAAGTAATAATGTAGATGTACTCAACGGCATTGCCTACGATAAAGAAAATGACAGGCTTTTTGTGACTGGAAAATGGTGGCCCAGGCTTTTCGAAATTCGCCTGAAAGAAATAAACAACTGATAATCAGCGGTTTTTACGAAAAACCAAAGTATCTGAAAATCAACCAAAAAATTATACCTGTCCGATTAACATTAATATAAACTGAAAATATCTGATTATGAGTGGAAAGCTATTTGGAATCGATCTTGGGGGAACAAAAATAGAGGGGGTAGTGCTTAAAAGTGCTATTGCACCTGAAGTATTGGAAAGAATGAGAATTCCCACTGAGGCACATAAAGGTTATGAGCATATTATTATGCAGATCAAAACTTTAAAGGAGATGATTGAGGAAAAATCAGGCACTTCATTTTCCACTTTAGGTATTGGTACACCAGGAGCACTCGATCCTGCTACACAAACCATGAAAAACAGCAATACCACGGCACTCAATGGTATGCCTTTCAAAAAAGACCTGGAAGACGCGCTTGGAATTCCAATAAAAATAGCCAATGATGCCAATTGTTTTGCCCTGGCTGAAGCTACCATGGGTGCCGTTCCGGATGCTCTGCCCAATGCTGAAGCAGTGTTCGGAGTAATTCTGGGGACGGGTGTTGGTGGAGGTGTGGTGATTCACAATAAGTTAATTAATGGCCGACATGGAATTGGCGGAGAATGGGGGCATAACTTCCTGGATGAATCTGGCGGGCCGTGTTACTGTGGATTATCTGGCTGTGTAGAAACCGTATTATCTGGTACTGGCCTGCAAAAGTATTACAAAACTATTTCTGGTACAGAGAAGAAGTTAAAAGATATTTACCAGGCTTATTTAGACAATTCTGACCCATTTTCCACCCAGACTATCGAACGGCTAATTACTTACTTCGGAAAGGCCATTGCCTACATCATCAATTCCCTTGACCCTGATGCCATAGTACTTGGCGGAGGAGTGGGTAATATTGATGTACTCTACACTCTTGGCGTAGAAGCAGCACAAAAACATGTTTTCAATGATACACTGGAAACCCTTTTCCTAAAACCTAAACTAGGCGATAGTGCCGGAGTATTTGGCGCAGCCATGCTGGTGAGTTGAATTTGGGTATAATTCAAATTTTATCAAAATGAAAAAGAGTGAATTAAGTAAATTGAATTTTAAAAGCTTTTTGCGAGTATGCTACCCTGAAATTGAACCACACCTACTAAGAGAACTTGAAAGATTAAGAGATGAAATAATTACTCTGCCGGAAAGTTCTTCTGAGAACACACTTCTTACAATATTTGAGAAATCAGTAAATAATCTCAACAGGATAGATGAAGATAATAGTATTGATGCTAGAATTGACACAGAAGAAAGAGAAGGACTTTGTAGTGTACTTTATACAATGGGTGAAACTGTAGGCCTAGATGTAAATACAGAATTTATTGATAATTGGCGAGACTGGTAGGGAAATCCTGATAAATTAAAACTATACCCAACAAGATTGTAATTCTTATTGACCCATAGTTGACCAATCCGTCATCTGGAAAGCAACATTCTCATTCTTTCCAGATGACGAATTTCTTTTTATTCCAATACTATTTCCTTTTTAATAGATCCTCTGCCATCACTTCCCATTCTTCTTCCAAAGAGTACTGCGGCATTTTCTTACCAGCTTTCGAATACCAATAAGCTGCATTTCCCAAATCTCCTTCTTTCCGGTGCAAATAAGCATGTACCCAACTGCCGTCTGCGTTATACACATCCTGCGCATAGTCATGAGCTTTATCCCAATTTCCATTAGCATCATACCACAAGGCGATAAGTACCTCCGACAATCCTCCGGGTGGCTGTGATTCTTTTAGTGATTTCTTAAATTCTTCAATTTCCATTTCCTAAATTTCTCAATATAAGAGCATGTTTAAACTTTAACTGTTTCGCTGCATACGCCCATTTATGAAACCTCACTTCAAAATAAAATTCCCAAATAGCGCTGCTATTCAAAAATTTTCTTTTTTCGTGAGAACCCAAAACTGGACGTTTTCGCTTGAAAACCTAAATTTTAAACACGCTCTAAGTGGTTTCAAAAAAATATCAGGTGTTTTTTAGCCACCGTGCTTAAAACAGAGTTTAATGCATCCCAAAAGTATTCGCACAAGCGCCTAAACAAACTTCCCAACTGACAGGCAAAATTAAGGATAATCTAAAAAACTATTGAAGTTTATAATATTAGCAAAACTCTAAAAATGTTAAAAAATTAAACTTTTGACAATCAATAACTTACTTAAATTGTCAGAAATTTTTAAATATTAAACTTGACAATGTTAATATTTTAAACAATATTTGAATATAATTTTAAACAAGTCAATAAACAATTAACTAAATAAAATACTTTACTAAAACTTTTTAAACTGGACAAAATAATGAGAAAAGCACCAATCTGGATTGAATTTAAGCATGTAGAAAATGTTTTCTGGAATTTGAATGATGCCTATAAATTGCTACTCACCAAAAGCGAAATCATGTTTGTATTGATGAAGCTTCAGGAGTACTACCAAAAATCAGAGGAAAACGAAATTAACGAAACAGCCTTTCTTGATGTATACCAATATATCACCAGAGCAACCAATATTGCCGGATTTTCTACATCTAAAACAGCTATTAAACATATCCTGGAAACAGAAACGGCTTGCTATACACAAAAAGCCGGCATGGGTATAATATAAGCTTAGATACACTTTCCAGATAATCCCTTTTTAAGCTTTTCCAATAAACTATAGCTCAATTGTTCAGGCGCTTGATCATTTAAAGATTTTAGATTGCCCTATTATTTTAATGTATATAAATGCCAGCTTAAGTACCTATTTACTTACAGTTTTAAAGATAATGACTAATTTTTTTAGTCAATTATGTAGCCTTACTGATTGTGGAATTTGTTGTGGCACAGCTTTTTAAGCTGTGTCACAATTTTTTTATACTATTCCTGTCCTCATCTCAAAAATTCCCCTTTCTCTGTATTCCAAACGAAGCCCTGTCTTACCCTACTGCACCTGCCAACACAAACAACAATTCCAATTATTTCCCGAAAATAAAACCCTGAAAATGAGCGGGTACGGTGTTACAATAAATCCCTCACTGGCTTAAAATAAGCCTCTGATGTTGGAGTTGTATATAAAGCTAAGAGCGTGTTTGAATTTTACCTGTTTCGCTGCAAATACTCACAGAGGTGTCTGCCCGGTTCAGGAACTTTGTTTTCAAAATAAAATTTCTAATAGCCCGGTATTTCGGAAAACTTAAATTTTAAACAGGCTTTAATTCCTAAAAGTGAAACAAGGAAAACGACCAGTAAATGAACCTAAAAAAGCAGGTAACCCTATTTATAAGTTCTTCATTGATTATCACCGTGGTTGTAATCAGCTCTATTGCTATTTACAACATTAAAGCAAAAGGAGTAGATGATATTGAAGAATATAAGCATGAGCAAACCTTAAAGGCCAAAAATCACCTGAAAAGCCTTGTTGATATCGCCTATTCATCCATTAATGCAAATTACCAACATTTAAATGATGATCAGTTTCTGGAACGCTATTACGGCAAGCACCTGAAAAGCAATCTGGATTTGGTAGAAGCCATTATAAATGACAAAGCCAGACTGGCACGAGAGGGTATTTTATCGAAACCTGAAGCACAGCGGGAAACAGTAAAACTGATAAAAGGATTAAGATACGATAATGGCGAAGGGTACTTCTGGATTACGGACAATACCGATCCCATTCCCAATATGGTCATGCACCCAACTATGACCAACCTGGAAGGCAGAAGCCTTGACGACCCCAGATTTGAGGTAGCCGGAAGCAACAATAGAAATTTATTTGAGGTAGCCAGGGAAATTACTGAGGCAAATGGTGAGGGTTTTTTCAGTTATAAATGGACTAAACCCGATGAAGAAAACACTGACAAGCACACAAAGAAATTTTCCTATGTAAGAGCTATTCCCAAATGGGACTGGATTTTTGGCACAGGAGTATTTGTAGAGGATGCTAAAGAAAATGTAATCAATGGGTTGCTAGGGGATTTGGAGCTCCTGAAGTTTGATGAGGGGAATAGCTACTTCTGGATCACCACCGACTCCCTTCCCCACCCTACTGTAATTATGCACGGAAAATATCCGGAATGGAAAGGCAGGATACTGACAGGAAACGAATTAGATTCCGTTAAAACTGAAAATGAGGAGAGCTTATTTGTCTCTCAGATTAATGCCAGTAAATCAGAAAAACTAAAGGGGTTTATAAATTATGAAGAAGGCAATGATACCGGAGTGACAGAAAAGAAACTTTCTTATTCCAAAAGATTTGAACCCTATGGCTGGGTCATCTCCACCAGCATAGGTACAGATGAAATAGAAGAAAAGGTAGCAAAAAAAGCAGAACTGATCACTTCACAAATCAATAATATGGTTTTGCTCATCGGCATCGGTGCAATCATTATATTAATTGCAGGCCTGTTATTAGCAAATTACTTTACCAGTAAGCTAACCATAGCCATTGCCAAGGTAAAAGATACTTTAAGGGCTTTAGCCGCGGGAAAGGCAGTAAACAAACTACACAGCAAGAGAAAAGATGAAATTGGAGAAATGACCAATTCCCTGGATGCCCTGATTGATGGCGTTTCATCTTATTCCAAAGTCGCAAGAGAAATTGGCAATCAGAATTACGGATTCGAATTTCAACCACTAAGCAAGGAAGACGTACTGGGCAATGAATTATTGAATATGAGGGATAATCTTCAGAAAGCAGCTAAGGAAGAAGAAATAAGGCACTGGCAAACAGAAGGATCGGCTAAATTCGGAGAGCTACTCAGAAAATTCAATAAAAGCCTGGAAGAACTGAGTGATGAATTCCTTAAAAACCTGGTCAATTACTTAAACTTAAACCAGGGAGCTGTTTTTATATTGACAGAATCAGCAGAGCAACAAAAAGCGCTGGAAATGATTGCCTGCTACGCTTATGACAGAAAAAAATATTTACATAAAAGAATTCGGTTAGGAGAAGGCCTTGCAGGACAATGCTTTTTGGAGAAAAAAGAAATCTATCTGAAAGAAATTCCCGACAATTATTTAAATATCCGCTCAGGATTGGGAGATGCTTCTCCACGAAATATTCTGGTAATACCTTTAATGATAAATGAGGAAATTTTAGGAGTAATCGAAATCGCTTCATTCAACCTGTTGAAAGCGCATGAAATTGCCTTTGTAGAGAAAGTTTGCACCATGCTGGCAGCCAACATCTCCACAGTAACCTCCAATGAGCGAACCAAGCAATTATTGGAGAATAGCCAAAAAATGACGGAGCAATTAAGAGCACAGGAAGAAGAACTGAGGCAAAACCAGGAAGAAATGCAGGCGACTCAGGAAGAGATGTACAGAAGGCAGGCAGAAGTTGAAAGGGAAAACGAAATCCTGAAAAATGAATTAGAAGCGACTAAGGAAAAGTAAATACTCTAATCTAAAAGAAAAGGCTTACCGAAAAGTAAGCCTTTTTTTGTATCTAATGGTTTTAAACAGGTTTCGAACCTTAGCAAAAAAACTTTCTTAAATTACCGTATACCCTCATTTAAAACTCTACCGACAATCGTGTACCCATTCATGTACCCTTTTTAGGCAGGGCCAACCTTCACGATTCCAACTCATTTTAGGGCAAAAAAAAAGGCTTACATAATGTAAACCTTTTGAATAAATGTGGGACCTACTGGATTCGAACTTAATAAAAACAGTGCCTGGGAGGTCATTTAAACCATATTTTAAATACCTATGGTTCTGGTGTATCTAAAAATGTATCTAATTTTCTATGCCGCATAGTTTAAATACATTTCTGACCTAAGATACACCCTATTCTTTCCCACAACCGCAAAATCACCCACCTGTTCCTCCAGAAAGGTTTCAATACGCTCTAAACGTGCAATTAGCTCATGATCAAATACTTTTTCAGGTACACGATTTGGTGTACTGGTTTTGTGTACCTGTTTTTTATTTTCTACCTCTTTGAACTCATCCTTATCTGGCGGAGGAGGCAGAATACTTTCATCTAAAAATGGCTCCCCTTGTTCAAAGAATAACCAATTAAGATTAAGATCAGGAAACAACTCTTTTATTGCTCTTGTAGCCTTAGTATCAGGAAAGGAGTTGTTCTTCACCCAATAATAATAATTACTGGTGGTAGTATTTACATCATTACAAAACTGCCTCATACTAAGATTCTTAGCTCTTAATAGAAAGGCCCATCTTTCTTTATAATCCATATTAGTTCTATTAATAAATTTTTATGTAGTGTATTAAATATTTGCGTAATAAATATTTATATTATATCATTGTGTTGAGTTAAATTTTTATGTAACAAATATTGTATACAAATATATAAAATTTTTGATACTACACCTTTAATTCACATAAAACGGTGAAAAATGCTGAAAAAGATTTATGAAAATATAGAAGATGGTGATTTGCTGGAAGCAAAAAAGCTATTACGAGAACAAATGAGGATAAACTCAGAGAGGGCAAAGAAGTACCAGAGAAAAAAAAGAAGGTTAGAAGCCTTGAAAAAAGATAAACAGAAATAAAAGGCAAAATTATTATAAACAAAAAGGGATATAACATTTGCCATAACCCTTTTTAAAATTAGATTCTTGAAGATGAAATTTAACATTTTAAACTTTAATGAAAAAGAAATGTCGGGTATTTTTCAAAAAAAATACAGAGATAAGAGTTTTTTCAGTCGATATATAAAATTTTATTATTTATTGACTTTTCCCGAAATTTTGGCCTTGGTAATTTCTTCAATACTTTCCTATAAGTGGTGGTCAAGCTTTGAAATATTGGAAAATGATTACGGTTTTTTGTTTGCTACCATTGCAACTTGCTGTATAAGTATTACAATTTTTCTACTTACCAACCATCTTGCCTCCCTATGGCTTAGTGAGAGAAAAATAGATGAATTTATTATCCCTCTCCTATTCCTTATTATTTTCAATATTTATACAGACTGGAATGGAGTGACACCATTAGCTGAAACAGTTTATGAAAAACCGGTATTTGCCCAGCAAAAAGAAGATTCATTAAGTGCCACGATTAGCCAAATCCTTCTCTCCTATCGTTGGTGTTCAGCGCATAATGCTAAACACAAAGTAAATGAACTTTGTGAACATACCTATGTCCCTAGTTCAGCTGGTCAATTGTTATCCAGTTACGAGAAATACGGCTATGAACCTGAAACCGATAAAAAAACTATTTCTCTGCTACAAGAGCAAATCAATAGATTAAACCAAGATTATTCAGAAGACAAGGTAATTACCGAAACTAAAAGAAAGCACTTTGTAAAAACAGGAAGAGGAGGTACAATTGCCTGCTTAATTATTTTTCTTTTCTGTGGTATTTGGAAGCACACCTTTGCAGGGAAAGTAGCTTTTTCTTCTAACCCCTCCCCTAATCCAACCCCCCCCCCAAGTATGAAGAATTTAAATTTTCCGGAAATTGAAAATTTGGATACATCAATAATTAAGGACACCCTCCCTAAAAATGGACAATCTTTAAACAATACAGCAATAAAAGGTAAAACTGATATATCCATGAGTACAACAGTTTTAAACAGTAATAAAGGGTATTTAGAGGAAAGGATTTGTTCAGCAGATCAATGCGAGAACACATTCGTTGTTGACTTGAGAAAAGAGGTCCCTGGAAGAAACAAAAGAAAATATTGTGGTTCTGAATGTTCAACCAGAATGCGATTAAAAATGAATAAGATCAATAAGTTGAAAAAGAAAAAATGGATTGTTCATTCCAATAACCACAAACATTCAACAAACATAGAACACTTTAAAACAAAGCAAACAACCGTATAATATTTTATATACGGCTGTTTAACAATTCAGAACAACGAAAGGTTATTTTCATTGCTTGGTCAATACAATTTACAAAAAACAAAATTTAATTTCAATATCTTTTGTATTAACCACATAAAAAAACATAAAATGAAAAACAACCTAACCATCACCAACTCACCCTTTGATCTAATCTTATCAAAGAATATCCAAACATTATACTATATCCAATTTAGAAGAAAACCAGCTATCAAGGGAAAAGGTAGCCAAGCATACCTTGAAGCCTTTACACTCAATGAAACACCCAAAAAACCAGTCCCTTTAACAAAACCAGAGTAGAATGTATATCAGTGAAGTAACAATCCAAAAGGTAAGGGAACTGCCTATTGGAGATATTGTATCCGGAAAAGTCCAGCTCAAAAAAAATATGGGCCTAAGTCCGTTTAACGATGAAAAGACACCCTCTTTTTCAGTCCATCCCGAAAAAAATATTTTCCATTGTTTTTCAAGTGGAAAAGCTGGAGATGGAATTACCTTCGTCATGGAAACAGAGAAACTTTCTTTCCAGGAAGCCATCATCAAATTAGCCAATGATCATCATATAGAAATTGTGTATGAAAACCTGTCACCAGAACAGGAAGAAAACATGAAAAAAGAGCAAAAGGAAAAGGAGGCCTTAAAGGTATTCCTAAAATTTGCCGCTGACCAGTTTTTTGTCAATGATATCCCTGAAACCTGGATAAAATCAAGGAGTTTAAATCCTGAGATATTAAATAAATTTCAGGTTGGTTACACCTGTGAGACCAATTCCTTTTTTAGTGTCGCCCAAAAAGCACAATATTCTTCAGAAATTATTCAAAAAGCAGGACTGGCCAAAGAAGGGAAAAATGGCTTTTTCGATACCTACAAAAATAGAATTATATTTCCCATTCATGATTATAGAGGAAATGCAGTGGCCTTTACAGCAAGAATAATTAAGGATTTATCAGAAGAAGAAAAAGAGGCTCGTAAAGCTGCTGGTAAATATATCCCTCCAAAATACATCAATTCTCCAGAAAGCATTTGGTATAAAAGTGATCATTTATACGGTATCCATAAAGCTCAAAATGCAATTACCAAAAATGCTAAAGTCTATCTGGTAGAAGGACCAACAGACGTACTCAGGTTTCACCAAAACGGGGTGGAAAATGTAGTGGCTCCATGTGGCACAGCTTTGACAGTAAATCAAATCAAACTCATAAAAAGATATACCGACACAGTATGTATAGTTCCTGATAGTGATATAGCAGGAATACAGGCCCTTCATAGAAGTGCGGAATTACTCCTAACAAATGGATTGCATGTAAGTGTTTTACTCCCTGAAAAAGACAAAGACCCTGACGAGCAACTAAAAATTAAGACAAAAGAACAGGCCCAAAGCTGGTTACACGAAGAGCAGGATTATATCAGTGAGTTTTTACTAAAAACTAAGATGGAAAAAGCCAGTGTTTCTCCCAAAGAGAAATCACAAGCAATAAAGGAGATGGGCCGAGTAGTGGAGTTACTGGAAGATGAAACCACCAGAGAAATTTATTACGAACAGTTGGTAGAGGAATGGAAAGATTTTGGGAAATACAAGCTAGAGAAGCGGGAAAAGAAAAAGGAAGAATTTCAGATCCCCAAAGGAAGCAAAGATGATTTTTTTGAGTTCGATTTTTTTGAAGAGAATAGTTGTTATTATACAAAAGAAAGAGGAAAAAAGAGACTGGTAAGCAGTTTTACAATGCAATATCTCTATTTTGTAGAAACAGATAATGATCCACTTTATGTAGTCAAGTTCAAAAATATATTTGGCAACATACATATCAAGGCACTCAACACAGACAAAACAACAGTTTTAGGAGACTTTAAAAAGGCTATTGGCAAGTTGCATGGTAGCTTTGTTTTTAAAGGCAACATGGGTCATTTAGATAGTATCAATTTTAAATTGAGAAGGAGTGTAAATAAAGCAATAGAGCCTTCAAAAATGGGATATAACCCCAACCTTAAATTTGATGTATGGGCCAATGGAATTTTAAGAAATAGCCAATTCTCCCAGCCAGACCAATATGGGGTTGTCCGGTTATTAGACCCTATTGATACCATAGGAGAATTTGAAAAAATCAGACCGGAAACCATAATAGAACTGGATGGAAAAGGAGTTTTTATTGAGAATTCTGAAAATGCTTTTAAGCAAATTGGGAAAGAAAAAATAGAACAGTTCATTCAGGAAAAAAAGGTGAATACGCTTCGTTATTTTTATCTTCCGCCTGCAGATAAAACTAAGGAACCTTCGGAGGAAGAAAAATATAAAGATGAAGCAAAGTTCTACTTCCAGCCAAATAAAAAAGTAGATTTTAAAAGGTGGTCCCGGTTATTATTAGAAGTATATGGCGAAAATACCTACGTCATGCTGGGTTATTATTTAATGTCTATAAATCATCATACAATTTTTACTCAGAATGGCAATTATGTTCCTATTCTCAATTTATGGGGAACACCAAATAATGGAAAGTCAACGGCAGCTAGAAGTTTACTCAGAGCATTTGGGTCCAATCATGGAGATGAGGATGGCATGAACGTTATCAGTTGTTCCTTATCAGGAATGATGGAGTTTGTCGATAAATTCCGTAATGGGATGGTTTGGTTTAATGAATTTTCCAGAGAATTGAAAAATGACAGGATAAAATTGGAAATGCTGAAAGGTTGTGCAGATGGCACAAACAGAAAGACCAGGAGAGGAGGAAATTACCAGCATGGGAGTGAGAAAAACCAAAACGGTACAATCATTTCTGGTCAGGATAGTCCGAGTTTTGACCCAGGGCTTCATGATCGGGTAATAACACTGAAATTTAATGGCACAACCAAAGGTGATGAATTCAGACTTGAAGAATTAATTGATCTGCAAAACAAAGGGTTAATTACTCAGGTCACCGCAGATTTAATTGCTTATAGAACCCTTATTGAAGAACAATACCGGCCTACCTATAGAACGTTAGCACAGCAGCTTTCTGAGGATCTGGATGAAGAAATTAAAAAAGGAACAATTCCAAATATCAAAGAAAGTAGAGTAATCAAGAATGCCATTTCAGTATTAGCTCCTATGAAAATATTAATGGATGCAGGGCTGGAATTTCCTTATAAATTTGAGGAAGCTTATAAAAATGTTTTTAAAAATACCCTTCAAAAAATTTCCACCAAAGCAGTATCCGATGAGGTTTCCCAGTTTTTTGAGGTAATAATGGAAGCTCAGGATATTGAACCCGGAATCCATTACAAAATTCAAAAGGAAAAAGATGGTGTGACCAAATTGTTTCTAAGAATAAGAGCCATCATGCCCCTTTATAGACAAGCCTGCATTCGCCAACAAAAATCACCATTTAATGAATCCGATTTAAAGGAAATGCTTTTATCACATCGGGCCTGCAAAAACGATGAAAATACTCAAGAGGCTTATAAGCTGGGTTTTAGAAAGAAAAATGTAGAATTTCAAGGAGTTAACTCCAGGAGAACTTCAGCCATTGTTTTGAACTATGAAATTTTAAGGGATTTGGAAATTGAAATGAGATGGGGAGAATACCTGGAAGATTTACATGAACATGATGATCCAGAAACTCAACAACTGGTGAAAGTGCCTCCTCATTTGAATGGCAAAGCTGAAGATATGATTTATAATTTTCTTATGAATTGCCTAATCCCTAATAGAGGATATGAAATTAAACAGCTATGGGTAATATACAACATGGATAAAAAACCTCCAATACCAGAAGATCGCTTCAGAGACTGTGTAACCAAATATTGCCAGGAAGCTAATGCCATGGAAGGAAATTTTACTTATCGTATTTCAGGAAATAAAATTTATCTGGAGGAAAAACAAACTTCGATTTAAAATAGGTAAAAAACATAAACAACAAATTAGGGAAGTTCAGCAATGGACTTCCCTTTTTTTTCTTTAAAAAGTACAAACCCAAACAACGAATCCAGTTTTTTAGGAGGTTCAGTATAAATCACAGCATTTCATCAAACCCCTCTAAAATATAGCTTTTTAAAAAAAGGGATATATATCTAAATATTTATCCTCATTTATATATTTTCATATTATGGAAATATATAACCACCTTATTTGCAATCACTTATACTTATTATAGAATGAGGATAGTCTGAGGATAGTCTGAGGATAAATGTGAGAAAATGAGGATAAAGGTGCAAAAATGAGGATTTAGCAAAAAATCGTTTATCCTCATTTTTAAGGCATTATCCTCAAGTATCTTCAAGTGTCCTCATTGTTATAAGGCACAATTGAAGAAATATGATTTTTAACTTTCTTAAAATCAGTATTTTATGATGATTTAAGAAAAATGAGGATAAATAATGAGGATAGTCAAAATATATAGGGGGGGGTTAAAATATGCACCTATATAATATATGTAGAAATATGATAGGTAAAAAATGATGTATGTTGGATAAGTACAAAAAACTGATGGTGTGCCTGAGAATTTGGTTACAGTTTTTTGTCACAGTGCAACTAAATTTTTAAAATCAATGAATAATCGTTATTTTGTGTAATAAAACAGTTGAATGAGATCAGAAATCAAAACAATATCAATGAAAACAGAAAAACTACTATCCAAATGACTCCAATTTACAAATACATGCCAGGGTTTTATCCAAATAACCAACCTGTTTTTCATCTCCAGGAACAAAGTGGAAAATTGCGAAAAATTATTATAGATTTTCTGGAAGGAAATAGAGTGGAAGGGAAAAATTTTGAAATACTGAAAGAATATGTCCTCCACTGGATTTTTTTTCCTGCTTTCAAGGTAGATAATGAAATTAAATCCAGCTGTATGTCAGCTAGGGATACTGCCGAATTACGGGAAGTTCATAACAAATTAGTAGAAATGGAAATGGATATTTTTTAAAATGGAAAAATGAAATGGAACATCGAGAGCCGAAGGATATTCAAATAAAATACATCGTTGAAAGCCAATTGCACGATGATGAATTTGAAGCGACCCCTGATAAATACCTGACTATTGTGAGAGGTAATATCTACCAGAGAGAGGATGTCTTTGATATGTTAGATTTACCAAACCTAATTGGTAAAATTCAGTTTTCGATTATCCATACAAACTATGCAATAATCGATGATTTTAACCTTGAAGAGGTTTTTGATTACAGTGAAGCCTATCTTTCCATAATGGACAAAATCTATGACATTGATAAATTGGAACTGGTTGATAAAATTGTAGATTTTTATGGTGATTTTTTTAATGAAGATTTCCTGATCTTTGAAAGATTAGAAATAATTAAATCACACAGAAAAAAAGGAATAGGAAGATTAGTAATCAATGAAGTTTTAAGGAGGTTTGGTGCAAGTTGCGGATTATGTGTAGCGAAAATTTTTCCTTTACAATTTGAACCTGAAAGTTCAAAAAAAACAGAGTGGAATGCAAAAATGGATTTTCAAGAATTGCCAGATGATTTAGAATATTCCACATTTAAGTTAAAAGCACATTACCTGAAAATCGGGAAATGTGATGAAATTGAGGGGTTAGAAGGTTTAATTTTTAAGAATCCTATTTATAGATAGCGTATCCATGAACATTTATGAAATGTATTATGAAAATGGGAAAAGGTTTAAATTCTATGTTAGAAGAAAGTCTTGGGAAAATACTATTGCTAAAATAATTGCAATAGAAAATGTTGAGGAAGGTGGAGAAATACCGGGTAAAAAGCCTTATCATAATTACCAGAAAGTAACTGCAAAGTTTTATAGGGGGGATTCAGTTAAAGATTGTCATCAACTTAATTTTTTGAATTGGGGTGAATTAAGTTGTCCTAATACTTATCAATATTTTTTAATTAAAATATAAGCGAGTTAACCTGCAAATAATAAAACCAACTACGAAACTTAAATTGATAAATCATAATGTCTAAGAGCATTTCATAAGAAATATTAAAATATGGATTATTCAAAGAAAATGACTCAAATAGGTAACTGAAATTGAGGCTTACCTTAAAATGATTAAAATGGAAATAAACTTATCCTAAAACTATATGACAGATAGAACAATACGAAAATATATTGATCGACTAAATAATGGAAAAGCATGTGAATCAATTTTTACTCGACAAATAAGTAAAACAGTTGATGTTGCTAAAGTATGGCATGAACAACCAAAAATGACGGATGACATTATTGGAAATTTTAATTCCTATTGTTTTTTTTTCATAAAAGATGAATCAAATAAATATGTAGGAGCTGTGCTTGACATGTATCAAGACTTACATTGGTATATTGTTCCAAAAAGCAGGAAAAAGGGTTACTTGACAATAGCATTGCAGGAATCAATTCTTCCATATTTGTTTTGTAATGATAGACAAAGTCAAATAATAACAATTTCAAGAAATCTAATTGGTGAAAAAAACTATTTAAACTCTAAAAAAGTAGCTTTAAAAGTTGGCTTTAAGGCAATTAATGAGGCAGAAACAGAATTTGAATTAAAACAAAATGAATATAATTGGGAAAATGAAAAACTAGAAGAAAAAAATTCGGAACCTAACTCAGATAGATTTAAAGAATTGAGGAAAAGAGCATTTTATGCCTACAAGATACTTTACAAAATAAGTGATGAACTTTTTATGATAGCTAACGATGATAAGGAATTAAAAGAAGTCGCAGAAGAAGTAAAAAAATATACTTGGAGAATTGAAGATATAGAATGGGGGAAATGATAATTCTAAATAATGTTAAATAAATCAGAACAAAAAATTGCTGTTTAATTATTTGAAGAGCTAGATATTTCCTAAGATAATTACTTTATTCTATAAATACACAATTTTAGGTATTTGAAAAGATAATGAAATGAGAGAACTTGCTTACTGAATTTCGATCCAAGTAAATAATTTTTTAATTCTTTAAAATGCAATTATTCAATATTCTTCAAAAGAAATCCATCCTAATTTTTTACTTTTTTTCTGTTCCATTTTGCCTAATTGGTCAAGACTATCAAATTGGAGATAGTGTACAATTGGTTACCAGATCTCAAAATATTCCGGCTCACCCTGCAGCTGGAAATTCCTCAGTCCATTTACGCTTTAAGAGTGGAAGTACAGGTAAAATCAAAAGCTTTGATTCTTCAATTGGTTGGTATAATTTGGAAGGAAATACTGTTGGTGGTGAAATGGCTTTAGGTTGGATTACTAAAACGTATATTGAAAGTGTAATTTCTTCAGAAGATGGAAATGTGGATATTGATTCTGTTTCTATTTCCTGGTGTCCTCCAAAGGGAAGTCCTGAAATCATTCATGAAAACCGCTTAAGGTTAGCCACTTGGAACTTAGAAAACCTTCATTCAGAAGATGGACAAAGTACTTATACGGGCAGTAGACCCTCAGTAATACGAAAAGCCGAAGATTATGAAAGGCTAAAATGTTATATTCGTATGTTTAATCCAGATATTTTAGCTGTACAAGAAGTAGATGGTACTGAAGCCCTAAATAGAATTATTGATTCAGATGTTTATAATGTCCATGTATCTTCTCGGCTTCAAGGTAGTTTAAATGGCAAGCAAAATACAGGGTTTATCTGGAAAAAGGGATTATCTGTAGAAATACAACCTGACTTTACTGCCTTAGATGTCTCAGGAGGAGGACGACTCCGCTATGGAGCAAGAATAGATGTCACTTTCAAGGATAAGACCATCAAATTGGTTTCTTTACATATGAAAAGTGGTTGTTTTGATAACAGTATGAGTGGTAGTAGTTGTGAAACCTTAATGGATCAAATACCTGTTTTGGAAAGTTGGATTGATACAGCAGCAACTAAAGATGAACCTTTTATTTTACTCGGAGATTTTAATCGAAGATTCAATCTGGACTCTGATAGAGTATGGTCTGAGATAGATGATGCAGAACCAGCAAATGCAGACTTAACTACTGTGACCTTAAATATGCCATTAAGTTGTCGAGATAATAGATATACAGAATACATCGATCATATTGTATTTGATAAAAAATCATTTGAGTGGGTGGATTTATCATCTTTTAGACAAGTAAATTATAGGCAGGCAGATAAGGCTGATTGGGATAAAATTTCCGACCATTGTCCAGTAGTAATTGAAATTTGGGTGGAATAATCTTGTTGTTCTAGTGCCACAGGCATTAAACGTATTACTGGATGAGGCCCCAACCATTTACATTCCTAAGGTTGGGTAAGAATGCCTCCTTTACGGAGACATTCTTACCCGACAAATATCAATCCCAGAACCATACCCTTAAAAGGGTTATACTTTCTTATTCACCCGATGAAAACTAGCAAAATAATCCTTTGCTATTTTATCATATTCATCAGACTTACCTAGCCTTTCATTATCATAAGCTGAATTAAAATCAGCATCGTATTTTAAGCGTAGTTCACCTAAAATTTCAACAAACCTATTATAATCAATTTCTTTATTTTTGTATTGTTGTTGAGCTAAATCTGATTCTTTTTTCCATAACTCACTTATTCTTTGATAATAATTTCATCTTTGTATTTTTTGTCTGGTTGTTTCATTGGGTCACACAATTCAAAATTTACCACCTTTTTTCTTAACATTTTTTTATCTTCAAAATGCCTTGCAATGGAAAAATTCTTTCTAGTAAAATCATTTTCTAATTCGGTTTCATAATAATAAGATTTTATTGAAATACAATTTTCATGTTCAAAGATTGTGTTAAGCATGGTTCTATCAGAAATTCCGCAAGAATGACCAAAAATTTGAACCTGAAAAGGATGGCCATCCATAAATTCTAAAAGCCTTCTGTAGCTATCAGACTCCAAATATTTAAATGATTTTATATGATCGAAAGCCTCATCTATTTTATAATTTTCGAAAGTTTTATAATCTTTATCCATTTCATCACCAAATCCAAAAATAGGTGGTTGACCTTCCTTTATACATCCATGAATATAATTCATTGTAGATGATTCTTTGTAATGAGGATCATGGGATGAATAAGTATAATAAATTTCCTCAGAAAATTTATACTGATCCCTATATATTTGTGCAATTTTTGTATAGTTGAAATTCAGAAAAAATGTATGATTAGGTACTTGAGATTTATCTTTTTCAATAATTTTATCAATACAATCAATACCTCGTATATTGCTCTTAAGCTGTTCTAACAAAGGTTTATAAGGCTTTTTCTTAAGTTTATTTTGCTCTTTCCTCAAATAGTCAATTAATTTATCTTTTAGGAATTCCAATTCTGAATTCAAACTATTTATATCTTTTCTTGCATCTTTAACATCACTGTTTTGAAATGATTTTTTCAATAAATCAAAATACACCACTTCTATATCCACCCATCCAAAATTTTCTATATTGTCGTAAGTATTTTTAAAAAATAGAGAAGCCCAATTTATACTAGCGTATTTCTTAATAAGGCGGTTAAATTTCAGGAAACAATCCTCAGGGTCAGATTTATCAACTCCTAAAAGCTCCTCATAGGAATAAGCCATCGGAGTTTCTTGTTTGTCAAGTTTTTCATTAATTTGAATAAGTATATCAGAATATACTTTTTTATCAATAAAAATTTCTATTATAGAAATAAGATAATTACCAATAAAATCTTTAAAGCTTGACTTAAGCCCGTGGGCCATATCAAACCCATTGCCAATCATGTTAATTCGGTTTACTACAACTTCATCCTCATTGTCTGAATTCATTAGAGTTGCTTTAGGTGATTCCATATTTTTTTAGTTTTTTAACAAATTTATTTTTTAGATTTAATCGCATATAACTTGTGTTTTATATTGCAAAATATAACTTTATATATAAAAAATTGCGCTTTGTTATAGTTATTTCTAGACACTCAATTTACCAAAACTTTACGAGTGGATATAATTCGTCAGACATACCTGAGAATAAAGTATTCCCATCAAGAAGAGGGGAGTGTGTCTCCGTAAGGAGGCATTCTTACCCGACATTGGTGCAAAATTTATAAGAGGTCATGTCCCTCTAGATTATTTAATAAATAAAATTGAATTAGTTGATCAATTGAAGTGATAAGAAAGTTTCTTTTAAGATACATTAGGCTTTAGTACTCTATCTCTTTTCGATAATTTCCATAATTTTCGATTTTATTGGATTTTGATCAGATAAATATAGAGATTGGTAGTTATTAGATTTAAATAGATAATAAAATTTTACTATTACATGATCTTTATGAGGTGGATTATTTAGATATTCTTCAAATTTATCTTCTCCTCCAAATGCTTCAAAAATCAGTGGCCTTAATTTAAATGTTTCTTCTCCTTGAAATGGTGAATCAATAAAAATTAATTGATTTAAAAATTCTTTTTTAGACCTATTTGCCAACTTAACAAGTAATTCATTAGCTTTCTCAGAAATAGTTATTTTCTTACTTTTTTTATTAAAGCTATTTGCACAATTATAAAAATAGATAAGAATATCTTGATCAAAATTATTTTGATACTTTTCAATATAGTTTTTAAATAAGTTTAAATTCATTTCTAGAAGTTCTTTTTCTTCTATAAAAAATGGTTCATCATTTTGGTAATAATAAATCTTTCTAATATTATACAATAATTCTGCATCTCCTTTTGAATACGAAGTATATTTTCCAGTAAAAACCTGTTCAAATAAAATAATCTTTTTTTCTTTATCTAAGCCTGTGAAATTAAAAGTAGGGTTTAATCTTGATTGATCTAATTCTGGATGGTTACGTTCTCCTTTTTCTTTAAAAGTTAGTAACTGTCCTAGAATTCCAGAGTAAAAAAATTTGTTGGATTTTTTTAAAAAATAAACATAACCTAAATACCAATTATCAAAAAATGGATCCTTAACCGTTGTAAAATAATATAAGAATTTTTCTTCGAGCTGTACTTTAAAATTTTCTTCGTTGAAAAGAAAATCTATACAATTAAGCATTGTATTTTTTTCTAACAATAAGAAACTATTAAATTCAGAATTTGTGATAGTTTCATTAAGAATATTGTCATTAAAGTACAGATTAAAATTACTTGGGTTACGGACTGATTTAACAATTGAAGGATCGTGTTTTTTTTCATGGAGTCCATCATATCGGTTAAAAACATCATCTATTGTTCCTTCAATTTCATCATCAAAAATTGTTTCTAAAAGGTTTTTAAGATTATTTTTAGGTTCCTCCTCTATAAAGTTATTATTATCCTCAATAAAAGACTTTAAACGAGCTTGTTTACCTTTTTCTGTTTCTTCTTTAGAAAATGAAATGGAGTTTATATTACTCGTATTAATTGAAAAAAAATATTTTTTACTCTCCTTAGCAAGTTCTTTGTAGGTTTCATTAAAGTAAACCCTTAGTAATGTAACCAGGAAAAAATCAGAAAAATTTACCTCTGTTTTAATGTAAGGGTAATACTGAATGAAGGCATTTATAAATCGTTTTACATCTCTAATATTTTTGAAATAGTAATTCCAGGAAATCTCTATTTCCTTAATATTGGAAAAAAATATTTTTATATCTTTTTCTTCATATTTAAAATACTTAAGAAGTAAGTTGTATAATTCATTTATTAGAATTTCTGTCTTAACAGGTGGTAGAGGAAATTCTAATTGGAAAATTTTTTCAATATATTCCTTAGGGTTATAAATTTTACTTTCAATGAAAGCATTTTCAACATACTTTCGGTCATTTGCGACTATGAAATAAGTGTTATTAAAACTTGAAGTATTCCTTATAATTCTTAAAACTTCAACTACTTCTTCATTATCTAATCTATCAATATCATCTATAAATATTATAATTTTTTTTCCCAATTTTTTGATTCTTTGGTTAATTAAATCATAGTGTTTATATAGACTAGACGAAGAATAATAAAGGAGTGTAGCTTCTAACAATGCAAAATAATTAGTCTTAATTAACTGGTTTAGTTTCTTAGCATATAGTAATATTTGTTTTCCAAGTTTTGCATCATAAACTCCAGTTCTTTCATGTAGAACATCAAAAAAATCTGTAATTAATAATTTTTTATTTTCAGCAAGCCAAGGATTGAATCGAATAGTAATTATGTTTGGAAAAGCTTTACACTCTCTTTCAAGCATATTCAAAAAAGAAGTTTTCCCATTGCCCCATTTATCATTAATAGAGTTGTTCTGGTATGATTATCAGTTAGTTAGACAAAAGTTCCAAATCCCTGCACAAATGCCAGCCACTTTGTTGTAAAGTGCCATACTCCTACACCTTAACCTATCAGATAAAAATCGGTATCTTTTAAGGCCTGCTATTGAATTTTCTACCAAAACTCTTATACTACTTCTGGTTTTATTGATCATTTTTTCTGTCTCTAAAAGCTCCTTTTTTGGTTTCTTTTTGATGGGAATACTTAGTTTCCCAAACTTGTAATCCTCTGTTATACCCTGAAAACCCAAATCTA
>NZ_KB903431.1 GCF_000379765.1 Flexithrix dorotheae DSM 6795
CAGGATTAAGGAGTGCTACAGTAAGTATAGACAATGATGATAATAATGAGGACCCTTACACTTTTGCGATTCAGGGAACAGGTTTAGAACCAGAGATCTTGGTAGAAGGGAGTTCCACAGAAATTGTATCTGGAGATGCCACTCCTTCGGCAGGAGATGATACAGATTTTGGATCGAGCTTAATAGCAGGAGGGATGGTAGTTAAAACCTTTACGATAGAAAACACAGGGAATTCGAATTTGAGTTTAACCGGAGCTCCTTTAGTATCGGTCAGTGGAGCAGGATCAGCAGATTTTTCAGTAACAAGGCTACCTGCTTCAATAATTAACAATGGAGATACTACCAGTTTTGAGATTACCTTTAATCCCTCAGTTTCAGGATTAAGGAGTGCTACAGTAAGTATTGCCAATGATGATAATGATGAGGACCCTTACACTTTTGCGATTCAGGGAACAGGTTTAGAACCAGAGATCTTGGTAGAGGGGAATTCTATAGAGATTGTATCCGGAGATGCCACTCCTTCGGCAGGAGATGACACAGATTTTGGCTCGAGCTTGATAGCAGGAGGGATGGTAGTTAAAACCTTTACGATAGAGAATACCGGGAATTCGAATTTGAGTTTAACTGGAGCACCCTTGGTGTCGATTAGTGGAGCAGGATCAGGAGATTTTACCGTAACAAGACTGCCTGCTCCCATAATTAACAATGGGGATACCTCCAGTTTTGAGATTACTTTTAATCCATCGTTGATAGGCACCATAGAGGCAACTGTAAGAATCGTTAATGATGATAATGATGAGGACCCTTACACTTTTGCCATTCAAGGAATTGGGTTGGAACCGGAGATGGTAATTAAAGGTAATTACACAGAAATTAATTCAGGACTGTTAATTCCCTCTAGTGGAAATGATACAGATTTTGGAAGTTCTCAAGTTGAAGGAGATAGTGTAGTAAGAACATTTAGTATTGAAAATATTGGCAATTCCTCTTTAACCTTAAATGGAACTCCTTTAGTGTCAATTAGTGGAGCAGGATCAGGAGATTTTACCGTAATAACATCTCCTGGTACTCCTTTGGCAAGTGGGGAAATTACAACTTTTCAAATCTCTTTTAACCCATCGGTACCAGGATTGAGAAGTGCTACAGTAAGTATAGACAACGATGATGATGATGAGGATCCTTACACTTTTGCGATTCAGGGAACAGGTTTAGAACCGGAAATTGTAGTTGAAGGAAATGGAGAGTCAATAATAACAGGTGATACCTTAACTTCCGCTCTGAATAACACAAACTTCGGAAATATTTTGGTGGCTGGCGATTCAATTATTAAAATTTTTAGTATTATAAATAATGGGAGTTCTTTGCTAAACTTAATAGATAATTCCCTTGTGGAAATTTCGGGTCCACATAGTGGAGATTTTTCCATAATCGTAAACCCTTTAAGTATTTTACTTCCAGGAGCTTCTACTGATTTCCAAATAAAATTCAAACCGTTAGCTCCGGGGGTGAGAAAAGCTACTATTTCTATAATTTCCAATGATAATGATGAGGGGATATTCGAGTTCTCAATTGAAGGAACTGGATTAGAACCAACTATTTCTGTAAAGGGTAATGGGAATTTGATACCCGATGGACAGATTTTTCCTGAAGTTCCCAATAATACATCCTTCCAAAATGCAATAATTGGCCAGGAAACAGTTCAAAAAACTTTTACAATAATAAATGAAGGAACCATAGACTTAAATTTATTAAATGACCCTAAGATTAAAATTTCAGGGGCAAATAGCAGTAGTTTTAAAATTTTAGGGGTGGTCAGCCCAGTAATTCCTTCTAAAGATAGCATTCAGTTTGAGGTTTTATTTGATCCACAAGAAGCAGGGTTAAATCAGGCCTCAATTACAGTGGAAAGCAATGTTTCTGAAAATCCAATTTATAACTTTAATATTGAAGGTTTTGGGGTAATTTCATATCCGGTTGCCCTGGATGATACAGTTAGTCTAGAAAAAAATAAGAACATTATCATTGATGTTCAGAAAAATGATACTCATCCGGGTAACTATAAGTTATCCACGCAAATACTTGATTTTCCTTCAAATGGGTTTACAAAAATAATAAATCAGGACAGTATATTATTCCAGCCTAATACAGATTATATTGGGCAGGATCAAATAGAATATTCCGTCTGTGATCAGTTTGGTTATTGTGATACTTCAATAGTATATATTCAGGTAATTGAGAATAATAAACCAGTTGCTTTTAATGATACTGTAGAAGTACTAGTGAATACTGCATTGGATATTTTTGTTTTAAATAATGATTTTGATCCAAGAAGCACTCCATTATTTACCACAGTTTTAACTGAACCGGTAAATGGGGATATTTCTCTAAATAATGATCAGTCTATAAATTATAATCCTAACAGGGGTGTGACAGGAAAAGATGCTTTTTCATACAAAGTATGTAATGAAGAAGGACTATGTGATACGGCATTTGTATATATAAGTATTTCTTCATTTAATCAGGAACCTATTGCAAATAATGATTCTGTGAGAATAAATCAAGATAACATTGTGTCTATTGCTGTTTTGGAAAATGACCTTAATCCAAATGGAGGTAACCTGAATCTATCCTTAGTTAGCCAACCAGGAAATGGGGAAGCTAATATTATAAATCAAAGTACTGTAAGTTTTGAACCTGCTAATGGGTTTTCAGGTACTGAAGTATTTAGTTATCAGATTTGTAATAATATTGGTTTGTGTGATACTGCTATTGTTTATGTTTTAATTGATGACCAAACTGCACCAATTGCAAATGCAGATATTTATAATACCATTACAGGAGCTACAATAGATTTTAATGTGCTGGATAATGATAATGATATTCAAAATAATATTGATGAGACTTCTGTACGAGTGATTCAGGAACCAAATCAAGGTGGATCAATTGTAAATTATGGAGACGGGTCATTTGCTTATAAATCTGCTAACTTTTTTGTAGGTAAGGAAACAATAGTATATGAAGTCTGTGATTTAACAGGTTTTTGTGATCAGGATACCGTATTTATTTTGGTAGAGGCACCAGAATCTGAGATTGTAAAAATTAGCCAGGGATTTTCCCCTAATGGTGATGGTATAAATGATATTTGGTTTATTGAAGGGTTACAATATTTCCCAAGAAACCATGTGAAGGTTTTTACCCGAGATGGAAATATTGTTTTTGAAGGGGAAGGATATGACAATGTCAAAGTTTTTTGGGATGGTATCCTTCAAAATAGCTTATCAATTGGGAATGGAAGGGCTAAAGAAGGAACTTACTTTTATTTGCTCGAACTGGGTAATGGAGAGCAACCTAAAAAGGGTTTTATTGAGGTAAAATATTAGCAAATGCAATAGGAATTTTAGGTAACTTATAGAATTTGGAATTTTATAAGTTGCCCAATGCTGTTTAGGAGTGGATTTTTTACACTTGTTTGAATTACAAATGTTAATAGCATTGTGGACAATAAAAATCTCACCGTTATAAGAGCAAAAATGACTAATTCAGAAACATGAGTTCTCCTAGAAAACTGCTTATTATTATATTAACACTTGTAACTAACCAATTGCTTGGACAGGTTGAGACTCAATTTACGCAATACATGTTCAATGAATTTGCAATCAATCCAGCATTTGCAGGTAGTGCAGAATCATTAAATCTAACCGGGTCCTACCGAACTCAATGGACAGGAGTTGAAGGAGCTCCCACCACGCAAACTTTTTCCGGACATACTCCACTTAACAATGAAAACATTGGTATTGGATTATTGGTTTTAAATGATCAGGTTGGAATCCACAAGACACTCAGAGTCCTTTCAGCCTATTCTTATAAAATAAAATTAGACAGAAATAGCTATCTTTCTCTGGGAGTACAGGCCGGTTTGGTGAATAAAAAATCTGAATATTCTAGTATTTCCTCAAGTTTACAAAATCAATTGGACCCAACCTTTTTAGGTGGGGACTACAACGAATTGATCCCCGAATTTGGAGGGGGATTATATTTCAACTCAAAAAAAGTTTTTGCCGGACTTTCCGTTCCAAATATTTCTGCAGGAACATTCAGAGATAATATTCATGGTTTTTTGTATTTGGGAGGAAAAATTGGAATTAATAAAGGTGTGGAATGGCAACCCAGTTTAATGGTTAAAGCTGTTGAAAACACGCCAATAAATGTAGATATCAATTCGAATATTATTTTTAATGAGGTGTTATGGCTTGGAGTATCCTTAAGGTCATTCAAATCCGTTAATTTTCTTGCTCAGGTTCAGGCAACTCCCCAATTAAGAATAGGATATTCCTATGATACTAACCCTATAGATTTAAACTCAATTAATGGTGGAGCTCATGAAATTGTATTGAATTTTAGGTTCACTTTTTTCAATCCACGTTTGGTAACGCCAAGACATTACTAAAATCCTAAACCATGAAAGCATTTAAGCCTTTTTTTCTATTCATTTTACTACATGCAATTTTTTTTAAGGGAAATTTATTCGCCCAGGAAAATATTGTTACAGGATTAAAAAGCGACCTTAAAAGGGCAAATACTTTCTTCCAAAATTATAACTATTCCGCTGCTCTTGATTTGTATCTTCAGATTTATTCTACGGAAGGAGGTGACGGAATAATGCAAAAAATTGCTGAATGCTATATCAAACAGAATAATCCAAGTGAAGCTATAATATGGTATAAAAAGATGGAAGAGTTTGGATTGAGCTTTCAGTATAAAGATAAATTAAATTATGCCCTGGCTTTATCTAGCAATGGTGATTATTCTAAAGCACAACAATGGTATGAAAGTTATGTGAAAGATCTTCCCAATACTATAGATAAGCAAGACCTTATGATGACAAAGAAAGATTTTGCATTATTATATAGGGATTCCATAAATTTTGATGTTGATTTTGCCGAAATAAATTCTGAGTACACCGATTTTAGCCCGACTTTTTATGACAATGGGTTAGTGTTTGTTTCTGGAAGGGAGAAAAAATTTGGGGTAAAAAATGTAAGTGGGGTAACTTCTAAAGGGTATCTTGAATTATTTTTTTCTGCCTTTTTCGAAAAGAACGCAGATGTTTTTCAAGATAGCCTTACAGAAGTAAAAAAGTTTCCGATCAAAAGTAAAATTAAATACCATGAGGGCCCAGTTGCATTTTTTCCAGGAGAGCAAAAGATGCTTTTTACTGCAAATCAGACCAAAGGGCCCGATGGCACACGTCATTTAAGTCTATTCATAGCAGAACTTAAAGGTAACAACTGGACTAATATTAAACCCCTGAAATTAAATAATCCGTCTTACAGTATTAGTCATCCATCCCTTTCCTCTGATGGAAAAACTTTGTTTTTTACTTCTGATATGCCAGGAGGGTTTGGTGGTTCGGATATTTATAAAAGTGAATTGAAAAATGGGGTTTGGTCAAAGCCACAAAATATTGGAGAAGATTTTAATTCAACAGGGGATGAAATGTTTCCATACTTATACAATGACTCCTTATTGTATTTTTCATCAAATGGACATGGAGGACTTGGTGGTTTGGATATTTTTAAAGGAAGGATTGACTCCAAGGACCCTGTTGAGATTAAAAATTTAGGATATCCCATTAATTCTATGGCAGATGATTTTGGTTTTATCTTAAACAAAATAGGTAATTTAGGTTACTTCTCTTCCAATAGAAAGGACGGAGGATTTAATGATGATATCTACAGGGTTTATGTCAATCTAAAAAATTACGGCCCACTTTATCCCTTAACGATAAAGGGAAATACTTTTTCACAGGAGTCTGCTTTTGATCAAGCTGAGCCAAAAGTATGTAAAAATGTAGATGTTCGTGTGGTAGATTTTTACACAATGGAACCTGTGGTTAATACAGTGACTGATGGCAAAGGAGGATTTAATCTTGAAATTCCCTACCCGGGAGATTTTTATTTGATTTGTAGTAGTGAAGAAGCAGGGTTTTACCAATCTGTAATAAATATTCCCAAAAAGACCGCCTACGATGAATATTTTCATATTGTATTTTTTAAGGACCAGATTGAGGATTTACTAAGCAAAAACAAAACTGAGTAGCCTAACCAATTTTATTATTGTATCTGTAATTTTTCTGTCTGATTGATCTTCCAAATTATACTTAAAATAGAAATGACCCACTATACGGTAAGCCTAAAACGTTCGTTCATTTTCAGGTGACCTATATCCATAGGAGAGGTAGATTACTACATAAAATTATTAATGAAACATTATTTTTTACATACTTTTTTGCTTGGGATACTTCTAATTTTGAATTGTAACATTGTGTTACAAGCTCAAAATGGAGAAGATTTATCCGTTCTATGTAAAATAATGGACACAAAAGGACAGCCTCTGGCTCAAGTTAACCTATCTATTGATGAAAGAAGTTTTGACCCTTCAGATGAAAATGGTTCAATTATTTTAAATCAATTTAATCCAGAAAGTAAACCTAAAAAAATATTTGCCTATAAAGAGGGAGTGGAGTTGGCTTCATGGGGAATGAGAAAGGGAAAGATAGAAATCATCATGAGGGAAAGCAAATATAAGTTATTAGAAGGTGAGGTTTTAGATTTGGAAGGCAACCCGATTATTAACCAAGAAATAATATTTTTAGGTAAAAAAAATGCGGCATCTTCAAAAACAGATCAAAATGGAAAATTTAAAATGATTCTGCCTGTAGAGACAGAATTGAATGAAGGCAGTGAGTTTTTAATTGAGGAGCATTCAATCTATCATAAGTATTTTGAGTACAGAGGAGTATATGATTTTAAACTAACAATCAAGAAAAATAGGGAGGAAAAGTACTTTGGAAAATTTTACAACGGGTTTGTTTTAGATAGTGCAAGGAGGCCCATACCAGATGTTCAATTGAATATAGGAGGTTATAATTACCTGACAAATGAATCTGGAAAATTTAAAGCTGTATTACTTGATAGTAAAGAAGGAGTCAAGGTAGAAGGATACAAAATTGTAAAACTGGATTCATCTTCAACTGAGAATAAAATTAATCTTATTTTAGAAAGGGACCCCAATTATGTTGATCTTGAAAAAAATAATTTGGGTGAAAATGGAGAAAATCTGTTTACCGGATTATTAGACATGCCCACTCTCAAAAGGTTGATTAATGATTCAACGAAGGTAAGTGATGATGTAAAATATTTATTGAGAGATTTAATATTGGAGGATGATCTTGAGGATATTGATGATGAAGAAAAAATTAATCAGGATTTAAATAAGGTTCTAAGTAAGTTAGAGGGAGGACATGAGCTTTCAAAAGATGAAAAGGATTCCTTAAAAATTCAACTTGCCAGATTGGAAAAACTGATCGAAGTGAAAAAAGTTGATTTTAAAGATTTTGAAGAAACTCAATCTTTAATAGAGAACCTAAAGGTATCACTACTTGAAAAAGAAGAGCGCCTTGCAATTATTGAAGATCAAAAAAAATTGGAACAAGCTGAGTTCCAAAGAAAGCTAACCATCATTTCGGGTATTACTGCATTTTTAGCCTTGTTGGTAGTCGTTTTTGTAATTTTAGCAAGGAAGTTGAAAAAACGAAAAAATGAGCTAACAATTTATAAATCTAAGTTAGAATTAACCATTGATGATTTAGAGGGAAAAAATTTAAAAATTACTGATAGTATCAGATATGCGCAAACAATTCAATATGCCATCTTACCGCAAGAGGAGTTAATGCGTAAACATTTTGATGATATATTTATTTTATATCGCCCGAAGGATATTGTTTCTGGTGATTTTTATTGGTTTGCAAATACCAAAAATGAGGAAAATAAAGAAATCACATTAATCGCAGCTGTGGACTGTACAGGACATGGAGTGCCAGGTGCATTTATGTCCCTCATCGGAAATACTATATTAAATGAAATTGTTGATAGGAGACTTACTTTAGAAACGGATCAGATTTTAGAAATTCTGAACAAAGAAATTATTTCAGCTTTGAAACAGGACGAAAAACAAAATGACGATGGTATGGATGTCTGTTTATGTAAGTTGGAAAAGGTTGATGAAAATATTACAAAAGTGAATTTTACAGGGGCCAAGCGTCCACTATATTATATTATTTCCAAAAACCGTTCTCTTAAATATTTGAAAGGAGACAATAAATCAATTGGAGGCCTACAAAAGAAAAATAGACAATTCACTTCAGAAAGTTTCTTTCTTCAAAAGGGGGATATTCTTTATTTATCTACAGACGGCTATGTGGATCAAAATAATTCAGAGAATATGAAAATTGGGAAAAGGAAATTTGCCGATCTACTTCAGGAGATTGTAATGCTTCCGTTAGAGGAACAAAAGCAAATTTTTGAGAAAACACTTGATGCTCACCAAAATGGACAGGAACAAAGGGATGACATTACAATAATTGGTATAAAAATTTAATTTTTCCAATTCCTTTTGTGACTTATAATAACCCATCTTTAATATTTTTTTAAAATTCAAATCTTTATTGTTCCATTAAATTTTTATTGCGATAATTTATCTTTTATTTTCTAAATTTAACCAGACAACAAACTACTTCAATTTTTTAAAACTCTGTTTGTGAAGGAATCGAAAATAAAAGTACTTATGCTTGGTTGGGAATATCCTCCCAAATTGACTGGTGGATTGGGACAAGCATGCTATGGAATTGCTTCTGCGTTGGCTGAAGCCGTTGATCTTACATTAATTATTCCGAAAAAAGAAGCAGCCTCCAGGTTATCCAATGGGGAATTAATTGGCCTAAATGAATTGGATTATGCTGATAGTTACAAAATAGAGAAAGAATATAAATATGAGTCATTCGCCAAAGTAAAATATGTACCTGCATATTTTGATATTTATCCAGTTTCAAACTCCAATGTTCCCATTGTAGAATATGAGGAGAAAGTTGTGGAAATGGAGACTAAAATTCCTCAAAAATCAAAACTCAAAGCAATTTTCAATGAAGAGGTAAATTATGGGAATAATATTAGAGAAAAAGTAATGGCCTATACAAAGGTGGTTGTTGAATTGGCCGAATCTATGGATTTTGATATTATTCATGCGCATGATTGGATTACCTTTCCAGCTGCAATGGAATTAAAACGCAGGTTCAACAAACCTTTTGTGGCCCATATACATTCTCTTGAGACTGACAGGGTAGGGGATTTCTCTAAATCTAAGGTTTATGAAATTGAGAAAAGTGCAATGGAAGCCGCAAATTATGTCTTCCCCGTAAGTTTATATACAAGGGATTGCATCCAAAAGTATTATCAGACTGACATTGAAAAAGTTTTTCCTATTCACAATGGTATTGACCAGCAGGTAAGTCTATTAAAGAAAAAGCGAAAAAAGAAAGCTGAATCGGGAATAAAAAAAATTCTCTTTTTGGGGAGGTTAACGCGCCAAAAGGGAGCAAGCTTTTTAGTAGAAACAGCCGTTCAGTTGCTTAGAAAATCGGATAATATTAAATTTTTAATTGCCGGAAATGGTGACCGGCTAAGAGAAATTATGCATTATGCTATTCAAAGAGGAGTAAGAGGCTATTTTGAATTTCATGGTTTTTTGGATAAGCAAAAGGTGCAGGAAATTATGCAGGAATCAGATATCTATTTTATGCCAAGTATTTCTGAACCGTTTGGTCTTTCTGCCCTGGAGGCGGCTCAAAATCAATTACCAGTTATTACCTCTAACCAGACAGGAGTAACGGAAGTTTTACCAAATGTGCTTAAGGCAGATTTTTGGGATACAGGAAAGTTTGCGAATTACCTTTATGCCTTGCTTAACTATAAGGGCTTAAAAAAAGACCTTGTAAAACTTAACAGTGAAAATATCTCGGAAATTACCTGGACAAAATCTGCGGAAGATATTCTCTTCTATTATGAGAAATTACTCAAATGAGCGAGTAAACTTCCATTTTAAATTTCATGAGTATATCCTTCTGCAAACACGATAATACCAACCTGGATTACTCCTATAATAAAACCAAGAACTGCACCGGCAAGCTCAATGAATTTCAACTCCTTTTTAATTACCGCCATCAATAAACTTTCTAATTTTTCATTGGAAAAATTGTTCACCCTGTCATGGACTATTTTTTCAATATCAATATTCTCCACTTTACCTGTCATCTGATTCATCAGCTTTGGAATTAACTCATCCAACATTTCAGCGAGTTTTCCTTTAAACTGGTCGATCATTTTATCATTAAGAAACATGGCAATCATTGGGTTGGAATCCTTGAACTTTGTCCTCAGATAACTATCCAGCTGAACCAAAATGGTTTCCTTAATTTTTTCCCTATTTTCACCATTATCCAATTTATCTGAAATCATTTTGGGTGAAAATAAATCTCTTGCCACAATTCTTCCTAACCTTTCAGCAAGTACTGGCTTTCTTTTAGGGAAAATTCCCTGAAGTTTAAATAATCCAAAATTTCTTTCCTCTCTCGGGTGAAATAACATCTTCAAAGCAACATAATTTGTAAACCAACCAATTGCTGCCGAAATAAAAGGAATTATGTATAATACCATCGTATTTTATAAACGCTTAATTCTAATCTGATTTTTGGATTGCAATAATAATCCATATCCTCAATATTGACAATTAGAATTTTCCAGGAAAATGGTATTTTTCCATTATCCCTTCTTATTTAGATTTATGCCACCATAATAATTTAGATCAATCTCTTTTTTCAATTTTACAAAATAAGATATTTGCCCGACATGGTAAGAAAAATGCTCGATTACATGAATAATAATACTGAGTTTTGTTTCTCTAAACCCTTGTACACCAACCTCCTGTATTAATTCTTCTACTGAAAGATGATTGATTACTTTTGAAACCTGGGACATCACTTTTTCCATGTTTTCTATTAATTCAGAGGCCGGAATGGGGCCTTTTTCATTAAATTCAGCAGAGCGATTCCTGGTATCCTCAAGTCCGCCAATCCCACTTAAAATATACTGGCTTACATTTCCACATAAATGCAATACAAGGTTTCCTACACTATTCGATTCCGAATTAGGTTTGAGCCAGATTTCCTCATCTGTGAGTAAACCAAGACACTTAATCAATCTAGGGACAGATTCTGAAAAAATCCTTCGTTTAAACTCTTCAATAATGTTTTGTAAAATGGCCTGGTTTAATGCATCGCTTTTCATGAGTGAATTGAATAGGGTAGAAGATAATTCATGATTTAACTTAAGGTAATTTCTAATTCCATGTAGCTACAGAATTTAAAATAATATACTTTAGAGTTTTTAATAAAAAAAGAGCTGTGAATAAATTAAATCCACAGCTCTTAGAAAAAATATTTTTTGAATTAGAAAAAAAGGAAGCTTACACTAATTAATCATCATCATCTTTTTTATCTGTTTTTTCCAACAATGGATCCGCAATAGAATCACGCATGGCTGTATCAGCCTGAATATTTTTCATCTTATAATAATCCATGATACCCAGTTGACCTTCCTTAAATGCATGGGCGATTGCCAAAGGAATATCGGCTTCTGCTTCGATTACCTTAGCCCTTGAAGCCTGAGATTTAGCTTTCATTTCCTGCTCTACAGCTACCGCCATAGCTCTTCTTTCTTCAGCTTTAGCTTCTGCTACCTTTAGATCCGCATTGGCCTGGTCAATTTGAAGCTTTGCCCCAATATTATCTCCAACATCAATGTCGGCAATATCAATAGATAGAATCTCGAAAGCCGTTCCAGAATCCAGACCTTTTTCCAAAACCAGTTTAGATATTTTATCTGGATTTTCCAATACATCTTTATGCGAAGTGGATGAACCAATTGAGGTCACAATTCCTTCACCAACCCTTGCCAAAATAGTATCTTCTCCGGCTCCCCCAACCAACTGGGCAATATTTGCTCTTACAGTTACCCTGGCCTGTGCTTTTAGTTGAATCCCATCCTGGGCAACAGCTGCTACAATAGGAGTATTAATTACCCTTGGGTTTACAGAAGTTTGAACGGCCTCAAATACATCCCTACCTGCCAAATCGATGGCGGCAGCCTGTTTAAAGGTAAGTTCTATATTGGCCTTGTCGGCAGAAATTAATGCCTTGATTACAGAAGGAACATGGCCACCTGCCAGGTAGTGTGTTTCCAAATCAGCTGTGGTTAAAACCAGACCGGCTTTTGTGGAATTTATTAATGATTCCACAATTACCCTTGGAGGGACTTTCCTCACCCTCATAAATACCAGCTGAAAAAGGCCAACATTTACCCCTGAAAAAATAGCAGTTATCCAAAGGTTTACAGGCACAAAATACATGAAGACAAAAAAGCCAACAATGATAAGCGCCAGGTAAATTAAAATAGTAAATTCCATTTTCTTAGTTTAAAAAGTAAGTAGATAATTTGATTATTTATAAAAAATCAAAGTCTGGAAAATCTTTAATAATTGAAAATCTAAAGTAATATTCTTTCAGGAATTATTATAATGTTTGTGTAATAAAGTTGGCATAAATTACATTCTTTTTCACATGTTTTCTGTTAAATTAATTTTGTGATTTTTTTTTCACTCAAAAATTAAAATTGGATACTGCTTCTCTCATCCTTCGGACCCTTTCCGGATCTGCAATAAGCAATTGATATTCTGTTTCTGGATTGGATTTCCCCAAAGAAATTGTGGGGTTCTTATATCGCATTTTACTTTCTTTTATGGTTTTTGCAGAAAAATGACATTCTGAAACTCCAGTTCCTTCAACAATTTCCAAAATATTATCTTCGTTTACCCCACCTCCAGGCATTATCGAAAGTTGATTCTTAGACTTTTCTACCAATTTAGCAATTAGTTCTTTTCCATCTAAGGCGGAGGATTGTTGGCCTGAAGTTAATATCCTTTTTATGCCTGTTTGCTTTAATTCCTCAAGCCCAACTTCAGGGTCTTTGCAAAGATCAAATGCCCTGTGGAAAGTAACAGGTAAGGGATAGGCCAATTCCACAATCTCTTTGGTTTTTTCTATATCAATACTGCCATCGGAATGAAGAAACCCGATTACCACTCCGTCTATACCCAGGTTTTTCCCTATTTCAATATCTCTTTTGATAATTTCAAATTCGATTTCAGAATACAGAAAATCACCAGGTCTTGGCCGAAAGATAACAAAAAGTTCCAATTCAAGATGCTTTCGAGCCATGGCTATAGTTCCATAACTAGGTGTGGTTCCTCCTTCAAATAAATTATCGCATAATTCCACTCGGTCTGCTCCACCTGATTGAGCCTGCATGGCCGACTCAACAGAATTGACACAAACCTCAATCTGGAAATTTTTCCCCATTTCTGTCTTTTATGTGTTTACGTTAGAATTTTAATAAAATATGTGTGTAAAGTCAGGAGTTAGTTTGTAGTCAGGTAGAATTTGCCCGAGTTTTTCATCAGGCAAATAAATTATTTATTTCACTAATTCCAGAGTTGCAAATCCGCTGGGGACATGAAAAACCTTCAGGTTCATGAAATCATAATATCGGTAATCTCCGGTTTTATCGTTCCGGTCATTTGTACATAGATTAATGCCAAGTTTTAAACCATTGGCAGGAGTTTTTCCAATTTCTTTCCACTTGATAGCTACCTCCACCTGGTACCCCTTATCAATATCGGTTGCCTGGTTTATGGTCCCATTAATTTTCACTGCAGTTTTGGCTTTTCCATTCCACTTGCTGTTGTATTGTCCTTTAGCATCCAGGCCTCTGTCATCAATAATTGCATTGAGAACATTAATGTGATAGGCAATATCATCCCCTTCCCAGCTCTTTGATTTGTCCAGGTTGGCATCAATCAAAAATTCAACTCCATCGTCCATATGCAGACCTTCCTGATCTCTTTTTTTCTTTAAAGCCTGAAGGTTGGAGTTTTTTACATTAAAAGCGATATACAGATTTTCTTCATCCCATTTTAGGGCAAATTCAGTTTTGTCTTTCCAGTAATAATCATTTGGTACATAGGAATACCATTTGGCATCTTCCCATTCTGTAAGCTCCCCATCAATTTCAATTTCCTGACTGGTAAAATTTGCACTAAGTACAGCACTATGATATTTTACAAGTTTTTCAATTGCGTTCACCACTTGCAGTTCAGTCCGGCCTCCCTGTTTTCTGGCATTTTGCAAGATTTCCATGTGGTCATCAAATTGACCAATACCTGGTTTAAACCCTGGTTGCATTACCTCAAGACCAATTTTGGCGATCCTGGAAAGGTTAGCCGATATTTCCTCCATTTCTTTTAAAGCCGGAGCTTTTACAATAATCTTTTCCAAAGCGGCATGGTTGTTTGCCCAAAGGCTAAGCCATTTTTTTATTTCTTCCACCTCTGCTTTTGATGGCTCATAAAGAAAAGTATTCACCAGTTTATTAAATTTTCTGGCTGCCGGAGCATCTGCATTGGCAGCATCAGCAGTGAGGGTAAATGGCGAATAACTTTGATACATAGTACCTCCAGGGTTCCTTGTATAAACTTTTAAGGGTTCAATCACTTCAATTAAATTTTTCAGTGATTCAGTGTCATTTCCCCTGGTTAAATTCCGCATAATGATCTCTCTGGAGGTAATGTGTTTTAATCCTAATTCCTCCAATTGCCTGCCTACTACTTCCATTCTTTTATACATGGACTCCACATCCTTTACATTTGCTGGTGACCAAAATCGCTCAGCAATCGCTGCTGATCTTGGCCAGATTCTGGAATCCACCGTAAGCTGGGTTACCAGTTCTCCCCACTGGGTAGCTTCGCCTCCCAAAATATTATCCTTAACTTCTTCGGTTAAATTATTTCCCTCTGGTAAGGGATCATTCAGGTAATGGTGCCATGCCGGATGCATCAGGTCTATATAATAACCATTCGATAAGATAGCTTTGTAACCTTTTTGGGCTGCTTCATACAATGATTCCTTTCCTCTCCAGGAATGAATAATAGCATTTTTGGGCAGGTCTGGTTGAAGAATTTCGTCCCAACCTACCATTTTCTTCCCCAGTGGCGTAAGAATTTCTAAAAGTCTATTATTGAAATAACCCTGCAATTCATGATTATCCTTTAATCCCTTTTCTTTCATGAATTTTTGAATATCGGCATTATTATCCCAGTCATGACCTTCATTTTCATCTCCTCCTATATGAAAATATTCATCGGGAAACAAAGGAGCCATTTCCTGGAAAAGATTGGTAAGGAATTCATAAGTTTTTTCATTTGTGGGATCCAGAGTTGGATCAAATATTCCTGCATTTCTTTCAATTACATATGGTCCTGGAGCGCTTCCTAATTCCGGATAACCTACAAGAATAGCAGTAGCATGGCCAGGTACATCAAATTCCGGCATCACTCTTATTCCCCTTTCACCGGCATATTTTACAATATCTTTTATTTCCTGTTGGGTATAATAATTGCCATCGGATCCCAATTCATGCAATTTGGGATAAACTTTGCTTTCAACCCTAAAGCCCTGATTATCACATAAGTGGAAATGTAAAACATTCATTTTAACAGCCGACATCGCATCGAGATTTCTTTTTATTACCTCTACAGGCAGAAAATGTCTTGCCGGATCCATCATTATTCCCCTCCAGGCAAATCTTGGCTCATCAATGATCTCGATAGCCGGGAAATAAAATCCCAACTCATCTACTGCCAGTAATTGCAAAAGGGTTTCCAACCCATGCATGGCTCCAAAATCTGTCCCTGCTTCTAAACTGATTTTTTGAGCGGTAACTGTAAGTTTATAGGATTCATTTTCAAAAAGCTTTAATTCTCCATTTTGCTTGGCAGATATTACCAGTGACGCATCTTGCTTATTGTCATTTTCGGATAAAAATCCCTGTTTAAAAAACATTCCTGTTCTGCCATCAAGTCTTCTTAAAAATCTGGTAGTTGCGGCATATAATTTTTGCTGTCCTTTAGAATTTTGAAAAGAAACCGTAAAAGATTTGTCAATCCTGAATTTTCCATTTTGCAGGGTAGCATTAGCAGGGTAAGGCATCAGATTCAATGATTCATGAACCTGGGAAGAAACCGAAAAATGTAATAATACCAGTATTAAAACTGTGAAAAAGCTTTTTTTCATGGAGTTAATTTAAATGTGTTTAAAATGTTTTAAAGAAGGCGGATAATTTATTTCTTCCCTCAATATTTCATTTTATGGTTAGCATCTTTTAGAATTTTAGTTTTTGGGTCTTTTACGGCATAGTTAAATCCATTATAGATGCTATAAGCTCCGTAATCCCCAGCTTTATTTAAAGCTAAAAATCCTACTTGAATGTCTTTCAGGTTTTTATGTCTTGACATGATTCTTTCAACTGCAATTTTGCAGGCTTCTTCAGGACTTTTTCCATTCCTCATATTTTCAACCACAATGGCACTGCCGGCAATTTTGATAACTTCTTCACCTACACCAGTGGCTACAGCTCCTCCAATTTCATTATCCACAAATAGGCCAGCTCCAATTAAGGGTGAATCTCCAACCCTTCCATGAATTTTATAAGCCATCCCACTGGTGGTACAGGCACCAGAAATGTCCCCATTTTTATCTAAAGCCAACATTCCAATAGTATCGTGGTTTTCGATATTCACAATTGGTTTGTATTTAGCTTCTTTCAGCCATTTTTTCCAGGCGGCTTCGGACTCTGGTGTAAGTAAATTTTCCTTTTTAAAACCCTGAGAAAGGGCAAATTGAAAAGCTCCTTCTCCTACCAGCATCACGTGAGGGGTTTCTTCCATTACCTTTCTGGCTACAGCAATGGGACTTTTGATGTGTTCCAAAAATGCCACTGAACCGCAATTTCCCAACTCGTCCATAATGCAGGCATCCAGGGTTACTTTCCCTTCTCTGTCAGGCAGGCCTCCATAGCCCACACTGGTTTCCTTCGGGTCAGATTCAGGTACCTGAACTCCTGCTTCTACTGCATCGAGGGCTCTGCCTCCGGTTTCCAATATTTTCCAGGCAGCTTCATTGGCAGCCATCCCAAAGTTCCAGGTGCTGACCACCACCGGTTTATTGATTTCGATATTTGATTTGGAAAATGAATTTAGGGGATACTGAGTCCCTAATACTGTTGCACCTAAAGTTGCGGTTTGAATAAATTTTCGTCTTCCTTTTTTTTGCATAGAAGATTATTGTTAATAAGAAATTGTAACTCTTTGTAAAAATTATCTGCTTATGTAATTTCTCCCTCTGCAGGGATACAGCCCAAAAGACTGAATTAAAAATTTGCCCACTTCACATCTTGCCAGGCAAAGAAGCAATTCACTTATTTGTTGTAAGAAGAGAAACAAGGGAGGTTTTTACAGAAAATTCCTCCCTTTCTTAAGAATCTAAATCGATTAAAACAAATATCTCTTAAAAGCCTCCATCGCCTCGTATTCTGCCATTCCCAACTGATTGTAAAGTTCTGCAGTTTTTCTGTTTCTGTCCTCAGCCCTTTGCCAGAATTCTCTGGTATCCGAACCGGGGAATAAAGGCCTGTCCTTTTGAGACTGATGCTTAAATACGGCTCTCCTTTTTCTCAACAATTCTTCAGGACTAATAGGCACTGCCATTTCAATATCTTCTACATCCCATTCGGCCCATGCTCCTCTGTACAACCAAACCCAGCAGTCTTTTGTCCAGGCTTCTTTTTTCAGTCGGTCTAATGCCCTGAATATGGCTTCCAAACAAACTCTGTGGGTACCATGAGGATCTGATAAATCTCCGGCAGCATATATTTGATGGGGCTTTATTTCCTGTAGCAAGTCAATAATGACCTGGATATCTTCTTCACCCAATGGCTTTTTCTTAACCAGGCCTGTTTCATAAAATGGCATGTCAAGGAAATGCGCTTTTTTGTCGCTTAAGCCTACAAACCGGCAACCAGCTTTGGCTTCTCCTCTTCGGATTAATCCCTTTATTTTTTGAACCTCAGGGGAATCAATATCACCGGGTTTTTTAGCTTTGATGTCGTCTACCACTTTCGAAAGTAACTGCCCCGCATTTTCTTCCTCAAAATTAAAGGCATCACTATAATCTCTCACGAAATCAGCAAATCTGACTACATCATCATCAAAAACCGCAATGTTCCCTGAAGTTTGGTAAGCTACATGCACATCGTGGCCCTGGTCAACCAGCCTGATAAAGGTTCCTCCCATAGAAATCACATCATCATCCGGGTGTGGACTGAAGATCACCACTTTTTTCTTATCGGGTTTAGCCCGCTCTGGTCGGTAGGTATCATCCGCATTGGGTTTCCCACCAGGCCAGCCGGTAATGGTATGTTGCAATTCGTTGAAGATCCGAATATTGATTTCGTAAGCATTCCCATGGCTGGCAATTAAATCGCTCAGGCCATTATCATTATAATCCCTGTCAGTTAATTTAAGAATTGGTTTTTTAACTCTCTGGCACAACCAAAGTACAGCCCTTTTGGCCAATAAACTGTCAAACTCACAAACCTCCACCAACCAGGGCGTTTTCACTCTCGTAAGGTCGGCAGATGCAGGTTCATCCAGAATTACCGTTGTATTTGGATGATTTTGCAGGTAAGTTGCGGGTACATGATCAGAGATTTTTCCCTCAATAGTTTTTTGAATAATGGAAGATTTGCCTTCCCCCCAGGCCATTAGAATAATTCTTCTGGCGTTCATAATGGTACCTACACCCATAGTAATTGCCCTTCTGGGTACATTTTCTTCAGCGAAAAAATCACTGGCAGCATCTATTCTTGTAATGGAGTCCAGCGTAATCATCCTTGTTTTGGAATGAATGCCTGAACCTGGTTCGTTAAATCCAATATGGCCGGTTCGACCAATGCCCAAAATTTGCAAATCTATTCCACCGTAGTACTGGATTTTTTCTTCATATTTCCTGCAAAAGGAATGAACCTTGTCCAGGGAAAGTGTACCATCAGGAATATGGATGTTTTCTTTCAGAATATCTACATGGTCGAATAAATATTCATTCATAAACCGCACGTAGCTCTGAAGTGCCTCTGGCTGAATAGGGTAATATTCATCCAGGTTGAAGGTAATTACGTTGCGGAAGCTGAGTCCCTCTTCCTTGTGCATTCTCACTAGTTCCCCGTAAACCCTTGTAGGAGAAGAACCTGTAGCTAGTCCCAGCACACATTTTTCTCCTTTACTGCTTTTCTTTCTTATTAATTCGGCAATTTCCTGAGCAATAGCTACAGAAGCAGAAACAGAATCTGCAAAAATCTCTGTATGGATTCTTTCAAATTTTCTGTTTTCAATGGCGCCAATTTCTTTGTGTTGAATTAAACTCATGGTAATGGTTAGAAAATTTTAAGTATTCAATTAAATAAATTTCTCGCTTGAAAAGCCTTCGGATTTATTTTTTCCCAAGGACCTACAAACTAAAATCAGGTTCAGGTATTTGATTGAAGAATCACACTGCAAATAATTACTATATTTTTTTAAAATATAAATAGGAGGAAGCCAAAGCTTCCTCCAAGATTGATAGTTAAATAAATAGGGAAAAGATTTTAAAATAATTCATACACTAAATCATGTCTTTTCTTCCTGCCTTGTATCCTTTTATCCCATAAAATACAAGATACAAATAACAAAATATAGGAACAATAAAAGAATTATGAACCCCAATGGAATCAGCGAGTAAACCCTGAATTGGTGGAATTAACGCTGCGCCCAAAATAGCCATTACCAGCAAAGAAGATCCCTGACTTTTATATTTCCCCAGACCTTCAATGGCTAGGGTGAAAATATTTGACCACATAATGGAATTGAATAATCCAATGCCGATTACCGACCAAAAGGCCATTTTTCCATCTGTAGAAAGGGTAATGACTAGCAATATAATATTTACAAAAGCAAAAACAGCCAGTGTTCTGCTTGCAATTGATTTTCCAAAAACAAAGGCCAATAAATTAATCGCAACAAAAATTAAAAATGGAGTTACGGTAGAAAATTCAAGTGTAAAACCACTTTTAAAATAAGCACCAAAATAAATGACCCCAAAAGAAGCAATGGAAACTATAGCCATTAGCCCCAGCTTTTTGGCACCATCAGCCATTTTACTCAGGGAAATTGCTCCCAGAAATCTCCCTATCATTGCTCCTCCCCAATAAAAGGCAAGGAAAATATCTCCTTCTGATTTATCCAGCCCCATAATCTCTTCAAGACCGAAGAAGTTGATTAAAATACTGCCTATAGTTACTTCTCCTCCCACATAACAGAATATGGCAAACATCCCGAAAATCAAATGTGGATATTTTAGTGCTCCTGCTCCTTTTACCCCTGCATCTTCACTGGTAAATTTTGGTAAATTGGTTGCTTTAATTAATAAAGCCAAAAGGAAGAAGGTAAAGGCAAAAACCAGGTAAGGAATTTTCACCGAGTCAGCAGAAAGTTCTCCGTCCCGGGCGAAGTATTCGAAAACCAGAAAGCCTCCAATCAACGGGGCAATTGTGGTTCCGAAAGAGTTAAAACCCTGAGATAAATTGAGCCTGCTGGAGGCCGTCTCCTCAGTTCCTAAAATAGAGACATATGGATTGGCTGCTATTTGAAGGAGAGTAAACCCAATGCCTAAAAGAAAAAGTGCACTTAAAAAGAAACCATAAATTTTTAGTTCTGCTGCCGGGTAAAATAGTGCACAACTGAACCCTGAGATTAAAAGACCTGCTATTATTCCGTTTTTATATCCAATTTTGGTAATGGGGTCCCCGCTGCTGGCTGAGATTGCAAAATAAATAAGGGAGCCAATAAAATATGCTCCAAAAAAAGCAAACTGAACCAACATCGCCTGAAAATAAGTAAGGGTAAATACATCCTTCAGGTAAGGAATAAGGATATCATTCATACAGGTAATGAAGCCCCACATGAAGAATAAAGAGGTTAATACGATTAATGCAGTGGTGTAATTCGGATTTCCACTCGAAGTTTTTTCTACTACAATCTTACTATCACCTAATGCTGAATTTCCTGCCATTTGTTTAGTTAATTAATTGAAGATTTTAAATTTCCTCTAATTTCAGTATTAAATTAAAATTATCTAACCATGTGCTGAAAATATATGCAGTTTGATCGGTTTATTATTTCCTGATTTATGAACCAGAAAAGTTTTTTTATTTAATAATCAAACAGACAAGCGAATGGCTTGTCTGTTTGAACTTTTTGGTAATAAGCACGCAATGAAATTTAATGTGTATTGTTAAACCTTGGTTAGGTTAAAAGTCTGTAACGTTTTCTTAATAATCTGGTAAAAAACAGGCTAAAGTTTGCATGTTTTTGCAGGTTATTAACTCAAAGCTATAAAAGTGGGTGGATTATTCCAATTATAAATGGAGGAAATATTCAAGAAATGCCTGATTTTTATGAATTCTCTTGAGCAGGTTGCATGATTATGCCAAAAATGCTCAAAAAAATCCTCAATTTGAGTAGATTTGAAAAGTGGGAACGTTTCCAAAATTGAATTTTCTGGCAAATCACGTATGCATTTGCCGAAATATTGCAAGATTAGCCCAATAAGGTTATAGGCTGGTTTGCTGAGCATTATAACACCTCCACACCCGATTTTTTATAATTCTCCAACCGACTGTCGTTGGGATCGAGCTCGGTTACGATGGTATTAATTTTATTAATTCCTTCTACTTTAAATGGCTGAAGGGTGTCCAGTTTATCGGAAATGGCAAGGGATACCACATGATTTGCAGATTGGGCAATGGCTCTTTTTACCTGGGCTTCTTCTCTGTCAATTTCGGTAATACCTCGGCTGTGATGAATGCTTCTGGTGCCTAAAAAACAAATATCTGCCTGAATTTCACTTAAAGAATTGATGACATCCAAACCAATACTTACCAAAGCGTTTTTAATTACTTTCCCCCCAATAAATACTATTTCAATGTTTGGGTGCTCGGCCAGCTGAGTGGCCACTGGCAGGCAATTGGTAAAAAATGTGGCTTTCAAATCCTGGGGAAGTAATCTTACTAATTCAAGGTTGGTGGTTCCGCCATCTATCAGTACCACCTGATCGTCTTTTATGAGGGGAATGGCTTTTTTAACGATGGCAATTTTTTCTTCATGTGCATAAACTTCCCGATCTTTATAGCTAAAAGGAATGTAAGAGCTGGCCATAGCTCCACCATGCACTTTTCGGATCTTCCCCGTGTCAGATAATTCCTTCAGGTCCCTGCGAATAGTGTCTTCAGAAACATTCAGCTGAATACTTAAATCAGAAGATTTAACCTTGTTATAGGCCCTAATTTCGTCTAATATATAGTTTAGTCTTTCTTCTTTTAGCATATTAATAAAGGATATAGGGATAGTTGCTTGATAATTCTACAATTCTAGGAATAAATTTGCGGATTTCCACCGGTATTCCTGCAAAACTAGGGAGTTCCTATAAAAAATATAAATTGTTGATTTTTAATTTCCTGCCTGGTGGATGGGACGGGCTTAAATAATTCGGGTTTTTAATTTAATCTGGAATTTTGTCAGTTGAAAAGTGTAGGTTTACTTATTCCGGCAATGGCCAGGGTGATCAATAAACTTTTGGTTTATCCTAGAGGAGAAAAACAAGTGTTAAGTTATGCTCCTTTTGAAAAAAGCCTAATTAATGGTCTATCCAGATACACAGGATTTTAATAAAAAAAAGTTTCTTATTGAGTTCCAGTTGTTTATATTGTTAAATTTGTATTCTTAACCTTAGGGTTTTACAGTTAAAGTGTATTTATTACTTTTTCACCTGTTTACTGGCTAATTTTTAAACAACCGTCTAATGAATCACTATCCCGCTGAGCGTGTTTTTTGCACAATGCTTTATTGTATGTGGTTAGTTTTAGGGTTTGGGTTTTATGGGAAAGCCAAATCATTATCCCTGGATAATCCCTATCCTGAAATTACTGTAGTCAACAGTAAGGCAACCACATTAATTTCTGATTCCATAAAACAGATGTTGGTTCCGGAAAACTATGAATACCTGGACCAGGGTGATGACTTGGTGGCAAAAAATAAAATTGCTGAAGCTATAGATGCTTATACTAGTGCCAGTGAAAAGTTTAAGTCGGAAAACAATGAGGACGGCTATTTTATTGCATTAATTAAAACAGGATACTGCCAAAGGCGCTTAAGACAATACAAAAAATCTTTTTCAATTTTAAATTTTGTGCTCGATTCGGCATCAAAAAGATTTGATCATTCCAGTCTGATATTGGCGGAAGCTCATCATTTCCTGGGACAATGTTTTGATTATACTAATGATTCGGAAAATGCCCTGATACATTATAATCAAGGATTAAATACCAGGATAAAAAAACTAGGTAAGGACCATATACTAGTGGCAGATAGTTATCAGAGTTTGGGTGATTTATCTTATTATGTGCTTCACGATAATAAAAAAGCGGATTTATATTTTAAAAGTGCCCAGAATATTTATGAAAATCAGTCTCCAAAAGATGAATTAAAAATTGCCAAAAATTATAACATGCTTTCAATGGTTAACCGCAAAAAAGGCGATTTTGAGAATGCTTTAACATATTCAAAAAAGGCCATTGAAATTTTTAATAATTTCAATGACAATATAAGCCTTTACAAGGCTTATAATGGTCTGGCTAATATCTATTTTGAGAAAAAAGCCTATCAAAAAGCCTCCGAATTTTATGAAATAGCAATTGATTTAGAGGGAAAAATAAATAAGCAAGAACCATCTGAGCTTAGGGTTAAGGCTTTAACTAATGTTGGTACATGTTACCTTAATTTATCTGAATATAATGATGCTTTAAAGTATTATTTTATAGCTCTAAGGGTTTTAAATAGATTGCAAGAACCCAATTATATTTTAAAATCAGCACTATTTAGTAATATCGGAATGTCTTATGGTCATACAAAACCAGACTCAGGGAAATTTTATTTAAATAAAGCATTGGAGATAAGGAGGGACATTTATAATGAATCTCACCAAAAAGTTGCTGATATTTATAACTGGTTTGGGGATTTGTACCTTGAAAATGACGATCCTGATTCCGCATTGGTTTACTATCAAAAAGCCCTGTTTTCTCCTATAGAAAACCTTCATGCAAGCGATTTGTTGAGCAATCCTGAGGCATCCTGGCTAAATACCGATCTCACTACAATTGTGCTGTTAAAACAGAAAACCAGAGCCCTGATGAAAAAAGCCGACTTATCGGCAAAAACTGAGAAGGAAGCCATCCTACGGGCTGCTTTAAATACCTGCTTATTGGCAAAAAAACTTATTTATACCAATCAGGTTTCTTATTTTCATGAAGGGTCAAAACTACTTTTATTGGATGAAAATGCTAACCTATATGAATATGCTCTGGATTGTGGGTATCAGCTATTTCTCCTTACCCGGGATGACCAGTATATCCATTTGTGCTTTGAATTTTTGGAAGCCAGAAAAGCAACAATTTTATCAGAATCCTTTCAATATGCCGAAATCCTCAATTCTTCAGGAATTCCTGATTCTGTTATGGAAAAAAGGAGGCAATTAATTTTTGAGCAGGAGAAAAACAATAAAATCATTACTGGTACGGAAAATCAAGAAGAAAAAAAGAATGCCCAGAGCCGCTTATTCGAGATAAGCCGGGAATTGGAAAAATTAGTGGAAAGTCTGGAAAACAATTATCCACAATATCAGCAATTGGGCCAGGCAAACAAAACTGAAATTTCAGAATTACAACAGCATTTAGGAGGTAGTGCTTCCGGCCTGATAAATTATTTGTATGGGGAAGAGGCGATTTATTGCATTGGAATGAATAAGGAAGAAATGATCATGCATAAAATTGATATTTCTCCAAACTTTCAGGAAAATATCCATACCTATATAGCCTGTTTGAAACATTCGAATTCGAATGTTTCAAAAGTGGAAAGGCAAAAACAACTGTTAAATTCCGCCTGGTATTTATATAATGTGCTTATAGAGCCTTTCCAACCAGTTTTAAATTCAAAAACTGTGGAGAGAATTGTCCTCGTTCCTGATGGTTTGCTTTCCTTTATTCCATTCGAAAGCTTTATTACCAGACCTGTGGATTCAATAATGAATTTCAGGAATGCCCCCTATTTTTTATACGATTATAATACAAGCTATCATTTTAGTGCAGGATTGTTCAATACAATGCCTCATAAGAATAGGGATAAAGGGCTGGGAGAGGTGCTCGCCTTTAGTTTTTCCCGTGAACTGGACAAAGATAAACTGGCTGGTAATTTCAGTATTTTCAGGGATGATGAATTCAGGGAGTTGCCCGGAACTGCCATAGAGCTGGAAACCATATCCAAATATGTAGGTGGAGCATTTTTTTCAGGCAAAGATGCCACAAAGGAAATTTTCATGGAAAAAGCACCCAATTATAAAATGCTGCATTTGGCCATTCACGGTGAGGCAGATGCTGAAAATAAGTACAATACCCGCTTGATTTTTAACTCACCAGAGGATGATATGGCAAATAAAAACTTATATAGTCACGAATTGTACAATTTGAATTTGAAAAGTGAACTGGTGGTGCTAAGTGCCTGTGAAAGTGGATTGGGAAAACAATATACAGGCGAAGGGGTGTTCAGTATGGCCAGGGGATTTGTTTATGCAGGAGTGCCTTCTGTAGTTAATACACTCTGGAAAATAAATGATAATTTTTCAGCTGATATTATGGGTGGGTTCTATCAAGAACTTGCAGATGGAAAACAGGTAGATGAGGCCTTGCAACAGGCTAAAATTAACTATATTCATCAGGCGGATGAAATTTCTGCAGACCCTGCGAATTGGGCTGCTTTTATCCTGCTTGGAGAAAAAGAAGCATTGACCACAAGAGGCTTTTTTAAAAATAGTTGGTTGATATTTTGTATTGTGATTGCGACTGGGTTGATTTTTTTCTTTTTTTATATAAAAAGAAAAGCCAAGGCATCTGCCTAGGCTTTTGATACCCGTTAAGGAAAGTTTTTTAAGTGGAAGATGACGAAGATAATACTTCTTCAATAGTGGCAACTGGTAATGTAAATGATTGACCACTCAACGTTATTTGAGCAGCTTCAACATTATACCTAACAAGTTGTCCAGCGACTAAAGGTGTGCCATCTGGCTGCTTAAATAATTTAACAGTTGGAAAAGTTTTTGGCGGAACTGAAATTACTCGCAAATATCCGAATTCAGTTCCATTAGCCCCATCATCCCGGGCATCTAAAATTTCACCTTCTGGCATAGTTTTATGGTTTTAAGTGAACAATAAGTTATAGTTGTCTATGCAGTATTTTCTTATAGGTCTCCTGAAAAATTCAAAATTTTTTTATTCAGCTATCTTTTAAGCTTAAATTTAAAGGTGGAGAATTGCAGGCCTGATAGATAAAGCTTTATTTAAGTGCTGTTTTTTTGATGTTGTCAGGGATTTGTAAGTCAATCAACAAGTTAATAAACCTGGGTTTCATTGAATAATGGGTGAATGAATAATCAAAGGAAAATCATAAAAATCTGGGGCCAGGATCCTGCCGAATCAGACTTGGGTATGGTGAATGTAGATCTTACTTTGCCTAAAGAAAAATGGCCCATAGAAGTCTGTTGTGGAGGAAAACAGATAAAAAATCTGTTGACTGTATCGCATCCAGAAATTACAGATTTCTTTAATACTGAACAATTGAAAGATTTAATACATACATATGGGGTGTCCCTAATGATGCTGCAGTATGGTGAAAAACTTTTAGGCAAGGCCATAAAATGGTCATGGAATAGGAAAGGAGAAAATTTACCCTTGCTACTTTACCCTTATTATGATGAAGATATAAATGCGTATTATGTGAAAGAAGAGCGGGCAGTTCAACTTTGCAAATACGGTATTCCTCCTTATAAAAAATATGCTTGCAGGTCTTTTGATATTGTGGCTCACGAAACGGCTCATGCCATTTATGATGCCCTCCAACCCGCCTGGCATGATTTAAAAACGGATACGGAGGCAGGAGCCATAAAGGAAGCTTTTTGTGATTTGTGTGTAGTTTTTCTTTTCCTTTCTCAGCTGGTTTTATGCAATTATATACTAAAAGTTACTGGCTCCGATTTATCCAAAAAATCAGTGCTGACTACCATTGGTGAGGAATTCTACCAAAACAGATTAAGAGATATAAATGTTTTGGTGAAATATGATGAAGTGAATAAATCCAGGAAATATGAATTTTCCGTAGTTTTTTCTGGTGGAATGTATGAAGTTCTCGCCAATTATTTTCAATATGCTTTGGAGAAAAATAAGACTAACAATCCCACAATGTTATTGATGAAAATTAGTGGGGAATTGGCAAAAATACTGTTTTTTACCATTGCCAATGAAAAAGAAGTAAAACCCACTATGGCTTTATTGATAACCCAAATGGCAGGTTTTGCCATGGATTACGACAATCCCATTTTAGCCGGGCTAATCAAAGAAAGTTTCATCAGGCGTAGGGTGATTTGAGTTTTACAGGAATTGTAAAAAGAAACCAGCATAATTGATTTGTAGGAATCTCCCGGAGCTTTCATGTCTGTTTTTTATTTGTCAACACTTTTATGAAATCAAATTAAGGACCTTTGTAGAGGTAGATTTCAACAATGTGTAACGCATATCACGAATTTCCCATTTTTTTTGAGTTTAAAATATACTGGTGTTCACCGGCAATGTGGGTAAAAGGAAAATATTTTCCCATCCACCAGATTTCATTATCGGGTTTGGGCATTATTAGCGTATTTCCACTTTTACTGGGTTCTGAATTTCCATAATTCAATTGAATATCCCGAAAATAAATACCATAGGGAAAATCCTGTCCGTCATTTATGGTCCAGGTGCCTAGTGTAATGGTGAGTTTATCCAGGTTTAAGTTATGGAATTTGGATGTGGAGTTCTTCTCAAAATCTTTCAGAATATTTAAATGCGTCTGTTGGGTTTCCGTATTTTGATCCGCCATTTTCAAATGCACATTTTTACAGAATTCACTTTGGTTAAACCTACCGCCCAAACCACCATAGGCAATTCCCGTCCAGTAAATAAGGTTAAGTTTTTTGAAAGACCGGTCAAAGCCTTCAATCCAGATATAGGCTCCACACCAATCTACCTGGTCTGAAAATGCTTTATCAATCTGGTAATTAAGGGAAATAGAGGGAGACTCACCGGGTTTCAGTTTTACTGTTTGGGAAATTCTGTTGATCGTTTGGGGAAGCCTGTCCTGACCGGGGATATCGTAGCCTCTTTTCCTGGAAAACAGATACAAACAGGGTTGTCCATGATTATCCCTTATCTCACAAATATTGGAAGGATTTTTATCTTCGGTATAAACAAACCTTTTTGTCCAGCCTTCAATTCCATTTTTAAAGTCACCATTCACTAATTTATCCGAGGCTGGGAGTTCAAATTTATAATTGAGCCATAATTTATATTTCTCTTCCTCAAATTTGGGCAGGGTTTCAGGATATTCATAGACTTCCTGAGTCACGGTCTTAAAGGTGGCTTTTGCCTGATCATCATTAATATCCACAACCAAAATCCCCTGGCAGGGACCGCCTCCGAAATCCTCTTCTCCAAAAGCCCTTGGTCTGTAACCCGCAGCCGGCAGGTTAATCATTTTCATTCCCTTATATTCAACTGCAGTTTTGAAAGAAGCTTTGATGGGAATATGCACATGGCCACTAAAATTGTATTTCACATTGCTATGTCTGGTTAAGAGCGCAAGCAATGTCCTTTTGACTTCTACCGATTCTGCATAATTAATGAGTGGGTTGATGCCAATCGGGTGGGAGGGGACATGTTGCATGAAAATAGTTGGTCTGTCTTTATGTTTTTCCAGGTCTTCTTCCAGCCAGTCGAAATAATGAGGATGAGTTTCCCAAAAATTATTTCTAAGGGGATCTGGCCAGACTATAAAATGCCATTTGCCCAGGTTGAAGGAATAAAGCATAAGCTCCAAACCATTGATTTTTTTCTGAGCAGCAAAAAAATTGTTGAATTCCTCCATATAATATCCCGGAGTAAATTCAGCCTTATACCTGGTCTCATGATTGCCAACCGCATACAGAATGGGAGATTTTAATTCCTTAAAAAACGCCTCCATACTTTGGAAGTTGGCTTCCTGACCCTGTCCATCTACAATATCTCCAAGCATTATGGAAAAAACCGGCTCAGGATCTAGTTTATTCGCCTGTACGATACTTTCTTCTATCCAGGCATTATGGATTTTCATTCTGGTTGGATGGTTCCCTTTTTCTTTAGGATCGCCCCCCTGGGGGTCTGCCATAATTACAAATCTGAAGGTATCACCAGGAATTTTGGCTCCTATTTCTTTTAAATCCAGTTCTCCAATTTCCTTATCGAGTAATAGGTTGGACGTAATTTTGGTTTTACCGAAAATTTGAGCAAACTCCTCATGATCTACCAATTGCTGAAGGGTAAAAGTATATTTCCCTTTTGCATGTTTAAAACTAATTTCGGTTTTGGGAGAAAATTCATTTAACCAGAGGACTAAAATATCTACATTTTCCCCGCTGGATTGGACTTGCAGGCTAATGTCTTCACTGGCAAATTTATCTTCCCCATTTTCAAAAAAGTAGGATTTGCTTTTAGAAAGTTTTCCATTTTTAATTTTTATTTTGTCTTTGGTGGAGGAAATATCGGGTATTTCAGAGGACCTGAATTCCAGTCTTACCATTATCTCCCCTTTTTTAGAAACAGCCTCATCCAGGTGCTCAATTTTTCCATAGCTGTAGGCAGGAGTAAAACTATGTGGGGAAGTAATTAGTGAGGAGGTTGCCAATACCGAAGGAGCGGAAAGTCCTAAGTTTTTGATAAAGTTTCGTCTTTTCATGAGGGTTGATTTTTTTCATTTTCAATTTAAATACCCCATTTGTTCTTTAGGTATGAAACCTAAAGGCAATTAAATTTCAGGATAACAAAAAATTGTTACCAATGGGCATTGAAAAGGAAATTTAGTCAGATTAATGTTTCCGGATGTCCTGTGCTTTCATGAAAATAAGGAACAATTATTTCCCAAATGGGATAAAAACAAACTTGCCGGGAGAAGGATCGAGATTGAATCGGGGTATCAATACCGAATCGGAAGGTTCTTCATAATACCGGGCAGCCAGGTTGGTATAGGTATCCTCTTCTGTGAGGTAATGCATGCCTTTCACCGGAACAATAAACCATCGTTCTCCCATTACATCATTCCATTTGATGGCTTTGCTATTGGTGATATTAAATTTTAAGGCCACATCCAGTACTGAGTATCTTTTTTCTACATCCCTGTAAAGTCCATAAATTCGGAAATTATCACTATCGAAAGGATCAAATCTATATTCATACATAGCCCTGTCCCGCTCAAAGTTGTCTTCTTCAATTTTTGCAAGTTTTTCACTTAAAGTGGCGGATAGATTTTCCAGGCTGTCCAGTTTGCTGGAAGAATTGGAGTATTTGGTCTCCCATTCCTCCTTATTTTGGAGATATAAATAGGTGATAAATCCTGAAAAGGCAAGAAAGGCTATGATGTTGATTGCTTGTTTCATTTTAAAAAAATTCTACAATCCCCGATGTATTTCGGTGATAGTGATCCATGGTATTGATCTAAATAGAAAAAATGGAAGTTTATTCCCCTTCCAACTGATATTCCAGCCCAAAATTATTACTTCTTCCAAATTCTAAAGATTTTTTGATGAAAATTTAGGGAGATCTGCTTTAAAAATGTAATTATTAAGGTAACCTGCAATTCACGTTTTACAGACAGAAAGATTGGGAAATAATGAAAAGAAAGGGAAATATTGATTAAATTGATCAGCATTTAGTTAATAAATTTTTCCATATTTTTTTGGCAAAACGTTTTGGGTTACCTTAGACAACAGCTGAATTTGGAAGATAAAGTCTGATTCCTTCAAGGATCAGATAAAGCTAAAAACCGAAACTATGAGAAGATATTTACTACTGAAACCTTCAGGGCTCATGCTCTGGCTAATTTTCTTTTCCCTCATCCCGACAACTCATCTTTTTGCTACTCATATAGTAGGTGGGGAAATGGAACTTACCCATCTTGAAAACAATAGATACCGAATTGGTTTACTACTTTATTTTGATGAAATAAATGGTCAACAGGGCGCCAAAGATCAAAGTGTAAGTATTGCCATATTTAGAAAATCCGATAATTCCAGAATCCGAAATTATATATTATATCAGCGTGAGGTTGTCCCGGTAAATTACACGGTTCCTGAATGTGCTATTGGTTCGTTAAAAACAAGTAAGGTATATTATGCAGGTGAATTTTTTCTCGCACCCAATGATTTTAGTGATCCTGAAGGGTATTATATGGCATTTGAAAGATGTTGCCGGAATGACATAATCGAGAATATTTTAAGGCCTGAAGATGCGGGGCAAACATTTTACCTGGAATTCCCGCCTTTAATAAAAGATGGGGCGCCTTTCATTAATTCCTCCCCCAAATTATTTCCTCCCTTAAGTGATTATGCCTGTATCAACCAACCTTTTATTTTTGACTTTTCTGGTGAAGATGCCGATAATGATTCCTTAAGTTATGCTATTGCCACTCCAATTAATGGGTTCTCCACCCCGGATGATCCTGCGCCAAACCCAAGGCCGGGACCTTATTCCACAGTAGAATTTTTACCCACATACGGTTTAGATAGTATGATCAAAGGAAGTCCTCCTTTAAACATTGATGCTAAAACGGGAATCCTGAGCCTCACTCCTTCAGAGCTGGGCTTATTTGTGTTTTCAGTGAAATGTGAGGAGTTCAGAAATGGAGAAAAAATAGGTGAAGTGGTGAGAGATTTTCAGATGTTGGTAGTCGATTGTCCAATCCCCAATGCACCCACAGTGATGGCACAAAATTCTGATGGAACCTTATTCAACAATGTAGATACTTTGATTTATGAGGTAGGGAAAGGGGATGCCTGTATCGAAGTTTTTGTTACAGATCCCGATCCTCAAACCAGAGTTTATACCAGAGTGATTCCAAAGAATTTCAAAACAAACGAACTGGAAATTTTAGGGGATTTACAAAGAATGATTAATCCCGGAGATACCGCAAAACTTCAGCTATGTATAAAAGATTGCCCCGATATTAGAAATGAAATTTATGAAGTTGAGGTATTGGTAGGGGACAATACCTGTAGCTTGCCATTAGTGGATACTTTCCGGTTGGTTTTCGATATTCGGGAGCCCAATACCCCTCCTGAGTTGAAAAGTGAAGATTTGAGCTTTAACAATGAATTGAAGGTATATGAAACCACATTGATTTTGGGAGATACCCTTGATTTTAAAATGCTGGGTTTGGATGAGGATATGGATAGTGTGGTCATGAAAGCCATTGGCGATGGATTTGATTTTGGAACTGAAGGCATGCAATTGAATAATGTTTCCGGAATTGCCCCTGTGGAAGCTGGATTTAGTTGGGTGCCAACCTGTGCTAACATGGGACCGGGAATTGAGGAAAAGTCCTTTGAGATAGATTTCCTGCTTCAGGATTATGGGGCTTGTGGAATTAAATCTACTGACACTGCAAGAGTGAAAATTAACCTGGTTCATATTCCAGAGCCGAATAAAGTTCCTCAGGTTTCTGCAGATGGACTTTCCTTCGATGGTAAATTGAGTGCATATTGTGATACGGTAATTGTAGGAGATTTGTACAAATTGAATATTCGGGGATTTGATCCGGATGGTGACAGCATTACCCTTACCGGATTTGGAAGTGATTTTAATTTCCTGGAAAAAGGGATGGTATTTGGCAATGTTTCTGGCTTTGGAGAAGTTACCTCAGAATTTATGTGGCAAACCTCCTGTAGTGATATTCAGGGCGTAAATGAGGGCGTAAATATGCAGACTCTGGAATTATTTTTTGTAAGCTCCGATTACAATGATTGTTATGCTATTACTGCGGATACCGTTAAATTAAAATTGAAACTGATATTTGTACCTGATCCGGCAAAAGCTCCCGTATTGAGCATTAACGGAGCAAAATATGATCATGAAGCTTTGATTTACACCGAAACGATTGAAGCAGGCCAGGATATTTCCCTGGATATTTTTGGAAGAGATTTTGGGTCGGATGAACTTGATGTCACGATTTCAGGAATGGGATTCAATCTGGCAGATTTGGGTATGACTACTCAAAATGTCACGGGGAAATCTCCAGTGAAATCTGAGTTTTACTGGATTACGGACTGTAGTATGCTCAATGATTCTGCTGCCACAGAATTTACTTTGCAGATAATAGCCCGAAATAGTCAGAAATGTGGCCTGGAAGCCGCTGATACCGCTCTTCTAAAGCTAAAAGTAATTGATCCCCTAAGGGAAGATTTGGAAGCTTTCCCCAATGCATTTACACCCAATGGAGATGGCAAAAGCGATACGTATTACATTACGGAACTCCCCAAAGATACCTGCAAAGACAGGTTTGAATTTGTTGAAATCTCCAACAGGTGGGGAGATATTATCTTTAACAGTGAGGAAAGAAATTTTCAATGGGATGGGGTAGGGCATCCTCAGGGAGTCTATTATTATGTCATCAAGTTTACGGAATCCATTTACAAAGGAACCATTTCTCTGGTTGGCCCAAATACCAATTAAGGAAGTAAGGGCAAGGAAGGCTTAATCCTCTTTTCTTATGAAAACAATTTTCTCTCTGTGTTTAGTCATGATTTTATCAAAGAAGGCTTTGAATTCAGGATATTCAGAGGGAAATATTTCATTGGAGCGGGTGTGAATTGTACTAGAAACATTGATTTCATTCATATTGTAGGAAACCTGGTAAATGAACTGGGCCACAAGTGAGTCTTTCCCCATTTTTACAAGAAAATCAGAAAGCTCTTTTTCAAATTTAATATCTGTGTTTTGTGGAGCCCTGGCTATTTTATAACCTTCCGGAATCTCCAAGGTAATGACGTGCACATAATTTTTGGGGTAAAGTAATGTAATAGGATCAATAATGGAATCTGCAGAAAATGGGTTGGCGCGCATTTGTTCCAGCATCATAGGGTTTACTACAATGGAATCTGCCTGTTTTTCAGAAAAATCCAGCGTTCTAAACTTATAATTGGATTTCAAAGGCTTATCAAATTCTGTAAGGTTGATAAAAGCCATATTGTCCACCTTTACATCATTAAACCGGCTTTCAAATACAGATTGCAGCTTTCTGGACAATTGTTTCTCATAAATTTCCCGTCTTTTGTCCAGCGCCATAAAATTCGTCTGCTGATAGGTGATTTCCCCTTCCATTGCCCCAACCATATCCAGATGCATTTTCGCATAAGAAAACTGGGTTGACCGGGCATTCAAAATATTGAGCCACTCGGGGTTATCTGAACTTACCTTCCAGGCCAGACCATTCATGTCCTCAGCCGAAATAAGGTTGTAACCCCTCATAAAATCCGTAGCATCCAGCAAAATGGTTTTTCCATTGATCTTCACTTCAGCAATCACATTGTTCAATTTCCGGATATCAGGCACTGATTGCAGTAATGGACCATGGGTTTTGGTACTCAGTACCACAGGGTTAGCCTTAATTCCGGCATCATTGAGCAAAGCTGTAAGGAAAAGATTTACATCTGCACTGTTCCCCCTTTTAGATTCTGCTATTTTTTTGAGGTCCTGGGAAACGAAAATAGAATATTCTCCATTCCACCGTACATTATTTTGCACATATTTATAGATTCTAACCATTCTCGCCAGGTCAGAATCAATGAAATCGAAGAGTGGAATCAGTTTTTTAGTGAATTTTTTGGAATTTTTGAGTTGCTGCCCGAAATTCTCATGGGTAATCAAAACTTTATTAACTTCTTCCCACGATTGGGTTTTTGTAGGCAGTTTTTCTCCAATTAACAATTCATTTTCTTCTCCGGGAAATACAGCCCTCATGGGGTGTCTTTTGAAATCGTCCTCCAGGCTTTCTCTGGTCCACCTTCTTCCACTGTATCTGGAAGTTACAGGGCGATTAATGCCTCGGTTGAATGCTGTGAAATTATTATTGAAAAAACTTGGTCCGTATCTGTTCCACCTAATTCTTTGCAGCCAGGTAGCATCCTGAAAAATACCCATAGGATTTACATTGCTGTATCCTGATAAATTAAAGGTCAATTTCGAAACCTGATTGATGCCCGGGTTTTCGGGTATTGGAGGAAGATCCTTTAAAATAAATACCGTTCTTAAAGTACTTACAGCCTGTTGATAGTTTATGTTTTGTCCATTGTACCTTGGTGCGGTATTGGTATTCATCCAGTTACTATAGCCCATTTGCATATAATCCCAATTGGCAAATTCTGCAATTGCTGCCATTCTGATGTTTCCGGAAATATTCTGGGATACGGATTCTTTAATTATCTGGTGGGCGGGATACAAACCTTGTAAATCTGTTTTGTATTCGTAAAAATGGGGAATAAGTAATTCCAGCTCGCTATATTCTGTAGGAAGCTTGTTTTGGAAAAACCATGGAATCAGGTTTTCGTAGTCATCGTAAATCAGTTCATAGGTATATTCAATAATGCTTCCCACACGAACCTCCGGCATAGTTAAAATTTTATAGGCAACTGTAGTATCTTCATTGAGGGCATATTTGAACTTACCCCTTTCATTTTCATATCTATTAGTAAAGTCGGTGACAATGTCCCTTTTCTTTATTTTATTTCTACTGATATTGTCATTCAGGTCGAGATTGTAGGTATTGGCTTTCACATAATTGATACGGGCATTTTTAGGGAATTTTATTTTTATATTTCCGTGTTTTACCCCTTCCTGTGTTTGAATTTTTATTCTTCTTGTTTTTTCAATTACAAGCTTTACCAAACCATCGCTATCAACAATATCGTATCGAATAATACCCTTATCGAAAAGAATTACAGCATCGTGATTGGGAAACTTCACGGAATTGTTTTCTAAATCTTCCTGCGTAATTTTACCAAGGTTTGAAGTGATTTCGTGTATGGTTTTAGAAGCAGCTTCATTTTTCTTTTCATTTTCTAATACCCCTAATGAAGCAGGTATCGCATCCTGTTCCTCGTTTGTTTCTTCATTTTCTCTGAGCTGATTTTCCTTCAGCCAATCCACATATAAGTTGCCAAAGGTACCGGAGGCTTCGAAAGATTGGATTACATTTTCCTCAATAGGAGTTCTTCTTACAATAGGATTTTCCTGCCAGAATTTCGGGTTATAATTAACTCCTTTTATTTTTTCCAGATCAGAAAGCAATTCCTCCTCTTCATTATTCATCTGGCTTTCATGCTGGAGAATTACTTCTGAGTTAAAACTGTATTCGTCCGTATTGATAAGCGAATCCGACTGGCTTTTATCGGCATCGAGGTCATGGTTGTAAAAGGATAAAAATGAATGGGTGGTAATTTGTCGGTCATATTGTTTTCGCTTGGAATGATTAAAGGTATGTGTAATATTAATATAATCGAGCACCAGCGATTCATCCTCCAGTTCCCTGTAGGCCATATCTATTTTTCGTCTGTAATCTGAAATTTTACTTCCTTTCCCCTTCACCAGATTTATGGATGCTCCAAGAATCTCTCCTTTTAGTTTTAAGATATCATAGTTTTTGGTATCAATATAAATGTCCCCCTTAAAAACTGGAAAACCGATAGTTACATTAGGTATAAACTCTAAAATGGCCACAAGCCGGTCCTGATATTTGATGAAGTTTTTTAATTCAATATCGTAAAATTGTTCGGGGTTTTCCCTGATAGGAGAGAGTAGCAGGTTTTCATCGGAAATCCCATCATCAAAAGATTTTAAATGTTTGGATATCAGTGTGAAATTGATATGATACAGGTATTCTTTTTCGAAAATATCGCCTCTTAAGGCAAATCTGCCATTGTTGATTTTCCAATTGGCAATTCCCTTTCTGCTATAGGAAACATCATATAAAATCTCATAGATTTCCGGATAAACATCATCAATTTTGGAGATTTGCCTGTAAAATGCTTTGGCAGTTTGTAAACTATATTGGTAAGAAAGTGCTTTCTTTCGTGCATTTTCAATTAATGACTTTTCATAATTTTCATTGACGGTAATTTCAGGAATTATCTGTGCACTGGGAGTAAGGTAAATTACTGAATTTTCATTTTCTAAGGTAGAAGCTAAAATTTCGATTCTTTCAAACCCAATGTGAGAGAAAATTAAGGTATCGGTACGTCCTGATTTAATGATAAATTCTCCTTCGATGTTGGAAGAAGTACCCTTTCTTTTTCCTTTTAGACCAATATTTACAAAAGGGATGGTAGCCTGGGTTTCCTTGTCCTTTACTTTGCCGGAAAAATTTTGAATTTCCGGTTCATTAATTTTGAGCACAACAATATCTGTTAAAAAGGAAAAGGAAATATTATCCGGGCCGAACAGGTTACTCAAAACCTCCCTTAAAGGCTTTTGTTCTAATTTGAGAGTTGTTTTTTTTTGTAGTGTCTGAAGGATATAGTTGTTGATATAAGAAAACCTGATTTTATATTTTTCTTCTAATTCCCCCATGGCCTGTTCAATGGAAATATCCTGGAAATCCACCGAAACTATTTTATCCTCCAGGTTGGACTGGGCCATCACCCGTCCTGAAAAAGGGTTGAAAATACTTGAAAGTAATGCAAAGATTATGAGAGGGAAAACCTTTTTCAGGAAAGGTTGAAGCATATTGGCCTTATACCTGTCGAAATGCAAAAGGTAAATTTCTTTACTTTTTTTTGGTTTGTAGCAACTCAGTTTCGGCATATATAAAAGCTTTTTTGAGGACCATTATTGAATTAGCCTTCAAAAATTAAATTGTAAATTATTGGCATCCACTTCCCTTTAAAATGCAAGCATCTTTTTCTAATGTATAGGATATATTTGAAGCTGTCTTTAAAACTTCCAGAATTTTTTCTAAATCATCATTTTTGAATGTGGATGTTAACCTGCAATTGTATAAGGCCTCATTTTCAATAATAACATTCACTCTATAATAATGTTCCAATACTTGCTCTACATCCGACAAAAGTGTATTTTTAAAAATTATTTCTTCGTTTTTCCAGGCAAGCAGATTAGGATCATAATTTACTTTCTTTTCCATTTTTGGGCTGCTTCGGTGAATAATGGCCTGTTCTCCTTTAGTGAGTAGGATTTGGGAAGATTCGCCTTCATCTTTATTATAGCAGGCTACCTTTCCGCTAACCACTATTACTTCGTCTATTTCTTCATCCTCATAACACCGAACATTAAATGAAGTACCTAAAACTTTTATTTTGGAATTTCCCACATTGATAATAAAGGGCTTTTCAGGATTTTCGGTGACATTAAAAAAAGCTTCGCCCATTAATTTTACTTCACGGATTTCGCCTTTAAATTCCTCCGGATAATACAATTTACTGCCTTTGTTTAGGAAAACAGAACTGCCATCGGCAAGGATGATTTCCTGCTTTTTATTTTGGCTGGTTGAAAGTTCAATGTAGTCCGGCTGATCATTCAATATGCTGAACCCAATGAATGCCACCAAAAAACCTAATCCTACCATAGCGGCTACATTGGTAAAGAATCGCATTTTCCTGGTTTTTGTTTTTTCGGGTTGAATAAACAATTTGCTTCTGGAGGGATTTATTTTTTCATAGGCGCTGGTTAGATCGGGTTTAAAATTAATGGCACCTTTTTCAGCCAATTCCATTTCATTTTTTATTTGTAGAAGGTATTGCTTGTTCTCTTCAGAACGATTGACCCAATTTTCAAGATCTTTATTTTCCTGTCCTTCCAAATAAGATTTTATGACTTCTGAAAAGTCTTTCATTGTAGTACTCTTGGATTATAATTAAGATTGTTGATAGTAGTAGGTTTTGTATCCTTCAAATTTCAGGAAAATCAGATTCTAAGCTTATGAACTTCACAAGTAAATAAATTTCCCGTTTACCATGTTTATTTTTTTTAGATTTTAACTGGCAAAATAGTAATCCATGTTCATAATTCCTTAACAAATTCATTAATAACTCATTTGGGAGCAATTAAAAACTATTGGGATACGACATTTGCCAAAAAAATCCTCTTGTTAGTTCCCAGACAAAAAGTCCGGTATTTTGGAATTTTAAAATTCCGTTAGTTTATCTAATTTATTTTAGCTGGTACGAAAAAAACAAGGGGGTTATCCAGTTCTTGTTTGATATTTAATTAGTAGCAGCTTTCCCAGCCTACCCCCAAAAAAATTTAAAATTTTTTAACTTTTCAGTTGGAGCTTAAAAAGAAAAGTCCTGTTAAAGAGTTCGTTGTGGTTTTTATTTTTTCCCGGAAATAAAAAAGGAGTTCCTTAGAAAGAAACTCCTTAGTGATATTTTTTCACAATAATAAACTACCTCCTAACCTAAAGTGAAGTCTGGTAGCTTAATAATCTTTCCTCCTTCCATAGCCGAATCATGAGCCAGAATACCCACGCATGTAATGTTGGCAGACTGTTTGGCATTTGGATAAGGAGACCTTTTTTCATTGAGTGCCGTAACAAATTCATGTACCAAGTGCGGATGAGATCCTCCATGTCCTGCTCCCTGGGTAAATGAAAGGTGCTGGTTTTCATCGTCATCATATACGCCTTTAGTGGTATACTTCTGGATTTCTTCAGGAAGTAAATGGGCATAATCAGGTACATCTACACGCTCAGGACTTTCCCCGGTATGAATGACAGGTTGCTCATGCTCAATCTGAGTCCATTCAAAAGATTTTTTAGAACCATAAACATCAAAACTTTCCCTATACTGGCGGGCTGTATTGAACAAGGAACGAGTAATTTCAGCCGATAGGTCTGAGTCTTTATATTTGATATGGCAGGATTCAATAGCAAATGGAGACCCATAAATAGGAATTAATTTTTCATCAATCCGGCCAGATCCAAAACAGGAAACATATTCGGCTTCTCCCTGAGTTAAGGCCAGAACCGGACCCACACAATGTGTAGCGTAATACATAGGAGGAAGTCCTTCCCAATAGCCCGGCCAGCCAGCCATTTCCTGCTGATGGGAAGCTCTTAAAAATTGTATTCTGCCCAATTCTCCTTTTTCGTAAAGTTCTTTCACAAAAAGAAATTCCCGGCTGTAAACCACTGTTTCCATCATCATATAAGTGAGTCCGGTTTCTTCAACTAAATCCACTATTTTCTTGCAATCTTCTACTGAAGTGGCCATTGGAACGGTACAGGCTACATGCTTACCTGCTTTCAAAGCTGCAATAGTTTGTTCGGCATGGTTAGGAATGGGTGAATTGATGTGTACAGCATCCACTTCCGGGTCTTTCAGTAAATCTTCATAAGAAGTATATCTTTTCTCCACCCCAAAATAGTCCCCAACTTCATTGAGTTTGCTTTCTGTTCGTTGGCAAATGGCATACATATTAGCCTGAGGATGTTTTTGGTAAATGGGAATAAATTCTGCTCCAAAACCCAGCCCTACAATTGCGTAATTAAGTTTTTTGTTTTCCATATTTATTAGAATTTAAGTAATCAGTCAAGTTTAATTATATTGTGAGATGCAATTGCTCTAAATTATTTTGTGCTGACACTTGAATACATTAGAAACCATATCTAATTTAATTTTTAATGATTCAGTTTGAATTTAATAACCCTTCTAAAAAGGTCAGCCCATCTTTAGCGAATTGATCTTGAGAAGGATGAAAATTCCGCCAGATGCATACTGCTCCTGCTAATTCCTGAACATGTGGTGTAAAGCTTTCTATCGATACCACACCCGAATATTGAATGTTTTCTAAGCCTGATTTAATATCATCCCACCTGGTCTGGCCGGTTCCTGGGGCTCCTCTGTAATTTTCGGAAACCTGAAAATGAATCAGCTTATCTCCAACTAATTCAATGGCATGTTGAAGATTTCTTTCTTCCAGGGTCATATGAAAACTGTCCAACATTATCCTGGCGGCTGGATGGTTGATATCATTTACCAGATTTAAAACCTGTTCAGCAGTATTTACCAGATCAGACTCGAAGCGGTTGAGTGGTTCCAGTGCAATCTTTTGATCAAATTTGGTTGCCATTTCACATACTTTTCGCAGATTTTTCACAGCAAGGTTCCATTCTGCTTTTCGCTCTTCTGGGGGAAGAAGTCGAGTTTTCCCCACTGCCGAATACATTGGTCCAGCTACAAAACCTGCATCCAGACTTTGAGACAATTTAAAGCAGGCTTCAAGATATTGGAAACAATTTTCGTGAATTGATTCCTCATTACTGGTAAGGTCCCGGGAAGGACCAAATGCACCACAAATAATAGGTTTTAAATTGTTTTCTGTTAAGGCTTTTTTCACAGTTTCGGCATCAATTATATCAGGATCTTCCACTGGAATTTCCACATAATCAAAACCCATTTCTTTTATTTTAGGGAATAATTCAACTGTTTCTGAATTAAATGGAGAAGTCCAAAGCCAGGTACTTACCCCAAGTTTAATATTTTTTGTCATGATAATTTTTCTGAACAATTAACCTGAAAAGGTCAATTGCTTCCAGTTTTGCTATTATTTTCTGATAAGGTTGATATTTCTCTTTATAAATTAGTGCCGTTACCTACAACTTTCATCACTCCGTTCATAATTCTCCAATGACCTGGGAAAGTACAAACAAAAGGATATTCTCCTGGTTTATCGGGAGCTTTAAATTTCAGGATGTATGTACTTTCCGGATCAACCAGAGTGGTGGCAAAAAGTACTTCTGGAATTTCAGGAACATAATTTTTTTCTGCTCCATCTGGAGCCGCAGCCATTTCATCAGCTGCATTTCCGATAATTTCAAGGCTTCCACTTGCTCCAATTACCAGGTTGTGTTGCATAAAATCTATATTTTCGAAATGAATTTCCACCATATTTCCTGCCTTTACCTGGAAAGTTTTGGTATCGTATTTCATTTCATTTTTGATGGGCTTAATGGAAATAATGACAGGCAATTCAGATAATTCGGAAGTTTTATCCTCAGTCTTATTTTGAAGATTCTGTGCATAGACTTTTTCCACAAATACTTCCCTGATACCTTTTTCTGCAGTAAAAAATGGTTGTGACCCTTTGCTGAATTCCTTTTCAATTTTATATTTCCAATTTCCCTGAAGGTTGATTTTGCCATTTCTTGTCTGGACAAAAAGGCTGTCTGGTTTACCCCAGATTCCTCCTCCGCCACCAGTGTCAGTCACTTTGATGGCGATTACATTTTTCCCTGGTTTTAATACGCCATTATTTACATTGTAAAGTCGGTTGGCTTTGTAATCATTTTTTGTGTAACCAACTTTTATCCCATTTACCCAGGTTTCATCTTCATCATCAATTGGTCCTAAATAAAGCCTGGCAATACCCGAAGCCTGAGCATTTGATAAATTAATTTCCTTCCTGAACCATACAATTCCATCCAGTTCGCCCAAATCTGTATTTTCCCACAAAGTAGGTAAATTCATGGTTTTCCAGGCTTCATCTGAAAAATTGGTTTTTACCCAATCGCTGGTAGTGGACTGTTCATTTGAAGCCATAACCGGAATTTCTCCTTTATCCATTTTCATAGCCTCTATAAATCCCTTACTATGTTTTGCAGCAGCACAATAAACAGCTTTGGATAGCCATTCATCCTGAACAATTTCCTGGTTATCAGCCATATCATAAAGCCATTTTCCAGTTTTTTCAGAAGGAGCCATTTCGGCTAAAGCCAGGATGGCAGTCAATTGAACATTTGGATCATTGTCCGCTAAAACACCTGATGAAGTAATCGCCTGATTTGCCCAAAGTGTTCTTGGCAAAACCTGAATCGCAGCCTTTCTCACACCAGAGGATGGATGGTTTAGGGCATTCACTGCTGTCCAGTAAGCCTTATTAGCTTCCTCTTGAAATGCACCGAGTCCATGTAAAGTCCATAGGGCATGGATTGCTCCCGGGTTAATACCAATTTCATCAACTGTATTGTTTTTTACCAATTCAATTAATTGTTCCGCTACATCCATTTGTCCTCTTTCCACCAAAAGACGCTGAGCTGTCATTCTCCAAAAAAGATTATCATTTTGTAGCGTTTTTACCAATTCCTGAGGTCTGTCTTTAGAAAGGGTGATGGGTTCATAAGCTTTTCCATAATTATAACTCAGGCGATAAATTCTTCCATGCTTTTTATCTCTTAAAGGGTTGATGTGGGCATTTCCTTTCCCATTTTCAAAACCTTCAGGTGTAGGGTTATGCTGAATAATAAAGTTGTACCAATCCAAAATCCAAACTGCTCCATCAGGCCCAACTTCCGCATGTACCGGCCCAAACCATTCATCATTTGAGGCAACCAGATTCCATCCATCCTTCTCTTTAAATCCGGCACCATCCTTTTCCAAAATGGCATTATGGATTAGTCTTCCTGTAGGTTCACAGACCATAGCTATTCTATTCCAGTAAGCTTTTGGGAAATTCCTGGCCGTGTATAAACTATGTCCTGCTGCAGCAGTAAAACCTCCAAAAACATCTACTTGTCTGTAATTTGCAGTAATAGGATGAAAAGCATAATGACCGTCTATTTTTTTACTACCATTGAAAGGAGGTTCCTCAAACACATCAAAATAGGTATTGGGAATTCCCATGAACAAACTATGGGTATTATTAGCGGTTGATCCAAAAACATTAAAGTCTTCTGAAAAACCTAATCCCCAGGTATTGTTACTTGTTCTGGTGAGATAAGTTAAATCACTGCCATCCGGGTTAAAACTGTAAATTCCCTGACCGAATTTTACCGAATCTCCATTTACAGGGCCATAATATCCGGAGTAACCAACGGTTCCCCAAATTCTGTTATCAAAACCATATTTTAAATTTGATGGACCAGCATGGGTATCAAAAGTTCCCCAGCCTGAAATGATTTTCTTTTTAACATCGGCTTTGTCATCTCCATCCGTATCTTGAAGAAAAAGGAAGTGGGGTGCCTGGGAAATAATTACCCCGTCATTGGCAAAAACTATACTGGTGGGGATATTCAGGTTTTCTGCAAAAATGGTAAATTTATCCGCTTTCCCGTCTCCATCAGTATCTTCACAAATTTTTATCCGGTCATCACCTTCGCCTTCAGTATCCCTAACCGTGTTCGGGTAATCAACTGTTTCGATTACCCAAAGTCTTCCTTTTTCATCCCAGGCCATGCTGATAGGATTAATAATATCAGGCTCAGAAGCAAATAATTCCAAGGTGAATTCCTGAGGATATTGAGTTAAACTTTGCGAGGCTTCCGGGGATAAAGGGTTTTGCAATTTAGGCGCTGGATCTCTTTTTTCATAGTTAGGTATTTTGGCTAATTTATATTCCAGATTGGGGAATTCTATAGTGCTTTTCTCAGAAAGAACTTCTTCACCCACTGCCCATTTTATACCACTTTCCATCAGTTGGTGGAAGCCAGGGTTTTCCCATGTTCTTTCATCATGCCCATAGGCAGTATAAAAAATCCTGCCTTTTCCCTGTTGTCTGACCCATGTCCATGGCTCTTTTTCCCCATTTTCCAATCTTTCCATCAAAACCACTTTATCCTCATTATGCAAATGGTGGACATAGGTTTCATCCCAGGTTTCAAATTCTTTTACGTTTTTTAGTGCCTGGTGCTGATTATCAATAATTTTGGCCGTGAAAGTTCCCGTACCATGTTTTTGGAATTGTGCGCCTACCAAATCTACGTAGCTCTGAGAATTCCTAAAGCAATAGGATGCACAATGAATGGGAATAAATCCTTTACCGCTTTCCACAAATTGAAGTAATGCAGCTTCTTGGGATTCTGTAATTACATCATGATTGGCATAAATTGCAAGGCCATCGTATTTGCTAAGGTTTGCTGTATTTAAGTCTTTCGGATCGGAAGTATAAGTGAACTGAATCCCTTTTTTTACCAGGGCAGAGGCCAAAATAGGTAAATACTTTTCAGAATGATGATGTTCACTATCATGCCCTAAAAAGAGAATTTGAATATTTGGATTGGTACTGGTTTTTTCCTGCTGTTGATTTGAACAGCTTAAACATAAAAATCCGAATATTAGAAAAATGAAAGCTTTGAAAAATGATTTGGCTTGTGTATCCATTTGAATAATGTTTATTAAACTACTGCCTTGAAATTCTAATTATTAAATGGTTGTTGCTTTAGATTCAATTTGCAGATAGCTTGATTCATTTTCATATTAATTAGTTGTCTTTTCGATATACAATTATCCAAAAAAAATAATCAAGATACTTTCTTTATTTTTGCTAATAATGACTGTATTTTGACTTTATTTGTATTTGAGTTCTTAATATATGGATAAATTAAGCTATAAATGAAGTTCCCCATCCAAAAATCAGCCATTCCTGAGGCCTATACTTTTGAAATACATGATCTAAAAGCTCCATTTTTCGATCCGAACTGGCACTTTCATCCGGAATACCAATTATTTGTGGTCATGAAAGGATCTGGAACCCGGTTTATTGGGGATAATATCAAACATTTTCAGGAAGGAGATATGGTGTTTACGGGCCCTAATTTGCCTCATCTTTGGAGAAGCGATGATATTTATTTTCACCATGAAGGGCTGGAAACACATGGTATAGTGATTTATTTCTCAGAACAATTTATGGGTAAGGAATTCCTGAAAAAAAAGGAAATGGAGAAGATTAAACAATTGTTTGAGGGAGCTGAAAGAGGTTTGGAATTTTTGGGAGGGACTAATCGTGAAGTGACACAGTTGATGAGGGAATGCATAAGGTTGAAAGGATTTGATCGGGTAATTGCCTTAATGCAAATTTTAAATGCATTATCTTTATCTAAGGAGTTTAATTATATTTCCTCCTTGGGGTATCTTAATACGCATTCAGAATCGGACTCTGGAAGAATGCAGAAAGTTTATGATTATGTGATGAAAAAATTTAAAGAAAAAATTTCTTTGGATGATGTATCTTCTTTAATTAATATGAGTCCTTCTTCTTTTAGCAGATATTTTAAAAGCAGGGCGAATAAAACATTCTCTGATTTTGTAATAGAAATCAGAATTGGATATGCCTGTAAATTACTTTTAGAAGGGAATCTTAGTGTAACTCAAATTGCATACGAATGCGGCTTCAGAACTCTTTCTAATTTTAATAGAAAATTTAAGGAAATCAATAATAATAGCCCTTTAGGGTATAAGAAAGAATTTTCCAAAGTGATCAGTGCTTAGGTTTGAAAGAATATTAAAAAATTGAAAATGATTATATGGCAAATAGTGAAGAAAAAATAGCCTGCCCAAAATGCAAGTGGGAGCCTGATGGTGGAAAATATTGGAGTTGTAATTGTGGGCATCACTGGAATACATTTGATACCTATGGAAAATGCCCAGCCTGTGGAAAAGTGCACAAGGATACCCAATGCCCTAAATGTATTGAATGGTCTCCTCATCCCGAATGGTACCTTGACCTTGAAAATATTACACTTAAACTTGATCAAGTTGAAAAAATTTCAATTTCCAAATAGCTAAACATAGAAGTCTCGCTTAAAAATAGTCTCTGATTAAAAAATAGGGCATATTATTAAGTTAGTAGAAACTAACTGGATTTGGAAAGGAAAGTGACAGCCTTTAAGTTTGCAGTCATACAACAACAATTAACATACATCAAAAGAATACCTTCAAATTTTTAATTTGAATTAAATTAAACTTGTTTTTGTTAGAGGGATTCTAATCAAAATAAGCTTTTAGCTTCTATTTTTAAATTGATTGTTTAATTGTTAGTCTTTCAAAGGGCTGTAATCTGGAAATATGCTATTTGTACCCACATCTGAACTAATCGAGAACTTCAACAAGATTGTTGAAGAAATCAAACAGGAACTTACTGAATTTCAAAATGAAGGGAAGCAAATATTTGCTACTTCTTCATTTCAGACGAATAGTATACCGCTATTGCATATTATTGGTCAGATGGAAAGGAAAATCCCAGTATGTTTTCTAAATACTGGATTTCATTTTCCTGAAACTCTTGCATTCAGAGATAAACTGGAAAAGGAATTTAACCTGAAAATATTAAACCTGAGCTCCGCTGCACCAAGGAGCCAGCAGAAGGATAACTTAGGACGGTTCTTTTATACTTCAGAGCCAGATTATTGTTGTCACATTAATAAAATAGCCCCGCTTGATCCTATTATGGCCAGCCATGATATTTGGATAAATGGAATTAGGAAAGGTCAAAGTGCCGTAAGGGCTCAAATGAAAAAAATTGAGCCAGCCCCCCAAAATGTTTTACGATATCATCCAATGCTGGATTGGACCACTAAAATGGTTCATGATTACATTCGGGTATTTAAGCTTCCCCGTCATCCTTTGGAAGGAAAGGGATATATGAGTATTGGATGCCAACCATGTACGCATAAAATAAGTGCCAATGATATGTTGGATAACAGAACAGGAAGATGGAAAGGTATGAATAAGACCGAATGTGGGCTTCATACTAAACTTGTGAGTAAATAACCTTTCCCTCAAATTACAAGAGAAGCATTTCTAATTTTCTTTTGGAATAAAATAAATTATCCTTTTCAAATTAGTGAATAATTCTAATTCTTGATTGTACTTTTGACCAAAAGTCAGACCCGATAAAAGCTATAACATGAAGATTTTAATAACAGGTGGTGCCGGATATATTGGTTCTGAGTTGACCGAAGTACTTGCCGCCAATTCAGAAGTGGATGAAATCATCATCTATGATAACCTTTCGAGGAATAATTACAATATTTTTATTGCTGGTAATTTGCCTAAAGGCAAGGTTAGGTTTGAATATGGAGATATTCTGGATACTTATAAACTCAAACAGGTAATCGCAGGTGTAGATGTAGTTTTTCATTTGGCAGCTAAGGTCACTACTCCATTTGCTAATGAAGACCCTCATATTTTTGAACAGGTAAATCATTGGGGAACAGCCGAGTTGAGCTATGTATTAGAGGAGAGTGATGTAAAACAAGTTTATTATTTGAGTTCTACTTCGGTTTATGGAACATCGCCTAAAGTAGTTGATATTGATACTCAACCAAATCCAAGAACGCATTACGGGATCTCCAAGATGCATGGAGAGAAAATGATTGAGCGGCTTTCCGACAAAATGGAGACCTATGTTTTAAGATGTGGAAATGTCTACGGATATGGAAAAAGTTTAAGATTTGATGCCGTAATCAACCGTTTTATGTTTGACGCTCATTTTCACAATAGAATTCAGGTTCAGGGGTCTGGCAGGCAGAAACGGGCTTTTATTCACATTAGTAAAATTTGTGCTACACTGGCAGGATTGATAAAGAAGCCATTATCTTCGGGGGTTTATAATCTTGTAGATAAAAATTATTCTGTTAATGATATTGTGGAATCTATAAAAGAAATTTATCCAAACCTGGAAACACTAGGCCTGTTGAGCGATTTTAAGTTGCGGACAATCAGTGTTTTAAAAGATAAAAGACTTGAAGAACTTCAGCTTTATTCTGAAACAGCACTCAGTAAGGAGTTGAAGGAATTCAGTCAAAAATTTTCTTTTACCTCAAATTAATTGATTCCTACCTACAATAGTTTATTTTTGCACTCGTTCTTGGGTTGATTTTTTAAACTTGTACAAATTTTTTAATGAAAGGTATCATCTTGGCAGGGGGGTCTGGGACTAGGTTGCATCCACTTACACTTTCCGTTAGCAAACAATTGGTTCCTGTTTATGACAAACCAATGATTTACTATCCATTATCTACTTTAATGATGGCTGGGATCAGGGAAATCTTAATCATTTCCACTCCCAGAGATATGCCTCTTTTTCAAAATTTATTAGGAGATGGGAAATCCTTGGGATGTTCTTTCCAATATGCAGTACAGGCTGAACCCAATGGTTTGGCACAGGCTTTTGTAATAGGAGAGGAGTTTGTGGGAAATGATAAAGTGGCCTTGATTTTGGGTGATAATATCTTTTATGGTGCGGGGTTAAAGGATTTGTTACTTTCCAAATCAGATCCGGATGGCGGAGTAGTTTTTGCCTACCATGTTTCCGATCCTGAAAGATATGGTGTGGTAGAGTTTGACGAAAATGAAGTGGCAGTAAGTATTGAAGAAAAACCAACCAAACCAAAATCCAATTACGCAGTTCCGGGATTATACTTTTATGATAATGAAGTAGTTGCGATTGCAAAATCTATCCAACCCTCGGCAAGAGGAGAGTATGAAATCACCGATGTAAACAGAGAATATCTGGAAAGAAAAAAGTTACAAGTTGGGATATTGGATAAAGGAACAGCCTGGTTAGATACAGGCACATTTGATTCTCTGATGGCTGCTTCCCAATTCGTTCAGGTGATTGAGGAAAGACAGGGATTAAAAATAGGAAGTCCGGAAGAAGTAGCTTACGAAATGAGATACATCAATTCAAATCAATTGGAAGCACTTGCCCGGCCATTGTTAAAAAGTGGATATGGTGAGTATTTGATGAATTTAATTGGGTGATTATATTGATTAATTTTTTTATAATTGTTAGTTATCACAATTAACTATTTTTTTAACCAAATTTTTTTAAGTTGGATCTAAATAATAAATCTATTCTTGTTACTGGCGGTACTGGTTCCTTTGGGAAAAAGTTTGTAGAAACCGTTTTAAAAAAATATCCTGGAATAAAAAAACTTGTAGTTTATTCAAGAGATGAGTTAAAACAATTCGAAATGTCCCAAGTATTTTCTCATGAGAAATATCCTGCAATAAGATATTTTATTGGAGATGTTAGAGATGGGGAACGTTTAAAAAGGGCATGCGAAGGAATAGATATTATCATTCATGCTGCTGCCTTAAAGCAGGTTCCTGCAGCTGAGTATAACCCAATGGAATGTATTAAAACTAATATTTTTGGAGCCGAAAATATTATTAATGCAGCTTTAGATTCTGGTGTAAAAGATGTAGTCGCTTTATCAACTGACAAAGCTGCTGCTCCTATCAATTTGTATGGTGCTACCAAGCTGTGCTCTGATAAACTCTTTGTAGCTGCCAATAATATGAAAGGCAAGCGTGATTTAAAATTTTCTGTAGTGAGGTATGGAAATGTAATGGGATCCAGAGGTTCTGTAATTCCATTTTTTCTTAATAAGCGAAAAGAAGGGGTTTTGCCTATTACTGATGCGGCAATGACGAGGTTTAATATATCACTTGAGGGTGGTGTTGATTTAGTATTATTTGCCTTAGAAAATGCTAGGGGAGGTGAAATTTTTGTACCTAAAATACCATCGTATAAAATTACAGATGTAGCTACGGCAATTGGGCCAAATTGTGAACAAAAAATTGTAGGAATAAGACCTGGAGAAAAAGTGCACGAGGAAATGATAACGGAATCTGATTCATTTCTTACTGTAGATATTGGAAAATATTATGTAATTCTACCTCAACAGTCTGACGAAAAAAAGCAAAAGTATTTAATGGAAACTGGAGCCAAAGAAGTTCCTAAAGGGTTTAAATATAATTCTGGAACTAATGATGAGTGGTTGAGTGTAGAAGACATGAGAAGTTTAATTACAGAATTTGTGGACCCTAATTTTAAAGCTGAATAAGAATTTATGAATTCCATTCCTTATGGAAGGCAGGATATTTCAGATACTGATATAGCTGCCGTAATTGAAACTTTAAAGTCTGACTTTCTTACTCAGGGTCCTAAAATACAGGAATTTGAGGAAGCTTTTGCTCGTTATATTGGTGTAGAATATGCCGTTGCTGTTTCTAATGGAACGGCTGCTTTACATTTATGTGCTTTAGCGCTTGGAGTTAATAATCAATCAAAAGTGATTACAACTCCAATCACTTTTGCAGCTTCTGCTAACTGTATTAAATATTGTGGGGGAGAAGTAACTTTAGTAGATATTGATCCTGAAACGGGATTGATTGATGTTGATAAAGCCAGAAAGGTTTTAGAACAAGCTGATGAAGGAGAGTATAAAGGAATTATTCCGGTAGATTTTGCCGGGTTGGCTGTAAACCTGGAAGAAGTCAGAAAACTTGCTGATGAATATAAACTGTGGATTATTGAGGATGCCTGCCATGCCCCGGGAGGTTATTTTGTGGATGGGAGTGGTGAAAAGCAATTCTGTGGAAATGGTAATTATGCAGATTTGGCAATATTTTCTTTTCATCCTGTGAAGCATATTGCAACAGGAGAGGGTGGAATGATTACCACAAACGATCCAGAATTGTATGAAAAACTATTATTGCTTCGGACGCATGGTATTACTAAAGATGCTGATCTGCTAAAAGAAAATCATGGCGGTTGGTATTATGAAATGCAGGAGTTAGGATATAATTACAGGCTTTCAGATATGCAGGCTGCATTGGGTATTACCCAATTGAAAAGAGCAAAAAGCTCTCTGGAAAAGAGGCGTGCAATAGCGCTAAGATATGATAAAGCTTTTGATGGAACTAATATTTTACCATTAAAGGGAGATGCTGGTCACGCTTATCACTTGTATGTTATTCAGGGGGCAGATAGAAAGGGATTGTACGAGTATTTAAGAGATAATAAAATCTTTGCTCAGGTACATTATATTCCACTACATTTAATGCCTTTTTACCAGGATCAGGGCTATAAAATTGGGGACTTTCCTATTGCTGAAGCATATTATAAGAAATGCCTAAGCTTACCCATGTATCCAACATTAACTGAAGAGGAGCAAGATTTTGTGATTGAAAAAGTAAAAGGATTTTATAGTTTGTGAAAAATGCAAAATACGGTTATAATTATTCAGGCACGTTTGGGTTCAACCAGGCTCCCAGGAAAAGTTTTGAAACATGTAAATGGAATTCCATTGATTAAAAGGGTATTTGATAGATGTTTACAAGTTAAGAAAGCTTCCAAAGTAGTGATTGCTACAACAGAAAATACTTTAGACGATCCACTTGAAGAGTTTTGTAATGAAAATGATATTTTAGTTTTTAGAGGTAGTGAAGAGGATGTTTTGGATAGATATTTTCAGGTTGGAACAAAATTAAAAGCAACCGCTATTGTAAGAGTAACAGGAGATTGTCCACTAATTGATCCTGTTGAAATAGATAAATTAATTGAAAAATTTAATGAAGGGAAATGGGATTATATAAGCAATAGCATGCCATTAAAATTACCGCATGGATTAGAAGCTAGCATTGGAAGCTTCGAGGCATTTAAAAAATCATGGGAAAAGGCAAATCTTTCTTCTGAAAGAGAACATGTAACTCACTATATCCGGACTCATCCGAAATTATTTACAATTGGAGGTGTTGAGTATCAATCTAATTATTCTCATTTACGACTTACTGTAGATTATCAGGAAGACTATGATGCTATTAACCAACTATACAAGATTTTGGAAGAAAGAGGTTTGTTTGGGCATTATATGGAAGTTGTGAAAATCCTTGAAGAATTTCCGGAAATAGCCAAGATAAATGCAAAATTTAAAATCGGAGAAGGACTGAAAAAAAGTATTGAGAATGACAAAACAGTTAGCAATTAGATTGGACGGTGGTGGCATTTTTGGTTTTGGTCATGCTAAAAGATGTGTTGCGTTAAGTAAATTTCTTGAAAAAGAATACAATATTAAATCCTATTTTTTTTCTCGATTTAATAAAAATCTGGAGGAGTTCTATCTAGAAAATAAAGTTGAATATCAATTTTCTTTCAAAAATGATGATTTTGAGGAGGAGGGTTTTATTTATGATATTTTGGAGAAAGGCTATAAGGTCTTATTTTTAGATAAATTATTTCCATATTCAGAAGATTTAGTTGAAGCAATTCAAAAAAGATGCAAATTAGTACTTTTTCATAATGATTGTAAAGGTTTAACTAAAGCTACAAAGGTTATTTTTCCAATTGCACATTTGTCAAGTGAAGTTTTAGAATTAATTAATAGTTTAAGACCTGGACAGGTTTTACATGGTCCAAAGTACATCCTTCTCAATGAAGAAGTTACTAATTTTAGAAATACAAATTCTGAAAAAAATTATATTGCTATTACTACAGGAGCTAGCGATCCTGAAGGGGTTATGCTATCTTTATTAAGATGGATTAATGAATCTAACCTGCAACAATCATTTGTTTTTCTTGAAGGTTTTGATCTTGTTCATAAGGTTGAGCTTAGAGAATATCAGAAAAAACTACGAGAAAATATTACTGTAAAACCTTTTTCATATTCTTTGCTATTTAATAGTTCATTGGTAATTTCCGCTTTTGGAGTTACTACTTATGAAGTTATTTATCACAAAATTCCCATATTTACTATTGGACATGCTCTTAATAATGCAATAGCCAGTAAAAATTTAGAAAAAAACTACAGCGTAAATATTGATTTTGGTTTTTTTAGAGAATTATCTCAAAAAGATTTTATATCAAAATTTGAGAATTTAATAATAAATTCTAACCTGTTTGAATCAATAAAAGAAAATCAGACAAATTTTGGACTAGATCATCTAGGGATTCACAGGATAGGGAAAGAGGTCGATTTAATCTTCAAAAACTATGAATAAAATTATTATTGGAAAAGAGAAGTTTGGAAATTATTATGATGATTTTGAAGTAGGTAGTATTTATAAACATTGGCCAGGAAAAACCATAACTGAAAGTGATAATAACATTTTCTCTTTGCTTACAATGAATCATCATCCGGTTCACTTGGACGCAAATTTTTGCCAAACACATCAACATAAACAAGTACTGGTTGTAGGTACGCTTGTGTTAAGTGTTGTAGTTGGTCTTACAGTTTCTGATATAAGCGGAAAAGCTATTGCCAATTTGGAATATGAAAAAATAAACCATGATGGTCCTGTCTTTATAGGAGATACTTTATATGCTGAAACATGTATCCTGGATAAAAGACTTTCAAAAAAAAATCCAACCCGAGGAATAATTTATGTCGAAACTATGGCAAGAAATCAGAGGAACGAAAAAATTTTAACTTTAAGAAGAAAAGTATTAGTCCCGGTTAGCAATAATGAAAACAAATAGCCTTCATTTTATTCCTGCAGATAAGCCAGAATTTTTTGCGAAAACTTCAATGTTACCTGCAAATATTTTTATCTTCGATTTAGAGGATGCTGTGCCAATAAGGAAAAAAGAACTAGCAAGACAAAATATTTTAAATTTTTATTTAGAAGGCCAAAACAAAAATGGAAAAAAATATTTTCTTCGAATAAATGAGATTAATAGTGAATTCTTTGAAAGAGATATTGAGTTAGTAAATAATGTCCCTTTAGAAGGAATAGTGATTCCAAAATTTAATTTTGGAAGTCAAATGCTCGCCTTTTTGGATAAACTAGATTCAAAATTAAAAATTATTTTAATTTTTGAGTCCATTAAGGATTTAATGATTTTGTCATTTTTTGAAAACAAAAATATTCTTGGGGCAGGACTTGGCTTAGAAGATATGTTGTCGAGTTTAACTTTTTTTCCTACTTTCGATTCAGATTTTTTAATTCAATTGAAAACGAATTTTGTTCTAAAATGTAAAGCTAACGGTTGGGAATGCTTCGATACAGTGTCAATGAAATTTGCAGATGAAACTGAACTTTCAAATGAGTGTAATTTTTCAAGAAGGTTAGGCTTTGATGGTAGATTTTCAATTCATCCTAAGCAGATAGATATTATCAACTCAGTATATAGTATAAGTGAAGAAGAAATTAATTGGGCTAAAAATATCATAGAAGCCGTAGGTGAAAATTATAATGGAGGTTACCAAAAAGTTGGAAAACTAATTGTTTCCCCTCCAAAGTATAAAAAAGCTAAATTAATATTAGGGATTTGAGTGAATTTAGATATATACTATTGAAAATAAACCAATTAATTAATGAATTATAGTTTAAGAACTATGTTTTTTGTCCCCAGTTATATGACAAAATTCCTGGAAAAAGCTACAACCTTGGAGGCTGATGCATTGATTCTGGACTTAGAAGACTCTGTTCCTAATGAGAATAAACCTGAAGCTAGAGAAAATATTAAAAATTTTTTAGATCGTGATGCCTTTAAGCAAAAAGTGTTTATCCGGGTAAATTCTATAGATTCCAATTTATTATCGGAGGATTTAAAGTGGACTATCCATGAAAATACTGATGGGTTTATGTTTACCAAGATTCAAAATGAGCAGGATATTTTTTATTTTGATAAACTGTTATTACAATTGGAGGCTGATAATGGTTTTCCTGAAGGGAAATTTAAAATGTGTCCACTTATTGAAACTGCTGAAGCTGTTTTAAGAGCATACGAAATTGGAATTTCATCAAAAAGAATGATTGGGTTGGCATTTGGAGGAGAAGACTATTTAAGAGATTTAGATGGACTCCACAAAGAGCATGGCACAAGTTTATTAGTTCCCCGATCAAATATTGTAATAGCTGCCAGGGCTGCAAAAATAGAACCTATTGATACTCCTTATCTGGATATTCATGATTTAAAAGGATTTAAAAATGAAGTGGAATTAGCCAGAGAGTTAGGCTTTTCTGGATCACTCACGATTCATCCTAGTCAATTGAAAATTGCTAATAAAGCATTTTCTCCTTCAGACCTTGAAATTGAGGAAGCCGAAAGAATTATTGCAGCTATAAAAGAAAGTGAAAAAAAGGGGATGGGAGTTACTCTGTTAGATGGAAAACTTATAGGGCCACCAATGCAGAAAAGAGCGGAAAGTGTGTTGAAAAAAGTTGAAAAAATAAAAAGGAATGGAGTTGACTAAATGGTAAGTTAGTAATTGGACGAAAAGTTAGCAGATGAATTAGTTAATTATAATCAAAAATTAAAATTAAATGAAAAAATTAATCATAATGGGGGGGATGGGTAATGGAAGTGTAGTAGCGTCAACGGTGGAGGATATTAATATGGTTAATAAGGAATGGGAAATATTAGGATTTTTAAATGATTTTGAGACTGAACCAATAAATAGCTATCCCATTCTTGGGAAAATCACAAAAGAGGAAGTTGAAAAATTTATTTCTGATCCTGATGTATACTTTTTTTATGCTTTAATTTCAGTGAAGTTAAATCATAAGTTTTTATCCAAATTACTAGATCTTGAGATTCCTGATGAGAAATTTGCCACAGTAATTCATCCAACCGCAGTTGTTTCAAAGTCTGCGAGAATTGGTCATGGGGTTTGTATTCAGCCATTTGTTAGCGTTGGACCAAATGTGGTTATAAATAATCACATACAAATTTTTGGACAATCTCTAATTGGTCATAATGCAATTCTCAAAAATTATAGTTATGTAGCGAATAATGCTTGTATTGGAGCTTCTTTAGTATTGGATGAGGGAGCCTACTTAGGAACGAATTGTACAACAATTGAAAATATTAGAATAGGGAAATGGGCTGTTGTGGGTATGGGAAGTGTTATAATTAAGAGTGTTGAAGATTATGCTAAAGTGGTTGGGAATCCAGGTCGGGTAATTGGATCAACTAAATAACAAAACATATAAATGGGATTTTTTATAGGGAAAAATAAAATCGATAATAGCCTTCCCGAGGTTTATATTATTGCAGAGTTATCAGCAAACCATAATGGCCAATATGAAATTGCTGCAAGGACTATTGAGGCTATGAAAAATTCAGGAGCCAATGCAGTGAAATTTCAGACTTATAAACCAGAAAGTATGGTTTTAGATTTGGATGATCCCAAATTTAAAGCAAGGAAGGGCACTATTTGGGAAGGGACAAAACTATTTGATTTATACAAAGAAGGGGCAATGCCTTACGAATGGCAGAAAAAACTGAAAAAAGTTGCTGAAAACCTAGGAATGGATTGTTTTTCAAGCCCTTTTGACCAGGAAGGAGTAGATTTTTTAGAAAGTATCAATGTACCTGCTTATAAAATAGCCTCCTTGGAGATTACTGATATTCCTTTAATAAAATATGCTGCAAGTAAAGGTAAACCAATTATTCTATCAAGTGGTATTTCTACAATTTCGGATATTCATTTAGCTTTAGATACAATTAGAAAAGAAGGGAATGAGGATATTGCTGTTCTTAAATGCACATCTGCCTATCCAACACCATTGGAAGAGGTAAATCTTAACACTATTCCAAATATAAAAGATACGTTTAATGTAATTCCTGGTTTATCAGATCATACTTTAGGTATAAGTGTACCTGTTGGTGCAGTGGCCTTAGGGGCAAAAATAATAGAAAAACATTTTATTCTGGATAAGAATTTGGGGGGAATTGATTCAAATTTTTCATTAGATCCTCAAGAGTTTAAAATGATGGTTAATTCTGTAAGAGAAACAGAAAAAGCTCTTGGAGAAATTAATTATAATCTTACTGAAAAAATGAAAGGTGCCCGAGGGTCGGCAAGGTCATTATTCTTTGTGAAGAATATCAAAAAAGGGGAAAAAATTGAATCAAATCATATTAAAAGTTTGAGGCCAAATCTTGGAATTCATCCACAGTTTTTTGATGAGATTATTGGGAAAAAGGCAAATATAGATATAAATGAAGGTACTCCTGTAAGTTGGGAAATTTTAAACTAAGAGATTTTAGGGTTATAAGAGGATGTTTCGAAAGGTATTTTCCAATATATTTATTTATACTGTTTTTCCAAAACTTCATTCAATTGCAGGGATTTTTATTCTTCCCATCATAACTAAACATTTAACTCCTTCTGATTTTGGAATCTATGGGGTAATTATTGCTGCAACGGGAGCATTAGAAGGATTGAAAGAGTTGGGGTTTCAGGTAGTTATAGCCAACTCTTATTTTAAGTTTAAAAATAGGTACAAATGGATTTGGCGGCAGATACAAGGCTTTATGGTTTACTGGGGATTTGTGTTTTTTTTCTTAGCTTCTCTTATCGTCTTTATAATAATTCCCAAAGAGGCGGAATCAAACACTAAATTAATTATTTTTTTGACTTGTTCCCCTTATCTTTTTACTCCTAGTCTGGATATTGTTAGTATCAGGTATTTTCACTATAAGGAAAAACCATTACAGATTACCTTAAGGTCAAGTATTTTAGGGTTTATTGGTATTTCTATTCAGTTATATACCATTGTATTTTTAAAGTTAGGGTATCTTGGATGGTTTTGGAGCCAGTTTTTTGTTACCATACTGAACTATATCTCTTATTGCTATCCTGTGATTATAAAAGGAAAGTTATTACCTATCCTAAATTTTAAATGGTATAGAATAAAAAAATCTTTAAAGCTTTCATTACCACTAATTCCCCATAACTATTCCTTTTATATTTTGAATTCAAGTGACAGGTTGGTAATGCAAGGCCTAAATGTGGGAATTAATCAAATTGGTAAATACAATGCGGCAGGTACACTATCAAATTATTTTTCCCAGTTTAGTGATGCCTTAAGTTTTGCCATTTCTCCAACTTTTATGAAGTTTTACGCTAAAGGTGACGATATTTCTAAAATTAATTATAGGAAATTATTATTTATACTTCAATTTGGAATGATACTAATAACTTTCCTTACCAGTATTTGGCTAAAAGAAATTTTTATTATCCTTATTAAAAATGAGGAATTACAGCAGGCTTACCAAATTGGAATTATTTTAATTATGAGCTTTAGCTATAGACCTATGTATATTGCTATTAATTCCCTTCTTTTTTTTGCAGAGAAAACAAAGTCATTCCTTAAAATTTCATTAGTTGGGGCATTGATCAATATAATTCTTAACCTAATTTTTATTCCATATTTTGGAATTTTGGCGGCAGCTTTAACAACTTATCTATCTCTTCTTTATGTTGGTTATTCCGGGTATTTTTTGAAAGAATACAAGCAGCAAAAACAATTAAAGGTTTATCCTGAATTTTTAATTGTTTTAACTTTAATTATTACCATAGCTGCGTATTTTTTGGGTAGTATGGATATACATGTGAAATTATTAGTTACAGCCATTATATCCCTTTGCCTGGGATTTTTTCTGATAAAAAACTATAAGAAAATCATTCAAATAAAAAAAGTATGAGTGAGCAGGAATTAATTGACTTATCGAATGGAAGCAAGACTGAATTAAAGCAATTTAGTCAATTATATGGTTACGGAATTGAGCTAAAAAAGTATGGGTTATATCCCAATTTATTACCCTTGCCTGTGCATTGTAATCATGGGATAACTTTTCTTGACTACCCCGTGAAAACTGATTTGGAGAATGGTTTACCCGTAATGTTGGTTTTCTCAGAAAGAATGCAAAAAATCTGGCTTAGGTATTCTAAAAAGCCCTGTTATGTTGTTAAGAATCCTTTTGCTATTTATAAGGATAGGAATAATATTAAAAAAGATGTGAATGCTAAAGGATCAGTTTTCTTTTTTTCTCATTCGACTGCCCATACTAATGTAGAAATAGGATTAGAAAATATAATATATGAACTAGAAAAACTTCCTGAAAAATTCAAACCAATTACTATTTGTTTTTATTACCTTGATATTCTTAAAGGAGCTCACAAATATTTCATGGATCGGGGATTTGAATGCGTGACAGCAGGGAATCCCTTACATCCAGATTTTATTAAAAGGTTTTACAACATTATAAAATCCAGGAAATACGGTTTGTCAAATTCAATTGGATCTCATTTATTTTACCTTGTCGATTTAGGATTACCATTTTCTCTTATAGGTAATCCGCCAATATATAAAAATATTTCAGATCCAAATTTTAATAAAGGAGTTTTAATAAATAATTCAGACCATAAATCATATGTAATAAAGCTGTTTACTGGATTATTTGATAAAATTTCACCAGAACAAAAGGAGCTTGTAAATAGCGAGTTGGGTTTAAAAAACAGTATAGGTCGTTTGTCTTTTATTTTTCTTATTTATAAAACCCTCCTGTTTCATTCAATGAATAAAATACTTAATAGAAAAATCTGATGAAAATTTTACATATTAATACCTATGATAGAGGAGGAGCAGGGATTGCGTGTATCAGGTTGCATAAGGGTTTATTGAGTTTAGGATTAGATTCTAAACTTTTGGTTTTAGAAAACCCGATTTATAAGGAAATTCCTCGTATAGAAAGCTTTCAGGGACAGCTAGGTGGTGCTTTTGATAAGTTTTTATTTAAGCAAAAACAAATATTTTACAGGGCAAAGCTTAAGAGGAAACTGAAGGATAAGCCAAGAGGTAATGAAGATTTTATTTTCCCAAATACACCTTTTGATATAACTAAAAATAAGGCTTATCAGGATGCTGATATTATTAATTTACATTGGGTGGAGCATTTCTTAGATTTTAATTCATTTTTTGTTAATAATACGAAGCCAATAGTTTGGACCCTTCATGATATGTATCCTTTTTCAGGAGGATATCCATATAAAAAGGGATTTCCAAAGTCAAGTTATATCAGGCAGATTGCCAAAAACGAAATTTTGAAAAAGAAAGCATTAAAGCAAACTAAATATCCTCCCATTATTGTTACCCCCTCCCAATGGCTTGGAAATGAATCTAACTCTAGTGAGTTATTTTCAGGGTTTGATCATAAAGTTATACCATATGGCCTTGATACAGAGGTTTTTAAACCTTTAGATAGTCAAATTGCGAGGAAAATATTAGACCTTCCACAGGATAAAAAAATTGTTTTATTCGTTTGTGAATCCTTATCTAATCAGAGGAAGGGCTTTAATTACTTAAAGAAAGCTATAAAAAAATTAAGTAATGAGGATGTAATTTTATGTGCTTTAGGTGAAAACGATGGTTTAAAAAATGAATTGAAAAACTTTTTTTCATTGGGTTTGGTGAGAGATGAACGATTCATAAGAATCGTATACAGTGCAGCTGATGTTTTTGTTATCCCATCTATTGAAGATAATTTACCAAATACCGTTTTAGAATCCTTAGCTTGTGGAACTCCTGTGGTGGGGTTTAATATTGGAGGTATTCCAGATATGGTAATTCCAAATGAAAATGGCTTAATATGCGATGAAACTTCACCAGAAGGGTTATTGAAATCAATACGAAAGATTATTTCAGGTGAAGTTGTATTCAATAGAGAAGTAATAAGGAAAAAGGCAATCCAAAATTATGAAATGAAAAAGCAGGCATTAGCCTACAAAAATATTTATGAGTCTCTGATAAAAGTTAAACCTTAATTAGTTTTGTAATTCCATAATCTTTCCCAGTGGATAACCTTACAATGTACATTCCATTTTTTAAAGGTAAATTACTTAATTTAATATAACCTAAAAAGCTGAAGTCAAAAACATTTTCTAATACTTTGGCTCCATTTAAATCAAAAAATTCACAAATTATCTTTTCGTTATTGTGGGGGAAATTATAAATTATTGTAACGTCTTCTTTTACTGGATTAGGGAAAGGAAAAATTTCAAATTGGTGGGCTTCGTCAAATGAAAATGGACAATTATCAATTATTAATTTGCCTTGGGATAAAAATTTATATTCTTTTTCAAGCCCACTTGATTTTAATATATCTCCAGAATTAGTAGTAAATAAGCTTAAAATATTATTTTCACCAAGTGAGGGGCTGAAATGGTAATCTTGATCAGCATTAATTATTAAGTTGTCATAAACGGATATTAGATCAGATCTTTCGTCCAGATAAATTCCTGCAACGGGCCAACCTTCAAGGCCTCCCACGGACCACTCGGATTTATTTACATTTTTTATCAGATTACCATATATTTTTGTTCCAGGCTGTTTGGAAAGCGTATATATGCCTGCTCCATCACTTAGCAGAGTTACTGCATTTTCAATTCTATTATTTCTAATGATGTTATCTTTTAGGTTAGTGTCATCACTCGTCCATCCCCACCCCACACTTATTGCAGAGTAAGGCACATTAAATATATAATTATTTTCAATAGTAACAGAATCAGCGTAGCCAACGAATACACCTACTCCGGATTTATAATCACTTCCCACTTTCGTAATGAAATTATTTTTAACTAAAACATTTCCTGAATAAATGCCATTTATATCCATTTTTTCCAAGTCCCAGTCTATTACTATCCCGTTACTTGCAATTTCTTCAATTTGATTAGCCAGAATTTTGGATTCTCTAACCCCACTGTGAAAGATAATGCCTGATCCTCCGAGGTTTTTTAAAGTATTTCCTTCCAGTACCAGTTTCCTTGTATCTTTTACAAATATAGCCCCATTGGAAGGTTGATTTTTTCCATATTTTGTATAATTACTTGCCTGACTGGTTACAAAACCAATTTCAGTAGGTAAATTCCAGTTAGAATGAGAAAATGTCAATCCTTTAATTGATAAATTGTTTACAGGCTCTTCAAGGCTTCCAATGATAGACAATAGTGTGTCTGTGGCAGGAATGATAAAATTGTTTTCCAAACTATCAGTCTGATCAAATTCAGGAAGGAAATATAAGGTGTGTGTGGTTTTATCAAAATACCATTCATTTGCCTGATCCATAAATTGATAATTATTCTCAAAATGATACGAAACATTTCCAGATCTTTGAGGAAAATCAAATTTAAATGTTTCTTCTCTTTCTCTATCAAAAGGTGTGACGTAAATTGTACCCCAATTATTTTCAATCTCGTTAAGCCTGTAAATCTGTAAACCCCAGTGTTTCTGGACAAACATTTCTGTTGGATTATTATCAGACAGGAATTTAACGTTGGCCACATCTGGTTCATTAACAATAATTTTCTTAATATTTTCATCCCAGTCAACAATTCTGAAGAAGGCACAGGGATTGGGGGTTCTGGCCCTTATTGCTTTTTGATCTTTGAAATAAAGTTGTCTGAAATTGCTAATTGGAACCGTTGCTTTATAAATTCCTTTCTCATGTTTTTTCCATCCATTCACTGGAATGCCACCACTGATTACTGGTCTGTCTCCAGGGAATGCTTCCAGGCTAAGTATTCCATTAGGTAAATTGTGGGAAGAATTTATATGAATTGGTTTATTAATAAAATAATGTCCTTCTTTAATATAGATGGTTAGGTCTCCTTTTATACTATTTTTGTTGAACTTTACCCATTCGATTGCTTTATCAATTGTGTTAAATGGGTTTTTCAATGTACCAGTTCCTTGTATATTGTTGGATTGATTGACATAAATATGATCTTGGCTAAAAAGAATCTGAGAGTAAAAAAGAAGGAGAATAAGCAGTGATTTTTTAATATTGAAAATGGCTTTCATAAGTTATTGTTAGTTAGAAACCTTGTAAAAAAGATAGCAATATAAATGAATTGAAAAATTTTTATACTGATGCTCTTTCATGGGAGAGTTTTATCTTACAACACTTTGTTTAAAAAGTGGTGAATAAGTTCAATTATTATCAAAGAAAATAAATTTTCTGTTAATTTTGGGACTTCATCATTTTTTTGCTACCAATTTTATTTGTATTGAAAAATCTTATAAAGAAATTCCTGATTAAGTCTGGCTTAAGCAACAAACTTATTTTTACGGCTCTTTCCACCGAGTCTGCTTTACAAAGGATATCAAAAAGAAAAATTGAAATTAACGCTGTGATTGATATAGGAGCATCAAATGGTTCATGGTCGAAAGTTGCCATGGAATATTTTTCTGATGCAGAATATTTTTTGATTGATGCCTCCGATGAACATATTGAAGGTTTAAAAAAGTTTAAGAAAAGCCATAAAAATGTAGATTATATTATTGCAGCAGCAGGGGAGAAAGATGGGGAAATATATTTTGATAATTCTACCTTATATGGAGGAAAGGCCTCAAAGGAAGCGCTTAACGAAAACTTTAAAAAAATAAATGTTAGAAGTGTTGACAGTCTGGCAGGAGAATATGATTTAGAGGGACCATATTTATTAAAACTGGATACTCACGGGTTTGAGCTTCCCATATTTGATGGTGCTACGGAAGTATTAAAGCATACCAATTTAATTGTAGTAGAAACCTACAATTTTAATATTACCAGTGAAAGCATGTTGTTCCACGAAATGTGTGCCTTTTTAAAGGAAAAAGGGTTTAGGTGTATTGATATATCTGAACCTTTATTCAGGCAATATGACAAATCTTTGTGGCAGTTTGACTTATTTTTTATTCCTGAGTCAAGGAAGGAGTTTGAGGTAAATACTTATGAATAAAGTTGGAAAAATTACGATACTCACCCCTTGCTATAATAGTGAAAAATATATAGAGGAGACTGTTGGTTCTGTGATCAATCAGAATGCTGTTATTAAGGGTAAGGTAGAGCTGGAATATATTATTTGCGATGGTAATTCAACAGATAAAACTATAGCACTAATTAAATCTTTCAATTCCAGTCAGATAAAGATTATTTCAGAACCTGATAACGGGATGTATGATGCACTTGCAAAGGGATTGCAATTGGCTACAGGTGATATAATAGCCTATTTAAATGCAGGGGATTATTACCAGAAATATGCTTTTGATACTGTTATTGAAGTATTTGAAAGTAACCTGGACATCAAATGGATTTCTGGATTAATTGTCTATTATAATGAAAATTCCCAAGTTATTGATGTAAAGACTCCGTTTAGGTATAGGAAGAGTTTAATAAAAAGTGGTATTTATGGAGAAGTACTTCCCTATATTCAACAGGAATCGGTTTTCTGGAAATATTCTTTAACTAATGGTATAAATTTAGAAAAGCTAGGAAGCTTTAAACTGGCAGGTGATTATTTTTTATGGTATTCCTTTTCCGAAATGGCAGAACTATTTATTGTTAATTCTTATTTGGGAGGATTTAAAGTCCATGAAGGACAGCAGTCGGAACTGATACAGGAATATAATAATGAGAAAAGTAGCTTTTGTGAAAGGAAAACGGTTTCCAGTTATTTAATGGCTTTAATCGATCTGGTTTGTTGGCAATTTCCCTCTTTTTTGAAAAAAAAACTAAATGCATCTTATTTTATTTCCTTTGATTTAGAAGCGAAAAAATGGATTTAAAAAAAATAAAATGATTGATTCGGTAATTGGAAGTGTATATAATAAGGTAATTGATGAAAATCCTATAATTTCATTTATAATTGCTGTTTACAATGGCGAAAAATACCTTGAAAAAGCTATTGAGAGTGTCCTGAAACAGTCCTATAAAAACATCGAATTAGTTGTAATTGATGGTGGATCACATGATAAATCTGTTGAGATAATTAAAAAATATGATTCATCTATAAAATATTGGGAAAGTAAGCCAGATAAAGGCATATACAATGCATGGAATAAAGGTCTGAAAAAAATAGATGGTGATTGGGTTTGCTTTGTTGGGGCAGATGATTTTTTATGGGATGAAAAAGTGGTTGAAAATTTAATTCCCTCACTTCAGGAAGCTGGCATGAAGCAAATAAGGTATGTGTACGGCAAAATAAAATACCTGTCGGCAGATAGTCTTGAATTAATTGAAGAACTTGCTGAACCTTGGGAAAATTCTAAACGGAAAATCCGTGATAAAATGACCCTTTCACATTGTGCATCCTTCCATCATAAAGACATGTTTGAAGAGCATGGGTACTTTAATGAAGACTTTATTATCGCTGGAGATTATGAGTTTTTGCTTAGGGAATTTGGAACTCTGGAAAAAGAAGCGCTATTTGTTGATTCTTTAACTATTGCAGGTATGAGAAGCGGAGGAGTTAGCGGAGATTTAAATAAAAGATTAACCTTAGCAAATGAGTTTAATTTAGCAAGAAATCTAAACGGAATAAAAGGATTTTCTAAAGATATTTTTTTGTGGAAAATAAGGATTTGGGGGATAATAATCCTAGAAAAAATCTTTGGTAAAGGGGTTTCTAACCAATTGGCTGATATTTACAGAATTATTAACGGTAAAAAAAGAAGATGGTCTAAATAATTTCAAATAATAAAATGATTTTATTTCCAATTGGCTGGATAATAATCCCTTTAAGCATATTCTTTTTTGTGTATTTTCCAAAAAGGCTTCTTTATCTTACCGTTTTTTTCATTCCCTTCACGGGTACTTCGGTATTCAAAATTTCATTATCAGGTATCGATGCTGATGGTATCCGGGTTTCCATGTTTCTGGGAACGCTTTGCTTATTACAGTTCATTTTAACAAATCTTAAAAAGTTTCGGAAAGTAAATGAAAAAATAAAATCTACTACTTTTATATTAATTCTAATTTCTTTATCAGTAACTATTTCAGCCTTTATGCCTGCTATCATTAATGGTTCCTTGAAGGTACTTGATCCTTATGGGGAAGGTCTAGTTTATTACGCCAAAGAAGTACCTTTAACTTTTAGATTTCAGTATATTACGCAATATTTATTTTTTCTTTTTGGATTACTTTTTTCACTTTATCTAAATAAAATAACAGTAGGCAAAGACCTGCTTACTAATGTGATTAAAATTTACTTGATATCAAGTATTTTTGTAAGCTTTTGGGGGTGGTTTGAATACTTTTGTTTTTTTACAGGGATAAAATACCCCGGGTTCTTATTCAATCAAAATTCAGTGAATTTTTCTAGTATTCTGTTAGATGACAATGGTTTTCCCAGGATTACTTCAGTAGCTCTGGAGCCTTCTATAATGTCTCAACAATTACTCACAGCGCTGCCATTTCTTTTTTGGGCATTTTACTTTAAAGAAAAGATACTTTCAAGAGTATTTGACTTTATCGGGGTATTATCAATTTCACTGGTGTTGGTGTTTTCATTAAGTACTACAGCATATGTAGGGTTAGCCTTAATGTTCCTATTCGCCATAATTATTCTATTCAGGGAGGGAAAAATAAAAAGATGGTTTGTTTTTTTGCTTTTCACTATAATTACAGGAATTGGGTTTGTTTCTCCTGTTTTAGTTGAAAATGTATTACTTAAACTTGGTAGTTATTCGGGGATTGAAAGGTTCAAGTCACTAGAATATGGGTGGAAATATTTTTTAGAATACCCAATATTTGGAATAGGCTGGGGGGTATTTCCAAGTTGGGATTTAATAACATGTACTTTGGCTGGAGGTGGATTAATTACCTTTTTCCTATTTGTTTTACTTTTTACAAAAAACCTGTTTAAACAATCAAAAATTGTGAAAAAAGTAGGCGATTACAGTAATTCAAATTTTTCAAGACCTATACTTACAGGAATTTTTCAATCTACAATAATGCTTTTAATTGTTAGCCAAATTTCCGGATTCACTTATTATGCTATGTATTTTTGGTTTATTCTTGCTATTTCCATTTCAATGAATCAACTAAATTTAATTTCTAAAAATAAAATAAATGGATAGGTTTAAATTTTCATTAATCATTCCTACTCTGAATAGATCAAAAGAACTGATAATCCTACTTCATTCCTTAAAAAAACAAAGTTTTGATGATTTTGAAATAATCATAATCGATCAGAATAAAGATGATAAAGTAAATCAAATTATTACAAAACACGGTGATGGTTTAAATATAAATATTAAAAAAATATCAAAATCGGGAGCCTCTATAGCAAGAAATGAAGGAATAAATTTGGCAAAAGGCGATATTATTACATTTCCCGATGATGACTGTGAATACGCTGAAGGCTTGCTTAATGAAGTAAGTGATATATTTAAATCTCGAAGAGATTTGGATGGCATTACTTTAAGCTCAAAAGATAAATCAGGAGAGGGGGCAATGGTGAGGTTTTCTGATGAACCAGGTGTTATTAACAAGTTCAATGTGCTTAAAAAAATGGTTGAATTTACTGTTTTTGTGAGGAAAGAGAGCCTTAGTGAAATACGGTTTGATGAGACTTTTGGACCTGGAGCAAAAAGTGGATACTGGTGTGATGAAGGGCCTGATCTAATACTTCGGCTGTTGGAAAAAGGCTGTAGATTCGAGTTTTTCCCTAACCTTGTTATTTATCACCCCAATCCTACAAGAAAGTTCAATAAAAAAATATTTAAAAGGTCCTACAGATATGGATTAGCGAGAGGGAGATTTATTAGGTTACATAAATATCCTATTTGGTTCGCCTTTTATATTTGGGGATTATATTTAGCAGGAGTAATTCTGGGTTTATTGCATTTCAATCTTAAGGAATCATATTATTATATAATTGGTCTAAAAGGACGGGTTTTAGGCTACTTTTTTCATAATAGGAATATTTAAAATTATTCAATAACAATTTTTTGTATCATATTAATATCTTTATTTTTTAATTGCAAAATATAAAGTCCTGAAGGGATTTTAGAGACATCAATAAAAAAATCGCTAATTCCTGCTGGAATTAATTTAGTTTCATTTACAATTTCTTTCCCTGAAATACTAATTAATGAAAAAACTAAGGTTTTAAATGTTGTTGAATTGAAATCGAAAATCAATTTGTCAGTAACTGGATTAGGGTAAATTTCAATTTCATTTGGCATCTCTTTAAATACTGCTGTAAATGTTTGAGCAGTTGGAGGTGTTGTTATTTCCTGAATGATTTCTCCACCATGTTCCCAATGATCAAAAATATACGCAATACTATCTACAATTTGTGGGGAAAATGATCCTAGCTCACGGATTACTCCAGAAACGCCATCAAATGTAATTGGCGATTTTAGCTCTTTATGGCCATCTAAAGAAAGCCATAGGTTTACTGGTTTAGTATTTAATGTTATGGTTGAAATATTGGGGAAATACTCCTTATAAACCCGATCTGTTAACCCCCCAGAATCTTCCACTTTCAAATATAATCTATACCAAACATCACTATCTACTTCTCCTACTGTGGGAATTACAAAAGACCCTTCTTTAGATCCCGTGGCTATTGGGGGACCATCATGGGTATGATCTTCATGATGAAATACTACAGACCAGGAAAAAGTACTATCTGCCATTTCCCCATCTTCTAAATCTATTCCTTTACCAGAAAAATAAATTGTATCTCCCGCAGTATAAAGTGTATCCATTCGTGGTATCATGATCTTGGCAGTTGGTCTGGCATTAAACCCAACAACAGAAATTGAACTTTTCTTACTTTCAATTTCTCCCCATTCATTGCTAATTACTACGGAATATTTCCCTGCATCAGAAAAAGAAGCCGATGCTATAATTAGATCACTCGAAGTCTCCCCAGGAAGAATTACTCCATCCTTTTTCCATTGATAGGAAATTGGTTCTTTGCCAGATACATAAACACGTAATGAAAAATTTTCTTTTTCAGAAGTTTGGAAGGAGTCGGGATTTCTTAAAACCTGTGGTTTTTTTTCCTCAGTATAAATGATCTTGTGCAATTTGCCCGCTGACCTTTCGAGAAAGTACAAATTCCCATCAGAACCTGTAGTTAAAGAAACATTACTTCCTCCAATATTTTCAGCAAATGTGGAGACAGAAGAATCTGCTAAATCCAGCAGTTTAATCCACCTGTTACAATAGTCCATAAAATAGTATTTATCCTTGTAATCTGATGGATAATTAGAACTTTCACCTAAAAAAAATGTTCCACCAGAGATGGCGCAGCCTTTTGTGCTAGACTCTTCTGATTCATGTGGATATGCATAAAGTGGATTTTTATATTTATCATCATTTCCATTCCCTTCAAATATTGGCCACCCAAAATTTTGATCTGGTTCGGTAATGTCATTTATTTCTTCCCAGCTTTCTTCCCCAACATCATTCACGAATATTCTTCCAGTTTTGGGGTGGATATCCATGGTATATGGATTTCTAAGTCCCCAACTCCAAATATATTTAAGGTTTTCATTGCTGTGGTTATTATAAGGATTGTCCTCAGGAATAGAACCGTCAGAGTTTATTCTAATCACTTTCCCATGATGATTCCAGTATTGAGAAGAAGGTCCATGGCCGTTTTCCCCATGTGCAATATATAATTTTCCATCTAGTCCAAATCTCATTCCTCCACCATTGTGGATTGTAGAAGGGCCCAATGGGGTAAAATCGAGCAAGTTTTCTATTGTTGACACATCTGCGGTGTCATTTACTGCTTTTACTTTGATTAACCTGTTATTTACTCCTTTTGGAAGTGTATAAAAAAGATAAACAAAACTGTTTTTTTCAAAATTAGGATCTAGAGTTATACTTTCAAGACCTTGTTCAAAAGGAACCAGATTGGCATCTAATTCAATAAAAGGCTCTTTTTGTAAAATTCCATTTTTTATTACTCGTACAGTACCTTTCTGCTCCCCTATTAAAATTCTATTATCAGGTGTAAAAACCATCGAAGTGGGTGAACTTAATCCATCCACCAAAGGAAAAGTGAAAAAATTTTCGAGGAGTTGTTGTCCAAAACAGGTTGTGGAAAAAAACACAAGTAATACAAAAAATATTTTTTTTAATAATAATATTTTCATTTGAAAAAAATGAGATTAAAAAGGAAAAAACAGTTATTGCTTAGGGCTTTTAAAAGTATTATATACTTTGATTTTGTTTAAATATTAGGTATGCTTGCGACCAAATTATCGGTAAAAATACATCATCAAAATTTAATTTTTATATCATTTTTTTAACTTGTTCAAATTGACCTGGAATTTTGACTTTAGAAAAGATTTTCAAAAACTGGAGATTTTAACCCTTTTTTTAGTGGTTGTTACATTACCACTTCCTTTTGATAATCTTATAAGCAGGGTTATAATCGCGTATGTTATTTTTGGTTTGATAAAATTTTTTTATTTCAAACTGAAGGTTAAAAAGATCCCTTATTTATTTTACCTTTTGATTGGATTATATTTGGTTCATTTAATACCTTATTTCACCTCCGAAATCTTCCGTCCTGTTAATTTTGATCTGGAAAAAAAAGCTTCCATTCTGGCTTTTGCCATTATTCCAGGATTATTACTTCCATATAATAAAAAAATACTAGACAGATTGTTGCTTTTATTTTTGCTTACTACTACAATTTTGGCATTGATTACATTTAAGGATGGTTTTCAAGTGGCTTGGAACAATGTGGAAATGCAGGAAAACTTAATTATTCACAGACCCTATTTTGGGATTTATTGTATTTTCAATTTTTTAATTTCCATTTCATTTATTCTAAATAGAAATTACAGGACAGTTTTTAAGGCGATAATTTTATTAACTGGATTATTTAATGTAGTCTTTATCTTTATTATCCTGGCCAAAATGGCAATAATTTCCTTAGGTATAATTATTTTATGCTTAATCGGATACTTTTTTTGGATTAATAATTCCTCCAAAGTATTGGTTGGATATACAGCAATTTTAATTTCCATCACTATTTATTTAGGTGCTATTAATCCTTACATATCTAAGGCTGTAAAAACGGTGTTGTCCGGCAATGAACTTTCTTGGGAAGAATATGATAGTCGCCTTGTCAACAGTTTGAATTTGAGGGTTTTGAAATGGAACTGCTCAAAAAAAGTCTTGAAGAACAACTATCATTGGTTAGTTGGAGCAGGTACTGGAGATACACAATCTTTGATAGATAAATGTTATAAGGAAACATTAGGAGAAAATCATTTTTTTCTTGAACACAGCTATAATCCTCATAATATGTATTTAACTATTTGGTTAAATACAGGTTTAACAGGACTTTTATTGCTTTTATTAATTCTTGGTTGGGGATTAGTTTTTTCATTAAAACGAAAAAATCTACTGTTTTTTGGGTTTATGCTTTTAATTATCCTTTCAGGAGCAACAGAAAGCATTTTAGATGTTCAGAAAGGAGTAGTATTTTTCGCTTTTTTCTTTTCAATCTTTTCCCTAAACCAACAAAATTAGCTACGTTTGAAACCAATATTGGCAATCTTAATCTGTATTGCTTTTTTTGTAATTAGCTGTAAGGCTATATTTTAATATTTTTACCTTGGAGGGAAATCAAATTTCTAAATTAACAAACCCGAAAATCGCCATTGTTCATGAATGGTTTGTGGATCATTCTGGTTCTGAGAAGGTGCTGGAACAGATGTTGAACGTTTTTCCCGATGCGGATCTTTTTGGGGTGGTGGAGTTTCTGCCGGATGATCTGAAATGGTATATTAAAAATAAACCTGTTAAAACCACTTTCATCCAAAGGCTTCCTTTTGCAAAAACAAAATACAGAAATTACCTGCCTTTAATGCCTTTTGCTATAGAACAACTCGATGTTTCTGAATATGACATCGTAATTTCCAATAGTCATGCTGTTACAAAAGGCGTTATAACCAATCTTAATCAATTGCATCTTTGCTATTGCCATTCCCCAATCCGGTATGCCTGGGATTTGTACCACCAATACCTCCGGGAGTCCGGGCTCAATAAAGGTCTGAAAGGTTTTATTGCCAAGAAAATTTTGCATTACATCCGAATGTGGGATTTGTCAACCGTGAACTGAATTGACCATTTTATATCTAATTCTGCCTATATTGCCAAAAGAATTAAAAAGGTATATAATAGGGAGGCTACGGTTATTCATCCTCCTGTGGATACAAGTGGATTCGAGTTTTGTGCCGAAAAGGAAGATTATTTTATTACTGCTTCCAGAATGGTGCCTTACAAAAAGATTGATCTAATTGTAGAAGCATTTAATGAATTACCAGAAAAAAAACTTGTGGTGATAGGTAATGGGCCTGATTTTGAGAAAATTAAAGCTAAAGCTGGAAGCAATATTGAGTTGATGGGATTTCAAAAATTTGAGGTACTAAAGGAAAAAATTAAAAAAGCCAGGGCTTTTGTATTTGCGGCAGATGAAGATTTTGGTATAATGCCTGTGGAGGCCCAGGCTTGTGGAACTCCAGTAATCGCCTATAGAAAAGGGGGGGCTTTGGAAACGGTGGTGGATAATGAAACAGGATTATTTTTTGAAGAACAATCTGTAGAATCCCTAAAAAATACGGTTCTAAAATTTGATCAGGGGAGTAATAAATTTAAGCCTGAGGATATAAGAGCGCATGCCCTGAAATTTGACAATAAAGTATTTCGTGAAAGTTTTGAAAAGTTTGTAATTGAGGCCTGGAAGAATAAATAAAGAATAATAGTTTACTAACTAAATTCTTTTTCCGAAAAAATTGTTTTTAATTTGTGTCAGGATAGTCTTAAAAATGATATTTAGGAAAATTTCATATGGATTTCATTTTATAGCAATTTTGTTCCTTCTGGGGCACATGATGGTTCCTCATGTCCATAATAATATCAAGGAAACATCGATTCTAGAACCCTGCCATAGTGGAGATAAGGGACTTCTGGGAATGCTTGAACATGTTTTCTCCATAAATCTTGGGGGAGATCATCTTCAGGAGCTTGTAAAGGACGAAGTGGCAAAATCTAACCTAAAGGATTATTCTCAGCCTATTCTTTGTCCTAATTTCATTGAGCAGGATTTCTTCGTCTTTTCGGCTATTCAGGCCAATAATCTTGATTTTTGGGATTCAATCATTCCTTTTAAGAATCATATATTTTTAAATTCTCCCGGCCTCAGAGCTCCTCCCTATTTGTTCTTATAACCACTTCTTTTGATCATTATTTAATTATAGTAATACCTTGATTTCAAGGGTATTATAAGATGTTTCTTTTGGATAAACCAATCTGAAAGTTAATGTTTTGTTGTAACCTTATAATTTCATTTTAGGGGAAATGAATTTGTTCAAAAGAAGGACCTTTCTGAAATTCTTATTTTGAAATACAAAATCAAACCAATAAATGATCAATAAAATCATCAGGTTTTCCATAAACAATAAACTTGTCGTTGGTCTTTTTACTTTTCTTTGGATAGGGGTAGGAATATATTCCTTACGTCAGCTTCCAATTGATGCTGTTCCTGATATTACCAACAATCAGGTTCAGGTAGTGACCATTTCTCCATCTCTGGCCCCTCAGGAAGTTGAAAAATTTATCACCTATCCCATAGAAATATCTATGGCAAATGTGCCGGGAGTGATAGAAATCAGATCCATTTCCCGATTTGGGCTCTCTGTTGTGACCATTGTATTTAAAGATAATATTCCAGTCCTGGAAGCCCGACAACTGGTGGGAGAAAACCTGAATATTGCAAAAGGGGAAATCCCTGAAAATTTGGGAAGCCCTGAACTCATGCCGATTACCACAGGATTGGGCGAAATTTTCCAATATACTGTAGATATTAAGCCCGGTTATGAATCAAAATATAATGCCACTGATTTAAGGACAATTCAGGATTGGATTGTAAAAAGACAATTGTCGGGGACAGCTGGAATTGTAGAAATTAGCAGTTTTGGTGGGTATTTAAAGCAATATCAGGTATCTATTGATCCCATTAAAATACGTTCCTACGATGTAACTATCAATGAAATTCAGGAGGCATTGTCCTTAAATAATGAAAATACAGGAGGTAGTTATATCCAAACAGGGCCCTATGCTTTTTATATCAGGGCTGAAGGATTATTGAAAAGCATCCGTGATATTGAAAATGTGGTGGTAAAACAGCTTGAGGGTCTGCCATTACTGATAAAAGACATTGCTCAGGTAGAAATTGGGCATTCCCCCAGGTTTGGAGCCATGACCAAAGATGGAAAGGGTGAGGTAGTAGGAGGGATTACCCTGATGCTAAAAGGGGAAAATGCTTCTGAAGCCATTCAAAATGTAAAAGAAAGAATTGCTCAAATTACCAAATCATTACCGGAAGGAATTGAATTAAATCCTTATCTGGACAGGGCAGAGTTGGTAAGCAAGGTTATTAAAACCGTACAGAAAAATCTTATCGAAGGAGGGCTTATTGTTATTTTTATTTTGGTTTTACTGCTCGGTAGCTTTAGAGGAGGATTAATTGTAGCCTCTGTAATTCCCCTTTCCATGCTGTTTGCCTTTTCTTTAATGAATATTTTTGGTGTTTCTGCAAATTTGATGAGTCTGGGGGCAATTGATTTTGGAATTATTGTTGACGGGGCGGTAATTGTGGTGGAAAGTATCATCCATCACCTTCATTTAAACTTTAAAAACAAATCTGTTTCACAGAAAGATTTGGATAACACTGTTTACCTTTCGGCCAGTAATATCATGCGCTCTGCGGTATTCGGAATGTTAATTATTTTAATTGTATTCTTTCCTATTATGAGTCTGGTGGGAATTGAAGGAAAGACTTTCAGGCCCATGGCTTTCACCGTTTCTTTTGCTTTAATCGGAGCCCTGATACTATGCCTCACCTACGTGCCCATGATGGCTTCTGTATTTATGGAAAAGGAAATCTCGAAGAAAATTACCCTGGCCGATAAGATTAATAATTTTATTCATCGATTGTATAAGCCATTTATCCGAAATGCTTTAGCATATAAAAAAACTGTCTTACTTACTGCAATGCTTCTGCTTGCAATTAGCCTTTTTGTTTTTACCCGATTGGGAGCCGTATTTATTCCTACCCTTGAAGAAGGGGACCTGGCCATGCAAATGAATATTCCCCCGGGAAGTTCTCTGAATGAAAGCATTAAAATTTCCACCAAGGCCGAGCAGGTTTTATTAGCCAACTTTCCTGAGGTGAAAAATGTGGTATCCAAAATTGGAACTGCTGAAGTTCCTACGGACCCCATGGCTATTGAAAGTGCAGATATTATGATTATCCTGAAAGATAAGGACAACTGGACAAGTGCGGCTACTACAGAAGAATTGGCAGGACAAATGAAGGAAAAACTGGAAGTTATTACTGGTGGATCTTTTGAGTTTACCCAGCCAATCCAGTTGAGATTCAATGAACTGATGACGGGTGTAAAATCTGATATTGCCCTTAAAATATATGGAGAAGATATTGATTTACTTTTTCAATATGGCAATAAAGTAAAGGATCTAATACAAAATATTCCAGGAGCGGCTGATGTAAAAGTAGAACAGATTGAAGGACTTCCACAAATTTTTATCGATTACAGAAGAGATAAAATGGCCAGGTATGGATTGAATATTAAAGACTTAAATGAAACTATAAATGCGGCTATGGCCGGTGGAAAAGCAGGAATTATTTATGAAGGAGAAAGAAAATTTGATTTGGTAGTCAGGTTAAATGAAAATTACCGGAATGATTCCAGGATCTACGAAAAACTTTTTATCAGAACAGCAAGTGGGATGCAGGTACCTCTAATGGAGGTGGCTAATATTCGAAGGGAAGAAGGACCAATGCAAATTTCAAGGGATAATACACAACGGCAGATTTCTATTGGTATCAATGTGAGAGGAAGGGATATTCAAAGTCTGGTAGAAGAAATTAAACTGAAACTGGATGGGAACTTAAATCTTCCTCCAGGATACTTTATAACCTATGGTGGACAGTTTGAAAATTTAAAAACAGCTATAGAAAGGCTTGAAATCGCAGTTCCTGTAGCTTTAGGGTTAATCTTTATCTTATTGTATTTCACGTTTAATTCCCTTTCTCAGGCGCTAATTATTTTTTCTGCGATTCCCTTTTCTGCTATTGGTGGAATCATTGCCCTTTGGCTAAGAAATATGCCTTTTAGTATATCTGCAGGTATTGGCTTTGTTGCCTTGTTCGGTGTAGCTGTACTGGACGGCCTTGTGCTTATTTCTTGTTTTAATCAACTGAAAAAGGAGGGTGTTTTTGATTTAAAGGAACGAATTTTAAAAGGAACTGCTCTGCGAATAAGGCCGGTAGTAATGACTTCACTGGTCGCTTCTCTTGGTTTTTTACCGATGGCGCTTTCAACCTCTGTTGGTGGTGAAGTACAGAGACCGCTGGCTACTGTGGTAATAGGTGGATTAGTATCTGCCACCATTCTTACCTTATTGGTTCTACCAGTGATTTACAGTTTTGTGGAATCCGGTAGTTTTAGCAAATTCCTTAAAAAATCTTCAGTAAAAACAGCTGTTATTTTGCTGATTTTAACCGGTGGGTTTATAGCTTATTCTCCTGCTAAAGCGCAGGAATTAAAAACAATTTCTCTGCAAGAGGCTATTGGCATGGCAGTAGTCAATAATCCGAAAATGAAGGATGCAGAATTGAAAATTAAAGGCACTTCTTATTATAGGAAATCTGCTTTGAATTTTGGAGATACTGAGCTTGAATATACTAAAGGCCAGATAAATGATGCCATAATTGATTATCAGTTTTTTATAAAACAAAACTTTGGAATGCCCCTGGAACATTCAGCTAAGGTGAAATTTAATAAACAGGAAGTGAGAGTTTATGAAGTGGAACGAGAAAATATTAGGAGGGATTTGGTGAAAAATATTACCCTGACTTATTATGAGTGGGTTGGATTATTGAATAAAAAGGGGATAATAAATCAATACCTTCAGTATTTCGATGAGATGGTAGAAGTGGCAGATCTTCGGTATGAAACAGGAGATTCGAATTTGCTATCCAAAATTGTAGCGGAAACCTGGAGAGAGGAAACAAAAGTAAAGCTCAATACTATCAATGCAGACATTGAAGTACAGGAAGGCAAATTCCAACAATTGATATTCACAGAGGGGAATTTTATACCCGATACTTCCAATACTACAAAAGCGTCCATGTTACCCCTCCAAAATTTTCAGGATTCTCTTGAGGCGAGTAGTCCTTTAGTAAAGTTGATGGAGGAAAAATATATACTGGCTCAAAAGGAATTAAGCATTGAAAAATCCAGAATTACCCCAAAATTGAGTCTGGGCTATTTCAATCAGTCTTTATTAGGGGTAAATAATTATGATGGCTGGCAGGTGAAATTAGCATTCCCTCTTTGGTTTGTTCCTCAAAAAGGAAATATTCAGGCTAAAAAAATAGAAATTGACAGAGCTGCTAACTTATATGTGTATAGTCAGTTTCAGTTGAATAAAGAATTGGAAATCAGGCTGCAGGAATACAGGAAATACAGCAACAAACTGGATTATTTTGAAAATACTGCTTTAAAACAAGCCGAAATAATTACGGGAAAATCCGGGGAATTATACCAGCTTGGGGAAATTGGATATTATGAGCATATTCAAAATTTATCCAAAGCTGTGGAGATTCGTCTGGACTATTGGGATACACTCAAAGAATATAACAAAACCATTATCCAAGTCAATTATCTCATAGAGTAGGTCGGGATATGTGAATCTGGAAATTTAAAAAAGCTCAAAAATCTGAGGAATCAATGCCTCTTTAAAAATATTAATTATGAAAAATTTACTCACTTTAATTTTGGCTCTAGTGTTTATTGGCTGTGCAAAAGAAGCTCCTGACCATCATGAAAATGACCATGATCATGATGAAAATACCAAAAATGTAATTTTTACATCAGAGCAATTGGAAATGGCCGAAATAAAAACTGCCAAAATACAGGAACAGGAAATTTCAGATGAAATTAATTGTATTGGTATAATTGATCTTCCACCACAGAACAAAGCCACTATTCATCCTCAAATCCAGGGTTTTATAAAAGAAATCAGAGTTTTAATAGGAACCAAGGTGAAAAAGGGAGAACTGCTGGTAGTTTTGGAACATCCAGATTATATCAAACTTCAGGAGGCCTACCTTGAGGTTTTATATCAGTTTAAGTTTGCTGAAAAGGAGTTTAGCAGACAGAAAACCTTGTCGGAAGGGAATGCCACAGCCAAAAAGCAATTCGAAAAAACTGAATCAGAATATGGTTTACTTAAAGCCAAAAAAGCATCACTTGAAGCTCAGATGAAAATGGCCGGCTTAGACTTCAAAAATTTAACTCCGGAAAAAATTACCAATCAGGTAAATATTTATGCACCTTTTTCCGGCTCTATTTCTAACGTTTTTGTGCAAACCGGGCAGCATGTTACCATTGAGGAAAGAATTCTGGATATGATAAATAAAGAGCACATTCATCTGGAACTTCAGGTTTTTCCCAGAGATGCGGTGAAAATTGCCCTGGGGCAGGAAATTAAATTTGAAGTACAGGGTTTGCCGGAAAGGAAGTTTGCCGGAGAAGTTTTCCTAATTGGAGAAACAGTGGATCAGCATAATAATGCGATTAATATTCATGGTCATATTGAAGAAGAATTGGATTTGTTTAAACCTGGAATGTATGTAAGTGCCACTATTAAAGTAAATGCGCAAAAATTGCCAGTGGTGCCTGAAAATGCGCTGATAAATGATGAAGGACAATATTTTGTTTTTGCCAAAACCGGGGATTCGGAATTTGAGAAAATGCCGGTAGAAATTGGACTGGTAAATGGCGGTTTTGTGGAGATTTCATCCGGTTCATTTCAAATGATAAAGGGAATGGAAATAGTAACGGAAGGAGCAAATTACATTAAAGCTCAGATGCATGGGATTTCCGGAGGACATGACCATTAGAATGATTTTATTACTGCCCCTGAAGTGAAAACTGCTTGGGGGGCATGCCATATTTTTTCCTGAAACAACGGCTGAAATATTGGAGATCATTAAAGCCTACATCATATGCGGTATCGGAAACTCTTTGACCCTGCTGTAATAACTCTGCTGCTTTTTTCAGTCTTATATTTCTGATAAATTCATTTACCGATTGCCCGGTCAGTGCCTGAAGTTTTCTATAAAGCTGAGGTCGGCTAATGCCTACTTCCTTACAAAGCACTTCTACTCCAAATTGAGCATTGGTCAGATTTTTATTCACAATTTTAATCAGGTCATCAAGTAATTTCTGGTCTATTGGGTTAAGTCCTGGTTGCTTTTGTGCAAAGGCATGATTTTGATTAAATTTTTGTTGAAGAGCCTGCCTTGAGGTAATCTGATTTTTCACTCTGGCCTTTAATTCCTGAATATTAAAAGGCTTGACTACATAATCATCGGCTCCGTTTTCCAGTCCTTCAAGTTTGTGTTGCTGAGATGATCTTGCTGTGAGCAAAATAAGTGGGATATGACAGGTCCTTTTATCAGTTTTTACCTGACTGCAGAATTCAATCCCATCCATTTCCGGCATCATGATATCACTAATGATTAAATCAGGAATTTTCTCCTGGGCCAACTCCAAACCTTCCCTTCCATTTTTGGCCCAGCTTATTTCATAGGCAGATTTAAACTCTTCCGAAATATATTGGAAAATGTCTTCATTATCTTCAGCAATAAGTAGTTGAGGATGCTTTCCGTTTACTTTATGTTGCTGGAGGGATTTTTGGGTTTTCTTCCCCATATTCTGGGGTAAAGTTTTTTTGGATTCAGGTTGTTCTCTTCCTAAAATGGTTTCACTCAAATAACTGGATTTCCCTATTGGAATCAGGATGGAAAATGTAGTTCCTTCATTCTTTTTGCTGGAAACCTCAAGTTTACCTTTGTGTAATTTCACCAGTTCTTTGGAAAGTGAAAGTCCAATTCCAGTTCCGGGCTGATACCTTGATGCCCCATTATCTTCCTGATAAAATCGCTTGAATATTAAATTCAGCTTTTCTTCGGAAATGCCTTCTCCGTTATCTGATACAATTATTTTTACCTGATCCGGATGGCTTTCCGAAATTAAAATTTGAAGAGAAATTTTTCCACCATTTGCAGTAAATTTAAATGCATTGGAAATTAAATTGGTGAGCACTTTATCGAGTTTGTCCCCATCAAAATATCCCCAAATTTTTGGTTGATTGGCAAGGAAATCAAAATCTATATTTTTATCCAGGGCCATCCATTGGAATGACTCATGGATATTTTTTATAAACATGACCAAATCTCCTTTCTGAATAGAAAGTTTGAGTTTTCCCGCTTCCAGTTTTCTGAAATCCATTAGTTGATTCACCAGATTTTTTAGTTTCTGGGCATTTTTGTAGATTAACTTAATGGCTCCCTCGTCCAGTGGGTTTTTGCTGGAAAGCATATTTTCCAATGGACCAAGTATGAGGGTAAGTGGAGTCCTGATTTCGTGGGAAATATTGGTAAAAAAACGCAATTTTAGCTGATGAAGTTCTTCTGATTGTGAGTGCTTTAACCGCTCCATTTGCAATTCCCCTTTTATTCTCTCCCTTCTCACAGTAAGCTTGTAGGATATAAATAGAAGCAATACCAGCAAAAGTGTATAGATAAAATAAGCCCATTTGGTTTTCCAGAAGGGCGGTAGTACTACAATTTTTATTTCAATTCCTTCTTCATTCCAAATCCCATCATTATTGCTGGCTTTTACCCTGAATTTATACTCGCCCGGAGGAATGTTGGTATATTTTGCTTTTTTCTCTGTATCTTTTTTACTCCAGTTTTTATCAAAATTTTCTAGTTTATAGGTATACTGATTTCGTTTACTATTCGAATAATTCAGGGCTACATATTCAAATGAAAAAGTGGATTGATTGTGATTGAGGGTAATCGACTTTACTTGATTTAGCGGTTTTGATAATGGCCCTTCTTCAGTTATGGGAACGGGCTCATTGAAAATATTAAATCCTGTAAAGGCTATTTTTGGAACAGAGGGATTGTCCTGAATACTATCCGGATGGAAATGTAATATTCCCTGACCGCATCCAAACAACATTTCCCCATTAGGAAGTTTTAAACTTGACTTGGGTAAAAAACTGGTGGTTAACAATCCGTCTTCCTCATCATAATTTCTTACAAGGTTATTTCGGTAATTAAATTTGATGATACCACCCTCAGTGCTTAGCCAAAGATTTCCATGATCATCCTCCAAAATACCATGAATCCTGTCATTGCTAAATCCATCGGAGATAGAGTATCTTTGAAAAGAGCTATCCTGCTCATTCCATTTGTTTAATCCGGCATGTGTCCCAATCCAAAGGTTTCCTTTACTATCTTCAAAAATGGTTTCGACAAAGTTATTACTGATGCTTGAAGGATCATTTACCTTATAACTAAATAGGGAAAATTTACCCTTATCTGGATCGAACTTACTTATGCCCCCTCCATAGGTCCCTACCCAGAAAGTACCTTGGCTGTCTTTAAACAATACACTGGTATGATGGCTGTAAACCAGGCTTTCCGGGTTTTCAGGATCGTTCTCATACCTTTTTAAAAGCTTTCCCTGGCTGTCATAATGATTTAACCCCAAAACACTTCCTGCCCAAATTTCATTATTTTGATCTACTAAAACAGATCTTAAATCCCAGTGATGTCTTAACTGTTCAGGGGATTTTGTAGTGGAAATGATAGAATTGTTTTTGGTGTCATATAATATCATTCCAGTGTTGGAGGCTAGGGCAAATTTTTGCTGGTTTATTTCAGCGATCTCCTGGATAGGGGAGTTGAGGGTAAAAAACGCTCCAAAATCTCCTGAACTTTTCAAATTGCTTTCATGGAGCTTTATCATGCCTCCAGGGTTGCCGGCCCAAATATTTCCGGTTTCATCCCGATGAAGAGAATGAATGATTTTTTCAAGTGGATTATGCTTTTGTAAAAGATAGTTAAATTGTTTGTTGTTCGGATCAATTTTAAACAATCCGCTGTTTGAACCCAACCAGATAATTCCATCATTCGCTTTAAAAAAACAACTGATATGATTGCTTTGTAAGCTGTCCTTATGATTGGCCTGCTGATGATGTTCAACAAGTTTTTTAGAAATGGGATTCACCGCTAACAGACCTGAATAAGAACCTATCCACAACAGACTATCATTTTCACAGTGGAAAAAAGTTGCCCTCTGATTGTTGTTAGCGGAGGGTAAGAAAGGCATTTTCCTAAATAAGTAATTATTTTCTGAGGTTTTGGTAATTATTTCTCCGCCATGTTCGGAAGTTCCAAGCCAAATTTCCCCATTTCCCATATTTTCTATGCCCCAAAAATTATTATTTTCAGGGGTATGACGATCATCTTTATTTGCGATAAATCGTTCGACTTCACCTGTGTTTTTGTCTAAAAGGTTCAGCCCACTCCAGGTGCCCACCCAAATTTTGCCATCATCATTTTCTCCTATAGAAAGTACATTATTGTGGCTAAGGGTTTTAAGGTTTCCGGACTGGTGTTTATAAACTTTAAATTTACCCGTTTCCCAGTTATAATTGTTAATTCCTCCTCCATCAGTGCCAATCCAGAATTCGCCTTCGCTATCTTCAAAAAAGCTGATGATTTCGTCAAAACTGAGGCTTTCAGGGTCATCGGGATTGTGGAAGATATGCTTAAAATCATCGTAACCCTTGGGTAAAATATTAATTCCTCCTCCATAAGTTCCTATCCATAAACTGCCGGATTTATCTTCATAAATACACCTGATTTTATTATCGCTAATACTATTAGGATTGGTAGGGTCGTGCCTGTATACTTTAAAATTATAGCCATCGAATTTGTTAAGGCCATTTTCGGTGCCCACCCAGATAAAACCTTCACTATCCTGAAAAATGCAGGTAACAATATTGTTGGACAGTCCATTCTGGGAATTGAGTTGCTCAAAGGCAATAGATTTTAGTTCCTGACCATGTAAATGGTAAGCGGGCAGGGTAGGAATGAGATATACAGCGATTAAAGTTAGTTTAAGCCAAAAATTGAGCATTTACAAATTTAAGCATATTCGTCTTTATCCCGGGTATTAATTACGGCCTTTTCTTTTTACTGTAATTTTGTATTTGAATTTGGGAACCCCACCAATGGGAATAGTATAAAAGGGCAGAGATTCACCATATTGGTTGGTCATATAAAAAACAATGTTGTTGTTTAGCTTTTTTTGTTTTTGTGATTTGATGAATTGGATATCCAAAGAGGTGTTGTGTTCTTCCTTATAAATTTCGTGGGTACTGGTTGCCCATTGTCCTTCCCTGGAAGATTTAAATAATACTCCGTTTTTAGCTACAGAAATTACCCTGATTAAGCCATCATTGTCGTGATCGAAATTATGTTGTTTAATGGATATAACCCTTTCATCTACATAAGGATATAAATGGCTGACTTCCTTGGGATTGTCGTAAAGCCTGAATGTATATTCAAAAGTAAAAGCATTTCCCCCTTCCACTCTTTTGTTAAGATTGCCTTCAGTACTTAAATAATAGGTGTACAAATTCCCGTCATTACCCGATATTCCCTCTGCGATTAATTTAAAAACATAGCCACCTAATTCCTCTATAAATTCACCTTCTTTGGGATTAAATGGTCCAAAGGTAAACCAGTTGTTGTCATATTTGGCGGATACGCCAAAGGTTTTGGTATCCAGTAGATAGCCGCTTTTAAATCCTGAAACCGGATCGATATTTTGAGCGGCTTCGTTGGAATAAGCTCCTTTTCCCCCATAAAGCGAAAACCGTGTCTGCGTATCGAAATAGTCAAATAATTCATCGTTTTCCCCACCAGTATCCGGATCGAAAATTCGGAAATATACCGGATCTACCTGTGTAGCAGGAATGCTGAAAAAGAATACCTGGCAATGGTCATCGTCACCGTAAGCCTTGGGTGCATTTGCTCCAAATGTGACCAAAAATGAAATGTTTTCGTCTTCAGCAGGAACTGGCTGAGCATTTAGCTTAAAAAAATGCAGGAATAAGATAATAAGGATATTTATGCTTAGTTGTAATTTCGACATAGCTTGAGAAGAAGTAGGTCAAAAATAAAAACGGTATTATTTGGTGACTACTTCCTGATTGTAAGTAAAATTTTTTCCAATTAAAAAAGTCTAAGGACTTAGTAATTTTTTTTAACTAAATAATGGGTCCGGTGCCACAGATATGATTAAAAAAATAGTTTAGCCTTGATAACCAGTTTGTTAGCCAGTAGGAAAACCTTCGGGATGTCTTCCGGGACCTCCCAGGATCATTTGGTATTGGTTTTCACCGGGAATTATTTTTAATCTAAACTTATCAAATCTACAGCTTACCAAAACTTAATAATTTGCAAATCTATAATTAACATCAACTTTTTTTACTATTTTCTAATAATTAATATCTACTTTTGCGCCCTTAAAATATGACCTTAAATTTCTTATGGATAATATCAGAAATATTGCAATAATTGCCCACGTTGACCATGGCAAAACTACACTTGTAGATAAGATATTGCATGAATGTAGCATTTTTCGAAGTAATCAGGATGTTGGAGATTTAATTCTTGACAATAATGATCTCGAAAGAGAAAGAGGAATTACTATTCTTTCTAAGAATGTTTCTGTAATGTATAAAGATACAAAAATCAACATTATCGATACTCCCGGTCACGCAGATTTTGGTGGTGAAGTGGAAAGGGTGTTGAAAATGGCTGATGGCGTATTATTATTGGTAGATGCTTTTGAAGGCCCTATGCCACAAACCAGGTATGTATTGCAAAAAGCAATAGAAATTGGTTTAAAGCCAATTGTGGTCATCAATAAAGTGGATAAAGAAAACTGCAGGCCAGACGAAGTTCATGAGTCGGTTTTTGATTTGATGTTCAACCTGGATGCTACAGAAGACCAGCTGGATTTTCCTACAATTTATGGTTCAGCCAAAAACGGCTGGATGTCAGAACATTGGGAAAAACAAACTGATAATGTTTCTTATTTATTAGATTGTGTGGTAGAACATATTCCTGCTCCTAAACAAGTGGAAGGTCCATTACAATTACAAATTACTACCATTGATTATTCAACTTATGTAGGTAGGATTGCCATTGGAAGAGTAGCCAGAGGGGAATTGAAAGTAAATGAGCCCATTGTATTAATTAATAGAGCGGGAGAAATTTCCAAATCCAAAATCAAAGAAGTTTATGTTTTTGATGGATTGGGCAAGGCAAAAGCAGACCGAGTAGGTTGTGGTGATCTTTGTGCCATTACCGGAGTGGAAGGGTTTGATATTGGAGATACCATTACAGATCCGGAACATCCTGAGGCTTTGCCTCCAATTGCTATTGATGAACCCACCATGAGCATGTATTTTACCGTAAATAACTCTCCGTTTTTCGGAAAAGACGGTAAATATGTGACCTCCAGAAATTTAAGGGACAGGCTTTTCAAGGAAACTGAAAAAAATCTGGCCTTAAGAATTGAAGAAACTGATTCTCCGGATTCTTATTTGGTATATGGTCGGGGTGTACTTCACTTATCAGTTTTAATAGAAACAATGAGAAGGGAAGGTTATGAATTACAAATTGGACAGCCAAGGGTAATTATTAAGGAAATTGATGGTAAAAAGCATGAGCCTGTTGAATTATTGACCGTAGATACTCCTGAAGAAACCTCCGGAAAAGTAATTGAACTGGTAACCCAAAGGAAAGGGGAGCTGGTGATTATGGAACCCAAAGGAGATTTGATCCACCTGGAGTTTAATATTCCTTCCAGAGGGTTGATCGGATTGAGAAATTATATTTTAAATGTGACTGCAGGGGAGGCGATAATGGCTCACCGGTTCACCAGCTTTGAACCATGGAAAGGGGATATTCCATCGAGATTTAGCGGGGTAATGATCGCTTTTGAAACAGGATCTTCTTTTGCCTATGCTATTGATAAACTTCAGGATAGGGGTAAATTTTTTATTGAACCAGGAGAAGAAGTTTATGGAGGACAGATTGTTGGAGAACATATCAGAGCTAATGATCTTTCAGTAAATGTGACCAAGTCCAAAAAGCTTTCCAACGTAAGGGCTGCCGGATCTGATGATAAAGCCAAGCTTGCTCCGGCTATTAAATTTTCATTGGAAGAAGCTTTGGAATATATTCAGAAGGATGAATATGTAGAAGTTACACCTAATCATTTGAGGCTTAGGAAAATACACTTAACCGAAACCGAAAGGAAAAGAGCGGTATATTAGTCCTTAAGTAATCAACTGAAGATATAATTGGACAAACGTTCATTTTAATTACCTGTCATTCATTCTAGAGTGATTAGGTTTTTGAAATGAACGTTTTTTTTGAGTTTATTTCTCCATTTTCAGCGGTATGGAATACTTCTGAATTTATTGTTTACCTTAACAATAATTAAGGTATTAATTTTGTGATTTGTAACGAATAATTGGTTTATCCGTTAATGCTACAGATTAAAATCTGAATTGGAATTCACTTTTATTTGAAATTGAGGATTGTGTTCTACAATTCGAATAATTGACTTCCACAGTGGATGGGGAAATGTTTCTACATTTACTTTCCATTTAAAAATTCACAAAAACAGTTATTTTAATTTTCACGAAAAAACTAAATAATGAAAAAACTATTTTTTGCTTTATTGGTGTTAGTTACCATTCAGACTGCGAATGCCCAACTTTTAAAATTTGGTTTAAGAGCCGGACTTAGTTCTTCCTCAGTAAAAGCCAATGATTTATTGATAAGCAGTCAGGATGAATTAAATGAATTTTTATTGAAAACAGGGGATTCTAAGGTAGGATACCATGTGGGTTTAATGTCACAAATTAATATCCCAATCTTACCATTTGCCATTATGCCTGAATTATTATTAACCAATACTGGTGGAGAATATCAGGTAAAAGATGTTGCCTCCGGAGAAATAAGAAAAGCTGATGTTTCATTCGCCAGACTTGATTTTCCAATCCTTCTGGCTTTTAAACTTGGCCCACTCAGGTTAAATGCTGGTCCGATCGGGAGCATCATTCTTAGTGAAGATAATGGTTTGGAAGACATCGGTGCAGATGTTTCTCAATCCTTTAATGGCGCTACCTGGGGTTATCAGGCTGGCCTTGGTGTAGATCTTGCCAAAAAAGTTGCCCTAGATTTAAAGTATGAAGGAAATTTATCTGATTTGGGAGATAAAATAACCGTTGGAGGTAAAGATTATAATTTCGATACCAGAACCAATCAGTTAATCCTTAGTTTAGGATACTATTTCTAAAAGAATATTTGTTATAAAAAAAGCCCTCAGAAATTTCTTCTTCTGAGGGCTTTTTTTATACTTTAGATTTTAATTCCTTAATCTTTATTTCAATCCTTTTACGGTTTCTTTTAAAAATTCTGCGAACGGTTCGGCAAATTCTTTCCTTCTTAGGGCAAATTCAACAGTGGTTTTTAAGAAATCAAGTTTGTTACCGATATCATACCTTTTTCCTTCAATGGTATCAGCAATTACTTTTTCCCTTTTGGAAAGCAACATCAATGCATCAGTTAGTTGCACTTCATTGTTTTTTCCTCTTGGAGTTTGCTCAAGAGCTCTGAAAATTTCCGGAGTTAAAATATATCTGCCGGCAATAGCCAGGTTGGAAGGGGCTTGACCTACTGGGGGTTTTTCCACAAACTGAGTGACTTCCATGATATTATCGCTCAATTTTTCTCCACCTACAATTCCATATCGGGAAACTTTATCTTCAGGAACTGTTTCCACTGCTAAAATAGTAGATTTATATAAATCATATGCATCTATAAGTTGTTGAGTAACAGGAATTACCGAGTCAATTATAGTATCTCCAAGCAATACCGCAAATGGTTCATCCCCGGTGTGGTGTCTGGCATAATAAATTGCATCTCCAAGGCCATTAATTTCTTTTTGTCGGATGTAATGGATATTAGCCATATCACCAATATGCCTCATTTCATTATATAGTTTATCCTTTTCTGATTCCTCCAATCTTGCCTCCAGTTCAGGATTGCGGTCAAAGTGATCTTCAATAGCTCTTTTCCCTTTTCCCGAAATAATTAAAATATCTTCAATCCCGGCATCTACGGCTTCCTGCACCACATATTGAATAGTAGGGGTATCTATAATGGGAAGCATTTCCTTAGGTTGAGCTTTAGTAGCGGGTAAAAATCTGGTTCCGTATCCTGCTGCTGGTATTACTGCTTTTTTTACCATTTTTAGTTGTTAAGTTTTTTATGAAAAATATTTTATTTTAATGACAATCCTTAATCTCAAAACCTTTTTGGTTTAATAAGGATTTTTTTAAACTATATAAGGTTTAATCACTCTGGCATTAATTTTCTTCATTTCCAATACCAGTTTGGTTAAAGTTTCATCATCCTGATACATGCCGATAATTGATCCGCCAGAACCTGTGAATTTGGCAGAAGCACCACAATTTCTTGCCGACTGCACCAATTCTATATTGCTATCAGTAATGTTCATGATTTTGGCCCTCAGGTCAAAGTTAGTATTGATGAGTTCATTTAACAATCCGTAGTTCTTTGCTTCAATGGCTTTTTTCCCTTCTTTTGCAAGCTCTCCAATTTCCCTTAAAGTATCCACTACCAAAGCTTCACCTTCTTCATATCTTGTTTTGATATTATTTAAAACTGTCCCGGATACTTTTCCCAAATCTACCTTATATGCTATATAAAGATTGGGCAATTGACCCGGATCGATTCTCTGGTATTTTCCGTATCCTTTTTCCTGGAGATGCTTTTTTTCAAAATCCATATACACGCAGCCCTCATAAGCCTGAATTACCCTGTCTTGTAATCCTGCATTAATGCCCAGTTCTTCCTGTTCTATGGAAAGTACAATGCTGGGTAATTGTTCCAAAGGAATTTCTACGTCATAAAACTTCATTAAAGCTCTAATGGTGGCGGTAATAATGGCACTGGAACCGGCCAGGCCTACTTGTCTGGGGATGGAAGAACCGTATCTTATGGTAAAATTCCTACTGGGAATTTTCTTTCCATTGTTATACAGGTACTCCCCAAATTTTTTAATGGCAGCTTTTACCAGTCTGGTGCCTCCATAATATCCGGTAAGGTTTACCGATTCAATTAAATGAAAAATGTTTCTGAATTGGTTTTTATCCTCTTCCTGAGGTTCAATGCGAAGTTCTGGTGTTTCATAAAGAGAGATGTGGGCACCAAAGTTCCTCACGGAGATGGAAATGGTTTTGCCAAAGTACCCATCAGAAGGATTTCCCAACAAACCGGCTCTGGCATAAGCTCTGGATTCAATTATCATAAAATTCTAAAATATTTTATATGTTTGGTTATGAAGTTGTCTAAAGTTTTAATTTATTAGCGAAAATGGAAGATAAAAAAGGCCATTTATAACATAAAGTAATAACTTTAAACCACTCCTTTATTAAGTGGACTAAAAATCACAATTTTAAGGGTGAAATCCCAATGTTTATATTCGTTGTTAAGACTTATTATTTTTTTAATGAAGCACCAAAGCTTCCCAATTTGACCAACTAAGTAAAACCAGAGAAGGAATAAATGCCAAGGAAAAAGAAGACGCCAAAGATTTTTGTGCTGGACACATCGGTATTACTGTATGATTACGCATCAGTTTCAAATTTTGAAGAAAACGACATTGCCATTCCCATATCAGTGCTTGAGGAATTAGATCACTTTAAAAAAGGGAATGATATCATTAATTTTAATGCCAGAGAATTTATCCGGTTTATGGATAATATTTCCCTAAACGGAACCCTGCATGACTGGATTCCCTTAGGGAAAAAGGGTAGTGGAAGTATTCAGGTAATAATGAATGAATCCAGTACTCCCGATGCAAGAAAAGTATTCGGTGCAGACAAAGCCGATCACCGAATTCTTAATGTAGCCATCCAAATGCAAAGTGAGTTTCCCGAGAGAAAAGTCATTTTGATAAGTAAGGATATAAACCTTAGAATTAAGGCCAGGTCCCTGGATATCAATGCAGAGGATTATACAACGGGTAAAATCAAGCATGTGGATGAGCTTTATGCGGGCAAATCCATGATTGAAGAGGTGAGCAGTGAGGCTATAGACAAACTGTACTCTGAAGGTTCAGGAAGTCCTGAGGAATTTGGAATTTCCGAGCCTAAACCCAATCAGTATTTTATCCTCAAAAATGCCAGTTCTTCTGCGCTGGCTTATTTTAACCCGGAGACCAAGATGGTAGAAAGGGTGCATAAAAATTCTGCCTATGGCATTAAGCCAAGAAATGCAGAACAGGCATTTGCCCTGCACGCTATTCTGAATACCAATATTAAACTGGTAACCCTTCAGGGGGTGGCAGGTACAGGAAAGACGCTCTTAGCGCTTGCCGGGGCAATTGAAAGAAGGTCAACGGTGCATCAGATTTATCTGGCAAGGCCAATTGTGCCTTTAAGCAATAAGGATATCGGATTTTTGCCCGGAGATATTAAATCCAAGCTCAACCCCTATATGGAACCGCTTTTTGATAACCTGAAATTGATCAAAAGTCAATTCAAGGAAACCGAAAAAGAGTTTAAGCGGATCAATGAGATGCAGGAGAATGAAAAATTGATTATCACGCCCCTGGCATACATCAGAGGACGAAGTTTATCCAATATTTTCTTTATAGTGGATGAAGCCCAAAACCTGACTCCGCATGAGGTGAAAACCATTATCACCAGAGCAGGGGAGAACACCAAGATCATTTTCACCGGAGATATTTTCCAGATTGATACGCCATATCTGGACACTCAAAGTAATGGATTATCCTATTTAATTGACAGAATTAAGGGACATCCACTGGCCGCACACGTAAAACTAGAAAAAGGGGAGCGGTCGGAATTGGCTAATCTGGCTAATGATCTTTTGTAATCTGTAATTGCAGATAAAATAATTATTGAATGATGGCGCAGGGGATTTACCTTGTGCCATTTTTATTTCTGCAATTCCATTCAGGGGCAATGGAATTGCGATTGGGTTAAGATTAGTATTTTTAATGCTTTATGAATGGCATTTAAAATGCCGGTGGTTTTGTTGGTTTCGCCATGCAATTGCTCACTAGTGGGATCCTTGTTGACTGAGATGATAGATCTTCTGGTGGCTAAATTTAAATTATTTGGACCTAAGAAGGGCAATTCGATTCTGCTTCGTGTTTTTTTATATTAATCCTACCCAGTATTTCAGGAATATGTAAATTATTATAATGGAAAACAAGGATATAAATAATTCCATTGATTTCCTTTTGTAAGCCATTATAGCAAGTATTGTCATCTGGCCAATTGAGGTCAGGTCTGCATTGAAATCTGGCGCATTTGCACTGGCTCCCCAACCGAGAAATATAAATTGGAAAAAAATTGATCCATAAACCAATGAAATAAATATCAGCACATTGAGACTCACAACAAGAAAAACACGAAGAATAATATTTTTAGGTAGTTTCAAATTTATTGGAATCTAAAAATGCATCAATTTGGGAATGTACCTCAGAAAATCAAGTGATCTAAATTAATTGTTTTTTACATACTACCGGGTCAGAATGGCTAAAGAGTTTCTTTATATTTTTGGAGCTAAATTTAGCAGAAAATATAAGTAGAAGTATAACATCTACTTATAAGATAGTTTTTATTGAATTCTGCTTGCTTAGACCATCCCGGCAAAGCCCATAAAAGCCATGGATAAAATTCCCGCTACAATTAGCGCTGCGGGAACGCCTTTCATGCCTTCTGGTAATTCAGTCATTTCCATTCTTTCTCTTAAACCTGCAAATAAAATAATGGCTAGCCCAAAACCTATTGCACTGGCAATGGCAAAAATTACACTTTCTATCAGGTTGTAATCATTTTGTATCACCAGAATGGCTACACCCAAAATGGCACAGTTAGTTGTAATTAAAGGAAGGAAAACGCCCAATGCCTGAAATAGGGCAGGACTCACTTTTTTTAGAATAATTTCCACCATTTGGACAAGCGAGGCAATCACCAGAATGTAGGCAACAGTTTTAAGGAAGGTAATCTCAAAGGGAACCAGAATAAAGTGCTGAATCAGATAAGTGACAATTGTGGCTACTGTCATTACAAAAAGCACTGCTCCACTCATACCCAATGCCGTAGTCGTTTTATTGGAAACTCCCAAAAACGGACATATCCCCAAAAATTGAGATAAAACAATATTATTGACAAAAATAGCGGAGATAAAAATGATGAAATATTCCATAATATCAGAATGATTAATGCTTTTTAAATTCCTTAACTTTTAAACTCACTCTCATTTGAATAAAGGTGGCTGAGAAAGGCGATTGTATCGCCAGTTTTGCGGAAAGTTGCAAACTTTCTTTTATTTAACAGGCTTAAGTAAACGTTTCGCTTGATACTTAAGCCATCTGCGGAATAAACTGAAAATTCAACTTTAACCGCATCTCAGATGCTATCTTTTTTCTTCTCATTGATATAAAAGCGTTGAAAAATTCTACGCTTAGCTGGGTTTTTAAAATTCCCTAACTACTAACCTTCACCCTTTCCTTCTTTTCTTTTTTCCGTTTGAGCCAACCCATCAAGGCAATTAAAAATCCAAGTGCTATAAAGGCTCCTGGTGCCAATACAAAAACCAACAATCCATCACCAGGAAAAAATTTAAATCCGAATAAAGACAGACTTCCAAGAATTTCCCTGACTGCTCCAAGTAAAGTAAGGGCAAAAGTAAATCCCAATCCCATTCCCAGCCCATCTACCAAGGAGGAAATTGCATTATTTCTGGAAGCAAATGCTTCTGCTCTGCCCAGTACAATACAGTTTACCACAATCAGGGGAATAAATAATCCCAGTTGTTCGTGCAACCCGGGTAAATAGCCTTCCATCACTAAATCCACAATGGTTACAAAAGAGGCAATAATTACAATGAATGAGGGAATCCTGACTTTATCCGGAATCAGGTTTTTGATCATTGCCACTACAATATTGGACATTACCAACACAAAAGTAGTGGCCAGCCCCATGCCTAATCCATTGATAGCGGTGCTGGTTACACCGAGGGTTGGGCATAATCCAAGCAACAAGGTAAATACCGGATTTTCTTTGATAAAACCCTTTAGAAAATTTTGCTTTTGATCAATTACCTTTTCCATGGCGATTTAATTTTTTTGTTCTTGTTGAAAAGCATCATAAGCAATTTGAACGGCCTCACAGAATGCTCTTGAGGAAATGGTCGCTCCGGAAATGGCATCCACTTCTCCACCATCTTTAATTACTTTCATATTATAAGTTTCCGGGTTTTGATCAATAAACTGATTTTTAAATTTTTCCTCACCCATTTTGGAGCCGAGTCCCGGAGTTTCTTTATGGCTTAAAACAGAAATATTATTAATTTTTCCGTCAGCTTTGAATCCTACCATTAATTGTATTTCACCACTATAGCCTTTATTCGAACTGGTTTTAATGGCTATGCCCAACAATTTCACTCCTTTTTTTACCAGGTAAAATTCCAGACTGTCTTCACCATTGGGCATGGGTACTTTTCTTAATTCTTCCAGAGGCTGATTGTCAAAATCTGGTAAAACTGCTGCAATGGCCTGCTTTTTCTTTTCCATTCTGGCCTTCTGGATAGGAGCTTTGGTAAATTCATAAACAAATCCCAAGGCTGCTGAGGCTACTAAGGTCACCACCAGAAGGGTCAAAAACATATTGAAAAATGATGATTTTTTCTTTCCCATGGCATTAGTTTTTTAACTTAAAAATCCCTTTGCTCCAAACCGATGCGGTTTGATGTATTTATCAATAAGCGGTACGAATGCATTCATAATTAATATGGCAAAAGATACGCCTTCCGGATAGCTTCCGAATGCCCGAATCAGTACGGTAATCAGGCCAATTCCCACCCCAAAAACTAACATTCCCTTTGTGGTCATGGGAGAAGTGACATAGTCTGTTGCCATAAAAATAGCCCCCAGCATTACCCCACCAGTTAAAACATGAAATAACGGATCGGCATGTTGGGTAGGATCGATCAACCAGAGTAAGCCCGAAAAAACGAAAATGCTGCTTATCATTGCTACCGGAATATGCCAGGTAATGATTTTTTTGTAAAGCATGTAAACTAACCCCAGCAATAAAGCAAAGGCAGAAATTTCCCCAAGTGATCCACCCTGAAAACCCCAAAACAATTCAGAGTAGGAGGGGGCAGAAACCATTAAGGTTTCCATGCTTTCTCCATTACCCAGGCCTTCTTTTAAACTTCCCAAAATAGTGGCTCCCGAAGCACCATCAATTTCCATAAAACCATTGCCAGGAACGGGCCAGCTCGTCATTTCAACAGGAAAAGAAATGAGTAGGAATACTCTGCCTACCAAAGCCGGATTGAAGGGATTATTCCCCAATCCGCCAAATGACATTTTACCTATCCCAATCGCCACCAGACTACCAATTACAATAATGTACCATGGAAGACTGCTGGGCACATTGAAAGCCAGCAAAATACCAGTAATAATTGCTGACCCATTCCAGACATCGGGTTCTCTTTGTAGCAAGTATTTGGCAATTGTAAATTCGAAAATTAAACAGGAAATAACAGCCAGACTGGTTACATAAATGGCTTCAATCCCGAAATTGTAAATGGAAAAAAGCAAGGCTGGTACCATGGCAATCACCACTCCATACATTAATTCCTTCACCGACTGCTCCTGATGAACATGGGGAGAGGGAGAAACGGTCAAAAATTTGGTACTCATCGCTTTAGTTGTTTAGTTTCTTCACCATTATTTTTCCCAATCGCATATAATCCACAATTGGTCGATTGGAGGGACATTCGAAAGAACAAGAACCACATTCTATGCAATCCATAATGTTGTCTTCCTTCGCTTTTTCGTAAAATCCTTTTTTGGCCAGTAACATCATATGGAATGGCTCCAAACCCATAGGGCAGGCTTCTACACATTTTCCACAGCGAATGCAATTGTATTCTTTGGCTCTTTTGGCTTCATATTCGGGAATGATCAAAATCCCTGAAGTTGCCTTGGCAATGGGAACTGAAATATCCGCAAGGGCTTTTCCCATCATTGGGCCACCACTTACCACTTTTCCCGTGTTTTCTGGTAAACCGCCAGCAGCATCAATTAAATGGCTGACCGGAGTGCCAACCCTTACCCAGAAATTCGAAGGTTTTTCCAAACCCTTTCCGGTAACTGTCACCACCCTTTCTATTACTGGTTTATTTTTCTGAACGGCCTGATAAACCGAGAAAGTAGTTCCTACATTATGCACCACACAGCCCACATCAATGGGCAATCCACCCGGAGGAACTTCACGGTTTAATAAAGCCTTAATCAATTGTTTTTCACCACCTTGTGGATATTGGACCTTTAAAGAGGCGATTTTTATTCCCCGGTAATCTTTGCTTTTTTTCTTTAGTAATTTAATGGCATCTTTTTTATTATTTTCAATTCCGATGATGGCATTTTCCACGCCAAGAGATTTCATTAGGATTTGGGTACCGACTAATATTTCTTCAGGTTTTTCCAGCATTAACCGATGATCTGCAGTAAGATAGGGTTCACATTCCACACCATTTACAATCAAATGATCAGCTGATTTTCCTTCTGGCACAGAAAGTTTTACATGGGATGGAAAAGCGGCTCCTCCCTGGCCAACCACACCCATTTCCATGATTTTCGCTAATATTTCTTTTTTATTCAGTTCTATTTCTTTTACCAAACCCGGAGTTCTGTCAATGCCCTCTTCCCAATCATCTCCCTTTACCCTGATGGCAATCGCCATTTTTTTGAATCCGCTGCTATCCATTATTTCTTCCACTTTTCCTACTTTTCCTGAAACTGAAGCATGAATGTTAGCCGAAACAAATCCTTCATGAACTGCAATGATTTGCCCTGCTTTTACTGTATCTCCTCTTTCCACTAATGGTTCTGCAGGTTTGCCAATATGTTGGGAAATAGGAATGTAAACTATTTTAGGCAGGGAAATCTCCTGGATATGGGATTTTGCAGATAACTTGTTGTCATCGGGATGAACACCGCCCTGTGGGAAAGTTTTAAGATGGTTCAGTAAGTTTAGCATAATTCTTTAGGTTTTAGGCTTCATCTTTTTTATCATTCTCCTTTTTTACCATTCCAATAATATCTACATCCTCCTTTTTAGCAGTTGCCTTGGCTTTCCTCGGTGGGCGTTCTTTTTTGGGAGGAAAATTAACAGCTATGATATTGTGGGCATCGCAAACATCTACGCATTTCCTGCACAACTTACACAATTCCGGGTCAATTCTGGCCAGGTTATTTTCTATAGTTATGGCATCGTATCGGCATACCTCATCACATTTGGCACAGCCGGAACAGGCCACTTCACAAACTTTTCTGGCAGCTCCTCCTTTGTCCGTATTCACACACCCGACATAGATTTTCCGGTTCCTTCTTCCCTGGGGCCAAAGCTCCATAATTTCCTTGGGACAAGCCGTAACGCAGGCATTACAGGCAGTACACTTATCCTCAATCACCACAGGCAGCCCTGTTTTTTCATCCATATACATGGCATCGAACTGGCAGGCATCTACACATTCTCCCAAGCCCACACAACCATAAGCACATCCGGTATCACCGCTATATAAACTGGCGGCTATGGTACAGTTTGGTGCACCATCATAAATATTTGTTTTTTTGCGGTATTCCACCGATCCGGTACATCTCACTACAGCCACATAAGGATCGCGTTCTTCCACTTCCAGTCCTAAAATTTCCGCCACCTGTTTCATCACTTCATTTCCGCCAACCGGGCAATGCAATTCAGATAAATCATTTTTACTTACAGCTGCTTCTGCAAAGGCCCGGCAACCCGGAAATCCGCAACCGCCACAATTGGTGGTCGGTAAAACTTCTTCCACATTACCGATTTTTGGATCTTCATAAACTTTAAATTTCCTTGAAACAAAATATAGTATGATGGCTGCAATTGCTCCTAAGGCGCTGAGAGAAAGGATGGTATAAAGAATTGAATCACTCATTTGCTTAAGGTTTATGTTAATCGGGAAGAAAGGTATAAGTGTTTACAAATGTTCCACCCGATAGGAAAATGTAGATTTCATCCGTTTTCTTAAAAAAAATAGCAGAAGGTAGTACGGACCTAAAACTAAAAGTGAGAAAAGCCCGGCTAAGCCTTCGTTTAGAGAAAATTTATTGGCTATAAATAATGCGCTTATAATTAAAAGGAAGGGAAAAATGTAGCCCCAGAACAAGGCAAGAAAGCCCTGAGAAGTGCTTAATAAAACCTTCACTTCCTGTCCTGTTTTAAAACTATTTTTGAAATAAGGAACTTCTACTTTTTTATCCATGGGGCTGTTTGTTCCACAAGCACTCTTTAGGCTACAGGCCGAGCAGCCTTCCATATCAACCAGGCTGATTTCCATTTTTCCGTTTGATATGTTTTTCACAATTCCCCGATGCGATATGTTAGTGCTTTGCTCCATGGGACTAGTTTTTTAGGACAACGTAAATGTAGCAATAAGCCCAGGGCAGTCACATGACAATTATTAGCTTTTAGGGTGTTTTTTGTCAGGGTGGGGGGATGGGAGTTAAAAAAAGAAAAACTGGTTCGAGCATTTGCCAGGACTTTCAAATAGCAGATGGCTTAAGTATAAAGCGAAGCGATTACTTGAGCCTTTATAATAAAGGAAAGTTACAAACTTTCCGCATGACTGGCGATACAATCGCCTTTCTCAGTCATCCTCGTTGCAAACGAGGATGATAAATGGTTATGTTATATGATATTTGAGCTTAGACATTAGCCCCGAATATTGAAAATTAATTAAAAGTATGGTTCCCAAACTAAATTCACCAAAAAAGGATGAAATTTTGTTAGTCTTTCAATAGCTAAAAAATTATTTTGTGATAATGTTATAATAAGCGATACTGCCTTCAAAATTAGTGTGGGAAAGATTGTCAGATACTGGTGAATTTTTTCAAGTCCCTACTGGGAAAGGGTTAAAGATACCTTTTATACTTGCTCGGAAAACCTTTTTGAAGGCAAGATTTTTTCGTCTATTTTTCATCGACTGGAAAAATAGACAAAAGCTAACTCCACATGCTCTGCTTATATTTTAGTATTGAAAGTATATTTGAAAATTTTATTTCGAAATTTTGCAAGAAAATGAATTTTCTACTAAGACATGAATGGAAGTGCTATGTTCATTTTTTCTTGATAAAAAACGAACCAAAAAATCAAGAAAATCTTAAGCTTCCCCCCGCATGTCCATCGCACCTCCCCGCCAGATTTTCGGTCCCGCCCACTTTAACTCTTTAAATATTAATTATTTATGTTTTGATTTTAAAAAATTATACAAGCTCTGAAGTTTTGAGTGAAAGGTAATCAGTATAGTCAAATAAGTTGCAAAGACTTCCAAAAAAAAGATATAGCAACTTTTATTAATTCTTAATATTCTACCCTACAAACGAGGATGAAAAATGTGTTTTAAAACAGTTTCCAATACAGTGGGAAAGTTAAAAATTCAATCACCTCTGTGGTTGTAAAAAAACATGAACAACTTCGCTTTTCATGAGAAGCTCTTCATGTTAAATCCCTATGGGATTTTGTTTCCAAACTGGCTTTGAGTTGTGTTTTATACTAAAAATATTTTTGCCACAATGGCAAAGGTTTTAATACGAATAACTTTATTTCTTAACTTCAAATGCTATTTTCCTTTTTTCTGACCATGCGATTTCGGCCTTGCTCCAATAGCGTTAAGCATTTCATGGAATTTAGCGTTAAAAAAACATCCGTGTTTGAGAACCACTTTGTAAAAGTTGTTCGAGTTCGGATGGTTTTAGTGAAATGTAGCTATTGGTGCACAGCCTTTATTTTTTGCTACTTTTGGATCAAGCCAAAAGTTGAGAAAGCAAATAGGTATAAAATCATCTAAATGGTAAAGGGAATGTTGAAAAAGAAACCTTAATTATTTTATGCAAGACCTTGAAGCAGGAATACGCAGGGTTTTGTGCCGAAAACCCTGCTGGGAAAGTCGAAAGCATATTTTTAAAATTATTTCTGCTCAACTGATTATTAACATTGTCAAGCAGGGTCTGCTTTTCTCAACTCTGTATTTTCAGAAAACCCTTTACCTCCTCAAACTAAAGCCACCAATCACATTCTGAAGTCCTCTTTTGTTGATTATACTGATTTTCTTTCCTTTGATCTCAATTAGTTTTTCATCTTTAAAATCCGAAAGGGTTCTGATTACCGATTCAATGGCTGTACCTACAATTCCGGCCAGGTTCTCCCTGGTGATTGAAATGGCATTTTCCTTATCTTTATCCAGTTTCTCTTCCAGCATCAATAGCGCTTCTGCTACTCTTTGCCTTACAGAGCTATAGGCTAGCGTAAGGAGTTGTTCCTCTTTTTCCAGAAGGTCATTGGAGAGCATTTTGATGAACTTGTTGGCTACGTCCCTGTTATTGTAAATCAATTTGATGAAATCATCTTTGGGAATTACACAAATTTCTGAGTCTTCCAGCACCATGGCAGATTCTGCATGATTTGAGCCTTCAAGCAGGGAAATATAACCTATGAAATCTCCATCTTCAAAAAGACCGGTGATGTAGTCTTTCCCATCGGTATTGGTTTTGTAGGTTTTTACCTTTCCTTTATTGATAAAATAAAGTGCATTGGCAAGGTCGCCTTCCAGGTAAATATTGTTTTTGTTTTTATACTTCCTGATTTTGCGCTCTTTAGATAGATTTTTTAGTTCTGCCAGGTCTCCTGCTGTATCCATAAAGGCATTCAGCCCGGACATATCTTTCTTAAAATCTTTTTGGAATAATTCTCCCTTCCGCAGCCTTGTTTCTACCGCATCCAATAATTCAATGTCATCAAATGGTTTAGTAAGGTAATCATCTGCACCTAAAGTCATCCCTTTTCTAAAATCACCTTTATCAGACTTGGCAGTAAGAAATATAAAGGGAATTCGGGCAGTGGATGGAGATTTGCTCAGAATGTGTAATACCCCATAACCATCAAGTTCAGGCATCATGATATCGCAAATTATCATGTCTACGGTTTCTTTCTGAGCAATGGTTACCCCTTCCTTACCATTGGCAGCTGCCACCACCTGATAATTGGCCAGCTCCAGAATTTCGGAAATGTTCTCTCTTACATCCTCATTATCTTCAATGACTAATATCTTTTTCATAATTTTAAATTAATAATTCCTGAAAACAACACTTTTGGGTGATCCAAAAACACTGATAAAATAAGTCTCAGCAGGGTTTGCATTTCTGCGATTCTGCTTTTAATTAAGCACTATATCATATGCATGGTTTCTCTGAGGAGAAGACCCTGAAAAGATATTTGGTGTTTTGGTTTATATTTATTGCAATACTTTTCATCAGTAAAATTCAAATTTAGTCGGGGAGTATGACTGTAAATTTACTTCCTTCATTTAATTTACTATCAAATTCAATTTCTCCACCAATCAAATCCAAGTATTTTTTTACAATGTTCAATCCTAAACCCGTGCCCTGAATATTAGTGGTATTCTTTGCCCTGAAAAATCTTTCAAACAAATGAAGTTGTTCTATTTCCGGAATACCAATACCATGATCCTGCACAAGTATTTTTACCTGTTTTGATTCAAAAGTCAGTTTTAAAATTACATCCTTTCCATTGGGAGAGTACTTTATGGCATTGGAAAGGAGATTCATCAGCACATTTTTCAACAATTGCTCATCCACAAATATTTCCCGTTTATCCCCTTCCACCTGGAGTTTTATTTCCTGCTCCTTGGTTGCCATCTGTTGGATTTCATCTTTGATCACTTCACAAACCTCCACAATATTCGTCCAGACAGGAGTGTTATGGATTTTCCCTTCCTCAATTCTTCCGAGTGAGAGAAAATCGTTGAGCAACCTGTTCAGGTGATTCACATTGGTTTTTATCCTTTCCACATGCTTTACCCTTTTAGGCTGAGCCGTTTCATCATGATAGCGGGCAATTAAAGAGGACGAGGAAAGAATAGTACTCAATGGTGTTTTGAATTCATGGGAAGCCATGGTCACAAACCTGGATTTCAACTCATTCAGTTCTCTTTCTTTGGCAAGTGCTTTTCGGATTTCCTCCTCCGCTTTTTTCCTTTCAGTGATATTTTCAGCTACCAGCAAAATCTGGTTGATTTCATCATCGGGGCCGGGGAGGGGAGAAGTATGGAACTCATATTGCCGGTCGTCCCATCCCACATCAAAATTGAGTACCTGACCCTCAAATACTTTTTTAAATTGACTGATGATATAATCTCCTTTTTCCCCGGTAAAAACCGAGGAAATTTTCTTTCCAATTAAATCTCGAGTTTCAAAACCAAGTTCAAGTAATTCTCTGCCATCTACAAAGACAAATTCCATCTCCCGGTTAAGCACATTGATTGTACCGTTAGGGAAATTTTTGGCTATTGACCTGTAAAGGTTTTGACTTTCTCTAAGGGCTGCTTCGGCAATTTTTCGCACCCTCACCTGGTCCTTCAGGTTCTGGTTGGTGTATTCCAGTTTCTTTACCGTATTGGCCAGTTCTATCGTCCTTTCCTCCACCCGTTTTTCCAGAGCCACATTCAAATGCTGAATTTGCCGGAGATTTTTGCTGTGCTCAATGCTGTATCGGATGGAGCGTTCCAGATCGTATTTGGAAAATGAACCTTTCACCAGATAATCCACTGCTCCGGCCTTTAAAGCCCTGTCATCCGTTTCAGAATCCCCTTGTCCGGTTAAAAGAATAAAAGGAGAACTTACCCCTTTTGCCACCGATTCCTGAATAATTTGCAAGCCATCTTTTTCCCCCAAATGATAATCTACCAGATAGACATCATGATTTTCCTTCTGGATTTGCAACATGGCATTTTTGTATTCCGAAACCCATTCCAGAATATAATCCTTGTTGGGAATATCGTCCAGGAAGTCCCTGGTGATTAAAAAATCGTCCTCATCATCATCAATTAAAAGTACCTTTATTCCCATCTTATGTTAGTGACCTACTATTGTCCTCCGAAAGGACATGCTTTTGAGTTTAGATTTTAGTTATATATACAATTAGCTTGAATCGTGTAAGAATAGCAAGCTTAAATTATAAACTTTATGAGAAAAGTCATCTTTTAGCATGAGAAATGTGGTGGGGGAATGATAGAAGTTGTTTCTCTTTCTGGTTAAGGTACCAACTTTTGCCTCCTACTGCAGGAAGAGGTTTATAACCTCTTCCTGATATTTTGAGAATGGCAAAAAAGCCAGGTTTTGTAAACTGGATTAATGGTAAGTATTAATTTTTTTTAAGCTTCTAAAATCTACATCTGGCAAAAGTTTGCAACTTTTGCCTTTTAATAATTTTCAGTTTGCAACTGAAATTGAATCTAAAGAAAAAGACGTTTTTGCAAATTTGACCGAAGTCACAGACTTCTACGTTTTTTGCAGTCAAATTGATTTAAAGATCCAGTTGAAAGAATTGAACCTGCAGCGGGTTTTGAAATTACGCTATTGTTAATTTTCTAATTTGTGATAATGACTTAAAAGTTTGGTTAATTCATCTCCTTTTCCTTTTGATATTTTTTCTTCCCTGGCAAATTCTAAGAGTTCTGAAGAATGCTGATCCAGGTTTTCAATAAGATCTTTTGCCGAAATAATTCTGGAAATCTCAGTATTGGACATCATAAGGTAATGTTTGTCTGTGCCCCTTACAAATCGGTCAGGTTTGGGAAATCCAAAGGCCCTTCCAGTTGATTTCTTGAAAAAATCCTTTTTCATTTTAGTTAAAATAGTGGGATATAATTCAGGCGTCCAAACTTTTACAAATCCAGATAAATCAGTCATTTCGTTCTCTTCTAAGTAGATAAAAACCTCATCTTCCAAAACTACTCTATCAATATTGCCAGCCATGGCAAAAGCATAAATTGAATCATTTTTTATAAATTCAAATTCATCATTGTGCAGATTCAATCGCAACGGGAGTTGAATCATTTTGGAATCATTATAATAAACCTTACCCATTTTAAAATCATCGTAAAGGTAACGTGAACCTTCAAAATACTCTATATCCGGTGACTTCAGTCCACCACCAAATAATTCATTATTACAATTGATGGTTTGAGCAGAAGAATAAAAAAAAGTCAGATATAATAAAGGCAAAAACAGGATTTTAAGATAACCATTCATAAGGTGATAATAAATACGTTGATACTTCACACAACATAATGATTTTATTAGTGAAGTCAAAATATATGGATTGTCATTCTCCTTGGCTAAAGGTTGCAACTTTTGCTTTTAATAATTTTCAGTTTGTAACTGAAATTGTATTGGATTAGAGAGTTGTTTTGCCTACCTCACCGAAGTCACAGACCTCTACGGCTTACTTTCATATTAATTTTAAGATTTAACAATTCCATTGCGGGTATGAAACTTAAACCAGTAAATGTTGGAAGAGAAAGGCTTACAATCCTCAATTACTCCCCAACGGGCAATTCCCCGTTTTCGAACCAATATTCTATTACATTATCCAGAATTTTTACCAAATCGGAAAAGGAATCTGGTTTGCAGATAAAAGTGTTTGCCCCAAGTTTATAGCATTTGGTGATGTCTTCCTTAGCCCTCGAGGTGGAAAAAATGACCACAGGAGTCAGTGCGTATTTTTCTTCCTTTCTGATTCTTTCCAGTGTTTCGCAACCATCCATTTTAGGCATATTCAGGTCGAGAATGATCAGCTCCGGCTCAGGATTAGTTTGTTCATCTCCAAAGTTTCCTTCATGGTGGAGATAATTAATTAATTCTGCCCCATCCTCTACAAATTTTACTTTATGATTGGCCTTCAGCTCCAATAAGGCATCATTAAAAAACATGCGATCTTCAGGATCGTCTTCGGCATATAATATTAATTTCGATTTTTTCTTTTCCTCTTCCATTATCATTATATATAGTCATCAGTTAAGGATTCACCGCTAATTTAATCATAAAAACCGCTCCTTTTCCTTCTTCGCTTTCTGCATCTATGCTCCCTCCGTGCCGTTCAGCAATTTTTTTACAAATAGACAAACCAATGCCTGAACCCGGAAATTTTCTACCCTGCAATCGCTGAAAAATATTAAATATTTTATCCAGGTATTGTTCATTAAAGCCTATCCCGTTATCTTTTACTTTTATCAAAACCATATCAGGATTTTCTTTATGAAATGTCTTTTCTTCCCAAACTTTAATTTTGGGGATAGTCTCTTCCTGCACAAATTTTAGTGCGTTACTCAATAAATTCTGAAAGAGTTGACGCATCTGGGTGGGGTCTGCATGAATTGTGGGAAGTCCCCCAATTTCCACTTCTGCATTTTTTTTCTCAATACTTACTTCCAGGTCACTGATTACATCTTTCAAAACTTCATTTAAATCAACTGCTTTGAAAGATTCCCCTCTTGTGGAAATTCGGCTGTAAGAGAGCAGATCGTTTATCAGGGTTTGCATTCGCTCCGCAGAATTCCTCATCCTTTGGAGGTAATCTTTGCCTCTGTCACTTAATGTCTCTTTTTCCATCGCCTCTACTCTTTCCCCAAAAGTTCGTATTTTCCGCAGTGGTTCCTGTAAGTCATGGGAAGCCACATAGGCAAAGTCCTGTAATTCCCTGTTACTTTTTTCCAGATCGGAAGCATATTTTTTGAGTTGTTTTCGGCTGTTTCTCAGGGCATTTTCGGCAATTTTTCTTCTGGTAATATCTTCCATAAAAATGATGAGTCCGCCAATTTTTCCATGGTCATCTTTCCAGGGGTGTATTTCCCATCGCATCCAGTCTTTCGAGCCGTCAATTCTTAAAATCAGGTCCTCCTCACACTTTCTAACTTCTCCTTTTAGGCAGGTGGCATATACTTCACTCCATCTTTCCTGGTGGTTGGGAAAAACTTCTTTATGATTGGTTCCTATCAGGTTTTTATCCAACCATTCATAATCCTGTTTCCACCTGGCACTCACCAAAATATAATTTAAATCCCTGTCCGTCATGGCCAGAGGAGCGGGGGTGTTTTGCACAAAGTACCTCAGTCGTTCCTCACTTTGCAGGATTTTGTTTTCGGCATTCTTTCTCTGGGTAATATCAATGATAAAAGCAATTGCATAAATGTCACCTTCAAACTCACTGTAGCTCAAACTCACTTCTATGGGAAACTCAGTGCCATCCTTCCGAAGGGCAAACAAGTCCAGGCCTTTACCCATTTTCCGCTGATGGGGATTATGGAAAAATTCAGTCCGCTGGTTTACATGTCCCTGTCTATACTTATGGGGAAGTATCTTTTCTACTTTTTCTCCTAAAAGTTCATCTTTTTTATAGCCAAACATCCCCTCAACCGTAGGGTTAGTCAGTACAATGTTCCCTTGCCTATCAGTTATTAATATACCTTCTGCTGAGGAATCGAATATGCCTCTTAATACTTTTGGATTTTCTAACATCCCTTCTCAAACAATTTGCTTCTTCAATGATTTAAAGTTATAAATCAAAGCATTTATTTCCGCATTTTTATATTAAAAAGAACATGATTTTAGAATTGTTTTTCGTGTGGCGATAGTTCATTTTAAATATAAAGTTGAAGTATTTCTCAATCATTTTTATTATCAGAACATTACTGATATTTTTGTCCAAAACAAGAACAAGGGATCAATGAATCAAAAAACCGAAATTCATCCATTTCAATATTGTAATAGTTTAACTGAATACCAGCGCAGGAAAACCATAGAAGTGAAAATAGGCGATATTCCAATGGGTGCCCATCATCCAATAAGGGTGCAATCCATGACCACCATCGATACCATGGATACCATTGGTTCTGTGGAACAAACTATCCGAATGGTAGATTCCGGTTGCGAATATGTGCGAATTACGGCTCCAAGCATCAAAGAAGCCCAGAATCTGGAGAATATTAAGAATGAGCTGCGTAAAAGAGGATACAATGTTCCTTTGGTGGCCGATATTCATTTTACCCCAAATGCAGCAGAACTGGCGGCCAGAATTGTTGAGAAAGTGCGGGTAAACCCGGGAAATTATGCCGATAAAAAGAAATTTCAGGTACTTGAATATGATGATAAAACCTATCAGGAAGAGATAGAGCGAATTCGGGAAAGGTTTACACCTTTGGTAAAAATCTGTAAAGAATACGGCACTGCCATGCGGATTGGCACCAATCATGGTTCTCTGTCCGATAGAATTTTAAGTCGCTATGGCGATACGCCAATCGGAATGGTAGAATCAGCTTTGGAGTTTCTGAGAATTTGTGAAGATGAAAGTTATAATAACATCGTCATTTCCATGAAAGCCAGTAACACACAGGTGATGATTCAGGCTTACCGGTTGTTGGTCCAAAAACTGGATGAAGAAGGTTTACAACCCTATCCTTTGCATTTGGGGGTAACTGAAGCCGGAGAAGGGGAAGACGGAAGAATAAAATCAGCGGTAGGAATCGGAACGCTGTTGGAAGACGGGTTGGGTGATACTGTAAGGGTTTCTTTAACTGAAGAACCCGAGTTTGAGGCTCCGGTGGCAGCAGCTTTAATCAATAGATATACAAACAGAAAAGAAAAATCTACTGCAATTCCTCCAATAGCAGTGGCTCCAAAAGACCCTTTTGGTTATGAGAGAAGGAAAACAGTTGAAGTTCAGAATATTGGTGGAAGTAATGTGCCCAGGGTAATTGCTGATTTTAGCAAGGTGGACGAAATATCCATGAACGATTTAAAAAATATTGGTCATTTCTACCTTCCAGCTACAGACAAATGGGGTATGAATGATCAGGGAAGTGATTATATTTATTCAGGCAAAAATAAAATCAGTTTTATGCTGCCGAATGGCATAAAGGAAATTGTGGATGCTGAGGTTTGGGAAAATGTAACAGATCAGCAAAATACACTTCCTTTATTTACCAAAGCAGAATGGCAAAAAGCTACAGCCAGACATTCAAAAATCAATTTCATAAAAGTTGGGATAAAAGATATTGATGAGGATTTTGAAAAAGCAATAGCGGGTGCAGAAAATGTGGTTTTAATTCTGGAAACTACTAATGAACATGCGATGCCTGAATTGAGAAGGGTGTTTTTTGAATGCTATCAAAAGAAAAACCCGGTACCTGTGGTGATAAAAAGGCAATATGCTGAAATGTCAGAAAGTGATTTACAACTGTATGCCTCTACGGATATTGGTGGGTTGCTTTGTGATGGATTTGGAGATGGAGCTCTGATCGGGACAGATTTGCTGGAAAAACCCAAAGCAGAATTACTTTCTGTTCTAAAAATGTATAATGCCACAGCTTTTGGTATTTTGCAGGCAGCCAGAACCAGGATGACTAAAACCGAATATATTTCCTGCCCTTCCTGTGGAAGAACCTTATTCGATTTGCAGGAAACTACTGCCATGATCCGGAAAAGAACGGATCATTTGAAAGGTGTAAAAATTGGAATAATGGGTTGTATAGTCAATGGACCAGGGGAAATGGCGGATGCAGATTATGGTTATGTGGGTTCAGGAAAAGGCAAGATTACCTTATACCGGGGACAAGAAGTGGTAAAAAGAGGAGTGCCATCGGAAAAGGCTGTGGATGAATTGATCGAACTTATTCGGGAAGATGGAAACTGGCTGGAGCCGGTGGTTGGGGAAACCGTTATGTAAAATCAAGTTTAAACCTGAAAAATGGAATTAATAGATTACAAAAACTGGAATAGAAGAGAACATTTCGAATTCTTTTCAAAGTATGATGAACCATTTTTTGGGTTGGTAACTGAGGTGGAATGTACCCAAGCCTATCAAACAGCGAAAGCCAATGGCTGGTCGTTTTTTGCTTATTACCTCCATCAGTCCATCCGGGCAGTAAACCAGATTGAGGAATTTAGATACAGGATTATTAATGGGAAGGTCGCTAGGTTTAAGGAAATCCATGCGGCTTCTACCATTGGCAGACCCGATGGTACCTTTGGTTTTTCCTTTATGCCTTTCTCTGAGGATTTTTCCGTATTTAAAGCCGCACTGAATCAGGAAATACAGGAAGTTTTGAATTCCAGTGGACTTAGAGCTAATGAAGATGCCATCCGCCCGGATGTAATTCATTATTCTACTCTACCCTGGAATAAGTTTACAGGATTAACCCATGCCCGGAATTTTAAAAAAGGAGATTCCGTTCCCAAAATTAGTTTTGGAAAAGCTTATATAAAAGATGAAAAACGATTCCTGCCAGTTTCTATAGATGCCCATCATGGATTGGTTGATGGTTTCCATGTTGCCAAATATTTGGAAATATTTCAGGGGTTTTTGGAGAATGAATAATATTATAATGTGTGGTGCTCTAAAAACTTTTCAAAATCCCCATCGCCTTCTCCTCATCTTCCTTCCCCACAAAAATATGATCATGGTAGTATCCTGCCATCACATTACAACTAATATTTGCCTGAGCAAGGGCTTTGGAAAAGGCAGCAGTCAGGCCGATTGCATTTAAGGAAGAATGAACCTCCAAAGTGATCCAGGAGGCAAGGTAATCATAAGTTAAATTGAATTGGTCGGCAATTTCTTTTTTTACAATAACAGTAATTCCTTCCTTTTCCCTGAAAGTTCCAATGATTTTTTCCGAAGGAATATTGGAAATGGATTTTACCGAGGAAAATACGAAAGAACCCGGATTCAAAACCGGGTTCATGTTTTTAAGTAGCTTATCTATATCGGTTTCTCCAGCCATTAAATTCCCAAGGCTTTTTTGATCACATTCAATTCTCTTTCGGGATATTCCATTTGCAAGGCCAGATCATGTCCTTTTTCTGTCATTTTGCCCCAGGTTTTTTGTACAATCTCTACCAGCTTTTCATCTGTGTTTTTCTTGGCAAAATCGGGGAAATAATATTGTAGAAAAACCAAACAGATTACATCCTCCAGCTTTTTGGATTCCGGGTCAGTTTTGAGTTTGTTTTTACTCAATAATAATTTTACCTTTTTTATGGTCTCCTCATCATATCCCGTTTGGGTCATGATTTTAGCAGCTTCTTCACCGTGGAAAATTTTGAGTGTGGTTCGCCATTTCAGGTAGCCTTTGCGGTCCATCGGGTAATCACTTCTGGGAATGGTCCATCTCTTTATATGCTGACATCTTGCGGCAAGTTGAAGGGCTTCTGAAGGCGCTTTTTCATAAGCCAACAGCATTTGGGTCATTCTCTTGGCGTATAATAATTCCTTAGGGTATGCTGTTCCCTCAACCACTTCCTTGTTGGGGTCCAGGCTATTAGCCTCATCAAAAAGCTTAATCGTTTTTTCAAATCTTGCTATATCTTCCATGGTTTAAAATTAGGAATTTAATACTTCATATGCATGCAACTTAAAATCAAATATTGACATTTCCATCTTTTCCATTTGATATAAGTCATTTCTGCTACTGACAATCCTCATTCTTAAATGTTTATCATATCTCTACCTTCATCCTTATAATGAGCGAGCTAAAATTTTTTGAAACAGCAAACCCATTGAAACATATCCAATTCTGTTGACCATAAACCATAATTAAAATGGAAAATGAGAAAAAATTTATCACCTGCGATGGTAATACAGCAGCCACCAATATTGCCTATGCTTTTAGTGAAGTAGCGGCTATTTACCCTATTACCCCTTCATCTGATATGGGAGAAAAAGCAGATGCCTGGTCTGCCATGGGTAAAAAGAATCTTTTTGGGGAATCAATTGATGTTGTGGAAATGCAATCGGAAGCAGGTGCCGCTGGTGCCATCCACGGAGCCCTGACCGGAGGAGCCTTAACCACCACTTTCACCGCCTCCCAGGGCTTATTGCTGATGATCCCGAATATGTTTAAAATCGCAGGGGAAATGTTGCCAACCGTTTTCCATGTTTCGGCCAGATCGGTTGCCTGTCAGGCACTTTCCATTTTTGGTGACCACTCTGATGTGATGTCAACCAGGAGTACAGGATTTGCCATGCTGGCTTCCGGAAATGTGCAGGAAGCTCAGGATATGGCAGCCATTGCTCATTTAGCTTCTTTGGAATCAAAAATCCCATTTTTACATTTTTTCGATGGTTTCAGAACTTCTCATTCTATTCAAAAAATTGAATCGATTGATTATGAAGTATTGCGGTCGATGTTGGATATGAAATTTGTAGAGGAATTCAGGTCTGGAGCCTTAAAACCTGAAGATCCTGTATGTAAAGTGGGTGCTCAAAATCCTGATGTTTATTTCCAGGGAAGGGAAACTGTGAACAAATATTATGATGCCTGCCCTGATATTGTGAATAAATATATGAAATTGTATTTTGAGAAAACAGGTCGGAAGTATGAGTTATTTGAATATATAGGGGACCCAAAAGCTGAAAAAATCCTCATTTCCATGGGATCTTCTACTGAGACTATTGAAGAAACTATAGCCTATTTAAATAAGCAGGGCGAAAAAGTCGGAGCAATAAAAATTCACCTGTACAGGCCATTCTCAGTTAAAGATTTTGTAGATAAAATTCCTGCTTCTGTCAAAAAAATAGCAGTGTTGGATAGAACTAAAGAACCCGGAGCCATTGGAGAACCGCTTTATCTGGATGTGGTGACTGCGCTACAGGGAAAACCAATTAAAGTAATCGGTGGAAGATATGGACTTTCTTCTAAGGAATTTACCCCTGCCATGATCAAAGAAGTATTCAAACATCTGGATAATGATGGCTGGCATAATTTCACAGTGGGAATCAATGATGATGTGACTAATTTATCACTTCCAATGAATGGGGAAATTGATACAGAACAGGAAGGTATCGTAAGGTGTAAATTCTGGGGTTATGGTTCTGATGGAACGGTAAGTGCCAATAAAAATGCCATTAAAATTATTGGAGATGGCACAGGTTTGTTTGTGCAGGGGTACTTCCAATACGATTCCAATAAATCGGGTGGATATACGGTTTCCCACCTAAGGTTTGGGAAAAAGCCTATTCAATCCGAATATTTACTGACCAATGTAGACTTTGTGGCCCTTCACCGCCATCAGTATATTGGCAGATATGATATCCTGGAAGGTATCACCGAAGGAGGAACTTTTCTCATCAATACCAGTAAAAAACCTGACGCTGTATTCAGCACTTTTACCAAAGAAATGCAGGATACCATTAAGGCTAAAAAAATCAAAGTTTTTGCCATAGACGGATCGAAAATCGCCAAAAGTGTTGGGCTTGGTGGTAGAATCAATACCATTATGCAAACCGCTTTCTTTAAGTTGTCCGGAATTCTTCCTGAAAAAGAAGCCATTGCCATGATTAAAAAATACATGGAAAAACAATTCAGGAGGAAAGGACCGGAAATAGTGGAAATGAACCTTAATGCTATTGATGCCGCAGTTGATGCTGTTTTTGAAGTTCCAATTCCTCAGGAAATAGAAAAATTTGCCCAACCTGCATTGGTGGTTCCCGAAGATGCCGGAGAATTTGCCAATAAAATAATGGATCCTGTTCTTAGACTAAAAGGAGATAGTATTCCTGTTTCCATGATGCCATTAAATGGGGCTATTCCAACCGGAACCAAACGATTCGAACGAAAAGGGAAGCCGGGAAATCCAACCAAATTTGTAGAGAAACTTGATTTTTGTCCGAGTTGCAATATTGCAGATCCTTATTTCGAGTATCCCGGATGCTGCAATGGATGTGGGGAAGTTTGGTACATCCATCTGGTGACCCAGCTCTACGGTGATAGAATGATGATTGCCAATGCTACAGGTTGTTCCTCTATTTACGGTGGTACATTCCCATCTACTCCTTATACTAAAGACAAAAACGGCAGAGGACCTGCATGGGCCAATTCATTGTTTGAAGATAATGCTGAATATGGGTTTGGTATGCGTCTGGCGGTTGATTCCAACAGGAAACAACTTAAAAGCAATGTGGAACAGCTATTTGATTTGGGAACCACTTTAGAGCTCAATACAGTGCTGAAAACTGCCCTTGAAAATTGGGGCAAAGTGGATGATGAAGCAAAAGCCAATGCCGAAAAAATAAAGCAATTCCTTCCGGATGCATTGGAAAAAGCTTCGGATAAGGCCAAACCAGTGATTAAAAAGATCATTGAATTACAGGATTACTTTGTAGATAAGAGTGTGTGGATTTTTGGTGGTGATGGCTGGGCCTATGATATTGGTTATGGTGGCTTGGATCACATTATGGCCTCTGATAAAAATGTGAATGTATTAGTACTAGATACTGAAGTTTATTCCAATACGGGAGGGCAGGCCTCTAAAGCTACTCCAAGAGGCGCTGTGGCCAAATTTGCAGCCAATGGTAAACAGGCAGGGAAAAAGAATCTGGGGATGATGATGACTTCTTATGGTTCCTGCTATGTGGCTTGTGTGAATTATGGAATGGACAGAGAACAAACTGCAAAAGCGTTGGTGGAAGCTGAAAAATTTGATGGTCCATCTATCGTGATTGCTTATTCTCCCTGTATCGCCCATGGTTATGACATGAAATTCAATAAGAAGCAAGCGGAAAAAGCTACACAGTCTGGCTACTGGCCAATGTACCGCTTCAACCCTGAATTGCTTGAAAAAGGCGAAAATCCATTTATTTGGGAAACTGAAGAAGCGACTATGGAATTCAAGGATTTTTCCGGAAATGAAATTCGATACAAAACGCTTCAAATGGCGAATCCCGAAGAAGCCAAACGCTTACAGAAATTAGCGAAAATGGATAACGAAAGGCGATTCCACGATTTGAAACACCTGTCAGATAACTAAACTTAAAGGTTGGGCTGTGGAGCACTGGTAAGTACTTCACAGCCATTAATTCTCCAAAAATGTCTGATTTTTTTAAATCCAAAACAATTTTGAAATGGCAAATCTGAAAACAAAATATATGGGGATCAATCTCAAAAATCCTGTGATTGTAGGGGCAAGTAACCTGGTGCAGGATGTGAAAAATCTCCAGAAAATAGAAGAAGCCGGTGCTGCGGCTATCGTTTATAAATCTCTTTTTGAAGAGCAGATTCAACTTGAATCTCTGGAAATGCAAAATCAGTTGGATTCTTATCAGGACTGGGACCCTGAACATGCTACTTTATTTCCCGACCTGGAACATGCCGGCCCTGCCGAATATATAATGCATCTAAAAGAGGCAAGGGAAGCTGTGAAAATTCCTTTAATCGCCAGTATTAATGCGGTTTATGAAGATTCCTGGGTGGAGTATGCTAAAAGACTTGAGGCCACTGGTGTGAATGGGCTTGAATTGAATTTTTATGCCAACAATACAGATTTTTGGAAAGCTGAAACTGACATTGAAGCTGAGCAAGTGGATATTTTGAAAAAAGTGAAAGCAGCTGTAAAAATTCCGGTAAGTGTAAAATTGAGCCCGTTTTATACCAATACCTTGAGGCATATTGCAAGGTTGGATAGAAGTGGGGCAAGTGCTTTTATTTTATTCAACAGGTTATTTCAGCCTGATATTGATATTCAAAAAGAGGAACATCATTTCCCCTACAATTTCAGTTCCCAGAATGATAATCGTCTGGCCATTCGCTATGCCGGGTTATTGTACGGTCATGTGGGAGGATCTATTTGTAGCAATACGGGTATCCATACCGGAGAAGATGCCATTAAAACTATTTTGGCAGGAGCTGATACGGTTCAGGTAGTGAGTGCGCTTTACAAAAAAGGCATTGGATATTTATCTACCATCATATTGGAAATCGAAAAATGGATGAATGTCAAAGGTTATCAATCCATTAAAGATTTTCGGGGAAAACTGTCTGCTAAAAATGATCCATCTCCATTTACCTATAAAAGGGCACAATATGTAGATATCCTTATGAAATCAGAAAACTTCGAGACTTTCCATCCCAAAGGTAATGAAGAAATTTCCTGGGAAGACAGATGGTAAGTACTTGTACTTTTTTTATGTAGAGTAACAATTTCTCATTATCAATTAGTAAAGCTCTACTTCGGGGTGACAAGTAATAAGACAGTTATTCCTTTTCAACCACTTAAAATTCAAAAACATTTAATTAAAATTTAATTTTTAAAACATAAAGCAATGGGAAAAATAGGCATATTTTATGGCTCTACTGAAGGTAATACAGAAAGAGTTGTAACTAAAATACAGGAAAAATTGGGGGGTGAAGGTGTCGCAGAGTTGGTGAATGTAGAATCAGCTTCCGCAGAGGATTTCGATAGCTACGATAACGTAATTCTGGCGTCTTCTACCTGGGAAATAGGAGAGTTGCAGGAAGACTGGGACAATTTTATCGATGAATTGGAAGATGCTGATTTTGATGGCAAAAAAGTAGCTTTTGTGGGAACAGGTGATGCAGATGGATATCCGGATACTTTTCTCGATGCCATGGGATTGATTTATGAAAAAATTGAAGATAAGGATATTACGCTGGTAGGACTTTGGCCCACCGATGGCTACAATTTTGAAGATTCTAAAGGATTAAAGGATGGCAAATTTTTGGGTCTGGCGATAGATGAAGATAACCAGGCCAACCTGACGGATGAAAGAGTCGCAAAATGGGTGGAGATGATTAAGCCAGAAATGGTTTAGCGCTGAGCTTAAAGCATGAACTGAACTATCATTAAACTTAACATTTTAGGGCAGGGTCATTTTTTCAATACCAGTCCGGGTTATTTATTCAGGAAATATTTAACCTTTAGCAGGCCTAACACATTTTTTTTGACCCTGCTCTTTCTATTTAAAAATTATGGACAATCTACTACTAACAGGTCTCCGGATTTTTGACAAAGAAATATTTACTTCTAAAAACATTTAATCATGGCAGCAATTACCACAAAAAAACCTGTGTATCCGATTAGTGCTTCTCTTAGAAGATTTTTGGTGAATCACCATAGGGAAATTGAAGTGCCAATTACTTATTCCGATTTGTTCCATTATACCAGTTCCATCAATCTTGAAGACAAAAATGGAAATGATACTTATTGGGAAACTGTATTTTATTCGCAGGCAGATAATGAGCATATTCAGGCTTGTTTGAAGCAGGTTTATGCACTTATGAAAGCTGATGGAGATACTTCCATTATGGACCACTTGTATATAGACCGAGTGGACTTATGTATGTATGGCAACACCAAACCTTTCCGGGTTAGGATTGTAAATAAGTTAAATGACCTGTTTGACTATTTTTACATTAAACAAGCGGATGCTTCAAGAATTTATGGTTTGGAACTGGAACACCTTTTATCTCCAAATAAAATTAATTATCTTGTAAAGGGGAATACTTTACTGGAAGAACACATTCCCGGAATTCCCGGTGATTCCTTTGTGAAGCATTATGTTATTCCCCAAAAAGTAAATGCAAGACGGCTGGCAAAGGAGTTTGTGAAGTTTAATGAAAGGTGTCTGGTGCAGCTTTTAGGCGATATTCGGGGAGATAATTTTGTAGTGGAAATCATTCCCGATTTTGATGAAGTGTATTATCGAATGCGTGCTATTGATTTTGATCAGCAGGCTTATGATGGCAGAAAATCCATTTATATGCCTCAATTTTTTAAGGAAAATTACCCAATAATTGACCTTGGTCTTAAAAATATGAAACCTGAAGTTGAACTTCAATACCAAAAGGAAGAGCGGAGCAGAATTGCTAATAGAATCAGGACTTCAGAATTACAACTAAATGCTTTGGTAAAAACCATGTCAAATGACAGAATTTCTACCGAAGAAAATGTAGATCAATTGAAATATGAACTGGCAGAATTATATAATGATTCGGAATTTATTGCCTGCCGAAACATGGGTGAAATTCTAAACTCCAGCTTGAGAATGATTATGAAAAAGCCTGTTAGGTCTGTGGGGAAAGTTACTTTCAACATGTAAAAGAGGCTTTTCAATCTCTGATTTTCACCTTTTCGGTATTATTTAAATTTGGGCATATTTAAATTTTTGATTTTTTGTTAAAATCGTCCCTGGAGGCGAATGTACAGTTCAGGAAATTTGGTTCAGTGTGGTATTTCTTAATTGCTTTGCTGTTACCCAAGAAAATCTTTCTAAAAAGAATATTTAACTGAACAGGTTTATGCTTAAATTTAATATGTAAATAAGCGCTTAGCTATCTCAAACCCAAAAAACTATGGAGAGTGATATTATTTATATCGAAAATCAAAGATTCAGATCTGAGTGGTTGTGGGGAGTCTTATTACCCACTACCAGTATTTTTGTTTACGGTGCCATCAGGCAGGTATTTTCGGATATTCCCTTCGATTTAGTCCGAATGGATAACTTTTTACTGTTGCTTTCCTCGGGATTCCTCTTAGGATTAGTTTTCCTGTTTTACAGAATGGAATTAGAAACAATTATCAAGGAGGATGGCATTTACTTAAACTTCTGGTTAATCCAGTCCGATGTAAAGTTTATTCCATTTAGTGAGATTTGTAGCTATAAGCCAATTACTTATAATGCCCTGGAAAACGGAGGAAGGGGAATTACCAGAAGCCGAAATGGGCAGACCTTTTCTATAAGTGGTAACAAAGGAATAGAACTCCATCTGTTAGATGGCTCCAATATTATAATTGGAACACAAGATCCGGAAGATTTCATCAGAAGCCTCAACAAACTTAGAATTCATCACTAAAGTGCAAAGGGCTTAACCTTCATAAGGTTAGGCCTTTTTTATTTGGAATGCTTATTTAACCCAAAAACAGGTCTCAGCATGGTAGACGTTTTGGTGATCATAAGCACTTTTGATGATATTCTTCCCATACACATTCTTTCCAGAGAAAGTTATACTACCAGGGCATTGGATAAAATTGAATTGGTTGTTGAGGATAAGGTCTTTACAGCATATATTATCATTCTTCAGTATTCATGTTTTTTAAAGGAACAAATTAGAAAATCAAATAAATGAGATGTCCACAATCATAAAGATGCAGTCTTTTCATAAATCTCTGCTTCTTTGAATTTATATTTGTGGAAACTAGTAACCATTCAGGAAACGAATTAATGGAAAAAAGTCCCCGGAAAAAAAACCAAAAGACATTATGGCAAAGATTCCAGTCAGGGGATGAAGATGCATTTTTCGAAATCTACCAGGAAAATCATGCTTTGTTATTTAACTACGCTATAAGATTGTCCTCCAATGAAGAACTCTCCAGGGATTGTATTCATGACATGTACCTTGAACTTTGGGAGAAAAAGGGAAAACTAAAATCCTTGGAAAACTTTAAACCATATCTTTTTAAATTTCTCCGGAACATTGTTATCGACAAAATTAAGGAGCACCATAAATTAATCGGTGAGAGTAATGGAAAAGAACCGGATATGGTAATTTCCCATGAGGATTTTCTTATTGGAAAGGAATATAAAGAACTGCATGTCCAAAAAGTTACGCAGGCCCTTCAATCTCTTTCCCCCCGACAAAAAGAAGTGGTCTACCTCAAGTTTTATAGCAATTTAAGCTATAAAGAAATTGCAGAAGTTTATCAAATCAATTATCAATCTGTTCGGAATCTGATGAGTGAATCCCTGAAAAAAATGAAAGAATTACTTTTGTTTTTAGTTTTTGTGTTGATTTTTTGGTGTTGATAATCAGGGGTTTATATATTTTTTTAATTTTTTTTTAAAAATATCCAGTACAAAATCAAAGGAATTCAGAGATAGATATAAAGGTTGGGAAATTGAACTGTTCCAAACACCTTTAAAATATTTCAATAAATCGTGAAAGACTACAGACAATATACTTTAGAAGATTTTTTAAGTGATGAATCCTTTCAGGAATATGTGAGGAAAAGTTCTGCTGATGCGGTGGCATTTTGGGAAAACTGGAAAAAATCTAACCCTGGTCAACTGGAGATCGCAGAAGAGGCAGAGCGGGTTTTGTCGGGTATAAACTTTCAGACTTATAAACTGGATGAATATAAATATCAAAAAGATTTACATAGACTAAGAACAGCCATTCAGCCTAAGGATAAATTTTTAACGACTAGGGATAAACGTGAAAATGTAATCAATTTCAAAATTTCGAGGAGCGCTTTGCAAATTGCAGCTTCATTGTTATTGCTGGTGGCTGTTTCTTTCATTTTTTGGAAAAGTGATCTTCTTGATTTTGGGAATAGAGAAGAGAACCTTTCAGCGGTAGAATGGGTTGAAAAAGTAGTAGATAAAGGAGAAAAAGTTACTTTGACCATGAAAGACGGGTCAAAAATTAAATTGAATTCTGAGAGTAAATTAAGATTTCCTGAAAACTTTGCTCCGGATAAAAGGGAGGTATATCTCGAGGGAGAAGCTTTTTTTGAAGTAGCCAAAGATTCTAACCGACCTTTTACCATATATTCAGGAAATCTTTCCACTACAGTATTGGGAACTGCCTTTAACGTTAGGGCCTATTCCAATGAGAAGGAAATGAAGGTGGCTCTACTGGAAGGAAAGGTGAAAGTAACCAATCAGGTTAATGCAGGTGAAAATATGTTGCTAAGCCCTATGGAGATGGCATCATTAAATAAAGAAAAAAACAATCTTGTAAAAAAAGAGTTTCTGTTTGAAGATGAGTTGGGTTGGAAAGACGGGTTACTACTATTCAAGAATGCAAACTTCGAAGAAATCAGGCTTAAACTGGAAAGATGGTATGGGGTTAGTTTTATTATTCAAAATAATCCTAAACTGGTGAAGGGTTATTCAGGGAGATTTGAAAATGAATCCCTTGAAGAAGTACTGGAAGGGATCAGTTTCACCTCTGGTTTCAAATTCAAAATGGAAAAAGGCAATGTAATTATCAACTAAGGAAAGCTAAGAGTTAATACGAAAACTCCATTTCCATGTAATTACAGTTATTACATAATAAAAATCAACTACTAAAAAAAATATGAAATATGAAGACAAAACTACATTCCCCCCCTAAATAAAGTTTAGAAAAAAAAGCCAGTTACCAGATAGTAACTGACTTCATTCCTTCATCTTACAATTGCTCGGTTTTCCCTTAGCCTCGGTATTCAAAGCAGATTGTAAGGGTGGGTGCACTTTGACAAAAAATTAATTTCTCATCAAAACATTGTAAAAATATGAAATTGAATGTAATCCGACAAATCTGGCTTATGTCGAAATATGCAATATATGGAATGTTAATTCAGGGCTTGTGTTATAGCTTCATTTTAGCCAAAAGCGGGCATACACAACCTGTGAGTATTGAGGATGTATATCTTTCTATAAAAATGGAAGATGTGACCTTAAAGCAAGCGCTTTCTGAAATTGAACGTAAAAGCGATTTTTACTTCTCTTTTCATGAAGTTACCCTTGAAGATAAACGTATAACAATCAATAAACGCAGAGAATCTCTTGCTAATTTACTAAGGGAAATTTCCAGCGAAACCAACCTGAAGTTTAAGCGAGTAAATGATAATATTCACATTAGTGAAAAGGAGGGAGATCCACTGGCTAGGGTGGAAGAAGTGCTGAATCCAGTTCAAAGAGAAGTTTCCGGAAAAGTGACCTCAGCCGAAGATGGAGAGCCACTTCCCGGGGTAAATATCCTGGTGAAAGGGACTATGAATGGTACTGTAACTGATTTTGATGGAAATTTTAAAGTAAATGTAGAGGCAGAAGAAGACATCCTTGTTTTTTCTTATATCGGCTTTATTTCCAAAGAAGTTCCTGTGGCCAACCAATCTAATATGGATGTGGCACTTGAACTGGATGTGACCTCACTTTCTGAGGTGGTTGTGGTCGGTTATGGCCAACAAGAAAAAAAGGATGTGACGGGTGTGATTGAAGAAGTAAATTCAGAAAGTTTTAATAATGGTGCGATTGTAAATCCTGATCAGTTAATTGCCGGAAAGGTAGCTGGTGTTCAAATTATATCCAACTCAGGTGAGCCAGGAGGTCAGACTTCCATCAGAATCAGGGGTGGAACTTCCCTTTCAGCAAGTAACGAACCATTGTACGTAATTGATGGCGTTCCGGTAGATAACTCTCCCCATAATCCTGGTGGTTTTCAAAGCGGAAGAAACCCGCTAAATTTTATCAACCCCAATGATATTGAAAGTTTTACAGTGCTGAAAGATGCTTCTGCTGCTGCTATCTACGGTTCAAGAGCTGCAAATGGGGTAATCATTATTACAACCAAAAAAGGAAATAGAGGAGGCAAAGGAAGCATTTCTTATGATGGCTGGATGTCAGTGGCAAATCCAATAAAAATGGTGGATGTTTTGAGTGCAGATGAATTCAGAAGTGTTTTAACAGAAAGAGCTCCAGACAGGGTAGATATTCTTGGAAATTCAAATACAGACTGGCAGGATCAGATTTACCAAAATGGATTTGGTCAGAATCACGCAGTTAGTTTTTCGGGCGGTGGAGAAAATACTGGTTTCAGAGCATCTATCGGGCATTTGGATCAGGATGGAATTGTAAAAACCTCTAATACAAAACGGACAAGTCTTGGTATCAATTACAATCAAAGGCTTTTTGATGACAAATTGAAAATTGATGCTAATGTGAAGGTTTCTGATACTAAAGACAGGTTTGCCCCGAATGGCATAATTGGAGGCGCAGTAAGAATGGATCCAACGCAGTCAATTTACGATGCAAATAGTGAGTGGGGTGGATATTTTGAATATGAAAATGATTTGGGAAATAAAAACCCTGTGGCAGAACTAAACCTTACTGAGGATTACGGAAAAACATTCAGAAGTTTGGGTAATGTGCAATTCGATTACGAATTACCATATATTGATGGATTGAATGCCAAGTTGAATTTGGGATATGATATTACTTCCGGGGAAAGAAAAAGATTCCTTCCAAGTAACTTAAGGTCTCAATACACTGACAATGGAGAGATCAGGAGGGCTAATTTTAGAAAAGAAAGCACGTTATTGGATTTCTTCCTGGATTATAACAAAAGACTGGATGGAATCAATAGTAACCTTAGTGCTACTGCAGGTTATTCTTACCAGGACTTTTCCAATGAATTTCCGGAATTCAGAGCATGGGATCTGAGCTCAAACCTTTTAGGCTTCAACAGTGCGGCTCCTGCTTCCAACAACTCTTCTGCAATCAATATTTTGGAAAACAGATTGATTTCCTTCTGGGGTAGAGTGAATTACGGATATAAAGATAAATACCTTTTAACCTTAACTTTAAGAAGAGACGGATCTTCCAGATTTGGTGAAACCAACAAATGGGGTACTTTCCCTTCAGCAGCTTTCGCCTGGAGAATTTTTGATGAAAATTTTATGGAAGGAATTGCATCCGGTTCATTCCTGTCTGATTTGAAATTTAGAGTAGGATGGGGAGTGACTGGTAATCAGGAGATTGGTGATTATAAATTCCTGCCAACTTATACTTATGGTGATAACCTGGCGCAATACCAGTTTGGCGACCAATTCTATACCACTGTGCGGCCAAATGGTTACGATCCTAATCTGAAGTGGGAAGAAACTGAGTCTTTAAATATAGGATTAGATTATGAATTGATAGATGGCAAATTATACGGTTCTATTGAATACTATCAGAAAAATACAAGTGATTTGCTTTCCAACATTACTGTACCTGCAGGTTCTAATCTTACCAATATTATCCTGACCAACATTGGTTCATTGGAAAATAAAGGGGTAGAATTTACCATCAATAGCGTGGTGATTTCCAAGCCTGATGTTACCTGGAATTTAGGTTTTAATATTTCTACCAATAAAAATAAAATCACCAAACTGACCAATTTTGAAGATCCTGATTTTAAAGGATATCCAACAGGTGGAATTTCTGGTGGTGTAGGAAATAATATTCAAATCAACAGGGTGGGGGAACCTATTAATTCTTTCTATGTATTCAAACACAAGAGAGATGCCAACGGTAATCCACTTTTAGATGGTGTGGATCATAATGAAGATGGGGAAATTAACCTTGCTGATATTTATGAAGATACCAATGGAGATGAGCAGGTGAACGATTTGGATAAGGTAACTTATAAAAATCCTGCAGCTGATGTGAGCTATGGCTTAACTTCTCAGTTGAATGTGAAAAACTTCGATTTTAGTTTTACCTTGAGGGGAAATGTAGGCAACTATGTTTATAATAATGTGGCTTCTAACGGTGCTTATTACAACCGGATTATTACTGAAATTACCCCTTCTAATCTGGTAAGTTCGATTAATGAAACCAACTTTACTTCCCCACAGTATTTTTCTGATGTTTATATTGAAAATGCTTCATTCCTGAGAATGGACAACATGACTTTAGGATATTCTTTCAACCAACTTCAGAATATGAAATTGAGATTGTATGGAACTATCCAAAACTTGTTTGTAATCACTGATTACACTGGTCTTGATCCTGAGATTGGAAATATTAGTGGCAATACTGGTACACCTAGATTTGGTATTGATGATAATGCTTATCCAAGAGCGAGAACCTTTATGTTAGGTTTAAGTCTTGGCTTTTAAGAATGAAGTTTTATTCAGAATTAATTAACTGCATTAAACGGTTGAGTAGAATTAAATATCTTTAATTAGTACTTCAACTATAAGGTAAGGAAATGAAAGTTCCCATATTAAATAGTAGTGATACTTAAAATTGAAAAAATCATGAGTAAAATATATAAAATCTTTTTATTTGGATTAATTGTGGCTGTAGGAGTTTCCTGCACCGATTTGGAGCTTGAACCCCAAAGTTCAACCACAAATGCCATCGTATTTGATGACCCATCTTCATATAAATCATTTCTGGCGAGAGTTTATGCCGGATTGGCGGTTACCGGACAACAGGGGCCTGCCGGAGATGGTGATATTCAGGGAATTGATGAAGGTTTTTCCAGCTATTGGAGACAATACTGGGGAGCCCAAGTACTTTCCACAGATGAAGCCGTAATTGGATGGGGTGATGAAGGTTTACCTGATTTTCACAATCACAGCTGGACTGCCGCAAATCAGTTTGTAACTGCTCTTTACAACAGAATATTTTTCCAGATTGGAATGGCGAATGAGTTCTTAAGAGAAACAACTGAAGGCAAATTGGCTGAAAGAGGAACAAATGACCAGTTGAAAGCTGAAATTAATCGATACAGAGCGGAAGCCAGGTTTTTAAGGGCTTTTAGTTACTGGCATGCGATTGATTTGTTTGGAGATGTTCCGTTTTTTACTGAGGAGGATGCCTTGGGTATAAATGCTCCTGACCAGGCTACAAGAACTGAAGTTTTTAATTTCATTGAATCAGAATTAAAGGCCATAGAAACTGCTTTAAGCACTCCCGGACAAGGGGAGTATGGTAGAGCAGACCAGGCTGCAGCCTGGGCCTTATTAGCCAAAATTTATTTAAATGCCGGAGTTTATACCGGAACTGACAGAAATACAGATTGTGTCACATATTGCAACAAAATAATAGCTGCTGGTTATGCCCTTGATGAAAATTATCAATTGACCCACGGGGCTGATAACCATACTTCTGATGAAATTATTTTCTCCATTAATTTTGACGGAGCTAATACCAGAACCTGGGGAGGAATGACTTTTATTACCCATGCTGCTGTAGGTGGAGACATGGATCCTGCCGCTTATGGAATTGATGGTGGCTGGTGGGGCTTGAGAACCACAAGTAGTATTGTTGATTTATTCCCTGATATTACAGGAGAAATGGATTCAAGGGCTATTTTCTATACAGAAGGACATACTAAGGAAATTGAAAATATCTTTAACTTCTTCGATGGTTATGCTGCCCCTAAATTCACAAATATTGCCTCTGATGGATCACCTGGTTCCAATGCTACTTTTCCAGATACCGATTTCCCTGTTTTCAGACTTTCGGATGTGTATTTAATTTATGCTGAAGCGGTATTGAGAGGTGGAACTGGTGGAGACAGAGCAACTGCTCTTGGCTTAATCAATATGTTAAAGGAAAGAGCTTATGGTGATAATACAGGAAATATTACCGATGCACAATTAACTCTGGATTTTATTAAGGATGAAAGAGCCAGAGAATTGTATTGGGAAGCTCACAGAAGAACTGATTTGATCAGATTTGGAGAGTTTACCGATAATGGAATCTGGCCCTGGAAAGGCGGTGTGCAAGAGGGGAAAGAAACAGAGAGTTTCAGAAACCTTTATCCAATACCTTCTTCGGAATTATTGGCCAACACCAAATTAAAACAAAACGAGGGCTATTAATCAATAGCTAATTATTCAAACTACAACAACGTAAACGCAGGGCCTAAGCCCTGCGTTTTTTGAATCTATTTGTTGAATTTCATTCTGGAGGTTATGAAGCACTCTTGCTTTTTAACGGGAAAAATAGAGTGCCCTATCAGGGTTTCGTAACAAAAAAACTGGTGTTTTTGACCTCATACTTAATATACAAAAGGGAAGAATTATTTTCCCTATCCTCCTCCGACTTCTAAATCTTAAATTTTACAATAATGAAATTGACCAAACTACTCATTCCAATATTTTCTGCCATACTTATATTTTCAATTAACATTTTGGCTTTGGGGCAGAATAAAATTGACAGGCTTGAACCGGCTTTCTGGTGGGCTGGTATGGTAAACCCCAACCTTCAACTGATGGTGTATGGGGAAAATATAAGTGATTTAAATCCGAAAATTGAATACCCCGGTGTCAGGATAGAAAAGGTGGTGAAAGTGGAAAATCCAAACTACCTCTTTATTGATTTGAAACTGGACAATAATGTAAAACCTGGTAACTTTGATATTGCCTTTCAGCAAAAGGGCAAAACCAAAACCAGTTTCAATTATCAGCTTTTAGAGAGAGAACCTGGAGCATCCCAAAGAAAAGGGTTTGATCCTTCGGATGTAATTTACCTGATTACTCCAGACCGATTTGCCAATGGCAACCCGGATAATGATGAATTGGACAATTTGAAGGAAAAGAAAAACAGGGCTGAAAAATTTGGCAGGCATGGAGGTGATATAGCGGGAATCTCCAAAAACCTTGATTATATCAAGGGACTGGGCTTTTCGGCTATCTGGCTAAATCCTATTTTGGAAAATGACCAGGTTGATTATTCTTATCATGGATATTCTACTACCGATTTTTACAAAGTGGACGAAAGATTTGGGTCTAATGAATCCTACCAAAAACTGGCGAAGGAGGCCAGCCAAAAAGGAGTAAAGCTGATTATGGATATGATTTTGAATCATTGTGGATCGGAACACTGGTGGATGAAAGATTTACCCTCTTCAGACTGGATTAATTTCCCCGATGAATATGTTCAAACCAATCACAGAAGAACCGTAATTCAGGACCCTCATGCTGCTGAAATAGATAAAAAAATCATGTCAGATGGTTGGTTTGTGAAAACGATGCCTGATCTCAATCAGAAAAATGACTTAATGGCTACTTATTTAATTCAAAACACCATCTGGTGGACGGAATACTTAGGGTTAGCCGGAATAAGAATGGATACATATCCTTATCCCGATAAAGATTTTATGTCGGAATGGACTTGTAAAATGATGGAAGAGTTTCCAAATTTTAACATTGTGGGAGAAGAGTGGAGTGAAAACCCTGCCATTGTGGCCCACTGGCAAAGGGGAAAGGTAAATGCAAATGGTTATTCTTCTTGTTTGCCTAGCGTAATGGACTTTCCATTGCAGGCTGCCTTAAGAAGAAGTTTAATAAGTGAGCATAACGGATTTGTGGAGTTATACGAAATGCTGGCCAATGACTTTGTGTATGCAGAGCCGGAAAATCTGGTGGTCTTTCCTGATAATCATGACATGGATCGGTTTTATGCACAGGTAGGTGAAGATGTGGATTTGCTTAAGTTGGGTTTAACTTATATGCTTACCACAAGAGGAATTCCCCAAATTTATTATGGTACAGAGATTCTTATGAGTAATCCCGGAGATGGAGATCATGGTATTATCCGAAGTGATTTCCCCGGAGGCTGGGAAGGTGATGAGATCAATGGGTTTACCGGAAAAGGTTTAACTGAAGCACAAAAAGAAATGCAGGAATGGCTCAAAAAAGTAATTACCTGGAGAAATGGTCAGGAGGTAATTCATAATGGAAAACTTTTACACTTTGCTCCACAGGATGATGTTTATGTGTATTTTCGGTACTCCGGTGACAAAAAAGTGATGATAGTACTGAATAAAAGTGTGGAGGAAAAAACACTTCAATTGGAACGATTTGGAGAAATTATTGGAAAAAGTACAGGTGGTTCAGAACTATTTGCGGGGAAGGCAGTTTCATTGGAGAACACTTTGGTAATACCTGCAAAAGCGCCATTGATAATTGAGTTAAATTAATGAAAATGGCCGGGTACTACATTAAAGTCGTTAATAGTTAAATGGTACCGGGATCTTGGCTGGACTTTCCAGCTAGGATCCTTTTTTGCTTCTAGGAATGATTATTTTTTAATTAAAATGTGCGTTGCTAATCATGATTTGATGTTTAAGCATCAGTGCTCCAAACCGGGTACTCCACACTAGGAACTATTATTTTCGAGAAAAAGCAGTCTCTCTATCAGTCTTTTATGGCAAAATAATTCACGGTTAATTTTGAATGACTACTTAAAAACTCCATTTAAACCTGCCAAAAAGAAAGGTCCCGCCAGGGCCATATTGGGATTCTTCAGTGCCCTTAAATATTTGTCCTGTGAGGAGGAAATAGAAATTTTCCGTAATAGAAATATCTACATTAGGACCGAAAAAAAAGGAATTGTCATTGGGGCTGTACATGGTGGCTGCTCCTGCAGTGATTAGGGGAGTAATGGGATAGGAGGCTTGTGTAAGCCAGTTGATTCTGGTGAAGGATAATGTTCTAACACTCAATGGCTGGAATAGTGAAATCTGGCCTGGAGCTCCGGTAGCTCCATCGGAATTGTAAATAGCCTCGGTTTGGATAAAAAGGGAGTTTTTGAAGGTATAATCTAAAGACATAGAGGCAACCATGGTCCAGAATTCCTGACTGTAATTTTGGTAGGGTCTTAAGAAAGTGAATTCCCCTTTAAACCCTGCTGTTTTGATCTGACCGGACCACCCCAAACCCAGTGCCACATCCTGAGCAACCCTTCCCCCGAGAAACTGGAAATCATAACCTCCTTTATTGATTTTTAACATGCCCACCGCTTTGGTAGCTTCTGCGCTGTCTCCTAGGGCATAGGCAAATTCTACAGAGGAAGTTGCTCCGGTATAATATCTAATCAAAGCAGCATCAGAACCCGGACGTTCTTCATAATCGAAATCGAAAAAATCATAGGCATTGAATACATCATTCGGATTCCAGACATAAGTTTGCCCCCAGTTAATTCTTTGCCGTCCAACTCTTACCTGCCAATTGCCCTGACTCCAGTCCAGATAAACCCTGTCCACAATGGTATGGATAAAGAAGGATTCCTGCTCCACCCAATTAAATGACAAATCCATATATCCATAATCTCTTGCAATAATATCGGCATATCCGGGAATGGTTTTTACGGTTTCCCCATAGAATATACGATTCCTGAATTCCGCCACAGCAGTTAAACTATTGCTGGCATACCATTTAAAATTCATTCTGTTGTGTATGATATTATTGGTGAGCCATTCCCCATTAATATTTTCATAAGAAACCGTTTGGAGGTATTTCAAATAGCCATTCATTACCCAGTTGCTTGGCTTTTCTTCTTTTGGTTCTTCTTCTTGAGAAAAGGAGGGAAAATGGACCAATACTGTCAATAGCAATAAAGTGACATTTATGGCAAATGTTTTTCGCATTTAAAGGTAGTTTTTAGTTTAAGGATTCATTAGGAATCACAGCGAGAATTTTTAATGGATTTTGTTTGCCTCTCAACTGGATATTGCCCATCAGTTCAGTTTTGTAATGGTTAAAGCCCATTATCTCTTTCTGTAGATGTTCTGAGATGAGGATGTTATGGTGGAATTCATTACATCTTTCCTGAATTCTGGCTGCCGTGTTCAGTACATCGCCATGATAGGCAATTTCCCGTTTAATTTCCCCCACTTCGGCTACTGTCACTTCGCCCATTTCTATTCCAGCTTTAAAGACCGGAAATACCCCAAATTTTGAAAAATATACCGACCTTCTGGAGGCGAGTTTCTTTTCATATTCAAAAAATAGTTTAATGAAATTCAGGTTTTTTAATCCATTTTCCATGCTCCAGGTCAGGACGACTTCATCCCCCACATACTGGTAAATTTCTGCATTGTATTTTATCACAATATCGGTAATGTCATGAAAGCAATATTGCAACAATTTGGAGTACTGAAAATGCCCTAATTGCTCCGCAATTGTAGTAGAACCTTTCAGGTCCAGAAACATAAATAATCTTGACTCTTTTTTGGGAGTATGGTATTTCCCTGTTACAAAATTCCAAAGATTCCCAGGGCCGAACTTCTTGTTGATTAATACAAGGAAATTGATGATAAAAATGAAAAATACGAAGTAAATGGTAATGGAAAGGTAAATCCTGATGTCTAAATTTTCGATCGTTAAGGTGAATATTTCTTCGGGCAAAATGCCTAATAAAGTATAAGCAGTAAAAAAAATAATGTAGACAATGATCAGGGAGACAAGGTATAAAAGAGATTTAATCAGAATGATAAAGGAGAAAGATTTTTTTCTAATAAAAGTCTGTTCCGAAAGTGTATTGATTAGTGCGAAAAAGAAACCGAAAATAAGGCCAAAAATTGAAGGTTCCAGATAAACCATCCAGCTATTATCATAAGGTTGGAGCGCCTGCCAGTCCACAAGACTATCTAATCCCCAAATGACCACAACTGAGTAAAGGTTCATGATAAACATCCAGGCTAACATGATAAATATCCAATCCTGAAGTATCAGTTTTTGTTTTGCATTCATAACCCGATTGAGATAAAGTAGTTAGGCAATTGCGGTATTGATTTTATCTTTTACAATAGCGCCATCATCAATGGTAATCACTCGCCTTGCCTTGTCAATGACCCTTTGGTCGTGAGTCGCAAAAATGAAGGTAATATTAGATTCTTTATTCATTTTTTTCATGATATCCAGTAGATCATTAGTAGATTTTGAATCGAGATTGGCAGTGGGTTCATCTGCAAGAATAAACTTGGGTTTTGGAGCCAAAGCCCTGGCTACAGCTACTCTTTGTTGCTGTCCACCAGATAGTTTGGAAGGTCGGTTATGCATTCTTTCTCCCAGGCCGACTTCTTTTAGCAATTCCATGGCTCTTTTTTCATATTCGCTTTTTGATCTGTTTTGTAATTGCATGATGAACTCTACATTTTCCTTGGCAGTCAGTACCGGAAGAAGGCTGTAATCCTGAAAAACAAAACCAATATTATGTAAGCGGAAATCTATGAGTTGTTTTGAGGAAAGAGATTGCAGATCGGTCTGGTTAATGAGGATTTTTCCTTCTGAAGGAAGGTCCAAGCCTCCAAGCATATTGAGCAGGGTAGTTTTTCCAGAGCCTGAAGGGCCTACAATTGCGGTGAATTCCCCTTCCTCAATTTCCAGGTTAACTTTATTAAGGGCATAAACCGGGATAGTATCGGGGTTGTATATTTTGGAAACATTATTTAGCTGAATGATACTCATTATTGATATACTTTAATTTTTTAAAGATTTTGCCTTAGCCATGAATGGCTTCTATTGGTTTTAGTTTTAAAGCTTTAATAGCCGGGTAAATGGAGGAAAATAATGCTGTAAAAAATACCATCAAGATCAGTTGAAGGTAAAATGCTCCTGAAAGCTGTGGGTAAATAATCTGGCCTACTCCATAAGCCGCCAGTCCTTCCCCTACCACAGAAAGATTTATGCCCTGATTACCGAGCCAGATAATAAGGCTTGCACTGATAATTATCCCGATAAAACCTCCGATGAGGGCAAGGAAAATCGTCTCGAAAACGATCATCAGAAAAATCTTCATTTTATTCATCCCTACAGCCATTAATACTCCAATTTCCTTTACCCTTTCGAAAATTGCCATGAGCATGGTATTGAGAATTCCAAAAGCCAGCGCAAATAGAATGATTCCCAAAAATAGGAAATTCATTTGCCCGGTCATATCAGAAATATAAGCCAGTTCCGGCTGAACTTCTTTCCAGCTTTCTATTTGTAAATCTTCGGATAGGTTGCTTTTTAAGTCGGCAATGACCGGAGTTACTTCTTCCGGGTCATTTACTTTTATGGCAATTTCATGGTTGACACCTTCCATTAAAGTGAGTCTTTGTAAATCTTCCTGACGTACAAAAGCGGTGGCTTCATCGAACATGCTGGAACTGGTTTTGAAAATGCCTACTACTCTGAATCCGGCATCTACTGCATTGCCATCGGTATCCAGTAAACTCAAAATGATTTTGGATTTTACCCTCACCTTCAGTTTATCAGCGGTTTTCTGGCTAATCAGAATGGGATTCCTTTTGATGCCTTCAAAGTATGCCCCATCCACAACAGATTCCCAAATCGTACTGATTGATTTTTCAGCTTCGGGATTTATGCCCAATAGCTGAACTCCGGCTGAACCGTTGGCCGTCCTGATCATCAATTCTGAAATGGTTCTGGTGGAATAGGCTTTTATTCTGTTATCCATTTCAATGACAGACAGAATGTTATCAGGATTTTTTAGGAAATAATGAATATCATAATCATCCGTAAATCCTTTTTGATGAATCTGAATATGGGCCGTCTGGGTATCGATGGCAGTTCTCATCTTTTGCTCAGCCAGCCCATTAAATACGCCCACCGAAAGCACTCCACCTGTCAGCCCAATGGCAATGGCCATGATGATTACCAGACTTCTGAGCCGGGTTCTCCAAACATTTCTCCATGATATTGCAGCAATCATTTTTTAATATTTAAAGCATTCATAAATATGGTCAATAGTGACATAGTACAGGCATTTACCTATGTGATTTAATCGCATAAATGGGATTGAGAAACTTAATTTTAAATAAAGGATAAATAATACAAATCCCCACGATCAGGAAAATAGCCAGCCCCTGGGAATAAAAAATAACCGGATCCAGCGAGAATGGGATAATAGGTTCAATTCCCATTTTCAGCATGCCATCTGCGGCATCTCCGGTAAGTTGTATCGTGTATTGCTGCATGATTAATAAAAGGGGAATTCCCGCTCCAAAGGAGATCAGAATGCCAAATATCCCAATTAACAAGGCTTCTATGATCACAATAATCATTAACCGGGATTTGTGCATACCCACAGCCACTAATACTCCAAATTCTTTTAGTCTTTCAATGGTCATCATCATGATGGTACCAAAAATTCCAAATGCAATTACAATGTAAAGAATGCCCAGCATAATTACTCCACCTGCATTATCAGCCAGAATAATTTGTACCAGTTCAGGTTGAATTTCTTCCCAATTCATTACCTCATACTTTTCCCCCAGACCTTGCTTTAAGGTGGCCTGAACCTCAGGGACATATTTGAAATTATCCAGAACTATTATAAAGGCATTCCCCAGTTTTTCCGCTCCGCTATAAGTTTGACAAACCTGCAGAGGCATGTATACCATTCCCTTATCCATTTTAGGATTAGCCAGTTTTACAATTCCTTCTATAGGATATTTCCCCACAGCAGTGCTGCCATGATAGCCCTGGCCTATGAACACAATTGTATCATTTACCCCCAATTTCAGAAAATTACTCAGACCGCTTGATATAATCACACCATTGCTTTCAGAAGTCAGGTATTTTCCTTCAATAATTTTCTCACTCAATCTGGTCATTTTATCCTCTTCCTCAGGATTTATCCCAATAATCATGGAAAATTTGTTGAGCTTCTCTGAAGCAGCCAGTCCGGTTGTTTCCAGTCTTGGAAAAGCATTTTTTACATGGGGAACCGACTCAATTGCATTTTTCAGACTGTCGGATAATTCAATCAGGTCATTGATGGATTTGTCTTCCCAATAGCCTGCTTTATGTACCTGAATATATCCGGAATAGGATTCCACACTATCGATAATCATTTTGGAATACGAACCCAATTGCATGGAGCGCATGAAAAGGGCAAGCAGGACAGCAAAAAAAATAGAAGATACAGTGATGATAGTTCTCCTCTTATTCCTCCATATATTTCTCCAGGCAAGTTTTAACAGGGTTTTCATATTTGATTGAGGGTTAATATTCTTGGGTTATCTTACCTTTTTCATATTTTGCAGGGAGAAAAAACTTTCAGCGATTGGTTGATTGTATTCAATTTTCTGATAGGTAATAATCGTCTGGTTTCCCGGTTTGTCTTCTGGTTGCATGACCAATTTTGTAGGGATTTCACGATCACCCATTTGCTTTACCCCACTGGAAGTCATAGTGTTAATTAGAAATTCATCTTCATCATAAAATTCAGATTTCATCTGAAAATATTCTTCTTTGCTAATCCACATGTAAATCTTTCCCCAAACCACCGGGGCATCAGGCTTAGGTACCAGTTTTATTTTATGACATTCATAACCATTAATGGTTTCACTTCCTTCAAAAGAATGATCATAATCCACTACAATGGAAGATTGTTTCATCAAATCATCATTCGTGAAATCTGAGCCCATCCAGGACTGGTTCATCATGGAGGGCGAAACTTTTATGCTTCTTTCAATCGCAGGCATCCAGTTCCACAAATCTTTCATTCTTTTAAGGGAAACAGTTCCTTTATCTTTAGCCGGAGCAGTAACTAAAACCAGACTGTAGTCTTCTCCTTTTAGCCAGCTTTTGAGTGACATGGACCTTTTCCAGTCAGGTCTGACAATGGTCATGGTCATTTCCGCAAATTGCGTATCACCTCTAAATTTCTGATCTGCTTTATTTACAATTTCTTTGGCTGTTTCCTGTCCGAAGCCTATAAGGGAATTACAGATAAGGAAAAATAGCAAAAACGGGATTTTCATTTTTATTTGGTGTCTGATTGATTTCCTAATATTTTTTCTATTATAAATTCAGTTATTTCATCTATTGGATAATCATCCATCACAAAAAGATAATGGAGCCCTATGCCATCAAATAATGCTGCAATGGCAATAGCCTCCATTTTTGGATTTTTCTTACCTAATTTACTAAATAACCCTTCCATGAGTATTATGGATTGTTGAGTAAGGGGTTTAAGAATATCCTCAATAATTTTATTATCATGCATCTGAGTGATAAGAGAAGAAAATAGCTGCCAGTATAATTTTTGTTCCTTCATGGCTTTCACAGTAACCCTGATCATTTGTTCTAGTTGTTCCCTGGGGTTTTCGGCTTTAAAAGCCTCCAAAAACAAGCTTTGTAATTCATTTGTACCCTTTTGGATAATGGCTACAAGCAATTCCTCCTTGCTTTTAAAATAATGATATAATATGCCCTTGGCTACCCCTGCTTCATTAGTGATTTGGCTAATAGAAGTACTATGAAATCCTTTTTTAGAAAATAATTGCAATGCCGTATCCATTAGCAACTCTTTGCTTTTTTCCCGCATGGAGGCAAACTGTTCTTCTGTTCTTGGAGACATTTAAGCTATTTTAATAATTTATTACTGACCGGTCAGTCAAATATAAAATTTGTTTTTTTAGGATGCAACTTTTTTTCTTCAGTATCTATTTTATGGATAAGTTTGATTCTTTGAAAGATTGGATTACTTTAGCCTGACAATAAGGCCACATCCCAAAAAGAACAGTTGCTACAAAAGCTAAACTTGTGATTATTTGCTACGCAGGCTCAATAAAGGGCAAAGTTTGTATCAGGCAAAAAAGCATAGTGATTAATAATTCCACTTTTTACCAATAACTAATTTTTTTTCAACTAAAGGTTTAAGCTCTATGAGCCTAAAAAAAATATGGCATTATCTTTCAATAGCCGTTTCAGGAAGTGAGAAAAATTTCACATCTGGAAGCATAAACAGAGCTATTTTTATGTTGTCCATTCCCATGATTCTGGAAATGGTAATGGAATCCCTTTTTGCAATAGTAGATGTTTTTTTTGTAGCTAAAATAGGGGTGAATGCAGTGGCAACCGTAGGTTTGACTGAATCAGTCCTTATGCTCCTTTATTCCATAAGTATCGGATTAAGTATGGCTACCACAGCCGTAGTGGCGAGAAGAGTGGGGGAGGGCAAACCTGCCCTGGCAGCTAATGCAGCTTTTCAGTCACTTTTTATTGCTACTATTTTGTCTGTTGTAATTGGAATTACCGGAGTGATTTTTTCAGCTGATATTTTACGTCTGATGGGTGGAAGTGAAGAATTGGTGGAGGAAGGCGTGGGTTACACCCGCATTATGTTTGGTGGAAATTTTACCATACTTTTCCTGTTTCTGATTAACGCTATTTTCCGGGGAGCCGGGGATGCTTCATTGGCCATGCGCACCCTGATTTTGAGCAACGGGCTCAATCTGATTCTCGATCCCTGTCTGATATTGGGACTTGGCCCTTTTCCCGAGCTGGGTTTGGAAGGAGCTGCAATTGCGACCAATATTGGTAGAGGTTGCGGGGTGCTCTTTCAGTTTTATTTTTTAATCAGCAGAAAGGCCGTTATCAAAATTGGGTGGGAAAATGTAGTGATAAAATGGGAAGTCATCAAAAAGATCATTTCAATAGGTTTGGGAGGTATTGGTCAGTTTATTATCGGGTCAGCCAGCTGGATTTTCATGGTCCGGATAATTTCTCAGTTTGGAAGTGAGGCTGTAGCAGGTTATACCATTGCCTTCAGAATAATTATCTTTACTATTCTGCCCTCCTTTGGAGTGGCAAATGCTGCCGCCACATTAGTAGGGCAAAACCTGGGAGCCAAAATGCCAGACAGGGCGGAGAAATCAGTCTGGTTGTCCGCTTTTTATAATATGCTATTTTTGTTGTTGGTGTCTATTATCTTTTATACCTGGGCCAGGGAATTTGTCATGATTTTTTCTACAGAGCCGGAAGTGATTAGGCATGGCGTAGCCAGTTTGAAAATTATTTGCCTTGGTTATGTGTTTTTTGCCTACGGAATGGTGATCAGCCAGGCTTTTAATGGGGCAGGAGATACCTCTACACCTACAATTATCAATTTTATCTGTTATTGGGTAATTCAGATTCCTTTGGCTTATTTTTTAGCGATAAATTTCCATTTAGGATCATCTGGAGTGTATATTGCAATTTCTGCATCACTTTCAATACTGGCAGTAATTTGTATTTCCATATTTAAAAAGGGAAAATGGAAAACAGTTTCTGTTTAGTAGAAGATCTGTTTTTGAAAATAAACTAAACTTCAATGACTTCGAACCCGGTATTCGTTTTAGGTATTTTATGCCTGATTATTATCATTTCAGAGTGGCTAACCAAAAAAGCATACTTCAGGCATTTTGGTACAGCACTAATGGTGATTTTATTTGGGGCGACTTTTTCTAATCTGGGGGTAATTCCCTCTGCATCTAATTCTATTCCCCTGTATAGTGGAATCTTTAAATATCTTGCCCCGCTTTCCATTTTCTATCTCCTTTTGGAAGTAAACCTCAAAAGCCTGAAAAATGCAGGTTTACCCATGCTATTTATGTTTTTTGTGGGAGTAGTGGGCACGGTAACCGGAGTTTTAATTGGAATGCAGGTGGTTTCAGGACAGGAAGTTTTTGGAGAAAACTTTCGGCCCCTTGCTGGCATGTTTACCGGAACTTACATCGGTGGAAGTGTAAATTTTAATGCTTTGGCATTGCACTATAAAATTGCTGAAAAAGGAAATGTATTTGCCGGAGCCGTGGCGGTGGACAATATCATTACTTCTGTTTGGATGATTGCCTGTATTGCTATTCCCAAGGTTTTACAACGGTTTGTGCCCAGGAATAAGATGATCGAAACGGAGCCTGAAAAGGAAAGTGGAATAGATATGGAGAATTATGATAACCAGATGATCAATTCTAAAAACCTCGCTATTTTATTAGTATTAGGCTTATTTACTATTTTGGTTTCCGATTTTCTGGTGGAGTGGATAAATGGCCTGGCCGGTATAAAATTACCTTCCATTTTAATACTGACTACCATTGCTCTTATCATGGCTCAAATTCCTTTTGTCCATCATTTGCCAGGAAGCAGGTTATTAGGACTTTTCAGTGTATATCTTTTTCTGGTAGTAATCGGAGCTTACTGTGAATTTGCCGCTTTAAGCCAAATCGGAGTATTGGCCCTTAACTTATTAATATTTACTTTAATTCTTGTAAGTATTCACGGGTTGCTGATTTTTGGGATTGCCTGGCTGGCAAAGATGGATTGGGAGTTGGCAGCTATTGCTTCTCAGGCAAATATTGGGGGAAGTTCCACAGCCTTGGCCTTATCAAAAGGGCTGAATAGAAATGATTTATTCCTGCCCTCCATTTTAGTTGGGGCTTTGGGAAATGGTGTAGGAACCTATCTGGGGTTTTTAATTGCCGCTACTTTGTGAAATTTGAGTTGAACTTTCTGTTTCAAATTTTTGAGGAATTTCAATTTTTGATTCCTGTTTTAAGTTGTTTTTTGCAAATAAATTAACAAGCACAACAAAGAATACAAAAAGCGCAAAAAATACATACCGCTTCATAACCAAAAGGATTAATGAAAGAAAAATATAAGTTAAAGCAGTAGAAGTTTTATCATATAATGAATTAAGATTCCAGAAAAATTGTATTGCAAAAATATATATTTCACCCAATTAAAAAGACTTTTCTTCCTAAAAAATATCCGTAAAGTTCAATTTGAATGCTTCATATAATACACCTGTAAAAACGGATTAGTTTAAAATCTATTCTTAACAATTGTGAATATTTTAATTGAAAATACAATAAAATGGTACTGGAAAAGGAGAAATTTCTGCACAAAAAATTCAGATTTTAATAATTAAGCATCCATTAATGATTCTCTTCTTCTCATTTTCCCGGCAGGAATACCAAACATCATTTTAAATCTTCGGCAAAAATAGGCCGTGTCTTTATAGCCCACTTCCACACCAATATTGCGGATGCTTTTCTTGGAAGTTCGAAGTAAAGTTACAGCCCTTTCCATTCGTTGGTACTCAATGTAATCCTGGGGATTAATCCCGGTTAGCATTTTAAAGTACTGTCCTACATAATCTTCAGATACATTGGCTACGTTGGCAAGGGTTTTATTGGACAAATCTCCAGGAAGATTTTCTTTGATATAATTGAAAATTTCAATTAATCTGGGGTCCTTAAAATAATTGCTGTTAGTGGCCAATTGTTCCAGGAACATTCCTTTACCTAAAATGTGGCGGAAAAGCTCAATTACAAGCTCATCTGTGTAAATGTTGATCAACCTGGATTTACCCGGTGCATCATTTACCATTTCATAATTTATTTTGGACATTAAAGTACCAATTACCGGTTGGCCTTTAATGGAAAATGGAGGGATATCCAGAGAAGGAAAGAAGTTTACAGAATCAAAGGCTTTCACTTCGAAAGTTACGGAAATGAGTGTTGCTTCCGGTTCTTCAGTTAATATGTTATTAGTTGAATTTCTGGATCGAAGAAAATTCTCCTTTTGATTAATAAAATCCTCATTGGAAAGTTTAGTGGCTTCCCCTTTCCCCAAAAGCAGGCTGGTATTTTTACCCCCCGGTATAAATAGAATATCGCCAACATTTAGGTTTTCCTGGTCTTCTCCAAATTTTGCAGTTCCATTCCTGATTAAAATCAGGGTGTTTTGAAAATCGTAAAAATTGGAAATATTTACCGATCTGATAATGTCAAGATAGCTCGATCGTAAAAACTTAGTAGTTAAAGACTCGAGGATTTTATTGTAATCTTCCATGAATTTTAGCGGACTCCAATCTAAAATTAAAATTATTTTAAATCAATAGGATATTGGTAAAATACTATTTTATTCACTAAAAGTAAGGAATTTCTTCAAAAAATTAAAAAATCAATAAGAAATTTAATTTAAAAAATAGATTGCAAAAATTGCACTCAGAGTATATTTGAGTGATTTTGGTGGTTTGGATAATCAGAATTATTCGTCTTCGTCATCGTACAAAAAATTATTGTAAGCGCTTTGAAGCTCTGCCAAGGCGTGTAGTTCCTGCTTTTCCTGACAAATGGCAATCCCTTTTTTATACACTTCTTCTGCCTTTTCCCGATTTCCCAATTCAACAAACAAGTGCGCAGCATGGTAGTAAGTAGCCACATAATCAGGATGCTCATTTAATAATCTGGTAAAATATTTTAATGCTTCCTTTGGTTTTTCGAAAACAAGTTCACTGGCAATGGCATAAATGGTAAAAGGATCATGAGGATCATTTTCCAGAAATTCATACAGTTTTTTTAGCCTTTCCTCTTTCATAAAAATTCAGTTTCTTAAATGGATTTTTAAAATTAAGCATAAAAAATCCCATGAAAAATGGAATGGCCATTTCCCATGGGATTTTTTTATATCGGGGGAATATTTTTATTTACTCTCCTTCCTTCTTTCCAGAGGCTAATTTTGCCTTAAGGGCCAATAAAGCATCGGACTGAGTGCTGCTTCCTCCACCATCTCCAAGAAGTGCTTTATCAATTTCGTCATCTACACTAGTGGTCATATCTGCCATTTCTCCGTAAGATTCGGCTAAAGCCTCCTGCTGATCCACTTTTTCCTTCATTCTTTCCAACATACCCAGGGTACTTGAAGAATCGATGCTGGCCAGTTGTTTGTTTAGTTTGGAAGATGCTTCACTTACTTTGGCTCTCGCTTTCAAAGTTTTCAGCTCATTTTCCCAGGTGGAAATCTGCGTTTTAAGTCTTTGAACGTTTTGCTCCATTTTAGCCACATTAACTTCCTGCGTTTGAAGCAGTTTTTGAGTAGTAGTAGCCCTTTGTAAAGCTTGTTCTTTTTTAGTAAGTGCCTGAGAAGCAAGCCTGTCGGCTTCAGCAGCATCAATTTGGCCTGATTCTGCCTTACCAATTAAAAGGATTGCCTTTCCTTCATAATCTTTAGCCTGTGATTTGGCTTCTTCCAATTCCTTTCTGGATCGGATGGTCACTGCCTTTACTTCTGCCAGTGACTTAAGGCTTTCGTCCAAATCTTTTTTTAAATCCCTAATGCCCTGTTCGGTCATTTTTACAGGGTCTTCCAGTTTATCTATTGCTGCATTGGCTTCTGCGGAGGCCACTCCGAATAATCTTTTAAATAATGACATGGTTATTTTTTGATTTTTTATGTTAAAAACTTTCTAAATTTTGACTAAATAACTTTTCCAATATTTACTTAGTATGGCTTAGTTTTTAGCAAATCCAATTAACTCCTTGTAATATTCACTTAATAACAAACTAAGGGAATTAATAGAACCTTCCAGTTCATTTAAATCCAGGTTTTCCAGCTGAAGTGTGTCCCGGAAAAGTACTTTTTTACCAGAATCGTCCAGCACAAATGCACCATGAACTATTTCCCTGTTCTTTTTGAGTAGGCTTTTGTATAAATCCAGCGATTCGTTGTTTACATTAAACAAAAATTGCTCAAGGATAAGGATAGGATCTTCGCAATCAACCATTAAGTTTTTAATTCCTTCATCTTCTTTCTCTACCATCACTAACTCTTCGGATGCATCCTCAAAAGTGATATCATACTCTAATTCTCTAAGGTAACCTTTGACTTTTTCAAAATTACTCATAAGTAAAAAATAAAATTTGGTTAGATGAATAAATACCCGATTTTTGAAAATGTTCGGGCTATTACTTGAATGATAAAATAATTATCAACTTTCGGTTAGTTGTTATTCCTTGGAAAAAATTACAAGAAATTCCAACTGTTTTAAAAAAAAGAAAAAACTGAAAATTTCAGACAGGAGTTCATCCCTGTTTCAGCGTTTAAATATACTAAAAATTTACTTCAGGGTTTCTTCAAAAAGCCTGAAAATTCTTTTGTATTCATCGGCCCAGCTGCTGGCTTCTTTGAAACCATGTCCTTCCAACGGAAATACCGCCAATTCCCAATCATCTTTTCCCAATTCAATAAGCCTTTGAGATAGCCTGACGACATCCTGAAACTGCACATTGGTATCAATCATTCCATGTAACATAACCAGTTTATCTTCCAGGTTCTCAGCATGATAGATGGGTGAACTTCTATAATAGGCAATGCTATCAGCTGCTGGGGTATTGAGAATATTGGAGGTATAACCATGATTATAATGAGCCCAATCAGTTACTGAACGCAAAGCCGCTCCCGACTGAAAAGTACCCGGAGAAGTAAATAGTGCCATCAGGGTAATAAATCCGCCATACGAACCTCCATAAATCCCGACTTTTTCGGGATCAATTCCATGCTCATTGATTAGGTATTTCACTCCATCAATCTGATCACTCAGGTCTTTTCCTCCCATAAACCTGTAAATTCCGGTCCTCCAATCTCTTCCATAGCCTGCACTTCCCCGGTAGTCAATGTCCAAAACAGTGTAGCCCTGATCTGCCAGAAAATTATGAAACATATACTCCCGGTAATAGGAACTCCACCATTTGTGTACATTTTGCAAATAGCCCGCTCCATGCACAAAAATAACAGCAGGTCCATTATTTTTCGGTTCATTTGGCTTGTATAATCTTGCCGCAACTTTTTCCCCATCTTCTGCAGTAAACTGAATGATTTCGGGCTCCCGCCAGGAATACTGGTTAAATTCAGCAGTGGTGGAGTTGGTGACTTTTGTGGCTACTGCTCCTTTTTCGTTGGACATCACATATAATTCCCAGGGCTTATTGCTGTAGGAGTACCGAATGGCCAGTTTTTTTTCATCCGGGGAAATACTTACCTCATGTTTCCCAGGCATAGAAGTAATTTGTTCCATTTTTCCCGATTTGATGGAAAGCTGGTAAAAATGTTGCTCAGCCGGACTAATTTTATTACTGGTAAGGTAGAAGGATTTTTTGTCCTGGGAAAGTTGAGCATCCAGAATTTCGAAATTGCCTTCTGTGAGGGCTTTTTTCTTTCCGGAAGTAATATCCAGCGTATAAATATGAGCATAACCAGTTTCCTCTGACTGGAACCAAATGGTTTTGGAATCGAACCACCCTATATTGCCCATAGAAAAATTCCAGCTGGAAATACCGGGGCCAGCTATCCATGCTTCATCTCTTTGTCTGTCAAGCAGGTTTAATTTCCCTGTGGATAATTCCAGTTCCATAATCCACCTGTCTTTATTATCAAGAGCCCGGATTACAACAACTGCTTTATTTTCAGCAGAATAGATTGGTGAAAGGATGACGACCTCTCGGGGATTTTCATATTGATCTTTATAAGGCTGGTCACCATCTTTTGGGTGGTAATCTTTCAGAAATTCAGGTTTATCGTAAATGCCGGGAATCTGCTTGATATCTACCACATAAGTTGTATCTTTTTTCCTATCGTAAATGCTAAATTCATAAGTAGCTTCTTCGGAGCCCACCTTTGGCCGGGCATTTAGATTTTTAGCATATCCGGAAGTGGTTACATAGTCCATTACTCCCGTATTTCCTCTTTCTTCAGGTTCAATGGCCAGCCGGTAGGTTATAAATTGTCCATCTGGACTAATGGATACGTCCTGCAAAGATTTATTCCCAATAAATATTTTTTTCGGCCGATCGGGACTAAGTTTTTCCTGTTTTTCTTCCTGATATTCTGCTTGTGATTTCCTTTCTCTCAAAATCTGGAAATAATTCAACTGGTCCTTTTCAAGCCAGGTTTGCTGTTCGTTTAGCTTGTTTTCTTTTTCCTCATTTCCATTAATAAAATTGGTTAACTGTTGAATACTTCCATCATTCACATCCCAGGCAAAGAAATTACTTTGGTATTTGTAATAAACTTTGGTTTCATTACCTGAAAATTGTGGTTCAGATTCCGCTTCGAAGGTATTGGTAATTTGCAGGGTGTGGTTAGAACTTAAGTCCTGAAGGAAAATATCCCCATGTTTAGTGTAAAGCCTTTTCGAATAATTTTTGTCGTAATTTCCAAATTGGCCAGGCAAAGCTTTTTCTTCATCCAAACTTACTTTTATAGGGGTATTTCCTGAAAGATCAGTTTTATATAATTGGTTGGCAATTTCATTTTCGGGATTCCAGCTAAAATAAATGGTTTTGCTATCTACTCCCCAGAAAATGTTTTCGGGTAGATGGCCCACAAAGTCTGGCCCTTGCATGATTTGCTCTATGGTTAATGTACTTTTAGCGGTATTTTGGGCAATTGCAGTAGAGATTGTCCAAATTAAACTCAGACTGGTAATTAGTGTCAGCAGTGTTTTCATTTTGATATATTGTCAGTTTATTGTTGTAGCGATAATATTACCAAAAAAAAGACTGAAGCACCAACCTTGCGGATATATTTTACATGAATGGAGGTTTTGGGGTATGGTTTTAAAATGAACAGAAATCCCTTCCTTTAAAATTGATTCCATTAAGGGAAAGAATTTGATCCAGTCTCAGTGTAGATTCATTTTCAAGCACTAAAAACTCTTCTCCATTTTTGGCATATAAGTCTTTGCATCTGATATGCATTTTTTGTTCAATCCCTTCTTTTGAAGAAATAATTAATTCGACCATTTCATTTTTGGTAATGGCTGCTTCCAGGTGATCGTAAAGGGAGCAATTGATTGGTTGATAGTGTTTTTTCATGGCGATTCTAGTTTTTTAGAATAATACTAAAATTGGATTTTTGTTTAAATAGTTCATATAGATAGAAAAATAGGAGAAATGATTTCAATCTTATCATTTCTCCTGAGAAAAGTACCTAATTTCTAATAATTTTAATTTACTGATTGTTTTTCTAATGCACAATCTAGAATTTCTGTGCAGTGAATAAATCAGCCAATTTTAAGGAAGCAAATTTTGATTCCTATTGTGTTGGATAATTAAAATTACTTTAGTTATCTAAAGTTTTACCTGGGCAAATTTGAAGAAGTTCTTTAATTTCTGATTGTTGTAATGCCCTGTTATATATTCTAATATCATCTATTACGCCATTTAAATAATATGGGAATGATACGTTCTGGTGTTTCCCTATGGTTATTGGAGCAGTGTTCGAACCTAATTCTAAATTTATCTTTTGACTAAATTCTTCTTGGCCATTTATATAAAGTTTCATGTATTCCCCATCGTAAATTCCAGTAACAAAATACCATTCTCCAGTGACAATATTGGTCTTTCCTCCATAAGAATATCGGATTCCATCTTTTCCTATTAGTCCAAACTTAAATCTCATTTTATTGGGATCAAATTGACCACATCCATTATTTCCGATATTATCATCATAGTATAAACCCCAGCTTCCTATTTTTTTTTCATCCCCTTTTTCAATGATCCTATTGGATTCACAATTGTTTGTATTGAACGATTTAGCTTTTACCCATGTGGAAATGGTAAATTCCTCATTAAATATAAATGAAGAGGAATTTGGGATTTCAATAAAATCGTTAACACCATCAAAATAATAGGCAGAATTATCCAGAAATTGTCTGTTAGGTGAGGGAGTAGGCCCATTTAATTCTCCATTATTACCATTTCCACTTTCATCTAACACATTTTCATTAAAAGGATAATAGGCAACTAGGCCCGAATCCAATTTATCTAATACTGTTATGTATGCTTTTTTAGTTAAAATACTTGATTTATTTTCATTACTTGCTATAAGAGTTACATCATAATTTCCAGGGTATTCATAAGTAATTTTAGGATTTCTTTCAGTAGAAGTAGAAGGTGTACCCCCTTCAAAAGTCCATATCCAATTTGTAGGATTTCCCGCTGAGCTATCGGAAAAAGTTATGGTTTGGCCTTGGTATATATTACCTAAATCGGAACTAAATGACGCCTTTAATTCTGGATTAGGTTTTAATACTGTTATATATGCTTTTTTAGTTAAAATACTTGATTTATTTTCATTACTTGCTACAAGGGTAACATCATAATTTCCTGGGTGTTCATAAGTGATTTCAGGATTTTTTTCTCTTGAAGTAGAAGGTGTTCCCCCTTCAAAAGTCCATATCCAATTTGTAGGGTTTCCCGCTGAGCTATCGGAAAAATTGACAGTAAGGCCTTGGGTAATTTCTTCCTTATCCACACTAAAAGAAACCTTTAGTTCAGGAATAGTTTTTATTACCTTTATATATGCTTTTTTAGTTAAAATGCTTGATTTATTTTCATTACTTGCTACGAGGGTAACATCATAATTTCCAGGTTCTTCATATGTTATTTTAGGATTTTGTTCAGTAGAAGTAGAGGGTAATCCTCCTTCAAAAGTCCATATCCATTTTGTAGGGTTCCCTTCTGAGCTATCTGAAAAATTAATTGTTAGACCTTCAGAAATTTCTTCTATATCTGCAACAAAAGAAATTATTATTTCAGGTGTTGGTTCCTCATTCTCTTCACAGCTTGTGAACAAAAAGATTAATGGAATAAAACATACGATAATCTTTTTAAATATTCTATGATGATTCATGTTTTCGTTGTGTGTTTTTTTCTAAAAATAACGATATGTGTTTCTGTTGTATTATTTGTTTTTATTATTTTATATTTTTTTAATGATTGGGTATAAAACAGTTAGGTTTGTTTGTTTTTGTTTATTATGGGTTGGTTTTTATGGTTTTTGCGGAATTTGCTTTTAAAGCGATTTTTGGGTGGGTAAAGCTACTTTTAGATCGATTTATGTGTAGGTAATCTGATAAATTTAAAACCTAAATCAATTAAGCTTATTTTAAAAATTGCCTGGTTCCAAAACTATAATAGTCGTGTATTTTAAATTGAATAAATTTTGATCCTGAACCAATCTTTATTTAGATTACTTTTAAAATAGATTCTTTTATTTATTTAGAAACAAAAGATTGATTTGTTCTGTTTAGTTTTGGTAAGAATACAAATGATTGGCCGTTTCAAATTTTTATACATCCGATTTAATACATAGATAAAATGAGAAAAACAAAGACGAAGCTGATGTATTAAATCATAAAATTGAATTACAATGAAAGCGATATTAACAAAGAAAACTTCCCTCATCAAGGAAATAGAAGGGAAATTGAATGAGCAAATAAGATTAGAGGGAACGTCTTCCCAATATTATTTATCCGCAGCTTCATGGTGCGAAAAAGAAGGATATCAAAATTCAGCAGAATTCTTATATACCCATGCAGAGGAAGAAAGAATGCATATGATGAAACTCATCAGGTATGTGAATGCTTCCGGAGGTTATGCAATTGCTCCGGAAATTACAGATATTAAAACAGATTTTCATTCGCTTAGAGAGGTTTTTGAACTGACACTGGAGCATGAGATTGCCGTTTCCAGGGCAATTAATAATCTTGTGGATTTCTGTTTTAAAGCTAAGGATTTTGCCTCATTCCAATTCCTGCAATGGTATGTTGCGGAACAAAGAGAGGAAGAGGAATTGTCCAGAAGAGTGATTGAAATTTTTGATATCATAGGAGAAGAAGGGCAGGGCTTATGGATGATTGATCAGGAGATAGCCAATGTGGCTGGTGGAACTGGTGGAGTAATAGATCCTCCTCCTGCAGTCTGAATTTTTTAATTTATGAATTTTAAAGCCGGTTATCCGGCTTTTTTTATTTCCAGCGAATTTTTTCAAATTAATTTTTCGAGAAATTTATCTGCCAAATCATATTTTTATTCCACTTTTTTATAATTTCCCCACTCCAAAATTCATGTGGCTTATTTAAATTTTTGTTTAATTAATATCAATTTTTTGATGAAAAAGTATTTTCTGGTTATTTCATTTTTAGCGCTCTCATTGCAGTGTTTTTCCTGGGGACAAACCGGGCATAGAATTGTCGGACAAATTGCAGAGTGGAATTTGACTCCTAAAGCCAGAAGGAATATTGCCAAAATAATGGGTAATGAGAGTTTGGCAATGGCCAGCAATTACATGGATTTTATTAAATCAGATCCGAAATACAGACATCTCAATCCCTGGCATTATGCCACTATTCCCACCGGCAAAACTTATGAAGAGGCGGGGACTCCGGAGGAAGGAGATGTGATTGTAGCCATTAACCGGTTAATGGTGGAATTGGAATCCAAAAACTTTTCAATGGAGGATGAACTTTTTGCACTTAGATGTCTGATTCATTTGATTGGTGATATCCATCAGCCATTGCATGTGGGAAATGGTGAAGACCGTGGTGGAAATGATGTGGAATTAGAATATTTTTGGGAAAAATCTAACCTCCACAGGGTTTGGGATTCGGGAATTATTGATGCCCAGCAACTGAGTTATACTGAATATGCTGAAAGCATAAAATATGTGGAGAAGGATGAAATAAAAGCCTTACAAAGTTCCAATGTGCTGGATTGGGCTTATGAATCTGTGAGTTACAGAGATAAGGTATATGACTTACCAGAAAATAAAAACATTAACTATAGGTATAATTTCGATAACCTGGCAATTGTAAATAAGCGACTGCTACAGGCCGGAATACGGCTTGCCGGAGTGCTTAATAGAATATATGGCTGATGGCTACGGCTACCTTTCGGATAATTTCCTGTATTTATCAGGATAAGGTTAACTCATTCTGAAGTAATCTTGGTGCAATTTTTTCCAAAATTGATTTCATTCTCCGTTTTCCGTTTTGGATATAGCTTTTAATCTTTCCCAGGTCGTAGCCAGTTATTTTACGAATTTCCTTGTAGCTTTTTCCTTTCAGGTAAAATAGTTCTAAACAGATCTTTTGTTGAGGAGAAAGGTATTTCAAAACATAATAAATGGCTTCTTCAAGGGCTTCAAATTCTGCTTTGTCCTTTTCTTCTGCATACTCCATAGATACATAAGCTTCTTCCCTTGTCTGGATGATGGCTTTGTCTTTTTTTTGCCTTCCAACTTTTGATAAACAAAAATTTCGGACAAAAATAAAAATCCAGGCGTCCAGGTCTTTGATGTGCTGGGTTTTCAATTTTAATATTAAGCTTTCCATGATATCCATAAATACATCCTGCTGATCTTCAGGGTTTGGAAAATAATGCCTGCAAAGCTTTTGAATCTTTCCCTGGAAAGGATGTAGCAGACGGACCAGGAATTGGGAATCTTCGGTGGTTTGGTAAAGGTGAAGGAGTTGATAATTTGAAAATGGTGTGGTAGTCATAGCGTAAAAAATGTAGGTTGAGCAAAAAAATATGACTCTATTATTCACGGTAAAAAGCTATTGTGGTTAAGGAGTTGCTGTTAATGAATGTCAAGAAAAGGAGGTTTTTTCTGTTTCCTTATGGATTTTGGAAGTGACTAAAGTCTTTATTAGTGAACGACTCCAATAACCATAATTAACCTGTTTTTAATTAATGCCATGAGTAAAAAATGAGTCCGGTTTTACCTATACTATTGAGCCAGTCTAATTAGGGAAAATTGCCCAGCCTGCTTCAGGATTTCCACAAAACTACTTTCCATTTCCACTGCGGCATGCTTCCCTAATTTTCTTTTTAAAAATTCGGTTTTTTCTTCATTTTTATGAATTTTTTTCTCATTTTTCTGTTTCAAAGGATAGCTTAAAATTATGAATATTGAGGAATATCGGGACTATTGCCTAAACAAGCCAGGGGTAACAGAAGAAACGCCTTTTGATGAGATTACGCTGGTTTTTAAGGTAATGGGTAAGATGTTTGCTCTTACTGATATTACAAATTTTGAGAGCATTAATCTAAAATGTGACCCGGAAGAAGCAATAGCTTTAAGAGAAAAATATGATGCCGTATTACCCGGATATCACATGAATAAAAAGCATTGGAACACCATTAAAACTGATGGAGAACTATCTGATAATGAATTGAAACACTGGATTGACCATTCTTATGATCTGGTGGTCTCAAAACTTCCCAAAAAATTACAAGAAGAACTAACCGAATTGTAATTAACACAAGTGCTCATTCAAACATAATATAAGTGAATAAGTTATGTTGTAAGATAAAGTACTTAGTCCACTAACGCACACTTTTACCTTTAATGCCTGTTACCGAACCAACTAAGGTAGTTGGATCTCATTTTTTTGATAAATTTTTTTATTATGTTTTATAAGGATATAGAGGTAGGCGAAATCAAAGCAAAATTTGCTGATCACTCATCGAAATTCACCATAATTAACCAACAGGAAATTCACTATAAAGATCAGGGAGATGGAGATGTCATTCTTATGATTCATGGTAGCCCTGGCTCTCTTTTTATATGGAATAAATGGGCCGAAATTTTAAGTAAAAATTACAGGATAATTCGAATGGATTTACCTGCATTTGGAATTACGGGACCCAATAGGGAGAATGATTATTCTCTTAACTATTATATTAATTTTGTGAAATCTTTTGTAGATAAATTAGAGCTTAAAAAGTTTCATTTAATTGGGAACTCATTGGGTGGGCAAATCACGTATGAATTCACGGATAAGTTTCCTGGTTTGGTTGAAAAAATGGTATTAATTTCGCCTACGTCATTCAACCATGTATACGAAACCAGTATGTTTCCCGCAATGAAGATTATCCAGTCTCTGGTACCCAAAAGCGGATTGAATTTTATTACCCCCAAATCCTGGATTAGACAAAGTTTGAAACAGATTTATTCGGATCAAAAACTAATTACTCCGTCTATGGTAGATCTGAATCATTCTCTTCTGCTAAGGGAGGGGAATAGAAAAGCATTGCTGGGCAATATTATTGAGCAGTCTACAAACAAGGAAAATAAAGTTAGTGAAATTACTACTCCTACGCTTTTGCTATGGGGTGAGAAAGATAAAATTATACCCGTAGTAAATGCCAGTAATTTTAAGTCAATGATTACCAATGTGCGTTTAATTACTTACAAGGACGTAGGGCATTTCCCATTTGATGAAGTCCCGGAACAATCGGCAAAAGATGTGGAAGAATTTTTGAAATTTTAGCGAGGGTTTTCCTTTAGATATTGGCGAAAATCCCCTGAGGAAATTCTGGGCAGATTATGGCTTTCTGCCAGGCTGGAGTAAGCCCAGCACAGGTATTCTTTAGCTTGTGTAGAAACTTTTATTTGTTTTCTTTCATACTCATTAGGTTGTGGGAATTCATCTCCCACACCTTCGTATTTATCCAGTACTTCAAAAACTTCTTTTACTTTTTCAGTATGAATTTGAAATATTTCACCGTGAATTTGTTGGATAGAATTGTCCTTAAGTACAGCAATTGGATAGGGGAAATGCCAGTTCGTAACAATATATAAAATTCCGCTTATGGTGCCTTTTTCTACAAACTCACTGTTTTTCCGAAGAAATTCCGCCATTTTATTGGGGAAGTTATGCATCAGTGTACCGTAAACGAAGAGGTAAGTATTCATGCTTTTACTATTTTGAGATATAGTTTATTACCTCCTCAAGATTAAGAATTTCCCCGAATTTTTTAGAATTAAAATCAATAAATTCCGTAAAGTTTGGCTTTAAGTGGTTATTAACCGGAGGCCAGGGTGGGGGAGGTTTCATGAAATTACCAGACGTTTGCCTCATATGTGACCTGTCTGATGAAAATTGAGTAAGGTAGATATTTGTTTCTATAAATTTAAAAAGAGGTGGATAAATAAAATGATAAATATGCTCGGGTCGAAATGATTGCTTAAAATAGACAATGGCTTCTTCAGGAAAGGAAAGCAGGGTATTGAAATCCATGATTTTCCATTGGTTATCGTAAATTAAAAATATGGCATGGTAATCCCAAAAAAGCACTTCTTCCGGACCAGAAGCCTGATCCTGATGCCAGATTGGGAATACTTCGTGAGGGGATGAAATAAACAAAACATAAGAACTGGAAAATTGATCGCCAATTTCTCTGGCCAAATGCCAGATGTTTTCCTCACAAAAAAATGGTTGATATTTAAATTTTGATTTATCCAATTACCCTTTTTTCCTGCAAAGAAAATTAATTATAGGCAAAAGGTAATCTAAATTTATGGTGTTCCCTGGATGGATCAATCGTTTTTGCTTTTTCCAGCAGCCTGTCTATTATTTCCTCTGTAATGTCAGGATAATCTACCTGAATAACTTCTCCATGATTTATCCAGTCTGAAATTTTAGGTAAATTCTTTTTTTTCAGATTTTTAATCACAGGAACTCCCATGTACTTAAGGGCAGCGGCATTGCACTGTTGTTCATACTGTCCTTTCATAGGAATAACCATCAGTTTTTTCTTTAAAAATAAGGCTTCAGCAGGGGTTTCAAAACCAGCTCCACAAAGTACACCAGCAGATTGGGTAAAACTTTTTAAAAATTGTTCCTCACTGATGGGATAGATCGTTACATTTTCATGATGGGAAATGGCTTTGCTTCTTTTGGAAAAAACTTCCCATTTCACCTGTCTGAGTTGACTCAGCCTGTTCACCAGTTTTTTTTCTTCATAGGCAGGCAGGTAAACTGTATAATGCCCGTGGTTTTCCGGAAATCTTTCCCTAATCTGCTTTCGGATTACAGGCGTATAAATGTCCTGATCAAAATTGTCGAAGTGGAAACCAAACCTGAAAAGAGTGGGGGCATAGTTGTGTAAAACCCATTTGCTAAATGGGGCAATGCCTTTAGGTTGAGGGGACTTTTCGGAAAGGACTGCACTTTGATGACTTAGGGCAATACATTTCTGCTTTTTAATAATTGAAGCCCAGGCCGTAAGTGGTTCAAAATCATTGATTACCAAGTCATAATCCTCAATGGGAATATGTTTGAGATCCTTCAGGAAACTTTTAGAATGTAACTTTTTGGCAGTGGCTATCCAGTCTATTCCACCATTTTTTCCGAATACAAAACTCAATCCTTTCAGGTTGAATTTAATTTCATATGGAAGTTTGATTTCCGACTCACTTCCACTTACTAAAAGATCAAGTTCTCCTTTTTTTTGCAGTATAGGAATAATATCCCTGGCACGGCTCAAATGTCCATTACCAGTCCCCTGAATAGCATACAATATCTTCATAAGTTCAAAATATCAGTCCATTCTCATTAAATTCAAAGGCTTTAAATTTACCATCTACCAGAGCCATCATTTGTTGGAAACCCATGTTTTTCAACAGTTTGGCAGTATCCCGAAAACCTTTATCAATTTCACCCGGAAGATGGGCGTCTGAGTTCAACATGATTGGAATTTCCTTCGCATTAATCTGTTCTAAAATAGCTTTTGAAGGGTATGGCTCTATGGTAATTCCTTTATAAATCCCCCTGGTGTTCACTTCAATAATTACTCCTTTGGCCTTTACTAAATCAAGGGTTTTTTCCACTTCATTCTGATACCACAATTCATCTTCTCCAAATAAATGTCCTCCTTCATTCTGAATTTTTATTTTATCCATATGCCCCAGAATTGTGGGAGTTTCCTGTTCCAGCATTTCCCTCATGAGTTGGTAGTAGGTTCTGATCATGAGTTTCACATTTCCCCCGTAAATTTTGTTTAGCCCTTCCAAAAAAAACTGGTGTGGGCCGTCAATTTCACAATACCTTCCATCTGCAAAAGTGCCGGTATAATGGATAGAACCAATTGTAAAATCCAGATGGCTTTCAAGAATGTGGGCTGATTTAGGGCCAATCACGTCTGGAATAAAATCCACTTCCAAACCAAGATAAAGCTGAATTTTTGATTTGTATTTTTCCTTTAAGACTAAAATCTCTTCGCAATAGTTTTTGAGTCTGTCGGGGTTCATGTTCCATCCATGCCCGCCTTCAAAGGGAGAGTGACAGGAAAAACCATAAGCTTTTAATCCAATGGCAATAGCTTGTTGTACGTATGCTTCGGGTTCAAATTTGCCATCACTATAATGTGTGTGGCTATGATAATTGGTCCAGGACATAGGCTCAAATGAAGTGCATAATCATGTCTTCAGGGTGAAATTAAGATTAATTTTTGGGTAATTTTTCATTTTGCCAAAAAAATAATTTTGGCTGTTTTTTCCACAAGATAAATCCGTATTTTCGCATAAAGAATATGCTGATTCACATTGATCAATAAAATAATCAGAAAATATTCTATATGTTTAAGGTAAATAAAAGAGTGCTATTTGCCAGATATCAAATAAATAATGAGAATAAGTATTATGAAAATGGATTTACGAAATTTTTTGCTGGTTTCAATTCCGGCAATTTTCTTGTTTTTTTCCTGTGAATCTCCTCAAAAGGAGGAAACCTCCAAAGAACCTAAGATTTTCACACTGCTTGATCCACAGGCTACCGGGATAACTTTTGAAAACCGACTTCAGGAAAATGATTCCATCAATTACTTTACTTATCCCTACATCTATATGGGTGGTGGAGTTGCCGTTGGTGATATCAATAATGACGGATTACAGGATCTGTATTTCACCGGGAATATGGTTTCCAACAAATTATACCTGAATAAAGGGAATATGAAGTTTGAGGATATCACTGAAAAAGCAGGTGTGGGAAGCGATGATCGCTGGGTGACAGGTGTGACTATGGCAGATGTAAATGCGGATGGGTTTTTAGATATTTATGTAAGTGTTTCGGGTATTTTTACTACCACTAAAAATCAGCTTTTTGTAAATAACGGAGATATGACATTTACGGAGAGCGCAGAAGAATTTGGAATAGCTGATGCCGGAAACTCAACCCAGGGTACTTTTTTCGACTATGATAAAGACGGTGATCTTGATTTATATGTGGCAAATTATCCGCCCACATCTTTCAAAACTCAGAATTTAACATATAGGTTTTTTATGGATGAAATCACCAACGAGAAATCGGATCATTTGTACAAAAATAATGGAGATGGTACTTTTACCGATGTCACTGAAGTGGCTGGTTTATCCACATTTGGTTTGTCTTTAAGTGCAACCATAGGGGATTTCGATCAGGATGGCTGGCCTGATATTTATGTTTCAAATGATTTTGCCACGCCCGACTATTTCTTTTTCAATAATGGTGATGGCACCTTTACCGATAAAGTTAGACACACTACCCAACACGTTGCCTTTTATGGAATGGGGGTAGATGTGGCAGACTATAATAATGATGGTTTGCTTGATCTGATGCAGGTAGATATGACTCCTGAAGATAACAGGCGATCAAAAGCGAATATGGCCAGCATGAATCCTCCAAAATTTTGGGAAAGCGTTAATCTAGGCTTTCACTACCAGTATATGCAAAATTGTCTGCAATTAAATAATGGTATTGGGAATGATGGCTTGCCTCACTTTAGTGATTTATCAAGACTGGCAGGGGTGGCTTTAACGGATTGGAGCTGGTCGCCACTTTTTGCCGACCTGGACAATGATGGATGGAAAGATTTGGTGGTTTCCAATGGAACCCGAAGGGACATCAATAATAAAGATTATTTTAAAAAAATAGATGGGAACTCCTATTTTGGAAAGCAGGAAGACAAGAGTAAGGATTATCTGGAACTCACCCATAAAATGCCATCTGAAACTATTGATAATTATGCCTTTAAAAACAATGGCGACCTTTCTTTTCAGACGGTAACTAAAGATTGGGGATTGTCATTTAAAAGTTATTCAAATGGTTCCTCTTATGCCGACCTGGATAATGATGGTGATCTTGATATAATCGTAAACAATATTGATACAGCCATTGCCCTTTTTGAAAACAAAACTGTTGATTTAGGCCTGGCTAATTATTTAAGGTTTGAACTTGCAGGATCAAAAGAAAATAAGTTTGGAATCGGAGCAAGTGTTACCTTGGAAAATAATGATTCTATACAGTATCAGGAACATACACTGACAAGAGGTTTTCAATCTTCGGTAGAACCCAGGATTCATTTTGGCGTAGGCCAATCAGAAGCCATTCAAAAAGTAATTGTGACCTGGCCTGATGGTAAAAAACAAGTTTTAGAGAATGTGCCTGTCAACCAGGTGGTTAAGGTAAATTATTCTGATGCAAGTTTACCAGAAAACAGGATTCAGGAGCTTAAGCAATCCCAACTGTTTACAGACATTACGGAGGAAATTAAATTGAACCACAGTCATGTGGAAAATAATTATGATGATTTTGAAACGGAGGTTTTGCTACCGCACAAAATGTCTCAGTTTGGGCCAACAATCGCAGTAGCTGATATTAATGGGGATCAATTGGAAGATTTCTTTATTGGGGGAGCAAAAGATACTGCAGGAGTATTTTTCCTTCAGAATACCGATGGAACTTTTACAGAAATGATCAGCAAAACTTTAATTGCCGATGAAAGAAGTGAGGATATGGGATGCGCATTTTTTGATGCAGATGGTGATGGTGATGCCGACCTTTATGTAGTAAGTGGTGGAAATGAATATAAGGCTTCCCATCCACTTTACCAGGATCGGTTATACCTGAATGATGGAAGTGGGAACTTTGAAAAGGCTGAAGGTGCACTTCCTGAAATGATAACAAGTGGTTCGAAGGTCATTCCTGCAGATTTTGATAAAGATGGTGACCTGGATTTATTTGTCGGAGGAAGACAAACCCCTAAATCTTATCCTTTGCCAGCCAAAAGTTATATTTTGAGAAATGAAGGTGGCAAATTTACTGATGTGACCGCTGAAATTGCTCCTGACCTGGTGGAGCCTGGAATGGTAACCACCGCACTTTGGGTAGATTATGACAATGATGAACTTTTAGACTTAATTATTGCCGGGGAATGGATGCCAATTACTTTCTTCAAAAATCAGGGTGGTAAATTTGAAAATATGACAGCCGCTTATGGTTTTGAAAAATCTACTGGCTGGTGGTTTAGTCTGGCTGCCGGGGATTTCGATCAGGATGGAGATATGGATATTGTGGCTGGAAATAATGGCTTGAATTACAAATATCAGGCTAATGAAAAGGAATCTTTTGATGTTTATGCCTATGATTATGACAAGAATAAAAAACTGGATATTGTTTTAGGTTATTATAATGATGGGGTACAATATCCGGTAAGAGGAAGGCAATGTTCTTCCGAGCAGGTTCCCGCCATTGAATACAAATTCAGGGATTACAATTCTTTTGCTGATGCCAATTTGCAGGAGATTTATTCTACTCAGGATTTGGAGGCTTCTCTCCATTATCAGGTTTGGAACTTCGCTTCCAGCTATATTGAAAATAAAGGCAATGGAAAATTTGAGATGAGGAACTTGCCAAATGATGTTCAGGTTTCTGCGGTTAATGGAATGTTGGTAGAAGATTTTAATCAGGATGGAAACCTTGATTTATTAACCACCGGAAACCTTTTTGTGGCAGAGGTAGAAACCACTAGAAATGATGCTGGTTTTGGAAAGCTTTTACTCGGTGATGGAAAAGGAAACTTTAAAGCTATGCCTTTTACAAAGAGTGGTTTTTATACACCTTACGATGCCAAGGATTTGGCTATGGTTAACACTGCCAATGGGAAATTGGTTTTAGTTGCAAATAATAATTATAAAACCCAGGCTATCAGGTTGAATACCCAACCTGCAGCTTCACAGGTTACTCAGGCATATTAAAAGAAATTAATACTTTTATTAAAAAAGGATCACTTTTAATTTAGTGATCCTTTTTTTAGTTTATGTCAAAAATGTATTTTAAAATTCTAATTGATTTTTTAATTCTGATGCCTCTCTTTTTCAGCGGGCAGGGAAGTTCTTTTTTGCAGGAAGAGCAGATTTTTAGAAAGGAGTTGTTGCTCATGGGGAGTAGATTTGAAATTGTAGTGGTTGGAAATAATGCTGAAATTGCGAACTCCAAAATCCAGTTGGGAATTCAGGAAATAAAAAGAATTGAAGCCTTGATTTCCTCCTGGAGAAAAGAAAGCCAGACCTCTTTAATCAATGAAAATGCAGGTATCCGGCCGGTAAAAGTAGATTCAGAATTATTTGATTTGATAAAAAGAGCACAAAAAGTTTCCCAGCTTACCCAAGGAGCATTTGACCTTACTTTTGGTTCCCTTGATGAAAAACTCTGGCATTTTGATATGGACATGACCAGCCTGCCTGATAGTGCAATTGCACATGAAATGGTAAAATTAATTGACTATAAAAATCTGGTTTTGGATGAAAATGAAAAATCGGTTTTTCTAAAATACAAGGGAATGAAAATCGGGTTTGGGGCAATTGGTAAGGGATATGCAGCCGAAAAAGTAAAAGCTTTATTGCTGAAAAATGGTGTGAAAAGTGGGATTGTGAATGCGGGTGGTGATTTAACCGCCTGGGGTAATCAGCCAAATGGCAAACCGTGGACTATTGGAATTGCCAATCCTAATTTTAAAAATCAGGCCTTTTCCTGGTTAAATATTTCCAATAAGGCTGTAGTTACTTCTGGAAATTATGAAAAGTTTGTGGTAATTGATGGAAAACGATATACCCACCTCATTAATCCAAAAACAGGATTTCCAGTTTCAGGTTTAAAAAGTGTAACCATCATTACCACCAATGCTGAACTGGCCGATGCACTGGCTACTGCCGTTTTTATTATGGGAAAATCCTCTGGTCTGGCTTTAATTAATCAGTTAAATGGAATTGACTGTATTATAATAGATGATAATGATGAGTTACACTATTCCAAAGGGATTGTGTTGAATCGAAATTAAGCGCCTCCCTCTGGCAACGGACTATGAATTGTCCAGCCTCCATCTACCATTAAAGTTTGACCCGTGATATGTCTGGCTTCATCACTGGCCAAAAACAACACTGCTGAAGAAATGTCTTCTGTCCTGGCTGTTCTTTGGTTAGGCGCTACTTTGTTCCAGTTTTCCTCATAATTGGGATCGATTTCCAAAGTTCTTTCGGTAATTGTGGCTCCCGGTCCTACGGCATTAACGGTAATTCCATATTTGCCCAATTCAAATCCAAGTGTTTTAGCCATCATACGGATTCCTGCTTTTGTAATGCCATAGGCAGCGAGATTGTTATGGGCCTGAACCCCGGTAACAGAGGACATCAAAATAATGCGCCCGCCCGATTTTTGGGCAATCATTTTTTTTGCTGCAAATTGAGACGAGAAAAAAGAGCCTCTCAGGTTCACAGAGGTTAGTTGGTCAAAACTTTCAGGGGTGCATTCCAAAAAGGCCCCATAGTTGGTAATTCCGGCATTGGCTACCAAAATATGAATACCGCCAAATTGCTCTGCAAAAGCATGAATTTTTTGTTCCAGATCATGAACATCAGCAATGTTTCCCGGGTAGGGGAATACCTTTTCTTCACTGAAATTACTGTTAATTTTTTCAGAGGCTTCACTGGCTAAAGCACTATCCATATCATTAAGTCCGACAATTGCCCCGGCCTTGGCAAATTCCAGACAAATATCATAACCAATGCCTTTTCCTGCTCCTGTTACAAAGACCTTTTTTCCTTCAAATTTTTTCATTTTCTAGTATTGTAGTTCGACTCAAATCTATTAATTCTCAGGTCTAATTATTTGTATTTATTTTATTAATTGTGAAATGATTTTTCCATTACTCAATCTCCAGCTTCTTCATTTCTCCATTTGGGGACACTAATATATATTCCTTTTTATTTTTAGATTCAGGCATTTCCAGGGTATATTTCACTTGCATGGTATAAACATACTGGACAACTGGCTCAAGAATTTCAGGATTAATTACGATATGAAACTCAGAGTAAGGAATTTGATCATAGGCCACAGTTACGGGTTTTCTAATGGTTGAAACTCCGGAGTTCTTTTTAATGGCATCAACAGATTGGCTTACAAAAGCTTCGTAATCAGAATATTGAGAGTCTGGATAAATGGTCTGGGTATGTTCCTTCACCACATGAAATTCATCTTTAAAATTTATATTCAGTTTTTCAAAAGTTTTTAATTCTTTATTAATATAACCAACCGATCTTTCTCTCAAGGTATCATAAACGGCTTCTGTATTATCCACAAAGAAATCTATTTTTACCAGATCATAGATTTCATTTTTGGCGGCCAGTGTTACCAAATCATCAATCTTATTAATGTCAGTAAAAGCGATATGCACATTTTTTTGCATTTCAAATCCTTTGGGAACTTCGTTATAATTACTAGGACTAAATAGCTTTTTCTCAACTTCAAATTCAAAAGTGGGAATCAGATAAATCATGTCGATGTAAATATCATTTTCTGTTACGGCCAATTGTGTTAAATCACTGGTGAAATTCTTGATTCTTTCGTTGATCAATTGATCGGTTTCCACCGCAGTTTTCCCCACCTGTGTCAGATTGAATACAGCAAGGAACCTGTTGGCTTTTACATTCATCAGCGTTCTTACTTCAAATATCATTTCATTTTCTTTTGTGTATTGAGTAATACCTCCAATGTTGCTTTGATTGGTTTGAAAAGACTGGAAATCACCTCCTTGCCTTCTCATCATATAATCGCTTTTAGAATTTGATTTAAAGGTGTTTTGATTCATATTCCTTTGGGCATGAGCGGGTTTGAAATCACCAAAAAAGGCAATTAACAAAAAAGATAAAAGAATGGTTTTCATAAGGGATTTGGGTTTTTAGGATAGTTAAGTAATTGATTTCTTTAAAGTTAGGGAATTTTATCAATACTCTGAATCTTACTTTTAAGTAGTAATTCAAAATTAACGGTGTATTATTTGGCTATAAAAGACTGCTAGAGAGATTACTTTTTCTCAGAAATAATAGCACCGGGTGGGGAGTACTGGTGCTTAAAAATTGTTGAGGAATAATTTTTCAGGGATAAAAAATATATAAAAAAACAGGCATCGTTTTTAACAATGCCTGTTTTGTATATGATAAAAGCGCTAAAATTACCCCTGTGCATCAATAGTGGCTATGGTAATCATATTTACCACCTCCCTTACCGAACTTCCCAGCTGGAGGATGTGCACTGGTTTTTTCATGCCTAATAAAATAGGACCAATGGCCTCTGCATTTCCAAGAGTCTGCATCAGTTTGTAGGAAATATTTGCAGCAGATAGGTTAGGAAAAATCAAAATGTTGGGTTCTCCATTTACCAAGTCACAGAAAGGATAATTGTCTTGCAATGCTTGTTTATTGAAGGCAATATTGGCCTGAATTTCCCCATCTACAACCAACTCAGGATCTTCTTTTCGAAGAATTTCCACCGCTTTTCTTACTGTTCTCACTTCATCATCATCGGATGTGCCAAAGTTTGAGTAGGAAAGCATGGCAATTCTGGGTTCAATATTAAAGCCTTTCTTTACTGATTCAGCCGTGAGTCTTGTAATATCCACTAATTCCTCCACTGTAGGTTTAGGAATTATGGTGGTATCAGCAAAGAAAACAGGCCCTTTTTTGGTAAGCATCAAGTACATACTGGATACCTTTTTCCCTGTTTGATAAGTACCAATGATCTCTAAGGCAGGTTTTATAGTATCCGCATAATTTCGGGTAATTCCTGAAATTAAAGCATCGGCTTCTCCCTGATCTACCATCATGGCACCAAAATAATTTTTCATCCTCATTCTAATCTGAGCCTCATAAAGGTTGTAACCTCTTCTTTGTCTTTTCTTAAAGAGAATCTCTGCATACTTTTTGGTGGTAGGAGCGGTTTCCTCACTTCTCGGATCAATCATTTTTACCCCATCCAGACTTAAATGATGTTCTTGAATAATTTTTTTAATTTTTGTAGGATCGCCTAAAAGGATAGGAGTAGCAATGTCCTCATCCAGGGCAATTTGGGCTGCTTTCAAAATTCTGGGATCTTCAGCCTCCGCAAAAACGATTCGTTTAGGGTTCTGCTTTGCTCTCTGGGTGAGAACTCTCAATAAATTATCATCATTCCCCATTCTTTTAATTAGAGAAGTTTCATAGGCGTCCCAATCGGTGATTTTTACCTGAGCAACTCCGGAATCCATGGCAGCTTTAGCAACAGCTGGAGTTACGGTAGTCAACAATCGGGGATCGAATGGTTTAGGAATAAAGTAATCCTTTCCGAAAGTGATGGCAGTTTCATTGTAGGCTTTCACAACAATATCAGGCACAGGAGTTCTGGCTAAATCGGCAATAGCCTTTACAGCAGCCAGTTTCATTTCTTCATTAATGGAAGTGGCTCTAACATCCAAAGCACCTCTGAAAATGAAGGGGAACCCCAAAACATTATTAACCTGATTTGGAAAGTCAGAACGACCAGTGGCCATTACCAAATCATCTCTGGTTTCCATTGCCAGGTTGTAATCAATTTCCGGATCCGGATTAGCCAGTGCAAAAACTATAGGATCTTTGGCCATACTCAACAGCATTTTTGGCGTGACCACATTGGCCATGGAAAGACCAAGGAAAAAGTCACAACCCTCCATTGCTTCTTCTAATGTATTGACATCTGCATCTGTGGCAAATTCCTTTTTTACCCCCGAAAGATTATCACGGTCATTTCGGATTACTCCTTTACTATCACATACAATTACATTTTCTTTTCTTACGCCTAATTCAATGATGATTTTGAGGCAGGAAATTGCACTTGCACCTGCTCCCGAAACTACAACTTTTATATCTTTAAGCTTTTTCCCCACAACTTCAACCGCATTTAATAGACCTGCTCCGGAAATAATAGCAGTCCCGTGCTGATCATCGTGCATCACGGGGATATTCATTTCTTCTTTGAGCCTGCGTTCAATTTCAAAACAATCGGGAGCTTTAATATCTTCCAGGTTGATGCCTCCAAAAGTAGGTTCCATGGCTTTCACAGTATTCACAAAAGCATCGATATTTTCCGTATTCAATTCGATGTCGAATACATCAATTCCGGCAAAAATTTTAAATAAAATACCTTTTCCTTCCATCACCGGTTTAGAGGCTTCCGGACCGATATTTCCCAGACCCAAAACTGCGCTTCCATCAGAAATTACTGCTACTAAATTTCCTTTGGCAGTATATTTATATACATCTTCTTTATTGTTGGCAATTTCAAGACAAGGAAATGCTACTCCCGGAGAATAAGCCAGAGCCAAATCTCTTTGGGAATTGGAGTCTTTGGTGGGTACTACTTCGATCTTGCCGGGAATTTCTTTATTGTGATATTCTAAGGCGTCTTCTTTTCTGATTTTAGTAATTGACATGCGTGGTTTATGTTTAAAAAATATAAGGTTAAGTTTAAGGAAAATCTTAAAAAATAAAGCCCTAAAGTTAATTGATTGAATTGGAATTCCTATATGGAAAAAGTAAAGAAAAAAGGTATTTATTTAAGGAATTCCCGATAATCATTTTTTATCAACCATGTACTTCTTAGGGGTACAATTAAATTTTCATCTTCTTCATAAAGATTTTCAATATAATTGTTTAAGGTGTTTTGTGTAATGGCTTCTGGATTTACTCCTTGAAAATAATAGACAAATTCTTTTCCTGGATCTTCTTTAAGGATTAATAGTAATCTTTGATATTGTTGGTTGTATAAACTGATCCCAGTTTTGTTGGCATCTTTTAATTTAAATGTTCCTGAAATGGTATCTTCACTAGAAATACATCCTTGTTCAAGTTCTTGAAAAGGGATTGTATTCAAAAGTTTAAAGTTATAGTCTGCCTTAATACTGAATCTTAGAAAGGTGGTGTAGCAATCGGGAGCTCCACAGTCTAAACTGTGTAAATCAAAAGGAATATTTATGCGTAGACTATCCTTTTCCTGATAAACTAAATTTCGAATATACAGTTCCTGGAATATACCGGATTTTAAAAATTCATTTTCTTTCTGGTCCAGGATTTTTTTCCGTATTGAATCTTGTAATGAATCCCAGTTTGGAAGTGATTTTGAGTTTTTAATAAAAGTTTTATCGATTGGTTTATATTCTGATGAATTAATTTCATTTGACTGTAGTTTTTTTATTTCATTCTTAGAAACAGTCACTTCCTTAACCTCCTCTTTATTGCAGCAAAAAAATAAGAATGTAAGGAAAATTATATGTGAAAATTGTTTTACCATTTATTTCTTTTGGTTGCACGGAAATATTCAAATATAAATAATCTTATCTTGCCTTATAATCCCTAAACCGGTAATATTTTGGGTGGGAATCGATTCTGGCATGCAGCCAGAAAACCCCCATGCCGGCAGTACTTAGCCATTTGGGCTGATGGCCGATTTGTTTTGAATATTCTTGTCCAACTTTTTTCCAAAAAGCATCAATTTGATCTTTTAACCCACTTCTTATAAACTTTGCCAGGTGGGTGTAATTTTGATGCTCGGCAATAGGGCAGGGAACAATTAATTGCGCATCTCCCCCGAGGTTGGGAAATGAAATGATTGAATTCTTTTTGGAAAACTGATTGGCAAATGCTTGTGAGTCAGGTTTTTGAGAAACCAAAGTTGAGCTTTTAACCAATACAAATTCATATGGTTTGTTTAAGTCTTTTTTAGACACAGGCTGGTTTTCCCAATAGAAAGCCGGGAATTGGCAATTCATTAAAATCTCATTGTAAAAGTTGCGGAAATTTCCGGAGGTAGTTAAACCTTCTATAAAATCCTGATAAGAAATGGGTTTATCCTTAAGGATTAATTGATACTTTTCAACATTATCATTAAATAAAATTTTATTAACCTTCCACATGAAATAGTAATACTTTTTAATTGGGATAAACAAGTATAAAAATAAGAATGACTGATCATTATTACCAGTCATTCTTATTCTTAAAGGTGGAATTACTACTCTACCTGCTCTTTTCTCAATTTGAAATTGGGAGAAACCTGTTTATTCTACAACAATAATTGGCATGGTAAACTTTCTATTTCCTGACTTTACTTCAATAATATAGTGATTGGGCATTAATTTAGTTTCAGGTGTAATTTGTATAGGGCCTCTTGATACATTTTCCAGGCTTTGAGAATAAATTAATTTTCCTGAAAGTGAATAAAACAAAACCTCTGCTTTTGCTTCAACTTGAGCGAAATTTACGTAAACCTGTCCTCCCTTGTTATTATAAGTGGGGTAAATTTCAATTGTTTGTCTGGTCATTAAGGAAACTACAACCACTTTGCTATAAGAAAATGAACTATCAATATCCACATTTTTTAACCTGTAATAATTATTTCCAAGGGAAGGATTGGTATGTTCGAATGAATATTTATTTCTGCCCGTTAATTGATTTTTTCCTTCAATATTAGCCAAACTAATAAAGTTATATCCGTCTGTAGATTGTTGGAGGTCGAAATGACTGAAATTGATTTCTGATCCAGTTTCCCAGTTTAATTGGATTTTTCCACTTATTTGTTTCCCAGAAAATGAATACAATTCGATAGGTAATAAACCAGGGTTAACGCCATTCTCATCTAAAGCGACTTCCCCATTTAATCCATCGCCATTAAGACAATAAGGAGGTGAATCTCCCGCAGAAGGAGGATCATTAGAAGTACAACCACCGCCTCCTTTTCCAATTGTTTGTCCACAAATAGATAATTGATTACTTGCACTTCCTCCTGTTATTTTTCCTCCATTTTCAATAAGGATATAATTTCCACATCCTGAACTGCCATTTGTCAGGTCTAATTTATCACTGGAACTTGGAAATGTTAGTATACCGCCACTTTGAATTCTGAGGTTTCCATTAAATTCCTCATCATTGTCGGTTACTTCTACAGTGACTCCATTTGTAATAATGATTTCATCTCCAACGGCTGGAAAAGACCCGGTTTCATCACATACCATATTATCCCAATCAATGGTACACGGTGAGCCTCCGGAGCAGGTAATAGTACAATTTTGAGCGGTGAGTTGGGATATGAATATAATAAAATAAAAAACGATTAAGTAATAAATTTTCGTAACCATACATGAGTTGAATTGCTTTTTTTTTAATTTTCCTACCTTTTAGGGTAGGTAAAGTTTGCTTGTAATATGGTTAGAATAGTAGCTAAGTAATAACTTTATAAGAGCCTTAAATATTTCTACCCTCGAACAAATCTTAAAAAAAAGGTAGAGATTTAAACCATCCCTAACCTTTTAAAACCGCCAATGGGGTAAGTTCTATCATAATTTCTGCCAGATCTGTCTGGTTGTTCATGACCTCACCAATATCCTTGTATGCACCCACTGCTTCATCCAGATCTTTTTTGTTTCTGATCCCATGGACCACCCCGAGTTTTTCCAGTTTCTGGATTTCTTCCTGCAAATCCAGCGTTTTTTGAGCCTGCTTTCTTCCCAGTTTTCTACCAGCTCCATGTGAACATGACATAAAACTTTCAGGGTTACCCAAACCTTTCACGATAAATGATTTAGTTCCCTGTGATCCGGGAATCATGCCCAATTCACCAGTTTTGGCTTGTGTGGCTCCTTTTCTATGAACCAGTACATCTTTACCAAAATGATTTTCCCATGCAGCGAAATTGTGGGATTTGTTAATAAGCTCTCCACAATCAAACTCTCCCGCCACATATTGGAGTGCTTCCACCATTCTTGTCATCATTAGTTTTCTATTGGCTAATGCAAATTCAACACAATAGCTCATTTCAGCCAGGTAATCTTTTGCTTCTTTGGTTTCTATTGGCAGGAAAGCCAAATCCATTTTTCTGGTAACAGTTGAATGCCATTTTTCATTCAGGTTCAAAGCCCGTTGGTTATAATGTTTGGCCACGCCATAACCCAGATTTCTACTTCCCGAATGAATCATGATCCAGATAAATCCATCCGAACCTTGTTGAATTTCAATAAAGTGGTTTCCCCCGCCAAGTGTTCCAATCTGTTTTAAAGCTTTGGAATATCCTTTTTTTACAATTTCCAGTGACTCAGCTCCTTCTGGCATTAAGGCTTCATCCTGGGCTTCATCATGCCAGTTCATTCCCAGAGGAATTAATTTTCTGGCTTCTCCTAATGTTTTTTTAAGTGTTTCTTTTTCAATGGATTGTAAGCTGGTTTTCATGGCACACATCCCACATCCAATATCCACACCAACAGCATTGGGTACTACTACGCCTTCGGTAGCCAAAATAGACCCTATGGGCATTCCATAGCCCACATGGCTATCGGGCATTAGGGGAATATGTTTGAAAGCAAATGGCAAGTTTGCCAGGTTTTTAGCCTGAGCCAATGCTTCATCATCTAAATCATCCAACCACATTTTGATTGGGAGTCTTTCTGTGGCAACTACCTTTTTCATTTTATTATTGAATAATATTTCACAAACTAATTGAAATTGAGGTGAATTTCCCCTCCTCTTAAAAAGTACATGTACTTAGTCTCCCCTCCCGGATTCGAACCGGGACTTCCTGTTTTGGGACAGTCAGGCTGTAAATGCGCTTCCCTACTTCACCAATAAAATTGGTTTTTCGGTGCTTCTGCAAATTCTATCCATTTTGGAGTTTGCCCAAAACGGCATAATCCTGTCACTCCACGGTTCCGTAATCTCTTTTACCGCAGCTCTTCCTTTTAAGCTAAGGGGAGTTTTTGAGAAGTGAGATTTTTATAATCTCACTTCTATATTATTGGTTTAATAATCACCCAAAGAGTTTCCTTAAATCTTCCACCACCTTATTCCCTCCGGAAACAGAAATGTTGTCAATTTTCTCTGCTATCTTCTCCATATATTCCATCTCCTTGAGTTTGAACAACATTTGGTTGTCCTCCATCAATTTTGCCGTGTTGAGCAAACTTCTGGTAGAAGCAGTTTCTTCTCTTCTGGTAATGATATTGGCCTGAGCTCTTTTTTGAGCCACCAAAACCTGATTCATAATATCCTTAACCTCACCGGGTAAAATGATATCACGAATACCGCAGTCAAGGATTTTTACGCCTAAAGTATCTGCTTTTGCAGCTACTTCTATAAGTAATTTAGCTGCCACTGCTTCCTTGTTTTCCATCAACTCATCAAGTGAATACCTGCTAATGTATTCCCTTAATGCCATTTGCATCATGATATAAAGCTGGCGCTCGAAGTCTTTGTTATCTATGAGTGCTTTCTCTATATCAGTTACCTGATACTTGGTTTGGAAATTTATTCTCAAAGCAGCTTTGTCCCTGGTCAATAGTTCCTGACCGGAAACCTCAATTTGTTGTTGTCTCATATCCGCTTTTAGCATGGCCAAAGGTTTTGGGGTATTCCAAAAATGATATGTTCCTTTTTCCAGCATTTTCACAAATTTCCCATCTTCGAAAAGCATCCCTTCCTCATAAGACTCTACCACAAATACCCTGGTAAAGGGAATTACCGCTTTGTTCTGCAATATTTTTCTGGGAATATTAGGTGAAATTTCCTTTTCATTTAAATCAATAATTTGGAAATCATAAGCTTTCCCTTCTTTCCAGAAAGCATATCTTCCTGGAGTAAGCACCCATCTGAATAACCCTCTTTCACTCACTAAAGCGATTTCATTATCATTAATCTCCACCAGGTTAAGCATTGCAGCAAGTTCCTCGTCCTGAAGTAAAAGATCAATTTCTATTGGAGATTTGAATGAGGTAAACAAATCAAAAAGCTCTACCTTTTCACCAAAGTTTAACCAGTGTTTTCCCGATTTAATTACCCTTTGGTAATCACCATTTTTAAACACCAAACCAACTTTTCCAACATTTACGCTTACTCTTTTCATGATATATAATAGTTTATAATATTCGATCAATAACAGAAAATGGTCTGGCTATCAATTAAAAGCGGAATTGCAATTAAGTGAAGTTTGAGAAGTTTAGTTTTCCGGATTCTGTTAAAGATGTTATCGAATAAAAAGTAATTCCTTTATAGATAAGCCTTTTCAAATCCGAAAAAGTAAACCAATCGCCTAAACGGTATCCCTGCTTTTCAAGGCTTTTAACTGATTGTGTTTTCATCCGAAGATGAATCCACCAGCCAGACCGTATCTGTTTTTTAATGGTGGTCGATTTTTGCAAGTGACCTTCTTGATTAAATTGGATTAAAAGTCCAACACTCTACCAATTGAGTTACTACAATTTGGCTGTAGGCGGGATTCGAACCCGCAACGGAAACTGATGCTTTACCACTAAGCTACCTGGCTATACCAGAGAGGGAGTCGAACCCTCGTTCCTCAGTTGTGAGTGAAACAAATGAAGCAATGTTGCAGCATATCAAAAGCTATTGCGGATGATACTATGGCGCATTTCGAAGCGCTCATCAGGTCAGCCATTGTCATTTTTCCACGTGCTTCCTTTTCAGGGAAGATCTTTATTGCTAATTGCATTATTTCTTTGTTTTCAAATGTTTGATGATTCAAAGATGGAAGAGTACTGCGCATCCTTTTTGCGTAGTATAAATTCTTTTTTTAGATTTAGGGGAATAACTTGATGGAATTTGTGTAAAATGCTTATTTACAATGTTTTAAGGAGTTTTAAAAAACAATAAAAATACTACTGGACATTTTTAAAAATTAGGATATAAAACTAATAATATTAATTTCCTCCCCCTAGCCCCCTCAACGAGGGGGAAATGTGTTTTTCCCCTCTGGAGGGGATACAGGGGAGGTTTTTAACTCTTTTTATAAGAAGTAGCAAAGTTGATCTCGGATGGAAAATTTTCATCTTAAATTAATTTTGTCCAGTAGTATGATCAATAAAAAATAAATGCCAGTTAACCGAAATGCCCTGATCCGCTATAAAACCATTGACAAATGTCTGCAGAATCATTACAGAAAATGGACCCTGGATGATTTGATAGATGCCTGTTCAGATGCCTTATATGAATATGAAGGCATTGATAAAGGGGTAAGTAAAAGAACAGTACAGGCAGATATCCAAATGATGCGCAGTGATAAGCTGGGATATAATGCTCCAATCATTGTGGTAGACCGGAAATATTATGCTTATGAAGATAAGGAATATAGTATCACTAATATCCCATTAACAGATCAGGATTTGGGAATGCTATCTGAGGCGGTGGAGTTTCTAAAACAATTTCAGGGATTTTCCCATTTCAGTGAACTGGATGGGATGGTGCAGAAACTGGAAGATCATATTTATTCCCAAAAAATGCATTCCAGACCGGTGATCGATATGGAGAAAAATGCCAATTTAAAAGGGCTGGGGTTTTTGGACTCCTTATATAAGGCAATCATTAGAAAAAATGCCTTGGAAATTACTTATCAATCTTTTAAGGCAAGAGTACCGGGAGTTTTTGATTTTCATCCTTATTTATTGAAAGAATTTCGGAACAGATGGTTTCTGATTGGCATAAAAAGATACGATGGTGATTTACTCAATTTGGCTCTGGATAGAATAATTGATTTAAAAGTTTCTGAAAGACCTTATATTGAAAATGAGAGATTCCAATTGGATACCTATTATAAAAATGCCATTGGGGTTTCGGTAAGTCCTAGTCTCCGGCCTGAAAAAGTATTGTTGCATTTTAGCCACAGGCATGCTCCCTACGTCATTACCAAACCTTTTCATCATTCCCAGGAAGTAGTGGAAAGTGATTTGTATGGAGTTACCATTTCCCTTGACGTACAACATAATTTTGAATTGGAAAAAGAAATCCTGGCTTTTGGAGACGGGGTAAAGGTACTGGCACCGAATCGCCTAAAAAGGATAATAAAAGACCGGTTAGTGGGAGCAGTAGACTTGTATCAAACAGATCTGAATGATAAAGGATTAAAACCAATGGTGAAAAAACTGGTACATAAGGGTTATGCATTGGTTACTCAAGTTTATTCCAACAGAGAAGTCAAAAAAATGAAAGCCCTGGTAGATCAGTATTTTGCTCAGGTTGAAATTAATCCCTATTCTCAAAGGAAACTTTTGAAGGCAATCCCCGAACTAATCCCTGTGATATTTAATAAAAATTTAAAAAAGATCATAAGGTCCATTAATCCAAAAGTTTTCCTTACCAAATCCATATATTTTGATAAGTCTCCACAAGCTAACTGGTATGTGACCTGGCATCAGGATATTCCTATAAATGTGAAGGAAAAAATTACTACCGAAGGATTTTATGGCTGGACCCAAAAAGATGGTGTAATCAGCGTTTGCCCTCCGGAAGATATTTCTCAAAAGATTTTTTCTATCAGAATACACCTGGACGAAACCAATGAAAATAATGGAGCACTTAAAGTTATCTCTGGTTCTCACAAAAAGGTATTGAAGGATGAAGAAATTCAGTTAATAACAGAGAATAGCAGCCCGGTAATTTGTGATGTAGGCCCAGGGGGAATTCAGGTAATGAAACCCTTAATTTTGCATGCTTCTTCAAAATCGAAGCAACAGAAAAGGAGAAGGGTAATTCATTTGGAATTTTGCGACATGGATTTGCCTCAACCCCTAGTCTGGGCAGAGAAAGAACCTGTTGATCTTCAAGATTAATATTTTGAATTTAAGGACAGGACGTTCATTTTTGCAGTCAGTTTAAAATTGAGGCTATAGGTATAAAGCATTTAATCGATGGAAGTAGAAAAATTGGAATTAAGTCATAAAAAGTTGGTCAGAGGATTGCGGAAAGCAGTTTGGCAACTTCAGGAAGAATTTCAGTTGATTGAAAGTGGGGATAAAGTAATGGTTTGTCTGTCCGGTGGAAAGGATAGCTATACCATGCTGGACTTATTATTAAACATGCAACATGCCAGGGGAAATGATTTTGAAATTGTAGCGGTAAATCTCGATCAGAAACAGCCCGATTATCCTGAACATATTTTGCCCCAATATTTAGAAAGCCTTGGTGTAAAATATCACATTCTTGAAAAAGATACTTATAGTATTGTAAAAGATAAAGTTCCTGAAGGCAAAACGATGTGTAGTTTATGCTCCAGGTTGAGAAGAGGAAATTTATATAGTTATGCGGATGAAATTGGCGCTAATAAAATCGCTCTGGGCCATCACAGGGAAGATGTACTGGAAACCTTTTTCCTCAATTTGTTTTTTGGAGGGAAAATAGAAACCATGCCTCCAAAGTTTGAATCGGATGATGCCAGACATATTATAATACGTCCCATGGTTTATTGCAAAGAATCGGAAATTGCCGAATATGCCCAATTGCGGGAATTTCCAATTATTCCCTGTAACCTCTGTGGCTCGCAACCCAAAATGCAGCGACAAATGATAAAAGCCATGCTCGATGGCTGGGAAAAGGAATACCCGGACAGAAAAGGCATTATTCTAACCGCCCTGAAAAATGTGCACCCTTCCCATCTGCTGGACAAGAAAATTTTTGACTTTGAAGGCCTAAAGGATTTGATATAATATTGAGTCTATTCAATCAGGCTTTTTATTTCATTATAAAACTTTTGCATGGTTTGATTACCACGGGTTTGTGTGAAATAGCATATAATTAAATCTTTTTCGGGAATAACAAATGCCACGGTGCCATCTGAACCACTATGCCCAAAAACAGGTTTTTGCCCATTTATTGGTTTTGTAAGAATTTGCATCTGCATACCATAACCATAAGAATTTAGCTTTTCAGATTTTATAGATAATGGAGTAGGTTCTAATGCCTTTTGAATACTTTCTGGACTTAGAATATAAAGAGAATCAGTTTTTCCATTGTCAGACCACATTTTTAAAAACCGAGCATAATCAATTGGAGTAGAGAATAAACCACCTGAGCATCTGAAATATTTGTATTCCAGAGTAGAATCATTATCCCAGTATTTATGGTTTTCCTTTGTGATGGGAATTTTCATATATGCACTTGAAATGTCAGCTCTTTTTTGGTGCATTGTTAGGGTATCTGAAAAAGTGTTTTCCAACTTAAGGGGTACTATAATTTTCTCCCGGATAAAATCTTCGGGAAGTTGGCCCGAAACCACTGAAATAATTTGTCCTAAAATTCCAGAATTTATATCACTATATATATAAGATGTATTAACCGGATTTTGTGGACCAATTTTGCCAATAGTATCAATAGATGCTTTTAGGGATTGAAACCTTCCAGGAAAGGGAAGTCCATCTTCAAATCCTGAAGTATGAGTTAAAAGATGATAAATATTGATTTTCTCAGTTTTGGGGTTTTGGAAATTTTTGATGTATTTGCTCACCGGGTCATTTATTTCAAGTTTCTTCTTATCAGCCAACATTAATATTGCTGTTCCGATAAAGGGTTTTGTCATAGACCGGATTCTGAAAATGGTGTTTGGTGTTAAAGGAGCTTCTTCTTCAAAATCCTTCCAGCCAATACTGGCATGAATGATCACTTTTCTACCCTTTATCATCAACCATTCTGCTCCAACAATTTCTCCCCATCTTACCCAGCCTTTTATTTTTTGGGTAATATGGTTGTACTCTTTTTGTAAATCTATTATTTCTTTCTCTTGAGCGCCATACTCAAAAAAATGATGAGAGGCTTTAACTTCAGAACTGGAATGATCGAATACAGGAATTTCTACATCGGAAGGGACTTTCTGGCAGCCAGATAAAAAAAATCCGATTAATAAATACGAAACAAGTTTTTTAAATAAGAAGCTTTCCCGCCTAAAATGTGACATGAGGAAATTGGGATTGGTAAATAATTTTATGATTAGTAGGTATTTGAAAAATTAAATTACTGACACTTTGAAAAAATTGGTGAAAAAATTAAAAAAATGAATTGAAATAAAGCAAAAATCTAAAATCAGGAAATTAGTGGAGGGTGGAATTGGTGTCAACTTTAAAAAAAAATTGGATTCCGGGACTGAGAAATTTCAAATGCACACTAAAAAATGAAGAAATTATTTCGTGACCATCTGGCTATATATGTATGGAAATTGTTGGATTTTGAAACTTTTTTATAAAAAGTGATTCTATTGAGTGGGTTGTTTACACCAGATTTTTAGTCTAAAACAATAATTTTTCACTTTTTAAATATTTCAATAAAAGATTGCATTTTAAAGGTCTTTAGCATAGTAATCTTTAATTGCAAAAGGTAAACAGCTGTTTTTGCTCGGTAAAACCATGATTTTTCGGGACTAATTTTTTCAAGGTCAATTTTAATTTACCTTAAAAATTCCTGAGAATCTGTTTTTTAACCAAATATTTTAAGGTGGCTTATCATCTAACTGACACTGTAAGGTTTTCGCCAGTTTTGATATCACTTTGGTATTTATTCCCTCTATCTTAGCAATACGAAATCACAAAAAAATACAATCGTTAACTAAATGTAAAACAATGAGGAAATTCAAAATAAGTGACTGCGAATTAATTACTAAGTATAAAAAAGGTGACGAGAAAGCTTTTGAAGAGCTGGTAACAAGGCACAAAAATAAAATTTATACTACTATTTTACTAATTGTAAAAGATACTGAAATCGCAGAAGATTTACTACAGGAAACATTTATTAAAGCGATTAAAACTATCCAGTCTGGTAGATATAATGAGGAAGGAAAATTCTTGCCTTGGATTTCAAGAATTGCTCACAATATGGCTATCGACTACTTTAGAAAACAAAAAAGATATCCTACTATTGTAATGGAGGATGGAAGTAATGTTTTCAACACTTTAGAATTCTCTGAAGATTCATTCGAATCGCTTCAAATTAAAAAAGAAACACATGCAAGATTGAGATCTTTGATCCAAAATCTTCCTGATGCTCAAAAAGAAGTATTAATGATGAGACATTATATGAAAATGAGCTTCCAGGAAATTGCAGAGACTACAGGAGTAAGTATAAACACTGCCTTGGGAAGAATGAGATATGCTTTAATTAATTTAAGAAAGCAAATGACAAACATGAATCCTGAAGAAAAATCATTTGAAAAAAAGAACCAGTCACGATAAATGAATTTTACTACTTGATATAAAGCCAGGCTTTTTGCCTGGCTTTTTTTATACCCAAAAACAAAAAGCCCCTCCAGAAAATCAGAGGGGCTTTTTGTTTGTTTTAAAGAATTAAAAAATTAGATGGCCCAGGCCTTATCTCCTTTTTTGTAAGGCATGCACGGGTCATACCGACCTGGAGTTTCCACATATCTCAGTGCCTGAGTAGCTCCAATTTCTGACGAAAAATAGCCCCAAAGGGTCAGCTCTTTGATCATTCGGAAATAATGATTAGGGTCCTCTGGTTTTTTATTTTTGGAATATTCTCCTGCTTCCTTATCTAATTTTTCCAGAACTTCCTTTTTCTTTTCCGGTGTAAAGCTCAGAAAATCATCCCCACCATTTTCTTTTGCAAAGTCATTCAGTTTAGAAATTCCTTCTAAGAAAATCTTTTGATCTTTTTCCTCATAGCAATCAGTGACGATTACCTTCATAAATTCTCCAATTTTAGCAGCCTTTGCCCCCGGAGAAGATGCTGTATTAGGCAGAATGGTATCCCCAACTTCATCCAGAAAACTGATATTATTTGCTGTGAATTCAATATTTGAAAGTTGTGGAGTGCCTTCCTTACACCCATAAAGAAATATTTCCGCTCCAATGATACTTCCACCAAGGATCATGGAAACTCTGGATAATGCATCTCTTCTGTTCATAATTTAATAATTTTATTAAAAAGAGTTTTACTCAATTAAATCAGGGTTAATAATTAAAGATTCATCTTTTTTAATTCACTTACAGCATGGTCTGCAGCTCTTGCAGTAAATGCCATATAAGTCAAAGATGGATTTTGACATCCACCTGAAGTCATGAATGAACCATCAGTAACATAAACATTTTTGGCATCCCATACCTGATTGTGTTTATTCAGGACTGAAGTTTTGGGATCTCTTCCCATTCTTGCAGTACCCATTTCGTGAATTCCTCTTCCGGGAGTGCCATCTCCATCATGACCTTTTACATCTTTTACTCCTGCTGCTTCAAGCATTTCCAAACCATCATTGAGCATATCTTTTCTCATTTTCAGCTCATTTTCCTTCAATTCACAGTCAATAGCCACCACGTTTAGTCCCCACTTATCTGTTTTGGTTTTATCCAAGGTGATTTTATTTTCATGATAGGGTAAAATTTCACCAAATCCTCCCATTCCAAATGTCCATCTTCCAGGCTCGGTAAGTGCTTCTTTAAATTCTGCTCCAATCGTATATTCAGGAACATCTCTTCGCCAGCTTTCCCTTCCTGATCCTCCCTGATAGCCAAATCCTCTTAAATAATCCCTTTTATCACCGAACAAATTTCTAAACCGTGGTAAATAAAAACCTCCAGGCCTTCTACCGTAATAGTATTTATCCTCATATCCTTCAACCCATCCTCCAACGCCAACACCCAGGTGGTGGTCCATTAAATTGTGGCCTAATTCTCCACTGCTACTTCCTAAGCCTCCTTCCCATACATCTGTAGCAGAGTTCATTAGAATCCAGGTTGAATTAATTGTAGAGGCATTTAGAAAAATTACCTTTGCTTTATATACATAAGTTTGGTTGGTTTCTGCATCCAAAACTTCTACGCCTGTTGCTTTTTTTGTATCCTTATCGTACAAAATTTGGGTAACAATAGAGTAGGGTCGGAGAGTAAGGTTTCCGGTTTTGGTAGCCGCTGGTAAGGTAGACGATTGTGTACTAAAATACCCTCCAAATGGACAACCCAGGCTACATTTATTTCTATATTGACATTGATTCCTACCCTCAAGTGGTCCGGTAACGTGTGCAACCCTTCCCATAACTATATGTCTGTTCGGGAATTTTTGATTGATTCTCGCAGCCACATCTTTTTCCACACAAGTCATTGGTAATGCGGGAAGGTATTGACCATCTGGGAGTTGGGGTAAACCATCCCTGTTTCCACTAATCCCTGCAAATTTTTCTACATGATCATACCAGGGCGCAATTTCCTTATATCTAACGGGCCAGTCTACGGCAATTCCATCTTCAGCATTGGCATTAAAATCAAAATCACTAAGCCTGTAACTATGTTTTCCCCACATCAGCGACCTTCCCCCTACATGGTATCCTCTAAACCAGTCAAATCTTTTTACTTCGGTATAAGGACAATCTTTTTCATTAACCCACCACTCCAGGTTTTTTTCACTTAAAGGATAATCTCTTTTAAGGACAGGATAATCTTTGATCATTTGTTGAGTTCGGGTACCTCTGTGAGGGAAATCCCATGGAGCTTTCATTGCATTTGGATAGTCTTTTACGTGCTCCACATTCATCCCTCTTTCTAACATAATCACCTTCAATCCTTTCTCGCACAGTTCTTTGGCTGCCCATCCGCCACTAATTCCTGAGCCAACCACAATCGCATCAAATTCATTTTCTTTCATATTCAGTACTAAAATTTGTTTATGTTAATCATTTCATCTTATAAAGATAGGTGGAAAAACCCTGAATATGGATATTAAAATGAATTTTAGAATGAATGTAAAGAGGCTATTCTTTGATGACTTTCCTGAGGAAACTATAAATTAATTTCTGCCGCTCAAAAAATTACAACAATGGTCAAATTTTAAAACTTATTTCATGCTTGTAAATCAGCCCCTTAATGCAATCAAAAAGAATATTTATTACTGGATGTAAAAATCAACATAAACTTCTATCTTGGAGGTGAATTTCAATTTAATAAAAGAAAAGCTAGACTAAATTAGATGAAAGTAATTTTAAGTATGATGGTATTCGCTTTCACATTTGGAGTGATCGTATTAACACAAAAGCAGGACAATATAACCCAAAAAGATTTCCCTTTTTTTGTGGGAACTTATACAAAAGGGGAAAGTGAAGGGATTTATAAATATATCCTGAAAAATGATGGTGTTTTGGAAAAAGTAGGCCTGGCTGCAAAAATTTCCAATCCCTCTTTTCTAACCATCACAGACGATCGTAAATTTCTTATTTCAGTAGATGAATCGAAGGAAGGAATGGTGGAAGCTTTTCGCATTGAAGGGGATGAGTTAAAATCGATAAATAAACAATCTTCGGGAGGGGAATATCCATGTTTTATTGGGGTCAATAAAAAGGGATTTGTGACTACAGCCAATTACGGAAATGGTACAATCGGTTTATTGAAAATTGATGCTGAAGGAAAACTGGAGGGCCCGTTAGATATATTGCAACATACAGGCTCGGGCACAACTTCCAGACAAAAAGGACCACATGCCCATTCTGTTTGGTTCCGGAATAACGGGAAAGAAATTGTATCGGTTGACTTGGGTACCAATGAAATTTGGTTTTCTAATTTAGATGCAAAAAATGGAAAGCTGGTATCTCAAAATCCTCAAAAGCTGGCAATGTCTGATGGGGCAGGACCAAGGCACATGACTTTCCATCCCACAAAAAAATGGGCTTATGTGCTTAATGAACTTTCATCTACCGTGACATTTATAGAAAACGAGTCTTCCAAAGCATATCAAATTGTAAGTTCCATTTCCACTTTACCAGATAATTTTGATCAGCCAAATTCCTGTGCTGATATCCATATTTCTGAGGATGGAAAGTTTTTGTATGCCTCCAATAGAGGGCATGACAGCATTGTGATTTTCCAAATAAACCAGAAGGATGGAACACTCTCATTAGTCGGGCATGAAAAAACAAGAGGGGAGACCCCAAGGAATTTTAATTTATCGCCTGATAACCGGTATTTACTGGTGGCCAATCAAAAAACAAATTCCATTGTGTCCTTTAAAAGAAATGGAGATACAGGAAAACTGGAATTTGTATCAGAAATTGAAGCACCCACTCCGGTTTGTATTATGTTTTGATATTTTTTAACAAGCTCTATTTTGATGAAGTTGTTAAAAAAGAATGTCCTTGTTTTATGGAAAATCAAAACCACAAATATTTTTTGCTAAATTATGTATTCATTTTAGGATTAATTATCCTTTTGCTGAATGACCATTTTTTTAAATTAGAATACTCCAATTGGATTACGGGGAAGTTATCTGATTTTGTTGGATTGCTAATTTTACCAATGGTTATCTCTTATTTGTTTCCAAAAAAGATTGGCAGAAATGTTTTTATTACAGCTTTATTTTTCATTTTTTGGAAATCAATCTATTCTCAATCCCTGATTGATTTTTATAATCAATTTGCGCTAATTAGAATTACAAGAGTAGTTGACTATACTGATTTAATTGCCTTAAGTATACTTCCATTTTCCTATTACTATTTATTAAATATTAGAAAAATTGACTGGTTACTGATTAACCACTTAAATGTGAAACCAGGATTAATTTTAATTCCAACTATAGTAATATTTATGGCAACTTCACCTCCCTATAATTATCGCTATACCTTTTCAGATGGGGAATTACAATGCTCTTCATGTTTTCAAACTCTAAAATTAAGTAAGAGTGAAATTTTAAATATTTTAATTGAAAATGATCTCAATATTTCTATTGATAGTCTTCCACGGGAAAATACATTTGGTGATTTTGATGATTACTGGAAAGATTCTACCCAAAATTTAGTTAGTAATTATCCATATTATAAAATTGATACCCTCATAGTAGAAAAGGACACTATAACCGACTTTCAATTTGCCTTAGTTGAATTATCAGAAGATAAAACAAAGGTTTGGCTTAATGGGATGAATATTTCTCAGGATATAACAGATAATAAGGTAGAAAGGAAATTGAGAAAATATTATAAAAAATTACTCAAAGACTATCTGAAATATATTTTAAAATCAAAACCATCTGAATAACCAGGTAAGTCTCCTATTTATAATTTGGCATTTCTAATTTAAATCCTCCTTCACCATTTTACCAAAAGCCATTAATTCTCCATTTTCATTAGATAAAATGGATGGATATTATTCATTGTTCCAAATCCAGGCAATTCTGCCTATTCCATATTTAAGCACCAGTGCTCACTATTATTTCCGAGAAAAAGTAATCCCTCTATCAGTCTTTTATGGCAAAATAATACACGGTTAACTTTGAATTATTACTTATTACAAAATTCAAGTAATGTTTTTCCATAGGAATTCTCATCTACATAATAACTTGATGCCCAACCTTAATACCTTAATTTGATTATCTATGATCGAATATAGTTTGCCTTTAAATGATAATAATGGTATATATAGATATAGCAAAAGATTTGTTTGGATTACTTCCGGTTTGTTTCGTTTTTTCTAATAGTAAATAAGGTGACTTTTTTTGCGAATAGAAAGAATAGCATTTTTTGAGTTTCAACAAATGTGCTTAAAAAGTTTACCATTCTGTGAGAGTTCTGTGATACTTAAGCTGAACCTTTGTTTAAAATTAATGTAATTCAAAACTGAAATTTTAAACAATGAAAAATTTGACTCTTATTTGGTTTGTTATGGCTGTTTTCACTTTTATTAGTTGTGAGGACGATACGGAAAAAATAATTGATAGTTCCCTGCCTAACGGAACATTCACGGCTCAAAAGGGAGGTACATTTGTAGCCCAAAATGGCACACCAACAGCTGGAACAGTTGATCTTGGTTTAGATGAAGCTGGTTCCACTTTTCTTAAATTTAATGAGGATTTTATGACTGAGCTGGGTACAGGAACGGTAACAGTTTATTTATCTACCTCAGATACTTTCACCCCAAATCCTGGTGAAGGAAATCCTGATTTAAAGTTAATTGGAGCTATAGGAAGTAATGGAGAATCTTACCATAAAATCATGGATACAGTGGAAAGTAAATTTACCCATGTGATTCTGTGGTGTGGTTCTGCTAGTATTCCTTTTGGAAATGCCGCACTGCAAAGTAAATAATAATTTATTTTTCCACTTAAAATCTCCTCCTAAGAGCAGGGCGTTTTTCTCCCTGCTTTTTCTTACAATTTCAAAATACGTATTCAAAACATGATATAAAATAGCTGTTTTTAACAGTTGTTTTCCCTTTCCTCATTTTCAAAATTTTGTTTAAAGATAATGCAAGCGAATACTTGTACAAAATACCAATTCACGATCTAAAAAAGATATTGTTTTTTTAACCATGCCCCTATGAAAAACATCATTCTTACCTCCATTTATTTGCTCATATTTTCAACTCAAAACTTTGCACAAAGTGGCTGGGTAAAAGAAAAAGGTACTTATTTTATCCAGGGAAGCTTTAATGTATTTTCTTCAGACCAATATTACAATACCTCAGGAGAGCTTCAGACTTCAGCATTAGGAACCGATTTTACTACTACGGCTTTTAAAGTTTATGGGGAATATGGAATTACCAATCGGCTTACCCTTACAGCCAATTTACCCTTGATTAAGTCCAACGGTTTTAGCACCACTGAAACAATATTTGGTGTGGGTGATTTGAGAATAGGAGCAAAATATCAGTTATTAAAGTCTTTTCCTTTATCATTGGCTATAGAACCCGAAATACCAACTGGAAACGGGGAGCAATTTGCCTTTGCAAAAACTGAAAATGACCTAGGTTTTAGAGAAAAAATAAATATTCCGACTTCTGATGGAGAGTTTAATGTTTGGTCTACACTTGCTGCTTCTCTTTCCAGTAACAATGGGAGGTATTATGGCAGCATTTATGGTGGTTTTAATTGGAGGACGAAGGGACTAAGTCACCAATTAAAAGTAGGGACGGAAGCAGGAACTTTATTTTTTGATAAGCTTTGGATTATTGGTAAACTTTGGATTCAGGAATCGTTAACCGAAAATCCCAAGAAAGTGCCATTTGTTTATGGAGAAGGGACTGAATTTACTGCTTTTGGAATTACAGCCTTATATAAAATAAATAAGAAAATTAGCATTACAGCAGAATACCTGGACTATTCAGGATTAATAACCGGTCGAAAAAACATTTATGACGGGCCTGCTTTTGGTTTGGGGGTAGCTTTTGAATACTAAGGTTATTTCTTGCCTTTTTTCAGCAACAGCCTTTGATAAATAGATCCCCATATTTTCTTATCCAGCAATTTAAATACAACTCATACTGGACATTTGTGTAATTGACCGGCTTGAAAATCATCAGGGAGAGGTATTCAGTGCTAATTACCAATAACAGGTAGCCAACTAAATATACTTTTCACCAAGGAAATAATGCAGAGTGTATTTAATTTGGTACTACCTGTTTTAAAAGATTATTTATTGATACAAACTGATTTCGGCAAGGGCCGCAAACCTGTTTCCATCATGGGAGGAAATAGGCTTAAATCGAAAATACTTTAATGAAACTTGAGTTGGAAAATTAAAATCCTGTGGATTTGCAGAATTATCAAGCGAGAAATTCCCAATACTTTCCCAATTTTCACCATCTGTACTTCCCAGTATTTCAAATTCTTTAATTTTTCTCGAACCATTCCTTTGAACAATGGTGAGCCCTTTAACACTTTTAGATTCTTTAAGGTCAATCTTAATAAGGTGAGGATAGCTAAATTCTTTTTCGCAGGTTGTCCAGCAAGAATGCCAATAGGTGCTGTAATCATTATCTATGATTAAGCTGGCAAGCCCGTTTGTACCTTCTCCACTGGTTTCCTCTGAGCTAAACGCCAGAATTTCCCAGTTGGATTTATCAAGGTATTCATGCTCTACAGGTTCAGGCACCTCAGGTACTTCCAATTGAGTAAAATCTATATTCGGAGCATTCCCTTTGGTTGCTCTTTCAAAATAAACATCAGGGGCTGTATGGTCTTTAATAAAACCACAGTTTTGAAGGTAAAATGCTTCATTTTCTACACCTCCTGTAAAATCCAATCTGACTTTTTTTCGTCCTGTGGCATCTGCAGTAAATTTTGCTTTGGTAAGCTCATTCCATTTTCCATCACTATCAAATGCCCATTGATTATCATAAAAGGCTTTTCTTGAAATATTTCCGGTTTTTGTATTGAAGTTTTCCAAAAAGGAATGAAAACGGGTAAGGTAGGTATTGGTATAAGGTCTTCTAAAACTGGCAATCAATTTCCATTCTCCGACTTCCGGTGCAAAAAAATAGGCCGTAAAATCTGTAGAATTATTGCCGGCTGGTTCTCCCTTTAATAAAAATTTGTAGGTGTTGCCCGCTACCCAGTTGTATTTCAGGTAACTTTGTCCTCCTGAGCCTTCTCCCCCAAAAGCATTGATGGTTACCCCATCGCCATACCCTAATAATTGAACCTGATAATCTTCTGGAATTTCCCCTGGGTTATCCGTTACATAAGGGCTCCAAACTGAAAATAGTACCCTTCTTTCAGATTCACTATTAACCTGAATTCCAAAGTAACCTTCTCCAAACCCGTTTGACATAAAATATGAACCAATTACATCTTCACCTTCCGGCACTGTAATTTCATTGTAATACCAAGTGAAATCCTTATTTTCTGGTAAGGCATAGGACAGGTGGATAGATGGCCCTCTTCTTCCAAAATAAAAATCTTCTTCATTTTCAATAAAATGGACTTCTCCGGAAACCGCAGAGCCCCCAATAAGCACTTCTTGTATTTCCCCAAAACTATCAGATGCTTTCTCTATACCCTGAATTTCAATGAAGTGATAACCTGCAGATTCCAGGTTAAAATTACCCACTTCAATATCCTGGAAATTGGTATTGGATACCTGAATTTCCTTTGATTCTCCTCCCACAGAAATCTTGATAAGGGAGTTATTATCAGGAACTTTTATGTTTAATCCTACCTGCAGATTCCCGGACTGATTAGTCCAAAAATAGGTACGTATAACATCATCAGCGCTTTGCCAGTTATGGATTCCATTGTTATTGATGAGCTGTTCATTTTGAGTAATATTATTCAATACCCAACTGTTACCACCGGCTGGAATTCTATAGGAAAAATCTGTGAATTCTGTTTGTTGGTTATCCTGATCTGGGGAAAATAAAACAGTATCAGGCGCACATCCAAAGATGAAAGGTAAAAAGAAAAAGGTAAAATTAAATAGCATCAGGGAACTGGTTTTTTTCATTTATAAAGTGATAAATATAGGTGAATTAAAGCGTTTCAATTTTTTATTTGGTGATAAATAAAACCTTACAAAACTGCTTTCCCACTAAGTAAAACTGGAGGTTTTTCAGGTAAAGAAAAATTTGGAAAAACTCCTATACTGAATTTCATGAATGACTATTCATTCATTATCAGTAAGTTATCTTTTATGTCGATGAAGAAGTTAAAAATATTTTCAGGTGCTGTTACCCTCAAGATTAGCTTTTGAGATTTTGGTGAGTAGGGTTAAAGAATAGGTACAATGTTGTGTAATCAAAAGTGAAAGTCCCAAAGTAAAAACTCTGGGACTTATCCTTTTTAATCATTCTGAATTAGTGTTGGTTGCGCATTGATCTGGCTTTCCGGAATGTATTCAATTACCCTATTATCAGTTGGTTCAACTTCAAAATAAGGATTGTTGCCATTCAGGTGAGTACCAGGATAATGTCTGTCCATCACTTTGTTATTTCTAAAAACATCAAATTTTCTGTGGCCTTCATAGGCAAGTTCTAATCTTCTTTCATCCAAAACCACATCCAGTAACTCTTTGCCTTCCGGGAATTCCGCAGCAGAATTGTATGCAGGAATACCTGCTCTTTCTCTAATAATATTAATATTTTCCAAAGCAGAGGCAGTATTGCCTAATTTAGCAAAAGCTTCAGCTTTATTGAGATACAATTCTGCTAATCTTGAAACTACTGGCGACCATAAATGAGGTACATCTTCCTGTTGAGAAGCTTTGAGGATATAAAATTTAGGATATCCATTTCTCTTATCCATGTCAAAGTCTTTCACAAGGGCGATTTTTTCATTGGAATCATTCAGGTAATAATACTTAGTCAAATCACCAACTTCTTCTGAAAGTACCTCATAATTGGTATCTCCATCTGTAAAATAGGTCTTACCGCTTTCTTCAAAAGTTAGTCTGAACTGGTATTTAAAAGTGTCATCAATCCAGTAAACTACAGGAATCTTATTTCCATCATTATCGGTTAAATATTGTGGGTCAATAAAGCTTCTTCTTACATCCTCAGGGTTTTGATCAATTAATGATAAATAGGAGTTTGAAGCATACATTTCACCCCAGCCAGCTCCCTGGATATTGGCGTATAAGCTTCCCACAGTATACCATCCATGGTTATAATCTGATTCTTCCAGATATTTAAAACAGAAAATAGTTTCAGAGTTATCATCTGGGTTCATATTGAAATAACCGGGCAGGAGATTAGTAGAAACCAGTGAATAATTGCCTGATGAAATTACCTTGTCAGCATATTCAATGGCTTTCTGGTTGTCTTCCATGTATAAATAAACCCTTGATAACAATGCCTGAGCAGCCTCCTTGGTAGCATATGAATTGCTTTTTGTAAGGGTCATTAAGGATTCTGCTTTTAATAAATCCTGTACCACCTGATCGTATACTTCACCTACGGTATTTCTATCGGGAAGATCATCAATTTCCGCAGAAGTTTTAAGGGGTACACCCAGGTTTGATGTTCCCTGAGAATAGGGCCGGCCAAAAACATTCACCAGCTGAAAATATATTAAAGCCCTTAAGTAGTAATTTTCACCAATTAAGTGGTCCATTTCAATAGTTTCCCCTTCGGTGGCCAGTTCAATTACTTTGTTGCATCCAACAACCGCCTTATAACCTGCTGACCAAAAATTATTAGCTCTTCCACTGGTGGTAATATTTTGGTAGTTATAGGAATAAAACAAAGGATCAGTTGTCGTTCCACTTAACGAAACATTGTCTCCAGGGTACTCTGAAAGACGATGCAATTGAGGGGCAAACCCGTTGCCATCAGCATCTCCTTTTAATAGGGCATAATTACCAAGAGTCGCTGATTCTAATCCACCTTCTCCACCGAATAATTCTTCGGAGGCAATGGAGTCATAAGGAAATCGCTCTATATCACAGGCAATTAATAAAGTTGCCAGTAGAATGGAAAAAATATATTTATTCATCATTTTTATTCTGATTTTTTAAATTAGAAAGTAAGGTTTAAACCAAGTGATAATCGCTTAGCAACAGGGTAAAGAGAACTGGAATAGCCTTGTCCGTAACTAGAGTTCACACCTACCTCAGGGTCCATTCCGGAATAACCCGTGAAAGTCAATAAATTATCTCCAGACACATATAGCTCAAGGTTTCTTATTCCGGCATTTCCTATCAGATTTTGTGGGAAAGCATAACCAAGCCTTACGTTCCTGAGTCTTAAATAGCTTCCATCTTCTAAATATCTGGAAGAAGTTTTATTGGATAAATTGTTACCTCCGAATAAAGCTCTTGGGTGTGTAGCCACATCACCAGGCTCCTGCCATCTGCTCCATCCATCAGCAAGCTCCTGTTGGTTGTAAGTTGGATAGGCTCCATCAGAGTCGTAAAGTTCTCTGCTTGAATTATAAATTTTCCCACCTTTTGTGAAGGCAAAATTTGCACTCAGTGATATCCCTTTATAAGACATACTTGAAGAAAATCCACCGTAGAAATCTGGGGATGCAGTTCCAACAATTTGTTTGGTAGCCGCATTGTAATCAGTGGTAACAGATGTTTCACCTGTTGTCTCATCAACTACTTCCCACAAAGGGTCTCCGGTTTCCGGATCAACACCTAACCATTTTCGCATAAACCAGGAATTGAAGTCTTCCCCAACTTGTGAAACTTTCACACCTCTGTCAATATCTTGTCCTTCAAAAAGTTCGGTCACTTCATTTTTGTTGACACCTATATTCCCACTTACGGTCCAGGAAAATGTATTTTGATCTCCGGTAAAAATATCATAAGATACTAAAGCTTCGAATCCTTTGTTTTGAACCCCACCTATGTTTTCCCAATAGCCTGAATATCCACTGGTAGATGGTAAACTCACATAGTAAAGCAGGTCTGAAGTGTTTTTATTATAGTATTCAAGTGTTAAACCTACTTTGTTGAAAATCCTGGTATCCAAACCAATGTTAGTCTGGTAGGATTTTTCCCAGGCCAAATCATCATTTCCTAATTGAGAAGGGGTAGTTGCTGGAAATCCATCATAAGTAGTGCTTAAACTATAAAGGTCGTATTGCGGATATAGTGAACTTGGCCTGTTACCTACTGCTCCATAACTTGCCCTCAGCTTCAACTGATCGATTTGATCTACATCGAAAAAGCTTTCATTATGGATATTCCATCCGGCACTTGCTGAGTAAAATGTTCCATATTGGTTGTTTTTTCCAAAATTTGATGCACCATCCCTTCGGATTGAAAACTGGGCTAAATAACGGTCATCAAAAGCATATTCAAAATTGAATAGCAGAGATTGTAGCGCATAATCGTTAGTAGTTCCCGATACATTTCCTGGAGTAGCAGTATTATCCAGGATTTCAGTACCTGAAACTATTCCGTAGCCAGTAGCACCGGTACTTTCATATTTGTAGTCATTATATTCATAGGCAACCAATGCATTCAGACTATGGCTTCCAAATACTTTGGAATATTTTACCATTTGGTTGGTAAAGGTGGTGATCCTTTTAGCAAATGATTTATATAATTGACCGTTGTTGGCTTCACCTGAAATAGATTTTGGATCAGTATAAGACATTCCATCACTATAATACAAGGTTACCCCATTTGTGGAAATGAACCTCAGGTTTGGCAATATCTCATATTCAAAATCAAAGTTTGAAAACATGTTATAGGATTGTCCCTTGCTGTAGTTCCATTGCAGATCATATAAATAATTGCTTTCATCTCTACCATACCAATCCACACCACTTGCTTTGGGGTTGATTACTTCTCCATCAGCGGTATAGGGATTGTCCCATGGCAAATAGGTATACATGGAATACAGTGAGTGTTGCTGGTTGTAATTCTTGGTGTAGTTTACATTCACTTTTGGTTTTAATACCAATTTGTCATTTACCTGATAATCATGGTTTAACCTAAAGCTTAACCTGTTATAATCATAACCTTTTACAGTACCTTTTTCATCATAATAACCTAGAGAAATATAGGTTTTTGATTTATCGGTGCCTGCGGTAAATGCCAGTGAATGATCCTGGGTAAGACCAGTTTGTGTTCCATTGGCGAACCAGTCAAAATCATTGGCCAATACATCTTCAGAAAACCAGTCTGGAATATTGTCCTGATTGCCAAATTGTAAATAATAATCATACAATTGCTGAGAATTCATCACTTTAAAATTCCCGTTATTAAAATTAGCAGATCCTATTCTCGAAGAAATGGTTAAAGAGCTTTTGCCTTCTTCTGCCTGTTTGCTTGTCACTACGATTACCCCATTTGCTCCTCTTGAACCATATAAGGCTGTGGCTGAAGCATCTTTCAATACAGAAATAGAGGCAATTTCATTAGGGTTGATATTGGGCACACCATGAACAATTACCCCATCTACTACCCAAAGCGGACTAACACTACCGTTCATTGAAGTGATACCCCTGATTCTTATGGAAGGGCTTGACCCGGGCTGACCGGAACCCTGAATAACCTGAACACCTGCTGCCTTTCCTTGTAATAGGTTTGACACATTGGGGGAAGTTACATCTGTAAGCTCATCTGCATCGATGGTGGCCACAGAAGCGGTTACTTCAGATTTTTTCTGAGAAGTATAACCTACTATAATTACTTCTTCCAGTTCTTCCAAATCAGGCACCATAGCCACATCAATAACGGATTGATTTAATACCTGAGCTTCATAAACTTCAAAACCAATGTAGCTAAATTGTAAAGTGGCATCCTCTGGTGCAGAGAGAGAATATTTCCCGTCAAGGTCTGTAGTGGTCCCCTGAACCGTACCTTTTATAACAATGCTAACCCCTGGTAAAGGGTCTCCATCTGCTTTGGAAGTGACTGTTCCTTTAATGAGGGATTGTACCGGTGTTACTTTGTTGGTGGTTGCTTCTGGTAGGCTAGACCTTTTGGCAATCATATCCTGCGACCAGGCTATTTGGCCCATCAGTAAAATTAGTCCGGTAAGAAGGAGGGTCTTACCTAGTAATAATTTAGTCATTTAGATTAGATTTAAATGTGAAAAAAAATAATTTTTTGCTACCCTTTTCTGAGGATGAATGTTTAAATTTTGATATTAATCGTAAAAGATAGGGTGAAAAATCAGTCAAGATAGGGGTAAAATTTCGGCTAAAAACCTGCCTATCTCGCAGATAGGCTATAAAAGCAGGTTTTTTCAAAAAAAATCCGTATTAATTTATTGTAAATAAAATATTAGAGTCCTATTAAGGTGAAATTTACTTTTTAAGGAGGAGGCTAAATTGCTGTGAATTCAGCTTTACCTTAACATGATTAGACTAATTTTCGGTTTTTTATGAACCTTAAAGGAAATAGGATAAGGGAGAATAATAAAATGAGCATTTGGAATATTTAAAGTGATCTACTTACTCAGTTTGGTAATATTAAGGCAAAGGTACCTTAATTTTTCCAATCTTGTCCGGGTAAACTTTAAAGGGATTGGGGAATTTTTGGCAATTCTGTCAGGTTGGGATGTTGACCTGTACCTCCCTGCCTGTTAAATTCATCTCCATAAATTGCGGTTTGTGTTTTGAAACCTCCATTAAATAAAAAGAACTCTCCATTTTTCACGCCACCTCCATAATCCTGTCTTTCCTTTTTTCCTGTTTCATCATGGGAAAAATAACTTTTAGTTAACTCTATCCAATCTCCTTTGGAAGTCCTTACCCACGGGTTACTAAAAGTAGCCTTTCTTTCCAGCTCCCCATTCTCCCCTTCAAAGTTTTCTACAAAGGCGTATAAATTATTGAGATATTTCCCATCCTTAGGGGTTTTAAATTTGGCTACAAGTTGCCACTGGCCAGTTTCCGGGCCCAGGAAATATGCAGTATGAATTGTGGAAGTGCCTTTTGGCTCAGCATGTATTAGGAACTTATATGTGATTTCAGTACTCCAGTCATATTCCATAAGGCAATGGTTACCAGTTCCTTCTATGGCAAATTTCTCCTCAAATACATTTTTGCCTTTGGCTAGAAGTTTTACTTTATCTTCATCTTTCACCTGGCTTGTATCAATGGTTTCATTTCCACTATCCCATACCGAAAAGATTATTTTTCTTTCTGTGGGGCTAATCACCTGCATACCAAAATACCCTCGATGAAATCCACAACTCATAAAATAGGAATTGACAGGGTCCATGCCTTTAGGAACACGAATTTCATTATAAAACCATTCTATTTCCTGCCCATTTTCAATTGGATATCTCAAGTGGACTGAAGCTGCATTTTTTCGGGGTTTGGAATTAAAGAGGGCCTCTCTGGCAATTTCACCGGAAAGTACGAAAGATTTAATGTCAGGAAATTGCCTGCCATTTTTATCAATTCCTTTCAGGGTAATTTCATAGTACCCAGGTTTAGGAATAGAAAACTCTCCAATCTTTTGCTGTTGATAATCAGCTGATTTGTTAAAGTTAATAACTTTACTTTCCCCGGCTAAAGTAATATGAAGCCTTGCAGATTCGGAATGAGGTAGTCTGGATAAGAGGTCCAGGTTTATAGTGCCTGTTTGATTGAATTTGACATATATTTTAATTTCGGGGGATTTTTCTTTCCAATTTATAATTCCGTCTGTTTCGCTTATTGAAACCGATGGAGATTCCATTGGAGAGATATAAGCGGTAAAGGCTGGTACAGATGTTTGGTATATTGTAGGCCTGGAGTTGGATGCTGGGACTTCTTCAAAAAAGAATAAGTTCCCTATTTTTCCACAGGAACTGGTTGTAAATAAAATTAGTAAAAAGAAGTAGATTTCTTTTTGCATTGGATATATAAATTTGTTCAATCACTTTTAGAATAATTGAATAGGTTGATTGGTTTTTACCAATCTCAAAAAATACTATTACTCAATTTTTCTTTTAAATTTTTCAACATATCACTGGAAAGTTTATCCAGATCGAAATTAGGCTGCCATCCCCAATCTTTTTTAGCGGCTGAGTCATCAATATTTGACGGCCAGGAATCGGCTATTTGCTGTCTAAAATCCGGGGAATAGGTTATGGTAAAATCCGGAATGGATTTTTGAATGACTTTTGCCAGGTCTTCTGGAGAAAAACTCACCGCACCAATATTATAGGAAGACCTGATTTTTATATTTTCCTTTGGCGCATCCATTAAATCAATAGTGGCTTTAATTGCATCTGGCATGTACATCATGGGCAAAAAAGTCTCCCTATTTAAAAAACAATTGTAAGTGCCTGTTTCAATAGCCTGATAAAAAATATCCACTGCGTAATCTGTAGTCCCACCGCCAGGCAAGGTTTTATTGCTGATAAGCCCGGGATATCTTAAGCTCCTCACATCAATTCCATATTTTTTGAAATAATATTCACATAACCTTTCCCCAGCCAGTTTAGTGATTCCGTACATGGTATCTGGCTCAGTTACTGTATGTTGAGGTGTATTTTCTTTTGGAGTGGTTCTGCCAAAAACTGCAATGGAGCTGGGCCAGAAGATTTTATTGATTTGGTATTTTCTAGCAGCTTCCAAAATGGTAATCAAACTGGACATGTTCAGGTCCCATGTGAATTGTGGATCGCTTTCACCTTTTGCAGAAAGCAGTGCGGCCAAATGGAAAACCTGTGTGATTTGGGCATTGGCAATCACCCTTTCCAAATCAGCTTTCTGTGCCACATCTAATTTGATGAACTGGCAGGGAAGTGTTGATTTTGGCAGATTGATATCAGAGGCTATTATATTTTCAACACCATATTTTTTACACAAAGAAATGGTCAGCTCAGTTCCAAGCTGACCATTAGCACCGGTAATAAGGATTTTTTCCATATTGTATGGGATAGTGATGAAGTTTGTTTATTGGTTAAGGTTTTACGTATTTATGCAAACAAATCATAGCTGGTAAACTATATCTCTTTGTTAATATTCACCATTCAGGGCAAAAATTGGTTTGTTCACCATCCATTGACCACGGGTGAAATCTGGAAAATCCACTGAATTACTGCCATCGGCAATTGACTTTTCTGATAATGGGGTGATCGCACTCCAGGCAGCAGCATCGTAAGTATCCATTGGAGTTGGAGCTTTTCTTTTGATAGATTCTACAAATGCATGTACCACAAACCAGTCCATACCGCCATGTCCGGCTCCTTCCGCTTTATGACCATGGTTTTTCCATAAATCATGCTTGTTTTCTTCAAAATATTTGTCCGTGCTTTCCCAATGATGCGCTGGGCTAACTCCCTCAATATGAAGGGATTTGTTGACATCCATCCAGATTCCTTTTGTTCCCTGTACCCTGAATCCTAAGGAATATGGCCGGGGTAGGTTTGTATCGTGAGAGACAATGATTGATTCCCCATTAGCCGTTTTGATCACTGTGGTAATGACATCCCCCAATTTGAATTTAACTTTAGCATTTGGGTGGTTTTCTCCTCCATTTTCCACAATGTAATTATGCAATCCTCTGGCTTTTGTTGCAGTGGAAGTTAAAGAAATAAATCGATTGCCTCTGTTGATATTTAAATATTCCGCCACAGGACCAATCCCATGAGTAGGGTAAATATCCCCATTTCTGTTTACTGAGTGTAAAGTTCTCCATTTAGCTTCTGAATATCCTTTCTCCCCAAATTCTACTCCTTTTCCATATGCCGATTTCCCATCATTAAATTTTACGCCTCTTAAATCGTGCTGGTACCCACATTCTGTATGAATCAACTCTCCAAACATGCCTTTTCGCACCATATTCAATACCGCCATCACATCTGGGCGATAACACACATTTTCCAGAATCATACAAGGCATACCAGTTTCCTCATAAGTATTGACCAAATCCCAGCATTCACTAAGCGTATTGGCAGCTGAAACTTCTACGCCAGCATATTTTCCAGCTTTCATGGTAGCTACAGCCATTTTGGTGTGCCATAACCAGGGAGTGGCGATAATTACGCCATCAATATCATCCCTGTTCAGCATGTTCTTAAAATCCCACTCGTCTTTACCATATACCGCAGGCTCTTTTTTACCAGCTTTTTTGATGATCTCCTTTGCTTTCTCAATACTTTCAGGATCGATATCGCAAATGGCGGTAATGGTCACATCATCTCTGATAGCAGCCAAAGAAACATGGTTTCTACCCCTCATACCTGTCCCAATAAAACCCAGTCTGACTTTTCTGTCATCTTTTCCAAATAAAATATTTGGGGCTCCAAGGGAGGCCACTAGTCCTGCTGCCGCAGTATTTTTTACAAAATTTCTTCTAGTAATGTTATTTTTCATTTCATTAATTATAATGGTTGAAGTAAATATTTTTAAGGTTTTATATTTCCAATTATCTTAAAGTATATCTTTTGTTCTATTGGTATAGCTTAAATTTTTATCTTAAAAGTACGGTTGTATTTTCACTAATTCCATTGCTTAAAAGGTAGAATCAGGTCATTATCATTTTTAAGCATAGAAATCATCTATCTGCCACGAAAATGAGGTTTATCTCTGAAAATTGAGGGTAAAAATCCGTCTAATTGGGGGTAAAATTTCGTCTATTCGGAGAGTGAAATTGAAAAAATTGGATAAAGGATTCCCAAATTAGTTGGTGTGGTTTTTTAATTCTTGTAAATAGGCCGATGGAGATTTGCCAAACTGCTTTTTGAAACACTTGCTAAAATACTTTGCATCGTTAAACCCTATCTGATAAGCGACCTCTGCAACGCTTAAGGAACCCTCTTTGAGCAATAATGTGGCTTTCTTTAGCCTCACAATTCTAATGAAGTCACTCACTGGTTTTCCTGTAAGGGCAAGACATTTTCTATATAAAACTGAGTGACTCATACTTAAATCTTTGGCTAATCTTTCAACCTTAAAATTGGGATCGTCCATATATTTCTCAATAGAAGCCACTAAATCCTTGATAAATTTTTCATCAGGGGCATTTTGTGGTACTGGCTGTGGGGTGGAGAGTACTTCTCTTCTGAAAAATTTCATGGCCCTTTTACTATTGCCTAAAAGATTTTTTACCTTAAGTTTTAATACTTCTTCTTCAAAAGGTTTGGTAATATAATCCTCAGCTCCTGTTTCCAATCCTTCAATTTTGAATACTGAAGAAGACCTTGCTGTGAGCAAAATCATGGGGATATGGCTTGTCCTGATGTCATTTTTTAAAATGGAAGTCATCTCAATGCCATCCATAATGGGCATCATTACATCGCTAATAATGAGGTCAGGTAATATTTTTCTGGCCAGTTTAAGTCCTGTTTCTCCATTTTCCGCAACTTCAATATCAAATTCTTCCTCAAAAATATGCTTTAAATAATCTCTTACTTCCGGATTATCTTCCACTATAAGTAAAGAGTTATGATCATTGACGGCTTGTTTTTTATGAATGATTTTTTTGCTATTGGAAGATTTATAGGGCCCAAGATTAGGCTCTTTAATGATAGGGTTGGGATTGCTAAATAATTTTTCTTCGTTGGATAAGTGTTTTTCACCCAGTGGTAATGAAATAATAAATTCTGTACCTTCCCTTTGTGCAGAAAATGCCCTGATCTGGCCGTGATGGAGATTGATTAATTCGTGGCTCAAAGAAAGCCCAATTCCAGATCCTCCTTTTATTATTCCCGATTCTGTCTGATAAAACATATCAAAAATATGTGGGAGGTCATTTTCAGGGATACCAATCCCATTATCTTTAATGGAAATTTCCACCCAATCTGTAGCCCCTTCTTTTTCCTTTACCCTTACTGATATTTTAATTGAACCTCCATCAGAAGTGAATTTAAATGCATTTGAGAGCAGGTTAAAAATCACATGTTCAATTTTCTCATCATCAAACCATAACCCTTCAGGTTTTTCACTTACCTGATAGACCAGTTGGATATCGCGTTGTCTGGCAAGTTCCTTAAATGAAAGAATGATTTCCTCAAGCAATGCCAAAAGGTCTCCTTTACGGGCTTTGAGCTGAAGCTTACCAGCCTCTTTTTTCCTTAAATCAAGCAATTGATTGGTAAGCCCAACAAGGCGTTGTGCATTACTTTTTATGGTTTGAAGATAATTATTCACCTTCGGGTTTTCATAGGTGGATTCAATGATTTGATCGATGGGGCCCATAATCAGGGTAAGAGGTGTCCTGATCTCATGAGACATTTTGGTGAAGAAATTGAGTTTCATCTGATTGATTTCATTCTCTTTTTCTCTTGAAAGTTTCTCTAAGGCCAGGTTACTTTTAAGTTTTGACCATAAAAACACATAGCGATAGGAGAGAAGCAAAGTGGTAATTCCAACTAAAAAGTATATCAAATAGGCCAGGTTTGTTGCCCAAAATGGTTTGGCTATAAAAATTGAAACAGAATGTGCTTGTGCGGTCCATTTTTTTATTCCATCGGAGGCCATAACCTGAAAGGAATATTTTCCCGGGGGAATGTTGGTAAAGTTGGCTGTTCTTTCTTTTCCTACATATTGCCATTCCTTTTGAAATGGAAAAAGCCTATAGGCAAAATCATAAGAAGGGCTTGGAAGATCATCAAGGCTTGTATACTCAAAAGTAAAAGATGACTGATCATATTCCAGATTAATATTTTCAGCAATTTCAATGGATTGTTCCAAAGGTTTCCCTTTGCCAATTTCAACGGTCTGGTTCAGTATTTTAAAGCTGGAAAAAATAAGTTTGGGAGCTTCTTTATCTAGTTTCAGGTTTTCCGGAGAAAAAATATTGTACCCATGTACCCCTCCAAAATAAAGCCTTCCCAAATCATCCTTGAAACTTGCCCTTTTGATAAAATTCACACCCTGCAAACCTGAAGACTTATTGATAATGTCCACTATTTTAGTTTCGGAATTATACCTGGCCAGCCCATTGTTGGTACTGATCCAGGCGTTTCCGGCCTCCTCAAACAAAATTGATTTGATATCATAACTTGGTAAGCCTTCTTCCATACCCAGATAAGAAAAAGATTGGGTTTTTGGATTTAGAATGCTGAGGCCATTGTTATAACTTCCAATCCACAAATCTCCATTTGGAGCCTGATTGATCGTACAAATTCGATTGCTGCAAATGCCTGATGGGTTATTTGTTTCTTTTCTGTAGTTTTTGAAATTCCCATTTCCCTCATAAAGAAAAAGTCCTCCACCAATGCTTCCTAACCAAATATTTTGATCTTTATCTTCAAAAATTTCTACAATAATCTCACAATCCAGTTGGGAATTGGAATAATTGAAACTTTCAATGAGGTGGAGGTTTTCATCTACCACAAACAGGCCGTGATCAGAGCCTATCCATATCTTTCCCTGGGAATCCAGCAAAATATTTCTGATATCACTGCCAATATCATAGCCCTGTTTCAGCATTTCTTCATGGGCTGAAATAAAAGTTTTTCTATCATTTTTGAGAATAGACAGGCCATTATTATAAGTAGCTATCCAGATATTTCCCCTGGTATCTTCCAACAAATGTTGGATATAATTACCGGAAATGCTATTAGGGTCTTTTTCATTTCTGGAGTAATGTTTAGATTCCTGTCCGGCATGGGAGAAAAAATTTAGTCCGCTGCCATCAGTACCAATCCAGGTATCTCCCTTCCGATCAACCAGGATCGATAACACACGGGTGGGAAACTGATCTGTAGAACCATAATGGTATACGATCTCAGGGTTTTTCTTTTGCAAAAAATTTATACCACCAAAGTTATTTCCAAACCAAAGGTTACCCTGTGCATCCTCCATTATACTAATCACAGAATTACTGCTAATGGAAGAAGGGAAATATTTGTGATGCAAAATAGTTTCAAATCCGGATTCGTCTTTTTTTAGTTTATTAAGCCCTCCACCGTCAGTTCCCACCCAAAGGTTTTGGGAACTATCTATAAATAGCTGAAGAATTACATTGGAACCGAGGCTATGTGTATTGCCGGTCTGATATGTGAAAAGCGTTGATTGTTTGGTTTGAGGGTAATATTTCACAAGTCCACCCCGGCCGGTACCCAGCCATAAATAATTCTCATCACTTTGTTCAATATCTACTATCCCTCCCAAAACATTTTCAGGATGGGTGATGTGATTAAATTCCTCATGAAAGGTTTCATTGGTAAGATCTAAATAATAAAGCGCATTTTCAGTTCCTACCCACAGTCGGTTAGGATCACCGGCCAACAGGGCAAGAATATCCTGAGAGAAAACACCTTTTTCTAAAATAACAGGATAAGCTACAAAGCTTTTTGATTCTTCATCAAACCGGAATAAGCCTCTTCTGGTTGTTCCTATCCAGATGTTCTGGTTTTGGTCTTCAGTAATGCAATTGATGGTATTGCTTAGAAGCCCTACCGAATCACTTTCCAAAAACCTGGAAAATATTCCGGTATTATAATCATACTGGTAAAGGCCACAGGATTTTCCACCCATCCAAATCCTTCCTTTACTGTCTTCAAAAATTGTTTTTATGCTTTTTACCGCATTATAAATTGGTTTTTGATTTGCGAAATCTATTTGTTTGAAGGAGTACCCATCGTAGCGGTTTATTCCAATATCTGTACCCACCCAGATAAAACCCTTACTATCTTGAATAAGCGCATTTATCCTTGTTTCTGGTAAGCCTTTATTTTGGGAAAAATGTATGAATTCATAGTTTTCCTGACAATCTCCATTATAAGAAATAATTAAAAACAGACAGATGAATAGGTAAAGTCTTTTCATAAACTACCAGCCCTAAATTGTTTAATGTTGAGTGGTTTGGTTGCTTTTATAAATAAGTTTGGTTGCCAACAAAAACGATCACTAATGAGTGAAAAAGGTAAGGTGGTTATTACACATTCATAGGAAATAATCTGCTAAGTTATGCTAAGGCTGGCGCTTCTCCAAAAATAGTCCTGAGGGATGGTTTTGTAAGAAAAAAATGGCCTTTTTCCAGATCAATTTAATAATCACAAAAAAATTAAGGTAAGATAATTTGATTACTTAGTGGAGAATAGCGATTTTTCCGCTTCCATCATTCTTGATAAAATTCAATTGAAAATGCTTTTTAATTTTAGAAAATTATCTATAATCCTCATATTCCTTAATTTATGCTTTGGGTTTTCTTTCTTTTCAAATGCTCAAAGGAATGAAACAGATAAACCGAATGTCATTCTGATAATGGCAGATGATCTTGGTTTTGAAACCCTGGGCTGTAATGGTGGTGAAAGTTACCAGACGCCCAGATTAGACAAATTGGCTAAAGAAGGGATGAGGTTTGAAAATTGTTTTTCCACCCCCCTTTGTACCCCCTCAAGAGTTCAGATTATGACTGGGAAATATAATTTCAGGAATTATATCGGATTTGGTTTACTGGATTCTAATGAGAAAACTTTTGGACATTATTTTCAGGAGGCTGGTTATAAAACCTGTATTGCCGGAAAATGGCAATTGTATGGAAATGCCCGGCAGCAGGAATTGGCTGGAGGAAGAACAGGGACACTTCCAAAAGATGCCGGATTTGATCAATATTGTTTGTGGCAGGTAAAAGACAGGGGAACACGTTACAAAAACCCAACGGTAGAAATCGAAGGTAAAGGCTTACAGACTTATGAGGATGGCTATGGTCCTGATGTTTTTGTGGATTATATTGAATCATTTATTGAAGAAAATAAAAACCAGCCCTTCTTTGTTTATTTTCCCATGTGCCTTACTCATGATCCTTTTGTCCCCACACCAAATTCAGCTGAATTTGATGGTTTTGACAGCCAAAGTAAAACCAATGATCCACAATATTTTGGGGAAATGGTGAACTACATGGATCAGTCCGTGGGAAGACTGGTGGACAAAATTAACGCTTTGGGCCTGGGGGAAAATACCCTGGTTTTATTCATTGGTGACAATGGTACCGATAGAGATGTCACCTCCCAGTGGAAGGGAAAGTCCATAAAAGGGAATAAGGGATTTACCACCGATGCAGGCACGCATGTCCCCTTTATTGCAAGCTGGCCTGGTACCATTGAAGCTGGAAGTATTAACCCTAATTTGATCGATTTTACCGATTTTTTGCCGAGTTTGCTTGATATCTCCGGACAAAAAGAGATAAAAAAAAAGATTCAAATAGACGGAAAAAGTTTTTATCCCCAACTGCTAGGAAGGAAAGGAAAAGGCAGAGAATGGGTTTTTTGCCATTACGATCCAAATTGGGGAAAATTTGAGCCTAGCAGATATGTTCAAAATACCAAATGGAAACTTTATGGCTCCGGGGAAATTTATAATTTAGAGGTTGATCCGGAGGAGAAGAATCCCCTTTCAAAAAGCGAACTTCCTCCAAAAGGAAAATCAGTTATTTCGGAATTTGCGCAGGTTTTGGAAAAGCTTCAATGATAGAATATCAAAATTAGAGAAAGCTTTACATTGCCTGTGGGGAAAACTATTTCATCTAAGAGTAATAGGTAAACTAATGTCCAGTTCTTCATCAGCCTTTTGAAGGGACAGCCTTCATGCCATAAACCATTGGTACAACTTGATAAAAAGATAACTGATGTGATTCAATTTACTCTCCGGAAGTATTTAACCTTCCGGAGAGCTGTATGATTGGTGGCTTTTTTACTTCTTATGATGCCCTGGTTCCCAAATCAGACGAACAAAAGAGCTTAATCTCTCATTTTCCCTGCTCACGGGAATTCCCGCCACAATTCCAATCAACAAGTTATCTGCAATACCTAATCGCATTTGAGGTCGCATGGTCATGTCAAAATCCCCATGATCAAAAGTTTTGTTGAATTCAATACCAATAAAGTTTCTTGTACCGGTAATCATGTAGTGAAAACTAGTATTGATGTCGTAAGTGGTGTGGATTTTATTCGTGCTGAAATTCTGCTCAATTATTGGTCCTGTGTAAATTAGGGAATGGAAATTATTCCCCCAGCGTTTGGCTATTACGAAAAAAGGATTGTATACATTTCCTTTAGTGAAAGGTTTCCCAAAGTTTCTAAATTCGGATAGTTCAAACTCGTTGATGTAACCCAGGGCCATGGAAGTGGCCATGGGCTCACTTACAAAAAATGACCATTGAACAGCGACTTTAATGCTATTCAATAGATTGGAAGGAACTGAATCTCTCTCAGTGCCATTTACCGGTGAATAAAAGGTAAAGGGTAATTCTACTTCTAAACCCAATCTGTCTATGGGTGCCCATTCGTATTCTATTAAGGCCTCATAAGAATCAAATTTTAATTTATCAGTGAGCCCCAAACCCAGGTTCCATTCTTTTTCCCCTTTCCTTGCCCCCAAGTCCCGAATCAGGTCAATATAGAGGGGTTCAGCATGTAAAACTTTATCAGGGTTTTTATGGTTTTCCACCTGTTGGATGTAAAGGCTGTCTTTTTCGGCATCAGTAATTTGCGCAAGGCTATAAGTGGAGAATGTCAATAGTAAAATTGACATCAATATATATTTTATATTCATTTTTAATTTGTTTTTAAGCATTAGAAATTGGTCCCGCTTCCATTTTAGAAAGGGGATTTAGTCAGGTCTAAAAAAACAAATCAAATCCTGGGAGGGGGAGTATCAAGCTTTTGAAAGCCGCTGGCCAGAAAAAATCTATAAGCAGGAAATTCCTGCTTTTTTTTCTCAGCTATTGAAGGTTTTATAGTTAAACAAAAGGTATTAAGGGCAAAGAGATCTATTTTAACATTAATTTCCCTGCTATGGTCCTGTGTATCCGGATCATCATATTCTTTAATGGCATTTTCATTTCCCAGAATTTTCTCCACCACAATTTCCACAATACTTTCCTGATCGTTAAATGATAAATCCTCGGGAATGTGTTCAGGATGCGGATCTGCGGTATCCACACTGATGTTGAGCAGGTAAAGTCCCATAAATCCCCAAAGGAATCTGGTAAAGATGCTATTTCTTATTTGATTGATCACGGCTCAAAATTACACCAGATCTATTTTTTTTCATATGGCTGATAATGGTTAAAACTAAAATAAATTAAATTTAGCTTATCACCAGAAAAAAATCTTCCCCTGATATTTTTTGCTCTGGAATTATCTCGTGTCGCTTTAATTGAGAATAATTGAAAATCTCTGTCCTGGAAATTTCAAATTTTGAGGAGGGGAAAACTAATTTTCCCCTCACTTCAGTGGGCTTAAAGGTTAACGCCCGGTCTGGTCCGGTTCGGTTATTTTATTTGTTGGAGTGCAGGCCAATTCGATTGCCTTCAGTATCCGTAAATTGGGCAAAGAAACCAAATTCACCAATATCTGTTTTGGGGATAAGCATTTTCCCACCAGATTCCTCAACCCGGGAAGCCTGAGTCGAAACATCTTCACAAGAAAAGTATATTACAGTACCATCAGCACTTGGGGTGGTCTCATTCGACTGAACCAAACACCCTGCAGATCCTATTTTGTCAGGCTCACCGAACATATACATTTTACTATCTGGCATTTCAATGAATTGAAATTCTAAATCAAAAACTTTAGCATAAAAGTTCTTGGCTCTTTCAAGATCTGTTGTGGCGATCTCAAACCATTGTACCGGGTTTTTCATTTTTTGGTTGTTTTAATTGATTGAAAAATTGCGATTCAAATTCTATGTAAGTTAGTTCAACTATGGTTTTTGTCAAAGACAATCAGGAGTTGTAATAAAGTGTTAATGTGCTTTTAATACTGACTATGATGAAAGCAAAAGTTTCAGAAATTAATCCCTCATGCTAAATGAAGTTAAGACAGTTTCTATATTTTTCCTAATCCTCTATGGCTTCAATGCCCTGATCAGCAAGTTTGGCAAGTCCGTCTTTCATTGTTTTGATTTGTTCCGGGGAATGGCCTTGCCACACCGTAATTTCCCCTACTACTTTAAATGGAAATTTTGAACGGTAAGACATGGTAGGATTTCCGGGAAATTTTTTGTCTGTTAAATTAGGGTCATCTTCTATTGCACCAGTGGGCTCTACTAAATAAATTCTTTCAGGCTTTTCGCCTAAAGCAAGCTCAGCTCCCCAAATCGCAGCATCCAGGGTAGCAGTCAGATAGATATATTTTGCCCTGTTTTTTTTGCCGTAATTGGAATGAATCCCTGGCTCAATAAATTCTCCAATTTTGAGCGCTGCTTTAGTGCCGTGAAAGTAGGTTTGGGCAAAAGGGGTTTGGGCAGTTGGATTGGTTTGCAGGTTTCTTTTGTGTTTTTCCATTATTGAAAAGTTTTAGCTTTGAGGTTTAGTTATGTGTTGGCTGTTTATAGTATACCGCAAGGTTACCAAAAAATCTACAATATAAATTTAAAGCATAGGAAAGGATTTATGCTTAAAAGATCTTTATAATTTAAGCCTGAGTAATTTGAAATTACTTCAATATGGATATTTATTTCCGAGATTTGGATACTTTATGGTCAATTGAAGGGAAGAACTTTGTTATGTAATCAAAAAATAAATTATTATGAAACAAAGAAAGCTGGGAACTCAAGGACTAATTACTCCACCAATAGGTTTGGGTTGTATGGGCATGACAACCTTTGCCGGAGGAGATATTTATGGTAAATCAGATGAAAAAGAGGCAATAGCCACCATTCATCGATCATGGGAGTTGGGAGGGAACTTTCTGGATACTGCTGATATGTATGGCCCCTTTTTAAATGAACAACTCATTGCCAAAGCTATTGGTGGAAATCGGGATCAATACAACATTGCCACCAAATTTGGAGTGGAAATAGATGACAGTGGCCAGATTACCTGGGCTATAAATGGCAAAAAGGACTATGTGAAAAAAGCGGTTGAACGTTCGCTCAAAAATCTGAAGACAGATTATATCGATTTGTATTATTTACATCGCTTGGATAAGAATACTCCAATAGAAGAGACAGTTGGAGCAATGGCTGATTTGGTGAAAGAAGGCAAGGTGAAATACATAGGACTTTCCGAAGTGTCTTCAGAAACTATCAGAAAAGCCCATGCGGTTCACCCATTATCTGCTGTTCAGACGGAATATTCTCTTTTTGAGCGTAGTGTGGAAGGAAGAGGAATAATGGATACTTTGGATCAATTGGGCATTACCCTGGTGGCTTATTCTCCATTGGGTCGTGGATTTTTGTCTGGTAAGTTTCAGTCGCCTGAGGATTTTCCTGAAAATGATTTCAGACGAACTGTACCTAAATTTCAAGGGGAACAATTCCAAAAAAACCTTGAATTATTAAATGAAATTCAGCGAATGGCTGGGGAAAAAGGGATTACAAACACTCAATTGGCCCTGGCCTGGACCATTGCCAAAGGCGCCTTACCCATTCCTGGAACAAAAAGAATTAGTTATTTGGAACAAAATATAGCGGCTACTTCCATTTCATTGTCTCAGAAGGATTTAGACCGGTTAGAAAGCATCATACCTATCTCCACAGAAACGGGAGACAGGTACAATGATATGAGTTCAATTGATTAACCAAACCATAGGAAAAACAGCTGTATTGTTTCAGCTGTTTTTCTTAAATTAGAAATATGAATAAGAAAGTTTCTCCACCCTTGGTCATAGAATCAATTCCTAAACTGCATAAACATTTTGGCATAAAAAGCCCGGAACATCCCCTGGTAAGTGTGGTTGATTTGAAGGATGTACCTCCTTGCTGTGGAATTTCAGACGAAGCTATTTCACATCATTTCTATACCATTTCCATAAAGAAGAACGTAAAGGGAAAATTCCGCTACGGACAACAATATTACGATTTCGATAAAGGGGTAATGACCTTTTTAGCACCAAAACAAATCCTTAAAATAGAATTGGAAAATGATTCAGTGGGAGAGGGTTTTATGTTATACGTGCATCCCGATTTCTTTCAAAAATATCCTTTGGCTGCAAAGATTAAGGAATATGGTTTTTTCTCCTATGCCGTAAATGAAGCTTTGCATTTATCCGAAACTGAGGATAAAATGATAAGCAAAATGTTTATGGATATCAGACATGAAATCCATACATCAATTGATAATTTTACCCAGGACCTCATTGTTTCCTATATCGATTTATTGCTTAATTATTCCAACCGTTTCTACAACCGTCAATTCATTACAAGAAAAGTGGTAAACAATGATATTCTGGTCAAATTGGAAAATCTGCTTCATGCTTATTTTAACCAGAATGAATTCCCGGAAAAGGGACTGCCCACGGTGCAATACATTTCCGAAAAACTGAATATTTCACCCAGTTACCTGAGTGATATGCTGCGTCACCAAACCGGAATGAGCACAAAGCATCATATTCAAAATGTACTCATAGAAAAAGCGAAGGAATTTTTGTCTATCACTGATTTATCCATAAGTGAAATTGCCTATATGTTGGGGTTTGAATATCCGCAATCTTTCAATAAACTTTTTAAAAACAAAACAAATCAAACGCCATTACAGTACAGACATTCCTTGAATTAAAATCTTCTATTGCCAAAGGAGAAAACCGGCTGGTTTGATGACTGCTGCCTTTTCATAATCAAAAGCATTAGTTTTTTCTCTTCTATTTCTGAGGGAATCCAAAACCTTTATTGATTTTTTTCCGTGGGAAATTCAACTGATTCCCTAAAAAGATTTATTCTATTTTCTCTAATTTGGCGGTTGCGGTAAATTTATATTCTTTACTTGAGGTTTTTGTGGTATGGAATTTTCCATTTATTTCCAAAATTTCGCAAAAAAGGGTATCGATTATCATATCTGGATATCTGTCTGTTCCTGCAGTTACTCTTCTTTTGAAAAGTTTATATTCGCATTCATTTGACCATTCAATATCGAATTCGGAAACTAACCCCGATTCCTCAATTGTTTCAGATTGATGAGTTTCAGTTCGCTTGATAATGTGGGTTGTCCCATCTTCGCCATGCAATCTGAATGTCCCGGTTTTCAGGTTCTCGCAGTCCATGGAATCACAATTGGATATCAGAAAAACTAAAATAACCAGAAGAAAATGAGATTTCATATATAGCTTGTTTTTAGGCACAAAGTGGATTTTTTTGGAAATTCCGACTAAAATACAAAGAATTTGATAATCATAATTGATTTTCAACTATGTCATTTTCGGAAGGAAGTGGTTACTCCTCAGCCCATCTGGTTTTCTGAATAATGTCAAATTTGACTTCCACATCATTTGCCTGTTTTGCCACTGTTCTGCTTGTTCCCCTGTCAACGATAGCTTCCAGTTCTTTCTTTAAGGATTCTGCCACCTCCGGATAATCTTCCAATACGTTTTGTGCTTCATGAATATCCTCCTTCAGGTTATAAAGTTCAACTTTTGCCGGTTTGCCTCTCGACAAATCTAGTTTCTCTTCTGGAAGCCGATAAACAATTTTCCAGCCTTCATTATTGCGAAACGCAAATTCCCCATCTACAGAATGGCTGACTAAATTCTCTCTTTTTGATTTTGATTCCTGACCTAAAAGCACTGGTAGTATACTAAAACTGTCTTCCCCTTCATTAGCCGGAGTTGGCTCGTTTTTAATTAAATCATGAACCGTAGCATAAACATCCGTTAGACACAAAAGCTGGTTGCTGGAAGAGGCAGGTTGAATTTTCTTGGGCCATTTCGCAATAAAAGGGACCCTGTGACCACCCTCCCAAATATCTCCTTTATGACCGCGATACGGTCCACTGGGCATATGTCCGGCATTCACAAGGTCATTCCAGCCTGTATAATGGGAATGGCCGTTATCGGCTGTGAAAATAATTAGAGTGTTCTCTGAAATTCCTGCTTTTTTAATCGCATTTAGCAACTCACCAACGGACCAGTCTGTTTCCATTACAAAATCGGCAATTGGAGCAATACCACTTTTTCCTTTAAAATTATCGGATGGTGATACGGGTTCGTGCGGAGAAGTCATGGAAAAATAAAGAAAAAATGGTTCTGTCTTCTTGCTTTGCTCATGAATATATTTTACTGCCCTGTTTGTAAGTTCCGGTAGTATATTTTCAAACTTCCAGCCAGGAGCCATAGGCATATTATCGAATACTTGTGGCATAAATTCGCCCTCAAAATCTTCCTTTTTATACAGGGAGGTAGGTTGAACAAGAATCCGGTCATTTTCTATAAATGTGAAAGGTGGAAAATTGGGGACGTGAGTGCCGAAATAATAATCAAAACCATGCTCGGTTGGTCCTCCTTTAATGGGTTTTGTGAAATCCCAGTTGTATTTTCTTAGCTCATTTTTCCTTTCAATCCTTTCGCTCTCATGTTCCCCTTCCCAATGCCAACCCAAATGCCATTTCCCAATACAAGCAGTGGCATATCCATTTTGTTTTAGTATTTCAGGTAAAGTAGTTCTTTCTTTTTTGATTAAAGGCGGTTCATAACAGGCCAGCACCCATTCCTGTAGAGGAGTTCTCCAATTGTACCTTCCGGTAAGTAATCCGTAGCGGGTGGGTGAACAAACTGCCGAGCTGCTATGGGCATCCAAAAAACTCATTCCTTCATTTGCCAGATTATCAAGATTTGGTGTGGGTATTTTATTTTCAGGATAATGGGCCTGGATATCACCTACCCCAAAGTCATCTGCCAATATTAAAATGATATTAGGTTTTTGGGTGACATTTTGGTCTTTTTCTGTTTTACAATTTGATAATAAAATCAATACAGACAGGCACATTAAATTTATTTTTAATGTGTTCCCTAGCGTCAATGCCTGTTTTTTGCTTCGATTAATAAAATTCATTGATTTTTTATTTTGCTGCTTCTGATAGGTGAGTAGTTTCAGAAATGCTATTGGGATAAATACTTAATGTTTTTTCATCATTTAAAAATATTTCCTTTACTTTTCCAGCATTATAAACCACTGGATAAATAACATTCCTCCACTAATTCCATAGTATGAAATGCATCCTCTACGGAATTAATAAATGTATATTCTCGGTTTTCTAATTTACACATAAGGCCAGCCATAGGACCAATAAAAGCATCAGGAAACCATGTGCCATTGATTTTAACTTTTTGCCAACAATTACCTTCCTTAACTGAAAAATACTCAAACTCATCGGGTAGTCCTTTGGGGTAATCCAGGTATACCCCAATCTTAATTTTGATGGCTCCTTCAGTCCCTTCAAATTTAAAATAGGATTCCTGGTGTTTTAAACCAAAATTATGGCCATGGTTCGTATTAATATTTGCCCTGATTTCCGCACCGTAATCCATAATAATAGAGGAGCGGGTAGAAGAAAGGTTTTTTATATGGGGTGGTTTTGTGGTTTTGGCCAGTACTCTTTGGGGATTTCCTAAAAAATACCTGATCATATCAATATAATGTATACTGTGATAGAGAATTTCCATTCGGGGTAATCCAAAAAGGAATTCCCATAGCTCCCATGGTGTAAATACATTCATTCTTACATCCACATCATGCAATTGTCCAATTAAACCTTGTGCTATGAGCTGTTTGGCTTTTACAATGTATGGGGCATGGCGAAGTTGGAAATTTACCCCAGCCAGCAAGTTTCTTTCTTGGCACAATGCCAAAATGGCTTTGGCCTGGGTAATGTCTTCCCCCATCGGTTTTTGTAACAACACAGGAGCACCCTTGGGTAAACTAGACAATACGGATAAAAATGCTGAAGCTGGTAAGGCAATATCGTAAATACATTGATGTTTTTCTGCCTGTTCTATCAGTTCTTCGATATTTGCACAAACTTTGGGGATATTAAACGCTTCAGCCAGTTCCTTTGCTTTTGATAAATCCCGGTCAAAAATGGCTTTTACCTCAAAACCAGCCTTTTTATAGGCCGGAAGATGAGCCTCTTTCACAATCCCACCTGCACCAATAATGGCTATTGGTCTCAGGATTTTAGGGAGCATATAGTGATTTTTCACTTTCATTTCAAAAGTATGTGAAGCTAATAACTTTTTAAGTCAGTACTCATCCCAGGAATTTGTGGAACTTCGTAGAATCCACCTGTAATTTTTGCGGGAAACTTAAAGTATGTTTTTAAATGAGGGATGTGTTCCAAAAATATGGCCTCATGTCCGATAGAAATGTGATTGAACAGGACCAGGTGTTGGTGAATCTGTCCCATATCTCCCACATGAGGAACTACCGGCACTCCAAATTTTTTCGACATCAAACTAATGGCAATAAACTCCGATACACCTCCAACCCTCACTGCATCCACCTGGTTAAAATGCATGGCACCTGATTGTAAAAAGTTCTTAAACATCACCTTGTTGGGTACATGCTCTCCAAGGGCCAGTTTTAAAGGTTGTATTTCATTTGCAAGGGTTACATGAGCCGCAATATCATCAGGATGGGTAGGCTCTTCTATCCAATAAGGATTTATTTGTTTTAATTCTCGACAAATTTTAATGGCTTGGGGTAAATTCCATTGCTGGTTGGCATCCAGCATTAAGGTGGCAGCTGGTCCAGCAGTTTCCCTAACAAGCATTGCCCTTCTGATATCCCGCTGAGAATTTTGGGAACCTACCTTTAACTTCATAGCTGTAAAGCCCTGATCCATTGCCTTATTGATGTTTTCTTTTATTTTTTCATCACTGTAATTGAACCACCCGATAGAAGTGTCATAACCCCGATAGCCCGTTTCTAAAATAGTTTCCCGGGTAGATTTCGTATTGGCTTGATTTTTTAAAATGGAAATGGCTTCCTCTGTGGTCATTATTTCTTCAAGATAGGAAAGATCTAAGGTGTTGACAAGCGTCTCAGGAGGTAATTCTATTAATAGTTTCCATAAAGGAACTTCATGAGCTTTTGCCCAAAGGTCAAAACAGGCATTAACCACACTTGCAAGGGCTAAGTGTACTACTCCTTTATGTGGACCCAACCATCGAAAATTAGGGTCTTCGGCCATATTTTTTGAAACCTGACCAAAATTTGCCATCAATTCATTAATCTCTCTGCCCTCAATGTGGCTTACCAGATAGTCTATGGCTTTACATACTAATTCATTTCCGGTTCCAAGGGTAAATGCCAGGCCTGTTCCATTAATGCCTTTGTCTGTTTCTAACCTGCACACTGCATAGGCATAAATTGGCGTTTTATGGATGGCATCTGAACCCGCACCGCCATTCAATTCATATTTTAAATTAGCTGATAATCCTTTTTTAATGACGATTGTTTTATTCATGGTAATTAGTTTCTAATAATTTGATAGATGATTGAAGCATTAATACTTTTTTCTAAAACTGGACATATAGCAAAATCATGATGAGCACTAAAATTCCAGAAAGTAATAAGGGCAGATTAAAATGTTCCCCGTCCTCCTTTTGCAAAAAGGCCAGTGGTGAACTCAAAGTACAGCTCTCAATTTTTTTATAATCAGGTTTTGGGGTTAATAAGCTGACAACCACATAAATGACCGAGCAAAATACAAAAAGCCACCAGGCCTGCATTAAGAAGGAAATTCCCCATACCTCAGTAATCACTTTGGTGTTTCCTACTACTGGAAAGTCTATCAAAAAAGCGATAAGTCCCAGCAAAAAACCTCCAATAAATGTGGCGACTGCCCCAATGTGATTTCCCCTTTTCCAAAATATGCCCCAAATAAATACAGTGGTAATTGGTGGGGAAATGACAGTCAATAAAATATTAATGGCTTCGAAAATACTATTAAACTTGGCCACTAAGGGTGACCAGGAAATTGCCACAAACATGACAATAACTGCGGTAATTCTGCCTATTAAAACCTGTTGTTTCCCGGTAATGCCTGGTTTAAACCTTTTAACAATATCAATGGAAACCAGGGTTCCTGCGCTATTTAAGGCTGATGCAATAGTACTCATCAGGGCCGCTAATAAGGCGGCAGCCATTAATCCTTTTAAGCCAGTAGGTAACAATTCGGTAATAAGTACCGGGAAGGTATCATTTGGCTCCGAAATGATATCTTTAAATAATACATAACCTAAAACTCCGGGGAAAACAAAGATAAAAACTGGTAGAATTTTAATGCCTCCGGCAAACAGAGGCCCTATTTTGGCATCTTTCAGGGTTTTGGCTCCAAGAACCCGTTGTACAATGGTCTGATCTGCACACCAATACCAAATCCCCAATATTGGATATCCTAATATTATTGCCTGCCAGGTCAACCCTGAGGAGTTTTGAGCAGTAGGGATGATACTTAACTGTTCTGGTTTTGCTGCAATTTTTAAAGCTTCCCAGCAATCAATTCCATTTTCCGGAAGGGCAAGGATACCATAAATAGTCAGGATTACCGATCCGGCTATTAAAATAACTGTCTGTATGGTTTCTGTCACCACCACGGATTGGAGGCCGCCTATCACCGTGTATAATGCAGTGATAAAGGAAATGGTGAAAATGGATACATATACATCTATGGAAAAGAAATGTTCAAAAACTATTGCTCCGGCATATAAGCTTACACCAATATGCATAAAAAGCGCACCTAATAATCCCATAAATGCCAAACAGCTTCTGACCACCGCATTATATCGCTTTTCCAAAAACTCTGGAAGCGTAGCAATTTTATTCTTATAATAAAAAGGAGCAAAAATTAACCCCAGGATAATCAATACAAATACCGCCATCCATTCAAAGTTGCCCCAGATTAAACCATCGCTAAAGCCTGATGCAGCCAATCCTACTAAATGTACGGTGGAAATATTGGAAGCAAAAAGTGCGGAGCCTATGGCAGGCCATTTAAGGGAATGCCCTGCCAAAAAATAACTGTCTGGATTGGCAGATTGGTTCCGACCTACCAAAATCCCAACAACCAAAATGCCCAGAATATAAAATATGATCACACTGAAATCAATTGCTGAGATGTTGCCCATGGAAATTGAGTTTTAAATAAGTAATCTATTTTCCTTTTCAAGGGACGAATCCATGCGGGCCCGAATCAGTTGAAAGAAAAATTATTTTGGTAAAAATAGGGCATATGCCCTAAAATACCAATGTTTTAACACTTTCAAATAAGAAATTCAGCCATTGGCTATATTCCATGGATTTAGTTTCTATCAATCTTTTTTTAAAAAACTGTTAAAAAAATTAGGGCATTTGCACTAGAGTGTGTATTTTAGTGCAAAAGCCCTAATTATCATACCTCATAATTCAACAATATCATGTCTGGAATGAAATTTTAGATTGGTTTAACATCCTGTACAATTTTTTTTAAACAACAAAAATTTATCTTATGATTCATAATTGCTACTCAATGCTTGAAAGTAATAAGGGATTAAGAGGAGGAAGATTTTCCTTCCGGCTGTGTCTGTATATTGGCATGCTTTCACTATTAGTCCTTTTAAACAGTAAAAATCTACTTGCACAACAAAGTGCAAACCCCATTAAAATATCAGGTCAGGTCACTTCTGAGGAAGATGGAGATCCCCTGCCAGGTGTTAGTATTTTAATAAAAGGAACCAATACTGGAACGACCACTAATTTGGATGGAAATTTTACATTAAGTGCTCCGGAAAATAGCACACTGCAATTCAGTTTTATTGGTTTCCAGACCCAGGAAGTTGAATTAGGGAGTAAAACCAACCTGAATATTGCGCTTGTACCAGATATGGAGCAATTAGATGAAGTTGTTGTTGTCGGTTACGGTACTCAAAAGAAAGGAAATTTAACTGGTGCTGTTGGTGTCACCAAGGGGGATGTATTAGAAAACAGACCCGTGGTGAATGTAACCGATGGATTACAGGGGGTTGTACCCGGTTTAAATATTACTCCTGCAAATGGAGCTCCTGGTAGCGGAGCCAGTATTAATATCAGGGGAGCCACCAGTATTAATGGAGGAAGTCCGTTAGTGTTGATAGATGGAGCTCAAATGGATATCAATTCTATAAACCCTCAGGATATAGAAAGTATAACGGTATTGAAAGATGCTGCTTCCGCCTCAATTTACGGAGCCAGAGCTGCTTTTGGGGTTATTTTGGTTACTACAAAAAAAGGGAGTAAAACAGCCAAACCAAAAATTTCCTATTCGGGTAATTATTTTGTGGCACAACCTACCATTTTACCGGAAAAATCCAACAGTTACCGATATGCTCAGTATGTAAACAGTATGGTAAGTAGCACAAATGCCAGTGCTATTTTCAATGCGGAACATTTAGGATTAATCCAGGATAGAGTAGAGGGGAGAATCACAAATGACTATACGCTAAAGCCAGCGGGAAATGCCTATTACGAACATGCCAATACCAACTGGGCAGATTTAGTATTTGCAGATGCAGCCCCTGGGCAAAACCATAATATCAGCATTTCAGGGGGTACTGAAAAGAGTGCTTACCGAGCTTCTTTTGCTTATACTAAAAATGATGGTGTGGTAAAAATTGGGAATGATTCCTATAAAAGATATAATTTTAATACCAATCTGAGTACAGATTTAAATAATTGGTTAACAGCCAGATTTCAGGTGAACTTTGCCCGGGCAGAGAATGATTTACACAACCTGCCTCCAGGGCATGGTCCATCCATTTTTCATACAGTTTGGAGAGCCAGACCTACTCTTACACCTACCTTTGACATAGAAGGAGTGCCATATCCTACCTTCATCAGGATGAATCCGGTAGCGACTTTGGAGCAGGGAGGCAGAAATAAAGTTTTGAATTACAACCTGAATACAAAGGCTGGATTGGAAATGAAGTTTGGAAACTTCAAGGTATTTTCCAATTTTACCTATAACCCTCGTGTTAGACAAACGGTTTCCAATAATGTTGAATTTGAGTCTGTTATTCCTTGGGGCAACCTGGATGTCCGTACGGATGGAGGACCTTCTTATATTCGAAAGATTAACGAAATTGACAACTATTATGCCTTTGATGTTTATGGCAAATATGAAAAAGACTGGCAAAATGGTCATTCTTTAAGCGCTACATTAGGTTTTAACCAGGAAAAGGCCACTTTTGGCACCGACAATATTTACAATACGGACCTGATCAGTTATGATGTCATTTCCATTTCCAATACGCTAGGAGACCCCATTATTTCCGATAATTATCAGGACTGGGCCTTAAGAAGTGGATTTGCCAGACTGAATTATAGCTTCATGGGTAAATATTTATTGGAAGTTAACGGGCGATATGATGGTTCTTCAAGATTCAGCAAAGAAGACCGGTTTGGTTTCTTCCCTTCAGTTTCTGCGGGATGGAGACTTTCTGATGAAAATTTCATGCAAAATGTGAAAATTATCAACTTGTTGAAGCTGAGAGGTTCTTATGGTTCTTTGGGTAATCAAAATTCAAGTGTACTATATCCAATGGTTGGATATAATACCATTAGTCAGGTAAACTGGGCATTTGATGGCACAAGACCATTGGGAATCACTCCCGGGAATCCACTTGGTGCCAATAGAACATGGGAAACGGTATCGACCACCAACTTTGGGGTGGATGTCATGATTCTGGAGGGTCGATTGGATGCTACTTTTGATATCTACAAAAGGGTAACAGAAAACATGCTGGTATCCGGGGATGCTTTGCCAGGTGTTTATGGTGCCACAGCTCCACAAAAAAATGCGGCCGACCTTGAGGTGAAAGGTTGGGAGTTTTCTATTGGCTGGAATGACCAAATTGGTACAGATTTTAAATATAACTTTAATGTAGTTTTATCTGATTCAAAAGGAGAGATTACCAGATTTGATAACCCTACTAAGTCTTTAGCAAGAAGTTATTATGAAGGACAAACTATTGGAGAATTATGGGGTTATGAAACAATGGGTTTATTTCAAAGCCAGGATGAAATTGATGCTGCAGCTGACCAAACTCCTTTGGGTGCCGGCAATCTGGTTGCCCCTGGGGATGTTCGTTATGCCGATCTAAATAATGATAATGCTATAAATATTGGGGAAAATACGGTAGAAAATCCTGGAGATAGAAAAATAATTGGTAATTCTTCCCCAAGATATTTATATGGAATTAGAAGTGGATTCGACTGGAAAGGTTTTGATCTGGGTATATTTTTCCAGGGTGTTGGAAAAAGAGATTACTGGCTTGATGGCCCACTCATGTTTGGTGGTGTAGGAAATTACGGAAACGTAGTAGTGACGGATTATCTGTATGAAAATACCTGGAGTGATGGTAGTGATGGTCTTCCTGCAAACACAGATGCCTATTATTTCAGACCAAGCCAGGCTGGGGTAGTTGGCAGAAATACCAATGTGCAAACCCGATATTTGCAAGATGCGAGTTACCTTCGGTTAAAAAACTTAACCATTGGGTATTCCATCCCAGCCAGTACACTTGAAAAAATTGGTGTAGGAAATCTTCGGGTTTATTTTTCTGGCGAAAACCTCCTGACATTTACCAAACTCAATGAGAACTTTGATCCGGAAACTTTATCTCCTGACCAGGGGGCATTGGGAAATACTTCATTTGGTAATGGCGGATCCCAGTCAGGAAAATTATATCCACTTTCCAAAAGAGTATCCTTTGGGTTAACAGTAGGATTTTAATTCATCATACTAAAAAAAGAATATCATGAACAATATAAAAATATACTTAATTTCCTGCATCTGCTTTGGATTATTGGCTGGATGCAATGATGAGTTTTTAGACTTAAATCCTAAAACTCAAATCAACGATGACATTTTTTGGAATAACGCTTCCGATTTAAAAACTTACAACAATCAACTATACGCCCAATACTTTAATAGCAAGGGCTTTGGTCGGGGTGGTTTTAATGCGGGAATCCTTACGGATGATAATTTAAGTGACAATGCTTTTGTTCAAAATCCGGGAGATGTAAGATTGGGTATTCATTCTGTGAATCAGCCTGGCCGAAGTAATTGGAACTGGGCTCTGATTAGGAATATCAATCAAATGCTGGAAAATAGTGAAGCCGCAGATATTGATGCCAGCATAAAAAACAAGTATATCGCTGAGGCCAGATTGCTGAGAGCACTAGATTATTATGACAAAGTTAAACTCTATGGAAGGCTCCCTCTGGTAGACCATGTGCTGTCTGAAGATGATGAACTATTGTATCAACCACAAGCCACCCGTGATGAAATTCTGGCTTTCATTAAAGCAGACCTGGAATTTGCAGTGGAATGGATGGAAACCGAAGCGGAAGTTAATCGTTTCGACAAATATGTAGCCATGGCCTATATGGCCCGAATCATGTTACACGAAGGGACATTTAGAAAATACCATGGTCTTGGAGACGAAACCAGCTATCTGGAAGAAGCTAAATTAGCTGCAGAGAATGTCATTAACAGTGGAAGATATTTGATCGATGATTCAAAAAGCTATAATGCGCTTTTTGCCAATATCAACCTTAAAGGAAATCAGGAAGTGGTGTTTTTCCGGGACTATGGTGATGAGTTTCAGCTTTACCACAATGTATCCAATATTCTTACCCATGTGGACGGTGCTCAATTTAGCGGTGCTAAAAGTCTGATTGAGGATTACTTATGTACGGATGGACTTTCTATTGAGGAAAGCGCATTGTATTTAGGTGATGATAATTTAAGTAATGAATTTGCTAACCGTGACCTCAGACTTAGCAATACTTTTGCCCTTCCAAATACTTATTTTATAGGAGAGAAATTGTACTTAAATTCAAGCCCCATCTCCATTGTAGAGACGGCTTCACCTTCTGGTTATCAGATTGTGAAGTTTTTCAATGAAGAACAGGATATCCAGGCATGGGACAGGGCATTTATTGATGCACCATTAATCAGGTATGCCGAAGTTTTGTTGATTTATGCAGAAGCAAAAGCCGAATTAGGTTCAATTAGTCAAACTGATGTGGACAATACTATTAATTTACTACGATCAAAAGCCGGTGTGGCGGAAATGACTTTGGATCAGGGTACAGTTATCCGGGAGATTCGCAGAGAGAGAAGGGTGGAATTAGCTTTTGAAGGTTTCCGGTATGATGACCTGATGCGATGGAAGGAGGGAAGTAAACTGGCGGAGCCTGTATTAGGCCTAAAGTTTAATGATGAGGATATTGCGGATGCTAATTCCTATGAAATTGGGCAGGATATTTACCTGAATGATGAAGGATATATTTTCTCTAACAATGTATATTCCTTCGATGAGGCTAAAAATTACTATTTTCCAATTCCAATTAATGAGATTTCCCTGAACCCTAATTTGGTTCAAACCCCTAATTGGGATTAAATTTAGATTTTAATTTCCATTGGATTTTGGTCGTCTTTATTGCTTTAAGTTAAATTTTATAGCAATAAAGGCGACCAGTTTTTTCACAAAAAAAATGCAGAAAACTAAGAAACTCAGTACCAAACAAAAAATTATTCAAACATCAATTGAACTATTCAATGAGCAGGGAGCCCAAAATATTACCAGCAGGCATATTGCTGCAAAGTTGGGTATCAGTCATGGGAACCTTGATTACCATTATAAAACCAAAGAGGCTTTAATGATTGCCATCTATGAACAGATGCGAACCGAAATGTCAGAATCCTACAATTCCAGGATTGATTTTACTTCCTCTTTCGAACATTTTCAACGCTTGCTAAAACACCTGGATGAATTCAATCTAAAATACAGATTCTTCAACCTGGATGTTTTGGAAATTTCCCGCTCTTTTCCTCAACTGAGTCGCCTTTTAGAAGAAACTATCCAACTGAGAAAAAAGCAGATGGAAGACCTTTTCAAAGAATTTATTCAGGAGGGTTTTATTCAGGAAAAATCACAAAAAGAATATTCCAGACTCCAGCATCACATTAGAATAATCATTACTTTTTGGTTACCACAAAAAGAAATTCTGAGTAGTTTCCAATCTACGGAAACCGGAGAAATGGTCAGACATATTTGGGCATTATTAACCCCATATTTTACCCCAGAAGGGCAAAAAGAATATGAAAGAGTGATGAAGGATTGGCCGGTTTAAGGTAATTTCTATTAGTGAAAATTAAAATAAAAATGAAGATTCAATTTCTGTTCACCTATTTATTCATTCATTTGATCTTTTTTGCATGCCAAAAGCCAAAAGATCACAAAAGGCCAAATATCATTGTAATTCTGGCAGATGATCTTGGATATGGGGATTTATCCTGTTATAATGAAAATCCAATTTTTAAAACAAATCATATAGATAAACTGGCTGCGCAGGGAATCCGTTTTACAGATGCTCATTCTTCCTCTGCGGTGTGCACTCCAACCCGTTATAGCATTCTTACGGGCAGATATTCCTGGCGAACAAAATTAAAAAAGTGGGTTTTAAAGCCCTGGGAAGCTCCACTTATTGAAACTGACCGACTAACCCTGCCAACATTGCTTAAAAAACAAGGATATTATACAACAGCGGTTGGCAAATGGCATTTAGGGTGGAATTGGCCTGGTCGGGATTCGCTTGCTGTGATGAAAAGTAATGGTGAAAATGTGGATTATTCAAGTGGAATTACAGGAGGACCGTTAAACTGTGGTTTTGATTATTATTTTGGAGATGATGTTCCCAATTATCCTCCATATACATTTATTGAAAATGAAAAAGTCTCTGCAGTACCGACTATCCAGAAACCAGATAGTTTATTTGGCCACAAAGGTAAGATGGCTTCGAACTGGAAGTTAGCACAGGTAATGCCGGCAATTACCGAAAAAGCAGTAAAAGAGATTGAAAAGGCCTCACAAAACAAAGACAATCCCTTCTTTCTTTATTTTGCCCTTACTGCTCCACATACCCCAATTGCCCCAACCGGGCAGTTTACAAACAAAAGTGGAGCAGGGCTTTATGGAGATTATGTAATGCAGGTCGATTGGACTGTAGGCCAAATTTTGGAGGCATTGGAAAGAAATCATTTATCAGAGAATACCCTGGTTATTTTCACAAGTGATAATGGCTCACCTGCAAGAGATGGGACGAATTACAGTGGTCCTACAGGTTCAGTTATTGAAAAGTACGGGCATAAAGCCAACGGGGACTTACGGGGTTTAAAGGCTGATATTTGGGAAGGAGGACACAGAGTTCCATTTATTGTTTCGTGGGGTAAGGAAATACCAAATGGGCTGACGAATAATAATACCATTTGCTCCATGGATTTGATGGCCACTATTGCTGATTTAACCGGTTACCATTTGCCAGAAAATGCAGGAGAAGATAGCGAGAATATCTTACCATTGTTGTATGGAAAAGATCATCCGGAGCTAAAAAAACGTGCACTTGTGCATCATTCAGGTGCTGGAGTTTTTGCCATAAGAAAAGGAGATTGGAAACTAATCCTTTCCAATAAATCGGGTGGTTTTAGTGATTCAAAATATCCTCAGGGATTTGGAATAGAAACTGCAGGCCAATTGTATAATTTAAAGGAGGATTTGAATGAAGAAGTTAATCTTTATCATCAATTTCCTGATAAGGTAAATGAACTTTCGGACATGCTGAAGGATATTCAGGAAAAAGAGTCTTCGGTGCTGATAGAATAAAAATATTTGCAATAAATAATTATCTGCGATCAACTCATAAAAATACATGAACACCAATACTATTATAATTGCTTTATTAATTTGGGGAAGTGTTTTATTCCCAGGTTGTCAAAATAAAACCATAAGCATTTCTCCCCAGGCTATAGATGCCCGTGTAGGAAGTATCAATGGTACACCTGTTTTGCAGGGATCTTCCATATTGGAAGTACCGGATTACTTTGTTTGGGGAGGAAGTGTGGTTGAAGGGGACGATGGCCGTTTCCATATGCTTTATGCTACCTGGGAAGCCGGAAATGACTGGCCTGCCTTTAGCAATAGCTGGGTGTTACATTCAAAAATTGCTTATGCAGTTTCTGATTACCCCGACAAAAATTTTATTCCCCAAAAAATAGTATTGAAAGGCAGAACGCATGAAGGAGATTCAACTGCCTGGGATGCACAAATGGTTCATAATCCCCATATAAAAAAATTTAATGACCGCTATTATTTGTATTATATTGGGGCCAGGGATCCTGGGGTACAACCCGCAGGGAGTCAGGGTGCCGGGCTGAATAAGCGGAATCGGGTGCAGCAATCCCAACACATTGGGGTAATTGAATTTGACTCTTTTAAAGATTTGCTTCAAGGGAAATTTAACCGTCCCAAACAACCCTTACTTAGTCCCCGGACGAGGGTAAAAAAAGACAATGTAGTGAATCCTTCTCCTCCCGGAACAATTGCCAAACCAGATAATCTCATTGTAGTAAATCCATCAGTAGTTTATAGACCAAATGATAAAAAATACCTGCTTTATTTCAAGGGAAATATTTATGATCCAAATTGGCGGGGTGTTCATGGAGTGGCAATCTCCGATTCTCCTACAGGTCCATTTCAACCACTTGATAACCATGTATTTGATATGCGGACAGAGGATGGAAAAATTGCCAGTGCAGAAGATCCTTATGTCTGGTATCACAAAGGAAATAAATGTTTCTATGCGGTATTCAAGGATTTTTCAGGCAAGATTACCGGCCAGGAACCTGGATTGGCCATGCTGCAATCAGTGGACGGAATTAAATGGGAAAAGCCGGGAAATGCTTTATTCATGAAAAAGGAACTTACTTTATCTAATGGAGAAAAAGTAAAAGTTGACAGGCTGGAAAGACCACAAATATTAGTGGATGAAAATGGAAATCCACAGGCAGTTTATTTAGCCAGTTCTATAGAACCAGCCAATAAAAAAACAGACGGGACTACTTTTAATGTTCAGGTGTCTCTCAGGATGAAAAAATAAGTTTTCCAAAAAATAGATAATTGGAAATTAAGGGTTTCCAGAAAGTTTTAATCAAATCGCAATTAGTTAATCAAAAAAAAATCAAGTGAAATACATACAAAGACCAACAAGATATAATTACTTTCTATTCATTTTTATATTTATTTTTTGCAACCAGCTATTTGGTCAAGACAAACATAAAAATGATCTGCCCAATTTCATCATTTTGTTTTGTGATGATTTGGGTTATGGAGATATTGGTTCATATGGTCATCCTACAATTAAAACCCCCAACATTGACAAAATGGCTGGAGAGGGTATGAAATTTACCAGTTTTTACACGGGTTCTCCTGCCTGTACAGCCAGCAGGTATTCTCTTCTGACCGGACGTTTCCCTGTAATGTCAGGGTTTGGCTGGGTATTATATCCTAAATCCGAAAAAGGAATTCATCCGAAAGAATTCACCATGGCTGAGGCATTAAAGGAAAAAGGATACACTACTGGAATGTTTGGGAAATGGCATTTGGGAAGCACTAAAAAGGAATACCTGCCCTTGCAAAATGGTTTTGATGAATATATTGGCTTCCCTTATAGCAATGATATGATTCCTCCTAAATGGCCTTCCATTCCTTTGCTTTCTGGAAATGATACCCTGGAGCTGGACCCTGATCAACGAAAATTGACTGGTCTGTATACCCAAAAAGCCATAGAATTTATACAACAGAATAAAAAGAAACCATTTTTTGTTTATATGCCTTATGCCATGCCACATGTTCCTTTGCACCCCGGGGAGCAATTTGCAGGCAAATCTCAAAGAGGGAAATATGGGGATGTTGTTGAAGAAATTGATTGGAGTGTGGGAGAAATCATTAAAGCAGTAAAAAAAGCCGGAGTGGCGGAAAATACCCTGATCTGGTTTACCAGTGATAATGGCCCCTGGTTAATCAAAAATGATGAAGGGGGTTCTGCCGGCTTGTTACGAGATGGAAAAGGCAGCACCTGGGAAGGCGGAATGCGTGTGCCCTCAGTAGCTTTTTGGCCTGGAAAAATTCAACCAAATTCAGTGAATAGTCAGTTGACAAGCACATTAGACTTATATGTTACTTTCCTTGGTTTGGCCGGGATAAATATGCCCACAGATAGAATTATTGATGGAAAGGATATTTCCGGTTACCTTTTCCCAAATAAAAAAATGGTTGTAGCACCAAAGTCATTTTTTTATTATGGATTCAATCAGGAGATATTTGCAGTTAGAAAAGGGTCCTGGAAATTGCATATCAAAACTTACAGCCAGTTAAAAATTGATTATTTTAATGGGGAGATTCCTCTTTTATTTAATGTGGATACCGATCCTTCTGAAAAATATAATGTAGCTGCAAAACACCCTGAAATTGTAAAAGAATTGCTGGAAGAGATTGAAAAGCAAAACAACAGGGTAGCAGCAAAACCTGATTATTTTACAGAAATGAAGTGAGCCAAAAGTAAAGTCCTCTATTGGAATGTAAAGCAGAAATTACCTTATTGGGAAGGGCTTTCTGGACTTTTTAATGGGTATACCGATGGAAAACAAATTGGGAAATATTACCCTGGAGCACCAGCGTAATATTTCCCATCCTGAGTGTTTTTCAGGAAAAACATGAAGTGATCATTTATCTTTTAACAATTCCGAAATGGGTTGAATATCAGCATCATCCGGCAATGGGATATTTAGTATCATGGACAGGGTAGGGACTATTTGGGTAATGGCATAGGGCTGGCTTGTTTCCCCATGAGGGATATTCCAGCCATACCATAATAGTGGCACGTGAGTATCTGCAATGTAACCTGTCCCGTGGGTGGTCCCATAACGTCTTTCACCCATCCAGCCTGAATAAAATTGCAAAATTATATCTCCTGAATTATTGTAATTGTAACCATTGCTCATTAGTGAGATCAACCGGTTATCCTCACTGTTAGACATCACGGAAGGTATGAAAACTTCTTTTACTCCTTCATAATTTTGCAGGAAAGCTCCAGCTTCCTCTACCAGTTCTCTGTTTTGCCCAACCAGCTTTTGATCAAAATAGACCTGGGTACCGTCCGAGAAAGAAACATACTTTTGTTCCTTAAATTTAGTGGATAAATGCTGGTCAATATCTTTTTTTAATTGATGGGTAGCATAAAAACCTCCGGGAAGATTATTTTCATTTAAGAATTCGGGATTGTCACTTCCGGCATGATCGGCTGTTAAAAATAAAAGGTAATTACCTTTCCCTATTTCCTTATCCAGGAAGGATAAAAGCGCTTCCATATCCCTGTCGAGTCTAATATAGGTGTCTTCCAGTTCTTTGGCACGAATTCCAAAATTATGACCTACATAATCAGTACTTGAAAAACTAATGGTCAGCATATCCGTTTCGGGACCTTTTCCCAGTTTTTCGCCTTTAATGGCGGAGTAGGCTAATTGTGTAAGTAGGTTATTTCCGTAAGGTACTTCCGAAATGAGCGAAAAATTTCCATTTTCTTTTCTCAGTTTTTTCAGGTTGTAGGGAAATACGGAATCTTTTCGGCCTTTATATATTTTTTCATATGGGCTGTTATCAGGATTACTATTTGTGTATTTTTCATCTGCTAATAAGGGCTCCCACTTCAGGTTAAGCAATGAATCAGCTACCTTTCTTTGATTAAATTCAATTAACCAATCAGGCAGTTTTTCACCGTAATAGGAGCTCGAAATGAAATCTCCGGTATGCGAATTATACCAAAAAGCATGATCGGCCATATGGCCGGCTGGAAAAATAGCACCTCTGTCTTTTAAAGAAATTCCGATTACTTTTGAGCGGGAATTGGTGAACAATTTCAGTTCATCGGCAAATGCAGTAGTGAGGAGATTTTTAGGCGAGCGGGAGAATGAATCAAATTTATCAGATGCGATTCCCTTGTTGTCAACCAGTCTCACTGAGGTGTCTTCAGCACAATACACAGTTCTTTTTAAGTCTCTGCTGTACCAGTCATTTGCCACTATTCCATGGTTTCTGGGAGTAGTTCCGGAATATATGGATGCATGTCCGGGACCGGTATAGGTAGGAACATAATTATAATGGGTGTTTTTACTGTTGAAACCTTCCCCCATTAACCTGTTAAATCCTCCAGCACCAAAGTTCCCCCTGAACCTGTACAAGTATTCAGCCCGCATTTGATCCACTACAATTCCCACTAACAGTTTTGGCTTTTCAGTGGTTTGGGCAAATAATGCAAATCCGGTGGATAAATAGCATAATATAGCAATTAATGATTTTTTCATTTTGTTAGTTTAATTAAAAAATTTCCTTAACTGAAACTACAGCTCATGGCCAAAGCTAATAAGGAATTAATAAATTATTTAAGGACTTTTGAGTGATTTGGAACTACTTAAATAAATGATGGTATCTCGCCATCCAGTAGGTTAAAAGAAAGTATGTTCCGGAAACCTCCCGGCTACCGTTTACTCCGCTATCGAACTGATAAGGATTGGTATTCCATCTGAATATTCTTGATTCAGGTGTTGGAATTGGATTGTTGGCTTGTCGTTGTCCTCCTCTTCCTACCAAGTCATTTTCTACCAGATCCCAACGATGGCTATTGGTCATATTCCAGTCAATCAAATCTAAGGGAAAAAGCTCCAATTCCTCTTTGGCAATTTCAAGGTCACAGTCTTTCTGAAGGAAAATACTGGCGATTACATTCCAGGTGGGCATTCTGTCGGGTTGGCAAACTCTCCAGGTGCGCTCAATACTTTTTTTGAAATATGGCCAATACTGATCGTCTCTGGCATAAGAGGATAAACTGTAATAAGGTAAATAAGTCAGTATGTCATCAGAAAAACCGTTTTCATAAGGGCCATAAATTTTGGCTTCAACTGTATTTTCTGCGTAATGATGGTTTTCAATTAAATATCGGTAAGTCTCTTCATATTTTTGATCGCCTGTGATGTAAACCGCTACTTTCAGAAAAGACAACAATTCCAGCGAATACAATCCTTTTTCATAAGCCCAGTTTTTAGAATGGTTTAGTGAATCAGGTTGCCAAATGCCCCATCTGGTAGGCTTTCCATCATAATCGATCAGTTGAAAATCGTTTTCAATGATATGATCCATGATCCGCTTTACCAGAGCTTTTACCCTTTTTTTCATCTCCTTGTCTGCCACCAGGTCATAAAATAAAGCTACGGAAAATATTTGACCCACCATTTCGTCTGAACTGCAATCGTCCAGCCATTGCCAGTCTTTGTTGGGTGAAGGTCGCCATTTTTTGGGATGAGGAGAACGGGATTGCTTAACTAAATCAGTTGACCGGGCAAATGACCTGGCCGGTAAGCCTGAAATTCCTGTTACCGTTTCCAGCCTTTCCACGGCTTCAAAAGTGCGGATGGCATTTTTTTTCGCCTCTTCCGATTGAGTGACCGCAAAGCGAAAACACGCTGCTGCCAGATAAGTGGATGTCCATAATCCATCATTATCCTGATTTTCGGTGCGGCTTGAAGAAAGGTCTCCCGGTACATCAAGATGGGAAAAATTGATTAATCCCAAACGATTATGTCTTTCTGCAATTATTTTTTCATAATGTGCAGCTTTTTCTTCCAGGTTCATTTCCACCTGTTGAATCTGGCTGATGCCTTCAGGGGTGGCAATCCAGGTGGTGTGTTCATCAATTGGGAGAATATCATTGATTTTGTCATGAGGTATCCATCTTTTTCCCTGGTAATAATGCCACTTATCATCTTTCTTGGCTACTCCCTTATTTGTGCCAAACCATAAAATATCATTATATGATTTTATAGTAGTCACCGGACCATAGGGAAGGCCATGCTTTCCACTCCACATCCAATGGTTGCCATCATTGGCAATACATCCAACAGAATAGGGGGCACTAAATATTAAATCATTGGTACCCTTTGGAATATGAAGATCGAAATACCTTTCTTCCGTCCCAATAGCCATTAATATTTTATCCAGATTTTGCCATTCTTTTGGAACTCTTTTTAAAAGACCTTTATTTGTGGCCACCCAAAGAATGCCTTCTCGATCCTGGGCAATGGCATTTACTCTTTTTCCATTTGTTTCCTTTACTTTTTCCCAGGTTTCATCTTTAAAGGAAAACATCCCATTTGGTGTGCCTGTATGCAGAATTTTTCCCTCCCAGAAAAAACTTAAAACAGAATCTCCCTGTACCTGATCGGGCAGGGGAATTTTAAGCGAACCGTCTTCATTTTGTAAAAAACTTTCTGTTAGTAACCAAAGGTTACCATTTGCATCAATTTCTGCGGACAAATATTTTGTGTTGCCCGTTTTTCCTTTCCATTTTCCTTGCTTGTGTTTGTAAAGTACTTGTGGTGTGACTGCTATAATTTCATCTTGAAGGCTGAATAATTTTAAAACATTTTGTGCGGCACCTTCAGGCAATTGAATTTCCGTTTTAACTTCCTGAAAAAATGGTTTTAATTTTACAGAAGGGAGTTGTTGTCCATAGCTCACCAAATAATTAAGTATAAGAAAAAAAGAGAAAAAGTAGCGTTTTATTTTCATGTTAAAAATGGTATACTCTTACAGGGATTTCTAATTACAATAAATACTCCCTTTCCGGTAATGTGTACCACTAACACGGTTCATATTTTCCAAAAAATACCCTGGAGTCTGTATTTCCGAATGTCAATTCAATGGAAAGGAGACTTTTTCTCCGCTTGACTTATGTATCGGAAATTGGGCGTCTACTTCCTTCAAAAAAGAAGTCAAAACTTCTGCCAGCGCTTTTACTTTTTCAGGATTGGAGTGTGCTTTGTTATTTAGTTCTCCGATATCATTTTTGAGGTTAAACAATTCGTAATCTTCATTCAGGTGATAATATATCAGTTTCCAATCCCCCAGACGCACTGCGCTAAATGCGCCAATTCCCGGTCCTTTAGGCCCCCATTCATTTGGATAATGCCAGAACAAAGGCCTGTCCTGGGTTTGCCCGGGAGTATTATTGGCGAGTAATGCTGAAAAGCTTTTTCCATCTATGGTTTGAATGGTATTGTATGATTCAACCCCGGCCATTTCCAGGATAGTAGGGTAGAAGTCTTCAATAATCAGGTAGTTATCGTTTGAGGTATTGGGCGCAACCACACCTGGCCATTTCACTATCATGGGCGTTCTGATTCCCCCTTCGTGAATGGACCCCTTTCCACTGGACAGAGGTTTATTGTGTGTATTAGGTTCACCTCCTCTTCCATGTACACTTAATCCACCATTATCCGACATGAACAGAATGATGGTATTATCTGCCAGTTTTCGCTCCTCCAAATAGTCTAAAATATCACCTAAACTTTTATCCATACCCTCTACAAGAGCAGCATATTTAGCCTCTGTTTCATCAAGTCCCATATCCAGGTATTTTTGAAAGAACCTTTTATCTGTTTCAATTGGTGTATGAACTGCATAATGAGACATATACATAAAAAATGGTTTTTTCTTACTGACTGCACTATCCATGGCACTTTTGGCTTCAATAGTTAATGCTTCACTTAGAAATATATCCTGCCCATGATATTTTTCAAGACCAGGAATGTCCCATACTTCTGAGCCTCCACGCCATTGAGCACTAAAATTATTTTTACCCAAATAACTCCCTGGTCCACCAGCGGCATGGCCCGCAATGTTTATATCAAACCCAATGGCTTTTGGGTCTTCTGCAGGTGTATCAATAGCCCCAAAATGTGCTTTACCGGAATGGATAGTGAAGTATCCAGCTTTCTGAAGCATGGCAGGCAATGCATCAGCATGTACTGCTAAATCCAAAGGTACGGGACTTACTCCATTAACATTCCATCTGGGAAAAGTTAATTCTTTATGGTTGGTTTCCATTGGTTGCAAGGCATCTTTATGAAGAGTCCAGTTCGTTACCCGGTGACGTGCTGCGTTCATGCCAGTCATTAAACTGATACGTGTGGGAGAACAAACCGGAGTAGCGTAGGCTTGTGTGAATTTCATTCCCTTTGCTGCGAGCCTTTCCATATTGGGTGTATGGTACCGGTCATTGAACGGGGTCCTTTTATTCCAAAAAGGCACTGATGTATCCTGCCAACCCATGTCGTCAACCAGAAATAAAACAATGTTGGGTTTTGATTGAATTTCAGTTTCTGACTGGTTCTCTTCAGAACAACTTTCCAGGAATAACAGAACCAGGATTAAAAAAAATAGGTTTTTCATAAGACAGGATTATATGAACAAAGGTTTAATAAAGGCGAACCTTTAGTGTTTGGCATAAATCTAATGAGTGATTTAATTAAAGAAAAAAGAAATCATCATTTAATCAAAATAGGGGGAAAGTGAAATTGATTATTACCAGAATCAGAGGTGTTGATAACAAACTACATATTGATAAAAAGGAAAAGAAAGAACTGCACTGGAATTGGGTAAAAAGCTGGTCAAATTTGGTTTTTATTTCTTGATAATTCAACAGTTTTCCGAGCCCAGTGATTTTTTGTTTTATCTAACTATTCTGGCCTATTCCTCTCCTTTGAATTTGGGGTTAAAAAATTAAGGAGAGTTTGTAGCCTGTTGGAAATGCATTTCGAATTAAATATCAATATTTAGAATTATTTACATGAAATGATGGGCAAAAACAGGTTTACTCAGTCTTTATCGATAGACCAAAGAATTTTTTGAACTAAATTTTTAGATTATGAAACTCCTGTATATTTTATCATCTATTTTAATATTTTCCATTTCTTCCAGTTTTGGGCAAACATCCCCGGATTTATCAAAGCTTTCCAAAAAACAGGTAGAAATTATGGATAGTCTTAATGCTTACATTGATATTATTATCAATAAAGAGGCGCCCTATGAGGTGGTCATGCCAGCCAGGAATAAGGCGGAATCCCTTTTTAACCCAGAAGCTCTAATTGAAGTTTCAATTCCGGGTCAATCAGAAATCCGAAAATTTAGGTCTGGAAAATATTTGGCCAGAATCCAATTATTAAAGTATGAGGAGGTAAATATTACTGCAATTGAATTTGATAAAAAGGACAAAATTATCAGTGCTAATGTGGTTCAGGTTACAAAACCTTAAGCTATTAAAATTGGGTTTTGTCTTTACCCAGGATAAACCAATACTGAAATTGCCTGGGTTGTGGCTGATACTCTACCGGAAGAAATAGCCAGGAAATTATATAAATCCTTTACCTCCAATAGTTGTTTCAATTTCATTTCAGGAGTCTCTTTTACAATACTGTTGGAAGGATCATTGTTAAAGGTTTGACTTTGTAGTTTGCTTTTGTTTAGCGCTTTAAAATTATAACTGGAAAGTTAAAAAAAGCCGTCAATCCAGATTGACGGCTTTTTAAGATTAGACTTGATTTATTTACAATGATCAATCATTTTGGTCTATTAAATTAACCGTAACACTTAACGTTTGTACCTCACCATTTCCCATTGTAATTAGTACCTGACCGGTAATAACTTGTCTTGTTTCGTAATCGAATGCCGCAGGATCGCTTACTAGAATAGCACCCCCGTTATTTGGGTTAAAGGTCATCGCTCCAGTTGGGTTTTGAGACAAAAATTCAAAACTTGGAAAACCTTGTATAGATGGATCGAAATTCTGGATATTAACATAATTTAGGACGGAATACTGACCTTGGTTTTCAGCTACACTAAAATTTATATCCGGAGCAAACCATGCATTTTCAGCTACATCATTTACATTAATGGTAAAATCTGAAGATTTAGATACTCCATTGCCATCTGTAACTGTAACAGTACCAGTTATAGTAGGGTTTGTTTCGTAATCAAATATAGAAGCATCATCTACAAGTAGATTAAACAAGCCGCCAAAAGGAGAAAGCGTTATAGCATTAGGATGTGATAAGTTGCTCAATTGGTAGTTCAATGCCCCATCAACACTTTCATCGTAATCCAATAGCATTACTTGAGTTATTAAATCACCTGATTCAGGGTTTTCATCTATTGCACCTGTGAAAGATTCACTTAATATCCAGTCTGCTTCGAGTACATCATTCAAAGTAATGGTGATAGTCCCTGAGTTTGAGAATCCGTTCGCATCAGTTGCTGTAACTGTTGCTGTAATCACAGGGTTTGTTTCGTAATCGAAATAAGACGCATCATTCACATATACATAAGTTACTCCAAATTCATTAACCAACTTTAATGCTGCTAAAGGAGATGCTTCTGAAAGTGCATAAGTAATCATGCCATCACTTACAGGATTATATCCTTGTAAAACTAATTTTCCCAATTCATTTTCGCTTGGGTTTTCATCTATAGTTATTTCAAAATCATCGAGGGTCCAACTTGCATTTGTTACTTCATTCAAAGTAATCGTGATATTACCAGTTTGTGTGTATCCATTATCATCAGAAATTTGAATTTTCGCAGTGATAGTAGGGTTGGTTTCGTAGTCGAATAAAGATGGATCTTTTATAGTCAAGAAAATTTTCTCTGAATGATGAAGTTCTATTGCACCCGCAGGCGATTCCTCTATCAATTGCACGGTAAGGTTCTTAGGGTCTTTCTCGTAGTCAAAACCTATTATTTCAATTCGGCCTAAATCGTCTCCATCTTCAGGGTTTTCATCAATAGTCAACTCAAAATCGGCAATAGTCCAGGTTGGTTCAATTACATCAGTCAGTGTAATGGTAATAGTTGCAGCGCTTGAGTATCCATTAGCATCAGTAGCTGTAACAGTTGCAGTGATTGTTGGATTGGTTTCAAAATCGAAAAGTGTAACGTCATTTACATATACATAGGTTACGCCATCTTGCTCAACTAATTTCAGTGCACCTTCTGGAGACTCATTTGAAAGAGCATAAGTAAGTGCACCATCCTTTTCAACATCATATCCTTCAAGCACGAGATATTCCATTTCATTTGAATTTGGATTTTCAACTAAGGTGTACTCAAAATCTTCAATAGTCCATGCAGCTTCGTGCTTGTCATTTAAGGCAATGCTTACCTCAGCAGTTTGGCTGTAACCATTACCATTGGAAACTTCAAGAGTTGCTGTAATGGTTGGATTGGTTTCGTAATCGAAAAGGGCAGCATCTTTTACCGCAATAATGCTGTCATCAACAATTTGCAGTGCACCATCGGGGCTTTGGTTGCTAAGAGTGTAAGTAAGGGCACCATCAATTGAAGCATCGTAATTTTCCAACCTAATCGTGTCGATATTTGTTTCAGTCGGATTTTCATCTATAGAAACTGAAATAGTGGTTACTGTCCATGCAGGCTCATATTCATCGGTTAGGTTAATGGTGATGGTAGCCGTTTCGGAAACCTCACCAGCAGTGGCTTTAATTTCGGCCGTAAGGACTGGATTGGTTTCGAAATCCAATTGAAAATTTGGATTAAATTTCAGATACTCACCAGAGATACTAATGGCATCAGGTACCGATTGAGAAACAATAGTATAAGTTACATTTGCCTCTGTGCTGTTAGATGTTTCAACACTTAAGTAATCAGAGATTTTTACCATTTGCTGATTGCTCACATCAAAACTTTCGGGAATGGTAATGCTAAAGTCATTGAAGGTCATGGTGACGGTTACCGGTTCTGGTGTTTCTTCATCATCCGAACAAGAGAAAAATGAGATTAAAAGAGATAGTAGGATTAAACGTGCAATACTGGTTTTTTTCATAGGTGTGGGTTATTTGTTTTGTGAATGCACCAAAAGTATTTAGGAAAGCCACCCCTTGTTGCTAAAATCTTCTGAGTAGTCGGTTTTAGTTTCTAAACAAACTGTTTTATTTCTAAAGCGATTTTTGGAGATGTTTACCAAAACACATCCTGAATGACTTTGATAAACTCTTGTTCAAGGAGGAAAGAGATAGTATTACTTTTGAGGTTTATATATTAAAAAAGCCCCCAAGAGCATACTGGGGGCTTTGTCTTCATTGTTGATTAAGTTGGGGTAGTTAAAATGCTTGTAAAAACTCCCTTTGTATGGGTTTTTATTTCGGTTTGTTATTTTATTCACAAGAAGTACTGTAGCTTGCATTATCGTCTTTCACCCAACCATCTGCCGGTGCAGACAAAGCATCTACTTTTATGCAATTTAAAGCTGGATTCCCTTGAAGTTGCATTCTTGTCATGTTCGAATTGTTGCCATTGGCTAAATTTACAGAGGTTAGATTATTTGAATGGGCTTTGAAATCCACTAATTGAGTTAAATTAGAAACATCAATACTGGTTAAGTTGTTTGATTCGAGTAGTAGTTGTGTGACTTTTGTATTTTTTGACAGATCTATTGATGTTATTTGGTTATTAAATAGGCTAATTCTGGTAACATTAGTAAAGTACTCTATTCCTGTAACATCTTGAATTGAACTGTTTTGTGCAGAAATTATTCCTGTAAAGGCTGAAGCTTCAGATTTAGAAATCTCATCATCTTTATTCGAGTTGATTGCTGGGTCAGCAACCAGGATTTTTTTAAAGTTGTCATCTGGAATACTAATCAGATCTTCAGCAGCCGGCTCTGGCGTTTCTTCGTCATCCGAACAGGAGAATAATGAGATTAAAAAAGAAAGTAGGATTAAACGTGCAATACTGGTTTTTTTCATGATGTGCATTTTTTATTTGGTGAATGCACCAAAAATACCCGGGGAACTAACAGCCTGTTTCTAGAATCTTCCGAGTGGCTGGGTTTAGTTTCTAAACAAGCTAATTTACTTCTAAAGTGATTTTTGGAAATGTTTACCAAAACACATCCTGAATAACTTTGATAAACTCTTGTTTCCGGGATTTAGAAATAGGAACTACTTTTTTATTTTCCATAACAATAAAGCCCGCATCATTATTCGTGAGTTCTTTAATATATTTGAGGTTTATCACAAAAGACCGGTGGCATTTAAAAAACAAGGATTTATTCTCCAGCTGATCGGCAAAGTATTTTAGAGGTTTACTTATTAATTTACTTTCTCCACTTTTCAAATACACTTTTGTATACATGCCATCAGCTTCTAAAAGTAGTATGTCATCATGGTTTACAAACAAAAATCCGCGAGGCACTTCCAGGGCTATTTTATTCACAGATAATTGCCTGAGGTTTTTTTGCAAACTTACCAGACGATTATCCAATTCTTGTTTTCTGAGTGCTTCTTCTGCTTTACGAACTGCTGTTGTAAGTTCTTTATTATCAATGGGTTTTAGTAAATAATCTATGGCCGATACCTTAAATGCTTCTATGGCGTATTCATTATAAGCTGTGGTGAAAATGATCTGGAAATCTACCGGAGTCTCAAAGAAATCGAGAATTTGTAATCCAAATTGTTCGGGCATTTCGATATCTAAAAATACAATGTCTGGTTTTTCCTGTTTAATTATTTCCACTCCCTGTTTTAAATCAGAAGCTTCCAGAATTGTATCTATTGAAGTACAATTCTCTTTAATCATTGTTTTTAAAAGACTTCTGGCCTTTTTTTCATCATCTATAATAATTGATCTCATGGCTAATGTTTTTGTATAGGAATACTAATGTGTACTAAAGTTCCCAGGGCTTTATCATTTTCTTTAATATCATGAATTTCCACACTGATTTTGTTGGAGCGATTTAAGTTATACAAATCAATTCTTTCCTGGTTGGCTTTGGTGGCAAAAGAAGGATGGAAATTGTTTTGGTTTTTAATTCTTTCAGCAGCTTCTCTGCCCACCCCATTATCTTCTATTTGACACAAAAGCCTGGTTTTGCTATCGCTTAACTCAAACTTTATTTCCAGGCGTCTGTTGTTTTTTTTGTGCAGCAAACCGTGCTTTATGGCATTTTCCACATAAGGTTGAATAAAGATAGAGGGAACTTTTATTTGCCTTGTATTTACTCCTTCGGCAATTTCTAGATGGTAAATAAGTTCTTCTTCAAATCGAATTTTTTCCAGTTCGAGGTACAAAGAAAGTGCTTCCAATTCTGCGGAAAGTGTGACCTCATTTACCTGGCTATGCTGCAAATAAATTCTAATTAATCTGGAAAACTTAACCAGATAAGAACTCGCCAGATTTTTTTGATTACTTATAATGTATTCTTGTATGGAATTGAGTGCATTAAAAATGAAATGCGGGTTCATTTGAGACCGCAGGTTTTCGAGTTTAAGGGTAGTAAACTTTTTCTCCTGTACCAGCTTGTCAAACATTCGGTTTTGCTCTTCTTCCTTCTTCTTCATTTTTTTCTGATAATAAAAATAGAGCGCACCAAAATACACCACAATACACAGTAATGTAAACCACAATTCTTTCCAAAATGGAAGCGGAATGAATAATTCTATTTTCTTCCCAGGACTCTCGAGCTCGCCATTTGCAGAAATTGTTTTAATTTCAAAAGTGAAATTACCCGCAGGTAAACTATTATACTCTACAGATGAAATGCCGTAATCTGTTGTTCTCCACTGGGTATCAAAACCATGTAATTTATATTTAAATTTAAGGTGTTTGGCTGTTTCAAAACTGTTTGCATGAAAGTGAAAAGCAATGGAATTTTTTTCGTGGGAAAGTTCATATTTATCCTTGAGTTTAGCCTCTGTATTTCCAATAACCAACTTCGTAAAATAAGCCTCAGGAACTTTTCTTCTTTTGAATAATAAATCGTTGTAAATCGGTAAAGCATATACTTCTTTTCGGGAGCTAAAGATCAATAAACTATCAGAAATAGCTAAACCAGTAATCAGATTTTCCAGGCCATCCTGCCTGTTAATGGTGGTGATTTTGTTGGTTTCTGTATTGATATATTGCAGGAAACCTTTATAGCTACACCAAAGGTTATTTCCAGCTACTTCAATATGACTTAAATTGTTGTCTATTAGTCCTCCTTTTGAATTATATTTAATTTCAATACTATCCCCCTGAATTGCGGCTAAACCCATGTGATTTACATTAGCCCAAATTACGCCATTTTCAGTTTGCTTTAATTTACTAACAAGTATGTTCTCTCCATTAACCGTGAGGGGAGTGGGTTTCCACAAACTATCATATTTGACCAATTCATCTATATAACCTAAATACACCTGATTATTTGCAGAATCGCTAAGGACTGAATAAGATCTTTTCTTTTCAAGGGGTTTAATTTCTTCCTTTTCAGTAAATGCATTTAGATAAACATGTGCCCGGTTGTAGGTGAGGTAAACGATATCGGATTTGGTAATGGCCAGACCCTTCGAAATTGCAAATTTGTTTCCTGCCTTTTTTAAGGTATTGGTGTTAAAATCGTAGCAAAAACTCAAACTGCCATTCAGACTAATGTATAGTTCATTTCTGGAGGGATTGAAAAATAAATTGTTTACGGTTTTGAGTTGAGAAAGGACAATTTCCTGAATTTCTTCTGTTTTTGTATTTAAAAAATAAACCTTGCCCTGGGTAGTACCAACTGCTACCAGATTGTTACCTATTGCTTCCAGGGAGGCAATATTACCTGTAAGTGGAATGTCTTTATACTTGCCAATTAAAATGTTAGGCATTACAAAAATACCATTATTCAGTGTGGTAAACCAGTAGTTTTCATCTACATCTTTATAAATATCACTGATAATTTCATTCGCAAGGTAATGGGCATTGCATTGCCAGCTATCCTCATTATTTTTCTTATAAACAAAAACACCTTTGTTGGTGGCAAACCAAAGTTGCTGATCTATTTCTTTTACCTGTATTATTTTTATGGCATCCAGCTCTTTGAATAAATGAGGCTTGAGTGGGGAACCTGAAGTTAAATTGATAAAATGTCTATGCTGGTTTTCCCAATAGGTCAGATAAACATTTTGTTGGTAGGTAAAAAATACGCCTAAATCATTAATATGCCTGCTGTTAAGTGAATACTGTTTTTTTAAGTTGTAATCCTTGTCTAAAGTATAAATTACCCCTTCCGGTGTCAAAACATATATTTTATCATTTGTCTTTTGAGTGGCAATTTTGTGTATCTTTTTATAGAATTTTTGGGCTGTGGTTTCTATGTCAAATATTAAAATTCCATCTTCCCAAACCACTGCCAAATCGTTTCCCTCAATAAAAATATTTGCCAGGTTACCTTTTAATACTTCATGTAAATCTTTGAAAATGTGGAGAGAATCATTTTGAGCATACATAATCTGCCCATAAAGGTTCACGCACCAAACACGGTTGGAGCTATCTGTTGTCAGGTTATATACAGATAAACCTTTTTGTTTTTTTGAATCAATCTTTTTAAAGTCAGTCCCATTATATTGAAACAAACCACTGTGGGCAGCCAGCCAGAATAAATCATTTTGATCCCTTAAAATATTGTAAAAGTCAACATCTGGCAGCCCATCTTTTTCATCCATGTTGATGGTTATGGGATGTTGAGCCAATACAACCTGATAGGAAAAGCAGAAAATTAAAAGTTGTTGCCATACAAATCTCATTGGCCAAAAATAATGATACCCGTTAATTACCGCTCTAAAATCTTCTAAAACCCCCAAGTTTACTTCTAAAGGACTTGTTTTTAATGTTTAAAGGGTTGGGTGGACCATGATTTTATCAAGGACAGTACTTTTGGGAATAAATCTTCCAATTTGTCTTTATAAGTCTTCCACAAAGAAAACCGCATTTTTATTCAAATCATAAAAGCCAAACTCATTGGTGCCCCAGGAAGTTTTTAGCCTTAACTTTTCCTTACTTACCGTGCCTCTTTGGACTAACTCTTCAAAAATGGGCATTAAGTTGTTGACAAAAATTTTGATCACAGAACCACCGAGAAGAGGGTCCTCATCTGTGTCTGCGTGCCATTGTAAATGAATATTAAGATTTTCCCTTTTTAAAACTGCATACATTTGATCTTTATAGACCAGTTTAAAACCAACATTGCTCTCGTACCAATCTACATCTCTATCGATGTTTTGGCTTGGCAAAACCGGTGTGATTTCAAGAAATTTGGTTTTCATAATTGTCTGTTTTTCAATATGGTACAGTGATTAATGTATTTAAGCCTAATTTATTAAAACTACTGTAAGGTTATTGGAATAAAGAAATCATTTTATAGTCATGGCTAATTTTCAGCTTTCTTTAAAAAGTTAGTAAGTGAAATGACTGTAAATTAAGCTTAACTCCTGAAGGACTTTGTTCTTCGATCCCGCTATTTTCTCCTTTTCAATCAGAATGGATATGGTCTGCTTTTTATAGTTTTCCAATTCATTCGATTCCATATTGGAAGACATTCGGGCAAGGACAGGCAATAAATAAGACAAGTCCGGTTCTTGTTTACTGGGGTGTGGCCATGCTTTTCCACTAATTACAGGGGTAAGATAATTGACGGCCAACAACAAGCTTTTTCCGTTCTCTGATTTATAATGCCACATATCCATTCCCACTTTATCTGCAATAAAGGCAATACTGGTTAGTGCATCCAGATTAAAACAACTGTAAAAAAAAGATCTGGTACGTTCAATTTCATGTATTTGCCCACCTTGATCATTCAACTGGAAATCAAGACTTTGTTGTGCTAATGTTACCATCTTTCTTACTAAAGGTTTATTGCCCAGATAAAGTGCAAGTGCGGCCACTTGAAACTTGTACCAGGAACCATGATTGTTGTCAAATTCACTACCCTCTCTTCCCAAATCGCTTTCGGTTAACCAGGTAAGATACTCTTTTAGCCATTTAGTCAATTCTGAATTATCATCGCTTGTCCAATGGGGAGAATTGGAAAGAAGGTTCATTGCATCAGGAATAACCAAAACTATTGACCTGCCATCCAAAATGCCAAATGGCCTGCCTTTGGGATGGCCAGGTATACTCTGGGCAAATTTCAGGTGCGGGTTCATCCGGGTTTTCTCATCAAGAAACCAGGTTTTTATCATACTGGTTGCTTTTTCGGCATATCGTTCATCCCCGGAAAAATAATAGGCAAGGCTTAGCGTCTTTACACCATTGCTCATGGCACTTAGTCTTTTTCTGTCTACAGCATCAGTTTGCGTTTCAGGATTAGTTTCCCCATCTTTTCTCATCCAGGGCAATCCATCAGAAGTTTTTGGGTTTGGCCACCAATAGCGGCTAATACTCAGATAATCATGTTTATTTTGTGTAGGTGGATAGATGGATTTATCAATCACTGTGGGATTTTTCATGGAAATAAGTTGGTCTGCATTCCATAAAAGTTTTTTATAGGCTAAAAGGGTATGCTCCGAAGCGGTTTCATCATGAATCATTTGCCTGACGTTGGCCAGATCTACTGAATCTAACCGAATAAATGGGGCGGAAAATGCCTCCATTCCTAAGAAAATGAGCATAAGGATGAAAGATCCTGTTATTCCGTTTTTTATCATTTCTCTTATTTTTCGCATTTTTAAATTTACCTGTATATTAAGGACGAATTACCAAAATGATTAAAAACTTTATTTAAATGAATTTTTTTCTGAAAATTAAGCTATTTCTCTCATTAGTTATGCTGGTTTCATGCACTGCTCAGGTTTGGTCCCAGCCCTCAAATACAGATTTAGAAATAAAAACGCTAATAAGCAGACTAGATACTAATTCATTAAAACCCATCATTTCAAATCAAAAAAATTTAGCCTCCTGGGCACAAGAACTTCTGGATTTTTACAAAAAACGAAATACAATAAAACATCCCATCAACATTCAAAAAGACGGAGAGGTTATTTCGGAAAAGGACCAGAAATATGCGAATGATGCCTTAAAGCACATTTTCGTAGGACAACCCGCTTATCCCTCTCATTTTTGTGGGGAAGATATCAATTGGAATTCAAGGCCTGTACCCGATAATGAATGGGTATGGCAGCTCAATCGTATGTATTTTTGGAATGCTATGGGGAAAGTGTACAAGGCAACAGGGGATGAACGCTATGCAAAAGAATGGTGCGCCCAGCTGGTAGACTGGACTAAAAAAAATCCTCGGGATCAGGCCCATGCCTATGCATGGAGATCGATTGAAGCTGGAATAAGGGGGCATAACTGGACCAGCTTGTTTTTTAGATTTATCCAATCTGAAAATTTCACCCAGGAGGTATTGATTGCCTTATTGAACAGTTGTTATGAACATGCGGAATATTTAATGACAACTTATAGCTCGGGAAGTAATTGGGCTCTAATGGAAGCAGAAGGACTTGCATTTATTGCCTTTACCTTTCCTGAATTTAAAAATTCGGAAAAGTGGAAAAAAGAAGCAATTCGCAGGTTAAGCATTGAAATAAACAACCAGGTAAATTCGGATGGTCACCAGAAAGAATTAGCAATGGGGTATCATTTAGGTAGTATCAATTGGTTCTATAGAACCTACGAACTGGCAAGCCTGAATGATGCGGAAAATGCTTTCCCTGAATCGTACCAAAATACTATAGCGCTCATGTGCGAAGTTCCTATGAAAATTTGTCTGCCTGATGGTACTAATGCCCAGTTTGGCGATTCCTGGGCAGGAATCCCTGGCCAACATTCGGATAGGTTTATGAAATGGTATGAACTTTTTAAACGGGATGATTTCCTTTTTATGGCTACGGATGGCGAAAAGGGAGAAAAGCCTGAAAAAACAGCATTTGCTTTAGAAGAGAGTGGAATTTATTCACTTAGAAGCGGGTGGGATAAAAATGCCACTTGTATGGTATTGAAATGTGGTCCGGATGGTGGTTTTCACTGTCAGCCCGATAATGGCACATTTACCCTTTATGCCGGAGGAAGAACCCTAATGCCTGATGCTGGCTGTTATATTTATCATGGAGACCCCAAAGAACGTAATTGGTTCCGGCAAACCAGCGTGCACCAGACCTTAACCCTTAATGGAGCAAATATCAAATATGCTCCCCGGCTTTTGAAATGGAAACCTGGGAATGACCTGGATATACTGGCGGTAGAGAACGCTTCATATGATAACCTGACCCACCATCGTATGGTGTTTTTTGTTGATAAAACTTATTTTGTAATTGTGGACGAAGCTATTGGAAAAGCTGTCGGAGATGTGGATATTCACTTTCAGCTTGCTCCGGGGGATGCAGTTTTTAATGCAAAGGATTTTTCGGTTCATTCTCAATATGCAGAAGGGTGGAATGTTTTGGTTCAGTCCATTAAACAAAAGGGGCTTGAATTAAGTGAAGAGGAAGGAAAAGTTTCCTTTGAATACACAAAACAGGAGGCCCGGCCAGCCTTTAGGTATAGGTTGAAAAAAACAAAGGAAAACCAAATTACACGGTTTGTAACCGTTGTGGCACCATATCAAAAAGAAATACCAGATATAAAATTTAAGGTTATAAGCGGTGGCAAAAAAGCTGAGGAGACCTTCCAGGTTCAAGTACAGGTAAATGGTGAAAAAAGAGTTTTGAATTGCAATTTTTAACTGCCTTACTTTTAGAATTAGTAGAAAAGTTGATAATAAATACTGAAGTTCCCTCAGTAAAAGGTTTTCGGGAAGTTAGGGTGATTGTATCTTTTTTAATTTCAATTATTTATGATTAAGGTTTCCCGATAAAACAATAAGAAGAATTGATTTATGATTTTAGCTTTTGATACTTATTACTTCGGCAACAAGGCAAAAACAGTTTGTATTGCCTTTAAGAACTGGGCAGATGCGGCCCCATTAAAAATTTTCGAAGAAACTATTGAAGGCATAGCGGAATATGAGCCCGGCTCATTTTACAAAAGAGAACTTCCTTGTATTTTAAGTCTATTAAAGCAAATAGATTTAAATGAAGTGGATTTTATTTTAGTAGATGGTTTTGTTTTGCTTGATGATAATGGGAAATTTGGTTTGGGGGGGCATTTATTTGAAGCACTAGATAGGAAGGTATCCATAATTGGGGTTGCTAAATCCGGCTTTCATTCCAATAAACAAAATACAAAAGAACTTTTAAGAGGTAAAAGTAAAAAACCATTGTTTATATCCGCATTAGGAATTGAATTGGATCAGGCATTTGAAAAGGTAAACTCCATGCATGGAAGTTTCAGAATGCCCACTCTGCTTCAAATATTGGATACTCAAACAAAAGAAAACCTAAATTGATATTACTTAAACGATATGCATAAAGCGGAAAGCAGGATTTAATAAAGGACGGAAATTGAAAAAGAACAAAACACCATCAAGCTGGCCGAAAGGTACTACTTGGTATGAGTAATAAAATATGAGAATAAGAATATCCATAATCCTACTTTTTTTGTGGTTAACCCCAACTTTTCTGTTTGGTCAAAAAAGTAGTGATACACTTTTTTATAAAACGATCCTCTTCAAAATTACCGACCCTCCATCTGGCAGGACCTCATATCTATTTGGAACCCACCACGCTTTTGGGAAAGACTTTTTTGATTCTTTAACCATCGCAAATCAAGCCTTGGAAGCTTGTGATTTGTTGATAAAGGAAAACTTAAATATTCCGGGGGAAATGGCCGGGGATATTATCAATGAAAGGGTAACTATTCATAAATGGGAAAAATATTTAAGCAAGGAGGACTTATTAATCATTAAGAAATTGTTCGCTGAAAGCCCAACAGATTATAAGAAAATGACACCAACTGAAATGTACGTGTTTTTAAACAGGTATTTCAAACAACAAGTTTGTTTAAACAAAAGCGCTAATGACACCTCGCTTTCCCTGGATGAGTATATAGGTGCTTTAGCTATTGCCAAAAATTTAGCCGAATTTGGCCTTGAAACTACAAGGGAACAAATTGCCCTAATCAATAAAGATGTGGAGGGGATGCCTCCAAAAGTCCATAAAAAAAGGCTCAAAAGCGTTATAGATATCATCAGAACTAAAAATACAAAGCACTGCGGAGAAACCGACTGGTATTCCCAAATGGAAATTGACTATAAGCTGAATGAAGCGTGTAGAAATACGCTGATGTTAACAGACAGGAATAATAAATGGATGGAAATTATCAGGGAAAAGCTTGAGACAAATAACTGCTTCATTGCCGTGGGGTTGAGTCATTTAATGTATGAATGCGGCTTGATAAACCAATTAAAAGACCTGGGCTATATCATTACCCCCTTAGATGTTAATTAAGCAACAGTGCTCCATACCGGGTACTCCATACCGGGTACTCCATACCGGGTATGCCATACCGGGTATGCCATACCGGGCACTATTATTTGCGAGAAACAGTAATCTCTCTATCAGTCTTTTATGGCAAAATAATACAAGATTAATTTTGAATTACTACTAAAACCCACTGCTAGTTTTGATTCTGAAAATAATTGATTTAGGTGATCAACACTATCCATCAATTGATCATAAATAACAAAAAAAATAGCATCTGATTATCAAAACTTTAGCTTACCTTCGCCAGCGTTGGGTTTAAAGTGAAAAAGATATTTGTGTCCAATTCTCCAATAATAGTAGGGACATTTTGAATTCTTAAAAGAGTGCTACTGCCTGGTTAAAAATTTAATCCAACAAATAGAAACTGAAGTAGCTTTCTTGAATTGGACAAGTAATTATAAAATTTTTTATGGATAACAGATTACCATTATTAGTAAGTATAATCCTGTTAATGTTGTTTTCAGCAGGGACTGTAAGTAAGGCACAAACCTCTACCCATTTGCAGGATCTTGAGATTTCTTTAAGTGACCAAACTTATGCCGCTCCAGTCAGGAATAAATCGGTAACGGGAGAGCCATTGTCCATTGCGGGGGAGCAGTTTTCCAATGGTATAGGCGTGCATTCCAACTCCATCATAAAAATTGCAATGAACGATGGAAAGCACTTTCGGGCTAAAATCGGAGTCAATGATTCCGGTATTAATTATAAAGCAAAGACTGTCCAATCCATTCCTTTGACAGATGGAAAAAGAATTTTTTATAATGTGAGTCCTTCATTGAAACAATTTATTGGGGTAGAAGGAGAAGGTGGGGAAGTAGACAAGGGAAGTGTTGTTTTCAGGATTGTTCATAACGGAAAGGAGGTGTATAATAGTGGTGTGATGAAACAGGGGGATTCGGCAAAGGAGATAGATCTGGAAATCAGTGGAGGCGTATTAGAGCTGGTAGTGGATGATGCAGGTGACGGACCTAGCGGAGATCATGCCGTTTGGATTGAACCTACCATTGAATATTTTGAAATAGCTCCGGTGATTAAGCCGGGCGATTTTACAGGAGAAAAGGTAGCGCAAGAGGGTAAAGTAAAGGAGCATTTAATCAAAAAGATGGCCGGGCTTCCGGTAATAGCCAGGCCTTTACCACAGGCAGATTTTGACTGGTTGATAGATCATTCCAAAGCAAGAGCCCGGGTTTACCGAAATGAAGATAATGATTTGGTGTTGAGCAATGGTTTAATTGCCAGAGTTTTTAAAGTGAGCCCCAATTTGGCTACCATAGATTATATCAACCAGATGACAGGGGAAACCATCCTCCGGGCTGTTTCTAATGAAGGTGTGCTTAATATTGATGGAAAAAGCTATGAAATTGGCGGGCTGAGTAAGCAGGAAGAGTACGGATATACTATGATGAAATGGGTGGATGAGATGAGTGCCACAAGTAATTCATTTCAGGTGCAGGACTTTGAGGTGAAGGATGTTACGGATCGTATGAAATGGAAGCGAGTACGATGGGCAATGAATGAAGAAATGCCAGGAGGGAAGGAGCTTATTTTTACCTTAACCAAAAATAATATTAAAGTAAAAGTGCACTTTGTGCTTTATGATGGTATTCCAACACTTTCCAAATGGATAGAGGTGATCAATGAAAGTAAAATGATGGTGCAACTGAATAGTTTTAAACTAGAGCAGTTGGCAATGGTGGAAGGAGAGAACCTGGTGGAAACGCCAGATTATTGGGTAAAACCAAATATCCATGTGCAAACTGATTATGCATTTGGGGGTATGCAGCAGAAAACCTCTCAGGAAACAGTTTTCTGGGAAAAGGATTCCCGATACTCTACCCAGACCAATTATCCCCTAAATTTACCTTGTCTATTGGAGGTGAGGCCTCCTTTGGGGCCTGAAACGGCCATTGCTGTAGGCGATACTTTAACCACCTTCCGGGTATGGGAAATGCCAATGGATAGCAAAGATGAAGAAAGAAGCGGGTTGTTTATTCGCAAAATGTATAGAACCATTTCTCCCTGGACTACCGAAAATCCTATCTTTTTGCATCTTACCTCTACAGACCCTGAAGTAGTTAAAGGTGCGATTGACCAATGTGCTGAGGTAGGCTATGAGATGATCATCCTGAGTTTTGGCAGTGGATTGAATATGGAAGATGAATCCGAAGAAAACTATGCTAAATTCAGAGCACTGAGGGAATACGCGAATGCAAAAGGAATTGAACTTGGCGGTTATTCCCTGCTTTCCAGCCGTTGGATTAGTGAGGAAGTAGATGTGATCAATCCGGAAACTGGGAAGCGGGGAGGAATGATCTTTGGCTCTTCACCATGTTTAAGTAGTGAATGGGGCTATGATTACTTCAGAAAAGTCAAAAAGTTCTATGATAAAACTGGCATGCAGGTTTTTGAGAACGATGGTTCTTATCCCGGTAATGTTTGTGCTTCAACATCTCACGCGCACCATAATGGTTTGGGGGATTCTCAATGGAAACAATATGCCCAAATTCAGGGGCTTTACAAGTGGATGCGCGGAGAGGGAATTTATATGAATGTTCCTGATTTTTATATTAATTCAGGAACGAATAAAACCGGGATTGGCTACCGGGAGGTGAACTGGTCTCTACCAAGAGCCAGACATTTGATGCACGGAAGATTAAACATTTATGATGGACTTTGGGACAGGATTCCAAGTATGTGCTGGACTTTTGTACCACTGACACAATACCATGGTGGAGGTGCAGCAGCCACTTTGGAGCCTCTAAAGGACCATCTTCAGGATTATGAAAACCATATGATGCAAAATTATGGTTCGGGAGTTCAAGCCTGCTACAGAGGGCCCAGGCTTTATGATTCCCCAGAAACGCAGAAATTGGTGCAAAATATAATTAGCTGGTACAAGCAGTACCGGGATATTCTGAACAGTGATATTATCCATTTGAGAAGGCCTTCCGGAAAGGACTGGGATGGATTTATGCATGCCAACCCAGCATTGAAAGAAAAAGGGTTAGCCATGTTTTTTAATCCTACAGATCAGGAAATGACCAGAACCATAAAATTGCCATTGTATTACACAGGTTTAAGTGATACTGCCCAAATCAGAGAAAAGGAAGGTCCAGCCAAAACCTATAAGTTGGCACGGGATTACTCCGTTAGGCTAGACGTGACCATTCCTGCAAATTCCTATACCTGGTATGTAGTTGAACCGTGAAATTTTCAGGTTTAGAGACTTTTATCTTCCTTTGAATTGAGTGGCTGCAAAAGGTTTTGAAATTTTGGGAAATAATTGAGGATTAATTGGTAAAACCTTGGAATATTTAGTTTACGCTAATGCGGGCAAATTAAATTTGTGTTAAACTGCCTCTTTAACTTCCCATCTTTTCAAGTGCTTCCCAAAACAGTTCGGGCACTCTACTTAAACTTTCTAAAGTGGCTTCCGGGCTGATAATCAAATTTGCAATAATTTTTGGGAATACCCCAAAAATTTCTAGTCCTATTGCGAGAACGGGTAATATTAAATAAGCCCAAAAGGGGAATTGGAACTTTGTCTTAGTATTGTTCCAAAGTGTATCCCAAAGGACTACCATTTTCTCCTTGTAATGCCAAAGAATCAGAAAATCCAATAGAATATAAAAAGATAATCTCCAGGCAAAACCCTGAGCCAACATTGGTGGCATAAAGGTTAAGTCTATTATTAAAATATTGATCACTATTGGAAGAAATAAGAATGCCCCTAGTAAGACTGATCTATTCCAGAGGAGCAAGGTTCCACAAATTAACTGAGAGACTCCAATAAAGGCTTTAAATGGTTGGTGATCAAATAAGTACCATGATAACCGAAAAAGAGAGAGGTCTTTCACTGGTGTTATTAATTCCTGATCGCTAATTCCAAATTGATGATTAACCAATTTTCCATATCCATAATGAATAAAGGTCATTCCAATTAGAAACCTGGCAACCAAAATAAAATAGTCCCAGTATTTTTCATTTTTTATATTCCTGATTTTAGTTGCCACTTAAATAATTTTAGTTTTTATGAAAAATATTATCTAAAATAAGGTGAAATTAACTTTGAGTCAAATTATATTTTTAGATATATGCTTCTTTTATCCAAAATGATCCCATTTCCAAAATCCAATAATGTATCATTCCTGGGTGAACAAGTAACATATATATTACCATAGGTGTCAGTGCTACTTCCCTACCATAATCATTGTTAGGGCCTCCTGGCATAGTTGCCCATTGCGCATCTGGTTGGGCCTTTAATTGAAATTGGATTAAGTGTACTAATACGAAAACAAATAATCTCCATTCTTCTTTGATGCGACCCATCCGGTTCAAAATTGAATCACCTAAAACAAAATCTATTCATGCTCCCCAGGAAATCCTTTACCTTAGACAACTTCTTATTTATTTTCTCCCTTTATTCAAAGAGTAAAAAAAGAAAAATTCGGCTAATTAAAATTAATATTCGAAAATAAGTTAGATTTCGAGATTTAATGGAATACAATCATCTATGAAGATATATCATGAAAACCTATTGAGGTATGAGGATTTGGCATCAAAGTTAAAGGAGAAATTAAAAATGCTCTCCATTTTTCGGCTGGCTGTTTTTGTGATTTCAACAGTAATAATTTTGGTTTTAGCCAATCAAAGGTTATTTGTTTGGTTTATAATAGCGACTCCAATCTGCATATTTTCTTTTTTAGTTCTGGTTAAAAAGTATAATAATTTAAAAAATAGTTATCGGCATACGCTTTTTTTGAAAAGTATTAATGAGCAGGAAATCCTGAGACTGGACAATAAGTTAAATTCTTTTCCGGAAGGTAAGGAATTTATTAAAAGAGAACATGCCTATAATTCTGATCTGGATATTTTTGGTACTCATTCAGTATTTCAACTTATAAACCGGGCTACCACTGGTTCTGGAAATAATCTGCTTGCTGAATGGTTATCCACCCCTGCCAATCGGGATGAAATAATTTCCAGACAGGAAGCAGTAAAAGAACTCAGCTCCAGACTGAATTGGAGACAAAATTTTCAAGCGTTGGGAACACCATACAAAGGTGAAGGAAATAATTATTTTGAACTGATTTCCTGGATAGACAAACCTGTTAAATTATTACCTAACAGGCATAAATACAAAGTGTTGTCTATTGTGATGGCCTTTTTGGCAATTGTTTCCTTAGGTAGTTTCTTTTATTATATTTCCAGCCCGGCATGGCCCGTTTTTTTTCTTTTTATGGGTGTAATTTCAATTATCAATCACCAAATTTTAAAAAGGGTAAAGGAAATTGCGGTAGAAATTGTAGATCATGTAGATCAAAACCTAAAGCTATTGAAAGGATATGAGGCTTTAATAAAAAGCATAGTATCAGAAGAATTTGAATCCAAAAAATTACGCAGTCTTCAGCTTGTTTTAAGAGCTAACGACTATTCGGCTGCAAGTGAAATTACTAAACTGAAGCAAATACTGCTGAAATTTCAACATAAAGCTACTCCCAAAAGTCCGCTGGGAAATCAGCTCTACCCTATGTTTAATAATTTGTTGCTACTTGATATCCATTTTATCATAGAGACTGAAAAATGGAAAGTCCGAAATCAGAAATTTATTAAGGGATGGGCAGAGGCTGTTAGTACATTTGAGGTCTTAAACAGTATCGCTGGATTTTCTTATTCCAATCCTGGTTATGGCTTTCCGGAAATTAGGGAAGAGGATTATCATATTAAATTCAAAGATATGGGGCATCCACTTCTTCCTTCTGAAAAAAGGGTTTGCAATGATTTTCAATTAGAAAAAAAAGGGGAAATCGCGATGGTTACCGGATCCAATATGGCTGGAAAAAGTACTTTTTTAAGAACAATAGGAGTTAATCTGGTTTTAGCTTTTATGGGTGCTCCCTGTTGTTCGAAAGCTGCTTCAATTTCAACCATTCATTTATTTACCAGTATGCGCACCCAGGATAATCTGGAGGAAGGGGTTTCATCCTTTTATGCTGAATTAAACAGGATCAAAAAATTATTGGCATTAATCCAAACAGGAAAGCCTACTTTTTTCCTTTTGGACGAAATGTTTAAAGGAACGAATTCAGAAGACCGGTACAAGGGCGGTATTTCATTGATTAAACAATTAAGCGAACTCAATGCTTCCGGAATAATTTCCACTCATGATTTAGAGCTTGCCAAGCTGGTTGGGAAACATTTGATGGTGGAAAATTATAGTTTTAATAGTGAGATAAAAGATGGAGAAATGCTTTTTAATTATACCCTTACTTCTGGAATTTGTAAGGATTTTAATGCAAGTGAATTGATGAGAAGAAGTGGAATAAATATTATTCCTCAAATTGAAGATTTAAAATAATTGTGATGTAGTCTGTGTTGAAAATAATTATACCTAACGATACTTAAACCACTTTAAATAAGCTGGGTGAAAATGGGAAACTTCGGTAGGAGAAACAAATCTGATTGAAAAAGAGGAATAAGGAATTTAGCTAATTGAAAGGTAGGTGTTGTTGAGGAATTTTTCTTGTTTATCCTTTATCTCCCGGAATAGCACGCCAGATTACATTGGGGGTTCCAGAGCATTTTTTTATTTTCCCCCAATTTAATCATTTCCTCTCCATAAGTTGAAATATTTTTGATATGGAATCGAAAAAGAATTTTAGGTGTTAAAGACTTTCAGTTGAGGGAAATAAACTGTAATAAACTATCAATTGGTATTAAAAACTAAATCATAAAATGTCCAACATACAAAAAAACACGCCCTTTTCAATATTAGAACTCGCTTCTGTAGGGGAAGGATCGACTCCGGCAGATGTATTTAAAAAAAGTCTCGATCTGGCACAAAAGGCAGAAGCATTTGGCTATCACCGGTTTTGGTTGGCTGAACATCATAACATGATTAGCATCGCCAGTTCTGCAACTGCTGTTTTAATTGGTTATATAGCTGAAGGTACTCAAAAAATAAAGGTCGGGTCCGGAGGGATCATGTTGCCTAATCACTCTCCATTAATTGTTTCAGAACAGTTTGGTACGCTGGGGTCTTTATATCCTAATCGTATAGATTTGGGGTTGGGAAGAGCTCCGGGAACCGATCAGGTAACAGCGCATGCCATTCGTTCAGACAGAATGACTTCAGTTTACCACTTTCCTGATGAAGTGAGTCAGATCCAACAATATTTCTCAAGAGAAAACCATAGCTCAAAAGTAAGGGCTACCGTGGCTGAAGGGATTCATGTTCCGATCTACATTTTAGGTTCAAGCACCGACAGTGCACATTTAGCTGCAAAAAAAGGATTACCTTATGCATTTGCCAGCCATTTTGCACCTGCCATGTTGTTTGAAGCTCTCAATATCTACTACAATGAGTTTCAGCCTTCCGAATACCTAAAAGAACCCTATACAATTGCCTGTGTCAATGTGATTGCCGCTGATACTGATTATGAAGCTGAGAAAATATCTACCTCACTGGTGAGAATGATGTACGGAGTGCTGACCAATAATATCGATTACATGAAACCGCCCATTGAACCTACACAAGAACTCAGGGAACTGGTGCAAAATCCGGCCTTTCAGCGTATGTTTAAATATGCTTTTGTAGGAAGTAAAGCCACGGTAAAGGAAAAAGTAAAGGATTTTCTGAATACAACTGGTGTAAATGAAATTATGGTAGCTGGGCATATTTATAACCATGATGACAGAATCCGGTCTTTTAAAATTTTCTCTGAGATTATGAATGAATTGAAAGCAGTTGAAAATGCAGTGGGGTAATTCAGCAAACCAATTGAAAAATGGAATATTCCGAAACAAATAGGTTATCCAGATTAACCGCTATTTTAACTAAATTTCAAACCAAGCGCATTGTTACAGCTTCTGAATTAGCTCAAAAATTTCAGGTAAGTAAAAGAACAATTTATCGGGATATTAAAGCGCTGGAAGAAGCTGGTGTCCCTATTTTAACCGTAGAAGGAAAAGGTTATGCACTAATGGAGGGATATAAAATTCCTCCAATAATGTTCACTGAAAAAGAAGCTAATGCCTTAATACTGGCAGAACAGTTGGTGTTGCAAAACAAGGATGAATCCTTTGTAAAGGATTATTCTGAAGCCATTGATAAAATAAAATCAATTCTAAGATATACCCTCAAAGACAAGGCTAATTTACTTGCTGATAGAACTCAATATGACCAAGCTTTTCATCAGGAAAGAAATAGTAACAATTTATCAGATCTGCAAAATGCGCTCACGAACTACAAACTTGTGAGGATACAGTATATTAATAAGGAAGGCAACATAACAGACAGAATGATAGAACCATTCGCCCTAATAAGTGCTGAAAACTGGTATTTGATTGCATGGTGTCGTTTGCGTAAGGAATTTCGGTTTTTTCGGCCGGATAGAATTCAAAGATTAGAGATTCAATCAGAAAATTTTAAACCTCACAATATGACATTACAAGAGTATTTTGATAAATACCAATAATTTTTTTGACCCTTGACACAGGGCTGTCACAGACCCGATTTAGGTTTGCATCAGATTGATTTATAAACAAAAAAAAGAATGGCAAATATGATTAACCCTAAATCTAATCCAGGCGAATTTCCAAAGCCTAATATGATTTCTGTCAATGGTGTAGAACTGGAAGTATTTGAAGCAGGTCAACAAAATGTAGGTAAACCCATTGTGCTCTGTCATGGCTTTCCAGAGCATGCGTTTTCCTGGCGTCATCAGATACCAGCATTTGCAGCTTCAGGCTACCATGTCATTGTTCCCAATCAGCGAGGTTATGGGAACTCCTCTCGTCCAACAGAAGTAAAAGATTATGACATTGAACATTTGACGGGAGATCTGGTGGCCCTTCTGGATCATTACGGATACAAAGATGCCATCTTTGTAGGTCATGATTGGGGGGCTAATGTGGTCTGGAGACTGGCACAATTGCATCCGGAACGTGTAAATAAAGTGATAAATTTGGCTTTGCCTTATCAGGAACGGGGAGAAAAACCCTGGATAGAGTTCATGGAAGATATATTTGGAGGGGACTTCTATTTTGTTCACTTCAACCGACAGCCAGGAGTCGCTGACGCTATATTGGATAAAAATACATTCCGGTTCCTTCGCAATTTGTTCCGCAAAAATGTGCCTCCTGTACCACCTGAACCAGGAATGTTGATGATTAATCTTGCAAAAGCAGCAAAACCACTTGGGGAACCCATCATGAGCGATAGTGAACTAGCTGTTTTCGTTTCTGCATTCGAGGCATCAGGCTTTAGAGGGGGTATTAATTGGTATAGAAACCTTGACCGTAACTGGCACTTATTGGCGGAAGTGAATCCAATTATTCAACAACCCGCACTTATGATTTATGGTGATCGTGACATGATTCCAAAGTTTGAAAGGTTAGCCGAGTTTGTGCCTAATGTGGAAGTAACCAGTCTGGATTGTGGTCATTGGATTCAGCAAGAACTTCCTGAAGAAACTAATCAGGCAATTTTAAAATGGTTGGGGCAACAGAATGTCTAAAAAGGAAATAGAAAGGATTTGTCCAAAAAGCCGAACAGAATGGTGAAAATGGTAAAAAAAAATCATTAGTCAGAACAATCTGTTCGGCTGGTTTATTTTAAGTCAACCACAAAAATTTCTTTAGTTGGATTGAAGCTGTGGATGAAGGCCTTTGCTTTGGTTGGATTTGATCATCCATTTATCCTGGAACTTATATGGTCCTATAAAAATTCATGATTTCGATAAAGTTTTTACAGATGTTAGTAAACGAAATAAGTGAAAAATCAGGAAATAAAATTCTATGTGTAAATACAACCAATATTGAGGCCATGAGAATTTAAGTTATGGGTGGACGAGGAGAAATTATAAAAAACTAGCTAGCCGGTAAATGCTGCGGAAGACAAGAACGTTAATGGCTTTCTGTACTTTTTGAATAATATTTTAAAGCTAGGAAACACCTGCATGCCATATTGCGGAAACATTATATAAAACTATTCTTAAATCCCTTTTCCTTAAGCACTTTTACCACATTCCTGTTGGGAATGATTTGGTGTAAGCGGTCATAATACCTAAAATCCAATTCCTTTTTAGTCTGGTAAAATTCCTGGAAAGAAATATCATCTTTTAGGTATTTAATGGCCAGATCAGAAGTTTCCTGATCCCAATCTTTTTTGATTTTGTCTAATAAATCTGAAGTATGCATAACCATTCATTTTTTGATTGAAAAATATTGTTGGTTATGTAGCCTAAAGGGAATGTATATCAAAAATAGTCATTCCAGCTAAAAAAGGCAATTTGCCTTATGGGATAAATCAAAAAAAATCGAGTCTGTGTAGCTTCTCCGGAATATTCAACAGATAGTTGAGACGAACTGGCTACCAGATACCAATTTGTAGCCAGCCGTTTCATTTTAGGTATTTTGATTCTTTTTAATTTTCAATGTAATATTCTATTTCCCACTTTACTAATGCCCGTGGAAGTAGCCGTATAATTGAAACATAAACAAACCTATCCCAGCTAATACCAGGTACCAGTTTACAGCCTTGTAAAAAGCAGGAAATTGATTGTGTTTTCTTGAAAGCGTAAGGATAAGTACAATTGGAATTAATGCCAGTACCTGACCTGCTTCTACGCCTAAGTTAAAGCACAGAATTTTTGCTAAAAATTGCTCTTGGCCGTTATCAAAAGACTGTAATCGGGTGGAGAGTCCAAAGCCGTGAATTAAACCAAAAATACCTACCATAAGCAGTAAATTAGGTGATTTTACATTCATCTTTTTAAAACCATCCAAATTCTCAATTCCCTTGTACAAAACGCTCAGGGCTATAACCGCATCTACCAGGTGTTCATTTGCCGTAATTGCAGTATAGGTTGCACCAATTAATGTAATGCAATGTCCTATCGTAAATACGGTGATGAACTTCAAAATATCCTTAAAACTGTTTAAATAAAAGACGGCACCAGCCAAAAAAAGCAAGTGATCGTAGCCAGTGAGCATGTGTGTAGCACCTACCTGAATGTAAGCCCACAAACCTCCGTTGCGTAAGAGCTCCTGATCGGCACTGGTGACATCATGTGCTACCCCTAAAAGCGGGACAAATAGTAATAGCAGGGAAAGTCCCTGCTTCAGGTTTATATACTTCATCAATTCTTTTTTCTAAAGACCAGGAATAACACCCCAATAATCAGCAAGCTACCCAAAATAAAACCCCAGGTAGGAATGCCATCCTCATGATGATGCTCTTCATGCGTATGCGTACTGCTATCATGTTTGTGGGTTATCTCAAATGTCAAAGTCGCCCATTTAGACTGATGAGTTAATTCATCGCTATCGGTAACATTAATCATGTGAATGGTTCGTAGGTAGTAGATTCCGTCTTCTGGCAAATCTACCATAACCATTCCCTGGGCATTGGTACGTAATTGTTGCCCGCTGGTATGTGTATGCGCTTCCTGTGGCTCGTGAGTATGGTCGTGTTCCTCGTCATCATGTGGATGTTCGTGAGAATGTGCTTCACCACCGTGTTCGTGTTTATGGCTGTGATCGTTGTGTGTATGCGCGTGCGCACTTTTGATGTAATCCGCAAATACGAGTTGGTTGGGAAGCGGCTTACCATCTGACAACAGCTGTACTTCTAACTTTTCGCCACTATATTTTTCGTAAGGATTTGTTTGAGGAACAAACTCAATTGGATAACTGAAGACGGTATTCCAGTCATTAGTTTTGGTATCTCCAACCTGATAAATGACCTTTACGTGTTTTTGATAACTCTCTACAGCATCTTGATCCAATAAGTTATGATTGGTGCGGTATTCGAGCATATCCAAAACACCATCGTGTTCGAGGTAGCTATTGAATTCCTCGGCAGCAAGTGCTATGTTTCTGGCTTTAGTAGAAACCCCTGCCACATAAGTTCCCGCTTCACCCGCATTGAAGGTCAATTGTGTAATCGTGCTGTCCTGGTCCTGCCATTGATTCGGATTGATGGCTTCTCTTTTTCCATGAGCGAGAATAGAAGCATCTAACATGCGATCGCGGGTGATAATATTTTCGCTATTCTCAAAAGTACCGTTGTACAGGCTTAAAGTTACTTCCTGATTAGGCTGTAAGAAATAGGTTTCCATCTTCAGGTACAGATCGTGACTGCATAGGAACATGAAGGCTAATAGCATGAAAAAGGGCTTGCAAAATTTGTTTTTAAATTCTTTGGAAATTACGCTTGTGTTTAATTTCATTTTTTGTTGTTGATAGTTTATTATATTTGTTTTCTTATTATACTTAACGATTATTATACACTATATGAAATTTATTTTCCATATATAACCTGGTTATTTTGCTTAAAGGTAAACAGAAAATTATTTTTTAGTGAAATAGTATTGAAATAAGTAACCTGGGGCAAAGTTACAGCAGAAATCATCAACAAACATGGTGGTTGACTTTATCCGGCCTGAAAAGTAGTAGTTACAAATCAATGGTGGGCTTTTGAGTTTGAAATCAAAGGGCTTGGTAGGGTGGGAGGTTGTTTTGGTTTTGGGGAATTAGGAATAGTAGAGTTTTGAATGGGAAAACCTTAGAATATTTATCTACAACTTACATGGGCTGATTAATCATGTGTTTAACAAGTTATACAATGCAGGTGGTTTGTAGTGAGTTAGGCTGATTTAAAATACTTAATTCTTACACTAGTAAGTAACCAGTTTTTTTTAATAACCTTCCAGAAATCACATTTTTATTTTTCTTGCTTTTTTGAAGATTTAGATTTGTAAATTATCTTTCCGCCCCAGTAAATTTAATGTAATTAATTAATCTGGCGAATATTATTACATATCCTAAATCGAAACCAGCTAAAGTTTAATACACATCATGAAACCATATGAAACCATTGCCAAGGTCATTGGCCTAAAAATATTTTTTCTATTATTAATTACTGCAGGGGCCAAAGGGCAGGATGCTTTTATTACCAAATGGGATACACAAAAAGGAGATAGCCTTTCTCAAATAACGATTCCTATAAATGGGAAATATTCTTATGACTATAATATTGATTGGGGAGATGGGAAAAATGACAATAATGTACAAGACAGTATCACCCATACTTATGATACTCCAGGAATTTATACGGTTCAAATATCAGGGACCTTTCCTCAAATTTATTTTACTGTTTCTTCAGCTTCAAATGCGAAGAAATTAATAGATATTGAACAGTGGGGGGATATTCAATGGCTTTCTATGTATGCAGCATTTTTTAATTGTGAAAACTTGAAAATGTCAGCTATAGATGTCCCGAATTTATCTAATGTAACAGAAATGGCTTCTATGTTTTATGGAGCAAGCGCTTTTAATGGAGATATTGGGCATTGGGATGTGAGTCAGGTACTTAATATGAGTTTAATGTTTTATAAGGCAAGTTCATTTAATCAAAATATTGGAAATTGGGATGTGAGTAAGGTGATAAGTATGTCGGCTATGTTTTCAGAAGCAACCTCTTTTAATCAGGAAATAGGGAGCTGGGATGTGAGTAATGTGGAAAATATGCATTATATGTTCTTTAATGCAGTAGTTTTCAACCAAGATATTGGCAATTGGAATGTTGGTAAAGTGACTAATATGGCATATATGTTTACTGGTACAAGCTTTAACCAATATATAGGAGAATGGGATGTCAGTAATGTTTCTAGTATGTCGAATATGTTTTCAGATGCAAGTTCCTTTAATCAGGATATAGGGGGTTGGGATGTTAGTAATGTAGAGTCAATGGAATCCATGTTCTATAATGCAGAAGCTTTTAACCAAGATATTGGTAACTGGAATGTGGGAAAAGTGAGTGATATGTCAAAAATGTTTGCAAGAACTAACTTTAATCAGGATATAGGGGATTGGGATGTGAGTAATGTTACAGGCATGTCAAATATGTTTGGAAATGCTATTAGCTTTAATCAGGATATAGGGGATTGGAATGTAAGTAAAGTTGAAGATATGTCCTTCATGTTTTATTATGCCTATGCTTTCAATCAGGACATAGGAAATTGGGATGTAAGTAAGGTTACAAATATGGAATACATGTTTTCTGGTATTGGAAAAAATTCATTTAATCAGGACATAGGAAATTGGGATGTGAGTAATGTTACAGATATGTCATCTATGTTCTTAGGAACGATCTTTAACCAGGACATAGGGAATTGGAATGTAGGCCAGGTTAAAGATATGTCTTCTATGTTTGCATGGTCTGTTTTCAATCAGGATATAGGGAATTGGGATGTTAGTAATGTTACAGACTTTTCTTATATGTTCTCGAAAGACACCGTATTTAGTCAGGACATTGGTAATTGGGTGGTAAGCAATGGCAAGGATATGTCATCCATGTTTTTTGATGCTAAAGTATTTAATCAGGATATTGGCAGCTGGGATGTAAGTAAGGTTACAAATATGAAATATATGTTTTATGGAACTAGTGAATTTAACCAAAATATAGGTAACTGGAATGTGAGTAAAGTCACCAATATGGAATATATGTTTTATGAAGCTATTGCCTTTAATCAGGAAATTAATAATTGGGATGTAAGCCAGGTTGAAAATATGAAATCTATGTTTCTTGGATCAAATTCATTTAATCAGGAAATTGGAAATTGGGATGTGGGAAATGTTACAAATATGTCTTTTATGTTTTATGAAGCAAGGGCTTTTAACCAAGATGTGGGAAATTGGGATGTGAGTAATGTTTCAAATATGGATTATATGTTTTATGAAGCAAGTGCTTTTAATCAGGATATAGGAAATTGGGATGTGAGAAATGTTTCAAATATGTCCCACCTATTTTATAAAGCAAGTGCATTTGACCAAAACATAGGAAATTGGAAGTTATTTAGCATTGAAGAAAAATTGTTTCAAATGCTTTCTTACGCAGGGTTTTCTTATGAAAACTATGACTCTACCCTTATTGGATGGGCTTCTGATCCTATGACTCCAAAAAATATTGCTTTAGATGCCTATGAGTGTGATTACCTAGATGTTATGCATGGAAGAGAAAAACTAATTAATGAATTTAATTGGACGATATCTGGAGATAGGCCTATTCATTTTGTAACGTTTATAGATTTTGATGAGGAAATTTTAAAATACGATACAGTTTCTTTTGGGGGAGCTGCCATTGCTCCAGAGGATCCTGAACGTGATGATTATACTTTTAATGGTTGGAATGCGGTATTTGACAGTGTAACAAGTGATCTAACTGTTAAAGCCAAGTATTTAAAAAATTTCATCACTTATACATTCCTTGATTATGATGGAACTATAATACAAACCCAAACATTAAAGAATGGGCAATATCCAATTGATATTCCTGAAGATCCTGAAAGGGAAGGATATACCTTCTATCGCTGGGATACTAAATTCGAGAATCAGGATGTATTTTATACTGCTAAATATTTTATCAATAATTATATAGTAAATTTTCTTGATTATGATGGTACAATTCTAAAAGTTGATACAGTTGCTTTTGAGAATGCCGCTATTGCCCCTATAGATCCGGAGAGGGAAGGATATACATTTGATGGTTGGGACACGGATTTCGATAGTGTAACAGAAGATTTAATTATTACTGCTCAGTATAGTATCAATAGGTATATTGTTAATTTCCTGGATTATGATGGTGCAATTTTAAAGCATGATACTGTATTTTTTGGAAGCGCAGTCAATGCCCCTACAGATCCGGAGAGGGAAGGATATACATTTGATGGTTGGGATACGGATTTTGATAGTGTAACTCAGGACTTAACCATTAGAGCCCAATATTCTCAGGTAACCGGTATTTTTGACTTGATCACTAAAGAATTAAAAATCTACCCAAATCCAACTGCCCAATATCTACATATTGATTCCCATGGTTCTGTAATAAAAGAATTGGATATCAAAATAATTGACAATTTTGGAAATTCAGTTTACCAGAAAACCTATACCTCATCTGAAAATATTAGGATAAATGTAGGGCATTTCCCTACCGGAGTTTATCTGATATATATAAATGGAAAGGTATTTAAAATAGTCAAACAATAATTGGACTCAGTTTGGAGGATAATAAGATTCGGATGCATCTAAAATCATTAAAGTCGCTATATCTTTTAAAAATTCTTGAGCCTTATTTATTAACACAAAGTTTAAATTTATTTTCTAAAATTTTAAAGATGGTTAAATGATAAATTATTCCTTAAAATTATTAATTATACTCTCCTTTGTTATCGGAGGTTGTACTAATGGGGAAGATATCCCTGAAATTTCCAAACCAACCTGGCAAAGAAAATCTAATTTTCCGGGAGGGGAAAGAATTCGTATGTTTTCCTTTTCTTTAAATGGAAAAGGATATGTGGGTAGTGGATTGACCTATGATGAAAATGGTGATGTTAATACCGATTTATACGATTTTTGGGAATACAATCCAGAAATTGAAGCATGGACTCAAAAGAATGATTTACCTGAAAGTATTTGGTCTGGTCAATTAGGAATCAGCGGGGCAAATAAAGCTTTTGTGATAAATTATGGGAAAATTTGGGAATATAATCAATCTGCCGATTCATGGACTTTTGTGACATCATTACCACTATCACGCTTTTCTTGTGTAGGTGCTGTTATTGGAGAAAAAATTTATGTGGGGACAGGGAATGGTAATAATAGTCATTTAAATGATTGGTGGGAATATGATATTGAATTGGATAAATGGACAGAAAAGGCTCCGGTTCCATCTGAAGGAAGAAACCAGGCAATTGCTCATGCAATAAACGGTAAAATTTATTTAGGCTTTGGAATCAATGAGAAAGCACAACTTTATGATGATTTTTATGAATACGATCCTATCTCGGACAGTTGGACGGAATTATCAAAACCAAAAGGAATATATAATGGTAGAACTTTATCTTTTGTTTTAGATCAGAAGGTTTACTTAGCTTTTCCAGAAGTTGGTAACTTACATCCTGGAAGTATGGCAGTTTATGATATTTCAAATAATTCCTGGACAACCACCAAGACTTTTCCATCAGGTGATATTTTTGATACATCGACATTCACAATAGAAGACATTGCCTATGTTATTGGAGGTACTTATAGTGAATTTAGTGCTCAAGTATGGTCATTTTCAGACTAGTATTTAATATCACAAATATGCAATCCAAACCAGCTAAAGTTTAATACACATCATGAAATCATATGAAACAATTGCCAAGGTCATTGGCCTAAAAATATTTTTTCTATTATTAATTACTGCAGGGGCCAAAGGGCAGGATGCTTTTATTACCAAATGGGATACACAAAAAGGTGATAGCATCTCCCAAATAACGATTCCTATAAATGGGAAATATTCCTATGACTTTAATATTGATTGGGGAGATGGGAAAAATGACAATAATGTAAAAGACAGTATCACCCATACTTATGATGCTCCAGGAATTTATACGGTTCAAATATCAGGGACCTTTCCTCAAATTTATTTTATGGTTTCTTCAGCTTCAAATGCGAAGAAATTAATAGATATAAAGCAGTGGGGGGATATTCAATGGAATTCGATGAATAATGCATTTTATAATTGTGAAAATTTGGACATGACAGCAACCGATATACCAGATTTTACTTATGTTTCAGACTTAAGTGGTATGTTTAATGGGGCTAGTTCCTTTAATGGAGAAATAGGAGATTGGGATGTGAGTAAGGTATTAAATATGAGATCAATGTTTTCACATGCAAGTTCATTTAATCAAAATATTGAGAATTGGGATGTGAGTCAGGTACTAAATATGGGATCAATGTTTTATAAGGCTAGTTCCTTTAATGGAGCTATTGGGAATTGGGATGTGAGTAAGGTGATAAGAATGTCGGCTATGTTTTCAGAAGCAACCTCTTTTAATCAGGAAATAGGGAGCTGGGATGTGAGCAATGTGGAAAGTATGTATTATATGTTCTTTAATGCAGCAGTTTTCAACCAAGATATTGGCAATTGGAATGTTGGTAAAGTGACTAATATGGCATATATGTTTTATAAGGCAAGTTCATTTAATCAAGATATCGGAAATTGGGATGTGAGTAATGTGACTGATATGTCTTCTATGTTTTCAGGAGCAAGTTCATTTAATGGAGATATTGAGAATTGGGATGTTAGCAATGTAGAGTTAATGGATTATATGTTCTTTAAGGCCGAAGCTTTTAACCAAGAAATAGGTAACTGGAATGTGAGTAAAGTACCTAATATGGAATATATGTTTTCAAGAGCAAGCTCATTTAATGGGGATATTAGGAATTGGGATGTGAGTCAGGTGATTAATATGGCAGGTATGTTTTATGTGGCCAGCTCTTTTAATCAAAATATAGGAAACTGGGATGTAAGCAACGTAACTGATATGTCGCTAATGTTTTCAGGTTCTGGTTTTAATCAAAATATTGGCAGTTGGAATGTGACCAAAGTAACTGATATGTCTGAAATGTTCCTAAATTCCTCTAGCTTTAATCAGGATATTGGAGGGTGGGATGTGAGTAATGTTGAAAATATGTCTGGGATGTTTTATGTCGCCAAATCATTTAATCAGGATATAAGTGAATGGGATGTGAGTAAGGTAACTGATATGTCATTTATGTTTGCTGGGTTAGAAAAAAGTCCATTTAATCAAGATATAGGCGATTGGGATGTTGGAAATGTTCGAAATATGTCTTCTATGTTTGCAGGGGCTGTTTTCAATCAGGATATAGGGAATTGGGATGTTGGAAATGTTGGTGATATGTCTTGGATGTTTTCAGGATCTATATTTAATCAGGAAATAGGCACCTGGAACGTCAGTAATGTTGTAGATTTTTCATTTATGTTTAAAGATGACACATTATTTAATCAAGATATCGGAAATTGGGATGTCAGTGGGGGCACAAATATGAAAAACATGTTTTTTGGAACTGATGAATTTAACCAAAATATAGGGAACTGGGATGTTGGTAATGTCACCAATATGGAATATATGTTTAATGAGGCTATTGCCTTTAATCAGGAAATTAATAAGTGGGATGTTAGTCAGGTTGAAAATATGAGATTTATGTTTTACGGTGCTACTGCTTTTAATCAGGATATAGGAAGTTGGGATATTAAAAATGTAACAAATATGGATGAAATGTTATCCCTTTGCGGTATGAACACCCAAAATTATGATGCTACGCTAATTGGATGGGCATCAAATTCTATTATACCCAATAACATAGCTTTAGATGCCGATGGACGTACCTATTATGAGGCAAAGGAAGAGCGAAATAGTCTTATAGAAAATTATGGATGGGTTATTAAAGGAGATGAAGAACTTGATCAGTTAACCGGTATTTTTGACCTGATTACCAAAGAGTTAAAAATCTACCCAAATCCAACTGCTCAATATCTACATATAGATTTCTATGGGTCTGCAATAAAAGGATTGGATATCAAAATAATGGACAATTTTGGGCAATCAGTTTACCAGAAAACCTATACCCCATCTGAAAATATTAGAATAAATGTAGGGCATTTCCCTACCGGAGTTTATCTGGTACATGTAAACGAAAAAGTATTTAAAATTGTAAAACAATAATTGGATTTCGTTTGGAGGATTTTGAGGTCATTAATTTATTTGGAGAAATCATTAAGAATTCTTTATGTTTGTTACAAGAAGAATTCAACTCATGGAATTTTTTTTCCTTTTAATTAATATTGTATAACCTAACCGTGAGGTAAAATAAGTTATAATATTGGTTTTATTGAAAAAATAAGTTTAAAATTTTGTTTTTACTATTGATGTTACTAAAAAAGGGAATAGAATATTCTTTAGATCCTTTTTTTTTAATCATCCCTTGAAAACCCTAACCTTAATATTCCTTATCGTTTTACCACTAAACCTTCTGGCACAAAGCAGCTCTCTTCTTGGAAAGAAAATTCAGGAGTTAGAATTCAAATCTGTGCTTAATTATGCTGATACTTCAGCCAAACTTTCTGATTTTAATTCGAAGGTAGTACTTCTTGATTTTTGGGCTACATGGTGTAGTCCGTGTATAACTTCAATGGCTCACCTGGAGGATTTGCAAACTCAATTCAAAGATGATTTGCTGGTGATGACTGTTACTGATGAGGATAAAGCCCGTATTCAGAAATTTCTATCGAAAAGAAAAACTCAGTTACCCATAACCATAGATACAGAAAGAAAACTGAATAATCTTTTTCCACACAGGACGATTCCACATACTGTAGTAATTGACAAGGATGGAATTGTAAAAGTGGTCAGTAGTCCTAAAGAAGTCAGTTCGGAAGTGATCGAAAAGATTATAAAAGGGGAGGAGGTAACTTTGCCTGAGAAAAAGGATATTCTGAAATTCGATTATTCCAAACCACTTGCCCTGGATGATGAATTTAGTATATACCATGCAATAACACCTTATAAACAAGGGGTAGCTGGTATGTCAAATGTAACAGGAGGGAATGGGGAGTTTAAAAACCGGAGAATTTTGGCAACTAATGTTCCACCTACCAAACTTTTTGAAATTGCTTACCAATGGCATTCCACTATCAGAATGGAATTTGAAGTGAAAAATGCAGAAAAGCTAGAATGGAATAAGCATAATGCAGTCTGTTTTGATTTGATAGTGCCTGAAAGTTTGAGCGAACAAAAATTTGAGATTATGCAGAAACAGCTGGATATTGCATTCCCATATAAAGCTTCAATAGAAAAAAGAGAAAAAGTGGTTAAGGTATTGAAGGTGATTGAAGGCAGAAGGTTCGATTTGCCAGATACTGAGTTAACCGAACAGTCAGGTAGCGAAGATGGTCAGGGACTTTTCATGAAAAATGCGCAGATAAAATTGGTAACGTCATTTTTGGAAAGACAACTGCGAATCCCGGTAGTTGATGAAACTGGATTATCCGGAAATTATAATTTTGAAATACCCTGGTACAATGAAGCCCCCGAACAAATCCATGAGGAATTAGAAAAGCTAGGATTAGAACTATTAGATGCCCAGCGGGAGATTAAGGTTTTTGTGATTTCGGATAAATAGTGGGGATATTTTTTGGGCTTTGGATAAATCCAAATGATTTCCCCACCTCTAAAGATCACTTTACTGCAATAATCATTGGTTTGGCTGCAAAAGGATAGGATAAATCCTGGGAAATGATTTGTTTGGAGGAAATTTAATTGAGATTCAATGTTAAAGAATTATTTTATAGTTTCCTGGAGAAATCTTTGGCGCAGTAAACTTTTTAGCTTCATCAATATTACCGGACTTTCTTTGGGGATAGCGGGAAGTTTATTAATCGCCCTGCATGTTTGGGATGAGCTCCATTTCGACCAGTTTCATGAAAAGAAGGAGGCCATTTTTCAGGTTGGAACAATGTACAAAGGGAAAAGTTACTCCAGAACTTCCCCTCCTTTGGCTGGTTTTATTAGGAGTAATTTTCCAGAAGTGAAAAATGTTGTTCGGTACTATAAAAAAGATTGTGTAGTCAAAATTCCGGGACTGATTAATGATCCCTTTAATGAATCGGTATATTTTGCTGATCCGGGATTTTTTGAACTTTTTAGTTTTCCATTCGTTTCAGGAAATGCTCAAAAGGCTTTAAACAATCCTTATGAAATCATCATTACCGAAAAGTATGCAAACAAATATTTTGGGGAGGAAGAAGCATTAGGAAAAGTGATTACTGTTAAGTCTGAAGGTTGGGATAAATCCCATGATTTCACCATAACGGGAATAGTTGCAGATATACCTGGGAATTCAAGTCTTCAATTTGAATTATTATTATCCTTGAGCTTTCTGGAAAAAATCGATAGGACATTTGAGCCAGGGGAAAAGTGGTTTACCCTCGGTCCAAATACATTTATGGAATCTGAAGATAATGTAAACCTGAAGGAGTTTGCCATTAAACTGGAAGCTTTAGTTAATGAAAACTTATCCCAAAACAGCAAAATTAAGAGATCCTATAAAATCGAACCATTCACTGACTTGCATTTTTCCGATACGCATCAAAAATATTTTAAGACCAGTAATATCCAATATTTGTTTATTTTGGGTGCTTTGGGGCTGATTATCCTGATTGTAGCCTGTATTAACTTTACTACTCTTTCCATTAGTAAATCATCAGTGAGAGCAAAAGAAGTTGGTGTGCGAAAGACAATGGGAGCTCAAAAAGTGCAATTAATTATTCAATTCCTGGGAGAATCATTTATAATGACATTTTTAGCTGCAATTATTGGTCTGATTTTCCTGAGTATGGCCCTTCCAGTTTTTAATGACCTCGTAGGAAAACAGTTGTACATTTCTGCAATTTTTCAGAAATCCTTATCTATTTGGTTAGGGTTGATTTTATTTGTGACAGCAATTTTGTCAGGCGGTTATCCGGCTTTGATTATATCCAATTATAAGCCAGATATAAATCTACGGGGCAGGTTTAAAGCGTTAGGCAAAAATCAATTAATCAGTATTTTAGCTACTCTTCAGTTTATAGTTTCGGCTATTCTGATCACCTCCACCCTGATAATGAATGCCCAATTACAACAGGTATTCCAAAAAAAATTAGGGTTTGATGAAAATCTGGTGATTAGGATAAGTGTGCCTTTTTCGGAAGGGGAAAAATTGCTTCAACTATACCAGAATCAACTTGCAAATGAACCGGAGGTAAAATCTGTATCAGGAACCTGGGAGCATTTTTCAGGTGAAACTGGAGTATCTTTCAACGATTTTGAATTTTTGATAGATGGACAATCCATAAGAGGAAAAACGATGACAGTGGCTCCAAACTTTATAGAAACCTTGCGAATCCCCATTGTCGCAGGAAGACATACCCTAATACCCCTTAATGGAGGTGAAAAACCTATGGGAATTATTGTAAATGAAAAGTTCATAAAAGAATTTGGTTTAACAGATGCTATCGGCAAAACGGTTGAATGTCCCCAGGGAAGTGTGCTTTTAGGACATTTTGAAAAGGCAACCATTGTTGGTGTTGTAAAAGATTTTAATTATCAATCACTTTATAAGGAAATAGAGCCGTTAGTCCTCCAAGCCGGACAGGTTTATTCCAATTTATATGTGCGAATCAATGCTGAGAAAATTCCGGAGGGATTGGAATTGCTTCAGGATAATTGGAAAGAAATAGCTCCTGACCTCCCTTTTGATTATAACTTTTTAGATGAGGATATTCAAAACCAATATCAAGCCGATTTAAAATGGCTTAAGATCGGTTTTTATGCATCAGTGGTGGCTATAATCATCGCCTGTCTTGGTTTATTTGGACTGGCTACCTATACCAGCAACCAGCGGGTGAAGGAAATAGGTATCAGGAAAATTCTGGGTGCCTCTATTTCCAGTATTTTAATACTTCTTTCAAAAACGTACTTAAAGTTAGTCTTGGTAGCTATTGTAATTGCGATTCCCATCTCCAATTATTTTATCATAGAGTGGCTAAATTCTTTTGCTTACAAAATAGAGGTGAAATGGTGGCATTTTGCTCTTTCTGGTGGAATAATCATTTGCATTGCCCTGTTCACCGTGAGCGGGCAGAGCCTAAAAGCTTCCTCGACTAATCCGGTGGATAATTTGCGAAATGAGTAGTTGAGTTGAAGAATTTGGAAACCATAAAAAAACGTGGGGTAATTTTATTAAAAATTAATTTTCATAAAAAATCAGCCAAAACATAAATAATTTAATAACAAATATAATTATTTAAATTCTACAAAAATGATGATTACTTTCCTTATTTTAAGTTATAATCAATTTCGTGGAATTATTTGGACATAGATGCATATTGGCCCATATTGCAAAAACACGGAAAAAGTCGTTTAGGGCGACTAAAATCACTTATTAAATAGTAATAACAGCTAAGACCAACTTCTAAAGAAATGAAAATTAATATTCTCATAATCCTCTTATTCTTTTCTCTAGTTATTTCTTGCAGTAAGAAAAAACCTTCTATGGATGAATCTAATGGTAACACTTTCACACTTGAAGCCAATATTGCTGGTGTATCAGATAGTACTTTATTCATCATTAAGGACTCAAGGACAAAAAATGTTTTAGACAGCTCCTATTCGATCAATGGACAAATCTATTTAAATAGTCATTTAGAACAGGGACACCCCAAAAAATTGCTTCTTATGGCCTCTGATGCTGTCAGTAAAGAATTTCTCTATACTATTTTATTTGCGGGAAATGAACTAATAAAGTTTAATTGTGATAAGAAAGACTTTCCATGGAATATAGACATGTCTGGATCATTACATCAGGATGCCGCAGAGAAGTTTAATCAAGTAGAATACCAAAGGCAGATAATAACTTCTGCTTTAAAGAGTAACCCAAATTCAGAAGAAGACTTATCTCAAAAAATTAACCATGCTTCGGATTCTTTAAATAACATCATTGTCAAATTAATTTTAGAACATCCCAATAGCTATGCAGCTATCGACTTTTTCAAATATCACAAGAAAAAATTTTCCACTGAGGAATTAGCAGCGCTATATAGCAGACTAGATTCAGAATTTAGAGAAACTGTAGAGGGAAAAGCAATAAAATTGCAAAGTGAATATCCAAATCCAAAAGTTGGTGATAAATATTATGATTACAGTGCCATTGACCAAAATGGTGATCGTTTAGCGTTATCGGATATTGAAGAAAAATACATTCTACTGCATTTTTCTTCTTCTGCCTGTTTTGGTAGCCAAATGTCCTTACCTGAATTAAAACGATTATATGCGTTGCATGAAAATAAACTAGAAGTTGTTTCTATTTCAGAAGATGTAGCCAAAGAACAATGGCAAAATACAGTTTTAAGAGACTCCATTCCCTGGAAATACTTATGGGATGGGAAAGGAGAGTTTGGGGATGCTGTTGTAAAATATTGGGCTGTTGGCACTCCAAACTATGTTTTAATATCTCCTGGTGAAGAAATACTTGAAAAATGGTTTGGCTATACGGAAGGGGTATTACAGGAAAAACTACAGATACACTTGAACTAATCAATACCGCAAAAAGCCATGTCAACTAGGAAATTGGGTTGGTAGTAACAAATGGGAGTATGTCGGGTAAGGAGACATCCTTACCGGAAATTTCAAAAAACGAGAAATAAATTATTGCTAAGCATAACAGACAATTTAAAATGATGAAAAAGTTTTTATTTGTTGCCTTCTTTTTAAAATCAATTTTAGCTTTTGGGCAAGTAGTTAATATTCCAATGGAACAATTTTATTGGGAACATGACTCAACAAAGGTTGAATTTATTACTCATCGGTCAACGACTGCCACGAGAGGAATTGATGGGGCCTACTATGAACTCTTTTTGAAGGACCATATATTCACTAATGGTTCCATAGAATTTGATGTAGAATTGACAGGCCAAGGATTTCCTGGTATTAACTTTAGAATGTCTGAGGATAGAAAAAAGGGTGAAAACTTCTACATACGTTCATTTGGGAAAGTTACACCAGAGATGAGAACAACCCTTCAATATTCGGCTATCATTGATGGCATGAGCCTTTGGGATATAACNGACGAATATCAGGCAGGAGCAAATATTAATCAGGAAGGCTGGAATCATATAAAATTAGTAATAAATGGCAAGCAACTAAGAGCATATGTAAATGATATGGAAAGGGCTGCTTTGATTGTTCCAGAATTAGAATCCTGGCGAGAATCAGGCGGGATATCCCTGGGTGGTAATGTGATTTTTGCCAATTTTGAGATTAATCCAGATGCAACCGAAGGATTACACCCGGAATCAGCTCTAACTCCCACTAAGAATGATACCCGATACCTTAGAAAATGGAACGTAACTGAAGCAAAAGACTTTCCTTTTGGACAAGATTTAAAAATCCCTTATCCGAGTATGTATGGGAATATTGTAGACTCTGATTTACCTGATAGCACCACAATTTGGAAACCAATCAAAGCTGAAAACAGAGAAATGGTAAACCTGAGCAGAGAGTTTGGTTTAGCTAAAGAAAACGATGGGNGGAGATTAGCATGGCTTAAATGCAANATTCACTCTGAGAAAGCCCAAGAAAGAATTTTAAGCTTAGGATTTAGCGATGAAGTATGGGTTTTTATNAATGGACAGTTGCTCTATACTGACAAAAACATCTTTGGAACTCCACAGCAAAAGGAACCAAAAGGAAGGTGTACTATTGAAAATACCAGTTTCAAGCTACCATTGACAGAGGGAAATAATGAAATCCTAATCGGTCTTGCCAATTACTTCTACGGTTGGGGGTTGATTGCAAGATTGGATAAAACCGATGGAATTATATTCAAATAAAAATATCCATAAGCACTATGAATGTTTGAATCATAAAAAAAGTATTGTCCAATCGAGCCTGATCTGAGTGAGTATGGAGTTTTTCATTATGATGGAAATTTCAGGATAAAAAATAAGGGAAAACATTACTTTAATATTTTATCTTACTCTACTACTCCTGAAATTTCACCAACAAACTTTTTTCTCCAGAATGTTTTTCTTCATTGGTAACTGCCACTTCATATCCGGTATCAAAAACAAACCAATACTCTGGTTTTGAATTCAAAGTATCATTTTCAAAGGAGGAATTTAATTCTTCACATTCTGAGTTTTCAAAATAAAGTTTCACATCATCTATATAGAATTTCCCACCTCCATTGGCTACAAATCCGATCTGTATTTTTTTTGTTCCTGGCTCAATCATTTGCTCAACTATATACTCCTGCCAAATATTTTGGCGGTCTTTTATTTCAAAAAATTTGTAGGAAGGCGCTTTGTTTTTGTTTTTAATATGCAACCACATTTTTCCTGAAGAAATACTATCACATTTAACCATAATGGAAAACTTCGCCAGTTTGCTCTGATTCTTATTGAGTGGAATCAGCTTTGTAAAACCACCAGCTTTTTTTAGAATAGGAATTGAACTTGTAGTTTCATTTATAAAGATAAGTCCATCATATTTAGTCATTAGCCTGTTTTTTACATATCCATTATGATTTTTGTGACTAAATACGGCTCCTATATCCCTGGATCGTTTCTTTTTATTTAAATACAATTTCATATCACGATTTGCAGAAACTTTCTTAAAATCAATAAAAAATTGATCTTCTTTACATTTTGCAAAAGTTTGGCTACTGGATCCTGGTTTTGCTTCTCCCAAATGGTGGACCTTTAATTTATTTCCAAGGTTATTGCTCATTCCCTTGGCGCGAAAGCTCCCCATGTTAAAGTCCAAACCTATAGCATAATATTGATTTCCATACTTTTTTGCCAGGTAATACCCCATAGCCTTTGGCCCATATTCATAAAAGCTTTTATTGACATGCCCATTATGAGCCCAAAGCATAACTTTTTGATTTTCTCCTTCGTGTTCTAATATCCAGTTTACATTTTGTGCCATACACTTATCTCGAAAAACAAAGACCTCGCTATTAGACTCAGAGGTGTTTTTTACAATTATTTTACTTGAAATATTTTGAACCAATATTTCCAAATGTTGTAATAAAAGATTGAGCTCTTCTTCCTGAGATTTTTGGGTTTCATCGTTTTTAATCTGATTGATATTGGAATGAAGGATTTGGATTTCGGTCTTGATGGTGGTTAATTCCTCTATGGATGAGTCAAGGTAATAATTGTTGTTTTTTAATATTTCCAAAACGTTTTTATATTGGTTATAAAGCTCAATATCGACCTTGGACAGGTTTCTCTGAACATACATGGCAGCCCCTTTTGAAAACTGCATATCAAATCCATAGAATTTGATTTTTTTATCAAATGGTTTATCAATATTAAAATCCCTCATCCATTCTATCATATCTAATACTTCCATGGTGTTCCAGGTCCAGAAATAAATGCCTTCCAAGGCTTCTTTTGGATTCCCTTCTCCATTCAATATATAGTTATTAATGGCTTCGCATTCCGAAAAATTTGCCTCAATTCCAAATAAAGTAAACCCCATCTCTTCAGCCAGGAATTTCATCATTCTATGCTTCATCTGAAAGAATTCCTTAGTTCCATGAGTAGCCTCTCCCAAAGCCACAATCCTTTTGTCTTTCAGAATCTCAATCAAGGGGAGAAGATCATTATTGTCACTTTCAGGATTAACTGTTTGGATGGCAATGGCATTTTGGTCAATCCAATCAACAACCTTATTCTGTGCGAAATTAGAAAGGGGATTGAATAGCAAAAGGAAGCTTATCAGGAAAGAGTGCTTTTTTAATATTGCCTTTGTGAAATTATCATAATTCCATAGAGGCAGGAGGAATGAAGTTCCCATTTTGGAAATTTGAAGTTAAATGAAAAAAAGGTGAGTTGGTATTATGTAAATTCTATTTCCTTATAATTCCTAAATGAAGGTTAGGGTGAATTGGTTGCTTATAAATTGGAAGAGTTTTGATGTTTTCTGAAATTATTTTATGAATGATTAGGTAGATTTGATATTTTATTTTGCATCGGTTTACCAAAAGTAATCATTCCACCAAAACCACCGTCAAACCACCATGTCCTTTACCATCTTTTACCAATTCATTCAATGGCGTTTTTGGATCAGCTGTCCAGCTTCCATCTACTATGAATTTGTAATAATATCGTCCTTTGGGCAGGTCAATTTTACATTCCCAGCCACTTTCTGTTTTGTATAAAGGAGTGCCAAACATATTCCATTGATTGAAATCTCCCACAAGGCAAACCGATTTTGCATCAGCATTTCCTTCCAGTTGAAATGTCACATTTCCTTTTTTGCCTGGAATAGGAGAATTAAATTGTTTTCGTGGAAGCCTATTTTCTTCCTGCGCAATTTTATAACTTAAATAAGCGATCAATTTTGCATTATATTCCTGGTCTTTTGGCGGTACGTACTCATAAACATCCATGTTAGTATGGTGTATTGCCGTCATGTAATCAAGCGGGTCTTGTATAAATTGAAAAGCGGGAACATTAAAGTAATCAAATAATTCATGGTCCGTCTGATTAGTATTTTGCAAGGTAAGTGTTTTGCTTTTTTCAAAAGGCTCTAAATATTCTGAAAAGTAGGCCGCTACGTTTGGATTACCATTTAAATAAACTCCCCGAATCATTCCTGCTCCATTATCTAAATTCAAGTATGCCGAAATTTTTTCGTTTTCTATTTTTATTTCCCCATTTTCAAAATTCCCCACAAAATCACTTACATATTTTTCAGAACCAGCGAATATTTGTTCTTCTCCGCCCCAAAGTATCAAACGAACGGTACGTTTGGGTTTCACCTCTAATTCATTGATAATCCTGAATGCCTCCATCATTACAGCACAATTGGAGGCATTATCAACAGCACCAGTCCCTGCATGCCAACTATCCAAATGGGCACCAATAATTACCAACTCCTCTTTTAACTTATTATCGGCCCCTTCAATTTCGGCTATTAGGTTGACATTGAATTTAGGGTTTTCGTAAAATTTTGTCTTTAAGTTTATTTTAAGCTTTGGCGTAATTCCTAATTCCATTAACCTGACTATCCTGCCAAAATGTTCATTGCTAAGGACAAAGGATGCAATGGGCTTCAAATCTTCTTTTTTAGAAAAAGAAGGAACAGTTCTATTTCCATCGGCATGTAATATGCCATAAGGAAAGTTGCTTGGTTCAATGACTGCAATAACTCCCTGATTTTTGCAGAATTCAAAAAATTCCGTTCTTTTCTTTTTGATTCGGGTACGTAATCCAAAAACATCAACAATTGATCTTCTACTATGAAAGCCAATAATTAAATGATTGGGGTCAGGATTAGCGGCTGCTTTTGTTAAGGTCATATCATCGAGCCGTCTGGACATCGTATGCGCTACATTTGATACAGGTTGATAATAACCACCCATTAAAATTATCTTGTTTTTTAATTTGCCTTCAAGCTTATAGACTTCTTCAAATGAATGAATTAATACCGGAATTCCTTCCTGAACACCATTTGTGGAAATTGAAAATGCTAAAGGATAGGCATTTAAAGGAGCATAATTTGGTTCAGAAAGTTGAATGCTGAAATCCTCAATAGCCCAGCCAATATGATTTTTATCAAAGGATTGTAATTGTATGTTTTTGATTCCCCAACCCTCCAGTTGTTCTTTTATCCATAAAACTGATTCATAATAATTAGGAGTGCCAATCAGCCTGGGGCCATACACATCAGCTAAGTAACTAATTGTGTGCATGATGTTTTCCTCCAGAGAATCTTGCTCTATTTGCTGCAATATACTTTCATTATTATGTTTTTTGAGAATTGGAATCAAAGCCATCTGGCAATGAGGACAATTTCCTTCCTGATCAAAAACCAACGTATCACAATCAAGATTACAAGGTGTACATCTGAACTGGCTTATGCCGTAAAATGGGAATAAGAAGAGAAGTAAAAGCAAGATTTGAACCGGCATTCTTTATGTTTTATTGGTTGACCTTTTAGTATTTTGGAGGAATTTTTTAATCCACTAATAATTCATCAATCTGAAATTTTATCTGCTCTTTTTCCCCGGGTCTTGGAGCATCCTTGGAAATAATGTCGCCATCCTTATCAATAATAGCATAATGTGGTATGCCTGAAATACCGAATGCTTTACTGAATACATTGTATTGAGCGTCTGTCAATAAAAAGTGTTCTCCAGTAAGGTTCTGATTGGCAATAGTGGCTTTCCAGGCATCTTTTTTACAACGGTTTGCCAGGAATAAAAATATTACATCCTTATTTTGATACAATTGCTGAAGAGATTTTGAGTTTGGGAACTCTGCGATACATGGTGTGCACCATGTTGCCCAAAAGTCTATGTAAATTACTTTGCCATTATATTTTGAAGTAATTGTATCGATAATTTCTGTAACTATTTTGCTATCTATGGAATCAATATTTGCACTGCCTGTGTTCTGGTTCGCCATATATTTTTGTAAATCCTGATGTTTTTTGGAAATTACCTCCCTGAAAAATGGATCAGAAATAAGGCTGGAATCATACATGGTTTCAAATCCTTTTAAATCTTTTCCACTTATTGCCTGAAGATAAAACTTGGTCAGACACAAATCTTTGGTAAATCCTGTTGTATTTTGGTTTATCATATTTAATAAAACCTCTACCCCTTTTAAAATGTCATTTTGCTGAAAAAACTTATTGGCTTTTTCAGCAGAATCTTTGGGGTGTTTTAAAATATGCCGGTTGAAATGATGTAAAAAGTCAGCGTGTTTGATGGAAAAAAGAAGATCATCTTCCATATTATATTCCTCCAAGAACTTGTAATAATCTTGTGGTAGTTCTAGAGAATCCTGTTTAATTTTATTTTGACTGGAATACCATTGTGGATAGGCAATTAAATCGCTCAGGGTTTCATATTTAAGTATATCTTCTATAAGTAGATTCAATAATTGACTTGTGTTATTTTCTTCTTTGTATTCCTGGAAGAAAGTCCTGAATTTGTTTTCCCGTGCTTCTATATAGGAAGAAAACTCCAGTGCAGTTTTGTCCTTTGCCACATCCGGACTGTACTGAGGATCGATTTTGGTTTTTCCGGCAATAAATTGATTGAAATCTTCATTGTCTTTTACCCTGTTACCTGCAATTACATTTGCGGATTTCTGCTCCTTGTCAATTTCTATTTCAAGTGTATCCCCGGGGGAACAGATAAATAAGGAAACGAATCCATAGTTTAAATAAAATTCCTGAGGGTAAAGGATAGGTACGGTCAATAAAAAATTCCCCTGATCATCTATTTCGGGAATATATTTGTTCAGAAGGCCATTTTTTATGATATCCCGAAAGTAAAATCTAAGGTTGTTCTGTTTTTTAGATTCATTAAAATTAAGAACGGTGCCAATTATAGTAACATCATCTTCCTGCCATTCCACTTGGGCTGAGAGTTCAGGTTGGAAATAAATGAAACTAATTAAAAAAATAGCCAGTTTCAGTTTCATAATTCTTACTTAAAGTTTGTTTTGTAGGATGTTGCAATTACCTATTAGTGATAAGGCATGTTTTTTAAAGAATTCTTCTAATCCAGATTCTTTGCCAAAACTTCTCTGATATGTTCCATAGATGGATTAATGGCCATTATCTTACCTTCCGAATCGGTGAAAACCATCACACCTCCTGCATTTAAAATATCATATTTGAAGTTGATTTCACTCTTCCAATCAGGTTCATCAATAAGAGTAACCCAGGGATGCTGCTCTTTTTCTAGTATTTTCTGAACATCATCAATTTTGTGATACTTTGAAGCAACTCCTATCACCTGAAATCCTTTATCCTTATATTCATCATAAGTAGTTTTTAAGGCTTTGCTTTTTTTCAGACATGGCCCACACCAGGGAGCCCAAATATCTATAATGGCATATTTACCCTTTAATTCATTACTTAATTGATATTGTTGCCCGGTTATATCCGGTAGATTAAAGTCCTGGTATTTTCCACCAATTTTTACAGCAGATTCAATTTGTAATAATTGATGTGTATAGGGGTGATCAGCGTAAATACTCATGAATTTTTTTTCAAGTCTTTCCAGATCATCATCATTATAATATTCACTATGTTTTTTATTTTGATATATGCATCTGGTAAGCAGAAAGTAGGTGGCTATGGAAGGTTTTTCTTCTAAAAAAGATAGCTTTTGTGCATTTATTTCTTTTATTCCTTCTTTTAATTCATCATTTATTGCTTTCGCTTCTTTTGACAGATGAAGTTCTTTTTGGTATAGCGAGCTTAATGCTAAATGATATTTTTTTTCCTCTTCATAATCGACAGCCTGGTTTAATAATTTCTTGATGGTTTTCGCTGTATCACTATAGTATTGGTCAATCCCTGCCAAACTGTCAAATTTTAATTCATAAAAATCATAAAACTGCTCTTCTTTAGGATGAAATTCCTCCTTGTATGCTTTGTGATTTTCATTCTCCTGACCTCCAATATATTCATTCTCTGTTTCTTTTTCTTGCCGATAGAGGGTTATATCTATCTTTCCATTTGTAGGGAAAAAATGATGTTCCTTCCAGGCTCCAGCAGTGTGCTCTTCATCGAATACAAGCATATAAACTTCAATATTCGAATAGTTTAATTCATAAGTGAACTTACCTTCAATAATAGGGATTTTAATAATCTCAGAGGATCGTAAATCATCAAAAGCTTTGGCAAGTAAAAGTACCTTGCTTTCAGGTCGATCAATGACAGAACCAGAGATTATACAAACCTGCTCTTTATTACTGCTGCCAATTATTATTAGGAAACATAAAAGGAAAGGGATTTTTATTAATAGTTTCATTTGAAAAAATGGTTTAGTAGCAGTTGGAATAAAAAATTGTTAACCTGTGATATGGTGCAGTTTTGTATTGGGTGTGTTGTGTTTATGTTTCGTAAAATAAGTATAATTTGTAGTAATTAAAAATAAATATTCATTTAATTATTGTTTTGTGTAATTGAATATTGCCAAAGGGGTTGAGAAATTCAAAAGAAGAAAGTTCTGTTTGTCTAATCTTTCAACTGAAGGATTATTTTGAATAGACTCTTACCCTTAGTTATTTTTTCTGGGGAAAAAATCTAAAATAACCCCAGAAGTAACTATTTCCCTCCGATCAACCAATCAATAACAAGGCGTTTTCAGTGATCAATTTCCCGGTTGTCACCGGGCCAATCGATCACTGAAAACATCATCATCAAATCTAGAGGTTTCGGATAAAGTTCCGTTTTTTTCCCGGAAAGGACCACTACAGCTGTACTGCATACCTGCCCAATTCCACCCTGCAATCCTGCAAAAGACTGCCTGATTTTATCCTGCACTGTCCCAGCTCCTCTAGTTACACTCCCCCAAGATAAAATCACGCTTCCTGTTTGCACGAATCCGGGATAAAAAACGAGGGGTGATCCTACACACTAAATTTTTTGTTTCATTTAAACCCTTCTAATCATGAAAAACGATGTGTATCAAATCGTGACCGCTCAATTAATCGAACAACTTGAAAAAGGTACTATCCCCTGGAAACAACCCTGGAATCAGTTTGGCCCTGCTGCCAATTATCTTACCAAGAAGCCTTACAGGGGAATCAATGCCCTTATCCTCAACTCTCTGCACTTCACTTACCCTTTCTTTCTCACTTTCAAACAAATCAAAAAACTCGGTGGCAAAGTGCAAAAAGGAGCCAAATCCATTCTGGTGGTTTACTGGAATTTTGTATTTAAAAATAAGGATACCGGAGAGATCATTCCCGAAAACAAGCTGGCTAAATATCCCGCTGACCAGATCGAGAAAAAAGCTTTCCTGAAATACTACAGGGTATTCAATATCTCCTGTGTAGAAGATGTGCAATTCGATATCCCGGAACTGACTATCAAAGCTGATAACCACCTGATCTGGGAAGGTGAACAGGTCCTGCGAAATATGCAGAATCCGCCTGCACTCAAACACGAAAAAGCTCAGGCCTTCTACAATCCCAAAGAGGATTTCATTAACATGCCAGCCATGGAATTATTCCCAGACTATACTTTGTACTTGTCAATTTTGTACCATGAAATTGTTCACGCATCGGGCCATGCTTCCCGGCTGGATAGAAAAGCAATTTCGGGAGGAAATACCACTTTTGCATCTGAAATTTATTCTAAAGAAGAGCTCCTTGCAGAAATGGGAGCATGTTTTCTCTGTGGGCATGTTGGAATTCAAAATCAACAAACTCTGGAAGATTCCGCAGCCTACATTCAGGGTTGGTTGGATGTGCTCAAAAGTGACAACAAGTTACTCATTGAGGCAGCTGCTCAGGCACAAAAGGCTGTGGATTACATCCTGGCTTAAGTTTTTGGAAGGGGAAACCCTTCCTTTTTTTATTTGATTTTTTAATTTCAATTTAGTGATCCCAAAATAAACAAAACCTATTTGTAGTAATATCAGTAAATACTATTCTCATTAAATATCAGGGTTTTGGGTTAATGCTCCACATTTAATGAAATTAGGTAATTGGTATTATGGTAAAGATTAAATATGAGACAAGTTTTTGTGATTTTTCTATTTATTTTTTCACAAAATCTATATGCACAGGAAGATACATTGTTTTTTCATAAAGGAAAAAGGTTATTTATAAAACATAAATATAAAAGGGCTATCTCTCAATTCAATAGATTTATTAAACTCCACCCTAATGATACTATGGCTTACTTTTACCGGGGTATTGCTAAATATTACATAGAGGATAATCAGGGGGCTTTCCAAGACATAGATAAAACAATTTCTTTAGATTCAAATTTTCATTATGCCTACAACGTCCATGGGAGTTTGAATGCAAGGTTAAAAAACTTTGAGGAGGCAATTGATGATTATAATAAGGCAATTGAGCTTGATCCTGATAATCCAAAATATTATTTTAACCGAGGTAATGCCAAATTCGGTAATATTCGCCATAATGTCATGTATTATGAGGAAAATTACAAAGAAGTCTTAATGGATTATACAAAAGCCATTGAACTTAATCCTGAATTTGCAAAAGCTTATTATAACCGAGGATTAGTTAAAGATGAATTTTCAGATTATAAGGGAGCTTATGATGATTTTAAAAAAGCACTAGAATTTGATCCAAATCATTATAAAGCTAAAATTGCCGTGGAAAATTTTGAGTATGAAAATTTCTCTTTAGAATCATACTGAACATTATATCACCACAAAGTCCCGAAAATTATCCCTATCGATTATTCTTTGCTCAGCTTTATATTTTTCTACAAATGTTTTAGGAAGAGTTGTTCCTTTTTTTGCCTTCCATTTAAATTCAAAGCCGGTGATTTTTCCATCCATTTCCTCTATGAAATCTACTTCCTGTTGTTGTTTGGTTCTCCAAAAATATGTTTTTGCAAAAGTTCTTTTATAGTGATTCTGTTTTATCCTTTCAGAAATGAGGAAATTCTCCCATAAAGCTCCTGTATCCTGCCTCAGGTTTAGAGTTGCAAAGTTTCCAAGAACCGTATTTCTAACCCCATTGTCATAAAAATAAATTTTTTTATTTTTCTTAATTTCATTCCTCAGGTTTCCGCTAAAACTCCCAAGTTTAAAAACTACATATCCTTTTTGTAAAATATCAATATAATTGCTAATCGTATTTCTGTCTACGCCTACGGTTTGTGCCAGCTCATTATAATTGACCTCATTTCCCATTTGTAAAGCTAAAGCCTGTACTAATCGATCAAGCACCTCTGGTTTTCCAATTTTTGAATAAGCAAGGATATCCCGGTATAAATAGCTGTCTACAAGTTGTTTTAGAACTTCTTTTTCTTCACCTGGATTATTCAATACATCTGGGTAAAATCCATAGATGAGCCGGTTTTCCAATTGTTGCTCCGAAACAAGATAGCCATGTTTATTTTCATATTCTTCCCAACTGATGGGAAACATTTCAAACTCCCATTTTCTTCCGGTTAATGGTTCACTAAGCTGATTGGTTAGATCAAAAGAAGAAGAGCCACTTACAAATAATTGAATACCATCAAATTGATCCACAAGTATTTTCAGGGTTAAGCCAATTCCTGGAATTCTTTGAGCTTCATCAATAAAAATGACCTTATGTTTTCCGATAATACTTTTCAATTGTTCTGTATTGGGCTGATCCAACAAGGACCTGACGGTAGGATCATCAGCATCTAAAAACAGATGTGAACCATGGATGAGTTTCGATTTAATCAGAGTGGTTTTTCCAACCTGCCGTGGACCAATTAGAATGATGGCTTTACCACTCCCTACCTTTTTTTGTAATACCTCAACTAAAGTTCTTTCGTACATTATGCTTTATGAGTTATGACTATTTATGAATTAATTCATGTAAAGTTATAACTAAAAGTGAATTTAACTTGTTTGTAAATTAAATATTTTTAGTGGAAGTGACCATTATTTATCAACCAAAAAGAATCCTTTTTTAAACAATTAGCCTCATAAATTGGCAGTTCAAGTAAAAAGAAAAGAGAGATGAAAATTACTGCAAGAAATTTAATTGGGGCATAGGAATCTTTAAGATATATTGCGCTGAAAAATAGATTAGTTGCATACAGAATAGAAATGCAAATTACAATTAAATAAAAAGGTAATTGATAGGTGGTTATATTCGAATAAACTAACTCATTCAATTCTTGATCATTTAACTCTTCTACGGTTTTGAATAAAAATAATTCTTCAGTTAGAACATCTTTAATACAAAACAAAAATAAAAATGGACCAAAGAATAGAAATATGGAAAATACAATTTTAATATATTTCATTTCAAATAAAAGTCAAAACCTTCCACCGGATTTTCTTGGAAATACTTTTTCTCCTGATGTGTTTCATTCACCAGTTTATAAACTTTTAGTGCTCTTAGCTTTTCTTCGTCTGTGGGTGCTTTATACAGGTGGACAGCTTCTTGTTTCCATTTATTCAGAAAAACAATGGCCTTTTTTCTTACGGTTTCATTCTGATCAATTGTTCCAATTAACAGATCTGGAAAGCCAGTAAAACCGCCAATTTGGCTAAAGAGATTAAGGATTGAAATTTTTAATTCTTCTGAGGATGATTCCTGATAGCCAGATCTTGCAATTTCCAATATTTCCAGAGTATAATGCCTGCCTAAAAACTCAAGGATGATTTTTCTCAGACCGATATTTCCAGTAAATAGATTTTCGCTGGCAAAACTTATGGCTAAAGAAGTATCTAGCCTGGTGGATACATAAAAAGCGGTTTTTACAATTCTTGGTTTTTTATTTTCCAAATATGGCTTGATGAATTCAGCACTGTTCTTTGCCCCGATATCCAACAATCCTAGTAAAGAGCCAATTACCTGTTTGCCCTCCTTTAAATTTCCTTCATAGATATCCTGGAAATCTATGAAGGAATCTTTGAGATAAAATCTGCAGAAGTGTCTGATTGTGCCTGAGTTATCAGCTAAAAAATTAGGAATTAAATCTTTAAAAGCCGGAGTTCCTTTAATGGACATTAGGGTCTTCATCCTAACTCTGGCAGATTTATCGTTTAGTAAAGCCTGTTGCTGAGCATGATTGAATTTATCAAAGTGTTTTAAGCTCAATAACCTGATCAGAAAACTTTTATCATCAATCAAAAGGTTCAGTTCTTCTGGTGATTCCAATTTTTCTGACAAATGGTTAGCAAGAATTTTTCTCTCTTTTTCTGGAACAGACCTGAATTTGGCAAGAGTTTCCTTTCGGTTATCTTCCAATATAAATTTTATTAACTCAAAATATATTCCTGATAAGTCGGCTCTTTCAACGGACAGTAGCCAATGAAGATGAGAGAGATTATCAAGAAGAGCTGGTAAATATTCCAGTTTTTTGAATTTCAATAATTCCTGCCGAACTACATTTCTGACAACTGGTACCCAATCTGCTAACCTGAATAGTAAGAATGGAAAAACCTCCGGTTTTTGTGAATTTCCCAGTCTTTTTACAGCCTCCTCCCTGACGTATCCATTGCCATTTAATGAAGCAATTTTTAAAATCAGGATAAAATCTGCTGTAGAAAAGTGCTTTTGGAAGAATATAAAATCTGAACGTAATATATCGCAACGGCTTAATGTAGGGTAAAAATTTTTCTTCCTGTTTATGGCATAAAATAAAACCCTGATGGAATGTATAGCCCCTGCTCTGATCTTTTCTGAATTGTCTTTAAGGAAGGGAAAAATATCTTGGATCAGATTTGGAGTACCTGTTTCGGAAAGTTTTTGTAGGGCAAATAATTTTTCTTTCATATGATTATTCCTGGAAAATAATCCTTTTCTGTTGGGTTGCCGCAAGATTTCGAGGTATTGCCAGACTTCCATTTTAAGATACTCCATTTACTCTCAAATTAATAAGTTCTTTTTTATCAAGGTTAATCTGAATATTCCAATGATAACTGCCCCCATCGAAAACTACCAAATATTCCGTCATCCAATTTTTATCTGGTTTAGAGATACCTCTTATTTTGTCTATTAAATTGTACCTATCCCAATTGCAACTTAAGTAAATATAGCGTTCTCCTTTTTCTGAAATGAAACCAATGTATTGCCTTTGATATTTCTTTAGCTTTTTATGGATGGTGGGACCAATATTCTTACCCTGATTAATTCCTTTATTAACTTCCTTAAGGTGATTGTTTAATAATCGCTCTACTAATTCTATGTCATTAATAGTGGGAGTAAAACGATATTCAGATGGAGGATTTTGCGAGAAAGGCATTTGATATTCTTTAGAGAATATTACTCCTTCAAAGTTTTTACCTTTTACATAAGTTGAAAATTTAGAAATTTTTTTACTGCTTATTACCTTCTGGGCAAACGTGGATAATCCAATAAGTAAAAATAAGATGGTGGAAATTATTTTCATGCTTAAAAAAAGTTATTCCTTCCTCTCTCACAAACCTTTTAATTTTTCTTTTATTGATTGAAGAAGAGCGGTATCTTCTTTATATTCTGCTGCAAAATTTTGTAAATCCTTTGTAGTAAATATGGGACTCCGGACAAAGTCATACATACCATATTCCTTGAGAAATTTGGTAAAAATATCCCGGCAACTCCCATACTCCTCATGAATTAATTCATCTCCAGTTTGCCCTGAATCCCAGGCTTCATATTTCCGTAAGAAAAGGGATTCATGACTTTTCGTGAACCAATTTCGGGTGTAACCATCCTCTGCAAATGCTGTTGTATAATCTTTCATTCTCCATAAAAATCCGTTTTTAAATTCATTGATCGTTACCAGATCTTCACGAAATTTCGGTAATCCCCAGCTTTCTCTGTGTTGCTCAAAAAATCCCTCACAATCTTCTCCTTCACAATGTCTTAAAATAAATTCTGCTCTGGTTTTAGCATGATGTATATTTGTTTTATACAAGTAGTCCGCAATAGTCTTGAAATCTAAAATAGGGTCATGAGTATTTGATCTTTTCCTTATTGCTTCATCAAGCACTGCTCTGGGAAGAAGTGAAAGTGGTGATTTTATTTCTAAAATTTTGTTTAGATGTAGAATTCTTGAATCTTTCATTTAGATCATTTTCAATTAATCCTTATGGTAATTTAATAAATAGCTATTTAAAAAAAATGATCAATAGAAATTGATATTACCCTAACACTAAGTTAGCGTTTATTTGAAAGGTTTCATATAATATCATAAGAAGTCTTCACCATATTTAAAATTGAGATAATATTTTTTGAAATTATTTAAATCACTAAATATAAGCCCTGAATCCAAACTATAAATGGCTAGTATTTTCCCGTCATCTAATTTGTAAACATCAAAACCAGTTCCTTTCCATATTTTATCTTTAATACTAGTAGGTTTAAAAATAATCTTCTTAATTTCGTTTGAGTCAATTGTTAGATAAAAGGGAGTGATTTTGTGATTATCAGATATTTCAGCCGCGATTGGTAATTCAAAAAGGCTAAAATTCATTTCTTTTTCATTTTCAAATAATAGCCCTCTATCTCCAAATATATTCATATAGAAAACTAAATATTTGCTATTGATTAAGTATATCCTTTTATCTAAAACCTTGGGTTTTTTTATTAGATTTTCATCGGTTAAATAATGCTTAATTTGGGTTAAAAGGTCAGTCGAAAAATAAAAAGCTGATACATTATTAGGTAGCCTGATTTTTAAAGGATAATTTTCAAATAAATATTTCTGTCCCTTATCAGTTTTGAAGCTTTCAAATAATTCTTCCATTCAGAAAATTTATTTTTATTAAAATTAAAAATCTTTACCTACTCCTTTTATCAAATAAGGTCTTCCGCCTTCTGGATTCCATCCGATCAAAATGATCATTAAAGTTAGCTTGTTGATGATTATTATTCCCGAAAATCATAAATATTAAGGTTTCTAAAAATCGTAAAAATTTAGATTTCTTAGGGGTTTTTCCAAATTCTCGCATGGTAACATTAAGTTTACTTAAAATAAGCTGTAAAGATGATAAACTCCAAAATTGGATAGCTGGATTGAAAAAACAATAGTCCAATCGATACCCTCCCAAAATTCTAACAAAGTTTCCATTTTGTGGAGGACACGTCCTCCTTGGAGCTATAGGTTGGGTAAGATGAACTGGTAGTCAGCCGTCTAGATTAGCAAGTGTTATTTTAGTTGAATTCCAGCTTTAGCAGCAGCTTTCTTAATTGCTTCCTTTTCTGCAAGAATTATATCTTTTGGACCAAGAGCATTTTTTATAATACTATAAATCTTAAGATAATCTACTTCAATTACTGGTGACTCTATTTCATTTGCAATCAAGAGAACATAATTGTACCCAAGTTCATGTAGTGCACCATTTAAAAGGCTAATGTCTTCTTCAATCAAGGTGAATATTAATTCATTGCTCCATTGTGAGAATTCAATATTTGTATTACACGATGAGTCGAATGTGCAAACAAATTGTTTTACTATTTCATGGTTCAGGTCTTCAAAATTCCTGCTTAATTTTTTTAAAGCATCAATATTGCATTTTTTACAGTCCTGGGCAATCCCGAATTGTACTACCAAAATTAATGGAATAATAAAAAGCTGCTTCATTTAATCAATATTTTTCAAACGTTAGTGGAAGTACAAAGGGTTTTATTTTCCTATTTGTAAATTTTTCCTTTTATCCCTGAGCAATCCTACTGGCATAAGATTAGGACAGTAATTAAACCATTATCCTTAATCTAGTCCCTCAAAACCTGAATAAGGAACTATTATTGGAATGTTATTCACCGAATTTAAATATTTTGAACTTTAATGTTATAAACATCTATACTTGTTCGAGGAGATGTGAAAATTCTAATACCATCTAACGCTTTAGACTTAAGCTCAAATTCACCTATTTCCCTTTTATTGTAAATTATATTTCCCTTATATCCACTAATAAATACTTTAATTTCTTGAGGCGAATTTGTTATGTCATTATCCGTAAATTTAGATAATAAAATGATTTCCTTTCTATCTGCATATAACTCTTCAGAAACAACTATCTCAGATTTGTTGGTTATATATATTCTATAGTCCATGGAGGCGCATGTCAGCATAATACCTGCTCGAGAATGGGAATCAATATCTCTTCCCAATAGATCTATTTTGAATGTGACAGAAAAATTTTCTTTCAAATTGTAAAGATATGTCCTATTATATGGAGCAGAACTTGTTTGGCGAATGGTGTCTTTTGCATGTATGTGGTATTTCCCATTTTTCAATTCTAAGGAATGATATTGAGTTTCTTCCTCAATCCACCGTAGTTCATTATTATCAAAATTTTCATCAATAAGGACGTTTTTGTCCTTTAAACTACAAGAATTTAGGAATGCAATTGAACATATAAGAATCGCTGGCTTAATTAATAATGACTTCATATTTTTAAATAAAAGAGTTAGGGAGGAAATCTTACTTAAGAATTCAAATTAACGAGGGATATTTTGCATAAAAACGGATAGTGCAAATGAAAAATTTTACTACTGAATAATTAAACAATATATCATTCTGTTAATTCTTTTCTGGGCCTTAAATAGGCATAATTAAAGCCAGATAAAGAACACAAATTAATTATCAACTTAAAATTTATAATATTAAAAATTAGGAAGTTCAATATTCGCAACCGGTTTCAATCTATTTACATCATCCAACCAAATTCTAAGGATATTCTCTAGTGCAATTTCATCCTTTATATTATAATATTTTTCTGTTCTAATAAGAAATAAATCCCAATCATTTCCATGAATTTCTTCATTATATTTTTCATCAAATTCAAGATATTCAACTTCATAATTTAGGAAGTAGAATTTTGTTATTTCCTCTCTACAATCTGCTCCTTTTATCATCAAAACCGTTATCCAAGCTTTATTATTGGGGTTTTGACCAGTGGCTGAAACTTTTGCTCCGACCATACCATTTGCAGTTCTTCCATTTTTGAGTTGATTCAAAATTTTGAATTCTATATTCGTTTTTGGCTGCATTTATTATTCTTTTTCTTTTTAAATGTTAGTATTCTCTTTATTGGTGTGGAAAGTTTTTCTGTTATAATCAGTAAATCATCTTTCATTTCATAATTATATCCAATAACGTAATCAGATTTAATCAGAATTAAGGTGTTTTCGTCAAATTGATAGTAATATTTGTTTTCATTTGAAAGACTTAAAATACTATCGTTTTCAAATCTGATTCGGGCTTCTAAGGATAAATCTTGACCCAGAAATTCTTTTTCGTTAAATTGATCAGCATAGTCTGATGGGAAATTCCAATTTACAGTGTCTTGAAATTGTTTAAGTAATTCGCTCTCAGTTTGGATAAGTATCCAATTACCTAACAAATTAGCCTTATCGGAGTCGTCATAAAGTAAGTCATTCCTGCTGTCGTTTTCTCCTACACATGTCATCAGAAGGCTAATTATGATGAATAAAAAAATCAGTATTTTTTTCATTTTTATCACTACCAATATATTTGCAAATACTTTTTTGAAAATAAGCAGAATATTATTTTTTCAGGGAAAATATTGAAATAAGTCTCCTAGACCAAAGTCACAGCGGAAATCATCACAAGACATACTGATTTTGGTACTGATTTTTTTTAAAAAGTTTGATTTACTTTTCTTCAAGAGTTACCTCAATTACATATCTAAACCCTAAATCGACTGAAGGTTTTTCGTAAGTTGTATTCTTCCCAATTGAAATATTTTGAAGCCTATTATTAAAACTTCCTCCTTTGGAAATATTTTTTGTATTTGTCATTTCAGCCATATTGCCAATTAAATTGTAAATACCAAAATTATTCGGGGTATTGGATTTGACACCAGAAGGCATTTTCCTTAGCCCCTTGCACTGATATGTTTTTTTAATATTATCATCCAAATAAAAATGGTCATGTACGTTAAATTCCACAAGGTTTACTATAATATTTGGATGATAAGTTAATCCAAGGCTATCAAACTGAGGTTTGTTGATTATTTTACAACTTAAATCATATTTTGCACTTTTTTCATCGTAAAATTTAAAGCATTTCCTGTTATAATCTTTTAATAAGCTACGGTTCTTTCTTTTACCAGTTAAGGTACCATACTTATGTACCGTAGTATCCATATTAGCTATAGCAGCCAATTCCCACTCAGAAATTGATGGTAGTCTATATGTTAATTTTAAATGATACTTTTTCAGGGACTTTAGTTTTTTACGAAACTCTGGAGAATTCACTTTTTCTGTCCAAATATCGGTTAACCACTTACAAAATCTATTAGCTTGATCAAATGATATTCCCACCACAGGTGAATAACCATATCCAGGATTTCTTAAGTAATGATCAATAAAAGGCTCGCTTTCACTGGAAAAAGCACTATTAATATTTAAATCATGACTTGTCCAGACCATTGTATCTGGTAATTGTAATGAAAAATATTCTTCAGTAGAATCCTTAATATAATGTAAATACTCCAAATACTCCAAGTTGCTAACCTCAGTTTTACTAATAAAAAGGTTGTTTTTTATCCTTACACTATTTGAAAATTCAATTGTTCCATTTTTTACTTTGTACTTCCCCAATTTAATAGGGTCGTAATTGTAATAATTGTTAGTGCAACTTGAGATTAAAAGAAAAATTAGGAATACATATTTTACCATTTAAGTTTACTTTTAATTACTGCTTAGGATTTTGTAAATACCGTTGGGTTTATTTCTCTAGGTCATTAAAAATTTAACTTTGAAATGAATAGAAATTTATTTTTTCAGTAAAAAGCATTGAAGTAAGTCACCTAGTCAAAAGTCACTGTAGAAATCATCACCATTCATTGTGGTTTTGTACTTGATTTTATATTTTAGGTTTGATTTTCCCTGTCAAGCACCTATTAGATGAGGTTATAATTTTATTTATTTTTTGACTTGGTCTCTCTCAACAAATTTTCTTTTTTATCAAAATACTTTGTTGAAATTAATTTGCTGTTTTGATCATAAATAAATTCTATAAATGCACAATAGCAAAATCCTATTTCTACAATATTTCCTTCCACGTTAAAGAAAGTTCTTCGTACTTTTTGCCCATTTTCAAAATAGTCAATTTTTATCGTTGAATAACCATATCCTACATGGTTTACTAATACCTCATTTTGGTCATAGGTGTTAATTGTAGTTAATTGTCCTTGATCATTATATACATTTTCAATTATTGCATATCCTTCTATTCCGTTAACCAAATTATTTTCTGAGTCTAAAAATTTTTTCTTAATCATATTTCCGTTTAAATCATATTCCATCTTCATTATAGCATTGCCTTCATATTTAGACTCTTTTAAGTTGCCTTCTTTATCCAACATCCTTGTCTCAAGATGTAGTCCATTTTTATCATATATTTCTTCTGCCTGAAAGTCAATTTGATTTGTTTCTGAATTAATATATTGTGTTCGAATTATTTTTAAATCACCTCTTTTTTCTTCTTTTATTTCTTTAGTTATTCCAGATTGTGCGAAGAGAGGTAAACTAAATATTATGAAGAAAAAGCTAAGCATTGTTTTGAATTTCATCTCTAATTGGGATTTAATTATCTTATTGCATCCAACGGTTATATTTACCTACGGATTATATTTTACATTTAGTATCTAGATAATCTTTTTAGAATAACCAGAAAATAATTTTTCCAATTAAAATTCACCAACCATTTAATCCTTACCCTTAAACCCCCACCCAAAATCCAACTAAAATTCCCAACAAAGTTACCCTTTCGTGGAGGACACATCCTCCTCAAGTCTCTGCAATTGATGCAAAAGTGTTCGGCATAAACCCGCTGTTCCTGGCGCCTGATCCATTTATTCCGCTGCCATTTGCATTTAGTCCTCCAGAAAGGGTGGGGCTGGTTCAAAATTTTTGTTGAACCTTTAACCCATCAAATCATGGCTAAAGAAAGAAATTCATTGTTCCAGGTGACTGAAGTTGAAATCTCTTACCACTCAAAAGTTCCTGCAAGTGAGCGTTACAAAATTACCTGCTCCAGTGATGCAGCCGAGTTGCTGAGAAAGCACTGGGAAGATGGACAACTCGGTTTTGTAGAATCCTTTAAAGTCCTACTGCTCAATAGAGCCAACAAAGTTTTGGGCATATTCACCGCTTCAAAAGGAGGAATTTCTGGTACAGTGGCCGATCCCAAAGTAATATTTGCAGCCGCACTGAAAAGTTGCTCCAGTGCTTTGATATTATGCCACAATCATCCCAGTGGCAACCTCAACCCCAGCCATGCAGATATCCAACTGACCAACAAATTAAAAGAAGCCGGTAAGTTTCTGGATCTGCCAGTGCTGGATCACATCATTCTTACAGAGGAAAGTCATTATTCTTTTAATGATGAAGGCATCCTCTAAGGATGCTTTTATAGTGAACCACCATAGGAGTTTAAGGAGATTCCAAAATTGGTGGTTTGATTTAAAGGAAGCAAATGTGCACGGTTGCCCTTATTCATTTTCTTAGGCATTATTTAGCAGCTTTTGCCAATTTCCCCAAACGAGCCACTTTGGAAAATGAACCGGTAACCTTGGTGGCCAAACCCACAGCAGCTGCCATAAAAATGGAAGAAGTGGTTTTTCCCACATAAATGGAGGTAAGGAATGGCACAAGTATATAGAGGAAACACAACACGATATTGATAATTAAAAATAGTGGTGCCAGTCCGGGATCAAAACCATCGGCAATGGATTGGTAATGCAGGGTGTAAAAATTATACACCAGTGCATCGAGTAAATTGAGCGTAAGCAACCAGCAAACAATGGAAAAGTAGAAATCAAACCATTTTTTAATGCCATGGGTAAAACCTGGCATTAGGGCAAACATAAAGGCTAATGGACCGACAATTTTTACAAATGAGAGCAAAAACATTCTCAGGTAAAGAATTACAAACCGGATGATTCCGGTAAGCCCTCCAAAAATCATATTCGTGAGATAAGAATCGAATTCTCCCACAGCTTGCCTGAAGGCTAACATTTGATCTTTGATGTTATTCCAGGCTGCTTCCCAGCCGGGTTCACCGGGTTTTACTTTGGGAGAACCACTGATCATGTTGAGGGTGTTTTCAATTTCCTGCTGATCCACCAGAAAATCACTGCCATATAAAATGACGGTAAAAAACTGATCGAGCATGGGATTCCAAACCATGTAGGTAAGCAGGGCAATGAAGATATAAAGGGTATCCCGATAAAGCTGGTAATTGAATTTCAAACCGGAAATGAAGCCCTGAATCACCTGAAGGGAAAGGCGAATGGTAAGAATGGTCGCCCCAATTTTAATGGCCAACTGGCTTACTTCTCCCATAATCACCTTCACTGAATCCAGAAAAGGCTGGTGAACTGCAATTCCGTATATTGAAAATTCCTCCATTGATGTAATTGATTAAAAATTATAGATTTTATTGTAGCCACAAGTGTTGGGAAGAGGAATAAATTACCTCAATAATAATTAGCACTAGTGCTTAATATAATTCTTTAAGGCTGTTTTTAAACTTGAGTTGCTCAATAATTTCCTGTTCTTCTTTGATAATGGGGTCCGGTTCGCTGAAAATGATTTTATCCAAATCTTCCTGAAGCATGAGGTTAGAGCGGATGAGTTTTACACTTTCATTCATCAGCATCAAAATTTCCCCATCTGTCAATTCAATTTGAGAAGTATCATTCAGGATGACATTAATTTCCATAATTCGTTCTTCATTTTTTTTCATGAGTTCGGAAATCATGGCAGCCCGATCAAATTTTTTAGATTCCTTCAATTCTGCCATTTCCCTTTTTTTCTGCATGCTTTCCACCGTAGATTTTAGGGAAGTGGCAGAGTAGGAAATGCGGTTGTAAGTGGTATTTAAAGCTTTTAAAGTGGTGGCATCATAATAACCCTGATTAATGCTTCTGGCCATTTCATTGGTCCACTCGGTTTTGGGGATGTAGTCTGCAGGATTCATATTGATTCCAGTAGTTCTGCCAATAGCCCAGGCGGCATCACCCCAAATTAAGCCTTTGACATTTTCCCTGTTTTTCAACCGCTCCCGAATCTCCTTTTGTTGCCTGTAAATTTTCTCCAGATTCCTTTTGGCTGCCAGCGCATCTTTGGAAAGTGTTTTCAGGGTTTGAAAAGTTTCCACATCCTGAGCAAAAGATTTGATGTCTATGCCAAGCATTTTGGATAGAATGGAAGTTGTGACCGGGTCAGGGGGAGGAGGTAAAACCTGAGCAGTACTTTCAGGGGAAGATATTTTTATAAGAATAATCAATATGAAAACAATTTTTCTCATTTCGGCAATGGTCTTTGGAAAGTATAAATTTGTAAGTATTCATTTGTATTGGCGAAACTGGAATTATCGCTACCTCTTCCTTTATAATCTAGGGTTGAGGTGGAGAATAAAATCCAACCATATTTATTCATATAGTTTAAAATTTCATTGGCAGTTTTAAACTTATCACCTTTAGGGTTTTTTGAGTAATCTTCTAGTTTGGTGGAAAAATTAGACATCTCAATAATAGGATTTGGATTCACCCCGGAAGGTTTCACCAAAGTTCCACCCTGATAATAAACCCGCACTCTGACAGTGGCATATTCCATGGTTCTGGGCACGGTATCATTTTGGGTAAAAGCTGGTAAAGACAGCCAAATCAGGCAAAGATTCAATACAATTGTTTTCATGGGTCAGGTTAATTTATTTGTTGTACCATAGTTGTTTGATCAGACCAAAGGTTTTCATTGTCTTTTACTTTTAATTTGATTTCATAGCGACCGGCTCCCTGGAAAATATAGTCCAAAACAGGAGTTTTGGAAGTATAAGTCACCCCATCCACTTCGAAAAGGAATTCGCTTATTCCGCCTCCCCATTTTTCATCCAGATCCAGACTTTCAGAAGCATCCAAAACATAATGAAAGGGATGTGCCACTCCTTTAAATGCCACTGAAATTTTGGGCATGGGTGGCAGGTTTTCAAAAGCTTTTAGCTCCAAAGTAACAGGCTTTGAAGTGAGTCCAAAACCATCAGTGGCGCTAAAAGTGATTTGGTGTATTCCAGTCTCAGTTGGTTTGTATCGCAATAAAAGCAGGGAGTCCGTAAGGGAAATACTGTTTGAGTGATTGAATTGAGTATTTTCAATCCACAACTCGCCATTTCCAATAAAATCAAAGATTAGTTCATGCAAATTGTCATCATTTAAAGATAAATGAAATTCGAAAAAATCAGAAGCTTTTCTAAGTTTAATCGAATCAGTGAGATGCGTGACCAATTCATTTGCTCCCGGTTTTTTTAGGGAAACTTGTGGTGCAAGATTAATTTCTTCCATCATGCCAATTCTGGAATCACAGCTGACTAAAAGACTTAATAAAGCTAGTAGTTTCAGTAATTTTATAGTAGTATTTTTCATCAGTTAGTCTTAGTCAGTTTGATTAAACCATATTTTTCATTAAGCCTGAATTTGAGGAAATACAGACCCCTGGGGAGGTTATTGGTATCAATTTTAACCCCACCAAAATCAGTGTTTCCTTCCCAAATCACTTGCCCAGTGGCATTAATCAGCCAAAGAGAAACTTCTCCTTTTACTTCATTTGGAAGGCTTAAATTAATTTCATTTTTAAAAGGGTTGGGAAAAACCGCAATGCCCAATTCATCCGGATCAGCCAGTCCTAAAACCTCGGAGGTGGAAATGGGTTTAACTTTGATTTGACTTGTCAGGGTATCTAAACAGCCCGCACTGTTTTCCACTGTCAATGTCACCTGATAATCCCCGGCAGCATGGTAAAAATATGCCGGGTCGGGCAGGGTAGAAGTGCCTCCATCCCCAAAGCTCCATTGGTAACTTAAGGTGGTATTGCCTGCCTTTTCCAATGCACTAAAGCGAACGGCTTCATGCTCATTCACCTCTTCTTGACCGGCCTGAATGCTGGTGGGTAAAGGCAATACCGGCACTTCAATGGAAATGGCTTCAGAAAGGCAACCTGTGAGATTTTCAGCTTTGCAAAAAACTGTAAGATCGGGGGTAGCTTCTATCTGAAGCACTTCTCCTGTGGTCAGTTCATTCCCTAATTCATCATACCAATGAAAATTTTTCACACTGTTTTTATCCAACACATAAGCTGTGATTTCCACCAACTCACCAGGGCAATAGGCTTCTTTTTTAAGTTGAATATTGGGTAAGGGAGCCGTGTTTTCCATCACCTCAATTTCCTTTATTCCTGAATAAATACAACCGTTAATTTCTACGGTATAATTAAGCAAAAACAATCCTGTTCCGGCAATTTGAGGATCGAAAGTGTGGCCAATTACCCCAGCCCCAGACCACTTTCCATTGGAGTAATTAGTGTAATTTGAAAGATCAAGAGTGGAGCTCCCCTCACATATTTGAATCCTTTCACCAAGTGAAGCGGATAAATCCATGTCCTTCCCCAACCCTGCCGTTACGGTAATTATTCTATGGCCTTTCAAATCACAGCCATCTTCAGTCTGGTATAAATAATCGATTTGGTAAGTGCCAAAACCTGCTTTCCCCGGATCAAAAGAATTGTTTTCAACTATACCTTTTCCAGTGAAAATACCGCCTTTAATTTCAGCCTCCTCCATCAAATCAATTGCCTCAGCAAATTGGCATATGCTTAAACTGTCCCCAATATCAATGGGATCATCCCCATAAACAATGGCACTTACCGGAACTTTATCACTTTCGCAACCATTCAGAGATTGGGCAGTCACAAAGAAAGTTTTGCTTTGGGAAAGTTCTTCTGTTACCAGTTTTTCTCCAATGAAAATAGGCGTTTCATCCTTTTCATTGGCATACCAGCGATAGTTGAGATTGACCGGATTGTTAACTGATAATTCAGCCCTTCCACTGGATTTGCAAATGGCCTGACTTTCGGCTTCCGGAGCATCGGGAATACTTAAAATTTCCACCCTAACTTTTATTCTTTCACTTTGACAAGCCAGATGATCCAGCCTTTTTATGGCTACAAAATAAGCAGTAGTAACAGCAATATCAGGCAAATGAAGCGTGGGACCGGTTCCAATAGCACTTGTTGCTTCTAAACTTTCATACCAGAAATAATCGTGGTCATCTGGTGCACCAGTGGCATTCAAAATGATATTAGAACTTCCACAATAGGGTGAAGGCTTGTCTACAATGGGTTTGGGAGGCAGTGCGTTCACTTTTATCTGTATCCATTTTCCAGGACCTTTGCACCTTCCATTTACAGGAACCACCTGGTAACTGTAAGTTCTGTTTTCAAGTAATATACCAGTGGAGAATATTCCATTAGTTTGCGCCAGACTATCCCCACTTTCTGATAAAAACAAATACGCATCCGCATAAACAGAACCTGAAGCGGAAATGGAAGCGGCTTCTCCCACACAAATTTCAGCAGGAAATTGCAAATTGGTAATTTCTCCCGGCAAATGTTCCATGGTCACCTGTATTTCAGCCGGAAGACTTTCACAACCCGTTTCATTGACAGCTGAAACATAATAAATTCCTGAACTGTAAACTGGGCCCAGGTTAAAAATTCTGCTGTTTCCACTGGGATTAGGCAACTCAATTTTCTCTGGAGATATTTTGGAATACCACTTGTAGGCTACAATTCCACTTTGAGCCTCTGGTGCGATTATGCCTTCCTCCCCGTAGCAAAAGGAATAACTTTTATTGGTTGGTCTGGCTGGTAAATCTACTAAAGTAACATCAAAAGGAAGTGCTACACTTTGGCAGGTTTCCCCCGATTCATAAGTGATGCTACTGGCCACAAAAAATCGCCTTTTGTTATTAAAAACCTCATTTTTCCAAATCGCTGGTTCAAAGGTATTGCCTTCTCCAAGCACGGTTTGTCCATCTTTATCCAGCCAGATGATTTTGGTATTCGGTGAATTATTCGGATTTAAAATACTGATCAATGCTTTTTGTCCTTCTCCACAAACAGGGGCAAAAGGTTTTAAGTCCGGAGTTTGGGGAATATCCCGGACGATAAGGGAAATTTTAGCCCGCTTTGGATTAGTGCATTCTTCCCCGGAGATATTGGTCCTGTAGCTTTCCACAAAAAAATCATAAGTGCCTGAAGCTGGGATATTGGCCTGAAAGGTTTTACCGGATTCATCCTGATTAAATAAAGGTTGCCCTCCAGATGCAGTCGAATACCATCGAAACTGAATGGCTTTGTCAATCAGGTTGGCTGATAAGGTATAATTTCCCGGACCACACTTGTAAATGTTGGCAGCAGGAATCAATTCCGGGAGTTCCTGAAAGGAAATGGTGGATGAGGATTCCTCACTAAAACAACCGGAAATATCCCGGTATTCTGCCACTGTGATAAGTTTAATGTTTTCCGAAACCTGCTTTAATAAAAGCTCGGTGCTTTCTCCTAAATATTCTTTTTGCTCCTGACCATTGCCCAAGGTAAAAGCTTTGTACCACCTGTACAGAAGTAAAGGATTGGGGTTTTCCACTACCATGGTCTTATCCTGAATGCCACAGACCGAAGTGGAAGTGACCTGAGGAGCAGCTGCTTTTTTGAAAAAAGTGATGGTTCTGGTATCAGCATCCACACAACCATTGGCTGCCTGATAAGTGTAATTCAGATCCACTGAAATCTTTTCCTTATTGCCTAAAGCTTGCTTAAAATCAGCCGGATTGATTTCACCGGCAGTGATGGTAATTTCGTTGAATTCAGCAGGTAAAGTCCACTTGCCTTTTTGGGTGATACTATTTCCATTGAATTGAATTTTGGGATCTTTAGCAGGATCATCAAAAAAAGTATGGAGGTTGACAGAAGGGTTTTCTATACAAATCTGAATAGGTTCCCCTGCAAATACTACAGGACTGGGCTTGACTTCTAATGTGAGTTTTAAGGTTTTGGTACCATTATAAAATTCCCTTGAAATGGGTATCACATGACTGCCTGTTTCAGCTTTTTTGGTGTCAAAAAAACCTTCTGCATTGACCAGATGATGGTTGAAGGTCACCTTGTGATCATAAAAAGAGAGGAAGTCTTTCAAATCAATTAGTCCTTCATTTTGGCAAAAGGAAAGATTTTGATCAGTGAGGTTAAAAGCAATAACTTTGATGGTCCATTGCCCAACTGTTTTAATATTTTCTGTATCATCTGTGAGGTTACAACTGCCATCTAAAGAGTTATAACTTCCAGAGCGAATAAAATAGGATTCTCCCATTTTATATTCGGTGGTAGTTAGCGGATTCAACTTAAATTCATCGGTAACAGTAGCGGAAGTTGGGGTGAAATCCAGTCCTCCCAAAGGCAATTCAAATTGATAAACCGCCTGATAGAAAAAGTTGAAATCTGCCCCGGAGCATCCCCTCGAACAATCCCCCAGCGTACAATCTTTTTCCGGCACGGGAACGGTAGCTTCCGGGCCATATTGGTAGAATTCTAAGGATTCGTAATAAGGAGTTGTTCTTTGGGCAAATACCCAGAAGGGAAATAATAGTAAAATGGTGAGTAGTAGTTTGGACATATAGCAAGCTGATTTGGGTTAGAAACTGAATTTTAAGCCACTTCGGGCAAAAAAGCGTTGGTGGCCAAAGGTGTTGTTGAAATAAAAATGCTGTTGGCATTTCACGGTCAAAGCCCAATGGTGATGGAAAAACCATTCGCTGCTCAATCCGAGGAAAATACCCAGACCCATTTCCACATTTTTATCCGCTGCATTCAGGCTCTTTTCGGTGGCATTGGGCAAGTCATCCCAAACGGCTGATGCTCCACTCAGACCATTGAAATAGAATTTATCATTCAGGTGGAAAAAGGTATAGGAGGAACCTAATTCCAGGTAATAACTTTGGAATTCCACTCCGGATAAATCCCCTTTTTCAAACTGTGCGGTGAGTTCAGTCTGCCATTTGTTGGATAGAAAATAATGAAAACCCACCTGAGTGGTAAAGCCATTTTTTCCGGCTCCTAATCCTATTTCCATTCCCTTCATGCCATTGGTGTGCTGGGCTTTTCCAAAGGAATATGGGGTTTTAAAACGGGCACTTTTGGGCCTTTTCTTTTGGTACTGAGCCCTGACTTCCTGAATACTTAGTATTCCGAAAATCAGGCACGCAACGCATAATATGGTAGTAGTTTTCTTTTTCATGGTTGAAATTTTAAATAGACCTCATAGCCATCCTGCAAATGGATAGCGGGTTGTTTGCTCATTTTTTTTAAGGGATCAACAAGGAAATTTCCCATTCCTCTGGTGGCAAAATTCAAAGCTGTTTCTACTCCTTCTTCAGCGGTTTCAGCAAGGGCTTTATTGGCCGGAAATCCTTTGCCCAATTTTATTCCGGCCAATTGATCGTAATCCATGACTTCTATGGAGAGGGGAATGATTTTTCCTTCCAAAACCAATTGCTCGATTTTAATTTGCAATCTGTTGCCATTTTGCAAACTGGATCGTCCGGTAAAAAATTGATTGGCTGGAATGGTGATGTCGTTCCAGGTCAAGTCCTGAAGCAACCGAAAAGTCACAGCTTCACCTGCTTTAATTTTATGGTCTTTAAAGACTTTGGCTTTTACAATTTGAATGGCTGGTTTTTGGGTTGGTAAAACAATAGTTGAGCCTGAAGCCGGATAAACCTTTGCGGTTTTGAAAGTTGTTTCCTCTGGCTCTATTTGCTTGGTTGATTCCAGCGATTTTTCATGAAAAACCCTTGTTTGTGGTTTGTTTGAAATGGATGGAATTAATTTTTTTGGTTTTGGAAGTATGCTTTTCTGCATATTTTCAGGATTAAAAGCCTGGGAAGCTGGAGTCACGCTGGAATCATTTTCCAAAAGAACCTTTTCATTTTCCTTGTTGGAATTAGGAATTGTATCCGGAACCACCCCTTTGACCATGGAAATGGGTTTATGATTCCGATCTCTTTTATAGGCAGTGTTATCCTCTTCAATTTTCTGTTCAAAGTATTCAATTTTGCTGATGCTTTTGTTTTCAAAAGCAATGTCATTTTCAGGTGGAGGAGTGGTGTTTACCCCTGAAAAGCTATGCTGATTTTCTTTCAGGAAAAATGTGAAAAATAATGTGCCTGAAAGCAGTAAGGCTATCCCAAAAGTAATCGCTATGTTTTTCTTTGAAGCTTTCATTTTCTTGTTATTCCATTTTTTTTAATTAAATGGTTTTGGCTTTCCTGATGACCTGAAAAGGTACTGACACACTCATGGTCCGGCTGCCTTTTTTCTCTCTTAGTGTAATTTTCAAGTGTTCTCCATTGCCTCCGGCAAAACTTGGCAGGGCATAAAGCAAAGTGGCAAAAGCCTCTTTTTCCACAATAGAAGGGGCCTGACTTTCCAGTATTTTCATCGCCCTGGTATTTTCTCCACCCGGACCAAATCCTTTTTGTTTGCTTTCAATTTCAAAAGTGACCAGATCAATTTCATAGTCCATGGAGCTTTGATTTTCCATCACCAGTTTTAAATAAATGGCTTCCTGATCCACCCTGATCGAACTGATGAGTAATAAAAGGTCATTTTCTTTTGTTCCCAGACTTCTATAGCGTTGTTTGTCTTGCTGAACTAACTCCAGTTTCTCATGAGTGGCTTGATCTTTTTCTTTCTTTAAAGTGGTCGGGGAAGTAGCCTCTTTTGGTTTGTTTTCAGGCTTAAGGTTTTTACTTTGTAGGGTTTGAATCCTTTTAGGATTTGCTCTAAAATCGTAAAGCAGTTTGGAAGGTGCTGCTTTGTAGGCAATTAATGCTTGGAAAACGCCATCACCACTTTCTAAAAAGAGACTGGAAACACCTGCTTCACTGGTTTTAGCATATAAAATAAACTTGTTTCCAGCATGCTCAAAGCCGAAATCCGTACTGCCCACATTGTAAAAGCTAATGGATTCCTCAAAAATCACTACCGTCATCACATCCGTACTCAGGAAAATGGTGTCGATGCCATTTGATGCATGGGAATTGGCTAGTCCGGATGTATAAAACCCAAGTATAAATCCCAATAGCCCGATAATAAATTTCTTATTCAAAAGTTGCATAGCTTATAATTTTTAAACCTCTTGGATTGTACCTGGTGCGATTCATTCCCCGGTCAGAAATCTTGAAAAAAGCTTTATGTTTCTGGGTATTGACCTTTCCCTTAATCTCCACCTGCTGGGTGGCAATCATCCAGCATTCGTAAGGGTAAATGTCCATGTTGACATGAATGCTATCCACGGTCAGGGAGTATCGGGCATCATTGTCCAGCAGGAATTTATAAATCTGATCTTCCTCAAACTTTTTATAAATGGGCAGTCCAAATTCATCATCAATCATTTGCAGTGCAATTTCCAAATGTTGGTAATAATTTCTTGCTTCAAATTGCAGCAAATATTGATGGAAAGTAATGCCAAAATTCTCTACATCCAAAGCAGAAAGTTCGTAGTTGTAATGTGCCTGAGCAGTGTACATTTCCCCTCTGTCCACCACATAAACTGTTTTGTTCAGGGTAAAAATAGCAGCGATTACCAGTGCGGATAAAAGAAAGAATCCGGTAATGCAGACATACACCAGTGTTTTTAGGAATTTAAAATCCTTGTTGGCATTTAAAGCAGTATAAACTTTTTCTATAGGCATTGGTCTTTCAAATTTCTTTTTTTACTCGTTATTCGAATCTCTTTCAGCAATGACCTGGTCAAGTGCTGAGGTAATTTTCCCGGTTTTTCCCAAAGCAGTTTTAATGGCATATTTATCTTCCTTTTTGCTGGAATAAGCGAGCCTTTCTTCAGGACTCACTTCCACTAAATACACATTAGAAACATTCCCCATTTTGATGAAAATCTCCCGACCATTTTCCTGGTGTTGGGCATCAATACTTTTGATCTGGGCATTTTCATGATCGGTTAAACCAAGGTCTTTTTGAAGTCCCGGAATCAGGTTGGGTTTATCAGAATGGTTCAACACAAATAGGGTAGAGGCATTGGAAATAATCGCCTGCCCCGCTTTGGTTCCGGCAATTTCAGCAGTGCCCTGTGTGATGACCATGGTGGCTCCATTTTCCTTTCGCCACTGCCGGGCATTTCTTTCCATAATTGCCCCAAGCCTGTCATCTGCCATATCCCAAAATTCATCCATGATCAGGCTTTTTCGCTCCAAAGGAAAGCGTTTGACAATGCCTTTTACTAAATGAGCAATCAGCAGGGAAACCACTGAATACAGCAACTGATTATCCTTAATCTGCCCCATTTCAAAGCAGACTAACTTTTTGGAAAAGATGTCCAGGTCATGAGTGGCATTCATCAAATAACTGTATTCACCACGTGTAAATGGAGTGATGCAAAGAGAAAAGGAAAGCAAGTCAAAATAGGCGGCCTGCTCTCCAAAATCTGATTTAAAATCCTGATTTTTATAATTTTCTATAAACCGTCCGAAACTTTCCATGCAAAGCCTGTTGTCCATTTCAATAGCCCACTGGTAATACTTTTGAACTATAGTTTTCAGGATAACTTTTTCTTCTTTGGTGAATATTTCCCCTTCCTGTTTCCAGATCAATTGGAAAATATCCAACAGGAAATGCAGGTGTTCATCCGAAACCGAAAATTGCCCCTGTGGTCCTTCCAAAGTAAAAGGATTGAACTCCAGGGGATGGTTTTCGGTGAACTCATAATATATGCCATCAAATAGCTGAACTGTTTCTTCATAAGATCTGCCCACATCGATTATGACCTGAATTTCTCCATTCTCAAAAGCTGAAGAAACAATCTTGTTTACGGTAAAACTCTTGCCTGCACCTGAAGGAGCCACCATTACCCTATTGCGATTGATCAATCTTTTATGCCATAAGTCCAGTTCAATGGGATGCCCTAATCTGTTGCACAGCCTCAAACCGTATTCAGTTTTGGGGAGTGCATTGAAATTGATAAAAGCCGAATTGATTTCTCCAATATTTAACAGCCATCGGAATTGGTTGCCACAATTAAATGGAGCTGCTGCCCAGAATAAATTCCCTGTATCAAAACTTTCCACCATGGCTCCACAATCATTCATTTTGGAAAATGCTTGCACGGTGCGATACACCTGATTTTTGAGTTGAGCTGTGTCATTGTGAAATACCATCACATTGAGATGTAGCAAATTGAGTTTCTGTCCGTTTGCTCTGACTTCCCGGATGAAGTTTTCCAGTTGTTCCTGCTTGGTTTCATTGGAAGAAGAATTCCCGCCAAAAGCATTCAGCAATTTGACCTGCATTTCAATTTTTTGTAATTCCTTTTCAGAATCAGTTACCAGAATGTAATGGTTGACAATATGGGGAAAAGGCAACTGCACCGTTAAGGGATCAATAAAGCCACTTTCCACTTTGTTCTCATTGGGTTTTGAGGAACAAACCGTATCGCCATAATTGTGAAGAGTGACTACATTCAAATCCTGTTCGCCTATGGTAATTCCTCCAAATTTGTTGGTGATATTTTTATAGAAAATGCCGGGTTGACCCAGAAAATCGAGGTTAAAATAATTGTAGGAAACCTGCTCAATTTGCGCATTATTTAATCTTTTGTAGGCCAGTCCGGGAATGGACGTGAGTTGATTGATGAAGGCTTTGGCGTGATCTTCGGCACTAGCTTTTCTGGTTTCAATATCGAGTAATGGATTTTTAAATTTGCGGATAACTGAAAAGATAGTCCCATCTGGTCCATTTGTCCCATTTTCTTCCTTGGCGAAACTCAGGAACAAATAACCCTTATGCCGCAACACTTTCCGCTCAAAAAAGTAATAGTTACTCTTTCCTTTGAAAAAGCCTTCTTCCTCCTGATTACTTTCGAATTGATCTTCAAAGAAAATATCCTGACGATGGATGATGGTACCATTGGGCAAATTGTTACTGGCCCTCCTGAAAATATCATTTGCCTTGTTATACTGATGCGCATCCAGGGATTCAAAAGCCGGAAGCAAGAGTTCAAAACCAAGGGCTACCCTGCCATCTTTGGTAATGGCCTGATGGTCTTCGATATTGAGCAATGGAAAAATTTCCTTGATTCCGATGGTATTGGTTGACATGGTTGAAAATATTTAAGGAACAAATTCCTGTTTCAATTGCTGAAGAGATTTCAGGTTAATTTTTTCTCCTGCACTGATCTTTTTGGGTTGTAACCAAAAGGCATAAAGGCTTTGCAGGAAAGTGGGATGATCCTTTTTATTGGCTATCAGCAGAATGACAAAAAGCACATTGATTGCCAGAAAACAAATGATATAATAGTAATAACCCACCGAAATGAAAAAACTCAGGATGTTACCAATTACCATTGAAAACACGATAAGGGCAAAATACAACACCATTTCAATGATTTTTACACCCAGAAATTTCCCCTGGCTCTGGATATGTTTGTTGACCTGATATTCCTTCATACCCCTTATACACTTGAGCCAAAGGCTGCCTGAACTGCATAACCCACAGCAGAAATGCCATAGAAAATGATGACACCCCAAACCAGTTTGATTCCATAGTCACCAGCATCAGGGTCCTTTTTCACAAAAGAATATAATACATAAAGCCCGCCCAGAGCAATGGCCACATTCCCAAGTGCCCAGATGGCTTTTAAGATATTGGTGGTCAGGGAATTAAAGTCAGACCAGATATCAAGGATAATGAGTAGTTCCATGTTAAATTATTTTTGTTGATTTGATAAAAATCGACTTGTTATCCTGTTGTTTTTTTTGAGTAACCAAAGCATTTTGTTGAATTTTAGCTTTCGGCTTTAATTCAAAATCTTTAGAGTTGAGCAACACAGGTTTAATGATGGCTTGAGCCACTAAATCTTTTTTAGTGTAGAGGTTTTTGTAGCGCATGATTCCCCAGTAAACCAGGCAAATCAAAATTGGTGTCAGGGCAAAAACGAATGAAAATGTACTTAATAAATCGTGCATAGGTCAATTACAAATCTTGAAAAAAGACAATTTTGTCCTATTCCTAAAACGGCCATGTTTTAAGTTTAAAATACACCTCTTGTGCATAAGAATTCCGAATAGTATCAAATGCAACAGGCTAAAGTAATGGCAACTATTTTATTGAATTTGTAATGTATTGATTAGTAAAAGCAAGTAATTGATAGATGTAAGAAATAATATCACAAAAATGGTTTAATTATCAATATTACTTAAGAAAGATAATTTGCTTTGTCAGATTGGATTTTGCTTACTATAAAATTATAAAAACAATCTGTAAAACCCCAAATTATTTTCAATATTTTTTTGAATTTATTCTTGGAATAGTATTAAAATATGGTTTGAGGGTGTTTTCTGGTGGAATTATTTTTTTGAGGAGAGTAGGCGATACGTTTTGAAAATGCTGAAAATGGTTAGACCTGTAAAGAATAATAGTGTGTACTGGATGATAAATCTGGTGTTTGTAATTTGGAGAGAAGATAATTGGCCAATAGTGAAAGAGGTATTTTCCATTTTAAAACTTTCCCATAGAAAATAGGCGAAAAGTGAATCAATAAAAAATAGAAAAAGAACTAAAATCATGTAAAACCATCTCTTCTTAAAAAATTGCATTGCCCCCCTAAGTAAATAAGCAGGTATGGTTAAGGATAAAAAAGTAATAAAGAAGAGGTAAATTGGGGAAGAAGTCTTGTAAGAATCGTTTTGTTTAAGTTCGAAAGACTTATCTAATTCATTTAGTTTACTATAAATCAAAAAGCTGAAAATTAAAAGTCCGATTACCCAGAGGGTTTCTTTAATTGTTCTGGTCATTTTTTCTTTTTACAATTTAACTCTCCATTTCAAAACCTACTTCATATTCATACGCTTAATACGGTCGAGGTAATTTTTGATGTAAATTTCTTTTTGTGCCTCATTTAAAAAAGAATTTTGAATCAGTTTAAACACAAGTTTATTTTCTTTCTGGAAGGGAGCTATGATTTTTTCTGCCCTGGAAACTTTGATGCCAATTTTTTTTCCAAATTCAAAAAAGTCCTGATAAGTATAAAATCCATAGGCCTCAAATGCTTTGGTGAATTCATCTTTGAAAAGGGAAAGAGCCAAGTCTGATTCGGTGGGATTGTGCAGTTTTGTACAAAGTAAATCATAGGCTGGTGTGAGTAGGTAATCTCCTTGTAGACTTTGGATGGCAGAGAAGTTTTTCAAATGAGCATCACCATTTGAAATGATATAATTGAAAAGGATAACTCGGAAGAATTTTTCCATTTCTATCTTGTAAGTTTTTATGTGTTCCCTGATTAAAGCAGCAATTTCCTCATAAGAAAAATCATACTTGTAATTTTCTCCATGCGTAATAGAAGTTCGTTGGGCTATTTGTGCAAAATCCTCTTGCTGGAATTTTTCATTAGCATTTGACCCTGCTTTTCGGTCAAATCTTTTTACCAGATAAGCCGGACTTCCATCCCGAAAATATACCAGCGCATTTGGCGGAACATTAATTTTGAATGCCTGCCTGGCCAGTTGCATGGTAAGATGTTCATTGGCTGGAGCTGCCTCCAGATGAAGAAAATTACCAATGGGTATGGGTTTAATGAGAAATTCCCCGCCTTTTTCAGTTAGCTCAAGTTGATTGTTTTCCAGTTTTACCGAGAATTTTACCTGAACTCCTGAAATCGAAATATTTTGCGTATGCTCAATAAAATAAGGTTCAGTTGCTTTTTGTGGTGAATTAAAGCTTAAAACAGGGCTTACTTTTTTTCCATCAAATAATTCTTTTCTGCACTTTGCACAAAATTCCTGTTGATTTTCTTTTAGGCATCCGGGACAATTCATTTTTCAATGGGTTTAACAGTGATAGCGCCAATTGTATCGGTATGAGCGGTTTTAAGCAATAAACTGAAGTAATCATTTTCATCAATTTTCAATGCCCTGCATTGGGTGGCTTTATTTGCCCCTTCGGAGAGTAAACCAAAAAAGAAGGGAAACAGGGAAGGGGAACGAAATTCCTGCTGTGTTTTTGGCAAAGTTAAACTGATACCATAAGTATTTGGGTTTTGGAAATAGGCTTCATGATAGGAAAAAACATAATCTCCCTTGTCGGTTTTCTCCAAAAAACCGCATAATTCCTTATTGCTATAAACTGCTGCTTTCCTGCTCATGGCATTAATTTCACTTCTATGGTCAGACCCAAAACCTCACAAATTTTTATCAGGCTTTGTAACTCCGGATTGCCAATACCCTTTTCAATATCCCGAAGCGTTCTCTCTGATATTTCGGAAATATCAGCCAGGTCCTCTTGTGTGATTTTGAGGAATTTACGCCTTTCCCTTATTGTTGATCCAATTTTTTCTATATCCATTTCCAGCAATATTTTGCCGATTTGAACAAAAATAGTAAAAATCTTCATTAATAGAAATGGAATCGGCAGTGTTTTGCCGGAAATAATATTCAATTACTGAATAAATGCTTCACCCATTGAATTTGCTCCTCAGTATCAGGAACTGAAAGTGTTCTATGATAACTTAATAAATCAAATACTTTATCCGGATTAAATCCACGCTTTTTAAATAAACAGGCAGCTACTAATGAAGTTCTTCCTATTCCCATTCGGCAATGGATCACCACTTTTTTATTTTCAGCCAAAGCTTTATCAATTATGGAAATTAGTTCAAAAAATGATTGAGAGTTTTCTGGAAGGGAACGATCTTTTATTGAAAAATGAGGAAGTTTTTATTTATCATCCCAACAATTCCTCCACCTCCAAATGAATTTTTTGGAAATTTAAATCCACGAGTTTTTCTAGTTTTGCTTTATCCAATTTTCCATCAATGTGTACAAAACCATCAAAATCTTTTTCTTTGAATTGATAAGGATGCTTTTTGATTTGTTCATCGAAGAAGGTGGCTTCTTTTCCTTTTTTACCAGTGACTTTGCCTACGAAATGCCCCTTTTCAAGGCTTTGGATGTAGGAGGGAGGTAAGATCACCTTTTCATGTAAGGATTGCGTCTGTGCCTGGCTCTGGGAGATTCTGGAGCCTCCCTGGCTGGTGCCAGCGCTAAAACTCTGGTGGAGCATTTCTTCTTTTCCAAAGAGATCACTAGCCAGTTTGGCTGTGGCAAAATCATTGACCATTCCAAAAAACTTGTTGCCTAAATTGGCTGATAAGGCTCTGGCATAATTTTCTTGATAAGCCAGCTGAGTTACACTGTAATCCTGAGTGGCAACTGCTGTAACAATTCCCCTGCTTCTTCCGGTTTTGGGTATTTTCTCTAGGTTAGGAATATACAAAGTGCCAATTTCATCACAGAGATAAAGGCATTTTTGTTTGCCTTGCTGATTGATGAGTTTGCTGACCACCGTAGCCACCAGACTCACCGTAGGAGAAATGGATTCCTCCACCATATCCCAGTTGCCTACACACAACCATGAAGGATTTTTCGGATCATTCAAATCCAGACTAAAGTCATTTCCACTGAATACCCAAAATATATTTTTGGCATATAAAGCACCGATGGGATTTTGCAGACTGGCTGTCATTCCGGCCAATTGGTTTTCAGCATCCAGTTCCATAGCCGATCGGATACTGGCTAAAGCATAAGCAATTTCTGAGTCTTTACAGAGCAATTTAAGTACTTTGGGAAAGGGACTTAAAGCCAATAAAACAGCATGAGGAAGATCACAAAATTGGGGATGATTTTTTCTGAGGAAAAAGAAAATACATTTAAGATAAAGAATCGCACTTTCCGCCCAGAAATCCTTTTTAGCTACCCATTCCTTTTTAAGACTGGTGAGAATGGCAAGTGCATAATCATGGGCAAAAGTGAGGTCAGGCATGTATTCTGGGTGGATAGGATTTACCCGATGGGATTTATCCAGTTGGGAAAAATTCAGGGTATAAAAATTTCTTCCCCTGTCTCCAAATTTTTCCAGACTATGGAAAGCTTCATTGGTGAGTTCAGGATATTTGTAATCATAAATGAAAGCAGCATAATCCTTTTGGGCTGCCTGATGAATGAGTTGATCAATAATACTCATAGTTTTCCCCGCACCAGCTCCTCCGACAATTTCAATTCCATCCTCAGGATGAAGGATTTGCAAGTAACCTTTTTGGGTTTTGAGGTTGAATCCAGACTTGGAAGGTTTCCGATTGGTTTTAAAAAAGGAGGAATTTGAGACAAATGAAAAATTTAACCTTGAAAAAAGAGCAGGTACAAAAATCAGGTAACTTAAAAAGTAAATGGGATAAAAGTATTTGACAAGACCAACAGGAAAGTAATCGATAAAAATAAATCCCAGGGCAAAAGCCAAAACCAGAAAAAGGGTCAGAAAAGGAAAGTGATTTTGTTCCTTGTCAGATACAAAGGATTGAGGCTGGATAATCAACACCAAAGGATAAAGCAAAAGCAGACCAAGTCGAATTTGGAATAAATTGGGAAAAATGAATTGATGATAAATCTGAATGGCAAAAGGGTAGGGGAATAGGGAAATATCCCACCAGAACAAATAATGCCAAAGCAATGCAAAAGAAAGTAAAACCACCACTAAAATAGCCGGATTGAAAGGGGAATTGTTCATGGTAAATTACAAATTGTTTCCAGCTAGATAGAAAGGATTATTGGCTTGGGCAAGTTTTAACCATAGAGCGGGATATTAGTGATGAAAAATGCCTGATACTTAACCTGGTTTAACCAGGCTTAAGGATAAAATCAAATGAAAAGAAAAATCATAAAGTAAAATTATGAAAAAGTATTCTATCATTTGGATTATGAAGATGAGCAAAACACTAGCTAGGGCGCTTTTCCGTTAGTTTGGAATAAGATTTTTTAAAATTCAGAATTGATTTTTTTATATGTCCTTTTTTAAAGATGTTTTTATCTCCTATGGTCGTAAAGAAAGCCTTAGTTTTGCCGGAAGATTGCACCAGCAGCTCAAATTACAGGGCTACGATTGTTGGTTTGATAAGGTGAATATTCCCGATGGAGATGATTACGCTTTAAGGATAAAACACGGCATTGAGTCTGCTCACAACTTTGTGTACATCATGGCTCCCCGTAGCCTGACTTCTCCCTATTGCCTTTTAGAATTGGAATATGCCCGATTGTTGGGGAAAAGAGTAATTCCCATGAATCAGATGGTGGGATTTGATATTGACATTCGGGAATTGACTCAGGAGGAAATAGCTACACTTAACAGGTTTTACCATGAATTTCAATTACCCAATCCTAATCTTAAAAGCACACAAGATGTAAGGGATCGGTCAATTGCCTTAATTGGAAAAACAGACTGGTTGGATGCCAAGGAAGAACTAGAAAAAGAAGACTGTATAGCACTCTCAGAATGGGCCATGCAGTATGAAAACCATTGGCACAAACATGAGAATGTAGACTTTTTATCTCCACTGAAACTGCCTTTATTTGGAAAAGGTATAGATAGATTTGATAGCATCCTTGAAAGATTGACCGAAGTTTTGGAACGGGAAAAAAGTTTTGTGATCCAACACACTGAAATCTTGCAGAAGGCGCTTGATTGGAAAGAAAACCAGAAGCAAACCAATTATTTGGCAGTTGGTGAAGAGCGGAAACTAGCCATGGAGTGGTTGCTTCAACCATTTACAGGAGGTAGGCAAATTCCGGCAACTCCTTCGGTCTGGCATTGTGAATTCATTATGGAAAGCAGGAAGAATGCCGAAAACCTGATGACCGATGTTTTCATTTGTTGTAGTTCGAAGGATAAAAGTATAAAAGACAATATTGTTAATACTTTATCCAGATATGGGATTACCACCTGGAATTATGAAAGAGACATCCGGAAAGGAGAAGATTATCACCAGGCAATTTTAAGGGGCATTGAGGAAGCCGATAACTTTATGCTATTTATTTCTCCGGATGCCATGTCCTCCTTACATTGCTACAAAGAATATCAATATGCCCTGCAATATCAAAAACGCATTATTCCTTTACTCATCAAACCAACTGATGCTGGAATTAAGGGATTTGAAAACTTTCCAAAACTGACCAATATTCAATACGTAAATTTTACAGATAATGTAATTGAGGAAGATTACCACCGGGATATTGATGAAATTTTGAACTTTTTAAAGCAAGACGAAAAATATTTTGAGGAGCATAAACAATTACTGACTAAAGCCATAAAGTGGGAGAAAAATCAGCAGAAATCGGTTTTCCTATTAAGAGGATTTAACCTGGAAAATGCCCAAACCTGGCTCAGAATTAATGAGAAAAGAGCGCAGAATGCCCCAACAGCATTACATAAATCATTTATAAAAGCGAGTTCAGCAGCCAAAGGCAGTCTGGCAACAGAGGTATTTATTTCTTATTCCCGAAAAGACAGCGACTTCGCCCGGCAGGTGAATAATGCCTTGCAGGAAGCAGGGAAAACCACCTGGTTCGATCAGGAGAGTATAGCGACAGGAGCCGATTTTCAAGCAGAAATTTATAAAGGCATCTCCTCTTCCGATAATTTCTTATTCATCATTTCCCCAGATGCAGTAGATTCGCCTTATTGTGCCGATGAAGTAGCCTATGCAGCTGAGCACAACAAGCGTTTCATGAGTATTTTGTATAAAAAAACGGATGAAAGTAAACTCCCGGCATCACTGGCGAAAGTACAGTGGCTGGATTTTGAAGGAGGAGATTTTTCAAAAAGGTTTGTAGAGTTAATCCAGGCAATAGAAATAGATCAGGAGCATGCCCACCAACATACCGTATTACAACAAAGAGCAACTGAATGGGAGGAAAATGATAGAAGTAGTGACTTTTTACTCAACCAGTCAGCATTTACCAACGCCAATGCCTGGTTGGAAAAAGGGAAAGGAAAAATACCTCTGCCAACCACCTTACAGAAAGAATATATACTAAAAAGTGAAGAAGCCATAAAAGCAGCAGAAGCCAAAGAAAGAGCTATTGAAAATCGTCTTAAAAAACGATTAAGAATAGCGGGAGCTGCGTTAGGGATAGCAGTGCTCTTTATTTTAGTAGCGGTATATTTTGGATGGCAGAGTTATAATAGTGGGGAAGAAGCTAAGGATGCATTAAATATGGCAGAATTAGAAAAGGAAAGGGCAAAACAAGAACAACAAAAAGCCGAAAATGCAAGAGATCATTTAGCACTGAAACAACAAGAGTTAGAACAAGAAAAACAGGCAGCTTTAAATGCCAAAGATTTTGCTGAAGTAAAACGAATTGAGGCCGAACAGGCAAAACTTATTGCAGAAGAGGAAAAAGAAAAACAAAGGTTAGTCCTAAAAAAATTTAAGGCAAGTAGCGTTTTTTCAAGATTACAATTAGAAAACTTAGTTGAGCAAGACCCTACCTTAACTTTTAATCTAATGAATTGGGTTTATAAGGAAATAAAGGAAGACGATGCAGTAGTAAAAAAGGGTTTATATGACACATATAAAAACCAGACTTTTTATCGGAGTTTAAAAAGCTGGAAGGGGTGGAGGCATACAAGTATTATTACTTCAGTTAGTATTTCGCCAAATGGGAAGCAGGTATTGACAGGAAGTTTCGATAATACTGCAAAGCTGTGGGATCTTGAAGGGAATGAGTTACAAACATTTGAGGGGCATTCTGCAATTGTGAAATCTGTCTGTTTTTCGCCTGATGGCAAGTATGTTTTGACAGGTAGTAATGATTATACTGCTATTTTGTGGGATTTACAAGGCCATGAACTCCAGAAGTTTAAGGGACATAATGATTGTATATTTTCTATCGATTTTTCACCCAATGGCAAGTATATAATTACAGGAAGTTGGGATAATACTGCCAAATTGTGGGATTTAAATGGAAAAGTGTTGCAAACCTTTAGTGGACATACTGATCACATAACCTCAGTTAGTTTCTCTCCTTTTGGCAAATATATATTAACTGGAAGTTTTGATAATACTGCTAAATTATGGGATTTGGCAGGCAAAGAACTCCAAACGTTCATAGGTCATGATTATGGAGATCAGGTATCTTGTATTTGGTCAGTAAGTTTTTCCCCTGATGGAAAAAAAGTGTTAACGGGTGCTTCTGATAATACTGCTAAATTGTGGGATCTTTCAGGAAAAGAGCTGCAAACTTTTACCGGCCATAATAGAGGAGAATATGGATCAAGTGTTAATTCTGTAGCATTTTCACCAGATGGCAGAAATGTATTGACTGGTGGAGATGATAATACTGCTAGAATGTGGGATCTTGAAGGGAATGAAGTGCAGAAATTTATCGGGCATCCAGCCATAATAAGTTCTGTAAATTTCTCACCAAATGGAAAGATAATTATTACTGGAAGTGAGGATAAAACTGCAAAGCTTTGGACACTAGACGGACAAGAGATACATAAATTCAGGGGCCATGTAGGTCGTGTAGAATCTGTTTCTTTTTCCCCGAATGGTAAAAAAATGTTGACTGGAAGTGCTGATCATACTGCTAAATTATGGGATTTATACGGAAATATTTTGCAAACTTTTAGTGGCCATATAGGTGAAGTTAACTCAGTGGTGTTTTCCCCAGATGGAAAACAAATTCTAACTGGGAGTACTGACAAAACAGCAAGGTTATGGGACCTTTCTGGCAACGAATTAAAAACTTTTAAAGGACATACTGATGGAATTACTTCGGTGAGTTTTTCCCCTAGTGGTAAACAAATATTAACTGGAAGTGCTGACAAAACGGCCATATTGTGGGATCTTTCTGGTAACAAATTAAAAACTTTCAAAGGCCATACAGATGGAATTACTTCGATAGATTTTTCCCCAGGTGGAAAACAAATTTTAACAGGGAGTGCTGACAAAACAGCCAAATTGTGGGATTTTTCAGGGAATGAATTATTATCCTTCAAAAGCCATACAGATGGAATTACTTCGGTGAGTTTTTCCCCTAGTGGTAAACAAATTCTAACTGGGAGTACAGATAAAACAGCAAAGTTATGGGACCTTGAAGGGAAAGAATTACGGACATTCAGTGGGCATACAAGTGGAATAGCCTCTGCTGTTTTTTCAAATGGAGGTGGATATTTGGTTACAGGAAGTTGGGATAGTACTGCCAAATTGTGGGATCTTGAAGGCAATGAAATTAAAACATTTACAGGGCATTCAGGGAGTATTTGTTCAGTGGCATTCTCATCCGACAGGAGTTGGTTATTGACAGGAAGTGAGGATTATACGGCAAAATTATGGAGCCTTTCAGGGCAGGAGTTGCAAAAATTTCAAGGGCATAAAGACCAGGTCACCTCAGTGGCATTTTCTCCTGATGGTAAATATACCTTAACTAGTAGCCACGACAAAACAGCGAATTTGTGGGATATTAATGGTAATATGGTTCAATCTTTTATTGGACATAAAGCAGCTGTAAGTTCTGTGAGTTTTTCACCAAGTGGCAAAAATATTTTAACTGGAAGCTATGATGGTACTGTGAAATTATGGAATCTTGAAGGTAATGAAATAAAAACATTTGAAGTTACAGATGAGGTAACATCCTTGTGTTTTTCCCCAGATGGAAATTATATTTTGACTGGTGGTGCAGATAAAACAGTCAAATTATGGGATCTTAAGGGTATTGAACAACAGGTTTTTACTGGACATGATGGTGAAATTACATGTGTTGCTTTTTCCCCAACTGGACAGAATATATTAACAAGCAGCTGGGACAATACAGTTAAACTATGGGATTTACAAGGGAATGAACTACGTACACTTAATGGACATATAGGTGATGGAAAATATACGGGTGTTTTTTCGGTTTGTTTTTCTCCAGATGGTAGGCAAATATTAACAGCAGGTATGGATAATGTGGTGAAATTATGGGACTTATGGGGAAATGAATTGCAATCTTTTTCTGGTCATACTAGGGGTGATTTTTCTTCCGGGGTTTACACGGTTAGTTTTTCCCCTGATGGTAGTCAAATATTGACTGGTGGCGCAGATAAAACAGTCAGGTTATGGGATCTTTCTGGCAACGAATTAAAAACTTTTAAAGGACATCACGAAGGTGTAGCATCAGTTTGTTTTTCACCAGATGGTAAGTATATATTATCCGGAAGCGGAGACAAAACAGCCAAACTTTGGAAGCCTAAAATGAATTTAGAAGATTACATTAAAAGAGGGAATTACGATCGCCTTACAGAGGCACAAATACGAGAGTATGGATTGTTGGATGAATATTAAATGTTTTAAATAGAATATTCCTTGCTAAAAATTTTAAATTCAAGGGCTGGATCTCTATTGTTTACTATCAGGAAAAATGATATTTGGAATTGATGAAAATTGCTCAAAATTTAATCTAAGTTCCCTAATGGTTGAGGCTTTTCTTCCCACCCACAAAAACCACCCTCTTGGATTTTCTAAGGTAATTGCGGTTCTGAATTACTGATTTTTATTTCAAGTTTTAATCAACCAATTTCTTTAAAACTAAATCTTTTCTCAAATTTCTTAGGCTGTATTCCCAAATATTAAAATTTATCTAATTATTATGTTTTCATTCTTCCTAACTCTCAAAAACCATCCTCAGGGATTTTTAAGGCATATTTGGTTCTGAATTGTCTCCTAAAAATGTGATTTTTTTCAAATTTTCATAATTGTACTATTTTAAGATGGTGGTTTTTAAGTTAGGTTAGCCAAAACTTCTTTAAGTGCAATTTTGATCCGCCTATTCCTTAGAAAATCCAAAACAATATTAATGTTATTGAAAAGATGGAAATTTCTTAAATTTTTAAATTAAGGCAATAGCTTTTTCAAATTCTTTTTGGGTCAAACTGGACGGACGGGACAAATGGGCCATTTGGGATAAATGGGTCAAAATAAGAGGTTTTAATTCATTTTAAGGTAAAAAGCCAAAAATCTGAATGGTTACCTGTTTAGTGAGGTTTCGCTGCATTTAAATAGATGTAAATACTTAAATTCGGAAAGTTTGAACCTGTAAATAAAGACTACTTAAGGTTCTAATATACTCTGGAGGTAATTGGTTGTACTTAGCTTGATTTTACCACCAAAAATTAAATGAAATCAATCCAAATTTTCTTCCTCAAAAATATCCTTCAAACTCTCAAAAAAAAATGTTTCAAGTATAGTTTTTTGGGGAAGAATGGGCTGTTTCGATTCCAAAAATTCTGATTCCCCAAAATGAATCAAAAAGTGAGTTTCAAAAGTTTTTTGAAGAAGGAAAAATTTAGCTTCAAAATGCCATTTATTTTCCAGTTTTTATCAAAAACTGTCAACTTTTTTCAGGACGAGTCAGAGACAAATGAGAGGAATGGGACAAAAAAGACACTTGGGACAAATGGGTCAGTAGCGGAGATAAAATAGGATAAAATAAGGAAATTAAATTCTTTTTTTTCAAAAAGTGTTAACGGTTCTGTTAACGCTTTTAAACAAAAAACCTGTAAGTGCTTGACTTACAGGTTTTTATGATCCTAATTTGTAGCGGAGGCAGGACTCGAACCTGCGACCTTTGGGTTATGAGCCCAACGAGCTACCAACTGCTCCACCCCGCACTGTTATTGAGGTCACAAAAGTAGTAATAAGTTTTATTAAAACAAATATATTTGCAGAAAATAAATAAAAAATCGAAATGGAAAATCATAAAGCAGGGTTTGTGGCAATTTTGGGAAAACCAAATGTGGGGAAATCAACACTGATGAATCAGTTGGTTGGAGAAAGACTTTCAATCATCACTTCAAAGGCGCAAACTACTCGTCACAGGATTATGGGGATCATAAATGGAGAAGATTACCAAATTGTATATTCTGACACTCCAGGGATAATTGAGCCGAAATATGAATTGCAAAAAGCTATGATGGGGTTTGTAGATTCTTCTCTGGAAGATGCTGATTTAATTTTGCTGGTGGTGGAAATGGGCATGAAAGAAATTGAGGAATCCATTTTAGAAAAACTTGGACAGGTAGGGAGTCCTGTTTTCCTGGTTTTAAATAAGGTCGATCTGGGTGATCAGGAAGCCGTGAATGAAAAAATGAATTATTGGAGAGAAAAATTCCCGTTTAAAGATATTATCCCTGTTTCAGCTCTTCATGGATTTAATTGTGATACCGTTTTTGATTCAATTGTGGATTCATTGCCTGTTCATCCTCCTTTTTTCGCTAAGGATGAATTAACGGATAAACCGGAAAGATTTTTTGCATCTGAAATAATTAGAGAGAAAATTTTCCTGAATTACCAGAAAGAAATTCCATATTCCTGCGAAGTGGCTGTTACTGCCTTCAAAGAGGAGGAAGCAATTATAAGAATAAGGGCTGAAATTTATGTGGAAAGAAGTAGTCAAAAAATTATTTTAATCGGAAAGGGGGGACAGATGCTCAAAAAAGTAGGGACTGAAGCAAGAAAAGATATGGAAGAATTTTTTCAAAAAAAGGTGTTTCTGGAACAATTTGTAAAGGTGGATTCTGATTGGAGAAAGAAGGTTTCGAGGTTAAAAAATTTCGGTTATAAAAATTAATGATAGATTTTTTGTCTGTCCAACTTTTTCAATTGTCTGAATAAGTGTAAAAGTCGTTAAATTTAAATGCCCATTGTAATGACTACAAAAAGAAAAAGATTGAACAATAAATTTACAAAGCTTGATACCAGAAAGGTAAGTTTAGCTTACGTTAACAAGTTTGAATCTGCTGTAAAAGTATTTGAAAAAGTACTTGAAGAAGAAAATGTTAAAAGAGGAATGCTTATAAAAAGCAGGTTTGCCAGTTTTAATTAAATTATATTAAAGGTTTATTTTTGTAAAGTGGAATATTTTTTCCACTTTTTTTTGTGCCTTTTTTTAAATTCAAACATTTCTTGTGGCTTCTACCAATGGATTTGATAAAAATTCATCCTTTCTTTTAGTCTACATTTCTTTTTGAAGGACTTCTAAGGGAGAATGGCTGACAATTCCTCTAAGGTTAAGCCAGCTTATTAAAGTAGTGAGGAATGTTATTGCCAGAATAATTAATCCTATACTTAGTAAATTAGGTGTGAAAAATAAATCTAAAAAATAAATAGAAAGTCCCCAGATTGCTCCAAAAGATAATAATACACCAGTAAGCGCAGCCAAAAAACCTAAATAACCATATTCTAATATGGTAATACTAATTAATTGTTTTTGCATAGCTCCTAGTGTACGAAGCAGAGTGTTTTCCTTGATTTTGGCAAATTTACTGTTGGCTACTGAGCCGGCAAGGACCAAGAGTCCTGTTATAATGCTGAACATGGCCATAAAACGGATGGCAAAAGCAATTTTATTCATTACATCATCTAGAGTCCTGACAATCAGGCTTAAATCTACCGTGGAAATATTAGGATAAAGATTAGATAATTTTTGTTTGAATTTGGCAGATGTTTGTTTGGTTGGGGAATTTAGCAACATGGCGAAATATTGGGGAGCTTGTTCCAAAACTCCTTTGGGGAAAACAAAAGCAAAATTTGTTTGAACTTCCTGCCAGTCCACTTTCCTTATACTTCCCACAAAGGTATTGAGGTTGACGCCTTGTAAATTAAAATTGACCTCATCACCAACCTTAAGAGATAATTGATTGGCAATGGTTTCAGTAATTGAAACATATATGGAATCATTGGCCTGAATGGAATCTGTTTCTATTTTTCCTTCAATGATAGATTCAGAGGCTAGCAAATGATCCCTGTAAGTAACAATATATTCCATATACAATAACCAGTTGGGAATGTTTTCTTCAGGATTTTCTCTTACTTCGCTGAGTGTTTGACCTTTGAGTTTATTTAGCCGAAGGGTAACAATAGGAACGAGCTGTTTTTGTTCAATTTCAAATTTTTCCACGAGTTGCTGGGTAGGAGAGGTTTGGTTTGGCTGAATATCAAAAAGTATCAGGTTTGACCTGGTTTTATTCCCAATACCTGCAACCTGATTTAATATCCCATCCTGTACACTGGTAACTGTAGCCACCAAAAATGCTCCCAGCCCAATCACTACCATAAGTACAGCGGTTTGGTTATTGGGACGAAACAAATTGGCGAGACTTTGTTTCCAAACAAAGCCAATCTGTTTGGGTGAGAGTTTTTTTATCATAAAAATGAGCAGGTTTGCGACTAAAATCAAGCACAACAAAGTCACTAATAATCCCAAAAAGAAGAAGCTTCCAATCTGCAGATCATTGGTTTGTACTATTGCAAATGCCCAATTGAAAACCAAAATCAATACAAATATTAACCTTTTGATATTTCTGTTTCCTTTTAATTTATCTGGAAAAGACCGCAAAACAGCAAGGGGAGAAGTGTATTTGATGTTGATTAATGGTAATGTTGAAAATAAAATGGTAATGATAATTCCAACTATAAATCCTTCAATAATGGCAAACCAGGAAACTGAAAAGTTGAGGGCCACAGGAATAAAATCCTGGAGGATATATGGAATTAATAATTGAATAAAATGCCCCAGGGTAATTCCAATGAGATTCCCAATTAAACCTAGAAATAGAATTTGAAGGAAAAAAATCTGAAATGCAATGTTTCCAGATGCGCCAATGCATCTTAAAATGGCAACAGTATTGATTTTCTCTCTTGTATAAATATGAACAGAACTGGCTACCCCTAAAGAGCCTAGAATAAGAGCCACAAATCCCAATAAATTAAAAAAACGATAAAGGTTTTCAAATCCACTACTGAGGCTTTCTTTTCTGTAAGAAACCGTTTCGTATCCATAGCCGTGCTTATTAATTATGGGTTTGATTTCGGCTAGGAGGGCTTCTCCTGTTTTTTTTCCATAATTTTTAAAATATTTCCTGTAATTAACCCTGCTTCCTTTTTTGAGCAGTCCTGTTTTTTCAATTTTTTCATACGGGATGTAAACGGAAGGTGCTATAGTTCCTGCAATTTTAATATTGCCAGGAATTTTGGTAACTACGCCTGCCACAGGCAACTGCAAATCTCCGACTTTGATATAATCACCAGGTAAAATATTATACTCCAGTGCCATGTTATCATCCAAAATAGCGACTCCTCCTTTATGAAACCTCTCTAATGCACCTGCTGGTTCAGTCTTCATCTCTCCGTAAAATGGATACCTTCCTTTTATGGCCACAATTTGGGCCAGCCTGCTTTCTTCCAGGTTGGGGAAACTCACCATAGAAGAAAACCTTGCATCTTCTGCCTGAGGGTAAGGCAGAGTATCAAAATGCAGTGAATCTGCTTCATAAAAATTATTTTCGCTATATAATACAAGGTCAGCGCCCAGTAGGGCTTTTGCCTGATTATCAATGTCTTTTTTTAAATTAAAATTGAAAGAATTTATAGCTACTAGTGCAGCTATTCCAATCACAATAGAAGAGATAAAAAGTGATAAACGACCCAGATGTTTTTTAGCATCATTCCAGGCAGTTCTCCAAATCCATCCACTTTTAAAGAGATGAACTTTTTTCCTTTTTATTTTAATAAATCTATCCATGCTGGTTTGTAGTGAGTAAAATGGAAATCTGGTCTTTCTCCAAAAAATTGAGGCAGATTGTTTAATTTATAAAATAATCAAATAACCAAAAAGCTAAGGAATAAATTCCTTACAACCTATTGGATAATTTACAATTTTTCTAAAAATATTTCACAAAAAAAGACCAACAGCAGAATACTTTTGGTCTTTTATTTTTTTATAGGTTTAATATTTTTACCCGGGGGATCAATCATTCATCAATTCTCTGGAAATGACTATTTTTTGAATTTCAGAAGTACCTTCATAAATCTGGGTAATTTTAGCATCTCTCATCAATCGCTCTACATGATATTCCTTTACAAATCCATATCCACCATGAATTTGAACGGCTTCCACAGTGGATTCCATCGCTATTTTTGAAGCAAAAAGCTTAGCCATGGCACTGGCCTTGGAGTAATCTTTTCCCTGATCTTTCAAAAAAGCGGCTTGTAAACACAGCATTCTGGCGGCTTCTATATTTGTAGCCATTTCGGATAACTTAAAGGCAATTCCCTGATGCTGATGGATTGGTTTTCCAAAAGCTTTTCGTTCTTTTGAATATTGAATAGCAAGTTCCAACGCTCCGGAGGCTATCCCCAAAGCTTGAGAGGCTATCCCTATTCTGCCACCATCCAGGGTTTTCATGGCAATTTTAAATCCTTCTCCATCCTCGCCCAACCGGTTTTCCTTTGGCACTTTTACATCGGTAAATCCAAGTGAATGAGTATCACTGCCTCTTATGCCCAGCTTATTTTCTTTTTTCCCAACAATAAATCCTTCCTGCCCTTTTTCAAGTATTAAACAATTGATTCCTTTATGTTTTTTCTCTTTATCAGTTTGGGCAAAGACCAGATATACAGAGGCTGTATTGCCGTTAGTAATCCAGTTTTTGTTTCCGTTTAGTAAATAATAATCTCCCTTATCTTCAGCCGTGGTTCTTTGGGAGGTTGCATCGCTACCGGCTTCTGGCTCAGAGAGACAAAATGCACCCCAAATTTCACCTTTTGCCAATGGAGTGAGGTATTTTTCTTTTTGTGCCTCGGTTCCATATTTTTCAAGTCCCCAGCAAACCAGTGAATTGTTCACAGACATGCAAACAGAAGCGGAGGCATCTATTTTTGAAATCTCTTCCATGGCTAGTACATAGGAAACGGTATCCATTCCACCCCCACCGTATTTGGGATCTACCATCATGCCTAGAAAACCAAGTTCTCCCATTTTTTTTACTTGTTCCAATGGGAATTTTTGCTCTTCATCTCTTTCTATTACACCCGCTAATAATTCTGTCTTGGCGAAATCTCTTGCGGCATCCCTGACAGCTAATTGTTCTTCTGAAAAATTAAAGTCCATATGAATGTTGTTTTGGTTATTTTATGAATGATGCGGTATTAATTAAAAACAGCTAATAACCAGAAAAGGTTATCAGCTGAATTTGTTTTAATAATTGTGGTTGTAATTATGTCAGATTAACGCATAGTAATTTATTATGCATGCATAACAAAAGTAATAAAAATTACCCTAAAAAAAAACTATTGGCATCTGTCATTTTTTACTCTGAAATATTTTCTGCCATTCATGTAAAATTTTCCATCCCGAAGTTCCACCTGATAGCTGGCAGATGATCCGTCATTATATTGTAGGATTAGTGTCCCGGTATTGCCACTTCCATTTGCACTCCATCGGCCTGCATTATTACTGTTGGCCACACCAGAAAAACTGGACACTGCGCCACTTGAAAAACTACTGGTATCATCCTTTCTGGCAAAGGAACCATCACTACACAGCCAGAAAATAATGTGGTCAGTGAACCCAGTTGAAGTCTTATAATATTCTAGTTTCCTGCCTTTTAAGTATTGCTGCCAGTCTGCCACATTGCCTGAGGGGTCCACAGCAACCTTTGGTTGGTAAAAACTAATACTTTTTGCATGTTGTGTAGCTGTATTTTTTAAATCTTCATTGTAGTCCTTGGTTTCACTTATGGCCAGAATGGTGGCTCCAATGCCAAACGGAGAAAGGATGCCGATGGCAAAACATTTGGCTTGTCTTTGGTTAAACATACCTTCAAACTCACTTGAAATTCCATTCGTTCCAAATAATTTTGGTTCACCCGAAATATTAAATCTAATATTTTGATCCATAATGCCCTGACGTGCCGCAACCTTTAATTGGTCAATAGTTTTAGCTTCCTGATTGGGTATAAGAAAAATCAGACTTCTTTGATCTGGCGATACGAATGTATATCCACCTTCACCAGTTTGCGAACTCCAGCCGGCTGGAGGATTGAATGAAATTCCCCATTCATCATTTCGGGTGGCGCCTATAGTATTTTGATTTGAAGAAATATTATTTGACGGGTTTAAATTGGGATCTGTTTGTTTTTGTAAATTAATGGATTGCCCTTCACTATAAATGCTTAATGTATTTCCCTGTATGGTTCCCGAAAATGGGATGTTAGTGCCAAAATAATTGTATGTACCCTGAATGGATTTCTGGTCATAGGATTTGGCAACCAGGTTGAAACTTCCTTCCTGACTTTTTACAAATCCTGCATAATTTCCAGCAGATTCCGTAAACTGAATAGTAATTTGTCCATTGGAAAAGCTTCCGATAAATGGATCACTTTGTCCGAAGGAATATAGGGAAAAAGTTAGTAGAAATAATGCGAGAATCAATTTAATATTGGAGACCATCTTATTAATCTGGTTAGTTTTAATTAATTTACTAAAATTGAATTTTTAATCCTAAGATTGGATATTGATTTTAGTTTTATAAAAATTCTTTCACTATTTGGTAAAAGCAAAAAATACTTCAATCAATTTGTGGAAATATACGGGTAGAAAAATGGATTGTTAGGCAGGACAGTCTCCTAAATTGCTAATAGAAGTTAACCTCGGATGGTAAAAAGAAAGCCAGTCTGAAAGAACCTTGAATCAAACTGGCATTTATTAATAAAATGAATGTAGTTGGGGATTTTGCTTAAAAAGAAGGGTTGTTTTGATTTTCCTTTATCTCTCTGATATCATCTTCAAGTCTCCAGAACGCCTCTTTTAATTCTGACACTGTATGATTTTCTTCAGGAAATTCTTTGCTGATAAATGCGGCAAATTTCCAAACCTCAATTACATCCTCTGCGGGAATTTCGTAAGAAGGGTAATTAATATTTGATGATTTAAGAATGAATTTACTCTCAGATTTAACCCTGTTGTAAATCTTCTTTAAAACTATCCCTTCATTCATATTTTTTACTACTACCACACAAACCTGCCCGTCTTTTATGGAATTCCAGTCGGAAATAAATTCTCCTACCACAATGCTTTTGGGCTTAAGAGGAAGCATTGAATCTCCTTTTACTTCAAATGCCCTGTAGGTTTTGCCTTTTGGTAGAAAAGGTAACTGATACTTTGGCAACTCACTCAGGTATTCGGTGTCTGCGTAACCGGCTGTATACCCGGCTGAAGCTTTAATAGGAACCAATTCAATGTTTTCATTATCACTTTGGTCGGTGGTAATAGCCAGAATTCGCAAATTTTCTGCTTTTACATATTTATCGGTTTCTTTTTGTTGCTTTATTTCCGATTCATCCAGTTTTGACAGATCCACATTTAATAGCTGGTCAACAGTAATATTGAAATATTTGGATATGCGGTTAAGTATTTCATACTTGGCTTCTGCTCGGCCATCTTCATAAGAACTTATTGCACTTCTGGTAAGGCCAAGCTTCATTCCCAGCTTTTCCTGGCTTGGCTTTCCGTGTTTTTCTCTTAAAAATCTGAGGTTTTTTCCAAAGTACATTATAAATATAGTTTTGTCTAAAAAATGCAGCTATTAAAATGTAAATGAGATGTTTACAATATTAGCAATAAATTCTCATAAAAGTAATTTTTTTTCTATAAAATACCATTTTTGATATTTGTATTGGGAATTTTTTGTTAAAAAAAACTACTTAAAAAGCCTCGTGTGCCTAGATATTGAGGTAGGGCTTCCTGAGGGAAGGAGGAAAAATTGTCTCCGGCTATCATATAAGATACATGGTGCAATTAAAAAAAGAGTTTAAGCAAACTGTTAATTCGGTTATGATTTTAGTTGAATATTTAGCAATTAATTAATAAAATAGTAATTATCAGCCTTATTTATTGATGATTTTGTAAAAATAACACGGTTTTAACTAGAGAAATATTGATTCGACTAAAAATAGTTATATTTTTAACCTAAATAATTAAATATTACAGAGATTTTTATAATTTTGGGTAATTATAAGACCATCAAATTGTAAAATCAAAGTAAAAATAGCTACAGAATGACAAAAGCAAAGTTAGAGTACATTTGGCTAGACGGATACAAGCCAACTCAAAGTTTGAGAAGTAAAACTAAAATAGTAAAGGATTTTAGCGGAAAATTAGAAGATTGCCCTATGTGGTCTTTTGATGGTTCCTCAACTGAGCAGGCAGAAGGAGGTTCTTCTGACTGTTTATTGAAACCAGTTGCTATTTACCCAGACCCAGCCAGAAAAAATGGATACCTGGTGATGACTGAAGTTTTAAATGCTGATGGAACTCCTCACGAAACTAATGGAAGAGCTACTATTGATGATGATGATAATGACTTCTGGTTTGGTTTTGAGCAAGAGTATTTCTTGTGGGATCCAGCTACAGATCTTCCATTTGGTTTCCCATCAGGTGGTTATCCTGCTCCTCAGGGACCATATTACTGCTCTGTTGGTGCGAAAAATGCTTACGGAAGAGAAATTATTGAAGAGCACTTAGATCTTTGCATTGAAGCTGGTTTGAATGTAGAAGGAATTAATGCCGAAGTTGCTGCAGGACAGTGGGAATTTCAGTGTTTTGCAAAAGGTGCACAAGAAGCAGGTGACGAAATTTGGGTTGCAAGATACCTTTTAGAAAGAACTGCTGAGAAGTATGGTTTATCTATCAACTGGCATCCAAAGCCACTTGGTGACACTGACTGGAACGGTTCAGGAATGCATGCTAACTTCTCAAATGAAGTATTAAGAACTTGTGGTTCTAAAGAAGTTTATGAGAAAATATGTTCAGCTTTCGCTCCGGTAGTTAAAGAGCATATTGCAGTTTACGGTGCTGATAACCATATGAGATTAACTGGTAAGCACGAAACTCAAAGCATAGATCAGTTTAGCTTTGGTGTATCAGATAGAGGGGCCTCTATCCGTATTCCAATTGCTACTGTAGAAAACGGATGGAAAGGATGGTTAGAAGACAGAAGACCTGCTTCTAATGCTGATCCTTACAAAGCTGCTGCTAGAATTATCAAAACTGTTAAATCAGTAGACTAAGTTTTAGCGCAATGTTTTTTGAAAGGTGTTCAAGTTTGATTGGACACCTTTTTTATTATACAAAGATTAATTTATAGTTTACATTTTGTGAATTGGTTGGAATTTACTTTTCTATTTTACAACTTTCGTCTGTAAAAACTATTTTCATTAGTTTTTTACCATAACCAAATATTCCTTTCTTTAACCTTCCGTCATTACTAACTGTTTTTCTACTTAATTTTTATTATTTCCTATCGTGAATATAAAAATTTATCATCGGGATAAGCTGGTTAGTGAAGCCCCTTTTGAAGCCCCGTCAAATGAATGGGCAAATATTGCCTGGATTATCAAAGGGTTCACTAAAGATGGCTGTAGTTTTGAATTATATTACCGAAGTGAAGAGGAATACAAACTATACCATAACTGGATGCTGAAAATTATGTACAAGGAAGGTGCAGAATTGGATACAGTGGAGTATTAGCTTCTGTAGGCTCCAAACTCAGGCAAACTCAATTCTAAAGGGGGGAGAAAAAATGCGCCCCCGTTCAGAATTCTTTTTCAAAAAATAAGGTAACCCTAATTCTTTCGGCTTAATTGATCAAAGCCAGATTGTTTTCCCTAATATACACTTTTTCTTTATCCCAGAGTATCTCATACCAAATATCATTTTTTGATAGTATTTCTACCCGATGCCCTTTTCCTACTTTTTCTACAAGGTTTGCCCCGGCTGAAGGTTCATCCATTAAAAAAGTATTGTCATTGGTAATTATCCCTTTATGGGAATCTAAACCAAAATTTATAGTGAAGAAGAACAAGGCTATAAAAGAAGTTAGAAAAATGGAGGGTATCAGGACGTCTCTTTTATTTATTTTGTTTTTAATGATCAACACCAGTAAAAACAAGAAAGTGGCTAAGACTCCTCCAAAAACGTAATACAGGTTTGCCTGAAAAAAAGCATAGAAGAATTCCGCATCGGTAAACTTATATCCTTTTAGTTCATTATCCGATGCTAAATCCATCATTTTATCCAAAACTTTTTTGTCTGCTTTGAATAAATAATACAAATTCAGGTAGTATAAAGTATTGGTAAAATCGCCTTCATTCTCTTTTATAAATGCCATTTTTAACAACATTTTTGGAGAGAACTGTCTATTTTCTTCTAATATATTATTGTAAATAGTGAATGCTTCCTGAAATTTATTTTGGTTGAAAAGAGAATCTCCTTCTATTAATTTGGGGTTTGAGGGCGCGGATATGGTCCGAAAGAATGTGGTCAAAAATAAAATTGACATCAAACAGAATAATTTTTTGATTTTTTTTTGCATTGAATGTATTTAATATTAGTTTTGCACCGCAAATAACGCAAAGGAGAGGACAAAATCCAATATCCTTTTAGATTCCGTAGCTCAGCTGGTAGAGCATCTCCCTTTTAAGGAGAGGGTCCTGGGTTCGAATCCCAGCGGGATCACAGCTGATTCGAAAGATCGTGAAATTAATGAAAATCCTGAAAAGGGAAGTGAAGTTGGAGAAAATCTTTCGAAATTTTTTTTTGTGTCATTTGATGCAGGAAAATAAAAAAAAGTATGGGAGTTTGGTGTTTTTCATTTGAATTCTCAATCTTGATTTTTTTACTGCCCACGTGGTGGAATTGGTAGACACGCCATCTTGAGGGGGTGGTGGGCTAACGCCCGTGGAAGTTCGAATCTTCTCGTGGGCACTAAATTAAGAAGATATTAGATTCCGTAGCTCAGCTGGTAGAGCATCTCCCTTTTAAGGAGAGGGTCCTGGGTTCGAATCCCAGCGGGATCACAAGCACAGCTCCAAGTTCAGAAATGAACGAGCTGTGCTTTTTTTATTTCCTCAGTCTGGACTCTGATTACAAATTAAAGATTAATGAGGTGAATGAAAAGAAATTTGATTTCCTTCCGTATCGATAAAAGTAGCCATATAGCCAATTTCATCAGATATTTTAGTTTTAGGTAATACCACCTTTCCACCGGCAGATTCAACTCTTGATAAAGGCGTACTTAAATCGTCACCACCATTTAAATATACTCTTGCTCCATTTTCCGATGGTTTGTTCCCGTCTCCATAACAAACGGCTCCTCCTACTTCTCCTTCACCACAGGGTAAGAATGCCATTTTTATTCCCATAATATCTTGCTGATACAGCTCCGCATCGAACACTTTTCCGTAAAAGTCTAAAGCTCTTTCGTAGTTGGATGATGGGATCTCGAACCAATTAATTGCATTTGCCATTTTTTGAATAGTTTTTAGTTGTAAAAATTAAATGATGCTTCAAATGTAAGTGAGTACTAAAAAGTTTTTTAGCTAAAAAATATAAAAACGTAAGATTCTAAAAAGAGAAAAAATGTTTTAATTTCATACTGAATATATTTTAATATGAACTTCTCTAAGTTTCTATGCAAAAAAAAGGTAATCTATTTTTATTGATAAAGTCTTTATCAAAGCCTGAAAAAAGGTATTTCCGGCTATTTACAAGCCAGCAGGAAAGTCAGCATAATTACCTGAAGCTTTTCGATTTTATACAAAAGCAAAATGAGGATGATGATCAGGCCATAAAAACGGCATTCAAGGATGAAAAATTTATTAAACAACTTCATGTCACTAAAATCTATCTCCGTGATTTGATTTTAAAGGCTCTCAGGAATTTCCACCAAAAATCATCCAAAAATCTATTAATTCTTGGCTATCTCCAGGAAATGGAAATTCTTTTTCACAAAGAATTATATCCTCAGTGCGAAGCCCTGGTTGAAAAAATTATAGGATTGGCTGAATCTTATGAAAAATTCCCTTTACTCATTGAGGCCCTGAATTGGAAAAGGAAATTGCTGATGACTACCAGAGGGGCCGGAAAAGAGCAGGAAAATATTAATATGATTTTGAAGGAAGAAAGGAAAATTCTGGAATGGATAGGGGAATTAAATGAACTATGGCGAATCACCATAAATATTTACAATATTTTTCAGGAGCTTGAAGGAATTGCCGGAACCAGACAGGGCTATAGTTTGAAAAACAAACTTTTGGATAAGGAACCGGATTTTCTTCAGGGAAAAGTGCTTTATTACTATATCAGGCAAACGGAGTCTTATTATAAGGCTGATCCGGAAAAGGCTTACCAATTTGCCGAAAACTTATGTCTGTTACTTGAAAAATTGCCTGAAAGGATTAAAGATGAACCTAAAGTGTATTCAACTGCTCTAAGTAACCAGATTGGAATGTTATTGCAAATGAAAAGACTGGATTATATTCCACCCTTACTGGAGAAAGCCAAGCAAATACCCACTACTTATGGCCTCAGGATTAATTCTTCATTTGTGGTCCGGTGGTATGTTCAGATATTTAATATAGAATTGGAGTTGCTCAGAGATACTAAGGCCTTTGAAAAAGGGGTGGAGCGAATTGGAGAAATAAAGGCTTTTATTGAAAAGCATAAGCAATCAGTTCCATTGGCTTATCGGCTGCTACTATATTATCAGTTTTCTTATCTTTATTTTATGGAAAAGGAGTTCTCAAAATCCCTTTCCTGTCTCAATATCATTTTAAATGAAAATTTTGGTGCTGAAAGATCGGATATTTTAAGCTATGCCAGGTTTTTAAATCTGGCCATTCATTTTGAATTGGGAAATATTATGGTGTTAAAATATGCAGTTATTGCTACCAAAAGGTTTTTAAAAAAGAATAGAAAGCTTTTGCCATTCGAAAACACTCTGCTAAAATTTTTCTCAAAAGTGTCTGTTTCCCCAAAATCTCATTTTCCGGAATTATTACAAAAACTAAAGAAAGATTTATTTGCAAAAGCCGGAAAATCAGAAATTGAACGGGTGCTGGACTATTTTGATTTTCACTATTGGATAGAGGTGAGATTGCTGAAGAACAAACAGACACATTAGTTTTTAGGAAATTTCTCCTTTACAAAAATCAAAATTTAATAATAGGTCTTTAAGAAAAGATACAATCTCAGGAAATTCTCCTTAATTTTGCCGCATGAATTATTTATCAGTTGATAGTCTGACAAAGACATTTGGAGAAAAGGTCTTATTTGAAAATATTTCCTTTGGTATAGAAAAAGGGCAAAAAGTAGCTCTCGTAGCCAGAAATGGGTCTGGAAAAACGACATTACTAAAAATTATTACAGGTCAGGACAGTGCTGATACTGGCGAAGTGGTCATTAATAAAGATATTTCAGTGGCTTTTCTCCCTCAGGAACCAGCGTTTGATAATATCAACTTTGTAATGGATTATATCTTTCAGGGGGATAATGCCATTCTAAAGGCCATCAAGCAATATGAGGAAGCCATAAAAGCATACGAAAGTGATCCATCCGATAAAAATCTTGATGTGCTTAATTCGGCCACAAGTGAGGTCGATAATTTGAATGCATGGGACTTTGAAGTGAAGGTTAAGCAAATTTTGGATAAGCTTAAAATTTCCAATCTCGATCAGGATGTGAAATTGTTATCCGGAGGGCAGAAGAAAAGAGTAGCCCTAAGCAGAGTACTGATTGAAGAACCTGATTTTCTAATTCTGGATGAGCCTACCAACCACCTTGATCTGGACATGATTGAATGGCTGGAGGAATATTTATCCAAACAAAACCTTTCCTTGTTTCTGGTTACACATGATCGCTATTTTCTTGATAGAATCTGCACGGAAATCATTGAAATAGAAGATGAACGGGTTTATAAACACAAAGGGAATTACAGTTATTACCTGGAGAATAAATCGGAGAGGGAACAGCAAATGACCAAAGAAGTGGAGAAGGCCAGAAACCTGATGCGAAAGGAACTGGAATGGATAAGAAGGATGCCAAAGGCCAGAGGTACCAAGGCAAAATACCGTGTGGATGCATTTGATGACTTGCAGGAAAAAGCCAAGGGCCCTGGTAAGAAGGAAGGTTTACAATTGGGCGTGAATATGGCCAGAATGGGTAAGAAGGTAATGGAAATAAAAGGCCTGAATAAATCCTTTGGAGACCTGAGAATTACCAATGATTTTAATTACATTTTTAAAAGGAAAGAGCGGGTTGGTATTGTGGGTAAGAATGGGGTAGGGAAGTCCACTTTTCTGAATATGTTAACCGGGAAGGAAAAACCTGATAGTGGAATTATCGATCATGGAGAAACCATTGTATTCGGTTATTATACGCAAGCGGGAATCAAGCTGGAAGATGGCAAAAGAGTGATTGATGTGGTTACTGATATTGCCGAAGTGATTCCACTTGCTGATGGAAGCAACCTTACTGCTTCTCAGTTTTTGCAGTTGTTTTTGTTTCCTCCAAAAACACAGTATTCTTTAGTTTCCACTTTAAGCGGAGGGGAAAAAAGAAGGCTTTATTTGTTGACAATTCTGGTGAAAAACCCCAACTTTTTGATTCTGGATGAGCCTACAAATGACCTGGATTTACTTACCCTTAATGTATTGGAAGATTTCCTGTTAAATTTCCAGGGCTGTCTTATTCTGGTGACTCACGATCGGTATTTTATGGATAAATTGGTCGATCACCTTTTTGTTTTTGAAGGAGATGGAGAAATAAGGGATTTTAATGGGAAATACCTGGAATACCGGGATATGGAGGATGAAAAAGAACGGTTGGAAAAATTAGAAAAAGAGGAAAAGAAAAAAGCTCCACAGCCCAAAAAGGCTTCCGGTTCGGACTCAAAGAAGAAACTTTCTTACAAAGAACAAAAAGAATTTGAGGCACTGGAAAAAGAAATTCCAGAGCTGGAATTAAAAAAAGAAGAATTAAGTGCAAAAATGAATTCTGGTGAAGTCACCGATCATATTGCTTTGCAGGAAATTTCGGAGGAAATTGGGGAATTGATGGAAGAAATAGATGAAAAAACCATGCGTTGGCTGGAGTTATCGGAATTGGCTTGATTCTTTGTTTGAGTTTTTTCAATAAGAAAAGCCCTGGATTTAAGTCCGGGGCTTTTTCGTTTTCATGATTTTTATTGAATTTAAAACTCCTTGTAAATCAGGCTTGGTTGAACACCGTTGTTGTTGTGATACTTTAAGCTATTGTATTTGACAAACTCACCAGTCATTTCATGGAAAAAGATTTGACAGATTTCCACACCGGCATAAATTTTTACAGGCTGAATACAGGCCAGTTCAAGTGTCCAGTAACCATTGGCTCCAACATTTCCCAAACCGGCCGTAACATGTATAAAAATTCCCAATCGGCCAATTGAAGACCTTCCTTCAAGCATGGGTACATGATTTTCCGCCTTGGTTAATTCTTCAGTTCTGCCCAGGTATAACTTCCCGGGTTGCATCACAAATCCATCTTCTGGTATTTCTATTTTTTCTACTTCATTGGCCAGTTTCATGTCAAGCACATCTGCCTTATAAACCAGTAAATCTTTATGTAATTTGAGGTTGTAGCTATTCGGGTTGAGTTGCTTTTGGTTGAAAGGTTCAATGAAAATATCCTTGCCAATTCTATTCTCGATTTCTTTTCCGGATAATATCATATTTATCGCATTTAGTGGGAAATGAAGAACGAGAGATTTCAGGAATTTGTTTCAATTGTTCTGTTATTAAGTTGTGAAGGCCTTGTTAACTTTTAAAACTCAACCTTCCACACAGAGACAGATTTATCGTCACTACATGACACTACAGTATTCCCAGTTCCGAACCATCCCACCTTATTTACGGATGTGCCATGCCCCGCATGTCTGGCTTTGTCTATCACTTTAAGCAATTGAAAAGTTTCCCCATCCCATACTTTTACAGATTTATCCTTGCTGCAGGTGGCAAAATATTTCCCATCTTCACGGTAGGAAATATCATTGATGGTAAACATGTGTGCCACAATGGAATCCTTAAGCTGATAATTTTGATTGACTTCCCAAAGTTTGAGATGCGCATCCCTGCTTCCACTTAATAAAATCTGGAAATCTGGGCTGTAAGTCAGGGAAAAAACGGAGATTTTATGGGCCTCAATTTCATGCTTTAAGTTAAATGTATTTAGGTCAAGAATCCTGATGAAATTGTCACTAAATCCACAGGCGATTTCCTGGGTTTCTGGATTAACAGCCATTGTCCTAAGAGATTTATCCGAGAGTTCTATCTCTTTCAGAATTGAAAAAGTCTGGTAGTCTACTACAATCAATTTTCCATCACCTGTGGCCACAAAAATTTTCCCTTCGTGCCATTGGATGGAAAAAATGGCTGCCTCAGTGAGTTTTAAAGATTTTATTTCTTTCTTATTTTCAATATCAATCAGGTGGATACCACTGAAGTTTTCCCCTACCAATAGTTGATTGTATTCCTTAAGGTATTTGAGAGCATAAACCGTGTTTTGAACCGTAGCGATCAGTTCTCCTTTGTCTGGTTCATTTAAATCCCACTTCACGACCAGCTTATCCGACCCACTGGTGAAAAACTCGTTGGCTGTATAAGCCTCCATTGCATATATGCAATCTTTATGACCAGTGAAAGAATGTACCTTTTTTACCTCTATTTTTGCCATGTTGGTTATCTTTGCGCACAAATGAAAATATCGTGAAATTGAATGAACAAAATTAGCCTTTTTGCTCAAAGATTTAAGGGATATAAATCATTTTATAAATACAATTGAAATATACCAGCAGGTTATCGAAATAAAAGTTTCAGACATTATTTCCATAACAGGCTTAAAATTTAATTCATGTCCTTATTAAGGCATCATCAGATTAGTGAACATACTTTTTGGGGTATGTGGGAGATTGAGGAGACATTAGAGGATTTACTGGACATTTTTCCCGAAGCCATCCATCATCAGGATTTTACAGCCATTCATATTGAGCTGAAGCAAAAGCAATGGCTGGCCAGCAGAATTCTTATTCAGAAACTACTTGAAATTCATCAACTTCCTTATGCAGGAATCAGCAAAGATGAATTTAATAAAGCGATTTTATTGGATTCGGATATTCACTTGTCCATTTCCCACTGTAAAGATTACGCAATAGCCATTATTGATACCAAAAAATCTACCGGGATTGATATTGAGTTGGTCTCTCCCAGAATACAGCTTGTCGCTAAAAAATTTCTTAGTGATTTTGAAAAGAATAATACTTGTTGGTCGGATGAAGAACTAACCATTTACTGGTGTGCGAAGGAAGCCATGTATAAATTGTATGGGAGAAAACAATTGTTTTTTAATAAGGAATTAAAAGTGATAAAAAACTCAAATGCAACTGCATTTACAGGGGAAATCATAAAAGATGAAATTACCATTCCTGTGGAAATGATCAGTGAAAAATTTGGAGATTATATTATTGTATATTGTAAATAAAAAAGCCTGTGAGTCCAAACTACAGGCTTTTTTGATTTTAAGAATTTGTTTTTTACTCCAGAGTGACTACTGGCAATGTACTTATTGTACTAGGGATTTGAATTGTTGGATTTTGATGATTATTTGTTAAACTTCTGACTCTTGGTTTTACATAAGTACTTAATTCATCAATAAATACTGTTTTGTCTACTGGAAATATATCCGCCTGACCTTTTTCTAATCCTTCCAGCAGTGCCAAAGTAAAAGCTCCATGACCCCAATCAGTATTCTCCAGGGAATATTCATCTCCTGTAGAAGCGGACATTATTATTACTCCATTTTCTACAGAAGACATTGTTCTTAAAGCTTCTGTATTGTTTACATATCCCACATTAGTTCCCAACTGACCGCTATGACAGGCATCTACCAGCATCAGTACTTTTGAAGGCAGGTTAGCCAATACTTCTGCGAAGTTTTGCCAGTCCACACCAGTTTCTCTTAAATTTTCCGGATCTCCATCATGTGGAAGAATATAGAAATGATTTTTCTCATTGAAACCATGAGAGGCAATAAAAATGACAACTAAATCTTTTTGAGTAGCATTTTCCTCCAGCCATCTAAACTCATTTAAAATATTATGTCTAGTTGCCTTTTCATTCACTAATTCTTTCACAATGATATTTCCGTACAATTTATCTTTCCGATTTTTAAAAACCTGAGAAATGGCATGGGCATCATCATCTGCATAATTCAGATTATAGTCAGATTGTGTGAAATCAGAGATGCCAATACTTAATAAATAAAGATTCGGTTTTACGATATAATCGAACACATCAAATTCCAGTTCCTCAGCTTCCTCAACGATATCTGTTTCTCTTTTTTCTTTTTTAACCCTTATAATTCTTTCACCCGAAATTCCTTCCGCATTTTCATTGGCGGCATAAATCTGGATTCTACTTTCAGCATTTACCAGTGGAACATCAAAATCAACCCACTTTTTGGTTGGGGTATTGGTTTGTTCTACCTTAAATCCTCTTCCTTTTGATACAGGCCTTCCATCTACATATACTTCTACTTTTGTAATAGGGGAATCCGAAGTGACTTTGGCTTTAATTTTTACTCTGTTTTCTTTGACTTCCAAAAAGTCTTTTGAAGGAATTAACCATTCCACCGATGGCGGTAATAAATCTTTAATTTCCTCTTCCTCTACTACAATAATTTCCTGATTGGTTTGGCCATAAATCGTTTTTGCAATTTCGAATGAACCATGTTCAATGGTCAGTTTTACCAATTCTGGTTTGAAATATTTTTTGCTAAAGGTTTTTACCGGGAAGAATTCTGCACTTTTATCATCCCCTCGGTTTACATGCCATCCCACGTACTTTTCCCCTCCGGCAGAGGCGGTATAATATCCCTGGGGAGTCCAGCAAACCCAGTCATTATCTTTGGCAATGAATAAAGTCACCAGGTTTTCCCCAGTATCAATATTCCAGACCTTAATGGTTTGATCATTACTTGCTGAAGTTAAAATTTTACCGTCATCTGAAATGGATACGGACCAAACTTCGCCTGTATGCCCAACAAATTCTCTTAATTCTTTTCCTGAGCTGTTATAAAGTTTCAGGGCTCCTGCACTTCCCACTACTACCTGTCCATTTGGAGTTACAGCATAAGATCTGATTATCCGTCCGCTTGAGGCGGTGTTGGTAACTTTAGCTCCATTTCCAAAATTTAGAGAATACTCACTTGTTTGCCTGAGAGACAGCCCACCACCAGAAGTTTTACTTCTTTTAAATTTAGATGGATCAATTTGCTGAAGATTTAGCTTTAATTCTTTGAAATCGAATGATTTTTCGAATGGTCCTCTGTCAGCCACATTTTTAGGTGCATAGGTATTTCCAAAGGCAAGTTCTTTTTCATTGCCAAATCCCACGGTCCAAACGGCCTGTCCCTGGCCTTCCAGGTGTTGCAGCACTTTTCCATCTTCGGCATTCCATAGAAAAATTTCATTGTCAGAACCTCCAGCGGTGGCGATAATTTCCACCCCTTCTTTAGTTCTGACAGGTGCAAATGCGGATGCTCTTACAGTATTGTCATGTTTTGTGAATTTACCCAGGGTAAGTCCGTAAGGGATTTCGTAAACGGTACCATCTTTAGTCATGGCCACCAGTTTATTCATCTCATGAGAAAAGGAAATGGTAAATATTTCCTGACCAAGTTCCTGAATGGTATTGTAAAAATTTCCATCACTATCCCAAAGTTGGATTTTTCCATCCAGTCCTCCTGAGGCAATGTATTTTCCATCAGGTGAAAAATCCACACAATATACCCTGTCGCTGTGGTCTACCATTTGCCCTGCCATGGATTTGGAAGGAGCTGCTGAAGTACCCTCAGGAGTTAAATAATATAACCTGAGTGTGCCATCGAAGGAGGCTGAAACCACTTTTTTTCCATTCGGAGCGAAGGCTACACCGTATACCGGAGCAGTATGATCCGAAAAGCTACTCAACAATTGGGGTTCATCATTTGGCGAAAACTGATCCTTACCGGTCAATTCCGGGATACTCCAGATTCTCACACTATTATCTCCTCCGCTACTGGCCAAAAATTTCCCGTCACCCGAAAAATCAAGATCAGTTACAGTGTTTTCATGTCCAAGAAGGGTAGCAATTTGCTGTCCGGTGGCCAAATGTATTATTCTAATTTCATCATTTGGAAGATAGCCAGCCACAGCAATCAGGTTGCCATCCGGGGAAATTGCTCCTGCATTTAATTTACCAAAAGGACCAGCTCCAATCTGGCCTCTAATGGTTTTCCTTATGGTTCCGTTTGTTGTATTCCATACCCGTATGGTTTTGTCATCAGAAACAGAAATTAAAGTTTTACCATCTTTGGTAAACATTACATCTTTAATCATAGCTGAATGTCCCTGTGGATCGATTACCAGCCGGGGGTTATCCTGACTAAAAAGATGAAAATTGATGAATGACAGCGCTAATAAGATAAATAAATGTCTCATTAAGTTTCCTTTTGGTGAGAATTTTTGGGTTAAATAATAGTTCACTTCCGATGTTATTGCATTTTTCTCAAATTCAATTACCTGTGAGAAATTGATTGGTGATTAAACTGATAAACTTTTAGTGAGCAAGTAAAAAGTATCCAATTATAGCATTAATTATGGATTAAAGAAAAAATCCGCAATTCAATTGTTTAGAGCCTGTTTAAATTTTAGATTTTATTAAAATCGACCATTTAAGGAACTGCCTTTCATAATTTACCTGGAACAATTAAACTCACAAATTTATAGTTTAAACAAGGGCTTATTTGGTTTAGCAATTCAAGAACATATTTACGGAATAATCCTACTTGGGTTTTCCCCATTTGGTTTATTAGCCATTCTTTTTCTCCGGAAGGAAAATTTCAGCGATCATACACCTGGTTCCTCCTCCTCCAATTCTTTCAATTGTGGGAATAGGAACAGCCACTATTTTAGCGAATTTATTGATAATTTGAAGTTGCTCTTCTCTGAAGCTTTGCCGGGCCTGTTCAGACATTACCAGAATATTTTCTCCTTTGTCATTTTCCAGTTCAATTACATTTCCAGCAAGGGATTTCATCTGGCTAAAGGAAATATTTATGATCTCCTTATTGGTGCTTTTGAAATGGCTTACAAGGTTTTCCTTTTCTTCAGGGTTTTTCACCGAGTCCAGACAAACCACTACAAATTTATCCGCTACAGATAGCATGACATTCGTATGGTAAATAGGGAAATCCTGTTCGTCAAGGGCTTCGAAAATAACGGGTTTATAACTGAATTTTTCACAATACTCCTTTAAAAGCTCAGGATATGTCCTCTCTGAAATACAGGCATAGCAAATTTTATTGGCTTTGTCTAAAACCATACTTCCGGTCCCTTCCAAAAAAATGTTGTCCTCTTCATAATGGCTTAAATCCACTTCATTCAGGATTTCAAATTGTGAGCCGATCAGATCAAGAATGCTTCTTCTTCTTTCAAATCTTCTGTTGGGAGCGCACATGGGGAAAAGTACAACAGTACCGTCTTCCTGAAAAGTCACCCAATTATTGGGGAAAATCGCATCTGGTTTTTCAGGTTCTTTTGAATCGAAAATTACTGCCACTTTAATTCCATTTGCCTTCAGGGTTTGAACCATGTGGTCGAATTCCTGAATGGCTTTATCCCGAATTTCGTCATCATCCAGTTTGGGAATTGTTTTTTGAAAAGCATTGGTTTCAGCTGTTTGTTGGTTTACGCCAAAAGATGATGGACGAACCATCATAATATTTGCGGTGCGAGTTTTCATTTTGAGGTTGTATTAATTGTTTATTGGTAATTTGAATAATTAAATCAAAGCTACAAATAAACAAATGATTCTTGAATCCGGAGTTTATTCAGCAGGAAAAAGAATAAATAAATTACCAATCATCTTTAAATAAGATGAAGCATGGTATAGCCATTATTTTACAAAAATCAACTTTTCCTTTTGAAAAAAAATCCTGTTGTTTTTTGGTTTAACACTGCTTTTTGGTCGATTTAAAGGAAAATACACATTAAAATGCTATAAGATGTTTTGAGAAATTGAGTTTATTATTAAATTAGGGGAAGTACTTATGGTATTTAAACTGCAAAAATTAAAAGTCCTTTTCCATTATTTTTTCCAAAACCTTAGGGAAATCGGCTTTACGGAATCAGGGAAAAAATCATTTCCGCTTTAGAATCCGTAAAATCCAAAACAAGGGATTTACCGAAACTTTTTACTGAATTGATTTTTTAACCAAACCCTTTCGTGCTATGAAACAGCTAAACGACAATTGGCTAACCACTGGATTAATTGATTTTGAATACAAGAAATATATGCTGCTTGCTTACCTTCAGAATGTGAAAAAACAGTTTGAAGGACATAAGCTGTACCCGGGGTTAACCGATCTGGTTTTTCACTACAAAAACCTTCAGTCCATAAAGGAGAATAAGCAGCTTTTGTACAAAAATTTCCCCCAAAAAATTTCAAAAGCTGATTTTGCCAAGCTTAAAGTATCTTATGAAAAAATTGTACAGGATGGAGAAGTGATGAAAGTATTGGAGGAAATTATTTTCTATTCGCTGCCCAGAATAAAGGGAATTTTGGAAGAAGGGAAAACAGTGTATGAATTAATTGAAAGCAAAATCGAAATTTCCCCAGTGGGAATTTTGCCCATTTATCCTGAATACGGCTACCTTTTTGTCAATGAATATAAGATGAAGGAGACCAGGATTTACAATTATAAAATTACCATTTTCGAAAGTGCAGATGAAAAATTTAGGGGCATCAGCACCACTTTTATGGAAACTGTGCGGAAAGGGATCGGTACTACTTATGAAAATATAAAATTGCAATTAATTAAAAAGCATAAATCACTTCCAAGTCCGGCTGCATTTATATTAAATTCAAATGTACCCTGTCCGCTGGAGGAATCTTTGATGCCAGTAGCCAAGAGAGCCTTGATTAGGAAAATATCGAAAATGGCTGCTTAAACATTGTTTTTTCATCTTCACTTAATTGTTGTGCGTAGTTCTGGGATAAAAAAACAATGAAAACTGAGAAAATATTCCCTGATTTCCTCATTATGACATTTGGAAATATTTTATTTGTATCCTGAAATTGTCTCTGATCTCAAAAGCGGGCAGAGACTTTTTTCAGGATTAGTAATTTCCTTTTATGGAAATTTTGTACTTAAACATAACCAGGTGAAGTTAGACAACTGTTTTTTAGTAAGCCTTAAATCCAACCAGGACCTGGCGGTTTTGGAGGATGTAAAATATTACAATCTTGCTTTTGATGGACTTTCAGTATTAAATAGTAAATACAAAACCAGGGTAATGGGTTATTGCCTTTTACCCAATCAGATTAATTTAATTCTCACCGGTCTTCAGGAAGAAGCACTTTCCCGTTATTTGGACGATTTCAAAACCCTCACCCGAAAGGAAATTATCAGATTACTTGAAGTGGATAAAAAAACTCAGGTAGTGGCCAGCCTTGAAATTGCAAAAGGCCAGAGAAGGTATCGGGTTTGGAATACAACTTTTGAAAAAGAACCATTAGAAGATGTAAATGCCATCAAGGAAAAAATTGATTTTCTTCATCAAAAACCTGTAAGTCTTGGTCTGGTTGATTCTCCCAAAGATTACCTTTTCTCAAGCGCCAAATTTTATCTGAATAATAAACCTACGGAAATTAAAATTCTTGATATCAGGACTTTTTAAATCATTTTACTTTTTTTGCCACTGAAAAGGGAAAGATACCTTTTGTATTAACTTTAAATGAAAAAATCTTCAACAAACAGTAGTTTTCCTATTTAATGGAAAATTACCTGCAACAATCACAATTTGAAACAATGAAAAAAATACTATTAATCAACTTTTTGATCTTTTGTCAATTATCATTTCTAAAAGCTCAGGACCTTGGCTGGCAGCAAAGGGTAGAGTATGAAATGGAAATTGATTTTGATGTCAACATTCATCAATTTGATGGAAACCAAAAACTGACCTATTATAATAATTCACCAGATACTTTAAAAAGAGTCTTTTATCACTTGTTTTTTAATGCTTTTCAACCGGGGAGTATGATGGATGTTCGTTCCAGAACAATAAAAGATCCCGATCCAAGAGTAAGAGACAGGATTTTGCATCTTAAGGAAAACGAGATTGGGTTTCAGAAAATCAGTTCCTTAAAGCAAGATGGAAAGGACCTAAACTACAAAGTGGTGGGGACTATTTTGGAAGTAGAGTTGGACAAACCATTATTGCCCGGAAAGAGGTCGGTTTTCAAAATGGAGTTTAAAGGACAGGTTCCAAAGCAAATCAGAAGATCGGGAAGAGATAATAAAGAAGGTATCGCCTACACCATGACCCAATGGTTTCCAAAAATGGCTGAATACGATTACGAAGGATGGCATGCGAATCCATACATCGGTAGGGAATTTCATGGCGTATGGGGAGATTTTGATGTGAAAATTACCATTGATGAAAATTTCACTATTGGCGGTTCAGGTTACCTCCAAAATGGAGATAAAATTGGTCATGGCTACAATGGAATTCAGGACAAACTTCCAGGAAAAAACGGGAAACATACCTGGCACTTTGTAGCCCCAAATGTACACGACTTTGCCTGGGCAGCAGATCCGGATTATCGTCACACCATTTTAAAAATGGAAGATGGACCGGAATTACATTTTTTCTATCAGGCTGATACATTGGTGGAAAACTGGGAAAGACTTCCAGAATATACTAAGAAGCATTTTGAATTGGCGGGGAGTTTATATGGAAAATATCCTTATAAGCAATATTCGGTGATTCAGGGAGGAGATGGAGGAATGGAATATGCTATGTGTACCATGATTACCGGACATAGGAAATTACCAAGCCTTGTTGGGGTGACTGTTCATGAAGCGATGCACAGCTGGTTTCAGCATATCTTTGCCTTCAACGAAACTAAATATGCCTGGATGGATGAAGGATTTACTAGTTATGCTTCCAATATAATTGAAGATAAATTATTTAATGAAAATAAGTTTTATCCTCATTATGGTAGCTTTTCTTCTTACAAAAGGCTGGTTGATATGGAGATGCAGGAGCCGCTCACCACCCATTCTGATTTCTATACCAGAAATGGTATTTATGGAGTCTCATCTTATTCTAAAGGGGCTTTATTTTTAAGCCAAATGGAGTACATCATTGGTAAATCTACTTTTGATAAGGCTATGCTTCGGTTTTATAATGAATGGAAATTTAAGCACCCTAAGCCTATCGATCTTTTAAGAATTTTTGAGAAGGAGTCAGAAATAGAATTAAACTGGTATCTGGAGCAATGGATTGGTACTACCAATACCATAGATTATGGTTTGAAATCTGTTGAATCTGAAGGAAATGGAACCGCAATAGTTCTGGAAAGGGTTGGGAATATGCCCATGCCTGTAGATGTTTATGTAGAATATACTGATGGAAAAATAGAAAGGTTTAATATTCCATTGAGAATAATGAGAGGAGTAAAACAGGAGGAATTTAATGGTATTTCCAATAAACAATTGGAAAGCTGGCCATGGACTTACCCGGAATATAAGTTTACCCTGGAGGTATCTCCAGATAAAATAAAAACTATTGAAATTGATATGTCCATGAGAATGGCTGATATAGACAGAAGTAATAATTATTACCCGGAAAAGGAAAATCCGGTCACTTTTCCCTATATCGGAAAATAAGTGAAAACATTTTGTCACTCATAATTCCCCATCAAACTCCTTTCAAACCTGGCTTTGGAAGGAGTTTTTTTATAGGGAAGGTTGATTGGCATTTACCCAAACCTGCATTGAACCAGCACCTCGGTTCGACCAGCTAAAATAAGGAATGGCCAAAAAGTTGACAGTTTTATTGTCGTCTACATAGCATTTTCCGGAAATGGTTTGCACTCCCTTTAGGAGTTTCTTGTTGAAGCTGGTATTAAGTTGATCTTCTGGTTTTAATTCCATTTGCAAAAGATTAAAGGGATTATCATGGCCTTCCAGGCAGTATAAAAGTGGTCCTCTTTCCATCGCTATTTTCCCGCGATTGCTTACGATTTTTTCATCACAGGCTATTTTTCTAATTTCCATGGGGAAAATTAATTCAATTTTATCTCCTGTTTCCCATTTCTTATTGAGGGTAATAAATGCCGCTTCATGATTATAGTTCAGTACTTTGCCATTTACTCTCAATTCAATTTTTGCCTGAGAAGAATCTGTGTAATGGTAAATACTTTCTCCACCTATAATAGGTTTGTTTTTTAGCCAACCAGGAATTCTGATATGGATGGGAAATTCCTGTGAAGTTTCAGCCGTTACCGTGATCACGGCATGGCCATTCCATGGAAATTCTGTTTCCTGTTTTAATTTTACCGTCCCTTTTTCATTTTTAAAGGAAAGCTCACTTCCGATAAATTGATTAACAAAAATTTCATTCCCTCTTTGTGCATAAATGTATTTTGGAACAGAGGGAATGAATCTGGTTAAACTGCTCAGGCAACAGGCTACAAATTCAAAATCAAGTCTTTCTGCTGATTTATTCAGGTTGAATTTATGTTTGCCGTCCGAGGCCAGGGGATTGGAATAAGAAAATGATTTTCCATCCAGGGAAATGCCTGATAATGCACCATTATATAAAATTCTCTCCATAAGATCTGGATATTTTACATCTCCGGTCAGCAGAAACATTTCATGGTTAAATACCAAAAAAGCAATGGCATTACAAGTTTCATTATATGCTTCTAAATTGGGCAATTCATTGGTTTCTGCAATGCTTTCCAGTCGCTTCACTGAGGCTACACCCCCAGTGATGGAAACTTTCCCTTCTACCAGATCCTTCCATGCCATTTCCAAAGTGGGGAGGTAATTAACAGAATCAATTTCGCGTTGCAATTTAGCCATGGCAATGTACATGTATAATGCTCTTACGGCATGCCCCTTAGCTTCAATTTGTTCAGAAACAGGGAGGTGGTCCTGAGCGTAATGCCGGTCTTTTATCCCGCTTTCTTTATCCGTTTTGATGAAGAGTGTGTGATTTTTGCCATTCCCTCTTTCCTCTAAAAAATAGTGGGCAAGGTTTAGATATTGAGGGTTTTGGGTAACCTGATACAATTGAATCAAACCAAGTTCAATTTCCTGATGTCCCGGTGGAATTTCTAACTTCCCCGGACCAAATGTCTGGTTAATATGATTAGCTAATTTGATGGCAACCTCCAAAAATGCTTTCTTTCCTGTGGTTTTATAATAGGCAACAGCTCCTTCAATTAGGTGCCCCGCACAATACAATTCATGCATGTTTTCAATATCTGCCCAATTATGATCTGGTTTTTTTCTGGCCCATGGTTCGGGGCTTTGTCTGGTCATGTGAAATGTATGCAAATAGCCATTTGAGTCCTGGGCAGCCTCAAATAATTTGATCAGGGAATCTGCAGCTTTTTGTAAGGCGTCATTATTTGATTGGTAGGCGGCCCCAAAGGATTTTATAAGCGTGTCTCCTGCATTTACTAAAGTTTTATTATCTGAGTGATAGTTTAAATAAGCGATTCCTTCAATTACCTTGTATAACTCAGAGTCAGACCAGGGCAGTCCTCTGTGGGCGCTGGAGCTTTTTCCTGCTGCACTTATGTAATTGTCTTTGTATCCATTTTCATCAAATCTATTCAGCACTGCCGGGATGGTAACGTTTGAATTTGTGGTAATTTTCCCATTCCAAAAATCATCCTTTATCTCAACTTTAGATAGAGGAACTTCTATTATTTCCAGAGTTTTATTCCCTTTGGGTTTAGGGGAATAACATCCTGAAAAAAATATTAGCATTAAAATAATGTAGGTTAAAAGTTTCATGGCTAAAAGATAGATTGGTAAAAATTGTAGTCATTTAATTTAATGAAAACAAAAGAATCTTCCTAAGAAATATCAAAAAACAACAATTCAGAGTGAATTATCACTGCTGGTTTTTCTTAGCCCCAAAGATAATATTAATGGTTACCACCGGACCCCGTAGCTTTGTTTTTCCTTGATTGACTAAGTAAAATCAGTTTTAAAGTCCTCTATATTTTTGATTATAAATTGAAAAATAGCCAATTACAAATGGAATACCTACCAGATGAAAAGATGTAGGCTTCCTGAAGGTTCAGCGAAAGTTTCTAAGCGAAAATCCGCAGAGGTTGCCCATAATTATATATTTTTATCCAAAACAACAAATACCGCAATTTATTAAAACAACATAAAACACAGAAAATAAGGAAAATGGAAAATCAAGTACCGCAGCAAAGGGAGTTTTTGGGACATCCTGTAGGATTATATATACTTTTCTTTACAGAGCTTTGGGAGCGATTTAGTTATTATGGAATGCGTGCCATTTTGGTATTGTATATTGTAGCTGGTGTAAAAGAAGGGCCTCTTGGTGGTATGGGATGGTCCAATGCAGATGCACTGGCGTTATATGGTTGGTACACCATGTTGGTTTATGTGATGTCGGTTCCAGGAGGTATTTTAGCAGATAAATTTTTAGGGCAAAAAAAATCGGTGATGCTGGGAGGATGGCTGCTGGTAATTGGGCATGGCATTTTAGCAGTAGAGGCTGATTGGGCATTTTTTACCGGTCTGGCCTTTATCATTCTAGGTGTTGGGTGTTTAAAGCCCAATATTTCCACCATGGTTGGCGGACTTTATAAGAAAGGAGATATCAGAAGAGATAAAGGATTTACAATTTTTTACATCGGAATAAATATTGGGGCATTTTTATCCCCAATATTTGTGGGCTATGTGGGGGAAAGAATTGGTTGGCATTACGGGTTTGGGCTGGCAGGAATAGGAATGTTTATTGGACAACTGGTTTTTTTATACGGGCAGAAATATTTGAAGGGAATTGGGGATTTTATTCCCACAGAAATAAATTCCGAAAATGCTGGATCCGGAATTTTGAGTAAAATTTTTAAAGATGTATTGGCTACCATCGTCATGGTCCTATTGATTGGGTTAGGTGGAGTGATGACTTTCTATGGAAGTATTGGAGGTGGAATTTTGGTAGTATTTGGTGGAATAGCTGTGGGGGCAGGAATTGTTATTTTCAAAGAACTAAATGATATTGAAAAGGATAGGGTAACAGTGTTATTGCTTTCTTTTCTGATTGTAATAGTATTCTGGGGAGCTTTCGAACAGGCAGGGGGATTAATGAATATATATGCCAAGGATAAAATAAACCGCATGTTTTTCTCCTGGGAAATTCCAGCGTCTATTTTTCAATCAGTCAACTCCTTTTTTATCATCACGCTGGGAACTGCTGTGGCTGGCTATTGGGTAGTCAGAAGGTTAAAGGGAAAAGAAGAGTCAGCCATTTTTAAAATGTCAATAGGAACCATAATTATGGGGTTGGGATTTTTATGCATGGCTGCTGCATCTCTGGAAGCCGGAGCTGAACCTTTTGGAAAAGGAGCTATGATCTGGTTGATATTAGCCTATTTATTCCATACGGTTGGGGAATTGAGTTTATCTCCTGTTTCCCTTTCTTTTATTACAAAGCTGGCGCCTGCAAGATATGTGGCTATTATGATGGGTGTTTATTGGGCTGCAACAGGTTTGGGAAATAAAATGGCAGGAGCAATTGGGGAGGCTTCACAAATGGAGTCGGTAAAAATGGAAATGGTGGCCACTAATGAGCAAATTAATAAATTTGTGGCCCCTGAAGCTATAGAGAAAAAAGAAGATTTTTCAGTTAGGGCAAAATTGTTTTTGGAGGGGGATGAAATTGTATTAAAAGATTTGGAAAAGGATGAACCCATAAACTCGCTGATCTCACTAGATACTGAGAATGAAGAAAGATTGATAACCTTATTAAAAGAAGAGCAATTAACCGCAGCACAAAATGGCCATGCTACCCTGAAGTTTGATTTTGATGAGGAGGAAGATAAATATAACGGGGAAATTATAGTGGAGGAAATCCAAAATCAAAGGGAGTTGAAAACATTTTTATTGATTACTCTTTTCACCGTATTATTTGGACTGCTCTTATTAGCTTTCTTAAGGAAATTGAAGAAAATGACTCATGGAGCTGAGGATGTAGATTTTAGTATTGGAAATGTAAAACCCATGAGGCCTAAAAAACAAAAGATATAAGTTATTAAATTCAAAAACCATCTGAACTACATTTTTAATCATTTAAGTTCAGATGGTTTTTTGTATAAAGATAAATTTTCTCAGACTAGGCCTGTCTTCTGTTTAATTCGTCTCTAATTTTGGCCGCTTTTTCATAGTCCTCTTTGGTGAGGGCGGCTTCCATCATGGATTTTAATTGATCTATTGATATAGAGTTAAGTTGGGAGGTATCTAGTGGTTCACTATCCTGACTAGCCTTTACCACAGGAGATTTTTTGCTTTTGGCAGGTTTTTCGTTTCCTTCGTCTTCCTCATTTAATACAATCCCCGCTTCTTCCAGAATATTTTCATTGGCATAGATAGGAACATCAAATCTAAGCGCAATGGCAACCGCATCAGAAGGACGGGCATCCAGTTCAATAAAATTGGAGCCATCTCTGAAACTACATATAATTTTGGCATAAAAAACACCTTCCTTTAAATCGGAAATAATGATTTCATGCACATCTATATCAAAATTTATGGCTAAAGATTTAAATAAATCATGAGTCATTGGCCGGTTAGAAACAATCTTTTCCATTTCAATGGCAATAGCCTGAGCTTCAAACATCCCTATAATTATGGGCAGTCTTCTATTCCCCAACTCCTCTCCTAAAACCAAAGCAAATGAACCTGATTGAGAATGACTTGCCGATAATCCTAATATTTCTAATTTGATTTTGTCCACAACTTCAAGTTAGCTTTTAAACTTTACACAAAAGTAAACATATTCTTAATAAAATCTAATTTGACAAAATTAATTTGCTCAAAGAATTGAATAGGTATTTTTATTAAAAATTGAAATTTATTCCACCCTAATTTTTGCGAAAAATGATAGAAAATGGATTAATTCAGGTGAAAAATGAAAATTCTCTAAGTAATTTCCTGATTGGTAATTTAATAAAAATATAATGCTATTCCCTAAATAATATAAATTTTGATCCTGTCTTATTAGATTTAAAAACCTAATTTGCTACTGGTCATAATAAGAGATCCCGCCTGAAAGGCTGAATTTCTCAGAAGTCTTTCCCCTTCCTTCATCGCTTTTTCCAAACTCATTGGACTATCTTCGATGGCAAAGAGGGCATCAAAAGCCTTAAATTTTTCCTGCTCTTCCGGTGGAATGTTTCCCGAAAAAGCAATGACCATTTTACCTGCTTCCTTGGCTTTCAGGGCAATGCCATAAGGGCCTTTGCCATCTAGTGTCTGGAAATCCAGTTTGCCTTCTGCTGTAATCACAATATCAGCAGTTGGCAGGTGTTTCTCAAATTCAAGAATTTCCATCACCAAATCAATTCCGTTGCAAATTTCGGCATCCAGATAACCTTTTAGCCCTGCTGAAATTCCCCCAGCTGCACCGCCATGATCAATTGAAGCCAAATCTTTCCCGGTAAATGCTTTTGAAACTTCTACAAAGTGTTTCAGGTTTTGCTCCAACATAGAAACCTGCTCGGGACTGGCCCCTTTTTGAGGTCCAAATACCCTTGCCGAACCTGATTCACCGATAATTTTATTCTCTACATCACAGGCAATTTTAATCTTACAATCCCTTACATCCCTACTAACATTATCATCATCGATTTTGTTAATTTTTTGTAGATTTCCACCACCAAATGGGATTTCCCTGCCATCATTATCTAAAAAGCTGAACCCTAATGCCTGTAATATGCCAACACCTGCATCGGTGGTAGCACTTCCTCCAATTCCCAAAATAATTTCTTTGCATCCCTCATTAATTGCCGCCTTCATTAATTCTCCAGTTCCGAAGCTGGTGGCATTCAGGGCATCCAGTTCTTCCGTCTTTAAAAGCGCAAGACCGGAAGCTTTTGCCATTTCAATAATTGCGGTACCTGAAGGAGTGATTCCATATGCTGCCTGAACTTTATTTCCCAATGGGCCTGAAACTTCTACCAATTTCATTTGTCCGCCAAGTGCTTTTACCAAAACATCCGCAAAGTGGTCTCCACCATCAGCAATGGGCAGTTTCACTGTCTCAAAATCTGAGCTTGCTTTAAGCAAACCGGCTTCAATGGCGTTGGCAGCTTTGTGAGCATCAAGACTTCCTTTAAATGAATTAGGGGCGATTATTACTTTTAATTTTCGATTCATTTAATGAGATGGTTTCTACAAAAAGCTAAAAATGACAAATATATGGCTAAAAATTAAAGCCCTTCTAAAAAAATAAAAGGGCTCTCATAAAAAATGTAAGAACCAGAATTTCATTCCTGGTTCATTTGTAGGGAGAAATGCTGTCTCATTATCAAACAGTTATAGCCCCAATGGATTCATTTATTTTTATCCAACTACTTTTATTCAATTAATAGGCTAAAATACTACCCAACCATTTTTCGGTTTCCTCAACTGACTTTCCAATCCTTTTGGCATAGTCCTCTACCTGATCTTTTTTGATTTTGCCTAATCCAAAATATCGTGAGTTTTCATTGGCAAAATACCAACCACTTACCGCTGCAGCCGGATACATGGCAAAACTTTCCGTAAGTTCCAGACCGATATTATCCGTAGCATTAAGCATTTTAAAAAGTGTACCTTTTTCCAGGTGATCAGGACAGGCCGGATACCCCGGTGCTGGTCGTATACCCTGATATTTTTCCCTGATAAGCGATTCGTTATCAAGTGCTTCTCCTTTGGCATAACCCCAAAGTTCAGTTCGTACTTTTTGGTGAAGGCACTCTGTAAATGCTTCTGCGATTCTATCGGCCAGGGCTTTGATCATAATACTGTTGTAATCATCATGATCTTTTTCAAACTCTTTAGCTAGTTCTTCTGCGCCATGGCAGGTTACTGTAAATGCCCCAATGTAATCACTTATTCCGGTTTCTTTTGGGGCAATATTATCTGCCAGACAAAAGTTGGTGGTTTTTTCTGATTTCTTATTTTGCTGTCTCAAATGATGTAAAACTTCAGCCACTTTTGTTCTGTCTTCCTCAAAAGTTTCCTGGTTAAACTGATAGACTTCAATATCATCATCATTAATTGAATTGGCAGGAAAGAATCCTATTACCGCATCTGCTTTTAATGACTTTTCTCTGATCACTTTATCTAAAAGCTCATTGGCATCATTAAACAGTTTTTGAGCCTCCTGACCAACTACTCTGTCTTCCAGGATTTTAGGATACCTGCCAGCCAGTTCCCATGATTGGAAAAATGGCGTCCAGTCGAAAAATTTCACTATTTCCTCCAGAGAGAAATCCCTGAAAACTCTGGTGCCTAAAAATGAAGGTTTTGTAATTTTCTGGTTTGGCCAGTCCAGTTGAGTTTTATTGTTTCTGGCATTTTCAAGAGAGATATAAACTTTGGATTCCTGACGCTTGGCATGATCAGTCCTTAAAGTGGCATATTCTTCCTTGAACTTGGTTTTTTGCCGGTTCCTGACTTCATCCGATTCAGCCGTAAAACTACTGACCACAGGTACACTTTTAGAAGCATCAAGCACATGGGCAATAGGGCCGGAGTATTTAGGATCAATTTTTACTGCGGTATGAATTCTGGAAGTAGTGGCCCCTCCAATTAACAGAGGTATTTTCAAGCCTCTTTTCTCCATCTCCTCAGCTACACCAACCATTTCATCGAGTGAAGGGGTAATTAAACCACTTAAACCAATGGCATCTACATTTTCCTCAATGGCTTTCTGGATAATTTTTTCTGTGGGTACCATTACTCCCATATCAATAATATCGTAATTATTACAGGCGAGTACCACCCCAACAATGTTTTTCCCAATATCATGCACATCTCCTTTAACAGTAGCCAGTAATATTTTAGGTGCTTTGGCTTCTGCATCAATTGTCCCGGATTTTTTCATTTCCTCCTTCTCCCGTTCCATAAATGGAAGTAAATAAGCCACCGCCTTTTTCATTACCCGGGCAGACTTTACTACCTGAGGAAGGAACATTTTTCCAGACCCAAAAAGATCGCCAACAATGTTCATCCCATCCATTAGAGGGCCTTCAATCACATGAAGAGGCCTTGGGTATTTTTGTCTGGCTTCTTCAGTATCTTCTTCAATGTAATCAACAATTCCCTTCACAAGTGCATGGGAGAGTCTGCTTTCAACAGTTTCTTTTCTCCAGGCATCATCCACCACTTTTGCCTTGCCCGAACCTTTTACAGTTTCGGCAAATTCTAACAAATTCTCGGTGGCTTCATCTTTTCTGTTCAGAAGTACATCCTCTACTTTCTCTAATAAATCTTTTGGGATTTCATCATAAACTTCAAGCATAGTGGGGTTTACAATTCCCATATCCATACCGTTTTTAATCGCATGGTACAAAAACGCGGAATGCATGGCTTCCCTCACCGGATTATTTCCCCTAAATGAAAATGAGACATTACTAACTCCTCCGCTTACTTTGGCTCCGGGCAAATTATCTTTAATCCATTTTGTGGCCCTAAAGAAGTCCAGCGCATTGTTTTTATGCTCTTCCATACCGGTGGCTACCGGGAAAATATTGGGATCGAAAATAATGTCTTGAGGAGGGAATTTCACTTCATCCACTAATATTCTATATGCTCTTTCGCAAATTTCCACTCTTCTCGGATAATTGTCAGCCTGTCCTTTTTCATCAAAGGCCATTACAATTACCGCAGCCCCATACATTTTAATTTTTTTTGCCTGATACTTAAACTCCTCTTCTCCGGCTTTCAGACTGATGGAATTTACCACTGATTTTCCCTGAACGACTTTAAGTCCAGCTTCAATAATTTCCCATTTGGAAGAATCAATCATAATAGGAATTCTTGAAATTTCTGGCTCTGAGGCAATTAGGTTAAGGAAGTTTACCATGGATTCTTTTCCATCAATCATTCCTTCATCCATATTTACATCCAGGATTTGCGCACCGCCTCTTACCTGATCAAGTGCTACAGATAAAGCTTCTTCAAAATTACCTTCTTTTATCAATCGCAAAAATTTCCTTGATCCCGTTACATTTGTTCGCTCTCCAATATTTACAAAATTAGATTCCGGGGTAATGATTAAAGGTTCAAGTCCACTCAACATTAAAGGTGGAAGCTGTCTTTGAGGATTAACTGTCATTTATTAATATTTTTATTCAAATCAAAAAATAAGACCAGGTGAAAAAATCATCTTAAGCAAGTAAAGTTTCTGGCAGTGGTCTGGGCTGATATTTTCCGGTAAGTTCTGCAATTACCTTAATATGATCAGGGGTAGTTCCACAACATCCTCCGATTATATTAATCAACCCATCTTTAAGGAACATTTCAATTTGTTTCCCCATCATTTCAGGGGTTTCATCATATTGGCCAAACTCATTAGGCAATCCGGCATTAGGATGCGCACTCACAAAAGCATTGGAGTTTTTGGAAAGCACTTTTAAATAAGGTTCAAGATCTTTCGCTCCAAGGGCACAGTTCAAGCCAATACTAAGAAGTGGAATATGGGACACTGAAATTAAAAAAGCTTCAGTAGTTTGGCCTGAGAGTGTTCTACCGCTGGCATCGGTAATAGTGCCGGATACCATAATTGGAAGATCAGTATTATTTTCTTCATTTACTTCAGAAAGTGCAAATAAAGCAGCTTTGGCATTCAGTGTGTCAAATACAGTTTCAACCAGGAAAATGTCCACACCCCCTTCTAAGAGGGCTTGCCCTTGTTCTTTGTAGGCCTTTACCAGCTGATCGAAAGTAATGGCTCTATATCCAGGATCATTTACATCAGGAGAAAGGGAAGCTGTTCTGTTAGTTGGTCCAATTGAACCAGCTACAAACCTGGGTTTTTCTGGTTCTTTTGCTGTAAATTCATCTGCCACTTCTCTGGCTATTTTGGCCGATTCATAATTTAGCTCATAGATAATATGTTCCAGGCTATAGTCTGCCTGGGCAATAGTAGTTCCACTGAAAGTATTTGTCTCTACAATATCAGCTCCTGCATTAAAATACTCTGCATGAATTTCCTTAATAATATCCGGGCGGGTAAGAGAAAGTAAATCATTATTTCCTTTCAGGGGGGAAGTATGATCTTTTAGATTTTCATTTCTAAAGTCTTCCTCTTCCAGTTTATGTCGCTGGATCATGGTTCCCATTGCACCATCCAAAACTAAAATTCTTTCTTTTAAAATATCCTTGATGTTGCTCATAGCCTAAAAATTCCCTAAATATTTATCAGGTGTTTTTTAATTAAAAAATACTAAGCTTATGAAGAAAAGGGAGGCAACAGAAGTGGTCTGTTTCTTATCTTCTCCGATAATCTCGGATGGGAATTGGCACCTTGAGAAATATTAGTTAATGGTTAAATGCTCAGGTTGCCAAGACTTCAAAGGGCCCAATCCCTCAGTCTTTCTAGATAAGCTAATTATTTGGCAAAGGTATTTTTATATTTTAATAAAAACAAAAAAACCTTTAGTAGCTATTAACTAATAAAGGTTTTAAAAATTATTTTAATCCAAGACTTTTAGGAAGTGGTCTCTGTTTCTTTTCTTTTGGCTTCCTCTCTTTCTTTTAGTGGTCGTCTTAAAATTTTGCCCACATTGGATTTTGGTAATTCGTCAATAAATTCTACATGACGTGGAACCTTGTAGCCAGTAAGGGATTCCTTACAATGTGTTATGATTTCCTCCTGAGTGAGGGATTGATCCTTTTTAACAATAAAAACTTTTACAGCTTCATTGGATTTTTCGTTGGGAACTCCAATTGCAGCTACCTCTAAAACTTTTGGATGTTTGGCTATTTCGTCCTCCACTTCATTGGGGAATACATTAAATCCGGAAACCAGAATCATGTCCTTTTTCCTGTCTACAATTTTGAAAAAACCATCTTCATCTTTTACTCCAATATCTCCGGTCCTAAACCAGTCTCCATGAAATACTTTTTTAGTTTCATCTTCTCTATTCAAATAACCTTTCATTACCTGAGGTCCTCTAGCACAAATCTCTCCTCTTTCTCCAATACCCAATTCATTTCCCTCTTCATCCATAATGGTTAACTCGGTATTAGGTAGAGGTAGTCCAATTGTTCCAATTCTTTCTGTTCCATCTATTGGATTACAGGAAAGTACAGGTGAAGTTTCACTTAATCCATAGCCTTCTGCCAGAGCTGTGCCAGTGGTTTTTTTCCATTTTTCGGCTACTGCCATCTGAACAGCCATCCCGCCTCCTACAGCAATTTTTAGATGATTAAAATCAAGATTTAAAAAATCCGGCTGATTCAATAAACCATTAAAAAGTGTATTTACCCCGGTAAATACGGAAAAAGGATATTTCTTTAAGTCTTTAATGAAACCAGGCATATCCCTGGGGTTTGCAATCAGCACATTTTTGGCTCCCATTCTTAGCATTGAAAGGCAATTGACAGTGAGGGCAAAAATGTGGTAGAGTGGGAGGGCGGTAATCACTACTTCTTTATTGACCTCCAGGCCAGGATTCATCCATTCTGTTATCTGAAGGATGTTAGAAACAATATTTTTATTGGTAAGCATGGCTCCTTTGGAAACTCCAGTAGTTCCTCCGGTATATTGGAAAAATAACAAATCCTCAGAGGATATTTCAGGTTTAGTGAAGTTTTGTGAGGCTCCTTTGGCCATGGCTGTATTAAACCTCACTGCATGGGGGATGTTGTAGGCTGGTACAAGCTTTTTTATATATTTTACTACAAAATTTACCAACACCGATTTAAATCCTCCAAGTCTGTCTCCAATATCTGTAATGATTACATTTTTGATTTTGGTATTAGGTAATGCTTTTTCCACTCCTGCAGCAAAGTTGGACAATACCACCAGGGTTTCAGCTCCCGAGTCATTGAACTGGTGGGTCATTTCCCTTACCGTATATAAAGGATTGGTATTCACCACAATAAGCCCTGCCCGAATGGCTCCGAATAAAGCAATTGGATATTGCAAAAGATTGGGCATCATCAGGGCAATTTTATCACCTTTTTTTAAACCCAGCCCCTGAAGATAAGCTGCAAAATTTTTGGATTGCTGATCCAGTTCTGAATAGGATAATGCCTTGTCCATAGAAACAAAGGCTGTAGCATTTCCAAATTTATTGAAACTCTCTTCTATGATTTCAGCTACATTTTTATAGGAATCTGGATTTATTTCTTGGCCTACACTTGCCGGATAATTTTTAAACCAGGGAAAGTCTTTCATTTTCGATATTTAATTAGTTGTTATTAGAAATTTCCTAATTATTTAATTAATAAGCAATTTATTGTTTGAGAACCCAAAATAACATTAAACCAGTTATATTTTCTGGGGGTTCATTACCGCAATATATGAATTTTTTTAAATTTTCAGGTGGATGGGAATCCTTTCTCCACTATTAGGTTTAGAAAATTTAATAAAGAAATAAATAATCATAATGAATTAGTGGCTGATGGTTTTTTTGCCCAATTCTTTCTTTTGCTTTTTCCGAATTGTATTTTGCCACTCCGAGCCCTATCTCATCATTCTTTTCGCAAATTATTTTTATAATATCACCCTTTTTAAAGTCCCCGATTACTTCCACAATTCCAATAGGCAACAGGCTGGTAGTATGTTCAGAAGAAAGGGCTTTTTTGGCGCCTTCATTGATAATTACTTCTCCTTTTACGTAGTGGACACTTTGAGCAACCCACTTTTTCAGGTCTGAAGTACCTTTTTGAGGTTGAAAAAAAGTGCCAGGAGGATTGGGGCTTATAAGCTCCAGGATTATGTTTTCTTTTTTCCCATTGGCGATGTGCACACCTATGCCGAGTTTGGCTACTTTTTGGGCATTTCTGCATTTGGTTACCATACCTCCTCTGCCAAAATTAGACTTTTGGGCAACCACAAATTGTGTGAAATCGGTGTTTTTATTTTCGAAAACAGGAATTACAGAGGAATTTGCATCATTCGGGTTTCCATTGAATACTCCTTCCACATTACTAAGGATGAACAAGGCATCTACATTGAGCATGGCCGCTACCAAACCAGCCAGTTCATCATTATCCGTAAACATTAATTCCGTAACAGATATTACATCATTCTCATTTACTATAGGAATAATATTATTTTCAAGGAGGGCATTGAAGCAATTTCTCATATTGAGGTAATGGGTTCTATCGCGAAAATCCTCCTTGGTTACCAGCACCTGGGCGCAAACCATACCCTCCTTTTCGAATAAATCTCTATAAGTTTGGATTAATTTAATCTGACCTATGGAGGAAAACAATTGTCGCTGAATAACCGGATTTAATTTTTTTGAAGGCTTCATAATTCCTTTTCCGGAAGCCACTGCTCCTGAGGAAATTAGGATGACCTCAATACCCTGTTTTTTTAAGGCAGTGATTTGCCTGGTAATATTTTCAAGAATTGTCCGGTCAGGTAATCCATCCTCATTGGTAAGGACATTTGACCCGATTTTTATGGTAATTCTCTGGTATTTGTTTGCGTTCATTCAAATTAAAATTGAGAGGCAAATCTAATATATGAACAGATACTTTTTTAATTTCAGGTTAGATATTCTGGGAAGTAAAATTTATTCACCCTTTATAATTAGGGGATTTTGAATTAGAATTGTATTATCATTACTAAGTAAAAACAGCGTGTGAATTTGTTAAATTATGGTAAAATCTTACCTGGAAACCTATAAATTTTTCTCTAAATTTTTTAATAGCCTGAACTTTGTGTATGTTCATATGTTGTAAATTTGAATAATTTAATCTTCCTACCTACTACATGAAGCAACTTTACTTTTAAAGTTTTAATTTATTGTATACCACAGCAGTCAACAGGTCCAATTTTTCTATGTTTAAAAATTGCCAAACCAAACAATTACTTTATGTGATCCTTTTCATCATAGGATTATGCCCATGTACAAAAGCTCAGCAAAAAAAGCACACGGTGAAGTGGCTTGGAAGTGATTTCTGTAATCCTGGGATTTCAGGAATGTCACCTTCCAGAGGCATTTCCTTTGAGCATAATAATACGCCAAAGTTCAGGCTTTCTTCCAAAGGAAATAAATCCGAGATTGGGAATGGAACTTCCGAAGTAGATAACCAGCGAATAATTAAAATGAAATTGAGGGTTCCTGTTTGGAATAGTGATAATTTAAAGGCTGTAATTGGTTTTAAATACAATGAAGAAGAATTAATTTTTGATGATGATGCTAGTGATTCTCCATATGCTTTACATCAGGACTTAGGGACCAGAGAACTAAAAAGTGTAGGAACCAATCTTAATATTTTAAAACCTTTCAGGGGGAAAAAATATCTGGTGTTGCGTGCAGGAATTAATTACAGCGGGGAGTTTAAGGCACTTACCGGTATTAACCGGCATGAATTCTTTGGATATTCCTTTGCAGCCCTTCTGGGCCATAAGTTTAGTGATGACAGGGAAATCGGATTTGGTTTCAATTATAGTAATAACCTTGGTGTAAGAAGTATTTATCCCGCCTTATTGTACAATCATAATTTTAGAGAAAACTGGGGAATAGAAGCTTTACTGCCAAAAAAGATTGCCCTAAGGCACAACCTGAATGAAAAAAGTATTGTTTCGCTTGTTAGTGAAGTGGAAGGCGGAAGGTATTTTGTACCCGATGTGCAATTGAGCCCTGAGGAAAGGGAAGATTTGAGAATGGAAATTTCAGAAGTAAAACTGGGTCTTTCTTATCAAAGGGAAATCTTTTCCATATTATGGTTCAGCTTTGATACCGGTTACAGAAAAAGCCTGGATTATGATCTTGTCAAACCGTTTATTCGAAACAGTGATAAAATTGTAGAGTCAGATATTCCCGGTGGTTTTTATGCCAACTTTACTTTTTTCATTACTCCTCCTAAGAAATTCAGAAAGTAATTCCTCCAATTGTTTTTTAGATTTTGAGCTGATATACTGGCACTTGTGAATCTTCACAGGTGCTTTTTTATTTCCATTCCCCAATCATTCCCCCTTATCCGGAAATTCACCTGTTCACTACATTTAATATTTTAATAATCTGTTTTCTATCCATATTTGATTCAGAAATAAAAAGGGAATTCAATCATTCCCATGCTTATAAAAGGATTGAGGGTATAGTTTGTTTGGTTTAGTTAGTGGTAAGTAGTTTTCGTTGAGGTATTTTTAGATTTACCGAGAAAATGAATAAAGGCCATCCCATATTGGGATGGTTTTTTTTGTTTAAATCTTTTTTGACCAATTATTATTCGTCTCTCAAACACTTAATTGGATTAATGAGTGCTGCTTTTACTGCCTGGTAACTAATGGTTATCCAGATAATGGAAATGGTAAGCACCGCACTGGAAACAAAAGTACCTGCGCCTATGTCTACCCGGTAATTGAAATCATCCAGCCAATTGTTGCCGAAGTAGTAAGTTACCGGAATTGAGACGATCATGCCAATTATAAATAGGATAGTGAATTCCCTGAATAATAATATGATGATTTTGGATAAGCCTGCCCCTAGCACTTTTCTCACTCCAATTTCCTTTTCTCTTTGTCGGGCATTAAACAGAATTAGTCCATAGGAGCCCAGACAGGAAACTATGATGGCCAGAGAGGCAAAAATCCCAATAATTTTCCCGAGCTTTTCGTCTTCCTCATAAAGCATTTTCAGGTTTTCATCCAAAAAATCATATTCAAAAACTTTGTCTGGAAAATGTTTTGTCCAGGTACTATTGATAGAGGCAATGGTCTCAGGCAGGTTTTTTTGTTCAAGTTTTATAGAAAAGGAATTAAAAAATGGTACGCTAACATGCATAAGCATGGCACCAATAGGATTTCGAAGGGAAATGTAGTGGAAGTCTTTCAGTACGCCAATTACATAACCAATCTTTCCTTCAAGTTCAATTTTTTTTCCGATGGCTTTTTCAGGAGATTCCCAGCCAAAATTTATGGCGGCAGTTTCATTAATAATAAATGCATCCAGATGATCTGTTCCTGCATTCTTATCAAAATCTCTTCCTTCTATAATTTCCAGCCCATAAGTTGAAATGAAATCGTAATCCACCGAATAAGAAGGATAAAATTCAGTTTTATCGGGATCCAGGCCTTCATATCTGGTCATTCTGGAAACAGCCCCAAGTCCAATTAAACTGGAAGAAATAGTGGTAGCTTTTACCCCCGGAATTTGGGAGAGTTCTTCTTCAAAAGCATTCATTTTTGCCCTGAAGGGACCATCAATTCCTCCAAAAACACCATTTAAATTGGCACTAAAAAGTGGTACGGTGATAATGCCCTCTTTTTCGAACCCAAGTGGCCGGTTGATTAAAAAATTGAGCTGGTTAAAAATTAGGATCGTACCAGTGATCAGGATTATGGAGATCACAAATTGAAAAACTACCAGAATCCTTCTGAGGGTAATTTTACTTTTACTGACTTCCGTAATTTTGCCTTTAAGTGTCAGGGTTGTTCTTAGTCGAGCCACAATAATGGCTGGATAACTTCCTCCAAGAATCCCTGCTAAAAGGAATATTCCAAAGGATAGCATAAGAATGTCCCATTCATAAAAAATATCCAGGCTCAATTCTTTGTTTGTGAGTTCATTAATCTCGGGTAAAGCAAAAGAATTGATTACTCCGGCAACTAAAAAACCGAAAAAGGCAATTAAAAATGATTCCCCAAGAAATTGCCAGAACAATTGTTTTTTCCTTGCACCTAATACCTTACGAACCCCTACTTCTCTGGCTCTTCTAGTGGATTGTGCAGTGGATAAATTGATGAAATTGAAAATGGCAATAATCAGGGTTGCCAGGGCTATAGAGATAAAAACCATGATGTACTGATAATTTCCCTGTTGTTCTGGTTCAAGGCTGGCTTCAGACTTCAGGTGAATGTCGGATAAGGGGAACAGAATAAATTTTTGTCCCAGTCTCAATTGTTCAGGAGCATGGGTATTAACCAGAGCCTCAAATCCATTATTGATATTATCTGGTGTAGCCCCTTCTTTTAACAGTACAAAATTGTAGGAATGTGAAATGACCCAGTTTTGAGCCAGATTATTTCTCATCCGGTCTCTGGCATTTTCCGGCTCCAGGTCGAACATGTTGTCATAGGGCAGTAAAATATTAAAATGGATATGAGAATTACTCGGAAAATCCTTAACCAAGCCAACCACCTTGAATTGCTGATTATAAGGAAGCATGAGTATTTTCCCAATTGGATTTTCATCACCAAAATATTTTTGGGAAATCTCTTCGTTGATTACTGCTGTAAAAGGCTCTTTGAAAAAACTTTTTTCATCCCCTGAAAGCACTTCCATTGTAAATATATCCTGAAAACCAGAATCCACGAAAAAAATCCTCTCTTCCTCAAATTCCAATTCATTTTCAGGATTGGATTTGTCTTTAATTTTGATACTCAGGTTTCTGGGATATGCTCTTACAGAATTTTCTACTTCCGGAAAAGTGGTTGAAAGATGTTGGTTAATGGGGGGCGGGATTCTCGCCAGTTCAACTCCAGTAGTTGCCAGGTAATTTATTCTGTAAATTCTATCGAATTTTTCATTGAAAGTATCGTAACTCAGCTCATCTTTTACAAATGCAAAAATGAGCAGGCAGCAGGAAATGCCAATGCCCAACCCCAAAATATTGATGGCGGAGAATACTTTTTGCCTGAAAATATTTCGGAAGGCAATGGTGAGGTAATTTTTTAGCATACTAGGAACATTTAGTTTATTGGGGAAAGTAAAAAATAATGGTAGGGAAATAAAAGGATTTTACAGGAGCGGTTATTGGAGCTAATGAGCATAATAATAAATAGTAAAATTAAATTTTAGGTAAAGAACTATTGTTACTTTTGTGGGTCGGGTATTGAAGGTTTTACTTTCCTTATTCGGACCTATACCAATAAACAAGAAATAGTTGAATCATAATTTTCAACCAAAAAAAACACCTGTAATGATATCAGCAGATAAAACACAAATTTCTTTAGAGGATTATTTTAAGCCTTTTAGGGAAAATGTAGTAGGTTATAATCAGGAATTTGATTCTCCCTACGGAAAGCAAAGAATTGTATATGCCGACTGGACTGCTAGTGGCAGGTTGTATGGGCCGATTGAAAAAAAGATTTTGGAAGAATTGGGTCCATACGTAGGCAATACACATACTGAAACTTCCTTGACCGGGATTTTAATGACAAAGGCTTATCATCAGGCTCATCAAAAAATTAAAAAGCATGTTAATGCCAATTCGGAGGATATCATCATAACTGCCGGCTCGGGGATGACTGGAGTGGTGAATAAGTTCCAGCGAATATTGGGCATCCGAATTCCTGAAAAGTATGCCAATCAGGTGAAAATTGAGGAAGAAGACCGGCCTGTGGTTTTTATTTCTCACATGGAGCATCATTCCAATCATACTTCCTGGATAGAAACCATTGCAGATGTGGAATGTATTTTACCAAATGAAAAGGGGTTGATTAATGAGGATCATTTCCTGGAACTGGTGGAAAGATATCAACATAGGAAAACAAAAATTGCTTCTTTAACAGCCTGTTCTAATGTAACCGGAATAGAAACTGAATACACAAAAATTGCCAGAATAATGCATGAAAATGGCGGGATGTGTTTTGTTGATTTTGCCTGTTCGGGTCCTTATGTGAAAATTGATATGCATCCCGATGATCCCCTGGAAAGACTGGATGCTATATATTTTTCTCCTCATAAGTTTTTAGGAGGACCGGGAACTCCAGGCGTACTTATTTTTAACAAATCCTTATATAATAATAAAGTGCCTGACCAGCCCGGTGGTGGAACTGTAGCCTGGACTAATCCCTGGGGGCAAAGAAAGTATTTTGACGATATTGAGGCAAGGGAAGATGGGGGTACGCCTGCCTTTCTTCAAACTATTAAAGCTGCACTGGCGATTAATTTGAAGGAAAAAATGGGCATAGAATTGATGGAGGAGAGAGAGAAGGAACTTGTGAAAATGTGTTTCAATACACTTGATAATATTCCAAATCTTCATTTGCTGGCAAAGGATATTAAAGAAAGACTTGGGGTAATCTCATTTTATATTGAAGGCTTACATTTTAATCTTGGAGTAAAAATTTTAAACGACAGGTTTGGCATTCAGGTGAGGGGAGGTTGTTCTTGTGCAGGTACTTATGGACATTATTTATTGGATATTTCCCAAGGCAAGTCAAAATCGATTACCGATATAATTGATCAGGGTGATTTAACCGTAAAACCTGGCTGGATCAGAATGTCTGTGCATCCGATTATGACTAATGAAGAAGTACAATTTATTCTGGATGCCATTGCACAACTTTCAAGGGAATTTCATGAATGGAGCAAGGATTATGAATACAATCCTAAAAACAATGAGTTTTTTCATAAGAAAGAAAAAGGAACTGAAGATGATATGGTAAGCCGCTGGCTGGAAGTGTAATTTATTCTTCTCTATTTCTTTTTCCTTTAATGAATTTAAACAGAGGAGTTTTTATATTTAGAAAAAAATTGCGCTGCTCATAAATGGAAAAAGATATACGGACCATCAAATCAATCATGATCATCTTTGTTTTTTGTTTGATCATTTACCTGATTTTTATTTTAGCTGAAATGCTCATTCCTCTGGCTTTGGCAATCTTTATTGCTATTTTGTTACAACCCATATTGGCCTGGCTGGACAGCAAAAAGCTCCCTTTTGGATTGAGTATGGTCCTAATTACTTCAATTACGGTGGGCATTATCTACCTGGTGGGAGCCTTAGTAGTAGGTACCTGGAATGAGCTTTCTAAAGAACAGGATGTATTGTTGCAAAATATAAATGAGCGACTCAATAGTCTATTGGGATGGATTAATTCCTTCACCGACCTTAGACTTTCTGCGGATGAATTTATCCTCACCATTAAAAATCTTATTTCTGCGGATTGGTTAATCAAATCTACCGGGAATTTTGCCGGAGCACTTGGGAACTTTACCACCATATTTTTTATGACCATTCTTTATTTAGTGGTGTTACTTGGTGGCATATTGAAATATGAAAAATACATTTCTTATCTGGAAGAAGATATTGATGAGGAAGGGAAATTATTAAATGGCTTTGAAAAGGTAAAAACATCAGTTTCCACTTATATCAAAGTGAAGTTTTTCATGAGCCTTTCAACTGGAATTGGCTACTGGCTCGTTTGTTTGATCTTCAAGGTGGAGTTTGCCCTATTCTGGGGTTTTTTAGCATTTATACTAAATTTTATTCCAACTGTAGGGTCGATCATTGCTACCATTCCTCCTGTATTACTTGGGTTGATCGAATTTGAATCATTTACTACTCTCCTTGTTTTTATTCCTGTATTATTTGCTGTCCAGATGATTTTTGGGAATGTGATTGAGCCTAAACTTATGGGTAGTCGCCTTTCTTTAAATACCATTACAGTTTTGCTTGGTTTGGTTTTCTGGGGTTACTTGTGGGGGGTTACAGGGATGATTTTGTCAGTGCCTTTGATGGTATTGCTAAAGGTGATTTTAGAGCAGGTAAATGGGGCAGAGGTTATTGTAAAACTTATGGGAAGTAAAAACTTATCCTAAGGGGGAAATTAACATTAACCTTTATTATAAAAATGTTAGGTTATTAAAGGATTCCAGACCTTTTTAATTATATTTGGGCCGCTTTTGAAGCAAATTGCTATTGGTTTTGGAGGTGAAATTATAAGTATTTGAATTTCAATTAGCAAACAACTTATTAATTCTTCAACTAATTTCAGTTTTGTATTATCAAATCATACCTATTTTATTATCCTATTTTAATTAGATAGAAATTATTCAAAAAAAATGAATATTCACGAGTATCAAGCAAAGCAGACATTAAAAAAATATGGTGTAGCAATTCAGGAAGGCATAGTTGCCGATACTCCTGATAAAGCGGTGGACGCTGCAAAAGAGTTAAAAGAGCAAACCGGTACAGGCTGGTGGGTTGTAAAAGCTCAGATTCATGCAGGTGGTAGAGGAAAAGGTGGAGGAGTAAAACTTGCCAAATCTCTTGATGAGGTGAAGGAACTATCCAACAAAATTTTAGGCATGCAGTTGGTAACTCCACAAACCGGACCTGAGGGGAAAAAAGTGCATAAAGTACTTATTGCCCAGGACGTATATTACCCAGGTGAAAGCGAAACTTCAGAATTCTATATCAGTGTGCTTTTGGACAGGGCTACTTCCAGGAATATGATCATGTACTCTACTGAAGGAGGAATGGATATCGAAGAAGTTGCTGAAAAAACACCGAATTTAATTTTTAAAGAAGAAGTTGATCCTAAGATTGGTTTACAAGGATTTCAGGCAAGGAAAATTGCTTTCAATCTTGGTTTATCAGGCAAGGCATTTAAGGAAATGGTGAAATTTGTCATGGCGCTTTACAAAGCATATGACGAAACAGATTCGGCCATGTTCGAAATTAACCCTGTGCTAAAAACTTCTGATGATAAAATCATTGCAGTTGATGCCAAAGTAAATCTTGATGATAACGCACTTTACAGACATAAGGATTTGGCTTTAATGCGCGATATTAATGAAGAGGATCCTACTGAAGTAGAAGCTGGTGAATCTAACCTGAATTATGTGAAACTAGATGGAAATGTGGGTTGTATGGTTAATGGAGCTGGTTTGGCCATGGCTACAATGGATATGATTAAATTATCTGGTGGAGAGCCTGCCAACTTCCTGGATGTAGGAGGTGCCGCAAATGCTCAAACGGTAGAAGCTGGTTTCAGAATCATTATGAAAGATCCTAATGTAAAGGCTATTTTGATCAATGTTTTCGGTGGTATTGTAAGATGTGACCGTGTAGCCAAAGGAGTAGTGGAAGCTTACAAAAATATTGGTAATATCAACATTCCAATTATAGTAAGACTTCAGGGAACTAATGCTGAGGAAGCTAAAAAAGTAATTGATGAATCAGGTTTAAAAGTAGTTTCTGCAATTCTTTTAAAAGATGCTGCTGAAAAGGTAAAAGAAGCCTTAGCTTAAGATTCTTAAAATAAATTTACTAATGAGAACACTTGCTAGTTTTTAGCAAGTGTTTTTTTATGTCAAAAGTTCAAGCAAATTACTATTCAATGACTTTTTGACACAATTTTTTTGAAGGTTTAATTATTGGTGGTCTACTTAATAGGTTGTTTTACAAAAATAAATTTACGAACTAGTATATAGGTAAGTACCTGTACTTTTTTAATGTTGAAAAACTTCACCACAATATCAATTAGTAGCGGAAAATTAAAAGGTTGTTATTGCTGCCCAACTACTTAGAGTGGAAAAAGTAATGTGCAATTTTATGGGTATTTAATTTTTGTTCTGGAAGATACTTTTAGAAGGTGCAAGGCAGCATTGTAAAACCAAAAAACAATTATTAATTGGGTTAATGGAACAAGTAGAAAACTGGAAGTTATTTTTTTACCTTTACTAAAATCAATAAAGATAAATCAGGTAAGTATATGAGAAAAATTTTATTGAACATTGTATTGAGTTTGGGAGCAGGTTTTTTAGGAGGATATTCATTTTTTTATTTTAATCCTCCGGTTAGTCCTCAATTCCAAAAAACGGAATTTACCGAATCGGATAGTAATGGAATTGCCACTTTTACATCTACTCCTTCAAGATCTGCAATATATGAGAATATAGACTTTTCAAACGCCTCCAAAATCAGTACTGAGTGTGTGGTGTATATCAAAACTATTTCCAAGCAGGATGTAGAAAGATACAGTTGGTTTGACATGTATTTTTACAACAGACAACCTCAAAGACGAGTAGCAGGATCAGGTTCTGGAGTGATTTTCTCCAAAGATGGTTTCATTGTTACCAATAACCATGTGATTGATGGCGCTGATGAAATAGAAGTTATTTTCAATAAAAAATCTTATAGGGCCGAATTAATTGGGACAGACCCTTCTACTGACCTGGCCTTGTTAAAAATTGATGGCAAAAACCTTCCATTTATAAAGGTAGCCAGTTCGAAAACCCTCAATGTAGGCGAGTGGGTTCTCGCTGTGGGTAATCCATTTAATTTGCAATCTACCGTTACAGCAGGAATTGTAAGTGCGAAAGGAAGAAGAATTAATATTCTGGAAGATATTTTTCCCATAGAGTCTTTTATCCAAACGGATGCTGCAATTAACCCGGGAAATAGTGGTGGAGCCCTGGTTAACCTAGATGGACATTTGGTAGGCATTAATACTGCCATACTTTCCAGAACTGGTTCTTATGCTGGTTATGGATTTGCGGTGCCTTCAGATATAGTCACCAAAGTAGTAAGTGATTTGAAGCAGTATGGGGAAGTTCAAAAAGCTTTTATAGGTGCTGAAGTAGTAGATTTGGATGAAGATTTATCCAACCAGTTGGGAACCAGTGATTTGGATGGGGTAGTGGTCACTTTTATTGAACCGGAAGGTGCTGCTGCTCAGGTAGGCATTGAAAAAGGGGATATTATAGTGGAAATAAACGAAAATAAAATAAATTCAAGGGCTTTATTTGATGAACAGCTTGGTTTTTACAGGCCTGGGGATAAAATTAAGATCAAATACAAGAGAGGAAAGGAAAATTACGTTAAAGATATAATTCTCACCAATGTGGAAGGAACAACCGGGATCGTAAAGAAAATCACTTACAATGCAGAGAAACTTGGAGCCACCTTTGAAGTAGTCCCCAAAATGGAAAGAACCAGACTTGGAATCGAAAGTGGTATAAGAGTGAAACAGGTAGAGCGGGGACTGATTAACAACATGGATATAAAAGAGGGAGAAGTAATTGTGGCGATCAATAATTATAAGATAGAAAAACCGGAGGATTTAGAGGAAATTTTAATTAGGATCAGGGGGAGAGTAATTGTAGAAGTAATTGACAGAGATAACAAAAAAAGATATTACTCATACAGGTTTTAAATTGAACAACAAGAAAAATTTTAACCTATAAAAAAAGAGTCTGGCATTTTAAAAATGCTTAAAGATTACATTTAGTTAACATGTAGAACATCGGTAAAGGACACTCATTTTGAGTGTCTTTTATTTTGCTAAAAATCCAATTTTTGGGCGGTGTTATGTGACTGAAAAGTTAAAAATAAATGAACCTAAAAAGTTGAAGTTTATCCATTTTAACCATTTTTTTAGTCTATTTACACAATAAAAAAATGAAATTTATTTTACTGATAATCAGTTAATTAACACGAATTCGTGCTTATCCACAACATATCAACAAGTTATCAACATCTTATCCACATACTTGTTCACAAATAAAATTTATGATCAGTTGCACCCAATGTTAATTTAGGTTTAAATTGGCTTTCCAAATTGAAATCCAGGTTTGTAATTTAACTTTAAAGTCTTGGCAAAAATTGATAATGAGCTTCAGGAGCTCTTAAATAATAAAGAATTTGAGCAGGAAGTAAAGCGGGCAAAAGATAGATTCAGATTTAAAACTTTTAGCGAAAGGTTTGGCTATCTTAAGGATAGCAGCAAGTACTTTCGGTTTATTTTCCATTTGTTCAGTATCCTCACCGGGTTGGTATTTGTTTCCTTCCTTATCGATACCGCAATCCAGAATATTTACCTGTCATTTGTGCTGGCGGGTTTGTTCCTGGCTTTTTGGGAAATTGCGAAAAGTATTTTATTAGCCAATGTATTTGAAACCTTTTACAGAGTGAATAAAGTACCTTTTGGTATGGCAGTTTTAGCCATGTTGTTGCTTTGTGGATCGATCTGTGTCTCGATAGAGGGGGCAAAAAAATATTATTCTCTACAAAATAACTCTGAAGAGGAAATTTTAAAAGAATTTACAAACAAGCGGGATAGTCTGATCAATTATTATGAGTCCAGAATAGGAGAAGAGAAAAAGGAATTGGAGGACTTTAAAGCTTCGGTGAGTTACAAAGGGAAAATTAATTTATATAATGAGGCTACCGCTAAAACAGTTTCTTCTTATGCTGATAAACTTGCTTACCTGGAGAAAGCTTTGAGTGAATCCATCAACAATATTGATGGTGAATATAAAAATAAAATTAAGGGAGATAAGGAGAAATCCTCTTTTGATCAATTTGCGTTTGCGGCTTTGTCCGGGGTAAATGAGCTGATTATTGTCCTTATCGTTTTTTTCCTGGTCTATTTTGATTACCGAACTGCTGTTGAGGGAGGGGAGATTTTGGCACAGAAAGAGTCAAAGCAGGAGGAAGGAAAAAATGAGGATTTAAAGAAAATTTTAGAATTAATTAGTGCTAATAGTATAGAAGAGAGTTTAATAAACAAGACTGACAGACAGACTTCTGATTTAAAAGACGAACAAAAACTTCCTGAAGAAAAACCTGTTGAAAAAAAGGAAGTAACCAAAGTGGAAGAAAAAATTGAGGAGGAAAAAACGGTAACCATAGGTTTCAAACCTCCTAAAAGGCAAACTCCTGAACCTATGTTGCAACCCTTCCAAAAGCCGGGAATTGCAGCCGTTTCAGGAGGCACTCAGCTTTCTCTTGGATTTGGAGAAGAGGAAACACCAACCAGAGTTACGCCAAAAACAAGGAAAAAGAGACGGAAATAATTTATAATAGAACTATATGCTAATCAAATTTTGCGCACACAAAGCAGATTTGACTTGAACCTAAACTAAAGGAGGCTTATTACGCTTCCTTTTTGTGTTTATGGACAAACCAGGAAATCAATTGACCAGCAATACTGTATTCCCCAGGAGTAAGGGGCAGTTCATCAGGTGCATACCAATCGGCATGCGAAATTTCATCGTCATCTACCTGTATTTCCCCACTATCCCATTCGGCTGTGAAACCTACCATCATAGAGCTTGGAAAAGCCCAGGCCTGGCTTCCGAAGTAATTTATGTTTTTTACCTGAATGCCAACTTCCTCATAAACTTCTCTTCTTAGGCAATCTTCAAATGATTCTCCCACTTCCAGAAAACCTGCCAATACGCTATAAAAGTTTTCTTTAAACCTTTTGGCATGTGCCAGCAAAATCTTACCTTCTTTTTCAATGGCCACTATGATTGCCGGATAAATATTGGGGTAAAAAATCGCATTGCATTTAGGGCAGGATTTGGCTTTTTCACTGGGAACTGATTCGGTTGGAGTCCCACATTTGCCACAAAACCGATTATTTTCAGCCCAGAAATTAATCTGCCTGGCTTTACTTAGCATGAGAAATAATTCCTTTTCAACAGTGGTGATTAATGACCTTAAGGTGACCCATTCAAAGTTTTCAAATGTTGGAAGGTCCTCCTCTATATTTACCGTAAAACAGGCTTTTTCATTAACCAGACCCAAATACTCTGATGAAACCCTTACTTCAGAAGCATTAAATGGAAGTCTTTGAAAAAACAGGACAGGCTTTTCATGGATAAACTCAACCAGAATTTTATCAGCAGTAAAAATTAAATACTGGGCGGTATTGAAGTCTGTTTTATCAGAAGGATTCCCCGGTAGGAATTTAAATTGGTTGTGAGTGGTCATGAATTTTAGATTTTGAAAGCAAAGTTAATGAAATACTTGTTTCCTGAATTTTTCCTGAAGATTTAACCTTCAGGAATAAAAAAGTACTGGATATAATTTATAATTATTTGAAAGGGAAAATGTTAATACCATAGAAGTTGGGCAAAATTGTGGCATTTTTTAATTTTACCCGGATAATGGAAAATTGACGGTAAAAAGTTCCAAAATATTTTTCAGCCAAGAAGGGGTAAAGTTTTTTTAATAATAATTTTTTTAAATTGGGTTCAAAGGTAAAATATCAGGCAAAAAAACAGGTAGGAAGTTATCCTTTTATCAATGTGCTTGTAAGCATTTCCACTGCTTTATTCATGATTGGTCTTTTTTGCTTGTTGGTCATTTTGGCTAATAACCTGACTTACAACCTCAAAAAGGATATTGAAATTCAGGTATTTTTAAAGTCAGATCTCTCTAGTGAGGAGAAAGAGGGACTTGTAAAGGATTTGGAAAGGAAGGAATATATAATGAAAACTGATGGCAAGTCAGCGGTCAGGTATTTATCCAAGGAAGATGCTGCAAAACAATTAATTGAAGATACGGGAGAGGATTTTATTGAATTTTTAGGAGAAAATCCACTTAGAGATTCATATATCATTGTACTCAATCAAAATTACCAGACTAATGAAAACCTTGATTTTGTAAAACTGGATCTGGAGTCTCATTCCCAGGTTTTTGAAGTAGCTTTTACACGAAATCTCAAGGAATTGATCCTAAGCATCAATGATAATATTAAAAGGGTAGGGCTAGTTTTGGTGATTCTTGTTGGCATATTGTTGTTCACAGTGGTGATTCTTATTAACAATGCCATTAAACTTGCCCTTTTTTCCCAAAGGTTTTTAATTAGAAGTATGCAATTGGTTGGGGCTACATCTTATTTTATTAAAAAACCATTTTTATTAAGGGCCATTTTGCAGGGATGTTTGGGGGGAATGATTGCGATTTGTTTTCTATCAATTCTTTTATTTTTAACAAGGCCATTCCTGGAAGGTTTTGAATCTAACTTGAATTTGGTTGAAATTTCAATAGTATTCTTCTCCATAATCGTGATCGGAATTTCAATCAGCTATTTTAGTGCATATCTGGCGGTATCAAAATACCTGAAACTTAAGCTTGATGAACTTTACTGATCTCTATTTAATACCATTAACACTTTTTCTTTCCTTATCTCTTTAATTTGAGGTAACCTCGCATAATAATTTTTTACTTTCTGAAATCGGATTTTTTGCGACTCCAAATTTTAATTTGACTCCAACAAACTGTAATATTGTAACTTGATTTTTTTAGCCCCAATATTTTTTACAGGCTAGCATAATTTCAGGTACTCATCATCAAAAATTAAAATACTAATGAAGGACCAAAATAGAATACTGGTTTTTTCCAAGAAGAATTACAAAATCATGTTTTTGGGTTTAATTGTTCTTTTTTCCGGGTTTGTAATTATGAGTCTGGATCAGGAAGAGTTTGGGTTTGGTTTTTTAGGGCTGACGCTGGGACCAATAGTCGTTTTATCTGGTTTTATCATTCAATTTTTTGCTATTCTAACAAAGAATAAAAAGGAGGATACTCCAACAAAGGAATAAAAATTCTTGGCTAAACTAACAATTCTAATTAAATCAAATGGACATTATTGATGCGATAATCCTTGGGATCATCCAGGGCCTGACGGAGTTTTTACCGGTGAGTAGTAGTGGGCACCTTGAATTAGGGAAAGCTATTTTGGGTAAGGAAATTCAAGCCGGACTGCTTTTTTCCGTGATTTTACATGCGGCCACTGCCTTAAGTACTATTGTTGTTTTTTGGAAAGATATTGTGGACATTTTCAAAGACTTATTTAAGTTTGAGTGGAATGAATCGGTGGAATTTGCTATAAAAATTGCCATTTCTATGGTTCCGGTTTTTATTGTTGGCGTATTTTTTAACGATGCCATTGAAGCCCTTTTTGAGGGAAAAGTGTTGTTAGTTGGTTCTATGCTTCTGGTGACAGGCGTATTACTGATGCTTACACATTTTTATGGAGATAAAAAAGGAACTGAGGTCAGTTACAAACAATCCTTTATCATTGGAGTGGCACAAGCCATTGCTGTATTACCAGGGATTAGCCGATCAGGATCTACCATTGCCACCGCACTTCTTATTGGTGTGGATAAAGCCAAAGCTGCACGATTTTCGTTTTTAATGGTTCTTGCTCCCATATTCGGGGCCACTTTACTCGAACTAAAGGATTATTTTGAGTTGGAGGCTACTGAGCAAAGTGTGGACCTGAAGTCATTAGGGATTGGTTTTGTATGTGCTTTTTTAACCGGGCTGGCAGCCTGCACCTGGATGATTAAGCTGGTGAAAAACGGTAAATTATCATATTTTGCCATCTACTGTTTTATTGTTGGAACTATTGCTGTTATTTTTGCACTTGCGTAAAGTAAACCTGGCTTAAAAATTAAGCCTAAATTGATAACAGTTTTTAGAAAATTTTGGAAGGGACAGGATCAAATAAAGTATTTAATTTTCAGGAAGGAGAAGTTTTACTCATCGATAAACCATTGGAATGGACATCATTCGATGTGGTTAAGAAAATTAGAAATGCCATCAAAATTAAAAAAGTGGGTCATGCTGGTACGTTGGATCCACTTGCTTCAGGACTTCTGATTTTATGTACCGGAAGGAAAACCAAAAAGATAAATGAGTTTCAGGATCAGGAAAAAGAATATACCGGAATTCTGGTGGTGGGTAAAACTACCCCTTCATTTGATCTGGAAACTGAAGTCGAAAATGAACAGGATATCTCCCATCTTCAAATTGAGGATATAAAAAATGCAACCAGGGAATTTGAAGGGTTTATCGACCAGATTCCTCCCATATATTCAGCTGTCAAAATTAATGGAAAAAGGGCTTATACTCATGCCAGAAAAGGTGAAAATGTAAAAATAGAGCCCAGAAAAGTTGAAATTAAGGCATTTGAAATCACCCATATCGACTTACCAAATGTATATTTTAGGGTAGTTTGTTCGAAAGGTACCTACATCAGGAGCCTGGTGAATGACTACGGAGCAAAACTTGGCGTTGGAGCATATATGTCCCAATTGAGAAGAACTAAAATAGGCGATTTTGATGTGGAGAATGCCTACCAATTAACTGACCTCATTGAACAAATTAATGCATTAAAACCAGAAGAATGAAGGTTTATCACGGCTTGGATGATTTTATAAAACTGCCCCCTTCAGTAGTGACCAGCGGTACATTTGATGGTGTCCATATCGGCCATCAGAAAATTCTGGAACGACTCAAACATATTGCGGAACAGGAAAACAAAGACAGTGTGGTTATTACCTTTTGGCCGCACCCTCGGTTTGTACTTAATTCCAATGGTCATAAATTAAAACTGATATCTACATTAGAAGAAAAAATCTCCTATCTTAAAGCCATTGGCATAGATCATTTATTGATTATCCCATTTGATAAAAAATTTTCCCAGCTTTCTTCTCAGGAATTTATTCAAAAGATAATCATAGAAAAGGCCAATACTAAAAAACTGGTGATAGGTTATGACCACAGGTTTGGGAAAAACCGGGAAGGAAGTTTTGAATTTTTAAAGGCCAATGCGGGAAGTCTTGGTTTTGAGGTGGAGGAAATTCCTAAGCAGGAAATTGAGGAAATTGCTGTAAGTTCTACAAAAATCCGTGCTGCACTGGAAAGTGGCAAAGTGGAAATAGCGACCAAATTTTTGGGAAAACAATACCAATTAAGTGGTGTGGTGGAAAAAGGAGACCAAATTGGGCGAACATTGGGTTTTCCCACCGCCAATATTCATGTAGAGGAAGATTATAAACTTATTCCGGCCAATGGAATTTTTGCAGTGCAGGTGCAGGTAAAAGCAAAGAATTATAATGGCATGTTAAATATTGGATTCAGGCCAACAATAGCCGGGAACCTGACCAAAAGAATTGAGGTAAACATTTTTGATTTTGATCAGGATATTTACGGTGAAAAAATCACCTTATCTTTTGTGAAATATTTGCGCTCAGAAATAAAATTTTCTGGGATTGAAGAATTAAAAACCCAGTTGAAAAAGGATAAGGAAGAAGCCTTAAAGTATCTCAATTAAAATTAATATTTCCCCGGAAATTTGTATTTCTTTCCGGGGTTTTAAGTTTTATTTATCCTTTTTTTCTCCTTCTTTTAAGTAAGCCACTAGTGTATTACAAAGCTTTTCCATTTCGTCAGCCATAAAATTATCATCCGTAGATGTTCTCAGACTATTCGCCATTCCTCCGATGGTATCTACATAGAATTTTTTCATTTCGTCCACAGGCATTTCCTTGGACCATAAGTCAATTCTCAGCGTTTCTCTAAACTTCTGATCCCAAATCGAAATATTGATGGCTTTGGTTTCTTCAAGTCCTTTTACGGGGCTGTCAGTGGCCTGCCAAAATATTTTTTCAGGAACATTTTCATCGTCCAATTCTATCTTAAATCTAATTTCTGAAGATTTCATCTTATTTTTTTTAATTAAGGTGCAAAACTACTTAATTGCTTTTTTATACTCAAACTAATTTGCACGAGGCTTTATGCAGGAAAATTCTTCTTTTACCAGAATTGTGAAAATGTCTTTTCAACCAGATAAAACTGATTTATTTCTGGAAATATTTAAAACATCTAAGGAGAAAATCAGAGGATTTAAAGGATGTCTTTCCCTCGAATTACTTCGGGATAAATCCTGTAAAAACGTTTTTTTTACTGTGAGTAAGTGGGAAAATGAATATGCTCTTGAAGATTACCGTACTTCAGATTTGTTTCGCTCCACCTGGAAAAAAACAAAAGTTCTTTTTAATGATAAGCCTTTGGCTTTTTCATGCGATCGGATTTTTTTCTTACCAGCGGAAAAATAATCTTTGAAGTAGTAAGGAATTGATAAAATAATTATCTTAGAGTGTTGATACTTATTACTTTAAAAGTAAGGTTAAGAATTTGTATTTTTCCTAGGCAACTGGATGGCCACATGGATGATCAGATTATTTGTATCAAAAACTACCAAATTGGTGCTCAGTGCCAGTCAAAAAAAGAAGATAAGCGCTTTTTTAAATGAAAAAACTAGCAATCATATTACTAATTATTGCCCTGCCAATAATCATTTTTTTTCAATACAAACAATATGAAAGGTTTCATCCTCCGGTGAACTATACTTATCCGGTCAATGATAGTATAGATATTAATTATCATGACCAGTTGCTGGTAAGCAAGTATTATGAACAAGCTTTTAAAGTCGGGGCAATTGCCAGGGAATCATGGTTTAATGAGGATATAGATGTGCGGTTTCCAGATCTGGAAAATATAGATGCCCGGGAAAGAGCCGCCTTGTATAACCAAATCATTGCCTCTGTTAAACACATCGAAAAGATTTTGATTCAGTCCAAAATGCTGAAGGCACAGGGATTTAATAATGAGGAGATAAAAACAATCGAAAAGGAAGGGATTAGTCCAAAAAAATTTCGCTACAAGAAATATCTGCTGGATAAAATGATAGGGGCAAAGAAAGGTGATAAAAATTCGGGGGTATGGGAAGTTCAAAAATTATTGAATACCAAAGGATATAAAATACCTACTGATGGAATTTTTGACATCAGAACTGATAGTGCTATTCGAGATTTTCAAACTAAAAATAATTTGTATCCCAGCGGAATTGCTGAGGAAGATGTGTTAGATGTATTAATTGACTAAAAAAACAAGGAAATGGCAGATAAGGAAAATAATATTGAGATGCCAAAAATGAAAGGCGCAACAGACCAAAAGATTGATGCCATCAAGCAATTAATTTTTGGGGAAAATATTCAGGAATATGATGAGGAGTTTAAACAAATAAGGAAGAATATTCTGGATGCAAAAACTGAACTTGCAAATAAGTTGGCGGAAACTTCTAAGGAGTTAAAAAACATGATTGAAACGCTGAGAGAGAATCATGATAAAAAAATTGAAGATTTGAGGGGGCAAATGCTCGATGAGGTGAGAAACCTGGATCATAAAAAACTGGATAGAAACTTATTGGGAGATTTACTTCAGGAAATCGGAGGTAAAATAAAGGAATAAACAGGAGGGGTGTTTTTGAGACAAAAAAAACCTGATCTGAAAATCAGACCAGGTTTAAAATGAAATTGTCGACTGTAAAGTTTTAAACTGAAACAGTTGCTTTTTCACTGCTTCAAAAAATATTTTAATATTACCTAATTTGGTTTATTCTCTTTCAAGATGGTTGTAGTTATCCAACCCAGGGTAATTTTAAAGTTTTAATTACCCTGGTGTCAGATTAAATATGAAAATGAAAATTATATGTATAGCTGGCTTTAGGCCTTGTTATGAGGAGTGATTGTAAATATGGGCATCCATTTGTGGAAAAGGAATATTGATGCCTTCCTTATCAAAAGTTACTTTCACTTTTTCCTGCATATCGAAATAAATATTCCAATATTCTGCTGCATTACACCATACTCTCACTGCAAAATTCACCGAACTATCTGCCAATTCAGACACGGCAATAAATGGTTCCGGATCTTTCATTATTCTGTCATCCTCATCAATAATTTGTCTAAGCACCTGCTTTGCTTTGGCAATATCATCGCCATAACCAATACCGAAAGTGAAATCTACTCTTCTTGTAGCCTCAGTTGAAAAGTTGGTAATACTACCGCCTGCCAGTGGCCCATTAGGAATAATGATGGTTTTGTTATCGGGGGTTTTCATGATGGTATTAAAAACCTGAATTTCATGAACTTTTCCAATAAATCCCTGCGCATCAATTACATCTCCCACTTTATAGGGTTTAAATAAAAGGATAAGTACTCCTCCTGCGAAATTGGATAAACTTCCCTGCAATGCAAGGCCAATCGCCAAACCTGCTGCACCAATTACTGCAACAAATGAAGTAGTTTCTATACCTACCATGGAGGCTACACTTATTAAAAGCATGGCTTTCAACAGCACGCCAAGAATACTTCTTAAAAAAGGAACCAGAGATTCATCTACATTTCGTTTTTTTAAGACTTTTGTTAACATTCCAATAATTGAATTAATTATTGGGAAACCAATTAACAGAGTTAAGATAGCTAAGGCTAGTTTAGGGGCATACTCAAGAGCCATGTTCATCAGTTCCGAAGTATTTACGTCAAAATTTTCCATAAAATAGTTTGAGTTAAAAAAATGGGTTTAAGTTTGTTGTTTAACCTCAATGTGGTTATTTGATTTAAAAATCTTAAAATTACACTGTAAAACAAATGTTTTTCACTTAAACTCTGATTAATTTTCGGTGAAGTTTCTCTTTTACACTTTCAAATGAGGATTTCGCACTTTAGGTTGATTGGAGAAACTTTATCTTTGTTTAGTGTTAAATTAAATTTTACTTATGGCAGGATATTCAGGTACTCCTTTGGCGAAAAAGCTTGGAATAAAGTCGGGTTTCATATTAAAAATAATAAACCAGCCAGATGATTTTTTTGACTTCTTTGAAGAGTTTCCCGAAAATATCACTTTTGAGGATAGTCCGGAAACACTAAAGGATGTCATTCACTTTTTTACTATGGAAGTGAAAAATCTTCATAGTACATTAAAGCAATTAAAAACTGAAATAAAACAAAATGGAATGATTTGGGTATCCTGGCCAAAGAAAGCTTCTAAAGTTCCTACTGATGTGAACGAAGACATCATTAGAGGATTTGCTTTAGAAACCGGACTGGTAGATGTGAAGGTTTGTGCAGTGAGTAAAATTTGGTCAGGCTTAAAACTGGTGATTCCTGTTAAGGACCGGAAATAAGTTTTGTTTATTGCTTACCTATTTGTTTGGATTTTGGAAATGATTTTGGTAGTGGAAAAGCCTTCTACCAGTGATATTGTTTTTAATTCCCCTCCATTTTTCAACACCACATCCGCACCCACTATATTTTCAACTGCATAATCATTTCCCTTTACCAGAATATCCGGAAGCAGAGTGTTAATTAATTTAAGCGGAGTGTCTTCTCCAAATAGAATTACCGCATCTACAAACTCCAGGGCTGCCAATAGTCTGGCCCTGGCGTATTCATCATTTATTGGTCTTTCCGGACCTTTTAATTTACTTACAGAACTATCGGTGTTCAAGCCTATAATTAATCTATCTCCAAGGTTGGCTGCTTTTTCCAAATAATCTACATGTCCTAAATGAAGAATATCAAAACACCCATTGCTAAATACAACCTTTTCCTCTGTCTGTTTCCATCCTTCCCTTACTTTGAGTAGGTCATCTATTTCGAAAATTTTAGCTTTTGTATTAGATTTCATTGAAGTGATTTTACATTTAATTTTTAAGAGCTCAAAGGTAATTATCTCTTTTGTTTTAAGGGGAAATATATTTAGAATAATAAAAAAAAGAGCATACCTGAATTGAGGTATGCCCTATTAAAGTAATGATAATTTATCAGTTTTTCATGGGGACATCCATTACTAAAATTTCTGCATCTTCCAGAATTTCTATCTCTAGGGTGGATGCATCCCAAATTCCAATTCCATCTCTTTTTTCGAGTGTTTCCTGCCCAATTTTTATCTTTCCTTCGAGCAGAAAAAAATATGCTCCATTTTCTGGACTTGAAATTTTATAATTGGTTTTTTGTCCTGAAGTAAAATTGCCCAGAGAAAAATAAGCATCCTGGTTAATCGATACGGCCTCAGGGTCAGTTGGAGATACAACTGTCTGAAACCTGTTGGTTCGGTCTTTTGGGTCATAAGTTTTTTGATCATACCTGGGCTTAATATTCCGTTCTTTCGGAAATACCCATATTTGTAGAAAGTTGACCTTAGAATCCTTATTTTTATTATATTCTGAGTGGAAAATACCCGTTCCAGCCGACATCACCTGTACATCATTTTCCCTAATCACTGCTGTATTTCCCATACTGTCCTTATGTTCCAAATCACCAGATAAAGGGATAGATATAATTTCCATGTTGTCGTGAGGATGCTTTCCAAAGCCCATTCCTCCTTCAACAATATCATCATTTAAAACCCTGAGGGTTCCAAAATGCACCCTTTCAGGATCGTAATAATTGGCAAAACTAAAAGTATGATGAGAATCAAGCCATCCGTGGTTGGCATGACCTCTTGTTTCCGCTTTATGAATGATAGTTTTCATTGTAATCTCCTTTTTGATTTTGAATTTTTTTGATATTACAAATCTACCTTTGTTTCCATTACGGGGAAATGTCAAAATAATCGCTTGTGTTGTACTTTTTACGGATTTCCTCACTAAATGACGAAAAAGTTTTCCCAGTGCAATTCTTGAAAAATTTACTAAAGTGGGGGATATCCTCAAATCCGAGCTGGTAGGCTACTTCCTTCATGGTATTTTCCGAATTGATAGCAAGCCTTTTTGATTCCAGAATTATCCGGTTTTGGATCATTTCTTTAGCTGAAATCCCGGTGGAGGATTTAATAACTTCATTCAAATAGTTGGCAGTGATATTTAATTGCTCTGCAAATTCATTCACCTTATGTCGCTTTTTAAATTGAGCTTCTACAAGTTGTTTAAATTCACCAACTATTCTGTTCTGATTACTATCTATAGCGATATTCTCTTGTCCAATTCTTACCTTTATTCTTTTAATTTCTATGAGAAGTAATTTCAGCCAGTTTCCAATGGCTTCTTCCTTTAAAATTTGTACATGTGCGGATTCCTTTTCCAATTGGCGGATATAATAGGAGAGGTTAGAAAATTCATCTGAAGGCAGGGTTAGTGGAAGCACTTCATTACAGTTAAAAAAGAGCCCTAGGTGATCAAAAAATGTCTTATTTATTTTACTGGTTTCAAGGAATTCGGGGGTAAATTCAATGACTTTTCCCATGGGTTGTCCTTCAATTTCAAGATGATGAACCTGTTCCGGACTGATAAAAAAAATTGTATTGTTCTGAATAGGATAAGATTTGAAATCAATATGGTGGATTCCCCTGGCTGTTTCCACAAAAATAATGACATAATAATCATGTCTGTGAGGAGTGTCTTTTTGCTTTTTTCGGAGGATTTCAATGTCCTCCATTCTCTTAATTAAAAAGGGATTATGGTTGTGAAGTTTTTCCACCTGTCCAATGTCTGATTACATATTTAACCTGTTATCAATGAATTTCTGGATTTCATCAATTGCTCTAAAATCCTTTACTTTATCGACATTTAATCCATTGAAAGTTCCCGGGGCCGTTTCAATGCCTATAAAATTTACTTCAGCTTTTTCTGCTTCCTCCATGTCGAGAAGAGTATCACCAAAGAAAAATACCGGTAAATCATTTTTTTGGGATAAATTCCTGAGAATAGCAGCTTTATCACTATTAGGATGTCCATATATCCCTTCAAACTGATCGTAAATACCAAACTGTTTCAAATTATCAATCACCTCTTCCTGGGGAGCCGCAGAGGATACATACTTCTTTTGAGGCGCATTTTTAATAAAGGCCTCCACACCAGGAATCATTTGAGCAGTTCCCATTACTTCATAGACCATATCTCGGCACTGAATAAGCATTTTATCTACTTTTTCTGCTATGTGATTTTCCTTTAAAATATGGGAAAGAATATATTGTATTTTTGATTTTCTAAAAAGTCCTCGGTTCGCTCTATTGTAAATTTTAATTAATTCAAATTCAGCTGGGTTTACATCGGCAAAAATTTTTTCTATAGACTGGATTTTTAACTCTTCCGAATCAACAATTACCCCATCCTTGTCAAAAACCAAAATGTATTCAGCCATAATTTATTTCCCTTTTGCCTTTGATTTATTTTTCTTCATCCAATGCTTTAAAAGTAACTCAGCCATTTCCTGGTGGTTATAGTGCCAGTCGGATATGCTATGGATATCCTGGTAGGAAATTTCCAGACTTTCCGGAGAGAGTTTAATTTTAGCATTGTCTTCTACTTCACATAAAAAAAGAATGAGGTAAAGCGTGTGAGGCAGTCCGTATTCTCCCGGGTACCTGGTGACAATATCTACCATTTCCAGACTAGTGACTTTTAGTCCTGATTCTTCCAGTACCTCTCTTTTTATAGAGGTTTCAGGAGATTCACCAGTTTCTGCATAGCCGCCTAAAAGGCCCCATTTTCGGTCATCTTCTCTAAATTCCAGAAGCATTTTCCCTTTTTTATTAATAATGGCACAATTCACCCCAACTTTTGGAGTGCTATAGCCTAATTCTTTTTCAAATTTTTCACTTATTTCAAGACTGTTTTCACCAGAAATGAATGCATATTCATCGGAAAGTAATTCCAGCATTCTTTTATATCTTTCCTTATCATAAACTCCTGTAGTGTGGTTTAATCCAGTTATGGCAATGGAGCGGAATTCGTCTAACATTTGAAGGATATTGGGGCTGACTTTTTTCTTCTTCATTTTGAAAAAATGGATTGATACTTAGTTGGTCAAAAGTGATTATAATTCTTTCGAATTAAATAATTAGATTCATTTATTAATTAATGCCTTTGGTAAAATGATTTTTGCCGACACCTCAAAGTTAAAAAAGATTACCTGGGATAGAGATTAAAGTGGGTTTTATTTGAAATGAATTGAGGGAAACAGGCCAATAAAAAAGCCCTACCAAAATTGGTAAGGCTTGAAAAAAACTTGCGGAACAGACGGGACTCGAACCCGCGACCCCCTGCGTGACAGGCAGGTATTCTAACCAGCTGAACTACTGCTCCAAAAAAGGTCAAAATTAAATAAGACCTCAAACATTCCTACTTACATTAAAATAGGTTGAAAAAAACTTGCGGAACAGACGGGACTCGAACCCGCGACCCCCTGCGTGACAGGCAGGTATTCTAACCAGCTGAACTACTGCTCCGAATCAATACAAAGTTAAAGAACTTTATGGATATTAATCATTTATTAACGATTGGTTTTTTATCCATTTGCTTTCCTTAAAAGCGATGCAAAACTATGTTTTTGAATAAATTAATCCAATGTTTTTCTTACTTTTTTTTAATTTATTTATAATGGTTTGATAGTCAAATTATTAGGATTATATCAAGCTGAAGGCAAAAAGGCTATTTCATAAAAGAAATAAAAATTTAGACAGGGCTGTCTTCACAATTCCTTCTATTTTTGTCATTTGTTAAAAGTTAAGAAAGAATTAAATATGATTTATTTCATTACCGGAGGTCAAAGATCCGGGAAAAGTAGGTTTGGTCAGGAATTAGCCAAAAGAATGGGTAATAAACCCATATATCTGGCTACTTCAAGGATTTGGGATGAAGATCATCATGCCAGAATTAAAAGGCACCAGGAAGATAGGGATGATTCCTGGCACACCATTGAAGAGGAGAAAAAAATTAGCCAATATGATTTTAAAGGGAAAGTGGTTTTACTGGATTGCCTTACCCTTTGGCTGACCAACTTTTTCACTGATAATGATGGAGATGTGGAGCTTACACTTCAGCAGACTAAAGCTGAAATAAATTCCCTTATTAGTCAGGATTTAAATCTGATTATTATTTCCAATGAAATAGGCATGGGGTTACATGCTGAAACCAGCCTTGGAAGGAAATTCACAGATCTTCAGGGTTGGATAAATCAGCATGTAGCCGAACTGGCTAATGAAGTTTACTTCATGATGTCCGGTATTTCGATGAGAATAAAATAAGTTTAATGTATTTCTCTCAATTTTAATAGCGCTACATTTTCCACATGCATGGTATGGGGAAACATATCAACTGGCTGAATTTTGATCAATTCATATTTGGCATTTAAAATCGCCAAATCTCTGGCCTGGGTGGCGGGATTGCAGCTTACATATACAATTTTTGGAGCTTCCAGTTTGAGCAGCATTTCTGTAACATCCGGATGCATACCTGCTCTTGGAGGATCTGTAATAATTACATCTGGTTTGGGATGTTGGGCCACAAATTCATCATTTAATAAATCCTTCATGTCACCCGCATAAAAGCTGCAATTATCAATATTATTGAGTTTTGCATTCTTTTTGGCATCTTCAATTGCACTTTCCACATATTCCAACCCAATTACCGATTTCACAGATTTGGACATAAATAGTCCGATTGTTCCGGTTCCGGTATATAAATCATATAAAACTTCCTCCCCTTTTAATTCAGCAAAATCTCTGGTTACCTTATAAAGGTTATACGCCTGTTCGGAATTGGTTTGAAAAAACGATTTTGGCCCAACCCTGAATTTCAGGCCTTCCATTTCCTCTACAATGTAGGGTACACCATGGTAGGTAATGATTTCCTGATCGTAAATGGTATCATTATTTTTAGGATTGACCACATAATTCAGTGAGGTAATTTCAGGGAATTTGTTTTTAAGAAACTCCATTAAACCATTAATCTCCTCAGGTTTGTCTTCAAATACCTGTACAATTAACATGACATCACCAGTATTGGCTGTTCGAATGGTAATTACCCTCAGGTATCCTTTTCTGGTTTTGGCATCGTGAAAAGAAAGCCCTTTTTCCTTTGCATATGCTTTTATGGCATCCCGTATGGCATTAGAAGGATCAGGCTGGAGATAGCATTTATCAATATCCAACACACGATCCCATCTTCCAGGTAAATGAAATCCTAGCCCTCTTCGGTCGATATTTTCGCCTTCTGCTTCAATTTCTTCCTGTTCCAGCCAACGGTAGGATGAAAAGGTGAATTCGAGCTTATTGCGGTAGAATTCCGTTTCCGGAGCAGGAAGAATGGGTATGATTTCGGGAATTTCCAGTTTTCCTATTCTTTTAAAATTATCTACAACTTGTTTTTGTTTATAAAAAAGCTGCTTTTCATATTCCAGGTTTTGCCATTTACACCCACCGCAAAGTCCGAAATGCCCACAAGCAGGTTCAATTCTGGTAGCCCCAAATTTGTGGAACTTTTCTGCTCTTCCTTCAAGAAATTTTTTCTTCTTCTTGGTGATCCGAATATCCACTACATCCCCAGGAACCACCATATCCACAAAAACTACCAGATCTCCTTCTACACGAGCCACACACTTCCCTTCTGCAGCCACATCCAGTATTTCTACCTGTTCGTAAAATCTCTTTTTTTCCTTTCTTGCCATTTACTATTTTAATTATCTCCACCCAAATATTTTTAAAGATGGGGAAGGTAGTATTTCCAATCAAAATTATGAAGGCGCAAATCTACTTTCTTTTTAAATGGAAGTAAATGATGGCAGGTAAAATATTACGGTTTTTAGCAATTTCCTTCTTTAGGGTGTTCTTCTAAAGGATTGGGAAAAGCATCAGATTCATCCTCATTTTCCCTTACAGTAAGGCATTTAAAATCTTTTTCAATTAATAGATCCAATGAAATATTATCAGTTATTGAAATTTGATGTTGGATACCCACCTGGTCTGATTCTGCCCAATTACTAACCATCCTGGAAGGCAGTTTTATTTGTATTTGGTTCGTATTAAGACTGGCAGATATCTCTTTACTATTTTCATCTTTAAAAATGGAATAAATAAATCGCTGATCTTCGGATAATCCAAATTCAGTAATTTCCTTTACCAGACCTTTTTCGTTTAAATCATTTACTTCTCCCTGCATTAATCTCAGTCTGATTGAATTTCCTTTTATCCTTAATTTCATGGTATTTTTCAATTATTTAAGCACCAGTGCTCCACTCCGGGTATTCCATACCGGGCACTATTATTCCCGAGAAAAAGTAATCTCCCTATCACTCTTTTATGGCAAAATAACACGCGGTTAATGTTGAATTACTACTTATAATACAAATATAGTCTAAAAACAGCATCCTATTTTCCCATTTAATATTGGAGTAAAACAAAAATAATTATCCGATAGATATTTGAAATCGGTGATGTTTTTTCTAGGTGAAATTAGTTCAATTTTCTGTAATTCGTTCTTTTCCAGCGTAAATATTGAATCCGTTATTTTTTACAAACCCAACTAAAGTAATGTTAAATTCATGCGCCAAATCCACTGCCAGGCTGGAAGGTGCACCCACCGCAGCAATAATTGGAAATTGACTGACAATCGCCTTTTGAACGAGTTCGAATCCCACTCTTCCACTTAGAAACAGTATTTTTTCGGTTGGGTAGTTTTTTTGCATCAATTGCCAGCCAACCAATTTATCCAGGGCATTGTGTCTCCCGATGTCTTCTTTCACCATCAATAAGCTTCCTGTGGTGTCAAACAGTCCGGCAGCATGTAATCCACCTGTGTTGGAAAAAATGGTTTGTTGGGCAAATAAATTTTCAGAAAGTTTCAGAATGATTTCGGAGCTAATCTGGAATTGTGAGTCGTTATTTTTGAAATAGGATTGCTCCATATTTATGGACTCAATACTGGTTTTACCACAAACTCCACAACTGGAATTGATGAAAAAATTTCTACTCAGGTGATTTTTGGAAAAATTAACTTCAGGCTTGATTTCAATTTTAACCACATTGCCGTATTCTTCAGGACTTTTTACATTTTCACAATGCCTGATGCTGGAAATATCTGTAACCTGAGTAATAATTCCTTCGCTAAATAAAAAACCGACCACTAAATCAAAATCATGACCAGGAGTACGCATGGTAATGGCCAGTGAAGTTTGGGTTCTTTCATTCTCAGGCCCGTATCCAATAATGATTTCCAAAGGTTCTTCAGTAACTACAAGGTCTTCCTTTGCAATTCTTTGGTTCTCCCTTTGGGAAATTATCTTTGTTGACTTAATTGGTAATTTTTGCATTAGTCATTTTTTGAATAGTGTAAAATCCTATTCAAAATTAGATAAAAGGACAAGGAAATTTAAATCTGTCCAATCCCTGGAATTTTAAGCCTCTTTAGAACTTTCCGCTTTTAACTTCTTCTCTTCCTTCTTTTCGGCAATGGTTTTTATCCCAACTTCCAGAAAATGCATGTAAAAAGACAGAAATAAAATAGTCAGATGGATTTGGAAAAACCAGTAGGAAATAATGGAAACTATTCCGAAATATATCAGGTAAAAAGTAACATCTACCGTGAATTCTACTACAAAATTGTAGTCCTTAAATTTCCTTTCCACCCATTTGGTAATCGGATCTCTTACCGTAATCGCCTTGTAGGATATCAGTGTATAGGCGATAAGTAGCAATAAAAGGAAGTAGGGAGAAACTTCATTGTCACCTCTTTCAAGAGCCAGAAAAGCATTGATCAAAATGAGAGGCCCGGGCATTTTTCCATAGATGGTATTGTGAATATCCCGGTCTTCAAAATCTCCAAATATTACAATTTTGTCCTTTACCATTTTGGCCAGAAAAGGAGGGGGGATATTTACGAGTTCCTGGATATTCACAAAGCGATAAAGGTCCCTGTTGAATATGTCATTTTTATCCATTGGATAATCCAGAATAAAAGAATTGAAGCTCCTTTTCCCTCCAATTTTGTCGTAAATCAGGCCTTTTTCATGCATTTTCCCGTTAATGATTTCATTCATTCTCAAAGGAGTGGTTTTTAGAGAATCTCCCTGAATAAGATGATATTTCAAAATTAAATCCCTTTCTTCATCATCCACCTGCATATCGGAAAGGGAAATTGGTGCTTTGACAATTGGAATAACAGGTTCTCCCTTTGCATTTTTATGATAGGAGACAAGGCATCTTTTTATTTTATTAAACTCTAATTCCAGCAGAGAATCATCCGGAGAAGGATCAATAAAATTGATATCCACCAGTATAAATTCGTGATTATCAGGAAACTGGTTGATTTTATTTAAAACCTTTGCTAACGATTCTCTATTCGTAATTGGCTGATTACCGATAATATTTCCAATTGTATCTTTTTTAGGAATGAGTTTTTTATCCCAGGCAACATTTACCAGCAGAAACCTTTCCGTATCAGGACGTCTTTTTTGTTGGAAAAGCTTGTTTTTAATGGAGGAAGTGGCCTGAATGAGCACAATCTCATCATCCAGCGTAAAGGAAATAGCCAGATAAATTAAAGTAACTATTAAGAGGAAAATTGCATGGACTAAGGAAAGTCCTACATTCAGCAACTTTTTTTTGTTGGAAAAAAAATTAGGAGCCAAGATTAAATTAGAAATATTAAAAAATTAGTTGATCAGTTATTTAACTGAAGGAGGTTGAATTAATTTCCTGTTTCCGAAGGATTTTATTAATTCCTGATCTTTACATTTCAATAATATGAATTGCAAATGAATTAAGCAATTTGAATTTTAGGACAAAAAAAAACTTCCGAAGATTTTAATTAAGATCATTCGGAAGTTTTTTTTTTACCATTAGAAAATTACCTCTTGGTAATCAACTCTTTAGAGTCTATCCAATTCAGAAATATTTCCTTATTGGTTGGTCCGTGTACATCCAGTACAAAATTGTATAATTCTTCCTGAAGAGCTTTCCCCTGCATTACATTGTTGTTTTGAAGGAAGTTCGCCACCGATTTTAGTTCAATCAATAAGGTTTCCTCGGGAATAAACAGTGGTTGGAAGGTTACAAGGTTCTGGTTTTCATTTGTTTGCGTATTAAAATAAATCAGGTCAACCGGATAGGTTTTTTCTGGTTCTACAATTCTTCCTTTAGTTTTGTACAACCTGTTTTTATCTAACACCAGATAATCATCCTTTTGAGCCACAATTTTATTTACAGGCCTGTCTTCAGTTTCGTATCTGAAAATAAATGTCCAGCCATTTTCCAATACAAATTTTTCTTTATTTGGGCCAATCACTAATTCGTCTCCAATGATCACATATTTGTCACTGCCAAAGAAGTTCTTAAAATCAAGAATATTCATGGGGTCACCACCACGGGTACTTAACTGAATATTTCCTTCAAGCGGAAGAATCACATCTTTTACGAAACTAATAAATTCTCCATCTGCGGTTTTTTCCACTTTCTCACCTCCAACTACCATTCTTTTTCCAGTTTCATCAAGAACAACTGCTCTTGCTGCAGGATCCAGGAATTTCAATTCATCGGAACTGGAAAGCATGTCACCAACCTTCACAGGATTATTTGTATTTTTTACCGCAATGTCACCTTTTACATGAACCACATATAAATCTTGTCCAAAACTTATAAGTGTTGTAAGTAATAAAATAATGAACGTGCTTAAAATTTTCATAATTTAATTTATTTAGGTACGCGTCTGAGAGTTGTTTTCGGTTTATTTAGGTTAAATCTCAGACAATAACCAATTTAATTTTAAGGATTTTAAATTAAAACTCTTTATTGATATAATTATTAATAATTGTATTGCTTCAGCCTTTTTGAAATCGATCTAAGACAATTGACTTAGAAAAGGAATTTGTATTCCCATCCATTTCCCGGCATTAATGCTCTACTTAATTGGTTTTTATGATGTAATTATAGGATTAAATTGTTTGGGAAGATTATTAAAACAATAGCTTAATCGAAATTTAATGATTTTAGTTTTATAGAGATAAAAGGAAATTCCTATATCTGTTAAAAAGTGAAAAATTAAAAATTCATCATATTTGACTAAAAGTTTTATCAGATTTTGGTGCAAAAATAAGCAAATTAAATTTTACAGTAATCAATCTTTTGAATTGGTATTGCATAAATTAGAATAATTAGGCAATGCCACCGGTAATTTCTTCTACCACTCTCTCCGCACTTTCCATTGCTCCATGTAATGTAGCGCTATGACCATAATAATTTGTAGCTTCACCAGCAAAAAAGAGGGTGTTATTCAAATTTTGAGCCAGTACCATTCTCTTTCCTTCACTAAAGGGGCTATCAAATGAGTAAGTCCCGTGAATAAATTGTTCTTTAGTCCAATCCATTATATAAAATTTATCAAAATTTTTTGAGGCAATTTTATCCCCAAAAAATTGATCAAGTTCTTTAACGAGTATTTCCACTGACTGGTTTCCCAATTTGGCAAGATATTCAGCTCTTTCAGCCATTATATATCCTACAAGCACTGCCGGAGCTGATTTTCTTCCTGGCCAGGGGTTATAATATAACTGACAATCCTTTCCTCCATAAATCTCAAAAATATCTTCCTCCCAAAAATGATCCCTAAATAAGAGAAATACTTTCATTCCTGAGCCAAAACCTATCTTCTGGATAGCTTCAATTTTTAATAAGGGCAATTTCGGTTGAAACTGGATTAAATTGTTTTTTAAAATACTCAATGGAACTGTGACTACCACTTTTTGGGCTTCGTAATAATTAAGCCTGGCATCTTTTACCTGAACCTGGTCATTTTCATAAATAATATCAGTTACAATGGAATTCAGTTTTAAATCTTCCTCAATCACTTCTTTAAATTCCTTCAATATATCCTGAAGAGGTCCTTCTATCTTGTAATCATTTTTTCCTGCTGTCCATAAAGCTTCATTTTTGGCAAGCGATCTCATGCCCAGATGATTATTAGAGGTACCATATTCCAATCCAAATGCATCTAAAATGTTCTTCGTGTTTTTATAAAAAGCCTGATTTTCCAAATAATCCTGCACGCTTATTTCCTCTCCCTCATATTCCCATTGCGTATCAAAAAATGTAAATGCTTTATTAAGCTCAGGGAATTTTTCACTGGCCTCTTCTTCCTCATGTAGTGATTCCTTAAAATATATGAGGTTTTCTCCTCTGATTCTTTGAGGTTTTAGATTCAGGTATTCCAGGAAATTAAATAGTGTAGAATTTTTCCCGTGAATAAATTCCGCCCCAAGTTCAATAGGCAAATCACAGAAATTAGTGAGTGATTTTATCCTCCCCCCAATTTGAGAAGATGCTTCAAGAATTTGAACTTTAAATCCCTGACTTTTAAGCATGTAAGCACAATAGAGCCCGGAAATTCCAGCCCCTACAATTATAATATCTGTTTTATTTTCCATTTGTGAAGTTTCCCATTAACAGGAAGTGTTTGTCGAAAATGCTTATTTTTGTAGCCTAATAGGGTTTTATGAATTCTAAATTAAGATTATATACTATCCAAATTTTAATTTTTACAAAAAAAATCCCATTTTGAAGGAAATATAAAAGCAGGATCCGGGACCATAATAATAAACAACTAGGTAAGGATGCTGTATTAGATTACTAACTTGATGAAAATTTTACTGAACTACTAAAAAACTTTACCCCAAACATGCAAAATTTTCCCGTTTTGTCTCTAAAAATTTATTTTCCAAAACTCTTAATCTTTCTCATTTTCCTATCCATAGTAGGCTGCAGACCAAAACCAGACGTTTTTAATGCCGAAAAACCTTATGCACTCATCACCGGAAAGTATAGAAGTTATCAGGAAGCAGCTGCTAATGTGGAAAGGCTATTTAATATGGGAATGGCTCCTTATACCATTTTGCAGCGGACTGAGACCAATGGTTATTGGTTTTTGAATTTACTGGATGCTTACAAAAGTCTGGAAGGGGCCATGGCCAAAAGGATTGAATACGAAGACGATTTTAGTTTGCAATACCTTGATATTGTGAATTTTAATAAATTGTCGGAGGAGATGGAGGAATTCGATGAAGATGATTTTAAATTGTCGTATCTAAATGCTGAAAAACCTCCTTTTTCCAACCATTTGTATGAGGTTTTGCAAAAGGCCCCTTTTTCGGATGAATACTTTATTTCCGATTTAAAACTGGTAAATCCTCAGGATTCTCTGGAAATTATGCAATACGCTTCTCTAAAATCAATTGTATTTGATATGCCAAGGGGAGTTGTTCCCACACGAGTGATTCAACATGCTCATGGATTTGTAGAGGTAGATTACAAGGATAATTTAACGGGTACTGCCTTTACCACCCATGTGGTAAAATTGAAAGAGGAAAATCCATTCGGTGAAGAATTGACAAAATATTTTGCTGAATCCATCATGGATACCAGGGAATATGAATTTGAGGAAATGATACCCAAGAATATTGGAATCAATGAAGAAGTGCAGTTAAAGGGATATTTGGTGAATATAGAACCCAAAAGAGGGAAATTGGCCAGGTATCTGGTTTTATCGGATAATGACCAGAAATTTTTGTATTTCATCCATTCCTTGAAATGTTCGGAACAAAACATTCTGGATTTTGCCAGAAATATTTCGCAAAAAAATGGTTTACTTTCCTATCAGCCATTTCATAACACCTTTCTCACTTTTCCCTCCAAACCGGATTCTTCCCAATTAATGCTTTATTTTAATCTATATAGAATAGGGGAGTCTTCAAGGGGAATTGGAGCAAAATTGGAAGGAAACTATAAGTCAAGACATTTGATTTACGATTTGGAAAAAGGTGTTTTTCAATTTGATCTTACTTATCTATACAACAAGGCCGCTGTAGATGATATCTTTACAAAGGCTTATCAACCAACAAGATATAATAAAAAGGATAGTATTGACATCCGAAACAGCTTAGGGTGGATGACAAAAATAAGGCGAAGAGATAAGGAAAACCGAAAGTATGTGGATGCTCCAAATGAATTACAATTTACCACCGATCAATTCGTAATCGTAATTTCGAATAAGAAAAAAGCCTGGCTGAAAGAGGAGGATCTATTCACTTTTGCTCATAATTTACAATTGAATATGAAGACAAAAGATTAAAAGGAACTGTATTCATTTTAGTCAAATTTTTATTCCAGAAACCCTTCCCAAACAGTGTATTGGGATGGGAAATTTAGTGTTGTCTTATTTTCAAAAATGCCAAAAACAGTTGATCCGGAACCTGTCATGCTTGCATATAAAGCACCCTGATCATAAAATTTCTGTTTTAACGCTTCCAAAAAAGGGTAATTTGGAAATAAGCTGATTTCAAAATCATTAGACAGTTTTCCTTTCCATTGGTTTACAGGACCTTCTAATAATACAAATGGATCATCTGTAAGCGGTTTGGGGGTAATGCCTGCATAGGCTTCTTTGGTGGAAATATGTAGTTCTGGGTAAACCAGGATAATATATTTTCCTTTCAAACTTAAGTTGGTGGCCTGAAATTGATTCCCTGTTCCTGATACAAAAAGTGGTTTGTTTTCAATAAAAAAAGGGCAATCACTTCCCAATGTTTGCGCATATTGCTGCATTTTTTCCGAACTCATTTTAAGTTCAAACAAATCATTCAGGGCTTTGAAGGCAAAAGCACAATCAGATGAACCTCCTCCTAATCCTGCTCCAATAGGAATGACTTTATGCAAATGGATGGCTACCTCAGGCAAATTAAAATCCTTTTTCAATAACCTGAAGGCTTTCACCACCAAATTCGTTTCTGGATCTCCGGGAATATCTATCCCGGTGGATTGAAATGAAAAACTAGCGGCTGGAATAATTTCCAGTATATCCGACCAGCCTACAGGGTAGAAACAAGAAAGAATGTTATGATATCCATCTTGTCTTTTTTCAGTTATGTTTAATCCCAGGTTAATCTTAGCATTCGGAAAAACAATCATTTCGCCTTTTTTTATTTTAAATTTCCCCAAAATTAATTGGGATATTTTCGAAACCAAAATTGGTGGAAATTCTCTTGGCAAATGCACCAACAGTTTTATGAAATTGGAATTCTCCGAATACCTTTTTTTAATACCTGAAAAGGGTGATTTTTTTGCAATTTTTATGCTTTTTAAATTTGTATTTTTTTGTAATTTTTATAATGGATTTGAAGACAGGACGGATTACTATGAAATCAGCTTTGAATTACACGTAATCAAATTAAATATTCAATTGAAGTGTTTGGTGTAAGTTCTTGAATTACAGGTTAGTAATAAATATATCTTCTTCTTTTAATTGACCTCATGTGAAACTAATGGAACCCTTGGTTTTTACTTTAATTAGTTCCTTGGTATTTAGCTTAAAAAATTGTATTATTGCGGGAATAACTTAAGAATAAATGGAAGAAAATAACGAGAATTATTCGGCCGGTAATATCCAGGTTCTTGAGGGCCTGGAAGCAGTACGAAAAAGGCCAGCAATGTACATTGGAGATATAGGAATAAAAGGTCTCCATCACCTGATTTGGGAAGTTGTAGATAACTCTATTGATGAGGCTATGGCAGGTTACTGTGATGAAATTAAAGTAACCATTCATACTGATAATTCAATTGAGGTGAGTGATAATGGTAGGGGAATTCCTACCGGAATGCACCCCAAAGAAAAAAAGTCGGCTTTGGAAGTTGTAATGACAGTTCTTCATGCCGGTGGAAAGTTTGATAAAGATACTTATAAAGTTTCTGGAGGATTGCACGGTGTGGGTGTTTCATGTGTGAATGCACTGTCGAAGGACATGAAAGTAAATGTCCACCGTGAAGGTAAAATCTTTCAGCAGGAATATAAGAAAGGTGTTCCTCAATATGATGTAAAAGTGACTGGTGAGTCTGAATTGCATGGAACTACCGTAAGGTTCTGGCCTGATGATTCCATTTTCTCTGTTTCAGTTTATACTTATGAAACTGTAAAAAGCAGGTTAAGGGAACTTGCCTATCTGAATGCTGGAATCAAAATTAAACTGGTTGACCTAAGGAACCAGGACGAAAATGGGAATGAACTTTCCGAAGAGTTCTTTTCTGAAGGAGGATTAAGGGAATTTGCGCTTTATCTGGATGAAACCAGAACCAGGATTTTGCCGGAGCCTATTTATATGGAAGGTGAAAAATCCAACATTCAGGTTCAGGTAGCAATGTTGTATAACACTTCCTACTCTGAAAATGTACATTCCTATGTGAATAATATTAATACTCATGAAGGAGGTACGCACGTAGCAGGTTTCCGAAGGGCCTTAACCCGAACTTTGAAATCATATGCCGACAAGTCTGGCATGTTGGATAAGGTGAAATTTGATATTACAGGTGATGACTTTAGAGAAGGGTTAACTGCTATTATCTCCGTAAAGGTACCTGAACCTCAGTTTGAAGGACAAACCAAAACCAAGCTTGGCAATTCAGAAGCTATGGGAGCTGTGGATATTGCAGTAGGGGATACACTTTCTACCTATTTGGAAGAGAATCCTCAAATGGCCAAGCTAATTGTGCAGAAGGTAATTTTGGCTGCTCAAGCTAGACATGCGGCAAGAAAAGCCAGAGAGATGGTACAGCGGAAGAATGTTTTGAGTGGGGGAGGATTGCCGGGTAAACTGTCTGACTGTTCTGAAAAAGATCCCGCTTTATGTGAGGTTTATCTGGTGGAAGGGGATTCTGCTGGTGGATCAGCCAAGCAGGGTAGAGATCGAAATTTCCAGGCGATTCTTCCTTTAAGGGGTAAAATTCTTAATGTGGAAAAAGCCCAGGAACACAGGATTTATGATAATGAAGAAATTAAAAATATCATCACTGCTCTGGGGGTAACTTTTGGAACCGAAGAGGATGAAAAAGCATTAAACCTTGAGAAATTGAGGTACCATAAAATTATCATCATGACGGATGCTGACATTGATGGTAGTCATATCAGGACGCTTATCCTAACCTTCTTCTTCAGGTATATGAAGCAATTGATTGAAAATGGATATGTGTATATCGCTCAGCCTCCGCTTTATTTATTGAAAAAAGGTAAAACCGAGAGATATTGCTGGGATGATAATGAGCGGGATAGACTAATTCTGGAAATGGCTGGTGAAGGTAAAGAAAGTTCTGTACATATTCAGAGGTATAAAGGTCTTGGTGAGATGAACCCGGAACAACTGTGGCAAACTACCATGAATCCTGAGCATAGAAGTTTGAAAAGAGTAGATATAGAATCGGCTGCGGAGGCAGATCATTTATTCTCTATGTTGATGGGAGATGAAGTAGGACCAAGAAGGGAGTTTATTGAGCAAAATGCCAAATACGCTAATGTAGACGTATAATCCCACCCATATTCTGCAATTAAAAAAGGCAGTGGTTTCATTATTGAAACCACTGCCTTTTTCTTTTATTGAAAAACTATTTGACATAAAAAAAGTCAGACCGAAAATTCAGACTGACTTTTTTTGTAGATCCCAAAGTTAAAACTTAGGCATTAACAACCTTGATTGTTAATTCGTGTTTTACTTCTTTGTGTAAATCTAATAGTGCTTTATATTCACCAAGGTTTTTGATCTCACTTAAGAAAGAAATTTTCTTTCTATCTACTTCAAAACCTTTTTCATTTAATTTTTCAGCAACCTGAGTGGTTGTTACTGCACCAAATATCTTTCCTGATTCTCCTGCTTTTGCTCCAATTTCAATTACCAAATCACCAATTTTTGACGCCAATTCCTCAGCAACAGTTTTGATTTTTTCGGCCTTGTGAGCAGCTTGTTTAAGGTTTTCTTTCAATACCTTTTTATTCGATTCAGTCGCAAGGATAGCAAATCCTTGTGGGATAAGATAGTTTCTCCCATAACCAGGCTTAACATTTACTATGTCGTCCTTATAGCCTAGTCCTTTTATATATTCTTTTAAAATTACTTCCATTATTGTAATATTTTTAAGGGTTAAAACCTCAGTATTTGCATACTTCGAATTTTCTTCCTAAGAAATTTATAGACTATTTAAAACCGTCAGTTACGTAAGGTAACAAGGCTAATTGACGAGCTCTTTTTACTGCAACAGCAATTTTCTTTTGAAATTTTAAGCTTGTACCTGTCAACCTTCTTGGAAGGATTTTACCTTGCTCATTTAAAAATTTGGCAAGAAAATCAGGATCTTTATAATCGATATATTTAATCCTGTGTTTTTTGAACCTGCAATATTTTTTTTGCTGTTCTCCTCTGTTGATTGATTCGTTTACTAATGTCATTTTTTAGCCTCCTCTTTTTGTGGTTCAGATTTTTTTGTCTTTTTAAATGCACCAGCTCGCCTTCTCTCGTTGAATTCAACGCCATATTTATCAAGGCTAACTGTTAAGAATCTCATGACTCTTTCATCCCTCTTGTATTCAATTTCAAGATTAGCAATCACTGTTGGATCTGCCTTAAACTCAAATAAATGATAAACTCCTGTTGTTTTGTTCAGGATTGGGTAAGCAAGTTTTTTTAGACCCCATTTTTCATCATGGTAAACATCTGCACCGTGATCTGAAAGCCATTTTTTGAACTTATCGACAGTTTCCTCTACCTCTTGATCGGATAGAACGGGAGTAATTATGAAAACTGTCTCATAATGTTTCAAACTCATGTTTTTAATTAATTTTAAATGTTTGAAAAATTGATATTAAATTTTCGAGGTGCAAATATAGTGTTTCTTATTTAATTTGCTACATGAGTTTGAAAATAAATACTACGGAATAAGGTAACTTAATAATACCTTCCAATATACTTGCTTTCCACAATCTTTTTCTTGATTTCGTAAGGATTAATGGTGCCCTGCTGACTGTATAGAATCTTTCCCCCAGGCTCTACTAATATAGTGTAGGGAAGTGCTCCTTGCCAGTTTTCATCTATGGCTTCTATGAGTTGGTATTTGTCTTCCAGGCTAAAAAGGTAATTTTGGGTAGCGGCTTCCATTCTTTCCAATTTCGCCAGCACTTTTTCTTTTTTTTCAGGCTTGTCGGCACTGATGGAAATAAATTCAAAATCCCGCTCCATATACATTCGGTGGATATCCACAAACTCGGGAAATTCCATTACACAGGGACCACACCAGGTAGCCCAAACATTTATTAGTCTTAATTTATCAGTATCATTTTTAATTAACTGTTTAATTCCTTCTGGGGAAATTTCATTTAAGGTAACTTCCTGCTGAGCCCAATTCTCATCAAGTTTCTTTTTCCATTCATTTTTCCATGCCCATTTTACAGAACATCCAAATGTTTTGGTGATTGGATTGCTCACTTTTTTATTTGCTAACACTGCATTTATGGCCGATCTTAAATCTTCCGCATTTGCTGAGCCCGGTTTTTCAGAACCATCTAACCTGCCTACATAACTGAGCTTTCTTTCCTTGTTAAATAAAAAGGCATGTGGAGTGGCAATTGGTCCGTATTTTAATGAAGCTTCCTGGGTTTCGCCATCGTACAGATAAGGGAAATTGTAATTTTTTTCTTTAGCTCTTGTCTGCATATCCTTGAATGAATCGCCCAAATCAGAATAGCCTAATTCTCCTAAGGCTACGGCATTTGGCGCATTCGGAGAGATAACCACAACTTGTACACTTTTGCCTTTATAATCTTCAGTAAGCTGTATTATTCTGTCTTCATAGGCTTGTGCTGTTGGGCAATGGTTACAACTGAAAATAATTACCAAAGCTTCTTTTTCGGAAAAGTCGCTTAGAGTATATTCCTTTCCATCTACCCCGGGTAATTTAAAATCAGGGGCTTCTGCTCCAATTTTTAGTGGATTAGGCTTAGGATGTTCTCCTTCCTGAGCAAAAAGTGATGAAAATATGATTACTTGAATGAGCGTAAACAGGCGGGAATAGGTTTTTATGTTCATTGTAATAATAGGTTTATCTCCTTGAAGTTTCATTAGGGTAATTTCCAATATTACGGATCAATTTCCGAAAAAAAAACCATAAATTCTATTTCTCTTTACATATCCTGAATTTTGAGTAATACTATAATTAAATTCTTCTTAAACTCAACTCACTTTCCCTTTTTCTCAACAATTTGCTATAATAGAGGATTCAAAAAATAAACTGATCTATAACTGAACTAATGAATACCTCTTTTCCACTAACCAAAAAGATTGGGCTTTTTTTGGGACCAATATTATTCTTTATATTTCTTTCAATCCCTGTGATTCCTCCTTTAAACCCGGAATCACAAAAAGTAATAGCCATTGCCAGCCTGATGATTTCATGGTGGATTTCAGAGGCAGTTGAATTACCCGTAACTGCCCTGGTACCAATTGTTTTGTTACCTTTTACCGGTGTTTTGGATATTAAAGAAGCAACCGCTCCATATAGCTCTCCAATTGTGTTTTTATTTATGGGAGGTTTTGTTGTGGCCCTTGGTATGGAGAAATACCAATTACACAAAAGAATTGCCTTAAATATAGTAAGTTTTACAGGGACGAATGCCAATGGAATTATATTAGGATTTATGTTAGCCACTGCCTTTTTAAGTATGTGGATAAGTAATACAGCCACTACCGTGATGATGCTGCCTATTGCAGTTTCTGTAATTTCTCTTTTAAGCGATCAGACTGATCCCGAATCAAAAGGATTAAGGTACTTTTCATTGGCAATTATGCTGGGAATTGCCTATTCTGCAAATGTTGGGGGAATTTCAACCCTTATCGGAACTCCTCCCAACTCCGTATTTGCAGGTTTTATTTACGAATCTATGGGGTTTGAAATAAGTTTTTTAAACTGGATGTTAATGGCATTTCCTTTTACCACAGTACTCTTATTCATTACTTATTTTTTCCTGGTTAAGATATTATATCCCAATAAACTGGGGCATTTTTCAGGCTCAGCTGAGGTAATCCGGGCTGAAAAACAAAAACTGGGGGTTTTAAAGGCTGGTGAAAAAAGGGTATTAATAGTATTTATTTGCACAGCAGTTTTGTGGATTTCAAGAAGTTATATCAACCCATTCATCCCTTTTGTAAAATTGACAGATGCGGGAATTGCCATGACCGGTGCCCTGGCCTTATTTTTATTCCCGATTAATTATAAAACTGGAGAATTTGTGTTGGAATGGAAAGATACCACCAAGCTTCCCTGGGGAATTTTAATTCTATTTGGCGGTGGACTTACCCTTGCTGCAGGTATGGAAAAGACCGGGATAATTGATTTAATTGGAGAATCGGTAGCAGATTCTGGTCATATGGGTAATTTGATGGTGATTTCTATTTTGATAACCATCATGTTGTTTATGACCGAATTGATGAGTAATGTGGCACTCGTCACCATTCTACTACCTGTAGTGGCAGGTGTGGCAAAAGGTCTGGATATTGATCCATTGTTAGTGGCTATTCCGGTAACCATGGCATCTAGTTGTGCATTTATGTTGCCAATGGCCACTCCGCCAAATGCCATAGTTTTTGCCAGCGGGCATATTAAAGTATCCCAAATGGTAAAAGCCGGTATTTACCTCAATATTATTTCCGTGATTTTGCTAATTGTGTTGTCCCAGACCCTGGTTCCCATGATTTTTAGTTGAGCCTTTTAAGTTGTTTATGGGAATTCTACAAAAATTTCGTCAGGGTTTTCCATGGATAATTCAGGTACCTGCTCCAGGCCATGGAGTCTTCTGGCATAATAGGGGACTCCATAATTTGGATCGGCTATAAAATGATAAATTTCCGAATAAGACAATTTATTGTCTTTATTGGTGTCTCCATTCTTATTGTGGATTGCTTTTAAAAAGAAGTAGGTAAGCATGCCATGCTTTTTTTCCGGGTACCAACTTGAAACCTGGTCCCCAGCTGAAGAAGAAAATACAGCTGCATTATCAATTCCGATTGCCCCTTTCGATTTAATAATTATAGGAGAAATATTTTCATAAATAGAGGCTCCGGAAAAACAGGCATCCATCACAATTGTAGTTTTCCTTGCCGGAATTTGTGCAATATTGTTATAAAATGTATTAAGGGCATAACCGCTGAGTTCTACATATTGAGGATCACATTCTACAGGTACAAAATATCCTTCCTGATTGTTAAGGCCTGGTGCTCCATGTCCGGAATAGAAAATGAAGATGTCACTTAGATTGGCTCTGACTGCATTGAATAATTTTCCTTTTGGATTTCCTGTGTTGCCGAAGTATAACTCAAAGTCTCCCTTGCTTGCATCTTCCAGATAAAAAATGTTTCCTTCCTGATATCCCAGCACATTGATTAAGTATTTTTTTACAGCTGAAGCATCATTAAGGGCAAAATCTACTTTTTTCGTTTTTTCATAATTTGAATTTCCTATAACTACCGCAATCGCATCCCTATTGTTCACTCCAGTTACTGGAATATCCATGGAAATGTCCGAAATAAGTACAGGTTTGTTTAAAGTAGTTTTTACCTGAACAGGACCAGAGGAAGGATTTGATGAAGATGGATTGTTGTTGGCGATTCCAGGATTTGCATTATTATTAAATAAGGGTGGATTTGTAGTTTCAATCATAGGAAACATGACATCTTCTTCAAATTTCTGATGCCTTTTTTCTCCAATATTTTCAAATTGTTTTTTTGCTTTTGCCTGATTGGTTTCTTCTCTCAAAGTAAAACCTCCAAAAACAGGCACAATGCCTACAAAATATTTTTGTCCATGTTTAACATTAAGGGAAATTTTCTTATTGGAGACTTCAACATTATACCTTCCCTGGGAATATAATTTCATAGTCACCTTTCCAGGACATCTTAATTTAAAGTATTCTTTATTGTTTACAGTTACTGTAGGAGAAAGTGCAGCACCAACATAATTGTATTTCCTATAAATATAGATGGTGGCATAATCCTGGTTTTCCTGAGCAAAAATGGAATTGGAAAAGCTAAACAGATAAAAAGTAATGCCGAGTAGTTTTAGGGTTTTAGAAATAGCCATTGTCAATTGTGGAAGGTAATATTGAGTTAAAAAATCAGGTAAAGTAATGAGATTATCCTCATTAATCTTATTATACCTGTATTTTTAAAATTAGGTTTTGGAATTAGCATATCTATTTCGCTGTCAAAGCGTAAAGTGCCTTGATTTTGATTGCTCTCAAATGGGAAAACTTTTGAATATAATCAAACCAATCTGCAGGATTGTTGTTGAGTTTATAATTTGTTAATATTAATTTTTTTTATTAAAAAATAATTTTTTTTATGTGTATGCTAAAATAAAAGTTTAAATAAATATGATGTGTGGTATTTTTACGTTTCCGTTATCTAAAATATTTAAAACTATTACTAATTTAAAAAAATCAATGAAATCAATTAAATTTTTAATTTTCGCATTAATTGCCTCGGTATTATTTTCTTGTTCAGAGGACGAACCAGCTACACCAGACCAGGGAATGATTGTAGGTGCCTGGAAAATGTCATCAGTGGATTATTCTGGTACTTCCACTACCGTTTTTAATGGTCAAAGTACTAAGATAAATTTTACCGGTGAGGGCAAGAACTTAAATAATGAAATAAATTTTTCAGAAAACCCGAACGAATTTTCGGTATCAGGAACCTACGATGTGGTATTGAAAATGGACATGGGTGGAAATGAGATGATTTCGGAGCAGAATGGTTTAAGCTTCGTTAATTCTGGTGATTGGGAAATTGATGGAAATAAACTGTATATCACTGATGATGTTTCTGCAATTCAGGAGGCTACAATTAAGGAATTATCCGAGAACAAACTGGTGCTTTTATGGACACTAAAACAAGAGTCTGATCAATTTGGTGTGAAAACAATAATGGAAGGAGATGGAACTTTTACCTTCACCAGAAATTAAGCCTGGTATATGAATAAAAAAACACTTCACTGTTCATTCAGTGAAGTGTTTTTTTATTAGAGTGTGTTTAAAATTTAGGTTTTCAAGCGAAAACGTCCAGTTTTGGGTTCTCACGAAAAAAGAAAATTTTTGAATAGCAGCGTTATTTGAGAATTTTATTTTGAAGTGAGGTTTCATAAATGGGCGTTTGCAGCGAAACAGTTAAAATTTAAACATGCCCTTACCCAATTAATTTATAACCAACCCCATGCACAGTAAGGATAATTTTAGGATCATTAAGGTCTGATTCTATTTTTTGCCTTAGTTTTAGGATAAAATTATCGATGGTTCTGGTGGTGGGAAATTCATCATAGCCCCAGATGTTTTCCAATAGCTGATTTCGGCTTACCGTTTCATTTTTATGATTCCACAGATAATGTAAAATCTCAAACTCCTTGTGCGACATTTTCACTGGTTTTCCTCCTACAGTTCCAACATAATTACTAAAATCTGCGGTTAAATTACCAATTCTGGTTTCACCTTTTCGAGGAGTGTTTTCCTCCAAAGATTCTGTCCTTCTTAACACCGCTTTCACCCTGGCCAAAAGTTCTCTGAGGCCAAAAGGTTTGGTGATATAATCATCGGCTCCAAGCTCCAGGCCCAGCACTTTGTCAATTTCCTCCCCCTTAGCAGTTAATAAAATAATGGGGGTTTTTATACCTTTATTTCTGGCTGTTTTACAGACATCGAATCCAGATAAATTTGGCATCATCACATCGAGCAAAACCAGGTGGTAAGAATTGTTCAGAATCTTGTCCAATCCTGATTTTCCTTCCTCGGCAATTTCAACTTCGTATCCTTCAAATTCAAGATTATCCCTTAATCCCATTCGCATATTGGGTTCGTCTTCTACAATTAAAATCCTGGCCATTTTTCTCTTTGCTTATTAAAAAATTATTGAAAATTAATAAAAGAAATGGATTTATGCTGATGGTTTTTTACGAATGGTTTCAGAGAGTTTAAAGTTGATGATTAATTCATTTGGAGGGGTGGTTTGTAAAAGCTGAAATTTCTAATTTGCATACTTAAATATCACCACAATTAAATAAGATAAGCAAAATGTCAATTAAAAATTTCTTTTACTATTCTAGTTACATATTAATCCTTTCCATGTCGGTATCTCTTTGGAGTTGTGAAGAGAAGTCAAAGGAAGGTCATTCAACTGAAATACCTCCTGAAAATAAATTAATAATAAACAAAGAAAATCCTGAAATCCAGCTTTCTACTATTGCCATTGGTTCGTGCAACCATGAATATGATGAACAGGTTATTTGGCCGGAAATCAGGAAAAATACCCCTGATCTTTGGGTTTGGCTTGGGGATATAATTTATGGGGATTCGGAAGATATAGAGGTGTTGAAAGGCAAGTATGACCTACAGAAAAGTAATGCTGTTTATGCCGAATTCATAAAAAACATTCCCACCATTGGTATTTGGGATGACCACGATTATGGTGTAAATGATGGAGATAAAAACTATAAAATGAAGGAAGAAAGCAGGGATATTTTATTGGATTTCCTGGATGTGCCCAAGTCAAATGCAGTATGGGGCAGGGAAGGTGCTTACAATGCATTCAGTTTTGGAAATGCAGATAAAAAAGTGAAAATCATTTTATTGGATGCCCGATATTTTAGAGACGAGCTGGAAGACTCTGAAGATACTTTGAAAAGATATGAAATTAATGAAAAAGGGGATATTCTGGGGGAGGAGCAATGGAAATGGTTGGAAAAAGAATTGGAGAATAGTGATGCCCGGGTAAACATAATTGCCAGCGGAATTCAGGTTTTACCGGAGGAACAGGTTTATGAAAAGTGGGATAACTTCCCGAAGGCCAGAACCAGGTTTTTAGAACTTATTTCCAATTCAAAAGCGAAAGGTATCATTTTAATAAGCGGGGACAGACATATTGCCGAAATTTCTAAAATTGAACTTCCCGGGCAACAAGAACCGATTTATGAGTTTACCTCAAGTGGGCTTACCCACACTTGGGGAAATGATTTGGATACCGAAGAAAATAAGTACAGGGTAGGGGATTTAATTATAAAAAAGAACTTTGGCATTATAAAAATTGATTGGGACTCAGCTCCATTGGAAGCTGTATTTGAGGTGAGAGGGACTGAAAATCAGCTTTTTCAGGAAACAGAAATTATTTTGAACTAATGGAAAATGGAATTACCAATTCAGGAACTTATGACTCTAAATTCCTGAATTGGTAAAAACTGAAAAATCAATTAGCCTCCTTGTAAACTTTCAGATCATCTCCGGCAATATCTGCCCAGTTGTAAAAATGAAAGGTTTTATCATCAGACATGGCTACAAAAAGACCTCCAGGAAACTTCCCATTGAAGGTTTGATAAGTAATTTCACTACCATCGCTTTCCCTTGTAGAGACTTGTACTGCCTTTAGTAAATCGTGCTGATGAGAATTCTCGGTAGTTCCTTCTCTTGGGAATATATGAAATTTGTTGGCTTGCTGATCGCTAACCAAAATATAGCCTGTACCATCGGGAAATTTATAAATGGAAATTCCTTCGTGATCATCTGTAAAACCTTCAGTGGCAAAAAGTGCGAGTTCTTCATTGCCCATGGCTGGTTCTGCATAATATTTTCTAACTCCTTTACCCTCATCCGAAAAATAGATATAGCCTAATTCTTCATCTACAGCAATGGATTCAATCTCCTTTCCCCCTTCAAATTTTCCGAACTTTCTGACCAACTCTGCACTAACCGATCCTTCATTTTCTTTTAGCTCATACTGCCATAAATAACTTTCGCTTTCACCTCCTTTTCTGCTAACAATGGCATAGAATTTACCAGATTCAGGAGATCGGTAGGAGGCAATGCCCATGGGACTTTTTATGTCCTCTCCTTCGAAAACCGGTATCCCCCCATTATCAATTGAATCCATTTCCGGAATGCTGAAAATTCTTAAAAGATCACGGCCTCTTTCTGTTACCAGAGCAATGTCAGTAGGATTTCCATTAACCTGAAATCCATAGGCTATATCCACATTATTCACCCGCGTTAGGCCGGTAACTGATTTATCTTTGACGATTTTTCCTTCCAGATCATAGACCATTAAAGCTGCATTTTTATCAAAATCATCCCCTTTATCTGTTCCTAGGATTAAACTTTTAGAAATATCCTGCTTGTTGATCCAAATGGCAGGATCATCTGTATCATAAAGTGAAGGTTCAGTGATAAGGGCAGGAGATAAGGACTGATGATGACTTAAAGTATCAATAACCGATACGTCACTATTTGGCTGATTCGAATTACAGGAAGCCAAAACAAACTGGAAAAAGATGATATATAAAGTTAGATTTCTCATAAATTATTTATTTAAAGTTAAAAAAAAACATTCCGGGAATCTCCCGGAACGTTTCGTATCTCATATGTAAAATCTTGAATGATTATTTATTAAAAAGATCGAATTTAACACCTACATTCATTCTAAGGTTGTAGTATTCAGCCTGCATAGTTCTGCTGCTTACTCCCTGATAATATCTAAGTGGTTGATTGGTAATGTTATTTACATCTACGAATAATCTCCATTTTGGAGTAAAAGCATAAGATCCGTTGAAATCAAGAAATGTTTGTTTATCGTAGAACCTATCCTCAAAAGTATCTCCGCCAAGTTCATCAAGATAATCTGATGCATGGTTTAGTGAAAGTCTTAAAACCAGTTTTTTAGTCTCGTAGGATAAGGAACCATTAAACATGTGTTTTGCCGTGCCGGGAAGAACCATTTTTTCTTCCTCTCTTCCCTGAATACCGCTTGCGGTGGAATTAGTGTTGGTATAGTTAAGGTATATACCAAGGCCTTTCATAAATCCAGGTAAAAAATCCAATTGTCTTTGAAATGCTAATTCAAAACCATAAACATCCACTGCGTTTCCATTTTGGTAAGTCACAAATTCGATGTCATCCCCGTAAACTGGGTGCGTATAGTTTTCTTCTACTCTTGTGTAAATGAAATCCTGAATGTTTTTGTAAAAACCTCCTGCAGAAACTAATCCAATAGATTTGAAGTAGTTTTCTGCCATAAAATCAAGGTTGGTAGAAACTGAAGGTTTAAGCTTTGGATTTCCTGCTTCCAGTTCTGGTCCATCCGGATCAAATGCTTCAAAAGGTACTAATTTAAAATAGTCAGGTCTGGCTAAAGTTTGGGTTACTGCAAATCTCAAAACCTTATTTTCATTCAAATTATATTTCAGGTGGAGATAAGGCAAAACATTGGTATAGCTATCGGTACCTTCCGTAGTGCCAATTTCTTCTGTATCGAAATTAAAAGAAAATCCCTGATAATCAATTTGAGTGTTTTCCATTCTTACACCAGCAAGTGCAAAGAATTTTTCCGAGAATTGGTAATCTGCCATAGCGTATGCAGCAATTATATTTTCAGTGGCTTTGTAATTGCCGGGAATGTATTCACCCATTTCATCACTTTCCTCATAAATATCAGAATTTTTTAAGTCCAGCTGAGACAAAAACTGTTTGGTTACAAAATAACCAGCCTGGTATTTTTCTCCGGCAAGGAAATCTGATTTGGATTGATCTTCTGTAGGTACATCTCCCATATATTCTCCAAATGATTCCACATCCAAAGGTTCAAATTCAGAAAAAATATTATCTCTTTTTTTCTCTTTACCTCTGTATCTTCCTCCGAATTTAAAAATACCATTTTTACCAATGGGAAGTCTGAAATCCAGTCTACCATTAATATCCCTTTCATAAGTCATCTGAGTTTCATCGGAAATACTATTTAATTCTAGAGTCTGGAATTGATTTTCATTTAAAGAAGTAACCTGAGGCTTATTAGGATCTCTTATATCCATTAAAACAGGCAAATCACTTGTTCTGTAGCTAATGTACCTTTCATTTACTCTGTCTTCCGATGCTTTAGCATAAGTAACTGACCAGTCCATTTTTAGTTTGCTCGCAATCAGGTGATCACCCTTTAAAGTCAAATTGTAAACTCTTTGATCTTCAAGCCTTTTTTGTTTTCCTCTGTCACTGTCAATTCCACCCTTTGTTTCTCTTTCAATTCTACCCTTTGTTTGGTATAAACCAGGTGCAAGTGGAATCCAGGCTTCAGGATCATAGTCTTCATCTGAGGGATCAAGATTTCCGTTCTCGTAGGCATCTTCAATTTGTCCTACTCTGTATCTGTACCTGTTTTCCCAATCATCTCTCCAATTATACATCCCATTCAGATAGATTTTATTATTAGGATTAAATTCATAGTCTAGTCCAAGGGAAATACTTCTTCTTACCCTTTGTACATAATAGGTTCTTAAATCAAATTCATCCAGAATAGGTCCGTCATCGGTATCAATCCAAACAGCTTCAATGTTATCTGAACCAAAGTTGTGGTTGTTGTAAGAGGTACTCAAAATTACGCCAAGTTTGTCATTGGCAATTCTATCACCGATTACCAAAGCACCTGTCCAGATAGGCTTATTGCTTAAAAAATTCATTCCTGTTCCCAAGGTACCGGAAACTCTAAGTCCATCAGGAGTACTTCGAGTGACCAGGTTTACGGATCCTCCAATAGCATCAGCATCCATGTCAGGGGTTAAGGCCTTATTAACTTCAATAGTTTGGACCATGTCGGCAGGAATCAAATCCAACTGGATTCTTCTATTGTCTCCTTCGGCAGAAGGAATTCTTTCTCCATTGATCATGACAGAGTTAAGTTGTGGCGCTAAACCTCTAATGATAATATCTCTGGCTTCACCCTGATCATTTTGGATAGTTATACCAGAGATTCTTTTCATGGCATCTCCGATATTCGCATCTGGAAATCTACCGATCTGATCTGCAGCCACAATATTGGTAATATTTGGATTGGTTCTTTGCTGGTTAATGGCTTTTGCCTGCCCTTTCAGCCTGTCCCCTAATATCAACACTTCCTGACCAACAGTTACCCCTGGTTCAAGAGAAATTTTAATTTCATTGGTTACACCACCTGATATCTCAATTTCTTTTTCCAAATCGCTATACCCGATGTAAGTAATTTTCAATTGGTGAGGGCCGGTGGGGACATTCAAAATAATAAACTCTCCGTTTTCGTCCGAAACGGCTCCTGTTCCATTTACATCAGTGACCAAAATCGTTGCACCTGGTAATCCAAGCCCGTTTTCATCAGAAACCTTTCCCTTCAAAACACCAAAGGCCTCCCTTTCCATGGCTCTCAATTCCTTTTTGGTTGGGCCGGCAATATTAGCTTTTACTAAGATATTTCTATTGATCTGCTTGAAACTCAATCCCGTTTCTTTGGCAATCTGGGTTAATATTTCTCTTACACTTTTATCCTTTTCAGAAATGTTCACTTTTTTGTCTAAAGCCACCATTCGGCTGTTATACATGAACTTGAGACCGGTTTTCTTATCAATTTTTTTGAATGCAGTTTTTAATGGTTCATTTTCCAATTGAATGGAAATCCTGATTTCATCAATACTTTTCACTTTTTCTCCTGCCTGAACTGATTGAAATGCGGCAGAAAACACTAAACTAATCAATAACAACATGCCCTTTTGGGTAATCTGATTAAGTAATTTTGGTTTCATGATTTATTTAAATTTTAAGTTTATGCTTGATAAATAATTTGTTTTAATCACATCCTTTTCCATCCAGAAAAATGGTTTCGTTTACTATTCTATAGGTGATGTCATTGGTGTATTTGATACTCTCCAATACATTGATGAGTGATTCATTTTTAAATTCTCCTGTTAACTGGCAATCCAAAATTTCCTGGTTTTCAAACTTGATGCTTATGCCATACCACCGTTCCATACTTTTTGCTACCAAAGACATTGGGGTATCTTCAAAAAATAAGGTGCTGTCTTTCCATGAAAATTCTTGTTTATAATTAAATGGTTTTTCGATGAGGCTGGCGTCCTGTTTAGAAAAAATCACCTGCTCTCCCGGAATTAAGTGTACCTTGTTATTCTTGTTTTTCACTTCCACTTTTCCGGTGGCAACCGAAACTTTTATTTCCTTGTTTTCAGGATAAGCCGAAATATTGAAACTTGTGCCTAATACCTGAGTTTCCAACTCTCCACTAATAATTTTGAATGGTCTTGATGTGTCCCGGGCTACTTCAAAAAAAGCTTCACCCTCCAAATGAACGACTCTTTCAGTGCTTTTGAAGTTTTTCGGAAACATGAGTTTTGTTTCGGCATTTAGTTTTACCATTGTACCGTCCTTAAGTCGGATGGTTTGTTTTTTCCCTGCCGGAACAAATTTTTCTACCATTTGGACGATGGGGGAATTATTGAACTGGAAAAAATTTCGATTAAGAAATAACCCGGATAAAAATATCAGTACAACACTGACCGATGCAGCAAAAGCAAAAACCTGTCTGCGGTTGAGTGTTGTAGTATGCAACTGTCTCGTTTTGGTGGTTGGGCTTTCATCTATTTTTTGATTTAGAATTTTTCGCCCTCTTGCCAAATCAAATTTCTGTTGAGGAAATATTTCTTTTTCCCATGTGATTTTGAGCGTTTCAAATTCTCTTTTGAAAAACTCATTTTCATTAATCAATTTTTTTAAACTGTCGATTTCCTCTTTTGTGGCTTCCTTATTGAAGAATCGTAATGCCAATCTTTCGAATTTTTCCTCCATCGTCCGTATTTAAACTTTATGCTTTCAATGGAGTAGAGTGTATTTTTTAAAGTTTCCGAATAATGGAATTTTAATGATATGTGAAGTAAATGTGAAAAAGAAGTGGATTGTTTGAATAAAAAATGAATATACTTGAAATTATTAAAGATGAATAGAGCTTTCTAAAATACCCGACTTTGTATTTTCAACTTTACTTAGGCATTGGAATTTGGGAAAATAATAGACTTTAGTTTTTTTACGACTAATAGAAGGTGGTTTTCCACTGTCTTTTCCGAAATATTCATAATTTGGGAAATTTCCTTGTATTTCATTCCTTCTGTTTTGCTGAGTCTGAAAATAGTCCGGCCGGGCTCCGGAATGGCGTTAAGAAATAAATTAAGCTCAGTACTTAGTTCATTGATCAAAAGTTCTGAATCGGCCTGGTTTTCAGACACGAGAAAATCAGGATAGTCCTCAAGGTTTTTCCTTTCTTTGTTTTTCCTGGATTTAAAATACGCTGAGGCTCTATATTTTATGGAGGAAAATAAATAAGCCCGCAAATTAGAATGAATTTGCAATGTAGCCCTGTTTTGCCAGATTTTAAGAAATAAATCAGTGACGATTTCTTCTGATTCTTCTTTTTGTTCAATTAAAAAATGACAAAAATTGCAAAGCTGATTATAATATTTATCAAATAGATTGTTAAGGGCAGACCGGTTATTTTGCTTTAATTTTAAAAGCAAAAGCCTATCCTCCTCATCATTGTCAATAGAACTGTTTTTTATTTGATTTGACGACTTATACTCCTCCAATTCACTAATCATTTTGAAATCTGATTTAATCCCGTTTCATTGCATTTTCAAAGATTCGAATAATTCCAGCGTCTCTCAAAAAAAATCCTTTATCAAACCTTTAAATATTGATTACATGGAAATGAAGTTGTTCAGGGTACATCCTTCATACGGCAAATACCCAGTTTATCTTTCAATTCCATTTCTCCTTGTTATTTAAAATCGACAACTTTAGTGAAATAAAAAACATCCTGTGCAGCACCCAGGATGTTTCGATTCACATTATTCCTACTAATAGGAATTATTTTGATTTTATTAGAGGGCTAATAAAACAATGTCTTTATAAAGAAATAACTAAATGGTTTATAATTTTTTATGAAGATCGGAGGAATTAAAACCCTCTTTTTTACTGTCAACTGAAATAATTCTTTAACATTATATTAAAATAATGTCCAAATATTTATACTAAACAGCTGGTATTCAAATCTTTTTGATTATGAATTAATGAATTTAAAAGCAGACTTGTGTGAATTAGATGTTACATTATTAACATTAATGTAAATAAAACCGGAAAGTTCAGAATTATTGAATTGTCATATTAAATGATACGTCAATATCAGTTTCCCCACCGGAAAGGGTAATATCCCCATCGGAAACTCCAGTAGCATCTTTGTCTGGCTCATGTTTCAAAACAATTTGAAAAGTACCATTTCCAGCCTTAATGCTACTAATAGTTCCTTTCAGACCAACGGGGTTGTCTCCTGTGTTTGGAGGATAATCAGATTCTTTATCTGCATAAGCTACATTGATATAATTGGTGAAAACAGCGGTCCCTCCATAAAAGAACTGGTGTTCGGCAGCTTCTTCTTTCACCTCTTCGGTAATGTCTTCGGTTGGTGTTTCATTTTCGTTTAATAGCTCAATTTCCAATAAATAGGTTTTGTTATTTTCCAGCGTAATATCTGAGATTTCCGGAGCATTACCTCCATCACCGTCTAAATCTTTCCAGCTTGCATTTACAACCGTTCCGCCACCTTGTGGGGTAAAAGTAAGATTTAGAGTAGTGATTTCTTCTTCTTCATTCTCGGGTTCAGGCTCTTCGTTGTCATCACATGCGCCAAGAATCCCTAAAGAAAAAACAAGTAAAAAATAAATGTGTTTCAGTTTAAAAATGTTCATCATGATATAGAAATTAGAAATTAGAAATTAGAAATTAGAAAAGGGTATCCTAGTTGAATTTGAATTTGGCTCGCAGGGTAATATTTCGACCTAGGTCATCTGCGAAATACCTCATTCTGTTAAGATAATCCCGGTATCTTGTATTCAGTAAGTTTTCAATACTGATTCCAAAAGTGGTATTTAGTTTTGAATCGGGTAGGGCAATATCCAGGTTTAAGTTTAAAAGTGTATAACCCTTTGGAGGCGTAGTGAAATCGGTATCCGGAGCTCTGTATTGTGTTGCAACATAAGCCAACTCTGTGGATACGTGAAGCTCTTGAATGGTTTTTGAAAACTCTTTGTGGAAATGAATCCCATTGGTCCATCTGTCAGCAGGCATGTATATTAAATCTGTATTTTGTGTCAGATCTCTACCTCTCACCAAACTAAATTTTGATAAATAATGGAAATCCTCCAGAAATTCAAATTGAAAATCGAGGTCTGTACCCATTATCCTGGCATCCGTTTGTTGGTATTTAAAAACGGGGAAAGCTCCTCTAATGGTTAATCGAAATTCATCCTGTGGTTCCAGGAAAATGTAATTATTTACCAGATTATAATAGGCAGATGCTTCCAGTTTAATTTTTCCCTTACTGAAACTTAAGTTATTAACCCATTTAAAGGCTTTTTCAGTAATTAGATCAGGATTACCTTCCTCAATGGACGCTGCACCGTGGTGTAACCCTTCGCTAAATAATTCACTTACATGTGGAGGCCTGAAGGCGGTTCCCAAATTACTGGAGACGAAAAAATCATCTCGGAAAAAGTAGGTTGCTCCAATATTACCGGATAAATTGTGAAAATTGTAAACCGGAGTTTCGAGTTCATTTTCCTGATTTATTCTAAAAACCTCCAGGTTTCTAAAATCATACCTGCCGCCTAATTCCAGTTCCCATTGGTTTCTGATATATTTTTCAATAATATAAACACCAAAATTATTGCTATTGAAATTAGGAATAAGCGGACGGACTCCTGTTCCCGGGATATTACTATTCTGTTGAATTAATCCATTTATTCCCAGAGAACCAATAAGAAATTTGCTTTGTGATTTTTTCAATTGAATATCCAGGCTGTGGGTATTAAGTTCCAAATCCAATGAAGGTTTATTATTTCTGTCCCCTCTTCTCACATCAAATTCTTGTCTGCCATTAGATTGGTATCCATATTGAAAACTTAATTCTGAAAGTGCTGAGAAATGGTAATATCCCTCAGCTTTATATAAAGTATGTTTTATTTTTTGTCTTGGGTTATTGATGTCATATGAAAAATTATCCTCGGTAAAGAAAGGAACTTCCCGGTCAATGGCTTCTTCCAAATCTGTGATATTCCCAATATGCGAACCTCTTAAAATTCCAATTTCATTGTTGTATTGGCTAAAGAATACATTTAAGCCAAATTTTTCCCTGTTGTATCCGGCTCCTCCTGAAAAATTTAATTCATTTAATCCTGTATTGGTGAGAAAATAATCTGGGGTATGGAAATCTCCAGCTTTTTTACCACTTCCCTGAATTCTCCAGCCAAAACCTTCCATATTTTTAATCCCCCCTTCAAGTTTACCAGCAACTACTCCCTGTCTGCCATTGGTAGAGCCAGACAGTTGAACTTCTCCCTGTAATCCCTTTTTTCTGGGAAGTTTAGGTGGATTTAAAATAATCACTCCTCCCATGGCATCAGCTCCATATTTAACAGATTCGGCACCTTTTATTACCTGAATATTTTCAGAAACAAAAGGATCAATTTCAGGAGCATGTTCTACTCCCCACTGCTGTCCTTCCTGCCGGATACCATTATTTAAAATTAGAATTCTGTTGGAATGCAGGCCATTAATAATTGGTTTGGATATTCCCGGACCTGATTTTAAGGTATTTACACCCGATATACTTTCAAGTGTTTCACCAAGTGATTTTCCACTTTTTTGGTCAAGTTCGAACCCTGAAAGAGTAGAGTAAGAGTTCATAGTCTCTGCCTGCCTGACTCCTTCCACAGTTATATCATCAAGTAATTGTGCTGCCTTTTCCAAATGAAATGTTAGTATTTCATTGGAAGGAACTGCTATTGTCGTTTCAAAAGATTCAAATCCGAGGTTGTTGATTTGAATGGGGTAGTTACCTTTAGGCAGGTTTTTTAAATAAAAATTACCATTCGTATCACTAATAGCCCCTTCATTTATGGCAGGAAGCCATATCGTGGCTCCAATGATAGGGTTTTCTTCACTATCCGAAAGTCTTCCCTGCAAGGAGTATGTGTTTTGTGCTGTTGTTTTTAAGGGCAGCAAACCTAAAATTAAGCAAATTAAAATCAGGCCTGTTTTCAATGATTCCATTGACCAAAAATTTGGGGGTGGAAAATATTTTTTACCAGCTTATTTCCATACTAATTTTTAGGAAAATCAAGTATTAAGGCTGGGTTTTAGGTCAGGAAATTAAGGCGAAGGGTGGGGCGCGACTGCCGGCTTTAATTAAATTACAGGAAGAAATAAATTGGATACAAAAGGGCTTTGCTTGAATGAGATCCTTCTTTACCCCATTTAATTGAACATTATTTACAATACTTACCTGAGAAAAAAAGTAGTCACAAAGATTACAATGATCATTCTCAAAACTTGCAGGTGTAACCAAGGTATTCAAAGAGCTACCCTTTTCCAGGTGATTGGAAATATAGGTGATTACCTGATGATCATTATGAATATCCTCTAAAATCTGGTGAATTGGCAAAAAGGCACACTGCTGGAAGATAATCAACAATGTGACTATCCAGGAAATAAAGATATGTTGTTTTTGCTTTTTCATCCAGATGCAAAAGTATTGCAAAAAGCATCTTAAATCAAATGACTTCTGAAAAAACAATTTTTTTTAGGCGTGCGCTAAATTTTCCAGTATCCAAAATCGCTATGGTTTGTGTATCGGAAGTGAAACAGGACCTGTAACAATATTGATACACTAAAATATTCAACTAATGTAAAGATATATGGGTAAATTATTGATTTGTAATTAGTTATGAATGGTGGATTTAGGATTGTACCTTTAGAGAAGAATTAAGAGACAAGTAAATAAGGGAATCAAATGATTTGGCATACCATCCGATTTGTAATAAGAATACTATTAAGGCAAAAGTTCTATACCATTCTCAATATTCTGGGTTTGTCTGTAGGGATTGTAAGTTGTATTCTTATTTTATCTTATGTAAATGATGAGCTGACATTTGATCAGTTCCACCAGAATTATGAAAAAGCATTTCGGGTAAATACCTTTTGGGGAAATGATCCTTCCACGGATATTTTTGCTACTACTCCGCCACCCTTAAAAGAAGTTATTCAAACACAAATTCCAGAAATTGAGTATGTAGCCAGGGTAGCAAAATCTGGAGATATTACCATGCGGTTTCCTGAAATAGATGGAAATAAGTTCTCAAATCAGGTTTTTAGAGAAACTAATGTTTTTAATGTAGAAAAGGATTTTTTAAGAATTTTAGATTTCAATTTTATTCGTGGGGATATTCGCACTGCTTTGTCTCAACCAGAATCCATGGTAATTAGTAAAGCTACCGCCTTAAGATATTTTGGGCAAGAAAAATTTGACAATCATGAGATTGTGGGTAACAAGATAGAAACAGGTGGGGATGGTAATTTAAAAGTTATAACAGGGATAGTTGATCCACCGGAAAACACTCATTTTTCTTTTGATTTTTTGTGTAGTGTAGATGGGAATAATGCAATTATGAATAATGACTTGTGGGTTTGGAATATCGTTTATACCTATTTTAAATTGAAGCCTGAAATTGAAACAGCAGCTTTAGGAAAGATACAAAATAAACTGGATCAAATTGCAATGGAATATTGCCGCCCTGCGTTTTCCAAAAATTCTTCTGGTAAAGATCCTCTCCATGCGGAAATCTCTGGTATCACTTACCAGCTGCAGCCGGTAGCAGATATTCATCTTCATTCCCATTACCTTAGGGAATTAAAAGCCAATGGAAATCTACTGATGGTAAATGCCTTAATTTTAATTGCATCTATCATTTTAATTTTAGCCGTAATCAATTTCATTAATTTATCAATTGCGCAATCTTTGAAAAGATTAAAAGAAGTTGGAGTAAAAAAAGTTTTAGGTTCCGGGAAACCAGCTTTGGTCTTACAGTTTTTGGTTGAATCAGTTTTACTAACTCTTTTAGCCACTGTTCTGGCTTTTGGAATGGCAGAGTTGTTAAGAGTGCCATTTAATGGTTTAACAGGAAAAAATCTCTCTTTTAATTGGATATCAATTCCTTTATTTTTTCCCGTGATGATTGCTGTTTCTGTGATAATCGGACTGCTCGCAGGAGCGTATCCGGCAGTTTTATTTTCAGGTTATTCACCGACAAAGATCCTAAAAGGAGTGTTTAAAAAGCATAAAAGTGAAAGCCATTTTTTGAAAAGTGGATTGGTGGTCTTTCAATTTGTAATCTCCATTGGTCTTATAATCTGTACTATGGTAGTTCAGGATCAGGTAAAATTTATGTCTCAAAAAGACCTGGGCTTTGATAAGGAAAATGTAATTATTATTAAAAATGATATGGAAATTGACGATGGGTGGGAGGAATTTAAAGATTACCTCAAACAAAACCCAGCAATTAAGGAGGTAAGTTTTGCCACAAATTTTCCTACAAAGTCAAATTTACCCATACGTGATTTTTTAGTTGAAGAAACAGGGACAAGAACCGGAATAAACTGGACTTTGATTGATGAAGATTATCAGAAAGTACTAAAAATGGAAATGATTTCCGGAATGAGTTTTTCTAAAAGTGAGGCTTTAGCAAAAAATGGGTTGATATTAAATGAAAAAGCTGTAAGCCTTTTAGGTTTAAAAAATCCCATTGGAAAAGTGGTGATAAAAAATCCAGGGGAAAATGATGAGGAAAGGCTTGAAGTAATTGGTGTAGTAAAAGATTTTAATTTTGAATCATTTCGTGAGGAAATTAAACCGCTGGCATTCCAGTATTATCGTCCTCATTTCCTGAGTGATTTTATTGCAGTAAGGACAGCTCCCAAATCCCCATTAAAGCAGTCTTTAAATTGGATAGAAGAAGGTTGGAAGGAATTCCAGGAAGAAGATCCTTTTGTGTATTCCTTTTTAGATCAGGATTTTGATTATCAATTTAAGTCTGAGAAACGGTTTGAAAGTATATTAGAATTTTTTGCAATTTTGGCAATTTTCATAGCTTGTCTTGGGTTATTGGGGTTATCCTCATTTACAATTAAGCAAAAACAAAAGGAAATAGGGATTCGAAAAGTTTTAGGGGCTTCTCCCTGGCAGCTTATTTTTTTACTATCGGGGAATTATATTAAGTTGGTCCTTTTGGCATTTTGTATAACCATTCCTATGAGTTATTATCTAGTCACATTATGGCTTGAAGGTTTTGCTTATAAAGTTCCAATAGATTTTTCATTATTTATGCAGGGAGGCATTTTTACCATGATTTTGGCATGGCTTACGATTGCTTTTCACTGTGTAAAAACAAGTCAAATGAATCCTGTAAATGCCATCAAAGCAGAATAAACAAGTGATATTTTGAGATAAATAAACGTGGTTATACTTCGCTTGATTCCAGTTTTCCGTTCAACCTGACCGTTAGGTTATTGTTAAGTTTTTTTTCCAGTGAATTTTCTGATTTCCTAATAATTTTTTTCCAGGCTAAATATCCACCTCCTAGATTTTTGATAGAAGAAAAATGATTGCTTGCTAAAATTAAGGCTGCCAGATATCCTCTTAATCCCCTTTGGCAATAAACTATTGTGGTTTTATCGACATCCAGAAGTTCAATATTTTCCCTAAGTTGGTCCAGTGGAATGTTTTTAGCCTGGGGAATTTGACCAAATTTCTGCAACTCAGAGGGTTCACGTACATCTACCAGTTGATAATCTTCCTTTGTGGCCTTGAGAAAAGAATCAAGTTCACAAGCATTCCATTCCTCAAAGTGAGTAGAGTTGGCATTATCTGCAATATATCCTGCTACAATAACAGGGTCCTTTGCTGGGGAATAAGGAGGAGCATAGGCTAAATCCAGGTTTGGTAAATCATCAATTTTCAGTTTTGCATAGATACAAGTGCTCAGTACATCAATCCTTTTATCCACCCCGGATTCTCCAAAAATTTCTGCTCCAATTATTTCTTTCGAGTCCGGATCGTGATAAATTTCAATGAATATGTCTTTGGCATTTGGATAAAACCCAGGAGTAGATTTGGCGATAAAAAAATTGGATTTGAAAGGGATTCCATTTTCTTTAAGTGATTTGGCATTTAATCCGGTTCGGCCAAGCGTATAGTCAAACACCTTTACAATACCGGTGGCGTATCCTCCTTTGTAAGAATTATTCCCTCCAGCTGCGTTGGTCCCTGCCGTTCTCCCCCCTTTATTTGAGTGAGTACCCATGGGAAAATAATCTTGTTTTCCGGTTATTTGGTTTTTTATACTAGCACAATCTCCGGCCGCATAAATATTTGGAATACTGGTTTCCATTTTTTCATTTACAACCAATGCCCCATTTTTCAGGTGCTCAGCACCTTCTGCTAACAACAAGTCGGTATTTGGTTTTACCCCTACACTTACAATAAGGTAATCACAATTAATTTTTTCGCCATTATTTAATAATATTTCTCTGGTGTTTTTTAAGAATTCAACAACAAACACATTGGTTTTTACAATTACGCCATGCTCTTCTAAAACTGATTTAGCCATTCGTCCAAACTTGCTTTCCCAAATTGGCAAAACCTGCCCGGAGAGCTCAATTACAGTCACATTTTTCCCTGCTTTTACCAGGTTTTCGGTAACTTCAATGCCAATTAACCCGGCCCCAATGACTACAACATTTTGTGAGTTTTCTAAAACTTTATCTGCAATTATTTTATCAAAATTTTCTATGGTTTTGCAATGAGACCAGTTTTGAGAAGTTTCTATACCTTTGATAGGGGGAGTGTTGGCGTTGGTTCCAGTGGCAAAAATTAGTTTATCATAAGGGAATTTATCTCCTTTTTGGGTTATTATCTCCTGAGCTTTGGAATCAATGTCTATTATTTCTTCATTTAAATGTACTTCTATTTTGAACCTGTCCCTCAGTAATTTGGCACTAACCACCATCAACTCTTCTCTTGATTTAACCTTACCTGAAAGGGCATAGGGAATTCCGCAGGTAGCATAGCTTAAAAAATTTGACCTTTCAAACAAAATAATCCTGCTGTGTTCATTAGTACGTCTGGCCTTGGCAGCAGCAGAAGGACCAGCTGAAAGCCCTCCTATAATAATGATCGTTTCCCTTTTCATGGTTCAGAAAAATTGATTATAGATTCTGGTAAAGGAAAAAATATTTTAGCCGGATTTAAATGATAATTGTCATACTAGCAGATGATTTTTAAGAAAGATCAATTATTGTTTTTACACTGAATAACAACATGTGAGGGAGATAATAATGAATGGTAATAATTTTTTTAATTTTTTTTAACAATTTTGCAGCGTTTCAAAAAAAACCACCGTAGAGATTGAAAATTTGGCTTATTATAATTTCAACCTGCTATTTAGAAAATAATTTTTTAGATGTGTAAAATTAATTTTTGTACCATAAATTACATGAACGTAATGGACGTGCATATTTCAAAAACTCTCCATTTGCTATTTTACAGGCTATTTCAATTTTTTTTTATGCTAAAAAGAGGAATTACCTACATGCATGCTGAATTTTTAAAATTGAAATTAAATCAAAACTATTTAGTTAATAGTTTTGAATCGATTTAGGAGAAGAGGAGCAACTTCAAATTTTTTAAACAAAGAAATCTCATAAAATTAACCTAACGCTGTGCCACAAAAATTTACAAGATACTCCAAGTACATTAGGTATATCCAAACCATTGTTGATGCTTTTTTATTAAACTTGTCTTTTTTTATTGCTTACCACTACAAATTTGATGAGAGTTTTAATTGGACAATTAGCAATGAATACTTTAGGCTGTTAGTATTTTTTAATATTGTTTGGGTGTTGCTTCTTATAATTTGCAAGCCTTATAACATTTCACGTATTGCAGCCAGCATTGTTTCAGGTGTCTATGGATCATCTATTACCTTGGTAGTGCTACATGCTCTGGTGGTGGTTTCCTCGTGGGTTGTCTTTAAAACCTATTATTTTTCAAGAGAACATTTATTTCTTTCATATTTTGTTTTTCTATGTTTTCTTTTAGTATGGAAATTTTTGTTTGTTTATAGTCTTAAATATTATCGCCTTAAAGGGTATAATAATCGGAATATCTTAATATTAGGAGGTGGTCAACTGGCGGATGAACTTAACATGTTTTTCAGGAGGCATCCAGAATTAGGATATAAAGTGAATAAACTGGGTATTGGAGGAAGTGAAAAAGATTTTAATCTTGAGATGATTAAAGATTTTGCTGAAAAAAATGAAATTCATGAAGTTTATTGCTGTTTGCCTCAGCTAGAACATTCTTTAGTTCAGCAGGTGATAGATTACGGAGAATCGAACTTCCTTAAAATTAAATTGATCTCAGATTTTAGAGGGTTTATGGCTAAAGGAATTGATCTTGAATATTTAGATTACATTCCTGTATTAAATATTAGTAAATCCCCACTTGAGGATTACAAAATCCGATTCGTAAAAAGGTCTTTTGATATTATTTTTTCCTTAATGGTTTTAATCGTTGGTTTTCCTATTTATTTGTTGGTCGGTATTATTACTGTTCTAACTTCGGATGGACCAATGTTTTATAAACAAGAAAGAATAGGGCGATGGGGCCAACCTTTTATGATATTTAAGTACAGGAGCATGTACGTGGATTCTGAAATTCAGGGTCCTAAACTTTCTTCTGATTTTGATCCAAGGATTACACCTTGGGGAAGGTTTTTAAGAAAAACAAGATTAGATGAAATACCTCAATTTTATAATGTGCTTATTGGCGATATGTCCATTGTTGGTCCCAGACCAGAAAGACAACATTTTATCGATCAGATAATCAGAATTGCCCCACATTATAAAAAACTACATGCCGTGAAACCAGGGATTACTTCAATTGGTCAGATCATGTTTGGCTATGCCGAAAACGTAGAGGAAATGGTGAAAAGGTTACGGTATGATATTCTGTACTTAAATAATATTTCTATTGGTTTCGATATGAAACTTGTTTTGCTTACTGTGAAGGTAATGTTTCAGGCCAAAGGAAAGTAAAATACATTTTTGATTTTGGGATTTAATGCAACTCACTTTTGGGTTGCTTTTTTTGTTTCAAAGAATTTGGGAATTATTTCTTGCTTTAAAAAATAGATAAATATTAAACTCGTTTATCATAAAACTTTTTAATATTCTAACTAATATTTTTTTTGTCTAGGAAACTCAAACCCATCTGGATTTCATGCTATTCTCAGTTCTTCAATCATTAATTGCACTGGTTTTAAGTTTAGTGCTTTTCCCTTTTGCGATAAAATTTTTCAAAAATTCATTAATTCTCGATAAACCCAATGAAAGAAAAATTCATACTGTTCAGAAACCTTCTATGGGTGGAGTGGTCATTTTCTTTACTGCAATTATTACAATTCTAATATGTAATGATTTAAATACAATCTATGAATACAGGAATATATTGATTGCCTTATTTATCGTGAATCTTACCGGGATTTTTGACGATTTATATAATTTAACTGCTCGATACAAATTATTAGGCTTAGTCCCAGCAGTTATTCTTGTAGTGGTGGTTGAGGACATAAGAATTAGCTCATTCTATGGATTATTCTGGTTAAATGAAATTCCTTTATGGGCGAGTTATATGCTCACTATTTTTACGATTATTACCATTACAAACGCATTCAATTTAATTGACGGGCTTGATGGGCTTGCAGGAACTCTTGCAACTGTTGCTTTTATCACCCTGGGGATATGGTTATATTTTTCAGGGGAGACTTTTATGGCTACTATATTATTAGTTTTTGCAGGAGGAATAATTGGCTTTTTAAGGTATAATTGGGAACCTTCAAAAATTTTTATGGGGGATACCGGGGCATTGACACTTGGCTTTTTGCTTACAATATCCTTAATCTCCTTTATCGAGAAAAATCAATTACCAGGAGTAGAAAATACTTATTTATTTAATAATGTAGTTACTGCCGCAATTTGTGTGATCATAATTCCATTTTTTGATACACTCAGGGTTTTTAGTATCAGAATATTTAATGGCCGGTCGCCATTTTCTCCCGATACAAATCATTTGCATCACCTCACCATGAAATTAGGGTTGGGACATGCATACTCAACTTTAGTGCTGGCTTTTACGAATATTTGTTTTATCATTTTAGCCATTTACTTTAAGCATGTTGATGATAATTTTTTCTTTTATTTTATCTTTCTTTTGGGGCTTAGTGCGAGTTTATTACTCCATTTTTTGAGTCAAAATTCAAAAAGTGCTACCAGCCTGAAGAAAACAGAAAATACTGCTGTATTTGAACCTAAAAAGAAAGTAGCTTAAGAAATTAACCTATAAATTTATTTAATAGCCATTCATAAACCTTAAAGGGTAATAATGCTCTTATCCAAAATTGGGGACTGTACCTTGACCCCACTTTTGTTCTGAGTCTTTTAATTTTACCTTCAGTGATTTTGGTAATTATTCCGGTTACTTCACTGACTTTGCTTTTTAATCGCTGATTTCGCTTTTCCACAAGCTTAAACATTTTACTAGTATAAGTATAATTTGCTCTGGATTCATCCATGACATGTTTTCCTATAATCATGTTTTCCCCAATAGCTTTTGTTGGAAAAGGGCCTGGTTCTACCAAAAATACTTTTATGTTTTGGAAATTTAGTTCGTAGCGTAAACATTCTGAAAATCCTTCCAAAGCCCATTTACTGGAATTATAGGCAGAACCACCCGGAACAGCATTTAATCCGGCCAAACTGGAAATGTTTATTATTTTAGCCTGAAGTCCTTTTTGAAGAAGTGGAAGCATTAATTTAGTGACATTGATTACCCCAAAATAATTGGTTTCCATTTGCAATCTGTATTCCTCCAAAGTTAATTCTTCGAAGAAACCTGCTACCCCAAAACCGGCATTATTAATCAGCGTATCTAACCTTCCATATTTGGTTTGGATATAAGTAACAACTTTCTGTATACTATCAAGAGCTGTCACATCAAGTTGCATCACTTCAATATCCAGATCATTTTCTTTTATTTTTTCAACTAAAGCAGTTTTTTTCTCCAAATTACGCATGGTTGCAATGACCTGATGCCCTCTTTTGGCTAGGGTAATTGCAGCATCTAAACCAATTCCGCTTGAACAGCCTGTAATTAGAATTATATTTTTCATACTTTAAAAAGTAAATGATTGGTTGGTAATAACAAACTTACAATTTGTTACAACTGATTGATACGGAGATGTAATAACTCAATATTAAAAAAGTACTGGAACTTAAAAAAGGGAAATTAAAAGGAGAATTTTCTAATTCTTCCAATTAATTTCCCTTTTTAAATACTTGTGGGTCATTTATAATTCTAAAAAATTGAATACAATTTTTCCAGAGTAAGTTCTCTAAAATCATCAATTACCAAATCTGTATCAGCAAGTTCCTTGGCACTATGTGTAGTGGCTAATCCAACTACCTTTGCCCCAGCTCTTTTTGCAGATTCAACTCCTGGCAAGGAATCTTCAAATACAATACAATGTTCTGGAAGGTATCTTAGTGCTTCTGCTGTTTTAAGATAAACCTCAGGATCTGGTTTTCCTTTGGAAACATGAGAAGAATCTAAAATAATTGGATAGTATTTTTCAAGATTAGTCATTTTTAATGTGAAATCAACATTTTCTCTTGGAGCAGAAGTGGCGACTGCCTTTGCAATACTATTCGATTCTAAAAGTTTTAAAAAATCTTCTAAACCGGGGAGTGCTACAATATCATCTTTATAGATTTCGCGAAAAAGTGCTTCTTTCTCTACACTGTATTTTTCGATATCTTCTGCAGAAAGATCTTCTCCAAACAGGTAGGGAATCCATTCGCTGTTCCTCCTTCCATATAAATTTTGTCTCAGCTCTTCCTCAGTAAAGGTTTTACCATATTTTTCCGAAAATTGATTAAGGGATATTTTATGAAAGGGATTGCTATCTACAATAACACCATCCATATCGAAAATTGCTGCGAAATCCTTCATTATTTTATTGTGAAATTTGATGAATTGGTTGCAAAAAACAAATTTTAACTTGAATTTTACAACTCGAAATTAAATTTAATTGTGGTTTTTTTAATTGGTTTTATTTGTACTTTTACGCAGGTATAATCAATAATTCTCATTTTAAAACTTGTATAAAATGTCTGAGATTAAGGTTGCTATTAACGGATTTGGTCGAATTGGAAGATTGACTTTTAGAGCACTTTTGCAAAAAGGTGGTGTGGATGTAGTTGCGATAAACGATTTAACTGACACAAAAACACTTGCACATTTACTTAAATATGACTCTGCTCATGGTTTATTTCCAGGAACAGTTGAACATACTGAAGATAGTATTGTTGTAAATGGCAAATCAATTAAGGTTTATGCAGAAAGAGATCCAGGTCAATTGCCTTGGGGATCATTAAATATAGAGGTTGTTTTAGAATCAACTGGAATTTTTACTAATCCAGAAGGTGCCGGAAAACATATTTCTGCCGGAGCTAAAAAAGTTGTTATTTCTGCTCCAGCAAAAGGTGACATCAAAACTGTAGTATTAGGTGTTAATGACGAAACATTAACTGATGATATCAATATCATGTCTAATGCTTCATGTACTACCAACTGTCTTGCTCCTATGGCAAAAGTGCTTGACGACACTTTTGGTATTGAGAAAGGATATATCACTACAACTCACGCATACACTGCTGATCAGAGAATTCAGGATGCTCCTCACAGAGATTTAAGAAGAGCAAGAGCTGCTGCTCAATCAATTATCCCTACTTCTACTGGTGCCGCAAAAGCTGTTGGTTTGGTATTACCTCATCTTCAAGGAAAATTGGATGGTATTGCCATGAGGGTGCCAACCATCACTGGTTCTGTAACAGATTTAGTGGCAATCGTAAAGAAAGAAGCTACTGCTGAGGCTATTAATGCTGCAATGAAAGCTGCTGCTGAGGGCCCATTAAAAGGAATATTACAGTATACTGAAGATCCTATAGTTTCTGTTGACATTATTGGAAATACTCACTCTTGTATTTTCGATTCTGGTTTAACTTCTGCTCAGGGAAATTTAGTAAAAGTTATTGGATGGTATGACAACGAGGCAGGTTATTCTAACAGAGCTGCAGACCTTATTTTAAAAATAGGTTAATTTTTGTCGACATACACTAGCAATATGGGAGGGAGACTTTTTGGTCTCCCTTTTTTTGTGGAATTTTTGAATAAATATTGAATCTATTTGGCCTCAAACCGGTTTAAGCCAAGAAAACATTAAATCACTTTATGAAGAATTTAATTTTATTACTGGTATCTGGAATATTTTTCATTTCCTGTTCGAATGAGCAAAAGGGACAAAATGGTAGTCAACAGGTGAAGGAGAATAATACAACTACAGATTCAAAGGCACAGGAAATAGTAGATAAAGCCATAAATACTCATGGTGGAACTAAAATTACAAACTCCATTATTTCATTTGATTTTAGAGATAAGCACTATGTGGCCACCAGAAATGGAGGGAGTTTTACGTACGAAAGAATATTTGAGGATTCTGTGGGAAATAAAATCCATGATGTTTTAACAAATGATGGATTCAACAGAAATATAAATGGCCAGTTAGCAAACATCACTGAGGAAAGAAAGTCTGCCTATTCCAACTCGGTAAATTCAGTGATTTATTTTGCACTGTTGCCTTATTTTTTGAATGATGGGGCCGTAAATAAGGCTTATTTAGGAGAAGGGGAAATTGCAGGTGAAACTTATCAAAAAATAAAAATTACCTTTGGAAAAAAAGGAGGGGGAAAGGATCATGAAGATGAATTTGTTTACTGGTTCCATAAAGAAAGCAATACCATGGATTTTCTGGCATATAATTATCAGACTGAAGGAGGTGGGGCCAGATTTAGAAAAGGGTATAATATGAGGACCATCGAGGGGATACGGTTTGCTGATTTCGTAAACTATGCTCCCAGGGAAAAAAGGATGGATGTTGAAAATTTTGATTCACTTTTTGTAGGAGAAAAATTAGATGAATTATCCCGAATTGAATTGAAATATATCAAGGTTTCTGAGATGCCACAATAAAAAATTGATATAAATTCTGATCTAATTTTTAGAGTTCTATATTTGCATAAAAGATTAATTTAAAAGGTAATTTATTTAACATGGCAACTGACTTAAAGTTTGATGAAAAACCAGGAGTAATTACTGGTGATGGCGTTCAGAAATTATTTGCATTTGCAAAAAGTAAAGAATTTGCACTTCCAGCTGTGAACGTAATCGGTACTAATACTGTAAATGCAGTAATAGAAACTGCCAGAGATTTAAACTCTCCGGTAATAGTTCAATTCTCAAATGGTGGAGCTCAATTTTTTGCCGGAAAAGGGCTTTCAAATGAGGGCCAAAGATCTGCAATTGCTGGTGGAGTTTCCGGTGCTCATCACGTACACGCAATGGCTGAAGCTTATGGGGCCACTGTAATTCTGCATACTGACCACTGTGCCAAAAAATTATTGCCATGGATTGACGGTTTGCTAGATGCTGGTGAAGATTTTTATAAGGTTCACGGCAAACCATTATATAGTTCTCATATGATTGATCTTTCTGAAGAATCACTTGAAGAAAATATTGAAACTTGCAAAAGGTATTTAGAAAGAATGAGCAAGTTGGATATGACTTTAGAAATAGAACTAGGGGTTACAGGTGGTGAAGAAGATGGAGTAGATAACACTGACGTAGACAGTTCAAAACTCTATACTCAACCTGAAGAAGTTGCCTATGCTTACGAGGAGTTGAAGAAAGTGAGCCCAAGATTCACTATTGCCGCTGCTTTTGGAAATGTACACGGGGTTTATAAGCCTGGTAATGTGAAACTTACACCAAAAATTCTTGATAATTCTCAAAAGTATATTCAGGAAAAATTTGGTACTAAAGAAAAGGAAATTGATTTTGTTTTCCATGGTGGTTCAGGATCAACTGTAGAGGAGATCAGAGAAGGGATTTCTTATGGGGTAATAAAAATGAATATTGATACCGACCAACAATGGGCTTTCTGGGACGGAGTGAAAAATTATTATAAAGATAAGGAAGGATACCTTCAAGCGCAGATTGGAAATCCTGAAGGAGATGATGTTCCCAACAAAAAATTCTATGATCCTAGAGTTTGGTTAAGAAAAGGAGAGGAAACTTTTATTGCCAGATTGAAAAAGGCATTTGAAGATTTGAATAATGTAGGGACTTTAGGATAATTTTTTAAACTATTATTTTTTTAAGCCGTGCATTATTTTGTACGGCTTTTTTATTTATCATTTTGAGGTATTTTTCAATTATATTTCTTTTTGTTATTAGCCTTTCTGGTTTTGCACAGGAAAAAAAAGAATTTTATGAAGATGGGTCTCTTAAAGCAGAAGGCTACCTGAAAGTTGGAAAAAAGGAGGGCAATTGGAAATTTTATTACCCTGATGGAACCCTAAGTGCTGTTCAACAATTTTCTCAAGGTAAATTAAATGGAGAATGTCAATTTTTTGACTTTGAAGGAAATTTACAAACCAGGGAATCGTGGGAAATGGATGTGCTGGAAGGAGTCTATACCGAATTTTATCCTAATGGGCAGGTGAAAAAAACAGGAGAGTTTGTGAATGGGGTATATGAAGGACTATGGCTATTCTACTTTCAAAATGGAAATAAACGGCAGGTTGCCCAATATAAAAATGGGCTTCCTCATGGAGAATGGGAAATTTTTAATGAAAAAAGGATATTAATTCAAAAAGGAAATTACACAGAAAATAAAGAAGATGGATTCTGGCAGTTTTTTAATGAAAAGGGATCACTGCAATTTGAAGGGAATTACGAAATGGGTGAAAGGGTAGGAGATTGGTATGAATATACCCGAAAAGGGAAAAAGAAACTAATGAAATTTTAAAAAGAGACTGAGTTAACTAATTTCAGCCTCTTTTTTTATTTAAAATTTTATAGTTTGGATAGATCTATAGGGTCAAATGAGGTAAAGTAACTTTCGGGAAGTGTTTCAAATACGTAAATCTCACTCAGTTGCCTGGGACCACGATCCCCTGAAAGTTTTATTTTTCCAAATTCCTTATAATTAGCCCAGGGTAGGGTAAAACCTGGTTTTTCGTCATCATAATTTTTATAAAAAGCCCATTGATTTACTAAGTTTGTTTGATTATCGACAAAAACGTGATATTTATTTTGAGGAGTTACCCCAACTTCTTTAAAAGTCAATTCTAAAACATCAGATGGATTATTCATTACCGTATCAATTCCAAGATATTTTAGAGTTACACCTGAATCTTTTAATTTAAAAGGCATTACTAACCAGTAAGAATCATTTATCCAGATTTCTTTTCCCCTTTTCAAATATTTTGATAAAGAATCAGGATGCGTTTGTTCCATTCCGTCTTTAAACACTTTACCCTCCATATTATGGATGTTTACCAGGATTTTGAGGTCATTATTTTGGTTTTCAACTCTTACATTTCCCGTAAATTTATCCCACAATAATTTTCTAAAACCTAAGAAGTTCCAGGCAATGTATCTGGTATTATCCCAGTTTTCTCTACCACCCATCGCTTTCATTACCTTATCGGCAATTTCTATGGCTTTTGGATCTGAATTTGTGGCATCGAAACCCTCCATAGGAGGATTCCCCTTTATTTTTCCTGTAGATTCCTGAATTTTCTGTGCATCTGAACTTTGCTTGGTTTTATTACAAGCGATAATACTAAACAGGAGGAGGGTGGCAATTAGCCATTTTTGAGGAGATAAATTGGTCATGTTAGTATTTTAAATCTTAGTTTAGAAAAAATATCGGAACTGTCAATCCCGTCTAAATGTAGTTTTGAAAAGTAAAATCAATAATTAAAACTAACCATCCAAAAGTTATTTCGGATATTCCTCAAATATAAAAAAAACCACAGTAAAAAGTTTCTACTGTGGTAATCTCATATCGTTCAATTGGAAAAAAAGATTAATCAATCGCGTAAAGTTTGGTTTTGATCAATTCCATGTTAAGAATCTTGAGTTCAGCCAATTCAAAATTCTTTTCTTCTATCCATTTTGTTTTTGGGTAATTGTCATTTGAATGTACCGAATTATAGCTAATATATTTGGTGCCAAGTTCCTCAAATTCCAACTTTAAAATATCCTCAATAATTACAAAATTCATTTCGACATTCGAATTTAACTCTTTTAAAACTTTTGAATCATCGAGTATGTGTCCTTCGAGGTTTTCATGAAATGCTTTGTATTCCATTTCAAGAATTACTTTTTGATTTTCATTATAATGGTGGTTTTCTGCTACTTCATTCCAAATTTCCTCAGAAAGTGGATTTTCGATTGAGGTTGTTCCTAAAGTACTTGCCCACTGAACAATTAATTTTTCGTCCGTTTCATCCAGAGAGTTGAGATCCTTGTTAAGATAAATAGCCCATAAACGCATATCTTTGGGGTTTTCTCTAATTTTTGCCCAAATTTCCGGGTTTTGAAGAGGATCGGAAACAAGGTTTGAACTTTCGGATTGAGCACTTGCTAAATTTAAGGAAATAATGGAGAGACAGATCAAAATGATCCAGGAAATTGTTGGTCGCATAATAGTAGGTTAATTGTTTAAGGATTATCAAAGTTCCTGAAAATATTATGCATAAATAATTAATACTACCTTCTAGTCAATGAATGGTGATTTTGTAATATGTAACAATAACCCTATTCTCATCAATAAAAGACTTTAAAAATTTATATTTTTTCTTTAATTAGTTATTGAACTGGGAAAATTTTTCGCCTCAAATTACCAATCATGTATTATTTGGGTAGTTTAAATATTTATTTCACCAATTATAGAATAAATGTAATATTATGCCCAATATCAAAGACTAATTCACCACTTTTGAATTCCAAAAACTAAAATTATTATCCATCAATTGAATCATTTCTATAAACCATATCCTTTTTTGGGAATTTTTATCCTGCCAATTAAATTACTATATCATCTTTTATAAGTGATTCCAATTTTTATTATTTTTATAAGTACAATTGAGTTTTAAGAAACTGAAATTTTCGTTTGTACATACGAAAGTGGATATTGTCAGAATAATTATTCGATTTCCTAAAAAAAACAATTGGATTTAATTGATATAATTGGCAGTTTGTTGTTTTTAGAGATATAGGATAGAAAGAAGAAAAAAATGTTAGACAGAATTAAAAACCTACTAAGGGCTGAATTAAACGATAAATTTGAAAACTTTTCAGGTTTTAAAGAAAAATTTGAAGACCTGGAAATTGATGAAATTTTAAAAAAATTCAGTAAGCAAGAGGCGAAGGAGCAAAAGCATGAATCTAAGCAGGAAGATTACTCGTACTCAAATACAGATGATTATCAATACCAGTCTTCTCAAAGTTATACAAACAACAGTCAAAATCAGCTCGAATTAGAATATTATAAACGGTTGGAAATTCCATATGGATCTCCTTTTGTGGAGATTAAAAAAGCCTACCGAAAGCTGATGAAAATTTACCATCCCGATCTTTATCACAATGATCAGGAAAAATTTAAAATGGCTAAAGAAGTGTCTCAAAAATTAAATGAGGCCTATGTTTATTTTGAAAAGAAGCACAAAAAATAGTATAGAATTTTAATTTAAGTAATTGTCGATTAAATTTAGGAAAACAAAGAAAATAAGTAAAACGATATGTTTGGTTGGTTAAAAAGGTTATTTGGAATTGCTCAGGCTGAAGCCCATTCTGCAATTAGTAAATTGGAAGATCCTGTTAAGATGACAGAGCAGGGTATCAGAGATCTAAAAAATGATTTAAATAAAAGTTTGCAAAGTCTGGCTGAGGTAAAAGCCATGCACATAAGAGGGAAAAAAGAACTGGAAGTTGCTATTCAGCGTGAACAGGATTATGAAAATAAGGCTATTTTATTACTTCAGAAAGCAGAATCTGGGGAGATTACTCCTGAAGAAGCCGACAGATTGGCCTCTCAGGCATTAGCTAAAAAAGAGCAAGTAGGAAAAACAGTAGCTGCTCACAAGAAAAACGTACAGCAATATGCTCCAATGGTGAAAAAAATGGAGACTAATGTGCAGCAACTTAAAGATCAGATTTTAAGTTGGGAAAACGAATTGAAAACCCTTAAAGCCAGGTCAAGAGTTAGTGAGGCCACTAGCAAATTGAATAAACAAATGGCCCAGATCGATTCTACTGATACTATTGCCAGGCTGGAAAGGATGAGAGAAAAAGTTTCGGAGCAGGAAGCATTGGCCGAATCATATGCAGATATTGCTGATGCAAATACCAGTATAGATGATGAAATTGACAAGGTTTTAGGTCCTGGAGCAGGAGAAAATTCTGATGCTTTGGCTAAATTAAAAGCTAAAATGGCTACGGAGAGTTTAAAAAGTGCGGGAAATAAATCAACTGAAAGTACCTCTGAGGGTGAAAGCGCCAATCAGGGAAGCCCTTCAGGTGAATTAAGTGATCTTGATAAACTGAAAGAGAAACTAAAAAATACCAAGGAAGGATAATTCTATTTGGTATCAGAAGAGTAAGTCATTTAGTTTTTCTGATTTTGGAGAATAAAAAAGGAACCATCTGATTTTCAGGTGGTTTTTTGTTTTTAGGATTGGATTTATAATTTCTTTCGTAACTTTTCCTTTAAGTTTTGATTCCCGGTAATTTGGCTAAAACAAAAAAGTCATCAAATATAAAAAATAACTCAGGTCAGTTTTATTTTGCTCAATGGATATAAAAATATTCTTCAGCAAACGCCATTTTATATAGTAGATGTTAGGATAATTTGAGGCTGATTTCAAATGGTTTTTTTAAGAAAAGATGAATAGATTATGATTGCTAAAAATATTCTTTAAATAGTCAGTTTGGATAATATCCTGTTGTTTGTTTATCAAGAAAAGAAATATATCGAATCCAATTACCAATTAATGATAGATTATTATAAAATTTTAGGAGTAGGAAGTGGTGCTTCTGGAGCTGAAATTAAGTCGGCTTATAAAAAATTAGCTATGGCTTTTCATCCGGACAAAAATCCGGGAAATTTGGAAGCTGAGGAAAAGTTTAAATTAATAAATGAAGCCTACCAGATTCTTTCAGACCCTGATAAAAAAGGACAGTATGATTTGAGCCTGGCGTTTGGGTTTGATGAAAATATCAATTATTACCCACCTAAGTATAAAAATTACACTCCTGCTCAAAAAGTAGCAAAAACACCCAGAAAACTTAACTACTTATATGTTTATATTTTTTTGGGGTTTGCAGTTTTTATTTTTGGAGGGTTTCAATTTTTTACCTTTATGGAAAAGAAAGCCGCTGAAAGTTTTTATAATGATGCTTTGGCTTTTTATGAGAAAAATAAATTTTTAGAGTCTTTAGAAAACCTCCAGTTTGCATTGGGTAAAAATGAGGAATTGGCTAAGGCTCAATTTTTATATGGAAAAATATTATCTGAGGAATTTAATAAGCAGCCTGAAGCGAATCTGTTTTTTGAAAATGCGGTAAATTACTCAGAAGAAGAAATTCCAGAATATTATTTGGAAAGAGGAAAGTCGAGGGATAATTTGGGGTGGTACCATCAAGCTGTTTCGGATTATAAAATGGTTATTTCTCTCAACCCTGAGATTAAGGAAACTTACCTGCTTTTGGGTAGGATTTATCTTTATAAATACCTGGATTTAAATAAGGCAGAAAAATTCCTGAGCAAGGCGCTTGAGTTTTACCCTAATTCATTATCTGCCAACCTGGAAAAGGCGATATTATTCCAAAGAATGAATGAATATGAAAAGGGGTATGATTTGCTTCAGAAGGCATTAGAAATAAATCCAAAGGAGAGCAGGGTATATTATTTTATGGCTCAGCATTACCTAGAGTTCGAAAAGGATACACTCTCTGCATGTAATTTTTGGGGAAAAGCCATTGAATATGGTTTAGGAGATGCCAGAAACCAGATTTCTAAATTTTGCGATCAAGAAAAAACAATACCTGAAGGTGTAGAGTGGAGTTTTTAATTCTTTTGAGTTGTCCTTTTCATGGTTTAAACTTATCTTTCCTGTAAGATGAAGTTAAAAAACTGACACAGATCATTGAGCTAGTTTTTTGATTTTCCATAGTAAATTATACTTGTCTTTTCCTACCAATTGAGTTTTTCATTTTGTCTTAAAATAAAATGTAATGTTTTTAAATCCAGAAAATTTTGTAAGTGCATTGAGTTTTTTGGGACTTTTCATATTTACCTTTTTAGTGGCCAGGTGGGTAATTTCAATAATTTCCCCATTTAGTATTAACGAGGAGATAACCAAAAATAAAAATGTAGCCTTGGCCATTAGTCTTTCGGGTTATTTTATTGGAATGACTGCTGTTTTTATCGGAGTATATGACCGGCCTTTTTCAGGAGAATGGATGGATGATATTCAGCACATTGGCGGGTATTCTTTGTTAGGGGTAATTCTGCTAAATATTTCTCAGTTTATAAATGATAAACTCATTCTATATCAATTTTCTAATCACAAGAAAATAATTGAAGACCGTAACCTTGGCACTGGAATAGTTCAGGCTGCTTCATACATTGCCTCCGGACTTGTAATTGGGGGAGCCTTAAATAGCCCGGGAGGAAACATTATTACTTCACTTGCTTTTTTTGTTTTTGGTCAGGCTTGCCTGGTTTTATTTTCTCTTCTTTATGAATGGCTAACTCCATATTCTGTCCACAGAGAAATTGAGGAAAAGAATACCGCTGCAGGCCTGGGGTTTTCAGGAGGGTTTATTTCTATTGGAATCATTGTCATGAAGGGTGTTTCCGGAGAGTTTTTAAGCTGGTCGGATAATCTTTCTTTATTAGCTTTTAATGTGGAAATAATTTTTATTTACCTCATTTTTGTAAGATTCTTTTTCGATAAAATAATTATCCCGCACGTAGATTTGAACAAACAAATTTCAGTAGAAAAAAATACAGGTGCCGGTTTATTGGAATTTATTATCAGTGTTAGTTTTTCCCTGGTACTTTTTTATATCATCAACCATTAAAACGGAAAAAGCCAATGGTTTAGAACCCTATAAATGAGTTTGCATTTAACTGGCTTCACTCACCCCAGCACTTTCAAAACTTGCCATATCATTTAAAAAATTAACCGAAGATTGAATTAGTGGAAAGCAAACTGCCGCCCCTGTACCTTCTCCAAGCTTCATTTCTAAATTTAGAATAGGTTTCGCCTTAAAAAATTCCAGGAGTTTCTGATGGCCTTTTTCTGCAGAAGAATGGCAAAATATACAGTATTCTAAAACTAAAGGGTTGATGGCATTTGCGGCCAAAAGAGCTGAGCTTGCAATAAATCCATCAACCAAAATTACCATTCCCAAACTGGCTGCTTGTAGGAAAGCTCCGGTCATTGTGGCAATCTCAAATCCTCCAAATGTTTTCAAAATATTTAGTGGATCAGTTAAGGGTTTATGTTTGGATAAACAATTCCCAAGGATTTCAGTTTTACGGTTAATTCCGGGTTGACCCAGTCCGGTGCCACTTCCAACACAATCAGGTAAAGGTACTTGGGTGAAAAGATGCATGAGTAGGGCTGCAGATGATGTGTTACTAATTCCCATTTCTCCAAACCCTACTGTATTACAGCCATTTTGGTGGATTTCAGAGATAAGGTTTGCTCCATTATTTATCGCTTTTTCACACTCCTCACGGGACATGGCTGGATTGTTAAGGTAATTTTTGGTGCCATAAGCAATTTTTAAATCCCTAAACATTGGATATTCTTTTCCAAAATCCGAAAAATCGAAATTAACTCCGGTATCAGCTATTATTAATTCTAATTGATGTTGTCTGGCAAATACGTTTATAGCAGCGCCTCCTTTTAGAAAATTCATAACCATCTGGTTTGTAACTTCCTGCGGATAAGGGCTAATTCCTGAATTGGCAATACCGTGATCACCGGCAAAAACAATGATATGAGGTTTATTGAGCTTTGGAGTAAGACAGTTTTGAATACACCCCACCTTTAGGGCAATTTTCTCAAGCATTCCCAATGCTCCCAAAGGCTTTGTTTTAATATCAATTTTTTGTTGAATTGTTGCTTCAATTTCTTTATTTACTGGAGTTATTTCAAACGTTTGGTCCATCAATGCTTTTCCTTTTTATATAATTTTTTCCAATATTATTCTGGATTCCTGTTGGTCTTCTTTTTCCTGAAATCCAACCACCTGAAATTCATTTTTCAATCCAAAAATAAACATTGGTTTAAATCTGTTTCTTGTTTTAAACCTGATACTTCCATATCCTTTTCCCTTAGCCCACTCTATCTGATAATCCATTAGTTGTTGGGCGATACCCATTTTCCTGAATTGAGGTAGTACAGCCCCAACCCACGAATAAAAAGAGCCATCATTGTCTTTCTGATAACCAACTTTAAATCCTGCAGGAATTTTGTCCACATAAGCGATTAAAATTAAATGATCGCTTGAATCCAGACGCTTTTTATAAGTTTCTTCTTCCGGTGGGTTTACGAATTCAGGAATATGTCCTGACAAAAGCACTATATCTCTTATGCTTCCTTTTTTTATTTCAATTTTCATGTTTTCTGAAGGTTAGTGAGTGTTTTTTATCAAGTTACGATTTGAAATTCAGGTTTGACTTATTTTAGCTTTACCTTTTTTCAAAAAAGGCTCATTTGTTCGTATTTAAACTGGGGAACCTGTTCGTGAATCAATAGCCATTTTTTTCTCCAAACCCCACCAGCATACCCAATTAAATCATAGTTTTTTCCAATAACCCTATGGCATGGTATTACGACAGCGATTGGGTTCTGGCCATTTGCCCCACCTACAGCTCTGATCAGTTTTTCATTGCCCAAATCATGAGCTAATTCTTTATAAGAAATGGTCTGACCAAAGGGGATTTCATTAAGCTGATTCCATACTTTTAATTGAAAATCCGTACCTGTAGGGTTTAATTTCAAATCGAAGGATTTACGTTTTTTTTGAAAATATTCATTCAATTGAATATTGGCTTCTATCAAGCAATCGGGGATAATATTTTGTAGCAAACTGCTGTGATTTTCATCTCCATTCCCAATAAAGGAAATTTTCTGAACACCCTGATTATTCCCGGTAATTTCTATTTTACCTAGAGACGTATTTAAATAAGAAAAAAATAATTTGTCCACCAGCTTTATGAGAAAATGTTAAATTTAATTTTCATAAAATAAGATTACTTGTTTTTTTAGAAGTATAGTGATAATCTTATTTGGTTTAGTGATTGAAAGTTCCATTTTTCATTCAGTTTACTGAACTGACCCCTCAAATTAGTAAAAGTAAGCAGGTAAATGAAATTCAGGTTTTTCTTTTTTTTAATATTATTCTTTTATGCTTTCGGAGGAATTTCCCAGAACACCAAGAAACCAAAAGTAGGTTTGGTTTTAAGTGGAGGAGGAGCAAAGGGTGTGGCCCATATCGGGATTCTAAAAAAATTGGAAGAATTAGATTTAGTCCCTGATATCATTACTGGCACGAGCATGGGCGCCCTGGTTGGAGGGCTTTATGCTTCCGGTTATTCTTCTGAAGAGCTTGTGGATATTGTCGATGGAATTAATTGGGATGAACTCCTTTCTAATCAAACAGCATGGAGTCATATTGTAATTGAAGAGAAACCGTATTATGGAAGGTATATGCTAAAATTACCAGTTGATGAAGGTAAAATAAATGTACCTGCCGGGATAATTGAAGGACAAAAATTAAGTGAATTATTTAATTATTTAACCCGGGGTGTTCATAATATTAACGATTTTGAAAAATTACCCATAAGTTATAGTTGTGTGGCAACAGATGTAGTTACAGGAAAAGAAGTAATCCTAAATAAAGGTTCTTTAGCCGAAGCTATGAGGGCCAGCATGGCTATTCCTTCATTTTTCACACCAGTAGTTATGGAGGATTATATCCTGGTCGATGGAGGGTTGTTGAAAAACTTCCCTGTTCAGGAAGCCATTGATATGGGGGCAGATATAATTATTGGAGTAAATGTAGGAGGTGGATATTATGAAAAAGAGGAGCTAAATAATCCTGTGACTATTTTGACTCAGGCGGCAATGTTTAAGAGCCTGGCTGATGCTGAAATGACGAAAAAAATATGCCATGTTTTTATTGAACCCGATTTGCATGGCTATAGTACCGGGAGCTTCACCAAAGAGGACTGCACCGGCATTCTTGAAAGGGGAGTAAAAGCAGGGGAAGCATTTCATCAGCAGTTAAAATCATTATCAGATTCTTTGAAATCGCTGGGAAGACAACCAAAAACTGTTCAAAAACCTGTTCTGGAGGATACTGTTTTTATCCAGAAAATAAAGGTGATTGGGCATGATCATATTCCAGCGGATTATATAAAAGGCAAATTGAGAATTGCAGAAAATAGTTTGTTGACCTATAGCGAAATTGAATATCGAATAGATTTGTTATTTGGAACGCAATATTTTGACAAAGTAAACTATGAAGTTAAGCCTTATGAAAATGGAAAAGAATTAATCATTAAAGTAAGGGAGAGTTCGGAAGGTAATTTGAAGTTTTCCATGTTTTATGATACAGAAAAAAATGGAGGAATAATTACCAACCTTACCCTAAGAAATTTCCTGCTTCCCAGTTCGAGGTTTTTATTTGAGGCTTCTATTTCTGAAAACCCGCAACTAGATTTCAACTATCTTAAGTATTTAGGGTTTGAACAAAATTTTGCCGGAAGTATTGGTGCTTTTTATCAGATAAATGAAGTGGATCTTTATGACAATAATCTCCAAAACAGATTGAGTGTTTTTTCAAACCAGTTTTTGAGTGGATTCATTAGAATTCAAACCACTTCAAGGAAAGATTTTTCAACAGGGATTGGGATTGATTATGAATATGATGTATTGAAGCCAAAAATTGGAGGGGAAATAATTGTTGATGAAGAAACAGGAACCACAATTGATGTGAATTCAATAAAAAGTATTGCCTCCAGAGAATTCAACTTATCTTATTTTGCCGCATTCAATAATATGGACGATATTTTTTTCCCTTCCAGAGGATGGAATTTAATAGGGAGAATTAAAGGCGTTCCACAAACTCATACTTCCCTCACTTTTTCAGATAATTTCTTAAATGAATTACCGGAAGAAATCCGCGAAGAAATCAAAGAAGCCGGTAAAAATGCTTTTAATGCTGAACGGTATTTCCAATTTTATCTAAATGTTCATAAAAACACCCCGATTTCCAAAAGACTAAGTTTCCTCAAAGAGGGTGCAATCCTTTATTCAGGAAACAAGGAAATAGGAATAAATGATAAATATTTTGTTGGAGGGTTTGCTTCAGTATCGAGGAAAACTTTTAGTTTGTGGGGATCCAAACCTTATGATTTCCATTTGTCGAATTTTTTGTTCCTGAAATTAGGTTTACAATACCAAATGTGGAAAAAGTTTTACCTTACAGGTATTGGCAATGCCATTACTACCGAATTGGTGGAGCCTGAAGCTCAGCCATTTGCAAACCAAACTTATACTTATGGTTATGGAGTGGGAATTGGCTACAAATCGAAAGTTGGAAATTTAAATTTTGCAATAAGTAAGGGGGAAATCAGGAAGGGCATTATTGCGTACTTTTCCGCAGGATTTATTTATTGAATTCCAAATAAACGGCAAAAAAAAGAGGAAGAATCTAGCTTTTTATGCTTCATCTTCCTCGTATAAGTTTTTTTACTCTTTACCACTCTGGTTTTTAGTGTATTAGAGGCGGCTACTTTCACCGATTGAAGGCTGTTATAATCCTTCTTTTTTCGTGTTTTCATAAGTTTAATTATATAAATTTTTCACAAAAATATTAATAAAAAACAAAATCAATCAAAATTCAGTTTAATTCCACTGTTTTCAAAGGTTATTTTATACGTGTATAAACAAAAAAAGTGAATCAAAAAAGATTCACTGTAGGTCGATAATTTTCTAAAATGATAGTAGGGGGTGCTTCTTTTTCCTAGCTGGCTGCACCGTATAGTTGGCTTATGTCAATTCTTTCAAAATAGGTATATAACAAATCGTAGTCTGTAATTCTTACAATTTTTTCTATTGATTTTTGTTCAGGGGAATACCACACTTCAAAAACGTAATGGTCCAGCCTGAATAAATTTAATTTAAAACCCTGATAAGTTTTACTGGAAATAAACTCACCATTGGCAAATAGTATGTTTCCTTGTTCGTATTTATTAGCTCGGTTGAATTCTTTTAAAATATCCATATCAAAAAATCTTGTTTCGTCTCTTAACTCCAATATTATAGTTTTATGATGATGGGTAATTAGTAGATGGGTAGTGGTTGTAAGTAATATTATTCCATAAAATGGTTATTAATCTTTATGGAAATTTATCAGGTAAACTAATCCAACATAGGATTGGTTCAATTAAAATACAAATATAAGTCCATTTATGTGTTTGGAATTGAAATGGTTGCTCAATAATCTGTTAAAATACTTATGAAAGAAATTAGTTGTTTTTCAATATTTATATTTTCTGAGTAAAGCTTAGGTTTTCTAATTCCCAGCTTTTATCGTGGTCATAATGTAAATTTCCATTTTGTATTTTTAGAGGAGATGGAATATTGTTATGATATAACTGACCAGTTCCAAGTCCCTGAGGAATTTTAATATTATAGTTTCCGGTAAATTGACTTATGGCATTCAATCCAATGTTTGATTCAAGTGCAGAAGTTATCCACCAGCCAATATTTTTTTCTTCACATTGGTTTATCCATTCTCTTGTTGATTTAAATCCCCCAATAAGGGAAGGTTTAAAAATGAGATATTGTGGTTGAATGAAATCCAGTAAATCCTTTTTCTCTTTCATTTCTATTATCCCAATTAATTCTTCATCTAGAGCAATTGGGATTGGGGTATTTTTGCAGAGGTTTTTCATTGCCTCCCATTGTTTCTGTTTTATGGGTTGCTCAATAGAGTGGATATCGTATTTTGATAATGTTGAAAGCTTTTCAATGGCATTTTGAGGAGAAAAAGCTCCATTTGCATCCAGTCTGATTGTTAATTCATTTTTACTAAACTTAGATCTAATATATTTTAATAGTTGCACTTCCTCCTCAAAATCAATAGCCCCCACTTTAATTTTTATACAAGTGAATTTTTTGTTTATTTTTTCTTTCAGTTGTTCAAGCATGAATTCATGACTTCCCATCCAAACCAGGCCATTAATGGGAATGGGAATTTCCTTTTCAGAAAAACTATTGACGAATACTTTTCTCTTTCCTCCATTTTCTAAATCAAGAAAAGCAGTTTCTAACCCAAAAATAATACTTGGGTAATTTTGTATTCCCTTAATTTTATAAATATCATCTATGGATTTTAGGCGAGTACTTTTTCTTAAAAATGGTACTAATTTATTTTCGTAATCCGAGGTGTGATCGATACTCAGACCTGGTAAGGTACTGCATTCTCCCAATCCGTAAATCTCGGGATTATCCTCATTCGAAATTTTAATGATAAAGGTTTCCTTTGTGGAAATAGCTCCCCTGGAGGTTCTGGCATCAAATCTGAAAATTAACTTTAATGGAAAAAAATGAATATTGTAGGGCATAAATTTTAAAAAATGCAGTTTTAAGATGGTGAAATTGCTGAGAAAGGCAATTCTATAATTCCGGATGTAATAAAGAAATACAATTTAAAATTTATTTCAGGTACAAAGCCCGGAAATAATGCGTTAAAAGTAGAGTTTTTAAAAATGCAAGTTTATGCTTTTTAAAGGAAATATACTGAATAAAAGTTTTAGCTTTATTCAGCAGGACTTTAGAAAGTTTTTTCTGGTAATTCCTATAATAAATTTCAACTAAATTGAACTTCATAAAAACATTGTTTCTAAAAAATAATATCATGAAAAATTTTCTTTTTGCCTTTTTAGTAATTGTAGGATGTGGGATGATGTCAAAAGCCACAGCTCAGTGTAATTCCGATTTGTACAGCGAAAAGAGTATGAAAAAAATTGCCCCGGGCTTTCTGTATGAAAAGAGTTACAGAGTGGATGGTAGAGACGGGCGTGCCCAAAAAGTAGAATATTCTTGTATTCTGAGTAAGGATACAAATTATTCATTTACAATGAATACAAAAGATGGAGGGTCAGAAGGGTTAGTCTTTAGTTTGCTGGACCAAAGAAGAGCCCAGGTAGCGACCAATTACGTAAATAATAAATTTTTTACAGGAATTCACTATAAATGTAAATCAACAGGACTTTACGTGCTTAATTTTACTTTTAAAGATTCCAAAAGTCATTGTGGTGCTGCTGTACTGGCATTCAGGAGATAAAGCTTTAATATAATTTGTTATTTAAGCCGGATTTTTCCGGCTTTTTTTATGCCTTTACTTTACTTGTCCTTCTGATTTATTTGGAACCCACTCTGCTAGAGTTATACCACTTGATTTTTTTGAAAATATATTTTTTTGTGGAAGTGCCCTTTTAAAAAGCTTAGATTTGTAAAAAGGTTACCATAAGCATCTTTTAAAGATTATTTTCATTAATTCCATTTTTTATGTCCACCCCGAATAAATTAATTAAGGAAACTAGTCCATATCTTCTTCAACATGCATACAACCCAGTAGAGTGGTTTCCTTGGGGCCGGGAGGCTTTAAACAAAGCCATAGCTGAAGATAAACCAATTATTGTGAGTATTGGATATTCGGCCTGCCATTGGTGCCATGTAATGGAAAAGGAATCTTTCGAAAATGAGGAAGTAGCGACTATCATGAACAAATATTTTATTTGTATAAAAGTAGATAGGGAAGAAAGGCCAGATATCGATCAAATTTATATGGAAGCCATCCAAAATATGGGTATTCAGGGTGGTTGGCCTTTAAATGTCATTTTGACTCCTGATGCCAATCCATTTTACGGAGGCACTTACTTTCCTGCAGAGAATTGGAAGAAGTTGATGTTGGGGGTTGTCTCAGCTTTCAGGGATCAAAGGGAAGCCATTAATAAATCAGCTGATGAATTTAAAAACTCATTAAATATCAGTGAAGTTGATCGGTTTGGATTAAAGTCTAATGAGAGTAGTTTTTCAATTAATATTTTAGATGAAGCTTATGGCAAAATTGAACAAAAGTTTGATTTAGAAGACGGTGGTTTAAAAGGTGCCCCAAAATTTCCCATGCCGTCCATCTATAGTTTCCTGCTGGATTATTATGCTTATTCTGAAAATGAAAATGCATTAAAACATGTAGTATTTACACTTGAGAAAATGGCTAATGGTGGAATTTATGATCAAATTGGCGGGGGATTTTCTAGGTATTCTGTTGATAACGAATGGTTTGCTCCACATTTTGAAAAAATGCTTTATGACAATGCCCAGTTGATTAGTCTTTATTCAAAAGCCTATACTATTTCGCAATCGGATTACTTTAGAAGGGTCGTTGAAGAAAGTATTACATTTATTGAACGAGAATTAACCAGTACAGAAGGAGGTTTTTATTCTGCACTGGATGCTGATAGTGAGGGAGTTGAAGGGAAGTTTTATACATGGGAATTTAATGAACTTGTTAAACTTTTGGGAGATGACATTTCATTATTTGAGGAATATTACAATGTGAAGATTCAAGGGAATTGGGAAGATGGGACCAGTATCCTGTATAAAACAATATCCGATGAAAAGTTTGCTGAAAAACATCAATTCTCTAGGGGAGAATTAAATGACAAAATAAATTATTGGAAAAGAGAAGTTCTGGAAGAGAGGAGTAAAAGAGTAAGGCCGGGATTAGATGATAAAATTCTTGCTTCCTGGAATGGGCTCATGCTTAAAGGTTTGGTTGATGCTTATGCTGTTTTTGGAAATGAAAAATTTTTAGAATTAGCCTTAAGAAATGCCTCATTTATTGAAAAAAATATGATGAGGGAAAACAGGTTATTCCATTCCTTTAAGGAAGGTCGGGTACTTAATTCGGCATTTTTGGAGGATTATTCATCTATTATCAATGGATTTTTAGCTTTATTTCAAATATGTGGGAATAAAAAATGGCTGAACCTGTCTAAAAATCTGCTTGAATATGCCATTGAAAACTTTTTCGATAGTGAAGAACATTTTTTCTTTTTCACTGATAAAAATGGAGAACAACTTATTGCAAGAAAAAAAGAGATATTCGATAATGTAATTCCATCTTCCAACTCTATGATGGCAGAAAATTTACTTGTATTTGGGGAGATTTCTGGAAAGAAAGCATATCTGGAAATGGCAAAAAAAATGACTATTCAGGTCGCACCAATGATTGAAAAAGAACTAAGATACCTTACGAATTGGGCAAGGGTTTATGGATTATTAATAAAAGACATTATTGAAATTGTAATTATTGGAAAAGAGGCTTTTTCTTTTGCAATGGAAATTCAAAAGGAATTTATTCCTAATAAGATCATTTTAGCCACGGAAGGTAGGTTGGATTTACCATTATTTAAGAAAAGAGAGGCTATTGATGGGGAGACTACAATTTATGTGTGTCAAAATAAAACTTGCCAACTTCCTGTAAAGTCAGTGGCTGATGCACTTGAACAAATTAAAAAGTTTTAGCAAAAGTTTTGGCTTGTAAATTAGATAATAAACAATAATAAGGTACAAAATATAGCTAAAATTATGACGCCTAAAATGGCTAGGAAGCCATTACTCAAAATAGCTTTTCCTATATTTACCTTTTTGGTAATTTTTAAATTTGGTTGATTAAATTCTTTAAATCTATTAATGGAATCGGAAGCTTTTTTATTTTTTCCTTCCAAAAAGAAGTTGCTGGTTTTTACAAGTTCCAAATCTTCAGCTAATTCTTCATCCACTTCCAGACGTTGATAGAACTCTGCTCTTTCTTTTTCCGAAAGTTTTCCATTAAGATAAGATTCAATAAGAACCATATTTTGCAAGGTGAACTCTTCAATCGTTTTCATTAAAACAAATAATTAAATTTTACTGGTTAAGTCAAATGTTTGAAAATCAATCATTTGGCAGGAGAATGCGATTTTAATTAAAAAATAGTTTTCTTGTTAATAAAGTTAGTTGAATTTCCTGAAAATTGACAGACCTAAAAAAATATTTTTAGAAGTTTAAAATTAAAGCATTTTAGCCTTTTTTTAAGTATTTGTGTTTTTGGAGAAAATATTTTTTTTGAAATTCAGGTACCTAAATATATAAAAGTATTTTCAGGAAATTGGTTTAAAAAAATTAAAATAAATTCATAAAAAAATAAAATTAAGGTAATCTTATTCCTCTATTCCTCTATTTCACTGAATTCTATAATCTCTTACATGTTTTTAGCATAATACTGCCAAACTTTATAGACTAAAATAGGGTAATAGTTATTCTCTAAAAGGATTTTCCCATAAGTGGAAAATATTATTGACAAATTAATCCTTTTAAGCATGACTAAACTAAATACTAAACCCACAAGTCCTCCAATTGTTCCTCCGGTTGAAGAGGAAAATACTTCCCAGAAACCACAAGGGGCAAGTGCGAAAAGAAATCAAATTCCAGATGCAGGTTATAATTATATATTAACTGAGGTTAGTAAAGAACGCTATGATAACAAATTAGAGGAGGAAAACATAGAAGCTTTAGCAAAATTAGAAATTTTAAAAAAACAAATTTTTCGAAAAATCCAGTTTTATACCAGGGAAAGGAGGAAAAATAAATTAAGAGCCTTTTCTTTTAGGGTTTTATCCACTTTTCTGGCAGCAGTTGTAACAATTTTATTAGGATTAAACTTTGAAGGATTTGAAAAACTTTTCAACACTTTAGCCTTGATAATAAGTGGTTTTATTACAGTGATTGGAATTCTTCAAAAATTCCTCGATTCCAAAGATTTATGGGTAAGGTTTACCGAAACAGTGGGTAAATTAGAAGCCTTACAATTCTCTATCAATTATCTTCAGGAAAGTAAAGGCGCAATCAAACTAAAGGATGTAGAATATATTAAACTAAAATATGACAAAATAATGGAGGAAACAGTCAGTTTTGTGGTGAATGTTAGAGCCGAAGATGGCCAACAGGATTGAAAATCTGTTCATATAAATTTTTTTACAAAGCCTTTCCAAAAGAAAGGCTTTTTTTATTTAGAGGGTATTTTTAGTATATGATATTTTAATTCATTTACTTTTACCATATCATTAACCAGAAAAATAAAAATGCAGCATCCTAAGTTTTTTCCAGCATCAGAGCTAATTCTTAATCCGGATGGTAGTGTTTATCATTTAAATCTTTTACCGGAAAATATTGCTGAAAATATAATTACTGTAGGTGACCCGGATAGGGTGGGGCAGGTTAGTCAATATTTTGATTCTATTGACTTTAGAAAGCAAAAAAGAGAATTTATCACTCATACGGGAAAATTTAAAGGTAAACCTATTTCAGTAATCTCAACAGGAATGGGAACAGATAATATTGAAATATTAATGATGGAGCTGGATGCCCTTGTAAATATTGATCTGGTAAAAAGGACAGAGAAGAAGGATAAACGTAAATTAAATATTATTAGAATTGGCACTTCTGGAAGTTTACAAAACGAAATCCCTTTGGATAGCCATTTGGTATCTGGAAATGGAATTGGGTTTGACAATCTGATGAATTTTTATGATTTGTCAATGGATGACCAACAATTGGAAATTACTTCTTTAATACAAAGTAAATTGGGGTTATCTTTTCGGCCCTATCTGGCCCAGGCTTCCTCAAGGTTGATAAATCAATTTGCTTTTGATATGCTTAAAGGCAATACGGTTACATGCCCGGGATTTTATTCTCCTCAAGGGAGAGCCTTAAGGTTGCCTCTAGCTTTGCCTAATTTGATTGAAAATATGAAATTATTTGATTACCAGGGTTTTAAATTGACTAATTTTGAGATGGAAACAGCTGGGTATTATGCATTAGGAAAATTACTAGGACATGAGGTTATTTCGCTTAATGCCATAATTGCCAATAGAATTACCAATCAGTTTTCCAGTAATCCCAGTGAAGTAATTGATGGGTTGATCAGAAAAGTTTTAGATCGGATTTGATTATTACTGAAATATTTTATTTAAGAATGTTATCTGGAAGACGTTTTCGGCTGGTTAAACTTGATTTGTTTTAATTTTAGTTTGCCTAGTTTTTTTAAGTTATTCATCCGCAAAAAATAAATAAGAGATGGAAGTAAAGGAAAGATTGTTCAAGTCTTGTCAGGATTATGTATTGGAAAGAATCGATTATATTAAAAAGGCGATGGAAGCAGCTCAGGCTGCCGCTAATGAGGAAGGAAAAAGCAGCGCAGGGGATAAATACGAAACCGGACGCGCCATGATGCAGTTAGAGCGAGATAAAAATGCAGGCCAGTTGGCTGAGGCTATGAAATTGCAACAAGTGTTGAGTCAATTTTCTCCCCAGCAAAAATTTACAAAATCTGGATTGGGAGCCCTTGTGGAAACTAACCAGGGGAAATATTATTTGTCAATCAGTATTGGAAAAATTGTATTTGATGGAAATGAATACTTTGCCATCTCTCCTGGTTCGCCAATTGGGGTTAAACTCAGTAATTTGGAAAAAGGGGATTCAATTAATTTTAATAATAAAGTTTATGAAATTCTGGCAATTTCCTAATAGTTATAACTTTTAGAGAATTTTCTGTCAAACTTTTGATTAATTAAAATTGAACTTTTTATTGCTTCCTCTAAAACTTCCTACCAAGTTGATTACAAAGCGCATATTTATATTTTTTTATCAATTAAGCTTCATGCTGATTGAAGCCTTATGAATAATAATATTGTAGAGATGAAATGTGAAAGTTTAAACAAAGCTTCTATTTTTGGATAAGCTCCTTTTTATCTTTGGACTATACCATTTCAAAATTAGGGATAATCAATTTCGATAAACTGTCAAATCACAATTGGAAAAAATACTACTGATCATTCAACGGGAATATTGGACCAGGGTAAGAAAAAGATCATTTATCATTATGTCAATTTTAGGCCCGGTATTAATTGCTTCTGTTTATATTGTTCCGGCCTGGCTTGCTATTTCAGGAACTGAAACTCAAATAATAGAGGTTTGGGACGAAAGCGGGTTATTTGAAGGGAAGTTTCAGAATTCTGATAAACTTTTCTACATTTATTCTGACAGGAGAAATTCAGAATCTAATTTTAGTTTTTTACAAAATGATTCTATAGACGCCCAGTTAATTATTCCTCCCATTCAATTGGAAAATCCTGAAGGGATAAAATTATTATCGAGGTATGGAATTTCTGCTATCACCCAAAGTCTGATTACCAATACCATAGAAAAGGAAATTGAAAATATTAAATGGGCTCAATCAGGAATTGATAAAAAGATTGTAGATCAAATAAAGACAAATATTCAAATTTCTATTATTAATCTCGGACCAGAAAATAAGGAAGAAGAGGTAAATACAGCCGCTTCAACTGCAGTTGGCATGGTAGGAGGACTGCTGGTTTATTTTTTTACATTTTTATATGGGGCTCAGGTAATGAGAGGAGTGATTGAAGAAAAAACAAACAGGATAGTAGAAGTGATCATTTCCTCTGTGAAACCCTTTCAGCTAATGATGGGTAAAATAATTGGAATTGCTGGGGTGGGCCTGACTCAACTCCTGATTTGGATCATTTTGGGTATTTTTAGCATCATGATTTCCACCCTATTTCTTGGTTTTGATCAACAAACCATTTCACCAGGAAGTACCTCAGCAATTGTGGTGCAGGGAGATTCACTAAATAAAAACGGAGAACCTGCAGTTCCGGAAAATGAGTTTTTATATGCCTTGAAAAACACCATAGATTACCCTTTAATTATTGGAAGTTTTCTGTTTTTTTTCCTTTTTGGGTACCTTACTTACGCTGCACTTTTTGGAGCAATTGGAGCGGCTGTGGATAGCGAAACTGATACCCAGCAGTTTATGTTACCCATTACCATTCCCTTAATCCTTTCAATTGCAATGTCTGGGGCGGTGATTGCTAATCCTAATGGCGGTATAGCCTTTTGGTTGTCTATGTTCCCACTTACTTCACCTGTAATTACCATGATCAGGTTACCTTTCATCGGTGCTTCATGGGAATTATTTTTATCTATGGGAATTCAGGTAATTGGTTTTTTAGCTGCAACCTGGATGGCCGCAAAAATTTACAGAGTAGGCATTTTAATGTATGGCAAAAAAATCACTTATAGGGAATTGTCTAAATGGTTATTTTTTAAGTGATAATGAAAATTCACACTATAAAAGTTTTGTCAGACTAATTCGGTCTTTTACAATATAGGGTATTGGTGGGAATTTTTTTGCAATGATTGGTTGAATTGAACTTAATTTTTGTATTTTTCCTTAATGTAATTCCTGGATTGATTTTTCTGAAAGTAAAAATATTATGAATCCTTAGATAAAATAATGTGGTAACTAACTGATATTGAATGTAGGACTTTCCAGACTCTAAACAAACTAACTTTATTAAATTTATGTATCTAAAAGATGTATCCATAGAGATCATTAACCAGCTTATTGATGTGACCAGGCAACTACAACCTGGTGAGTTTTCTCTTCCGCTTGAACTTCTCTCTGGCAGTAGCATTGGGAAACATCAGAGACACGTAATTGAATTTTATCAAATTTTACTTTCTAATTATAAGAAGGGAAAATTATCTTACGATAAAAGAGCTCATAATGGGGAAATGGAAAATAATAGAGATAAAGCTATAATGGCCCTTCAAAAACTGAAAGATTCTCTTCAATTATTAAAATCTGATAAAGCTTTGCTTTTAGGTGCTTCTTACTCCACAGACAAAGATGAAAAAATTTATATGGAATCCAGCCTTGCCAGAGAATTGGCTTTTAATCTGGAACATGCTATTCATCATATGGCCATTGTGAAAATTGCAATTAAATTAAATTTCCCTCATATTTCCATCCCTAAGAATTTTGGAATAGCTTATTCTACTCTACAATATGAAAAGTCTAATGAGGATAAAAAGGAAACCTTTGTACTTCAGCCCAAGGTATAAAAAAACCGCAACATATAATGGTGCGGTTTTGACAATGGTTAAGGTTAACGGTTAAACTTTTAAACGGTAATTGTATCTTAAAGTTCTGACCATGTATAGATTAAAGATCATCAGTTATAATTATTGAACAGCCTTTAAAAAGGATATTCATTCTTTTCTAACATGTGGTCTGCGATTTCTCTTCTTAATTCATGGATGTTTAACAGATTGATTTTTGTAAATCGCTTAAGGCCCATAAGCATTACTTTTTGCTCATCTCCGGTGGCAATTGCTGCAATGGCCTCCTTACCTGAAATATTTACTTTGTCCACAGCTTCCTGGAGGTAAACCATAGCCATTTTTTTATAAAGTTCACTAGCCTTTTCATCTTTTATGTTCATGATTTTTTCGGCTCTTAAAAGGGTTGATTCAGCCGCATAAACTTCAATTAACATATCAGCTGCATTCATTAATATCTCTTGCTGATCGTTTAAAGCCAACCCAAATTTTTGAGCAGCCTTACCTGCTACCATCAAAATGGCCTTTTTGAGGTTTTTCAGTACTTCTTTTTCTTCGGCAAAAGGAGCTGACTTATCAATTGTGGCAAAGGAAGGAATAGAAGTCAATTCTTTGGCTACAGCCATTGCTGGCTCCATCATTTCCAATTCACCTTTCATAGCTCTTTTAAGGGCCATACCTACAAGAAGCATTCTGTTAATTTCATTGGTTCCTTCGTAAATTCTGGAAATTCTGGCATCTCTGTAAGCTCTTTCCATCGGAGCATCAGCAGAAAATCCCATTCCGCCATATGTCTGTACGCCTTCATCCACAACATAATCCAACACTTCCGACCCGTGTATTTTTATGATTGCACATTCGATTGCAAACTGTTCTGTTGCTTTGAGTTTAGCCTCATTCTCATCCATTCCACCATCCATCAATTCATCTATCAAATCCTCGATATCCTGACCAGCTCTGTAAGCTGCAGATTCTGTGGCAAAAGTTCTGATAGCCATATTGGCCAACTTTTGTTTAATAGCCCCGAAGGTCCCTATACTCGTTCCAAATTGTTTTCTTTCATTAGAGTAGTTTACTGCAAGAGAGGCAACTTCTTTACAACCACCTATTACACCTGCTCCTAATTTAATTCTACCTATGTTGAGAATATTGACTGCTATTTTAAATCCATTTTCCCTTGTGGAAAGCATATTTTCAACAGGTACCATACAATCATTGAAAAATACCTGCCTGGTGGATGAACCTTTAATCCCCATTTTCTTTTCTTCATCATTCATGGTAATTCCACCAAATGACTTTTCGATAATAAAGGCAGTAAGGTTTTTATCGTCTTCGATTTTGGCAAATACTATGAACAAGTCTGCAAATCCCGCATTGGAAATCCACATTTTCTGTCCATTGATTTTATAAAACTTACCATCTTCGGTTAATTCTGCTTTAGTTTTTCCAGAATTTGCATCGGAGCCGGCATCTGGTTCTGTAAGGCAATAGCAGGCTGCCCATTCTCCAGAAGCGAGCTTTGGTAAGTATTTTTTCTTTTGATCTTCATTGCCGTAATAGAGAATTGGTAAGGTGCCAATACCTGTGTGTGCACCATAAGTGGTTGAAAATGAACCCGCTGATCCAATAACATCGGCAATAAGCATAGAGGTGTTGAAACTCATTCCCAGTCCTCCATATTCCTCCGGAATTGAAATTCCAAGTAATCCAAGTTCTCCTGCCTTATTTAAAATTGACCTCATCAGGCCATCTTTCAGACTATCAATTTCTTCTACTTTTGGAGCGATCTCGGTTTCAATAAAATCTTTGGTGGCCTGGGCCATCATATTTTGTTCTTCGGTGAATTCTTCAGGAATAAAAATTTGGCTGGCTTCTGTTTCTTTAATTAAAAATTCACCACCTTTTTTGGCTTTTTTACTGATTGATGCTTCCATGTCTTCGTAATTTATTTGATATCTATATTAACGTTCTGGTAAAGGAAAATGTTATGCATGCATAACATTTAAAACAAATATAAAAATTATTTTAATATTATGCATGCATAACAAACTATTTTTTAAGAAATAGTTTTCAGGGTTCTTTATGAAATTTAAGGCTTAGAAAATCAGGTGGGATCGTAGTCTGGGAAAATAAACGAACATTGCCAATATAATTGGTGGAAAGGAATGGAGAAATGCATGAGAAGGGGCAAGGTTTAAGTGCCCCAAGATTAAAAAAATACCAGATCTAATTATTTGGCTACCAGAATTGGGGTATGGGCATGGAATGCAAGCTTTCTGGATAGGCTTTTATGAAATATTCCTTCTATAAAGCCTCTTTCTTTTGGAGTTACCACTATAAGATCAATATCATTTTTTTCGATATATTCCTGAAGCCCATGTTCTACTTTTTCATCCGAAATAATCTTGAAATTTAACTGATCAACCGGAGTGAAAAAATAATTTCTCTTAAGGGCATCAAGCTTTCCTTCTTCTTCCTCTACTTTGGAAGGAGAGGTATTGATATGCAGACAGGTAATTTCAGAATTAAAGTATTCCCCAATATTTTGCAGGGTATCTATTATTTCAATGTCTTTGTCATCAAAATCTGTGGCATAAACTATTTTTTCCAATTGGGAAAATTTGGCATCTTCTGGTACCACGATAATAGGAATTTTCACCTTTTCCATTACGGATACGGCAATACTGCCAAGTAGAACTTCTTCTAGTCCAGAAGCTCCTTTGGTTCCCATCACCAATAAATCAAAGTTAAACTCTTCTATCATTAATAAAATACTATCAGCCGCTACACCCTCTCTTACCTGAAGTTTAAAGCGGATTAATTCATCCGAATCTTTATAGGTTATAGTTTTATAGCTTGATATTATTTCGTTTAATCTTTTTTCTCTGTCAAGTTTCACCTCGGTGTTCAGGGATTGCATATATGCACCTGATGAATATTCCATTGCCATGGGCACATCTATTGGATAGCTATTGAACAGGGTAATAGTGCTGTTTAACTCTTGGGCCAATCCAATTGCATAATTTAATGCATTCATGGAATTATCAGAAAAATCTATCGGGACCAGTATACTCTCCATTTTAGTAATGCTTCAGGTTTAAAAAATGAATATTTAAATTTCTAAATTTAAGAATTTTTATTATTCCTAAAAATAGAATATTCGGCAAAGTTTTATTTATGATATAAGTCAATAAAATTACTGGGAGAAAGTCATTTTTACTTATTCAGGCAGAATTTAATTTGCAGATATATTAGAAAGCGAAAAAACATATTTCATTCCTGGATTATTTCACTTTTTATTAAAAAAGTTGAGAAGCTGAGCGAAATAAATATAAAAGATTTATAGGAGTAATAGAAGATTAGTAGCAAGTTTTTTAAAGACTTGGTTTATGTTAGTAATTTTAGATTAAATTGAACTTACACCCTTGGAATTTTATTCTAAGGGTGTTTTTCTTTTATAAGAAACATAAGCTTAATATCTAACCCATTTTTATTTAGTTTTGCTCAAAGTTCCAAAGAACATAAATAATATAATGAATAAAGAAAGAATACTTGATGTGCTGGTGATTGGAGGAGGGCCTATAGGAATGGCCTGTGGTATTGAGGCAAAAAAAGCTAATCTTGATTATAAAATTATTGAAAAAGGTTGTCTGGTAAATTCCCTATATAATTATCCGGCAAACATGACCTTCTTCTCTACATCAGAACTTCTGGAAATAGGAGGGGTCCCGTTCATTTCCCATTACAACAAACCTACAAGAAGTGAAGCCCTGGAATATTTTAGAAGGGTTTTGAATAAGTGGGAATTGGACATGAATTTTTATGAAAAGGTACTAAATGTTCAAAAAACTCAGCATGGAAATTTTAAGGTTGAAACAAGTAAGGGAAGCTATCTGACTCATTCGGTAGTGATTGCCACAGGTTTTTATGATATCCCAAATAAAATGAATGTGAAAGGGGAAGATTTACCAAAAGTTAAGCATTACTATGGTGAGCCACATCCTTATGCAGGTCAAAAAGTGGTAGTGGTGGGGGCTGCAAATTCAGCGGTGGATGCTGCCCTGGAAACCTACCGAAAAGGGGCAGATGTTTCCATTATCATTAGGGGAGAGGAGATAAGCCACCGGGTAAAATACTGGATTAAACCGGATATTGAAAACAGGATAAAAGAAGGCTCGATCAAAGCATATTTTAAATCTACACTGGAATGGATTTCAGAAGATGAAGTAGCAATCAATACACCTGAAGGTTTAAAAGTTATTGCCAATGATTTTGTGTTGGCACTTACCGGTTACATGCCGGATTTTGACTTTTTGAAAAAAAGCGGAATTACTCTGAGTGATGACAACTTACTTACTCCAACCCATAGCAAAGAAACCTACGAAACAAATGTGGAAAACCTCTACCTGGCCGGAGTGGTTTGTGGGGGAATGAAAACTAGTACCTGGTTCATTGAGAATTCTCGTGAACATGCCACTTTGGTCATTAATGATATCAGCAAAAAACTGAATAAAACTCTCGCTTAAAATAGCGGCTAAAACCTTCCAATAAACATAACTATCGGGATTAACATTAAGGAAAACCTCTTTAATTCATATTTTAGAGGGTGTTTCTTGTGATTGCCCAATATTAAAAACACATAATAACTTAAACTAATGTTTAAAATCTATTTAATTTCTACTTTACTCACTTTTGTACTCTTTTTTAATCCAATATTTGCCCAGCAAGAGGCTCCTGAAAGGGAGTTAAGGGGAGTGTGGATTGCCACAGTCTTGAATATTGACTGGCCTGAAAACGGTGATTATAATAGTAAAAAACAAAGATCAGCCTTTACAAAAATTCTTGATCAACATACTGACCAAGGCCTGAATGCGGTATTTGTACAAATAAGACCAAATGCCAATGTTTTTTACAAAAGTAAACTTGAACCATGGTCGGAATGGCTATCCGGACAGCAGGGAAAAAAGCCAAAACCTGGTTATGATCCTTTAAAATTTATGCTTGAAGCATGCAGGGAAAGAGGATTGGAATTTCATGCCTGGATTAATCCTTATCGAGTGCTGACAAACAAAAACACTAAAAACATTGATAAGGATAATATTATTCATAAAAAGCCTGAATGGATTGTAACCCATGGTAATTTGAAAATGTTGGATCCGGGTATTCCTGAGGTACAACAGTATATTGTTGATATAATTGAGGAAATCCTGGATAGGTATGAGGTAGATGGGATTCATTTTGACGATTATTTTTATCCTTATCCCAAAAAGGATGAGCCTTTCCCCGATGATGAAACTTTTGCAAAATACAAGGAAAGCTTTACGGACAAAGGTGATTGGAGGAGAAATAATGTTAACAATCTGATCAAGAATGTTTATGCCTTAATAAATAAAAAAGACCCAAGGGTAAAGTTTGGAGTGAGTCCTTTTGGCGTTTGGAGGAATTCTGCTTCCGATAGCCTTGGTTCAAAAACCACAGCAGGTGCACCATCGTATGATTCCCTTTATGCCGATACGAAGGTATGGCTGGAAAAAGGATGGGTAGATTATATGGCTCCTCAAATCTATTGGGCTAAGGGCTTTAAACCAGCAGCTTACGATACGTTGGTGAATTGGTGGGCTAACATTGATACTGACAGGCATATTTACATAGGGCAAGGTGTTTATAAAATTAATAATAATTATGATTCGGCCTGGTTTAAACCCAATGAAATTCCTGATCAGATAAGGTATAACCGCGGTTTTTCTGACAAAATACAAGGGAATATATTTTACAATTCTTCCTCAATCAGAAAAAATCCAAACCATGTGGTTGATTCTTTAAAACAAAATCTTTATTCCCATCGAGTTTTACCCCCTGAGATGCCCTGGAAACCCAAAGAACTGCCTAATTCACCTCAACAGGTTACCTTGAAAAAATCTGATGCGGGTAACCTGGTAAAATGGAAGAAAAGCTCGAAAACCGCGAAGGGAATCAAACCTTTTTATTATGCTGTTTATAAAATAGAAACTACTGGAGAATGTGGAGTTTCTAAAAATCTAATTGCTATACTGCCTGAAAAAAGGCGCAAATATTTTGACCCAATGGGGGAGAATAGTCAGGGTATTAGTTACCAGGTTGTTGGCCTTGATAAACTTTATAATGAGGCTGAAAACTAAAATTATTAATATCAGGGCTTAATTAGTATTTTTTAGGCCCTGATTTATTGCTGTAATGAAATAGAAACTTTTCGAAGAACTCTATATGTTAAAATTCAGTTCTTAGTAAAATTCGAAAAGATGCATTGGGTTTAAAAAGGTAGTTTCTCTTTTTTTGTCTAAATACTAATATTCCGAATAAAAATTATGACCTTGAAAAATTCTACAATTTTATTTGTTGTATTTTTGATGTTTAAAAGCTATTCCGGGTATGGTCAACAACAGCCTCTGACACCAGATTATAAGGAATCACAAAACTGGATTGCTTTGCCTCAAATGGAAGACCCTGCCGATGTTGTCCCTTCAGAATCAGATTTTACAAATAATCAGGAAAATGCAAAAGTGGATGTTTTTTATATTCATCCAACGACTGCTTTAGGGCTTCTGAAGGTGAAAAATGCAGATTTAAATACCAAAAGGTTTAATAAAAGATCTGATTTTGTGATCATGAATCAGGCTTCTGTTTTTAATGGTTCCTGCAAAGTTTATGCACCCAGATACAGACAGGTTTCATTGGGAACATTCTTGAAAAAACAGAGCCATAAAAACAGAACAGAGGTTTTTAACCTGGCTTATAAGGATGTGAAAAATGCCTTTGAATATTATTTAAAAAATTACAATAATGGCCGACCAATTATTATTGCAGGTCACAGCCAGGGAAGTTACCATGGTTTGAGATTAATAGAGGAATATTTTGAAGGAAAACCCCTGTTCAAGAAGTTGGTAGCTGCCTATTTAATAGGAAATGCCTCAGCAATTCCGGAGGATAAATTCAAAAAATCTTTTAAGGATATTCAACCATGCAGTTCAGCTTTACAAACAGGTTGCATCATTTCATTCAATACTCATGGGGGAAAAATAAAAAAGAAACCTCCATTCTATTTTAGAAATGATTTGATGTTTTATGGAAAATATGGGGAAAAGTTTGAATCTAATGCACAAAAAAAGTTTGTGGGTACAAATCCTCTGACCTGGACTATGGATGAAGCATATGCCCATTATGACCTGAATCTTGGGGGAACTAAATTTGTCAGGAAATCAAAAAAATTTAAAAAGATTGATAAAAATGTAATTGATGGGCAGCTTGAAAATGGAATTCTTAGGGTGGGTAAAATTAAAAAAAGCGGATATAAGGCGTTTATACTAAAGGATTACCATGTATTTGAATATAATTTGTATTATTCGAATATCAGAAAAAATGTTGCCGAAAGGGTAGATGCCTATTTTAAGCAACATAATGGAGCGGGGATTGGAAATACAAGATAAAAGACTTTATGCTATATACAAGGATTCAATTGAATAGGACTTTCCCCAACCAGCCTCCTCCCAATAAGGCCAGTATACTGATGATAATGCTACTCAAAATATAAAAAATACCATATTGCCAGTTTCCCTCTCTCAGCATAATGAGAATTTCATTGCTAAATGTAGAAAACGTACTAAATCCCCCACAAAAACCAACCAGGAATACAGGCCTGAGCCAGTCTCCAGCATGAATCTTAGAAAGTAGAATATAGGCTACAAGTCCTAATACAATGCAGCTTAGAAAGTTTGCTGTAAGTGTCCCCAATGGATAAATTTTAAAGACAGGATTCAACCATTTCGAAACAAAAAACCTACATAAACTTCCCAATCCTCCACCACAAAATATGAGTAATATTTCCTTCATTTAATCCCCGCTTCAATAAGATAGTATTTAAATTATAATTCTGGTGGAAATATAGATAATTGATTTTAAAACCTGAATTAATTTTAGGGTTGTTGAATTCAAATCCCCATTCAATTAAATTAAGTTTGTATTATCTCGGAGTGGAAAACTTTTATATTTGCAATGCATGAAACCTCCTTGGATGATGGATGTTTTTTGCTGAAAATTGAGATGTAAGGGGAGTTTTTGAAGAATAGAAATCTTAACCAAACTGAATATGAATAACATAAGTGTAATTGGAGCGGGAACAATGGGAAATGGAATTGCCCATGTATTTGCTCAAAATGGATTTAAAGTAGCCTTGGTAGATATTTCGGAAGAAGCCCTGAAAAAGGGTTTGAGTACCATTTCAAAAAACCTGGACAGACTTATCAAGAAAGAGAAAATATCGGAAACAGATAAAACAAAAACTTTAAGCAACATTGAAACTTTCTCTGCCATTTCCGAGGGTGTGAAAAATGCAGATTTGGTAGTAGAAGCGGCAACAGAAAATCAGGAACTTAAATTGAAAATATTTTCAGAGCTGGATAAACAAAGCCCTGAAAATGCAATTTTAGCCTCAAATACTTCTTCAATTTCCATCACAAAAATTGCTTCTGCTACGAATCGGCCTGAAAAGGTGATTGGAATGCATTTTATGAATCCGGTACCTATCATGAAGCTGGTAGAAGTAATTAATGGATATTTAACAGATAAAGCAACTTCCAGCGCGGTGTTGGAAATCTCAAAAAAGCTGGGAAAAACGCCTGTATTAGCCAATGATTATCCAGGGTTTGTAGCCAATAGAATTTTAATGCCTATGATTAATGAAGCTATATTGTCATTGCAATCCGGAGTCGCTGGGGTACAGGAAATTGATGAAATCATGAAATTGGGTATGGCTCATCCGATGGGGCCGCTTCAATTAGCCGATTTTATTGGTCTGGATGTTTGTCTATCTATTTTAAAAGTGTTGCAGGATGGTCTGGGAGATGATAAATATGCTCCAAGTCCTTTGTTGGTAAACATGGTAAATGCAGGCCAGCTTGGTGTGAAATCCGGTTGTGGGTTTTATTCCTGGGGGCATGGTACTAAAGATTTGATTGTTGCACCTCAATTTTCCGATAATTGAGGTGATTGTTTAAACATAGCATGAATAAAGGGTGATTTTTGAACTTGGAATTTCTCTGGCCACAATCCTGTATTGTGGCTTTACTTTTTTTTTATTTTACCACTGGAAAAAAATTGACGTTTTTGAAGGAGAACAAAATCCCGATGAAGATAACCAGAAAATTACAGTTATCGTGCCTGTTCGAAATGAAGCGGAAAATTTGCCTTTATTACTTCAAGATTTTGAAAATCAGTATTTTAGGTTTTTTGAGGTAATCATAATAGACGACCATTCTGAGGATAATACTATTTCTGAAATTGAACAGTTTAGGCAAAAATCAACTCTTGAAATTCGTGTTCTTTCACTTCCTTCTGAAAGGAAAATTCCATCACATAAAAAGGCGGCTATTACACTTGGTATCTCAAATTCCTTAGGAGAAATTATAGTAACCACTGATGGAGACTGTCGTGTTGGACCCAATTGGCTTAGGCATATCCATAATTCTTTTGCTTCCCAAAAAGCAGTGTTTTTAAGCAGCGGGGTTACTTTTCTGCCAGAAAAATCATTATTTGAAAAGTTCCAGACTATTGAATTTATGAGTCTTGTGGGTTCTGGTGCTGCATGTATGCAGGCTGGAATTCCCAATATGTGTAATGGAGCCAATCTGGCATACAGAAAAGAAGTATTTAAAGAAGTGAAAGGCTTTGCCGGTGTGGAACATATTCCTTCCGGAGATGATGAGTTTTTAATGCATAAAATCAGTGAAAAATTTCCAAAAGGTGTCAGGTTTTTGAAGGATGATCAAACGACAGTGACTACCGCAGCTAAGCCGGATTTTTGGTCATTTTTCCAGCAAAGGAAAAGGTGGGGGGGGAAGTGGAGTTATTATCAGGCCAGGTCACCAAAACTGGTGGCTTTGGGAATTTTTTCTTATCATTTTTTATTTGTAGTGGCTTTAATTTCAGGTTTTTGGGGAATACCAGACCTGAAAATTCTAATTGCCATAATCTTGCTTAAATTATTTTTTGAATATGCTTTTTTGAATAATGTACTGGGATTTTACAAAAAAAGGTATTTATCAAGGTTGATTCCTATCCTGACCATTATCCACCCGTTCTATATTGTAATCATGGCAATTGCCGGGACATTTGGTACTTATCATTGGAAGGGAAGGACGTTTTGAAAGGAGTCTTGTTTTTAGAAGGGTACTTTGATATATGGTTGTTTTTTGCACCTAATCAGCCAGATAATTAATAAAAATACTCTTGTAAATAGAAAGATAAAACTTGTTCAAATTAGTAATTTAGAAATTTGATTAAATAAAGATTGGAAATATAATTAGCGGAAAATAATTGTATTTTAATTCGTTTAAGTGATTGAAGTTTAAACTATTATAAAGAAGATAAAGATGACTGACATTGAATATGAAGTTTTGGATGAATTGTATTTTGTCATTTCTTATTCAGATTTAAAAGAACAAACAGGAATAGGTGATGCTGAATTAAAAAAATGTTTAAAGCAGTTATTTGATAAAAAATGGATTGTTTGCTTTAAATCGGTTTCGGAAGAATTGCCAGTTGAAGAGGTTAATTTAAATGACTATAGTGAAAAGTATTTTTATCTGGCCTCAAAAAAAGGACTTTTTGCCCATAATAAATCTTGATTTTTCGGTTTTAAAATAAGAATAAAAGGCTATCACAACTAACCCTTACAAATTACAGCTTTTACAAGTATTGGTATTGAATGTCTCAACAACCTAATTATAAAACCCCTTTTTATTACGCAAGAAAGCGACTATTTAAGAATAAACCAGCGGTTTTTGGGTTTATTCTGATTGTAATTGCTCATTTAGTTGCAGCTTTAGGTTATTTGATCATGCCAGATAATACTCCATTTGCCAATGATGGGGCTGTTCAAATTCAAAAAAAGACTCCGGGCTTTTCGGTTGGAATTTTAAAAATTCGGAAGAATATGGCTGTTGAAAAAGCCGGTATAATTGACCGAATTTTAAATGGACAGGAAAGTGAGTATACCATTGTTCCGATTATTGGAACTCCCAAAATTTTAATGGATAGTATTTATTTCCGTCCTTATGGAAGGGAAAAAAAGGAAGTTGATCATTTATTACTTAATTGTGTGAAACCTCTTTTTGTAGGTCCTTCCAACAAATTGGGAAAGGATTATAATTACAATTATAAAAAAGAAGGGGACAAGATTATTTACCTGGATTCTGAAGAAAGAGTTTGTGAAATTACCCAGGAGGAATTGGAAAAGGAATTTTGGGAGAATAATGTAGAAAAAAGAACATATTTACTCGGAACCGACAAATCTGGTAGGGATATGCTGAGCAGGCTATTATACGGTACCAGAATTTCATTATCAATTGGTTTTATTTCGCTCCTGATCTCACTAATGGTGGGAGTTACATTTGGGGCAATTGCCGGTTTTTTTGGAGGAAAAGTTGATCATTTCATCATGTGGGTCATGACGGTCATTTGGTCCATACCGACTATCATGCTGGTTATTGCCATTAGCCTTGCCCTGCAAAATAAAGGAGTCTGGGTTGCATTTGTGGCTGTAGGTTTAACCATGTGGGTAGAATTCGCACGAGTGGTGAGAGGGCAAATTATGGGAATAAAACAAAAACTCTATATTGAAGCTGCCAGAGCATTGGGCTATTCTAACAAAAGAATTATTTTTTATCATATTCTACCAAATATTATTGGACCTATAGTAGTTATCAGTACTTCCAATTTTGCAATGGCTATTTTAATTGAAGCCGGTTTAAGTTTTCTGGGATTGGGAGTTCAGCCTCCTACGCCTTCCTGGGGAATGATGATTAACGAAGGGTTTAGAGCCATTGGAACAAGTAACAGTTGGCATTTGGTATTGTTACCTAGTTTGTGTATCAGCTTTATGGTGCTGGCATTTAACCTTTTGGGCAATGGATTAAGAGATGCATTTGATCCCCAGGGCTTAAAGTAAACTTAGTTTCATATTAAGTAATTAAGTTTCATTTTCCTTTCTTTCCCTATTTTTCTACAAATTATAAAGATATTATTCATTTTAGGTGTTCAATTCCATTCAAATTTCTAAATTGGAGAACTTTTTCAAAAAATAATTTTTAGTGCATCAAATTTTTGAAAAAGAAGAATTAATCATGGAAATAATGTTTGATTTCGGGGGCTTTTTCTCGATTTTAGCTCATTATTTAAAAAATAAACCGGATTTTATTTCAAATGGCATTAACCGTTGAAACTAAATTAGAAATTAAGGAACTTGAGCTTAAGTCTTTATTTGAAACAATTAGAGCAATCAACTCCAATTCTTCAGAGAGGGATTTATTTAAAATTTATAAATTCATCATCAGGTCCAACCCCAATATAAATAAGCTCGCCTTATATGTATTGGATGAAGAGTGGAACTGCAAGACTTATTTTGGTACTGAAAACGATTATTCTAATATTCCCCTTGATGAAAAATTATTAGAGATAACAGGAATTGGAGAATATACAAAAGGAGTTGAATTTTTTGAGGAGTTTCAGAAAGTTATTCCTATCAAGCATAAACAAACTGTTTTAGCCTATGCTTTTTTAAGTGGATCCGAAAATGTGGAGGATGAAGATATTCTGGAACTGGATTTTATTGATGCACTTAGTAATATTATTCTGGTTGCGGTCGAAAACAAAAAATTAGCCCGGAAGGAACAAAAACAGCAGGAATACAAAAAGCAGCTGGATATTGCCAAGGATGTGCAATCACTTTTATTTCCCAAAGAATTGCCTTATAATGATGATTTAAAAATCATGGCGAGTTATCTTCCTCACCATACTATAGGAGGAGATTATTACGATTATATACCTATTAATGAAAATAAGTTTTTGATTTGTATCGCGGATGTTTCAGGAAAAGGCGTTCCTGCTGCTATTTTAATGTCTAACTTTCAGGCTGCCCTGAGAATTCTTACCAGAAGAACCGATGACCTAAAAATAATTGTAGGCGAACTGAATCAACTTGTGATGCAAAATTCATATGGTGAAAATTTTATTACAGCCTTTTTTGCATTATATGATAAGGAAAGCAGAAAGTTTAATTTCATAAATGCAGGACATAATCCGCCATTCTTGTTTATGAATAATAAGGTAAATGTACTGAATGAAGGGACTACTATTCTGGGAGGTTTTAAAGATTTACCGTTCCTGAATATGGGCAGTTTTGAAGAGCTTAGTAATTTTCTTATTTTTTGCTTTACTGACGGCTTTATCGAAACTTATGATGAAAACGGGGAAGAATTTGGAGAAGAATATTTAATGAAATTTCTCCAGGAAAATTTAGGTTTGGATCAAAAGGATATTCATTCCAAGCTTATTTCCCTTTTAAATACCTTTAAGGGGAAAAATGCTTATGTAGATGATATTACTCTCCTTTCTTGTAAAGTGTCCTCCTCTAAAAATAATTAATAAACTTTATAAAATGCAGGACATTTTACCCTGTCTCTGCCTGTAAGAGTAACCGGTTCCAAAACAATAGATATTTCATGAGTCCCTCCTGATCTGCCTGATAAGCCAGAAATACTGATGTCATAACTGTATCCGAACCAAAAGGATTTATACTGGTATCCAGCCAAAAAAGCAATGGCATCCTGGCTTACCTGATTATTTATATCTCCCTTAAATGGATTTCCTCTATACCAAATGCCCGCCATTACAGGCTTGTAGAAGTAATTAAACCCTAAATCTAACTGGCTAAATAATCCTTGATGTTGGTAGATAAAAGCCGGAGAAATTGAGGTCTTTTGTCTGTCATACAAATCCAGAGGAAAACGTGCTCCTCCCTGAATGGAAAATCTGCTATCAATGGAGATTTCCCCCTCAGGCGTTGATTTTCTGGGTTGATTGATATGAAACATGGAGGCACCAATCCAGTATTTTTCACTATAAACCACAAATCCTGTAGAGAAATCTATTAAGGCGGCATTAAAATTATTGATGTTTTCCAAAGTATTTCCTCCTCCATTTTCAATCTGATCTCCAAAAGTTAATCTTGATACATCTGAGTTTTTGAAAATATAGCCAGCTTGTAACCCGGCCCTGGCAGTTACTTTTTTGCTAAGGGGAATTTTATAAGAATAGGAAGCTGCTATCTGGTTGGTCTTTAAATCCAGGGCATTAGTCCTGTCATTCAGGAAATAAATTCCCACACCACTGTTCATTTTGGACAAATTGTAATCGAAAGAGACAATATTGGTTTGAAAAGAACCAGGGATTCCTGTCCATTGATCTCTATAAGTTGTGGCCACTCTATAGTCCGACACTTCTCCAGTAAGTGCGGGGTTTAGGTAAAGTGGTGAGGCATAAAATTGAGTGAAAAGCGGATCTTGTCCCCAGCTGATAAGAGGAGAACTGAAAACTGCTATAAAAAAAGTTAAGTATATAAAGATTCTGGTTGATTTATTCATAATACCTGATCCCGGATTTGACCATAACCTGTAGCTAAGTTTTAGGGTAATTATAGTCATATTATTCCTTTTCCAAATAATTAATTTAAGCTGATAGGGGTAAAAAAAGGTAATTATCTTATCATCTTCAGGTCAAAGTTAATGTAAGGTTTTGAAAAAAAATGAAAATTAGGTTATAGAAACAATCATTCCAATATTCTATTGTTAAGGAAATTAAAGCAAAGTTTTTCAGGGAAGTTGTCTGAGTTTTTAAATTTTAGCCAAAAATGGGAATATTTTGACTGTTAGAAGGTCCTTATTTGGACGGAAAGTATTTCTATTTAACAAAAAAATATTCGAAATAAAGGCAAAATAACCCATTTGCAAAATGATGTTTTCACTTAAAACAAGTTCATTAATTACAAAGTAAATATTTTAAGGAAACAGGAAGTTTTATTTTTGTTGGAAAAAAAGTTCAATTTTTATGGAAAAAATCACATCCATTTTTTCTCCTTTCCGTTGTAAATGATTGTGAATAAAACCAACGATTTGTTATTCTGTTTTATCATCAACTTTATTGTATTCTAACTTAGCATTTTAGTGCTTGAGGGTTTTATATTTCTGTCCTGTTATATTTTTCAGGCAGAACATTTATTAAAGCATTAAATTGAACATCAAATAATCCAATAGTATAAATTATTTTTACCATACCTTAAATTTTCGATGGCTAATATTTTAACTCAATTTAGAGGCTGTTTTTTCTTAATAATTTCTTCTCTTTTACTTTCTTCTTGTGCTACAATTTTTAGTGGTACAACCCAGAATGTAAAAATCTCTACAAATCCCGGTGGGGCAAGGGTTTTTCTGAATGGCAATGATACAGGTGTGAATACCGAAGGCAAAATTGTAGTAAGAAGGGCCATCAGTTCAACACCTAATAATAATACTAATGAGCAAAATTATGTGCTCAAAAAGGATGGTTTTGAAGATGCCATAATTAAGGATCGAAGAAGGGTAAATGGCTTGGCCCTTGCGCTGGATTTTTTATTTCCTCCTTCCTTAATCGTGGACTTTTCAAATGGCTCGATTTATAAATACCGTCATAAAATCAGGGTGGATATGGTGCCTTTAGAAGTTGAAGAAAAGGAGCCAGTTTTAATTACCCCGACAGAGGAAGTGCTTCCAGATCCTGTCAATACCGGTTTATCTTCAGTGGACATCAACATACCTGAAACGGGTATCGTGAATGAAGATGCCATTGCTATTGTAATTGGTAACAAAAACTATGAGGGCAAAGATATTCCAGCAGTAGATTATGCTACAGCGGATAGTAGGTCTATGAAAAACTACCTGATCAAAACTTTTGGATATAGGGAAGGAAATATTATTTACATTGAGGATGCTTCATTAGGGGATTTTAATAGAATTTTTGGTACAGAAACCAATCACCAGGCAAGGCTTTATAATCTGGTAAAACCTTACAAATCGGATGTTTTTGTTTATTACAGTGGTCATGGTGCCCCTGATATTAATTCTAATGAGGGATTTTTGGTGCCAACTGATTGTGAAGATGTTTCTACTTTAAGTTTTGAAGGTTATCCTATTGACAGATTGTATAAAAACCTATCCAGTATTCCTTACAGAAATTTGACAGTAGTGATAGATGCCTGTTTTAGTGGAAATACTGAAAGTGGTATGTTAATAAAATACGCATCACCAATTCATATTCAGGCAAAAAGTAAGATTCTGTTAAATGATAATGCCACAATATTCAATTCTTCGGCAGGAAATCAAATTTCTTCCTGGTACACGCAGGAATCCCATTCCCTTTTTACTTATTACTTTTTAAAGGGCATTCAGGGATTTGCCAACGATGGAAAGAAAAACGCAGCATTGGATGTCAATAGATTAAAAGAATACATCAATGACAATGTTCCTTATATGGCAAGGAGGTTACATAATCGTACTCAGACCCCCGAAATTTTTGGTTTGGATTCAAAAGTGATACTAAAATTTCAATAATTTGAAACAGGATTTCATTATTCTACTTCATTTTTAATAAACCATCCAACTCTGTATTGGAAAGTAAAATTTCTGTAGGTCCCATGGAATATGGTCCAATTTCATAATTATTATAATAAAATAAAATTCCATCATCTGTAATGGCAAAATTTTCAGAAGCGTTTATTTTTTCCTCAAATAAACCTTTCTTTTCTTTTAAATTATCCTGTGCAGTAAGGTTATTTTGAGAGCGGTATTTTTGATCTACCAATTGGTCCAGTTTTGATCGGTAATCTTTGGAAATAATATTATCAAGATTAATTTTTTCCCCATCCTCCAAATCAATATTTAAAAAATTGACCAGGTTGTTAGGGTGCGCACCACCTGTATATTCATTGGATTGAACTTTTAATGATAATAGATCATCAGTCTGGTTTACAATTTCATAATTAATTTCTTTATTCCAAATTTGGTCAGAATCGGGGAAATCATCCTTAAACTCCTGATAATTTCGAAGGAAGTTAATCATGGAAGCATCAAATGCTCCTACTATTTCTGCATCAGAAAAATAAAAGTTGAAAATTTCTGATTTTACCAGTTCATTTATTTTTTCAGCATTCTTTCCAACCAATTCGGGGTAATTGATTTCAATATAGGTACAGTTTTCAGTTTGGATATCACAGGCTTCAAAACTTTCAATCAGTGTCTTTTTATTTATGGCCAAAGAATTGCCTTCAGGTGAACTTGTTTTTGTAACAATAGGTTTTTGGTTACAAGCATGGCATAAAAATAGTGCAATAGTTAATGTGTTGAGTATAGATCTGTTCATTTTTTTATAGGTTTAGTTAAAAAATGATAAAAAATCAAATTCTGACTATAAATTTAAGATAATTGTGAACTTTACTCAAATGTAATGGTTTCTTAATAGTAAATTTTGATTCAAGTTTGGCTTCATCAGGGAATTATTATGGTTTATCGGATATTTTTCCTGTTCACTCCAAAATTGTTTGGAAAACCCTTGAAGAAAGGCACATTTGTATCAGATGTTTTAGAGTAATTAATGTTTAAAGAATAGAAATTTCATAACTTAAATAATCAATATGCGACAATTAAAAATCACACAGGCCATTACCAACAGGCGAGAAAGTGAATCACTTGAAAAATATTTCACGGAAGTAAGCCGTGAGGATATGGTGACCGCTGAGGAGGAAGTTGAGTTGGCCCAGAGGATCAGAGAAGGAGATCAGGTTGCATTAAACAGGCTTGTAAAAGCTAACCTTAGGTTCGTAGTTTCGGTAGCAAAACAATACCAGAATAAAAGTATGTCCCTTAATGATTTGATAAATGAAGGGAATTTAGGGCTGGTGAAAGCTGCTCAAAGATTTGATGAAACAAAAGGTTTTAAATTTATTTCATATGCAGTTTGGTGGATCAGACAGTCAATAATGCAGGCAATAGCCGAAAATTCAAGAATTGTGCGTCTTCCAGTAAACAAAACAAGTTCGATTAACAAAATCAGGACAGCTTTCTCTTCATTGGAACAGAAATTTGAAAGAGAACCAACAGCAGAGGAATTGTCAGAGATTTTGGAAATGCAACCCGAAGAAATAAGAAATACAATGGGGGTGGAAGTGAGACAAACCTCTGTAGATGCACCATTAAATAGCGAGGATAGTAATTCTTTGCTTGATGTGATGGTTAATAAGGATATTCCTGCAACTGATGAACACCTGGAGTATCATAACTCACTACAGGTAGAAACCAGTCGGGTACTTTCAACTTTGAGTTTCAGAGAAAGAGTAATCGTAAAAATGTCATTTGGAATTGGTGAGGAGCACCCAAGATCGCTGGAAGATATTGGAGAAGAACTGAACCTTACCCGGGAAAGGGTTAGACAAATACGAGAAAAAGCTATTAAAAAACTCAAAGGAACCAGAAGTAAGGATATTTTGAAAGCTTATGTAGCTTGAAGATAAATTTTGAAATAAAATTTAAAGCTCCGCAAAATTGTGGAGCTTTTTTTATGCTTAAAAAAAATAAAGAAATGATATAAGTTATTGAATCTCCATCAATTCACGGGCACTTTGATATGCGGTTTCAGTTGGGTTTGCTCCTCCAATCATTTGTGCCAATTCCTTAATTCTTTCCTGCGGGGTTAGTTTCTTCAGGTTACTAACCGATCTTTCAAAAGAATCATCCTTATAAACAAAATAATGCTGATCCCCCTTTGCTGCAATTTGTGGGAGGTGGCTTATAGCGATCACCTGATGCCTATTACCCATTTCTTTCATCATTTTGCCCACTTTCATAGCTATTTCTCCGGAAATTCCTGAATCTATCTCATCAAAGATTATCGTTGGCATCTGGGTTTTACTTGCCAATAAATATTTAATCGAAAGCATTAATCTGGAAAATTCACCGCCAGAGGCTACATTTTTAAGTTCCTCTGGTTTCACGCCTTTGTTGGCAGAAAAAAGAATCTTAATACTATCCATTCCAAACTTATCCAGGTCAATGTTTTTGTGGAAAATGGAATTTGAAGCATTTGGCATTCCCAGCTGGGCAACAAGGCCGTCCAGGTTTTGAGAAAGAGTTTGGAAAATTGCCTTTCTTCTTTCTGAAAGTTGATTGGCCAATTCAAAAGCCTTTTTATAGGCTTTTTCTTTCTCTGCCTTTGCTGCCTCAAGTTTTTCATCAAAGTTGATTACCTGGTCAACCTTTTCCTGCAGTTCTTCTCTGATGGAAATCAGCTCTTCAATGGTATGGACATGATGTTTTGCTTGTAAAGAATACAGTTGATCAAGTTGATCTTTAAGAAACTGAATTTTTTCGTGATCCAGAAAAAGTTCGCTTTCTTCACTTTCTATCTCTGAAGCTATGTCCTGTATTTCAATCTGAGTACTTTTTAGCCTTTCCTTTAATTCTGCATATTTATTAGAAAATTCACCCAGGTGGGCAAGCGCAGTCATAGCAGATTTTATTCCCGATTCTACCGAAAACTCTGTTCTGGAAAGGTATTCCAGTGCTGCATTTAAATTTGCTTTTATATTTTCTGCATTTTCCAGTTTCTCTAACTCCTTTTCAAGCTCCTCCTGCTTAAATTCCTCTAGTTTTATCTGATCTAATTCTTCAAGCAAATGGCTGTTATAGTCAAAAGCCGTTTTAAATTCTTTGGATTCATTGATGAGCCTTTCAAGTGTTTTAGAAGCCTTTTTGTATTGGGAAAAAGCTTCCTGATAATTTTCCAAAAACTGCTGGTTTCCGGCAAAAAGATCAATAATTTCCAACTGAAATTCATTTGACCCTAATTGGAGGGTTTCATGCTGAGAATGAATATCTACCAGTTTGGTAGAAATGGCTTTAAGTGTTTCAAGGTTAACCGGAGTATCATTTATGAAAGCCCTGCTTTTTCCTTTTGGGGTAATTTCTCTTCTAATTACGGATGTTTCATCATAATCCAGGTCCTGGCTTTCAAATAATTTTTTTAATTTATAGCCCGACACATTAAATTCACCTTCAATGATGCATTTTTCTGCCTCATTTAAGAGTACTTTGGTATCTGCACGATTACCCAAAAGAAGCCCAATTGCCCCCAGCATAATTGATTTTCCAGCTCCTGTTTCCCCTGTAATTATATTTAAAGAAGGAGAGGGGGCTATTTCCAGGTGGTTGATTAATGCATAATTTTTAATGAGAAGGTGCTTTAACATTTTTAAGCTTGAGTTTTATATTTGTTCGCTTTGTTGATCAAATTTATCAGTTTCCCGTTTGATAAAAAATTTGGGCAAAATTAATTCAGAACAAATTTGGAGGAGCATATTTTTAATAAAATTTAATGGTCAAAATCATAATTCTAATTGCAAACCATCGTAGGCCAACCTGATGCGTGCAGGTAAATACTTTTCTACATCTGCATGAAATCCCAATTTATAACTGATGTGTGTGAGGAACGCTTTTTCAGGTTTTACTTTTTCTATGACCTGAATGGCTTCCTCAAGTGTAAAATGAGAAATGTGTGGTTGGGTTTGTAAAGCATTTAAGACCATGATTTTAGAACCTTTCACTTTTTCCAGCTCTTCTTCGGCAATATAATTTGCATCAGTGATATAAGTAAAATCATTTATTCTAAACCCAAAAACAGGCAGCTTGTAATGCATAACCTCAATTGGAGTAATAAGAGTGTCATTCACCCTAAATGGCTTGTTCTTTATTTCCCTGATGTCAACGGAGGCTACTCCGGGGTATTTTTTATCCGCAAACATGTAGGAAAATTCAGTTTTTAAATGATTGATTACTTGTGTCTGTGCATAAACCGGAATATCAATTTTTTGTTTAAAGTAAAAAGCCCTGATATCGTCAAGTCCGGCTGTATGATCTTTGTGCTGATGGGTAAAAAGCACTGCATCCAAATGATCAATTCTTTCTCTGAGCATTTGTTGTCGGAAGTCTGGCCCGGTGTCAATTACTATTTTTTGACCATCTACTTCTACAAAAATTGAAGACCTTAGCCTTTTATCACGAAAATCAAGAGATTGGCATACCGGGTCTGTTGAGGCTATGACCGGGACTCCCTGAGAGGTTCCAGTTCCTAAAAATGTGACTTTCAATTTTTGTTTTTTTTTGATTTGATAAGAGAATTAGAAATATTCTCAGTTGATCTACAAGTTCTTTTAAAATTAGTCAGGCGGATTTAGTTAAATAGAGTTTTCCCTTCTTCCTGTTTAGCTGATCTAATCTCAATAAACAATTTTTTATTCTTCTCAGAAAGGTCCTGAGGATTAATTTCTATTTCCTTTATGATATCTACCAGAGAGTTAATTCTTCCTTCGAGTGGAAAATATTTATTGATTATTGCCACCTTGTTATCCTTAAGCAGACAATAACCTGACTTGAAGTTCCCTTTTTCATATCTGAGGATATAGGTGGTTTCGGAAAATAAGTCCTCCAGTTTAGCCAGAAAATTTTTAGTGTATTTTATTTCCATAAAAAAAATAGTATAAATATTCTTTTGACAAAATAAATAAGCCCTTATAAAAGGGCTTAAAATCCAAACAAAAATAATAATAAATGACTAATTGCAAGATGTAAATCTAAATCAAACTTTCCGGGAAAGTAACCAGGTTGAATCTAATTGTTCGTAAGTCGATTTACAGTAGAAACAAGCGTGTCAAAATTAAGAGGTTTAGGTAAAAATTCATTTATACCTACTGCTTTAAAGTCGTCTTCAGTGAAATTTTTTGCATTTCCGGTTATGGCAATTAGAGGAGTTTTTGCCTTTGTCTGGTCGGGTAAATCCCGGATTTGCCTGGCACATTCCATTCCATCCATAATGGGCATATTGATATCCAACAGAATGGCATCGAAATGTTCTTTCTTTAGCATATCCATTACCTGTTGTCCATTTTTGGCTGATTTAATATTATAATTTTGAAATTGAAGGACTCTTTTGGTAATGTTTTGAATAACGGAGCTATCTTCTGCTACTAGTATCGTTTTGCTTCCCATAAGCATAAAGGTTAAAGAATTGGTGATAAAAAAAGTCTATTTGTAAGTGATTTCTTCCCTTTTTAAGAAATAACAAAAATACTTATACTATTATGTAAATTAATAAATTTAATCTAATTCACAAATTGAACATGGTATTATTAATGCTTAAAGAAGGGGATCAAACTAAAGTTATGATTTTTATTTGTGTTAACAAATAAAAAATATATAAAATATTAAATATTGAGAAGCTTTTTATAGTTTAACCTAAATTCCTCAAAATCTACATTTAAAGTTTTAAAATTGTTTTCAAAATCATTTTTGTGATTCATTTTTAACTTTCCTTCCATTAAAGCTGCCTGAGAGGATATCTTTTCTATTCCCAATGTTCCAGCATTTCCTTTTATAGTATGAAGAATACTTAATGCTTCTTTCACATCCTCATTAGCATTCATGGCTTTATGGAGTCTTTTAAGTAACTTTTGAGTATCCTTTTCAAATTCAGAATAGGACTCAATGAGTATTTCATCTCCACCATATTTTTTGAGTTCATATGCAGTGGACAAGTTCAAAATTTTATTGTTCGACCAGGACATAACGTTTTCCTGTTCTTCCTCTTCCTGTTCTTCAAACCACTTTTTTACTTTAGAAATCAACGCGTTAGCCTTAATCGGTTTTGAAATAAAATCATCAAGTCCAGCTTTCAAAAATTCCTCCCGTTCCTCCTGCATGGAAAAGGCTGTCATGGCTACAATTGGGGGGCAGTAGGGTAGGTTCAGTTCCTTTATTTTTTTTGTTGCAGTCATGCCATTCATCACTGGCATCTGAATATCCATAAATACCATGTCAAATCGCTGTTGCTGTACCATTCTAATGGCATCCTGGCCTGTAATGGATACATAAATTTCGCAGCCTGCTTTTCTTAGAATTCTTCCGGCTACACTTAAATTTACCATATTGTCATCCACAATAAGGATTTTAGGAATGCTTTTGAAGGTTTTGGAAATGGCTTTATCTTCTACTTCAAGCACCTTTGGTATTTTGGATGGAGATCCACTTTCGGCTTTAATAGTAAACCAAAATGTGCTTCCCCTGTAAAATTCAGATTCTACCCCGATTTCTCCTCCCATTATTCTGCAAAGTTCCTGAGAAATAGCCAGTCCCAAACCAGTGCCACCATATGATTTGGTATAGGAATTATCTACCTGGCTGAATTGCTTAAACAGTAAATTGAGATTTTCCTGGGTAATCCCAATCCCCGTGTCTTTTACTTTAAATTTCAGGGTTTGCGAGGAGGAATCTCCATCAATTCTGGAAATATGAATATCGATTTTGCCATTTTCTGTAAACTTAATGGCATTAGATGTAAGGTTAGAAAGAACTTGCAGGAGCCTGGTTTCATCGGTTTTGATGGCATCATGCACATTCTCTTCAATCTGGTAAGTTAAAACCGTATCTTTTACCATAGCCTGTTGCGAAAACAGGGCATATAATTTATCAATTAGCCTTCTAAGGGAAATAGTTGAAATTCTAAGTTCCATTTTCCCAGCCTCAATTTTAGAGAGATCGAGAATGTCATTAAGAATGGTGAGAAGTGTTTCTGAAGATTTTTTTATTGTAGAAACATATTCAAACTGTTCCTGGTCCAGTTTGGTTTCAGTAAGCAGGTCTATCATTCCGATAATACCGTTCATAGGAGTCCGAATTTCATGGCTCATATTCGAAAGGAATGTTTTCTTTACTTCTAAGGATTTTTCAGCGATTTCTTTGGCTGCTCTTAAATCTTCAGTAGCCTTTTTGAGGTTGGTAATATCCCTGGCAACTCCCTCTACCGAAGATGGGTTACCAAATTTATCATAAATCAGACGAAAGTTGGAAATGGTACTTTTTACCTGCTCGTTTTTGTTTTTTATCTGGCTTTCAAAGTTTCTGACATTTCCATGCTTTTTCAATTCTTTGAACAAATATTGAAGTTTAATATCATTGAGTAGAAAATCGGTGATGGACCTTCCCAAAACTTCAATTTGGCTTTCTCCAATCATTTCATAAATAGAAGGACTGATCATAATGATCACGCCTTCCAGGTCAATTCTGAAATATACATCCTGAAATGATTCGAAAATGTTTCTGAACTTTTCCTCACTTTCTGCCAAACCAAGTTCAGTTACTTTTTTTTGTGTGATATCGTGAGCTACTCCCGATACTTCATATATCTCATTTTTATTGTGATAAATAGGATTTAGGAAAATCTCCCTCCAGTGTTCTTCTCCATTGTCATTTACAAATTTCATCTCAAATTGCTGGGTTGAACCGGCAAAAGCTTCTTTGTATTTTTCATACCAGAAGCGATAAAGATGATTGTTTTTCTTTTTGAAAATTTTATAAATTGAAGCTCCTTCCGATGGTGCAATATGGTAGTAATCCCAAACCGTATCGGTGAAATTCCTGTTAAATTTGGTAAGCTTAAAGGATTTATCGATTGACCACATGAGGTGGCTGCCACTTTCAAAAATAGCTTCCAGCCGGGCGGCCTGGCTACTGATCTCAGCTTCGTGTTGGTATCTTAAAATGGCATCTGCCAACTGGCCGGATACAAAAGTGAGCAATTCCAGATCTCTTTTGTTATACTGATTTTTGTTGGTATAGGATTGTACAATGATCATCCCTATTACCTTTTCTTCCAGTTTAAGAGGCACTCCCAGCCATACTTTGGGCACCACAATCTGTGGTGGAATATTTTTATTTTTTATAATTCTGTTAATCCGGTCATAATAGAGGAACATCGGGCGATCGAATGTGGATACCGCATATTTTGCAAATTCCTGAAAAGGAACTGCTTCTGCTCTAAGTGTGTGGGAATTGGCATAAAACGGGAAATCAATTTTTCCGGTTTTAGGATTGGATAAGGCGACAATAAAGCTGTCCACCCCTATGGCTTCATTAAGCAATTGGTGGAAATTTTGATAAAGCACATTTAGTGGGGTGCCTTTTTCCACCAGCTTGGCCAATTGGTAATACAGATTTTGGGATTTTTCGGCCTTTAATCTTTCTGTATAATCATTTAAAATTGCTCTGTAAACACATGGTTTCCCTTCCTCAATGGTACAACTTAAGGCTCCTTTTACATTAAGTTCCTTTCCATTTTTATTAATCAGGATAGTTTCAAAATCATTGTATTTACCCAACTCCTTTGCCTTAGCCAATTCGACTTTCACGGAAGGCAGGGCATCTTTTTGAATTAAATGTTCGAATTTAATGAACTGTAAGTCTTTCTCTTCATACCCCAGTGATTCCTTCCATGAATTATTCACGAACATAAATTTCCCATTTTCATCGAAAATGAAAATGAGGTCATTGGCACTGTCAAAAAGGTCTTGAAGAAGCTGATTGGTTTCGTGCAGTACTTTGGTGACTTTTATTTGTTCGGTGATGTCTTCACCCACAATGGTCATGGAAGAGATGCTTCCTGATTTATCATTCAACACAATGGAGTTAAACCGGATAGTAAGCTTTTCTCCACTCTTGGTTTTTAAAATCCCTTCGAAAGTATCTAAAAATCCTGTGATTTGAAGCTGGCCGGCATTCTCCAGACTTGGATTAAAAATTTCAAATAAACTGGTGTTTTGAAGATCCTCCAGGTCGTACCCGGTAACATCCATGAAAAACTGGTTACAAAACTTAATATTCCCGGACTGATCGATGGTGATGGCGAAAATGATGGCATGTTCTAGGGCCTTTTGCAGTCGTTCTTCTGAATAGCGGACTATTTTCTCATAACTTTCTTTTTGTTCCTGTTCTTTTTGATCGGTAATGTCAACTCCAGAAGTTACAAATCCCTTGAAGTTTCCAAAATCATCGAAATATGGAGTACCCTTTTCTAATATCCACCTGTATTTTCCTTCAATATTTTTTAGACGGTAACTTTCTTCATATTTAGTCTGGCTTTTAAAATGATCCGAAAATTTTGGAATAATGCCTTTGTCCTCCGGGTGGATATTTTCCAGCCATTTGCCATTCTTTTCTTCCTCAAGAGTATTACCTGTAAACTTCAACCATTGATTGCTGAAAAACTCAAATTTGTTGTTTACATCCATCATTCTCAGTAAAGAAGGAGCATTATTGGCAAGGGTTTTTAACTTCACTTCATTTTGCACCAGTTCGTTTCGGAGCATAGCCTGAGTGATGTGACTATTGATTTCCCCAACCAGAGATTTTAATTGGAGTTTCAGGTTATTTACTCCTGGATTCAGGGCAAAATAATAAATGTATTTTACCTGACCATAAATGTGAACAGGAATAAAAAGGTAGGTCAGGGATTGCTTGGTATTGACAGAAAAAGGCCTTATTTCAACAGGATGTTGGCGCTCAATTAAAGCATATTTTTTAGTTTGGATAATTTCCATCACTTGTTCTTCCAACACCACAGGAAGATTGATTCTAAAAAGGTAATTGGGATCAGGTGCCTTTATAGAAATTATCGCAGAATAAATGACATCTTTTAGCTTGGAAATGATATTAATAGATTTTACCAGAATCTTATTGATATCACTTTCAGAAGAAATATGTCTAATGGTATCGTTAAGTACCTTTAATTTTTGATATTTATCTGTATTATCCTTTTCTTTTCTTTTTTCTTCAGTAATGTCTCTACCATAAGCGATTACTAAATCCTGATCGAAATATTTACCTTTCTGAAGGGTAAACTCCTGTACAAATAATCCCCTAAATCTGTTTTTGCCTTCAATTACAATTTTATTAGTCCCATTAAAAATTGAGGAAAGTTCTTCCTGGGAATTTTTTACCCTGACATTGTTGTCTTCTAAAATTTTATAAATAGTGGATCCAATAATTTCTTCCCGCTTTAATTTGTAATATCTCAGCGCAGTATCATTAAAATCTATCACCCTACCATATTCATCCAGCAGGAATATGATATTGTGGCTGTCCTTGAATATGCTCTTGTAGAAGATATTCGATGCCTTTAAGATTTTCTTTTTCTTAAATTGCTCTGTAATGTCTTTGGCAAGACCTAAAATATAAGGTTTTTCGTTGGTGGATATTAAATGGGAAATAAAGTCGAAAATTCTTTTTTTTCCGTTTTGGTCGATTAGGGAAAAGTAACCCCTGGTAGTTTTGGTTTCGGTTAATTTTTGGAGATAAACTTCATAACCAATCCTATATTCGGGAATAAGAATGTCCTGTAATTTTTTATAAGTATTATCTTCATTGGTTACATTGAAATCTTTTTTTACCAGTTCATTGGCAAAAATTAACTGACCATCCAAATTATGCTTGGCAATATAATGATTAGGTAAATAGACTTCTGGATAACTGGAATATTCGGATTCACTTAGCCCATTTGTGGAACTTTGCCTTTCCTCCAATTTTTCTACTTTTTCCTCTAAACAGCGAATCTTTTCGATCAACTCTTCTTTTGTCTTACTGTTTAAATCCAACTCCATGTTAAAAAAATAATCTTTATTGAGATAAAGCAGAATAAAAATTTGTTGATAAAAATAGGTAAATGTTGAGGCTACAATGAAATTAGACCTTCAAAAAATTAATTCATTCCTGCAAAAAATAACTAAGAGATAAATTTAAAAAAATATGTGATTTAATCGTCCTTACGGGAATAAATTAATGATATAACTTACTATTTAAAATAGAAAAAATGTATTCATCTATGATTTGATTGTCTTTAATCAAGGCTTTTTTAAATTTTCCTTCCAATACGAACCCTGCTTTTTCTAAAACCCGCATAGATCCTTTATTGAAGGCAAAAACAGAAGCAAATATTCTATTAATTTGGAAACTGTCAAAAAGCCATTTAACCATTTCATTTACTGCCATTGTCATAATCCCTTTTCCCCAGTATGCTTCCCCAATCCAAAAACCAATTTCCATATTTCCTCTATAAACATCTTCACCTGGAATAAATCCAATTCCACCTACTGCATCTCCGTTCACTACAATAGCAAAATCACTGGTAGAGCTTTTAGAGTTTGCAAGGTTTATCCAGGTTTTAGCATCTTCAATTGTGTAGGGATATGGAAATATGTCTTTTAAACTTGCCCAGATTTTTTTGTTATTTGCATTTTGAGCAAGCGTGACTTCATCGCCAATCTGCCAGGGACGAATTAAAAATTTTGAATTGGAATAAATTAATTCAGGACCTTCTTTTCTCATTTATTATTATCTGAATAAAAATTACAAGAATTATTGCTCGAATGAAGTCTTGATCATATCATCAATTAGTTATGGTTAAATTTAGCTTTTTTTATTTTGCTAAGATGATAAGTTCCTCCATGATAATTATTTCCTCTTTTAAAATATGAACAGAAAAGGGAAAAGTTCGGAAACGTTATCAGAAACGTTCCCGTAAATAATCATCTTCATTTCCTTTGATTTAACCTTTTTCTTCTTTTCTTTCATCCTCAAATTTGTGATAAATCTAGCTTATTCAAAAGGATAAGAGTAATTTGAAAGTGTCATAAAAATACTGGATTTTAAATAAAAAGAATGAAAATGAGTAATCAGGAATTTGACTTAACTGGAAAGGTGGCAATTATTACAGGTGGATCAGGAGCTTTAGGCGGAAGTATGGCTATTCATCTGATTAAGCAGGGAGTAAAAGTTGCTATCCTGGATTTACGTCCCGATGCTACTGAAAAGCGAGTGGAAGAATTAAAAGCATTGGGTGGAGAAGCCATGGCCCTGGTTTCAAGTGTGTTGGATAAGGAACAACTTGAAGCTGCAAAGGACAAAATTGTAAAAGAATGGGGGACAATTGATATTTTGATTAATGCTGCAGGGGGGAATATGCCTGGAGCGACTATTGCCCCAGACCAGACAATTTTTGATCTTTCAATTGAAGACTTTAAAAAGGTTTCGGATTTAAATCTGAACGGTACTGTTCTTCCTTCTATCGTTTTTGGGAAAGTTATGGCGGAAAATAATGCAGGGGTAATGATTAATATTTCCTCTATGACGGCACAAAGAGCGATCACCAGAGTGGTTGGTTATTCTGCTGCAAAAGCGGCTATCGATAATTTTACAAGATGGATGTCTGTAGAAATGGCTTTAAAATTTGGTGGAGGAGTAAGGGTGAATGCCATTGCCCCCGGGTTTTTCATAGGTGAGCAAAATAGAAAATTACTTACAAATGAAGATGGAAGTTTAACCGATAGGGGAAAAACTATCATTGCCCAAACGCCAATGGGCAGGTTTGGAGAAGCTGAGGAATTAAATGGTACTATTCATTGGTTATGTAGTGAAGCTTCTAAATTTGTAACTGGAATAGTAGTCCCTATTGACGGTGGATTTAGCGCCTATAGCGGAGTATAAGGTTATTTTCTTTTATGGTGTTTAAAAAACAGAATTAGGCTTCGGGATTTTTAGACATCTGGTGCATTAAAAAATTAAAATATGAGTATGGAACAAACATGGAGATGGTACGGGCCAAACGATCCGGTATCATTGTCCGATATTAAACAGGCTGGAGCAACAGGAGTTGTGACTGCTTTACATCATATTCCAAACGGAGTTGTTTGGACAAAAGAAGAAATTCTAAAAAGAAAGCAAACACTGGAGGATGTAGGATTAACCTGGTCTGTGGTAGAAAGTGTACCAGTTCATGAGGAGATCAAGACAAGGACAGGAAATTATCAAACTTATATTGAAAATTATAAGACTACACTTGAAAACCTTGGTGCTTGTGGGGTAGGGGTAATTTGTTATAATTTTATGCCTGTGCTGGACTGGACCAGAACAAACCTAGCTTATGAAGTGGCAGATGGGTCAAAGGCATTAAGATTTGAAGTTGACGCATTTGCGGCATTTGAACTTTACATTTTAAAGAGACCTGGTGCCGAAGTTAATTATTCAGAAGACCAGAAAAAAGCCGCAAAGCAATATTTTGATTCCTTAACTCAGGATGATATTGATTTGTTAACGGCCAATATTATTGCCGGATTACCTGGCTCGGAAGAAGGATATTCTCTTACCGATTTTCAAAAAGTTCTGGATACCTATAATGAAATAGGAGATCAGGAACTGAGAAATAATTTGTATTCTTTTTTGAATGAAATTATCCCAACAGCCGAAAAGGCAGGGGTAAAAATGGCTATTCATCCGGATGATCCTCCATTTCCTATTTTAGGTTTGCCAAGGGTAGTAAGTACCGAAAGTGATTTACAACAATTGCTGGGTGCAATTGATAGTCCATCCAATGGGTTTACCATGTGTACTGGTTCTTATGGTGTGAGGGCAGACAATGACCTTCCTGGAATGATAAAAAGAAATGGAGGTAAGATGCATTTTATTCACTTAAGAAGCACTCAGCGAGATGAAAAGGGCAATTTTTATGAGGCCAACCACCTTGAGGGAGATGTAGATATGTTTGCTGTGGTGAAAGCCATTATCGAGGAACAAAATAAACGGAAACAAGATGGAAACGGGATTACCAGGATTCCAATGCGGCCAGATCATGGGCACCAAATGCTGGATGATTTGAAAAAGAAAACTAATCCAGGTTATTCAGGAATAGGAAGATTAAGAGGACTGGCCGAACTTAGAGGCCTTGAGATGGGAATTGAAAAGTCGCTTTTATAAGCGACTTTTTTTTTGTTGAAAGTTTAATAAATCACATTATCCTGTTTCACAAAGTTGGGTTCGTGTTTTCTTAAAAGATCCAGGGCAGGTTTGTAATTGCTACAACTCTCAAGGGCTTTTTTCAGATGGAAACCTGCTTTATCCTTTTTCCCAATTTCTAAATACCCCATGCCAAGGTTGAGGTAAAGACCAGGGTGATGTTTATTTCTCATAAGCATCTGGTCATACAAAAATTCAACTTCATGGATTCTTCCTTCCAATACCGCAATGTTGGCTTTTACCAACTCAGGATAATTTTGGTTCCTGTTAGAGGTGGATCTTATTTTTTCAATAGCAGTGGGAATTACTCCAATAAGCATGGAAAAGTTTTTCCAGAAATTCCTTTCGAAAATAAGATGAACATAGGTGTCTCCACAAAAAAACTTTCGAAACTTAAACCTGAATGTATTTCTATTGAAATAAATTTGGTATTCGTAGTAGATTTTTACCCGGTCAAAGAGGCCTGTTTCAGGACATATTTTATATGTCCTGCCTCCGGGAATCAGGTTGGAATAATGGTCAAAAACAGTTTCACAATAATTACAATGAATATAAACCGAAGGCACAAGATCTGTTAAATTGATATTGGCATCACAAACAGGGCAATTTATAGTTTTAAAATTGTTTTTTATTTCCTCTTCTGTCAATTCAAGTTTACTGTCAGCAGTTCGGGCAGAAGAAATTCTTCGGTTAATAATGGACTGCACTTCATCGGCAAAACCACCTATGTTTATTACAAATGAGGAGTATCCCTTAAAAAAATATTTACTCAATTTTTTGCTAACCGTAGAATAAGGCATGAGCACCACTACGATGGTGTTCCTGTGTCGTTCAATTTTAAAAATATCCCTATAGAAAATGATTTCTTCATTCAGAATTAATCCATCTCTGCTCACACTTCCTGTCTTGCGCAGAAGGCTATCCGGGAATCCAAAGCGATTAACGAATTTAAAACCAAAAGTGATAATAGGGGCTTCTCGCATAGTTTTTCAACTCGAAAAATTTGTGTGAAAATAAAAAAATGGCTGATCTGGAGTGGTCATTCCTCCGTAAAATGAGAAGGTGGATTTTGTATGAAAAATCAGCTGTTTCAAAATTATCTTTAAAAATTTACCTTTCAAAATAAGTAAGTTAGTATCCTTCAAACTACTAATAATTTAAATCCATAAGACTTCAAACAAAATTAACATAACCATTATGAAATGGCATACAAATGAAAAATATACCGCAAGTCCTTAATTTTTTTAATTTTATCATAGGTAATTATTAGCTTTAGCAGAAAAGTTCGTAAAAAAAGAAAACAAATTCAGGTCATGGGCAAAAAGGTTAATAAAAGTGGGAAGATTTTAATTATTGATGATAATGAGGATATCTTAAGAGCGGGGCGACTTTTTCTCAAAAGGCACTTCCTACAGGTGGATGTAGAGAAAAATCCGGAGAATATTCCTGATTTGCTAAATAATGAAAATTATGATGTGATTTTGCTGGATATGAATTTTACCAAAGATGTAAGTAGTGGGCACGAAGGGTTTCTTTGGTTGGATAAAATTTTGGAGATTGATCCTTCTGCTGTGGTTGTGATGATTACGGCTTACGGAGGCATTGAAATGGCTGTGAAAACCATCAAAGAAGGAGCCACTGATTTTGTATTAAAACCCTGGGAAAATGAGAAATTACTGGCCACCTTGTCTTCGGCTATTAAACTTAAAGAATCGCGAACTGAACTGGATGAACTCAAGATTAAGCAAAAGCAACTGACCCATGATATAAATAAATCCTTTCCCGAAATTATTGGCCAAAGCCCATCCATGCTCAAGATTTTTGAAACGATTTCCCTTGTAGCAAAAACTGATGCTAATATTTTAATATTAGGTGAAAATGGGACTGGTAAGGAACTTATCGCCAAAGCTATTCATCAGCAATCCAACAGATCTGAAGAAATTTTCATGAGTGTAGACTTAGGAGCAGTAAGTGAAACACTATTTGAAAGTGAATTGTTTGGGCATGTTAAAGGTGCATTTACAGATGCCAAAGAAGACCGCCCCGGAAGATTTGAAACAGCCTCAGGTGGTTCCATATTTTTGGACGAAATTGGGAATTTATCTTTACCTCTTCAGGCTAAACTTTTAACAGTTTTGCAAAACCGAACGGTGACAAGAGTGGGTTCCAACAAGCAAAGAACGATAAATATAAGACTAATTTGTGCTACGAATATGCATCTGTATGATATGGTGAAGGAAAAAACCTTCAGGCAGGATTTATTATACAGAATAAACACGATTGAAATAAATTTGCCTCCATTAAGAGAAAGAATAGAAGATATTCCATTATTGGCAGATCATTTTTTAAAATTCTATAATAAAAAATATAATAAAACGGTGAGAGCTTTGAGCCCTGCTCTATTAAAAAGAATGCAGAAATACCACTGGCCGGGAAATATTAGAGAATTGCAACATGCCATGGAGCGGGCTGTAATTATGAGCCAGGGCTCGGTACTGGAACCAGAACAGTTTTTCTTTAGTGGAGCCGGAGGACAAAAGTCTCCGGAGAGAAGTGGAGACGAAATTTCGCTTGAAGATTATGATTTAGAGAAAGTGGAAAAAATTCTGATTAGAAAAGTGTTGCAAAAACACAATGGTAATATAAGTAAAGCGGCCAGCGAACTAGGTTTAACCAGGTCTTCATTGTATAGAAGATTAGAAAAATATGAACTTTAAAAATTTTAAGTTAGGGATAGGGATTCGTGTAATCTCCCTTACGGTTACCCTGATAATATTTGTCTACTTATGGTTTGAACAAGAAAAGCATTTAAGTGCCGTATTAATTGCATTTTTGGCCATTTACATTGCTTTCAATTTATACCATTATGTAGAAAATACAAACAGAAAACTTACTCGTTTTTTGGAGTATATAAAGTACTCAGATTTTGCATCAGGGTTTGCCGCAGACAATAAATTAGGCAAAAGCTTTAAAGAATTAAATGCCTCGTTTAATGAGGTTTTAGAAGCTTTTAGGCAGGCAAGGTCTGAAAAAGAGGAGCATTGGCAATATTTAAATACGGTGGTTCAACATGTAGGCATCGGATTAATTTCCTTTGATCTGGATGGCCAAATACAGTTGCTCAATACTGCTGCTTGTCGATTGTTATTTATAAATAATATTTTAAATATTTCTGAATTAGGGGATATGCATCCTCAACTCACGGAAATGATTCAGAAGATGGAGCCAGGAACAAATTTTTTGTTCAGGAGTAATGAACAACAACTATCCATTCAGGCAACAGAAATTCGATTGAAAGGAAAATCCTACAAGCTGATTTCACTTAAAAACATTCAAAACGAATTGCAACAAAAGGAGCTGGAATCATGGCAAAACTTAACCAGTGTGCTTCGTCATGAAATTATGAATTCCATCACTCCCATATCTTCTTTAATTTCAACTTTGATTGAAATATTTGAAGAGGAACTTCCCGAGAATTTTGAAGAAGTTGGTACCGCTGAAATTACAAAAGAAACTGTGGAAGATATAAAGGAAGCGTTCACTACAATTCAAAGGAGAAGCCATGCTCTTATTAGGTTTGTAAATGCCTATAAAGACTTTACCCATATTCCAAAACCAAAATTCCGAATGATTTTGGTAAAGGATTTATTGGATGGTATGGTCAGTCTACTTCAAAAAGAAATTCTAAAGAAAGAAGTAGAATTAAAATATCAGTTAAATAATCCTTCACTCAGAATTACGATTGATCCTGAATTAATAGAAATGGTATTGATCAATTTACTTAAAAATGCTACTCAGGCTGTTGAGGGAAAACAAAATGGAGTAGTTGAATTAATAGGGGGATTGGACGAAAATCATCATACTACTATAATTGTGGCTGATAATGGACCAGGGATTATTCCAGAGGCACTTAATCAAATTTTTATTCCATTTTATACAACAAAAAAAGAGGGGTCTGGAATAGGTTTAAGTTTGTCCAGACAAATAATGCAGCTTCACAAAGGTTCTTTAACTGTTAATTCCATGCCTAATGAAAGAACTGAGTTTAAACTTACCTTCTGAGTTTTTCAGTATCATTACTTGAAAATTTGTTTGTAAAAAAGGTTGATTTTTGGTGGAAACCTTACCTCTAAAAGAGATGAAAAAAATTCTTCTAGACCAGAAATCAAACAAGAACTCCCATCACACGTTATTTTACCAATTAAAAATCGACTTTTTATCCCCTTTCAGTCTTTTAAATTAAGGAATTGTAAGGGATTTTGTATATAAAACCAACCTTAATTAACAATTGGTCAAAACAATCTTAAAATATCCTTCAATACTATAAAAATAAAAAAGACGTATTCAATTTAGTTTTTTGAAAAATATCAACTGAAGAATGATGATATCTATACTTAGATTATTCCTGTTTGGCCTATTTCTTACCATTTCAGGGTTTACATTAGGGCAAACAATGGGATTAACAGGGGTGATTACCATTGATGGAGGAAAAGTGGTGACCAATAATAAGGAAAAGAAAGTTTCCTTAACTATTGAAGCAGTAGGTGCAAAAGAAATTATGATTAGCAATAATGGTAGTTATACAGGTGCCAGATGGGAAAAGTTTGAATCCAGAATTCCTCATTGGAGACTTGCAGGGGAGGATGGTGTAAAAACCATTTATGCTAAATTTAGAGATTCTGATGGTAATATATCCGAAACAATTACTGCTACCATAGAACTGGACAGAACTCCTCCAACAGATGCCACAATTTTGGTAAACGGAGGGAAAGCTTTTACCAACAATAAAGCAAAAACGGTTCAACTGGAATTGGGTGCAATGGATGCTCACCAGATGAGAGTGAGTAACAGAGTAGATTTTTTAAGTGCACCCTGGGTGCCTTTCAGAACAGCTGTGAAATCCTGGAAACTTACTCCATCTAATGGAAAAAAAACAATCTATGCTCAGTTTAAGGATAAAGCTGGGAATATTTGTGAAGCTGTTTCAGCTGATATTACTCTGGATTTATTACCTCCCGTAAATTGTAAAGTAGAAATTGAATCAGGAGCTATTTACGCAAAAAATAAAACCGTAAAACTTAAACTAAAGGCTGAGGGTGCTTCTGAAATGATTATTAGAGGTGGAGAAGAAGGATGGATCCCTTTTACTGAAACAATTGAATGGGAATTACCTGATGGGGATGGACAAAAAGATGTGTATGTGAAATTCAGAGACGAAGTTGGGAATCAATCCTCAGTAGTTTCTGATAATATTTTGGTAGATACTAAACCTCCATCTAATGGTTTATTGTTAATCAATAACGGCAGTAAATATACCAGAAGCTACAGTGATATTCATTTAAAAATTCTTGCTACTCAGGCTTCAGAAATGATTATCGGAAACGATAGTTCATTTAATGGCAGTGAGTGGATTGGCTACACTCAAAATATTCCCAGTTGGTTAGTCTCTGATTCTGATGGAGAAAAAACTGTTTATGTGAAATTTAGAGATAAAGCCGGTAATGAATCTAAAGTTTACAGGGATGATATCATTTTAGATAAAACTCCACCACAACAACCATTCATAAAAATTGTATCAGAAGGTGCTTCATATGACAGTATTGCAGGGCAATCAATTATCAGCAATGATGCAAAAGTAGTTGGATTACAAATTAATGCTGTAGATGCTGATTATATGATGATAAGTAATATCAGTAGTTTTTATGGAGCCAGGTGGGAAAAGTTTAAATCAAAGTATGACAATTGGGAACTTGGAGGATCTAATGATGGTGACAGGTCTGTATTTATTAAATTTAGAGATAAGGCAGGAAATATTTCAGAAGTTGCCCATGATAAAGCTGAGGTAGATACTCAACCTCCGGTTGATTGTAAAATTTCTATTGATAACAATAACGAATTCTGTACGGATGAAGATAAAAATGTAAAACTTCAATTATTTGCAAGAGGGGCTGATTTTATGATGGTGAGTAATGACCCAACTTTTAGTGGGGCTACCTGGGAGCCTTATACTAAGCATAAGAACTGGAAATTAGAAGGAGAAGATGGAATCAAAACAGTTTTAGTCAAGTACAAGGATTTTGCAGGAAATGAATCTGAACATGAAGTTGATGATATTATTTTGGACAGGAAACCTCCATATGCCTGCGAAATTACAGTTGATAAAGGTCAGGAGGTAACTATGCATCCTGATAAAGTAGTATTGGTAAAAGTTAAAGCAAAAGATGCAATTTTAATGCAGGTTGGAAACGATGAGGATTTTAAAAGTTCAAGATGGCAAGGGTACTCAAATCTAAACTTTAATTGGGTATTAGCAGGAAATGATGGAGAGAAACAAGTATTTGTTAGATTTAAAGACAAGGCAGGAAATATTTCCCCAATATATGGTGACTCTATTCTACTTGACAGGACTCCTCCAAAAGAAGGAACGGTTGAAATTAATGATGGAGGAAAAATTACCAATAACACAAATAAACTGGTAAAACTGAAACTTTTTGCTGAAGATGCAGTCGAAATGAGATTTAGTAACAGGTTCGATTTTAAAGAACCTGATAATTCTGATTCACCTTGGATACCATATGCAGAAACTGCTGATTGGAGACTTATGGGCCCTGATGGCTTGAAAACAGTTTATGTCCAGTTTAAGGATCATATTGGAAATGTTTCGAAAACTGCATTTGCAAGAATTGGGGTGGATAGGGAAGCGCCTAAGCAGGGAAGAATTTCCATAGACAGAGGGGCAAAGTATTGTACAGATGTTAGTGGTTATGTTACCCTTGATCTTTATGCCAAAGAGGCGGCATTTATGATGATTAGTAATACTCAGAACTTTGAAAATGCTGAATGGATTCCCTATCAGGGAATTTATCAAAATTGGCTGCTTTCTCCAGAAGATGGGGAGAAAAAAGTTTACGCCAAATTTAAAGATAAGGCAGAAAATGAAACTTCACCTGTTGTGGCAAGTGTATTATTGGATAGACAGGAACCTGTAGGAGAAGAATTAATTATTGAAGCGGCTATTGTTACTCAGGATGGAATAAAATATTCCAATGATCCTACAAATAATGCAGTAATTAATATAAAAGCGGAGGGAGCTGAAGAAATGATTATTAGTAATAGTAATCATTTTAAATCGGGAAAATGGGAGCCATATGCAGAGAAAAAGAACTGGACTTTATTAGGAGGAGACGGTCCAAAGGTAGTTTATGTGAAATTTAGAGATAAGGCCAGAAACGAGTCTTCTATTGCAAGTGATAAGGTAATTCTGGATACTCAACCTCCTATCCCTCAATATGTGAAAATTGATGGAGATAAGCAATCTACGGATAATACAAGGGTAAATCTTACCATTAAAGCACGGAATGCAGATTATATGATGATTTCAAATGATTCCAAATTTGAAGGAGCTATTTGGGAACCATATGTTGCCTCAAGAGAATGGGATCTTGAACCCGGGGAAGGATTGAAAAGAGTGTTTGTGAAATTTAAGGATGAGGCACAAAATGAATCCCCTCATAAATGGGCAGATATTACTCTTGTTAGTGGATATTAATCTAAAATAAAACCTAAAAAAAAAAGGACTGTTTCATTTATGAAACAGTCCTTTTTTTCTTTTTCCAATTTTGAATTATATGGAATTTAGTAATGAATTATATCATCCAATTTAATAGGAAGAAAATTATGAGATGGGAGAGGAGATTTTAACAAAACAGATTTAAATAGATAAATTCTGGATTTTGTACTTCAATATTTTTTATAAAAAAAGGAGATTGAAAAAGCGATCTCCCTTATTTTTGGGTTCCTCAATATATTTCTTTAAGAACTTATTCTTCTTTCCCGGCTTCCATTACTGCATAGTTCTTTATAGATTCGAATTTTTCTTTGCTCATATTCTCATTGGCAGGACCACATGTTTCTGGTTTATAGGATTTCCCCGATTCCCACCATTCTTTCGCTTGATTTTGAGCCAGTTCGTGGTCAATCTCAAATAATTTAGCATAAGTGTCTGAAACGATCCAAGGGTCATTTTTTGACGCATACTTATTAAATATCATGCCTCTCATTTGAGTGGCAGAAGGATCGTTTTGTTCAAAATGAGCAATGGTATAAGATTTAGTTTCTGGTTGTAACATGATTAAGTCCCAGAAGGATTTAGAATCGATTATTTGTGCAGATGTCAGTAAGTAGCCTTCTCCATATTCCAATAAAGTCTCAGATACATGACATTTAATTGCGGCAGGTTTTTTAGTTTTTTTGCCAAAAACTTTAGATAAAAATCCCATTTTAATAGAGCGGATTTATTAATTAGTGAATTATTGATAATATACCTATTGATACGATTTGGTAAATATATTGAATAATTAAATTATACGATTGGTGAATATGAATGGATTCTGGTAATTAATATACTTAACTGGAGAATGCCTTGAAAATCCTTCCCGATTTAATTTCCAATTCTTCCATTAGGGTAAATGTTATCCTAATTTCAGGAAAGGTCAGGAGAGAATAAATATTATTAATGATTAATATTGGTGTTTTATAAGGAATTTGAAAAAATCCAGGGGAGGATAGGCGGTTAATTCTTCCCTTAAAACCTGAAATTAAGAAAATGAAAATCGGATTGTTTATCCCATGCTATATTGAACAATTCTATCCAAATGTAGGTGTAGCCACCCTGGAACTACTGGAGAAATTGGGATTAGAGGTCGAGTATCCATTAGACCAAACTTGCTGTGGACAGCCAATGGCCAATTCTGGTTGTGAAAATGATAGTTTTGCCACCACCAGATTGTTCAAGGAGAATTTCAAGAACTTCGATTACATAGTTGGTCCTTCAGGAAGTTGTGTGCTTCATATTAAAGAACATGCGCATTTGGATAATGTATTTGAATTATGTGAATTTTTAACAGATATCGTGAAGGTGAATTCTTTTGAAAAAATATTTTCACGTAAGGTTGGATTACATGTGAGCTGTCATGGACAAAGAGGTCTGGGATTGGCTCAATCTTCAGAAATTGTCGGTGAAGATTATTCCAAAATGAGAAACCTTTTGGATAAAATTAAAGGCCTGGATCTTATTGAATTGGAAAGAAAAGATGAGTGCTGTGGTTTTGGTGGTACTTTTGCCGTGGCAGAAGAAGCGGTTTCTGTAAAGATGGGAAAAGACAGAATAAAAGATCATATCGCACATGAGGCGGAAATTCTCACAGGAGGAGATATGTCTTGCCTAATGCATCTGGAAGGTTTAATCAACAGGCAGGGGAATTCCATTAAGGTAATGCATATTGCCGAGATACTAAACCAGGCTATGTAATTCTTGCATTTGTTGAATAAAAACAGTTTTAAATCATTTCAAAGGAAATTTAAATTCAAAAATATTATCATGAATCACCCCAAGGCTGCAGCAGAATTTAATAAGGATGAAGCGAAAACTGAGTGGCACGATAAAGCGCTTTGGTTTGTAAGAAAGAAAAGAGATATAGCCACTCATGGCATTCCTGAATGGGAACAACTTAGGGAGGAAGCTTCAGCTATTAAGGCAAATGTGCTTTCCAACCTGGATAATTACCTTATCGAATTTGAAAAAAATGCCCAATCTAATGGAATAAAAGTTCATTGGGCAAAAAATGCTAAAGAACATAATCGGATTGTTCATGAAATATTAAAGGCAAAGGGAGTAAAAAAGCTGGTGAAAAGTAAATCTATGCTTACGGAGGAGTGCCATTTGAACCCTTATTTGGAGAAAAATGGTATGGAAGTAATTGATACTGACTTGGGAGAAAGAATTGTTCAGTTGGCCAAAGAACCTCCAAGCCATATAGTTTTGCCGGCAATTCATAAAAGGAAAGAGGAGGTTGGGGAAATTTTCCATGAGCATATTGGTACTGAAAAAGGAGCCAGTGACCCTCAATATTTAACAACTTCCGCCAGAAATCATCTAAGGGAAAAGTTTTTGAAAGCGGATGCTGCTATTACAGGGGTGAATTTTGCTATGGCCGAAACAGGTGGGGTAGTGGTTTGTACCAATGAGGGAAATGCCGATTTGGGAGTGAATATGACTCCTTTACACATTGCCTGCATGGGTGTGGAGAAAATTATACCTCAATTAAAGCATTTAAGTGTTTTTTTAAGGATTTTGGCTAGAAGTGCTACTGGTCAGGCAATTACAACTTATTCCTCTCATTTTCAGAAACCAAAACCCGGTTCTGAAATGCATATTGTAATTGTAGATAATGGAAGATCTGAACAATTGGGGCGAGAAGATTTCAGGAAATCGTTGAATTGTATCCGGTGCGGTGCCTGTATGAATACCTGCCCGGTTTACAGACGAAGTGGGGGACATAGTTATGGTTATACTGTACCGGGGCCAATTGGATCCATTCTTTCTCCTGGAAAGGATTTGAAAGAACATAGTACTCTTCCCTTTGCCTCTTCTTTATGTGGTTCGTGTAGTGCAGTGTGCCCCGTGAAAATCGATATCCATACACAATTATATAAATGGAGGCAAATTATTGCTAAAGAGGGCCATTTGGCTCCCTCAAAAAAAATGGGTATGAAGGTAATGGGCTATGTTTTCACCAAACCCAAACTTTACAGAACTTTGGGAAAAATTGCCAGAAATAGCCTGTCAGTTTTGCCAAGATTCATGATTTATAATAAATTTAATGTGTGGGGTAAGGCACGGGAACTTCCAAAGCCCCCTAAAGAAAGTTTTAGAGACTGGTATTTAAAAAACAGGCCGAAAAGAAATTAACAGGAATATTTGAAAATTTGCCATTATGTATAAAATTTTACTTACCCATCATTTACCTCAACCCGGAATAGAAAAACTTCAGCAATCAGTAAATTTAGAAATTCCTAATCCTGATGGAATGAATTATGATGCCATTTATGAGGTGATTGAATCATATGATGGACTAATACTTACCGGAGGGGTGAAAATTGATGAACAGCTTCTGGATAAAGCCAAAAAGCTTAAAATTATCGCAAACTACGGGGTAGGTTATGATAGTATAAATACCGTATATGCAAAGAAAAAAGGTGTGTTAGTAACTAATACTCCTGATCCCGTAATTGAACCAACAGCCGAAATAGCCTTTGGTCTGATGGTTTCCCTTATGCGAAATATAACAGCACTGGACAGAAAACTGAGGGAGAATCCAGATTTCAAATGGGATTTTATGCAAAATTTGGGAACACGGATGTATGGGAAAACTTTAGGTATTATTGGCTTCGGGAATATTGGGAAAGCTGTGGCAAGGCGGGCCAATGCTTTTGGAATGAAGGTGGTGTATTTTAACCGATCAAAAAAGCCGAAGGAAATTGAAAAGGAATTTCAGGCTGATTTCCTCCCTTTTAATGAACTTTTAAAAACGGCTGATGTTATCTCCCTTCATGCTCCTTATACAAAGGAGACTTACCATTTAATTGGCAGGGAAGAATTGCTCCTCATGAAAAAAACGGCATTTTTAGTGAATACCAGCAGAGGACCGGTGGTGGATGAAGCTGCTCTGGTCACTGCACTTCAAGATAAAGAAATTTGTGGAGCAGGGCTGGATGTATACGAAAATGAGCCAAAAATTTCCCCTGAACTATTGGAAATGGATAATGTAGTGTTAACTCCCCATATTGGCACAACCACCCTGGAATCCAGAACTGATATGGCATTGTCCGTATCAGAAAGTATTTTAACTTTAATTGATGGTAAAATTCCGGTAAATGTGGTAAATTCATAATGCAGGGATTCTTTTGATTAATCGAAAAGTTGAGTTTTTTAAACAATATAATCCTGTAATTCTATTTATAAAGGTGGATTTTTTATGATTTTTTGCTATGTCTCCCAAACATTTTTTCTTTACAGTTTTATCGGTTTTCTTTTTGAATTTTCCAGGGGTTTCCCAAACTACCAAAGTAGAAAAAGGAAGAGTTGAATTTCCCGGATATAGAATTTTTGAGGGTGCATTTGATATAGATTTTACCACACAGTCTATAGGTGTTTCTGAAGGTAAAAGCTTCCAGATAGAAGAAATTGTTGCATTCAACTATTTCGATACAGATTTAAATGTAGAGCGGGTTTTTAAAACTTATGAGGAAATTAATCAGGATAAGAACTTTTATGAACTAGTGCTTGAAGGAAAAGTGGAAGTATGGAGGAAGCAATATGGAGGACCATTGGAAAAAGACATGCTTCAGCAAAGTCCACTGTTGTCTGACTACGATCAAAAGTTTGATTATTATTACAAAGCTGAGGAAAGTCTGGTATCAATGGAAGAATTCAATACCACCATGCTCCCTGAAATTTTAAAATATCATAACAAAGAAATCAAAAAATTTATCCTGAGATACAATCTAAACCTGGATTATACCACCCACCAAATCTTACTTTTAAAATATTACAACTCATTGTACTCCCCTGAAATAGAAAATCTTAGGCTGGAAAAATTATTGACGATTAAATAAGTGTATGGAGAAATTGATCATAATTCTTCAATTTCCGCGACTACAAAAGTACTTCCCCCGATAAAGATGAAATCATCTGGACTGGCCATTAGTTTAGCCTTTTTGATAGCATCCTTTACCGAATGGATTACCTCTCCCTTTAATCCTTGTGAAAAGGCTGTTTCTCCAAGTGTTTCGGCATTCAACCCTCTGGGAATTTCCGGCTGACAAAAGAGATAATAAGCTTCTTTAGGCAACAGATTTAATATCTTTTTGATTTCTTTATCTTTCACCATTCCCCAAACCATAAAAAGTTTTACAAACTGAGTTTGCTTGATTTGGTCCAGAATCATTTTAATACCTTCTTCATTATGCCCTACATCACAAACTATTTTTGGTTGCCTGGATAATTCCTGCCATCTTCCCTTTAGCCCTGTGTTTTTAAGCACATTTTCAATTCCCTTTTCGAGCTGATTTTGATTAATTTTAATGGCTCCCTTGTCCACTAAAACTTCCATGGCGGTTAATACCCCACATAGGTTTTTCAACTGGTGACTTCCAATTAATGGCAAGTGAAATTCCCGATTAGAAATTTTATCTCTTTTATGAATGGAAACCTGATCCGATCCGCTTATTCTTTTACAATTGAAAATTGAATCAGCAAAATGAATAGGGGCGTTTTGTTTTTGAGCTATGGTTTGGAAAACTTCAGTAGTTTCCTGTTGGCTTTCAGAAATAACCACCGGTACTCCTTCTTTGATAATCCCTGCTTTTTCTCCGGCTATTTCAGGAAGTGTAGTTCCTAAAAAATCCATGTGATCAAATCCTATATTTGTGATAAGAGATAATTCAGGTAAAATAATATTTGTAGAATCCAGCCTACCGCCTAAGCCCACTTCTATGACAGCATAGTCTACCTTTTTTTTTGCAAAATATTGAAAGGCCATAGCCACGGTAATTTCAAAAAATGAAGGTGATATTTCTTCAATAAATTGCTTGTTTTCCTGAATAAAGTCGATGACGCTACCTTCCTCCATTTCAGCTCCATTTACCTTAATTCTTTCGGTAAAACTTTTGAGGTGAGGGGAGGTGTACAAGCCTGTTTGGTAGCCCGCCTCCATCAATATTGAAGTTAATAAATGAGAGGAACTCCCTTTACCATTTGTCCCTGCAACATGAATTGATTTAAACTTTTTTTGCGGCTTCCCCAGATGGTCGCATAACCTGTAAATATTATCCAGACTTTTTTTAAAAGCACTGCCTCCCACCTTTTGAAACATAGGCAGCTGAGTGTACATATAATTTAAAGTCTCCTGATAATTCATTATCTTGTATGTTGGTTTTTATAGAAAAGCAAAAAAGGAGGATAAAAATGAATTTACCCTCCTTTTTTATGGAATTATTTTTTCCTATTTGGCAGTAATAATAAATGTAATTTTACCTTTTGTAAGTCTCGATCTGGAAGCACCCGGATCCACAGGTGTAAAAACAAGGTCGTAAACAGATTGCTGGTATTTGGCAATAATATCCCTGTCAACTACAGATGACATGACTCTTTGCACACTCACCACCTCACCATCTTCATCTATTTTTACCTCAAATTCAATTCTTCCCGTTACGGATGATTGATCATTTACTACAGGTGGTGATTCCCATCTCCATCCTGGCATTTCCAGAGAAGAACCTCCCTGGCCCGTACTTTTTCCTAAAAGTGCATCTGCATTTACACTGCCAGTTGGATCTCCCATATCTCCAGTACCTGTGGTATTACCATTGCTATTGGGCTTGGCCTCATTACTGGTACCGGTTCCTCCCAACGTTGTAGCAGGGTTAACCACTTGTTTAGGCTCTTCCTTTGGAGGTTCCTCCACTGGTTCATTGGGTTCCTCTTTTGGTTTTTCCTTTACCTCTTCCTTAGGGGTAGCGACTACCGATTCTTCTACTTCTGCATCAGTAGCTGCAACAATCTCTTGAGGAGCCTCAGTTTCTACTACCTCTTGAGCAGGAGGCGTTACCTGAGGTTGAACCGGAGTAGGTTCATTTACAGGTGTCTCCTGTATAGGCTGTGGTTTCGCCTCGTCTAGGCTTTTGTTATCATTGGCGATCGATTTACTTTGGATATCACCACTACCTTGAAGATCATTTCCAAAGTTTACTTCTATCCCCATATCATTCAGTGGTTCAATAGAAGGTCTCCAAACCACCACATTTAAAATCATGAAAATTAATAGGGAACAAATCACAATAGTGCTTATGATACCCACTATTTTCGCCCGTTTTTCTTCTGCTCTTAATTCCTGTTCCATGGTATTTTTTTTTGATTATGTTATTTACTAACAGGGAAAGAATTAAAATCAATCCCTATTCAGGTTTTGTGGAAATGGAAACTTTCGCATTGAGCTTTTTAGCGATCCCAGCCACATTTACCAGGTTTTGCACCGGAACATCCTGGTCACATGAAATCACAATACCATCGTGTTCATGACCGGATAAATGATACCTCAATTCTTCTTCAAGGATATCAAGTGGTACTTCTATACCATTTACGTAATATTTCAGGTCTTTGGTAATACCCACCTCAATATTAGGCATCACTTTTTTGGAAGCCTTGCTTGAAGGCACATTTATATCCAGCCCTGAAGGTGTAACAAAATTGGATGTAAGCATAAAAAAGATCAGCAGGAGGAAAATCATATCTGTCATTGAGGACATATTGAAAGTAGGATCCACCTTATTTTTTGAACTAAAAGCCATAGTATTAGCTATTTAAGTAGTTAATCAAAATAAAACCGTGCTTTCATTTACCACAAAGGCCTGTATGAGAGATTAAAATTTCCCAAAAATAAAAGCACCGGTGCTTATATCAATAATAATTTAGAAACTGCAAGCTGTTTAAAAGAATTTGCTTAAACCTGCTTTTAGTTAGGTTTTTGAAGCAGATCAATGAATTCAATAGATGTTACCTCCATTTTATGAACTACATCAGATACCTGTCTTACCAGATAGTTATAGCAGATATAGGCAATAATTCCTACAAAAAGACCTCCTGCAGTTGTAATCATGGCCTCATAGATACCGGATGAAAGTAATTTAGGACTAATTGAACCTTCTTCCTGAGAAATGGCAATAAAGGCCCTAATCATACCAATTACAGTTCCGAAGAATCCAATCATTGGAGCCGCTCCAGATATAGTTCCTAACACGGAAATATTTTTTTCTAATCGGTAAATTTCAATCTTACCTACATTTTCAATAGACGCTTCAATATTTTTTAAAGTGGAACCAATATGGTTAAGTCCGGTAATCAGCATTCTGGACATTGGAGTTCCCACATTTTTGCAGGCATCTGTAGCTCCTGCAATATCTCCACGCAAAACAGAAGCATTTACTTTATCCAAAAGTGGTTGAGGATCTTTTTTGGCCTTTTTTAATAAATAAACTCTTTCAGCAAAAACTGCGAAGGCCACGAGAGCCAATACACCCAAAACAGCCATAGTCCAGCCGCCTTTCAAAACTATTTCCCAAAGCTCTACCTGATCCTGTAAAATAGGACTGGTAAGTCCTTCCTGGGCTAAATTAAGGGTGTCTTCCTGAGCATTTTGTAATACCGACATATTATTTGTTTAATTATTGAATGATATGTTAAAAAGGAGAAATGGGTTTTGGCCCATTTCTTTTATTGGTTGATTTATTTCTGAACTAAAAATTGTTGACAAAAAATGAAAATCAATTACCCTACAAAAACAGGTAATTATGTAGATTATTATCTTAAATAAGTTAAAAAAATAGTAAAAGCATAAAAATACAAGTAGCTATTATTCAGTAATATATAAAATTAATTTTAAGGTTAATTCTTTGTTAAATACAATTTAAAAATTATGGTGCTAAAATTTGAAAACCCAGATACTCGAATAATCAGATTTTGCCTCTTCAGCTTTTTGATCAGCATCCGATTTTTTTGCATAATCGGCTATCGATAGCCTGAATTTATCTGATCCGGCTTTCACTATCTTTGCCTCCGAATATCCTTTATTTTTAGCTTTTTGCAAGCCTTTCTCAGCCTGAGTCTGGTTGGTAAAGCTGGCCACACTCATATACCATCTGCCCGTCTTGTTTTCGATTAAAGAAACTCCATTATTGTCATTTCCTGAAGAAGCTGAGACTGGTTCCTCAGGAGTTGATTGAGGCGCTGGATTTTCATTTGGTTCCGAAGTTTTATTTTCCGTTGGTGTATTATTATTTTCCGCAGGGTTCGGCTCATTATTAGCCGCTTCGGAATTCCCCTGATCGTCCTTTTGGCCTACCGGATTCAGCGTTATGGTTTTAGGTTCTTCCTCTACTTCTGAAGAGGATTGAAAAGAATCAATTAAGGCAAATGCCTTTTCCTGAGCGCCTTTGTCAATTAATAACCAAACTGCAAAAACTGCGATTACTACAGCTGGAACAAGAATGGTCCATAATGTTGCTTCCGAAATTTTTTTGTTTTTATCCTTATTCTTTGGATCACCGACTCTGTTTTTAGTAGAGGTAGACACTGCACTTGGCTTTACCTGAATTTTGGGAAGACCAAAGCTCGCAGGGAAGATATTAGGTTCTTCAATTGGTTTGAAAGCAATATTATTGAATACTCCCTTTTCAAAATGCCCCAGCCCTTCTATGGTTATTCTTTCCCCGTTCTCTACTGCCTCTTTTACTTTTTCATTGAATTTTTTAATATCCTCCTCAATTTCTTCAGCCGTGACATGTTTTTTTTCCACTACAAATTCCACCAGACTGTCATAGCCAAGAGAATAGGCCGTATCATCCACAAAATTCACCTTTTTTGTAGGAGGCATGATCACGCCTTCATCCTCTCTGATTATGGCATTTTTTACTTCAGTTGAAAATGTTCCAAATCCGGGAATAGAAACTTTTTCTTTCTCCAAAAGAGCTTCCATGAGGTATTGTTCTACCATTTCTAGTTGTTATTATGAGCCTGAATTAAAAGTGATAATTCAATTTACAATTACCACTTTTTATTGTTTGTCTTGTGAGCTTGTTGAAAATTTAAACATGCTCCTATTTTAAAAATTTTATAAAGCAGATAAATCAAAAGTATAAGTCACACCTACTAAAGCATTTATACCTTTCACTTTATAATTATAATACCGTTGATATTTCTTTGCAAAAATGTTATTAACAGCTAAAAAAGCAGATAAATTATCTAAAATCAAATAATCGGCTTTAATATTTAAATCCAAAATCGGATCTAAAGTAATGGTTTCATTATTTTGAAAGTCTCTTGCCTTTATGCCATTCAGGTTAAAGAAATCTAGATTAAGGAATAGTCTGTCTTCATGGTTATAGGTCAGTAAAAGTTTATTGACCAGAGTGGGCTGGTGCCAGGCTTCCGAAATAGTATCAAGTGAATAACTAAAATAACTGGTAGACCAGGTTGCCCTCAGGTTGGCAATGGTGGCAGAAAGTTCTGCATTTACGTTCAAAACACCAGTGGCCTTGTCATCATAAAAAATCTCGAACCTGGACTGGTCGGTTGGATTATTTACAAAGAAAGGAAGGTTTTCAATTAAACTATAGCCTCCGTTTATATTAAGACCCAGTTTAGTGGAAAGTCCTGCTTCTATTCCTGCAAATGCCTCCAGCTTATGGTTGGTGTGAGCCAGGGCAAAGTTCTGGTTCATAAAGGCATTTTCAGTTATGGTTGATTTTATGGTTTGTTGTTCCATCTTACCTGTAACTCTGGCAAAAACAGCCAGTTTGTCCTCAATAGCCAGATATTTTACCCTCAAATCAGGATATACATTAAACCTGGTTTGTCCGAATAATGAATCTACATTATAAGCCAGCCCAAGACCTGCCTTAAGCGTTAGTTTATCGTAGTGATAATTGTATGCACCATTGAAAAGAAATAGATTTCTATTAATTTTTGAAGAATCTGTTCTTTGGGCAAAAATCACATCAGCCCCGGCCGAAATGAAAGCATCTTCACTTAAATCGTATTGTCCGTTAAAAAAGAAATCGAAATTATTTTCCTTGGCAGTAAACTTATCGGACAAAGTGTAAAATTTCAGGCCGGTTTCATAATTAATTAAAGCATATTCATCTTCATTTCTATAAGAAACGGTTCCTTTAAAAATATTGTAAATTTGTTTGATGCTATCGGGATCGAAAGTAATGTCACTTGGAATGCTGTCATATCCATAAAAATGGACCATTCTTCTGTCATAACCTAAATCGGCATGAATTTGCCCATTTCCAATAAAGTAATCTCCAAAAATATCAATATTGTTGTTACTGGTACCTGAGTTTTCCTTATCTACCGGCCCGGTTTGCGAAGACAAATGCCTTAAATATACACCGTATTGATAATTTTCTGCATTGCCCATATTAAAGTACCCTTCCAAATATGGAGTCTGGTAATTCCCAACTCCCGCTTTAAAATAATTTTCAGTCTGGTCCAGATTTAGTGGTTTTTCATTAACAATTTCTACTGGTGATAATGGAGGATCAATAGATTCCAGATTAATCTCCACTGATTGCAACTGGTAATTTAAGGGCATTTTAGCACCCTCTTTTTCCACTTTTGTCATTTTACTATAATCCCGGGGTGCGGTGGGCAATTCCAAGATCTTTTCCTTTTCAATCAAAAGTTTGGCATCTTCCAGGTCACTTTGGGCCTGTTTCCAGTCCGCATTTCCCTGGCCTCCCTGGGCAAACAAACCCGGAGAAGTTAATAAAAGTAACAAAAGGATTTTTATATATTTATTCATTGGATTATTTTCAATTTCGTTTGTTAAAACCTGCATTTAGCATTCTTAGGCTTCTATTTCATTTAGCCTTTTTTGGGCTCTGGCTTTAATTTCCTCATCTTTACTGTATTCAATGATAGAATTTAAAGTAGCTTTTGCCTGAAATGAATTATCAAGACTGATATAATTTTCAGCAATGAGAAGAAAAGCCTCATATACCCAGTCTGCATAGTTTTCATAATTCGATCTCACCTTAATTAATTCCTGAGTACTAGTCTCAAACTGGCCCTGATCCCGGTAAGTAGCCCCAATCATATACTGCGCTTCTGCCGCATTTTTATCCTGCGCCAGCCCAATGGTTTTTTGGAATTGGGCAATTGCTTCAGCATACTGTTTTTTGGAAAACATAACCTTTCCCTTATACAATTCTGCAGTGTTAATTTCTCTTGCATAATTCTCTTCCACAATTTGCTGGGCATATAAAAGTGTGGCATCATAATCTTTTAACCCATAGTAGGATTTCATGAGTCCAACTGTACCATCCTCTATATACTTCTTTTTCTTGGCGACTTGAAGTAATTCACTGTAAGTTTCTACAGCTGCTGAATAATTCTGCAGATCATATTGAAGGTCTGCCCCATTTCTTAAGGATCGCACTTTATAAACCCCCTCCACATTAAGATAGGCCTGAATGGCATTTTCTTTATCATTCAACATTTCATAACTAAAGCCAATTTTATAGTAGGCTTCATATGTATAAGCTGTAGTGGGAGAATTGTCGATAAAATCTTTCAGCGAAAGTACTGCATTGGCATAATCTTCATTATTGAAAGGCAACTGGGCTGTTTCAAACTTCGATTGTAAAACTACTTCACTTCCTGAGTAAACTGCAGAAAATTTTGCGATATAATCCTGTAAATCATAAATAGGGTAACCTCCGGCATTTATTTCTTGCAAGGATTGGATGGCTGTTTCAGCAAGTGATTTATTGGCAATATAGGCATCAATTATTTTCTTGTGATTGATGGCTGCTACATCCATTTTTCCAATCATTTTGGCGGCAACAGCCTGCTTGGCCAATGCATAAGGAATAATTTGCCCCTCCGGAAATTCAGTGAGTAGCTGGCCGTAATAATCAAATGCTTCCTGTCTTCTGCCATTTTCAAAGTAGATTTCTGCCTTTTGGAATAAGGCCTGATCTCTGTAAGTGGAGTTGGGGAAGTTATTCAGAATATTATCGAAACTGGCCACTGCATCATTCAGACGGTTTAGCGCCTTATATACAAATGCCTTTTGGAAGTAGATGTATTCTATTTCCGGACTTTGATTATCTTGTGCAGCATCATAAAACTTAAGTGCCTCCCCATAATTTTTGGCAATATAATAGCAATCAGCTAATCGGAGAATAGCATCTGTTTTTTTTCCAGGTTCTGCATTTGGAGCTGTTTGAACATATTGAGCAAAATACCTTTCCGCAGCACTATAATCCTTATTATTATAAAAAGCATAAGCCATCCCGTAGATTGCCTGATGATATTCCTTCGCACTGGGCTGAACTCTTGGGTAATACATGATGGCACTATCATATTTAGCAATTGCCGAATAGGATTCACCAAGCCAGAAGTTAGCAGAGCCTGCTAAATTAGGGTTAATGGCAAATTGCAGTGAGGTGTTTAGCGCATTTGCAGCATCCTGAAATTTTTCGTCATTGAAATCACTTACCGCTTTGTTGAAGGAAATTTCCTGATAGGCCTGTTGGATTTTTCTGGTTTTATTCTGAATTCTGGAAAGATAACCCATGGCTTTTTCGTAATCTCCGGTATTCAGGAAGGCATCACTGGCAATTTCATATACTTCCTGAGCATATTTTCCTTGTGGAAATGTATTCAAATAATATTCCCCACCTTCCAGGGCTTCAGTGTAATAACCAATATCATAATTTACTTTTACATAAGTTAAAGCGCCTAACTCTTTTATTCTCGGATCATAATCCAGTCTTCGGCATTGGTCCAAAGTGGTTACTGCAAGTTCTTTCTGATCTGTATTAATATAGCAAAGAGCAAGGTGATAAGCTGCTGATTGGGCTAACGTATCCTGACCGTCTGCGGCTTTGGAAAAGAATGGAATGGCCTCAGCAGGTTTATTGGTTTGGAAATCTGCATATCCAATTCGGTAATTTACCCCTCTGTCACCCGGAGAAGTGCTGTCTGCAAGAAAGTTATCAAAATATTTAGAGGCAGTCTGGTAATCTCCCATTTTGTAATAACATTCTCCAGTAAGTAAATCGAGCCCGGGAGGTAAATCATTGCCCATACTTTGAGTTATCTGGAGTACCTCTGCATATCTGTTTTGCTTGTAATAAATTCCTGCAATTAATATAGTAGCTTCATCATTATACCGATTATCCAACTTGGCTTTTTCCAGCTTGGTAATAGCTTCAGAATAATCGCCATTTTCATAATCCAGATAACCAGAATAATAACTGGCGGCCATGGCGTATTGATTATTACTGACGTTTAGCTTGTCAAACTGTGATTTTGCATTTGGATAATCTCCCAAGGCAAAATAAGAATACCCTAACTTAAAGGTAGCCTCCATGTCATCTGCTGTTTCTAAATCGGAAGCAGGACTTTGCAAATAATAATCTCTGGCCACATCATAGCGGGCCTGATCAAAATAATAATTTCCCAGATAAATAGCCGCTTTCCTTGCCTTCGGATGAGTAGGGTAAGTATGGACAAATTCAGTGATTACGTGCTGAAAATCGTCAGTTTCCAGTTTTAGGGCACAAACTCCCCGGTAATACATGGACTGAAGGGTTTTGTCATCATGCCTGTCCAGGGCAATATATTGTTCGAATCGGTTTTTGGCTGCTCCGTATTTTTCTTTATCAAACAATTCCAGCCCATCTCTAAAATAATAATCCTCATCGCTTACGATAAGGGTATTCTGGGCAAATGATGAAAAAGTGATAATGAAAAATATTAGTGTTAATTTGGCTTTAATCATAGATTTCTTGTAGAATATTTTATTACTCTAAGGCTTTTGTTAAAAATTCTGGCTGATGGTAATTTTTGTGTGATTATATATTTATTTCCAATATTTTGGGTCAAATGGTTGATGACACATATCATAACCTGACTGAATTGGTAAAAAAACTGACTTTTGTAATCGAAAAATTTATTGTACGAAAATTAAAAAATTTGGATTCCAGCATGATCGTTATCCGCTGGTTCTGAAAAAATTACGTGAAATTAGGGATTTTTTAAGATAAAAATCACTTAACCACCGGCAAATTTTCTGCCATATTGTATTTTTTTTACAAAGTGTATCTCAAATCAATTATTTCTATTCCCTCCTTATGACTAATTACCCTTCAGGGTGATTTTGAATTTTCATATGCAGCACAGGACAGGGAGCTTGATTTTTGGACGAAGGCCAGATATTAATTGAAGCTTATAAAACAGGGATGGTCAAAGAAAAAGAAGGCCTTTGGAATTGGATTATCTAATGATAATAGTGGGTAAATATTCCGATAAATCTGTTTTGAGAATAATCCTTTCTTTTTATTAATAGGGAAGAAAGGATTTAGTTTTTGGTAAAAAAAGAAGTTTAATATTTCACTAAATTAAATTACCGATGGATTAACTTTACTTTCAAACAGGTTGGCGGAACCTAATTGACCAAAAGGAGTGAAATTTTTTTATAATTTATCAATCAAAGAAAAAAATTAATTGAATTCAACGATTTCGAATTTTTTAAGTAATTGCATATCTCTAATGGTGATCTCTTTGGCCTGCTCAAATCCTTCCAGGGTTGTATTGCCAAATAATTCAATATCTTCAATTATTAAATCCTTGTAGATATTAAATAAATGTCGGTTATTGATATCACTCCATTTTATAGTCTCAAAGAATTCATTGATTATTTTGGCCAAAAAATCTTTGGCAAATTTTCCGTAAGTTAATTCCCGAATACTCAGGCAGGCCGAGTTTAGCAGTTGATGGTCCATGTGATAAAAATTAATTGTTTCGGTTCCCATTTCCTTGTGTTTTTTTCCATTTAATGCATAATAACAGCTTTTACACCGGGAATTGGAAATATTCTTTGAGATGGAGGTTTTCCTAGTTGAAATTTCAGTTTTGCATGGTATTTTTTATTCTGCTTTTTTAGGGTAATAAAGTTTTTTGTTAGTATATTATTTGATTTTGTATTGTTATTTTAAGTGGTTGATGCTTGTTTAGAGTTTCCTGAATTTCAGTGAAAATGCAATTTTATTAATCTGAAATAATTAGAGGTTACTTATTCGAAAAATCGTAATTAATAGTCAAACATTACATTATTACTAAATGACAAACAATCGGCTGCTAATTATTGAAGATAATGAGATTGACTACTTTGTTGCAAGTAGATTAATTAAGAAATGGAGGCCAGAATATGACATTCACTGGACAAAAAATGGAAAGGAGGGAATTGCCTTTTTGAAGAACAACCCGGACTCATTTCCCTGTTGTATTTTAATAAACCTTTTCATGCCTTTTGGTGATGGAATTGAGTTTTTAAAAGAATATGAAATGGAATTTGCCCAAAAATTTCCCAAAACTAAATTAATGGTATTGACTGCCTCTCTCGATCCAAAGAAAAAAAAACAGGTGATGGGATTCTCATCCGTTGTGGCCTTTTTGGAAAAACCAATTGGCAGGAAGGAATTCGAAAATTGTTTATAAAACTCAATCTTTTTGGATGGAAGGAATTCCAATAAACTAATTGCCCAAATTCCATCTGCTACTCATCCAAAAAACATTATCTATTGACTCCAAAAAGCCTGACACTAAATTTAATTCCCTACACCACTGGCTTGATACTGAAAACATCCACATTTACTCCCTTTGAAAATAAATAACTAATGGGTTGTTTTGCTCCAGGGTCCAACCTGTTTAATCCCAATAAATGCTTGTCATAATTCGTAACTTCAGCTTCTGACAAAGGATAAGGCTTGTGATAAACCTGCCCGGAATATAATTGATCCTTATGTGGGTTATAGGAAAAAAGGATATACCTTTCGGCCAGAAAAAAATGGAGACTTCCTGGTTGTGCTTCAAATATTTCTCCCTTAGGCGTATATTCAAAATTGGAAATTTTTGTGTCTCCTACTCTCTTAGAAGCATATTTTATTTTATTTTCCTGATGAATAGAGGCCTTCATTTTGGCATAATGGTAAGGCAATTTAAAAAAAGCTCTGGCAATTTTTACTGCAAGTCTCTGGTTGGCATCCAGAGAATAGAACCAAACGCCCGGCACGCCATTTTTATCATGCACATAGGTCCGTACATTTACTTCCAGAAAATTGGAAATGCCGGGAACAGCCGGGAAAAAACTAGGACGAATTCCCCGCATGTAAAATGGAACCAGGCCTAAGTATGTTTTACCTTCAAAAGTATCTACGTAAAGCCCTTTAGGAAGTGTTTTCTGAATAATTTCCGGATCAATTTCCCAATGGATAAAAAGCAATTCCTGCCATTTTTGAAACATGGATGGTTTTCTGTCTACGGGTCTGACTCTTTGATGAAGTCTGTCTTCAAGTGTGGGTAATTTCATTTAAATGGAATTAGATGATGTACGGATTAAAACTCTGAACCCAATTTAGTATCCCTTGGTTAGAATTGATAATGAACTCTTGTCCTCTTGCCACCGATTGTACACATAAATTTTTTCGATTTCCTTTGATGGCTTCTCCGGTTTTGTTTTCGTGGTAGGATAATTTACACCTTCCTTTCTGAAAAAATGATTTGGGTAATTGCCAAAGCGATCTATTCCAAGAATTTTCCTGCAAGGAATTCGTCAGTACCAATTCTCTTGAAAAACTGAACAACCCACCACCGGGTTTTCCAGAGAAAAAAGAAGATTCTTTTTTTGCAATAAATAATGTATTTCCTTTAGGATTATACTGATCTGCAAATACAACATGAGGATGTTTACATGCCCAGGAGGGAGGGTTACCTTTTTCCAAATCAACCATTTGATCCACCTCCAGGTATCCATAGATGACGTGCAAATCCTTTGCTGATTTCTTAAATCGAATTCGATGATTAATTTTCTCAACTTCTTTGAACCAACCAAAAAACAGAAACAAATCACCTTGCTGAATATTAAATTTATTTAAGTGAGAAAGGGCAGCCCCTGTCTGGCCGAATACGGGTCTCCAGTTATTTGTTCTTCCGGAAATTATCTCTTTATTTAAGTCCGGATCCAAATGTGTTTCGGAATAAAATTTAATGCCTAAATCTCTTAACAAATAGAGATAGGAATGGTTTTCTGAAAAATTTAACTGATTGTAAAAAATGCCACTTTCTGCTTCCGGGATTGGAAGGGAATACATTCTGTTATCTAATATTGGGCTGGCTATTCCCCCGGTTCCAGAATCAAATCCCTTTCTGCTTAAAATTATTTTTGGTTTCCTCATTAATGATCAGTGATATTTTTTACCCTTCAATTTAAAATCTCTGGAGATATTAAAACCAAGGTGAATATCTCCATTAAAAAAATCTCCTGTTGTTCCTGCAATAAAATAAGGCTCGATCATTCCTCTGGAACTTGATAAATGTAATTGGAAAACATGTCCTTTGGTTTCAATCTCAAATCCAACTGAGACAGAATTGTTGTAGCCTTCCTGAAGTTGATCTGGTAAAGTATAATAATATTCGCCAGTGATGGCCAGAAATTTAAACAATTGGTACCTAATGGCTGAACCAATGGAAAATACATCATTTTGATTATTTCCCTCTGCCATGATGGTATTCCGGTGCACCAGAGAAGGCATTAATTGAAGGGAAAACTTATCTCCAAATTTACGGGCGATTAGTAATTGGTGAGTGTAGGTTAGCCTGTCATTAAAGGTAACTTCAAAATTGAATTCTTCTTTTTTTAAACCAATTATAGCCATGGCTCCTAAATAAGTAATTGATAAAGGACTTTTTTGATTTTGAACCAAAATTCTATATTTCAAATAACCGTCATAAGTTTTATTGAAAGAACTTCGGCCAATTCCCACAGTAAACCTGTTTGAAAATCCATAATCCAATCCAAGTCGAATGGTGGAATCATCAAGTCCCCAAAGATTATAGGCTCCATCTTTCACACTGCCAAAACGGTGTTGAATGATAAATTTCAAGTTTCCTGCCCTGCTTGTTTCTACAGAATGACCATTAATAATCCTGGTATCTCGGAAGGTAGAATAACCGGGCTGATTAAGGTCCTGAGCATAGGATTGCCCAAAAATGAAAAAAATCGACAGAAAGCTTAAAAAGTTGAATTTTGTTTTCATATCCGTAATAGAGTTTTCTTCGGGAAATGGTAAGATTTTTATTTCATTTTAGTTTAGCAATGAATAGATTTAATTATCCAGAGCACCGTCATCCACCCAGCATGTAATTAATTGTTTGTCCTGTTCTGTAATGGCCCTGTTACCCGGAGGCATGGTGCCATTGTTAACCCTTAATTTAATGGTAGATGCATTTTCCTGAACATTGCTAAAATCTTTAAAATCGGGAATATCTCTTCCTGCCACATGACAGCCTGAAATGGCACAGTTTGTTTCGATTATATTTTTAACTGTATTATTGTAACTCACTCCTGAAGGAACCTGTACTGCCGCACTAGTTCCACAATTAGAATTGATTTCCCTTACCTGAACATTATAAGAACCCTGCCCCAGTTTGGAAAATGTTCCTGATGACTGAAACTTATCCCCATCAATACTAAATTCCACATTACTTATAGAAGCTGTGGCTAATATACTTCCAGTAAAACTGCCACAGTCGGTATTGGTCACTTCTACCTCCAAAACAATCCCAGAATCATCAGGAACAGAGGCTTCAATCATACTGGTACAGTTGTTTTTATTCCTGGCATAAACCTGATAGGTTTTTGCAGAAAGATTGGTGAAAATATTAGAGACCTGAAAATTTTCACCATCAAGGCTGTAGGAAAAATCATCTTCATTTTCACCTGTTGCTAAAACTTCTATACTTCCTTCGGACTCCCCACAAGGAGTACCCTGGATAGAAATAATATTGATTTCAGGGGAATTGTTTTCACAATCTACAGGAGGAAGGATTGAGTTATATTGGCAGGAATGAAACAGCATAATTGTGGATGAAATAAACACAATTAATAGCACCGTGTAGTTTTTTGAAATAGGCATTGGTCAATAAATAGGTTAAAGGAAAAGCCAAAAAACTTGTAATTATGGCATATTAGTAAATTATCCTTCTCCGAACAAAAATGCAAGGACAATGATTTTAAAAATTTCAGCCGGAATTTTGGAAAACTTTCCGTTGACTTCCTGCAAATGGAATTTATTCAATTACAATTTTTGACTTTAGATAATCCCCTTGGTCCGAATTGAAAATCGAAAAATACATTCCCGAATCCAGTTGGGGAAGGTATATCTTTTTAGGCCTTTTTTTGTTAAGCCGGGTAATTCCTGATTTCCAAACTTCCTTACCTGTAAGATCAAATAGTTTAATTTGTCCCTTACTTTCAGGTTTTCCATTCAGGTAAATGTAAAAAGATTCTTTTACCGGATTTGGATAAATTTTAAGGGTGTTAATTTCTTCTATGATATCGGTTAAGCCAGTTACCTGATTTGGAGAATAGGGAACCAGATCCCTTTCGGGGAAATCAATGGCTTTATCTGTAAGGATATGAAATTGCCCGGGAGCCAGCCTAAATACAAAAATCTTTTCCTTCACCTCTATTTTCTCCCCAGTAAAAAAATCAAACCATTTTCCGGTTTGGGGAAACTCCAAAACTTCATCTTTGGTTTCCAGGCCAAAATTTCCCACAACCATCACATTAAAATCATTTCCCTCAAGTTTTAGCCATTTGGTGTGTTGATCAAGGGAATAGCGATAAGAAGTGGTGTTAAAAATGGCATTTTCTTTTTTAAACTTAATCAATGCCTGATAAACCTTAAAAAGTTTATGCCTTTCAGGATGATTCAGGTATTCCCATTTAATAGGTTTTTCTCCTGTTCTGCCATTAAAATCTATGGGAATGTCATATCCCAGTTCTCCAAATTGCCAGATCATTTTAGGACCGGGAAAGGTAAAATAAAATGCTGCTCCCATTTTAAGCCGGTTTAAGGCCGTAGTTTCATCCTTTAAATTATAAGTTCCGGATTTTTTTCCATTTTCCATTGCCTCATACATCAATCTTTCTTCATCATGGCTTTCCATATAGGCAATCAGGTTGGGCTGTTTCCAGTTTCTTCTCTGGTAATCCTGATGGGACAAATCATCATTTTCTCCTTTTATCAAATTTCGGTAATGGTGATTCATATTCCCCCAAAGTAAAATACCATAATCCGCCAGTTCTTTTTCTTCCTCATTTTCGGCAAGGTGTTCGAAAATGATGATATTGTCTTTATCAACTTCTCTGATTTTATCCACCATTTGTTTTAAAATGGCAACTCTCTTGGAATCGTATTCGCTTCCCCATAGATCACTTAAAGGCTTTCTTTCGTTGGAAAATCCTTTGGTAAAATCGAACCGAAAACCATCTATTTGGTATTCTTCTATCCAAAAGCGATTAATGTTGTCAATAAAATGTTGCGTATAAGTACTTTCATGATTAAAATCAGTTCCCCAATGCGCATCAGTGTTGTCAAAATTATGACTGATATTGTACCAGGGATTCTCTTTTGTGGGTTTATTCTTTTCTTCATCCCAATACATTCTTACCATTGGAGCAGAATTGAATGAATGGTTTAAAACCAAATCGATTAAAACGGCAATGCCTTTTTCATGAGCCGCATCAATCAGTTTTTTTAGTTCCTCTTTTGGACCATAATATTTATCAGGAGCAAAGTAAAAAACAGGATTATATCCCCAACTCAGGTTGCCTTCAAATTCATTCACAGGCATAAGTTCTATGGCATTTATTCCAAGTTCTACAAGATAATCAAGCGAATCACGGACGGCTTTGTAAGCATGTTGAGCAGTGAAATCCCTAATTAATAATTCATAAATGATTAAATCTTTTGGCTGGGGAGCAGCGAAATTCCTGATTTTCCATTGGAAAGGCTTTTGGTTGGTCTGAAAAACAGACGCACTGTATTGCGTTTTTCCTTCCGGATAGGCAATGAGATTTGGATAGGTGTCCTCATAAATAAATTTGTCCCCAATGGGATTGCTAACTTTTTCCGTGTATGGATCGGCAATTGGCAAAATGCCATCAATCAGATATTGAAAAATATATTCCTTTCCGGGTTCCAAATTTTCTATTTCCAGCCAAAACCTTTCTTTATCAGGTGATTGTTTCATTAAATATTCCCCCTGGGGTTGCCAGTCATTAAAATCACCGATCACATAAACAAATTTTTTTCCAGGTGCCAAAAGGGATAATATAACTTTTGTAGAATCATCAGGGTAATTTATTCCGTCCTTTATACCTTCTGGAATTTCTTCCACTTTCGGTGTGGGGGCTGCATAAAGTGAAACTTGGGAAGGGAATTTCATATCAATACTTTTAGCTAATTGAATTGAAGGTGTTTTTCAATTGGTCTGTATCTTTCCTGACAAAAAAGCCGGAGTAAAGCTAATGAATGAAAATTTTTTTGGAGATTCCAATTCGTTTTTTTGTTAAATCACCATGGCTTTTGCAAATTTAAACTTTCATTTTTAAGCATTACTTTAGGAGCTTCCTCCTCTGGTTATTTCTTTGTGTTTTGGAATGGAATGATTGGTGAAACATGCCCTTGGATGCAGGAAATTTTTTTAAATGGAAATTCAATTTAGGAATAAATTATAACTAATTTAGAGCTTGAATTATAGAACTTTTTTAGCCTTAATCTTCTGTAAATTATGAAAATAACATCTCTAATAACAACTTCAATTTTAACTGTATCCCTTTTCCTTATTTCGGGATTTAAAACTGCCGAATCCTTGAGGATAAAAAAGAATGAAGCTATGCATTTGGGTGCATGGGATTTGGATTCTTATTCCATAGAAGGAAATGATAATTTTAAGGATGCCAAAGTGGTTAAAATTATTTCCAATGGACACTTTGCCCTTACAGCTTACCGCCTGGACTCAAAGGAATTTTTAGGGACACTTGGTGGGACTTTTGAAATAGACGGTGAAACGATAAAAGAAACCATTGAATTTAATACCTGGAATGCTGAGGAAGTAGGAAATACTTATACCTTCTCTCTAAAAATGAAAGGGAAAAATATGACTTTAAATTCAAATGAATCAAAAGCCGTCTTTGAATGGAAAAGAATTGATAAAGGAGCGAATAGTGGAGCTACTCTGGCCGGAGCCTGGAGAATTAGAGAGAGAGAACGCGATGGGGAAATGAGTACCATGAAGCGAGGTCCAAGAAAAACAATTAAAATACTATCTGGCACAAGGTTTCAATGGACAGCTTTTAACAGTGAAACAAAAGAATTCATGGGCACTGGTGGAGGAATATATACCGCAAAGGATGGAAAGTATACAGAAACCATAGAATACTTTTCAAGAGATGTCTCCAGAGTGGGAATGTCTTTGAGTTTTGACTTTGAAAGAAAAGGAAATGACTGGCATCATAAGGGAAAAAGCTCCAAGGGACAACCCATTTATGAAATTTGGGGGTTGGAAGATTGATTGGTGCTATTTCCAAAATTATTTGATATGTAGTACTTTTACCAAAGTATTCATTGGAAGCAAATGCCTTGATTTTAAATATGCCGGACTTCAATTCTTTTTACCCATATAAAATTTTTACCCAAAAGCTTTATTTAAAATTCCTTTTTGCCTTAGGAATTTTCTTTATGCCATGGTATTCAGCTTCAGCACAACATTCGGTAGCAAGGAAATGGAATGAAGCCCTGCTTGAAGCAATTCGTGATGATTTTGCAAGGCCAACCGTTCATGCTAGAAATTTGTTTCATACTTCAGTGGTACTTTATGATTCATGGGCTGTATTCGAACCTGAGGCTACTCCTTATTTCCTTGGAAGGGAAGTGAAGGGTTGGGAATGTAAGTTCGATGGTTTTGAATTTTCAGGTGATCAAAAAACAGGGCAGGAAGAAGCCATGAGTTATGCAGCCTACAGGTTGTTGAATGCAAGGTTTAAAGATTCCCCGGGGGCAGAGGAATCTTTATCCAGGTTTGATTCTCTAATGAATGCCCTGGGATATAGCCTTACAAATACTTCAATTCATTATCAGAGTGGAGAACCAGCTCATTTGGGTAATTACATAGCCAATTGCATGATTGAATATGGCCTTCAGGATGGATCGAATGAGGCAGAAGGTTATGCCAATAAATATTATGAATCGGTTAACCCATACCTGATTCCGACCCAGTCCGGAAATCCTGATATTGAGGATCCAAACCGTTGGCAGCCTTTAGCATTGGGTAAATTTATCGACCAAAGTGGTCAGGTTGTAGTAGGAGGAGCTACTACATTCCTGAGTCCTGAATGGGGTGATGTGGCTCCTTTTGCCCTAAATAATCTCGTAAGAACTTCCTTTCAGAGAGATAGTGCTGCTTTTAATGTTTACCACGATCCGGGTAAGCCTCCTTTATTGTATTCAGAAGATGTTGAAGGAACAAATGAGGCTTACAAATGGGGATTTTCCCTGGTGTCCATTTGGGGGGCGCATCTCGACCCGGCTGATGGTGTGTTATGGGATATCTCTCCCGGAGCAAAAGGGAACCTTTCCGGTTACCCTGCAACTTTTGAGGAGTATCAGGATTTTTATAAGCTGGAAGGAGGAGATCCGGGAACGGGCCATGAACTAAATCCAAAAACTGGAAAACCTTATGAACCCAATGTAGTTCCCAGAGGAGATTATACAAGAGTTTTGGCAGAATTTTGGGCTGATGGGCCGGATTCAGAAACACCTCCCGGGCATTGGTTTACTATTATGAACTATGTAAATGATCATCCTGAATTGGTAAAGAAATTTAAGGGGGAAGGTGAAATCCTGGATGATTTGGAATGGGATGTGAAAGCCTATTTTATATTAGGAGGAGCCATGCATGATGCGGCCATAACCGCCTGGGGAATTAAAGGCTGGTATGATTACATCAGACCGGTTTCTGCTTTGAGGTATATGGCGGACCAGGGACAAAGTTCAGATAATAATCAGCCTAATCTCAATGTCATGGGGATACCCTTGTTGGATGGTTATATTGAAATCGTACAAAGCGATGATCCTTTGGCAAGAGATCCTCAAAATATAGGAAGGGTAAAACTGCGCACCTGGAAAGGGCCTGATTATATTTCCGATCCCGAAACGGATAAAGCTGGGGTAGGTTGGATAATGGCGAAAAACTGGTGGCCCTACCAAAGACCAACTTTTGTTACCCCACCATTTGCCGGTTATATTTCCGGACATTCTACTTTTTCCAGAGCTGCTGCTGAAGTCCTGACACAACTAACCGGTGATCCCTTTTTTCCGGGAGGAATGGGGGAGTTTACTGCCAAGAAAAATGAATTTCTTGTATTTGAAGAAGGCCCATCAGTAGATGTAACCTTACAATGGGCTACTTATAAAGATGCTTCGGACCAGACAAGTCTTTCCAGAATCTGGGGTGGAATTCATCCTCCCGCAGATGATATTCCCGGTAGAATTATTGGTGAGAAAATAGGGAAGGGGGCATTTGAATTTGCAAAACAGTTTTTTATTGGAGAAGTAACAGGAAAAGAAGATTTAGAAAAGCCTGATCGTTTTGTCATCTACCCAAATCCTGCAAAAAATATAGTGATAGTAGATTTTTTAAAAGTCTCTGAAAATAAACAAATTCAATTGTTGGATTTAAAAGGAGATGAAATTAAACATTTTGAAATCGCAGGTGAAATACTGCATTTTGAACTAGATCTGCAGAGGGTTCCACAAGGTTTATACTTCATCAAAGTGATTGAGGATAGAGCAACTAGAGTTCAGCGTTTGATTGTGAAATAAGAAGTACGATTGTAATTCAACAATTTTAATCCAGGTGATATAAAACTCCAAAGTGGAAAGGTGACCATACAGGGGCTTTTAGCTTCATATTTTTTAATGCTTTGTTTACCCACTCGTTGCATGTAATGATGCATGAATAATTTCCGGTAGCTTTATAAAAAGAGTCATTTTGGGAATAACCAGAGCTCGAAATTTTCACAAACTGTTTCTCTTCATCATGGTGGAAGGATTGATCTAGATACCGGTTTAAAATTTCAAGTTGATGTGTACAAACTTCCACGGATTTCCAATGCGCTTTAGTTGACTTAAAAACGGTTACATGCATGGCTGTTTTGCTAGGTAAAAACATGGCTTTTAAAGCGGTTTTTAAAGAGAGGTCATTCCAGGTAGGAGTATTCAGGTAAAAATCTTCATCTCCCCACCCAAACGCCACAAAATTCCAACTAGGATCAAACGAAAGCTGGGACTTGATTTTGGTGGATAACATAGATCCGGGAACTATTATATCCAGATGAACCCCATTGCTGGATACATATATGGTTTGTTGAGGTTTGCAGGTTTTTGCATCCGATGGTACAGGAATAAGTGACAAACCTATAGCTATTATAAAATATAATCCTATAACAAAAATCAGGATAAGCAATGCTTTTTTTAGTATTCTGATTAAAAACTTAAACATATAATAGGCTCATTAGTTTTAAAAAATGAGTATAAAAGCCTGGTTTGCAAAATTGATTTTTTTTTGGTAAATTAAAGAAGGCAGAATTATTTTAAAGTTTTTTTAATTTTTTTAGCTTTTTTATTTCGCGTTACTTCTCATTTCTTTAAGCCAGGTTGTAATTGCGTCTTGTTTTTATTTTGTTTTTGTGTTAGTTTTTGTTTTTGGGTAAAAAAATATCCTATATTTTGAAATTTTATGAGATAAAATATGAGTCAGGTTAATTATTATTCTATATATTTAAATTTTCATGGGAATATTTAATTTTTAGGGTATATTGTAAATATACAGGTAACGTTAAGTTAATTTATGAGCTCTACTACATCGATTAAGAAAGAATTAATCATTAAAACAGACTTTTTTTCAAACTACATTCAAAACCCGGACTTTTTAGATGAAGTTTTTAATAAAGATAAATCTGTCAGGAAATACTATTTAAAAACAGTAAATCATTTCAAACACCTTACGAGAAAAGAAATTGCAGAGTTAAATGAATATACTCGAATGTCCTTCCTCAATCAGGGGATTACGTTTAATGTTTACTCAGAAAATAAGGGAGTTGAACGAATTTTCCCTTTCGATATATTTCCCAGAATTATTCCCGGAAAAGAATGGGCAGGTTTGGAAAAAGGTGTGATTCAAAGGACCCAGGCTTTAAATATGCTTTTGGCAGATTTATACAATGATCAAAAAATTTTAAAAGACAAAATTCTTCCAAAAGACTGGGTGCTCAGTTCGAAGGCTTATTGTAAACATATGGAAGGTTTTAAACCTGTTGGTGGAGTTTATACTCATATTTCCGGTACGGATTTGATCAAGGGAAAAAACGGGGAGTATTATGTGCTGGAAGATAATGTCAGATGCCCTTCGGGTATTAGTTATGTACTTTCCAACCGTGAAGCTATGAAAAGGACATTTTCAGAGTTGATATCAAAATATGATATGTTGGCAGTGGATGATTACCCGGATCAGCTTTATGATAAGATGGTCAGTGTGGCGCCTCCGGGGTCTGATGAACCCACCTGCGTGTTACTGACTCCCGGGATTTACAATTCGGCTTATTTTGAACACACCTTTCTGGCTTCCGAAATGGGTATTGACCTGGTGGAAGGAAGGGATTTATATTTGGAAAATGGATATGTTTTTATGAAAACCATTTATGGTCCGGAGCGGGTAGATGTAATTTACAGAAGAATTGATGATGATTTTATTGATCCAAAATACTTCAGAAAAGATTCCCTATTAGGTTTGGAAGGATTAATGGATTCCTATAAACAAGGTAAAGTGACCATAGCCAATGCTCCAGGAACTGGAATTGCAGACGATAAGGCGGTTTATACCTACATGCCCGAAATCATAAAATATTACCTGGGGGAAGAACCAATCCTGAACAACGTGCATACCTACCGCTGTGAAAAAGATGATGATTATAAATATATCATGGAAAATATGGAAAAACTGGTCGTAAAACCAGTTGATGAATCCGGGGGATATGGGGTTATGATTGGGAGTAAGGCAACCAAAAAGGAAATCAGTAATTATAAACAATTGATTAAATCTAACAGGAGGAAATATATTGCACAGCCGATAATGCCTCTTTCGGTCCATACAACCTATATTGATAAAACCAGGAAGTTTGAACAGCGCCATGTCGATCTCCGAATATTTTCCATTACCGGAGCGGATGAAACTTATGTTTGCAAGGGAGGCCTAAGCAGGGTGGCACTTAAAAAAGGCAGCCTGATAGTAAATTCTTCACAGGGTGGTGGCTCCAAAGATACTTGGGTACTTGATGATTTCTAAAGAGAAAACCCATTAAAATCAACCTTAACCATAAATTGAATAACTACCTGTTTGTTTTGATTGTAATTAATCGTCCTGGCTAAAACTATTGGTGGCTTTTTCCTTAGACCAGGAAGTAATTACAATCATAGAATGAAATGAGATTTGCTGCAACTAACTGATTATGTGTTATGGAAGCTCATAAAGGTAAAATGTTGCATGTCAATTTCAGTGAACTTTTGGTTGAATAATTAACTTTTTATCAAATGCTATCAAGAATTGCGAATAATATTTTTTGGATGGGTAGATACATCGAAAGAGGTGAACATCTTGCCAGGTATAGTAGAGAACAATACTTTTCCACTCTGGATGCCCCAATTGCGATTAATAAAAAAATGGCATTGAGTTCCATTTTAAGGATGTCAGGTGCTTATGACGATTACCTGGAAAAATACAAGACAGTAACCAGTGAAAATGTTTTTGATTTTTCAGCAAAAGATCCGGGAAATCTGGCCTCTATCCATTCTTGTATTAAAATTGCCAGAGAAAATGCCAGAAGCGCCCGATATAAGCTTTCAGCCGAGGCATATGAGGCTCTTAATAAATTATACCACTTTTCAAATAAATTCATTCAACAAAAAGTACCGGAAGAACAATGGTATGAATACTACCAGAGTATCATTAATGACACTTATATTACCAAAGGGTTTATTACCAATACCCTCATGCGGGATGAAGTATGGTTGATAATCAATACTGGTGTGCATTTAGAAAAAGCCATTCAGGTAAACAGAATGATTTTAACTAAATACCAGGATATCAATCATTTGGATAAGGAAAAACTAATTACTCCTGTAGAAAATTATTTCTGGGGCAATTTGCTTAAAAGTACCGATTGCCTTGATATTGTTAGAAGGGTTTACAAATGTGATGTGAGTAAAGACGTGGTGATGGACTTTCTGGTCTTGAACAAAAATTTCCCAAAATCAATTCTGCACAATTTACAATCTGTAAACAGAAGTATAAACCGATTGAATCCCTCAAAAAGGACCAATATTCATTCTGTAGAGTTTTTTGGTGGCAAACTGGAAGCACAATTAAAATACATGACTTTTGATGATATTAAGGAAAATGGTAACCCCAAAAAAAATATTGAACTCCTAAAAACCCTTCTTGATAAATTATATAAAATAGCTGATTTGTTTGAAAAGCAATATCTTACCTAATCCATAAGGGTTAAAAACAAATTCCTTAACCAATGATTCACTTTATGCCTGTTTTATCATTCTGGCATTTGAACTTCAATTATTGAATTTTTTAAAATTAGAATTATATGGCTATACGTGTAGCAATTAATCATAAAACGAGGTATAAATACGATAAGCAGGTAATTTTATCTCCACATACTTTCAGGTTGAGGCCAGCAGTACACAGCAGGACAAAAATTGAGGCCTATTCCCTAAAAATTTTACCCGAAACCCATTTTATTAACTGGCAGCAGGATCCTTTTGGAAATTACCAGGCTAAAGTAGTTTTTCAGGAACCCGCAAAAGAACTTGCCATTGAAGTGGAGGTAATCGCAGAACTTTCGGTTATCAATCCATTTGACTTTTTTCTGGAGGAATATGCCGAAACATTTCCTTTTAAATATGATGAGCAACTGAAAAAGGAACTTGTTCCTTACCTTGAAATCAAGGAGGATGGTCCGCTTTTGAAAGAATGGATTAAAAAAGTTGATCCTGATGATAGAAGAACCGTGGAGTTTTTGGTAAACCTCAACCGGAAATTATTTGAAGATATAAAATATTCTATCAGGATGGAGCCGGGAGTTCAAACCTGTGAAGAAACTTTGGGCAAAGCCATAGGATCTTGTAGAGATTCAGCCTGGCTTTTAGTACAGGTTTTGCGACATTTTGGTCTGGCGGCAAGGTTTGTTTCTGGTTATCTTGTACAATTAACTTCGGATGTGAAATCACTGGATGGTCCGTCCGGTCCAGAGGAGGATTTTACAGATCTTCATGCCTGGGCAGAAGTTTATGTGCCCGGTGCAGGTTGGATTGGTTTGGATGCCACTTCAGGGCTTTTTGCGGGTGAGGGACATATTCCCCTGGCTTGCACCCCTGATCCTCAAAGTGCTGCTCCGGTTACTGGTGGATTCACTGGCCAGGCCACAACAGAATTCTTTTTTGAAAACACCGTAAAGAGGATTCACGAAGATCCAAGAGTTACCAAACCTTTTTCCGAAAATCAATGGGCGTCCATAAATGCTTTGGGAAAGAAGGTGGATGAAGACCTGAAGAAGAATGATGTAAGGCTCACCATGGGTGGCGAGCCAACTTTTGTCTCTATTGATGACATGGAATCTGCTCAGTGGAATACTGCTGCAGATGGACCTCATAAACGTCAGTTAGCCAGTAAATTAATCAAAAGGTTGAGAGATAAGTTCGGTCCGGGAGGGTTGCTTCATTATGGGCAGGGTAAATGGTACCCTGGAGAGCCTTTACCCCGATGGCAGTTTTCCTGCTTCTGGAGAAAAGATGGAGAACCTATTTGGAAAAATGAGTTATTACTGGCAGATAATGCTACCGATTATGGTTTCAAAGATACACATGCCAAAAAGTTTCTTGAAAAGCTGGCCGATATTTTGGAGGCTCCCAGGGAGTTTATTTCCCCAGGTTTTGAGGATGTATTTTATTTTCTATGGAAGGAAGGAACCTTACCGGTTAATATAGATCCTCTGAAAACTAAACTGAAAGATCCTTTGGACAGGAAAGCGCTAATGGAACATTTGGAAAGAGGTTTGGATAAACCAATAGGGTTTATTTTGCCTTTAGAATGGAGCAGGTGGGAGCAAAAGTGGATTTTCGGAAAATGGCATTTTAGAAGAGGACATCTATTTTTAATTCCGGGTAATTCACCCATGGGCTTAAGATTGCCGCTTGATTCGCTACCCTGGGAAAAAGAAAATAAAGCTGATCCAAAAGTTGAACAGAGTTTATTTGAAGAATTGCCAGAATTAGGGAAGTTTCCCGATAAAAAAGCAATTGTTGGTAAGTCAAAAGAGGGAGGAAAAGAGCCAGATACAAAATCAAAAGCAATCCCGGAAGGGGCAATTGTAAGGCAGGCGATTTGTGTAGAAGCCAGAGCAGGACGGCTTCATGTTTTCTTTCCTCCGCTTACTCACCTGGAGCATTACCTGGATTTAATTGCCAGAGTGGAGGACACTGCAGCAGCACTCAAAATGCCTGTGCTGATAGAGGGTTATGATCCTCCCAAAGATTACAGAATTCAAAAGCTTGTGGTTACCCCCGATCCTGGAGTGATTGAGGTTAACGTTCATCCGGTGAATTCATGGGAAGAACTGGTAAATAATACTGAAACCTTGTATGAGGAAGCCAGGTTAAGCAGGTTAGGTACCGAAAAGTTTATGCTAGATGGCAGGCACACGGGAACAGGTGGTGGGAATCATGTGACTTTGGGAGGAAAAACCCCATCTGATAGTCCTTTGCTCAGAAGGCCGGATGTCTTGAGAAGTTTAATAACCTACTGGCAACATCATCCCGGCTTATCTTATTTGTTTTCCAGTGCTTTTGTCGGGCCTACTAGCCAGGCTCCTCGAGTGGATGAAGGTAGGGATGAAATGCTTTATGAATTGGAAATAGCCTTTAACCAAATTCCTGAAGAAGAGGGAAAGGTTCCTTTCTGGCTGGTAGACAGGTTGTTTAGAAACCTATTGATTGATATTACAGGCAATACCCACAGAGCTGAGTTTTGTATAGATAAGTTGTATTCCCCCGATTCTTCTACAGGTAGGTTGGGAATTTTGGAATTACGTGCATTCGATATGCCTCCTCATGCCAGAATGAGCATTTTGCAGATGCTTTTAATCAGGGCATTAGTTTCCTGGTTTTGGGTGAAACCATATAAGAAAAAATTAATCCGGTGGGGAACAGAGTTGCACGATCGTTTTTTACTGCCGCATTATGTCAAACAGGATATGGAAGAAATTGTGAATGATTTGAAAGATGCAGGTTATCCATTTGAACTGGACTGGTTTGATCCCTTCTTCGAATTCCGCTTTCCACATTATGGAACCTCAACCTTTAAAAATATCCAGATTGAATTGCGAATGGCCATTGAACCATGGCATGTGTTGGGAGAAGAAATGGGTAACCAGGGAACAGCCAGATTTGTAGATTCATCCCTTGAGAGACTTCAGGTGAAAATATCAGGATTGACAGGAGACCGGTATATTTTAACCTGTAACGGATGTCGGATTCCCTTAAGGAGTACCGGAACCCATGGGGAGTATGTAGCAGGAATTCGATATAGGGCATGGCAACCACCTTCTGCACTTCATCCTAATCTTGGAGTTGATACACCCCTCAAAATAGATGTGGTGGATACCTGGAATAGCAAATCTATAGGTGGCTGCACTTATTATGTATCGCATCCCGGTGGAAGAAGCTATGATATTTTCCCGATTAACGCCTATGAAGCCGAAGGAAGAAGAATTAATCGGTTTTGGGATTTTGGTCATACCACCGGGCCTCTGGAAGTAAAACAGGGTAGTTCCGGTCAGTCCATCTATTTTGAGGAAAGAAGGATGGTAGTTCCTATGGATCCGCCTCCGTTATTAAAGAATCCTGAATTTCCCTATACACTCGATTTAAGACTTGCAAAGACTCTATAGGTTTATTTTGAAAATCAGTGTTTGGGAAGATTTTTCAGCCATTAGTATTTAAATTTTTGATTAAAAGGTAAATGTCATAAGTTTGGCTTAATCGTAGCTATTCTTTAAACCACCTTGGAAAATCAAATTTTTTATTGGCAAAAAAACAGTAGGTTATTTCTACTATTACTGGTATTCTTATTTTTTGGATGTAAAAAAAAGGATACCAGTAAATTACCTTCCACAAATATCCATGTAGATAAAAAGGAAAAAACTGTAGTTGATTTTCTGAGTGCCCTTTCTGGAAAAACTGTTGAGGATAGAATAAAAAATTTGATGCTGGTTTTTATGGATGGCGACTATCTTACCCAAAATTCCCTCTTTTATCTGGCTGGAATTAACCCGGTTCCAGAAGAAAATGAACGTTCCGATGTAGCAACTCAAAGGGCTATTCTAAAAAAAATTGAAAGAATAGAAAAGGAGGGGGATCACTTTAATATTGTTTTAACAGAGAGCACAAATATTGAGGAGACATTACCGATATTTGAAAGAAAGAATGGGGAATTAGAGAAGAAAATGGATTTGGATATTGTGGTTGCAGAAGATGCCAGGCTATACATTAGTCCTGTAAAAAATGGTGTAAAAGTAGATTTAGATAAAGTAAAAGTGGGTAAGGGGTTTTTCATGTTTTCCTTCCCTACGCTCATCATAAAAGATGATGATGGCTATATGTTGGGCTTGAAATTTTTTGTGGCCCGATAAAGAGAACTTTCCATTTTTTTGACAAAAACAGGGAAATAAATTGAACAATGAATTGAAAGAATCGATTAAAAAGAATATAAAAGAAGTTTTTTAAAACTTTAATAGTTGTTACTTTTGAAAAAATTTTAATATTAAAGATTTAGTAATATTGAGGTAAAATTCCTAAATTTACCTACAGAGAAAGAGTAACGGCTCAATTTAATTTGAGTCGTTACTCTTTGTTTTTGATCATTTGAAACAAAAATTTTTTTATTATGTCAGAATATTCTTATTACACAAAAGAAGGATTAGAGAAGCTTAAGGCTGAATTGCAGGAATTAAAGACGAAGGGTAGGTCTGATATTGCAAAACAAATTGCTGAAGCCAGAGATAAAGGTGATCTTAGTGAAAACGCAGAATATGATGCCGCAAAAGATGCTCAGGGTTTGTTGGAATTAAAGATTTCTAAATTGGAACAAACGGTCTCAATGGCAAGGCTTATTGATGAATCTAAAATTGACAATTCAAAAGTTACCATTTTATCGAATGTCAAGATTAAGAATAAAGCCAACGGAATGGAATTTACATATACAATTGTATCAGAAGAAGAAGCAAACCTGAAACAAAACAAGATTTCAGTGAAATCTCCATTTGGTGAAGGATTGCTGGGGAAAAAAGTTGGAGATGTAGCCGAAATCAAAGCTCCAAGAGGCTCTCTGAAATTTGAGATATTAGATATCAGCAGATAATCAACTTAATTTTTCCAGATAACTCTTATTTTAAGGTCTTTCTTTAGGTTTAAATTTTAATTTTGTATGAAAATTTAAACCTAATTTTTTTTACTATGGCTTCTATTTTTTCTAAGATTATAAAAGGTGAAATTCCTTGTCATAAAATTGCTGAAGACGAAAACTATTTCGCTTTTCTGGATATATTTCCTTTGGCTACCGGTCATGTTCTGGTCATTCCCAAAAAGGAGGTAGATTATATTTTTGATCTGGATGATGAAACTCTTGGAGGATTGCATGTCTTTAGTAAAAAGGTAGCATTGGCTATAGAAAAAGCCATTCCATGTTTGAGAATCGGTACAGCAGTGGTGGGCTTGGAAGTTCCGCATGCTCATATTCATCTGGTTCCTCTAAATTCCATGCAGGATATCAATTTTGATAAGCCGAAATTGAAGCCCAGTCAGGAAGAATTGGAAAAAACTGCTGAAAAAATAAGAGGATTCCTGGAGATTTGATTGAGATTTAGGTGAAAATCGATGATTTTAAGCTCAAATGACAAATCAGAAGATTTTTTAACCAAAAGATTAATTGTCATTTGAATAATAATTCCTAAATTTGCGCTGCAAAAATTTAAGCTTGTTGTGGAAAGGTTTATAATTGGATTAACAGGACTGAAAAACAAAAGCTACGAATTTAAATTCGAAGTCAATTCTTCATTTTTTGAACACTTTGAAAATGAGGTAATTGAAAAAAGTGATTGTGAAGCAGTTGTTCATATAAATAAGTCTGAAACAATGCTGGAAGTACTTTTCCAAATTACTGGTGAAGTTACTTTAACATGTGACAGGAGTCTTGAAGAGTTTGGATTTCCTGTTGATATTTCGGAAAAAATATTTTTCAAATACGGAGAGGCTTATGATGAACTTTCCGATGAAATAATAATTATTCCACATAACCAGCAGAAAATTGATTTTTCCCAGTTTATTTTTGAGTTTATTTTATTATCAATTCCAGTAAAAAAAATCCATCCGAAATTTAAGGATGAGGATAAAGAAACTGAAGAAGAGGAGGAAGAGGGTAATATGATATACTCTACGAATAAGGCTGAAAAAGAAGACGCTGGACAGCAGAAGGAAGACGAAGATAAGGAAGTAGATCCCAGATGGGAAAATTTAAAGAAAATAAAATTTAATAATTAAAAACGGAAGAAAATGGCGCATCCTAAGAGGAAAATTTCGAAACAAAGAAGAGATAAAAGAAGAAGCCACCAAAGTTTAAAACCTGCTCCAATAGCTGTTTGTGAAGTTACTGGTGAGCCTCACTTATGGCACAGAGCATATTGGTCGGAAGGAAAGCTTTATTACAAAGGAAAAGTAGTGTTAGAAAAAGAAGTAGCGGTATAAACAGTTCTTTCTTTTTCAGAAATAGGAGAAGTTTATTGGCTTCTCTTTTTTTTTACCAAGAATTGTGTGAGGTTGTTATAATTTTTTTAATATAAAATTGGATTTATTGAATCTCATTTTTGATTTTGAAGGAGAAAATTTAATCTAAATTAATTTCAAATTTTAGTTTTCCTTTAATACCTTGCAACCACACTCAAAAATACTAATTAAGACCTTTATATAATTTGGATGAAGAAAGTTAGAGCTGTCATTAGGGGCATTGAAGGTTATTTACCAGATTATGTATTGACCAATCAGGAACTCGAAAAATTGGTGGATACTTCGGATTCGTGGATAACTGAAAGAACAGGAATAAAGGAGAGGCGAATCTTGAAAGGGGAGAACATGGGAACTTCATATATGGGGATTAAAGCAGTGGAAAAATTGCTTAAGAAAACCGATACTTCAGCAGAAGAAATCGATATGATTATCTGCTGTACAGTAACCCCGGATATGCCTTTCCCTGCTACTGCCAATATTATTTCTGCCGGAGTTAATGCTTCAAATGCTTTTAGTTATGATATTAATGCGGCCTGTTCCGGGTTTTTATACGGTTTAGCTACAGCTTCTCAATTTATTCAGGCTGGAACTTATAAAAAAATAATAGTGGTAGGGGCAGATAAAATGTCCAGTATTATAGACTATACCGATAGAACCACCTGTATTTTATTTGGAGATGGTGCCGGAGCTGTATTACTTGAAGCTTCTGAAAAAGAAAAAGGGGTTATGGATTTTTATTTGAAATCCGATGGTATAGGAGAGGATTTCCTTCACATGAAGGCTGGGGGAAGCAGACGACCAGCTTCACTAGAAACGATTCAAAATAAAGAACACTTTGTTTTCCAGGAGGGCAAAACTGTATTTAAGTACGCAGTAACCAAAATGGCTGATGCGGCTTACGAAGTTATGGAAAGGAACAACCTGGAATCAAAGGATATTGCATACCTCGTACCTCACCAGGCAAACAAAAGGATTATTGATGCTACTGCAAATAGAATGGGTATTGGCAGCGAGAAGGTTATGTTAAATATTGAAAAATATGGTAATACAACAGCCGCTACCATTCCTTTGTGTCTATGGGATTATGAAGAGAAATTAAAAGATAACGATAATCTTATTCTCGCAGCTTTTGGTGGTGGTTTTACCTGGGGAGCCTTATATCTTAAATGGGGTTACTAACTGATATAATAGAAAAGAATCTGTTATTGTAGGTTCTTGTATTTAAGATTTTTTATAGGAGTGTTTTTCCAAGATGTTTACAGCCTGGTATATTACACTGGAGCTTAATAAATTTTTAAATTAAAAAACAATTATGGCAACAACTGCTGATTTCAGAAATGGGCTTTGTATTGAGTTCAACAATGATCTGTATGCTATTGTTGAATTTCAACATGTAAAGCCTGGCAAAGGACCTGCTTTTGTGAGGACCAAATTAAAAAGTGTAACTACCGGAAAGGTGATCGATAATACTTTCACTTCTGGACATAAAGTTACCACTGCCAGAATTGAAAGAAGAGCTTTTCAATTCCTTTTCAAAGATGATATGGGATACCACTTTATGGATAGTAGTACATTTGAACAGGTAGCTATTCAGCAGGAAATGATTCCCAATTATGACTTGATGAAAGACGGACAGGAAGTAGAGGTGTTGGTTCACGCAGAAGAAGAGAAAATTTTAGGTTGTGAACTGCCACAATTTGTGATTTTACAAGTGACCTACACTGAGCCCGGAATAAAAGGTGATACGGCTACTAATGCCACTAAACCAGCTACTTTAGAAACCGGAGCAGAAATTAATGTTCCATTATTTATTGGACAAGACGAAGTAATAAAAGTAGATACAAGAACCAGATCCTATTCTGAAAGGGTAAAATAGTGTTACCCCTTGTATTATTTTAATATATAACCCGCTGATTAAATATTTTTTTTTCAGTGTGTTTTTTGGCTAATTCTCAAAAAATAATTTTTTTCTTCTACAACTTTTAATAATGAAAGCAAAAGAAATAAAGGAACTTATTAATTTTATTTCAAACTCTGGACTCGATGAAGTTAACATTGAAACAGATGAAATAAAGCTACATGTCAAAAGGCAATCAGAAGCTGCAAACCTAAAAATAGTTGAACAACCTGTTTTGCAGCAATCTGTAGCCCCAACGCAAATTCCTGCAACAACTCAGGCTCCAGTACAGGAAACTGCTAGTCCTTCTGTAGAAACCTCTTCAAAGACTGAGGAGTCAGGAAGCTATGTAACCATTAAGTCTCCAATGATTGGTACTTTCTACACCTCTCCCAATCCCGAAGCTGATGTTTTCGTGAAACCAGGTGATTCTATTTCCAAAGGAAAAGTGGTTTGCATCATTGAGGCCATGAAACTTTTCAATGAGATTGAGTCTGAAATTTCTGGTAAAATTGTGAAAATTTTAGCTGAAAATGCCTCTCCGGTTGAATATGACCAACCATTGTTTCTTGTTGATCCCTCCTGAATAATTTAATTTGTCAGGATTTATTCCATTGATCAGACATAAACAAAAACACTTATTTTTTTTTAAGAATTAAAAATTAAGCTTGTGTTTAATAAAATACTTATTGCCAATAGAGGGGAAATTGCACTTAGAATTATTCGAACCTGTAAGGAAATGGGCATTAAAACAGTAGCGGTATATTCCCTTGCTGATAAAGATAGCCTGCATGTAAAATTTGCTGATGAAGCCGTTTGTATTGGTCCACCTAAATCAGCAGATTCTTATCTGAATATTCCTAATATTATGGCAGCAGCTGAAATAACAAATGCTGATGCCATTCATCCAGGATATGGTTTTTTAGCTGAAAATGCTGAATTTTCCCAAATTTGCGAAGAATATAATATCAAATTTATTGGAGCTTCCCCAGACATGATTAACGGCATGGGGGATAAGGCTACGGCCAAAGCTACCATGAAAAAGGCTGGTGTGCCTACAATTCCCGGATCTGAAGGATTATTGTCTTCAGTAGAGGAAGGCATCAAACAGGCCAAAGAGATAAAATACCCTGTGATTTTGAAAGCTACTGCAGGTGGAGGAGGTAGAGGAATGCGTATTGTGAATAATGACAGTGAATTCCAAAAAGCATGGGATAGTGCTAAAACTGAAGCAGGAGCAGCATTTGGAAATGATGGCCTTTACCTTGAAAAATTTGTGGAAGAGCCTAGACACATTGAAATTCAGGTTTTTGGCGACAAATTTGGAAATGCTTGCCATCTTTCGGAAAGGGATTGTTCTATTCAGAGAAGACATCAAAAGTTAGTTGAAGAAGCTCCTTCTCCATTCTTAACAGATGAATTGAGGGAAAAAATGGGGAAGGCTGCCATAGCTGGAACTAAAGCTGTAAACTATGAAGGCGCTGGAACCATTGAGTTTTTGGTAGATAAGCATGGAGATTTTTACTTCATGGAAATGAATACCAGAATTCAGGTAGAGCATCCGGTTACTGAGCAGGTGACAAATTTTGATTTAATCAAAGAGCAGATTCTTGTGGCAGCAGGAGAACCGCTGAGTGGAGAAAACTATTATCCTAAAATGCATTCTATTGAGTGCAGGATAAATGCAGAAGATCCCAGCAATGGTTTCAGACCAAGTCCGGGGAAAATCACTAATCTGCATTTGCCAGGTGGACCAGGAATCCGGGTAGATAGTCATGTGTATGCCGGTTATACCATTCCCCCGAATTACGATTCCATGATTGCCAAATTAATTGTGACCGCTCAAACCAGAGAGCAGGCCATTTTAAGAATGAGCAGAGCGTTGGATGAATTTGTAATTGAAGGTATTAAGACCACAATTCCATTTCATAAGAGTTTAATGCAACATCCTGATTTTATGGCTGGTGATTTTACCACTAAATTCCTGGATGATTACGACTTCTCAAGTTTATAAAGAATAGAAGTTTTATTAAAAAAGGGTTAAGTTTTCAAAACTTAACCCTTTTTTCTGCCTTACCCACAAAATGATTTTTTGTATTCTAATCAATATTTCTTCGTTTTTGCCCAGTGTAATGCGGCATTGCTCCTTAAATCGTCTCGTCTTGGGCAGAAATAAATTTCTTTAAAAGCGAATTTTATTTTTTCACCTTTACTTTGTTCGAATCCAATTTAATTTTGAAATTCAAAATATTCCTTCAAAACCTTTTGCCTTACCATATCTATTGAAATATCCAGTGCAGCAGCCACTTTCTTACAATCTTCATACTCTGGTTTTACCTGCTCTCTTCCAGAAGGTAAAGTCACTAGCTTTAAGGAGATAATTCCCCATGATGATTCAAATTCAATAGTTTCTCTATCACAAATTTTTCTTTCTGTGAAATAACTTCTTACACCAATAGTGGAAGTGTTTTCCAAAATATATGATTCAACCTGAGTATGTTTTTCTGGTTTACAAAGGACAGAAAGTAAAATCCCAGGCCTTCCTTTTTTCATAAATCCCTGAGAAATGAAAAAATCCAATGCTCCTGCTTCAAGTAATCCATCCTGAAAGTCAAGACCTAATAATTCTCCGGGAGCATCATCGATGTTGGTTTCGATTACTGTGACTTTTTCCTTGGGAACAGGTTGATCTTCGCAAAGTGTGATTCTCAGGACATTAGGATGTTCAAAATTCTTTTCACCGGGGCCATGGGCCGTATTTAATTCAGTGAGTACAGGAATTTCAAATTCAGGATTAAGGAATTTTAAAATGGCAGCACCGGTTGGGGTAGCCATTTCTCCTTTTACCTCTCCCTGGTAGGTGGGAATGCCATGGAGTATATTTTTAGTAGCCGGGCAGGGAACAGGTAATTTTCCGTGTTCAGTCATCTGGAAACCACATCCTGTCCTTACTGCAGTAGAATACGTTTTACTGATTTTTAATTTATCCAGAAGAAAGGCTGTTCCCACAATATCAAGAATAGAATCAATTGCCCCAACTTCGTGAAAATGAATGGTTTCCAAAGGAATTCCATGCACTTTTGCTTCAGCTTTTCCTACAATTAAAAAGATATCTTTTGCGATTTTTTTTGCTGAGTTAGGGATGGCTGCATTATCGATAATTTTATAAATATCGGGTAAATGCCTGTGGTGGTGGCTTTGACTTGAGGAACTTCCTATAGTAAGTGAAACATTACCAGATAATCCGCTAAAGCTGGCGCCTGATTTTGGTTTTAAGGGATTGGCCGACTTATATTCATTATTGTCGATAATTTTTACATGTTTACAAGCTATGCCGGTTTTATTCATGTCTGAAATTCGGACTTCCACATTTTCCAAATTCAGTTTTTTGGGTAGGTCGATTAGTTCATCATAAGCATTTGTTAATTCAGCAAGGGCTCCAAGGAACATATCGCCACTAACGCCTGAAAATGCTTCTATTTTTAATACAGCCATTATTTTGGTAAGTCTTTAAAGGATTGAAAGATAAGGAATCAGAATTAATTTTTCCATTTTATATTGCAGCCTATGCTCGGAATTTGGTCAAAAGAAACAGGTTTTCCTTCCAGGATTTCATCCAATGCTTTTCTCAAATCTTTGCCTGTTACTGGTTTTTCGTTTTTAGGCCTGGAATCGTCAAATTGACCACGATAGGCACATTTCAAATTTCCATCAAACACAAACAAATCCGGTGTACAGGCTGCCTGATAGGCTTTGGCAACTTCCTGGGTTTCATCATAAAGATATGGAAAAGGATTACCCAAATCATTAATCCATTTGGTCATTAATTCCGGACTGTCCTGAGGGTAATTCTCCACATCGTTGGAACTAATCGCTATAAAACTTACGCCTTTTTGGCCATAATCTTTAGCCAGATTTGCCATTTCATCTTTAATGTGGATTACGTATGGGCAATGATTACAAATGAACATTATTACAGTGGCCTTATCTGACTTTAATTCAGACAAACTCAGGATTTTTCCGGAAAGTGTGTCTGGCAAAATAAAGTCAGGAGCCTGTGTTCCCAGAGGAAGCATAGTTGAAGGTGTTGCTGCCATATTTTTATTTTTTTAATTTAAAACAAGAGTATTCTGCAAAGTAAATTGTTTAGGAAAGGTTTTTAAATAATTTTGCGTGAAATTAGAAATTACATCATCAATAAATTATTGGATTTTTAATCAATTTGTTGATAATCAAAAGATTACTTAATTCTTATTAGTCAAAAAATAATAAGCTTCAGAAGTATGCAAATACAATTTCCCTCCAGGTTGATCATTATAATTTTTTCATTACTAGCAATAGTTTATTTAATTGGGATTTTTGTGATTGAAATCATAGACATTGATTCGTCCCAATATGCTTCCATTAGCCTGGAAATGTTGCGAAATGGGAGTTATCTGGAAGTCATTCACCGTTATAAAGATTACCTGGACAAACCTCCTTTTTTATTCTGGATAAACACAGTTTCCTATAGAATTTTTGGCTTAAATGAATTCTCATTTAGGTTTCCTTCATTTCTGTTCACGATTTTAGGTGTTTTTTCTACCTATAAACTGGGAAGGCTTTTGTACACTTACAGAGTAGGTATCATTTCGGCTATAGTTTTAAGCACCTGCCAGGCATGGTTTCTCTTTAATCACGATGTGAGGACTGATACCATTTTAGCAGGGGCTGTAATTTTCAGTGTCTGGCAAATTACTTTATTCCTAAGGAAAAATAAATTATTGCATCTATTCCTTGGGTTTACGGGGGTGGCCATTGCCATGATGGAAAAAGGTCCAATAGGTTTAATTGTTCCTGTTTTGGCTTTTGGTTCAGAATTCTTTTTTAAAAGAGAATGGAAAAATATTTTTAGATGGGAATGGTTGCTGGCTTTACTTATTTTGGCGGTATTACTTGCGCCAATGACTTATGGTTTATACTTGCAGTTTGGTTGGGAAGGCCCTGAATTCTTTTACTGGACCCAGAGTTTTGGCAGAATAACTGGTGAAAATGTCTGGAAAGATGATTCCACGGTTTTTTATTTCACCCATACATTTTTGTGGGCATTTTGGCCCTGGATGTTCCTGGCATATTTTGGGGTAGGACAGAAATTCTGGAATATATTTAAGGATAAATTCAGGTCAATAAAAGAGACTGAGGTAATTACCCTTGGTGGTTTCGTTCTGACTTTTATCTCTCTTTCTACCTCAAACTTCAAGCTACCTCATTACATTTTTGTAGTATTTCCCCTGGCTGCAATAATTACAGCCCATACCATTGACCGTATCCTTTCAAACCTTCCGGAAAATCCGAAGTTGTTTAAGATTTTCTTTCAGGTGCAATTTTGGTCTTGTGTAATTCTGATGATTTTTGCCTTATTGCTCAATATCGGTTCATTTCCCATGACAAACCTTTTATTCTGGATTTTTCCAATTGTGATGTTTGGTTTGGCATTTTATTTTGCAAGAAAGGAGTTTTCAAGCCTTTACCGTTTGGTTTTACCCTCAGTATTTACATTAATTGGACTTAATTTTTTAATGAATATAAACTTCTATCCCCAATTAAATCAATACCATACGGGAACGGTGATTGCAGAATACGTAAAGAAGCAGGATTTACCCAATGACAAAATATATTTTTATGATGTTGGTTCTCATGCTTTTGATTTTTACACCCGATTCCATCATTTGGATATTAAAGGTGGAGAACTTAGTGAAGTTTTAGAACAAGAAGGAGATATTTGGATATATACGAATACTGTTGGAGAGAAATATGTTGAGGAAAATAATATAGAGGTATTGGAAAAAGTGAAATTTGATCATTTCCATGTAACAAGTCTTAAAATTCCATTTTTGATTCCTTCAACAAGAGAAAAATACATTGATAAAAGGATGTTAATTCATATAAAATCCTAAAAAAATTAAAAGGAGCATCTTAAACCGAAGTCGAAAAAAATGTTTAAGTAAAAAATCCCTTGACTTTAAAAAATTGCTCCTTTTAAGATTATTTGAAAGTTTATGTCAGTTCTAATTCTTCTTTGAGGTGTTTGATACGATCTTCAATTGTAATTCTGCGTCTTATCTTTTTTTCGGTACTAAAGACTGGTTTTGAATACCTTTTTCCATTTAATTGGATTGGACTTTCTGCTTTTCTATATTCTGCGAAATTTTGGATATCTTTCATGACATTAAATTTTTAGTTTGTTGTTGTTCTGATTTCTGATTCAAATATGAGGTTTGGAAGTGATTTGAAAAACCAGAAGGTAGTGAATAGGAATTGTAAGGGAGTAATCGGGAATTTTTTGTTATTGACCCATTTTTAAATGGATAATTATGAGTTATTAAAGTGGGATACCCGCTTTTTCGGTTTTCCTGTGGCTCGTATTCAGGATGGTTTGCTAATAGAGGAGAAATTAGCGTCTGTTCTGGAAAATTTAAGTCACCAACAAATTAAGTTGGTATATTGTGCCACAAAAAGCGGTATAGACCAGCAATGCTTAATTAAATCTCCCTATTCAGGTATTCTGGTTGACTGGAAAATAACCTATAAAAAATCCATTGAATTTGTAAATGAACATGATGATCATATCCAGTCTTTTAAACATGAAACTGATGATGAGCATATCCTGATGCAATTGGCCAGGGAGGCAGGCAGGTTTTCCAGGTTCAATAAAGATCCCAACATAGATAAAAAAGTATTTCAAAAATTGTATAGCCTTTGGATGCAAAATTCCTTGAACAGGGAAGGTGAAACTCAGGTTTTGGTTTATAAGACAAACAATGAAATTGTTGGAATGGTAACCCTTAAAATAGTGGGAGGAGTAGGGGTTATTGATTTGATTGCTGTGGATACAAACTTTAGAGGAAAAGGAATTGGAAAAAAGCTATTAAGGGCTGCGGAAACCTTTTTTTATAGGAAAACCAATCAGCTAAAAGTAGTTACTCAGGGAGAAAATAAGAAGGCTTGCAGTTTTTATGAATCTTTTGGTTTTGAGGTAGAAGAGCAGGTGAATTTTTATCATTTATGGTTGAAATAAGATTATTCCCTTGCTGAAATTTTTAAATTATATTGACTTCGGGAGTTATTTCAATTCCAAACTTCTCCTTTACACTGGCCTGAATTTTTAAAGCCAGGTTTTTAGCCTCTTTGCCTGTGGCATTACCATGATTTACAATTACAAGAGCCTGGTTTTTGTAAGTCCCCACATTGCCAATCACTTTCCCCTTCCAGCCACATTCCTGAATTAACCAACCCGCAGGGACTTTAGTCATTTCATTAGCCAATGGGTAACCTGGAATAGAAGGAAAACGGGATTTAAGGCCTTCATAGGTGGAATTGGGAACTTCCGGGTTCTTAAAGAAACTTCCACAATTACCGATCTTTTCCGGATCGGGCAATTTTGAAGTTCTTATGGAAATCACTGCATCACTGATGTTTTTGGCAGTAAGTTCCTGCATTCCCTGTGCTGCCATCGTTTTTTGAATATCTCCATAAGATACATTGTATAGCGGAACCTTGTTGAGTCGGAGTGTAACGGAAGTGATTAAAAACAGACCTTTTAATTCATTTTTGAAAATGCTCTGCCGATAACCAAAGTTGCAGTCTGTTTTGCTAAAGGTTTTTAGTTCTCCTGTTTGCAAATGAATGGCCTTTAATTCTACAAAAACATCTTTTAATTCTACCCCGTAGGCTCCTATATTTTGGATTGGTGCAGCTCCAACCGTGCCTGGAATTAAAGACAAATTTTCAATTCCCTGCCAGCCTTGTGAAATAGAGTTTAAAACCAGTTCATGCCAGTTCTCACCTCCACCAATTTGAATGAAAACATGGGAATCATTTTCCTGTATTTTCTTAATTCCCTTTACCTTGTTTTGAATTACAACTCCCTCAAAATCTTCTGTGAATAGAATATTACTTCCTCCTCCAAGTACCAATATCTTTTTATCATTAAAAAGGCTGGCCCGAATACCTGCTACTAATTCCTGTTCTGAATTTATTTCAATGAAATATTGAGCTTTCACCTGAACCCCAAAGGTATTCAGTTTGTGGAGGGAAATATTTCTTTGTAGTTGCATTTTTTTCAGGCTAAAAGCACTTTAAAAAAAGTAATGGCTTGTTAGGAAAGAATTTGGTTGCTCAGTTTGTTCAAGTCCAGATTATTGAAATTTCCAGAGGACATTAATAGTAAGTTTTTCCCTTTCCAGCTTTGTTCCAAAAGGAATTTTTCCATTTCTGTGGAATCGGTAAAAATTACCAAATCTTCATTATTGAACCCAAATCTTAAATCCTGGTGGGAAATAGGCTCCAATCGTTTCAGCGCAACAGTTTCAGGGTTGTAATACACAATGGCCACATCCGCCTCATTCATTGTCCCATTAAAATGCCCTGTAAAATCTTTGTTGAGACTGCTGAAAGTATGGAGTTCTATACAAGCTACTAACCCTTTTCCCGGAAATTGCTTCTTTACAGCATTTATAGTAGCCATTAATTTGGAAGGGGCATGTGCAAAATCCTTAAATACTTTGGTTTGCTCATTTTCACCAATTAATTCCAATCTGCGACTAGCCCCGTCAAAAGATTGAATGGCTTCGTAAAATTGAGATTCCACAATTCCCAACCGCAACGCTGTTTTCAAAGCCGCATTTACATTTTGAAGATTATGTTCTCCAAAAAATCTTACCGGAACTTTTTCCTTATTATCAGTAACCAGATAAGTTATACCTTTTTCAATTTTATGCTTGTGAGTTCCATAAGGAATAAGCAGCACATCTTCAGGAATTGCTGCCTGCTGTATGACCTTTTTTAATGAGGAATCCCTTTCACAATAAATAAGTGTCCCTGCTTTTACAGAGGACTCAATAAACTTTTTGAATTGCTCACAGTAATTTTCAAAAGTTGGGAACACATTTATATGATCCCAGGCAATCCCTGTTATTACCCCAATATGGTGATGGTAATTGAAAAATTTAGGCTTTTTGTCAATAGTAGAGGAAGGATATTCATCTCCTTCAAGCAGGATAAGAGGAGCTTCTTCTGTGAGTTTTACAGGGTATTTAAGGTTATTAGTGGCTGCCCCTATAAGATAATCAGGATTTTTGCCCCAATAATTTAATACATGCGTGATCATGGCTGTAACAGTAGTTTTGCCATGGCTGCCGGCTATTACAACCCTTTGTTTATCCTGCGATTGATTGAAAACAAACTCGGGAAAAGAATAAATTTTTATACCAATTTCGACTGCTTTTTTTAATTCCGGGTTATCCGCCTTAGCATGCATTCCCAAAATCACTGCGTCTAATTCTGTGTTAATTTTTTCGGGAAACCAACCAAACTTTTCTGGTAAAATACCATTTTCCTTCAGCTTACTTAATGATGGTTCAAATATTTCATCATCTGACCCGCTAACAGATATGCCTTTATTTTTAAGTGCTATGGCCAAATTATGCATTATACTCCCTCCAATCGCAATAAAATGAACTCTCATGTGTATTATTATTTCCTCTTAATATAATCTTGCCTAAGAGATGGGGGAAATCTGATCTAAATCCTAATGTATTTCTGGCCCACTTTCTCTAAATTCTACTAATCCTTTTTGGCTAAAGGGTTAATTCAGTATTCTTTTTGAATGAAGTGCCAGTACTAATTCATTCTGATCACATCCATTTCTTTTTCAAATAATTGTGGAGCTAATTAATATATTTAATTTAGTCCACCTGTCTCTATTTAATTAATCTTAAAAAAGGTAAAATTATCAAATTTATAAATCTCACCAAACTAAGTATTAATATTCTGCCAGTTAAAAAATACTTTTTACTGCTACTGAAGTTAAATATGATCTGAAAACTTCCTCTGAAACACCAGAACTTGCAAATAAAAGAGTTAAAGACATCACTTGCCTTATTTTTAGAAAAATTTTTCGAGCTAATTTACCATTAGCCTAGTAAAGTAGAATAAATAAATTGATGAATAATGGCAAAAAAAATCTTTGCTGATCAGAGATTATTTTCACTCAAAATTTCTAAATTAAGTTTGGTTGAAAGCTGGAATGAAAACCAAAATATCTAATTTTGTAAGATGGCAGAGGAAATATCAAACAAACAAAACGAAAGGTTCAAGCCCAAAAAGCGAAAAACTACAGAACCAGCTCCTATAGGGAAAAAAAGACCTTATGATATAGAATTGGAACAAGCGGTGCTAGGCGCACTTATGCTTGAAAAAAATTCACTTAATGAAGTTATTGAATTATTAAAACCAGAGTCTTTTGATTTAGAGGCTCATCAAAAAATATATAATGCCATCCTGACCCTTTTCTCCAAGTCAGAGCCGATTGATTTGCTTACTGTAACCAATCAACTAAGGTCTACCGGAGAATTGGAAATGGCCAAGGGTGCTTTTTATATTACACAGCTCACTCAAAGGGTAAACTCTGCGGCAAACATTGAATATCATGCCCGGTTGTTATTGCAATATGCCATCAAAAGGGAATTGATTTCTATTTCCAATGAGGTGCAAAAAGAGGCCTATGAAGAAACTACGGATGTTTTTTATCTTCTGGATAAAATGGAACAGGCTCTATTTGAGGTTTCTGAGTTAAATATCCGGAAAAATTATGCTGGAATGAATTCCATTATGAGTGAAGCCATTCAGGAGTTGGAAAGTATGCGTGATCAGGATGATGGGCTTACCGGTGTACCCAGTGGTTTTTCTTCACTGGACCGGGTAACTTCAGGTTGGCAAAAATCTGATTTAGTGATTTTAGCAGCCAGGCCTGGTATGGGTAAAACAGCTTTTGTACTTTCCACTCTGAGGAATGCAGCGGTTGAGTTTAACAGACCTGTGGTTATTTTTTCTTTGGAAATGTCCTCGGTTCAGTTGGTGAAAAGGCTTATTTCAGCTGAAGCTGAATTGTCAAGTGAAAAATTAAAAACCGGAAAACTTACTGATTTTGAGTGGAAAAAACTCATTGATAAAACCTCCAAATTATCTGAAGCTCCTCTGTTTATTGATGATACTCCGGCATTAACCGTATTGGAACTAAGGGCAAAATGTAGAAGACTGAAGGCCCAACACGATATCCAGATGATTGTAATTGACTATCTGCAATTGATGTCGGGTGATTCAGGGAAAAGTGGTAACAGGGAACAGGAAATCGCCATGATTTCCCGATCTTTGAAACAGCTTGCCAAGGAATTGAATGTGCCTGTAATTGCCCTTTCTCAGTTGAGCAGGGCGGTGGAAACCAGGGGAGGAGACAAGCGGCCTCAGCTTTCCGATTTGAGGGAATCAGGTTCAATCGAGCAGGATGCGGATATGGTAATCTTTTTGTACCGTCCTGAATATTATGGAATTACAGAAGATGAAGAAGGGAACTCCGTAACAGGAATGGGAGAGGTGATGTTTGCCAAAAACAGGCATGGTTCTATCACCAGTGTTTATCTGAAATTTATTGGGCAATACACCAAATTTACCGATTGGGAAACTGATGGATTTATTGGAGACGAATTTAACGCTGGGATTTCAGCAGCAGATTATGCTAATGAGTTTGATACCCAAAATACCATCACCTTAAAAAGTAAAATCAATCAGAATAAAGACGATCAACAACCTGGAAGTGCATCCAATAGTTTCCCGGATGATCCTCCATTCTAGATAGAGATAGATCCCAAAAGGATCAAGAAAATAACAAGAAATACTGGGCAAACCCAGCGAAGCATCCAAGAAAAGCTCCAACAAGAATAAGTGTCAGTTCATCCTCCTGAAAAATTGGTCTTAAAAAACCTTCAAATTCAACGGGAGAAAGGGCTGACATTTTTTCTCTTAAAGTATTTCTGATATTCAAAGTTTCCTCGGCATAATGGAATACTTGTTTTAAGGAGATTGGCAACTCCTGTTTAAATCGGAAAATGGCAATGTTTTTAATAATATCCAGTTTTTCCTGACTAACTATCCATTTGATTAAGATGGAGGATGAATTGGCAGTTTGATCAACAATTTTCTCAATATTGTCTTTTATTATTTCCGCCATTTTAATTGAGCCGGGACCTCTTACCATAAATTCGAATAAACCAGCCGTAGTCACTACTTTTTCACTAATGATACTTGAATATTCTCTGGCAACTTCCTGTTGTCTTCTCAGAAATAATCCCTGATAAGATAATGGGCCAATTTTTATCGGATTTCTGGGTTCGAAAATAAGTTTTAAAGCCAGCCAGTTAGTGGCGTATCCTATGAAAAAACCAAACAAAGGCAGAAACCACCAGGGTTGGTAAAAATAGAAGGCAACCATTTGCATCAGGCCAAACACAAAACCAAAGTAAAACCCGGATTTTTCAATGAATTTGAATTCCTTTTCCCCACAAGTCAGAAATATCTGATTCACTAATAATTTGTTGTTGGTGAGAATACTTACCGCAAGTTTTTTTAGATCCACAAGTTCATTAATATTTACCTTAATGTCTTTCATCATATCTTTTACCGTATGGGGAAATTCTTCTTCTACTGCATGGTAAACAGTTTGTTTTAGAGACTCAGGAGACCTTGCCCACAGGTCAGGGATTTGAGAAACCATCACCTCTTCAATGATCTTCCGGGTGGCGTCTTTAAGCCCTGGTTCCATCTCCTTTACAATAACTTCAGGATCAATTAAATCGAATTGTTCTTCAATTTTCATGAGCTTTGCCGTAAGCAAATCAACTGCCTTTTCTGCCATTTTTTTTACCTTGGAAGGGATAATTCCCTGCCAGCCTATTGGCCTGATTCCTACAAAATCAATAGGGTAAAAAGTCATTTTTAAAGCCAGCACATTTGTCCCCCATCCAACTATTCCACTGGTAATGGGAATAGAAAGTAAAATTAAACTTTCAAATGAGGTAAGTTCAAAGGCCATGGATTTTATCGGGAAAAATTCATTGTATACTTAAATGTAGAATAATCGGGCAACTCTCTGAAATAGCTTTGCAAAATAATATATTTATTTCAACCTTTATGCAAAATTTAAGACTTGTGTTCAATAAATTAATAAAGTTTGCCAGATAATGCGAAAGCATGGGTTCTACCTGAACATAGACTTAAATCAATAAACAACCTATATCAATTAATTAAAACAAAACACCTGAAATTAAATGGAATTAAAAGAAATAGCCCTTAATGATGTTCATGAAGAATTAGGAGCTAAAATGGTTGGCTTTGCAGGATATAACATGCCAGTGAGGTATTCATCAGATATTGAGGAGCACAAAGTTGTTCGAGACAATGTTGGGGTTTTTGATGTATCCCATATGGGAGAATTTATTCTCAAAGGGCCAAAAGCGTTGGATTTAATTCAAAAAATTTGTTCAAATGATGCCTCCAAACTTTTTGTGGGAAAAGCTCAATACTCCTGTTTTCCAAACCATGAAGGAGGAATTGTGGATGATCTTTTAGTATATAAATTAGCTGAGGAGGAATATTTACTGGTCGTGAATGCCTCTAATATTCAGAAAGACTGGGAATGGATAAAGCAACACAATTCCGAAAATGTTGAGATGATTGATGTTTCTGATGAAACTTCTTTATTTGCGGTTCAGGGACCAAATGCCACAAAAGTTCTTCAAAAATTAACGGATGAAAAACTGGATGAAATGGGTTATTATACCTTCACCAAAGGGAAGTTTGCCACCTATGATGACATCATTATTTCTGCTACAGGCTATACCGGAGCTGGAGGTTTTGAGCTTTATGTGCCCAATCCTGTAGCTAAAGAAATCTGGAATAAAATATTTGAAGCGGGAAAGGAATTTGATATTAAGCCAATCGGTCTTGGGGCTAGGGATACCCTTAGGCTGGAAATGGGTTTCTGTCTGTATGGGAATGATATAACCGATACGACTTCACCACTTGAAGCAGGATTAGGCTGGATAACCAAGTTTACCAAGAATTTCATCAACTCTGAAAACCTTCAGAAGCAAAAAGAAGAAGGTATTACCCGTAAATTAGTAGGTTTTAAAATGGTTGATAAAGGGATTCCAAGGGCCCATTATCCAATTTTAAATGCTGAAGGAGAACAAATTGGGGAAGTAACCTCTGGTACGATGTCACCAATGCTTGGAATAGGAATAGGGATGGGATATGTACAAAAGGATTATAGTAAAAATGATACTGAAATTTTAATTGGGGTAAGAAACAGGCAATTGAAGGCAGTTGTAAGTAAGCCTCCATTTATTGGAAAATAACCTGAATAAAAGGAAAAATTAGTTGAAATTACCCCACTAGTTTTTCCTTTACTTTTTTCAATAGTGGAATTAATAAAAACATATTAAAGTCCTTGTCTTCCATCTCCTTACTTAAATCCTCATAAGGAATTAATTGGTCATGAATTTTTAGAGAGTCCTTTAATATTTTTGTGGTTTTGGAGTCGTTTTCCGGGAAAGGTCCATATCGGAAATTGAAACATAGTTTTTCTGAGCACCATCTTTTGTGTTCAACTGGAGCAAAAACTTTAAAGTATTGTTCAATGACCTTATTATTAATATCCTGATGTCCCATCTTTCCAATGAAATTAAGTTTAATTTCCAGGTGTCTGGCCACATACCTGTTTGATTCCTGTTTCAAATCTGAAAGACTATTCCATCTTTCATCAATGGTAAATAAGGGTTTTAAATCTTCAATTTTCTTTTCCAGTATTTTAGCTAATTCTGCCAATACATAGTTTTCCAGTTGAATTAATGGAGCGTTGTCGGCTATGGGAAAATTTACATATCCAAATTCTAATTTTTGTAAAGCTTCAACGGTTAATTTATCCCTGTCCTTTTCATCCAGAAGCCAATAAAACTCATATTTTATCGAATAAAAATAATTGATAATTTTAGAAAGAGAATCTATGATGCCTATTTCATCAATCAATTTTGTTTTGGTACAGGTATCGGTTATCAGTCGGATTACATTGATATTAAATTTTTCCTTTAGCTCATTGAATAACCTCAATTCACTTCCCTCACTTTGAATTTCCATAGGCTCCAGTAAATCCAGAATCTTGGATTTTTCGGGAAGGGTTAGAATAATTGGAATCCGGTTTAAATCTCCTTTTTCTGCATATAACATCTGCCTGAAACTATTGGCAATTCCAAGCAAATAAGTATCTTCATCCCCAAAAATATAAGCATGGCTAAGGTGTTTGAGGTCATTATTGAAAGATTCACTTTTAAAAATTTCAGAATGAAAATTTTCATCTTCCAACTCGATGGGGAAAATATCCAGAAATTCTTCGATAAAGGGAAATCTGAATTTTAATTCTTTATATTTCTTCTCAATATCCCGGTCAATCAATAAAATTTTCAAATTTCTTAAGCCAGGACTATGGCTCAGGATAATATTTTCAAAAATAAATACCTCTGTAGTGGCATTTACTCCTAAAATTACAATAGTATTTTCTGAGGAAATCACTTCGGTAATATTTCCTTCATTGTCTTTTTTTATGGTATAATCAACACCATTAAGTGGGGAGTATTGGTCATAGATTATTTGAGCTGCGGAGGTGTGGGGGTTAAATGCATCAATATCAAAATTTTCTGTAGTATTATATAAATCCATATAATCTTTCAGAAAAAACTTATTATTCCAGTTCTCCACATTTACCAAAACTTTAAGAGGTCCATGGATAATTTTTTTTCGTTGATTGAGCCATGAAAGAATATTTATTGATTGCAAGTTTTCCTCCTCATTGGTATTAAGCACCAGGCAATGACCAGCCCTGGCAATTCCGGCCTTGATAAAATCATTACTTTCAGAACCTGATCGGGCCAAAACAAACCCTCCCAGAGAGCGAATTTTAGTTGTGTTTTCGTCAAAGTTTGGTTGTTTATCTAAAACTACAACCTTAGAACCGCTTTTTAATAATTCAATAGCAATTCGATAGCCTATTCCCGAATTACCCACAATTATCGTATGACCCCTGTAAAACAACATGATCCAAACGGAGGCTATAGCATCATAGGCATAGTTCCAGATAATATTTAAAATACCATAACCCAGTACTCCCGCTGCCAGGTAACTTGCTACGGCTATTTGCCAGTTTTGTATATTAGGTTCCAAACCAGCCATAAGGAACATACCAAGGATGGCATACAATGAATTTAGTAAATGGTATTGTTCCTTGTAGTGAAGTTCTTCATCATTCTTTAAATTCTCTAATACCTCAGAATCCAGATAGCCCCAAAATCCAAAAATAAAAACGGCTATTATCCCAAAGACAATCAGCATAGATTGGGACTGAACGAATCTTCTCATTTAATAACAATTAAGGAAATTTTCTCAAAATATGAAGACTTTAAAATAGTGTTATAATCATCAAATGAGAAAAAATAATACAAATATCTTAGGGTGAGGTAGGAAAAATTGGACTTGAAACTTGGCCTTAACAGAAAAATAAAAAATGTTAAAAAAAATAAAATAATAATATGTGAAAAATTGATATTAGAAATATGCAATTTAATAGAGATGTGAGGCTGGTTGGTTTATTGATTTTTATTTTAATTATCATAATAATATATTAATAAATATGATATTTTAGTTTTATTTATTGCTTATTTGTTTTAAATAAGTAGAATTAGTTTGATTATTAATAGTGTTGGGTGTGTTAGAATAGTGCAATATTTTGCTGGATTTTCTGTTTCTAATTTAATAGCTAAATGTTAACAATATTAAATATAGGAATCGTTTTTGTTTTAAGCTGACACGAATTAAAAACAATTTTTTCCTTTTCGCTAAATTAACCGAAATTTGAATGGCTGATATTACTCCTCACAATGGTACATTAGACAGAAAGATGGCCGCTCATTTGTTGAGAAGGGCTACTTTTGGGCCAACAAAAAAAGAAATCGATGCCTTTACTGGAAAAACAGTTGATCAGGCTGTGAACGATTTAATTGTTGACCAGGAGATACCTTTAGGCCCTGTTGATACTACTACTGGCGATCCTTTGGTGGATCCACTAAATGGCAAGTATAAGTTGGATACTGGAGAAGAAGACTCCAATGCAACTAACTATTTTTTAAGCTGGTGGATGGCTCAGATGTTTAAGTCTGGCACTACATTACACGAAAAAATGACTTTCTTTATGCATGCCCACTTCACCACCATGAAGTCAAAGATAAATGAAAGCACAGCTTTATATTATCAAAATGCTTTTTTTAGGTATTATGCTTTAGGGAATTTTAAGACCCTTTGCCACAAAATCTGTTTTGATAATGCCATGCTAAGGTTTTTGGATGGTATACAAAATGTAAAAGGAAGTCCTCAGGAAAACTTTGGAAGAGAGTTACTGGAACTTTATTCTATTGGGAAAGGCCCTCAGATTGATGATGGGGATTATACTACATATACTGAGGAGGATGTAAAAGCAGCCACCAGGGTACTTTCTGGGTGGGATGAAGATACTACTTTCCAGACACTCGATGTGGATACGGGATATGCTATAGGAAAATTAAAAACCAATGATGATATCAATACTTCCAGGCATGATTCTGAAGAAAAAACTTTCAGTGCAAAATTTAACAATCAGGTAATTGCTCCACTTACTCAGCAAGGAGGTAATACTTCCATAGAAAATGCTCAGGAAGAATTGAGTAATATGATTGATATGATATTTGACCCGGTTTTAACTAATAAGGCAGCTGCCAAATTCATCTGTACAAGACTATACAGATATTTTGTCTATTATAAGGTAACTCCGGAAGTAGAAACAGGAATTATAGACGCACTTGCAGATACCTTCATTGCCAATGATTATGAGTTGAAGCCTGTTTTAGCTCAGTTATTTAAGAGTAAACATTTTTACGACCTTGATACTACAGATAACTCAAGTGATAATAATATCGGTGCTATAATTAAATCCCCACTTGAGTTAGTAATGGGTACTTTAAGGTTTTTCCAGGTGACTATGCCTGATCCTGAACTGGAAGCAGCTTCCCTTGAGGCAATCTATGAGCAGGTATTGAAAAGCATGGAAGACCAGGGTATGGAATTATATGAACCCTTTGAAGTAGCGGGATATCCTGCTTATCATCAGGGCCCTATTTATACAAGAAACTGGATTTCGGCTAGTTGGTTGGGGTACCGGTATTTATTTTCTGATATACTGGTGGCTGGTGAACTGGACAAGGAAAATGGGGTTTTTGGTAAACTGGATATTATTGAATTTGTGGAAAACCCTGATAACGTTACAGACCCAAGAAATGCGACCCAGATGGTAACCGAACTTGTTGAGGATTTGCTTCCGGAAGAAATTTCTGAGGAAAGATTTAATTATTTTCTTGATGCGGTTTTATTAGACGACCTGTCTGCAGTAAACTGGGAATTTGAATGGGATACCTACAAATCTTCTGGTGATGATACAGCGGTAAGAGGGCAATTGGAAAAGCTTATCAAGGCTATTCTACAATCTCCTGAATATCAACTCTCCTAATTTATTTAATCAAAAAACTTAATCACTTCTTTTAGCATTAAGATCAATCTAAAATTATGAAAAGAAGAAAATTTTTACGAAATCTTTCAATGGCTTCCTCAGCCCCGTTGTTTTTAAATGGTATTCCAATAAATGTTTTTGCTAACCAGCATAAATATGCCCAGTTTGCCGCAAATGAGGATTCAGATAAAGTAATGATTATACTCCAGTTACATGGGGGAAATGATGGTTTAAATATGGTTATTCCGGTGGAGCAGTATGCCGGATATTATAATCTTAGGCCAAATATTGCTATTCCTGATAAAGGAAGTAGAAAATTTATTGAACTTGATAATACACTTTCAGAAGGAGAAAAAGTAGGGCTTCACCCTGATATGTTGGGGGTGAAAGAATTATATGATGCCGGAAAGGTAAATATTGTTCAGGGTGTATCTTATGAAAAGGCCAATGGTTCTCACTTTAGGGGAAGAGATGTGTTTTTCATGGGTGGTGGCTATGAAGATTACTTTAATTCTGGCTGGATGGGTCGGTATTTAAATGAAGAATATCAGGCTTATCCAGATGGTGATGCAAATAATCTTCCTTATAATGGTCAGAATGAGATGAAAGACCCTCCTGGTTTGGAAATTGGCTCAGGTGTTTCACTTGCCTTTCATAGAAATGAAGGTATTCCAATATCCCTTTCAGTCAGAAGCCCATTACAATTTTATGATTTAATCAATAGTGTAGGGGGAGAGTTACCCATGGAGTTTCCAGATTCTCACTATGGAGATGAGTTGGAGTACATTATGAAGATGGATCAGCAAGCCAATGTTTTTGGAGCCAGATTAAAAGAGGTTTATGAAAATGGTTCCAATAGCCCTAATGTAACCTATCCTGAAAAATATCCATATGCTACTCAAAGAGCTTTTAACAACCCACTTTCTGGCCAACTAAGGTTAATTGCCAGGTTATTAAAAGGTGGAATTAAAACAAGATTTTTCCTTGCCAGAATTGGCGGTTTTGATACCCATGCAGATCAGGTAGAATCATATGACCCAACTTTTGGTCATCATGCAGCCTTAATGTACCATATTTCTTCTGCAATGAAGGCTTTCCAGGATGATTTGAAAGACCTAGGGATTGAAGACAGGGTAATGACGGTTACCATGAGTGAGTTTGGCAGAAGAGCTAAATCGAATGGTAGTTATGGAACCGATCATGGAAATGCTGCTCCAACCATGGTATTCGGAGCAGGAGTAAACCCTGGGATTATTGGGGCTAACCCGGATTTAGCTAATCTGAAAGGAGGGAATGTACCTATGCAATACGATTATAGGCAAGTTCTCACTTCAATTGTCCAGAATTGGATGGGAGCTGATGAAGAAGCTGTGAAAAGAGCTTTTGAATTGAACACTCCCGAAAAAACAAGTGCATTCCTTGATAATCAGCTTCCTGTGGTTAATCCAAATGGAGTAACCGGAATTAATGATTCTTTCTTTAGTGATCGGTTCAGATTAAACAGTGTTTATCCAAATCCTGTAAAAACTGAAACCACTTTTTCATTCTATATCAATAATTCAGGAAATGTGAAATTGAGGATTTTCAATATGGAAGGTAAAGTGGTGAAGGAGGTTATTAATGAATTCAAACCGTACGGAGAACATGAGGTTACAGTTAATTTGAAAGGTTTGAAGGCAGGATTATACCTCTATAGACTTGAAGCAGGTAAGTATTCTTCAGCTAAAAAGTTGACAATTGTCCCTTAAATATTTCTGGAATAAACCAGAGTTTAGGGCTGAAAAAATAAATAATTATCCAATTGAACCCAATTTATTTAACCTAACCTAATTAAAAAAGCTTCTCGATTTTTATTGAGAAGCTTTTTTTTAATAAAATAAATTTATAAAAACCTTTTAGGCCAATTGCTCTTTTTTTAGGTAGCTCAATACTTCTTCTACCATTTTTTTTGAACCTATGTAAAGTGGAGTTCTCTGGTGTTTTTCTTCAGGTTTTATATCTAAAATTCTCTTTTCCCCATTTGAAGCCATTCCTCCGGCCTGTTCAATAATGAATGCTAAAGAATTACATTCGTATAGCAATCTTAATTTTCCATTTTGATACTTTTCTGTGGATGGGTACATATACATGCCTCCTTTAAGTAAATTCCTATGAAAATCAGCTACTAAAGAACCTATATATCGTGCGCTTAATTCCCGTTGCTTGCATGAATCTATATAGTCTTTTACACCCTGAGGAAAAGAATGGTAACCTCCTTCATTTACAGAATAAATAGAACCATCCTCCTTAATTTTCATATCCGGATGACTTAAAAAATATTCTCCAAGAGAAGGTTCATATGTAAATCCATTTACACCAAAACCTGTAGTAAATACCAACATGGTTGAAGATCCGTACAATATATATCCAGCAGCAACCTGTTCACTTCCTTTTTGTAGGTAATCTTTTTGAGTAGGAGGGGTTCCTATCTCAGATTTTCTCCTATAAATTGAAAAAATAGTACCAACGGAAACATTTACATCAATATTAGAGGAGCCATCCAGGGGATCAATTGTTACAAAATATTTTGCATCATTGTTCTTGGTGTCAATTATATCCTCAACTTCCTCCGACACAATTCCACAGGTTTGTCCACCAATCACCAAGGCTCTCGTAAATCTATAATCTGCTATTACATCCAACATTTGTTGTCGTTCTCCTTGTACATTGTCGGCACCAATGCTTCCTTCGATTCCCGATAATCCGGCTCTGTTTATTTCTCTGTTAATGATTTTGGAGGCAAGTGCAATATCCCTAAGTAATTGGGAAAGCTCGCCTGTGGCAAATGGAAACTCGCCTTGTTTTGCAGCGATAAATCTATCAAGAGCAACTCCAATGGGGGTAGTAAATTTTTCAAGAACAGTCATTTTGATCAGTTTAAGTTTCAGTACTTGCGAATTGATTTGTTTTAGCAGAAATTCGCTATTTGTGTAAAGATACCTTTAAAAATTTAAAATTGACAACCTGAAAACTTTTAAATATTTAAAGAATGTGAATAGGCAAGCTAAGTGATAATAAATTATCTTTGAATAGGAATTCAAATTGGACCTGACTAAATGGGTATAAAACATATGAAAAAAAGTGGAACTACCATATTTGATAATCATGGACGACCTATCAATTATCTGAGACTGGCTGTTACAGACAGGTGTAATTTGAGGTGTTTTTATTGTATGCCAGCCTCTGGTATACATTATTTGCCTAAAAAAGAGTTGCTTTCCTATGAAGAAATGGAAAGGTTAATTGACATTCTTGGTGATTTAGGCATTTCAAAAATCAGAATTACCGGAGGAGAACCATTTTTAAGAAAAGATTTAATCAGGTTTTTAGGAAGAATAAGTAAAAAAGAACCAATACAAAAAATAAGTATAACTACTAATGGTGTGCTGACGGAAAAATATATTCCACAGCTAAAGGACCTGGGAATAAATTCAATTAATTTAAGTCTTGATACTCTGGATAAAGATCGGTTTTTCAGGATAACCAGAAGGGATGAGTTTGCCACTGTGGAAAGGACTTTAAATAAATTAATAGAAAACAATTTTGATCTGAAGATTAATATGGTAGTCATGGAAGGCCAGAATACTCAGGACATTATTCCAATAGCCAAATTAGCCAAAGATTTAAATATAGGAGTTCGTTTTATTGAGGAGATGCCTTTTAACGGAGTTGGAAAGACAGGGAAAGGCTTAAACTGGAATCATCACCATATTAGAAAGGTATTGGCTGATGAATTTGATAGTCTGGTAGAATCCCCTAATGAACCAGGATCAACTTCACAAAACTTTTCGGTTAAAGGATTTAAAGGAAATCTGGGAATAATCGCTGCCTACAGCAGAACTTTTTGTGGTTCTTGTAACCGAATAAGGATTTCCTCTCAGGGCTTGTTAAAGACTTGTCTATATGATGATGGGGTGTTGAACCTAAGAGATATAATGAGAAATGGACAGGATGATAATTTTATCAGGGATCAATTCTTAAATGCTTTTTCCCGAAGAGCAATTGATGGTTTTGAAGCGGAGAGAAATAGAAAAAAATCACCTGAAATTAAAGAAAGCATGTCTACTATAGGTGGATAAGAAAAGGCTTTAAAATTAATTTTAAAGCCTTTTCTTCTTATTCTTTATCCTTCAAGGGCTGCAACTCCTGGAAGTGTTTTCCCTTCCATAAACTCCAATAAAGCTCCTCCTCCAGTAGATACATAAGATACTTTATCTCCGTAACCAAGGTTATTGATAGCTGATGCAGAGTCCCCTCCACCAATCAGTGAAAATCCTCCATTTTCGGTAGCTTTTACCACTGCCTCAGCGATACCTACCGTTCCAACAGCAAAAGTAGGGAATTCAAATACTCCCATAGGACCATTCCATAAAACAGTTTTGGATTCTTCAATTACTTTTGAGAATTTTTCAATGGACTTTGGCCCAATGTCTAATCCTTCCCAATCTGGATTAATTTGGCCTGAAGGAACTACATTAGTGTTAGCATCATTACTGAATCCATCAGCCTCCACAGTATCTTCCGGTAATAAAAGATTAACCCCCTTTTCTTTAGCCTTCTTTAAGAGTTCTAAGGCTAAATCCATTTTATCCTCCTCCAACAACGATTTTCCAATTTCCCCTCCCTGAGCCTTGGAAAAGGTATAGGACATTCCTCCACCAATTATAAGGTTGTCAACCTTGTCCAATAATTTTTCAATTATTAAAATTTTATCGGAAATCTTCGCTCCACCCATAATTGCAGTGAATGGTCTGTCAGGATTGGTCATAATTTTTTCTGCATTATCCAATTCCGCCTTCATCACATATCCGGCACATTTATCAGAAAAGAACTGTGCAATAACAGCTGTAGAAGCATGGGCTCTGTGAGCGGTTCCAAAGGCATCGTTTACATAAAAGTTTCCATGTTTGGATAGTTTTTCCGAAAACCCTACATCTCCTTTTGTTTCTTCTTTATAAAACCTGAGGTTATCCAATAATAATACTTCCCCCGGTTTTAATTCTGAGGAAATTTTATAAGCTTCCTCTCCAATACAATCTCCTCCAAATTTTACCTCAACCCCTAAGGCATCAGAAAGATCTTTTACAATGTGTTTTAAAGAAAATTTTTCTTCATAACCCGTTTTTGGCCGACCTAGATGCGACATCAGGATCAGTGCACCACCATCACCAATTATTTTATTTAAAGTAGGAACAGCAGCCTTAATCCTGGTGTGGTCAGTTATTTCAAAATTTTCGTTTAACGGAACATTAAAATCAACTCTTACCAAAACTTTTTTTCCACTAAAGTTGAATTCGTCAATGCCTTTCATAAAGATATTTTGTTAAAATTTGGATAAAAAAATTATACAGCAAATCTAATCACTTATTCGGCAATTCCCACCCTCAGTCGAACAATGTTTTAGAATGGGAAGGGGGAATAATATTGAGGTGTTTATAGGCTAACATTGTAGTCTCACGCCCTCTGGAAGTTCGTTTTATATAACCTTCTTTTATAAGAAATGGCTCATAAACTTCCTCTATGGTTTCGGCCTCTTCGCTACAGGCAGTGGCGATAGTTGAAATTCCAACAGGCCCTCCTTTGAACTTTTCAATGATAGTTTTTAAAATTCGGTTATCCATTTCATCAAGGCCATTGTGATCCACATTAAGGGCATCAAGGGCAATTCGGGCAATGTCCAAATTGATTACCCCATCTCCTTTGATTTGGGCAAAATCTCTTGTTCTTCGAAGTAGGTTATTGGCAATTCTTGGTGTTCCCCTGCTCCTGCGCGCAATTTCAAATGCTGCATCATCCTTAATTGGAGTTTCCAAAATTGCAGATGATCTTTTGATAATTTTACTTAGAAGTTTTGAATCATAATATTCCAGTCTTGAATTAATGCCAAACCGGGCTCTTAATGGAGAAGTTAATAATCCGGATCTGGTTGTGGCCCCAATAAGCGTAAATGGATTAAGTCCAATTTGTATAGTTCGGGCATTAGGTCCGCTGTCCAGTACAATGTCAATTTTATAGTCCTCCATTGCCGAATAAAGATATTCTTCAATTACCGGGTTGAGCCTGTGAATTTCATCAATAAATAGTACATCATTTTCTTCGAGGTTTGTCAATAAACCTGCAAGGTCCCCGGGTTTTTCCAACACTGGTCCGGAGGTTATTTTTATTCCTGCTCCCAATTCATTGGCAATGATGTTTGATAAGGTTGTTTTCCCTAATCCCGGAGGACCATGTAAAAGTACGTGATCCAATGCTTCTCCTCTTTTTAGTGCTGCCTGTACAAATATCCTTATATTTTCTACGATCTTATCCTGTCCACTAAAATCCTCAAATGATAATGGCCTTAAGGACTTATCAATGTCTTTTTCTTCATCTGAAAATCCTTCTGCATCTGGTTTTAAATAATCCTCACGCATATTCTTATTTTTTTGCTAAAATTAAGTTTTAGTCATTTGGCATACAAAAAATCTGAGTAAAAGTACTTGAAGCTTACTGATAAAGGAGTGCTAACCAAAAGATTTAAAATACAACAAATAATTACATTAATTAATTTAATTAAAACTTTTAGAAACAGATTGTAAAAAAAATAAGAGAATAAAATTGAGTTCTGATAATTGTATTTTTTTGATAATTTGTTGTCTTATTTTGTTGATCGCTTGGTTCAGGAATACAATATTCCAGATATAAAAATTGTAATATTATTTATCTTGAAATTTTATGTACTTTATTTTTTTTTAAAGATTTTCAGAGTTTTTCGAGTTGTCAAAAATATTGGTAATAATTGGGAGTTCATTCAATAAAAAACTACGAAGTATGAATAGATTGAATACTTTTTTATTCCTTGTTTTGGTTTTACAATTATTTACCAACGCTGGAGCTGTGGCAGGGTCTGAGTCTGCAACCCAAACGATTGATATTTCATGGTGGAATAAATTGGAACCAGGCTGGAAAAGAATATTTAAATCGGCTGTTGGAATCGGAGAAACCCCGACTAAAGATGATTTTGTACAAATATCTGAACTTAAAGTGTTGGATTGTTCCCAGAATCCCATAACCACTCTTAAGCCTGTCGCCAGTTTAAAAAAGCTTGAATCTTTATGGTGTGATCAGACTAAAATTACAGATTTAGGACCAATAAAAGATTTGGAAAATTTAAAAATTCTAAATTTTGGTTCTACGAAAGTCACCGATTTAAGTCCCGTTAAAAACCTTGAAAGTTTAACCAAATTAGAATTTTACAGAACAAAGGTGTCCGATTTAAGTCCTGTTGCCGGATTAAAGAATTTGGAAGTAATTGATTGCTCTAACACCGATGTCCTAAATTTGGAGCCCATCAGTAACCTTGTAAATTTACGTGTTTTATATTGCAATAATACAGATGTGAAAAGCCTTGAGCCTTTAAAGAATTTAAAAGCCTTAACTGAATTGTCCTTTTTAAGGACTAATGTAAATACCCTGGCCCCTTTAAAAAATGTAAAAACTTTAAAAGAACTAGTGTTTCAACATACACAGGTGAGTAGTCTGGAGCCGGTCTTTGGAATTTCAGGGCTTGCAATTGTTTATTGCGAGAATACAATGATTCCTTCTGTAGAGGTTCAGAAACTGCGAAATGCTAATCCAAATTGTGAAGTTTATATGGAATAGAGGATGTAATTTTTCATAAAAAAAGGACTGTCAAAAGAAATTGGCAGTCCTTTTTTTATGGAACCGATCCGGATTACTGATCCAATTGATATAGTTTTATTTTTAATTTTTGGGTGGTTCTTTCAGGATCATTACAGTAGAGTTGAATTGTCCTGTCCTGAGTTCCTTTCTTACCAATATTCTTTACCAGGATATTAAGATTAACAAAGTCATATGGTTTGATTACCTTTTTTGAAATTTCCTGAACTTCGCAACCATAACCGGGCACAATTTTTTGGATAATTAAATCCTTCTGGCCGGAGTTGGTAAGCACAAATTCCACCATTCTTCCTTCTCCTACATTGGTTTTGCCCAAGTTTTTAACAGAATCAGAAACTGTGAGCTTGGGAAATAAATAATTGTCGTAATTTATATCAGAAGGGAAATGCTGTTTAATTGAGGCTACAACAGTGATGTCAAATAAAGGAAAATCCTGATCTTCCCGAAAAAACAGCACATTATCATTAACTACTCCAAAATCATTTTTTAATTCAGGATGATAGTAAATCGTAATGTATCCTCTCGAATTTGGTTTGATTACTCTGGACGAATCAAAAACAGCTTCAATGTAACCGGGAGCACTTAAAGTGTCTTTTAAGGTGATTTCTTCATTTGAACTATTATAAAATTCAACGACTGTTTTTACTGGTGAGGCGTTGGTGATGGTTCCCAAAATCAACCTTTTACTTTTAAACCTGAACTGTCCTTTTTCAACCGGAAATTCTCTTTCAACTTCTTCAAAAGTATTGGCTATGAAACCACTGATGGTTAACTCAGATTTTTGCGGTATAGCATTCCTGGTATATACTGTAAAAGTTTTTTCAAAGGGTCCTGGCTTATAAGGTTCGAAAGAAACCTCTATAAAACCAAAGTCCCCGGGTTTCATGGATTCTTTTGGAAACTTGATTTCCCCGCAGGCACAATCTGAGTCTACTTTATCAATTTGGATAGCCTGCCCACCCGCTACATAAAATTTAAATTTATGAGTAATTTCTTTTTTACTTAGTTCAAATTGACCGAGGTTTTGGGACAAGTTCTCAAAGTTTATAATCCCGGATTGGCCATTACTGGAAGTTAAAAATGAAAAGGAAATTAAAATTGTAGCAAAAAATTTTGTCATGGATTTTCCTTAAAGTCTAAAAAATGGTAAAAATATATAATTGACAAGAGTAGTACTAAATACCTAATTGAATTATTGAGAAAATATTTTAGGGAATAAACCTATTTAGTCGGGTTTTTGATGAAATGTATTTTAAATTATAGTAGGTTTCTTTTCCCTCAAAATTCGTACTTAACTATCAATTAGTTTTAAAGATTCTACAATTTCAAATTTGAGATAGGATTAATTTATTATAATTTTACAGGCATAAATATAAATGGTCTTATCGCCTGTTTATTCAGGAGGAAAGTCCGGGCAACAAAGGGCACCACACTTCCTAACAGGAAGGGTCACGTAAAAATGATACAGAAAGTGCAACAGAAAGTATACCGCATCCTTTTTGGGGTGTAAGGGTGAAATGGTGAGGTAAGAGCTTACCGCCTCCATAGTGATATGGAGGGCACTGCAAACCTTGTGGGTTGAAAGGCCAAATAAACTCTGCTTATCCTAATTTTTTTTAGGTTGAAGGATTGCCCGTCTTATTTTTTCGTTAAGGAAAGAGCAGAGAGGGTAGGCTGATAAAAATCATAAGCAATTTTGATTTTAGATAAATGATAAGAGTCTCTTTGAGATACAGAACCCGGCTTATAAGTTTATATTTACTTTTTAATTTTCAACCATAACACTAAAAATGGCAAAGATTCTAATTGTAGATGATGAAAAAAGTATTCGATATACTTTAAGAGAAATTTTAGAATTTGAAAAGTATAAAATCGATGAGGCAAAGGATGGGGAAGAAGGTTTCGAAATGATAAAAAAATCGGATTATGATGTGGTGTTATGCGATGTGAAGATGCCCAGAATGGATGGAATTGAATTACTTCAGAAAGCCATGGAATTGGGTAAGGATATGCAGTTTATCATGATTTCTGCCCATGGGAATATTGATACTGCTGTGGAGGCTACCAAAAAAGGAGCATTCGATTTTATTCAAAAACCACCAGATTTAAATCGCCTTTTGTTGTCTATCAGAAATGCTTTGGATAAATCTAATCTGGTGGCTGAAACAAAAGTGCTCAAGCGAAGAATTTCCAAAACTCATGATATCATTGGGGAGTCCGATGCGATAAAGGTAGTGAAGGAGGCAATTGAAAAAGTGGCTCCAACGGAGGCAAGAGTTCTAATTACAGGCCCTAACGGATCAGGGAAGGAGCTTGTGGCCAAATGGCTCCATAGTAAAAGCCAGAGGGCAGGAGGTCCAATGGTGGAGGTAAATTGTGCGGCTATTCCGGCAGAACTTATTGAAAGTGAATTGTTTGGCCATGAAAAAGGTGCCTTTACTTCAGCGGTAAAACAAAGAATAGGTAAATTCGAACAGGCGAATGGGGGAACGATTTTCCTTGATGAAATTGGAGATATGAGTTTGTCGGCACAGGCCAAAGTGCTGAGAGCTTTACAGGAGAATAAAATTACCAGAGTTGGAGGTGATAAGGAAATTAAAGTAAATGTGAGGGTTTTGGCTGCAACCAATAAGGACCTAAAAGAAGAAATTTCCAAAAAAAGGTTCAGAGAAGATTTATATCATCGTTTAAGTGTGATTTTAATAAAAGTACCCCCATTAAATGAGAGAAAAGAAGACATCCCTTTACTTACGGATAGGTTCTTAGCCGATATTTCTGCTGAATATGGCGAATCCAAGAAAGTGATTACAGATGAGGCACTTAAAAAGTTACAAGCGGCAGATTGGTCGGGAAATATTCGTGAATTACGGAACGTAACAGAAAGGCTGGTAATCATGAGTCAACAGGAAATTACTGCAGACGATGTTGAAAAATATTTGTAAAATCTTTACAAAACCACAAAATAAAAAAGGGATGATTTATTCATCCCTTTTTTGTTGGCAAAAATTAAAACTAAAATTAAACATTAGCCTTTTTTACCTCTTCAATTTCTTTTTTCATGTCCTTTTTAGCGTAAGTAGGGCATGTTTTATAGGTGCAAGCAGATATTCCGAATATTAAGAAGGATATAAATAATAATTTGAACTTCATGATTTATATGATTTTGGCCTGAAAATTTTATGAAAAACTAATTAATTCTATTTTTATTGTTGATTTCCCACCATTATACGAAATAGGGGAAATAAATCCAATTATTTACTCATTTACCAAAAGGTTACAACCCCTGATATCTGCCTGATCCAGTCTGCCAAGAATTTTTACTGAACTCCCTTTCTCAACATAAGAACCTAAGTCTTTAGTTTCAATAAAACAACAAGAATCAATATTAGCAAGATCTATTATATTGATCGCCCCGCTTTTTACTTCAAATGTTGGAGATAATGGATCATTAACTTCTCTTAACAAAATTCTTGCCCAATTAGGGAAAGTAAAGACTCCATTTTTTTTTGCGTAAAATTGAGACAATAATTCTGTCATTCCATATTCTGAGTGAATTTTTTGAGTATTTAATCCCGATTTTAATATTTGATGTAATTCTTCCCGTATTATTTCTTCTCTTTTTCCTTTCATTCCACCAGTTTCCATAACTATATGATGATCTCCCGATAGATCTAATCCCATTTCTGCCAAATCCAACAAGGCAAAAGAAACACCGATAAGGAGGATTTTTTTGCCTTTACTTTTTAAAGTATCAACTTTTTCTTTCAACTCTTCCAGGTTCTTCAAAAAATACCCAGATTCAATATCTGCATATTGCATAAAATGATTGACCATAAAAACAAGAGAGGAGTTTCCTCTTTCCAGATAAGAGGGAAGAAGCGCAAGAATAGCATATTGTTTTAAATCTCCATATTGTGTTTCAAAAATTGATTTTGAAATTTCCTTGTAAAAATCAGGGTCCCCTATGTAATGCTTACTCGTTTTTGCACCTGTAGTCCCACTGCTTTCAAAAACCAGCCTGGGAGTAATTTTGTTACAAATAACATTAAATGATTTGTAAAACTCAATTGGAAGGAAAGGTATTTCCTGAATGGATTTTATTTGTTTTGGATCAATTTTAAGATGATTTAAATATTCTTGGTATACCAGATTATTTTTACTTTGGTATTGGAATACTTCTATTGCTAAATCTTCAAAATTGCTTTTATTAATATTTAATATTTTGTCTTTATAATGGTCGGATTGTAGCATATTAAATAATAAAATAAAAATTATAATTCTTCCTTTTGCGTTAATTTTGAATATTGTGGAAATTAAAACACAATTTTGTGTTTTCATGGTTATTTTTAAACAACCATTGCATTTTTTTAAGGGTCATTAAGTTAATCCATTTTTTACATTTACCATCAACTTTATAAACCTATTGATCTGAGTGATTTTTTATTTCAAGTCCTCAAAAAATTAACAAATCTGTTTATGAATATATCAGGCAAAAGTATTTTAAACATTTCATTTTTTGTTTTCTTTTTATCCATTATTGTCATTTCCTGTTATCCAGAACCTGAATTTAGTGATATTCCAGAAATAGAGTTTGTGGAAATTGGAAATAAAGTGGTTCAAAAAATAGATCCCAATACAGGTTTTGTTACTATTGCCGATTCTGTAAATATTACCATCACCTTTAAAGATGGAGACGGTGATTTGGGGCTTTCTGGTGATGAAGGATATCCAGAATATGGGGAATTTGAAGTGGATGACAATGGAATTATTCTGGAAGACAGCATTCCCAATAAATTTAATAATAATTATTTTGTAGATGTTTTTAGAAAGGAAGAAGGGGTTTGGGTGCCTTTTCTTTTTCCTGACATAGCTAATTTCAATGGTCGGTTTCCCAAATTAAATAAACTGGGCACTGAAACCCCTCTTGAAGGCGATCTTAGTTATAGTTTTGCAGTTTTCTATGATATAGGTGAAATCAAAACTGGTGATATTCTTCGTTTTGATGTACAAATTGCGGACCGATCCAAAAATCTCAGTAATATAATTACCACTGATTCAATAGTAGTGGCAGACAAGCCTTTATAGTTTCTTTTCTTAATTTATCCAGAATTAGAGTTTTAATATTTCTCGGTACGCACAAAAGATTTTCTGTCTTGATTTAAGGATAAAAAATTCATTCCTTAAATTTGCCGCATGAGACGAGATTTGATAGATGAATTGTCATGGAGAGGTATGGTACATGATACCACTCCTGAAATAAAAGCACATTTAAATGCTGACATGAGAGCCGGTTATATTGGTTTTGATCCCACGGCTTCCTCCCTTCATATTGGTAACTTAGCCACTGTAATGCTATTGAAACACCTGCAACTGGCGGGCCATAAACCTTATGCCCTAGTAGGTGGAGCTACCGGGATGATTGGAGATCCTTCAGGAAAATCTGAGGAGCGAAAGTTTTTAAGTGAGGAAACCTTAAGGGCTAATCAACTGGGGGTAAAAAATCAACTGGAAAAATTCCTTGATTTTGACTGTGGTGAAAATTCTGCTGTTGTGGTCAATAACTATGACTGGTTTAAGGATATTGGTTTTTTACAATTCCTAAGAGGAGCAGGAAAACATCTGACAGTCAATTATATGGCTGCGAAAGAATCAGTAAAGAAAAGAATTGAAACGGGTATTTCTTTTACCGAGTTTTCTTATCAATTGTTGCAGGCGTATGACTTTGTTCATCTGTATAAAAATAAAGAGGTTACGATTCAGATGGGTGGTTCTGATCAGTGGGGAAATATTACCTCTGGGACTGAATTAATCAGAAGGATGGAAAGCGGAGAAGCGTTTGCCCTAACTACGCCCTTAATCACTAAATCGGATGGATCAAAATTTGGAAAATCTGAATCTGGAAATGTCTGGCTCGATCCGGAAATGACATCTCCTTACAAATTCTACCAATTTTGGTTGAATATTGGAGATACTGAAATAGGGAAAGTCCTTAGAGTTTTTACCCTATTTACTCAGGAGGAAATTGAGGCAATGGAAAAGGAGTATGAGGGTAATCCAAATGCTTTAAAAAGAATACTAGCAAAGGATATTACCATCAGGGTTCATTCTGAAGAAGAATATGAAAAGGCAGTGGGAGCTTCAGAAATTTTGTTTAAAAAATCCGGAGTGACTGAAGCTTTGAGGAAACTGGATGAAAAAACTTTACTGGAATTATTCGATGGCGTACCCCAAGTTGAAGTTTCCAAGGATCAACTAAATCCGGATTTGGGTATGCTGGACTTTCTTTCGGAAGTTACACAAAATGTCATTTTTAAATCCAAAGGTGAAGCCAAAAAAATGATTCAAAATGGTGGTGTGAGTGTGAATAAAGAAAAGGTGGAGTCAATCAGTCAACACTTCAATTTTGAATTGCTACAGGGAAAATATCTCCTTGTACAAAAAGGGAAAAAGAATTATTTCTTAGTAAAAACAATCTAATAAAATGCTGAAAATGAGTCAAAAAACATTTTTGGCTCATTTTTTTTGATTAATTTCGGATGAGTAAAGTAAATTTCTCGTTATTCATCATATTTTACAGCCAAAGTTTTTAGGTTTTATTTTTGAAGGTTGTAAATAGAAAATATAGGAAAAGGCTGGAGTGGAATTTTTTGTGGGAAGGGAACCTTTTTAAAGTATAGAGAAAACCTCTTTGATTAGATTTTTTTGACTAAATGAAGAAAGATAGGGTTTATATTTTTTTAGCATTAATCTCCCTGGGATTAACTTTATCTTTACATTTTTTTTATGGCTCCATAAATACCGAAAAGTTATTTAGTAAATCTCTTTCTCACAAGCTGGCCCAAGAGTCTAAAATTGCTGATGACAATATTTTTGAGTTTAAACAAAGATTTACTGAAGGCAGTCAAATTTCCTTTAACAACCTTTTCTCCGAAAGTAAATACCCAATCTTTGTTTATAAAAACAAAAATCTCCTTTATTGGTCCGACCATAAGTATGATATTCAGTATCAGTACTTTGCAGGATATTACAAGGAGAAATGCATTGATACAGGTCATGCCATATATCTGGTAAAAAAATCAATTGATAAAATAAATGAAATTGAATTTGAGATCATTACCCTTATTCCGCTAAAGTCTACTTATGATATCGAAAGTAAGTATTTAAGGTCGGAATATAATCCGGAAATTTTTCCAAATCAGGATATGGAAATTACGCTGGAAAAGCAATCCAGTGATGAAGATATATTCAATGCCTATGGGACTTATCTTTTTTCCATTTCATTTCCTCCAGACTTTTACTATGAGGGAGATAATCAGTTAGTTACCTTATTTTTTGGAATTTCCTTTTGCCTGTTCCTCTTTTTATTTTTCAAAATAAAACTTTACCAATTAATAAAAAAAGGAAGGGTATGGTTGGCTTTTGTTATTTTGATTTTTATGGTGGTGTCATTCAGGGGGTTGATGATCTATTATAGAATACCCCATGATATGATGGATATTGATTTATTTAAAGCCAATATTTTTGCTTCCTCCATCATTTCACCGTCTCTGGGAGATTTGTTGCTTAATCTTTTTGGAATAACCTTAATCATAGGTTTCATAGCCCGAAACCTGGGGAAATTAATCCCTCTAAAACAACTCTTAAAGTTAGATCAATTTTGGAAAGATTTACTTTCAGTTGTATTGGTAACCATTACTTATTTTAGTGGTTTCTATATTTATGCGGTTCTGCAAACTATTTATTTCAATTCCAGTATTACTCTGGATATTACCAGTGAAATCAACTTTTTTCTTCCGGTAAAAATTATTTGTATAGTCATTTTTATACTATGCGCCCTCAATTATTTTATTATATGTCATGTCTCCTCCAAGATCCTGATAAAATTAGGTAAATCCCTCTATGGCATTACGGTAGTTTTTGTTTTAGGCAGCCTTATTTACTATATCTTATCTGTGATAATGAAGGTGGATAATATCCTCATATTCAATGTAAATGCTATTTACTTTGCTACTATTACCTATTTTAATTTCCCTTTATTTTTAAGGCATGTCAATTATTCTACCCTTGTATATTTTATCTTTTGTATAGTAGCAAGTTCTATAATTGGCGCTTATGCCATTTTCAATTTTGAGCAAATCCGGGATTTGGAAAACAAAAACCGATATGCCAATATTCTGACTTTCGAAAATGACCCTTATGGTGAATTCAATCTTAATCAGATCGTACAGGAAGTTCGAAATGATACTACTATAAAAAGCTGGTTTATTGATGAATTTTACCCCGACCTGATTAAGAACAAGATAAAAAGGTCTTATATCACTAAGTATTTTGATAAGTATGATCTGGAAATCAGGTTGTTTGATGGGGACGGAACTCCTTATGATTCGGATGCTAATTATAACGCATTGCGAAGGATGTACAGCCAGGACAAATACAAAACCGAATACAGTAATGTCTATTTTGTGAATGAACTGGCTACCGGAAACAATAAATATTCCTGCCTGATTTCTCTGGATACTAATAGCATCAGGGTAGGGCATATCGTTCTCGATTTTGTACTTAAGAAAAGTATCCCTAACAGTATTTATCCTCCTTTCCTTGATAAGCGGTTTGAGGACCTGAACAGATATGAAGATTATAGTTACTCTATTTATCTGGATGATCGCCTGATGTATAGTTATGGCGATTATAATTATGATAATAAGTTCCTCAGTTTATTCGAACATGAGAAAGGGTATTTGAAAAAGGAGATTGAAACAGAAAAATATTCTCACTTTCGTGTCCCTGGAAAGAAGAATAAAAATATTATCATTTCTTCATTGAAATACCCACCAAGAAATGTATTGTCAAATTTTTCTTTTTTCTTTTTAATTCTGGTTTTGGCTTTAATTATGGTCATTTTTTACCAAAATTATATTTCCGGAAGAAGAAAGGGGAAAATGAATTTTACTACCAGAATTCAGGTCTATCTGGTATTTGCTTTTTTCCTTCCTCTGGCTATCGTTAGTGTGATCATTGTCAGTATTTTAAGTACTGGGAATCAAAGTGAAACTGAAAGCTTTTATCTGGAAAAAGCACAGAATGTAAGCAACAATGTGGGTGACGAAATTATTGATTATAACCGGGGACTAATTGACAAAGATCGACTTGCGGATAAGATTGTGGAAATATCGAGGTTTACCCAATCCGATATAAATTTATATGATCCTTCTGGGAGATTGCTGGTAACCAGCCTTGGTGTAATTTTCGATAACCACCTTTTAACTAATTTGGTAAATCCCCGGGCTTATGTCAATATTCTGGAAAAGAACCAGGCGAAAACCATGTTGGATGAAAAGGTAGGAGATTTGAATTTTAATGCGGCTTACGTGGGGATAAAATCCCCTGACGATTCCGGGGAAATTCTGGGCATTATCAGTATTCCATTTTTTGAATCGAAGGATAAATTGGAAAATCAGATTATTGATGTGATTTCCACCATCATGCAGATCTTTACTTCTATTTTCGTAGTCCTTCTGGCGCTTTCTTATTTCTCTGTAAAGTCCCTGACCAGGCCATTGGTATTGATTACCCAGAAAATTAAAAAAGTTTCTTTAACAGGGAAAAATGAGGAATTGGAATACCAGTCGGATGATGAGATTGGACTATTAGTGGGAGAATATAATAAAATGATTCTCAAGCTGGATGATAGTCGGGCAGCCCTTGCAAGAAGTGAAAAAGAAACTGCCTGGCGGGAAATGGCTAAGCAGGTTGCCCATGAAATTAAAAATCCATTAACGCCTATGAAGTTATCTCTGCAGCAGCTTGAAAGGGTTTTGAATGGGGAAGAAAGGGCTCGAAAATCCATTAAAATGTTATTGGGTCAAGTGGATACATTAAATGATATTACCACCTCATTTTCCACATTTGCCAAGATGCCGCTTCCTCAGGAAGAAAAGTTTGAGCTGGGGGCAATTTTAAAACAGACGATTGAACTTCACGGAAACAATACCAAATCGAAAATCATTAAAAGGATTCCGGAGGGGGAGTTTTATGTAAATGCTGATAAAAAACTGATGGGTAGAGTTTTTACCAACCTGATTCTCAATGGAATTCAGGCGGTACCCTCAGGTTTAACTCCAGAAATTCAAATTTCCCTCAAACCATTTTCACCGCACAAAATCTTGTTGGAATTTAAGGATAATGGAGAAGGTATTCCTGAATATATTCAGGGAAAAATATTCATACCTAATTTTACCACGAAAGCTACCGGATCTGGTATAGGGCTTGCCATTGCCAAAAGAGGAATAGAACACTCCGGGGGAAGTATCTGGTTTGAGACAGAACCGGGAAACGGTACTACCTTTTTCATAGAAATGCCGCTTTGCAGTAACTAAAAAATGTTTTTCTGCAAAACGGCAAAACTTAAATTCCTTAAACTAATCCTTAATTGGCCAAAGACATTTCTTCCACCAAATGTTTGGCTCCGGCATATTTATCAATAATAAAGAGGACATACCGAATATCTACTACAATATTCCTGCAAATATCCGGATCGTACATAATATCACTCATGGTAGATTCCCAGCTTCGGTCAAAATTAAGACCGATTAATTTCCCTTCAGCATCAATAATGGGACTGCCGGAATTTCCACCTGTAGTATGATTGGAGGCTGTAAAACAAACTGGCATTTTACCATTTTCCCCATAGGGTCCATAATCCTTTTGCTCATACAACTCAACCAGTTTGTCTGGAACATAGAATTCCTCAGTAGGCTTATGGTCAGGATTTCTTTTTTGCATCACACCTTCAAGCGTAGTTTGATATTCATAAAGCATTCCGTCATGTGGAGAAGAACCTTCCACCTTTCCAAATCCAACTCTTAATGTCAGATTAGCATCAGGCCAATAGTTTTTATCTGGAATTAAGGTTTGAATAGCCTTTACATACTCCCGCATAAGCTTGTCCTTTTCTTCTGCTAACCTGAAATACTCCGGTTCAATTTGAGTTTGAAAGCTGATAAATAATGTACGCATTACGGAAAATGCAGGGTCCTTACTTATCTTTTTTATGGAAGAGGCAGAAAAATTAATAAGTAAGTCATTGGTCTTTTGTTCATCCGCAAACATTGTTTTTTCATAAAGTTTTGAGGCAAAAACCTCAGGGTCATTGTCATATTTTGAAGCAATGAGGGCTTGTAGTTCAGATTTGAATTCAGGATTAATTTCCTCCAGATAAATTTCCATGAGGGAGGCAAAAATTTCCTGATCCAACTCCTTATCATAATTTTTGAAATGACCTCTGGTTTTTTGTTTAAGTTTTTCTACTTCTGCTTCCACTGCTTTATCTTTCTCAAGTTGTGCATGATTTATGGCAATATTGTTAAAATCACTGGCAAAGCGAATAAGTTGCGGACCATAAAAAATAAATTCCCTGAATAAATCCCGGGCAAGGGTATATTTCTTCTGGGCTTCATGATTCACTTTTAAATCTTCCAAAATCTTCAGGTATTCCTGATTTTTTGTATTGGCAAGTCCTTTAAACCTTGATTCAAATTCCAGCTTTTTTTCGTAGGCATTTTTTCTTTTTAAACCCAGGTTTTCCCCAATCCATTTCTTATAGGCATTACTGATGCTGGATTGCCTGGCAGCATATTTTATCCTGATTTCATCATCAGCTTTCATTGCCGCATCAATTATGGAAAGGCTTGCCTCTCTCATTTTAATTCTAAGAGGATTCACCTCATCTGTGATAAACTCCACAGCAAATGATGGCAGGAATTGCTGTGTGCTTCCTGGAAAACCAAAAATTAAAGAAGGGTCACCCTGCTTCACTCCATTCATACCAATCGGCAGAAAGTGTTTGGGTTTGTAGGGAACATTGTCCGGAGAATAACTTGCGGGTTTGTTATCTGCATCGGCATATATTCTGAAAACAGAAAAATCTCCAGTATGTCTTGGCCAGACCCAATTATCGGTGTCTGCTCCAAATTTTCCAATAGAAGAGGGAGGCGCTCCAACTAATCGAATATCCTTAAATGTTTCGGTAATGAACATAAAATATTGATTACCATAGAAAAACTCCTTAATAATAGCTCCATAATGAGAGCCCGCGGTGGCCTCCTCCTTGATTTGCTGTGTATTTCTTAAAATAATACCATTTCTTTGATTTTCCTCCATTTGGTCATTTACTCCTGCCAATACTTTTGAAGTAACATCTTCCATTCTTACAATAAATGTAATGGTAAGGCCCGGGTTGCTCAATTCCTCCTCTTTATTCATCGCCCAAAATCCATCGGTGAGGTAATCATTTTCAAGTGAACTGTGGGATTGAATTCTTCCATAGCCACAATGGTGGTTTGTGAGTAGCAAGCCTTCCGGGCTGACTACTACCCCTGTACAACCCCCTCCAAATTGTAATACAGCATCTTTTAAACTTGACTGGTTAACCGAATATATATCTTCCGGAGTAAGTTTAAATCCATTTGTTTGGAGTTGCTCTGCGTTTAATTGCTGTAATAATAGGGGTAACCACATCCCTTCATCTGCTATGGCAGGAAAAAAGGAAGTGATAGAAAACAAAACCAAAAATAATATTTTTTTAATCATCGAGATAAAGTTGTTTATTGTGAAGTTTTCTAAAGTTTTAATTTATAAGGGAAATGGAAAGCAAAACAGACCATTTGTAGCATAAAGTCATTGCTTTAGGCAACTTCTGTGAATAAAAAGAATTTTTGAACGAAAATAACCTACTTATTCGAAAGTACTGGTATCTAAATGGGCATTTCTTAGCTGATTCTTGAAATGAAGGGTTATTCCTGGTCCCATTTGGTTAAAGCAACTCTTTATTTTGGTGGGCAAATCTTCAAAGTGAATTTCCGCATTCTGATTGTAATACACAAATAGAAACTGATCCAAAGCTTCTTTGAAATGGCCTTTATTATAATTGCTATTCCCTAAATCATAATTCAGATTAACCAATTCGTCAACCCTGGTTTTTCTGTTGAAATCTTCGGAGCTGAGTAATTCCGTTGAAATATTTCCATTATTGAAATAATATACAGGGACTTTGTTCTGGTTAACATTAAGGTCCACTATATGGTCATTGGAATAAAATGTGGAAATCAATAGGAAAAATAATATACCGGTAAACACAAAAATCTTTACCAAAATCACTGTTTTGGTATCTTTTGAAACATAAACAGTTCCTTTCCTTTCACGATAAAGTCTTACTTTTCTTAAAATAGATGACCTTCGGTACATTTCGGCCATCATTTCCTCCTGCGCAATTAGCGGATTGTCATACCTTTCTCTTTTATTTGGATTGGAAAGCGTATCATAAGCTACACTTAATTCCTTAAATTTTTCTTCTGCAAAACCGTCTCCCTGATTTTTGTCCGGATGATATTTAACGGCAAGTTTTCTATAAGCCTTTTTTATTTCTTCAAAGCTGGCATTCCTGTTCAGACCTAATACATTATAATAATCTGGCATAAACTATTAGTCATTTATTTCTTGTTTTATATCAATCCCTTTTTACTGGAATTGAGTTGGTAAAATTTGATGAGCATAAGTCCATATATAATTTCTAATTAAGATATGGCTAAAAAGATACAAATTCAACAAATTTTATAGGAATTGTGGAACAGGAATGTCAGTTGGGAATTATCTCTTGATTTCCACTTTTTTTCCGGTTTTCAATGCTTCCTCTATGGCCTGTACCACGATAATGTCTTTTAAGCCTTCTTCACCGGGGACACGCATAGGTTTGTCTTCACTAATACAAACAGAGACTTCGTCCATTTGGGCGGCCTGCTGGTTGATTACCGGAAATTCGAAAACGCCTTCTTTAGATGCTCCTTTAATGCCTCTGTATGCAGAAAAAGGATCTAATTTAAACCAGCCCTTTTCGGTAGTAGTATGCATGCTATTTACACTCATTCCAAAACTGGTGGAAAGATTGCCAATTGCACCACTTGGAAATTGAACCTGGAAGGCAATAGTTTCAGGAACTTCCTTAAATATGTCAGGATTGGTATTGAAAGACTGAGCAGTAACAGAATTAGGTTCCTCACCAGTAATGTATCGGGCGGCCTGAAGGGAATAAACACCCATATCCATCATAGGACCACCGCCATATGTTCTTTTTACTTTCCAGTGTTCCGGCCTGCTTTCCCTGTATCCTGCAGATGCGGTAACCAATTTAACTGCGCCCATTACTTTTTCCTGGCCAAGCCTCATGACTTCCTGAGTAGTAGGCTCAAATTGCATTCGGTAACCAATCGATAATTTTACATTATTATCATTACAGGCTTTTATCATTTGTTTGCATTCCTCTTCATTTAGGGCCATAGGCTTTTCACAAATGACATGCTTTCCGGCATTGGCTGCCTTTATGGTATATTCTGCATGCATGGAATTAGGTAATACGATATATACAATATCAATATCCTTATTCTTTTTTATTTCTTCAAAGTTTTCGTAATTGTAGATATTTTTTTCAGGGATATTATATTGTTCCTGCCATTTTTTTGCTTTTGAGGGTGTTCCGGTAACGATTCCTGCCAGATAACAATTTTCAGTTTCTTGTAATGCAGGTGCAAGTAAATCAGTGCTGTAATAGCCTAATCCAACAAGGGCAACCCCCATTTTTTTATCTAACTTTTTGGAATAGCCAAAACCTAATTGTGGTAAGGCAAAAGCTAAGGAGGATGCTCCAAATCCCAATGAAAGATTTTTTACAAATTTCCTTCTGGATGAGTTTTTTTGTTCTGGTTTTAAATAGTTCATTTTAATTTAAAAATAATGGTGTGTGGAAAAATTATCCTTTAGTTTTTAATTCCGGAAGGCTAGGTTAAAATTCTGAAATTTTTATGTAGGAAAAACCATTTCAGTGATTAAAAAATAGTCCGGAGTAAAACAACAGGTTTACATGCTATAACTACCTCTAATTTGATAGTGAATTACCTTTAATATCATATCTATAGGCAGCTGTCGAAGACTTTCAATATTAAACGACATGAAACCAATCTGCAAAGAATGTTTAGGAAAAAAAGAAAATTATGGCTAAGTTTTACAAACTATTTTTTCTTTAAAACTTTTTGTTTCAAGTGAATCCTAAACTTGAAAATTTGGTTTTTACCCAAAATTTAAGGAAACTCTAAATTTACTTAAGATCTAATCAAACTTTTATTTATTTATATTTTTGAATCTATCCTTATTCCCGTACCCTGTGATAAGGCATTGAATTTATTAAAAAAAGTGAGGATTGTCATACTAAATAATTGGATATTGAATTTAAATTTAGAGGAGGTTAGTAGAAATGAATGCATTTTTTTATCTAAATTTTATCGGTGACCGAATAAAATTATATTTTTTTATCTTCAAATGACAAATGAAGTTTCTGGGGGACAAAATAAAACCATATCTTAAAATCATCATTATCTTCTGGATAATCAATTCCTTGTTTTTGGCTTTTGCCTTTGTCAACAGGCATTATATCCAAAAAAAAAATAATGAAGAGGGAAAAGGGGAAATGCTCGGAAGTGCCATTATTGACAGCTCACTAATCGAAACGAAACCAGGAAAAATCAGAAAAAAGGCAGTCGGGGTTCAATTAAAGGAAACAAAAAAAATATCTACAGGTCGTAGTCCCAAATCAATTTTATTCGATAAGTCCCACACTTTTGTTTATTCTCTCAATTTGGAGGGAATGAGTGTTACCGAATTTAACCGAGCGACTAAAACTGTTACGCGAACATTAAAATTTTTCCCCAATCAGGCAAAAGGATATAATTACGAAAAAAATACCTGGTATAATTCAATTGCCGAAAAACCTGTGGAAGGCTGTATCTCTCACGATGGAAAATATTTGTGGATTTCCCTTCATAATGCGGGTGGGGTAGTGGCCTGGAACCTTTTTGGAGAAGACAATATCGGAAATATGCCAGGTAAAGATGCCGCAATTATTTATGCTGATGGCAGTAAGAAAGCCATTAAATTGCCTTTTTTTGAAACTGGTAAAACGCCAAAATCTATTTTGAATGGGAGAAATTCAAATGAGGTGTATGTTACCAACTGGCATGACAATTCGCTTACCGTTTTAAACACTTCATCTCTGGACCCCCAGGAGTGGGAAAAGAAAGTAGACCTGACAACCGGGGCAGTTCCAAGAGGAATTGCATTAAACCATGAAAAAGACAGGTTGTTTGTATCCAATATGGGAAGCGGAAACATCAATATATTTGATACGGAAAATTTAGAATTGGAAGAAACATTTGCCATAGGGTCCACGCCCAGGCATCTCATTACATCCAGGGATTTTTTATATGCTTCGCTGAGCAGTCCTGAAAAACTGCTTAAAGTGGATCTTCAAACGCTTGAGACCATTCAAACATCTTCCACTGATGATGATCCAAGGACAATAACTTTTTCCAATGACAGCTCCATCATTTTTGTAACTTGTTATGCCGGGCAGGTATTGCAGGCCTTTTCATCGGAGGATCTTAGTTTATTGGGCTCCTGGGAATCGAAAGGAAAACCTGTTGGGGTAGATATTTTCCAGGAGGGAAACAAATTGGAGGCTTGGGTATGTAATTACACCGCAAGCACCATCAATGTTTTTAGTTTTGAGGTAGAATATGAATTAATTCCCGATAAAAAAGAAGTTGCTTTTCAATGATTAATTGTGGAGAGCAAAATCAATATTTATGATATCCGCTCCGAAAGGGAAATACATCAGCAAAAAATCAGAATCTTCCAAATAAGGAAAAATAATTTTACCTTCCACCTGTTCTCCCGGCATCAAACTCTGGATATTCATGGGTTCAAAATCCAGGACACTTCTCGATTGTTCAATTTCCCAAAGAGCTTTTTCATGCTTGGCTTCATTCACTTCTGAGAGGATAGCAATACCTCCAAAAACGGCTTCCCGGGCGAATCTTTTATTAAATATTTGGGAAGAATTGGCACCCATTTCATTTGCAGCAATATCTGCAGCAAAAGCCAAAATTCCCAAACCTATTCCAACGGCTGAGGCAGACTTGTGCCTTTTGTGTTCTTTATAAAAGGCATATTCTACACCTTTTAAAGCCTCACTATTACTTACAGTTTTAATATAATTGGAAGTTCTAAAATTCCTGTTTTCTCCCTTTGGTATATAGTAAAAATTATCAGGATCTATTAATATGGTTTCATCTCCTTTGTTTTGAATGGCCACACGGAATACTAAATATTCATTTGTAGAAAATTCATGGCTAACTGCCACTTTAATACCAGCTTGAGATTTTACACCAATTTTTTTGCCCCCTCTGTTTTCAGTATCTACCTTTATTGGCTGAAATGAGAGTTGCCTGGAAGGTTGACAAGAGGCAAAAATGACAGAAATGAAAAGAAAAAAAATCAGAGGATTTTTAGTGAAATTTAAATTCATTTAGCTTCTGGTTTTCAGTTAAATTTTGATAGTAGTTGACTCTTAATTCAAAATTAGCTAATGATTGGATAAGAAACTTTACTTCACAATTATACTAATTAATATCTTCAAGTTAGTGAGTAAATGAATAATATACTAATTTTGAATTTTTATTATAATTAGTTGTATTAAAATTAGAGGAAATCTAACCCTTAAAATGCAGTTGAAAGAAAATCAGTTCGAGATTCAGGGCCTTAATGTTCCTGATATTTGTAAGGAGTTTGGGACACCATTGTATGTCTATGATGCTCAAAAAATAAAACAACAGGTTGAAAACCTAAAAAAGGCTTTTAGTGGCATCAATCTTAAAATAAAATATGCCTCAAAAGCACTTACCAATATCAGTATTTTAAAGCTTATTAAAAGTTACGGTTGTGAAGTGGATGTGGTTTCGATGAATGAAGCAAAAATGGCATTTTTGGCGGGATATAAATCAAATGAGATTTTGTTCACTCCAAGTGGTGTTTCTTTTGAGGAAATTGAAGAGGCAGTGGAAAAGGGATTGATGATCAATATAGATAGTATTCCTCTACTTGAAAAGTTTGGGCAGCAATACGGAAGTTCTATTCCCTGTTGTTTTAGGGTAAATCCGCATATTCAGGCAGGGGGAAACTTTAAAATTCAAACCGGACATAAAGATTCCAAATTTGGCATTTCTATTTTGCAAATGGATGAAGTAAATGCCATTATTTCCAAATACAACATTCAGCTGGTTGGTTTGCACATGCATACCGGATCGGATATTAAAGAATTTGAAGCATTTATTCAGGGCGCTGAGTTAATGTTTAATTTGGCGAAGAACCACCCCAATCTAAAGTTTATCGATTTTGGCAGTGGTTTCAAAGTCCCTTATAAAAAAGACGAAGAAGGAACTGATATTTTCGCCCTGGGGAAATTATTAAAAGAATCTTATGACAAGTTTACCGAAGAATATGGAAGGGCTGTGGAAATCTGGTTTGAGCCCGGGAAATATCTGGTAAGTGAATGCGGACATTTTTTCGCCCCTGCAAATATTGTAAAACAAGGGCCAACTTCAGCCTTTGTCGGTCTGGATTCCGGCCTTAATCATTTGATCAGGCCGATGATGTACGATGCATACCACGAAATATTTAACGTATCTAATCCAAATGGTGAGCTAAAAAGGTATAATGTGGTAGGCTACATTTGTGAGACAGATAATTTCGGCTGGGACAGGGAATTGAACGAAGTGAGACCAGGGGATATTATTGGTTTGAAAAATGCAGGAGCTTATTGTTTTTCCATGAGTTCCAATTACAATTCAAGGGTGAGGCCGGCAGAAGTTTTAGTGATCAATGGAGAAGCTAAATTGATTAGGGAGAGGGAAACTTTTGAAGACCTGATTGAAAAACAGATAGATGTTTTTAAGGAAATACCTGTATAACAAAAAAGGGTTGGATTTCAAATCCAACCCTTTTTTGTTATACAAGTTTCTTGTTAAATTTTTACTGGATATGATCAATAGCCACTACTAAAGCCAGTACCGATTTTCCTTTGCTAAATCCCTTAAAGCCTATCTTATCGGAAGAAAACTGAATATTTTCCGGCTTCACCAAATTCTGACCGATCACTTTTTTTGTTCTGCTTAGCATACTTCCTGAATAGCCTTCCAACTCTCGTTTTATTTCCTCAATGTCAAGTTCATGCTTGCTGTATAGCACACAGATATAATCTGTACCAACTGTATTATCCATAGTGATATAATGGTCTTCACTTGGGTAGGCCACCTGGTTTTGGCTGTAATTTAAAGCGGCACTCACTCCGGGGGCATATGGGAATAATTGAAATATTTCCTCTGTTTTATCACTTCCTAAAGCGTAAACATAAGCAGGTTCATTATTGGAAATGTACACCCTGAAACTTGTTCCGGAAGGATAGGATTGTTGCATTTTATAACTTTGACCCAAAAGCTCGGCCTTCATTTCCACTCCTTTGTCTGTAACAAATTTTAACTGGCCTGAAAGATCGGCAACCATTGGTGGTTTGGGTGCTGGTTCCGTTATAATTTCGTAAGCATATTTCGTGAAATTGGCAAAGTCCTGATAAGTAACCCAAATGAAACCTTCATTTCCCCAGTCTGTTCCCCAACTGTTCATAATTTCAAAAGCACCACCATATTTGTTGTCATCATAACCCACTACACACATGGCATGTCCACCATATTTTACTTCGTGGTTTTCAGTGGGTTTCCATACGTCTATTGCATCATAGAATGACGGGGCACACTTCATCCCGAAAACTACCGGATTATTCTCTGCAATACTCTTTTTTACTGTTTGGATTTTATATTCACCCCCTTGTTGTTGATCAAATAACCTTGCAAAATCTTTAATTTTATTTCGCATGGCCTTATCCTTTAAATTTTGTGGAACAGACGGAACACATTGTTCTTCCAGTTCAGCATATTTCACCGATCCGTTAAACTTCATGTAATTCAGGGCATCAAAAATACTTGCTCCATACGAACAATCTTTATCATTTTTATCTTTTATCATCTGATAAATAAAACCAGGTGAGTAAGCATTCTGGTTGATAACAGCTTGTGAAGTCCATCCGTTTTTCATTGCCTCCACAATAGTTCTTGCTGCCCAGTTACTCGACCAGCCCACGCAAGTTCCATACTGCCCCTGGTTCATAGGGGTAGGGCAGTATTGTTTCATTGAATTGCTGGAGGGAACAGCCTCTACATAAAGTCCTCTTGTAAGTGTCGCCTTTTTTGGGGCATTTTCATATTTGTCGTCATCAAAGACTAAACCAGTGGAATATTGACCGAAAATCTGTTGGGTTACCAGAAAATACAAGAGAAAAATGAATATTTGTTTCATCTGTTTTAAATTTTTCTTCAAGGTATGATTTTCCCTTTTCTAAAAAGGATTGAAATTTAATTTATAAACTTAAAATTTATTAAATTGAATGAATAAGTGGATATCAAAAGAAACCTGTGTTAATAGGATGAATGAGCTAATGGATAAATTGGGTTTAAAAAAATGATTAAATAATTTTACAAAATATTTAATAGTACGGGAATTTATAATTTCCGTTTCAGAAACCAAATAATTTGGACATTTTACTACATTAATCCTAATTCAATTTCTGGCTTAAATTTATGTTTTGGGATACAAAAAGGATTGGTTTTGAAGTGTTTTTTCGAAGAAACTATGTGTTTCGAAAAAATTTTGAATTCCATACATAACAGTTAAACAATTAACAATTGAAAATTAATTAACCTTAATTTTTTGAATTAAAGCCCTTTAAAGTATGGGACAGGATAATTTATGGTTTTTTGAAGGGGTGGATTTGTTTAAAATCCTTTGTCCTCATAAGCTCAAAGAGTTTGGGAAAAAGCACCAGTTTTACAATTTTAAAAAGAATGATTTTATCTATTTTCAGGATGACCCTTCTAAGTACATATACCTGATTGCCAAGGGAAGAGTGAAAATTGGCAGCTATAATGAAGATGGAAATGAGTTGGTGAAAACCATATTGTCTGAAGGAGAACTTTTTGGAGAACTGGCTCTTTTAGGTGAAACCAGAAGGGAAGACTTTGCACAAGCTATGGACAAGGAGACTGTAATTTGTCCTATGAATATTGATGACATGAGCCTTTTAATTAAAGATAACAAAACCTTTAGTTTGGGGCTCTTCAAATTAATAGGATTACGAATAAAAAAATTGGAAAGAAGGGTGGAATCGTTGGTTTTTAAGGATTCAAGGACGAGAATTGTTGAATTGCTTAAAGAAATGGCTGAGGAAAAAGGAACAAAAGTCGGGGAAGAAACCATGATCAAAAATCACTTTACCCATAAGGATATAGCTCTGCTTACCGGTACATCCAGACAAAATGTTACAACTGTATTAAATGACCTTCGTGATAAAAATATCATTAACTTTGACAGGAAAAAAATCCTGATAAGAGATTTAGAAAAACTTAAATAAATTTTCAGACAGCTATAATTTTGTTGCACTAACATTAAAATATGAAAAAAATTAATATAGCCCTTGATGGTCATGCAGGTGGAGGGAAAAGCACAACCGCTAAAATTCTCGCTAAAAAATTAGCTTACATTTATGTGGATTCAGGAGCGATGTATAGGGCCATCACCTTATTTGTAATAGAAAACGATGTTGATTTAAATAATACAGAGGCTGTAGAAAATGCATTGAGATCCATTGAAATTGATTTTAAACTAAATGAACAAAATCAGCATAATGATGTTTTTTTAAATGGGAAAAATGTGGAGGATAAAATCAGAAAAATGGAAGTGACCGCCAGGGTAAGTGAGGTCAGTGCCATTAAGGAGGTAAGAGAATTTTTGGTGAAGAAACAACAGGAAATTGGATTGAAAAAAGGAGTGGTAATGGATGGAAGGGATATTGGTACGGTTGTTTTTCCCGAGGCTGAATTGAAAGTATTTATGACAGCCAGTATTGAGGCCAGAGCTCAAAGGCGGTTAATGGAAATGAAGGCGAAGGGGCAGGAGGTAAACCTGGAAGAAATAAAACAAAACCTGGAAAGCAGGGATCATCAGGATTCTACCAGAAAAGAGAGTCCATTGAGAAAAGCAGAGGATGCTATTGATATTGACACCTCTGATTTGACTATTGAAGAGCAAGTTGAAAAAATTTTAAATTTAGCATTACAAATAATTAATTAGAAACAAGATTTAGATTCCACAAGCTATGGAAGTACGAATAGATGAAAAGTCAGGGTATTGTTTTGGTGTTGAATTTGCCATTCAGATGGCTGAAGAAGAAATGGAAGAAAGTGGCGAATTATATTGCCTGGGTGATATTGTGCACAATGCCATGGAAGTGGATAGATTGCATAAAAAGGGGTTAAGAATAATTGAGAGAGATGACCTGAAAAACCTAAACAATTGTAAGGTTTTAATCCGTGCCCATGGTGAGCCTCCTGAAACTTACCAACTGGCTATGGAAAATAATATAGAGTTGATCGATGCTTCCTGCCCGGTAGTGTTAAAATTGCAAAACAGAGTGAAAAATGCCTACGATCAAATGCAAACTGAGGAAGGGCAAATGGTCATTTATGGAAAGGTGGGGCATGCCGAAGTGATTGGTTTAAATGGCCAAACCAAAGATTCTTCCATTATTGTGACCACCATCGAAGACCTGGATAAAGTTGACTTCACCAGGCCGGTAACATTATTTAGTCAAACTACCAAAAGTACTAAAGGCTTTTATGAAATAAAGGAAGAAATTGAGAGGAGGGTTGCTGAAGCCTCCAGAGAGGAACTTAATAATCATTTTAAAGCCAATGACAGCATTTGCAGACAAGTCTCTAACAGAGAGCCTCAAATGGAGAAATTTTCACAGGAAAATGATGTAATTGTGTTTGTGAGCGGCAAGAAAAGTTCTAATGGAAAATCCCTGTACAATGTGTGTAAAAAATTCAATCCAAGAAGCTACTTCATTGAGAATGAGTCGGAAATAGCTTCAGAATGGTTTAGCCCAAATGATAAGGTAGGAATTTCCGGAGCAACTTCCACACCCATGTGGCTCATGGAAAATGTAAAAAGTTATATTGAAGGAATACAAGGAGCCTCTTAAGTTTCCTGATTAGCATAATGAATTTGAAGTTTTGGCTGATTTATGCTTATTCTATGAATATTTTTTGATTTTATAAGATTTTTATCAGATTCTACCTGTATTTTTATGTTTTAGATTATTTGTGCTTAAAAGCAGTTAATTAGAACTTTTAGTTGCTTTTCTTAAGTTCACTCCATATTTGAAGAACTAACCAAACTATGTTAAGTAGATTTTTTGATAAATGGTATGGTATAACCTATTTTGGTGTGTCTTCCAATATGCCATATTCCCTTCAAAAAAAGACCCTGCTTTGTAATAAGCTGGCTTTATTAGCCATGGTATTGGCTTTTGCAAGTTTGCCGATTATTGCCACTTTTCAATTAAAAGGAGGAAAGACCATGGTGGTGCTTTTTATTATTGCACTCGGCCTGGCCACTATCCCTTTTTTTAATAAATGGGGCAAGGTGAATTTTACTAGACTGGTGATGAGCATCGCCTCACCAATATTTATTTTGGGATATACCATTGTAGATAAATACAAAAGTCCGGGAGCAGTAGAGGTAATTGATTATTTTGCCCCCCGTGCCCTAATTTTCCTGACCATCTTAATACCCCTTGTGCTTTTAGACTTTAAGCATAGTTTTCAGATGGTTATCGGATTAATATCCAATGTGGTATGCTTGTTATTTTTTGACTATTTGCATCGGCTTTTCAATGTGGATTATGCCACCCTGATTGAGCAACCTTCTCAAGGTTATTACATGATCAATGGTTTTTATTTAATTGCCATCATTGCCGTGATTATGGCATTTTATTTTTACCAGCGAACAAATGATCATTTTGAAGGAGAAAACCAGGCGCTAATTGCAACTGTGAGAAAGTCTAATGCCGAATTAACAGAAAAACAAAAAAAACTAGAAGAAGCTTATCAGGAATTAAAAACCATTGATGAGGAAATTCGGCAAAATTCTGAGGAACTGCAAGCGATAAATGAAAACCTGATTCGGACACGGGATGAGTTAAAAATATCTTTTGACAGAGAAAAGGAAAGTAATGAAAAACTTGCTTTGGCACACAAGGAATTGAAGGAAGCTCAAATGCAAGTGATTCAATCGGAAAAAATGGCTTCCCTTGGTCAACTTACTGCAGGTGTTGCCCATGAAATTAACAATCCCATCAACTTTGTTTATGCCGGAGTAAGTACTTTAAAATCGATTTTAGAAAGTTTCATGGAGGTGGTTTCCAACTATGAAGAATTGGATAATAAAACTTCAAGCAATCATCTGATAGAAAAAATTCATGAAATAAAGGCACTGAAGGAAGATCTGGAATATGATGAGTTAAAACTTGATTTGAAAGAAATAGTTGACGATATAAATGAAGGGGCCACAAGGACTGCGGAAATTGTGAAAGGCTTGCGAAACTTTTCCCGTTTGGATGAGGAACACCTTAAAATGGCGGATATTAATGAATGTATAAATTCAACTCTTGTAATTCTGGGAAGCCAATTCAGGGGTCATATTGAAGTGTTTAAAAACTTTGATGAAAATCTCCCTGCTATTAATTGCTATCCAGGCCAATTAAATCAGGTGTTTTTGAATATTTTAAACAATGCGGCTCAGGCTATAGAAGGAAAGGGAGAAATTTATATTACCACCAAAAATCTTCCTGAAATAATTCAGGTAAAAATAAAAGATACTGGCAGTGGTATTCCCGAAGCTATAAAAGACAAAATTTTTGAGCCGTTTTATACTACAAAGGAAGTAGGCGAGGGGACAGGTCTGGGGCTTTCCATCAGTTATGGGATTATTGAAAAGCATTCCGGGAAAATTATGGTGGAAAGTGAAGTTGGAAAAGGAACTGAATTTATTATTAACCTTTCCAAAAATATTCAGGAAGAGGAGAATGGAACCACACATGTTCATTAATTGAAGACAAACTTTTCTTTTTCTTAATTCTTCCGGTCCATTCTTTTAACTGCAATTCATTCACCAATTGAAATGGGAAATTTTTATCTTAGAATTTATAGCCTGGTTTCCAACGAAATGATAGATTACATTCAGATTGATTTTATCAGGAGTGAATTTTCATGATAATATTTCAAGAAAGCTAGTAAATAATTCTCTTCCTTATATTTCTCAATTTTTTCCTGTTGCTCTTTTAAATAAAAAAATCCCCAAACTAAAAAAGCTTGAGGATTTTTGGTGTCTGTATGATTAATTAATTTAAAGGTTTATTCAAAATCAACCTCCTGCACCAGGATAACCGGCATTTTGTGGATATCCTCCCTGAGTTCTGTCAATCTGATCCTGAGGTATTGGTCTTACCACATGGTAGTCCTGGATATTTGGTGCGGCTACAGGGTTGTGTAGTCTAACCCTTTCCACCAACTTACCAACTCTAACTAAATCCCACCATCTATGTCCTTCACCTAGTAGTTCCCTAGCTCTTTCATCAAGGATAAAATCTAAAGTAATATCAGCAGCAGAGATTGTAATGGCGCCTTCCATTCCTTCCCATGCAGATCTCACTCTGATTACATTGATATCATCTGCAGCTCCAGAAGCATTTCCTTGTTGTAATCTTGCCTCGGCCCGTAATAGATATGCCTCTCCTAATCTCATCAAAACAAAGTCTCTTTGTCCCTGAGTTTTTTGCCTGTCAGGACGGGTTGGATCAATCCATTTATTTAATGATGGAAATAATTTTTCAGTATATTCATCATTTGTGATTACCATATACCTTGTACTGGCTTGTCTGTCAGCATCCCAATCAGCATCTTTGCCAGGGCCAGGAATAAACACAGCAGTATCGCCAACAACAAATTTTGGTTGTCCCACCAATCCAGATTCAACATAACCTGCATCTGCTTCTTCCTGAGTCCAAACCGGGATAGTACTTTCATTATTAGAAATCCATGCATGCTTAAAGGTTTTGTCATACCTGCTGTCAACATCTCTATCCCATAAACCTAGCGTGTATTCAGTAGGCATAAATCTTTTCCATGGTCGGCCATTTGCAATATCCCTGGTCATTCCTGGACGAACATCATATTCAAAAAGGAAATAAAGGTGACCTCTATGACCGTTACCATCTAAGTTTTCATCCACTTGCGATTTTGAATTTTGAACAGTGAAAACAACTTCTGAATTTTCCTCATTATCAATATCCCACAATGCGGCATAATCATCCAATAATTCGAATCCGTAATTATCAATCACATTAGAAAGTAAAGTTTCGGCCCTTGCAGCATCATTTGCATCTGCAAAAGATTTATAGCTTCTTGTTAAAAGCACTTTTCCCAATAAAAACTCCGCAGCAGGTTTGGTGACTCTACCATATTCGCTTTGTTCTTCAGGAAGATTGTCAATGGCAAACTCCAGATCTGGTACAATAGCCTGGCTGTAGATTTCACTTGAGGCTGTTTTATTAGCCGTAATTTCCACACCTTCAGTTTCTTCCAGGCTAATATGGATATCTCCGTAAGTCTGGGTTAAAATAAAATAATAAAGGCCTCTTAAAAATCTGGTTTCAGCAAGCCTTGTAGTTTTCAAAGCTTCATCCATTTCAAGCCCCTCGGCTCTGTTCAGTACTGCATTGGCCTGGTTGATTCCTCTGTAAAAATCCCTCCAGGTATCTCTAACGAAACCCTGAGTAGGATTTAACTGACCATCATACCTGTTAAGAGGTTTATGGCCTCCATCGGCACCATTAGTATATGTATCAGTTCCGAATACTGTCATAGTAAATCCTCTTTCAGGACCAAAGAATGGTTTAAGTTCTGAATAAGTGGCCTTTACAGCATCCTCAAAACCCTGAACAGTAGTATAATAAGAACCTGCTGAAACATTGGAAACAAGGTCCTCTTTCAAATATTCTTCGCATGACTGGCTAAAAAAGGCCAGTATGAAAATGACAATTATATATTTTTTTGCTTTCATAATTTCCTTTTTTTAAATTTTAAAATTTAACATTTAAACCCATTAAGAATAACCTGGGTGTTGGCACAATGTCTGAACCTAGATCGTCAATTGAGTTACTGTCATCATTATCATTGATTTCCGGGTCATAGGAATCATATTTTGCTGCAAACCAAGGGTTTTGGGCAGAAAAATAAAGTCTTAAACCAGTCATTTTTAACTTATCAGTGATATTTGATGGGAAGTTATAAGCGAATGTTACATTTCTTAGTTTTACATAACTTCCATCGAAATAAGTTAAAGTTGAACCATTTCTAGGAAATTCCTGGTTTTGATTAGGCCTTGGAGCTTCATTTGAAGGATTATCAATAGTCCAATAATCTACATCAAGGTTATTGTATCTTGCAAAAAGAGAGTTATTACCTTGATGGAATCCACTTCTAATCATGTGACCTACCCTGAAGTAAAAGAAAAATCCTAGATCAAACCCTTTATACGAAAGATTATTGGTAATACCTCCGGTATAATCAGGAATATCTGAACCTAATACTTTTCTATCATCTGGAGTAATTAAACCATCACCATCCAAATCAGCTAGTTTAATTTCACCTGGAACTTTTGCATCCATAGCATCAGCCTGGGTTTCTTCACCTAATTGCCAGATGCCAACTTTTTCATAATCATAGAAAACTTTTAAGGGTTGACCTATAAACCAACCATTTCCTACATCATCAATAGCATTGCCATTTTCATCTTTTAGCGCAAGTTCTGTGATTTTCTCAGTAGTATGGGCAATATTAAAATTAAGATCCCAGGTAAAACCTCCTTGTGTATCCAGAATGTTAGCACCCAGGGTTAATTCCACACCACTGGTTTGGGTTGACCCAATATTTTGTAATATATTATTATATCCAGAAGTATAAGGTAAATTTCTTTCCAGTAATAGATTTTCTGTATTGGTTTTGTACCAGTCAAAAGAACCTGATAATCTTCCATTGAAGAAGCCAAAATCAACTCCTACATCCGAAGTTTTTGAAATCTCCCATCCTAATTCCTGGTTTGGAATCTCTGCTAATCCAAATCCAAAAGCAGGACTTTCATCCCAGGCATAAGTTGTTCTTCTCAATCTACCCCATGTTTGATAAGGATCTACCGAAGTATTACCCACCTCACCATAAGAAGCTCTTAGTTTCAATTCACTGAATATACTTTGGTTGGCCATGAACCCTTCCTCAATTATTCTCCAACCAGCAGAAAGTCCTGGGAATGTCTGCCATTTATTTCCTTCTGCTAATCTGGAAGAACCATCTGCTCTTAAAGTTACCTGAAATAGATATTTGCCATCGTATTCATAATTTACTCTACCCATAAATGAGGCAAGTTGCCAGTCTTCTAAATAACTACCTAAGTTTCCTTTTACTTCTGCAGTACCCAGGTTATAAAAAGATTGAGTTTCATAAGGCAAGTTGGATACATTGGTAAAATGAGTCTCCTTACTCAGTGACTGGATACTTTGAAGTCCTGTAAATCCAATGTCGTGCTTGCTTCCAAGGGTTCTATTGAAATTTACAATATTTTCAAGGGTATAGCCTAAATCTGTATAGTTAACAATTCCGGCACCTGCAGGTCCTCCACGGTTAGTATTAGTAAGACTACCTCGGAAATTACCTCTTCTTTCATATCTGATATCTGGACCAAAGTTTAACCTGTAAGTTAATCCTTCGATTATATTAGCTTCCAGATAAACAGGAGCGAATACTCTAGTGATTTTCCTTTCATCTACATAAGCACCAGGGACAAGTTCATTTAAAGGATTGGTTCTGATACCATCATTTGTTGGTAAAAACCTTAAAGTTCCGTCTTCATTATAAGGAACACCAAGTGGGTTATTGGCTAGGGCTTCACCCATTGTAGCATTTGAGCCGTAGTTTTGAACTGAATTGGTAGTAAGGAAAGATATACCGGCCTTGAAGATATTACTGATTTTGTGGTCAAGGTTAATTCTTCCTGTAATTCTTTCATAATCCATATTACTGATAATCCCCTGCTCATTAAAGTATCCTAAGGAAATATTAAACTGAGTTTTTTCATTTCCACCAGTCACACTTAATTGGTGATTGGTTTGGTAACCTTCATCCAAAACCAAATCCTGGTAATTAGTGGATCTTCCTAAGGCAATAGATTCCAATTCAGTAGGGTCATCAAAAACTATTTCGTCACTTGGAATTACACCACTGTAAGAAGCAGCACCTGTATTTGGATCTTGTCTTCTCGATTCTCTTTTCATGGCGGCAAATTCTTCCCCATTCATCATATCCACCTTTTTGATGGCGCTTGTTACTCCATAGTATCCATCATATGATACCTCTGTTCTACCTGTTGCTCCTCTTTTGGTGGTAATAATGATCACACCATTCGCACCCCTTGATCCGTAAATTGCAGAAGCGGCTGCGTCTTTCAATACCTCCATGGATTCTATATCCTGAGGGTTGATATCAAAAATTGCACTCGATCCACTTGTCTGAGGAATACCGTCAATTACATAAAGTGGGTCATTTGAGGCAGTTATTGATCTTCTTCCTCTAATCCTTACCGATGGACTTTGTCCGGGTCTTCCTCCTCTGTTCATGATATCCACACCTGCTACCTGACCCTGCATGGCCTGCACACTACTTCCTGCAGGGATTGATTTAATTTGCTCTGCATCCAGAGAGGCAATTGCTGCTGTTACGTTCCTTTTTTCCTGAGTACCATAACCAACTACTACTACTTCTTCGAGTGTTTCCAAGTCAACAGCTAAGGTAACATCTATGGTAGATTGGTTACCTATTTCTATTTCCTGAGTTACGAATCCAATATAGCTATAGGTAATACTTGCATTGCTTGGGGCAGTTATCTTATACTTTCCGTCAATATCAGTAACTGTTCCTGAAGTTGTGCCTTTTACTACAACACTAACACCTGGCAAAGGCTGGCCATCTTCTCCTGAGGTAATAGTACCAGATACAACTACATCCTGGTTTGATTCTTCGATAACAGGATCGTTGTAAAAAATCTCAAACTTCTTCCTTTTATCCACCACAATGTTGTCATTTATTCTGACAAATTTAAGTTTGGCTTCTTTTGAAATTTTTCCAAGAAGTTCGGCTAAGGTCTGTACTTTCGCCTTGGTACTAATTCTTACATTTTTATCCAATTTTAACTTTGCATAAGAAAATTTAAACTGGGTTTCATTTTGGATCATGGAAAAAGCTTCTTCCAAAGTAGCATTATTCATTTCCACTGATATAAAAATATCATTTACACTTTGCGCCTTTCCTTTATCTGCCATGAGGGCACTATAAAAGATGCACTGGATAATAATGCCATAAATTGCGTTTTTTGAAAGCATTTTTATTAGGCGTATTAGTTCTTTTTTCATATTTTTGAGTGCTTTTGTTGAACAATAAGTTTCAGCTATAGTTCTAGAACTATCTTCAAATTTTTATTTGAGAATATTTAGCGATGGTATCAATAAAAATTTTATGATATTTCTATCATCTAAAGGGTCGGTAACGTAATCTGCCAATTACATTGCCGATTTTTTTTTTAACTTGTATTCATTCTATTCATATTTACTTTTTTTGGGTTTAAATCTAATTATCTAATTATTACCTTTTTATCATTTAGCTCAAAGTCAATATTAGAAGCGATTTTTATATTTTCTAATATATTTCTAAGGTTCTCATTATTATGATGGCCTGTGTAAGGCTTAAATTGAACAGGATGGTTTTTGATTTTGATGTCCACTCCAAACCATCGTTCCAGTTCCTTTTCTATTGTTTCCAGTGAAGCATCTTCAAATATCAATTCCCCATTTATCCAGCCAATTTCTTCCATACTGAATTTGCTTTTTGAATTTGATTTATTGCTTTTATTGAAACTATATTTCTCTCCTGGAATCAGAAAAATATTATTATATGATCCATTTTCCACAATGTTATCATGTTCTCCTACCACCACTTTTCCTGTGGTTAATGCCACATTTATTTGTTCATCTTCGGGGTAAGCCCGAATATTGAAGGAGGTCCCCAAGGCTTTAGTACTTACTTCTCCTGAGTAAACAATAAATGGCTGATCCGGATTTTTTGCCACTTCAATAAAGGCTTCTCCCAGTAACTTCACCACTCTGTTTTTTCCAGAAAAAATTTTAGGATATTTAAAAGCACTTTCAGAATTCAGCTTCACCTTCGTGCCATCTGGCAGGTAAAAAACTGTTTTCTGTCCCTTTGAAGTTATTTTTAGGATTTCGTCTTCTACTTTTTGGGCTACCTTTATTTTCTCCTTGGAAGATTCTACCCAATAGTAGTGGAAGGAAAGGCCAATCCCTAAAAGTAACAGGATGGATGCAGCGATTTTTTTGGAGGTCCAAAAATGATTTTTTTGGTTCTGCTTTTTGTCTTCAGGTTTTAGTATATGAAGTTTGGAAGCATTTTCTTTAATTGATTTTAAACCTTGTTCCGGATTATAATGAAGTGCCCTTAAATTATTCTTTTCGGGAACTGGATCAGGTAGAAAATCTTTTTCAAGAAAATTCTTTCCTTCAGTAGTTTCAAACCATTGAAGCACTTTCTCCGCCTCTACTACACTGCAGGTATTATTTAAATATTTTTTTATTAAGCTTTTATCAAATCCTTTCATTGAAAGTATTATATTCTTTGGGTTATTACTTATATGGACACCAATAAAATTATTTGGTATTATATCAGTATAAAAAAAACTTTTTTAATACTAAATGAAGCTGACGCTTCAAAAGAATGGTTAGTTTGGTTTTGAGCATTTGTCAATAAGACACAGAATAAAAGTTATACTTTCTGTGTCTTATTGGAATTAGGGAGATCAGACTTCAATTTCGGCTCTTTGTTTTAGATAGTCCTTTAAAAACTTATTGGCCTGGGAAAACTGGACCTTAACTGTGTTAATTGAAATATCCAGTTGTTTGGCAATTTCTCCATTAGAAAAGCCCTTATAAGTTTTCAGGCTGAAGATCAAACGTTTCCGGGGGGACAGTTTGTTAAGTCCTGCTTCTACAATTTCTGAATATTCATTCAGGCAAACTGTGTCCTCTGTTTCATTATTTACTCTTTGTCCGTCATGGTTATATTTGGCGACCTGCTTTAAAATTTCTCTTTTATGGCTTCTGATCATGTTTAACACATGATTGCGCATGCAGGTAAAAAGGAAGGCTTCAATTGAATCAATTTTGTGGAGTTCATTTCTTTTTTTCCATAGTTTTAAAAAGACGTCCTGGATGGCATCTTCCACCAGTTCCTGGCTTTTTAGATACTGGAAGGCTTTGAAGTGTAGTTGTTCATAATATCTGTAATAGTACTCCTCAAAAACTTTTTCTCCACAAAAAGAATCATCGTTTTGGTAGTAATTTTCACTTGTCATATTTCCAGATGTTGTTATAATCTTAAAAAAGTTTTTATCCTTTTAAAAAGACCTTTTGTTTTTCATTTTCATATTCCATTCACTTCTAATATAAAAAAAAAGTTTCAAGAAAATTCAATTTAGTTAAAATAATATAAATGGAGTAAGAAATCGTTCGGGATTTCTGGCCTTTTGTGCCCGGGAACGATTGCATATTTATTTCCATTGCAATATATATATTCTTTTAGATTTTTAAATTTATTTCTGATAAATTTTAATTTAGACCTTTATCTCCAAAGGGGATTCTGTCACTTCTGGGGCGATTTTTTTTGTCTTCATCACATGATTTCCAAGTAATCCTTTAGCTTCAATTAATGCCATTCCAAATCACATTTCTGAACCTTGACCTCCATTCTTCTAATTTATTAAACTTCTAATTGGAAGACTGGATGGCATGAATTGGAAAAACCGGAATTATTTCAAAAATGATTGGTTAAACGGAATTTTAATAATAAGGCAAAAAGTAATCGGGAAGGGTGGAGTTTTGGGAAAATTGAAAGAGTATTTTGAAATGTTGTGAATTTTAATTTTTATTACCAAAGCATGTTTTCCTAAGTGAAAAAGTGCCTTGAGATTAAAATAAAGGGATTTGTCTGGGATGTTTAGATTTATTTTTGCGTATTTGTGTATTTCAATATTATTCCTTTCCGGAAATGCACAAACCATATTTTCACCAAGTTTTCGATTCAGTGTTTTGGCCATTGAGGATGGTTTGTCCCACGGGAATGTAAATGATATTCTTCAGGACCATATAGGATTTATGTGGTTTGCTACCGATAATGGCTTAAACAAATATGATGGAAAAAAATTTGTGGTCTATAAAAGTAATGGAAATGAAAAAGGCTCACTTAGTGATGATTTTATTAATACCATTTTCGAAGATAGTAAGCATAACCTTTGGGTAGGTACGAATACTGGTGGGGTAAATTTATACAACAGGGCAAAAGATACATTCAGGAACTTTAAATTTGAACAAGCGAATCCAATTGCAAAAGGCAGTAATACTATTCGGTGTTTTTATGAAGATAAAAATGGCAGAATATGGATTGGAACCAATTTCTCCGGACTTTATTATTACGCCCCAGAAACTGATCGGTTGGTAAAGGTAAGCCTGCAGGTAATTTCGGAAAAAGATTTATACAGGTATTATGTAAGCGATATCATTGAAGATGAAGCTGGTAATTTAGCTATTGGAATCTTTGGTAATGGGTTGCTTTTGTTAAATCCCGAAACCAAAATGACCAAACACTTTGTGCATAATCCCACTGATCCCGGAAGTGTTTCCCACAATAAAGTTTATGCTTTAATTTATGATAAAAAAGGGAGGTTTTGGGTAGGAACAGTAGGAGGCGGTTTATGCCTTTTTGATCCCGAAAGTGCTTCATTTGAGCAAGTACTTTTGGCCAATGAACAATATCCATACAGCGGTTTATCGGAAGTTTTGGACATTGCCATTGAAAGTAATGGAAAACTCTGGATTGGTACTGATGGGGCAGGTGTGGTTATTTATGATCCGGAAACAAAAAAAGCGACTTCATACAGTTCGGCTTACAGCAATTACCTCCACGGCTTGAATGGAGATGTCATTCGCTCTGTTTATCGCGATAACCTTGGTCGAATGTGGACCGGGGCCTATAATTCTGGAGTGAGTTTTTGGGATCCCTACAAATTTAAATTCGAGCATTATAAAAATATACCCTTCAATACTAAAAGCCTTAGTAATAATAATGTTAAAATTATTGCTGATGGTGGAAATAATAAGGTTTGGATTTCCACAGATGGGGGAGGGCTAAATCTTTTCGATATTAAATCCAGGACTTTTGAAAAACTCCGTCATGAAAAGGGTAAAAAAAACACTCTCCCTAATAATAAAACTATTGCCTTGGTAAGTGAGCCTGGAAAAGGACTCTGGATTGGAAACTGGAGTGGAGGCATAAGTTATTATGACTTAAAAAACGAGAAATTCAAATTTTTCAGGCATGATCCACAGAAGGCAAATTCTCTTTCCCACGATAATGTAATGGAGCTTTTAAAGGACAGAGATGGTAATCTTTGGGCAGGTACCATGGGTGGTGGATTAAATCTATTTAATGAATCTACAGAAAGCTTTGAACATTTTAAAAACAATCCTCAAGAACCCACCACAATTTGTAGTGATTTTATATGGGCGATTACCGAATCTCAAAATGGTGAATTATGGATTGGTACTTTCGATGGATTAAGTAGAATGGATAAAAAGACCAGGGCTTTTAAGTCTTACTTGAGCGATCCTCAGGATTCCACTTCTCTTAAAAAGGGGTTTATTTTTTCCATTGTTGAAGATTCAAAAAACCGGCTTTGGGTGGGCAGCTATGGAGGGGGCCTGCATTTATATAATCGTGAAAACGATAATTTTTTTCAGATGGATCAATTGGAGAGTTTTCCATTTGAAATTATTTATCAAATTCAGGAAGATGACAATGGGGACTTGTGGATGAGTACGGAAAAAGGACTTGTGCGTGTGCAGATTGAAGATTGTTCCACTTGTGAACCCATTCCCTTTTCTTTTAAAACTAAATTATATACAGAAGCAGATGGACTTCAGGGAAGGCAGTTTAGTCGGGGATCTTCTTTTAAAAATGAGGATGGTATTATTTTTTTTGGAGGGATAAATGGATTTAATTTTTTCCACCCTGATCAGATCAAGGAAAATAAGCACATTTCTTCTGTAGTAATTACCGGTTTTCAACTATTTTATCAATCCGTTGCTACCAGTGAAAACTCATTAATACAATCCAATATCAATCATTTAAAGTCCATAGAGCTGGACCACACCCAGAATGTGTTTAGCATTGAATTTTCAGCCTTAGATTTTACCAATCCGGATAATAATAATTATGCTTTCAAATTAGAGAATTTTGATCAGAGCTGGCATCAGGTTAAGGGACAAAATAAGGCTTTTTATACCAATCTGGATCCCGGGATCTATGAGTTTAAAGTGAAAGGATCTAATAACGATAATGTCTGGAATGAGGAACCTGTTAGTCTAAAACTAAATATTACCACTCCATGGTGGCGCTCCAAATTGTTTTATGGATTTTTGGCTATTTTTCCCATTTTGTCCGGAGCTGTTTTTTATTTCTTAAGAGTTCGTTTTCTGAGAGACAGGAGCAGGAGACTGGATGAGATGGTAATACAAAGAACCAGAGAATTAGAACAAAAGTCGGTGGAAATTGAAAGTAAAAATCAACTTTTATTCAGTCAAAAAAATGAAATTTCGGTTCAAAATGAAAAACTCATAGCCCAACAAACTGAATTAGAAAGAAGTAATAATGAACTAAAGAAAACGCTGGAAAAACTGAAGAAAGCCCAAGCCAATCTGGTGGAATCCGAAAAGCTGGTTTCCCTGGGTATGATTTCAGCAGGGATTGCTCACGAAATTAATAATCCCATAAATTATATCAATTCTGGGATTGTCGGATTGAAAAAAGCTATTGGGAAAATTACCATTCTTTTAGCTGAATATGATAAAATAACTCCTGAAAATTGTGAAGAAAAATTGGTGGTAATCCAGAATTTGAAGAATAGTGTGAAATATAAGGAAATGATTTCCACTACCCTTAAAGTAGCCAATAATATTATTTCTGGAGCTCAAAGGACTAGCGAAATTGTAAAGAGCCTGAAGGGTTACTCCAGGCAGGATGCTGGTGATTTAAAGGATATTGATATTCATGAGGAATTAGAAGCCACTTTATTGCTTTTACAACATCAGTTAAAAGGTAAGATTGAAATCCAAAAGGAATTTCAAAAAATACCAAGAGTAAAGGGTTTTCCAGGAAGAATAAACCAGGTGTTTATGAATCTGATTTCCAATTCAATTCAGTCCATTTCTAATAAGGGAAAAGTATCAATTAAAACAGAGGCAAATTCAAAATATGTAATGGTTTCTATTAGCGATACTGGCAAAGGCATGTCTCCTGATACCATGAAAAAGATTTTTGAACCCTTTTATACCACCAAGGAGGTAGGCCAGGGGACCGGCTTAGGATTATCTATTACCCTTAATATTATTAAACAACACCATGGTAAGATAGAAGTGGAAAGTGAACCGGGCATGGGTACAACTTTTAAAATATTCTTACCACTGAACCAACTGCCTCCAGCTACCGAATTTCAAAATTGACAGTCATAATAATTCTTGATTTATAAGGCTGCCCATTTACTGTAGCGGGATTCCATCTTGGCATTACACTGATCGCCCGAATTGCCTCAGCATCCAATTTTGGTGTCAGGCCTTTAATTACTTTCATTCTTTCTGGTTTTCCAGCTTCGTTTATCCAGACTTCCACCTTTACCACATCTTTTTTAACATCTTTTAGTTCTTCTTCAGAAAATTTAATGGATTTTTCAAAATAATTGAACAGGCTTTCCCAACCACCTACTGGTCTGGCCTGTGTTTTAGTGTCTTTGATTATTTCCACTTCTTCCATGTTGGGAATCTCCTTTTGGGTAGTGGGCACCTTGTTTTCAACAGTTTTGGGTGGGATAGAAATTTTTGAAGAAATGCTGTCCTCTTCCTCTTTTATTGGTTCCTTGGGGACGGCATTTGTCTGAATCTCTTCTTTCACAGGTTCTATTTCCGTCTGTTTGAAAAAGGGAAAAATTGTAGGGTTAAAGTATCCGACAGCAATAAACACTGGAAGTAGAAAAATGATGAATGACATGATCACCTTATACTTCATCCTTTTTTGGGATAATAGTTTATTCTGCTTCATTATGATATCCTCAAAATCCCGAAATTTTTCCAGGTTTTGATCAGAAACTTTATTTTCTGAAAATGTAATATTATACTTTTTCATAATTGTGTGCACCTGAGCATGGTGTTCAGGCACATTCAGTGCTTAAATTATTTTTAAAAAGAGATAAAAATCAATCCCATAAATCTTTAATTTTTTTAATCAATCTGTGCACTCTTACCTTAGCTGCAGATTCTGAAATATTAAGGATTTGGCTGATGTCCTTAAAAGAGGCATCGGTAAAATACCTCAATTCAATAATCTGGATTTCTTTTGGTGATAGTTTTTGTAAAATATTAGAAAGCTTTTCTTTAAAATATTCGAGGTTTTCATCTGGTTTGGCTACTTTTAATTGCTGGATCAAAGTTTCATCCAATACCACTTTTCTTTGTTTTTTATTTTTCCTGTAAAACTGGTTTACTTCATTAATGGCAATCCTGAACAGCCAGGCAGAAAAAGGTAGTTTTTGATGTCTGTATTTCGATAAATTGGTCAGGGCCTTAAGAAAAACCTGTGAACTTAAATCGGAGGTAAGTTCGTATTCACCCACTCTGTTGAAAATGAACTGAAAGATTTGCTTAAAATATCTTTGATATAAAACCCTGAACTTTTTGGTGTCCTTTTTAGCCGCCTCCACCAGTAAAGCTTCCTGCGTAAGTTCGTCTTCGGATATTTCCCGATAGCCGATGCTTTTTCCAAAAGTTAAAGGTGGGGAATGGGTCATTTTAATCCATAAATTATCTTTCATATTTTGTTTACTTTAACCATAATACCCAAATACTAAATTGGTTACATTTTCTTAAAAATAATAATATCTGAGAAAAATCAGGAGAGGGGAGTTTGGGTGAAATTTTCGGTATGGTGCTGAAAATTCGAGAAAGGATTTATTCATCCCGAGGAATTCACCGTATTAAAAAATCAATAATTATTTCGCCAAAACTTATTGTAATCTTCTCGAGTGAAAATACCAACCGGGCCTTCATAAATTCCTCCATTATGTCCAATATCTTTTACCCTTACTGCAATCACATTCCACTCTTCTTCTTTGAGAAATTCGGTTTTTATGGCATAAGCCCTCAATTTTGAATATGAAGTACTTTTTCCAAAACTCCGAAAATCGTTTGTAGACCCTATGAAATTTCCGTTTACGTAAGTCTGGTCAAAATCATCAATTTTTCCTAAAACCAGAATCAGTTCCTTATCTTTTAGCCCTTTAGGCAGATAGAATTTTTTTCTATACCAGCCATACCCATCGTAATGCCTCCCTATCTGGAATTCCCAAAGCAGAGGCACCATTACATTATCCCAGTCGTGGTCATCATAAATATAATTTTTGTATTCGTGATTATCCCCTTTTTTAAAGGACCAGATGCCTTCCAGTTTTATGGAAAATTCTACCATATTGGGGTTTGTATAAATTCCAATTTTTCCACGGATAATTCCTCCATCAAGCAGCCTGTCATACACCCGAACAGCAATTACATTATTTCCTTCGAAATTGATGAATTCTTCCGGGATTCTGTATACCCTTAGGGCGTGGAAGGCGGTTTTGGAATGTGGGGGAAAAGAACCTGAAAATCCAATTAAATGGCCATTTATATAAATTTCATCGGCATCATCAATGTAGCCCATCATAAGCAGGTAATTTTCAGCTCTCTTTAAGTTGAGACCATCAAAGTGCTTGCGGTACCAGGCAAAACCATCATAGCCGTGATAGCCCTGAGATTCCCAGGAGGAAGGCACGCTTATTCCCTCCCAACTGAGATCATTATAATTTGGTTTGGACCAGTTTTCACTGTCACCAATTGAAAATTTCCATACCCCTTCAAGGGCAAGAAGTTCTTTATAATTTTGGGCTGATACCTTTCCTGCATTTGATATGAAAAGTAATAATACCATTACAAACTGAAATGGTATTATCATTTTAAACGTGTTTGCTCCTTTCCTAATCATCTACACAATTTAAGTTATACCTTTAATATTTAAGTATAAACCCGGTGTTTATTGGGTAATCATCCTTTTCAAAACTGAAAATTAAGGTTACAAACCCATTAAAACAAAAAAAGAAATGGCTTCTAAAAGAAGGCACCTCTATTTAAAAGTACGAATGTGTATAATTACCTAATCTTTATTTTTTATCTCTTTTTACCAAGGCGACTACACGACTTTCATAATCAATTTTAAATCGATAGCCAATCATTATATCTGAGCCAATGATTCCTGAAATCTTTATTCCGGTAGTTTTTTGCATGGAATAAATCACATTGGATAAATCGTAGCTCATAAATCTGGCAAAAATTCTCTGAGAACCAAGCTGGAAATCAACATCTTTAGCTAATAAAATATCAGTAGAGGTGCCACCAAATCCGGATACTCTCAGCACTTGTCGTTTCTCCACTTTGGTGTTAAATTTATACTTTTTGGCATCTTTTAAATTCAGAATGGTCATATCTGAGCCTGTGTCTAAGAGAAAGTAGGCCTTTTTCCCATTCAGTACTCCTTCAATTACGGGTTTTCTTTGTAAGTCAATAATTTTTAAAATTTCGTATTCATCGTCTGTAGAGGTTGTATTTGAACACAATAATAGTACAGTTGCGACTAAAGTAAGTATGGATTTCACGGCAGTAGATTTTTGGTTTATAATTTTTAACCAGTTAGTGAAATAATGGTAGTGGTTGCCAATGTTTTCTTTGATTGTTGTCGCAAGAAAAAGCAAGGTGATCAGTCTACAACTACTAAGGCAATGTTTTCATAACTGGTCTTAAAAGACCTTCACCTTTGCTTTATCCTATGATACAAATGTAGAGTGGAAGGTAAAGTTAATTGTCATGTTTAAGTAAAGAGTTGTCATAAATTGTCATCAAAAGTGGAATAATGCAATTTTGTAGAATTAACCAGGGGAAAGGCAGTTCTGAACCACTTATTTGTTTCTTCAACTTTAAAATTTGCCATTGGAGATGCGGTTAAAATGCGTAAATTTCACTTTCTTTGGCACTGCAACACATTTTATTAAACTAAACACTACATTTCTCCAATGGAAGAAAAAGCATTCTTTACTAATGATGCAATTGTGCTGGGAATCCTGATGATTATTCTGGCCTTTGTATTCATAACCTCTACCAGCGAAAAAAGAGGATGGCAAATTTTTTACAGGTATTTCCCACCAGTTCTGGCCTGTTACTTTTTTCCAGCTATTTTCAATTCATTTGGCATTATTTCAGGTGAAGCTTCCAACCTGTATTTTGTGTCCACCAGATATTTATTGCCTGCCTGTTTAGTCCTGCTTTGTATCAGTATTGATCTTAAAGGAATAATAAATCTTGGCCCCAAATCACTGATTATGTTTTTTGCTGCCACAGGTGGAATTGTGGTTGGCGGCCCAATAGCTATAATTATAGTTTCTACCTTTGCTCCGGATTTAGTGGGTGGGGAAGGATCTGATGCCGTTTGGAGAGGTTTAGCTACAGTGGCAGGAAGCTGGATTGGAGGAGGAGCCAATCAGGCAGCCATGAAGGAAATTTATGGTGCAAGTGAAGATTTATTTGCCTCTATGTTGTTGGTTGATATTATCGTAGGAAATATTTGGCTGGGGTTTTTGCTCTATGGAGCTACAATTTCAGGGAAAATTGACAATTGGCTTAAGGCAGATTCTTCTGCCATTGATGATTTAAAAAATAAGGTAGAAAATTACAGGGCCAGCATTTCCAAAATGCCTACTTTGAAAGATACAATGCTGGTTCTGGCTGCCGGATTTGGAGCTACAGCCCTAGCACACTGGGGATCAGACCTGATTACTCCTTTTATGGAACAATATGAAGATACTTTAAGGGAATTAAAATTAACATCACTGGCTTCCGGGTTTTTCTGGCTGGTGGTATTAGCCACTACTATTGGGCTGTTTTTCTCTTTTACTCCGGTTAAAAAACTGGAAGGAGTGGGAGCTTCCAGAATTGGAAGTGTGTTTATTTATGTATTGGTGGCTTCCATTGGAATGAAAATGAACATCTTTGAAATATTTGATAATCTTGGATTATTTGCTATTGGCATTATCTGGATGTTGATTCATGTAAGTGTTTTGTTAATTACAGCAAAACTGGTGAAAGCGCCCTTCTTTTTTGTGGCAGTGGGAAGTCAGGCCAACGTAGGTGGAGCGGCTTCGGCCCCTGTAGTGGCAGCCGCTTTTAGTCCGGCCCTTGCTCCTGTAGGTATTTTAATGGCAGTAATGGGATATGCCTTGGGAACTTATGGTGCCATTGTTTGCGCCACACTCATGCAGACTGTAGCCCCATAAATGCTTCCAATTTGTTTTTTGATAATTTTTCCCGAATTTAAATCCTTTCATTTCTATTAATCAAATCCGGATAAATCATAGCATGGAAGCTGACTCGAAACCTGTTATAAAAATTATTTATTGTACTCAGTGTCGATGGATGTTGAGAGCTACCTGGATGGCCCAGGAAATTCTAACCACTTTTGTGGAGGAAGTTGGAGAAGTGGCATTAAAACCGGGAAAGGGAGGAATTTTCGAAATCTGGGTTGATGGCAATTGTTTGTTCTCCTTTAAAGAAAAAAAGAGGTTTCCCGAAATTAAAGAGTTGAAACAATTGGTGAGGGACAAAATAGCTCCGGAAAAAAGCCTTGGTCATAGTGATAAGAAAAATAAATAAATTCAAAACTTTTAGCATAAAATTTAATGAAATCACCAGAAGAAATATTAACTGAATTAAATCTTGAGCTTCCTCCTGCTCCAAAACCACTTGGGGTTTACAGACCATTTCTTATTGATGGGAAACACGCTTATGTTTCGGGGCATGGAACTGTACAATCGGATGGGAGTTTAATCATGGGTAGAATTGGGGAAGATATGGATATGGAGGCTGGAAAACTGGCAGCCAGGCAGGTTGGTTTGGCTATTTTGGCTACTCTAAAGGAAAACCTTGGCTCTTTGGATAAGATTAAAAGAGTTATTAAAGTGCTGGGCATGGTGAACTGTACCTCCGATTTTGAAAAGCATCCTTATATCATCAATGGATGTAGTGAATTGTTTGCCGAAGTTTTTGGAAAAGAAAATGGAATTGGAGTGAGAAGTGCCGTAGGCATGGGTTCCCTGCCAGATAATATCCCCGTGGAAATTGAGGCAATGTTCGAACTTAAGTAATAACCAGGTTAGCCCATTGAAAATCTTAATCAAATTTCTATTATATTTCCTTGGAATAAGCCTGGTAGGGGCGGTAGGGCTTTTTATTTATGGCTCTATCACCAGACAGGACCCGGTAATGGAAATGGCTATTTTTATTTTTGCCCCATTTACCTTTTTGTTTGCAGCGATGCATAAAATTCAAAAGGAGAGGGAAGAAGAAGGGCAATAAAAAACGGGATTCTTTTCTATTGAAGGGAATCCCGTTTCCTTTTTTCTCTTAAATTAACTAAGGTTTTTAAATGCCTTTTTGAAGTGTTCTACGGCAAGTTTCATTTCCTTTCCAAATAAATCAAGTTTATCTTCTGCTACATGGATATTGTTATTTAACTTTCCTTTTAATTCTTGAGTTTCTTTTAAAATATCCTCTTTCCAGGATTCAAACTTTTCACCATTATCTTCCAATCTGCGTTTTTGAATGGCCATTTCCAATTCAAACCTCTGCATGGCATCCTTATATTCTTTCTCAAATTTACTTTTTGCTTTTTCAGTACCTTCACCCATTTCCTCAAAAATGCCTTCCAGTTTTTCTTTAAAGGCATCAAGTTTTTTGGGTGTTTCGTTAAATTCTGAGTAAGAGAAATCAAAATCGGCTTCCAGAAGTTCCAACAGACTATTCGCTTCTTCCTCCATTTTCTTTACTTTTTCAGAGCCTTCCTCTGCGGCCTCTTTTCCAAGGGTTTCCAGTTCTTTTACCGTTTTGCTAAATTCTTTCCTTTTTTTCTTAAATGTTTGTTTGGCATCCATTACGCCAAGGTTTAATTGGACCTCCAGATTATCCAGGTCACCTTTTAATTTCTCCAGGAGAGATTTCAGTTTTTTATTCTCCATTTTTATGATTTTTAAATGATAGTACTTAATTCGTACCTAATGATAGTTTTAAATTTATAAGTAAGATTAATTATAGATTTTATTTTCTTCTTTAATCACATCCGATCTCCTAATATTTTTAATGAGAAGAGAAAGTGCAAAAATCAATAACCCAAAGGCACAGGCAAAAAGTCCGGTTACTACGGTCAGGAACGAAATTCCTTCAAAAGGGTTACTCATGATCAATCCTCCAAACAGGCATGTGAAAACTCCACCAACCAGAAGTAACCACCAAAAGGAGAATTCCTTTTTAAGCAAAAAAGAAGTAACTACCTGCAGAATACCAATAAAAATGAACCAGAAGGATAATAAATAGGTGAAAAGCAAGACTGTGGCTATAGGAAAACTAAAAAGCACAACACCTAAAATGATATCCGCCAATCCTTCCATAGCCCATAGACTCCAGTTTTTGTTTACCGATTTCTGGGAAAAAGCTCCTGCCAATAATAAAATTCCTGCAATAATTGAAAAGGCTCCAATTACCTGGACAAATGCCAATAATGTATTTCCCGGATTAAAGATAAATAAGATACCCAGGATAAATACCAGGACTCCTTTTAAAGTTAAAAAATACCAGTTTTTGAAAATTTTTGGTGAGGTCAGGTCGGATTCTGTCATTTTTATTTTGTTTTTTAGCTGCATACAATATAAACAAAATAGAAATGAACTGCTATAATTCAGTGGTGAATTTCAATTGTTTAGAAAATCTTAAAGTTAAGGTAATCTACTTAAGGATAAGGTAGCGGACCATCAATTTAGAAAAGTATCTTCAAATATTATTTTCCCTTCAGGTTCGGTCAGTTTTACTGAGTTGATAGCCCCACAGCCTAAAAATTGATACCTGAAACCAATAATGTCTCCAGCTGATTCTTTGTATTGAAACTCATCAATTTTTTGCCCGTTGAGGTAAACCCTTACATTAAAGTTATTCACTACTAGTTTTAATTTTTGCCATTCATTTAAATTACTACTGTAAGCCGATAAATCGTGATCTTTTCCATGTTTAAAGTATTCACTAAATCTGAGATTGTTATTACTGATACAGCCCTTGGCCGAAATTGGAATATTAATTCGCCCATTTTTACACATGATCCCGATTACAGTTGACTGGCAGGTTTTTGCTCCTTCTTGTAAAGAATTTTTTATTTCAGTTTCAAATTCAAATTGATCGCTGGATATTTTCTCCAATTCTTTCACATAATAATAATTGACCCGGTAATCTTTATCTGTTTCAATCTTGTGACTGGCTAAAGTTTCTGGATTTACATACAAATATTGATTTTGTCTCACCTTATTTTTAGGAATATAGGTGGGAATGGTTTCAAAAGGTTCTTTTTCAATTAATGTTTGCCAACCATCGGTGGTGACATACACATCATGTGTTTTAATGACTGAATCATCCAGTATTAACTTGGCATTGAAATAACCCGGATAATAATATATACAGGTATGGAATTCATTTTTGGCCAATAGGGTTTGGGTAAGTCTTTTATCCCAGGATTGCTGGATTTTGGCAGTTTTGAAATCGGTTTCTGAAATATTATATTTAAAGACTACTGAATTGGGAACTTCAGTACTCATACTTTTACTTTCGAAAACCACTTTATCCAGGTTTGAAAAATCTTTTTCAAGAGGGTTTTTCCCTGTATTGGGGAAATAGCTCAAAAGATAACTTCCGATAATTATAATTGGAATAGTAATTAAAAAAACTGCTTTAAATGCGTTTCTTCTGTCTTTCTTACTGGGAATTTTATTCGGGTTTGAGTTTTTAAAAGTAGTAAAGCTTTGAATATCCTGGCCTTTAACATAATCTTTGAACACCATCCAATCTTCGAACCCTGCAAAAATGGCCAGGGCATTGAGGGTATTAACCTGAGGCACACTTTTGTATTGCTGATTCCATAATCTCTTCAAAGTAGAAAGGCTGAGGGTGGTGTGGGTTTCCTGAAATATCAATAAACTCAAATATTCAAAATCTCTTTGTTTCCAGTGTTCGCTTGGAATCCATCCCAGTTTTCCCTCAATTTTTTTAAGACAAATTTTAAGAATTTGTAAATCTTCTGATTGATGATGATCCATAGTAAAATCTTTCTGTTGTATTGTGCTCCAGGTATTGAATTCAGTTGGTTTTAAGGATTACCAACTCCAATTGGCTATTTGAATGCTATTTGAACGCAAAATGAACGTGATTCGGATAGGGATAGAAAATGATTTTCCCTCAATTTTACAATTCATAATTATTCAAAATAAAAATACCTTAAGTAATTATTCAGGTACTTGCTTCTTCAAAAGATAAACTTTTTAAACTTTAAAAAATCTAAGATCATGGTGTCAAAAAAAATATTAACGCTTGCCATTTTTTTCCTGTCTGTTTCAACCGTTTTTGCGCAGGATTATTCTTTCAATGATGCAAACTGGGAATTTTCCGGGGATTATGCAATAGAAAATTACAAAGGAAAAACCAGTTTGAATTTAACGAAGGGTTTTGCCCGATTAAAAAACACCTCCTTTGAAAATGGAATTATTGAATTCGATATAGCTGTACCCCAAAAAAGGTCATTCCCAGGAATTGGTTTTAGAGGACAGGATGATAATAATTATGAAGAATTTTATATCAGGCCTCATCAATCGGGAAACCCCGATGCTACTCAATATACACCTGTATTTAATGGCTTGGCCGGTTGGCAATTGTACCATGGTGAGGGGTATAGTGGCCAAATAGCCTTCAATTTCGATGAATGGATGCATGTAAAAATCGTAATAAACGGAGTAAAAGGGGAAGTTTATCTGGACAATATGGATGAACCTTTTCTTTTGATTCATGAATTAAAAAGGGACCAGCTGGCCGGTTGGATCGGGCTTAAAGCTCCTGCCATATTTGCTAATTTAAAAGTATCGTCAGAAGATTCGCCTAAACTAAAAGGGGATTTTAAATCTGATTCTTCCCCACAACCTGGGACTATTATGGAGTGGTCCGTTTCGAATGAATTTGATGAAAAACTTTTGGATAATGTCACTGAGATTACCCAGGGATTTTATAGTAATATGGAATGGAAGGTGCTCAATTGTGAGAATTCCGGACTGGCCAATCTGGCTAAAATTTCCCAATTGGGAGAAGGGGCAAATACGGTTTTAGTAAAGCAAAATATTACTTCATCCACCGATCAACTGAAGGCTTTAAAACTGGGTTTCAGTGATAGAATTAAAGTGTTTTGTAATGGAAAGATTTTATTTTCTGGTCAAAATGAATTCAAATCACGTGATTATAGATATTTAGGGACCATTGGGTATTTTAATACAGTTTATCTCCCACTAAAGAAAGGGGAAAATGAAATAATCATTGCTGTTTCGGAAAATTTTGGAGGATGGGGAATTAAAGCCATATTTAGTGATATGGAAGGTATAAAGCCTCTGGATAATTAATGTCTAATAAGTTGATTGAAGTGAGGGAGTCTGACTCCCTTTCTTTATTTATCAAGGAAAATTCCCAATTAAGAAGTTTTAAGTAAAATTAAATTACCTTTTACATAAAAATACTTGTAATTATTTCCCAATATTGATGATATTGGTAGGCTCAATTACTACCAGTAGAAAAAAAATTCTACCACTACCATTAAAAATTTCAACCTTATTATAAAACAACAGTTTTTTCTATGGGATATATCGATTGGGCGGTTTTGGTTTTATCCCAGTTAGTCATTATTATCTATGGTGTTTGGAAGAATAAAGGAAATGAAAACTTAAAAAGTTATTTGCTTAATAACAGAAATACTAAATGGTTTACCGTTGGTATTTCAATTATGGCTACTCAGGCAAGCGCAATCACCTTTCTTTCGGCTCCTGGTCTGGCCTATACCGAAGGCATGCAATTTATCCAATTGTACCTGGGACTTCCAATTGCTGTGGTTATTCTGTGCCTTACCATTGTGCCCATCTATCATAAACTGGGAGTTTATACTGCATATGAATTTTTAGAGAAAAGATTTAATGCCAGTATCAGAACTCTTGCCGCTTTCTTATTTCTCACCCAAAGAGGAGTTGCAGCAGGGTTAACTATTTTTGCCCCGTCTTTAATTCTGTCTTCCATATTAGGTTGGAATATCTATTTTACCACAATTGGTATAGGTATAGTAGTGATTATTTATACAGTTATTGGTGGAGCAAAGGCTGTCAACAGGACCCAGCGTATCCAATTGGGAATCATTTGGGTTGGGATACTGATTACGGGATATGTAGCCTATGACAAGGTTACTTTTGAAATGCCTTTGGACAGTGCCCTTCACGTAGCAGGGAAAATGGGAAAATTAAATGTGTTGAATTTTAATTTTGACTGGAATGAAAATTATAATATCTGGTCGGGAACAATCGGGGGGCTCTTTTTAATGCTTTCTTATTTCGGTACAGATCAGTCTCAGGTTCAACGCTATCTGATGGCCAGGTCTGTTGGGCAAAGCAGATTGGGCCTGCTATTTAATGGAATGGCTAAAATTCCCATGCAATTTATAATATTATTTATCGGGGTGTTGATTTACATCTTTTATATATTTCATTCCCCACCTTTATTTTTTAATGCTGGTAATCAACAAACGGTAATTGAAAATGGATTTGCTCAGGAATTGGAAGTCCTGGAGTCTCAATTCAATACTCAGAATGAAAACCGAAGAAAAGAGGCCCTAAACTTAGTGGATGCTTTGGATGCAGGGGATCAAAACCAGGTAGTGCTTATTCAGGATAAATTGAATCTTGCGGATAAGGAAATTACCCAAACCAGGAACTTGGCCAATGATCTGGTTAAAAAAGCAAACCCGGAATCGGACATTAATGAAAGTAATTATGTCTTTCTTTATTTCATTTTAGAGTTTTTACCAATTGGATTTATTGGTTTACTTATTTCAGTGGTAATTTCCGCCTCTATGTCCTCCACCTCTGCAGTGTTGAGTGCACTGGCTTCTACTACAGTAATTGATATATACAAAAAGCCTGTAGCCGATAAAGAAAATGACAAGCAATATTTGTTGATGTCTAAATGGTTTACAGTAATTTGGGGAGTATATGCCATTTTATTTGCCCTATTTGCTAACCGCCTGGGGACACTGGTAGAAGCAATAAATGTAATAGGGTCTCTGGTTTACGGAACAATTCTAGGAATATTTTTAGTTGCATTTTTTCTGAAAAGTGTGCAGGCCAAAGCTACCATGACCGCTGCTTTAGTGGCTGAACTGGCCGTTTTAATCTGTTATTTTCATCCTGAAATAGAGATTTCCTATTTATGGTATAATCTGATTGGCTGTATACCTGTAATCCTGATTGCTTATATTTTACAAAAGACAGTGTTTAATTCCTCCAGGGAAGTGTCTGTTGACTCAGTACCTGAAAATAAAGAAAAATTACAATCTATTGAAGATTAAACCTTGATTTTCAGGTAAATCTACCCCTGTATGTGGTATTGATATTTTTAATTTATAATGGTTAATTGCAACCTCAATTTAAATGACCATTTGCCCTTGTGAAAAGATTACGATTGATAGTACAAATGGGGTAACCCAGGAGAGAACCTTTTTTCTTTTAGGAAGAGGTTCTTTTATTTTTTATCATCCCTTTTTAAAAAATATTACTTTCCAAATCAGGGTTTCCTCCAATTTGAAATTTAGTAATAAACATCATTAATCATTAAGATGATTTCAACATTGCCTTTGTTGGTTTAAAAATTACAGCCTACCTTTGAATTTTACTTAAGGAATTTCAAATATTAAATTGGATGAAACTAGAAGATCTTCGGAATAAGATTGATAATTTAGATAATCAGATTCTTGATTTGTTAAATCAAAGAATGGAGGTGGTAAAGCAGGTTGGGGAGCTGAAAAGATCTACAAATTCCATTATTTATCGACCAGAGAGGGAAAAATCTATTATTGATCGATTGGACGGCCAAAATAATGGACTTTTGACAAACGCTGCAATCGAAGCAATATTCCTGGAGATTTTTGCCGTAAGTAGAAACCTGGAATTACCTGAAAGAATTGCCTTTTTGGGACCTGAAGGGAGCTTCACTCATCAGGCTGCTGAAAGCCGGTTTGGTGCAATGAGCGATTATATTCCATTGAATACAATTAAGTCTGTATTTGATAGTGTAGAAACAGAGAGGGCAAGGTTTGGGGTAGTTCCAATTGAAAACAATCAGGAAGGCTCTGTGCACGAAACCATTGATTTATTGGGAATCAGGGATGTGAAAATTGTAGCTGAAATTCCACTTTTTATCCATTTTTCTTTTGGTTCCAAAGAAGATAGCCTTTCTAAAATTAAAAAGGTTTATTCTAAAGATATAGCCTTTAGGCAATGCCGAAATTTTATTGAAGAATATCTTCCTAAAGATGTTACATTGGTGGAAGTAGCTTCTACCTCAAAGGCTGCAAAGCTTGCCCTTGAAAATGAAAATTCTGCAGCCATTTGTTCCCATATTGCTACAAAGTTGTACGATCTGCCTGTGTTGTTCGAAAATATTGAAGATAGCAAAAGTAACCGGACCAGATTTTTAATTATCAGTAAAAATATTGTGAACCAAAAGGGCGTAAATGACAAAACTTCCATTTTGCTAAAAACATCTGATAATCCTGGTGCGCTGGCTAATTTCCTTAAGGAATTTCAATTGGCAGGAATCAATTTGACAAAACTGGAAAGTCGTCCTGCCAGGGATGGGGAAACTTTCAAATATTGGTTTCTGATTGATTTTGATGGGCACTTTAAGGACGAAAATGTGCAAAAGATTTTCAATGCACACGAGGAAAATATTCGGTTTTTGGGAAGCTATGTAAAGCTCTGCTAAGAATCAGATAAACATCCGGAAAGCCTGTAATATTTCAGGCTTTTAATACTTTTCCTCCAGCAATCACAAAAACATCATCTTTATAAGTAGGTCTGATGGAATGTCTTCCTGTAAAGAATCCATAAGCAGGCAGAATTCCCATTCTTTCTCCAAAAAAGAAACAGGGTAAATTCACCGATTGTTTACCATTCCCCTGAAGTTTTGCAGAGGGATGAATGTGACCACAAAGGTTGTATAATCCTGCGGTTAGCTGATCTGTTTTCAGGGGAATGTGCGAAAAAATAAATTTCCCCATGACCAGGTTTTCCATGAAGATTCTAACTTTTTTAGGTATAAAATCGATTGCATAAGTATCGTGATTACCTAAAACAAGGTTAACTTCAAGAGTGGGAAATTTCTGAAGAAATGCATCGAAATAATTCCATTCATTATTCACTTCGCTATGAAATAGATCTCCCAAAATAAGGAGTTTTTTGGGTTTTAAAATTCTGATGAGCCTGGCTAGTTTTTCCAACTCCTCTAAATGAATGTAGGAGGGAATAGGTATTCCCGACTTCCTAAAATGGCCAGCCTTCCCCAGGTGCAAATCCGCCAGAATTAAAACTTTTTCCTCCACCCAAAAAATACACTTTTCGGGAAAAAGAATAAGTTGTTGATTATGAATGTTATAGCATTCGTAATTTTCAGGAAATCTATATTTTGATTCCTCGTGGTTTTTCAAATTTAAGTTGGTTTATGCAAAAGAATAATTACAGGGGGACCACGTTATAGTTGTGATTTTTTAAATATGGAAAAAAAATTAATTAAAAAAATTGATTCCAGCAATAAAATACATTTAATAATGAGGATAATATTCTTACTTTTTTTTACCGTTTCCATTCAATTTTCGGCATTTTCCCAGTCACCAAAGCAGTTGTATAAGAAATTCAAAGCGGAAGGTGAAAATTATTTTTCCCAGGGGGATTATGTTAGTGCAATTGCTTCATTTGAGCAAGCGCTTAAAAACAAAACCGGAGACAAATTTTCCACTCAAAGATTAGCGGAGTGTAATAAAATTGTAAAGGAAAAATATGCTGAATTGATTGTTGCGGCAGACAGACTTTATAAAAGCGGTGATTTGCAGGCAGCTTCAGGAAAGTATAAGGAAGCCCTAAATTTTAAACCTGAAGATAGTTATGCCAAAAATCAGGTTGATGCCTGTAGTATTGCTCCGGGAAGTACTTATTTCAAAGCTTTTGGGAACAAAAGTTATGATGAGGCGCAAACTGTGCTTGCCCTTGACGATGGAAGCATAATAATGGCTGGTAGGGCCTCTCCAAGTAGTTCTACTAATACGGATATTTCTCTGGTTAAACTGGATAGAGATGGTAACCAGGAGTGGGAAAAGAAGTTTGGAGATGATGAAACAGAGGAGGCTAATGATTTGATCAAAACAAGAGATGGTAATTTTATGGTAGTTGGCTTTTCAGACTCCTATAGTGGAAGCCCTGGCATTAAGGATATGTGGGTAATTAAATTTGATGCTGCTGGAAATGAAATCTGGAATAAGACTTATGGAACTGATGTTACTATTGACGAGGGGAATTCAATTGTTGAGGCTCATGATGATGGTTATCTAATCGTTGGGAATTCCTTTGTAAACGGTTCGCTAAATATCATGGCCATTAAAATTGCTGAAAATGGAGAGAAGGTTTGGGAGAAAATATATGGTGGCCAAAATAGTGAGGAAGGAACCAAAGTGGTGAAAACTGGTGATGGATATACAATAGTGGGTAATACTGAATCAAAAGGAAAAGGGAAATGGGATATCTGGTTATTGCACCTTGATAAAGAAGGAAATGAGCTATGGGATCAGACCTATGGTGGTGGAGATAATGAGACTGCAAATGCTATTGTAAAGACTTCTGATGGAGGCTACCTGATTGCAGGATCTACTTATTCTTTTGCCTTTGCCAGTCAGGATTTCTGGATTATAAAAACTGATGCTCAAGGCAAGGAGATATGGAATAAGGCTATAGGAAGCTATGCTGCTGAAGAAGCCTTTGGTCTAATCGAAACTAAAGATGGAAAATTCGTGGCGGTTGGTTTTCAGGAAGTTTGGGATGAGGCTGAACAGGCAGTAAGTTTGGATGGATATGATGTCTATATTGTTAAAATTGATGAAAAAGGAGAAGTTATTTGGGATAGAGCAGTAGGTGGTGAAAAAGATCAGAGAGGCTTTGACCTGGCTGAGCTGGAGGATGGCAGCTTAATGGTAGTTGGATTTACCAAAGCTGATATGAAAAAGGGTGTGGATTATCTGGTAATGAAAATGAACAAATTAGGCTTAGTTTCAAAACCAACGGAATAAGCCCAAAATAAGGCAAAATAAAAACCCATCTGAATTTAATTTGGATGGGTTTTTATTTTTGGGTTAAATTAAGAGTTACCCCTTGTAAATTTCCGTTTCACTTTCCTTTTCTGGTAACATACTCATGGCGAGATCTAATATGGTGGTGTCTTCAATATTAACAATGCCACCATGTGGGCCTGGTTGAATATGAATATCCGCAACATTACCGTGTGAATAGTCCGTAGCTCCAAAATAATTTCTAACAGTTTGTTCGTCCATCTCAAGTTCTTCCGCTATTTTGTGGATGCTGCCTGAAGGTAATTTGTGCTTAATCTCTCTAAGCTTTTCGAATGTAATATTCATAGTTTAAAAGGGTTAAGTTAAATAATTAAATTTTAACAATAGTTTAATTAGGCGAGAAATTATTATCATAATTCGAAGTGTGAAGAATAATGTGTTGAATTAATAAGCTTATGCCTAGTAATTAAGATGCTTCAATTTATAAAAAAAAACACAAATTTCAAAAGAACAAACAGGTTTTATTTTTAGGGAATTTTGGTTTTCCAAAAAGGTAAAAACCTAGTGTTTTCTTCAACCTTGTTCACTATATTATTTCATTCGCCTTCCCCTTCTTCTTGCTGTTTCTTTAAAGCCTTCATCAACTCTGCAGTTTGCTCCTGCGTGATTTGTTGATCCTTATCGAAAAGTTGCCCTACGTTTACAAGATTCCTTAATTTGGTATACATTTTTGACACTCCCAGCAAGATTAATCCAATTAAAACCGCAGAGGCGATTTGGGTGATTGGTTCCAGTTTTCGGAAATCAAATAAAAAGAATTTTACTATGGTGACCGCAATTAAAACCAGAGAAATTACCCTCAATTCTTTCAGTTTATATCTTATTCCGAAATACATCAATAATACAGAAACGACAGTCCATAATACTGATAATCCAGTAAGTCTGATTTGCTCGAGAATACTATCAATTTTGGTGTCAAAAAATGAAGCGATTACCAGTACAAAAGTATGTTCAAGCTCATAGGATAAATAAAAAATACCTACTATACATAAAAACCATAAAATGTAAGAATACATCCCGGAGGCATAACCTTCCGATTTGGCAATATCGGAAATCAATAAATAGATCAGAATTATAGAAAGTATTAAATTGATATAGTGGAATCCAAAAGGATAAAAGGGTAATTCTCCGTTAAGAAATTGCTGACGAAGGTCCAGTGTTCCCGAATGACAAAAAACAATATAGAAAAGAATGCTAAATCCAACTATTCTTCCTGCGGTTAGCATTAAAGCCCTTATATCCAGATAATGCACAATACCTCTCACCACTAAGGCGTAGGCCATTACATAGGCATCTATCATTAACCACCTTAAAGCTGATCCTCCCTCCAGATCTGGTGTATGCCATAATAATTCGAAAAAGCCAATTAGCAGACCTATTGTCATTAAAACCGTTCCCAAAATTTTAGCATAATATTCCCTTGAAAAATAAAAAATGTCAAATTTGTCTTCTTCAGTAGTTAGCAATAAAATGGAACAACTTAATGCTATTATACCAGATAATCCGGAAGCAAAACCTGAGTTAAAAACAATTTCCTGAGTTTGTGGTGACCAATAGGTATTGGTCCAGTTTTTTAACATGTAAATCAAAGAAAGTCCTAATACTAGAGAAGAGGCACCTCGAAGAATGTAACTTTTGGTCTGGTTTCCTATCCATAGCAAAATTACCGCCTGAGCTGCCCACCAGATATTTACGTAAAGTTTGTCGAAAGCCAGGTAAACCGCTACCGCAATGAATAGGATAAACCCCCACTGTAATAGCTTGTAAAGGCTGTTTTCATTTTCATTTCGTCCGTAAAGGATTAGCGAATAATAAAAGTTAAGTACCCCAAGTACAGCCAAAAGAATAGGAACATATTGCGTATCCCCAAAATAATTGAGTGCCTTAACAGATAAAACCAGAAATATTCCGGTATTTAAAATATGGAGAAATGTATCAGTCTTTTTACCCTTCCAGTGCTCCATGGTATTAAAGGCCATGATGAAAGCCAGAAATAAAATATAAAACAGAGTGGAAAAGGAAAAAAGACCAATATTTAAAAAGGTGGTCGTAAAATCTTCCTTAAAGTACCAGGCCATTAAAACAGCATAGCTTAAAACAAAGGATATTATAAATGAAAGCTGCCAATTATTGATGTAGGCAATCACCAGAACGATGATATTCAGGACCAAAAGGTAACTCAAAAGCACTATAAAATTGCCATCTCCCGTACTAACCAAAACAGGAGTTAAAAATCCTCCAAAAATTCCCAAAATGGATAATTCACTTTTCTTATAGGTGGCAGACAACCCGAGAATAATTAAAGTGACTATACTTCCTCCAACAAATGCCTGAGTTTGGGAAAGTAAAAAGTAATCTGTGAAGGATAGCTTTATGGTATAGTAGAAAACGGCAGCTCCCAACGTAACCAGGATAGAAGTAAATTTATTTGCCCGACTTACCATAAAGTGGGCTAATGTAAGAAAACCTCCGCCAAGGAGAATACCAACAATTGTCCTTACGGTTTCATTAATGTATCCTTTATTGATGCCTAATTTGAAAAGTACGGAAACTGCCACAAGTATGATCAAGATGCCCACCTGGGTAAGTAAATCCTCCCCAATATACCGCTCAATATCCTTTTTGATGATAGGAAGTTCTGATTGAATTTCTTTGAAATTTTCACCTATCTTGTTAGAAAGCTCATGAGGAACAAGGCTCTTTTTGTCCTTTTCCTTTTTCATTTGGGCAAGTTGCGCTTTTATGACTTCATCATCCTCCTGAAATTCCTTAATGTACACCTCATTGCGCAACATTTTCCATCTTGTGGGATCATTATCCGGATCTCTTACTACTGGAGGGCGCTTCTTGAAAATTTCTGAAGCATTGGGATAGAACCGTTCAATTGGGATGTCATTTTTGGTGAAATCCCCGGCATAATATATTTTTTTATAATCTATGTCATTTTCAATGCGATCATATCCAGGTGGGGAAAATCTGTGGGAATCTCGGTATTTTTCCAATTCCTCACGAAATTCATCCATTTCCTTATCGAAACCTTTGTCTTTCTCCTTTTCTTCAGGAGTATCCTTCTTTTTGTTTTCTTCTTCCTCGTTTTTTTCAGGATGATCCATTAATGTTCTTGCAAATATTCCTATAGTCAATATTACAAATTACATATTTACCGACCAAACTTCTTCTCTAGTGTGACCATCAATATTCAGAATAACCCGCAATGGGTTTGGAACAATTACCAGTTTGGTAGGTTTTTTCTGGTAAGAATCTACTTCTACATATACGCCCTGATCATGCTTGATATCGTAGATTGGACCGGTTTCATTTTCACCCACTTTTTTGTATTCATGGGCAATATAACTCAATGGGGATAGCAAATCCACATCAGGACAGATGGCTACATGCACCTTTTTGAGAATCCTTTCCAGTTCAAAACCATGTTTTTCAAGGAAATTGTCCTCTATCTCATGCAAATGGTCTTCAATTTCATCGTACTTTTGATCATGGTATACGATACCGTTCAATTGGTTTTTGATCTCGATAATTTCGATTAGTCCCTTGTCTATTTCCCTGGTTTTCATTTTAAGGCTGTTTAAGTAATTAATCCTTTGAGAACATGTAATTGTTTTGTGTCCAATAAAAAGTAAGTTTCAGGACTATGTGGTTTGTAGGTTTTGAGTTAAACCAAAAAGCACAAATGTTTATTCTAATTCAAAATATTAAAATTATTAAAGCAAAGCAACAATAAAAAAATCCTACTGAATGGCAAGTTTAAAAATTCAATTAAATTTGCGGGAAAAATTCACAAAAGCAATGAGCATAGAGGAACAAATTGAGGCAGGAATTGCAAAAGCCTTTAAAACTGTATTTGATGTAGAACTTCCACAGGAAAAAATTAGTTTACAGCCTACCAGGAAAGATTTTGAAGGTGCTTATACTTTTGTAACATTCCCTTATGGAAAACTTACCCGCAAAAAACCGGAGGAAACCGGGCAATTACTTGGTGAAGAATTGGTGAAAAGTCTGGATATAGTTTCCGACTTTAATGTGGTGAAAGGATTTTTAAATCTGGTCATTCCAAATACCGTTTGGGTCAAAACTTTAGTTGAAATTGCGGAGGAAGAAAATTTTGGGTTTGCTAAAGATAATGGGAAAAAGGTTATGGTGGAATATTCTTCTCCAAATACCAATAAACCATTGCATCTTGGGCATTTAAGAAATAATTTTCTTGGCCATTCGGTTGCCATGATTATGGAAGCAAATGGTTATAATGTATTGAAAACCAACCTGGTAAATGATCGTGGTATTCATATTTGTAAATCTATGTTGGCTTACCAAAAGTTTGGGCAGGGGGAAGAACTCGGACCAAGTTTAAAAGGAGATAAGCTTGTAGGAAATTATTATGTGAAATTCGACCAGGAATATAAAAAAGAGGTAAATCTTCTATTAGAGAAGCTAAAAGCTGTACAGCCTAATGGAAAGGATGAGGATTTAAAAAAGGAAGCAGAGCAAAATGCTCCTTTATTGGTTGAAGCTAAAGAAATGTTGCTGAAGTGGGAAAATAAGGATCCGGAAGTGACAGCACTTTGGGAAAAAATGAATGGCTGGGTTTATAATGGTTTCGACCAGACTTATAAGTTGATGGGGGTGGAGTTTGATAAAATTTATTATGAATCAGAAACTTATTTGTTGGGGAAAGATATTGTGAATGAAGGGCTTGAGAAAAATCTTTTCTTTAAAAAAGATGATGGCTCTGTTTGGGTAGATTTATCTGCAGATGGATTGGATGAAAAATTGTTGTTAAGAGGGGATGGCACTTCTGTTTATATGACACAGGATATGGGAACTGCAGATTTGAAGTATAAGGATTTCCCCATGGAAAAATCTGTATATGTGGTTGGAAATGAGCAGGATTATCACTTTAAAGTCCTTCAGTTGATTATGAAAAAACTTGGTAGAAGCTATGCAGAAGGCATTTTCCATTTATCTTATGGCATGGTGGATTTACCAAGTGGAAAAATGAAGTCGAGGGAAGGAACTGTGGTAGATGCGGATGATCTGATCAATGATATGATTGCCACTGCCAAGGAAAGAACTGAAGCATTGGGGAAAATTGACGGATTTACAGAAGAAGAAGCAAAAGTACTTTACCACAATCTGGCTTTAGGGGCTTTAAAATACTATTTATTAAAAGTAGATCCTAAAAAAAGAATGTTATTTAATCCTGAGGAATCGATTGATTTCCAGGGTGATACAGGTGTTTATATTCAGTATAATTTTGCTAAAATGAATTCAATTTTAAGAAAAGCCAAAGCGGATAATATTGAATTTAATGGCAGAGACTTTTCTGGAATTACTGATTTGGCAGCAAGCGAGCAGGATATAATCACCCTGATTTATAATTTCCCAACTAAGGTAAAAGAAGCCGGAGATACATTTTCTCCTTCGGTAATTGCCAATTACAGTTATGATTTGGCAAAAGCATATAGTAAGCTTTGGAGTGAAGTTCCCATTCTGGCCGAACAAAATGAAGAATTGAAAGCTTTCCGTGTTTTCCTGACTGCACAATTAGCAAACGTATTGAAAAAATCAATGGCATTAATTGGAGTTCAGGTTCCGGAAAGAATGTAAATTTCTTCTATTAAAATTTTATGTTTAGGAACAACTAATAATATTAAGTTGTTCCTTTTCTTTTTGTTGACAATTAATTCATTTCGAATAGAATTTTCACTGTCATTTTACAATTAAATTTGCAAAAATCAACCTAAAAAATGGATAAACTTCAGATTAGCCCAAAGGCTAAGGCGCTCATATTTGATTTGGATGGCACTTTGGCGGATACAATGCCTACTCATTATTTGTCATGGCAGAAAGTGGCTGAAAAGTACGGCTTTGAGTTTGATGAAAACTGGTTTTATGAATTAGGTGGAGTGCCCACAAAGCAAATTACAGTCCTTATAAATGAAAGGTATAACCTAACCTTGGATCCAATTAAGATTGAGGAAGAAAAAGAAGGATATTATCTTGAATTGGAAAAAGATGTGCAACCTATCTTACCGGTAGTTGGCATTTTAAATGAGTATAAAGATAAAATGCCCATTTCCTGTGGAACCGGAAATATTCGGGAAATTGCTTTGCCTACACTCGAAAATATTGGTTTGGGAGGTGTATTTAAGATTTTAGTTACAGCTGAAGATGTGAAACATCCTAAGCCTTCACCAGAAACATTCCTGAAATGTGCAGAACAAATGGGAGTAGAACCCGAATTTTGTCAGGTTTTTGAGGATGGGAACCCAGGACTTCAGGCGGCTAGAGAGGCAGGAATGATTCCAACAGATGTCCGTCCATTTTTGAAATGAGGGTGAATTGTTCAATCCAGCTCCAGGGATCGTTCCAGTTTTAATTGCATTTTTTTGATTTGAGATTCAATATTTTCAGAACTTAATTTTTCCCTTCTACGATCCACTAAAATGGGAAAACCAAAGGGAGTTATTTTGTGGGGCTTTTTGAGAATTAGTTTTTGATACTTAATTTTTTCCAATGCTTTTAACAAACGATCCTGCTCGAGTTGTACATCAATTACCTCATCAAATGCCTGTTGGATAAGCAGATTTTCATGATCGTATTCTGTAAAGACTTTAAATAATAATTCAGTAGAAGATTGCAGATGCCGGCTCGAAACGGCTTTTCCGGGATAACCCTGAAAAACTAAACCGGAAATGGCAGAAATTTCCCTAAATCTTCGTCTGGCCATTTCTGTTTTATTCAGGCTTTGTTCAATGTCAAAAACCAGGTTATTGATGGTAAATAAATCCAACTCCAGGGCATGTTTAAGTGGGATTTCAGTGTCGGCCAAAATTTCGAAACCGTAATCATTCATGGCAAATGAGAAGGTAATGGGTGTGAGTTGGGAAATGCGATAACAAACTACTGCCGCAAGGACTTCATGGACTAAACGCCCTTCAAACGGATAGAAAAACACATGATAGCCTTCTTCGCTTTTTACCTGTTCGATTAGAAATTCATCCGTTTTGGGAATATGCGATAACCTGTTTTGAAGATCGAGTATTGGCCTTATTTTTTTAATCTCAATATCTTTTGGGGCTAAATGTGTATCCAGTTTTTCCCTAATTAATTGGGCCAATTCTGAAGAGAGCGGCATTCTTGCTCCTGTCCATCTGGGAACCTGTCCCGTTTTTTTATTACTCCTCTTTACAAAGGCAGTAATGCGATCCATTTTAATAAATTCCAGATTTTTTCCTGCAAAGAAAAATACATCACCAGGATTTAGTTTTGATACAAAATACTCCTCAACCGTCCCCACATACCCTCCCGATTTAAACTTTATTTTAATCATTGGTTCGCTTACAATTGTACCCATTGAAAGTCGGTGTTGGAGGGCCACTTTTTTAGAATTCACAAAGTAAAAATCACCTTCTCTTTCTACTTTTTTATATTCATCATAGGCATGCAAACTGCTTCCTCCTGTGGTAATTAATTGTAAACACCAATTCCAGTCATCCTCGGTAATTGTTTGATAGGCATAAGTTTTCTTGATTTCCCTGAAAATTTCCTTTTCATAAAACCCATCAGATAGGGCAAGGGTCACCAGATATTGAATTAAAACATCAAGTGGCTTTATTATTGGTGTCCGGGCTTCCATATGATCCAGCACATCCTCTTCAGTGACTTCCTTTACAGCCTGTCTTAATGCTGCCGATTCCATTAATTCCAGGGAATGGGTGGGCAAAAAATAAATCTGACTCAGAGCATCCGGGCGATGTCCACTTCTTCCGGCCCTTTGCAAAAAACGCCCAACTCCTTTGGGGCCTCCAACCTGGATAACCGTTTCCACTGGCCTGAAATCGACACCAAGGTCCAAAGAGGAAGTACAAACCACTACCTTTAATTTACCCAAATGAAGATTATCCTCTACCCAGTTTCTGATTTTGGTATCCAGTGAACCATGATGCATAGCGGCCAAACCGGCAAATTGAGGAGCGATATCCATTAATTTCTGATACCAAATCTCAGTTTGAGCTCTGGTATTGGTAAAAATTAAGGTGGATTGACTTTTTTCCAGAATTGGAATTATTTTGGAAATTAGGTTAGTGCCCAGATGACCTGCCCAGGGAAACTTTTCCACTTCATCCGGTAAAATAGCTTCAACAGATATCCTTTTATTAATACCAGCACGAACTATTTCATATTTGTCACCGCATAAAACTCTTCCTGCTTCTTCCAGATTTCCAATAGTTGCAGAAATACCCCAGGTTTGCATTTTTGGTTGAATGGTTCTCAATCGGGAAAGACCCAATTCCACCTGAATTCCCCGTTTACTCCCAATCAATTCGTGCCATTCATCTACAATTACTGCTTTCAGGTTTTTGAATATTTGACCATAATTTTTCTGGGTTAATAAGATATGTAAACTTTCCGGAGTGGTAATCAGACATTCGGGCATTTTTCTTTTTTGCCTTTGCTTTTCTTTTGTGGAGGTGTCTCCAGTTCTGAAGCCCACTTCCCAGGGAATACCAATTTCCTGACAGGCTTCTTCCATTGCCCTGTGAATATCCTTGGTTAAAGCCCGCAATGGAGTTATCCACAGAATTTGTAATCCGTTTTTTTTAGCCTTCTTCCAATTTGGATTTTCCCGGATATATTCCAGCAGGCAAGCCATCCAGAGGGCATAGGTTTTCCCACTACCAGTAGGGGCATTCAACAATCCATTATTCCCCTCCAGGTATTTTTTCCAGGTTTTCTGTTGGAAGGAAAATGGCTTCCAGCCTTTTTCCTTAAACCAGGATTCAATAATTTCTTGTTGGTTATTCAATGAGGGATGAGTTACTGAATTGAAAATTGATCCTGATCTAAATGAGCGGGAAATTTTTCCCTGTAAGTGATAAGTTTTTCTTTATTTAAAGAAAACACTTCCACGGTTTCATTCGATTTTAGGTCCAAAAGTGTATGGCCCAGATAATCACAAACTTTGGAATCACCAGCATAATCGATTTCGTTTCCATCTTTTCCAATTCTATTTACACCAACTGTGTAACACAAATTCTCAATTGCCCTTGCAGGAAGAAGTCCATTCCAGGCACTTGCTCTTCTTGCTGGCCAGTTGGCGATGTAAATCAGGCAATCATAAGTGTTATCACTAGTGTTTCTGCTCCAAACCGGAAATCTTAGATCATAGCAAACCATTGGGCAAATTTTCCAACCATTCAATTCGAAAATTAGTTTTTGTGTTCCTCCTGCAAAATGATGGTGTTCATTTGCCATTCGGAATAAATGTCTTTTATCGTATTGTTCAAAGTTTCCATCAGGTCTCATTAAGACAAGTCGGTTATAATAAGCTCCATTTTCCTGCACAATATAACTTCCCATTACACTTGCTTTTTGCTGGGCCGCCATTTGCCTTAACCATCGAAATGTGGTAAAATTCATGGGCTCGGCCAATTTGGCTGTATTCATAGAAAAACCACTATTGAACATTTCAGGGAGGATAATCAGGTCACTTTTCTGTAGTTTTTTCTGGTTTTCCCAAAGTATTTCTTCAAGATGATTGAGGTTGGCCTCTATATTTTCCCAATAGAGTTCCGTTTGAATAAGTGCTATATTTAGATTTTGCATAATTTTTCAGCTGCTGTTTTTAAGGTCTCTTCATCTTTGGCGAAACAAAATCTTAGAATTTTATAGTCATTTTGCTTGCTGTAAAAAACAGAAACAGGAATGGAAGCCACTCCAATTTCTTTAGTCCACCTTTTGGCAAGGTCTTGATCAAATTCATCAGTGATTTTACCATAATAAACATTTTGAAAAAAGCTTCCGGAAGAAGGTGCAAATTCAAATCTTGAGGCTTTAATGGCTTCATTGAAAATGTCTCTTTTTCTCTGATAAAAGTCGGGAATGTGAATATAGTTTTCCGGATCTTTTAAATAATCTGCCAAAGCATATTGTACGGGAGTAATGGTGGTAAATGTCAACCATTGGTGGACTTTCCTGAATTCTTCTGTCAGTTCTTTAGGAGCAAGGCAATAACCAATTTTCCAGCCGGTTACATGGAAAGTTTTTCCAAAAGAACCTGTTACAAAAGCTCGTTCTTTTAAAGTAGGATGGAGCATCAATGATTGATGTTTCTTTCCATCAAAAATGATATGTTCATAGACTTCATCACTTAATAAAAAGATGTCTTTATCTTTTACAATTCGAGCCAGGCTTTCCAGATCTTCAGGACTCAAAACTGTTCCCGTAGGATTATGAGGTGTATTGATGATAATCAATTTGGTTTTGGAAGTGATGGTATTTTTCACCTTTTCCCAGTCAATTTGGTAAGCGGGCGGTTCAAGGGTAATAAATACAGGCTTTCCTCCATTAAGTTCCACCGTTGGGGCATAACAATCATAGGCTGGCTCAAAAATAATCACTTCATCTCCGGGACAAACCACCGCAGTAATTGCAGCATAAATAGCTTCTGTGGCTCCGGAGGTAATTGTTACTTCAGTTTCGGGATGATAATCTATCTGATAATGCCGACTTACTTTTTCCGCAAGGGAGTCCCTAAAAGCCATCACCCCGGCCATCGGAGGATACTGGTTATAACCGCTTTTGGTGTAGTGGCATACTAGTTCTTTTAGTTTTTCATCACAATCAAAGTTGGGATAGCCCTGGGAAAGATTAATGGCATTGTAATCATGAGCCATTTTTGACATTACGGTGAAAATGGTAGTTCCTACATTTGGTTGTTTACTATTTAGGACTGGTTGCATGGATTTTTATACTTCAATTAGATTTGATGAAAAAATTTGACCCATCATTAATTTATAAATGTTCAAAAAGGGTTATTGTAAAGTTAATCATTCGCTATTAAACTACACTGTTGCTTCTTCACAATATCCGATATTAGAAATAGATAGATTTTAAAAGAAGGCATAAAAAAAGCCCGAAAAATTAATTTCGGGCTCTAAAGTAAGGATAGGATATTTAAGGAAAACTTTTATCTTTTTGCAAAGGAAATATCTTCAACAGTAATGAACTGACTACCTTCCGAACCATACTTAAAAACTGGATAACTTACCGCAATTTCTTTTCCTTCCCACACAAAGGAATACATTTCACCAAGGGCCTCATTTTCGGTATGTGCATACCTGGGTTTTCCGAAAGTCTCTTCTAAAGTTGGAAAAGCATCTGCATTTTTATATTCAAAGCTTATAGAACATAGCTTTCCTTTATAAAAAGCATATCCTACCTGGGATTCCAGTTTCACTCCAAACAGTTCTTCAGCCTCTCCAATATCTACCATTCCCAGCTCTACATTTCCATAGCTAAATTCTTTTTTGAAATTTGGATGGTCTTTAATGTCTGTTCCAATAAGGTGACCAAAGATATCCTCAGGGGTTTGGGTGACTGTTTTTTGCCCAAACAGGCTTAAACTCAATAATATTAGTGTTAAGGTAAAAATTGTTTTCATTCGGTTGAATTTGTTTGTTGTTTAGTGCCTTCATAGATTCAAAGAAGTTACCAGTTTTTAGTCAACCGCATTTAAAATAGTGGCTTATCTTACATAAAAGGTTTTTGGGAATTCTAAGGAGAAAATTCAAAGAATTCCAGATAAAAACCATATTAAATTGAATGGTATTTCTGCACCACCTTAGAATTGTTCTAAATAAAATGGAATTTCCCAACCTCAATCCATTTTATATGATAAAAGTCATAAATTGGATTGATAATCCTCATTAGGAAAAATACCAGCTTGGAGTTGATTTGTACCTAATATTTTATTGACCTTCATTTTACTTTTTATGAGTGTGCTTTTTATTCTAATTGCTGTTAGCTTAGTTGTTGCCATTGGTTTTCTGATGGCATTTTTGTGGGCGACAAAAACAGGGCAGTTTGATGATGATTACACTCCGGCTATAAGAATCTTATTTGAAGAAGAAAAACATGAAAAATCCGGAACTGAGTAAACTAGACGTTGAATTCGAACAGTTTTCCTATGACAATGCCACCGTTAGGAAATTTATTATTGCAACAACAATTTTTGGTATCATCGGTATGCTGGTAGGGCTCACTGCCGCCTTTCAGCTTGTATTTCCAAGTTTAAATTTTGGTTTGGAATATACCACCTTCGGCAGGATCAGGCCGCTGCATACGAATGCTATTATTTTTGCCTTTGTGGGAAATAGTATCTATGCAGGGATTTATTATTCTCTCCAGAGGTTATGTAAAACAAGAATGTTCTCCGACCTTTTAAGTTCAATCCATTTCTGGGGTTGGCAGTCAATCATTCTTGCTGCGGCTATAACTTTACCTTTAGGTTTTACAACCGGTAAGGAATATGCAGAATTAGAATGGCCCATCGATATTGCCATTGCCTTAATTTGGGTAGTATTTGGTATCAACATGATTGGTACAATAATTAAAAGGCGGGAAAGACATTTATATGTAGCCATTTGGTTTTATATTGCCACATTTGTTACGGTTGCAGTTTTGCATATCGTGAATTCTTTTGAGTTACCAGTTAGTCTTTTTAAAAGTTACTCGGTATATGCCGGTGTCCAGGATGCTTTGGTTCAATGGTGGTACGGACATAATGCTGTTGCGTTTTTCCTGACCACACCAGTATTGGGTCTGATGTATTATTTTGTACCTAAAGCCGCCAACAGGCCTGTTTATTCTTACAGGCTTTCAATCATCCACTTTTGGGCACTAATCTTTTTGTATATATGGGCGGGTCCCCACCACCTTTTATATAATTCCCTTCCGGATTGGGCTCAATCCTTAGGAACCGTTTTCTCAGTGATGTTAATAGCTCCTTCATGGGGTGGTATGCTCAATGGTTTATTAACCTTAAGAGGGGTTTGGGATAAAGTAAGGGAAGATGCAGTACTTAAATTTATGGTGGTTGCCCTTACCTGTTATGGTATGGCAACATTTGAAGGGCCAATGCTTTCCCTGAAAAACTTTAATGCAATTACTCACTTTACCGACTGGACAATTGCTCACGTTCACGTTGGAGGATTAGGTTGGAATGGATTTATGGCATTTGGCATGATGTATTACCTCATTCCCAAGCTTTATGGAAATAAATTGTTTTCAATGAAGCTTGCAAATTTCCACTTCTGGATTGGAACACTTGGAATTATTTTCTATGCCATCCCCATGTGGTGGGCAGGTTTTACCCAAAGTTCAATGTGGAAAGAATTTACTCCAGACGGAAGATTAACTTACGGATTTTTGGAAACGGTAACCCAGTTGGAACCATTATATGCCTTAAGAGCTTTTGGAGGAGTATTGTACTTAATTGGAGTATTTGTTATGGTTTATAACCTTATCAAAACAGCCAATCAGGGTACCTTCATACCGGAAGAATCAGCTTCAGCACCAGCATTAAGTAATGACTTTCAAAAACCCAAAGGAGAGCACTGGCACAGATGGATTGAAAGAAAACCTGTTCAAATGTTGGTATGGAGTTTTATCGCCATCATTATTGGTACAATCATCGAGTTTGTTCCAACATTTGTAGTGGATTCCAACATTCCTACCATTGCAAGTGTGAGGCCATACACACCATTGGAACTTCAGGGAAGGGATATTTATATAAAAGAAGGTTGTTACAATTGCCACTCTCAAATGATCCGGCCATTCAGATCAGAAACAGAACGTTATGGAGAATATTCCAAAGCAGGAGAATTTGTTTATGATCACCCATTCCAGTGGGGATCGAAAAGAACAGGTCCGGATTTGCACAGAATAGGAGGGAAGTATCAAAATTCCTGGCATTATAACCACATGCTGGATCCTACCTCTACCTCCGCAGGTTCAATTATGCCACCATATCCATGGCTATATGAAAGGGTAATTGATTATGAATCTACACCGGCTAAAATTAGTGCTATGCGAACCCTGGGAGTTCCTTATCCTGAAGGTTATGAAGACCAGGCAATTAATGACCTGAAACTACAGGCACTGGAAGTAGTGGATAAATTGAAGGAGGAAAGTAATACGGTTACCAGTCCTGAACTGGAAATAGTTGCCCTGATCGCTTATTTGCAAAGAATGGGAACAGATATTAAGGGGACAAATTAAAAATATTCAAAAACCTGAACTTGTTTGAACATGCTAAAATTTGTAAAACATCATATGGAATCAATTCTTGGGATAGAAATTTATCCTATGATTTCATTATTAATATTCTTTATTTTTTTCGTGGTGGTGAGTATTTATGTTTTTGGGCTTACCAAAAAAGATGTGGAGGATATGGGAAATATTCCTTTAAATGATGGATTGCCTGAAAAAGAATAATCGCTTAAAATATTAAAAAAATGAAAGACTTTAATCGAAAAAAATTAACCACTACTTCAAAAAAAACAGGCTTAATATTGGGGCTTTTATTAATTTCTTCAGGAGGAGCATTTGCCCAAAGTACTTTAAGCGAGACGGCTTCCAGTGATTTTTTCTTATGGTTAATTCTTTGCCTAGAGATTTTATTAATTAGTATTGGGCTGGTTTTGATCTTTGTAGTTCTCAGGGTAAATACAATCCTATTTCAGGAAGAAACACCTGAAGGAGAACCTGTTGAAGAGAAAAGTATTTTCGAAATTTTATCGGAAAAACTTACAGGAGCTGTTCCTATTGAAAAGGAGGATGATGTATTGACTGATCATGAATATGACGGCATTCGCGAATTAGATAATAATCTTCCACCATGGTGGGTTGGGATGTTTTATGTTACTATTGTTTTCTCCTTTTTGTATGTTGGATACTATCATTTCTTTGGAGGGACATTACAAGAGGAAGCTTACGAAAATGAAATGGCGGAAGCTAAGGTAGAAGTAGAGGCTTATTTAGCTCAAATGTCTGATTTAGTGGATGAGACGAATGTGGAAACACTTACTGATGCTTCTGCTATATCTTCAGGAAAAACGATCTTTCAGGAAAAATGTATAGCCTGCCATGGAGCCGAAGGACAAGGGGGGATTGGGCCAAATCTTACGGATAATTACTGGATTCATGGTGGAGGTATAAAAGACGTATTTAAAACTGTGAAATATGGGGTGGCAGAAAAGGGGATGATTCCCTGGGAAGCGCAACTTTCACCAGCCCAAATTCAGGAAGTATCCAGTTACATACTGAGCATTGTGGGCACTAACCCTCCAAATGCAAAGGAACCACAAGGAGATTTATATCAACCCGAAGGGGAAGAATCGGCTGATGCTGCTACAGGAGATACTGGGAATTCCAGTATTTAATGTTAAAAATAAAACATCTGGTAATTGCCGCCAGATGTTTTATTATATTCTTTCGACTAACCTATGCTGATAAAAGTAGCTGGCTGGATAGAAATAACAAACTTTTTTATTTGCCACAAATAATTGATTCTTTAGGTGAAGTTGTTCAATATTAAAAAGTACTAATACTTAAACCAATAATATAAACCTATCATGGAAACACTTGAAGGCGTATATGAAGACGAATCCGAAAGTTTCCGGGACTCTATTGCCACTGTTGATAAAGATGGTAAACGGATTTGGCTTTATCCCAAAAAGCCAAAAGGGAAATTCTATAATGCCAGAACCTGGTTGAGTATTTTGTTATTGGGGATTTTATTCGGCACGCCTTTTATTAAAATTGGAGGGGAGCCCCTTTTACTCCTGGATGTGATTAACAGAAGATTTGTCATTTTTGGCCAAATTTTCTGGCCTCAGGATTCATTCCTTTTTGCACTTGGGTTAATTACAATAATCCTTTTTGTTGTGCTGTTTACCGTAGTTTATGGTCGGGTATTTTGTGGTTGGATTTGTCCACAAACCATTTTCATGGAGATGGTATTCCGAAAAATTGAATACTGGATTGAAGGAGACTGGAAGAAGCAGCAAAAATTGGATAAAATGCCCTGGAATAATGAAAAGGTTATCAAAAAGACTTCTAAGCAATTAATCTTTTTTTTGATTTCATTTTTGATTGCAAATACATTTTTGGCTTATTTCATTGGAATCGAAGAGTTAATTACCATTGTTACTGATCCTCCAAGTGAGCACCTTGCTGGTCTTTTTTCTATCATACTTTTTAGTGGAGCTTTCTATTTTGTGTTTTCAAGGTTGCGGGAACAGGTTTGTACCACCATTTGTCCTTACGGAAGACTTCAGGGAGTTTTATTAGATAAATCATCAATTGTGGTGGCTTATGATTATGTAAGAGGGGAAAAAAGAAGTAAATGGAGAAAACAAGAAGACCGGGAGGCAGAAGGAAAGGGGGACTGTATTGATTGTAAACAATGTGTTCACGTTTGTCCAACCGGGATTGATATTCGAAATGGAACTCAATTGGAATGTGTTAACTGTACGGCCTGCATTGATGCCTGTGATGATATCATGCTCAGAATTAATAAACCTACAGGGTTGATAAAATATGCATCTGAAGAGGGTATTGCCAATAATAAACCATTCAGACTTACTGCCAGAATTAAAGGATATACAGGGGTATTGGTGATTCTGGTTGGGGTTTTAGTTACGCTGCTATTGAGTAGAAGTGATGTAGAAACCTCTATTTTAAGGACACCAGGAATGTTGTACCAGGAACAGGAAGATAATAAAATAAGTAATCTTTACAATATCAAAATGATTAACAAGACGAATCGGGATATCCCGGTGGAGTTAAAGTTAATTGAAAGTAAAGGAGAAATAAAGCTGATTGGGAATAATATAACCCTTGAAAAACAGGGCAAGGCAGAACAGGCCCTTTTCCTTATATTCAACAAGGATGACATTACAAAAACCAAGACACAAGTAGAAATTGGGGTCTATTCGAATGGTGAATTAATTGAAACCGTGAGTACAAATTTTTTAGGCCCTGTTGTCATTGGAAATAATTAGTTAGGAGTTTTTACAGATTAGAACTTAAGCTTATGAAAAAATTTAATTGGGGACATGGAATCACAGTGTTTTTTATATTTTTTGTGATTTCTATTCTTTGGGCAATTTTTAGCAGCACACGTGAAAATATTCACCTGGTGTCGGAAAATTATTATGCCGAGGAATTGGTTTATGAAGAAAGGATTCAAAGAATAAAAAACACTTCTTCACTTTCTGAGCATATTGAAATCAATACAGAAAAAGGGTCTCTGGCTTTGAAGTTTCCTCCTGAATTAATACGGCAGGATCTTTCCGGTACAATTACCCTATTCCGGCCTTCAAATTCAAATTATGATAAAAACTATAGTATTGCCCTGGATAGCTCGGGTAAACAGGTTATTTCAGTTTCGAATATGGTCAAAGGCATGTATAAGGTGAAAATTGATTTTTCCACTGGAGTAAAGGCTTATTATTTTGAGGAAAAAGTCTATTTGAATTAAAAAAAAGTGTGATATGATTGAGTTCTGGACAGCATTAACTATTGGTGCATTGGGAAGCTTTCACTGCGTTGGAATGTGTGGACCCATTGCACTTGCTCTGCCCATCCAGCCTAAATCCGGTTCTTCCAGGTTTTTAGGAGGATTAACCTACAATGCTGGTAGGATTTTAACTTATGCTTTAATGGGAGGAATTTTCGGTACCATTGGAAAAGGATTTACCCTTTTTGGTACCCAACAAAATCTTTCCATAGCCTTAGGCATACTCATTTTATTATCTGTAATTATTCCTTTTGGAGTATTAAACAAGTTTAACCCTAATTCTTTTATTTCAAGAGGAATAAGCCAATTGAAGGGAGGAATGCGGAAGTTTTTATTACAACGATCTTATAAGTCTCTTTTAACTATCGGGTTACTAAACGGGCTGTTACCCTGTGGTTTGGTATATATAGGTATTGCTGGTGCGGTTGGAACTGGTAATCCGGTGAATGGAGCCATTTTTATGGCCTTATTTGGACTGGGGACTCTTCCAATAATGTTTGGAGTTACTTTATTGGGTAATTTAATTAGTATAAAAATAAGAACCTTGGTAAGGAAATCATTTCCTGTAATTGTGGCTTGTATTGGGATATTATTTATAGTTAGAGGGTTGAATTTCGGCATTCCTTATTTAAGTCCAAAGGCAGAGAATGATCAGGTAATAGAATGTTGTCATTGAAATTATATTTTTAGGGCGTGTTTAAAATTTAGGTTTTCAGCGAAACAATTAAAAATTAAACATGCTCTTAGATAAAAAAAACGGGAGAATTTCAATTTTGAAATTCTCTCGTTTTTTTTCTTTCAACAATTATCAGTGATTGACATGTTGATAATTAAGTTTTTCATATTTTTTCCATGGGTTTGGACAAATTACTCTTGGATACCCAAATCCTTTACTTCGACCTCTGGTCTTTTGTTTAAAATGATAGGTAATGGAAATTTCATGTGAACCTAATGAGTTTAGGTTATTTAGCTTAGATACAGTATAGTCGTAACTATAACCAATATTAAAATTATCCAGTTTGAAACCTACCAGAAAAGCCACAGCATCCTGGTTGATACCTGTATCCTCAAACCTTTTTACTGGAATTCCTCTATACCAAAAACCCACTACAAGCGGATCATAATTCACATATGCTCCCATACTCAACTGGTCAGATTTTCCCTGGCTGATATACATAATGGTAGGGGTAATACTTTGATCTTTAGCCACTGGATTTCCTCTTAAAAATCCTCCAAATGGTAATTTATATCCGGCATGTAAAGAGAATTTCATAGGCAAAGGATCTTTATCTCCCAAAAAAGACATATTTGGAGTATTCAAATGTTGCGCTGAAAATCCTAACCACATTTGGTTAGTGAATAGTAAAGCACCTGTTGATACGTCAAGGTAACCTATTTTATCATTACCAAAATTTTCGGCTGTTGGATTACCAGTGGGGCCTCTGTCATCGAGTTGGTCCCCAAAAATTAAGCTGTTAAAATTTAAATCCCTGAATCCATATCCTACTTGTAATCCCGCCTGTACTGCAACTTGTTTGTTTATTGGTATCAGGTAAGAATATGAGAGGTTGGCGTCTGTAGAAACCAGGGGGGCAGTTGCCCCACCTCCCTGTTCATCTCTTTTAAGTAATAAACCAAATCCACTTTTATATTTTGGAAAGAATGTATCAAATGAAGCAGCATAGGTCACAAAATTAGCTTCCAGCCCTGGCCACTGGTTTCTGTAATTGGCTACAGCCCTTGAATTTCCAGCTGATCCTGTAAAAGCTGGATTCAGGTATAATGGAGCTGCATAAAATTGAGTGAATTGAGGATCTTGTGCTTTTGAATCGAAACTCAAAAATGAAAAAGCCAATATAAAGCAGCCAAAAAGTTTTTTTGCTTTTATCAGTATATTTCCTTCATAGCTGGTTCGGACCTCTCTCATACCTCTTTTTTTAAATTCTTGGCCAAGAAATTTGATATCTGTGATCATTAATTATTTTAATATCCTTTTAAATGACTTTGCAAAGAACTATTTGGTTGAAATTTAGTAGTGAATATTTTGTGTATTTTCTCTTTGCAACTTGCATGCTAAGTCAAAAATTTCAGTTTTGTCACGCATGTATGTTTTTTTGATTTTTAAACTAATTTAGGTGATCACGAATTATTTATCTTATCATTTATTAAGGAATTTCTGCTGTTACTGTTTTAGTGTTCCCATCCTGGTCTGTAACAGTTAAACTGACTGTTACAGGTCTGCTTCCTCCAGCAATTGTAACTTCATGCGGGCCTGGCCCACTGGCACTGGCAGGATTCGATCCCGCTCCAAAATTCCACTGCCAGTCTGTGTAAGTTCCGGTAGAAGCACTTTCAAAAATATACCTCTGGTCGGCACAATCCAGTCTGGCTGGTCTGGCAATTATCCCCGCAGTAATATCCTGAGGGACTGAACAATCACCTATATTGATCTGCCTGGATACCACTGATGTACAACCGTTATTAACAACTGTTAAGGTAACCGTATATTGCCCATCAGAAGGATAGGTATGACTTACAGCAGAGCCTATTGTAGGTGAAGCTGTAGCGTCATCTCCAAAGTCCCAACTGTAATAGTTTCCAGTACCGCTTTGGGCTGAAAATGAAACGGTTAAGTCATCACAATCTGCTGTGGAATAGTTGAAATATGCATTGGGGTAGGGGAAAACTTCAAAAGTTTGTGAAGCTACTTTTGTGGAAGCATCATCCTGCCCGCTGGTGACCAGGGTAATTCTTTTGGTTCCGGGTGTGGTCCAATAAACATTTACCGGTCCGGGAACTTCCACAAATCCTTGTTCTAATGTATCACCATCAATTACGGCATCTTCTTCAAAATACCAGGTCCAACCCTGTAAGTTTTTATTATCATCATACCCTCTGGACATGTCTGTTATTGTCACGGTATTGAACACGCAAGTCTGGGTTGAGGGAATAATGGTAAAATCAGCAAAAATGGTATCTGTTCCCAAACCCATAATGTTGAGGGAATCTATAAAAGTTGAAGTACAACCATTTGGATTTGTAGCCTCAAGGGAAACTATATAGCTGCCATCATAGGCATAAGTATATGAAGGGTTTTGAACAGTAGAAGTATTTCCCGTAGTATCCAGAGGATTTCCAAAGTTCCATTCATAGTCCACACCAGCAGGGCCTGTGGTTTGGAAATCAACTACACCACCTGCTCCAATGGTGATATTAAAATCGGAAATAGGCAGTGGAGTTACCTCAAAATTCAATACATGGCTTCTTTCAACTACTCCATTTCCCACTACAAGAATGGCAGTTTTAGGACCAGGAGTAGTATAAGTAACGGAATGTGGTCCTTTTGATTCAGAAAAGGCCGGTGTGGCTCCTTCTCCAAATGACCATTTCCAACTCACCGCATTGGAATCAAGCACTTGTTCAAAAATGACAGGAGAATTGACACAAGGCGGATCTGGAGAAACTGTAAATTCCGGATCAATTGGGCCAGGTCCACCAGTCACATTTAATATTGTTGAATCTTCCACAGTACAGCCATCCTTGCTTACGGTTAATTTTACAGCATAATCACCCGCCATTAAAAATTCATGATTGGCAATATCAGTGGTATAAAAAGTATTTCCTTTAACCAAATCCTGTATTTCCCACAAGTAAGTAGCATCAGGATCTGCTGGTCCACCGGAAGACAACTCCACAGAAATCGGAGCAGGGTCAATGGCGCCATTTGCGGGGTCGGTGGTAATGTTGGCGGTTGGTGCATCTGAAACCGTGTAAGAAATTGTGGTATTATCCGTCAAATTACTTTGATTGGTTACCGTAAGGGAGATGGTTTTTTCTCCAGGAGTAGACCAGGTTACACTATGAGGACCTTTTGTAGAGGCTGTTGCAGGAGTGGCTCCAACTCCAAAATTCCATTGCCAGGAAATGATATCATCAGGAATGCTATAACTACTATCAGTAAATACAGTAGTTTCCCCAACACAATTACCACTGGCGGGATCTGCCAGGAATAAAGCTTCCACTTGAGAAAACTGTAATTTACCAAAGATTGCACTCTCATTTTCAGGAGTGGATGTACCCCATGGTGGGACATTAGCCACAGGAATATTTGTACCCAAAGCACCACCTGAACCACTGCCTGGTTGATATCCGACTACCACTACACCATTATGAATGGGAAAGGCTCCATTCAACACCGTATTCCCACCTCCACTGCCTGATCCCGGACTACTACCTGTAAGTGCGGAACTGTAAATCAGGGTTTGCATATCCGGAGTGAATACCCTGATGTTTTCTGCGGTAACAGCCCTGTATGCTCCTGCTCCGTTGGGATTCATGTGTTTTTGATAGGCATTGGCTGTTGTTAAAAAACCACTTGAAGTTGCTATGACATAAATATTTCCAAAACCGTCCGTTTGAAGCGTAATCTTTCCAATGGTGTTGGTTAAATTGGCATTTCCACCATTATGATCAGGCCAGCCATCCAGAATTGGTTCACTGCTGGAAGGAATTCCCTGATCGTTGGCAAACCCACTGAAAAAAGTACTGTTCATAAAATCACCTGAGCCTAATCCCAATCTTCCCAGCCAGCCAATTTCCCTTCCATCCCCTCCGGTATAATTGGAATGAAAAGTACCAGTTCCACTCCAAAGGTTGGCATTTGTATTACCTTTTTGTCTGGCTAAAACCAATATAGAATTTCCCTGAGCATAATCAATAGCCAGGGCATCCAGCTGAACAGCCGGTGAAGCCTGAAAAATATCTTCTGTATGCAACCTGCTCCACCATTTTTTCGAACCATTTTCTGTGTAGGCAATAACAAAAGATTCGAAAGTGGGAACTCCCACTCTGTTGACTGCATCCACAGTAGCACCTATATATATATGATATGATCTTTTATCCACAGCGATTGCTCCAACTTGATGCGAAAAATTTTCTCCCAGTGAATAATTAGTATAGCCCCCCTGCGCCATAGTGCTTTGGGGGACATTGGTATTACAGGAGGAAGCGTAAAACATATCTAATGGCCAGGCGCCTCTTTTCGTACCTCCATTTCCATCTGGGGTAAATGTTTCAAAATCAGTTTGGTTCCATGACCTTAAGGCACACCTGGTATCGCTAGTCAATAAAACTCCACTGTAAATAGGAACAATTTCCGGATTGGAAAAAGCTGGAGTCCAGGTATCCGAAACGGTGGCTCCTGTGGTGATATGATTGCCAACATGGTAGCGCCAGTCGGGAACTATATCCAATCCTGAACCGTCTGCCCTAAGCCTATAAACTGCCGAAAAACCTTTAGCATTGGGGGCTCCCATGGCAAAAACAATTTTTCCGTCTCCCCCCACATCCCAGGGCTGGCGGGATTGGTGTGCTCCTGAAGCTTCTACATTATAAGCCCAGTCAATGGCTGTGGGAATGCCATTGACAAAGTTGTTATTCAATTTGGCCAGAAAATATCCGCTTGCCGTAGTGCCGGAAATAAAAAAATCACCACTGTTACCCGATGGTGAATTACTTTTAATGTGCTTAATGTCCTGTACTGCTCCTTGTGGGAAATAAACTACATTTAATAATTCCTGCAAATCTTCACTCAGGTGAATAATCATCCCGATTTTGGAATTTCCACCAGCTCCAACATTATTTATGGTTAAGGGGTCTAACTGATTGAGGCCGGGACTGCCAACTACCCAGGATAGGTCTTCTGCACTTCCGCTGGCTATGTATGTACCATCGGGAAGTTGAATAACAGCATTTAATTGTTCAACCCTGTTATTTCCCAAATAGGTTACAATGTTTTGAGCTATAGCCTGGTTGTAAAAAATAAATGTTAAAATGTATAATATAGTAAATTTGTAGTACAGGTTCATTTACATTATAATTAATTATTTTTAAGCGAATGCTATTATAAACAATAGAGTGCAATTTCTTAAAAAAAGTTGGTGAAGAACTAAATAATAACGAATTTTTGTTTTTAGCTTTTGATGGAAATTAAACTCTTTAAGTATGAAAACGGTTCATTTTTTGAGTCGTTCCTTACATCTGAACATGTGCAAATAATATTCCTGTTTTTAAATGGAAAAAAAATATAGATTGAAACTATTTACAATTTTTACTGCGTTTATTGCCTTTACCTTACCAGCTATAGTTTTTGGGCAATCTACATTCACTATGGACCCAAACCCGGCTTCAGATTGTGGTGGGTTAAGAGTTGAGTTTGAAAATACCACAGGATGTGCATTTACAACTGAGACATGGGATTTTGGTGATGGTTCAACTCCATTAACCAGAAACGTTACAAATGCTACAACTACTCCTATTCAAAGAATATTTAATGAAGGTGTTTTTTCTGTAACCTTGACCACTTCATGTGGTGGTGTTTCTACCACTCAAACAGTTACAGTAAGTTCTTCTCCCTCAGCTGTTATCGACCCCTTCACTTTAGTTGGAAATTGTGTGCCTCAATTTGTGTCTCTTAATGGGCGAAACAGTACTCATGGTTCTGCAGGAACATCAATCGTAGATTATTTATGGACTATTGAAAATATAGAAACAGGTACAAGAAGTGCATCTTTTGATGAGGTTTTTAACTTTACTTTTACTGATCCCGGAAGATACCGAATATCACTAAGAGTGACCGATGACAGTGGTTGCGAAAACCTTGGGTTTTATGATGAAGTCATCACCCTAGGAGAAGGTTTCAACGCAGGCTTTTTACCAGACACTAGACAAGTTTCCTGTACTGCTCCTTTTGAAGTTAACTTTCAATATATTCTTGATCCGGGAAATTACACTATAATTTGGGATTTTGGGGATGGCAATACCTTGAGTACAACACTGGATGATACACAAGATCCATCTGCCATTCCCGTAACCCATACATATGATGCATTAGGAAGTTATGATGTAACCATGCAGATCACCAATGAGGCTGGTTGTACCATTGTGGATACCAAACCTGCTCTGGTGGAAATTGTAGATTTTGTTCCCGGATTTATTGTCAATAATGCTGCAGGATGTTCCCCGTTTACTGCTACATTTACCCCTGATTTTACCCAAGGCGACCAGACTTTGACCTGGAATTTTGGAGATGGTACTACATTAACAGGACTTGCTTCTGACCCCGATATTTATTCTCCTGAGCATCTTTATGAAAATGTAGGTTTATATGATGTCACATTAACAGTGTCCGATGATCCAAATGGTTGTGATGGCACTATAACCGAAAATGATTTTATAGAGGTTTATCCAAATGCTATTGCAGATTTTTCTGTAAATAATGCATCAACATTCTGTGACCCCGCTAACGCAAATGTGCAATTTCTTAATTTGAGTTCGGCTGAGACAGAGACGGTAATTTGGGATTTGGGTGATGGTAGCCCTTTGCTTACTATCAATAGAGGAGATGCTGATTTTAACCAGATAGATCACGATTATTCGGGTCCTGATAATACTTCCTATACTGTAAGTCTAACCGCTATTAGTGCAAATGGGTGTGAATCCACGGTTGAATATGAAAACCTTGTTCAGGTGCAATCTACCGTGGTTGATTTTGGGGCAAGCTCAGCAAGTGGTTGTGCAGGAGATTTTTTTGTTACTTTATTTGACAATACTTCCTCTGCTGTGATTGCCTTTAATTATGAATGGGAAATCAGAAATAGTGCTACCAATGTACTTGTAGAATCTGCCAGTGGGCCTGAGTTTTCGGAATTTTCCTTCCCTCTAACCATGTCTGGTGATTATGATGTCTCATTAACCATCACCAATTCCTGTGGGACTCAAACCCTTGAAAAAACTGAATTTTTACAGGTGGGAATAGCACCAGTTAGTGTAGATTTCACTCCAAGTGCTACACAAATTTGTAATCAGACAGAAGTTACTTTTACAAACGATTACCAGGGGGATACTACTGGAGTTACTTTTGGTTGGGATTTTCTGGGTGTGGATTCCGTTTTCAGTACTGATTTTGAAGGGACTTATATTTATGATAACCAGGATCCGGGAATTATTACAGTTGCCCTATATGTGAATAGCAATGGATGTCTGGATACTGTTTATAAGGATATAGAAATACTTGCCCCAAAAGCAGCGCTGGAATTCCATACCGATGAATGTGCTTTGGATACCATTTATTTGGTAGATCGTTCTGTTGGGGCATCTGTAGTCAACTGGACTGTAACTGTTGGAGGAAGTAATATTCCAGTTTCAGGATCACCAAAACAAGTTCCCATATTTGTTCCGGCCGGAGCTACATGGGAGGCAAGAATTGAAGCCGTAAATGCTTCATCTCTTTGTACAGATGAATTTACAATTGGCGGTACTCAACCCAATTTTGGCATACCTAATTTCGATGCCCTTACGGCTATAAAGGGTAATAACTGTTTTCCCACTGCAGTCCGATTTAATGATACAGGGGAATTGGAAGTGCCAGGTTCTACCATCACCAATTACCGTTGGGATTTTGGAAATGGGGAAATCAGCAATGAAGCAAGTCCTCAAATTGTTTATACCGAACCTGGATACTATTCTGTTTCGCTATCCATTACCACTGATTTAGGTTGTACATTCGATACCACCTATTCGGATTTTGTGCAAATTACCGGGCCACAAATAAATTTTGAAGTTTGTGATGCAGGAACCTGTAAGGACAATGAAGTAAGTTTCAGGGATTTAACCACTTCTATCAATCCCATCGCCAGTTGGGAATGGGATTTTGGAGATGGAGGAACTTCCACAGACCAAAATCCTTCTTATACCTATACCGATATTAATGCTCCACAAGATCGCTTTTACTGGGTAAAACTAACCGTAACCGATGATCAGGGCTGTTCAGCGATCGATTCGGTTAAAGTAAGACCTACTAAACCAGAAGGAGAGTTCGACATTGTACAGGAACCTGCTTGTGGAGGGGAAATGGTTTCCTTTCTTCATTTAGATTCCTTGTCTGTTGGGTTGAGACCATTAAATGCCCAATGGGATTTTGATAATGGTACTTCAGCCCAAGGTTTGGAACCTACTTTGTTTTTTGAAGGCTCTTTGGATGGTATAACCTATGAAGTAACAGCTTTAATTTTTGACCTCAATAGTTGTCTAGACACGGTAGTAAAGACATTTACAGTATATAAGGACGAAATTAATCCGGAATTTACAGCTTCTCCTTTAAATGGAGCTTGTCCTCCCTTGGAGGTGACCTTTGAAAAAACACTTCCAGCATTGGTAGGACCAAATGCTGGTCCTGGCAGGGCAAATAGTATTTATGCCTATATATGGGATTTTGGTGATGGTGTTGTTTTGGCAGATAGTGCTGCTGGTGGTCCTCAGGATATGATTACATATACCTATAGAAACCCTGGAGAGTATTACCCATCCCTTACTGTAATTGATGCAACTGGATGTGATTCCACCTATACTCTTCAACCAAATCCAATAGTTGTAGATGGACCAGAAGGAACATTCACAGCAACGGATACCATTGGTTACCCAGATTTGCTGGTAGAAACCCAGGTTGATGACCCTGTAGATGGCTTTACTTACATTTGGGATTTTGGAGAGGGAACACTTACCACAGGAATAGATACGGTAAATACTTATACAATACCTGGTTCTTATACACTGGCCATGCAAATCGATGATGGGAGTTGTCAGTTTACAGCAGATGAAAAACAAATTTTAGTCTTACCCTGCCCATTTATTCAGGATTCCACTATCAACTGGTGTACCTCTCAAGGACCTCTAACAGTTGATGTTTTTGATTCTACTCATATTTTGCAATTGGGTACAATGAATTATGAGTGGAGAGATCTTTCAGACCCGGGAGCAGGAATTATTTCAGATGGTTCTTCCATTCAGGTTACTCCTGCTAACAATTTACCCGAAACAAGAACTTATAGTGTAAGGGTTTATGTAGACGATTTAACGCATGGTTCGAATTTAAATGATGATGTCAAATGCGATCAGACTGTAACCATAACTGTAAATTTTATCCCAAGTCCGGAAGCAGATTTTACTTATACTCCTGCATGTAATTCCTCAGCAGCCCCGCCTTCATTTTTAGTTAATTTTGCAGATATTTCAAATTATCCTGGGGGAAGTCCGGTAGATAGTTTGTTGTGGGATTTTGATAATGATAGTATTTACGCAGAAAGTATTAATAACCCAGGACCAACTGGTATTGATGAGTTTGGCTCAGGAGGGATTTTCCCTGTTGGACTAATCGTTAAAAACCAGGATGGTTGTGCAGATACCATTCGAAAAAATATTTACATCCCAATGGCTGAGTTTACCTTCGAAAATGCCTGTGCCGGACAAGAAGTCGTTTTTAGTGATAGTTCAGCCTATGATCCTGCCAATCCGGGTACTACTTTTTCTTGGGTTTTTGGAGATGGGAATACAGCTGGAGGAACCGAGGCTGATTCAGTTGTAACAAATGTTTTTGATATTCCAGATGATTATAATGTACAGCTTACAGTAGAAACTTTTCTACCAGATGGAACGCCTTGTGAGGTAACTATAACTAAAACAATTACCATTTCCCCATTACCAGAACCATTATTGCAGGTAATGCCAGCTTGTACTGATCAGGCTACCATGCTTATTGGAAATGTTGATCCTTTGATTACCGAATGGCAATGGGATTTTGATAATGATGGAACGGTGGACACTACAACCACCACCAATTCAGTAACTTATAATTACCCTACAATAGGTGGACCCTTCGAATCTGCTTTAACAATAGTAACTGGGGATGGTTGTTCGGCAACAGAAGTATTTGGTCCAATCATCGTTACTTCAAGTCCTGAAGCCGCCTACGAATATGAAAATGCTTGTCTTGGGGAATCCATAAATTTTGAAAATAACTCAACAATTGCCTCTGGTAATATTGTAAGATCAGAATGGTATTTTACGAGTAACGAAGTACCTGATTTTGTTTTTGATGATACCAGAGATGTGAGTTTTGCTTATCAAGTTCCAAATGTTTACAATGTAATGCTTAAGGTTTACAGCGATGGTCTTTGTGAAGACTCTGTGGTTCAAACGGTTGTAGTTTCTGAACCTCCAATAGCCAGGTTTGTGAGTCCAGATTCGGTTTGTGGTGGACAACCGGTTTCATTTTTAGATCAATCCTCTTCACCAGGAAGTGCTATTATTAGTTATTTATGGGATTTTGACAGTGATGGCTTAATCGATGCTGAAGGAAACAATCCTTCTTATACTTTTCCAGTAACTGGTCAGTCCTTTGATGTAACGCTTAATGTGATTACGCTTGCTGGTTGTAGTGGTTCAATAACTCAACCTGTTTTTGTAAAAGACCCTCCGGTTATTGAAACTTCGGAAGATGAATATATTTGTGAAGGTGAGGAAGTTACTTTATCCGTTATAAACCCTCTTCCTGATGGTGTTTATGTGTGGGATAACAATGGTGGAGTTGGCCCAGAGGTTAAGGTAATGCCTTCTGTTTCTACATTATACACAGTCACTTACACAGATTCCCTGGGTTGTACTGCTGAGAGTTTCGTAAATATCAGTGTAGTCTCTTTTCCTGAATCGCTGCCAAATAACGATACCATAGTTTGTGATGTAGATCAATTTGTGCTAGATGCAACTATTCCTGGTGGTTTACCAGCTACCTATACCTGGTTACCAGGGGGAGAAACTTCTCCTACTATAATTGTAGAAGAATCAGGTGTTTACACCGTTACTGCAACTGTTGCCGGATTTGATGGCACGGCAAGGGAATGTACCATCACCAGAGATATTACAGTAGAATTTAATCCTGAACCAGATTTGGTCCCTGATGTTTCTGATGCCTGCTTCCAGAATGATGAGGTGGTTACCCTGGAAGTGCCTGCCTCTTACACTACTGTTGTCTGGACCTCTCCTGATTTACCAAACCCGGTGTTTGCCAGAAGTATTACGGTAGTTCAGGAAGGAATGTATTACGTTACTGCAAGTAATGAAACCTGTATTGTATCTGATTCGGTGGAAGTTCAGGAGCTATGCGAACCAAGACTTTTTGTGCCTACGGCTTTTACCCCAAATGGAGATGGTACCAATGATGTTTTCAATGTGAAAGGTAAAAACTTTGCCCGATACGAACTGACAATATTTAACAGATGGGGAGAAATAATATTTAAAACCGAAGATAAGGATCAGGGTTGGGAAGGATATTACCTTGGAGAACTAATGCCGGCAGGAGTTTACCCATGGATGGTGAGGTATGAAAGCGAATTAACTCCCGGAGATCCTATTGTGAAATACGGAAGTGTAACCTTGATAAGATAGTCCCAGATATGATAAAAATAGATAAAGCAGATAAGTAAAATTGCTGTGGTCTTTTATCAATTTCATTCAAAAGGAAATGAAATAAAAAATCCTCATCATTAATTTGATGAGGATTTTCTTAATAAAAGGAATTAATATGGAAAAATTAGATATTTAATTTTCTCTCGTTTTCTCCTACATAAACCTGTCTTGGACGACCGATAGCTTGTCCTTCTTCTCTCATTTCTTTCCACTGAGCGATCCAGCCTGGAAGCCTTCCTAAAGCAAACATTACAGTAAACATATCAGTTGGAATACCGATTGCTCTGTAGATGATTCCGGAATAGAAATCTACGTTAGGGAATAATTTTCTTGATACGAAGTAATCATCCTTAAGTGCAACTTCTTCAAGTTTCTTGGCGATTTCCAGCGTTTCATCATGGATACCTAAGCTTTCTAAAACATCATCACAAGATTTTTTGATGATTCTGGCTCTTGGATCAAAGTTTTTATAAACCCTGTGACCAAATCCCATTAATCGGAAAGGATCATTTTTATCCTTAGCTTTGGCGATGTATTTTTCTACATCTCCACCATCAGCTTTAATGTTTTCCAGCATTTCAATTACAGCCTGGTTAGCTCCTCCGTGTAATCTTCCCCAAAGTGCATTGATTCCCGCTGAAACCGAAGCGTATAAACTAGCCTGGGAAGAACCAACTACTCTTACGGTAGCTGCTGAACAGTTTTGCTCATGGTCTGCATGGAGAATAAGAAGCTTGTTCATGGCAGCTGCTACTACCGGATTGATTTCGTAATCATCAGTTCTTAAAGCGAACATCATGTGAAGGAAATTCTCCACATAGTTCAATTTGTTTTTTGGGTAATTTAAAGGATGACCCATTTCATTTTTGTACGACCATGCTGCAATTGTTGGCAGCTTAGCCAATAACCTGATGATGGTAGTATTTACACCTTCAGGAGAAGTGGTTGGGTCCAGTGATTCAGGATAAAAAGCTGTTAGTGATGTTACCAGTGAAGACAATACGCCCATAGGGTGAGCGGAAGTTGGGAAACCATCAAAGATTTTCCTCATGTCTTCATGTACAAGCGTGTGTAAAGTTATTTTTTCGGCAAAAGTTTTTGAAACTTCAGGAGTTGGATATTCTCCATAAATTAACAAATAAGCTACATCCAAAAACTGAGCTTTTTCACAAAGCTCTTCTATCGTATAGCCTCTGTGCCTCAATATTCCCTTTTCACCATCTAAAAAGGTAATTGCACTTTTTGTGGAACCTGTGTTTTTAAATCCTACATCTAGTGTAATCAATCCTGACTGGCCTCTTAACTTGGAAATATCCACCGCCTTTTCGCCTTCAGTACCTTCAACTACCGGTAATTCATATACTTTTCCTTCAAAATGTAGTTCCGCTGATTTTGCCATTTAATAAAATTATTTTAACTGTTAAATCTGTTTATGTAGCGAATATAAATATTGTCTTCGAAATAATGATTTAAATACCTGATAAAAGTTTGCCTATCGTGGTAAGAGAGGGCAAAATTTTAGTATTTATAATTATTATTTTCTTAACAAATAATTCATCACTTAGTTTTTCAAAATAAGCTATCAATTCTCTTTAAAACAAAAAAAATCAATCTTCTTTGTAACAATTCTTGTTTGGCGAAAATTCTCTGTTGGCAAAATTGTTTTTAATTTGGCATTCCGGGTTGTTATAAAGTAAAGGAACACCTGAAAAATTGGAGTTTTAGAAGATAATTCCATTGTAATAAATACTTGAGAAAGACATTCAATTCCTAATATAATTTACTTAATTTTCCATCACAAAAAGTTGGTGGAAATAGGGAAAGGGGAAATAAAAAATTGGTAGTGGATTATACTAAACAGACTGTAAAGTTTTTATATATACAATATTTTTTGTTTCAGAAATTGGAGAAATAATTTTGAGTTTAAATTTCAATTTCGGTTTTTTGATTTTTTTAAAACGGAATTTTTTAAAATACAGTTCTAATAAAATCTTTCAAATAAGTTCCGGATTGCCATATAAATATTCATCAATAGTGAAATAATTGAATGTTGATTTTTATTTATAACCCAATTACATCTTAGTTTTAAATGCTGAATTATTTTGATTTGGTTTGAAGGGATTGAACAAATTTCAGTATTTGGATGTAAAAGACAGGAAATTTCTGTCATTGATATTTATATTTTTTTACGCACTTTTGTTGCGAACCACATAATCATTGTAAGTAATGTCAAAGAATTTAGTAATTGTCGAATCCCCAGCCAAAGCCAAAACCATAGAAAAGTATTTGGGTAAGGATTACCTGGTAAAGTCCAGTTATGGACATGTCAGAGATTTATCTAAAGGAGATAAGGCAATTGATAAAGTAAATGGTTTTAAACCTGAATATATAGTTCCTTCTGATAAGAAACAGTTGGTTTCTGAACTTAAGAAATTATCGAAAGATGCGGAAGTCGTTTGGTTAGCCACTGACGATGACCGTGAAGGTGAGGCAATTTCATGGCATTTGAAAGAGGCGCTTAACTTAAAGGATGATCATACCAAAAGGATTGTATTTAGGGAAATTACCAAAAATGCAATTCTGAAGGCTATTGAAAACCCGAGAGGAATTGATATTGACCTGGTAAATGCCCAGCAGGCCAGAAGAATTCTGGATCGTCTGGTGGGATTTGAATTGTCACCAGTTCTCTGGAAGAAAATTAGAACTGGACTTTCTGCGGGTCGGGTACAGTCTGTGGCTGTAAGACTGGTAGTAGAGAGAGAGCGGGAAATTGATAGTTTCAAGGTAACTCCCAATTACAAGGTAAGTGCCATTTTCGATCTGGAAGGCGGAAAAAAACTGACTGCAGATCTTCCACAACGATATAAAACTGAGGCTGAGGCTCAGGCATTTCTTGAAAGATGTCTGACTGCGGAATTTTCTATAGAGAATTTGGTGAAAAAACCAGCCAAAAAATCTCCGACTGCCCCATTTACTACCTCTACATTACAACAGGAGGCAAGTAGAAAGCTTGGTTTTTCAGTAGTTCAAACCATGCGTGTGGCACAGAATTTATATGAAGCGGGTCATATTACATATATGAGAACGGATTCAGTAAATCTTTCCGAAGAGGCCCAAAAAGGAGCTTCTCAGGAAATTCACAATTTCTACGGGCCAGAATTTGTGCATAACCGACAGTTTAAAACTAAATCTTCAGGAGCACAGGAAGCTCACGAAGCGATTAGACCAACGAATTTTGCCCATCACGAAATAAGTGGAGACCGGAATGATAATCGGTTGTATGATTTGATTTGGAAAAGGGCTATTGCTTCTCAGATGGCGGATGCAAAACTGGAAAAAACAACTGCCACTATTGGAATTTCCACTACTTCAGAAAAACTAACCGCAAGTGGTGAAGTAGTAAAATTTGAAGGTTTTCTAAAGGTTTATATTGAATCCACTGATGATGATGATAATGGGAATGAAACACCATCAGGAATGCTTCCTCCGCTGGATATAGGACAAAAACTTGATTTGAACCATATTAAGGCTACAGAAAGATTTACCAGACCTCCAGCCAGATTTACAGAAGCCAGCCTGGTGAAAAAACTGGAAGAAAATGGTATTGGAAGACCTTCCACTTATGCGCCTACAATTTCCACAATCCAAAAGAGAGGTTATGTGATTAAGGAGCCTAGAGATGGAGTGGAAAGAAAGTACCAGGAATTAAAACTGGAAAAGGGGAAAATAACCAGCCAAACCCTGACTGAAATTACTGGTGCAGAAAAAAACAAACTGTTTCCTACTGATACAGGAATCATTGTAAATGATTTTCTGGTTAATCATTTTAATGATGTAGTGGATTATTCCTTTACCGCACAGGTGGAAGAACAATTTGATTCCATTGCCAGCGGGAAAATTGGCTGGAACAATATGATTGAGGATTTTTATGGTGATTTCCATAAAAATGTAGAAAACACTGAGGAAAATGTTGCCCGTTCCGAAATTGGAACAACCCGGAAATTAGGCGTACATCCTGAAAATGGAAAAGATGTATTTGTGAAACTGGGAAAATATGGTCCTTATGCCCAAATTGGAAATGCAGATGATGAAGAAAAACCTCTTTATGCTTCTTTGAGAAAAGGGCAATATATGGAAAAACTATCTATGGAGGAAGCTCTTGAGTTATTTAAGCTTCCAAGACAGGTGGGTACCTTTGAGGATAAAGTGGTAGTGGCAGCAATTGGAAGATTTGGACCATATATTCGACATGATGGAAAGTTTGTTTCCCTCGGCAAAGAATATGATCCGCTTACTGTGGACGAGGAAACTGCCATCGCATTAATTAAAGCCAAGAGAGAGGCTGATGCCAAAAAAATCATCAAATTATTTGATGAAAATCCCGATCTAAAAGTACTAAATGGGAGATGGGGCCCATATATCTCCTTTGAAAAGAAAAATTTTAAAATTCCTAAAGATGAAGTGGCTGAAGATTTAACTTATGAAAGGTGTATTGAAATTATTGAAACCACACCTGATAAGAAGAAGACTGCAGGTAAAAAAACGGCTAAATCAACCAAAGCCACTAAAACTACAAAAACTAAGAAATCTACAAAATCAGCAAAAAAATAATTACTTTTTCTTCCTGAGTTTTTTTAGGTTAGGTAATTGAAAAATTAAGTGGGTATCGGGTTATATTACCCTTTACCCATTTTTTTATGAAGAGGATTTTCCAGCTTTATTGAGAAAGGACCGTATTTTGTTAGTAACCTTTTCAGGTTTTCCAAATGAGTCAAAGTAATTTATAGAAGGAAAAAGGCAAGGAGGAACTTAGTAAATTACTGTCGAGTTAATTAGGAAGAGCACTTAATTCAATTTTTTTAAGACAATGTTGTCTTTTAATAGTTAAATTTTCATAAATTCAAATCATTATTTTTTATTATTCGTTTGCTAGTTAGATATTACTAAGTCTGATTTTTAGTTTTAATAGTCTGAGAAACAGATATTTTATAGCATCAGTTAAACCTAAATTATCAATTCATAAGTATGCCTGCCCATTAGCAGTTCCAGTTCATTTTACTAAAGCAGGCACCTAAACATTATCATATGAGAAAACGCGCGATATATTTTTTAATACCCGCAGTATTGGTTGGGTTATTAAGTTTTTCTGTATTTAAAAATGAAGCAAATCCTGAAAAAGAGAAAGTTCTGAAAGAATTGATTTTTAAAGGTTTAATGGATAAAGCACATTTTAACTCCATAAAAATAAATGACGATTTATCAGAGAAGGCATTTGAACAGTATCTTAAGCGCCTGGATCCTGGTAAAAGGTTTTTAACCCAAAAAGATGTAGAGGAATTAAACCAGTTTAAACTGAGTATTGATGATGATATTTCCGGTAAAGATGTCAATCTTGTTCCGGTTTCTATAAGAATTTGGAACGAAAGGCTGGCTGAGGCTAAATCTTATTGTAATGATATTCTTGAAAAGGAATTTGATTTCACTAAAAATGAAACTGCTGAATTAAATTCAGATGACTGGGATTATGTGAACAATAAATCTCAACTGAAAGAAAGATGGAGGAAATATTTAAAGTATCAGGCAATAGTGAGGTATCACAATAAACTTGAGAATCAGGAAAAGAAAGCCAAAGAAGCTAAAGAAAAAGGTGAGGAATTTAAAATAAAAACCAATAAAGAACTTCAGCAGGAAGTCAGGAAAGATGTTTTGAGGAATTTCAATAACCTTTTTGATCGATTAGAAAAGCAGGATGAAGAAGACAAATTCGCTGATTATGTAAATTCAATTTTGGCAGTTTACGGTCCTCATACGGAATATTACCTGCCTTACGATAAAGAAGAATTTGATATTCAGATGTCTGGTAGGTTGGAAGGAATTGGTGCGCAGTTAACCCAAATGGATGGAGATATTAAAGTGACCAGAATTGTGATTGGAAGTGCTTCATGGAAACAGGGTGAATTAAAAGAGGAAGATGTGATTTTAAAGGTTGCTCAGGGAGAAGAAGAGCCAGTGAGCGTAGAAGGAATGCCTCTGAAAGATGCAGTAAGTATGATTCGTGGAAAAAAGGGAACTGAAGTACGGTTAAGCATTAAGAAACCAGATGGCAGACTTATGGTCGTTCCAATTATCAGGGATGTGGTAATTCTGGAAGAGTCTTATGCTAAATCAGCGGTTATTGAGGATGAAGAAAGTGGGATGAAAGTGGGATACATTTTATTGCCAAGTTTTTATGCAGATTTCCAAAGGTCAGGTGGGCCAAGTTCTGCAAAAGACGTGAAGAAGGAATTGGAAAAGCTGAAAAAAGAAAAAGTTGATGGCATCGTGCTGGATCTTAGATCGAATGGAGGTGGATCCTTAAGAGATGCGGTTGAAATGAGTGGGTTATTTATTGAAAAAGGTCCTATTGTGCAGGTGAGAAGTAAAATTGCAGAGCCAATTGTTTATGAGGATAAAGATCCCTCAATTACCTGGGATGGCCCATTAGTGGTAATGGTAAATAAGATAAGTGCTTCAGCTTCGGAAATTTTGGCTGCAGCTATGCAGGATTACGGAAGGGCCATTATTGTGGGTAGTTCCACCACTTTTGGTAAGGGAACAGTTCAACAGTTCTTTGAAATGGATAATTATCTGCCTCAGGCCTATGCACAGGTTAAACCATTGGGATCGGTAAAATTGACTGTTCAGAAGTTTTACAGAATTACAGGAAAGTCTACACAATGGAAAGGAGTTGAGCCTGATGTAATACTTCCAGATGTTTATAATTACCTGGATATTGGGGAAAGAAGTTTGGAGTATGCGCTTCCTTGGGATGAAATTGGGGCTAAAGACTTCAATCAATGGCAATCTGAAAGTGATCTGAAATTATTAGCGAAGAACAGCCAAATCAGATTAGAGCAGAATGAAATATTCAACCTGATAGAAGAAAATGCTAAGAGAATGAAGGCTCAACAGGATAAAAAGTCACAAACCCTTAATTTTGAAGCCTTCACTATAGAACAAGAAAAACTTGACGCTGAGGCGAAGAAATTTAAAAATCTTAAAAAGGTTCATGAAAACCTGAGTGTTTATGGGGATGTACCAAAGGGAGGAAATTCTGCAGATTCAGTGAAGGTGGCCAGAATGGAAAAATGGCATAAGGAAATTAAGGAAGATGTCTATTTATATGAAGCCATTCAGGTTTTGGAGGATCATGTAAAAAATATCTCTGTGGCTTCCGGAAATAGTAAAGGAAAACACATAAAAGATTAAATATTAAAATTAATTCATAAAATAAATAAGCCTGGGTAAGTTTGTACCCGGGCTTTTTTATTTTCCAATTTTTGAAAAGAAGATTCCCAATAATTTGTATTTTTATAGATCAATAGGGAATTCTTACCGTTATTTTTTGTAGTTTAACCTGAATTTAGATTTTTTTATCTAAGGGAAATACCTTGATTAACCGGCTTTTATGTCAAATTTTTTGATCCGTTATTACCTAATTTGTATTTGTTTTTTTAGTTCATTTAGCCTTTCTGCACAAGATTCTGTATCAGATGCTGATTTACTTTTTGAAAATAATGAATTAGGAAAAGCACTCAATCTGTATACTTCTTTACTTCAGACCAATCCTGAAAATTCTTATCTAAGTTACAAGGTAGGGGTTTGTTATTTATTTTCCCAAAACCACAAAACAGAGGCTTTACCATATATCTACAAGGCGGCTGAAGCCCGGGACAATGGAGATTCCCAGATTCCTGTTGATGTTTATTATTATCTGGGAAAAGTATTGCACTATAATCGAAATTTTGAGCTGGCTTTTAATGTCGGTTTCAACAAATACCGGGAAGAAGCCATATTAAATAGGCTGGATACCCTGTCGGATGCTAAATTTATCGAGGCAACCAGGATGATTAGAGTTTGTAACAACGGGAATGATATTTTAAAAAATTACAGGCTTAAAGATGTAAAGGTGGAAACCTTTCCTTTTCCAATCAATACTTCTTATAACGATGCCTATCCAATAATTCCGGGAAATGGAAAAACGCTTTTATTAAGTTCCAATAGGCCTATTGACGAGTTTAATTTAATTATTGGTGAGGATTATGTTTTTCTTCCCGAAAAATTGGAAAACAAAACTCAATTTGCCTTCCAAAGCCAATGGAATGAATCAGAAAATGAATGGAATTTTCCTTATGTTGAATTTTCTGGGGGTAAAATTGTAAAATCCTACTCCCTTACAAATAATGGAAATGAAATTTTATTGGGGATAGGCAACAGCGAGGATGATATAAAACTATATTCTTCGGTACTCAAAAAAGGGAAATGGAGTATCCCTAAACTGCTTAGCCCAGTGATCAATATACCGGGGAGCACCATAATGGGTGGGTGTTTTGCCTCGGGGGGAAAAGAATTATTTTTTTCAAGTAATAGGCCGGGCGGCTATGGCGGGTTTGATTTGTATCACAGTGTGAAGGCAGAAAATGGGGAATGGTCCTCTCCAGTTAATCTGGGTGATGTGATTAATACTCCATTCGATGAAATTACGCCATTTTTACAACCCGGTTCAAGAGAACTGTATTTTAGTTCGGATGGGCACTATACCATGGGCTATCAGGATATTTTTGTTTCCAAACAATTTGGAAACTCCTGGGAACCGCCTAGAAACATGGGTTTTCCTATAAATAGTGCTTATGATGACATTTGTTATAACAGGTCCGGTGATGGAGAGCAGGAATATTTTTCATCGAATAGAAAAGGAATAGATGGATTGAGAACTTTTGGCGGATTTGAAATATTAAAAATTGAAAGAACCCGGGAAAAGATGCCTTTGGCCATGGTTAGTGGAAAGATTAAAATATTAAACGGGGACAAAACAATGCCTGTTAATCTTAAAGTAAGGGAAAAAGATAAAACCGGGTATCAATATTTTGTGTTCGATCCCAGAGGAAAAGAAGGGGAATATTTTATGATTTTGCCAACCAATAAAAACTATTCCCTCGATATCATTTCACCAATTTATGAAAGTGCCGGGCTCGATATCAATATTCCGAAGGATACTTATCAGTTTGAGTTTAATGTGGAAATCCGGATTGATACCATTAATATATTTGATAAACCGATAGGTGAAGAATTGGTAATTAGTGATTATAAGCATTCTTCGATTAACATAAATGACAATGCTTCCTTGGAAGAAAGAATTAAAGAAATTCGATATGATGCACTGGTGGCCATAATGAGTAAAATGACAGAGTATACCCAAAAATCTGCTCTGGAGGGTTTGGCCGGATTGGAAGAAAAAGTAGAATATGTGATAAAGGAAAAGGAAAAAGAAACTGATGATTACTACAATACACTGGTGGGCGTGTTCGATGAGGCTGTTCGTAAAAAGGAAAAGGAAGTGTATTGGGATTTAAATAAAATCATCAAAAACAGTAACCAAAGCCTTGTACAGTTATTTGAGTATGAGAACTCCCAACCTTTGGTGGAGCAGGTAATTACTTTTAAAAAGAGGGAAAGAGATATTTCAAATAGAATTGGGACTGATTTAATGCACATATGCAAAGTATTAAATAGTAATCCTGAACTAAGGTTACATCTAAGATATTTGGGAGATGGTACGAAAAAGATTGTGGAGGAAAGGAAGGAAAATATTATCAAGTTTTTGGAAGAAAATGGAGCCCTGAAAAGCAGGATTGAATATTTTGTGATTCATCAGGAAAATGACAGGGACGAAAAACTTGAAATAAAACTTTTCTGATTTAAATTAAAATTAACCGGCCTATTCTATTGGCCTAACTAAAACATGGGTATGTGGTGTCTTTGATTAATAGTGCTTTTTGGGAAATTACCATACTTTAATAAACTGATAAGAAACAATTAATCCTATTTTTTAATACGTGAAGGTGTATAGATTTTTTATTGTTATATTTTTTACAACTGTCTTTCTTGGCCAGTCAAAATCAGCAAAGGCGCAATATACTGAATATGAAATCAAAGGGGCGATGGTATATACTTTTGCTAAATTTGTGACCTGGCCCAAAAATATTTTAAACAGAAGTAAAGTTTTGGTTCTTGGAATTTTAGGGGACGATCCATTTGGGCAGCATATAGACAGAATTATTAAAAACCGAAAAGCCAACGGGCTTTATATTGAAATCAAAAGGGGGAAAACCATAAAGGACTTAAAAGGTTCACATATTTTGTTTATTTGTAATTCTGAAGAAACAGGAATTGAATCCATCATCGATGAATATAAATCTAAATATATTCTCACCATTGGGGATGGAATCGATGATTTTTGTAAGTTGGGAGGAATTTTTAATATTGAATATAATGACGGACAACCCGTCTTTTATATTAATCTTGAGGCCGCTTCAAAAGCAGGGCTTATTATCGATACCAGATTATTACAGTTAGCAGAAGGTTTTGTAATTTCAGATGCTGAATAAATTATTTAAAAAATTACCCATTAAATATAAACTGGTTTTTGTTATTCTAACAATAAGCCTGTTATCCTTTTTCGTATCATTTTCCATTTTTATCGTTTACGATTTTTATTCTTTTCATTCAAAACTGCACAAGGAAATTACCCAGTTAGGTGAGCTAATTGGAAATAACAATGCTGTTTTTGCCAATATGAGGGGAATTATCGCGAAAGAATCTGCCCAGCAAAATCTTTATAATGTACTGCCTTCTACCGCTCATATTCAATATGGGAGTATTTTTGATCAGAATAAGGAAATTCAGGCTTATTACGATAGAAATTTTCAGGATAGTTCTCTTTTGAATTCCACTCCTGATAATCGATCTAAAAATCCTCAAACGGAGAAATCTGATAATTTACTTGATTTATTGCAATTGGATGAGTTTGATGGAGAAATAGGAGGAATGTACAGTACCAAACTGGAAATGGTGCTGGATTCCAGTGATTTTAAACCTGTTTATAAAGCGGACATTCAGGAAAATAGCAAAAGAACTGGCCTTTTTTTCGATTATATCCATATGTTTTTTATTGAAGGCCATATGGATGTTTTCCATCCTATTGTGGACCCTGATGATGAAAACAGGATATTGGCTACAGTATTTTTACGGTCTGATTTGTCTCCTTCTTATGAGCGATATTCCCAATATCTCAAAATCGTTTCAATTATATTCCTAATTACATTTGCTGTAATCTATTTACTTACCTTGTTTGTGCAGAAAAGTATTTCCAAGCCAATTTCCGAACTTACAAATGTGACTTTGAAAATTGCTAAAAACAATGATTATTCTTATCGTGTGCAGGAAGAAGGTAAGGATGAAGTTGCTTTGCTGGCCAATAGTTTCAATGAAATGATTGCCAAAATTGAAACTCAAAATGTGGAGTTGGTAAAAGCAAAGGACAGGGCAGAATCTCTGGCGAATGCAAAAGCTCAGTTTTTATCCAACATGACACATGAAATAAGAACGCCTTTAAATGGTGTGATTGGCATGACGGATATTTTATTGGGTACCAAGCTGGATGAAAAGCAGCAGGAATTTTTGGGCATTGTAAAATTTTCTGCAAAAAACCTGATGGTCATTATTAATGATGTATTGGATATTTCAAAAATCAATGCAGGGAAAATGACTTTCGAACAGGAAGTGCTGGATGTAAATCATTTGCTGAAAACCATTATTGCTGGAAATAGGGGTGAAGCTGATAAAAAAGGTTTGAAGGTGACTTTAGATGTTTCGGATGAAATTCCCAAAAATCTTCTTGGTGATTCAGTGAGGTTATCTCAAATTGTACTTAACCTTTTCACAAATGCGATAAAATTTACCATACACGGAGGAATTGTTATTGGTAATAAGTTAATTGAGAAGACGGAAAAAGAAGCTTTAGTGCGGTTCTATGTAAAAGACTCGGGGGTGGGCATTGCCCGAGAAAATTTCGATCTTGTTTTTTCAGAGTTTTCTCAGGAAAGAGGTGATACTACCCGGAAATTTGGAGGAACAGGACTGGGTTTATCTATTTGTAAAAAATTGGTTGAAATGCAGGGAGGAAAAATGTTTTTGGAAAGTCAGCTGGGTAATGGGAGTACTTTCTCATTTGAACTGAAATTTAAAATTAATCAGGAAGAGGAAATAACAAGTTTAAAAACTCCTGAGGAAAGTCTTCATAATGGAATCAGTCAGGAGAATAATCAAAAAGTTGTTCTTTTAGCGGAAGATAATGAAGTAAATCAAATGGTGGTGGAAGAGCTTTTGGGCCAGTGGCAATTTAATGTGGAGATAGCAGAAAATGGACAAGAGGCAGTGGATATGTTAACCGAAAAGCATTACGATCTAATCCTGATGGATGTACATATGCCTGAGCTAGATGGTTATGGAGCCACTAAAATGATCCGCGAAGAAATGTCTTCCCCTAAAAAAGATATTCCCATAATTGCCATGACTGCTGCCGCTATGGATGGAGAATCTGATAAATGCCTGGCTGCCGGGATGAATGACTATATCTCCAAACCTTTCGATAAAAATATACTTTACGAAAAAATCGTACGGCTAATTGTAAATAATGAAAGTACAAAAAAAGCCGAAAATTGAAATTTCCGCTTTTTTTATTACTGCATCAAGAATCGAATTCTGAGGTGAAATGAAATTTGATTTCGGGGAAATTTTGCTGTTCCATTCTTAATTCATAATCCGAACTAGTTAAGAATACTTTTCTTTTTTCTTTATCTTCTGCAATCAATCGGATTTTCGGGTTTGCGAATTCTTCGAATTTATTTTTATCCTCACAGGTAAACCAGCAGGCTTTGTGAATTTGAATAGGTTCCCATCTACAAGAGGCATTGTATTCGTGTTTTAACCTGTGCTGAATTACCTCAAACTGCAGTGCCCCGACCGTTCCAATAATTTTCCTGCCATTTCTTAAGTTGGTGAAAAGTTGAGCGACTCCTTCATCCATCAACTGATCAATGCCTTTTGCCAACTGTTTGGCTTTCATTGGGTCAGTATTTTCTATATATTTAAATTGCTCCGGTGAAAAGCTTGGAATTCCTTTAAATTTGAGTGGTTCATTTTCAGATAAAGAATCACCAATTTTAAAGTTGCCGCTGTCATGCAATCCCACAATATCACCTGGAAAAGCTTCATCTACAATAGATTTTTTCTCGGCCATAAATGCAGTTGGGCTGGAAAATTTTAATTTTCTCCCTAATCTTGAATGCAGGTAGTTTTTATTTCTTTCGAATTTTCCCGAACAAACTTTTACAAAGGCCAGTCTGTTACGGTGGTTTGGGTCCATATTGGCATGGATTTTAAATACAAACCCACTGAATTCATCATCATATGGATTTATCTCTTTGGTTTCAGTTATACTGGGTTGGGGAGATGGGGCGATATCAATGAAGCAGTCCAGTAATTCCCTTACCCCAAAATTATTGATCGCACTTCCAAAAAACACCGGGGAAACCAGTCCTTCAAGGTATTCTTCATGCACAAATTCAGGGTAAACTTCTTCCAGCATTTCCACTTCTTCCCGAAGAGTTTCCGCATCTCTTTCTCCTATTCTTTTATCCAGAATTTTATCCGAAAGATCACTTATTTCTACGGTATCTTCAGTAGATTGCTTGCCGTGTGGACTAAATAATTTTAAACTTTTTTCATAACGGCTATATACTCCTTTAAAATCAGGACCCATTCCAATAGGCCAGGAAAGGGGAATAACATTCAAATTAAGTTTTTCTTCCAATTCGTCCAACAGGTCAAATGCATCCTTACCAACCCTGTCGAGTTTATTGATAAATACGATGATCGGAGTATCTCGCATCTGGCAAACCTTCACCAGTTTTTCTGTTTGGATTTCCACCCCTTTAGCCACATCAATTACCACAATTACACTATCAACAGCAGTAAGTGTTCTAAAGGTATCTTCGGCAAAGTCCTGGTGACCAGGAGTGTCAAGAATATTAATTTTCTTCCCATCATACTCAAAACCCATTACCGAGGTGGCTACGGAAATACCCCTTTGTCTTTCGATTTCCATAAAATCGGAGGTGGCAGTCTTCTTTATTTTATTTGATTTTACAGCTCCTGCTACCTGAATTGCACCACCAAATAACAATAATTTTTCTGTTAGCGTGGTCTTTCCAGCATCAGGGTGACTGATAATTGCAAAAGTTCTCCTTCTTTCTATTTCTGCCTTATTTGCCATTCTATTTATTTATATTTTGTAGATATCTTTGTCTGGATAGGAATAAAATTAATTGCCCTATTGCAAACTATTTCCGATAAGTATAATTTGCCTGCAAATATAGTATTTTGATGATTAATCGTTAGGAGATTAAGGGAATCATTAGCGGGGGAATAAGTTTAATTTTTTTTATATTATTTACTTTTTAATTTCTTTTTTCCCGGAACAAACAAGTTTCTCCGGAATTTTTTTATTAGCGTAAATGCTGCTTTAACATTAAAACACTGCAGTCCTTTATTTTTTAAAATGACTAAGAAAATCAAAATATTAATTGGAGTTAATCTGGTTTTAATCATTGCCTTATTTTTCTCCTTTCAAAGCTTTAATAGTAATTCTTCCACCATTGATGAATCCATAAGTAGTTTTGCATTACGGGATACCAGCGGAGTTGACCGGATTATGTTGGGAAATATTGAATTGGTGAAGGAATCCGAAGATGAATGGCTGATTAATGGTGAATTTGTTGCTCAGCCCGCCCGAATTAAATCCTTGTTGGCCGTTTTGAGTAGAATTGAAGTGAAACGACCTGTGGCGGAATCTTCGAAAGAAGATATAAACAACAGGCTTGAAAATAACGGGATTGAGGTGAAGGCTTTTTCAGGAGATGAATTAATAGTGAATTATCAACTTTCGGGAAAAGATGATGAGTCCTATGCTAAAATTGATGAGAATGACCCATTTATCATTTATATCCCGGGCTATTTCGTAAATATTAGTGAGTTATTTACCATAAAACCTTCTGAATGGCGGGATAACCGAATTCTAAATACATCTTTCAATTCTGTCCAATCTCTTGAACTAGAATATCCACATTCCCCGGAGAATAGTTTTGAAATTAAATATGATGGCTCTTTTAGTACAATCGAAGGGATTGATAGGTTAGACTCTGCCAAAGTTTATGCTTATTTGCAGCAATACCAGGATTTTACCGCCAAGTTTTTTGTAGAAAATGCGAAAACTCTTAAAGACAGTTTGTTAAATGCCCAACCATTTTGCAAAATTTCACTTAAGGATTTATATCAGGGAAGAAACAATAATTTAAGAATTTATATTAATCCTGAAGTGATTTACGGGATTTCCGAAAACCCGGCAGAAGTGGTTGTATTGGATCGCCAGAAACTTAGGAATTTTCTGGTTGGTAAACCAGAATTTGTTAAGCCCAAATAAGGCTTCTGCGATTATTTTTATTGTTTAGTTATTAGTTGCAATGGGTTGATTATTAGAGTTTTGTAGTAAGTGGTTTTTACCTTTCTTACAAAGGAAACCTTCAATAATAATATTTTCAGTTTTTTTATGATGTCATGTTTAGAATTTCTATTTTAGAATTTTTTAACTTATAAATTTTCTTCAATGGACGGTATTCAATTTATTACGGATAAAGAAGGCAACAAAAGACAAGTTGTGGTGGACATGGCTATGTACAGTGATTTACTTAAAAAACTGTACAAAAAACTTGACTTAGACCCCTATAGCCGCATTGAGGTTTCTCCCAGGGTTCTCCATATCTCTGATGGCGGAGGAATCGAGCCTATGGAAGTAGAACAGAAAAATGTGGATTTGATGCGTCATGAAACATTTAAAAAAAGGGAAATGGGAATTCCATCGGTGGTGGAAGAGCAGCCAGATGATATAAAAAAAGTAATGGGAATGCCTGAGTCAGAGAAAAGTCTGAAGATACAGGCCATACTGGAAACGGCTTCTTCGTATATGGGAACACCGCACTTATTGGGTGGAGAATCACATGATGGAATAGATTGCTCGGGATTGACTTGCGTGTCCTATAAATCAGCAGAAATTCAACTACCCAGGGTTTCTTATGAACAGGCTAAAGTGGGAAATCCCAAACAAATAACTGAACTTAAAGAGGGTGATTTAGTCTTCTTTGGAACTGGTCAGCCTGGAAAAATAAACCATGTAGGAGTTGTTTCCAATGCGGATGATATTAATAATATTACCTTTATTCATGCATCTTCAAGCAGAGGAGTAATGGAATCTTCCCTGAGTTCAGGTTATTGGAATGGAGTTTATATAAAGGGCAATCGAATTGTTTAGAAATTTGAAAATTAAAATAATTAGGTCCGGAGGGAAATTTCAATCCTAAAAATTTAATTCTACCTTTGTTAGCACAGGGAAATTTTATTCACTACTTATTCCACAAATTAAAATTGGAGTAAAGTATTTTTCAAACTCTCATAAATTAACACTAACTATTAGATTGGATTACCCTGGAATTTCAACCAGTATTACAACAACTTTTATCCACTAGAATGCAAGATTTAAATAACCCTAAGGATTTTTTTTGGTCGATAAATGAAGCCTATATTCACGACTACAAATTTTTTTACAAGTACTTTGGTCGCCTGCCAAATGTATGCGAAATCAGAGGATTGAAACTACAGAAAGCTATTAAATTTTTTGAAGTAGAATTTGAAAGCGAAATAAAAGATGTATTTTTCAAAAAGGCGTACAATTATAAAAAGAAAAAGCCTGACTTTGAGGAGGTTTTTTATATCCTGAAAAATGATGTCGTAGTGGCTTTTAATGATCATCATATTTGCAGGGTAATGAGTAGTAGTAGCGATAATGAAACCTTTGATGAAATCGCCCAAAAGTTAAAAAAATGCAGGTTGAAAAGTGGGAAAAAACCACACCAGATGAATTTAATTACCATGCACCACGGTAATCTGGATTTAAGTGTCATCAATATCAACAAAACTAAATTAGATATTCCCCAAAATTATAATGAAGATTTTTTGCCGGTTCATGATCTAATTGTAGATCGGCTGAATCAAAAAGACGATAAGGGGATCGTATTGCTGCACGGCTTACCTGGAACAGGTAAAACCACCTATTTACGGCATTTGATGGGGATTATTAAAAAGCGAATGACGTTTGTTCCACCAAATGTGGCGGCCAGTATGGCTAATCCTGATTTTATTAATATTCTTATTGATAATCCAAATTCAGTCCTCATCATTGAGGATGCTGAAAATATTGTGATTAACCGGAATAATGCGCCTCATTCTGCGGTTTCCACTTTACTTAACATAGCGGACGGGCTACTTTCCGACTGCCTTAATATTCAGATTATTTGTACATTCAATGTACCTATTACTTCAATAGATGATGCCTTACTAAGGAAAGGAAGGCTTATTGCCAAATATGAATTTGGAAAGCTTACCGTAGATAAAGCTCAGGAATTGTCTGATTCCCTAAACTTTAATACAAAAATTGAAAAGGAAATGACTTTGAGTGATATTTATAATCAGACTCATCCAACTTTCCATGAGAATAAGCAGAAGAAAATTGGGTTTTAAATTATCCTCTTTGTACAAAAAATGAAGTTAAGTTCTAAGGGATTTCCTTAGAACTTTTTTTTACTTTTCGTTAAGTTTTAGTTTAAAAAAAAACGCTCTTTTTAACAAACAGAGTTTTTATTTCTCTAAATGGACAGGACGAGGGCTTAATATTTCAGCTACCATTATCCCAGTCTGATATTTAGTCGGAGCTAGGTAGTCATGAAGTGGTTTTGTTGAAATCACTACTTTCTTTTGTTTGGAAGAAGCATGCAATAAATGCAGCCTTCCATTTTGGTGAATGGCAAAACCTACATGTACAATATCAAGCCCTTTAATGTTTGTAGTGATGGCAATTAAATCACCATTTTTTATTTCCTTTTCATGGTCTTTTATCACTTCCTTGGGTATATAATAATAATTCCTGGAGGTGAATGTTTTTTCCGTAGATTTCAATTCTTCATAATTTACTTCATTTCCTAATTGCACATATTTATCACGGTTATTAGTCATGAAGTTCAGGTCATTTTTAAAGGGCGTCTGGGCTATTGTTTTACTTTTTTGTTTGATCAGTCCCTTTTGTTCATTTTCATACAACCAATCCGAAAAATAGTGCAGCCTGGAATTATAATTTTCAACTTTTCCATCTCTGTACCTCACTAATTCCAGCTCCCTTACATAATCTTCAAATTCGTATTTGCCCTGTTTGATCAACCTGCTGAAAACCAACACATTTTCCAGAAAAGTTGTGCAATCCAATCCATGCAGATTGATTACTAATTCTTCACCATTTTCATTTATATCCAGTGTTTTGGCCACATATTCAGTCCCTAAAAAACTCTTTCCCACCTTTACTGCTGTTTCATTTATAGTAAGTTCATCAAACTGTTTTAAAGATTTGAAGTAAGTCAGCTTTTCCAGCACAAGGGTTTTATCCTGCGCAGTACATTGAATCTGAGCCTGATTAATTGATGAATTATAAAGGAAAAGCCAGAGAAATACTAGTGAAAAAAAACTGGTTTTGAAAGGTATATTGTATGCTAAATGGGGCATGATCATATTTTGTTTTTTTATATGTTGTTTCTTCAAATTTAAACAGGAATAGTGAGATGAAGAAAATCTGTTGAAAATAAACAAAATTTCCTGAAATAGATTTTGAGTGAAAATTTGAATTAATTTTATATAAGCTTTGGGTTCTTATTGAATCACTTTAATTTCACTATTTCAAAAAAACTACAGCAAGAAAAAATAAAATACACATGTTTTTAGAACCGCAATTGAATAGTTATCCCCACAAACCACAATCCGGTTGGATAGAAGTTGTTTGTGGATCGATGTTCTCCGGAAAAACAGAAGAATTGATCAGACGGGTAAATCGTGCGGTTATCGCCCAACAGAAAATTCAGATTTTTAAACCGGGAATTGATAACCGGTACCATGAAAGTGATGTGGTGAGTCATAATAAAAATAAAGTAGTTTCCATCCCGGTAAATTCGGCAAAGGAAGTTCTAAGCCATTGTCAGGATTGTGATGTAATAGCCATAGATGAAGCTCAGTTTTTTGATGCTGAAATAGTTTCTGTATGCATTAGGTTAGCGAATAGAGGTAAAAGAGTGATTGTGTGTGGGCTTGATATGGATTTTGAGGGAAAACCATTTGGACCAATGCCTGAATTAATGAGCATTGCGGAGTTTGTGACCAAACTGCACGCCATATGTGCCCAATGCGGAGATGTGGCTTCATATTCATACAGACTTGTAGACTCGCAGGATAAGGTGCTTTTGGGGGAAACAAGTTCATATGAAGCCAGGTGCCGAAAGTGCTTTTATGAAAAAAAGATTCAGGAAGAAAAGGACCATGAAGCTTTTATGGTACAATTGGGAAAAAGAAAAACAGAGAATTAAATATTAGCCGACTTGTGGAAGTTGTATTTAATTTCCACAAGTCTTATTTCTACCTGAATTGGTAATTATAAATTTGGGTGATTTTCTTTCTTTTTAAAGTGACTACAGAAACTTTCATCCAAATATCTTCAACTGGCACACCCTTTTTGCCTACCTCCTGATTGGCGATTTCATCCACGATATCAATCCCTTTAATCACTTCTCCGAAAATGGTGTACTTCCCATCTAAATGATGTGCTCCCTCATTGTTTTGCACAATGTAAAACTGACTGCCACTGGATTTTCTTTCCGGATTCATAAAATCTCCTTGTCTTGCAGCTGCCAGCATTCCTTTATCATGAACATATTTATCCAGAATTTCTGCATCTATTAAATAACCAGGTCCTCCTGAACCTACTTTTCCTTCATTTCCAGGCCTGGTATTGGGATCACCACCCTGAATCATAAAATCTACCAAAACCCTGTGAAATTTAGTGCTGTCATAGTATTGTTCTTTGGCCAATGAGGAAAAATTGTCCCGGTGTTTGGGTGTATCATCAAAAAGAATCAAATGAATGCTGCCATAATTCGTTGCGATTTTGGCAATCTGGCTTTTTTTGGGAGGCTTTTTCCTTTTTTGAGCCTTTACCGATCCAGAATAAAACAATACGCTAATAGTGAGTAAAAAAAATAAAATGTTCTTCATAAAATTAAAAAATGGCCGGCTAAAAAATTTACTATAAATAATTGGCAGAATAGTATTTAAGCGTTAAAGTTTTAATGCTTTGCTTTTAAAAATAGTATTTAGGAGAGCAAAGCTATTTATTTTTTTCAAAGAAAAATACTTTAGAAATAATAGTATTTATTTTTGCATTCACTTTCTTTTTATTTGGGTTATATATGAATGTTTACAAGTTTTTGATTCCTGCTATCACATGGCATTTAATTCTTTTTTATCTTTTATTGGGTAGGGTTCCCGCTCCTGAGGTGGAGGGAAATATTCCTTTTATTGATAAGCTTGCCCATTTTTGTGTATTTGCACTTCTGGTATTTTTATACAAATGGGGTTTTCAAAAGTTGAATATGCAGGCCAATAGAAATATAAATTCAGGTTTTTGGAGCATTTTTATCGGGGTAGCTTTCGGTGGAATCTCAGAAATCCTTCAAGGGATGTTTTTTGAATACCGAAGTGGAGATATAGCAGATTTTATGGCCAATGTGGTTGGATGTATGGTTGGGTTATTCTGCTATAACCTGCTTAGGAAAACCTACTTTGTGAAATATTTATAATCCTGATTAATCTCCTTTTAATGCCTCTGGCTTTGAGGCATTCATAATAAAAAAATAGATTAACCAACCTGCCAGTAGCATTCCGATTAAATAAATAGTCCAGGTAAGACTGTATGAATTATCGGAGTTTTTCCCGTAAATAATTCCCAGGAAAATAGAAAGCAACATGTTAAGAATTAAGGCAAGCCCGCGAACCCAGGATTTGTTGTTGGCGAAAAATTCCTTTCTTGTTTTAATATTGGTATACCATTTATTTTTGTTGGGAACAAATACCAGTGCCTCAGGTACATAGGGTAAACTTTTACCAAGGAAATTTAATAAAACATTTAACCCCAGCATTATAAAAAAAGCAGTATAGAAAAAAGTAGACCGATTAACCTGCATTTGGGCCTGCTCTTCCAATCCAAATGGAACTTCTATGGATAATGGGAAATAACTATAAGTTAACAAATCCACCGCCAAAAATCCCAACATCGAAAATATCCATAAAGGCTTTACAAGTACCATAAATAAAATTAAGATGATTAAAATTAATGTGCCCCCAGAAAAAAGTGAGGGCAGCATTTTCAGGCGGCAAAATTAGCCAATTATCTGATTGGTATGGTCTTTTGTTTTTACTTTTTGAATAATTTCCTCAATTATGCCTTCTTCATTGATCACAAAGGTAGTTCTGAACGTACCCATATATTTCCTGCCATACATCGACTTTTCCCCCCAGGTTCCAAATTGATTGTGAATTTCTTTTTCTGTATCCGCAATTAGAGGAAAAGGAAGTTCATGTTTTTCAATGAATTTTTTGTGAGATTTTTCATTATCCGAACTAATTCCAATCACTACATAACCCTTTTCAAGTAAAGCTTCATAGTTGTCTCTCAGGTTACAGGCTTGTGCTGTACAACCAGGAGTATTGTCTTTTGGGTAAAAATATAAGATGACTTTTTTACCTTTAAAATCTGTTAATTGAATCGCATTTCCATCCTGATCGATTCCTGAAAATTCAGGAGCTTTATCTCCAACTTTTAATTCCATAGATATTAATTGTTTCAGTTATACAAGTTTTTTAATTTTATAATAAATCCGGATTTAATAAGAATGAATTAAGTTTCTTTTCGAAATCATTCAACTTCTTTTAATATGGTAAACTTTAGACAAACCATTTTGGTTTTAATAAAACATTCAATCCTTTTTTCAACTTCAAAGTTAATTTTATAATTACACTTTTTAATTTTATTCGGCTCTTTTAAACATTTAAAAACTCCAGACATCATGGCAGAATGGGTAACCGTATTATCATTAGTTTCATTTGGGTTATTATTATTAATTCTTGAATTAATCTTCATTCCGGGAACCACTGTAGTTGGGCTTATCGGATTAATTAGTTTGGGGTTTGGAGTGTATTTTGGATACGATTATTTTGGAAGTGCTGTAGGCTCAGCCATTTTAGGAGGCAGTAGTTTGATCTTTTTTACAGGGGTATACATTAGCTTCAGGACTGGTGTATGGGGCAAGTTTGCACTCAAAAATATTTTATCAAGTAAAGTAAATGAAGATGAAGAGCCTTTGGTAATAGGTGATGTTGGTGTGGCTATTTCTGCCTTAAGGCCCTCAGGAAAAGCAGAGTTTAAAAACATTATCCGAGAGGTGAGTTCGCAGGGTAATTATATTGATGTGGGTCAGAAGATTCGGGTAATTCGTGTAGTAGGGAAAAAGGTTTTGGTGGAAATCGCTACTAAAAAAGTAGAGGCCGGAACTTATTAGAAAATAAATTAAAGAAAAAAGACTATACAATTCTGTTTAGATAATGGTATAGTCTTTTTTGTATTCATAATTGAGAGTAGGGGGCTGGTTTTAGGAAAATACTGGTCACTTTCGAAACCGACTCTGCATATTCAGGCTTGTCTTTCATTACTGCCCACTCAGGACTATCAATAAAGTCTTTCCATTCTTTTTTTCTTTCTTCCATATTTTCATAAACCAGCATATAAGTGAGGTTGGGTTTATTAATTCCGTAAATGGTTTCCCCAAAAAACACTGGTTCGAAACCTATTTTGTAGAATAGATCCAATTCTTCTTTATTGAACATTTCTACTTTCCTTTTCCCAGCATCCTCATTATAACTTTCATAAATTCTGAGCTCGAAGAGTTTATCTCCTTTTTGTTGAGGAATCTTTAATTTTGGAATGGCATCGAAGGCTTCTAATAGTGACGATTGAATTCTTTCAACCACCATATTGTCTTTTCCAATCTGATCATATTTTTTACTGTTTTTTTGATACTCACTATCTTGCTCAACTTTTTTCATTATTGAAATGGCATCCTTAAAATTCTGAAAGGGAATGAGCAGGTAAATACTTAAATTTTCAGCATCTTCCATTGGGTGAAAAACTCCAATGTTTTTCACTCCTTGTTTGTTAAGCGCTGGAATTAGGGCATTTTTTAAGTAATCATCCAAAATAGGAATGTTAGCTTTATTGGTTACCTGAAATTCCCTTAATTCATAGTACTCTTTTGAAGCGTTTGGATTTGAGCTTTTTCCTAAACTCAAACTGGGTAAACCAAGACTTAGAGAGGAGAATGAGGCATATTTAAAAAAGTTTCTTCTTTTCATTTTCTATGGAATAAATAGGTTTGTGAATCTGTTGGTTCAAAGTGAAGTAATCTTAATGTTTTAAATGAGAGTAAAATTAATCCACTTCATTAATTGTAATTTTCCCTGAATTTAATTTGGAATAAAAGGAATACCAATTTTAAGGATAATTTCTTTAATGATTCTGTAAAATCAATTCTTGAAAAGGAATTTTTTCGAATCTTTTTAAAGCAAATTAAGTTTCAACCTTTGACTATCAAATTAATTAAATATTATGAAAAAAACTCTGATACTTGGTGCCAGCGAAAACCCCAGCAGGTATGCCTATAGGGCAGCCCACATGTTAAAGAATAGCGGACATGAAATTGTGCCCATTGGAAGAAGAAATGGCCAGGTGGCCGGGGAACATATTCTAACTGAAAAAGAAGTGAAAAAGGAAATTGATACAATTACACTTTACCTCAATGCTAAAAACCAGGAGGAGTGGTACGATTATATTTTAAGCACCAAACCCAATAGAATCATTTTTAATCCTGGAACTGAAAATCCAAACTTGAAAAAACTTGCGGAGGAACACCAGATAGAAACGATAAATGCCTGTACCCTTGTAATGCTTTCCGTAGGAAACTATTAGTATTAATAGAAAGAAATTCTACTGCTTTTTAATATGTAATTAATGGAATGTTTACTTTTGGAAGATCAAATTTGTGGGAAAATTTTAACTCAAATCTTAATTATTTGCAAGCCTGCTTTTTGGGTTTTCAGGTGATTTAATTTTTCAATAACTTTACTATTTAACAAGCAGAATTAATGGCCATTAAAGAAACAAAATTTCAATTCGAGAACAGCACCGGTTACTATTGTGGAAAAGTAAGAGATGTATATTCATTTGAGGATAAACTGGCAATGGTGACCTCAGATAGAATTTCTGCTTTTGATGTGGTATTACCAAGGGCGATACCTTATAAAGGTCAGGTACTGAACCAGATAGCAAATTTGTTTTTAAAACTGACCAGCGATATCGTACCAAATTGGGTGGAATCAGTTCCTCACCCAAATGTAACTATAGGAAAAAAATGTGAGCCATTTATGGTTGAAATGGTAATCAGAGGATATCTTGCAGGACATGCTGCAAGGGAATATAAAGCAGGAAAAAGAATGCTTTGTGGGGTTGCATTGCCGGAAGGGTTAAAGGAAAATGACAAATTGCCTGAACCAATCATTACCCCAACCACCAAAGCCCATGAAGGCCATGATGAAGATATTTCAAGAGAGGATATTCTGGCTAAAGGAATAATAGATGAGGCGGATTATTTGAAGCTGGAAGATTATACCAGAAAGTTATTTCAAAGAGGAACCGAAATAGCGGCAAAGTCGGGATTGCTTTTGGTAGATACCAAATATGAATTTGGTAAACTTAATGGGGAAATCTATTTACTTGATGAAATTCATACACCGGATTCGAGTAGATATTTTTATGCAGAGGGATACCAGGAAAGGCAGAATAAAGGAGAAAAACAAAAGCAACTTTCCAAAGAATTCGTGAGGCAATGGTTAATTGAAAATGGATTTCAGGGGAAGGAAGGACAAGAAGTGCCGGAAATGTCTGATGAATTTGTAGAAAGTGTTTCTAACAGATATATTGAATTATACCAAAACATTACCGGAAAGGCTTTCGTTAAAGCAGAAAATAATGATATTCAAACAATAGAGGCGAGTATCAGAAACTTTTTCAATGTAAATTGATATATTTGAAGAAATATTATAAAGACAAGTCTAATGAAATATTCAATAGAAAAATCTGAAAAATACACCAAGCTTTTATTAAATGAAGAAAAGTTAGATACTTTAAAAGCTCCTAGTTTAAAATCGGAAATTATTACCCTTTATCAATCAGGTACAATTAACCTGATCCTGAATTTGTCGAATGTAAAATATGTTGATTCTTCAGGATTAAGTGCCGTTTTAGTAGCTAATAGGCTTTCAAAGGAAGTAGGAGGATATTTGGTGTTGGTAGGAGTTACTGATCACGTGATGAAACTGGTTAAAATTTCCAAACTGGATCATGTACTTAATATTTTACCAACTGAAGAAGAAGCTGTAGACGCTATTTTTTTGAACGAAATTGAAAAAGATTTCAACGGAGAAGAGTAATAGACAATAGCTTTATATTTTGTAATAAAGAATATCCATCAGCTGTTAAGTTGATGGATATTCTTATTTTAAGTCATTTAATAGTTGGTTAATTCGTGCATTTTGAAATAAAAATTTTAGGTTCTGGTTCTGCTACTCCTGCCTGGGGCCGCCACCTTTCCTCTCAAATACTAAATATTGAACATCAGTACCTTATGATCGATTGTGGGGAAGCCACACAATTCAGGGTAATCTATGAGAAAGTTAAAGTTAAAAAACTGAATCACATTTTTATTAGCCATTTGCATGGTGATCATTACTTTGGGATTTTTGGCCTGCTCTCTACGCTTAACTTAAATGGACGGAAAAATGATTTACATATTTACGGACCCAGAGGCCTTGATGAAGTAATTGTGACCAACTTGAGGATTTCTAACTCAGTTTTGGGATATAAGTTAATTTTCCATGAAATAAATTTGGAAAAAAATGAAAAGTCTAAAACTTTACTGGAAAATGACACTTTTAAAATAACTGCATTTCCCTTGTGCCATAGAATTACCTGTTTTGGATTTTTATTTACGGCCCAATCAAAAACCTCCAAAATAAATGCAGCAAATTTGCCCAAAAATTTCCCTTTTGAATTAATTCGGGAGTTGAAGGCCGGGAATGACGTAAGATGGGAAGGTGAAGATTTCCTTTCAAGTAAATTGACCTATACAAAAGAAGAAAAAAAGGAATATGCCTATTGTACCGATACCATTATTCAAGAGGGCATAATTCCGATTATCAAAGGGGTAGATTTGCTATACCATGAGGCTACTTTTATGGAGGATAATGTACACAGGGCCAAAACGACTTTTCACTCAACTGCCTCTCAGGCTGGAAAATTTGCAGCTCAGGCTCAGGTTAAAAAACTTATTGTAGGCCATTTTTCTTCACGATACAAGGAACTGGATTTGTTGCTTGAGGAAGCTCAGCAATACTTTGAAAATACTGAGCTGGCATTGGAGGGAAGGAATTTTACCATTTAGGCAGAAAAAAAGGCTACTATTTAGTAACCTTCTTGGGATTGTTTTTTTTATTGATTTCTGCTTTCTTTTTGTTAACAAGGTTATCAATTTTATGAAACCATTTATCAATTTCATTTCTTTCCTGCGAGGTAAGGGCCTTTAGTTTATCCATTTTTTTAGGTTTAATTGTTCAATTGTTTGTATAAGTAGATCGCATTTGTTCCCCAAAAAGATACTTGGTATTTCTAAAACTAATAGGAGTTGAAAAAATTTTATTATCAGGAAGATTTTCAAATTAACACAATGCCTTTTATGGAGTTACACTCCTTTCAGGATTTAGTAGCAATTGACAATAATTAATTAAGAAGTGCTTTTTTCTCCAGAAGTTTAATTGCCTCAATTTCGATCTTTTTAGCTTTAGGGAATAGAATCTTGTTCTCAATAAAAGAGTGAGTTTTTAAGTCATTTTCAAAGGCTTTCAATTCCTGGTAAACCACTTTTGTGAAAATTCCTGTATTTTCCGAAATGCAGTATCCTTTGGTCAGTTCTCTAATTCCCTTCATTTCATCATCTTCACACTGGTGATCTGAAAAGATCTTATCAATAGAAAAGTTATCTAAATCTTCAAATAAACTTACCGGATTAAATCCATTCTGGATAGCTGAATTCAACCTTTCTATATAACCAAAGTGATATTTTTCTTCTTCATAAATATGTCGGATAAAATCCTCCGCAAAAATTGGGAACACAAATTTTAAATCTCTTGCTTCCTCCGGATTATCGAAAAATGAAGGTTTAATATTTTGAATTAGATCTGCCATGTAAGGCAGTTTATGTCTGATAAATGATTGGTGAGCTTTTTTGAGGTATTGTATGATAATGTCAATTTCGTATTCCTGTTCCAGATCAGGGGTAAGTTTTAAATCCTGATTTTCCTGACATGACTCTAGTGTTTTTATTACAGTAAAAACATCTATGCCCTTTTTCTGACAAACAGATTCTAAAGGGTCATTGTAAAATTTGTAAAACTCAATTCCGAAAAAATGTAGTACTGAAGCAAGCACATAATTTTTTGCAACAATGTCTTTTATGAATTGTTTCTGATAACTCTGGCTCATGCTTTAGCGAAAATAAAAATAGAATTAAGATTGAAATTTAATGAAAACATCTAAATATCCTGGAGGACCAGTTTACAAATCTGATGATTATTACAAAAATAATTCGTCAAATTAAATACAAGTTTAAAATTAACCAAAAAATGTGGTTAAAATCTGATTTTATAGTTTGAAATCCAATTGAACAGGTCTGGAACCCATAAAAATCAAATATATTTTTCGTATTTCTGGTGTTAAAGTAGGTAAATTGATTTCATTGCTTTATGGTTTTGTGGATTTTTCTTTATAATTTCTACTAAAAATTGCTTTAAAGAAACATATCTCGAATTTTAGAGAACAAAAATATATATGCATAAATTTAATTTTCAGGTCAATCTTGAAGGAATAATTGATATTCTTTCTAACCATTTATATAGTGAAGAAAGAGTATTCATCAGGGAACTGTTACAAAATGCCACCGATGCGATCAGTGCAAGGAAAAGACTTGATCCGGCAGTGGAAGGGGAGATTTCTCTGGAGATTATTGAAAAAGATAATGAGAACCCTGCTCAGTTAATCGTTGAGGATAATGGAATTGGTTTAACAGAACAGGAGGTCCATGAATTTTTATCTAATATTGGTTCTAGTTCCAAAAGAGATGAACTTTCCCTTAAAAGACAGGATTTTATAGGGCAATTTGGAATTGGCCTGCTTTCCTGCTTTATGGTTACTCATGAAATTGTTATGATAACCAAATCTTATAAAGGAGGAAGGGCCATTGAATGGATTGGAAATAGTGATGGATCTTATTCTATTAAACAACTGGAAAGGGATTTTGAACCAGGAACGAAAATTTACCTAAAGGCCAAGCCTGGGAAAAATCTGTTATTTGTTCCTTCAAAAATTCAAGAAATCGTTCGCTATTACGGTGACTTGTTACCTTACCCGGTTTATCTGCTTAATCCTTATGGGAAGGAAATCATTAACGAAGGAATTGCACCATGGGAAAAATACTTTGATACTAAGAGTGAGGAAAGGGTTGAGTTTATGGATTTTGGTAAAAAGCACTTTGATCTGAATTTTATAGATTACATTCCAATAAAAACCAATTATGGAGAAGCAGAAGGGGTGGCTTATATTTTACCATATGAGACCAATCCCTCCGCCAAAAAGACTAATAAGGTTTTTCTGAAAAATATGCTTGTTTCCGAAAAGGTAGATAATATATTACCTGATTGGGCATTCTTTGTGAAATGTATAATTAATGTCCAAAACTTGCGGCCTACGGCATCAAGGGAAGGGTTTTATGAAGATGAAAATCTCTTCCAGACGAAAAATGAAATTGGGGAAATATTCAAGGCCTATTTTTTAGAGCTCGAAAAGACCAATCCTGAAAAATTAAAAAAACTTTATGTAATTCATTATCATTCAATGAATGCTCTTGCATTGCATGATGATGAATTTTTTAAAATAATCATCAATTATATTCCATTTGAAACGGCAAGTGGTCATTTAACAATTCCCGAATTCGAAAGACATTCAGGAATAATCAGACATATACCTGATGTAGATGAGTTTAAACAAATAGCCGGAGTGGCTCATGCTCAGGGCATTCCTATAATTAATTCCGGATATACCTACAAAAGAGAACTTTTGGAAAAACTGGAAAAGGTTTTTCCCGAGAAAAAAGTGAATCAGGTGTCTACTGAGCAATTCATTGAACAATTTGAAAACTTAAATGAGGACGAACTCAATCAGGTTGATGCCTTTTTTAAAATTGCTGAAGAAACCCTTTGGGAGTTTAAATGTGTGCCTATTATTAAAAAATTTGACCCTGTGAATATACCAACTCTTTATAGTAAGGATGAATTTATGGGGTTTCTGAAATCTGCTAACAAGTCGAAAGATGTTTCCAATAATTTGTGGGGTGGTATAATTAATAGTATTACAAATGAGGAATTTGCCATGGCCAATGCTTCACTTTGCTTTAACTATAACAGCCCGCTCATCAGAAAAATGGTTTCAGTAGGGGATGAGGATAAACTGGCACTGTTTATTAAAGTAATTTATGTACAGGCTTTAATGCTTGGCCACCACCCGCTTCAGGCCAATGAAATGAAAATTTTAAGTGAGGGACTGGTAGATTTAATCGATTTGAGTTTACATTGAATGTAACTTACATCAAAATTCAAAACGTTCAGAAATTAAAAGAATAATTCCTAATCTATTTTATTCTTGATTAATTTTGGCTAAAACTTTGAGCTTCAAACTTCCGAAAAAAAATTACCACAGACATTGAACTTCCCTCTTTATTATTTAAGAAATCTCCTTAGGATTCGCTTTTATTTTTTTTATGGAATAATTCTCTTTTTTTCTGTTTCGGTGGGAAATGGTCAGGAAATCAGTATTCGCGATAAAAATGAAATCCGCTACGATGCTAAATTATTTGTTAAGGAATTGGAGTTATTGATGAATACCTTGGCAAATCCCAATATTAGCCGGTATTCCAGAGATATTTTAATCAATAACAGTTATTCTCCATCTGCCAACCAGATTTTTCTAAATGAAGATGTAATTATAGAGGATGATATAGATCCCAATAATGTAGATTATTCTTCTGTTAAGGATGTGAGGGTGGAAAAATACCTGAAAGATCTGGATTTATTTTACCTTAAAAGTGATGACCAATCAATTGGATTTACAAGTCTTATTTCCGGGGAGGTGAAAATTGGTGAGTATGTTTATATCGAAGTGTATTTCGAAAGTTTGTTTAATGGCTCCCATAAGCTCTTACCCGATCCATATAAAGTCACCAAAAGAGTAGTTACCATTAAAGCAGAAAAGCAAAATGATATGTGGAAAATGCTTATTGCCAGTATAGTGTTCTACAATCCGAATAAGCATAAATTTGTTCAGGAATATCTGGATTATTTAAATAGGGAGAATACGGTGGATTCGTTGGAAGTGGTCATTGACTCTTTAAACCAAAATATACAAATTGCTCAGGAAAATGAAGTGATTCCTGTAGAATCAGTGACTAAAGATAAAAATTCAAATCTACAATATGAGTTAGGGGTAAATACAGGATTAGGATTTCCTGTTGGCAAATTTTCAGATCAGGCTAAAACCGGATTAGCCTTTGGGTTGGAAGGAATCTATTATATTAATAGTTCTGCGGCTGTTGAAGGTGCAGTTACATGGAATTCATTTAAAGGCAAAAATGAAAATTCAGGTCCCAAAAAGTGGAATAGCACTTCTTATAACATTTCAATTCTATATTTCCTGGATGTGGATAAAATCAGGCCGTTTGTAAGCCTTGGAGTTGGAGTTTATAGAGTGAAATCTGTTTTTCAGGCACCAGGAGTTCCTGAATTAAGTATTGAGCCCAGTGAGTTTAAAGAAATTACCAATAACTTTGGGTTTGTCCCTAAAATAGGAAATGTAATAGCGGTCAATGAGAATTTAAATTTTAATCCTACTTTATCAATCAATAATATATTTTACAAAGGGGAATTAACAGAGGGCATGTCATTTGTCTCATTGAATTTTTCTTTGTTATATAAATTCTATTGAGGAAAAGTGTTTGGAAAATACATGTAAAAATCATTAAGCGCATTTCCTTTTTCCCCTTTTCCTGTCAAAAGGAATCCATTTGTCTGCGTACTGATACCTACAGCTTCCTGTCTGTTTTCGCCAGGTATACTATTGAGTTGAGTCCATTCTCCTGATACAGGATCAAATTCCCAAAAATCATTTAGATTATTTCCTTCTTTATCCACCCCTGTCATTACATAACCTTTCTGCCCAATAGTAAATGCAGTTGCGCTGGATCTTTCAATTCCTGGAAATTCATTAATTTCTTCCCATTGATCATTTTCAATATCATACTCCCAAAAATCTTTGAAAAAACTCTCATTACGGCCCTCGCCCAAACCGACATATGCTTTTTTCCCAATTACAAAAGTCACGGCATTTTTTCTACTTTCTCCTTCAAAATCCTCTAGTCTTTCCCAATCGTTTTTTTCCATATTATATTCCCAAAAGTCATCCAGAAAACGGTTGTTGGCTCTTTCTCCCAAACCCAGGTAACCTTTCTTTTCATGAGCAAAACTAATGGCGGAATTCCTGTCAAAGCTGGGTAGAGGTTCTTTCCATTCCCAATAATTAAATTCATCATTATAAGCCCATACCGATCGTCTTCGGGAATTTCCATTAACTAATCCAGTTCCCATAAATCCTTTGTTTTCAATTGCAAACCCTGTGCATTCCGTTACATTTCCCATGGGCGAAAAGGCCACCTGCTCCCAAACTTCATTCTGAATATCATATTTCCAGAAATCATTTAAGGTTTGATTTTCAGAACTGTTTCCTGTGCCAATGAAAATCATATTATCCTTTAAAAATCCAACTGCACCATATCGGGCTTCGAATGGTAAATTATCCATCTTTTTCCATCCAGGAGTCATAAAGCTTATTTGGTCACCGTAAATTGTACCATATACCGTAGTGACGAAAGGACGTAAATAATAAACTGTGGCTTGTTTTAAGCCTGTCAGATTGCTTTCAAAATCCTCCTCATTGTCCAATTCCCCCTGATTTACAAGATTATCCTCAATCGTAGGGTTTTGATTCTCTGACCAGCAGTGACCATGACCAATAATGGGGTTAGCTCCCAAATCTTCAATTTTTGTTATTAGGGTAGCATTATCTTCAGAAACAGATAAAATTTCAGTTTTGGCAATTTTTGCCGGAGTCAGATCCGGAGAAGTTTCAAATTGGATAGCATCACCATAATGTACCTGAAAAGCAGTTGCAGCAAAAGGTCTCACGAAATAGGTAGTGTTAGGAAGAAGATTTTCAAGGTCAGAATAGTAGGTCTCAATGTCGTTTTTTTCGCCAATTGCAAATACACTGTCTGAAACTGTTGGAGCTTGATTGGTTGACCAGCAATGTCCGTGTTGTAAAATAGGGTTAGGTCCCAGGTTGGATATTTTTCCGGAGATTCTGGCTGAATTGCTTGAAATGGTTTCTAATTTGGCCTCAAGAAGGGTAGGGGCAGTTAAATCAAAGATATTTTCACGGCATGAAAAAAGTAAAATAAGAAGCACAAAACTTATTACAGGATTTTTTAATTTATCCATTCTAGTTTCAGTTTATAATTTAGTTGGATAGCCTTTTTTAGTAAAATAACCTCAAATATTGATCTAAAAAAGTGTGGTTTGAATTAGTTTTTACTAAAAATTAAAATTTCAGCCATACTCTAAATATTCAAGGGTTTGAACTAAATAATTATAAAATTAAAAAATAAAATTCCATTCTCTTATTTGGTTTGGGAATATTAGGATAATGAATTTTTGACCTTTCTTTCGTCAGGCTAAATAGAATGAGGATGAGAAGGAGTTTGGCACAAACTCCCTTAAACTTATCAGCAATTTAGAAATAAGTTTATGGTTGTTTTATTAATAATCATTAACCTTTATCGTTAGAAACTGCAATTGCAGAGCAGACGCAAATGTTACTTTGCCTAAAGGTTATGTGTTTTTTTTAACATTTTGTTAACCAGTTGTTTATATGAAAATGAAAGTTAGGAGTGAACTAAATATGCTTTTTTTTAGCCGAAAGCTTCAAACTAAAAAGTCCTATAAAATAAACTGCCAAAAAAAAATTACATGAGAGATTATATTAAGTGAAATAATAATCCTTTTTAATGAAGTTTAGAATTTTATTTTTTATTTTTTTTATTTACCATTTTTTTTATGGGGTGAATTCGTTTTCTCAAACAAGAAAACCGATCGCTGATAATGGTATTTTAAATTTACAAAAATGGAATTTTGAAAAGGATGGGGCGATAAAACTGGATGGGGAATGGCTATTTTATTGGAATAAATTTCTGGATTCTACAGTGGAATCAAATTCTAATAATCAGTTGCATCCATTAATAATAAAAGTCCCCTCTGCATGGAATAATGTTTCCCAAAATGGTTTTGAATTACCAGGAATGGGATATGCCACTTATCGATTAAAGGTTTTATTGCCGGATTCTACGGAAAGAATGGGGTTGAAAATACCCACTGTGGGGAGTGCCTTGGACGTTTTTATCAACGGAGAAAAAATAGCAGTATCCGGTACTGTAGGAAGCAATAAAGCGAAAATGATTCCCAGTCTTGCCTCATATGTAACCTATTTCGATCTAAAAGGAGCAAATGAAGCTGATATAATTCTGCATATCTCAAATTTCTATCATAGCAAAGGAGGAATAAGAAATTCTTTTAAGCTTGGTTTAGAAAAAGATATTCAGGGTGGATGGGAAAATGTCTTGTTTTTAGAGTTGTTTCTAATTGGTTGTATTTTTATAATAGGGCTTTATCATCAGGGACTTTTTATCCTTCGAAAAAATGATAAATCACTTTATTTTTTCGGCTTATTTTGTTTTTTGATGGCTTTGAGAATAACCACTACTGGTGAATACCTCATTAATAGTATTTTCCTAATTAATTGGGAATGGGTGGTTAAACTGGAATATCTCAGCTTTTATTTTTGTGTTCCTGCCTTTGCTGCATATGCGTACTACGTTTTTCCTCTTGATATTTCCAGGATTATCATCAGGATTTCGATGGGAGTTGCTTTAGGTTTTTCTTGTGTGGTTATTTTTACCCCTGCAGAGTTTTTTTCTCAGTTATTAGTTTGGTACCAGATTTTTTCCATTGGAATGGGAATTTATGGTATTGTGGTACTTTATATCGCTATAAATAAGAAAAGAGAAGGAGCTAATATATTTTTTATTGGTTTTAATTTGTTGTTCTTAAGTTTGGTAAACGACATTCTATATTCCAATGGAGTAATTCAAACCGGTAATTATTTTTCCCTTGGTATTTTTGTTTTTATTTTTTGCCAGTCATTTTTGTTGTCCTTAAGATTCTCCAATGCATTTAACCGGGCAGAGTCTCTTACCAGAGCCTTAAACGATGTGAATGTAAATCTGGAAAATCTAGTAGATGAGCGGACCCGATCATTGAAAAAAGCAAATACTGAGCTCACGGAAAAAAATGCCCAGATTAATGCACAACATGAGGAGATGATAAAGCTCAGCCATGAGTTAGATAAGTTTGTATACAGTACCTCACACGATCTAAGGGCCCCGATAGCATCTGCCTTAGGCCTTGTAAATCTCGCCAAAAATGAAAAAAATATTCACTTGGTGCATCAGTATCTTGAAATGAATGAAAAGTGTTTGGGAAAACTGGATGGAATTATAAGGGATATTATTAATTACAGTCAAAATTCCCGTCTGGAGGTACTAAATGAGAAAATAGATTTTGAGAAACTTACTGAAAACGTGCTTGAAAACTTTTTGCTGGAGGGGGATTTAAGTAAAATTAAGATTAACGTAAATATTTCTGGAAATCAGGATTTTTATTCTGATGAAAGTCGATTGTTTGTAATGCTTAAAAGCTTGATTTCCAATTCTATAAGATTCTCTGATTTATCTAAAGAAAATCCATATATTGCCATAAATATTAAGGCGGGGAATGATAATGCTGCCATAAATATTACTGATAACGGGAGGGGAATTGAGGAAAGCCATCAGGAAAAAATATTTGATATGTTTTTCAAGGCAAATGAAAATAATTCTGGTTCCGGATTAGGGCTTTATATTGTAAATGAGACTTTGCTGAGGCTGGGAGGGAAGAAGGTGGTTTCTTCCAAGCCTGGGATGGGTACAACTATTACCCTGCTTATTCCTAATTTTAATTCAGGTACTATTCCTGTGCATAAATTTTCAAGCACCTCCTCTTCAATTTAAATATACCAGATAAAAAAATATCATTCTATTGATTGTATCACATTTGAATTGATAAAAGCCTCATAGGCAGACTTTCCAATAAAAATTGACTTGCTTTCTACCCAAAAGGAATTTAAATTACTTTCGGTTGACAGGGTTCTAATCCTGTAGAAAAGATGAATAAAAAAATTAGCTTTGCAGGAATTTGAAGGCAGTTTAGCACAAAGAATTTAAATTGGGAAAAATGTTTTTAGGAATTGATATAGGGAATACCAATATTGTTTATGGAATTTTTTCAGGTGGGGAGTGGCTTCCTCAAATAAGGGTGGAAACTTCATTGCATAAAAATGCATCTGATTATGAGAGGCATTTGAGGTCTGAATTTTTGGAACAGGATATAAAAAAAGATCAGATTCAACAAGTAGTTATAAGCAGTGTGGTCCCGGGAATCACGAATACAATTGAAGAAATGGTTCATTTATTTTTAGGTGTTCAACCCTTTTTATTGAAGCCAAAAAATATACGCCAACTTCAATTAGGTATACAAAACCCATCAGAAATAGGAAGCGACCTGGTTGCAAATGCACTGGCAGCTGTCCATAAATTTAAACAAGCCTGTATTGTGGTAGATTTTGGAACAGCTCTTACTTTTACCGTGATAAATGATAAGCAAAAGATACTAGGGGTTTCCATTGCTCCAGGGATAAAAACAGCCATGAAGGCATTGTCCAGCAATACGGCCCAATTACCTGAAATTCCCCTGGTGCTTCCGGATTCAGCCATCGGAAAAAATACTGTACACGCTATTCAGGCAGGGATTTTAGTGGGTTATGTAGGCATGGTAGAGCACATGATTAAGGAAATAAAAAAAGAAATGCCAACCGATACAAAGATTATTGCCACTGGGGGACTTTCTTCTGTATTGAAACCTTTAGCTATTCTTTTTGATGAAATAGATCTCCATCTGACTTTAAAAGGGCTAAAGATTTATGGTGAAAATTATCCATTGTATTAATTGATTTGGTCATTGATTTCCTTTAACCATTTTACAAGTTTTTGAGCTTTTTTATGTTTATTTTCTCTTTCGAAATCTCCACTCTGGCTTAGAAATACTTGTTCATATTTATTTGAATCAGCGCTAAAATCATATCCCGAAAAAACAATGGCTCCCATATCAGCACCTATGTTTTTAGCTTCGGATATTTCCCCTTTTTTGGCCTCTTCAATCAAACTGAACATTTCCTGCAATTCCTCTTCACTAACCCTGATTTCGGTAAGCTCAGCATGGCTAAGGTTTTCTATCATTTCGGTATTACTCAAAAAGCCTTTTTCAGAGAAGTGCCAATTAGCATTATTGTCTACATTATATTTGAGTACATTTCCTTCGTGATCAATCAACCAGCCCTTGTTAATATAACCCCAGGCATGATTTACATGGGAGTATTGGAATAGTACGAATTGTTCGGTAGGAATGGGCGGGAGATTATCTTTATTTTCACATGAAAGACAAAAAAATAAAATAGAAATGGCAAGAAATTTTGAAATCATTTTCATTACAGAAAGGATTTTTAATTTCCTGCCATTACGAGTGAAAATTCCATTTCGCTTCACCAAAGATGGAATTTTTAACAGATTTTATTTTTCAGCTAATTGGTCTATTGAACCTGGGCAAATGCTGAGGCAACCTGATCAATGGCCTCTTTACCTAATTCGTCATCTGTATTAACCACAATTCTATATCTAAAAGTAGTGGATTGTCCTGGTTCAAGTTTAAAATTTAGCACTTCCTTACCTTTTGAAAAAACTTCCTGGCCTAGTGGGTTAGCAGAAAATAATCCATACTTTCTGGAATGCCAATAAGTTGGATATCCCGGGTTCTCCGGATGGTCCACGATGACTACATTTATGGTTTTCCCATTTTTCTTCCCAAATAATTTGCACCAATTCGCTCTTTTCGCCCAAACATCTCCACCAGTGGTCCCATTACTGTTTAAATAATCTCCGGAAACTCCTGTATTATCCATTTTAGCTACTTCTGTTGGATTACCTTTAGCATCTGTAAGAATTAATTCTTCGTCAGTAGGTAATTCTAGTTCTCGGGCCATTCTTATGGCAAATGCACCTTCCTTATTGTCCTTAAAGCTTACTGCTTTTTCCTGAGCCGTTAATTTTACAATTCTATCAATTATTCTTGAATTGCCATTTTCGGAAAATGTAAATCTTGTTTCTTCCTTAAGTAAAACTTCACCTTCATTGTTCAGCCAATCTGCTTTTACTTCCAGTGTTCCATTATCCCCATTGCTTGAAGATACAATATCGGTATGTTTAATTTTCCCATACTCACTTTTCTTTTCCACAGGAATGTCATAGGAATTGTTCCAGAAATCTAGTCCATTTACATCTCCATAGTTAAACCAGTTTCCTACATGGTGAGGATGGTCTACTCTTTCCCCTGGTCTGGGATCAAGTGGAAAACCCCGGGTTATGGCAATATTTCCTGGGGCATTTATTGGATATAATACAGGTTTTTCAAGATCAAGTGGATAGATGTAGGCCGTGAAAAGTTCATCTCCAAACCAGACCTCTACTTTTCTATCAGCTTCCTTATTGATTAGTTTAATATTTTCATCTTTCTCTTCCATTGATGGTTCTGAATTCGTGGTGTTTTCCTCTTTAACCTTTGAACTACACCCGATAAGTCCAAAAATTACAGAAATAATGAGGAAATTAATTATTGATTTTAACTTCATTTTCTTCAGTTTTTTTAGAGTTATATGGTTTTGAATAATTTCTTTAAAAATTTTAAACAGATCCGGAATCAATGACCAAATGAGCCAGCCGGATTGTGGGATTAAAAAAAGTGGCAGAATCAGTAATCACTGCCACTTTTCCTTAATCTATTCAAAAACTTCAAATAAATTAACTGGTCACAATTTCCTGGTTAATCTCATCAAAGGTAACTTTCTTTCCTGTGTGCAAGGCTGTAGTTGTCATTAAGTTAGCAATAGAATGATTATAACCAACTTTCACAGGGGCATTTGTATTTACGTTTCTATCCCTAACACATTCCATCCAGTTTCTCATATGGGCTGATGTCATATTATCCACACCGGTGTTTGCTCCGGTTTCTACTTTCACTAAGTCAGCCAGTTTTAAATCAGGTAATAGATTAGGTTTCATTCCCATGGCTGAAGCATGTTTTTCCTTAAGGCCACCATCTGGAGAAACTGTATTGGAATCCAGGTTTAAAGTACCGCCATTGGAATAGTAAATTTCCTTGGTCCCACCTGCACTGTTGTGCATTCTGGAAGAGTAAACTACCTGAAAACCTTTTGTTTCGTCATCTAAAGGACCGTATTCGAAAACTGCAGTCATGGTATCTGCATTTTTTCTACCGTCTTTCCAGACATACACTCCACCATTAGCCGAAACGCTTCTTGGGTGGTTCAATCCACTGAACCAATGAACTGTGTCAATTTGGTGTGACATCCATTGGCCCGGAATTCCTGATGAATAGGGCCAAAATAGTCGATACTCCAAATATTTTCTAGGGTCCCATTCCACTTTTGGTCGATTCATTAAATATCGATCCCAATCGGTGTCTTCCTTTTTAATTGTAGAAGTTAAATCGGGCCTTCTCCATCTTCCGGGTTGGTTAACATTCCATGTCATTTCCACCATGGTAATATCTCCAAACTTTCCTTCCTTTATAAAATTATGGGCAGCATGATAATTTTGCCCACTTCTTCTTTGTGAACCGATTTGAATGACCTTACCAGATGCTTCAATCGCTTTTAAAGCTACCTTATTGTCTTCCATTGATTCGGCAAAAGGCTTTTCGCAATACACATCACATCCGGCTTCTACAGCTTGTTTGGCATGAAGGGCATGTTGAAAATCTGCTGTACTAATAATTACAGCATCAATATCTCCCCGGTCATAAAGTTCTTCATTATTTCTGGAGGCTTCGATGTTACCAGCCTTCATGTCATTTTTGATATATGCCAAACATTCTTCTCTTCGCCTGTTCCAAATATCTGAAACGGCAACAAACTGAAAATTCAGTTCTTTGCTATGATTGGTAAATGCCGGGATTAATGAACTTTTAGCTCTGTTGGAAAATCCAACGATACCTACTCTAACCCTGTCATTTGAGCCAATAATCCTGGCATAACTTTCAGCTGAAAAGGTGGAGGCTACTCCCAATCCTACAGTTCCTAATGCAGTTTTTTTAATAAAACTCCTTCTGGTGTTTTCTGATCCGTTTTTCATTTTCGTATTAATTATTTGACAAAATTAAGCGGTGTCTTATTTGTTGTATTTATTTGATAATCAGTTATTTGAATATGCCTGGTTATGGTAAAGGATTAACCGATCCACAACCAGGCATAATTCATTTATTCCAAATCTCTAATCCAGATATTTCTAAAGCTTACAGGATTTCCATGATCCTGAAGAATAATTGGCATTTTTTCAGGGTGAGGCTCATAAATTGGAATTCTGTTGTATTCCGTTGGTCCCTTTAATTCAAAATTATTCTGCACCAAAACACCATTATGAAAAATGGTTACACTTGCAGGTGATTTTAAAATACCATCCTTATTGAATTTTGGAGCATTGAAAATGATGTCGTAAACTTCCCATTCTGATGGTGGTCGCATAGCATTTACCAATGGGATAGATTGCTTGTAAATACTGGCAGCCTGGCCATTCGAATAGGTTTTGCTCTCATAAGAGTCCAATACCTGAACTTCGTATTTACTCATCAGGAATATTCCACTATTTCCTCGTCCCTGGCCTTCTCCCACAATTTCCTGAGGTGATCTCCATTCAATATGTAGCTGGCAACTGCCAAATTCTTTTTTTGTTTTTATTGCTCCGGTTTTAGGAACTACTGTGAAAATTCCATCTTTCACTTCCCATTTGGCTTCCCCACCATCCTTACCGGCACTTTCCCATTCAGATAAGTCATTTCCTCCAAATAAAACAATGGCATCAGAAGGAGGAGTAGCATTATCAGATCCGGGATCTACTTTTCGGGGTACTGGTTCCCAAATTTCTGTGGCTTCAGGTGGTATTTTTCTATCCTGCCCAATAAGCAGATTTGAAATTAATAAGGTAAAAATTAAAAATACTAGTTTGTTCATTTCGCTCTGTTTTATAATAAAGACACCGATAAATGGTAAATGTTAAATAATTAATTTTCTAAATATAAACATGGCATTGTTTTCCATAAATTTATTCAGGAAAAACACTTGACCAAAAGGGATTTTTACTGTTCCAATTCCTGCAAATAGGTTTTAAGGCCATTTGAAGATGCCGGACTTTCAACACCTCCTGAAAAGATATCATCTGCAGTAATATTTACTTTGTTGTAATAAACCCAATTAGACTTTTCATTGATTTTCAGAGAAGATCCATCCAGGCTTACTCCGGCAAATAATCCACGACTTCGTGAATAAGAATAGACTTCAGCATCCATTGTGATATCAGTTCCTGCACTAACCTGTCTCCCAACAGGACCAGCAGCAACGGCTGCATCCGCCCCTAAAGTAAATTCACTTTTTTCAATATCCCTGATTTTCTGACTGCTTTTAAACACAAGGATGACATCTATAGATTGTGCGCCTGCCTGAAAACCTATACTTCCTCCGGTTAGATTAATAAATGTGGGATCTGACCAGTTGCCTCCTTTGTCTTTGATTAAAGCAATGCCCTTTCCATGTCTTCCGCCTACTATAAATCCCCCTTTTATTACATTGGGAACTATGATGATGGCCTGGGCTCTTTTTAATAATTTGGCAGGAATACCACTTTCCGGTTTGGCATTTATTTCTTTCATCACGGTGAGTGCCTTTTCTACCTTTTCTACTTCTCCCTCATTATCCTGGCTCATGGCCTTTAGGGAAAAACATGAAATTAAAATTGTGAAGTAAAATAAAAATTTCGCTTTTTTCATATTGAGAATTTTTGCTTGAAATTAAGGAATTATCTGAATTCTTAGGTTAAAAAGTAAATAAAATAAACCGTAAACGGTGTTGCCAGTTTAAGACTAAAAACAAAATGGATTATTCCGCAGATTAATTGGAAGAGACGATTCAGATCGTTTAAATTTACAACTTTAGGAATGAAAACCTTAACCACAAAATAATATTAAAATGAAAGAAGTATTTATCATTTCCGCAGTAAGGACTCCAATTGGAAGTTTTGGCGGAGTTTTGTCATCCTTATCGGCCACTCAGCTTGGGGCAACGGCCATTAAAGGTGCTTTAGAAAAAGCTCATGTAAAACCCACCGAGGTGGATGAAGTTTTTATGGGCAATGTAATAGCTGCCAATCTTGGTCAGGCTCCTGCCAAGCAAGCCGCTTTATTTGCAGGTATAGGAAATAATGTGCCATGTACCACAGTAAATAAAGTTTGTGCTTCGGGTACAAAATCAATAATGTTTGGGGCACAAAGTATTATGCTAGGTCAGGCTGATATCATTGTTGCCGGTGGCATGGAATCCATGTCAAATATTCCATTTTATTTACCAAAAGCAAGATTCGGTTATGGTTATGGCAATGGTGAGTTGGTAGATGGACTGATGAGAGACGGACTTACAGATGCCTATAATCAGAATGCCATGGGTGTTTCTGCAGATAATACAGCAACAGAATATAGTATTAGCAGAGTGCAGCAAGACGAATATGCGGTAAGATCTTATCAATTATCTGCAGTGAGTACGGAAAAGGGGTATTTTGGAAATGAAATTGTTCCTGTGGAAGTGCCGCAAAGGAAGGGGGAACCACTTTTGATAAAAGATGATGAGGAGTTTAAGAAGGTGAAGTTTGAAAAAATACCCCAGTTACGTCCGGTTTTTTCCAAAGATGGAACAGTTACAGCTGCAAATGCTTCCACCATAAATGATGGTGCATCAGCTTTAGTATTAGCCAGTGCAGAAAAGGTGAAAGAATTGGGATTAAAACCTATAGCCAAAATCGTGGCATTTGCCGATGCAGCAAGGGAGCCGGAATGGTTCACTGTAGCACCTACACTTGCAGCTCCAAAAGCGTTAAAAAATGCAAGTCTCTCTTTTTCAGATATTGATTATTTTGAAGTGAATGAAGCATTTGCAGTAGTTCCTTTAGCTTTCAATAAGGTATTAGATATTGATCCGGATAAGGTAAATGTATTCGGAGGGGCGGTTTCTATCGGACATCCTCTTGGAGCTTCAGGAGCCAGAATTGTCACTACATTATGTAATGTCCTTCAACAAAAAAATGGCAAATATGGAATGGCTGCAATTTGTAATGGTGGTGGTGGAGCCTCCGCAATGATTATTGAAAAATTATAAATTGTTTGTTTTGAAAACAAAGTCGAATCTAATGAAGATTTCTGTTAAGAAACAAAAGAAAACTTTAAGCCCTCGATTGAGGGCTTATTTTTTTTGAAATTCTTGTAATAATTTTTTAAACCGGCCTACTAACCATCTAAACAGCAAAAATCCCCTTAATGCAATTTTTATCACTTACTATTTTTTAAAAATTATATTTGCACAGGAATTATTTAGATTACTTTTTAAAGTATTCAAAACCCAAATCCTCCTTAATTTTTTATGGAGTTTTGAAGTAAAAAGCAAACCATGGCCAGGAAAAAAACAAACAAAAATCTCTACATTATCATAGGTGCCGTACTTGTATTATTAATAGCTTTCGGGTTTATAGGAAAGCAACAGGGATGGATAGGAAAATCAAAAGCCAAACAGGTATTATTTGGAAAAGCCAAAAGTGTGACCATTGTTGAAAAAGTAAATGCTTCGGGAAAAGTCCAGCCGGTAAATGAAGTGAAATTGAGCCCTCAGGTACCTGGAGAAATTCTGGATATTTTTGTAGAAGAAGGGGATTCAGTAGTGAAAGGGCAATTGCTATTAAAAATTAAACCTGATAACCTTGTTTCTGCGCTGGATCGGACCATCGCTTCTCTAAATACCCAAAAGGCCAATTATGCTCAATCCAAGGCCAGATTAGCGCAATCAAGAGCAAATTTTAAAAAAGCCGAACGGGACTTTGAACGAAATAAAGGGTTATTTGAACAAAAGGCTATTTCCCAACAAGATTATGATGCTTACCTGGCAAGTTTTGAAGCTTCTGAAGCTGAATTTAAGGCATCGGAGCAAAACGTAGAAGCTGCCAGGTATACCGTTTTAAGTGCTGAAGCAACAGTGAAAGAAGCTAGAGAAAATTTATCTTTTACTAATATTTATGCACCAATGGGAGGTACGGTAACTAAACTTTTGGTGGAAAAAGGTGAAACGGTGGTAGGAACACAACAAATGGCAGGTACGGAGATGCTTAGAATTGCCGATTTGAATTCCATGGAGGTAAGGGTAAATGTGAATGAAAATGATATCATCCGAGTAAGTGAAGGAGATACCGCTGTAATTGATGTGGACTCTTATTCCCACACCGGAATTAAATTTCAGGGTATTGTTTCGGCTATTGCCAATTCAGCTAATGAAGGTTTAACCGGTGCAAGTGACGCAGTTACTGAGTTTGAAGTTAAAATCAGGGTTTCCAATGATTCTTACAAAGAACTTTTAAAAGTTGATAAAGTCGAATCACCCATTGATCCGAGTGGAACTCCATTCAGGCCAGGGATGACAGCCAGTGTGGATATCATCACTAACAGGAAAGAAAATGTATTGGGAGTCCCATTAGCATCAGTTACTACCCGGAAGAAAAAAAATGCAGGGGAAGAAAACACAGAAAAAGGAAACGAAAATAACAACAATGACCAACAAGCTGAGGAGGAACAAAGGAAGAAAGAAATAGAAGCTCTGGAAGAGGTTGTTTTTGTGCATGAGGGTGATTCTGTAAGGAAAGTTGCCGTGGAAATTGGAATCAGTGATTTTGATAATATTCAAATTATTAAAGGTTTGGATTTGGATGACGAAATCGTGATTGGTCCTTACCTGCAGGTTTCAAAGCTGCTGAATGATGGAGATAAAGTGGAACTAATGGAGGATAAAGGTAAGAAAAATGGCTTTGCTGGTAGTAACTAAAGACGGAAGTATTAAGCTCCAGTGCTATTATTCCCGAGAAATAGAAATCTCTCTATCAGTCTTTTAGGGCAAAATAATATACGATTAATTTTGAATTACTGCTTAACTTAAGTGGTTAAACATAAAAAAGGGAGTTGGAAAATTTATTTTCCAACTCCCTTTTTTCATTAACCCTGTAAAATAACAGAAAATTAATTTGAGCCTTCTGAAGCTTCCTGTTTAATTACCTGTCCTTTAAGTTTTAAAGTTTTTACCTGTTCGGCTGCATTGGATTTAATTGTGATGGTTTTATAAACATTACCAGGTCTCCCTTTACTGTTAAATACCGCCTTTATACTTCCTGTTTCTCCTGGCATTACAGGTTCTTTAGACCACTCCGGAGTAGTACATCCACAAGAAGCTTTCACTTCGGAAATAACAATTGGGGCATTCCCTGTATTCTTAAAAGAAAAAACATGCTCGGCCAATGTTCCTTCCTTTATATCTCCAAAGTTGTATTCTTCTTCTTCAAATTGGAAAGCTCCCTGAGCAAAAGCACCCGAAATCGGAAGAATTAATAAGAAAATAAATAAATACTTTTTCATAATTGATGTATATTTTATGTAATTAAGCTGTTGTCAAAGATAAACACTTGATAATAAATAGGAAGTTTTTTTTTATTTTTAGGCCCGATTGTAATTATTATACCACTACCACGTATTTAGAATCTAATCTTTTTTAACTACTCAAACCGCTTTTTTATTAACTCAACCTAATTGGATATCGATTAGTATTAAATAGCTTATTTTTGTTTGCTTCTGATACAAAATAAAAAATATTAACTGATTTTTTTTGACTTTAATTTTTTAGTTCGAATAAGAAGATTTCAACTTGAAAAACTTTCGAATCTTCATGATCAGTTGAATAAATTGTATGGTTACGTATGAAATTAATTAGAAGTGTTTTTTCCTTATTCACTATTTTTTGCCTTTTTCAATCAATCAGCACATTTGGTCAAAAAATAAACAGATGTTCCACTATGGAATACGATCAGCACATGCGGGAAAAATATCCATCTCTCGGAAGTATGGATGGGTTTGAATCGTGGATGCAACATGAAATTAGAAGGAAGCAGCTTAAAAGGACCAGTGCTGAGGATCAGACTGTTTTTGTAATTCCTGTGATTGTACACGTGATTTATAATGATGAAAATGTAGGAGAAGGGACTAATCTTCCAGCAGATCAGATTACCTCACAATTTTTGGTGTTAAATGAAGATTTTCGAAGAAAAAACGGAGATAGACTCAATACTCCTGCTATGTTTCAGCAGGCGGCTACTGATATGAAAATTGAGTTTAGGCCTGCCTTGGTTGATCCCGATGGAAATGTGCTTGCTGAACCAGGAATTCACAGGTATAATGGAAAGAAAGACAGGTGGTCTGAAAACAGTATTGACAATGAAATTAAGTCAAAAACTTCCTGGGACCCCACAAGATATATGAATATTTGGGTAGCTGATATGGGTCCGAGTACATTGGGCTATTCCACCTGGCCCAAAAATTCAGGTAATCCCGGGGTGCCATTTGAGGGTGGTACCGATGACAAAGATGGTGTGGTGATAAACTCAAGGGTATTTGGATCTAATTATACCGAATTGGGAGAATTTGACTACATTCAGGATAACCGGTATGACAAGGGAAGAACCTGTACTCATGAGATAGGCCATTTTTTTGCAATTCTACATCCCTGGGGTGTAAATGGTGGTTGCTCGGATGACGATTATTGTGAGGATACACCTGCCACAAGTAGCAATAGAGATGATGTTGCAAGTCCTTGTGAATTTCCTGATCCTAAAAAACCAAATACCTGTATAGAAGAAGAAAATGATTTGCCTGATATGTTTCAGAATTTTATGGACTACACGGCTGATGCTTGCATGAATTTGTTTACGCATAATCAGAGGGAAAGGGCAGTGGTTGTTTTGCAGAATTCCCCAAATCGTAAAGAATTACTTGCCTCCTCCGTAATTAAGCCCCACTTTGCTCCATCTCAACTTGAGGTAACGGAGAATTTGACTGCCGGGTATGACTTAACCTGGAATGATAATTCCCTCAACGAAACAAAATTTATTGTGGAAAGATCTGCCTCAAAAAATTCAGGATATACGAAAATAGGGGAGACTTCATCCAATGTGACTACCTATCTGGATAATCCGGGCAATGGTATTTTTTATTATAGAATTGTGGCAGAAAACCCTGTGGGAAGGTCAGCGTATTCTACCATACAATCCACTCCAAACCTTCCACTGCCTACAGCCCCTGCCAACCTTTCTGCTACCACTATTTCCCAAAATGAAATTAAACTTTCATGGGATTTAGCCGATTTAAATGCAACAGGGGTTGAGGTTGAAGTTTCTGAAGGAAATAATAACAATTTCGAAAAACTATCAGTGGAAACAGTTCCTTCGGGACAGACCACATATGCGGTAGAGTCTTTAAATGATAATCAGGTTTATTATTTTAGAGTAAATGCTAAAAATGGCACTGGAAATTCACCTTATTCAAATGAAACCTCCGCGGCAACTTTTCCTTACCAGCCCGAAGGACCAGAGAATCTTCAGGTAATCTTCGATAAATTAAACAGACACTTTTATTTGACCTGGAACGATCAATCCGATAAAGAAGAAAGATTTATTATTGAACGTTCTACTGACTCATTGGAAAATTTTGAAGAAGTAGATTCGGTGATCGAAAACGAAATAGAATTTTTAGATGAAACCTTTTCTCCACCTCCGCTTTCTGTGTTTTATTATAGGGTAAGAGCACAAAACATAGGGGGAAACTCTCCTTACTCCAATATCGCCAAATTCGATGCAGTTACCGGAATTGAGGGGGCTGCAGAAATGACTGATTTCACTTTAAATGTATTTCCTAACCCGGCAAGAGGAGTAATTTATATTGAATTTAAAAACTTTGACATTCCGCAGAAAGTCAGGATCGAGTTGACAGATCTCGCAGGTAAAATTTATACAAATGAAGAAATTACCATTTCTGATTCCCAGCTTAATTTTCCTTTTGACCTCACTGGTTTTTCTAATGGCTTATATATTATTTCAGTAAGTAATGAAGATCTGAAATCTTTCAAAAAAATAATCATCCAAAATTGAATTATTTCCGGAAAATGAAATTTAAAACCACCATAATGTGCTTAGGCATATGTTGCCTGTTTTTTTTGACTTCGGTAAAATGTTCTTCTGATAAGGTCCAGGAAAAAATTCAGGATGTAGAATGGATACATATTAATGAAAAGGATGATGGTACTTTGAAATATTTTCAGAAGGAGAAAGCAGGTATGAGTCCAGGTAGAAGAGAGTCAGTTATTTTTATGGAAAATGGCAATTTTGAATGGAAAAAACCTGGTCCAAATGATAGAAGAATCATACATGAAGGAGATTGGCAATTGTTAAATAAAAATGAAATCACACTTGAATTTGATGATAATTCTTTAAAAAAAATCCCGGTTAAAATTGTATCATTTAAAGGTGATACCCTGCTCCTTCAATACGAATTCTAATTTTCTTTCTCTTAGTTTTTCATTAGATTTGCAATGAATTATTTGTACCGTTTTGAGGTAGAAACTCAAATGACTTTTTAAAATCAGTAATTTTTTTGATTTGTTTGGTACAAATGATTTGTTCCTCTTGTTATAAATATTAGAAACACTTTTGATGTATTATTATCAGGGTTGCTCTCAGGGTTATCATACGGGAAATTGTTTTTTGTTTTTTAGTCAATTTCCAAGGGTGCTGTTTTTAAATTTATAACTTGCTTTTATCTACCTAAACCAAAATGTTGTGTATCAGGATAATCTAATTGACAATAATACTTTGACAAAGGAAGAAATTCTGAACGATTACAGAATAGTCTCAGAAAGCCGTCAGGCCAGTCTAATTGGGCGAAAGGAAGTTTTCATGGGCAAAGCCAAGTTCGGAATTTTTGGAGATGGTAAGGAATTGGCGCAAATTGCCATGGCTAAGGTTTTTAAACCAGGAGATTGGCGTTCAGGGTATTATAGGGATCAGACTTTTATGTTTGCGATTGAAGGCTCTACGATACAACAGTTTTTTGCTCAATTATATGCTCATACAGATTTATCGCTGGAGCCCTTTTCTGGAGGAAGATCGATGAATGCTCACTTTGCCACCAGAAGTCTTGATGAATCCGGAAACTGGAATGATCAGATGGTGATGAAAAACACCACTTCTGATATTTCGCCCACAGCCGGTCAAATGCCAAGGTTGGTGGGACTTGCTTATGCATCCAAATTATTCAGGGAAAATAAAGAACTTGCAAGTCTTACAAAATTCTCTAAAAATGGAAATGAGGTGGCTTTTGGCACTATAGGAAATGCTTCCTGCGCTGAAGGATTATTTCTTGAGGCTATCAACGCAGCGGGGGTTTTGCAAATTCCAATGCTAACTTCGGTTTGGGATGATCATTATGGCATTTCTGTTTCTAATAAATATCAGATTACCAAGGAAAACATTTCGGAAGTACTTGAAGGTTTTCAAAGAACCGGGAATAAAAAAGGAATTGAAATTTTCAGTGTAAATGGTTGGGATTATGAAGCCTTATGCCAAACCTACAAAATGGCTGATGAAATTTGCCGTAAGGAACACGTTCCTGTATTAGTTCATGTAAAGGAAATGACACAGCCACAGGGACATTCCACTTCAGGTTCTCATGAAAGATATAAATCAAAAGAAAGGCTGAACTGGGAAAGGGAATATGATTGCAACAAGAAATTTAAAGAATGGATTCTTGAAAATGGTTTTGGAACCAAGGAAGAGTTAAAAGAAATTGAATCTAAGGCTTTGGCTACTGTAAGAAAAGCCAGACAGGCGGCCTGGGATGATTTTTTGAAAGATGTGAGAAAGGATCATAATAAGGTGGTTCAGATTTTAATAGAGACAAACAAAAAAGTTGCAGCAAATAATAAATTAAGGGAAATTAGAAAGGAATTGGAAAAAACCCTTAATCCAATTCGCTCTGATGCTGTTAAAGCCGCAAGAAAAGCACTAAGAGTTTTAAGGTATGAAAATAAAGCTTTAAAGCAGGATTTACTGGATTGGCTTGCTAATGTAGAAAAAGAAAATTATGAACGGTTTAATTCCCACCTTTACAATGAGTCTGCCAGTTCGGCTTTGAAAGTGAAAGAGATTAAACCAGAGTATGATGAAACAAGTAGTGAAATTGTAGATGGTCGGGAAGTTGTACAAGCTGCGTTTGATGCTATTTTAAAACGGGATCCGAGGGTATTTGCCATAGGGGAGGATGTAGGTAAAATTGGTGATGTAAACCAGGGATTTGCCGGCTTGCAGGAGAAGCATGGGGAACTTAGAGTTACGGATACAGGAATAAGAGAACCTTCTATTATTGGGCAGGGAGTAGGAGCAGCCCTCCGAGGGCTACGGCCAATTGTAGAAATTCAGTATTTGGACTACATTTATTATGCGTTACAAACCATAACAGATGATTTGGCCTGTTTGCAATACCGTACAAAAGGTGGGCAGGTTGCTCCTTTAATTATCCGGACCAGGGGACACAGATTAGAAGGAATCTGGCATTCAGGTTCCCCAATGAGTACTTTACTGGGAAGTATGCGTGGTATTTATATTTTAGTTCCGAGAAATATGACAAAAGCAGCCGGTTTTTATAATACCATGTTGCAATCGGATGATCCTGCACTTATTATTGAATGCCTTAACGGCTATCGTTTAAAAGAAAAGCTGCCAAGCAATATTGGAGAGTTTACTGTTCCGTTGGGAATACCTGAGGTTATTAGGTGGGGAGAGGATGTTACTGTGGTTACTTATGGCTCGATGTGCAGAGTGGTGATGGAAGCTGCAGAGCAATTATTTGAGATGGGTATTAACTGTGAAGTAATTGATGTTCAGAGCTTACTTCCATTTGATGTGAACCATAAAATATTGGAGTCAGTCAAAAAAACAAACAGGGTAGTATTTGCTGATGAAGATGTAACTGGAGGAGCAACGGGATTTATGATGCAAAAAGTGATTGACGAACAAAATGCCTACCAATGGCTCGATTCAAAGCCTGTTTGTATTTCAGGCAAGGACCACAGACCTGCTTATTCCAGTGATGGAGATTATTTTTCTAAACCAAATGTGGAAGAAGTTTTTGATAAGGTTTATGCATTGATGAATGAGGCTGACCCTGCAAGGTTTCCGGAATTGTACTAAAAGCATTTTGGAATAAAATGCTATTAAAAAAGCCCTGGACTTAAAAACCCAGGGCTTTTTTAATTTCTGCCATTTTCTACGAAATAAGGTTAAAACTACCTTTTAGTTTTCCGTTAGTGAAAATTTATAGATAGTGGTGCTTTCGTATTTTTCTCCCGGTTCCAGTAAAGTAGAAGGAAAAGAAGGCTGATTGGGAGAGTCTGGAAAATGCTGTGTTTCCAAACAAAACCCAAATCTGTCTTCATAAATTTTATGTTTCTTTCCCTTTATTCCTCCCAGAAAATTTCCAGTATAGAATTGAATGCCAGGTTCAGAAGTATATACTTCCATCAATCTCCCGGAAATGGGTTCCTCAACCTCAGCGGCAAGGCTTATTTCCTCCCCACTATTTTTTATTACAAAATTGTGATCATACCCGGTTCCCAATTTGAGTTGCTGGTGATCCTCTTCAATTCTTTCTCCTATTTTCATAGGTTCCCTAAAATCAAAGGGAGTAGATGAAACTCTTTGCAATGTTCCCAAAGGGATCATGTTTTCATTTACGGGCGTAAAATTATCCGCTTTAATGGTAATTTTATGATCGAGTATATTTCCATTTCCTGCTCCCTTCAAATTGAAATAGGCATGATTTGTTAAATTACAATGGGTGTTTTTGTCTGTTTCGGCAAAGTATTCAATTTTAAATTCATTCTCATTGTTTAGGGAATAAACCACTTCAACTTTAAGATTGCCTGGAAAACCTTCTTCCATATCTTTGCTTAAATAAGAGAGTTTGATACCTGTATAATCATTCCTCGAATCAAGCTCTTCAACTTCCCATATCACTTTATCAAATCCCTTTAAACCACCATGTAAAGTGTTTTTCCCATTGTTTTTAGGAAAATTGTAATCAATACCATTAATCTGAAACTTTCCATTGGCTATTCTGTTACCAAACCTTCCAATAATAGCCCCCATATAAGGGTCATTATTTTCTATATATTGGTCCAGTTTATCAAAACCAAGTGTAATATCTTCGGCAGTACCGTTTTTATCGGGTACAAACAGACTAACTACTATCCCACCATAATTGGTAATACTCACACTTAATCCATTATCATTTTTTAGCGTATAAAGATTTATATTTTCTCCATTGGGATGTTTCCCAAAAGCCTCTTTTTGTAGTTGCATATTTTTCTGGTTTTTAAGAAAAAGTTTCAGTTGAAACGTGGCGCAAAGTTATCAATAATTTTTTGTTGAAGTTTCACTTTCCACGATTCCTTTTACCAAAAGAAATATCCTAATATTGGTTTTTGGGCCTTATTGTAAGTTTGATTTATCGGAAACATACATTTGGGTAGTTTGGGAATAAGTGCCACCCAATGGACTTTTAAAAATTAATTCCACATAAAATGCTTTATAACCATTTTCAGGGAAATCAATACTTGCTTTTATATCCTTTTTGCTATCCAAATCCAGACTTTGAGCTACAAATTTTTCATCTCTAAAATCCCTGTCACCCTCAGAGTTGGCTACCCACAAATTGGCTTTTTCAAATGGCCGGTCTGCCCGAATAGAAATGGAAATTTTTTCTCCTTCATCATGTGCTTTCCATTTCACAACCGGGTGTTTTGTAGAAGAAATAGTTTCTTTATAGAATGCGGCAAGGGCTTCAAGAGCTAATTTCCCATCACCAAGGTCATGACCGGCATTGGGAACATACAAAAGATGGTTTTCTCCGGGAATTTCATTTAGATAATGTTTTATTGCATCTGCAGGCCAGTATGGGTCATTTGTTCCATTAAATATAAGTTTAGGCATTTTCAGTTTTTTCCTGTAGGTATATGGGTCTACCAGGCCTAATAATTTTTTGCCTTCATCTGATGCCGCCTGTTGTGGAATTCCTAGGTCTACATAATCCTGTATTTCCGGACTATAATCTCCCCATGCTTCTTTCTGGTATTCCATTTGAACACTCATATTCAATACATCAATAACCATGGGAGCTATAGCCGTAACTCTTTCATCATTAGCTCCGGTGAGCCAGGTGGTCCAGCCTCTTTTTGATGCTCCAGTTACCACAAATTTGTCGATATCGATTTTCAGTTCCTTTTTTCCAAATTCCTGAATAGCATCCATTGCTTTCACCGCACTTTTTACCATTGGGAAAAGCAAAGGCCATGAATCATCGTTTGTTTCCTGATACTTATGGAATGTGTAGCTGATAATTTCATCTTCCACTCGTCCTCCAAAAATAGGTTGATTCGGTACCTGTTTTAAAAGTGCCATGGGCGATTGGGTTGCCACTGACATTTTTCCCAATCCATATCGATCCTCTTTATTAGAATCAGTCCATTTGGGCTGTCCATTTTCTATTTTTCCTCCAGAAATAAAAAGAAGGGAGTGATTATTATTATCTATTTTTTCGGGAATGAATAGGGAAAGTTGATGTACCCAAATCATATCTTTCCATTTTTGAGAAGTTAATTTCAGAACATAAATCGTATAATTTTCTTTTTCAATTTTTTCGTGAACCGACCACTTATACTCTGGTTCAGGTTTATTGAGGTGTTTTTCTATAGCCGTTTGGCTGAAAGATGGAACACAATAAAATGATAAAAAAAAGGAAAGGGTTAAGGCCGCTTTAAAAAATAGTTTCATGAAATAAATAAGTTAATAGTTTATGTGACAAAATCTTTCTGGTAAACCTTTGGGAAGATGCTTTCCCTTGGACAATTGCCAATTTGCATCATTCCAAACCTGGCATCTATCTTCATTTTCAAATAAAAAATTATTGATAAAAGAAGATTTTTTTGGATTAACAAAATACCTTATTAATATTACGACTAACTTTATTCGTAATTAACAGATAGGTATTCTATCAGTTTTATTACTTTAATTCTGATAAAAGTTACTATTTGAACTAAATAATTTTTCCATTTTATTTTTATCTTAATTGAAGTAAAAGGATTTGGGAAAATGGCAAATGAACTGAATTTTGGAGGTTAGGAAATCTGATATTAAATGGTGTACTGTCTGAGGTTTGGGCATATATTCTGTGGGGATTTGATTTTCAAAAGCTTAACCATTTCAAATTGTTCTTAGCTCAATTTTAAGGAAGTTAGATTTGGAGTTGAAAGTAAAACAACCTCTAGAATAAAAAGAATTATTAATTATGAATTAATGTTTAGGTGAAATTTTTGATTGTAATTTAGGTAAAACTTTAGTTTTAATTAATTAAAGTGATATATTAAACGTATAAAGTACGACTTTTATAATTGTTTTGGAAATTTTAAATATTTGAAATAACAAGGAGAAGCTTATTTTGTAAGGTATTGATTATCAGTAAGTAAGTCTGGGCCAATTTAGGGTAATTATGTTTGGAACATTAATGAGGATATATATTTGTGCAACTGCAATTATTATAGCAGGGTTCCTCGTGCATTCCAACCTTATGGCTCAGGATGTAAAATATTCTGAGAGAAAAGCCGACTTGATGAAATATTTTACAGAATTTATCACCTGGCCACATGAAGAAAATATTGATGTATTTAAAATAAAGGTATTTGGTGATCAGTACTTTTATAAGTATTTAAAATACCTTTATGCAGATATAAAAATTAAGGGAAAAGTTACGGAAATTGAATATGTTGATTCTCCTGAGGGAGTTTTGGATTGTGAGGTTTTATTTATAGCCTCAGTCCATGAAGAACTGGTAGAGGAGATTTTTGGTGTCGTAAAAGGCAAACCAATTTTAACAGTGGGTGATAGTGCCGGATATGCCCAAAAAGGAGCGTTATTCAATTTTTATCATCAAAACCAAAAGGTTTTGTTTGAAATGAATTACAATGTATATAAAGAATCTCCATTGAAGATAAATTCCAGGCTACTTGATGTAGCCAAAATAATTAACTAACCACCACTACTATTTTTTGAAATACCCATAAAGGGAATGAAAAAGATCGGACTGTGTTTTCCAAAGGTTCTTTCTAAGTAAACTTTCAGTCTTTTTATCTAAGCCACTTTAATAATGAATTTTTTGAAGAGTATGTCCATTAAAAACAAGTTAATTTCGGTAATCCTATCCGTTACCCTGTTAGCACTGTTTGTGGGTTTTGGAGCCGTATTTTTTAGCTTGAGAAGTCATTTAATGGAAGATCTTCAGAAAACAATGGTAAACACGGCCAAAATTGTTTCTGATTACAGTATTACCCCTTTACGTTTTGAGGCGAAGGAAAGAGCTATTGAAATTTTGGAAAAGCTTGACAATGACCCGCAAATAGAATGTGTACATATAAGAGATCACAACGGGGTAATTTTCGCTTACTACAATCACGAATGTGAATTCCCTGAAGAATTAGCCCTGGCAGGAGAAATGCTTAAAAGGAATTCTTTCTTTGAAGGCAATTACCTGCATGTTACTCAACCTATAGAATTTCAAAATAAAGTTTTGGGACATATCTATTTGAAATCTACATTGAGTGAAGTTCAAAATGCTATTAATAAATTACTGCTTAACATGCTCCTCATTTTTGCGGTGGTGATTTTATTGGCATTTTTAGTAGCTATTTACCTTCAGAAAGTTATTTCAGGGCCAATTACCGAACTTACAGATGCTACACAGAAAATCTCTTCTGAAACTGATTATAAGTTAAGAGTAAAACCCAAAAGTAATGATGAAATTGGGGTGCTTTACAATGGTTTTAACCATATGTTGGAACAAATCCAGCTGAGGCAGGAAGCTGAAGCCAGGAGCAAGAAGGCGCTTGAGTTAAGTGAGGAAAAATACCGAAATATTTACCAAAACTCCATGATTGGAATTTTCAGGTTAAATATTGAAAATTCGGGAATTATTGAAGCCAATAACCGCACATGGGATATCATTGGAGCAGAATATGAATCCGGAGATCCTGTGGTTGGTAAATTGCTCAATCCCCGGGATGCTATCCGGTTAAAAAACGCGATTCACGAAAATGGTTTTGTGGAGAGCTTTGAGTTGAATATTAATAAAGAAGAAAAAAATCTGTGGGTTTCAATCTCTGGAAGGTATTTAAATGAAGCAGGTTTTTTTGAAGGGGTAGTCAAGGATATCACCTATGAGAAAGAAAGTTTCCTTGAACTTAAAAAGGTCAACTTTGAACTGGACAATTTTGTCTACCACACCTCCCATGACTTAAGGTCACCGCTACTTTCTATTTTAGGCTTAATTACCATTTCCAAAAATGAAAAGTCTTTAGATAGTATTTTAGGTTATTTCGACCTCATTGAACGAAGTGTAAAAAGGCTGGATGCTTTAGTGATAAATCTGCTAACACTTTCCAGAAATAATAGGGTTGATGACAAAAAGCAACTGATAGATTTTAATAAACTGATTGAAGAATCAGTTGAAATTCTGAATCTGAACAAACCTGAAAATCTGGAAGTTACTATGGAGATTGAGCAGGAAGGAGAATTCCTTTCAGATCCCACCAGGATCAATATCATTTTGAACAACCTGATTTCCAATGCATTTAAATACAGAAATCCTTCGGAAGATAATCCTTTTGTGAAAATTGAAGGAAAGATAAACCATCAAGAGGCGGTTATCACTATTAATGACAATGGAATGGGAATTCAGGCAGAAAGTCAGTCCAAAATATTCAATATGTTTTACAGGGCGACCGACCAATCACAGGGATCCGGATTGGGATTGTATATTGTGAAAAATGTAGTGGATAAACTGAAAGGAAAAATTTCCTTTTCATCTGTAGTGAGGAAAGGAACAAGTTTTACAGTTACCATCCCAAATGCACTAAATCAATAAGAATAAGGCTTAGGAATCTGAATCATCATACAGAAAATCTACAGTGTCATCATCTTCATCAGATTTGTAACCAAGTCTGTCCTTTAATTTTTTGTCCACTACTTTACGGTTGAGAAACTTATTGATCTCTTCCAGGGGAAGGGTACTTTTTATTTCCCCAAATTCATTGATTTTAATATCAAACCCTTTCAGATCTTTATGAACTTTAGGTAATTGATTAGGGTCGATTTTTTTTCTTTTTTTCTTTTTCATTTGTCTTTTGGTTTGCTTGTTACAGCATGGTTTAAATATTAATTGTTTTTTTTAAAACAAGATAAGGCAGCTAAGGATATCAGGTAGTCCTAATTAAAGTTAATTAAAAAAAGGTTGAATAAGAATATTTCCCATCATCTCTTATTATTAGGTACGGGAGGAAATTGAAATCCGTTTCCAAAAAGATAATCAATCTTTAGGTTCACATAGGAAACCAGTTTTAAATTCCTATTTCTGTGTGCTATAAAATAACTAAAAATATTATAGCCTAAACTGAAAGGAAATTTTTACAGCAAAGTCCTTGGTATCCTCCGACAGATAATTGAGTCTATGGATAAAGTCTACTCGAATAAACCTGAAAATATTTTCAATCCCATAACCTACTTCTGCATAAGGTTCACTTCCCAATGCCTGAAAACTGGGGATGGGATTTCCCTGTTCATCGGTTGGGGGGATCAGGTCTATATTACTTTGTTTTACGCTACCATAAAGTACTTTACCATAGCCAAATGTTCTCCATTTAAGTTTACTGATAAGGGGAACTCTGTTGAGTAATAAACCATCAAATCGGTGCATTACCGAAAGCTAAGCGTATTGGTCGCTCACAAACTCAAAGAAATCCATCATGTTATAGGAATTTTCGTTGAGGAATACAGTTTCATTTCCCAGGTGTGTTTCAAGCAAAGGGTAGGGGATCGTAGATGGAATGTATCCTCCGGACAAACGGTAAGAAGTACGGCCAAAAGCGCCAAGTCTAAAGCTCTGGTCTATAAAGGCGTCAAACCTCTGGTAACCAAAATCACTATTCCAAAAGTCTTTTAAACCGTAGGTATATCTAAGTGTAAAAACAGGTTTATTGCCATTCCCCATGCTTATCCGGCTATTATCATTGATGATGAACTTTTCCCCAATGGCAATCCTGGCCTCAAATATTAATTCATTTACGGTAATGGTTTCACCTAAAACCTGGTCTGTCCCTTCACCTGATTTTATGTATCTAAAAGGAAAAAGAGGATCAAGTGTTCTATTTCTGAACGTTACCTGATGGGTAATTCCCGGATAAACTTCTGAATTGACCCAAACTTTATTAATGGTATGAGAATAAGGCCTTCTCAGCGTACCAAAGGTTGAAAATGAATTAAAAAGAGAATTGTTAGAAATGTTATCATTAAAAATACCCACCTGATCGAGATCAACTTTTCTGGATAGTCCAACCACTGTCCATGGTTTTCGTTTGGGAATATAATTGGCCTCCAGTTTATATTTAAATTCCTGATCTTTTAATCCATATGCCCCATACCCGGATAGCACAAACTTTTTACTAAAATCAATATTGGTTTTCCCTCCCAGTCTAAATCTATTGCCTTCTACATTATTATTTGCATAAGTATAAATAAAAGGGCCCAGGTCAAACTTGCCAATTTTCTTATACCCGTTAAATGCAATATTAACAATCTCAACATAGCTTTTGATTACAGGAATTTTTTTCAGCGTATCAATCATCTGATACACGTTTTGTTCTGTTTCTGAAAGCGGATCATGTCGGTTTTTTATCCAAAAATCTTCATTTTTTTCCAGAGCAAATTCACTGAGTTCAACTTCCTGATCAAAAAATGACACAGGCTTGGGCTGATTAATTTTGAAGTTCTTGTGGGAAACATAAAATTTAGCTAACATACCAGCCCAGTCGTCTCTTATTTCCCCAATGTCGATAATTACCCTGGTTTTATTAGGAAGCCAGGGCCCTCCGGGTTCAGCCTGCTGATATTTTTGTTGAATTTTTACTTTCTCTATAAAATTGAGGTTTGCATTTTTTCCAATATTTACATCAATTTGTTTAAGAGCAAAATTATTTAAAGAGTCTGCAATCCACATAGTACCTGTAAAAGCCAGATCCTCAGGGTTTTTGGGTTTAAATTCGATTTTGTAGCAAGTTACACTATCTACAATTTCTTCCCAGGATTTTAATTCGTAATCGTAAAAGGCACGCCAGCTGTCTGAAATCGGGGAAACAAAATCTTTTTCCACAATTTCCATCCAGTTTTTGTAAAAATTATATTCCTGAAAAGAAGCCCCTGTAATTTGTGAAACAGTACTTCCATCGGTAATTCCCAAGCCGGTGATTTTGGTTTTTTGGATTACCTCTTTTTTTCTTTCAGGAGATTTCAGGTAATAAAAATCTGAAATGGATTCTGAAATGAACATTGGGAGAATTGGTTTCCCATCATCCCCTGCAATTCGCTCAATACTATCCAGCACACTTGTGATTTTTTTTACTACCTTTTTTTCCTTGAACTTATCCGAAATATTATCTACATCAATTTCTATTTTTGTGTAAGCTTCATATTCATAAGCATCCAAAGACCTTTTGTCATTTTTTTCTTTATTTTTCACCACATTTCTGAGCACTTCCCAGGCGGGGTTTTCATAATCTCCAACCCTTATTTCTACCGTTTCCAGTGTTTTTGTGTCGGGAATAAGCTGGAAATTTATAACCTGGGTGGTGTTTTTTATAACTGGTTTCTTTTTTTGAAGATAACCTACGTAGGAAGCTACAATTGAATCGGTAGGATTATCCGAACTAATGGTAAAATTTCCTTCGAAGTCTGTAGTACTGCCCTTGGTGGTCCCATTAAAAAAAACGTTTACAAAGGGCATACCTTCGCCTGTCTCACTGTCAGTAATTTTTCCCTTTACCACAGTAGATTGCGCCATAGTTTTCACGTTGATTGCGATTATGAAAACCGTCAGGAATAATAATGAGAGGTTTGGTTTTAACAAGCTTGCTGGTGTTTATTTTATTGAAAAATTAAAAGCCTGGTTATTTCATTTACAGGCCATTTTGTTAGTCATTCAGAGAACTATTCTTTTAAAATTTAGTTCCTTTTTTTCGCTTATTAAAGTTAAAATATAACGTTTGTTTTGCTATTGGTAATCAATTGATTGGTAGTTTTTACAGAAAATAAGTGAAGTTGTTAGTTTTTAAATCGTAAAATTCAAATGGATTGTTTCACGACATCCTTATTGTTTTTAAGCCTTCCGTCTTGAAATACTTTGCTTGTAATAAATTTAATAAATATTCAGGTGTTTTTGGATAGGGTGGTCAGTATTAAATTTTTTATCATCAACCCGGCTTACAATTTTTAACCCTGAAACATTAGATGTAAAAATAAATTCTGCATCCAATATTTCCGTTTTATTTGCAATAACTTTTTTTACTAAAATCCCCCGGTTAGTTAATTTCTTAATAATATTTTTTCTTGCAATTCCAGCCACACATCCCGTTTTCACTTTTGGGGTAAAAACGGTATTATTTTTCACCCAGAAAATATTACTTGAAATACATTCGGCAATTTTGTTTTTAAGATTTAGCAGGATTAAATCATCAAGGTTTCTTTTGGAACACTCCTGACCTGCAATAATATAGGGCAGTGAATTGTTGGATTTAAATGCTGAAAATCCTGAAAAGTGAACTTTTGAATTTTTTGAAAATGAGATATGAATAGGCAGATTATTTTTCTTAGTTTTAATCTGGTTGGTGCTGATCAGGATATTAAATTGATTGTTTTCGGGAAAATACAATCCGTTGCCCTTTCTCCAAATATTTATTTTAATTCTAGCCTCCGAGTTGGTTAAATTATTTTTCTTCAGTAACTGACCAATCTGATGATTTAATAAATCCTTTTTCAGCCCATTTACACCCACAAAACCAAGCGATTTCATTCCTTCCTTCAGGCGTTTGATATGATCGGAAAAGAAACGAATTTCACTTCCATTATAGATAAGCGTTTCAAATAAGCCGTCACCATAACGAAAGGCCCTGTCATCTAGACTGACATGGAAATCTTTAACCAGAATTTGCTGATGATTAAAACTTACAATCATAAAGGATAATTACAATTTGAGGACAATATAAAGAGGTTAGGATTTTCTAAAAAACTTTGGATGAATGTTTTTTTCTGGTTTATCTTATTCTGTCCATTTCTCTTTTTAAATCTTTCTCTTTTAAATCTTGTCGCTTGTCATATAATTTTTTTCCTTTGGCAAGTGCAATTTCCATTTTTGCCAGGCCTCTGTCATTAATAAACAAACGGGTTGGAACTATGGTCAGCCCAACATCCTTTAATTTTTCTTCCAGCTTCTTTAGTTCCTTTTTGGTTAAGAGTAACTTGCGGTCGGCTTTTGCCGAATGATTGGCATACCCACCCATTAAGTAAGGTGAAATATCCATATTTCTTACCCAAAGTTCATTGTTAAAAAAAGTACAGAATGAATCTCTAAGATTTACTTTTCCCATTCGTATAGATTTTATCTCTGATCCTTTGAGCATTATGCCAGCCAGAAATTTATCAATAAAATGGTATTCATGTGAGGCTTGCTTATTTTTTATATTTACTGTCTTTTGTATGTCTGGTTTTTTTGCCATTAGTTTATGCTTTATTTTCTATTTCCTTTTACTTTCTACACGCTAAGGAAATTATCGTTCAGGATAGGAACAACATTAAATTTGTTTTGTTCCATACAAAATTCAATATCTTTTTTCACATCCAGCTTACCTAATCTTTTGGCATGGTTGGATTGCATCACAAAATTTAATAAATCCTTTTCATGTGATTTAAAAAGCGTAATGGCTCCAATGGCTGCATCGCAGGCAATATTTGCATTTTCTTTAAGGCTATCAGCCAGCGCTCCGGCAAACAAAGTATCTTCCATGCTAAATCGGCCTTTCCATCCTGCACAAAAAATCACAATGTCTTCAGAAACTTCTTTCAGAAATGCTGAAGTAGCATTTAGATTTAAAAAACTACCTATAATGACTTGTTTGGCTGCTTTTGATTTATTAATTGCCCTGGTACCATTTGTAGTGGTCATGGCTATGGACTTACCTATATTTTCAGGTAGCATAAAATCAAAAGGAGAGTTCCCAAAATTAAAATGAGGAACTTTGATCCCGTTTCTTTCCCCTGCAGTAAGGAACCCTTGTTTTCCATATTCATCACATTCAGCTACTTCCATTACCGGAACAATAGATTTTACACCACTACCTAAACCGGCTACCATGCTTGAGGTTGCTCTTAGGATATCTGTAACTACCACAATTTTTCCTTCCAATTCGTACAGATGAATTAGTTCTGGTGAATAACAAACCTCAATATTTATCATTTAGTCATGTTTTAGTTGATTCGGAAACCAAATGCCTTTTGGGATAATCGAAAAATGACTGTTCTCCTGCTTTTAATTTTATTTCATTCCAGGTATCTATGGATAATTTGATACAGGAAATTCCCGAAGTAGGAATATTTACAATTTCATAATCCGACAGATAATTGGAAAGACTTGTCAATTCCGGATTATGTCCTACCAGCATAAGGGAATTTATTTTATCATCCTGATTTCTGATCACCTCCAAAAGTTCATTTCTCCCTGCTTCATAAATTTTTTTTGCAAACTTAATTTTACCTTCAGGATATCCCATTTCCCGGGCAAAAATTTTTGCGGTTTTTTTTGCCCTTTTTGCCGGGGAAGCTAAAATAAGGTGTGGTTTTATTCCCTGTTTTTTTAATCGTTTGCCCATAAATGGGGCATCCCTTTTTCCCCTTTTATTAAGTGGTCTGTCAAAGTCGTCAAGACTAATGTCTTTCCAACTGGATTTGGCGTGCCTTACAAGATATAAAGTTTTCATGGCTACTTTTATTAAAGACAAATCATCCCTGCTTTTTAAGTCATTACTTGGATAAAAGACGAATTAATAATACTGATAAAAATGATAAAATTTTAATACTTCCCAAAAGGATTAAACCTATTATTTTAAAAGCATCATCCGGATTGTTTCCTGATTTTAATAATAATGGATTTGGAGGCGGGAGTCATGCTTTTCTCTGCATAATGGTTGATTGGCACCAGAACATTGGTTTCGGGGAAATAAGTAGCGGTACATTTTTCCGGAATATCATAAGGAACCACTATAAAATTTTTGGCTATTCTTATTTCTCCTTCAAAATGACTTGTGATATCTACAACTTCTTCCCTGGTTAAATTTAGGTTTTTCATATCCGAGACGTTCATTAAAATCACCCTCCTTTCATTGTAAATCCCTCTGTACCGGTCGTGCAGTCCATAAATGGTTGTATTAAACTGATCATGACTCCTTATGGTCATCATCATCAATTCGTCCTCCTCAGGCTGGTAAGCAGTGAGTGGATTAATTGAAAACCTGGCCTTTCCTCCCAAAGGTTTAAAACTGCGATCTCTTGCACAATTTGGTAGCTCAAAACCGTCCTCTTTTCTTATTCTAAAATTATAGTCCTCAAAGCCTGGAATTACCTTCTCGATTAACTCCCTTATGTGATCGTAGTCTTCAATGAGTTCCATCCAATCTATGGAATGATCCTGTTTAAAAGTTTGGTGAGCCAAATTGGCTATTATGGCACATTCACTCAAAAGGGTAGGAGCTACCGGGTTTAAATGCCCTTGAGATTTGTGTACTACTCCCATGGAATTTTCTACAGAAACAAATTGCCACCCTTCTTTTTGCATATCTTTTTCAGTTCTGCCAAGGCAGGGAAGAATTAGGGCATTTTTTCCATGGATTAAATGGCTTCTGTTTAGTTTAGTAGAAATATGAACCGTAAGTTGGCATTTTTTTAAGGCTTCAGCTGTGTATTCTGTATCCGGAGTTGCCGAAAGAAAATTTCCACCCAATGCAAAAAACACTTTTACTTTTTCTTCCTGCATTGCTTTTATGGTTTCTACCGTATTAAAGCCGTGTTTTTGAGGTGGCTGGAAATCAAAAGTGTTTTTTAAATTGTCCAGTAAACTTTGAGGTGGAGCTTCCCAAATTCCCATTGTTCTGTCTCCCTGTACATTGCTGTGTCCTCTTACCGGACAGGTTCCGGCACCTGGTTTACCAATTGATCCTTTTAACAATAAAAGATTAACGACTTCTTTTATATTAGCCACGCCATTTTTATGTTGAGTAAGGCCCATAGCCCAACAAACAATTATTTTCTTTTTACGTGCTAGAATTTTGGCAACTTCCCTGATTTTTTTCATTGGAATTCCTGCCTGAACAGACAAGTCTTCCATATTATAGCTCTTTAAATCCCCGATTAATTGTTCATAATCCTGAGTGTGGTTTTTAATAAAATCATGGTCGAATACTTTTCCCGGTTGATTTTCCTCTTCTTGTAGTAACAGTATCATTAAACATTTCAAAAGGGCCTGATCACCGTTAATTTTCACCTGTAAAAAATGATCGCATAAATTAGTTCCACCCTTTAAAATCTCCAATGGTTGCTTTGGATCTGTGAAATTAACCAGTCCGGTTTCCCTGAGTGGATTTATGGAAATAATAATGCTTCCTTTTTTCTTGGCTTTCTCTAATGCTGAAAGCATCCTTGGGTGGTTGGTTCCTGGATTTTGACCCATAACCAAAATGACCTCAGCCTGATTGAAATCATTAAGGGTTACACTCCCTTTTCCAATTCCTAAAGTCTGGGAAAGACCTGTTCCGCTGGATTCGTGGCACATATTGGAACAATCCGGAAGGTTATTGGTCCCAAATTTTCTTACGAATAGCTGATACAGAAAAGCGGCTTCATTACTAGTTCGGCCCGAAGTATAAAACGCAGCCTGATCGGGGCTTTCCAGGTTATTCAATTCATTGGCAATGAACTCAAATGCCTGATCCCAGGAAATTTTCTTATATCGGTTACTGTCTGCAGTTAGAATTACCGGGTGTGTGATTCTTCCTTGTTTGCCCAGCCAATAATCTGATTGCTGGCCTAATTCATCAATTGAATAGTGATCGAAGAAATCTGGAGTTACTTTTTTTAAAGTGGCTTCTTCTGCAATGGCCTTAGCGCCATTTTCACAAAATTCGCCAATTACAGATCTGTTTTTCGGGTCCGGCCAGGCACATCCCGGACAATCAAATCCAAATTTTTGATTAGCCTTTAGCAGGGTAGTGGTTCCTCTTCCCAAATCCATTTCCTCCAAGATATGTTTTGCTGCTGAAAGAATGGCTGTCACTCCACCAGAGGTTTTGGATGGTGTTCTCAATTTTAAACCTGTAAATTTTTCCGGAGGCTGAGCCAGAGATTTAGAAGGTTTTGCATTCAATGGTTTTTCAGTAATGTTAGATTGAGACATTTAAGAATATTTTTATCCCAATGATGGGAATTGGAAAGAATAAGATAATGGAGAACGGTAATATTGGATTGACCCAAAAATGATTTACTTCACCTTTGTAACTTCTAATTTGTCCTCACACAAATTTAAAAGCTCCTTGTTTGTTTTCAAATAACCAGGATGGATATAATCTGGAGCAATTTCTACCAGCGGGATTAATGTGAATTTCCTGTTTTGAATTTCTTTGTGTGGAATGGTTAAATCAGGACTTTCCAGAAGGTTTTGATCGTAATACAGGATATCAATATCAATGAGTCGGGTAAACCATTTTTTTATTCTGATTCTACCCATTTTTACTTCTATTTCCAGCAATTTTTGCAATAATACCTCAGGAGGCAAATTAGTGTTTACTTTAAGTACTTGATTATAAAATGCCGGCTGTTCTTCTATTCCCCAGGCTGCAGTTTCATATACAGATGATTTTTGTAACACCTGACCAATAGTTTCTTTAATCTTAAGCATGGCCTGGTCAAGATTCTCCTCTCTATTACCAAGGTTTGTACCTAGAAGGATATAAACAGTTGCCATCTTTAGTTTCTGAAAATTTGATATTGTTGATATCCTTTATAAAATTCAACCATTGAAACTTTTAAAATGGTATAGCTGGGAATAGCGGCAATCATTCCTACCGGGCCGGAAAGCGTAGCGCCAACGAAGACAATAAGAAATATTTCAAGTGGATGGGCTTTAACTGATTTTGAAAAGATAATGGGTTGTAAAAAAATATTATCAGTTACCTGAACGACACCGAAGACCGCCAAAATTTTAGAAATCAGAAATACATAGTCCTGGGAAGTAACTAAATCTGGCGAAGTTGAAAACCCTACAATCAAACCAAATGAAGCGCCTAATATAGGCCCTAAGTAAGGAATAAGATTGGCTACTGCGGCAAATACTGCAATGGTTAAAGCATATTCGATTCCCACAATTAATAAACCAAATGAGGCTATGGAAAATATGGAAACCATTTGCAGCAGTAAACCCAAAAGGTAATTGGAAAGTAATTTTTCAATTTTACTTAAGGCAGAGATTGATACCTCAAAATATCTATTTGGAATCAGGGAAATTAAATGCCTTCTGAAAAGTCCTTTTTCATATAAAATAAAAAAGGTAATAAAAAAAACAGCCATTGCCCCGACAAGAAAACTACTGGTTACGGATAAAATACTGTTTAAAATTTGTGTAAATTGAAATTGCTCAACTAGTATGCGGATATTATTTTTAAGGGTTTCAATTAAAAAACCTTTCTTTTCATCCACAATATCATTTTTGATTAGAAAATCTTCTACACTTTCCACTGGAACCATGATGTATCCAGTCCATTTTTCCAGATCCAGAGAAGATAAAACCTGAACCTGAGTAGTGACAAGAGGGACAAAAAGGTAAACGAAAAGTGTAATTAAACCGATGAGCAGGCAAAATGCTATAATGGTAGCGATTAATTGGGGAACCTTTAAACCATAAAACTGAAATTGTGAAATGTAATTTGTAGGTGTTCTTAAAATGGCAGATAAAACCAGTGCAATTACAATGTAAACCACAATTTCAGAGAATATCCAGGCCAATAATCCTAAGGAAAAGATTAAAAGCGCAAGATTAACCGCTGTTTTATTGATGGTAAATTTTGCCATTGATTCAGGTTAAAAAACAGGGGCTTATTTCTCTAAAAAGGAACCATTTAGAGCGTTATATCCCAAACTACAATTTTACTGATTTTCCTCAAAAAACCTCAGTAAAAGTCATTTAAAGAAAATATGGGGGAATAGAAAAAGCTCTTGTTCAGTACAAGAGCTTTACAATTACTTAGCGATATCTATGTGATTAATCCCAAGTGAGATCAGTATCTTCGTCCTCTTTTTTGTCGTACTGTGAAAAATCAAAGTCCGGCATAAGTTCCTCTTTTACATGGTCTATACATTCAGTGAGCGCATCAGAAAATTTTGAGAAATCCTCCTTGTACAAGAAAATTTTATGTTTTTCATAGAAGAATCCATCATCCTTGTACCGCTTCTTACTTTCTGTAATTGTCAAATAATAATCATTTGACCTGGTTGCTTTCACATCAAAGAAGTAAGTCCTCTTACCAGCTTTAACTCTTTTGGAATAAATTTCTTCTTTTCCAGTGCCTTTGTTATCGTCCACGTCCCTAAATAGTTAAATTTAAATTTGAAGTAAAATTATAACTTTTATTAATTATTAAAAATAATTTAGATAAATTGAATTATTCACAAATCTAGAATTTCAATTGGAAAACCAATACAATATTCCATTAATTAATTAAAAAAAATAATGGATAAAGCGTATTTAAACTTATATAAATCCAATTTTGCCTTTAATTAAGCGAATAAAAATGGTTATCGCAAAAATTATTAGGAAAAAAAGAATTCCTAAAAATTGATTTTATCAGAAAAAAAATTCCTTCAATCAATTTTCCGAAACTTTATAGTTTGTTTTTTTGATTTTTATATTGATAATAGTTTGTTGATATTCAACTGGTTATGCAGGAGACTGAGTCCGGTGAAAATTGAATTAACCAAAAGGGAAAAAGATAAATGTTATTATTGAATTAATTTTTAAAGATTTTTATGGGAAATAAGTACTTAATATATAAATACATTTTCTGCATTATTCTGATTTGTGCTGCTCAATTATCGAAATGTTTTAGTCAGACCATCAAAAGAATAGGATTTTCCCAAACCGGTATGGCTTCCTATTATCCCGATAATAGAAATCACAAGATGACATGGAATGGAGAAGTTTATGATGCTAATGATTATACAGCGGCCCATGCTACAATCCAATTAAATAGTCTGGTAAAAATAACCAATCTGGAAAACAACAAATCCATTATCGTCCGAATTACCGATAAACCTTATACCAAAACCAGAATTGCAGACTTAACTTATTTATCTGCAAAAAAGCTTAATATGGTGGGAAAAACCCTTACAAGAGTCCGGATAGAATTATTGGCTTTGGATGTTTCCAGAGAATTGTTTTACACCATTTTACCAATTTTTGAAACTACAGGTGAAGTTTCCCCTGAAGTAATTGAAGCAAAAAGGTTCCGGTTATTAAACCCGGTTGATCCTGGAAGCTTTACCGTAGAGCTAAAGGAGGAGGATCTGACAGCTACATTTTTACCCGTAAATACTTATTTAAAAAGTGGAAAAAAAATATTTCCCAAAGGATTTGGGGTTCAGGTAGGTTCATTTGCTGAAATAACTAAAGCAATGGAATTAGCTCAGAAGTTAGAAAATCTGAATTTCATTAATATTTATATCCAGGCTGGCTGGCAAAATTCACAAAAAAATTTCCGAGTGCTAGTTGGTGATTATGGAGAAAAAGAAGAAGCAAAAGAAGTTGCAGAAACGCTAAAAAGTTATCGGTTTGGTGCATTTGTGAAATCCCATTTTCAGGCTTCATCTGTTATGAAGGCCAATCGATAATTCAAAATAGTATTATTCTAATTTTGATAAATTTTACTTTCTCAAGCAAGATTTCCCTTAATTTTTTATATTCGCTTAAATAAATCACTAATATTCATCAAAAAACGGTGATTTAAATCGGATTTTGAAGGAATATTTTTTTAAACTACTATGAAGAATTTTTTTGTCTTATTTTTATTTTACTCAATTCTCAATACGCCACTTTTTTCCCAGGATATAGGGTTTAAAGAAAAAGGGGAAGCCTCTTATTATAATGACAAACTCCAGGGAAGGCCAACCGCCAGTGGAGAACCTTATGATAAAGCTGCTTTTACCCTGGCTCACAGAACGCTACCATTTGGTACGGTGGTGAAAATTACCAATCTGGAAACAAGTCAGGCTACTCAGGCCCGTGTAAATGACAGAGGGCCTCATAAAGAAGGACGAATAGTAGACCTTTCAAGGGCTGCTGCTGCGCAAATTGGCTTGGTAAAGGCCGGGGTAGCCCAGGTTGAAATTGAAGTGTTGGGTTTAGACCCGGGTGCAGCTGCCATGGCGCCTGCAGTGGAAAACCCTCAAGTTGTTCAGGAAACTGAAACTCCAGCGGTTTCTACCGCTTTGCCCACCACTCAGCCATTAACTGAAGCACAACAAAATGCATTATTAAGTACGGCTGTTGTGCCAGTGACTGAACCGGCAACTGTTCAGGCACTTGAACCCAATGCACAGGCAAATTATTATGACGAGTCAAAAAACGGAGAAATTACCGTAACCGGGGAAACGCATAATATGTATGCCTTAACAGCTTCCCATAATAGTTTTCCTTTAAATAGTCTGGTAAAAGTGATAAATGTAGCCAATGGGAAAGAGGTTTTGGTGAGGGTAAATGATCGGCCCAAACAGAAACCAGAAAGTGGTGAGGATATCATTACATTATCCTATGCTGCAGCCAACCAGTTGGGAATCATAGGGATGGGGCAAACTCCTGTAAATCTGGAGGTAGTTTTTTCCGGAGATCAACAATTAGGCAAAGGCGCAGCTGTAGCGGGTGTGGCATTGTCTAAGGAAGAACAACTTTTAAAAATGTTTGCCCCTGTAAAAACTTATCTTTCAGATGGAACAGTAATGGAGCCTACAGGATATGGCATTCAGGTTGGGGCATACGGTTCTCCAATGAAGGCGCAGGAAATAGCCCTCAGATTTGAAAAATTCCAGTTTAAATATGTTTTTATCCAAGCCGGGTGGAGACAAAGCCAGAAAGAGTTTAGGGTAATTATAGGGCAATTTCCTACACAGGAGGATGGCAGTGATTTATTAGAAATATTAAAAGGTCACGGATTTGATGCCTTTATTAAAAAACATATGGAAGGAGAATAAACCTAATTTCTCCTTCTTGTGGCTTTGTTGAATTATTACAATTTTGATTTTTTTAAAATTAACTTTGATATTAAAGCTATTATTTGTAATTTTTTTAGATATTATTCCTTATTATACTGCAATCCCCTATTAAATTGCATTTTTTAAATTCAAATGCATACCTTAAAATTCCAACTTTGCATTTGATTAAATTAGGAAAATCTAAATTATTTATATTGATGAAGGAATTAATTTCATTTCAATTTTCATTAAAAACTGGGAAAATGGTTATAAGAGCAATTTTTTTATTTCTATTTTGTGTGCCGCAATTCCTTTTGGCTCAACAATTTGATAAGGGTTATAAAGAAAGAGGAAAAGCGTCTTTTTATGGAGAAGATCTTGATGGAAAGCAAACCGCCAATGGAGAAAAATATGATATGTATAGTATGACGGCAGCTCATGCTTCCATTCCATTTAATAGCATTATTAAGGTCACAAATCTCGATTCCCCTGATAAATGGGTTACGCTTAGGATTAATGACAGACCACTTACCCCAACCAGAGTTTTAGATATTTCCAAGAGAGCGGCATTGAAACTTGGTATGTTAAAAACAGGTGAACTTACTGTGGAACTGGAGATTCTTAAGGTTGGTGATAATCAGGTGGTAACCACTAATTCGGATTCACTGAAGAATAAGGCTGAAGCGGATAAAAAAATCGCTGCTACTCCTTCAGAAAAACCAAAAGAAACTCAGAAAACTCAAAAAAATACTCCAACTAAAAAAGGGGAAGTGGCTGCAGGTGCAGCAGCAGTTTCTACTTTACCTTTGGAAGAAAGATTTCTGCAACCCGGTACTTATAATGTTTGGGGTACCAAAATTACGCCTTCAGGATTTGGCTTACAAATTGGCTATTTCACTGATATTAATAAGGCAATTGAAGTAGGAAGGGAAGCGATTGATCTTGGGTTGAAGGAATTATACATTCAATCGGATAATAGTGGTGGTAATGTGACTTATAGAATTATTTATGGTTCTAAAAAAGATGAAGAATCGGCCAAGGAACAATTACCAATCGCCAAAATGAAAGGCTTTCCCGAAGCCTTTGTAAAGAAATTTTAAGGCCAGACTAAATTGTTTTAAAAAGCATGGGAAACCATGCTTTATTTTTTGAAGGATTCCTTAAATTAGCCAAACCTACACGGGCAAATTTTTTAAGATTTTAGGGCTTAACACAAAACCAGATTATGGATTTAAAGAAAATAAAAGAGTATGGAAACCTGGAACTTCTGGCCAAGCAAATGGTAGAAGGATTTATTACCGGATTACATAAATCTCCTTATCATGGTTTTAGTGTAGAATTTGCCGAACATAATTTATATAACACGGGTGAAAGTACCCGATACATAGACTGGAAAGTTTATGCCAGAACCGACAGGTTGTATACCAAAAGGTTTGAAGAGGAAACAAACCTGAGATGCATGATTTTGATTGATAAATCCTCTTCAATGTATTATCCGCTTGAAAATCATGGGAAAATCAGTTTTAGTATTTTTTCAGCGGCTTGTCTTGCCTATATACTGCAAAAACAACGAGATGGAGTTGGGCTTTGTGGTTTTTCGGAAGAAGTTGATTTATTCACTCAGGTAAAATCTACCAACACTCATGTTCATAATTTGTTTCTTTTATTAAAACAAATGCTGGAAGAAAGGCCAACGAATAAAAAAACCTCTGTTGCGGATGTTATTCATCAGGTAGCCAACCGTATTCACCGAAGGTCGCTAATTATTTTATTTAGTGACATGATGGAAAACATTGATAACCACGATGAAATTTTTTCAGCACTTCAGCACTTAAAGCACAACAACCATGAAGTTTTAATTTTTCATGTTTATGATCAAAAAACTGAGTTGGATTTCGATTTCCCAGACCGGCCCATGGTGTTTATTGATGTTGAGACAGGACAAAAAGAAAAAGCACAACCTGCTCAGGTTAAAAAACTATATAAAGATCAGATTAACAAGCGATTCCAGGAAATAAAAATTAAATGTGGCCAGTATAAAATTGATTTTATTGAAGCGGATTGTGCCAAAAAAGTGGATCAGGTGTTATTGCCCTATCTAATAAAGAGAAAAAGAATGGGTTAAATTTTCCATTTTTCTTTTTTTAATAGCTTAGTTGCCCATTGTGGTATTGGACTTACAGAAAGTAAAATGGCTACTAAAAACGGTTTGAAACCAGTTTGGTATCTTACAAGATTCCCTATATTGGGTGAAGCAAGGCTTAAAAATATGAGCATTATTCCGATATAAAATATGCTTGCCAATAGCAGTAAATTATTTTCCCCTTTTTTATTCCAAATCGATTTATCTGCCAGGTAATATGTGTTGATTAAAATTAAAATTAGTAGAAATGAACTTTCTATTGAACTGAGTTTTTTTTGCAAATTTCCCTTTTCCCAAATATATGGCCGAAATAATCCTTCAATTACTGCTTTTGGAGTATTAAAAACTATGCTTTGAATATTGGGATTCAGTTGTGTGAATTGAATCAGGTTTTCCTTTTTTTCGGTTTGTTCGGCCATCAATTCATTATTTTTTACCAATGCATTTAAGAATTTTTCCAGATTCAGATTGGGGTGGGCCAGTGTTGCTGCTAAAATTATTCCGGAGAATAGGATGACAAATTTTAGTTTGTTAGAAATCTGGTTAAATGTATTAAACCTCTCGAAGCAAATAGTGAGGGTATAAGCCAAAAGGCATGGAGACAATACAGCGAAATAATAATATTTAAGTTTCCAAATCACCAGAAGGCAAAGAAGAATGATAAAAATACTCAATCCTTTTTCATAAATAGCCTTTTTTCTTCCGGGATGTAAGAAATTTAAAGTCAGGCTAATTAATAAACAAATACTTCCTATGGAGATACTTTCTTTTAAAATCCCTGAGGTCCAGAATAAAACGGAGGGAAAGTAGAAGAAAGCCATGGCTATTTCTAAATGATGTTTTTTAAAAAGCCTCTCCAATGTATTGGCACATTTCCAAATTCCGAAAAAAGAAAAAAAGGAACAATACCAGGTGGTTAGCCAGTAATTTTGAAGGGTGAGCAAATTGGGAATACTAAGTATTTTAGCCATAAACACTGCTCTTGCATTGTGGTTTTCCAGGGAGGATTCAATGGAAATTGGACCGTTTGAAAATAATAAGTTTAGATATTCTCCAAAATTCTGGAAAGCTACACTGGAAAACCTGACACTATCTCTAAAAAGTGAAAAAGTGTCTCCGGAAGTGTAATAAAATTTATAAACCAGTCCAAGCGCGATTCCTGCAAAAATTTTTAAAGAAAAGGCAAACCAAAAATGTTGTTTGAGTGAGGTTTCAGGACTTCTTTTAAAAAGTTGATCACCCAAAAACAAAATAAATAAAACATTTCCAAGAATGACGAGAAGTTTATCAAGAGGAAAAGCTGCGATTGACAATTATTGAGAAAATTTGAAATAGATTTATTAGCAAAACTCAAACAAATATAAGCGCAATTTTAGGAACACCATGCTGCTCAACTAAAATTAATTCTAATTGTTGGCCAGACCCGTAATAGATTTTGCCTGTTCAAATTGAAATATTTTGAATTTGACTAACTAACTTTATTGGCAGAACTTATTGCCTTTCCACACTAACAGAATCTACAACAACAATTTAATAAACTACAAAAATGAAGAACAAGACCATTTTTTTAATTTTAGTATTACTATTGAGCTGGCTTTCTCTTTTTTCACAGGAAAAGAAAGATAAAATTACACTGGTAATTCACGGTGGAGCCGGTACCATTTTGAAAAAAAACATGACTCCTGAGAAAGAAAAGGCATATCGGGAAAAGCTGGATGAAGCTTTAGAAACAGGATATAAAATATTAAATGAAGGAGGTACAAGTTTGGAAGCTATTGTGGCAACAATTAAAGTAATGGAAGATTCTCCTTTATTCAATGCTGGAAAAGGGGCAGTATTTGCCAACAATGGTAAAAATGAGATGGATGCTTCTATAATGGATGGTAATACCTTAAATGCCGGAGCAGTTGCCGGGGTTACTATTATTAAAAATCCAATTACTGCTGCCTTGGAAGTAATGGAAAATTCAGAACATGTTTTACTGACCAGAGAAGGAGCTGAAGCCTTTGCTACAAAACAAAACCTGGAAATTGTAGAACCTTCATATTTTTATACCGAAAGGAGGAAAAAAAGCCTGGATCGGATAAAGGAGGCGGAAGACGGTAGGGGAAGTATTCAATTTTCAGATTATGCCAACAGAAAACATGGAACTGTGGGAGCTGTTGCTTTGGATCAATATGGAAACCTGGCTGCCGGAACATCTACTGGTGGGATGACTAATAAGAAATTTGCAAGAGTTGGCGATTCACCAATAATTGGGGCTGGAACTTATGCTAATAATAAAACCTGTGCTGTATCATCCACCGGTCATGGTGAATATTTCATCAGAGGAGTGGTGGCATATGATATTTCTGCCATGATGGAATATAGAGGCAATTCCCTGGAGGAATCAGCTAACAAAGTAATAATGGAAAAGCTTACAGCACTTGGAGGAACCGGAGGGGTCATTTCCCTTGATCAGGAAGGAAATGTGGCCATGCCATTTAATACCGCAGGAATGTACAGAGGTTTTATCAAGGCCGGTGGGAAAAAGGCAGTTTTTATTTATAAGGATGAATAATCATCATAACCATTTAAGTGGATATACGTTAGAAGAATTTTAAATTCCTTTTGTCTGGTTATTAGGACTTTTTAAATTTGAAATTGGAATTTTGGCAGTTCTCTTGCTGTATTTATTTTTTTCCACTTAAAAATTAGACCAAATTGAAAACAATCCTATTTACCTTAAGTTTATTGCTTTTGAACTTCCAGCTCCTTTTTGCACAAAAGGATGGAAACTTTTCTCCACACGAATATATCAGCTCCTATAAAAATGCTGCTATTGAGAATATGCACAAAAAAGGTGTACCTGCAAGTATTACACTTGCACAGGGTATGCTGGAGTCTGGTAATGGCAATAGCCAGCTTGCCAGAAAGGCAAATAATCATTTTGGAATCAAATGTCATGACTGGCGGGGAAAGTCAGTCAGAATGGACGATGATCGAAAAAATGAATGTTTCCGAAAGTACAATTCTGTATTGGATTCTTATGCCGATCATGCTGATTTCCTAAGTTCTCGTTCAAGATATGAATTTTTATTTAGCCTTTCCCTTACAGATTATAAGGGTTGGGCAAAAGGATTAAAAAAAGCAGGTTATGCCACCAGTCCGACCTATTCTAAAAAATTGATTGATATTATTGAAAAATATAATTTAAATCAGTTTGATAAAGCCGGGCCTGTAAAATATAAAGGAAAAGTTGCTGCCGGAGCAGGTTTAATCTCAGTTTCAAGGGTTTCAGATATCCAAATCTTTAATAAAAGAAAAACAATTATTGTTGCCGAAAATGAAACTAAAAATGATTTAGCACTTTCACTTGGAATTAAAGTAAAACAAATTGAAAAATATAATGAAATTGGTCCCGGAGATGAGATAAGAGGAGGCCAGCTAATCTATCTGCAGAAAAAAAGAACAAAAGCAGCTAAAGGAATGGACTATCATTATGTAGAACAGGGAGAGTCCTTATATCAGATTTCTCAAAAATACGGTATTCAATTAGAGGCTCTTTATAAGAAAAATAATATGTGGTATGGATCGGTGATTCAACCAGGTGATAAGATTTATCTCCGAAAAAATAAACCATTATAATTTTCTAAACTTATTGAACCAAAAGCCTGTCGAATGACAGGCTTTTTTATTAATTTCAGTTTACCGTTTAGTTGAAAAGCCGCTTTTAAAAGGGCAAATGGTTTTTTTTTCAAAATACTTTAAATATTCGTCCTTAAGTAAAATGGTGGATTTCCATCTTTAAGCTTAATCCTAATTTTTATGAATAAAACAGTCGATAATTATTTGATAGAGGGCTGTGGGCGATGTGCTCTGGGGGGAACTCCTGATTGTAAAGTTCAACGCTGGATTCCTGAATTGGAATTCCTTAGAAAATTAGTGCTTGATTGTGGACTAATAGAAGAATGCAAGTGGGGCGTACCATGTTATACTTTCCAGAAAACCAATGTATTGATAATAAGTGCCTTTAAGGAATATTGCTCCCTGAGTTTTTTCAAAGGAGCTTTATTGAATAATTCAAATAAAATTTTAGAAAAACCTGGTGAAAATTCTCAGGCGGCCCGTTTGATAAAGTTTAAAAGTTTGGAGGAAATCTTAAGGAATGAGCCTGAAATAAAGGCCTGTATTTTTGAAGCCATTGAAGTAGAAAAATCAGGCTTGAAAATTTCATTTAAAAAGAATCCTGAGCCTGTTCCATATGAATTGGAGGAGAAGTTTAATAACGATCCCATATTAAAAACTGCCTTTGAAAGCCTTACGTCAGGGCGGCAAAGAGGTTATATTATTTATTTTTCTGCGCCCAAACAGTCAAAAACCAGGAATTCAAGAATTGAAAAAAGTATAGAAAAGATCTTAAATGGAGAAGGACTCCATGATAAGTATAGTGGCCAAAAAAGAGGTTAGGCCGATGGATAAAAAAGATGTTTGGATTCATAAATATTTAGAGATTTATCTTTTCTGGCTTATCTAATATTTATCAGGATAGAAAGAATTTTAGCCTTTTAGAAATTAATTGCGATAGAAAATTTTTTCCTCTGTTTATTCTACTCAATTGAATTATTATATTTGCCCCATGGCAAAACTCCGACTTCTTAATGGAAAATTAATCGATATTATCATAAGTAGATTAAGTAAACAGTTAATCGAAAATCATGGTGAATTTTCCGATTCAGTTATTCTTGGATTACAACCCAAAGGAATTTTTTTAGCAGAAAGGATTAAATCCAGGCTTTTGGAATTATCCGGGGTAGAATTGCCGATTGGCTATATTGATACCACTTTTTACAGGGATGATTTCAGACGAAGAGATTCTCCTCTTACGCCCAATTCTACCAATGTACCTTTTATTATTGAGGAAAAAAAGGTGATTTTAATTGATGATGTGCTTTACACCGGACGGTCAGTAAGGGCAGCCATAAGTGCCATGCTTGCTTTTGGGAGACCAAGCAAAGTGGAACTGCTAACCCTTATAGACAGGAAGTATAGCAGAGATTTACCCATAGAAGCTAATTATGTTGGAAAAACAGTAAATACGATACAATCCCAACGGGTAATTGTAGAATTAGTTGAACAGGGTTTTGAAGAAGATAATATCTGGTTGGTAAATCAGGTGAAGTAAAAAAAAGCTTTTTGGTTTAAGGAAAATTATTTTAGAATTTAGTAAACACATTGATGGCGGATTTAAGCGTAAAGCATCTCCTCGGGATCAAAAATTTAACCGAACAAGATTTACAAACAATTTTTGAAACAGCAGATCAATTTAAAGCTGTAATTAATAGATCAATTAAAAAGGTCCCTTCTCTGCGAGATATTACCATTGCCAATGTTTTTTTTGAAAATTCCACTCGAACTAGGCTCTCTTTTGAATTGGCTGAGAAGCGGCTTTCTGCAGATGTAATCAATTTCTCTTCGGCATCAAGTTCGGTGAAAAAAGGAGAGACCCTCCTCGATACTGTCAAAAACATTCTGTCCATGAAAGTGGATATGGTAGTCATGAGGCATTCCAGTCCGGGCGCACCCCATTTTTTAGCCAAACATATAGATGCCAATATTGTAAATGCTGGTGACGGAACTCATGAGCATCCAACTCAGGCTCTATTGGATACTTACTCCATAAGAGAAAAACACGGTGAAGTAGGAGGGAAGAAGGTTGTTATTATTGGAGATATTTCCCATTCCAGAGTAGCTCTTTCAAATATTTTTGCTTTACAAAAGCTTGGTGCAGAAGTCATGATTTGTGGTCCGGTTACACTCCTGCCTAAATACATTTCAGACTTGGGTGTAAAAGTAGAATTGGACGTAAGGAAGGCATTAGAATGGTGTGATGTGGCGAATATTCTGAGGATTCAGTTGGAACGCCAAAAGACTAAAAACTTTCCATCCTTAAGAGAGTATTCCCTTTATTATGGAGTAAACAAGAAAATGTTGAATGCTCTGGATAAAGAAATTACCATAATGCATCCCGGCCCAATAAACCGGGGAATAGAAATTACTTCCGATGTGGCCGACTCTGAGCATTCCATTATTCTTGATCAGGTGGAAAATGGTGTGGCTATTAGAATGGCAGTCCTTTTTCTATTGGCTCAAAAAAGATAAAAGAATAAAACAACTATGTTATTTCGGGGATAAAGTGTATTCGTAGGTGGGAATAGTTTTATCAAGCTCCTCCGGTACAGTAAATGAAATGATCAGGATATTTTCAGACAATTCTAAAATAGTATTGGAAGCCGCTTCATTGCTTGTTTCATTATAAACGATGGCCGTTGTAGTCAATTTCCAGGTACCATCAGTTCCCTGAAAAGGAGCATCGGGCCTTGGAACAGAACCTTGCACTATTGAATAAGTGGAGGCTTTTCCTTCACTGTCTGAATTAAATGTGATTGAAAAATCAGAACCGCTAAAATTAGGGTCTTCAAACCCGTTGATCTTCACTGATTGGATTCCCCACCTTTTGGAAATTTTCTGCGCATCAGTAAGATTTGGATTGGGGTCTTCTTTGCAGGAAAATAGCGATACAGCAATCTGTATAAATAGAATTAAATTATACCTTTTCAATAGATTCATAAATGTAGTTGATTAAAAGTGAGGTAAAACCTAAAAAACTGCCTATGAAAGATACGTAATTTCCCCGGTGTTTTACCTGTTTTTAAAATCCATAATATTTAAAACCTGATCACAAAAATCATATTCAATTTTCTGGTTTGAACAAATGATAATTGTCTTTTCAGGGTAGTTCTTTTTAATAATGTCCAGGTACCAATTGGTATTTATCTGGTCAAAATTTGATGTGGGTTCATCCAGCAAAACAAGGTTGTTTTGGGTAAAAATCGCTAAACCAAGTTTCAATTTTTGTTTCATTCCAGATGAAAAATTTTTCACGATTTTATCCTCAAAACCCTGGAAACCAGTTTTGGTTATAAACTCATTTTTTCCAATTTCCAAAGGTTTAAATTTTAGATAAAAATCTAAAAGCTCCGAAAGGCTAAATTCTTCTACTAACTCAGTATAAGGGCCTGCATACGATAGCAGCTTATAAATATGATCCCCAGATACATTTTTACCATTTACAGAATAGGTGATATTTCCGGATGACGGATGGTCTATTCCGGCAATAATTCTCAAAAGGGTTGTTTTCCCACTTCCATTATTTCCTGTAATAGCGTATTTCTTTCCTTGATTAAATTTAAAGTCAAGATTATTGAATATCCAGTCTCTTGCAAATTTTTTGTTTAAAGAAGCTAATTGAATATCCATTTACATAAAAATATTAGGAATGATACTAGTGCGATTAGCGCGAAATCCACCTGTAAATTAATGGCTTTAATCATCTGATTTCCGGAACTAATTCACCATATGAATTTAGCTGCTGTGGCACTAGTGTCAAGTCAACCTTAAACTTACGGTAATCCGAGAGTATTTTGCGGAATCTCTTCGTTGCAAAAAGACTCGCATAGCTATGGCTATCCTCGTTTTTTACGCCTCGACCTACCACAAAATCCTTACTCGCCTTACTCATAATGTAAGGCTTGACATGACACTAGTGGTAACCTTTAATGATACCTCTTTCGGAACTAGTGATGAAGTCAAGTATTATATTTTTTTCATCCGATTCGGGAAGTTCCTCTTTTATGGTTTTTAAAGCATTCGCCTTATTATTGCCTTTTAGAAAAAACTGTCGGTAGATCTCCTGAATTTCCCCTATTTTATCCTGAGAGAACCCACTTCTTTGTAATCCAATAGAATTAATTCCACTATAAATCAGGGGCTCCCTTGCAGCCGTTATATATGGCGGAACATCTTTCCTTACCAATGATCCTCCTCCAATCATAGTGTGTGGGCCAATTTTCACAAATTGATGCACTGCAGTAGTTCCACCCAAGCGTGCATGATCCTGAATTTCTACATGACCGGCTACCTGAACTGAATTAGCAAGAATACAATAATCGCCTAAAATACAATCGTGGGCAATATGCACATAAGCCATTAAAAGGCAATGAGAACCAATTTGTGTTTTATTCTTATCGGAAGTTCCTTTATTAATGGTTACACATTCCCTGATAACGGTGTTGTCTCCAATAAAGGTCTGGGTTTTTTCTCCCTTATATTTAAGGTCTTGAGGTTTGCCAGAAATTACTGCTCCAGGATGAATTTCACAATTTTTTCCAATCCGGCTGCCCTCCATTATTGAAACATTTGGCCCGATCCAGGTTCCTTCCCCAATCTCCACATCTTTTTCAATCGTTGTAAAAGCGCCAACTACTACATTTTCCCCAATTTTTGCCTCCGGATGAATATTTGTATAGGAATGAATCATTATCTTTTTATCTTGAAAGCAGTAATTTTTTTAGAGTAAGTCATCTTTAGATTCGTTTATAAACATATAAAAAATGCCATTAAACCTTATCCAAATTTATTAATTATATATCTTTCTTCACTAAACAGGCAGAAACGTTTGCTTCACAAGCCAGTTTTCCTGCTACGTAGGCCTGTCCTTTCATTTTGGCAATCCCTCTTCTAATTGGTGCCAGCAATTCACATCTTATAATAAGAGAATCTCCAGGAACTACCATCTTTTTAAATCTACAACCATCGATTCCTACGAAATATGTCCAGTATTGTTCAGGATTATCTACAGTATTTAATAGCAGGACTCCTCCGGTTTGGGCCATAGCTTCTATTTGTAACACACCCGGCATTACAGGGTTTCCAGGAAAATGGCCCTGAAAAAATTGCTCATTAATTGTTACATTTTTCACCCCGGTCACAGAATGTTCATCCAGTTGAATAATTTTATCTATTAGCCTAAAAGGATAACCATGAGGAAGTACCTGAGAGATTTGGTTAATATCCAGAACCGAAGGCATTTTAGGATCATATTCAGGAATATTCTCCGATTTGGAATTCTTTTGCATCATCCTTTTTATCTTTTTAGCAAAAGCAACATTAGCCGCATGACCAGGTCTGGCTGCTAATATCTGTCCTTTAATGGGTCGTCCTGCCAAAGCTAAATCACCAACCAAATCCAGTAATTTATGTCTGGCTGGTTCATTATTATGTCTTAATTCTACATTATTCAGAATACCTTCCTCTTTAACCTCCACCTTAGGCAAATTGAAAAGATGCGCCAGTTCATCCAATTCTCCATCACTTACTACTCTGTCCACCACTACAATTGCGTTATGGAAATTTCCACCTTTAATCAGGTTGTTTTTCCTCAACATTTCCAGTTCATGTAAAAAACAAAACGTTCTTGAAGAAGCAATCTCTTTCGGAAACTGGCTGATATCATTCATAGAAGCATGCTGGCTTCCCAAAACAGGGGAATTGTAATCGACCATTACCGTAACTCTGTAATCGTTTAATGGCAGGGCAGCAATTTCCACCTGTCTATCACTTTCCTTATAAAAAACACTCTCCGGTATTTCAAAGAAATTCCTCATCACATTCTGCTCTTCTAAACCTACTGACTCAATTGCCTCAATAAATTTAATTGAACTTCCGTCCATGATTGGAGGTTCCGGACCATCTATCTCGATTAATACATTGTCAATTTCCATCCCAACCAACGCAGCCAGGGTATGTTCCACGGTATTAATTCTTGCCCCAGATTCTTCAATTGTTGTACCTCTTGAGAGATCAACCACATTATCCACATCTGCATTTACAATCGGTTCTCCTTCCAGGTCTATCCTTTTGAATTTTATTCCATGATTTGGCTTAGCAGGAACAAAAGTCATATTTGCAGGAACTCCAGTATGTAACCCTACTCCCGAAACTGTTACACTCTTTTTTAAAGTATGTTGCTTTGTCTTCATTTCTAATTTGCTATTCACTTTTCACAAAAACCCAAAAAGTAGGATGATGCAATTTTTTAATATCTGAAAAAAATTAAAGTATCTGTTCAAAGGTGACAGAAAAAAATATTTATAACCTGAATAATCTTATTGATTATTTAAAAATTCTTTTTCCAATTTTTGAATCTTCCTTAATAATTCGGGAAGTTTTTTGTAGACCACAAAAATTCTTTTGAAATCTCTAATATCAATTGCCGGAGATCCCATTATAGTTTTTCCTTCTTCGGTGAAATTTCCTCTTACCCCTGAATTTCCGGCAATTTGAGTTTTATTTGGTATTTTACCATGTCCGGAAATTGCGACTTGTCCTCCAATCATACAGTTTTCCCCAATTTCAGTAGATCCAGCCACTCCGGTCATAGCAGCCATCACTGTATTTTTGCCAATCTTAACATTATGGGCAATTTGAATGAGGTTATCCAGTTTTACACCCGCTTCAATAATAGTTGATCCGGTTGTTGCACAATCAATAGTGGTATTTGCTCCGATATTTACATGATCTTGTAACACTACATTTCCCACTTGGGGAATATCTTTGTAAGTTCCATCGGCCTGTGGCGCAAAACCAAAACCAGGACTTCCGATAACCGCTCCGGAATTGATCGTACAATAATTTCCAACTACTGAATTTTGAAGTATTTTCACCCCCGGATATAAAATTACATTATCCCCAATTTTAACATTATCTCCAATAAAAACCTGTGGGTAAATAATACAATTTTTACCTATGGAAACATTTTCGGAGATATAGGCAAAAGCCCCCACATATATATCTTCTCCAATAGTTGTATTTCCATGAATAAAGGAGGGTTGTTCAATTCCCTTTTTGTTAAATGAGGTTAGTCTCTGGTATTCTTCAAGTAAGGTACTAAAAGCAGAATATGGATCTTCTACTACAATGAGAGTAGTTTTCAATTCTTTTTTAGGAACAAAAGATTTATTGACTAAAACCGCTGTTGCCTGGGTGTCATAAATGTATTTTTCGTATTGAGGATTGGCTAGAAATGAAATAGCTCCTGCTTCTCCCTCCTGTATTTTGGATACTTTATTAATTTTATCTTCCTTAGAACCCTGTATTTCCCCTCCCAGTAATACGGCTATTTGCTTTACGGTAAATTCCATTTATGATTGCCTCTCTGTTTTCCCTGAATTTTGTGCAAATTAACAAAAGGTTAACCTTTTATTTAAGAGCACAAAGATAAAACTTTAGGGTAGCATAGGTAAAATTTTTTAACAATTTTACTCAAAGCTTCGATATTTGGTAAATCTGAGGCTTTAGCTACGTCCAGAATTTCTCCTTTTTTTGTTTTAATTAAAATATTTTGATCATAAGGGATATACCCCGAGTTTGTAATTTTTCCGGAGGATGACATGAATTTTGATTCCGATGGGGTTAATCCGTATTCATGCTGAACTTTTTTTCTAATACTTTTAAGTCTTTCCTTTTTAATTTTTTCATTCGAAAGCTCTACTTTAAAAAGCTTGCGGTCCAGTAGCATTTTACTGAGTAAACTAAGCACTTTATCTTCATGCGCAACCCAAAACTTTATTCCTCCCCAAATGTCATAATCATCTAAAGAGGCAAAGGCAGATAAATAGTTATAATTATTCTCAAAATCGGGAAAAGTGATATCTTTTTCAAAAAACAATTTTAAATTAGGAGAACAAGGTAAATCTATTCCTTTTCTCACCAGGTATCTGGCTCTTTTTATCAATTGAATGAGCATCTGTTCTGTACTGACGGTGGTTTTGTGTAAATACACCTGCCAATACATTAATCTTCTTGCGTTAAGGAAATTTTCAATGCTGTATATCCCTTTTTCTTCCACCACGATTCTGTCCTCATCAATATCCAGCATCCTGATAATTCTGTCAAAAGCTACTTTTCCTTCAATTACTCCTGTAAAGAAACAATCTCTCTGTAAGTAATCCAGCCGGTCCATATCCAGCTGACTGGATACCAATTGATGAAAGAATTTTCTATAATATGTATCATTGAAAATGCTAATGGCAAGTGTCAATCTTCCATCAAACTCCTTGTTGAGGTGATCCATCAACAATAGAGACATTTTTTCATGGTGCACACCATTTAATATACTGGATTCCAGGGCGTGGGAAAAAGGCCCGTGGCCGATATCATGAAGTAAAATTGCAATGGTGGCAGCCTCATATTCCTCATTGGATATTTCATTGCCTTTTACGCGTAATACATCAAGACTTACTGTCATCAGGTGCATTGCCCCCAAAGCATGGTGAAACCTTGTATGCAATGCGCCTGGGTAAACAAAATCAGTCAATCCCAATTGTTTTATTCGCCTTAATCTTTGGAAAAAGGGATGTTGAATGATGTCAAAAATTAATTCTGTTTTTAGAGATAAAAATCCATAAACTGGATCGTTTATTATTTTTTTTTTCATTTACTGAATTGCGGTGTGGATATTCTTCGAACGGCTATCATTAATAGAAGAAACCTAAACTAAAAAGTGCTCTGATTTTATTATGACTTGTCTCCACTATGGGTTGCTGACCATTATCAAGTACATAAGGTGTGGTGGTGGTTTCGAATAATTCGGAAACAAGACCAAAATCAAAAAACATATTTTTCTTCCTCAGACCATAACCTAGCGTAACGGATTGTTTACTTCCAATCGGGCCATCCCCAGAGGAATAAGGATCGCCATAATTTGCATAGCCAGCCCTTATGCGATTTGAATTTAGCCGTATTTCACCACCAATTCTTATATTCATTGTGCCTTTATATAAATTGGAAATTGTACGGTTGTCTCCGGAAAAATCAAATCCTGCATCGGTGCCATCATCAGCATATCTTGGATTTTTTAAGGAAGCATTTTGATAACCTACGTATTCCACATCAGCAGAAACAAATCCTTTTTTGCCAAAAAAATACGAAACTCCGGCATTATACCTAGATGGTATTTTTAAGGAGTAAATAAGGTCTGCATAAAGTGCATCTTTTTTCTCGTCTGTCAAAATCTTTTCAATCGGAGTTCCATCAGGGTTATACCCATCAATAATCCTGATACTATTATGTTGAGAGATCATTTCTTCGGAAAAAGATTCTGTTATTCTGATTGAAGTAGCTGTTACCCCACTTAAACCTACCCTAATTCTATCTGTTACCCTATAAATAAATCCTCCCTTAAAGTTTACACCTATTCCATTTTGAGAAAGCCTGTCAATATATACCAATTCGGCAAAGTTTGGAGCCCCTTCCTTTGTTTCTGTATATTCTCCTGTACTTTCATAGTTTACGGTTTGCAGTCCCAGGCCAACCCCATAATATAGTTTGTCTGCATAGTTTCCCCCATAAGAAAAATCCCATTCAAATTGAGCTCCCCTTGTAGTAATGGTTCCCTTTTGGATGGAGGGATATTGTGCCGGATCATCTACATAAGTAATATAGGTATTATTTGTGCCCGGGTCTTCAAAAATATCTGGATTAATTAAATAGGTGAAGTAAGCCAAGCCCAGGGTATTAAAAGCACCATCTATACCTTGATTGTCAAATACTTGCCAGTTAGTACCAGTAGCCTGTTCAAGAAAAAAATCCACTATTTGATTGCTATTATTTACGCCTTCATAAGAGACCGTATTATTAAAATCCTGAACCCGGTTTACGGTAAAACTGAATGATCCCCCATAATTTTGGCTATCTCCATTTCTGGCTTTGGAAATTACAATTCCCAGATTGTTTAGGTTTAAGGTAAATCTTGAATCTTTGGTGGTTTGTCCCAGGTATTCTGAAGAGGTATTATTAAAACCCATTGCGGGAGTAAAGCTAACTTCAGATTTTCTATAAAATCCTAGTCCGGCAGGATTTTGTACGGAATTCGTAATATCACCACCAATAGCAGTTCCAGCTCCTGCCATTCCCTGAAACCTTGCACTACCCATAAATGTGGTACGGGAAAATCTTAAAGCATCTTTATAGTAACCAAAAGCATCAGGATCAATTTGAGAAAATGCAGAAGTATTTATGAAAACTAATAAGATAAAGAAAACATTTTTTTTCATAATTATAATTAGTGTTAGCTGGAACTTTTTTGCGGCAAATAAGGATCGAATTCAGTAAAATAATTTAATCTAAATGCGAATTTAAAAAATCTGGATACACTGTAAAATATTGCTACAAAATCTTTGATAAACAGAGTGGTCTGAATTTTATCTCCTTTCTACTAATAAAAAAGACGAATTGAATTCAATCAATTCGTCTTTAAAAATTTACTCTTTAAAATTTTAATGTCCTCCTCTTACACCTCTGCTTGGTGCTGATCTTACTGGAGAGGATGATCCGCCACTAAATGATGATCTTGATGGAGAGCTATATCCACTACTTCTTGTAGGAGACGAATAACCTGAATTACTACTTCTTGTAGGTCTGGTAAAACTGTTGTCCCAGGAATTAGAGTTTCCAGAACCTGATCTGTTAGAATAATTATATCTGTTAGAATTAGAGTACCTTCCATTGTTCGAATAATTGCTTCGATTTTCAGCACCTGCAATTCTTGATGAATACATTCTTCTTTGAGCAAGTTGGTTAACTGCAGTTTGTGAAGTAGGAGTGTAATTTGTTCCTGTTCTTGTCATCCCACCTCTTGGAGCCCTGGTTTTTGCAACCGTATTATTTGCCCTTTCAATTACCCTTGCTCCTCCATAATAATTATTATAACCTCTGTTATATCTGTTTCCGAAGTAGGAACCCAAACCTACACCCATAGATAATCCAAATGGACTGTATGGGTTTCCAAAACTGGTTCCGTAACCCAATCCAAAACTACTTCCATAAGTTCCATATCCCATTCCCATGTTCCATCCAGGTGAATACCCGTAGGGAGAATATCCAAATGGAGAATAACCATAAGGAGACATCATCATTGCTGAATATGGGTTGTAAGGACTGTATCCCATCATGTTATTATAGAAGGGATCATTCATAAAACTATTTGAATACGCATAGGGAGAATTATAATAGGATGCATTTCGGGCATTCCAATATCTCGAATTATTCCAATTGTTCATTGAATTCGACCCAAATACATAGTTTTCATCTACCAGATTAAAATCCTCTGAAAAATAATTGTATGCAGTAGGATTTTGGGTAGTGGTTTCTCCTTTGAAATCAGGATTTGCAAACTTCGATTTTGGCTCGTTACTAATTTCTGCCGGTTTTACATTTTCAGTGAAAATTGGTCTCTTATTGATTTGTTCTCTATCAGCCATTGTAAAGTACAAATCATCTTCTTCTACCTGAGAAAAGGCATTAAACCCAATTAAGCAGCTTGAAAAAAATAGTAGAAAGAATTTGTTTTTCATATTACTTGATTTATTAAAGAGTAAAGTTTCTATTGGAACAGCTTAATAAAAATAATAATTCACTTAAGACTGTTTAAAAACCTTTTATATTTGCCATTCATTTTTACTAAGACGCCATTTTCACTTAATTAGTTGGAAAACTCTGTGTCTTTTGAACAAATATAAGAATTTTTATAAGATTCTTTAAAATATAACTAATTTTTAAGTTAAACTCAAAATATAAAAAATATGGGAAAAGGAATTCCTAAAAGAAGTGAGGACTATTCCTTATGGTACAATGAGTTGGTGAAAAGAGCCGATTTGGCTGAAAACTCTGCAGTGAGAGGTTGTATGGTGATCAAACCACATGGTTTTTCAATTTGGGAGAAAATGCAGGCCAGCCTGGATAAAATGTTTAAAGATACAGGACATACCAATGCTTATTTCCCATTATTTATTCCAAAGTCGTTTTTAAGTAAGGAAGCGGATCATGTGGAAGGGTTTGCGAAGGAATGTGCAGTGGTAACTCACTACCGACTAAAAAATTCGGAAGATAATAAAGGAGTTGTGGTTGATCCCGAAGCCAAATTGGAGGAGGAACTGATTGTAAGGCCTACTTCTGAAACTGTAATTTGGAGTACATATAAGAACTGGATTCAGTCTTACAGAGATTTACCATTGCTAATTAACCAATGGGCTAATGTGGTGCGGTGGGAAATGCGGACCCGTGTATTTTTAAGAACTGCAGAATTTTTATGGCAGGAAGGACACACCGCTCATACTACTGAAGGGGAAGCTATAGCGGAAACTAAACAAATGCTGGAAGTATATGCAGAATTTGCCGAAAAATATATGGCCTTACCTGTAATAAAAGGGGTAAAAACAGAATCGGAAAGATTTGCCGGAGCTGTAGATACTTATTGTATAGAAGCTTTGATGCAGGATGGAAAGGCGCTTCAGGCTGGTACATCTCATTTCCTTGGACAAAACTTTGCCAAAGCCTTTGATGTGAAGTTCCTCAATAAGGAAAATAAACAGGAATTGGTTTGGGGAACATCATGGGGAGTAAGTACCCGATTAATGGGCGCTTTAATTATGGCACATTCCGATGATGATGGCTTAGTAATTCCTCCAAAATTAGCTCCTATCCATGTAGTGATTGTTCCCATTTATAAAAATGAAGAGCAACTGGCTCAAATTGGAGAAAAAGCTAAAGAAATTAAAGATAGTCTGGATAAGTATAATTACTCGGTGAAATTTGATGGAAGAGATACTTACAAGCCAGGTTATAAATTTAATGAGTGGGAATTAAAAGGCGTGCCCGTAAGGATTGCCATTGGTCCGAGAGACCTGGAAAATGGGACTGTAGAAGTGGCCAGAAGGGATACGAAGGAGAAAATCAGTTTGAAGTTTGAAGAATTGGAGAGGGAAATTCCAATCTTAATGGAAAATATTCAGCAGAATATCTACAGTAGAGCCTTAAAATTCAGAGAGGAAAATACTACTCATGTAGAAACCTATGATGAATTTAAAAAAGTGTTGAAGGATAAGGGAGGGTTTATTATGGCACATTGGGATGGCACACCTGAAACCGAGGAAAGGATTAAAAATGAAACAAAGGCTACCATTAGATGTATTCCTCTGGATAGTCCTGAAGAAGAGGGTAAATGTATCTTTTCTGGAAATCCTTCAAAAAGAAAAGTAATGTTTGCTGTGGCTTATTAAACTTTTAAGAAATACTAATTAGCGTATAGAAAAGGCTCCAGATTTATCTGGAGCCTTTTCTATATTAAATTCATTTTGGCCAAAGCAATTGAAACAGCTGAAACACAAGCAGTTTCACTTCTTAAAACCCTGTTGCCCATACTTGCCAGGGTAAATTTATGGGCTCTAAAAAATTGCCTTTCCTTATCTGACCAACCTCTTTCAGACCCTATGGCCAGCATAGTGGTTTTTTTGGGAAATTTGCTTTGGGAAAGCTGCCCGGTGGCTTCATAGTTGTCCAATGCTATTTTATTCATCCCTTCGAGATTGGTTTTGAGGCAATCCTCCAGGTTTTTATAAAAGAAAACATTGGTAAGCCTGGTACTAAATGCCTGTTCTGCTCCTTCAATTAAATATTTTTTTAGATTTTCAGGTGCATACATTTTACTTTGTGCATAAGATTTCTCTCCCTTTTCTGTGCCAACAAAATTGATGTCTGATACTCCTAAGGTCGCAAGGTCTTTCACCACCCGCTGTACATTAACCGGACGGATAAACCCAAGGATAACTTTTATCGGATGAAGCCTGACATCTTCTTTATAAAAGCGAAAACTGAAATGGATAAAATCATTTTCAATCCTTTCAATCAGAGCTTTACCTTTATCCTTGTTAATAATTCCAATATCCACTTCATCTCCTTCCCCGGCTTTTAAAATTTTTAAGATATGCTTACTTCGGTGGTCCTTTACAGAAATTTTGTTTTGCTCAATTTCAAGCTGATCAAATAAAATGAGATTCATGATTTTTTTTTATGGTGCTCAATCCAGATGCAATCTTAACAATTGTAAATCGCTTTATCTTACAAAAACCATTTTTTTAAACCTCCGTAAAATCTCCTGTGAACAATTTTTTTGAAAGTCTGTTTACCTATTTTTTTCAACCAGTATTAAGCTTAAAAACAGGTTTGAAGAACTACTAACTAACCATTTTTTATACTTCTTCTTTTCTCCCTGTTTTCACTAACAATTTCGATAAACAATCGGAAGCTTTTTCTAACTAATCAAAACTATTATGAAAATCAAATTAGCTTTTCTGGTTTCTCTTTTTTTGTCAGTTCAATTTGCAAATGCTCAGCAAATTGAAGGTGCTATTACCGCAGCCCCTACAATTGGATTTGGATTTGAGAATGAAAGTCTGTTAATAGGAGCTCATGGGCAATATTTTTTTAAAGATAATTTAGCCGGACATTTCGGTATCAATTATTTCTTTCCAAAGTCATCCACTTATACAAAAAGCTCTTTGTGGACAATGAATTTTAATGTAAACTATTATTTCGATACCGGAGATTCTAAAGTAAAACCCTATGCCCTTGGAGGTATTAATTTAGCATTTTGGAAGTATAAGTATGATAATCCACAGTTCGGTGGAGTAGTGATTGACGGTATAGAGTTTGATATTCCGGAAACCGAAGCAAAATCTTCAGGAACAGAATTCGGACTTAACCTGGGTGGTGGAGCCGACTTTGATATCGGTAAATCTTTTGTCCCTTTTGGCCAGCTAAAATATGTAATTGGGGATTATGATCAGTTTGTAATAATGGGTGGAGTAAGGTTTTATGTAGGAGGGTAATAATTAAAAAAAAGGAGTTTGTTTTCAGCAAACTCCTTTTTTCCTTTAGATGAAATTCAAATTTGAGAATCCTTTCCCCAATATTTTTTTTGAATCATTTTCCAGCCATTTATCCAATAAGGTAGCATAAATATTCCTGAAGTCAGTATTGAAAATTAAATCTCCCTTATCAAGATGATTTAGATCGGGTAAAGAATTGAATAACCCTGGTTTTTTCAGGTTTTCTCCAACTACAAAAACATTATTGGCTGTTCCATGGTCTGTTCCGCTACTTGCATTTTCTTTTACTCTTCTGCCAAATTCAGAAAAAGTCAGAATTAAAGTGTCTTTAAAATTACCATTAAATTTTAAATCTTCTACAAAAGCTAACAAAGCATCTCCGTAAACTTTCAAAAGTTTTTCCTGAGTTCCTTTTTGCCTTACATGAGTATCAAAACCCGGAAGGGATACATAAAAAATTTCGGTTTCAATTCCTGAGTGAATAAGTTCGGATATCTTCTTTAGTTGCCGGGCAAACTGGGTATTAGGATATGTTTTTTTGGATTTATGAATTCTGGAATGTTCAAATAAATATTCTGCTGAAGAACAGGTTTCGGCCAGGGTTTTATAAAGGAAATCCTTATTCTCATTTACAAAATGATAATGATTCTTTTTATAATAATCATTTAATTTCCTGATCGCAGGACCTTTGGTGCTTTTATAAAGAAGATTAATATCTTTTATAGCCATTCCTTTGATATTTTCTCCTTTCAATGCCAGACTGAGTTGTTCATCGAATTCAATAGCCAAATGAGCTTTACAATTTGCAGTACATTTCGAATCTAAATACCTGCCCAACCATCCTGTCTGGAGATAATCATTGGCATCACTTGCAGAATGCCAAATGTCCATTGATCTGAAATGTGACCTGTCTGGGTTAGGATAACCTACACCATTGACAATACTCAAATAACCCTGATCATAGAGTTTCCTCAAACCGCCTAATCCCGGGTTTAACCCCAATTCGTCATTAAGGTTTAGTAAATCAGTCTTACCAATTCCAAGGGTAGGCCTCAATTGATAATACCTATCATTTCTAAAAGGCACCACCGTGTTTAATCCATCATTTCCTCCAGCTAATTGTATGATCACTAATTTTTTCCCTGAGGTAATGGATGAAAGATCAGCTGCGTTCAATGTGTTGATAAATTGTGGAACTAAATAAGTTCCCGAAACACTTACCAGAGAGGTTTTTATGAATTTTCTTCTTGATTTTTTCATTTTGAATTGAATCAAAAGTTAGCAGAGTTGAAAATCTGGTAACTGAGTTAATAAAAATGCAGATGCCTTGAAAGTTTTATTTCTATCTCCTGAGTATTCCGGCAAAAAACCTTTAGGTAAAGCATTTGGAATCAGGTATTCAGAAATCTCATTTTGTAAATCTTTATCCTTTACTTCTTCAAATTCCTGAAGGAATGCATCCCAATCCACCTGGGCTGCCAGTTTTTTGAATTTTCCTTTCGGCTTCATTCCCTGAGGAAATTTAAATTCCTCCTCCTTTAATTCCCCTGAACTTAAAATCACTTCAGGAATTCTTAATCTCAACATAAGTGTTGAACTATCAATCCAGGTTTTTCCTCCGGGCCAACCAGCCACATTTGGAGGATAGAGCAGGGTTTGACCAAGCATCTTTTGAAGAATTAAATAGGATTCCTCACTGTCAAATTCTACATGATAAGTCTTCATGAATTGCACCAAAAAATCAATAGGAGATTTGATCAGGTTACCCTTATTCCTTTCTTCATAAAACCACTCACTTTTCAAGATTTTTTCCATTAATAAAGCAATATCGTAATGGCTTTCATAGAAATAATCTGATAATTCCTTTAAATGATTTTCATCCACATGTTCAGAGACAAAGTGCTGATAAACTTTTCGACTAATAAAGTTGGCCGTTTCTTTTTGTTTGAGAATAATTTCTAAAATATCATCCCCATTAAAATTTCCTTTTTGACCCAGGAAATTCTTTTGAGATTCGTCATGTTGTTTCTTCCTGATTACAAACTCGCCATTTTTATTAAAGCCCCAGCCGGTGAAAGCTCTAGCTGCATTTTTTATATCCTCTTCTGAATAATTCCCCCTTCCCAAGGTGAATAATTCCATGACTTCACGGGCAAAGTTTTCATTTGGAGATTGCTTCTTATTTTGCTGATTATTAAGGAATTTAAGCATGGCAGGTTCCTTTGAAACTTCAAATAATAAATCCTTAAAGTTTCCAAGTGCGTGTTTTCTAATTGTATTCAGGTATTTTTGGGCGAGATATGGATTCCTTTCCCTGCATGCAAAATGCCCATGCCAGAAAACTGCCATTTTTTCCCGGAAAAGGTTTGGGAAACTCTTCTCCGAAATCATGTACTTCACCCAATGTACATTTAATTTCTGCAGCTTATCCATTGCCATTTCATTTAGCATTTTCTTTTCCACCTCACTAAGCATTTTTATTTCCTGTGGAGAAATTTCTGGTGTAGGAATAATATTAAAGTATGCATTAAAATGATCTTCTTTAATTAGTTTTTTAATTACCTCTCCTGTTGAATTACCCTCCATAGTTTTTAAGTCACCAAAGGGAATACCATAGGAGGTTCGGTTAAACAAATGCAGTAATTGGTTTTTATTAAGTTTCATATTCGCCAATATTCAGAATAAGATAAACAGGGTTTAATTTACATGCCATGGATGATTTAAACCGGAATTTTTAGACTCCGCCAGAATCCGTGATTTTACATTAAATTTAATGAATCTTTTCCGACCTTTACACACAAGAATTGTGTTTTACGGATTAAGAAGAAAAGTTGTTGAGAGAAGTAAAAAAAAGTAGAACCAAAATCATTTAGAAAGAAAATAATAATGGAATATATATATATATTTATTGAAGAGCTTATTGATATCACCAATGAAATGTCTCCATACCTTTTATTGGGTTTTTTATTTGCAGGACTTCTCCATGTTTATTTCCCAAAAGATAAAATCAATAAATATTTGGGGAAAAGAAAATGGACTTCTGTGGTGAATGCAGCTATTTTGGGTGTACCCTTACCGCTTTGTTCCTGTGGAGTAATCCCAACCGGAATATCCTTCTACAAAAATGGGGCATCTAAAGGCTCTACCGTTTCATTCCTTATTTCTACTCCACAAACCGGAGTAGATTCCATTTTAGCTACCTATTCTTTAATGGGACTTCCCTTTGCAATCATTCGTCCTTTTATAGCACTTTTCACCGGGATTTTAGGTGGTTTTTTTACCAATAAATTTGATGGGGCTACTTTGGAGAATGAAGCTGTCATTAATGGTAATCATCAAAAATTAATTGAAAGCAAGGACCACTCCTTCAAAAGAATGTTTAATTATGCATTCGTGGAATTTCTTCAGGATATTACCAAATGGCTCGTTATCGGGCTTTTAATTGCAACTTTAATTTCAGTTGTTATTCCTGAGGATTTTTTTATCGATTATTTGGGAAATGAATATTTGGGAATGTTGCTGTTACTTGCTGCATCCATCCCGATGTATGTCTGTGCAACTGGTTCCATTCCTATTGCTACTGTTTTGTTAATGAAAGGGTTATCTCCGGGAGCCGCACTTGTATTTCTAATGGCAGGGCCTGCTACTAATGCCGCTACCATTACAGTGATAGGGAAAACTATGGGTAGAAAATCCCTGGTTATTTATTTATTCACTATAGTTGTTTCAGCTATTGGTTTCGGAATATTTATCAATGAATTTTTGCCAAAGGAATGGTTTTTAATAATGGATCATGGAATGATGCAAGACCACAATTCCCAAAGTCTTTCCTGGCAGCTATTCCAGTCTTTATGTAGCATCGCCCTTGTGCTTTTAATGATTAATGGCTATCTTAAAGGGCATAATTATTTTCAACAAAAGAAAGCGACTGTATCTCCTTCAGAGATTAAAACTATGGAAAATGTAACCATTAAAGTAAAAGGAATGACCTGCAATCATTGTAAAATGAATGTAGAAAAAAATCTATCCCAACTTGAAGGAATTGAAAATTCAGAAGTTGATTTATCTAGTTCCAGTGTTGCAATTTCAGGAAATAATCTTGATATTAATAAAATTAAAACCAAAGTAGAGGAGATTGGTTATGAATACGTTGGAGAAGCCAACTAATCTCTTTTTACTACCAAAACCAGCTAAATAATATTTGAAATTTGTCCTTCTGTTGAAGTAACTGCAGTGTTTCCAATCATACTGAGTCTGTTTTCTCCTACCTTTTTAAACATCTAAAATTTTTTTAAACCAAAACACATTTTTTATGAAAAAGATTTATATCTTATTTTTAGGGGTATTTTTATATTTAGGGGTCACCAGCGGCATATGCCAGGAAGAAAAATGGAGTTTGAATGGAGGGTTTGGAATTGCTGGATATGCCGGGGATTTAGATAAGACCGGAATTAGTTCGTTACGTCCGGCATTAAATTTTGAAACGTGGTATCGTCTCCACGAAAATTTTCATCTCAGAGGAGGGTTCAGTTTGTTCCAGTTGATGGCAGACGACCATGTCTCCTCCAGAAATCGAAGTTTTAGGGCAAATATGTGGGATGCCTATGTCGCTCCTAGTTTAACCTTTTCTTTCGATAGATTCCAGCCATTAGCTTATATAGGCGTAGGACTAACCAAAATTGATCCTGAGGGTAGAAGAAGAGAAGGCTTTTCCAATTTGCCAAAACACGAAGTTGAAGCTCAAAAAGTAAATAAACATGCACTTATTGTGCCCTTTGGATTAGGGTTTAGGTATTTAGTCACTCCGGAGTTTGCCATTGTAGTGGATGGAGGACTGAGGTATGTGGATTCTGATGAAGTAGATGGTGTCAGTCGGGAAAGCATTCCTGTGGATGACTTGGGAGGTGAAGCCATTAGCTACCATAATTCGGTAAGAAACCCAAATCAAAAACTGGTTCCCGGTAGTTCAGATACTCCTCAATTTATTGCGGGAGGAAACCCTGCTATGAAAGATTTATATGGTATGTTTCTCATCAAATTCCAATATATCTTCAATCAGAGGGAAGGTTTTGGGCCAAATTAAAAGTTCTAAGGAATTAGGATAAAAACACAGATAGGCTTTCTCTTAATTTTTTAAGGGCAATGCCTATTTGGTTTTCCACAGTTTTTTTAGAAACACTCATCTTATCCGCAATTTGTTGGTAGGTGAGTCCTGAATTCCGGCTTAACTTAAAAATTTGCTTACATTTTTCAGGAAGTTTTTCAATTGACTTGAGGACCTGTTTTTCCAGTTCTAAATATTCAATTAACAATTCACTCTCATTTCCCGAAGTAAGTCTTTCTTCTGGATAGTTATCATCAAAAATGGGTTTCTTGGAGGCATTTCTGTAATAATAAATGGCTTGATACCTCACTGCAGTGTGCAGGTAAGCCTTGAGAGATGAATGGATTTGAATGGTTTCCCTTTTTTCCCACAGGTAAATGAATACATCCTGAACAATTTCCTCAGCGATCTCTGGAAATCGAATGTATTTAAGCGCAAATTGACAAAGAGCTTCATAGTATAAATTGAATAAATATTTATAAACCTCTTCATTGCTATTAGCAAGACCTTCCAATATCTCTTCTTCTGTATATTCAGACTCAGGTTTATTCATTAATAATATTATTCTTCCGGCTATTCATTGAATTTACAACATTACACATGGCAAAATTAATTTATTTTTTACCATTCAGTGCTTGTTTAAAATTTAAATTTACCAGGTTTCGGTCCATGCAAAATTGTTCAGTTTAAGGTTTTTAGGAAAGGGTTTAAATTTTTAATAGGTGTCGGTTGGAAAAATATTAAATGCCGCATAAAAATTCCAGGACATAATCAAGTGCCATTGCAGACTATTTTATCCTTTAATCAAAGCATTACATTTTAGTCAATTCATTGATATTCTCAAAATTCATTTAATTAATAACAAATTTGAAGATCCTAATTTTAAACCAATTAGTTTTACCTCCAGTAATTTTGCTATAAAACTAGTTAGTTTCTGGAAAGTTTATGGAAATTGAAAGGAAATTTTTGTTAAAAAAACTTCCTCCAAATTTGGAAAAGTTTGAGTCATACGAAATTAAACAATGGTACATTTCAAAAATTCCGGTAATAAGGGTGAGGAAATCAGGAGAAGATTATTACCTTACAGTCAAGTCTCAGGGACATGTTTCAAGAATAGAACATGAACTTAAGCTTGATAAAACCGAATTTGAAAATTTGGTAAAAATATCGGCTACCCACCCAATTGAAAAGAGGAGGTATTTAATTCCTATTCATAATGATTTGACTGCCGAATTAGATGTTTTCCACTCTGAACCTTATAAAAACCTTAAAATGGTGGAAGTAGAATTTAAAAGTGAGGAAGAGGCCAAAGAATTTTATCCACCGGAATGGTTTGGAAGCGAGGTCTCTTTTGATCCCCAATATAAAAATGCAGTTATGGCTTTAGATAAAAAGGATTCAAATTAGGGATAGTTAGTATAAATCATAATTGAATCTTAACTTTGCACCCTAATCAATCCAAATAAAAAACCAACTTAAGATTTGGTGCTATAATCACGAAGGTGTAAGAAAGCAATTTAGAAAATATTAGTTCCCTCCCAATTGGTAGCAGGCATTTGTAATCTCAAAAACAGAAAAGGTATATGGCAAACTTCGATAAATTTGAAACAAGGGCGATTAGAAAACAGACAGAACGGTCACAACAAAAGGAGCATTCCGTTCCAATTTTTGCCACTTCCAGTTTTGTTTTTGACAGTGCAGAAGAAGCCAGGGCAATGTTTGCCGAAGAAATACCTGGAAATATTTATTCCAGGTATTCGAATCCAAGTAATGATGAATTTATTGAAAAAATGTGTCTGTTGGAAGGAACTGAAGATGGAATGCCTACCGCTTCAGGAATGGCCTCTATGTTTATCAGCATTGCACCCTTTGTAAAATCAGGGGACCATATTCTTGCAGCAAGGTCACTATTTGGATCCACTCACCAAATCCTGACCACAATTCTACCGAAATGGGGCGTTTCGCATTCTTATGTAGATCTTAATGATCTGGAGGAATTTGAAAGACAGATTAAGCCAAATACCAAAATGATTTTTGTAGAGACACCATCCAATCCGGCATTGGACCTGGTGGACCTGGAGTATTTAGGGAAGCTTGCGGCAGCCCATGATATTATCCTTAATGTGGATAATTGTTTTGCCACTCCATATTTGCAAAATCCGGCCAAATACGGAGCTGGGTTGGTGACGCACTCCGCCACTAAATTTATTGACGGACAGGGGAGAGTACTTGGAGGAACTGTCTTAGGAAAAAAGGAATTGATAGAAGAAGTACGTTTTTTTGCCAGACATACAGGTCCATCAATGTCCCCATTCCACGGTTGGATTCTTTCTAAGAGTTTAGAAACCCTTGCAGTAAGAATGGAAAAACATTGTGAAAATGCATTAAATTTAGCTGAGGAACTGGAAGGGCATTCGGATGTAGACTGGGTGAAATATCCCCATTTAAAGTCTCATCCACAATATGAGTTGGCCATAAAACAAATGCGACACGGAGGAGGTCTGGTTACTTTTGAACTGAAAGGAGGATTAGAAAGAGGCAGAAAGTTTTTAGATGCGCTGGAAATGATTTCCTTAACTCCAAACCTTGGAGACACCAGGTCAATTGCTACTCATCCAGCTTCTACCACACATTCTAAATTAACCGAAGAAGAAAGGTTAGCTGTAGGAATTTCCCCAGGATTAATTCGGGTTTCGGTTGGCCTTGAGCATATTGATGACATTAAAGAAGATTTATTTAGAGCCATTGAAGTATCGAAATAAAATTGTTTATTTCGATACTTCAAATGGTTTGTTCATATTAAGGCTCAGGTAAAATAACAGGATTGTTTTAGGTTGCAGAAAAAAGCTTTTTTTACATTACTTTACACCAGGGATTGTATCTTTTTTCGTGCCCAATAGAAGTTTCAGGCCCATGTCCGCAATACACAATTGTTTCCTCTGGTAAGGCAAACATTACTTCATGAATACTTTCGATTAATTGTTCATGGTTACCGCCCGGAAGGTCTGTTCTTCCAATACTTTCCCTAAAAAGCACATCTCCATTGATACAAAAATGTTGACTTGCAGAATAGAAGACCAGGTGTCCCGGAGAATGCCCCGGTACATATAAGATATCTAATTCGGAATTTCCAAATAATAATTTCCCTTCATTTTTTAGAAAAAAATCTGGCTCCTGGTGCTGATATTTAGGAAATCCATAATTTGGAGCATATACCTGAACCGCCTTGTGAACCTCTTTTTCGTTTACTGGAATGTAAACGGGAACATCAAAAGTTTTTTTACAATAAAAATTTCCCAGCACATGATCAATATGGCAATGGGTATTCACTACCTTTTCTACCTTGAGTTTATGTTCATTGATATAATCTGATAATCGAATTTCCTCCTCTGGCTGGTAACAGCCCGGATCTATAATGATGCATTTTTTTGAATCATCGGAAAGGATATAGGTGTTTTCTCCAAAACCCGCATTTGTGAAAGATTGAATTTTTATCATAATAGAAAGATCTTTTATAACTTGTTTTTGTATTTCTTTTTGAGAATGTAAAAATAGGATATTGAAAATATAAGCTTTAATCTTAATTAAAATAAATATAGAACAGATAGCTTTGGAGTATCAGAATTAAAAGAGAATTTGATTTTTTATGGAATTGGATTATTTGATTATAGGGCAGGGGATAGCTGGTACTATTTTGTCCCATACCTTTATACAGAATGGGAAAAAAGTGATGGTGGTGGATAATGGAAAAAAACACATTTCCAGCCGAATTGCAGCGGGAATATTTAATCCTATCACGGGTAGAAAAATGGTGAAAACCTGGTATGGAGACCATTTATTTCCCTTCTTTCATCAGTTTTACCCAGAATTTGAAAACTTTCTGGATTGCAGTTTTTTTCATCAATTGAAAGTTTACCATCCCTTCGATACCCAGGAAAAACAAAATGACTGGCTAGCGGCCATGGGAGAGCCAAAATTTCAGGATTATGTGGGTGGTTTTGAAGATGGAAAAGAATACCAGGGAATCGTAAAGGGTGATTTTGGTGGAATGAAAGTACACCAGGCTGGTTATGTGGATATTTCTTTAATGTTGGATGAATACCGCAAATGGTTAGATAAAAATAATTTTCTAATTGCTGAGGAATTTTCTGAGAGAGAAATGTCTTTTGAAGAAGATTTTATTCAATGGAAAGATTTTAGTGCTAAAAAGGTAATATTTTGTGATGGTACCGGAAGTACTAAATCCAGTTTTTTTCACTGGTTGCCATTTCGCCCGGTAAAGGGAGAATTATTAGTAGTGAAACTAGCATCTGAGCCTATCTGTGAAATTATTTCCCGAGGCTGTTGGGTTCTTCCTGTAGGCAATGGCTTGTATAAGGTGGGCGCAACTTACGACCACAGCGAATTGAACTTTTCACCATCCGAAAAAGGCCGTATGATTTTAGAAGAAAGACTTCAGGCTCTTTTGAAAATTCCTTATGAAATTGTGGATCAAAAAGCTGGTGTAAGACCAGCAACTTATGACAGAAGACCATTTATTGGTATTCATCCTGAAAACCCAAAAATTGGAATTTTCAATGGTTTGGGAGCAAAGGGAATTTCATTGGCTCCATATTTTGCCAATATGTTTTACAACCATTTAGAAAAAAATGACTCTTTAATTATGGAGGTTGATATCAAACGTGTGCTGAAAAAATATTTTTACCATAAATAAGCTTATTTTAAACCAAATACACTATTATCTTGTTTGAAATTCAATATTTTAGTGTACCATAATTAACCAATTCAATTAATAAACTTACATAAGGAAAGAAAATAATAAATTGGGAAAATTTGATTTTTTTGAAATCTTAATATTAAATTCCGGTTTTAGAAATATAATTTTTTCAATATTTGTATTTAGGTATTTTTATCCTGGTGCCGCAAACATTAAATAAGTAATAAATATAAATTTGGTATAGCTCATCGGTTCGTTAACCCACTGATGTTTTTCACTTATTTGGTGCTAGTTGCATTAGCCTTATTTTTTTCCTTATCCTGAAATATTTTCAATTAAACTTTTTAGGATTGAATAATTTTTTACTCTGGTCTATAATGAATGGCAATTTTCCAATAACCCAACTTAATATTTTGAAGGGAAAATATCCCGGCTTTATTATCCTTATATTATCTGTTGTTTCCTTTCTGTGGGCCACAAATAGTCATGCTCAATTTCGGGATAATCAATTTGGTAAAAACAGAGTGCAATATAAAAAGATGGATTGGCGCTACATTTCCACACCAAATTTTGATGTCTATTTTTACGATGGCGGATATGATGTGGCGAAATTAGCGGCTAAATATGCTGAAGATGATTTTGACAGGATCACTGATATGGTTGGTTTTTCTCCTTATAATAAAACTAAAATTCTGATTTATAATTCCATAATCGATCTTCAGCAAAGTAACATTGGAGTTTATCATCAGGGCTTTGATGAAGGAGGACAAACAAATTTTGTCAGATCAGAGATTGAATTGGCTTTTACCGGAAATAAAGCCCAGTTTAAGGAAGAATTGGCCCTTGGTATTTCGGATATCCTGATTTTTGAAATGATGTATGGAGGGAGTCTGAAAGAGATTTTTCAGAGTTCATATTTGTTGAACCTTCCCGAATGGTTTATGGCCGGTGCAGCCAGATATATCGCCCATGGCTGGGATGTGGAAATGGATGATTATATGCGTGATATAATGGCCAGAGGGAAAGTAAAGAAAATTACCAATATTGAGGGTGAAGATGCCAAACTGGTTGGCCAGGCCGTTTGGAACTACATTGCGGAGGAATATGGTAAATCCAATATTGCTAATGTTTTGAATCTTACCCGAATTGTAAGAAACGAAGAACAAAGTATTCAGCAAACTTTAGGAATTTCATTTAAATCTTTTCTAAAAGGCTGGAAGGCTTATTATGAAAAGCAATATGATGCGATAGCCGAAACTCATACCGTTCCTAAAGAAGAACAATTGTTTAAAAAGAACAAAAAAAATTACATTTATAATCAGGTAAAAATTAGTCCTAATGGAAAGTATCTCGCTTATACCCAAAACAACAAGGGAAAGTATAAAGTGAAAATTTTTGATCTGGTAAAGGAAAAAGAAAAAACAGTATTAAAAGGCGGATATAAATTAATTAACCAGAGAGTTGATGAAGAAATGCCTTTGATTGCCTGGAGAGATAAAGCCGAATTAGGGATATTTGGAGAAAGAAATGGAAAAATTTATTTGTGGTTTTATGAGATAAATAAAAGAGGAAATAAAAGAAGAGAAAAACGGCACTTTAGAAGCTTTAGTAATATTAAAAACTTTGATATAGCCTCTAATGGGAATAATATAGCTATGGTGGCTGAATGGAGGGGGAAAAATAATTTATATTATTACGATTACAGACAGAGAAAACTTACTCAACTTACCAATGATCCTTTTGATTATTTAACTCCAAAATTTTTACCTGGTCGGGACAACTCAATTGTTTTCAGTTCAAACAGACCTAATGATATCATAGAGGTAATTAAAGAGCAGCCAGAAGCTGATGAGGTGTCTGATAATTTCAATGTATTTATCTATAATTTTAAAACACCAAATCAACTACAAAGGGTTAGCAATACGCTAAGTAAAGATTTAAACCCTACGCCCATTAATAGTAGTTCAATTTTGTACCTAAGTGACCAGAGAGGTATTTCACATTTGTATAAATATGATTTAAAAGATAGCATCTCCACTCAGCTTACCAATTTCACTACTTCTATAAAAGAATATGATTTTAAGAAGAAAGACCTCTTCACCATAATGCTAAAAAATGGTGATGAACATATAGTGAGAGTCAATGATTTTAATACCAGCAAAACTACATTTACTGGTAAAACCTATCGGCAGCAGGTACTTGACTTGAGAAATCTTCAGGCCATGAAGAAAAAACGTCAGCAAGAAGAAAGAGCAAAGCAATTAGCAGAAGAAAAAGAACGCAAGAGAAAAGAGCAGGAAGCTCGATTGGAAGAAATCCGTAAATCTGCTCAGGTGATAGCCGATAGTGTCAACTCAGTGGTCGATTCACTTTTTTCTGGTCAGGCTGTTCCCGATTCTTTGATTGAAAAAAATAATATGGAACCTGAGACTATTGGAGATTCTACCAATATTTCCACTCCCGTTGAAGAGGTAGCTCAGGATTCCACTAAAAAAGAAGAATTGAACACTGACGATTATCAGTTTGATACCTTTACCAAAAAGAAGGAAAATGAAACTGTTGCAGATACCACAAAGAAAAGTATTATCGATACAGACAATTATCAGTTTGACACTTTTTCACAAGGAAAACGGAAAAGTTTTCTGGATAAATACCGCTCCAAACTTGCTGTAAAACAAGAAGAAAATACCCAGTTGAAAATTTCCAAATCCAGGCCGTATGAGAAAATGTTTGCGGCTGATAATTTCCTGACTTCTATCAGAATAGATCCTCAGAGGGGATGGGGGCTTTTGTTTGAGGTTGCCATGACCGATGTATTAGAAAACCATAAAATAAACGCAGGTATTTTCTTCGTAACCAATTTGAATAATAGTAACTTATTTGCGGAATATGAATTTCTGAAAACTAGGCTGGATTACCGGGCCAGATTTGAAAGAAGGAACCTGGAAATTCCCAGTGAAACTTTTACCCAAAAGTACCACTTGAATATGTTTGAAGGTTCAGTTTCCTATCCTTTTAACATTACTACCAGAGTGAGTTTTGAGCCTTTCTTTGCTACTACCCGATACACCAATACTGACATCCTGAACTTATCAGTTCCTGATGAAGTGATCAATTACACTGGTTTTAATGCCGAGTTTATTTATGATAACAGTGTGATTACAGGTGTAAATATGATTCAGGGAACCAGAATGAAAGCCAGGTATGAAAAGTATTTTGGACTTGGAAAAACGGGTATAAACAAAGGCTTTGGACAATTTGTTGTTGACTTCAGGAATTACCAAAAAATTCATAAATCTATCATTTTTGCCACAAGGTTGAGTTTTGGTCAGTTTATGGGAAAAGCCAAGAAAAATTATCTGCTTGGCGGTATGGATAACTGGCTTTTCAACAAATATGATGAAGAAACTCAAAGAGCTTCCAACAATCCTTTAAACACTAATCCCGGGGCAAATAATAGTGATCTTTTATTTGTTGAATTTGTGACAAGTATGAGGGGCTTTCAGTACAATAAGCTTTTTGGTAACAATTTTATGTTGTTTAATGGAGAATTAAGATTGCCATTAATCAAGTACTTTTATAAAGGTACTATTTCTTCCAAATTCTTTAGAAATCTTCAATTTGTTGGTTTTACCGATATTGGATCTGCCTGGACAGGTGTTAGTCCATTCAATAGGGAAAATGCCTTGAATACTGAAATCATTGATGGTAGAGATCCTGAAGGGTTTAGTTTTGTAGCCAGGGTGAAAAACTTTAAGAACCCCTTCTTACTTGGTTATGGAGTGGGGGTAAGGTCTACACTTTTGGGATATTACACTAAATTTGATGTAGCATGGGGGCTTGAGGACAACCGCCAGCTTGATCCTTTATTCTATCTTACTTTAGGCCACGATTTTTAAGTTTTGGATAAAGTTTATTTTATCAGTGGGCTTGGTGCTGATAAACGGATTTTCCAAAAACTTGAGCTTTCTGCTGAATTTCAGGCCGTTTACCTTGATTGGGTAAATGTATTACCTGGAGATTCTCTGGAGACTTATGTGAAAAGGCTGGGTATGCAAATTTCAGAAAGTTCCCCAATGATTTTAGTGGGTGTATCTTTTGGGGGGATTGTGGCACTTGAACTGGCTAAAATCTTTAGGACAAAAAAAGTTATTATTATTTCCAGCCTTCAGCAATACACTGATTTGCCTTTTCTGTATAAACTGGCAGAAGTTTTAAATATTCATAAAATTATTCCCTCAGTTTTCTTTACCTGGCCTAGTTTGTTGTCATTTTATCTTTTCGGAGCAAGTATGCCGGAAACCAGAGTATTACTGAAGACAATTCTACAGGATACTGATCCCTGTTTTTTAAAATGGGCTATTCACCAGATTTTAAGCAGGCGGGTATATGAAATTCCCAATCATTTTTACCACATTCATGGTACAGCAGATATGATTTTACCTAAAGTGCCCAGTAAGGCAATCCGTATTAAAGGAGGAGGGCATTTGATGGTATTTGAAAATGCAGCAGAAGTTAGTAGCGTTTTAAATAAAGTTCTCCTTTCAGATTAGATTCTACCCATTACCTCATCCTGTTCCGATTTGGTGAGTTTTATATCATTTATGATTCTTGTATTTGAGGGAAATTGCAATAAGAATATAATAATTAAAAACACGAATAAAATGATTGGACTGTATTCCTTGGTGAGTAAATAAACAATCAGGTTAAAGATATTTGCCCCTTCAATTACAGCCCCGCTTATGATGCTCCCTATTTTGTATTTCTCGACTTTTGCTCCAAGATTTCCCTGTCTGGAAGCCTCCTTGTTAAAATTTTCTTTAAAAAAATAAGAAGCAAATAACGCACTTACCGATGATACCATCGAAATATATTTGAGTGGGTCAAGACCAGGTTTTGTCCAAACTAAATGGTTGGATACTAAAATATATGCCACAGCCAGAAATATCAATTGACCTGCCAATAAGGCAATGTAAATTGTTTTGATTTGGATAAAACTTTTTCTTGCAGATACAGGATGATTCATTTTGCGATTTAAAGTAATTTTAGTTGGTGAACTGGTAGTCGGTTAGGTTGTGGTGATTCTAAAATAGTGGTCGTTTAACCAATTGCTGGTTTAGTAAAAGCCTAACTATTGTAGGAATGAAGTACTTTGATCGTATTTTGTCCTTTTTGGAAGTCTGGTTAGGTATATTATTTTTAATCTAACAATTATTGCCAATCTTTTAGAAAAATCCTTCTTTGTTAATTTAATAATTGTTAAAGTTCAGTTGAAATTATAATATATTTATTGAGGATGCTCACGATTACTTTACGACTGCAGGTTGAATTTGATCCTATTAATCGATGATTTGTGAATGCTTAAACATCTCACCTAATACTTATTTACTAAGAAATATAGTAAAAATTCATTGATTTCCCATATGTTCACTTTTACTTTTATGCTGCCAATTTATCTTTTTTGGTCTTCAATTGTTTGAAAACACTGTGCTTTCTAAGTAATTAAAAACTTGATAAAAAGACCGAATAAAACAGAGATGGTGAAGCTATAAAGCGTTCCTATGATTATATATTCTGTTTCTTTTCTTGCCTTGTCTTCTTTTATTTCATTAAATCGGAATACCGATTTTGCGGCAATTAAAAAACCTATTGCCTGATACTGATTAAATAATATGAAAGTGAGTATGAGCATTCTTTCCAGTTGTCCGATTATTTTTCCTGCATTTTTCAATCCTTTTTTCTCTATTTCCTCACTCCAGTCCTTGGTAAGAAAACCGATAAGGTATCCAACAGGATAAATTATGGTTAAATATCCCAATATCACTATCCAGACTTTTTCATTATCCAAATATTTGGATAATTGGTCCAATAAAACAGTGCTATTTGCTTGCCCGGTGTAAAAGAAGAATATGATTATGATGACTAAAACGTGTAGGAACTGGTCTATCAGGAAGGTAATGATATTTTTCGGTACATATGTTTTCATCAGGTCAATGACGTAATGGGTAAGCATTATACCTATAGGAATATAGAAGTTTGTCCATAGACCAGCAAAAATATAGGCTGTTAAACCAGTCACTGCTATATGTAAATATAATTTACCTGACTTTAACTTATTTTTTTCCCTGTCTTTTACCCAATTTGTGGGTTGAATGATGAAATCTGAAACCAGGTGGGCGACTAATAACTTTATTAAAAGTGTATAATTTTCAACCATTTCCAGGTGTTCCATTTGTATTGAGTTTGTTTGTTATTAATTCCTGATACCTTCTTATAAATAATTCTACTGCATGCCAATTGGCCGATTGTAAGCTTTTGCTCACTGCAGGTTGGGAAATGTCTAAACTTTTGGCAATTTCCTGTTGTTTTAAGCCATTCAATGCTTTTTCTACCATCCTTGCCTGTGCTGGTTTCCATCTGTCTATTACTGTATCCAAAAATACGCAAGCCAGGTTCAATTCCTGATTAATTTCCTGCCAGGGTGTGGTTATTTTGGTACGCTCATGGGTTTCCATTTTGTCCAAAGCCAATCCCGAATTTCTGAAAACTTCTCCATCAGAAGTTAAAGTATTTTGAGAAAAATAGTCTATTTGTCCAAGACCAATGGAAATTCTCGTATCCCAAATAAACTCACTTTCTTTCGGAGTTATACTTCTTAATATGGCTCTTATTTTTATTCCATGAATTATAGCTTTTTCAGGCTCGAATATAATACCCTGAAAGGAATCTCCCCTGAAAATTTTAAACCCTTCCTTGTTTTTATTTTTTTCTTTCGGAATGGAATCAAAAGTTGAGTTTAGTGTTTTTAATAATACTTCCCTTTCCTTGCCTTTTATCATCCTTGAGTTGATGATGTCTCCTGTGAGCACTGCATAAACTTTATCCTTCATAATTCAATAAAATAACCATTTAAAGTTATATTTTACTATTATAACCTATAAAAGTTATAAATGCAATTTATAATTAAAAATTAATAAATAAATGGACAGTCACCGACCAGATAGGGACAAGGGAAGTAAAACAGTTGGAAAGCCAAAAGATTTTATTTTATATTTATAAAGAAAAAGGCCACAAGTAAAATTAGATATGTGACATATTTGAAACAGAATGGCCGGAATTAACCAAAGCCAGCTATTAGGAAGAATTTAAATGAAACGAATTTTTTCAATAAAAATCATATTCAGGTTATTCCTGACAGGCATCATATTAACTGCTATTCTAATTATAGTTTGTCATTGGCAAATAGAATCCTTTTCTCAGCCACATGTGTATGAAAACCTGGATGAAATCCCCAAAAACAAGGTAGGACTACTTTTGGGGACAAGCAAACACCTGATTCAGGGAGGACAAAATCCATATTTTAAGTATAGAATAGATGCAGCGGAAAGATTGTTCAATTCTGGAAAAATTGAATTTATTCTGGTAAGTGGGGACAATCAAACCAGGAGCTATAACGAACCAGTGGACATGCAAAAAGCCTTAATGAAAAGGAATATTCCGGAAGAAAAAATCATTCTGGATTATGCAGGCTTTCGTACTCTTGATTCGGTAATCAGATGTAAAAAAGTATTTGGCCAAAATGAAGTCACTATTATTTCACAGGAATTTCACAATAAAAGGGCAATTTACATCTCAAGGAAATCGGGATTGAAAGCGATTGGTTATAACGCAAGAGATGTGACATTGAGCAGGGGATTAAAAGTGCAAACTAGAGAAGCCCTGGCCAGGGTTAAGCTTTTTATTGATTTATACATCACCAATCAGGGACCAAAATTTCTTGGCGATAAGATTGAAATAAAATAGAGAATAATAGATCTAATAAGCAATTAAAATCCTGTCTTCTTCTCCATAGATTTCCGGATTTTGATCTCTGGAGTGAAGTCTTCTGGCCCAGTAAGTTACATTTTCTTCCAGATAGGTTTCCATTTCCCCTACAGTAACTTTTTTATCTTCATTCAGATCAGCATCTCCCTGTAACCCTTTCATAAAATAATAGGAAAAAAGAGAGTGACTTTTTTCCGGATACCATGAAGAAACCTGTTCCGGGCCGGCAGAGGTGAAAACAGCAGCTTTTTCATCATTTAAAACCCGGGTCTCAGCTTTAATAAAAACCGGAGAAACATTTTGAAGCAGCGCGCCACCTTCAGAAGCTCCACTAAAACAGGCATCTATAATCACAGTAAGTGATTTGTATTCCAATTGAGATAGGTTTTCATAAAAAGTATTAGTCGCATACCCATTAAAAGCTACCTGATTTGGATCGCAATTTACCGGAATGAAAAAAGCTGTTTTAGTTTCGGGATCCGGACCTCCATGTCCGCTATAGTAAATAAAAACATCAGATTGCCCTGGCTTAATGTAGTTGTATAATTTACCTTTATGATTACCTTTAATCCCGAAAATGGCATTAAAGGTAGCCTGGTCAGCATTCTCCACATAAATAATATTTCCTTCCTGATAACCCAGGGACTTTACAAGATACTGCTTCATGGTGGCTGCATCATTCAACGCAAAATCCACATCAGGTACATCTTTCCCCGAATATTCCTGATTGCCAATAATGACGGCAATAGCATCCTTATTCACCAGGTTCGTAGTAGGGATGTTTACAGCAATATCAGCAACAGACTCTTCTGGTTTTAAAATACTTTCAGTAGGAGAATTATTTTCCAAAGGAGGGTTTTCACTTATAGAGATATCCTGAGTTTTAGAAGGGTTTTCTGATGGTTCCTCAATTTCAAATTCAATATTTTCGGCAGAAGTATTACCCGATGGCGGATTTTGGATATAAATAAAATTTCCCTGTTTAATCTCTTTATTTTTCAGATGATGATTCCATCTTTTCAACTGCTCTACAGTAACGCCATATTTCCTGGCAATTATTTGGGGTGTATCGCCAGCCTGAACCATATAAACTCCCTTGGCTTTGGCAATGACTTTTGCCTTAGCCACACTAACTTTTCTAATAATCAGTTTTTTTCCAGGCCTCAAATAGGAAGTTCTTCTACCTAGTTTATTCTGAAGCTTAAGTGTATTGACAGGAACATTATAAGCCTTGGCGATAGATGCTAAACTTTCCCCTCTTTTCACTACATGATACTGAGTAATCATCCTTTCCTGACTAAAGGAAATATGTTGGATGAAAAGAAAAATAAAAAGAGAAATTTTAAAAATAAAACGCTTGAAATCCATAAATGAACTTTGATAAATTAGAGATAGTTGAAGTTATTGAACTTATAGAATATCTGTAATCAGAATTACATCAATCCAGACAGAAAAGTCATCAACATCCATTTTGTACTCAAAATCAGGAAGACATTTTTAAATCTTTAGCGAGTTTCAGCTTATTTTCATCAGGATTATTCAAAATTCTTTTGGCACGAATGAATCTGTTAAGCTCATATTCATTGAAATTATCGGCATTTTTATCGAAGCTATTGATTCGCACTCTGCCTGAAGAATGGATAAATTCATTATTACCAATCCACATACCTACGTGAATAATTCTTTCTTTGGATTCAGGAGTGGCCTTCCTTCCGAAAAAGAGTAAATCCCCGGGTTTCAAATCATCAAACCCATTGGAAGTATCTATTAATTTCCCACTAAAAACCTGCTGAGAAGCATCTCTGGGTAGAATATAACCATTTAAGAAATAGACTGACTTGGTAAACCCACTGCAATCTACACCTTTAAAAGAAGTGCCCCCCCATAAATAAGGAACCCCCATAAATAACTTTGAAGTTTCCACCAGACTATTTTCAGTAGCATGAAGTGAGGACAGCCAGGTATCAAAAAGCTCAGTTTTATTTTTTTCTACGAAAGCAGTTCTGCCATCGGGAAAAGTAACTTCATAAAAATCACCAGATTCTCCCTCCAATTTGAGGATATTGCCCAGCACCAAATCAGAAACGGTTTGAGAATTTGGATTGGTTTCTGAATAAGCCTCTCCGTATTTTGTAAGGAAAATGATTTTTTTCGCAGCAATCCAGGCATCTTGTTGCGCTTTATTGGTAAGCAAAATTCCTCCTGCATCCACCCAGGAAATATAATGATCGGGTGTTTGCACAAGATACCAGCTTCCTTCTTTCTTCAGAACTTTTAAAGGAGTACCTAAAATGGCCTGAGTGGCCAATTCAGCAGAATGTTTGGGTTTGGAACGAATATTAGCCACAGAAATATTGACAATGGCAAAGGTATTTTCCCCAAGTTCTTCCTCAGGAAGTAGCTGAACATTATTTTCAATGGTAAGGCCTTGTTCTTCCAGTTTCCCGGTAAGTTTTTTCAAAGCTTCGGGAAGATTGGTTTCGCCACTAAGCAAAAACCTGCCGTTCTCAAATGAGCTGGTAATGTCAAAAAGTGCTACTCTTTTATCAGGTGCAAACTCATCCTTAATTTCAGAGATTATCTGCTCGGAAATACTGGCAGAGTTATCTTCCTTTTTACAGGAAGAAAATGCGATTGAAAACAGTAAAAATATTACGGAAACTCTCGAAAAGCCAAAAAGTGAAAACATGTGTTATTGATATCTGTAGTTAAATAATGATTATAATATCAGGCAGAAACATTAACTTAAGAAAAGAAACTATAGCCTGTTTTAATTTTTGTTCAGACAAATATATGTTAAACCTGAATTTTGAAGTAAAATTAGGTCAGATTAGTTTTTTCTTAACTTTAAATCTTCGAAAATTTGAAAAATAGAAAACCTTTAGGAGTTTTGAGCAGAGAAAATTATCAAAAAAAATTAAAATACTGTAAAAACAAGTCTTCATGAAATACAAAGATCTTAAAGTAGGCGTAGTGGGAGGTTCCAGAGGATTGGGAACCTGGTTGGTGAAGTTTTTTAGCACGCATGGGTTTAAGACTTATTCAACTTCCAGAACAGGGAAAACAGATTTTGACACTAACAGGGAAATGGTGGAGTACTGTGATATCATCATCATAAGTGTTCCAATTTCGGCTATGGCAAGTGTATTGGAGGAAGTATACCCCTACATGCATGGGAAAATATTGTTGGAAGTCTGTAGTGTAAAAAAATTTGTGATTGACAAGTATGAGGCTTTAAAAGAAGATTATCCAGAAGTAGCTTGTGAATTTCATTCCATTCATCCGATGTTCAGTCAGAGAATAAAAAAACTCCGGGGCCAGGTAGTTTTATTTAATTATTCCGATGGATCGAACTTTTTTATTCCACACCTTTCTAAATTACTATTGAAGGAGGGCGCTGTATTATACGACCTGGATTATATCAAACACGATAAAATAATGGGTGTAGTGCAGGGCTTAAATCACTTTAATGTATTTGTTAGTGCCAGAGCCTTGAAAAATGTGGGCAGCTCACTTGGGAGAATAAAATACTTTTCCTCCCCGCCATATAGAATTTTCCTCATATTTTTTGCCAGATATGTATTACAGGATCCACGCCTTTACGCAGATATTCAGATGTATAATGAATTTGTGCTGGAGGTGCTAAAGATATTTAAAGAAGAAGTAAATAACTTGTTTAGCATAATCGAAAGAAAAGACAGGGATGGATTTATCAATTATGTGGAAGAAACAAGGAGCTATTTTGAGGAAAACCAGGAAGATACCGGAATATCCAACCATTTAATTGAGCAGCTTGGCATTTTCATTAGTAAACAACAGGCTGAAAAAGATATAAAATCCTAAAAGAATTGAATTGTTAAGGAATTTAAATGGGAATAATGTAAATAGGCAAAATTATTTATAGAGGGTTATATTGCATGAATAATATATTATCTTTTTAATAATAGGGCAGGTTAATTCTGAATGATTTAGTTTTGCCCCCGAAAATATTTTTCGGCCAAAAAAGGATGTTTCTGAAATTTAACAATACCATCCATAAATTTTTTAGTCTGTCTTAAATTATAGGTTGGTTACTACCATGCGATATTTAGTTGTTTTAATCCTATTTGTCTGCTGTAATTATAGTTGTACTTCACCTCCTGTAGATGTAGAAGAAATCCGTGAGGAAGTGGTGGAAGTGGAACGCTATACATCATTTGTAGATCAATTTGCCGGTACCACAGGTGCCCTGGCTTTCCCCGGTGCAACATTACCTTTTGGGATGGTACAGGTTAGTCCTGAGACGGGTATTAACCGGAGAAATAGAAACTCAGGTTATCAGTTAAACGATTCTACAATTTTCGGTTTTACACACACTCATCTCAACCGAAAACCGGTAACCGATTTAGGTAATTTGCTCATGATGGCCGGAAACAGTAAAAAAGGGAAAGTAAAGCATTCTGCAAAAGCATATTCTTCTTTTACCCATATTAATGAAAAGGCCGAACCAGGATATTATGCTATCAGGTTAAATGACTACGAAATAAAGGCTGAAGTCACGGCCACCAAGCGGGTAGGTTTGCACAAATATATTTTTCCGGCAGACAGTAATTCTTTTATTTCATTCGATTTAGGGTTTGCAAACAATCAGGTGAAACCCAAATCAACAGCTTTTATCATGACCGGGGATTCGTTAATTACGGGTTATAGAGAATTAACAGGACTGGTCACAAATTACAAGATATATTTTGCCATTCAGGTTTCCAAACCATGGAAAAGCTACAAAATGTACAGAAATGGTTTTGCAGTGGGAAAACCAAAAGTTACCAAGGGAAAGGATACCAAGCTGGTATTAAATTACGCAACTGAAAAAGGAGAGAAGCTATTGGTGAAAATAGGATTTTCCTACGTAAATATTAAAGGAGCAATTCATAATATACAGCAGGAAATTCCTCACTGGGATTTTGATTTAATCAGAAAAGCAGCACTTGGGGTGTGGGAGGAAGAATTGAGCAAGATGAAAGTTACTTCCCAAGATTCCATTTCTAAGAAACTTTTTTATACAGGAATATATCAAAATCTGCTGGCCCCAGTGGTTTGTAGCGATTTTGATGGAAGTTATAACAATTACCAGAAAAGCAGTGTCAATCCCGTAAAGTGGGAAAATGATCAGTATTGTACTTTTCCATTAACTCAGATATCCAAATCTGGATTTACCCTTTTGTCTATTCTAAACCCGAAAAAGGCCAATGAAATTTCCACTTCTATTCTAGACTACTATGTGATGAATGGGAAATTGCCTGAAAATACTTTGTTTGGACGAGAACTGAACAGAAAAGGGAAAAACTTCAGTGCAGTAGCGATTCTATCCGAAACCTTTTTAAAAGGGATTGGTGATTTTGATATTGAAAAAGCCTACCAGATTATAAAAAATGAAGGCGAAAAATATGCCTATCAGAATCGATTGAAAGCGGAAAACATGACTCTGGTGGGAATTGGGAGAAGTGCTGGTGTTCCTCCGAATCATATTGATGATTCATACCTGAACTGGTGTGTGGCGGCATTTGCAGGCGGCTTAAACCGGGAAAAGGATTATTTAAGTTATCTCGATCAGTCAACCAGGTATATTTCCAGGTATGATTCTGCCTCAGGGTTTATTTTAAATGAAGAAATAAAAGAAACTGAAAACCAACAGGAAATAGCTAATGCCTTTTCTCTTTCCAATGTTAATAATTGGGAGCGGACTTTTGGTGTAAAACATGATTTTACCGGCCTGGTGGAAATTGTGGGTGGGGCAGAAAATTTCAATATGAAGCTGGATTCTTTTTTTTATGTACAACCTGCAACTACGGAAGATTCATTAATTAGCAGTTTTCCTGGTTTATATAACCATCTCAATCCAAATGTACAGCATATGCCATACCTGTATGATTATGCCGGATCTCCGTGGAAAACACAGGAACTGGTGAGAAAAATTATGACTACATTTTATCCGGTCAGTTTTGCCTTAAAAAAAAATGAAAGTGATTATGGCCAATTGATGTCATGGTATGTGTTTGGAGCACTTGGTTTTTATCCGGTGAATCCTACTGATGGATTATACTTTTTCGGTTCTCCGATTTTCGAAAAGATAATTATTGATATTAATGATACAAGAAAATTGGAGATTGTGGCCAATAATGTGAGCACCGATAATAAATATATTCAGGCTATTTTCCTAAATGGTAAAAGGTATCGTAAGCCTTTTATAGCACATAAAGATTTGATTTTAGGAGGAAAATTGGAATTTGTAATGGGGAACCAGCCCAATAAAAACTGGGATTTGGAATTGGAAGCCATTCCTCCATCCCCAAGTCTTGAGGTAGCCAGCCTTACCAAATAAAAAATAAATATAAATTGATCTAATCCTGCTTGAATTTCAGTTTTCAAAAAACCGGACCATATGGAAGAGGATTCATATTTTACCATTAAGGCAGTTGCTGAAGGAATTTACAAAGAAAAAGGAAGTAAGTTTTATGCTTTTGCCTATCCGGTTTCTAATGAAGATGAAATAAAATCCTGTCTTCAAGAATTGAAAAAGCAATACTACGATGCCAGGCATCATTGCTATGCTTATATCTTGGGAAAAGATAAATTGAATTACAGATCGAATGATGATGGAGAACCGGGGAATTCTGCGGGTCCTCCAATTTTAGGACAGATTCGCTCAAAAGAGCTCACAGATGTTTTGGTGGTGGTGGTGCGCTACTTTGGAGGAACTAAACTGGGAGTAGGGGGATTGATCACGGCATATAAAACTTCCACTCAGGAAGCGCTTGAAAATGCAGAAATCATTACTAAATATCTGGAAAAGGAATTTAAAATAACCTTTGAATATCCCCAAATGAACGATGTCATGAAACTGGTAAAGGATTTTGACTTAAAAATATTGGACCAGTATTTTGAACAAGACTGTGTGATGAGGCTTATTGTGCGGGAAAAATATGCAAACGAGCTTGAACTTAAGTTAAAGAAAATTGATGGGCTAAGACTTAAGGTTTATTAATTTCGATTTTGCTTATTTTAATGGAAATTTATTCCCCGGACTACTGTTATTTTTGCATGTAATTTCCAGCTTACAAACTAAAGCCTGACAAACAATGATTAGATATTTAATTAAAGAGCTAAAAAGTTTTAAACATGCTTTTGCAGGCATAAAATTACTGAGTAGTGATCATAATTTTTATTTCCACTTTCCGGTTGGAATGTTTGTTTTATTACTGGCATTTTTATTCCAACTAAATACCATGGAGTGGCTTTGGGTAATTCTTGCAATCGGTTTGGTCTGGATTACAGAGGCATTTAATACCTCTATAGAAAAATTAGTAGATTTGGTGAGCCCAGAGTATAATGTTCTGGCAGGAAAGGTAAAAGATATTGCTGCTGCTACAGTTTTTCTTGCTGTTATTTTCTCCGGATGTATAGGCTTAATTATTTTCGTTCCACACTTTATTGAATTTTTCAATTCATTTACTTCATGAAATTTAGCTTACCTAAGCTCAATTACTACAGGTTCCTGACCTGACCCAACTTTCACTTTGGCGTTGGCAAAACTTGGTGGTCCGAACTTCCCTAAAACATTGTTGCTAAACCCGAAGGGTTCTTTAGGGATGCCTATGAAGTTTTTGTCCAGCTCATCATTATCATTCACATCATGAAAGATACTAATGGCATAATAACCTGCAGGCAATTCTGAAATGTTAATTTTTAATATATTGGAATCTACGGGTACAGAAATGGCCTTGTACATAATATCAAGGTAGGTATCTTCTTCATTGTAAACAGCAATCATTATTTTTCCTGATTGTTGCTTAATTTCTTTAATTACCAATTGTAATTCATGTTCACCCGGATTAATTTGGACGGGTGAAAAGCCAGAAGACACCAAAAATAAAATACCAAAAATTAAACTCTTCATTTTTCCATATAATGTTTCTATAACCAGAACACGGCAAGTCAGGGCATTGTTTAAAAAAAATCAAATTTTGATTGATTCTATCTTCTGAATTGTAGGATTAACCAATAACCCATATATTTAAAAGATTTATTTGGTGATGGACTTTAATCAGCATAATGACCAGTTAAGTTCATAAAATTGGGGGATTATTGAGAGGATTAGGAAAAATTCAGGAGGTTATTTTAAGGTAAAATGAATAGCGTTTTTATTAAGGCATTTAAAATCAAAAAGGAAAATGGATGGTTTATCAATTCCCTATTCTTCCATCAATTTTTTATTGGAGCCGGACTTGCTTTATTTTTTCTAGCTTCAAATGCATTGTTTCTTTCCGAAGTTTCAGCCGAGAACCTTCCTTTTGTTTACCTGTTTACAGCCATTATTTATATTGTAACCGGACGCCTTTATAATATTCTGATTCAGGTAGTTAAAAAGGAAAAGTTATTCCAAATTGTAATCCTTGGAATGTTCCTTTTAATTTTTTTCATGTACTTTGGGACAATAAGTATTCATAAAGTCTGGTATTTATTTTTCCTGATGGTGATGTACAGGATCGTGTATCTCATGTTCCATTTGGAATCATTTGGGCTATCCTCATTATTATTCGATTTAAAGCATAGTAGCAGCCTGTTGGGGTGGACTGCTTCCGGAGATTTGCCCGGTCGATTCATTGGTTATTTATCGATTACTTCTCTGTTAATAGTTTTTGATCTTCCCACCATTATTTTGGTTTCAGCATGCTTTATCCTAATTTCCTTTTTCTTTTTAAACAGAATTCTAAAAAAGCCGGAATTTTCCACCACAGAGAGTACGCCTACTATGGAAAAGGTTCAATTAGAGCCTGAAATCAATGTTTTTAAATTTTATTTCGGTGATAAATACCTTAGGATTCTATCCCTCTTATCTGCTGTAATTGCCTTAACAGCTATTCTTATTGACTTTTCATTCATCAATGATTTACAACTTAAAATCAGGACAAGTAAAGGAATAGCTGAGTATCTGGGGTACTTTTTCAGTATAATTTGTCTGGCTACTTTTATTATCAAGTTTGTATTTTCCAAAAAAGTAGTGGGGAAAATTGGAATCAGAACTGCTCTTTATGTACTGCCGGTAATGCTGACCATAGTTTCCGTTTTGATTTTTTATTTTAACGGTCTTGCTGAAAGGGAGGGGGGGCATTCTCTTTTGCATTTTGGTGCCCTTGCGCTTATTTTCATGGTGTTTAAATATTCTCTAAATGAGCCAGTATTTATTTCCCTATTTGAGCCTCTAATAAAGCTTTACAGATTACCGAATTTTATAATTTTAAAAACAGTCATTGAACCTGTTGGAATATTAATGGCTGCTCTGCTTTTAATTTTTACTCAATTCAATGCAAGTCTCAATTTTTATGAACTGCAATATTTTTTGTTGGCCTCAATAGGTATCTGGTTATTAATACTCATTATTAATCATCAAAATTTCATTAAAATTTTTGAAAGTGCACTGGAAGTTAGGTCATTAGAAGGCCCCGAATTGGCCATAAAAGACAAGGACATTCTTCAGATTTTGGAAAGTAAACTTGAAGCTAATCATTCAGAAGCAGTAATTTATTCCATAGAACTTTTACATAGGTTTGACCCTAGCCATATTGATGGCCGTTTAACACTTTTGCTTTCCCACCCTTCAGAGGAAGTTCAAATTCATGTAATAGAAAAAATAAAAGCACTAAAACTAGAAACCCAGCTAGATAATGTACTGGATATTATAAGAAAAAACGGGGATGTAAGTCCTAAGGTAAAAGCAGCAGCCATTAAAACTTTTTCTATTCTGAAAAAAGAAGCCATAGAGGAAATAAACCTTTATCTGGAAGATTCGGAACCCCCGATTCAAAGAGCAGCAATACTAAGCCTGCTCCAATTTGGGACCGAGGATCAGCAAATAAAAGCCAAAGAAAAATTATCAAACCTGATCAGTTCATTTACCCCGGAGGATCAGATTCTTTCGCTTGAGATTATTGAAGAATTAAATGATTGCGAATACTGTGATGTAGTACTTGGTTTTTTGGAAAACAAAAATGAAAGGGTGGTAAGGAAGGCGGTGCTTGTTTGTGGGAAATTACATGATAGTATTTTTATTCCCTTTTTGATTTCCATGATTAAAGGCAGTGGTTATTATAATGAAGCCATCATTTCTCTGGTGCAATACAAGGAAAATGCCCTACCGCTAATAAAGGAAGAATTTGGCATGTATAAGCATACTAAAGAGCGATTTATGCTTCGCTTATGTAAAGTGTGTGGCCAGATTGGGGGAGATAAAGCTTCTGAAATACTCTGGTGGGTGGTAAAATTCCCCTGGCTTGATTTAAAAATAGAGGCGCTGAATGCCTTAAAAATAGCAGGTTTTGAAGCGAAATTAAAGGAAGATTATTATCAGGTTACCGACCAACTGGAAAAGTTGTTTCGGCAAATTTTCTGGTTGCACAATGCCATTATGCTTTTAAATAAAAAAAGGGGATTTGGTTTATTACTCGATGCGCTTCAAAAAGAACTGGAAGAAGAAAAAAAGAAAATTAAAACCCTATTGTCTTTTCTATTTGTCTCGCGGCCTGACGAGTACAAGGAAATTTTACATTTACTGGGATCAATTGAGAAGGAAGACAGACTTAAAGTTATTGAAACACTTTCTCAAATGTTGCCTGCATCTACCGTGGAAAAACTCATTGTAGTGTTGAACGGGAATACAAAACAGATTCGGAAAACCAGGCTTTCCCGGTATTATTCAGATCAATTGTTGGATGAAATAACCGTGGTCTTTATTATCCTTCAAGGCGAAGAAAGAGAAAGTAAGTTCAGCAGATGGACGCAGGCTACAGCTTTATATTCATTAGCGGGTTCCTTTTACCCAAGTCTGCTCAAGGCTTTTATTCCTTATCTGGAAAGCAACGATTTGTTATTTTCACAAGCCGCAGGTCACACCATTATAGAGTTTTGTAAAGATCGATTCTTTAAGATCGGTGAATTTTTAGAAGATGTAGTAGAAGACTCCATGCAAATGAAAAAACTAATTAAGAAGATGGAAAATCAACAAAGTAAATTACTGGAAATTGAAAAGGTAATTATTTTAAAAAGTACTTCAATATTTTCGGAAACTCCAGAGAATGTTTTGATTGATATTGCCACCATCATTACTGAAGAAAGGGTTTCTGAAGGTACTGAGATATTTAAAAAAGGGGATAGAGGTGATTGTATGTATATCATTTATGAAGGTCAGGTGAAAATTCATATAGACAATTACCCACTCAATACTTTGGTTAACAGGGATTTCTTTGGGGAATTAGGCTTGCTGGATGAAAACCCCCGCTCGGCAAGCGCCATGGCTGAAAAGAACACGCTATTGCTCCGCCTTGACCAGGTTGATTTCTATGAGCTAATGGCCCAAAGACCAGAAGTAGCCAAAGGGATTTTACAGGTGCTATGTAACAGGATCAGAGCTCAGGATGCCATGATAACCGATTTACAAAAAAACAGAAAACTGGAAAGAATTTAACTCACGATTCTTTGCTTTACGGTCATGGTTTAAGAATAAGAAGTAATACCGTTTGACTTATCATCTATGGTTTTGAGATTGTTTTTATTTTGATAATCCAAAAGGCCTGGCTCTCCCTTTTGGGTTGCCCAGTTTTCCAATTCTCTTCTTTCATCGTTGTAATCAAAGAATGGCACTGCCATGCCACAACTATTCTGAACACTTTCGATTTTCAATTTGATAATTTGTCTTACCCCATCAATAGGATTAAATTTTGAAAAATAGTCTTCCCATTCAGCATCCTTTTTAAGGATGACTTCCCCTTTTCCATACATTCTCAGAATATTGGGTTTTCCCTCAAAAGCGCACATCATTATGGTTAACCGCTTGTTTTCCAGAATATGGCTGGCCGATTCATTGCCACTGCCTGTAAGATCAAGGTAAGCCACTTCATTTTCGTTTATTACCCTAAAGCTGTTCATTCCTTTTGGAGAAACATTTATTCTTCCTTCAAATGGTGCAGTGGCGGTAAAAAATATGTGTTGGCTGGCAATAAAATCAATGTCTTTTTTTGTCAGAGTATTTGAAAATTTTCCCATTAGGATTATTAATTTAAGTCAGTAAAAAAACAACTCTCTTCACCTGGTTAATGGTTAAGAGTATATTGGGTTTTATAGAATTAATCCTGTCGAATTGCATCCACTGGATTTGCTAAAGAGGCTTTCAGGGATTCATACCCAACTGTAACAATAGTTAAAATAAATACAAATAAAATGGCCAATCCAAAAATCAACCAATCCAAACCTACATTGTAAGCAAAGTTTTGCATCCAGTTACTCATTAAGAAATAGGAGGATGGAATAGCAATCAGTGCTGAAATAAATATTAAAAAACTAAAAGTACTGAATAATAATAGAAGCATTTGAAAAACAGTGGCCCCCATTACTTTTCTTATCCCTATTTCTTTTGTCCTTCTTTCAGCAAGGTAGCTTGCTAAGCCAAATAAGCCAAGACAACCAATGGAAATCGCCAGGATTGCAAAGTTCTTGGACAAATTTGCCATGCGTCTTTCTGTCTGATACATTTTCCCAAACTCCTCACTTAAAAACCAATGATCGAAACCAATTCCCGGAAGTACATTTTTCCAGGTTGCTTCAATAAATTCCAATTTTTCCTGAAATTTTCCTTTAGGCAATTTTACATAAACAATTTTATCCATTGGGTGCGGCCTGGCACTAATCACTAAAGGCCCGATATTCTGATGGATACTTCGGTATGGAAAATCTTTGACTACACCAATTACACTTCCTGTAAGCTGCCCTTTTTTGGTTTTTACTGTGGTATTCAGAATTTCCTCCGTACTGATTCCTAAATGTTTAACAGCGACTTCATTCAGGATAAAAGCATTAGAATCTGTTTCAATATCTTTTGAAAAATCACGTCCATTTACAAATTCAAGGTTGTAAGTCTTTGGAAAGTCAAAATCTACACTTAGCTGGCTCCAGTGGACTTCTTCCTCTTTAATTTCTGGAAACTGAAAATTTGAATGGATTCCGCCAAAATAGTTTTGCCTGGGTAAATGGTTTCCAATGGTTACATGCTCAAGACTGGCATCTTGTAATAATTGATTTTTTAACGACTCATACTTTTCTGCCGGGGCTGTACCTCCATATCGAATAGAAACAATTTGTTCCCCATTTTCATTGAGTTTTGAATTTTGGATAAAGCTCATTTGTTTCATGATCAATCCGGTACAAATTATTAGAATAAGAGTAATGGAAAACTGAACAATAACTAATCCTTTTCGAAACATCTCTGCAGGTTTCCCCGCCACAAACTTTGATTTTAAAACCTCTACCGGCTTAAAGGATGATAAATAAATGGCTGGGTAACTTCCTGAAACAATAGCCACAAATAGAATTATTCCTATGAGAGAATAAATTATGAGGGGATTGAAAAGAGATGTGAAGGAGAAACTCTTTTCAGCCATTTCATTGAAATGTGGCATAAATACCAGCACCAGAAAAAGGCTCAAAATCAGGGCAAAAATGGTAGTGATCAATGATTCATTAAAAAATTGAAGCATTAACTGGTTTTTTGTACTTCCAAATGCCTTTCTTAGTCCCACTTCCTTAGCTCTTTTTGCCGATCTGGCAGTGGCTAAATTCATATAATTGATACAGGCAATTATTAAAATGAGCAGGGCAATTGTTCCGAAAATAAGTACATAATCAAAATCCCCTGATCCTTCCAGGGACCACATAATTTCATTGTCGAAATGAATATCAGTTAATTTTCGAAAAATAAGTGAAACATTTGCAGATTCTTCATTTAAATTAGATTGTAAAATTTGGTTGAAGGTCGCTTTCACCTGATTGATTGGGGTGCCTTCTTTTAAGACAAAATAAGCCTCAAGATATCCATCATTCCAGTTTGTTTCAAAATAATTGTCATAATCTTCACCAAGGATTGGTCTTAAAGATTCCAGATTAACCAGGTATTTCGGTTTAATATGAGAATTGGATGGATAATCATCCATAATCCCGGTTATTTTCACACTAAGGGGTTGTCCATCAGTGATCCTTGGATGTTTTAAATTAATCATTTTTCCTATAGGGTTTTCATCCCCAAATAGTTTTTGAGCTTCTGTTTTGTTTATTACCACTGAATTGGGATGTTCAAATACAAATTCGGAGTTACCCCTCAAAATTGGAAAGTGTAAAACTTTTGGGAAAGTTTTGTCTGTCCAGAATAATTCCTCTGTGAGTATAATTTTTTCTTTTTCGCTATTTTCGATTGAAACTGGGTAGCCTACCCAAAGTGTTCTGGCAAATTCCAATACTTCTGGAATCTGATTTTTCATTTCTTTTGGCCACACTCCGGGCACTCCGGGACTGTCATATTCATCTCCGTCCTCGGTTTTCAGGTGATAACCCATTCGGTAAGTATCCTGCGAAAAAGGATGAATTGAGTCATAACTAAGTTCATCAATTACATAAAGAAATATAAAGATGGAACTTGCCAAACCAATAGCCAGCCCACAAATATTGATTAGCGCAAACCCCTTTTGTTTTGAAAAGGTTCTTAACGCTATAGTAATGTAATTTTTAATCATGACATCTGATATTAAGTAGTAATTCCAAATTAATTGTGTATTATTTTGCCATAAAAGACTGCTAGAGAAATTACTGTTTCTCAGAAATAATAGCACGGGTGCTTATTTTGGACTTAAGGAAGCTGTCTAAACTAAGACTTTTCGACTACGATGCACAGGTTTTGTACAAAGATTTTCCGGTTTTCCCTTAAATACACTCCATTATTCACCTAAAAAAATGAACTACCAAAATCTAATTATTTCCGGCTTGAAAACCGGAATTTCGATAAATTCAAAAAATAAAATTAATAAGAAAGTGTAAACTTAAATTTTATTTTAAGACACGCCAACCGGATAAGTAGCAGGTAAAGACAAAAAAATGTTAGTGCCTCATGGTCAAATTGGATTATTCGGAGTTTTAGAGAATTTTTTCTTCCCCGTAGAGTTAAAAAATAAAGAAGGATGGAATAGACTGTGACTTTACCAAAGTATTGACGAATACTTTTACAATATACCTTCTAAACTTGCTATATTGAAACTATCTTTTGAAGTCATTTCTATTAGTTTTTAGCAATATTCTATAACTATAGTTTAAAATACCCACTAAAAAAATGCCCATAGATTTTCTAAAACAATACTTATCGCGAGAGGATTGGGAAGAATTAGAATTATTTAAAATCAGAACTGAGCGTGAGCAAAATTTGCCTATTCACCAATTTTATGGCAGTCATTATTTAAATAATATTCCTCCCAAACAAAAATTTTTGTTTTTAGGAAGAAAGGAAGAAGTAAACCAGGCCCTTAGTCGGTTGGTGAATAAAACACCCATTCAGTTTTATGGAAAGCCGGGCTGTGGAAAAACTGCTTTGTCCAATAAAATTTACGAATTATTAAAAGAACTCAATTCTGATATTCATCCCTTTGTTTTTAATGAAAGTACGGTTTCCTTTCAATGTATTCAAAGGACACTTGAAGCATTTTTGTTGGAAAGAAAGGAGAATTATGATGTGCTTGAAAAGCTAAAAACCTTTAAAAAGGGAAAGGAAAAGGTTAAATTTCTATTGGAAGAAATAAAAAAAGATACAGAACCTGTTATCTTTTTTGAAAATATAGATTTTCTGTTTGCTGGGAAGGGGCAATCTGTTCATCCTCAATATGTTGATGTTTTTGATTGCATAAATTTATTTATGGAAAGCAATCTTTTTGTAATAATAAATGGGCAACGAAAAATTGAAAAACATTTTGAAAATTTACATTCAATTTCCTGTGAAGAAATTTTGTTTGTAGATTTTATAAAAATTCTTTTCACTCAGAGTTTCCCTGAGTCATTTTGGGAAATAATAGAAAAAGAAACAGAAAAACATCATTCTAACTTTCCTCTTGAGTTTCTTTTTACCAGTCTTAATAAAAATTTAAAATTGTTGAATTTGTTAAGGGTGATTGGCAACCAAACTCCAAATGACTTAACAGCCACATTAAATTCCATACTTGGAATTGCAGACAGAGGAAAGCTGGAAAATTTAGAGAATGAAAAACACCATATTCTTGTCGAAAAAATAATCACCGGACAAATCATACAACACCTTGATCAACAAGAGAAAATACTCCTTAAGGCCATCGTCATTTTCAAAATTCCTGTCAAGGAATTAGGACTGAAATTACAAATCCAAGACAGTTCTGGATTTGAAGGGCATTCTCCTGAGGAAAGTTTACAGAAACTCCAGGAAAAGGAAATCATTAATACAAAATCGGATGTTTTTTCCGGAGATTTATATTATGAGGTGGACAGTTTTATCAAAAAAGAATTGAATTTTATGGATCTTTCCAGTGATCTGTTTGAAAATTCTTTAGAAAAGGCTGGCAAGTATTTATTGTCTGATGCTGAAAACCTGATTTTCGGAATTGCTAATTTAAAAGAAGCTTTTGAAGTATATTATAAGTTAAAAGATAAGCCCAGACTAAGCTTAATTTCCATGCATCTGATAGGTTATCATTTTAAATTGGGATATTTTGCTACCGCATATTATTATGGCATCAAAACTTTTCAATTATTTGGAGAAGATACAGATAAGGAAGTTTTATTTTTATTAGGAAGGATTTTTAAGATTTTTAAAAAAGCTGAAGATGCTAATTTTTTTCTTGAAAAAGCTTTGACCAAATTTAGAAAGGCTGGTTTAAAACCACAAGAAGGAAAAGTGTTGCAACACCTTTCTATGCTGGCCAGTTTAAAGAAAAATATTCCCAAGTATCTGGAATATGCACTTGCTGCTTATAAGATTGCCCTTGATTTAAAAGATGTAAAAAGTACTTATCAAATAGGGAAAATTCTCGGACGGTTTTTATATACTACCGGAGAAAAAAATGGAGGTATAAAAATATTGAAACAAAGTTACCAGATTGGTATTCAAAGAGGATTTGTGGATGTGGGAGAAGTGGAAATGTTTTTGCGAGAAAAAGGAGAAATGTAATTTACATAAAAATCTGAAAATCAATATCTTATTTGGAATAAATAAAATCCTTGTTTAATAAATCTAATTGCTTTAAAAGCTATCTTTATTTCCTATTCAAACAAGTATTCAGTGCTTGTTCACCTTAAAAAACCTTTAAGTTTTACTGATTAAAACCTATCCTCTTATTAAGTTGTAAAAGGCTTATGTGCTTTTACAATTTCCTGACTTGCCCGAGTTTTTCCTATAAAATATTCTTTGCATTTTATTTAGTAATTTTTTTAATAGCTAAACAATTTTGGTTAAAATTGGGCTTAGGAAATTACAATAAGCAAAGTACCTGTTTCCCATTTTAAAATTAATGTGACTTTCCTGGTTTGTGGCGTACCAAACATCAGAGTTGTTTGATTTGAAGAAAACAACAAGGTTCCATCACTGGATTGAGAGGGAAATTTTCTTTCTCATATTCCAAGGTTTAATAATTTGAAGTTTTTATAATAATGAAGAAAACGGTAATAGGAAGGATTGATAAAATAAATTTACCCGAACTTAAATTATTTGAAATTGATGCAAAAATTGATACAGGAGCTTATACAAGTGCTATTCATTGCCATCATATTTCTGTAGTAAAAATGGATGGAAAAAATGTTTTGCATTTTAAACTATTAGACCCCTTTCATCCGGACTATAATGACAAGGATTTCTATTTTGAAAGGTTTACCACCCGAAATATAAAAAACACTTCCGGTATTCCTGAGGAAAGATTTACCATTAAAACGGTTTTGGAGATTTTTGATGAAAAGATTGAAACAGAATTTTCTTTGACAGACAGGGAAAAAATGAAGTATCCAATTTTATTAGGAAGAAGATTTCTTTCTGGAAAATTTATTGTTGATGTAGAAAAAAAAGACTTATCATTTAAGCAAAAAAAGAAATAATGAAAATAGCAGTTTTGTCCCGAAATAAAAACTTATACTCAACCAGGAGATTACTGGAAGCTATAGAACAAAAAGGCCATACAGGAGTAGTAATCGATCACCTAAAGTGCGATATTATTATGGATGAAAAAGGGCCAAATATTTTTTTTAATGGAAGTACCCTTGATGATGTAGATGCGGTAATTCCAAGGATAGGGGCCTCAGTTACATTTTACGGAACTGCCGTAGTAAGGCAGTTTGAAATGAAAAAAATTTTTAGTGCTGTTGATTCTTTGGCAATTACAAGGTCGAGGGATAAATTAAGAAGCTTACAAATACTTTCCAGAGCGGGTGTAGGTATGCCTAAAACCGCTTTTACCAATAATTCTAAAGAAGAAAATAAGGTTATAAAGCACATTGGAAAAGCTCCAGTGGTAATTAAATTACTGGAAGGAACTCAGGGGCTGGGAGTGGTTCTTGCTGAAACTGATAAAGCAGCAAAATCAGTAGTAGAAGCTTTTGACAGCCTGAAAACAAGAATTATAATGCAGGAATTTATTGAGGAAGCCGGTGGTGCAGATATCAGAGCCTTTATTGTGGATGGTGAAGTTGTTGGGGCAATGAAAAGACAAGGGAAGGAAGGGGAATTCAGGTCAAATTTGCATAGAGGAGGCTCAGCGAATGTAGTAAAGTTAACAAGAGCACAAAAGTCGAGTGCTTTAAAAGCGGCAAAAGCCATGGGTTTAGCCATTGCCGGTGTGGATATGATTGAATCCAAAAGAGGTCCCCTGGTTTTAGAAGTAAATTCATCACCTGGGTTGGAGGGGATTGAAACGGCCACCGGAGTTGATATTGCGGGAAAAATTGTAGAATATATTGAAAGAAATATTTCCAAAAAAAGAAAACCAAAAGATAAGGTTAAAGCCTGACAAATGTCTAAGAAAAAAATTATTATCGGAGAAACTTTAGTTGCTCCCGGAGAGGAAGTTCAAATAAATGCTCCAATTGCGCGGCTGCCTTCTCATACTGTAATTGATATACCTGTTGTAGTTTATAATGCGATGGAAGATGGGCCTGTCCTGTTATTAATGGGAGGGCTTCATGGTGATGAGATTAATGGTATTGAGGTAGTTAGGAGAATTATTGAGAATGGATTTCATAGGGTGAAAAAGGGAGCTGTAATTTGTATTCCGATACTTAATATTTTTGGTTTTATTAATTTTTCCAGAGAGGTTCCGGATGGTAAGGATGTAAATCGTTCATTTCCAGGAAATAAAAATGGTTCGCTGGCCAGTAGAATTGCATTTCATCTAATGAAAGAAATCATTCCTCAAATTGATTATGGAATAGACTTTCATACGGGTGGGGCTGATCGAACTAATTACCCTCAAATCAGGGCTGTCTTTAAGGATCCCAAGAATGTAGAATTGGCAAGCGCATTTTGTGCCCCCTTTTCAATTGATTCTGTTTATAGACCTAAATCCTTGAGACAGGCGGCCGGGAAAAAAGGAAAAAAAATTCTGGTTTATGAAGGGGGAGAATCTGCCAGGTTTGACCAATATGCAATCGAGGAAGGAATTGCTGGCACAAGGAGATTAATGAAACATTTAGAAATGGTAGATGAAGCTCCTGAGCCTAGCAAACCCAATATTATTATCAAACATTCCACCTGGGTAAGAGCAAAATTTTCAGGATTATTCCATAGTTTTTTTAAATACGGTCAAAAGGTAAAAAAGAATGAGGTGATTGGAACCGTAACCGACCCATTTGGGGAATTTAAAATTCCGCTTAAATCACCAGCTTCTGGTTATATAGTTGGGCTTAATAATAACCCAATAGTTCATCAGGGAGATGCAATTGTTCATATTGGAATTGCAAATAGCAAAAGTGTAAACGCTAAAAATAAAAAAGGAGAATCAATTTGATTCTCCTTTTTTATTGAATAACAATTTTAAATTATCTTACTGCAAATCCAACTCCTAGGGTAACATTATTATACTCATTGAATGAATAATCTCCCATAATCAATAATGGTCCGGCATGAATATTCATTCCAAAAGTGGCTCGTGGACTTCCATGTTTATAATTTAAAGTTACCGGATCTTTAAATGTGGCTTTATCAGTTTCAAAATCCCCAAGAAGATTTACATTAGAGTTGACTGTATTGTAACCTAATCCTCCATAAAAGGTGAAAATAGCCAGTTTTTTAGAGGCAATTGCCTGAAAAGAAATTCCTGTAACATCATAAGTTAATTGCTGAGTTTTAGCATCGTTTAAATATGAATTCGAACTCATTTTGGTAAACCCTCCGAAAACTGACAATTCCATAGGTAATTCCTTCATTCCCGGAATCCATTGTTTGATATCATGCATCACTCCAATTCCCAATAACTTGACATCAGTATCACCAAAAACCGAGTGAGGGAAAAATCTAAATTTCACATCAGTTCCTTTGGTAATTCCTAATCCCAACTGAACCATTGGAGCTGGAACAGCATTGTATCCTATATCTTCTTTCAGACCTAAGCCAGGCATTGAACTCACTCTTACTACTTCTTCTCCATCTTCCATAATAATTAGTTCTGGTCCGGCTTCGTATTCCCCAAAAAGAGTTGGAAGCTCCCTGTTTGAAGGATCACTCAACCTGATATTGGCATATTCATGATCATTGAAAGTAAAGGTTACATCCTTATTTGGAACCAATGCCGCATGTCCCATGACAGTTAGATCAAAACCTAATGTTTTATGAGGTTTGGCAGTATTAAACCAGCCTGCATTGATGTCATATCCAAATCCTTTTACAGCTGGTTTTAAATAATGACCAAGCAGGGTTTCGGCATCTTCAACTCCCGATTCTAAAATTAAATCAAACTGATCGCTTTGGGCAAAATTAAAAGTTGGGTGAAACAGGATTAAGGTAAGTGCAAAATAGAACCCTTTGATTTTGTATGTTAGCTTCATGTTATTAAAAAGATTAATTTTCTAATATAAAATAAGGGCATATAAATTTTGGTAATCCTTAATTTATATGCCTTTGATGATTATGTTTAAATGAAATTTATAGTTCCTGCTCAGTTTTAGCAGTTACATCTAGATATACTTTTACACTTATTGATGCTGGACCAGTTGTTTTTGCTTTAGCGCTAAAGGCTACGTAAAAAGGTTGTTCAGTATTTAATAATTCGGTTAAAGCTGATTTGATATTAGCTGGAAGAACTAATTCGTGCTTACCTGGAGTTAATTTAATTATTTCATCTAGAGTCATAATTCTAACTACCTTAGATTCCTCTATTGCAATTGGCTCACCATCCCTTATTTCAATGTTTGAAGAAGGAGTATAATGAATTTCAGCATTTGCATATTCAATATTGTCTTGTCCGGTAATTCCGGTAATCTGATATTCTAGCTTGTTGAGAGTAAATTCTTTAATGCTTTCTTTATTATCCTGAAAATCCTGTTCTTCCTGAGGATCAACTTCTCTAACTTCAGTTTCTGAGCCTTCAAATTCATCTGTGAGGCTAATGGTATATTCATATTCCATTGTTTTGGAGATGTTTATTGGAAGAGCGCTGTCTTCGCAAAAACCAGCAAAACATACACAAACGGTTAGAATGGCTAAGGCATTTAAAATCCTTTTTTTAAGAATGGATAATGTAGAGTTATTCATAAATTTATTTGTTTAGGTTACTTATATATTTCTATTTATAACTGCCGATTGGCAAATTCATTACCGAAATCATCTTTGGTTCATGCAAAAGAGTCAAATTCCCAATCCATGTAAGAAAATATGCTTTCTGAATGATTTTTAATTAAAATGAAAAACCCCGGTTTTGCCGGGGTTTTAGTTTGTTTGTTTAGTTTATCTGCCTCATAAGGCATTCAAGTGGAAAGGAACTCAACGAAACTCTATTAAGTATTAATCCTTTCATAAATTATTAGTTATGTTTTGAATAAATAACTTGGTAGGGATTTACAAATCTCAGACCCAATAGGGCTAATTCTATTGTTAAATGTGCTTTTTGATAGGGCAGGTAAGTTTTTATGAATGGAGTGCCATAATTTTTAAGCCAACCTTAGGAGAATAATCTCCAAATAAGAAAAGGTTTACCTTGGAGACTTCTGGGTTTAAACACTGGTTATCAGTTGGTTAAGATTATTTGTTTAGAATACCCAAATTAATCATAAGTTTTTGGCATGCCTTTCTTCGAAGCAAATTATTACAAAAAATGATTAATTTTTATGTAACACCTCTTTCCTTTTTGGTAAAGAATTGCCACAAAAATTAGAATTTATATTTTTTATAATTTTTATAAAATAAAAGTTGAGAAGGGCATCTGACCAATATAATAGAAAATAATGGCTGATATTAAAAGTTAAATTCGCTTTAATTTTTTAAAATTTACCACGTATTCATCCTTAGATTTGATGCGATTTACCTGTATCTTTGTAAAATGATTGAAGAAAATGATGAAGAATTATTTGAGCATTTTAGAATAGAAGCTGACCCTAAACAATCTCTATTGAGGATTGATAAATTTTTAATAGACAGGTTGCCGCACACGTCCAGAAATAGGATTCAGGATGCAATAAAACAGAATTATATTAAAGTAAATGGGGATGACGTTAAATCAAACTATAAAATAAGACCTAAAGATGTAGTAACAATTTTTCTCCCCAAACCCAAAGTTGATTTTGAGATTATTCCTCAGGATATTCCATTAAACATTGTTTTTGAAGATGATCATCTCATGATTATCAATAAAGAGCCGGGCATGGTGGTACATCCTGGCCACAACAATTGGGATGGAACTTTAGTAAATGCCCTGGCCTTTAAATTCAAAAATTTGCCTACGCATAAAAATGGTGAACAAAAGCCAGGGTTGGTTCACCGGATAGATAAGGATACTTCAGGGCTTTTAGTTATTGCCAAAACCGACCAGGCGATGACCAATTTAGCAAAACAGTTTTTTGATCATTCAATTGAGCGAACTTATTATGCCCTGGTTTGGGGAGAAGTGAAAGAGGATAATGGCACCATTGAAGGACACATCGGCAGGAGCTTTTCAGATAGAAGAATGAGCACTGTATTTCCTGATGGCGAATATGGTAAAGAGGCCATTACTCATTATCAGGTTTTAAAAAGGTTGAGGTATGTATCCTTGGTAAAATGCAATTTGGAAACAGGAAGAACTCATCAAATCAGGGCACATATGAAATATTTAGGGCATACTTTGTTTAATGATGCTTTATATGGTGGTGATAAAATTTTAAAAGGAGAGCGGTTTTCAAAATACAAAAGTTTTGTCGAAAATTGTTTTTCCTTAATGCCCAGACAAGCACTCCATGCTAAAACATTAGGATTTATTCATCCTGTTTCAAATGAATTTATCCAATTTGATTCCGAAATTCCTGAAGATTTTCAATCTGTTATTGACAGATGGGAACATTATGTTCAATATACGTAATTGAGTTTTTTAGCAATTTGAACCTGAGATTTTTTTAAGCTATGTACCTGATTTTTGATACTGAAACTACCGGACTACCAAACAACTGGAAAGCCCCACATACTGATCTGGAGAATTGGCCCAGACTTGTTCAGTTGGCCTACCAACTTCACGATAATAAAGGTAATTTAATAAAAGCCAGAAATGTTATCGTGACACCAGATGGCTTTACCATCCCTTTTAATGCTGAAAAAATTCATGGTATTTCCACGAAAAGAGCACAGGAAGAGGGTATTCCATTAGAAGAGGTTATACAGGAGTTTGCGGAGGATATCAAACAAACTAAAGTATTAATCGGACACAATATTTTGGGATATGATATCCCATTAATGGGGGCTGAATTCATCAGGGCAGGAGTAGATGAGAGCTTATTCATGGAATTGGATACGTTCGATACCATGAAAAACACCACCGAATTTACCGCTCTCCAAGGTGGTAGAGGAGGCAGGTTCAAACCTCCGAAACTTGAGGAACTTCATGAAAAACTATTTGGCTATAAATTTCAGGATGCACACGATGCCGCTTATGATGTTGCCGCAAACTCAAAATGTTACTTTGAACTTTTAAAAGTAGGAGTAGCCAAACCCTGGGATGATACACCTGTAAAGGCAATTATTTATGAGCCGCCAAAACTCGATGATGCCAACTTTAAGAAAGCGCAGGAAGAAAAGAAAAAACAGGAAGCTGAGCTAAAAGCAAGACAGGGGAAAAAACTTGATAAGGTCATTCCCTTTTCCCATCTCCATGTACATTCTGAGTTTTCTATTCTTCAGAGTACTGCAAAGGTTAAAAAGATATTGGAAAAGGCCCGGGAGTTGAAAATGGAGGCAGTAGCCATTACAGATATGGGAAACCTTCATGGTGCATTTAATGCAGTTGCCGGTCAGGGAGACGATCTTAAAGTGATTATCGGATGCGAGTTTTATGTAGCTGTAGAAAGGAAGAAAACCCAGTTTACCAAAGACAACCCAGATAAAAGGTTTACCCAATTACTTTTGGCAAAACATCAGGAAGGATATAAAAACCTCTCAAAATTAAGCTCTATTGGTTACATGGAAGGTTTTTATTCCGGAGTACCACGAATTGATAAAGCTCTAATTGAAAAGTATAAAGACGGTCTAATTGCCACTACGGGAAATTTAAATGGAGAGATTCCTAATCTCATTCTAAATATAGGCGAACATCAGGCCGAAGAGGCTTTTCAATGGTGGTTGGAATTATTCAAAGATGATTTCTATGTAGAATTAATGAGGCATGGACTTCCTGAGGAAGAAAGGGTAAATGAAGTGCTTTTATCCTTTGCCAAGAAATATAAGGTGAAAATTATTGCGTCCAACGATGTCTATTATATCAATCAGAAAGATGCTCCGGCTCATGACGTACTTTGGTGTGTAAAGGAAGGTAAGACCATGAGTATGGAAGTGGGGAATGGCAGAAGGTTCAGGTATGCATTGCCAAATGACAAATATTATTTTAAGAGTCAGGAGGAAATGAATCAGTTGTTCTTTGATCTACCCGAAGCCCTGGAAAATGTACAGGAAATTGTAGATAAATGTTCTCCTCTGAAACTTAAAAGAGATATCTTACTTCCGGAATTTCCCATGCCACCGGAATTTACCACCCAGGATGATTATTTAAAATACCTGACTTTTGAAGGGGCTAAAAAAAGATATGGTGACCCATTAGAAGAAAGTGTAAAGGAACGCTTGGAGTATGAACTGGATATCATCAAAACAATGGGGTTTCCTGGCTACTTTCTGATTGTGCAGGATTTTATCCAGGCTGCAAGAGATATGGGAGTAGCGGTAGGGCCGGGACGGGGCTCAGCAGCAGGCTCAGCCGTGGCTTTCTGTATTGGAATTACCAATATTGATCCTATCAAATACAACCTGCTTTTTGAACGATTCCTGAATCCGGAAAGGGTTTCCATGCCTGATATTGATATTGATTTTGATGATAGAGGAAGACAGGATGTAATTGACTGGGTAGTAAAGAAATATGGAAAAAACCAGGTCGCACAGATTATTACTTATGGTACCATGGCTGCTAAAATGTCTATAAAAGATGTGGCCAGAGCAGAAGAACTACCGCTTGCAGAAGCAAACGCACTTGCCAAATTAGTTCCGGATGCCCCCGGTACTTCCCTTAATAAAGCTTTTGAAGAGGTATCTTCTTTAAGGGAAATTAAAGAAAAAGACCAGGGTTTGCAGGGAAAAGTATTAAATCTTGCGCATACTGTTGAAGGATCTGTAAGAGGAACGGGAATACATGCAGCCGGGGTGATCATTGCCCCTGACGATTTATTGGAATACATTCCAGTTTGTACTTCCAAGGATGCGGACTTATTGGTTACCCAGTTTGATGGCAGGGTGGTAGAATCTGCCGGGATGCTAAAAATGGACTTTTTAGGGCTTAAAACCCTAACCATCATTAAAGATGCGCTTCGGCTAATTAAAAAGAATCATGGGGTAGATATTGATATTGATGAAATTCCACTGGATGATCCCAAAACTTTTGAACTTTATCAGGCTGGAAAAACGGTTGGTACATTCCAGTTTGAATCTCCGGGAATGCAGAAATATTTGAAGGAACTGAAACCCACAAATATTGAAGATTTAATTGCCATGAACGCCCTGTACCGACCAGGGCCAATGCAGTTTATCCCTAATTTCATTAACAGGAAACACGGAAAGGAAGAAATAGAATACCCTCACGAATTACTCGAACCCATCCTGAATTACAGCAACGGGATTATGGTTTACCAGGAACAGATTATGCAGACTGCTCAAATCCTGGCAGGTTACTCTCTTGGTGGTGCGGATATTCTGAGAAGGGCAATGGGAAAAAAGAAGATTGAAGAAATGGATAAGCAAAGAGTAATCTTTGTGGAAGGAGCGAAGGAGAAAAACAATATTCCCAAACAAACCGCAGAGGAAATTTTCAAAGTAATGGAAAAGTTTGCCTCTTATGGTTTTAACCGTTCTCACTCTGCGGCCTATTCGGTGGTAGCCTACCAAACTGGTTACCTGAAAGCCAATTACCCTGCGGAATACATGGCAGCGGTAATGAGTAATTCCATGGGAACCATTGATAAAATAAGCTTTTTCATGGAAGAATGTAAAAGCTCGGGAATTAAGGTCCTTGGTCCAGATGTGAATGAAAGTTCCAGAGATTTTGATGTGAATGATGAGGGTGCTATTCGATTTGGAATGGGCGCTATTAAAGGTTCTGGTGATGCAGCTGTGGATGCCATTATTGATGAAAGGAATAAAAATGGTCAGTTTAAAGATGTCTGGGAATTTGTAGAGCGAATGGACCTCAGAAAAGTTAATAAGAAGACTTTTGAAAGCCTGGCATATGCAGGAGCTTTCGATAGTCTGGGGGAAATGCACCGGGCACAGTATTTTTACATAGAGAGTGGGGAGCAAAATTCCGGAATTGAGAAACTGCTTAAACATGGAAATGCCATACAGGCTGAAAAAATGTCGGCTCAAGCCTCCTTATTTGGTGCGGGTAGCGGAATGGAAATGCCCCGACCCAGATTGGCCAGTTGTGAGCCCTGGTCTGATCTGGTAAAATTACGCCACGAAAAAGAAGTAGTTGGGTTTTATATTACCGGGCATCCACTGGATATGTTTAAAATGGAAATGGAAAACTTTTGTGTACCATTAGCCAGAATTGAAAATCACAGAAACCAGGAAATTGCTGTAGGTGGATCGATCACCTCGGTAAATATCAGAGAAGGACGAAGGGGAAATCAGTTTGCCCTTTTTACGGTGGAAGATTACGAAACATCAGTTAATCTGGCCTTGTTTGGCCAGGCTTTTTTGGAGAATAGAAATATGCTCAATGTAGGGCAATTTGTATATATAAAGGGAAAAGTTCAGGAACGATATAACCAGCCCGGACAATGGGAATTGTCCCCAAAATCAATTTCTCTGCTTTCTGATGTAAAAGATAAATTGTGTAAGCAAATTAAATTAAGAATTGATATAGCCAAACTTGATATGAGGTTAGCTACTGAATTGGAGGAATTAGCTATAAACCATACAGGGAAATGTGACATGAAAGTGGAAGTTTATTCCAGGGAAGATAATATTAAACTGGATTTGCTTTCCAGAAAATACAAGGTTGATCCTTCTACTAACCTGATTAATGATATCAGGCAATTGGATATTGATGAATGTTCGGTGAGTTAATTCCTCATACCCGATGCACCTTTGTATAGCTAGAAGGATTCATTCCCATAAACCGCTTAAACTTTCGGTTAAAATTTGATACATTGTTAAAACCAGAGAGAAAGCAAATTTCGGTAATGCTGTATTTCTTTTGTAACAAAAGTTTGCAGGCATTACTGATTCTTATTTCCGTTAAAAAATCAAGATAGGTTTTTCTGGTTCGCTGTTTAAAAAAACGGCAAAATGAAGAGGGTGTCATGTGTACAATTCCTGCTGCCTCCTTAAGGGAAATTTCCCGGTGATATTCATTAAATGTAAACTGGAAAATATCATTCAGCCGCTTCCCTTCATTTTCATTTACTTCCTTATCCATATTTTCATAAGAAAGTATTTCAAGCTCATTTGATTGGCTTAAAGATTCTAAAATTTGAAATAACACTAGTATTTTCTTAAATCCTTTTTCATTAGGAATCTTGTGAAATAAGGGAATTAAAATATCTTTTGTTTTTCCATTTACTTTCAGGCACCTTCTGGTTAACTGAAAGAAATGTTGAACATCCTTAAATTCCGGAAGTTCCAAAAATGTATTTCCCAAAACCTGTGGATCAAAAAATATATGGATGGAATGTGCCTTTAAATCTTTATGTTCATAGTATTCCTGATCATTCTTAAATAAATGGGGAACATTGGAACCAATAATAAACATATCCCCGTCATTAAAATCACCTACATATTCACCGATGAACAAGGTTCCCGAGCTTTTTACTAAAAGTGTCAATTGCAATTCCTGATGATTATGCAAAAAATCATATAAATGAGTTCCCTTTTCCACCTGAATATCAAAAGAAGCTCCTGAGTTTTTTGGAATTTTAAATGGATGTATTTTCATAGGTGATTTGTTTATCTTCAGTGGAAAATTTATTAGGAATCAAATATAAGTACGATTTAGTTATAAATATTATGTTTAATAGTAAATACAAGACAATATCGTACAGGTTTTGGGCAAAATCTGTAAAACAAAGCTGAAAAAATGCCTCTAGCTTTGCCATGGTTATTAATTACAGTATATAGTTATGAAGGTGGACTGGAAAGGAATTTACCCCGCAATTACAACAAAGTTTACAGACGATGATAAGCTTGATTTACCTGCTTTTGAAAAGAACATTACAGTTCAATTAGAAGCTGGAATTAATGGGGTAATCCTGGGTGGAACTTTAGGTGAAGCCAGTTCACTTTCTGAAGAAGAGAAAAGCGAGTTGGTTAAAGCCACAGTGGAAATGGTAGATGGGAAAATTCCCGTAATCCTGAATATTGCCGAGCAAACCACAAAAGGAGCAATTGAACAGGCAAAATTAGCCAAAGAAAATGGAGCCAGTGGATTAATGATGCTTCCTCCAATGCGCTATAAAGCTACGGATAAAGAAACGGTTACTTACTTTAAGGAAATTGCCCGGTCAACTGATTTGCCGATCATGATTTATAACAATCCGGTAGATTATAAAATAATGGTCTCTTTGGACATGTTCGAAGAATTGGCTGAAGAAGCCAATATTAAGGCAGTGAAAGATTCTACCAGAGAAGTTACAACAGTTACAAAAATGATCAATCGATTTGGGGACCGGTTTAAAATTCTGGGAGGTATAGATACACTGGCTTTGGAATATATGATGATGGGCGCAGTAGGATGGGTTGGAGGCTTGGTTTGCGCTTTCCCCCGAGAAACAGTGGCCATTTACAAATTAGTTCAGGCAAAAAGATATGAAGAAGCTATTGAAATTTACAGATGGTTTATGCCACTTTTAGAATTGGATTTAAGTCCACAATTGGTGCAGAATATTAAATTGGCTGAACTTAAAACAGGTTTGGGAACTGAAAATGTGAGAGCGCCAAGATTACCATTGTCTGGTAGAGAAAGAGAAAGGGTTTTAAAAATTATTCAAGAAGGACTTGATAATCGTCCTGAGTTACCAGATTATTTGAATTTGTAGTAAGATGGGGAGGAAATCATTTTATTGCATAGATGGGCATACTTGTGGAAACCCTGTGAGATTAGTAGCAGGAGGGGTTCCAATGCTTAAAGGCAATAATATGATGGAAAAAAGACTTCATTTCCTTTCGGAGTTTGACTGGATTAGGAAAGGGTTAATGTTTGAACCAAGGGGACATGATATGATGTCAGGAAGTATGTTGTTTCCACCATCTGATCCCCAAAATGATGCGGGTGTATTATTTATAGAAACAAGTGGCTGTCTTCCAATGTGTGGACATGGGACCATAGGTACAGTTACCATGGCAATTGAGGAAGGAACAATTGCCCCCAAAACTCCCGGGAAATTAAATTTGGAAACCCCGGCAGGCCTGGTAAAAGTTGAATACAAACAAAAATGCAAAAAAGTAGAATCAGTAAAACTGACAAATGTTCCTGCTTTTTTAGCCGCTGAAAATATTGAAGTAGAATGCCCTGAACTGGGCAAATTAAATGTGGATGTTGCATATGGAGGAAATTTTTACGCCATTATCGACCCACAGGAAAACTTTAAAGGAATTCAGGATTATACCGCTGATGCCCTGATCCGTTGGAGCAGGACCATCAGAACCTTAATTAATAAACACCAACAATTTATCCATCCGGATAAAACCACAATTAGCGGGCTTAGTCATATCCTCTGGAGTGGGCAAACCATTTCAGAGGAGGCTACAGCCAGAAATGCTGTTTTTTATGGAGATAAGGCAATTGATCGCTCTCCATGTGGAACAGGGACCTCTGCCAGGATGGCCCAATGGCATGCTAAAGGCAAATTGAATACTGGAGAAAAGTTTATTCATGAAAGTTATATTGGTTCCCAGTTTACTGGTGTGGTGGAAGCTGAAACAACAGTGGGAGGGAAGGCTGCCATTATTCCCAGCGTAGAAGGTTGGGCAATGGTTACAGGCTACAACCACATCATTATTGATGATGATGATCCTTATGCACATGGCTTTCAGGTAATTTAACTTTTCCATTTCCCATATTTTTATAATTTCTTTAATGAAAAAATCAAAGGAAATAATCATTATTGGAGGTGGTATTGTAGGTTTATGCACTGCGTATTTTTTAAATAAATCAGGACATCAAGTTTCTATTATTGATAAGAGTGATTTTACCGATAATTGTTCCTATGGTAATGCAGGGATGATAGTTCCCAGTCATTTTATTCCCCTAGCTGCTCCCGGGGTGATTACCCAAGGGTTAAAATGGATGTTTAATCCCGAAAGCCCATTCCAGATAAACCCTCAGTTAAATGCTAATTTCTTTAAATGGATTTGGGAGTTTTATAAAGCCTCAAACACAAAAAGGGTCAATAAAGCAATTCCTGTTTTAAAGGAATTAAACACTGCCAGTCTGGCCTTATATAAATCTTTATCTGAAAGTGAGGAATTTAATTTTCAACTAAATGAAAAAGGGTTGTTGATGTATTTCAAAACGGACAAAGCCTTTGAGAATGAAAAGCATGTAGCTGAAAAAGCCATCACATTGGGTTTAAAAACCGACATTATATCCGGAACCGAAGTAGGGAAGTTTGAGACCGAAATTGATTTATCGGTAATAGGCGCTATTCACTTTAAATCAGATGCCTGCTTTACTCCACAATATTTTATGAAGGAAATAATAAATGTCCTAAAAACAAGAGGAATTAAATTTATTGAAAATACTGCAATCGAAAAATTTGACTTTAAGGGAAATGTTTTAAAATCGGTAAGGTCTAATAACAATACGTTTGAGGCGGATGAATTTGTTTTGGCAACAGGTTCATGGACAGGAAGATTAGCCAAAGAATTAAACATTCAAATTCCAATGCTTCCAGGAAAAGGCTACAGTTTTGAAATCGAAACTCAAAAGGTAAAGCCAAAAATTTGTGCCATCCTCACTGAAGCAAAAGTGGCGGTGACACCAATGGAAAATGGGTTACGTTTTGCCGGAACAATGGAATTGGGTGCATTTAACTCAAAAATTAATCAGAAAAAAATTGATGGAATTTTAAAATCTATTCCAAAGTATTTCCCCCAATTAAGTAAGAATGATTTTGAAAACATTAAAATCTGGTCAGGTTTGAGGCCATGTTCTCCTGATGGCTTACCATTTATAGGAAAATCAAAAGGATTCAATAATTTAACAATTGCTGCAGGCCATGCCATGATGGGAATGAGTTTAGGCCCGATTTCTGGGAAATTAGTAACTGAAATAATTAATGAAGAAAAGCCTGGAATTGATTTAAGTTTACTGGCAGTTGACCGGTTTTCCTGAAAAATCAGACTGCGTTTTCCACCCAAAGGGTATAGGCAAAATAAAACAACCGAATGCTTACAATAAAGAAGACAATCCCTAAAACCCGGTTTATTCTACGGATAAGTTTTTCATTCAGGATTTGCCCTAATTTATTGGCCAGATAAGCTTTAAGAATATCAAAAATAAAAATAAACAAAGCCAGGCTGGAAAAAAACATGATGTAATCATTGCCCTCAAAGTTTTTTTCCATACTTATGGTTCCTAAAATGGCTATCCACAATAGGCCAGTAAATGGATTTATAAGGTTAATTGCAAATCCTTTTATGGTGTAAATAAAATCGGGAGCAGTTTCTTTTTTTACTTTCACCAAACTTGGTTTTTTTGCGGATTTATTTAAGTATCTGTATCCTAACACAAAGATGGTAATTCCCGCAAGCAGACTGAAAATTTCCTGGAATAGCAGGTTTTCAAATAAAAAACTTAAGCCATTATATATAATTACAATTAAAAGTAAATCGCTTAAAATTATCCCCAATGCAAATGAAACACCTTTTTTAAAACCGTGTTCTATCCCCACACTTATTAGATAAAAAAAGGAAGGCCCTACAAAAAACATTAGAAACCCTGCTAATAAAAATCCCTCAACAATAGGATGCATTTCACTAATTTTTAGTTTTCAGATAAACCCATGCCTCTGAAAATTATTTTATTTTAGGCTTTATAGTGTAATAAACCAGGTTTAATTATCTTTTCTGAGGCATAATCAAATACTTTCCAAAACCATCTTCTCCAAACGGGAAGATGATCAAAATAAACCATATTATATTCAAAGGATGAAGTTCCGCCTCTTTGTTTTTTAAATGTATCCGCCCCTGAACTCATATTTAATATAAAGTTTTTTTCTCTGGCCTGGTTGATAAGCTGAAGATTAAGAAACCGATAAAGGCCTGCTTCTTTTGGAAAGGATTGGTCGTAGCCGATAAAAGGGGTGGTCATTACCTTACCATTGGAGGCAATGGCCTGAACACCACAAACTTCTTCTTTAAATTTTAATAAATGAATATCTAGAAAGCCACTTTTTAGGGCAAGAGACAGAAAGTCCTGGTCGTATTTTGGATTCCAGGGCGAATGTTTTTCAATATATAAATCAAAATACATCTTTAGCGCTTTTCCAAGATGATCTCTTTCAAAAATACTTTGGCCATTCACCCAGGTAAATCCATCACTTTTATCCCACAGTTTTTGATCAATTACATTGGCCCTTTTTTTCCAGTTCTTTTTTATGGCAGGATCAAAAAGAAAAATATGGCGGCTTACAATGGAGGAGAATCCCTGATTTTGAAGTTGTGACTTTAATTCATCATCTATCCGATCACATACCGATCGAAAAACAATCGCTTTTCCAGGGAAAAATCTGATGAGTTCTGTTTTTATTTCATTTAAAGTGTCTTGGGAAAAATCAGGATATAAATTAGTGGAAACCAACCAGTTGTTGATAAAAACCACATCATCTGCTTTAAAGGCCCTGAAAACAGACTTACATAATTGAAACCCTGCCCTTAGGACAGCTTTTTTGAAATAATTTAACTTTGGGCTGGATAGTAATTCTTCCTTCGCATAATCCAGATACTGAGAGATTATGGAACTAATGTAAGTGCTTTTTTGGTGAACAGAATTAGTGGATACCGACAAAATAGGAAGAAGTATTTCATCGATGGCTAACAGGTGGAATTCACCATGTACATTTTTTACAAGTAGGTGGGGTTCCTTGGTAACAAGGGCTTCCAAAAAGCACTTCAATTTATTGCCTTCATTAATCCTTTCCCAATCCAATAAATGTATATCCTGCTTTGAATAAATCTTTACCATCAGTCCTAAAATTACTTGCGTAAATGTAGGAAGGTAAGTTTACCCTCAAAAAAACATAGATTTAAGAAATGGTTAAGCATTTCAATAAAAAAGCCATTTATGGCAATCCACAAATGGCGTTTTTAAAACTTTCAGGTTATAGAATTACTAATTTCCCTTTGATTCCTCCACTTCTTCGTCACCACCTTCAGCCTGAACTTCTGCAAGGATTTCATCATATTGACTTTTTAATTCCTCATCCGATTTTAATTCTTTTTTAATTCTGTTGTAAAGTTTAACACTCCCGATATATTCTTTCACCATAGTAGAAAGGGTTGACTTTATTTCAGCAGTCATTTCATCCCTGGTTGTAATGATGGAATTCACAAAAGCAATTTCCTCCTCGGTGGCTTCTATTTCTTTAAGTTTTTCTTCGTCATTTATAGCTTTTGTTACTTCATTATACCTTTTAGTGGTAATGTTTTCATTAGATTTAATCATATCACCCATTACTGTTTTAATATTATCCTTCATGGCATCAATGGAATCCATGGTAACAGCATATTTTTTTAAATCCTCTTCGGTGATTGGTTCTTCTTCCTGGGCAAATAGATTTAATGATCCCAGTGTTAACATTGTAAATAGAGTACAGAATACTAGTTTGAACGTTCTTGTAGATTGCATTATAGACGAGTTTGGTTTTATGATTTTACGATTTTACATATTTTCCTAGGTTTAATGATATAAAAAAATGGTAAAATCCTAAAAAAAAATCGGGGAAAAATGAAAATTTTGGGACAAACAAAGAAAATTTATTGACGAATAGAATTGATCGTAAGTGATTTATCGCCTTTTTTGATAGGAGGACAAAAATACATTTAAGAAAAATAACCCCCAGAATACCATTAGAAATCCTAAAAGATTTAAAAAAGTTGTAAAGGAAATCATAAATTTCCAATGCAGAATATGAAAAGGAACAATGTTATTTTCGAAAACAGAATTTGGGTTCAAAAAATATATGAATTGAATTGATCCAATGAAAATTAGGAAACCAATTGAAGAAACTCCCAAAACAGATAATATGCTCACACGCTTTGATTGGGATAATAAAGCCGTGTCAACTCTTTGCAATAATTTTTCAGTAAAATTATCAGGGATTTTTATTTTATAATTTCTTTGCAAAAAGTTTATTAATAGTCGGTCTTTTTTATCTTCTCCTGTTGATTTCAAATCAAAATTTTTCTTAATCACTAAATAAGTTCGAACATTTCTTTATCCAAAAGAGAGGAAAGATTATTATACAGGATTTTTCTAATTCGGAAAATTTTCACTTTTATATTTCCTTTGGTTAAACCCGTAATTTGTGCAATTTCTTCCAGAGATTGTTCTTCAATATAATAAAAGTTTATGAGGGCTTTGTCATCGGGAGGAAGTTTGCTTAAAGCTTTTTCAAGGAACTTTCGTTGGTCCTCCAACCTGATATATTTTAGGGTTAATTCAAACTCTTCTACCGGAAGGTTGAATTCATTAATTTCATAAATAGGATGATATTGAAGTTGCCTTTTCCTGGTTTTACTAATGGCAGAATTATAGGTAATTCGATAAAGCCAGGTAGAAAATTTAGCATTCCCATTAAAAGAAGCTAAACTTTTAAAAGCTTTTAAAAAACTATCTTGGGCAACTTCCTCCGCATCCTCCTTGTTATTTAGAATTCTAAAAGCCAGACTGTAAACCTGATTTTTATACTTTTCAATAATTGCCCTGCAGGCCTGTTTATCTCCTTTTTGAATTTTTAATAAAATATTTTCTTCCATTTCACTATTTCTGACGCATAGAAACTAAAACTGGTTACCTAAAGCAGCCTCTATTTGATGATTGGAAGTATATTATTTTGAAAGGTATATGAACCTTTTGAAGGTAGAATAAAAAGTACCTGAAAGAATTGTTTTTATAGATTGAAAAGGTTTATCATTTCCGCACCGTTGAATTTACTCTTCTACTTCACAATAAGCCTTCATCCATGTTTCCACCTCTTTTGGATTATCCATAAAATCATAAAATTCCATTACATAAGAGATAATTTCCTCTTTACCTTTTTTATTTAAATAAGCAAAATCATTATACAGCTTTAAGAAGCTCGGTTTCAATTTTCTAAAGTTGTTAAAAACCATATTTAATTCATCCTCCTTCATACAGTAACCTCTAAAGGACCTGGTTTTTAAATCAATGTCTAATAATCCCCCTTGTATTCGGTTTTTGTATGCCGGATCTACAAATCCACACCAATCGAAATCGTATGGAATGAAAAGTTTCTCTTTTGAATCGTTCAATTTAATCGTCTTCATATTATGACTGGAAGAAAACAGGAAATCACTATTTCCTACCATAAAATGAAACATAAATAGGTTATTATAAAAATCAGTTTTTTGTGGTTTTACCTGATCCTTTTCTGTTTCAAATTCTTTTGCATTGCATCTCCTGGCAACTTCATCAATGTCTTCAATTAGAAAAGCATAACCAGAAACATTTTTTTGATTTTTACCCGAATTTTTGAATTTCACCTTCAAAAGCCTGACCCTGAAACTATAATCAGTAATTAAGTTATAGCTTTTGTAGACCAAAAATTCCTTTAATAAAAATTCCTTTTCAGTGCAGGTAGTTACCATTTTCATTTTTTTTTGTCCCACAAACAAATGGCCTTTCTTTCCGGAATTTGAAAAGTTTACCTGAATTGGTGGAAAATCACAATTTTTTTTCCGGAAGTTTCCCCGTAATTTGAGGGTTACGGGTAGTGTAACCCATTTTCCATCTTTATTTTTATATTGGAATTCAGCTTTCTGTTTTTTGCTGTCTTCATTTTTACCCTTTAACAGCTCATCGAGGTTGGTAAATATTCTTACCTCTAATGGATCTTCATCTCCAAATAAAATGGAATTTTGAGCAAAGGATTGGAAAGGAATTAGAATTATTAGAATTAGGAAAAAGGAAAACGCTGAAAATTGGCTAAAGATAAATTTCATGAAACTGTGGAATTTAATGCAAGCATGTAGTTTTATGCCAAAAATCTTTTATTTCTAAAACCCCAGACTAGCTTATAACCCATTTAATTTTTAGCTTTATCAAACACTTTAAAAGAACAAGGTTTAGCAGGAGTAACTTGGTGAATTTATGCCAGGATTTACTGTATCTAAATTTAGCAAAATTATATAACAATTTCTTCCTAGAGAGTCTAACATCATGAATAAAAGGAAAGTTATTTTATTTTTAATATTGACTGTTTTAATTTTAATGCAGTTTGTAAAAATTGACAAAAATAATCCGGAAAGTAAGCCGGAAAATGATTTTTTAGTAGCGAATAATGCCCCTCGGGAAGTGGAGGGAATAATAAAGAAAGCATGTTACGATTGTCATTCTAATCATACTATTTATCCATGGTATACCAATATTGCCCCAGTTTCGTGGTGGATTAAAGGCCATATTGATGAAGGACGAGAACATTTGAATTTTTCAGATTGGATGGGTTATACGGCAAAAAAGAAAGCGCACAAACTGGAAGAGACCATGGAAGCAGTAGGAGAGGCTTGGATGCCCCTGGATAGCTATACCTGGGCTCATGCCGAGGCAGATTTGTCACAAGAGGAGAGAGATATCCTGATGGTCTGGTTAAAAAACATCAAAATCAACTAAGGTCTTTTTCATTTGGAATTTCTGGTCTGGGGATTTTATCCGGATTAGAAATCAGGTTTTTTCTTATTTCCCTATCCAGATATAATACAGTGACTATCGCTGCTAAAAAATCGGCAATGGGAAATGAATACCAAATACCATTTGTATCATAAAAAGGAGGGAGAATAAGGACCAATGGCACCAGAAAAAAGCCTTGTTTGGTAAGGGTAAGTAAAAGAGCTGGAAAAGCCTTCCCAATAGCCTGAAAGTAAGCTGCTCCAATCATTTGTAAGGGAACGATTGGGGAAGCTAAAAACACGAGTATCAAAGCTTTGGGGGTTTCTTGAAGTAAATATTCGTCCTGCGTGAAAATTTCCACAATTGATTCTGAAAAAAGAATTAGCAAGGCCAGTAATATACTTGAAACCAGAAAGCCATATTTTATTGAAGTTTTAATAGTCTGTTTTACGCGATCCACAGCACCAGCCCCATAGTTGAAACCTGCAATTGGCATGAAGCCCTGTGTTAACCCTATAATAGGAAACATTAGAAGCATCATTAACCTGTTGATAATACCATATACAGCCACTCCAAGTTCTCCTCCATAAGCAAACAAAGAATGATTGAGTACAACGGTCAAAAGACTTATAGATCCTTGTCTGGCCATACTGATAAATCCAATTGAAAAAATTTCCTTAACCAGTTCTTTATTCAGGCTCAGCCCTTTTCTGGTTATTTTCATTTCACTTTTAGAAGAAATAAAAAACCATAGGGTGTATCCCGCACTACACACATAGGAAATTGTTGTAGCCCATGCAGCTCCGGCCAGACCTAAATCAAAACCAAAAATAAAAATCGGATCGAGAATGATATTGATAATTGCCGGAACAATTAATGTAAACATGGCCACCTTAGGTTTGCCCACTGATCTGATTACATTATTGGCCATCATGGCCCATGCTAAAAATGGTACCCCATACAAAATGATTCGGAAATAAACCTGGGCATGTTCTAGTATTCCTCCTTTTCCACCGAAGAGAAGTAAAATTGGTTCTTCCAGGATAAAACCAAGAATTACGAATGAAATGGAAGAAAATAAGGTGAGGGAAATTTGGTTTCCAAATGTAAGCTTGGCTTTCTCTATATCTTTTTTTCCTAAAGCACGGGAAATAATGGATGCTCCACCGACACCAATGGCAATTCCTATTGAGGAAATCAGAAAGCTAATTGGCATAACAACAGTAATGGCGGCAATCGCGAGAGAGCCTACATATCGTCCCACATAAATGGTATCTACAATAGAATAAATAGATAAAATTAAAAAACCTATTGAAGCGGGTATGGCTTGTTTTAAAATTAACTTCCCTATTTTTTCCGTGCCTAATGACTTTGAACTTTCCATTTACAATTCCCCCAGTATAGCAGTGTTCCTTCCTAATAATTTATATGATAAATTCACCAAACCCAAAATAAAACTCCTGTAATGGGATTTTACAGGAGTTTTACAAAAAATGAAATAACCGTGACTGATTAACCTGAACAACCTATACAATCAATTTTAGAATCTACCGGTTTTACACCTTTTACCTTCATTTCAAGGTTATGAATTTTATCCCTGATTTCCATGTCTTTAAACATATCACCAGTTAATTGAGCTTTTAATTCCTCAATTTCCTTTTGAATATCATTTAATGTGGTTTCTGACATATTTTTTTAATAAAATTTAGAAAAAAAATTTACTACGTAAATAGATTACGGACTTCCCCTTCTTATTTGTAAAGTATCAAATATAAAGTTATCCACCTAAATATAAATAAGATGAAAAAAATATTTTCCGTTCCATTCATTTGTTTTTTATTAATGGCATCAGTTTTTATCAACATTCATATTGATGAAGCTACTTTTATAGGGCCTTCATCTCAATCTTCAATTGTATTATTAAGTTACTTATCAACCTTAATTTTTATTTTATTACTATTGGTAAAAATGACTTTTGGAAATAAACCCAAAGTGGAAATTGAGGAGGAAAAGAAAGAAGAAAAAATTAATCTGCAAGACTACATTCAACTTGATGCAAAGGGAAAAGCCAAATTTTTAGGGAAAGTATTAAAGGATAAAAATCAGGATAGTTCAATGTTAGTGCTTCATAAATTGTAATTTCCTAAGTTTTGAAAAAATAAATTACCCAATAAATCACCAATATTGTAGTTTTGCCTCCTTCTTTGAAGGTTAAATAATTGGAGTGATACCAAAAATCACCCATTCATTCATAAAAGCAGGTAAAATTGAAATTCAAAATACAATCCACCGATTCCCTATCCAAAGCCCGAGCTGGAGAAATTACCACCGACCACGGATCCATCCAAACGCCCATTTTTATGCCTGTTGGTACAGCTGGGACAGTAAAAGCAGTTCATCAACGGGAAATAAAAGAAGATATTAAAGCCGAAATAATTCTTGGCAATACCTACCATCTATACCTTCGACCTGGCCTTGAAGTACTCGAAAAGGCAGGAGGCCTCCATAAGTTTAATGGTTGGGACAAACCAATTCTTACGGATAGTGGAGGATATCAGGTTTATTCCCTCGCAGAGAATAGAAAAATAAATGAGGATGGTGTCACTTTCCGCTCACACATTTCAGGAGAAAAAATGTTTTTCAGTCCGGAAATCGCCATGGACATTCAACGAAGTATAGGAGCTGATATAATAATGGCTTTTGATGAATGTACACCTTATCCATGCGAGTATGATTACGCTAAAAATAGCATGGAATTAACTCACAGATGGCTGAAAAGATGTTGCAATCACTTTGATCAAACCACGGGACTTTATGGTTACAGCCAAACCCTTTTTCCCATTGTTCAAGGAAGTGTTTATAAGGATTTGAGGAAGCAGTCAGCAGAAACTATTGCCAGCTTTGAAAGGGAAGGAAATGCTATTGGTGGGCTATCGGTAGGAGAACCACATGAGGATATGTACGAAATGACTGAACTCGTGTGTGGTATTTTGCCTTCAGAAAAACCCAGATACCTGATGGGTGTTGGAACTCCTGAAAATATTCTTGAATGTATCGCTTTAGGAATAGATATGTTCGATTGTGTAATGCCTACCAGAAATGCCAGAAATGGAATGTTATTCACTACTCAGGGTATTATAAATATAAAAAATGCAAAATGGCAGGACGATTTTTCTCCTATTGACGAAGAACTTGGTGGATATGTAAGCACATTTTATTCTAAGGCTTATTTGAGACATCTAATGCACAGTAAAGAATATTTGGCTCCAATGATAGCCAGTGTGCACAATTTAACTTTTTATCTCTGGCTGGTTAAGGAAGCCCGAAATCATATCGTGGAAGGTGATTTTAACAGCTGGAAAAACAAAATGGTAAAACAATTGATGCAAAGGCTATAGCCTTACTTTTTGTGGTCTTCAATAATATTGAGAAGAAATTTAATGTCTTCCATTTCTTCCTTTTTTCCTTTTTTTTCAAATGAGATCATAAGTCCCTGTGTCAGCCTTCGGATAATATCATAGTTAGTACAAGGCTCAAAATAATGAGGTTGTACTTCCATTTTTAATTGAGAAATGTAATTTTTTATATCTGATTTTGAAAAGATTAGCCCTTTATTAAAAGCATTAATATAAAACTGGATATTATCATTTTTGTAGGTAAGAATAAATAGATTGGGCAAATTCACACCATAAATTGGTAATTTTAATTTATTGGCAATGAGCATATAAACAGCACAAAGCGTAGTTGGATTTCCTTTTTTCCGTGATAAAACCTGATTAATCATAGAATTATCAATAGAATGGAAATCTTTGGTTTCAGCCCTGAACTTTAACTTGTTGAATATTACCCCATTCAATACTTTTACCTGGTCGAATGGTTGCATGTCATATTTAAATTCCAGCCAGCATTCGTAATAGAGTTGCTCAATTTCGCTTTTCAGGGATTGATAACTCAAATCAGGATATTGGTAATTGGAAATTATCCACATGGCCTTAAGCAGGTTTTCCTGATCAGAATCCAGCCATTTTTTTAATCTTTTTACAATAGATTCAAACTGCATTTCCTGAATTAGACTTTGTAGCCTTTCCTGAACTTTAGGACTATCATTATTTTCCCATTCCTCTTCCAGGAAAGGGATCACAGATTGACCTAATGAAGATAGTTTTTTATGAACATGAACGATTACCTCCTGATCCTCATCATCCAATAAGGAAACCAAAGCCTTTAATTCCTTCTGATCAAGCATATTGAACCTTTTTGATTTTAATAATTGTAAAGATGTCTTGTTTATCCTAAAAACAAAAAAGAAATACTATTTTGTTTTAGTAGCTTTTTTGAGAAGAATTTTTTCAACCACCATTTCCAATGGTTTTAAAAGGAGGGCAATAATTGCTTTTAACAGTAAACCAACAGCTACATTATCCACATATCCTTCTATAATGGGCTCGATAAATCCTTCAGATAGAAGGAAAAGAATCACAGCAATTAAAAGTACAATTGTAGCTGCCTTTCTACTAATTTTTGCCCGGGTAAGCAAATCGACAGTTTCCTGTAACTCCTGGTTTTGAAGAATGATTTTTTCGTTTGCCTTATTGAGTTTATTTTGAAGTCTGTCACTTACCGATGTGATTAGTTTAATCTCATCAAGTAATCTGCCATAGTTTTTGGTAAGACTGGAATATTCATCATAGATCTCGGGAGACTGACTTTCAAAAGTATGTTTCATCACATTTTGTGAATGTGTGAAAACCTTTTGTTCTTTGTCAAAAATTAAATCATTTCTCCTGGATTTGCTTCTCATAGCTGACTTCTTATCAAAATTTCAACTTTTTGTAAAAAATTAAAGCAGTGACATATAAATAGGTAAATTTATAATTGATTTAAAATCTTCTCCCGACTCTTGCATATCTTCATCATCTTCTTCATAAAACCAATTAATGAAAACATTATTTTTTTTATTGAGAGTTTCAAGTTTTCTAAAAACCTCAACCAGGCACTTTGACGAGCTGGTATTAAAATATTCAAGTTTTACATCCAGAATGGTATTCATACTGGGATCTTTCAAATATTCATCAAGCCAATCATATAATGGCTGATAGAATTCAATTGAATTTTCCGGAATTGATCTGCCTTCGATTAGAAATCGACCTGATTCATTGTCCATTTCTAACCTTGGCGTTTTAGTAGTCCCTTCTTTAAAATATTTTTTCATAGCGGTTACGCTGTTTAAGCAGAAGTAGTTTTGAGCAATAAGCCTAATTGGTAAGAAAATTTGCATTTCCCTTTTAGATAAACCACGTATTCACATAATTATTTTTGAATAAGCCTAAAGTTCATGCCCGATATGGATATCTTACTAATTATGTGTAAGAAAAGAAGTGATTTGCAATATAAATCTTGCTTATGGGCAGTTTTTCCACAGAATATATTACCTCTGTAAAACTAAAATTTCACCAATATAAAATTCAAAATATTGACTCAAACTATTTGGAAGGATGAACCAAAACGCAACAATTTGTTCAAATATTACATCTGGATGATTCCGCTTTCGCCAATCTCAATTTTCTTGTTTTTATAGAGATTACCAATTACCTTTTTGAAATACTTTTTGCTCATTTGAAATTCTTTCTTAATAACTTCCGCATCTGTTTTATCATTATACGGCAAAAAGCCTCCAACTTCTGCTAATTTTTCGAGAATGATTTTCCCATCGTCCTCAATATTATTTTCATGATAACCACTCTTTCTAAGTGTCAGGTCAATTTTTCCATCTTCCCTTATTTTTCCAATAAATCCTGTAAAAGAATCTCCAATGCCTATTTTTCTAAATACTTCATTACGATATAAAACGCCCTGGTGTGAATTATTAATCAAGCAGGAATAACCAAGTGTGGTAATGTCATAAACCATCAAATTTACTTCCTGACCTTCCTCAAGTCCATCTGGTGATTTCTTCAAAAAAGGTTTTAATTTTGACATTCCAATTAACCTGTTTGTCCTCCTGTCTAATCCAATTCTTACCACGTAGGTTTTTCCAATAGACATTCTTTTATATTGTTCGCTAAACGGAACCATCAGGTCTTTTAGTAATCCCCAATCCAGAAAAGCCCCAAATTTATTGGTGTCCTTTACTTTTAAGGCTACAAAATCCCCCACAACGCCTTTTGGTAAAATTTCCGAAGCAATAATTCTGTCCTCAGAATCTGTATAAATAAATACTTCCAGTTTTTCTCCAACCTGATGCTTAGATTTTGAGGAATTTGTGGGTAATAAAATTTCCTGTTCACCTGATTTTAAATAATAACCAAAATCTACTACCTTACAGACTTCCAAAAGGTTAATTTCTCCTATTTTTGCCATTCAATTATTGTTAAACTTTTTATTGTTGATTGCAAAGTTAAGTTTTAATTGTCCTCTACATAAAATTTAAATCATAATGTCTGAATATAATTACCAAAGTCTTAAAAATCTAATTGAAATAGATTCTCCTTCAGGATATACCAGAAATGCGGCAAACTTTATCATGGATAAACTAAAATCATATGGTTATGCTCCATTTCTTACCAATAAGGGTGCTGTAAAATGTCATATAGGAGAAAACCCCAGGTTGGCCATTGCAGGGCATATTGATACATTAGGAGCCATTATTTCTAAAATTAATCCAAATGGAACGTTGTCTTTTTCTTTAATAGGAGGATTATCATTAAATAGTGCAGAAGGAGAATACGTAAATATTTATACTTTATCAGGAAAAAGATATACTGGAACTATTCTGCTGAATGATCCTGCTGCACATGCCAATAAAAATCTAAATTCTACAGAAAGGGCCATTTCCAAAATGCACATTCGCCTTGATGAAGTAGTGAAAAATGGAGAAGAGGTTCAGGCTTTAGGGATTAATGTAGGCGATTTTGCCTGTTTGGATACAAATTATCAGGAAACAACGGCAGGTTTTATTAAGTCAAGATTTCTGGATAATAAAGCAGGTTGTTTTGTGATGTTAGAAATGGCCAGAATACTTGCCGGTAAGCCAGTAAAAACTCCTGTTGAATTGTTTTTTTCCAACTATGAAGAAGTTGGACATGGCGCTGCAGGAGGTTTTGATAATGGAATTGAAGAATTGTTGGTAATTGATATGGGTGTAGTAGGGGATGCTTGTGAAGGAAAAGAAACCCATTGTTCAATTTGTGCCAAAGATTCCAGCGGACCTTATGATTATGAAATGAGAAAGAAACTTGTTGAATTGGCAGAAGCATCAAATATCCCTTATAAAATCGATGTCTATCCCTTTTATGGTTCAGATGGTTCTGCAGCGCTAAGAGCCGGAAATAATTTCAGGGTCGGATTAATAGGCCCGGGGGTAGCTGCTTCCCATGGAAATGAAAGAACACATAAGCAAGGCATAGAAGCTACTATTGACTTGTGCCTTGCTTATATCAATCAATAAAAATTCTGATTGTTTTTTAATTTGATTCTGGACTATCCAGGGGTTCCGCTTCGGAAATCAACATAGGGAAATTGGCTTTTCCTTTTTGGATTAATTCGTTTTCAAAGGGATTTTTTTTGTCCAAAGCCATGTATTGATCCTTATCCAGGCCAAGGGATTCAGCACGAAGTTGGTAATAACTCTTTTTTACCTCATCCAGCACTTTAATGTAGGTGGCGTAAGAAGTTCCCCTATGGCTTTGTATAGAAACAATTGCCTTTGATGGATTTTCAGAGAGTAAGGGATCTTTCCCATTGTTGGAAATAAAGGCTTTAGTTTTTTGATTTAAATCACCAATTGAAATCCTTTCCTCTTCAACCAATAATTCATCATTTCCATTAATTAGGATTTTAAACAAATTTTTGTTTTTGATATCTACTATTTCTGGATTGTCAATTTTTGGGGGTAAAAGCATCATGATACCTTTTTCAGATGCAATTGTAGTAGTAACCAAGAAGAAAATAAGCAGAAGAAAAGCAATGTCTGCCATTGAACCAGAATTGATTTCTACCTTTTTATTGCTTCTTTTTTTTAGCGTATTAATCATAACCATGGGGTTTAAGTGGAAAAAAAGTCCTGATAAAGGATTAACTAAAAGAATACAGCATACCAGGAGGATCGATATGCTGTACTTTCCACTTATAATGGTTATTTTAATAAAAGATACAGCTCTTTAGCATTAAAGCTTATTTCTTTTCTTCTTCTGGAATTTCTGTTTTTAATAACTCTCCTCTGTTATATTGCTCCTTCTTGAGCAATGTACCGGACTCATCAAAATACTGCCAAATATCTAACTTCTTATCCATGTATTGTCTTCCCATGCTTTCCACCTGGCCGTTTTCATAATAATTTTTGACCTCACCATAAATCAGGCCTTTGGCATTATAATTTACTTCTTGCTTCAATTTTTCAGGGTTGTCAAAATATGATTTTACTGTACCATTTAGTTTTCCATTGGTAAAAGGTTCCTCCTTTTTAAGGTTACCACTTTCATAATAAGAATTTCTGATACCCGATAACACCCCATTCTCATAACTTTCAATTATGGAAGGCTTTCCGTTTGTATGGAAAAACTCCCATTTTCCAACCGGCTTATTTCCTTTTATTTCTATTTTGGATTTTACCACTCCATTCGGATGAAAGGTCTCGGTTTTGGCATCTAATTCTTTGTTTTTGAAAATGGTTTTTTCCATTAATTCCCCACTTTCATAATACTTTAGGTTTTCCCCTTCCTTTTTACCATAAGCGTAATTAAATTCATGTTTTAACTTTCCACTGGAATAATAACCCTTATTTTCTCCATTCACCACTCCTCTAAGCATATTGCCCTCAAGAATTAAGATGCCTTTTTCATTGTAGGTTCGGAAAACGCCTGTTTTTTGACCATCCTCTGTTTCCATTACTGTTTTTTCCTGGCCATTTTCGAAATAGGTAGTGAAATTCCCATTCATTTTCCCATTTATGAAATTAGCTTTCGTCATTAAATTTCCATTTGGGAAATATGTTTTCACTAAACCATGTTCTTTTCCATTTCGGTAATTTATTTCTTCCTTTAGCGTACCATCTTCATAATATTTAGTGGTCAATCCATCTAATTCTCCTTCTTTAAAATGACTAATAGTTTCGGGAGTTTCATCTGGGTAACGCGTGAGAAATGTATCCTCCAATACATCCAAAGCATATTTGCCTTCTTGTAACACTTTTCCTTCTTTGGAATAAACCAGCACTTTTCCTTCTTTTTTATCTGCTTTGTAATTGTATTCTGCCATCAATTCTCCAGTTTCAAAATACTGAAGCATTTTTCCCTCTCTCATTCCATTTTTAAACTCTACAGTTGCCTCTATTTTTTGGCTTGGGAAATACCTGGTCATTGTACCTTCAATTTTTCCCTCTACATAGTTGCATTTAACCATCGGGATTCCATGCTCATTATATTTTACATAAGGGCCCACTATTTTTCCATTGTTATATTTATACTGAGCTTTTGGTTTCCCATTTTCATAAAACTCAAGATAGGGGCCATCCATTTTGCCTTCCTTATATGTTGTAGTCATTTCAAGACTATTCGAGCTGGCGTAAAACCTTTTAAATTCGCCTTCTATTTTATTGCTGTCATTGGGATCAATGTAGTATTCAGCTTTCAAAATGGTTTTAGCAGGATCATGATAATCTCGTACCAACTGGTATTGCTGTCCAATTAAAACATTCGAAATAATTAAATTAAATATAGTAAATAGGAATGTTCCTGATTTCCTGTAATTTTTCATAAGTAAATAAAATTGCAAGGTTTTAATATCGATCAAATCAAAATTTGTAAAATCCGGAATACCGTTTTATCCATTTGCCAAAGGAGGGCTAAAACATGAATCCCTTAATTTCTGGTAAAATTTGATCTATAGGCTTTTATTTGTTGGAATAATATAAAAAAAATAGGAATAAAATATTGAATCAGGTCTTGAAAAATTATCAATTTTTATGCCTTTAATAATTATAAAAATAATCATTTAACTATTTATGAGCACTTTAAGTTTAGAAGGCGAAAAAATAAGGTTTAGTTTACTTAAAAATAATAACCCTTTTAAACCTGATACCTATGCCTATAAAACTGTGGAATTCTGTCAAAATTGGATGAAAGGAACAGATTCTTTTGAATTGATGACAAGTGGCTCAACAGGTCAACCCAAAAAAATCAAATTATTTAGAAAACAGTTGGAGAGTAGTGCCCGGTTAACAATTAAAACGCTTCAATTGTCAGAAAAGGATCATGCCTTTATTTGTTTAAATACTGCATACATAGCCGGGATTATGATGCTAATTCGCAGTATGGAGGCCAACATGAAAATGACTGTGATCGAACCTACTTCAAGGCCTTTTCAATACGGTGAATTTAATGAAGAATTTACCTTTACAGCCCTGGTTCCCATGCAGGTGAAATTATCTATCAATAGCACAAAATCGGAGAGGAGAACCCTAAATAAATTTAAAACCATAATTATTGGAGGAGCTCCGGTGGATAGTTTTTTAAAAAATGAATTAATTGAATTGAAACCAGCTATTTATGGAACTTATGGGATGACTGAAACAGTTTCTCACATTGCCCTCAAGAAACTTAATGGGCCTGATAAAGAAGATTGTTTCCATACGCTAAATGAGGTGAAAATTAGTACAGACAAAAGAGGTTGTCTGATCATAAACGGTCCAATGACTTTAGGTAAAGACGTTATTACCAATGATTTGGTTGAAATAATTGAGAATGATAAATTTAATTGGATTGGAAGATACGATAATGTGATAAACAGTGGAGGAATAAAAATTCAGGCTGAAGAACTTGAAGAAAAAATTCAGGCGATTTTAATTAAAATGGGGGAGGAGTGCAGGGTAATTGTTTTAGGTGTTCCCGATAGTTTACTTGGAGAAAAAGTTTGTCTGTTTTTAGAAAAAAACGATACTTATGGAGAATTTCGAAAAGTGTTTAAATCAATATTAAGGGCATCTTTAGGAAAATTTGAAATTCCTAAAATAATCCGGTTTATAGATAAATTTCCTGAAACTCCTACCGGAAAGGTGGATAAAAAACAATTGCTACATTCAGCAATTAATTCATTTAGGTGATGATGCTTATTAATTGTTTGAAATAAAACTTTCATCCATTTCCAGAAAGAAGTTAAAGCTGCAAATTTTAAAAGAAACTGAAACAATTTTTCATTAAATTTGAAACGAATCCATCCTGATTTCAGGAATAAACTGACGTAGTATTTAAAATTTAAATATGTGCTTGATAACCTTTGCATGGGACACTGATCCAGATTATAAATTAATACTGGCTGCCAACCGTGATGAGTTTTATAACAGACCTTCTACAAAAGCAGGTTTTTGGGAAGATGCTCCCGGCATACTTGCGGGAAGGGACTTAAAAGCTGGAGGAACCTGGCTGGGTTTAACCAAAACCGGAAAATTTTCTGCGATTACCAATTATAGAAATCCCTTTAAAGTAAAAGAAAACGCACCTACCAGAGGATTGTTACCGCTTTCATATTTAAAAGGAACAACCGGACCTTTGGGTTATTTAAAGGCTCTCAAAGATGAAAGCTGGCAATACAATGGTTTTAATTTATTGGTTGGAACTATAGATGCCATGTATCATTATTCAAATGTAGAGGATAAAATTAATCCATTAAAACCAGGTATTTATGGTCTAAGCAATGCACTTTTAAATACCAAATGGCCAAAGGTAGAAAAGGCCAAAGAGAGGTTAAAACAAACCATTGAGGCAGATTGGGATAGCCAGGTAATACTGGATATGATGTATGACCTGGAAAAGGCTAAAGATAGCGATTTACCAAAAACCGGAGTTACCCTGAAGTGGGAAAGGGAATTATCTCCTATGTTTATAAAAACACCTCATTATGGTACCTGTAATACTTCAGTGTTGTTGTTGAAAAGAAATGGACATATGAAGTTTGTAGAAAGAAGTTATTCTCCTCTTTCCGGTATAATTAAAGAACAAAAGTATGAGTTTGATGTACTAGGGCATTTAAATTAGCCCTAGCACATTTTCTGGAGGTCGGCCTAAAACCGCCTTTTCTCCCTTAATTACAATCGGCCGCTCAATTAATTTGGGATTTTCTACCATGGCCTTAATCCATTCCTCATCTGTGAGCGTTTTCCCCTTAAATTTTTCTTTAAAAATAGCTTCTCCTTTTCGAAGAATTTCCTCAGGCTTTTTACCCAGCTTTTTGAGAATGACTTTTAAATCCTCCGCTGAGGGAGTATCTTTTAAGTACTCAATAATTTCTACATCCTGGTGATTGTCCTTTAAAATTTGAAGTGTTTCCCTGCTTTTGCTACACCTTGGATTATGATATATTTTCATCTCTACTATTCTATCTTATCTTAAAAATAACATTTCCCTGTATTTCGGAAGTGGCCACTCTTCACTGTCTACATAAAGTTCCAGTTTATCCACTGAATACCGGATTTTATCAAAATATTTTTCTTTAATATCGTCACAATAGCCAATAGCTTTTTTCCTAGGATCATCAATTTTATTTACCCTTTTTCTTTCCTCAATCATTTCGTACACGCCATTTTTTACAATTTCAATATGTCTTGAAATTTCTTTAATGGTTTTGATCACCGCATCATTATCAATCCCAAGACCTTTAAGTCCATTGGCATTAGCGATTAATTTATTCTGATAATTTACAGCTGTTGGAATCACATGATTGAGCGCCAAATCTCCCATTACCCTGGCCTCTATCTGAATTTTCATGATATAATTGGCCAATAGAATTTCATGGCGGGCTTCAAGTTCCCTTTCAGTACAGATTTTATTCCTTTTAAATAAAGCCTTGTTTTTAGTAGTGAGGTAAGCATCTAAAGCCCTTGGGGTATCTTTTATATTGGGCAATTTTCTACGCTTGGCTTCTTTTATCCATTCGTCTGAATAACCATCTCCTTCAAACCGAATATTTTTCGAACTCTTGATATATTCTCTTAAAATGGTAATAATTGCTATTCGCTTATCGACCCCCTTTTCTAATTCTTTATCAAGGGTTTCAGCGAACTTATGTAACTGGTCGGCCACTGCTGCATTTAGAACTGTCATTGGAGCAGCTACATTTATATCAGAGCCTACCGCTCTAAATTCAAACTTATTACCTGTGAAGGCAAAAGGAGAAGTTCTGTTTCTATCTGTATTATCAAGGATTATTTCAGGGATTTTATCAATTCCTAATTTCATATACAAATTGTCCCCTTTTTTCACTTTGATATTTCCATTATGCTCCAGTTCATCCAAAACTGCCGTAAGTTGCTTTCCAATGAACACTGAAATAATAGCAGGTGGAGCTTCATTCGATCCTAATCGATAATCATTTCCTGCTGAGGCAATACTTGCCCTCAGTAAATCTGCGTGTTCATGTACTGCCTTAATGGTGGTGACAAAAAAAGTAAGAAATTGTAAGTTTTCCCTTGCACTAGAGCTGGGCTGATATAAGTTTTCCCCAAAGCTATTGATCAAGGACCAGTTATTATGTTTTCCACTTCCATTCAGTCCTGCAAATGGTTTCTCATGAAAAAGGACTTTCAGGTTATGTTTTTCAGCTACTTTATTCATTGCATCCATTAGCAACTGGTTATGGTCAGTAGCCACATTGATATCCTCATAAGTAGGAGCCACTTCAAACTGACTTGGAGCTACTTCATTATGACGAGTACTTACGGGAATTCCCAATTTCAAACATTCAATTTCAAAATCCCGCATATAATCATAAATCCTGGGAGGAATGGACCCAAAATAATGATCATCCAATTGCTGACCTCTTGCCGGATTATGTCCAAAAACAGTTCTTCCTGCCATCACCAAATCGGGTCTGGCTGCATAAAGAGCTTTGTCAACCACAAAATATTCCTGTTCGCAGCCCAGTGTGGCATGCACATAAGCTACATTTCTGTCAAAAAACCTGCATACTCTGGTAGCAGCTCTGTTTAAAGCTTCATGGGCCTTCAATAATGGAGCTTTATAATCCAGGGCTTCACCCGTATAAGACACAAAAATTGTAGGAATACACAAAGTATGCCCCAAAATAAACATCGGAGAACTCGGGTCCCAGGCAGTATATCCTCTGGCCTCAAAAGTGCTTCGAATCCCTCCACTTGGAAATGAAGAAGCGTCAGGTTCCTGCTGGGCTAATGTTCCACCCTTAAAGTTTTCAATTTCAGAGGAATAATCATAAAAAGAATCGTGCTTTTCTGCCGTGGTTCCAGTAAGTGGCTGAAACCAGTGTGTATAATGGGTAACCCCCTTATTTAAAGCCCAGGTCTTCACGGAAGAGGCTATGGCCTCAGCCGTATCAATATCAATTTTTTTACCTTTTCTGATGGCATATTTAACTTTTTCATAAAAATTAGGAGAAAGGGTTAACCTCATTTGTTTTAAACCAAAAGCATTTTCTCCGAAATAATCTGATATCTGGTTGGAAGGTGGATTGACTTCGACTTTTTGCCTTTTCTGCACTAATTCCAGGGCACTAAATCTTAATTTGGCCATATTTTATAATTAAACTTTATTGTTATTGCATAGAATTTTCCCCCTAACTTAATTAATTTTTATCATCTCTAAAATTTGTCTTGTCTTATTTTTATTTTTAGCTTTACATAACTATCCAGTCTTCTTAAGCAAATCCAACTTACTTACAAATGTATTTTTTGTTTACCTGAAATATTCTTATTTTCATATGGTATTTTTATGGAAAATAATGTTTTACCAGTCTTTAAAAGTAGAAAATTATTTTGATTTGTCGCTTTCTTACTATCCAGACTATTTTCAGAAGGGAAATTAACCAGGTTTAGAATAAATTCTTTGCATTTATCATGTTCGTAGAAATTTGTTTGGTATTCCCTGCACTTATTTAACAATTAAAATTTCAAGTCCTAATCCTTCTTATTTCCAGGCAGTTAGTGTGTATTGTCTGGTTTTAATGCTTTTTAAATTTTTGTATTTTTTTAACCAAATTATTTTTGATCTGAATAAAAAAAGGATGAATCGAATTTTTCTAATGATTATTTTTTCAATTGCCCTGATTGGAAAAGTTGAGGCACAGGATGATAAATATTATCCGGATGTGGAAGATTATTTTAAAACCCAGGACAAGGAACACTGGCATGGCTACGGTACCAAAGGCCTTGAAATTGGAGGTGGAATAGCTGACCAGACTCAGTTTGTTTCCTTTTATGGAAGTTCTTATCTGGGTATGAAAACTTATTTGAAGGTAGGTGGAATGTATGAATTTGGTAACATTAAGGATGTTGATTATTCTGCAATTTATCTTGATGCCTCCTTTAATATTCAGGTTTTCAGGTTGTGGAGAGTACTTTATGTAAACCTCACGGCAGGTGCCTCAGGTGTTTATGACGAAATTAAACCTGACCTGCAAGAACAACTCGACCATGATTTCAGCAGCTTTAACGGTTGGAATTATGGTGTTTTTGGTGGAGGAGAGGCTGACGTATTTCTTGGAAAGAGAATAGCGGCACTAGCGTTTGCGAACCAACGATTTTATTTTAAAGATGGATTTGGTACAGAACGATTTTTCGTTGGGGTAGGGCTAAAATACACTTTTAAAGAATGATCGCATATAACGCTCCAATAAAGATTTAACAACCCGAAAACTAAAATTAACTGAAACTAAATGAAAATAATAAACCCAAAGATTTTTAGCCTCTCTGGCCTGCTCTTCCTTGGTTTAATTTTTAATCTTTCTGCTCAGGAACGATTTACATTAATAGGTGAAATTAACGGGCAGGATATAGATGGAAAGACAGAAGCAAGAGTGATTGTCTGCGACAATTTCAATTCAATTAACCTTTTAAATCATGTTGCTTACGGTAGTGAGAAAACAATTACTTACAAAACGGAAACCAATGGCCTAAGTGGTCATATATTTTATCCATCTCTTGCAGGTGAGGGAAATCACCTGATAACAATTATTTATGCAGGGCAACAAACTGTAAGTTTAACCTTTGAAATCCCCCAAATTTCAGCTGGAGGATTTCTTGGAGTTTGTAGGACAAAAAAAAATCAAAAACTTTATACAGAGGATGTTTATCCCAAATTGGATGGCAAAGGGAAATGGAGTTTTTTAAACGAAAACAGAAAGGATGATAGTCAATACGACAAGTATATAAACCAAACAACAGGAGAACTTGATGTTTCTCAAATCCCATATGGTTTCTATACACTGAAGTATGAATATGGTAGCTGCTATGATACGCGGGGAATTGAGATTGGGGGAGTGAATGTTTTTGCCGGAGGTAATATTATTGTATGTAAAAATCCTCCAGACTCTAAATTGGTAGTGGATTTATTTACCCAAGAGGGGGTAGCAGTACCAGAAATAGATGGTGACCCAATAGGGCCAAATACACCATATGAATGGTATTGGGAAAGCAAAGAATTGTCCAATTATATTAATGGTTCAAGTCTTAACCTTACCAATGTAACCGCAGGAACATATGAAATTGATTTGGTTGTTGGTTATTATGGTGAAACTACAGATTGTATAGAAAGGGATACAAGGACAATTATTATTGAAGGTATTCCTGAAAAGCCAAAAGTTCAGGGTGATGAACGATGTGGTCCGGGTGAAGTTGTTATGAAAGTGCTTGAACCTCTGGAAGGTTTAGTTTACGAATGGTATTATGAAAATGACAATGAAGTTGGTAAATATACGGATTTTTCGGGAGTGGAATATAAAACGGAAATCAAGGAGTATACCAGTTTTTATGTTATTGCCGTATCCAAAGGAGGCTGTGAAAGTGAACCAGCTGAGGTTTCTGGCATTGTAAATTATCCGCCCCCCACACCTGAAATTAGCCTTTTTCCAGAAAGTATTTGTGTTGGGGAATCCATAACTTTTAATGCGGGTTATTTCGAAGGACCGGCTGCACCAGCTGAGATCGAGTTTGTGTATAATTGGTACTGGGATGCTGAAAAACAAAACCCAATAAAAGAGGCCTCTGGCCCTGAATATACCCATACTTTTTCCACAACTGATCAAAATGTAATTTATGTAGAGGTTATTGATCCTGAAACTAAGTGTGTTAGTGGACTTGGAAAGGCAGGGTTTTCTGTCAATCCCATCCCAAATAAACCTGAAGTAGATGATGTTTCTATTTGTGAACCTGGAGAGGTTTTGCTCAAAGTGAATAACCCACAGGATGATGTTCTTTATTATTGGTATGCAAATTATGATCCTAAAGGTGAAAATGATCCTATTACGGAACCATCTACAAAACCAGAATTGGCAATTAAAGTTGAAACTTCTGGTAAATATTATGTCTTAGTAAAATCAAGAGCTGGATGTAAAAGTAGTGTAGAGGAAATTCAGGTAAATGTTACGGGAAAACCGGAAAAACCTATTGTACAGGGAGATGAAAGGTGCGGACCAGGGGAAGTTCTTCTGAAAATATCAGAATTAAGTGATGGGTTTACTTATAACTGGTATGAAGGTGAAGTCGGAGAAACAAGTGTACATACAGGTACGGAGTTTAAGGTTTCCCTGACAACTACCACTAAATATTTTGTCACTGCAAATTTAAATGGAAAATGTGTAAGTGATCCTGCTGAAGTTTTTGGAATAATTAATTTTCCTCCATTAACCCCTGAAATATTATTATCCAAAGAAAGTATCTGTGAAGGAGAATCAATTACTTTTAATGTAGGATTTATTGAGAATACTTCAGCACCAAGCATAGAAGGTTATACCTATAACTGGTACTGGGATGCTGAAAAACAAAACCCAATAAAAGAGGTTTCCGGGTCTGAATATACCCATACTTTTTCCACAACTGATCAAAATGTAATTTATGTAGAGGCTGTGGATCCTGAGACCAATTGTGTGAGCGGTTTAGCAGAAGCAGATTTTAATGTAAACCCTATTCCTGCTAAACCAGAAGTGGACAATGTATCCATTTGTGTAGCAGGAAAGGTGGAACTTTCCGTAAAGAATCCCGAAAAGGAAGTATCCTATTATTGGTATAAGACCTATAATAAGGAGGGTGAAAATGAGCCAATTGGAGACCCCTCTCCAAATATTCTGGTAGATGTTGAATCTACTTCTAAATATTATGTGGTTGGTATTTTGGACGAATCCTGTGAAAGTGAAGTGGAGGAAGTAGAGGTTATAATTACTGATAAACCAGACGCTCCACAAATTGAGGATCAATCGATTTGCGGACCGGGAAAAATCTTATTAATGCCGTTAGTTTCACAAGAAGAATCCAAGCCTGTTTTCAGGTTTTATCCCAGAGAAAACACAGACCATATTCACGAAGGAGACTTTTATGAGCCTGAAATTAAGGAAACTACCAGTTATTGGGTTACCAGAATTATTGATGGAGCTTGCGAAAGTGAGCCCACCAAAGTTACAATTACCATTCTTGACGAAGTACAAACTCCTCTTGTGGATGGTTTTGTGAATTGTGGTCCGCTGAGCAGTTATAAACTTGAGGTGAAAAATCCGGTGGATGGGCTTCAATATTTATGGTACCAGAATGAAAAAGATCCTAAAGAAAAATCAATAGGGCAGGGTACCTCATTTTTGCTTGAGGGAATTGATGCCACCAGGGTAGTTTGGGTTGAAGCATCGAATAACAATGATTGTGTTGGAGAAAGAGTTCCCGTTGAGGTTACTATTCTTGAAAAACCAGGCATTCCAGAAATTGCAGATGGGGTTTCCTGTGGTCCAGGTCAGGTTAAGCTTTCTATTAAAAACCCTGATGAAAACTTAACTTATAACTGGTATAAAGCTCCTGAGGATAATGAACCAGTTTCTACTGGTAATTCTTACACAACTGATGAATTATCAACCAATACCAAATTTTATGTGGTTGCCCAATCTTTTTATGGGGAAGGGGAAATTGAATGCACAAGTGATGCCGCGGAAGTAGAAGTAAAAATATTGGAATCCGGAGACATTGGAATTGGGGATGATATCCAATTATGTTTTGATGCACCTGGTTATGATCTTTTCCAGGATTTAAATATTGAGGGTGGAATATTTTCCGGGCCAGGAGTAGAAGATGGATCTCTGTTTAATCCAAAAACAGCTGGGTTTGGAAAACATGAAATTACTTTTAAATATGCTTCCACAGACGGGTGTTCGTTTACAGGAACCCGAATTATTGAAGTGATTTATCCATTAAATGCTTCTGAAGATTTACTTACACAAACCGAGCTGGTTATTTGTTCAAACGAGGAATTTATTGATCTGACTACTTTGGAAAAGAAACCTGGTGGAGAATGGAGTGGCGATGGAGTGGAGTTGGGAAAATTTTATCCTGAAAAAGTTGAAGGAGAGTCCGTTTCAGCAGAGTACTTCATAAAAGAAAATGGCTGTGAATATAGGGTAAAAGTTAGTATCAGGGTGATTAATATTAATCTCGAATCACCAGAGCTTTCGGTAAACAAACCAGAATTCTGCGAAGGTGATATGGTCAAAATTTCCGTAACCAATCTGGATGAATCCTTAAGGTATGTTTGGTACAATGAAAATTCTGATTCTGTGGGAACTGGTGCAAGTTTTGAATTTATGGCTTCCAAGACAGCTGTCATTACCTGTGAGGCTAAAAATTCATTGGACTGTGGTTCAGATCAGTCCTCAATTACAGTAAATGTGTTTGCTTTTCCTGAAGAAATTATAGTAAGCTCCAATGCAATTAATCAGCATGAGTTTGTGCAGTTTTCTTTGGACAGCACTGCAAATACTACCTACTTGTGGGATTTTAAAACAACTGAAACATCCACTCAAAGAAGTCCGGGTTATTATTTTCATGAAGGTGGGGAATTTAATGTAGTGGTCTATATGGAAAATACCATGTTGGGCTGCAAGGACTCCCTGACTACCCTCATCAAGGTTGATTTAGATCAAGAGGATTTTGTGACAGGATTGGATGAGGAATTAATACCATCAGAAAAAATTGAAGGTATTTCTATTTCCAGTTATCCGCAACCATTCAATAATTTCATAAGACTTTTCTTAAAATCCGAAAGGTATGCAAATGCAGAAATTGCGGTAATTAATACCGAAGGGAAAATCATAGAAAATAGGAAACTGGAAATTCTGAGAGGAGAACAGGATTTTAATTTGGAGACCGAAAAGTATCCATCTGGTCTTTACCTGATTAAAATTAATTTACCTGATTATCAAAAAGTTATAAAAGCCCTAAAGCAATAAATCATGAAAATATATTTAATTTTAATTTTTATTATTGCCCTGTTATCTTCCTGTGATAACAGATGGCAGTTTTTGGAGGGAAATGTTCCACCAAACCTTACTTTTAAATTTGCAAATGGTCAATTTCAGGATGAGGAAGGGAATTATATTGTAAGTTTAACCGATACTTTCAAGTTGAATAATAAATCCGGGGAAGATAGTTTTGAGTTTTCGGTTAAATATATCGATGAAAACCTCCAGGAATTATCTTATAAATTTGAAACAGGAGAGGGACAAATCATTCAAAAGAATGCCATAAGTACTGAGGAAGGAGTTTTGGATATTAGCCAGGATGAATTAGAGTTGATGTTTGTGCCTTTTGGATTAGGGGATTACATCATTACATTTTCTGCAACTGATATTTATGGGGAAAAATCAGATATCATTACCCTAAATCTTCATTTCTTCGACAATATTCAACCAGTTAGTAGTCTGGAAGTAAAATACATTGGAAAAACCAATCAAAATCAATACCTGCTCGATGCCCATACCAGTCACGATCCAGACAGCAAATATGGAGGTGCGCTAGTTCAATACAGGTATACTATTGGGGAATACAAAGTCACTACCACTTCACAACAAATTGATTATATTTTCCAAAATTCGGGAAAATATAAAGTCGGTCTGCAGGTAATGGATAATGATGAAGTTTGGTCGGAATTAACCGAAGTAGAGGTTGAAGTGGAATAAATTTTTCATTCATTTAGAAAAAAGCCTTATTCTTTTTTTAGAGTAAGGCTTTTTTCTAGGAATTTTAATAAAAAATAGCCACATTGTACCATAAATAAAAAATTCAAAGCACTAATTATCTTTAATAATGGATTTTTATTTTGAATAATCCATTATTAAATTTAAAAACTGAAACGCTTAATCGTATTTAATGGAGTATTCATTGTCGCCCAGGGAACACTATATTAGATTAAAGATTGTTTACTATGCCTTATTATTTACCCAGATTTCCTTTTCGGTAATCGCCTTTTTTTATTTTACTCAGAAAAGTCCGTTAGTCGGAGAAGACTTGGATTACTTAAAATACCTGGCTATTGTGGTTTCAATCCTTGGGTTATTTTCCTCCCATTTTATTAAAGAAAGGTTTTGTGGGGAGGCTTCCAGACAAGGTAATTTAGATGCTAAAATAGGAAAGTACAAAACGGCAAGTATATTGAACTCAGGGATAATTGAGCTAACCAATTTTTTCAATATTTTTGTTTTTATCCAAACCGGAGAATTTATTCCCCTTATCTTATTTGGTTGTCTTGTTATTATATTTCTGCTCCAATTCCCTACTCCAAACCGGATTTCCAATGAAATAAAACTTACCAGTTCAGAAGAAATGAAAATTTTCACCAAAACAGCAAAATAAATTACCAGGAAGACAAAAGCACCGGATTTTCTTCAGCCAATAAATGTTTGATCACCAATATATTACTTTCTGATTTTCTCCGACTGAAAAATTCTTCTGAAACTTTAATTATGCCTAAAATTCGTTGATTATTCTGCTTAAGTTCCCCATTTAATGCCCTCGCATTCAATTTTGTGTCCACTCCTCTGGTGTATTTAAAGAGTTGTTTTCTGCCAAAATAATCTAATTTATTGTGATATTCTATTTCATCTTTTTTGTAAAGATGATAGAATTCGGGATCATCAATATCAAGAATTTTTCCTTCATATAGAGCATGTTTCTTTAAGGCAATTTCCCCTATCGCATAAATATAAGCCTGAGCCAGTAAAGCATCATTATAGGTAACAATGTCTTCAAAAGTTTTTCCTCCAACACTTCTGGTAAATATTTGTACGGGATTATCTATATATGAATTTATCCAACCTAATTCTTCATTTTCAATAAACAAATCAGGTGCAACCTTGGCCAGGGAATCTAAAAACTCCATATTCTGTAGGACAGCCCTTCTGCTATCACAAATATCAAATCCAATGTCGGCTTTATTTCCATAGTTACCTACAAATTCTACTGGTTTAACTTCAAAAATTAACTTTTCCTTTACCTCTTTATAATCAATTTCAAATTTTTCCAATTCAGTTTTAACTCTTTCCTCTATATATTTTTTTGTAAAATCAAGTCTGTGTTTGATGAGTTTAGCAGCTAATTCAGAATTCACACTTTGCCTTACAATTGGATCGACAGAGTTTTTGGAAGTCCGGTGATGACCGTCCAAATCGAAATTATACCAATATTTTTTTGTGGCAAACTTACTGACAGAATCTTTGAATAATAGCCAATCCCGCATGGCCGATTCTGGTAATGGCAGGACAGAAGACATTTGGATTTTAATAGAGTTTTGGGCTCCATTTTTAAAACTGTGTACTATTTTATCAATGATCTGATCTTCAACTTTTTCCTTTATATTATTATATCGACTAAACTTTGTTTGCGCCATTGCTCCATAAGATTCCTCCATGGTTTCATGGGATTCCAAATCATTCATAAGATCCTCAATATTATGGAATATTTCATCAGCTCCTTCTCTGAATTTAATGTAATCTATAAATACAGGGATTTCCTTTTGATCTTTATAAATATTTTGAAGAACATAGCTAAATATGTTGGAAATTCTAATGCACCCGCCTGATAAATTGTGGCCCAATTGGTCATTTCTATTGGTTCCGTGCACATATAAATGCCTTATAGCCGAATTGCTATTATCTATAAACCTTTGAGTGGTATCTCCTTTATAAAAATCTCTAACTGCAGTAAGGGGAATTTCTTCATCACCATAATTTTGACCCTTCAGTGCAAATTGATTACTATTGATATAGGCTTTTTCCTTTTTGGTGGAAACCCTGTGTAACCACTTGGAAATCCCCATCCAACTTTGATATTTCAATTTTTTAAATATATCCGGAATATCTCCAAGTATCGTTCTGTTTTCTCTATAATTAAACTGGGTGGAACTTAACCTGAAAAAACCCAATGGAGTCTGGTCGGAATCTTCATTATACCCAATTCCCCTCCAGGCGGAAGAGCAATAGACTTCCAGAATCATCCCATTCCTCAGGTTTATTAAAAAGGCTCTTTGTCCCCCTTTTCCTTTTGATGCGGTATTGATGAACAGTCCATAACCTTCTCTAAAACCTTGTACATTTCTCACATATTCTATTTGATCTTTGAACTTCTCATGCACCACATTAAACCGTGCCGGATTATGTTTTTTTGATAACACTTTCCCCGTAAATACAGCCTCCCGGGCTAATAGTAATTTTTGATGATCTGTTAATTCTTCATAGCGATCGGTTAATTCTGACAAAAAATTCATAGAGGCTTTTTTCATGTCAGAAGGCATCTTTTCAGTTTCCAGGAACAGGTTTTTGATGGCATTGGATGGGTTTTTTAAACCTTCCCATTTGAGTTTGAGGGAATCTAAGTTAGGATCGGAGGAGTATGAAAAATGGGAAATACAAATAAATATCCAAACATTGAATAAAAAGTATTTCAGGAAGAAGGCACTTTTAATTCTTTTTAGAGTATTCATAAGGACGTCTGGTTCAAGCTTTATCCAAAGGGAACGAACTAATAATAGGCCTAACCAATATCATCCGGGGTTACATTATGTAAGGTAATTTTTAATTTAAATCTCAACTTTTTATTTAGGAATATTAAGAAAATAAATTATATGATTTTTTTAATAAAAAATATAACTTTTTCAGTTTAGCAAAAAAAACAACAACAGCTGGACCGGGTTTTAAACTGGTATTTGAAATAAGTTGATTAATTGGAAAAACCTTACAAATGAGTCTTTTGTATTTTTTTTAACGCTGAATTTGTTAATAAAAAAAATCAGGCTAGTATTTAAACCTAATTGGAGATCAGATTATTTGGGAAAGCATTAAAAAATAGGATCATATTAAGAAAACAAATGTTAATATCAACTTTGGAAGGACAAGTAGATTAATATAAGGTTATGTTTATTTTGTAAAAAAATTAAGTCCAAAAATAGAATTTAGTGAAAATTGAACCCATGTATGTTATGTTTTGTTCACCAGAAAATCAGAAATTGAGCGAATATGTTGAAGAATAAAAACGAAATTATTTACGTAGGAGATCCTATGTGTTCCTGGTGCTATGGTATTGCCAATGAACTTGATAAACTAGTTGGTGAATATCAAAATAGAGCCAAGTTTAGAATTGTAATGGGGGGGCTTCGTCCACACACTCAGGAACCAATGGATGGTGAAACTAAAAAAATGATCAGACATCACTGGGAAGAAGTAAATAAAAGAAGTGGTCAGCCTTTTAAGTATGATCTGCTTGCGGAGGATACTTCTTTTATTTATGATACAGAAAAGCCCTGCAGAGCTGTTGTAGTAGTCCGAAATTTAAAACCAGAATCCGCCTTTTCATTTTATAAGGATGTCCAATCCGCTTTTTATGCGGAGAATATGGATACTAATATTCCGGGAAATTATGTTTCAATAGCTGAAAAACACGGAATTTCATCTGATGAATTTTTGAAAGGTTTCTCCACTGAAGAAATTAGAAAAGAAACTTACGAAGATTTCGTATGGGCTAAGCAGGTAGGGGTAACCGGATTTCCTACTGTTATTTATAAATATGAAGATACCTTATATGCTGTGGCATTAGGCTATAATTCATTTGAAAATATGAAGAAAACAATTTTTAATATTGAAAATGGGATTGTTACAGTATAACAATTTAGAAATACCTAAAACGGAAAAGAAAAGCGAAGGTTTTCTCCTAAACCTTCGCTTTTTTTATTCAGACCTTAATGACCTGACAGGATTCACAATTGCTGCCTGGAAAGTTTTTATACCTACAGTTAATATTGTAATAAGGAAAACCAGTAAGGCAGAAAACAGAAAAGTAGCTACTTTCAATTCTGTTTTATAGGCAAAAATATTAAGCCAATCATTCATGAAATAATAAGCAATAGGGAATGAAATTAAAGTAGCAATTATTACCAGGAGGATAAAATCCATTGAAATTAAAAAAACTATTTGCGAAATTCCCGCTCCAATAACTTTTCTGATACCAATTTCTTTGGTTCTTTGTTGGGTGGTAAAGGAAACCAGTCCTAGCAATCCCAAACAAGCAATAAAAATAGTAAGTGCTGAAAATACCGTAAATATTTGTCCGCGAATTTGATCAGCCTCGTAAGCCGATTGAAAATCCTGATCAAGAAAATTGTATTCAAAAGGGGTTCCGGAGAAAGTCTTTTTCCATTCTTCTTCGATAAAAGCAAGGGAAGAAGGAATTTCCTCCCCCTGTATTTTCACATGAAGAATCCGATTATTTGGCCTGTACAATATAATTAAAGGTTCAATTTTACTGTAAAGAGATTGTTGATGGAAATCTCTTAAAACTCCTATAACTTCCGCATAATTGGGTTCCTCACCTTCATTTGGCCTACCTATTTGAACTTTTTTACCCAGCGGTTCCTCCCAGTTCATTTTCCTGGCAGTTTCTTCATTTATTAAAACTCCATTAAGCGTATCAGCTGGAATATCCACTGAAAAATCTCTTCCTTGTGTAATTTTCATACCCATAGTGGAAACATAATTGTGATCAATCCCTAAGGGCTTAAACCCTTTTTCCTGCATCCCATTTTCTGTCTCCACATTAAAAATATTTCTGCTACTGATATTACTAGTTCTGGAAGAAGCGGTAGCCACATTCAATATTTTGGGATTACTTAAAAGGGTATTTCTAATTGTAGGAAATTGCCGACCGCCACCATCAGGAAACCCCACAGTTAAAACATGTGCTTTATCATAACCCAAATCTTTATTTTGCATAAAATTTAACTGATCGAAAACGATCCAGGTACAGATCACCATTACCAGAGAAATACTAAACTGCAGCACTACCAGAATTTTCCTGAAAAGGGCATTACTGGATCCCGTTGTCAATTTCCCTTTTAAAACAAGCACAGGCTTGAAGTTTGATAAAACCAAAGCTGGATACCCCCCCCCTAAAATTCCTATAAAAACTATAATTCCAATCAAGGCAATCACAATTTCTGTTTGAAATAAATAAGAAAATGGAATTTCCTTCCCTGAAACATAATTAAAAAATGGAAGCAACACAGCTATCGTCACCATACTTAAAATCAGGGAAATTACAGTTAGAATTATGGATTCGGAAAGAAACTGACTAACCAATTGAATTTTATTGGATCCCAAAACTTTTCTCATACCAACTTCTTTTGCCCTGCTTGAGGAACGGGCTGTGGCCAGATTCATATAATTTATACTTGCGATTAAAAGCATGAATATAGCTACAGCAGAAAAAGTATATATATAGGCCATATCCCCTCCACTTTCCCCTTCCATTTTAGAATGAAGGTGAATACTTGGGAGAGGTTGTAAATCGTATTGAATAGCAATACCCATCCTGCCAAAAATATTCTCCATATATTTTGAATACATTTCCGGAAGAATCGCTTTCAGACTATTCACTTTTTGTAGATCGGGAACCATCACATAAGTGGTGACATAAAAACCTCCCCAATTCTGGTTTTGTCTCATTTCTTGAGTAACCGAGGTTAAGGCATTAAAAGTGAAGTGAGAATTCTTAGGAACATTTTCAAGGACAGCGGTTATCTTATATGATTCGTCATTTTCATCCTGTATTATTTTTCCTACTGCACTTTCATTTCCAAAATACTTTATGGCTAAATCTTTAGTGAGCACTAAAGAGAAGGGTGCATCAAGTGCAGTTTGGGGATCTCCTTCTAAAATATTGTAACTAAATATATCAAAAACTGTAGAGTCGGCTGCATATACATCCTCCTCATAAAATTGTTTTTCTCCCAATTTTAGAAGTACCCTGTTCATAGGAAAAAAACGAACATAATTTTCCACAGCCGGGTACTCTTCTTTTAAAGCAGGACCGGCAGGTGCCTGAGTAACACCCCAACTAAATGATTTATCTGGTTCCTGAATATGGGAAACTACCCGATAAATTTTATCCGCATTTTTATGGTATTTGTCAAAACTTAATTCATCTAGAATATAGAGTAAAAGAAATATACTACATGTAATTCCAATTGTTAATCCAACAATATTTATTAGACTGTAGGAACTTTGTTTGGTAATATTCCTTAGTGCGATGAGAAGCAGATTTTTTAGCATTGTAAATGATTCTAAGTTAAAACCAACCCTAATTACGACAAGAATCGTATTGTGTCAAATAAAATATTGATGAGTGGTCTATATTTTTTTTAAAATTTAAGGATTTGAGAATCTGTACTTTAGAAATCCCTGTTTCAAATGCTGAAAAATTACTTGATTTCTGTCATGTTTAATTCGAAAAAATCTTTCATTTTTGCCCTATCCCAAAAGAAATCGCTGTTTTTGATGAATAATAATTTCCTCAATTATTTTGGAAAAGAAATGATTATATTTAAGTTGATAGCATTTCAGATAAACTCAATTTTTTACCCATAATATTATTAGATTGTGAATACGCCAACTATATTTTCGAACAAACAAACCAGCTATTCTTTTCAGGAAGTGCTTGGAGAATCTTTAGCCTATTTTAATGGAGATGAATTAGCTGCAACTACCTGGATGAATAAGTATGCAGTAAAAAATGAGAAGGGTGAATACCTGGAAAAATCTCCTGAGGATATGCATAAAAGGATGGCTGCTGAGTTTGCCAGAATTGAAAAAAATTATGAAAAAATTGAAATAAAGCAAAAGGAAAAGCTTTCGGCCTATGGAAAGGAAAGAACCCATCTTTCTTATGAAAAAATATTTAAGCTTTTCAAAAATTTCAAATATGTAATTCCCCAGGGAAGTGTAATGGCAGCCTTGGGAAATAATGAAATACTGGCTTCTTTATCAAACTGTGTGGTGCTTCCTTCACCCTATGATTCTTATGGGGGAATTTGTTACACTGATCAACAACTGACTCAACTATTTAAGAGAAGGTGCGGGGTTGGAATCGACATTTCCAAGTTAAGGCCAAAAGGTAAAAGTGTGGACAATTCTGCGGGTACAACCACTGGAGCAGTTTCCTTTATGGAAAGATTTTCGAATACCACACGGGAAGTAGCACAAAATGGCAGGAGAGGAGCATTAATGATTACTATTGATGTGGCTCATCCGGATGTGGAAGATTTTATTACCATTAAGCAGGATTTATCCAAAGTAACCGGAGCAAATATATCGGTAAAGCTTTCCGATGAGTTTATGGAGGCCGTTGATAAAAAAGAAAATTTTACCTTAAAATGGCCAATTGAAAGTGAAAACCCTGAGGTTAAATTAGAGGTTGATGCGGTAAAATTATGGGATTCAATCGTGAAATCTGCTCATAATACCGCTGAACCAGGACTTATTTTTTGGGATAAACAACATAAATATTCTACTTCTTCAGTATATCCAGGCTTTGAAAATGTGTCAACCAACCCTTGTTCTGAAATTGCTATGCAGGGTGGAGATAGTTGTAGATTAATTGCAATTAATTTATTCAGTCTGGTAAAAAATCCATTCACTGAGAATGCTACTTTTGATTTTAAAAAGTTCTATGAAATTACTTATGAATCTCAACGATTAATGGATGATTTGGTCGATCTTGAATTAGAAGCTATTGAGAAGATCTTAGCTAAAATTGAAAGAGATCCCGAACCTAATGAAATAAAGCAAATCGAATTATCCACCTGGAAATTGTTATACGAAACAGGAAAACGAGGAAGAAGGACAGGGTTAGGCTTTACCGCACTTGCGGATGCCATGGCTGCATTAAACCTTAAAATCGATTCTGACAAAGCATTAGAAGTGATTGAAAAAATAATGCAGGAAAAATGCAAAGCGGAATTTGACAGCTCCGTTGATATGGCTATTGAAAGGGGACCTTTCCACGGTTTTGATCCGGAAACTGAATTAAAATCAGACTTTGTACTTATGATGGAAAAGGAATTTCCGGAACTATTTGAAAGAATGATGCAACATGGAAGAAGAAATATTTCCATTAGTACCGTAGCCCCAACCGGGACCCTGAGTATGTTGGCTCAAACCTCTTCTGGTATTGAACCTGTTTTCATGTTATCTTATAAAAGGAGAAGAAAGGTAAATAAAGAGAATGAAAATGCTAAGGTAACTTTTGTGGACGATTTAGGAGATGCCTGGGAAGAATTTGATGTGTATCATCCAAAAGTAAAAAAATGGATGGAGATTACAGGAGAAACTGATATTTCAAAAAGCCCATATTTTGGTTCTACCGCCAATGAAATAGATTGGTTAAAAAGGGTTCAGGTTCAGTCAATTGTACAAAAGTATGTAACCCATTCCATCAGCTCAACCATTAACCTTCCTCATGATGTTTCCATTGAAAAAGTGGGCGAAATTTACATGGAATCCTGGAAGAAAGGATTAAAGGGAATAACCGTTTATCGGGATGGGTCACGAAGTGGAGTATTAGTTTCTAATGATTCAAAGGAAAAGGAAATTGAAGAGGTAAGTGAAACCCAGGCGCCTGCCAGGCCAGATAAGTTAGAGGCTAAGATTATCCGGTTTTCTAACAATGATGAGAAATGGATTGCAGTAGTAGGAGTTCTAAATAGCCGACCATATGAAATATTTACAGGTAGAGCTGAAGACGCATTTGCTTTACCCTCATATGTAACTAAAGGTTGTATTCTTAAAGATAAGGATGAAGAAGGCAAAAGCAGGTATGATTTCCGGTATATCGATAAACAAGGATATAGGGTGACTATAGAAGGGTTGTCGAGGTCATTTAATAAAGAATTTTGGAATTATGCAAAACTTATTTCAGGGGTATTAAGACATGGTATGCCCTTACCATATGTAGTCGATCTCGTTTCCAATTTACATCTGGATAGTGACTTTATCAATACCTGGAAAAATGGGGTTGCCCGTGCGCTCAAAACATTTATTCCTGATGGCACTAGTGCTGTTGATCGAAAATGTCCATCTTGTGAAGATCCTGATGGGTTAATTTATGAAGAAGGATGCCTGAAATGTAAAAGTTGTAACTATTCAAAATGCGGGTAATAAAAAAAGGAGGATTTTCAACAAATCCTCCTTTTTTTATTGTTAATTTTTTTTTACAACTTATACCTGTTTATAGGTATAAATTGGCATAGGGTTACCATCTTTTTTATGTCCTATATAAAGGTTCCCATTTATTATTTTATAATAGGTATCACCTTTTTTTTCACGGATCACTAATGCATTTCCCTTCATAAACATAACCATTCCATATTTTTGGGCTTTTGTGATAGATTGGAATAGAATTGAGGGATCTTCATCGTCAATAAGAAATATTTCCTTTTTTCCATTTTCACTGACAGAGTATTCCATGTGAATTCCCTGAGTTTCTAACCATGCTTTTACTTTTACTGAGTCCAGGATAATGGTTTCACCCTCAACTAATTCAGGTTCTGTAGTTAAAGCATTTACATTAAGGCTGAAAAGGGTAGCGACAAAGAAGAAAAATAATTTTGTAACAGGAGCTTTCATATTTTTGATATTTTAATTGAATTATTTTCTAAACGATTTGTTTCTCTTTTAATGCAAATTGTTACATGAGTTTAAGCAACGTTAAACCATGTTTACAATTGTTTAAATTTTGGTTTTTGATATTCCAGGTTAAAAAAAATTGAATTGGTAAAAAAAAAAGGCGTTTTGGCTTTCCAGATTTTGTAAAATCTAACCCCAAATACTTGAATTTATTACAGAGGGATTTCACTTATACTATTTTTTTTCTCAAAAAAACATTAATATAATTCAGTTTTCTTGCTCTATGGGTAGGGAAATCAAAAATTCAGCACCCTTTCCCAATTCAGAAAAAACTTTAATTTCTCCACCATGGTCTTTAATTATGCCATAGGAAATTGACAGCCCCAAACCTGTTCCCTTTCCAATTTCTTTTGTTGTAAAAAAAGGATCAAAAATTTTGGATTGTAATTTGGATGAGATACCTAATCCAGTATCTCTAATTGAAATAAGTACTCTTTCATCATCTAATTGGGTAGTTATATAAATATCACCATTATCGGTAATGGCCTGAATGGCATTGTTTAAAAGGTTCATAAAAACCTGATTTAATTTACTTGGAAAACAGGAAACTAGTGGCAGTTCCCCAAAATCTTTATGAATCGTTATCCTGTTTTTTATTTTGTTATTTAACAGGGTAAGAGTAGAGTTAATCCCTTCGTGTATATTTACCTTTTTCTTTTTTACTTCATCTATTCTGGAAAAATTTCTTAAGCCTGCCACAATTTCTTTTGTCCTGTTAGCTCCTTCTTCTATACCATTTATCAGAGCTTCAATTTCTTCCTCCACAAAAGTTAGATCCGCACTTTGAATGATTTTATCAAATTCCATTTTTTGATGCGTTTCAAGCTTTTGAGAAAAATTCTGCATTTCAATAAACAAAGCCTTAATATCCTTAAAATCTCTTACCAGGGGACTGATATTTCCGGAAACAAAATTTATCGGGTTGTTGATCTCATGGGCAATACCAGCAGTTAATTGGCCCAAAGAGGCCATTTTTTCCGCATTAACCAATTGGTTTTGCATATTCTTCAATTTTTCTAAAGCCTTACTAAGCTCTTCATTTAATTCATTTAAAACCTTATTCTTCTTATTTAAATCTTCAGCCTGCCCATAAATTTCTTCCTTTTGAGAGGTTAATAAGTTATTCTGGGAAATAAGTACTTGTTCAAATTTTCTGTTTAAATTTTTAAATAATTTGATTGTGGAAAAACAAATAATGAAAAAGACAAGGATCACTGAAAGGAATGAAGACGATTTCACTACCATTTCATCAAACTCAAAAAGAGGAGGATTAAAAGTTTGATAAAAAAAGGTGAAAATAAAACTTGCAAGAGCCAGAGTGTAATAGAAATAAATTAATTTATTTGAATTAAAAATTAATATCGGAAGTACGATAAGGATAATATAATTTGCCTGAGGAAATGCGCTATAATCAAAAGCAATATTAATAAAGGTGATTACTGCCAACCCAAACCACATCAGAAAATGCTTGGAAAAAAAGAAATATTTTTTGTAATTCAAAAAAAGGATTAAAAGAAATATACAAATATTAAATAACTCTAAAACCAGCATATTGAACTGACCGGTTATAAAGTCAAGCAAAGAAGAGAAAATAAATACCCATACAGCTATAAAACTCAACCTGTTCACCAAACCAATAGCTTTGGCTTCGCTTGGAGGCATTTTTTCATCTATGCCGAGATTGGCTATTTTTCTCCACAATTCAATCATAATTTTTTTATTTCCTTTGCCTCTAATCTAAAGAACTTTTACCCAGAAGTTGTCTAAAGTAAAAAATGCTCAAACTGAGTAACTTAGGAAATTCTGACAATCTTAAGTTGAGCATCAATAATGAGCATTTTATCCAAAGATATAATAAAAAACAAGATATTACCCTATTTAACGCAAGGTAGTAAGGGACCTAAACTAACTGAAGATAAGCTGGTTAGCATTGTGGGATTGATACTATATCGATTGAAGACTGGATGTCAATGGCGAGAATTACCCTTACGTCAATATATGGAAGAACCTTACAGTTGGCAAAGTGTCTTCCATCATT
>NZ_KB903432.1 GCF_000379765.1 Flexithrix dorotheae DSM 6795
CCAATTCTTCTTCTTCTGTTTCCGCAGGCACAATACCGTGTCTTTCCAGCAAGAAATCAGCATAATCCAATAACTGCTCCTGTACATGAACAGGCAGTAAGGTGGCTTTATCTACTAATAATTGAACAGCTCCCATATTGATGAATATAATTTTTTACTTTAAACAAATTTAATTTATTGGTGGGTACGACCAGATTTTAAGAAACCAATTTTTGCTGCACTTCATTTTTAAACAGAAATGCATCCAGCAACTCTTTTACAATCATTTTTTTATCATCTGGCAGATTGGTAATCCGTTTGAATTGATTGACCAATTCCTTATCCCCAATTCCTCCGGCAAGCTCTTCTCTTGAACCAAACATCAGAAAATCAGTAGAAGTATCCAGTGCATCTGCAATTTTGGAAAGTANATCNGCCGATGGTTGNGAGCCTTTATTTTCATACCGACCAATCTGGGTATAATGTACACCCACTGCTTTTCCCAACTCAGACTGGGATAAAGCTTTATCTATTCTTGCTTTTTTTAGCCTTTCTGCAAAACTCATAGTTATAAAAGTCTTTATGATACTATATAAATATATAGCAAAGGCATCATAAATTCAATAAAATTAAAGCTAATACACATAATTTTGAAAGGAATATACTTATTTGCATCTATGAATATTAGTATTAATATAATGCATATACGCATAGTTTAACTAATATTTAAAAAATTTTACCGGTATACTTTTGAATTAATATATACACCCCGATAATGATATTACATTATTGGGTTTGGAGACATTGGGTTTTAGCAGTGAAAATTAACATTTGTGACACAAAAGTCCTTCTTGCTTCTCCTTCCCACATACCCAAAACCATTACGAAATTCACAATTTTTTACCCCATTGATAATTAACTAAAACCCTAGTTCAACTTTTATAAAATTCCGCAAACCATCAAACTTGAACGAATTACTACAAAAGGGGGAATACTCAAAATAATCTACGGCAAGAAATACCCCAACATCCGCACTGGCATTCTGGAAAATAGTTTTTACTTTTAAGAAAAAGGAAGCGATTTGGGAGTATTCCCGAACAACCTACAACTTAACATAATTAGGAGTTATCTCAGTCACACACACTGCTGGTATTGGAAAGGAACTATCATTCAAAATTATTTCCTTTAAAAAATGTGAAAATCCCTCAAAATCCCAAAACATAAATGCAGATCTATAATGATAATCTACATAAAGTATTAATTTTTCCTTTGAAATAAAGACATGAAATAGTTCATCTTTTGATAATTTATCGGTCTTTACAAAATTGTGTTTTTTGTTTTGAATGTAATTTCTAACGACATTTTTACCTTTTATAATTAAGGCATAATATATTCGATTTTCTCTAGGTTGATTTTTCTTATAATGATTTACAAAAAATCTTATATTTTTCCTCAATTCTAGAAACTCAGGAATTGATGATAAAAAAATTCCTTCATCTTTGAAAAGCATAGCGATTATTTGATTTTTATTATTTTTATAAACTTTTGCTCCAAAAGCCTGTTCGCTTAGTGACTTATCTTCTACCCAATGATCTTTCGAAAATAATTCTTGAATAGATTGTTCATTTAAATATTGAAACTCATAGGTTTTATCAATAGCTTCTATTCTATATTTTGTAATATCCATTTGTCTAAAAACCATTATTCTGTTGAATAAACTTAATATTTTCCTGCAACAGAGCCCAAATATTTCCACTTTACTTTCACATAAGTCTCATCTACTCGCCAGGAGTTTCCAAAACTATGCTTATTATACCATCGTAGTCGTTTTTGTATTTCTGGAGCATACTTTTGTACCCATCGATACAAGGTAGTATGATCGACTTCTACCCCTCTTTCAAGCATCATTTCTTCTAAATCTCGATAGCTAATTCCGTATTTGCAGTACCCGCGAACAGCTTGTAGGATTATTTCGCCCCTGAAATGGCGATACTTGAAATCATTCATTTTACTTTTTCTCCTCAAAGATAATTATTTATGATTTGTTACAACGGAGCCTCAATTCTTTGGTTGTGGTAAGGAGACCCATTAAGTACCCAGTAGCTTCCAGATGAATACCTTAAATTTGGTGTGGGTTGTGTACCATTAGCAAAATGAAAAAGAACAGAATGATCGGAAAAAACAGGAAAGCTATAATTATCACTGTTCAGATAATTTTTTTCAATATATATCCCATTTGACCCTGGATTAAAATCATAGACGAATTCAAGATTCTGGGCTTGGATACCAATAGGCAACAAGGTAAAGGTCAGTAAAATAATTGGGGAGATAATGGAAAGTAGTTTCATATTAAATTTATTGTCTAGTAATCGTAGAACAAGCCTGCCATTAAAAAGAAAAACTTTGACGAAAATTTACCAAATGATATAGACACAATAATAATATATGTAGCATATCCTTCCAATTTGTTTTGGGTTATTAAAATTTTTAATTTGTTAATAGAACTAAATATTTAAAATAATTAAAAATAATGCATTTTTTTTACCATTAAATGAAACCTATTGAATATCCGTACTCTTTTTCCAAATGAAATTTATACTTTCCTTAATCTTTTTCCTTTTATATTTATCTATTTCATTTTCACAACAAAGACTTACAGATTTCCATTACTCTACAAATGATAAAAGCGCTAATCCAGCATTTTTTATTAAAATGGATAATCTGTTTTTCTTTATTGCTAACCATCCAAAATTCGGGAGAGAAATCTGGGTCTCCAATGGTAAGAGTGATAGTACATTCCTATTGAAAGACATTGTTCCTGGAACTAGAGGGATATCTAATTATTCACTTTATGCGAAAAATTCTGTATTACACAAAGGAAAGTTATGGTTCATTGTGGATGAGTTGGAAAAAGGAAAACAAATTTGGTCTACTGATGGTACGACTACAGGAACTAAACAAATCACTAATTTCAAATTTGATTTTATATCAGGACTTACTTCAGTGGGTGATAATTTATTCTTCCTCAAACAGAAAGATTCCTTTCTGGAAGTTTGGTTATTGTCTGATGAAAACCAAGAACCAAAATTAGTTAAAGACGGAATATTAATTAGAAATTCTCCAACATTTACAGGGAAAAGTAGAGATACTTTTATCTTCACCTTCGATACCCCAAATAGCCATGATTCATCCATCTGGCGGAGTGATGGTACAACGGAAGGTACATTCGAAATTTTATCTGGAATAGATGGTAATGGTGCAGGTCCTAATGGAACAGGAAGCCCAACTCAATATATAGAGATGAACAATGAATTATATCTTGTTATCAGGAGTAATGATATATTTAATGGTTCAAATAATGTAGGGATTATAAAAATTGATGGTACTAAGGAAGGCATTGTTCCAATTAAAGGAGTCCATACAGGAAGTAGATTAATCAGTTTTGCAGATGTCATAGAAATAAACGATAAACTATATTTTTCTTTTTTTGAAAAGAATTTACACAGATTTTTTATTTGGGAATATAATAGTGAGCGAAACCTAACAACAAAGATTTTTGATTTTGAATCAGATAATTATTTTGCCCCTTCTAATTTAGAAAAGGCTGGAAATAATCTCGTCTTTACTAGTGGAAATTCCAATAATACAAATTCATTATATACGATCAATACAATTTCGAAAGAAATAACTGAAATAAAAGATGTCTTTCAAGTTGATCCTAATACCTCATGGTTTTTTAGTGACTACAATTTAACTAAATTATCCCTTTTAGGGGATGAGGTTTATATCATTTCACCAAAATTGGGTTCTGATAACCAGGTAATTCGTTCAGATTTCACTACATTCGGCACCTACAAAGTGCCAGAATTGACCGGTGTCCAGGAGCTATTATCCTTCAGAGGAGAACTTTTTTTTAACTCTGAAATTCACAATTGGGGCTCAGAGTTGGTTAAATATCATCCCATAACTGGTTTAGAGGGAGTTAAAAATATCAATGAAGAAAAGAGTGGTATTTTGTCTTCCAACCAAATTATTTTTTCTAATAAGCTGCTTTTTGAAGGCTCAATTGAAGATAGCCCTGCACATACATTGTATAAATATGAAGATTCCTTAGAATTAGTTAAACACTCCACCACAGAAAAACTTTTGGAAAATATTGGTGAATTATATGAATTTAATGGAAATATATTCTTCTCTGCTTCATATGATACATTAGGGTTTGAACTGTGTAAAACTGATGGATACACATTCTCTGTCGTTGAGGACTTTTCTCCTGGGAGTAGCTCAAGCAGACCACAGCATTTTGTTACTTATAATGATGAGCTTTATTTTATTATTCATAAAGAAAATGAATATCACCTTGTGAAATTACAAGATGACCAAATTGAAGTTATTCATTCCTTTGGGTTTATTTCTTCAATTATCCCAGCCCGCCCTTCAAAAATTGTCACAGACTCAAACTTTATCTACTGGACTGTAAGAAATGAACAAGGGAAAGAATTATGGAAAAGTGACGGTAGTGGCGAAGGCTCTATAAAATTAATGGAGTTTTCTGAGTGTGAAAATTTAACCATATTAAATAACAAACTATTCTTCACCTCTTATAATTATGGTGAAGAAAACCACAAGCTTTGGAAACTTGAAGAAAATAATGAAAGTCAATTTGTTAACTTGCCAATACCAATTGATCAATATATAAGACACCTTTATTTAGTAAATCAAAAAATTATCTTTCCTTCATTTAAATCCGGAACTGGATATACAATATGGCAAACCACAGAACAATTAGATGATCCAGAAAAACTTCATTTACAAAATACTCACAGTTATTATTCACCACTAAACCAGGTTCTTTCTACTTTCAAAAATAAAATGTTTTTTAGTTCATCTAATGAAAATGATGGTTTTGAATTATGGGAAACCGATGGTAGCGTACAGGGGACTAAACTTTTTAAAGATATTAATCCTAAGGGAAGTTCTTTCCCTTCAGGTTACAGGGTATTGAATGATAAATTATATTTTAATGCTTTTACTCCTGCTCATGGTGAAGAAGTGTGGGAATCGGACGGTACTCCCGAAAATACAAGAATGATTGCTGATATTGAGGAAGGGCCAGAGGGATCAAATCCGCAAAATTTTGTGTTTTTTAATGATGAAATACACTTTTGGGCCTCAACCATTGCTCACGGAATGCAATTATGGACACTTGCTGAAAAGGAAATTCTTTCATTAGGAAAAAATGAGACCTATCCTACCATCACTATCTTCCCAAATCCATCTACAGATTATATTAAAGTGGAATTTCAATCTCAGATAATTACACCTAATCAATTGACAATATTGGATATTGAGGGCAGATCATTTCCAATAAAAATTGTGGATAATAAAATATTCATTAGTCATCTACCAAAAGGAATATATATTCTGAAATTTCAACTCAAAGGAAGATCATACTCAAAGAAAATTTTGAAAAGATGATATCTTTACGAATTATTTTTAACAATCAGCTAACTAAACTATAACAACTTTAATAGGAATAGAAATGATCCGACTTTATTCTCTACTTGTTTTTTTCTTTTTTTACCAAATAGGTTTTTGCCAACAGACTTCACAATTGCCTTCTTTCGTACCCAATGAGATCATAATTTCTTATGAAAATATAGAATCTGAAAGAAGCTTCTCCAGTATTAAAAATAAACTGGAAACGGAATACTCAGGATTAGCAAATGCTTTATCTGAAAATTTAGATATTGAAATTAAAGAAAAGCATCCTGCTTTTCAATGGCTGACAAGCCAAATGATATTGAATAATCTTTCTGAAAATCAATTACTGAATAGCGATTTAAAGATAGATAGAAAAGAATTTACATTTTCTCAAAATGTCGTATTAAAATTTTCCAGCCGGGAAACGGCTGTTGAGATATTAAATAAAATTAGAGAGCAGGGACAATTTGGTAGTTATAGAATAAAGTCTGCATCATTAAATGGGTTAAATTATTTTAATATAATTCCAAACGATTCCCTATATACTGAACAATGGGCTCATAAAGTTTGTAAGACGGAAATTGCCTGGAATACTCAAACTGGCTCTTCTTCAGTGATAATCGGTATTATTGATTCAGGGGCTGACCCTATTCATGAAGATTTAACTGAAAATTTAGTTCCAGGATTTGATTTTGTAGATATTGACACCACTCTTTATAAAGAAATTGGCTTTGAATTGTATTCGGAAGAAGATTATACAAATCCGGACAATAATCCAATTGACTTTAACGGACATGGCACCCATTGTACTGGTATTATAGGAGCTACAAGCAACAATACAACAGGAATTGCTGGTGTATGTCAGAAAGCTTCACTCATGCCTTTGAGGTCTGGATTTAGTTTAAAATATAATGATACAGAAGTTAGTATTCTGGAAGATGATGACATTGCGAATGCGATTATTTATGCGGCTAATCATAATGTAGATATATTAAACATGAGCTTTGGGGGAGGATATTCTGAAATTGTAAAAGATGCCATAGATTATGCACACTCAAAAGGAATGGTATTGATTGCTGCTGCGGGAAATTCAAATTCTATTAACTTACAATATCCTGCAGGTTATTCAAATGTAATTGCTGTTGCAGCATCAAACCAATCAGATCAAAAGATCTATTATTCGAATTTTGGTGATTGGATCGATATTACTGCACCAGGTGAAAATATAATTTCAACTGTCCCAAAGTCAGGTGGGAGGTTACACCATTCATCTGGCTACAGAACTTTAAGTGGTACATCAATGGCAGCTCCTTATGTTTCCGGTTTAGCAGGGCTCATATTATCTCAATATCCATCGTATACTAATAAACAGGTAAAGGCCGCTTTAATAAATACAACAGACAATATCGACTCCTTAAATCAAGAATTTAAGAAGAAATTAGGTACAGGAAGAGTAAATTCAAAACAGGCCATAAATAATACACCCCATCCAAACATTTTTATTACTCACATTACTGTTAATGATAGTTTAGGTAATTTGAATGGAGTAATAAATCCTGATGAAACTATTTCCCTCGAGATAACTCTGGAAAATATTTGGAAGGACGCTGAAAATGTTTCGATGAAGATAAACACGAGTGACCCTTTTGTAACCTTAATCGATTCTTTTGCCTCCTTAGGAACAATAAAAACATTCACGAAAACAAGTAATAAAGAGCGTTTACTTCATTTGAAAGTTGATTCAAAAACTCCTGACAATCACGAAATTTCCCTTCATTTAGAAGTTTCCGCCACAGGATATAATAAAAAAATCCCTTTTACCCTTACAGTCAGAGTAATAGATATTATTAAAATTCCCACAGATTTTCCCTCTATTCAACAGGGAATTGATGCCGCAGATGAGGGCGATTTAATTGTTGTTGATCCTGGTCATTACTATGAAACCATTAATTTTAAAGGAAAAAATATTTCTGTAGTTTCCCGATTCTATGACAATGAAGATGAATCATATATTAAAGAAACGGTAATTGATGGTTCCAAAACAGTTGATTTATTTCCAAATGATTCTATAAATGGTAGTGTAGTTTTTATTGGAAATGGGGAAGACCATACCGCAAAATTAATTGGTTTCACACTTACAGGAGGAGGAGGATCAAATGTTCAATTGCCGGGAATGTTTACTCCTAATTATTTAGGGGGTGCAATATTGTGTTATAATTCTTCACCTGAATTAAAACATCTGAGGGTGATCAATAATCAATTAGACTCCCCAAATGGCAGTGGGGCAGGAATTTGTATTACCCAATGTACAAATGCTCCACTTTTGAATAATATTACCTTTGAGCAAAACAAAGGTTCGGCTGCTATAAATGTTTCAAGTTACAGTAAAGCTAAAATACATAGTGTTAAAATTCTCAATAATCGGGATGGAAATGGAATCCGTTTTCATACCTCCAATGGAGAAGTTATCAATTCTAAAATAGAAAATTGCATAGGTGCTGTAGCGACTGGTCTTATGGGGGTAAATGTAGAGAAATTGATAGTTTTAAACACCGAAATTACACATAATGCCAGAGGAACAGATTTTAGAGCTGCCAAATTAATAGATATCCGGAATTCTGTAATCTCAAATAACTTCCAAGATGGAGGAATGTGGGCTGTTAATTCCTCTATTAACCTTATTAATTGTACACTCGCCTATAATTTTATTTCAAATCACTATGGAGGAGGTGCCATATTTATTAGTAGTCCATCTAAAATTAATATTGTAAACTCAATCCTCTATAACAATAAATGGAGGCAATTAATAACAAATGACACATTGTCTAATTCCATCTCATTCCTAAATGATGAAGGAAGTATACTTTCAGCATTCTCTAATATAGAGGAAGGTGCTAAAGGCATTCACTTTTTTAATGGCGCAGAAAATATTAATATCGACTGGCTTGAAGGAAACATGGACACGATACCATTGTTTCATTATCCAGTCTTAACAGACTATCATTTAAAAGAAAGCTCTCCTCTGAAAGAAAAAGGCACTGCATATTTTGAATTTAATGGAGAAACCCTGGTTGCCCTTAAATCTATAGATTATATTGGGCAAAAACCGGATATGGGAGCCTATTTAAGGCCTGAATCTTTTATAAGGCCATTATTTGAGGTTAATAAAACAATTGGGCGAAACCCTTTGACAGTCAAGTTCACTAATTCCTCATATGCTTTTTTAACTTCGGTCCCAGATTCTTTTTTATGGAAATTTGGAGATGGGGAAAGTAGTAATTTAGCTAATCCAACTCATAATTTTACAGAACCTGGTATTTACACTGTTGAATTGCACGCTTTTAATGACCTTAATGAAGGCAAAATAATCAAAACGGATCTTATAAAAGTTTATGATCCGGGTTTAATTTATGTCGACCCTAAAGGTTCTGATATTTCTGGTGATGGTTCCATATCCAATCCTTTCAAGACTATCCAACATAGTATTAATATCGCAGCAGAAAATGATATAATTGTAGTTAATAGAGGAATTTACAAAGAAAATCTTTTATTAAGTGGGAAAGATATTACCCTTACCTCACAGTTTTTTTTCAGTAATGACAAAAATGATATTTATCAAACTATAATTGATGGAAATCAAAATGGAAGTGTTTTAACTATTAATAATTATGTTACCTCTGAAACAAAAATTAGAGGTCTCACAATTCAAAATGGAGCCAGGTTAGGTGAATATATAGAATATGATGGTGGTGGAATTTATATCATTGATTCAGACCCGGAAATCCATAATTGTATAATTAAAGATAATAAAGCTCGATTTTTTGGAGGTGGTATTTTTATGGAAAGTGCCAATCCAATAATAGAGAATTGCACAATTGACAACAATACCGTTGTACATTCTTATGATTATAGCAATGGAGGTGGAATTTATATTGGAAATTATGCCAACCCAAAAATTTCAAAAACTGTTATATCTAATAACTCAGCTTCAAATGAAGGAGGAGGTATATTTACCGATGGACCATCAAAACCTCTAATTGAACAAGTTACTTTTTACAATAATAAGTCAATAAATAAAAATTCAGGGGGCTTCTATCGTGGTTTTAGTACAAATTCCACTATAAGAAATAGTATCTTCTGGAATAATACTCCTAAACAAATAGATGAGTCTAGTGGAAGGATTCCGTTAAAAATCACATATTCAAACATTCAGAACGGTTACCCTGGAATGGGTAATATAAACAAATACCCACAATTTGCTGATGTAACCCAAATGAATTTTGGTTTATTGGAAGATTCACCTTGTATTGATAAAGGAGATCCGGGATCAGACTTAGATATTGATTCAACACGAGCAGATATGGGTGCATATTATTTCCATCATCAGCCTTTAAGAATAAAAAATTCTCCTTCAGATATGTACATCTGTGAATGGAATAATGTTTCATTAAAAGTTAATGCTGAAGGTCAATTTCCATTAAGTTATACCTGGTATAAAAATGATATGCTCCTTTCCGATTCCTTAGAAAGCCTGAACATTGAAAATATTAGGATTACTGACAATGGTGTTTATCACTGTATTGTAAAAGACCGATATGATAATTCGGTCACTATAAATAAAATAAATGTTTCTATCCAGGTTCAAAAGGATACAATTATGAATGTTTCAATTTGTGAAGGAGGAAGTTATTTCGCTGGAGGTAAATATCAGACCAAAGATGGAGTCTATTACGATACCTTACAAAGTTCATTTGGATGTGATAGTATTATTATTACAAATTTGACTGTAACTACCTTAGCTAAAACTAATATTATTGATACTTCAATTTGTGAGGGAAGTAGTTATTTTGTTGAAGGAAATTACCAGAATCAAGCAGGAACTTATTATGATACGTTACAAGGTTCCTTTGGATGTGATAGTATTATTATTACCAATTTAACTATAACACCCATTGTTGAAACTATTACCCATCCTACCATTTGTAGGGGAGAAAGTTATTTAGTTGGAAGCAAATCTCTGAAGGAAGCAGGAGTTTATTATGATACTTTATCTGGGTTTTTAGGATGTGATAGTGTTATTATTACTAACTTATCAGTAACACCTAATTCTGAGACAATAATTGATACCACAATATGCCTAGGGGAAAACTATTTTGCGGAAGGAGATTATCAAATGGAGACAGGAGTTTATTATGATACCTTAAGGAACCAATTTAATTGTGATAGTATAATAATATCTCATTTAAATTTTTCAGTATGCACTGGTTTAGATAGAATGGTTTCCACTGATCAAAAATATATCTATCCTAATCCTTCTAAGGGTACTATAAATATCGAAGTTAAGAAGTTTGAGGAAATCATTATTTACGACATCAATGGTAAAGTTTATGGAAGGTTTAAAAATAAAAAAATAGATATCTCAAATTTCCCTAATGGATTATATATGATTCTAATAAAAATTGATTCAAAGAATAATTTTGCAGAAAATATACTCCTTACTAAATAATATAATTGGGTTACCAAGTTCGGAACCATAAAAAACCGTGGGGCAGTTTAATTTTTTGGTAAAATGACCTGAAACAAAAGTATAAATAATCGAATAAAAGATATGCTTATTTTAATATTTTTAAATAATGATAACCCCTAATTATGTTAAGTGGTTTTTTTGACTGTTGAAAGACCCTTTTTTAAAGTTATATAGAAATTTTCAAAATACTGCTCCTGATTTTTATTTTTTCTTGCCGTAGATTATTTCGCCCTTTCCTACTTTTGGCTTATTTTATTAAAGTTCAGCTTTTTACCGAATTTTATAAAAGTTGAACTAGGGTTTTAGTTGATTATCTGGGTCGTGGTTTCTTGCCATTTTCGTAACGGTTTTGGGAAGGAGAAGCTGGGAAGGACTTTTTTGTCACAAATAGTTTTTTTTAAAACAATTGGATATGTAAAATTAACCCTTTTATAGGATTTAGAACTTACATCCATCAACACAATTGTGTATTGTTTTTGTAAAAACTTTTCTACTGATTCAGCACCGACCCAATATAGAAAAAAAATATTAATCATTTTTCTATAATAACATCTGGGAGAGATGTGGGGTATCTCAGGTAGGTTTCTCTTCACTTGTCTCCAACCAACTCTCTTTTTTAGGTAAAAGTAGCTATGGCAAAGCAAACGCTATAATTGAACCTGATGGGTTTTCTGTTGTTCCACCGACCGATAATGCCACGTATTGTTTTCCATCGATAGAATATGAACAAACATTTGCATTGTTTGCTGCGGGCAACTCCTTTTCCCATATTTTTTCGCCTGTTTTCTTATCAAAAGCCCATATTTTTTTATCAGAAGCACCACTGATGAAAACCAATCCACCAGCGGTCACCATAGGGCCGGAACGAGCGAGCAGGCCAGTTTCTGGACCTCCATCTAGCTGCAACTCAGGGTCATTGCCCACAGGAATCTGCCATTCATATTCACCTGTGGTCAAGTTCAATGCGTTCAAGGTATTCCAAGGGGCCTTCAGTGCCGGATTTCCACTAGGGCCGCTCCATGTCCTATATGGTGTAATATTCATATATCTTACAGGTTTTTCTTCATCGGCACTAGTTTCTGCTTCTTCTGTCATATCATCTTCCAATTCATACAAAAATGCCAAGATACCCCTTTCTTCCCGTTCGGTAAGTACTCCTTTGTATCCCGGCATCATCCCGCCACCCTGTCGTATTTTATCCAGGACTTCGTTTTCGGATACTTTGTCCTTTATACCTACCAAAGTGGGAATAGTGGGCCCAACCCCTTTTTTATCGACCCCATGACATGTTATACAGTGTTTTTCATAGGTTACTCTTCCCAGTTCAAAACGGGTATTGTTCTGTGCTGCAAAGTGTTTATCTGCATCTACGATGGTTTGGATTTCCGGTAGGTTGTTCCCTCTGATATAAAGAAAATCCATTTCGGGGTCATAAGCCAGACCACCCCAGTTCGCTCCGCCCCTAGTAGCAGGTATTGACAGGGTACCCTTTAGGTCTGGTGGAGTAAACAGGCCTTCGTATCGTACAGATCTAAATTGCTTCAAAATGGAATCATGGCCTGCCTCGGAATAATGGTTCAAGTCATCCTTGGTCATCGATTGGCGTACGAAAGGTGCCGGTTTCAGTGGAAAGGGCTGTGTTTCATATGCCACCTCACCAGGGAGGTTGGAGACTGGAACCTTTCGTTCTTCCACGGGAAATATGGGTTCACCTGTTTCACGGTCTAGCACAAAGATAAAGCCCTGTTTCGTTGCTTGGGCCACAGCATCGACCTCTTTCCCATTATGGGTTATGGTCACCAGGTTAGGCGGACATGGCAGGTCATAGTCCCAAATATCATGATGAACAGTCTGAAAATGCCATTTGTAATTTCCAGTAGCAGCATCCAAGGCCAAGACACAATTTCCATAAAGATTTGCACCGAGCCTGTCAGCACCATAAAAATCATAAGAAGGGGATCCCAACGCTAAAAAAACCATACCTCTATCCTTATCGATACTCATTCCAGCCCAACAATTGGCGCCCCCTGCATATTTGTAGGCGTCCTGAGGCCAAGTTTCATAGCCCGGTTCGCCAGGATGGGGAATGGTGTGAAAGGTCCAGACTAGTTTACCTGTTTTTACATTATAGGCTCGGACATAGCCTGGAGGTGCCCCATAAAAATCAGGTAGTCGCGAACCTATAATAATGAGTTCTTTGTAAATACTTCCAGGAGTGGTCAAAGTGACCGAAATTTTTTCTGGATCATCGCGGACCCCGATATTTAGGTTCACCTTTCCATTCTCTCCAAAGGAGGTGATAAGTTCCCCTGTTCCTGCATCAATAGCCATTAAATAGTTGCCGGCCGAATACAAAATTCTTTTATCGTTACCATCCTCCCAGTAGGTTACCCCTCTGCTAGCGGCCGTTGGTTCGCCTTCTCCCAGTGCTTTGAAAGCCCATATTTTTTCACCTGTTTTGGCATTGATGGCATATACAGTCTGATTTCTGGAATTGGCGTACATCACCCCATCGATGATAATTGGATTAGCCTGACTCGACACGGCAGGCTTTTCTCCGGCAGGCACATCATCGGCATAAAAAGTCCAGGCAGTCTCCAACTGATTTACGTTGGATATAGTTATTTGATCCAAAGGGGAATAACTTGATGCCTTGGCATCTGCTTTGTAGGTGTTCCATGTGTTGCTCGGTAGGTCTCCCCCTTTCTTACAAGTGACGAGCAAAAGAACAATAAAGATACCTGTTCCATATTTTTTGATTTCTTTCATTATGTTTTCGGTGATCATTTTGATCCATTTTTCGAGCTAATGGGTTCATATATAATATTAAGGTTTCATCGAAACACTACTGTTTACTTCTCTATTTAAACAAGGCTATGGGAGATATTGAGTATGAATTTGCTCACAGTTAATGATTCCTGTAAATGAGTGATTCTTTTAAGAATTTATCCTCATGTATAAGTTTTAAATAGGGCAAATAACTTGTCAATAGATCGTTACCATTTTTAATTTTTCCTAGTCTTGCCTACCCAAAAAACATCAAGAAATAATTAACTCCCAGTCCCTTTGATCTCAAGATCGATGTTATTCCCCAAAAATGGTTGAGTATACCGTCTTTGCCCAGTAGCTTTGTAAAGGGCATTGGCCACTGCCCCGAAAATGGGAGGGAACGGAGGTTCTCCCATACCGGTGGGAGCTATCTCGTTTTTTACAAAGTGAACCTCGATTTCCTTTGGTGCCTCTCGCATCCTAATCATACGGTACCTATCAAAATTCTTTTTCTGGGGTACACCTTCCTTAAAGGTCATTTCCCCGAAAAGGGCATTGCCAATACCATCGACCACACCACCTTCCGCCATGTTGGCTGCTGCATCGGGGTTCACCACTATACCACAATCAATAGCGCAGGTCACCTTTTTTACCACGGGCTTTTTGTCTTCGATTACAAGATCCAGTACATGTGCCGCATAAGACCTATGACAGAAATAAGCAGATACGCCCCTGTAAACATTTGCTTCTTTGTTGCCCCAGTCAGCCTTCTCTTTTACCAGTTCCAAGACTCCAGCATAGCGATCAGCATCATAGTCGTTGTTTTTACCTACCGGATTATCCTTAGCCTTCCTCAGCAGCTCTAATCTAAAGTCTATGGGGTCTTTTCCTGCTATCTCGGCAATCTCATCCAAAAATGATTGTTCGGCCCCTGCCATGAAATTGGAACGTGGAGCACGGAAAGCACCAATCGAGATATTGGAAGGGATTTCCCATTCCTCGGCCAGATAGTTCTCTACTGCTCCAGCAGGGAAGCGATCTGCAAACAAGGGACTTTCAGGGACACCACCTGCCTTTACATGTATCCCTATAAGATTGTTGTTCTCATCAAATGCTGCACGATAGGTAGCCCTATAGGTCGGCCTATAGATACCATTGGTCATATCGTCTTCCCTAGAGTACATCAGTTTTATCGGGGCATTCATTTTTTGGGAAATTAGAGCTGCCTCTATCATGTAATGGGAATAGGCACGTCTTCCAAACCCTCCACCCATACGGGTCATCTCAATGTCGATGTCCTCAGCAGGTATACCTGTGCTTGCCGATATGGCAGGTTCTATAAAACCAGGGGCTTGTAAGGGACCTGCTATAAAGACCTTTCCGTTATCTACATGGGCAAAGGTATTGATAGGCTCCATGGTATTGTGTGCAAGATAAGGTGCGGTATAGGTGCGTTCGATTACCTTGGCAGCCTTAGCAAATGCAGCCTCTGGGTCACCGTCCTTTCTAACAATTTTACCGGGTTTTTTATCATATTCCGTCATCATAGCCAGATGGTTCTCTGTACTTTCCAATCCAGCGGGAATGGTCACACTGCGGGTATTCCCCCTGGCATCAAATTTCTCTTCGTAGGTCTTGAAAGGTTCCCATTCCACTTTTAGTTTTTTCTTAGCCTGCATCACTTCCCAAGTGGAATTACCGACAATGGCAATCAACTCAGGAAATGCATTTGTATCGAAACCACCCTTCACAAAATCCTCTGGATAGGCCTTGATCGTGAACACATCCTTGATGCCCGGCATGGCTTTGGCCTCGGAAGCATCAAAAGATTTCAATTCCATACCAAAGGCTGGCGGATGTTCTACCATGGCGTACTTCATACCTTCCTTATAGTAGTCCATTCCGAATAGAGGCTTACCAGTTATGATATTTTTGCCTTCTACATTTTTTTGGGAATGACCAATTATCTTGAAGTCCCTAATCTCCTTCAATTTCACCTCATCAGGTACGGCAACCTTTGATGCAGCATCTGCCATTTCACCATATCCTGCCGACTTGCCGGATTCCTTATGGTAAAGCTTACCAGCATCGGTAGTGATTTCCCTAGTAGGCACTTGCCATTTTTGAGCAGCAGCCTCTTTGAGCATATGCCTTGCTGTGGCACCTGCCATCCTTAAGGATTCCCATCTTGACATCATGCCCCTGCTACCACCTGTAAATTGAAACCCGTACATATCCGCATTATATGGGGCCTGTTCTACCAACACGTTTTTCCAGTCCACGTCCAGTTCCTCAGCGACAACCATAGGCATCGAGGTCATCACGTTCTGTCCAAACTCGGGGTTGGGAGACATGATAGTCACCAGGCCATTGTCCCCGATCTTTAGGTAGGCATTTATATCAAACCATGCATCGGGCATGGCCATTATTTCTTCTACAGGCTGTGACTGGCAGGACGCCAGCCAATTAAAGCCCAGAATGATACCACCACCCGCAAGGCTTGTGTTCTTTAGAAAGGAGCGCCTTCCTACTTTGGTCTTTATAAATGACATTGGATGAATATTTTTTAGTTAAAATAAATCTGTATCAACTCATTTTGGCAGCAGTCTTGATGGCCGCTTTGATACGAGTATAAGTCCCGCAACGGCAGATATTGCCCTGCATGGCATTGTCTATATCCTGGTCACTGGGGGAAGGGTTATCCTTGAGCAAAGCGGCAGCACTCATTATCTGTCCTGCTTGGCAGTAGCCGCACTGGGGTACGTCATGTTCTATCCATGCTTTTTGCAAAGGATGATCGGTCGTTTCGGAAAGCCCTTCTATAGTGGTTATCTTTTTTTCTCTTATGGTCGAGATAGGCAATACACAGGCCCTAACCGCAGTACCGTCCAAATGTACTGTACAGGCACCACATTGGGCTACCCCACAGCCGTATTTTGTGCCAAAAAGCTGTAGATGGTCACGGAGCACCCATAGCAAAGGTGTTTGAGGATCTACGTCTACTTCCCTTACCTTTCCGTTGATGTTCAGTTTAAAATTTGCCATATCTTATTTTAGTTTGACTTTTTTTAATAGCCTCAATTATAACCGAAGACTGTATAAAATTGATAAAATTATTGGAGGTTTTGACAAATAGACTTAGCAATACCAAATTCATTTTTTGGTCAGTCCCTTTCGAGCAGCTTACTAAATGTCAGGTTTACCAACTTCCATTTATTATCTTCCTTTAAATATACCTCAGTGACCATAAAGGGGTTGGTTACTTCATTATTTCCTACTACCGCTAGGAGTGTAATCCTGTTCCAGAGCATAACCGTGGTTTCATTCAACACTTCTACCATTACTTCGTGCACATCGGCCTTCTTGTAATGGATACCACCGCTCCTTATAATATTTACCTCTCTATCTTTACCCCAAGTACCGCCCATATGAACAAACTTGGCCTTATCATGAAAAAGATATGCAAGTTTATCGGCATCCTTGTTGGCCATCCAGTGCCATTTCTGCTCAGATAGCTCCATAATTTCCTTTTTGACATCCATAGCCTGTGCCAAGGCCAACTTATTAATTAATAGTAGAAACCATAAGCTGAGAATTATTCTTTTGTACATGAGGCAGTTTTCTTAATGTTCTATTTTATGTGTATCGCGCACGCTACTAAATGTCAGGTCAAGTAATTTCCAATCTCCCCCTTCTTTTTTGTAAAATTCGGTTACGGTAAACTCATTGGATACGTCATTGCCACGAACGTGCGCCATAAGGGTAATCCGGTTCCAAAGGACAGCAGTATCATCACCGAATGTTTCAACGGCCACATCGTGCACATCTGCTTTTTTATACCATATACTTCCCGTTTCGATGATATCGAGTTCACGTTCCTTTTTCCATGAACCGCTCATATGAACAAACTTGGCCTTATCATGAAAAAGTGTCGCTAATTTATCCACATCCTTATCTGCCATCCATTGCCATTTGTCTTTCGAAAGTTTTTTAATTTCCTTTTCAAGGGTCAGATCCTGTGCATAGGAAATCTGTATATATGAAAGGATCAAAAAAATTACCATTACAGTTCTCTTCATTTCTTTTCTAGTATTTAAATAATAAATCAGGAAAATGCAGACAAAAACTTTTAAGAATTTATCTATTTACAATTTTACACCTTATTTTTTTTGAGATTGGTATACAGATTACGTTTATGGATACCATTATTACAGGTAGAGGTAGAAAAGTCTTGGTCAAAACCTTAAATTTAAAGAAAAATAGTTATGGCTATGTCCGATCATAAGATATTCGATACCGTCAAATCTTATAATGATTTCAACGATCATCCCACTTTACACCCATTGGTAAGTGTACTTGACTTCTCAAAGGCCAAACCAAGGACAGGCCATAGGATGATGTTTGGGTTATACACCATTATCCTAAAAGAGGTAGATTGCGGTAACTTGATATATGGAAAACAAAACTATGATTATCAAGAGGGCACACTGGTGTTCTTAGGTCCAGGTCAGGAGGTAGATGTGACCAATAAATCAACTAAATACCAACCTATGGGAAGAGGATTGGTATTTCATCCTGACCTTATCACAGGTACGTCATTGGCAGGACAAATAGAAGGATATGGTTTTTTTTCCTATAATCTTAACGAAGCCCTCCATTTATCCGAACAGGAACAACATACGATACTTGATTGTCTGGAAAAGATAGAACAAGAATTACAGCGCCCTGTCGACAAGCACAGTAAAAGGCTCATTACTTCTAATATCAATTTATTCCTTGATTATTGCCAACGTTTCTATGATAGACAGTTTATTACCAGAGAACATGTAAACAAGAGTGTAATAAGGGTTTTCGAGAAATTACTGAATAATTACTTCCATTCGGAAAAACCTTATTCTGTTGGGTTACCTTCGGTCGGTTATTTTGCAGATGAACTTCATCTTTCGGCAAACTATTTTGGTGATTTAGTGAAAAAAGAAACTGGACAGAGTGCACAGGAATACATCCAGACAAAACTGATAGAGATAGCCAAGACTAAGATTTTCGGCACTGAAAAATCGGTAAAGGAGATTGCCTTTGAGCTTGGGTTCAGATATCCCCAACATTTTAGTAGATTGTTCAAACAAAAAGTAGGTATCTCACCAAATGAATTTCGGAATTCAGGAAAAGAGGGATATTGAATAGCAAATATTGTATTTTGTTTTCAAAAGTATAATAAATAAAATGTCGAAGGTAAACACTACATTCAACAGAAGGTCTTTTTTGAAAGTTACGACCATGACTGGTGGTGGCCTTGTACTGGGTTTTAACTGGCTGGCCTCGTGCCGTTCAGGAAATGGTGAAACCTCCTCTGATGTAGCCAATGAATGGTTAGATATCAATGCATATCTAAAAATAGCTACTAATGGAAAGGTTACTATCATGTCCCCAAATCCTGAGGGTGGGCAAAATGTAAAAACCTCCATGCCCATGATTGTTGCAGAGGAACTGGACGTGGACTGGAATGACGTCATCGTGGAACAAGCACCTTTGGATACCGGACTGTACACCCGTCAGTTTATTGGAGGCAGTCAGGCAATCAGGCATGGTTGGAAAGGATTGAGAACAGCGGGAGCTTCTGCAAGACAAATGTTATGCGGGGCTGCAGCAAAGTATTGGAACGTGCCAATAAGTGAGATAACCACTGAAAAAGGAATACTCAGACATGATAAGAGTAGCAGGACTACTAGTTATGGCGAAATGGCCACTGCTGCTTCTAAAATACCCGTTCCAACTGAAGTACGGTTAAAAGAGATCAGTGATTTTAAGATTGTCGGGACCTCACGAAAGAACGTAGAGACAATGAATATCGTAACAGGTAAGCCTCTATTCGGTATGGACTATCATAAGGAAGGTATGTTGTTCTCTATGATCGTACATCCCCCTGCATTTGGTATGAAACTGAAATCTTTTGATGCTTCCGAGGCCAAAGCCATGCCTGGCATCAAGGATGTGTTCAAGATCAAGGTACTCAATGATAATTATGAACGGCAACACTTCGATACTTGTACTTTTTTAGAGGTCGTGGCAATAGTAGGTAATTCCACCTGGGAAGTGATGCAAGCCAAAAAAGTTATTGCTGTAGAATGGGAGCCTTTCGAGACTTACAGCGAGGAAAGAAAGCCCTTTGGAAGACCTAAGAGGACCCTGACTATTCCTGCAGGTCTGGAGGGCACTGATGGACACAGGGCCATCATGGACAATAATACAGAAGTTGCGAAACAGGTCGTACGTAAGGATGGAGATCCAGATACCGCATTTAAAAAGGCCAATAGGGTCATAGAAAAGAGCTATACTGCTCCTTTCCTGGCACACAATTGCATGGAACCTATGAACTTTTTCGCAGATGTAAATAATGGGAAGGCAGAACTGGCTGGACCACTTCAAAAAGCCGAGCTTACAGAACATGCACTTTCTGAACGTCTAGGGATACCAATTGAGAAAATAAACATACAAATGACCCGTCTTGGAGGAGGTTATGGCAGACGGTCTTATGCACATTGGGCAATAGAGGCCGCCATTATTTCGCAAAAAGTAGGGGCACCTATCAAGTTGATCTATTCCCGTGAAGATGACATGACAGGGGGTATATACCGTTCTACTTATCGTGCTACTTACAGAGCAGCACTCGATGAAAACAATAACCTGATAGGATTTCATGTAAATGCTGGTGGTATACCTGAAAGTCCTTTATATGCAAATCGTATCCCTGCTGGAGCAGTGGAAAACTATCTCGCAGAAAGCTGGTCAGTTAACAGTAATATTACGATAGGTTCTTTTAGGGCACCAAGATCAAATTTTATGGCCAGTGCTGAGCAATCCTTTTTGGACGAACTGGCCGAAGAGATGGGAAAAGACCCCATAGACTTTAGGTTGGAACTACTCAAGAAGGCCAAAGAAAAACCAGTAGGTGAAAAAAACGATTATGATGCAGACCGCTATACTGGGGTCTTGGAACTGGTTCGTGAGAAATCCGGATGGGATAACAAGGGTAATAAAAGTATGGGCGTATCAGCTTATTTTTGTCACAATTCTTATGCTGCTCAAGTCCTGGAATTAAAGATACAAGAAGGTAGACCGGTAATAGAAAGGGTGTGTTGTGCGGTTGACTGTGGAATAGTAGTTAATCCTGACGCAGCATCCAATCTTTCAGAAGGAGCCATTGTAGATGGTATAGGTAATGCATTGTTTGGCGAGTTAACCTTTAAGGACGGGGTGCCCCAGAAAAAGAACTTTGATAAGTACCGTATGATCAGGATGCGAGAGGCACCAAAAAAGATAGACATTCATTTTGTTAAGAGCGATGTGGATCCGACAGGTCTGGGAGAGCCAGCATTTCCGCCTGTTTTTGCTGCATTGGCCAATGCACTTTATCAAGAAACAAGAAAAAGATTTTATGATCAACCTTTCAAGATATGATTTCTTGAGACATATATTTATTGGAAACTTTATATGGGAGATTTTTTTCTGGGAAAACCAAATAGATTGTATTTTACCATTTGGGTTCTCCTTACATGTTGATGGGAATAGTTCGTTCTGTATTTATATAAAAATTTGGAATTCAATAATTTGACCTAGTCGACAGAAAGAGGTAGAAAGTCGTGTAGAGAATAAATAATAGAGTTTATAAGTTTTTAATAATCAGTAGATAACACTACTTTTTCCTCTAATTTTCATGTCCAAAAATTAGATCGTTTTATAGTATTGAAATTTGGACATATTTTCAATATCATAGGCTATGATGTACTTAGAAACTAAAAAAGTTTCTAATCTTCGAAAGAATGATCAAGAAAACCCATTATATAATGGTCTCAAATGATAAATTTAGACAATTGAAGTTATTATTATTTAAAAAGTTCTATCAAATTTCCTACACGACTTTTTCCCTTTTTCTGCCGTTTGGGCCTCCATTTGGGGAGAATGTTTTCGCAAGCAAGAAGGCATTCTTACCCAACCCTATCTTATTTTGCTGGCATTTAGGAAACTAAAACGTTTGATAAAATTCAGTGGATGCAGAATCACACTGAATTTTATCAAGTATTATTGTAATAGTTTTATTGCTTTGGGGTAAAACTACCAGGCTCCTGTCTTACTGGAAATTTTTCAAATGTAGCCATGAAATTGGCAACCAGTTTTTGTACAGGTACAAAAACGAACATATGTCTAACTAGCCAATCATCATAATATGAGGATTCTAAGTGTGCTTGTTCAAAAGGATCTGCATATAAGTCTATTAGCAGTGGAGCTTTTCGAGGTTCCTGTGCATATAGCCAACTTCCTAATCCTTCGTGAGTTTGAGTTGAAAAATGGAACTTAAACCTCTCGTATCGTACAGCACCTAAACTACCATCATCTACAAAGGCAAAAAATTCTTTTCGAGGCCCTTCTTTTTCCTTACCTGTTAAGTATGGTAAAAAGTTGTAACCATCTAAATGTACTTTATAGGTTGTTTCTCCTGACTTATAACCCTGAAGAAGCTTTGATTTAATATCATTTTCACCAGCTGCTGCAAGAAGTGTAGGCAAACAATCTTCTAAAGAGATAATTTCATTACTCACTTGTCCACCCTGTATCTGTTCAGGCCATCGTATCAAAAAGGGAACTCTAATTCCACCTTCCCAAGTAGTAGCCTTTTCCCCTTTAAACGGGCTGGTTCCACCATCAGGCCAGGTGAATTTTTCTGCACCGTTATCTGTGGTATAAATTATTATAGTATTTTCATCAATACCTAGTTCCTCCAATTTATTTAATAAAATCCCCACATGATTATCATGTTCAATCATACCATCTGCATAAATACCCAATCCCGTTTTCCCTTCAGACTCTTCTTTCAAATGTGTAAAAATATGCATCCGAGTAGTATTAAACCATACAAAAAATGGCTTTCCAGCACCATGTTGCTCATCAATAAAATCAAGGGTAGCTTCTAAAAACTCCTCATCTATAGTTTCCATTCGTTTTTTGGTTAAAGGCCCTGTATCTTCCACCTTACCATCAGCTGAAGATCGGATTACACCTCGTGGTCCATAGTTTTTTCTAAAGGCTGGATCCTTAGGATAATCAGGATTCTCAGGCTCTTCTTCAGCATTTAAGTGGTATAAGTTTCCAAAAAACTTATCAAAACCATGGTTAGTAGGTAAAAACTCATCCAAATCCCCAAGGTGGTTTTTACCGAATTGTCCAGTTGCATAGCCCATGGGTTTTAATAACTCTGCAATTGTTGGGTCTTCCTTTTGCAATCCTAGTGGATCTCCAGGCATACCTATCTTAAGTAAACCTGTCCTTTTAGGGCTCTGACCTGTAATAAATGCCGCACGACCAGCTGTACAGCTTTGTTGACCATAAGCATCTGTAAAGCGGATTCCCTGATGAGCAATCTTGTCAATATTAGGTGTTTTGTATCCCATCATGCCACTATTGTAACAACTTGGATTAAACCATCCAATATCATCTCCCATAATTATTAGAATATTGGGCTTATTTTGGGCATTTAGGTTTGTTCTGAATATGGTTAGTAAAACCAGCAAAACCAAACATGAAATTTTATTTGTTTCCATTTAAATTATTGGTGATTTTTAGTAAAAAAATAGTGTATTATAAGAGGTTTATTTTGTAGATATTTGTATTCAAATATTATAAATGTTCTAAAGTAGTCACAATTTTTTTAATTTATTTTTTGGAAACTCAATTTAGAAGAAGAATGATTTAAATATTAAAGTGGAGATAAGATCAGAACCTAAAATGCTCCGTATTATAAAATTGTAAATTTGACTTAAAACGAAGTTGCCTTTTTATTTACTCAGGTATGAAATCAAAAAAACATGCCCATTGAAACTTGCCTCTACTTAACATAAATGAATTTATTATCAAAATTATATTATTAAAATATTCATGTATTTCTTGGGTTAGGAGTTAATTTGTGTTTCCTGGACAATTTTATAAATTAGTCTTCCTACATTTTTCTAATGCCATGTGATTATTTACCCCTAAGCTTGAAAAAACAGCACTATTTTTTTAAAAATTATAATCCTAAAGTTTTAGCAAAAAAATATCATTATAAACAGAACACTACCGGTTTTTTTTTATCTTGAGAATGGTTATCCTAATTCAATAATTAACAGAAGATGGTTCATTTGAACCTAAATTAAAAAATCAGTAAATATGGATTACGAAATAAGCATCCTGGCGATAAAGGAAAACAAAACTGAAGTTGCCAAGGTATTGATGGGAACTCCATTCAATTTGAGTAAAGATAAAGCCAAGGTTCTAATTCAAAATGGTGGCATTGTTTACAAAGGCAAAAACAAGCTTATCTCTACTAAAATTTTAGACAAATTAAAAAGCTTGGGAGTCACCGCAAAATTATCGTTGTCCAACACATCTAACAAAGTACAGAGCAAAGATGGAACATTCAAAATTTCAGGAAAAATAGTCAATTCTGCAAAATTACCCTTAGAAGGTTTGCAGATAAAATTATTCCACAAAGCTATTGGTTCACTAACCCTTCTTTCAAAAACAGAAACTGACTATAATGGGGAATACTCCATTGAAATTGATTTAGACAAAACTTCCATCATTAATAAGGAAAATATTAATGTTATTATTAAAGCGTATCAAAATAATATTGAAAAAGAGGAACATATCGGTATAAGCCAAATGAAAAAGGTTACTGGTAAAAATGAAAAAATTGACCTGGAAATTTCCTTAAAAAAGAATCAGACACCCTCTACCTATAATATTCTATCTGCACAATTAGAAAAATATAATTTAGATACTCTGACTACGACTGCCACAAATAATGATGTGAAATTAATAGCTGTAGAAACTAACCTTCAGGGCAATCTTATCAGGGATTTTTTAAGAGCAAGACTGATTGGTAAATCCCTCAGCCAGCAAAATGAGGATGAGATTGAAAAAATCAGCAAGTTGTGTTTTGCTTGTATTGCAGGGGGTGTAAAACCCAACCTTCAGGCTTTTTTAGGGTTAAGAGATGCAAAAATAAAACATCTTTTAGCTAAAGCAGAAGAATCACATAACCTTCAATTTGAGAATAATGAGGATCTAATCAATCTCTTCAGAACCAGAAGGGTCCCTCATATTGTTCAAAACGCCAGGGTTTTAAGTGACTACCTTAAAGTTAGAAATGTAACTCAAAAATCTTTCGAAACATTCCTGAATTCATATTTAAAGTCTGGTTTGCCAGGAGGAATTGTGGTGGATGAACTAATGAAACAAGGAACACTTAAGGACAAGGAAGGAAAATCTTTGAAAGATTCCTTATTGCTTTTTGAGTTTGCCTATTCACAGCCAAAGTTGCTCAATGGTATTGAAAAAGATTTTGGGATAAAACTAATAAAGGACCTGGCTAAATTGACAGAGAATCAATGGTTAAAATCCATAAAAAAATATATAGAGTTACCTAATAAATCCATTCCTGAGGATACTTATTTGAAAATCGCCTCTAGTATTTCAAGGTCAATTGAAAAAACCTTTTCAACAGAAGTTTTCTTCCAAAACTTGACGAAAGATAATAACCTGAAAATCCCACTTGTTCAAAAGTGGTTAAATACAAACGAAACATTTGATTTTTCAAAGAGTTCACTGGAGGAATACTGGAGAGCAAATGAGATAAAAGTAGCTCCCAAAGAAAAGGAATTGTTGGAAAAAACTGAAAGGCTCTTTCATTTGGCACCTGTTAACCAGAGATACAATTCTTTTAAGGCACTTTGGCTTGGAAATTACGAAAATGCCGATTCAGTTTTACAAGGAGGAAGGGGGAAATTTAATGTGAATATGAAATCACAGGGGCTGAATCTAGAGGAGGCTGCTAATATTTACAAAAATGCACAACACCAGCAATCAGTAGGCTTGTTCGGACTCTCCTTGGCAAAGGTAAATACTGAAAAAGAAACTCCAAGCACCAATTCTCCTGTTAAAATAGAACCTACCTTAGCGGCCTTATTTGGTGATAAAGGAAGTAGTGGATGTGAACATTGTATTTCAGCTTTTAGTCCATCCGCCTACCTCATTGATATGCTCCGATTTTTGGAAAGGGCTAACACTTCACCAAATCTTCAGGGAAAAACTGGATTACAATTATTATTCGAAAGGAGACCTGATATTAATAATCTGAGGCTGGATTGTGAAAATTCTCATACTCCCTTACCTTTTATAGATTTGGTAAATGAGCTTTTGGAACATGTGGTAGCCACAAGTTCCTTAGTTTTTAAAATACCGGATGCTTGGTTGATCGAAAGTAGTCTTGCCCTTCAAACCACATGGACTACAGAAGAATTGGCAGCCCATCCTGAATACTTACAGGTGGAAGCTTACAATAAGTTAAGACTGACGACCGCACCTTGGGGATTGCCCTACAATTTATGGGCAGATGAAGTACGAACTTATTTAAAACAACTAGGCACAGACCGAACTGAACTAATGGCCCTTTTAAGGCCTGATAACAACCCATTAAAACTTTTGGAAGTAGCTGCAGAAAGACTTGGATTGGATGCTGCTGAGGTGCTGATTGTTATTAATCCGGCAAGTAATACTGCAAAGAGGACCTTAATATGGCAAACAGGAAATCCTGCTGTGGACTTAAAAAACATCCGGAAATTTATAAAAAGGACTTCTTTGAATTTCGATAAAATTACTGAAGTATTTTCCAGTAATTTTGTCAACCCAAATGCCAGAACTTTGATACCGGAGGACTTAAGTGATTTGGATAGTGCAGAATTTCAGTTCATCAGTGCAGATAATAGCAGCCTGCTAGATCGCTTTCATAGGTTCGTAAGGATAATCAATAAAACTAACTGGCATGTAGGAGAACTGGATGCAGCTTTGCAAAATATTTCGAAAAGTGCGAAACTGGATATAGAGACCTTTTCCAACCTGGGTATTGTGGCGGAAATGAATCAAAAATTTAATATTCCAATAGATGAAATAGCTTCATGGTTCGGAAATCTTTACAGTACCAATTTTAAAAATAAACAGTCCATATACCATAAAAACTTTGCCCTGAACAGTATAAATTCAACCCCAACTGAAAATGGATTAAACTTAATTGAGGATGTTTTCGGGATAAAAGGAAATGGAATAACTGCAGAAATGACTGTGGTGGACCTGGTAGATCAAAACAACCGATGGCTTGCTAAGTACTCTACTGATGGGATTGGAAATAAGGTTTGGGAACTACATCCAGACATTGCGATGAGCGTAATGGCAGGATGTAATATCAACTCCGATGAACTGTTAGCAATCATTTCTTCTGAAATGCTTCCTGAGTTAAATGATGAAATATTACTGAATATTGCAAACTTATCAGAGATATTCAGGCAGGCATCTATGGCAAGAGCTTTACATATTTCGGTGGCTGAAATACTCAAATGGCAAAAATTAATCGGATATCCACTAGGCCCTTCCCGAACTCAAATGCCCGGCCCGATTGGTACCCTATTCTATTTACTCCTCATCGATTTGCATATTAGCGGAGGGATAACTGCTGACCTTCTGCTTTATACTATCCAAGGCATAAGTGATGAAGATGCAGGATTGGAATTAACAGAGGAAGACTTAGATGAACTCATTTCAAAAATAAAGGACCAGATAATTGTTGAACAATCAACTTATAACCAGGAAAATACTACCGGAATAATTGAAATAGAAGGAATTGTCTATCAAATATTACAGGAAAATTTGGGTTTGGATGAGGGGCAAGTAGAAGAACTGATCAAGGCCAGACCAGCAAATATGCTGGAAATCACCGAATTATTGGTCTCTTCTGAGTTTCTAAATGATGAATCGAATGCTCAGGAATCTGTTGAAGAAGCATTGTTACTTTTATTCAAACAGGCCAGCCTGATACAGGCAATTCATCTCAATGCCGAAGAAATCGCATTTACACAAGACTTTCATGCTGAATTGAACTTACTAGACTTTTCTACCTTGGGTAATGCCAATTTACTGAAATGGTACAACCTGTTTTTACTCAAACAAATACAAACCGAAATAAACTCAGATACCGATGATATATATGCTGTTTTGGCAGCTGTTATCAATAATGAAATAGATGAGGAAGGGATTCATGAACGGATGTCCAATTTATTTGGAATCAATATGTCTGATTTTAGTGTGCTGGTTTCAACAAATGTACTAAATATGATTTACCCCTCTGGCTACCTAAATATGTCTCTGCTTCACAGGTTAAAAAAAGCATGCAATCATTTAAAACATTTAGGTATTGAAGGTAACCAACTGCTAAAATTGGCAGAACCTATAACCAGTATTGATGCGGCAAATATTACAAAAACTGCAGTAAGAAAACATTACGAACAGGCTAGCTGGTTACAGGTTTCTGAAAAATTGAGAGGCGAAATCCGGGAAAGACAACGTGACGCTTTAGTAAATTTTGTAAGGACAAGAGGTGCTTTGGATCTTACAAATGAGCAAACATATGCTTTTTACCTAATCGATGTGGACATGGGATCCTGTTTCACTACTTCGAGAACAAAACAAGCCATTGCCTCTGTTCAACAGTTTATCCAGCGTATTTTATTAGGCCTGGAGTTTGATCCTCAAAATGGAAAGGTTTTGAGCTTTTTTAAGGAAGATGCTGCAGAGTGGAAATGGAGAAAGAACTATCGGGTATGGGAGGCAAATGTGAAGGTATTTGCCTATCCTGAAAATTGGCTTGAACCTGATCTAAGGGACAATAAAACCCCAATTTTCAAAGAATTCGAACAGGAATTGATGCAGGGAGAATTGAATCATGAATTGGCTGAAAATGCAGTACTTGGATACCTGGATAAATTGCATGAAATCTCTAATCTTGAAATTGTGAACTTTTACGATTTGCCTTTTAAAGAAGAAGTTCTCGTAGTGGCACGAACCAGTAATTTTCCCCACAAATATTATTTGCGAAAATGGTTAAATAAGGAAGTTTGGACTCCGTGGACAAAGATTGATGCAGAAATTGAATCTGAGCAGGTACTCTTGGGTGTTTATAGTGGGGAACTATATTTATGTTGGCCATCATTCAATGAGCAGCTTGATGAAGAAGGGTATGAAAGCAGTACCATCCATGAGGAGATATCATTATTAGAAGATGAAATAGTTAAAATTGATGACGATATTGATGCACTTAATGGAAAAATTGAGGACTATGATGACCTGGTAGATAATACGCTCATCGGTACCTATGTGAGTTCTATGATTGAAGATTTCGAAGTGAAAATCCAGGAACTTGAAAGAGATAAAGCTAATGTTGATTTACAATTAGCAGAGAAAAGAAGGGAACAGGAAGCCATAAAACAAAAATTTACCTATCAGGAAATAGAACTGAACTGGATGACCCAAAGGAATGAGGCATGGAGTGGGAAACAACTTTCTAAGGGATTCCTGCTGGGTGAAAAAGATGTTACGGCATTTGAATACAGGTTTACGGTAAGTGCCAATAGTATTAGGTTGAAAATTAATGTTTATGCCAGTGAGGTCTCTTATCATTCCGTATCAGATTTTCCACAAAGAAGAGAAGACCAGCTTATTGGTTATTTTATATTAGATAATTGTACTGGGGAAATGAGAGCTGCCCAAAGTTTAGGAACACAAACAGACCAATGGGAATTCTTTGATAACAGTGCACAAATCAACACTCATCATCATATAAAGTTAGTAGAGGAATATACCGATAACAATCTTCCATTTGGATTACATGATGGAAATTTGTTGCTGGAAGAGATTCCATCAAATGTCTTGGCAGGCATTACCGATTGTAAGGAAGGTTCTGAAAATGAGTGCTTTTTTATTGCGGATAAACATCGTACATTTTTCTTCCGTGAATCAATTACTTCATTGGAAACCAATTCATTACAAGACCTTAAACACCTTCAGGAATTGGTATTAGAACAAGAGCATATTCAAAAAGAAACACATTACCAGAAGAGGAGTATTCCCACCAAAAAAAGAGAGGCAAAAGAGGTTCAACCTGGATTATTAGATGAATTTGAAATAGGGAAAGATATAAATATTAATGAATTAAATTTTCCGGAAGCATCTTTTCCAATTGGCAAAGTAAATGTAAAATATGAAGTAAGCGAACATTACCATGCTTACGCATGTGCCTTCACCAGGCAGGTAAGGCGGTTTGGAATAGAAGGATTATACGATCCGGATCCAAATATCCAGGGAACAAGGGATGCCAATGATTTGGTCAGACAAAAAACAGATACGCAACCTGTCTTTAACTTTGACACCACCTATAAGCCAAACCGTCAGATTGTGGTTGGTGAACCAAGGGAAGTCATTGATTTTTCCTACGGAAGTGCCTACGAGCAATACAATTGGGAAATTTTCTTTCATATCCCTATGATGATTGCAACCAGGCTAACACAAAACCAAAAGTTTGATGAAGCACAAAAATGGTTTCATTTCATTTTTGATCCAACTTCTAAAGACGGCATTGGTATGGAACGCTACTGGAAGATCAAACCCTTTTATTTTGCTCAACTTTGGGGCGCTTCCTACGAGGATTTGGAAGAACAGTTAGAAAGGGTAGACGATACGGAAGGAATGAATCTGGAAACGATGATCAATGAGTGGGAAGCCAATCCATTTCAGCCTTATGCTATTTCCCGGTTCAGAATAGTAGCCTTTATGCGGATGACGGTCATGAAATACCTGGATAATTTGATTGCCTGGGGAGATCGTTTGTTTAGGCAAGACACGATGGAATCAATCAATGAAGCCACACAATTATATATTTTAGCATCCAATATTTTAGGGGAGCCTCCACTAATAGTTGACAATAAAAATAAGGCTAATTTTAAAACAGTTTCAGAACTATTGAATGGTCAATTCTCCCTGGCGGCCTTGGGAAACAGTCTGAATCAACATAATTCCGATTCCTCCTTAAACGGAGCTCAGGGAATCTTAGGAGTATTGGGGCAGTTTTGCCTTCCCTTCAATGATTACATTTTGGACTATTGGGATATAGTTGGAGACAGACTTTTTAAAATCAGGAATTGTCTCAACATAGATGGCGTATTCAGAAAGCTACCGCTGTTCCAACCTCCAATTGATCCGGCATTACTTGTAAATGCAGCAGCTTCTGGGGTAGATATTGCCTCCGTAACAGGTAGCCTTTTAGCCCCATTACCTCATTACCGGTTTAATGTAGTTTTCCAAAAGAGCATTGAATTAATTGAAAATACAAAGTATTTAGGCAATCAACTCTTAGGAATAATGGAGAAAAAAGATGCAGAGACACTTTCATTAATGAAGGCTGAGCAGGAAAAAGAAATGCTCAGCTTAAGTGTTAAACTGAAAAAAGAGGCCATAAAAGAATTAAAAAACCAAAAAGACAGTCTTGAGCAGAATAAGAAAACAGTAGAAATTCGAGTACATTTTTATAAGAACAGGCAATATATGAATATAGGGGAGAACCTGGATCTAACCTTAAGGACATACAGCTGGTACCTCAGGACTTTGTCACAAATTACTGAGGCAAGCAGTGTTCCCTTGTCCTTTATCCCCAGAATCACAGCAGGGGTGGCAGGTATAGCTTCTCCCGTCACCCTTTCTACTTTTCTGGAACCCCAAACACCTGTTAAAACAGGTGCCAAGGTTTTAAGTATTTTTGCCGATTTTACCCAGACTGCTGCAGGAATGGCACAGACTATGGGTCAATACGGAAGGAGAAAAGAAGAGTGGGATCATCAAACAGAAGTGGCTGAATCTGAGATAAAACAGATAGAAAAGCAACTGGCTGGTATTGATATTAAAATTGCCATGGCCGAACATGAACTGAGTAATCATGAAAGACGGATTGAACTGGCGGAAGAATCCACAGCATTTTTAAAAGATAAATTTACAAATGAGACCCTCTACAATTGGATGCTTTCACAAATGTCTTCTGTTTATTTCCAAACTTACCAATTGGCTTTCGAAATGGCTAAAAGGGCAGAAATGTGTTATAAACATGAACTGGGAATAGACCAGGTTTCCTTTGTGAAATTTGGTTATTGGGACAGTTTAAAAAAGGGTCTTTTAGCTGGTGAAAAATTATTGCTGGACGCCAGGAGGATGGAAGTGAGTTATATGGAAAACAATATCCGAGAGTATGAGATTAGTAAAAATATTTCTTTGGCTTTGCTTGATCCACTTGCCATTTTAAACCTCAGGCTCACAGGTTCCTGTGAATTTGAAGTCCCCGAAATACTCTTTGATATGGATTATCCGGGACATTTCTTTAGAAGGATTAAGTCAGTGAGTATCAGTATTCCTTGTGTGACAGGACCTTTTACTTCTATTAATGCCAAGCTCACCATGTTAAACAACAAATACCGAAAGGAAGTGGATTTGAGTTCTCAATACGAAGAAAATATCAATAATGATGAACGGTTTGTCTATGAAGTAGATGCCATAAAAGCCATCGCTGTTAGCCAGGCACAGCAGGATAGTGGAGTATTTGACTTAAATTTCAGGGATGAAAGATATCTGCCATTTGAGCGAGCCGGGGCAATAAGCCGATGGCGTTTGGAATTAGCCACCGAGATAAAGCAATTTAATTATGAAACAATTACGGATGTGGTTGTTGGCTTAAATTACACTGCACGAGAAGGTGGTGAGCCATTAAAAAGTGCGGCAAATACCGGATTGACACAACGACTGGAATTTATACAGCAAGACCTTGGTTTCACCGGGCTTTTTCTTTTAATTGATGTGAGAAAGGATTTGCCAAATCTCTGGCATTTGCTCATAAACAAGCAAAATGCTAAGGCAACCGTAGAAAAAAGAAGACTCCCCTACCTGACTCAGTCTTTTAACAACCTTTCCATTGAATCCGTCACTATATTGGTAAAAACCAAAGATGGCCAAAGCAGTTTTTCCTTAAATGTGGATCAAAATCCTGTGCCACTTGCTTTAGCCAGTGATTTACCGATGTTACAAGGCCAATACACCGATATTGATTTTGATACGCCTTTTTCATTAAGTATTTCACAAGCTGATAGTGAAAACTTAGCCGATTTGATGTTACTGGTAAATTATAAGCTTTGATCAAAAACATATTGACCTAAAACTTTATAAACCATAAAACTTTATAGGTTCTTTTCGGTCCATACCAATTCTTTTTAAATAATCCTCTTCAGACTCAGTCATTTGTATATAAGCGGCTGCAGGAACTGCCACAACCAGAGACAGTATACCTCCCTCCAGGGCAATTGCAGGATTATAATATACCAAAGCAGATATTTTACCAGTCACATAACTTTCACCATATAATTTTGCTAAGCCCATAAAATCTCCCTTTTGAAGGGCTATCAATTCTTCTGGGGCAAAAGCTTCATACATGGTTTTTTCTCCTGAATAAACTTCGTAAGCACCGAACCCTAATGATAATCCGGATAATATTTTTCCGGGAATACCAGGGACTGTCATTCCTCTTTGTGAAGATTTTCTTTTCATCCTTGGCTTAGGTTCAATTTTTTCGCTTTCACTTATATGTTCGATACTTGCCTTACTAGATCCGGTTGCTTTGGCAATTTCTTCAGTCTTCATTCCTGGTATTACCATATGACCTAAGGTATGAGTTCCCTCAGGTACTAATTTTCTCCAAATAGTATATGCTGAAACTTTAAATGAGGTTTTCTCAAGTTTTCCAGTAACTAATTTACCATCCTTATCTAGGTGTTTATAGGTACGTGAATCGGAATCCATGTCTACTTCCCCCTTTTCAGCAATTTGAATGGCTGCTTCTTTTTGCCTCCCTGTTAACTCAGTTGAACCGGATAATTTAGTTTCATTTACTACAACGGTATCATCATTAAAAAATACTACTTTATCTGCTGAAGTATAAGTTCCATGTTTTGGTGTACTTAACCTTACCTCAGATGCATAGCCTTTGATATGTCCATCTAAGACTGCCTGATCCAACATTTCATTTGTAACATTTTCCCAATCATTTCCCTCCTGAACTTTAATTAACCAATCAGGTCTACTTGAAGAAGTTCCTTTTATATCTACAAGTTTCAAAGGATTGTTTCTTACAAATACATACAAATTCAACCCATCCACCGTACCTGCCGGATCGGGGTTTAGCCATCTGCCCATCCAGGGTGCATAGTACCTGGCTCCATAATAATAAAGCCCGGTTGTGTTATCTCTTTCTTTTCCCGTATAGCGGTATTCCTTCAATTTTACTTCTGCTAAACTACTTCCTGTGGTATAGGCAGTACCTCCAAAGGGATAATATTCCTCATATGATATGAGATGCCCCTGAGCATCCACCTCCATACTAGCCGATCCTAAATGGTTTCCTAGCTGGTAATGAATTTTATGACTGGCTACTGAAACTGAGTTATCGTTAGAATTATCCCAATAATGTACCAATGCAATGCGCTTTTCTCCATCTGTAATATGAATAGTACTTCGATGTTCTTTTAGTTGCTGGTTATTCCCCTGATATTTCCTTTTAAGTTCTAAACCTCCCAAATAAATCTTTTCCTCTTTCCAAAGCAAATCCCCATTGCGATTGTAAGTCTCCTTTATTTTTCTAATTCTTTGGCCTGAAGCATCGTACACATAATATTCAGCATCGCTTATATTGAGAGGATTACCATTTTCATCTTCTATTTGTCTTTCTATAATTGTAGCAGAGGCAATGTTATTCCTATAATTCCAATCAATGCCGGCCAAATGTTCCAGGCTATTAAGATTTCCGGCAGCATCAAAATTTTCTTCCATTGGAATACTACTATCCATTTCATCAGTAATACAGCGATTACTTGTAGGTGAAGCAGTTATATTTCTGGTATATGAATTATTACCTGTATGTTGAATTTTTATAAGGTTTCCACTTTCATCATAAGTGAAATTCTGGTTGAAATTACCCAACCCGTTGGCATCATTGATATGCACAAACTGGCTACTATTTAAAACATCAGCATATTGCTGGTGGGTATTTTTGGTTAATCCCAGGTGTTCTCTACCTGTGGCTTGTGTTAACTGGTAAAGCGCATCATAAACGTAATTCATGGTGGCATCAACCTGCTGACCTGCATTAAACACCTGAGTATGGCTGATATCAGAAATCTGTACAAGGTTTCCTACCGGATCATAAATATACTGGATATCCTGAAGCATCGCCTGGCCTCCGTTTTCTTGCGGTCTTTGAGTCAGCAATTTGGTCAACCTGAAATTCTTCTCATCATAGTAATAGGAAGTTCTTACTCCGTTCCCATAAATAATTTGGCTTCTTTGTCCCTTGGCATCATAGGAAATATCATTGACAAAGTTTGTTGGTAAATTCGTAGATTCTTCGCCAAAAATATTTCCCCTCAATTTTACTTCAACACTTTTTAACCAGCCAATATCATGATATTTGGGAATGTGGACGCTTCCATCTGGTAAAATTGATTTTATTATTTTCCCTAAAGCATCATATTCCATTTTGCTATAATATACTTCTGGTTCCATATCTACCTGATCGAAATGAGCCCAATCAGGTTCCTTTTTATATTGGCTGCAAAGCTGTTGAGTTGAATGAAGCAATTGACCTTTGAAATTGAAAAGTAAATTTTCTGATTTCCCGGACTGATCATAAGACACTATAACCTGACCATTTTGATTTTTTGATTTATCATTTCCATAAATAATTTTCTGGGCAAGAATATTTAAATCAGGACCTTCCACCAGCGTTTCTAATGGACGATGAAGCGTATCATAAAGAATCTTAGTCTGATAATCTCTGGCATTCCAAAAATATAGTGGATTCCCCTTAGCATTTATCAGATTGTAGGTAACTCCCGCATCGCTGCTATTGGTGCTTAGCACATTACCCAATAAATCGTAGGTATATTTAAAATTATATATTTTTTCAGTTTCATTCCTGCCTTTATTGGCCACAAATTGTCTTGGGTCTGTTAGTGTAAGGGGATTACCGAGCGTATCAAATTCTGTATAATTTATGAATGGTTCACCATCTTCCTCTTTTATCTGTTCTACACAAAATTCCCGACCAAGGGAATCCAAAATTACTTTTAAAGGGGTATTATAGTGTGGTATAGCTTTGTTTAAAGCAATTCTTTTGGGGTCATTAGCTGGTAATAATATTCCTTCCAGGTAGGCCTTGGAATCTAAAATGGTATCATTTTGATCGAAATGAGTTACCTCCCAGGAGTCAATTGTTATTTTGGAATGAAAACCATCCGGTGATTCTGTTTTAATAAGTCTCCCCAAAGGATCATAATGAAAAACAGGTGTAACGCCTACTGGCCCGATTTCATGCTCAGATTGAAATAGATAAGTATCTGAAAAGAATGGCTCATATTGTTTTACAGGTTTTTCCTTATTGTTGTAAATCGTTCTGCCTGAAACCAGCCATTTATTTTCACTGTGTTTGATCTTGTTTTGCAATGCTCTTCCAAAACCATCTGTATACCCAAGGCTAATTTGTATTTGGGAAATTTCCTCATTTGGATTATCACTTTTATGTATTTCTCTCTGTAATTGTATAAAGTGTGGAGGAAGATGCCCATTTTCCCAATTTTCCAGGTGGTAATAAAAATAGGAAGTAGCCCCTTGTAAATAAACATTTGGATTATCAATGATATCCTCCAAAGAAGGAACAGGTATAGGTTGATAAAGGTTGATCGGGTCATCCCCTTTTTGTATACCTTCTTCTGTACCATATGTTGTGGTTGCTACCACCATTCCCAACTCGTTGGTTAAGGTTTCAGATACATTATCATTTATATCTGTAATTTTATTCAGGGATAGCGTACGATAATTAATTTCTCCTATTACCTTGTTTTGTAAGGCATCTACAGTTTCTTTTACAGTCAAATAATATTCATCATAGCCAATTGAAGATACATTTCCAAAAACATCCTCACTCTTATTGGGTAGGTAAAAACCTGAGGCATCCAGATAATCTATCTTATCTGAACTTACCCACCAATGGTCATCTTTCAATTGATAACCGGATTCTTGCAATAGGGCGTCATTAACTTTTCCATTATAAGCTAAGCCTGCCCAATGGTTACTCATTACCATAGTTTCCTGATGATCCGTAAGGGCCAAATGCCTAAGGTTTCCTTCTTTATAGGTAAAGATTTTAGCACCCATTATTTTGGCCTGTACACCGCTTGTAAAAATCTCATGGTGCAAAAGTACATTTGGGTTATCCAGTATATTTTCTAATTGTGAGAAAACATCCTCAAAGGCGAAAACTGCATCTAACTCTAATGAGAGTCCTCCTATTTCATAGTGAGTCTGTTTTTGGACTAAACCCAACCTATAATACAAATTTACCTCATTCTCAAATTGCATTGTTTGAAGGAAAGCATGTAATTTCATCTGTTCTGGCCGGATGCCAGCTGACCCACTTTTTCTTGGATATACGACCTCCAGACTTTGTAAAGGATTGCCATATTCATCATATAATAAGCCAAATTGATGGGCTACCCGCGGGTCATCTGTATTTCTTTCTGTAGCCAAGGTAATTGTTTCCCGATTGAATGTCTGAAATACTCCATAATGATTTTCTTTTCTGGGCTGTAGTCTCCTTATGGTATAATTATTCTCCCTGATTGTATAAGGTTTACTTTCTTTTTCTGAACCGTCAAGCGAATATATTTCCTGGCGAAGTGTACGGCCTTTAATGCATCTTACGGCTTCTCTATAATCCTGATATGAAAAACCATCTGTATTTTCAATTTCACTATCTGGCAATTGATTTTCAATCCCGGAATCCTGAAAATATTCTTTTTGAAACTGTTTGGAAAATTCATGCTGATTTAAATAAGACCCCGTATGTATCCAGGTCTTTGAAAGTACCGGAGGAATATCTAGTTTATCTTCTTCCTGATAAGAATCGAACGTTTCCTGATCAATTTGGTCCACTCTTCCAAACCCCCTGAATTCTCTTTCTTCATGATCATAATATCCGTGATAATAGCAATAACTCGTATTAAGCTGAGAGGAAGATATATGGTCTTTTGTGTGAATACTTTCAATTACATGAACAGGAAAAGGCAGTTTAGTTACCCAAGGCGTTCCTTCTTCCTTAGCTTTCAGATAAAAATAGGTGGAACTTTTATAACCGAATGAGACCTCTTTACCCAAATTATTGGAATAGCCTGTCATGATATGGGGTTTCTTGCTCCCCATTAAATCGATATAGCGCATTGGATGCTCATTGGGTAAATCGGAAGACCAAACGATACAGCCAGTTCCTGTTCCCAATAAGTCAATAACAGAAAACTTCCCCCTGTTATCAACAGGCACAAAAGGAGCAATCTCTTTAGGGCTACTCCATCCATTTCCCGCTTGATTGATGTAAACTTTAAAGCGGTCTTCCTCAAGGTATATTATATCTGTGGCACCTGTACCACTAATATCAGCCAGATAAATTCGGCTGGAATGATATGTATCCGAAAAGTCAAATAAGGGAGCATTGGCCATAGAAATCTTTGAACCAAAGTTTCCATAACCCAAATTGGGCCAGTAACATATTTCTCCATTTCTAATCCTAATAATATCAGTAAGACCATCCCCTGAAAAATCAGCCAAAAAAATACTTTCACCTTCATCAGAAAAAACCATAGCAGGTCCTGTATCCTCATCAAAAGGTTTGAGGTTTTTTTTCCCTTCTGCATAACCCTTTTTCCCCATGCTTTCATACCATAAGAAAGCATTTTCTTCAGAAACCACCAATTCAGGTCGGCCATCTCCATTCAGATCTATGTATCTGGCATTTTGATTTTTCCAATCGGTATTTGGGATGTTTTCAAATGGTATAAAAGAGGCTATATCTGCCGTCACTTCGGACACCATATTTTTCATCTGGTGAAATCCTGATAGACCTGCAGACTTTATAACAATCTGTTTTTCTCCACTGGCTTCCAGGTCTTGTAAAGCCAGACGACCATTATTTAAGCCATTAATAGCAGGTTTCGTGGTGACTTGTTCTATAGGAGAAAACCTGTCTCCACTTCCCCAATTATCCCCAAGGTTTTGTTTATAATACCATGCATCACCTTGTTCAGTTAAAATCCCGGGAATTCCTTCTCCATATAAATCTACCCATTGATATCCATTTGTAAGACCAACAGGAGAATTTACTAAATGTTTTTCTGATAAATACTTAACATTGGTATCCCATTCCGGCAGTTGGTACTCAAAAGTAATAGGAGGAATAGATTTTTTTGAATAATGGCCGTCTTCTTGTTTGATGTAACCACTTTTTACAGCCGAAAAAAGATAACTCGTCTCACTCAGTAGAGTTTCCGAATTATCAAAATTAGCAGTTGTGTAATTGAGTTCCAGACTTTTCACCAGACAGGGTTTAGGATCTAATTCATTAAAATAATGAAACATTAATATCCTTTTACATAGCCTGAATGTACGAATCTCAAAGCCTGTTCTGTAAGACGAAAATGCATCCTCACGATAATCCCATTTTCTATTTATTTCTTCATCCGGGGTGGGTTTTTCTACATCATGCTCGCCATAATCAAAAACAAGTTCGAAACAAGAATCCCTTTGCAAGGGCTCAACAGGGTAAAATGCAGTTGAAGAATCTGGATAATAAGGCGTTTTATTCCCATAAATAACCCGCTTTGGGTAACAATTCGCGAAAGGTAAGTTAGCTTTAAATCTATGGGTTTCATGAAGAAGATTGGGAACATTTTCAAGGTCTTCTTTCTTGTATTCATATTGAATCCAGTTTCCCTTATTATCATAACTAAATTCTGCCAGCCATTTAAATATCTTTTTTGTCTCTGCTGGATCGGTAATTCGAGCCATTTCACTCTTTCCATAAAAAGTGACAATATTTTCACGATTGGTTACCTTCCAATAACATCCATAAAAGGCATGCTCTATTTTTTCGATTTTATCATGGCTAGTTTCGGTTCGTGGCCTGTAACGACTGACTATAAACCCATTCTCTTCTTTGATTACATGTTGCCATTCATTATTACTATCCCTTTCGAGATAGGGTTCCAGGTCCTCAATACCCGTTAATTGATAGATATCCTCATCAGTATATTTAGGAAGGGCTTTTTCTGTTTTTATCTGGATGGAAGACATATTTAACTGCCAGCCAAGTCCAAAGGGACTGTTTCCACCTCCAGAATTATACTGCAAAGCCAAATCGGGAAAGAAATTATTCCTGTTCGGACTGAGCGGAAGTGGGATGGAAATATTTGCTGTTCCGTTCAATGGATTTATGTTGAATTTTTCATCAATGCCTTTAATAGCGCCTCCTCCTTTAGGAAGATTGATGTGGGGAAGTTCCAGGTTATTTATACCATCGGATTGCTCATTGAGATGCGATAATTTTTGAGGGTTTCCATTTTTTTCCATTTCCAGATAAACAAATCATCAAGTCCTTAAGTGATCTCAATGTACTGAAAATCATGGAATTTGCCAAAGCAAGTTTTTTATTGTATTGTGATTCGGGTATGTAAGGGATAGAGAAACATAAAAAATCCTAAGGCAATTTTAAAGTGTTTATTTTACCCCGCTATTTTTTATGTTTCCTAATAATAATAATCTCCTTTCTCAAAGACTATAAAAAAACTAAAATGTTTAAAAATCTATAATGCAATGTAATTGCCTGAAAAACTAAAAAGAATTTAACTCAAAGGAGCTAAACAAGCTGAAAACCATATAAACTAATATAGAGCATACGCTAATAAGTAAAGAAATAAAACCCATAACACTTTAGAAAGAAACTAATTAATCTGGTTCACTTCCCGACTAAAATCTTCTTCACTTTCAATAAAGCGGTCAGTATCAATGTGATCTAGTTTAATGTTCGCCATAAAAGCAGAATAGGCCATTGTGGCACCAAGTCGTGTAAGATCAGTTGCCCATGTAGGCATGTATACCGGATCGACTAAAAATTGACTTTCAAAATAGGGTGCCAGGCGGATTGCATCTGCCATGGTAAGTCTTCCTGCAAATAAATATTTTACCAATTCAGGTCGATTGTCACGAATAGCGATTCTGAGAAATGTATGTACTTCTAACAGACCTTGAAGATAAACCGCATCTTTAGTAAATACCACTCCACCTTTAACGGCTCCTCCTCTGAAAATCCTCTGGGCAGATCTTACTGATTCAATTTCAGGTTGTCCTGCCTCAAGGAAAAACTTAAAAAGATCAATAAAGTCAGCACCGTCTAAGGCCATTTTCACGGCAATTACACGAAGAGCAATTCTTCTGAGTCTTGTAATGTCGATAGAGTTGGTAATGAGTTCTGCCATTACTGCTATTCCCTCTTGTGTACGTGTGGTTCGCGGTGCCCCTAGACCAAGGGATTTAAGGTTAGGTTGTTTTTTCCCATTAATTTGCGTAGCAGTATGAATATAGGCCTCATGGAATAAGAGCTGGTTTTTATCCAATTGAGAAAACATCGCACTCCCACGTACCCGAATCCGTGAGGCACCAGCCAAGGCTTTCGAAGAAATAGTGTGATCTAATAAAACCTCTACAGTGTCGTGTTCAAAAAAATCATCCACTTCCACTTTTAACCAATCCGCAAATTCTAAAGCTGTTATATCAGTTTTAGTAGGAAGTAAATGTTTGTTTCCAATTAGATTATCTGTTATCTCAAGAAAGTTCTTTGCTACCTCCACCGATGAAAATCCCTGAAATTTGTAAACCATATCGGGACGACCATAAATTTTGGTAGAGAAATGTGTGAAATCAGGGGTCCCAATTGATTCTAACATGCGGCCAGCATTGGCATAACTAAAAGCTGTTTCGGATAGAAATTTTTCAACAGGATGCTCCACATCACATTTAGCTGCGATGGTTTCAAGTGCCTCAATATTCTCCTTTACATTAGGTTTAGCTAGGTTAATATTTGGAAGTTTGGGTTGTCCCTTTTTCCAGTTGTTCAAAAATTCACCTTCTGCCTCAACAGGCCAGGTAAGTGCTTTTAATACTTTAATTTTCCTTGATGCTTTGATTAAAGTATCATCCAGTTCTTGTATTTTGGTTGTATTCATTATCAAAAATAAGTATCTGAATAAAAATTAATTGTATTCAAATGTGCTATTCGGAGTGCACTCAACTTTTTGATATTGAGATGATATTTCTCAGAATATATATGTACTAAAACACAATGTATACTAAATTAAAGTACGATATAATTTATCAAATTAGCAATAGTTTTTAATCATCTAAAATAGGAATGTGGGTTCAATTTTTAGTCTAAAAAATCTGGCTTTTGTTTTCATGCATTACGGCAAAATGGAGGGCACTTTGGATAAAAAAGTAACCTAAAGAAAATTCAACCTAAATGCTATTTTAGGCTTTCCAAATTTGTTGGCGGATCTAAAATAGATTTAATACCCAAAATTGGAATCAAAATCCTTTCAGAAGGATTTTTTAACTCAAATTCTAACTCAATAACGGCCCTTTCGAGCATAAAAACCTTCAGTATTTTTTCGAAATCTTCCTGTTTATCGGGAATAAATATGCCTTTTTCAACATTTGAAATATAAGATTCCATAAAAAACTGACTCATATAATGATACCATTTAGTCGCCCAGGGTTTGAAGAAATTTAAATTTTTCTCACGGATTTCCTCATTGGCCAGAATACCCTCATAGGCTACATGAAAGAAGGACCAAATCATACTGGCTAAATCTCTTAATGGCGACCGTTTTAACCTACGCTCACTATAACTTTTCCCATTTTCCCCTTCAAAATCTATAAAAATAAAATCTTGTCCTGTAAATAAAACCTGCTTCAAATGGAAATCACCATGAGCCCTGATTTTATTAATATCTAATTTATTCTCGTAGACTTTTTTTAGTTCGTCCAGAATTTTTTGTTTTAAAGGAAGTAAATTTTTAGCTTCCATTTGCACTATTTCGGGTGTATTCTTCAGCTTTTTATTTAAGGTCTGGAAAGTGTGTCTTATTAATTGCTGAAAAGAAGAGAACAATGATCGCTGGTAATGCAAGGAAAATTCTTCCGGACTAAAATCTGGTTTTTGATCGTCACTGGCCAACACCTGATGCAGCTCGGCAGTTCTTTTTCCCAATAGTTTCATGTTTTCCGGAAATAATACTCCAAGGAGTTCTAACATTTCAGGATCATCCAGTTGCTCAAGTGTTATTGGATTAACCAACGAACCCTTAAGCTTTATCTCAGTGGTTTCAGAATCTTTAGCCTTTAGTTGTATTCTATTAATATACCTTTTGAAAAAATCTAAAAGGTAATTCCAGGCGTCATTTTGATAGTCTACCGCTTTTTGTAACATACCAAGTACAATAGAGTCATCTTCACTGTATTCTAATTGAATTGTACCCATCAAATCCGGGATGTTTTTAAATCCTTTTTCATCCACGGCAAATCTTATGATCTCTAAATCCGGATTAATGGCCCTGTCTAACTTTCTATAAATTTTAAGATAATAATCATTATTATAGATCAATGAGGTATTAGAATGTCTGGTAGCAGTCATTCTGGCTTTCACCTCTTTATGCTTTTTTACATACTTTGATACTTTCTTTTTCTCATCAAAAAATTTAACTATTCCATTGCCTGATTTTATTTTTTTCCGCTGGGCAATGGCCTTGAAAAGGAATTCCTGAACCATTGGGTCGAATAAACCATCATATAAGTACCCTTCCATATCACCAATCATGGCTTCGGCAATAATGGCTTCCGGATGCTCCTGCAAAACCTTATTTTCATTCTTCTTTCCAAAGGCCAGACCTGTTTGATAGAAATCTGGCAGACCACTTTCAAAATTTAGTTCTAAAATGAGTAGATAGCTGAGAGAATCCTCCCGTTTTACTGGTATTTTTTCCAGTACTTTTATCCGCTCTATCTTTTTTTCCTTACTCTTGTACCAGCTACTATTGGTAAAAAAGCGCAAAAGTGCATTATCTTCAAGCCATTGCAGAGTTTCATCAGAAACTATTTCTTTTAAACTATCTAAATTAATTTCAGGTAAATCTTCCCCCTGTTCCCTACTCGTCATCTCATTTTGGAGTTGAAACCAGTGATAGGCATGAGGGCTCAAGGTGAAAAGGTAATCCTGGTTTTCCTTTATTACCGGAAACTTGTTCTTACTATAAACTTCAGTCAGGTAATAGCCAGCATAATCATTCAACTCCAACTCTGCAGCTTCAGAGTATCTTGAAAGATTAACAACCACCAAAATTATTTCATCTTCGTATGCCCGTATAAATGCTAAAACCTTTGAGTTTTCCGTATGAATAAACTCCATCGTTCCCCTACTAAAGGCTTTAAATTTTTTACGCATATTTATCATTCTTTTAGTCCACCATAATAATGATGAACCATTGGATTGCTGCATTTCCACATTCACTGATTCGAAATGATATTCGGGGTCAAGAATCATTGGCAGATAAAGTTCCTGAGGATTGGTGTGGGAAAAACCTCCGTTTCTATCAGGAGACCATTGCATGGGAGTCCGGACTCCATCTCTATCACCAAGGTAAAAATTATCACCCATACCTATTTCATCACCATAATAAATCACCGGAGTACCTGGAAGGGAATATAATAGTGTATTGATTAATTCTATTTTTTGTCTGTTATTATCCATTAAGGGAGCAAGCCTCCTTCTTAAACCTAAATTAATTTTGGCTTTAGGATTTTCTGCATACACCTTATACATGTAATCTCTTTCTTCGTCAGTAACCATCTCCAGTGTGAGTTCATCATGATTGCGTAAAAAAATGGCCCACTGGCATGTATAAGGGATATCGGGAGTTTGCTCAAAAATATCAGTAATAGGATATCGGTTTTCCATTCGCATTGCCATAAACATTCGTGGCATAATTGGGAAATGATAATTCATATGGCATTCATCACCATTACCAAAGTAGGAAGCAGAATCTTCCGGCCACATATTAGCTTCTGCCAGTAACATTTTACCAGAAAATTTTTCGTCTATATGCTGACGAAGTTTCTTCAGAAATTGATGTGTTTCAGGAAGGTTTTCACAATTTGTCCCTTCCCGCTGGTACAAATATGGTACGGCATCTAGCCTGAAACCATCAACTCCCATACCCGCCCAGTAATCAATGATTTTAAAAACCTCTTCCTGAACCTTTGGATTATCGTAATTCAGGTCAGGTTGATGATGAAAAAAACGATGCCAATAATATTGCCTGGCTATAGGATCATAAGTCCAGTTGGATGATTCGTAATCCTGAAAAATGATGCGCACACCATTGTATTTTTTAGGATCATCTGTCCAGACATAATAGTCTCTTTCAACAGAGCCTTTCGGGGATTTTCTGGCTCTCTTAAACCATGGATGTTGGTCTGATGTGTGATTGATTACTAATTCGGTAATGACTCTGATGTTTCGTTTGTGCGCTTCTTTCACAAACTTTTTAAACTGTTTTACAGTACCGTACGAAGGGTTGATTTTATAATAATCCTGAATGTCATATCCATCATCTTTAAGGGGGGAAGGATAAAATGGAAGTAACCAAATAGCTGTTACCCCCAGATCTTCCAGATAATCCAACTTACCAAGGAGACCTTCAAAATCTCCTATCCCATCGTTGTTTCCATCTATAAAAGCTTTAATATGGAGTTCGTAAATAATAGCATCTTTGTACCATAATAAATTATCATCAATTTCAGGTTGTATTTTGGATTTATTCAAGATTAAAAATCTTTTGGTGTGGAATACGAATCTTTAAATATTAGGATATAATATACATTGTCAAAAAAAACCAAAGTATTTTTCAGGGAAAGTTAAATTTATCTGGCAATATGTATTTTAAGGTTTATCCTGAAAAATTTTCATTCTACAGTTTTTAAAAAGAAATACCAGAATGAAAGACGACTACAATTTTAATGTACCCAAACTCTTTAACTGTGAATAAGTTAATTGCAGGCTTCTTAACCCAATATTTTTTATTTAGATCTGGCAAATTACTTTGTTAACTCAGGATTTGATCGATACATGAAAGTTTTCTCAGATGAAGAGACTAATTATTTCTTAAGGCTTCAATGAGCTCTTCTTTATCCATTTTACTTCTCCCTTCAATTCCAACTTTTTTGGCCTGATCGTATAATTCCGATTTTGTGCGGTTTTCGTATTTTTCGCTTTTTCCTCCTTTTTTCCCAGAATCTGGCGTATTTGCAATTCGGGCAGCTTTTTGTTTGCTATAACCTTTATCTCTCAAAGCCTCATATTGATCCTGGTTTTTGATATTATTATCCGCTGTTTTATTCTCTGGCATAATTAGTTATGGTTTAAATTCAAAATTGAAGCACCCTCTGAGAGTGCTTCACAAAAAATTATTTTAATCTAATCTGCTATGCAGTCTGGTGTTCATGTTTTCCTTCCCTTACTTCTTCCAAAAGTTTGCGATTAAAAGCCTCAAGATCTTCGGGGGATCGGGAAGTTACCAAGCCCTGGTCTACAACCACTTCCTGATCTACCCAATTTGCCCCGGCATTTTTTAAATCTTTTTTAATAGATGGAAATGAAGTTAATTTTCGTCCCTCTACTACATCAGCCTCAACCAACAATTGTGGGCCATGGCAGATAGAAGCTACAGGTTTATGGTTTTTAAAGAAATCTTTTATAAATTTTACAGCTTTCTCATCTCTTCTCAGAATGTCTGGATTTATCACTCCGCCAGGAATAACCAGGGCATCATAATCATTTTCATTGGCTTCATTCACAGTCCGGTCAACAGCCACTTCCTGACTCCAATTACCGTTTTTCCAGCCTTTTATTTTGCCCTTTTTTAGTGAAACAATTTCAGTAGTCACACCATTATCATCCAGAGCTTTCCTGGGTTCAATTAGTTCTAATTCTTCGAATCCATCAGTGGCGATAATGGCTACTTTTTTTTCTTGCAATTCTTTCATTTAATAAGTTAGTTTTATTGGTTAAACATTTAATATAAATCCGGCAATTTCCTTCCCGCTGATTATTTGGGTGTCTCAGGGGAATGTTGATAATTGGTCGGACAACTATTATTTGATAGTATTTGGCAAAGATTTATGCCAGGTTTTTTAAAAAAGGTCTTGAAATCTCTAAAAGTATTAGAATAGGGAGTTTAGCCGGAATAGCCCAGTACAAAAGCAGGAAAAATACTGCTCCAGGAGTTTTTAAGGTAGAAAAGTGTTGAATAAATTCCACACATAATGTAGAAAATTATCTGCTTCCCATATGTGAATGGGACACCAGTTACCTCCACATGATGATCCGGAAAATGGGATGGTTTTAGATATTATTTACTTACAGAAAATTAAATCCATTCGTCACACCATTAGAGACCTTTTAAAAAAAATTAAAAACCTCTTATAAATCAAGTCAAAATGAAAGTCATGAAAAACGAAATATTATTTGTTTATAATTCGAATAAACAGGAGGATAAAAAAGCACTTGGGTATGTAAAAAGTATGCAACATCACAAAGTGAAGGAGTTTGATGTTCAAAAAGACATTTTCACCGAGCTTCAACTGATTGAAATCGCTCAAAAGCTTAGAGCATCTCCAGAGATTCTTATGGACAAAAAAGCTGATCTTTTTAGGGAAAAATTTAAAAAGAAAAATTTATCCTTTAGTGACGTTCCAACTGTACTGAGGGAAAATCCTGACTTAATCTGTACCCCAATCTTAATTTATCATGACAGAGCCAAATTATTAGATTCTGCTTATGAATTAATAAAAGACGATATGGTTGATAAGCAGATTAAAGTAAAAAAAGGATCATATTATTAAGCCGGAGTGATAACCATTTCTAACTAGGTATTTATGGTAATCAACTGATTACCATAAACCACTAACTTACTTTTTAATTTAGCTTCTGTGGCCTTAGTTACAAACCTTGGAAATAACTTTTCCATGTACATCGGTTAGCCTGAAATCTCTGCCCTGAAAAGCATAAGTAAGTTTTTCGTGATTGAGGCCCAAAAGGTGCAATATGGTGGCTTGGAAATCATGCACATGAGTCCGGTCTTTAATGCCCATAAAACCCAATTCATCCGTTTCCCCAATGGAAACTCCCGGTTTTGTGCCTCCTCCTGCCATCCACATGGTAAAGGCATCCGGATGATGATCTCTGCCATCATAGCCTTTACCTGTACGGGCTTCCATCATGGGGGTTCTTCCAAATTCCCCTCCCCAAACAACCAGTGTTTCTTCCAGTAATCCTCTTTGCTTAAGGTCTTTCAAAAGTGCCGATATTGGCTTATCTATAGCTGTGCAAGCCCTTTTTAGACCAGACCCAACCCCGTTGCCCGGGCCCACTCCATGGGTATCCCATCTTCTGTCAAATAACTGAACAAACCTCACTCCTTTCTCCACCAGTCTTCTGGCCAAAAGGCAATTATTGGCAAATGATTCTTTCCCTGGCTCTGTGCCATACAATTCGTGAATCCATTCCGGTTCATCTTTAATATCCATTACTTCCGGAACTGAAGTCTGCATCTTAAAAGCCAGTTCGTATTGGGAAATTCGGGTTAAAATTTCCGGGTCCCTGCTCTCCTGATACTCCAACTCATTTATTTTATTGATTACATTCACAGATTCCTGTCTGAGCATACTATCCACCCCGATAGGATTATCCAGAAAAAGCACCGGCTCACCAATAGACCGACACTGCACTCCCTGGTAAACTGTGGGAAGAAATCCGCTTCCCCAAATGCTTTTCCCTGCGCTGGGCACTGACCCTGAAACCAACACAATGAAAGCGGGCAAATTATCATTCTCTGAACCCAAACCATAAGTAACCCAACTGCCCATAGCCGGCCTTCCTAATCTGGGAGAACCTGTTTGCATTAATAATTGAGCCGGGGCATGATTAAATTCTTCGGTGTACATGGCTTTTAAAAAAGCTACTTCATCCACCATTTTGGAAAATTCAGGTAGATAATTGGAAACCATGGCTCCCGATTGTCCATACTGTTGGAAAGTAGCTTGCGGACCAAGAATTTTGGGCTGCCCTTTGATAAAGGCAAATCTCTTTCCTTCCAGCAAAGATGGAGGACAAATTTTCCCATCCAGCTTAGCCAGTTCAGGTTTGTAATCGAAAAGTTCTAACTGTGATGGTGCTCCGGCCATGTGGAGGAAAATCACATTTTTGGCTTTAGCCGGATAGTGTGGACCACTCAATTCCCCAACTTTAGTGGAGGATTTGCCAAACACACTTCCAGCCAAAATCTGATTGAATGCTATGGCGCCCATCCCAGACATACAAGATTTCAGGAAATGCCTCCTGGTATTGTAAGCAGCCCTTTTCAAATTGGCTTCTGTATTTAAATCAATTTTTTTCATTTCATATTTATAATAACCTCAAAAAAATAAGCGGATTTCCACTCATTAAACCCGAAGGTTGAAATTTTTCTACCAGTTCTACCACCGGTTATTGCTTAGTCACAAATTCATCCAGATTCATGATGATATTTCCCACCATTGCCAGTGAAGCCAGTTTCAGCGAATCCGCAAAACTTTCATTTTTCTTTTCCGACTGATAACCCATTAGCACTCCCCGCATAGTTCCCGGATTTTCCTGATAATACTTTGCTGTTTTGTGATAATATTCCTCTAAAATGGCCATTCTGGCTGAATCCGGTGGATAAATCAACGCCATTTCATAACCACTTTTGAGCGTTTCCTTCACATCCATATTGAGTTCATGCATTTTCTGGGCAAATGCAAATGACATTTCAAAATAGATAGAATCATTCATAAGGACTAAGGCTTGTAAAGGCGTATTGGTCCGGATTCTTCTGGAAGAACAGATATTTCTGGCAGGTCCATCAAATGTCACCATAGCAGGAAAAGGATTGGTCCTTTTTCCATGGATATAAACTGCCCTCCTGAATTTTTGCTCATCTTTATCACTATACCATTGGGAAAACAAACTCGGACCAGCATCCGGCCTTGGAGGCATAATTGGAGGGCCATACAACTCATCATTCAATAATCCGCTTATTTTTAAACTCTGATCTCTTAATTGCTCAGCAGATAGCCTAATTCTGGGACCTCGTGAAAAATATTGATTGTATGGATCAATTTCATTTTTAAGACTGTCATTTCGGGAGGATTGTCTGTATGTTGCCGACATCACAATTTCCTTGATCAATGGTTTCAATTCCCAATTAAAATCCTCCATAAACTTTAAAGCCAACCAGTCCAGTAAAGCGGGATGAGTAGGCTTTTCTCCCTGAGAACCGAATTCCTCCATAGTAGCGACTATTCCATAACCAAAAATTTGTTCCCAGATTCTGTTTACAAAAACCCTTGCTGTTAACGGGTTTTCCCTGCTCACCAGCCAGTTGGCCATCTCCAGCCGGTTGGTAAAATTTCGATTGGTATCACCTGCTACCAGAATGGCAGGAATTTGAGGTTTAACTTCATAGCCCGGACTTAGCCAGTTTCCTCTTTCAAACAAAAAGGTTTTTCTGGATCTTTCGGATGGTAGTTCTTTCAAAATTGGTGTAGGAACTGCCTCCAGTTTGGCCAGGGAATCCACCATCTCTTTAAATTGGGCTGAATATTGATCAATCCTGGGAGCTTTATCATGCAATTGAAACCAATCTACATGAAACAGGTGACCCGCCAATACTTTATCCGCCCGGAAATAAAAGTACAAATCATGCTTTCCGGCTTGCTCATTTATCTGAAGTTTTAAGTCATGCCAATAACTCGGGTCTTCCGGCCTGGAAACATCCCATCTATTCCATTCCCCGGTTTTCTTCACCTCAATTGTTCCTATGGGCTGGCCTCTCAAATCATCTACATAAACATCAATAAATCCAGCAAGTTGGGTCGCCACATGAAATGTTATCGCTTCTACATCAGTGAGATCAATATCCTCATACATCACCCAAGAGCTATCCTGAATTTGCCAAATTATATCCTGATTAGGCGGCATCAATTCAATGAATACACTTGTTTCATCAAAAGCCTCCCCTTCAATTTTATTCATGCCCAAATAGTCTAGTAGTTCGTTTCTTTTTTCATAAAGAAACCTTCCTTTAAAAGTTTTTTCTTCTTCCAGATTCCTGGAAATCCAACTTATTAATTCATCTGCCTTTTGCTTATTTTCATTTTCATAAGTCCAGATATTTGGTTTCTCATTATAAATATCCTTATCAGCAGAATTATTGAAATAGGCCATAAACTGGTAAAATTCTTTTTGAGTAATGGGATCATAAGGATGGCTATGGCATTGTACGCAGGACATGGTTGTTCCCTGCCAGACTTCAAAAGTTGTCCCTACCCTTTCCACCACAGCTGAAACCCGGAATTCTTCATTATCAGTTCCTCCTTCATCGTTGGAAAGGGAGTTTCTATGAAATGCTGTAGCAATAAACTGACTTTCATTCGGTTTCTCCAGTAAATCACCGGCCAGTTGTTCTACGGTAAACTGATCGAAAGGCATATTGTCATTAAAAGCCCGGATTACCCAGTCTCTATATTTCCAAATTGTCCTTCGGGAATCTTTTTCATAACCTTTGGTATCTGCATATCTGGCCAGATCAAGCCACATAGAGGCCCATTTTTCACCAAGGTGTGATGAGGCCAAAAGGGAATCTATCTCTTTTTCATAAGCTTCTTCCGTAGGATTTTTTAAAAATGATTGTGCTTCTTCTGGTGAAGGTGGCATCCCGATAAGGTCAAGGTATAACCTTCTGATTAATATCTCTTTCTCAGCTTCTTCACTGGGTTTTAATTTCAAATCCTCCAGCTTTTCTCTCACAAAGAAATCAATTTCATTTTTCGCCCAATCAGGTTGACTATTAACGGGAACTTGAATATCCGGATCTGGCGGGTAATAAGCCCAGTGTTTTTCCCATTCAGCCCCCTCATCAATCCATTCTGCTATTAATTCAATTTCCTGTTCCGTAAGCGGGGCGGATTCCTGAGGCATTCGGATTTCAGGATCGTGATGAATAAGCCGTTGGTATAATTCACTTTTTTGGTGATTTCCGGGGACAATCGCGGGAATTCCCGATTCAGTTTCACCAAAAGCATCCGCCTGGGAAATGAGACTAAATCCTCCATTTTTCTTCACTCCACCATGGCACTTTAGGCAATGTTTATTGAAAATAGGGCGAATAGAGGCATTATAGCTGATTTTGGAAGTAAAATAAGTTTCATAAGTAAAAAAGGAAATGACAGCTAGTAATATGATCAGAATTAGAAAATTCCGTTTTTTCATTTTCAATTTAATATATTTTTGTAGTCAGACTTTATAAGAAAACCACTTTAAATATAAGCAATTATTGAGGTTAATGCAGGGAAAAATTTATGCTTTATTTTTAATTAGGAGAGAAAATGGGGAATTGATAAACTTAGGATGGTTTATTCCAATGGATAAGATTTGATACAAAATTTCAGTTACAAACTGAAAAAAATTGAATAGGCTAAAGTGGCAAACTTTAGCCAAATAAAGAGGGCTGTTTTCTGGGAAATTTCCCGGATTCAGCTAAATACTCAATCTTGTCAACTTCAGTTTAAAGTACAAGTGGACTCTTGCACTAGTGTTTTTCTTCATTCTTCTTCTCAAACTCCAACAACCATTTCTTTCTTTCCAATCCACCTGCATAACCCACTAATTTCCCATCTTTTCCAATTACCCTGTGGCAGGGGATTACAATGGCAATTCTGTTGTGTCCATTGGCAGAAGCTACGGCCCTCACCGCTTTTGGTTTGTTCAAAATTTCCGCTTGTTCCTGATAACTTCTGGTTTCTCCATAGGGAATTTGCTGTAATGCTCCCCAAACTGAGTTTTGAAAAGCGGTGCCCGGTGTATGTAATTTTACTGAAAAAGCAGACCTGGTCCCGCTAAAATATTCTTCTAATTCTTGTTTTAACTGAATAATAAATTCATTTTCTCCAACCAGAATCACTGCATTCAATCGTTTTTGCAAATCGGAAAATTCAGTTTCCAACATTCTTCTGTCCGTAAATTCAAGTAGGCAAATTCCCTCATCGGTGGCACAAACAAACATAGGTCCCAAAGGAGTAGTTATTCTTTGGATCAAGATTACATTTTTGTCCTTACTGTTTTCAGGTGTTTTTCCCACCAAATTTTTAAAAGTATAACCAAATCCACTGAGGGAATCATACCCCGATTCAAAAGCTGAAGAAGTCACATTTTTACCATTTTTTAATTCCTGAAATGCTTTGTTAATTCTTGTCATTCTCTGATAAGCCTGAAAAGTGATACCATGATTTTTTTTGAACCAGCGCCTGATTTTTTCCGGACTTATCCCATGCTGCCTCAGGTGATAATCCTTAACCTTTTCCATGGGTTTAGCCTCTGTGAGTTGAAGGGCTTTTTTTACTTCCTCTGGTGGTTCATACGCATTTTGGGTAGGCTGGCAGATTTTGCAGGGCCGAAATCCATGCTGCAATAATTCTTTGGCAGAGGTATAAAAAACCACATTCTCCAACTTAGGTTTTCTGGCCCGGCAGGTTGAAATACAAAAAATTCCTGTTGTTTTTACCCCGGCATAAAATATTCCCAAATACTGGCTGTTTTTTTCTATCAATGCCCGATAATATTTTGAAATTTCCTTTTGATCTGAAATCAGCATGATGTTGCTTTTTTGCTAAACTATTTCCTACAAAGGAAGGGGAAAGAAAAGACCTCAGCAACCGAAAAATGGACAAGTATTTTTTTTGTGGCTCATGGTAAAACCAACTCATATCTTTTTTCCACTAACCCAAAATCAGTTTGATTGGAAGACACATATTGATATCCATACTTTCCGTAAATATGAGCCGCTGTTTGTAACCTGGCTTCAGTAAGTAAAAAGGAGGATTTATAATTGGATTGTCGGAAAAATTCCATGAACAAATCCATTAATTTTTTACCTAATCCTATACCTCTAAACTCAGGATCGATTAAAAAATAACGGAGTTGGGCAAAATTATCTGTGTTTTTCAAGGCAATGGTTCCAACAATCTTTTCCTCATTTTCAGCTACCCAAAAGCGTTCTTTTTCAGGATCCATATTTTTATAAAATGCAGCTAAAGTTTCAGCCACATAGAATTCGAAAGAAGAATCAAAATCATAAAACCTGCCATGCATGTAGGTCAGATAACCAATATCTCCGGCTTTATAATTTGTCCTGATGTTGATATTTTCAAGAGTCGGTTTCATTTTTTCACAATTTTGAATATGATCTATCCAGATATTCCGTAATCTGCTCCATGCTTTTCAAGAGATTTTCTTTTTCTCCTGTCGATAAATTTTGAATTAATTCCCCGGTTGCCTGATTTGCCAGATGCTCTAATTCTTCCATTCTGATTTTCCCCTGTTCAGAAAGTGACAATAGAAACTGCCTTTTATCCGCTGGGGATTGTTTTTTGAGCACCTCACCGTTGGTCACAAACTTTTGAAGAATTCTGCTTAAATAACCTTCATCAATGGTAATCGCTTCCATAAGTTGTCTGGCGGTCACAGGGCCTAACCGTCTGATTTCGAAAAGTACCCGCGCTTCAGCCAAAGAATTTCCGCTGTTCAGCACACTCTGGTCCAATACTGCAATCACGTTGGTGTAAAACCTGTTGAAAGCCCGGATTTTTTCCACTACTTTATGATCTTTCATATTCAAAATTGAATTATTTACTTGACTTTGTCAAGTATTAATCAGAGAATTATTACATATGATGAAATTGTTCTTTTTCCAAATGGCTTGCTTACTCATTATTGGCTCAAACTCCCTTGCGCAGGAAACCTTTGTGAGCAGTCATATTTATAACATTCAGTCCGAAATTTTGCATGAAGAAAGAACTTATGCCATCAGATTGCCGGATTCCTACGAAAATGATGAATTTTATGTGGACAAAAAATACCCTGTCTGTGTGGTTTTAGATGCAGACTGGCTTTTTAATATTTCGGGAGAAGTGATTAGTCACATGAGCCGTGGTTCTATCGAACAAATCCCGGAAATGATTGTAGTAGGAATTTATAATTCCAACCGCAACAGGGACATGCTCCCCTCCTACTCCATTGATACAAACGCCATTACAAATGAGATTACCTGGGTTGAAAGTGAAGGCTCAGCCAATTTCATGAAATTTATTTCAGAAGAATTATTACCAGAAATCACCAAAAAATACAGCACCAATAATTGCAACATATTAATAGGGCATTCATTTTCCGGATTATTTACGATAAATGCCTTTGTCAATTCCCGGAATTTCCAGGGATTCATTGCCATTGATCCAAGCTTATGGTGGGAAGAAGAAATCGTGAATAAGCAAGCCAAATTCATTTTGGAAAAAAGTTCTCCCTCTGCTTCCATATTTATCGGGCAGGCCAATAATCCATTCAATCCCGGAGAAGATGTAGGCAGAAAAGGCAAAGGAATAGGAAATTTTAAAAGAACCTTATCAGATTATTCATCTGACAAGGTTCGCTATTCTTTTCAGTTTTTTGAAAAAGAAGACCATTTTTCCATTCCTTTAATCTGCCTTTACGAAGGTTTGAATTATATTTTTGATGGCTATAAATTCCCCCTCCAAACCATCACACAAACCAGTCCGGAAGCATTTCAGGAACATTACCTTAAACTTTCCAATAGATTTGGAGGGGAACTTTCACCACCGGGAAAACTACTCGATCAGGTAGGCAATTTTCTCTTAAACAGCGAACAGGAAACCGAAAAAGCCATTGCCATTTTTACTTTAAATACTGAATTTTATCCCAACTCTTATATTCCATTTCAAAGTCTGGCAGAAGCCTATTTGCAAAACAATGATACCGCACAAGCCTTAAAATATTATAAAAATGCATTGGCATTAAATCCAAGAAATGAATCGGTAAAGCAGGCTATTGAAAATTTACAGGGGAAATAATTTGAGAATACAATGGGGAATATTACCTTGGAAAACTTCTTACCAGCAAGGGACTTAAGACCACAGAAGTCAGGCGAACCATATTTATCATCCTCGTTTGTAACGAAGATACTTGAAAAGGGTGATTGTATCGCCATTTTGCGGGAAAGTTGCAAACTTTCCTTTTTTATAAAGGTTTAACTAATCGCTTCGCTTGATACTTAAACCAGATATTATTTTAAATTTTCACTAGCGAGGGACTAAAAGTCCCTCGCTAGTTAAAGAGGCGAATAAACTACAACATCAAATAAAAATAAACATGAAATCACTTTACTTAATCATTGCTTTTTTAATCACGAACCTATCTTCTCTCTTAGCACAAGATAGAGTTACCGGATTAAACTTTGCCACCCGATCCGAAGTTATGGCACAAAATGGCATGGTAGCCACCAGTCATCCGCTGGCTACTCAAGTGGGACTGGATATTTTGAAAAAAGGAGGAAATGCCATTGATGCTGCTATTGCTGCCAATGCAGCTCTGGGGCTGATGGAACCTACCGGAAATGGTATTGGTGGGGATTTATTTGCCATAGTCTGGAGTGCTGAGGATAAAAAGTTGTATGGCCTGAATGCCAGTGGAAGATCACCGGAAAAACTAGATCTTGAATATTTCACTTCCAGAAACATGACCAAAATTCCTGCTTTTGGACCCTTACCTGTTTCAGTTCCTGGCTGTGTGGATGGCTGGTTTGAACTACATGGGAAATTTGGTACTATGGAAATGACGGAGATTTTACAACCCACAATCGACTATGCCAGAAATGGCTTCCCGGTTACCGAACTGATTGGATTTTACCTGACCCTTTCTTCCCAAAGATTTAAGGATTATCCCAATTTCTCCGAAACCTATATGCCCAATGGAGAGCCACTCAAAAAAGGAGATGTTTTCAAAAATCCCTTTTTAGCCAACACTTTGGAGAAAATTGCCAAGGGTGGAAGAGATGCTTTTTACAAAGGAGAAATTGCCAAAACCATTGGAGAATTCATACAGGAACAGGAAGGTTTGCTTACTGCCAAAGATTTAGCCAATCACACTTCGGAATGGGTAGAGCCGGTTTCTTCCAATTACCGGGGCTATGATGTTTGGGAATTACCTCCCAACGGACAGGGTATTGCTGCTTTACAAATCTTAAATATCATGGAGGGCTATGATGTAAAAAGTATGGGATTTGGCAGTGTGGAATATATCCATCATTTTATAGAAGCCAAGAAACTTGCTTTTGAAGACCGGGCAAAATATTATGCTGATCCGGCTTTCAATAAACTACCAGTTGACCAGCTGATTTCTGAAGCGTATGCCGATGAAAGACGAAAATTAATCAACCCGGAACGGGCTGCCAGAACTTATGATGCCGGAAAGCTGGAACAGGGCAACACCATTTACATGACCGTGGCCGATAAGTTTGGCAATATGGTTTCTCTCATTCAAAGTAATTACAGGGGCATGGGTTCTGGCATGGTTCCACCAAAACTGGGTTTTATGTTGCAGGACAGAGGGGAATTATTCTCCCTGGAGGAAGGACATTATAATGTGATTGAGCCGGGGAAAAGGCCATTTCATACCATTATTCCGGCCTTTATCACCAAGGATGGCAAACCCTGGGTAAGTTTTGGATTGATGGGTGGAGCCATGCAACCACAGGGACACGCCCAAATCGTGATGAATCTGATTGATTTTGGAATGAATTTGCAGGAAGCCGGAGATGCCCCAAGAATGCAACATGAAGGCTCACCTGAACCCACAGGTGGAAAAATGACCGATGGTGGAGAAGTACTATTGGAATCGGGAATAGATTATCAGACCATAAGAGCACTGATGAGAAAAGGCCATAAAATAGGCTATAGCCTGGGAAGCTATGGTGGGTATCAGGCGATCATGTGGGATGAAGAAAATAAAGTGTATTATGGTGCCTCTGAATCCAGAAAAGATGGACAGGCGGCTGGGTATTAAGGTTTTGGATTAAACTTTCTGTTTAAGCAGAATTTTTTGTAAGAAACATTAACTGGAGCAAGTTTGCTGCCCACAATGGATATTGTTGTGCCTTTATTTTCGGTTGAAATGCAAATGTAGAAGTTTCTAACTTCGTTGGGTTAAGGAAAAAATATTTTGAATAGTTTTCAATCCTAAACTTCCGACAATTCCTCTTCCCCAATTTTCATGATAAAATCTACCAGATTTTCTTCCCTGGAAAGATTCAGTTTTTTCCGCAATCTGTACCTTGCAGTCTTCACACTTTCCGGGGAGATGCCCAAAATGGAGGCCGCTTCTTTCAGATTTAAATTAAGTTTTAACAGGGTACATAATTTCAATTCTCCATGCGTGATCTCAGGGAATTCGCTTTTTAGGGTAGAAAGGAAATTTTGGTGGACCTGTTCGAAATAAAGCCGGAAATCTTCCCAGTCTTTATCAATATTAAATTTATTATCAATCATCCGGTTCAGGCTGTTCAGTTCCCGGGAAATATTGTTTTTGGGGTGTTTCTTCAGCTGATTAATGCTGTCTTTTAATTCCTCCATCAGTTCATTTTTCTGAATAAAATTGATGGTATAGGAAGTCAGTTCTTTATTTTTAAACTCAATTTTTTTCTGCAATTCAATTTCCTTCAATTTCGAGTTTTCCAATTCCAAATCAGCCAGAACTTTCTCTCTCTGATGCAATTCAGCATCTTTTTTCATTCTCAGTTTTTGCCTTCCATAAATTAAATAAGCAATGAAAATCACCAACACAATTCCCCCAATTAAAGAATAGCGAAAATACCTTTCCAGTTTGCTCTGCTGCTCCAGATAAGCAATTCGCTGCTTTTTCAATTTAATTTGCTCCTGCTCATCCTTCACTTCCAAAAATGTTTGGAGATCGGCAATTTGCATGGCTTTTTCTTCATTGAACAAACTGTCTTTCACGGCTACATAAGCCTCAAAATAATCCAATGCCGCTTTATGATTTTGCCTGGCTTCTGCAATGGTTTTGTAATCAAAATAAATATCCCTTAACCATTTTTTGTATCCATAAGATGTAGCTAAATCGAAAGCCTCATCAAGATAGGGAATGGCTTTATCATATTTTTGCTGAGCGATATAAATACTGGCAATGCATTCCAGGTTGCGTGTATATCCACTTTTATCTTCCACTTCCTCTCTAAAAGGCAATGCCCTCAAACAATACTCCAGAGCCTCAGATAAATTCCCTGTTTCTCTTTTGATCAAACCAATGAGGTTATAAACCTCCCCAATGCCATAGGTATAATCCAATTGCTGGTAGAGTTTTAAACCTTTATCCAGATAGTCCAGAGCTTCCTGATATTTTCCCTGTTTATAATAAACATCACCAATATTGGTAGAAATCCCGGCCACCGTCCTCAGGTTATCGGGAATAGTCTCATGAATTTCCAAAGACTGCACATAATACTCCAGGGCTTTATCATAACTTAATTTCTCACTGTAAACCAACCCAATATTGGTAAGGGTATTAGCCGTCCCCAACTGATCGGAAATTTGTTTATAGGTCTCCATGGCAGAGATAAGGTAAGCCAGAGCCAGTTCATAATTTCCCTTGTCCCAGTGAGCTACACCAACTACCCGGTTGGCAAAGGCAATTCCCTGAAGGTAATTGATCTGGTTGGCAATTTCCAAACTCTCTTCTCCATAATAAATAGAAGAATCCGGGGAAATAATCCAGAACCTATATCCCAAAGCATTTAATAAATCGACTCTGGTGCTGTCTTCATTGGTATGCGTTTGAATTCTTAATTTAAGGCTGTCAATGGAAAACTGCTTGGGTTGATTTTGGGCAGATAAATTTAAGGTGATAAAAAAGCAGCAGGTAAAAATAATGCTGAAATTAAACTGATTTAAATAATTTGACTTTGAATTAAATTTCATTTTCGTTGATATTTTTCCTGTTTTAAAAAATACAAACTTCTTATCACCCATAACCAACCCCTAGCTCCCTATTCCTGCAAAACCCACATCAATCCATTAATATCATCTACTCCTCCAAACTGACGATTAATGGCTTCAGTTACATTTTCCTGATTGGATTCCAATTCTGTATCGGGATAGGACCATCTTTTAGGAACAATTCCGCCATTCTGTACGCCAGTTCCACTATTATCCAATGCAGGCAAACCCGTTCTTCTTTGGCTATAGGCCCCAAGCCAGTCGGTATTTAGAAAAAGGGCCAGATATTTTTGTGTTAGAATTTGGTTCATTGCATCATTTGGGGAAAAAGCCACTTTTGGTTGCTGGAGATAATCTGTAATGCTATTTCCTTCAATATTGTAAAATTCCATAGAAGCTACAATCCCGCTTTTATAATGTGTTTCGGGATCACTATTTATCCATCCCAATTGTGCAGCTTCTGCCAAAGTAAACTCCTGCTCAAAATAACTGGCCGTAAGACTTGGCTCATTGGCCGGATCGGTATGATACCTGGAATGAATAGGTGAGCCATTTCCCTTTTCCACAGCCTCCTGGTTTTCAGCCAGTAAATTACTTCCTTTTATTCCATTAAAAGCTTCAAAAGAGGTAGGTGACACACCATCGTCAATGGCCACTTTTTCCGGCTCTGCTACTTTAAATAACCTTGGATCTGCTCTTTCCTTTAATAAATCCACAAAATAGGCATCCAGGAAATAAGAAGTTTTAAATTTAGGATCATCAAAAAATGGATACTCCTGCCCTTCTGCTAAATCAAAATAAAAATTGGTGTTATCATCATTACTGGTAAAAATGGGAAACTCATTTGGATTTTCTACTATTTCCTTAAAGTCTCCAATGATATCCAAATCAGGATCATTGGTTTTGAGAGACATCCCGATCAGAAATCTTAATCGCAATACATTACTTAACTTTCGCCATTTCATCACATCACCATTATATACTATATCCCCGCCAATCATTTCGGCTGAGGGATCCAGCATTTCATTTACTTCCCTTAAATCATTCAGAACTTTAATATAAATATCTTTTTGCGTATCGTATTTGGACTGGCCTAACTCTCCACCATTGGCAATGACTTCTGAATAAGGCACATCTCCAAAAAGCTGGGTAATTCTATCTGCAATATAAGATTGAAATAATTTCCCTACGGCCTGGTAGTTTTTCAAACCCGATGCTTTGGCCTTTTCTTCCAGCTGGACTGCAAGCTTTAGCCGATCATAAAAGAAAAAGGGAATACTTGTCCAGGTATAATATTGTGCATTTAAGGCTTCATCCGTATGTACCAGGTACCTGTTAGCCAGGGCCGGACTCTGAAATACATTTCTGGCAAAAACCTGAGATTCCAGGTCAGTAACCAAAGCATCTAATTCCGAAGTATCTACTATTTCAGGAGCTTCATCCTCACATCCATTTATAAAAAAGCATAATAGGAATAGTGTAGTAAAGAATAATTTATTTGTCATGGTTTGATTAGCGTTTGGACAGTTTAAGATTAATAGTGAAAAAGCTGCTGGTAGATTTCAGAATAGAATTGAAAAAACACCGAAAATGGTGTTTAAAAAAATTTGGTTTGATTACTTCATTGTTTACCTGTGTAAACCTGATTATGTTACAAGTTTAATTTTTTTGTTGACCAATATCAAATAGTATTATACTTGAAAAAACAGCCTAATCCGGCATTTTTAACGGTTAAAACCTGAAAGAATATTATGGATTGATTCTCCTTAAATCACCCTTTATTTACGATTAAAGTACATTTTTATAAGACAAGCCGGATTTAAACGCCTCAAAATAAATTTTTATTCAATCAATGGATACATCTACAAAATAATTGCCATTGTTCACCTTTTGTACACCTGTTTTTTGCCTACTTGTTCACCTCAAGTCCACCCAAAAAACTTTACTTTACCCTTCAACTCCCCGTATGTTTGTACCAGATCGATCACACAAATATTTTTAATTCATGTTCTCTAACCAATTTTTTCAAGTACCATGAAAATTCTAAAATTAGTTTTTCTTTCAATGATAATCGGATTACTGAGTTGCGAACAAAATGAGGTAAACCCAATTGATGAACCCAAAGATGATCCTGTAAATAATCAATTATCAATTTCCAATGAACATCTTTCTTTGGATGGATCTACTTTATATTTATTTGCCAAAGATTTTAGTGGAGAACCCAATTGTGAGGGTGAATGTGCAGAAAAATGGCCTCCTGTTTTCGCAGATCAGGTAAGTGAATTTAATTTCCCGGAAGATTTGGATGCAGCCAATTTTGGCATTGCAACCCGCCCAGATGGAAGCAAGCAACTTACTTACTATGATTTTCCACTTTACAAATTTGCCAACGATTTTCAGGGAAATGATTCCAAACCCGGAACAGAACTGGGTGAAGGACTGGGTGGCGTATGGTTTGTTGCAAAACCCTATACGGTCTTCCTGGCTTTTGGTGAATTTGAAGGCGAATTCGATCGGAAATTTCTGATTGACTTTAAATCCGGAAAAACACTTTACTACTTCAATGTGGATAATCCGCTAAACAGCAATTGTGAAAACGGAGGTTGCTTTGCCGCCTGGCCTCCATACTACAAAGAAAATATCACAGCCCCTTCGATTTTGAAAACCAGCGATTTTGAAAGTTTTAAAAGGGATGGAGACGATAAATTACTTCAATCAGCTTTGCAACAACACCCTTTGTACTATTTTGCCCAGGATGGAAAAAGGGGGGATACCAAAGGCCATAATTTCAACGGGGGAACTTGGATTGTGGCTGATGTGGAAAATATCCCTCCTTTCCAATAGCAAAAGGTGCTTAGCTTTTTCTGATAGAAAATGTCTAAGGAAAGGTTATAAGTAACCTTGTTTATTCAAAAATCTACAGGTGCAGTTTTGCTGCACCTGTTTCTAAAAAATTTATTCAAAAATCTAAAATAAAAACACCATGAATAATCAGTCATTATTCCTAAGAATCATATTGCTTATTTTTATCATCGGTATCTCATATGCCTGTAAATATGATGAAGTAGTAGAACCCGATACACCAGCTCTGGAGCCGGATGCCTGTGCGGAAATTGCCTTTTCTACGGACATCAAAACCATTATTGAAACCAGTTGTGCCCGATCGAACTGCCATGTAGCGGGTACCGGCTTACCCGACTTTACCAAGGATAGTAATATAAAGGCAAAAGCCAGTAGAATAAAGGCTCGGACCGGTGCGAAGACCATGCCTCCTGCGGGACCACTTTCGCAAAGTGCCATCAATAAAATTGCCTGCTGGGTAGAAAATGGTGGTTCTGTAGATAATTAAGATTTTCAATTCAATCCCAACCATTATTTATTTTCACCCAAACCATTTCGCCATGAAAAATTTTCTAAAAAAATACTGGATCATTCCGGTGCTGCTCATCATTACCCTGATTGGTTTTTCAGCCTATATGTATAACAAACCCAGGAAAAATATCATTAATGCCGGGGTGAAATACAAGGTAAGTTCAAAAAAGCTTTTTGCCGATTTTGAATCGAATGAGAACCAGGCCAATAAGCGATACCTGAACCAGGTGATTGAAGTAGCCGGGAATGTAAAAGAGGTCAGTAAAAACCCACAAGGAGACTTTATTGTGGTGCTGGACTCGGATGGAGGGTTTGGAACCGTACGGGGTACTTTAATTAAAAATCAGAAAATTGTTATTGAAGAAATATTGCCTGGAGATGCCATTACCCTAAAAGGTATTTGTACAGGAATGCTTCTGGATATCATTTTGGTAGACTGCTATGTAATGGAGAAAGTTTGAAAAAATGATAGAATAACAACTCACACATTAAAATTAATTCATCCATTAACCAATCTCATTTTCTCATGAAAATTTTAAAAATTTCGGGGGTTTTGGCCCTATTAATTGGTTTAGCATCAACAAGCTTTGCCCAAAAATTTATCACAAAAAACGGACATACTTCTTTTTATTCAGAGGCACCTATGGAAAATATTGAGGCGCACAACAAAGAAGTGCTCAGTATCATAGATTTTGACAGCCATGAAATTGTCACCACTATGCTAATGAATGGATTCCAATTTAAAAAATCCTTAATGCAGGAGCACTTTAATGAAAAATATGTAGAATCTGATCAGTATCCCAAAGCCACATTTAAGGGAAAGTTTACCCCAAATGATGCCATTGATTTGAACAAAGATGGCAACTATGAACTAGCGGTAACCGGAGACTTAACCATTCACGGAGTCACCAAACCCATTGAAACAAAGGCCACTATTGAAGTGAAAAACGGAGTGGTGATTGGAAAGACAAATTTCAATGTAAAAGTGAAAGATTTTGACATTACCATTCCAAAAGTAGTGGTTGAAAATATCGCTGAAACGGTTTTGGTGACTTCTGATTTCACTTATTCACCCTACAATAATTAAGTACCCATGGTTCCAGAAGTATTTTGAAACCACAAAAATGTTAACAAAATGGAAAGGTATTATAAAAAACTATTTCTCCTTTATATTTTCCTGATGATGATGATTCTCAAGGGATTTGCCCAGGAAGACGATTTGATGAAAATTCTGGAAACTGAAGGAGATGAAAAAAATCAGGTAAATTTTGCCACGGCAACTTTTAAAGGTACCCGGCTAATTCAGGGGCATTCTGTGGAAACACTTAGAGGAAATGCATTTCAGTTGCTTATTTCCCACCGATTCGGTAGAATTAATGGCGGGGCTTACGAATTTTTTGGTTTAGATCAATCCAATGTGAGAATAGGACTGGAATATGGTCTTTCAGATAGACTGAATGTGGGAATTGGGAGAAATTCTTATGAAAAAACCTATGATGGCTTTCTGAAATACAAAATATTAAGGCAAAGTTCAGGAGCCGCAAACCGACCTGTTTCCATGGTACTTTTTAGCAGTGTGGCCCTGAATACCTTAAAAAATGAAGACATTGATCCGGAAAGAGAAATTCCTTTTTCATCCAGACTTGCTTATACCGGGCAATTGTTGATTGCCCGAAAATTCAGTCCTGGTTTTTCGCTTCAAATCATGCCAACAATTGTGCATAGAAATGAAGTAACCGAAAGTGAAGGTTATAATGATTTGTATGCCCTGGGATTTGGAGGAAGAAAGAAAATTACCAAAAGCCTGGCGCTTAATGTAGAATATTATTACCGTATCAATGCTCCGGAAAATCCAGAATTACATAATTCCTTTTCTATAGGATTCGATATTGAAACCGGTGGGCATGTTTTCCAATTGCATTTTACCAACTCCATTTCCATGGTGGAAAAAGGCTTCATCGGTGAAACCACCGGAGATTGGGCCAATGGAGATATTCATTTTGGATTTAATATTTCCAGAACTTTTAACTAACCAAAAACCAATCCCTCTGCAAATGATGCAGAGGGATAAAATTGTCAAAATTTCAAAAATTCACCATGAATCGGTCATTAAAATTTTTATCCATTTCCCATCACTATACTACCTCCACAGAAAGGGCATTATTTCATCTTTCAGCTCAGGAAAAAATGGCATTACATGCAAGTATTCCCCTAATTTTCCCTGATGTGATTGGAATGCTGTTACTTTCTACCTGTAACAGAATGGAAATCTATTTTGAATCATCCACTACAAAAGCGGAGGATTTCATTCAATGGTTTTTAAAATTTAAAGAGATAGACAAAGGGGATGTAAATAAAAATATTTTTAAGTCAGCCAATGAGACAGAAAAAACCCTTCAGCATCTATTACTGGTTTCCAGCGGGCTGGATTCAGCTATAGTAGGTGATTTCCAGATTATTTCGCAAATTAAACAGGCTTATAAAGTGGCCATTAAAAATGGTTTGCAGGGGAAATTTCTAGAAAGATCCATGCAGGCCACTTTTAGACTGAACAAAAAAATTTCCAATGAAACCGCCTTTAGGGATGGTTCCCTTTCTACTGCTTATCAATCCCTGAAAAGTATTGAAGCCCATTTTGGCAAATCACAATTACTGAATAAAAAATTATTAATTATTGGCCTGGGAGATATTGGAAAAGCGGTAATTGAATATCTGGGAAAATTTCCATTTCAGGAAGTTTTTGTATGCAACAGGACCGTTTCCAAAGCTTATGAAATTGCTCAAAACCATCAATTCCGGGTTTTGCCTTGGGAAGAAGTAGAAAGTAACAATGTAGCTATGTTTGATGCCATTATCACTGGAGTAAGTGAAAGGGCAGATTTATTACACAAACCAGTTTCCCAACCGAATGTAAATCCTGTTTGGGTGGATTTAGCCATGCCTGGAAATATAGCCAGTCACCTGACCGAAAAAAATAACCAGAAAATTATCAATCTGGATCATTTAAAATCTGCAGCTTCAAAAACTGCTGAGGAAAGGAAGAAAGCTATTGGAGAAGTGAAAAAACTGATCGAATTAGAACAAAAGAATTTCCTGGATTGGCATGAAAGCTACCTGCTGAGGCATAGAGAAGAGGAGAAAACCGGATTTGGCTTTCAATTAAAAGGCAATTTCTTATTGTTTGAAAATAATGGAAAAATAAAAAATTCGGTTTGTTTAAATTAAAAACTAAAAAACTGCTTCCCTGAATTTCAGAGAAGCAGTTTCAAATATGAAAACGAAAAATCAGAACTGTGATTTTTTTACCTATGAATCCAAATATACATTGTTATTGATATAATTCATATCCTCATAAATAGGTATATTATGATGGAATAAGGATGTTTCTATCCGATTTTATCCCATGAATCCATTGCTTAAATGGTAATATGCTTCATTCCACCTGATCTGGTTTTTAAAATCGCGAATATTGGTATTTTTATCAATTACCAGAGTTTCTATGTCAAACATTTCAGCAAAATCTTCCAGGTATTCTGTGGTAAGCGATAAACTATAGCAGGTATGGTGAGCTCCCCCCGCCAAAATCCAGGCTTCAGCTGCTGTTTTTAGGTTAGGCATGGGATTCCATAAAGCTCTGGCTACGGGAAGTTTTGGTAAATCTTCTTTTACCTCTGTGGCCTCCACTTCATTAATCAACAACCTGAACCGATTGCCCATATCAATTATGGAAGCATTTAGGGCATTTCCTGCTGGTGCATTGAAAACTAACCTTACCGGGTCGGCCTTCCCTCCTATCGATAAGGGATGAATCTCACAATTTGGTTTTCCATCGGCAATGGACTCACAAATTTCCAACATGTGTGCTCCCAACACCTGCATTCCTCCCGGATTAAAATGATAGGTGTAATCCTCCATAAAAGAATTTCCACCTTTCAATCCGTTTCCCATCACTTTCATGGCCCGAACTAAAGCAGCGGTTTTCCAGTCCCCTTCTCCCCCAAATCCATAACCCTGAGCCATTAACCTTTGGGCGGCAATTCCCGGCAGTTGAGCCAGTCCATGAAGGTCTTCAAATGTATCGGTAAAACCTTTAAAGTTTCCTTCTTCCAAAAAAGCTTTTAAACCTAACTCTATTCTTGCAGCCTCTATAAGTGAATTTCTTTGCTCCCCTCCTTTCCTCAAATTGGCAGCCAATTGATAACTATCTTCATATTCAGCTATTAAGGTTTCTATTTCTAAATCTCCTATTTTATTCACATATTCAACCAAATCGCCAATTCCATAGCCATTTACAGAAAATCCAAATTTAATTTCAGCAGCTACTTTATCTCCTTCGGTAACCGCCACCTGACGCATGTTGTCTCCAATCCTGGCAAATTTGGCCCCCTGCCAGTCATATTTTGCGGCTGTCACTCTGGTCCACAAAGCTAATTGGGCAATTACTTCCATATTTTGCCAATGTCCTGCAATCACTTTTCGGTTGTTGCGCATTCTGGAATTGATAAATCCAAATTCCCTTCCCCCATGAGCCGACTGATTCAAATTCATAAAATCCATATCAATACTTTGCCAAGGAATATCCTGATTAAACTGGGTATGTAAATGGCAAATCGGCTTTTGAAGAATATTTAGGCCGGAAATCCACATTTTTGCCGGGGAAAAAGTATGCATCCAGGCCACTATGCCTATACAGTTTTCAGTATTATTGGCCTCCTGGCAAAGCTTATAAATGGAATCCGGAGAAGTCATTACTGGTTTAAAAACCAGCCTAACCGGTAATTTCCCTGAACCCGAAATTTCTTCCACTATGGTTTTGGAATGTTCTGCTACCTGCTTTAAAGTTTCTTCTCCGTACAAGTGCTGACTTCCCGTTACAAACCAGACTTCATATTGTTTTAAATCCTGTAACATTTTTAGTTATAATTCTTTAAATTTTTTAAAAGTTTTTTATGATTGTCCGTAATAAGCATTTTTCCCATGTTTCCGCTCATAATGCTTGTTGATAAGGGAATCCGGGAGCCTTGGCAGGTCTTTATTAATGCTTTCTGAATACATGGCCATTCGAGCCAACTCTTCTAAAACTGCACTATTATAAACTGCCTTTTCAGGTGTTTTTCCCCAGGTAAATGGCGCATGATTTGAAACCAAAACCATTTCCACTTCTTCATAAGAAAGCTTCTTTTCCTTAAAGGCCTTCATAATCTGAAAACCAGTCTGATATTCGTAATCCCCTTTTATCATCTCATCGTCCATTACCGGAGCGCATGGAATATCCTGTGTAAGATGATCGGCATGCGTAGTGCCATAAATGGGAATGTCCCGCTGTGCCTGTGCCCAAGCAGTAGCATGGGTACTGTGCGTGTGAACAATTCCACCAATATTTTCCCAATGCTTATATAAAAAGGCATGCGTTTTTGTATCGGAGGATGGCCTCATGGTTCCTTCTACAATATTGTTATCGAAGTCAACAATCACAATATCTTCTGGCTGAAGGGATTCGTAAGCCACACCGCTTGGTTTGATGGCAAAAACTTCATTTTCCCGATCAACCGCACTGGCATTCCCAAAGGTAAATAATACCAAACCCAGTTTGGGCAGTTGCATATTACAATCGTAGGCAATCTGTTTTAATTCCTGATATTTACTCATTTTTATTTTTATAGTAAACCACTATCGGTTTGTATTGAGAATTAATTTATGCTTTTGTATTTCCTTCAATAAATTTCCCCAGTTTTTGGTATTCCTTATATAAGGCAGCATATTTCGGAACATTAGCCGGGATAGGTTCATAAACCGCATCAAAACCACTTCCCATAGCCTTTTGAGCCTCTCCCACAGTTGCATGTATTCCCGAAGCAACAGCTGCAAACATGGCAGATCCTAAAGCACAGGTTTGCTCAGATGTGGCAACTTTTATCGGCATATTTAACACATCTGCCAGTACCTGCATGCCATATTTGGACTTTTTGGCTACACCGCCCAGCGCGATTACTTGTTTGATTGGTACCCCTTCTTCCAGGAATCTCTCTACAATGGCTTTTGAGCCAAAGGCTGTAGCTTCTACCAAAGCCTTAAAAATTCCGGGTGCATCACTGCCCAGATTTAAACCCATGATGGCTCCTTTTAAAAGCTGGTTGGCATCGGGAGTCCTTCTGCCATTCATCCAGTCTACTGCGACAATTTGTGAATCTTCGATGGCAATTTTAGATGCTTCTTCACTCAATTTGGGAATAAGTTGTCCTGCAGCCTCCTTAAGTAGTTTTTCTTTGGTTTCCTCATCAATTAAGCTGCTCTCATTTATTACGGAAAGAGGGTAACTAATCAGTTTTTTAAACCAGGCATAAATATCCCCGTAAGCCGATTGACCAGCCTCCAGACCCAGCATTCCCGGCACTACTGAACCATCTACTTGTCCGCAAATTCCTTTTACCAGTTTATCGCTCATTTCCTCCATAGGAGCAATTAAAATATCACAGGTAGAAGTCCCTATTACTTTACTCAAGGTATATGACGCTATCTCCCCTCCTACTGCTCCAAAATGGGCATCATAAGCTCCAACTGCCACCACAACCTCTTCTGACAATCCCAGTAATTCCGCCCACTCTTTTGTCAGATTTCCTGCTGGCACATCACTGGTATAGGTTTCAGAAAAAAGATTTTCCCTTATCCCTCCCAGCAATGGATCAATTTTCTTAAAGAATTCATCTGGAGGAAGTCCGTCAAAGGATTCATGCCACATGGCTTTATGCCCTGCTGCACACCTACTCCTTTTCATGCTTTTCGGATTGGTATTTCCTGTGAGTACAGCCGGAATCCAGTCACAATGCTCCACCCAGGATTTTGCCGATTTCCTTACCGATTCATCTTCCCTGATTACATGCAGAATTTTGGCCCAATACCATTCTGAAGAATAAATTCCTCCTTCAAATTTGGTATAATCTTCTCCTCCCCAGGTCCTTGCTACCTGATTTATTTCTCCAGCCTCCTTTGCAGCAGTATGGTCTTTCCACAGTACAAACATGGCATTTGGATTTTTTTCAAAACCATTGGTTAAGGCTAATGGCGTTCCTTTTTCGTTCACAGCTACTAGGGTCGAACCTGTTGTATCTATTGCAATCCCTTTTATGGCCTTTTTAACTTCCTCTGAGACACCTTCAAGGCAATTCTGTATAGTTTCCTTCAGACCATCCAGATAATCCTGAGGATGCTGTCTAAATTGGTTTTTCGAAGGATTACAATATAAGCCCTCTTTCCACTGTGGGTAATAAAATACTGAATTTGCTTTTTCTTCTCCGTTTTGGGCATCTACAATTATTGATCTGACCGAATCTGTGCCGTAGTCCACCCCAATTACATAAGCTTTTTGCATTGGTGATAAGGTATTATGATGAATAAATTCAAATATAAGTGTAAATTATACACTTTTAAAAATGAAAAGCAAATTTACTCAATCAATTTACGGCAAAAATGTGGGGATTAATAAGATTTTTATAAATAGAAAAACTAAAAAGAAGAATAAAAAAAAACCAAACAGATCATCATATCCATTTGAGTTTAAACCCTTTTAAATTGAAATTAAGCTTAACTAGTATGGGTTCAATTGACCCAAAATAATTAAACCATTCATATATTTATAATTCATCAAGAATCTCAGAGATTTTTATTTTTACATCACCTTTGTGATTATCTTTAAATTCCTCAATCAGATTCGACAAAATGACAAACATATCTACCCCGTAGGCCTCAGAAGTCTGTTTTAGGAATTTATGTTTGCTTACCGGAATAGCCACCATCAGTTTTTTCTCTTTTTTGGTCTTTTCATCCAACACAAAGAAATCATAAATGGATTTTCCTCTTGATTTTTTTCTTACCCTTTTCTCTGGCGTTTCCTCCTCTTGAGCCGGTTCAACAGCCTTTGTTACTTTAGGAGTTTCGGCCTTGTTCTCATTAATAGAAAGAATTTCGTCTTCACTATCGGGAAGACTGTCCAGTGAATCCAGTTCTGATAAACTATTTGCCAGGTCATCCATACTGCCGAAAGGCGATACATCACTTTTTTTCTTAGCCATAATCTGAAGGGTTTATTATAGTGATATCAATCACTAAAGGTCAATAAGTACCACTTTTTTAATATTGAGCAATTTCTTCTCATTGTCAATCCATTATGGTACATTTAAATACATTTAAGGTTTCCCAATTACTTTCCTTAGTTAATAATCGAAAATTAAGTAACTACTGAGCTACCAATTGTAATTTTTCTGTTTTCTGAATAAATTCTTCTTTCAGTTCTTTAAAATACTCGTCATTACTTTTATATATGGTAGACATTTGGTCATCATATTTGGCCACTCTTAATGGAATCATGGCATCCAGCATTATCCCTCTGTTTTTGCTCATGGCTTCCACTAAAAACTGATTCTTCTTTTTGTTGGTCTTCTTATTCAGCACACCTAATATGGACATAGACAGCCCATTTTCCTCCCTTACTTTCTTAATTTTTCCAAGAATTTTAATGAAGTGAGCCGTAGAATCAATATCAAGCTCAGAAGCCACCATTGGGATCATAATGAGTTCAGTTCGCTGCAGCAGGTTAACAATCCCCTCCTGACGAATATTTCCCGGAACATCAATAAATATATAGTCCACCTTTCCATACCATGCCTTGATATAATCCATCACATTTTTAGGATCACACTCAATTACAGTATAGATTTTTTTATCTATAGCTTTTGTTAATGTGTCTTCCATATCCTTTGCACTTTGCCCCTTTAGCTCATCATAATTTATCCCCAGATTTCTGGAGAATAAAATCAGCTGTTCTTCAGAAGCCATAATTTGTCTGATTTCCTTCTTCCGCTTTTGTGCAATTGACCGCTGAAAATCTGCATCGAGAATTAAGATCTTTTTGCCATTCTCATATCTAAGCAAAGTAGATAGCATCACCGTAATAGTAGTTTTTCCTACTCCTCCTTTTTGGTTTGCCACTGAACAGATTATTGTCTTAGCCATTTAAATTAATGATTTAACGTACATTCATTAGAATTATATAATGTTCAAATATACATACATTCACCTATACATCCAAACAATTGATTAAATAACTTAACATACACACAGAAAAACAGCTAAATGTACATTCAACTATATTGCTGCACAGCTGTACAACAGTTATACTGTATGTATAATAAAATGTTAATTCTAATTAATATTTTATTATATTAATAGACATACAAACTAATGTTATAATGTTATAATGTTATAATGTTATAATGTTATAATTAATGTAATTATTTGTTTACCAATTATTTATGGAAAATTAAATAAACAAAAAAAACTGAAATTATTAAACTTAAAAAAATATTAGAATACCAATTTTATTGTTTTTAAAAAAAGTCCATTATAAATAGTAACAAAAAAACAAGGAGGTTTATAAGAATTGAAGCATTTAAATTTCCATTATAATGTTAAAAGCACAACAACAAGATTGAAAACAACAGGGTTTATGTAGAAAATATTTAGAAATTATTAAAGATAATAATGAATTTATAGTAATTAAGTAAACTCATATTGAACAAAAAAATGAAGTGAAATAGTTAAAATTTTGCAAACCTATATTAAGTATATTAAACTGATATTTGCTTTATTTTTTAATAACAGACTTAATAATATTGATTGTAACAGTATTTTTTTTAGAAAAAAATCTGTTCAAGCTAATAAATTCTAATAGTTTTATAATTTATATTAATTATAGGGGGAAAAATTGGTTTGTAAGATTTTGATAACCAGATTGTTATAAGTGCAAAAAAATCAAAACTACACCCCTTTTTAGTCGTAACTACTCCCTATTATAGTCAGAACTACAACCCTTTTGGGTCACAACTACATCCCAAGATAGTCATAAGGTATTCCCTTAGTCATTAGTACATCCCAAAATAGTCAAAACCAAGAGACTAGTCACAACTACATCCCAATTTAGTCAATAATACACCCTATGAAGTTTTTTTAGTATTTAGTCATAACTACACCCAATAATAGTCAGAACTACATCCTAAATGTTTATTTTGAGTCAGATTAGTCGGAAATACATCCCTTTTTAGTCATTAATACATCCCTATGTAAATAATGTTAGTGAAAATAGTCACAACTACATCCCAAAATAGTCAGAACTACATCCCTTTTGGTATTTTGAAGTCATTATAGTCAAAACTACACCCCTTTTTAGTCAGAACTACATCCTAAATGTTTATTATAAGTCAGATTAGTCAAAACTACACCCCATTTTAGTCATTAGTACATCCATTTGCTATTTTGACAATTTCCAAAATTGAAGCTTTTGGGGTTTCCAGAGATGGAAACCAGGAAATTATTTAGTCATAACTACATCCCATTGTAGTCAATACTACATCCTATTGAGTGATTTGTTAGTCATAACTACATCCCATTGTAGTCAATATATTATTCTTTTTGATAGTTTTGTTTTGATCAAATTCACTTTTTTTGACTGCATATGGAAAATCTGGTAATTCATTATCCTAACAAACTGCTTAAAATAGAAACCCGCCAACAATTCAAACAACTGTCTTTGTTTGATGAGAATGGGAATCTGAAAAGTGAATTTGCAGAAAATATCAATAAATCGATAGATAAAATTCTGCATTTGAATGAAAAGGATGGAAAGTATTCTATCGAGTTTCCCAATGATATTGACAAGATTCTGCCTGAAAATATTAAAAGTAAAGTAACTAAGGAACTCACAGCTACAGAAGTGAGAGTACTGACTGCGGTGGTGGGAATGGTTCAAAAAGCCAAGATGGAAGGCAGCCTAAAGTTTTATGAAGAAATTGAAAGAGCTTACTTTACCTTCAATTTATCGGATCTGTATGAATCAGCCGGGGCTAAGAAAAATAGTGGAAAGTATAATCCCAAACAAAAAGAGCAGATCAGAGAGGCCTTACTCAGTTTACACAAAAAGGAATTCATTGTTCCTAACAGGTATTATGACAACAAGAAGAAAACCTGGGTTCAGCGAATTTCTATTTTCCCATTGTTACAGATTCATGAGGTAGAGCAATTAGAGAATTTTGCGAATACCAAGAAAGGGGTGAAGTTTAAAATCACTGTAGCCGATTTTTTTATAGGCTATGAAAAGGAAAAAAGACAAAACTACTTTAATATCCCTTCGGATTTAAACCAAAGGCTAAGAAGGATCACCAGGGGAAGGCCAAATGCGGGTGTGGAATTATTTTTAAAATACCTCTATCAGGCCGTGCACTGTACTAAAAATGATACGATAGAATACAATTACAACAGCCTTGTGGATATTATGCGGTTGGATAAATACATTGCCAATAATAATCACAAGCGAATCAGACCTGCAATCGAGAAGGCTTTTGATGCCGCCATTAAATTGGGAATCATAAAAACCTGGCTGGAAACTAAAAATAAGTGGGGAAGTGTGAAGTTCGTACTTGAAGTAAATAAATAGAGTGGGGGAGAAGATCATAGATCAGAAAATATAGGGAATCAGTATTTTTCTGTTTGTGGGGTAGTCCGCGAAATTTTCTCTATACCATTTATGATTTTGAATAGCTCTTGGCAGCAAGTTGCCCATAGTAAAAATAAAAAATGCCAAACCGGCTGGTGACCAGGTTAAAATTGCCCAACCGCCCCATTCCAGAATTTCTCCAAAATAGTGAGGGTTAGATATTTTAGAGAAAAGTCCCCCATAAGGAATCTTGTAATCCTTTTCCTGATTTGTCCTCAAATTTTTAAGAATATTATCGGATTGCTTATTGATGAAATATCCCAAAATGAAAATAAAAAGGCCGGCTAAAAAATTGGGGCTATAAAGCCATGAAACCGGATAAGTTTTGTTAAGGAAAACATCATATCCATTAATAAAGCCATTGATATAATTAAAGGTGAGGGCGAAAAGTACCAATAGAAAGGGAAAATCTTTGTTTTTGCCCCTCATTTGAAATGGATAGATAAAGGTTCGGTGGAAATAATGACTTTGCCAGATAATCAAAAAGATAATTAAAACCGGATTTTCCCAACCTTTTCCAAGAAGGAAAAATGCAGAAATGATTAAAAAGGCTGGAAACTCCATAATTAACCAGGCAAATTTGGCTTTTAACCCAATTCCCCAACCCGGCCTGATAAACTTTCCATAAGGTGCGGAAATCATCATTAAACTTCCGAATGCAATGACTGCAAATGCCAATTCAACAAAAAGTAGATTTTGAAACAGGGAATGCATTGTTAAAAAAGTTTATCATGGGTTTAGTCGGGGAAATTAAATTTTAAAGAATATTTTCCTGGTAAAAAGCCAGTAACATAAATACCATTCAATTGCCAGGGTAGAAAAGGCTGTGAGTAATTTTTGGATACTTTCACCTGCTCCTAAAAATTGTAAAAATCCTCCAGTGAAAATTTCCACAAATCCATTGAGCCATTGGTGCCCGGCTGTTTCGCAGAACATGTAAATGAAAATAGAGTTCATGCCAACTATGCTAAAAATCCAGACAAATTTTTTCCAGCCTTTGATGTCAATCAGCCAATAGCACAAAGCCAGGGCAACAAGGCACCAACCCCCTGAGGCCAAAACAAAAGAAGATGTACATATTCGCTTAATAATAGGAGTGAAGCCGGAAAAATCGAGGAAATAACCCAATATAAGGGCAGCAATACCAAATAGAACCAGGGTTTTTATTTTTTGGCCGGGAATTTTATCGGATTGTAAAACTTTTCCTGCCAAAACTCCCCAAATGGTATGGGCCGCAGTAGGAATACAATTGATGGCGACCCATCCTCCGGAATTGATTTTACCCATTAAAACCATATCCATAAAAGAACCAAAATTTTCTCCCTTTACAAAAGGCTGATCAAATCCTTCAATACCTGAGAACCTATACAATAACTCGGTAAGAATAATTAGTCCAATGGAGATCAGCAGCTGAATTTTAATGGGTAATTCAATGATAAGGTAGGCAATGAGAATAGTTACTGAAAGTTGTGTAAGTACGTTCCATAGTTCCCATACTAAAGCCTGTTTATAGCCGCAGTGCAAAATAACCCCAAAGAAGAAAAGGATGATACATCTTTTAACAATATGAGTAGTGATTTTCTTTCGTTTTGCAGGATATTTGGTTCTTTTAGAGACGGAAAAGACCATGGCCACTCCAACAATAAACATGAAAAAAGGCTGGATTAAATCCCAAAAACGAAGGCCATTCCAGGCATGATGATGAAATTGTTCGCCAAGGTGAAAAATTAGAGAGTTTTCGGGGGCTATTTCTGTCCAGTAATTGTAAAGCCGGGTACTTTCCCCTACTAATAAAAACATGGTTAAACCCCTGAAAAAATCAAGGGATAGAAGTCGTTTGTTTGTTGTTGTATCCATTATATTAAGCACTTTTCTGCTGTACCAGCCAATATAATGAGAAATATCCTAAAATAAATTTTCTAATCACAAAAAGAGATTTTACAATGTGTACAATGGGTTTTTGCTGAAAAATTATGGACCAGGTTGCCAGGAAATTCTAATTCTAGCTAGAGAAAGAGAAAATAAATAGTTTTTTATTAAAAGGAAAATAGGTACTTAACTGCATTTTTTAAGCATAAAAAAGCATCAGAAAATGATTTTTCAAATTTTTTAATTAATTAGCGGAAGATACTGTTTTGCAAATAATTTCAATTCCAAGTTTTCAATTTTTTCAACTTAAACCCAAATGATGAAATACTTAAACCTGAAAATTTTACCACTAATATTTATGGTAATTTTGTTTTGTAGTTGCTCAAAAGATGATGGTGGTCTTGCCGTAAAATTTGAAGCAACTATTGACAGTTTGATGATTGCGAATAGTTCACTTCAGTCAGATCTTGCAGAAAAGGAGGGGCTAATTGCCAGCAACCAAAACAAACTAGATAGTCTTGCGGCTTATTACCATTCCCAAATAGAAGCTATGGAGGACAAAAAAGCTTTGACTCCAACCGAAAAAAAATTTTCCCAGCTGGTATTTCAAATAAACAATGCGATTTCCAGGGTTCAGGATTCAAAAAAAACGGATGAAATATTATCATTTTTCAATGATCAATATACTACCAATATTGTAGAGATTTCTATTTCCAATGAAGTAAATGTAAAAAGAGGAGCAACCAAGACTTTTCCCGAACAGCTTCAGTTTTTTATAGATAATTCCCATTTAATCACCCTGAAAACCAAGTTAAAAAAGATATTAAAAGTGGAAGTTCGAAATGATGAATTGGGTGTATTGCTTTATTTAAACGAAACTAATGCAGTAAAGGCCAATGGGGATAAATTGAGATATGAATCTCTTGTCCAAATTGTGGCTAAAAATTTCAATGGCGTATGGAAAATTGGCAATTATTCTTCCATCATGCTTACCGATGTGGGGGAATTGCCAAAATTAGAGAATTAAACTGGAAAAATTTGGGGTGATTGAATCAAGATTCTACACCCCAAATTTTTTTATATCTTTCAAAATAAACCATTTCAGGTAAAACTAAATTGAAAATGAAAAAGACAAATAACAGAAGAAACTTCATTAAAAAAGCAGGAACAATTGCCGGTGCTTCTCTTACAGGCTTTCCTAACCTTTCCTTTTCTACTATGAATACAAATACAGTCAAAAAATCGATAAAAATAGCCAAGGTAGGATCTGAGTTCGAAAGAGAGCCATTAATCCGGCCATATGGTTTTAAAGGTGGCTTAATCACTAAAGTATGGCAGGTGGTGAATTACCTGGAATCTGATTCGGGCATTCACAAAATTGGACTGGGTACACAAAGTGTGTTGTGGTCCGATTCAAGGGTTTTTGCCAAATATACCGAAAATGGTGGCAATGCCCTGATGTATGCCATGACTGAATATGCTTTACAGTTGATTAAGGGGCAATCCTTCACCTCACCTGTTGAATTGTTGGACAGCATTTTGGATGAGGTTTATGCATATGGGAAAAAAATTACAGGAGTTTCCGAATTGTATAAAACATTTGCCCTCAATTCACTGGTAGGAGTGGATAATGCAGCATGGTTGCTTTATGCTGCTGAAAATAACATCACCAATTTTGATGACATGATTCCCGAGGATTTTCGGCCTGCTCTTTCTCATAAACATGAAAAAGTAGCCAGTATTCCTTCCTTTGGATATGCTGCTACTATGGATGAATTGAAAGACATGGCTGAAAAGGGGTATTTTATTATGAAAATTAAATTGGGCCATCCTGGAAGTCAGGCTGAAATGCTTGAAAAGGATATGGAATTCCTCACCAATATTCATAAAACCATAGGGCATTATGAAACTCCAATTACCAAATCGGGGAAAATGCCCTATTATTTTGACCCAAATGGCCGGTATGAAAAGAAAGAAACCTTTTTGAAACTCCTGGATCATGCTAAAAAACTGGGAATGTTTGAGCAGATTGCGGTGATTGAGGAGCCATTTCCCAATGAAAATGAGGATAGGGTAGACGATATGGGAATTATCGTAGCAGCTGACGAAAGTGCCCATACTGAGGAAGATGCCAAAATCAGGATAGAGCAAGGGTATGGGGCAATTGTTTTAAAGGCCATCGCTAAAACCCTGAGTATGACTATGAAAATTGCCCAGTTGGCTCATGAAAATAATGTTAGGTGCTTTTGTGCAGATTTAACAGTAAATCCTATTTTACTGGATTGGAACAAAAATGTGGCAGCCAGACTGGCTCCACTTGGAGTTATGGATATTGGCCTACAGGAAGCCAATGGACATCAGAATTACACAAATTGGGACAAAATGAAGACTTACAGCCCGGCTAATGGGAAGTCTTGGACAATCGCCAAAGATGGTGTATTTCCCACCGGGAAAGAATTCTATAAGCAAAGCGGGGGAATTTTTATGCCTTCTCCGCATTATGAGGAAATGTTTAAATTGAATCGATAGGTTTTCAAAAAAAATCAAATATGAAAGTAAAATGTAGAAGTTTCTAACTTCTGTATTTTACTTTCACTTTTACGGAGCTTTCTGGTTACAAATGACTTTTTTGCACTCACTGTAGGGATAAATAAAAATAACACCCAGTATCAAAATGATAATCCAGTAGTAATACTTAAAAAATTGGTTTTTGACTTCACTATTTCAGAATATTCTGAGGGATTTCCTCCGCCATCTACTAAAGTCCAGTGATTCCAATGTTTTCCCCCATAATTTTCATACCTTCCTTGTATAAAAAGATTCATTTTTTTGGTAAGCTTATAGGATAATTCAATCCCGGTTATCAGCCCGATCTGATGTTGTCTTTCCTGAATCGCACTTCTATTCTGCTTTTTTGGGACCATACCTTCATCCTCAAAGCTTCTCCATTTATTATAACTGAAACCCAGCTGAAAAGAAGGTTTAATTCTTTTTGAAGGAGCAATTGTATATTTAAGCAGAAAAGGTAATTTTAGATATTTAATGTTTATTCCTGAAGAATCAGTAGAATAATTTGCCCTTGAAAACATAGCTTCAACCTGAAAACTGAATTTATTACTTATATAGGGATCCATTATATTTAGCATCATTCCAAAAGTTAAGCTGTTTCCTTTAGAAAAGTCGCTATTCAACCCTTTTATATACTTATTGCCAGAAAATGAAATAGTTGATGTAGTATAGCCAGTAAAAAATCCATAAGTTATTTTTGGGAAATGTTTATTTTTAGCATACACCAGACATTCATATTCAGAGCAAACATCATTGTGATAATATTCTGCAGTTTTAATTAGGGAATTCTTATCTAAACTGAGGGATTTGAGACGATTCAATGTCGCTGGACTTTCTCTAAAAAGATACTTTAGTGCACCAACATATTCTTTTTGCCTTTTAATGTAAACTTTTCCGTCATTTTCTATTTGAACCTCTGTGTTTTTAAGTTCATGAAGTTCACCTTTTTCATCACTAATTAAATAATGATTTTTTTTATCTTTAAAATAAGAATAAACATCCACTACACCATCAATTAAAAGTTCAACAAAATAGGTGTTTTCTATTCCCTTTTCATTAATTGGTAAAGCAACAAAATAATAAGAGTCATCAAATCTAAAGGCCTTGATATCATTAGGAGAATACTCAGTAAAATGGTCTTCATTATTTGGTTTAAAACGGCATTTATTTAAGTTCTTCAAACTAAGATCATAATCGATAAGGCCATATATAGTTTCATCACTTTTTGTGATAATATACCCACTTGGATATTCGGTTTGTGCTAGGCTCTGTTCAAATAAAAGGACAATTAATAAAAAGAAGAAAATTAAATTTTTCAAGTGTTAATTATTTTAATTGAATTTAAATTTTAATTATCAATTAGGTTAACGACTATTTAAATTAAGATAGTCTCCAAATCGTGTCAAAAATAAAGTGCGTTATATTCAATACTTAAAAAACTTTTCTTTGAGGATTCCTTTAATTAATAGTTTATAATATATTCAAAGGTTGTATACAGTTTTTTTAAAATGTATTATAGGGGGTACTTATAATAAACTTTTAGGTTTATCTTTATTAATACTGAAAGTTAAAATAATATTCCCCATCAGTTCAAATAAATAATCATGACCAGAAAAGAAAGACTTCAATTTTGTGGCGTTTGCCTTAATCGAAAAATGGATCTTCAGAAAGGCTTGCTTTGTGGGCTTACCATGCAGCAGGCAACTTTTGAGGATAATTGTACAGATTTCAAATTAGATGAAGCGGAAAAATCCAGGAAAGAAAGAATTGCGATGGAGGCTCAGCAATCAGAGGATGATGGAGATTTTTTTGCTCCGGAAAAATCAGGTCTAAAGAAAGGTATCTTCGGTGGAGTATTGATGATGGTAATTGCCCTGGTGTGGTTTTTTGTAGGATTAGCAGGTGATGTGATATTCTATTATCCACCAATATTATTTGTTATTGGTCTGATAGGGTTTATCAGAGGTATATTTCAGGGAAATATTAATGGGGAAAAATCAAAGACCTAAGATTTTTTTGTATTGATTCTGCTGTTTCGCCATTGGAAATGGCGAAACATTTTTTATGAGTCAAGTAGATTAAAAATCCTGCGATGCAAATACGGAATTTCAAATTCCGAATCGCATTGAAAGCATAGATGGATAGCATAGCTTCAAACCTTAACTGACACGCTGGCTTTTCAGATAACTCAAAATCACCCTGATTTTCCCGTATTCCAATTCTCCGGAGTGATAGTCGAAGTAGGGTTTTAGGGCATCTAGAAAGCCTAATTCCTCAGTGGCTATTTCCATTTTTTTTATTTCATCCACTGAAACTAATTCATGAATGTCTATCATTTTTCCATCCTCAATTAATTTGGCGAGATGGGAGTAAATGGTGGTAGGTTGCACTCCTCTTTCAATGGCAATTTCCTCTACACTTTTCCCATCTTGGTACATGGAAAGTGTGATTTTATAGGTATCTCCTTTTTGCTTTGGTGTGGGGTTGTATTTGGTAATTACCTTTAGAAAAGCTTCTCCATATTGGCTGGCTTTATGTTCTCCAACCCCGGTTACACCTAAAAACTCGTGCATAGAATTGGGCAACTTTTCACACATATCTCTCAGACTGGCATCTCCAAAAATCACAAATGCTGGAACGCCTTGAGAATCAGCAATTTCCTTTCTGAGGACGCGCAATTCTTCGAATAAAGTAGGATTAAAAGCAGATTTGGAAGCAGTAGGCTCTACTTTAACTTGTTTTTGTTCTTCCTGTCTTTCCTTAATGGTTTCCGGTGTAACTAAACGAACCGATTTACCTTCAAATAAAATATCCTTGCTTAGTCGGGTAAGCTTTAAATTATAATGGTCTTTATAATCCAGCTCAATGATGCCTTGTTGTATAAACTGTTGAATGAATAGCATCCAGGCAAAATTGGTGGTTTGTCTCCCTGCACCAAACGTTTTTATTTTTGAAAATCCATGATCTTTTACGGCCTGAGAGTAAGTTCCCTTTAAGATATCAATTAAGGTGGTAATGCCCACCTTTTCCTTAGTCCTTACCATGGCAGAAAGTGCCATTTGTGCCAATGTAGTTCCATCAAAATACTTTGGAGGGTTTTTACAGACATCACAGTTCCCACAATCTTTTTCAGGAATTTCACTGAAGTAAGTCATCAAAACTTTCCTACGGCAAACCTGGGATTCGGCAAATTCCTGCATCCTGTCCAGTTTGGCCATCTGTATTCTCCGGTAAGCATCATCATTAATTTCCTCCATAAAACCCACATGGGTTTGTACATCCCGGTAGCTGTAAAAGAGGATGGTTTCTGAAGGAAGTCCGTCACGGCCGGCCCGACCTATTTCCTGATAATAACTTTCCAGATTGCCAGGCATATTGTTGTGGATCACAAATCGAACGTCAGGTTTATCGATTCCCATCCCAAAGGCAATTGTGGCACAAATTATATCAAGTTCGCCCTGAATAAAATCTTCCTGGGTTTTGTGTCTTGTTAAATTATCCAGTCCGGCATGGTAAAAATCTGCTTTCATCCCAATATCCTGAAGTTTTACCGCTAAATCTTCAGTAGCTTTTCTGCTACTGCAATAAATTATACCACTTTTCCCCTGATGTTTTTCAACAATACGTCTTATTTGTTCCCATTTCTTTCTGCCAGGAAGCACTGCCAGTGATAGGTTTGGCCTGTCGAAAGAAGCAATAAAATATTTGGGCTGATTCAATTTTAACAAAGCACCAATATCTGAACGAACAGCTTTATCTGCAGTAGCAGTAAGTGCCACCACCGGGATTTGAGGGAAAGTATCTTTTAGGATATAAAGTTTTTTGTATTCCGGGCGGAAATGATGCCCCCAACTGCTGACACAATGCGCCTCATCTATAGCAAATAGTGAAATTTTCAGAATACTGAGGTAATTCAGGAAATTGCTGGAAAACAGTTTTTCCGGGGAAACATATAGTAATTTGATTTCCCCATTTTCCAGTTTTGTTCGAATATCTCCTTCCTGTTTTACCGTTAGGCTGGAATTGATAAAAGCTGCCGAAATACCATTCGATCTCAAACTTTGCACCTGGTCCTGCATGAGGGCTATTAAAGGGGAAATTACTACCGTAAGTCCATCCTTTACTAATGCGGGAATCTGATAACAGATAGATTTTCCGCCACCAGTTGGCATGAGTACTACCGCATCTTTATCCTGAAGGATATGTTCAATAATTTCCTTTTGCTGAGGTCTGAATTGTCCATATCCAAAATGCTTTTGTAGTACCTGTTCGAGAATCATTTGGCGGAGATTAAAATTTGGGAATAAATCCCAAAATTAAGGAATTTATTTTTTCTCCTGAGTCTTCATTAAATTAAATTCCGAAACCAAAAATCAAAGCATAGGAAAGATGGAAATCAGGTCCATTTTCGGATTACGGATTCAAAAGTTAATCCCTGGACAATAAGGGAAAGCAATACTACGGTGTAGGTAACAGCCAGGATAAGATCCTTTTCAGTTCCTGTATCCAGGGAAAGCGCCAGGGCGATGGAAATCCCACCTTTCAATCCTCCCCAGGTCATGATCCGCAGGGAATTTGGTTCAAATGTCTTTTTAAAACCCAAAAGATAAGAAGGAAAAGCCAGGGAAATATACCGTCCAACTATCAGAAGCAGCATGGAAACCAGCCCAATGATGACAAAATACAAATTGAAAGGAATAAGCACCAATTCCAGCCCGATTAATACAAATAGGATGGCATTTAGAATTTCATCTATCATTTCCCAAAATTTGTTGACATAATCCAGTGTGATTTTTGACATGGCACTTTCCTTACCTACATTACCAATAAGTAAACCTGCCATTACCATGGCCAGTGGGCCCGAAACGTGTATGGCACTGGCGAGGGCATAGCCACCCATTACCACCGCTAAAGTGATTAAAACTTCAGTTTTATAGTGGTCAATTGATTTCATGGCTTTTAGCCCGATATAACCCAATAACAAACCTAAAATCACCCCACCAAAAACTTCTACGGCAAACAATTGTCCTATATCCAGGGCATCTACATTTCCCATTCCTTTCCTGGCAATTTCCAGTATGGTAAGGAAAATTACTACGCCAACACCATCATTAAAAAGAGACTCTCCTGTAATTTTTATTTCTAATGATTTTGGCGCATTGGCTTTTTTCATAATGCCCAATACTGCTATAGGATCGGTTGGGGAAATTAGTGCACCGAAAAGCAAGCAATATATAAAATCGATAGGTTGCTCAAAAAGGACCAAAAGGTAATAAAGTCCTGCTCCTGATAAAAATGTGGAAATGATTACTCCAATGGTGGCAAAAGATAAAATGGGCCATTTGGAGGCTTTAAGTTTCTCCAGATCAGTATGTAAGGCTCCGGCAAAAAGCAGAAAACTCAAAAGAATTTCCAAAAGGAATTCAGAGAAATTAATGACTTCAAGGTGCCTGATTACCATTTCATAAAAACCAGGAGAAGATGCACCTACAATTTGCACAATCACCGATAATATCAATCCGGCAATCATTAAATTGATGGTGGTAGGCATTTTCAGGGTTTTCTGGTTGAGAAAGGTGAAAATGGCTGATATAACGATAATTGTTGAAAAAATTTCAAATAGCTCCATACTGAAAAATCAAATTTGGCTGCTATAATGATTATTTTTTGGCTTATTTACAAATGATTAGGATGAAATTGGCCAATTAAAAAAAGCCTCTCCCGAATCGGGAAAGGCTTTTGAAGCTAAAGTCAGATTAAACATGAATGTTTTTTGTCCGGAGGCTAATTTCCTGAATCCCTCCTATTAAAAATGCCTTAAGCGTAACTTTCATCCAGTACAGGATAGTCCGTATAGCCTTCTGCCCCTCCTCCATAAAATTTCTCCTGATTGGCCTCATTTAAGGGGGCATCCAGTTCAAATCTTTTTGGTAAATCAGGATTGGCAATGAATGGTACACCATAGGCTACCAATTCGGCTGTTCCATTTTTTAGAATTTCCTCACCATTGGTTTTGTTATATCCACCATTCACAATTCTAATCCCATCAAATAAATCTCCATAGTAACCTGAAACATCCTGAATTAATTCCGGGTGATCATCAATTGGCGCTAATGGGTTGATGAGATGGAGATAAGCCAGATTGTACGCATTAAGTTTTTGAATCACATAGGTAAAAAGAGCTCTGGAATTGGAATCACCCATATTATTGACAACTCCACTTGGGGAAAGTCTTAAACCTATATGTTCATTATCCCAGGCATCTATTGCCTCATCCAAAATCTGGAACAGGAATCTGGCCCTGTTTTCAATGCTTCCTCCGTATTCATCGGTTCTTTTATTGGAGATATCCTGCAGAAATTGATCGATCAGGTAACCATTTGCTCCATGAATTTCCACTCCGTCAAATCCTGCAGCTTTGGCATTTTCAACCGATTTTCTAAAGTCTTTTACTATAGCTTTAATCTCTGAAATTTCTAAAGCACGAGGTGTTTCAAAATCTACAAATCCCTGAGGGGTAAATGCTTTTCCTTCTGGTTTTACCGCAGAAGGGGCCACAGGTTTTGCCCCATTATGGTAAACCGGATGGGAAATTCTACCCACATGGAAAACTTGTAAAAATATTTTACCACCAGCTTCATGAACGGTTGAAGTTATTTTTTTCCATCCTTCAACTTGTTCTTCATTATGAATTCCAGGAGTCCATGGATAACCAATTCCCTGTGCTGAGACTTGAGTAGCTTCTGTAATAATTAATCCTGTCCCTGCACGCTGTTGGTAATACTCTGCCATAAGGTCGTTGGGAATTCTGGATTCTCCAGCTCGGCTTCTCGTCATTGGAGCCATCACGATTCTATTTTGCAAATCGATAGGACCTAGCTTAAATTTATTAAATAATAACGGATTGCTCATCTGATTTTTGATTTTTTGGTATGATTAATATTTGACCAGTCGTCTATTATTAGGCAATTAAACCTGAGTAAAACCACCGTCAGCTACCAATTCAGTTCCTGTAACATAACTAGAGTCTGAAGCTGCAAGGAATAAAGCTGCTTTGGCAATTTCATCAGCTACTCCAAATCTATTCAAAGGAACGCTTTGTTGGATTTGTTGGGCAAACCCATTTAATTCTTCCTCTGACATGCCCATTTTATCATAAATTGGAGTCTCAATTGGACCAGGACTGATGGCATTTACCCTGATATTTCTATGAGCTGCTTCCGAAGCAAAAGTTCTTGCCAATGATCTGACTGCGGCTTTTGTTGCGGCATAAACACTAGAGCCAGGCAGACCTTTCGTATTAACTCCTGAAGTAGTCAAAATTACGGATGCGCCATCATTTAACAAGGGTAATAATTTTTGGTAAGTGAAAAATAACCCTTTAAAATTAATATTGATTAAGTCATCAAATGTATCTTCAGGTAAAGCTTCAGCCGGGAAAAATTTAGCAATTCCGGCATTTAGGAAAAGGATATCGATTTTCCCTATAGAAACCTCAATATAATCCTTTAGCCTTTCAATATCAGCCAATTTTGAAGTATCTGATTTTAAGGTGATTACATTTTCTCCCAATTCCTTTTTGGCATTGGCCAGATTTTCTTCCGATCTTCCTGTAATCAATACTTTAGCTCCCTGAGCTATAAATGTCTTAGCGGTTGCCAGTCCGATTCCGGTACTTCCACCGGTAATTACTGCGATTTTGTTTTCTAATTTGCTCATGATTTTGATTTAGTTTGAGATTTAAATATATGACCAGTCGTCTATAAAACGACAAAATTTTTTTTACTTTAAAAGATATTCAAGAATAAATTTTTCATAAATATCCATAGCTTTTGGACTTTGATCCGCTTTTACCCGCATGATTGCTCCACGCCAGCTATTGTCTATAAAATTAGCGAGTTCATCAATGTCAAAAACATTCCTTATTTCTCCTTTTTCCACACCTTCTTGAAGACATTTTTTCAAGGGAATTAATCCATTTTCAATTTTATTTCTGATGAGCTGACCAAGTTTTTCGTTGACATCCGCCAACTCCTCACACATATTGCTCACAAAGCATCCTCTCTTACAATTTAATTTTTCCTTAATAAAATATTTCCTTTTTTGAATCATTGTTCTGATCCTTTCAAAAGGACTAATAGATTGATCGGAAAGTAAATCAAATTCCCATTTTCGGTTAATTGCATCATAATGGTTGATAGCCTCCATCACAAAATCCTCTTTGCTTGAGAAATAAGCATAGAAGGAACCCTTGGGAACGCCAGCAGCATTCACAATTTCCTGGATACCCGTGCCATTGTAACCTTTCTCCCACATAATTTCTGTCCCTTTCTCCAGCACTTCCAGACGTTTCTCTTCTGTTTTTGCTCGTCTCATGGTGTCTAAAATATGACCAGTCGTCTATATTGTCAAGTAATTCTAGGGATTATTTTTTATAATTACTATAAATTATTGATTATTAGTCATTTAAATTTGATTTAGTCATAGACTGAGTATTTCAGCCCTGACAGATAAAGTCTTTCGGGGTGGAATAAAATTCCCAAAGTAATGGATGAACTTTCCTGATTTCCAACTATTTCTCCTACTTTTGCACCTTCAAAATTTAAAGGCTATTTACAAAAAGTTATGATATCAGCTAATAATGTTTCGCTACAATATGGCAAAAGGATTTTATTCGATGAGGTAAATATAAAATTTACAGGAAATAATTGCTATGGCGTAATCGGAGCAAACGGTGCAGGAAAATCAACCTTTCTAAAAATATTGTCAGGGGAAATTGCTCCAAATTCGGGGAATGTAACTCTGGAACCCGGAAAGCGAATGGCTGTTTTAAAACAGAATCACTTTGAGTTTGATGAAGTTCCGGTGTTGGAAACAGTGATGATGGGGCATACTCATCTTTGGAAAATCATGAAGGAGAAGAATGAGATTTATGCCAAACCGGATTTTTCTGAAGAAGATGGAATCAGGGCATCGGAACTGGAAGCGGAATTTGCTGAAATGGACGGTTGGAATGCAGAATCGGATGCGGCTGCCATGTTGAGTGGGTTGGGTATTGTGGAGGCTGATCACTATAAATTAATGAAAGAACTGAATGGTACACTTAAAGTAAGAGTGTTACTGGCGCAGGCATTATTTGGTAATCCTGATATCCTTATTCTGGATGAGCCCACCAACGATCTGGACATTCAGACAGTTACCTGGCTGGAAGATTTCCTGCTGGATTTTAAAAACACAGTTATTGTTGTTTCTCACGACAGGCACTTCCTGGATACAGTATGTACACATATTGCAGACATTGATTTCCGTGCGATAAAAGTATACACTGGAAATTATACATTCTGGTACGAATCGAGCCAGTTGGCATTGGCTCAGCGATCTTCAGCAAATAAAAAAGCAGAGGAAAAGAAAAAAGAACTACAGGATTTTATTGCCAGATTTAGCGCCAATGCTTCCAAATCCAAACAGGCAACAAGCCGGAAAAAGCTACTGGATAAAATTAACGTGGAGGAAATCCAGCCCTCATCAAGGAAATATCCGGCCATTATTTTTCAACAAAACCGAACTGCTGGTGACCAGATTCTGGAAGTCAAAAACCTGAGCAAATCCCAGGATGGAAAAGTTTTGTTCAAGGATTTGGATATCAACCTGAATAAAGGGGATAAAGTAGCTATTTTGAGTAAGGACAGTATGGCGATTACTGCCTTTTTCAGAATATTAATGGAAGAAATTACTGCAGATACGGGGGAATTTAATTTTGGACAAACCATTACCAAAGCCTATCTGCCCAATGAAAATTCCGAATATTTTAAATCTGATGATAACCTGATTGACTGGTTAAGACAGTATTCGGATGATGAAAAGGATGAAGTTTATATCCGGGGATTTTTGGGTAAAATGTTGTTTTCAGGTGAAGAGACTTTAAAGAAATGCAATGTCTTGTCAGGAGGGGAGAAGGTGAGGTGTATGATTTCCAAAATGATGTTATCAGGAGCAAACCTGTTGATTCTTGATGAACCTACGAATCACCTGGATTTGGAATCGATTACCGCATTCAATAATTCTTTAATGAATTTCCCCGGTACGGTGCTGTTCACCTCTCATGACCACACTTTTACCAATACCATAGCCAACAGGATCATAGAAATTTCGCCCAATGGTTATATCGATAAATTGTGTAGCTACGATGATTTCGTAGAAAATGAAAACGTATTGAGTCAGCGGGAAGCTTTATGGGTGTAGGTAAATAAAACTTTTTATAAAAAAACCTCCTGTCCAATTAATGGCAGGAGGTTTTTTTGGTATCAGATATCTTGTAATTGTGCTGCTTTTTTAATCATTTCTAAAAATTCGAGCTCTATATCTTTGTCTTTATTTACCAAAGGTTCAGTGAATTCAAGCAAATCACGATAAGTCAAATTTTCTTTAAAGGAAGAATTTCTGAGTAATAGCCCGAATCCGGCAACCGAACAGGAAAATTTAAAATCTCTGGAAGCGGCTTCAAATGTTTTTGGCTGGTGAACAATATTGTGTGTTATTAAAGTGCTTTTGTCGTTATCTAATGGTTTATACCTGAATTTTATATGTCCTAATTCATTAATTCCATTTCCTGTTTTGAGAACTTTCTCCTGGTACTTCAAATCTATTCCGGAAGAATGAGTTTTATTTGCAGGAACAATCTCGTAAATAGCTGTAACAGTATGCCCGGCACCCAATTCTCCCGCATCTTTTTTATCATTTTCAAAATCTTTGTTTTGGAGTTGTCTGTTTTCATAGCCAATTAAACGGTAGGTAGAAACAAATTTTGGATTAAATTCGATTTGTATTTTTACATCTTTAGCTATGGCATACATGTTTGCCCTGAAGTCCTGGGAAAATACTTTTTTAGCCTCTCTCTGGTCATCAATGTAAAAATAGTTGCCATTCCCTGCATTACTGATCGCTTCCATTCTACCATCCTTCAAATTCCCCATTCCAAATCCACAAACAGTTAAAAAAACGCCACTTTCCCGCTTTTCTTGAATTAGCTTTAATAGGCCTTTTTCTGAAGTAATTCCCACATTAAAATCTCCATCAGAAGCCAGAATCACCCTGTTATTTCCATTAGGCATAAAGTTTTCCTTAGCCACTTTGTAAGCCAAATGAATTCCTTCCCCTCCAGCAGTTGATCCACCAGCCTCCAGTCTGTTGATGGCGTCATAAATTTCTGTTTTTTTGTGAGCAGGAGTAGAGGGAAGTACTAATCCCGCTGCCCCGGCATAAACAACCAGAGCAACTCTATCATTTTCATTAAGGTTTTCCAACAGAATATTTAATGATTTTTTGACTAATGGCAACTTATTCGACATTTCCATAGAACCGGAAACATCAATGAGGAAAACCAGATTACTAGGTTTCATTTCATCATCTTTAAGCCTTTTGCCCTGTAAGCCAATTTGTAACAATTGATTTCCCGGATTCCATGGACAATCGGCCGATTCAGTAATAATATTGAAGGGATGCTCTTCTTTTGGTTGAGGATAATTATAATCGAAATAATTAATCATTTCTTCAATTCTGACTGCATTTGCAGGAGGTAACTGTCCGCTAAAAATAAATCTTCTGATATTCGTATAAGCTGCATTATCTACATCGATGGAAAATGTAGATAGGGGCTGATCCAGAGAATTTCTGAAAGGATGCTCCACGATGGCATTATATTCTTCATCATTAGAGGACCAATAATCTTCTTCTTCCAGGGAAACATTTTCCATGTAATAATTACCTCCGCCATGTTGACAGGAAACCACAAGTATTAGCCCGAAAATCAAAGAAATTATGTTTCTAATTATCATAGTTAAATAGGTTTTAATGATTTTAATTTACTTTCTCCAAACCTATCTTTGAGCATCCAAAATCCTTTGTAAGGCGCTTGTAAAGCATTTGTAAATAGAACTACAATTATTTTACAAGTCCGGAATGATAAAAAAATGTAATTTTAGGAAAAGGAATTTAATCAGCTGAGGATCCCATCTATTTCCTTTCTATATTTGGTCAGCCCGATTGTTACATGAATTCAGAAGATTTAATATTTTTTTCCCGATTAAAAGATGAAATTTCCCAAAAGCTCAGGGAAACCTTTCCGCATTATCCGGAAGACTTGAGCACATGGAAAGGGCAGGAAATTTCAAATTTTCAGGAAGATTTAATGGAGAAAGCAGGTGGAAGAATAAGTGAGAAATGGTTTTATACCCATTTGAAAGGAAATAATAATCAACTTCCCCGAATTGATATTCTTAATCTATTGTGTCAGTATTGTGGGTATGAAGATTGGAGAGATTTTAAAGTTAGAAATCAAAAAATCAGTAAGCGTAATAGGCATGTATTTCCCTGGAAATTTGGGGTGGTAATAGGGCTAATTTTCGTGGTATCAATAGCCATTTATCTTTTCCCTTCTAAAAAGAAATATCAATTTTGTTTTGTGGATGAGTTTACCCAGGAAGCGGTTAATCCTTCTTCAGTGGAGGTGTTATTAATTCAAAATAAAGAATCGCCTTTGTGGCTTCATGCAGATGAGAACAGCTGCGTAGCAATAGAAACCAGAGAAGAGAAAATTCAGTTCATTGTAAGGGCAAGCTATTATTTATCTGATACCATAACCAGAGTTTTTAAGGAGGATTTTCCATATGAAAAAATCAAATTGAAAACGAATGAATATGCGCAAATGATTCATTATTTTTCTCATTCCAGGATTGAAGACTGGAAAAAAAGAAGAAAACAATTGGATGAAATCTTTGCAGATAATGCCCGAATCTATCAGGTAATTTCCACCAGTGGTGTTGGAATTGAATTATATAACAAAGAAGAATTTATTGACAAACTGACCATGCCACTGAAAAGTCTTAAGGAAATAGAAGTGCTGGAAACAATTTATACAGGAAACCGGATTTCAGTATTAAAGTTTACTCAACTCAATGAATAAATTTTTCAATACATATTATCTGATCTTAGGGATTTTACTGTTCTCGTGTGCTGCTAAAGATGAAGGAGACAGGAATATCTTTTTTGAGAGGAATATGAAACAGGAATTGATCAGTGAATTGGAAAGTGAATTTAATTCAGACAGGATTTCCAATAATCAAATTATGGGATTTAAGGTAAAAGGGGAACAAAAGGTAAAAGATTTTACGGATTATATTGAAATTATGTCCAATCCGGATTATCCTGAATTATTTATCAGAAAGGCAAAAGAAGAGGCCAAGCATCTCTTTAAAATAGATAGTAAATATATTTCCAATCAAAATAATTTTGAGGTTTCCATGGAGGAATTTATTGATGTACAAACATCAATAAATTTAGATGCTGCTGATATAGAGTTAGAATGGCTAAGTGAAAGTCAGGCTTTGAGTTCGGAAGGTAAATTGGGCATAATTCAGGCTGTAATCAAGACGGAAGAATTGGATAGTCCAGACCAAATTTTCACTTTTAATTTTAATATTTATGTTTTGAAAATTCCCAAGAAGTTCGGTGAGCAAATTTCAGAGGTGTGGGAAGTAAAACTTGGAAATCTGGAATTTGTAGCTCGCGAAATAATAAAGGAGTAAAAACCCTCTTAAAAAACTTCACATAAAACTCACTTTTGTGTAATTTGTGACTTGATTGTACATTTTTTTAATTAAATGAAAAACTACCTCTATTTATCAGCTACTATCATTTTTTTAATTCTCATCAGGGCTAATTCTGCCTTTAGTTTCCAGGAGGTTCAGCAGGATACTACCAAGGTAATCGAGGAAAATAAAAATGTAATACCTGGTTCTGCCATCACGCTTGAAGCTGCCGAAACCAGTAATTTTATCAGGAAAAGTGCTGAAAACATTAAGCAAAATAATCAGATTCCTGTTTTTGTTGTTTTGGTGGATTCTTTAAAGAGGGTGAAAAAGGAGGCACTTGATCTGGAAGCTGCTGATTCTGTTTCCAATCTATCGATAAGGGAGTTGGACAGTAAGCAAAAATCATGGACTCTTATTGGTAGAAAAGCCACAGATGTTCAGAAAATGATTTCTTCCTATATCCAGAAACTTGAAAAGGAAAAAGAAGAATTAACTAAAGTCAAAAACCGATGGGTGGAAACCAGGAATGCCTATGGTGAAAAAGAATTATCGGAGGCCCTTGCAGCACGGCTGGATACCACCCTTTTGGAAATTGATACCCTTGAGCAATTTGAGAACCTTAAACTGGATTCCACATTCAAATTATTGGACGAATTATCCCAGATTTCTATTGAAGTTGATAATAGAATAAACCTTTACAGGGATGCGCTAATCGGGAACCAGGGAAAACTATTCCAAATTCAGGATGTGGGTTTTATTGAAAAATTTAGAGAACCTGAAGATTCAATTTCTTTCAGGCTTCAAATGAAATACTATTTTAAAGATTCCAAAGCTGAATTTGAAAAGTATTACATCGTTGAAAAACAACTTTTTGAAATTCATCTTATCATTACCCTGATTTTGTTGGCTATTACCTTAACTGCCTTATTTGTACAACGAAAAAGAGCGGAAGAACCGAAAGAAAATTATTTAAGATTATTCCAGAAAATTGTAAGACGACCATTTTCTACTACAATTATCTTAAGCATTTTTGTAGCAATATTTCTATATCCCTCCCCCCCTGATTTATTGCTAAAGGCGATTGCTTTTTTATCGGTAATACCTTTGGTTGTCATTCTCCTCAAACTATTTCCAAAGAGATATTATCCCTATATTTTAACATTAGCAGGATTATACTGCCTGTTAATAATTGATGACATGACGATTCCCGGAACCCGTGATTCAAGGATTTTATTATTTGTGATGAATGTAATTGAATTTGTGGCTCTGTCATTTTTTATTTTTAGGAAGGAAGGACAAAATGAAAAAGGAGCATATCGATTTTATATCATATTCTCAGTATATCTGCATTTCCTTTTTTCAATTGTTGGATTAATGGCCAATTACCTTGGCGCCACTCAGCTCGCCAAACTAATTACTTTTTCAATGGTGAGAATTGCCTACAACGGTTTGGCATTTTATGCAGGTGCAATTGTGGTGAGTTCGATATTCACCATTTTATTTAGAGGAGGATGGATTAAAGTTTTTAACTCCATAAAAAACAATAATGACATCATCGTTCGCAAACTGGCAAGTGTTACTAAATTGTTCTTCTTCATTTTATGGATGCGGTCTGTGCTTAGAATTTACGGAGTGGAGACCATTTTTGTAGAAGGTTTTTTAGAGTTTTTCTATACTTCCTATGAATTTGGAACTGCAAGTATTTCTGTGGCCAATGTTTTTTCCTTTGTTTTTACCATTTGGCTTTCGGTTTTCATAACCAGAATCATCAGGGCGATTCTGGAAGATGAAATTTTAGACAGGCTCACCCTTCCGATTGGAGTACCCAACACCGTTTCTATGATGGTGCGTTATTCCCTGATTACGTTAGGGTTTTTTCTGGCAGTAGCCGCAGCAGGGATTGAATTAACCAGTTTGAGCATCATTTTCGGAGCTTTTAGTGTGGGTATTGGCTTTGGGCTTCAGAATATATTTAATAACCTGGTTTCGGGTATTATTCTGGCATTTGAGCGTCCTATCAAACTTGGGGACACGGTAGAAGTCGGCAACCTGATAGGAACAGTAAAAAGTATGGGTATGCGATCGAGCAATGTTCGAACTTTTGAAGGAGCGGAAGTCATTGTACCCAATGGTCAATTGATCTCAAAAGAAGTGGTCAACTGGACCCTTTCCGATCAACACAGGAGGATTGAAATTATGGTAAGAGTCTCTCATGATTCCGATCCACATGAGGTTTATGAAATTCTCCTTAAAATAATTTCCAACCATCAGTTTGTATTGCTAAACCCTAATCCAGGGGTTTATTTCCAGGAAATCACTGAAGATGCGCTGCATTTCCGTCTGCTTTTCTGGACCAGTAATTTTGGAGAGTGGATAAGAATAAGAAGTGATATTTATTTTTCCATTTTCGATGAATTAAAAACCAGAGGAGTAAAAGTTCACTTTCCACAAAGAGAACTTTCCATCCGAACAGTGGAAACGAATGGAGTTCAGAAAATTCAAAAGCCCATGGAGGAAAAAACGGAAAAACAAAAAGAGGAAGAAAATGAATAATAAACCTGGCACAATCATGCGATTATGCCTTGTAGACCCATTTTTATTCCTAATACAGATACCAAAAAGCTCTATTATGGATATCGTTGTTTAGATATTCTTTCGAGAAGTTATTAGAATAATATTCCACAGGTTTTTCCTCAAATTTTTCCTTATTCTGATTTAAATATTCAATTGTTTTTTCAAAACCCAACGGATAAAAAACCATTTCGGCATCAAATCCACACCAGGTATCGAAATCTGCTAATTTTGCTTCCATTATCAAATCTAAATCTTGGGATGATTTATTTTTACTTGCAAAATAACTAAACATTAAAAGATCTTCACACATTATATCATTTCCCGATTTTCTATAATCTATAGCTTTTCTTAATAGAAATCTTGAAAAATTTTCATTTCTATAGTTTTTGATAAAATCAATAAATTCATTTCTCAATTTACCATCCAGCAATAATTGCTCGAAATCATGATCACTAATTTCTCCATTATTCAGGTATGTTAATTGTAAATTTTGAATTTCTTCTGAGATGAAATTTTCTTTAATGGAAAATTTACTCTTCAATGTTGCTCCTATCTCAACAATTGATTCATTAATAACAAAAAAGTTATCTTTATCACCTTCAAGATTTTCTTTTTGCTTTTTTACAAAAGAAGTAATATCAATAATTTTCTTGATATAATCCGAGTTAAATTTTTTTAGTTTTTCTCCTTTTATTCCTATTTGAATGGCTCTTCTTTCTAATTTGTCACCATGAGGATTATGATCCGGGTCCCATTGAATTCTTACTTCACTTTTTGCAAGTTTTTCCTTCCAGGATTCTTTGTTTGTGTATTTTTTATTTTTGAAACTTGAATACACACCTTCCTTAAGTAAATCACAAAACCCTTCTTTGGACATCTTAATGGCTAATATTCTTTCTTGATTGGGTTTAGTTGCCCATCCGGCTCGATACATCATCCACAAGAAGTTTGGTTTAATCCATGTCATTCTGGAAAAACTATATGAGTTGCCCCCAAACTTTTGATTTGAAACTGCATAATCAGCTATTTGGTCATTAAAGGCTTGGTACACAATTATGGAATCACCTGTTTCTTGGCCGAGAATCCAATTTCCTTTTTGTGGTAACCCTCTTTCGTATCTACTGTATGGGATTGTTTCTAAATTCATTTTTATTCTTAGCTCAAAACTGGTTTAATGGTTACACTTGGAGCTAAAAATTAAATTGAAAATTTACATCAAAGTTCTTTGACTGTGTGATTTTAGCTTTAAATGTTTTTTAGAAAGTTATTTTGTAAACACTACGAAGATAGGACCTTCAGTCTTTTAATTTCAACTAAATATTAAGGCCCATGTGGGCCTTGTACTCATGATCTTCAATAAATTATCCTTCCTTTTCTTCCAATCTACCATCTGCATGTTTGGCAAACCGGCCTTGTTCCCGGGGGTGCACATGATCGTGTTCTGGCCAGGGCCAGCCCCCAAATTGAGTTTGTTGAAAATCCATCATGGCCTGCTGAATTTCAGCCTGATAATTCATTACAAAAGGGCCATACTGGGCAACTGGTTCCCCTATAGGTTTGCCTTGTAATAGTAAAAGAAAACTTTCTTCTTCCCCGTTTTCAATAGTTACCTCAGCGGTGGAAACCAACTCCACACCGTGATAAGGGGCAATTGACTCTCCTTCTATTTTCAGGTTATTTCCAATATAAGAATAGACCGTGCGGTTAATGTCATTCTTACTGGCTGGAATTTTCCATTTAGCTCCATTTTCCATTTTTATGATCCAAATACCCACTTCATTTTTAGGATCAGCCGCCCAGGAATCCGGGGCAGGTTCGGGAGCTTGTAAATCGCCAATTTTTCCGGCTATAATGTCTACGGAAATCTTTTTCCCATTTTCATCGGTAGCCTCATAAGTTGGAATCGTATCTCCCCAAAGCATGGCAAAATGGGGTTCAGCCATTTTTTTAGCCTGGGGAAGATTTAGCCAGATTTGAAATAATTCCAATGGATTACCATTTTCCTTATTCAGTAAAGGAAACATTTCTGAATGTTGAACACCTTTCCCCGCAGTCATCCACTGCACATCCCCGTTCCCAAATCTTCCGGCTGCTCCCAGAGAATCGGAATGGTCTACTAGTCCCTTTTTCACAATGGTAACTGTTTCAAAGCCCCGGTGAGGGTGGGCGGGAAAGCCCGGTACTTTTGTACCATGATACATTCGCCAGCCATCTTTTACCACAAAATCGTTTCCCAAATGCCTTCCTGATAATGAGGCATCAGGACCCATTTCATCATTTCCTGAAGGATAGAGATCTGCATGATGCACACAAAAAAGAAAGGGATCGCTGGTTTCCCAGGGAAAGCCAAGTGGTTTAATTTTTTTTATAGCCTTTGAACTCATGGTTAATTTTGGTTAGAAAGGAGTGACTAAATTTAAAGTTAATTTATACAACCAAAATTGAAAGAACAAGTTCAGGGAAATTTGATTTTTCAGCAATGTTGAAAAAATAACATCCACTTTCCTGATAATTAGTGATACGATCGCCTTTCTCGAGCATGCTTCTTTCAAAGAGGAAGGTAAAGGAGAAGATCCGGCAATGAAATTGAGGATTTTGAATGGTCGAATTGTAATCAATTGAACACCTACTTATAGCCAATTGATTAAAAGCTTCTTATGTTATTTTTTGGTACTTTTGACTTGACTCAAAAGTACCAAAAACTCAAGACTGTGGACAAATTCTTAACGCAATTTGACCAAGGTCATTAATATTGATTAAGTTACTGATTAATAAATGCTTGCGAGTTTTTTCTTTTCATTTTGAATTAAAAATATTTTTGTCAGTTGTTTAAATCCCAAAAACCTCAGGTTAAGTAGTAATTTAAAATTAATTGTGTGTTATCTTGGCATAAAAGACTGATAGAGAGATTACTTTTTCTCGGAAATAATAGTATCTGGTGTGGAGCACCCGGTGTGGAGCACTGGTGCTTATCAGGCTGTGGCTCCAATTTTTTGTTTTCCTTTTTTCATAGAAAATAATTGTTTGAGGGAGAAAAAATGCATGGAATAAGCGAGCGGAACCAATAACCCTGGCAGCCAGATGATGGGAAAAGTGGCTACAATCACATTGGAAGGTTCATTCATAAAATAGCGGAAAGGCAAAGGCATAGACAAGATGGCCATAGCCACAATATTAAATAAAAGTGCTAGTCCCAAAAAATTATAAATAATGGCCAGGTTAATATTCATTCGTCCATTTCCAAAACAAATGTATGCGAATATGGGCCCGGTAATTCCTGCAATTACATCCCAATTTCTGCCCTCAAAAGTCAAATGAATGGGGAATAGATTGTCTATAAATAACATCCAAAGCAGAATTTCCACAAAAACCCGGAAGCTCTGAATATACAGGAGCCAGGCTGGAGGAACTGTTTGAAGGAATTGTGAAAATTTTTTAGAGAATACTAAAGCTAGAATAATTGCCAGAGGAACAAAAAGATTGATAAACAGCTTTGGTGGCATAGATTCGAAATCTGAGAAAAATCCCAGCCAGGCTAAAGTTCCGGAAATTGCAGCCCACCCAATGATTATAGCTGCAGTCCTGAAAAGAATAGTTTTTCGCTTATTGCTTTCAGTTCGATCGCGAATTAAAACTTTATTCAATCCCCAAAGGACAATGGAAATGCAGGCAATAGTCAGAAAAATGAATCCTAATTGTGTGATGAAGTACATATTGCTATGGTTTTTTTCCAAATATGTGGCAATTGAAATTAAGGATTGATGACCAATATTGCTAATTTTTAAATTTGAATAACAATTACTCCTGATACTTTTTCCTATATTCTCTTGGCGTACAATTGCATATCAGTTTAAAAGCAGCATTAAATCTTCCGATAGAATTGAAACCCGATTCGAAAGCGATAGAGGTAATTTTTTCTCTGGTCACAGAAAGCATTCTTTGTGCATTTAATACCCTTTGCTTAATGACATATTTATTCAGCGTAGTACCAAAGGCTTTTTTAAAAATAGCATTGGCATAATCTGGATGTAAACCGATATATGCCGCAATATCAGCTGTAGTGATGGAGTTAGCATAATTTTTAGCAATGAATATTGCCATTTTTTCCACTGAGGAAATAGCAGCCTGGTTAATACTTTTAAGTTGGGAGTGTGGTTTTTCAAAACCTCCGGAGTCCAGTGCAAATCGTTTTAATCTTCCCTGAATTTCCAGTGTGGCAATTTCTTTTCGTTGATGGTCACTACTTTTAAAATCATTCACCCAGTTTTGAAAAATGTAATGATCATATTCCCAACCGGCATCTGAATTTGGAATTTGGATTTCACCTTTGATGAGTTTATCCACAAAAGATTCCGGGAAATTCCATTCCATAAATTGTCTGAGCGGAATGGTACAAACAAAATAATGGGTATTTTCTTCAAAATCTATGATCTGATGGGGAACAAGTGCCCAGAATAGAATCAGTCGTTTTTCCGGAATTTTTATTTTCTGATCATTAACCAGATAGGTAATTGAACCCTTCGGAAAAAAATTCAGCTCAATTTCATTATGCCTGTCGGGTTTATCCATGATGCTTGGAGTCCAAAGGCTACAAGCCATTCCATATGGTTTTAGCTCAGGCCTGTTTCTATCAAATTGCTGAATAATCTCGGTAATTGGCATATTTTAGTAAAATTTCAGGTGGTTTATGCTTAAAATCGAGTCTAAATTTAAGCCTTAAATTAGAATAAACGCGAAATATGAAATTGAAAAAAATGCTTTTTATGGCAGTGCTATTTCTTTTTGGAGCTGAAATAGCCAATTGCCAGGTTGTTGAAACATCTGGAAAACATCGGGTATTGGTATTGACGGATATTGAAAATGAGCCCGATGATGCGGAATCCCTTGTCCGGTTTTTAGTGTATAGCAATCACTTCGATGTAGAAGGGTTGGTAGCCACTACTTCCACTCATTTGAGAAATAAAATTGCCGATTGGCGTATTCATGAAATTGTGGATGCTTATGGTAAAGTAAGGGATAACCTGGAAAAGCACGAGCAGGGTTTTCCTACTTATCAATATTTGAAAGAGCGGATAAAAAAAGGAATACCTGAATATGGGTTGGCAGGAGTAGGAGAGGGGAAGGATTCTGAAGGTTCTGACTGGCTAATTTCCGTAGTAGATAAAAATGATGAAAGGCCTGTTTGGGTAAGTATTTGGGGTGGGGCAAATGTACTTGCGCAATCCCTGTGGAAAGTGAGGCAAACCAGAACGCAGGAAGAGCTTGAGGAATTTGTTTCCAAAATCAGGGTTTATACTATTTCCGATCAGGATGATTCTGGTTTTTGGATTAGAAAGGAGTTCCCAAATCTTTTCTATATTGTAAGCCCGGGCGAGAATTACCGGCATGCTACCTGGTCGGGGATTTCCGGAGAACCTCAGTACGGATTTGCCTCCGGAGCGGATACTACCCTGGTGCAAAATCCATGGCTTAGGGAAAATATTATGGAGAACCACGGCCCACTTGGAGCGGAATATCCTGAGGTAGAATATGCCATGGAAGGGGATACGCCTAGTTTTTTCTCCTTAATTAATAATGGTTTGAATGTAGCCGAAAAACCTAATTTTGGCGGTTGGGGAGGCAGATATGAATTGTATCAGCCACGATTTTTGGCTTACAGACAACTGGAAGATAAAGAACAGGAACCACGCCCAATCTGGACGGACGCCATGGATGAAGTAGTGGGAATTGATGGCAGGGTTTATATCGATAACCACGCCTCTATTTGGAGATGGCGGGAAGCTTATCAACATGATTTTGCCGCCAGAATCGACTGGACCATTTCCGATGTTAAGGAAGCAAATCATCCACCGGTCCCTCAAATTGAAGAAAAGGAAAGCTATAAAGTAAATACCGGATCCTCCATTTCCTTTGATGCATCCGTAAGTACTGATCCTGATGGTGATCAATTAACTTATAATTGGATTCATTACCCGGAGCCGGGAAATTACCACAATGTAAACTGGAGACCATTAAAGTTTGAGGGAACACAAACTTCAAAGTTGAAAATGATTGTCCCCGATTATGTGAAGATTGAAACACCTCAGACAACTCACCTTATATTGGAAGTTACGGATAATGGAAATCCTTCACTAACCAGATACAAAAGGATCATTGTAACGATAATGCCTTAATTTTAAATTTAAGTCCAAATGAAAAAATATACTGGCCAGTTTTTATTAGTTCTACTACTAATTTCATTGAATTTTAATCCGGAAAATTTATTTGCTCAATCCATTGAGAAAAACAGGGTAATTATTTTAACAGATATTGAAGCGGATCCTGACGATACTCAGTCTCTAGTGCGGCTACTTTTATATGCCAATGAAATTGATATAAAAGGAATAGTAGCTACCACTTCCTGCTGGCATAAAAACAGGATAGATCCGGAATCTATTCGAAAGGTTATTCGTGCCTATGGAAAAGTGCAGCCGAATTTATTGAAGCATGCACCTGGTTTTCCGGAAGAGGAAACTTTATTAGGATTAGTAAAGGACGGCCTGCCGGAATACGGGATGCTAGGTGTAGGAGATGGAAAAGATTCAGAAGGTTCCGACTGGATTTTAAAAGAACTGGAAGAACAGGATGATCGTCCACTTTGGATTTCAGTTTGGGGAGGCGTAAATACATTGGCACAAACACTGGATAAAATTAAGAAAACAAAATCAAAGGCAGAGGCCAAAAAATTGATGGCAAAACTCCGGGTTTATACCATTTCTGATCAGGATGATAGTGGAATTTGGATTAGAAATAATTTTCCTGATTTATTTTATATCGTAAGTCCCGGAGATGATTATGGAAGTGCCACCTGGAATGGCATAAATAGTTATGTGAAGGGCATAGATAATGAATCAATCAGCAATGAGTGGATCGCCCAGCATATTCAACAAGACCATGGTCCATTGGGAGCGGTTTATCCCGATGTGGCCTGGGGGGTAGAAGGAGATACTCCGGCTTTTTTATCTTTGATACCCAATGGGCTGAATGCATCGGAACACCCTGAATGGGGAGGTTGGGGTGGCCGCTACGAACACTATAAACCAGATTTTTCGAAACAAAAAAAAGGAAGATCAGGGGTGCCGTTTGAGTCTGAAACTAGGGCCATCTGGACTAATGCAGTTGATCATTATACCCCTTATGTTCCGAAATCCTATGGACGGACAGTTGGAAAAGATACGGTTAGCTTCGAAAATAACAAAGTATCATTATGGCGATGGAGAGATGATTTTCAAAATGATTTTGCCGCCCGAATGGACTGGTGTACAAAAGCTTATGAAGAGGCCAATCATCCACCAGTTCCGGTTTTAATGCATCCTGAGGAAATTACTGTAAAATCAGGAGAAGGTTTTGATTTGGATGCTTTTGATTCTACTGATCCGGACGGAGATAATTTGAGTTTTTTGTGGTTTAGTTATCCGGAAGCCGGTTCTTATCCAAAAAGAATCGAAATTTCAGCTGAAAATGTACATGGTGTTTATGTAACGGCCCCGGAGGTTAAGCAAAAAGAAACGATCCATTTTATTCTAAAAGTTTCGGATAAAGGAACCCCCGTTTTGTCAAGATATAAGCGGGTGATTGTAAATGTAATGCCTAAATAAAATCAATACCAATGATTAAAAAGATATTCATTTTTACGCTGATTTTCCTGGTTTCCATAATTTGTAATGCCCAAAAGCCAAGTGTATTCATCCTCACTGATATTAATCTGGTGGGTGGTGATCCTGATGACAGGCAATCTTTGATTCATGTTTTGTGGTATGCTAATGAATTGAATATAAGGGGAGTTGTTCCCGATTACTGGAATGGGAAAAGTCAGGAAGCCTGCCAGGAAACTATAGAAATTTATGCAAAGGATTTTGTGAGCTATGGTTTTAAGAAAAAGGGTTATCCTGAACCGGAGCAGGTAGAAAAATTAATCGCGAAGGATGAAAATGATGCCATTGAAAGACTGAAAAATGAAGCTGAAAATTCGGAATCGCCATTGTATGTATTGGTTTGGGGACAAATGATTACCCTAAAAAAAGCACTTTTCACTTATCCCGAAATCTCCTCAAAAATCAGGGTACTATCAATTGGCACAGGCTTAAAATACGGACCAAAAGACGAAGTTCCCGGAAAAGATTGTACAGTTTCGAATTGGAATGGAAAGGGTAGAGATGAGATTTATAAGGATCCAAGATTTCAACAAATGTGGTGGCTGGAAAGTAACTGGACCTATAATGGCATGTTTATGGGCGAAGAACCGGAACAAATGTTTGAACAACTTCAGGCTTATGGGAAAATGGGTAAGCATATTAAAACTGTGACAAAAAATCATTCCTGGGCACATTATTTCCGTGTGGGTGACACCCCTACGGTGTTATATTTAATCGACCCAAATCACAATCCCGATCTTCCGGAAGAAAGTAGCTGGGCCGGCAAATTTAAAAAGCCATTTCCCCATTCCCGGCCCAATTATTTTACCGATGATAATGGGGAAATAGAATGGGATTATGCAGATCCCTGCAAAACCTGGGGAAACCTGAAGGAAATGTATGCTTACAATAAAAGTACTTTACATTCCAGAAGAGCCGAAATGTATGAAAGTCTGTTGGAAAAATTGAATTCGCTTTATGGGAAATAAATGGTAAAAATACCTAAGGGGGGAATTTAATTCACCTCCTTAGGATCAATAATTCCCTGGCTGATTAATTCCCGCATCACAATTTCGGTCATGTCACTTTTGAAGGCAAATTCGTAGCGAATATCCATCACATAGGCTTTCAGCCTCATTTTCAGGTACGATCTTCTTTCTTTTACTTCATTAAAAAAAAGAACCGCTATAGGCTTATCCAGAAAAATAAACCGGGAAACTTTGGCGGCCTCGGTAGCTATACTTCTTACTTTTTCGGTATCTACCGTAATGGGGAGATAGAGTTCGGCCACCACCTGGCAGTTGGATTCTCCCGCATTGGAGTTGGAAAGGGACTGATTCATTAGTTCCCCGTTGGGAATACTGACAATAGAATCATCAGCAGTTACGATTCTGGTGGATCGCAGTCCTATTCCAATTACTTCTCCGTAATAACTTCCTACTTCAATTTTATCCCCTACCAAAAATGGCCGGTCAATGAGAATAACAACTCCACCAAAGATATTTTTTAGAATATCCTGTGAGGCAAAACCCACAGCTACTCCAATGGAAGCTGAAAAAGCAATTAATGTGGCGAGTGGAGGCTGAAATATGCCTTCTACTATTATAATTGTGAAAATTATCCAGGAGACCAACCTGACGATAGGAATAGTACTTTTTATCGTAACCCTGTGTAAGGCGCTTCTCTCTGCCCAGGCCTCCAGTGCCTTCCGGATCATTCTAATGACAAAGAAAGTAATTAGAAGGAAAACAATTGTCCAAAATATCTTATTGAAGGAAAAAATGTTTTCAATTTTGGGTGGCTCCAGAATTTTTTCCCGCAGCTTTTCCTTATCCGCCCTGCTTTCATTGGCCTCCCTTTGTAAAGTATCGAGCTTAGAAATAATTACGGAAAGGCTGTCGTTTTTACTGATTTTTTCCTGAACAGAATCTGCAGGATTTTGGGAAAAAACCTGGTAGACCAGCCCAAAGGAAAGCAGTAAAAAACAATATATCTTTAAATTTTTCTTCAACATTTTAATCTCCGCTTAATAAATAAGGTTTTTGGCTTTTAGCAAGATAACTATCTGGCTGTATAGCAGTGGATTGATAAAATAATGGTCATTTTTATAAATAATCAAACCATCATCAAAAAGCAGGGTGAATTCCTGCCGCACAGTTTCCTTCCCCTGATTAAGTATTCGCGCATAGTTCTCCTGTGTAAGCCCATCGTGAATCAATAATGCATGCAACAAAAATATTTTCTTGGTGGAAAGGGCATTCAAAAAGCTAAAATCAAGATTCCTTAAAGTAGAAATATTAATGGTATCTTCCAGGATTTCCTCTGTTGATCTCATCCAGAAAATTAGGGCCAGGCTGATATTACTTCCTGTAAACTTATTCAGGAATGAAAAATAATCTTCCTTTAAATAAGCCTGACTTTCTTCCTGATCCATTTTGGCTAATTTCTTTCCGGAAATAACTAATGGATCTGGTTTATAAAAGATATTATACCCACTCATTTTATGTCTTTTCAGAATGATGTCCGCAATTTTTTGTGAAGTCAGTTCTTTGAGCCTGATGGTATAACCGAAATAATCACTGATGTCTAAAGCTTTATCCAGATAATTCCAGGCGTAAACCGTACAGGTACAAATCCAAAAATGCTTTTTGTTGGTTTTTGACATCAATTCCACAAAATATTTTATCCCGATAAAACCTCCTACCATCCTTAAGAACAGATTTTGAATGTCTTCCATCCGAATGATCATTTTTTCATTATAATCATTCAGGTAAGCAATTAAATCTTCCAGGTTTGTGAAATTTCCATCGGGAAAAGCCTCCTGAAAAAACTGAAGAAATTCCTCTTTGTTGGTTATTTGTCTGGAAACTGTTAATGCTTTTACCGAAAATTTTTCATTGTATTTTTTTAAAAATGAATTGACAACAGTAGTGTTCCCGCTTCCTTTTTCACCGATGACTACACTGGGCACGTATCTGTACAGCTGCCAATTGTCAAAAGCCAGTTTTAGCGCTGCAGTTTCTTCTTCTCGGGTATCTACCAGAATACTATCGGTAATGGAGTCACTTTTAAAAAGACGTTGGTAAACGTATGGAAGTCTGGCAGTAGCCTCTTCCGTAGCCGCAAGGTAATCGGATATTTCGGTACTGATTTTAGAGGCTCCTTTTGACAGCCCGATTAATTCCTTAAACCATTCATACCGTTCGCTCAAATATTCCAGCCCTTCCCGGGAAGATTTGATAATTTGTGGAATCAGGTTTTTGATGTAAGCAATAGTCTCTTTCCTGACCGCTTTAGCTTTGTTGATCGCTTTGGCTTTGGTAATGACTATTTTGAGCTTGAAAATATTCTCTGTATTGGTAAAGGAAATGATTTTGTTCACAAAACCCAGAAGCCCTTCGCCTAATTCCTGAGCAAAAATTTCTTCAGATTGAATAAGGTCCTCTTTAATATCTTCCGTTCTTGCCAATGCCCTTTTCAATCCATCTTCGGCAATTTCTTTTCCTTTTGCCAGCTGGTAATCGGGAGTGGTAGAATTTTCAATGGCAGTGGCCAGGTTGTAGTCGGCTATGCTATCCAGTTCTCCAATTTCCTGTATCAGTTTATTTACCGTCTGTAATAATCTTGCCTTTACTTTTTTACTGACTTTAAGTAAGGAAGGCAAACTTTCAAAGTTGATTAATTCGTGCGGAGAAATCTTGGAAAATTCTTTATCAGAGATACTTTTGTCATATTTTGCCAGACTTGTAAGGGTACGATTTTTTTTCATGCCCTGCACCTGGTTTTCAATCTCCAATTCAATCTGCCCTACCATTTTGGGAAAATCCTGCTCCAGTAAAGCCCGGGTAGCAGCAGGAAGGTTTTTATTGGTCAGTTCCTGCTCAATAAGCGATTTTTCCTGAGTTAATAATTGGTTAAAAGTTTTGACTCCTTTGCCTTTAAAATTTTGGACTTTTGCAATTAAATCATTGAAAAAGGTTTCAATTTGCTCTAATTGAGGAATTACATTGTCATTTACTTTTTTATTATAGATACCCTTTTGTTCATAATAAGTATCTACCACATTAAACACAAGATGATAAAGGTCCAGGTCTAGCCGCCAGTCTTCATAAAGAGTAAAAAGAGTATTATTCCATCCTTCCAGTTCACTATTGTATTCTTTTTTTAGTGAGTTTTTCAGCCTGTTAATGGCCCTGTCTGAAAATTTCCGTTTTGATAATTCAAGGGTACCAACCCGATCAATTGCCGAAAAATATTTTTGTTCTATTTTCTCAAAAGCACTACTCAGGTATTTGGGAAGATCTTTTTTCTGATCTTCTAATTTCCCGGATAGTAGGTTAAATTTTTCGGCCAAAGCATTTAAATCAACAGGATCCCATTCATCAAAATTATTGGCGATGGAGAGGTCGATAAAACTTTTGTTTAGACCTGACAAACTCTCCCAAACAGACAAATTGGTACTGTTAATACTCAAATAAATATCCTTGATGAGTACCTTAAGCTCAGTCATCATTGCACCATAGAAATAATAATATGCGATATTTCTCATCGGAACCTGATGTCGCCAGCGTTTGGGAGGTTTTGTTTTTCTTTTAAATAGTTTCCGAAAGCTATTCGAAACTTTTCCAGGGAATTTAGAGAAATAATACCTGGTTTTTTTTATCCTTTTTGCCCCTTTAAGGAGAAAGGAATCTTCTTTTTGAGGATAAAATCTTTCCTTTCCCTGTAAAAGGGTAATATCTTTTATAATATACGAATTGGTATATCCTTCGAACTGATTGATGAATTCCTTAAAATTTTCATCAAAATCATTTTTTTCCAATTGACCATAACAGCCATCAATATGGGCTGAAAAATCATCCTGAAGCTGAATGAGTTCATTCACTATTTCAATCAGCGCTTTTTCTTTAATGTGCCTGGAAATATTCCTTTCACGATTTTGGAAAATTTGGCAACACTTTTTGATAAAGGAGATTTGTTCATCAAGTCGCTGTTCAAAAACAGGAATGAAGTACGAATTCAGTAATTGGAAGGAATTCTCGCTTATTTTTCGAATGCTTTCACCCATCTCCTTTTTTATATAATTTCAGTTTTTATCTTTTTAAAAATGCTTAGGCATTTTATCGCAAAATTGGAATACGCTTAATTATGGTATCCGTCACATTTATACAGTCGAAACTTTAAAAATTCCTCTGAATGCCTTTCAAATAATCCTTAAAAAGGATTTCTCAATAAATATATAAAAAATGAGAAAAAAAAGGGTTGGTACTACTTTGTTAAGGAACGAATGATTATTTGAAAAATCTGGGAGGATAATTTGTATAAAAGGTTTAAAGAGAAGGATTTAACAGGGGAGGAGATAAGCCCTATCACTAATTCCATTAGCCTGAAAAACCATAAACCAGGTAACTCATTATATTTATGATCAGGCTAAAAAATAAACTACATTACACCTGGAAATTCCGATGATAGATTTTGATTTTCAGTTTGTTCTGTTATCAAACAAACTTCATCTATTTCTAAAGTACAGACGCTTCGCAAGCTGTACCAGGTATAATGTAGTTTTTAAATGACTTATAAAGCCAAGGAATTATTTTTTAAATCAACATTAAATTTTTCCTGTAACACGGTTGTATTCTGCCAATGAGGAAAAGTAATGCCATCTAGACTCTAAAACTGAATTATATGCCTGCAGCCAGTTAAATTGAGCATCTAATAATTCAATAATGGGCGTAAGACCTTCCTGATATCTGTCTCTGATTAATTCATAATTTTCATTTGCTTTTTCTAAAGAAGACTCAGTTAAATTAATTCCTGCTATGGATTCCTCAAGTTGGAAAAAGGCTGAAGAAACTTCAAGAGAAATTTGATCTTGCAAATCTTCCATTTCCAAAAGGGAGGACTCATAATTGATTTGCTGCATACCCACGTCATGTCGTTTTTTACCCCATTCCACTAAAGGCACGGAAATAGTCACATAGGCAGCAGCGTTAAATATGGGGTCAGGATCAAGTAAATCGGTATTTGGCGCACCCCAAATAGGCCTGAAGTTCAATAATATTTGCGGTGTATAGGTAGATTTTGCCAGCTTTATATTGTTGCTGTAAATATTACTCATATCCTTTTGGATGGATACTTCCGGACGTTCCGCCAACACATTATCAATACCTTCTATTGTGGGTAATGAAAAATCTCCATAAATCTGATCGCTTTCTACAGTGATATCCTGGTTAATTTCATTTCCAACAATTCTATTTAATTCCATCAGGCTAATTTCATGCATAGTCCTGCTTTTATGAATTAGCAGCATGGCTTCATTTTGCTTTACTTCTGTCATAAGCAGATCATTTCTGGAAACCAGCCCGGTTTCAACCTTATCCCCAACTACTTTTACAAGTTCATCCAATAGTGTTTTATACTGAGTGGCAATATTGAAAGCTTCCTTTGACCACACAGATTTCCAGAATTTCAATTCTGTTTGGTAAAGTAATTCATCCGTAGTCAGAGCTAAATTACTTCCAGCTATGTTTTTTTCCTGTTTGGCATTCTCAGTATTTAACTGAACCCTACCTCCAGAGTAAATATTCTGAGATATTTTCACTCCTACATCATAAATATGAGAAGTACCACTAAAGCTTTGTCCATCCAGGTTAATAGTCATTGGGTCGGCCAGGTACTTATATCCGGCATCAGCAGAAATGGAAGGATATAAGTCACTGGTTTTGGATTTAACATTTTCCTCTGACCTTTTAAGTTGGTTGTCAGCTATTTTAATTTTAGCATTATTTTCAACGGCAAGTTTTCTGCATACATCCAGTGTAAGGGTTTCTTGTCCATTTACTTCTATGCCAATAATGAAAATTAAGGTCGTAAGAACGATTTGAAATTTCATAATGAAACAATTATATCTTTAAATTATAAATAATTATTTTTTTGGAGGTTTCACCTTATAGAATACCACATACAATGCGGGTACCACAATGATTGTCAATAGGGTAGCTGCAAACAGACCTCCCATAATTGATGCAGCCATACCACCAAACATAGGATCAGGTAAAAGAGGCATCATTCCAAGTATTGTAGTTCCTGCAGCCATTGACACAGGCATTACACGAGATCTTGTTGCTGTTTTTATCGAATCATATTGAGAATTCCCTTCAGCCAGCTCCAGGTTAACCTGGTCTATAAGTACAATGGCATTTTTGATTACCATACCAATCAGTCCTAAAACACCCAGAATGGCAAAGAATCCAAATGGTGTTCCTGTGATGAGCAATGCCCCGGTAATTCCAATCATGATAAAGGGAACTGTCAGCATGATTAGAATTGGTTTTTTAAAACTGTTGAAAAGTACGGTAAGGATCATCAAAATAATGAATACCATGATAGGCAGTTTCTCAGCTATAGCCCCCTGGGTTCTTGCCTGCATACGGTACATTCCGTCATACATCATGGAATAACCATCCGGAAGTTCAATTTGCTCCATCAAAGGGAAAAGCTTTGCTTCTAACTCCGGAGACTCAATCCCAGGTAATGGATCACACTGAGCGGAAAGTCCACGTTGTCTGTCAAACCTTTTGATCACAAAATTTTTCCAGTCAAAATCCTGACGCTCAGTCACCTGATTCAGTAAAACGGCACTTCCTGAATTTGAAAATACCGGAATGTTGCCCATGTTGGCAAGATTGATATGGCCAAAATTTTCATCTTTCATCAAAATGGTGATGCTTTTATCTTTCTCTCGGTAATCACCTACAGGTACCCCATTAGTAATGGTTCGCATAGAAAAGGCCATACTTTCCTTGGTTACTCCCAATAACTGTCCTCTGTTTTGGGAATAAATGGGTTCCCATACAGGAATTTTTTCCCCCCAGCTATCCCGCACGTTATGCGCAAGGGGTTCTTTTCGCATAATTTCCTTAGCTTGTTTTGCCAGACCTCTTAGTACATTGGCATCTGGACCTTTAAACATCACTTCAATCTCTGCATCCGGAAGAGGCGAAACCTTAAAGTTTTGGAGCACAGGCAAAGCACCTGGTAAATTTTCTTTTATAAACTCTCCAAGTTCAGTCTGTACCAATCCGGAATCCTCTGGTTTTTTGGTTTCTACCAGAATATTGGCAAAATTAGGTAGAGGTCCGAAGCTGGTAGAGGCCAGGTAATATCTTAAAGGAGAAGCACCCAATGTGACAGAAACCTGCTTTACATCATCACGGGAAAGCAAATAATCTTCAATAATTTTAATATCAGCCTCTGTTTTATAAATAGAAGTTCCCGTTTGCAACCAATAATCCACTTTGAAATAAGGCTTATTAATAGCCGGGAAAAAGCTTCTTTTGGTCTGGTTAAATGCAGCTAAAGACAGGATAAATATCCCTACAATTATGGCTATTGTCATAAATGGTTTAGCCAGGATTGTTCCAAGGAATTTGTCAAACCAATTGTAAAATTTATTGTCATAAGGATCTTTTCCCTGTTCCGGCTTGACTTTTAAAAGAAACTCACCATATACTGTTGTTTGGGAAAGGGCGAATATCCAACTCAGAAATAAGGATATAGCCAAAACTATAAAGAGAGGTTTGATCACTTCAGCAGCGTTTGATCCTGCAAGGTATAGTGGCAAAAAGGAAGAAATGGCTATGATAGTAGCCCCCAATAATCCCCATTGAGGAATGGTTGCTCCATCTATGAGAGCTTTCTTTATTGGCACCCCTTTTTTCATGGCTACCATGGCATTGTCAGTAACAACAATGGCATTGTCCACCAGAATTCCCATGGCAATGATAAAGGCAGCTAATGATGTCCTGTGAAGGCTTTCATTGATAAAGATCATTACCATTAAAGTACCAAGGATGGCAAATAAAAGACTCGTACCAATCAGAATACCAGCCCTTACTCCCATAGTCAACATGAGTAGAGCCACCACTATCACAATAGAAATGATAAGATTTAGAATGAAATTAGCATTCGCTTCATCTGCAATCTGATCTTCGAAGTAAATACCTTCTATTTCAATACCTATTGGAATTTGCCCTTGTACAATGCGCAACTGCTCCTGTACCAATTTTCCAACTGCTACCACATTGGCATCAATTGGGGTAGATATACCCATCCCAATGGCAGGCTTTCCATTAAATCGCATTTTGGTGATTGGAGGATCAAGATAACCTTTGGTGATAGTGGAAATATCTCCCAGCCGAAACTGTTTATTATTAGGTCCGTTTATGATCACGTTCCCGATATCCTCTACATTTCTAAAATCCCCTTCTGCCTTGATTTTCAATTGTAAATCCCCTGCACGAAGGTCTCCCGTATTAATGAGAACATTTTGGGATTGAAGGGCCTGGGAGATTAAATTTGGGGATATTCCCAGGTTGGACAAACGTTCCTGAGATATCATGATATTGACCACTTCCCGCTGTTCACCAAAAAGAGAAACTTTAGATACTCCTGTAATCGGCACAAGCATTTTCTTGATGAAGTTGGCATAATCCCTAAGTTCGCTATAGGTATACCCATCTTCAGCTACCACAGCGAAATAAAGGCCGAAAACATCTCCAAAATCATCATTGATATCCACACGTGAGGCTCCGGGGGGAAGTTTGGCCTCAGCCGATTTTACTTTTCTTCTTAATTCGTCCCAAAGTTGGGGCATGTCATCATTTTTATAATATTCGTACATGTTGACGAATATTTTTGACATCCCGTAATAGGATTCAGATCTCAGGAATTCTACTCCTCTTGCACCCTGTACTTCCCGTTCAATTACCTCGGTGATTAATTCTTCCACTTCTTCCGGAGTGGCACCCGGATATTGTGTGGTGAGCACCGCAATTTTAATTACAAAAGGGGCATCTTCTTTTTTTCCAAGTGTATTATACCCTACAATTCCGAGTACAAAAACAAATATCATAATCATGTGGATAACATATTTGTTATCCAGTGAATACTTCGCAATGTTCATAGCCAATTAATTTTGTATGGTTGAAAGTAATTTTACCTTTTGATTTTCGGTGAGTAAATTCCCACCGGCTGTCACCACTGTTTCTCCCTGAGAAACTCCGGATAAAATCACAATCATATCCTGATCAGCCAAAGGTCCTAACTTAACCGACCTTTTTTGAACAACAAGCGAATCAGGTTCTACTACCCATACATATTTATCTTCATTTTCCCCTTCCTCAAAAACCGAAGTTAAAGGCAAAACAAAATTATTATCTCCTGAAGCCTGTTCCTGTTCGGATTTTTTTAGTACAACCTGAACATTACAGCTCATACCAGGAGCAATTTTATACTGATTGTCATTTGAATTCTTATGCCTAAGTACAATAGTTACCGGGATACCTGCACTTCCTACCGATTTCTTTTCAACTTCTTTCATATCAGCTTCAAATTGCTTGTCTGGATAAACATCGAAGGTGACCAGGAAATAATCGTAATTCCGATAACTGGCTGCCAGCATATCCGGAACAGAAAATTTCACTTCTAAAGCAGATAAATCGAGCAGTGTAACTATGGTTTGACCAATGGAAACTCTTTCGTTATTCTCCACCAGTTTTTGATCAACAAATGCATCAAAAGGGGCAATCAAACGAGTATCAGCCATGGCATTTTGTGCGGCTTCAAAGGCTGATCTGGCTTCCAGAAATGCGGCAAGTTTTTGGTCGTATTCATTTTGCGAAACGGCATTTCGGGCTAGTAGGGTTTCAAACCGTTCTTTTTCAGATTTAGCCTGAATGTATCTTCCTTCTTTTGCGGAAAGATCGACCCGAAAATCCCGGGAATCAATTTCAGCGATTAACTGACCTTTTTTTACCCTTTGGCCCTGAACAACATTCAGTTTTACCAGTGGGCCGGAAACTCTAAAGGCCATTTCAACAGTTTGTACTTCCTGAGAAACACCCGGAAATTTTGCATCCGAAAGTTGTTCTACAGAGGTAATCGTTTGGGTTCTTACCGGTCGAATGATTTGTTCTTCCTTGGTTTCTTCTTTACACCCTGACAATAATAATAATAGTATTGAGGCAGATAGAAAAAAGTATTTCATTATAGTGGTTTTATTTAAAGTTAGCTTAATTTTAGTGGATAATTCTTTGGTTAATTAGTAAGCTTACTCAAAGTTCATATTAAATTTAAAATTGGTAAAAAGGGTCATAGACGCCCTGAAGTTGCGACAATTAAATTGTAAATACAAATATTCAAAGCATTAGTTTCAGGCAGTCTTTTGAGTGCAATTGTTCAGTATTATTCAAATATTTGTATTCGATAAAAAATCAGTTTAACTGCTTTAATGTCAGTTATTGATGCTCTTTGAATTGATTTTATTCACATTGATATTACCTGCGATTTATCAATAAAAAAATTATTTTCCAAAATGTTTCTGGAATTGATTTAAGATGGGAAAATCATAGATTGTCTGTTGGGTTGCTTTTTTTAGCTTTTTTAGATGTGTGTTAAAGGGAAGTTTTTCGATATGATTATTATTCCAACATTTATTTTTTATGGCTTTGGACAAACAATTGGAAAATTGTCAAATCAATATAAGTTTGCAATAAAATTAAATTTCATTTCGGATAAACTAAAAATCCCGGAATGAAATAAGTGATTTAATATGGTATAATTTAACTATTTTTCAATTCAAACTATGAAAACTTTAAAGATGAAAATTGTATCTTTTTTAAGTATTCTCCTTTTCTTGTTTTCCTGTCAGCCAGAGGGAGCAGAATACTATGAAGATCTGGATTTGGTTTACACAAACTATGATGATGAATTTAATTTTTCTAACAAAGGGACTTATTCAATTCCCGATAGAATTGTAAAAATTGAAGGAGAGCTGGGTGATGGCCAATTGCCAGAGTTTGTGAAGGAACCTTTTGCTACTCAAATGCTCCAACAGATGGAAAGTAATATGTCTGCTTTAGGCTGGACGAAAGTGGAAGATCCTGTCAACGCTGATGTAGCCTTATTTCCTGCCGTGTGGACAAATACCTCATATTATTATTGGTACAATTACTGGTGCTGGTATTACCCCTATTATTGTGGCTGGGGTTGGTATTATCCTCCTGTAGTGTCTTCGGTTACCACTGGTACGCTGGTTATGACAATGGTAGCTGATGGTGATGAATATGTAGAACCTCATCAGGTGTGGACTGGTCTTGGAAATGGCGTTGTTTCAGGTGCATATAACACTACCCGTGTGACAAAAGCCATTGATCAGGCATTTGAGCAATCCCCTTACCTACAAGTTAATTAAGTTATTCATTTAAAAAAGGATATAAAAAATGAAAAAATTTATTGCAATAGCAGTATTAGTGATAACGGCCTCTTTTCAAAATGCCTATTGCCAGCAAGCTGATTATTTCTCAATTCAATATGCAGTTAGCTTTGGAACAGGAGATCTTGGTGATTTTATATCAAAGCCTAGTTTCCGTGGGGGATTATTAGAATATCGAAAAGCCGTTAAAGACAATCTTCTTGTAGGAGTTGATGCTGGCTGGAATGTTTTATATGAAAAAAAGGATTATGACTCTTATACAGCGGGAACTGAAACTTTATCCGGAATTCAGTACAGAACCCAGAATGAGATTCCATTGTTAATTGCTGCGGACTACTTTTTTTCTGTAGATCAGCCATTCAAACCCTATGGTGGTCTGGGAATCGGAACCCTGTATTCAGAAAGGACTACAGATATGGGGACCTGGAGAATTGAAGAAAACCCCTGGCACTTTGCCTTGAAGCCAGAGGTAGGATTTTTGTACGAAATATCCTACAGCACTTCTTTTAAGTTAGCAGCTAAATACTATCATGGTTTTCAGGCAGGTGAATTGAGTGAACCTCAGGGCTATATTTCGATAAGTACAGGTATTGCTATCCATTTGTAGAACAAGCCTCTTCATGTTTTCATCCATTAAGTGTACCATAATTTTTTCCTGGTGCATTTAATGGATATCTTGAATTTTCATCTCATTTTCCAAAGGTTTTACAATCTCACCTTTAAAGACAATTTAAAAATTTTTTGTCTCAGGACTGTAAAATAACATTGTGAAAAATGATTTTTATAGTTAATTGTTCCCGCATTTTCGAGTATTTCCATTAATTTTAACTTTTAATTTAAGTGATTTTTATTAACCTTTTTCCTCCACATAACTATGGAACTCATCAAAATCTATCAGGGCAATGTTATTACGGCTTATGATCTGTATGAATTTTTGGAGATTAAAACCAAGTTTTCCATGTGGATTTCCCGAAACCTACTTACCGATTTTGAGGAAGATAAAGACTTTTTCCCATTTTTGGGACAAAGTACCGGAGGGCGGCAAAGGAAGGATTATTACCTGACGATTAACACGGGAAAAAAACTGGCCATGATGGCCAAAACTCCCAAAGGTGATCAGGCAAGAGCGTACTTTATCAAATGCGAGGAAACCTTATTGGCCATAAGGGACAATAAGCGACTGGAAGGTTTTATGAAACTGGAAACGACTAAAAGTCGGTTAAAAGATCATGTGTTGGAGATAGGAGGGAAGGAAAATGATTATATCGAAATAGATTATGCAGGTCGGAAAATATTCTTTAATGGTGAACCCATGCCCGACAATGAACTACCACTTGTGTTGATAAAGGGAAGGGATTTTGCCACAGAAATGACCAATGAAGGCTTAAAATCGGCAGGAATAGCCGACCTGGAAACAGCCAAAGAATTGAATAAAATTAACCATAGAGATGTCCGGGAAATATTGAAGGCAAATACAGGACAGTTACCAGAAAAATTGAAACTTGAAAAGCCTATTGATCCTAAACAACCAGAAGAATAATATTGAATTTTTATCCTCTAATTTTGGCTATTGGTTGCTTCATCTCGATTGATCCAGCCACCACCAAGGGCTTTGTATAATTTAATGTAGGCATTTAAAAATTCCCTGTAGGTTTGGGAGGCTACCAGCTCTGCATCAAATTTGGACCGGTCCGATTCTAAAACTTCCAGATAACTGGTTACTCCACCATTATAACGATCAAGGGAAAGTGAAGCGGCATTTTGAGCGGCCTCCATTCTTTTTTGAGTGGCCACTAATTCTTCTTTATAGGTTTCAATTTCAATAAGGGAATTCTCTACTTCGCTTACAGCGGTAATCACAGCCTGCTGATAATTGTAGCGCGCCTGTTGCGTCCTGGCTTTCTCAATTTCTACCCTTCTTTTGTTTTTCCCAATATTGATAAGCGGGGCTGCCAGAGAACCGCCCACTCCCCACACAAAGTTTCCGGTGGTAAAGGAGGTCCCATTTCCAGCGATTCCAATCAGACCGTTGAGTCCAATAGCAGGAAACCGCTGCGCTTCGGCTATTCCTATTCGGGCATTCTGAGCGACTAAAAAATATTCCGCCTCTAATACATCCGGCCTTCTGGCAATCAATTGGGAAGGAAAGCCAATTGGGATAGAATCAGGAAGTTTCTGGGCATAAATTCCCGGAGTTTCAATGGTTGCAGGAAACCTGCCTAAAAGCACATTAAGCGAATTCTCGGTGAGTCTTGCTGAACGTTTGAAGGCTGGAATAGCCGCCTGAGCAATAGCTTCCTGAATCTGAGCCTGATTGAGGTCAATTTCCGGAATATAACCTTCGGAAAATTTCTCCTGAATAATCCTTAAAGACTCTCTCCTTGATTCAAGGGTTCTCTGTGCGATTAATAATCTTTGATTGAAATCCAACAGGGTAAAGTAGTTGATGGTTACTTCCGTAATTAAAGCCATCATTATGGCACGATAACCAAACTCGGAAGCGACCATTTCGGCCCGGGCAGCTTCATTTGCTCTTCTGAATTTTCCCCAAAAATCAATTTCCCAATTCAAAGGAGTATTTGCGCTAAAAATATGCAAAGGGTCCTCATTTGTTTCCCCAAGTCCCTGTACCAGCTGATTGGTAAAATTATAATTCACGCTTCCATTAACTTTTGGATACATATCAGCTCTGGTAAAACCCACTATGCTTCTGGCTTCTTCAATTCTGGTAGCCGCAATTAAGGCATTCTGGTTATTGACAATTGCCGAATCAATCAGTTCATTTAATACTCCATCATTAAAAATTTTCCACCAGGAAAGGTTTAAAACAGAATCGGCAACTGTACCTCCATATTTATAAGCCGAAGGCAGATTGGACTCAGGTTTTTGGTAATTTGGGCCCATCATGCAAGCCGACATACTACCTAAAACTATGAAGAATATGAGTAAAGATTTTTTCATTAAAAATGCTATTTTAATAAGGCTATAAAAACCTGAATATTAATCTCCGGCCATTCATCAGGGCGCTGAAATTCCCCCTCCTGCTAATTTGTCTCTCTTCTTTTCGTAATTTGCCAGTTTTCCAATCAGCACGAACAACATCGGGTAGAGAAACACACCAAGAATAGTGGCTAATCCCATTCCTCCCAATAGTGCCATTCCCATCACTTTTCTGGCTTCCGCTCCAGAACCGGTTGCTACCACCAGTGGAAAAACCCCAAGAATAAAGGAAAAGGCTGTCATCAGTATTGGCCTGAACCTGGATTTTGCAGCCTTGATTGCTGCATCAAATAAGCTCAGTCCTTTTTTAAATTCATCGTTAGCAAACTCAACAATAAGAATGGCATTTTTTGCAGCCATACCAATAAGCATTACAAAGGATACCTGTGCAAAAATGTTATTCTCGAAAGTGGGGCTGAAAATTCTGGCTGCCCATAAAGCGAACAAAGCACCAAAAATGGCAAAAGGCGTTCCCAGTAAAATGCTAAAAGGCAGTGTCCAGCTTTCGTATTGAGCAGATAGAATCAGGAATACAAAAACCAGGGAAAAGGTTAAAATAATGCCCAAAGACCCAGAGGCCTTTTTCTCCTGAAAGGACATGGCATTCCAGGAAAAACTCATGTCCTGCGGTAAAACTTCAGCAGCAACTTCTTCCAATGCAGTCATGGCCTGGGCTGAAGTAAAGCCCGGCCCCGGAGCTCCAGTAACTTCTACTGATCGGAAAAGGTTAAATCTGTTGGTATAATCCGGACCAGAAATAGGAGAAACTGTGGCAATGGTGGCCAGCGGAACCATATCCCCATTTATATTCCTAATGAAAAAGTTGTTGATTTGCTTTTCGTCTACTCTGTAGGCTGGTTCTGCCTGTATATAAGTTTTGTACAATCGGCCGAAACGCGTGAAGTCATTGACATAGGCTCCACCCATAAATGCACCAACTGTGGTATATAAATCGTTAAGCCGAACACCAAGTTTTAAGGCTTTTTCCTTGTCAATATCCATAAACCGCTGTGGTACGTTTGCCTGAAAAGTGGTGAAGGCTGTGCCAATTTCCGGGCGAGCATTGGCTGCCTGAATAAACTTCATGGTATTTTGAGCCAGATAATCGGGATCATTTCCCCCTTTGTCCTGAATCATAATACTGAATCCTGATCCATTTCCGAGTCCTGGAATTGCCGGAGGCCCAAAGGCAAAAGCCTGTGCCCCTTTAATTTTCATGGCTAATTGCATATTTACTTTTTGAACAACTTCCCGGGCCGTCAATTCTCTGTCTCCCCAGTCTTTCAGGGTAACAAACATAAACCCATTGTTGGAAGACATTGCTCCGGAAAGCAAACTGAAGCCTGTTGCTGTAGTTACATACTCTATTTCAGGAGTACTCATCAGAATGGCTTCTATATCTTTTGAGATAACATCCGACCTTTGCAGGGAAGCGGCATTTGGCAATTGAACATTCACGAAAAAATAACCCATATCCTCTTCTGGAATAAAACCTCCGGGAACTAGTTTGCCGAATATTCCTGCACCAATGGTAAGTAATACGATGAAAATTACAGACCTTTTAATTTTTCTGGTAACCACATTGGTCACACTCATATAAGAGTCCGTGGATTTTCCCATCCATTTGTTAAACTTACCAAAAAACCATCCCAATGGTCCCCCATAAGTTTCAGGTTCTTTTAGCAGAATTGAACAAAGTGCCGGACTTAATGTCAGGGCATTTACCGAAGAAACAATTACCGAAACCACTATGGTAATCGCAAATTGCTGATAAAGTAATCCTGTAATTCCAGCCATACCAGCTACAGGAATAAACACGGCTATTAGAACTAATGTAGTAGCAATTACCGGAGCTGTTACTTTAGCCATAGCATCCATGGTAGCTTCTTTGGTTTTCATGCCATTGGCAATATTAACCTGAACTGCCTCTACCACCACAATGGCATCATCTACCACAATACCAATGGCCAGAACCAGTCCGAGCAGGGAAAGTACATTAATGGTAAATCCAAGCAGTGGAAAAAACATAAATGCACCAATTAGGGATACCGGGATGGCCAGTGTTGGAATTAAGGTGGCTCTCCAATCCTGTATAAAAATAAATACTACCAGCACTACCAGCACAAGGGCTATAATTAAAGTCACCACAATATCTTTGATTCCGGCTGTAATGGGTAAGGTGGAATCTAGGGAAACATCATATTTTACACTTTCGGGAAATTTTTCCTTCAAAGTTTCCATTTCCGCCTTTACTTTTTCAGCCAGTTCTACTGCATTGGAACCCGGAGCCTGATATAGGGCAATTATAGAACAAGTCTCTTCATTCAGTCTGGTAAAGGCATTATAAGTTTCTACCCCTAATTTGATAGTAGCGATATCCTTTAATTTTACCTGAGAGCCATCCGGGAGAATCCTTACCACAATTTCCCCGAATGCTTCCGGGGAGTTAAACCTTTCGGGAAGTCGAACGGTGTAGGTAAATTCAGTTCCAGGAGGAGCAGGTTCAGCCCCAAACTTTCCACCCGGAACGATAATATTTTGTTCATTAATTACCCCTAAAATTTCAGGAACAGTAATCCCCATTTTGGATAATAAATCCGGTTTTATCCAAATCCGCATAGAATAATCAGAAGCTCCCATTACCTGAACTCTACCCACGCCTTTTATCCTGGCCAGTTGATCTTTAATATTAATAAGGGCATAGTTTCCTAAAAAATCCTGGTCATATCTTCCATCAGATGTAAGTGTGACCAGCATTAAAATATTGGGAAGGGATTTTTCAGTTGTAACCCCGTATTTTTTTACAGCTTCAGGAAGTTTTGCTGTGGCAGCGGAAACCCTGTTTTGGGCCAATACGGTGTTCATATCCGGATCCGTGCCCACATCGAATGAAACATCTATGACCATGGTGCCATCATTGGCATTTGTAGACTTCATGTAAATCATGTTATCTACACCATTTATTTGTTGCTCAAGTGGTGTTGCCACAGATTCCTCCACATTCACGGCATTGGCCCCGGTATAAGTAGCTCGTACCTGGACAATTGGAGGGGTTAGATTTGGGTATTGTTCAATTGGTAAACCAATTAGTGATACAAGACCGACAATGACAATTACAATGGCAATTACCATTGCAACAATAGGTCTCCTTACAAAAAAATTACCACCCATTCTTTTAGTTTGTTTCTTAGATTTTCCTTTCAAATTCCTGCACCATAGGATTTATTTTCATGCCGGGCCTTACCTTTTGTAATCCTTCAAGTACAATTTTTTCTCCGGCTTTTAATCCTTTTCTGATCTCCCACATGTTGCCAATTTTTTCACCAATTTCAACCTGGCGTGATTCAATGATATTCTCAGCGTTCACCACAGTCACGGAATAAAGTCCCTGAAGTTCGGTAATGCATCTTTGGGGAATCAAAATGCCTTTATATTCAGTGACCAGGGCTTTTATTCTGGCGTATTGTCCAGGTCTTACTATTTTCTCAGGGTTTGGGAATGAGGCCTGTAGCATCATGGTGCCCGTTTCAGGATTTACCTGCCTGTCTGCAAAATCAAGATGGCCTTTAAATTCGTGCACAGAATTATCCGCCAGAATTAATTCCAGGTTTTCTTCAGTTTCTTTTCCTTTTTCAGTATACTCCAAATTTCTTTGTACCCTTTCATATCGGGAAAAACCGAGGTACTGGGCTTCAGTAATTGAAAATCTGACCTGAATGGTATCTACTCTGGAAACTGTGTTTAATACAACCGGGTTTGGTTCTCTTCCTACAAAATCACCCTCCTTAGCCTTGGTCATTCCAATAATACCGTTGATAGGAGAGTAAATTCTGGTGTATCCCATTTCAATTTTAGCCAGTCTAACACCAGCTTTTGCAGCTTCTACCTCGGCCTGAGAGGCCTCAAATTTAGCTACAGCCGCATCCAGATCACTTTTACTTACTGCATTTTTTTCAGCAAGTGGCCTTATTCTCTTAAGATCAGCGTCTGTTTTCACCAGATTGGTTTGGGCTTGGGCCAGTCGGCTTTCCTGTTCAGCAACTTTGGCCTGAAAGGGTTGGGCATCAATGGTATAGAGCAATTGATTTTTCTTTACTCTGGAACCTTCCTGAAAATGTCGGCTTTCCAAAAAACCTTCTACTCTGGCCCTGATTTGAATATCGTAGTAACCAAAGGTCTGGCCTATCATCTCCACATAATATGGGATGTTTTCTTCGGCAACCTGCACCACAGGGATATCTATGATGGGAGCTTCCTTTTTATCGGAATTTTCGGTACAGGTAGTAGTAGTAATGGTAAGAGTAGCTAAAAAAAATACTACCCAATAAAAATTTTTCATAAGTGCAAAGTTGGTATTGCTTTTACAATTATAGAAATCTTATTGATTTTTAAAAGTTTTTGCCATAAATAATCAAAATAATTAAATTAATTAAAATTACTTTAAATAAAAGTTTCATGTATTAATTATACAGGATAATTAGCATATTTAAAAAATGGTCCTTACTCAGTTTCCAAACCTTCATTGGCTCAAAAAGCAGATTCAGGAAAATTTCAATGATCAGCTTTCTTCTAATGGAAGGATTCTTCCTCAAAAAGGCTGGCCAACGGTGTTACTCAATGTTAAAACTAAAGCCGCAGAAAGAAATCAGGTAAAAGGACCTTTATCCTTATTTATGAATTTAAAGGGAAAAAGTGTAGTACAGGTGGAAAACAAAAGTGTGGAGATTCCTGAAAACTGTTTTTTTATTTCCAATAACCGGCAATATTATTCTCTGGGAATTGAAGAAGAGGTGGAAACTTTCAATATTCATTTGGGGGATAATTTTTTAAACAGGGTAAGTTCCGGGTTTGCCAATTCTCCGGAATTCCTACTAGATAATGGGGATGGTTGCCCAATTCCTCAGTTTAATTTCCACAACAAGCTTTATTTTAAAACAACTCAATTTCAGGAAATTATAGAGAAAATCTATGCCTTGGGAAAAGAGGGTTTACTTTCCAACTTGCAACTGGAAGAATTGCTGGTGGAATTGGCTTTGCATTTACAAATACAGGAAAACAATTTGAAGGAAAGCATTGCGCAAATTCCCACTATAAAAAAATCTACCCGGGAAGAATTGAAGAAAAAGCTATTTTTGGCTACCGACTATCTGTATAGTTTTTATAATTCTAATATCTCTCTGGAAGAATTGGCACAAGTGGCGGGTATTTCCAAATACCACTTCCTAAGGCTTTTCAAAATAGTTTTCGGAGAATCGCCTCACCAGATGCTCACAGCAATCAGGATAAAAAAGGCTGAAGAAAAATTAATTTACTCCAGCCTTTCCATCAATGAAATTGCCTGGCTAATTGGCATGGAAAATTCCAGTTCCTTTTCCCGTTTGTTTCGCAAATTTCATAAAATTTATCCCTCAAAATTCAGAGAAAAATATAGGAACTTACCTCAGGCAGCGCAGGGGAACTAATTTTCTTTCCAATGGCATTTCTTCTGGTTTAAAAGGACGGATTATTTTTCTTATATCTGCATTCAGCGATTTATAAGTTTGATTGATATCCCTTTCACCTCTTATTTTCCTTTTTTCTATGAGAAATTCGGTTACGGTAATTACAAATGATTTTGCGGCCAGCAACAGGCTGTTTAAAGACGGATTTAAATCGTCATTTTTCCTCAATTCAAATAGCTGATGTGGATCTCCATTGAATAGGGCGAGGTCGCCATTTTTAAGAATTCGTCTGCTTCCAGGACCATTTACGCCAGAAAGTTTAAGGGAATATTTGAACCATCTTTCTGAAGACTCAAGGAAAATGACCTTACTTTCCCGATAATAATCTTCCTTTTGCATGGGCAATTCCCTGTCTGAATCTTCCAGCCATTTCAGAAAATCCGGATTGGATTCAGATGACAATAAAGCAATTATAATCCGTAAGGAGGTTTTTTCGGCAAAATCAACTGAAATGATTTTTTCATCCAGTGTCTGAAAAATCTTTTTGATCCATCTCAAATCTTTATTGCGATGTTTCATCCTTTTCCAATACCGGTCAGGAAAATGCAGTGTACTGATGGCTCCAATGACATCGGCTACTGAATAATACCATCTTTCATTTTCCCACAATTTTCTGATCACTTTTTTTTCAAAGATGGCACTTTCGGTTAATTGTTTTCTACTGTTCATTTTAAATGATTTAGGGTGATAAAAAAATAAAACAGCAGCCTTAAATTCAGGAAATACCAGTAAGGCAAAACCTGTAGCAGATTATGGTAAAATTAATTTTGAGTTGATAAATAGGAGTAGACTGAAATGTGGAAAGAAATTAAGTTTGATTGGAGACTTTTGTATTTGGAGGAAAAGGGAAAATCTTCCTGTGAGTGTAGCCATTTGATCCTTCAAAGATAGAAGAAAATGCACAAATTCCGGATGTGGTTTTCTATTTTTGTTTCACTTTTGCAATATTAGAATAATTCAAATAAAATAAATAAATGCAATTTAAAAAGAGGCTGCAACTGTTTTTCCTGGGAATCATTTTTATAATTTTTGGATGTGATGCTACCAAAACTATTGAAGATGGAAACGCGCTGGATATTACCCTCAATTCCGGGAGGAATAAAAAACTTTATTTATATGGGTATTATGGTGAACAGGTAAATTTAGTAGATTCTTTGGTCACTGATGCCCAAGGTCATGTGTATAAAAAATTATCTGATGAAGTAAAACCAGGGATGTACCAGCTCAGATTTCCTGATGGAAAATTCATCAAGATCATTTTAAATAATGAAAAAGTGGCTTTGCAGACTGAGATGGTAAATCCGGGAGGAGCGCTTGTTTTCACTGAATCTGTGGAGAATCAGAAACTGAGAAAGTATTTCACCGAATTGGGAACTACCAGAGGACAGCTGGTTTCCCTATCCAAGTTCTTGTTGGACAATGAGCCTGACGCAAAGGATTATGCAACATCTTTGGCCAAATTTCAGGATCTGCAACAGAAAGAAAACCAGGCGTATGCTGCCTTATTTAATGGATACGAACAGTTATTGGCGGCAAGATATACTGCTTTTGCCAACCGGCCAGTTTATGATCCCGGCCAAAACGGGAAGCTGGATTTTGAGCAGTTTTTGCAAAAAGAGTATTGGAAAGGAAAAGATTTTTCCGATTCTACCCTGCTGAATACCGATGCCTTTACCACACTTTACCTCAATTTCCTGGGCAATTTTCAAAATCGTTCTCTAAGTAAAGAGGAACAGGATGAAAATTTTAAAAAAGGGGTAGACATCATTTTGAAGAAAGCCGGAGTAAATAATGAGGTATTTGCCTATTCGGTAAGCTTTTTAGTGGATTGCTTCGTGAAATTAAAATCGAAGGAAGTTTTGGCACATATTGGTGAAAACTATTTACCCTTTGTTTCCTGCACGGACGAATCCCTCATTTCCGATCTTACGGATAGAATAGGTCAGTTTGAAAAAGCTAATGTGGGGAAAATTGCACCCAATTTTAACCTTCCGGATTTATCCGGAAAAATGGTAGGTTTAAATGATTTGAAAAAAGATCAAAAATTAATTTTCTTTTGGAAAAGTTCCTGTTCACACTGTAAAGAGTTTATCTTAAAACTTAATGAATTTGGTAAACAAAACAAGCAGAAACTTTCCGGAATTGATGTCCTGAGTATTTCCCTTGATGAAGATAAAAGTGAATGGGAAAACTTTATCCATAAAAATCCAAACTCATGGACAAATTGCCTTGCAGACGGAAGTTGGAATAGTGAAGTGGCTCAGGATTATAATGTTTTCAATACCCCTACAATTTTGCTTTTGGATAAGGAAAATACTATTATCGGAAAACCAAAAGACTTTGTGGAACTGGCGATGCTTTTGAAATAGTGATTGGTGATTAGGATTTAGTGATTGGTGATTAGGGGTTGGTTTTAGTTTCTGCTGGTTCGCAATATTAAGTTTACTAATTTGAATCAAATTAAAGAAATAGAAAATAAATGCTTAACAAGATACCATTATATAAAATAGAAGGGGAGGATGGCCTGGATGGTATTTTCAGACTTTTTCAATTGAAAGGAGAAAGGATGACAAATGATAATCTTCCCTCGGCATCCTTTCCTACCAATAGTCCCCATAAGCATAATTTTTTCGAAATCTTTATATTCACAGAAGGTTCAGGGAATCATATCCTGGATTTTGTACAGCACGATATTCATCCCAAAAGTGTTCATGTGGTTTCTCCCGGGCAAACTCACCTGATTGCAGGGGGAAAAGGATGTAATGGATATATTCTGGCTTTCAACCGGGAATTCCATGCTTTTTATTTCAGGGAATTACCCGGCCTGCTCAATGTTTCCTTTTTTCATCAATATGATATTAACCCAATCCTGAATCTGAGCAATGAAATTTTTGAGGAATTGCTTGAGTTGATTGGGAAAATGAAGACCGAAAGACAGAAAAGTAGTGCTTCTACCAGGAATTTAATCAGGTCATACCTCAACATTTTCCTTCTAAAAATAAATGATTTGTTTCAGGAAAAGGTATCGGGGAAAAAAGTTAACGCAGCAGATGAACTGGTGATAAGCTTCAGGAATCTGGTAGAAAAAAATTACAATACTTATCATCAGGTAAAAGATTATGCCGACCTGTTAAATGTTACGCCTGTAAAGTTAAATAAGGATTGCACCCGAATTACAGGTAAAAATGCAAGTGATTTTATTCTGGACAGAATTATTTTAGAGGCCAAACGCCATTTGATATTTTCAGGCTTATCCAATAAGGAAATTGCCCACGAACTGAGCTATGACGACCCCTCTTATTTCAGTAGAATATTCAGAAAAAAGACAGGTTTTTCTCCTTCAGACTTCAGAAATGAAATGTTGAAAAAGTACCAGCAATTGAAATAATTGTGTCTTTTTACGCCTCCTTATTAAGCCTACATTTGTGAAATGTACTAGTAAATATAACATTTCGATGAAATTAGAAGGCACAAGAAACGTAGAAGATTTAAGAGAGAAATTAGCGCATTTCTGGAAAGTTTCCGGGCAAAAAATCCTATCCATAGCCCAGGAATATGATGCTTCCAAAGGCTCACCAGTTTTCACAGAAAAAGGGAAATATACCACCAGAGGATGGACGGAATGGACTCAGGGGTTTGAGTATGGTTCGGCTGCTTTGCAGTTTGATGCTACAGGAGATGAGCAGTTTTTGGAAATAGCCAGAAAAAACACAGTCAATAAAATGGCATCACATGTCAGCCATTTTGGGGTGCATGATCATGGCTTTAATAATATAAGTACTTATGGCAACCTGCTAAGATTGATGGTAGAAGGAAAAATCCCTTCAAATGAATGGGAGCGGAACTTCTACGAGTTGGCGATTAAAGTTTCGGGTGCAGTGCAGGCCAAAAGATGGACGGATATTAAAGATGGTGGATACATGTATTCCTTTAACGGACCACATTCTTTATTTGTGGATACCATCCGAACCGTAAGGGTTTTAATGGCAGCCCACAAGTTGGGACATAGCATAATGGATGAGAATGATCGGGACATTAGCCTATTAGGGAGAGGAATTGCGCATGCGAAATCAACTGCGAAATATGTTATTTTTTATGGTGAAGGACGGGATGTATACGATATCTGGGGAAGGGCTGCGCATGAAGGGGTATTCAATACAAACGATGGAAATTTCCGATGCCCGAACTCACAGCAGGGTTATACTGGTTTCACCACCTGGACCAGAGGGTTAAGCTGGGCAATGTTGGGCTTTCCGGAAGAACTAGAGTTTTTGAGAACTGTTTCAGATGAAGAATTGGAACCATTCGGAGGAAGGGCTGAAATTGAAGCTATTTTCCTAAAAGCAGCCAAGGCAACCTGTGATTTCTTTATTGATCATACTGCTGCAGACGGAATTCCTTATTGGGATACCGGAGCTCCTTTATTACACAAATTGGGAGATGACTATTTATCAAAACCAGCGAATCCTTATAATGATTTTGAGCCTGTTGATAGTTCAGCTTCTGCCATAGGTGCACAGGGTTTGTTGAGATTGGGTAAATATCTTTTAGATAATGGAGATGATGATGGTAAAAAATACATTCAAGCCGGTTTATTAACCACTGAAACCTTGTTGGGTGCTCCTTATTTAAGTGAAGATACCAATCATCAGGGATTGATTTTACATTCTATCTACCACAGGCCAAATGGTTGGGATTATACCCCTGAAGGCAGTAAAATACCCAATGGTGAATCGAGCATGTGGGGAGATTATCACGCCCGGGAATTGGCATTATACCTTCAGCGATTAATGGATAATGAAAAGTATTATACCTTTTTTGGCTGTATAGAATAGAAGAAATAATGGCAGATTTATCAAAATTGTGTATTCATACCATTACCACCAAACCATGGAAACTGGCTGAGTCGGTAGAGCAGTATGCTAGAGTTGGGGTAAAAGGAATTTCTGTGTGGCAGGATAGTGCCATGGAACTTGGTGCAAAGGAGAGTGGAGATATAATACGAGGAAATGGTCTGGAAGTGGTTTCCTATGTGAGAGGTGGTTTTTTCCCCAATGTAAAATCAGCAGAAAGAGAAAAAGCAATTGATCACAATAAACAAATGATAGAAGAGGCAGCTGAGCTGGGGGCACCAATGCTGGTGTTGGTTTGTGGAGCTGAGCCTGCGCAGACTTTGGAAGAATCCAGGAAGCAAATTCAGGATGGGATTGAATCTGTGCTTGATTTTGCCGAAAAACACAAAGTTCAGGTCACGATTGAACCGCTTCATCCTATGTATGCAGATACCCGATCTGCCATCAATACACTACAACAAGCTAATGAAATGGCGGAAGCCATAGATTCCAAATGGGTTGGGGTTGCTGTGGATGTTTATCATTTGTGGTGGGATCCTGATTTGGAAAATCAAATTAAGAGATGCCATGCCGGAGGAAATTTTTCAGCTTTTCATATATGTGATTGGAATGTACCGACTACTGATATGTTACTGGACAGAGGGCTGATGGGAGAAGGATGTATTAAACTGGATCGCATTAAAAAATGGGTGATGGATACGGGATTTGATGGCTTTCATGAAGTAGAAATTTTCTCAAATAAATTTTGGGAAATGGATCAGAAGATTTTCCTGGATAAGATTGTGAAAAGCTATTCGGAATATTGGGAAGATTAGTGATTAGTGATTAGTGATTAGTGATTAGTGATTAGTGATTAGTGATTAGTGATTAGTGATTAGGTTTTAATAAAAAGGAATAAAGTTAATTATTAGAAATTAGAGAATGAAAACACACAAAATTGGAATTATCATGAACGGGGTGACCGGAAGGATGGGGACCAACCAACACCTTATGCGGTCAATTGTGGAAATCATTAAGCAGGGAGGAGTGAAAATCAGCCCTGAAGAAACCATAATGCCTGATCCTGTTTTGGTAGGAAGAAATTTAGCAAAACTGGAACACCTGAGGTCAATTTCCGGAGTGGAGAAAATTACTACCAATCTGGACGAAGTCATGTCCGATCCTTATTACCAAATTTATTTTGATTCACAGACTACAGGCAGAAGAGCTCCAGCTGTGAAAGAAGCGATTAAAGCGGGAAAACATATTTATTGTGAAAAACCAATAGGAGTTTCTACGGAAGAGGCGCTGGAACTTTATCACTTGTGTAAAGAAAATAACCTGAAAAATGGCGTAGTTCAGGATAAATTGTGGTTGCCTGGTTTACTTAAAATCCAACGGTTGAAAGAAGCAGGTTTCTTTGGGGAAATTCTTTCCGTAAGAGGGGAATTTGGCTATTGGGTTTATGAAGGAGATTCCATTCCCGCCCAAAGGCCAAGTTGGAATTACAAGAAAGAGGAAGATGGAGGAATTATAGTAGATATGCTGTGCCACTGGAGATATGTGTTAGATAATCTGTTTGGCAATGTGAAGGCGGTATCTTGTCTTGGGGCTACTCATATACCCGAAAGAGTGGATGAAAATGGCAACAAATACAAGTGTACTGCAGATGATTCGGCTTATGCTACATTTGAATTGGAAGGAGGGGTAATTGCCCACTTCAATTCATCATGGACTGTAAGGGTAAGAAGAGACGATTTATTGACCTTGCAGGTGGATGGTTCAAAAGGCTCGGCAGTAGCAGGTTTGAGACATTGCCATATTCAGCATTATGGAAATACGCCTAAACCTGTCTGGAATCCGGATATTGATCAGCCTATTGATTTTTATGAGGACTGGTCGAAAGTTCCAGTTCAGGAAGAATATGATAATGCTTTTAAAGCACAATGGGAATTATTCTTAAAGCATATTGTAAAAGATGAACCATTTCCATGGTCAATTTTGGAAGGAGCGAAAGGAGTGCAGTTGGCAGAAAAAGGGATTGAAAGCTGGGAGAAAAGAGCCTGGGTAGATATTCCTGATTTGGAATAGAGAGGGGAAAAAGGGACAGGATGTCAGGGTTTTTTATGGATTTAGACCGGCATCTTCTCCCTTGATTTAATCGAAAAAATCCAAAACTGGTTGAAATTACAAGTGAGGAGGTTACTTAAATATGAGAAAGTGGGTAACTTCCGGGATTTAGGTGAGGAACGAAAAACCAGTAAATATTAGCAATCAATATATTTTATAGGGAAGAATCCTTATATTTATTTCGATCAACCAAATTAATTATTTAATTGAAAATGAAAAAATCAGCACTAGTTACAGGTGGAAGCAGGGGGATTGGTTTGGGTGTTGCCCTTCAACTGGCGGATGCAGGCTATGATTTGGCCATTAATGGGATGAGACCTGAAAATGATGTCGCAGATGTTCTGGAAACGTTGCGCTCAAAAAATGTAAAAGTAATCTACTGCCAGGGGAATATTGGAGACGCTGCGGATAGGAATGGCATGATTCAAAAAATAAAAGAAGAGTTTGGTCAATTGAATGTGTTGGTAAACAATGCAGGAGTTGCCCCAAATGAAAGAAAAGACCTTTTAGAAACTTCCGAAGAAAGCTTTGACAGGGTATTGGGTATTAACCTGAAAGGGTCATTTTTCCTTACCCAATTAGCCGCTAACTGGATGGTAGAGCAAAAAACTGCCAATCCGGATTTTAAAGCCAGTATTATCAATGTTTCTTCTATTTCGGCTACTACAGCTTCCATTAATCGTGGTGAATATTGTGTTTCCAAAGCCGGATTGAGTATGGTTACTCAATTGTTTGCGGTAAGATTGGGCGATTTGGATATTCCTGTGTATGAAGTAAGACCGGGAATTATCACTACGGATATGACTTCGGGTGTGAAAGAGAAATACGACAAATTATTTGCCGAAGGAATTGCAGTTCAAAAAAGATGGGGAACTACTGAAGATGTTGGGAAGGCTGTCCGTGCACTGGCTACTGGTGATTTTCCTTATTCTACAGGTCAGGTGATAATGGTAGATGGAGGGTTTTCCATTGATAGACTGTAAATTTCACTCAGCCAAAATTTAAATAAACCATTTATAAAAGCCTGACGGAGAGATTTTATCTCATCAGAATTCATAGCACAGGTTCCTAAACTAATTGACCATGCCATCTCATCAAAAAATTTTGTGGAAAGTTTGTTGTATAGCTGCCATTATAGTAAGTATTCTGGGCTTTACACCACTTGCCATTCCAAATAATATTTTTCAACCAAAACTTCTGGGAATGCCTTATCCGCTTTGGGTAAGCATGTTATTGAGTTTTTTATTAGTATTCCTTACCTTTTTAGGTACAAAAGTTCACCCCGGAAAAAATAACCCAGAAGAAGAATGATACCCATTTTAATAGTTATTTCTATCATATATTTAGGTTTACTGGTTACTTTTTCCCTGGTAACCAGACAAAAAGAGAAAGATACTGCAACCTACCTTTTAGCTGGATCCAAAATTGGGTCAGTGCTCGGCATTTTTACTTTTGCCGCCACACTTTTCAGTACATTTACACTTATCGGGATGCCTGATTTTTTCAGGACTCATGGTGTGGGTTCCTGGATGTTCCTTGCTTTTTCAGACGCTGCAATGGTTTTTGCTATCATCTCTGTGGGTTACTATTTAAGAAAAAAAGCAAAGCGGGAAGATTTCAAAGGGCTTTCAGGTTTAATCGTCCAATGCTATAAAAATAAGTTTGCCGGATATATCGTATTTGCAGGAGCTTTTATCTTTTTAGTTCCCTATGTGGCGATACAGATCAGGGGAATTGCCATATTTTTAAATGCCACATTTCCGGGAGCGATGCCGATTTGGGGTTGGGCAACTGCCATGGTAGTCCTTATGTTGACTTATAGTGAAATAGGTGGATTGAAAGCCATTATTTATTCCGATATGCTTCAGGGTTTATTATTGTTAATCGTGATTTGGATTATCGGATATAACTGCCTTACCTATTTTGGAAATATGAATAATCTTTTCGTAAAAATTGAAGAAGTGAATAAAGGTTTGCTCTCAGTTCCCGGACCCAAAGGATTATTTACACCTCAATTTTTAATTGCCTCCTTTATTGCCATCATGATGATTCCGTTTACTCAGCCACATGTGGTAACCAGAATCATTATCATGAAGAATTACAAATCATTATTCAGAATGGCTATTGGGGTAGGGGTGTTTGCTATGATTATTATTTTTCCCACGCTGCTTATTGGCATGTATGGGGCGGTTAATCATCCCGAAGCCAGCACCGCTGACTTTATCAGTAATGTATTAATTACAGAACAAACAGATTTTATTGCCGCATTTACGGTAATTGGGCTAATTGCAGCGGCAATTTCCACTTCTGATTCTCAAATATTTGCGATGGGAGGAGAGTTAAGGTCACTATTGGAAGGGGAAGATTCCAAAATGCTTCAAATTACCAGAATTGCAATCGTATTTTTCGCAGTTACCATCCTGATTTTCTCACTGCTAACCAGTGACCAGTTGGTATTATTGGCCAGGACCAGTTTTGCGGGTACAGCCCTGATGGCCCCAATGATTTTCGTGGGAATTTTTGCTACTAAAAAATTAAACATGGCATTGCCTGTGTTTACTTTAGTTTGCATGCTGGCATTTATAGGATCTTTAATGGGGCTTATTCCAAATAGCTACATTGGCATCCGCTTGGATTTAATTTTAATGTTTTCTCTAACTGCGTTTGCCTTAGTCAACTACCATTTTTTCAGTGAAAAACTGGCGGCTCCGGAACAGGTTATTTCGGAGGCGAAATAATATTGCTTTTTTAAAATCCTGATCCGGTTTACCAGGTCGAATTGATTTAAAAAGCAAAAAAAGTCTGTAAACCAGTCAAAAAACTTAATGCAATATCTAAACAAAAGATATACAAGATTATGAAAAAGCAACTTAGCCGAAGAACTTTTTTAAATTATTCTGCTGCGGCAGTTGGCACTGTTCCATTTATCAATCCTGTAAATGTTTTTGGGAATAAATCAAAAGAAACTCAACCAATGGAAATCCACCTTTTTTCCAAACATCTGCAATTTCTGGATTATAAAGATATGGCAGATGCTGCAGCCGAAATGGGTTTTGCCGGTTTGGATTTAACGGTCCGGCCAAAGGGACATGTAGAACCTGAAAGGGTAGAAGAGGATTTACCCAAGGCGGTGGAAGCCATTAAAAAGGCAGGATTAAAAACCGTTTTGATGACTACAGCCATAACAGATGCAAAAGTTCCGGTAAACAGAAAGGTTTTAGAAACCGCAGCCAAACAGGGATTTAAGTGTTACCGAACTGGTTGGTTGAAATATCCGAAAGACAAAGAAATACCCGGTGCGGTGGAAGAATTTAAAGTGATGATGAAGGATCTTGGGAAACTGAACAAGGAAGTGGGTATTGTAGGCGCTTACCAAAATCACTCAGGATTGTATGTAGGTGCAGCAATTTGGGAAATCTGGGAGATTTTGGAAAAAGCCAATGAGGAATATCTTGGTTGCCAATATGATATCAGACATGCTTCTGTAGAAGGAGGAAAATCCTGGCCTACTGGTTTGAGGTTAATCCGACCAAGGATCAAAACCATTATTTTGAAGGATTATAAATGGGTGAAAGAAAATGGAAAATGGAAATTAATCAATACCCCTCTTGGAGAAGGAATGGTAGATTTTATAAGTTATTTCAAACTGCTTAAAGAATATAAAATTAACCTGCCTGTGTCTCTGCATTTGGAATATGATCTGGGAGGTGCAAATCATGGGAAAAGAGAAATCTCCATTTCCAAAGAGGAAGTTTTTAAAGCCATGCGCAAAGACCTCAAAACAGCCAGAGAATTATGGGAGAAAGCGTAAAACCAATTGTTTTTTTAATAAAAACCGGAATTGCTTTTTGTTTTTTGTTGGGGTGCAACTCCCCTAAAACCCAGAGAGGAGCAGCAGTAGAAATTGCTTTATCGAAATATCAGGCACATCTCCAATTAGAAAAAACTACCCTTCTTGTCAGTGAAGTGATTGGTGATCGTGAGGTAGTTTGGGATTTGGCCTGGGGACCTGACAACTGGATTTGGTTTACGGAACAAAAAGGACTTATAAGTAAAGTAAACCCTGAAACCGGAGAGGTAAAAACCATCCATCAAATTGATGATCTTATTTTTCAAAAGTCAAGGGGGTTATATTGCCTGGCTTTCCATCCTGATTTTGAACATCAGCCTTTTGTATTCCTACATTATACTTATGCATCGGACACCGATGAAAAACCCGGTAAAAGCACACCCAGTTTTTCGAAAATAGTGAGATTTGAGTATGATAAAGAAAAGAATCAACTGCATAACCCGAAAATAATTCTGGGAAATATTCCGGGGAAAAGTTATCACAACGGTTCAAGGATGGTTATTTCCGAAGACCATAAATTATTTTTAACCACAGGAGATGCGGGAAATAAGAGAGGAAGTCAGGATGTAAATCTTTTGTCAGGGAAAGTGCTAAGGATGAATCTGGATGGATCAGTTCCTGAGGATAATCCTATTCCCGGAAGTCTGGTGTATTCGTGGGGACATCGAAACAGTCAGGGAATAGTTTTTGGGAAAAATGGTATTTTGTACAGCTCCGAGCATGGTCCCAACAATGATGATGAAGTAAATATTATCCAGCCTTTGGGGAATTATGGCTGGCCAAATGTGGAAGGGTTTTGCGATAAAGCACAGGAAAAACAGTTTTGCCTGGATTCGGGAGTAATAGAGCCCCTTATTGCCTATACTCCTACAATTGCAGTGGCTGGTTTAAGCATTTACGAAAATGAAAAAATACCTGAATGGAACAATAGTTTGCTCCTAGGTAGCCTGAAAGGAAGATCGCTTCGGGTACTTAAATTGAATCCTGAAGGTTCAAGAATCGAAAAAGAGGGTATTTTTTTTCAATTAGAATTGGGTCGGATAAGGGATGTGATGGTTTCCCCTGATGGTGATATTTATTTGTGCACCAGCAATCTTGACTGGCACCCAAAGTCTCAGCCCTGGACCTATGATCATCTTCCCTTAAAGGGATTTGACAAGATAATCAGGTTATCAAAAGCAGATGAAAATCTGATGGCGAAAATTTCCCAAATGTCCAATCAAAAATTATTGACGGAGAATGAGGAACAAATTGAGATTGAGGTAGACAATTATGTCAATACAGGATTAAGCCTTTATCAAAGAAACTGTATGCCGTGTCATCAGGAAAATGGGAATGGTGTGCCGGATTTAATTCCTCCTTTATCTGAAACAGAATGGGTTACCGGAGATAAAGACAAGTTGATTGCCACAGTTTTAAATGGTTTGTCAGATGAAATTGAGGTAAACGGAAAACTGTACAATCAGGAAATGCCGGGCTTTGCCACTTCATTGAACGATGGGGAAATTGCTGAAATATTGACTTTTATCCGAAGTAATTTTGGAAATAACGCTTCGGAAATTTCCCGCCTAGAGGTTAATTTGATTAGGGAAAAAACTGTATTATAAATGAATTTTTCCCCAACCTTTAAACTTCATTCTGTTGTTGGACATCCTGTTTATAATCATAATAATGGATGGTTTTATCCAGTACAACTGATTTACCAAAAGTTCCACTCTCAGCTTTTATAGTTTCCCTTTGTAATAATGGAAGACCTGTTTTCAAATCCTTTTTGTAAACCTGAACCGCATTAAAAAAACGTACTCTGGTAACAGTGGCCGTGTTAAAGCCTGAAGTGGCGTATACTTCAATTTTATCAAGGCTTTTTTGGGCTTTACTTAAGATGATTTTTCCTTCAAATACTTTGAGGTGCTTCTGATTTTTGGGTAAGTCTTTAGCCTGAAAATGGAATTTAAAAGTTAAAGATTGAGCATCCTCATGAAGTAATGATATATTTTCAACTTTCAAAAACTGAATCGCATGTGGCATTAAAACTTTCTCATTATCTAAAAAGCCATTCCAATCGGAATTGTCCTTATTCAGCACTTTCCATTCTCCAGTAGTAGAAAGATATTGTTTTTCCACAGTCTGAAAATAAGGATTTAAAGCCTCTGGAGATTTAATAGACTTTACCTCCGTGGTTTTAAAACTGAAATTTTCCTGAGTGTTTCCAAATAAGGCTTCATTAAGGAATTCAACTGAAATGCCGTACTCCCGGAAGAGTTCCTCCGTACTGGAAAAGGTTTGTCCAAAACCAATTTGAAGGAATAAAAGATTAACTATTAGTAGGGTTGCTAGTGTTTTCATGGTGCTAAACAGTTTGGTTGTTTAGGCAATATTACCCTACTTATTTATACGTAAATAATAAAAAATAGTAGATGGGAAAAATACCGGAGTGAACCGGCATCAGAAGCCCACTCCCACACCTACGGTAATATAAGGCTCCCAAGCTTTGTAAGGAGATCGCTCATCTTGCAGAACATCAAATAAAACCTGCAGGTTGAGCCATGTTCTCCCGCCAAGGGGTTGACTGTAGCCTCCTCCTACAAAGAAAAACGGTACTGTTTCTCTGGAAGATTCTCCAATAGTATCGAACAATTCATAATTTATCCAGGCATATTCTGCATGGGCATAAAGCTGAGGAACGATTCTATATCGGGTGAATAGACTCATTCCATAATTATTAGTTTCATAAGTTTTTGGGTATCGTTTGTCTCTTACATATTCATAGCCAAATGTAACTCCTCCTGAAAATTTAGGGGTGATTTTATAACCAATAAGAGGATTTACAGAAATCCGGGTATAGTTACCAAAGGAAAAACCAATATTTCCTCCAAGATAAATTCGCTCTCCAATTGGTCGAGGATCTTTCTTTTCTTTTACAGGACTTTGGACAGAATCTGCTTCACTTACCTGGGCAAAACCATCCGCTCCAAACACTATTAATCCAATTAATAATATTGAGATTTTTATACCTGAGTTTATTAGTTTCATAAGTTAATTTTTTAGCTGTTAGAATCCTGAAGCTGAGATTATTACTTAATTTTCCGAATAGAAATTATAAATCTTAAAAAGTAATGTTGAAGAACATCGTTTATGATGGCGCTAAAGTTAATTAAAATTATATTTTTTTTCTTAATAATTACTGTAATCACACAGGTGGGTGGAATAATTTATTTTTGTACTCTATTTTTTGATTCTTCAATCAAAAAATATTCTGCCGGCAAAAGAATTTTTTATAAAACGGGAATTTTTTTAAGTCTTTATCTGGTCGCTACTTTTACCATCATTCCTATTTTGGCAGAAAAAAATGGAAGGGTTCCATTGCCTGTCAATTTCGGCAATTTAAAACCTCTCACCATCTGGACCTGCCTGCTAAACCGACATTATGTGAAACCAGAATTGAAAATCTTGTTGGAGGAAGTTTCAGAAAGCATGAATGGACAATATCCTGGAACAGGAATTAGCTATCTTGATGCTAATTTTCCTTTTTTCAATGGTTTTCCTTTACTGCCTCATCTGAGTCATGAAGATGGTAAAAAACTCGATTTGGCCTTTTATTATTATGATGACGAAACCGGAAAAGGATTGGACTACAAGGCTCCTTCACCAATTGGTTATGGAGGATTTGAGGGTCCGAAAAAAGGGGAGCAAAATATGCCCGAAATATGCCAAAGAAAAGGCTTTTGGCAATATGGAATTTTAGGTGAAATTATTCCCAACTGGGTATTTTCTTCCATGAAATTTGATGAAAAAAGGACTAAAAAACTTATCATTGAACTTTCCCGAAGGAAAGAGATCAAAAAGATTTTTATTGAACCACACTTAAGGACAAGATTGGGATTAAATACAGGGAAAGTCCGGTTCCATGGTTGCCATGCTGTCCGGCATGATGACCATATTCATATAGAAATTTGAAGTTTGGTCAATTGAAAAAAAGAAAAGAAAAAGCGCAAAAATGATTAGTATAAAATACGATGAGGCTAGTTTCCTGAATAAAGGGAAGATTCAGTTTGAAGGATTAAATTTTGAATTGGGAGAAAATGAAAACTGGGCCATTACCGGAGATATTGGGTCGGGGAAAACCTCTTTTCTGAAGTGCTTATCTGGAAAAATCCCCAGTGTGAAGGGGAAAAGATACTATACAATTGATGGAGAGCCGGCTTCCCCCCTGGATTTTTTTCACCATGTGCAACTGGTAACTTTTTCGGAAAGCAATAAAATTTTTAAACCAGCTGCCTTTTTTTACCAGCAACGGTATCAGCCATCCATTGCCGATGAAAGTATTGATGTGAAAGGTTACCTGAAATCTTTTGGTTTTGATGAAGGAAATTCCCATCACCAGGAAATTTTACAAAAAGGTGGATTGCAGGAACTTTATGAAAGGCATTTGATCAAACTTTCCAGTGGACAGAGAAGGAAATTATTATTGGTGAAAGCCATTTTGAAAGCACCCATTCTTTTGCTTTTGGATGATCCTTATATTGGCCTGGACAAGCAAAGCAGGAATGTGTTTAATGACTGGCTGAAGGAATTGTCCCAAAATTTCAATATTCAATTGGTGATTGCCGGAAGGAAAAGCGATATGCCGGATATTATGGATCGTGAACTGGAATTGAAAGATAGCAAAATAAAATATGCCGGCAAACTAAGGCCTGAACCCGTGAATGTTGAGGTGGAAATCAGGGAAGATTTGTTGGCCAAAATTAAAGAACAGTGGGATAAATTTGCCAATCACAAGGATTTTGAGACCATCATTAAGTTTAATGATGTATCAATTAACTATGATGGGAAGCCTGTGTTACAAAATATCAATTGGGAGGTGAAACAGGGGGAAAAAGTGGCTTTATTAGGCTCCAATGGTTCTGGGAAATCTACTTTGTTGAGTTTGATGTATGCCGATAATCCCCTGGCTTATGCCAATGACATTATCCTTTTCGATAGGCAAAGAGGATCGGGCGAAAGCATTTGGGATATAAAAAAGCATACGGGATTTGTCTCTCCGGAACTGCATTTGTTTTTTAATTTCAAATTGTCTGCAGCCAAAACGGTAGCCACGGGAATTTTCGATCAGTTTTATGTGGCCAGAAAATTAACCTCCGAAGAAGTTGAACTTATAGATTTGTGTCTATCCTACTTTGGCCTAAGTCATAAAAGGGATGAGATATTCGGGAAACTATCTTTAGGAGAGCAGCAAATTCTCTTATTTATCAGGGCATTAATTAAAAATCCGGAGTACCTGTTATTGGACGAACCTTACCAGGGAATGGACTGGAAAAGCATCCATTTGGCCAATGCGCTCCTGGAAAACTTATTGAAAAAGAATTCTACCACCCTAATTTTCATCACCCATTATGAAGAAGAATTGCCTTCTTTCATTCAGAAAAAAGTTTATTTAAAAAAGGGGAAGATGGAGGAGTGAGGTAATTCAGCAACCCTAATTTATTCAGGCAAGACAATACTGCTCTAGCTTTAAAACTTAAGACTTGGAATAATTCCCAGCTTTAAACTGGGTTGGGTGGAATACGCAGGGTTTCTTGCAGAAAACCCTGCTGGGAAGGAAAAATCAATAAAAAAATCCAATCGTGTATTTTGCCTGAATCCAGTTGAAAACTGGATTTTATTGGAAGGCTTAAGCAAAAAGCTCAAGCCAGGTGGGTGGAGTTTATACAAATTTTAAGGTAAAATTGTCACAGCTTGAGAAAAAGGAATGTGTTTTAAAAAACAAATTTTGAAATAGTGCTTCTCAGAATGGATATCCAATTGCAATGTTCCAGATTAGGTTTTGCTTTCGCCAGCTTTTGTTTCCGAAGGCGATGTCATCTATTACCCATCTTTCTCCTTCGGGGAGGTTGGGGATTCTGAGTGGGAAGGCCCAGTCTAATCTGAAGACAAAAAAGTCGGCATCTACTCTCAAACCAAACCCTGTTCCCATGGCAATTTCCTTGAAAAAGTCTCCGGAAAACCCTGATCCTGGCCGGTTGGGATCTTCATCTATCAGCCAGATATTTCCTGCATCTACAAACAAAGCTCCTTTCAACATGCTAATGATGGGAAAGCGGTATTCAATATTGGTTTCCAGCTTCAATTCCCCGGTCTGATCTACCAGTAAATTACCTCCGGCATTTGGGGAAAGATAGGAACCAGGACCTACAGAGCGAGCTACAAATGCCCGGATACTATTGGTACCACCAATGTAGTATTGCTTTACATAGGGCAGAATGTCGGAATTTCCATATGGAATTCCTGCTCCCAGAATTAACCGGGTAGCAAATTTACTCTTTTCCCCTGCTCCAAAGTAATACCTGAAATCGGTTGTAAATTTTGAAAACTGTGAATAGGGAATACCCAATACTTTAGAAGATCCGGTGGAATCAGTTTCCAAAAAGGATAACCCACCATTGACAAGACTCATCAAATTACCAGAAAAATCAGCTTCTCCTCTAAAGTAGATGTAATTTCTTTTGTTATCTATTTCATTGGTATAGATATAATTATAGTTTGTTCCCAAAATGAACTGTTCTTCAAAACTTCTTTTAATACTTGGGTTTTGTTCGAGATAATCTTCAAACTCCTGTGATTTACTGGTCAGTTTCACCAGATTGATATCTATTGGTCGGAAATTATGGGTGATATATGGATTGCTCCTCCAGTTGAACCCGTAGAATAAATTGAATGAATTAAAGGTATACAGGCCCACCCGCTTTAAGTATCTAAAACCCGCTCCAACCTGTGTAATGGGCACATATTGTTTAGCAAGTTTTTTTAATCGAAAAGGATAGAATCTTGGAATTTCCAAAACGGGCTCAATTCCCAATTCATAGTTGGTGACATTATCCCCTCCACCATTGAGTTGTACTTCAAAACGGCCATCCAGGTTGATGGACAATTTTTCGGCTCCACCCAGCAGATTTCTATCTTTTAAAGTCAACCGGATGCCCGGCCCGGTAAAATTATTGGACTTGGTGATGACATTGAATTCTGAAGAAAAAACATAACGGCTGTGTGGAGTGGTATAAATGGAAGCATTCAGTTTATCATTTTTGCCTTCAACATCATGAAATTCCAGATTGGCATATTTAAAAACACCAAGCCCCATCAGATAATTAAGGGTTTTGGTATGATCAGATTTGGAGTAATAATTTCCTTCTTCAAGAAATATTGAATTAAGGATCACTTTTGGTTTAAATTCATAAGTTTCAGGAATGTAGTGGTAATCATAGATTTCAAAAGTATCTGGTTGGGAATCATTGTTCAGGGAATGTTCCGGATACACATAAATATGGTTTATTGTCTGGGGACTGGTGGCTTCCTCAGGAAGATTTTCCTTCAGCTTCAAGTAAATGTTTACTTTGTGGTTGTTCACCGTAGAATCCACTACAAACTTGAAATAATCTCCTCTGAAATAATAATACCCTTCATTTTTCAGAAACTTTTCAATTCTGGCTCTTTCATTTTGTAAGTTATTTAAACTATACGGTTCTCCCGGAACAATTAGAGATTCTTCCCTGAGCTTCTGTACCAGCATAGATAAGGTATCGCCATTTGTTGGATAAATAACAGAATCAATCAGGTAGGCCTGGCCAGGTTGAACTTCAAAAGTGAGTGTTCCGGTTTTTGATTTTTTATTAACCAGGTAATTTACTGTAGCATTGAAATAACCACGGTGGTATAACCTGTTTTCCATCATTTTGGAAATGGCCTGACCATCTACTTCGGATAAATAAACAGGTGGTTCGCCCATTTTTTTCTTTATCCAGTTTTTTAACCCTTTTTCTTTTTGGGGTTGACCCATGGTATTATAAATGGAAAGAGCTGGCCGCATCCAGAGCACTTTACCATTAGGCCCAGGTTCTATCAGGCTGGAAAGTTCGTCCGTTAAATCTCCTTCATTATAGACTTCATGTTCCGTTTTAATTTCAATATCACTGCCATTGTAGAGGTAATATCCTTGTTCCAGCTTTTTCAATCCGGTACAACTACCCAAACAAATGATAAAAGCTAAAAAAATTGAATATTTAAAGTTCACTTCCCTGTTATTGAAGGTTTGCTAATTATTTAATAAGATTATTTCTGGGTTGAACTGGCTGCAGATTCATTTTTCAATTCATTTTCCTCCTCCTTTAATCCCAGCTTTTTGATCAGGTTTTCGATCTTCTTTTCCCTTTTGCTCTGTTTCTCTTCTTTTCCCCATTCCCGAAAATCTTTCACCATGATAAAGGCAATTCCCATATTTACCAATTCCCCATCGAAAGTATCGTATGAATTTTCTCTAAATCCTTTTAGCCGATAGCGGCCGTCCTCTGTGAGTTTGTAAATTATGGCGACATCTGCATCTATGCCTGAGGATTGTTTTTCATTGGGATTTTCTTCCCCTTCCAAATCAAAACTTCCCCCAACCTCAATTTCAAGTCGGTCATTCATAAATTCTTTTGAGACTTTTACATCGAGCTCGGTTTTAGTTTGGGCCTGTCCTCCGGAATAATCATCATAAGTATCGAGACCGAAACTTAAATCTACACCCTGAATGTATTTTCCGGAAAGTTTATTGAGTTGGTCAGCTAACATGCCATTCACACTATTTCTGGCTGCAGAAGTGGCCATGCTGGTTGTGGATTGATTAGAAGCCACCGGAACTTCGGAAATAAACCCACCCAATACCAATAGGGCAAAAACCTGTTGGTTTCTTTTAGATTCGTAGTTGGGATCGTCCAACATGTTCAGTTTGTTAGCCACTGTGGGATATTTCACTCTGTATTCCTTTTCCAGCCCTATTCCAAAGCGGATATTAGGCTCCATGAGTTCTCCATTAATATCAATTTCTACCGTAAAGGGTAATTTCTGTCTATAGATATTTTGCTGGCTTTCATCATTACCAATCTCATTGGCTATCAGCTCAAGGGAGGAGGTTTTCACTTCATACAAACAGGAAATATTGGCCTCGGCATCCAACACATCCCCTGTCCAGCTGATAAAACTTCCCTCTGCAATTTGAAATTCCTTTTTCACCAATCCATAAAAAGAAAGCAAATATTCCCCACGGGTAATTTCATACCTTCCTGTAAGCGTCATGTTTCCACTTTTGTTCATCAGAAAGTTTAGATGGCCTCCACCCACTACCTTGGCGTAATCTCCGGACTTTGGATCGATTACTACACCAAACTGAGCTTCTTTATCAATATCAATTACCGTATTAAGTTCAATTCCTGTGAAGGTAGGAATGATAGTATCATTGGCGGAAATTGTCGGGTTGAAATTGTAATTAAAAGTAGTATCTCCTGCTTCACTTACGTTTCTGAATTCCACAATATCTTCATCGGAAATCATATCAAATTCTTCAGGAGGAAGAACATAAGTCATATCTGTGCCTTCATCTATAGAAATATTTCCTTTCACTACGGGTAAATCCATGTTACCGGTAATATCCAGGTCAGTTCCCATCACAAACTTCCCATAAAATTCATCATTATCTTCTTTGGTGCTGTTTATCACCTGAAAATCTTTGGCATTAATATTCAGGTCAAAATCAAAATCTGTATAATTTTCAGTGATTAAATATCCATCTACACTCAGCTTGTTATCTTCCCGGTCCTTTAAGGTGAAATTCTGAAATTCTATTCCTTGTTCATCCAACACAATTTTTTCATTATCCATTTTAAATAAAGTGTTGATCATGGTAGGATTTAAAGTAGCTTCTCTAAAGTTCAACATCCCGGTGACAAATGGCTTTTGAGCGGTTCCTTGAGCCTCTAAATTTCCGGTAATTAAACCATTCATTTCCTTCAGGTTGCCAAGGGTGAGCGGCTCAAGTGTTTTTAAACTAAGTTGATTGATATCCACATCGAAATCAAAAATTCCTTCAATGGACTGATAAATACCAGCTATCTCCAGATCATTCTTATCATTTTTCAAAGCCATATCTATAGCGATATTGTGGTTTTCTTTATCGTCAGCGGAGAGACTTAATGTACCCAAATCAGCTTCAAGAAGGGCAAAATCAGTAATTTTAGAATCAACACTAAAATAGGATGAGGAGTCGGATGTCTGGTTCAGGTTTAAATCCAAATCGAGCATTCCGGTAATTAACTGGGTGTTGTACTTAGTGGTTTTGATGAGTTGAAAAAGATCGGAAAGATCAATGTTTTTGAGGTTCAGGTTTGTAATTTCCTCTTCTACCGCAAAATTGATAGCCGCATTTTCATGTGATATTTCTACGTATTCTGTTCTCAACCCTTCATCACTTATGTAAATGGCATTTTGTTCATTTACAGTCCAGGGATTATAATTCAGAATAAATTTTTCAGGCAGGAATTTAAATCGATATTCTTTTTCCAGCACTTCCAGATCACCTTCAATCTGATATTTATATTTCTTTTTTTCATCTTTCATTTTAAAACCCAGGGCGAGTTTTCCATTTCCCACGCTACCTCCAATTTCCGGATAAGCCACCTGAAAAGAATCAATGGTGAGTTGGGAAAAGCCAACATTAAAATCGAGAATATCCTGACTTGTTTCCAATGCTACCAGAAAGGAATCAACTTCAATATCGGCATAATTTACTTTCGGAATATCAATATTGACGTCCAGTTTATTCTGATTACCCAAATAGGCTCCTTTTATATCTCCTATTTGAATTTTTTGAAGGTCTGGTACCAGAATGTCAGTTATAAAATCTTCTTCCAGAATCTGTACTTCAAAGTCAAAATTTTTCTCATTGAGCATTTCTTCCAAAGAATCTGAAGGATTGAGAAACCGGGAATAGGCCGCTTCTGCCACTTCCCCAAATTCCAGCAAATGAAAAGAAGCGTTGAGGTCAACGGTCATAAAATCAGAGATCAAATTAATATCTGATTTTCCTGGTTTTAGTGTAAAATCAAGGTCGGTGGTTTCAATGGGATATTTCCTTTTATTGGATACAATTACCAGTTCTGAAGCCTTCAACATTCCGTCCATAAAAGTGGAGTCCCGTAGGTGTACTTCAGAATTAATTTTTCCTTTAATGGAGGTTTCCGCCTGTTGTAAATTCAGCGCAAAAAAATCGATATTTCTTAAATCTATATCCAGGTAAAGTGCTGTATCTTTCTCCTGCATAGAAAGGCCAGTGGTGAATGAAAAATCGAGGGGTTGATTTTTCGAAGTGATTTCCGCATTCAGGGAATCACCAAAATAATTGGCTAGAATGTCTAAATCCCTGTAATTGTATTGGTTGTAAAGAAACTGGATGATGGAGGCCTCTAGTTTTATATTGGGTTTTTCTGTGGTAATATTTTTTCCTATTACTTCGGCATTTAAGGAAACAGGCCCTATAGTTTCATCTTCTAAAAACTCACCAAATTTAAAATCTTCCAGGTCGAGATTGAAGTCAAGGAAATCGGTGTTTCTGGTAGTGTCCATTTCAAAAGAAGTGATGGATCGAATTAAACCAAAATTGGAATGAAATCGGGTTTCTGCTTCCAGACTATCTGGTTTTCCCGAAGCACTAGCCTGCAAATTGATGAAGCTGGGAAGGTTTAATGGATTGGTAATGGAAGTATCATTGATAATGGCCAGTAAGTCCTTTTGGGTGCTATGGAGAGAATCGATATAGTATTCAAACCTTAGGGCATTAATATCAGGCAAGCCTTTTACCTCTCCGTGGCTAATAAATTTAGTCTCATCGAAAGTATAAAAGTTAAATTTTTCCAGTTCAAAATCACTGATTTTTCCCGTTCCTTTAATATCAAGAGCAATATTTTTCTCCAAATTTCCACCTATGGTTGGCACACTGTCCAGGTCGGGCGCAAAATAAATCAGATCTTTGAAGAAGAGTTTCGTTTGGTCAATTTCAAAATCCAGCAAAATGTCTTCTGGTTGAGCGGTGAGGGATTTAAGATCTGGGTAAGTAGCCTTTAAATTTGCATGGAACTCACTATTGAAAGTAAGGAGTTCAAGGTTTTGAAGGGCTAATTTCTGATGGTTAATAGAAAATTGTGTAGCTATGTTGTTGATGCCAAAACCACTTTTTTCCATTACAGAAAAATTTTCCAGAATAAATTCTACCTTTTCCCTGTCGGCCAGCAGATGCCTAAACTCAAGGCTGAAATTTTTAAATTCAATATGAGAAGGATCAAAACCCTTGTTTACTGGTGTAACATTGTGATCATTATATTTAATGGTGTTGTTTTCCAGCTTCAACTCATTCATTTTTACAACCCAGCCGAAATCTAAAGAAATCGGTGAAGCAGATGCTGTAGAATCCAAAGAAATATCACTTTCTGCTATTTGAAGCTGAGATGAATCTTGAACAGGTAACATTGCCTGATCGAATTGAACCAGGGAATTTTTCAAGTTCAGTTTACCCAAATTCAGCTCCTGTTTATTCAGGTCAATTTTACCGGGAAGAAATGCCAATTCATTCAAATTAAGTAGCAGATTCTGGCCAGCAGTTTTTTCCTGAAATCTGAAATTGATGTCTTGAAGATTTAGTTCGGTTAGCCCCAGATGTGGTAAAGCTGACTCATCTTCGATAGAGGGACTTTCAGTTTTTTCTTCTTCCAAAGGTTGGTTACCAGTAGATTTTTCTCCTAGTACTAAAGAGGATTTTATGCCATTAATGCTAATTTGATCGACCAGAAAAGTGTTTTCCAGCAAAGAAGTCTCCTCAAATTCGATTTCCAGTTCATTTAAATGGAAATCGAAATCAGTAGCTTCCAGATAGTCGGAATAGGTAAAATTAATTTTTGACAGGATAATATCATCAATTCCTACATCAAAGGAGCTTTGAGCAGTATCTTCCACGGTGGTTGTATCTTCACTGGAAAATGCATCAATTACAAATTGGTAGTTGAAATTCGTGTCATTTTCTATTCTATAAATATGACTTGTCAATTGTTCCACAGAAAAATAGTCCACCTGAGCTCGGCTATTAAACAAAGCATAAAAATCTAGATTTACGGCAATTTCCCCTGCATATAATAAGGTATCCTTTTGTAAGTCTTCTATATAAATGCCTTCCAGGGCAACAGCTTTAGGAAAGTTCAATTTAATCCCTCCAACTTCTACTTTGGTTTTTAGGGTTTCTTCCAAATAATTGGTGGCCGTTTGGGTAAGGTAATTCTGAATGTAGGGAATACGAATGAGTATGACTAGCAACAGCAGGAGGGATATAACCGCACCAACTATCCATAAAAATACCCGGAAAAGCTTTTTAAGCCAGTTAGGTAATTTTTCAGTTAATTTATCCATGCCAATAATTTAGTGCTAGTTTTTACTTCTAAGTTCAAGAGTAAATGTTATAATTAAAAAAATTACAGGTTAAAATTGTTTCAACTTTTTGAAATTTTATTTGATTATTTTTTTTGGTAATTTTTCAGGGATTACTCAAATCCATCTAATTCGAAATTAGAATATCCGGGTTGAGCGAAAGGTAGGTAGGCAGGTGTTTCAAAATTTGTTCTTCTTACAAAGTAAAGAGATTTAACTTATTTCTTTAATTAAGACTTCATAAAATATTTGGTTTAGTACAATTGAACTAAAAAAAGAGTGCGAAAAAATTGTAAATAATGAAAAGAAGAAAATTTATTCACCATTCCGCTTTGGGAATGGTTGGCCTGTCAATGGCTACCCCACAAAATTGGTTCTTGGGAAAAAAGAGGGAATTGGGGATTATTCTCAATACTGTGAAGAAGGAAATGGAAGAGAATCCTGAAAAAACACTAGAGCAACTGGCTGAACTTGGGTACAATTATGTAGAAGGAGGAGTTTATGGCAAATCAGCAGCCTCATATGGAAAAATACTGAAAAGTCTGGGGTTAAAATCAATTGCCGGAGGAGCGGCTATGGGGAACTTCGAAAAAGACCTGGGTAAGTATCTAGATCAGGCGAATGCCTTAAATTATGCCTATATTGTTTGCTATTGGCCGTGGATGAGTTCTGCCACAAATCTGACTTTGGAAGAATGTAAGAAAACTGCGGAACGGTTGAACAGAATTGGCGAAAAGGTAAAAAAGGAAGGGTTCCGGTTGGCCTGGCATAATCACGATAAAGAATTTGCTGATATTGGCCAAATGGATAAACCTTTTGATGTATTGATGAAAAATACTGACCCGGAGTTGGTGACAGTGGAAATGGATTTGTATTGGGTAAAAAAAGGAAATGCAGATCCTGTGGACTTAATTAAGCGATACCCAGGAAGGTTTGAATTATTCCATGTAAAGGACATGGATTTGACATCTGAAAGAAAAATGACTTGTGTAGGAGAAGGGAAAATTAATTTTAAAGAAATCTTTAAATGGAGTAAAAAAGCCGGATTAAAATACCCCATTGTTGAAAATGAACAAAGCACAAATGGTATTCAATGTGCAACCATAAGTTATAAAAGTACCTTTACTGCATTGTAGCTCATGAAAATTACTCACTTTACTCAATATTGAAAATGAAAAACTCAAGAAGAAAATTTCTACACCATTCGGGATTGGCAATTGCCGGAAGCAGCCTGGCTTTTCCCCACATTCTAAGTGCTAAAAACTGGAAAGTTGCTCCAAGCGATCAGGTAAATGTGGGGCTAATAGGTTGTCGACAAAGAGGATTTGCGGTATTAAAAGATCATTTGACCATGCCTGAGGTTAATTGTGTAGCGATATGCGATGTGGATGAAAATGTGCTTAATGAAAAGAAAGCTGAATTGAAAGACAAATACAATCAAGATCCTAAAGTATATCTCGATTTCAGAAAATTGCTTGAACAAAAAGATATAGATGCTGTGATTATTGGTACACCAGATCACTGGCACTGTTTACCCAGTGTCTATGCCTGCCAGGCAGGGAAGGATGTCTACGTAGAAAAACCCATGGCTAATTCTATTGCGGAATGTGATTTAATGGTGGCTGCGGCTAATAAATACAACAGGATAGTCCAGGTGGGCCAACAGCAACGAAGTGGTGAAGTTTGGAATGCTGCAATGAAGGAAATCTGGTCTGGCAAATTAGGTAAATTGAGGAGAGCTAATATTTGGGCAAATTTTAATTATGGCTTAGGGCCTAAAAAAGTCTCAGATACTCCTGCTCCTAATGGAGTTGACTATGATTTTTGGCTGGGACCGGCAGCGACTCTGCCTTTTAATGATTCCCGATTCCATGGGAGCTGGCGCTTTTTCTGGGATTATGGTGGAGGTTTAATGACTGATTGGGGAGTCCATTTGATTGATATGGCACTTTGGGCCAGGAAAATAGAAACACCACCAAAATCGGTGCTGGCCTCCGGAACTCATGGAGAATTTAGTGACCGATCCACAGAGACCTTTAATACTATGTCGGTGCTTTTCCCCATGGAAGATGATTATTTAATTCAATGGGAGCATACAGCAGGGACACAAAATGGTCCCTATGGCAGGTTATATGGAATTGCCTTTGTTGGTGAAAATGGAACTTTAGTCGCAGATAGAAGAGGTTGGGAAATATATCCGGAGTGGGATAATGCTAAAAAAGCTAACAAAATAGAAGAATCAAAATTTAATTCTGAAGCCAACTCTACCGTGTTGCATGCTCAGGACTTTGTAAACTGTATTAAGACCAGAGAACAGCCTTCCTGTAATGCGGAAGTTGGTAGAAATGTGGCACTTTATGCTCATTTTGCCAATATCGCACTTCGTTCAGGAGCCTATAAATTGAATTGGGATGTGGGAAAAGGCAAATTTGATCACAAAGCGGCCAATAAATTCATCACTCCGAAATACAGAAGTCCCTGGGAGCTGCCAAAAGCGGTTTAATTTTTAGTTAAATATCAGGATTCATTTTGGAACAAAAAAAATAATGCTGATTTTAGGTTTTAAACATTAAAACCTAAAAACTAATGCCAATAGTCATATTTTTTCTCATGCTTTTAATTTCCCATACTTGTTCGGCACAAACTGTTGAGGGAAAATGGTACAAGGGAAATCTACATACCCACTCTTATTGGAGTGATGGAGATGCCTTTCCTGAAATGATTATGGAATGGTATAAAACTAATGATTATCAGTTTGTCGCCTTATCCGATCACAATATTTTTCAGGAAGGAGAGAAGTGGATAACAGTGCCTAAAATGGAAGTTTACCAAACTGCTTTCCAAAAATATTTGAAAAAATATGGAGAGGATTGGGTGAATTATAAAAAAGATGATGAAGGTTTTCAGGTGCAATTGAAAACACTTCAGGAATATCAACCCCTGTTTGAGGAAAAAGGAGAATTTCTTATTATTCCATCGGAAGAAATTAGTGATGAATATGATGGCAAACCCATCCATTTGAATGCCACAAATGTGCAGAAACTTATACCACCACAGGGAGGGAAAAGTGTAGCCAATGTGATGCAGAAAAATATTGATGCCGTTTTAGCTCAGCGGTCTGCCACAGGTACACCAATGTTTCCTCACATCAATCATCCTAATTTTCATTATGCGATTTCATTGAAAGACATGCAGAAATTAAATGGAGAGCGATTTTTTGAAGTTTTCAATGGACATCCCATGGTGAATAACTATGGTGATGAGGAACATATCGGAACTGAAAAAATGTGGGATTTGATAAATAAATCCTACCTGAAAAATGACAAACCACTTATGTTTGGAATCGCTACAGATGATAGCCATAACTACCATGTTTTTGGTGGAGAATATAGTAATTCAGGAAGAGGCTGGGTAATGGTAAAGGCGGAAAGTTTAGATGCAGGATCTCTGATAGTCGCAATGGAAGAAGGAAGTTTTTATGCCAGTTCTGGAGTAACTTTACAAAAAATTTGTTATTTGAAAAATAAATTGTCAGTTGAAGTAAAAGTTGAAGAAGGGGTAAATTATGAGATTCAGTTTATCGGAATTGAAAAAGGGAAAGGTGGCCCAAAAATCTTAAAAACTGAAAAGGGGCAATCCGGGACCTATCAACTGACTGAAGAAACTACATTTGTCAGGGCAAAAATCATTTCCGATAAAGAAATGAAAAATCCGGTATTAGAAAAAGACAAAGAAGCCGCCTGGGTTCAGCCAGTGGTGTATGGTGGGGAGGAGTTTGAGTTGTGATGAATGAAGTTAAATTAAAAGCCCTTCTTTCAGGAGGATTTTATCAAGGTTGATTGAAGTAACATAAATAAATCCATATCTAATTATCAACATTGTTGTCTACGGCTCCTTCACACTGATTTTTTCATGAATTTCCACAATTTGTTTTATCGCTGCGGAGCCGTACCAGGGGTGAAGTTCCATCACTAGTCGGCCAGCCTGAATGGCGGGATCTGATTCGGTTAAGGCCTTGGCTTCTTCTACGGTTTCTACATCGAAAATATAAATTCCCCGGAATTCTCCACTGTCCATAAAAGGACCGGCCAGTACCAATTTTCCCTCTTCAGCCATTCTGCCAATATTTTCCATGTGGGCTTTTTGAAGGTTGGCTGCGGTAACAGAATCCTGATCCCTATTGGGACCGGATTTTAGAAATGCCATCACATATTTTCGCATGCCATAGTCATCAGCACCTAATTTTTGGGCCAGTTCGGCATCATATCCCGAATTTTCAGCAACCTGGTTTGGCTGATTAGTTTCGGGTTGCGTGGCTTCTTCCTGCTTTGGACTGGTGCAGGAATAGAAGGAAATAATAAGCAGAATAGGAAATAGCTTGTACATGGGAATTGAAATTGATTGTAAAAAATTGTATTTCAATTTAAACAAAAACCCGGGTAGTCAAATATTTTTTAAATGATATTTTAAGCTGATGAGAAAATTAAAACATTCATTTGATTGAAGAAATAATTTTAATTTAATGGTATTTTGCCATTATTTTAATTGCGTAATCATGCCACAAACCATTTTTTATTTTATAAATTTAGGATAAACAGATTCAATTTTTTAAAAAGGATATTCTTCTTTCATTTTTTAATTTTAAAATCTTATGTATCAGCTCCTTTTAAAGGTTTTTTTAAGAAAGACTAGACGAAATAAGTTATTTTTTCTAACTAATTTTCTGTTACTTATTTCCGGAATTTTGTCCTATAATTTTTTGTGGAGCTACATTATTCATGAGTTGGATTACGATCAGTTCCATGAAAATGCTGAAAATGTCTATCGTATTCGAAATGACCGTTTTCAGGATGAAAACTTAGTAACAAAAGATGTAAAAACATATCCCGCAGCAGGTGCATTTTTGGAAAGCCAATTTCCAGAGGTGAAAAAATCTCTTAGACTTCATTCCTTTCCGGCATCTGTTTTTTATAATGGTCAGGAGCTCAGTGAGAAGAATTTTTACTATAGCGATCCAGAATTTTTCCAGTTTTTTTCTTTCCCGCTGCTATCTGGAAAAAGGAAGACTTGTTTAGAGGGAATGAATAAAATTGTGATTTCAAGTGCTGTTGCCAGAAAATATTTTAAAAATGAAAACCCAATCGGAAAGGAACTGGAAAGTATAGGGCCATTTGTGATTACAGGAGTTTTTGAAAAGAACAGTTCTTCTCATCTCGACATTGATTTTCTCGTTTCTTTTGAAACTTTTCTGGGATTTCAGGGGCAGGAAATGAATGAAGATTGGTATTTTTCCGACTTCTATACTTACCTCCTAATCGATGAAAAAGCAAATAAGGCAACTTTAGAGGGAAAAATTTCACATGCTTTGCTGCAGGAAATTTCTCAGAGAATAGCATTTGAGAGAAGAGAGGAATTTCACTTACAACCATTGACAGACATACATTTACATTCTAATTTTTCTAATGAAATTAAAGTTAATGGAAGTTTTCAGTTGTTGGTATTATTAGGAGTGATTGCTATTCTGGTTTTGGTGATTACTGCGATTAATTATGCCAGTTTTCTTTTCATTAAAAGTCTGGATGGAATAAAGGAAATCGGATTACGAAAAATTCTGGGGGCTAATAAAACCCAGATATTAACAGCTTTATTTCTGGAGTATTTTTTTCAGACTTTATTTGTTTTTGGCATTTCCCTGTTTTTGCTGGATTATGTGGCGAATCATTATTATTATTTATTTAACCTTCCATCAGACTTTTTTCTGTTTACACTGAAAGATAATCTGCTACTTTGGATTGGAATAGCCTTGCTTTTTCTGGTCATAATTGGCCTAGCCTATATTTATCCGGTGCTGCATTTAATTAATTATGAACCAGCAGCGGGTTTAAAAGGCCAGGTATTGGGATTCAGAAAGAATCTATTGGGAAAAGCGCTTCTGACTATTCAGATTTCCATTTTAGGAGGATTTTTGTTTTTTGGAATTTTAGTAATCAGCCAGGTGAATTTCCTAAAAAATAAGGATATGGGATTCAAATTAGAACAAACCCTTATAATTGACAATACTATGGGTGATTCCCTCCATCAGGTTTTTAGAAACAAGTTGCTTCAATTGCCAGAGGTAAAGTCCTATGCCAATGGAAGTGTAATTCCAGGCAATGATAATTGGTGGAAAATTAATTTAAAAAACCATTCTAAGGAGATTAAAAACTTTAGAATGGGAAGGGTTTCTCCAGAATTTTCAGTGGTCTTCGATTTCGAATTTTTGGCAGGAAGTGGATTTGGTGCCCATAAAGAGACAGACAAAGAGGGAGTTGTAGTAAATGAAGAAACCCTGAAAATTCTAGGCATAAAGCATCCAGAGGAAGCTATTGGTGAAAAAGTGAAATTTTCCAGATGGGAAAAGGAAATTATTGGGGTGATTAAGAACTATCATCATGCTTCCCTAAAAGAACCTTTCCAACCACTCGGATTTGTGCTGGCCAGCCGAAATGAACATTTCAAAGCGATAAATCTGGAAAGCCAGCATTTGCCTGAAACTTTGGATAAAATACAACAAACCTATAGAGAAACTTTTTCTTCAGGTGATTTTAATTATTATTTTCTGGATGATTATTTCCAGGAGCAATACAGAAATGAAGAAATTTTTATCAGGAATTTGCTGTTTTTTGCTGTGGTTGTCCTAGTCCTGGTTTTTGTGGGAATTATTTCATTTACTGCTCATAACATTAAAAACAGAAGAAAGGAAATTGCCATCAGGAAGGTGGCAGGAAGTTCATTATCTGGTATTGCTCATCTTTTTCTTAGGGACTTTATCTCTTTGGTGGTGACAGCGATAATTATTTCTTTTCCTGCTACTTTCTATTTTTCAGGGTTCTGGTTTGATAATTTTGCCTTTAAAATTGAAGTAAATGCTATGCATATTTGTGGTGCCTATTTTGTTTTATTTTCTGGATTACTAATCACCATTGTCACTCAGGTGTGGCTTTCTGCAAGAGAGAACCCGGCAAATGTTTTGGGTGAAGGGTAGCTGTTCTGATAATATAAATTATGATTCTTTTCTTCGGGGGATAAAAAAATATTGGTCCTTAAACTACTTTTAGAGTTGGACCAATATTCTTGTTAATTGTTTATACTTTGTTTTAATGTACTGTTGTTATGGTTATTGAGGTTGAATTTCATCGTCCAAAAAAATCTTCCCATTTATTTCAAGATTCAAATTCCCACTTATTAAATGTGTGATTTTAAACATAATATCCCCTTTACAATCCTTATATTGATGGGTTCCTTCAAGAATAACGGCATGGATTATTTCCTCAGTTCCAGTTTCATTTGTATACAGGTGTCCACCAAATCCACCTGAGATTTCTTCTCCAGAATTCGCTTTTATAACATAAGAACCATTTTGTACTATACTGCTATCACTGCTGATTTCAATAAATTTCTTATAATTGAGCTTTATTGATGCAATCTCCATTAGATTGGTGACTCCCTCTCCTTCTAAATCATATTTTAATTCCACATAGTGATCATTTATTTCCTCAAATTTTGAATTTGTCACCATATCGAAAGTGCCAAAAATACTAATCCCAGGGTTGACAATTACAGGTGGTTCTGGTGTAAATGTATCTTCTTCGCAGCTGAAAATTGCGGGCACAAACAGCAATAATAAAATGGAGGTTTTTAAAGTTTTCATGACTAATAAAATTTTGGTTAGAATTGATTTATATAAAAAATGGAAATTAATGCACTGATAATTAGGGTTTTAGGCAGAGGCTATTCTCCCATCTGGAATATTGTTTATATATTCACAGATAGTAATTTTCCTTAAGATTTTTTTGGACAGGGGAAAAAGTTTAATTCACTTTTTTTATTTCAGATGATCTCTGTGAATACATTTGAAAAAAAACACAATGAATTAATAGAAAACCCTTGACTAAGTTTTAACCTGGATAAAGGTTTTTGTTAAGAAGCTGAATATCTTTATTGGATTTTACCAATAAAAAATCTTGTTATTGCTTATCGTTGGAAAACCATCTTTAAAAAAGCTTAATTTGCCAGGCTTTTTTGATGGAAACAAGCGAATTGTTGGTAGATTAGGTAATTATTAGAAAATGAATTTTTAATCCATTTATTTATCTCAAATTTAATCAGGATAATTAGTTTAAAATATCAGAAATGTGTCAAACTTTTTAACACATATTCCATTTACGCCATTTATAGCTGGTAACAGTGAGCATTTAGACTCAATATAAAGGTCAATTATTCTTTATTCCTGTTTTTTTAAAATTCCTAATTCCAGTGCAAAATGGACGAAATCGGTGGGTGATTTTATGCCTAATTTTTTGATAATATTTTTTCTATGGGTATTAATAGTATGAGGACTAAGATTTAAATCATTGGCAATTTTTTGGGTAGAGTTTCCTTCTGCTACTAACTTCAAAACTTCAGTTTCTCTTGCAGAAAGGCTGGTAGGAAGGCAGTTTTCATTTTCCTCTTCCTGATGTTTAAATAATAGAAGGTCAAAAATTTTGTTGCAATAAAACTTTTCTTCCCGGCTGACTGCTAAAATTGCCGATTCTATTTCTTCCAGACTGCAATTTTTGGTAATATATCCTTTTACTCCTGCTTCCAGAACCTTTAAAATCTGCTTTTTATCATTATCGGAAGAAATAACCAGGACTTTTAGTTTGGGATATTGCCTGATGAGTTTGGCAAGAAAATCTGGCTTACAAAAATCTTCATAGTTATAGTCTATGATGAGTAGGGAATCGTTTTTGGTTCTAATTAATTCCTGAAGATTACTCGCTGAAATACTGTTTGAAATAAGTTTAAAAACTTTTTTTTGGCTCAGTAAATGGCTAATAGCCAAAAAAGTCAATGGCTGGTTATCTGCTAGTATTACATTGATGTGCTCCTTTGACATAAACCTTTGTTTTTCAATTTTCTTAGTTAGTAATCGAATCAGATAATACCTTTTCTTCGATTTGCATGAGTTTTTTTGCTAAAAATTTAAAGAAGCTAAACTAAATAAAGAATCGGATAATTAAAACATTATCTATAATAAATCTAAATAAAAATAATTAAGGGATTGCCCTGTTGTCTTTTTTTGTTTAATCAAAATTTGGTAACTTCTTTTGTGATAACATTTTTGTAAATATGGAAAGAAAACTTCTTTGGCAAATGCAGGCACTGCTCATTTGGATATTGATATTTATCCAACAGTGTTTATTTGCGCAAAAGAAGTTGGATTTCATGCAATTGCCTATCGAAGGCCTGTCCCATCCGACTGTAACTTGTATTTTCCAAGATAAAACAGGTTATCTCTGGCTGGGAACACTCAGTGGATTGAATCGATTTGATGGAAAAAATTATCTGGTTTTTAAAAATGGGGAAAGTTCCCAAAATAAATTTGTAAACGATCATATCACTGCCCTTCAGGAAGACAACGAGGGGAATCTTTGGGTGGGGACCAAATATGGTCTGTATAGATTTAATAGGGATCGTACAAAAATCAGGAGTTTTAATTCCGGGAATACCGCATTGCCAAACCAACAGATTGAAACCATTTTGAAGGACCATGAAGGGAAAATCTGGGTGGGTAGCTGGGGAGGTTTGAGTTATTTCGACACAGACACCGAAAAGTTTCACACTTTTTCAAATGATTCTACAAATAGTAAATCACTAAGTGGAAATGTGGTGAGCAAAATTATGGAGGACAGCCAGCGGCAGTTGTGGGTTGGGACGGCATTTTCTGGTTTAAATTTATTCCATTCAGAAAGTCAGACTTTTAAAAGATTCCAATATGAAACCCAAAACCCCACTACACTTAGTGGGAATAATATCAGTTCGCTTTATGAGGATGCCATGGGTAATATTTGGGTTGGTGCCCAGAATAAAGGGCTCAACAAGTATAATCCCAAAAGCGGAAATTTTACCCGTTATCAGAAGGAAGAAAAATCAGTCAGCCTGCCGAGCAATACTGTCTATTCTATTATTGAGGATGAGGAAGGGAACCTGATGCTAGGAGGGATGAATGGTGGAATAAGTCTTTACAATTATTATACAGACAATTTTTCCCGGTACGATACAGAAGGAAATTATAATCCATTTGGAAGTAAAGCCAGTGTGTATTGCCATTATAAACTGAATACGGGGGAAGTGGCTATTGCCACCTCTAATGGAGGGGTAAAAATTCAGAATCATTACACCAAAAACATAAGTCTTTTTCAGCACAATCCTGAAAACGAAAACAGCTTGAGCATGAATAATGTGGCTGCAATAGCAGAGGGCCAAAATGGGGAAATATGGCTGGGAACTTTAGGAGGAGGACTTAACAGATTTGATCCTGAAAAAGGACAATTTCAAAGCTTTCAGCAAACAGATGAATTTCATCAGAATTATTTGAAGGATAAAACGGTGAATTGTATTCTTCCGGAAGGTGAAAAACTCTGGCTGGGCACTTTAGAAAATGGACTAGTATTATTTCAACAGAATGAGTTTCAATATTTTGATTTAGGAAGTGACCATAATACCGTAACGGCATTGTTAGAGACTGATGAGGGTAATTTATGGGTTGGTACTGATTTGGGAGTCTATTTATTTGAAGTAGCGAAAGGTGAATTTAAACGTCCAGCGATGAAAAATATCTTTGCGGAAATGGGTAAAGTAGCCACTCTGAAAAGCGGAGCAGGAGGTTTCTTATGGATTGGAACAGAAACAGGATTATATAAAGTAGAGAAGCAAAATTTAAATATTCATAAGTTAGAACAATACAAAAAAAACCACATTAATTACATTTATGAAGACAGTCATGGGCGTTTATGGGTTTCTTCTCTGGGTAATGGATTGACCATTTTAAAAGAAAATATTGCTCAACCCGTGAAATTGGTGGAAGGCAAAGGAGTGTTCGAAGGAATTGTCTCCAATATTCTGGAAGATTCGGAAGGTTTTTACTGGATTACTTGTTCCGGAGGTTTGTTAAAATGCCAATGGAATGAAGAAATCCGGGAATTGGAAATTCTTAAAAAGTTTGATGAACACGATGGTCTTCAACCAGGGAGTTTTAATGCCAATACTGCAACCATTACCAAATCCGGAAAGATTATGCTTGGAGGACTTAAAGGTTTAAATATTTTTGATCCTATCCATTTGAAATATAATCCCAATCCACCACCTGTGGTGTTTACCTCAGTAAAAGCTAACGGGAAGGATTTGACAGTTGGTGAATTTTCTTCCCTGAATTTAAAGATTAAGGAAGCTTCCAGTCTGGATATTTCCTTTGCGGCCCTCAATTATATTCATCCTAATAAAAACCAATATGCATATAAATTGGATAATTATGATGAAAGCTGGCATTACACTAATAATGAAAGTCAGGTTTCATATGATAATTTGGAACCGGGAAAGTATTCATTTAAGGTAAAGGCTTCCAATAATGACGGGATCTGGAATGAGCAAGGAATTATCCTGAACCTGAATATTTATCAATCTTTTTGGCAATCCTCTTTATTTCAGGGAATTGCACTTTCTATGTTGGTCGTGCTCATGGGTATTTCCTATTTCTATTTTGATAATCAGAAAAAGCAAAAATCTACCTTCGCTTCTTATCAAATGTCGGATTTATCCGAATCTTCCTTTTCTTCCGAGGAAAAAGATCAAAAAAGCGAAGAAGCTGTTTTTTTGGAAAATGCAATCCTGCTTGTTCAGCAAAATTTGCCAAATCACGAGTTTTCCATAAATGACATGTGCATCGAACTTGGTGTTAGCCGAGCTCAATTGTTCCGAAAAATTAAAAAACTATCTGGACAATCCGTAGCTGATTTTATTAAAGGCATTCGGCTGGAAAAAGCGCGACAACTGCTGGAGAATGGTTCATTTTCCATAGGGGAAGTAGCTGATGAAACAGGATTTAAATCTCATTCGCATTTTTCCAGGTTATTTAGGGAAAAGTTTGGCAATTCCCCCTCTACATTTATTAAAAATAACAAAGCTTAGGCAAAAAACTGCAACTTGTTTTTCAACCGAGATTCACCCGGACTCGGTAATATTGTGCGTATTTAAATTTATTAACAAATCACCCCCAACCTTTAAAATTCTTTTCAGTAAATATCAACAAATACTTTTTGGCCTTATACCTTCCAGCTATAGTTATAAACAACCGTTTTTACAATTGATGGGCAACTGATCACCCATTACTAATACAATTCTAAAATAACACAATTTCTCATATCTATTTAATCGGTCTAATCATGGCACTACGTCTACATTTTGGAATTATAGCCCTTTTATTAATTTGTTTGGGTAATGCGGTTTCTGCACAGGAAAATACTTTTGCAAGTAATAAAAAAACTGATGGTTTCAAACCGAAGCAAACCTTAAATAAAAGCTTTGCCAATTCAGCGTGGTTAGTCAATTATTCGGAAATTAAAAGGAATATTGCCTATCCGGAAGCGTGTCGAAAAATGGGAATCGAAGGAACAGTAATATTAGCTGTTTTTATTTCTGCAGATGGACGTTTGAAAGAGCGAAAAGTCGTAAAATCTCCCCATCAAAAAATGAGTGAGGAATGTCTAAGACAAGTAAAATACATGCACTTGTTGCCTGCAAAGGATATACATGGCAATACTTATGACTCCTGGATTTATATTCCTGTGAAGTTCCATTTAGCCTTCTAAACAAAACATCAATTGTCAACCTAAAAAAGGAAAATATAAAGTTAAAAACCCAACTCTCAAAATTATGGGAGTTGCTTATTTTTTGTGGTAAAGAAAATTATAATCGGATACCCAAAAATGTGATATCATCACGTTGATCGGCCCCGGTCTGATGTTCATCTAATTCTCTTTCAAAATGTAATTTCTGTTCGTAAGTTGGACGTTTGGCATATCTTTCAATTAATGAACTTAGTCGTTTCGTACCAAATCGTCTTCTTTTATTATTAGCGGCATCGATGATACCATCTGTGGTGAGGTAAATCATCTCGCCTTTTTCTACTTCAAGTTGATGTACATTAAAAGTGTGATCAGCCTCTTTTTGCCAACCACCAATAGATTTTCTATCCGGAGAAAGTTTAGTGATTTTCCCCTCATTTGAGCGGTGGAATAAGGGACATTTGGCACCGCTAAATTTTAAATCAATTTTTCCATTACCCAAATCTTCCAGGCAACAAAGCCCTACGTCCATCCCATCTACATTATTGGAATCTCTTTGTTTTAAGGCTTCTCTTACACTGTAGTGAAGGGTTTCCAATATTTTTTCTGGGGAATAAATATCCTTTTTATTTACAATCTGATTAAGCAGTGTATTCCCAATCATGGACATAAATGCTCCAGGAACACCATGCCCGGTACAATCAACAGCAGCAATAAAAGATTTATTTTCCACTTTGCTAAACCAGTAGAAATCACCAGAAACCATATCTTTTGGTTTGTAAATCACAAAATGACTATCAAACACATCATCCAGAGTAGTTTCTGCCGGAAGAATGGCATTTTGAATTCTCTCCGCATATTTGATACTATCAGTAAGCCGGGAGTTTTTGTCTTCTAGCTCAGAATAGGCAGATTCAAGGTTTTGGTTTTGCTCTTTTACTTTATTCTCACTTTCTTTTAGCTTGGAAATTGCCTTTTTTAATACAACTTCACTACTTGAAAGCTTTTTATTTAATTCTTCCAGCTCCAATTGTCTTTGCTTCATGGCTTCCTGGGTGGCTTCCAGCTCTTCCATATTTTGCCTCAATTCCTCTTCACTCGACTGGAGTTCCTCATTTTTTTCTTTAATTTCCTGAGCCTGATGGGTTAGCTTTTTATTGGCCTTATTTCTTTGAACAAAACCATATAAAATAATCAGGACTACAAAGCCGGTTCCTATGATAATACCAATGAATATTTTTTGAGTTCTTTGTTCTTCTAAAAGCACCTGGTCCTGAAGCTTTTTTTCCGTTTCCAACAATTCAAATGCTTTTTGTCTTTCTTTTTCCTGCAATTCTTTCTCCCGGAGAGCGGCTTCCTGCAAAACTTTTTCCTGTTGAAGCGAGATCAATTCCTGGTCGCTTTTTTGTTTTTCCAACTGTTGGTTGGCTATTTGAAGTGCCTGCTGCACTCTCTTTTTTTCCAGCGCCTGATTGGCCAGTCTGGTTTCCTGTAATTCCTTCTCCCTGGTTACAAGGGCCAGTTGTTGTTTTTGAAGTTCAAGTTCTTTAGCTTTTTTCTCCGCTTCAAGTTCTGCCTGTTTTAAAGCAAGTTCCTGCTCTCTTTTTTTGCTGATAGATTCTTTTATCAGGTTTTCATTTTTTTCTGCCTCAATTTGTTTGGCAATAAACTGTTTTCTTTCCTCTTCTGCAGCCGCATCCAATTCATCATTTAATTTAATGTGATTTTTATATGCTTTTTGAGAGGCAAGAAAATCCCCTTCTGCATTGTATATCTCAGAAAGAATTTTATAACTGTCAACTAAGGTTTCTTTAGAGTTTATAGCTTCTCCAATTTCGATGGCTTCTTCAATTTCCAATTGGGCCTGAGGGTTATTTCCATTTAAATAATGAAGTGCACCCAAGTAATTGTAAACCTCTGCCTGACGAACAGAATCATTTTGAGCTTTATAAATTTGTAAGGCCTCCTGGTAACTTCGAATGGCTTCAGCAGTATTTCCTAAGAATAAATAGGAACTTGCTAAATTAATTTTAAAGGCTCCTTTCTGTTGGGAAAGAGGAAGGTTTTCTTCCTGATTAACTTGCTCCTGGTTAATTTCAAGGGCTTTGGTGAATTGAACCTTTGCTTCTTCTAGTTTATTCTCCTTTTTATACAAATACCCAAGGTTATTATGAGCTTTTGCAATTGCCAATTTATTATCAGAAAGTTGATTTTCATTTAAAATTTTTTCGTAATTCTTGATGGCCTCACCTACATTTCCATCTTCCAGTTGGAGGTCAGCAATTTTCTGGGTAAAAGTGTTTTGCTGGTTTTTACTATTATTTTTAATGGCCAGAGCTAATCCTTTGTTAAAGTTTTCAAGCGCCTTTTCATGTTGGCTTAATTTAACATAATTATCTCCAACTAAATCATAAATTTTCATATCTTCCTGAAAATTAACATGGTTCCCTTCTGTAGAAAAGGATTGCAAAAAGTAATCATTAGCTTTTTCCAGGGCTCCATCCAGTTGGAAATTATAGGCGATAAGTCGTGCTATTTTTGATTTCTCCTGAGTGGTTTCTGCATTGGAATAATTTTCCATCAAATCAGGTAAAGATTGTGCATTTACCTGAACAATAGAAAAGATTAAACTAAGTAAGCTTAAGATTCCGATTTTATAATAATTCATCTTATGACTGAATTTTTTATTTTAATTTTTTTAAACCTTATATTTTTTATGAACTAGGGTTATTTCAACTCAAAGTTTAATCCGAAATAGTAGGCTTGTTTTATAGGATCGGTATTATAATATTCTGGAAGATCAGAATTGGAGAGATCCCTTACTGAAGCAAAAAATGACACTTGTCGGTTTATATCGTAGGCAACTTTTGCATTTAATACAATTCTGTCTCCTGTTTCATATTGGTTTCTTATTCCATTTGGCTCATAGGATTGATTTCCCATAAAATACGCATTCAGATTAACTGAAAGGTTTTTCATCGGTCTGTAATTCAAGTAAAATCCACCGAACCACCCCGGAGTAGCAAGGTTTTCATTATCTTCTGTATTCTCAAAATGGGTATCCTGAGGTTTATCAGCAAAGAAAGACTGGTAAGCCTGAGTTGAAAAATATGGAGAATAGTCATTAATTGTAGTTTTTTGGAAAGTTGCAAAAGGTCTTAGCCAAAAGTTTTTTCCTGTGTAGGTTAATGAAAAGGTAGTTCCAATCTGCTCTGCAGTCATGGGCAAACTTCTAAATTTTTGGTTTACAGCTGCAAATGGTACGGAATAGGAAAGGTCTAACACAATATCTTCTTTTATAGAGGCTCTATGGTTTGACAATAACCCTCTAAAAATTTCCAAATCCAAGGATAATTTTTCTTTGATTTTAGCGCGGGCACCTACTTCAAAAATGGTTTGACTTATAGGAACTAAATCCTTGTTTCCACTGGTAATATTAAAAGCCGGCACATAATTTCCCCCTCCAATGTCAACTGAAGTAGGTTCAACCAGATTAACCTGAGAATCTATAATTGATTGACTTGAGTTTGCTTTGGCTACGTTTGCCCGAAGAATTACATTAGTATTTAACTTAAATGTGGAAGAAAAATGGTATGAGTAAAAAATGTCTTTATTCAGGTTAGAAAACTGGTCGGCTCTAATAGAACTTACAAACCTTAGTTTATCATTCAATAATCTATAATCTCCCCTTAGTGCAAATGCAGGATTATCAATCTTAGAACCAGGAGAAATAATGCTAAAAGGTGGAACAAAAGTTCTGGCCATTGCCAGTTCCAAACCCGATTCGAAGGGGAGGGAAGGATCAAGATTGCCTGTTACTGCATTTACTGTTTTATCAAAGGAATCCAGAATTCTGCTGTCATCTACATCGTGACTATACTGAGCTAAACGATAACTAAATGAAGGCGTTAAAGTCAGGTTTTTCAGTACTTGAACGGGATATTCTACATCCAGATCTAAAAAATCAAAATCATAAGTATAAATTATTCCTTTGATAGGATCCTGAGTTCCCTTTTGATAAGAGGCTTTTATTCTTCCATTAAAAATTCTGGTCTCGGTATCCATATACCAAGACTCAGAGGACATTTTTGTGATAGGGGTGGAAAAATTCGGGTAAATTACTTTATTAGAAAAAGTATTTTCATATCCGGATTTAAGGGAAAAAGAAACAGCCTTCACAGGTTTATATTCCATAAAAGCATTTACTCCCTTTTTATCAAGGGATACGTGGCTGTTTTGAAATATTTGATCGGCTCCCTGCTGGCTGGAAATAATTCCACTGAAATAATTAAGCTCATTCGCGGCTACGTATTGGGAATCGCCTCTTGAGAAATATAAATCATGGGTCCTTTCCCTGTACTCCCTGTTCCCAGAAACAATCACGGAAAATTTTTCGTTTGCCTGATAACCAACAGCCATATTGGCAATGGTAGAATTAAATGAACCCATTTGCACATTGGCATTGGCAAACAAGCCATCCTTTTTGGTTTTGTTGGTAATAATATTAATTACACCAGTTACTGCATTTGGTCCAAACATGGAAGCCGCAGGTCCTCTGACTACCTCTATTCTTTCAATGTCATTTAATCCAATGGGGAAGGCTTCCCAAAATGTATTTCCCTGCAAATAATTATATACAGGTCGTCCATCAATCATTACCAGAGATAATTTATTTAATCCATTTAACGCCCCCTCCGTTCCGTGTTTGGGCAACCAGTCCATTCCTCTAATTTGGATATTGTAAACACCATTGGTCATTTGCCTCACAATAACCCCTGGAACAAGTCTCATTGCTTCCATCACATTGGTTACTCCTGAAGCTTTAATTTCCTCTTTAGTTAATACTGAGGCTGATAGAGGGGCTTCAAAAAGACTTTCTGCTTTTTTTGAGGCGGAGACAATTTCCTGATCGTAGTTGGTTTTCCTTGGAATTTCAAGCAATTCATTCACATCTATCTGATAGGTGGGAACTTCTTTTTTTGATTCCTGGAAATTTTGTGAAAATGCAAAGTTTAGCTGGATTAGCAACACAATGGTAAAATACCTTCTCATATCTTTAGTTTTCAAAATATTTTTTGGAAATCCGAAAAAACTAATTTTAAATTGACGTAAAAAATTTCAATGAGTCCTTGCTTCAAATGCTAAAAATGACACATTGTTGGGTTCGTACATCCAATATTTCAACTATTTTCAAATCGAAAAACTGAATTAGTTTTTGGTTAGGGTAGGGGCTTTTGCCACAAAAATTATATAGGAATAATCCTACTTGTTATCCCCTTAAAACAAGTCGTTAACTAAATTATTGTTGGTTTCAGGCTAAATATTACAGATGTGATTAATCCAGAATTCGAAAGGGAAGAATGGTTATTTGTATTAAATAAATAAATGTTTTTTACCAGAAAAGAGAGGTGTATTTCAATTTGGAGTTTTGTTATGTAGAGATCAAAAAGCAGGTTATAAAAAAGGTCAGTTGAAATTCACGAAATTCAACTGACCTTACTTTAAAATTTGAGAAATACCCTAAAAACCATACATTGTTTTAATTTTTTACTAATTCTCTTACTGCCAGCCCTAAAAACATAAAGTTACTGGCTCCTCCTCCCATTACATATTCGGATTGTTGCCAGAAAAAGGGCCATTTTTTTAATTCGGGTAAGTCAGGCCGAATTAGTCCGGTACCAGACCCAACACCACCTGGGATAAATCCCCAATCACCCCTGTTAATACCATAAGCTGTTTCCAAAGAATTTGCTCCAACTCCCGAAGCATAGGAGACTGTGTTTTCACCCGGATGATTCCCCAATATAAAATTAAATGCATTATAAACATTTTCTTTGGGGAAAATGTCCGGCCAGCCCTGGTGTAAGAAGTAGTATTGAAATCCCAGCCGCTGAATGTCCCAGCCGCTTCCCCAGATATAAGGTGTATAGGGAATACCAAAAGGATTCTCTTTGTTTTGTTTGGCTACTACTTCAGTGAATTCTGCAGCTGAAGCTGCCATCATTTTTGAAAATTTCTTGTCATTCAAAAGGGGAATAACTCGTCCTAAAACCCAACCTGACCTGGAAAAATTCTTTTTGAAATTATCGCTATTTTCAATTATAACTTTTTTATAAGCTTCTTTTTTGGTGGTGAGATACAACTCTGAAACAGCGAGCAATTTATTATTTCGGGCTCTTCTTGTGGTATCATCTTTTAAGTTTTCCCATAAGGCTTCAGCTGCCTCCAGGCATTCTGAGGAAAGTTTAGGATTAAAATCTTTCAAAACCCTTGAGGCAGCAGCAAGTCCCTTAACCACGTGCAACTCTCTGGAAGGATTTTCTTCAGTGAAAACAAGGCGATCATCCCGAACCCCTGATTCGTGGGCAGTAACTTCTTTTTCCCCAAGGTTAGGATTATACTTTCTGTTGTCAGTCATGACAGAACCATCTCCCAACAGCACGTACTGTCTTAAATCCGGGCAAATTATGCCCCTATACAAGCGTCCTAAATTCTGATAACTCCCAAGTACAGTCAATATTCCGTGTTCAATTTGCTGTAACATATCTGGTTTGCCATCGGGCTGATGCAGTTCTACAATTTTATTGGTTTGGTCAATCAATGTTTCATCATAAGTTTCCCTGAATTGCTCGTAGGCAAGTGATAAAATATAAACTGTCCCTATTTGTGATTCTACCCTTAAATCGTAATCTCCTGCATCGTGCCAGCCTCCTACATTTAATCCGGGAACCTGTTCATAAGGTTTGTATTTGGTTAAAGTGGAGGAACCCTGAATATATCCGTCAAAATGGTTATGGTCCGTGGGGGCCATTAAAGCATCATCCATATGGCAGAGTCCATGCCACACCCTGTAGCGGTCATTTACACGCATATGGCACATCTGCACAGGCAGGAAATATTCTAACGTTGGTTGCCAAACATGTCTCTCATAAATGTCAGTTCCAATTTTAAAAGGTTGGCTTTTGTAAGCGCCATATTTAATTTGGTATATTCCTGGGGTCTTGATTTCATCAAAATTAAACTGATAATAATTGTATCTTAAATATGGACCCCAAAGCTGGGCATCACTGGTTTTGATGACTTCAGGCTTATCATCCGACATTTTTAGCAACTCAAAATTAGCCACTTCAGTTTCGTGCTTATCCAGTTCAACTACTGCCATTTTTGGTTGGGATGGATGATAACCCAATTGCGATAAATGAATTACTGGCTGCGATTTAAAATTAGGGATTGCATTCGGTGTAATTTTCCACTGGATGGCATTTTTCGTTTTTCCATCAGGAAAAGCGGTTCTTACATTATACCAACCATTATTGTGTTGGGCTCTTCCATCCAGAAGCTCGAGTTCTCCATCAAGGGTTTCTATCACCAAGCGCTGTGTTTCCAATTCCGGAGCAATCACAAGTTTTTTTCCGGTAGCTAAAGGGGTATTTTGAAAAACACCATCAGTATCAGGATACATTGGCCCGTTCAATTGTCTTGGAAAAATCCCTGTTTTTTCATCCAGAATATAAGATTTTCCATATAATAAGCCGGGAAACAATTCCAGATTAAAGCCAACTTTTCCTATCCATTCTTTAGGTAAAGGCTTTTCCAAATCTACTGAAATTAAAATAGCTGCCCCTTCCGTGCTTACCCGAATATCATAGCTAAATTCTAAATCAGGATAATCCACAGGGTTAAAACCTTTGCGGTTTTTGGATTCATCAGGGTAAGATAAATTGACAGAGATCTCACTGGTTTCCGTATTGACTTCACGGCCATTCATTTTAGGAACGGGCTGCCATTGCCCTGGGGTAGCTTCCAGTCTTACATCTCCATTGGCGGCTACTCTGGTTCCATTCTGGATAATGGTGACTCCGCCCTGATGGCCTTCAGGATAAAAATCGTGAAAAGCCATTACATTTACTCCTTGTTTTTCAAAATATTCCTGTTCATTGAGTATAAATCCCTCATGCTGTTGGCCTGATGCAATAAAGGCAATACCCAGGCTAATGATTAATGATATTATTTTTAAAGGTGATTTCATTTTCAAAATAATTAAATGCAAATAGATAAAAATTGATTTTTACTGTTTCAATTAAGGCTATGAAGAAAGGACCTTTATCTGGAATAAAACAGCATAATATTCAGTTGAAATGGGAATATTTGGATCTGAATTGAGATGATTATATTATTAATTTTACAGTTTGTACCGGATTAACCTGGATATTTTATCCAAATATTTTTTTGATGACAAATTGTACATCATTTTTTAACAAAACCTTCATATTTAATGATTTTGTGCCCTGAGGCTATCATAAAGCCCTAAAATATAATTGGTAATGGCAAATCTGCATTTCTGGTCTGCTAAACTTTCTTTTTCAATTCTTATACTTGAGCATTAATCGAGCATAAAACATTATTGAGGGAAATGAATCAATTGAAAAGCACCTCCCAATTTGACAGGATTAAAGACTGGTATGTATTTCAATCCAGAATTTATGACCTAACCAGATGGACTTTTTTATTTGGAAGGGAAAAAATTATTAAACTTCTTCCATTCACCAAAAATCAGGAGTTTAGTGTGCTGGAAGTGGGATGTGGTACAGGAACTACTTTAAAATATTTGGCAGACCGATTTCCTAAGGCCAGATTGACTGGCTATGATTTATCAGGTGATATGTTGAATGTAGCTGAAGCCAAGCTAGATAAATATGGAGAAAGAATTGAATTGCGCAATGAAGCATACCCTCCAGGAAGGGTTTTAAGTGAAAAATATGATCTGGTTCTTTTTTCATACTGCCTTTCCATGATAAATCCTGGGTTTGATGTATTACTGGACCAGGCCAATTCCGATCTGAAGGAAAACGGAATTTTGGCCCTGGTAGATTTCCATAATACTGATTATGTCTTCTATAAAAATTTTATGGATGAGAACCATGTTACCCTGGAAGCACAATTACTGCCTGCCCTTGAAAAAAGATTTGTGCCCAAAACCGTAAAAATTAAAAAAGGTTTATTGGGTATTTGGCGTTATCTGCTTTTTGTAGGTGAAAAATCGAATTAATTTAGTTATTAATTTTTCCTGAGTTTGCTATCTAGAAAATCAAGGGGAATTTCAATTGGTCCGTTTTCATTTTTGCTTTCTCCATTCAGATAAGAACTGGTTAGGATTTTTATCGCCAGTTTTTTACCAAATTGATGGAGTTTGATAATTTCTATAGGTGAAGCGAAGCGGTTTCTATTCAATAAGAGCAAGGTTTTGCCATTACTTTCCAGGTGGAAAATTTTATTTTTATCAAAGAATTTGATCAGGCTTGAGTTGAAAAGTTTTCTGATCGCTTTTTCATCCGGACCTTTCAGTACGAAATGGTCGGAAAATGCTTTATACTCCTTGAAATTAATATCCTCATGTTCGGATAAATCCATAATTCTATCGAATAATTCTTCTTTCTCCATTACAAAAGCAGGAATTTCAATGGGCAAATGAATGAGATGGGCTGTGGTGTGGTATACATTTCTGCCAAATAATGCGCCCACATCATAAGTAATATCAAAAATTTCCCAGAACATATTCCAGTCATCCAGATAGCCAGAGATAAAATTATTCCCATTTTCAATAGGTCTTGACTTAAAAAACTCGAAATGATTCAGGTGAAACATCTTCCAGTTGTTGGCCGGGTTAAATTCCCAGTCGTAGGTTTCACAAATCAATTTTAAATCTTTTTGTCTTGTAGTCAGCTGTGTATTTCTTTTCTTAAATTTTTTGCTCAATAAATGAATAGACATAGGATGCTCGCTTGTCCGATAATGCAGACTCAGGCCGATAATGTCAAAATTTTTCCCATTTTGTTTCCATTTCTCTGCATAGGAATAGATAAATTCCAATAAGGTAAAATCCACCAAAACGGCATGGGAAAAACCAATGACGATATCGTTCTTTTTAGGTATTTTTTCCAGAATATTTTTAAGCTTCAGAATACTTACAAAATTGGCAATGCCTTTAATATTGATGAAGTATTTTCCACGCTTCTCCTTGGTTACTTTAATGGTGGGTTTGTAAGTATACTTGGCAAAAAGCCTTAAATCGAGTTTGGCATTGATATAATGCACTATAAGTGTGGTAATCACACCAAAGAATACACCCCACAATATTCCCAGTACAAGCGCCATCACAAGTGTAACCGAAAAAATGACCAGTTGCTCAGGTCCTTTTTCGTAGGTTTCTTTAAAAACTTTAGGGGAAGCCAGTTTAAATCCTGTAAAAACCAGAATAGCAGCTAAAGCAGCAAGTGGCAATTGTTTTAACAGGGGAGTTAAAAATACCACCATGATCAGCAAAATTAACCCATGGAAAAAATTTGACCATTTGGTTTTAGCCCCATTATTTACATTTACACTACTCCTTACAATTACCGTGATAATGGGCAGACCTCCTATTAATCCGGAGAAAATAGTACTTAGCCCTACAGCACTTAAATCCTTGTTTAAGTCAGTTGATCTTTTGTGAGGGTCTAGTTTTTCAACCGCTTTGGAACTTATTAAATTGATTAATGAACCCACCAGCAGAATACTGAAAACCGCCCCCCAAAACTCTGGTAAATTGATCTTTGAAAAGTTTGGAAATACAAATCCGTCAATAATTTTATCCGGAATGTCGATCAGGTACTCAGGACCAATTTCGAAAGTTTGATTAAATCCCGGGAAATTATAATGATTCAGTTGATTAAGTCCTAAAGCAAGGGGAATGGAAAACATCAAAACCCACATTGGAGCAGGTATCAATTGAATAGTTTTATTATTGATTTTTGGGTAAATAATTAAGATACAAATACTTACCATACCAATTATGGCAACAAGTGGATTTTGATTAATCAGGGAATACGGAATTTCCAATAAAACGCCAAAAGCATTCTGAGCAGAAGAACTTGTACCCAGGGCTACATGTACCTGTTTCCCCAAAATGATCACGCCAATTGCTGCGAGCATTCCATGAATTACAGAAGAAGGCAATAAATCACCCAGTTTTCCCCATTTCATTAATCCGATGGCTACCTGCAGAACCCCCGCAACCACAAAAGCGGCAAGCACATACGGCCAACTTGTTCCATCCGGATCAGCTAAAGCCGCATTCGCAGCAAGTATAACTACGATTAATCCAGCTGCAGGTCCATTTATACCCAAAAAGCTGGACCTGAAAAATGTAGTCAAAATCCCACCAATTATAGCAGCAATGATTCCTGAAATTGGTGGAACACCAGCCCCTATGGCAATACCTAAACTTAAAGGGAGCGCAACAAGCGAGACACTTATTCCGGCAATCAAATCAGATTTCCAGTTATATTTCAATCCCATGAGCCCTTTTTCAGGTAAAGTCTGGGTTAGGTTAATCATACGCGTTTCAATTTATAGTGATCCTAAAAAGGTATTTTCCCCGGCTACTTTTCTGTTAAAAAAAGTATTAAAAATTTTCGGAAACCGGTGATGATTGTTAATTAATAAGGCTGGCGGATCGTTTAAGTAGTCAACAGAAAAAAAATCTATCCGTCTTAATTACAACTGATTGATAATGAATACACTTCATTATTAAAAAAGTATTGGTACTTAAGAATGACCCATCAATATAATTTACACTAATTGCTTTAAATTTCAGTAGTGTTTAGTCTATTCCTGGTATAAAAGATATCAGAAATCTTATATTATTTTTAATAAACTAATTACCCTGATTTCAAGCTTTTTGCAATAGTTTAAATTTGTAAGGTTTCTAATATATATGTTTTAGCTTACAAAATCAATTTTTATTGTCTTCCCACAAAAAATATTACTAACATAAAGTTTTGCATTTTGTTCACTTTTCTCAAAAAATGTTTTCTCTTTTAATAGAAATTGCACCATTTATAAGAGATAAAAATAAAAGTAACTATTTTGCAAAGCAGGAATGATAAGGGGCTTTTTGGAGAAACCAATTTACCCGTTTTTGCACGAAAAGCTCCCCTAACTATTTGAAAAACAATTGGTATCGTTCCATTTAAAATTTTATGTGTGTTTTTTTACTGAGCATATTGAACCTGACGTATTGACGGAAAAGAATTTTTTTTACTAAGATGAATCATTTAAAAATTAAAGAGATATTATGTGCCATTGGCCTGAAAGTTTGTGAAAGAACACATCAATCCTTACATCAGCAATCTGCGGAACAAAGGGCTGCTGTGCATAAGGAAGGGATAGACGATACCATTTATCAAATTGATAAGGATGTGGAGGATATCATTGTTCCTTTACTGGAAAAAGAAGCAGCAGGTTTGGGAGGTATTTTACTGGTGGCTGAGGGAATTGGTGAAGATGAGGAAAATGGAGTGGTTTTACCCGTAGGGATTAAACCAGAGGAGGCCGCTTTGAAAATAATTATGGATCCAATAGATGGGACCAGAGGTATTATGTATGATAAAAGATCTGCATTCTATTTGGCAGGGGTGGCTCCAAATAGGGGAAAAGAAAATACCATTAACGATATTGAAGTTGCGGTAATGGTAGAGTTGCCTACCTCACGAAGTGTGTTGAGCGATACCCTATGGGCCATAAAAGGAAAGGGAGCTTCTGCCTTTACCAAAAACCTGCAAACCGGGGAAGTGAGTGATAGAAATATACAACCGTCAGTTTCTAAATCAATTTATGGCGGTTTTGCCCAAATTGCCCGGTTTTTTCCTCCAGGCCGGCAAACTCTGGCCGCCATTGAAGAAGATTTAATAGAAACGATTTTCCCTGATGCGCCAGAAGGCAAAGCCATCGTTTTTGAAGATCAGTATATTTCCAGTGGAGGGCAAATGTATGAACTTTTAGTAGGGCACGATCGCTTCATTGCAGATGTACGTACCGCCTTGTTCGCTAAAATGAAAAAAGAGGGAAAAAAGGCTGGCCATGTTTGCCATCCTTATGATATGTGTGCTATTCTTATTGCCAGAGAGGCTGGAATTATTGTTACAGATATTTCTGGAAATGAATGGAATGCACCAATGGATACCACCACTTCTGTGGATTGGATAGGTTTTGCCAATAAAGATATTCAAAAGGAAATTGAAGGGGTTTTACAAAGTATTCTCAGGAAATACGAATTAATTGAATGAAATTTGAATTTCAGGAAAAAATAGTGGATGAAACAATACAAAGCCTCCTTTATTTTAAAAATTTGGAAGTATCTTTTTAGGATACTTACAGGAGGGATTGTGTTGCTAATTCTCCTATTTTTTTCATTGAAAATTCCGAATGTCCAGCAGTTGCTAGTAGAAAGTGGAGTGGCCTACCTGAAAGAAAGGCTTGGTGTGGAAGTAAGGATTGAAAAGCTTTATATCGATTTCCCAACCCATATTTTACTCGAAAACATTTATCTGGAAAATCCGCGGAAGGATACGGTATTATATGGAGAAAAAATTGAGTTGGAACTTGATATGACCGCCTTATTCCACCAGGAAATTAAGGTGGAAAATGTCAGTTTAACCAATGTAGTTTATAATCTGGAACGAACCGCAAGTGATAGTGTATTTAATTTCCAGTTTATTATCGATGCCTTTAAAAACCAAGATACAGTCCCTGACCCCCCCAAAGAATCCAGTAAAAAACTGATAGTTTCTCCAAAAAATCTTCAATTAAATAATGTGCGGTTCTGGTATTCAGATGAAATTATAGGGTTTCTGATTACTGCCAATGTGGGGGAAGGCCACATCAGACTGAACAATTTTGACATGTGGGGAATGGATATAGAGGTGGATTCATTGAAGTTGAAAAATACCATTGGAGGAATTAGTTTCAATGGATTAAACGAAGAAGAAACGGAGTCTGACCTGATTGTAGAAGATGATACCACTTCAAACCTAAAACCATTTTCCCTCAATATAAAGTATGCCAATGTGACGCTGGATAATGTGGCTTATAATGTGATCCTTGGCCCCGATGATTTAAAAATGTATTATAAAATGGGTTATGCTCATGTCGATCAGGGTACTTTTGACCTGCTTTCCCAAACCATTTCAGGAAATAATTTTATAGTTAAAAATCCATGGGCTAATTTACAATTCCCAAACAGCCTGGAAGAATCCTCTGAACCAGTTTCAGAAACTTATCCAAGAGATTTTAATGCGGATAAATTCCAGCATCTGCCTACTGGTGGATGGACCATTTCCGTGGATGGGGCAACCATGGAAAATGGTTATTACCAGATGGATTTTGGTCAAGGAAAGGCTCCTAAAAATGTGGTGGATTACGGGCATTTGTATGGAGAAAAGATTAATCTGAGTATGGAAAACGTGCTGGTAAGTGAAGCGGAAATTTCAGGAAGGGCCAGGCATTTTTCATTTAAGGAAAGAAGTGGATTTGTGCTTGAAAATTTCAGTTCGGAAATTAAAATGACCAATGAATCTATTTTGGTGGAAAAAGCCAACCTTCAAACAAAGGGAAGCCGTTTGTCAGGAGATTACCAACTGACCTATCCTTCTTTGTTGGGAATGGCTTATGAGCTGAGGGAGACAGGGGTAAACTTAAAAATAAAACCTTGCAGGATTAAGCTAGAAGACATTTATTATTTTTTCCCTCAGCTCAAAAATGTAAAAGGAATTAACCTGAATCGACTAAGTACAATTGGACTTGAAGGGGAAATAGCAGGAGGATTGAGGGAACTAAATCTGAAAAAAGTAAGATTCACTGGTTTGAAAGAATTGGAAATTCAGTTTTCCGGAGTAGCTAAAAATCTGTTGGAAAACAACCTGCAATATCATGTTAGTATTGATACATTAATAGCTCCCTCTGAAGATATTTTTTCACTTGTTCCGGATACTTTGATCCCGCAGGAAATCAGGTTTCCGGAGTATGTTTCTGGTAAAGCCATCCTTATGGGGAACCGTGAAAAGGTAAGTTCAGAAATTCATCTGATTACTTCCTTTGGTAATATTTCTACCTCTTTTCATCATAAGCCATTTTCAGAACTCGATCGGATTGTGGAATCCGGAAACCTTTCCCTACATCAATTTAATGTAGGGAAATTACTAAGACTTGAAGAATATTTTGGGGAAGTTAATTTATCCACCCGCCTGGATATTGAGCTGCAAAATAGAGAAGATTTTGTAGCCAGAATAGATATGAATATTGATTCTGCATATGTGTATCAATACCCTTATGCGGATATGAATATTCGGGGAATTTTCGAGCCCAATAGCTTTTTTGGGAAAGCCACTGTTGCTGATCCTAATCTTGGTTTGTCCTTTGAGGGAGAAGTTAATTTAAAGGATTCCCTGGATAAAATCTTTAAATTTGATATGGTTCTGAACCATGCCAATTTTCAAAAGTTAAAAATAATGGAAAATGACCTGGCCGCACAATTCAACCTGCAGGTAGATTTGAATGCCAGAAATTTCTATGATAATCGGGGAAGTGTGAAAGTAAGCCAATTAAACTTCCTGCTGGATGACAGGAAGTTCCTTCTGGACAGCGGAAGCATGACTACTTTTCAAAAACCTGATACAGCAGTTATCACACTTAATTCGGAGGTTTTTACAGGAAAGTTAGTGGGTAATGTGAACCTGATTGATTTGAGTAAAACTCTGTCGAATCATATCCGCTATTATTTCGATTTCCAGGATGAAGAAAAGTTTGTGTTTGATAGTATTCCAAGAGAAATGACATTTGAATACAACCTGGTGGAATCCCATTTTTTCACCGATTTTTTGATTCCCGAATTAAAAGAAGTCTCCAATTTTTTTGGAAAGGGGAAATTTAACAGCGAAAAGAAGTTATTGACCCTGGATAGTAAGTGCAAAAGGTTGGTTTATAACCAGACGACTCTGGATTCTTTGAATCTAAATTTTTTTTCAGATAAGGAGGCTTTTTATTATGATATCGGGCTTAAAGAATTATATGGAGATAAATTTTTGGTAAAATCACCAAAGCTGAGCGGGGAAGTGAAAAACGATATTTTTTTAAATGATATTTCCTTTGAAGATGCTGATGGAAATTTGGTATTCTTAATTGGTACAAAGGCAGAAAGTCAGGACAGTTTGTTTCAATTAAGTTTTATTCCGGGGAAAATAATCTTCGACTCCAAAAAGTTTCAGGTTCCGGCAAACAATTATTTAAAGTTTGGTTCTTCAGGGCTTCAAAGCCAACAACTTGAATTTACCTATCAGGATCAAGCCATTAAACTTCGTACAGAGGGAATAGATAAAACAGGATTAGACCTGGAATTTTTAAATTTTAGTTTGCCTTCCTTAAAAAATGTGATGGAGGAAAAGGTTCAATTATTTCACGGTTTTGTGAACGGAAAAATTGGGTTTCAGGATATTGAACAAGGAGATTATTTTGCCAATTTAAAAGTGAAGGATTTTCAGGTATTGAAAAGCTCATTTGGCGACATTAACCTAAAATTTGACAGCAGGAAAAGTCCGCACTACGATTTTTCAGTTGATATGCTGGAAAAAGAGAAAGATTTAAAGATTGAAGGGAAAATAAAGAAATCCAATTTTGATACAGACCTTTCGATAATGATCAAAAAATTTGATTTGGCATCTGTGGAAATTTTTCTGGATGATTATTTAAAAGAATTGAAAGGTAATTTTTATGGTGAAATTGATTTCGAAAAAAAACAGGAGAGTATTTCTACGCAAGGAGCTTTGGCTTTTAATGATACCAGATTCAGAGTCAAAGATTTGAATGCCAGCTATCGTTTGGAAAATGAGAGGATCACTTTCGATAAAGATGAAGCCTTATTTTCAAACTTTGCCATAAAAGACTCATTAAACAAACCTCTGATCGTTAACGGAAAAATTAAATATGAAGAATTATTGAACCCTTATTTCAACCTGGAAATAAGTGCAGATAAATTCATTTCGCTTAATTCACATGCAGAGATGGGTTTTCCTTATTTTGGAAAAGTGATTATGGGGAATAAAACCAAAATTAATGGTTTTCTTGAGGACATAAAGGTAAACACCATTTTGGATATTAATAAAGAAACAAGCTTAGTTTACAAAATTGTAAATGCCAAAGAAACTGCTGATCATCAAGGTATTGTAGAATTTTTTGATGAAGATTTTGTGGGAGATTCACTTATGATTACCAGAAACGAGGTGAAAAAGGAACCGATAAAGCTGGATTTTAATGCCGGACTAAAAATTGATAAAGGAGCCTCTCTACAAATTATTATTGATGAACAGGCAGGTGATATTTTAGAATTGAAAGGTGGTGGTGGATTGAATTTCGAGTATGATGAATTTGGCAATATGAATCTTACCGGAGTTTATGAAATTGAGGAGGGTAATTATAATATGAATTTCTATAAATTACTTAACAGAGAATTTGATATTGATAAAGGGAGTAAAATTTCATGGGCTGGTGATCCACTGGAAGGCCGGCTGGACATTACAGCCATTTATTCGATAAAAGCAGCCCCATTAGGGCTGGTTTCCAATGTGATGCGTATAGATGAATCTCAGGCCAATCAGTACAGAAGGCCCATGCAGTTTTATGTTTACCTGATCATAAAAGGAGAATTAGATCGGCCTGAAATTTCTTTTGATATAAAAATGCCGCAGGAATTACAACAGGCATATAGTGGCACCGTGTATTCCAGTCTTCAAAAAATAAAGGAGGATGAAAGTGATCTGAATAAACAGGTTTTTGCTTTATTAATGATGAATACATTTCTTTCTGACGGAAATGCCAGCTCTGCGGGGAATGCCTTTGTGACTTCCAATGCGCGAAATAGTGTGAGCCAGATTCTGTCCAACCAACTCAATCAATTATCTGATCAGGTAATCAAAGGAGTTGATGTGAATTTTGATCTAAGGTCGTATGAAGATCGGACCAGCGGGAGTTACCAAACCAGAACAGACCTGGAAATGCAAATAACCAAGGGGTTCTTCAATGACAGAATTACTGTTGAACTTGGGAGTAATTTTATTCTGGATGGTTCCAGTTATAATCAGGGAAATCAAAACCATTTTGCCGGGAATGTAGATGTGGAATATAAAGTGACAGAAGATGGCCGATACAGGTTGAAAGCCTATCGAAAAAATGAAAATCAGGATATTATAGAAGGAGAATATGTCGCTACGGGGATCTCATTTTTATTTATTAAAAACTATAATAAATTTAAAGAGCTTTTTGCCAGGAAAAAGAAGAAAGAACTGAGGAAGGAAAAGGACAAAAAGAATAAATCGAGAGACGTAGCCAAAAAATAAATCCCAGACTTGCCTGGTATGATAAAAAATCTTCCCCTATATCTAATTTACTTGTTTATGCTATTTTGCTGGAGTTGTACCGGGACCAAAAAGCTTCAGGAAGGGGAATTTCTTTTAACTAAAAATGATTTAAAGGTTGAAACATCCGAAAAAATTAAAAATCAAATTACCCTTGAAGGAGAGCTGAGAGCGATTATTGAACCCAAACCCAATTTTAGTATATTGGGAATGAGACCTGGTATATGGTTTTATAACCTTATCGGAAATACCCCAAAAAAGAAAGGTTTAAAACACTTTATTAAACATAAACTAGGTTCTCCACCCGTTTTGCTCGAAAATGCAGATTCGGAAAAAGTAGCTGAAAATTTAAAAAGCCACCTGATAAATAATGGATTTTTTAAACCCAAAGTGGATTTTTCTATTTCGCAGAAAAAGAAAAAAGCAGCTATAACTTATAAGGTAGGCATTTCTTCCCCTTATACCATTAGTAATATTCATTTTCCAAAAGGGAATTCACCTGTAGTGGAGATGATTGCCCAATCCCGGGAAATGAGCCTGCTGGAAAAAGGGCAGCCTTATAATTATGAAATACTGGAAAAGGAACTGGAGCGGATTAGTGATTTTTTAAGAGAAAAAGGCTACTTCTATTTTAATCCTAATTTTCTCATGTTCAAAGTGGACAGTACGCTGGGAGATAAAAAAGTCAACTTTTTTCTGGAAATAAAACCGGACCTCCCGGAAAATGCCCAGCAGGCATTTGAAATTGCTGATGTGGTGGTTTATGCAGAATACTACGTAAATGATGAAAAGGCGGAATTTAAAAACGATACCACTGAGATTGGTGGTTTTACATATATTTCCAAAGAAGGGCTCTTTAAACCTCAGGCAATTCTGGATAATATATTTATTCGCTCAGGATCACTTTACAACAGGGCTTTCCATCGCCTTACCATCAATAAACTGATGGACCTGGGTGTGTTTAATTTTGTGGATGTCCTTTTTACCCCTGTAGAGGATAAACCTAATTCTTTGCAAGCGGTGATTTACATGATTCCCATGCAGAAAAAAGCTATAATGGTGGAGGCAGAAATGGTTTCAAAATCCAATAGTTTTGCCGGTCCGGGGTTTAATTTCAGTTGGCAAAACAGGAACTTATTAAAAGGGGCAGAACGCTTTGATATTAAACTCAATACGAGTTTTGAAACACAATTTGGGGTGGAAAATTCAGGCATCAATTCTACCGGAGTGGATGTAAGTACGGGCATTTCCTTTCCTAAATTTTTTATTCCCTTCAAAATAAAAGGACTGGAGAAAAAATCCTCTCCTGAGACCAGAGTCAGGCTGGGTTATTCCTTGCTCAATCGGACCAATTTGTTTACCATGAATTCCTTTAATGCTACTTTCGGATATTCCTGGAGAGAAGGGCTTACGCGTTATCACGAATTAAATCCAATTTCTGCCAACATTTTACAATTGTCGAATACCACAGCAGAATTTGATTCTTTATTGCAGGAAAACCCGTTTTTAAGAAGAACTTATGAAGAACAATACATTTTTGGCACCAATTATACCTTCGGATATAGCAATCAGTTCGGTAGAAACACAGGCACTTCTTTTTCCTTTGAAGGAAAAATTGATGTGGCGGGCAACCTTTTTTATTTAATACAATCCATCACGCAGGATTTCCAGCCAAGTCTTGAGAATCCCTATACTATTTTTGGTTTGCCATATTCCCAGTTCGTAAAGCTAAGCATCGACCCCAAATATTATTTTAGGGTGAAAGAAAAAAACCGATTGGTTACCCGATTATTTCTGGGCTATGGACACCCATATGGCAATTCCCTTTCACTGCCTTATGTAAAGCAGTTTTATGCCGGAGGAAATAATAGTATCAGGGCCTTTAGAGCTCGGAGTGTAGGACCGGGTAGTTATTTTGCTACTGTTGAACAACGGGAAAACCTGGATCAGACCGGTGATATTAAAATAGAAACCAATGTTGAATACCGATTTGACATGGTGGGGATCTTAAAGGGAGCCTTATTCGTTGATGCAGGGAATATCTGGCTTTATAATGAAGATCCCAACAGGCCCGGGGCAAATTTTAGGGCCAAAGAGTTTTTGTCAGAGTTTTCTATGGGAGCAGGCGTGGGATTCAGGTTCGATTTCTCCTTGTTTATTCTCCGTTTTGATTTTGCCTTTCCATTAAGAATTCCCTACCTGCCCAAAGAAGAAAGATGGGTAATTGATAAAGTCAATTTTTTTAATAGCGATTGGAGAAATGATCATTTGGTGCTAAATGTGGCCATCGGTTATCCATTTTAAAACCGAAAATACCCCTTTTTCAGTATTTACATTGATTAGAATCGAATTTTGGTTGAAAATAAAACTATTTATTTGGACATAAACTAAATACATAGTAGTTTTCAATTCTTTTCCACCAGAGGAGAAGATTTTATTAGCTTTATGATGTCTTCTAAATTAAATTTTTTTACGAATTACGCCCGACTTTTTGCATTGGTAATGGTTGTTATTTCCATTACATCTTTTGCCAGTAATGCTCAGGTAATTTCCTCTATCGAAGACATCAATGCCCAAAGAAAGGCCTCCATATACAATAAAACGGATGATTTTAATATAGGAAATTTTCTAAATGGAAGGGTTTACCCAATGAAATATATTGGGGTAGCCAATTCTCAATTTGTTTTTGGAGATTATCTGTTGAAAGGAGATATTGTTTATGATGGGGTTGAATTTAAGAACAGACTAATTCAGTATGATACTTATAAACAACTCATTGTAATGGAGGTAAACCATGGCGAATCCAGATTTATTCTTAGCCTGGATAGGGATAAAGTGAGTGAGATGATAATAGATGGAAGGAGATTTATTTCCTATGAGGATAGTGTCCTGGAAAAGAATATTTATGAAATTCCTTATGATGGAATTCAGGCAAAGGCATTGATATACAGAACCAGAACTCAGTCAAGGGTTGGTTCATCAGCAAGAGTCTATTACGAATTGGATCCCGTAAACAGGTACTATGTGGTTAACCAATATGGTACTTTTCGGATCAATGGTAAAAAGGACATGATCAAAGCATTCGGTGAAGAAAAAAAGATGAAAGATATTATTAAGCGAAATAAATTGAAATTCGGAAAGAATACGATTTATGGAGGAATGGTAAAGGCTTTATCTCTTTACGAAGACTAAAGCCCTGCTGCTTTTTATAATTACTATCAGAGAAACAAAATAACTAACAATTGGTATTGAGCTTTGTGCGATAGCTCAAAATGTAAACAAAGCAAACTGAAACGTTTTATATTGAAGATGAAATGCGCCACATTCTTTTAACCACCCTAATTTTTATATGTGGTGTTTCCATTGGAAATGCCCAGGATTTTTCTTTGAGCGGTAATTACGCTAATGCGCTGTTCAAAGATGTTGTCAGTGAGGTTGAAGCCCTCAATCCACCCTTAAAATTCTATTACAAAGCGGAATGGGATAGCATACCGGTATCTCTTGTATTAGATGAAGTTTCCTTACAAAATTTTCTGGATGCCCTTACAAAAAGTACATCCCTCAATTTCTATGTACATAATCGGTCTAGTGTAATCGTCACGAATGATTTTGAAATAAAACCGGAGTTGCCCTTCTATTTTTTCAAAGGCCAGGGGGTACAGCAGGAGGAAGGAGATGATTATTATTCCATCCTGGAAGGCCTAAGAGATGCGGATAAAAATATGGCGCAGGAAACTCTGGAAACAAAACTTTTTGAGATTGGGCGGATGGCAGACCGGTATAAAGGAAATGAAGCAACTATAGAAGGATATATAAAAGATATAACCACCGGTGAGCCATTAGTCGGAGCATCTGTTTTTCTGAAAAAACCGGTTATGGGTGTAGTAACCGATCCTTTTGGTTATTTTTCTTTCACTTTACCCAAAGGAAAACATGAACTATTTGTTAATTCAGTGGGAATGAAGCCTACAAAACGGCAAATTCAGGTATATGGAGATGGAAAACTGGATGTGGAGATGGAAAGTGAGATTCTTGCACTTAAAGAAGTAGAAGTAACAGGGGAAAGGGATAATGTGGACCAATTACAGACGGGTGTAGCCAAATTGAGCATGAAAAATATCAAGCAAATTCCCACAGTTTTGGGAGAGGCTGATATTATGAAAATTGCTCTTACTTTGCCGGGAGTTCAAACTGTAGGGGAAGGGGCTTCAGGGTTTAATGTAAGAGGGGGTGGAACGGATCAAAACCTTATCCTGATTAATGATGTCCCCATTTATAATACCAATCACCTGTTCGGTTTCTTTTCAGCCTTTAATCCCGAAGTAATTTCCAGTGCTAATCTGTATAAAAGTGGTATTCAGGCCAATTACGGAGGCAGGATTTCTTCAGTATTCGATGTGGCTCTGAGAGATGGAAATAAAAGGGATTTTTCTATAAAAGGTGGAATAAGTCCAATCACCGGGAAAGTGACCATTGAAGGACCATTAAAGAAAGATACCAGTTCCTTTGTATTAGGAGTCAGAAGCACATATTCCGATTATATTTTTTCGCTGTTGGATGACCCGAATTTGAGAAATAGTCAGGCTTCATTTTCCGATTTTATTACCAAGTTTAATTTTAAACTGGATGAGAAAAATACCCTCGTTTTTTCAGGTTATCACAGCCGTGATAATTTCAGGTTAAATTCTGATTCAGTATATCAGTATTTCAATAGCAATGCTTCGGTTCAATGGCGACATAATTTTAATAACAAACTTTATTTACTTACTTCAGCTTCCTATGCCAATTATTCCTATAATCTCAGCGCAGATGAAATTCCGGTAAATGCTTTTGAATTGGATTATGAGATTAACCATACCAATTTTAAATCGGAAATAAATTATTTTCCCAATTCTAAAAATAACTTGAGAATGGGCATTACCTCCACCTGGTACAATCTTAACCCAGGAGAGGGGAGGGCTCTGGGTGATTCTTCTCTGATAACGGATGTTTTACTGGATAGAGAAAACGGACTCGAAAGTGCCATTTATTTTGGGAATGAATTTGAGGTAAATCCCAGGCTGAGTTTATATGCAGGGATCAGGCTTTCTATGTTCAATTTAATTGGGCCGGGTAAGTCTTATGTCTATCAGCCGGGAAGTCCTAAAGAACCTGAATTTATTACCGATACCCTTCATTATTCTAATGGGCAAATTATAAAAACTTATGGTGGCCCTGAATACCGTTTTTCCGCCAGACAAAAATTAAGGGATGATCTTTCTGTGAAATTTAGTTATGACCGAACCCGCCAGTACATTCATATGCTGTCAAACAGTGTTTCTATTTCTCCCACTGATACCTGGAGATTGAGCAATACGTATATTCGTCCGCAAATTGGAGATCAGATTTCGGCCGGACTTTACAAAACTGTATTTGGAAAAGGGATTGAGATTTCTTTAGAAGGATATTATAAAAAAATTCGGAATGTGTTAGAATATAAAGACGGAGCTAATTTGCTACTGAATGAAGTACTGGAAACAGATGTGATCAACTCTGAAGGCAGGGCTTATGGAGTAGAATTCATGATAAAAAGGGATATTGGAAAAGTAAGTGGCTGGATGAGTTATACATATGCCAGATCGCTTGTGAAAGCCAATGGTGAATTTCCGGTGGAGCAAATTAATCAGGGAGATTATTATCCCTCTAATTTTGATAAACCACACAATCTGGTCATAATTTCTAATTATAAATTTAACCGAAGAGTTAATTTATCCCTGAATATCAATTACAGCACTGGTAGGCCTGCTACTTTCCCGGCTTCAAAATATACATTTAATAATCAACCTGTATTATTATATACCGAAAGAAATCAGTACAGAATTCCCGATTATTTCCGGATGGATTTGGCAGTAAACTTTGAAGGAAATCACAAAGTGAAAAAGAGAGTCCATGGTTCATGGTCCTTTTCTGTTTATAACCTGACAGGCAGATCAAATGCCTATTCGGTTTATTTCCTAAGTGAAGGAGGAGAAATTAATGGTTACCAGTTGTCTGTTTTCGCCAACCCAATCCCCACCATCACCTATAATTTCCATTACCGGTAATTCATGATTAACTTTTAATTTCAATTAAAGTGAAAAGATTTATAATTTATATCAGCATAATCACGGTGGTTGGATTTTACGCCTGCGTGGAACCATTTCACCCGATTTTACAGGATTCTGCTTCTGAGATTCTGGTGGTTGAAGGTTTAATTACTAATGAGGAAGGCCCCTATAGAGTGATTTTTTCCAAAAGCACTAATTTGGAAACTCAGGGAATTGCCTACGTTTCGGGGATAGAAGTTTCAATTGAAGAAGAAAACGGGAACCAGTTTGCATTAACTGAAGTGGAAACAGGAATTTTTGAAACCAATGCGGCTGAATTTAAAGGTACTTCTGGAAAAAGTTACCGGCTGAATTTTTACTATAACGAAGAACAATATCAATCAGATTGGGAAACTTTAGAGGCCTCTCCGGAAATTGACAGTATATATTACAGGAAGGAAATACAAGAAACAACGGATAAGGATGTCAATATTCCTGGTATTCAGTTTTATATAGATACGCATGGAGAGGTAGATGATCCCCGGTATTATCGGTGGGAATGGGAAGAAGCCTGGGAAATTGGGGTGAATTATCCTGCACTTTATGAATACCTTGGTAATGATGAAACCAGGCTTTGGGAGCAACCTAAAAACCTTTGTTATCAGGATGACATTTCTCAAACCATAAATATAAATACTACTCAAAACCTTTCCGAAAATGTCATTTCACAGCATAAAATTCCATTTGTAAGCAATGACTTTGAAAGGCTCTCCAGAAAATACAGCCTTTTGGTGAGACAATATGCTATGGAAGAAGAGGAATATTTGTTTTGGAAAAACCTTCAGGAATCGAATGAGGCTTTAGGAAGTTTGTATGACAGGCAACCTGCCAGGGTAATTGGGAATATAAAAAATTTAACCAATCCCGGGACGCCTGTTTTAGGATATTTTTCAGCTAATGGAGTGATTTCCCAAAGACTTTTTGTACCAAGAAGAGATGTGCCTCATGGAATTGTATCCTCAATGAGATGTGAGTTGGATACAATTATGAAAAGTCCTATTTCGGATGATGAGGTATTTGAAGCTATAGGTTTTGGACAGATCTTCTGGGAATTTCTCTATTCTGAAACCGGACCTGGTGTGGCTGGCTACCTTATGAGTATACCTCAGTGTTCGGATTGCGAAGCGAAAGGAGGTTATTTAGAAAAACCAGATTTTTGGGAATGATTTTGTTTCCCTTTTGAGGCTTACTTAAAGTAAAAATGAAAAAAACAGACTTAATAATATTAAAAATACAAGCGCTTCTTGCAATTGTACTTTCCGGGCTATTGCTTGGTGCGAACACTGCCTTGGCCCAGTCACCCGGTACAATAGATGAATTAATCGATAAATTTGAGAACGGGGTATCCGGGGTTTTTCAGGAAAAAGTTTTTATCCATACGGATAAACCACTATACATGACAGGTGAAACGATGTGGATGAAAGCCTACTGCGTAGATGCCACTACCCATTTCCCTTCTGATTATTCAAAGGTTTTAAATATTGAGATTCTGGATAGTGAGGGAAAAGCTCTGAAACAAACCAGAATTCAATTGAAAGAGGGGATGGGAAAAGGACAATTCTTAATTACACCCGATTTGGGTTCGGGCCCTTACCAATTGCGTGCATATACTTCATGGATGCGGAACTTCGATGCGGATTTTTACTACACCAAAAGCTTTTCTATTGTAAATCCTCCGGTGGCCTTGAAGGAAATCACTTCCCGGAAAAAAAGTAATGAAATATTGATCGATTTTTTTCCAGAGGGGGGATATCTGGTAGAAGGTTTGGAAAGTAAAATTGGCGTGAAAGCCACTGATGGATATGGTAATGGAAAAACTATTACGGGATTTGTACTGGATGATTCTCTGAATATTGTTACTCAGTTTAGCACTTCAGCTTTAGGATTCTCTACATTTAATTTTAAACCGGGAAATGGACAAAATTATACTGTAGTCCTGGATACTTCCCGATCTTCCGCAGAGAAATATGCCCTTCCAAAACCACAGTTATCTGGGTATGTAATGGCTGCAAAACTCCAGGATTCACAGTTAACCCTGGATGTAAAAACCTCTGGAATTGCGGATAACCAAATGTATTTAGTGATTCATTCCAGGGGATTGCTGCTAAAGGCCGATCAGCTGACAAATGTAAAAGGAAGTTTTCCCATGTCAATAAGCACAAAAAATTTCCCGGAGGGCATTCTCACTATAACCCTGCTCAATGGCCGGTTCCAGCCCATTTGTGAAAGACTGGTTTTTAATTATGACGGAGGTTCCGAACCGCTTCAACTTGCTACCGATAAAGATATTTATGCCCATCGGGAAAAGGTGAAATTAAATTTACAGTTGGATACAGAACAGCTCCAGGCTAACAAAGGAGCTTTGTCGATAGCCGTTTACAGGCATTTGGATGAGGAAATAAAAAATAGTGATAATATTATTTCCAGTTTGTTGTTTACCTCGGATTTGAAAGGGGATATTCAAAATCCTGAATATTATTGTGAGGATATCCAGGAGAAAAAAGAGGCGATAAACCTATTACTAATGACTCAGGGCTGGAGGCGTTTTAATTGGGATAATCTATTTGATAGTCAGGAGTTCGAAGTTAAATTTCCACCCGAATTACGTGCTCCAATTATTAGTGGAAAAATTAAGGACCCAAACCCGAATCAGACCAATTTCACGGGGTTTTATGGTAAGTCATCTACGCTTTCCCCACTTATTGTCAATGATGACGGTACATTTCATCAGGAAATTCCCTTCAGAATAACCAATAGCGAAGATATTTTTTTCTGGAGAGAAGGTGATACTTTACAGGTGGATGACATTGACTTAATTTCTTCATTTGATGAGGTTATTCCGGAAGGTTTTTACCTGAAAAATAATATTAAAGAAACATTTAAAGAGGCTCTAGAGCAGGCAAATGCCAACATCCAGATTTCCCAAATCTACCTGGATGAGACGAAAATTAGTGGAGTAAATGGAAATGGTAAAATTAATATTTTACCATTTTATGGCGAGCCTGAAAAGCAATATTACCTGGATAGATACACGCGTTTTGAGGACATGAACGATTTATTTATTGAGTATATAAGAGCTGTACTTGTCAGAAAAAGAAAAAAGGAAAGTAATTTCTATGTAGTAAAAGCGGAAGGCACCTTTCTTTCTCCTGCACTTGCTTTGCTTGATGGGATTCCTATTGAAGATCATGACTATATTCTAACCTTGAGTCCACTAAAAATCGAAAAAATTGATGTAGTGGACAAAACCTATTCTCTGGGAGAAGAAAAATATGAAGGCGTGATCAATTTTATTTCTTACAATGGTGATTTGGGAGGTATTCCCATGCCGGAAAACATTGCAGAAAAAGTATATACAGGTTTGCAATCACCCCGAATTTTCTATAGCCCCGACTATGAGATCTCTGAAAATAAACATACCCCTGATTTCAGGAATCTGTTATACTGGAATCCTGAGGTGATTATAGGAAAATCAGGAGAAGTTAATCTGGAATTCTTCACCGCTGATGATATCGGAAACTATAAAGTGGAGGTAAATGGAATAACGGCCAATGGCCAGCCTTTTTACCAGACCCTGGAATTTTCAGTTGGAGAAAAACTGGCTGCCGATAAGTAAAGAAACATAAAATTTGTTTTCACTCACCTTTATTTTACCCAGGACGATGTGTTTTGGAAAAGAATAGCATCACTTCGCCAGGCAATGAAGTAAACCAGGGAAGTTCTAATCAAGGAATCGTTTTCTGTAAGCTTTAGGACTTACTCCCTTTAATTTAATAAACTGTCGGTTAAAATTTGCCAGCGTATTAAACCCACTTTCGTAGCCAATTTCTGAAACATTGAGCTGGGTTTCCACCAGAAGTCTACAGGAATATCCTATCCTGAAACGGATCACATATTCCATGAATGTACGGTTGGTTTTTCTTTTAAAATACCGACAAAAGGCTTCTTTAGTCATGTTTACCTCCTCCGCAATATCTTCCAGTTTAATCTGGTGCTTAAAATTTTCCATCACATATCTGTAGGCGACATTTATTCTTTTAGCAGATTCAGTCTGGATGGTTGCATTAAATCCCGGGGAAGACAGAATTTTCACAGCTTTGGATTTAGATAGTTTATCCAGAATTTTAATGAGTGTAAGTAGCTTATCGATACCCATCATTTCATGCATTTTTTCCAGTCCGCTTTTGGTATCTCTTCTTAGTTCCTCATCCAAAAATAGAATGCCTCTTTCACTTTTTTTGAGCAGATCAGCTATACTCCTCAATTCTGCAATATTAAAGAACCCATTTCCCAGAAAATTTTCTGAAAATTGAATCACTATGGATTTGGATCGGCCCTGTTTTTCTTTTGGATTGAGCCAGTAATGAGGAAGGTTTGGGCCAATTAACACCAGATCCCCTGGCTCAAATGATTCCAGACTATCACCGACATAGCGTTTACCTTCACTTTCTGAAATAAAAGTCAGTTCAAATTCAGGATGGAAATGCCAGGGTGCATCAAAAAACGGCAAATCTATTTTCCTGTACATAAAGGAATTTTCATTTCCCTTGTCAATTTTTTCTAGAACTGCTTTCATTTTAAGCTAAAATTTTGACTGATTTGTAAAACGCGCAGGGGAATAATGCTAAAATGGAAAAGAAGGAAATATAAGAAATTTTTTCTTTGAAAAGGTTAAAAATTAAAAAAGCCCTACTTACGAAGCAGAGCCTTAGTCTTAAAAATATGAAAATGAAATGTCTTTATATACGCATGATTTTTATTAAAGATTCAATGAAAATTTTAAAATTTGTTAAATTTCAAAGGTTTTTGTTAACTTTTCACTAAAACTTATAGTCCAAAACTACCTTTCAAATCTCCTCAATAAAACCCTTTTATTCTTAAAGAGGAAAAAACGCCTCCGAAGACCCCAATTTTTCCCAATAAATTTTCACTTTATTGGAAAAATACAATTTTTACTTGTTTAATGTATAAAAATGGAATCCCATTATATATGGACTACCTCACTATCAATGAGAAATTAGCCGAAAAGGTTGCCTATATAAATAAAAAGCCTCCAACCATTTTCCAGGCAGGGGGCTTTTGTACAAAATTTTTAAATCGATATCCTTATGGAAAATTTAAGATGGGACTTTTTTCATGGCTTTGATACTGATAAAATATTCAATTGTACCAATAAGTAGTAAAGTATAACCCAGCAACTCTACTCCTTCTTCAGCGGCATCTGCTACACTTTTCAGGAATCCATCCATTACCATTTGCCAGATATCCTGTTCACCAAGCATCGGAGCGAAAACGAAAGAAGTAAAAAATCCACTTACGATTATGCCAAAGCCGGGAAGACTAATGAACTGACCTAGGGCAAAAACTACATTATCTTTGTGTTTTATAAATAAAGCCACCCCAATAATAAAAACCACTAATTCGAATCCTAACCAGGCGTCTGCCATTATTTTTTTGTCTATAAACCAATCGAGTTCTCTTATAAGGATCATCACAATTGTTACATTAAAGAAATTGGTTATAGGGGCAACAGTACTGTTTGATCTGCCGAGGTAATAATGGATTAAAAACATGATCAGTAAAAATAGCAACTGCAGCCACTCGGTAATTGTAGCTTCTTTTATTTCGGCAGGATCGATGGTAAGTGGAGCATCAATAAATAATATTTGGGTAAGGCCAAGAATTACAATTCCATAAATAATGTATCGGATGCCAACTTTAATAATATGATCTAAATTATACATATTTATTTGTTAAAAGTTTATTAAACAAATCGATCGAAAGTGCCAATTCCATACTTTGGGAAAAGGTACCGACCAATTTTAAGGAATTCCTCCTCAATTGTTGTCAATAGTTATTGGATTGTATTGAATCGTTCTCTGAAGTAATAATTAAGCTGATAATGAGATTAAATTCATTACCAAAAAGTTGCGCTGGTCCTCAAAGTTTAATGATAAATAATTTCAATAAAAATTCAAAAATGAGAAGGGCGAATTATTAGTACCGGGTTGATGGAATTGTTTTCAGTATAATAATTTGAAGGCCAATGTCGGGTTAGTAGTCAACGCTATAATGTAATCCAAAAGTCTTCGGAAATAATCTTCTGAAGTTGTCCAGAGTACACAGGTTTCCCACTCTGAATCTCCATTGGTATATTCTTCCAGTTTAGGGTCTTTTTGAATTAAATATTTTCTGATAAGTTCTTCCCAACCATAGCCGCTTATTTCCTGGTTTAATTCACGGAAAATATTGTTAATTTCCTCAAAATGATCATCTGGTTCAAAACTGATTTGGTAATTGGTATAACTTCTATCCCCCTCAAAGCCAAGTGTTATAATAATATTCAAGGGGAAAAATTGATCATCTTCCCAATATTCATCCTTTGATAGAATTTCCATCAGGTTTTCCGGGATGATAAGGTCTTTGGAAGTTTTCATTAATTTGAAATTATTTTAAAAAACCGAAAAGATTGAAAGAAATATCGAAGTGTGATCTTACAACTTTGGTATTTATTAATAGTAAAATAGCTAAAGGAATAAAAAATTCTACTGAAAATACAATAGGATTATAAATATTCAGAACCTTGAAAAGATATCTGAATAGATCAATAAGGTTCAAAACAAACAAATAAGTGTAACTAATTGCTAATAGAAACCAGCCCCATTTTCTATTGGATAAAATCCCCAAGCAAGAAAAGACCTGGAATGAAGAGACAATGATTATCCAATAAATGTCAATCATTTCAGAAGAAAAATAATCGACTGGTAGGTAATTTAGCCCTATAAGTTCTGGTTGATTGAAATAGTAAAAATAAATACCATAAATAGTATTTAATAGGGCAATAAAAATTAAAATTACACAGACAATCCGAAGAATTGTTAACCAAGGAATTTTATGTTCCATTTTTTAGTTGTCAAACATTAAATCGCCCGTTCAAATTTATCATAAGCCAAATCCCAGTCTTTCCAAACCACTTCATAGCCCTGATTTCGAATCATTTGGGCAATTTCCTCCGGGCTTCTTTCATCGGAAATTTCAAATTGTTCCAGCGATTCCTGTTCCACAGAATATCCACCTGGATTTGTTTTAGAGCCAGCACTAATAGAAGTGATGCCCAGTTTTATCACATTATTTCTGAATTTTTCGGTTTCTCTGGTGGAAAGCGATAATTCTACTTCTTCATCAAAAATTCTATAGGCACAAATTAACTGAACTAATTCCCGGTCATTCATTTCCACTTTTGGAGGTAAGCCTCCTGAGAAGGGACGCAACCTTGGAAAACTAATGGAATATTTGGTCTGCCAGTAATTTCTTTCCAGATAATCGAGATGTAAGGCGGTGAAAAAACAGTCGGTTCTCCAGTCTTCCAGTCCAATTAAAACACCTAATCCAATTTTATGGATGCCTGCTCTTCCCAACCTGTCAGGTGTTTCAAGTCGATAATAAAAATTGGATTTCTTCCCTTTCGGATGGTGTTTTTTATAATCTTCCTGATGGTAAGTTTCCTGATAAACCAATACGGTATTCAAACCAGAAGGAATTAAAGTTTCATAGTCCGGTTGGTCTAGTGGCTGCACTTCCATGGAGATGTGGGAGAAATGAGGCCTAATAAGTTCAATAGCATGTTTGAGATAATCTACACCAACAGTTTTATTTGCTTCACCAGTTACAAGCAGGATATGGTCATATCCCATTTTTTTGATCACTTCAACTTCTCTAAGAATCTGTGTATCGGTCAGTGTCGTCCTTCTGATTTTATTATCCAGACTAAACCCACAATAAGTACAAATATTCTGGCACTCATTGGAAAGGTACATGGGGACATACATTTGGATAGTTTTTCCAAACCTTTTTTGAGTGAGCTGGTGGCTCAATCTGGCCATATCTTCCAGGTAAGGAGCTGCAGCCGGGGAAATTAAAGCTTTGAAATCTTCTAAATCCCTGTTGCCATTTTTATGCAAGGCAATTTCAACATCCACAGCGGTTTTGTCATAAATGCTGGCCTTTACATCGTCCCAGTTATGTTGATCAAAAATATCCCGAAAATCCTTCATTTGTTAATTTATCATCAAGTGTCTTTATAAATAAAACCCTGTTTGTATCTAGCATGAAATCTTAGAAATTGGATTCTAATCCTAATTACCAATCCCAAATCCCTATTTTCTAATCCAAAAAAGCCGTAAAAGGGCTACTCGCTTCAGCGTGTTTGGTTTGCTTTGCCAGTCTGGCCTCATAGGCCATTCTGCCGGATTCCACTGCCAATTTAAAGGCTTTTGCCATTTGAACCGGATTTGGGGAAACAGCTATTGCGGTGTTCACCAAAACGGCATCGGCTCCAATTTCCATAGCATAAGCAGCATGTGATGGCGCACCAATTCCCGCGTCAACTACCACAGGCAAATTACTTTGCTCTATTATAATTTCAAGAAAATCAAGGGTTTTGAGCCCCTTGTTACTGCCAATAGGAGCACCCAAAGGCATGACGGCAGCAGCTCCTGCTTCTTCCAGTCTTTTACATAAAACAGGATCGGCATGGATATAAGGTAAAACTATAAAACCTTTTTTAGCCAGTTCTTCAGTGGCCTGAAGTGTTTCAATCGGATCGGGCATTAAGTATTTTGGGTCCGGATGAATTTCCAGTTTTACCCAATTGGTATTCAATGCTTCTCTGGCAAGCTCAGCGGCAAAAACTGCTTCTCTAGCTGTTCTTACTCCGGAAGTATTGGGCAATAAATTGAATTGAGGATGAGTAACATGATTCAACATATTATCTTCCTTATTTTGAATATCCACCCTTTTCAGGGCAACCGTAACGAGTTCACTTCCTGAGGCAATTAAAGCTTCTTCCATTAGGACGTTTGAACTAAATTTCCCGGTTCCGGTGAATAACCTGGAGTTAAAATTTTTATCTGCAATTGTTAGCATTTCAAATTAATTTTTTTGTTAATTCCTGGGTAGTGGCAACGGGATTTTCTGACAAATTAATTACAGAGGAAACCGCTACACCATGTACACCAGTTCCCAAAAGACTTTTGATGTCATCTGGTTTTATACCTCCAATGGCAATTATGGGAATATCAATTCCCAAAGATTTACATTGATTGGTTATTTCCTTAAACCCTTCCAATCCTAAAATAGGACTGAGATTTTCCTTTGTTTTGGTAAATCTAAAAGGACCAAGTCCGATATAATCTACCTTGAATCTCGCTAGTTTTTCAATGTCTTCCAGGGTATTGGCAGTGCCTCCAATAATCATATCATTCCCTAAAAACAATCTGGCTTTTTCCGGGTTTTCATCTGTTTTTCCCAAATGAACACCATCCGCACCAATTTTTTTGGCAATAGCTACATGATCATTTATAATGAGTCTGGCTTTGTACTTTTTACAAACTTCCTGAGTTTCCAAAGCCCATTTCTCTATAATTTCTTCAGGCTGATTTTTTACCCGGAGTTGCACCCAGTCTGCTCCTCCTTTACAAGCCTGTTCAGCCAATACAGCATGAGATTTTCCCGAAATGGTATCTGTGATATAATGAAGTTTTGCGACCATATTAATTATTTGATTGATGCCAGCCCAATAAACCTTCATCACTTTCCATATAATGTAAGGTATAAGTCTTGGCCTTTGTACAGGCAGCGATTAAATCCATTCCTTTTGCCAGATTGGAGGCTATGGCAGCTGATAACACACAACCCGAGCCATGCTTTTCAGGGACATCTACTTTTTCGGCTGGAAACTGAGTTAGTTTTCCTTCCTCCACCAAGAAATCCAGCCCTTTATTTTCCGGATTATGTCCTCCTTTTAAATACACTTTACAGGCTAAAGAAAACATTTCGGTGGCATCTATTGTTGCTTGTCCTGCTGAAATCAATTCCATTTCCTTCCAATTGGGAGTGAACAGAAATACAGATTTACATATTTCAAATACTTCTTTATGGGAAACACCATTCTGGAAATCAAATCCTGCACTGGCTTTAATAATTGGGTCCCAGATGATTTTAGCTCCTGGCTGATACTTATTGATCAGGGAAATCAATTTTTCCATGTTTGTAAACTGGATCAGCCCAATTTTAACCACAGGAAACTGATGCTGCCTGGCCAAAACACCAATCTGTTTTTCCACTTTATCCATATCTACCCAATCAACCCCTTCAAGTTCAGATTCATTTTGGAAAGTTAATGCTGTACATACCCCAAAACCTCCAACCTTATGGGCTTCGAAAGTTTTGATGTCTGCCAATAATCCGGCTCCTCCACAGGGATCAAATCCGGCAATAGAAAGTACATTATCCATAATTTTTGAATCTAAATTAAATATCATGCATAGCGATATTTTTTGAACATTATGCACTTTAATATTTGCTAAAAGTTTTATTTCTTCTTATCCAGCTGCTTTTTCGTTTTATCCCAATAGGTTTGACAAATAGAATCAAGCTGTTTAATTGTCATCTGGGTTTTAATATGATCAAACAAATCAAAGTCATTCGCTGAAATCATTAATCTCCCTCCACAATAATCCAAATTGAGATCATGTTGGTTGCAAGTTATTAAGACGAAATTATCTTTTAACTCAGCGGATAAAATTTCTAAACCCACCTTTAAGTATTCATCATAGCTATTAAAATCAATCTTCTCTAAATCAATTGGATTCATCCACGGATCAAATTCTAATTTATTTATTCCAATTAAATCAATATAGAAGTTTTCAAAATCAGGATTTATCAATTCTGCCAAAAAATTGCATTGAATGGTCAAGGTTAATTTATTAAAATCACCTTTACAATCAACAATCCTTGCGTCATGTAAGATTGAAAAAATATCACAAATGTCATTTTGAATTATGCTCAATTTTAATTATCTGCTTTTGAACCATTCTTTCACCGCCAGTCTTCGGAAAGTTGCAAACTTTCCTTTAATTAAAAGGCTTAAGTAATCGCTTCGCTTGATACTAAAGCCATGCTTTTTTGATTTTTCACTAGCGAAGGAATTAATTTCCTCGCTAGTGAAAAATAGCCTAACCCTTAATTATTAAGAATAAATCTGACTCCCTTTTTCTACAAATTCTTCAGATTTCTTATTCATTCCTTCTTCCAATGCCTTTTCAGCTGAAATTCCTTGCTCTTCGGCATAATCACGCACATCCTGAGTAATTTTCATAGAACAGAAATTCGGTCCACACATAGAACAGAAATGCGCTACTTTAGCACCTTCAGCGGGAAGTGTTTCATCATGGTATTCCCTGGCTGTATCCGGATCGAGTGACAAGTTGAACTGGTCATTCCAACGGAATTCAAATCTTGCTTTACTCAATACATTATCCCTGTATTGTGCGCCCGGATGGCCTTTGGCTAAATCTGCAGCGTGGGCGGCAATTTTATAAGTAATTACCCCGTCTTTTACGTCTTTTTTGTTAGGCAAACCTAAGTGTTCCTTTGGAGTAACATAACACAACATGGCAGTACCAAACCAGCCAATCATAGCAGCTCCAATACCCGAAGTAATATGATCATAACCTGGAGCGATATCCGTAGTCAATGGGCCTAAAGTATAGAAAGGAGCCTCCTGACATTCTTTCAATTGTTTGTCCATGTTTTCCTTAATCATGTGCATTGGCACGTGACCAGGGCCTTCAATCATAGTCTGTACATCGTGTTTCCAGGCAATTTTTGTCAATTCTCCCAATGTTTCCAATTCTGCGAATTGAGCGGCATCATTGGCATCAGCCAGAGAACCAGGTCTCAAACCATCACCTAATGAGAATGCTACATCATAGGCTTTCATAATTTCGCAAATTTCCTCAAAGTGAGTGTATAGGAAACTCTCCTTATGATGGGCCAGGCACCATTTGGCCATAATTGAACCACCTCTTGAAACAATTCCGGTAACTCTGTTTGCAGTTAGAGGAACATATCTTAAAAGGACTCCGGCATGGATAGTAAAATAATCCACTCCCTGCTCAGCCTGCTCAATTAAAGTATCTTTAAAAATTTCCCAGGTTAAGTCTTCCGCTTTACCATTTACTTTTTCCAAAGCCTGATAAATTGGAACTGTTCCAATAGGCACCGGAGAATTTCTGATAATCCATTCCCGGGTTTCATGGATATTTTTTCCTGTAGATAAATCCATGATATTATCGGCACCCCACCTGCAGGCCCATACTGCTTTTTCTACTTCTTCTTCAATACTTGAAGTAGTAGCAGAGTTTCCGATATTGGCATTGATCTTCACCAAAAAGTTTCGGCCAATAATCATCGGCTCAGATTCCGGGTGGTTGATATTACTTGGAATAATTGCCCTTCCGGCTGCTACTTCATCCCTTACAAATTCAGGAGTGATTTTTCCTTTTGGTGTATTGGCTCCAAAGCTTTCTCCCGGATGTTGTTTGGCCAGTTCCTTGTTGGCTTCTTCAATTTTTTGGTTTTCCCTAATGGCAATGTATTCCATTTCAGGGGTAATGATTCCCTTTTTTGCATAATGCATTTGGGAAACATTCATGCCTGGTTTTGCTCTCAAAGGCTTTTTCAAATGTTCAAACCTCAGGTGGTCCAGTTTGGGATCGTTTAGTCTTTCCTGGCCATATTTTGAGGTAATTTCAGGCAATTGCTCTACATCTCCTCTATCCAGAATCCACTGCTCTCTTAGTTTTCTCAAGCCTTTTTTTACATCAATTTCCACATTTTCATCGGTGTATGGTCCACTGGTATCATACACGGTGATTGGAGCATTTTTCTCTACTTTTCCGGCACTGCCATTAAATTTATGGACAGTGTCTTCAAGGGAAATTTCCCTCATAGCCACTTCAATATTGTGAATTTTTCCTTTTACATAAACCTTTCTTGAGGCAGGAAAAGGGGTTCTGGTGATGACGCTTTGGGATGGAATTCTGTCTTTACGCATAGTAGTTTTGATCAAAATTTATAAAAAGTTGAAATGCCTTTGCTATCCTGGTTTTTAGCCGGAAAATAGTTTTGGCAAATTAAAATAAGGTTAAACAGACCAGATCGTCAACCGCCCTGAGTGGCAGTAATGACTAGCAACTGGTCGTTTTCATGAAGCTGCTGAGTGTTCCAGTTATTTTTGGGAATCACTTCATTGTTGATGGCAATGGCGGTTCCTTTTAAGGGTAAATCCAATTGTTTAATCAGATTTTCCAAAATCGGATGTCCATCAAGGTTAACAGATTCATTGTTTACAAAAACTTTCATATTTAATTCATAAAAGATGCATTCCTCAAAATCCAAATAAAATTAGATTTGAAAAAAAATTAAATGAATAAAAACTTTAGGAGAGCGAGCAAACGAATTGTATTTCATATTACTTTTCCCTACGGTAGTGCTAACTACATCAGGTTCAAAGGGTAAGCTCTCAGTTTCGCCCAAATTAGGTGAAACACCCCCAAAGCATTCGATACAAATATAGTGTTAATATTGGTAAATCACAGGATTGGAGGAAGTAAAAGTGATACTGCCTGGATTGTATCTTTTCTACTTTAGCCAATTATACAAAAAGAGGCTATAGTAATTTAAAAAGTTAAATGAGGAAAAAAAAAAGACAAAAAGGTACACAATCCAAAAGAAAAAAATACCACGTTTTATTTAACCAACTTTCAATTTTCTCCACCTTTATATTGGTGATTTTGTGCTGGATTTTTAATTCTATTAATACCATTAATTCATCTTGGTTTTTACCTAAAGAAGGGTTTAGAACGGAAGTTTGGGATACCTTAAGAGTGATGAAATACTATGATGGAATTACTTGTAGTGGGGTTGGGGATGGAGCTGAACAACCGTCTCAATGGGATAGGTATTTATGGTTAAACGATTATGCTGAAGAGGATGAGTTGTTAAAAATGATGGATTTAGAAGATGGAAATTTAAACGGATTCGCTTTTAAAATATTGATGAATCGAAATTTTGAAGGTATCACACAATTATTAAAAGATCTCCCTCAATATGAAGGGAAAATGGTTTATGAAGAATGTGGCTGTTCGGGAGAAAGTTATAGACTTACTGATTATATGATAGGGAAATTGCTATGGATTAGAATTTATGATGAAAACAAAAAACTTATTCAACCTAATTCAGAACAAATTGAAATAATCAGCGAATTTTGGGGTAAAGCTAGGGTTGAGGAGGCACTAAACTCTCCAATGGTTTTAAGAGTAGGTAATTATTACCATTAGCCAAAAAATAGGAAAAATGATTTAAATTTCAGATCGCCAAAACCTTTTTTCAATATTCCGAACATTACTCACAGCCTTAAACTTCAATAAATATTTTTGAAGTAATAATAATTCTTTATCATTCTTATATCCTTCAAACGGAATTGGATAAATGGCATTTCCATAGTTTTGAATACATTTATGTGGAGAGTCATCAATAATCAAAATTGTTTCAAGAGGAATTTTGAATTGTTTTTTGACTTTGGAGAGTTGTTTTACATAGTTGTAATGCTCATAGTAATCCAGATAGCCTGAATCATCCACTTTTGAGTAATCAAGTTTGAAAGTGCATTTTTCTCTTCCCCAAATAAACTCCAAAGGATAATCTGATGGAAAGATAATTTTAGAAATTGCTTCTACATAATCATCCGAAGCGGATGACCAAACAGCAACTTTAAAATGATCTTTTAAAAAAAACAGAAAATCACTTAAAAATGGTCTTTTATAAACTTTAAAGTCAAATAATTCAAAATCCCAGTTCTCATGAGGAGGATTTCTTGTTGAATGAACCAATGTCTCGTCAATATCTAATATCACTAATTTTAGATTATTCAATTTTGATTTAGTTAAAATTTTGAATAATTATCCTGAAAATTAATTATTATCGAACTTAACAACTAAGTTTCAATTTCTGTCCTCTAATCTAAAACTAATGAAACAACTTATATTTTTTAGTCTGTTATTCCTTTCCTATTCGAACCTCCTAGCGCAGGAAGCTGAATATGCAACCAAAACCAATATTCCTTATTACACTTCAGATGAAGTTGCTGGCGATGCTTATAAAAAAGAAAGATGTGTACTTGACCTTTATTACCCTACCAATAAATCAGATTTTGCCACAATTGTCTGGTTTCATGGAGGGGGAATTACAGCTGGAGAAAAAGAACTGCCAGATGCACTGAAGGAAAAAGGAATCGCTATTATTGGGGTGAACTATCGCTTAAATCCAAAAGTAAAATCTCCAGCTTATATAGAAGATGCAGCTGCTGCGATTGCCTGGGCTTTTAAAAAAATAAAGGAATACGGAGGAAGTTCGGAATTGATATTTGTTTCAGGACATTCTGCAGGAGGCTATCTGGCTAGCATGGTAGGTATGGATAAAAAATATTTGGAAAAGCATGGAATTGATGCCAATGATATCGCGGGTTTAATTCCTTTCAGCGGACATACCATCACCCATTTTACCATTCGTAAGGAAAGAGGAATTCCCGGAACTCAGCCCATAATTGACGAATTTGCACCACTTTACCATGTAAAAAAGGATGCTCCACCTATTGTATTAATTACAGGGGATCGGGAATTGGAATTACTCGGAAGGTATGAAGAAAATGCGTATTTCTACCGAATGATGAAAGTTGCCGGCCATGAGGACATCAAAATCTATGAAATGGATGGATATGGACATGGAATGACTTACCCAGCATTTCCAATCCTGATTAGGGAAGTTGAAAACATTGCAAAGAATAAAGATTAGTTTAAGGAATATTGTAGAATTCAATTCTCATTTATGAGGCTGATGTTCTACATCATTAATCCACTTTTTCCTTTTGAACACCAATATTCACCTGAGATAGGGAGATATAATGTCTTTTTAGATTTTACGGTTTAATGAAATGGGTATGGTAAGGTTTTTTCGGCTTTTGGAAGTATAAACTACAGACAAAATCAAAATAAACCAATTTTTTTAATTTAAATCATACATTAACCATGCAAACTACAGAATTATCCAATAAACTGTTTGAACTTCCGGAACTTCAATATACCACGAATAGTCTGGAACCTTTCATTAACCAGGATACCATGGACGTACACTATGGAAAACACCACAGAGGTTATGTTGAAAAATTTAACAATGCCTTAGCAGGGAAAACCATTGAGGTCAGTCCATTTGTAGATATTCTGAGTAATGTTTCCAAATATGGAGATGCGGTGAGAAACAATGGGGGAGGCCATTATAACCACTCCCTATTTTGGAGTATCATGTCGCCTGATGGTGGAGGAAAACCAAGAGGAAACTTTGCTAATTTGATTAATGATACCTTTGGTTCTTTTGAAAACTTCAAAAATGAATTTAAGGAAGAGGCCATGAGTAGATTTGGATCAGGTTGGGTTTGGCTGGTCGTAAATGATGACCAGCTTAAAATTGGGTCAACTCCCAATCAGGATAATCCGGTGATGGATGTTGCTGAATTCAGAGGTGTACCTATTTTAGGTCTTGACCTTTGGGAACATGCCTACTATTTAAAATATCAGAATAAGAGGGGAGATTATGTGGATGCCTTTTGGGATGTGGTAAACTGGCCGGAAGTAGAAAGAAGATATGAGGCTGCAATCACAGAACAGGTGATGATCTAATATTGAAGTTTTAAAGATTTACTGTTTGGGAAAAACTAATTTTAACACACTATAATGATTAGTGCTGAATCCCATTAGTTTAAAGAAAAACTAAATCTGATGAACATAGGAGTCTGTCATGAAAAGTGACAGGCTTTTTTTGTGCTTTCCCTCCTGAATAATTAACCAAGGCAAATTAATAGGGTTAAAAATTCCCTATTCTGACATTCCTGTATAATTTTAAGCAGATAATAATTTTGTGATTTGTGCTGGTATCTTTTTAAGAATTATTTTGCTCTTAATCAATGAATTACAGCAAGTGTTCTTAAAATAAAATTGTTAACAATTTAAAAAAACCTCTCTAAAATGATGAAAATGAAAATGCTGCCTTTCCTTCTTTTATTTTTTACATTATTCTCCTGTAAAGATGAAAAAGAAACTACTCAACAAAATACTCCAAAACCAAATATTATATTTATCCTGGCTGATGATTTGGGTTACGGAGATGTGAGTGCCCTAAACAAAGATTCCAAAATTCCTACACCCAATATGGATCAGTTAGCCAATGAGGGAATGGTGTTTACGGATGCCCATTCCAACTCTTCAGTTTGTACGCCAACCAGATATGGCGTTTTAACGGGAGAATATGCCTGGAGAAGCCGGATAAAACAAGGTGTGCTATTAGGATATAGTCCTTCTTTGATCGAGGAAGATCAGGAAACGATTGCCAAATATTTAAAAAAATCGGGGTATAAAACCGCTTGTATTGGGAAATGGCATTTGGGAATTGACTGGAAACTTAAAAATGGAAATTATCACGAAGGGAAAAAGGGGGAATTATTTACCAGGCAGCTGGTTGCTTTTAAGGATGCGGATGCCATCGCTTTTTCCGAAGAAGCCAAAGGAGGGCCTAAGAGAGCCGGTTTTGATTATTCCTACATTTTGCCAGCCTCGCTGGATTTCCAGCCCTATTGTTATCTGGAAAATAACGTAACTGTGGAAGCTCCCACAGACAGTACTGCAGGCAATGACATGGATACCGGATATACCGGAGCTTTCTGGAGACCAGGGAGAAAAGCTCCTTCTTTCGAGTTCGATCAGGTATTACCCACATTTACTCAAAAGGCAGTGGATTTTATAGACGAAAACAAAAAAGGGGAAAACCCATTCTTTTTATACTTACCCTTAAATGCTCCACATACACCCTGGGTACCCACCGAATCTTTTAATGGAAAATCTCAGGCTGGTCAATATGGTGATTTTGTAAATATGGTAGATGATGTGGTGGGCCAGATATTGGCGAAAGTAAAAGAAGCTGGTTTAGAAGAAAATACCATGATCGTATTTACCAGTGATAACGGAGCTTATTGGAAACCTGAATTTATTGAAGAATTTGATCACCGGTCCAATTATAATTTCAGAGGAATGAAAGCAGATATTTATGATGGTGGACATCATATTCCTTTTATGGTGAAATATCCTGGAAAAGTAAAGGCTGGAAGCAAAAGTGCCCAGACAATATGTCTTACTGACTTTTTTGCCACTTGTCAGGATTTGTTAAATAATACAAATTCCCGTCCAAGAGATAGTTTTAGTCTTTGGCCAATACTGAATGGAAAATCAACCAGTATAGACCGGGCACCAGTGGTACACCATTCGGGAGGTGGAAAATTTGCCATTCGTGATGGAGTTTGGAAAATGATAGAAGGCATGGGTTCAGGTGGATTTACTGAGCCGGTTTTTCCCCCATATAATCCGGATGATCCCAAAGGACAATTGTACAATTTGCAGGAAGATATTGCAGAAACCAATAACCTTTATAATGACCACCCGGAAATAGTTTCAGACCTGGAATCAAAACTAAATCAACTAAAAACACAATAAATTCCCCAAATTTCAAAATTCCTTAATCTCAGAATAAAATACCGGAATAGTAATTGATTAGTTTGAATAACATTAATTAGCTATTATAGTTATCTTTAATAAATATGGCTATAGTAGTTATATTTTTTGAAACACAGCAAAAATAAACACAGGCACACTAATTATTATATTATGAAATTCAGAGACCTAATGGAACTGGAAAGTTTGGATTTGGATGAGATTAATGAGGAAAAACAAGAAAGTAGGGTAATTCCCACAAACACAAATCTGACAAGGTTAGCGAATCAATTACTTGAAGAAGTTGGAACTTTCGTGCAAAAAGAGGAAGAAATGGGGGAAGCGGAATACGCACTAAAGCGTTTGCATGGCATATTCCAAAAGCATAGAATTCAGGTAAATTCACTTGTTACTTATACTGAGCTTACTAAAGTGGGTGCGTTTCAACCTGAGGTTGAATCAGAAGATTCCACCGCTTTAATCTCAGAAAACATCAAAGAAATCATTGAAAACCATATTTCCTTCTGGGATGAAGATGCTTTATTGGTTTTGAGGGAAACGCTGATGTATTTCGAATCGCTATAATTTTAGGTAAGAAAAAAGCTAAAGATAAAGGGGTTAGGTTTGTGCCTAACCCTATTTTTTTATTCTTAAGGCAATTGCCCCTTCATACTCCGGACTTTTTAGCCTCACTACTTTTCCTCTACTTTCAAGAACTTCATTTTTTATGATTACGCCTGAGGTTACATTTACCCAGTCTGTGGAATATTTTCCCTTGGGTAACTCCAGTTGAAGTTCACATGAATTCCCCAATTCCAGATAAATTGCATATTGTTTTCCCGGTTCCGACAGAGTTTTAGCAATGACACCCGGAGCAAACTTAATAGTAGTATGATCAGGTTTTAATCTAATAAATTCAAAACTGCCTATAAAATCTTTAAGCACTTTAAGCTCTTTCCGCAGATTTTTGCTTCCCCCTCCCGGGGCTTCATTTACCATGGAACCATCTTCCTTTCCCGCAAAAAAAGAATAATCCAGATTATTAAAAATACCTCCGCCTGACATGATAAAATTCCAGGCTTGTTTTCTATAAACATCATCTTCCGAACCAGAAAAGCCTGATTCATCATAACTCAACACTTTGTTGTATCCATAATTCCAATTTACTGCATCAGGCCAGGCATAGTGAAAATTTATTATGGAAATATTGGGCTCAACTTCTTTTAGAGGATATTTAAAATTACAGAAATTTTGAGCGATAATGTGCTTTTTAGGTAAGGTGGATTCGGTTTCTTTTACTACAGCAGCAATGTTTTTTTGCCATTCCAAAGATGCTTCAGAGGCTAAATCTACCCGTCTTTTCCAGTCCTGGTCGGATTTTTTATCAAATGGATTGATATAATAACCAGTCGCTTTTTGATCGGACCAGGGTTCGTTTTGAATTTCAAAGAAAATATTATCAAATTCATTTACTTCCTTTACAATTTTACTCACCATTTTCTGCTGATAATCAGCTTTTTTCCCATTATCAGGCGTATGCACAGTTTTATAATCTTTGTGGTTAATTCCATTCACATTATTTTCCGGATGAAGGGGAGAAATTTCCCAACCTGATTCCCGATAAATTGAACTAAAAAAAGTGATTTCAACAATCACATTATTGGCTTCAGCAGTTTTAAGAAAATCTTTTAGCCGGTTGAAATACTGCTCATCCCATTGGTCCAAATCAAATTTATTCCCACCATTGGCATAGCCCGGAGTTCCACTTCTTTTCCATGGGGTAATGACCCTGTTTGGTTTTGGGGCGAGGGTATTGTTTTTAATATTAAAAGCACCGGGTTCTTCCACATATACTCCGGTAAAAATTCGGGTATAGTTCATGCCTTCATCTCCCAAGGTTTTAAGGTAAGTTTCATAATCGAAATCCAGATTAAGCACAGCTCCGTAATGTTCGGCTGAGGTAATTAAAATTACCGGTTGATTCTTGTAATTCAGATAGTGCGGATTTTCAGGATTTAATTCCACAGTTTGAGCGGTAATTTGAAATGAAGCAAAAATGAAAAAGAGAAAAAAGGTAAATAATCTCATGCTGAATAATAATTATTTTTAAGGGAATTAATGAAATTTTATGAGATGGTATCTTATTGATTTTTAGAAAAATAAAGATTTAAACCAGGTTAATAATGTTTGGGGAAGTTAAATAAATATTTTAGTTTTTTTTATTCCTTTAAAGAATTTTATGAGGGTTTTGGACTACCTGGTTGTCTCTTTTAAAGTATGATCCATAATAGGATAGTTTAATTTTTACGGTGCAACATTCCAATCATCTTATTTTAGAAAATGAAAATTTTCCCCAAACATTTCTTCATTGTTTTTATTTTGCTTGTGGTAATTTCATGTGCGAAGGAAAAACCTGCAGCTACAACCCATGCAAATGAACCAGTGAACCCCAATCTTTCGGAAGAGGCCAGATCGGTATTGTCTTTTTTATATCAGATAAAGGGTGAAAAGATACTTACAGGCCAGCACAATTATGGTCACGAGCTGTTACGATCGACTGATTCTGTAAAATATTTTACGGGAAAATTGCCGGCAGTTTGGGGTTCAGATTTATTAGGTTATGATTTTGGAAGTAAGAATGTAAGGCAAGACGTAGTTGAGGAGGCTATTAGGCAACACCAAAAAGGAAGTATAATTACCTTGATGTACCATCAGGTAAAGCCCTTTGATCATGATTCACTGGGTTTTCAGAAAAGTGTGAAAGGGAGGGTGACAGATGATGAATGGAAGCAAATTGTTACTCCGGGAACTGAATATTACCAAATGTGGGAACAAAAAGTAGATAGTATTGCAGGTTATCTCAAGCAGTTAAAAGATGCCAAAGTACCTGTTTTGTGGAGACCCTACCACGAAATGAATGGAATTTGGTTTTGGTATGGCAATCGTCCTGGAGAGGAGGGATATCAAAAACTTTGGAAAATGATGTATGACCGATACGTGCATCATCATCAGTTAAATAACCTGATTTGGGTTTGGAATCCAAACGCGCCACGGGATTTGGAAAATGATGAAGCTTATGCTTATGCAGATTTTTTCCCTGGTCTTGACTATGTAGATATTCTGGCAGCGGATATTTATCATAATGATTACCGCCAATCCCACCATGATGAACTGGTTGAACTTGGGGAAGGTAAATTAATTGCAATTGGGGAATGTGGAAAATTACCCACCGCTGAAATTTTGGAAAAACAACCTGAATGGGTCTGGTTTATGGACTGGGCCAGATACATCTGGACAGCAAATGATCCGGATTCTGTTAAATTGCTTTACGACAATCCAAGGTGTATGAGTTTTGAAGAATTGAAAACCCATTATCCCAAAGCAGAGTAAAACGGAAATAAATTAACCTTGATCGATATCATGAAAATATTACTTTTGGGATTATTATGCCTAAATATTCAGGCATGTACCCAAGTGAAATCCAATCAGAAAGAAGAAGCCTTATTACCTAAAAACCAAGAACTTACTCAACAAATCATCCTTGTAGAAACTGAGGGTTGGAATAATTTTAAGGCCTCAATGACTTTATTGGAAAAGCATGAAAATGGCTGGATTGAGGCTGGGCGTTTCAAGGCAGTAATCGGGAAAAAGGGATTTGGGATAGGGAAGGGCAAAACCAGGCAATTTGACCATAATTACATACAAAAAGTGGAAGGAGATGGGAAATCTCCTGCTGGAATTTTTTCTTTAGGCCAGCTTATGGGATATGCGCCTGAAACTGATGAAAAAGTCCATTGGGATTACAGGACATTAACTAAAAATGATTTGGGAATTGATGATCCGGCTTCGCTTTTCTACAATCAGGTGATTGATACAACTGAGGTAAAAGCTACTGATTTTAAATCATTTGAAACCATGCGGAGGAAGGACAATCAATACAAATGGCTTTATGAAATCAATCATAACAGGGAAAACATCCCCGGAATGGGTAGTTTGATTTTTTTACATATCTGGAAAAATGAAAAAACAGGCACTGCAGGCTGCACTGCCATCTCAGAGGAAAATTTTAAAATATTGAGACACTGGCTTGATCAGAAAAAAAATCCTGTAATAATTCAGGGTCCAAAAGAATTGAAAGCTCATTTGTTACAGGATTTTATTAATTAAAAACTTTAGGCAATTCCATTATTGTGAGTCAGGATAATTGGTTTATTATCGGTTACCACCAGCGTATGTTCATGTTGAGCCACAAAACTGCCATCTTCTGTAAATAAGGTCCATCCATCCTTTGCTGTCCTCACATATCTCGATTTTGTGGAAATAAAAGTTTCAAGAGCTATTACACTGTTTTTTCTGAACCGTTCCAGATTGAATCGGTCTTTATAACAGGGCAATTCTTTGGGGGAATCATGCAGTTTTTTTCCAATTCCATGTCCTGTAAGGTTTTTAATCGTGGTAAATCCCCTTTTTTTGGCTTCCTTTTCAATAAATCCACCGATAGCAGAAATTTTCACACCTCCTTTTATTCTACCAATGGCTGCCAATAAAATATCCTGGGAAGCAGCTACCAGAGGATTTAAGTTATTAATATCTTTCCCAATAACAAAGGAGCCTCCATTATCTCCATAAAAACCATTTAGTTCAGCTGAGACATCAATATTCACCAAATCGCCTTCTTTCAGGATGACATGGCTGGAGGGAATGCCATGGGCTGCCTCATTGTTCACACTGATACAATTCCATCCTGGGAAATTATATTCTTTTTTTGGTGCCGGATTGGCTCCGTAACTATTCAGGATCTGATAACCATATTCATCTATTTCCAGAGTGGAAACCCCAGGCTTGGCAAACTCCCGCATTTTAGATAGTGCTTCACCCACTACCTCAGAAGCTTTTTTCATCCCGTCTAAATCCTGTGCTGATTTTATTGACATAATTTTTAATATGTTGATTTTAAATTAAAGTTCTATAGCTAAATTATTAAACCCACTGAAATGGCCTTACTTTTTTCCTTTGGTAAAATTTTTTACTTATTGTACTAGCCAGCTTCCTTTTCCTCTACCTTAACATCAAATCCTGCTGTAAGAATTTCTCCATCTATTTTTACCTGAACCCAAATGCGATAATCCCCTGCTTTTGGGAATGCATAAGGAAAAGAAACCTTATTGCTCAGTCCTTTTTCATTCATCAGTTTCAGGATATCATCCCGCATGGTGGTCACCTGGTTCTGATCCAATAATCCCAGGGACCGCACATCATAGTTGGTTGAATCAAGTGTAAGGCATAAAGAAACTTCATCTCCTACTTTTCCGGCTATAGCTTCCTGAGCAGCCATGGAAATGGTCCCAATTGGATGTAAATGGATAAAAACAGAAGCATCCTGCTTAAATACTACAGAATGCCCGAGCATTCCCAAATAAGGTTCTAAAACCACTGGCATTCCATTTTCCCTTTCAAAAGAAAATTTTAATGATTCGATCTGATCTACCTTAAATTTTTTATCAATTGAATTTTCCCACTTCACTTTTATTCCATTATCTAAAATCTGGACTTGCCCTTTTGGTTTTGAATATTCATACCAGGTATCATCAGCATCAATGGGAAGTTCATTTTCTTTCATTTCAGTTACCAGCCCTATTCCCGCATTTTGTGGTTCACCCTGAATTTCGAATTCAGAAACCAACGTTTCACTTAAGCCACTTAAATGAACAATATCGGCAAAAGCGTGATAATTCCCAGCTGGTAAATCGGGAAGAACTACATCATAAGTTACCGAATCAACTTTTAGCGGATGAAGATGGGCAAAGGACTTTCCCTCATCCTGATTAATCAAAAACAAATGCATGAGTTTTCCATGGTCAGGTACTAAATCACCCGCTTTTCTATCCCAATGTCCCTTATCATCAAGATGAATAGTTAATTTGTTTTTATGATCAATTGCTGTGATTTCTGTATTGATTCCAACAGGCTGATACATGTACCGCTGATATTTATTTTCCTCACTATTCCACCAACCTGCCCCAAAATAAATAGTTCCGCCCAATAAAAGGGCAGCCAAACACCCAATTAAAATTGATTTTACCCTTTTTTTACTAGTGAGTTTTTCTCCCGGTTTTAGCATACCTTCTCCTGCACTGGCCCCAACAATTGTGGCACCACCAATAAATAAAATGGCCCCTAAAATGATTAGCAAAATTTCCAGTTCGGATTCCATCTCTAACTGGGCAGAAGCCAATGCTGGAACGGGAATAACTGTAGATCCGGTTCCCTTATTTCCTTCTACAATAATTTTCACACTGGCTGAGCCATGACTCATCAGCCAAAGCTGGCCTGTAAATAATTCATCATCTCCAGGAACTTTTTCGGTTGGATCTGCTGAAGGAGCCTTCTCATCTCCATATCGGTAATATACAGCCTGTAAAAATACTTCCCTGGCTTCTTTATCCATTACCCTGACAGAAACCTGAGCTGTGCCTGGGACCACTTCAGGAGGTAATATACTGACTAAAACTGGATATTCTCCTGCACTTCCCTCAAATACGATGTTAGGACTTCCAATATGAGCAGCATTTAAAAAGTAAATGGCCAATAATATTGGGTAAATTAATATTTTCCGCATGTTTTTCTGTGGAATTATTGAAAGAATTTTTTTGATTATCGCTGTACTTTGCTCATCCAGTTACCCCACCAGCAGCCGATACGGGAAAAAATTACGGATAAGGTAGCAGCCACAACCAATCCAATGATCAGGGTCAGGTTGCTATCCTCCAGCCAGGGGTAAAATGCATATCTGTGTTCCCAATCAGGATTCCAGTTGTATCCTAAAGCATCACCAGCAAAAAACCAATTAGCAGCGTAAGGAGTAAACATAAATTCGGCAAAAAACCATTGTGTGATTAAAAAACTGAAAAAGAAAACCAAACCAATTATTAAAGCTGCCCACCAGTCATTTACGGCTTGTTTATTTATTTTTTGAAAGGATAAGTCTATAAAAAAGCATGGAACGATTAATAAAAGGGGAAACTTGTAAGGTACATAATGGGTAATCTGGTTAATGATTGGACCTAGTTTTGGTTCGGCAGGGAATAATGGTAAAACCCACAGCATGAACATGTTAATTCCCATATAAAATGCTGCTGCTGTGGTAGCTGGCCATTTTAATTTGGAAGCTTTAGAGGCTGCTACCAAAATCAGGGGAAAAATTACACAGCCAATTTTGTAATAAATAGAGGCATGTGCATAATTTGGGTTTAAATATTCCGAAGACAAAATGAACAGGATAGCCAGCAACATGCCTACTGTGTAAATATACAAAATCCTGGAAAGCTGAATTTTACCTTCCATTTCAGGAGTGTCTTTTTTCGAATATTGTAGCCGGTTCTGGTAGGTTAACAATTGCATTACCCCACCAAGTTGAACCATTACCATTCCAAGGGCCAACACAGCATGAGGCGGGCTTAAAATTTTCACATCCAGTCCGTAGGCATTGTGCCACCAGTCATCAAAAGGGGCGGAAGTCATCATGGCCAAAGCTCCCCAAACCAAAAAGAGGGCACTTAGAGGAGATCGGAAACCCCAAAACCAGACAGAAGCAGCTCTTTCTTCTTTAGTGCCAAAAAATGTAGTTTTAATCATCAGATAACCTCCACCAAACCCTGCCAAAATACCTCCAATATACATGAGGATATGGGGCGGAGAAAAAAGTCCGTCACGGCCAATACTTATGTGCCAGGAAATATCCCAGATTAATCCAGTGATAATACAGGTAGTGGCAATCACCGCTGAATAAATATACCAGGGCATATGATATTTCCCCAGTGAAACATTCTCTTGTTTATTTTCGGGTTGAGTTATACTGGCTTCCATTGGTTACTCTTGTACTGTTTTTTAAATTTAGGAAAAATCCACTTAAAACAGTGCGAATTCTAATACAATAAGATTTTATACTGTAAATAAAGAAATGAGGAAAAATAAATTTTAGTTGTTTGCAGCTTCTTTTTCTGCAAAATTTTTGAACAAGTCGAGGTATTCCTGAGATTGTTTTTTAAATGCTCCGGGCATGAAAAATCCAAATAGCTTCATCATTAAACCGGTGAACTGAAATTCATTTTCTGCTATGTATTTTGTTTTATTACCTTCAATAGGAATAAATTTATTGCTTACTTTATTAAAAACGCCTTTGGTTTCGTAAGTTCCCGTAAATTCCTGTGGCAGATTTCGGGTAATTATGGTTTCAATCATCTCGATTTCCCGCTTTCCCATCATGTATTTTAACCTCGATTTTGCTCCTGGCTGGCCATAATCTCCGCTAATGTGCTCAAAACTTTGAAGACCGGGCTGCCATTTTTTTAAATTGTCGGGATTATCAAATAGGGAAATGACTTTTTCGATGGGTACTTCTATGATTACTTCATTGGTGTAGTGCATGGTTTTTCATTTGAAGCCAGGGAAAATTTCTATTCAATATAAAAATTTCCCCTGGTTTATTGAAAACTATGGGGGAGATATCTGAAATAACACAGGAAAACTTCGATCAAACAAAAACTTTTTCCCTAGTTTGGGAAAAAGTTTGACTCAGTATCCACACAACCATCACTTACAATCTGGATGTTGTCTATCATACCTGAATCATCGAAAGAACCAAAACCAATTGCTCCTTCTCCAAATTTAGCATTGGTGGCTGTCATGATTGGGGTTTCCATATCCTTAAAGTAAATTTCGATTTTACCCGATTCCACTTCTCTCACTACCCGAACATGATTCCAGTCTTCATTTTTGCCCCAATCATTTCCTTCATTGGTTTTGGTAGAAATCTTTGTTCTGGGCGCCCCATCAACTATAAATATATTATTGGCATGATCATCAGTTTTGGTGGCTATATGTACATAATAGAAATGGGCAGGATCCTGAAATCCAAAAAATATGCACATATCCCGGTGACCGTATTCTTTACCTGTTTGTCTTAAGTCCACATCAAGTGTGAAGTTTTTGAACTTTTTCTCTTTTATCAATCCAATCGTATGAGGAGATCTGTGAGGAGGTTTATAACCTTCACTTTTTCCGGTAAATTCGAGTGCATATCCTTTTTTTCCTTCCGATAACAACCATTTTTCCGGCTGGGAAAATTCAAAGTCATTAAGGGATTTTTTTGATTTAAAGTTTTGCTTGTAACATACTGAACTTTTATCTCCAGTAAAGGAAAGCGCTAAGATGAGGGCAACACCCCAAAAAAAGATTTTAGTTAATTTGTTAGAATTCATTTTTATATTTTTAAATTATGATGTAAAAAATTAGCTTCTGTTCAAAAAGAGGTTTACGGTTATTCAGGTGTATACTAGAAAAAAAGCTACCTATTCAAAAGACACCAACTATTCTGTAGAGTTATCATTTTTTTGAACAAAGTATCTTAAAAATTAGTTAAGTCGGAAAGTTAACCTTTAAAAAAGTGTTTAAGGCTCAATTGTATTCGAATTTATTGCCGAACTAATACATTTATTATTTGAATAGATAGAATTAACCCTTAAACTTGTATCTTCATTCTACCTTTAGTACAACTAACAGTTTTAAATCTTTAATTATTAATCATTGCAATCATGTTTAAAGCACTAAAATTCTCATTTGTCGCCCTTATTTCAATTTTTGTAATTGCCTGTAGTGGCAAAAAAAGTGGAGAAACCACTGAGGAAGCCCCTGCAGCAGCTGAAATGGTGGAAGAAAAGGATGCTTCTTCACTTGTAGATGGGACTTATGCATTCGATACTGAAAATAGTAAGGTAAATTGGCATGCAACGAAAATTACCGGAGAACATAATGGTACTGTGGATTTATCAGAAGGTTCTTTCACTGTTTCTAACGGAAGTATCTCATCTGGTACAATCCAATTAGATTTAAATTCTATTTATGTAATCGATTTGGAGGGAAAAGAAGAGATGCAAACCAAATTAACCAATCACTTGAAGTCTGCGGATTTCTTTAATGTAGAATTAAGCCCGGTAGCTACTTTAGAAATTACTTCTGTTGAAAAAAGTGCCGAAGCAGATGCTACCCATACTTTAAATGGTACGCTTACTATTAAGGAGATTAAAAAAGAAGTTGCTATTCCGGCAACTATTTCTCAAGAAGGTGATGCGATTAAAACCTCAGCAAAATTTAAATTAGACAGAACAAAATGGGATATGATGTTCCATTCAGGTTTCGAGCAGTGGGGTGATAAAACCATCAATGATGAGTTTGATGTAGAATTTGATTTAACTGCTTCAAAAACAGCGATGTAATTTGAAGGAAGTTTTAAATACAATTTCGAAAAGCCTTTTCAGATTTCCTGAAAAGGCTTTTTTTATTCCTTTGAATTATTTCGCACTTTTTAGACTAGTGAATTGTTCCCCAAAAGTATTTGTTTACCACAGAAGGTAAATTAGCTGTATTTTTGGGAATTTTCTGCTTATAACGGATTGCAGTGCCTTATACCCAAAAGAGGAAATTTTTAACTAAAACTATAATTCATAATGACCCAATCTAATTTTTTCAAATCCTCAATTGCCCTGATAATAACAAGTTTGTTGGTGGCATTTAACCAACCAGATATTCCTGCATCCACCACAGAAGCAATAGCCTTTGCAGATGGTACTTATGAATTTGCATCGGGAAGTAAAATAAACTGGAAAGCGGCAAAAATCACCGGAAAACACAATGGTACTATTGATATAGCCTCAGGTGAATTTAAAATGGAAAATGGATTAGTTACTTCCGGAAATATTACAATTAACCTGAAAACCATTTATGTAGAAGATTTAAAAGACAATCCTAAAAGTCAGAAAAAACTTACCGGTCATTTAAAATCTACTGATTTTTTTGGTGTTGAAATTAGTCCGACTGCTGAGTTTGTAATTACCAGCTCCACCAAGGGTGGGGAGAATGGCGCAACCCATACTTTAAATGGAACTTTAACGATCAAAAAGATCACCAAGGAAATTTCTATTCCCGTAAAAATTTCTGAGGAGGGAAGTAATATCAAAACTTCTGCTGAATTCAGGCTGGACCGAACCAACTGGGATATGATGTTTCACTCTGGTTTGGAAAAATGGGGAGATAAGGCCATTGACGATGAGTTCGATGTTTCTTTCGATTTAGTTTCCAAAAAATCAGCATCTTAAGCATATTCAGTTATCAGAAAATTGGAGCAATGGTTTTCGAATCATTGCTTTTTTTATTTCTAATTTGTTAAATTAAAATCAAAAATTTCTTTGCAGATGACATTTGAAAGTTTCCGTAGCTACTGCCTGGCAAAAAAGGGGGTTACAGAAGATTATCCTTTTAAGGGAGAGTCTGTTTGGATGAAAGTAATGGGTAAAATGTTTGCCCTGGCCAATGTGGAGGAATTTAAAATGGGGCAGGAACTCGTACCCCCATTTCATTTTATCAACCTGAAATGTGAACCCGAAAAAGCCATTGAGTTACGGGAAAAATACCCGGCAATTCAGCCAGGCTGGCACCAAAGTAAAAAACACTGGAATTCTCTTTATATGGATGGTTCTTTAAGTGATGTTTTGATAAAGGCGTTAATTGATCATTCTTATGAAATAGTAGTGGCCGGAATGCCGAAAAAAACACAAGATGAGCTTAAAAACAAGTGAAAATTTTCTACTGTAAAAAGGTAATTTGGCAAGAAATAGTTAATTTTATAGAGCAACTTACTGGCAATATAAGTTCAAGAACTGATTTTATTGAGCAATGGAGCAAATACCTGTGTTTTTAAGAATTGCTCCTGTTGTTTACCTACCTGAAAAGCATACATTAAATTTTTTACTAACGATCAGGAAATGAGGCTTTCCGTTTCATTTCCCCTGATTTTGAAAACTTATTTAACCAAAAAAGTAACAGAAGATGAAGAAAATTCTTTTTTTAACTGGTGATTTTGCTGAGGATTATGAAACCATGGTTCCTTTCCAAATGCTGGAAATGGTGGGCTATGAAGTTCATGCAGTTTGCCCCGACAAGAAAAAAGGGGAATTTATCAAAACAGCCATTCACGATTTTGAAGGAGACCAGACCTATACCGAAAAACCAGGTCACCTTTTCCAACTCAATTATAATTTTATTGATGTAGATTATGATGATTATGTAGGGTTGGTGATTGCCGGAGGAAGGGCGCCTGAATATTTGAGACTTAATAATGGCGTAATTGAATTGGTGCAGCATTTCTTCAAAAATAACATTCCGGTGGCAGCGGTTTGCCATGGTATCCAGATTCTCACCGCAGCCAATGTGGTGAAAGACAGAAAACTCACCTGTTATCCAGCGGTTGCTCCGGAAGTGACTTTGGCAGGGGGAAAATATGTGGAAGTGGAGGTTAACGGAGCAGTGGTAGATGGCAATTTAGTGACCTCACCTGCCTGGCCGGGACATGCGAATTTTATTAGGGAATTTTTAGAAGTATTGGGTGCAAAAATTGAGATTTAGAAAAAGACTCTAATTTGGATGATTAACTTAATTAACCGGCTACAGCTTGATTGTGGTCGGTTTTTTTATTAAAATGACTACGGCATCTTAAATTTTTTCTTTTTAATTACCCGATCTAAAATCTTTTTCTTGGTTTCAAGCTCCCTTAAATGAGAGGAATGACTATCTAAAAAAAGATTAGCTTCTTGAATATTTTTGAAAAACCCTGAATATTTTAGGTTGAAATGAATGATCAGCTTATAAATAAATGTTTGAGCATAAAAACATGCTACTAATGGATTTAATTCTTTATCTCCTTCATGAACATATTCATTTCGAAATAATCTTAAACATTCTAATATTTGTTTATGATGTGCCTTGACATCTTCATTAAACATTGAAATACATCTATTCATTAAAATATCATTATTGTCAGTGTTAGTTAATATTTCAAGTACTGTCCAAGATTTAAGAAAGCAAATAAATTTATTCTTTTCATCAAATGCGTTTACATAATAATTTAAGGCCAAGCCTAATTTTTCTTGATGTTTTGGGTTGCAATTTTGGAAATTAAAAATTAACCATTTGATGTTTTTTTTAATTTCTTGCTTCTTTTTCTTATCTAAAATTAATATTTTCCTTTCTTTAAAATCAGGAAAATACCAGCAAGTACTATTTGGAGCTAAATTTCCATCTTCTTCATGAATTGTGGTTACATTCCCTTGAATTACTTTATTAATAGGATCTAACGAATTATTTCCTTTTCTGATTTCTATTGTGGAATTGAGGAGTAAGCATAAAAAGGAACGAAAAATTTCTAAAGCATAATTAGCTTTTTGAAATGCATCATCATGGTTCTTTGAACTAACATGAATGGATAGTTTTGAATAGTTATTGTCACTTAAAAAATGAGACTTTTTTAAACCTTCATTTCTATATTTTAAAAACTTATTAGGAAAACTTTTTCCATGAATTCGGATTGTACTATTTGCAACTTCAAGTTTTCTAAAAGGAAGGTTTGTAATGGAAATTGAAGTTAATATGTAAAAGGATTTTATTTTTCTAAGATTATGTTTCGTTATTTGTTGATTTAATTCATTAATAAAATAGGTTTTTTCGAAATTTTGATTTTTCACAATCATTTCAAAAGTTTTATTCAGAATCTTTTTTTTCGAATCGGAACTTAACGTGTTACCTAAGTCTAAAATCACTAGAAATTGCCAAAATAATTTTTCATATTCAAAGAGATTATAGTTCACATTAAATTTATCATCAATTGATGAAATAATTCGCAGTCTGTTTAACAGAATTTCGATATTTTGTTTTTTTTCGAACTTTATTTTGGCGACCATTTAATAAAAATAGGTAAAGTTTCATAATCACAAACATATTAAATATTTTCCAATGACACTATAAATTAAACCACCGTGCTATTTTTTGTAAATATGAAACTAATCCCATTAATTTTCCTCTTCCTCTTTTCCTGCCAAAATACCTCTGAACCTGACCAACCAATATCGATTAATACGGTAAATGGTCAAATTCCAGTAGAGGATTTGGGTTTTGCATTGCCTCATGAGCATGTAATGTCCAACTTTGGGGCGGCTATAGAAAAAGCGGATAGTTATGATGAAGCTAAATTATTTGCTCAGGTGGTTCCTTATCTTAAAGAAGTGAATAGGTTAGGTGTAAAATCTATTTTTGATTGTACAGCGGCTTATTTTGGCAGAAATGTAAAACTTTTAAAGGTACTCTCAGATTCCTCAGGCATGCAAATTATTACCAATACGGGGATTTATGGGGCTGCCAATGACAAGTATATTCCCCAATTTGCCTTCGAAAAGTCAGCTGAAGAAATTGCCAAAATCTGGATTGATGAATTTGAAAAGGGTATTGAGGGTACTGGAGTAAAACCCGGATTTATCAAACTGGCCTTTGATGATGGAACTCCTTCCGAAATTGATCTGAAATTATTCGAAGCAGGAGCCATAACGCATTTGGCAACCGGATTAACCATGGCCGTACACACCGGAAATAACCCTGAAGCAGTGACCAGGCAATTAGCCATTTTGGAAAAATACCAAATCCATACTTCTGCCTGGATTTGGGTACATGCCAATAAAACGGAAAATTCTGCTGTAATAATTGAAACAGCAAAAAAAGGTGCCTGGATTTCCCTGGATGGAGTAAAAGCTGATTCAGAAACATTGAATCATCACCTTAAATTATTGAAGGATTTAAAAGCAGAGGGATTATTGGCTAATGTGCTAATCTCACACGATGGCAATTCCTTTCCCCGGGGTAAAGCTATCCGTCCTTATGATGCCATTTCCAAAGTTTTCCTAAAAGCTCTGGTGGAAAATGGGTTTTCTCAGGATGAAATAAATTTGCTCACTCAAAAAAATCCGCAGGAAGCTTTTGGGATTCGTATTAGAAAAGTAAAACAATGATATTCAGTTATTTAATTTCTATTCTCTATTTGATTAATTTTTCGTTCTCTCAGGATATTAAGCAGGAAGATTTATGTACTCAAATAAAAAGTAAGGGAAAGCAATTTTCAGGAGATATCATCACCATAAAGCTTTCTGAAATGGAGCTTTTTACTCAGGAATTTGTTCCAGTTGATGCCAGGATTTTAGATGCTTACATTAAAGAGGATTCCTCATTTAAAATTAACCAGAATACAACCGGAGAACTGGATTACTATCATTATGGATATATAGAACAGGAGGACTTTTGCCTATTATTAGTCTATGAATATTTTGTAGCCAGCCATTCTGAAAACAAGTTGTTTTTGTTGGTTTTTAATAAAAGCGAGGTATTGGAAAGTGTATTGAAAGTGGCAGAACTCACTTATAAACTGGATGAAAAATACGAAGAATCCAGTGTTTTCTCCAACGACTATTTTAAATCAGAAATCATAAAAAAGGAAAGAATTCAGGATGATGGTCCTTCAAATAACTACAAAGAAACCACCATCTTAAATTCCTATCATATTGAAAATTTTCATTTTACCGAATTACTTTCTTCCGATACCACTTCCATTGTTGTAACAAATTGAAATAATGGTTTTAAGCAATAATTTTCTTTACTACATGCCCATGGACATCTGTCAGTCGGAAATTTCTCCCCTGAAAAGGATAAGTCAATTTTTCATGATCAATGCCTAATAAATGCAGCATTGTAGCTTGCAAATCATGTACATGTACCCGATCCTTTACACCGTAATAACCAATTTCATCAGTTTCTCCAAAAGAAAACCCTTTCTTCAACCCTCCACCAGCCATCCACATGGTGAATGCTTCGGAATGGTGGTCCCTTCCGTAAAACTTCCATTCTTTGCCTCCCCTGTTTTCCTGCATGGGCGTTCTTCCAAATTCACCTCCCCAAACCACGAGCGTTTCATCTAATAGGCCCCTCTGTTTTAAATCTTTTAATAAAGCGGCTATTGGTTGGTCCACATCCCGGCACCGGTCTCTAAATCCATCGGTTAGGGAAACATCTTTTCCAGTTCCGTGCGTATCCCAACCCCAATCGTAAAGTTGAATAAAGCGAACTCCTTTTTCTGCTAATCTTCTGGCCAACAGACAATTATTGGCAAAAGCTGATTCTCCTGGCTTGGTACCATACATTTTATGGATATATTCAGGTTCCTGGGAGATATCCATGGCATCGGGTACGGAAACCTGCATTTTAAAAGCCATTTCATATTGGGCTACTCTGGAGAGTATCTCCGGGTCACCGAATTCCTTGTATTGCTCCTCATTCATGGCACTGATGGCATCCAAAGACTTTCTTCTAATGTCTCTGCTTACGCCATTAGGATTTGACACATATAAAATGGGATCACCTTTGCTTCTACATTGCACTCCCTGATATTCCGAAGGCAAAAAGCCACTTCCCCAGGCATTTTTGCCAGCACTTGGTGTTTTTCCTCCTGAAACCAAAACCATAAAACCGGGTAAATCTTCATTTTCCGAACCCAATCCGTAAGTTACCCAGGCACCCATACTTGGCCTACCCACTCTGGGACTGCCGGTTTGTAATAATAATTGAGCCGGAGCATGATTGAATTCATCGGTATGAACTGCCTTCAACAAAGTCATATCATCTACCATATTGGCCAGATAAGGCAAATTATCCGAGACATAAGTACCGGATTGTCCGAATTGCTGGAATTCGGCCATTGGTCCCAACATTTTGGGAACTCCCTGAATGAAGGCAAACCTTTTTCCCTCCAAAAGTGATTGAGGACATTCCTTTCCGTGCAATTCTTTGAGCTTAGGCTTATAATCGAATAACTCTAGTTGAGAAGGTCCACCAGCCATATGCAGGTAAATTACCCGTTTGGCTTTAGGGACAAAATTGGGGAAAGTATCAAATCCTGTGTTGACTTTAGTTTTGCCGAATACGTCTCCTGAACCAAATAGTGAACTTAAAGCCAGGCCTCCCAAACCTGCCATACTTTGTTTCAGAAAATATCTTCTGGTATTGAGTTGTAGATGTTTCTGTTTGGCTTCTTCAAATAATTTCATTTTTGTTTAATATTTTAAGTGGCGCAAAGGCCTGATTTTCTATAGTTTATTTTTTATGCTTTGGTTAGCTTTTTACAATCACTTCATCCAGGTTCATCAGAGAATTGGCTACAATGATGAGTGCTGCCAATTGGATATCATCTGTTCCAGTCACAATTTTGGCTTCCTCATTATTTTCCTCATAATACTGGTAAGTTTCATGGAATAAGGTTTCTAAAATTTGACTTTTCTCTTTAGTTAATGGTTTAAACAATAATTTTTGATAACCATGTTCAAGCTGTTCTTTTAATTCTGCGGAAGTGTTTTGCATTTCTTTGGCCAATACCTGAGCCGTTTCGAAATAAACTGAATCATTCAGGGTAACCAATGCCTGAAGTGGTGTGTTTGTTCGGATTCTTCTCGATAGGCAAAATTCCCTATTGGAGGCATCGAAAGTGATAAAAGAAGGGTAGGGGCTCGATCTTCTTAAATAAGTGTACAACCCTCTTCGGTATTTGTCTTCTCCTTCAGAAGTTTTCCAGGAAAGTCCACTATAAACTACCTGCCATACACCTTCAGGTTGCGTAGGCATTACACTTGGGCCATACATTTTATCACTTAGTAATCCTGAAGCCATTAAAGCCTGATCTCTCACTTGCTCTGCTGATAGCCTTACTCTAGGAGCTCTGGCCAGAAAAACATTATTGGGATCTTTTTCCAACAACTCAGGAGATACCGAAGAGGATTGCCGGTAGGTATTGGACATTACGATCAGTTTAACAAGCTTTTTTACACTCCATTGGTAATCATCGGAAAACTTTAAAGCCAGCCAGTCCAGCAATTCGGGATGAGAGGGTGCTTCTCCCTGTGCTCCAAAATCTTCCACAGAACTAATAATTCCTTTTCCGAAAATTTTATTCCAAAACCTGTTGGTAATTACCCTGGAAGTTAAGGGGTTATTTCCATCCACCAGCCATTGGGCAAAGCTTAATCGGTTAGCTGTTTTATTCGCTGGAATGCTGTCAAAAATTCCCGGTACAGCAGGGGTAACCTCCTGTCCGGTCACCATCCAGTTTCCACGCATAAAAACATGGGTTTTTCGCTGAAACTTTTCAGGATTCTCACAAACTATTGCAGTAGATTTCCCACCCTTTTTAATTAGTAGAGAATCTACCATGGCCTGGATGTGCTGATAACCCTCTAAATTTTTCCCTGGTAAACTTTCAGTGAGTAAAATACCATCTACAGTACATTTATATTCATTTTTTTCTCCCTCAAAAACCAAATAAAGATCCGTTGTCTCATTTGATTGTAGAATTTCCGTTCCCGATAAAGTTAAATTTCCCCAACCTCTGGCATAGCCTAATTCAAATTCTCCTATTTTTTCCCCATTTACACTATCTTTTCGTACAACTACTTCTGCTGGCTCCTTATCGTTTCTATAATATTGTAAATAAACCTGAGCGGTTTTACTTAAATCTACATCGGATAACTTTATAAAAGCACCACCCAATACAACCATAAAATCCTGATCTCCTCTGTTTTGAAAACTCACATTATCAAAATCAGAAAAGAGTAGTGGGCGAATCATAGGCTCTTTAGTTCGAATGATTCTTTCCCATTTATTGGATTCTTCTTCATTAGCATTTTTTACAATCCAGCTTTTGATTTCTTCCAAATCAGTAGAGTCTTCTCCTTCAAAAGTTCTTAATTGAGGGAGGTCATGAGGCAGGTCTCCATCAGTAGAGTTATTGAAAAAAGCATAACTGGTATAAAATTCTTCCAGTTTAATGGGATCGTAAGGATGGCTGTGACACTGGACGCAACCCATGGTAATTCCCTGCCAAACTTCCCAGGTAGTATTTACACGATCAATCACTGAGGCCACCCTGAACTCTTCATTATCGGATCCCCCTTCATCATTACTGACAGAATTCCGATGAAAACCAGTGGCTATTAACTGGTCAATACTGGGGTTTGGTAATAAATCCCCAGCCAATTGCTCAATGGTAAACTGATCGAAAGGCATATCACTATTAAAAGCCTTTACTACCCAGTCCCGGTACTGCCAGATACTTCGGTAAGAATCCTTCTCATATCCTCTGGAATCTGCATATCTGGCCAGATCCAGCCACATGCTTGCCCAATGCTCCCCATACTTTGGAGAGTTTAACATCTCATCAGCTAATCTTTCATAATTTTGGTAGGTAGAATCTGCTAAAAAGCGATTAACCTGATCCTGAGTGGGAGGAAGACCAGTTATATCCAGGCTAAGTCTTCTGATTAGCGTATATGGATCAGCAACTTTAGATGGGGTAATTTGATTATCTACCAGTTTCTTCATAACAAACTGATCAATCTCATTTTTAACCCAGGGAGAATCGATTGCAGGAGGCTGTATAGATTTGGGTGGAATGAAAGCCCAGTGCTCCTCCCATTCTGCACCTTGTGCTATCCATTTTTCGATAAGTTCAATTTCTTCTTCTTTCAGTGGTTCAGCTTCCAAAGGCATTCTCAATTCAGGATCATGATGCCTTATACGTTTAATGATCTCACTTTTATTGGGTTCTCCCGGCACAATGGCCATTACTCCGGATTCCGTTTCTTTCAGGGCATTTTCCCGGAACACCATTCCAAACCCGCCTGATTGTTTTACACCTCCATGGCAACTAATACAGTTTTTATTTAAAATAGGCCGGATTTCTTTATTAAAACTAATTTTGTCTTCCTGGCACGAAATAAACTGAAAAAGGAAAACACAACATCCGATAAGGGAAAGTAGTTTGTACCGAATACGCTTCATACTTTATCTGATAGCTTGTTAGTAATTTTAGAAAGCTTGAAGATAGTCTGAATTCCTAAATTGGGCTGGTCTGGCCGTATCAAATACTGTTATATCCGTATCAAATCATCCTTATTTGGCTATAATTCATGGTTTTTTGTAGAATTAAAGCCAATGGCTCTTTTAATCCAATAAAAAAGCACTACCAGGAAAGTAGTGCTTAAAGGTCAGTTTTCTGAGGGAAAAAAGGCTAACTTTTCTTTCCTGACTCTTTCCTCTGCTCTTCTGTAAATGCTAGAGATTCCTTGGAAGGAGCTGCACTTTTTCTGAAATTGGCTATGTTTTTAGACAGGCTGGAATACATCATTCTTGTTTTGGAAACCTCATATGTCATGGCCATTTTAGCACTAAATCCCATAGATTGCCCTTCAGCAATTGCATCCTGATTGGCTCCTAGATAAATAAAGTTCCAGGAATATTTATCCTCCTGGTGCTGGACCATTTTATTAATTTGCTCTTTTTTAAATTCCCTGCTCGCATTTTCAAGCCCATCGGTAATGATGACCAACACAATTCTTTCGGGTCGGTCCTCGGAATTCATACCCCTGTACCTGTTGCCAGTTTCATTGATTAATTTTCCCATAGCATCCAGTAATGGTGTCATGCCTCTTGGTACAAAATTTTCGTCATTAAGATTACCAGCCTTTTTTATAGGTACTTCCCTATAAATGGTATCATAACTTAGTCGCCCGTTATTTTCATCGAAGCTGTATAAAGAAATGGTACATTCTCCATCCAGTTTCTTTTGCTCTTTTAAGAAGGTATTGAACCCACCCATCATGTCCTCTTTTATTGAAGACATTGATCCTGATCTGTCCAGTAAAACTACGATATCGGTATATCCCTTTTTCATATCTATTTTTGAATAGTTAATACATAAAATCCACAATAACAATAAGTACAAAATCTTTCGAATTTCTTACAAATCACTTCGAAAAAAGTGTTAATTTCTTCTCAGTGATGTAACCTTTTTAAAGAAAGAAATTGCTCCGATTTAAAATTTTTTCTCATAAAAGTGAAAAAAAATCAAAGAATATTACATTAATTTAAGTTTTTGGCTTTTTCTTTGCGCCTAAGCTAATAAGCAAAATTTGATGAAAATCGATCCAATTCTTGCCTAACTCTGAATATTTGTTAAATTATTTAAACAGAATATTTAACTCAACCAGCCTTTTACTACATTGCATTAGCTTTTTCAATACCTGCTTTAGATTAAACCATACATACCACACAATAAACTAAAATTAGGACGATTTTTTTACCAAAAAACCCATTACTTATGGATCATTTAGAAGCATTGTCTTTTTTTGATGCAGACACTGAAACTTCACTTGAGGAAATTGAAAACAGGTATAAAAATAAACGAACAACTTTTAATACCCTTCTTTCAAGAACTACTTCCGACCATTTCGAAAAACTCTATACCAACTATATTAATAATATAGATGCGGCACTTGAAGTGCTGAAACTAAAGCAGAAAAAATCTCTTTGGGGAAAACTTTCCCTTTCAAAGTCGGGGGAAGTAGCTGAAAAAATTAAGATAAAAACATTAAAGGATTTCCTTAAACCTGATGGATCATTTGATACTTCCGGCTTAAAAAATTATGGTGAAGAATATTTTAAGTTAGGAAGATTTAAAGATGCCTTTCCGCTATTCCATAAGTTGAATAGCCTTGAACCCTCCAATACTGCTATAAAATTCCGGGTCACAGAATGCAGGATTATTTATGCCGAAATGGAAAAGCTTCGGCTGGAAAAAGAAAAGGAGGAAAAGATCCGATTAGAAAAAGAAAGAAAGGCTGAACTGGAGAGACTGAAAAAGGAAAAAGAAGAAAAAGAAAGGCTTGAAAAGGAAAGACAGGAAAAGGAAAGGCTTGAATTAGAAAGGCTGGCCGAACTGGAAAGACTGGAAAAAGAACGCCAGGCAGAGTTGGAAAGGATAGAGCAGGAACAAAGAGAAGAAGAGGAAAGGCGTAGAAAGGAAGAAGAAGCCCGGTTGGAGCAAGAAAGGAAGGAGGAAGAAGAACGTTTGGAGCGGGAAAGACAGGAAAAAGAAAGACTTGAATTGGAACGTTTGGCCGAGCTGGAAAGACTGGAAAAAGAAAAGCAGGCAGAACTTGAACGCTTAGAACGAGAACAAAAAGAAGAGGAAGAAAGGATAAGGAAAGAAGAAGAAGCCCGGTTAGAAAAAGAAAGAAAAGAGGAAGAGGAAAGACTGGAAAAAGAACGATTAGCCAGGGAAAAGGAAGAACTGGATAAATTGTCGGAACTTCAGAAACTGGAAGATTCTCTTCTTTCAGGAATTGAAGGGGTTGATATGGAAAGTGATTCCCTTGAAGATGGAATTAAAATGAAATCGGAGGAGGAAAACGAGGAAGAAGATCCTTTATTAATGGAATTGAAAAGACTGGAGCAGGAAATAGGAGGAGCTGAGGACAATGAAGGAAATGACAAGGAAATTTCCCTTGATGATACTTTAAAGGAGATTGAGCAACAAGAGAAAGAAAGAGAAGAACAGGACAAAAAAGAGCTGGATTCCTTAGAATCCGAACTACAAAATGAATTTAATGGATTCGAAAGCCTGGAATCATTAACCTTACAAAATGATGAAGAGGATAAGGAAACTTTGGCAAAACCAGAAGATTTAAACCATAATGATCATAATTTTTTTGTAGATGACAAGAAGAATACTAAAAATGGAACTGTATTAAACGGAAAAGCAAATAAGGACTCCAAAGAAAATGTCGGGGATGAAGTTGTGGCAAATGAAAGCTTCTTTCAATCCACAAAGAAGAGAGCCTTATTCCTTATTCTGCTAATTCTTTTTATTTCCCTACAATTTTTTGCTTTCAGTAAAAAATCATCTTTCGGGCTGTTAGCCGGGTTGGGCAATATTTTCAATTCAGAATCCAAAACTTCTGATTTTGAGGATTTAAAAGAAGAAGCCGAACAATTGTATAAGGATGGTAATTTCGTTGAAGCCCTTACAAAATTCGTGATGGCGGCTGAAAAACAGCCTGATAACGAATATATCAAAGACCGAATAGATGTTTGTAAAGTTTTATTGAGCAGACAAAATGAATTGCCGGCTAATGATGATTTTGGAGGAACATCCAACAATCTGGAAACAGAATTTGAAGACGAGAACTGGGATGAGTTGGAAGAGCTTTCCATCACTCAGGAAAACCCTACACCACAGGAACAATTGGCTTCTCAAGTGCAAAATACAAAACCGCAGCCTACACCTCAACAGGAACCAAAAGAATACATCCCGGAAAGGCCTGTAGAAGAGGAGGTGATTCAAGAACCCGCTCCTGGGGCAAACTTAGGTAACATCGGACTAGCTGCCAGTGCCGGGGTAGGATTACAAGTGGAAAACCCTTCAGAATCTGTGATGGAGGAAGTTCAAAGAAAATTGGCTGAAGAGAAGGAATTGATGGATAAAATTTATATTGCGGTAGAGGAAAGACCCAGACCCCAGGGAGGCCTAAAAGCCTTTGGAAATTTTGTGAGAGATAACCTGAATTATCCACAAGAGGCTATAGAAAGAAATATTTCCGGGAGGGTAATTCTACAATTTGCCGTAATGCGAGATGGAACAGTACAAAATGTTCAGGCTATGTCGAATGTAGGATATGGCTGTGAGGATGAGGCTATAAGAGTATTAAAGTTATATCCAAAATGGGTTCCTGGTAAATTAAAAGGAAGGGTCGTAAACTCTCAAATTTCCATTCCAATCCAGTTTAACATCAGGTAAATGACCTGAGAATTTTCAGAAATAAAAAAGTCTCCGGGAAGGTATAATCCAGGAGACTTTTTTATTGGGCTAGTTTTGGTTCAAAAAATAACCCAGACTAAAAATAAATTGCTGGCTCGTTGGCTTAGCCAAAATCACTCCCTGACCCACACCTGTTTCTCCACTGAAACTATCCTCATATTTCAAATCAATGGCAAATTTTTTCCCTAAATTCATACCAAAAGCAATTTGAAAAGATAATACAGGGGAATCAAAATTATCACTAATGTCTATGTTTACCCTATCTTCCAGCAAATTGGTAAGTGTTTTATTATTTGAGAGAAAAAAGGTGGGAACAGGACCAGCAGAAACTCTAAAAGGGCTTAAATCTAAGGCAACTATCAGAGGGACTTCCAATCTGCCATAAATTTGATTTTCTGAAGTCGTATTGATTTCAGCACCATTCATGGATTCCATAATTTTTATTTTTCCACCAGTGGTAGAGTATAATATTTCCGGATTGAACATTAAAGGGATATTAGTAAAACCTATCTGGCTAAATACACCTACATGATACCCTACATAAACACCATCACTGCTTACATTTAGTTTAATTCCATCTTTATCAAGAAACTCAAAAGAATCAAAATCAAGGTTGGAGAAATTTAACCCGGCTCTTGCTCCCCATTTGATATCCTGGGCGTTTCCTACCAGAGAAATGAGGAGAAGTCCAATGAAAGCCAAAGCATAAATTGCAGAGTGAATATTAGGAAAAGGTATTTTGGTAACTGTGGATATTTCCACTTTCCTGGAACCAAATTTTCTAGATGCCATAAATAATTTCACTAATGTAAAGGCCAAAAAATAATTGAATTGTAATCGAAACCGAATCCAATTTAATTAGTTTGTGTAAGATTAAAAAATCTGGATGATTTTATTCATTCTGCATTTCCCTTTCCCTCTCGGCAACATCTTGCGGACGTGTTTTCCATCTTTCATGCATCCATACCCATTGCGTAAGATCCTTTCGAATGAAAGCCTCTAAATTTTCATTAAAAATCTGGGTGTATTTATCAATATCTTTATCTAAATCTCCACTTTTCACAATTTCGATTTCTGGTTTTACTGAAATAAGGTGCTTATCATTTTCTAATCTTCTAATAGCAAATGGCACTACCGCTGCACCGGTTTTTAAGGCAATCAGGGCTGCACCCAGAGGTGTATAAGCCGGAATTCCGAAAAAATCGGCAAAAGTACTTTTTACTCTGGTATCCTGGTCTATCAACATTCCAACTACTTCCCCTCTTTTCAGAGTTTTGATCAGTTTAATGGTGTCTTTTCCCCTGTGAATAAATTCCACTCCCCGGCTTGTCCTCATATTCACCACAAAATCATCAATTCTTTTATTACTCAACTCTGTTCCCACAATACTGGCGGGATATCCCCTCAGAACCATATTTGTAGCCAGCATTTCAAAAGCCCCCATATGGCAGGTCACACATATCACACCTTTTCCTTTGTTAAAGGCATTTTCAAAATGTTCCCATCCTTCAGTTTCTACATATTCCTTCCAGTGTTCCAGGTCCGTAATATGTTGGGTTCTGAGTACATCGGCTCCATTTTTTCCCAGATTTACAAATACTTTTTTGGCGATCTCCAGAATTTCCGCTTCAGACTTTTCTTTTGAAAGTGCAAGGGTCAGGTTTGCAATCGTTTTTTTTCTGGCGTCTTTTACCAGATAATAGGCCAAACCGCCTAATTTTCCACATACCCACAAAACCAGTTTCCTTGGAAATATTCTGGTAAAAAACATTAATCCTTTAAGTCCCTGAAAAAGGAAATAATACTTGATGTCTTTCCGTGTCTTTCTAATTTTTTTTTTCAAGCTTTTAATATTTAGTATTGCTGTTGCCTAAGGATCCCTCAGTAAATTTTGGCAAAAATAATTAAAAATTATTCCTGAGGATAAGGAAAGCATTGTTGAATTTAATTTTTCCAGTCCCATACCTGTCTGTGAATCATCCAGCTTCAAAAATAAAATTGGGAAAATAGTTTTAAACTACTTTCCCAAAGTACTAATGCCCACAATATTTTCAGGGCAAATGGCTCAGAAGTATTCAATTAAAAAACTTATTTCACCTGATTATTCGCCAATTCCTTCGCCCATTGCACTATTATATCACTGATATTCTGATCCCATTTACCTGGGTTTCCGAAGAAAGAATCTGCTGGTTTTTCATGTATGGTATTCCAATGGTCCAGTCCCGGGAACTCATAAAGTTCGGCTTGTTGGTTTCCATTTCTGGCCAAAACTTCCATAATCATCTGGTTATCGAAAGAAGACATAATCCAGTCATTTGTTCCCCTCATTATTTTTACAGGCACTTTCAACTTTTCCCATTCCCCGGCCAGGTTGAAATCCTGTAATTGCTGATAATAGGAAAGAGGCCTTCCATACATGTGGTTTAATCCGTGGTAATTATATTGGGCAATGGCCGGGTTTTCCTGTATAATTTCTTCATAAGATTTTTTCCCGATCAGCATCCCGTAGTAAAGAGGAATAAAAGCCGTATTCATTTTTTCTACGATTTCAGCCTCAGAATCTCCCTGCATTTGTCTGATTCTCCGTTCAATTTCCAGCATATGCTCAAACCAGGTTTTAAAAAAGGTCCCATCAGAAATCACACCAGCCAATCCATATTCATTGGCAAATAACGGGGCCAGGGCACTTCCCATACTCGAACCATACACAATAATCCTGTTTGTATCCACAAAATTCAGGGATTTTAAATGAGCTATGGCCGCATGATATCCGGCCTTTTCGGTGTGAAAATCTGTAGAAGCGCAATCCCCATCACTATCTCCAACTCCGGGTTTTTCTATCCTTAGCACTACCATACCCGATTTTTCCACAATATCATTGATTACTTTTCCCCAGTTTGAATTTCTTCCGGGATATAACTCAATACTGGAGCAACTTAATCCGGAAAGAAAAAATATAGCTGGTTGTTTATCACTTTGGCCTTTGGGTTTTGTGATAATTACTCGCTGGGTAATACCATAATCACTGGTCAGTTGGGTATAAATTGTTTCAATGTTTTCATGGCTTTCTTTTGCCATTCCGGGGAAAATTATAGTTTTCGAAAATGTGGTTATGCCTCTTTTTACCAATATTTCTACTGGCTTGCCGGCTCTTAACCCATAAGTAATGGTCCACCAGCTTTCAGAGGAATTAGCTAAAATATCATCAACTTTCAGGATGATATCTCCGGATTGAATTCCATTTTTATGCAATGGTGAGTTTTTTTCTATACTATTTACCAGTGCCCCGGGAGTTGGAAAGGAAGGTTCTGCAATCTTTGCCTGCCAGGAAGCTCTTCTGCCCAAATCCTGCGCACTTATAGGATTGAAAACCAAAAGCATAAGGATCGAAAAATTGATCAGGATTATTTTTTTCATAAACGTTTTTTTGATCCAATTTTAAAGGAAATCTTCCTGGGAATTTGGAGATTTATATGAAATACCCCTTTATTTATACCAAATAGCGGGATTTTATGACTTGTGAAAATTCTTAATTTTGGATTCGACTAATGGGTTATTAAACCTGAAAATTTAAACTCAACTGGAAATCAAATTTATCCCAAATGAAAAGCTACTATTTATTTGGCTCCAGAATACTGACTCATGTGTTGTTTTGGGTAAGTTACTTTCTATTGTTTGGATTTATCTGGGCAAATGAAAACAATTATTTCCAATCGTATTTTCTCGAATTTATCCTCCTGCCAATCCGGATTGGAGCAGTTTATATCACCATTTATGTACTTCTTCCCAAGAATTTACTTCCAAAAAAATACATTTCTTTTGGCTGGCAGTATTTATTGCTATTGTTAATTTCCGGAGTTCTGCAAAGGGTATTCATTTACTTTTTTTATGAAACCATACTTCAACTTCCCCACAGCCCTTTGTTCGACCTGAATGGTATTTTGAGAGCTATTATTTTGGTGAATTCTACCGTAATTTTTGTAGGAGCTGCAAAAATTCTGGAGTTGTTTCATCAGGAAAGGGAATTAAACCAGAACCTGAAAAAACCAGATCAGATAATTGACATTAAGGCGGATAAAAGGATTTTCAGGATCTCAACAGATGAGATACAGTACCTTGAAGGACTGGGTAATTATGTGACTTATCAACTGACAGGTGATCAAAAACTGATTGCCTATACCAGCTTGAAAGAGGCCTTAAAAAATCTGCCCGCGCATTTTTTGAGAATTCATAAATCCTACATTATCAATAAAAACCACATCAGGTCTTACAACAATGAAAATGTAGAAATTGCCGGGAAACTTTTGCCTATTGGTAAGGCAGTTCAAATTGAGTTTGAGGACTAGAAATTTAATGTGCGGTGTCACAATTTTGGAATCAATTTCTCTAAAATATTGTAGATAAATTAGCCAATCATAACAACCAGTCTCACTTCCAGTTATTTTTATAGCCAGCAAGTTTTTTACCTACTCAGGACATTCTTAAATACCCTATTTTTTTGATTATTTAAATTACGCCACCAACATGAAAATACTTTTATTCCTTTGTGCTTTGGCAGGTTCATTTTTTTTATTTAATTCCTGTGAGCCGGTTTATGAATTACCGCCACAACTTGCACCGGTAAAACCTCCAAACCCCCAAGTTAAAACCCTGTGGATGAATGATTTGTACACTTCTAATTCTGATAATTGGGAGATACTGGAAGGCCCTGGATATAACACTGTTTTCGATTCCAAAAGACATCAGAATGCCAAAGAGATCGTGTTTCATACTGTAATTAGAACAAACAAAATTATGAATGCCTGTGAAGTAGCGCTTTACAATCATACAGAGGGAAAGTTTGTGAAAAACTCAAACATTATCACCGATAAAAACAGCATCACTGTGCAAAATAGATTTTCTGAAAACCTGATTAATTCATTTCCAAAAAATAAAGAAATAAAAATCGGTCTGGCCATTCGCAGCGAGAATGAAGGCGAAAATGTAAGTGTAACAGGCAGCTTTTTGGAAATTCGATACAATTAATGCTTTTGGTAACTCCTGGAAACTTCCCTTTTAACTTGAAATATAAAGCAATTGCTGAAATTCATGGAAAAGGATATTTTTTGCGCATTTAATAGAAATATTGATTTATTTCTAATTTTACTTCCCCTCTCAAAAAAATTAATGGTTTGAAAAGTATATTCTTTCTCAAATCATTAAATTAGAGCATTTTACAGATTTCAAAAATCTAACGTCCTAATAATTAAACAAATGAAACAAACGATTTTTTGTACCTTATTCTACCTCCTTTCTTTAGGCTTTTTTTCTTGCCAGCCAAAACAAGAAGAAGATAAAACTGTGGAGGTACCCGAAGAAATTAAGAGTAATCTCACTGTAAATACCTCCTTTTTCGGAACACTTCCATCTGGGGATACAGCCACCTTATTTACCATTAAAAACCAGGACAATATGGAAGTGAAAATTACCAATTATGGTGGAATTATCACTTCTGTTTTAGTTCCGGATAAAGATGGGAAAATGGAAGACGTTGTTTTAGGTTATGACAACCTTGAAGGCTATCTGAAAAGCTCACCCTACTTTGGGGCTATTGTCGGGCGATATGGAAACAGAATTGCCAATGGAAAATTCATGCTGGATGGTAAGGAATATCCATTGGCTGTGAACAATGGGAAAAATCATTTACATGGAGGATTAGTAGGTTTTGACAAGGTGATATGGGAAACCGAAATTGAAAAAAAGGAAAATTCGGTAGCCTTGAAAATGAAATACCTGAGTAAAGACATGGAAGAAGGATACCCTGGAAATCTTAATGTGGAAGTTATTTACACCATTGACAATGAAAATGCGATTGCCATTGATTATATAGCTACCACAGATAAAACCACTCATGTTAATCTCACAAATCACACCTATTTTAACTTAACAGGAGATGTAAAAAGAGATATTCTTGATCACTCCCTTATGCTGAAAGCAGATCATTATTTACCAGTAGATGAAGGACTTATCCCAACCGGAGAGTTAAGAAATGTGGAAGGAACTCCATTCAATTTCAAAGACTTTCAAAAAATTGGTGAGGAAATTAATGCCAGTAATGAGCAAATTAAACTTGGAGGCGGTTATGATCATTGCTGGGTTTTCAATCGTCAGACTCCTAATGACCTGGAAATTTTGGGTGAATTAAAGGAGCCGACCAGTGGAAGGGTAATGCAGCTTTTCACCACAGAGCCTGCTGTACAATTTTATACTGGAAATTTTCTCGATGGAAAAATTACCGGAAAAATGGACAAGGTCTATAACCAAAGATTTGCCTTATGTCTGGAAACACAACATTTTCCTGATTCTCCCAATCACCCAGATTTTCCATCTACTGTTTTAAAACCTGGAGAAAAATATGAATCTTCTACGGTTTATAAGTTCTCAGTTGAAAAAGAAGTAGGAAATTAAAGCTAAGCCTTATTTATTTTATCGGGACGAAAGCAATGTTTTTGTAAATAGTTTTATGGCTGGTTTTTGATTTTCAATAGAATCCAGTTTGATGAGTTGTCCATTTTCATCTGTTACAAGTACTTCTTTTTCAGATTTCTGAAAAGCAAAATGGAAAATATTAATTAATGCAATAAGCCCGAAAAATAAAAGCATGTGTTTTTTCATAGCTAAAAAGTTTTTTGGTTAGAGGTATGTTTTAAGCAATTCCCGGTTGGCAATTAAATTCCAACCGGGAAATTACCTATTTTGGTTTATTTGATCATTAATCAAGGTCAGATGATTCCTTACGGTAAAAATTTAATACCAAAAAATAAAATTATATTAATGAGCTGGTTTACAATGGTTTAACAAAAAAGAAGGAATTAAGTCCCCGGGCAAAGTGTGGATTAACTGGGGAATTTTATCCCCAAAAATGGATTTTAGGACTAAAACTGAATTTCCTGCCGAAGAAAACTTATAAAACAATCGAAATAGGAGGGAAAAGTACGGTCTTTTAACCGCGCCACATACCATTTCCGATGAAGACCTTCAGGAGAAACTTTAATGGCCTGTACACTATTTTGGGCTAAATAGGATTTAATGGCCCATTTGGCCAGTACGGCAATTCCCATTTCTGCCTTTATCATCTCAATAGTTGCTTCTGTCAAAGGAATGATGGTAATCTTCTCAGGAGTGATGTTGTTGACAGAAAGCACTTTTTGATAAACTGTTACGCTTTCCAGAGGCAAAGAGTGGATAATAAGATTGACATCACAAAAATCTTCTGCGGTTACATAATCCAGATCTGTCCAGGGATGATTTTCCCCAACAACAGCCATCAATTCATCACAAAAAAGATCGATATATTCAATTTTGTCATTTTCTACTTTATCACTGGTAATGGCCAAATCCAATTTTCCATTCAACAGATTTTCCATTGGATGATGCGTAAATTCAAACATCACTTTCACCTCGATACTGGGAAAGTCATGATTAAACCGCTTTAGCAAAGGTGGTAACCAATGGTAGCAGGTATAGCATTCAGTACTCACCGAAAGGCTTCCTTTTTCTCCGCTGGTAAGGGCTTTCACTTCAGATTTTGCCTTTTTTAATTCACTTAAAATAACCCTGGATGCTTCCAGCATTTTTTCTCCTGCCGGTGTCAATACAAGTTTTTTATTAATTCTATAGAAAATTGGTGTTCCCAGCTGTGATTCCGCCTCTTTCAATTGATGGCTAATTGCACTTTGGGTTAAGTGTAATTTTTCCGTAGCATTGGTAATGCCTCCTTCTTCTACCACCGCTTTTATGAGTTTTAAATGCCTGATTTCCATAAATTTTTATTTGGATTTTCCCGGAAAACTAAATCTGGTTAATCTTCACAATTGCCAAAATAACAACGGGATTTAAATTATCATCCATTTTTTGTCATGAAATTATCTCATGATGGTGATGAAAACTTTTCGTTTTACATGAAGCCAAAAATCCTGTATTCTTGTAAAAAATCCCTATACTCATGGAAAATCAAAAATACCCAATAGGACAATATCAATATCCAGGTGGATATAATGATCAGGAAAGGAAAGCACTGATTGCTGAAATTGAAGACACTCCAAAAAAATTATATGAAGCCGTAGCCGGATTATCTGAAAAACAACTGGATACTCCCTATCGGATTGGAGGCTGGAGTGTACGTCAGGTGGTGCATCACCTGCCTGATAGCCATCTCAATAGTTTCGCAAGGTTTAAGCTTGCACTTACGGAAGACTGCCCTCAAATTAAAGCATACAATGAAGCGGCCTGGGCTACGCTTTGTGACTATAAGGAAACCCCATTAGAAACTTCCCTTAAATTACTGGAATGTCTACATCAAAGGTGGGTTATTTTACTGCGTTCTCTACAAGAAGATGATTTCAAAAAAAGGTTCTATCATCCGGAAAATGGCACTGTTAGCCTGGACTATAACCTTGGATTATATGCCTGGCACGGAAAACATCATATTGCCCATATTACTTCCCTTAGGGAAAGAATGAAATGGTAAATAGAAAAAATTGCTATAACATCTCTTGTAAGGCTTGGAAGATACCTATAGATTAATTGCTTTTGCTAAATTACAGGGGAATAAAAATAGAACAATATTACAGGATATTTGTAAAGTCACCTGATTTAAAATTTGCCATAATAACGGCAATTTTATATTTTTAACTGTTTTTGTAATCAGTACTGATTTTCAAAAATGAATTCTCAATTTGCATGATAAAGTTGGCGCTTGATAATGCAATCGAGATAATCGCACTCTATTAAGCCGGATAGTATTTTACTTCCGGCTTTCTTTGTATAGCGGAAGTCTTCCTTTACAAAAATTTATTTCAGATGTAAAACCTTGGGGAGACACTTTGCTTTCAGGTCCGGTTCAGCTACTAAAAGAATGTTCTTCACCAGAAATAATAAATGTCCCTTATTGCTTTTGAAACATTTATGGGTAAGAACCAGGGAATAAAATAAAATTCAACAAAATCAGGAGCAACACCTTTGTCCGCTATCCTTAAATTCTTTAATAGTCATGCCATAAGAATTTTTGAAGGTCCGGGCCAGATGGCTACTATCAGTGAAATTTAATTCAAAGGCAATTTCCTTTAAAGTCAGATCGGTATGTAGCACTTTTGTTTCCACCAGTTTTAACTTCGATTTTGTAATATATTCATTCAAATTCATCCCGGCCTGCTTTTTAAAATATTCTGAAAAATAAGTAGGGGAAATCCCAAATTTCTCTGAAAGCACAGGGATTCTGAGATTATCAGTATTACTAATATGTGTATTGATGAAGCGTAAAACCTCTCCAAATCTTCTTTCTGATTCATTCCCCTGATCAACATATCTTTTTTCAATACTTCTGGCTAAAATATTCAGAATACTGGCTATTGCTCCTGTTATAATAGCATCTGAATAAGAATCCCCATGAAGATATTCCTGATAAATAGACTTAATAGTTTGTATAATATATGACCTTTCCCGATCTGAACTGATTATATCTCCTGGGACCTTATTGTAATTCGCCAGTATGTAGGCCATTCGATCAAACCATTCCTTGTAGTCTGCAAGCTTATGGTTATTCAAAAAGTAATGATCGGTAAATCGAATAAAATAAAATCTGGAGAACTCCTTAATTTTAAATGAATGGCAATCCAGTGGGGGGAGTAAAAAAATATTTCCTGCTTCATAATCAAATTCATGCTGGTTAATGCACTGATGCCCTCTTCCCTCATCCACATAAACGATCTCAAAGAAATTGTGCTTATGGGGTCTTTTTTTCCACTCAGTTATCTCTTCTACATGAATCTCGAAAATTTTTTGGGCTTCCTCTGTAATCATTGTAAGAATATTGGTTTTAGATGACAATTATAGGATAATTTCCCTAAAAAATGCCAATATTTTATTCCAAATTTTATGATCACAGACCACAATCCTGTTTGCATACCATAAAAACCGAAAGTGATACAACTGAATATTAAAGTTTGACACCGATCTTTGACATAATAATCAAACAAGTAATTTAACAAAGCAATTAATAATAATGAAAGCAATAGGGTTTAAACAATCATTACCAATTAATGAAGCAAACAGTTTCATTGAATTTGAAACAGAGAAACCAACCCCAGATGGTTATGATCTGCTAATAAAGATTTCTGCAATTTCAGTTAACCCGGTCGATTATAAAATAAGACTGAATTCGGCTAAAGATCAAACTTTAGAAGTTCCTAAAATTATAGGTTGGGATGCAGTGGGAACAGTAGAGGCTGTAGGGGAAAAAACATCCCGATTCAAAGTTGGGGACGAGATTTACTATGCTGGGGATATCACCAGAAGTGGCAGCAATGCAGAGTTTCAGTTGGTAGATGAACGCATTGTGGGCTTTAAGCCAAAAAATTTAACTGATGCGGAAGCAGCAGCCATACCACTTACCGGACTGACTGCTTATGAATCTCTCTTTGACCGGATAAAGATTGATCCTGAAAAGGATAAAGGGAAATCAGTACTTATACTTGCAGGTGCCGGTGGTGTAGGATCTATAGGCATTCAGTTAGCTAAAAAATTGGCTAAACTTACCGTGATAGCAACCGCCTCCCGCCAGGAAACAATCGATTGGTGTTTGGAAATGGGAGCTGACCATGTAATCAACCATAGAGAAAACCTGCAATCAGAATTGGAGCGAATTGGCTATCCGCAGGTAGATTATATCCTGGACTTTGTAGATTTAGAAGGATATTGGGATAGCATTGCTGAAATTATAAAACCCCAGGGCCATATTGTTTCAATTACTGCCAGTAGTAAACCACTAAACCTGGATATTCTTAAAAGTAAAAGTGTTTCCTTTAGCTGGGAATTGATGTATACCCGATCTATGTACCATACAGAAGATATTGACCAGCAACACAAGATTTTAAATCATGTAGCGCAATTGCTGGAAGAAGGAACATTAAAGTCTACCCTGACAACTACCCTGAAAGGATTATCAGCAGACAACCTCAAAAAAGCCCATGAGATGCAGGAATCAGGAAAAACCATTGGTAAGACTGTCATACAATTTTAGTAGTGACTACCTATTTCTTAAAAACTTATATCCTTCTCTCAGCTTTGAAAATCATATTTATTGAATTCAGAAATGGCCTGTTAGGTAAGTCCTCATTAAATGATTTAAGCTAAAATAAACTGGGTTTAAACTTTTGAATTTTCATGGTAAAATAGGCTTCTTCTAATTTGAGAAGCCTATTTATTTCCCCTCTATAAAGATGAAAGATTTTAAAAAAATAAATAAGGGATTTAATCGCGTTTTCAGGCCGGGAAAGCTCAGTGTGGGCATTGTCATCCCTATTGAAAATTATGAAAGTGGGCCCATCCCAGGAATGAAAGATCACCTGGAAAAAGTCAAACTTGTGGAAGAACTTGGGTTTAAAGCTCTTTGGGTTCGGGATATCCCTTTTAATGTTCCTTCCTTTGGAGATGCTGGGCAAATGTTTGATCCTTTTACTTACCTCGGGTTTCTTTCAGCTCATACTTCTGAGATTGCTTTGGGCATTTCCAGTATTGCTTTACCCCTTCATCATCCACTTCATATAGCTAAATCAGCTACCAGCATAGATCAACTTTCTGAGGGTAGAATGATTTTGGGGGTGGCCTCAGGAGACAGACCTGACGAATATCCGGCTATGGGCATCGAATTTGAAAAACGTGAGGAATTATTTCGTGATGCATTTGACTATATCCGAAATATACAGGGAAATTTTCCCATCGGTGGAAATACAAATTATGGCAACCTGAATGGCAATATGGATATGTTGCCAAAACCTTATGGTAATAAAATTCCTTTATTGATCACAGGGAGTAGCAGACAAACACTGGAATGGAATGCCAAAAATGCAGACGGATGGATGAATTATCCCAGAAATTTATATCAACAATATAACAACATCCTTCAATGGCGGGAATTGATTTCCAGAGACTTTGAATACGATAAACCATTTATGCAACCTTTGTATGTAATTCTGGAAGAAAATGATGACGCCAAACCTCAGGCCATACCACTGGGTTTCAGAATTGGGCCAAAGTATTTGCTGGATTATTTTCAACAATTGGAAGAAATTGGAGTCAACCATGTAGCGATCAATCTTAGGTTTAACTCCATGCCTATGGAAGCAACACTCCAAAAAATTGCGAATAAAGTTTTGAATCAAATCCACCAAACAGAAAAAGAAATTCAATTATGAAAAAAATACTAGTCACTGGAAGCACAGATGGTATAGGAAAATTAGTGGCAATAAAACTTGCTAAAGATGGCCACCAAATATATCTGCATGGCAGAAACCAAGAGAAATTAACCAAGGCAATTGAGGAAGCCAAATTTGACTCAGGAAATGAAAATGTATCAGGTTTTGTTGCTGATTTCTCTGACTTATCTGCGGTAAAAAGCATGAGTGATGAGGTGAAAAATGACCTGGAATCATTGGACATCCTGATTAATAATGCTGGGGTATATAATAGTTCTGTTCCTCAAAATGAAGATGAATTAGATACGCGCTTTGTCGTAAACTATCTGGCCTCGTATCTATTGACAAAGGAATTATTGACCCTACTTAGATACGGAAATGATGCACGGGTAATTAATCTGGCATCTGCTGCTCAGGCTCCCGTTGATCTTGAAGTATTAATGGGAAGAAGAAAAGCATCTGAACCAGATACTTATGCACAAAGTAAGCTGGCGTTAATTATGTGGAGTTTTCAATTGGCAGAAAACGAAAAAGATTTAAATGTGATAGCCGTAAATCCTGGTTCCCTATTACATACAAAAATGGCTTTGGAGGCCTTTGGTAGTTTTTGGTCACCTGCAGAAAAAGGTGCTGATATTTTGTACGCCCTGGCAATTTCCGAAAAATATAAAAGTGTGTCTGGAAAGTATTTTAACAATGATAGTGGTAACTTTGCCCAGGCACATCCTGATGCTTATGACAATCTGAAAATTGGTAAGCTCATGAAAGTTACAAATGAAATTTTAGAAAGATAATCCCTATGGCCGAGGTTCTCATCCTATTTGCTCATCCTAAATTTGAAAGTTCACGTGTAAACAAAGCATTAGTTGAAAAAATAAAGAAGAGACCGGGAGTAACATTCCATGATCTTTATGAGCATTATCCTGATTTTAATATTGACATTATTAAGGAGAAAAAACTATTGTTGGAGCATGATGTGATTGTTTGGCATCATCCGCTTTATTGGTATAGCTGCCCTCCAATACTTAAACAGTGGATTGATTTAGTACTGGAGTACAAATGGGCTTATGGTCCTGATGGAAATGCCCTGAAAGGAAAACAGGTTTTGAGTGTGATCACTGCGGGAGGTTCGCGTGCAGTGTATTGTGCTGAAGGAAACAATAATTATTCAGTCAATGAATTTATGAGGCCTTTTGAACAGACAGCCCGACTTTGCGGAATGACATATCTGCCTCCCTTTACTGTAATGGGAACACATTTATTAGCTGAAGAGGAACTTCAAAACTATAGTGAACAATATGATAAAGCAATTTCCTTACTGCAACAGGGAATTACTGCCCAAAAACTGGGAAGATGTGACTACCTGAATGATCTAAAACAACTTCATAATTCCATTATAAAATGAGCGGCAGTATTCTATTTGAAGCCATAATTTTTCTTGCGGGAGCTATTATTTTTGTTCCGATAGCCAAACGTTTTGGTTTAAGTTCCGTGTTGGGCTACCTAATTGCAGGAATGTTTATAGGCCCCTATGTATTTGGTTTTGTGGGGGAAGAGGGAGAAGATATTCTCCATTTTGCGGAATTTGGAGTAGTAATCATGCTCTTTCTTATCGGTCTGGAAATAGAACCAAAGAGCTTTTGGCATATGAGAAAAAGCATTGTGGGAATGGGTGGGTCCCAGCTTGTATTCACCCTGGCATTATCCCATATCGCTTTCTTATTTCTAGGATTTGACTGGAAGGTTTCTCTTGTCGTTTCCATGGCTGTAGTCCTTTCCTCCACTGCAATTGTCCTACAAACCATCAAGGAAAAAGGATTAATGAACACCTCCTATGGCACGGCATCATTCTCTATTCTCCTTTTTCAGGACATTATTGTTATCCCTATGTTGGCCGTGATTCCTTTGCTTTCGAATTCCAACCCGGCTGCTTCAACTGATACTCATGAAGGGGAAGTACAAACCTACTTATTAGAAGGTTTACCAATAGGAGTTCAAACACTGGCTGTAATCCTTTCTGTAGCCATTGTAATACTTGCCGGCCGTTACCTGATTGTACCTATGTTAAAGTTGGTCGCCACCACCAAACTAAGGGAATTACTTTCAGCCTCTGCTTTGCTTATCATATTAGGTCTGTCTTTTGCAATGGAATTAGTAGGGTTAAGCCCGGCTTTAGGGGCTTTCCTGGGCGGAGTAGTTTTGGCAACCAGTGAGTTTAAACATGAGCTCGAAAGCAACCTTGAACCATTTAAGGGACTGCTCCTTGGTCTGTTCTTTATGGCTGTGGGAGCTTCCATTAATTTTATTGTCATTCGGGAAAATCCTATAATGATAGGTGGGTTGGTTGCCGGAGTGATCCTTTTAAAGGCATTAGTGATATATCTCATTGCCCTCCTTTTTAAGTTAAAAATGGATCAGAGATTACTTCTAAGCATAGGATTGGCACAGATAGGAGAATTTGCTTTTGTATTGCTCTCATTTGCATTTCAACTAAATATTCTGACAAGAGAATACCTAGATATGATGTTGGTAGTAACCGCCTTATCCATGACACTTGCCCCAATATTGGGAATCATTAATGAAAGGGTAATCCTGCCAAAGGTGGGCACAAAAGAATCTGAAAAAAGACCCATTGACCACATCGCCAAATCACATAAAATCATTCTGGTTGGATTTGGTCATTTTGGAAGTACAATTGGAAGGTTTTTACGGTCACATGGGGTTGAGGCCACTATACTCGATCACGATTCCAATCGGGTAGATCTGCTGAGAAAAATGGGATTCGAAGTTTATTATGGGGATGCCACCCGGATTGACTTGTTGGAGTCGGCTGGCATAAATGAGGCTGATTTATTAATCAGTGCAGTTGACAACCCGGACACTACCATGAATCTTGTAGAAATTGTAAAGGAAAAATATCCACATGTGAAACTTATGGTAAGAGCTAAAAGCAGGTACGATGCCTACGAATTATTGAACTCAGGCATTGAGCATGTCTATCGCGAGTCCCTGGATACCTCAGTAAAACTAGCCGCGGATGTGCTTACTCAAATGGGATTTAGAAAATACAGCGTATACAGACAAGCCCAGAATTTTATTAAATATGATGAAGACAGTTTGAAAAGACTGGCTGATAAACCAAAGGATAGCCGTGAGTATATTTTCCAGGCAAAAGAAGAAATCGCTGAACAGGAAAAGCTTTTGGAAGAAGATCTTAAACGAGGATTTATTGAAGCCGATCACCATTGGGATAGTGAGCAAATGCGTCTTCAGAAAAACAATTCTGAAAAAAAGGCTTGAAGTGATTAATTAAATTTTTTCCGGAAGTTAACTCAATTAATTTGAGTAAAAAGTAATTCAGTTTTTCCTTTAAGCTCTTGATTTTGGATTGTAAAAACAATTCTGGTTACACCATCAGGCCAATATTTTTTTAAGCTTTCATCTGTCACCTCAATAAATTCAATCTTTGGTAATAAAATATTGGGATTATACTTTAATGCCAATTTAAAATCCTCTCCTTCCAATTGGAGGTTTCCTTGAGAAGTTTTAGATACCTTGCAATACGTAATTAAATTTAAGGTAGTCTCATCTTGACTTTTTTTAACCAATTCAAAATCATCCTGAATGGTAAAACTTTTCCCTCTTTTCAGCAAATAAGTCCTTTCCCATTTTTTTACATCTGCTAATTCGGAATAAGCTCCTGCAATATTTGTAGCAAATATAACTTTTTTGGAATCTGACTTGAAGGTAGAATTGACCGCTTTAAACTCAGCTCCGGGAGATTGGTCCTGTCCATTTATCCTTGGTGTATTATGAAATTGAGACTGCATGGTCCAAATTTCATAACGTTGTGGACTAAATGTTTTGGCTACATATTTTTCCCTACCTAAATCTATTAAGCAAGGTTTTCCATTGTAATACATCACACAGGAACCAACATCATTATGATTGTGATTTTCACCATTATGTCCACCTTTGGCAGCAAAAAAGAAACCTTGAGAACTCCCTTCTTTATCTCTTCCTCCGGCAATTTGGGTTTGTGGTAACCAAAAATCGCTAATCAGTACGTCCTTAGATGGAACTTCTTCTAATTCCTTTAGCCACATTAATTGCGAAATTTGTTCGTCAATTTTCCCATGAGGAGCTTTTTCTCCAAAGTCTTGTCTCTTCGCTAAATAGGCCCCAAATTCCTGCATTTTTGGATCATCAATAGCTTTTCCATAACTATAAATTACATCGGGATAGCTACCTGTAGAGGCATCTGCATCTGCAAAATTGATAAAATAGGGGTAGGCTATATAAGCTTTATAAATGTAGCTTCCCATTTTCTCTATTTTTGGAACATCAAAGAGATCAAATGCACCATTAGTAGCCCTTTTAAGCAGATCCAAATTTTTGAACATAGTGGCACCTGAATGCCCCCAGTAAGTCGGGCCTTCATCACAACCTCCATCTTCTGGATATTGATTTAAAAATACATCCAATGACCGAATTACTTTTTTTACTCCTTCGATCCGTTTTTCCTGGTCATCTTCTAAAATTAGTATCGCAGTTAACATATTGTGATTGACCCATGGAACCCAGTTATTTACTTGTCTGGGGCTAGTTAACCCCATCCACCAAAAGTCATCTCGCTGGTAATAAGGGATCACGGCTTTTTTCATAATTTCATCTTTTAGCCTTTCGGCTATCAAAGGATGAATATGGTCGAACTCGTCCTTAAAAAGGTACCAGGTCCAGGAAAGAATATTAGTGATTTCACCAACACCAAGGTCAACCAAAGGTTCGTTTATATCCGGCAATCCATGAGGTGATTTTTGATGCTTTAGGTGAGCGGACCAACCCCACCAGGTTTGCTCGCAGTAATACCAGGAGCCATTTACGATCTGGTCGATAAATCGACCTTTACCCTCGATTAATTCTCCCATTACCAGGGCTAATAAGGCAGTTCTGGGAGCTGCAAAAGCCTGTTGGTTTCTTCCTCCAGACCGAATAATTTCCAAATAATCAGTGGCTTTTACAACCGGCCAGTCATAATCAAGATATCCTGAAGCATTCTCAATATATTGTTTTTTTATTGAAAGAGGTACCTTTTCCCAAAATTCACGATTGTGGTATGTAGGATAGTTTAATTCAGAAAAATTTTGAATTAATTGACGCTCAAAATTAACTTCATCCGCCTTTTTTTGAAGCAGGTTTTCATTTTCTAAAGTTAAACTACTCAGTGTTAAAAGACTCAATATTAAAATTGAAGCTAAAATTTTCATATCCACTAGTATTTGGTAGTTAGGATTTGTAAAAGGATAAGTTGAAGAAAATCAGCATAATTTAGCCTTTTCAAAAGATTGATTTTCATTACAGGGTAAAAACTTTTTCCAATTCTACTGAAACAGGGGAATTATCAGGGTTTGTTTCCATAATATCCTTCATATAAGCCCACCATTTTTTCACGATTTCTGTATTTCCTAAATCCTGGGAATTACTATCTCCGGACACAGTTTGGAAGGCAAAAAGGATATTGGTTTCCTCATCAAGAAAAATATGGTATTCTTCTATTCCATTATCCTTTAAAAGCTGTCTTAACTCGGGCCAGATTTCATTATGCCTTTTTTCGTATTCTTCCTTCATGCCTTCATGAAGTTTCATTTTAAAAGCCAGTGTTTTTTTCATATTAGAGGTTGGACGTGTGAAGTTAAATTGTACAATTTACAGAAAGTTTCAAACTTTTCTTTATTAAAAGGCTTAAGTAACCGCTTCGCTTTATACTTAAGCCAGGTATGGTATTTCTATTTTTATATCACTTCTTTTTCACCAAAACCAACCAGTCTTTTTCCTTATCTTCGGGTGGAAAACCTATAGAAGTTACTCCCTTGGCCTCAATAGCTTCAACTGAGCCTGACAGAAGATTTCCCCCCGCTCTGGGATTATACCACTGAACAGAAAATTCATCCTGAGTATCTTTAAAATTGATTTCGGTAGTTTCCAGGTTTTCAGGGATAAAAATGGCATAAACTTCATTTTCTTTGGCCAGACAGAATGATAAGGTATCAGAAGTTAATTCATCCGCTGGTTCCATTTCCCAAAAAGGCAGGTGGTTTTCAAAAAACTGCAATGCATATCTGTTCTGATCCCAGAATAAATCCCGGCTTCTAAAGTCCTCACAGGTTAAATCGGAATGGGGACTCGCATATCCAAAATACCATTCTACCCCAAATCCACCTGCCATTAAAGTACCATACATGGCATTGGCTCGTGCCAGGTTGTGTTCCATATCTTCAGCATCCGGCAGAAGGGCAATATTGGCTTTTCCCGGTTCATCAACTGCCAAAGCCCATCTCTTTCCAGTAGCATCAGATTTCTTCTTCCATTTCAGCACCCGGGGATGTACATCAATAAAATCAGGGTGACTCAATTGTAAAGAGGCTCCCGTAAGTGGGGACTGATCTCCAATAAAAGAAGCATAGCGATCATCCTGGTTGGGGAAAGTATGGATCACTAGGTGATGCTTATATGGATCGAGATTGTAAACATAATTTGCCACTTTAATCACCTCCTCAATTGGCTGATTATTTTCCTCTCCCAAATTCCAGTTCATAGAAAGATGATGACCAAACCTGGCAATCAATTCCCTGTAATACAATTTCCCCTCCGTTCCGAAAATGCCTTTATCCATTAAGTGGTCAGTTTCGGTTTCGTGGGTTTTAAAATGTAAAAACATACCTTTCGTTTCTGCGTATTCCAGTACCCTTTCCCACTGTTCTAATTTGGAAATATCGAACCGGGTTTTATGAAAAAGGGAATCCCAGGCATTTTTATTCTTTTTTACATCTGCATATTCCTTATATTCCGATTCGGAAACTTTTAGCAGATAGGGAAATACATTCCGGTCATCTCCATCCACATTAAAAGTAAGAAATGAAAACACATTCAGTTCTTCAGCAGCCAGATAATTAATGGCACCCAGCAAATTTTTTCCTTTATTGCCCTGCCAGGTGAATGGCTCAGCTGAAGGCTCAAAATCCTTCTCATGTGCTGCCCATTTTTTCTGAAAATCAAAAACATTTGTAGAGGCATCAAAGTCTGCGTAGGCAAATAAATTCTCCGGAGCATCTACTCCTAGTTTAATGAAATATTTCCCGGTTTCTTCAAACTTTAAATAAGGCTCTCCTACATAGTTTAGCCTGCCTTTTGCCCGATTATCTATTCCTGTTTTATCATTGGGACTAATAGAAAATTCACCTTTTGCCCCATCCATATATTCCCCGCTTTGTGCCTTGGTAATATCATCGGCTATGGCAATTTTTTCTCCTTTTTTAAAAGAAACCTGATAATTCCATTCTCCAGTCTGGTTGGGAGTAAACCTGACCATCCACTTATTTCCTTTGTCAGCACTGGTTTCTGCCGCATTTCCATCGGCTGCATAAAATCCTGGCACTACAAATTTTTCATTGCCATTGGTAAAAGTAACATCAAGTCTGTAATTCAGAAATGGATTGTCATCTGCCATTTCGCTACTTTCCGGCCCATCGAAAATGAGTGTAATCCGATGCCATTTTTTGAGTTCTCCATCAATTTTAACCTTTGGAGGCTGTTGACAAGAATTTAAAACCAGAAGGAAAATGGAAAAAAAGATTCCTCTAAATAAGCGGGGGTGGGGGTCTATCATGGTTAATTAGTTTAGATAATTATAAGGCTAAAAAGTTGATAATTTTCCAATCTCTGGGGAGTGAATCCATATCCTCCTTGTTTCGCGAAGCGAAACAAGGAGGAGTTCTTTTCCCATTAAAATGAATTCACCTGAATTTGAATTACATTTTCCCCCGGCTGTAAGCGGAGGGTACCAAATGCCAGATTCACTTTTTCTCCATTTAGACTTACTACATGGTTTGGAGAAAAATCCACACTAAATTCTCCAACCATATTCGCTGGTAATGTAATGGAGTATCGAGTCAGTCTGTTGTTAACCTTTTCGTAGTCACCTTTAATTTGTCCCAATGGAGTAGGGTAGGTGATTGATGTACTTTTAAGACTCGCCATTTGTGGTTTTACACTCACCTTCCCAAAACCTGGAGTAATGGGTTGAATTCCCCATAAGCCTCTTGGAATAATATTAGCCGGAGCTGCTCCCCAGGCATGGTTCCAGTCCGCATTTGGTTTGTATTTCATATCCCATGCTTCCAAGGAAATGGTTGACCCGATTTTGATCATATTGTACCAGCTTCGGTCATGCGTAGCCGTCATTAACTCCAAAGCATAATCTGCTGATCCTGCATTATACAAAGCCTCCATTAAGAATTGTGCTCCGTAAACACTGCAACCCATTCCCCTGGTTTTGAGGTAAGCAGCTACTTTTGCTTTTCTGGATTCTGGTACAATATCGAAGGCTAAAGGCATCATATTGGCGTGAACTGATCCATGATCTGTCCCAACACCATCTCTGTAATACCCTCCTTCCTCATAGTATAATTTTTCATTAATGGCTCTTTTTACTTTAGCAGCCCTCAATTTAAAATCAAGTTCCTCCTCTGGTTTATTCAATACCCTGGCGAACTCTGCCATAATTTTCATATTTTGATAATAAAAACTATTGATCACAGTATTGATGGGCTTAAAAACAAAACCATCTCTTTCTCCTTCTGCTGTAGCTAGTTTCCAACCTGTGTCTTTCTGAGCAGGAGGCCAGTCTACAATGTCTCTTAATCTCTGGGTAGTATCGGCAAAACCCAAATCGGCCATCACTTTTCCATTCAACTTTGGAGAATGAGTACTGATGAAACCTTCTTCATTTTCCAAAGCTATCAAAGTTTTGTGCTTCAGGGGTTCGTAGTATTTCTCAATCAGTTCGGTATTTCCTGTGTACATATAGTCCTGATAAAACAATAAGGCCACATGCAATTGCCACTCAGTAGGCCAGGTAGGATAATCCATGAAATATTCTATGGTATTTCTTGCCATGGCATATTCATTATCCACACAATAATGGCTCAATTGATTGAGATACGCATCTGCTTCATAGGGAATTCGTTCTCTGTCTCCATCCACATAATAGCCGGCAAAAGTGGTGGCTTTGATAGAATATTTACAAAGATCCCAAACCTGATTCAAAATGTCATCGGTGCTTTCAAAACTACTGGTATGATTATCAAAATAACCAAAATAGGCTACCTGGGTTATATCCTCTTTTTTAATGGAAGAAGTTGCCCCTTCTATTTCACAATAGCGGAAAGGGAGGATTACCGGAAAGGAATCAGGCAAAGCCACTGCAACCGATTTTGTATTTCTTTCATCGGGAACCAGTTCAATCTGATAGTTTTGTTTATCAGGATTTACTTCCAGTTTCACTTCCTGATACCGAACATTTCCCGGAGGATTACGATCAATTTTTCCCTCCAATAGCTTTTCTCCCAGCCTGATAATTAACGTTTCTTTCTTATCTGATTTGTAATTTAACTGAAGTGTACCAAAGGCATCCTTTCCAAAATCTGCAAAATAACAGCCATTCGTTTTTTTAGTAATTGAAACAGGTTTAATTTTTTCTATCTGGAAAAAGTTATGGGTTGAAATATTTCCTTCAAAAGTCCCTGTTTTAAAAGCCTGTGGCTCAGCATATTCTGTCAATCTGTTATCCTGATCAAATATTCTTACTTTCCAAAAGTATTCAGTATTTGAATTCAAAGGCTCTCCTCCAAATTCTACGTTGGAGGAAGCACTCGTTTGCACCCTTCCACTATTCCATATATCACCAATATTATTCGCTAATAATGCTTTACTTGAAGCTACTAATATCTGATATCCTTTTTGAGTTACAGCTTCTTTTGGAACTTGCCATCCGAATTCAGGTTGGGGATCATTAATAATGGTTTTTCCAGGCTCCCGGATAGTTTCAACTGTTAAGTTGGAGGGAATTCCAGAATAAGGATCCGCAAATTTCTGAGTCAGCTGGTCACATTTCTGCTGCAATTCAGTCAGAACATCCTTGTATTTGGCGTCTCCGGCAAGATTGTTAAGTTCCTGAGGATCCTTTTCCAAGTCATACAATTCCGGAGCAGTTTTATCATTCACATAGCGCAAATACTTCCATTTAGCTGTTCGCACCCCTTCACTTGGAGGAATGTGCTCAAACTCCCAGAGATGTTCAATCAAAATAGTATCCCTGTCCATCGATTTTTGCTTGCCTTTGACCAAAGGCAAAAGGCTTTTCCCATGCCATGAATCTGGTTGGGAAACCCCTGCAAGATCTAAAATTGTGGCAGGCACATCAATATTTAAAGCCATATCTTCTACATCTTTCTGGCCTTTTTCCCTGGGATCGAAAACGATTAAAGGCACGCGAATAGAATTATCATACATGAGCCATTTTCCCGCCAGTTGTCTTTCACCGAGGAAATAGCCATTATCTCCCATGAGTACAATTACCGTGTTTTTATCAATCCCTTTCTCCTTTAGCTTCTTTCTGATTTTGGCAATTTCCAGATCTATTCCTTTTATCATTCGGTAATAGCCTTTCACACTGTGCTGATATTTTTCAGGTGTATCGTATCTCCATGTCCATCGCAATCGGTTAAATCCTTCCTGAACTGGTAGGGGTAATTGTTCGAAATATTTGTCCTCTGCCAATGCAGGACCGGGCATGTCCATTTTTTGGTACAATTTCCCTGATTCATCCTGCCAAAAATATTGTTCTTTCGCGCCATCGTGTGCATGAGGTGCACTAAAACTTAAAGACAGACAAAATGGTTGGTCTGAATTGGATTGCTCTATAAATTCAAGTGCCTTTTCCCCTGTATACCTTGTTAAGTGCACAGTATCATTCCCAATTTTTTTATAATAATATCCCCGATAATCTTTAAATTGGTTGTTTCTATCGTAATCCTCAATTTCATCGAATAATTCTTCTTTCCCGGGATAATTTACCCCAAACTTCCCATAAAAACCTGTGTAATAACCCGCCTCTTTCAAAAGTTTAGGATAAGCCCGATTCATGTATTCTTCGAGAATGGGAGCAGTTTGAAATGTATATTTATGTGTCCGCTCATGCAAACTTGTGAAAATACTCGCTCTGCTTGCCGCACAAATTGGAGTAGTAACAATAGCATTTTTGAAATAAGTCCCCTCTTTGGCCAGTTTATCCATTTCCGGGGTCTGGATAATTTTATTTCCAGCATATCCCAAAGCATCCCATCTCTGATCATCGGTCAGAATAAATATAATGTTGGGTTTTTCATTACTATTTTGTTGACCAAACGCTGAAAGCGCCCGAATCAAAAGTAATGTGATGAATAAAAATTTGCCCACCTGTTGAATTGTTTGTCTTTTCATATTTAGAGTTTGGTATTGAAATCTCTCGTTTTTCGATTTTTAAAACTTGTAAAGTTTTAAATTGACCACCAAACTATTGAATTAATCTAATTTACCTGTCCTGTTGTGTAGGTTTACCGGCAATACTTTTTGCAATACATGCAGGTTACGAAGAAAAATAATCTTTAAAAACAGCTTTCTGTTTCAGAGCATTTAATTGATCTTTCACCAGAGGTTTATCGAGAAAATCCATCACGAACTTATTTTCTTTTGCCAAATCCTGATCTTTAGGGTTAACACTGGAAGATAAGACAATGATATTTAACTGAGTTAGTAAATCGGGAAAAATATTCTCCATGGTTTCAAGAAATTCCCAACCTCCCATCACAGGCATGTTTAAATCTAGAAAAATCAGGTTGGGGATTATTTTTTGATCCGCCTTATTTTTCATGTAAGTTTCAAAATAATCGAAAGCCAATTGTCCATTTTCAACCGGAATAAAATTCTGGCAAAAATTTTCATCTTTAAACAAAAACTCAAAAAGCATTAAAGTTGTAGTATCATCCTCAATGCACATCACATTTGGAATCATATTAATCTTGTTATTTAAAAGTAATGGTGAACGTAGTTCCTATATTTTCTTCGCTGGTTACTTCAATATTTCCACCAAGGGAGGTCACCTGGGAATGCACCAGATATAATCCAATCCCTTTACTATTAGGATGATTATGAAAGCGCTGGTAAAGGCCAAAAATTTTATCCTTAACTTTTGCCATATTAAAACCTAAGCCATTGTCCTGAACCACCAACTGGTCTTTACCTTCACTTTTCCTGGTAGATATATTGATAAGGGGATACCGGTCCGGATGCGCATACTTTATGGCATTGGTAATCAAATTAAGTAAAATACTGTCCATGTATTCCTTATTAAATTTGACTTCTGGCACTTCCCTAAAATTATAATTGATTTCGGCTCCAGATTGTTTTATGAAGGAGGAAATAGCATTTTTCACTTCATTAAATCTTTCATTTACATCAATCATCCGGGTTGTCAGGTTTGTATTTTCTTTTATGATTAAAATTTTAATAAGGTCATTCAGTGTTTCATTCAAATTAGATGTGGATGCTTTTAATCCGTTAACCAACCGTCTAATTTTTTCGTCCTCTATTCTGGTATGATCCAGTAGTTGATGAATTCCAATAAGATTGGTTAAAGGTGCACGTAGATTGTGAGAAGTGATGTAAGAAAATTGTTTCAGTTCTGTATTATTTTGGGAAAGTTCTTTAATAAGTTGTTCTCTTTCCAGTTCAACTTTTTTCCTCTTGGTAATGTCTAGCATAATTCCATTAAAAATTACTTCATCACCTACTTTTAAAGGAATCGATTTTCCCTGAAACCATTTCATTTCTCCATTTCCACATCTTATTCTACCTTCATAATCCCAGTTGCTCAATTCAGTTACAGCTTTCTGGACTGAACTAAAAAATGCTTCCTTTTCTTCATCCGGTATCCGGTTGCCAAGTTCCCACTCATCACTTTGTTCATTGGTGGAAAACCCAAAAATTTCTTCCATTTTATCACTTACATAAGTGAAATAAGAAGACCCGTCTGATCTGATACAAAGTTGATAAACCACTCCGGGAACATTCTGGGCCAAATCCGTAATTCTTTTCTCACTTTCCCGCAATAAACTTTCTGCTTTTTTCTTTTCAGTGGCATCCCGGGCAATGCAATAGAACAATTCATCTTCATTGTCCCAATAAACTGACCAAATTATAGGTACCAATCTACCATCTTTTCTAACATATCTGTTCATAAAATTGGTAGTAGATATGCCGGCAGCTATTTCTTCAGCAGCTTTAGTAGTAATTTCCCGATCTTCCTCATAAACCAGGGAGATATAAGGAATACCAACAAGTTCTTTAGGAGAATAACCCAAGATTTTTTCCGATGCCGGACTTATTTGTTTAAACAAACCTTCTCTATCGATGGTACAAATAATGTCGAGTGAATGGTCCATTATTTTTTGCAGATTCTCCTGACTCTGCTTCAATTCTAAATCAGCCTTTTTATGTTCCGTGATATCCCTGGCAATTCCATAAACCCCAACAATTTCCCCATCCACTACTATTGGCATATTAGTGATGTTCAACTCCAAACGCTTTCCCTTATTGGTTATCATACCGGTCTGATATGTCTGTGGCTTACCTTCCAACACCTGAAGAAAATTGCCCATTACCCTGTCCAAATCTTCAGGAGCACAAAATGGTTTGAATGAAATTTTCTTCAGCTTTTCAGGCGAAATACCAATAAGTTCTAACAACCGCTCATTAAAAGAAATGAAATATCCCTTCCTATCCAGCGCAAATACAGCATCCGGATGTTGATCAAAAAGAGACTTATATTCCTGTTGGCTTTTTTCCAGTTGCCGGGTAATTAACTTTTTTTCATTTATATCCTGAATAGCACCATACAGCCTTACAATTTTTCCATCTCTAAATTTTCCTTTACCCATTGCTCTCACCCACTTTTCCGTTCCTGTTGCCGTAATTATTTTTAACTCTAAATCAAATGGAGTCCCATTATGAATACATACATTTACAGCTTCTCTAATCCGATCCCTGTTATTTCCTTCCTTATAAAAATTAATAGCAGTTTCCAATTCAGGCTCAAAATCTGCGGATACCTCATGTATTTTACTTATTTCTTCCGACCAGTAAAGGATATGATTAGGTAAATCCAATTCCCAAATTCCAATTTTTGCAGCATCCGTAGCTATTTTAAACCGCGTATAAACTTTGTTAAGGTACTCCTCAGCTTTATTTAAAGTCAGGTCTCTGGTAACTTTGGTGAACCCAATAATATTACCGTAATCATCATGGATAGCTGTAATTAGTACACTTGCCCAAAAAGATGTCCCATTTTTCCGTTTCCGCCATCCTTCGTCTCTTGCCTTTCCTTCATTTTTGGCCAAAGCCAGTAATTTTTGAGGTTTTCCTTCATTCTTATCTTTTTCAGTATAAAAAACACTAAAGCTTTTCCCAATTATTTCTTCCGATTTATAACCTTTTATTTTCTCAGCTCCGGAATTCCAGTTTTCAATTATCCCATCCTTACTTAGTAAAAGGATGGCATAATCCTCTATCTCACCAATAATTTTTTGAAAACTTAAGTTTTTAAGGTTTTGGATATTTTCAGTACGCATTAAAATTTGGTATTAAAAAGTATTCTTTTTAAGGGTTGGTTAGTTTAAATGAAATTTTGTATTAAGAAAAATTTATAATCAGAATATAGCCCTAAATTTCCAGATATGCAATTAGGCTTGTTTCCACACGCATATTTGCACTTTAAAGAAAATTGAAACATCACTAAAAAAATATTTTTATTCGCAGCAAAAACCTTTCATTTTCCATATTTTTCTAAACCCTTTATAAAGTGTACCTAAACTCTTCTCTCGATTTTGTGTTAAATTTATTTAGCTTTTAATCTTTTATTAAATTTACTTTAAAAATAAGTAATTAACTGACTATAAAACCAAATTGCCATGAAGATAAATTTAGCTTTATTATTATTGTTCCTTTCTTCCGTAACATTTGGGCAACAACAAGCCACACCAGATCAAATTAAAACCACAAAAGGGGATTTAGTGGTGCAACCAATCACTCATGGTACTGTCGCCTTTACCTGGAATAAACTTACCATTTTTGTGGATCCTTATGGTGGTTCAGCTGGTTTTGAAGGGTTAAATGATCCGGATATTGTTCTGATTACCGATATTCATGGAGATCATCTGGATGTAAAAACCCTAAATGATTTGAATATTTCCAAGGCAAAGTTGATTGTTCCTCAGGCAGTTATGGAAAAATTACCAGAGGAATTGAAAAGCCAGGCTTCCGTCCTTAACAATGGAGAAAACCAAGATGTCTCCGGGATAAATATTGCAGCAATTCCTATGTACAACCTGCCAGAAGATGCTACATCCAGGCACACCAAAGGAAGAGGAAATGGTTATATTTTAACTATGGGAGGTAAAAAGGTTTATTTATCAGGCGATACGGAAGATATTCCAGAAATGAGAAATTTGAAAAATATCGATGTAGCTTTTGTGTGCATGAATTTACCCTACACCATGGATATCAATCAGGCAGCCAGTGCGGTTTTGGATTTTAAGCCAGGTATTGTTTATCCCTACCATTATAGGGGTCAGGGTGGATTAAGTGACGTAGAAGGATTTAAAAAATTGGTCAATGATGGAAATCCAAAAATTGAGGTCAGATTGAAAAACTGGTACCCAAACCAATAACAATTTTAATTTTAATGAAAAATCACTTTCTAAAATATGGGTTTGGAAAATTGGAAAAGCTGATTTCCGAAGAAGAAGTTGAAAAATTAAAACTACTTTATGATCAGCTTTTAAAGGATAAAAAAAGAACAATTGGCTTGAGAAGTGATTTGGGTGGTGATGCTGAAGAAAATAGTGAAGTTGAAAAAATTACCCAAATCATGCGGCCAGGAATAATTGAATCGAGGCTTTTAGAGAGTACTGCCTACAAAGAAGCTTTAAAATGGGCTAAACAACTTTTAGGAAAGGATATGGAACTCGACTTCGATATGCTCATCAACAAAGCCCCTTTTACCAATACTCCAACACCCTGGCATCAGGATGCAGCTTACTGGATAAATCTGCCTGATAAAAGAGCTGTGAGTTGCTGGATTGCCCTGGATAAAGTTACTGAGGCAAATGGCTGTATGTGGTTCATTCCTAAGGGACCCGATTTAACCATACACCCTCATCAGTTTTATTCAAAAGGTGGAGCCCTTTATTGTGAAACAGATACAAGCCAGGCCCAACCCATTCCACTTCAGCCAGGAGGTTGTACTTTCCACGATGGATTTACCCTTCATTACAGCAATGGAAATTCGACTACCAGTCAGAGAAGAGCGCTAATCCTTAATTTCAGACCTTTGGAAATGATAACACTGGAAAGAAAGCAAGGGGTTGATCATACCGGAGATAGAAAGGTTAGAAATAATTAAAGCCAACTTATTTTTTCTAATAACAATTTTCACTTTCAATGATGAAATACCGTGTTTCATCCAGATATGTTTTTCCATCATCAGATTGGGATAGCTGATATTCCAAAGTATTTCCGTTACTAAAATTTAAAATAAGATAGGTAATGTTTTGTCCTGAAGTGATTTGGTAAGTCCCTTGATTGTTCGTATTGCTATTTCCATAGCCAAATCCACTTTGTGCATTTACAGATCCTGCTTCCGCATTGCTGTTCCCGGAAGAAAAACTGGAATGTGTATTTGAATAATAACTGAAATTTCCGTTTGGACATAAATCAATTGTGGTTATTTCAGAGACTCCTGAATAACCACCAGTGTAATCATTACTGGAATTAGTATACATATATTTAAGTTGCTTCCCCACAATTTTATTCTTCCACTGTAGTGTTATTTCAGATTCTTTTACCTGATAAAATTTTACTGATTCAGCCAGTTTTTTAGCTTCCTGAATGTGACGATCATTAAATTTGTCTGGCTCCGTCACCAAAATAATACTTAATCCGCTGCCCAAACCATTAATTAATCCTATCGCAAAGCATCTTGCATTTGTTCCGTGAAAGTTCCCGGTATAAATTCCTTCTACCCTGTTTTCCCCAATTAAATTAAAATCTCCCTCACTTGAAAGACTGACACCTTCCTCATAAATGCCCTGCATAGCCCTCCTTTTTAAGGAAGCAGCATCTTTACTATCATTTTGAAATAATATCATTATACCCGGGATAGTATGATGACCCAATAAAACATAATCGCCATCAATTTGCCCAGTCCAACCATCCGGAATATCAAAACTGAATCCTAATTCCTGAAAATCAACATGTTGAGGAAGGGACTGTCCGGTTAAGTGTAGATTTATAAATACTACTAGGGGAACTAATAATACGCTTTTCATTTTTGGAAGGTGATTAGTTAAAAAAAGATTGGAAAAGGCTGATTTTCCTTTTCAGCTATTAATTTAAGAGATTGTTTCTGCAAGCCTTATTTGAAAAAAACAAGTTGATCATTGAGACTTGAAAGAAGTCTATCTTTATTTACGGCAGATATAAAGGAAGGATAATGTCCTGAATGATTTTTAACTAATATTAAAGATAATTAGGGTTAATTCTAATGAGTTGAACAAGAAAAGTTGTTGAAACTAAATTAGTCTGTCGCTTTTTAAACCTTTTCAAAAACCAGCCTGAAATGATCCCAGATACCCCGCTCGAAGGCAACCCGAATCGGAGCAATTTTTAAATTTTCCAGTCGGTTTCTCATTTTCGAATCGTAAATTAATCTGGGGGCCAATGACAAATAAGCAGCATATTTTTCCCAACTAAATTGTTTTAGTCTTTTTCTCCAGACTTTTATAGTTTCTATATAATCATCCTTACCAGAATGGCCGCAAACAAATTTAAAATAAGGTTGTGCGGATCGAATAATATGCTCCTGTCCATAAGGCAACCAGGAACCCGGAAATTCATTTACAATTAGTGCCATTAAATATTCATTGGAATTTTTATCGGCTTTTATATCAATTTTATCCAGATCTATCATTCCCTCTCCAAAAACCATAGTTTGTATAAAACACCTTCCGCCTTTGGGTAAAAGATCACTAATTGTTTTAAAAAGTTGTTGATAAATCTCATCCTGCCTGCCTTCTTTATATTCTTCAATGGAACAAAAATGCTCAAATGCACCTACAGAAGCAACCGCATCGAAGGTGCCAAAATCCTCAGTCTTAAGAGTTCGGCAATCTTTAATCCTTACATCCAATCCATTTTTTTTACAGGCCTCAAATTGCCCTTGTGATAGGGTTAATCCCAAACCTTTCGCACCAATACTTCTCAGATAATTTAAAAATGGTCCCCAGCCACAACCCATATCTAACACTCGGCTCCCTCCAGTTATATTGAGATGTTCTGAAATAAACTGATGTTTTCTTTTTTGGGCTTCTTCCAGGCTTAATGAAAAATCGCCATCATATTTTGCACCCGTAAAATCAGCCATTTCCCCGATACTCAACCTCCAGATTTTGTCCATGGTGCTATAAGAATAATCAATGTCGGACTTTGTTGCCATTTTTATAGCGCTTTTGAAGTTAGAATGAATACTTTATAGTCTGGCGAAAGACAAAATATCATAACTTTATTATTGTAATTATACAATTTCACAAGTAAAATTTCTAATTGATAAGGTAGTTTTTATATGAAATTTTTATCTGGAAAATTTTCTTATTTAATTAACATAGGAAAGGGGAAAAAGATATTACAATTTGGAGTTTCGCCTTTAAAAATCCTATCGCAGTGATTAATATGGTTCCACCTACCGTATTTTAATGGGTTATAGGTTCAAATCTGACGAATAAGTGTTTTATAACACTAAATACAACATTCACTATTTTACCATTCTGCCTGGTGAATTTTCATTCTTATTTTATAACCTTTCAATCCGGTTTTAAACATTTTGTATCCTGTTTTGATTAAGTATTTAAAATTAGGGTGCATTTTTTCTATAGAATTGCGTGAAAAATCAGATTTCCTTCAAATTCTCCTCAAACTATCCACAGATTTGCCTGTTAGTTTTGTGGTGTAAGTTGGGGTGAGTTTCCCCAAATCTAATTATTACCAACATTAAAATGCTTTAAAAATCGCTGAAAAATTATGAGCAAAATTACTCTTCAACCAATTGGAAAACTTAGTATTTTACTATTTATATTGTTTTTAAGCAATGGCTTTAAAGGATATGCCGATAATGGTTCAGGAACCATTCAGGGAGTGATAATCGATGAAGAAAATAATGAACCCCTGGAATTTGTATCGGTTGCTTTGTACGGAAAAGCCGATAAAAAACTTGTAACTGGTACTATCACCAAACCTGAAGGCAAGTTTTTACTTAAAGGTCTGGATAATGGTAATTACTACCTTGAAATCACATTTATTGGATATGACAAGAAAGTAATAGATGATATTAACCTGAACGCAGGCAATTCCAAAATCAATTTAGGCGAAATTATCCTACCCAGAGTGGTTTCCGAACTGGATGAAGTAGAAATTGTAGCGGATGAAATGTCAGTAGAATACAAGATTGACAGAAAAGTCATTAATGTTAGCCAGCAACTGACTGCAGCTTCCGGAACTGCTGTAGATATCTTGGAAAACTTGCCTTCTATTACAGTGGATATAGAAGGAAATGTGGCTTTAAGAGGAAGCACAGGCTTTATGGTTCTTATTGATGGAAGACCAACTGTTTTGGAATCTTCTGAAGCATTACAACAGCTGCCCGCCAATACCATAGAAAATATAGAAATAATTACTAACCCATCTGCAAAGTATAATCCCGATGGAACAGCAGGAATCATAAATATCGTAACCAAGAAAAATAAACTGAAGGGCTTTTCGGGTACAGGTAATTTAAATTTGGGAAATTACGAAAGAAAAGGAGCCGGATTTCTGATCAATTACACCAATAAAAAACTCACTACTTTTCTTGGAGGTGATTACAATTTTGGTACAAGACCAGGATATGAATTTAGCGAGAGGACAACTGAAAAAAATGATACTACTTTTTACACCAGAAGTGAAGGGGAAAAAAACGGGCAAAGAAATTTCTGGGTATTGAGAGGTGGCTTAGGTTATAACTTTACTGATAATGATAATTTAACAGTAGAATTTAATTACGGTTATAGTAATTCTGAAAGATATGGTTCACTGAATTACCTGGAAACTGTAAATCCCGGAAATGAAATCAATGAATATATTAGCGAGCAAAATGGAAATAGAGGTGGAAATTTTTATTCCATAAATACTTCTTACCAGCACGACTTTCCTGGTAAAAATCATAACCTGATTGCACAGGCAAGCTTTAGAAAAAGACAATCCACAGAGGAATCTATAAATCAGCTTTTAAATAAAGATAATACCATTACCAGCGGACAAAGGAATACAGAGGATGGTCCTGGAGAAGTTTTACAATTAAACCTGGATTATACCCGTCCTTTTGGTGAAAAAAACAAACTTGAAACAGGTTATCAGGCAAGAATAGGCAGAAGTGCAGACATCACTAAATTATTTTTTTATAACCCAGACAATGGTGAATATGAGATCCAGCCTGATTTTAGTAATGATACCGATTACGACCGTGACATCCACGCATTATATGGAATTTATGGTGGTGAAAAAGGGAATTTTGGCTATCAGGTAGGTCTTCGTGGAGAATATACCTATAGGGTCATTAATTCTTTTACTGCCGCTCAGGAATTTACGATAGATCGATTCGACTATTTTCCTACCCTTCATACTTCTTATAAACTGCCATCAGAGCAACAAGTAATGGCGAGTTATTCACGAAGAATTGAGCGACCAAGGTCATATTACCTGGAACCTTTTATTACCTGGACCGATGCATTTAATGTAAGACAGGGAAACCCTGCTTTAAAACCTGAATACATTGATGCCATGGAATTGAATTATCTGAAAGGACTGGGTGAGCATTCTTTCTCCTTTGAAGGATATTATCGGATAACCAATAACAAGACGGAAAGAATCCAAAGTGTTTATGATGAAAATGTGATGCTTTCCAGACCGGAAAATGTGGGAAAAGATTTTGCACTTGGTGGAGAAATGGTTTTGAGTTTGAACCTGTTCGAATGGTGGAAAATGGATATATCAGGAAACTTCTACAATTATAAACTGGAAGGAGCCTTGGAAGAGCAATCTTTTAACAGACAAAGTTTTAACTGGAATACAAGGTGGAGTAATACCTTCAGGCCATTTAAAGGAAATAGAATCCAATTGAATTCCAGGTACAATAGTGCCACAGTTACTGCTCAGGGGATGAGAGGTGACTACTGGACAGCAGACCTGGCTTTGAGTCAGGAATTCTGGGATAAAAAAATGACCGGTATTGTTCAAATTAGAGATATTTTTGGTAGAGTTATTAGAGATAGTGAATCAAGTGGAGTGGGTTTTTACGCTTATGAAGAAGAATATAATTATGCACCACAGTTTTCTGTAACCTTAAATTACAGGTTTAACAACTACAAGAGCAAGAAAGGTGGTAGAGGAGGAGATGGCGGTGGTGATGGAGGAGATGACTTTTAATCCAACACCAGCAATTTCCCGACATCCTTTAATCCCCAAAAAGATCGCCAGCTGGTGATCTTTTTGGGGTTTTTATTCCTATTTACCAAACCCAGGATAAGGGCTAAAACTGGTCCAGCCTCCATCAATCACCAATGTTTGCCCTGTAATGTGAATGGCTTCAGGGGATAATAAGAATAAAGCGGCAGAAGCAATATCATCCGGGCTGGCTGTTTTTTTATCGGGAATAACGGCTGACCAACTCTCTTCATAGTTTTCCTGTTCCAACTGGGTTCTTTCTGTAAGAGTTGCTCCGGGTGCAATACAGTTTACCTGAATATTAAAAGGGGCCAGCTCAACTACCAGATTTTTAGCTAACATACGCAAAGCAGCTTTCGTCATGCTATATACCGATAGGTTGGGATAGGCCTGCATACCAATTACCGAAGACATCAATAATATTTTCCCCTCTCTGTGTTTTTTCATTTGCTGAGCACTTTTCTGTGCCAGAAAGAAGGCGCCTGTCATATTTAAATTAATTACCTTGAAAAAGTCCTCTTCACTGTATTCTAGAAAACTACCAAAATGGGTAATTCCCGCATTGGCAATAGCAAAATCAATTCGTCCAAATTTTTCAATTGTGAAGGTAACAATCTCTCCAATAAAAGCTATATCTCCTGCATCACCAGCGAACGGAATACAAGATCCTTTAGAAACTTTATTTATTTTTTCTGCTGCTTGGTGGGCACAATTTTCTTCTATATCATTTAAAATAATTGTAGCTCCCTCTGAGGCCAGTTGCTGAGCAATAGCCAAACCAATTCCCTTCCCGGCACCGGTTATCAGGGCAACTTTATTTTCGAACCTCTTTTTCAATGAATATGGCCTCAGAACTTTTTAATTTTAAATTTTTTTCACAATTAAGACTTTTAATAGCTTTTGCTTTCTCTCTCAATTCGGATCAAGGATAATCTTCACCGCTTGTTTAGTCTCCATTAAATCAAATCCTTTCTTCCATTCTGATAGCATCATTTGGTGTGTAATCACATCCCCAACCTTAAATTTACCCTGTCCTAAAATTTTGATCGTCTGGTCCCATGTGGCTCGAGTATACCCAACCGAACCATTAATCCGAAGTTGTTTAAAAGCGACATGATCCCAAGGTACTTGCAAATCCTTTCCAAAATGTCCTACCTGCACATGTTGACCAAGCGCCTTTAGCGAATCCAGGCAATTTTTTACTGATCCTTCCGCTCCTGCACACTCAATGGCCAGGTCAACACCTACGCCATTGGTTTCTTCCTCAATAATTTCCGATAGGCTTTCTTTATCTATCACAATTGTTCGGGCAGCTCCATATTCTATGGCTTTTTCCAACCGAAATCCATCTTCAGAAGTACCTGCAACCAATGTTTTTATTCCCTGAGTAGAAAGTAGTTTTACGCAAAGTAACCCGATAGGACCAGGACCAGAAACCAAAACAGTGTCCCCAAGTTTAAAGCTGGCTATCTCACAAACCGCATGCACAGAGGCTGCCATTGGCTCTACCAGAGCAGCTTCTTTCATCGAGACTCCTTCAGGAATCACAAATAACTGGTCAGGACGAACGGCCGCATATTTGGTAAAAGCACCGTTTACGCCATGCCCCATTCCCCTGCGATTTTTACAAAACATAAATTCCCCACTTTGGCAATAACTACACTCTCCACACTTCACTGCAGTTGCTCCAAGCACGGAAAATTTTTCTCCCTTTTGCACAGATGTTACTTTTTTACCGGTTTCCACTACAGTTCCAGAAAATTCATGCCCCAAAATCACAGGGGGATAATTTCGGAAAGTATCATGAAACACATGCAAATCGGTTCCACATATTCCACAACAATCTATTTCGAGTAAAACCTGATCATCACTACATTTAGGTTGATCAACATCTTGCAAGGCCACATTTCCATAACCTTTCTGGTATTTTACTAATGCTTCCATTTTCAATTTCTCATGATTTTTCGTGCTTTTTCAATAATATTTTTCGCCCGGAAACCAAATTTATCCATCAGTTCCCCTGCCTGACCTGATTCTCCGAAAACATCCTGCATTCCAATTCTATGCACCATACATGGCGCTTCTTCAGCTACTATCCCAGCCACAGCTTCCCCAAGACCGCCAATAATTGAATGCTCTTCCGCTGTTACGATTCCTTTAGTTTCCTTGGCGGCATTTAGCACTACTTCTTTATCAATAGGTTTTACAGTTGGCATATGAATTAACCTTACACTAACACCTTCTGATTCCAAAGAATTAGCTGCTTTTAAGCCTTCATCCACCATGATTCCCGTAGTTATGATAGAAATATCATTTCCCTGTTTCAAAACTTTTGCTTTCCCTATGGTAAAACCGCCATGGATTTCGGGGATTAACGGATATTTATCCCTTCCAAATCTCAAATACACCGGTCCAACAAATTTTGCAGCGGCTATTGTTGCTTGTTTGGCTTCTTCGTAATCACCAGGTACTAAAATGGTCATGTTGGGCAATGACCGTACAATTGCAATGTCCTCATTGGCCTGATGAGAAGCCCCATCCCCGCCAGTAGTAATACCACAATGTGTGGCACCAACTTTTACATTTAATTTAGGATAGGCAATAGAATTTCGCAATTGATCACCAGCCCTGCAGGTGGCAAAAACTCCAAAAGTAGATGCAAATGGAATATAACCCTCCAACGCCAGTCCTGCTGCTACAGAAAGCATATTTTGTTCTTGTACGCCACAATTGAAAAACCGCTTTGGATAAGCTGCTTCAAAATCAACTGTTTTTGTAGCCTTGGCCACATCCGCATCTAAAACCAAAAGCTCAGGGTATTCTTCGGCAAGTTCTAATAGCCCATCCACATAACCTTGTCTTGTATGCTTAAATTCCATTTTCAAGTTCTTTTATGGCGTTCTCAAAATCATCTTTTGTCGGGGGAGTGCCGTGCCAGTTCACTTCATTTTCCATAAAGGAAACACCTTTTCCCTTGGTTGTATTAGCAATAATCATCACCGGTTGGGTATCTTTCTGTGCGAGTTCAACCGTATCTACAATTTGCTCAAAGTTATGGCCATCCATGGTATATGTTTTCCAACCAAAACTTTCCCATTTTGACGCAAGGGGATCAAGAGGCATTATATCCTCTGAATTACCATCTGTTTGTAAGTAGTTTCTATCCACAAAACCAATTACATTGTCCAGTTTATATTTATTGGCAAACATAGCTGCTTCCCAGGCCTGTCCTTCCTGAATTTCCCCATCTCCACAAAGAATATAATAATAGTGATTATCGCCCCTTAATTTAGCACCCAATGCCATACCTACTCCCGTGGAAATACCTAATCCGAGAGTCCCGGTACAAGCCTCAATTCCAGGAGTTTTTGGTTGATAAGGATGGCCCTGAAGATGTGATCCCGGCCTTCTGAAAGTTTCTAATTCAGATTTGGGGAAATAGCCACAATCAGCAAGTACTGCATAAATCACTGGAGTACAATGGCCTTTCGATAAAATAAACCTGTCTCTTTCATTCCAGTCTGGTTGAGATGGCCGATGCTTCATGATTTGGTAATAAAGTGCTACGATTAAATCTGTAGCCCCCAGACTACCACCAACATGCCCGGAATTAGCCCTGTGCACCATAGTTACTATATCTTTTCTAATCCCATTTGCCTTTTCTTTGAGCAAGTCAGTTTTTTCTTTTTCCATTGATCCTAGTTTGAGCATTTAAACTTCTGTAAAAGCTGAAATAGCTGGTTTATAATTTACATATTATTAAAATGTCGAAATTTTTACTTCATGAATGGTTACGTCCGAATTGTGAGGAACAAGGCACTGAGCTCCTGAAGGGTAATCCAAATCCGGCTTTTCTATGCCAGTTACATCCCATTTATCCGGCTCATTTTCTCCCTCATTCCATTTTTTAAAACTGTATTGTGTATTTCCATTTTGCAAGGTTTCCACCCGGCATTTGAGCCATATTGGTTTCCCTAAATTTGAATTTAGAAGGCCCTTTGCAAAAACTTGGGGAGGGGCTTCCTTTCCTCCATGAAACAATATTCTCCATTGGCAACTATCAGGGTTAGTCCTGATTAAAAACTCACCCTGGGCACCCAAGGGGTACCATTTCCTACTCGGTTGAAGGTTATCCTTACTGTGCCCTCTCCACCGCATTGCCATTCCAAAATGAGTAACATTGTAGGTAGGAGGCCCTTTTTCCGGAGGAGTAAAATCATGGATCGTGATTTTTGTGATTGTTTCGTAATTCTTCCAGGAAGTATCTCCCATGGCTAATACTCTATCATACCATTTTTGGACTGTTCTGACACCATCTGGTACTAATTTCCAATGCCCATCCACTACCTGTACTGCATCCTGCAGGTTTTTCACTTTAGCAAAATTTACTGAATAGGGCAGGGGCCAATTGTTCCCTTTTTTTACATAAAAAGTAATTGATTTTGCCAGACTGCCACCGTTTATTTTTTTAACTAAAATGCCCAGCCTATTTTTTCCTTTCAAAACTTCTTCCCAGTCCATTTCTATATTAAAATCACCCTCAAAGGCTAACCTGTGGAGATCTGTGCCTAGGGAAAGAGCTTTTTCCGGCCCGTCATTTAGGGTGTAGGTTACCTTTTCCACCATATTTTTGCCGGAAATATTTCCAAGAATATTGATCCACTTTTGAGGCTGTCCTAATTTTCCAAAATACTGATTGTTACCATACCAGAATTCGATTTCTACCTGCTCCTTTTCCAATGAATAAAAGACCATAAAACCTGAGATTACTGATAAGCTAATCAGAACCAGAAGTCTTTGTAAGAGAATAATCCATGCCTTTTTCATTTGATTTCTTTCAATCTATTTATAGTCACCTGAATCTGTTTATTTAATTCTGTCCACCGGCTCAATTTTTTCCCATTTTTCACTTTTTGCAGAGTGCTCTACGGCATCAAGCACTTGTTGACAACGGAAACCATCATAAAAATCCGGGCTGACTTTTTCTTTTTTCGAAATGCCTTCCATCAAAATTTTAAACTGATGGATAAAGGTATGTTCCCATCCAATGATATGGCCCGGTGGCCACCAGGCATCGATAAATGGTTGTGAGGTTTCTGTAACAAGAATGGTTCTGTAACCCTGAATATCTCCTTCATCTTCTCTGGAAAAATATTGTAATTCATTCATCCTTTCCAGATTGAAAACAGCTGCTCCCTCACTTCCAAATAGCTCAAACCTCAAAAAGTTTTTCCTTCCTGTGGCCATTCTGGTAGCCAAAAATGAACCCATCGCTCCATTTTGAAATCGGGCCATAAATGCGGTGGCATCATCCGTGGTTACTTTTCCAAATCCCGATCCATCTGGTTTTTTCCTATCCTTAATATAAGTTTTTTGTTCTCCGTTTACAGCCTCAAATTCGCCAACAAGAAATCTCGCCAGATCAATAATGTGGGCGTTCATATCACCATGAGCTCCAGAGCCAGAGGTTTTTGAATCATGTCGCCAGAGGTAGGGAAATTCCGGATCAACCAGCCAATCCTGATAATATACGGCATTAAAGTGTCTGATTTCCCCAATTTTGCCCTCACTAATCATTTTTTTCAGCAAGGCAATGGCAGGGACAAAACGGTAATTAAAAATCATCATATGAACTACCCCTGCTTTTTCTGCAGCTTCATACATAGAAAATGCTTCATCAGTATTTAATGCCATTGGTTTTTCACATAATAGATGCTTGCCATTTTTAGCCCCCTCAATGGCAATGGGATAATGGAGATCATTAGGTGTACTGATATCAATCAGATCAATATCCTTCCTGTTAACCAGATTTTGCCAATTTGTTTCTCCACCTACCCAATTAAATTGATTTTTGAGTTTGTTAAGATTTGCTTCATTTCTTCCACAAACTGCTTGTAATACTGGATTGGCGGAAAGATCGAAAAAATGAGGCAATTTCATGTAGGCATTGCTATGGGCCTTTCCCATAAACTGCGTTCCAATAAGCCCCACTTTTATCTGAGCTGCGTTTTTACTCATGTTCATAGTTGTTTTATTTGAGCTGTCCGTTTAAGCACCAGTGGACCACTCCAGGTAATATTATTTTCGAGAAAAAGTAATCTCTCTATCAGTCTTTTATGGCAAAATAATACTCGGTTAATTTTGAATTAATACTTATCTAATCACAAAAGTTTAAGGAGGAAACTGCTTTGTTGAGGTAGAAAATAGATTTTTTTATGCCTTTAAAACCAAGGCCCAGTGACCAGTGGTTAATAAATCCTGAATTTTCATTGCCTGGCAGGTCGCTAGGAAATTGAGAGAGAAACCCCCAGGAATCTTGAATTATTTTCATTTTCAAATAAGCAAAATATTAAAAAAGATGTCTTTTGAATTTTGCCCAACCAGTTTTCTATTTATCAGCATATCCAACAGATAAAGTAAATTTATATAAGTTATGTCCCAATTGCACACACTTTTTTGTGTTATTTTTGAACTATATTGAAGGATTTAAAAAAAGTATTCTATATTTTCAGCAATATTGTTCAGATGATAATGCGAACAATAAAATAGATTGAAAATGAAAAGCGGAATTTAGAGGATAAGGAAATTATGGATCCCGTATTAGAAAAAGTAACTATAAGTTCTAAACATTCCTTTGCTGTAAAGGAAGAAATTTTGCCCTACATCAAAATTGGCTGGCATTTCCATCCTGAATTCGAACTTACCCTTTTCACCGAAAGTACCGGCAGGCTGTTTATTGGAGATTACACTGATTATTTTCAACCCGGGGATATATTTCTAATTGGTCCTCATTTATCCCATTTTATGAGAAATGATCCGATTTTCTATCAAAATGATCGAAATTTGCGTATCAGGGCTGTGGTTATTCACTTTTCAGAAAACTTTCTTGGAGATGAGTTTTTTCATTTACCTGAAATGATTTCCATTAAAAAACTACTGCAATCGGCTTCCAGAGGAATTCGTATAAGCGGAAAAACCAGAGAAAAAATTGCTCCTAAAATTGAAAAACTTTTGGTGCAGAATGGCTACCACAGAATTATAAGTTTGCTTAATATTCTACAGGAAATTTCCCATGCTGAAAAACTGGAACACCTTTCTTCAATAGGTTATCAGAATACTTTTAACCAGGAGGATGCTCCAAGAATAAATGCTGTTTTTGAATTTTTACTCAAAAATTTCTTAAATGACATTTGTTTGTCGGACGTGGCTGATCATGTAAATATGAGTAATTCAGCTTTTTGTAAATTTCTAAAAAAAAGAACCGGGAAAACCTTCTCCCAAATTTTAAATGAACTGAGAATTGGATACGCTTGCCGATTGTTTATGGAAAAAGGCCTTACAGTTTCTGAGGTCTGTTTTGAATGTGGCTATAACAACTTGTCTTACTTCAACAGAAAATTTAAAGAGATTACCCGGTTTTCTCCAATGGAATACCGAAAAGAATACAGGTTTTCCGCTGTAGTATGATTAAAATCAATTATTCCTTTTGCATCTTATCACTAAAGCAGGGCCAGGTAAAATAATTTCAATCCCATGGTGGTGGGTATCTGAAAGCAACTCAATTTTATTTTCACCTTTCTTAAGCTGAGAAGGATCAATTTTTAGAATTCTATAAAATAAATCATGAGATGATTTTCCATCCAAAATGGGTAAAAACGAATTATTTAGCTTAAAATATTCTTTTACTTCTCCGGCACCTCCATCCCAAATTACAACATGCAATTCAGCTTCTTGAATATTTTTAGGATCCGTTTCTAACTTAAGTGTACAAGTTTTCAAGTTTCCAGCACGGGACCAAAAAGGAGCGGGGACATTTTCAGATTTAATAACTGAAACAAATTCATTCTTCCTCATAGGAATATCAATTAAAGTTGCTTTGGTTTCAAAAGATAATTTGCTGTTACCCTTAAAGGTAACCACTGCTCTCACCGCCACATCCTCCTGGGCAATCAACATCTTTGTACTCCATTTTAATTTCCCTGCGCCTGTAATAGATCCAATGTGTCCCTCATAAGCTTTTGCCTTTGTGAAGCCGTGCCAATCTTTCCACTCCGTATTACCATTTTCATCATAACCTTTGTAAAATCCAAGAAAATCAACTTTAGCAATTTTTTTCGGAAAATTAGACTCCAGGAATAATTCAAATCCTTCTTCATTTTTGCCTTTCAATGGTATCACCATTACTTCCGCATTAAAATCAACCAAATTCATTTTTACCAAATCAGGATGATCCTTTTTCAACCCTACTTTCAAACAAGCATTATCTACTAAAAAATGCCCCCAAAAAGTATTTCCCTGATCACAGGTAAATTGCAGAGCATTCAGCCCATTAATCAAATCAGTGATTTTTAAAGGCACAAGAGGATAGTTGTAAGTACAGTTTTCGTGTTCGGTGCCTACGTTTGGTAATTCATAAATATTTCTGGCATTAAGGGAAAACCTTTTATTTAACGTTCCAGGATGACCTCCCCAAACCTCAGCATAAAGGAAAGCACTTTCCAAATTAACCAAATCCTCTTCCAAAGGGATAATAACCAATCCATTTTCCTTTGCTTCAATCCGGTCCCGGAATTTACCCAATCCAGTTTCGGGAGCATTAATACGCATCCTTCTAAGCGCTTTAGGGTTATGATGTTCCTCTCCAAGCTGGTACCAGTATTGTTTGTAAAATTTCCCTAAAGAATAGTCCTGAAGTGTTGGCAGACTTTGACAATGTACACTGAAGGATACCAAAAATAAAATACAATTAAGGATAAAATTGTGTGCTTTTTTCATTTTCAAGTTTTAAGACCCAAAACGGATAGAAGTGCCAGGAAGCTAAAATTTCCTAAAATTATCAGGGATGAAAATGAAAAGCTTTCACTTATTTACTAGGTTTTTGAACTATATTAACTCCAAAACCCCAACCAACTAAAAAATGAAACAATGGAGTAGAATGTATGAGAAACTTAAACTTATTACTGAAGGGCAAAGATGACTTTCACCACCTGACTTTCAAAGTTAGTCACCAGATAAGCCGAGACCTTATCATAGGTGAGGAATTCTCCATCTTTAGTCTGTAAGTTGATTTTAAATGCAGGATTGGGATCATTTTTTACCTTTTCAAAGGCTTTCTGAGAAAACCTTCCATCTGTCAAATCCCAGATTGATTTTCTTTTCAGAGAGAATTTTTTAAAACCGTGCTTTTCCGAGAAATATTCATTACAGGATTTGATGGTTCCATTTGGGTTTAATTCAAGAATAGGAATTAACCTGTTGAAACATTTCAGGGTGGCATTCAGCTCGTGAAGTTTTTCTTTTTCATCTGTAGTAAATTGGGCGAACATCATGATTTTATAAGGTTTACCCTCAATATCAAGAATTGGATTGAATGTTCCGTTTAGCCACAGTTCCTTACCCGATTGGCTCAGAAATTTGAACTCTCCAGAGAAAAATTGCCCGGCAATCAGGTTTTCCCACATTATTTTATGCTGAGGTTTTAACCGCTCTTCCTCAGATAGTAAAACACTTTCACTTTTCCCAATAAGGTCTGCCGGTTGATATCCGGTAATGCTGCAAAATATATTATTGGCCCCAAGAATTTTCCCAGAAAGATCAAATTCAACAGAGGCTATTGTTTTATGGATGGCTTCCATATGACCATCCAATTCTATTTTTTTCTTTTTGTGGTCTAATTCCAAATGTCTTTCTGCTGTAATATCAGAGGCATACAAGATGATTTTATAAATTTTCCCAGAAATATTCTGAATGGGATTATATGTACCTCTAAGCCAGATTTTGGTATTATTGGATAATACAAATTCAAATTCTCCTGAAACATATTGTCCTGCAGCAATTTTTTCAGCATTTTCAGGCAACAAATGTGGAGCAGTAAAACTTTGGTGATGGTAATTTTTTAATGATGCATTGGAAATTTGAAATTTAGACTTGAAATTATCATTGGCTTCAAGAATTTCTCCCTCGGTATCAAATTCAGCGATTAAATTAGATCGGTCAAAAGCCTTTAGTTTATTGCTAAAGTCAAGTGATTTTCTTTTTGTTTCAGTGATATCCGCCTGAATTGAAATAAAGTTTTCCAACTCTCCTGCTTCATTTAGTATTGGACTAATAGCAAGTGAAACCCAATAACTTTCACCTGTTTTGGTATAATTTAATATCTCTTCATTAATAGAAGATCTCTCCTTCAACTTTTTCCGAATGTTTTCTACGGTTTCCTGGTTAGTCCCTTTTCCCTGAAGAAATGATCCCGGTTTTTTCCCTTTAACTTCTTCAAAGGTATAGCCCGTTAGCCTGGTAAAACCTTTATTTACAAATTCAATGAATCCATCCTTATCGGTAATGATCACAGAATTATCCGTATTATCAGCCACAAGAGATAACTTTTCAAATTCAATTTCGGCCATCTTCTTTTCAGAAATATCATGGCCCATCATCATGATTTTATCAATTTCCCCATCTTTCCCTAAAATTGGGGTGAATGAGGCATCCAGCCACAACTCATTCCCTGATTTTGACCTGAACTTAAAATCTCCTTTTTGCGGTTTGTTTTCAATCAGATTTTTCCATAAAGTTTGAAACTGATCCTTTTCACACCAATATATATCGGTAGTTTTTTCCATTAGCTCTACAGCTTCAAATTCCAATAAATCAACAAAATTCTTATTGACTTTCATGACCTTCCCATCACCATCCAATTCCATAGTTACCATAGAATTATCAAGAGAGGTGAAAATGCCATTAAGCTCTTGTTGTTTATGGTGGATTTCATCCTTGGTAGCAGCAAGTTCCATCAGATTTTGCCGCATTTCTTCTTCATTAGATTCCAATTCCTGGGTAAGGATCTGGGCTTCTTCCAATAAGGACTTGGTACTAGAATTCATCAATACCGACCCCACTACTGAAGCCAGATTTTTACAGGATTCTTCCAAAAAAGAAATGTGGTAGTCTGTAAATTCATTAAAAGAAGCAAGTTCTAATGCGCCATAATATTTATCATTTAATAATAAAGGAACAATTACAATACACCTGGGTAAAGCTTCTCCCAATCCTGAGGTAATCTGGATATAATCTTCCGGAACTTCAGTTAAAAGAACCGTTTCCCTTTCCAGTAAATTTTGTCCAATCAACCCTTCTCCTGCATAAAGTTTATCTGTAACATGTTTCTTTTTGCCATAAGCATAGCAGGCCTTCAATTCCAGAAACGGCTCATCTTCAGATTCAAAATCCACAATATACATTGCGCCCTGGGCACATTCCAGGAATTTCACCATTTGGCCTACCACCTCAATGGAAAGGTTTTCCACATCGTTATTTTTGGCTCTTAGAATATTATTTAAAATATTCGCTCCTTCAATATTCCATTTTCTTATTTTTTCCTCTTTGGTATAATTTTTTAATTTTTCATTTAACTCAAAAAGCGCACTTTCTATGGGAGAATTTTTGGAAGGAATAAAATTATACCCAGGATTTTGCAGATTATTTACTATCTCCAGCAAATGAGATTGTTTTTCCGCAATTTTGCTTAAATTATCTGAAATGGTGTGGCTTGTTTCCGACTTAACTTCACCTGCAAGTTGCTTACTTAAATTAGCAATTCTACTAAATTCCCTGTTTTTTATTCTTCTTAAATAAAAAACAAGAACACCTATAATCAAGGACAAAAGTGGAATAAAAAAGGGACTATCAGAAAAAGAGGTAAAAGGGGAAATACCAATTATTATCACCATAAGACTGATGAAAATCATCAGTAGTTTTTCCGGTCTTATTTGTTTTCTTCTGACGTTAAACATTTCCTAATGGATTCGGTGATTATTCCTAGCAAGCACTTTTCATAAATTCATCTGAAAAAATCCAGAAAAAATATGGCTTAAAATGTAGATTGTTTTCAATGTTAAAATTTGTATGAGCAACGAACAATACCTGGTTATATTTATCCTGTTTCTCGTTTATTTCCTGGGAAATCACCTTTTCGATGTACTTTGAAGTTCCTTTAAAATGAAAAGGAACATCTCCATATAATTTTAATTGGAAATGATTGGATATTTCGGTTATTACCGTTGCCGACAAAATATTATCTATCTCTTTTAAGATTTCAATACTCATTTCAAAATCAACGGAACCCATTCCGTTTTTCGAACAATAACGCACAATTTCTTCAGCTTCTTTTTCGGAAAAAATCAAATAACTTTTCGCCTGAATCTGACCAATAACTTCCGTAGTAAGCAGGTGTATTTCATTTCCTTTTGCTTTCAAACCAGGTAAAGTAGAAACTTTTACGTTTGGAGCATTACAAACTATATTTTTATCCAGCATTTTCCCAAATGCCTGGGCAGCCTTATAACACCCTTTCTCAATAATTTCCAGAGTTATGTTCTGTTTATGTCTATCAATGGTTTCCATAGGTATCAAATCTTTAGTAGTTAAACTTTATCTTCTGTAATTTCTTTTAGTTTTTCCTTTTTAATGGTCATTTTAAAAAGATTATTCAAAATTCCAGGCACATTCAACACCAGACAAACATGTCCGTTTCCCATTATGGTTACTCCACTGATATATTTTACATGATCGAGAGGTTTAAGCAGGGGTTTTTCAATTATTTCCTTTTGCTGTAATAATTTGTCCACTACTATTGCAACCATTCTGTTATTGTGTGCTACAATTACCAGGTTTAACTTTTCTTCTTCATTTAACTGATTGAATAACAGGTCAGGATCATTTTCTGGCAGGTTTGGATTAAAAATGGACTTCAAAAATACCACACTAATAGTTTTCCCCGAATAAACTGTTGCAAGTCCCCTGTTTAATTTTTTGATTTGAGATTTTGACACTGCTACAACTGCCTCAGTATAATTCAGCGGAATGGCATATTCGGTATTTCCCAGTTCAAAAAGCAAAGTGCCCTTCACGGCCATTGACGAAGGCAGGGTTAGTGTAAAGGTAGTCCCTTTTCCCACTTCAGATTCTACAAAAATACTCCCGCCTACCGACTCCACCGCATTTTTTACCACATCCATCCCTACACCTCTTCCTGAAATGGCATTGATTTCTTCCACCGTAGAAAATCCTGGTTCAAAAATAAAGGAAATAATTTCTGAATGACTGAGGTGTCTGGCAGTATCGGCATTTACCAGTTTTCGCTGGATGGCTTTATTCCTAATGGCATTTACATCAATTCCTTTCCCATCATCTATGATTTTCATGATTACTCCTTCACTTTCCGCCTGTGCACTCAGAGTTATGATACCTTCAGCTTTTTTGCCTGCAGATATTCTTTTATCGGCTGTTTCTATTCCATGCCCAATCGCATTCCTGATTAAATGAATTAATGAATCACTTATTATTTGTAAAATATTTCGGTCAATCTCCGTTTCCGTTCCCTCCAGTTTTAAATTAACCTGCTTTCCTTCCAGATTGGCCGCATCTCTCACTACCCTGTGAAATTTGTTGAACAAAAATCCCACCTGTACCAGCCTAACATCCATAACCGAATATTGCAATTCAGAAGAAATACGGCTAAGCATGGAATACTCATTAGAAGCAGCCAATTCAGGGTTGGAAGTTATTATCCTGTCCTTTTCTATAATTAATTCACCAACTAAATTAAGCAGTTGATCCAACTTTCTTACAGGAACCTGCACCAAATCAGAAAAAGTGATTTTATTATTGATTTCGGAAACTTCTTCCTCGGGTTCCGTTTCATTATTGACCTCTTCTATTACTTCAGGTAATGGTGTTTTTATTTGTTCTTTTGTATCAGGAACTGTTCTTTTTTTAGGAGTAGGATTTCCCGAGGCTTTTGAGGCTTTTTTTGTTTCCTTCCTGTCGGGATTCTTTTTGGCATGATCTACCTCTTCCAGTCCGGCTGCTTTTCTGTGCCTGTTTATAATTACCTCTAACCGGGTTTTCAGTCCCCGGAATTGCACTCTTTTTTTGCTGGAAATGGAATCAATTAAATTACTGAGGACATCAATTGATTTAAAAATTACCGGAAAAATTTCATGGTCGAGTGGAATAATGTCTTTTCGGATTTCATCAAAGAAATCCTCCATAGTGTGGGTAAGTTCGTTCACCTCAGAAAAACCCATTCCACCTGCGTTTCCTTTAAGCGTATGAGTAATCCTGAAAATAGAATCTACGATCTTTTTGTCCTTTTTATTTTTTTCGAGTTGGGTGAGCAGTTTATTTAGTTCCTCAATGTTATCATGGGCTTCTGCTAAAAAAATCTCTTTATATTCTTCTTCTTTTGACTTCATAGGTTAAAAAAATTTACCCTTTTATAAACACCCTACTACGAATACTGGTATTTCATTTAAATCGATCACCCGATCAATTACGTTTTGCTCAATGGCATTTTTGGGCATACCAAAAACCAGGGAAGAAGCTTCACTCTGGGCAATAGTAAAACCTCCGGCCTTTTTTATTTCCTGCAATCCTTCTGTTCCATCTTTTCCCATTCCGGTTAGGATTACAGCAAGAGTTTTATCACCATAAGTGGAAGCCAGTGAAGAAAACAAACAATCTACTGAGGGATAATTAAAGGCCTCAAAAGTCTCATTTGTAAATCTGACAACAGGCTCATTGGTCCTCAATTTCCTTATGATTTTTGTATTCTTATGTCCCGGAACCATGTATATCATTCCTTTTTTTATGATTTCCCCAGAAGCCGGAACCCTTACTTCTAAAGGGGTCAGTTGATTCAGCCTCTCCGCGAATGAAACTATAAAATGCTCCGACATATGCTGGGCGATCACTACCGGAATAGGCAAATTTCCGGGTAGTCTTTTGATAATACTTTCTACTGCTTTAGGGCCACCAGTGGATGCTCCAATTCCCAAAATTTCATAATTAGACGCTCTGTCAAAAACATGATCATTTTGGTTGATTTTTAACTGAGGTTGATGATGTATTTTCTGCCGGTTTTTTACAGCTTCCTGAGCGATGGAATTTAATAAATTCCCCATTTCCTGACGATGAATTGTCGTCTGAAACCGGGGCTTATCAATAAAATCAAAAGCTCCAGCATTTAAGGCTTCAAATACTAAAGGATCGGTTTTATCCAATGCACTAAGGATGATTACAGGAGTAGGAAATTCTTTCATAATTTTTTTCACAACCCCCAATCCATCCATATCTGGCATGACCATATCAGTAATTACCAAATCTGGACGTAGATGAGCTACTTTTTCTACCCCTTCTTTTCCATTTTTAGCCGTGGCAATAAGTTCCAGATTAGCCTGATGCCTTAAGATATCGGTTATCATGATGCGCATGAGCCCCGAATCTTCAATTAAAACTGTCCTGATTTCCTTTATTGCCATTAGAATTTATATCAATTGACCCAATTATAATTCAGCTAATTTCCCAATTAATTGTTCTGAAGTAAAAGGTTTTACCAGGTATCCTTTTGCTCCAAGCTCCAGGCTTTCCTGAATCACATTGTCCTGACCTACAGCACTGATCATCAGCACCTTAAAGTCTAATCCCTCATCTTTGAATACTTTCAATATATCTGTTCCAATCATATCAGGAAGGATATTATCAAGAGTAATAAAGTCTGGTTCAAGTTCAAATGCCAGATCAATAGCTTCTTCACCATTAGCAGCCTGACCTACTACGGTATAACCATTGCTTTCCAGGGCATCTTTAATTACGGTCCGCATATAAAGCGAATCATCGACAATTAATACATTTTTAGACATACTCATATTTTTTAAAATCAATAATTAAATCATTGAAGCCTGTTCCTTACCATTGATAGTTACCGCAGCCATTCCCGAGAGTGTATTAAATTTGACTGTTCTTGGATAGTTACCTCCAGTATGCATAGCTTTTATATAAATTTTATTTTTTATCAAAACCTCCTTAGTGAACTGAATATTCCGTTGTCCTATGTTATTATCCAACTTAATAAAAAGATTGGCTCCACCAATAATTTTTGCATTTAAGGATTCGGGTTTTATTCCAAAATCATTAAACTTTTTGAGTAATGCCTCTATCCCTGGTTGTACAAAACAGGTGGAAGAAAGCTTTGATTTGCCCGTAGCATTTTCCGGAACCATTAAATGAATTCCTCCTCCAATTTGCCTTCCGGCATGAAATAAAAATAAAGCAACACAGGAACCCAACCCGAAACAGGTAATATAACTAGGTTCTGTTGTAACCTTCATTTCACCCATGGAAAGTATATATTCTGGAAAATATCTGGTCATGTTCTATAAGTAAACTGATTCAGAATTACTGCAAATTTTTCAGCTCATTTTCGGAAATTACCTTGAAAATATCAATGAGTATTATCAACCGTTCCTCCAACTTCACTACTCCTTGTATATATCCACCTCCCTGCTCATTCTGCACCAGATTTCCGGTTTCTTCTATATTATTTTCAGTAACCGTAAGGGTATTTGGGACTTCGGTTGAAAGAATACCCAACTTTAAATTTTCACTTTCCACCACAAGGGTATAAAATCCATGCGGTGCATTTCCTTCTGCCTTATCTATTCCCAGCTTTTCTTCCAGATCGAGAATGGCAATGATATTTCCCCGAATATTTGCCACTCCTTTTATATACTCAGGAGTTTGCGGCATTTTGGTGATATTGGGTGTAAGGACCACCTCTTTTATTTGATGGATATAGAGTGCGTATTCCTCATTACCCAATCGAAAAACAATAAGCTGGAAGGTTTTCAAATGTTTAATTTCTTCCTCCGAAAGTTGATTAACCGATTCTTTTAATTGAGTTGATTCCATAGTTTTTAAATCTCAATGTTAGTTAGGAAAAACTGATATAATCTGTTGATCTTCCAGAAATCAGTTTATAATACTTATTCTCCTGACAATTTAAATTGGTTAATTCCTTCTTTCAGATCAGCTGCAATTTCAGATAACCTGGTACTTGAAGCGGTAATCTCATCCATATTAATATTCAACTGCTGGGCAGAACCTGCAACTTGTTGCGATCCGGCAGCAGTTTGCTCTGCCACCACCACAATTTGCTCAATATTAGTCACCACCGAATCAATTGATTTCTTTTGTAGTGCAGTCGCATTTTTAATTTCTTCTGAATAACTAAAAGTATATTCGCTAGATTTGGAAATTTCCACAAAGATTTCTTCGGCTTCCCGGGTAGCTTTATTTCCATTATCCACATTCAAGCCCATAGTCTCTATAGCTTTCCCTGCAGAAATGGTATCTTTTTGTACATCGGAAATAATCTTTTCTATTTCTACGGCCGACTTTCGGGAGTTTTCAGCCAGTTTCCGAATTTCGTCCGCTACTACTGCAAACCCTCTTCCTGCATCACCAGCTCTGGCAGCTTCAATTGCAGCATTTAGTGCCAGTAAATTCGTTTGGGCAGCTATATCGGTAATCACATTAAGCGTTCTCCCAATTTCCTCTGCCCTTTGCGTTAATACATTAATAGAATCTGAAGTAAGCCCTGCAGAAGTGCTAATATTACTCATGTTTTCCACCAAATCCTTAATTGTCCTCAACCCTTCCTCACTTTTCTTCTTGCCATTTTCAGCAGTTTTATTGATAATACTTGCCTTATGCTCCATTTCATTTGCAGAGAGTTTTACCTGATTTACCAGTCTGGAAGAAGCATCTGTTTTAGCAGCCTGATCCTGAGCACCCTGAGCCATTTGGCTAATAGCTGTACTTACTTCAGAAGTGCTTCTGTTGATAACCTCGCTTTTGCTCAATACCTGTTCAGAAGAACCACTTACTTCTTCGGCAGTATTTCCAATTTTACCTAATAACTGGTTGAGGTTGGCAATTGCCGTATTCAGCGAATCAGCCATATTCTTGATATCTCCCTTAGCTGCCATCCTGAACTGATGTGTAAGGTCTCCTTTTGCCATTTCGGAAATAATAGAATTAAATTCCAAAACAGGTTCGGCAATGGATTGTAACAAACTATTTAAGGACTCTACCAAATCTTTCCAAGTCCCTTCTGCATCCTCTAAATTCAATCGGGTATTCAGGTCTCCTTCATCACCCGCCTTTTTTACCACCCTATTTATTTCTCCTACAATTTCCTTCAGGGTATTTCTCAGGCTAATATTATCTTCAATCATTTTTCCCACATTTCCTTCAGCCTTCAAATCTAATTGAGCTTCAAAATTTCCTTGTTTTAATTCACTTACAAACTCACTTACTGCATTTAGTGCTACAGTAAATTCGGTGATATCTGTAGCATATTTCACCACTTTGTAAGGCTTTCCTTCCAAATCGAAAATTGGGTTGTAAGTCGCCTGGATAAAAATCTCTTTTCCATTTCTACCTAACCTTTTGAACGTACCCGAATTAAACTCTCCTCTGTTCAATGCTTCCCAGAAAGCTTTATACTCATATGAATTGGCATATTCATTCTCACAGAACATTCTATGATGTTTTCCTTTAATTTCATCCAAATCATATCCTATCAGGTTGAGAAAATTGTCATTTGCCTCAATTACAGTCCCATCCAGATTAAATTCAATTACGCCATAAGATATATTTACCGCTTTGAGCTGACCTTCATAATTGGCATTTTTCAGTTTGCTTTCTGTAATGTCTGTGGCCAGTTTAATTACCCTGGCAGGTTTTCCCGCCTGATCAAAAACCGGAGTATAATTGGCCATCATCCATACTTCCTCTCCATTTTTATCCACCCGCTTAAATTCACCTGATTGTGGTTTCCCATTTCTTAAATCATTCCAGAAGTTAAGATATTCAGCTGTTCTGATAAAATCCGGATCACAAAACATTTGATGATGCTTTCCTGTAATTTCATCAATGCTATATTTCATTGCCGACAGAAAGTTGTCATTCGCCCTTACAACAGTTCCATCCATATTGAATTCAATAAATGCTGAAGTGGAATTAATCGCTGCCATTTGTCCATCCATTTCCACCTGTCTTTTGGCCATTTCTTCCTGAGTGGCGTGCATTTCTTCCATGTTTTGCCTCAATTCTTCTTCCTGTGCCTTTAGATTTTCAGCAGATTTATGGGCTTCAAATTCCAGTTTTTTTCTGCTGGTAATATCACTGGCAATTTTCACTACTTTTATCACTTTCCCATTTAAATCGGAAATGGGATTGTAAGTACCCTGAATCCAGAAACTATCGCCTTTTTTGGTAAATCTTTTGAATTCACCACCCTGAAATTCTCCGTTTTTCAATGCTTTCCAGAAATTCTTATAAGCCTGGCTTTTCACATATTTTTCCTCACAAAAAATCTCATGATGTTCCCCCTCAATTTCACTAAAATCATATCCGGTTAAAGTCAGAAAGTTATCATTGGCGTTTAAAATATGACCGTCTGGAGTAAACTCGATAACTGCATTTGATTGATTGATCGCACTAATTTTTCCATTTACATCCAACTGCTCCAACTTAGCAACTGTGATATCATTAGCCAGTTTAATCACCTTCACCACTTTTCCATCCTTATCTTTCACTGGAGTATAATTGGCATTTAACCACAATTCTTCACCAGACTTTTTAAATCTTTTAAACTCACCGGTTTGTGGAAAACCCTGACTTAGCTTTTTCCAAAAACGCTGGTATTCACCAGATTGAGCATAGCCTTCTTCACAAAAAATTCGATGATGTTCTCCTTGAATTTCATTTAGTGTGTAACCAACCGCATTGAGGAAAATATCATTAGCATTTTGAATATTTCCATTAATATCAAATTCGATAAATGCTGAAGTGGAGTTGATTGCCGCCATCTGCCCGTTTATTTCCGTCTGTCTTCTTTCCATCTCCTCCTGTGTGGCTTTCATCTCTTCCATATTCTGTCTTAATTCTTCCTCCGTAGCCCGAAGATTCTCATTCATTGCCTGAGTATCTTTCTCAATCTCTTTCTGTCTGGTAATATCAGTGGCATATTTCACTACCTTATATGGTTCTCCTTCAAGATTAAAAACAGGGTTATAGGAAGCCTGAATCCAGATTTCTTTTCCACCTTTCCCCAACCTCAAATACTCACCACTATCGAATACTCCCTGATTTAGACTTTCCCAAAAAGCTTTGTATTCAGGAGAATTGATTGTTTCCCGATCGCAAAACATACGATGATGCTTGCCTTCAATTTCAGATAACTTATAGCCAAACGCATTTAGAAAATTCTGATTTGCAGAAATTATAGTACCATCCAGGTTAAACTCAATTACTGCATTTGATTTTTGTATGGCATCAACCTGACTTCCATAGTCAGCGGAAATCAATTTTTGTGCGGTTATATCAGAGGCTAGTTTTACCACTTTAACAATATCCCCATTTTGGTCAGTTACCGGGGAATATGAGGCCTGAAGCCAGATTACTTTTTTCCCCTTGGCAAATCTTTTAAATTCTCCTGATTTAGGTTGTCCTGCTTTCAGGTCGTTCCAGAAGTTTTTATATTCAATACTTTTAGCGTAAGATGGATTGACAAAAATACTGTGAGGTTTTCCTTCAATCTCTTCTAAGGAATATCCCATGGTTTCCAAAAAAGTATCATTAGCGGATAAAATATTGCCTTTTAGATCGAAAGTTATAAGTGCAAATGCAGCGTTAATGGCATTTATTTGAGCAGACATTTCCAGGAATAGATCATCTTTTTCCTTTCCAGAATTTTTGGTTTGAGCATTTCTGGTTCTGCTTCGCTTTACAGTATTTTCCATTAGGTTATTTCAAAAAAATTAAAAAAATGTTAGTAGTAATTAGATTATATTAAATGAAAAAGTCTTCAAAATCAGTCAATTAAAAATTGAATTAGTTTTTTGAAATAAGTAGTAGTAATTGATTCTTCAATTTTGTTTGAAGAGGTCTGGTTAAGTCTTAATAAGTGTAAATTCCTTACGGTTAGTCTTTTGATGAACGGAGGTATTCAAAAGTAATTTTACCCCTTGTTAATTTTTTTTGAGGTGCTTTTAGGAAATGATAAAATAAAATGAAGGTATTTTAAAAATAGTATTTTTCATTAAGGTCAAAAATTATAATTAGGGTGAAAAATATTTTGACCCTTTAAAAATGAAGGAGGTAAGACAAGGCCAGTTTCATAACACAGTGAATATTGTTATTTTTATATTCCTGATCAGCGTGAAAAATGGAATAAACTTACTAACATCTAACTCTCAAAACTGATAAAAGGCGAGGCAAATCGGTAAATTCAGTTTAGGAACAAAGTTGGAATTTTTAATCTATAAAAAATAAATTGTTCGGTGGGAAAAATGGACAAATTTTTTGAGGAGATGATGGCCAGTTTCGGCAAAGAGGATCCTCGGTACATCAGACTAGATAATGATTTGTTCAAATCAAAAGCCATTAAATTGACAAAAATTCCATTCCAAAACTTCACTAATCTATCGGAAATAGAAATTTTAAGTATAAAGAATCATGCCATTAAAAAAGTTTCCAAAAGAATAGGGGAGCTTAAATCCCTCAAATTTTTGGATTTATCAGACAACCCGATTGAATACCTTCCAAAGGAAATAGGTAATCTTTCAGAATTACTAATATTCAGTGCTTCCGATTTGATAAGACCGGAAATGGAAGCCTACCTTGAAATGTTAATGGAAGGAAGAACATATGACCCCATAATTACCAATAATGCCGGATTAAAGGATTTACCCGAACATTTTGGTAATTTGAAAAACCTGACCTCTTTAAAAATAGATGGAAATCGGTTTGAAGAAATTCCCAACTGCATATTAAAGTTGACCGATCTTGAAAGTCTTGATATCAGTTTTAACCTAATCGACCGAATTCCTCCTGAAATTGGACAGCTTAAAAATTTAGTTTATCTCCAACTAAGCTTTAATCGTTTTCACGAATTGCCTGAAGAAATATCCCATCTTAAAAAATTAAAGCGGCTAAGATTGGATGGTTTACAACTAAGAACGCTTCCAGAAACAATTGGGGAATTGTCGGGGTTGGAAATGCTGGAAATTTCCTATGGAAAAATAGAAATTGTACCTAATGGAATTAAAAACCTCACTAACCTTAAAAGTCTGTATTTAATTCAAACTCAAATTTCAGATATTGATTTAAATATGATAAAAGTAATGCTGCCTCATATAGATCTGCATTTAAACTTGCCGGTATATTAGTTTTTAAAGAATATTATTCTGCCTTTATTTTTTAAATTCAGGAAAATAATTATGGGATTGTATTCCAAAACAGTAAAATAAAATTACGGCATTAAAGCTGCTTTTTTTAAGCAAAAAATTGACATTTGTGACACAAAAGTCCTTTTTGCTTCTCCGTAAAATCTTCAAAAAACTGCTTAAAAGCAACAACTCATTTTTCTTATAATTATCAGCCTTATAGAGGATCCAAATCAGACAAAATCCAACTCAATCTAATATTTAATTATATTTTGAAAAGTAACATAAAATCAGAACAATATTTTAGTGTGGTTAGCTGACAAAATATGTAAAAAGTAACAAGACTATTTCAGATGGAGGTTTTTTATTACAATGTCGTTTTATTCTTTTTGAAAATGTTCCATATATTTCCATTGATACCTTGAACCCTTTTTTATTCTGATAACCCTATAGAATATTTTTTTAAACCCTAAAACTATTGATTTAGAAATTACCCCATTTCCCGATCAACAATAGCTCATTCTAGTTACCAGGGATTTCGCTTTTTTCTATTCCCTCAAGACATTGGGCAAACCAAAAAATTTGTTTCTTATCACTACTGGAAGCCAAAGGAATCGCCAGGTATATGAGCTTTTCCGTAAAAACTAATTACTTTTCAAAAATGCCCTGAGTAGAAGTAGTTTTATAGAAATGACTAATGAAGGAATAATTAAAAATAAATAATTCTAAGGCGGGCTCCAACTGTAACCTTTCACCCCAAAAAAGGATTAAAAGATTGTAAGTCCTCTGGAACATTTAGATATTTGAGCATAGTAGTATGGAAAATTAACTACATATGATTTACATAAATGCTACACTTAATTTAAACCGAAAATGACCTTGACGAACCTATTTAAAGGAAAAACCAGCTGGATAATTACTTTTGTCGGACTAATATTACCTATTACTTTAAGTGCTCAACATCTGCAAAACGATTATAAAAGTTCTGAGATTATTTCATTAAAACATTGGCTTGATTTAGATTATGTTGGTGATAGACACATTGGACATAGGCTGGATATTCATCTTCCTGATAAAGAGTCTGATAAATATCCTGTTGTTATCAGTATTTACGGCAGTGCCTGGTTCAGCAATAACTCAAAAGGAGCCACCTTCGCAGTAGGTATAGGGCAAGCATTATTAAAAGCAGGATATGCAGTCGTCACTATTAATCACAGAGCTAGTTCTGATGCTAAATTCCCTGCTCAAATACAAGATGTAAAAGCCGCTGTTCGATTTGTTAGGGCGAATGCTTTAGCATTTTCTTTGGATACAAGTTTTATAGGAATAACAGGTTGGTCATCAGGAGGACATCTTTCTGCATTTGCAGGTACTAGTAACAATATCACTACTTTTGAATTCAATGGAAACACTATTGATATTGAAGGAAGTTTAGGTAATCACACCTCATTCAGTAGCCAGGTAGATGCCGTTGTGGATTGGTTTGGTCCTACAAACTTTCTGGTAATGGATAACTGTGGTAGCACTATGAAACATGATAATGATACATCACCAGAATCATCATTAGTAGGAGGAGCAATTCAGTCCAATAAAAATAAATGTCATTTAGCTGACCCGGTAACGTATATCAGTAAAAACGCCACTCCTTTTCTAATTATTCATGGAGACAAGGACCCTTTAGTCCCTTTTTGTCAGAGTGAATATTTATATGAAAAATTAAATGAATCTGATATTTATTGTGAGTTTATTACAGTTGAAGGGGGTAAACATGGGCCTGGCGTTTTGATTCCTGAGTATTTACAACAAATGATTTCATTTTTCGACAAAATAAGAATTGATAAATAAAAAACTAAGCCTAATTATTTAAGGATTAAATTCAGGTGAGGCCTAGGAACTCCACAGAGTTTTTCCTTGTGTAGAACAGTCCTATAATAGAGTTTAGGTCCAGAATAAGCCTTATGTAATTTCAGTTTTTACCCAGTTTTGCTACCTTTAGGTTTGGATCAACAAATACTAAAAACATGCTGGGCTTGATCGAATTGGAAAGCTTTTTTTAACTTAATGTTTTTGTGTCTGGGGCTTTTGAGGCTGTTAAACCCACACAGTTTTTATCTTAGGGTTAAAATCAACCAAAAAGTATACGACATTCGAAAATCTGTATAGGGACATAAGGCTACTTCCATCCGACCTTTGTCTTATTCTTTTAATTATTAAAAAAATAGGCAAACATGAAAACGAATCAATTTGGGACCAATGGTTGGACCCCCGACAGAATAAAAGACCTTAGTGGTAAAACATATGTAATTACTGGCACTACAAGCGGAACGGGGTTTGAAACTTCACGGATACTTCTTTTAAAGGGCGCTAAAGTGGTGATGCTAAACCGTAACCCTAAAAAAGCCGAGGATACCCTAGTAGCTTTGAAACAAAAACTTGGTAATGTTATTGATGTTGTAAATATTCAAATGGACTTAGCCGAACAAGCTTCTGTAAAAAAAGCAGCCACAGAAGTTTTGGAGAAAGTTACACGTATTGATGCCTTGATATGTAATGGTGCAATAGCACAAGTGCCAACTCAAAAGAAAACTGTGGATGGTTGGGAAAGTCAGATGGGAGTGAATTATTTCGGACATTTTACACTGCAAGCCCTACTATATCCATTGATTGAAAAATCAAAAGGACGGGTTGTAACAGTTGGTAGTATGGGGTATGATATGGGTATCAAAACCATCAAGTTTGATGATTTAAACTGGGATAAGAATTACACTCCTAACAATGCCTATAGCCAAAGTAAACTCGCTCAGATCATGTCTATCTACGAATTACAGAATAGATTGGAAAAAGCAGGTAAAACCGATGTTAAAGCTTTTGCATGTCACCCAGGTGCTTCCAGAACATCCCTTATTAGTACAAGTGGTAGTATAATGATGAGAATTTTATTCTACTTAATGACACCATTAACTCAATCAGCTGAAAAAGGTGCTTACCCTGAATTAATGTGTGCTACCGAAGTGAATTTGGATCAGAAAGCTTTTTATGGCCCTACAGGAAGGAGCAATTGGGTTGGTCCGGTTGGAGCACATCATATTGAACCACATGCTAAAGATAATGCGGTAGCCAAAAAATTATGGGATCTTTCGGAAAAAGAAACGGGGGTTAAGTGGAACTTTTAAATTAGAAACCTTAAAAAATATTAGATATGGACATCTTAAAAGCAGCTACAGATTGGGCAAAAGCCGAACTTATTTCAACACCCTTCTTCATTCTTTTTGGAGTGGCTTTTATGGCAGCAAGCCTGGGGTTTTGGCAATTAGGTAAAACTGACTTAGCCAAAGCTTACATCATACCTACCTTAGTAGCAGGTTTTTTATTGATGATTATAGGTCTTGGATTGTTCTTTACCAATAAGGCCAGAATTACTCAGTTTGAAAAAGACTACCACGAAGATGCAGTGGCATTTGTAACTTCAGAATTGGAGCGTGCGGATGCTACATTAAAGGAATATAAAAACATTGTTTTTACTGCGATTCCGCTCATCATAATGGCTTGTGCAATGGTCCTTTTCTTTGTAAACACCCCTATTTGGCGTGCAAGTATGATTTCCGCCATTGCTATGCTGGCGGTTATTTTGTTTATTGACGGCTTGGCCCAGGCCCGAATTGATGAATACAACAAACAATTACTAAAGGCCCAACAAGAAACTAAGAGTTAAGATGCAGCATTTCAAAACCTTATCAGCTTACTTAGATTACCTAGAACTTCCTCGGCCTGAGCACCCCATGTTTAGTATGTTCACTGCTATGGGTGAAAATTATCTGCCATGTCCAAAAGAGAGCTCGCCTCCCATTACAAACGACTGTTATTCCATTAGCTTTAAGAAATTCGTAAAGGGCGATTTAGTTTATGGACGAACAAAATATGATTTTACCAACGGTGCTTTGTTTTTTATCGCCCCAAGACAAGTGCTACAATGGGATGGCAGCGCAGTATTTGAGCAAAAAGGCTTTTCCATCAACTTTCATGAAGACTTTCTGAAAGGAACTGAGCTGGCTCATCAGATCAAGAAGTACGGTTTCTTTTCATACACTGCAAATGAAGCCCTGCATCTTTCACCCAAAGAAGAGAGACAAATCGAGTTGATCATAGAGAATATCGACCTTGAATACCAGAACAATCAAGATTCATTTAGCAAGGACATCATTATTTCTCATCTCAGCACGCTGTTGAAATATGCTCAACGCTTTTATGAAAGGCAATTCATCAATCGAATGGAACTTTCAAATGACTTACTGGACCGCTTTAATCATCATTTGGAAGACTATTTTGAATCTGGCCAGTTACAAGAAAACGGTATTCCCAGCATTGAGCAAATTGCAGATAAGCTGTCTGTTTCACAGCGCTATCTGAGCGATACACTTAAAAAGGAAACAGGAAAAACTACAACTGAGCATCTGCATCTATACCTTATTGATGAAGCCAAGGATTTATTGTTAAACCCCAAGAAAACTATCGCAGAGGTAGCCTACGATTTGGGCTTTGAATACCCACCATATTTTTCAAGATTATTCAAAAAGAAAGAAGGCATTAGTCCTACAGCATACAGGGAAAAGTATAAAATGAACTAAACCTACTTTACAAACAAAGGTCAAATTGTAAAGAAAAAAAAACTACTGCCAATCAAAATGGATCAAATACAAGTGGTCCTGGGGACTCTACTTAATTTTTCCTACTGTTGAACAAACCTAATGGGGATTAGGTCCTAAATAGATCCATTGTAATTTCAATTCTTTCTTGTTTGCAGTAATACTTTTTCCGTAGGGAGATTTTAATTGAAGTTGAAGCCTTTTTTTGAGATTTTTCAATGTATTTTTACCGGAGAAGAGTTTAGTTCACTTCCCTATAAATAAGCTTTAATTTTTAACGCCATTTTAAAGGTTAATCTATAACTTTATTATAATAATATGAAACAAAATATCGCCTTAATTACAATTTTATTAACAACACTATGCTTTTTATTTTCATGTTCAAATGATATTGAAAACAACTCTGATTCCAATAAATATTTAAAAATACAAGATGCTAGTTTTGAGGCTATATTGATAAATAAAGGAATAGATTCAGACAGTACTATTAATCAACAAATGTTGAGAGTAGAGGCAGAAGCTGTAGTCGAATTAGATTTAGGTACTTTAGAACATGGTGCTATTAATGATTTATCTGGAATTGAAGGTTTTAGCAACTTAAAAAAGCTAATTGCTAATCAACACGATATAGAGCAAATTGATTTGAGTTCTAATATTCTTTTAGACACAGTTTATCTTGCTGGAAATTATATTTCAAAGATTGATGTAAGTAAAAATACCAATCTAGAACTTTTAGATTTGGGAGCTAATGAGCTTACTGCCATAAGTGGATTGTCTGAGTTGATAAAATTAAAAGACTTGGATTTGTCATTTAATTATTTTGAAGAAATTAATATTGACAACCAATCCTTAGAAATCCTACACATGAGCAATAATGATTTGATTTCTATGGATTTCAGCGCTGCATTAAATCTTACAAACATATTATTAACTTCTAATAAGCTTACTAGTTTAGACATCTCTTCAAATAAAAAATTAGAAACCTTGTTAGTTTCTGATAATCAATTGCAATTCATAAACCTTGCAGAGAATAATGACTTGACCTACTTATATATAACCAGTAATTTACTTACTTCTTTAGATGTGAGTAACAATCTAAACCTCATTGATTTAAAGGTGGATAGAAATCCCCATTTAAACTGTATTAAAATAGAAAGTGGTCAAATTATTCCATCGTTGTCAATATCTGATTACCAGGAAGTAAATGATTCCTGCCAATAGTATTGGCGTCTTACCTAAAAAAGTGATTTAAAAGTTTCAAAATTATCATAAGGGCCAAGTCCTTTCTGGGCCCTATTTTATATTCCAGTATACCCTTTTATTACCTTTCTAATTATGGGATTTATGTTGAAGAATTTAAAATTTGACCCACAAATTCGATTTCAATAGTGACAGTTCACTTTCATGGCTTTTATAATGTGTGTCCATTATCCTGAAGCAAATGGTGAATTCACAATTAATGATCTGCCCGATGATAACAAAACAGAGAATCCAGAACTAAGGAATTCTGTAGAACTTTTTTACCTTATAGATAGTGCTTCAAAGAAGAATATGCTAGTTTTGATGAGGAAAAACTCTGAAGAAACAGTAAAATTGATTCAGCTTAATTAACTAAACTTTTGAAATAAAAATGATTAATCAGATCAAATCCAGTCTTTTTATCCTGAGTGCTATTATGCTGGTACTTTTTTCTTGTGGTAAACAGGAAAAAGTAGTGGAAGATAACTCACCAAAAAGGCCAAATATTTTATTCATCATGTCAGATGACCATGCTTATCAGGCAATTAGTGCATATGACGATAAGTTGTTAAAAACCCCGAATATTGATCGGCTGGCCGATGAAGGTATTTTATTTTCCAATGCCTGTGTAACCAATTCTATTTGTGCTCCTTCCAGGGCGGTAATCCTTACCGGAAAGCATTCTCATCTGAATGGAAAAATTGACAACCATTCCCCATTCGATACTACTCAGACTACTTTCCCACAAATATTCCAAAATGCAGGCTACGAAACTGCCATGTATGGGAAATTACACTTTGGCAACAATCCTAAAGGCGTAGATGATTTTAAAATTTTACCAGGACAGGGCCATTACATCAACCCAACCTTTATAACACCTCAAGGTGATACCACCATCACAGGGTATGTTACAGATATTATTACTGATTTGACCATAAACTGGCTTGATGAAAAAAGAGATAAAGAGAAGCCCTTTATGATGATGTATTTGCACAAAGC
>NZ_KB903433.1 GCF_000379765.1 Flexithrix dorotheae DSM 6795
AAAATATTTGTTCCATTTTCCAGACTTTCCAATGGGACAGATACAGATGGAAATGGATTAGGGCTGGCCAATTGTAAAAGGATAGTAGAACTTCACGGAGGTAAAATCTGGTTGGAAAGTAAAGGTAACCAGGGAAGTACTTTTTTATTCACCCTAAAAAAATCGGTTGAAAATCAAAATTAATCCATTTTTTGAGACACAAGAGATATAATAAATAATCCCCAAAATAAAATTCACTTTCTTGGTAAAGCACAAATTTGGTATCAACTCAAACGCAATTTTGATGTAAAATTAGGTCACACTATCCTAAATAGGACTTTGTAAAATTGTATTTTCCCATAACTTATGTGACCTAATCAATTATTGAAAATGAAATGATTTTAACTGGTAATACTGTTGCAAAAGAAAAAAGAAGTAAATCGAGATTTTTATTACCCAATAATTACCAATCCAGTCTTCTGCACATTAGCCATTATTCCAGTTAAAGGTCTAAAATCTTTGAAAGTAAAATTTAAGTGACATCCCAAAGGCATTTACCCTTTGAATTGAAGGGTCATTGGCAAATTGATGATTCCAAAAAGTTTTATAATTTATTCCCTTTGTTATTTTGAATTCCAAACCTAATTGTAGACGAAATCTGTTCAACTTACCATCATATTTGATATGGGTAGTTTTCAGTTTTCCATTGAATTCAAAGGGTTTCTTTTCAAAATAAGCCTCAGCCCTGGTCACTACCAAGATCCAGGCAGTCATTTGCAGTGAACGTTAAGGGAGCACAACGTGGAATGACTCCACTCATTAGTTCCTCCCCGTTTACCATTATTTTCACATGACCTTCAAGTGTTCTTTGTGCTGTCCATTGGAATGAGCTGTTCACCTCAATATTAGTCGTACCAGCGGGTATTTTTTTGTGAGATTAGAGTTCAAGTTTTGAACATAGGATTATTTGCCAAAATAGGAACTATTTCCCAGGTAGTTTTTTAGGATTAAATGCAAACCCGGAACTGAGATTATATCAGGCATTTCCGGGTTTGTTGAATTGTCTTTACTTTACCTCAACAACCACTTTTTTGATTTTACCATTAAAAGTGGTTTCTACAGGCCCATAGCCAATACCTTCAGCTACCGGAGTCTGGTTGTCCAGACCTACATCTGC
>NZ_KB903434.1 GCF_000379765.1 Flexithrix dorotheae DSM 6795
AGTGTTTTTCCGTTTTATCAAACAAGAACTCAATGTCAGCCACCTGGTATCACTCAATAAAAATGGTATTGAAGTCATCATTTATATGACCCTAATAGTTGCCATGCTCCTGCTTATTTACAAAAAAGCTAATAATATTGGTTATAAAACTGCTAAAAAAAGGTTTAAAACCGAAATAAGAGAACTTGCTATTGCCATTATGATTTATCTAGCTGGAGGTAACCCGGAACGAATCTTTAAAAATAAAAATGGTCGGAATTTCTTCCGACCATGACTGGGCCATTAGCCCTCTTCAACATTTAAATAAGATAAGTAGTATTCTTGCTATCGTCTGAACGCCAAGACAGCAGCGCCACAATAACTTTTTGAGTTTTGGAATGTAAAACTTAAATAATAAATCCCTGTTGCCCTGCATTTAAAGGTCCAACCTTCCAAAAATTTATTATTGTAAAAGCTAGAAACCATTTTGTTCCTTTTGGAATCGTATAAAGTCCCAATTAAACCCTGAGCACTTCCATCTTTTCCTGATATTCTAATCTGATAATTTGTATCTTTACTAAATACACAGGTATACTCTACCTTTTTCCTTGTACCTCCTCTACCATCAATTCTATAACTTTTTGAAAATTGAAACCCAGATTCCAAAGATTTCATACTTTTATTTACATAAAGCTCTGAATTACATTGTGCAAAGGCCGAATTCAGGAAAAAACTGGTAATCAATACAATCCCTGCAATAATTACTTTTTTCATAAATAATTTCTGTTTTCCGGTTAAAAAGTTACTTGATTATTTTATTCCTAATTGATTTTAATAAACTGGTAATACTATCAATATCCCGGTCAGAAATCTTTATTACACTTTTGGTGTTGTCAACAACCACAAGTACACCGTTTTTCTCAACCATTGTGGGTTGCCCATAAACTGTTTCAATCTCTATTTGATCATAGATGCTTTGAAGCTTTTTCAAATCAGTAATTAATTCACCAAATCCATTTTTTGTTTTATAAACATCAAGAACAAGTAAAATTCTATCAAGTACAATTTTCTGTTCTCCGATCTTTTCTTTTAAGACCTCATTTTTTGTTCTATTGTGAACCAGAGTGGTTAAGTAAACTGCTTCAATCCAGCCACCAGTCAACAACAAAATGCTTAAATATTCCCTTTTTTGTTCCCTGAGGTGATAATTAATTTTTTCAAAATTTGCAGTGGTTGTTCTTAAAAGAGCCTCTAAATCTTCATCTGCGCTTTCTGCCAATTTCTTTAAAGTAGCATAATCAAAGAATTGTCCTATTGTAAGGCCTTCTGCCAGATTTTGAACTGAATTTAGATAATTCAGAGCATCCTGATTTTTGTTGTAAATATTTGAATATCCTAAATCTGTTCCATAAATACCCAGGTTTAAGGCTTTATCAAAATTAGTATTATAATTTGAAACCCTGCCAGGATCATTTAGGTCGGCTTTATTATAAACTGAACCAACTTCTTTAATTAACAATGAAATTTCTAATGGAGATGGAATTGATTGCAAGATATCATTTATAATGTCGTCATCCACCGCAGAGGCTTCTTCTTGTACAGGATCTACAGATCCGGCTAATTGCTGAGGGCTTTCGCTGCTTGATGCATTATTTGCCCCACATCCTACTAATAGTGTTATTGATAGTATGATTGAATACAGGTTTCTCATGATTATTTTTTTCAAAATTAAAGTGAGACTTTAAATAGATTAAAAATTTTTAAAACTATGAAAACAAAGTTTTTGATCAACGATCACTTAGTATTATTATTTTCTTTTAAATCTTCTCGAACTTACATTACTAAATTGCCTAATTAACTTTGACAACCAATCATAATATAAGGAAATGTAGAGCATAAAAGTCATTAACCAAATCACCGCCAAATTGAAAACATAAGTATCAAAATATTTCCCAAAAAATGGTTTTTCTGAGGCTAAAAATTGTGCCCTATAATTTAGTGGATTTTCCGAAAGTTTTGGCATCTGGTATACAGGATCAACAATTTGGATAATTTCTCCATTTTCCACATCAATCCTTTCTTCGGCCGAACTATTCTTCATTAGGCTAGTCAACTGATCATTAGAATACCTATCAATCAGCTCCTTAAGGTTTTCTCCTTCTTTAAGCCTTTGCTGCATAACATAAAGGATAGAATCCTTAGCCTCACCTGCATTTACTAAGTTAAGGCTATAAAATCCTTTTGAATCTTCCAAATGATACCATAATCGGGATGAAACTGATTCATCATAATTTTCAATAGATATATTTTTAAAATCTTCAAGGTTTCCTTCTCCAGCATTTATGGTGTAAGGATCTTTCAAAAACTCCGATTTGAGAATCTGTAGATTAGCTGCAGCTAAAGCTTTTGTAGAATCATTTTTTTGCTCAAGCAAAGAATTAGTCGCTGTAATTAACTCCTGCATTTTTGGAATCCAGTAGGCTGCTTTAAAGTTATTGATGCTTTCTTGCTTTTCGTATTCAAATATCCCACTCTGGTATTTGTTTCCCTTAAATTGCTCCACAGCCAATGCTTCGTAGGACCATCTGGAAGCCATCCCATCAGCAATTAGAGGAACCATTCCTCTTTTACTTATGACATTATTTAATTTATCAAAGTCAAAAATCACCCCACTTAAAACCAATTGAGGAATAATTAATAATGGAATTAGAATATATACTGTAACCGCAGAATTAAATGCAGACGAAATATTTAACCCAAGCACATTGGCATGGCAAGAAACCGTAAATAAAACAAGCCAATACATTATATTTAGCCCCTCAATCTCTAATATCGTATTGCCAATCAAAACGAAACTCAGGGTTTGAATACCTGAAAGGGAAAATAAGATAATCAGTTTGGAAATTAAGTAACTACTTCTACTCAAATTCAAAAACTTCTCTCTTTTAAGAATTTTTCTATCCCTAATAATTTCCTCAGCACTTACTGACAATCCCATAAAAAGGGAAACAATTATACAGATTAGTATATAGGCAGGTATATTATCATTATGCCTATAAATATATTCCATATCATGGCTTCCTTTATATCTAATAATAAGGGCCAATATTAAAGCCAACAATGGAGCTTCAACTAAATTAATAGCCAAATATTGGGTATTACTAATCTTAGACAGAAAATCCCGAATGGCAAAAATCACTGTTTGATTTAGCTTTGTTGGGATCTTTAAAGTTTTGGGAGGTTTTTCTTTTATATCTTCCTTTCTATCCAAAACATGTTCTTCCTGAAAGCATTTGTGCCATTCCATTGGCTGAACCTTTCTCCTGTTTGTAAATTCTCCATATTCATCCACCACACGGGCTTCAATAATATTGAAAATCTGTTCCGGATTAACATTACCGCAGGTATGGCACTGCCCCTGCTCACTGTCAACTTGTCCTGAGGCTTTTTTGAAGTAAACAACTGCCTCTACTGGATTACCATAAAAGATTGGATAGCCACCAGTATCCATCAGAAACATCTTATCAAACATTTTATATATATCTGAAGATGGCTGGTGAATTACGACAAATATTAACTTACCTTTTAAAGACAATTCTTTTAAAAGGTCAATTACGTTTTCAGAATCCCGGGACGATAATCCAGATGTGGGTTCATCTACAAACAAAACAGCTGGTTCTCTAATTAATTCGAGAGCAATGTTTAATCTTTTTCTTTGCCCACCACTTATTTTTTTATTTAATACATTTCCAACCTTTAGATCTTTAATTCTATCCAATCCAAGACTCTCTAAAACTTCCATTACACGCTTGTCCAATTCCTCCTTGGTAGAACCTTTGAAACAAAGCTTCGCGTTGTAAAACAGGTTTTGGTAAACTGTGAGGTCTTCTATCAATAAATCATCCTGGGCTACATACCCTATAATCCCCTCGATCTTATCTTTTTCGGTGTAAATATTAAATCCATTTATCAACACTTCTCCTTTAGAAGGATTTTCTAAACCGGCTAAAGTGTTTAACAATGTAGTTTTACCAGCTCCACTGGCTCCCATTATTCCAATGAGCTTTCCAGTATTTTCTGAAATATTTACATTTCTAAGACCGATATCCCCATTTGGAAATTTAAATTCCAGTCCATAAACATTGAAGGAAATTTTATCGGCCTCTTTGTCACTATTGTATCTTGAAACAAGGTCACTGTAATATAATGGAGCTCCTTTAGGAGTTTTAAATACACTTCCAGGTGAAAACTGTAAAATACTGCCTTTTTTCACTGGCATACTATTGAGATATATTTCATCAATCCCAGTGTATTTCGTGAAATAAAGACCAACACTTTTAACCCTAACAAAAATAATTTCTCCATCAAGAAGTCCTGAATCAATAAATTTAATTTTACTTCCTTCAGGAGGCATCTCATCATCGAAAATCAGGATATCTTCATGATTTAATTTTGATGAGTGCTCTTCAATTACAAAACTTTCAATTAATTTATATTCATCGGTAGGAACATTAAATACAGTGGATACAGTATTTATAATTTCCATCCTCTGAGGAGTAAATGATCTATCTGCTGCTAATAATTCCAGAAGCTTACTTAATACAATAACCTTCTGTTTTTGGTTTAGGGTTTTATTAATTTTCCTACAAATCCCTAGTGTCCTCACAGAATCCTTTACATTGGTCAACCTCTTTTTAGCTCGTTTTTTTCCACCATCCTCATCCTCTGCAGGAACTAATTCCTTTACACCATAATCTGAAAATTTATCGTACAATGCAATATATTCCTTAACAGTATTTGTATCCAATTCCTGCTTAAAATACTTTATTACAAAGTTTCTTTCACCCTCTGTAACCCCTCCATCCTGCTTGGAGATTATGGCAAATAACTGGGTTAGTGCTTTTAGGATTTCTTCACTCATTTATCTGGATTGATAAAATTTTTAAATAAGAAACTATATCTCAAAAATTTTCAATTAAAAAAAACTAATATCTTAACGGAGTTGGCAAAGAATATTGCTGATGATAAGTAAAAAAGTGCAAGTTAAATTTAGGAGAATAAGAATGAGTAAGGCTTTCTTAGGAGGCAAGCTTTTTTCCTGCTTGATAAATTAATTTTGTGCAGGTGTTTACGAAAAGCAAAAAATGTTTGCTTTGTTATAGATTAGAGAAGAATTTCCCATAGCACTTTTTATACTATGGGAAATTATAAAACCTTAGTAAGTTTTAAAATCGAAAGGAACATCAACTAATTCAGAGAATTCTTCTCCTGCTTCTTCCATATCTTCATCATCCTCATGAAAGTACCAAACTACGTTAGCACCTTCTACCTCTTCAAGTTTAGATAAAATATCTAAAATTAATTTGGAAGAAGCGGTATTAAAGTATTCTAATTTAAATAAAAAAGGAGTATTATCATTAGGATTATCCTTGTACTGCTCCAACCAATCCAAAACAGGCTGGAAAAATTCAGCTGAATCCTCCGGTAAGGATCTTCCAGATAATTCAAAAACTTTGTTTTCTTTATCTAAAAGTATTTTTGGAGTATCTTCAGTCCCTTCTAAGTTTAAAATATTCATATTATTAAGCGTTTATTAGATTCTAGGAATAGTGGTTTTTAATGAAAAGAATGAAAGTTCTTGGTTTATTGGCTCAAAGTCAAAAACTAATTTTTTACCTGATTTCCGAGCCATATCTACAAATCCTAATCCAGCCCCTCCTTTCTCTGAAAGAGAACCGTTTCGGATAATTTCTTTATATAAAGATTTAAGACCATCCTTATCAAGTTTATTAATGTTGGTAAGTTTTTCAGACATACTTTCAACATTATTGGAAAGGATAGCATTTCCTGAGGTTATGAAATATTCATCTTCCTGCTTTCCAATCATAAATATGGCATTGTTCTTACCATAAAGCTCCACATCAAAGCTTTCTGAATGCTTACAAATGTTTTGAAGACATTCTACCATAACATTGAAAACTTTTCTTTTAATACCAGATTCTTCGCCAAAAGAATCCATATTTCTTTCTGCCATGGCTAATACTGATTTAGTTATTTCCTGGGTAAACTCACCCTCGTAAACCAATATCAGGTTTTTCTTCAACATGGTCTTGTGTAAATCATAGATATATTTCATAACTCGTTATTTTTCAGCTACCTAACTCTTATGGTTGGATTCTTAATACTATAATTTATAAGAATTAAAATTATTGTTTTATATGTATTGAAATTTGTATTTATCAGAACTTTATTCCTATCATTAATACATCATCCGTCTGTCTTTTACCTTCTTTCCAATCATTAAATTCTTGGATGAATCGGTCTCTAATGTCAGCCATATTTTTATGGTTTCTTTCGGAAATTATTGCCCTGATTCTTTGGTTACCAAATTTTTTATTTAATTCTCCTCCAAATTGATCTGGGAATCCATCTGAGAACATATAATACTCATCCCCTTGTCTTATGTCCATTCTATGGGTGGTAAACTCAGTTCTGGTTTTATATTTTCCTCCTCCAATTGGGAACTTATTTCCTTTAACCTGTACTAATTCGTTATTGGTAAATAAATATAATGGTCTGTTGGCTCCCGCATATTCAATGAAATTATCTTTGTAGTTCACCCTCAAAAGTGCTATATCCATACCATCTCTTGTAGTTGCATCCTCATCATCCTGTCTCAATGTTCTGGTAACACCAGCATTCAGACGATCCAAAACCACTCCGGCAGAAAGATTCTTCCTCCCATTAATTATATCATTCAGAATAAAATAACCAATCAGAGATATTAATGCTCCTGGAACTCCGTGTCCAGTACAATCAGCTGCTGCTATATAGATATCATCTCCTTTTTGAATAAACCATGGAAAATCCCCACTTACAACATCTCTTGGTTGATAAAAAATAAATGAATCCTCAAATACCTGCTTTATGATTCTGTCGTCAGGTAAAATTGCAGTTTGAATTCTTTTAGCATAATTAATACTCTCCGTAATTTTCTTATTATTTGCTCTAATCTCAACTTCCGTTTTCTTCCTTTCTGTGATATCGTGAGATACAAATAATACTGACTCTACCTTATTATTTTCTCCAAATTCAGGAATTGCATTTACCTGCATCACTCGCTCTTCTCCGTCAAGAATTGGGAAATTCATCTCTATAGAAACTTTTTCCTTTTTCTCAAGAACCTCTTCAAAAATTTCTTTCCAGGACGCTTTTATTCCCCCATCAATTTCAATTTCCTCAAGCGATTTGGATAGATAATACTCTGGTTTTTGTTTTGTGAGGGTAGAAATTACAGGATTAATGTAAAAGAAAATTCCCTTGTTATTTAACCTCTTTATCAAATCTAGTGAATTTTCAGAAAGTGCCTGCATCTGGCTTCTCATTCGTTCCTCTTTCTCGGCCCTTCTTCTTTCCGTAATATCCCTAGAATTAATTACAATTCCCTCAATTGCAGAATCATTAAGTAGGTTATTTCCTGTAGCCTCCAACCAAACAGTTTCGCCATCACTCTGTTTATATTCATACTGAACTGTTATACTTCTATCAGGATACTTTAATAGTTTTTCGAACATACCTTCAAATGTTTTCACACTATTAGGATGAACATTTTCTATATCTTTAAAGCCTATTAAATCCTCTGCATAGTAACCTAAAATTGGTTCAACTGAAGGGCTAACATATCTTACTACTCCATCTTTTTCATAAATTGTTATTACCTCAGAAGCATTTTCAAGTAATACTTGTAGCCTTTTTTGACTTCGGTTTACTTCTAATATTTGATCTTCTAATCTGTGATTAGTCCTTTTTAGTTCTTCCTGAGTAGCTTCCATTTCTTCAGCATTCTGTCTAAGAATTTCTTGCTGAAGTTGTAATTCCTCACTCATTTTCTGAGATTCCTGAAGTAGGTTTACAGTCTTCTCATTTACCTTAATGTTGAAAATCGTTCTGGCGATAATTACACTAATTTCTTCTACGAAAGATATTTGGGTCTTATTGAATTTATCGAATCCGGCAAATTCCATTATTCCATATATCTTTTCATCTGTGATCAATGGAACCAATAATAAGCAACTAGGTCTTTGGTCCCCAAGTAGCCCAGATGAAATGGTTACATAGTCATGGGGAATTTCAGTTCTTAAAATCACCTCTTGTTCTGCTGCACATTGCCCCACTAATCCCTCTGCAAATTTAAAGCTCGCTTTAAGGTATTTCTTTTTACCATAGGCATAACTCGACTTTATTTCAAATAAAGGATTATTGGAATCTTCATCATTTAAGGTATAAAATGCTCCTTGGATAGCTCCAATTTTTTCAACCATATAACCCGTAATCTCATCACCAAGATCTTCAAGGTTATTATGTAATCTTAATAATTGACTTATTTCGGCAATACCCCCTACAATCCAATTTCTTTCTTTATCCTTTTTTTCAGACTCCCTGATACTTTCACTCATCGTTACAAGAGCATTTCCTAAAAGGTCATCCTCGCTCATTGGAGTAAAGTCTGCATCATAATTACCTTCTCCAATTTGATGGGCAAAATCAGCGGTATTTTTCAATGACGATACTAAATCCTGGACTGCAAAAGCCATTTCTCCAATTTCATCATTAGAGGATTTAGTAGATCCTTCTGGAAGTATACCCTTTGAGACTAACTTTAATTTATTTTTTAGAGATAAAACCGGATTTGTTAGAAATTTAGAGAAAATTAAAGAAATAAAAATAGAGAAGATTAAAATTATCCCACCAGACCTTAAAAAAGTCCATATTAAGGATTCCTGCACACTATTTATCTCTTCTTCATCCATTTTTACAATCATACCCCATTTGGTATTAGGAATGAAGGACCAACATGCTAAAGTTTTATCATCATTATAATCAATATCCCAAATAAAATCAGTTGAATCATTCATTACCGCTTTAGTTGCAGCCATAGAATAATCGTTATTCTGAGGATCAACTACAGTAGTCATTAGTCCCACATCCGACTTTCGCAGTGGACTAATAAACCTAACCATGGAACCAGATACTTTACAAAGCAAAATTTCACCTGATTCACCCAAACCTGAATAATCTTGAAGGATAGGAAATATTTTTTCACTTACATTTACCTCAATAATTGCATATCCTGTAGATTCGTTGAATTCATTTTGTAACTCAGAAGCTACATATAAACAAACCTTTTCATCCAGCCCAATAAAAGGATCGCTATAGTAAATATGTCTTGCTTCAGATTTTACTTCGTTGAAGTTTCTATAAACTTGCCCTACAAAAACATCATTGGATGCCTTGTTATATTGATTCGTTACAACTCCATCATTGTCTGTAATTATTATATTTTTATACCCGTAGTTTTCATAAATAGGCTGAAGGTTAGAAAGAGAATTATCAGAAAAAGATTCAGCATTCGGCTGAATAGAATCAATGGCTACCTCAATAGGCTCATCCTCCAAATGGGATTCATTTCCAAAATTGAATTTCTTAATGATGCCAAGATTAGCTTCTAATTGATTGAATAATCCACTTATTTCAGCACTTTTAGAAGAATTGATTACACTTAATGTCTCCCTATATCTACTCTGGATCGACTCCTGACTCTGGATGTAGGAAAGGTAACTAATGGCGAGAATTGAGATGATTACCACTGAAAGTAACAGTAGGGTAATCTTGGTGCCTATTTTTATTTTTTTAAACATTTCTGAATAAAGTTTCCCTGCGAGATTGTCAAAATTTTTGATATTAATTATCCACCTCTACTTCAGATAATTCTTCCTCCTCTAAAAAAAGCTCAATGGCCTGCTTTAAAAAATCTATATCACCATTCTTAAATTCAGAAAATGATGCGATTTCTAACACTCCTTTAACGTGTTCTTTTAATTTTATTGGAAGAATTGCCAAATTATTTGGGGTGGCATTTCCTAAACCAGAAATGATAGAGATATAGCCATCTGGCACCGAATCTAATACGATATCTTTCCCGCTTCCAGCTACCTGACCTGCTATTCCCTCTCCATATTCATACCTAAGTTTTTTACTTTCAGGAACTTGGTAAGCATAACCTGCTTCCAACTCAATATATCTAATTCCGTCTTCTTCAGTACTTAGATATAATGCTCCCATACTAGCATCAAGTTCCTTACATATTTCTGATAATGCTCCCTTATAATTAAGTCTTTCTTCCGAACTGTGAAGTATAGATTTAAACCTATGTAGCCTTTCAGTAAAAACAGAACCCTGATCCTGGCCAATGGTTGAATCAAAATCTTCATCCTTCCTTTCTTTCTCCACATAGATTATATTCTCCTTAGCATTATGGAATGCTTTTAAGGAAAAAGAAAAAAGTAATAATAATACGAGAAAAAGATTAGCTCCCAGCAAAAGATAAACAGGCATTGAAGCTTCTTTGGCAATATTGATTTTTGAAATTTCAATAATCCCTATCGATTTTAAGATTCTTTCCGGGTTTCCCATTAGTTCCACCACCGAAAATCCCGATACTACTACAAATAATACAATTAGGGAGATGAGGAAAGCATTAATATTCTTATTGATAAATTTCATAACTGTAAGTTTTACGAAAGAAGAATGTCGCTACTTTTTAGCCTTGCATAATTTTTTATAATTTCGATAACCGTTAATGCATGACTAATTTGCAATGCATATCAATACATTAAATAGCCCAGCTAATTCTGAAATATTGTTTAAGTTAATTATTTGAAAGTGATCGTATAGTTCAGGGGGTATTAACCTGAATTCAAAAGAGTACCCTTTTTATACTTAAGAAATCAATTTTTATTATTAACCAGACCTAAGCATTTGGTCTAATTCTAACAAAAACTCAATTATTTGATCTGTTTTTAGCACATGGTCAATCTCCGTTACTGATAATGCAGAATTAGGCATAGTACTAATCATACTTTCCTCAGGATCTTGAATAATGGTCAGACCTCCCCTATCCTTAATCTTCTGCATGCCAAGCGCTCCATCCTTATTTGCACCTGACATTAATATTCCAATTAGTTTATCTCTGTAGGCATAAGCCGCAGACTCTAAGGTAATATCGATTGCAGGCCTCGAATTATTTATTAATCCTTCTGTTGAGAGGGACATGGTATTTCCCAATTCAATGGACAAATGATAATTTGCAGGAGCTAGATAAACCAACTCTCTTTTGATTGATTCCTTATCAAACGGCTCATGAATTGATTTTAAGCTTTTTATAGACAAAGCCTCCACAAATCCATGACGAACATGCTTCAAACGATGCAAGCATAAAAATATTGGCAGTGGAAAATCCTTAGGAATAACCGATAATATCTTCGTAATCGGCTGAAAACTTCCTGCTGATCCTCCTATTGCAATTGCCTTATATTTTGTACTTAATTTGAATCTCGTCATTGCGATACCAACCCGGCTTTTGATTTAAATGTTTTTAGATTTTTTGTGTGATATTTTTCCTTTAGTCTTTTATTTTTTTATAAATCTTTTCTTCATTATTTACTACAATAAATTTATTGGCAATATCACACCAAATTAAAGACTCTTTGGACCCAATAGCCAGGTATCCGTATCGGAAAAGGCTCTCATGCAATTTATATAACACATCGTTTTGCAAAGTCTGATTAAAGTAAATCATTACATTTCTGCACAAAATCAAATCGAACTTTGAAAATACTACCCCCTTTACCAAATCATGTTTTCTGAATGATACCTGCCGCATTAAATTAGGATCAAAAACAGCTTTACCATTTTGTTCCTGAAAATATTTGTCTATGGTATATTTCCCTTCAAACCTTTCATAATTCGAAGAATTTAATTCCATATTCTTAAGGCTCACAGTCCCTTTTTTTGCCCTGTCAATTATGGCAGTGTCAATATCAGTTGCAATTATGTTTGAACGATCTAATACTCCCATTTCCTCTAGTAAAATTGTCATGGAAAGTACTTCCTCGCCTGATGAACATCCTGCATGCCATACATTAAGCTTATTGTGATTCAGCAGAATATTTGGAATGATTTGTTCTTTGAGTACCGACCAAAAAGACGGATCTCTAAACATCTCTGTAACATTTACAGTGATTTCGGAAACAAACTCCTCAAAAAAAGATGGTGTAGATTCTAATTTATCGATCAAAGAATCTATTGTTTTAAATTTGTACAATTCTACGATGCGTTTAATCCTACGCTTAAATGAAGACATAGCATAGTTCTTAAAGTCATAATCGTATTTATCTTTGATTAACTCTGTGAGTTTCCTAAGTTCCGCAATTTCTATTTCCTGCTGCATATTTTCATTAATTTAAAGACATTCCTCTTATTCCGGAAATCTGCCTTTTTTAATTGCAAAGTGGTCTTTTTTTCAGGTAATCCCTTTGCCTTTAATAAAAGTTAATGTAACTACGAACAAATGTCTCAATTGGTATTTTCCAATCTCTCTTTTTCGCCTTGTGTTTGAAGTAAGATAACTCCCTTTTGGGAAAGAAACCTAAATAAAAAATACACCTGTAAAAGAAGTCGATTCAGTTTAAAAAATTATTAATTCAATTTATAGAAAAAATCCAAAACCAATAGTTTCAGGCTAATATAATCATATTCTTCCGGTCCATTCTGATTTTACAATTTAATTTTTTCCCTATATATAAATGTCTGGATATATCCATTTCCAAGGATTATCAAAGTCTAAAAGGAAGGCCTAACAATTTCAATTTCATTTACCCTTCTTTTCAGATACTGAATTAAAGAAAAAAAAGCGAATTTTAATTTTATCTTAAAAACATTGAACAACTTCAATGAATAATAATTACTATTTTACTTAAATCTCCTTAAATTCAAACATTAAAAAAATCCTAATATCTCACTCAAAATGGAACGCTCATTTAAAAATCATCTCAAAAGCTCTTTCGCTGTTTCAATTGCCATTACCATATTTGCTATTAGCTTATTTTCCTGTGACAGTAGCAGTTCAAAACAAGAAAATGTAAACGTTAAGGCTGATCATGCATTTCCGGCCGCTGATGCAGATAATGGAGGACTAACCCTCCCTGAAAACTTTGGGGCAATTGCCGTAACTGATTCAATTGGCCGGGCCAGGCATATCGCTATCAATAATCAAGGTGATATTTTTGTAAAAATGAGAACATTGGCTGATGAAAAGGGTGTGCTTTATTTAAAAGATTCTTCCGGGAATGGGAAATTAGATTTAATTTCAGGCTTCGGAGATTTTGGGGGAACAGGTATTGCCATTTATAAAGATTTCTTATACTGCTCATCCGATTCTGCAGTATACAGATATAAAATGGAAAATGGAATTGTAAAACCAAACACACTACCAGATACCATTGTTACTGGTTTCATTGTTCAAAGAACCCATGCCTCCAAGCCCATTGCATTCGATGGGAACGGAAATATGTATGTAACTATTGGTGCACCATCCAATGCATGCCAGGAATCTCCCAGAACACCTGGTTCAAAAGGTCATGACCCTTGTTCTCAATTGGACTTTCAGGCCGGTATCTGGCAATTTAAAGCTGAAAAATTTAATCAGACTTTAAAAGATGACGGGCACAGATACGCAACAGGGATAAGGAATGCTGTAGCCATCGATTGGAACTTTAAAGATAACGCGCTCTATGCCTTACAACACGGTAGAGATCAACTCAGTCATTTATTCCCAGAATACTATACTCAGGAGCAAAGTGCCGAACTTCCTGCAGAAGAGTTCCTAAAAATTGCCGATGGAGATGATTTTGGCTGGCCATATTGTTATTACGATCAATTTCAGGAGAAAAAAATACTTGCTCCTGAATATGGCGGAGATGGACAAAAGATAGAAAGATGTGAAGGGATTACTCCTCCAATTTTAGCCTTCCCCGGTCATTGGGCCCCAAACGACCTTCTTTTTTATACAGGTGATCAATTCCCTGAAAAATATAAAAATGGTGCCTTTATCGCATTTCATGGTTCATGGAACAGGGCTCCTTTTCCTCAACAGGGATATTTCGTTGCATTTGTCCCTTTCAAAGATGGCAAGCCTGAAAAAGAATGGGAAAGATTTGCTGAGGGCTTTACTCAGGTAGATTCTGTAATGTCTACCAACGATGCCAAATTCAGGCCTGTAGGCCTTGCAGAAGGCCCGGATGGATCCTTATTTATCTCTGATTCTGCTAAAGGAAAAATTTGGAGAGTGATTTATTACGGAAATAAACTGGCATTGAAGGATTAAAAAGTTGAATAATTATTAATTCAACTCCCTTTCAATTTGTTTATCAAAGATTTATATTTTTTTTTGCCAAACTATTGTGTAGGATAGAGGTTGATATTTTATGTTTTCAAATACTCAGCCTTTAGTTACTCAAGCTATATTTATTTTATTTTAATCTATTATTTACTACAGAAATGAGAAAAGGATTATTTGTTCTGATTGCAGGTATAATAATTTCGGCCTGGTCATGCCAGGGGAAAAAGGAAGAAACTGCCCAAAAAGAAGCACCTGTTGTTAAAGAAGAACCAAAACCTGCGGCTCCAACCGCTGAGGATGTAATTGCAGCCGGGGAAAAAGTATATAATACCTATTGCATGGTTTGCCACCAAAAAGATGGAAACGGAGTAGCTGGGATGAACCCTCCACTCACCCAGACTAAATACGTTCTTGGAGATAAAACTGAATTAATCACGATTGTTTTAGGCGGGCTAAGCGGTGATATTGAAGTAAAAGGCGAGATGTATTCTAATGTAATGCCTCCTCACAACTTCCTGAATGACAAACAGGTATCTGATGTACTTACCTTTGTAAGGTCAAGTTTTGGAAATGATGCTGATGCAGTTTCTAAAGAAGAAGTTGCCACAGTAAGAGCAGCTCTTGAAGCCAAATAATTAATTACTCAAATTTTTCAAACCTGAAGGAAAGAGAAGTTTTCCTTCAGGTTTAATTTTTTAGTCTAACAACTATTAAAATGGATACTAACCTAACCGGCAAAAATGCATTAGTTTGCGGCAGTACTCAAGGTATTGGGAAAGCTGTAGCAATTTCATTGGCTTCCCTTGGAGCGAATGTAACTTTAATGGCAAGAAATGAAATTGCCTTAAAGGAAGTTATTCTGGAACTTGATAGCTCAAAAGGTCAGCAACATAGCTTTTTAGTAGCTGATTTTTTTAAGGCTAATGAAGTTAAAGATGTTATTCAGGAGTTCTCCCAATCCCAGTCAGCATTTCATATTCTGGTAAATAATACTGGAGGCCCCGCCCCGGGAAGTGCTTATGATGCCAATACTGAGGATTTTTTAAAAGCATTTTCAGCACATTTAGTTTGTAACCAGCATCTGACGCAAGTCCTAGTACCATTAATGAAAAAAGGAAATTACGGTCGAATTATTAATATCATTTCCACTTCTGTGAAAGTTCCTATAGTTGGTTTGGGTGTTTCTAATACCACAAGAGGAGCTGTAGCAAGCTGGGCAAAAACTCTCGCCACAGAATTAGGGCAATTTGGCATAACAGTTAATAATGTACTCCCTGGTCTTACCAAAACCGGAAGACTGGATAATTTGATAAAAAACAGGGCAGAAAAAGCTGGAAAACCTGTAGAAGAGTACGAAGTTTTTATGCAGGAAAGCCTCCCTGCGAAAAGGTTTGCCCAACCAGAAGAAGTAGCTAATGCTGTGGCATTTTTAGCTTCTCCTGCAGCCGCTTACATTAATGGAATAAATCTTCCTGTGGATGGAGGCAGCACCCCTTGTCTGTAATTCTGGAATTATTTTTCAATTTTTGCTCTTTTTATAGCAAAGAATAAAAACATTTCTAATCACTTATCTTTGTGGCTGGGATAATTATTAGATTTAATAATAAATTATTCACCCTATCAAAACTCGTAAAACTTGAAATTTTGTAGCAATTGTGGAAGCGATCAAATTGTTTTTATTATTCCTGAAGGAGATAATAACAGACGGTTTGTTTGCAACAATTGTGATACAATATTTTATCAAAATCCAAAAATAGTTGTGGGTTGTATTCCTCTCTATCAGGATAAAATTCTGCTTTGCCGAAGATCAATTGAACCCCGCTTTGGTTTCTGGAATTTACCAGGCGGCTATATGGAAAATGGTGAAACTGTAGAAGAAGGTGCCAAACGGGAAACCCAGGAAGAAGCAAATGTGGATATTACCATTCGACACCTGCATTCAGTATTTAATCTCCCAACTGTAAACCAGGTCTTCCTGCACTTCATTGCGACCATAAATAAAATAGACCTTTCTCCCACTTCTGAAAGTTCTGAACTCAGGCTTTTTAATTATGATGAAATTCCATGGGAAGAATTAGCCTTTCATTCCAATAAATTTGCATTGGAAACTTTTTTCTTGAATAAAGAAAGAAATGAGTCCAAAGTACACATCGGCAGTTTTTGGAAATAACCTCAATAGACCAATTTAAATAAAGGATATTTCTGGAAAAATTCCCCTCTATTCCTCTTTTCTGCCAGTTCACTTCTTATAAAATGAAGTGAGTATCCTTCCAGGTTATCATTGTATTGTGAATTTATTCAAAGTACAAAAAAAACTAAAAACACATTAACAATGAAAAAGCTATTAATTTTTGCAATTTTATTATTCCAGGTGGGAATATTTGCAAATGCTCAAACGGATGAAAATCAAAAAAAATTATCCAGAAAGGAACGCAAGGAGCTAAAGAAAAAAGAGGCAATTGAAAATAAAGCCAGGTTACTTGAAATAGTAAACAATAAGGCCTTTGTACTGGAAACACATACCGTTTTTGACAGATATGGGATGAGTTATAACATGAACCCTACTACCAATTTTGTGGGATTGAAGGATGAAACCTCCACTGTACAACTGGGATTTGATCATCTGGTAGGATGGAATGGAGTTGGAGGAATTACCCTTGATGGAAGAGTAACAAAATTTGAAGTGGATGAAGGCAAAGATGGCCAGCCAATTACGGTAAAATTCAGAGTAATGGGAGCTGCAATGGGCCCAGCCAGTATCATCATTACCATTCAGTCGGATGGAAATGCCAGAGCTTATATTTCAGGTGATTTTGGAGAAAGGATTTCATTTCAGGGAAGATTCGTAAGCACAGAAGAATCAATCGTTTACAAAGGCACACCATTATATTAATTCTTATAAAATACCGAGAAGGGGGCCTCAATTTTATTTTTGAGTCCCTCTTTTTTTATGATGCTGATTTTATTTTCATATTTGAAAGTCTCCATTTAATATTGGAGGTGTCGATTCCAGTAGATTTTTTTTAAATTCATGGCAACCTATAATGAAACTACCCAAAATAGATGAAAAATATAATCTTCCTCTTTATTTTCCTGCTCTATTTTAATTGTAATGCTCAGGACCCTGAGGAAAAAGTAATCATTAAAAAAGTGGATCAGTTTTTTGAAGCGTTGGAAAAACAGGATACAGTTTTATTTAAGAGTCTCTTTGCTACTAACGTGCAAATCTGGTCCGTCATAAAGAGACAGGATTCTGTGAAGTATTCTATGCGGTACTTTCAGGAAGACATTGGACGATTTAATCCCAATCAAATCATTCAGGAGAAACCATTGGATTATGACATAAAAATTCACCACGAAATTGCCACAGCCTGGATTCCATATACACTCAGTGTAAATGATAAATTTTCCCATTGCGGTATTGATGTATTTACTTTTTTTAAAACCAGCCAGGGATGGAAAATTATTAATTTATCCTACACTGTTGAACCCAATGGCTGCGAAGAAATCCAAAAATAAAAAACTTACCCGATGAAAATTTGTGTGGCACAAATGCATCCTGAAAAAGGAGATATTTCAAAAAATATTGATAAACATATTTCTTTTCTTCAAAAGATATTAGCCTTTAAACCTGGTGCTATTTTTTTCCCTGAGCTATCACTTACGGGATATGAACCAAAACTTGCCAAAAGTCTGGCAACTACCCTGCATGATGAAAAGCTTGATATTTTCCAACAAATAAGCGATTCAAATAAAATATCAATCGGATTGGGATTACCATTAATTTCAAAAGATGGAATTCTTATCAGTATGATCGTTTTTCAACCTGAAATACCCAGAAAATCTTATGCAAAACAAATGTTGCATGAAGATGAATGGCCTTGGTTTATACCAGGGAAAGAACAAGTACTTATTTCCATTTACAATCAGAAAATAGCACCAGCCATTTGCTATGAAAGTTTGCAACAGGAACATGCGGAAAAAGCTCATAAACTCGGGGCAAATGTTTATCTGGCGAGTGTAGCGAAATCAAAAAAAGGTGTGGAAAAAGCCAAAATCCATTTCTCCAAAATTTCCCAAAAGTATGAAATACCTGTATTGATGGCCAATTGTACAGGCTTTTGCGATAATTTTGAAAGTACTGGAAATTCTGCTATATGGAATAAAGAGGGCAAATTAATCGCACAACTTAGCGAAAAAGATGAAGGTATACTCCTTTTTGATACTTATACTGAAAAAACAACCGCTATTTGATCTTTCACCATCTTGCTCCTACCCTCACATCCATAAAATCAGCTACATGACCATGGGCTTTTAAAGAAACTCCCACATTAAACCATTTCCCCCACCGATAATAAACAGCATACCGTTGAAAAAAAGATTTATCATTAAATTCATAGGGTTTATAAGCATAAAAACCTATTTGCTGGGTGAAAGAAAACCGTCCAAAAATAAGGGCATGTCCCAGCATTAAGGAAAAAAGAAAGGGTTTAAATGCTCCTGTGTTTCTTTCAGAAAGTTCTCCCTGGGCTCCATTATAGTAAAACTCAAATCCTCCGGAAATCCCATTTACATTACTAACAGCTCGCATCACTCCACCTTCTAGCCCAATATTCAGATGAGCTGTTTCCTTATTTATTGAATCCTTTTCAAGAGTCCTTCTGGATCCACCCATAATAAGATAACGCTGCCAGGGTTTTGAAAGCAACCCTGACTTAGGGGAATATTCAGGGAATTGTAAATCGTTGAGATTTTTTTCTAATCCTACAGATATGGTAGGAAAATTCATGCCTTTATTAGGCTGCCGGGCTCCTCCATTACTGATATGATTGTAATTGACACCTATCTGAGCGGTGAAAGATGGAGTTATTTTAAAATTGAATCCCAAATTTGCTAATAGAATAAAACTTATTGGAGAACTGTAAAACAGATTATTTGGGTTAGAAATTTCATCATAAACCTGGTTGAGATAGGAAATTCCCATGCCTCCTCTTATCGTCATGAAAAACCTGGACTTAAACCCTAAATAAGGTTCTCCAAACAACATTAAGTTATAGGAACTGCCCAATTCCTGCGGATTCTGGTAGTTAAAATAATAAAACCCCAAACCCATTTTTGAAAAGCAATTGCAATTTTCCCAGGCATTTTCTCCAGTTAAAATAAGGCCTGTTTCTATTTGAAAACCCCATGGATTACTTTTGGAGACTTCTTTTAATGACTGGTCATGAGGAATTATAAACCCAACATGCCCACCAGATCCTACAAACCAGTTTTTCTCCTGGGAAAAACAACTAAAAGCTGAGCAAACCAAACACACCATTGAAGTGATAAACCAGCCAGGGTTTTTCATTTTAGGAACACAAATAGTAGTTTATAACATTTTCTTGATGGCATTATAGCCTTTTTTAAATAAACAAACTACAAGGTAAATGTTTTAATTCATTCAATAATCCATCCCGGATTCCCGGCTTAGAAACTGTATGTATTGATTTTTCAAGGCATTTAAACTTTCCTTTCGGTTACGCTTTTCTTCTAATTTTAAAAATTTTTCGTATATCTTTTTCCTTTCCATAAAATCCATGAAATTTTGAGAAGGAAACCAAATCTCAAAAAGCCGAAAATCCATCCACAAATCTTCAGGGCTTATATTTTCCAAGTAAACCAGACACTTTCCATTTGGGTTGGGAAAGCAGGAATCAAAATCTATGGGCAGTAATAACTTACAATTTTTGATTTCCAAAGTATCAGGTAAAAATGCTCCGGTAAACCTTAAAACATGGTCGCTGCTTATCTCCTCCAGAATAAAATGTGAACCTAACCTGGCATCATTAAACCTTACTTCTTTAGCAAATTTCACCTTTTTTAAAACCAGGGAATCATCTACACTAATTTCCTCAAAACCTGTTTCACCCCGGAAATTACTATTCTGGCAATTGACACTTTGAAAATGAGAACCCATAAAAAAAGCATCGTGGCTAAAATCTACATCCGAAAGATTAACCTCATCAGAAAAACCGGACATCCAAAAAAGGGCATTGCCATAAAAATGGCTTCCACTGAAATCTACTGGCGCTTTTGCCTTCACAAAACAAAAATTGGCTCCTAACCGAAACTCACATCCTTTAAAATCAACTTTACTTTTAAAGTCGGTTTTTTTAAAAATACATGGCGCATGGAAAGTAGCCTGTGAAAAATTTGCAGAGCAAAATATTTGGGAAGAAAAAAAATCTACCTCCTGATTAAAAACACTACTATCACAATTAAGTAATCCTACGGGCTTATATTTATAGTTTACCGGGTTGGGGAAAATCATTCCCCTGGTATTTAATTTAAATTGCTGTGCGTTCAGGTTTTGAAGGGAGAAAAGCAAAATACATAAAGCCCAAAAGGATCTGCCATAAGTATTAATAAAGTATTTCATGTGTGATTAAGAAAAGTTTCAAATCCCTCCATGAAGTTTCTTCCCAGCCTTTTTAAAGTTAAGAATATTTTTTGAATGAGACCGCTTCAGGTTTTAATTTATTTCCGAGAAGTAATTTTGATTTTTTTAAAATAATAGTACTTCTATTCTATTCAAAAGCCACCATTAAATTCATTTTAGTTAATCACCAAACAAAAAAGGCTTCGGAATATCAATTCCAAAGCCTTCTTCTAATCTTTATTTTCTTTCTACCTGGCTAATGATTTATACAGCCGGCAAACATTTAGACCTTCATTTTTTTCAATTTGAATTCTATCCATTATCTTTTTCACCAGGATCAAACCAATTCCCCCGTTCTTCTTATTTTTGATTACTTTTTCCATAGTAGGAACAGAATAATCGGTGATATTAAAAATTTCTCCCTGGTCAATTATTTCGAAAACCAAATTTTCACTTTCTGAAGTAATCCTGATTTCGAGTTCATCTGCTGAATTGCAGGAATGAGAATGAATAATCAGGTTGGAACACACTTCGTCAATTGCCACAATAATCAAATTCATTTCCTTGTCAGGTATTTCATGCTCTCCTAATACAGAGTTTACAAAATCCCTGATGGTCTTTAAATTTGATTTGCTACAACTAACCCTTATCTTTTGTGTCATTTAAATCAATGGTTTTGCTTCATCCTTGGTAGTTACGATAGGCAGTAATTTATCTAATCCTAAAATTTTAAACACATTAAAAACTTTATCGTTCATCCCAAAAAGTGCCATGGATAGCGTTCCTTCTTCATGATCTTCAATTCTGGAAGTAAAAACACCAATTCCCGGAGAAGAAATATAGCTTAATTCTAAGCAATCGAACAAAATTTTACTTCCCCCCTGGTCGATCACATCCTGTATGGCATCATCCAATTGTACGGAAGAACTAGCTTCTAGTTCGCCTTTTATTTTAATGATGTAAAAATCACCCTCTTTTTGTGTTTTTAACTCCATCTGCATTAATGTACGTGTTTAATATTGAAATGGTTAGCAAATTAAAATTTAATTATCAAAACAGTGTAATCATCATCAATATTTGTGTCATTTTTAAAGCTAATTAATTCTTCGATCAAAGATTTTCCAATTTTCTTTAACGGCAACTTTTTATGACTCTCAAAATGTTTATGTAATCGATCATACCCATATTGTTCCGATGTTTCATTGTTCATAGTTTCTACAATTCCATCGGTGAATAGCATCATCAAATCATTTTTTTGAAATGGCAATTCATTAATCTCCACATAGTTTTCATACCGGTCATTTCTCACAATTCCCAAACCTAATCCTCCTGTTTCCAGGTATTTCACTTTATCTTCATCACTTTTATAAAATAAAGTAGGGCAATGACCAGCCCTTGAGAAGGTGATTTTTTTTGTTCTTGTATTGATGTGATAATAACTCGCAGTAATAAAAGCCGATTTTTCCAAACAATCAGATAATGCTGCATTGGCCTTCACCAAAAATTCTGACGCATTTAAGTTTGACCTTACCAAAGCCTGGAAAATTCCTTTCATTTGGGCCATATTAAAAGCCGCTGAAATTCCCTTTCCTGCAACATCGGCAATTATTATCACAAAATCTTCCTCCGAAATTTTGAAGAAATCGTAGTAATCCCCTCCTACTTCTGTAGCCGATTCAGAAATGGCAAAAATTTCAAAATTCTCATTCACCCACTGCTCTTTGGGCAATAAGCGGGAATGTACCCTTTTGGCAATTTCCAATTCCCCTTTATACCGTTCGTTCTCAACTGCCTGGGAGATCAGGTTAAAATTGTGAATAGCAATCCCAGCCTGGGCCACAAAAGTATTCACCATTTCTACCATGGAATTATCAAAAGCATTATTGATATGTTTCATCAGAACCATGGTGCCAAGGTTTTGCTCACCTGATTTTATAGGTACTGCCAAAATGGATTTATATTCCTGATGATTAGGACTAGTGAAAAAATTCCGCTTCCCTATAATTTTTGTTTTTTTGCCATCATAGCCGGAATTATATATCAACTTTTTAATTTCCAGGGCTTTCCGGTCGGAGAAGTTTATACATTTAAAATCCTTGCTTTCATTTGTCTGCAACCATGAAGCATCTGCAGCCACTGTGTTATGGGTACTATCCAACAATATCTGATAAAGGGCTTCTACATTTTCCCCTTCTATTATAGTATCGCTAAGTTTATGAAAAATGGAAAGCTCCTTAATTTTCTTCTCAAATACCGAAGAAGTGGGCAGGTTGAAAATTATAACTAAAAGTGATGTAAATGAATAGGTTATGATGAAAAGAAATAGCCCTGAAAAGAAAATATTTTGTCCATAATCTCCTAATATTAAACTTTCGTTTTCCTGATACGAAGACAGACTGGCATAAAAATAAGCCAGACAAAAAAGAATAACCACCAATTGAAAAACACTGGTAATTTTTTGGGAAAACACTAAATGAGGAACCCATTTCAGATTCACACTTATCACCATTATCCAGATAAAGAAAAAACCAATCAGTGGGGTAAAAATGACTTCCAGGCTATCTATTTCAAAAAAATGAAGGACAATTGCAGAGAATAAAGCATACTCAAAACCATACCAGGAGAAAAAAGCAAATTCACTTTTCTCGTACAAAATCATTCTCTTCCAAATGACAAAAGCAGAAAAAAGCAGGGTAATTAAGAGTGCAAATTCAATGTAAAAAGTAAATATTTTTATAAGGTGGTCATTATTTGGTGTTGAATGAAACACATTGGATAATAATGACAAAATCCCTGAAAATAAGGTACAAACCAGGGCGGTGAGAAATACCTGCCATATCATATCATGGAGTACTACATGTCTTTTTTCCCTGGTTTTTTGCCAGAAATAAATGTAGATTCCAATAATAAAAATGTTGAGAAAAGTACCTTTAAATACTGGTGAGAAGTTTTGATTCTGGATATGAAGTTCGTAACGATATTGCTCAATAAGACCGGCAAATAACAAAATCCCCCAGCTTAGTGAGGCCAATGTTAAGGCAATCCTTCGGAAACTTTTGCTGGTCAACTGAAACAATTTCATTTAGTCTATCTTTGTGCTACTTTCGAAGCTGCTAATTTTGAAGGATTTATTTAAAAAACAGTATTTTATTTAAAGAGATCGGTATAAATTTATTTGAGGATTGTTTTTTTATACCAAATAGTTGCAAAGCTTGTTTTTGAAGTTTGGAAGCTTCAATTACTCCATACATCTAAAGGCTTCAAAAGTAAAAAAAAGTTGAAAAGTTGCCAATCAATTACAACCACAAGTACCAGAATTCAAATTTGGGTACATTTATTTTTTTAAATATAATCAACAAGTTGAATTAATGATAGACTGGATATCAGTTTCTGTAAACAATCAAAATTTTATAATCGCAAAAAAATGTGGCAGATTTCTTTCACTGCTTGCCATTAGTATATTTCAATTTAGTCATTTATTTGCCCTTGAACTAAATCATCCTTCAGCGCCTGAATTCTCCGGTACAAAAGATAGTTTAATTGTAAATGAAATCGTGATTATTGGAAACAAAGTCACTAAAAAACATATCATTTTAAGAGAGCTCGATTTTAATGTGGGAAGTAAAATTTCTGAGGAAAATATTTCTCAGTTTTTCGAATTGGAGGAAAATAAACTAAGAAACACCAATCTATTCATTACACAGGAAATCGATTATTATGAAGCAGGGACTGCTTCAAATGAAATTGTAGTTCAAATAAGCCTGAAAGAAAGATGGTATACTTTTCCTATTCCCATCATTAGCCTGGCTGACCGAAGTTTCAATGAATGGTGGCAAAACCAGAACCATGATTTAAGCAGACTGAATTATGGCATCAATTTTAAAAGAAAAAATTTCAGGGGTAGAAAAGAAGATTTGGGGATTTTGTTTCAATTTGGCTTTACCAAAAGAGTAAGACTAATTTATAGGGTCCCCTATCTCAATAAAGCCCAAAACCTGGGTATTACCACCAGAATTAGTTATGCTGAAAATAAAAATATGGCTTACAATACCATTAACAACAAACTTACAAATGTGGATGGAGATGGCAGGGTTATGAGGACCCGGTTTGATGCAGGAATTTCCCTCACGAAAAGAGACGGTTTTTATAATTTTCATACTTTTGGACTTAGATTTTTTAATAATAGTATTGCCGATACGGTGGCTCAACTCAATCCGGATTATTTCCTTGATTCGGTCCGTTATCAGAAGTTTTTTGAATTAAGCTATAGCTTCACTAAAGATTTTAGGGATTTTGCAGCATATCCCAGAAAAGGACATTATTTCTCGGTAGAGGCTTATAAGTTAGGACTGGGGCTTTGGGACGATGTGGATATTTTTGGAGTGGCTGGGATTTATTCAAAATATATGGATTTGGGTAGCAACTTTTTTTATTCATTGTCAGCCTCTGGAAAATTATCATTTCCTGAAAAACAGCCTTATAACCTTTTTAAAGCGCTTGGTTACAATCAAAATTTTGTAAGAGGATATGATTTATATGTGGTTGATGGTTACCATTACGGACTTATCAAAAATACGATGAGATGGAAATTATTCGATAAGGAGATTAATGCAAAAAATGTAATCCCTATCGATCAGTTTAATACCATTCCGCTTGCCATTTATCTTAAAGGTTATTTTGATGCTGGCAGAGTGAGAAACAACAATGTGGAAATTTTTAATGAAAGACTAACAAACAAGCCCATATATGGTTATGGGCTTGGATTGGATATTGTTACCTTTTATAATGCAGTTTATCGCTTCGAGTACTCCTTCAATAACAATGGTGAATCAGGCTTTTATTTATATTTTAAGGCTGATATTTAACAAGAGCCGTACAAAGCTTCCGTGATATTAAGATGTTAAGCAATCTTTCTCTTTCTTGCAGCCTGAAAATGAACTAACAACACCACAAAAGTAATAGCCAGACCGAAACATTCCCTGGCCTCCTCAATGAAGATTTTATTGGGAGCCATTTTCTCAAATATTTCATCAGTATTGTGATTGGCAAACCAGTCGTAGACTCCGGGAGACAAATAAATGGTGCCCACAAGACTTAGTGTCATCAAAATTCCTATCAATGGAATATTATATTTATCCATAATAGCGAAAGCAGAAATTCCCGCTACTATCGCATAAAAAGTGGCCCAAATATATGGGTCAGGATCATTCAATTGAACAACAGAAAATACGGCAAATAAAAAAGTAAAAATGATGTTTAAAATTTTCATTATATATACTTTATTTCGAAGTTGGATTCGTTTTTTGCCGCAAATATCCGATAATCAGGGGAAATTCTCAATATAATATTATTCCATTTATCATCAGCAGCAAAAAGAATATCATTTCCATTCAATTCACAATTATAAAGTGATTGTTTTCCTCTGCTGATGACTTTCCTGAGCCAGTTCAATGATTTTTATCACGTCCAATGATTCCTCCGGTTTTACTAAAAGTGGCTTATTTTCCCGAATTACTTCATATATATTCTGATAATAATCCTGATAACACCCTGGAATAGTTTCGATCTGGCCTTCTATATGCAAGCCTCCTACTTCTGTATTTAGCCAGCCAAAGTCCTCCTCATTTTCAGTTCCCCAGTCGTCACCAACAGGTAGAAAACCAGCCTTCAGCATATCTTCCTGCGGATCTATTCCATATTTGGTAAAAGAGCCTAAAGTACCATGGCAGGTATATCGGGGACCAGCTTCTCTCACCAAATATCCAGACTTTAACAACACTTTTAAGTTATCATAATCCATGCGGATTTCGTAATTATCAATTACTTTTCCCCCCGTTCTGGTAATTCTCAGGTCAGCAGTTACTGCAGTGGGCATTCCAAATAACACCAATGCCTGATCAATCATATGGGAACCAAGATTATATAAAATACCTGTTCCTGCTCCTTTTTTCTCTTTCCAGGTATTTTCCTGAATAAAATTTCGATATCTATCGTAATGAGATTCAAACTCTACAAGTCTCCCGACTAACTTATTTTCAATTACTTTCTTTACTGTAAGAAAATCCCCATCCCATCTGCGGTTTTGGAAAACACTCAGCATTTTTCCTTTTGCTTTCGCCAGGTCAATTAATTTTTGACCATCTTCGGAAGCGATGGTAAATGGTTTTTCTACAATTACATGTTTCCCTTTTTCCAATGCTGCAGTGGCCATTTCCACATGTAAATGATCCGGGGTATTTACAATGATCAGTTCTATTTCCGGATCATCAATGAGTTCTTCATATTTTCTGGAAATTACCGCATATGGATATGTATCTGCAGATCTGCTATGGGTTCTTTCTAATATTTTACTGATTTTAAAACCATCATTCGATGCCAATAAAGGACAATGGAAAACCTTACCCGACATTCCAAAAGAGGCTACTCCAACTTTTATCTGATCTTTCATTTTCTTAGCAGTTGTGATTATTTATTTTGAGAATTAATTTTTCTGAAGAGATTTTAGGGAAAATTAGAGATCCTCAGGCAATTTTCCAATTCAGGGATAAAGGATTCATACAATTCAATGTGGCAATTCACCCATCCTTTTATTTTAAAAAATTCATCCCAATAAAAAGCCAACTACTGATGGTAACCATTTCTGTATCAATATTACCACTCGAAAAAATCTATTGGACTCAGGAATTGGAATTTCATAGATTTATTGAGACTAGTGTGACTAACACAAAATCCGGATTTGTTTTATTAGTGTTAATCAAATAATTACCGGGAACTTTCTTGTCAAATAAAATTAGCTCCTGTCGCACCAATGTAATTGAAAAGAAATTTTTTTAGTGTCATAAACTTACAAAAGCATATGTTTAAAAATTACCTGAAGGTAGCCATTCGAAATATCCAAAAAAGCAGGGTAACGGCTGTAATTAACATTTTGGGTCTGGCTGTGGGCATGGCCTGCTGCATGCTGATTTACATTTTTGTTCAAAATGAACTTTCATACGATAAATTCCATAAAAATTCCGACCGGATTTTAAGAGTTTTAACCATTGATAAAGCACTTGGTGTAAGTAACAACCTGGTTGGTATTACCTACCCTCCCCTTGGCAAAGCCCTTAAAGAAGAATTTCCAGAAGTTAAAGAAGCTGTAAGAATCAATTTAAGTGGGAGAAATCTGGTCACTTATAAAGATCAGAATTTTTATACTGAAAATCTGGTGTATGCAGAGCCTTCCCTGTTCACCGTTTTCGATTTTGAATTGAAAGAAGGAAAAAAGGGCCATGTATTATCCACACCCTATACCGCAGTGCTCACCGAAACTATGGCAAAAAAAACTTTTGGAGTTGAAGACCCTATCGGAAAGACCATTACATTAGACAATCAAAATGAGATAGAAGTGGTAGGCATTATGGAAGATGTAAAAGATAATTCTCATCTGAAATTTGATGTGATGGTTTCCCTATACCCTACTCAGCAGGACTCAGGCTGGGTGCAATGGCTGGATTCATGGAATTCTATAAGTATGTCCACTTATATTTTACTCGATGCACCCGAATCCCAGACTAAGGTTGATGCCAAGCTTGAAGACCTGATCAGAAAAAAAGGGGTGAGAGAAAGTTTTAATGTCACCACACAGCGATTTGAAGAAGCTCATTTACAATCTTCAGATATTTTATTCGATGGTTTAAACCAGGAAAAAGGTCAAATTGGCTATGTGAAAACACTCACCATTGTAGCCATTTTCGTCATTCTGATTGCTTCATTCAATTTTATGAATCTCTCTACAGCACAATCATCAAAAAGGGCCAAGGAGGTAAGTATGCGTAAAATTCTGGGCTCAAACAGAGGACAATTAATTTTCCAATACATTGGCGAATCAATATTCCTGTCATTTTTGTCTCTGTCACTTGCCTGCATTTTAGTAGCCGTTTTTGGTTCTTATGCTGCTTTGCCCATTGAAAGCAACCCCATTTTATTTCTCTTTTCCCAACCGGAAAATTATATCATCATTTTGGGAGGTACTCTTTTGTTAGGTATTATTTCAGGAATTTATCCGGCAGTAGTGCTTTCAGGTTTCCAGCCTATCAAAATTGTGAAAGGGAAATTTACCAGTGGCAAAAAAGGCGTCTTCCTTCGTAGAGTTTTGGTAGTATTGCAATTTGCCGTTTCCATTGGCCTGATTATCGGGACTACCATCGTTTTCCAACAATTGGATTATATCAAAAATAAAAACCTGGGATTTGACAAAGATCAAATCATCAATTTAAGATTAGCCAATCAGGAGCTTCAGGAAAAAGCAGTAACCTTAAAAAATAAATTAGAGCAAATTTCAGGTATAGAGAAAGTCGCTTTTGCTTCATCTTTGCCAGGTCAGGGATTTGGCAGAAGGGGAATCGTCCCTGAAGGTTATAGCCAGGATGATGATCCCTGGATTGTAAGCATAATGTCATGTAATGAAGATTATTTTTCCCTGATGAATATGGAAATTTCTGCTGGCAGGAATTTTTCTCCTGAATTCGGAACTGAGCGGGAAGAGTCTATTATCATCAATGAAGCTGCTGCAGAAGCGATAGGATGGGATGATCCGATTGGGAAAAAAGTGCAGATAAGACAAACTGATATGACTGTGGTCGGAGTAGTAAAGGACTTTCACTTTACCTCCATGCGTCATAAAATTGAGCCTATCCTTATCAGTTACCTACCTGAGGCAAATAATTCCATGGTGATAAAAATAAAAGGTGGAAATATTCCTGAAACAATTGCCCAAATGGAAGAACAATGGGCTGAAGTCAACCCTGCCTTACCTATGGAATATACTTTCTTTGATGAGGATTTTGGTAATCTATATCAAAGTGACGAAGTTTTTTCATTGTTAATTATCAATTTTACCTGGCTGGCCATTTTTATTGCATGCCTTGGCCTATTTGGACTGGCTTCTTTCATAGCCGAGCAAAGAACAAAAGAAATTGGAATCCGAAAAGTACTGGGTTCAAAAATTTCTGCTATTGTAGTTTTATTGTCTTCAGAATTCGTAAAGCTGGTATTAATTTCAAACCTGATTGCCTGGCCCATAGCCTATTTTGCCATGGAAAACTGGCTTCAGGATTTCCAATATAAAATAGATATTGGATTTGGCTCATTTTTAATGGCAGCTTTTCTGGCTTTATTCATTGCCTTGGCCACTGTAAGCTATCATTCCATAAAAGCAGCCTGGGCAAATCCGGTAAATAGCCTGAGAAGTGAGTAATTTTTGATTTAAAATAAATATGATGAGGGAAGGCTATTTGTCTTCCTTCTTTTTTTGGGCAAAATTGGAAATTAGGGTTTTCCCCAATAATTTGAAGGCATGTTGGAAATCAGAAAATATCAGGAGACTTTAAAAAAGGACTGGGATCAATTCATAGCGGATTCACAGGCATCTTCTATTTTATTTTTCCGAAATTTCATGGAATATCATGCCGATAGATTTCAGGACTTTTCCTTAGTGATATTGGAGGATGATAAAATTTTAGGAGTCCTTCCTGCTAATACTCATGACGGCATTCTGTATTCCCATCAGGGACTTACTTATGGAGGGCTTATATTTAGTAAAAAAATAGATGTGGAAACAACCTCAGCATGCTTTCATTCCCTTTTTGATTATTTACATCAGCAAAACATCAATAAACTTATTTATAAATCCTGTCCGGACTTTGTAAAATCAGAACCTCATTCAATTGAAGATTTTTCTTTCAATCGGGTAAATGCCCGGCTTATTAATCAGGAAATTAGTTTTGCAATCAATTTAAAGACACCTGTTCACATTCAGCAAAGAAGAAAAAGGGGAATTAAAAAAGCGTCAAAGCTTGGATTAAAAATTCACCTGGATGAAAGTTGGGAAAAATTCTGGGAAAACCTGGAAAATAATCTATATACAAAATTTCGAACTCAGCCTACACATGCTTTAAAAGAAATCCATTATCTGAAAAAACAATTCCCGGATCACATTCATCTTTTTACCTGTCATAAGGATACAGACTTGCTTTCCGGAATGGTTATTTTTACCAACTCCAATTTTGTGCATGCCCAATATATTTCCAGTTCAGAGAAAGGAAGAGAGCTGGGTGCAGTAGATTTTCTAATGAATCATCTGCTCAGTCATTTTTCAAATTACAATTTTTTCAGCCTGGGTGTTTGTACCAACAAAGAAAATAATACCATTAATAAGGGATTAATGAACTGGAAGGAAGGCTTTGGCGCAAAACCCTTTATACAAAACACCTATTCTTTGGAGACTAAAAATTTCCATCTACTCGAAAATATCTTCGTTTAATACACTTTCTTGATTTATTTTTGACAGCTCCATTAAAATCTCAGGGATTTTGAGGAAGAAGTAGAAAGGAAACATGACGGAATTTGAAGAATACACCTTTCCAAATGGGATAAGGGTTTTACATAAGCAGGTAGAGAATACTAAAATTGCGCATTGCGGTTTTATTCTCAATATTGGCAGTCGGGATGAAAAGCCTCACCAGATTGGCATTGCACATTTTTGGGAACATATGGCCTTTAAAGGCACTAAAAAAAGAAAGGCCTATCACATTTTAAATCGTCTCGATTCGGTTGGTGGTGAAGTGAACGCCTATACCACCAAAGAAAAGATCTGTTTTTATGCTTCTTTGCTGGATGAACATTTCGAAAAGGCTGTAGATTTATTATCGGATATCACTTTTAATTCTGTTTTTCCCGCCAAGGAAATTGAAAAAGAAAGAAGTGTGATATTGGAGGAAATGTCCATGTACAAGGATGATCCTTCAGATGCCATCCAGGATGAATTCGATGAAGTCATATTTGGCGATCATCCCTTAGGTTACAATATTCTTGGAACTAAGGAAAGTGTCAGGGCTTTTCATAAGGTTGATTTCGATAATTTTATTAGGGAAAACCTGGATACTGAGGAGGTTATTTTTTCCAGTGTAAGCAAACTGCCTTTTAAAAAAGTAATAAGAATCGTGGGAAAATACCTTGAAGAAATTCCAAGGCTTCAGGCACCAAAAAACAGACAGCTTTTTACCGGTTATTCCGTACAACAGGTTACCAAAACCAAGCAGATTAGCCAATCCCATTGTGCCATCGGTACTACTTCTTTTCCACAAGATCATGAAAACAGAATTCCGTTTTTTATGTTAGTTAACCTCCTGGGAGGCCCCGGAATGAATTCAAGGCTAAATTTGGCTATAAGGGAAAAATATGGATTTGTTTACGGCATTGATGCCCATGTGACATCTTTTCAGGATACCGGCTTATTTGCCATTCATTTTGCAACTGAGACTGAAACATTAAAAAGATGCAGGTCACTTGTGAATAAGGAACTGAAAAAACTAAGAGAAAAGCCTCTGGGAAGTCTTCAGTTGCATGCTGCCAAACAACAAATTATGGGGCAACTGGCTATGTCCGATGAAAGTAATCTGGGTTTCATGCTCATGATGGGTAAAAGCATGCTAGACTTGGGAAGAATTGAAAGCCTTAATAGTATTTTTGAACAAATTAAGGCGGTTGATGCAAAAAAAATCATGGAACTTTCCAATGAAATTTTTACAGAAGAAAAACTCAGTTCTCTTACTTTTATGCCAGACCCTGAGTTTTTAGCTCAAAAGGAAGAAGATTAATATAAAAATTCTTCCTTTTGAAATTCCAGAAAATGCCACACTAATTTTTTTCTTCTACTTCAGCTCCTTGTAGCAGTTCCTGTTTGATGGTATTTTTCCTGGTTTTCATATTCAGTAATTCTACTATAAAAGCAAAAGCCATGGCAAAATAGATGTATCCTTTGGGCACATGCTCGCCAAATCCCTCAATGACCAGCAAAAACCCTATTAATACCAAAAAAGAGAGGGCAAGCATTTTAAGTGTAGGATGTCTTTCCACAAAATCTCCAATGGATTTGGCCGCAAAAAGCATAATGGAAAGAGAAATAATTACTGCTGTAATCATAATGGTTACATTTTTCACTAATCCAACGGCAGTTAAAATGGAATCAAAAGAGAAAACTATATCAATGATTACAATTTGAAAAATGGTTTTTGCCATACTTGCGGTAAAAACCTTTGTTGTTTTTTCTTCATGACCTTCAATTTTATCGTGAATTTCTGCAATACTTTTAGCCATTAAAAACAAACCTCCACCCAACAGGATCAGGTCTCTGCCACTAAAATCCGGATCTACATGAATTGTTTCAAAAAAACTGATGCTGAAAATAGGTTCCTGAAGTCCAATTATCCAGGTAATTCCCAATAACAGCAAAATCCTCACTACCAGCGCAAGAATAATTCCTACATTTCTCGCTTTATCCCTCTGATGCGGTGGCAGTTTGTTGGCCACAATGGATATGAAAATAATATTATCAATGCCAAGAATTATTTCCAGGCATGTAAGGGTGAACAAGCTAATTAGTCCAGCCGTGGTGAGTATTTCAGCCATTCTTTGTTATCTTCTTAAGTAGTAATTCAAAATTAATCGTGTATTATTTTGCCATAAAAGACCGATAGATAGATTACTATTTCTCGGAAATAATAGCACGGGTGCTTATTTAATAGTTTAAAACCTTTTGGTATCCGTTTTTTACTAATTTTTTGGCAATAAAATAAAACTTTCAATACGAGTAAATTTAAAAAAATGTTGAGTCAAATTTATGCGTAAAAGTTTAATCCAAAGGAGTAATTTAATTTCGTAGTGAAGTAATTAATCTCAAATTAATCCCCTTAAAATTAACATATTTGTCATTTCCCCGAAATATACAGACCTTCGCAATTAAATTGAAAAACCTCCTAAAATATTTAAAGAAAAACCCTATCAATTTAGAGTAATTCTGGCAATATTAAGGATATTATCTACTTCCATTTTAATCTAAAACTGGTGCAATGTCAGTCCATCAATCAAACATAAAGCGCGTTACCACTCATATTTTGCAGGAAATGAAGGCAAGGGGTGAAAAAATATCCATGCTTACCGCCTATGATTTCTCCATGGCAAAAATTCTTGATGCTGCCGGCATTGATATACTTCTGGTTGGCGATTCGGCATCCAATGTAATGGCTGGAAATGAGACCACCCTTCCTATTACCTTAGACCAAATGATTTATCATGCTACCTCTGTGATAAAGGCTGTAAAAAGGGCATTTGTAGTGGTGGATATCCCCTTTGGTTCTTATCAGGGAAATTCTTCGGAAGCTTTAAGATCTGCTATACGGATTATGAAGGAGTCCGGGGCACATGCTGTAAAACTGGAAGGAGGACGGGAAATAAAGGAATCTGTTTTGAGGATATTAAGTGCTGGTGTACCTGTAATGGGCCATTTGGGTTTAACTCCTCAGTCTATTTATAAGTTTGGCACTTATACCGTTCGGGCCAAAGAAGAAGAAGAAGCTAAACGGTTACTTGAAGATGCTAAAATTTTGGAAGAATGTGGCTGTTTTGCCATTGTACTGGAAAAAATCCCGGCCAAGCTGGGGGAACAAGTAGCCAAATCGGTGAATATCCCGGTTATTGGTATAGGTGCTGGTGGCGGTGTAGATGGACAGGTTTTAGTCACACACGATCTGTTGGGTATTACCAAAGATTTCCAACCCAGGTTTTTAAGAAGATATGCCGATTTGTTTAATGTAATGACCGAAGCCGTTCAGGGATATATTAAAGATGTGAAAGGAAAGGAATTTCCCAACAAAAAGGAATCTTATTAAGATTGGTTGTTTTCTTTAGTTATCTCCTTCGTCTTTTATTTTTATCTTCAAATGAAAGCGGAGCGTAAAAGGAAAATTTCACCCTGAAAATATTATCATTTCCGGATTTTTCTCCGAGTTGAGAAATATTATCAAGGTAATCCGTAAGTGGATTTACTAATCCCATTTGATACCCTATTCCAAATCCTGGTTTAAAAAAATACAAGGCTCCTAAATTGGTGGGAAGTTGAAAAGCATTGGTATTGTAATCTTCATCAGTGGCTCTGGTATCTATTTCCTGAGTAAGTTCATTTCCCGACTCATCTTTCGGTAAAAACTTCATAAATCCAACACCCTGACTTAGGTAAACAGCAAAATTTTCTTTTTTTATAAGGTTAATAAAAAGGTTGTAGTTGACTGAAAAGACATCTGTAGCAAAAAATTTATTCACCGTTTTTGTATTGTCTTCAGGCCTTGTTAAAAACAGGTTTTGTCCTTTCAATTTCCCAAAGCTAATTTCAAACTGACTATTCAACCTTTTTTTCCTATTCAGTTTTAATCCCAAATGGACAAATCCATTCCATTTTGAATATGTTTCATTTAAATCTCCTTTATATGCATTTGCGCTTAAACCAAAGTCCAGTAAAACTTTAGGCTCACGGAAATACATTTTATTTTTTTGTCCAAAAGTCTTGAAAGTGGTAAGGACCGAAAGTCCTACAACCAGGAGAATATACTTTATGGAAAGCATAATGGAATTTTAAATTCAAATGACCAAAAAATAAATTGGTCCAAAAATTTTAATTTGTCATTCCATAACGCATGAAGCCCCAGACTAATATGTGTTACCATTGTTCCAATAAAAAAAGTCCCTAAACCAATCAGGTTAAGGGACTTTCTCTGTACTGAAATAAGTCTAATTATTCTCCAGCTTCTGGTAAAGCCTCAAGTTGCTTCCTTACAGCAGCTAGTTTTTCTTTTTCGCCTAAGTAATAGAACATTCTTTCCAGAATTTCATAAGACTGTCTTTCCTTTGGCTCAAGTTGTGTGATTTTTTCAAAATAAGGAACTGCTTTTCCAAATAAATCCTTTCCTTCTTCTTCTAATTTTTTACCCTCATCACTGGTGAATTTACCGTTCATATCCTTATGCTCACCTGATGCTACGATCTTTTTATTTCCAAGTGTAAAATACATAGCTCCAAGGTTGAAGTTAGCATCATAATAATCAGGATCTAACTCAATGGCTTTCTTATATTTCTCAGCTGATTTTTCAAAATTATCAGTTCTGTCATAAAGAATACCTAAGTTAAAATAAAGTTGTTTGTCTGGTTTTGCAGCAACAGCATCTTCAAGAGAGGCAATAGCTTCATCAGTCTTATCTAATCTGATGTAGCAATTGATTTGGTGCGTTTGTAAGTCCTGATCTTCAGGAAAAGCTTTTCTACCTGCATTTACGGTTTCCAGTGCAGCAGCATAGAACTCAAGCATTTTAGCCGAATCAGCAGCATTTTCAGCTTCAGCTCTCATTTCTTCAGCCAAGTTCAAATCAAGTTGTGCCAAATACTTAAAACCAGTTGGTTTGTCGTAATTCAAATCGATTAATTTTTGGCAGTAAGTTCTGATTTTTGCCTCGTCAGCAGGCTCCAGGTTATAAGCTGCATTGATGATGTTCAGCACAGAGTTCGTATCAGTTGGAACCACTACCAGTACTTTCTCAAAATTTTCTATTGATGTCTCTAAATCATCAGCGTTGTAAGCATCTACCGCCTTATTAAAGAATGCACCATAAAGATTATCTACGATTGGAGCAGCAAAGCCAGGAAGCTGAGGACCAAAAGCCTCCATATAAGTCTGGGTAGATTCTTTTTCATATTCCTTTACTTTATCCAAAGCACTCATTACTTCTTCCAAAGGATTATCAGAAAGAGACGCATATTTTTCATCCTCTGCAAGAGCAATTGCAGAATACACTTTTGCCTTGGTTAACCAAGGCTTACCTTTAGTTAATTTTTTCGCATTTTTAGGCTCAGCAATATATCCATCGATATGAGCTTTGGCCATGTCCAGTTCTCCCTTATTCAGGAAATCAATAGCTTTAAACTCTGATGGCTTTTTAATTTCTTGTGCATTTGTAATAAAAGCAAAACAAAATGCAGTTATGTAAATAAATGATAAAACAAAATTTTTCATACTAAATGAATTTAAGTTTGAAGATTAGCCTTGCAGGACTAACTTAATTACTAATTTTATTGTCTAATTAATTGAAATTGTGAAATATTAGTTTGGTAGTATTAAGATTATGCTCCTATTTATTTTATTAGTTTTGCAGGCATAAATTTCATTCCTAATTACAAAATCCTGATCTGCAGATACAAAAATAAAAAAATTAATATTTATTCCCTTAATTATTAAATGTAAGTTATCCCCAATTTTACCAGATTTTCAGCATCATTTTTCCCTGTGTAAAGGAATGAAATGAAAACTTTAGGCCCAGTTCGCGGACTTAAGCAGGGAGAAATACCCAGAATGATGTGTTAGGATTAATTGATTTTTCCGGCTGGTTGGCAGAATAATGAAAGATACGGCACTATTCATAACTGTTGATGATTAATGCCTGCTAATATTTAGAAAGAATAGCCTGCTCCAATTAAAACTAATCAGACCAGGCTATTTAAAACCGAAAGATTATTCTTCTCCTCCCTCTGAGCTTTCTTCTTTGTCTATATTTTCCTCAGTATCAACTTGTGACTCAACCTCTTCATCAATCCTTTCTATTTTTGCTACAGAAGCAATTTCATCATTATCATTCAATCTAATCAGTTTTACACCCTGGGTAGCTCTACCCATTACCCTGATGGCATTCATACTCATCCGGATAGTAATTCCTGATTTAGTGATGATCATTAATTCATCAGTATCATTGACATCCTTAATACTAATTAACTGACCGGTTTTTTCCGTAACATTTAAAGTTTTTACTCCTTTTCCTCCTCGGTTGGTAATTCGGTAATCATCAATAGAAGATCGTTTACCAAAACCTTTTTCCGAAACCACCAGCAGACTTGATTCTTTATCTTCCACACATACCAGCCCAATTACCGAATCTTCCGGACCGGCAAGGGAAATCCCTCTCACTCCTGAAGCGCCTCTCCCCATTGGTCTTACCAAAGATTCATTGAACCTAATCGCTCTTCCGGATTTTAAGGCAAGTAAAACTTCATGGTTGCCATTGGTAAGCTGTACGTCCAATAACTGGTCTCCTTCTCTCACGGTAATGGCATTGATTCCATTTTGCCTTGGCCTAGAATAAGCTTCTAATGTAGTTTTCTTAATAACACCTTTGGTGGTAGCCATCACCAGATAATGGTTATTAATGTAATCCTCATCTTTCAGGTTATTTACATTAATCACCGCTTTTACGCTATCGTCCTTATCAATCTGGATAAGGTTTTGCATTGGCCGTCCTTTGGATGTTTTTCCTCCTTCCGGAACTTTATAAACTTTTAACCAGAATACCTTACCCATTTCCGTAAAAATAAGCAGGAAGTTATGGCTACTGGCTATAAATAAATGTTCCGGATAATCATCCTGTTTGGTTACCACACCTCTGGAACCAACACCACCTCTTCCCTGAGTCCTGTATTCTTTTAATGGGGTCCTTTTCATATATCCCTCATTGGAAATCGTAATTACCATTTCCTCATTAGGGATCATATCTTCTACTTCAAAATCCTCTGCATTGAAAACAATCTCAGATCTTCTTGGATCACCATATTTATCTTTCAGCCCTGTCAACTCTTCTTTAATGATATCCATTCTCATGCCTTCATTAGCCAGAATTTCTTTCAAATCCTCCACTAATTTCAAGACTTCATTATACTCCGCCTGGATTTTATCACGCTCAAGACCTGTCAACCGCTGAAGTCTCATATCCAGAATAGCTTTCGCCTGAACTTCGCTCAAACTAAAGTTTTCCATCAAGCCAATTTTGGCCACTTCAGGATCTTTTGAATTCCGGATTAATGTAATTACTTCATCCAGGTGATCAAGAGCAATTAATAAACCTTCTAAAATATGAAGCCTTTTTTCAGCTTCATCAAGATCATATTGCGTTCTTCTGATCACTACCTCATGCCGGTGATCAACATAATGCCTGATAAGATCTTTTACATTTAGTGTTTTTGGTCTTCCATTTACAAGGGCAATATTATTAACACTAAATGAAGTCTGAAGCTGAGTTTGCTTGTATAGGGTATTCAATACCACATCCGAAATAGCATCTCTTTTCAGTTCATAAACTATCCTGATACCATTTCTGTCAGATTCATCTCTTATATCGGAAATTCCCTCAATCTTTTTATCATTGATTAAGGCAGCTGTCTTTTCAATCATCATGGCCTTATTCACCATATATGGAATTTCGGTCACTACGATTTGTTCCCTTCCCGATTTGGTTTCCTCAATTTCGGCCACAGATCGCATTACCACCCGGCCTCTTCCGGTTTCCAAAGCTTTCTTTACCCCATCATAACCGTAGATAATTGCTCCAGTTGGGAAATCAGGCCCTTTGATATGCTCCATCAGGCCATCAATAGAAATCTCCTTGTCATCTATATAGGCAATAATGCCATCTACTACTTCACCTAAATTATGCGGAGGCATGTTGGTTGCCATACCTACGGCAATACCAGAAGTTCCATTTACCAAAAGGTTTGGAAATTTCCCGGGTAGCACAGATGGTTCCTGTAAGGAATCATCAAAATTCCCCTGAAAATCTACTGTATTTTTTTTGATATCAGCCAGCATCTCACCAGCCACTTCCTTAAGCCTGGCTTCTGTATACCTCATTGCCGCTGGGGAATCGCCATCGATTGATCCAAAGTTTCCCTGACCATCAACTAATGGTACTCTTAATGACCAGTTCTGAGCCATTCTCACCATTGAGTCGTAAACTGATGAATCTCCATGGGGGTGGTATTTACCTAAAACTTCCCCTACAATTCTTGCTGATTTTTTATAGGGGCGATTGTAGTAAACCCCCAGGTCAGCCATTCCAAATAATACTCTTCTGTGTACTGGTTTAAGGCCATCTCTCACATCTGGTAAGGCCCTTGAAATAATTACCGACATCGAATAATCGATGTAGGCACCTCTCATTTCATCCTCGATATTAATCGGGATAATATTTTCTCCTTCAGCCATTATTTTCTATTAAAAAACGTCTTAATAATAAAGGGGTGCAAGATACAAATTAATCATTAATTAATCATATAATGATGGCAGCTTAATGCAGTTTATCGGCATTTTATCCAACTTTTTAAGTTTTTTAAGAAAATTTCATGGAGCTGCCATATTTCTCTTAATCCCATAAAGGAATTATATCTCTTTCAATGGGTTCATAAATCCGATATTGAGGTCTCATTCAGTATAATTCCAATTGGATCAATTGGTAGATGTTTATTCGATCAGTCAGTTGGTTTTTAAAACTAAAGAAGGAAAAAACGTTCCCAAAATGGCTCTTATCTTATTTCCAAATCTTCCATTTTAAATAGAATTCCCTAAATTCACCCTATCAATAAAAATATCAGTCATTTTATTAAACCTAAATTGAAAATGAAAAGAAGGGACTTTGTAAAAAAATCCTCTGCAGCAAGTTTAGCTTTTTCTGCTCTTCCTATTATTAATCTCCATGCTAAAGATAAAAAATATACAACTGCACTGGTAGGAAGCGGCTGGTGGGGTATGAATATCCTAACCGTTGCCATTAAAGCTCAAAATGTGAAAGTTGTGGCACTGGTTGATGTAGATGCCAATCAACTTCAGGATGCCAATTCTAAAGTGGAAGAATTGTGTAATGACAAGCCTAAACTTTATGGTGATTACCGGGAAATGTTGCAAAAAGAAAAACCAGAAATCGTAATTAATGCCACTCCTGATCACTGGCATGCACTGGTAACCATAGATGCGGTGAATTCCGGTGCGCATGTATATGTGGAAAAACCAATTGGGCATACTATAAATGAGGGCAAGGCCATGATTAAAGCTGCTCGTGCGAATAACAAAATGGTACAGGTTGGGCTGCACCGACACATTTCTCCTCACAATATGGCCGGAATTGAATTCTTAAAATCAGGCAGAGCAGGAGATATTGGTATGGTCAGGTCATTTGTCCATTACGGATATCATGAACCAAAAATTGTGGAAGATTCCGAACCTCCAAAAGGGCTGGATTGGGATATGTGGTGTGGTCCCGCTCCGCTTGATGCTTATAATCCCCAAATTCATCCTAAAGGTTTTAGAAATTACCTCGATTTTGCCAATGGCACTGCCGGGGACTGGGGGGTTCACTGGTTCGATCAGATTCTGTGGTGGACAGAAGAAAATTATCCTAAAAAGGTTTTTTCTACCGGAGGTAAAAATATAGTGAGAGACAATTCTGATGCTCCGGATCATCAGGTTATTAATTTTGAATTTGAATCATTTACGGCTACCTGGGAACACCGAAAGTTTGGAACAAATAATGCCGAAAACCACAACATTGGATGTTATTTCTATGGCACCAAAGGCACCTTCCATATGGGTTGGCTGGATGGATGGACTTTCTACCCAAATGATAAAAAAGGGGAAATCATTCACATGGATCATAGTTTACACAAACCCGACTGGCAAAATATTCCGGAACTTTGGGATGATTTTATTAAATCAATTGAAACGGATAAACTACCAGTTGCGGATATCCAACAAGGCCACTATGCGACAAATATGAGTTTGCTTGGAATGCTTTCTTATAAACTTGGAAGAAGTGTAGAGTGGGATGGAAAAAAGGAGTTGATTGTAAATGATAATGAGGCCAATAAGCTCCTATCTCGGGACTACAGAGGCCCGTGGAAATACCCTGTTTAGTCTTTAAAATAGTATCACATTTACAATTTATAATAATGTGATACTATTTTCCTTCATTTTTGATTTTATCTATGATCCATTTTCAAATACATCCAAATATTCACTTACTGACTCCCTGATCTTTTCCTCCCACTCACAAATGTTCCCTTATCTGGTAAAAGCCTTCCAAGTTTGACAGGTAAAAGGAGAATTTAACAAACCTCAAAATGTTAAAAACATCCTTTATCTATTACCTAACAAATAGAAATCATGGGAATATTAAATAAATCTTTCTTTAAGGGAATAGATATTTTTCTTAGGGAAAAACAATTTTTTATAGGTTTTTTAAAAGACAAAAATCTGGTTTATCTGGAATCTAAAGGTTTTATTTTTGAAGAAAGACTCAGAAATGCCTGCCTGGTTATTTTAGAAGTGCTTCAAAAAACCGGGGCCAGAAGTATTATTATAAACTTAAGTCTGTTGTCGGTAATTGGTGAACAGGACAGGTTATGGATGAAAGAAGTCTTTTACCCACAGATGAAAAAATTATTGTTGGCCAATATTTATATCATTTCGCCTGACAGCTATTTTGGGAAGTTAAGTATAAAAGATCTTAATATTAAGGAAATTTATAAACCGAGAGAGGGTTGTACCCTTTTAGAGTTTGATTCTTTAGATAAGCTTTTATTAAGTGATCCAAAATTTTAAATTGTAAGCACTATTTAACCTTCAAAACTGCTACTATCAAAAGTTAGCAGTTTTTTTTATCCCATGTGGAAACTGTCTGAAGTAAATCCTTCAGGCTGGTTATGGCAGATATGGTTCCATGCTTTCAGTGGGGACTGTCCTGCCAGTTTTTTCCTAAAAAATATCCCTCATTATTTATCTCAAAATGGAATCGCTTAAACCAAAATCTAAGCATTTTCCTCATGAAATCACTAACTTTTGATGACCTCGTTTTTTTAGTAAGGCTTAACCCATCGAAAGCCTAAAACCTTTTAATTACCTTTTCTGCTAATCCGATGCAGATTTAAAATTCCTTCATTTTAAAAAGTACAAGTGGAAATCTTCCAAACTTCAATTAATATGTTAATTTTAGGCCTAATTGGTTTGGGTATGTTTTCTTTGATTTCACTTTTAAAATAGTCCGAACCGATTATGCAAAAAAAAATGACATTTCATTTTTTGATTTTTTAAAGAAACATATGATGAAAAAAAACTTTGCCCTGTTATTACTTTTTTTCACCTCCACTTACTCATTATTTTCCCAGGATTTTGCGCCATTATTTAAAAAACTGGACCCTTCGGTAGTGGTGATTTACACCAAAGAAAAATCCTTAACTACAGTTGCAGGAATGGGGAAGGCCATGATTGATGCAGAGGGACTTGGTTCCGGGGTACTCATTTCCGAAGAGGGGGATATATTGACCGCCTCTCATGTAGTGCATACCGCTGAGGATATTATGGTGAAATTTTCGGATGGAGATGCAATTCCGGCAAAGGTAATAGCTTCCAATCCAAGTGCTGATGTTGCCCTTATCCGGCTGGTGAGCAGAAAAGCCAATGCTACGGTAGCAAAAATTGGAGACTCCGATCAGGTAAAAACCGGGGAAATGGTAATGGTTATTGGAGCCCCATTAGGCCTAGAACATTCTCTTTCTACTGGTTATATTAGTGGCAAACATGAATCGCATAAAACCAAAAGTGTTTTCTCTCAATCCGAATTCTTTCAAACGGATGCCTCCATAAATAAAGGAAATTCCGGAGGGCCCATGTTCAACATGGATGGGGAAGTCATTGGGATTGTTAGTTATATATTAAGTGAGTCAGGTGGTTTTGAGGGAATTGGATTTGCCGCAACCAGCAACATTGCAAAAAAACTGGTATTGGGAGATAATCCTTTTTGGTCGGGGCTGGAAGGAATCCCTCTTACCGGAGAATTAGCAGAAATCTTCAATTTACCACAACCTATCGGGCTACTCGTCCAAAAAGTAGTTCCTCTAACTCCTGCTGATATTATGGGAGTAAGGGGAGGAATTTATGAAGCCAGAATTGAGGGGCAAAGTATTTTATTAGGTGGTGATATTATTTTGGCTATTAATGACATTGCACTGGATTCAGGAGAAAAAATAGACGAAATAGTGGATCAGCTGGCAAGCCTTAAAACTGGAGACTCCTTTACCTTCACTGTTTTCAGGGCAGGGAAAAAAGAAGTATTAAAAGGAGTTGTACCTTAGGGCTGCTGAAATTGAATAAGTAATTCAATTTATTATAAAAAAATCGGTCGACTGATCGGCTGAAATATATCGCGAATTTCGTCAGGACAGACTTTCTGTTCATCTGATGGCGACCAAAGCCTCAGATTTTAAATTATTGACTTTGATATTAACCCAAGAATTAAATAGAAAACTAGAATGAAAAAACAATTTCTTACCCTGTTATTAATGATTTTCGGTGTCATTTTTCAAGGCCAATCTCAGGATGTAAGCGAGCTTTTCCGTAAAGTAAATCCTTCGGTAGTAGTGATAATGACCCAGGAGAAAAGCCTTACTAATCTGGGAGGAATGGGAAGAGCCATGGTAGCTTCCCAGGGATTGGGATCCGGGGTGCTTATTTCCAAAGAAGGAGAAATCCTTACGGCTTCTCATGTGGTAAATACTGCTGAAAAAATATCTGTAAAGTTTCTGGATGGAGAAGAAATTCCCGCTTCAATTGTTTCTGTTGATAAACAAGCAGATGTGGCTTTAATCAAACTAAACTGGCCTAAAAAAAATGGAGTGGTGGCTAAATTAGGAGAAAGTAATAATGTCAAAACGGGAGAAAGAGTGATTGTGATTGGCTCTCCTTTGGGGCTTGAGCATTCTTTATCTGTGGGAAATATTAGTGCAAAACACATCAAAACAGCCAGATCACATGGTTTTATACAATCCGAGTTTTTCCAGACTGATGCCGCCATCAATCATGGAAATTCCGGTGGGCCCATGTTTAATCTAAATGGCGAGGTGATTGGAATTGTCAGTTATATTTTGAGTCAGTCAGGGGGCTTTGAAGGGCTTGGTTTTGCAGCTACCACCAATATTGCCAAAAAACTTGTTATCGACCGCAGGCCATTCTGGACCGGATTGGAATCGGTGCCATTAAATGGAGAACTCGCCAAAATTTTTAATCTTCCGCAGGAAATGGGGCTTTTAGTACAAAAGGTAGTTCCCTTGTCACCTACCGATATTATGGGATTGAAAGGAGGTGTTTATGAAGCTGAAATAGAGGGGGAAAAATTACTTTTGGGAGGGGATATTATTTTATCAGTTGATAAATTCAATATTTCTCCTCAATTAAATGAAGAAGAACTTTTGGATCATTTTGCCCAATTAAAGTCTGGAGATACCTTTAGTGTGAAAGTATTGCGGAAAGGGGAAATCATTACGCTTAAAGGTTTAGTGCCATAAAAAACTAGTTTTGATTATCCTGAATTTTCAAATTGAAAATTAGCCCAAACTCTTCTTTAAATGTGAAACTGGTATCTGGCAAGTGTTTGATTTTTAAGATTTTATTCAATGATTTTATCATTAGAGCATATTTAAATTTTAACTATTTCGCTGCAAACGCCCATTTATGAAACTTCACTTCAAAATAAAATTTCCAAATAGCGCTGCTATTCAAAAATTTTCTTTTTTCGTGAGAACCCAAACCTGGACGTTTTCGCTTTGGTCCGACATTTCGGAAAACCTAAATTTTAAACACGCTATTAGAACCGAAAGGATTGTTATTTCCTTTTTTATGGTAATCACCAATGGACTGATTAGGAGTTTTGAGTCTAAAATCATCCTAATCCTTACTTATTTTATCATGTTTCAAAGTGGTTATCTTTTCGCTCAGAGTGAAAATGATTCCACCAGGCACTACAGTGGCCCATTTCAAAAAGAAAGGTTTTTAACTGGTTTGAATGGAAATATTAGTTCGGGAGCTTTCAGCACATCCTCTTCCAATAATCAAAAAACTTTTGATAACAGCTATTCATTTGGCACCAAAAGTGGCTTTTTTGTGAAAGATAAATGGGCAGTAGGCGGGGATTTTAAAATTTCAAGAAGTAGCCAGAATTCTACCATTAGTTATTCTTCAGAACTGCTTCAACTTGGTCCGTGGTCCAGGTATTACCTTTCCGATCACGATTATGGTTCATTATTCCCTGAAATTTCCATTTTCTATGCCAATTCAAGAGAGGATTCCCAAATTTTGAATGGTCCACAAAATTTCCATGAAGCCTTAAATACCAGAGGTGGTGGAATTGAAGTTGGGGCAGGATTTACCTATATTATCGACAATAAAGTAGGATTTGACCTTGTCCTATCTTATAAATCCATTTTCCTTTCTGGCACAAAAGAGGATTTCATTAATAATACCCAGACTAAAGAATCTGTGTTTACTGATGTAATTTCATTTAATTTTGGTTTTACAATTTTTATTGATGAATTCTTTTTCTAGTGAAAAAAAGCCTCATTATTATATTATTCCTGATTTATTCTGGTGTTGTTCATCAATCAGCATTTGGACAGAATAACCCTTCCCATGAAGCTGGATATAAATCAGATACAGTAGAATTTAAGAACTTCCGAACAGTATTAATTCCCATAATTTTCTATACTCCTGAAACACAATTCGGTTTTGGAGTCGGTGGCCAATTATTTTTCAGGACAAAAGGAAGCAGGATTGACACCAGACTTTCCAACGTATTTATATCTGCGATATACACGATAAAAAATCAATTCATCCTGGATGTCATTCCCAAGATTTATTTCAAAAATGAAAGGTATTTTTTTAATGGGGCATTTAAATATAAAATCTTTCCAAACAACTTTTGGGGTATAGGAAATAATACACCAGACTCCAACCTGGAGGAATATAATATGGAATCCTATGAAGTGAAAGCGGCATTCCTGAAACGCCTCCCTCCATCCCTAAACTTTGGTTTCGAATACCGATTTTTTCAACATGATGTAATTGAAGTTAAAGAAGATGGAATTTTGGCAAACGGAGAGGTAATCGGTTCAACCGGCACTACCCTCAGTGGGCTTGGTGTGGTATTCAATCTCGATACGCGAGACAATTATTTTTCTCCGAATAAAGGCCATTATTTACAATTGTATGGTGGGTTTACCAGTAAAGCGATGGGCAGTACCCACAGTTTTAATAAATATGAAATTGATACCCGGAAATACTTTCCTTTAAAGGAAAATCATTTATTGGCTATTCAGGGATATTTCGAATTCAATTTTGGAGATGTACCTTTTCAGAATGCAGCCATTTTTGGTGGTGCGGACCGAACACGGGGATATTTTAAGGGACGGTATATTGATAACCATATCTACGCCATTCAGGCAGAATACAGGTATTCATTTCGCCCAAGGTGGAAGGTAGCGGGCTTTGTTTCTGCAGGAGAAGTAGCAGATATCCCTTCAAATCTAACCAAAGGAATAAAACCAAGTTTTGGAGGAGGAATCCGCTTCCAGATTCTGAAAGGCAATCCTTCAGTAATCCGGCTAGACTATGGTATTGGTCCCAATGGCAATAATGGGTTTTACTTTGGTGTGAATGAGGCTTTTTGAAGTCTATTCTGGTTTACTCTTCTATTTTCCCCCTCCCTCCTTTTTATTACCAGTTCACTTTTTTTCTTTTTCTTGTACCTCATTAATCAGGCATATTTGGTTTATAATCAAAAAGTCACTTTAAAAACCTGAAATCATGAAAACGCTGCAAATTACTTTAACCGCAATCTTCTGTACTGCATTGTTATTCACAAACAATCTATATGCAGCAGGTTTGAAAATCAACGAACCAATAGCCACTAGTTATAAACATCTAAATAGTGAAAATATAGGTAGGCAAATACTTGAAGAAGCCACTAAAGTTTATCCTAATCCCGGAAGTGATTTTTTTAAAATAGAAATTGACAGTGAAGAAATTAAAGGAGAAATGACCATTACCCTGATTTCTCAAACTACTGGTGAAATCGCAACCAGCAAAAGGTTTTTAAAAATGGAAGATTTCCACACCGAAGAATTAGATTTAACACGGGCTCAGGAAGGAAAATATACCATGATTATCACTAATGGAAGAACCAGTATCAGAAGAAACCTCTTAAAACTATAGAAATGAAAAGAATTTGGGATTAAAAAAACCAACCAGATCGTACATGGTTGGTTTTTTTATTTTTAAGTTTTCCTCAATTACATGGTTACCTTAAATGGTACCTTTACCTTTTCCCAAACCATTGCTACTTCTTTAGCTTTTTCATCAAATTGATATTCTAATCTCTCCTGAGTAGCATCCAGGCTTTCGGTTTTTACATCCACCCGCAGAGCATCTTTACTTTCATCATATTTATAAGCACCCCATTGCTCAGCTACAGTATTGAAAATAATAGTCCAGTCCCCCGATTCTTTAGGAATAATAAAAAAACTGTACTTTCCAGCGGGCAATGCTTTCCCATTTATTTTCACAGCTTTATCTACTTCAAAAGTAGTCGCTTCATTGGCTCCGGCTCTCCAAACTTTATCATAAGCTTCCAATCCTCCCCAAATTTTCCGTCCTTTTACAGCCGGGGAACTATAATCCATTTTTATAGTCAGACCATCAACTTTGGCTTCCAGACTTTTTGCAGGGCTGGGTTTACCCTGCGCAAAAACAGAAGACAAAGAAATACAAAAAAAGAATGTCAATAAATGTCTTAGAAAAGCTTCATTTTTTAGTGAGTAGTTCATCATTAAGCGTGTTTTTGTATGAAAAAATATTCAAATCCTCTAACATCATATCTGATAAAATTAATTCCCACTTAAAAAATAAACCTTCAGATTTTTGTACCCAGAGATGCAACTCAGGTATTTCAGACTTTCAATAAAATTATCAAAATACTGAATATCAATATCTTACAATCACTTCCAAATAGAAATAAATTTCAAACTCCCCAAAAACATTTTTACAGTTTAAATTGTTATTTATGAGCCATTCAAACAATTGTTAATTTATATTTGCACTTGTTTTAAATTTTAGCACATTTGTGTAAGGTAGTTGCATCCTACCATTATTTAATTCAGACCCCATTGTAATGTTAATTGAGCCAGGAGAATTACTTTCAAAAATAGATAGCCCGGACGACTTGAAAAAAATCGATCCTTCAGACCTTTATAAAGTTTGCAAGGAACTCCGTCAATATATTATTGATAATGTTTCAGTATTTGGCGGACATTTTGGGGCAAGTCTGGGGGTAGTGGAATTGACGGTTGCACTTCATTATGTTTTCAATACACCCAGCGATCAGGTAGTTTGGGACGTTGGCCATCAGGCTTACGGTCACAAGATATTAACCGGAAGAAGGGAAAAGTTCCATACCAACAGAACTTATCAGGGTATTTCCGGTTTTCCAAGAAGATGGGAAAGTGAGTATGACGCTTTTGGAGTAGGCCACTCTTCTACCTCAATTTCCGCTGCGCTGGGAATGGCTATGGCTTCCAAACTAAAGGGAGATAACAAAAAACAACATATTGCTGTTATTGGAGATGGCGCATTAACTGCAGGCCTTGCCTTTGAGGCTATGAATCATGCGGGTTTCACCGATTCTAACATTATCATTATTTTAAATGATAATTGTATGGCCATTGACCCAAATGTTGGCGCACTCAAAGATTATCTTACAGACATTACAACTTCCCATATTTATAACAGAATAAAGGAAGACATTTGGAAAATACTTGGCAAACTGGATAAAGTAGCCCCAGGAGCCAGAGAAGCAGCTTCAAGGTTAGATCACCTGCTAAAATCTACCCTGCTTTCCCAAAGTAATCTTTTCGAAGCGCTTAACTTAAGGTATTTCGGACCAGTTGATGGCCATGACATCAACCACATGGTTAGTGTTTTATCTGACCTGAAAGATATTCCCGGCCCTAAGCTTTTGCACTGTATTACTACAAAAGGAAAAGGATATGGCCCGGCAGAAAAAGACCAGACCAAATGGCATGCCCCTGGAAAATTTGACAAAGTAACCGGGGAAATAAAGAAGAAAATATTTGATACACCGCAAGCTCCAAAATATCAGGATGTTTTTGGTAATACCATCGTAGAGCTGGCGGAAAAGAATGATAAAATTGTAGGAATTACCCCGGCCATGCCATCTGGTTCATCCATGAATATCATGATGAAAGCCATGCCTGACCGGGCTTTTGATGTAGGAATTGCCGAACAGCATGCGGTAACTTTCTCAGCAGGTCTGGCTACTCAAGGGAAATTGCCTTTCTGTAATATTTATTCCAGCTTTATGCAAAGAGCTTACGATCAGGTCATTCACGATGTGTGTATCCAAAACCTGGCAGTAAACTTTTTCCTTGATAGAGCTGGATTTGCCGGAGCTGATGGGGCAACTCACCATGGAGCTTATGATTTGGCCTACATGAGATGTTTGCCTAATCTGATTGTAGCTGCGCCAATGGATGAACCTGAATTGAGAAACCTGATGTATTCCTCTCAATTGCCAAGAGAAGGCCAGGCTTATACCATCAGATACCCAAGAGGCCAGGGTGTAACCCCGGACTGGAAAACTGAAATGCAGGAAATTCCGGTTGGGAAAGGCAGAAAAATCAGAGATGGAAAGGATTTGGCGATCTTAACCATCGGTCATATTGGGAATTATGCCAAAGAAGTGACTGCCAGACTGGAAAAGAAAGGATTAGATATAGCACATTATGATATGCGATTTGTGAAACCCCTGGATGAGGAAATGCTTCATGAAGTTTTTTCAACATTCAACAAGGTGATCACTGTGGAAGACGGCTGTATTCAGGGAGGTTTCGGAAGTGCCATCATTGAATTTATGGTTGATAAGGGTTATGCTTCCAAAGTAAAAAGGCTTGGAATCCCGGATGAAGTGGTAGAACAGGGAGAACAAATCGAACTCCAAAGGTATTCAGGGTTTTGTCCCGATGGTATAGAGAAAGAAGTTTTAGAGTTAATTGGGAAAAAGGTAACTTCTCCATTATAAAAACTTTTTAAAAGAAATATTTACAGCCGCCAATTTTTATAATTGGCGGCTTTTTGTTTTTTTAAAGGAAGATTTCATTCTAACTACATTTTTCCTACTAAAATGAACAAACCTCCGGAAACTGATCAACAAACTGGCTTAAAAAAAACACTGGGACCATTAATGCTATGGGGGCTTGGTGTAGGATATGTGATTTCCGGGATGTATTTCGGATGGAATTTAGGATTGGAAAAAGGGGGAACCATGGGCATGGCCATTGCCACCTTTTTCATCATCATCATGTACATTACCTTTACTTTTAGCTACACAGAACTGGCCTGTGCAATTCCCAAAGCCGGTGGTGCTTTTGATTATGCGGACAGGGGACTGGGCAAAAATCTCGGATTTCTGGCGGGAATGGCACAATTAGTAGAATTTGTTTTTGCTCCTCCAGCAATTGCACTTGCTATTGGAGCTTATTTTAATATTTTCCTTCCGGATATTAATCCGCTAATGATCGCTATAATTGCCTATTTAATTTTTACAGGCTTAAATATTTATGGTGTAAAAGCAGCCGCTTCCTTTGAATTAATCATTACAGTATTTGCTGTAGTAGAATTATTAATATTTGCTGGAGCTACACTTCCTTCATTCGAGTTTGAAAACCTCACTAAAAATGCACTACCCAATGGTTTTACCGGAGCATTTGCCGCAATTCCATTTGCCATCTGGTTTTTCCTTGCCATAGAAGGAGTTGCCAATGTGGCGGAGGAAACTATCAACCCTCAAAGAAATGTATTGATTGGTTTTGGCTCTGCTTTACTGACTTTGGTAACCTTATGTTTGCTCACATTTGCTTCTTCTGTAGGTGTAGCCGGCTGGGAAGCAGTAGTATTCAATCCGGAAACCAATGAGTTATCCGATTCTCCATTGCCACTTGCTTTGGGCAGGGTAGTAGGAGAAAGTGCATTTTTGTATCACCTTTTGATTGTGATCGGACTTTTTGGTTTAGTAGCCTCTTTCCATGGAATTATCTTAGCAGCAGGAAGAGCGACTTTTGAATTTGGCAGAATTGGTTATTTCCCTAAAAAACTGGGCTTAGTGAATAAAAAATTCCAGACACCTGCCAATGCTCTAATAGTCAACCTGATTATCGGAATTCTTGCCTTACTGACTGGAAAAACCGGAGAAATTATTACCATAGCCTGTTTTGGAGCATTAACCCTTTATTTCATTTCCATGATAGCCCTAATTCAACTTCGGAAAAAAGAGCCAAATTTGGAAAGACCTTTTAAAGTCCCGCTTTATCCCATTTTTCCCTATTTAGCTTTGATTATTGCCGTTTTTTCTTTCATTTCAATGACCATTTATAACTTAGAGCTGGCCGGAGTTTATTTCGGAATCATTTTTATTTCCTTTATTGGGTTTAAACTTTTTGTAAGGAAATAAATCGAAGTGATTCAAACTTATTGTTTTTAACCGAAAATGAATTTAAAAGAGACTTATTAAGACACTTTTTGAAAAGAATAGCAGCGCTATTATTGAAAAAAGTAACGCAGAAAAGGCTTTTTTAAAACATTTTTCAGGAAATAGAAAAAGTTTAAATCACTTCATTCAATAAAACATCAATCTCCAAATCGAAAACAATATTCAAAAATGACCAAAGACCAGATCATTGAAGAAGTAAAAAATTCTCCCTTAAATAAAGTAAAACTTGCCATTTGCGATATCGATGGGATTTTAAGGGGAAAAGTAATCCACAAGGAAAAGTTTTTATCGGTGGTAGAAACAGGATTTGGTTTTTGTGATGTAGTATTTGGATGGGATGCAGCAGATGTTTCTTATGACAATGGAAAATTTACAGGATGGCATACTGGCTATCCTGATGCACAGGCTGTACTTGATTTAACTACCTACCGAAAAGTCCCATGGGATAATGATATTCCATTTTTCCTTGCAGATTTTAAAAGCGGGGCTGATAAGGCTCTGGATATTTGCCCCAGGAGCTTATTAAAAAAAATTACTGCAGAAGCCAGAGGTTTAGGTTTTACACCTTTTTTCTCACAGGAATTTGAATGGTTTAATTTTAAAGAAACTTCCCAAAGTCTGGCAGATAAACAATTCAGTCAACCCCAGCCGATTACCCCGGGAATGTTTGGTTATTCCATCTTAAGGGCAACCATTGGCAGTGAATTTTTCAACAGCCTTTTCGATCAATTAGAACAATTTGGCGTACCGTTGGAAGGCCTGCACACCGAAACAGGTCCGGGAGTTTTTGAAGCCGCCATTATGTACAGTGAAATTTTAGAAGCAGCCGACAGGGCGGTATTATTTAAAACAGGAGCTAAGGAAATTGCCTACAAACAAAATATAATGGCCACCTTTATGGCCAAATGGAATGAAAAATTACCAGGTTGTAGTGGTCATGTTCATCAAAGTTTATGGGACGATCAAAAAAAGAACAATCTCTTTTATGATGAGAAAAAGGCCCACCAGATGAGTGATTTAATGGAAAGTTATATGGCAGGTCAATTACATTGCCTTCCATATATGCTCCCTATGGTTGCTCCAACAATTAACAGTTATAAAAGATTAGTGGAAGGCGCCTGGGCACCCACTACCCTCACCTGGGGAATTGATAACAGAACCGTAGCCTTAAGGGCTTTACCCGGCTCCAAAAAATCTACCCGACTGGAAACCAGAGTTGTTGGCTCTGATGTAAACCCGTACCTAGCCATGTCAGCTTGTCTGGCCGCGGGTCTTTATGGAATTAAACATAAATTGAAATTAGAAGTAAAGCCTACCCAAGGCAATGGCTATGAGAATTTTTCGAATGGGACACTGCCATCATCTCTTGAAGAAGCTACCGCAAAAATGAAAAACTCAGAAATTTCCCGAGAATTATTTGGGGAAGAGTTTGTGGACCACTTTGTGCGCACCAGGGAGTGGGAAGTCAGGCAGTTTGCTCAAAAAGTAACCGACTGGGAATTAAAAAGATATTTTGAAATAATTTAAGATGGATATTCAACTTACTGAAATCAATATTTACCCTGTAAAATCACTAGCAGGAATTAGCATAAAAGAATCAATTCTGGAAGACACCGGCCTGCAATATGATAGAAGATGGATGCTTGTAGATGAAAACGGCAGATTTCTTAGCCAGCGGAAACATCCAAAAATGGCTTTGGCCAAAACCCGGATCATCAGTGATCAGCTGATTATTTCTGTAAAAGATTTTGGTGAACTAAATATCGACAAAAAACTACAGACTGGGGAAAAAACTACTGTAGAGGTATGGGACGACCATTGCGAAGCTGTTTTTTTAAGTGATCAATATGACCAATGGTTTTCCGAATTTTTAGACTTTAAATGCCGACTGGTTTATATGCCAAATGATTCGAATAGAATTGTGGACACGCGATACAATCCGGATGGAAAAATTGTAAGTTTTGCAGACGGCTATCCCAATCTTTTGATTTCAGAGGCTTCTTTGGCAGATCTAAATACCCGATTGGACAGTCCGGTACCCATGAATAGATTTCGGCCAAATTTAGTAGTAAATGGCACACTTCCTTACGCTGAAGATTCCTGGGACAAAATTAAAATTGGGGAAATTGATTTCACAGTAGCAAAACCATGTGCCAGGTGTGTGCTTACCACGATAGATCAGGAAAATGGGCAAAAGGGAAAAGAACCTCTAAAAACCTTGTCCAGCTACAGAAAAAAGGATAAAAAAATCTATTTCGGACAAAACCTTTTACATGCCAACAACGGTATTTTAAAGCTGGGCAACTCTTTAAATATTCTAAAATCTAAAATTAGTATGATTTAAAGCCTGTTTTTTATTAGCCTGTTTATTCAATTCTTACATCAAATCATGTAAAACTAAACACCTGCCTATCTATATGAATTAATACCGAATTGGCAATATTACCGTTAATGGAACTTAATAAAATAATATCAAAAGCACGATAGATATATTTTGGTAAAGCACCTGCGTTCAAAAAACATCAAAATTAGGTAAAAAACTTACAAGGGTGCCTTTTTTAAGTTAGCGGAAGAATATATGAGATTAATATTTACTTGTCTTTTAGTATTAAATTCAATTTTTGTAATCAACCAGGCAATGGCTCAACAAAAGGCTCCAAGGCCAAAATGCCTAATCAACCATAAAGAAAGGCCTGACGATTGCAGCCATGGAGGAGGACTTGTCATTGAATCAGCATTTGTTGTTTCAATGATAGAGGATGAAGAGGTAGAGGTTGTAATGTATTTCCAAAAGTACAACGGCTCCTGGGAAAGAAAAACTTATAGCAGAAAGGGCTCTGGAGAACTGATGTTAGACATTGCCTCCTGTGATTATACCGGAAATTATTTCTGTTTTCCCTACTATAAGTACCTGGATAACCTGAAGGTTCCTACCGGTGTGGAAGTGGAAACCATGCACGCTAAAAAAGGGACTTCACCCAGATTCAGAGTTTCAGAAATGAACAGAATAGACGATTGTAAAGGTGCTCAAATCGTAAAGGGAGAAGTTTTTACTCCAAATGGTGAAGAAGTAAAAATCACTTTGTTCCTTGAAAAGAAGGACGGACACTGGCGGAAAAAAGACTATCTTTTAGTGGGAAGCGGCTCAATCTATCTCGATATTGAAGACTGCGAACTCACTGGAAAATATAAATCCAAAATTCAAATTATGAGGGCTTTCTAGCTAGAAAATTGATGTGGTTTCATCAAGTTTTTCAGGTTCCGGGAATAATTTCTTCCATATTATAGAAAGCCACCTTTTCCCTCATATTATCCAGTAAAACGGCTGATCGCTCTGGTCTGGCATCTGTAAGAAAGATTTGCCCAAAAGTACCTTTGGAAACCAATTCCAGTAATTTTGCTATTCTATTATCATCAAGTTTGTCGAATATATCATCAAGCAGCAACAGCGGTTTATTTTGGGTAATTTCATAAATTACCTGAAACTGGGCTAGTTTTAATGAAATTACAAAGGACTTTTGCTGGCCCTGGGAACCAAATTTCTTGAGGGGGTAGTTGGAAATTTCAAATAGGAAATCATCTTTATGAATACCCATACATGTACGCTGAAGCTGTAAATCCTTTTTGATATTCCTTCTAAATTCTTCCTCAAAATTTGCAGTCTGATGATGAGATTGATAGGTGAGTGCAACTGGCTCAGCCTCATCACTAATAAAAGCATAATTTTCAAGGAAAATAGGTAAAAATTCTTCCACAAAAGCGTTTCGTTTTTCATAGATGCTTTTTCCCAACCCAATGATGGGTTCATTGTAAGAATCCAGCAAATCCTGATCAAAGGTCCTGTTTTCGAAAAAATACTTTAAGAGATTATTTCTTTGCCGAATTAAGTGATTATACTTCAATAGGTTATCCAAATAAATTTTATCCGTTTGAGAAATGGTATTGTCCATGAATTTTCTTCGGATTTCACTTCCTTCCCTCACCAAATCTGTATCATATGGGGTAATGAGGACACAGGGAAATTTCCCAATGTGTTCACTAACTTTTTCGTATTCTTTTTTATTGAGTCTAAAGGATTTTTTCCGGCCATTTTTAAGACTGCAATGAATTTTAAATTTTCGCTCTCCTGAATCAATTTCTCCTTCCACCAAAAAAAATGGATCACCGTGTTTTATATTTTGGTTATCTACATAATTAAATGCGCTTTTTGTCATGCACAGATAATTGATGGCATCGAGTAAATTGGTTTTACCTACGCCATTTGCCCCCACAATGCAATTTATATCTTTTGGAAATTCAAGATCTAAATGTTCATAGTTTTTAAAAGATAGTAAATGTAAATTTTGTAAATGCATGAACAACCAACTTTAACCTCACCCAATAGTAATACTTTTCACTGCTTCAGGTAAATTATTTCTGCCTCTAAAACTCAATAAATTTTGGACTAAATTACGAAAAACAAATGATCAGGACTTTTTTAAGAGTTGAAATTGTGCAAATTTGCTAAAATAATCAAGATTCACTTTTCAAGAATTATTTTGAAAAATCGGCATTGAAAATGGGCAAAATTTTCAACCCTTTCGGATTATTTTTCACATAATTTAAAATGCCTATTTGTAATCCTTTGTTCGAAACTGCATAATTAAAAACACCAATATTTATTCCCCTGTTTTCCCCTTTTACATAGTTAAAAGCACTCACAGAAAGTCCCTTTAAAGTTCCTCCCTCTATTTTAAAATATGCCGGAGCTATTGCTAAACCACTAACATTTTCCCCTCCTACCGCAGCGGCAATATTTATCCCGCTTACATTTGGCGCACCTACTCCGATTACCGCTATGTTTATTCCTTTCAAGGATTCTCCCGCCCCTATTCCTATTCCTGCAACGGTTAATCCCACCACATTTTCTCCACTGCCCACCCCAAGTATTGCAGCCGTTATACCATAAATGTTTGATCCTGCACCTACACCTAATCCTCCAAATGTCAGCCCTTTTATCTCATTTCCACTGCCTACTCCCAATCCGGCAAAGGTTATCCCCGAAATACTTTCTCCAGCTCCAATGCCCAATCCTCCTATGGAAACTCCTTTTAAATCTCCACCTGTTCCCAACCCCAGACCTGCCAGATTAATTCCAGCTATTTCAGAACCGCTTCCTATTCCCAAACCTGCAATGTTAAATCCTTTCATATCTTCCCCACTACCTGTACCTAAAATCCCAATATTAATTCCATGAATTGATTTTTCCGCCATTACTCCGGCTCCAATAGCAACACCATTCAAATTTCCGGAACCGGTAATGGGTAAGCCAATTGCTAAACCATTCACTGATCCTGTTACCGGCTCTCTTGGATTCCAAATGGTGAAGTTTATTCCGTTAATTTTTTCAATATTATTATCTCTGAAATTTAGCCGCAATCCGGTAAAATTGATGGAATTCCCAAAACTGATTCCCCATTTTTTTGATGGAATATCAACACTTTGTGCATTTGTAAATTGAATTGAAATAAGAAATAGTAAAAATAATATTATTCGAATCATTTTAAATTTGTTTTTTGGCATTATGGGTTAGACGCCAAAAGTGCTGGGTTGGTTAATGAAAATGGACTATTTCCAGAAAGTTTATCATCACACCTTTTATTTTAGTTTTCCCGACAATAATTGATTATTTATTCACTTTTAATTTTATTGGAAGCCTTTTAATATTGAAAGTTAAATTCGCATCTTTTCTTTCTGCACACTTTTTGGGCAAAATATTTTTTTAGCTACTTACCAATTTTTTAAAATGCATCAAAAAAAGCATAAAAGCATCAGGAAATTATTTTTGGGATTTTTAGTCACTTTTATTGGTGTAATTATCATTCAAATCCTAAGTGTATCCAATCTTCTTGTTTCTGCACAAAATCCTCCAAAACATGAATTCAGAGCGATTTGGATTACTACTTTAAATAATATGGACTGGCCTTCAAAAAAAGGGTTATCTATTGAAGAAATAAAGGCAGAATATATTAAAATCCTTGATAATTGTGTGGAAGCCAACCTGAATGCGGTAATTGTACAGGTTAGGCCATCCGGAGATTCTTTTTATAAAAGTAATTATGAGCCTTGGTCGGAATGGTTGATGGGAGAACAGGGAAAGGCTCCTGAAAATGGGTTTGATCCACTCACCTTTATGCTGGAGGAAACCCATAAAAGAAACATGGAATTTCATGCCTGGCTCAATCCGTTAAGGGCTGTTTACCATACCAGATTTTCAAATATCCATGAGTCCCACATTGTGAATCGAAAACCACAATGGTTTCTCACTTATGGCAGCATGAAAATATTTAATCCCGGTATTCCAGAAGTAAGGGAATATCTGATTGGATTATGTGAAGATTTGGTTTCCAGATATGATATTGACGGACTCCATTTTGACGACTACTTCTATCCGTATCCCCAACCAGATATGAAGCTAAAAGATGATGCCCAATACTGGAAATATAAAGGTGATAGCAAAGACAAAGACGAATGGAGGAGGAATAATATTAGTCAGCTCGTGATGGATATCAACACTGCGACCAAGGCTGTTAACCCAAAACTGAAGTTTGGAATTAGTCCGGCTGGAGTATGGAGAAATATTTATGATAGCCCACTTGGATCACATACAAGAGGAGGCGTAACCAGTTACGATCATTTAAATGCAGATATCAGACTCTGGCTGGAAAAAGGGTGGATAGATTATGTGGCCCCCCAGGTTTATTTCAGTACAAAGTTGAAATCCGTTAACTACAGAACTTTAATAAGATGGTGGGATAAAAACTCCTTCGGACGCCATCTGTATATTGGCCATGCCGCTTTTAAAGTATATTGGGATTCCGACAAAAGCTGGTATGATAAAACAGAAATCCCCAAACAAATCACTTACAACAGAAGGTTTAAAAATATTCAGGGAAGTGTATTTTTCAGGGCGAAAAACTTTTTGAGGAATCGTGGAAACTTCAGAGATTCGCTGGCCAACTTTTATTACCGAACTCCTGCTCTTGTTCCTCCAATGACCTGGCTGGATGATATTTCCCCAAATTCCCCTGAAAATTTCAAACTAAAAATAGAAGGTTTACACGCCAGCCTCACCTGGACAAAACCTGCTGAGGCTGAGGATGGAGACTGTGTTTATAAATATGCACTTTATAAAATTCCCAATGATACTAATCCTGAGGATGGCATTCAAAATCCGGAAAACCTGATGACAATTATCCCGGCTCAGGATACTTCTTTTGTGATCAAAGAAATAGAATTGGTGGAAAAATATTCCTTTGTCCTTACTTCTCTTGACAGAATGAACAACGAAAGTAAGCCTGCAATACCAGAAAAAGAGGAACTTTTGGTATTGGGGAAATATACCATTAAAGAGTTCCAATATCTCTATCAGCATTTTAATAAAGGTATAAACAATCATTTTGGCTGGCTTTTTAGTTCTTTTTAAAACTTTCCCAAAAAGTTTTTTAACTTCAAATCATGAAAAAGAAAAATGAAAATTTCTTTCTGGAAGTGTATGAAGTAGTAAAGCTGATTCCCAAAGGCAGGGTAACTTCTTATGGGACAATAGCCAAATTTCTGGGCATGAAAAGTGGTGCCAGAATGGTGGGTTGGGCACTGAATAGTTCCTTCGGAGAAAAGTATGCCGATTTACCTGCGCACCGTGTAGTGAATAGTTCAGGCTTGCTAACAGGCAAGCACCACTTTGCCACTCCCACTTTAATGGCAGATCGACTGAAAGAGGAAGGAGTCCCAGTAGAAAAGGATAAAGTAAAGGATTTTAAGAAATACCATTGGGACCCTGCAATTGAGTTGGAAATTGAATGATACCCGCCTAATTTTGATTACAGATTTATTTTTTTGATTATGTAATACTCTGGTAAAAAATCCTTCCAAGTGTGCATAAATAAAATGGTGACTCCCACAAAATTCAAATGAACAAGCAATTTATATTCGAACAGATAAAGCAAAAAAATTCCTACTTATGCGTGGGTTTAGATACTGATCTTCAAAAAATCCCTCCGCATTTGCTGAAGGAAAAAGATCCCATTTTTGAATTCAATAAGCAGATTATAGATGCTACAGCCGATTATTGTGTAGCTTATAAACCAAATATTGCTTTTTATGAATCAATGGGACCTGCAGGATGGGAAAGTTTGCAAAAAACACTCGATTATATTCCCAAAGAATTTTTTACCATTGCCGATGCAAAAAGGGGCGATATTGGGAATACTTCAAAAATGTATGCCAAAGCTTTTTTTGAAAACATGGATTTCGATTCCATAACCGTAGCCCCATATATGGGTGAAGATTCGGTTACCCCTTTTCTGGAATTTGATGGAAAATGGGTCATCTTATTAGCACTCACCTCCAATAAAGGCAGCAAGGATTTCCAGATTTTAAGCACAGGAGAAAACAAACAGCTTTTTCAGGAAGTGATTCTGAAAAGCCAGGAGTGGGCTACTACCGACCAGCTTATGTTTGTGGTTGGAGCTACCAAAGCAGAGCGTTTTTCAGCCATTCGGGAAATTGCCCCGGATAATTTCCTTCTGGTTCCTGGCATCGGTGCTCAGGGTGGCGATTTGGAAGGCGTTTCTAAATATGGGATGAATGATAATTGTGGATTATTAGTCAATTCTTCCAGAGGAATTATTTATGCTTCTACTGATAAAGATTTTGGGAAATCTGCCTCGAAGGCGGCCCAAACAGTACAACAGGAAATGGAGAAATATTTAAATCTCTATTTATAATTCATAAAAAATTTGCGCACACTCTCCAAAATCATTTTTCACTTCTTATACCCACAGAAATGCAAAAATTAAAAAGAAACGCTATCCTGATTTTTACACTTCTTATATTTTTTTTAGGACAGTCCTCTCACATCCTGAAGAAATATAAAATAGAATTAAACCTAAAAAAAGGGGACAGCTACAAGCTGGAAATGGTAACTAGTCAGGATATTTCCCAGGAAGTGATGGGACAAAGCCAAAATATGAAACAGACTATCGCCATGGTCTATCTTTTTGAGGTGATGGGCGGGGATAAGAAAGTCGGATACGATATTAAAATTACCTATGATCAATTAAAATTCACTCAGGATGGAAGTATGGGAAAAATCGAGTTTGATTCCCAAAACCCGGATGAAGAAGTACACCCTTTGGCTATGGGCTACTCGGTTTTGGCGGGAAAGAGTTTCAATCTGAAAATGGACCGGATTGGAAAAATATCTCAAATTGAGGGTATTGATAAAATAATGGAGGATATGCTAAAAAGGCTGGAAAACGTGAATGAAGAACAAAAAGAAGAGCTGGCCAAAAACTTAAGACAACAATTTGGAAATGAAGCTTTGCAGGCAAACTTTGACCAGATGTTCGGTTTTTATCCTGAAAAGCCCGTAAAAATTGGAGATTCCTGGTCTAAACAATCCAAAATAAAATCGGGATTTGCCCTTACCCTGGATAATACCTGGACATTGGCCGATGTGAAAAATAACGAATACCTTATTGAAATTAATTCTACCTGTAAAACCACCGATGATTCCGAACCTTTAAAAATTCAGGGAGCTCAAATTACTTATAATCTGGAAGGCACTCAAAAAGGTACCGTTACCCTGGAAAAATCCTCTGGAATTAATAAAAAAGGGTTACTCAATCAGGATTTTGATGGCACAGTTACCATGACTGGAGATATGCTTCCTCAGCCCATGAGTTGGCCTATTATTCTAAAAAGTACCATTAACCATAAAAGGCTTGACTAATTACCTTGAGCAAAAACAGTATTGTAATTGGTAAATGGATTAAGATTTCCCTAATTTATCTGGTCCTGATTGGATTTCTGGGAGCTTTTTTAAGATGGCAGTTTGTTTCTCCCATCAAAGGGGTAAATTATAAATATTTTTTGCACGCACATTCCCATGTAGCCTTTTTGGGTTGGGTATTTAATGCCTTATTTGCACTTGTCATATTTCAGTTTCTCCCATTAACTAAAAAACTTTCCAGACATTTTAAAGTGCTTTTCTGGTTATTCCAGATAGCGGTACTGGGCATGTTATTTACCTTTCCCATTCAGGGGTATGCCACTTTTTCCATCATTTTTTCCACCCTGCATATTTTCCTGTCCTGGTGGTTCACTTACAAGTTTTTAAAGGAAAGTAAACGGGAAATAATTTCTAAATCTCCTGCTTTTTTATTCATTAGGGGAGGGTTTTATTTAATGATATTGTCCACCATAGGGCCATTTGCACTTGGACCAATCATAGCCAATGGACTTTCAGGCAGTCATTGGTATTACCTGGCCATTTATTTTTACCTGCATTTCCAGTACAATGGATTTTTCAGTTTTATTCTATTCGGCTTGTTTTTTAAAATGCTGGAAAATGATAAAATCAAACTCAATTCCCTTTCTCTGAAAAGGTTTTATTGGATAATGCTTTTTACCTGTTTATCTGGTTTTGCGCTTTCCGCTCTCTGGACTGAGCCACCATTGTGGGTGAAAATTATTGGGTATCTTTCTGCCATGGCTCATTTTGTGGTGCTATATTATTTATTTCTAATTTTAAAAAAATCCTGGCAACCTCTAAAAAAGCTATGGCAAGGAAGAATAGCAGGGCAATTATTTTTTATAGTTTTAATCGCCTTCATTTTAAAAACCGGGTTACAAATTATTTCAGCTTATCAGCCTGTGGCTATGCTGGCTTATCAGGTTAAAAACTTCACAATTGGTTACCTCCATTTGGTGTTTATTGGGTTTGTCACCATTTTCATATTAGCCTTTTTCAACCATTTGAAATTTCTACACTTTTCCGATTTAAAAGCGAAAATTGGCTTAGGAATTTTTTTCATTTGCTTTATTCTCAGTGAGCTTTATATCATAGGCCAGCCAGGTTTATTTATGTTAGGTTCTCAAGGTTTTCCTTCATATTTTTTATTCCTCTTCATATTTTCACTATTTATGCCAGTTGGAGTATTGTTACTGCTTTTTTCACAAAAACAGGTGAAAACCATTTCATGAATGAATAAATCCTACGAAAAAATTGAAGATGCAGAACTAGTTGCCCTGATCAAAAATGAGGAAATTCCCGCATATGAATATTTATTTCGAACCTGGTACACCCCCCTTTTTCGGTTTTGTTTAAAATTTGTTCGAATTGAAGAAATAGCAGAAGAACTGGTCCAGGAAGTCTTTATTTATATGTGGGAAAAACGTGCAGCTTTGGAATTAAAATCTTCGATAAAATCTTATCTGTTTACCGCAGTAAAAAATAAATCCTACGATTATCTTAAAAGTAAATACGCCCAAACTACATTTCAATCAGAATTGTTGGGTGATGACCAGCCCAGGGTAAGTTTGGTGGAAGAAGAATTTGATAATAAAGAATTGGCAGGAATCATAAGAGATGGCATCAACCAATTACCTGAAAAATGCAGAATAATTTTCACCATGAGTCGGGTAGGTGGGATGACTTATAATGAAATTGCCGAGGAACTAAACCTTAGTCCTAAAACTGTAAAAGCACAAATAGGTATTGGAATTCAAAAGCTGAAAGCCTATCTGGGGACCTATTGGGATAAAATTATATTACTGATATTCAGTATTTTGCATATTTTTTCAGATTTTTTTTAATTTCTTTTAGGCCTATATACAAAAATTTTCGCCTTTAAAATAAAGGTATAATTAGAAGCTATACTATTTTATTTAGTGGACCCAGGTGTAACCAAAATTCTTGTATCTGATGGCTGCATATGAATTTTTACTAAATTGATTTCAAATGCACCTGGGCCATTTTTAAATACAACCATTATTAATTTTGAGAAACACCATTAGATTATCAGACACTTATTGATCATTTGATGTTTTTTTTAAATAAATGAAGTTCGAAAATATCATATCGTATCTTACCGCTGAAGCCTCCGAAACAGAGAGAAGTGAGGTGGAAAACTGGAGGGCTGAAAACCCTGAAAATGAAGTTGAATTCCAAAAAGTAAAATCAGTTTGGGAAAATGGTATTCATGATTTTTCGGATAAAACCCCTGATATTAATATGGCTTGGGAAAAAATCAATCCCTCCAAAATTGATAACAAGGTATTTAACATTAGTAAATCGAAAAATAACTTCACCTGGGTTTACAAAATAGCCGCTGTTATTCTCATAAGTTTGGGCTTGGGTATTGCGCTCATGAATTGGGAATTTGAAAAATTCGGTTTGGAAAAAGTAAGTGCCTTAACTACTGGTCAGGAAGCAATTGTCCTTGCCGATGGTACAGAGGTTTTCCTTAATAAAAATGCAGTGCTTTATTTTCCAGGGGAATTTGCAGGAAAAGAAAGGGAAGTTTACCTGGAAGGAGAAGCTTTTTTTGATGTGAGTGAAAATCCTGAGCAACCTTTTATTATCCATGCCGGAAATACGGAAACCAGGGTTTTAGGCACATCTTTTAATTTGAGGGAAGATGAACTCGATAATGCTGTAGAAATAGTTTTAGTGACGGGGAAAGTCGCCTTTTCGACTGAAAACAAGGAAGTTACGCTTATTCCCGGTGAAACGGCCCTATGGGACGAAACAGCTGGAAATATGGCTAAAGCTGAAAATAAAAACCCTAACTTCCTCGCCTGGAAAAATAAAAAACTGGAATTTACCCAAACCCAAATGAAGGATGTGATTAGAGATCTGGAGCGATATTTTGAGGTGACTATTATAGTAGAAAATAAGGCTATTTTCAATTGTAATTATACCGGGAAATTTGAAAATCCGGGACTTGAGGAAATCTTTAAAATTATGGAGCTTGGTTCCGGAATCACTTTTAGGAAAGAAAACAATCAATACATATTATCAGGGGGAGATTGTGGCTAACCCATTTCATTTTTTCACCTTTTAATTGATCTGATCAATCAATTATCCGGGTGCAAAAATCCTCTTAATTCATACTTAATAAATAAACCCTCTTTTTCAGAAAAATCAAATTTTCTGGCCGGGAGAACTATGTGAAATTTTAAAATGAATATACCAATGAAAACTTTATTTGAAACAATCATTTTTATCTTCAAAAGTAAAGGTTTTTTAACTCTGGTTTTGGTGACCTGGTGTTTTTTGGCAGGTGCTCAAACCATGGAAATTGAGGAAACCATTAAAAATAAACAGGGGTTTTCCCTGATTTATGGAAAGTATGTCACCAAAGCGAAACTGACCATGCCGGTTGACAATGGTTATAAATTTACAGTCAATTGTGGAGCAGGTGATATAGAAGTAATCCAAAGCGAAAATAATGAAATTAAGGTAGAAGCCATGATTCTAAACACGGGATTGGGCAAAGGAAATGCTATAAAGTTTATGGAAAAATACCTCCAGTTGGAATTGGATAATCAGGGTGGAGATATTTATTTAAAAAGCTTTTTTGAAGGGCAATACAACAAAAAAGGCACAAGTAAAGGCTATTCTTTTGGCAATATGTTCATGACTCCAGGCTCAAAAATCCATTTGAAAATTATGGTACCAGAGGGTTTGCAGGTCAGGATAAATGATAAATCGGGTCCGGTAAAAATAGAAAACCTAAAAAATGATGTAGATGTAAATGATAAGTCTGGCAGAATTGAGCTGAAAAATATTGACGGAAGTGTGGAAATCCGGGATAAATCAGGCGCTATTACCATTAACGATATTTCTGGTAATTTGAAGATTACCGATGCCTCAGGAGGAATAGAACTTAAAAATATTGGCAAGGAAAATAATGAAATAAACTATATTGAAATAAAAGACAAATCGGGTAAAATTAAGGCGAATAACCTGGTGGGAAATGCTTTTATAAGAGACCATTCCGGGCAAATTTATTTTTCGAGTCTTGCAGGAAATCTGGAAGTGCGGGATGGAAGCGGCTGTATCAACCTATCCCAAATTGATGGTTCTTTGTCAGTAAGCGATCGGTCAGGAAAAATTTATTTCAGCGAGGTGGCACTTGGAAAATATGACAATAAAATTGTGGATATTAAAGACCGATCCGGAGGAATTGTAGGAAATAGTATTGGTTCGGCCGTAAAAATGATTGACCGTTCGGGAGGAATCAGGCTAAGAGGAATAGATGGAGATGTGGATATTAAAGACCGGTCTGGGGGAATTTCTGTTCATGAAATTCAGGGAACTTTAACCGTTAGAGATAAATCTGGCAAAGTGAACTCCAATAACTATTGGGTGAAAAAACAGTAAATCTTGATATGGGGTTGCTGGAAAACAAAAACCTGGATGGAAACCTGGCCTAAATAGGGCCTAAGGCAGGATCGCAAAAATACAGGCCCTGTCAGATCTTCCTGCACGGACAATTTTTTTGTCAAATTGAAATATTAAGTTTTTACACAACCCCAACTTATTTTATTAACTTTCGAGAATATACCTGAATTTATCTTGTTCCAAAAACAAATTTCGGTTTGAGTAAAGAAGTAATATTTCATCATTTTCTATTATTAAGCCTATTTAGTTTTTTAAACTTCACAGGTTATTGTCAATCCAATATTCTGGATGAAAAGGTGTATTTACAATATCAGGGTGTACCCTTGGCTGCTGTGCTGGACGATCTTGATTCTTCTTATAATTTTAATTTTAGCTATTTCGATGATATTCCCATGGACAAAGTCGTAAGCCTTGACATTCAAGGCGAGCCACTGGGAAATGCACTTCAGCAATTATTTGAAAAAGCGGATTTAAACTATGCCATTCAAGGTAATCAGGTAGTATTAAAACGCATGATGAAGGATATTTTCCTTTCGGGAAAAATAATTGATAAAACTACCGGTGAACCACTACCTCTTACTTCTGTAAGTATAAAAGGGAAAAAAGTAGGCATTGTATCCAACCCCGATGGTGAATTTGGGATAATGATCCCAAGCCGATTTTTAAACGATACTTTGTATGTATCCAGGGTGGGCTATGATAATTATGAAATTGATTTATCCCAACTCAATTCACATGGTAAAATGCACATAGCCTTGGAAAACAAACCTCAGATGCTAAGTGAGGTGGTGATTTTAGGCGATCAGGATCAATGGAAAAAACTGGCCACCAGCCAGGCAAAAAAAGATAAAGAGGCCACCAATGTGATTTTCAAAAAATTTGTAGCACATGCCCATTTGAGTCTGGATGCCGCTTTTCTGGATAAAATAAATATTCATTGCGGTACTGGTTTTTTAAAAATAATGCCTAATGAAACCGGGAAAAATACCATTGAAGTAGATGCCGAAATTATTACAGCATCTATCAGCGAACAGGAAAATCAAAAGTTTTTGGATCGTTTTCTTGATCTTTCCATGAAAGAAGAAAAGGGAGCTGCTTTTTTAAAAAGTGTTTTCAGGATTCAGAAATACAAAAAAAATGGCAGCATTGGTTTTCCAGTTGGAAATGCCCTGGGCACACCAGGATCAAAAATCAACCTGAAGGTTAGTGTGCCCAAAGACCTGTTTTTGGAAATTAAAGATGGCTCAGGACAAATTTCCATTCAGAATATTACCAATAATATTTATGTGAAAGATGGTTCTGGAAATATCCAGATTAAAAATGTAACCGGAGATATAAAAGTGCATGACCGTTCCGGTGAACTTAACATCAGCAGGATTACCGGAAATGTGGATATAAAAGATTCTTCGGGAGGCATAAAAGTTAGGAAAGTAAGCGGAAGCCTGATACTTACGGACCGGTCAGGGCAAATTGAAATGAATGAAATTGCCATGGATTCTACCCACCAGCATACCGTACAAATTAAAGACGGTTCGGGAAAAATCCTGGTGAACAATATAGGTGGAGAAACAGAGATAAAGGATCGGTCGGGAGGAATTGAAATTTCAGATTCATATAAAGATATCCGGATTGAAGATCGTTCAGGTGCAATACATATTAATGGCCTGGAAGGTGAGCTTCATCTAAAAGACAGGTCAGGAAGGGTAAATTCCAACAAAGATCCCAAACCAATTAAATAAAATGATTTTTCAGAATAAGAGCATATTTAAATTTCACCTATTTCCCTGCAAATGCTCAATTCAGGAACCTCGTTTCAAAATAAAAATTTAAACTCTAAGAGAAAATAGTGATATAAATTGCCATTCCCACAAACCCGATAAAAATCATTATCAGGAATTTAATAATTTTCCACCAAATACTCTTTTCCTTAATAATACTTTTCATTCCACAAACATCCACCAAAAACCATAACAAGAAGCTGGCAATTATGTCCATAATTTTTTGAGTTAAAATATTTTAATATTGTTGATCCTTCTGAACTTCATGAACCTGCGTTTCGGGATTTGAAATCCCGAAACGCAGGTTTTCCCATCTGAAATCAATCTTCTCATTCAATCCCCCTAAAAATCCTGTTCCAGCGAATCTTATCCAAAATATTCGCAAAGCTTTCCTGTTCATCCACAGACCACCAGGTAATTAGTGCTTTCCCCACAATATGATCCATGGGTACAAACCCCCACTCCCTGGAATCCAAAGAGTTATGACGATTATCCCCCATCATAAAAAAGTAATCTTGTTGGAAAGTGTATCGTTTTATTTCCTGCCCTTCAATGAAAAGTTTATCCTCTTTTACCTCCACCTCATGATGATGTTCATAATGTTTCACCAAATGGCCATAATTAGCGATAAACTGTTCATTTACCTCCAGAGAAGCTCCGGCTTCGGGAATGTATAATGGACCGAAATTATCGATATTCCAATGATTGAAACCTGATTCATTAAAATAAGCCGCACCATATGCTACACCCTTTTCATAAATAATGGGTTCAATGGCTTCAATAAAACCAAGCACTTTTAGTTTTTCAGCAGTTGCTGCAGTAGTCTGTACCACATACCCACCTTCTGCTCGGTAGATATCTGTAATCTTATTCCGCTTAAACACCTTCTGGTTAATTACCTGACTGGTTTTGAGGAAATAGCTCGATTGCATTCCAGGTTTGGTTTCAGCGGGAACACCATTGATATAAACTTGCTGATTGTTTATTTTTAAAGTATCTCCGGCTATGCCCACGCACCTTTTTATATAGTAAGTTCTCATATCCACCGGGTTTTCCAAATCATGAGGCACGTTGAATACCACAGGATCATTCCGCCTGATCTCAGAAAATCCCGGAAGCCGGAACATGGGCAGGTCAATCCATTCCAGGTAAGCCGGAATTTCCGTACCCCATATTTTTTGAAAAGTCAGGGGAATTTGAAGCGGAGTTTGGGGAGTTCTGGTGCCATAATGAAATTTACTTACAAAAAGATAGTCGCCCACCAAAAGTGATCGCTCCATGGAAGGAGTAGGAATCATAAAGGCTTCTAAAAATAATGCCCTGATTATAGTGGCTGCAATTACTGCAAATACGATGGCATCCAGCCATTCCCTTACTACCGACTTTTTACCCTTCACTTCAGTTTTTCCATTATTTCCCTGTGGAACTTTTTGTGCTATTTTATTCATTGGAAATTTAATTTTTTTTAATATATAACACTAAAATACATAATTTATTTATGTATTGTAATAAAAGGTAATTTTAATTTCCTGTTTTAGCTCAAAAAAATAAACCACCACCCTATTTTAATTTTTAACAAAAAAAATATATCACTGTAAATCAGATATTTAAGCAAAATCTGAAATTATTTTTAAAAAAACATTAAATAATTAGAGTAGAAATAAAGACTTGCCTTCCTATAAGAGTGTGGAAGGGGAAACACCCTAAATCAGGCAATTATTACAAGCAAACATTTTATTTACTTCAAGCCCTTAATATGAAATTTTACGATTACCACATTAATGATTTTTTACTTGATGAGGCATTCATTGACTGGGTAAAAACCGGGCGACCATATGAAGAGTTGCAAAACTGGATTTTGGAAAATCCGGAAAATATTGAAAAGGTAAATAAAGCCAAATCCTTAGTACAATCAATTTCATTTAATGAATTAACATTTTCGGACAGAGAAAAAAACTTATTATTTGCGAGTATAGAACAAGGCACTAAAAGGTCTTTTTTAACTACCGAAAAAGGAGGCTTCAAATTTTGGCGATTAAGCCAAATAGCCGCAGCGGTAGTAATTATGACCCTAAGTGGAGTTTTTCTTTATCGAAACCTGAATTCCCTGGGAACAGAAGAAACTGATCTGGTAGCTGAAAATACTGCTCCTGAGATGGTTGAAAAATTTAGCCCAAAAGGAGTAAAAACTTCTCTGGTCCTTATGGATGGTACCAGTGTGAAACTGAATGCCGATTCCAAACTGACATTTCCCCAATCTTTTGGTAATAATAAACGAGAAGTTTTTTTGGAAGGAGAAGCTTTTTTTGATGTTTCCAAAGATGAAAATCGTCCTTTTATTATCAATACAGGCAAAGTAAAAACTACGGTGCTGGGCACTTCTTTTAATATTAAAGCTTTTCCTGAAGATGAAGATGTACAGGTTGCTGTAGCCAGTGGAAAAGTGGCAGTTGCCTATCAGGAAGAAACTTCAGATAACAATGTAAATCCCAGTCAGGAATTATTCCTTTTACCGGAGGAAATGAGCACCTTTAGCAAGAAGGACAGACGACTGGTGAAAAGTGAATTTGACAGAAAACAAGTCCTTTCCTGGAAAGACAATATCCTGTATTTCGAAAATGCAAGTTTTGAAGAAGTGAAGGAGAAACTGGAGAGATGGTATGGAGTAAATTTTCTGCTAAAGGGAAAACCTTTGGAAAGTGAGTTTGAAGGAGAATTTCACAATGAGTCCTTAAAGGCTGTGCTTGAAGGACTTAGCTTCTCTGTAAAGTTCGACTTTTTAATTGAGGATAAGATAGTGACAATAATTAACAAATAGTTTTTTAACTGATTATCATAATAATTAACTAAAAGTAAATATAAAATGAAAACACACCCCAACTCAAGCTAAAAAAGAAAAGCCGGCTATGGGAAGTAGCCAGCTTTAAGTCTTTCTTATCAATTATTCGATTTGCCAAAATTTGGGAAGGTCTTGGCTTTTCGAGATTGAGTAAGAATGCGTCTTTGAATTTTTTCGTCAATCAAAAACATATAAAAATATGAAATTGAAACTACTAAGACAAATCTTGATTATGTCCAGGTATTTATTTTATGGTATAATTTTCCAATGCCTCATGGCCGGCTTACTGATCGCCAAAGAAAGTAACGCCCAAAGAAAAAGTATCGAAGAAGTAATTTTGAGTGTAGATTTAAAAAATGCCACTTTGAAAGAGGCTTTTGCACTCATCGCGAATAAAACTGATTTTAAATTCGCCTATGATAACAGGAAAATTGATACAAATCAGAGAATTAGCACCGCCATCGAAAATGAATCTCTTGCGGATTTATTGAGACACATCTCCAAAAGCTCAGACCTTCGGTTCAAAAGGGTAAACGATAATATTTTTGTAAGTAAGAAAAATATATTTGAAGCACCTGTTGCAGAAGAACTGGAAGATAATTTCGAAATACTTCAGACAGTGATTTCCGGTACTGTAATAAGTGGGGAAGATGACCTGCCACTGCCCGGTGTGAGTGTAATTATAAAAGGAACTTCAACGGGTACTACCACCGATTTGGATGGAAAATTTTCCCTAAATGTTGAAGAGAGTTCTGTCCTGTCTTTTAGTTATATCGGGTTTGAAACCCAGGAAATAGAAGTAGGTAACAGATCAACCTTCAATATCACTTTGAAGCCAGACTTGGCTCAATTGGATGAAGTCGTGGTAGTGGGGTATGGTACTGTAAAGAAAAGTGATTTAACCGGTTCTGTGTCTTCCGTTAAGTCTGAAGATTTAACTGCTTATCCCGCCATAGGAACTGTTCAGGCATTGCAGGGCCGGGCTGCTGGTGTGCAGATTACATCCAACAATGGTGAGCCTGGCGCCTCATATAAAGTAAGAGTAAGGGGAGGAACTTCTATTAATGCCAGTAGTGATCCTATTTATGTAGTAGATGGATTTGTGGGTGCAGCTTTACCACCACCAGAAGATATTGAGTCTATTGAAGTATTAAAAGATGCTTCTGCAACTGCAATTTATGGTTCCAGAGGAGCCAATGGTGTAATCATGGTTACCACAAAAAGAGGAAAAGCAGGAAAAACTAATGTAGATTTTAATGCTTCTTACTCTGTACAGAATGAGATCAACAGACTTGAACTTTTAAAGCCAGATGATTTTGTAAATTATATACAGGAAGCCAGTGACAATCCTAATTTCACTTCATTGGGCTCCAATACCGACTGGCAGGATGTTATTTTCCAACCTGGAAATATCCAAAACTACCAGTTAGGTTTATCAGGTGGTTCTGATAATGTCAATTATTATGTATCTGGTACCCTCTACGATCAGAAAGGTATTATTATCAATTCTGGATATAAGCGATATTCGGTTACTAGTAATATTGATATTAAGGCAAGTGAAAAATTTAAATTTGGTTTAAACCTTTTTGCCAGGAGAACAGATAAGGAAGGAGCGAGAACCCAGGAAGGGTCTGGTGGTGCAAATAACTCTGGTGTAGTAGCTGCAGCCTTTAAAATGGGACCAGACCAGCCAATTAGAAATTCCAATGGAGTTTATACCCTTGCAAGACTAAGTGATCCACACGATAATGCTTATGCCATCGCTACTGAGTATGTTAATGAAAATGTAACCGACAGGTTTCAGGGAAATTTATACGGAGAATACGACATTTTCAAGGACCTGAAATTTAGGTTAACACTTGGTGCAAGCTCTGATAATGGAAGAACAGGTGAATATACTCCAACTGTATTGCAAGGAGGTGCAGGAGTTGGTGGGGATGGAAGAATTAATTCCTATAAAAACTCACTACTGTTAAATGAAAACTATTTGACATACAATAAAGATATTGGTAATCATAACTTTTCTGTAATGGCTGGTTATTCTTATCAAAAATCCAGAAATGAAAGCTGGGGCGGTAGAGGTCAGGGATTTCCCACCGATGCCGGATTATACTGGAACCTGGATGGTTCAGCAGTTTGGCAAAGTCCAAACTCAAACCTAAATGAATGGGAACTATCATCCTGGTACGGTAGGGTAAACTACAATTTCAACAGTAAGTATTTATTGACTTTTAATGCCAGATATGATGGTTCTTCTGTATTCAGTGAAGGAAAAAAATGGGCATTCTTCCCTTCAGGTGCATTTGCCTGGAATATGAAAGAAGAAAACTTCATGAATGGATTGGATGTAGTAAGTAACTGGAAATGGAGAGTGAGTTATGGTTTAACCGGAAATAGAGCAATCGGACCATACCAAACATTAGCACAATTGAGTCCTGTGTTAACAGTACAGAATGGAGCTCCTGTAAATGCCGTTGCCCCCACTTCTGTAGCTAACAGAGATTTATCTTGGGAAACCACCGCACAATTTGATATTGGAATAGATGTAGGTTTACTAGAAGATAGAATTAACATAATTATGGATTACTATGCCATGGAGACTAGTGATTTGCTATTTAGTGTACCACTTCCAGAATATTCTGGTTATGGCAGCCAGTTAAAAAACATTGGTAAAGTAGAAAACAAAGGATTTGAATTTACCCTAAGTTCAAGAAATTTAGTTGGGGAATTTAAGTGGAATATGGATTTTAATATTTCTGCCAACAGAAATAAGGTGCTTGAGCTGCCAAACGGTGGTATCGATATTCAATATGCCTCCGGACCTGGCCACATGGTAGGTTTGGGTAATACTCAGATTCTAAGGGAAGGAGAACCTGTTGGTTCATTCTTCGGCTGGATTTATGACGGACCATATCAGGATGGTGACGAAATTTTACCCGGAGGTGGATTCGAGACTGAAGTTGGAGGAGAAAAATACAGGGATATTGATGGCACAAAGGATGAAAATGGAGATTTAACTGGCGTGCCAGATGGTCAACTAAATGCTGATGACCGAACGATCATAGGTGATCCAAATCCAAATTTTATCTGGGGATTCAATAATGACTTTAGCTATAAAGGTTTTGATTTAAATATTTTCTTCCAGGCTTCACAGGGTAATGATATTTACAGCTATACCCTAATGGAACTTGATCTGATGGCAGGTAGAAACAATGCAACTACTGCAGCTTTAAACCGATGGACTCCTCAAAATACCAATACAGATGTGCCTAAGGCTTTTGGAGGAAGAAGTAGAAGAGCTTCTACCAGATGGATTTACGATGGATCATTTGTAAGACTTAAAAACCTGGCCTTAGGGTACAACTTCCCAACCCAAATTACAGAAAAAATGGGAATCCGAAAATTCAGGTTGTATGTGAGTGCTCAAAATATCCTGACTTTCACAGACTACGAAGGTTATGATCCTGAAGTAAATTACAGAACTGATGGTTCCACTAATGGTAACAGAAACCTTGGTTTGGATTATGCCAGCTATCCGAATGCTAAATCTTACACAGTAGGCTTAAACATCGGATTCTAAGCAAATGATTTCTCGAATTAAACAAGGAAAGAAAATGAAAAAAACACTTTATAGATCAATATTATTAGGATTGTTAGTTACAGCTTTTAGCTGTACAGATCTGGTTGAAGAACCAGTGGGTTTACTTGCGCCTGAAGCCTTTTTCAAAACTCCGAAAGATGTAGAAACAGGTGTATTAGGTACATATGCACACATTGCCAACGAGCAGTTTTACGGAAGAAAATTAGTGCTCAGTTTATTGCTGAGAGGCGATATGGCAGATATTGGAGATCGAAATACTCCCGGTAGAAGACAGCAGGTCAATGACTTCAATATGGATTCCAATAATGGTATGGTAACCGCTTTTTGGCCCAGAGCTTATAAAATAATTGGTGCAGCAAATGCTGGCATTGCAGGTGCGAAAATTGTTGCTGAACCAGCAGAAGAGATAAATGCTTTGGAGGCAGAAGCCAGATTTATCAGAGCTTTCACTTATTATCATTTGGTAAGAATTTTTGGGGATATTCCTTATATTGATTTCTTCATTGAAAACCCAGAAGAAGTAAAAGATATAGCCAAAGCTCCTGCCGCTCAGGTTTATGAGGCTATAATTTCCGATTTGGAATATGCTAAGCAAAATTTACCAGATGAATATCCTGCAAGCATCAGGTCCAGGCCAACTAAAGGTACTGCAGCAGCTTATTTAGCTTCTGTCCACCTTACCTTAGGGGATAGTCAAAAAGCTTATGATGAAGCCAAATATGTAATTGATAACAAGGGGACTTTCGGTTATGGTTTAATGGAAGATTTTGCGCTGTTGTTTGATGGTTCCAATGCAGACGGACTTGCCGAACATATATTTGTCATCGATTTTCTAGGGCAGGTTACCGGAGGTGACAATGCACAAACTGACTGGATGGGCCCAATAACAGGTGTTAGGAGTGTTAAATTACCAAATACCAATGAAGGTTGGAGTGTAGCTGTTCCTTCCATGGATGTATTTGATAATTGGGATGAAAGGGATTACAGAAAGGAGGTAAGTTTTATTGATTCTGCCTATATCGGTGATGAATTAGTAGGATATGACCAATTTGCGCCTAACCACGGTTCTCCAAGGCCTCATATTGGAAAATATTGGGGACCTTGTGGGCTTTCAAGAGGAGATTGCGGACAGTCTGATAATAACTATTCAGCGATGAGATATGCTGAGGTTTTACTTATTGCTGCTGAAGCGGCTAATAACCTTGGAAATACAGGAGATGCCATTGACTTTATTAACCAAATCAGGGCAAGGGCAAGAAACTGGGCTGGTACTCAGGTAGATTTCCCTGCTGATGTAACAGCAGGTGGTGATTTGACTGAAATCATCCGGGAAGAAAGAAGATTAGAATTAGCCTTTGAATACAAAAGATGGTACGATATCAAAAGATGGAATATTGGCGATAACGTATTTAAGGGAGCTTCTTCTCTTGAACCTCATGAAAATTTTGATTCAAGCAGGGATTATTTTTTCCCATTACCCCAGGACGAGTTGGATAGAAATGTCAATCTTAAACCTCAAAACCCTGGCTACTAATTTCAAAATAATTCATTTCAAACTTTACTTATCTAAAAAAGTCCGGGAGCATTCCCGGGCTTTTTTTATTTAAAATTCATATTATCTATTATCGCATTCCAAAAATTTTGTGGATTATTGACCCAGAGATTTTTTTTGTACTAAAATGAAATTCAGGTACTTATCAACAAATTATTATTATTGACTAAAAAGAAAATGAAGAAGTTAAATTTTACCCTACTGTTTTTATGCTTTTTTTCAATTATTTATATTGGAAAAGCACAAAATAATGAAGCATTATTTTCAGATAAATCAATTAAGAAGGTAATGAAAAGTGTAGCCAACTGGCAACTGGCTAATCCCAAACATGAATCTTATGACTGGACAAATGGTGCATTCTATTCAGGAGTAATGGCCGCCTATAAAACAACCGGTTCAAAAAAACTCCTGAAAGCCATGCTTAAAATGGGTGAGGAAAACCAGTGGAAACTGGGGAAAAGACTCCGGCATGCGGATGATCATGCCATTGCCCAAACTTATATCGACCTGGCCAATTTAGAAAATGATCCTTCTTATTATGCTCCGTTTAAAGATTCACTTGATAAAATGATGGCAGGCAAGCCAGCAGTAAAAGGTATTAAAGTAATTGACTGGTGGTGGTGTGATGCCTTATTTATGGCCCCTCCTGCTTATGTGAAACTAAGCAATGCCACTGGTGAGGACAAATACCTGGATTATATGGATCAACTTTACAAAGAGTGTTATGATCTTTTATATGATAAAGAAGAAAATTTGTTTGCCAGAGATTTAGGCTATGTGATTAATGAAGATGGAACGGGAAAAAGAGAGAAAAATGGGGAGAAGATTTTCTGGTCGAGAGGAAACGGCTGGGTAATGGGTGGATTGGTAAAAGTAATTGAGGAATTGCCAAAAGATCATAAAACCAGAAATTTTTACATTGATTTATATAAAGAGATGGCTAAAAAAATTGCCAGTATTCAACAAGAAGATGGTTTTTGGAAAGCCAGCTTGTTAGACCCAAAATCTTATCCAATTGGAGAGTCTAGTGGTACTGGCTTTTATTGCTATGCACTGGCTTGGGGTATTAATAATGGTATGCTAGAGAAAGCAGAATATTTACCGGTGGTAAAGAAAGCCTGGGTTGCCCTCAATGGTGCAGTTCACCCCAATGGCATGTTGGGTTATACACAACAAATTGGTGCTGACCCGAGACCAACCTCCAAAGATAGTTGGGAAGTTTACGGAGCAGGTGCTTTTTTACTGGCTGGAAGTGAAGTGATAAAATTAGAAGAATAAGGCATTTTATTATAGTTGTTTTTATAAGCACTGGGAAATTTTCTCAGTGCTTTTTTATTTTTTCAGGAATTCCCAAAGGATTAAATTTTTCATGGAATCTGAACAAAAACTGACCATCTTACCTTATATGTAAAAACCATTCATAAAATTAAATTGAGTATTTAATTTAAAAGGACAATTATTTTCACTCAACTTTATTATTTTTATATTCAAGTGTTTAATTTTTAAACTGCTTGAAGGTAATTTTCGCTTTCTCCTTTTTTTTAGACTACTAAGCAAACTAATCTGATAATACCCATATTGGGAATCTGCATTTTCCCCATTATAATATTAATCACCAGTAAAGTGCTATCTTATGGATCAGAAGAAATATTTAATGACCCTTGTTTTAGCTTCCGTTTTTGGAGGAATGATCGCTCTGGCGGGTTTTAACTTTTTCAAGGGAGAAGAAACTCCGGAATCAATTTCCGAAAAGCAAAGTGTTGTATTTTCCAGCTTTGCAAAAAATGGAAAAAATACCGAATCAACCAGCTACGCAGTCCCTGATGGATTAAATTTTATGACTGCGGCTGAAAGGGTAACACCGGCAGTGGTGCATATCAAAACTATTTATACCGGTGGAAATGGCAGTGCATGGGAAGAAATGATTCAGGATTTGTGGGGAGAAGGAGATCGGGGACACGGAGGTGGACACAGAATGTCTTCCGGTTCAGGAGTCATCATTTCCAGCGATGGATACATTGCAACCAATAATCATGTTATTGAAAATGCCTCTATAATTGAGGTAATTTTGGATGATAAAAGGAGTTACAGGGCCTCAGTAGTGGGTACAGATCCGACCACCGACCTTGCATTGTTAAAGGTAAAGGAAGATAATTTACCCTTTGTGCCTTATGGTGATTCTGATCAAGTGAAAACAGGGCAATGGGTATTGGCAGTAGGTAATCCTTTTGATCTTACTTCAACAGTTACTGCAGGAATAGTAAGTGCTAAGGCCAGAAATATTGGCATATTAAGATCAAGATCTATCCAGAATTATAATATAGAAGCATTTATCCAAACAGATGCAGCCGTTAATCCCGGAAATAGTGGTGGTGCACTGGTAGATTTAGATGGAAAATTAATTGGAGTAAATACCGCAATTGCTACCAACACAGGCTCTTTTGCCGGTTATTCTTTTGCTGTTCCGGTTACCCTGGTTAGAAAGGTGATGGATGATTTACTGAGTTATGGGGAGGTACAAAGGGCACTTATGGGAGTGAGTATTGAAGATGTAGATGCCAATCTGGTGGAAGAATTGGGTTTGGATAAAGTAGAGGGAGTGTTCATTATTGGTGTTTCCCCAGATGGAGGAGCAGAGGAAGCGGGAATTAAAGCTGGAGATATCGTAATTGCCATTGATGAAAATGAAGTGAATAATGTTTCTGCCCTACAGGAACTGGTCGCCAGAAACAGACCCGGTGACAAAATAAATGTAGTGTATAAGCGAAATAATCAACTTTATAATGTGGATGTTATTCTAAAGAATAAGAACAATGGAGTTGAAATTGTGAAAACTATTCGTGAAGGGGCTACTGAAATTTCAAATCTGGGAGCCGATGTAATGCCAATTTCAGAAAGAGACAAAGATATTTTAGGCATAACCTCAGGGCTGAGAATTATTAAATTAAGGGAAGGAAAATTGAGGGAAGCCAGAGTAGAACAAGGTTTTATCATCACCCATATTGATAAACAACCCATTAAAACAGCAAATGAGCTTATTGCTATTCTGGACAATGCGCAGGGAGAATTCTTAATTGAAGGATATTACCCGGAAGGTCAGAAAGTATTTTATGGTTTAAATTTTTAAAGGAAATATTAAAAACAGTTCGTGGAATTAAAGGAAATTTGTGAGCAGGTAATTGAAATTGCCAAATCAGCTGGTGATTTTATTAAAATAGAATCAGGAAGGTTTAAAGTAGAGGATATTGAATATAAAGGCATGAATGACCTCGTTTCCTATGTAGACAAGGAAGCTGAAAAATTGATTGTAGAAGGCCTTAGTAAAATTTTACCAGAAGCAGGTTTCATTGCCGAGGAAGGTACTGGTGAAAAAGTTGAAAATGGTTTTAACTGGATTATTGATCCGTTGGATGGTACTACCAATTTCCTTCATGGTGTTCCTCATTTTGGGGTAAATATTGCACTAATTAAGGACGATGAAATTTTAATTGGTGTGACAAATGCCATTCACCAAAAGGAAATGTTTCACGCTATAAAAGGGAAAGGCGCTTATTGCAATGGGGAAAGAATTTATGCCTCTAATTCGAAATCCCTCTCTGAAGGATTGGTTTCCACTGGGTTTCCCTACAAGGAAATAGACAAAATTCCCCAATATTTTAAAACCCTTGGCGAGATTTTAAAAAATGCCCATGGCCTGAGAAGAATGGGGTCTGCAGCAATTGACCTTGCCTATGTTGCCTCAGGAAGGTTTGAAGCTTTTTTTGAATTTGGACTAAAACCCTGGGATGTAGCTCCGGGAATATTGTTGGTTCAGGAAGCGGGAGGCTCGGTCAGTGATTTCCAAATGGGGAAAGACTATATTTTTGGCAATCAGATCCTGGCAGCTTCCAAAAAAGTACATCCTGAGCTTTTTAAGATAATTGACAGTAATTTTTTTTAGAAAAGTATTGTTATAATTTTGCACTCCATTTTAAATAAGCTATATCCTTACATTTATTTAGAATAAATTCGATAAGCTTAAACATAAATGATTATTACGGTAATAATAATTTTATTTAATTTTACCGTAAACAATTTGGCTGGTGTGGCTTGAATCTAATTACTAAGTTAATAAACCTCCTTAGTTAACTCATTTCCACACAGTTAAAATATAAAAGGACTTAGTGGTGAAGCTCCTGGGAAATTCATCTTTTATAGTTATTGAATGTTTAAATCCCTTTGGGCTTTAGCATTATGTATAAATGGACTAATTGATTTAAAAATGATAGATATCGGATTGGATATTAAAATTCAGAAAACGAATCAGTCCCGATTGCCGGAAATTGATTTTAACAATATTCCTTTTGGGAAAATTTATGCCGACCATATGTTTTTGGCTGAATACAAAAACGGTCAGTGGTCTGATTTGAGAATTGAGCCATTCAATAATCTCAATTTAAGTCCTGCGATTTCGGTATTGCATTATGGACAATCTGTTTTTGAAGGCTTAAAAGGATTTAGAAGTCCGGATGGCAAGGAAGTTTTGGTTTTCAGGCCAGAAGAGAACGCCAAAAGGTTAAAAGCTTCAGCCAAAAGGCTTTGTATGCCAGAAGTTCCTGAAGAAATATTCATGACAGGTTTGCATAAACTTTTGGACCTGGACAGAAGCTGGGTGCCAAATGTAAAGGATTCAGCTTTGTATATCCGTCCGTTTCAGTTTGCTGCTGATGAATATATTGGTTTAAAACCTTCTGAAACATTTAAGTTTATCATTTTTGCCTCACCTGTTGGTGCATATTATTCAGAGCCGGTGAAAGTAAAGGTAGAAACTGAATATACCAGAGCAGCTCAGGGAGGAACAGGATTTGCCAAAGCAGCAGGAAATTATGCAGCTTCCATGTATCCTGCAAAATTAGCAGCTGAGCAGGGTTACCACCAGCTATTATGGACAGACGGAAAGTCCCACAAATTCATTGAGGAATCTGGTACCATGAATGTGCTTTTTGTTATCAATGATACTTTGGTATCCATTCCTTCAAGCGACACTATTCTACCTGGAATTACCAGAAGAAGTGTGGTGGAAATTGCCAGGGACTGGGGGCTGAAAGTGGAAGAAAGACCTGTAGAAGTTGCGGAAATTGTTTCGGCAATTAAAGATGGTTCATTAAAGGAAATGTTTGGTGCAGGAACTGCAGCTACTATAACCCAAATCGCTCTAATGGCGTATGATGGTGTAGATTACGAACTTCCTGCAGTGGAAACAAGAGAGTTTTCAACTAAACTACATGCCGAACTTACTGGAATTCAAAGAGGTTTAGTTGAAGACACCAGAGGTTGGGTATATAGAATATAAAAGCATTTGTTAAATAATCTGAGAAATAAAGTTTAAAGGATTATTTTTTTACAACGGTTTAATTAAATACTAAAGTAACTGGGGCCGACTGGATTAGACAGGTTGAGTAGTTACGTGGGTAAGCATGCAGGCTCATGGGATGAGAGCCTTGAAAGATAGTTCCAAACAATAATTGGCGAAGAAAATTACGCCATGGCTGCATAATTTAGACAGGATGTCTAATTATTTTAGGTAGACTTAACAGTCACCGGCCATCATCTCGCACTGCCTAAGTCCTGCTGGCGGTGATCACGGGGTGTCGAAATCGCGGGAATAGCTAATGTAAAGCTGTGGTGCATTGGTGAAATTAAGCAGATAAGGTTGTTCTACAGGTCTGATGCCTACCTATGATCAGCTCGAAAATTTAATGTGTATCTAAGCATGTAGAAGACATGATAGTTGCCTTCTCTGGACGAGGGTTCGAATCCCTCCGGCTCCACTAAAAAGCTCTCGGAACTTTCCGAGAGCTTTTTTATTTGCTGAAATTGACTATTTCGATAATATTTTTTCTGCAATTCCGGGAAAAAGAAAAGCAATCCATAAAAATGCCCTGACTGGGATAGTTGTAAGCAATTCCTTTTCGTTTTTCATTTGCGGAATTATTTTAGAAATCAATTCTTCAGGTGATATTTTCTTTCCTAACCTGCCCTCGGTCATATTGGTTTCAGTAACCGGAGGAATAAATTCCATGATTTTTATACTAGTATTCTTAAGGGTAATTCTAAGTCCCTGTGTGAAATTTCTAAAAGCAGCTTTACTCGCGCTGTAAACCAATGCATCTTTTTTGGGAAATGCGCCTAATGCAGAAGTGGTGTTAATAATGAAAGCCTTTGGTTTGGCTGCCAATATTGGTATTAGCAATTGAGTGAACACCATTTGACCTGTCACATTTATTTCTATTTCCTCTTCTATAGATTTAAAAGGAATAGCTATTTCTGGAAACAGATAATTATACTGTATACCTGCATTATTAATTAACACATTTAAATGATCAAATTGCTGTTCCACCATTTTTATAGTTTCTTCAATATCTTTCTGATTAGATAAATCACATCGTAAAGCTTCAAACCCTTCTTTTTGTAATTGTCCGAGTTTGCTTTGGTTTCTGCCTAACAGAATAACTTTATTATTTTTGGCCAGAAAATATTTTCCAAGTGCCAGGCCAATACCTGAAGTTCCTCCAGTAATTAAAATCGTATTTCCAGATAAATTCATTTTTTCAAAATTTTTATATTATCATAAATCATTGCTTTTCAACTAAGTCTACTTAAATCTGTAAGCCATTCCTATATGAAAAACCTTATATAGATTTGTCACAGTGGATTTAAACTCCTGATCCATTTTATTTTTTAAATAGGTTTTAGCATAACCTGAAAGAGGAGCCGAACCGGAAAATGAATAAACAGGATCAGCATAACCTTTAAACCAGGCAGGTGTCCATTCTGCATTGATGGCCAAACCATTTTTAAAGTTATGTTGGTAGCCAAACCCTAACCCTAATCCCCAGCCAGAAGGTCGCTCCTGAAGGATAATTATGTTGCCTTTAGTACCTTCGTTAGGAATATTTCGAAACCTGGAATCATAAATCATGGTTTCTCTATCGGTGCCATTATAAAGTATACCTGTGGAAATATATGGTCCATTCTTAAAAGGAGAATAGCGGAACTGAAACATAAATCTTTGCGCGACTTCCTCAGAGGCACTTACCAAACCCTGTAAGCCATTCGATTTGGCATTAAATGAAGTTTCATTTCGGTTAATTTTATCCTTAAACTGATAAATGACTCCCAAATACATCTGTTCAGAAAAGTGATAGCCGAAAGTAATACTCGGCTTTAAACTGCCATGCATAGGCAGTTCTCCAAAGCCCAAACCAATTTGCCAGGATTTTCTCAATTCATTTTCAATTGATTGGCCAAAACAATTAGCACTGTAAATCAATATGAGGAGGCTAATCATGAGCGTTTGATTTTTCATAGTTTAATAGGATTAAAATTTCAGGAATAAAAAGAAAAGCCCTCTTAAAACCTGGCCAATAAGTAAATTGGACAGGATCATAATAGCTGTGGCTATACCCAGGCCAAATTGCTTCAAAATGAGGCTTTCAGGAAGGTTGGTATTAAAACCAAGTAAGCGGTTCAGGATCAACCAGGCGTTGAGAAACTCAGCCTCTGGTCCAAGCAGAAAGTCTACCAGAATCATCAGACAAAGGGATATAAACCCCGGGATGATTAGGATGTTCAGTAATGGAAATGTTATTGTTTTCATTGCTTAGAGAATTAGTTACAATTCAAAATTGCAGGACACTAATTCCTAAGGCATTAACCTATGTTAATGAATTTATGATTTAGCCAATTTAGCTCTGATTCTGCTCAACTGGATTGGGGTAACTCCCAAATAGGATGCAATATGATACTGAGGAATAAGTTGTTCTACTCCGGGAAACTCCTTTTGAAAAATCAGATAATTTGTGGTTGCATCATTGGTTACCATATGGATATCATGCCTTTCCTTTTTTATCCAAATCTGCTCCATAATCTTTAAAAATAACCTTTCCAGACAGCGGTGCTGGTCGAATAATTGGCGAAAATCAATATAGGAAAACTGAACAACTTTTGTTGGTGTAAGCGCCTGAAGGCTTATTTTTGATGAGGTATCGGTGAGTAGAGCAGTCAGGGTAGTTGGAAAGGTTCCGGGAATAAAAAATGTCTTATTGTATTCCGTTCCTGCATTGTTATAAAATACCCTCACAATTCCTTCCTCCAGAAAATAACAGTAACGGGATTTCTGACCTTCCAAGACTAAAAAATCCCCGGCTTTAAAATTTTTTGCCCTGGTAAAACTTTTCAGGTCACGCCATGCTGAATCTGTTAGAGGATTGATAGAATTTAAATTTTTATAAAAGAATTGAAATTGATTTTCTTTCATATCATCCTAAATAATTTTTTAGTCTTTTAGCACTTTATAAACATAATCCAAATCGAGGCAATTCCTGAGTACTTCTGCCAGCTTATTATATTGTTCTTCTTTAAAAGACTGATAATCAAATTCATGAGAATTCTCCTTTCCTAAAAAAGGCTTTAAAATATCTTCAATTACCACATGATTATCTAAAATTCCATGTAAATAAGTCCCCCAACATTTGGCATCAATTTTACAGCCTTCTGGAATTTTACCTTGCTTTAATACAACCGGACTAATGCCTTTTTCTGCAATAGTTTCTCCCATATGGATTTCGTAGCCTTTGCATACGGTTGGAGAATCTCCATAAGTAAAGGTAACCTGTCTGGTCGTTTTTTCCTTTTCCAGAATAGTCCTGATTGGGAGCAAACCTAAACCTGGCATATATTCAATTTGACCTTCTACGCCATGTGGATCTTCAATTGAAAGACCCATCATTTGATAACCACCACAAATCCCAATAATGGTTTTCCCTGCTTTCCTTGCCTTTAAAATAGCATTGGCAAGCCCATTATTTTTGATATCAACCAGATCGGCAATGGAGTTTTTACTTCCGGGAATAATGATGATATCGGCCTGGGCTATTTCATCCGAATCGTGGGAGTAAAATATATTGACATATGGGTGCTGTTCCAAGGCCTGGAAATCGGTAAAATTTGACATTCTTTTCAATAACACAATGGCAATATTGACTTTGTTCTTTACTGCCTTCCTAAGTTTTCTATCCACTACAACAGAATCCTCTTCTTCAATAAATATATCCCTGAAATAGGGAACTACCCCCAAAACCTTTACACCAGTTAATTCCTCCAACATTTTTACGCCATCCTCAAAAAGCGCGATATCTCCCCTGAATTTATTTATAATGATCCCTTTTATTTGTTTTCTTTCTTCCTCATCCAGCAAAAGGATGGTTCCATAAATACTTCCAAAAACTCCTCCCCTATCAATATCGGCAATGAGAATTGTAGCTGCCTGCGCATGGATAGCCATCCGCATATTGGTAATATCACGATCCTTAAGGTTGATTTCTGAAATGCTTCCCGCCCCTTCCATTACAATTGGGGAATATTGGGCAACCAACCTGTCAAAAGCCTTCGTCACTTCATTGAATAGTTCCTGCCGGTTATTTCCATTAAAATATTCCATAGCCGATTGATTGCCAATTGGCTTTCCATTCAGCACCACCTGGCTGGTTTTATCATTGGTGGGCTTAAGCAATACCGGATTCATTTCCACTTTGCAGGGAATTCCTGCAGCCTCAGCCTGTACCGCCTGTGCCCTGCCTATTTCTAACCCTTCGGGAGTGGGAAAACTGTTGAGGGACATATTTTGCGCTTTGAACGGAGCAGGTGAAAAACCATCCTGTTTAAATATTCTACAGAAACCAGCACAAATTACACTTTTACCCACATCTGAGCCAGTCCCTACAAACATGATTGGTTTTAATATTTTTGTCATTTTCTGAGATTTAAAGGAAAGCATGGAAAGAAAAATCTCCAGCCTAAAACTAAGAAATAATCCATGGAGGGACGAAGAAGACACAAAATATTGAGGAGCATTTTAAAATTTGCAATATGATCAGTATCAAAAATTAAAGGGGAAGATTTGCTTTCCGGATAACAACTGCAATTTGGTTTTCATAATTTTGGCAGTTATATTATTCTAATTTAATTCAGGCAACTTAGTTTTGTATTAATGCCTGTTCTTTTTGGATATATCAAGCTGTGTCCCTACAACTACTACTTTTATGCGAATGAAATCTCCAATTAACATTAAAAATCCTATAAATCTCAAAAACCCTTTTTCCAACTACAAAGCAAAAATAGGTAAAGCTCCCGGAAGCCTTATTTTCTCAGGTGTTCAAAAACAGGAAAAAGTAGAGGTGGAGGTTATTTCTTATAACCTGGAAGAATACAAAACTTATGACAAGGATAACATAGAAGGGTTAAGGGAAAACCTGAAAAAATCACATGTAAACTGGGTGAATATATTTGGTCTTCATGATATTGGACTTATTACCAAACTTGGAGAACAATTTGATATTGACCCCTTATTATTAGAAGATGTTTTGGATGTTGATCATTTGCCCAAGGTAGAGGATTATGAAGAATATAGATTCCTTACATTTAAGATGCTTTTTTATAATGAGGAGACAAAGTTTATAGAACACGAACAGGTAAGTGTCATCTTAGGAGAATATTATGTTATTGTATTTCAGGAAAAACGCGGGGATATTTTCGATGTATTGAGGGAACGAATTCAGATAGGAAAAGGAAGAGCCAGAGGTAAAAAATCAGATTATTTATTCTATTTAATTATTGATGTGGTAGTGGACCATTATCTCTATATAATAGATAATATCAGCCAGGATATTGAAAACCTGGAAGAAGAACTTTTGATCGGTACACACAGGAACGAAATTGAAAAAATTATTGCGCTTAAAAAGAAACTCAACTTCCTAAGGAAATTTGCTGAGCCCCTACAGGAATCAGTCATTGGAATTGTAAATATCAAATCCAATTTTATTCAAAAAAGTAACATCAAATTTTTTAATGATGTGAATGACCACCTCAACCGGGTTATACAAACCATGGATGCCAACAAAGATGCTGTTTTGGGATTGTTAGCCATAAATTCCTCCAATCAGGATAACCGACTGAACAGTATTATGAAAACCCTGACCATTATTTCTACCATTTTTATTCCCTTAACTTTCATCGCAGGAATTTACGGGATGAATTTCGAAAATATGCCGGAATTACATTCACGGAACGGCTATTTTTATACCCTTGGAGCTATGGTGGTTGTGGGGATTATTATGGCAATATTTATGCGGAAAAACAAATGGTTTTAGCCTAAAAACCATTCCTGCTTAGCCGAAGAATAATGGGCTGTGTACCAGATAATTTTTCCTTCTTTACCCACTTATTATCAGGATTCAATCGGCCTCCATTATTATCAATTCCAATCCAGATTTCCTGATCGGTAATTAGTAAAGCCTCTGCCATTGGAAAATCATTATCCAGATATAATTTCTGCATGGCATTAAAAGCCACTTCCCGGTAGGAAAAATAAGGTAATTCATTTATCGGGACAGGATTTGATTTGTATGCTTCTACATCCAGCTTTATCACCTTAAACTGGCCCCGTGCTAAAATGTATAAAATTCCATCTTTAAACTTTAAATCTGCTATATCAGAACCTGGAGGCTCATTATTACCCAGAAGCATTTTAAATGGCTCACATACCTTTCCCGAATTCAATGCTACACCGTAAATATTTCTTGGCCCCCTTTCTTTGGCCAGGTATATAATTTGTTCCTGTGGATTGATAGCAATTCCCTCTAAACCTTTATTTCCCCATGCCCCATCATTAAATTTCCCCCAGGAAAAGTTAAATTCTTCAACTTTTTGGGTTGTGGGGTTAAGCTTAAAAACTTTGGAGTTTTTTTCATCACACAAATAAAATTCACCATCACCGAAGTCCAGTCCTTCAAAATCGAAATCCCCTTCCATTTTAATTGGATAAGCTTCATGAATAAACCAGTTTTTCCCTTTTTTACTAATTTCATAAATATACTTATTCCACTCCTTATCCGCTACCACATAAATTTTTCCATCTACCTCTGCAATCCCACTTAAATCAAAGCGCTTTTCATCTGTTCTTTGTAAACTGATGATTTCAATCGGTTCGGAACAATTATACTGGGCAGAAAGACTATGGAAGCTTAAAACCAGAAAAGTAAAAAAAATAGAATAGTAGTTCATTGTGATTTTTGCAGAATACTGAAAATTTTTCAGTAAAACTACTGAATTTAACAGGTTGAATTTAACCTTGTTTAAATTCATTAAGATAATATATAAAGTCATTTAAGTTCGCTGGCCAAAAAATGTTATTTCGATAAAAAAAGTATAATTAAAACGATTTTCCCAATTTCTATTTCCTGTTTTTTGCCAAAGATTAAACAAATGACTTTAAAGCACCACATTTAACACTTTTTACTGGCATACAGATTCACGAGTTTTTCAGCACACTTTTCACCATCCATAGCAGCAGAAGCAATTCCTCCTGCATAGCCAGCCCCTTCTCCGCATGGGAAAAGCCTTCTTATTTGCACATGCTCGAAACTTTCTCTGTCCCTTGGGATTTTAACAGGAGAAGAAGTCCGGCTTTCTACAGCTACTATCTGTGCCTCATTGGTTAAATAACCTCTCATTTTTTTGCCAAAATCTTTAAAACCAATTCTCAGTCTTTGTGCTATGGAGGCCGGTAAAAATTCATCCATTGCCACAGAAGTAAGCCCGGGTTGATAAGAAGAATCCAACAAACTGGAGGAAACTTTGTTATTTACAAAATCCACCAATTTTTGGGCCGGAGCCACCTGAGTGCCTCCGGCTACTTTGCACGATTTCTGTTCAATTTCCTTTTGAAAAATCATGCCAGCTAAGGGGCCATGCTTTTGATATGCCTTTAATTGTTCATCATCTACCGAAACCACAATTCCAGAATTCGCGAATTGCGAATCTCTTCTTGATGGCGACATCCCATTCACCACTACTTCACCTGGTGCAGTTGCTGAAGGAACCATAAACCCTCCCGGACACATACAAAATGAAAACACCCCTTTCTGCAGCCCTTTATAGCGAGATTGAGTTACCAAAGAATAAGGAGCCGCGGGCAAATAATCTCCCCTATCCTCACAATGGTATTGAATTTTGTCAATCAGATTTTGGCTATGCTCAACTCTTACACCAAGGGCAAAAGGTTTTTGCTCTATGAATATTTCCTTTTTTAGCAAAAGGTGGAAAATATCCCGGGCGGAATGGCCTGTGGCTAAAATCACCCCAATTCCTTCAATTAAATCTCCATTTTGATTTTTCACCCCTTTTAGTTCACCATTCTTCAAAATAAAATCCTCAACCCTTGTATCGAAATGAATTTCCCCACCTGCAGCCAGTATACTTTCCCGCATCTCAGCTACCACTTTAGGTAATTTATTGGTCCCAATGTGCGGATGTGCATCCACCAAAATTTCTGTGCTTGCTCCGTGAGCGACAAATATTTCCAGAATTCTGCGGAAGTCGCCTCTTTTTTTGGATCGGGTATAAAGTTTACCATCCGAATAAGTCCCTGCTCCTCCTTCTCCAAAGCAGTAATTGGAGTCTGGATTTACGATATGTTCCTTATTGATGGCGGCTAAATCTCTCCTTCTGTTTCTCACATCTTTCCCCCGTTCCAATACTATTGGCTTAATTCCCAATTCAATTAACCTAAGTGCTGCAAACATTCCAGCAGGGCCACATCCCACTACGATGGCCTGATCTGCATTTTTCACATTGGGATAAGCCTTTCGATAGGAAATTAAATCATCAGGGGATTCTTCCACAAAAACCTCCACTTTTACGTTTACTTTCACCTTTTTGGACCGAGCATCCACTGACCTTCTCAAAAGCCTGACAAATACTTCAGGTTCATGTGCAACGCCTAACTTATTTTTCACAAAAGCGTTTAGCCTTTCCTTGTCATAAGCCAGTTCAGGACTTAATTTATATTCTATTTCGTGTCTCATTCAGTAAGGTTTTTTAGCGCATGTTTAAATTTTAACTAATTCGATGCAAACGTCCATTTATTGAAACCTAAATTTTAAACAAGCTCTTATAGCAAATCGCTATTGTTTTTAAGGAGAAACAATAATCAGGATTAGAATTCCAAGAGGCAACCCACTAATGATTTTCAGATGCCAATAACATTTTAGTATGTCCTTAAAATTGCCTGCAAAATTAGAGAAAAATTGACTGCTTATGGCTAAAGCATCTGTGAGATTTACTAATTTTGATTGTCGAAACTAGAAAATAAAATGGTTGGAGCTACTGATAAAAAACTGAAACTCAAAATATGCGGCATGCGTGATGAGGATAATTTAAAATCCATCTCAGCCTTTCAGCCAGATTTTTTTGGTTTTATTTTTTATGAAAAGTCCCCCCGATTTATTGGAGAGATGGATTCTCAGATTTTGGAAAAACTTCCATCTTCTGTAAAAAAGGTGGGTGTTTTTGTAAATCCTGAATTTGAATTTCTTTGTAAAAACATAAGCAAATACCAGCTTGATTTGGTGCAATTACATGGAAAGGAAACACCTGAGTTTTGCCAAAGATTAAAAACAAAGTTTGAAGATAAACCAGGCATTATTAAGGCATTTAGTGTTGGAGATGAGTTTGATTTTACTACCCTAAACCCTTATGAAGCCTATTGTGATTTCTTTTTGTTTGATACAAAAGGGAAAAATTATGGTGGAAACGGGGTAACTTTCAATTGGGATATTCTCAAGGATTATAAAAGTGATTTGCCTTTTTTTCTAAGTGGGGGAATTGAACCGGACCATGTGCAGATGATCAAAAACCTTAACCTCCCGAATTTATTTGCCCTCGATATAAACAGTAAATTTGAAATTTCTCCTGCCCTTAAAGATGCCGACAAAATCAAAAAATTTGTAAATCAACTGTGGCAGGAAGGATCAAATCCAAGTTATTGAGAATACATTCTGGACAAATATAATCCAGACTAAAAAAGTTACCTTCAGAAATTCACCTTGTATGGTTTATATTATTAAAACTATTAAACCTCCTCTTAATCCTCTCAGTTGAGGGTGCTAAAGGGAGGAACTTTAGAATGATAAAAACAGTAATGAATCCAATTAGTTTCTATTCAAAATGTTAAATTTGAATTTCTTTCAGAAATAATTAGAGATAAAGTAAAAATATATGTTAGCAGTAAGTGAAAGTGGGTTTTATGGAAATTTCGGAGGGGCTTATATTCCCGAAATGCTTCATCCCAATGTAGAAGAATTAAAAAACAACTACCTGGAAATTATTCAATCTCCTTCATTTCAGGAAGAGTTTTTATCCCTGTTAAAGGATTATGTTGGCCGACCAACACCTTTATATTACGCATCGAGACTTTCCGAAAAATACAATACCAATGTTTATTTGAAAAGGGAAGACCTTTGCCACACAGGTGCGCACAAAGTAAATAATACGATAGGGCAAATTCTGTTGGCGAAAAGGCTTGGTAAAAAAAGAATAATTGCCGAAACAGGAGCCGGACAACATGGGGTAGCCACGGCTACAATATGTGCCTTGATGGGACTGGAATGTGAGGTTTTTATGGGTAAAATAGATGTTGCCCGGCAAAAACCTAATGTGGAAAGAATGAAAATGTTGGGTGCCAAAGTAATTGAGGCGGTAAGCGGAAGCCAGACATTGAAAGATGCCACTAACGATGCCATGAGAGACTGGATAAACAATCCTGTAGACACTTATTATGTGATTGGCTCTGTGGTTGGTCCTCACCCCTATCCCGATATGGTAGCCAGATTTCAGGCAGTAATAAGCGAAGAAATAAAAAAACAACTGGCAGAAAAAACAGGAAAGGAAAACCCTGATTATATATTGGCCTGTGTGGGTGGCGGAAGTAATGCAGCCGGGGCTTTTTACCATTTTGCGGAAAACTCAGAGGTAAAATTAATTGGTTTGGAAGCGGCCGGTAAAGGAGTGGATACCGGAGAGTCTGCCGCTACTACCTTGTTGGGGAAAGAAGGTGTTTTGCACGGCAGCAGATCACTGGTAATGCAAACACCAGATGGACAAGTTGTAGAACCTTATTCTATTTCAGCTGGATTGGATTATCCGGGAATCGGTCCGGTTCACGCCTATTTATTTGCATCCGGAAGGGGAAAATATTTTCCAGTTACTGATGAAGAAGCTATGGAAGCGGGATTGCAGCTGAGCCGCCTGGAAGGAATTATTCCCGCTATTGAATCTTCACATGCTCTGGCTTATCTGGAAAAACTGAATGCCAAACCTGAGGAAGTAGTTGTGGTTAATCTATCCGGAAGGGGAGATAAAGATTTAGCCACTTACATTAAATGGATTGAAGATCACAAAAGTTAAACATATACAGGAATTCATAGTTAAAATGGGCTGTTTCGAGTTTGAACCAGCCCATTTTTTTTCCTGAACCAATTCCAAAGCAAACATGTTAGGTTGCTGAAAATTAATTAATAACCAAGTTTCAGCACATGCTAAACTTCACGACATAGTTGGATTTTTTTTAATTCCAGACGATGTTGCAAAAAACCTAAAACAATGAAAGCTATTTGGAACAACAAGGTAATTGCCGAAAGTGATAAAACTGTTCGGATTGAGGGGAATCATTATTTCCCGATAGAAACGGTAAATAAGGAATTTTTAAAGAAAAGTGAAACTCATACCAATTGTCCCTGGAAAGGAACAGCTTCTTACTATTCACTGGAAGTAGATGGGGAAACCAATAATGATGCAGCCTGGTTTTATCCGGATCCTTCTGAGGCAGCAAGTGCCATAAAAGATCATGTTGCATTTTGGAGAGGTGTTGAAGTGGTGGAATAATCAAGGAATTTTTCTTAGCAGAATCCGGATATTAATAAGTGAGGCTTCTCAAAAAGGAAGTCTTTTTTTGTATTATGAAATTTAATTTTGATATCACTTTAGTTATGCATTATTATAAATTATCATTAATTTAAGCCTGATTAATATGATTTGCATAATACTTTTTTCAACTCATGAACTACCCGGGCCTGATTTGTCTGCTCTTTGTAATTCTTAGTCATTTGGTAACTGCCCAAAGTACAAAAACCCCAACTAGAAGGTTATTTGCCAAAGATGATCCATTAAAAATTTCCATCGAAATGGATGTAAAAGAATTATTAAAAACAAAATATAAAGATGAATATCATCCGGCAAAATTCACCCTTTACCTTCATGAAGACAGTATTATTGAAAAAACAATTAAAGTAAAAACCCGGGGGAATTCAAGAAAAAGCATTTGTTATTATCCACCCTTAAAATTAAATTTTAAACATGTAGATTTTGGATCTGCATCAATGAATACATTAAAAAAACTGAAAATTGTAACTGTTTGTAAGGAAGCTGATACTTATGAACAATATATTCTGAAGGAATATTTAGTGTACAAAATGTATAATCTTTTAACTGATTATAGCTTTAATGTCCGACTATTGGATGTAACACAAAAGGATTCACAAGGGAAAAAAGACCCGTTGAGGCGCTATGGTTTTGTAATTGAGGAGATTGACCAGCTGGCTGAAAGAAATAACGCTTTGGAAATTGAAACACCTAAAATTCATCCTGATCAAACAAATAAAGAAATTGCCAACTTGCTGGCCGTTTTCCAGTTTATGATAGGGAATACGGATTGGTCTATTCCCGGACTTCATAACATTAAATTAATCAAGTCAAAAAACCCAACTGAATTCGCCCCGATAGCCATTCCTTATGATTTCGATTACTCCGGTTTTGTAAATACTACATATGCCATCCCTGATCCGGCTTTGGGAATAGAAAATGTGAGAGTAAGGGATTTCAGGGGTTTTTGCCGTACCCTTGAAGAGTTCCAAAAAACTATGATTCCCTTTCTGGAGAATAAAGAAGAAATATTTAACCTGGTCAATGAATTTGAACCCCTGTCAGAAAGGAATAAAAAAGAATGTGTAGCCTATCTTCAGGAGTTCTATAAAATCATTGAAAACGAAAATTTAATTAAATATAATTTTGTAAATAACTGCCGAACAAATTAGTGATTCGGCCACTAATCAACCACCAATCCTTAAGATGAGGAAATCGAATTGATGCTTATTCAATCCTGCACTAAAAATATTGGAAGTATCCAAAAGGTAACTGTATCGTACTCCTAAATCCAAATCTATTAATCTCAAGGCTCTGAAATCGAATGATAATTCTGCACCTGTAGAATTATAAGTTTCATTGGGTAATAGAGTCCTTGGATCGGAGGGGACCTGCAAACCAGAATCATTGGGCAACTGGCTGGGTATTACCGGATCAAAACTGGTTCGGGAATAATCGAAGAACAAATTGAGTTTTACCCTTTGCACAAATGCTAAAGGCCCCAAAGCCACATCAGGGTAGAATAATGGCAAAGCATAATTTACTGATCCTCTTATAATATCATCATGAGGTATACTATTATAACCTCTTGCATACCTAAAACTGTCTCTAAACTGGTAGGTATCCGTAAAGCCTTCCTTTTGGAAACTTCCTTCCACAAAAAAACTGTGATTCTTCCAAATCCCGGGAAAGAAAAAAGTAGCAGTTGAGGTAAACTGACTCCCCTGATTTCTATTGGTTTTAAAAGTAGATAAATAATTGACTTCCAGAGCCTGGGCAAACCTTGAGTTGATAAATTGCATAGCTTTACTCTGTTGTCTGGAAAACCTTACCCTAAAATCCATCACATTTACAGGCCCATTCCTTGCCTGGAGGCTTTCATTAAAACCCAAACTTACATTATCATAATTTACATTGAGATAATGATAAGAAGCTCCTATTCTTAAATTGGCAAAATGATTCCCATCCGATAAATTAAGGGGGACAAATAACCCAATTCTATAATCGTCCTCCTTCCATTTTTTTGTGTAAAACCCTAAATCAGGCTGGTCTTCTGAGTTTTTCCGAATATACATATTCGTTCTGGATCTGGTATTCTGGATTCCAATACTCCCATTCATCACCGGAAAAAACTGGGCATACAAAACATCCATGTAAAAACCTCCAGCATTCTCATTAGCATTATATTGATAACCTACCGCTCCGTTAAAGGTCTGAAATTTATTTTCCATTTGAACTTCAGCTCTGTAAACAGGATGGTTTGGAAAAACCTGGATACTGTGTGGCCTAAGTAAACCAGTGGTCTTTTTATATTTTTTTATTTCGAATTCATTCGAAGGGATTTTGTTAAGTATACTTCCACCTTCCTGCTCTTTTGCCGCCTCATAAAAATTCAAAGAACTTTCGGGGATTTTGTCTAGACTGGCATAAGTCCGATTTTCCAAACTTACTTCCTTAATGTCATATCCATCAGCGGAATACTCTGCATAGGCCAATTTTAAACCATCAGGAGACAGTGCAGGCTGAAAGGCTCCAATTTTGCTACTGGTCACCTGGAAAAACTCTTTTGTAATTTTATTTACCGCATAAATATTATTTATCCCGGAATATGCAGCCGAGAAATATACATATTCTCCGCCATCAAAAGGATAAGAAACCTGATCGTTTCCAAAACTAGTCAGGGCATTATACCCCCCATCCTCCACATTCACTAAAACGATGGCCTGCTTATGTCCTTTTTGGGCTACCGTCACAATAGCCTTCCCATCTTTAGTCCACTTAGGCAGGGAATAGAAAAGATTTTCTGAGTTAGGTAACGTTCGAATTACTTCTCCAGTGATGGCATCCAGAATTATCAGGGCATAATCCCCATTTAATGTGGCTTCTGCCACTACAATTTTTGAAGCATCAGGGGAAAGAGCAGGGGCAAAATATTTTGTCTTTTTGGTGAGTTGTGTGGTTTTTCCAGTGTTTAAATCATAAATTTTAATTACAGAATAATCTACATTTCCCCATCGAATATCATACTCAATATCTGCCCACACAATTTTATTTTCGGCAAGGGAAAGGGTACTATTATAATTTAAATTATAGCCGGGCAAGGTTATTTTTTTCTCTGTGCCCTGACCATCAATCGTATAAAAACTTCTGATATCTTTAAACCCGCTTTTCTCCACAATCAATTGGTTATTGGAAATGTAATTGGGAAAGCGATAATTAGTATATCGTTGTTTAGCCTTTGTATTCACCAGGACTGAAGGAGTAAGCGTTAAATCTTCCAATTCCTCCTCCCATTTTTCATCCAATTCGGCAAAGGCCGCATTATACAACTGGGGAGTTCTCATATTGGTAGATTTCTTTAAAGAATGGCTAAATGGGAAAAATAAACCTTTGTACTTTACGGCATTCTCCAAAGTATTTTTCCATATGTCTTCACCAAAATTAGCTCTAGCATAATTGATGAGGTAATATCCCTGATTGTAATGATTTGGGACAAATTCTTTTATTGAAGTAGCTGAGGCTTTTTCATAATTAAATTTTCTCCCGGCAAGGCGTAATGCCCTGTATTCCATATCAAAAGCAGGGGTTCTACCTCTACCCGATTCGGATAGTGCGGTTTCTGAACTTACAGCATCCCCTTCAATATACCATCTAGGTAAGGCTGTTCTTCTAAAAAAGGACAAAGTGTTTTCCCCAAGAATGGTATAAAAAAAGTTTGTGATTCCTCTTTTAGCATTGGTAGTTTGCTGAACATGACGATATTCGTGAATTGCTAATAAATCCAGCCAATTTCCGCTTCCCAAAAAATTAAACTGCGGTGGGGTAAGAAAAAACTCTGATCGGAAGGGAGAAAGTGTCACAAAACCATTTGAAATTCCTGTTTGATTTTGCATCAAAATAGTCACCTTTTCGCTTTTGCTGCCTATAGACTCAAGATTATTACTATATAAATATTCAATAAGATTGGCAACTCTTTTCCCCTGACCCTCAACACCTTCCGGAAAAACGACTTGTACCTTTTCAGTATTTATCTGTTTCCATTTTAAGGAATTAGGATTTAGCCCTAAAGGATATTGTTGAGAAAATAATGAGGAAATAGGAATGAATACAAAAAACGAAGAAAGGAGGGCTAATAAAGATTTATTCATGAAGCCTATATGGAATAATAGTTTAAAAAATGAATTTAAAAAAAGGTAGCGCACCGACAATTTTATACCTCAAATACAACCTGATCACCTAATACCCTAATTCCAGAAGTTTTAACTTTCAGGATCACCATAGAAAAGTGGGAATTTATTTAAACCTTGATATTTTACGCCTAATTCCCGGATTTTATCGCCTTTCTCTTCTAAAAGAACATTAAACTCCAGCACGTAATTATTATAATTTTTCCTGATCATAAAATCCCTATGATTGGCTTCTAAAATATCAGAAGATAATAATGCAGCCCGCTTATATTTTTCAAATTCATCCGTACTTGTGGCAAATTCCTGAATTTTATCCATCAGTTCCTGACAATAATCATCATAGGCTACCATAAAGCTTTCATCTTCCATGGTGACTTTAGAATAAAGATTTTCTTCGACCAAAGCCCTTTTTTCCTCAATTGAAGCCACTAAAGCAGTATTGTAATTAGGGATAATATTTTTTATTTCCTCCACCAGCAATTTAGTGGTGTTGATCTTTTCATTTTCTGAAGCAATGGCTTGCTTGTCGAGGCTATGGATGCTGTCCAGCAACAAATCCACTCTGGAATTTAGGGGAAGTTCCTGCTCCTCCTCTTCCCATGAATCCTGTTCAATATCACCGTCCTTATCTGCCTCTTTTTTACATTCGGAGAAAAAGATTAAAACCACGGCCAAAAATAAGAAACTGATTTTGTTCATAATAGAAGATTTAATTGTTTGTAATCGTATAAAGATAGTATTTCTACCGGCACAAATGAAAAATCTGTCCTTTTTAGTTTTCCATTAAAACCAGAACCTTTTTCATCTGATGAAGATGGATTTTCACTACCATTTATAAAAATTGTATTCCGAATAAGCCTATCATTTTCTAAATTGGAGTATCAAAAGGGAAAATTTAAAATACCAGTTATTTCCCTAAAATTGGATATTTTGAATAAATTTGATTCAATAACTTCACTAATAATTTAAAGAGCATAAAATATAATGGGTAAACCTTTAGGAAAAATATTGGTCATTGATGATAATGAAGATGTGTTGTTGGCGGCCAAATTATTATTAAAAAAACATGCTGACCTTGTTCAGATAGAGAGTAACCCTAAAAAAATCCCCTTTCTCCTGAATAATGATACCTATGATGTCATCTTGCTGGACATGAATTTTAGTAAGGATATCACTAGTGGAAAGGAAGGGTTTCACTGGCTTGAGCAAATCATGGAAATCAACCCTGAAGCCGTAGTTATATTAATCACTGCATTTGGGGATGTGGAAATGGCTGTAAAAGCCCTGAGGTCTGGTGCCACTGATTTTGTTTTAAAACCCTGGCAAAATGAAAAACTGATTGCCACCCTTACCACAGCGGTAAAACTAAAACAGGCTAAAGATGAAGTAAACACCTTAAAAATGGAGAAGAATAAACTCACTTCTGAGCTTAATCAATCCCATTTTAAGGAAATTATTGGGAAAAGTGCCTCCATGATGGAGGTTTTCAATATTATTAGCAAGGTAGCCGAAACTGATGCCAACATTTTAATTCTTGGAGAAAACGGTACGGGAAAAGAAGTAATCGCCAGAGCAATTCACAACCAATCTCTCAGGAAAGATAATGTATTCATAAATGTAGATATGGGTACCATCACGGAGAGTCTTTTTGAAAGTGAACTTTTTGGGCATAAAAAAGGAGCATTCACTGATGCCAAGGAAGATAGGGCTGGAAGATTTGAAGTGGCCAACAGTGGAACACTTTTTTTGGATGAGATAGGCAATTTATCTCTCAGCCTTCAGGCCAAGCTACTTACCGTGCTTCAAAGAAGGGAAATCACCAGAGTGGGTGCCAATAAATCTATTCCTATCGATATCAGATTGGTTTGTGCTACTAATATGCCTCTATACGAAATGGTTGAGGGAAATGAATTCCGGCAGGATTTACTGTATAGAATTAATACGGTGGAAATCCGTTTACCTTCGTTGAGAGAAAGAACTGACGACTTGCAGGAATTATCCTCCCACTTTATTGATATGTATTGTAAAAAATACAGAAAGAACAGAAAAAGACTTGCCTCCAGTACATTAAAGAAATTTGAAAAATACCACTGGCCCGGCAACATCCGGGAACTACAACATGCTTTAGAAAGAGCAATCATCATGAGCGAAGAAGAATTACTTTTACCAAGTGATTTTCTTTTTCTTGTTGAGAAAAATGATTCTGAAGAAGTAGATTTTTCTGAATATGATCTTGATACAGTAGAAAAAATGATGATTCAAAAGGCAATTAGTAAACATTCAGGAAATATTTCAAAAGCAGCAAAGTCTCTGGGACTAACCAGAGCATCTTTGTACAGAAGGTTGGAAAAGCATGGCCTTTAAGGATTTTCGATTAAAAATTATATCCCGGGTACTCGGGTTATCATTCTCCATTTTTGCAATGTTTTACCTGGTTTTTTCAGGTACATACATTACCGCTGGGTTTGTATTAGGTGTAGTAGTTTATCAGGTGGTTTCGGTGATTAATTTACTGGAGAACACCAATAAAGAACTTATAGACTTTTTAAGCTCCATCAGATACGATGATTTTTCCCAGTCTTATAAACTTACAGGAAGAGGAGGAAGTTTTGATGAACTGAATTTCGAATTCAATAAGGTAATTCAGAATTTCAAAAATATTAGAGCTGAAAAAGAAGCCGAGTATCAATACCTCAAAAATATTATTCATCATATTGGAATTGGAATATTATCCTTTGATAAAAAAGGAGATGTTCAAATTATCAATACCGCTGCCAAACGCCTGTTTAAAGTCAACCGACTTCGCAATATTTCCAAACTAAAAGACTTCAGTGGGGAATTAGTAGAACATTTCAATAAATTAAGGACAGGGTCAAAAGCCTTGGTAAGAATCCGTGATAATGGGGAAATTGTTCAGTTGGCAATCTATGCCATTGAACTTTACCTTAAAGGAGAAGAATATAAACTGGTAACTGTCCAGAATATACAAAGCGAGTTGGAAGAAAAGGAAATGGAAGCCTGGCAAAACCTTATCAGAGTACTCACCCATGAAATCATGAATTCGGTAACTCCTATTTCTTCACTGGCAAATACAATTGAAGGAGAGGTAAACTACATTAAGGAAAATGAAGAACCTAATCTTAGTACTGAAGATTTGGAGGATATATCACTTGCTGTTGGAACCATAAAAAGGAGAAGTGAAGCCCTCATTCGCTTTGTGAATGATTTCAGGAACCTCACGCACATGCCCGAACCCAACTTAAATCATGTGAGGGTAAGTGATATTTTCAGGCATATAAAAATATTAATGGACCATGAATGCGAGGAGCATGAAATTCGATTTGAGACTCAGTTGGAACCAGAATCCCTAATCGTCACAGCAGATCAGGAAATGATTGAACAGGTTTTGATAAACATGATAAAAAATGCTGTTCAGGCCTTGCAGGAATTAACCAAAGAAGAAAATAGCAATAAAGTGATTATTCTTTTGGGACAACAAAATCAAAATAATCGTCCGGTGATTTCCGTAAAGGATAATGGTCCCGGGATTGATAAGGATGCGCTTGACAGGATATTCATTCCATTCTTCACCACTAAAAAAATGGGTTCGGGGATTGGGCTAAGTTTATCAAGACAAATTATGCGGTTGCACAAAGGTACAATAACTGCCAGTTCAGATCCTGGCCAGGGTACTACATTTAATTTAGTGTTTTAAGCTCTGATCTTCATTTGGTAAATTATCTACAAAAAAATCAACCTTAAAACTTTAGGGTTGAATTCTGACTTTGCATTTGAGCTTAATAGAGGAGGGTTTCACTCTTTAATTTGAGAAAAGTTAATGAATTGGAAAAGGGGATATCAGGGCGTTCCCCTTCCAAAGCATCTAATCTATTGTATATTTATTCTCATTTTTTTTAGGCTTTTTTCGAAAATTATTTCTCTTTTAACTTCCTTGTTATCGGCCAGATCTAACATTCCAAAACCATTTTCTGCCAATTCCCCTAAACCACAATTATAAATGAAGTTCTGAACCTCCGGAGCTGCATAAAGGGCAAATGGCAAAGTATAACCCCTTACCTCCTTAATCATTCCTTGATTTATGGTTGTATATATTCTGGCAAACTTTTTATCATGATTATTAATCTTTTCAAGATAATGTTTATCAGGAACCATTTGGAATTTGAAAAAAGAACTTATTTGTTTAGGTGTGAACTGGCCTATTCTTTCCATTCTCAACATGGTGGACTCATACAAAAAGTCTGAAAAATCATCTTTAGTAGGATGAATAAACTCTTTGTTTTTATCCACATTGTCTGTATTACAAATTACAATTGGAGAAAGGCATAAGAATTTCACAGAGTTTCCAAACTTCCCTGTAAAATATTCTCTTTCTACATATTCTGGTTCAAGAACAAGGTCTCCCAATAATAGGTGCTGAAAGTCAAAAAGCTTATTTAAAAAGAAATTTATAAACTCTCCTCCTCCACTGGAAAAAATCAGTGTTACTCTTTTCGAAAAATAATTTAAACCTTCTCTACCAACCTTGGTCTGACCTTTTAACCCAGAAAAATTAATAAAAGGATTTTCAGCCAAATAATCCTCTCCTACAACTTCTTTAATAAAGTTACGCACCTGTTTTTGGTGATGGAAAGGTAATACAGCTCCTTTATTTTTTAACTTAAAAATTATTCTAATCCTCAACTTCTAAAAATTTTGGTCCAACACTTAGTTTTGATTTTGTTTTTACCAAAACGCAGTTTTGAGTTGATTATGGTATTTAGCTATTAATTAATAGTCAAAAAGTAAGAGGTTAGGGTTTTCGGAAGAAAAACATAGTACCTTTGTGTGTTAATATGTAAAGGTTTCAAAAATATCTTACAAATTAAGAATAGATTCTTTTTTCATATTTAAATAAATATTTATGAAGGTTATTTGTGGAAAAAAAGGCTCTCTATTCAATGAAGCCTAGTTTTTAATATTGCTATCACAACATTAAAATACAAAAGAACAAAAGTGGGAAATTAATCAATTTAACATTTGTTGTTTTTTTTCGGATAGTGTTATTATTCTTACATTAAATTTTAGCGTAACTATTTTTTTTGTTTTTAATCATAAAAATGGGTTTACTTGATAAAAAATTTGCATCAGGAGGGGTTGTGGTAACAAAGGTAGACGATTTAATCAACTGGGCCAGGTTGTCTTCATTATGGCCTATGGGATTTGGACTTGCTTGTTGTGCTATTGAGATGATGTCTACTTATGCCTCCGGATATGACTTAGATAGGTTTGGTGTAATTCCAAGAGCCTCTCCCAGGCAATCCGACTTAATGATCATTGCAGGAACTGTTACTTTTAAAATGGCAGACCGGGTAAGACGTCTTTACGAACAAATGCCCGAACCCAGGTATGTAATTTCAATGGGAAGTTGCTCTAACTGTGGTGGTCCATATTGGGAGCATGGTTATCATGTGGTAAAAGGAGTGGATCGAATAATTCCGGTTGATGTATATGTTCCTGGTTGTCCGCCCAGACCAGAAGCCTTAATTGGAGGAATTATTAAACTTCAGGAAAAGATAAGGAAAGAAACACTGGTGGCACCAAAAGCTATTGAAAATCTATTGAAGCAAACAAAAGTCTAAAATTGAATTGGAGTAAAAAGATTGGGTTTTAAGCATGAAATTAGATGAAAAACTTATTGGCCTACTGCACGAAAAGTTTGGCAAGGAAAATATTACAATAAATGATTCTGTGGATGAAACAGTATGCACAGTTGATAAATCAATTCTTTTCCAGGTTTGTCTCTTTTTGAGGGATGATGAAAGTTTTTATTTTGATTATTTATCCTGTATTACTGGCATTGATAATGGACTTGATGTCAATTCCATTGAGGTCATCTATAATCTTAACTCCATTCCATTTGAAAAAAGAATAACATTGAAAGTGTTAGTAAACAGGGACCTGGATTCAGATGGAAATTGTTCTGTACCCTCTGTTTGCAAGATATGGAAAAATGCTGATTGGCTGGAAAGGGAAACTTATGATTTATTGGGGGTAAAATTTGAAAATCATCCTGATCTGAGAAGAATTCTGCTCCCATCAGACTGGGAGGGTTTCCCCTTGAGAAAAGACTACAAACTCCAGGAATATTACCATGGAATTAAAGTGGATTACTAATTAAAAACTTCATCAAACGTAAAGGTAATATAATACAGACCTCCTACACTAGCATTCCCAAAACCGGTCGTATAATATTTATTGAGCATATTTGAAGCCCCTAATTTTACATAGGTTTTTATTTTGGAAATTTTATAGGAAACCTGTCCATCCAGGGTGCTGTATGCAGGAATATTTCCAACTCCAAAAGGAGATTCCCAAACAAAATCATTTTGCCATCTCCAATTGAGGTTAAACCCAATATTTTTAGCCACTTCTCTATTGGCAATACCAAAGTTTATCCTATAGTCAGGCGTATTAAATCTGGCCTGAAATCCTGGAGGCGCATCTTTTGGTACTTCCAAACTATTGTAAGAAACATTGCTTCTAAAATAATATCCCTTTGGCATTCTAAAATCTAAGCCTACTGCCCACCCATAGCTATTTACTGGTTTTTCCACAGAAATAGTTGTCTGGTATCTTTTTTCTTCAGGTGTATTGGGATTTTGTACTAAAGATTGAGCCGCCATGAAACCATCGTAAGTATTTTGGAAGACATAGGCATCAATTAAGATCATTTTATGAAAATGCAACCCCTTATAGCCTAATTCATATGAGGTAACGGTTTCCGGGATAAATGCAGGAATAACAAAAGGGCCATCTGTTAATACAGGTTCGCCAATTAAAGGATTAGGATCTGATAATGGATAAACGGGATTGGTATCGAAGTTATATTTTTGATGCACTTCAGGTAACCCTCCAAGAGTTCTAAAGAAACCAACATCTAAATCTAACCATTGGTCGGCTGTAGCAGGGAATCGGAAAGCAGTCTGCCAGGAGGCTCTGAAATGGCTTAATTTTTCTTTTCCTGTTGAATAAACAATCGAAAATCTGGGTGTTATCCTGGAACTAAACTTTTCATGTTTGTCGTACCTTGCAGCAAGAGTCATTTTTATAGCTTCCTTAAATAAACTTTTACCCAATTGTGCGAACGCTCCTATTTGATCCACTAAAATCGGATTCCCAGGCGTATCGAAAAATGTAGTTCCTTCCGAATTGATGTTGTATTTTCTATAACTTGCTCCAACCAATAAATCTACAGGTTGAATTAAGTTTTGAAAATTATACATTCCTTCAAAATGCAGCAGGCTACTTTTATCTACCACTTTTGCTCCTCCCTGATCTATACTGGTATTTCTAACCTCACTAAATATGGAATTAAATTCATCAGAACCAGGCAGAGGTCGAGCTACTTCTCCAGGAATAAGAATATTTCCGTTGACATCCCGGTTATCGGCTACAGCCCTGGCAAATTGATGCGAAGATTCCTCAGAATTCCCAATGAAAAAATTTTGTGTAAATGCCTGGACATAATCAGCATACCAATCTTCGCTAGTCTTCCATTTCTCATTAAACCTTAAAATTCCTCCTCCGGCATCATATGTATCTCCAGCACCTTCTTTCATGCCAAAGGCTCTTAAAAAAAAGTTTTGTCCTTTCAATTCTGCTCTTCCGCTAAACACATTAAAATTCACAAGAGAAAACCTGTTCTGAGCAGTATAAACACTTGTTCCTTTTCCATAACCACCTTCTAAAATTGCCTCCAAATCATTATTAATTCTATAGTGGATTGCCCCTTTCACCCTAATGTTTTCAGTATTATAGTCCACTACGTCTTTTTCTTCATATCCTGTCCTGGTGACAATTTGGTCTGGAAATCTATCTACAATCCCCTGAATAAAATCATCGTATTCAGGAGAATCCGGAAGAATGCCCTGAGCATCTGCAATCCCCGCAGCCACATTTGGAGCAATATCTTTTAAGTTTACAGGAAATAAAACTTCATCACCGTAAACATTAACCCCATCATACCCAGGGTTCGTTTCCCGATTTAATTCCGGATTGTTCAGGTCTGTTTTATCTCTATAGTCTGAAGCATTCCAATCCTGTGCCTTTAAATATCCAACGCTTAGCTTAAAAGCCAGTTTGTTATTCAAAACCTTCGCATAACGCATATTAAAATCTACCATAGGGGCCGGATTATCCCTGTAAGGAGCATTTACATGCATTATACCGGTCTGTAAGGAAGCACTCAAACCCTGGTAATCAAAAGGATTTTTGCTGGACATTAAAAGTGTGCCGTTCAAACCTCCCGGTCCGTATAGCGCAGAGGATGCTCCAACCAACAACTCAACACTTTCTATATCAAGTGGAGATAACCCAAAAATATTTCCTGCCGCAAAGCCCAAACCAGGAGGGGTATTATCTATTCCATCTATCAGCTGATTTATTCTGTAATTGGTATTTCCATTAAACCCCCTTGTATTGGGAAGCCTGAAGGTAAGACTTTGCACATTCATGTCAACACCCTTCAAATTATATAACCCATCATAGAAATTTGCTGAGGTAGTTTGCTTTAGATCAAGAATATCCAGCTTTTCCACACTTACCGGAGATTCCATGATATTTTCCTTAAATCTCGAAGCGGAAATAATGACTTCCTGTCCCAGCAAAACTTCCTGCTTTAGTTGAACATTTAAATCCGTTTTACTATCCGTAACCACTAATTCGAACATTTTATAACCCACCATCGAAAAAACCAGGGTAAATGGAGTAGGACTATTGGTTTTAAAAGAAAATTCACCCTTGCTATCCGTAACTGTACCAATTAGCTTATTTTCCAGTTTAATGTTTACCCCTATCAAAGTTTCATGAGTTTTTGAATCTTCTACCGTACCTGAGATGATTATTTCATTTTGAGCATAAATTTTGGGAATTAAAATAAAACTTAATAATATGCTTGAAATAAATACTTTTGTACCTCTATTGAACATGATGCTATGAGATGGGAATTTTTTAGTATCTCAAATGTAAAGACTGTAAAAACCTTTTAAAACCTAAATATCATTTTTTTTATACATATTTTTTAACTTAAAAATTTTAAAACAATGTTAAAATCCAACCATACTTTGATGTATACAAAAACGGCCCTAATTATCTTAGTGATTTCAGTTTTTTTAGGTTCTTGCAGTGAAGATGAAGAACCAACAGTTAATCCATTAGTTGGTACCTATACTGTTTCTTCAGCTACTTTTATAAATGAAACTACAATTATAATTGATGGTAATGAAACCACTTTTCCAGCAGGTAGTGATGCTGTTGCCTTCTTTACCTCATTATTGTATATTGGTTCTCCTTGTCAGGATCCTACTAAATCTGCCATTACATTAAAAGAATCCAATGAATTATTTTTATCCTGTATTGGTGAAGATACAGAAGAAAAATCAGGTACTTGGGTAGATAAAAGTAGTGAGAAAGAATTACAATTAATCGTAAGCATCACAGGCATTTCATTTCCGATTACTATTACTCTTCAGGACTATGTTATTACCGATGGCAAATTATCTGGCCAAATTTCAAATTTCCCAATGCCTAAAGATACTGGAAAACCAATAGATCAGAATAACCTGCAATTTGTTGATATCAATGCTGAGTTTTCTACAGTAGAATAATTTCCAACAAGAAATAAGATTTCATGATAGCCTCTGAATTAAGTTTCAGGGGCTTTTTTTTTTACGACTGAAAATATTTTCCAAATCAATTATTTTAATTTATTCTTATACAACCAATTCTCCTCACTTACTAGGCTTTTGTATTTAAACCCGTTAATTTCAGGCAATTTTAAAATTAATTCTAAATTGAAAATGAATAAGCAATCAAACTTTATTTTATCAATTCTTATTATTGCTGCAGGATTGTATTCCTGCAACAAAGAGGGTGATAACAACACCACCTTAAAAAAGCCAAATATCCTATTTTGTATAGCAGATGATGCCTCTTTTGAGCATATGGGAGCTTATGGCTGTTCATGGGTAAAAACTCCTGGTTTTGACAGGGTTGCCAATGAAGGAATTTTATTTAACAGAGCCTATACCCCCAACGCAAAATGCTCACCTTCAAGATCTTGTATTTTAACGGGAAGAAACTCCTGGCAACTGGAAGAAGCAGCTAATCATGTTCCAAAATTTCCATCAAAATTTAAAACCTATTTTGAGGCCTTAAAGGATAATGGATATTTTACAGGGCACACCGCAAAAGGCTGGGCACCAGGAGATCCCGGAGAAATTAATGGACAAAAAAGGCAATTAGTAGGCCCTGCTTTTAATAAACATACCATAGAGCCTCCAGCAAAACATATTTCAGGAAATAATTATACAGAAAATTTCAAGGACTTTTTATCCCAAAAGCCAGAAGATAAACCTTTCTGCTTTTGGTATGGATCCACCGAGCCTCATAGAGCTTATGAATTTGGCGCAGGGATAAATAAGGGAGATAAAAAGTTAGAAGATATAGACAGAGTTCCTGCCTTCTGGCCGGACAATGATTCTGTAAGAACTGACATGCTGGATTATGCCTTCGAAATAGAATATTTTGACCTTCATCTTCAAAAAATGCTTGCTTATTTGGAAGAAATTGGAGAATTGGACAATACCCTCATTGTAGTTACTTCTGATAATGGCATGCCATTTCCCAGAATAAAAGGACAGGAATATGAGCTTTCCAATCATTTACCTTTGGCCATTATGTGGAAAAACGGGATAAAAAAACCGGGAAGGGAAGTAAATGATTATGTTAGTTTCATCGATTTTGTCCCTACATTTCTTGAAGTAGCCGGATTATCCCTTGAAAAAAGTGGTATGGCAGCTTTTCAGGGGTTAAGCCTTAGTGATATTTTTAATTCTGAAAAATCGGGAATTGTCAACCCTAAAAGAGATCATGTTTTAATTGGAAAAGAACGTCATGATGTGGGCAGACCCAATGACTGGGGTTATCCAATAAGGGGAATTATCAAAGATGATATGCTTTATATTGAAAACTTTGAGACTTCAAGATGGCCCTCTGGAAACCCTGAGACTGGGTATTTAAATTGTGACGGTAGCCCTACAAAAACAGTTTGCCTGGATTCCCGATTAATGGCTGACAGGAAAAAATATTGGGATTTGAATTTTGGAAAAAGAATTGAAGAGGAAATGTATAAGGTAGATGTGGATAGAGATTGTATGACAAACCTTGCTTTAAATGCTTCTTATTCAGAATTAAAAAGAAATTTAAAAGAGCAAATGTACAAGGAATTACAAGCTCAGGAAGATCCCAGAATGTTTGGTAATGGTCAATATTTCGACAATATCAAGTATGTAGACCCCAACACTACCAACTTTTATGAAAGATACATGAATGATGAAAAAATGAATGCAGGCTGGGTGAATCTTTCAGATTTTGAAGAAAACCCTCTCGATTAATAAAATGTAAATCACCCAGGAATTTTTGAATTCCTGGGTGATATTAAATAACATTTACCGGGCTTCCATCCATATATTTTTCAATATTGTTTACAAGAATATTCATTAATCTTTGTCTGGACTCCTTAGCCGCCCAGGCATTATGAGGAGTAACGATACAATTTTCCAAACCGATTAAGGGATGATTAGCCTGAGGAGGTTCTTCAGAAAGCACATCTAACCCGGCTCCTGTAATTTTTTTATGGGTTAAGCACAAGGCCAAATCTTTTTCATTTATAAGTGGACCTCTACTTGTATTGATTAAGAAGGCGGATTTTTTCATCTTTCCCAGTAAAGCCTCATCAATAAATCCTTTATTTTCTTCGGTTAATGGACAGTGAAGGGAAATTACATCGCTATCTGAAAATAGTGTTTCCAAATCTACAAAAATAACTCCGGGCATTTTATCCCGCTCAGGGTGTTTATGGAAGGAAATAACCTTCATTCCAAAACCTTGAGCAATTTTAGCCACCTGTCTCCCAATTTCACCAAATCCTACGATTCCGATGGTTTTACCAGAAAGCTCCATTATAGGAAAATCCCAGAAACACCAATCCTTATTTTTACTCCATTTCCCCTTATTCACACTTTGTGCATTTTCTGTTAGCCGATTCGATAAGGCAAGTATCAGTGCAAAAGTATGTTGGGCCACAGCCGAACTTCCATAACCTGGTACATTAGTCACCGTAACACCTTTTTCTTTTGCCGCTTTTATATCCACAATATTATAACCAGTAGCAGAAACTCCAATATATTTCAGGTTTGGCAATTGATCCAGAATTCCCTTATCCAAAACAACCTTATTCGTGATTACAATTTCAGCATCTATTGCCCTTTGTAGGACTTCATTTCTTGTAGATCTCTCATAAATATGACATTCACCAAAGTTTTCCAGGGAATCCCAGGTTAAATCACCCGGATTTAAAGTAAATCCATCAAGTACAACTATTTTCATTTTAATATTTTGGAATTCAAAAAAATATTTAGAGATGTAATTTAGAAGGAAGCATTTATATTCCTTAGTTTTTTTACAAAAAACTACCCCGGACGGGAAATATCTACTTTATCCTGGTGCATAAAAAAAGGTAGTAGGAATAAAGCCCTACTACCAATTAAAAATTTTAGATTGTCAATTGAAATTACTTTATCGAATCTTTTTGAATTTGAGTTTTCAGGTTCTCGATTTCCGATTCTTTTTCCTGAAGTTTTTGTAATAACTCTTGCTCTCGCTCCTGATATTTGGCAATATTCTTTTTCAACAATTGCTCATTTTCTTTAAGGGCTTTAAAATCACCCTCTGAAATGGCATTATTTTGTTTCGCTTCCCGACTTTGCTTCTGAAATTCTCTTGCTTTCTCCAAAGCCTTTTTCATTACCAGTTCATTAGAAGACATTTTTTTATTCGCAACTTCCAGCTCATTTCGCTGCTCTTCCAACTGAATTTCCCTATTTTTTGCCTCGGTTACATCTTCGAAAATTCCCAGTAACGCCCTAACAGACCCGTTGTCTTCCAATAATGGAATTTTGCTTGTTCTTAACCATCGATCATCACCTTCCGTATTGTTTTGTTTTTCTTCAAAACCAAGTTTTGCCTTCTTTGTCGCAATCACTTTTGCATCATCCTCTCTATATAATTTAGCATTTTCCTCCCCCCATAACAAATCAAAATCATCCTTTCCTATTACATCTTTTGGAGATGATAACCCTGCTGTTGTTGCAAAAAGTTTGTTACAACCAATATATTTCAGGTCTTTATCTTTCCAGAAAATGGCTTGAGGAATATGATCGATTATGGCCTGAAGCATTTCCTGCGAAGATTTTATTTTTTCTTCTTTTTCTCTTAGCTCCTCAGCTTGTTTTTTAGTTTGGGAAAGTGCGTTTTCTATCTCTTTTTGATTTCGCTGCATTTCTTCCTGAGTGGCAACCAGCTCCTCATTATTCTGCCTCATTTCTTCTTCCTGAGCTCTCATTTGCTCTGTCTGCATTTGAGATTCCTGCAATAATCGCTTAGTCCGCTCATTTACCTTCGTTGTGGCAATAGAAGAAGCAATATTTTCCCCTAGTTTCTCCAGAAAATCAATTTCGTGTTTTTCAAACTTCTTAAAAGAAGCCAATTCTAATATTCCAAAAACTTCATCATTTACCTTTAAGGGAACTATTAGAATAGACCTTGGAGACGCTTCACCAAGCCCTGAAGTAATATTTACAAATGACTCTGGTACTTCAGTTAAAAAAATTGATTCCCTTTCAAGATAAGCCTGCCCTACAATTCCTTCCCCAATGTCAAGTCTCTTGTTGATATATTTTTTCCTGTCATAGGCATAACAGGCCACCATTTCAAGGTATTTGTCTTCGTTATCCTCTTCATTCACGATGAACAAACCACCCTGGTTGGCTCCCATGTATTTTACCAGGCTGGAAATGATTTCATCGCAAAGTACTGATAAATCGTTATCGTGGTTATTTCTAAGAATTTCCACAAAATTTGCAAGCCCTTCCGTAGACCAATTTCTTTCTTTTTCTTCCTCTGCAATTTTTTGCAAATGTTGCTGCATCTTAATAAGCGCAGAAATCAGATTACTCTCATCATTTTCAAACCCTTCGAAAGTGGTATTCAGTTTCCCATTTTCAATGTTCTTTACAAACTCGGTAGCCGCATTTATTTCAGTAGATAACGATTCTAAATGTAAACTTAAGTTTTGAAGATTTTCTCTTTTGATAATTTTATATGGAAACCTTATCATGTGTAATTCTATATTTTAATTGACGAAAGAGTAAACGAGTATTTTTTAAATTCTTTTCTGAACATCTAAACTTCATTCTTTAGTCCAGGTAATTTTTAATTATACTTTAGAAATGTTTACTTAAGTGAAAAATTTTATCAGCCTCCTTTTTTTATTAGAATTTGGAGGAGAATGGTAGTTTTTTTTCTTTTAAACCCTATAAAATCAAGAAATAATGGAATTTCTTCCTTAATTTTCCCCTTTCACACATTTATGATATAGAGCTTTTTAAATTCAGTTTATAACTTCAGATTTACATTAATTTTTATTTTGATGTAAGATAAAGTGTGAAATCTTAAAAACTGTGAGGGGAAATTTTGCTTCTATTTTTCTTAAAACCAGGATTTATTTCAAAATCGAATTGCCAGTTTACACCATTTCCCCTGAGTTAAAAAAAGGGACTTTTTAAAATTGGATCTCAATAATAATTTGGGTATTGCCTAATGCACAAAACCGAAACAATAAAAGAATACCTCTCTGAGACTTTTAATTCAGAGACACAAAAACTATATGTATGAAAAAAATTACTTTATCTTTTCTGCTCATTCTAAACGGACTTCTTTTAATAGCTCAAACAGACGAAACTTTCACTATTTTATCCCCAGACAAAAGTCTGATTATTCAGGTTGATGTAAATGAGAAAATTTATTATTCATTACAGGTAAGGGAACAGGAAATCATAAAACCCTCACCTATATCAATTACTCTGGAAGATGGTGAAGTGCTCGGAGAAAATCCTAAAATTCGAAAAGTAATTAACGACTATGTAAATGAAGATATTTATCCAATTTTTGGTAATAAATCCGAAATAGATGAAAAGTATAATTTCGTTGAAGTCATTTTTAAAGGAGGCTATTCATTAGAAGTAAGAGCGTATAATGATGGATTTGGGTACCGCTTCAAATCAGCTCTAAAAAAGGATTTTAAAGTAGTGACTGAAGAAGTGACTTATAATTTTGAAGAAGATTACCCAATTTATATTTCCCAACCCAGAACAAATAATTTCCAACATAGCTATGAAGATTTTTACAATTATTTGAAGCTTTCGGAAGTATCTAAAGATTCCATGGGAATGCTTCCAATATTGGTAGAAGCCAAAAAAAATGTGAAAATTGGATTAACCGAGGCTGATTTGTTTGATTATCCCGGAATGCATCTGGCTATTAATGAAAAAGGAAAAAATAGTTTGAAAGGTGTTTTCCCCGGATATCCTACTAAGACAAAGATTGGTGGCCACAATGATTTCAACCTTGTAGTGACAGAAAGGGCCGATTATATTGCTGAATCTCCAGGTACTCGAAATTTTCCCTGGAGAGTATTTATTGTATCCGAAATTGATACAGAGCTATTAGATAATGATTTGGTATACAAACTAAGCAAACCAGCAGAAGGGGACTTTTCGTGGGTGAAACCGGGAAAAGTGGCCTGGGATTGGTGGAATGCGATGAACCTTAAAGGTGTTAATTTTAAAAGTGGAATCAATACAGAAACTTACAAGTATTTTATCGATTTTGCTGCTGAGCATGGAATAGAATATGTTAACCTTGATGAAGGCTGGTCCGATCAGTTTGATTTATTAAAACTAGACGATCAAATTGATATGATAGAAATTTTGGATTATGCCAAAAAGAAAAATGTGGATATAATTGTCTGGTGTGTAGCCAGAACTTTGGATGCGCAACTTGAAGAGGCATTGGATCAGTTTGTGGAGTGGGGTGTAAAAGGAATAAAGGTAGATTTCATGGACAGGGATGATCAGGTAATGGTTGATTTCTATAACCGGGTTGCGGAAGAAGCTGCAAAGCGAAAGTTGTTGGTCAATTTTCACGGAGCATATAAGCCCACTGGTTTAAATAAAACTTTTCCTAATGTGATCAATCAGGAGGCCGTAAGAGGACTAGAGTATAATAAATTTGCCAAACCTATGGGTACTACCGCTGATCATGCTGTTACTATTCCATTTATCAGAATGCTTGCAGGATCAATGGATTACACTCCCGGTGCCATGGTGAATGCACAAAGTGAAGATTTTGTGGTAAGGTTTGATCGACCAATGAGTCAGGGAACAAGATGCCAGCAACTGGCTATGTTTATTATTTATTATTCACCCCTTCAAATGCTTGCAGATGCGCCAACTGCTTATGAAGGAGAACCGGAAATACTGGATTTTTTAAGTAAAGTCCCAACTACCTGGGACAATACTTGGGTTATTAGCGGAAAAGTTGGGGAGTATGCAGTAATTGCCAAACAAAAAGGAGAAGACTGGTTTGTAGGGGGGATGACTAATACAGAAGCCCGAACATTAGCGGTAAACTTTTCATTTCTTGGAGATGGGGAATTTTTAGCAGAAATTTTTAAAGATGGCTTAAATGCCGATCGATTAGGGGAAGATTATATTAAAGAAACAAAAACCATAAAAGCAAGTAATAGAATGGAATTCGATTTAGCCCCAGGCGGAGGATTTTCAATAAGAATTACACCTAAAAAGTAAAATTTAATTCTAAATAAAAATTAATATCAAAACACTAACAATATTATTAACATTTATTTAAAGATTGGAATAGTTGTTGAATTAGCAGAATCCCGGAAGAGTAAAATCTTTACCGGGATTTTTTTTAATTTTTTTGACTATGACTACGATTTTTAAAAATTTAAACCAATTAGCATTATTAATTGCTATCAATTTTTGTTTACTAAGCTGCAATGATCAATTCGTATTTCGGGAGGAAATAGAAGAAGAAGCTATTAAACCTGTTGTAAAAATAAAAGGAGAAGATTTTTATATAAATAATAAAATCACTCTTGAGGGAATAGAATGGAGAGGCTTTCGTGTAGAAGGATTATTGCCCAACGCCAGATTGGTAAATGGTATTTTTGATGATTCAAACCCTGAAACACAGAGCCTCTGGGCTTATCCTGATACCAAAACCTGGGATCCTGAAAGAAATACTGATGGTTTTATAGCTTCAATGTCCACCTGGAAAGCAAAAGGACTTCTTGGATTTACCATCAATATGCAGGGAGGAAGTCCACATGGATATTCTGCAGAACACCCCTGGAATAATAGTCCATATGAGGAAAACGGAGACTTGAAACCGGAATATATGAACCGGTTGAAGAAAATACTGGATAGAGCTGAGGAATTAGAAATGGTACCAATATTAGGACTATTTTATTTTGGTCAGGATGAAAGACTAAAAGATGAGCAGGCCGTAAAAGATGCGGTAGATAATGTAATCGACTGGTTGTTTGATCACGATTATAAAAATGTGTTAATCGAGGTGAATAATGAATGCACTGGTGCCTATGATCATGCCATTTTACAACAGGAAAGGGTTCATGAATTAATTCTACAAATACAATCCAAAAACAGGAATGGATTTCGATATTTGGTAAGCACAAGTTATGGAGGGAAATCGATCCCAAAATCAAATGTGGTAGAAGTCGCTGACTTTATACTTCTGCATGGAAATGGCATTACTGATCCAAGGGAAATTGTGGCAATGGTGGAAAAGACAAAAAACGTTCCTGGCTATACGCCCAAACCAATTGTATTTAATGAGGATGACCACTACGAATTTGAAAAAGGGTACAATAACTTTGCTTCTGCAATTAGTGCGCATGCCTCTTGGGGATTTTTTGATTATCGCAGAACCGGAGAGGAATTCGAAAATGGCTTCCAAAGTGTTCCGGTAGACTGGAGAATTAGTTCAGAAAGAAAACAGGCTTTCTTCGATATGGTAGAGGAAATCTCTCTTGGTGAAGAAATTATTAAGTAAAAAAAATATAAATACCCAAGTGGCCCAAGTCAGGTTGATTTTAGTAAATATTGAATCAACCTGACTTTTTACATTATTTCCCCTCAACCCATATTCTCTGAACTTTTCTCCTTTTCAATGGGTCTTCCATAAGCAGGCTAATGACAATCAGTTTTTTTCTATTTTCAAAATAATAAAAAGCATTACTCATTAGTAGTATCCTGACTTTGCTAACAATCTGGTTTACGAAATATTTTTTTAAATTTTAAGGCCTTTATGGCAATCTTTTTGGATTGTTTTAGCTTATTAAATGAAGCAAAATAGCTTTTAATTTGTTTCGTTAACTGGGAATCACTGCACAATTAAACACAATGAAGGGAAAAGTTTTAGTTTTTGTTATCACATTTATTGTTTGTTCAAATATTTTGAACGCACAAAAATTCAGGGAGCGTCCATTTTCCAATGCAGACAGCCTCCTGGTGGATGTGGAGCGCCTTTTCACTAAAGGTACAGGCGAAGAAGCGGTTGTAGATTCCCTTTACAGCGGATTTGAAAATAAATTTTCAAGTCTGCCTGCAGAACAACAATTGTTGATTTACAAAATCTCCCTGGCGATGTATAGCAAGGGATACAGGGTAAACCCCCATTTAAAAGATTTTTACCGCTGTATTATAGCTTCTACCGAATACAGAAATTTATCAAATGAAGAGTTTAATAACTTTCTAAATATTACGGATACTACTGTAAACTATTACAAGGGTCACGTACTATCCAATTTCTTAGAAACCACCAGGCATTTTTTAGAAAATGACACAGTATATTCCTCAAGATACAATTCTCTTATTATTGAAGGTGGCAATTTTACTTTTGACCATATTCTAGATGAAGATGCCATAGAAAAAGGAGTTGGATTTGAATCTGCTACGGCATCTACTGAACCACTAATCGAGGAGGAGGAAGAAGAGGAACCTGAGAAAAAAGACTGGTTTGAAGGTATGCCAGAGGAAGAGGAAGAAGACGAATGGGTTTCTGAGGAGACAGATGATTGGGGAGACGATGATGACGATTGGGGTAGTGGTGACGATGACTGGGGAGATGATGGATGGTCAGATGAGGAAGATGACGATTGGGGAGATGATGGAGGTGATGACTGGAGCGATGAAGAAACTACAGAAATTGAAGAAAAATCCTTGCTTGAAGAATCTTTTGCCTCGGAAAGTTTATTTAGTATTCCTGATCCCGAATTGCCGGAGGAATTAGGCCCAATTTTAAGGTTTGAGAATGCAAATTTTGTACTCAACTCCATTTATGACTCTACAAAGGTCGAAAATGTTTCAGGAGCATTATTATTAAAAAATGGTGATATTGTGGGTAAAGAAGGCCGGTTTACCTGGGAAAATGTGGGATTTAATCCTGATGAAGTCTACAGTGATCTGGGTGCTTTTACTATGAATTTGAAAGAGCCAAAAATAAAGGCTGATACTGCAAAACTTACTTATAAAAGTAAATTAGAGGAGCCCATAACAGGAGTATTTGAGTATAATAGCAATATACACAACAAAAAACCGGAAAAAGCTAAGTATCCCAAATTCCAATCTTATTACAGCAACCATGTTTTAAATGATATTCTGGAGGGTGTTACTTATAGAGGAGGAATTCATTTAAGAGGTAAAAGGTTAAGAAGTGATGCGGCTTTACCAGGAGAAGCCATGGTAAGATTTGAAGGAGAGCATGGAAAATACACCGCAAAAACAAAAAAATGGTTTTCCCTTGATGATTCCTCATTTTATAGCCCACAGGCTAGCCTGGTAATTCATTATAGCGAAGAAGATTCTTTATCTCATCCGGCTGTTATTTTCAGGTATGATGGTAAAAATACAACCCTGGAGGCCAGAAGAGATAAATCAGAATTTAAAACAACATTGTTTGTAGACACAAGGAATGATGTAAATATTTCTGCTGAATTTTTAACCTGGAATACACAGAAAGACAGCCTGGATATGTCTATTCTCAATGCCCGGGACAGAATACCGCTGGTGGTGGAATCCAAAGATTACTTCGACAAATATCGGTTTATTGCCTTAAAAGGGACTTATAACTTTCATCCATTACAAATGGTGGTGGGTTATGCCTCCAAAACCAAGCAATCTGTATTTTATTCTGCAGATATGGCAGTTGCACTTAAGCAATCTCCGGCCATTGTAAAGGGCGCCATGATTGAGCTTAGCCGCAGAGATTATATCGAATACAACCAGTATTCCGACCTGGTAACTTTAAAGCGAAAAGCATTGCTTTATGTTTATGCCATGAATGGTAAAAAAGGAGTCGATTACGATAATATGATCATGCACTCCCGAACTACCAACAGACCTAACCTTTCTATTTCCTTAAATAGCAATGATTTTAATCTTGAAGGAGTAAATAGTTTCATGATTAGTGATTCTATGAAAGTGCTTGTAACACCTAAGGATGGAAAAGTAAATTTAAAGGACGGCCGAAATACTTCCTTTGGCGGGGAAATGCGTGCAGGAAACTTTGTCTTTAGGGGGCCTGAATTTATTTATAATTACGATAGCTTTAATGTTCAACTTGATGTAATCGACTCTATTTCAATCCTGGTCACTCACAAAGATGGAGTAAAAAAGGAATTAGCTAATAATATTGTAAATACTGGTGGTATCCTTTACATTTCTCACCCCAAAAATAAATCAGGAAGAAGGAATATGACCCAGTACCCCATTCTTGATGCAGTGAAAGGTGGAGCGATTTACTTTGATGGAAAAGAAATATTAGAGGGCAGTTATGACCATAGAGTCAGATTTGAAATTCCTCCATTCGTAATTGATTCACTCAATGATAACAATACCGATGTAATTACCTTTGATGGTACATTCAAAACAGAAGGCATATTCCCTGATTTTCAGGAAGTCATTTCCATTCAACCGGATTATTCCTTTGGCTTTGAAAGACAGATGGATCCTAATGGTGTCCCTTTATACAACGGTAAAGGAAAGTTTTACAATTCTATCACTCTAAATAATAAAGGTATTAGAGGAGATGGCAGGATTGAGTATTTAACTGGTAAATTCCAATCAAAGGACTTTATTTTCTATTCTGATTCAGTTTTAACTAAAGGGGAAGATGGGGAAATTGCAGAAAAAAATGAAACCGGAGCCAGCTACCCCAGTGTAAAACTGGCTCAGTATAGTATGCGTTGGCTGGTAGAAAGCGATAGTATGCTGCTTACCAGTGAGGAAGATACCAATTTTGAGATTTATAATCCTGAAACAACATTCAAGGGAACATTAGCCCTTACAAATACAAATGTAGATGGAAATGGAGTAATTGAAACACCCAGATCGTTGAATGAATCAAAAAACTTTTATTTCGAAGCAAATAAATATACCAGTAGAAACTCTACATTCAATATTAAATCAGAAGATCCAAAAACTCCTGCCATGCTAGGAGAACATGTAGAGGTGGAATATGACCTGGAAAAAGGGGAAGCATTGGCAAAATCAGAAAGAGAAGGGGAAAATAGTTTTACTTTTCCTTTTGTAAAATATGAAACCAATATCAGTCAGGTTTTATGGGAGTTTGATGCTAACCGGCTTGTGATGAGTGTGGATGGCACCAACGAAGATGGCCTAGGAAAATTTATTTCCGAAAAACGAGGCCAGGATTCACTGGAAATCAATGCCAGCACTGCTATATACGACCTCAACAATCACGTGCTTAACCTGGAAGGTGTTCCGGATATAATTGTAGCCAATGTGAGGATTATTCCAGATAGTGGGAAAGTTTTTATTAGGGAAAATGCTGAAATGGATGAATTATTAGGGGCAACTTTAGAGCTTAATAAAGATACTAAAAATTATACCCTTACAGATGCCAACATCAAAATTACCTCTAAAAATAAATTTCAGGGGGAAGGTTATTACAATTATTCCCTGGGAATTAAAGATACGTTCAAGATCAAATTTTCGGATTTTGATGTAAAAAAGGACGATGAAGAGGCTTCTGGTTTTGTAACTACTGCCCGGTCTGCGATAATGGAGGACGATAACTTTGTTTTCGCCCCAGGAGTGAAGTTTAAGGGAGAGCTAATCTTATCTGATAATAAGAGTTATATGACTTTTAAAGGAGCAGCAAGTCTGGATATTGAAAGAGAAGATAACGAATGGTTTACCTACAACTCTGAGGAAGAAGGGACACACGGACAAATATTTGTGGATGAAAATCTGAAAGTTGCCGGATTTCCAACTAAGTTATCCACAGGGTTGTACCTTGGAAAGTTTGATAGGAATCTATATTCAAGCTTAATCCAGTTTAGGAAAGAAAGGGCTAATGATAATCCTATTTTTATTGGAAGAGGTAATCTGACATTTAATGAAGAAACAAAGGACTATACTGTAGCTCCTGAAGAAAAATTATCAGATCCTAATTATAAAGGCAACTTATTTATATACAACCATGAAACACAACAAACAGAATTTGAAGGTGAATTTTCTTTTGTTGAACCATCCAATAAATTTTCGGTAAAAGCTTCGGGCAAAGGTAAAGGGGAAATGGATAACGAAGCCTATGATATCAATACCATGCTTTATGTAGATTTTGACCCGGGGAATGCCATGTTTGATATTCCCGGAGTTGATCTGGAAGAAGGTTTGGAAGAGGCTGTAATTGAAGGAGATGATGTAGATATTTTAATCAATAAACTATCTCAATTACTCACTGATAAACAATTGGGAGATTTCCTTTACAAATTTGAAGATGGTAACGAAGCCTTTTCTGATTTTTTCAATAATGGTATTACTCTCACTAATGTAGATTTCAAGTGGTCAAGTGATTATGCTGCATTTTACAGTGTAGGAGATGTGGAAATTGGAAATATTTTTAAAACTGATTTAAACAAAATCTGCAAGGGATATGTAGAAATCCCCAAAAGTGAAGCTGACCATATTATCAATATTTTTATAATGGAGGATCCAGAATTATGGTACTTTTTCCATTTTGAAAAAAGTGGAATAAGGGCACTTTCTTCAAATGGAGCATTCAATGCCACGCTTAATTCAAAAAGTGCCGGAAATGATATTGGCAGAGCTAATAATGAAGAATTATTGGGGTTTGTAAGTAGTTTCAGAATGAATTATTTGGGAATAGAAGAATTACTTGATTTGGTTATTCCACAGGATGAAACTATTGAAATGCCTACCGAGGCTATTGAATCGGATGTATTTGGTGAGGATGTTTTCGGAGATGATGTTTCAGAAGATGTTCCAGTTGAAGATCCCGTTACTGAAGAAGGAGAAGAGGAAGAAGAAGACGATGATGATGATGGCTTTTAATGATATTTTACTTTGCCAAAAATAATATTGCTCTGTTGAACTTCTTGAAATAATTAGGAGTTTGCCAGTTAGCTATAATGCATTTACCTCAACTTGTTGATTATAAGCAAGATAATTATAAATTAAATTATCCATAGGATTAAATTCCTTTTAATTTTTATTGTAATTTTGTAAATTAAAATAGAATGTAGCAAGTAGGGGATTGATTATTCCTAATAAATTACATTAACCTAAAATGAGATTTTTCAGTAAGATTTTTTTTCTGATTACCATTTTTTCATTTTTTAATCTTCACCTGGCCTTTTCCCAAAAAAAGAAAAGCAAGAAAGAAAAATTAGATGAGCTTGTTCAAAGTGATACGCTTATTGTCCAATCTAATGATGAATTTAAACCTACCTTAGAGCTGGACCCAGGGGCAATTAATGTTGAAAAGAAAAAAAATAAAAAGAAAAAGCGGAAGAAAAAGGTATTTTATGGCGTAAAAACCAAGGTGAGGTTTACTAAAGAAATAACCAGAAACGGCAATGGGATCATCTACGAAAAATTCTATGTCTTAAAGGTTCCAGAAATGCCTGATCAGTATGTAAACACTGTCTATTTCTTCAATGAAAAAGAGCGGAAAATTGCAAGTACTTCTCCTAAAAAGTATAAACCTGAATTTGGACCTTTGCTGCACGGTTCCTACCAGAAAACAGTTTTAGGCGAACCTTTGGCTAATGGAATTTTCTACAAGGGTACCAAACATGGCCGGTGGGAAAGATACGGAAGAGACAGGTTATTATTAGATAAGGAATATTATTACAGGGGTCATCCGAAGGAGTCGGAAGTTACTTTCCATGATATCGACCAAAAGAAATTAGAAGAAGTTATTCCTATAAAATATGGGAAAATGGATGGTGTCTATTTGTCTTACTATAAAAGTGGGAGAATCAAGGAAAAAGGTTTGTATGTAGACGGAATTAAAGTTGGAAAATGGTATGAATATTTTGACCGGGACCGGGCAAGTCTGAAAAGGGAAACTCAATATGGGAATAAAAATAAACCCTATGAAGAATTCCAGTCTTATATAGTTCAGGAATGGAACGAAAAAGGGAAAAAGGTAATTGATAACCGAAAAAGAAGAGGCCGATAATTTTGCATAATGTCAATTTGTAAAATAATAAATTGGATGCATATTAATATATTTGGTATATGATAGATAAATTAGAAGAGATTAGTAATAGGTTTGAGGAAGTGAGCAAACTTATTGTACTGCCTGAAACCATGGCAGATATGAAAAATTACGCCAAACTCAATAAAGAATATAAAGACCTTGAAAAAGTAGTTTCGCTTTATAAAAAATTTAAAGAGGTACTCGGAAATATTGACAATGCCAAAAGCATTATTGCCACCGAAAAAGATCCGGAATTTAGGGAAATGGCCAAAGAGGAACTGGATGAGTTCAATAGCGAAAAGAAAGCATTGGAGGAAAAGCTAAAAACTCTCCTTATTCCCAAAGACCCTAATGACAGTAAGGATGTAATCATGGAAATTAGGGCAGGAACTGGTGGTGATGAAGCAGCGATTTTTGCCGGTGATCTCTACAGAATGTACCAAAGGTATGTGGAAACCAACGGTCTTAGTATGAGTTTAATGGACTTTACTGAGGGAACATCTGGTGGATACAAGGAAATTGTTGTTTCTGTAACAGGGGAAGATGTTTACGGAAAGCTTAAATTTGAATCCGGAGTGCACAGGGTACAAAGAGTGCCAGCAACTGAAACTCAGGGTAGAGTACATACTTCTGCTGCCACCGTAGCTGTACTTCCGGAAATGGATGAAGTGGAGGTTGATATTAATATGAATGATGTGAAGAAGGAAACCTACTGTTCTTCTGGTCCGGGAGGTCAGTCTGTAAACACCACTTATTCAGCAGTAAGATTAACCCATATTCCCACTGGAGTGGTGGCTCAATGCCAGGATCAGAAATCTCAGCTAAAAAACTTTGATAAAGCCTTAAATGTGCTTCGATCAAGAATATATGAAATTGAACTGGCCAAACACAATGAGGAAGTTGGAGCAGCCAGAAGATCCATGGTAGGAAGTGGGGACAGGTCTGATAAAATCAGAACTTACAATTATCCTCAAGGAAGGGTTACAGATCACAGAATTAATCACACAGTATATAATCTTCCTACAGTGATGAATGGAGAAATCGGGGATTTCATAGAAAAACTTCGAATAGCTGATAATGCCGAAAAAATGAAAGAAGGAGCAACGGCATAATCTACAGATAATTTCAAAAAAAGCCTTTAATTTAGTTTAAAGGCTTTTTTTGTGTCTTCCCCCTACAACCTAATAATTCACTTCTTCAATAAAATTACCCAAAATTCACTGCATCCCTAAGTAATAAAATTGTAATTTTGAATTTTAGCATTATTGCTACAAGCAAAAAACAACCTTATGGAATTAATTAATAAAATAAAAGATCTGGCTAAGCAAAACCTGGAAGAAACTATCCAAAACCGAAGACATCTTCATGCTAATCCAGAACTTTCATTCGAAGAATATAAAACATCAAAATTTGTTGCTGAAAAGTTAAAATCATTTGGATTAGAGTCTAATGAGGGAGTAGCAGGAACAGGCGTGGTGGCTCTCATAAAAGGTAAAAACCCTGAAAGCAAAGTGGTGGCCTTAAGAGCAGATATGGATGCTTTACCAATTGTGGAAGCCAATGATATTCCCTATAAATCTAAAAATGAGGGAGTAATGCATGCATGCGGGCACGATGTACATACATCCTCACTTTTAGGGGCTGCAAAAATCCTTAATGAAGTTAAGGAGGAATTTGAGGGCACTGTGAAATTAATTTTTCAACCAGGAGAAGAAAAAATTCCGGGAGGTGCCTCTTTAATGATAAAAGATGGTGTGCTGGAAAACCCTTCCCCCGGGAAAATAATTGGACAGCATGTCATGCCACTTTTACCAGTTGGAACTGTAGGTTTCAGAGAGGGCATGTATATGGCCAGTGCTGATGAAATTTATATTACTGTAAAAGGAAAAGGTGGCCATGCAGCAATGCCTGAAAATCTTGTTGACCCCATTTTAATTACTTCTCACATTTTAGTTGCCCTTCAGCAAATTGTAAGTAGAAATGCCAGCCCTAAAATTCCTTCTGTGCTTTCTTTTGGAAAATTGAAAGCGGAAGGAGCAACCAATATTATCCCAAATGAAGTGAAAGTAGAAGGAACATTCAGAACTTTAAATGAAGAATGGAGAGCTGAAGCAAAAAAACGAATGGTCAGTATTGCCAAAGGAATTGCCGAGGGAATGGGAGGATCAGTGGATTTTGATATCAAACACGGTTATCCTTATTTAACAAATCATCCGGAATTAACCCGTAAACTTAAAGGAGCAGCAGTAGATTTTATGGGGAAGGAAAATGTTATCGACCTTGATATCTGGATGGCTGCAGAAGATTTTGCATTTTTCTCCCAGCAGGTGGATGCTTGTTTTTATAGATTGGGCACAAGAAACGAAGCCAAAGGAATTACTTCTGGAGTCCATACTCCTACTTTTAATATCGATGAAAGTGCTCTGGAAACCGGAGCAGGACTTATGGCCTGGCTTACAGTTGCTGAACTAATGGCAAACTGATCTCAAACAAAGAAAGAGTGGATTTACACACTCTTTCTCTCATTTTCTAATTCTTCAATTCTTTTGGAAAGCCTGGCTATTTGATCCCTTAACTCCATTTCAGTTGCATGGGATGGCAAGGAATCCAGCTCCCCTCCTACTACTATGGTCTCCAGATTTTCCAATCTTTTATTCATTTCTTCAAGGACTTTTGTATTAACATTTGCCCCCGATCTTTTAAAATGCTTATAATGAGGCTCATTCTTCCCGGGAGGAATACCCTGCTCCTTTTCTATTTGTAATCGTCTGAGTTTTACAATAGTACCACTTACTATTGCCACAATTACAATTACCATTATTTCCGGACCCATTTACTTTAATTTTGTTGATAATACCAATATAATCAAATTTTGCCTTGGTAGGAATACCGCTCCTGTAAATTCTATGTTGACAGAAAATAAAAATGGTTGAAATGGGATTTGCCTTGCCCAACATTCAACCAGTTATTTTAACCAAAAACAAACCTGAAATCTATTTCCTACCAGGTAGTTTTCTTCATATCCATTGCAGCCCTCAATATATCTCTTCTACTCACCTGACCGACAAGTTTTCCATTATGTACTACAGGAAATTTTCTAAAGTGCGAATTTAAAAATGCATTGGCTACATCCAACAAATCGTTTTCAGTGCTCACTGTTTTTACATTTGTAGACATATACTCAGATACTTTTTTATGCTGAACAGGCATATTATTATAGGAACTTTCCAGCACAAGTCTCAGGCAATCTTTTTCTGTAAGCATACCAACAATTTTCCTATCCTTATCCAATACAGGAGAACCGGTAAGTTTATGCTTAATTATGAGCTCACAAGCATCCATAATAGTCATGGAATCTGATAAGGTTACCTCATTTTTATCCATATATTTTTCAATGGATTCGAATTGGTAACCTTTCTTCGCAGTAGCGGAATCTTCTTTTCTGGGTGTAAAATTCATGGTCTTAACAATTTAATTCATTAACATATTTTACTTGATAGAGTGGGTTTCTGAAGGCAATACTGGAATTAAAAAAATTTCCAGCGCTTATTAAATTAAGCAAAATATTACAAATTTGCAAGAAGACCTTTGGAAAAAAATAGCTATACAATTAATTTATTGGTTTTTACAGCTTTCTCTTTAATATTATTTCCCTCAATTTATTCTTTGTAATTTTTCCCATAACATTTCTAGGCATTTTATCTATTTCTATAAATCCTGCAGGAATTTTATAGGCTGGCAAGTAATTTCTCAGCCATTTTTTTAATTTTTCTGGCTCCGGAAATTTGCTTCCATTGCAAACTAGAGCCGCATATATTTTCTCTCCCCACTCTTCATCTTCAATACCAATTACCCCACATTCTTTAATTTTATTATGGCTCAATAATACTTCCTCAATCTCCAATGCAGAAATTTTATATCCACCAGATTTTATGATATCTACCGAATTCCTCCCAAGTATTTTATAATACCCTTCCACAATTGTAGCCCTGTCGCCCGTTTGAAACCACCCCTCTTTAAAGGCTTCCTGAGTGGCTGTATTATTATTCCAATACTCCTTAAAAACCATTGGTCCTTTAATATAAATTTCCCCCTCATTTGTCTTGTTCCCATTTTCATCAACCAGTTTTAGGTCCACATTTGGCAATGGACATCCCACAAACCCGGCTTTTCGTTCTCCCTCATAGGGATTGGAAAGGGCCATTCCTATTTCAGTCATTCCATATCGCTCCAAAAGAAAATGACCGGAAATATTTTTCCATTTTTCCAAGACAGGCACAGGCAAAGCTGCAGAACCAGAAACCATTAACCGGAACTTTTCCAATATCCTTTTTAATTCCTTTTGTTTTTTCTCCGGATAATCCTCATATTCCCTGATTAATTTTGAATAAATAGTGGGTACTGCCATGAAGAGATTGATATTTCCTTTCATAAATTTGTCCCAAACCTCCTTTGCGCTAAATTTCGGGAGAAATTCACATGTAGCTCCAGCCCAAAGTGCACAACACAAAATATTTAAAATCCCATGTAAATGATGTAATGGTAAAACATTTAAAATATAATCACTTTCCCTCCATTTCCAGGCATCTACCAGACATTCTATTTGATTTTGAATTATTTCATGAGTAGAAACTACACCCTTGGGTTTACTTGTGGTTCCACTGGTATAAATGATCATGGCTCTCCTCTCAACAGCCACATCTGGCAGTATTCCCTTTATTTTTCCTTTTAATAAATTTTCAGCCAAAATAAGCTGAACGCCCTGAGTTGAAAACTGGGAAAGTGAAGAAATGTATTTTTGGGAAGTAATTATAAGCTCGGCTCCGGAATCTTCGATTACATGAGAAATGGCCGGTAATGGATGTGTATTACAAAGCGGAACTGCAATACCTCCAGCTCTCCAAATTGCCCATTGAATAAAAACGTATTCAGCACCTGGATCTACCATAAAGGCTACTCTTTTTTCATTCAAATCAGCTTCCCCGTTAAGCAGAAAACAAGCTGCATTTTTTGAATAATTTAATAATTCTTCAAAGGAAAAAGCGGTATTGTCCGAGACCAAAGCAGTTTTTTGATAAAATTTCTCAGCTCGATTTATAAGTGGTATCCCTACAGTTTCTGCCATTTTGGATTTATTTCGATTTTCTTTTGTTAAATTAGATTAGTGGAGTATGCTCCAAACAAAAGAATTACACAAATGATTGAATAGCAATACTGTGGGGGTAAAAAGATTTCTTGCTGAAAATAAGCTTTTCCATATTTCAAATCCTGCAATATGGGCTAAGAGTACTATTACACTACTTTTTTTATTTTCCTTTTTATCAATTAGCGCATTTTCTCAGGAAAGTTCCCTTCACAACATTAGAATTCTATTTAATGAAGCAGTCCAACAGGAGGATAAAATTGGAGAGCTGGTAGAATTAATTGAACAGGAAAAATCGGACTCTCCTACCATACTGGCCTATAGAGGCAGTGCAAAAGCTTTGGAAGCAAAATCATGCTTCAATCCAATAACAAAATTGAAATACCTCGGTAATTCTATGGAAATGCTTAATGAAGCAGTTATACTTTCCCCAAGTGATATTGAAATCAGGTTTTTACGGTTTTCCATACAGTATTACACCCCAAAATGGCTTGGCTACAGCAAAAATATGGAAGAGGATAAAACAATGATTATTTCAAATATCCATAATTACAAAAGCTTTGGTATAGATCCAGGAGTATTAGACTGGATAGAAGAATTTATGATCAATTCAGGTTATTGTAATGCTGAGGAAATTGAAATTATAAGGCTTGCCAAAAAATAAATAATCGAATCAATTACTCTGGTTTACTGGAAGGTACCGTGTATTTTTGGTTTACTTTTTCATAAAGGGAATAAGGGACTTTTGAGTTAAAATCCTCAGTCTTTGGCAAAGGTTTTACCCAGTCAAGATACCCTTTTTTCCAGGCATATACCAACCCTAAGGTAAGAATAAATATAAATATGGACATTTCTGTAATGGCAAACCATCCCCAAACTCCAGAAGTAGTTTCTACTAAGGTTTGCTGCCCAAAAACAGTAGCCCAGGGAAATAAAAAAATGATTTCCACATCAAAAAGGATAAAAATTAGGGCAACAATATAAAACCGGATGTTGAATTGCCCCCAGGCATTCCCCACCGGATCTTCCCCACACTCATAAGAGGTTTTCTTCTCGTCATTAGGCCGGCTTGGACGAATAATCCAGGCTGTTATTAAGCCTCCTGCAATAAAAACAATCGCCCCAACAATGAATAGTAAAATATAGCTAAACTCAGAGATAAGGATGTTTTCCATAGAAACTGAAAAAGGAAATTTATATAATGAATTTTATTTGGTTTCCCTTTGAGCTTCCAGGTTAAAAAGATCATTGAGCACATCTACCAATGTTTCAGCTTCTCCTCTTTTGCAAGCTGCTTTTAATTGAAGGACAGGAAGTTTGATGATTTTGTTCATCATACTCATGGTTATTTTTTCTACCTTTTTATATTCCTTCTCATCCATTTGTTTCATGTACTTGGAAAGCTCATCCTGTCTGATTTGCTCCAGTGCATTTTTGAGCTTCTGAATAGTAGGAGAAAAAACCATTTCCCTGGACCAATTCGAAAACTCAAGGATAGATTCGTGTATTATGGCTTTAACTGCGGGTATAGAGGCCTTTCTTTTTTCAAGGGCCTGAGTAGCCCTGTTGTTGATGTCATCCACGTTATGGACAATTACTCCGGGAATACTTTCCGCATATTTATCAATACTCCTTGGAACAGATAAGTCAATAAATATTTTATAAGAATCAATATCTAATTCACTTATTTTTTCTGCACTAAAGAATGGCGTTTTATCTGCCACAGAGCTAATAATCACATCAGCTTGCTGTACTTCATCCCAAATGCTATTAAAATCGGCTACTTTAAAACCACATTCTACAGCAAGCTTTTCAGCTTTTTCAAATGTCCTGTTCGTAATGGTGATATCCAAAATTTCGGAATCCACCAAATTTCGCACTACATCTGTCCCAATCTCTCCAACACCAACCACCAAAACTTTAGGATTAACTTTATCAAAAGTAAGTTCTTCTACGAGTTCCACAGCTGCATAAGATACAGAGGCAGCTCCATCTCTAAATGCGGTTTCCTGAACTACTCGTTTATTGGTAAAGAAAATGGTGTGCATCAATCTATGTAAAAATGGACCGGCCATTTCCATATCAGCAGATTGTTGATAAGCTCTTTTCACCTGATTACTTATTTGCAAATCACCAACTACCTGAGATTCCAACCCCATCGATACGAAATATAAATGTTCAACTGCCTTCTCTTGTGCATTAAGGACTTGAAAATAAGCAGATATTGTGGAGAACTGATCAGTAAGGGCTTTTTCGGCCAACACTAATCGAATAATTGCTTCAGATTGATCCTCAGGATGGGAATAGTAAATCTCGGTTCGATTACAAGTTGACAATACCAAAGCCTCAGGTATATCCAATACCTCTTTTAATTTGATTAAAATAGATTGGGTTTCTCCTTCAGTAATTGAAATTTTTTCTCTTATACTTAAAGGAGCATTTTTGTACGAAATTGATACTGCTTTGAATTGTGATTGCATAATCCACTCTGAGGTTAACTTTTGCAAAAGTATTGCTTAAGACCTTTGATTGTAAGCCTTTTATGTGTTTATTTCTTAATTTAGAATTATTTTAATTTCAAAATTAATTATTTTAAGGTTACCAATTACATGAGAAAAATCATTTTTTTAAGAAATTATAACTGGATTCTTAAAAAAAAATTCAGCCAAACCATTTTCCCTCTTATCAATTAAAATATCAGAAAAACTAAACAACAATTACTTCATCTAATAAAACCAAAATTCAACAAATAAAACACTGCCATTTCAAGCCATCCAACCATAATACTTTGATTGTAAAATATTATTTTCATTTTGAATGTGCTGAAATTATTTTTTATCCGCTTCGATTCTAAAAGATTAGGATTATACTAGTAATTTTGCAGATATTAAAATAAGGATTTGTAATCAGATTAATACCTTAATTTGGTCTTTCCGGATAAAGACTTTATCAAGACAATTTTAGTTCTGATTTAGTTCATTATCAATCTGTTAATTTGAAAAAGTTTTAGGATATAGCAATGAATTCATACGGAAGAATATTTAAAATAACGACATTTGGGGAATCTCATGGAAAAGGGGTAGGTGTAATTGTAGATGGATGCCCGGCAGGTTTAGAAGTGGATGAGGAATTTATCCAAAAAGAGTTAGCCAGAAGAAAACCTGGACAGTCCAAAATCACCACTCAAAGAAAAGAGGAGGACAAAGTAGAAATTCTTTCAGGCGTTTTTGAAGGAAAAACTACCGGAACCCCAATAATGATGGTAGTATTCAATCAGGACCAAAAAAGTAAGGATTACTCCCATATTAAAGATAAATACAGGCCTTCTCATGCCGATTTTACTTATCAGGAAAAATATGGTTTAAGAGACTACCGTGGAGGAGGGAGAAGTTCTGCGAGAGAAACCCTGGCAAGAGTAGCCGCAGGGGCACTGGCCAAATCATTTTTGACTCATTTAGGTATAGAAGTAACCGCCTATGTATCTCAGGTAGCTGATATTATTGTGGATGATGATTATTCCAACCTGGATTTTTCAGAGATTGAAAATAATATAGTAAGGTGCCCCGACCCTGAAAAAGCTGAGCAAATGGTAGAGGTGATTGACGATATTAGAAAAAGCCGGGATACTATTGGTGGGATTGTCAGTTGTGTGATAAAAAATGTTCCCGTAGGGCTCGGAGAACCCGTTTTTGATAAGCTTCATGCAGAACTTGGGAAGGCTATGTTGGGAATTAATGCAGTAAAAGGCTTCGAATATGGCAGTGGATTTCAGGGCATAAAAATGAAGGGTTCAGAACATAATGATTTATTTTATACTTCGAAGGATGGTAAAGTAAAAACTAAAACCAACCATTCGGGCGGAGTTCAGGGTGGAATTTCTAACGGTGAAGACATCTATTTCAAAGTAGCATTTAAGCCGGTTGCTACTATTATGAAAGATCAGGAAAGTATTGATATTGAAGGAAATTCTTCGGTGGTTTCGGGAAAAGGACGTCATGATCCATGTGTAGTCCCAAGAGCTGTACCAATTGTAGAAGCAATGGCAGCCCTGGTGATCGCAGATTTTTACTTAAGGAATCAAACAGTTAAGCTGAAAAAGGACTAGTGCTTCGACTTTTTAACTCTTTTATAATTTAACCATATGGGAATGAGCCAATTAATGGTATTTCATATGCTATAATTTGGTTGTGTCAGAAACCCTGCTAATCTCATTTTGCGATTAGAATGAAATTCGAGAGTAAGGCAGGGCGATTAACCTACTGACTATCCATACCAAATCAATTTGTTTAAAATAATATCTGAGGCAAAACAGCAATTTTTTATTTAATGCCATTTTGGATTACAGACAGGAACAATTCCCGGGGAAATATTCAACCTGACCAAATTATGCACTAAATATGTTTTTAGTCAAAAAATTAAAAAGCCAATTTGGCCAACCATTTATTCAGGTCTATCGGGGTTTTGGAAACGAGGAGGAGGTATTTGTACGAGGAAGAGTGGTGAAATCATTTAACTCTCGAAAAGAAAAGCAACGGATAAATCCTATAAAAAACTTCCTGACTATGCTGGAAAGTTTGAGTGTAAAGGGAGTATCGGGAGTTGAAATTCAAATTAGTTTTTTAGAAAAAAAATATAAAGTAATCTCAGGAAGAAGTGGTTTTTTTGAATTAACCATTAAAAACCCTGAGCTTCCTGTAACTCATGAAAACTGGCAAAAAGTTTATCTCAGTTTCCTTGTAGATATTTATCCAAAGGCCAGAGAGCAGGTTTATGAAGAAGAGGTGCTTATTCCCAATACCAAATGTGAATACGGGATAATATCGGATATTGATGATACCTTCCTCATTTCCTATTCTACCAGTACCCTTCTAAAGCTCCGCCAAATGTTTTGGAAGGACATTTTGTCCAGAAAATCTTTTAAAGGGACAGCAGAATTTTATAACAGCCTTCAATCCGGAAAGAAAAGCGCTATCCTAAATCCATTTTTTTTTGTCTCCAGTAGCCAATGGAATTTATATAATCTCCTGGTAAGTTTTTGTAAAATTCAGGGCTTTCCAAAAGGAGTCTTCTTTTTAAATAAAATAAATAAAGATTTTTTTAAGGTCTGGAAACCTGGAATAAAAAAACATGGACACAAAAAAGAGAGTATAAGAATAATTATGGCTACTTACCCACACCTGAAATTTATTTTTATTGGGGACAGTGGACAAAAAGATGCTGAGATTTATAGCCAGATTGCTATAAATCATCCTGAAAGGGTATTGGCCATTTATATCAGGGATGTTGGTTCACATGGCAGAAGATTAATAGTAAATAATATCTCTAAAAAATTAGCCAAAAAAAACATTTACTTCTTGTTACTGAAGGATCTGCAACTCGCAAAAGACCATGCCTTAGCCCATGACTTTATTTCCTGAAATGCCCAGGTAAAATTTTCAGTGAGCATAAAAAAATTCCTCCCGGAAAATAAATTTCCAGGAGGAATTTAATGAGCCTTGTTCACACTCACAGTTTTTTAAGATTAATCTACTGCTTTTTTCTCCTCCTTTTTTCCATATTGTCTTTCTATTGCAAGTGCATAAGCTTTATCATAATAGGTAGATAAATTTTCCCAGTCAAAAGTTTCAGCAGATCGCTGTACCCTGTTTCTCTGGAGAATCCTATCTCCCCGGGAAGAAGTCACAAATTTAAACATCAGGTCAGCCAATTGGTTTGCAGATTCATCATAATCTCTAAACCTCCTGCTTATTACCTGTACCCCATTTTTCTCTGCATCCTCAATATTTTTCAACACATAATCTCCAAAACCAGACAAATCACTGGTAAGGGCCGGAACACCCCTGGCTATACATTCAAGTGGAGTATAACCCCATGGCTCATAATAACTCGGGAATACTCCAAGATGGCATCCCCTCACAAATTCATCGTAATCAATTCCAAATAGTGGATTCGTATTCGAAATAAAATCGGGGTGGTAAACCAGCTTTACTTTATCTTCATAATTGTTTATAAGATTCGCATGTCTTATAAAGCTAATAATTTCATCATTTTCATTAATCAGGTTATGGGTGACCACCAAAGGTAATTTTGAGGTTTTCCAGGCCTGTAAGGTCCTCCTAAGACGTAGTTTCCAGTAATCATCTACAAAATCATTTAAAGAAGGTAGCCTGTTTTCCGGGTTTACTGCAGCGGCATAAAACAATTTATCACCCACTTGTTTTTCAATAGCTTCACAAGTATCCCTGATTTTTTTCATCATGGCCCTTGACTGCAATGCCTCAGGATTAATGCTATGGAAAGGTTGTTTGGTAATAAAAAACATCACCACAGTGGTGTCAATGTCTGCTTCTTTCATTTTCCAGTTCAGCCTTGCCAGTGCCTCAAGGGTGAGATCGAATCCCTTATTTTTATACTCATATCTTCCTGAAGTAAAAAAGTATAGTGTATTATCCAGATCAAAAGGATAGCTCTGGAAAAAATGACCCATTACAAATTCGTGAATTTGTTCTTTATAGGACTGATGTAAATTCTGAACTTCATGTAAAACTGCAAAGCGCTCAATATTCAGCCCATTTGGCAAAATTACGTCAGGATTTCTACCAAGGAGGTGCAGGCATTCATTGGCGGTTACTTCACTCACTGTAGTAAAAACATGTGAACCATGTGCAGCAGCTCTTTCTATTTTTACCTGAGGCTCAATATTGAAATGTTTAGCTTCTTTGGCCCAGTCATAGAATGAGATGTAATCATAATACAAAGGATCATTCATAGCCAGGAACCTGCCCAACATGGTTGCATGAGTGGTAAAAACCGTGGTGACATTGATCTTCTCTCTACGAATAGAAGGAATAGGAGTGCCCGCCATCCATTCATGGAAATGTCCTATAATTTGCTTTTGTGTTACCTCAGGATTGGAAAGGGCGGCAAAAAACAGTTTTACCAAATACCCAAAAGCCACGATATCATTCAATAAAAAATCTCCATCGGGAGTTTCAATTCCATGGTTTTCCCAAAGGTCATACTTAATTTCCCCCAGTTTGTCCATAATACTGTAAGGATTTAAAAGCACAACTTTTGGCCTCCCTGTTACCAGCCATCTTCCATAATAAGCCTCAAAACCTTGCTCCCTTAACTTATTGGTTGCTATGCAAAAAGGATCATGGTGGTTTTCAATTGGCTCAAATTCAATAGCAACGGAACTATGTACATAGGGTCCTACCAAACAGTATTTTTCCCCCCATACATTTACCATGCTTGGAACTTTTGACCGGATTACGGTATAAATTCCACCTACCTGGTTACATACTTCCCACGCCACTTCAACTAATAAGGATTGGCTGATCTGCTTTTTCTTTATCTCTCTTTTTCGTGTCTTGCTCTTTAATTTCGATTTCGCCATTGTGAAAGTTAAATTTCAATCAGTTAGTTATCATCTTGTGTTTTGTTCTCTTAATCACTAAATTAAGTTTGTAATTACAAAAGCTTTTATGAAGATAATTAAAAATATCAACCAAAATAACCTGGTACCCGATTAAATATATCAAAACTCGGATTATTACCTATAATGTTCGCCTACCGGCTACTTTCATAATTTCAAAAAACTATTTAGCACTATCCGTGTTTTAGAAGCAAATATTTGGGGAAGGATAAAACTCAATGGAATAATTTCACCATTAAATCCGCCTCATTTTTTGTCCCTACTCACAGCCGATTAAAGGTAATGATTTCTTGTTAAAATCCTAAACTAACCTACCTACTTCCTCATAATTTTTTAATTAAAAGGTATTGAAACATGAAAAATCCAATTATCAGAAAGTACGGCCTCTTAATGGCAGCTGGTTTTATTTTTTATTTCCTATTCATGAAGTTAATAGGATTGCATGATGTTGTTGAACTGAGAGTATTGAATTTCTTCATTATTATAGGTGGAGTAGGGCTTTCCATTCATCAATCTCTAAAGCGCAATCCAGATACTTTTGGCTATTTTGAAGGCCTGAGGGTAGGTGTAATTACTTCAGCCATTGGAGTTACTACCTTTGCCATATTTATCTTTTTCTATCTGGCATTTATAGACATAGAGTTTATGTTATGGATAAAAGAAAATGTTCCTTTAGGAAGTTTCCTTGATCCTTTCTCAATTATGGTTACTATTGAAGTGGAAGGAATGGCCTCTGGTTTCCTGGCAACATTTATTATCATGCAGTATGAAAAAGGACATGTAAATACCCCTGAAAACCATAAACTTTAAGCAGACTTTTTCTATTCTTACTCAATATTCAGAAAACTGGGTAATTAAAAAATTACTTTTATTTACCCAAATTTCTTACTCCTTCTTATCACCTGTTTTGATTAATAATGCTTAATTTCGGGATTGAAAGCATCTGGAAATAAACTATTGAAAACAAAACAAATTAACCATTTGATTTTCAATAAATTATAAAACCGAATATCTACCCACTTCAAGAGTTTCCTGGTGGGTAAAAATGTTATAGATTAAAATGCAGAATATTCAAAACAGGATTTTAAACAAAGAAGAAACACTAAGGAAAATCAAAAGAATTGCGTTTGAAATTTACGAACACAATTTTGAAGAGAAAGAGATTATAATAGCCGGTATTTACGATACAGGTTACATTTTTGCCGATATTTTAAAACAAGAAGTTGAGAGAATTTCCCCTATTAAAGTACTTTTAGTGAAAGTACAGCTAAATAAGGGGCTTCCCCAACAAAGCAATGTGGAATTGGATTGTGATCCTGCTAAACTAAAAGGCAAAACCGTAATTGTGGCTGATGATGTATTGAATACCGGAAGAACTTTAGCTTATAGTTTAAATCCATTTCTTCACACAGAGCTCAAAAAGCTTCAGGTAGCAGTTATTATTGACAGAGCCTTCCGGTTGTTTCCAATATCAGCAGATTTTGTAGGATACTCTTTATCAACTACGGTAAACGAACATGTAACCGTTGAATTAGAAAATAATGAAAGATATGGCGTTTATCTCAATTAATTTTGAACAACCATATCATTTTTACTCTTGCATTTTTAGGTATCCAGTAATTGGAAAATTTCTTTTTTTTGGGCTTAATGAAAAAAAAATCTTCATCCCACAAAAACCTTACATCCAGGCCATTGAAATTATTATCAGTAATGATAACTCCTTCAAAGTATTCCCGTTAGTGATTATTACCAAATCAATCCTACGTTTATATTAAAAAAACAGGATTCAAAATCTTGTTTCCACTACCATTAATTAATCGCCAACAATTTCTCAAAATTTAAATTTAATCTAATGGGAAGAAACAAATTAGCCCTTATTGCGGAGCCAAAAGCTATTGACGGTGCGTACTTCAAATTACTCCTGGAAAGAAAAGGATGGCATGCCGAAATTGTATCCAGCGCCAAAGAAGTAATTAAAAAACTAGCTGAAAATAAATATTCAATTCTCTTTATCAATAGTAGTATTTCTATTTCCGATGGGAAAGAAATTAAGGAAAAATTGATACAACTAGAGAAAAACGGACAGGGAAAGGTGAAAGTAATCGGAGTTTCTTCATCAACTCTTGAAGCAGAAAGAATAGGGATGATGGAAAATGGTGTTGACTATTGTTTAAAAAAGCCTGTGTATAATAGCTCCCTCGAAACCGTTCTGGAAACTTTCCATGATTCTGGTCATCAAATGCTTTCCATGGCATAAAAAAATAAATACCGCAATAAATGATTGAGGCTTTTCAGTATTTGAAAAGCCTCTTTGAGTTTTATTAAATATCTTAGAAACATCAAAATTCAACCCGAAATTTTGATGTTAAGCAGTAATTCAAAATTAATAGGGTTTTATTCTGCTATAAAAGACTGATAGAGAGATTACTATTTCTCGGGAATATTGGCACTGGAGCTTAAGCACTTGCCACTTCTACACTTCTGTCAATTTTTTTTGCAAGTCCCTGTAATACTTTTCCCGGACCACATTCAATAAATTTATCAGCTCCTAAAGAAATCATTTTTTGCACAGATTGCGTCCATCTTACAGGTGAAGTCAGTTGTGCGATGAGATTTGCCTTTATTTTTTCAGGGTCCTCATAACTTTCAGCATCCACATTCTGAATAATTGGGCATGAGGGCTTACTAAATTGAGTATTGGCAATAGCCACAGCTAGTTCCTCTCTGGCAGGCTCCATTAAAGGAGAATGGAAAGCTCCTCCTACGGCTAAAACCATTGCTCTTTTTGCACCTGCCTCCTTTAGTTTTTCGCAAGCCTTGTCAATACCTTCAATTGATCCACTTATCACCAGCTGGCCAGGACAATTGTAGTTTGCAGGAACTACAACTTCATCAATTTCGGCACAAATTTTTTCTACAACTTCGTCCTCTAAACCTAGAATGGCAGCCATTGTAGAAGGATTGAGTTCACAGGCTTTTTGCATAGCTGTAGCCCTTTGAGATACTAATTTAAGTCCGTCTTCAAAACTCAAAGCCTTATTGGCCACAAGTGCAGAAAACTCTCCTAAGGAATGCCCGGCTACTAAATCAGGGGAAAAATTTTCTGAGGTTAATGCTACAATTACAGAATGAAGAAAAACGGCAGGTTGAGTTACTTTAGTTTGTTTTAGGTCCTCAACTGTACCCTCAAACATTGTATCGGTGATAGAAAACCCTAATATATCATTTGCCTGATCAAATAATTTTTTTGCTTTTGATGATGTTTTATATAATTCTCTACCCATACCCACAAATTGAGCGCCTTGCCCTGGAAACATATATGCTTTCATTTCTCCCTAATTTTAAATTTTGTAAAATACTATCTAATTTATTTATTGTAAAATGCTTAATAATTTCCCACCAAGCAACTAAAAATGGAGCAAACTGAAGTTCAGTCCATTTTTCACTAAAATTTCAGATTAAATTTCTTTGCCAGCGATTTAAGATCTTCTTCCACAGGTTGAAGTAAGGGAATTCCATTGTCTTTCCGAATTTCTTCCATTTCTCTTTCCTGATCCCCTGGAATTTGCACCCTGTCCTTTCCTTCTACTGGAGTGGCCCTTCTAAATCTTTCTATCCAGTTATCCATGTGGAATTTAAATTCATTTGAAGGTCTGAAACCATCTATCCGCATGGCACCCAGAAAATGCCCAAGCCCTTCCCCAACAGGATCTTCAGGTAAAGGCAAAAAGCTTACAAATGGTGGTGCCCATGGTCCGTACCCGGCTCCGGAAAATACAGCTGAAAAAATATCCACAATAGAACCTAAACAATAACCCTTATGACTTCCCCTATCTCTATCACTTCCTAATGGTAATAATGCCCCACCATTTTTTACTGCATACGGGTCTGTACTTTGCTGGCCATCTTTATCCTGCACCCAGCCAGTTGGCGTTTCTGCTTTTTTTCGTTGTAAGATTTCGAGTTTCCCATTGGCAGCAGTAGTAGTGGCAAAATCCGCTACAAATGGAGGCTGCTTTCCAGTTGGAATAGCCACAGCAATAGGGTTAGTTCCTAAAAGCCTTTCTTTAGAAAAAGTAGGCGCTACTAATGGGCTTGCATTTGTCATAGCCATTCCAATCATATCTTTAGAAAGAGCCTTCATAGCATGATATCCGGCTATACCGAAATGATTGGAATTTTTTACGGAAATCCAACCTGAACCTACCTTTTCCGCCTTCTCCATCACTAGTTTCATTACTTTTGGAGCAACTACCAAACCTAAGCCAGCATCTCCATCAACTGTGGCTGTACTTGGAGTTTCGTGCACCACCTTAATTTTTGGGGAGGGATTTATTCTGTCTTTTTCCCATAACCTGACATATCCTATTAACCGGGCCACACCGTGGGAATCAACTCCCCTCAAGTCCGCACTGATTAAAACATCGGATGCTAAAGCAGCATCCTCTGAGCTGCAGCCCATTTTGATGAAAACTTCCCTACAGAAATCTTCAAGTTTTTTATATTCGTAAATTGTCTCCATTTTAGTCCCGGCAATTTAATAATACTGGAGTATTAAAATTACTATCGCATTAATCCTTATCAATTTTTTAGGATTAAAGCCTGCTTTTACTCCCACTTTGCTAAATTCCAAGCCGCAAATTTACAATAAAGAATAAATATTTCTATTTGAAGAAAAAATTGGATGTCATTGAAAATAAAAACCTGCTCAAAATTAGTGTTTTAATAGCAGTAAGAAATGAAGAAAATTGCATTCTAGCCTGCCTTGAAAGCCTTTTTAGACAAAACTATCCTGCAGATCTTTTTGAGGTAATTATTGGCAATGACCAATCAGAAGACAATACTGAAACCATTGTAAATAACTTTATCCAAAATAAACCTAATTTTTTTCTGGTTAATATTAACTCCCAACTCGAAGGGCAAATGGGTAAAGCCAACGTTCTGGCACAAATAGCCAACCATGCTAAAGGAGAACTATTATGTTTTACAGATGCAGACATTGTATTGGGAAATTCCTGGATGAATGAATTCGTCAATAAATATTCTCCAACAATCGGAATCATCACCGGGTTTACCACAATTAAAGCAAATCGTTTTTTTGATTATTTCCAGGCTTACGAATGGATACTTGCACTTTCTCTCATTAAGCTTGCCACTGATTTGAAAATTCCAGTCACCACTTTAGGCAACAATATGCTAATTTCAAGAAAGGCTTATCAGGATATTGGTGGATATGAAAGCATCCCATTCTCCATTACTGAAGACTTTGAGATTTTCCACCAAATTGTAAAAAAGGGATGGGGTTTTAAACAAATCAAATCCCATGAAATATTAGCATTTTCTTTACCCGCCACATCTTTTTCTCAGCTCCTTCTTCAAAGAAAAAGATGGGCCAAAGGAGCCATCAAACTCCCATGGTTTATTACCTTTCCTTTAATTCTTCAATTACTATTTTTTCCTATCTTCATTTTATCATTCTTTTTCTTCCCGGAAATAGCATTCTTCCTTTTAATCACAAAAATGTTTTCCCAGTGGATTATTATTTATCAAAATTTCAAATTCCTTAAACTAAAAATAAATTTCTTTGCCTTGGCTTGTTTTGAAATTTATAACCTGCTCATTTCTGTTGCTTCTCTAATATTTTTCATTGTTCCAACAAAAGTGATCTGGAAAGGACGAAAATATTGATCCTTAAAGACTAAAATGCATTTTTCTAACAGGATAGAACTTTTAACAAGATTTAAATAATTTTCTGAAACATTTCTATCATGGATTCCAGTTATTAAATTATTAGGGGTGAGCCATTTATGCAAAAATTATCATGTTCCTCTTTTAGAGTGATTTGAAAAATAACCTGAAACAAGATCAAAGCAAAAATCTTTGTGAAAGGAATTAAATATCATGATAAAAATCTCAATTTAATCACTTAACTTTTACCATTAAAAAAAACCAAAACGACATAATACAACATGCACACAATTGAAAAAGAAACAAATGAAATGATTGTCCAGATGGTGAGGGGATTTGCCGAGGTCCATATTGAACCATACAGGAAGGAGTGGGATGATCAACAAATTTTCCCGGTAAGTGTTTTTAAAGAATTAGGAAAACTCGGACTACTAGGTGTTTTAGTACCTGAAACATATGGAGGATCTGGTTTCTCCTATCATGAATATGTAACAGCTATTGCAGAACTTGCCAAATTTGATCCGGGAATTGCCTTATCGATGGCAGCCCATAACTCACTGTGTACCGGCCATATTCTACAATTTGGCAGTGAAGAGCAAAAACAAAACTGGCTGCCAAAACTGGCCTCAGGGGAGTGGATTGGAGCCTGGGGACTTACCGAACCAAATACAGGTTCTGATGCAGGAAACATGAAAACAATTGCCAAGGAGGATGGAGATTACTGGGTACTAAATGGTGCCAAAAATTTTATAACTCATGGAAAAAGTGGGAATTTAGCTGTAGTGATTGCCAGAACAGGTGAGCCAGGTACATCAAATAATGCCACCGCTTTTGTAATTGAAAAAGGTACAAACGGTTTTTATTCTGGGAGAAAAGAAGATAAGCTGGGGATGCGCTCATCAGAAACCACAGAATTAATTTTTGATAACTGCATGGTCCATAAAAGTAACATCCTTGGTAAAGTAGGAGAAGGATTCAAACAATCACTAAAAGTATTGGATGGAGGTAGAATTTCCATTGCCGCACTTGGATTGGGAATTTCCATGGGAGCATTGGAGCATGCCATAGAATATTCAAAAGAAAGACACCAGTTTGGGAAACCTATTTCCTCATTTCAGGGCATTTCCTTTAAATTGGCCGAAATGGCAACCAAAGTTGAAGCTGCTAAATTGTTAACCTATAATGCAGCAGACTTGAAAAATAAGGGGAAAAATGTGACTAAGGAATCAGCCATGGCCAAATATTACACCTCAGAAACGGCAGTTTGGGTAGCCAATGAAGCCGTTCAGATATTTGGAGGTTATGGATTTACCAAAGATTATCCGGTTGAAAAATATTATCGGGATAGTAAGCTTTGCACCATTGGGGAAGGCACCAGTGAAATTCAGAAAATAGTTATTTCCCGGAATTTACTGAAATAATTCTTCAAACCCCCAAAACCAGTTCCTGATTGAGCTGGTTTTTTTAGTTATATATTATAACAATCTCTTTCACTGATTTCTTTTCCCTCATTTTTTTTGTATTTTAAATATGTAAAAATCCATTTGCGTATAACAAATCGATAAACCCAACCTCTTTTTACTGACATTCAGGTTAAATTTTATCAGATTTAGGTAGATTAATTATGAATTAAATAAAGAACATTTACTAAATTTCATTTTTTGCTTGAAGAAATACATTTTTGCATGTTTTTTTGGTACTGACAGCTATTTTTTATTAAATGAATTCCCTGATCTTAACCAGTTCTTCACTTGCCGACCTCAATGACATTGCTGGGAAAATTGTAGAATTTTCCAGTGACCAAAAAATTTGGTTGTTTGAAGGAGAAATGGGAGTGGGAAAAACTACCTTAATCAAACATTTAGCGGAAAGGTTAGGATCCGAAGATTTGATTAATAGTCCGACTTATGGTCTTGTAAATGAATATGAAGATGGAAATGGGAATCCATTTTACCATTTCGATTTTTACAGAATTAAGAATGAAGTTGAGGCTTTGGAAATGGGTTGTGAAGAGTACTTTTATTCGGGTAATATCTGCCTGATAGAATGGCCATCAAAAATTGAAAAATTAATCCCTGAAAATCACCTGATGATAGCAATGGAATTGGGAAATGAGAATCAAAGGATTATAAATTTAACCAAACATGGGTAAGCAGAGAAAAGAAGATGTAAGCGGTCTTGCTGCGGAATTATATCAGCTACATCCACAGGAAGTTTTAGAGAGACAAAAAAAGAAAAGAGGAGAAAAGGTAACCATTGGGATACCCAAGGAACATCATTCTGAAAAAAGAGTTACCATGCGCCCTGAGGCTGTGGAAATTTTGGTAAATAATGGCCTTGATGTTTGTGTAGAAAGTAAGGCTGGAGAATATTCCAAACATTCGGATGAAGAATATAGTAATGCCGGAGCCAAGATTGTTTATTCTTCCAAAGAAGTTTTCGAATCGGATATTATTCTGAAAATTGCCCCACCAACATATGAAGAGATAGGCTACATGAAACCCGGCAAAACCGTGATTTCCGCATTACAAATGAGCCTGTTATCCAAAAAATATTTCCAGCAATTAATAAATAAAGAAATTACCGCACTGGCTTACGATCTGTTGGAAGACAAAGTTGGGGGTTTGCCTCTTGTAAGAGCAATGAGTGAAATTGCCGGAAGTACAGTAATGCTTATTGCCGCAGAATACCTGAGTTGCCTAAACAATGGTAAGGGCATAATCCTAGGTGGAATCACTGGAGTCCCTCCTACAAAGGTAGTTATTCTGGGTGCCGGAACTGTAGCCGAATATGCGGCAAGAACAGCCATTGGCCTGGGAGCAGAAGTAAAAATATTTGATAATCATATTTATCGCCTCAAAAGGATTAAGGATCAATTGAATCAGCCAAACCTTTATACTTCAGCTATAGACAGCAGCATGCTTACTGATGCACTCATGCGGGCGGATGTAGCTATCGGGGCACTTCGTGCGGAAGGAGGAAGAGCCCCTGTAGTGGTTACGGAAGAAACAGTTGGGCAAATGAAACCAAATTCTGTAATAATTGATGTTTCTATTGACCGTGGTGGTTGCTTTGAGACTTCCGAAGTAACTGACCATAAAAATCCAACTTTCAGGAAATACGATGTGATCCACTATTGTGTGCCTAATATAGCCTCAAGAGTAGCCAGAACTGCCACTACCGCCATTAGTAATATTTTCACTCCAATGCTAATTAAGCTAAGTGAATTAGGAGGAATTGATGAAATGATTTTTGCCCATAAATGGTTTGCCAATGGTGTTTATACCTACAGAGGAGGGATCACCAATAAAAATATGGCGAATAAATATCACCTCCCTTACAAGAACCTGGATTTAATTATTGCGGCTAAAATTGGATAAAATTTGAACTAAAATTCTCCTCTTCGGAATTTTTGATTTTGTTTCCATTTCTTAGCCAATAACCCTAAATTGCAAAATAATTTTTCCACACATTTTAGGCTACTCATTCCTCCAGCAAGATTTACTTCCTGGTTGGAATTGCTATTCATTTAATTTCAAGGAACAAACATTTTCCGTTCATTCAGGCTTATATTTGACAAGCTTATTTTCGGAAGTGATTTTAAGCGTGTAATGGTGAAAAAAGATTTTATGTCAACAACTGTAGAATTAGAAAAACTGAATCCTAAGGATTATATAATTGTAAAAGGAGCTAAGGTAAACAACCTGAAAAACCTCAGTGTGGCCATTCCCAGAAATAATCTGGTGGTAATCACTGGGGTTTCCGGCTCAGGGAAATCCTCTTTGGCATTTGATACTTTATTTGCAGAAGGCCAGCGGATGTATGTGGAAAGCCTTAGTTCTTATGCCAGGCAGTTTTTAGGTAGAATGGAAAAACCTGAAGTGGACTATATTAAAGGAATTTGCCCGGCTATAGCAGTTGAACAAAAAGTAACCACCAAAAATCCAAGGTCTACAGTTGGGACCACCACTGAAATTTATGATTATCTGAAATTGTTTTTTGCCAGAGTGGGGAAAACCTATTCTCCTGAAAGTGGCGAGTTGGTTACTAAAGATAGTGTTTCAGATGTAGTTAATTATATTCAGTCTTTCGAGGAAGGGACTCGGGTGATGATCCTTGCCCCATTAGTACTTAAAGATAAAAGAACGGCCCTTGATGAACTGAAACTATTAATGCAACAAGGTTTTGCCAGGATTGTAATTGAGGGAGAGGTCTTTTTGATTGAGGATTTAATTGAAGAAAATCACAAATTCAAAAAGAAGGATCAAATAAAGATCCTTGTAGATAGAAACGTAGTGAAATACGATGATGAGGACAATTTATTCCGAATGGCAGATTCAGTACAAACTGCATTTTTTGAAGGACATGGAGAGTGTAATATTGAAATAATTCCGAAATCCGGTGACAAGGAAGAAAAAAAATTCTCGGATAAATTTGAAAGAGACGGGATTACATTTGAAGAACCAAGTGTAAATTTTTTCACTTTCAACAATCCTTACGGAGCTTGTAAAACCTGTGAAGGATTCGGGAAAATTTTAGGGATTGATGAAGATTTGGTAATCCCGGATAAAAATCTTTCAGTCTACGAAGGAGCAATTGCCCCCTGGAGAAGTGAAACCATGAGCAAATGGCTAAAGCCTCTGATTTCCAATGGCATACGGTTCGATTTCCCCATTCACCGATCCTATTACGAACTCGATCAGGAACAAAAAGATTTGCTTTGGAATGGCAATGAGTATTTTGAAGGGATTGATGCTTTCTTCAAATACCTGGAATCAAAATCACATAAGATTCAATATCGGGTAATGCTTTCGAGATATAGGGGAAGAACAGTCTGCCCCGATTGCAAAGGAACCCGATTGCGAAAAGATACAGGTTACGTGAAAATTGCAGGCAAATCAATCATTGATTTGGTACTCCTGCCTATCAATGAAATTTCTTTGTTCTTCAAGAATTTGAAACTTGACAAGCACGATCAGGAAATTGCCAGTAGAATCTTGACTGAAATTAAAAACAGACTGGAATATCTGGAAAAAGTAGGGTTGGGATATCTCACTTTGAACAGGCTTACTTCTACCCTTTCCGGAGGAGAATACCAGAGAATAAAACTGGCCACTTCTTTGGGAAGTGCGCTTGTTGGCTCAATGTATATTCTGGATGAACCCAGTATAGGCCTTCACCCCCGAGATACTCAAAACCTGGTGAGTGTTTTGGTGGAACTCAAAAAACTGGGCAATACGGTAATTGTAGTAGAACATGAGGAAGAAGTAATGCGAGCGGCAGATCAGATTATTGACATTGGTCCGGATGCAGGGAATTTTGGTGGCGATCTTATTTTTCAGGGAGATATTTTCAAATTGGAAAACAAAAATGTGAGCCATACTGCCCGGTATCTGAACGGAATTGAGGAAATACCCATTCCAGCCAAAAGACGAAAATGGAAAAAGTTTATAGAACTTGTCGGTTGCAGACAAAACAACCTGAAGAATATTAATGTAAAGTTTCCTCTTGGTGTGCTCTCGGTGATTACTGGGGTAAGTGGTTCGGGAAAATCTACTCTGGTAAGACAAATTTTGTTTCCAGTGTTATCCAAACATTTGGGAGGTTACCACGATTCGGTTTCGAAAGTGGATAGAATAGATGGGGATTTAAAAGAAATTACCCACATGGAATTTGTAGACCAAAATCCTATTGGTAAATCTTCCCGGTCCAATCCTGTGACCTATGTGAAGGCTTATGATGCCATCAGGCAACTTTTCTCCGATCAGATTTTGGCCAAGCAGAGAGGGTATAAACCAGCATTTTTTTCCTTTAATGTGGATGGTGGCAGATGTGAGGAATGTATGGGAGAAGGCACCACAAAAATTGAAATGCAGTTCATGGCCGATATCTTCCTAACCTGCGAGTCCTGTAAGGGGAAAAGATTTAAAAGTGAAATACTGGAAATAAAATATAAGGATAAGGATATTTCCGAAGTCCTTGAAATGAGTATTGATGAAGCCCTTGAGTTTTTTAAAGGGAACAAAAAGATTTCCGAGAAACTAAAACCACTTCAGGATGTTGGCCTTGGCTATGTGAAATTAGGTCAATCTTCCAATACACTTAGTGGTGGAGAAGCCCAACGGGTAAAACTGGCTTCTTTTCTGGTAAAAGGGAATTTAAAACTGGATGATAAAGTACTTTTTGTGTTCGATGAACCAACTACCGGACTTCATTTTCATGATATCAATAAATTATTAATTGCTCTAAATGCGCTGGTAGAAAAGGGGCATACTGTAATTATAATTGAACACAATATGGAAATCATTAAATCGGCAGACTGGATAATCGATCTCGGTCCTGATGGCGGGGATAAAGGAGGAACCATTTGCTTTGAAGGTACTCCGGAAGAAATGGTGAAACTGGAAGGGAACCATACAGCCGGATTCCTTAAAGAAAAGGTTAAATAATAAGGTCGAAAGTTTAATTTATTGTCATTATCACGGGGTTTGTCCTACCAAATAAGGTTGGACAAACCCTTTTTATTTCTCCCTTTTCAAGGCTCCAAATTTTCATTACCTATCACACAGCTTTTTAGATTAATATATTGTTAAGCGCAAATTAAACCCTTCAATTATTCTAACAAATATCATAAATAAAGGGTGATGCAAATCATGTTAGTCGGGTTTCTCTCTTTCTATATTTGTTAAGAATTCATTGGCGAATGACTCTAAATATTTTTAAATTATATTATTTCTAACTTCAAAAGCTATCACCCATGAGACAAGATGGTATAAGATCCAAAATTTCAGACCTCTATTCTATTGGCATTAAATCGGCAAAAGTTCACTGGAACTACACACCCGCAGAGCTATATGAGGAAATTATGAGAAGAGACGAAGGTATGATGACAGACACAGGTGCTGTTATGGTAGATACTAGCGCATTCACAGGAAGGGCTCCGAAAGACAAGTATGTGGTTAAGGATGAAAAATCGGAAAATACAGTTTGGTGGGGAGAAATTAATCAGGCCATTAGCCCGGAAACCTTTGATGAAATTTATGATGAAATGATAAAGTACCTTTATAACAAGGAACTTTATGTGAGAGAAGGATATGCAGGTGCCGACCCTAAATATCAATTGAAAGTAAGATTTGTGAATACCCAGGCATGGCAAAATTTATTTTGCTTCAATATGTTCATCAATCCAAACAGAGAAGAACTGGAAAGTTTTGAACCTGAATTTACTGTAATTGATGCGCCTGAATTTATTGTTGATCCTAAGCGATTCGGCATCAGGCACAGTAATTTTGCATTGGTAAACCTTACTAAAAATATCATCCTTGTTGGTGGATCGGGATATGCTGGAGAAATTAAAAAAGGTATTTTCTCTGTAATGAATTACCACTTGCCTGAAGATAAAGGTGTACTTTCTATGCACTGCTCAGCCAATATAGGCGAAAAAGGTGATACTGCTGTTTTCTTCGGTCTTTCAGGAACCGGAAAAACTACGCTTTCAGCTGATCCCAATAGAAAATTAATTGGTGACGATGAGCACGGATGGACTGATACCAGTATATTCAACTTCGAAGGTGGATGTTATGCCAAGGTGGTCAACCTTACCAGGGAAAAAGAACCAGAAATATGGGATGCCATTAAATTTGGAGCTATTCTGGAAAATACCAGATTCTTTGACGATACCCGAACCGTTAATTTTGAAGATACCCGTGTAACAGAAAACACCAGAGTTTCTTATCCCCTGGATCATATAAAAAATGCAGCTCAGCCTTCAATTGGAGATGTTCCTAAAAACATTTTCTTCCTGACTTGTGATGCTTATGGCGTGCTACCTCCCATTTCTAAATTAGATCCGGGACAAGCCATGTTCCATTTTATTTCAGGATATACTGCAAAAGTTGCTGGAACTGAAATGGGTATCACAGAGCCACAAGCTACATTCTCAGCATGTTTTGGAGCAGCATTCTTACCACTTCACCCAACCAAATACGCCAAAATACTTGGCGAAAAAATGAAAAATACAGATGTAAATGTTTGGTTAGTGAATACAGGCTGGACTGGAGGCGCATATGGTGTGGGCTCCAGAATGAAGTTGAAATATACCAGAGCTATGATTACAGCAGCGTTGGAAGGTCAATTGGAGAATGTAGAGTATGTGAAACATGATGTATTTGGTGTGGAAATGCCAAAAGAATGTCCCGGAGTTCCTAGTGAACTGTTATTACCAATAAATACCTGGGAAAACAAAACAGAATACAATAAAATGGCAAATCTTCTAGCCAATAAGTTTAATAAAAACTTTGAAAAATATTCTGATTTCGCTGATGAGGAAATCCTTTCAGGAGCTCCAAAATCAGATGAAGCATTAGAAAAAGTTTGAGGCGATTTTGGTAATTAATTTTTGAAGTAAAAAACCTCCCTGGATTGGGGAGGTTTTTTTTCGCCTAAATATAACCTTAGTTTATCTTTTAAATTTTGAGCAATCAAACCCAGAACTTTCTAATTGCTCTTTGTAATCTTTAGCATCTGAGCGAGGCAAACAAAAGTTTTTTTTCTGTGACCCACTATTGTTTGTACATTCAAAACAAAGTTCATCATTACAACTTGTGAAAAATATATAAAGAAAAATAAATGGTAAAATAATAGTTTTTTTCATTAAGAAAGCTTTAAGGATTATCAATTAATCAAAAAGCAAAACTAAAAACAATAACAAAACATACAACCATTATTTCAGAATTTAATTCTTCTAAAAACTAAACTTCCCCCAAATACTGATGTACAAAACTAATGGCCATAGCTCCTTCTCCTACGGCTGAGGCCACTCTTTTCATGGCTCCTGAGCGTACATCCCCTGCTGCAAAAATTCCAGGTGTACATGTTTCCAGCAAATAGGGATTTCTATCCTGTTTCCATATCTTTTTATACTCTGTAAAGTTCACCAGTTCCCTTCCCGTAACAATATATCCTTTGTTGTCTTTCAACACATTCTTATCCAGCCATTCTGTAAAGGGTTTCGCCCCTATAAATATGAATAATCCACCAGCTTCAACCTTCCTTTCATTTTCACCATCAACATCGGCAATGATCAGGTGTGTTAACCGATCTTCCCCTTCTGCTTTTTTAATTATGGTTTTCCCTTTCAAATGAATATTCTCAATACCATCAATCTGGTCAATCAGGTAGGAAGACATGGTATCATTCAGGTTTTCCCTCCTTACAAGAATGTACACATTTTTGGCAAATTTGGATAAATAAACAGCTGCCTGTCCTGCCGAATTTCCCCCACCTACAATATAAACTTCCTTATCTTGTGTGGAAGCAGCTTCCGTACTTGCAGCCCCGTAATAAACACCTGCTCCTGTAAAGTTTTCAATTCCTTCAGCCGGAAGCTTTCTGTATTCTACTCCAGTTGTAATAATTATACTTTTTGTATTAATTTTTTTCCCGTTTACCAACTGAATAATTTTATAATTATCCTGAACATCAATGGTATTTACTTCCTGAGGAGATAGAAACTCTACTCCAAAACGAGTAGCCTGAGCTACCGCCCTTCTGGAAAGGTCTGCCCCACTCAGTCCTTTAGGAAAACCCAGGTAATTTTCAATTCTGGAACTTGTACCCGCTTGTCCTCCGGGGGCTCTTTTTTCGATTAAAAGCGTATTTAATCCTTCTGAACCTCCGTAAACTGCTGCTGCTAGTCCAGCCGGACCAGCCCCAATGATCACTACATCATATAATTCAGATGAGGCATTGGTAGTCAATCCGATTTTCTCTCCAATTTCAGCTAATGTAGGATCCTTTAAGACTTCCCCACCCTCCGAAATCAGTACGGGTAATTCTTTTAATTCCACTTCATTCAAGTCCAGCAGTTCTTTGGCTTTGGGATTTAATTCTACATCCAACCATTGGAAAGGGAATAGATTTCCAGAAAGGAAGTCTTTAATTTTGTGCGACTTAGGTGAATACTGGTAACCGATAACCTTCACACCTAAAAAGTCTGGGCGGTAATTAATTTCCCATTCTTCTAATTGGTCATCAATAATGGGAAAGAGCTTTTCTTCAGGCGGATCCCAGGGCTTCATTAAATAATAGTCCAACTGGACATCATTTATGGCTTTTATGGCTGCATCCGTATCTGAATATGCAGTAAGCAGAATTCTTTTTGCTTCCGGATAAGTGGGTTTGGCCTTTTCCAAATAATCTACCCCGAGCATTTCTGGCATTCTCTGGTCAGATAAAAACAGGGCTATTTCCTCTCCTTTTTTCTTTAGTTCGATAATAGTTTGCAAAGCTTCATTTGCCGATTCGGTGCTGATAATTCTAAATTCTTTTCTGTATTTGGATTTTAGATCTCTTACAACAGCACGTAATACCTGCGGGTCATCATCTACAGCAAAAATGATCGGTTTTTTCATCGTTGGGTAATTTTGAATTATATTTTTATCGCTTCTTTATTTTTAGATAGGCAGACAAACCAAAAATTTCGTATTTCCCGGCTTTGATTCCACCTTTACTTCACCGTTATGGTTCGAAATAATTTTTTGAACAGTATCCAATCCCAGGCCTGTACCTTTACCCATATCCTTTGTAGTAAAAAATGGATCAAAAATTTGGGATAAAATGCCTTCCGGAATACCTGTTCCATTGTCGGTAATTTGTACTTTCATAAATCTTCCCTCCACTTTAGCGCCTACTATTAAACTTCCTCCGCTGGCTTCCATGGCATCTATGGCATTATCAAAAAGATTCGTCCAAACCTGATTCAACTCTCCGGGATAGGCCTTTACCTTTGGGAGATCAGGGGGGAATTCTGCCTTAAAAGTAACATTATTTTTCCTTAGTTTATGGGCCAAAATATTTACCGTATTTCTAATCCCTTCAGTAATGTCGATTTCCTGTTTATCTGCATCTTTATCCATATAGGTAAATGATTTCACAGAATTTACCAAATGCGAGATTCTCCTGGATGCTTCTTCAATTTCCAACACCATTTTTTCAGTCGTCAGGTTGTCATTTATCCATTTTATAATCGGTGAAAAATATTGCTCAGGAACATACGCTAAAATTTCATCTAAGTCTTCTGTCTCAAAGCCAAATTCAATTAAATTTTCCGTCAATTCATAAGCTTCCTCTACTCCATGTTCCTCCAGCCAATCCTCTAATTCATCTTCCAGTTCAGTTTTTTCCATTAAAGACAATTGGCTACCTTCTTTCGAATTAATTCTTGAAAACAAAATATGATTTACAGCGTCTACTTCATCATCCCCCATTTTTATTTTAATCACTTTTTTAAAATTTTCTGGCAAAACTTTCAAGTGATTTTTTAAAGCCTGAGAACTTCTCACAATGGCTGAAGCCGGATTGTTTAATTCATGAGCCAAACCTGCAGAGAGTTTTCCCAACGAAATTAATTTTTCATCCATTTGCTGCCTCACGGTGAAACTCCTGACCCGGGAAGTCATTTGATGTACAAACACCTCTGTTAGTTCATAATTTTCATGGATCATCTCCTGGAAAAGAGATTTGTGTAAGCCCAACACTCTTGATTTCTCTACTGCAGTAGAATAGGCAGATGTAGTCTTTAACCTGGAATAAGGCAACACCCCTGAAATACTTCCTCTTTCCAGCCTGAAAAAATCCCTTTGCTGCCCATTTTGTACTCTGTAAATTCTGATCACCCCTTCTAAAACAATCTGAAGTTCTACTATTTCATCGTCTGGTCTAAAAATAATCTCATCCATTTCATAGGTATGCTCTTCAGCATGATCAATAAACCATTGCAACTGATTTTCAGGCACTCGGCCTAAATTTTCATGCGATTTTAAAAATGCTAATAAATCCATTTTGGTTGGGGAATAAGTAAAAAAAATCTGGAGGAATTATCTACAAGTTTGGAATTTAATGCGAGAATGAAAAACATAATAGGAAAAGGAATTGTTTCATTTCTGAAAAATTGTGGCCTGACTTGTTGAAATACAAGGCTTTGCTGATGGAAATCAATCAAATAATTAGTCACTTTCCATTACTTTTTTTAATTTGTAAAAGTGATAGAATCTTAACCAGGAACTACTCATGAGCGATAAAAAAGATGTAGTAAAAGAATATTCTAATGGGGAAATAACAGTGGTTTGGGAACCCCACAAATGCATCCACAGCACAAATTGTTGGAAAGGATTATATAATGTCTTCAACCCAAATAAACGGCCATGGATAAAAATGGACGGCTCCTCATCTGAAAGAATTTCCCAACAGGTAGATAAATGTCCATCAGGGGCCCTTACCTGGTACAACAATGAAGAGGAGAAACCGGAAGTGGAGGCCATTTCCATAGAGGTTTTTCCAAACGGACCATTATTAATAAAAGGGGATATTCTGATAAAACACAGTGATGGTAGGGAAGAAAAGAAAATAAAATCCACAGCTTTTTGCAGGTGTGGGGCCTCAGGGAATAAACCATTTTGTGATGGCACACATAAAAAAATAGATTTTAAGGGATAAAAATTCCATGTATGTCCGAAATAATTGATCAACCTCAAAATATAAGGGAAGGAGAAGAACTGGATAAAGAAAAACTTAATAATTTTTTCCAGCATTCTTTAGGAACAACTAATGAAAAACTGGAAATCGCTCAATTTCCAAGTGGATTCTCCAACCTGACTTATCTGATAAAATATGGAGAAAATGAATGGGTATTAAGAAGACCGCCTTTTGGAGCTAATATAAAATCCGCTCACGATATGGGAAGGGAATTTAAAGTGCTGAATGCCTTGTCTAAAGTTGGGATCAAAGTCCCCAAACCCCTTTTATTTTCAATGGATGAAAAAATCTTAGGAAGTCCATTTTATGTGATGGAAAGAAAAAAAGGGATAATCTTAAGAAATAAAGCTCCCAAGGGAATAGACCTTAATCCCGAACTAATGAAAAAAGTTTCCCAATCGGCCATTCAGAACCTTGCTTCCTTACATCAGGTCGATGTTAAAAAGTCAGGCTTACAAAAATTGGGAAAACCTCAAGGTTATGTAGAAAGACAGGTGAAAGGCTGGATAAACCGGTATTTTAAGGCCGAAACCGATCACATCCCACAGATGAATGAATTGGCTGATTGGATGCAGGCTAATCAGCCGGAAAAATCTAATACTTCTTTTATCCACAATGATTTTAAGTACGATAACCTTGTGCTTAATCCCAAAAATTTGAATGAGGTAGAAGCCATTCTTGATTGGGAAATGGCCACTGTTGGCGATCCACTGATGGATTTGGGAACCTCCCTGGCTTATTGGTCGGAACCAAATGATCCTGATTTTCTTAAGCCGTTTAATCTCACCTGGCTACCTGGTAATCTCAACAGACAGGAAGTGGTAGATTATTATTCTTCGCTTACCCGTTCGGATTGTTCCAATATCAATTTCTATTATGTTTTTGGATCGTTTAAAGTTGGGGTGATTGCCCAACAAATTTTTGCCCGATACCAAAAGGGATTAACAAAAGATTCCAGGTTTGCCGGATTAATTCACCTGGTAAAAGCCTGTGCAAAAAATGGGGTAAAATCCCTTGAGCAAGGTAGAATTAGCCAACTTTATTAAATTATACATTCCTGTTTTTTCCAGTAAAAAAAATCATAAATAATTCCTGAAATGGTACGTTCAGGCTTCATTTTTTTTGTCCGACTACTGATTGATCCAAAGAATTTTTAACTCCTGAAATCCTGTATTTTTCGCTCCTAAAAACACAGGATTTCCACTATTTTTTTATTTAAAATCATTCACAAAACCCTTTTAATAGCCTGTTATAAGCACATTTAACATTACAGTAACATAAAATTCATCAAAAAGAAAAACTCAAAGCTTGGTCAGGGTTTTTTATGGGCATATGTTTACACTTTGGTTAAATAGACTTAAAATTAACCATAAAATTTGTACAGAAAAGGCACATCAGATGCCTAAAAATTATGGAAAAAATCAGTAACAATTCAAATACTCTGGAGATATCAAAAAGAGTGTTTTTTGTAATCGCCATCCTGTTCGCTTTTCTGCTTTCACTCAACCTTATGGGAGGCTCTTTTAAGTTAATGGGAAAAGATGTTGCTCAGCAAATTATTTCTATCACCTCTAATCCATTTATCGGTCTTTTTGTTGGTTTGTTAGCCACAGCAATTATTCAAAGTAGTTCTACTTCCACTTCAATGATTGTGGCAATTGTAGCCTCCGGTTCACTAACACTTGAAAATGCCGTACCCATGATAATGGGGGCCAACATTGGAACCAGTGTAACCAGTAGTATTGTAGCTCTGGGACACGTAACAGAAAAAGAGGAATTCAAGAAAGCTATTGGGGCTGCAACAGTCCATGATTTTTTCAATCTCATTGTAGTAGCTATTATTTTTCCATTGGAATATTTCACCGGATTTCTTTCCGGATTGGGTCATTATGTAGCTGGACTGTTTTACTCAGAGGCTTTCGAAAGTAAGGAGATGTTCAGTATCCTAGGGGTTACAGTAAAACCAGTTGGAAAATGGATTATATCGTTCTTAGGAAAGAATGCACTTTTGATCTTTGCCGTCTCCATGGTTGGGTTAATTTTCTCTTTAAGAGGATTTACGGCAGTTCTTAAGAAATTATTAATTGGAAACTCCCAAAAAGCTTTAGAAAAACATATTTTCGGAAATCCGGTAAAATCATTAACATGGGGAGCACTTATCACTGCTTCTGTTCAGTCGAGTTCGGTTACCACTTCACTTACTGTACCGCTTGTAGCTGCCGATAAAGCCTCCTTAAAACAGGTTTTCCCATTTCTGATGGGTGCCAATATAGGCACTACTGTCACAGCGCTTATTGCTGCACTTTCCCAAACAGAGGCAGCGTTAAGTGTAGCCTTCTGTCACTTGTTTTTCAACCTGATTGGTGTATTATTACTTTTTCCAATTAGGAGCATAAGAAATATCCCAATTTTCCTTGCAGAAACTTTGGGAACTGCCACTTTGAGAAACAGAATGGTAGGATTTGCTTATATTATCATAACTTTCTTTGCCATACCTTTTGTACTAATTTTTTTCACATCCGATGTGAAAGCACAAAAGCCACAAAAAGGGATTGTTAAAGAGGTAAAAGTAGAAGCTCCAAAAACAGTTAAGGTCAAATAATTTCGAAGAACTTTCTTTTACGAATCCTTTATTCAATCCCTTTGAATAAAGGATTTTTTTTTGCCTTGCTTTAATTAAGGAAGGCTATATGGTTCTGAAAAGGATATATTAACCATAGAATCCCTAAATTCGCACATTGTCTTTTCTTATTGGTAAAAGCACTTGAATTAGGCGATTTGGCTACAAATATTAATTATGGAAATAGAAAAAATTTGGGTTGAAGTTACAGATTTATTAAAAACCTTAATCAGCACTAAATCATTGAGCAGGAAAGAAGATGAAACGGCCAGTTTAATTGCATCATTTCTTCAATCAAAAAACCTTCAGGTAAACAGGCATCTTAATAATGTATGGGTGACCTCCCCTCATTTTGACGATGCCAAACCAACTATTTTATTAAATAGTCATCATGATACTGTAAAACCCAATCCCGGCTGGACAAAAGATCCATTTTTTCCATTGCTTGAAGATGATAAATTAACCGGCCTGGGCAGTAATGATGCGGGAGGACCTCTAATGGCACTATTAGGAGCATTCTTACTTATGAAGGATGAAAACAATGAATTTAATTTAATTTTTGCAGCTACTGCTGAAGAAGAAATTTCTGGTAAAAATGGAATTGCCAGTATTCTGGAAAAGCTTGGGAAAATTGACCTGGGAATTGTGGGTGAGCCTACTCAGTGTCAAATGGCTATTGCCGAAAAAGGGCTAATGGTGATGGACTGTACAGCTCACGGAAAGGCTGGGCATGCCGCAAGAAATGAAGGGGTAAACAGTATTTACAAGGCTATGAAAGATATTGAGTGGTTCCGAACTTTCAATTTCCCGAGAACCTCTGAAACGCTTGGTGAAATAAAAATGTCAGTCACTCAAATTGAGGCAGGAAAACAGCATAATGTGGTTCCGGACTTATGTAAATTTGTAGTTGACGTGAGAAGCACTGACGCCTATAGCAATAAAGAGATTTATGAAATCATAAAACAGCATGTGGAATGTGAAGTAAACCCAAGGTCCTTCAGATTGAATTCTTCAGGAATTTCCCTAAATCATCCGATAGTAAAAAAGGGAATTGAACTGAATTTAAGCTATTATGGTTCTCCAACCCTTTCCGACCAGGCATTAATGCCTTTTACAACCATAAAAATTGGTCCGGGGGACTCCGCTCGTTCTCACACAGCCGATGAGTATATTTATTTATCAGAAATAAAGCAGGGAATTGAAACTTATGTAAATTTGCTCAGTGGTCTGGTATTTTAAGAACCTGAATTCATTTTTGGGAACACCATTCCGATCAGGCTCAAAATGGAGAATATTTCACTAATTACTTAAAATCATAAAATTAAGGCGATGAAGTTGTGGCAAAAAGATTTCAGCATTGATAAAAAAATTGAAAATTTCACAGTTGGCAGGGACAGGGAACTGGACATGGAACTAGCTCCTTTCGATGTTTTAGGATCAATTGCCCATATTACCATGTTGGAAAGCATTGGTTTACTCACAGCAGCAGAATTAAAAACATTAGTAAAAGCCTTACAAGAAATTTACAAGGAAATTGAGGAGGGTAATTTTACAATCGAGGATGGAATAGAAGATGTACATTCACAGGTTGAAAAATTACTTACCGAACGACTGGGTGACACTGGAAAGAAAATCCACAGTGGCAGATCGAGAAATGATCAGGTTTTGGTGGACTTGAAACTTTATATGCGTTCTGAAATTAAGGTTTTGGTTGAATTAATTAATGAACTTTTCTCTACTTTAATTCACAAAAGTGAACAATTTAAAGATGTTTTAATTCCGGGATATACGCACTTTCAGGTAGCCATGCCATCCTCTTTTGGCCTCTGGTTTGGAGCCTATGCAGAAAGCCTTGCTGATGATTTGCTCGTTTTAAATTCAGCCTTTAAAGTTTCTAATCAAAACCCTCTTGGCTCAGCGGCAGGCTATGGTTCTTCATTTCCGCTGAACCGAACCATGACTACCGAACTTTTAGGCTTCGAAGATTTAAGTTATAATGTGGTTTATGCTCAAATGGGAAGGGGAAAAACTGAAAAAACATTGGCTTTCGCCATGAACTCAATTGCCGGGACTCTGGAGAAAATGGCCATGGATGTGACTTTATACATGAACCAAAACTTTGGTTTTCTTACCTTCCCCGATCAACTTACTACAGGTTCCAGCATCATGCCACACAAAAAAAATCCTGATGTTTTTGAACTGGTAAGAGCAAAGAGCAATAAAATTATGGCCTTAGCCAATGAAATTTCATTAATCACCGGGAATCTTCCTTCAGGATACCACAGGGATTTTCAGCTTATTAAAGAATCTTTTATTGATGGTTTAAAAGACCTTAAAGATTGCCTTGAAATATCCAATTATATGCTCCAACACATTATTATAAAAGATGAAATAATTAAGGATAGCAGATATAAATACCTATTTAGTGTAGAAGCAGTAAATGATGAGGTTTTGAAGGGGACTTCATTCAGGGATGCTTATAAAAATATTGGTAAGCAGATTGGGGAAGGAACTTATGTGGATAAAACAGACATTCATCATACCCACGAAGGGAGCGTAGGGAATTTATGCAATACCCAGATTACTGAAAAGTTTGAGCGGGTAAAGCAAAGCTTCGATTTTGGAAAAATGGATACTGCAATTAAAAAACTTCTTTCATAGTTTTAGAGCAGTCTCATGGTAAAGCAATTCCTTCCCAAGGCTCTTCACCACTTCAAAAATAATCTATTAACAGTAGTGATGGTTTTCCTGGCGGGGATGTCAAATGGAGTGATGGATACTTTACAATTCCATTATGGGAAGTCAATTTTTAATAATTCGGTAAAATTTGAGCAGGAATTTTGGAATCCTGATATTAGCTGGAAAAACAAGTATCAGGATTTTCCTAAAGATAAGTCTCCCCGTTTTCCAGGGTCTATCACCATTTTCGTATGGTTAACTGATGGCTGGCATTTTTTTCAGGCAGCAATGCTAATATTTTTCCTTTTGTCCATTATTCTTTATAAAAACCAAAGGTCTTATATCATCCGTTTTTTAATGCTCATTATTTTATTCTCTTCTTTTAGTTTGGGCTTTTCCCTCATGTATGATTTTTTTCTAATATAAGATGAGGATTTTAAAAAAAATGTTTTAATTATTTAACCTGATTAATTTAAACAAACACACTTTCTTACAGTGTTAATGAGATGACATAAAAGAGAAGATTTTGAACTGAAAATTTTCTCCATTTGGTAAATTATTAAATACACCAAAACTTCTCTTTTTCTTTATTTATTTTTAATAACCGCATAAAATCAAAATAAAAAAACAAATAATCTGGATCAACCACCTCTTTTCCAGGCATTTTCACCATAATAATCAAATATTACAATATCAGACTTTAAAGCATTTTATCTTAATAAGTTTAAATCTTGTTAATGCCAGAATTTCATATTTTCAATTAGAAATGTAAGGCTTTCCTGGGATCACTACAGGAATTCAAAATAAAATTACAATGGTACAGAGTGGTTACAAGTCCTCTTTTGCATTTGCCAGCTTTTTTTTAAAATGGAATAAAATTAGGGATTAGTATTCCAAATTATTTTCTTCATTTAATACTAATCAAAATGCAGTCGCTAAAGCTATTGTTCGCAGGATTGATCGTAACCATATTATTATCCAGTCATACTGTTTTAAATAATGGTGGGGAATATCCTAAGCCTGTGGTTAAAATCCAATCAGAAAAACCAGAAGTATGTTTAATGAAGGGCCTATTACTTAAAAAAGGTTTGGTAAAAAGTGCCAGTGCCAGTGCCAATGTAGAAGTACTTGTATTTCTTCAGCAGGAAAATGGTCACTGGATGAAAAAATATTATAACCGAAGGGGGTCCGGAATTATCCCAATGAATCTGGGTGATTGCTCATTCACTGGAAATTACCATGCGCTAGCCTATTATGCCAATCAAAAAGAGGGACAGGCGCTCAGCTATAAAGAAGTGCTCCATTTGCATAACTCTAAAGGAAATACACCTAAGTTCAGAGTGACCAGAAAGGAGAAAAATGAAAATGGAATTAATTTTATTCAGGGAGAAGTATTTACCCCTAAGGGAGAAACCGTGGAGGTTACATTATATATGGAGAAAAAAGAAGGAGGTTGGAGAAAAAAACATTTTAAGTACTTCGGGTCTGGAAAAATAGACCTTGATATTCATGGAAAGGATTTAACTGGTAGATATAAAGCTTCCATTCAGGTAATTTAATACCGGGAATTTTTATAAAAAGGGGACTGAATTAATTTGGTCCCCTTTTTTTTGGTTTAATTTGAAATCTGATTATAATAATTTAAAACTTTTATATAGGCTGTTTCACCATTAAGTGTTAATTCTTCTTCTTTAATAAATTCCTTCACTGCAAATAAATCTTCCCCTAACACAGATTCCATTTGCTTTTCAAAATTTTTAATATTTACCAGTTTTTCATTTGAAAGCAGAAAATATTTGTGCAGAAAAATATATTTCTCTCTGTCTTGTTTGTACCTCATTGATTTATTACTTTCCGGGTTAAGTATTTTGCGGGAAGTTTTCAGTAAATTTATTTCCCCCGGTACAAGTACTTCAAAAAATACTCTTCTGTAATATCCTCTATCTTTAGTTTCTTTATAGAGAGAAATAAATTTTTTGACTTTGTTTGTTTTTTCATCAAAATACTGGAAGGAACTTACTAATTGTGGGGTAAAAGCCTGAGCAATATTCTGTCTTTTTAGAATGATAATGGCAGGGTTTAATTCATGTTTTATTTTTCCATGAATCACTTTTCCATTTTTTAAATAAACTGTACCAAGGAAAAATTCGGAATCATTGAGTTCATCGGTTGCATGTAACTGAACGGTACATACAACCATTACTCCCAGGAGTAAGGTAAAGATTTTCATATTTACGTAGTAGTTAAAGGTTAAGGTAAATGTTCAGTCCAGGCTTCCAAAAAATTCACCCGTACTGGTTGTTTTGGTTGATAAAAAAAAAATCTATCTAGTTTCCAATTTACGAAAATCTCAATATTTATTGCATTAATTGAAGATGAATATTCGATTAAAATAACCGAAAAATCATAGAAGGCTGAACAATATTGGATTATTCTAATTTAAATTATAAATCTGGAAATTAACCTTATCCAATTCCTTAAAATCAATCCCCTTCAAATTTCAGCCTCACTACCTCCAGGCTTTCTTTCGAGCCGATCACGTTCACTAAATCATGCATCCTTAGCCGCGTATATCCATGGGATATCAACACCTTATCTCCCCTTTTCACAGAAAGTATGATCACATCGGAAGGTAGTCTTAAATCTCTAAGAAAAACCCCATGCAAATCGGGGTCCTGCACTTCAATTTCTGCCGCTCCCTGAGATTCTTCCATTCCCAATAATAGAGAGGTTGTGGTTGGAGAGCGAACAAACTGATCGAGCAGACTTACAATTGCTGTGGAAGGCTCCACAATTCGGGCCCCCAGCTTTCTGAAATGGTCGTAATTCGATCGTTCATTTAAGCGAACAATCAAGTCTTTTGTACCGTAATTCTCATATGCCAACTCGCAAATTTTGTAATTATCTTTATCTGACATCATCGTGACAATAGCCTCCACATCCGCTGCTCCCAGTTTATCAAAAGTAGGCTTATCAAACTTTTTTACCACCCGAATATCCAGACCGGAAGTATTTCCTAAATCCAGGTTGGAAATAGTTGTCACAATTTTCACTTCCCAGCCATTTTTCTGTAACAGCTTTGCCAATGCCACAGATTTTCCTTCCAACCCAAAAATAAGTGCATCCCTAACGCCTTCATATTGTGGACTAGATTTTCGGGTATGATGTTCTTTCAATTGAAAAATGGCAATTTTAAATAAGGGAGGACCGACAATTTGATTGAGCACAATTACCGCAATAATTATGGTGGCAAATTCATTACCCCAGCCATCAAACGCTGAAGCCACTTCGGTGGCTAAACCCAGACCAACTCCTGCCTGGGTAATAAATGGAGTCCAGCTCCACTTTCTGTATTTCCAGGAATCTCCACCTAAAAAACTTCCTACCTGTGTACCCATAAACATGGTCACCATGTTTACCCCAAATAGGATTAAGGCAAATGGCCAGACTTTTACAATAATATCCAGGGAAATACTTGCACCTGTAAGTGTAAAAAATGCCATATAAACCAATGGTCCCGTTTCATGGAGAATACTGAAAAATTCAGACTTAAACCTGCTATAATTTGTCACAATAAAACTCCCGATTATACAGACCAATAATGGTTCTATATGCAGTTCCACATTAAACTGTGCATAACCAATATCTCTCAGAATATGAGACCCGACAAAAACTGCATAACCGGTGGACAGTAATAGGATCTTTTTAAAGAGAGAATAAAACCGAAGTGACAAGATAAACTCTATAACTTTCCCCAATAGTAAACCTCCAACCACTGATAAAGCCAGGGAAAACAACACCAATCCGATTAGTATGAGGTCAAAATCCGAACCCATTAACAATCCCTCTACAAAAGAAAAATTAATGGCAAAAAGGATAATTACAAGTACATCAATTAGCACGGTTACTCCAAGTGAAGTCTGGGTAAAGGGCCCTTTAGCTCTTGTTTCGTTTATTATGGCTATGGTGGAGGAAGGAGACCTGGCAATAAAAATTGTGGCTGCCAAAAGGGAAATAGCAAGCCTTACTTCCATGCTGAGAGAGGCCATAAATGGAATACGACTTCCAACAAAAAAAATAGCCACTGTTCCAAAAATGAATGTCACAACCAACTGCCCTAATGTCATCCAGACAATATTCTTAAACCTACTTCTAATTTCTTTTAGATAAAGCTCCCCACCAGCGGCAAAAGCGATAAACGCCAATGAGATCTCATTCACAAAATTTAAATCCTTAGTGGCCTGAATTGGAATTAAACCAAGAATAAAAGGTCCACAAATAATACCTGTGATTAACAAACCGGTAATTAGTGGAAGTTTGATTTTTGGAAAAAAATGAGATATCCAGTTGGAAGCTATTAAAATCACTAAAAATCCAGCTAATATCTTTATGGAATCCAGGTATATATTCATAAATTTCAGAATAGAATAAATTTATCTTTGAGCGCCTCTAATTTTTAGAGCATGTTTAAGCAAGGAAAATACTTAAACATGCTCTAAAAAATAAAAATATAACGAATGTAAATTTAAGGTCCTAATTTTCAATTTTTGAAAAGAATAATATTTTAAATGACTTTTTATAAAGAAATTTCCGCTAGGGGTGAAATTTTATTTTAAGCCATTATTTAAGGTATTCGTAATTATGCCGGAGGAAAGGATAAATAGATTATTTTAGCAATTTAAATGACCAAAAAGAAACCTTTACGACAAAAAAATTATGGAAAATATTGAAGTAGGAATAATAATGGGAAGTAAGTCTGACCTAAAGGTTATGGCAGAAGCTGCAAAGGTATTGGAAGAACTGGAAGTAACTTTTGAGGTGACCATTGTTTCAGCACACAGGACTCCGGAAAGAATGGTAGAATATGCCCAGGCTGCTAAGGAAAGAGGAATTAAAACCATAATTGCCGGTGCAGGTGGAGCCGCCCATTTACCCGGAATGGTAGCTTCTTTAACCACTTTGCCCGTAATCGGAGTTCCTGTAAAATCCAGCAATTCTATTGATGGATGGGACTCTGTGTTATCAATTTTGCAAATGCCGGGTGGTGTCCCGGTGGCTACTGTGGCACTTGATGGAGCAAAAAATGCAGGAATTCTTGCTGCTCAGATTGTTGGAACCTCAAATGTTAAAGTGGCAGAAAACCTTGCTGAATTTAAAAAACAATTGAAAACAAAAGTGATGGAATCTGTGGAAGACCTTGAAACAAACGGTTGGAAATCTAAAAAAATAGGCTTCTGATTTATGAATAAAACTGATTCCCTGATTTTTCTCTTTGCAGCTTTTTTGCTTTCCGGCATTCACATTCCTAATGAAGGGAAATTAATGAATGCTTATTCGAAATTAAAATCATTGGAGAGAGATTATGGAATCAGTATTTATACCGGGAACTTTTCAGCAAGTTCCTATGCTGCCACCAATGCGGAATGGGATTTTTTGGACGAGTCTGATAGCCTTGCTTTGCTGGAATTTACAAATATTCTTGCAAAGGAATGGAGAAAATATCCTAAGGATTGGGTTGTAAAATCGAACTTAATGGCTATCGCTTTAGTGAAAAACCTTAGTGTAAACGGACAAAAAAGGTTTGCGATCCCCGATGCCTTTGGAGAAGTGCTTTATTATGATATTGGCTATGCACACTATGGGGAAAATTACATCTGCCATTCCATTCACCATGAGTATTACCATATGATCGAGGAAAATTCTTTTGGGACCATGTATTACAATGACCCTTATTGGATTTCCCTGAATGATGTTAATTTTAATTATGGTCCTGGAGGTGCTGCGGCTTACGGGGACGATAATTTTGCTGCCAGCCTTCATCCCTTATCGGGATTTGTAACCGGCTATTCCACTTATGGAATTGAAGAGGATAAGGCAGAAATTTTTGCCTTCCTATTAATGAAAAATAGTTATCTGGCTTTGGAAGAATGGGCAAGCTCAGACATCATTCTTAAAAATAAAGTTGTCTACATGCGGGAGTTTATTCAGAATGAAGTGATCCTGATGGACAGTGCTTACTTTTCTTTTATTCACGGTTTTTAATAAGAAAGCAAAGAACAAAAAAAGCGGTAACTGTAGGCTTAAAAACCTCAGTCACCGCTTTTTTATTTATAAATGGGAATCCTTATTAAGCTTTTGCTGCTTTTACAGATCCTTCCTTTTTAGTTTGTTTTTCCTCTATTTTCATAGCATCATAAACAATAGGAGTGGCTACAAAAATTGAAGAATAAGTACCTACAAGAATACCAACCAATAGAGCGAAAGAGAAACCTCTTAATACCTCACCACCAAATAAGAACAGGATAAGTACAACCAATAAAGTTGTAACTGATGTAATCAAAGTACGATTTAAAGTACTATTAATAGAATCATTCATAGTCTCATGCAAATCGTGGTGTGGTCTTAGACCTAAAAATTCCCTAACCCTGTCAAATACTACCACAGTATCGTTAATAGAATAACCAATTACGGTAAGCAGTGCGGCAATAAATACCTGATCAATTTCAAATCCAATTCCAAACAGATATGCAAAGGCAAACATGGAAAGTACTATCATAGCATCGTGGAAAAGAGCTACAATTGCACCAATACCAAATTTCCAGTTTCGGAACCTCACCCAGATGTACATAAAGATGGCAATCAAAGCAAAAATTACCGAAGTAAATGCGGAATCCTTAATATCATCTGCAATAGTTGCTCCTACTTTGGCAGTACTTGGGATTGTAAATTTACCCTCTGCAATCAAATCCGAATTCGATTCATATTGATCACCTGAAAACTCAGAAATTCCCGCAATCAAGGCATTCATTACAGTACTGTCAGCCGCTGAAGATTCATCTTCTACAAGGTAGTTTGTGGTAATCTTCATTTTCTGGTCACCACCAAAAGTTTTCACCTGCACACTTGAATTTTCCAAATGCCCCTGTAAATCCACCTGTAAGTCTGAAGGAATGATATCCTTTTTGAACTCTACGATATAAGATCTACCACCCTGAAAGTCCACACCAAAGTTTAAGCCATTAGTAGCCATTGCACCAACTCCCAATACAATCAAAATAGCTGAGATAGTATAGGCAACTTTCCTTTTTCCAATAAATTCGAAATTTAATCCGCTCAACATTTTGCTGGAAAGTGGAGTCACAAAAGAAATTTTGCTTTCATTTCCTTTTCTGGTGAGGTAAGTTACAATCACTCTGGTAATGTAAACCGCTGAGAAGAATGAACAGGCAATACCGATCATTAAAGTAATTGCAAATCCTTTAATTGGTCCTGCACCAAATGAATAAAGGAAAATTGCGGTAAGCATTGTAGTTACGTTGGAGTCAAAAATGGTCCAGAAGGCTCTTTCGTAACCAAGTTTTATAGCATTCAAAAGGTTACTTGGATCAACCTTTAATTCTTCCCTGATTCTTTCAAAAATAAGTACGTTGGCATCAATGGACATACCAATTGTCAGTACGATACCGGCAATTCCAGGTAGAGTTAAGGCTGCATTCAACTGCGCCAAAATACCAAAGATGAAGAAAATATTGATGAACAGTGCCACATTGGCAACCATACCCCCTTTAGCATAGTAAGCAATCATAAAGATTACCACTAAGATCAAACCGAAGATTACAGACTGAATTCCCTGAATTTGTGCTTCCTTTCCTAATGAAGGTCCAACTACTGCTTCCTCTACAATTCTTGGAGAAGCAGGTAATTTACCAGCCTTCAATACGTTCGCCAAATCCTTTGCCTCTTCTACAGAAAAATCACCGGTAATAGAAGAACTACCATTTGGAATTTCTCCCTGCACCGTTGGAGCAGAATAAACATAGTTATCTAAAACAATAGCAATTTGATTTCCGATATTATTTCCAGTAAGCTTTTTCCATTTTTTAGCTCCCTCCACATTCATTTTCATGGAAATATCCGGACGTCCAAATTGATCGAAACCGTTTTGAGCATCTTCTACAACTTCACCGGTTAGAGGCGCTTTTCCTCCTCTCTCCTTTTTCAATACATTCAGCGAAATAAAATCCAAAGGATTGCCATTCGCATCATTTCTAGGTTTTACATTCCACATGAAATACATGTTAGGAGGAATCAAACTTTTTATTTCAGGATCATAGATGATTTTGTTGATTTTTGCAGTATCAGAAATCATATAACCTAACCCTCCAGTCTGTCCTAAAACATTTAAAGTCAATAGCTCAGAATACTGGGATTGCAGGTCTTCCAATGCCTGCTGAGTAGAATCGGCCTGTGCAGTAGTATCGCTTGAAGCTGAATTGTCATCGGCAAATAATGGATCGACCTCAGACTCTTGATTTTCCTCTTCGGCAAATAGCTCCTCTCCTTCCTCACTTTCAACACCATCTGCTTTCTCAGCTTTTTGCTTTTTCACTACATAATCATTGATCGCCATCAAATACTGAGAATATTCCTGAGGTCTCCACACTTCAAGGAACTCTAATTTTGCCACACCTTGTAACAGTTTTCTAACCCTTTGAGGATTATCCACACCAGGCAATTCTATTTGAATTCTACCAGTTCCCTGTACCCTTTGGATTTCAGGCTGAGATACTCCGAATTTATCAATTCTGGTTCTGATGATATTGAAGGTTCTGTCAATAGCGTCTTCTACCTCCGATTCAATTACTTTCTTCACTTCATCATCCTCTGTATCAAAATCGATTCTGCCTTTTGTAGCAGTATTGGCAAAGAAACTTGCCAAAGAGGCATTTGGAGATAATTCTTCCAGGGCATTGAAAAACAGAGTAGTATAATTTGCTCTACTTTGAGTTTGTTGCTCTTTGGCCATTTTTAAGGCCTGACGGAAATTAGGATCATTATTATTTCCTGATAAAGCCACAAGAATTTCAGCTGGAGAAACTTCAAGGGTTACGTGCATTCCCCCTTTTAAGTCAAGCCCAAGGTTAAGCTCGCTTTCTTTTACTTCTTTATAAGTGAAATCGAACACAGGGTATACAGGCTCATTCCAGATGGAATCCAGGAATGCTTGTTTTTTGCCATTATTAATTGCCCCAGACTCGTCCATGGCATATTCGTCTGCATCATTCTGTACCTTTCTGGATACCAGAGTAAATGACAGATAAAATATACTTAATACCGTAATGATGATGGTAAGTAGGACAATGCCATTTCTATTTTGCATGTCGAAAATTGTTTTGTTAAAAAATTTATATTGTAATGAATGTTTTACCGCCTGCTTTTTACGCGTTTGCTCAAGCATTATTTACCCTTTGAGCCAACCCAATAAATCAATCCTGAAAAATTGATCAAAAGCCTGCTGGTTAGTATTAATTTTTGATTTTCAATTGAAGTAAAATGTGATGGACAGGAACAGTGAATCACATTTATGCACTTCCTATAAGCTAGGGTGCATGCGGTGCTATATAGAATAGCAACACATTTTGGAAATAATAGAGTAATGATGGATTAAGTGATTGCTCCTTGGGTTGTTGGTTAATCACGACCATCGGCCTTACCACAGCTGGAAGAAGGCAAAGGTTTTTATTAAAATCTACATGCACAACACCATTGGCTGTATTGAGCACAATGTTGTTTTCAAAATAGGCAGCACCGTCTTCACCGGGACACGAATCATCCTGCTGACATTCCAGGTTTCCCTTTTGTGTTGGTAAATCCGATGAATGCATAGCAAGACTATTGCCCAGTGTTAATATTAACACCAGCCCGATTAGGAATAATCCTTTAAATTGTGCTATAGAATTCTTTTTGCTCATTTTGGGGTGACAAAAGTAAAAATAAGATTTAACAATAAAAAATCTTATTTCGTCAGTGAATTTTAGTTTTTTTCACTAATTTTTAAAAAAGTTGGGTCACACACATAATGTTTCCTACAATTCACGGTTTTCCTTGTACTAACCCACCATTGGGGGTTTGTCTTATTTTTTATTCACTTTATTTTTTTATACAAATGGACAAGCAGAACGTAATCGACACTTTAACAGACCTTTATGAAACGTATCAGTACCTGATCACCAAAGTTGAGCTCACAAAAGAAACTTTGGAAAACAATGGACCTACAATCTCAGAATTTGAAGAAGAAAAAATTAAAGACATTTTTGAGTCAATTATCTCCAAAAATTCTGAAATTGCACAAGATTTACAAACATTAAAAGCTTCCTAAGAAATATTATTTTTTAACTTTTTTTGAAATGCAGGTATTCGGGAGCATTGGGTTTCAATTGTAATGGATCATTATCAAGAGCATAATTTCATTTTTTAATCTGATAATGTTTCTTACCAAAATAAAACTTATACTGATTAATGCCGGGGGTTAAAGATTTTTTTCAGGTTGGTTTTTCAACCACTTGTGCTGGTGGATATTTTAATTCTATTGAATTGCTCAATCATTATATTCATTACCACCATCCTACTCTCACTAAAGAGGTGGCCAAAGAATTAAAAGTTATAAAAGGAGAAGCAGAATCTATTACTCAGGAAATTACACAGATTCATGCTTTTGCTGATGAATTAAAAATCATAATGGTAGCCCCACCGGCATTTCCCGAAGCCTATTTCTCCTGGGCAAGAATGACTTTCTCAGGTTTTACCGAACCTATGGATGACCTGAACCCTAAAAAAATTGCTTTTAAAATAGGCTTTTATTCCGGAGAAATTTTAAGTAGCCTGAAATTATTAAAGGTCATTTTAAATATCTCCACTGCTGTGGTTGGCATTCCGGCATTTCAGGAACAGTGGAGTAATACATCAAAATCCATTTTAAAATCAATCAAAAACCTGGAAGCAGCTGCCAACCTTGCCGAACTCACCCCCAAAGGACCAGATGAACTGAGTTCCAGATTTGCCCAACAATTTTGCAAAGCCGGAAGAGAAATTGCTGAAGCAGAAATCGATTTTTCCAATCAGGCTTATCTTTTTCTGCTCTCCAGCAAAGTAGAAAATCATCAGCAAGATTTGATGGTAAAAAATGAGGAAACAGGTTTGTATTTGAAAAATTAATCCTGCCATTTTTAATCACACCACACTTAACATGCTTTAAATCAGCTAATTACAAACAAAAATCCTTTTAGAAGCTTCACCCCCTTCCTGTTCTTGTTTTCCCTAATTTTTAAATATATTTGTATTCGATTAACGCATTGAAATTGTCAAAACCTCTTAATCTGAATGCACGAAATTGAGCCATTTTACAGGTGGGAGAAATATTATATTTCCACTATGGATGAAAATTCCCCCTTCTACGGAAGAGAATATGAGTTCATGAAATACTCAAATGATATTTATGGGTATTTTATTCATCCTTATTGGGATTATATTGGCTCTGATACACTTTATACTAAATTACTTTTTGCTGATTATAAAAGAGGATTTTGTGTGATGGAATTTCTGGGTGAATGGAATGATGCCATTAATAATGACATCATGCACCTGAAGAATAATGTGATCAACCCATTGGTAGAAAAAGGGGTAAATCAATTTATTTTAATTGGTGAGAATGTAATGAATTACCACGGGTCTGATGACTGCTATTATGAGGAATGGTTTGAAGATGTGGAAGACGGCTGGATAGCCGCCATCAATTTCAGGGAATTTGTTTTGGATGAATGGGGGAATTTTAACCTGGACTGGTATGTAAATTACGGAGGAAACCTGGATGTCCATAATTGGCGTACCTTGAAACCCATAATTTTATATAATCTGGTGAAGGAAAAAATTGCCAGAAGAATTGCCCTCACCTGATTTTTTTAGACGCATTTTTTATTCCGATACCAGTCTTTTCATTTCATTATAAACCAGGCTGTCATCGGCTATCCCATTGAATTGCAAAGGCACAAACTGATTTACCTCCAGGTTTAAATATCCCCAGGAAGCACTATTTGAAACCGTTTTTTTCATGGCCTCCTTCGCCTCCTCTCCGATTTTGTTGTCCTCATTACAAATAATCGGCTTACCATACTTTTTCAATTCCTTAATTCGCTGAGGGATCTGATTCACTTTGGTATCATTAAAATGGATTAAGATAAAGTCGGAAGCTTCTGCAATATCAGGGTGGACTTTTCCATTTCCCAATCCACTGGTGGAAACCAGTAAATCCGGATTTTGCTGTTTTACCCTTCGTATCAATTCCAGCATTTGTTCTGTAGTCCGGATAATTTCATGATTAAAACCATTATGAGGATATTCGTTGGCAATTTCCAGCACCACATTAGTGAAATTATTATCTGAAATCCACTCTACTACATTAGCCAACCCAACTTTTACTGCAGTAGAATCTCTCAGAATCTGATCCTGTCTTTGGTAAAAGCACCCCAGAATAATTACCATTCCCTGAATATCACAAACATTAATAAGATGGGCTACTCTGTCCATATAGGCCGATTTTAGTGATCCATTCGGCTTAAATGCAGAATTCACCACTCCTTCATATCCGGGGGAACCTCCCTGTAAATTGAGGGTAAAAGCCCTTACACCAGCAGCTTTATATTCAGGAATCTTCTCTATAAACTTTTGGGTATTCTGAAATGGATTGTAATCAGGATTTGCAGCATCCTCAAAAGTGGCATTCACCATTCTTACATTCATCAATAAACCTTCTGCCTGTGTTCCGGGATAGGTGATTTCATCATTAATTACCCAATGGCTGCCATCAATTTCTATTTTTGTTTTCTTTTTGAGGGTGCACTGGTTGAACAAAATCAGGCAAAAAATTAAAAATTTAGTTACCTTCCACATATTTTCCATCAGATAAATATTTGCCTTGAAATAAGCCGAATTCAATGTCTCATCTTATTCCCATGAAAATAAAAACTTTATTGAAAAAAATTCCACTTTTTTCTGATTTCTTCCTGAAGGGAACCCAGATAATTTGTGCAATATTGCTTTCATTTCTTTTTATAAGTTGTAGTGAAAATAAGGAAAGTAATCAGGAAGCAGCCTTAATTTCAAACCAGGATTATAAAAATGTATTTAAACCACTTGATGGAAACTGGAAAGGGAAGTTTTATGTATATTCTGATAAGAGAGGACAAACAAAAGAGCCGGCCCAACCGGATCAAATTGATGAAAAGTACCTGGAAAAACTACCATTAAAGGAGGAACTGGTAATTGATGTAGCCCAGACTTATGTATCAGAAAACCCATATTTCCAGAAAGTGATGATTACAGATACTTACCCTTCTGCAAATGGAGAAATGAATTCTGTAAAAAGCGAGGGATTTAATAAAGTGGAAAATGGCAAACTGGTTTGTGTGGTTAACAAACCTGATGAAAAGGTGGTCCATCAGGGCAGACTGGACCAGGAACACACCATTATCTGGTCTAGAAATATTAGTAATCCTTTAAAAATTGAATATTTCAGGGAAACAGTTAGACAAGACAGTTATACTATTATTGGCTGGGGTTATTATGGTGATGATAATCCTAAGCTTTCGCCAAAAACCTGGTTTAGGGGAGATTATAAAAAAGTAAAATAGTAATTCCTATATTTTGATAGAGCGGACAAAATATAAAAATCAGTTAATCAATACTTTTCGGAAAACTGAGGTTGAAAAAAACTATCAGGTTTTATGCCTTACAGGATCTGAAAAAACAGGGAAAACGCAACTTTTAAACAGCACTTTTTCCGCTCTAAAAGAAAATATTTTTGAGACCACATTTTTTAAAGGAAACCCTTCTCCTCTTGCTCCTATAGTCCAATTTTTACGTCATCTTATTGAGCAAAAGGGTTTAAAATGGTTAGATTCTAATCCTATTTTTCAGTTTCTCTCAGGATTCCTTCCCGAATTAGAGATGCAGAATTATAAACCAGACTTCCAAACTCAGGTATTAGCTGTTGCAGAAACCATAAAGTTTCATTGTTCCCAATCTCCAATAATCTGGATTATTGATCATTCCCATTGGATGGATGAGGAATCAGCGAATTTTTTAAGTCCCTTGATTAGAAACCTGAAAGGGAACTCCGTGCTTATTATTTTTTCAGGCAGAAAAACAGTGTTTTCGGATTTGCCCATGAACCAATTGTCAGCTGATTTACAGCATCAGGCTAATTATTCGGAGCTGGAAATTTCCCCTTTCAATGTACATGAAATAATTCAATTGGCAGATGTAGGTTTTACTTTTAGCATTTCAAAAGAAAATAGCCAATCCTTATTGAACTTTACTGGCGGAAATCCTTTTTTCCTTTGTGAAATTTTTAAAAGTTTATCCACTGGTCAAATTGAAGAAAAAGGCTTTAATCCAGAGAAATTGATTAATCATGGACATTTAAAATTGCCAAGAGCTATACTTCAAACTATTGTGCTTAAACTTAAGGAGGTGCAACAAGAATCGGTTATTATTTTAAAAACTGCTGCGCTTTATGGTTACCAATTTGAAATGGAATTACTGGAATCTGCTTGTAATAATTTATCTGCCATAGATGATTTAATTCAGCAGGAATGGATAGTGCTTATAGAAAATGGAGAGGGTTTAGGCAAATTTCAAAATAAACTTGTCTATCATTCAATTCTGAATAGTATTTCCTGGTCGGAGAAAAAGTGGGCTGCGGAAAAAATTGCTCGTTTTCTTGATGGCAAATACCATGTAGATAAAGCTGCCTTATCAGGAGACTTTTGGAAAACAGCCGGAAATAAGGAAAATGCAAGAAAGGCTTATATGCAGGCATCTTCCAACTTTTGCCAGAAAAAAGAATATAAAGCCGCTGTAATAAGTGCCAAAAAAGCCCTTGCGCTTTGGCCACCTGAGGTTGAACCGGCTTTAAAAGCAGAATTATTAGAAAATATGGCGGATTGTGCACGGCACTGCGGCATGCGCGAAGTGGCCATTTTTGCTTTTCAGGAGCTTTTGGCATCTGGTCTTTTTGAAGAAAAACCACAAAAAAAGGCTTTTATTTCCCGTTCTTTAGCCATTTGTTGTAGCCAAACTAGCATGTGGAATGACTACAAAACACTTAGAATAGAAGCTGCTGAGCTGTTTCGTTCCACGGCACTTTATGAAGAAGCAGCTATAGAATTTCATGAATTATCAAACAGATCATTTGATGAAATTAATGCTCCTGAAGGCATTAAATTTATTAAACAGGCCATTGAGTGTGCCAAAAAAGGAAACAATCTGGAAAGGCAAATCAGGTCTGAAGCCCAGTTGGCCTATTTAATGGCCATTGCCGGAAATGGAGAGGAAGCATTACCTCTCATTGAGAAAACTTTGGAAAAAGCCCTGGAAAGTCAGTTTGTAGAAGCTATAGCCTATGTTTATCGAAAATTTGCAGGAATTTTGGAATATAATTCGGATTTCACCAATTCCATTCAGACTTATAATAAAGTCTTGGATTATTGTAAAACTCAAAACCTGCCTGTACAGTCCCAGTTATGCGTGAGCTGCATGAGTTGGGTGTTTTTTCGTCTCGGGGAATGGAAAAAATCCATTGAAGCCTGTCAAACCGTAATTGATGATAAAGAGACGCATGCACAATCCAAGGCACTAGCTTTTCTGATTTTAGCCTTAATAAAAATCTATCGTGGTGAACTAAAATCGGCAGAGAATTATCTACATAAAAGCGAAGGTCTGGCCCTTACTTCAGGTTTTGAACTGGTAAGTTTTATGCTTTTATGGCCAAAAGCTTTATACCGGGAATATAAAGATGAAACAGAATCAGCCCAAAAATACTTTCAGAGTTTACAAGATACCTGGTACCAAAAGGAAGATGTTCATGATATCCTGGGCGGATTATTCGATGCTTTAACTTTTTACATTAAAACCAAAAATGTGAAAAATTGTAATGCTATTGTGGTTATTCTCACCAAAATTCTGACAAAAACTCCAAACAAGGAAGTTCAGGCATGCTTATCCTATGGACTTGGTGGAATCGCTTTTTTAGCGGATAACTTAAATGAAGCTGAAAACTATTTCAGTCAGACCCAAAAAATGTTTTTCAAACTAAACATGCCATTACAATCCAACCATGCAGAATTTCTTTTGGGTAAAGTGCTTCTGGAGCGAAATGAGGTAAAAAAAGGTTACTCAAAAATTCAAAATGCCTTTAACATGGCCAAAAATGCCGGGATGCGGGGAATTATTTCCAATTGGGATGAAGTGAAAAAACCGGTAACTTTATCGGAGGGACAACTCACCAAAAGACAGATGGACATTTTATTTGCTTTAAAGGATGGGTTATCAAATAAAGAAATTGCAGCAAAACATCATTTGAGTACCCGGACTGTTGATATGCATGTCAGCAATATTCTGGAGCGGTTGAATTGCCGAAACCGGACTGAGGCCATTAACATTGCACAATCATTAGGAATAATTGGATAGATCAAAGCAAATTACGGTAATATTAATTTTCATTACGGTATTTTTTCTCTAACAATGTATCTTTAATTTTTTCATCTTTGTAAAAATTAAAGTGTAAGTAGGTAACTTTTTAAATCGTCTTTTATAAAAAGCACTCAAATTTTCTCCAGTTAGGGTAATAATTATTTCCAGCTAGTGCGACTAGCAGAAAGTCTGTCCTAACGAAATAAGTGAGGTATATCAGTGGGTTAACAAGTTGATTATCAAGCTCAAACTCCTGTTATTTATTTTATGCCTGTGACACCAGGTTCTTTTTGTCAGTATTCCAATTAGCATTTTTATCCTTTTTGAAAGGAAATAATCCTAATGCTTGCTTGTCCAGGTCTACCTATTTCAATGTAAAAAAAACAATTACTAATTTTTAACTAACCATGAAAACTAATAAAAGTAAAAAAATTAAAATCCTTGGAATTTTAGTATTCACTTTATTTTCAGGGCTTATTTTCAGATGCTCCGTTCAGGAAAAAGTGAGCTTCCAGGCACCTTTATTTGATAATCTGGGAAACTATAAACTGGATATTACCAGCAAATCACCAGATGCCAGCCGCTTTGTAAATCAGGGAATTATTATGGCCAACGCATTTAACCATTTGGAAGCTGCCAGATCCCTTCGAGAAGCAGTAAGATTAGATAGTACTTGTGCGCTTGCTTATTGGGGTTTGGGTTATGTTCTGGGGCCTAATTACAATACAGAATCCAATATGGGGGAAACCACCGAAATAAGGGAAGCCGTTAGAAAAGCAAAACTGTATGGGAAAGATGCTTCCGGCTGGGAACAAGCCTTAATTGCCGCCATTGTGGAAAAGTTTCCGGAAGGAAAAAATGAAGTAAACGAACAGGGTTATGCCGATAAAATGGCAATTGCCTTTCAAAATTTCCCTCAAAATGACTTGATTGTGACTTTGTATGCTGAATCTCTAATGAATCAGCATGCCTGGGATTTGTACACAAGAAAAGGCGGAGAGGCCAAACCCTGGACTCCAGAGATTGTAGAAACCCTGGAACAAGCCCTAAAATTAAATCCAGAAAATCCCCTCACCAATCACCTTTATATCCATGCCACTGAGGCAGCCCCCGATGTGGAAAAAGCCCTGGCAAGTGCGGAAAGACTAAAAACCCTTGTTCCGGGTGCCGGACATCTTGTTCACATGCCCTCACATATTTACATCAATACTGGTGATTATCATGAGGGTTCTCTGGCTAATGAACAGGCGGTAATTGCTGACAGTATATATATTGCTGAATGTAATGTGGAAGGCGTTTATCCGCAATTATATTATCCTCATAATTATCATTTCCTTGCTGCTACTGCAGCTTTGGAAGGTCGTGGGGCGAGAGCCATTGAGGCTGCTTTTAAAACTGCAGAAATAATTGGCCGAAACTATTTGAGAGAACCAGGCTTCGAAACGACTCAACATTATATCACCATTCCTTACAATACACTGGTGAAGTTTGCCCAATGGGAGAAAATATTTGCCTTACCATCCCCTGATGATGATTTGGATTATCCCAAAGCAGTATGGCATTATGCCAGGGGAATGGCCTATGTGAACACAGGAAAAATGGAAGAAGCTGAGAAGGAATTGACCATGGTAAAAGAACTTTCAGAAACAGATGCAGTGAAAAATTTAATGATTTGGGAAATTAATTCTTCCGCTGACATTGTAAATATTGCCATCGAGGTGTTGTCTGGAGAATTGGAAAAATCAAAGGGAAATTATTCCGAAGCAGTAACTCATTTCCAAAAAGCCATAGAAATAGAAGATCAGCTAAATTACAATGAACCACCCGACTGGTTTTTCTCTGTAAGGCATATTCTTGGGGATACTTATTTAAGGATGCAAGAATATGAAAAAGCAGAGGAGATTTACAGAGAGGATTTAACCTACTGGGTAAAAAATGGTTTTGCTCTAAATGGTCTCTACCACAGTCTTGTGGGACAGGGGAAAATTGAAGAAGCCAGTCAGGTAAAAAATAAGTTTGAAAAAGCCTGGAAATATGCAGATTCCGATTTAAAGTATTCCAGAATTAATGAAGACACCCGAAAGGATTTAAAACTGACAGTTCGGGAAGATGATGGTAATAATTTGATTTATCTGGCTGCGGCTTTTTGTGGGCTGCAATAAATCTCAAAGTTTACTTTAAAATTTCAAACAGAGAAGTAGGACTAATGCTTACTTCTCTGTTTCTTTTCAATAATATCTTTATAAATATCCATCAGGAATTCATAATTCTTCGCTGGAGTATATTTTTCCTCATAGCTTTTTCTCGCATTTTTGGAAAGTTGAGCCCTGGTTTCTGAAGATTCATTTAGAAGCTCAATTTTTGCTAATAAATCACCTGCATTTCCTGGTTCAAAATGCAACCCATTATATTGATCTTCAATAACTTCCTGAGCACCACCCAAACGGGAACCAATTACCGGAGTTCCAACTGAAAATGCTTCAAGAATTACCATTGGCATGCCTTCATACCAGGTGGATGGAAATATTAATGCTTTACAATTTTTAAGTTCATTAATTACAGTTTCCCTTCCCTGAAAACCCATGAAAACTATATTTTCATTTTTCTCGGATTCAGCGACAACTTCTTCTTTATAGGGACCGTCTCCTAAAATTTTCACTTTAAAATTTCCTTGTTTGGCAGCCTCCATCAATACTTTTATCCCTTTTTCTTCTGTTAATCTTCCAATAAAAAGGAAATAATCCTCCCTTTCTTCAGGACCTAAACCGAGGTCACCAGTAAAATTAGGCTTCACCGCAAACCTGCCTTCACCAGCATTGAGAGAAGAGTCCAGAAATTTGGCTTTTGCAAAATTTGTCAGGGCAATATATTTATCAATTTTTTTATTCCAGGTACCCAAAATCTTATGAATTCCTGTCATAAAAACCAGCGTGGCAGTTTGGAGTTTAGAATCGCGATAGACCCCTTTCATAATCGCATCTATGGGAAAAGTTTTATGAATACTTTTCTCATAAATCTCATTGTCGTAATACAATATGGCACTAGGGCAAATCAATCTGTAATTGTGAAGTGTCATAACCACCGGAATATTCATTTGCTGAGCAACATAAAAAACCGAAGGCGAGGCAATTGGGAAAAAATTATGGATATGGATTACATCAGGCTGAAAGGAATTGATTTTTTCCTTAATAATTTTAGCACTTTTCGGATTATATAAAGCCCTCAGTCCAGTAAGCAATTTGCTCACAGCAGAATCCGCATTTATCGATTGATTATCAAAAATAAGCGTGGAAACTTCATTCCCATTTGCTAAAAGTAACTCCTTTTCAGCTTCAAACACGGTATCCTCCCCGCCTTTAAATTGGTATGTATTATGTAATAGAAGAATTCTCATAATCAGGTAGTTGCGACAATTTGGTGATAACCCTTTTTTGAAAAGGGAAGAAAAAAACCATATCCAACTTAATTTTTGGATATGGTTTTCAATGCGACTGGCATTTTTTTAAGCATTTACGGGAACTCCAAAAAGTTCTAATTGCTCTTTATAAAGCTGATGCTTAATATTTTTTGGATCTAATTCTACATCACCATAGGTTAATACCTGATCCTGAGGAATATCTTTTATCAGTTTACACCCCTCAGCAAGCCCCATTGGTAATAAATCTTCACCTCTGGTTACATTATAATTTTCACAAACTCCATAAGTTTTATATCCTCCTAATCCATCAATGGCATCTCCGGCTTTCATGTCTACTTTTGCTGTAGCCACCACTTCCACTACGGGTCCGGCAATAGGTGCTAAGATAATGTCATCAAAATCAATCATTCTGGAAATAGAATTGGCAATTTCAAAAAACAATAAGTGATATGGAATATAGAAACTATATAAAGGTCCCTCTCCAAGTTTTCCGTATTTTAAATATTTCACAGAAAGTGGATCATCAGAAGTAGCATAAATAAATACACCTGGCCCTGGTTTTGGTCCTACCACATAATCAACAATTCCACCCAAGGACTTCAACTCATCAATATCATATAAATGGGTTAAATCATCGATATGTTCTTTGGAATGGTGTCCATACATACCTCTTGTAGCCACTTTCATTCCTGTAGCATTGGCGATACAGGCCTGCTCAAAGGAAATTTTTGTACCATCAGCAAAACTGGTTACCATTTCAGGAGTCATGTCCCATTGAGCTGCAAATCCTTTTTGTGTAGTTGGATTTCTGTAATGATCCTGTAATCCTTTAATATTTCCACAAAGCAATGGCTCAAATCCCATGCTTTTTACAAATCTGTATAAGTTTAAAGTTACCCCTGGCTGATCTCCATCTCCTACACTGTATTTCACCCCATAATCATCCGCCTTCTTTTTCAAAATTGGACCTAAGGTAGCATCAATCTCAGCATTGAATGAAAGAATATGCTTTCCATGCTTCATTGCTTTAAGCATCGTCTCCGCAGCAAATTCAATAGTTCCGGTAACTTCTACCAAAATATCAATACCATTCCCTTCACAAAGCAAGTCGATATTTGAGGTAATTACTGAAGCTCCAGAAGCAATAGTATCTTCATAATCTTTCAGGTTGTCCACAATTTTATAATTGTTTAAACCAGCATATTCATAAGCTTTTTGAGCTTTTTCAATGGTTCGGTTATAGGTGGCAGCCACTACCATTCCCGGAGTGTACCTAGTGATTTGGTTAATCATCCCTTTGGACATCTCTCCTGCACCAACCAATCCCACTTTAATTGGATTTCCTTTTGCTTCTCTGGCCTTTAAGGCATTATCTACTAAAATCATAATGATTGAGGTTGTATTTATTTAAAAAGGGATCATTACTCCCTGTAAGGTCAATTAGTTATATCTGTTTAAAATGGACTTTCAAATTCATCCAAAGTCACCAAGCTGATATCCTTGTCAGATAAGATAGGGTTCATATCCGGCCATTCTATACCGCAGGAATCCCACTTTATGCCTGTATCACTTTCCGGTTTAAAAACCACTGAAGTTCTGTTTAAAAAGATGGCTGAGTCACTCATTACATAAAATCCGTGAGCAAAACCTTCAGGTATGTACAACATATTCCCTTTTTCAGCATCTAGTTCCAAAGAAAAATGTTGTTTGTAGGTAGGTGAGTCTTTTCTTAAATCAACAGCAACATCAAATATTTTTCCTGCAATGCAGGTCACACATTTTACATGGCCATGAGGCGGAACCTGAAAGTGCAATCCTCTAAGTACTCCCTTTACTGAAGTAGAGTAATACTCCTCGGTAAAAGTGGTAGATAATCCTAAATCGATATAAGTATCTTCATGAAAGGTTTTAACCAACCTTCCCCTGTCATCCTGAAAAACCCGGGGTTGTAGCTCGAACAATCCGGGAATTGGTGTTTCTATTTTTTTCATTTAATGGTTGTTGCTGAAATTTTTTCGAGGTGGAAAACTGATTTCAAAAATCTTCTTTCCTTGTAGTCAAAAACAAAAATAACTGGCAGGGGAAATTCCTTGCCAGTTATCATTTAGATTAATAAATATATCTGTAGTCAAAAACTTTTTTCTTCTGGATCAAATCCTTTTTCTCTTTGAATTCTTTCCAACCAGTAAGTATGGCTACATTATCAGTTTTTTCCAGTAATGCTTCCAGATTATCGAAATATTCAATTTTTAAATCGGGATATTCCTCCTGAAAAGTGCCATTCGCCAATGGATCATAAGCAATTATTTTTGAATAACCTTTTTCGATCAATTTAGCAATCACATCCTTACTTGGTGTAAGCCTTACATCATCAGAACCTGTTTTAAAAGCTAAGCCCAGAATTCCAATAGTGTCTGAAGGAGAAGTTTCCGCAGTAATTTTATCTACCACAAAATCTTTAACCTTTTCATTGATTTCAAGGTTACCTCCTAATACTTCCGGAGTAAATCCATTTTCTTTGGAAATGCTGTATAAAGCTGAAGTATCTTTTGGAAGGCAATAGCCACCATAACCACAACCCGGATATACATAACTCGCCATATTAGCCGGATTTCCAGACCATCTTTTATCTTCATGAAGGATTCTGAAAGCTTTCGGAACATCAATATCACCAATCGCATCCGCTACCATCGACATTTCATTAGAATAGCTAATCAGTGTAGAAAGCAAGGTATTTGAAAGGTATTTGATAAACTCAGCCGAGTTATAACTCACATAGTGAATTGGAGCATTGAATGGCTTGTAAATTTTATCTAAAATTTCTTTTGAAACTTCGTCTTCCACTCCAATCACAATTCTGTCAGGCTCAATAAAATCTTCCCAGCAATATCCTTCTCTTAAGAATTCAGGATTAGAAGCAAAACCGATTTTTCTATCCAATTCAGCTAATTTCGCATTGATATGCGGGATAACTTTTTTGGATACGGTAGATGGGGGAACAGTAGATTTTGTAATAATTACTTTAAAATCTTTAGATTCAACTGCTAAAATCTGATCGATTGCCCCAAGAATATAACTCAAATCAGCACTTCCATCAGGAGCACTAGGCGTACCTACACAAAGGAATATAGCCTCACTGTTTTTCACAGCTTCTTCCAAAGGAACATCAAGGTAAAAAGATTCCCCCAATGTTTCTTCCAAAACCTCTTTCAAATGAGGCTCATGGAAAGGAATTTCATAATTCTTTAATTTATTTAACCTACTCTGGTTAATATCTATACCATAGGTTTTAAAACCTTTTTTCGCAAATCCAAGACCGGTGGTCAACCCGACAAAACCAAGACCTATTACTGTAATCATATTAGTTTACCGTTATTTATTTTCAAGAATTTAAGAAATCTGCCAATACCCTCCTCCACATAAATAGAAGGTTCGTAATTTAACATGGATTTGGCTTTGTCAATTTTAGGACATCTTCTATTCGGATTGTCTGTCATGTATTCAGCATCATCTGATTCCTGGAATTGTGCTTTTCCTTTATACCCATAAACCTCCTGAGCATTTTTTACAAATAAGTTAGCAAATTCCTTTACAGAAACTTCTGGCTTATCAATGCCTATGTTAAAGGCTTCCAGTTTGCCATAAAGCATCACTTTTAAATAACCTGTTATGGCATCGGAAATGTAGCAGAAAGTTCGGGTTGGCTTTCCATCAGAAAACATGATGAGGTCTCTTCCTTCATGCACACATTTAGCAAAATCAGCAGGTAAACGCTTGTCTTCAATATTCATTCCCGGACCATAGTTATTGAAAGGTCTGGCAATGGAAATAGGCATATTGAATTTGTGGTGGAAAATGTAGCACATGGTTTCCCCAAACCTTTTAGCCTCATCATAACAGGCTCTTGGTCCCATGGTATGTACATTTCCTCTATATTCTTCATCGGTGGGAATGAATTCTGGGAATGGATCACCATAAATTTCACTACTAGAGAAGAATAATAAACCTTTTATGTCTCTTTCTTTATAGAAATCAAGAAGTCTTCTAAGCCCTGTTATGTTCGCATCAATGGTTTCTACAGGATAAATTCTGTAAAAAGTTGGCGATGCAATAGAAGCTCCGTGAATAATTAAATCTGCTTCATCGGCTCCATCCACATCACTGATATCATCAGTAATTACATTAAATTCGTGTAGGGTGATTTTGTCATTTTTGTTAACCAAATCATCCAGCCAGTCTTTAGTGCCGGTTAAGAAATTTTCCAGTGCAATGATTTTTTTGATATTCAATTCGTCTGCGTACCTGGAAAAGAAGTGCATAAAATAGTAACCTAGAAAGCCTCCACATCCTGTAATTAATACAGTAGAGTTGTTAAATTTAGCTTTTTCTTCTTTAGACAGCTTACCGAGAATGTAAGCCATATCTTCAACAAGAATCTCGTTTTCTCTTTGATCTTTCACAGAGTAAGTTTTTTGTTTAAATTGGATTGAAATTTATGAGTATTTTGCAAAAATCAGACAAGGAAAGGACTATTTCCCTTTTATTGACATTTCTTAAGAAATATCCTGATGTAAGGATTTTTTTAATCCCACTTTTTCCACGGAGCTTTTCCCTCATCCCACATTTTTTCTAGCACGTTCTTATCTCTCAATGTATCCATTGGCTGCCAGAATCCATAATGTTGGAAAGCAGATAAGTTTCCTGAACTGGCCAGCTTTTCTAAGGGTTCTCTTTCCCAAACAGTTTCATCGCCATCAATATAGTCAATTACTTCAGGCTCTAAAACAAAGTAACCACCGTTAATCCATGCTGACTCTCTTCCATCCCCCACTGGTTTTTCCCTGAATTGATTAACTTTTGGGTTATTATCATTTAACTTAAAAGCACCAAACCTACCAGGTTGTTGAACGGCAGTAAGTGTTGCCAGACCTCCTTGTTTTTTATGAAACTCGATAGAAGCAGTAATATCAATATCGCTTACTCCGTCACCATAGGTTAAGCAAAAAGTTTCATCCCCTATATATTCTTTTACTCTTTTTAATCTTCCTCCAGTCATGGTGTGCAGTCCGGTATCTATAAGTGTAAGTTTCCAGGGTTCTGCCACACTTTTATGAATCTCCATACTATTATTTGCCATATCCAGCGTAAAGTCCGAATTATAATTAAAGTATCTGGCAAAATAATCTTTGATAAAATATCCTTTGTAACCACAACAAACTATAAACTCATTTATACCATGTTGTGAATAGATTTTCATGATGTGCCACAAAATTGGTTTACCACCAATTTCAACCATTGGTTTAGGTCTTACTCCACTTTCTTCACTTATTCTGGTACCGAAGCCACCGGCAAATATTACTGCTTTCATAAATAATTTAAAGTTGGTTTTTACTGTTTATGATTGGTTTTATACAAGTGTAATGTTATATAATTTTTCCAATATTAATCATTCTGATTTTTTACAATTACAAATACTTGTTAATGCTATTACATTCCCAATTTTGCCATAATTAAAAATAAGCACAAAAAATACAAGAAAATATTATTTCAGAAATAATAAATACATTTTATAAAAAAATACAGAATTATATTCCAAATCAATGCACAAAAATTTATTACTGTTAATAAAGTTCAATTGAATTTTAAAGTAAAAAAATTTAGTAGGTGTATATCAGCTGATGGAATAAAAAAATGTAAGATTTTCAATAAAAGAACAAACTGGTGGATGAAAGTTAAAAAAATGATTGTCTGAAATTCTAAAAATATACCAGCTATCAGAATCTAAATTTAGGAAAGATTTCTAATTATTAGACCATTCTCACTCTAATTAATTATACAAAAATGTAATATCAACCAGAATGGTAAAATTATTAATTTCTGTAGCCAATACAGATTCAATCCACTCAAATTTATCCTGGCTTTTATCTATTCAAGATAGTATTTTCAAGTTAGTAAATAAATATACATTTTAACAATATCTCCTTAGAAAATTAACCCCAGGCTTTCTTCAAACGTCATACAGGTCCTGAAATCCGGAAAATATTTTTTATCTTAAATTTTTACCTCTACATTGGGACTGAAAGATAATTTGAGCATAGGATAATCTTAATGAAAAGTTTTGATGAGTTTCGGTCATTTATTGCCGAACAATTGAAAGATGAACTGGACGGACTGGAAGAGAGGAGAAATAAAATGTTTACCTGGAAAGCTAAGCTAGGAGCTTTTCTGGGTGTGGCAGTAATTATCCACTGGGGAGTTTGTCTATTTACCGCCTTACCTACATATACCATTTTAATTACAATTGTACTTGGCACAGCCATAGCCTATTTTGTTTTCAACAAGTATTTTCTTGATTTGGCTATCCCATCAAATTTTAAAGATCTAATTGTAAAAAGTCTGGTTAGTTTTGTTGACCCTTCATTGCAATATGATCCCACAGGTCATATTTCGTATGAAGATTACAGGGCAAGTGAGTTGTTTTTATTGAAACCAGATCATTTTACTGGTGATGACCTAATAGAAGGGTCTATAGAAGGAATACCCATAAAGTTTTCAGAACTTATTTCTTCCTATGAGAAAGAACATCCCGGAGTGAGTAAAAGTAAAGCCTGGGAGATGATATTTCATGGTTTGTTTTTAGTCGCTGAAATTCCCTATGAGTTTAAAGGGAAGGTTTTTGTGCTCTCTAGCACAATTTATAAACACCTGGGATACACTGGAAGATTGGTGCAAAAACACAACTTCTTCAGAGGGCATTACATTCTCCCGAAAAACCTGGATTTCAGAGATAATTTTGTGGTTTATGCAGAAAACCTTTTGGAAGGGGAACTTATCCTTACAGGAAATTTTATGGATAAAATACTGAAACTGAAGAAAACTACTAAGGCTGAAGTTTATATATCGATGATTGGGAATAAAGTATATGTTGGTGTAAATTTGAATAGGGAAATTTTTAAAATCAGTCTTAATAAACCACTTACGAGAGTAGAATACCTGAAAAGTTTCTATAATGATTTGTATTATATGCTAACTGTAATAGAGGAGTTGAATTTAGAAGCATTTCTTGAAAATCAGGAAAATTAAGCACCTTTGTAATAATAGTTTAATGTGGCTGGCCTGTGGCGCTCGCTTGGAGATTTGTAATGTGGTAAATGGAGGTGAACAATAACAAAAGCCCGGGGGATTAAAAAAACAAAAAGTGATGGAAAGTAAGAGACAAAAAAAATATTCAAGTCTTTTTCAAAAAGACTTAGGAGAAATTTTTCAACAATTAAGTAAAGATCATTTCAAAGGAGCGTTTATTACTGTTACTTCGGTAAAAGTAACACCGGACTTAGGAATGGCGAAGGTGTATCTAAGTTTTCTTTTGGTAAAAGATAAAGAGGATTTACTGCTGGATATTCAAAATAGCACCAAACTTATTAGACAAAAACTAGGAACAAAAATTAAAAATCAGGTCAGAAAAGTACCTGAACTTTTGTTTTTCTATGACGATACACAAGAAGTCGCCAGTAAGGTTGATCAATTATTCGAAAACCTAAATATCCCACCTGAGGATGATAATGATGATTATTTAAAGGATTATAAGGAAGAATAAAATAATTTGATTTGGTAAGTATATTCAGGATCAATGATCCTTTTCGAATTCTGGGAATCTTTGTAGTGCTTCTTTTATTAAGGTTACCTATGATCATCAATGGGCTGCCCTTAATTATTCCGGAGCTTAGCTGGCTTTTGGTTGGAGAAAAACTTGGTAATGGTAGCAGAATGTATGTTGATGTTTGGGAAAATATTGCACCGCTTTCTGCAGGGATTTACTGGCTTATTGATCTGGTATTTGGGAAATCCCAAATCGCTTATCAGGTTATATCTTCCTTTCTCGTATTAATCCAGGCCATTATTTTTAATCAGGCGCTCATCAAAACCGGAGTTTATAAAGAAAAAACCTACCTTCCGGGTTTACTTTATGTCGTGTTTATGTCAATTAGTTTTGACTTTCTTACACTTTCTCCTGTTTTAATGGCGAATACTTATTTAATCTTAGTAGTTCGGAACTTATTCAGGTTTGATAATGAGGCTATTGACCAGGATATCTTTAAAACAGGGTTCTACATAGGAATTGCCGCTCTACTCTATATTCCCTCAACATTATTCCTCATTATGGCCATACTGGGATTGGCCATGTTTAAAACTTCTTCCTCCAGGTATTTAATTATGATGGTGTATGGTTTCACTTTTGCCTTTATAATTTATCTGGTTTATTTGTTTACTGTGGGTGGAATTGGTGATTTTTACGATGTCTATATCCTAAGTTTTCTTAGTCTTAATTTAGAGCGGTATTTCTCTCCAACCCAGTCTTTCTGGCTGGTACTGGTTCCCGGAATTGCGTTAGTGCTTGGATTACTAAAAGCCAGAACAGAAAGGGGGTTTGTTAATTTCCAAAGCAATGCCCAGCAATTAATGGCTATTTGGATTCTTGCCTCCATTTTTACTTTATTAATTACCCCAAAATTCGCCACTTATCAGTTTATAATTTTCGTACCTGCTTTCACATTTTTCACAGTACACTACCTGCTTTTATTTAAGAAAAGAATTTTTGCAGAAATTGCCTTTTGGGTTATTTCCATTCTTGTGGTTTTTATTTCCTATAATGGTGTTTACAATTTTTCTTCGGGGTTAAATCCAATTGATTATGACAGGCTTACTGTAAAAAAAGAAGAATCATTACCAGAAAAAAACAAAAAAATTCTGGTTTTGGGAAATCATCTGTCCTATTACCAGCATCAGTCTATTGCTACTCCGTATTACAATTGGAAATTGTCCCAAAGACATTTTGGAAATATGGATACCTATTCCACCTTAATTGAGATTTATAAGAATTTCGAGAAGGATTTCCCTGAAATTATAGTGGATAAAAGTGATAATCAGTTTGCCAGTAAATTATTTAATAACATTCCATTGTTGGAGGAGAAGTATGAAAAAAGCAATGAAAATGATTTTCCAACTTATATTTTAAAAGGAAGTCTTGTAGAAAATGGGGCTCCCTAATGCCACAGGGGCAAAATTTATATGATAAATTAAGCCCTTCCTTGAAATCAGAAAACACTTGGATATTTCGTCAATAAAGACATTCTGCTAGTCGCTTTAACCTCCCTTTTAACTTTCCCCTGATAATAATTTTTCCAAAAAAGGTCTGTCAGCCGGTGCCATGTTCAAACTATTCAGGTCTTCCGGTACTACCCATTTGAAAACATCATGGTCAACCAGCCTGATTTCTCCTGAAAGAAATGTGGCATGATAAGCCATGAGTTCAACGGAAATATTCGGATAATGATAAAGAGAAGTTTCAATATACTTTCCTACTTCAACTTCAATAGAAAATTCCTCAAATAACTCTCTTTTTAAAGCCTGTTCCGGTGTTTCTCCAGTCTCCATTTTCCCCCCGGGAAATTCCCAAAAACCAGCTAGCGATTTACCCGGCTTTTTTCGTGCGACAAGTATTTCACCCTCCCTTACTACAATTCCGGCAACTACTTTAATAGGAAACATACCATTCAGAATTTTACCAAAAGATATTTCTTTCAAAAATCATGGTGAGGGCAATTCCTCCGGCAGCACCCGATAACAACAGATTCCACTCCCTTTTTTGCATACGGCCTATCTGCACAAACAAAAGTGCGAGGATTAAAATGACAAATACAATAAAAATCTGTCCAACTTCCAGACCTACGTTAAATGCGAGCAATTGCCAGAATATACCGGAATCATCTCCCAGCAGACTACGGAGGTAATTAGAAAAGCCAAGTCCGTGAATTAACCCAAAAAATAAAGCCACCAGGTATCTTTGGTTTACATTTTTGGAATGTGCTTCTTTTCTGAAAAAATAATTAAAAACTGCAGTGATAAAAATGGTCACAGGAATGAGAAATTCTACCAAATCGGTGCTGATACTCACAACTTTTAGAGAGGCCAAAGCCAGCGTTACTGAATGACCAATGGTAAATGCAGTCACTAAAATTAATACCTCTTTCCACTGAGAAAAACTGTAGATGGCACACAAGGCCAGTATAAACAAAATGTGGTCATAGCCATTGATATCTGAAATGTGTTCGAAGCCTAATTGAAGAAAAACCCAAAATTCTGACATTTTTTTGTGTTATTTAAGTGTTGAAATCCATTTGAGAAGAGATATAATCATTGCTATTCATAATTGAATTCAGGCAAATGAATAAAAATAATTTTTGCCTAACTGATTACTTATAGTAAGTTTGGCAGCAAAAATATAATTTTTGTAACCTACTCGCACCAGAATTTTTAAATTTTAGGAAATGCCACTTTTTATTATTGTTGCCTTAATAAAGCTTTTTACAATTCTTCATCCAGTTCATATTTCACTTACCCAAATGGACTATAATGAAAAGAATAAATCAATCGAGTTAACCCATAAAATTTATGTGGACGATTTTGAATTGGCCTTAAAACAATATGATGATTTGGAGTTTAGGTTGGGTACTGAAAAGGAAATGGCAAATTCGGATCAATTTATACAGAAATATATTGATGCCACCATGAAAATATATCTTGATGGTGAGGAAAAACAGGCCAATTTTATTGGAAGAGAAGTGGATTTTGAAGCAATTTGGATTTTCAGGGAGATTAAAGATGTGAATAATATTGGCGATCTGGTTATAGAAAACAGTATTTTAACTGATCTCTATGACGATCAAAAAAACATTTTGCATTTAAAATATCTGGAGGAGAAAAAAAGCTTTTTGTTTAAAAAAGGGAATACACGGGAAGAAGCAAATTTTTAACCTTTTGGTTTTTCCACATTAATAAATAATTCATTTCCTGCCCGGGGAGGAATACTGTTATAACAGATCTCAAATACATTAATCTTAAATGCATTTTTAAAAAGTGGTAGATAATCCTCCCTGTTTCCCCCAAAGGGCGGATGATCTTCATAAAGCGGGATGTTAAATAAAACCCCAACCAATTTGCCACCTGGCTTCAACAGTTCCTTCATTTTATAAATGTAATTCTCTCTGAGTTTAGGATTAAGGGCACAAAAAAATGTTTGTTCTATGATCAGGTCGAAACCGTTTTCCTCAAATTCAAAAAAATCGCCTTGGTGAACATGAGATTTGGGAAACTTGGGGCATGACCTGAAAAGATTATCGATTGGAGCTTTGGCTATATCCAGTACCGTTACATGATTAAACCCCTCATTAAACAGATACTTTGCCTCATAGGCATTCCCCGCTCCCGGAATTAATATTTTCAAATCTTTCGCCTTTATCTGGTCAAAATAACATTTCAGTGGAGTAGAAATTTCTCCTAAATCCCATCCTGTATTATTATTCTTGTATTTATTTTCCCAAAAAAATTCATCTAATGGTTTTTCCATACTAAATTGGCTATCAAAGTTTTAGAAATAAGGCAAAATTCTTGAAAACAATCTTCAATAAATTATTTTTGCAGACATTAACAAAAACAAATTTTAAATAGTGCGAACTATGAGCGAAAGCGAAACAAAAAAAGGGGTAAATAATCGGATGATTTTGATAATTGCCATGCTGGTAATTTTGGCGATTATTAATGGTGTCCAGTATTATATGAGGGTAATGAGTGAGCAGAAAAACAAAGAATTACTGGAAAGCAAGGAAGTAGAACTGGTTTCTACCTATGCCACTCTCGACTCTATATCAGGAGAACTCAATATGAAAATAAGTGAAATTGAAAGGTTGGGCGGAAATATTGATTCTCTGATTATCTATAAAGAAGAACTTGAAAGGGATATGGAAGAACTAAAACTTTCCAGAAATTTAGCCCAGGAAAGATATAATAAAATAAAGGACAAAATTGAAGCTTACGAAGGGCTTCTCAAAAGAAAGGATAAGGAAATCACCAAGCTAAAAGAAATTAATGAGGAGCTGCTTTCTGAAAATATCACCTTAAAGTCGGAAAAGAATAACTTGAACAGGGAGATTAATTCATTACAGACTGAAAAGGGACAAATGCAGGAAAAAATAGCTATAGCAGCCACTCTTCAGGCCGAAAACATTAAATTCTTTTCTGTCAATAAAAGAGGGAAGGAAAAGGAAGGAAATGAATTTAAAACCAAGCAAATCGAACAGCTAAAAATATCCTTCAATATTGAGGAAAACCCCTTGGCAGAAATTGGTGCAAAAACCCTCATCCTCAGAATTATTGAGCCAGAAGGATCAGCTTTGTATAATGTGGCGGCAGGTTCCGGCACATTCGAATATAATGGAAAAGAGATTTTCTATACTGCTAATCAGGAAATTTTATTTGATAATACTCAACAAATGGTCACCTTTAATTACGACAAAGGCAATGAATTCAAAAAGGGACGGCATAAAGTTGAGCTTTATTCGGATGGAGAGAAAATTGGCGAAGACTATTTCATCGTAAAGTAATAGTCTTCCATTTAAAATCAGGCATAAAAAAAACACTTGCTGATAAATATCAGCAAGTGTTTTTTTTATGAGGTTTAGTTTGTAATCCGCTGGTGATCAACCAGAGCAGGACATACAATCCGGATCATCTAAAGAACAGGCATTTCCAGTAACCTGAGCTTCTTCCAAATTGTTTTGTCCATCAGCCTCATTCTTCTTTTTAAGCTTAGTAGTATCAACAGTAAACTTGATAGCATCTCTCGCTGCTTTTGTTCTTAGGTAATACATACCTGTTTTCAAACCTTTTTTCCATGCATAGAAGTGCATAGAAGTAAGCTTTCCAAAGTTAGGATCACTCATAAAGATGTTTAAGCTCTGACTTTGGCAAATAAATGCACCCCTGTCTGCAGCCATTTCAATGATATTTTTCTGACTGATCTCCCATGAAGTTTTATAAAGATCTTTAATTCTCTGTGGAATATCCAAATCCTGAATTGAACCGTTAGCTGCAATCAGAGCATTTTTCATTTCATCATCCCATAATCCTTCTTCAACTAACTCTTTCAATAAGTGCTTATTCACAATAATGAATTCCCCTGATAAAACCCTTCTTGAATAAATATTAGAAGTATAAGGTTCAAAACATTCATTATTTCCCAAAATCTGAGAGGTAGAAGCTGTTGGCATTGGAGCTAAAAGTAATGAGTTTCTCACACCATGCTTTTTCACTTCATTTTTCAAAGTAGCCCAATCCCATCTCTCGGTAGGATCAACTCCCCACATATCGAATTGGAAAATTCCTTTTGAAACTGGAGAACCCTTGAAAGTTTCGTAAGGCTCTTCCGCAATGGCCAGGTCTTTCGAAGCTGTCATTGCCGCAAAATACATGGTTTCAAAAATCTCCTTATTTAATGCTTTAGCTTCATCCGAATCGAATGGCATTTTCAGCATAAGGAAAGCATCAGCTAATCCCTGAACGCCCAGTCCAATTGGCCTGTGTCGCATATTTGAATTTTCTGCTTCAGGAACAGGATAATAGTTCCTATCAATTATCTTGTTCAGGTTTTTGGTAACTACATAAGTTACATCATATAATTTCTGATGATCAAACTTACCATCAATTACATATTTTGGCAGTGATAATGAAGCAAGATTACAAACCGCAACTTCATCCGGAGCAGTATATTCAATAATCTCCGTGCAAAGGTTACTGGATTTAATAGTTCCCAGATTTTTCTGGTTCGACTTCTTATTTGCCGCATCCTTGTAGAGCATATAGGGTGTTCCGGTCTCAGTTTGAGATTCCAGAATAGCAAACCATAAATCCTGTGCTTTCACTACTTTTCTGGCTCTTCCTTCCCGCTCATATTTTTCATAAAGCTTTTCAAATTCTTCTCCATAACATTCGGATAAACCGGGAGCCTCATTGGGGCAGAATAAAGACCAGTCTTCATTGGACTCTACTCTTTTCATAAACAAATCCGGAGTCCATAGCGCATAAAACAAGTCTCTCGCTCTCATCTCCTCTTTACCATGGTTTTTCTTCAAATCAAGAAATTCGAAAACATCTGAATGCCATGGCTCAAGATAAACGGCAAAAGCACCTTTCCTTTTTCCTCCTCCCTGATCTACATATCTTGCAGTATCGTTAAATACCCTGAGCATTGGAATTATTCCATTGGAAGTACCATTCGTTCCTTTAATATATGAGCCTGTTGCCCTTACATTATGAATATTAAGGCCTATCCCTCCGGCAGATTGGGAAATCAATGCACATTGCTTTAAAGTATCATAAATACCTTCAATACTATCATCCTTTGTGGTTAATAAGAAACAGGATGATAATTGAGGTTTAGGTGTTCCTGAATTAAATAATGTAGGAGTAGCATGGATAAACCACTTCTCTGACATTAGATTATAAGTATTAATAGCTGCATCAATATCATCAATGTGTATTCCGATAGCAACCCTCATCAACATATGTTGGGGTCTCTCGACTGTCTTCCCATCAGCTTTTAATAAATATGATCGTTCAAGGGTTTTAAACCCGAAATAATCAAAATTAAAATCTCTGCTATAAATTATTGCTTCATCCAGTTTTGCCGCATTTTTCCTTATCACCTCATATACATCTTTGGCAATCATGGAAGCATTTTCCCCGGTTTTGGGGTCGATATAGGTATAAAGTCTTTTCATGGTATTAGAAAAAGACTTACTTGTAACTTTATGCAAATTAGAGATGGCAATCCTTGCAGCTAATGTAGCATAATCAGGGTGTTGAGTAGCCATAGTCGCTGCAGTTTCAGCGGCAAGGTTATCTAATTCCTGAGTAGTTACACCATCATACAAACCAGATATAACCTTTTTGGCTATTTCAATGGGTTCTACAAACCTTTGATCGAGACTATAGCAAAGTTTCTCAATTCTGTGGGTGATTTTGTCAAATTTAACGCTTTCTCTGCGTCCATCTCTTTTTATTACAAGCATACCTGAGTTAAAAATTTTTGCGGTGAATGTTTGTTTAAATTATTTATAGCCGGGCTGATAAGTTTGAAATCCTTATTTGTCAGTCCAGTTATTTGAATTTTATTAAATTAATTTTTTTTGCAAGAATTTGAAGGGTTAAACCAAAAAATATAAACAACAAATTAGTTCAAAAAATCAATCCTTTAATCTACTATTTTTTATACTAATTCTGGTCATTCTCTTCAGTTTTTTTTGCCTTCGAAATTGGATCTTGCTCAATAGCTTTTGTAATCGTTTGAACTATTGAATCTAAAGTATCATTTTCATCAAATTGCAAAGGTTCCTTAAACTTGATTTGCAACTTTGTACCTCTTTTTCTAAAGAAGAGTCCCTTTTTATCAAATGCTCTTCTAAACCCATCTATTACTACAGGTACTACAATAGGATTATAATGCTTAATCAAGTTAGCTGTACCTTTTCTAATAGGGGCATATGGGCTGGTTGTGCCTTGTGGAAAATTTACCACCCAACCCTGGCTTAATGCTTTTTTTATTTTTTCAGGAGCACTTCTATCTGCCGCTCGTTTCACATCCTTTCCAGCCGCCCTCCACGATCTTTTTACCGTAACTGCTCCCGTATAAGAAAAAATTTTAGGTATAAGCCCACTTTCTTTCATTGTTTCCTCTGCTGCCACATAGTAAGTATTCACTCTGGGAATCAGCATATAAAGCGGTAAATTTATTGAATTCTTAAACCGCCACTTTACGCTACAAAACACATGGTAAAGTGCAATCACATCAGCATAATAAGTTTGGTGGTTTGAGATAAACAGCACATTCTTTTTGGGCAAGTCTTCCAGATATTCTGTGCCTTCAATTTTCAGTTTATTGACAATATTAAACCTGCCATATGTAACAGTGGCCAAAAAGGCAATAAGCATCCTTTTAAAGATAAGCACATTGCCAAAAGGATCTTTTTTGACCAGGCTTACTTTAAGCTTTTTCTTGTCAATGGGAAGTTTATTGAATTTTATCACAATTTGAAATTATAGCCAAAGCACTTATCACCAAATATTATACAGCCATTAGCTGAAAATGATTCCTCTTAAGTAATCAATCAATTCTAAAGATACTCCTTTTACCTGCCCAAATTGATATTGAGTTTAATGTTTTTCAATATCAAGTAGCACTGGTACTATAAGTTAAATAATTAAAATAAATTAAAAAACTATCTCAATTATTAATAATTCACCAATGGTGTGAAGCTTTTAGAAGTCTTCATCCAGGGTAAATTTCTGAGAATCCTTATTATTACTGTTGGTGCTATTATTTACCCCTGCCTTCTGATATTCTGCAACTCTTTTCTCAAAGAAATTGGTTTTTCCCTGAAGAGATATCAGTTCCATAAAATCAAATGGATTTTCTGAGTTATAATATTTTTCATAGCCTAAAGACACAAGTAATCTGTCGGCCACAAACTCTATATATTGAGACATTAAATCAGCGTTCATGCCAATCAATTTCACAGGAATGGCATTTACTACAAAGTCCTGTTCAATTGTTACTGCATTAGTGATAATTTCATATACCCTTTCCTGGCTCAGTTTATTTTCCAAATATTTGGTATACAGCAGACAGGCAAAATCACAATGCATTCCTTCATCTCTTGAAATTAATTCATTGGAGAAACTCAAACCAGGCATTAGCCCTCTCTTTTTGAGCCAGAAAATGGAACAAAAGCTTCCTGAGAAAAAGATGCCTTCTACAGCAGCAAAAGCGATTAACCTCTCAGCGAAACTATCACTTTCTATCCAGTTGAGAGCCCATTCCCCTTTATTGGCTACACAAGGAATAGTTTCAAGTGCATTAAACATCTTGTCTTTTTCAACAGGGTCTTTAATATAAGTATCGATTAAAAGGGAATATGTCTCGGAGTGGATATTTTCCATCATGATTTGGAAACCATAAAAACATTTGGCTTCTGGAAATTGAACTTCATCCATGAAGTTTACCACAAGATTTTCATTTACGATTCCATCACTGGCCGCAAAAAATCCAAGTACATGTTGGATAAAGTGTCTTTCCCCGTCATTAAGCTTTTTCCAGTCGGTCAGGTCTTGTTGCAAGTCAATTTCTTCCGCAGTCCAAAAACTGGCTTCAGATTGCTTGTACATCTTCCAGATGTCATGATGCTTAATTGGGAATAATACAAATCTATTTTTATTCTCTTGTAAAAGCTTTTCCGTTGGTGCGGTATTCATTTTTTATCAGGCTAAGATTTAAAATCTATATAAGTACCCATTCAAAAATATCCATGAAGGAATGTAATTCATCGATATCGCAGAACAGTACTTTTTTTTTGAAGTAACTCTCCTTTTTTTAATCAATTAATCCAGGTATCAAATTGTTTCAGAAATACCTCAAAAATTCACAGCAAACACCACTATTATAAATATGGTAAAAGAATGAACCTATGATTAAAAGAAAATTGCAAAAAAAGAAATATTACCTGTTGGATTTAATATTTTATTAACAGAAACTCAAAAATTTATAATTGTTAAAGCTACCCGAGAATAAAATCAATACTTATTACACTTAAAAAAGTGAAAAAGCAAATGGCTTACATTAAAGAATTTTTGATAGTTAGAAGATTTGGATTAACCTTTGAGTCCGTTTTTACAGTCCGAAAAATCTTCAGGTTTACAAAGATATCAACCCTCCTCTAAAAACAAAATCCCTGTTTTTACATTGCCAGGGCCTTTTTTTTGTATTTTTTTTGCTTACCACTTGATTATTAATACATTAAGTAAATCAGAATGGCCCTAATTAATTTTAATATTTTTTTGAAAAAATTAAATATCGAAAAATGCTAATTATCATCGTTAGGTTTTACTTAATAAATGTTAATTTTATATGAATAAAATCAGTATCTCTTACAAAAATTTTCAACTATAAAAAAACATTTGCGGTAAGCTTTGCTATTATAATATGAATGTTTTACTTTTGCATCCTTAAAAAAAATTAATTCGCAGGAAAGATGTATGCAATTGTAGAAATAGCCGGACAACAGTTTAAAGTTGAAAAAGATAAATACATTTATACTCACAGATTGGATCAGGAAGAAGGGGCAGGTGTAGAGTTTGATTCAGTTCTTTTATTAGATGATGAAGGAACTGTTGATGTTGGAGGACCATTAGTAAGCGGAGCGAAAGTTAAAGGAAAAGTGTTGGAGCATGTGAAAGGGGATAAAGTTTTAGTTTTCAAAAAGAAAAGAAGAAAAGGGTATAAAAAAATTCAGGGTCACAGACAGCAATTTACAAAAGTTTTAATTGAAGACATTCTAAAATAATTAAGAAAAATGGCACACAAAAAAGGAGCCGGTAGTTCGAAAAACGGTAGAGAGTCGGAAAGTAAACGACTTGGCGTAAAAATTTATGGTGGACAAAAAGTTGCTGCAGGTAACATTATTGTTCGACAAAGAGGAACAAAACATCATGTAGGTGAAAATGTAGGTATTGGTAAAGACCATACCATTTATGCATTAACTGATGGTATTGTTCAGTTCAAAAAAGGATTTAAACAAAGATCTTTTATCTCAGTAATTCCAGAAACCGCTGAGTAAAAACTTTACTTAATAAGTCTTAATAGAAAAACCCTGGATTTCCGAATCCAGGGTTTTTTTATTGTATTTGATTAATCAGGATTGTTTTCCACATACTGATTAATTCCAATAAACAACTAGTTGCCTTGATGAAATCTATCAGTAGGCAAATAAAGTCCGACTTCTACTACCGGAGCAGGATTTTATTCCCAATTAGAGTAAAAAATGAACGGTTTCTAATTCAAATAACCATAAGTCATTGAAACACAAGAAACAATCCATTCTCTGTAATTGAAAACAGCGGGAAGTTGGCGGTTACTCAAAAATGAAACCACTTTTTTAGATTTTTTTTTTTCAACTTTTTTGTTAATCTGTATCCGTTTGATTTTCAACAATTTATCTTTAAAGGTTTATTTTTTAAGTTTCTGAAAATCAGTAAATTAACATAAAAACACATGCGCTTAAAACTTTTTTTTTGAGCAGTTTCGATTTTTAAAATATGAAAATTTTTCACAGTTTTGTGGTTACCGAGAATTTTAAATCACTCACTTATTTTTTGGCAATTCAAGTCCCTTTTATGGCATCTTCGGATGAAGTAAAAGGGTGAGGTTTACATTGCAGAATTTTAAGACAAACATTATTAACACTTTAAAATTTGTAATGTGTTGAATCAACTTACAAAAGATTGCCAGGCAGTGTGGAAGAACTGTCTGGAGATAATAAGACTGGAGGTATCAGAACAGAGTTTTAAAACCTGGTTTGCGCCCATAAAACCGATCAAACTTCAAAATGATGTATTAACCATAGAGGTTCCTACTCCATTCTTTTATGAGTGGCTTGAGGAACACTATGTTTATGTACTTAAAAAAGCTATCGATGCAGAACTTGGCCCTAACGGAAAGTTAGAATATTCAATTGTGGTGGATAAAGGGGGATCGAATAATCAGCCCTTTACACTTAATGTCAGAAAGTCTAATGTTTCGGCAAAGCCTCCTGTAAATAACCAAAATACTAATAATACAGTAAAAAAAGTTTCTGCTTCTAATAATTCCCGGCCTAACAGCAGTAATTACGTTAGTCCTTTTGAAGTACCACATTTTGATCCGGAAAACTGGGATACTAATTTAAATCCCACTTATGTTTTTGACACGTATATTGAGGGAGATTGTAACAGACTTGCACGGTCTGCAGGAATGGCTATTGCCAAAAGACCCGGGATCACTGCATTTAACCCTTTGGTAGTTTATGGTGGTGTAGGTTTAGGAAAAACGCACTTAGTTCAGTCAATTGGGAATGAAATTAAAGACAATTTCCCTGATAAGCTGGTGCTTTATGTAACCACAGAGCAATTTACTGCTCAGTTTATTGAAGCACTTAAGAGCAATAATATTCAAAACTTTACCAATTTCTATTTGCAGGTAGATGTTCTGATTGTGGATGATATTCAGTTCCTTTCCCGAAAGGAGAAAACTCAGGAAAACTTCTTCCATATATTTAACAGACTACATCAGTCGGGTAAGCAAATTATCATGACTTCTGATTGTGCGCCAAGAAGCCTTCAGGGGCTACAGGAAAGATTACTTTCCAGATTTAAATGGGGCTTAACCGCAGATGTACAAACTCCCGACTATGAAACCCGGGTGGCTATTGCTCAATTGAAAATGTCGAATGAAGGAGTAGATGTTCCTGAAGATGTAATTGATTTTCTAGCCTACAATATCAATTCGAATATAAGAGAGCTGGAAGGAGTTTTGATCTCCCTTATTGCCAATGCTTCATTTATGCGAAAAGACATTGATCTTGAGCTGGCAAAATCTACCCTTTGGAATATTGTTAAGAATACAAAAAAGGAAATCACCATCGATTACATCCAGCAAATTGTGGCAGATTACTTCAATATTTCAGTAGATGAGTTGAAATCAAAAACAAGGAAAAAGGATATTGCTACTGCCAGACAAATCGCTATGTATTTTTCTCAGCAGTACACCAATTTGCCCTTAAAATCAATTGGAGATCAGTTTGGAGGAAGAGACCACAGTACAGTTGTTCATGCAGGAAAAGCCGTGAGCAAAAAATCAGGAAGTGATGCGATCTACAATAAAATATTAGCAGATTTATCAGAACAATTTGAAGTGAATAAATAGAGGACCTATAAACATCTCAAGATCTTAAAAAAACGGTGAAGGCAGTTGTCCTTCACCGTTTTTTTATGCATCATTTTTGGAAACCGTTGTAGGTTCCCGACAAAGATTAATTATAGTTTCATAATCCTGATAAATAAAAAGCTATTCCCCCCTGCAAAATTCTTAGTGATGCTTACATTTGCCTATAAATCAAAAAGATAGCATCAATTTTAATGAAATTTTTATTTTTATTATTTCTCTTGTTGTTTGCTAAGGTTTCCTTCCCCCAAACTCTTCCGGAACATGGAATTACGGATGGGTTATGGGAGCTGAAAGATGATAACCAAAATGTATTGATATCCGCAGAGTATAAAGATGGACAATTACATGGTTATTGGAAAGAATTTGAGAATGGCTTACTGGTACTTTCCGGAAATTATATAGAAGGCAAAAAAAATGGAGAGTGGCAGGAATTCCATTCTAATGGGAGGCTGGCGGTAAATGGCTATTTTAAAAATGATCAGGAAAATGGGAAATGGGAAGAATTTTTTGAAGACGGCCAACTGGCTATCTCTCTAAATTTTATCGAAGGCCTTAAACATGGAAAGGCCCTCACCTATTTTCCTAATGGGCAAATCAATTTTCAGAAGTATTATTTACTTGGAAAGGAAGAAGGACCATATCTGGAATTCTTCGAAAATGGAAACAAGTCCGCAGAAGGCCATTTCCTTGATGGGGAACTGAATGCAATCTGGAAATCCTATAATGAAGAGGGTCAACTCATCAACCAACAGGAATATAAGAAAGACTTACTGGATGGAAAAACAATTTACTACTATCCCAATGGTCAGGTAATACAGGAAGAGATTTGGCAGGACAGCTTATTAACAGATGTTGGTATACCCTTTTCCTTTGAAGGAAAAAAACTGGAATCAGGTTCATTTAACAAAGGCAATGGCGAAAGGTTTTTATATGATTCCCTCGGTAATTTGGTTTCCAGTGCTAATTATAAGGATGGAAAACTAGATGGACCATTCAAAGAATTTTACCCCAATGGTAGTTTAATCACTCTGGGACATTTTTCTGAAGGAGTTCAAACCGGAGCCTATTTTAAATATTTCCCCGATAGTTCTGTAGCTATTCAGGGCTACTATGCTGACAGTGAAAAAGATAGTATTTGGGCTTACTTCTACACCAATGGCAATCTGAAAGAAGCCGGTTTTTTTGAAAGTGATGAAAGAAACGGTCCATGGGAAGAATATGATCCTGATGGTTATTTAAGTGCTGAAGGAGATTATCTTGAAAATAAAAAAGAAGGTGAATGGATAGAATTTTTTGAGGATGAATCTATTGCTGGAAAAGGGAATTACCAATCTGATCAAAAAGAAGGAAATTGGGAATACTACTCAGAAGACGGTCAATTGATTTTCAAAGTCCATTATCAGAATGGGCTTGAATCTGGCATAAAGGAGGAATTTGATTATGATGAAAATGGAAAACAATTTTTATCCTCCATTATAAATATGGAGAAAGGTTTGGAAAATGGAGAAGTGAAATCTTTTTACCCGGATGGAACTACAGAAATGGAGGGAAAATATGAAATGGGAAATGAGAATGGGGAGTGGAATTATTACCACCAGGATGGTAGTTTCATGCAAAAAGAAATGTATATCAATGGGAAGCTCAGGGATATTAGTCCATTTCAGCTCAATGACAAAAAACTGGAAATCGGTAATTTTCGCCAGGGTAATGGAAAAAGAACTCATTACTATCCCAATGGCAAAATATTATATGAAGGAAAATACGAAAATGGATTGGAATCCGGCCTTTGGGTAATGTATCATGAAAATGGCAAAAAACAGGCAGAAGGCCCCTTTGTAAAAGGTATGAAACACGGCACCTGGACTTATTATTACCCCAATGGCAAAACAGAAGCTTCAGGCAGATACATCAGAAATGAAATAGTAGAAGAATGGAAATTTTTCACTGATAAAGGAGAGCTTGATTATACTGAGGATTTTGGAGAATTTATTGGTGATGAACCAATTGAAAAAAATGAAAATTAAAGAAACCATTATTGCAGCTTATCAGAAATATAAACCGTACATAAGAGTAGATATGATTATGTATCTGGTCATGATCATATTTATTGTCACTTTTGTGTTAGTGGTAAGTTTGTCCAGATAGGAATTTTACTTTTGAATCTTGCAGGGTAGAATTTTGTTGTTTACCGAAATGATTCTAATCAATTTTAATATGGTAAAGCCGTTTTCCAGAAGCTTACTCCATTTTTTTACAGGTTTTTGGTTTCTCCTTCTGATTTCATCCTGTGAAGAAATTGTCACTCCTGATTTAATTACTGCCGATCCGGTTATCGTAATTGATTCATGGGTAACCAACCGGCCTGGAGACAGCTACATAAAACTCACTCAAACAGCCGCCTTTAATTCTCCGGAAGCCACCCCAAGGGTATCAAATGCACTCATTTACTTAACGGATAATTTTAACAGAAGGGTCAGGTTCATAGAAACAGAAAAAGGCAGTTATTTCCCTGAAGACAATGATTTTACAGGGAAACCCGGTGGAGTATACAAACTGTCAGTTAGACTTGGAGAAACGGAATTTCTTGCAAGCGCTAGAATGTCAGGGGTTCCAAAAATTGACTCCCTAAAATATAGTCTGAGAGAGGATGAACCCCTTTTTGAAGATGGCTATTATCTTACAGTTTATTTTCAGGATCCTCCCGGACAAAGAAATTATTATTACTGGGAAGTGCTTTTGAATGAAGAAATAATAAACGACAAGGAAATAAGCATAAGCGAAGATGGGAATGTAAATGGACAGTATTTGAATTTTGAATTGCCTTTCTTTATCGATAAAGCGCTGGCGGATTCCAGTGACAGAGTGCAGGTAAATATTTTTTCCCTTACAGAGGATGCCTATAAATACTATCAGGGATTAGACTTATTGACGAAGTCCGGAAGCCCCGCCCAGGCTGTACCTGAAAACCCGCCAACTAATATCCAAAATGGTGCCCTTGGCTTTTTTAATGTAAGCGCCATGGATTCTTCCAGAGTCACTTTAATGGAATAGTAAAATTTTTCCGCTTAATTTGAAGATTCAAAACCAAATTTTCAGGATAATTAAAACAAGCAATCCTTATGTATCAATTCCTTTTCATTTTTTTAATCATCTTTTTTGCAAGCACCTGTCAGCAGGAGAATGATGAAAAACAATCAGAGAATTCTTCCTCAGCAGATTCCACCATTACTACAATTAATCCTGAAACTGACACAATTCAAAATGAATCTCATGGTGATCCCTTTGTTTACAGTGGTTACTATGAAGCCATAAATGGTTTGACCGGAGAGGCACTTAAAGACAAACTGAATGACCTTATTCAAGACCATAAAACTTTCACTTACAGAAATGTTTATAATATTTTAAAGGAACTTGACAGAGACCCTAATAATCCGGAGAATATTATTGGGATTTACTCCAATTTCTCCATTTCAGCTGAGGCAGGATATGCTGACGGACAAGGATGGAATAGAGAACATGTTTGGGCAAAATCCTATGGGGATTTTGGAACAGCTCCCGGGGCCGGAACAGATTTACATCATTTAAGAGCTTCTGATGTTTCTACTAATTCAGCGAGAAATAACAGAACTTTTGATGAAGCGGAGGATATTTACATAGATGCAGATGGGATTAAATCTGGAGAAACAGGTTCTTATACCAGTGACGCAGCCTGGGTTTGGGAACCCAGAAATGAGGTGAAAGGAGATGTGGCCAGAATGATTTTTTATATGGCTGTAAGGTATGAGGGAGAAAACAATGAACCTGATTTGGAAGTAGTGGATTACATTCCCTCAAGAGGAAGTAAGGAACCTCTTCATGGTAAATTATCCACACTTATCCGATGGCATCAGGAAGATCCTGTGAGTGAGAACGAAAAACGAAGAAACGATTTGATCTATGAAAAATATCAGGGCAATAGGAACCCGTTTATCGATCACCCTGAATTGGTGGGTAAAATATGGGGAAATTAGCGGATTAATTACTTTATTCTTTTTCAAAAACCAGACTGGTCCAGTTATTTTCAACCTTAGTTTTTGTGAGGGAAAGGGAATTTTCCTGGGCCTGATTCAATACTGCAGGAATATCTTCTGCATAAAAACCACTTAAGATTAAAGTCCCTTTTTCTTTCAACATGCTTGCATAAATGGCCATTTCGCCTAGAATTACATTCAGGTTGATATTGGCCAGCACAATATCATATTGTTTATCCTTATCCGGCCTTTCTTCTACTTTTCCCAAATAGAAATTAAGACTGACATCATTTAATTCCTGATTTTCATTGGCATTTTCCACTGCCCAATCTTCAATATCGCAGGCATCTACAGTTTTAGCACCCAGCTTTTTCGCCATAACGGCCAAAATTCCTGTTCCCGAACCCGCATCAAAAACAACCTTACCATTATGATCAATTTCCATCTGATTGAGCAACATCAATTTTGTGGTGGAATGGTGCCCAGTTCCAAATGACATTTTGGGGGTAATCACAATTTCGTATTTATATGATTTTTCAGGTTGATGAAATGCCGCTCGGATCAGGCAATCTTCGGAAATTTCAACCATATCATAATTTTTCTCCCACAGCTCATTCCAGTTTTGTTTTTCCACTTCCTCCAAATGATAACTCAATGAGCCCTGAGCTGAATAAAACCCAAAAATCTCATCTACTTCATCCTCTTTAAAATTTTCCTTTTCGATGGAAGCTTCAAACCCCCCATCAATATCTAAAAAGGAATCAAAGCCTTTTTCACTCAATTCTACTTTGATGATATCAGCAAGTTCTTCGGGGGATTTAACTTTAAGCAAAACGAATTTAGGCTTCATTATTCAGCATTAATTTGAAATGAAAAAGGAATTATTTTAGAAAAGTTTGTGAGTTTCAAACTGAAGTTATTTGTTGCATTTGGCTTCAACATCTACCTCAGTAAAATAAATGGTAAAGTCAGCAATATTTCGATCTTCTACTATGTAAATCGAAAATTCTGCAAAAGCTTTATGTGGGGTAAAAAACCACAAGCCTGGTTTATCCGCCATTAATTCATTGGTTTCCTTAAAAACAATAACGTCTGCAGAATACTCATTATCTTCAATATAGACACGGTAAGTCGCGGCAAACTCATTTTTCTTTTCCTCATACACAGTTCCGAAAACCTCACAGACCTTTACAAATTGGCCAAAGGAAGTGGAAGACAAACATATAAAGGCAAACAAAAACTGGATAAAAATGAACTTCTTCATAAGCACCTGTGCGTTTTAATAATGTTGAGGTAAATTTTTCAACCGCCAAAAAAACACTCAAAAAATATGAGCGGGAATAAAATGAAAATACCCCCAAATTATTCCCACGATCTAAATTCTTAATACGATTTGGCAATATCAATGAAATCTCTTGATTTCAATGAAGCACCACCTATTAAACCTCCATCAACGTCTTTACAGGCAAAAAGTTCAGGAGCATTTCCTGGCTTGCAACTTCCACCGTACAAAATAGAAATACCATCAGCCACTTCCTGACCATATTTTTCAGCAATCAAACCTCTGATAAATGCATGCATTTCCTGAGCTTGTGCTGTAGATGCAGTTACTCCGGTGCCAATTGCCCAAACCGGTTCATAAGCAATCACTACTTTTGAAAAAGCCTCCGCATCTAAGTGAAAAAGACTTTCTTTCAACTGACTTCCTACTACTTCTTCCTGCTTTCCGCCCTCTCTTTCTGCTAATACTTCACCACAGCAGAAAATTGGAAGCAATCCATTTTCCAACACAATATCAGTTTTTTTGGCCAGTTCCTCATTGCTTTCTTTGAAATATTCTCTTCGCTCACTGTGACCAAGAATTACATAATCAATTCCATATGACTTCAACATTCCCACCGAGATTTCCCCTGTATAAGCTCCTGAAGCTTCAGTAGAGCAGTTTTGTGCACCAATGAAAACATTACTCACTGCGGAAGTAAGTTTTTTCACTTCACTCAAATGAACAAAAGGAGGGCACATAATTAAAGTTACATCAGATGATAATTCATCTTTTGCTATATTAACTACTTCAGAGGCAAGCGTTTGTGCATCCTCTTTCAGTAAATTCATTTTCCAGTTTCCAGCTACAATTTTTTTTCCCATTTCTTTACTTTTTTTAATGGTTTTAAGTATTTCTTATATCAATGACGAGGCAAAATTTTGCTCCAACAATTAGCTTGGAATTTTCATTGTTGTCTTGCCAACTTAAGCCTAAATGTCTATTGCCATCAAAATTAGAAATTACAAATTCAATTCGCTAAAGTTTTTGGGAATATAAGCTTTAAGTCTGCTCATTTAGGTTCCTTTTAAAAAGATTTTTTTGCAGTGGGGCACGACTCCTTTTTTAATCGCCTGGAAAAAGGATGGTGAACTTGTTTGTTTTAGATTTTAATCAGTTTGTAAAAAAGATTGGACGGGAAAGTAATTAGTAAAATCATTGAATTAAACCTAGAGAAAAAAATAACCATCATTTCAGATTCACTATTAATGCTTAATTTTGCGCATCGAATTATAAATTTTAATATGGCAGATTCCCAAAATTCACCCTCTCCACTCAAAAACAAGAATTTTCTATACACTATTTTTCTCCTGATAGTATTTGGCGTAATTTATATCAGCCGACTCAATTCTGAGAGTAGAAACCTTCAGGAAGTTTATTTTAATGGTGTGACCATGGGCGTGGTAGGCTACAATATCAAATATTTGTCTCCTTCGGGGGATTCCTATCAGGAGGAAGTTGATGCCCTTTTGAAAGAATTTAACCAGGCCCTTTCCACTTATATTCCCAATAGTGAGATTTCTATTTTTAATAAAGGGGAAAATGTGACTTTCCAAACTACACATTTTTATAAAGTTCTGAATCGAAGTAAAGAAATTTTTGAGATTACCGATGGCGCCTTCAACCCTACTGTTATGCCATTGGTGAATTCCTGGGGCTTCGGACCAGATAAAGAGCCCAGTATCAGTGAGGAAAATAAAGAGAAAATTGATTCCCTTTTAACCCTGGTGGATTTCGCATCCTTAAGTTTTGATGAAAAAGGCATTCAAAAAAGCAAAGCAAACGTGCAACTGGATTTTAGCGCCATTGCCAAGGGATATGCGGTAGATTTGGTGGCTGATTTTTTATCGGAAAAAGGCATTAATGATATGATGGTGGAAATTGGTGGAGAAGTGGTTTGCAAAGGCAAAAACAAATCAAATAAAACCTGGGTAATTGGCATTAATAACCCGGAATATATGGAAATAGGCGGAGAAGCCCTTACCGCTAAAATACAATTGGAAAACAGGGCTTTAGCCACTTCGGGTAATTATCACAACTATTACATTAAGGACGGGAAGAAATATGCCCACACCATCGATCCAAAAACAGGTTATCCTGTAGAACACAGTCTATTAAGTGCCAGTGTTTTTGCCAAAGACTGCATGAGTGCCGATGCATTTGCCACTGCCTTTATGGTTATGGGAAAAGACAAAGCCATAGCAATCATCAACAGCCAGCCAGATTTGGAAGGCTTTTTAATCTATGATAATAATGGCAAAATGGAAACCTATCAAAGTCCTGGGTTGGATAAGTTTGTGGTGAAATAATAAATCATTATCTAGCTTATAATTTGCAACTAGATTTGACTTTAATTGTGGATTTATCTGATTTTAACTCTTACACTTAACACGATGGTTTTTAAAGAGGTTTAGTGCGTTTGGTGGGCTGCCTGTAAAAAAGGCGGGGTGGCGCAAATGTTGGTGGGCAGAAGCATCTTTTTTACTAGACTTTTTTTGCAAACTTTTTTGTCATTGCCACAAAAAAGTTTGTCGGGTTGAAGGGCGGACAGCCCTTGGAAAGTGTGTTGGATTTCCTCATATATAGCATAAAAAATGAAATGAAATTACCAAATACCAATTGGGGAGATTGGAATAAATCTAAATTATGAAACCTAAATTAATTCAAGCCTCGATGAGCTGTTTTTATTTTCATTAAACAAGAACTCCTTTAAGCCGCCTCTGTGGCAAAAGCTTCCGAAGTTTAAAAACTTCTAATTTTAAATTTCAAAATCAATTTAAGGTCTAAACTCCATGCTTAGACTATTATGCGAAAAATTATCATCTCATTTTTCCCTGACAAAATTCAAAATGCGAAACAATTTGGTAATCTTTCAATGATTCCAGTCTATATTCCTTTTCATTTTGCTCCTTCCCATCTATTTCAATTATAGTGAATATTATAGTACCAACCTCAAAATATTTATCTATCCATTTTCTTTCAATCCAACAATTCTGTATTGAATTTAAATCAAATTTCACCTCCTTCTTTTTGAATAGTTTCGTGGAAATACATATTGAATCATTATTAATAGAATAAGTTAAATTATTGTAGGAAAGCTGACGATTCAAAAACTCATAAATTGCAAAAATAATTATTACAGAAAATAAAAATAAGAGAGTTTTCCAATCATAAATAATCATTAAAAATTTAGTGATTAATGATATTAAATAGATGATTGGAATATGCGAGAACCTGTATATTAATATCCATATAGATTTAGTTAAATATGGAAAATAAGAAGGCTTTCCCTTCCAGGTTTCATTTTTTACACTTTCCAAATCAATCAGATTTAAGCCTTCACCACCTCTTTATACTGAATCTTATGCAATTGTGAGTAATACCCATCTTTTTCCAGCAATTCTGAATGGGAGCCCATTTCTTTGATTTCTCCCCTGTCAAGAACTATGATTTTGTTGGCTTTTTGGATGGTGGCTAAACGGTGGGCGATTACGATTGAGGTTCTGCCTTTCATCAGCCTGTCAATCGCATTTTGAATTAACTCTTCAGTTTCACTATCCACCGAAGAAGTGGCTTCATCCAGAATGATAATTTTTGGATCGTAAACAATTGCCCTTACAAAGGAAATCAACTGCCGTTGTCCTACAGATAGTGTTGCCCCTCTTTCCATCACATTATAATCAAAACCTCCGGGCAGTTTTTCTATAAACTCCAATGCCCCTACGGTTTCAGCAGCTTTTTTCACATCTTCTGGGGAAATATCAGGATTTCCCAGTGTGATGTTATTTTGGATGGTATCGGAAAATAAAAATACATCCTGCAACACCACACCAATATGTGTTCTTAAACTTTCCAGATCGTATTCATGCACTTCCCTGCCATCAATGGAAATTTCCCCTTTATTAATTTCATAAAATCTGGTCAGCAGATTAATAATAGAAGATTTCCCGGCTCCGGTAGCACCTACAAAGGCAATGGTTTCTCCCTGTTTTACATCAAAAGAAATATCTTTCAATACATATTCCTCTTCATTATAGGCAAACCAAACTTTATCAAATTTCACATTGCCTTCAAAGCGATCCACTTTTATAGTACCCGGATTCTGAATATGGTTTTTATTATCCAGTAATTTTAGAATTCTGTCCGAACTTACAATGCCCAATTGAAGCGTATTGAACCGGTCGGCAATTTGCCTTAGTGGACGGAAGAACAAGTTAATGAACATGATAAAGGAGATCAGTACACCCAAGGTAATATCTTCAGCAATTACTCCTTTTGCACCAAACCAGACCACCAATCCAATCCCCACTGCGCCTAAAACTTCGGCTACCGGATAATAAATGGAATAGTATAATACAGTTTTTACATTGGCTCTTAAATGCTCTTTATTGATATCCTTAAATTTCTCAAACTCCCTTTCCTCACTGTTGAAAATCTGCACAATACTCATTCCCGTAATTCTTTCCTGAACAAAAGTATTTAGGTTGGAAACTGCAGTTCTCACATCACTGAAAGCATATTTGATTTTCTCTTTAAAAACATAAGTGGAAAGCACCATGAAGGGAAAAATGGACATACTCACCAAAGTAAGTCGCCAGTCAATGTAAAACATCACTCCAAGTAAAAAGACCAGTTGCAACAAATCCCCGATAATGGCAGCCAGTCCGTTGGTGAAAACCTCTGAAAGCGTTTCAATATCTGAAATTGTTCGGGTCACTAACTTTCCGATGGGTGTTTTATCAAAAAATTTCAGTCTTAAACTCAGGATATGCTGGTATAAATCAATCCGGATATCTTTGATAATGCTTTGCCCCAACCAGGCAGAAAGATAAGTATGGTAAAATTGAATAAAAGCCTGCCCCAGGGCCAGTCCAAACATTATGAGCACCATGTTAATTAAACCATCCACATCTCCCATTGAAATGTGTTCGTCAATGGTTTTCTGAATAAGCACTGGCATAATTGGCGCAATTGCAGCCAGGGTCACGGTTAGAAAAACCAAAAACCAGAACCATTTTTTATATGGTCCTACAAACACAAAAATTCTTTTTAGTACCTGAAGATCAAATACTTTACCACTAGGTTTTTCTTCGTTTTGCATAATTAAAGTTGTAAATTAAGTACCGGTACTTTTTAGTATTGAGCAACTTTACCTTTCTATCAATCAGTTGAGTTCCCTGTATGGAGCTCCACACCGGGCAGCAAATTACAAGATTGTTATTTCTTTCCAACCACTTACAACCGGGTTAGAAGCTGTAGATTTGGGAAAACTAAATTAGAGAAAAATAGGCTAAATAAATTAAATTTGTCTGGGAAAAGTTCCCAAAAAACCAATAACTATATGAACAAGAATGAGTCATTTAATGCTGCATTGAAATTATTTCATTGGAAGCAAAATTAATTACTACATGAAGTTCAATTAAATAAACACAATTAATAGATATATGTTAACCGTAGAATCAACCGAAAAAATAGATAATGTAGAATTTTCTGTTTTTAAAGAAGTCTCAAGTTTAGGCCATGAACAGGTGGTTTATTGTTACGACAAAGCCACCGGATTGAAAGCAATTGTAGGTATCCACAATACCGTTTTAGGTCCTGCCATTGGAGGCACCAGAATGTGGGCTTACAAAAATGATCAGGAAGCCCTTAATGATGTTTTACGCCTTTCCAGAGGAATGACATTTAAAAATTCCATAGCAGGAATTAATGCTGGAGGGGGAAAAGCCGTGATTATTGGGGATGGAAGGAAAGACAAAACAGAACCTCTTTTAAGAACTTTCGGTAAATTTCTTGAAAATCTAAATGGCAAATACATTACTGCGGAAGATGTGGGAATGACCGCCAAAGACATGGAATTCATTGGCATGGAAACTAAAAATGTTTCTGGAATGCCGGAATATTTAGGCGGACTGGGAGATCCTTCTCCATTTACCGCCTATGGAACTTATTTAGGTATGAAAGCCGCAGCAAAGGTAGCTTATGGTTCGGACAGTCTTGATGGGAAAAAAGTTTCCATTCAGGGGGTGGGGTCTGTTGGAGAGTTGTTGATCGAATATCTTAAAAAGGAGAATTGTAAAATTTATGCCTCAGATTTTTATGAAGATCGATTAAAAGAAGTAGCCGGGAAATATCAGATAAAAGGTGTGGGACTGGATGAAATCTATGATTTGGATGTGGATATTTATTCCCCATGTGCTTTAGGGGCTACGGTAAACGATGAAACCCTTAAAAGGTTGAAATGCAGCATTATTGCCGGCTGTGCCAATAATCAATTAGCAGATGAAAAAGCCCATGGGGATTATTGTACGGAAAATGGCATCATGTACGCTCCTGACTTCTTAATTAACTGTGGTGGGGTAATTAATGTGTATGCTGAGTTTATTAAAACAGGAACAGAATGGACTCAGGCACACACAGAAATGATTTATGAAAAAACTTTGGATGTGTTGAAAAAATCATCGGAAGAAAAAAGAAATGCCCAGGAAGTAGCTATGGAAATTGCCCTGAAAAGGATAAATGATATAGCCAAGGTAAAGGCAACTTATTGAAATGTAGGTAAATTTTCACTAGCGAGGGAATTAATTCCCTCACTAGTGAAATATGGCTTAAGTATAAGCAGAGCGACTACTTAGGCCATACCTAATAAATGAAAGTTTGCTACTTTCATCGGTCTAGTCCAGTTACAAACTGGATTTAATTTAAAGATTTAAGTTATTAAACTTAAACAAGATGAAGAGGTTTTAATATATTTTCCCAAGACCTATTTCTTCTCCTGAATAATCTTCCTCACCCTATCTAAATCCTCCTGAGTGTCTACAGGAATACTTTCAAATCGGGTAATACCTACTTTGATATTATAGCCATTTTCCAGCCATCGGTTTTGCTCCAGTCCTTCCAGTTTTTCCAATGGTGATTGCGCCAAAGAAGAAAATCTTTTAAGTGCATCCAGCGTATAGGCGTACATGCCTAGATGTTTGTAAAACGTATGGCTTTTTACCCAATCCTCTCTGGGCACATCCCGCAAATAGGGAATTACTGCCCTACTGAAATACAAGGCATTGCCATAAATATCCAGTGTTACAAAAACTTCACTTTGATTAGACAAATCCTGAGGGTCAGAAACGGGAATCACCAAAGTAGCCATTTCCGGAGTTTCGTCTTTATAGCAATTAATCAAATCCTTAATTTGGCCGATATCCAGTAAAGGTTCATCTCCCTGAATGTTTAAAATTACATCGAAATCAAGTCCATATTCAAACTTTATTTTCTGTGCAGCTTCCAGACATCTGTTCGTACCTGTAATATGAGTTTCAGCCGTCATTATGGCTTTTCCCCCAAAATCTTCCACTGCCTTTTTAATTCTTTCATCATCAGTAGCCACAAACACATCATCAAGCGCCTCAATAGCCTGCTCGTAAACCCGCTGAATCATGCTCTTCCCACAAATATCCAATAAAGGCTTTCCTTCTAACCTTGTGGAGCCATATCGTGCCGGGATTATCCCAATAAAAACTTTGTCCATATTTTCTATCTTAATATTCCGGAGGCAAAGTTAGACATCCTCAGTCGAAAAGAAATTTATTTGAGGTTTTGTTTTTTTGCCAGAAACTTCATGTAAAATGAATCTGATTTGCCAAAATATTGGTAATTAAACCATTCCGCATCAGTCACCTGAAGCAAACTTTTCCCCTCATTTACCCTTTTTCTTGATTCAGAAAAACCATGTGCGGCATGAAACATTATGGTTCCGGGAAGGTGTTTTCCAATAGCGATCAGTTGGGGAAAAGCCACCATAAAGAGCACTAGCCCCGTGGCTAATTTTTTGTATTTAAATTTCCACTGGTAAAAAAAACAGACTGCCACTACATTTATCAAGAAAATTGAAGGAACTGCAGCTCTCATGAGCAGGTCATTAAAATAGCCCAGTACATAAAATGGTAAAACTGAAAGTGTAATCAGGCTGATCTGCCAAATTAATTTATAGGGAGATTTTTGCGCATAACCATTCATTATCAAAGCCAAATAGCCAAATTCGAAAAGCAGGAATAAAAGGATTTTAATCATTGCCTGAGGAAAAGGGATATATTCCCAAATCCATCCCTGATCTTCAACAGGGTAGTGGGCGATAAAAAATGTTCCAACCAAAAAGACAAGTATTCCACCGCCAGCCAGATTCTGGAAGGAAAGAAATTTCCTGAAACCTTTCCAAATAAATACCATTAAAAATGGCAAAAGTCCAATGGCATTAAAAACTGACCAGATGGGTAAGAAGGCGGCAATAAACCCTATATTTCGAATATTTTTCCGAAAAATAACCTGATCTGTTACCAGTGATGTACAAATCCATGCCCCAAACAAATGCTGTGGAGCCCAGGAAACCGCATAAAAATTGGTTGGATAACGCAGAATGGTATTATGAAAAACACAGACCGTATTCACTTCAGCTATATAAATTTCCCAAATACCAGGTTTATCAGTAAAAATATGGTTCAAACCTAATTTCAGGGTAGCATAAATAAAATCCTGCCCGCCAAGAAACAACAACATTAAAACAGCCCAGCCAATGTGTTTTGCATTGGCTAATTTTAAAACCCAGCAAAAAGAAAGATAAAGGCCCAGGATACTCCACACCAAAATCAGATCATCAATCCAGTGAATATTAAAAGTTTTTGCCAGAAAAGCAGGGGGAAGAAAATAACCAAAATAGTAATTCAGAAAGGCTTTTTTTTCCAAAATCAGATCGGAAATATATAAAACCGGCCAATCCTGATTGACCAGATCATAAAGCATACTGTAATGCTTTTCAGCATCCCCCTGAAAAGTAAATCCTCCTATTCCAGAGAAAAGACAAATTCCTGTGGAAATCAATAATAATTTAATTGACCGAGCAGGTGGTAGGGTGAAAGTATCCCGATTAGAAAATTTTGTTAATTCCTTAAAAAAAAGGAAGGTGGAATATCCGATAATTCCCAAAGCCGGGAGTGAAATGGCTAATCGGAACCAGCCAAAAATAAAAATCAGGCTGGGTAAAGCCAGGTATAGAAAAGAATATAAATATAACCTGTAAGAACTGGTTAAAAATGGAGGCATTAAAAAATTTTGATTCTCAACCTTTCTGATGAAAAAAAATCCAAATAAGGGTGCTAAAACAACCCTGGGTATTTATTAATTCTTTAAGATTTGCCAAATTACAAAAATCTCTGTATTTGAATAGGAAATTTTTCTTAATTTTGGGCCATTGTGGAAAATCCACAGAAAAATAATAATCATCTGAAAATCAAATTAATATGCCAGGAACTGAAGTTTTTGGAGCTGAAGAGCGCAAAGAGGTAATGGACGTGCTGGAAACCGGTGCGTTTTTTAGGTTTAATCACGATGAATTGAGACAGGGAATGTGGAAAGCCAGGGAACTGGAGGATGAAGTCAAAAAATTCACAGGAGCAAAGTATGCTCATGCTGTTTCCAGTGGGTCTACTGCTGTTTCCTGTGTGATGGCAGCAGCCGGAATAGGAAATGGAGATGAAGTGATTGTTCCGCCATTTACCTACCTGGCTACAGTAGAAGCTGTTCTTTTTGCCGGAGGTTTACCTGTTTTCGCAGAAATTGATGAAAACTTATGCTTAAGTGCAGAAGGAATAAAAAAGGCGATTACTCCTAAAACAAAGGCTGTAATGCTGGTTCACATGTGTGGTGCTGCAGCTGATATGGATGCGATCCAGGCGGTGTGTAAAGAACACAACCTGGTACTTATGGAAGATGCCGGACAGGCGCTTGGGGCCTCTTATAAAGGAACCGATGTAGGCCTATTTGGGGTAGCTGGGGCGTATTCTTGTGACTTTTTCAAAATTACAACTTGCGGTGAAGGTGGATTATTTGTGACCAATAGTGAAGAAGCCTATAAAATAGCGGATAGTTTTTCCGACCATGGACATGATCATATCGGTTCGAACAGGGGAATGGAAAATCACCCGATTTTGGGATTCAATTACAGAATAAGTGAATTACATGCTGCAGTAGGATTGGCTCAAATGCGAAAAGTGGATTTTATCAGAAGCCAAAACCGAAAAAATAAAATTTATTTAAAAGAAAGATTATCTGAAATAAAGGAGATTACCTTTAGGCCAATGCCCGATCCGGCTGGAGATTCAGGAACTTTCTTAAATTACTTCCTTCCTGATATTGCTACCACTAAAAAAGTAGTAGAACAATTCGCCAAAGATGGAGTAGGAGGACACAATTACTGGTATGTAAATATGTACCATTTCATCAATCAGTGGGACCACCTAAAATCGCTGAAATCGGCTGCCCCTCTGGCAATACATCATTTTGGTGCTCCACAGGATTATAACAACCTGGATTTACCAAAAACTCAGGACGTAGTAGGAAGATTACTATCTTTGGGAATCAGATGTACATGGACCCAGGAAGAATTAGAAAAACTGGCTGACAGCATTATCGCTTCGATCAAAAAAGTACTTTAGTCCAATTTAATAATTAGAGTTCCGAGTTACTTTTTATAAGTAAATTCCTTTTGCTCAGGAAGATGCGTTTTTGAGGCACTTTGGAATTTCACACAAAGAAAAAAACGGAACACTTACTGAAGTATTTAGCAAAAAGAAGACATAGAAAACGAAAAGTTATTTTTTGATCTTTTTAGCATTTGATAAAGCAAAAAGGAATAGAATTATTAAGAACAGATAAATTAAAATGCACAAAATTCTAAAGAATGTTGATAAGGTAGTTTTTGGGAGAGGCTCCTTCAGTCAACTGGATGAAATCATTGAGGAAAAAAGAGCTGACCATGATCATTTTATGGTTTTCCTTGTGGATAAATTTTTTGAAGGAAAGCCTTTGGCTGACAAAGTTCCGGTAAGGCCGGAAGATGTGCTGATTTTTGTTGATGTAGATGACCACGAACCAACTACCCAACAAGTTGATGAAATAAGGGATAATGTAAAAAAAGAAAAAGGTATTCCAAGTGGATTAATAGGAATTGGTGGTGGAAGCGTAATGGATATTGCCAAAGCAGCCTCTTTGATGTTTACCAATGAGGGTTCTTCTTCCTTGTATCAGGGATTAAACCTTATTAAAAACCCGGGAATTTACCATGTTGGAGTACCTACCATTTCTGGAACAGGAGCGGAAGTTTCAACTACAGCTGTAGTAACCGGACCAGAAAAAAAGCTGGGTTTAAAATGTGAGTGGACTCCTTTTAACCAGATCATTTTAGATTCTGAATTAATCTCTGATGTACCTAAAAACCAGTGGTTTTATACCGGAATGGATACCTACATTCACTGCATAGAATCTGAAACCGGGATGTATAAAAACACTTTTAGTACTGCTTATGGAGATGCATCCTTAGCCCTTTGCCGTGATGTATTTAAGGGAGAAAATTGCGGACAAACACCGGAAAATGATGATAAACTGATGGTGGCTTCCATGATGGGCGGATTAAGTCTTACTTATTCTGAAGTAGGGGTTTGTCATGCACTTTCTTATGGTCTGTCTTTTGTTTTTGGTTATAGACATGGTATCGCAAACTGCCTGGCTTTTAATCACTTAGAAGATTATTACGGTGAAGCCGTACAGGAATTTAAAGGAATGGTAGCTCAGCATAAAATCGAATTACCAAAAAATCTTGCCGATTCCTGGACTGAGGAGCAGATTACACAAATGGCTGAAGTGGCTTATAATTTAGACCACATGTGGAAACATGCCCTTGGATTGGACTGGAAGGAAAAACTGACTTTAGATACTATCAAGGATCTTTACAGAAGGTTGTAGAAGGTTCAAATTCTAAAAAAAACCACATTGAAAATTTTTTCTCAGTGTGGTTTTTCTTTTTTTAAACTATCATTTATTAGAAATCTTCACCCTTATCCAAAATTTCCCAGGTGTGATCAGACATTAATTTCACGGTAGCCAGATATCCCTGAAACTTGAAACTTCTTCCCCACTCTTTTGGACCAATTAAGGATAATACATCCGTTTCTTCATCTTTTTGATAAAAATAGTAAACATTACCCACCAAAGGTTCAAATGGAATTTCAGCCAAATATATCCTTTCTGAAATTGCTACTCTTTTTTTAATATCTTCTGCCTGTCTGGCCAATAATTGGATTTGCTCATAAATTTGGGACATTTGTTTCTGAGTTTGTTCCTGCATGGTAGCCATAGCTCTCCCCTTTATTTTCCCCTTATCGGTGGCTTTTACCACCGCACTTCCTACCGTATGGGCGTATGGTAATACACCTGGAGTTTCTGTGGTTTTTTCTCTCTCCTTTTCCAAATCGATTTTGGAAACATCTATTTCATTTTTTTTCGATTCTTTTCCCATAATCTCAGTAAAAATTCTACGCTTTTAAAAATTGGAGCTGATGATCAATCTGTTAGTGCTCTGAATAATTTAATATTTATTGCAGACTTCCAGCTTATTAACATTACCTAAAATTAAGCACTCAAAAAATAATTAAACCTCAATTTGTCCAATAAGTTTAGCCTTGCGCAAAAAAAAGAACTCACCCTGAAACAGAGTGAGTTCTTAGCTTTAACAATTAAACCAAATAATCCTTAAAATATCCTACTAAAATTTATATGAGGATTAGTCATATGAATTTTATATGAAACAAAGATATTCGGTTTAAATAGTCAATGCAGTTTCTTTCGATAAGCATCAGATAATATTAGATAAACCCGGTAATTCTATAGATTTTATAAATTTCTACTCAGGTGAATTACCTGTTTTTATAGATAAAGCTTAAATACCTGTGTTTTTTATTTTGAGCAACTTTACCTTAATATCCATTCTTTCTGGCAAATTAAAGAACCATTATTGCTGTCCAACAACCATTTATATATTTCCTATTTTTTGATTTTCTTTTTGGGGTATTGGGTGTAAATCCTAGACATCACCTTTGGAATATTCTTGGCTCTTTTGGCCATATTCTCTTCAATCACACCTGAAGTCACTCCCTGGAATATTAACTTCCGTTTTTCCGTTTCGAACACATCCAACACAAGAGTTCCCATGATATATTCCTTCTCTGTATACTGAGTGCTGGAATGGCCACCACCCCATCCCCAGGAACTATATCCATAAGTACTAACTCCCACTCCTACCCCAACACCAACATAACCACCCCAAACTCCTCCTCCCCAATATCCTCCGTATGGACCATTTGGTCCGTAATAATCGGTATATTTTGTGGTCGATTTCTTAGGTTCAAACACCACGAATAATGAAACTGTCAGGTCCGCATCCTTATCCTCCAGATACTTGTAGCCTCTGGCTTCCATTTCCTCTTTTACTGCAGCTCTCAATCGTTCTTTATCCACTCTGGCCAGCATCTTATAAACATCCTTATCCCATGGATAAAAAACAAAGGTTTTGAATTGGTCAAAATCTACATCCTCTTCATGGTTGGTAACAATTTTCGCAGAAGATGTACAGCCCATAAAGGCAATGGCAATTAATAGTATCAGTAAATTGTATTTCATTCTTATTTAAGTTCGTATGAGGGCTAAAGATAATTCTTAAAAGGAAGAAGCCAATAATAAATGGGTATTATTAAAATCATATATAAATATGAAAGGTTGCCTGAAAATTTTCAGGTAGTTAAATACTAATTTTATTTATAGTTTTGTCGGCAGTTATATTCATTTTAAACCTGAATGATATGTTTGGCATTTTTGAAAATCTGTTTGGAAAGAAATTATACAATACCCTTTCGTCTGAAGAATTTGAAGCTGCAGTGAAAGTCAACAAGGGAATTGTGATTCTGGATGTACGAAGCAAATCAGAGTTCGACCGGGATAAAATTCCGAATGCTTTAAATATTGATATAATGAATCCGAATTTCAAGAACAGAGTTGCTAATTTGGATGATAAAAAGACTTTTTACGTATACTGCCAAAGAGGAGGAAGAAGTGCCCGGGCTTGTAGAATATTAACCAAACTAGGGTTTGAAAATGTAAATAACCTAAAAGGAGGTTTGGCTAACTATTCTGGTAAAATAATTTAAATCTTGTGCCTAATCTGTTTGTGATATGGGAAATGCTGAACTGGAAAAAAACACGCAACTTAATGTTCAATTTGCAAAACGTGGAGGATTGGTTCCAGTAATCGTCCAGGATGTGGACTCCATGGAGATTTTAATGCTGGGATATGCCAATGAAAAAGCGTTTGAGGAAACCTTAAAAACCAACAAGGCTACCTTTTGGAGCACCTCCCGCAAAGAAATCTGGACCAAAGGCAAAACTTCAGGTGACTTTCTGGAAGTTCAGGAAATACTAATTGACTGTGATCAGGATGCCCTTATTTATAAGGTAAAAAAGATTGGTCTGGGAGCTTGCCATACAAAAAATAGCAATGGAGAAACCAGGCCTTCCTGCTTTTACCGAAAATTAGATGAAAATAAGGAATTATCCTTTTTAAAAGGACAAGAGTAATTATTCATTAGAAAAAACAATTTCGTGAAACTCCTTTCTTAGCTTTTGAAAAACATCTTTATTATTATAGTTCTCTCTCATCATTTTTAAGGCTTCCACAATCAGGGGTTGATTGGAGATTTCACTCACTTTTCTTTGAACCAGGCTTTCCGTTGGGAGTTGATTTGCCAATAGGGTTTCTATATTTTCAAGGTTATTTGTGAGGTACATTAATTCCAACTTAGCTTCCTTGTTCACATCAATTTCAAATAATTGATTGAGGTTTTCAAACACCGATCTATAGCGATTTTTATTCCTTTGGAAAAAGGCATCCCCCAGGTCAAGTAACAAATCTGTTACAAGGCCTTCCTGAAGGTTTACCTGGATAGATTTACATTTTACAGAAGAGACTGGAATGGCAAGTTTGTTTGCCAAATGCTGATCATTAAGAATATAGATGAGGTGTTTTTTCTCAAGAGCATTTATAAATCCTTCTGACAGTGGAAAATCCATTGGGATAAAAATTATATCACAATCAATTTGAGATTTTCCCACATCAATTTCATCCCATGAAATAAAAAAGTTTAATCCTTTAATAGAAATTTTATTAGTAAAAGAGGTTACTGGAGAAAGATTTTGAATAAAATCAACTTTTAAATTGGTATGTACTATAAATAGATTTTTGTTCATCACAAATTGGCAAATCAAACACTAAAATTTCGGAATACTAGTGCCACAACCCTAAAAAAAGCCTTGGTAGCTTGAGCTTGAAAATCAGTATGTTAACCTAACCCAAATACCTCACCAATTTCGATCCAGCTACACTAGTCCGCTATATTATGTCGACAAAATCCTTCCATAGTAATTACCCAAAGGTGATTTGATATGGAGAGTATAAAACCTGAAAAGTGAGCACAAATTTATAATAAAAAACTCTCCATCTCCTAAGAATGAAAAAGGGTTTGCATAAATAAATTTACAAACCCTCTTATTTTTTAGACGTTCTCCAATTCTTCTACAAATTTTTTCAACCACATTTTTTCCTCAATCGTGGCAGAAATATTTTTTTTGAGACGGTAGTTGTAACTTCTTTTGATAGAGAATCTTAAATTTCTACTAATCACAGTATTCATTTCAGCATACCCGGGCAGCTTATTAAAATCCAGGCTCAATTCCCCGTTTTTAAGTGCATTATAAATGATATACCATCGGTCCAGCCTTTCAATTTTCAATTTGCTGTTCTCAAACCCTCTTTTTAATTCTTCCTCCTCCAGTTGACACAGCCCTAGCACCATTCGTCTGCTCAACAATACTTCTCTGAAGTTTTCAAGGTTTTTGTAGGAATCGGCTAAATCTAACTTCCCATTGATAGTAGGCAGGAGGTATTTTGGCACTCTTCCCTTCTCTTTCATCTCTCTAATGAACCAGCTTGCAGTGCTGGAAATATCTTCCTCAAAGCTTTCATAATTATAGCTTTGCCTATGTGCCTGATACAAATCATTAAATGTCTTATTGTTAAATTTTGGTGAGTTCTCAATTTCATTGAGTACCATTTGGTTAAGTTCAGACACTATAAGACTAAACCTTTCAAACCCGGACTTTGTATCGAAAACATCACTTTTAAACATAGGAATGACACTTCTCATATGCTTTCTGGTAAGATTGGCCAGATATGAAGATTGCAACCCGGAGAGTGTAATTATTTGAAGAAGATTAGGTAGTCGGGCTACTTCTTTAAGAAAATGATATCCCTGATTCCGCTCAAACTTCTCGTTGGAATAAAACCTGTAATCACAAACTACAACTGTTATTCTGTTCAGCTCATCTTTTTTAAGGATTTCTAAAGCCTCCTCTGTGTTTGCTGCATGGATGACTTTTAACTGGCTCTTTGCCAGCTTTTCTTTTACTATAAAAGCAAGGTCTACATTGTTATCAATATACAACACTTCCCCATAGTTATTCTTTTTATGGCTTTCGGTAGCCACAAACTCCTGATGGGGCAGTAAATATTCAATATCTTTCTTTAGTGCTGGTAGTTTTTTTAGAATCAAATCCGCCTCGAATTTCGGAAAATTATCGAAAGAAGAAAGGAAATGATTTTTTAAACTTAATATTTCAGTTTCGTGATCAAGGAAAAGAGAAATAATTTTGTTAAACAATGAATCTACTTCTTTCAATTCAATATACTGACCTCTCTTAATCCTTAGCATATTGGCAAACTCGCAATATACCTCATCTAAAAATCCATTAGAATGATATAAACATTCACATAAATCTTCATAAAGTGCATTATCCAGATCTTTTTCAAAATGAAGAAGAATTTCCGAGGAAGACATGGACTCGAATTTCATAAGCGGGAGAAAAGTAACAGCAGGATCTTTTAAAAACCTGGTGTTCCCATTTTTTTTCTCTGTCAGGTTAGCGAAATCAAAATCCTCATAAGGAAGATTAGACACTACAATTATTGGGCATTTTAATTGATGAGTGACTCTGAGATCTTTAATTAGATCAAACCCAAAGAGGTCTGAATAGAACTTGTTCCCCCATTTTAATTCTGCAGTGACGATAATACCCGTTGCTTTTTCGTCAGCGAACAGGGAATCTTTTGCAGATTCAAAAGCCTCAATACTATCAATAATTTCTAGGTTATTAGTCATTTGCAACAACGGACCCGACTTGTTGCATAAAAAAATCAGTTTATCGGACATGATGGTATTCTGGTTTAATTGTGTATTATGTTAGTAGAAATTGCTAATAGTTCTATAAATATAGCATAAGATATTACATTGTCAAATCCATATTTACCTAAAAAAAATAATCAAAAATATTACTATTCTAATATAGACATATTCTAATTCTAATATTTTATCTGTTTTTTTGAATATTTTTAAGTTTTTTTAGTTGAAAAAAAAATCTCCAGTTTTAAAAAAATACTTGTTTTTGGGTACAAATTAGTTTTTACAATACTTCTAACGGGATTTGAATTGATTTTGGTGTAAAAAACACAAAAAACTTACATCGTATTTTCGTAAACGCCTGAAACCCAATTAGATTTTTTTCTCCATTCCATGTGATTTTAATGATGAAAGCTTTTCTGCTCATTATTATCAAAGAATTGAATTTGATAGAAAAAATATTATGCATGCATAATATTTTTTCCTATTTTTGTTAAAAACCTCATCATACTGGCTAAATATGACACAATTCCCTGACAAGCAAAAAAGGTCCATTGATTTTAGTATAAAAGCAGCATGGCTGGCCATATCTAAAATGTATAACTATATAGGATCTGAATTTGACATTACCCATTCTTCCGGTTTTGTACTCCTTAATATTGACAGAGAATATGGTACTCCTGCTACTAAAATTGCCCCTCTGTTGGGTATGGAAGCCAGAAGCTTAACCAGGATGTTAAAATCTATGGAGGAAAAGGGACTTATCTGTAGAAAGGCAGATATGCAAGACAAGAGAAAGGTCATTATTTTTCTCACCGAAGAAGGAAAAGTAAAAAGAGAACTAGCCAGACAATCTGTTAAATATTTTCACAATAAAATTCAGGAGGAAGTTGGAGAAGAAGAACTGGAAATTTTTTTCCGTGTGATTGAAAATGTTCATTTTGTTATAGAGCATTTGGATGAGAAGGATGCAGAGGAAAAAATATTTGGTGAAGCTCAAAAAAAACTGGGCAAACCAATTATAAAAAACAGAAATGAGGTAACTTAATATTTAATTTACGCAAACTCAAACAATTTCTATTTGGATATCAAATCCAATTACCAAAATAAAACTTAATCAATAAAACTGGTTGATATGAAAAACAGATCAATTAAAAAGGTAGCTGTCCTCGGATCAGGTGTAATGGGATCCCGAATCGCCTGCCACTTTGCCAATATCGGTGTGCAGGTACTCCTGCTGGATATTGTTCCTAAAGAACTTAATGCCAAAGAACAAGCTAAAGGACTTTCACTGGAATCTCCTCTTGTAAGAAATAGAATAGTAAATGATGCCTTGCAATTTGCATTAAAATCAAAACCATCTCCTGTGTTTGATAAATCTGTGGCTTCGAAGATTTCCACTGGAAATTTTGAAGACGACATGAGCAAAATAGGCGAATGTGATTGGATTATAGAGGTGGTAGTGGAGAAATTGGAAATTAAAAAAATTGTTTTTGAACAAGTTGAAAAATATCGAAAGCCTGGTACTTTAATTACTTCAAACACCTCAGGAATTCCAATGTTCCTCATGTGTGAAGGAAGAAGTGAAGACTTTAAAAAGCATTTTTGTGGAACCCACTTTTTTAACCCACCAAGATATCTAAGGTTATTGGAAATAATTCCCGGACCTGAAACTGATCCACAAATTATTGATTTCCTTATGCATTATGGAGATCTTTTCCTGGGTAAAGAAACAGTTTACTGTAAGGATACTCCAGCATTTATTGCCAATAGAATTGGGGTATATGCGATTATGTCGGCTATGCATACCATTGAAGAAATGGGGCTAACTGTTGGGGAGGTAGATAAAATTACCGGGCCTGTAATTGGAAGAGCAAAATCAGCTACTTTTAGAACTACAGATGTGGTGGGGTTAGACACCATGGTAAATGTTTCTAATAACCTGTATGGAATACTTAAACACGATGAATCAAGAGAAAAATTCCAATTACCAAAAATTGTAAAGGAATTATACGATCGAAAATGGCTTGGAGATAAAACCGGTCAGGGTTACTTCAAGAAAACCCAAAATGAAAAAGGTGAGAAGGAAATTCTTGAGTTAGACTTAAAGACTTTTGAATACGTGCCAAGAACTAAAGCTAATTTTGCCTCCCTGGCACAAGTAAAAGAGATTGAAGATGTAAAAGAAAGGATCAAAGTTTTGGTGAATGCCAATGATAAGGCAGGAGAATTCCTGAGGAAATCCTTTTACGATACATTCAAATACTGTTCTTTCAGAATTCCTGAGATAGCCGATGAATTATATAAAATTGATCAGGCAGTCTCAGCAGGATTTGCCTGGGAAACTGGTCCATTCGAAACCTGGGATATTCTTGGATTAAAAGAAACTACTCTTAAAATGGAAGAGGCAGGTTTCAAACCTGCACAATGGATTTATGATTTGCTTGAAAGTGGTGCTGATTCTTTCTATAAAATGGAGAATGGAGTCAAAAAATACTACGATATTGAAAGCAAATCTTATAAAGTAATTCCTGGTTCAGAAGGATTAATTTATCTGGATACCTTAAGAAAAACCAACAAGGTTTGGGGAAATGCGGGGACCACTCTTTTCGATCTGGGAGATGGCATTTTAGGATTGGAGTTTCATTCAAAAATGAATTCCATTGGTACTGAAACTATTGAAGGTTTACATACCGCAATTACCAAAGCAGAAGAAGAATTTAAAGGATTAGTGATTGGGAATGAGGGACAACAATTTTCAGCAGGCGCTAATTTAGCCATGTTGTTCATGTTTGCCTGTGACCAGGAATGGGATGAAATCAATATGATGATTGCCCAATTCCAGAAAACCATGATGAGAGCAAGGTTTTCATCCGTTCCGGTAATTTCAGCTCCTTCCGGATTGGCATTGGGTGGAGGATGTGAACTTTCCATGCACTGTGATGCTATTCAGGGACATGTAGAAACTTATATGGGACTTGTAGAAGTTGGTGTTGGATTGATACCGGGAGGAGGCGGAACCAAAGAAATGACCCTGAGAGCTTCAGATTCTTTTGTAACCGGTGATCCTGAATTCAACAGGCTACAGGAACATTTTATGACCATTGCCACTGCAAAAGTAGCTACATCAGCCAGAGAAGCCCAAAACTTAGGTTTCTTTAAAGCTTCCGATGGATTTACTTTAAACAGATCAAGATTATTGGCTGATGCCAAAGCAAAAGCGCTTGAACTGGCAAATGCAGGTTATTCTCAGCCGGTGGAGAGGAAAGACATAAAAGTTCAGGGAAAAGCGGGGATGGCCATGTTTGAAGCGGGAATAGCGGCTATGTTGTACGGAAATTATGCTTCCGAGCACGATGCCAAAATTGCCAAAAAAGTAAGTTATGTGATGAATGGAGGTGATCTTTCCCAGCCAACTTTGGTTTCGGAGCAATATCTCTTAGACCTTGAAAGGGAAGCTTTCCTAAGTTTATGTGGTGAACCTAAAACTTTAGAAAGAATTCAGAGCATACTCTTTAAAGGAAAACCATTAAGGAACTAAGTACCAGTACTATTTTATTTTGAGATAAATCATCTTATTATAAAATAGTTGTGGGACAAATGGATATATTATTTTGTCCAACTACTTAAAACTTGTTCTTTAAAGAAACTTTAAAAAATTATTAATCATTAAATATTCCAGGACTTTTTGATTTCTCAAAATCTGGATTTTTAAATAAAAATATTAAAACTATGGAAGCATATATAGTTGCAGGATATAGATCAGCCGTGGGGAAATCCAAAAAAGGGGGTTTCAGATTTACCAGACCAGATGATCTGGCAGCAGATGTAATCAAACACCTTGTAGCCTCAGTCCCAAATTTTGATGCCAAAAGAGTTGATGATTTAGTAGTGGGTTGTGCAATTCCCGAAGCGGAACAAGGCATGCAAATGGGAAGAATGATTTCTTTATTGGCTTTACCAATGGAAGTTCCGGGCTTTATTGTGAACCGGTATTGTGGTTCCGGAGTAGAAGCTATAGCAATTGCCTCAGCTAAAATCAAAGCAGGAATGGCCGATTGTATTATTGCCGGAGGAGCCGAATCTATGTCAATGGTGCCTATGCTCGGGTATAAAACTGCATTGAATTATAAAATTGCAGAGCAAAACCCTGAATATTATTTAAGTATGGGACTGACAGCTGAAGAAGTAGCGAAAGATTTTGATATTACCAGAGAGCAGGCTGACGAATTTTCCTATAATTCACACCAAAAAGCAATTAATGCAATTAAGGAAGGGAAATTTAAAGATGAGATTGTACCCATAAATGTGGAGGAAACTTATGTAGATGCAAACGGTCAGAAGAAATCGAGAAGTTTTGTAGTAGATACCGATGAAGGCCCAAGGGCTGATACCAGTATCGATGTATTAGGGAACCTGAGACCAGCTTTTAAAATGGGTGGTCAGGTAACTGCAGGTAACTCTTCTCAAACTTCTGATGGTGCAGCCTTTGTGATGGTAATGTCTGAAAAAATGGTGAAAGAGCTTAATCTTGAGCCTATTGCCAGAATGGTTACTTATCAGGTGGCTGGAGTTAACCCCAGAGTAATGGGAATTGGGCCTGTGGAAGCCGTGCCTAAAGCTTTGAAATATGCCGGTTTAAAACTTTCAGATATTGAGCAGGTAGAACTAAATGAAGCCTTTGCGGCCCAGTCTCTGGCTGTAATCAAAGAATTAGGGGTTGATCCGGATATCGTAAATGTGAATGGCGGAGCAGTAGCCTTAGGTCATCCACTAGGCTGTACTGGTGCCAAATTATCTGTTCAGCTATTTAATGAAATGCGGAGAAGAAAGCAAAAATATGGAATGGTAACGGCTTGTGTAGGTGGAGGCCAGGGTGTAGCAGGTATTTACGAGCTCTTATCTTAAATAGAAATTAGTTTGGAACTTTGTAAGTTGTTTGCAAAAAACTTTTAAATACTTACAACTGATCCTCATTTATAAGTCATAGCGGTTCGCTATAACTTTAAGTAAGTTGACCGTAAAAAAATGCCTGGCTTTTGCCAGGTTTTTTTTGCATTTCACTTTCTTCAAAAGCATTCCAGTTTTGACTAAAAAATTTTTTACATACAAAAATTCCAAAATCTCCTATCACAGTTGGGGGAAAGGAGAAGAAGTACTAATTCTATTTCACGGATTTGGTGATAGGGCTGCCCTTTTTGATGTATTGGAAACTTCACTAGGGCAACATTATAAGGCTTTTGCAATTAGTTTTCCCTATCACGGCCACACGGAATGGAAAGAAGGGCTTTTTACAAAAACTGATATCGTTAATTTTATCAAAATTATTCTGGAAAAAGAAAAAGCATCCTCCTTTTCAATATTAGGCTACAGTATGGGTGGAAAAATCACCATGAACATGGTGGAGGTTTTTGCCGATCAAATTAATAAAGTTATTCTCCTTGCCCCGGATGGTATAAAAACTCATCTTTTATACGATATTCACGGGCTTCCACTCTGGTTTATACGTTTGTTTAAATTTCTATTGAAAAGGCCAAAAACTTTTTTTAAGCTCAATAAAGTCATTTATAAATGGGGATTCTTATCCAAATTTCTTTATGATTTTACCAAAAATCATTTTAGCACAACACCACAAAGGGAAAGGTTTTTCAATGTATCAGAATCAATTCATGATTTTAAACCCGACCTGAATAAGCTAAAAATGATATTGAATCAGAAAAATATTCCCTTGGAAATGTTTTTGGGAGAAAGAGACGAAGTGATATTACCAGAGTCCGGGGAAATACTAAAAGAGGGTCTGAAAAATTGCCAGGTCACTTTTTTACCTAAGGGTCACTTATTGGTAGATGAAGATTTAAACAAGGTTTTCAATAGCAGGATTTTTAATTCAGAAATTAAAAACACATAATATTAGGCTAATTTTTCGGGCTACTTTCTAATTTTGGGAAAATTTTAAACCTTTAGGGATAGGATAATGAAGTATTCAGTTGATTTAATGGTTAAATCCAGTGATGCATGGATTGCTGCAGTGAAAAATGATTTTGATTCTTTTCTTCAGGATCATGCAGATTGTGAAAGAAAAGCCTCTGCTATGGCCATGAGCTTTGTGGCTAAATATCCAGACAGAAATGAAATTATTCCTGAGCTTATAGAAACAGCCATTGAGGAGCTGGAACATTTCCAGCAGGTTTTTGATATCATGAAAAGTCGGGGAGTATCATTGGCCAAAGAAATGACCAAGGATTTATATATTCAAAAATTAATGGCACTTAGCCATGGAGGTACTCCTGAAACACGGTTTCGTGACCGACTTTTGCTGGCTTCAATTATTGAATGCAGGGGTTGTGAAAGATTCAAACTGGTGAGTGAAAATCTGGAGGATGAAGAACTTTCCAAATTCTACAAAGTGCTGTGGACTTCCGAAGCCAAACACGGAAATATTTTTGTGAAAATGGCACTCAATTATTTTGAAGAAACATCAGTTTATAACCGACTGGATGAATTAATTGAAAAGGAAGCTGAAGTGCTTAATTCCCTTGAAATCCGTTCGGCCCTTCACTAGTTCTCTCTAAAAAAGCAAGGGATTTTTTCGTACAAAGGGTGTTCAATTTGTACGGTTTCGTACACAATTCTCTAAGCAAGTTTATTCTTAAACAATTATATATCAACAACTTACCACTGGTGGCATCTCCTTTGAACTTTCAATAACAAATAGAAGACAAAAGAAATGGAACGGACATGTTTACATAGAAATTTAGAAAAAGTTATTGAATTTACTTTACCAGTTGCCCTTATTTTATCCGTACTTACATTGGTACTCATTAGTATTTTAGCCTAATAAGAAAGCACCGGTTCACCAGATTAAATTGAGAATATTATGAGCTTGAAATTAACGGTTATCAAAACGAAAGATGAACATTGGGAAAGGAGTTTTGGTTTTCCCCATGATGGAATAAGATTAGAATTTTCACAGGAACACGATATCAGGCAGCTTGAAGATGTTACCAGTGTGTTTATAAAAAAAGGAAGTGATCTTTTTTCTGCCTTCAATAATAATCTTAATAAGGTTTTTCAACTTGGAGTAGAGAAAGCACTTCAAATTGTGATCAGTGAAATTGAAAACCTTGATGTAAGTAATCAAACAAAAAATTTGTTAACTGAAAAGTTTGAACAAAGGCTAAAACAAGAAGCCTTTTCTGGTTAACTCAATAATGCCCAAATCTTTTGTCCTAGTCTTTTTTTGCCCATATAACTCATTGGTAATGAATTTAAACCAGTGTAGTTTAACCTTTATTAATTTCACTTCTCTCTCCTTTTAATTATCTTCACAAAGTATTTTCCAATCGAATCAACCTAATCTCACTATTTTCGTAAACCCACAGGGTTACTTTTCATGTAATTTTTTATCAATTTTCGTATATTTATAATACTAATCAAACTCAAAACTTTTTAACAATCATGCAAATTTTTAAACAGGGGATCTTTGTTTTATTCATGTCCATTTTTCTTGCAACAGGTACCCAACTTGCAAAAGCCCAGGAATTAAAACTAAAGAAAAGAGTAGCAGTTTTCGTATTTGAAGATAAGACTGACAAAGGCTGGAGATGGTGGAATAACAAGTCAGTTGGGGAAGGGATGTCGGATATGCTTACAACAGAGCTGGTAAAAAGCGAGGAATTTATAGTAATAGAAAGAGCAGAACTTGATGAAATTTTGGCAGAACAAAAACTAGGACTTTCCGGAGCTGTAACCGAACAAAGTGCAGCAGAAATTGGAAAATTATTAGGGGTAGAATTAGCAGTAGTGGGAGCAGTGACCGAATTTGGATATAAGGATAATAAAACCGGTGGTCGAATTAAAGGAATTGGTATAGGAGTAAGTAATCAATCTGCAACAGTTGGCGTAGATTGTAGATTTATAAATACAACCACAGGAGAAATTATTGCAGCAGATCATTTCCTTAAAGAAAAATCGACAAAAGGGGTAAAGTTTAATACCAGTGGTTTAAGTTTTGATTCCCAAAAAAAGTTTGATGAATCATTAGTAGGAAAAGCAGCTAGAGAAGCCATTGAAGAAGTTACTGAAATGCTTAAAGAAAATATGCCAAATGTACCATGGCAGGCTAAAGTGGTAACCGCCAAAAATGGAGCAGTATTCATAAATGTTGGAGCAAATCATGGAGTGAAGCCTGGCGATTCCTTTGTGATTTACAAAAAAGGTGAAGAATTAATTGATCCAGACACAGGTTTGTCTCTTGGTAGTATGGATACCAAAATTGGAGAAATTAAAGTAACAAATGCTTCCCTGGGTAATGGAAAAGCTTCTCAATGTGCAATTGTAAATGGTGACGGCTTTAAATCCGGAGATTTTGTAAGGATTCAGTAATTGCAAAAAAAATATTTTCTCGAAAAGCACTTGTAAACCAAGTGCTTTTTTTATTTTTAGGTGTAGAGTCCGAAATATCTTACTACTATTGAAAGAAAAAATTGGAAAGCCAAAAAAGGGAAATTACGCTTGAAGAGTTTAAAACTTTATTCGATACTTACTATGAAAGCATCAAAAATTTTCTCTATTTCAAAACCGGAGAAATTGGGCTGGCAGAAGATTTAGCTCAGGACGTCTTTGTGAAATTATGGGAAAATAAAAAAGAGATTAAACTGGAATCCATAAAATCATATTTATATACTATAGCGAATAACCTGGCTATCAATCAGTTGAAACACCGAAAAATTGTTTTCGAATTTGTAGCCAGGAAACCGGGCAAAGAGTCGGTGGAAACTCCTGAATATATTATTGAATCTAAAGAATTTCACGAAAAACTAAAACATGCCCTGGCAGGCATTCCTGACAAAAGCCGGGAAGTTTTCCTCATGAACAGAATCGAAGGGTTTACTTATCAGGAAATTGCAGACAGACTTGAATTGAGTGTAAAAGCTGTTGAAAAGCGAATGCACAAGGCTCTTCACATTATCAGGGAAAAAATCGGGCAAAAAATTTAGCCCCGCACCTAACTCTCTCTCCTGTAAAAGAAATTCCAAGTGTGAACCACCTTTCCCTTCAATTAGTTAACTATTGAAAGTAATTGATTCCAAATGGGACTGATTTGTTCAAATTCCTGAAAACAAGTGATTCCATACCAAAAATTGAATAAATAAAATCCAATATACCTACATTTATATTTTTGTTGCTTTTGATTTGCTATAAATGTTGAAATGTTATTTGTTTTTCTGTTTATTTTCTCTGATGTCCCTGGTTGGCCTTACTCAGGATTATGCGGAGATTAGGATTACGGAAAAACTTGAGCAACAACAACTTACCGAAGTACTACAGCTTCTTGGAGAAAAATATAATTTAAAATTTGCTTACGATAATTCTACACTTTCAGATCAGGAAATTAACCTCTCACTTACAAATGAGAAACTCAACAATGCACTAACTAAGATTCTTGAGGGCACTGGTTTAGAATTTACTGTTTTACAATCCACAATTATCATAAAAGCAAAGGCATCAGGAGAAATTGAAAGCATGTCTCCTACCCGATTTAATTTCCCCCTCAACGGATTAATTATAGACAAACAAACCGGGGAATCTTTGCCCAATTCCATCATTAAAATTGAAGGAGTTTTGTATGGCACGGTATCCAATACTGACGGCTACTTTACCCTGCTTAATGTACCCAGCGATACTTGTACAATTGTTTTTTCTTATTTGGGCTATAAAACTTTACGATTAAAGCTAGATCCATTTTCAGAAACACAAAATCTACAAATTGAATTGATTTCAGCTCCGGAGATGTTGAATGAAGTCATGATTTTAGATCAGGCTTTCAGAACGGTAAAGTCAGGGAATGAGCCTGGTCAGGTAGCCCTTAATCCCACCCAACTTTCCAGCCTGCCTTCTCTGGGTGAATTGGATTTATTGAAAACTTTACAATTGTTGCCAGGGATTAGTGGCACCAATGAGAGTTCTGCAGGATTATTTGTGAGAGGTGGTACTCCAGATCAAAACCTGATACTTTTCGATGGATTCACCATTTATTATCTCGATCATTTCTTTGGGATATTCAGTGCCTTCAATGCCAATGCTGTGAAGGACCTTCAGCTTTATAAAACTGCTTTTCCCGCCAAATATGGAGAAAGGGTATCCAGTGTAGTAGATATTACCGGAAAATCCGGAAACATGAATAAACCTTCTTTTGGCATGGGACTAAATTTGCTAAGTGCAAACTTTACCCTGGAAGTCCCGATTAAAAACAAAGTCTCTTTTCTATTAGCTGCCAGAAGATCTTACACAGATGTAGTCCAAAGTCCTTTATATAATTCACTTTTTGATAATATTTCTGGCGAAAATGAAAAAGTAGAATTACCAATTGGTGGCTCGAGAAGATTCATCAATAAGGAAATTGATCCCAATTTTTATTATTTTGATATTAATGGGAAAATCACTTATAAGCCATCGGAAAAGGATATTTTGTCCTTTAGTTATTATCAGGGAAGAGACAAGCTCAAAACAAACTACAATGTCGGGGAAATATTGGACCCGGATATCAGCTTTGGGTTTGACTATAGCGAAAATGATGCTTCTGAGTGGGGGACAGAAGGTTTTAGCCTGAGATGGGGCCGGCAGTGGAACAAGAAGTTTTACAGTAATATTAATCTGGGAAAATCTGAATATATTAGTGAGTTTGAGCGCAATAGGAATTTGCGGGTTTATTTGGATGAAGAATCACAAATTACCAATACAACCTTTACTGAAGAAAATGATGTAAAAGACTTTATGCTCAGATGGGATAATGAATGGAACTTTCATCCCAATAGCAAGTTGGAATTTGGCTTGTTATTCAATGAAAATGATATTTTATATAAAGTAACAAGTACTGATTTTGAGTTGGCTAATCTTTCTGACAAGGGCAAGCAAAAATCTATCTATTTCCAAAATACCAGCCGACTATTTAAAAAACTCTCTCTTTCTTTAGGATTAAGAATCAATGATTTCAGCCTTACTGAACAATATTATTTCCAGCCAAGAGGGTCATTAACCTACAATATTGGGAAAAACATTTCCCTTAAGGCCGGAGCAGGAAAATATTACCAGTTTATTAACCGGGTAATTTCCGAAAGTTTATTTAGCAGTAGCCGTGATTTTTGGGTACTTACAGATGGAGAAAACTTCCCGGTTATTTCAGGCAATCATTTTCTTGCAGGGTTTGCCTACGAAACATCCGACTTTTTATTTGATATTGAAGCCTACTGGAAAAGCACCGATGGCTTGCTGGAAAACTTAAGGTTAACTGAACCATTTTTTGAGATCCCAGGACCTACTGAAGCTTTTTTTACAGGAGATGGTGTAGCCAGAGGAATAGATTTTTTTCTACAGAAGAAAACCGGAAAACATACCGGATGGATTGGTTATTCCCTGGCCCGTGTGGATCATAACTTTCCTCAGTTAAACAATGGCAATGATTTTCCCGCACTCCACGATCAAAGACACGAATTAAAAATTGTAAATATGTATGGCATAAAAAAATGGGACTTTTCTTTAACCTGGGTATATGGCAGCGGAAGACCATATACCTCTCCTTCAGCTATTTACGATCTCAATTTACTGGGTGGAGCACAAAAACCTTTTTTGTATGTGGGCGTCAAAAACAATACAAGACTTCCCGATTACCACCGGTTAGATTTTTCTGCCACCTATAATTACAATATTGGAAAAGTGGGAAAAGGGCAAGTAGGACTTGCCCTAATCAATCTTTATGACAGGGATAATATAAAGTTCAGGCAAATTCAGGGCATCAGTTTGGGTGATAATAGTCCGGATGGACAAAGATTAATAGTTGCCGATGTAAAATTACTTGGTTTTACACCCAATGTTTTTTTAAACTTCAAATTCTAAATGAAAACCCAATCATATGTTGCACAAAAATAAAAATACTGGTAAATCACTTTCTGTTATTCTAAGCTGGATTTCAGTACTAGCCTTACTGTGCTTTTTGTCTTCCTGCGATCCTGAAGAACCTGATTTTGGTGATTTAGAAAAAGTAGTCATTGAAGGATATTTATTTGCTGATCAACCCGTAGAAAATATATTAGTGAAGAGACTGGATAACCAGGAACCCATTTCCGATGCGGATGTGGCTATTTTTTCCAATGATAGTATTTTTTTATTATCACCTACTCCAAATCGACCGGGAAGGTACCATTTTGAAGGAAACGAACTAAATATCAGACAAGGAAATGAATATACCATTATTGTAAATTATTTTGACAAAACTGCTTTTGGAAGCACCATTGTTCCTCCCCCTCCCATAAACCTGAGACAGGATAAATTTGTAATTAAAGCTGGAGTTCCCTCCAATCCTGATAGTGTAATTGATCAGGAATATTTCCTTGGCCTGGCCTGGGAAAATCAAAATGCAACAAACTACTTCTTTCTTGAAATTTACAATATTGAGGAGAATCCGGAAGAAATTGATTTTGGGGAAGATTTTGAGCGACCTCAAAACTTCCTTTTCCCGGTAAATAATAATTTTGCAATCATCCAGGATACCGATTTGCAATATTACGGCAATCACCTGGTAAAACTTTATCGGGTAAACCCCGAATATGTTTCACTCTATTTTGAAATTGTATCAGAGAATAACCAGGGAACACCAAGCGTAGAATCTTCTCCAAGCAATATTCAAAATGGTGCAGGAATTTTCACTGCCTTTAATTGCAGCATTACAGGTTTTCAAGCAGTTAGAGATTAACTTTTAATAATTCTCTAGGAAAGGTAGGGAAAATTATTTTACAATTGTATTATACCAAAAACACTTTCAACCAATTATGAAAAAGAGAAGTTCCCACTGGCGAAAACCTTTGGGATCCTACTTTTTTTGCTAACCAGGTTAAATGACAACCTTTTATCAAAACTTTAACTATTTATTAAAATTTACGCTGGAATGGAAAATTTTTCATCCAAAAACGATTTCATAAAAAAAATGCTGGAAGGGAAAATTCCCGACCAGACACCTGAATCCGATCATCAGTCTGAAGAATTTCAATCTATAAAAAACATAATAGAGAAAACCCAAAATCTTGATGTTCCGAAAGGCAAAACAAAAGAAGAGGCGTGGAATAATGTACTTAATCGAATAGATCAGGAAAAAGCTGAACCTAAAGTTGTAGCTTTCCAGTCTTCCAAATTTTTGGTGAGAATTGCAGCTTCCATTTTATTATTAATGGTGCTTGGCATTTCTGCATTTTTTGCCAACAGACAACACGAAGAAGCTCCATTTGGCCAGTCACTTTCCTTAACCTTACCCGATAATTCTCAGATTACCCTTAATGCCGGTTCCCACATTACTTATTACAAATGGAATTGGGAAAATAACAGAGAAATTATCCTGGAGGGAGAAGCTTTCTTTGAAGTGGAAAAAGGAAAAGAATTTACTGTGAAAACACCAAATGGAAATATTGCTGTGCTGGGTACCAGTTTTAATGTGCGAAACTGGGATAAAAAACTGGAAGTGAGCTGCTTCACCGGAAAAGTAAAGGTATTCAATAACAATTCATACGTTTTTCTGACTAAGGGAGAGGCTACTATTTTAAATCAAAACAATGAATTTAATGCTCCGGAAAAATTCTCTGAGGTAGTTATTTCCAGCTGGAGAAAAGGGGAATTTAATTATGAGAACCAGCCACTTGGTTTTATCCTGGATGAGATTGAAAGAAAATTCAATACAGAGATTGAACCCATAAATATGGCCAATTTTATAGATAGAAAAATTACTTTTTCCGCCAAAGGAGAAAACATGTCGGATGTATTGGAAATTCTATCGGCCACAATGGACTTAGAATATTCAATAGAAAACAACCTTGTAAAAATTCAACCCAAACCCTAATCTTCCAGTTTGTAATAAACTTTTATCGGGAAGTGATCTGAAAATTTCACTTCCTTTTTTGTTTCAAAATTGGTTGCCTCAAGGTCATCACTAAAAAACTGGTTGTCAATCCTTAAAAAAAATAGCTTTCCGTTATAAGTAAAACCAAATCCACTTCCCGCTTCTTCAAAAGCATTATTCAGGTATTTTTTTAGCCTAAAATATACATAGCTATAAGGTGTATCATTCAGATCTCCACAAACAATTGTTTTATATGGGGAGTCTTTCAGGTAAATTTCTATATTTTCCAATTGCCTGTCTCTGTTCAGATAGCCTTCTTTAATTTTGGTGAAAAGATTCTTATAGTTTTCCTTAGAATTTGAATTAAATTCCAAATCATCCTCTGAAATGCTTAGGGACTGTAAATGTACATTGATTACCCGGAAAGTATCTTCATCCACTTTAATATCGGCAAATATGGCACTGTTGGTCGATTCCATCTGAAGGTCTATCACACCCTTATCCACAATAGGATATTTACTAAAAATGGCCAGTCCAAACTCTGCACCGATATGGTTAATTACCACAGGTTTTACAAAGTGATAATAGCCCTTATCCCTACCTAATTTTTGGGTGGTTTTAAAAATGGGAGATTTGCGGTCATTATAATATTCCTGAAAACATTTTACATCCGCATTATCATTACAAACCCACTCAATCATCTTTTTAGAAGAATCAAAATTTTTATTTAAATGATCGTAAACATTAAATACTCGGGTGTTGTAGGATAATACTGATAAATTTTTAGCTGAATCTTCCTGTGCTGAAAAACTGAACGTAGCTGATAAAAATGGATAGGCAAGCGCAAGGGTAAAAAACGGCAACAATGCCTGGTTTTTTCTTTTCAATCCCCAGTAGATTAAAAAGAAAAGCTGAATGAGGATAAGCAGGGGAATAGAAAGCGCAATAAAACTGCATATCCAAAAAAGAGATGGAGGAATCAATACACAAAAAAAAGCCCCAATGGAGACAACAGTCGCTACTTTATTTAAAAAATATAATATGCGCAAATGATCTAATTTTGTCCTAAAAAATGAGTTGAAATTTCCAATAATAACTGAATTGGCAGCCTTTTTTACCCTTCCTCTCCCATTCCAATTATAATATCGAATTCCTCAGGCTTTAAAGGCATTACCGATAGCCTTGATTGCCTGATCAGATAGACATTTTGAAGTCTTTCATCAGCTTTAATCTGCTGCAATGTTACGGGTTGATTCAGCTTTTTCTCCGGGACTAAATCCACTACTACCCATCTTTCATCAGTTGTGGTAGGGTCCTGATAAAATTCCTTAACCACTTTGGCTATTCCCACCACCTGTTTCTCTTTCCCGCTGTGATAAAACAAAACCAAATCGTCAACTTTCATATCCTTCATAAAATTCCTTGCCTGATAATTCCTCACTCCATCCCAATGGTCTCTACCCAAATCAATAAAATTATCCCAGGAATATGCTTCAGGTTCTGATTTTACCAGCCAGTAATTCATATTGAATAGCATTTAAATTTTTAAACAATTATAAAGGATTTTGAGAAAAATTTTAAAACAAATCCCTCATTCTCATAAATTTACCTTTTTCAGGCTTTTGCCCCAAACTTATCAAAGTAATTTCAGTAAATTTGCAGGAGGTGGCAGGAATGTATTTTTTGCTTCAGCCTTTGTTGCTCATCAAATTTCAAACCCCAAAATAATTTTTAGACATTCATATTTAATTCCCATGAAAATCAAGGACTTAGATTTTAGAGTTTATATTCCAAATGAGAAAATCAACAATCGGGTAGAAGAACTTGCAGAGCAAATTACCTGGGATTTTAGAGGAAAATCTCCAGTGTTGGTTGGAGTGCTAAATGGTTGTTTTATGTTTCTATCCGATCTTGTAAAGGAAATTGACCTTGATGTGGAGATTTGTTTCACCAAATATTCCTCCTATCAGTCAACCGAAAGTTCGGGAAAAGTGATTGAATTAATCGGCTTTGATAATGTGATAAAAGGAAAAGATGTGATCATTGTAGAAGATATTGTGGACACCGGCCTTACCATGGGGCACTTATTAAAAGAGATCCAAAAATTTTCGCCAAAATCGGTAAAAGTCACCGCTCTTTTATATAAACCAGAAGCTTTGAAACATGAAGCTAAAATTGATTATCTTGGGTTTGAAATAAAGAATAAATTTGTGGTAGGTTATGGGCTGGATTATGACGGATTTGGCCGAAACCTCAAGGATATTTATATTTTGAACAATAATGACAATCCAGGAACTACGGAAGTTGGTTAGCCAGGGAGAAGGAGCCAGATTAGAATTTAAAAGAAAAGCAACCTACCCGGTAAAAATAATGAAGGAAGTGGTAGCTTTTGCCAATCAGAAAGGGGGAAAGTTACTCATTGGTGTGGATGATGATGGAACAATCGTAGGATTGAAAGATGCTGTGGAAGAAGAATTTGTGCTGGAAAATGCCATTAAAAAGCACTGTAAACCCGCAGTGAATTATTCACTTTCTCATGTTCGCATTACAGATAAAAGATCGGTACTCGTTTTTGATATCGAACAAAGTGAAAAAAAACCGGTGTTCCTGATTTATAATTTCCGGAGAAATTTGGGGAGAGCCTATATCCGGATCGATGATAAAAGCGTACAAACCAGTCGCGAAGTGAGGAAAGTACTTCAGGCCAATTCTTCACAAAAAGATATTGGATTTAATTATGGAGAACATGAGCAGGCCTTGATGCATTGCTTTAAATCCACAAGCCAGATCAATGTAAAAGATTTTGCGGCCAGGGTTAATATTCCCATATTAAAAGCCTCCGATATACTTATTCGGCTGACTATCGCCAATGTATTGGAAGTGCATCCTACAGACGATGGCGATTATTTCACCATGAAGGACATCAACAGGTTTCTTTCTTAAAACTAATCACTAGGATCATTTTTAAAAGTTATCTTTTAGGCTGCAAAATACCACAGAAGGGCCTGCCTTGTTAGAAACCATCGCTCCAGTAAAAATCCCCAAACGGATATTTTCGCTTCAAAAACAGAATTTAAATATCCTTTAAGGGTTCTTTTGCTCTGGAATCGGAGGTTGTTGATTTTCCGGAATTGGGCATTTGTAGGGTTTACCTCCTGTCCTTTCTAAAAAATCCTTTTTAGCTGCTTCCATTAATTCCGGATTCGTAAACATTTCTATTCCAGTCATGGCCAAAATTTTAGTAGCATAAAATGCTCCTTTTCTGCCAATAGTGGTTCCATGACTCGAAGCTGCCTGCCAACTGTGCCAGGGAATTCCATATGGTGCAGTAGTAGCCCTGAATCCACTGGTTGGAGTGATATAACTCACTTCGGCTACATCTGTGGAACCTCCCCCTTTTTCAGCAGGCACTTCACTTTCCAGTGGACGAACTTCTCCTTTAATGCCCTTCTCCTCTTTACCTGAATTTTTCTGTAATTCTTTTGCCCATTTTAATTCCTCATCGGTATAGGAAATTGCTCCGATGGCATCCATATTTTTCTGTACTTCTTTAAGCAAAGGAAGATTTGGCAAAACTTCATGCACTCCAGTAATCAATTTTACTTTAAATTCTGTTTCTGTAGCCATGGCCGCACCTTCAGCAATTTTCAAAATCCTGCTGTAATGACTTTCCACTCTTGGTCGGTCAATATCTCTGGCAAAATACCATACTTTAGTATAATTGGGCACTACATTGGGCGCCACTCCTCCGTTTGTAATCACATAATGAATTCGGGCAGTCGGCTCTACATGCTCACGCATCTGGTTCACTCCAAAATTGAGCATTTCCAGCGCATCCAAAGCACTTCTGCCATTCCATGGATCACGGGCACTGTGGGAAGATTTTCCAAAAAATTCAATTTCAAAATTGTTCATGGCACTTCCTGTAGCATTCCAGGCACTATTTTCGGTTCCGGGATGCCAATGCAATGCTCCATCCAGATCATCGAATAAGCCGGCTTTTGCCATATATACTTTTCCTATTACCGTTTCCTCAGCCGGGCAGCCATACAACCGGAGGGTCCCTTTTATTTTTTTTGTTTCCATGACTTTTCTGATGGCAATGGCACTGGAAACACAAGCCGCTCCAAATAAATTATGTCCACAGCCATGTCCGTTGGTGATACCATCTGCCCTTTCCTTTTTTTCGGGAATAGCCGAATTACCTACACTTGGCAAAGCATCAAATTCTGCTAAAATCCCAATTACCGGTTCTCCCGATCCATAGGAAGCAATAAAGGCAGTGGGCATTCCCGCCACATTTTTTTCTATGGAAAAACCAGCCGATTCCAGTTTTCCGATTAAAAGTTCACAGGATTTATATTCCAAAAGTGCAGTTTCGGAAAAATCCCAAAGTTTTTCAGAAATTTCATCCACTTCCGGTTTTAACCCATCCACCTCTTTTAAAACTTCCTTTTTCAGGGAACTAATTTTCTGGGCAAATGCAGGTTGAAGGGCAAAAAATAAAATGATGAAGAAGACTTGGATATAGACTTTCATTTATTTAAAAATTTTAATGGATAACAAATGGGAATAGCGCTTATTAATTATGCAGAATAATGTAATTATAAATAATAGCGTACTCCAAAGTTTTCAATCATATTAATAGATTCCCGGGTATAATTTCCCTTAAAAAACTACCTATTCCTAAATATAAAAAAAGGAGTTTTGGCTTTCAATGCCATGCGAAAAAATTTATAAAATCGTTTTTCGGATGAAAGAATATTATTTCAGGTTTTGTAAAAAATTCATTCAACTTTATTATCCATGAATTCGTTTAAATTGATTAAATTGTCAATGAAAAGTGACTGCATAACCTGTTTGATATTTGGATATTTTTTGAAATAATATAGCAGACTTTTACAACAGGTTCGGAAGCAATTTCCACTGTTGGGTTTTGAAATTTATTGCATCAGGAGCGTATGGGTAAGCAATTGGAAAAAAAATATAAATTCAAGGATTTAAAAGTTTATTCCTCCACAGAATGGCTGGCAGAAGGGAACAAAAAATACCGGAAAGTATTTGAAAATACAGAAACTACCTACTTATATGCCGAGCTCTCCTTTTTTAATAAACTTTTTGATGAGGAACATTGGAAGGTTTCCATCAATTTAAAATGTTACAGATACAATGGAAGTTCTAAAGAGTCTATTTGTAACCTTGACATTGAAAAGGAAGTGGAAATTGATGAAAATATTGTATTCATCAGAGAAGGCTGGGGCCATGAAGAACCAGGGCACATTTGGAAAAGAGGAGATTATTTGTGGGAAGCTTATATTGATGATGAACTGGTGGGGACTACCTATTTCTATATAGAAAATGGTGGCCCGGTTACCCTTTATGATAATCCTTATTTCGACATCAATTCCATTAAACTTTATGAAGGACCAAAATCGGGAGTTGAAAATTCAAAAAGGAAATATTTAAAACAATTCCACGACAAAGAAACCAGGTATATTTGGGTGGAATTTAACCTGGAAAATGCGCAGGACAAGGCCTGGTTTTGCGAGCTAAAATTTAATTTTTACAATGATGCAGGTCAACTAAAAGGCACCACATCGGAGCTGAAGCAAATTAAGAGTAGTGAAAATGATATCACCATCATTACTGGCTGGGGTTCCGATAAAAAAGGGAGTTGGTATCATGATAAATACAAACTGGAAATTGTATTTATGGACCATCTGATTGCTGTTGTTCCTTTCGATTGTGGAAATGCACCAGTTGAGGGCATAAATAAATATTTGCATGGTGAAGACCTGATTTTAAAGCCAAATACGAACGAAGATGACACTTCAACTACTGCCAGTATTGAAGATACCCTAATTCAACTGGAAACACTGGTGGCTTTATCCGACATCAAAAAAAGAGTAAGGGACTATATTAATTACCTGGAATTTTTAAAACTCAGGCAAAGCCAGGGTTTTGATGAAAATGAACAGATTAACCTGCATTCCATTTTTACGGGAAATCCAGGTACAGGCAAAACTACCGTGGCCAGATTGCTGGGTAAACTTTACCACCAAATGGGTCTTTTAAGTGAAGGGACTTTTCTGGAAGTTGGCCGGGCGGAGTTAATTGGCCAATATATAGGCCAAACTGCACCTAAGGTAAAGGATGTAATTGACAGTGCGCGTGGTGGAGTCCTTTTTATTGACGAAGCCTACGCTCTGGTTCGAAATATTGATGACGACAAGGATTACGGACATGAGGTAATTGAGGTTTTGGTGAAGGAAATGTCGGATGGTCCTGGAGACATTGCCATTTTTGTAGCGGGATATCCCAGTGAAATGGATAATTTCATCAATAGCAACCCCGGCTTGAAATCCAGGTTCAATATGCATTTCAACTTCAATGATTATTTGCCTCAGGAACTGATCGAAATTTCAAAAAAAATATCACATGAAAAAAATGTGACTTTTACCAAAAGTGCCAAAAAACTACTTTATAAGGAACTGACAGAGGCTTTTCGCTCAAGAGACAGGGCTTTTGGAAATGCCCGACTGGTTTTGAGTTTGATAAACGATGCAAAAATGGAGATGGGGCTCCGGGTAATGAATAATTATTCGGCAGATGAGGAAATTAATAAAAACATGCTTCGCACCATAAGAAAAGAGGATTTAGAAAAAGTTTTTCAGAAACAGGAACTTGATTTACCTCATATTGAAGTGGATAAAGAATCCCTGGAAGAAGCTTTAACTGAATTAAAAGAACTCATTGGCCTTTCGCATGTAAAAGCTAAAATTGATGAATTAATTGCCCTGGTAAAGTTTTACCGGGAAACAGGCAGGGATGTAATTGGCAATTTTAACCTGCACACTGTCTTTAAAGGAAACCCGGGAACAGGTAAAACCACAGTGGCCAGAATACTCGCCAAAATTTACAAAGCGCTGGGTATTCTGGAAAGAGGGCATGTAATAGAATGTAGTCGGCAGGATCTGGTGGCTGGATTTGTAGGCCAGACAGCCCTTAAGACCAAAGAAGTAATCGATCAGGCAAAAGGTGGTGTTTTGTTTATTGATGAAGCTTACTCGCTTAAGTCCGGACATCAGCAAAATGATTTTGGAAAGGAAGCCATTGAAGTAATTCTGAAGGAAATGGAAGATGACCGGGGCGGATTTATCGTTATTGCAGCAGGTTATACCGGGGAAATGGAAAAACTGCTGGAAACTAATCCCGGGTTAAAATCCAGATTTGATGTGGAATTAACTTTCGAAGATTATTCCTATAAAGAATTGTATAAAGTTGCCCTGTTTATGTTGGAAAAAGAGGGGCTTAAACCAAACAAAGAAGCAGAATTATCCCTTTTAAAATACCTTGAATATATTTATAATAATCGGGATAAATATTTTGGAAACGCCAGGGCCGTGAGGAAAATGGTGGATAAAGCCGTAAAAAACCAACATTTAAGAATGGCGGGATTAAAACCTAAAGAAAGAACTAAATACCAATTGAAGACCCTTTCTGTGAATGATGTAAAAGAGTTTAATCAGGATAATACGGAACTATCGAATGTGGGCAGGAAAATTGGGTTTTAGCCCAGTTTTCCTAAAAATTAAACTTAAACAATTTCACTTGCCCGGGATCCTCAATTTTTACCTGAGGTTGTTTGTATTGCTCGGGAACATTATCCCAGTTATGGTAAATATTTCCTTCCACATAATAGCGATTGCTGGTACTCGAATGAGTGAGGGAAGGTTCATTATTTAAAAATACATTGTAACTACTGGATGGAGCCACCTGCCCGGCCTGATTTCCATTCAACACTAATTCTAATTTTCCATCACCATCCACATCAGTTTTTATCCAGTTGATTTGAAGGATTCTGTTATAACTGCCATCAATTACCATTTTCACTATTTGTTCATTGAAACCTTCAATTATTTTTTCCGCATTAGGCAAGTCTTTTCTTAGGGCAAAATGAAGGGATCTTGTTATAAGAGGAGTTGTACCAATTTCAAGATATTGAGCAGCTTCCTCTCGCTGATAGTGCAGTAAATATTGGATTAAAAGTGCATCCACCAACATATAATCTGTTTCACCCTTCAAGAGTTTTTCTAAATTCTCCTGATCATTTTTACCCGAAATGAATTCAACACCTTTGGCATTTTCCACTTCCTCCCCATAGGCATAATTTCCTACCACAGCCACTTTATTTCCATTGAGTTCTGAAAGGGAAGCCGCACTGACATCATTCCCTTTTCTGCCCACCAGGATTAACTGATTCTGTAAATAAGAAACAGAAAACAGCATATATTCTTCCCTTTCCGCACTTTTCCATAATGCTGCACTTCCATCATATTCTCCTTCTTTAATTTTGGATAATACATCTTGGAAATCAAGAATTTCGGTGGTTTCCCCTGTAGCAGATCTTCTTAAAGCTTCTTTCACCAGGTCGCTTGCAAAAGTTTTTTCTCCTTTAATATTGGTAAAAGGCGGCCATATATCTGAGGCTAGTTTCACCTGATAATTTTGGGAGAATACAGAAAATGAGGTTAAAATCAGACAAAAAAGTAAAATTAGCTTCATATTCAAATAAAATTATAAATCAAGTCACAAGGTATAAAATAATACCATAGAAAATCCTATAGCCACAAACATTTCCAGCACTCCTGCTCCAATATTTTTATCCTCAGCAATTTCTTGGTTTAAATCAGAATGAGGAATAATCAACTTATCAAAGAAAAACCTGACTACAAATAAATAGATAAAAACAACCCCAATATCAAAAGCCAGCAATTGCAGGCTCTCAGACCAGTATTCAAAATCACCTGAAACAGCTTTCATGGCGATAATGCCAATGGAAATAATTCCCCCAGAAAAACCCAATCCTGCCGCCAGGTTGTTTTTTCCAAGTTCCTCATGCACATTGTAAGAAATGATTTTCTCATAAAGAAGGGCAAAAATAATTAGAATAATCTGGCCAATGGCGAAAAAAGCAATTGTGACAAATGGGCCTCCACCCTCTCCGTGAATAGCTCCTGCAATCACCATCCCTGAAGCCACATAAGAAGCTCCCTGCACAACTCCTGCCGCTACATTTCTTTTATCTACAATTTCCTCCTTGCTGGAAAATTGATGCATAATTAACTTATCATTAATCACTCTGGCTAAATTTAAAGCCAAAATTCCGGCAATGGAATAGCTGCCAACAGCAATTAAATCTTCCCACAAACCAACATGAGGTCCATCTACTGCACCTAAAAAAATGATGGTAATCCCAACAAGGTACCCTGTAAAACTTGTGGCCAGGGCAGGGTTATCTTCATGGGTAAGTTGTTTATTTACGCTGTAGGAAGTAGTAAGGTCTTTAAACCATTTTCCCAGTAAAAATACCACTGCAAATAAAACAATGGTGAAAACTGAACTGAGCATTTCTTCCCGGGTCTCAAAAAATAAATCCATAGTTTATTAAAGGTTAGTGTTTAATTTTTATAGAAGTTTTGGATAATGGAAAAGTTTAAGAACATGTTTAAATTTTAACTGTTTCGCTGCAAACGCCCATTTATGAAACCTCACTTCAAAATAAAATTTCCAAATAACGCTACTATTCAAAAATTTTCTTTTTTCCTGAGAACCCAAAACTGGTCGTTTTCGCTTTGGTCCGACATTTCGGAAAACCTAAATTATAAACAAGCTCTAAATCAAAGTGAGGGTTTTTCCGAATCAAAAAAAATCAATTTATAATTTTCTGCTATAATTTAACACCAGAAGAAATAAAGTCCAAATTTGAAATGGAAAGTTAATTTTCCAAAATCCTTATAATTGCCAGAAGTCAATAATTAGGAGACAAGACTTATTGTCGATTGAATCTTTAACCTTCCTTTAGATATTTTTTGGCCATTAAGCCTGAATCCAATGCTTCCATAAAAAGTGGTAGTCTTCCATTATCCACCCCGGCATAAACCATTTTGGAGTGTGGTCTGTATAAATTCCTATCATTAAATAAATAGCCAGGGGAGGCTAATGGCATGGCATGTCCCATCACTTTCATAAAAACTTTTTTTATTTTCCCGGCAAACTCTTCACTGGGTATTTTAAAATATCCTGCCATGATACCAATGGTATTTTTCACCACATCTTCCTTATTTTCCTCCAAAGCAGCCAAATACTTTCGATCTTCCATTCTAAAACAATAATAAGCCGTTAAAACCCTGTTTTTTGTTTTTTCCATCTGAGCAGCAGAATCTACAAAACCAAGGAAACTTGAGTGATCTGACAGGATTTCATTTTGCCAGAATTTGTTTTCATTCAAATCGGATTCTACCACAAAATTGATCACCAGCCAGGGCACATATTGATTCGTAGCAAAAAGTTTTTTTTGAGATGGCATAATATGCTGTAGCGCATGTTTTTGACCGGCATACACTACCTTATTGGCCTGGAAAGTTTTTATAGTTTTGGATTTTATATCAATCACTTCTACCTCAAAACCTTTTAAAACCGGCCTAATTTTCTTTACCAAATGATTCAGCCTGATGGTATTTTCAGGTAGCTGTGTAGCCAGTTTATGCGCAAAATAATAATTGCCTTCTGGCGGTGAAAATATTTCTGTTTCTGAAGTTAAATAGCCCCTGTTGGCATAATAATAAAGGCCGGCAATGGCAGATACATCCTCGCTGGTTCCCCCAAAGTCATCCCGCATATGATAATCGATTGCTGCTTTAAATTCAGGGGAAAGATCAATAGAACTCTTTAGAAAGTCATAAAAACTGATTTGATTAAAATGTTGGTAATCCGCTGGGATTAAACGGGTGGGAAGCATGAAATTTCCAATAAACGGTTTCATCAATTCGAAAAACTCATCCATTGTCTTTCCTTCTGGCAAAAGCTCATCGTAGTAATCAATCCCATTAAAACATTGAGATTCCCGGTGAGGACTGATCAGGTATTTTTTATCCACAAAATCCCATTTATCAATCAGGGAGTTGAACTTCACCACTCCCAGGTTCTCCAGCAATTCAATAGCTTCCTCTCCAAAATATTTCGGATAAGTAAGGTCATAATGCGCTCCCTGGCCAAAAACTTCTCCTTCAAAATTTTCACTTCCAGAACTCCCTCCTATTCTATCCGATAATTCACAAAGCAAAATGTTATTTTCACGTAAATTCCAGGCAATACTTAACCCGGCAATTCCAGCCCCTACAATTAAATAATCCACATTTTCGGTTTTTCCTTTTGGGAAATTATGACTTTCAAATACCAGATGCCCCACAGCCATATCTGAATGAAAGGAGATGTCAAAATCAAGAATATTATCAGACTTTTCACTTTTTTGGCAGGAAAGAATTGGAAGGAGCGCAAGTGAGGAAAGTTTTATGAAGTTTCTTCTGTTCATAGGTGCTTAAAGTACCCAATTCCTGTCATTTATAGAAATTTCTCTACTGCTACTTAAGCTTCACAGGAAAAAGTTTTAGGCAATAAAAAAGGTAACCTCCCGAAGAAGATTACCTTTTCTTAAATAATATTTATCTGATTACAAATGAATGATTTCGTCATAAGCATCAGCAGCAGCTTCCATCACTGCCTCCGACATGGTTGGGTGAGGGTGAACAGATTTGATAATTTCATGCCCTGTAGTTTCCAGTTTTCTGGCTACCACTACTTCGGCAATCATTTCTGTTACGTTAAACCCGATCATGTGCGCTCCTAACCACTCGCCATATTTGGCATCAAAAATTACTTTCACAAAACCATCTTTGGCTCCGGCTGCACTTGCTTTTCCCGATGCAGAGAAGGGGAATTTACCTACTTTCACTTCATAACCAGCTTCTTTGGCCGCTTTTTCAGTATAACCCACAGAAGCAATTTCAGGAGCACAATAAGTACATCCGGGAATGTTATTGTAATTTAATGGCTCAGGATTTTGCCCATTAATTTTCTCTACACATATAATTCCCTCAGCTGAAGCCACGTGTGCCAGAGCAGGTCCATGCACAATATCACCAATAGCATAAATTCCAGGGATATTAGTTTTGTAATAATCGTCCACTAGCACTTTTCCCTTATCAGTAGCTACGCCTACATCTTCCAATCCAATTCCTTCAAGATTGGTGGACACACCAACTGCAGAAAGTACAATATCACACTCAATCTTAAATTCTTCTCCCTTCTTATTCGATTTTACAGTTACTACACAACCTTCTCCGGAAGTATCCACTGATTGCACAGCTGCATCAGTGTGAATTTTCATTCCTTTTTTCTTGAAAATTCTTTCTAATTGCTTGGAAACATCCTCATCCTCATTAGGTACAATTTTCGGCAAGTATTCTACAATTGTCACCTCAGTGCCCATAGCCTGATAAAAATAGGCAAACTCTACTCCAATGGCTCCAGAACCCATTACCACCATTTTCTTTGGTAATTTCTCTAAAGTCATGGCCTTTCTGTAACCTATAATTTTCTTATTATCGATTGGCACATTAGGCAATTCTCTTGATCTTCCACCTGTAGCCAAAATAATATGGCTCGCAGTATAAGAAGATTTAGAACCGTCTTCTGCAGTAACTTCTACTGTATTTTTAGAAGTCAATTTACCAAAACCTAATAATTTTTCAATTTTATTCTTTTTCAATAGAAATTCAATTCCCTTGCTCATTCCTCCTGCCACATTTCTACTTCTTTTAACAATACCATCAAAGTCAATAGAAGCTTCTTTTACAGAAATTCCGTAATCTTCAGCATGTTGAATATATTCGAATACCTGTGCACTTTTTAATAAAGCTTTAGTTGGAATACATCCCCAGTTCAAACAAATCCCTCCAATCTCTGCTTTTTCCACCACACCTACTTTCATCCCAAGCTGAGAAGCACGAATCGCAGCAACATAACCTCCAGGTCCGCTTCCGATAACAATCAAATCAAATTTTGCTGACATATAATATATGGTTATAGAGTTATCTAAATTTTTTCTGCGCAAATTTAACCTTAAAAGCCAGAGAAAAAAATTCCCATACCATCTTTAGAGTCATAATTGTGCTTATTCAACATAGAGAAAATCAATCAATTAGCGGAAAGTGGCAAGCGATTAAAAACATTAGCTGAATGAACTGATTTTAAATCGTTTTAAAAATGACCAAATGAAAAAAGGGCACTTCAAGTCTTAAATTCTTCGAAAATATTTGCAATCAAATTTTTTCAAAAAAAATAACCATCCTTTACTGAATGGCTATTACTATTTGAGTTTTATAAGCTTTTTTTCGCTTGCCACAGAGATAAAACAAGATGAAAACCCTTATGAGAATTTTAAACTAACCTCCAATTTCACTCGTCAATACACTTAAACTGCTCTGGCTCCCAAATTAACTGAGAGATTTTAGGGTTATTAATATCATCAAAAGATACTTTAGCATCACCTAAATAACCTGTAATTTCACCATTGCAATCCAAAAGAGAAATTACATAATTACAGCTTGGACAACAAAAGAAAGGCACAATATAAGTTTCCCCTCCTTTTTCCACACTATAAATTTTTACAGTACCAACTCCATCTTCTTCAGCTTCTTCAATTATTTTTTGTAGCCAGGGTAATTCTGCTATTTCTTTTCCGCAAACACTACCTGGAGAAAGTTCTGCATCTTCCTGACAGGAAGGAAAAAATAAGCAGGAAATTATAAAAAATAGAATCAGTTTTTGCATTACAGGGTTTTTATTTTTGATTACATCTTTCTGTACGTAACAAAAATTCAAATCATTGCAGTTTTACAGAATTGGTGTTAGGTAAAATCAAATTTGAACTAAAAATGAATAAAATTTCCCCTCTAATCCATAGCTAAAATTTTTGTTTCAAATAAGCTGATTTTTCCTTAATTTGTTCCTCACAATTTCCTAGTAACTACTCATTTTTTAAAAGATAAATAACCATGAATAACTTCTACAACCAAATCAATTTTTTTATAGGTATTTTGTTCCTTGCCTCTTGTGGAGGAGGTGCCATTAAAGAAGAAAAAAGTTTTATAAAAGCTGGTCCTGAATCAAGAAAGGAAATTCAAAATGCACTTATCCAGGCCCAGCCAGGTGATACCCTGTTTTTTGATGAAGGAGTTTTTGAAATGGATTTAGGCATTTCCATCCTGGATAAGGAAAATATTGCCCTAGTTGGTAAGGGCCATGAGAAAACAATATTTTCTTTTGCGGAACAGAAAAAAGGCGCTTCAGGAGCGGAAGGAATTCTGGCTAAAAATATGAAAAATGTAACTTTCATGGACCTGGCAGTGGTAGAAACCACAGGGGATGCCATTAAAGTACAGGATTCTGATGGGGTAATTTTTATGAATGTAAGAACAGAATGGGCTGGGGCAAAACCAGAAAATGGTGCGTATGGACTATATCCGGTCACTTGTTCCAATGTGTTGATAGATGGTTGCATTGCGAAAGGAGCTTCTGATGCAGGGATTTATGTGGGGCAATCGAAAAATGTAATTGTAAGGAATTGCTATGCCGAAAGAAATGTGGCTGGAATCGAAATAGAAAATACCACCAATTCTGATGTTTACAATAATGAAGCAACCGGAAACACCGGGGGAATCCTCATGTTTAATTTACCTGATTTACCTGTAAAAGGAGGTGGGCATACCAGGGTTTATAATAATAAAGTATATAAAAATAACCTGGGGAACTTTGCGCCTGAGGGCAATATGGTAGCTACTATCCCTGCCGGAACAGGCATGTTTGTACTGGCCTCCAGGAACATTGAGATATTTGACAATGAAATTTTGGATAATGCCACTGGAGGAATTGGTATCATTAGTTATTTTTTCACTCAAATTCCAGTTAAAGATTCTTTATTTAATCCTTTCCCAACTGCTATTTATATTCACAATAATAAGTTTAGCCAGGATCTATCCGTTGAGCCGGATATGACGAAAGATATTGGCCCAATGGTGAAACAGTTTGAAGCCCAATTAGGGAGACGCCCGGATATAATGCATGATGGTGTAATCCATCCGGAAATGGGCAAAACAGTTCAGGAAATGCCAGCGGAATCCCGTTTTTGTATAAAGGACAATGGGGAAGTGGTAATTGTAAACCTACAGGACCCTACCACTCCACCTGAGGCTTATAATTGTGAATTGGCTCCACTTGAAGAAGCCAACGTACAAGTCGCAGGAAAAGAAATTGCCAGCCTTTGAATACCTTTGTAGAAAATGAAGAAAACTTTTCTAAAATGGTGAAAGCAGGAATAAAAATAATCACAGCAGGATCGTTCATCTTCCTGCTTGTGTTTCAGGGGTGTTTTCAAAACCAGTCAGTGAGTTTTCCTGAAGGGAAAGCCTATCAAAAGTTATCCGAATATCATTTGTTTAAGGGAACTCTGGCAAATCTCACTCCGAATGAAAAGGTATTACCCTATGACCTTAATTCCCCTCTTTTCACTGATTATGCTTTTAAGAAAAGGTTTGTTTACATGCCCGATGGCAGCAGTGCCAACTACGTGGAATCAGAGGCTTTTGAATTTCCAAAAGGAGCTATTTTAGTTAAAAACTTCTATTACCCAGCTGATTTTAGGAAGCCTGAGGAAAATATCCGGTTACTGGAGACAAGATTATTAATCAACCGGGGAGAAAAATGGGAAGCGCTGACTTATTTATGGAATGATGAACAAAGTGAAGCCGAACTTGATTTAGCCGGGGGAATCACTGAAGTCAGCTGGACACATTATGATGGCTCATTGAAATCCACAGAATATATCATTCCCAATGCCAACCAATGCAAAGGCTGTCATTCGTATAAAGATAAATTTACTCCCATTGGTCCTAAGGCCCGGCATTTAAACAAGGATTTTACTTATAAATCCGGCACAACAAACCAATTAGTGAATTGGCAGGAATTAGGGTTCTTAAAAAACCTACCCGAAAATCAACAGGAAATTCCTGTATTGGCCAGTTATGAAGACAAATCTTTGGATTTAAATGACAGAGCCAGAGCCTGGCTGGATATCAATTGTGCTCACTGCCATAATTTAAATGGACCAGGAAATACTTCCGGGCTATTTCTTGAAGCCTATGAAACGAACCCTACCACGATTGGAATCAATAAAGCACCTGTGGCTGCGGGCAGAGCTGGTCATGGGAAATTCGATATTGTACCAGGGAATCCTGAAGGTTCCATTTTATACCACAGAATTAAATCGAATGATCCGGGTGTGATGATGCCAGAGCTCGGCAGATCAATGTATCATGAGGAAGGAGTGGAATTAATTAAAAACTGGATTTCAGCTATGAAAACAGATGTAGGAAATTAAATTACCACTTCATTCTATACCCTAAATTCCATTCTACAAAATCTGCCCGATAAAAATCATAGGCCCTGGTATTTACACCAATTATCAAATTCTGAAACAGATGATATTTAATGCCAATCCTCTGGTATAATGCCGGCCTGGGGTCTTTTTCAGTCTTTCCAGCTACGTAATACCCTAACTGCCCAATTACCCCAAATTTTTGGATAACCCATTCGGCCGAGCCAAATAGACCCAGGGTTAATTTTTCTTCCAATGGAACATCCATTTTGTTGACCTCATTTTCATTAAAAACTACTCTGGCATTAGTGGCTTCGTTATATGTAAAATCAGCCCCTCCGCCTAATTTTACTTTATGGCTAATAATTCGGTTAAATCCTGCAGAAATCCCTCCAACCAAATAATCCAAATGCACAAATTTATTGGGTGCAGTTTGTCTTTTATCATAAAACCAGGTCTGTTTTTTTCCTCCGAAAACCACCATATAAACTTCGGAAAGAGGTTTAGCTTTTGGTTCTTTTTCAACTTTATCCGGTAATGGGGAGATTCTGTATTTTAAAGCCAGATCAATAGACGCCAGGTTCAAGCCCCAGTTAGGCATTTCCACTGCGCCATTGGAAAAATGGTTGGCAGTTAATCCGAGGCTACTTTCCCAATGCTTCCCTAACTGATAAGAAACACCTATTTTCCCTAAAATGAAAGCAGTTTTATCCGACCCAATCGCATAGTTATAAGGATTATAATCCTGATGAAACGATTTCCAGTTGAAGGCCAGACCAAACCCAAATTTGTAGAATATAGTAACCTTTTTCCATCTTTTGAAGGGAGCGGTGAAATAACCGTAAAGAGCAACAGGTTGACCAATTTCATTCGGGCTATTCAAATTTCCATAAAATATACCCACCCCATATTCAGGAAGTTGGTAAATCCTCTCCCATAGTTTATCACCTTTGGTCTGCTTACCAGCTTCCAATGAAAAACTATTAAAATCTTTTAGTCTGCTTCCGGTTTGATTTTCCCCTCTCACAAAATCATTGGTGGCTAAAATATTACCATGTTGGTAATGAATAGAAACTGTGATCTTTTTATACCATTTGGAGGAATCCGAACCCGCTTCAATACGGGTTGTGGGAATGGACTGGCTAATAGCGGGCAGAGAAAAAATACAACAAAAATGAAATAAGCATAATATTTTAATCATCATTTTCACCAGTATCACTTATTCCAAAATCAGCAGAATTTTCCTTTTTAGCCATTTCCTTTACATTTTTTTGTTTTGGTTGTTTTCCCTTTCCGTTCGGAATGCCCCTTTCATGTGGCTCTTTTTCCGACTCAACAGTGGAGCGAATATGCAAATCTCGTTGTGGAAATGGGATTTCAATATCAGCTTCATCTAAAGCATTGTAAATACTAATGGCAATATCACTTCTTATAGTCATCCAATCCTGATATTTTGAAACCCAGAATAATAACCTGAAATCAAGGGAACTGTCACCAAAGCCCAAAAAAACTGCCATTGGAGCAGGGAATACCAATACATCAGGATGCATTTGTGCTGCCTTTATCAATATTGGAAGTACCCGGTTAGGATCAGTTCCGTAGGCTACACCAAGTAAAATTTCAATTCTCCGGTTTCCATCGGATAAAGTCCAGTTTATTACTTCATTGGAAATTAAATTACCGTTCGGCACAATCACTTCGGCCCCGTCAAAAGTTCTCACAGTGCTTGCCCTCAAGCCAATTTCCTTCACTTCCCCTTTAAGGTTGCCCACTTCTACGGTGTCTCCAAGGTTTATAGGTCTTTCGAATGCCAGAATTATTCCCGAAACCAGGTTATTAAAAATATTCTGCAAGCCAAAACCAATGCCCACACTAAAAGCCCCTAGAATAATAGTAAAATTACTCATATCAATTCCGGTAGCCGCCAGGGCCATAAAGAAACCAACTCCCAGAATAAAATATTTAGTAAAAAGAGAAATAGATCCACTTGTTTTTCTGGTAGTGTTTAATCTTAAAAGTATATCTTCTTCCAGAATAAATTTCACCAGTTTGGAAAGTACATTGGCGATCCATAAAATTATTATGGAGGCAAAAATTCCTCCCATGGTAAAACTGATACTCCCAATTACCACAGGGGCGTCAATTATCTCAACTGTCCTTTCATATAAGTTGTTAAAGAGATTGAAGTTGAACATTACATCAATCACCCAGGTAAGGATGGCCAAAAACCTAATCGAACCAATAACCTTGCTTTGAACAAGCTCGGGATTTTTTCGAATAAATTGCAAATTGATCAGCGGCCGGTTGTTGATCAGGATAATAATGGAGCCAATAATTACTCGGGCAATCATAAACAGGTAAACCGCAGAACTTAAAGAATAGATTGCCCCTTCACTCAGAAAACTGGATAGAGATACATATCCCACAGTATTACTTAGAACAGCGGCAATGAAGATGATGACACACAAAACTCCGACTAGTCTGGCAAATTTTCTCCATGCCATAACCGGGAAAAAAAACTTCATCCTTGTGGGTTTTAGCAAATAAATCAGAGCGAATAGCATAAGCCCTGATTTTACCAAAATCAATAGCCTGTCAATGTAAGTTTGTTCTATCAGCAAATTTTGGAGCCGGTCCAATAAAATTATGAAAAGCAAAAATAAAAATGGTCTTTGTTTTCTTGCTGAAACAATAATGCTCCTTAACCTGAAAAATGGAATTAAATTAATTACCACCACGACTTCTGTAATAATTGTTGGGGCATCATTATAAATAAAGTACCAGATAAAAATAGAAAGCAAAAGCGCTGAAGAAAAAGGATGCTCTATAGTTTTGAGCGCTGCAAACAAACTGATATCATCCTCCTTCAAATCCCAGGTTTTTTTCTTCTTTCTAATGAAAAAGAAAAAAATACTACAAATTGCAAAAAACAAGAACAGCACAGAAAAGCTGGAAGGAGCAAGCTCGATATAGTCTTTTATAGCGGCATAATTGCTGGCAACAGCTCTGTTGAGCCGTTCTCCTATTCTTTCATTTTTTTCTTCATCAAAAAAATCTACCCAGATGGGATCCTGGTCCTTTACTAAAAATTGTTTTCTTTTAGAAATAATCAAATTTCTTATACCAGTTTTAACCTCAGTAAGGGAAACCATTTCATTGGTGAACTGAGTTTGGAGAGAAAGCAGCTTTTGCAGTTGTAGATTTACGGTATCTTTTATATCCAGAATCTGGCATTCCAGCACTTCGATGCTTTCCAGCAAATCATCAGGAGCTTCCTTTTCTATAGCCTGATCGAAAGATTTTCTCCATGTTTTGGCCATTATCTCCAGCCTTTTTTGCTGTTTTTCCCTGGTTTTCAGGTTTTCTCCAACCTGCTGTTGCCAATTATTCAGAAACTCGATACTCCTTTCCCACTGGTTGGTAAGGTCTCCTAAAGCCGAAATTGATTTCTCATTTAAATCCTCGGAGAGCAGAACTTCTTTTTTTTCATTCAACTCTTCAAACTTTTGAGGAGCTTCCTCGAAAATGGTTAAGATATCCGTATTCTCCAGCAGTGATTTCTGAATAATCCGGATGTCGGAAATTACCTGCTCAGCTGAGGACGGGATATCGGTAAGAGGAATCGGAGTGATTTTTACTGAATCAGGATGGTCACTATCATCAGGGTTTTCCAAATTAGTAATTTCGGGAATTACCTGTGCATACGAATTTCTTAAGTTGAAAAGAAAAAAAATACTCAAAAAGAAAAGTACCCACCATAAATACTTTCTATTTGAATAAAGGTGAAAAAATGGAAATGATTTGATCATTATTTCAGTAAACAAAAAACTAAAGACCTGTTTTTTCTGATGTAAAAGGCTTGTCTAAATTTTATTTTTCTATATGAATCTTCTTATTGAAACAAGTTCCTTCCTGCCTCAAAAGTTTTTTTTAATCACCATAATTTTTAAATTAAATTTATGGTCAAATGTACAGGCTACTTATTATTTAAAATTAATATATCTTTCCAAGTAAAAATAATTCCTGAAAAATAAATCACCAATGAGCAAAAATTTTCCGCTTCCTCTGGTTTCCAAGCTTACCATTTTAATGCTTTTCTGGATTTTGCTTTTCTATTTTCTTGAGCTTTTCAGGAATGTACTTTACCCGCTTTGCATTGCCATTTTATTTGCCTTTTTGCTTTATCCGGTTGCCCGTTTTTTTGAAAAAAAACTTTTTTTTCCAAGAATCCTGTCAAATATTATTAGTATCATTTTCGGAATTGCAGTGGTATATGGTGCGGTATTTTTTATTTATAAACAATTGGGTGTTTTCATCAATGATTTGCCCGCTATGGAGAGACAAGCCATAAACAATCTGGTGACGCTGGTAACTTCTGTAGAAACATTACTGGATTTAAATATTGAAAATAAAGAAGTTTTTTTAATTGAAAATATTAAAGAACTCACCAGGAATTTGGGACAAAATATTTCCATTTTTCTATCTGCGACCACTAATACCATTTTTTCCATTTTTATTCTTCCCGTTTATATTTTCTTTTTCCTATATTATAGAAATAAGTTCAGGGATTTTATACTGAAATTAATTCCTGAAAAAAATCAGACCATAGCCCATAAAACCCTAAATGAAGTATCCGTAGTGACCAAAAAATATATGTCTGGGGTTTTCTTTGTAGTTTTTATTTTATGTTTTGTAAATTCCATTGGGTTAATGATAGTTGGTGTAGAGCATGCTGTACTACTTGGTGTAATCGCGGCTATCATCAATTTTATCCCTTATTTCGGGACCATTATAGGATATTTATTTCCATTCATTTTTGCCCTGCTCACTGGTGATTCTCCTAATTTAGCACTTGGTGTAATTGTACTTTTCATCATAGTTCAATTCACTGAGAATAACATTCTTACCCCGAATATTGTTGGAGGAAGTGTCCGAATAAATCCATTTGTGATTATTCTGAGTGTGCTTTTGGGTGGATATGTATGGGGAATTCCGGGTATGTTTATCAGTGTTCCTTTGGTAGCCATGATAAAAATATTATGTGATAATGTAGAATCCCTAAAACCCTGGAGTTTTCTGCTGGGAGATGAAGGCACCGAAGAACATGCCCTTACCATTGGTAAATTCCGAAAGTTTTTCCACTTCAATAAAAAGACAATGCCTCCCTCAAAATGAAAAAATTTAACCAAGAATGAACCTTGCTGTTCGGATAAATAAAAACCTTCCAAACTATTATTCCGTGAAGGAAATAGCAGAATTATGGCAGTATAGAAAATTCCTGTCTGAACCTCAATTTGATAAGAAGGAAATTGTTATTTTTGAGATAAAGACCCGGAGAAACTTTTAAAGGATGAATGAAGCAAGAGGTTCTAGACATTATTCCTGAAGTGATGTTTCCATATTCTGGTGAAAAGACAGTAAAACCATTAGTGGATAATACTACTTTCATAAATTTAGTCGATTACTTTTTTTACATTTAAGTTCCTGGGATTTTCCAGGGGAACGAAGAAAATCTTTATCTGGTTAATTTTTTAAGCAACAAACCAAAAAATATTATGCCTTTCGGATTTTTTAAAAAGAAGAAAAAAGAGGAGGAGGAACTTCCTCATTATGACCCTACAAATTTGCACATCAGAGATTTGAGAAAGGGCTTTATTGTAGAATATGACCTAAAAACATGGGAAGTAGATTCCGAGTATGAATACGACTGGGGCAATGAATATTTTACCTACGAATATAAACTCACTTCTGCCGATGACTCCATTTTTTTATACATTGAAGAAGATGATGAATTGATATTAACCGTAAGTCGAAAAATTCCTTTTGGCAAACTAGGTGGAGAAGTGGAAGATAGTATAGATGATAAAGGAAAACCTCCAAAAGAAATTATTTATGATGGGAAAGTATTCTACAGAGAAAGCCAGCGACCTGGTTTTTTCAAAAATGTGGAAAGTAAAGGGGAATCCGAAGAGTTTATGGGTTGGGAATATATTGACGATTCAGAGCAATATATCTTAAATATTGAACAATGGGAGGATAATGTTTATGAGGCTTCGGTTGGAAAATTTGTGAAAGAAAGGGACTTTTCCAATATTCTTCCCGCATAAGAATATCCAAAAGCATTTTCAAATTTTATCTGTTTCGCTGAAAAATTAAATTTTAAGCGCCTGTGCTATTATTTCCGAGAAATAGTAATCTCTCTATCAGTCTCTTATGGCAAAATAATACACGGTTAATTTTGAATTGCTACTTAAGCAAGCTCTAAATAACAAACTTACTTCAAAATTATTTCTGAGAGATTTGCCAATGGAGGAAAAAGATTACAAAACATTTTCCGGTTTTACCATGATCATTATTCAATTGGTGATGGTATTATTAGCGCTTTTATTCTTTTTTCTCCCATCCTTCGAAAGTTTAGGCATTTTTCTTTTAATCCTCACTTTCCTGAGTTTTGGTGGATATGTGAGTGTTTTGCCTAATGATGGCGTAATAGTTACACTTTTTGGGGAATATAAGGGAACAATAAAAAATTCAGGTTTTTTCTGGATGAATCCTTTTCTGAAACGGAAAAAAATTTCTTTGAAAGCCTTTTCTGAAAAAACAGAGCTGGTAAAAACCATTGACAAGACCGGATATCCAATTCAAATTTTGGCCTTTTTAAAATGGGAAATAGAAGATACCTATAAAGCCTATTTCACCATGGATAACTTTGCCTCTATTCCGAAAATGGAGGCAGCACTAGCCCTAAAAGAATTAACCGGACATTTCTGCCTTGACAATTTCGGTAATCCCAAACAAGGTGAATCTATCAGAAATAATGAAGAGAAATTCATTGGTTTGGTGATGCAGCATATTTTAAAAAGAATCAAACCTTCGGGGTTAATCATAAAAGATTTACAGCTTTTAGAAATAGCATATTCCGATCAAATGGTGGATAAAGTGTCTCAAAAGCAAAAGGCTATCTCTAATTTTTTAAGTACAAAACAAACGCTTGATGGCGCCATTGAACTTGCAGAGAAAGCGGTAAAAAAAATGGAGGATAAAAACCTGGTCACTTTTGATGAAAAGGAAAAGAATAAATTTGTTAGTGATCTGATCCTTGCCTTGTGTCAGGATAAAAACGGGAAATAAAATTAAGCAATACTTATAAAAATGCTTCGCTGGTAAATTGAATGGGTAATAAATCCTGAATGGCATTCAGAATGAATACTTTTCCCTTGTTCCCTTCCAAAATCACTTTTATGTTCTTCTTCTGTTTGATTTCATACTCCAGCAATGACTGCCTGCAGGCTCCACATGGAGAAGCCATTACAAAGTCCCCGATTGGACCTTTTTTGGCTGTAACCGCAATAGCCAAAATTTTCTGGTTGGGATAGTTAGCTCCAGTCCAGAAAACCGCTGTTCTCTCCGCACAAAGTCCGGAAGGATAAGCCGCATTTTCCTGATTTGCTCCGGAAGTGATTGCGCCATTTTCAAGTAATATTGCTGCCCCTACAAAAAAATTGGAATATGGAGCATAGGCCTTTTCACTGGCCTCTCTGGCTTTGAGTAATAAGTTTTTATCAACTGCATTTAATTCATCGATATGATCCAATTCTTCATAAGCTATTTGGATATTCCGTTGTTTAGCCATTGGTTCATTTATTTTCTATTAAAGAAATTATTGAAAAACAGCATTTGGTAGGGAATAGCATTGCTCCAATACTCCCAGTTGTGTTTTCCAGGCCTTGCTATAAAATCATGAGGAATTTTTTTATTCAGTAATTCTACATGAAGTTGCTGATTTACAAGGAAGAAAAAATCATCCACACCACAGTCAATAATCAATGGCATGGATTTTCCCTCAATTTTGGCAATTTGGCTTATTACTGAATATTTTTCCCAGTTTTCCGGGTGCTTTTCAATGACTCCTATTCTTTTGGAAATATCCCAGTTATTGGGGAATGGCCTTAAATCTACTCCACCAGACATACTTCCCGCACAACCAAAAGTTTCTGGATGGTTAAAAGCCAGAAACAATGCCCCATGACCGCCCATACTCAGGCCGGTAATGGCTCTTCCTGCTTTTTCTGGAATTGTCCGAAAATTTTTATCTACAAAATCCACTAATTCTTTTGCCACAAAAGTTTCGTATCGAAAGGAAGAATCGAGAGGACTATCAAAATACCAACTGCTAAAACCACCATCCGGGCAAATGATGATTGTTTCGTGTTCATCGGCAAGTTGCGTTACAACCGGAGCTTTATTAACCCAGTTACCATGATTTCCACTATAGCCGTGCAATAAATAAACTACAGGAAATTTTTCGGAAGAATGATCATAAGATTCTGGAAGAATGACCACTGTTTTTAATTTTATATCCATTGAGGAACTGTGGACTTCCACCGTATCAACAGATGCTGAAAAAGCAGACAATCCACTAAAAAAAAGGACAGTAAACTGGGTGAAAAAAAAATTTGCCATTCTAACCATTCCAAACAGATTTTAATATTTATCTGCATTTATCGGAATTAATGGTTAAAATGGCAAACCCTTAGCAATGAATTATCCAATGCTTATACTAATTCAATGCTTCGAATTCCACAAAGAAGCTGGATCCTTTTCCCAATTCACTTTCACACCACACTTTTCCATTAAGCAATTCAGTATATTCTTTTACAATCGATAAGCCAAGACCAGTAGAAACTTCACCAGCAGTTGGTTTGGAAGATAACTTCTGAAATTTGGAGAATAGTTTTTCTTTATCCTCCTCACTTAGCCCCGGGCCTTCATCCTTAATTTCCGTTTGAAATTTCCCATCCTTGTTGGTCATGTTTACATAAATCTTTTTACCTGGAGGGGAAAACTTGGCTGCATTGGATAACAAGTTTTTAAAAACCTGAGTCACATATTTTTCATCTACTTTCACCAGGCTTTCATTCATTTCAAAATTGGAATGGATGACCAATTCTTTTTTCTCAGCTTCTTCCTTATTGGTAGAATCAATCACATTTTGAAGCACTTTATTCAAGTCAATTTCTTTGGTAGCCACACGGCCAATCTGCGCTTTTATCTTTTGAATTTCCTCCATATCCTTTATTAAGGCCTGAAGGTGTTTTTTAGATTCTACAATTCTATTGATTTGTTGCTTCTGCTCTGTAGAGATTTCTTTTACATTATTGTGTACCAATTCAACCAAATCATCGATGTGCGCCAAAGGAACATTCAGGTCATTTAAAATTAAATTATTCAAATTCCCAACTTCATCGTTTAGCTCTATCAGCTTTTTATTTTTTGCTTTTAATTCTCTGTTTTTCTGAAGGATTTTTTCTTCACTCGCTTTAACTTTCTCATTCTGCACTCTGAGCTGAATACTCTTTTTCTCAATTTCCCTCTTCTGGGTAGTCAGTAATTTGTTGGTCTTAATCTTCTGGAAATATGCCCAGGCAATTACGGCAGCCAGTAAGAATACCAGAATAATCCCGGCAATTAATGATGTTTGGAAAATTCTATCTGCCCTCAGTTTAGCTTCCTGTTCTTTCAGCTTCGCATCCTGAAGTTCCTTAGTCTTTTTCAGCAGGGCAATTTCATTTTTTCTTGCCTTTGCCAAAGCGGCAATTTCCCTTTCTCTCAGTTTAATAATTTCGAGCTCTTTGTTTTTCTTCTCGAGTTCCAGCGCAGTATAATGCTTTTCTTTTTCCAGTTTCGATTTATCAGCTTCAAACTTTTGGGTAAGCCCGTTGATATAATCATTCCCTTCAAACTTTACTCCTTGTGTATAAAGTTTATGATATTTGAGTGCTTCTTCACCGTTTCCAGCAGCTTCATTAGCCTGAGATAAATACAAATAACTATCCGTAATTTCCATTACAGACCGGATCTCAGTAGCCACTTTCAGGCATTCTTCAAGTACCGCAATGGCCTTATCAAAATTTCCCTGCTCATAGTTAATGATGCCGATATGCAACAGTGAATTGCTTATTCCACTTTTATCTTTTAGGGATTTTCTTATTGAAAGTGCCTTTTCAAGATTGGTTAGCGCTTTGGCTTTATCATTTTGCTCTGAGTAGATAATACCAATATTATTATAGGCATGTGCCGCTCCTGCCTGGTTTCCTATCCCCTCATTTATTTTGATGGATTCCTCAAAATATTTAATCGCCTCCTGTCCTTTTCCCTTGTTCCAAAACAAAAAAGCAATCTGTAACAGGCTTCTATTGATATCATCTTCATCACCAGATTTACGATAACTTTCCAATTGCTCTAAATAATCCTCTATCGACTCATTTTGGCCCTGAGCAAACGAATTGGATGTTCCAAAAAAATTAAGTAATACGAAAAATATTAGTGCTGATAAATATTTACTCATGTTAACTATTTGATAATTTAGAGTTCCAACGACTGGAATTACCGGTTAATATGAGTATACCTCAGAAAAGTAATATTTTTCCTCTAAAAAGAACTAATCAAGATTTTTAGGCCAAGAGGGACATAAATTCCCTTTCTTTCAGTTGAGGCTAAGATTGTTCTAATTTTTTACCTTTTATTTTTTTAGGCTTTTTTAAAAAGCTCTTTTTAGGGCCAGCATATAGCCCAAATGCATTCCTTCATGGGTATTGTTGAAAGCAATAGCCTCCTGGATACTATTTAATTCATAGCCATAGCTTGTAGGATATGTTTTGAAGTTTTCGAAAATCTTTTTTCCCAAATCTTCCTCCAGTTTATCCACAAGGGGAAATAATTTTTCCTTTAAAAAATCCACTTCTTCACTTGAAATGGGAGAAGTAGGTTTTGAGCCTTTCCTGAACTTATTCACAATTCCCATGTCAAGATTTAATTCCAACCCAGCCAATCCGTAGGTAAGAAGTTGCTGAGTTACAATGATATGTCCAAAATTCCAAACCAGGTTGTTGTTAAACCCTTCAGGAATTTTATTTAAATCATCGATGGAATGAGACTCAATTATCTTGAGAATGTTATTTCTAGATGCTCTTGAAATGGCCAATGCCTTGTTTATTTCTAAATTCATTTTTCAGTTGAATTAAAAAAATCAGGGTGCAATATGATTATTACACCCTGAAATACAATTATTTATAATAAATTTCACAAATTACTTCAACTTCATATCTGAAATAATCCCTTCAATTTTCTTATCTAATTTTACTGAAACTTCATCAAATTGTTCAGCTGATGGCAATTCTGTATTTACACTAAAATAGAATTTTATTTTTGGCTCAGTTCCGGAAGGACGAGCGGAAATTTTACTTCCATCCTTGGTAATAAACTGTAAAACATTCGACTTAGGCAGATCAATCGCCTCTTCAGTTTTAGAAATTACATTTTTGCTTACAGAAGATTGATAATCCAAAATCAGCACTACATCGGATCCATTAATTGAAGTGGGAGGATTTTCCCTTAGTCCTTTCATCATATCAGCAATTTCTTCTGCCCCTTTCTTTCCCTTTTTGGTGATTGAAATCAGACTTTCTTTATAAAATCCATATTCCACATAAGTTTTCGCAAGTTTATCAAATAGTGACAATCCCTGATGTTTGGCATATGCAGTCAGTTCACAAATCATGGCTACTGAGGCAATTGCATCTTTATCTCTCACATCATCCCCAACAAGATAACCATAACTCTCCTCCGCACCGGCAATGAAATTTAATTTTCCTTCTTCCCGCTTAATTACATCGGCAATAAATTTAAAGCCAGTCAATACATTGAAACACTGCATGCCGTTTTTTGCAGCGATTTTATCAATCAGGTCAGTGGTTACAATTGTTTTGGCAATAAAATCATTATCCTGAGAAAGTCCTTTCTCTTTTCTTACATTTATCAAGTAATCGAAAAGTAATGTTCCTGTCTGGTTACCATTTAGCAATTGGAATTCACCATGGTTATTTTTTACAGCAATTCCCACTCGATCAGAATCGGGATCAGTCCCCAGCAAAATATCCGCATCCAGGTCTTTTGCCATTTTCAGTCCTTTGCTCAGGGCTTCGGCTTCTTCCGGATTAGGATAAACTACTGTAGGGAAATTGCCATTTGGCTCTGCCTGTTCTTCTACAATATGTACATTTTTAAAACCATACTTCTCCAAAACTGCAGGAACTAAAGTAATTCCTGTTCCGTGAATCGGAGTAAATACAATTTTCAAATCACTTTGGGCTTCAATAACTTCCGGAGATAGTGAAAGTTTTTTCAATGCAGCCAGATAAGCTTCATCCAAATCTTTTCCTATGGACTCTATTAAGTTTTCACCTCCTTCAAATTTCACCTCATCAATAGAATTGATTTTGTTCACTTCAGCAATAATATTTTTATCGTGAGGCGAAACAATTTGGCCTCCATCATTCCAGTAAGCTTTGTAACCGTTATATTCTCTGGGATTGTGAGAAGCGGTAATTACAATTCCACTGTGGCAACCTAAATGGCGAATAGTGAATGATAATTCCGGAGTAGGTCTGAGTGCATCAAATAAGTAAACTTTTATACCATTCGCAGCAAAAACTCCTGCAGTAATTTTAGCAAAATAAGGGCTATTGTTTCGGCTATCATGGGCAATTGCCACTTTTACCTCTTCTCCTTCAAAGTTTTTCTTGAGGTAATTTGCCAACCCCTGGGTAGCAGACCCTACTGTGTACTTATTCATTCTGTTCGAACCAACTCCCATTACCCCTCTTAGTCCACCTGTACCAAACTCTAGTTCTTTGTAAAAACTATCTACTATTTCTTCCTCATTTTCAGCTAATAGTTTTTTGATTTCATTTTTAGTTTCCTCGTCATAACTGCCATTTAACCAGGCATCAACTTTGGCTTTTACGTTTGCTTCTAACATGATGGGATTGTTCAAAAAATTTTAAAATCTATTTATTATTGAAGTGACTTAAACTTTTTCTTTGGGTAAAATCAAAAATTCCCAATGCTACCTAAAATTTAAGTAACAGCGATTACTATTGTGCAATTTCAATAGAAAAAGACAGGATTCAAAATTACTTTTAATACCTTAATTAGCAACTTGCAAGCCTAAACAATTGTAAAGATTTTTCACAAAAAACTTTTGTGCATTCTTTAGATGAGGTTTTGATTTAATTTAGAGGAAATTCAGGTAAACTAAACTTTTGATTTTACTTAAGTAGTAATTAAAAATTAATCGTTTATTATTTTGCCATAAAAGACTGACAGAGAGATTATTTTTTCTCGGAAATAATAGTACCCGGTATGGAGTACCCGGTGTGGAACACTGGAGTTTAAATCGTCATTGAAAATAATTGTGTTTCTGGTTTGGCCCGGAATAATCTCAAATCCAGCGCCATGCAAATATTCCTGATAAAAGGCTTTCCTTCCTCCAACACCTTAATTATTCCATCCTGAAAAGTCAAAATACCATCATTTACAAAATCCCTCATACTCCATTCAATTTTTTCAAAATCATTCTCATTCCAATCAGAAAGATTAAGTTTAGTTTCAAAATTACAAATGAGCTCCAGGATATGCTTCCTTACCAGTAAATCTTCCGGATTTAATTCATGACCACGGAAAATGGGCAGCTTTTTTTCTTCCAATAATTTATAATATGCTTCTACAGATTTTACATTTTGGGCAAAACAAGTCCAGGAATCGGAAATGGACGAAACTCCCAAACCAATCATCAGTTCCGTTTTTGAATCTACATATCCCATAAAATTTCTATGTAAATTCTTTTCTTTCATGGAGTTGTACAGCTTATCTGTAATTAATGCAAAGTGGTCCATTCCAATTTCCTCATATCTCAAATCACCAAGCATTTCTTTTCCGGTTTCGTACAATTTCCTTTTCTCAGGACCTTTGGGTAAATCTTCTTCGGTAAACTTTCTCTGGCCAACTCCCTTTATCCAGGGCACATGTGCATAACTATAAAAGGCAATCCGGTCTGGCCTCAATTTACCGACTTTCTGTATGGTATCAATTATACTTTCTTCTTTTTGAAGTGGGAGTCCATATATAATATCATAGTTCACTGAAGTAAACCCTACTTTCCTTGCCAGATATGTGGCATTCTCCACATTTTCAAAGGGCTGAATTCTGTTAATTACCTCCTGGACCCTGGGGTCGAAATCCTGAATGCCAAAACTAATCCTTCGAAATCCATAATTGTATAAAGTAACTAATTGATCTTCTCTTGTATAATTGGGATGGCCTTCTATACTAAAAGAAGCATTTTCCCCTTTTTCAGCTCCTTCAAAAATTCCATCAAGTAATTTACCTAAATTCTCAGCTGAAAAAAATGTGGGACTCCCACCTCCAAAATGAATATCTGTAATTTTAGGAATGCCTGGCAAAATTGACCTATACATTTTCCATTCTTTCACAACAGCCTTTAGATAAACTTCCTCAACCGAGTGATTTTTGGTAATTCTTTTATTACAGCCACAAAAAGTACAAAGACTTTCACAGAAAGGAAGATGGATATACAGACTTATTCCCTGAGAACTGTTGCTTACTGCAAAACTGGATTTCACGTGAGCTTTCCAGGTTTCTTCACTTAAACCTTCCCCTTCCCAGTATGGAACAGTGGGATAACTGGTGTACCTTGGGCCGGGTACATTATATTTTGAGATTAAGTCCTTTAGTATGAGTTTTTCCATAGTCTTGATTGTTGAAAATCAGACTACAAATTTACCTCAATTCTAAAACAGGATTTTTGAAGATTCTCACCTGTGAAATATGATAATTGTCATAAAAACCAAATGGGCAATTATGTCAATTCAATAAAATTTTTAAGGATTTTACTACCTACGTTGCTGCTTTTTTCCGGGTGAAACTGAGCCGCATAAAAATTATTCTTTTCCAGACCTGCGCTGAAAGGCACTGAATAATCTGCAACTGCTGTGGTGTAGTCACTTAGTTCTGTAAAATAGCTATGCACAAAATACACATATTCATTTTCAGATAATCCCTGAAAAAGTTTGCCTTTGTAGGAGTGAATACAATTCCAGCCCATTTGAGGCACTTTATAGTTTTTGTTGGGAAATTTTTTTACCTCCAAATCGTAAACGCCAATACATTTGGTGTCATTTTCCTCAGAATGTTTGCAAAGCAATTGTTGGCCAATGCAAATCCCGAAAACAGGCTGTGTGAGTGAAGGAATTAAAACATCCAGATTTTTACTTTTCAGGCTCCTCATAGCAGAATTGGCCTCCCCTACTCCTGGAAAAATCACCTTATCTGCCGCTTTAATTACCTCATGATCATCTGTGACAATGGGTTCTATCCCCAGTCTGTTTAAGGCATAAATTACCGACTGAATATTTCCTGCATTATATTTTATTAGGGCGACCTTCATTTTATTCTATTTTTCTGCGGGTACAGGTTTTACAATTGGCAAAAGTAATAGGAAATCATGTTTCTATTACAATTCATTTGAAATGGTTTTTGTAGTTGGATTGTTGGATAAGGTAGAGTTATTCCTGAAAAAATGGAAATCTCACTGCAAAAGTCATTGTTGAATTTTAGAAAAACAATGGTCTAACAAATAATTAGACTGATTTGTCGAAAAATCCCCTTTTTTATCAAAAATTCAGTTAATATCATCTTCTCCGTAAATCCTTTACGAACTACCATCCTTACTTTGATTATATGTTAAAAATTTCTTGCTAACTAAAATTATTTCCATCATGAAAGTGCTAAAAATTATTGGGATTGTTCTCGCTTCGCTAATTCTTCTTTTTGTCATTATAGGATTCGCTTTACCCAAAGATTATGGAATGGAAAGATCTATTGAAATTGATGCCCCTGTTGCTCAGGTTTATGCACAGGTAAATGATTTTAAGAACTGGGAAAGCTGGTCGCCCTTTTACCTGGCTGACCCCACAATGAAATTATCCTATGGTTCTATTACAGCTGGAACCGGAGCCACCTACTCATGGGAAAGTGAAAATTCTGGTGAAGGTGCACAAAGTATCACCGCTACAGAAACCAACAAATCGATTGATACCTATCTCGATTTTAAGGAACAGGGAGTTGCCTATGGCCATTGGGAATTTGAAGATAAAGGAGGTTCTACGTATGTCACCTGGTCATTTAGAGGAGAAGCTGAGGGCATTATGGATAAATGGATGGGCGTTTTAATTGATCCCTTCCTTGGTCCAATTTTCGAAGATGGCTTAAATCGTCTAAAATCTACAGTTGAAAAGAGCTAAGGAATTCAACAAAATATCAAATTTATTTTACTAACATTCAGGCTTTTGCTTTCAACCAGCATTTTTCATTCTAATTACTTCAATAACTAAGCAATACCTTCCAGGCATTTTCTAACTCATTTTTTAACAAATAATCTTTGGCCAGTAAGTGCAAATGGTTTTCCAATGATTCCTGGTCGTTACTAAACCTGATTAATATTTCCTGCAGTTCCGGTGTTTCCTTAAAATTATGAACCTCTTCTTCCGCAGGAAGATTTTCTATATTTCCCAATCTACCCAGATTATTTCCCGAAAGCACATGGCTGTTTCTTATTTTTTCAGGAATTTGATCTACTCCAATTCCCTTTTTCAGGTTTGGCTTGGGAATTTCGAAAATGGCATCTCCCTGAGCTCTGCAATACCAGTTTCCGCCCATCCTTGCCACAGCATCCAGTTTATAAGGGCTAATTTTGCCATCTTTGTCAAAAATACTTTCCTGAAAATGCGCTAGAAGGACCTCACAAATTACCAGGTTTCCTGCACCGCCTTCCTGCCCGATAGCAATCACCTGCTTTACTTTACATTCAAATGCTGCAGGAGATTCTTTTACTCTTGGCGGTTTCACTTTTTCAGATTCTACCGGAGTCAAACCTGATTTTACAAATTCATTTATCCCTTTTTCATACTCAGTGCTTGCCAGAGACATCTGCTCCACCATATCAAAATTCACGATATTGATTACCACTTCATCATGCTCCAACACATTTTCCAGGGTATGTTTGGTGGTATTGTCTCTTACTCGTCTGGCCGGAGAAAAAATGAGTGTAGGAGGATTACTGCCAAAGGCATTGAAAAAACTAAATGGACTGAGATTTACATTGCCCTCCTTATCAACCGTACTGGCAAAGGCAATTGGCCGGGGGGCCACTGCACCAAGAAAATACGAATGGAATTCCTGAACGGTTATCGACCCGGGATCTATGGTTTTAATCATTTGTATTTGGTTAAGGTTTTTACTTTTGATATAAACAAAGTTATTTTTCAGGTGGTTTATCTTAGGTAATTTAAATCCTTAACAAAAAAATACCAAAGACATTAGAAGTTAAAGAATTAAAAATTCCCTTTCTAAAATCTTTGGTAATTATTTAAAGAAAATATCGAACTGAGTTTTATTTCCCTTTTTCCAATTCAGTCCATGCAAGTGCACTCGAACCAAGAATGGCCGTGTTACTTCCCTTCAAATTAGATAATAAAACTTTTACCTTATTTCTGTAAATATTCAGATTGTATTGTTCCATGTATCTTTTGGTAGGCTCCACGATTAAATCGCCTGCCTTAGCCAGTCCTCCAAATAAAATGATAGCCTCCGGGCTTAAATGTGCCACGGTATCAGAAAGCTTGAGCCCCAGTATTTTTCCGGTGTATTCAAATGCCTCAAGGGCAATTTTATCTCCATTTTGGGCAGCAATGGTTATGTCTTTTGCTTCAAGTTTGTTGTATGGAATATCCCTTAGTTCACTTGGGTATATTCTTTTGGCTAATAGTTCAAATATGGTTCTTTTAATTCCCGTTGCAGAAACATAGGCCTCCAAGGAGCCGGTTCTTCCGGTTGGTAAATCCCTGCCTCCTTCAATAAACACCGTGGTATGGCCAAGCTCACCGGCAAATCCATCATGGCCATAAACCAACTCACCATTTACGACAACTCCACTGCCCAGTCCTGTACCCAATGTGATAACTACAAAGTTTTTCATTCCCTTGGCCACTCCATACTTCATCTCCCCAAGAGCTGCTGCATTGGCATCATTCGTTAACGTTACCGGAAGATTAGTCCTTTCCTTCATTTTTTCTACAATCGGAACCTGTTCTCCCCAGTGTAAATTTGGTGCTTCTTCTATTTTTCCTGTATAATAATTGCCATTTGGCGCACCAATTCCAACTCCTTTAATATCCACACCCTCATTCAAATTCCCTGTGATTTCCTCAACAGAAGCCAAAACTCTATCCAAAAAATTTTCAAATGGTTTTTCTGAATCCGTTTCTATAGAAGTCTCTGACAAGCAATAACCCGTTTTATCCACCAAGCCGATTTTGGTATTTGTTCCTCCAATATCGATTCCCAAGGTTACCTCCTTATTAGCCATAAAATTTTATTTAGTAAGTGTTTTTTTAATAATTCACATGGAAAAAAATCTGTATTTTCCCAATAGGTTCATTTCAGTTTTCTTAAACAGGAGCGGGATACCTGGAAATAAAACTCAAAAGTTTTCAACCTCTTTGTATAACCCCTTTCCCTAAAAATCCCAAAGATACTGGTTTTAGAAAATAAATAAGATACTTCTTTCCGAAATGTGAAAACCAGCCATATTTAGCATTTCAGTAGGTTAATTCTCAAGGAACTCCATCTAATATTTGTCATATTCCCAGAATTTAACTAATATCTCACGTTGAATAAATTAAGGTGTAATCTTTACAGGTAAAAACCTACAAACTTTATTTTTAAAAACACATAATAAAAAATGAGAGAAGAAATTTTAGACGATTTTGGGAGCAGTCAATCCCCCTATGCTTTTGAGGAAAAAGCAGAAAGATTAATTTATGAAGGCTATGAAGTAAGAACCGGCTTTTACATCAGCCGGGCTTTTGAAGTTTTTCAGCGAAATGCCGGAGGATTTATAGGTTTTGCTTTGGTCACCCTGGCCATTAATATAGGGCTTTCTTTTCTTCCCATTATCGGAAATTTTGCCACCACGATTGTAAATGCACCACTTGCAATTGGCTGGGCAATCGTAACCAGTAAAATCCTCCGTGAGGAACCCTTTGAATTTGGGGATTTCTTCAAGGGATTTGATCTTTTCTCCCCCTTAGCGCTTGGAGGGTTTATTTCAGGTGTTTTAATTGGAATTGGATTAATATTACTACTAATTCCCGGAATTTATCTTGCGGTGGGATACATGTGGGTTTCTTTTATTATATACTATGGCAAGCAGGAATTTTGGCCTGCAATGGAATTTAGCAGGAAAATTATCTCTAAAAACTGGTTTAGCTTCCTCGGGCTTGGAGTAGTAATATTATTGTTAAACGCTGCAGGAGCAATTGTTTTTGGGATAGGATTGTTGGTAACTGTTCCTGTTTCCTATATTGCCCTGTATCTTTCTTATGTAGATATTGTGGAAAGCCTGGATTAGTTAAAAAAAGTAAAAATCTTATTGCTGGTAGTCATATACCAATTTTGGGGCATTTTCAGAAAACAGAGTGATTGGTATTCGCTCTGTTTTTTTTAATCAAACTCCAGAAATATGAAAGCTTTTCTTTTAATCTCTTCATTATTTTTTTTCTTCCAAACAGGAAATGCCCAGCAGAAAACCAAAATCGCACATATTAATCAGGATAGTGTGGTCAAGGCTCTACCAGAGTTTAAAATTCAGTCCCGTCTTTTTGAGGCTTATACCAAACAGATTGTAGATCAAATTGAAAAAATGCAATCAGAGATTCAGCAAAAAATGGCCGAATTTGAAATCCTCAAAAAACAAAATCCAATTGAGGAGATTTTGGTTGAAAGACAAAGGGAAATCCAGATTATGGCGAATAACCTGGACAGATTCAAGAATGAAAGCCAAACTAATATTTCCATAAAAGAACAGGAATTAATGCAACCCATTTCTCAAAAAATTCAGGAAGGAATTAATGAAGTGGCTATGCGGAATGGTTATCATTACGTTTTGCCAGCCACCATCTTTTTATTTTCAGATTCTGCCCATGATATTACCAACCTGGTCATTGAGGAAATTCTTCAGAAAAATTGAATATTTAGATAAAATTAGCCACCGTATCCATGGATACCATTTATAACTCAAGTTTTATGGACACAGGGTCGAAAAATGACCCTGCTTGTTCCTCCTGTTTTATCACATTGGGAATTATTGTTAAGCACTCGTGCTCCACACCGGGTACTCCATACCGGGTACTATTATTTCCGAGAAATAGTAATCCCTCTATCAGTCTCTTATGGCAAAATAATACACGGTTAATTTTGAATTACTGCTTAAATAAGTTTTAAGTTAACCAATTAGGGATAACTTGAAAATTCCACTCATTCAATAATTGGGTTTAGTTTAGTCCCACTAGCCTTTCATTTCAATTGGCTGGCCAGTAGCTTCCAATACATTTAACCACAATTCGCCTTCCAGGTCAATTTTTTTCCGCTCTCTTACCGCCTCGGCAATTGGTATATAAACAAATTTATTATTCCATCGGCTTACGATAAAGTTTGTTCTTCCAGTCATAGCCCCATGAATGGCATATAAGGCCAGCCTGTTACAGAAAATACTATCACTTGGATTAGCCGGAGCACTTCTTATGATATAGCTTGGGTCAATGTATTTCACCGTAACCGGGTAATCAATTCTCTTAAAATACTCCGAAATTTTATTTTTGAGAAAAACACCTATATCCTTGTGTAAAACATTTCCAGAAGCATCTTTCTGCCGCTCTTTATCATCAAACAAAGTTTGACCTGCGCCCTCTGCTACTACGATTAAGGCATGCTGGCTGTGATCCAGTCGTTTTTTTAAAACAGATAAAAAACCGTGTTCACCTTCAAGGGTAAAATCAATTTCCGGCACTAAAACGAAATTTACTTCAGGCATTGAAAGTGCCGCATTGGCCGCAATAAAACCAGAATCCCTTCCCATTAATTTCACAATGGCAATTCCATTCCAGGCGCCTTTTGCCTCATTATGCGCATCTCTTATTATAGGGCTTGCCATGGTAAATGAAGTTTCAAAACCAAAAGTTTTTTCGATTAAACTAATGTCATTATCAATGGTTTTAGGCACCCCAACCACCGATATTTTCAGTCCTCTCCTTTCTACTTCCTGAGAGATGGCCTGAGCCCCTCGTAAAGTACCATCTCCACCAATGGTAAATAAAATATTGATATTGAAACGCACCAGAGTATCCACAATCACACTTACATCCTGCTGGCCTCTTGAAGATCCTAATATGGTTCCTCCAAATTGGTGAATTGTAGATACTGTTTTTGGAGTTAGTTCTACAAAAGGATGGTTGTATTTGGGAATAAAACCTTCATAACCATATTTAATCCCCACTACATTTTTCACCCCATACCGATAATAAAGCCCCATTACCAGACTTCTGATTACATTGTTTATGCCGGGACATAACCCACCACATGTTACAATTGCGGCTTTGGTTTTGGCCGGATCGAAAAAAATCCGTTCTCTCGGACCAGCTTTTTCCATGGCCAATTCTTCCTCATTAGATTCTCTGGCCTTTTTTGAGCCCTTCAGGGTAACATCAAAAATTACTTTTTCCTCATCTTTTATATAATTGTAAACACTATCTCCCTTTTCAGTTGACAGTTTTAGAGGAGAGTTTACGGTACATTTTCCAAGTTTTTGAACTGTGAAATTGTGTTTCATTGAATTTAAAATTTAAGGTTAGCCTCCAGGGGTCTGGTTGTAAAAATTAATGATTTCCTGAATTTTTAATATTGATCTGCTTGATATTGAAAATTATCAGATTCCTAAAGTTAAAGATTATTTTGAGCTTAGAAATATGATTTCTATAAGTTTTTTAAATGAAATTTATTTGTGGTTTTTTCCACCCCTCCTACTCCAAATCCCATCGACTTTTTAGCACTATTTACCAATTAATAAATTAAATTCGCAGCTTTTAACAAAACAGGTTCTTTCTGATAAAAATTTAGTACTATTCTTTCCCAACAACAACATTAAAATTAAAGCCCCCCATATTGCATTACTTTGTGTGGCCATACTTTATGGCTCTAATTATAATATTGCCAAAATTGTAACACCTGAGTTTGTCCATCCATATGGCCTGGTAATGATTAGGGTCTGGATTGCTACCGCCCTATTTTGGATTTTTGGACGATTTGCGCCCAAAGAAAAGATTGCTGTATCTGATTATAAAAGATTTATCATGTGTGCCATTTTCGGGACTGCCGGCACGCAAATGTTGTATTTGAAAGGCCTTTCCATGACAAGTGCGATAAATGCTTCAGTCATTATGACCTTAATTCCCGTTTCGGTGCTTTTACTTTCCGTTTTTCTGGGATTTGAAAGGTTGAATAAATTAAAATGGGCAGGAATTATTGTTGGAATTATAGGCGCCTTTTTTTTGGTGGGAGGAAATGGTTTTCAGTTTTCCGGAGAAAATACAACCGGAGATCTCATCATTTTAGCAAACACGCTTTGTTTTGCCCTATACCTGGTTTCGGTAAAACCTTTAATGCTTAAATATCAATCTTTTACGGTGATCAAATGGATTTTCCTGATCGGTTGCCCATTGGTAATTCCCTTTGGAATAGGAGAAGTTTTGAATACTGAATTTTCTACTTTTCCTTTCCACGTTTGGGTAGCATTAGTCTATATCATTATTGGAGCTACTTTTTTGGTTTACCTGCTCAATACCTACGCATTAGGTAAATTAAATCCAAGCGTTGTAGGATTCTATATTTATTTGCAACCCATTGTGAGCACTTCCATTGCGGTTTCATTTGGAATGGATAAGCTTACCATTGAGAAAATTGTTTTTTCCTTATTGATATTTTTGGGCGCTTTTCTGGTAAGCCGAAAATAAGGGAATAAGTCTTTTTAAACCTCCATAATCTTTATTAATTTGGATAACAAATGTTAATCAAATAGCAATTAAGTAGGAATTCTCCAATATTTCCATAACTTCAAACCTCAAATAGGCAATCATATTTTAATGAAATTGTCAGCCTAATTTTCCAAGAATCTGATCAGGATTAATATCAATACTCTCTCTACTCAAATTTAATTGCCTTAAATATTTTACACGGTAACTGATGCTATGGGATGAATAACCCTTTTTTAATTTCCGGTTTTTAGGAAAATAAGTTGTACAAAGGGGATTCTGAATTTAGAATTTTTACTTTTGAGCACTTTTTGAAACTCAAATTTTTCATTTACTTAACTACTATTTTTTTGATATTTTCAGCATATTATTTTTTAGGAATCCAACCAGTAATAATTTATCGAAATTTTCAGAAAATAGGATAATAATATTTAAAACCATTACTTATCAACCTTCTCCGATGAGAAAAACTATTCAAACTGCATTAACCATATTTTTATTTTTTAATGCATTTCTGACCCAGGCACAATTCACAAAAGTGGAGGAAAATGACCCTAAGTATAAGGCTATATTTTTAGGGGGAAAAAAGGATGGAGGCTTTTCATTTGGTGATTTAAACCATGATGGATTTGCTGATTTGATTGTCAACACAGAAGAAGATAACAGCCAGCACAGGACAAGAATTTATTTTTTCGATCCTGTGGATAATCAATATAAGGATGTAACCTCAGAAAAATGCAAGGGTTGTGAGGCGGAAAACCTACCCGGGACTTCTGTAATGGAAAGAAGCCTTGTAATTGCAGACTTCAATAATGATGGTTTTAATGATTTTGTTAGGAATGAATCCCGGAGATTGGAAGTCTATTTTAACCAGGGGCCCGAAAATGATTTTAATTTTGGAGTAGGGAATAGTAATGAGCCAAATTTTTTCCTTTTTACCTCAAGCCTTGTCAATCCGGCAGATACTCTACACAGAATTCCCGGAGGGATGAATACAGAAGGGGTAAATGTACTAGATTATGACAATGATGGGGATTTAGATTTATTCATTGAAAATCACAATTGGGGAATGGAGATTTATGAAAACAATACCATTCCCTCAAAAGATAAATCTCGTTTTACCAATCCCGAATGCAACGATTTATTTTGTCATGTAAAGCCAACAGCTACAGGCCTTCCTGAAGGCTTCCCACCTGCTACTCAAAGTGATGGGGATTATTCTACCGTAACTGATTATGATAATGATGGTTATGTGGACGCAATCGCCAGAAAAAGCGGACTTTTCGGAATGAATGTTTATAAAAATACAGGAGGGCAATTCACTGAAGTTCCAATTTCTGAAACAGATACAAGCCAACACGCCTTTAATTTAAATAAGGGGGCGGTTTCTTTCTATGACCTGGATAGTGACAGTGATTTTGACCTGATTTGGACCGAAAATAAATTTAATCGAATTTATGAAAACCAAAATGGGGCTTTTGTTCCGCTGGATATCCCGGCTTTGGACAAATTAAACCCGGATGGTAAGAATCCAATTGAAGGCCTTGCCGGGGGAGATGTGGATAATGATGGCGATATTGATTTATATTTTGCCGGTTTAAAAACGGGAAAATTACTCAAAAATATTTCGAAGGATGGAATAATTCAATTTGAGTTATCTGATGATATTCCTGCTGTAGGAAGGCAACAAGGCTGTAATTTTATGGACATAGATTCAGATGGAGATTTGGATCTGTATATCAATATTGATGGGGACAAAAATCAGCTTTGGCTCAATGAATCTGTTCAAAAGGCTGAGTCGGAGCATTTGCTGGTCCAGGTTTTTGAAAATAGATTTTCCTCCGGAAAAAACAGGAATGCACTTGGCACTACGATTCGGTTATTAAATTGTGAGCAAAAAATATTATCCGGAATAAAAGAAATAAATGGTGGAAATGGCCATGGCACACAAGACTTTGCACAGGTCCATTTCGGACTAAAAACGCTAACCTCTACGGATTTAAATAATCTATTTGTGGAGGTAAATTATCCTTATTTAAATGGCGCCAGAAAACAGCTAATTAAAAAAGTAAATTGGGCTGAATTACAAAAAAACAACCTTTTGGTAATTTCCTCAGATCAGGAATCGGATACTATTTTTTGTAAAGATTGTGAGCCAGTCTTCGCCAATAATGATATTTTCAACCTTGACGATACGGAAATCTGTGCAGGAAAATTTATTCCTTTAAATCTTTTGGACAATGATTCCCTGCCTAAGGTTTGTGATTTATATAATACTGAAATTCTTTCCCAACTCGATTCTGCATGGGGGTCTTTCACTGTGGTTGCTGCCACTGGAACCATCAATTATTTGCCCAAACCGGGTTTCTTTGGGGAATTCGAGTTTTCTTACAAAGTCTGCAATGCTTGTCCGGGTTGTGAATCTGAATGTGATTCGGCTTTGGTGAAAGTCATTGTACCTGAAGCTGATTGTTGCCAGTCTCCAATTGCCAATGATGATATTTTTAATTTGGATGATACGGAAATTTGTGCAGGAAAATTTATTCCTTTAAATCTTCTGGAGAATGATTCCCTGCCTAAAGTTTGTGATCTTTTTAATACTGAAATTCTTACACAACTCGATTCTGCATGGGGGTCTTTCACTGTGGATGCATCCACAGGAACAATTAATTATTTGCCCAAATCGGGTTTCTTTGGGGAATTCGAGTTTTCTTACAAAGTCTGCAATGCTTGTCCCGGCTGTGAAACAGAATGTGATTCGGCTTTGGTGAAAGTGGTTGTCCCGGAAGCTGATTGTTGCCAGTCTCCAATGGCCAATGATGATATTTTCAATTTGGATGATACGGAAATTTGTGCAGGAAAATTTATTCCTTTAAATCTTTTGGACAATGATTCCCTGCCTAAGGTTTGTGATCTTTTTAATACTGAAATTCTTTCCCAACTCGATTCTGCATGGGGGTCTTTTAGCGTAGATGCCGCCAC
>NZ_KB903435.1 GCF_000379765.1 Flexithrix dorotheae DSM 6795
GGGAGACAAATGCACAATTAAAAAATCTATTCCATAAGTAGAAACATGTAGCATTCCATGCCAGAAACCTCCCTTCATTTTACTTATAAGCTTGATGGGCCTTTTGGANGTAATACCTACCGGAAACCCATCTTCCTTTAAGATTACAGCATATTCATGATTCCATTGCTTTGCCAGTTCAAGTAAGGATTTCTCCGTAAACCCATTTAATTCCTGAAAGGCTATGACATCAGCCTGCTGATTTTTAATAAATTCAATAGCCGCAATTTCTCTGGAGGTGTTGTCATTTCCTTTAAAACCGTACAACACATTATAGGTCATCACTTTTATATTTGTTGAATCCTGGGCCAGGGATTTTGCAGCAAAGAAGAATACGAACAAAATGGATAAACACAAATGATTAAGCTGATAGTATTTCTGGATTGATTTCATCATTTAAATTTCAAGTTTGCTTTTAAAACAGGCTTTTGTGGTATAATTGGCTGGTGTAAAAATCCATCTTTCTCCTATTCAAATATAGACTCAGGAACTTTACCAATCCAGGATTTCGGAAGGTCGCTGCAACCGAAAAGAAAAGAAATCACTGCAGCAGTATTGGCATTACTGTTTGGCTCTTTTAATTTGTTACCTTTTATTGTGATAGAGGAAGATATTATATGTCGGGATTTGTGTGATTCTTGACAAGTAAAAATTATTAAAGGTACACAAACAACTAAAATTTTTAGAAATTAATAAATTTAAAGCAAGCATCTAACAAACTTTTAAATAATTAAAAATATAAAGAATATCCTTTTCCTTTGATAAGGAAACCAGGAAACCACCCCCTATTCAGGAACCCTACTGAAATGAGCTTTTGTGAAGGCAACAAATATTTTTAAATTAACCCGGATAACGGAAAAGCTAATTCAAAGACAGGTTTTTTTTAGATTTAAACCTATCTTTGAATTATTAAACATTGATTATTCTATTCTTTGTCCCACCAGACTCTTGTCATGAAGTCATCAGGGCCTTGTCGATTATTGGCTGCATTTACATTTTCTGCATTTAAACTATATTCTGTTCCTGAATAGGTTAATCTTCTGAGTATTTGACCATTAGTAACATTTCCAGGATAATTGGTAGGTGTAAGCACAGGAAATCCAGTTCGTCTCCAATTAGAGTAACCTTCCCAGCTAACAAGGATAGTTGCCGCCCAATATTGTTCACCAATCATTTCCAGTCCTTTTGCAGGATCAAATGGATTATTATTGAGGTAATCATCTATTGCAGAATCAGATGGCAATTCTACTCCAAATAATCCAAACTGATTGATGGCTGCTCTTACACCTTTTTCATAATGTTCGGCCGCATCTCCCCCATGCCAACTATAAACTGCAGCTTCAGCAAGTAAAAGTTCTACTTCAGCATAAGTTTGTCTAAAAGATGGAGATTCCCATTTTCTAAGTTCAGGATTGTAATTTGAGTAAGTAGTTAAATCATTTCCACCTGGGTAATCCTGGATAGTTTCATAATCATATCCGTTAGGCAATCCCTTATGAGGGCCACCTGATTCTACATAACTAATCATATCTAATCGTGGATCATTCATGTTAATCATCCAGTCTACAAAAGTGGCACTCAACCTTACCTGATCTCGTGTTTCAAAACCATTAAAGAATGGATTACGACTTGCCCCAATTTCATGAATTATTTTGGCAATATCATCATTACTGGTCATTACCCCACCGCTAATAGCTTTTTTAACCCAGACTTCTGCTGCTCCATTGTCTACTTTCGTAAGGCGCATCCCTAAACGAAGCATCAGGGAATAGGCTAATTTTTTCCATTTATCCAGATCTCCGTTGTAAATGATATCATTTGTCCCCGGGTTTTTCTTATTTGGGTCTAGTTGCAAAACAGCTCCTTCAAGTTCGTTTAGCATATCAGCATAAATTTCCTCTTGGGCATCATATGCTGGGAACCAATTGTTGTCAATGTATCCTTTTCCAGAATTAAAATAAGGAACATCACCATATATATCTGTAATTCTATGGGCTGACATTACCCGCCATATTCTTCCCATGGCATGGTAGTTTACCGCTTCCTCATCATCCTTTGTTCGATGCAGGAAATCAGCCAGATTTTTATGTTCTCGTGTATATACTTCATCAAAAAGGGAAGCTGCGAAAAGGGGGTCATTCAAATATTTATCACCTGGTAAAAATACTCCGGAAACTGGGCTTTCTAAATCCGCCAATTGTTGTATAGATGCAAAACAATACCCTAAAGAGGCTCTAAACATCTCATAGCCTCCCTCAGTGGTGCTTAGCAATATATTTGTCAATTGGATGCCATAATCAAGATTGGTGATCTCATTAGGATTTTCATTAATTTCAGTCAACTCATCTTCACAGGCAGTGCTTGTTAGCATAATAATGATCAAGGTTACCACCAAAAATTTGTTCTTAAAAAGTATAGATTTCATATTTTTTGACATTTTCATTTTTTAATTAAAACTTAAGGTTTAGGTTGAACCCATAGCTTCGACTTTGTGGAGTCTGGAAATAATCCATTCCTTGGGCATTCCCTTCATTATAAGTGGACTCCGGATCTATATTTTCTACATTCGAGTGGAGTAATAATAAATTTCTTCCTACTATAGAAAATCGGGCACTTGCTATTTTGAGTTTGTCTAATATGCTTTTGGGTAAATTATATCCAATTGTCAATTCTCTTAACTTTGCAAAATCGGCATCATAGATAAACTGCTCAGCAATTTTATTTCTGATTTCATTGTAATAGGTTGACATTTCACTACCTGGCAAAACTCCTATTCCTTCTTCTCTTCCCACAAGTGTATTTTTATGTATACCTCTCCTGTATAACCAGGAATTAGTTCCACTGAAGATCACTGCTCCCGACTTGTAATCAATAAGAAAACTCATATTTATTGGACCAAAATTGAAACTATTGGTTATCCCACCAAAGAATGGGTGTACCCCTGCTCCAAATGGAACCAGACCAGCCTCTTCATCCCTCATCGGTAAACCAGCATCGTTATGAACAATATTACCTGCAGCATCTCTTAAATAAATCCAACCGGTAACCTGTCCATAAGGAAGGCCTTCAATATGTTCTACATTGGCAGTTTGTGCCCTGTTTTGATCCACGAAAAGACGCTCATCTGCCACCTCCGGGTCAAGAAGGCTTACAACCTCACTTTTGTTATGGCTCATATTCAAAGAGATGTCCCATGAAAATTTAGATTTCAGAATAGGAGTAGCCGTGAAAAGCAGTTCAACTCCCTTATTTGTAACTTTTCCTACATTGACTTTTGCTGCATTATATCCAGATGTGGTTGAAATACTAGCATCTAGGATGTCATCTTCCGTTTTTCGACTGTAAACAGCAAAGTCAATGCCCACCCTGTTATCAAGAAACCTTGCATCAAATCCAATCTCAAATTCAGTAGCAGTTAAGGGTTTAAGTTGAGCATTTGCAACCACACTCTGAGCAACTCCTCCCTGAGCAACTCCATAATGAGGTTGGCCCAGCGAATAGGTTTGATTTAATGCATATGGATTAGTGGCTCCACCAACCTGGGCCCAGGCAGTTCGTAGTTTCAGGTAGGTGAATGAGGTTGGCATTTTTACCATTTCCGAAATTACCGCACTCATACTTGCGGAGGGATAAAATATTCCTTTACCATTTAAGGTAGAAAACCAATCCTGACGACCAGTAGCAGTTAAATACAGGTAGGATTTATAAGAAACCTCGGTAAGACCATAAACTGAATTAGTTCCTAATTCCCACAAACTTGTTCCTCCAGTCCTGTTAGTTGTATTTGAGTAATGAGGAAAATCTGCAATGGCAAAGTCCCTACCATTTGTACTATTGCTGTATCGATTTTGTCGCATACTGGATGCCCCAATCAATACATTATACCCAAAACCACTACTAAACTCCTGTTGGGATCCAAGCATAATATCGTTATTGATCTCATTATGTTTGGTTTGTGATTGGTTGATATATCCTAATGGACTTTGTGCACTTCCATAAGGTCTCAAATCCATATTTCTTCTGTCCCAATGATCAACTCCTATTCGTCCTTTTACATAAAGCCATTCGGTAAAATCATATTGGAGAGAGAAACTTCCCAACACACGATTTCTTTCACTTTCATTTTTCTTTTGGTAGGCACTATAGTAAGGGTTTTCAAACCAAATTGTAGTGGCTGGTAATAGTTCTGTACCATCTGGATTTGCCCCTAGCCTGTTAGGGTCACCCTTTAAATCTTCTACATTGATAGAAGGAGCCAGACTCCAAACAGTATAGTTTACATTACTTACTAAATCTCCCTGAGCTGGTGGGTTTTTTGTTTCCTGAACAATGTAGGATCCACTGGCATTAAAAGTTAACTTTTTTCCAACTTTGCCATTTGCATTTAAGCTAAAGTTGTTTCTTTTATACTTATTTCCGGGAATAATACCTTCATTATCTAGTTTCGAAGCAGAAAATCTGAATCCCATATCTTCACTACCTCCGGACAAAGCAATTGTATTGGTAAAAGTGTGACCGGTTTGATAGAACTTATCAAAATTATCACCTGCATAAGCGTATGGTCTTTCTACCCCATCAAATTGAATCACACTGCTTCCATCTAATTTTCCACCCCAGGCAATATCTCCTGCTCCAAGTGCTTCCTCTAGGGTCTTTGGTTTTTGTCCTTTTGAGCCATGACCATATTCTTTTTGTATATCCAACCGATTAATAGCCTTGTCAAAAACATAGTTTGAATTAATTTCAAGGTTTAATCCCTTTTTACTCTTTCCACTTTTGGTAGTAATTAAAATTACTCCATTTGAAGCTCGAAATCCATATAAGGCAGCAGCTGTATTTCCCTTTAAAACAGTCATGGTTTCAATATCATCAGGATTGATACTACCAATACCATCTCCTTGATCTCTTCCTCCCCATTGACCAGCAGCACCCAAGTTACTATTATCAATAGGTACTCCATCCACAATATACAAGGGCTGATTGTTTTGGGTTAAGGAAGTATTTCCTCTAATAATTACCCTGGATGATCCGGCCGGACCTGAAGCAATATTACTTACATTAACCCCAGCGACTTTACCTGCCAAACCGTTGGCCACATTTGTTTCTCTTGCTTGTGTAAATCCTTTGCCTTCCAGTTCTGTCACCGAAAACCCTAAAGCTTCTTTTTCTCTTTCAATACCTAATGCCGTTACTACCACTTCAGAAAGAGAAGTGACATCCTCTTTCATCACATGGTTCAAAACCGAAAATGACCCAATTTCAACTTCGCCCGTTTGGTAGCCAATAAATGAAAATACAATAGTGTTTGATTCGCCAGAAACCACAATTTGATAATTACCTTCTATATCGGTTACAGATCCAATTTTAGTTCCTTTTAATAGTACATTTACTCCTGGTAAGCCCTCTCCGTTTTCATCCGTGACTTTTCCGGATAACTTCCTTTCCTGTGCCCATACATGGGAAAATAAGGCAAAAAATAATAAAATAGTCAACGTTTTTTTCATAATCATATATTTAAGTTAATTAGAAAATAGAATACAACCATTGTTGTACTTTGTTATTAAACCAATCCAGGCTTAGCCTAATCTAGCTGGCCAGGTAAATGAAAAAAATAGCAAAGGCAACCACCAAAAAGGATAAAATCACCTCAAGCCAAAGCCATTTTTTGTAATTCCTTCTTTTTTCTCCTTTCAATTTTATTCCAGATTTTTGGAAACTAAGTTATCATTTTGGGGGACTTTTGGAGTGGCTAAAAATGGTAATAAAGAGGGCTAAACCTATTCAGGATAGGATAAAACTGGTCAATCAAGAGGTCAATTCTGGTTATTCTGCTGCATTTTTATATTTGAATTGCTGAAAATGTTTTTTTAAAACAGTATTTTCAGGTTTAGTTATTAGGCCGTGAATCCTACTTTCAAGATTAATGAGATGTACCCAAAAAGATGTTTTATTTTTATTGTTGGCTTTCCTACAATCCTGGAATCAGTTTTTATTGGCTCAACCTAAATATGATCTTTACCCCGTAGAATACCTTAATACAACCCATGGGCTTCTTAATAATCACATAAACTATATTTTACAGGATAGTCAAGGTTTCATTTGGATAGGAACAAATGAGGGATTGAATAAATTTGATGGTATCAGGTTTATAGAATATAGCCACGATCCTACTAATCCCAGCTCTATAAGCTCAAATATTGTCACCAAAATACTAGAAGACCATACAGGGAACCTTTGGGTAAGTACCACTAAAGGCCTGAATAGACTAAACCCGGCACAAGACGGTTTCATAAAACCAAAGGCCAATGATGAAAATAAAAGTCATTTTAGTAATATCCCTATTTCAGAGCTTTATGAAGATAATCATCAACAATTGTGGGTTGGTACAGGTGATGGAGGTTTGTTTCTCTACCGTGATAGTACGGATACTTTTGAAAGCTTTCCCAATCCAAAAAAAGCTGAATTAAGAGCAATTATCGATGGGCCTGATGATCAGTTAATTTTGGGATATGGGGCTTGGGTATTAAGAGAAAAGGAAGGAGGTGTTAGCATTTTTGACAAAAAAAACTGCAAGTATCTTCCTGTAAAGATTGAGCCTTCTTCAAAAAATCTTTCTGTTATTGATATCCTTCAAAAGGATAAATTCAACTATTGGGTTGGGTCATATAATTCCGGATTAAAAATTTATAATACTTCTTCTAAAAAATTAACTGAGCCAACCAATTACCCCAACTCAAAATCCAATCTGATTTTTGGCCTTTTTAAAGACAGTAATGATGTACTTTGGATTGCAACAGATGGAAATGGGTTAATTTTATTTGATAATCTTTCAGGCAAATTTAATCCTTTTAGAAAAAATGGAAATCAAGATGGTCTTAGTGTTCAGAGTATTACCAGTATCACCGAGGATAAAGACGGTGTGTTTTGGGTTGGGACTGTAAATGATGGCATTAATATCATTAATAAATATAAAAGTAGGATCCAAAACCTTCAATTCACCAATCAGGTAAAGCCGAGTATTTCCGGCAAATCAGTATTAGCTTTATCTGAAAGTAATAATGGGAAAATGTGGATAGGCTTTGATCATGGTGGAGTAAACTTGTTTGACAGAAATAATAATTCTATCCGGCAATTTCGGCATAATCCCAAGCACCCAAACAGCATTTCAGATGAGGTAATTAACGGACTTTATGAATCTAAGAATGGACAATTGTTTATCGGCACTTATTTGAATGGTTTTGATATCTATAACAAACAAACAAATAAATTTATTCATTTTGGGAAGACAAACCCCGTGCTTGGGGCATTATATATCAAATGCTTTTACGAAGATATTTCAGGGAATATCTGGATGGGATCACGAGAGCAGGGACTGATAAAATTCAATCCAAATACACAAAAGGCTATCAACTTTAAACATGACCCTCAGAATCCCAATTCTATAAATCACAACCATGTCTCCGCACTCTTGGAAGAAAATGAAAATTCAATTTGGATTGGAACTTTCAATGGGATAAACCAAATTAATTTAACCACTGAAAAATTAAAGTCATGGAAACACTCAACAAGTGATAGTACAAGCCTAAGTGGTAACCAGGTCTATTCACTTTGCAAAGACTCTCATGGGGGGTTATGGGTTGGTACGGACAACGGACTAAACTATTATGACAGAATTAATGATAACTTTAAACATTTCACGACAGCCAACGGATTACCAAGTAATACCATCAAGGGGATATTAAGTGATGATAACAATAATTTATGGATAAGTACTAATCGAGGAATTTCCAAATTTTCAATTGATAACCATGAAATTAAAAACCTAGGCTATGAAGATGGGATAATAGGACTGGAATTTAATGAAAACTCAATTGCTAAAGCAAATGACGGCACCTTATTTTTTGGGAGCACCCATGGGGTAACTTATTTTCACCCGAATGATATAAATCCAAATCCAATTGTCCCTTCCGTCATTATTACAGATTTCTTAATAGCCAACAAAAAAGTAGTTCCAGGAGCTGAAAATTCCCCTTTAAAAAAAAATATAAGTGAGACTGAGCTCATTGAATTAAACCATAAGCACTCAGTCATATCTTTTGAGTTTGTGGCCTTAAACTATTTATCCCCTCAAAAAAATCAATATGCTTATATTTTGGAAGGTTTTGATCAGGATTGGAATTACGTAGGTGCTCAAAATCAGGCCACATACACCAACTTAAACCCTGGGGAGTACACTTTTAAGGTAAAAGGAGCCAATAATGATGGAATTTGGAATGATAAGGGGACTTCAATTAAAATCGTTATTTCTCCTCCCTGGTGGAGAACATGGTGGGCGGTAGGATTATACTTTTTCATTTTTCTTTTGGTGAGTTTAGGGGCCAGAAAAGCGGCTCTCACCAAAGTGAAATTACTAAATGACTTAAAGTTGGAACGAATGGCCAAAGAAAAAGAACATGAAATTAGCCAAATAAAGCTCAAATTTTTCACAAACATTTCACATGAATTTAGGACACCTCTCACTCTTATTATTGGACCAGTAGAAAAGCTTTTGGATACAAACCTTAACAAAGAACAAATTGAAAAGCACCTCAGACTTATTCATAGGAATTCTATCAGGTTACTCCAGTTAGTTAATCAGTTAATGGATTTCAGAAAAATTAATCAGGGTAAAATGAAACTACATGCCTCCGAAGAAGATATTGTATCTTTTATTGAAGAAATTGTAGATAATTTTAGATTTCTTGCAGTGGAAAAAGCTATTGAATTAACTTTTACTTCTTCCTTAAAAAGCCAACGCCTTTGGATAGACAAAGAGAAAATAGATAAAGTAATCCATAACTTGTTATCAAATGCTTTTAAGGTCATTAAAAAAGGGGATCGAATTACTGTGGAGTTAGACCTCCTTAGAAATAATTCTAACCAGCAAAATAGTGTTTCAATTACTGTATCAGATACAGGTCCGGGTATTTCCAAAGAAAATTTGAAAAAGATTTTTGAAGAATTTTATCAGGTAAAACAAAGAGGAAGTTCCACAGGGATTGGTTTGTCACTTTCAAAGAGCTTAATTGAACTACATCACGGAGAATTACTAGTGATGAGTAAAGAAAAAGAAGGGAGTAGTTTTATTATTCATCTACCTATTGGCAAAGCCCATTTAGAAAATCGGGATGGGATATTATTTAGCCAGGAGCCAATCCAACCATACACACCTTTAAAACCATTGATTAATGCTGAAGTGGAATCTTTACCAAAGAACATATTAGATGATAAAATGCCAAAGACAATACTCATTGTAGAAGATGACAATGATGTGAATTTTTTCCTTCGGGAAAGCCTACAATCAGGATTTAACATAAAAACATGTCAAAATGGTCAGGAGGGATTGGAAATTGCCGCCAAAAATAATATTGATCTTATCATTTCTGATATCATGATGCCAGGAATGGATGGGCTTGAATTATGCAAAAAAGTGAAATCAAACATTGATACCAGCCACATTCCGGTCATTCTCCTTACTGCCAAAACTGAAGATGATGAAATTATTGAAGGTCTCCAAACTGGTGCAGATGATTATATACTCAAACCATTTTCCATGAAACTACTTATGGCCAGAGTTGAAAATTTACTGGAATCTCGGTTAAGACTTAAAGAACAGTATAAGAATCAATTAGATCTGGCCCCAGGTAACCTCACCAATACCGGTCTAGATAATGATTTTTTGGAGGAGGTAATTAAAATAACTGAAGAAAATATGACTGAAACAGAATTCAATATTGAGGCTATTATTAGAACGGTTGGAATGAGCAGAAGTAAATTCTTTAGAAAAATCAAGTCCCTGACAGGCCAATCTCCACAAGATTTTATTCAGACTATACGATTTAAAAACGCTGCCAAATTGCTTGTTGAAGGAGAATTCAATGTAAGTGAAGTTGCTTTTAAGGTAGGATATGCCTCTACAAAAAATTTCAGGAATGGATTTAAAAAACATTTTGGTAAAACCCCTACAGAATTTTTAAAAAGTTATAAACATAATTAGAGAACTGGAAAAAGTAATCCAGACAATTATCTTTGTTTTTAAATCACGTGGAAATGTCATGAATTGGTGCCTTACAACCTGTTTGTTTTTTTTAACTAATACCCTACTTTTTAGCCAAAATGGTTCAGACATCTTCTTTAAGTTTAGCCATCTTTCTGGAAAAAATGGATTACCTCATAATTCAATTCTAGCCATACATCAAGACCATCAGGGGTTTATCTGGTTTGGAACAGATGATGGTTTATGCAGGTACGATGGTTACTCATTTGTGGTTTACAGACATAACCCGGAAGATCCTGAAAGTATAAGTAGCAATGTAATTAGAGCTATTGATAGTGATACAAAAGGCAATTTATGGATTGGAACAAGCGGAGGTGGGCTTAATAGGTATGATCCTTTAACTGATAGTTTTACTTCATTTACCCAGAACCTTCATCAGAATAAGTCCATAAGTCATAATAAAGTATTTTCTGTTTGTGTGGATCATCATGATAATGTTTGGGCTGGCACCCTGGGGGAGGGGTTAAACAAACTAATTATTGATCCTGAAACTCAAAAAGTGGTAAAAATAAAGCACTTTAAACATGAGTCTGGTAATTCACTTTCAATTTCCGACAATGAGGTCTGGACGATTTATGAGGACAAACAACAAACACTTTGGATAGGTACTTATGATGGTGGACTTCAATATTTTAATCGTCAAAATCAGACTTTTATAAAATTTCATCTGCCAAAAATAAATGGTCATGAAATCAAGTCGGTGAAAACCATATTACAAGATTCTCAAAACAAATTGTGGATTGGTACAGAACATTTTGGTTTATTTCAATTTGATTTAAATGAAAAATCTTTTAGACACTTTCAACAAAACGGAGAGGAAAGACTTAGTTTCAATAATATATCATCCATATTAGAAGATAAGCAAGGAAACCTTTGGGTGGGTACTCTAGGTGGCGGATTAAACCTTTTTGATCAAAAAAAACAAGAATTTATTAATTTTAAAGATACGCCTAACAGGCCTTATAGCCTTAAAGGGCTTTCAGTATTTAGCCTTTTTGAGGATAAATCAGGCATTTTATGGGTTGGTATGTATTCAGGGGAAGGACTTAATAAGCTGGACCCAAGAGTGCAACAATTTAAACATTTTTATCAAATCCCTGGAGATTACTCAAGCCTTCAAGGGAAACTTGTTAAATCTATATTAATGGATAGGGATGGACAATTATGGGTGGGCACTTTTGGTGGAGGACTTAACCTTTACAATAAGAATAATGGAACTTTTACCCATTTTCTTCATGATCCAAAAAATACTCAAAGTTTAAGTCATAATAACGTGCAGTGTATTTTTGAAGACAAAGCCGGGAATATTTGGATTGGCACCGATGGGGGAGGTTTGAATAGATTTAATAGAAAAAACAAGACATTTTCTCATTTTAGGCATAATCCAAAGGATCCTGATTCTATTGGAGATGATGAAGTTTGGACGATAACTGAAGATAGTAAAGGAAATCTCTGGATTGGATTTGCGAATGGAGGAGGAGTTAGCCAATATAACCCATCAAAAAATCAATTTATCAATTTTACAAATAACCCAAATGATCATAAGAGTTTGAGTTTCAATGATGTGAGAGTAGTGGTTGAAGATCGATCGGGTATAATTTGGATTGGTACCTATGGCGGAGGTCTCAATAAATTCAACTTTAAAACCAATAATTTCCAAATTTTCAGAAACAAACCGGGGGATAATACCAGCTTAAGTAATGATGTAATCACATCGTTTTTACATGATAAAAGAGGAAATTATTGGATAGGGACTTTTGGAGGAGGATTAAATCTTTTTGATCCGGATAAAAACACCTTTAAGGTATATCGTGAAAAAAATGGCCTGCCAAGTGATGTAATTAAGGCAATGGTAGAAGATGAAAATGGTTTCATCTGGATAAGTACTGTAAAAGGTTTGAGTCGATTTGATCCTCAAAAGGAATCTTTTAAAAATTTCACCGTAAACGATGGCCTTCAATCAGATGAATTTAACTTGGGGTCAGTTTTTAAAGATACAAACGGACTTCTTTACTTTGGTGGGACTAATGGTTTCAACGTTTTTAATCCTGAACTTGTGCTCAAGTCTCAACCTTCTCCAAGATTAGTCCTAACTAATCTAAGAGTTTTAAATAAGTCAGTTAAACCAGGTCAGTTTCTAAATGATCAACTAATATTAAATAAAAGTATTTGGGGTATACAGGAGGTTGTTTTAAATAACAAAAACAATGTCTTCCTACTAGAATTTGCGGCCCTTGAATTTTCTTCTCCTGAAAAAATACAATATGCCTACAAATTAGAGGGGGAAGATGATCATTGGATTAATACAAGTTCCACAAGACGATTTGCTCCTTATTCTAATTTATCTCCAGGAAACTATAATTTTCAATTAGCTGCCACTAATTTTCAAGGAAATCAGATTAGTCCAACTTTATCTTTAAAGTTAGTGGTTTTACCCCCATGGTGGCGAACGAACTGGGCATACTTTAGCTACTTTTTTATTTTAGTCGGACTCAGCATTTTGGGAAAACAAATCATTTCCACCAGAATCAAACTTCGGCATGATCTAAAAATAACAAAGTTGGAAAAAGAAAAATCTGAAGAGCTCAATCAGATGAAGCTTACCTTTTTTACAAATATTAGTCATGAACTACGAACACCACTTACCTTGATTCTTGTTCCTTTAGAAAAATTAATGGTCCGGGAGGACCTTAACCAGTCTGTTCAAAACCAATTAAAAACAATTTACAGAAATGTTGAACGATTGCTTAGACTCATAAACCAAATTCTTGATTTTAGAAAACAAGAAACAGGAAACCTGAAACTACAAATTGGCGAGGAAAACCTTGAAACATTTATAAAGAAAATTAAATCTTCCTTTAATAGCCTTGCTAACCAAAGAAATATAACATTTGATTTCTTAACTGATCAGCAAAATATAAAGGTATGGATTGATAGTGAACAGATGGAGAAAGTAATGTATAACCTGATTTCAAATGCTTTTAAATTTACAAAAGACAATGGCAAAATTTCTATCAGGATAGCGACTAATTTTGATTTACAGGAAACTTATATTGAGGTAACCGATAATGGAAAAGGAATTTTGGATGAACATCTCGAACATATATTTGATCGCTATTTTCAAAATGAAAGATCCGAAGGCAAGTACTTTGCTGGTTCAGGAATAGGTTTGGCATTGGCTAAAAACTTAGTTGAACTTCACCAGGGAAGGATAGAAGTGAAAAGTATTCCGAATAATGAAACGGTTTTTAAAGTTATTTTAAAAAATGGTAAAGAGCATTTTGGACCATTAGATTTTGCTGATAATGAGAAAATTTTAACTGATGGTGTTGAACATCATATCCAAAGTGATTTAGGTCAATCTAATTTTGAAAAAGATATTGAAATTATTGATAATAAGGGTACAGACACCACCACTAAACCTACCTTATTATTCATTGAAGATAATCCTGAAGTACTTGCTTTATTAGAAAAAAGCTTTAACGGGTTTTATAAAGTTACCACAGCTCCTAACGGAATAGAAGGGTTAAAAATAGCAAAAAATCTATTACCAGATTTGGTTATCAGTGATGTGATGATGCCAGGTATGGATGGAACTGAAGTTTGCCATCATTTGAAAACAGAAATGAAAACCAGCCATATTCCAGTTATTTTATTGACAGCCAAGGATTCTTTTCAATTCAAATTGGAAGGGTTGGAAGCTGGAGCCGATGATTACATCACTAAACCATTCCATTTAAAAATACTGGATTTAAAAGTAAAAAACCTCTTAGAATCAAGAAGAAAACTAAGGGATAAGTTCAGTAAACAATTACATTTAGAACCCAGTGAAATTGCCTTAACTCCCTTAGACGAACAACTTATTGCCAAAGCCATAAAAGTGGTGGAACAATATATTGATTCCTCAGAATTGGATGTGGCTTTGTTAGGCAAAGAGTTAGGCTTAAGTCGCTCACTTTTATTTACCAAATTAAAAGGAATTACTGGCCAAACTCCTAATGAGTTCGTTCAAATAATTCGGTTAAAAAGAGCAGCCCAAATTCTATCCCAACAAAAATTAAAAATATCCGAAGTATGTTATATGGTAGGTTTTAATCAACCAAAATATTTTACAAAGAAATTCAAACAATTATTTGGTGTTTCCCCTTCAGAATTTTCAGATAAGTCATCGAATAATTCTTAAGCCTGCTTTTAATGTACCATTACCGAACTATACCTGTAAAAACAGAATCTCCAGAATAATCCATTACAATTCGATGATTGATTTAAAATAAGCAGCATGTGAAAACAAGGATACCCCATTTATTCAAATAGGGGCTAAAAAAACTCCATGTTTTTGCTAATAAACAACTGCAGGTTATAAAAATAAATTTTTATAACCCTCCCTATGGATTTTTATATCCCATGCGGATAATTCTATCCCAGTTTTTAGATTTTTGTCCCCCCTCCTGCTCCAAATTCAACAATACATTTGGACTATTAGTCTGGGTACTCACAAACTAATAATTTGGAAATTACTCCTCTCATTTAAAAACTCATTTTTTAAAATATGAAATTATGAAAAAAGAAAGCTACCTTAATTTAAAATGCCCTTTCTTTTTGCTATGCATGCTTATTAAACTATCAGTAGTCATGGCTCAAGATTTAGAACTTGTTTCAGGGAAAGTTATTGATAATGATGGAGAACCCTTACCAGGAGTTAGCATCTTAATAAAGGGTACCACTGTAGGTACAACCTCCGATTTTGAAGGAAATTATAAGCTTGAAGTAAGTTCCACGGCCATTCTGCAATTCAGTTTTATCGGGTTTCAGACGAAAGAAATTGAAGTTAATAGCCAATCAGAGATCAATGTTCAGTTAGAACCCGATTTAGAACAACTGGATGAAGTAGTTGTCATTGGTTATGGGACCCAATCCAGGGAAACCTTAACTACGTCAATTTCAAAGTTAGATAACAAAGTGTTAGAAAATATTCCCTATACTAATGCAGCTTCCGCTTTGCAGGGAACTATTTCTGGTGTTCGGGTACAAAATACCTCAGGTCAGCCAGGGCAAGCACCACGAATTATTCTTCGAGGTGGTACTTCCATCAATAATCCAAATGGCTCTACTCCATTATATATTATTGATGGTGTTTTTAGAAGCCAGATGGACGATGTCAATCCGGATGATATTGAAACCATTCAGGTTTTGAAAGATGCTGCTGCCACTGCAATCTATGGTTCAAGAGCTTCCAACGGAGTAGTAATTATAACAACAAAAACAGGAGAAAGTGGCAAAACCCGAATTTCCTACAAATTCAATTTAGGTTACTCCGAATTACAAAAAAAATATGATCTTGCATCTGCCAGGGATTATATTTATTTCAACCGGTTAGGTTTAGCGGCAACCGGAGAAAAACATCCTGAAAGATTAAGCCGATTAGATTTAGCGACTGGTTCTGGTATTGGAAATGACTTAACTAATAATACAGCTTTTACTACACAGTACCTCACTCCGGAGAATGAATATAAACTCAGGGAAGGCTGGGAAAGCATGCCTGACCCACTTGATCCTTCAAAAACCATTATTTTTAAAGATACTGACTGGCAGAATGTATTATTTAGAACCGGGGTTACTCAAAACCATTATCTTTCTGCAACTGGTGGAGGTGAAAAGGCTACTTTTGACTTGGGTTTAGGTTACCTTAAATCTGAAGGAGTTGCTATCTACACCGGTTATGAAAGATTTACGGGGCGTCTTAACGCAGACCTACGAATAAAAGATAATGTATCAGTTATTGGTAAAATAAATTTCACAAATTCTTCAAACAATCAGGTCTACAGTGAAAATCAGCTTTTCCAACGAGCATTAGGTCTCCCTCCCACTGCTAAATATACCTATGAAGATGGAACTTTAGCCCCTGGTCAAAACAGGAGTTTAGGGAATCCAGCTTACCATTTAGATAAACTACAGGCCTTCAACAACACCAATCGATTAACCATGAGTGTAGGAGGAAATTGGGACATTATTAAAAATCTGAGCTTTGAACCATTAGTTTCTTTATATGCTGTTCAAGGAATTGAAAACTTCTTCCAAGAGGGTTACTATAATACCGCTACTCAGTTTGTAGACTCCAGAAATGCATCAGCAAGTCATTCCAGCTATTGGCAAAAACAATTTGATGGAGTGTTTACTTATAGCCCAGACTTTAAAAGTGGACATAATTTACAATTAAAAGCAGGAGCTATGTATCAGGATAGAAAGAACTATTCACTAAGTGCGACAGGAAGAGGAGCGGCTACTGATAACGTACCAACATTAAATGCATCTGCTGAACCTACCAGTGTTTATAGCTATACTTCTCAATTCAGAACCATAGGTTTTTTTGGTAGAGTATTATATGATTTTGATCAGAAATACCTTCTTTCAGCAAACCTTAGGTATGATGGCGCCTCTAACCTTGGAGACAATAATAAATGGGGAGTTTTTCCCGGAGTCTCAGTGGGATGGAATCTCCATAGAGAAAATTTTTGGGATAACTTACCTGAGCAGTTTAGTCGTTTCAAGTTAAGAACAAGTTATGGTATTAATGGTAATTTGAGCGATTTAAATGATTTCCACGCTCAAGGTGCCTATACAGCAGGTGTAAGGTATAATGGAGTTGCCGGGATTCAGAATAACCGAATGGCAAACAAAGATTTGCAATGGGAAGAATCTCGCACATTTGATGTAGGGGTTGATTTCGGCATATTTAATAACAGGGTTACGGCAATATTTGATTATTATAGAAGAGTAACAGATAATTTATTAACCAATTTAGATCTGCCTTACTCCACAGGATTTACCAGTATTCTAACTAACCTTGGTTCACTTGAAAACAAAGGGATAGAATTAGAAATTGGAGCAAACATTATAGAGACACAGAATGGTTTCAGCTGGTCGATTAGCTTTAATACTGCCAAGAATAAAAATAAAATCTTAAAACTTCCCGAAAATGATAATCCAAATAATAGGATTGGAGGTATAAATGTGTATGATCCGGTGACGGGTTCTTATGTTTGGAAAGGAGGTTTACAAGAAGGACAGACTTTAGGTGAATTGTATGCCTATCAGTATGAAAAAGTATACTCTACAGATCAGGAAGCTAATGAAGGCCCTGTAGATATGTTGGTGGCTGGCACGGACAAATCAAAATTTGGTGGGGATGTGCAATGGATGGATCTGGATGCAAATGATACAATAGATACCAGAGACAGGGTTTATACAGGGAATATTTATCCTAAATGGACAGGTGGTTTTAGTAATACTTTTAGTTATAAAGGTCTTAGCCTTTTGGTGAGAATGGATTATGCACTTGGTCATACCATTTATAATTTAACAAGAGCAACATTCAATGGCCAGTTCCAGGGTGATATCGGTATTACTAATGATGTTTTGCGTTCATGGCAAAAACAAGGGGATGAAACTGATATTCCAAGATATTACTGGGCAGACCAATTGGCTCAAAACAATTCTTTCAGAGGGAGTTCTTATTACCATGAAAAAGGAGATTACCTTGCATTAAGAGAAGTAACCCTAAGTTATCAGGTACCAAAACTTCCTTCCCTAAAAAAGATTGGAATCACAAATTTAAGGATATATGCCACTGGAAGTAACCTGCACTATTTTACTAAGTATAAAGGGTTGCTCCCTGAGGATGGAGGTACGGACTATGGTCGGTATCCATACCCAAAAACGATAACTTTTGGTTTGAATGCCTCCTTTTAATCAAAATTTTTAACTTGAAATTGTAAATCATGACACATAAAAATATAATTATTTTTTGGTTTTGGCTCTTGTTCACCACCTTTAGTTGTACAGATGAATTGGAATTATCTCCTGTAAGTAGTATGACTGTAAATTCCTTTTGGAAAACAGAAGAGGATGCAAAAGGAGGACTTTACGGAATGTATGACCGTTTCAGAAACCAGGCTGCAGAAAACCTTTATTATTGGGGAGGAGCAAGAAGTGAAGAATTGAGTTATGGGCTTCAAGCTTCTGAAGGGAGAGAACGTTTTTTTGAAAATACCCTTGATGCCAATTATGCCGGTCCCAACTGGCTTCGTCTTTATACTGTCATTCACGATGCAAACCTTATTATCAAATATGTACCTGAAATCAGTTTTGTAAATGATGATACACAGAATATTATCCTTGCTCAAGCCTATGCTATGCGTGCTTATGTGTATTTTGTTATGGTTAGAACCTGGGGTGGTGTTCCATTGGTTACAGAACCTACTGAAGGTTATGACCCTGTCACCACTTTTAAACCAAGAGCTTCTGAAGAAGACATATTCATCCAAATTAAAAACGATATAGGACAATCCTTATCTTTATTTCCAGATAATGATTTTCCATCTGCTAGAAGTGAATGGTCTGCACCTGCAGTAAATGCTCTAAAAGGAGAGGTTTTTTTGTGGACTGCACATAGAATGAACGGTGGTCCTGGTGATTTTCAAATTGCACTTGATGCACTTTCTCAGGTAAGTAATTCTGATGTTTCCTTGCTTGAGGATTATGACAAGGTATTCCGGTACGATAACAAAGGTAATAAGGAAATTATTATGGCTATTCATTTTGAAGACTTGGAATCTGGAGGAAATTACAATAGCAGTATGTTTATCCGTGGAGATCAGATTCCTGTCAATACTACTGAAGAGACCAAAGCATTGTTAGGAATTGGCGGAGGATTAAACAGATGGGCACCTTCTTCTTTACTTAGGGACCAGTTTTCTGATGATGACAGTCGGAAAGTTACCTCTTTTGTAGAAGTATACACCTACGATGGTGCCAATAATTCCACCTTTTATACTTCAGCGGTAAGAAAATTCAGAGGATTTGAAGATGCAGGAACCACCAAATTTATGGATGATGTCATTTTGTATCGATACGCTGATATTTTACTAATGATAGCAGAAGCGAAAAATGGATTGGGTCAGGACCCGTCAACCGAAATAAATTTGGTACGCCAAAGGGCTTATGGGAATGATTTTGCAAATCACGAATTTGTAAATGGAAGTCAGGAAGAAAATGAAGAGAAGATTTTGAAAGAGCGATTATTTGAGCTATCTTTTGAAGGCAAACGATGGTGGGATTTGGTTAGATTCGATAAAGCTTTTGATATTATTCCATCCTTAATAGCCCAAAAAGGTAATGATCATCTTTTATTGTTTCCAATTTCTGAAGCTACAATTGGCTTAAATTCAAAAATCATTCAAAACCCAGGATATTGATAATTGTAGTAAGCCTGGAAGAATTTAATATTTTTCCAGGCTTATTTCCAGACTTCATTTAACCAAATTTAATGTACACATGACAATACAGAAACTAAAAGGCATCATAGCTGCTCCCTTTACACCGTTTGATGAAACAGGAAATTTGAATTTGCGAATGATTCCTGTTTTGGTTAATTCACTTAAAAAAAACGGAGTCAATGGAGCATTTATTTGTGGTTCCACAGGCGAAGGGGTTTCCCTCACGCTAGAAGAAAAAAAACAAGTATTTGCTGCCTGGGGAAGAGAAACCTCCACCAACCTTAAGCTTATTTCTCTGGTTGGAGGCACTTCTGTTTTGGATTCTCAAACATTAGCTCTTCATGCTCAAGCTTGTGGGCACGATGCCATTTCATTAGTAGCCCCGTATTATTTTAAACCTGCCAATGTAGAACAATTAGTAGATTTCTGTGCAGAAGTAACTTCTGTTGTGCCCACAATGCCTTTCTATTTTTATCACATTCCAGTGCTTTCTGGCTGCCATTACTCCATGTATGAATTTCTTCAGATCGCTGATGAAAAGATTCCAAATCTGGCCGGAATAAAGTACACACAGGAAGATTTAATGGACTTTAGTCTTTGTTTACAATATAAAAATCAAAAGTATGACTTGTTATGGGGAAGAGATGAATGTTTGCTTGCGGCTATGGCTATGGGAGCAAAAGGGGGAGTAGGAAGTACTTATAATTACGCAGCACCTTTATACCATCAGTTAATTAAAGCATTTGAAGAAGGTGATTTACGAAGGGCAAAGGAACTCCAAAACCAATCTATTTCTTTTATCCGTTTGCTAGGAAAATATGGTGGGATAGGAACAGGAAAAGCTTTTATGAAATTGGTAGGAATGGACTGTGGTGAATTCCGTTCTCCGGTCAAAAATCCTTCACCCGAGCAATTAGAAAAACTTAAAACAGACCTTGAGAATATTGGTTTTTTTAACTATTGTTCGAGGGTTTAGTAATTTATGAGAATTTGAATTGCCTCTTGTTCTTGAATGAGGCAGGTTCCCATCAGAAATTTGAAAATGAAGCTATTTTTTATCAACAAAAAGAGAATTGTATCCTATTCGATCATATTCCACCTATTCCTTTTAATGTCATGTTGCAAACCCAAGGTACAATCTATAAATCAAAATAATTATTTTACCTGGGAAGAATTTAACAACCTCCCTCCTGCTCCAGGTCAAAATCAACAATATGGTCTTGCAGGAATGTTTGCCGGAGTTCATAATGGTGCTTTGATTCTTGCTGGGGGAGCCAATTTTCCTGATGGTAAACCCTGGGAAGGTGGATCAAAAAAATGGTGGGATGATATTTATGTATTGGAAAAAAACGGAGACAAATACCAATGGTATTCCCAAAAGGAATTCAAATTACCTTTTTCATTAGCTTATGGTGTTTCCATTTCAACAAAAAACGGACTTTGGTGTATTGGTGGAAACAATGAAAAAGGAGTACAAAATAATGCGTTTTTAATTCAATGGGATCCTATCTCCAAGAATATTATTCTTCAAGATCAAACATCCTTACCATTTCCTTTAGCCAATGCAGCTGGAGGTATAATTGGAGAAACTATATATATTGCAGGCGGAGAGACGGACCATAATGTTTCAACTAAGTTTTTATCCTTAAACTTGAATAAAACCCATGCCAACTGGATAGAGCAACCTGCCTGGCCAGGTAAAGCCCGATCCCATGCCCTGGGTTTAGTACAGTCAAATGGAGATAACGATTGTTTTTATCTTTTAGGAGGAAGACAACTTCAAAACAGTGGGATAAGTGAGGTATACTATGATGGTTTTTGTTTTAATCCAACTAAAAATAGTTGGGAATCACTTTCTCACTTAAAAAATAAAAATGGGGAACTTATTCCCTTTTCAGCTGCAACCGGGGTTACTTTTGGATCTAATTCTATGTTTGTTATAGGTGGTTCTAATGGAGATTTATTGAATAAATTGCAGAAATATGAAATGCTTATTTCCAAAGCTGAAAAAAATGAAAGAGTAAAATTAATTGAAGAAAGGGATATAATTTTAAACCAGCATCCGGGATTCAGTAAAAAAGTATATGCTTATCAAACCATTACCAATTCCTGGAGGGAACTTAATAGTCTTCCAAATAGCAGTCAGGTTACAACTCAGGCATTAGTTTGGGATGGAGAAATAATTATCCCAAGTGGGGAAATATCCCCCGGTATCAGAACTAAAGTACTTTTAAAAGGGACTCCACAAAAAACAGAATCCTTCGGATGGATAAATTATACAGTTGTAATAGCTTATTTGCTAATTTTAGTAGGAATAGGTTTTATTTTTTCCAAAAACCAGAAAAATACCACTGATTTTTTTAAGGCTGGGGGACGAATTCCGTGGTGGGCTGCAGGAATAAGTATCTTCGGAACGCAACTTAGTGCCATTACCTTTATGGCCATTCCAGCAAAGGCTTATGCAACCGACTGGAGTATGTTTTTTATGTTAATGACTGTCATCATGGTTGCTCCATTAATTATACATTTCTTCCTTCCCTTTTTCAGAAGACTGAATCTTACTTCAGCTTATGAATACCTGGAACAACGGTTTAACACTACCACCAGACAGATTGGGGCTGCCATGTACGTAATCATGCAAATTAGTCGTCTGGGTATTGTATTGCTTTTACCTTCTCTGGCTTTATCAGTAGTAACTGGGATAGATGTAAGCCTTTGTATTTTAATAATGGGAGTCCTAAGTATTATCTATACAGTACTAGGCGGTATTGAAGCTGTAATCTGGACTGATGTAATGCAGGTTATTGTTTTATTAGGTGGAGCATTGTTTTGTTTAATTTGGATTCCTATTCAGATCGGCAGCAATTCTTCTGAAATCTGGCAACAAATAAGCTCCAATGGCAAATTTAATCCTATTAATTTGGATTTCAATTTTTCCCAACCTACTCTATGGGTAGTAATTATTGGAGGGATTGCTTCTAATATTATTCAGTACGGAAGTGATCAAACGGTTATTCAGCGGTATTTAACTACCAGAGATGAGAAAAGTGCTGCTAATGGTATTAAAACCGGAGCCTGGATGGTACTTCCCTCTGCACTTATCTTTTTTTCAATTGGTACAGCTTTATTTTTATTCTTCAAAAATTATCCGGAAACCTTGAACCCAACTTTGGATAATACAGATACCATTTTTCCTTGGTATATTGTATCTCAATTACCAGATGGCATTTCCGGAGTTTTAATTGCCGCCATTTTTGCAGCTGCAATGTCTAGCTTGGATAGCAGTATGAACTCAGTTGCTACAGTAATTACAAATGATTTTTATAAACTTTTTAAAGCCAGTAGTAATGAATATAAAGAGCTCGAATTTGCCAGAAAAGTAACTGTAATTATTGGTGTTTTAGGAACCGGAACTGCCTTGCTTATGGCTAACCTTAATATTCTTTCTCTTTGGGATCAATTCAATGAAGTGATTGGGCTATTTGCCGGGGGTCTTGGAGGATTATTTCTACTGGGAATTTTTACCCAAAAAGCTCACGGAACCGGTGCATTAATCGGATTGGTATTGAGTGGTTTTGTACAATATTATGTAAAGGTTCATACTTCCCTTCACCTACTTCTTTATGCTTTTACAGGTATGATATCAGCCTTTATTTTGGGATATATTTTCAGTCTGCTTTTACCCCGGAATTCTTCTGGAAAAAGTAATCTGACCTACATCAATGTAAACAAAATTAACAATAATAAAAAAGTTCCGGTTGGTAAATGATCCATCTTATCATCACATTTTTTTAAAAAAAGACCAGTATCTTAAATCAATCGCAATTAAACTGCCCATTGGAGAATTTACTGGAAACCATACCCAACTTGTAAAATGGATGTTTACAGCTGCATTGGTAGAATTAGTGAAAGGGCGTTGGGAAACGCTGCAAAATTCAGAATATGAAACTCATTAACTGAAAATTAATACTAGAAGAAAATTTATTATCAATAACCATGAAAAAACACCTGATTTTAATCTGCCTGGGAATGATATTTTTCAGCACTTGTACTTCCCAAATAAAGAAAGATCATCCCTTACTACAATCGCTGGATTTTGAAGAATTCAATGTTGGAGATTTTACCAGTGGAAATTCTGGGAAAATAAATCTGAATATTTCCCAAGGTTGGGCTAAAGTAATTTCCAAACCTGTAGCCACAGGGGAAAAATCTTTAAAATTAATGGGACCAGTTTCTATTATTGAACTAGATCTCCAGCCCTTTTTGGGGTCATTAAGAGGCATATCACTAAAAGCCGAAAAATGGTCTTCTAAAGGAGCTTTCAAATTTGAATCTAAAAAATTCCATCAGGGAAAGTGGTCTCCCATTAAGGCTGTCCATGAAACCATCCCTGTTGGCCATTTTACCAATATTTATATTGATCTGGAAGAACCTGCAGAAAAGATTCAGTTTATTTGCCAGGCTACAGAGGAGTCAGGAATTGTCATAGATGATTTAACATTTCTTTCGGATGCTCCAATGGTTTTAGATTCTGTGGTAGTTAAAAAACCAATTTTTCCAGTCCTTAAAGGCAAAAACAATAACCCAATAATGCAAATTTTAGTGCATACATCAGGGGTATCAGAACCACTACAGGTAGAGTCCTTAAATTTAAAACAGATTGGGATTCCAGTTAAAAATGTGAATGTGTTTTACACAGGTTCATCAGCTGAATTTTCTAATCATGAATTATTTGGTAAATTGAATCTGGTAAATGGACAATATGTAGTAAATGGGCAAAAGAAATTAAAGCACGGTACAAATTCTTTTTGGATAAGCTGTGACCTTGATGAGTCCGCAAGCCTTTTAGAAAAATTAAATCCTGATTGTGCTTATATGATTATTGATGGAGAAAAAATCTTGCCTGAAAACTCACAAAATAAACATGCTCTACGAACAGGAATAGCATTGCGGAAACATGGAGAGGATAATATAGACACCTACCGGATTCCGGGATTAGCCACTTCCAATAAAGGTACCTTGATAGCTGTATATGATATCCGAAGAAACAGTTCCGTGGACTTGCAAGAGGATATCGATGTTGGAATGCAACGTAGTACTGATGGAGGAAAAACATGGGAACCTATGAAAATAATTATTGACATGGGTGAGTACAATGGTAAACCCCAAATTCAAAATGGAGTTGGTGATCCCTCTATTTTAGTAGACCGAAATACAGGAACCATTTGGGTAGCTGGAATTTGGGCTCATGGACATCCTGGAAAACGGAATTGGTGGGCTTCCAAACCTGGGTTAACACCTGAAGAAACCAGTCAATTTGTATTGGTAAAAAGCGATGATGATGGCAAAACGTGGTCAGAACCTATTAATATAACCAGACAGATCAAAAAAACTGAATGGTATTTATTATTACAAGGTCCTGGTAAAGGGATTACTCTTGAAGATGGTACATTAGTATTTCCTGCACAATTTAAAGACGCTGAGCAAATTCCGCATTCTAGTTTAATTTACAGCAAAAATCATGGGAAGACATGGCATATGGGAACAGGTGCAAAGTCTCATACTACTGAAGCTCAAATAGTACAATTAAAAGATGGTAGCTTAATGCTGAATATGAGAGATGATCGCGGTAGAACAGCATCTGGTGCAAGGTCAGTTGCCATCACAAAAGACTTGGGTAAAACGTGGGTAGAACATCCTTCTTCACGAAAATTACTTCCTGAACCTGTTTGTATGGCCAGTTTGATAACCCATAATTACAAGGGTAAACAGCTGTTCCTTTTTTCAAATCCTCATACCACCAAAGGAAGACATCATATTACTATTCAAGTAAGTAAGGATGAGGGAAATTCTTGGCCAGCTCAATATCACATGCTCCTTGATGAGGGCTACGGCAGAGGTTATTCCTGTATGACCTCAATAGATGAGGAAACCATTGGAATTCTTTATGAGGGCAGCCAGGCAGATTTAATTTTCCAGAAAATTAAAATTGAAGAACTGTTATCCAGCCCTCAATAACTTTTGTTTTCTCCTCTCCTTTCATAGAAATTATATATGAACTCTTTAAATAAATACGCAAAGCTATACAAAACCAGCCTATTGCAGGATATCATACCTTTTTGGGGAAAATATTCCGTTGATCGAAAATTCGGTGGGTATATGACCTGTCTGGACCAAAAAGGTGAAATATTTGATACCGATAAATTTGTCTGGCTCCAAGGGCGTCAGGTATGGACCTTTTCCATGCTTTACAATAGAGTTGAAAAAAAAGAAGAATGGTTGGAAACAGCAAGAATAGGAGCTGAGTTTCTAAAAAAATATGCTTTAGATTCGAATGGAAATTTTTACTTTTCTTTAGACAGAAAAGGTATCCCACTAATTCAATCCTATAATATTTTTTCTGATTGCTTTGCTGCTATGGCATTTAATCAATATGCCTTGGCTTCAGGTGATCAAGAATATTTAGATTTAGGAGTGAAAATTTTTAATAATATTCTTAAAAGAAAAAATAATCCTAAAGGTAAATATGAAAAAAGTACTGGTAACCGACCAATGAAAAACTTTGCACTTCCTATGATCCTGTCAAATCTGGTTTTGGAACTGAAAGACTCTCTTTCGTCTTCTCTTGTGCATCAAACTCTCAATGATTGTATAGAATTAGTGATGAATACTTTTCTTGATAAAAAAGATGGGCTTATATATGAAAATATAACCCCTGAAGGTCTCCACTTAGATACATTTGAGGGTAGGCTGATTAATCCCGGTCATGGAATTGAGGCAATGTGGTTTATCATGGATATTGCTGAACAACAAGGCAATCAGGCATTGATTGAAAGAGCGGTATCTACTACAATTCATTTGATTGATTATGGCTGGGATAAAGAATATGGTGGTATTTTTTACTTTTTAGATGCTAAAGGAAAACCTCCATTACAATTGGAATGGGACCAAAAGCTTTGGTGGGTACATCTTGAAACCTTAGTGGCTCTTTCAAAGGCTTTTAGATTAACCAAAAGTTTTGAGGTAGTAAACTGGTTTGAAAAAGTTCATCATTACAGTTGGGCCCATTTTCCAGATCCAGAATTCGGTGAATGGTATGGCTATCTTAACCGAGAAGGAAAACCACTATTATCCCTGAAAGGAGGAAAATGGAAAGGCTGCTTTCATGTTCCCAGGGCTATGTATCAGTGTTGGAGAAATTTAAGATAACTAGGACCAACCTAAAAAATTTACTCATTGACTAATGTGCATAATCTGGTAAATAGCCTGGTTTTTGAATAATGTAAACAACTTATTGTACCTTGTATTTAGCTTTTTGAGAAAGTCCTTAGGATAATTGGTACTAAAAAGTCCTTGCTGTAATCTGGCTGGGAAGTAAAAAGTCTAAATCTAGAGGATTGATGATTTATCTGGAAGCGCCTTTGGTGACCCCGAATGGAATAATTTATTTATGCAGCACGATTCAAAATAAACAATAAACCCTAATTAAATTAAGTTTTAGCTTTTTTGGGAGAACTCCCAGATCGCTTCCTTTTTCTTAAAACAAAGACATATTTTTCAAAATTCCAGTACTTATAATTGATCAATTATTGCCGTAGATTATCCGGGTAGTGATTATTTGCCATTTTCGTAAGGGTTTTTGGAAATTGGGAAGGAGAAGTAGAAAGGACTTTTGTGTCACAAATGTCAATTTAACTGCTAATACCCAATGCTTCAAAACCCAATATTGCAGTATCATTTCCTAAAGTAAACTACAGTGAAATTTCCGGCTTAAATTCAACAAAGCAAACCAAATAAAATTCTTTATTTCATTCTTTTTGCTCTTAATCCCTTATCTTGCTCCATCACAACTTTTAGCCAAATTACCCTACTAAATTTTATCTAGGGTCTAAGCTTTTGCCCTTATCCTTCCAAAATTTAGCTTCATCATGTTTTTCTAAATCCGTTAAGACATTTGAAAGGTTATAATAAATAAAATATATATGAGGATGATTTGGATCTATTTCAATAGCTATCTTATGATATTTTTCTGTTTTAATAAGCTCACTATTTTTATAATATAAATTGGCTAAGTTAGCATAAAAAGCACTTTCACATGGGTATATTTCTATTGCCTGAAGAGAGGTAGTGATAGCATCTTTAATATTACCACCATCCTTTAGTTTATCGATTTTTTTTGCTATTTCTTCTATCACTAAATATTCTTCAGTACCATAATCGATAAATTTCCCTTCACAATCTATTTTTGTCTTGTTGCAACTGTAAAGAGCTATGATTGCAATAGAAATTAATATTGTTTTCATAGATTTTCTTTTTCTGGGTTTGCTATTTTTCTTTTCTCTCCTGTTGATCTTATTTCAATGTCTAATGAATCCATATACTTTGCTCCACCATGATGTGGAATATTCCATGTTGTATCATTATTCGAATCATTATTGTATCTATCTTTAGAATGTCCTCTTTCTTCTCTTGTTGTTGTTCCTGTTAACTTTTTTAGCCATTCAGCAGCATCAAAATTATAACCAAGCTTATAATCAAACATAAAACTTATGTGGGGTAATCCTAAAACTCACTAACTACCGCATATGGAGGATAAAAAATGCTGCAATATTCTCCATAAAAACCTCCCTAATTTCCTTTCAAAGCCTATTATATTCAAATATGCTGCGTACTTTCCAAAATATGCTGCATAATATGCCGCATGTTATTTTTATAAATTACTGATTTATAATATTTTATCCTTCACCTAAAAATCCACTATCATGCGCTGCGTGATACCATCTTGCTTACAATTTCCCCTCCCCTACTTCCACTTCCTAATTGTAACCAACTTGGAGTTACAAATTTAATTAATGATCCCATGGAGACAGTTGGAATTTCTCTTACCTTAGGGCTTGAATTCACAGATACTTCCAAAAAAGTAAGACTATCATTTTAAAAACATTCGTTTCTTAATTTTTTCTATGGAAATTTTCCGAAAAGGGCCATCCTGGCAACTACTCTAATTTAAAAAAGAACTGTATCTTTAAAGTTTTCAAAATATACAATATACCAGTTCTTCTTTTCATGATGAGATCACTTTTCCTGTTTATCACGGTGTTGGTTTGGGGCTGTCAGCCACAAAAACATGAAACTTCTATCCCTCCAAATATTATTTTTATTCTGGCTGATGACCTGGGTTATAATGATATTTCGACTTATCGCAGGTTGAATCAAAACCCCGCAGAAAAACCTCCGACTTGCCAAACCCCAAATATTGATCAATTGGCCAGGGAAGGACTGCAATTTTCAAACTTTTACTGTGGAGCTGCAGTTTGTTCTCCTTCAAGGGCAGCATTAATAACTGGCAGAAATGCCGCAAGAGTCGGAATTTACAATTGGATTCCTGAAAACTCCCCAATGCACCTGAGAAATGAAGAAGTTACCATTGCAGAAATGCTGAAACAAAAGGACTACCAGACCGGTCATTTTGGAAAATGGCATCTCACTTCCGAAGGTACTGAACAGCCTCTACCCCAGAATCAGGGTTTTGATTATGCTTTTTATACTTTCAATAATGCCCAACCTTCCCATCATAATCCGGTAAATTTTCATAGAAATGGTGAGCGTGTGGGAGAATTAGAAGGATATTCCTGTCAACTGGTAGTAGATGAAGCCATTACCTGGCTTACTGATCATCAAGAAAAGCCTTTTTATATGAATATCTGGTTTAATGAACCACATGAAAAAGTGGCTGCCCCTGATAGTTTAAGCCAAAAACATGCTTACAAACAGCAATATTATGGTGCCATTGAAAATCTTGATCTGGCTGTAGGAAAATTAATGAACTATCTTAAAGCCAATAATCTGGATAAAAATACAATTATTATATTTTCTTCTGATAATGGTTCTCAGGTGTGGGGTTCCAATGCCCCATTCAGAGGGGAAAAGTGTTTTAATTTTGAAGGAGGTTTAAGAGTCCCCTTTATTGTAAAAGGAACAGGCATTCCCAAAGCAAATATGCCAGTTGGCACAGTAGGCAGTTTTGTCGATATTTTGCCTACAATAGCCAAAATCACACAGACTAACTTACCCGAAAACAAAGTATTTGACGGAGAAGATTTATCAGAAGTTTTTTACCGCCCTCAAAAAGCTTTCAAACGGGAAAAACCAGTATTTTTTTATCGATATTTTCATGAACCTGTTTCAATGTTGCGCGAGGAAAACTGGGTTTTATTGGGCTTTGAGGAAAAAATCCCCTACCAACCCCATTATAATCCAAAAACATTCGCCAAACTTAAACCAGAACCAGGAGCCCCTGCATGGTCAATGTGGGGATTTCAAGAGCTACATATGGATTACCTGAATAATCAAAAGACTCAGTATTTTGAGTTGTACGACATGGAAGCTGATGCCGAACAAAAACAGGACGTTTCCAATAAGCATCCAGAAATTGTTGAAAAAATGAAAACAAAAATGATTCATCTACAGGAAGAGATGATTGCAGAAGGAGGAAACTGGTTTAATTAATTTAATAAAAAAAACTTAATTTTAGCAGGAAAGTTATTCCTTTCCTGCTAAAAATAGCTTATCCGATTTTCATTCCATTAATCACTTCAGAAAGCGCATTGACTACCTTTTCAGTTTGTGCTTTGGAAGGAGTGGTATCCCAACTGCCTTTTATCGTATTTCCACCCAATACAATCCCATCTTTTCTAGGGATAGCATAACCTCCTGGCGTAGTCAATCTGTAATTAAAGTTGTCCTGCGGAATCAAAAATGACAATTGCCCGGCAATAGGCATTAAATTCTCATCCTTGAAAATAGCTTTGGCTCCCAATCCTGTACAATTGATGATGCAATTTTCGGCCAGTTGATCAACATCCTCAGTAGATTCGAATGATTTGATCTCCAGTTTTCCTCCAAATCTGAAAAAATCATTCATCATTTTTTGTAAATAACCGGGAATATTGAAAACCATGGTTGTACTCCAGGTTACATGTTCAAATTGAAATGGATGTTGATCTCCTGTTAGCACTACTTTTTTGGGCAAAAGGCCATCAACATGCAATTCACTACTATGGCCTCCCTTTCTTGGTGCTCCAGTATCTACAAAATAATCATCCACCCACTTTACCTCATCATTTAAGCCCAACAGATTCTGGTAGGATTTAAAAGAGAAAAGACAGGCTTTTTTCCAGGTAGTCTTAAAGCTTTCTGTCATGTATTCATCCTCAATTACGGAATACGAAGGTGACCAGGTCCCCGTGGCTTTACTGGAAGTGATATTAGGGGGTAAATCTTTGGTGTAAATCGTTACCTTTTTCCCCGCCAGTTGTAATAATCTGGCAGATGTAAGGCCAATTACTCCGCAACCCATTACTGCATAAGAGTCAGCTCCTGTAGCTATTGCCTTTTCTACCGCCATGTTTGAAGTTCCCCAGGATAATGACCAGCCACTTCCCCCATGGCCATAGTTATGCACAATAGTTTTATTTCCTAATTCTTCGCTTTCTAACCGGAAACCATTCTTTCGAAACGGTCTCAGTCCGACAGTTTCCTTAATTACCCGGTCTGTGCTAATTCTCAGCTTAGCCAGACCTGGCTTTGCGATGACCTGTGAATTATATTTTGTTGAAGCACAGGAAGTAAGGCCTGTTGCCAGACCAAAACCAAGCAGGCTGGCACCTACCATAAATTTCCTTCTTTCTTTTTGAAGTTTGTTGAATCCTTTTGTCATGAGCTTATTTTAAAAATGTTGAAAAAATTTCCCTTGTTAAGCACCCTTGCTCCAAAGCAGGTACTATGATTTAGAGAGATAATAATTTAAGGAAGTCAGTGCAAGTATTAAGTTATTGTTTACTTACCCGGGTAGAAGCTTTTAAATTCTTCAGTCCAAATTCAAATAGAAATGGGTGTTGTAAGTACGAAAAGGTTGGTAATAAAAAAGGAAAGTAGGTTCGTATAATCCGAAATGATGGAATAAAACTAATTAAAAAATTAAATAATCGGAAGACCTGAATTCGAAGATTTTAAATTTAATATTTCAGGTTTTTAGGGATTGCAGAGAATGGTACCAAAAATATTCATTTTTCTGGATGACCCTGCTTAGGTTGGGGATTTACTAATTTGAAATTTAGGTTTACCGCAAACTTTTAAAATCAGAATAATTTTTTAGGAGAAATTAAAAATCAAATCTTTGTTGCATTCCGGGCATTTCCCCGTGGATATTAATGGCAATCAACGCCAGGATGGAAAAGAATATCAGCAGACCTAAAAAATTAATCAGCCATTTGGATGGTTTTATTACCCGTGGGGAAAAAACTGGAGATAGTTTCGGAAGTATTATCATGATAATCAGATAATTAACAAGATACAGGTATTGCTCAATTCTGTAAGTACTGATTAATGCACCCGTTATTAATAAACTTAATATTAAATAAATGGCAAAATGGCTCATGAAAAATCCTTTTACCTCCATCCTTGAAAAATTAGTGTTGACTGGTTTAAGAATAAAATACTTTACCAACACAATTCCAAACTGGAAAATGATGATTACAAGCACCAATAATTGAACAAGACTAGCGGCAAAGTCAGGATTACCCTCCACTAAATCAGTATAATTTTTCTGCAAACGTTCCAACTCAAAGGATTGATCCCAGACTACAAATGGAATAAAAAAAACCACTAAAATTAAGGGGATCAGGTAACTGTTTTTTTGTTGAATAGTGTCAGATTCTTCCCACTGAGCCGTAAAAGTACCGTAGGCCATTCCCATTCCACCGAAAAATCCCAGGGAATATTCCATTACGTTCCAGAAATTGAAAGCGATTCCGGATGTACTTCCCAACACCATTAGGAAGTTTCCAAAGGCAAAACCAAAACCACCACCTAAACCCGAAAAAACGGCAACCCTTAAAGCATTTTGGTGTTTATGCTGAATGAGGTACCAGACTAGATAAAAAGCCATTCCTAAACAAACTGCCCATACTTCTGATCTTGGAGGTGTCATCAGCCATTCCCATTCTATAATGAGGAAAAAATAACAAATAATCCCGCCAACTGTCATGCCGATCAATAAGTTGGACCAACTGACCTTACTTTTGGAAGAGTCAGTTAGTGTCAATCCGAATAAACCTCCTCCCAAAAAACCATATAACCCTCCAATCACAAACAACATCAATAAGCCATAGTACACATTTCCAAAATCAATCCCCCTTCCATAACCTACAACCCTACCATAGCTCATTATTCCTCCTATCCCCCACCCTATTGCAGCCGCTAAAGTGGCTTTAAACAATTTATCATACCAATCTTCCCTTTTTGCTACGAGCAAAATACAAATGGCACCAATTGCTCCGGCCCAGGCAGCCCCTTGTTCATGTCCGAATTGCCCCCTGATGGCCCATGCCGTTCCGAGAGTCATGCCTACTACCAAAAGATTGAGGAATTGTCCTTTCATTCCAATTTGTTTATCAGTTATTGATGGCGAATATCAAAAAAATGGCTTTGTTTGTTCTTTAATAAATACCCAACAATTGAAAAAATGGACTATGGAAATTTGTTATCTTTGAAATTCAGAAAGAATTTGTCCTTTCCAGAAGATTTCTTTTAGAGGATCGAGGTGGTTATGAAAAGTAAAGTCAATCACCGCCTTAAATATTCCCTTTTCCCAGAGATGTTTATCAATCCGAATAAAGCCTTTCTTGAAATTGAAAACCTGTTCTTCTGTAGCGGTAATACTGTTTAAAACAATAATGGGTGTACATTTATCTCCCTCTATTTGTAGTCTGAGGAAACAATGGGTGGCAGCATTTTTTTCAGTTTCCCATATCATTGTTGATGCAGGAGATTCAGTTAAATGAATAAAATTTGTTCCAAAAAACTCATAACACCAGGCTTCAGATTGAATGGAATATGTGAAGTGTGTTGTATCCAGAATTTGATAGAAAACCTCTAAATTTTCCTTTGGAATCTTTCCATTTTCTAATTTAAGTTGATCAAGTCCTTCCGGACAAAGCCCATCACAACTTAATTGCCCAAACTGGTTCTTATAAACACCTTCAGGATAACTCCAATTGTTGACAAAGGAAAAGTCTCCGGGCAGATTTTCCCGCCATTCAATTGTTATGGATTCTGGTTGTGCCACCACAACCGGAAGCACTAAAACTGAAATTATTATTAAAAATCCTGATTGTAACATTTTACATTTGGCCTAAAAGATAGTTACAGAAAAGCATAGGGAAATCCACCATAGGGTCTGTATTTTGGTGACCCAGCGTCCTATTTAGCATTTTACTAAGATGCAGGGTTTTTCAAAAATAAAATCTTCCCAGAACATTTTGAATTTTAGAATTAATTCAGGCAATCTGTTATAATCCGAAAAAACCTAATCACATTTTTAACTCCTGGACATCCAAAAAACATAAGCCAAAATGGAAAGGTAAAATAGCATAAATATACCATTCCCAATTATTCCAACTAATTGGAGTTTAGATTTTTCTTTTTTAATGATACTAACTACCCCTAATCCTACTCCGATAATAGAACAAATCATACTTCCAAATACACCCAGTTCAGTTAATATTCTGGGCATGAATATCTTATTTAAGCTAAGAAAGTTAGGTAAAAGGCCTACGACAAATAAACACAAGGTGGCCAGAAAAAAATAGCTTGAAACCTTCCCTTTACTTCCCTGCGGTTTTTCCAGGTTTTGATCGTCTAAAATGTTTTCCAATAAATCTAAAACTTTTTATTCTCTAAAACTGGCTTAAGTATTAGCAAAGTGACTACTTAAGCCTTAAATATTAAATAGAAGTTTGTAACTTCCATGATGCTAAACCAGTTTCAAACTGGTTCTTATTTTAAGAATTTAAGTTTAAAAACTTAAACCAGGTGGATTTCATTCATAAAATTCAATATTTTCTATTCATTCACTTTTTAAGGCTTTGCCTGCAAAATGTCCCAGTACTAATGAAGGAATAAGAGGATAAAGTAAAATGATGTAATGATCCATAAAATCAGGTTTGATCAGGTATAAAACAAAATAGGGAAAGTAATACCCAAATAGTAAGCCTGTAAAACCTACAATTATAATTTTTCCATTATTGCGAATCCAAATTCTTAGAAAAGGAGCAATAATACTTGCCACAATCATTGATCCTATTATCTGAAAAAATGGGAATTTGGCTATTGAAAATTCAAGGGCAAATCCTTGACCATTAATTCCAAAAAACTGCTGAAAACTAAAAGCCATCATTACCGCCCCAATTAAGGAAACCAATAACTGATAAAATATATATAGCAGTATTTGCATTTTAGATTGATAATTTCTTTAAGAGTAAACAAATCAATTACATATGTATTTCCCTTAAATGACCGTTTTTAATTTCCTTCGTTCAAATCAGGTTAAAAACTAAATTTTATTTGAAGTTTTAACAATTCCATTGCGGGTATTAAACTTTAATCAAGTGAGAGAAAAGGGTTATTAGGAGTTGGTACTTGGTAAAACCAGATGCAGATTGTACCACACATTTAATTTATTGAATATATGATTCGAATACATCAAAAAAAGTAATTCCTATAATTACGAAGAACAATAAAACAATTGCTCCATTACCCATTAATCCTACATATTTAATCTTGCCGGGTTCCTTTTTATCGAATGCATGAATGGAATATACAAAACCAATAAATCCAAGTACAATTCCAGTCAGGTAACATATTGAAAAAGCAAAAAACTTCCAGTTCCAAATATAAATGTCTGATGAAATGGTTATAAAGTTTAGTCTTCCTAAGAGACCTATAATTAAAGGCAAAGACATTAAAAAAATAGCAATAAAAAACAGCTTTACGGAGATTTTTCCTCTCCTTTTATCTTTATCTTCTTCTAAATCTAAAATTTCATTCATAGTAATTTTAAAAACTATTCAACAGAATAAACAGGAAGGAAAATAAAAATACAAAGTTTCCGAAAAATCCAGCAAATTTTAGTTTTGTTTTTTCTTTTTTTATAAAACTTAATAGGGCTGTGATTAGCCCTGAAACGTTACACAATATACTCCCGAAAAAAGCTGTGCCCACTGGCAGGTTATCAAACAAATTCACATTTCCTTCTGTGCTCACTTTGTATAGTACAAAACTGAATAGCAATACACTCAGGATGAAAAAGGCTAATGATAGCATTCCTAATTTTCCTTTTGAAGATTTTGTTGAAGTCTGATCCATGTTCATTTTTGTACGCTTAAAATACTAAAACTAATCATCAGTATCCATTTTGGCACAATAGAAAAGGAAATATGCCACAAATAATTGGTACATTTAAATAAGACCTAAGCCTATTTTTATAAAAAAAGCATGTTTCCTGATTTTACAGCTTATTATATGCTATAATTATTATGCGGAAAAAACCTAACGCTTTGCTTAGTTTTGTCTTTAAGATAGCCTTATTAACTAAACTACTCTAATATTTGAAAATGAAAAAACTTTACTTCCCCCTAATCATTTTTACCGTATTTTTATTTTCCTGTGAAAAGAAATCATTTTCACCTGCACTGAAAGAATCACTTTCCAAAGATGCGAAACTGGCTAATCAGGGTTTTCAAAAAAGTTTGAAGTTTGTCCATGCGTGGCTCAAAGAAACTGATCCTGAAACAGGCCTAATTCCCAGAAACCTCCAAAAAAACAAAAATATCTGGAATGCGAAAGATGCAGCGGCAGATAATTATCCCTTCATGGTATTGACATCTGCTTTTACCAGCCAGGAATTATTTAATGGGAAAATGATGGACATTTTGGAAAAAGAAACCGAAATAACTTCCAGAATTGGCGCACTTCCCGATACTTACAATTTCGAAAAAAATGGGTTCGATCAGGAAGAATTGGATACTTTCGCCATTTTGTTTGGAAGCTCTGAATATGTGAAAGATGGCTTATTGCCACTCACTGAATGGCTGGGAACCAGCCCCTGGTCGGAGAGAATGATTAATATTCTGGATGAATTTCAAATTCAGGCAGAAGTGGTGCAAAGAGGATCAGATGGTGAATCTTTTGGGGATGGTTTGCCGGAAATCAATGGAGAATTGCTACAAATTCTTTCCAGAATCTACTGGATGACGGGAAAAGAAAAATATTTAAACTGGGCAGAAAAAATTGCTGACTATTACTTACTCGGAGAAAATCATCCTACTAAAAATTTTGAAAGGCTCAGGCTGAGAGATCATGGATGTGAGTTAATTTCAGGACTTTGTGAAATATACGCTACTATGCACTTTGCCCGTCCAGAAAAAAAGGACATTTACAAGGAACCACTTTATACTATGCTGGATGATATCCTGGCTAAAGGTAGAAATGAAGATGGTTTATTTTATAATGCAATTAATCCACAAACTGGAGAAGTGCTATGGGATGGGGTGGCAGATACCTGGGGCTATACCCTAAATGGATTTTATACAATTTATCTGCTTGATAAAAAAGAAGCTTATAAAGATGCTGTGCTTAAAGTTTTTGCACATTTGGATAATTACAAAAATTTTGATTGGGAACATGGCAGTAGTGATGGCTATGCCGATGCCATAGAAAGTGCCCTCAATTTATACAATCGGATTCCCGATGAAAGTGTGGCCAGCTGGATAGACAGTGAAACCCAGATTATGTGGGGCAAACAACAGCCATCAGGAATTATTGAAGGCTGGCATGGAGATGGTAATTTTGCCAGAACTACGATTATGTATTGTTTGTGGAAATCAAAAGGATTAGCGGTTCAACCCTGGAATGAAGGCGTTAACCTTGCTGCCCAACAATCCGGGGATTCCCTTTATGTACAAATATCTTCAGATATCAATTGGGAGGGGAAAGTTTTGTTCGATACCCCAAGACATAAAAATAATATGAAAATGCCGATGGACTGGCCAAGAATCAATCAATTTCCCGAATGGTTTGTAGTAGAAGAAAATGCCAAATATCAAATCACCAATTTATCCAATAACACTTCGGAACAATTATTAGGCGGACTTAAAGATAATGCTATTAAGGTTATCCTTAAGGCTGGAGAAACTCAGCAACTTGTAGTGACGAAATTATAAATGCATAAAAAGTAGTAATTCAAAATTAACCGTTTATTATTTTGCCATAAAAGACTGATAGAGAGATTACTATTTCTCGGAAATAATAGTTCCCGGTGTGGAGCACCCGGTGTGGAGCACGGGTGCTTAAATTCTTCCCGGATACCTTAAGTATTCAAAATAGAACAACATTTTCATTCTAAAGTACCATTGTTTTTTGAAGGGTTAGTTTTCATTTTTCCAAATCAACATCGCGATTACTGGTATATTTTCCTACAAGCATTGCCATTATTATCGCCACATAAATCTGACCTGTGACACTGGTGAGGGTAGAAAATGACCTGGCAAAGGGAGAAACCGGCAGGATATCCCCATAACCAAGGGTAGATAAAGTGACGAAACCAAAGTAAAAACAATCGCCCAGGGTTGGCTCTCCTTTTGGAAAGTTAAATGCCCCTGGATCTAATACTGAAACAGTAGCTATAAAAATAGAAAATACCATTCCCAACATCAAATACCCATTTATTGATTCTACTATTACAGTACCTGTCACTTTTTTACTCTGCGCAATTTGCAGAATGTAATTGAAAACCATAAAGGAGAAAAACAAAATATTTACTGCTTTGGATAAAATTTCCAGCTCATTCAGGTTATAAATCACAGCTATCCACTCGGTAACCACTGCTGTAAATGCCAGCCACTTAATTTTCGTGGCATTTTTAAACATGGAAAAAGCCGACACCACAAAAATTAGGGAAAAAATGATATTAAATAGCAAGGCCTGGTGTTCGATGACAATTACAGGAATGATAAAGACGATGGTAAAGACAAAGCCCAGCATTATATAATTCCCAAAAAATTTAATCTTATGCTTAGTAATTTTTGACATATTTAATTGTATTTGTAAATGCTAGAAAAATATCGTTTTAATAATAGTGGCAATTATCATAATTATCAAAAGATACTTTACCCATTTTTCCGCATTTTTATTTTTGCTGGCAAACCTTCCTGCACAATAAGCACCAACCACCTGCCCAACGGTAAGTAAAATTGCAGGAATCCAGATCACTTTCCCCTGATAAATCATGTAAGCCAATGTGGGAATGGTATATAATAAAATAATAAAAAGCTTGAATGCATTGGCCTTTATCAAATCCATTTCCGAAAAAATAGACAAGGCGACTAAAACGAAAATGCCGATCCCAACCTGTATAAAACCACCGTAGAGGCCTATCAGGAAAAAAATGATACTGTCTCTGAATAAATTTCCTGAGGAAAGATTTATGCCTTTTGCCAATAACCGCCTTTTTGGATCTGTAAGGACCACAAATAACAAAAATACCATTACCACCCCAATAATTTTATCCAACAAACCAGAAGAAACTTCCACTGCAAGAATAGCACCCACCAAGGCACCAAACAGAGTTGCGAATAAAAATCTTTTTTTGCTGCCTTTCAGGGAGAACTGGTCATACTTTATAAAAGTGGCCATTCCAACGAGATTTTGAAATAGCACCCCTACCCTATTCGTACAATTGGCAATATTGGAAGGAATACCTAATAAAAGCAGGGCTGCCAGTGTAAATACCGTTCCACTGCCAGCCAGGGTATTTACAATTCCTGCAGCAAATCCGGCAAAAAATAACAGTAAGGGAATGTACCAATCCAATGAATTTTTTAGCTTTAAGTTTCAGATTGAAGTTGTAAGGTGTTTTAAATAGGCTATTAACAATCAAAAAAATAACTTTAAACAACTTCTCTAAAGGACATCATGCTTAAAAGTAATGATTAAAATGAAATTCAATACCTATAAAGTTTTCCTTTTTGCTTTCCTGTTCTGCATTTCTATTCCAATGTATGGCCAGAAAGCAAATCATTCACTTGATTTTTCACTTCCACTAATCACCTTTACCGATCCACAGAAAATTCATGAAGAGGAAAATGATAAAACTGTTTTTAAACATATTGAAAAACTCATTAATGCGGTCCCGGAAGGAGCGTCCATCCATTTATCTGTTTTCAAATTAAGTTCTAAAAGAATAAAAGAAGCCTTACTCGAAGCTCAAAAAAGAGGGGTAAAAGTTCACATTATTGTGGATTATGGAGAAACGAGTCATGAAGACAACAAAGATCTTTATGAATATTTTAATAGAAAACTGACCCGCTTTTATCAGTTTGATAACAATATTTCAGGAAAGGCAATTATTCATAACAAGTTTATAATCTGCTCCATGGTAAACGGAAAAAATGGCCCTGTGAGCAATGTGGTTTTGCAAACTTCTTCCAATTTTGCTAAAGTAAGTGATGAAAGACTTCAGGATTTGATCATTTTTGAGGATGCCGCTATCTACGAAGGTTATCTCACTTATTGGAAAATAATGGAAAAACTGGGGAAGGCTAATAAGCTGAATGAATTTAATTATTTTACAGTGCATAATCCGGCAAAAACGATTTATGCCGGGTTCTTTCCCAAACGGAAAAATGGTAAAAAATATGGAAAAGATCATGTGATCAATATGCTGGATTTAATTGAAAATCCTTCCGAAGCTGATATCAAAATTGCAGTTTCGAAATGGGATGAAAAAAGGGATGATGTAATCGATAAACTTAATGAACTTAGTGATCAGGGAGCCAAGATCGATATTATCACCAGCAAGGAAAACGATGATGAAACCAAGGAACTCATCAAGGGAATTAGTGATAATATTGAATTACTCGGGAAAAAAACAGCAAAGATGCATACCCGATATTTCCTGATAAAATTTAGGGAAAAAGGAGAAATGAAGTATTACGTCCTCACAGGTTCCCAGAACCTGACCAAACGTTCGCTAAGAAAAAACTTTGAGGTAATGCTTGTGATAAACTCTGAAGAAGCCTATCAGAAATACCTGGAAAACTTTGAAGCTATAAAAAATTTAAAATTGTAAATAGGACCCATTCCATGGGAAAAATATTGATTGCTGTAGATGAAAGTTTACAGGTCATGCAGGCTTCTAAAAGCAGATTTCGACTGACAATAGGAATTAATTCTTTACATGGAAATTCAGAAATGCCTATTGACTCATATTCAATATAAATTTCTGGTGGTTTAGGGTCAATTAATTGGAAATTATTAATTTTAGGATTCACTAATTAAATTTTTTTGATTATCATCACCTTATTTTTGGTGACAATCAGTGGAACTTAATTGTTTCTGATTTTTTAATAAACAAACTCATGAAAAAATTTCTGGTACCTTTCGTCTTTATTTTTTCCTTAAGCTTCCTCCATGCACAGGATTTAAAATTAAAATCAGTACCCGATTTTTTTAAAAACCCTGTGGATGGAAATTTCCTTTCAGTTACAGGAGTGGCCACTAATTCAAAGGGACACATCTTTGTATTTAATAAAGGGACTTATCAGTTAATGGAATTTGATACCAAGGGAAATTATATAAGATCGATTGGTAAGGGATTGTTCATGGCGCCACATGGACTGAGAATTGATAAGGATGATAATATCTGGACCACAGATTTGGATGCCCACACTGTTCTGAAATTTGATCCTGAAGGAAAACTACAAATGGTTTTGGGAAATTATGGAACAAGTGGACAATATGATAGCACCCGACATATGGTTTTATTTTTTAAACCAGCAGATATAGCTTTTGGCAGTAATGATGATTTGTATATTGCCGATGGATATGGGAATTCAAGAATAGTCCAGTTGGATAAAAACGGAAAGTTTATCAGGGCTTGGGGTGAATTTGGAGAAAAATCAGGCCAGTTTAATAATCCACATAATATTGTAATTGATTCTAAAGGAGATATTTTTGTGGCAGATCGTCACAACAGCCGAATCCAGGTGTTTTCGAAGGAAGGAAATTTTAAATCCAGCTGGAACAGCGATGTAGTTGGAAAACCCTGGGGGCTTACCATTACACCAAATGACGAAATTTATATGTCGGATGGTGATGCAGAACGCGTATTAAAATTGGATACCAAGGGAAATGTTTTGGCTACTTTTAATAAAGGCCCTGGAAATGAACAGGGACAGTTTCGAGCTGCTCATGGTATTGCAGTAGGCAAAAACAATGATTTATATGTTACAGAAGTATTGAATTGGAGGGTACAAAAGTTTATCATTGAGGAATAATTTAGTGATCGAAGTATTAGTACGACTAACACCCATTTTTGAGGCATATAATTAGATTCACATACGGATTATCAATGTCAAATTGATCGAATTTTTTTTATGCACATGACTGTAGATAAATTTGCTTTTAAATTTTATTGAAGGTCCGTTTTAACTTGCTATTTCAAAATTGAAAATGAAAAATAACTAATTGTGAGGAAGGTATTATTGTTAATTGTTTGCCTGTCTTTTCTATCCAATTGCCAGCAAAAAGAAAAGAAAGCCAAATATATATTTCGAATAGGCCATGTGGCCAATGAAGAACATACCTGGCATAAAGCGTTCCTGCATTTCTCTGAAATTTTAAAAGAACGATCAAATGGTGAGATTGATGTGCAGGTATTTCCCAGTGAGCAATTGGGAAAAGAAGTAGAAATTATTCGCAGCATTAAAGCAGGAATTGTAGACATGACCATTACGGGAGGCACGCTCCAGAATTGGTCTGAAGTGGCATGTTTCTCAGATTTGCCCTACCTTTTTAGAGATGATGACCACATGCTCAAGGTCACGGAAGGTGATATTGGGGAATATATCGAAGATAAGTTACTGAAAGAAACCGGTTTGCGACCTGTTGCCTATTTTGTCCGTGGGCCAAGATACCTTACTACCAATCGCCCTATCCGACACCCGGATGATTTGAATGGCATCATTCTTAGGGTTCCAAATGTCCCTTCTTATGTTTCCGCATGGGAAGCCTCTGGGGCCAAACCCACTCCAATGGCCTTTTCTGAAGTTTTTACTTCCCTGCAACAAGGGGCTATTGAAGCTCAGGAAAACCCATTAGCCATGATCTACACCTCAAGTTTTTTTGAGGTGCAAAAATACCTCAATCAAACCGAACACCTCATGAGTTGGGGATACATTATGGTAGGAGAAAAGCAATTCCAACAACTTTCCCCCGAATTGCAAAAGCTATTTCTTGAATGTGCCAAAGAAATGCAGGATTACGAACATCAGCTTTTTTTAGAAAGGGAATCTACTTTTAAAAAATTAATTGAGGAAAAAGGCATGGAATTCATCGAAGTGGACAAAGCAGCATTTCAGGAAAAAGCAGCCCCGGCAGTTTACCAAAGTCTATCCCCAGACATGCAGAAACTTTACACCAAAATAAAAGAACTTAAATAAACTATGGTAAATCATCTTAATAAGGGAATATCAAGGTTCCTGAAGTACGGGACTTTGATTAGTACAACCGGGCTAATTGGAATGGTCTGTGTGCAAATATTTGCCCGTTTTGCCCTGGAAAGTGCTCCTTCATGGACAGAGGAAGCTTCCCGTGTTTTTTTCATATTTGCCATCAGCTTTGGAGCCGGGCTGGCCCTAAAAGATCATTACTTTGTAGCACTGGATGTATTTTACGACAAATTTCCAGACAAAGTAAAAACTTTACTTAATGTAGGCATCAGCCTTTTAAACTTTGCACTGTTTACTATTTTTCTGATTTATTCCATTTTCTTTATACAATTAGGAAGTGTAGAGACTTCACCAAGTTTGGGAATAAGTATGGCTATTCCCTTTATTAGTATGGTCATTTTAGGTTTATTCATGGCGTACTTTTCCTTTTTACAATTATTGAAAGCATTTAAAAAATTATGATATTTCTACTCGTTTCCATATTTATAATAGCCCTTATCATTCGAATCCCTATAGCTATTGCACTGGGTTTATCCTGTATGGGTTATATTCTCGTATCCGATATTCCCTTATTGATTGTCCCGCTTAAAATGTATTCGGGAATTGATGTTTTTGTGTTACTTAGTGTCCCGGGATTTATTCTGGCAGGTAATATCATGAATAGTGGCGGACTTACCGAGAAAATTATTGCTTTCTGTAATCATCTGGTTGGGCATGTGAGAGGGGGACTGGCTATGGCAAACATTGGTTCTTCCATGTTATTCGCAGGAATTTCAGGAACAGCGGTAGCCGATACAGCCAGTATAGGTTCAATTATGATTCCCGCCATGAATAAAGAAGGATATAAAACAGGTTTTTCCTGTGCAGTAACAGCTTCCTCTTCTACAGTTGGTCCAATTATTCCACCAAGTGTTCCCATGATTATTGCCGGAACCTTAACCGGACTTTCTGTTGGAAAACTATTCGTAGCGGGTGCTGTACCTGGTTTTTTACTGGGTATTGGTTTGATGATTACAGCCTATGTCATTTCTGTAAAAGAGAAATATCCAAAGTTACCTAAAAGCTCTTTTAAACAAATTTCTCAGGGTTTTCTGGAAACTTTCTGGGCATTACTCATGACTTTAATTATCCTTTTTGGCATAATAGGAGGGATATTTACACCCACAGAAGCCTCCATTATTGCGGTAATATATGCCATATTGGTAGGCATGTTTGTTTATAAAAAACTTACCTGGAAAAGACTTCCTGTTATCATTATCGATTCCTTAAAAACTTCCGCTTCGCTAATGGTACTGGTTGGCTTTGCCAATTTATTTGGCTGGATATTAATTACCGAACGAATTCCCCAGCAAATAGCAGCTGGTCTGCTGGATATTACCCAAAACAAAATCCTTATTTTATTGCTGATTAATTTAATCCTTATTGTGGTCGGAACATTTATGGAAACTGTAGCTGCCTTGTTAATTCTTTTCCCAATTCTACTCAAAGTAGCAGTTGGCGTAGGAGTTGATCCGGTCCAGTTTTCTGTAATAGCTGTTTTAAACCTGATAATTGGATTAACCACTCCACCGGTTGGTGTTTGTTTGTTTGTGGCGTCAAGTATAGGAAAAATTTCTATTGGAAAAGTAAGTACGGCTGGCATGCCCTTCCTTTTGGTTAGCTTCTTAATTCTGTTATTGGTAACCTATATTCCTGAAATTTCCTTGTTTTTACCCAGTTTATTTTATGATTGAATGGATGGAGAGTACTCCCCTATCCTCTTTTTAATTTAGTTCAAAAGATGAAACCTTTAAAAATAGCAACAGCTCAATTCGAGCCAAAAGATGGCGATAAAGTTTATAACCTTTCGGTAATTGAAAACTTAACAGCAAGTGCAAAAGCAAAGGGTGCAGACCTGGTTAGTTTTCACGAAATGAGTATTACGGCTTATACATTTTTTAAGGATTTGTCAAAGGAGGAGGTCCTGGATTATGCTGAACCAATACCAGAAGGACCAAGTACACAAACCCTGATTCAACTTTCCAAAAAATATAAGATACCGATACTTGCAGGACTTGTGGAAAAAGAGGGTGATGAAATTTACAACACCTATATATGTGTGGATGAAACCGGATTGAAAGCAAAATACAGGAAACTCCATCCTTTTATAAGCAAGTATATGTCCCCGGGAAATGAATATGTAACTTTTGATTTACTGGGTTGGAAATGTGGTATTCTCATATGCTATGACAACAATGTAATTGAAAATGTAAGGGCTACCACACTTTTGGGTGCTGATATTATTTTTGCCCCTCATGTAACCGGATGTACACCTTCAGCCATGCCAGGAAGAGGCTATGTATCCAATGAACTTTGGCAAAAAAGGGATATAGATCCTGTTCCATTAAGAATGGAATTTGACGGTCCTAAAGGCCGGCAATGGTTACTTAGGTGGCTTCCTGCCAGAGCTTATGATAATGGGGTTTATTATGTTTTTTCCAACCCGATTGGCTACGATGGAGAACATTTGAAAAATGGTAATTCCATGATTCTCGATCCTTATGGGGAAATCCTTTCTGAAATAAAAAGTTTTGATAATGACATCTGCCTGGCAGTTGTCACACCAGAGAAATTAAAACTTGCCGGTGGCTACCGTTACCGAAATGCCAGAAGACCCGAATTATATGGAGATATTTTGGGAAAACAGCATAAACCAAAACTAAAACCTGTTTGGATGAATGATTAGTGATTAGTAATTAGTAGAAAATTTGATCCGCAGTTATTGAGTTCCATCCCTTAGGAATTAAATTTAAAATAAAATCTTTGTTGACTTCCACCCCCATTCTAATCAAATAAGGCTTTTCAGAACTTGAATTCTTATAAAGATGTTGAAAAGATAATTTAAGTATACAATATTTCAAAATTCCCCAATATTCGGGATTGATTACCGGTTACAGTGCCATTAGTATTGTACCTACAACCAACCAAAAAATGGAAAAATCACGCTGGAAAAGTTTATTTCTTCCCCTCCTCACAGGCTTGATGATTTTTTTATTTTGTTTTATTATTTCTCCTGAAGGAAACTGGGGATTAATTATCAAAGGAGCAGGTATTGTTTTAGGTATTATTCCCATTATCTTTACGCTCAACTCAAAGTAAACTATCATTCGCTATCTGTCAATAATATGATATTGGCTTTACTAGAAATTTGTCTCTATTGATTGCCTAGGATAATCGGTGTCAATGGGGTAATTAGTCTCAGAAAAAATTATTGATTAGCGTTTTTTTATGTGTAATTGGAAGAAAATTATTTTTCAAACCGGGATAATTGCCGGGTTTGGAGTTTTTTTTAGTTGTGGGAACTCTGGCGAACAACAAGTAAATCAGCAAAAAAAAAAGAGTCAGAAAAATGCTTTGTCCATTATTCGAAATGATGATTGCCTGAATTGTCATAATATTCAGGATAAAACGGTTGGCCCGCCTTATAATGAAATAGCAAAACGATATGAAACGAATAATGAAAATATCAAGAATCTTTCCGACAAAATTATAAATGGTGGAGGTGGCATTTGGGGAGGAGCACAAATGAGCAAACACCCATTTTTAAAAAGCCGCGATGCTTCCAAAATTGTAAGATGGATTCTCTCTCTGGATTCGGAAGAAGTATTAAAAATCACACAAATCCCTGGTTTATCAATCCAGGATTTAAAGGACAAACCTATTGAAAAAGGGATATCATTTCGATTTTATTCACCCGAAAATCATAACTTTTCCAGTAGTCTTCCTGAAATAGCAGAAAGTGTTTCGCCACTGGATGAGCTCTTTGTTCCCCAAATCCATTTTAAAGGAAAATCAGTATTCTCACCCATTTCGGAATCTTTTTACCTGATTGCCAAAGGAAAATTGAAAATAGAGAAGGTGGGAAAATACTTTTTTAAGATGGAAAAATCGGGAAAAGGAGAATTAAGTATCAATAACCGGGTAGTCATTTCAGATAGTGAGGAAGATCAGGAAATTGTGCTGGACCTTACCCAAGGCAGTCATGATTTTTCATTGAAATATCTAAGTAGCAAAGGAGAGGAAACATTATCTCTTCAATGGATAGTGCCCGGGGATGAGTATTATTCCGTTATTCCTGTGGAATTTTTTGAGTAAAAAGAAGATACCCTTAAAAGTTAAAATCCTTTTTGGGGTATCTCCATTAACCCGAATTATTTCAAGGCTTTGTCATTGGGTAGATTCTCCCCCGACCAGATTTTTTTTGCCGTCCAATCCTTTGCAGGTGAAGTCCAAAATTCATCATTTGGTTGTAACCCTAATGGCAGCAAACCTACCGAACACAGGTACATACTCCCGGTGGAGAGATAGGTTTCAGCAATATCTGGCTGATGTCCGCAAAAGCCTATAGTAAGCCATCCTTTATTATCAAAAGTTCCATTGGCTTCAATCATCCTTTTTATTACAGCCGTTAAACCACATCGGACTTGTGCTGGAGAGACACCCTCAGGTAGTTTTTTCATTAAAGCCATTTGGGCCAATACCTGAAAAGCACCAAATCTATACGGTAGTGATCTCCCTATGGGAGGAAAAGTCCCTTCCGGGGAAATCAATCTTTCCTGAATGGCTGCATATCGGATTGCCCTTTTTAATACCAAATCATATTTATCTCCATTCCTTTTTTCATGTTTATTCAAAATAAACAGAATATCTAACAACATGGGTTGAATTACATAACTATTATAGTAATCCCAATGGAATTCTTCTCCGTCACCATATACACCATCTCCCAAATACCATTCAAGATGCTTTTTTACCGCATAGTCAACTCTCATCATATCACACTCTCCGGTAATTTCCAACAAGCAGGCTTCCACCATCGCACTAAACAAAAGCCAATTATTATAATAAGGTGTGATTACCCGACTGGATTTTAAGGCATTTATTAAATTGATTTTGTCCGCTTCCTCCAATTTTCCTAAAAGTTGCTGAGGAGCCCTCAACAATCCATGACATAAAAATGCTGCATCTACTACAGGTTGTCCTCCTTTTGTAAAATTCATAAAATCCGGGGATTTGGGATTAACTGCGTGACCAAGGGATTTTAAAGTTAAATCAATAAATTCTTTTCTTAATTTCCCTTCAGCATCAGTTCCTTCACCACGCTCCAGCCATGGTGCAACACCCGCCAATAATCTTCCGAAAGCTTCCAGATAGGTAACTTCTCCCCTATTTGTTCGGTGCCCTTCCTTTGCCTCTACCGGCATCAACGCTTTGAGTTTGCCCTGACTCAACGCCTCCAAAACTGGTCTGGAAATTCTTTCTGTAGTAGTGACCCAAAACTCACGGTCCTCTTTTGCTTTGGAATCTGAATTTTGTCCGTTCCCTATTTTTGGGAGAAAATTACCAAGCCCTGCCAATGAAACTCCCTTTATAAAATTTCTTCTTATCATTATTTATTGGAATAAATTAAAATTTCAACCAAGTTCGATTTAGGTTTTAAATATAAGATGCTACATTTTTAATTTAAGAAATAAAACCAAATAAGATGGTACTTAAATTCATCAGGTCTCATTAATTCCTGCTTTTTGTTTTCTGTAATTCAGATTTATGGCCCTGAATAAAATAAAGAAATACTATGATTTACCCAACAAGGAAGTAGGAATGCAGAGAACAAGGATTAGCCTTTCAAAAAAATGATTGAAAGAGAAAGAATTGCTTTTCTAAATGAAATTATCAGCCAACCAAACCAGGAGTCAAATTGAGGGTGATATTGATAAGATATTTTACTGAGCTTTATTCCAGAATTATTGGGATAATTTAAACTGGTGGGAATTTTTATACAAAGAAGTTGTCTAAAGCAAAGGATTTCTTAATAAGCATGAATAGATTTTGTTTTAGGCGATCCAGTTTTGAGGCGGATTGGTTACACCATAGAATAATGGAGATTATTTGAGAAAAAATCGAAGCAGCATAGAACAATATGCTACCTTTCACATTAGAGAGGTTATACTTTAGACAACTTCAAAAAAAATTTGACTTACTTTTTCATTAAAAGGCAGAAAAAGCAAGTCAAATAAGTCTTACATTTCAAATATTAATTAGGGCAATTTTTTACTAATTTCGAGGATATATTGAGTTCCACATCAGGCCAAAGCTTACTCACCCCATCAGTACCAGTATGACCAGCCAGACAAACTTTATTTAAAGCATCGATAGCAGCCATTCCATCCCAATCACCTACATTTATTTCCCCTTCTAAATAAACCTGTTCTCCTTTGACAGCATAAGCCAATTCAACTACTTTTTCAATTTCATTAAGTGTTAAATTTACTGTGGCCTTCCCTGAATTATCATCGCCTTCCAGAGCAGCAACTTTCCCGGTAATCATACCTGTATTGGTCAATGTACCAAAAAAGCTTTCTACTATTTTTTGATCTCTAATTGGATTTTCTGTGTTTACACTTCCAGTTTCAATACTAAATTCTAAGCCATTTAATAATTCTTTTGGAGAACCAGATTCCTTTGCACTAAGTACCTTAAATTCATCGAACTTCCCTCCTACTCCAACTTTCTCGGTTAGTTTAAAGGCGGTCCATTCCACAGTTGTAGAATCTTTTAAATAGCTATATGTACAAGAAACCGGGGAGGTTGTTTCTGATTGGGATTCATCACCTCCTTCATTATCTGAAGCTTTTTTATCACACGATATTAAAAATAGAATGAAGCTAAAAATGAATAGGGTTAAATTAAATTTTTTCATGGTTAAATTATTTGTTAGAATTTTGAACCGGCAAAATAACCTTAATTTACTTAAGACCCAAAATCAACAAATTGTTTATAAAATCAGACTGTGCATAAATCTATCCTGTAAAGTAGGTAAATTCAGCCTTCATGCAAAACTATTTCTTGTAAAACAAAGTAGGCTAAGCACAAAGATGCCTAGCCTACCGAACTACTAACTAACCAAAAAACTAATCTTATATATCTTTAGCGGTTTAAAAAAACCTTCAAATCTTCAAAAAAACGTGCCATTATCATTTGTCCTATGCCCAAAAGAATTATCAAATATGGCACGTTGTTATTCATAGCTGGCTGAGTCTATCTGCTAATGTTAGTTTTCAGAACACTTATTGTCCAATTAACCAATTTTTTCCTTTTTCAAAATTTCTGAATTGTCCAATTTTAAACTGACCGATCTTGATTACATCTATTAATTCCCGATCATTTAAACAATCATAATCATCCTTCACTATTGCTATACTGGTATATCCTGAGTTTATTAATCTTGGAATTAAGTCGATGTAAACCCATCCATCAGAATTATTCTTACCTGGTTTGAGATCTGATAAATCCACCAACCACTTATAGCAATCCTCACTTCCTGACAACTCTTTTGCAAACTCAATTGATTCTTCTAATTGAATTTTTGCTGATTCATTTTCATTCGCCTCGCTCCACTTATCTATGATGCAATCTGAAATTTCATCATAAAATAAATTTGTTTGTTCTTTTGTTATTTCCATACTTTAATGGATTTTGCTAGTTGAGTTGCTAAACAATTATCCAAAATAGATACCAAAATTAAAAATGATGAAAAAAAAATTATAACTTATTGATTATCAGTCTAATATTTTTTATAATTTTAAAACCATCATGCTTGAATTTAATATTTTATTGCTTAAATATCAGCAATTTCCTATATTTCATCCGAATTAATCCATGCTTAGCCATGAAATTGCAGCGTCTTTACTTTTAAAAACTTTTGGCTTATAATCTTGGCTTGTATATAAATTCTCCATTTCATCAAGCAATTGCTCCAAAGAAACAAGTGTAAATATATACTCGCTATTAATTAGTGCCGCTTTTGAATGCTGGACTTGAGGAATTAACCCTAATTTATGATTGATCCAGGTTTGCACTTCTGGGGCCAGAATAAATTTTAACTCTTTGGTATTCCATAAGATTTTTTTAGGGGCAATTTTGCGAAGTAGCCTAAACAGTTTCAACATCTCTTTCCTAAAGTCATACAATGACATGTCTTCACTTTCCAATCTCCAATTAATTTCAATTAATGACTGATCAGCAGAAAATATTATTTCCTGATAATTACTATCATACAACTTTTCCATTCATCAAGGTAGTTTATATACAGCTGGTATAATCAATGGGAGGACCATAGCATTCTCCCGAAATTCTTTTGTTTAAAGCAGTATTTTTGGAAAGCAAATAATTCGTACCATTGAAGCACTTTGAAATTCGAATCAATGGAATTTGTAGTATTGGTTAATACTATTACCAATAATAAATTAATTTTGATTAGTACGGTAGAATATTCTTATGGAAATTAGAGTTTCGAGATTACAAACCCGAAACATCCAGAAAAGAACTTGTTGAGGACCCGACAAATATAGTGCATATCCTATTGAATCCTTAATGACCTTTAATTTATTCTTTACAAAAATTATTGTTTCCAAATTTTCCTGATATATCAGGAAAATAAATTTAAATTAATCGGCATTGATAAAAACAAAAATAAGGATATTACAGTTTGTTTAATTATAATTGTATAAAGTTAAACAAAATTCTATTGCCTTGGAATACGTTAAATCAATTTTCAACATAAAAGATCTTGAAAATTTAAGCGGCATTAAATCCCATACCATTAGAATTTGGGAGAAAAGATATAATTTATTGTCACCCGAACGGACTGACTCTAACATTCGATTTTATAATATTGAAAATTTAAGGAAATTATTAAATGTCACTATACTCTATAATAATGGTTTCAAAATTTCCAAGCTTTCAAAATTAAATGAGGTAGAAATCAATGAGCTGATCAAAGAACTCATTTTAAAAAAGAATTCAAAAGAACAATATCTCAATTACCTCAAATTGTCCATGTTGACTTTTGACCATCTTCTTTTTGATACTACCTACAATAAGTTAATTGCCGAGGATTCATTTTCAAATGTTTTTGTGGAAATTTTTATCCCATTACTATTTGAAATTGGCTTATTATGGCAAATAAATACTATTTGTCCAGCTCACGAGCATTTTATTAGTAACCTGATCAAACAAAAAATATATGCAAATATTGAACGGGTTCAGTTTGGAAATGAATTAAGAAACGACAAGATTTACGTTTTATACCTTCCTGACAATGAAATCCACGAATTGGGTCTGCTTTTTATTCATTATATGATTATAAAAAAGGGTTTCAAATCAATATATATTGGACAAAGCGTACCCATTGAAGACTTAGAGGCTTTTAAAGATTACGGTGAGAAATTAACCTTTATATCTTTTTTCACTACTCATCCTATGCAGGAAAATTTACAAGAATATTTAAATGACCTGGATAAATTGTTTTTAAATGTCGGTTGTAACTTTTTGATTGCCGGAAAAAAATTAGATGATCCAACCATAGAAAAACCATCGTCAAAATTCACCTTAATCCCAAATGTGAAAAATATTCTTGAATTAATCTAATCCTACAAACAATTTCGATTCAGCCAGGTTAATGCAATAAAGTGAATTTAAGCTTTAAAGTAAATTTTGGAAGATTAAAAAGCACAGTGGTCTGCTGTAATTTTAATATGCAAAATTTTAACTTTCTGAAGCAAAATCACTAAAATTAGAAATTAAGTAAGATCCCCAAAAAATTTTAGAGTTGAAAAAAAAAATAAATGTAATTGGGTCAGGATTTTCTTCCCTAAGTGTAGCCTGTCATCTGGCAAAATCCGGCTTTGAGGTGAAAATATTTGAGAAAAATGATTCCCCGGGTGGCAGAGCCAGACAATTAAAGGAGGACGGTTTTACTTTCGATATGGGACCAACCTGGTATTGGATGCCTGATGTTTTCGAGAGGTTTTTCAATTCGTTTGGTAAAAGTGTGGAAGAATATTACAAATTAATCAGATTAGACCCTGGTTATATGGTTTATTTTTCCCGGGAAGATAAATATACCATTCCTGCCAGTTTAACTGACCTTTATAGTTTGTTCGATTCTTTGGAAAAAGGCAGTTCAAAAAAGCTGGAAGCTTTTCTAAATGAAGCAGAGTATAATTACAATTTAGCCATTAAGGATTTAGTTTACAGACCAGGAAATTCTCCACTGGAACTGGTAACAAAGGAAACCTTATTGAAATTAAATTTATTCCTCAAATCTATCAGTCAGCAAATTAAAGGACATTTGAAGCATCCTTATTTAGTTCAAATGCTAGAATTTCCTGTTCTATTCCTTGGAGCGAAACCTGAAAATACACCTGCATTCTACAACTTCATGAATTATGCTGACCTAAAGCTCGGCACTTGGTACCCTGAAGGAGGAATGTTTGAGGTGGTAAAATCCATGGTTGAATTGGCCAAAGAATTAGGAGTTGAGTTTCTCTACAATTCGAATGTGGAAGAAATTGTTGTTGAAAATAATCTGGCCAAAGGTATTGTAGTAAATGGAAAACTTCACGAAGCAGATATAACCGTTTCTGGAGCTGACTACCACCACACCGAGAAACTATTACCCCCAAAGTTCCGGGGCTATTCAGAAAAATACTGGAACAACAGAACACTCGCCCCATCGGCTCTTCTATTCTATTTAGGCATAGATACTAAAGTGAAAAATGTAGAACATCATACTCTATTTTTTGATGCCGATTTCAAAAAACATGCGGTAGATATTTATGATGATCCTAAATGGCCTGAAGATCCATTATTTTATGCAAGCTTTCCAAGCAAAACAGATAAACTGGCGGCTCCGGAAGGGAAAGAGAATGCCATTATTTTAATTCCCGTTGCACCAGGAATTGAAGATAATGAAAATTTGAGGGAAAAGTACTACGATCTGGTAATGGACAGACTTGAAAATCTGGTTGGCCAGGAAATTAAAAAGTACATTTCCTATAAAAAGTCTTACTCAATAAATGATTTTATTGGAGATTATAATTCCTTTAAAGGTAATGCTTATGGCCTTGCAAACACTTTGATGCAAACCGCCTTTTTAAGACCCAAAATAAAAAGTAAAAAGGTCCCTAATCTCTATTTTACCGGACAACTTACTGTACCGGGCCCCGGAGTACCACCATCACTTATTTCCGGGGAAATAGTCGCAAAAGAAATTGAAAGAAAATTAATATGACCAACTAAAAAAAATCCATATGTGATAATACTAAAATTATAATTATATTAAACTGAAATTTTATTTTTTTAGCTTCAGGTTGCTTAAGTATATGATTATCATTTCTACCTTTTTTGAATATTCCACAATTTAATATCCATATATATGAAACAAATTTTTGATGATGTATCTTTTTCATGTAGCAAAAAAGTAACAAAGGCCTATAGTACATCCTTTTCAATTGCTGTAAAAATGTTAGGTCCCTCCATTAGAGATGCCATTTATAGTATTTATGGATTTGTCAGATTTGCTGATGAAATTGTAGATACTTTTCATGGATACAATAAAGAACAACTATTGGAGGAATTTGAAAAAGACACCTATAAATCTATCCGAAATCAAATAAGTCTTAATCCTATTCTTAATAGTTTTCAAGCTACCGTAATCAAATACAAAATAGATCATGAACTCATTGATTCATTTTTAAAAAGCATGAAAATGGATCTGGACAAGGTTATCTATGATAAAGAAAAATATGTGGAATATATTTATGGTTCGGCCGATGTGGTAGGTTTGATGTGTTTAAAAGTTTTTGTAAATGGAAATCCGGACCAATATAAGAAGTTGAAACCAATGGCTATGAAATTGGGTTCTGCTTTCCAAAAAGTAAATTTTTTAAGGGATCTTAAAAATGATTACGAAAGTCTGAACAGAACTTATTTTCCTAACCTGGACGTGGGAAACTTTACGCCACAGGTAAAGTCAATTATTCAGGACGAAATAGAAGCTGACTTTAGAGAAGCTTATACAGGAATTGTACAGTTGCCCAAAGAGGCTCGATTTGGAGTATATATGGCTTATATCTATTATAAAAACCTTTTCAACAAGATAAAGCGCACACCCTCACAGCACCTTCTTGAAACCCGAATAAGAATTCCTAATAGCCAAAAATTGAGCATATTGGTATTTTCTTATTTCAAAATGAAAATTGCCAATTTTAAAATGATTTAAATTTGAAGGAAGGTTTTATACATTTAATGAATTGTGAAAATAAAAACAGATAATGACGGGGATATCGGTAATTTGCGTAGATAAACAGAACAATGAGATTGGAGAAATGTCCAAGAAGGAAGTACATGAAAAAGGTATACTTCACAGGGCATTTTCAATCTTTATTTTTAACAGCAAGGGTCAACTTTTACTGCAACAAAGGGCAAAAGATAAATACCATTCAGGAGGATTATGGACGAATACATGCTGTAGTCATCCAGCTCCGGGGGAAAATACGCTGGAAGCTGCAAATCGAAGATTGATGGAAGAAATGGGAATGCATACCCATCTAGAACATGTTTTTGATTTCACTTATACTGCTCACTTTGAAAATGGGTTAATCGAAAACGAATATGATCATGTTTTCTTTGGATTTACTGATGAATTACCATCAATAAATAAAGAGGAAGTGGAAAACTGGAAATTGGTAAATTTTGATGAATTAGATTTGGAAATTTCTGAAAATAGTAACCATTTTACTGCCTGGTTTAAAATTATTTATCCAAAAGTAAAAACTCATTTTCAAACAAAACTTCAATAAAAGAAAAATGGGAATATTAATCATTATTGGAACATTCGTTTTTATGGAGTTTGTGGCTTGGTTTGCCCATAAATACATTATGCATGGTTTTTTATGGGTACTTCACAAAGACCACCATGTAAAAGAAAACTCTGAGCAGGTATTAGAAAAAAATGATTTTTTCTTCTTAATATTTGCTACCCCAAGTATTTTGCTTTTCGTCAGCTGGAAGTACTTTGCTATGGAGGAGCTATTTTATGTAGCAATGGGGATAGTTGTCTATGGTTTAGCTTATTTTTTTATTCATGAGATTTTTATTCACCAAAGAATAAAACTACTCAGAAACTCCAATAATATCTATTTTAAAGCTATTAGAAGGGCTCACAAAATTCATCATAAACATATCACCAAAGAAGACGGAGAATGTTTTGGGATGCTGTTTGTCCCTCTAAAGTATTTTAGAAAAACTGCTGTCCAACAAAAAAAGTAAAGTCTTTTCCTGTATGTCCTTATACCTTATCCTGAATTTGGCTTCAATTTCAATTCCGTTTTTTTGTAGCTTTGATAAAAGAATGCCCTTTTTCAAATATTGGAAATACCTCTTTCCGGCAATATTAATATCGGGGATCATTTTTATTTCCTGGGACGTTTATTTTACAAAAATTGGAGTTTGGGGATTCAACCCCGCTTATCACTCCAACCTGATCATTTTTGGCTTACCTTTAGAAGAGTGGCTATTTTTCTTTTGCATCCCGTATGCATGTGTATTTACCCATTATTCATTGATATATTTTTTCCCGGATAAATTATACACTAAAAAAAGCATTAATATCATTTCCTATTCCTTAATCATAATCTTTTTTTTGCTGGGAATACTGAATACTGATAAATTATATACTTCAAGTACTTTTGTTTTAACCGCTGTAATTCTGATTTACTCAGTAATCTACCACCAGAAAACTCTTGGTTATTTTTATTGGACTTTTTTAGTGATGCTTATTCCCTTTTTTATTGTAAATGGAATATTAACAGGGTTTGCAATTCCAGAGGAGGTAGTGTGGTACAATAATAATGAAAATCTGGGAATAAGAATGATCACCATTCCAGTGGAAGATACTTTTTATGGATTCTCTCTTATTTTGCTCAATATCCTGATTATCGATTTTTTAAAAGAAAAAAGGCTCTCAAACCTTATCGGTGGAAAGCCTTAAATAGTGATTAACAAAAATCTTATATTACCCTAAATATTCTGCAAGAAGATGACTTTTTGAACTTGATCTCAATCTTTTTATCGCTCTTTCTTTAATTTGTCTTACCCTTTCTCTTGTGATGCCAAGTTCCTCCCCTATTTGTTCTAATGAATGAATTGAATTTCCTCCCAGTCCAAACGCCATACAAATAACAGCTTTCTCTCTGTGTGATAATGTAGATAATACCCTGTCTACCTCAATTTTTAGAGAGTTGGTATAGGCCACATCTTCATCAGTGTTTTTTATTGTTTTGTCTTCCAAAACATCTAGTAAACTTCCTGTATCTTCAGATCCAAAAGGAGCATCTACTGAAACCTGTCTGGTTCCGGCTGCAAGAGTTTTATTTATTTCTCCCAAATCAACCTCCATGATCTCGGCCAATTCCTCAGGAGTTGGTTCTCGTTCATATCTTTGCTCTAATTCAGAAAAAACTCTATTTATTTTATTCAAAGTACTTGACCTGTTTAAAGGAAGTCTTACTATTCTTGAGTGTTCGGCAATGGCCTGCGCTATGGATTGTCTAATCCACCATACAGCGTAGGAGATAAATTTAAATCCTCTGGTTTCATCGAATTTTTGAGCAGCTTTTACCAATCCAAGGTTACCTTCATTAATCAGGTCATTTAGAGACAAATGCTTATTCTGGTATTGTTTTGCTACTGAAACCACAAATCTTAAGTTTGCTCTGGTTAGTTTCTCAAGAGCTAAATCATCGCCCATTCTAATTCTTTTCGCTAAATCAACTTCCTCCTCTGCAGTCAGTAATTCTATTTTACTAATATCGTTAAAATATTTCTCTAAAGATGCACTTTCCTTTCTGTTGGTAATAGTTTGTGTAATCTTTAATTGACGCATTTTTTGCCTTTAGTTTTATTTGAAATGTATTATAATTCTTGTTGTATTGTTCTTAATTCCAGACCTTAAACAATTACTTAGCTCAAATTGTTGCTTGTGTTATTATCCATTTGCAATTCATCTTCCGCCAAATGCTGTTTTGAGGACAATTTGCTGTCTATACTTTTTTGAATCCTTTCAGCAATTATTGCTTTGGGATAAAGCCCTTCTATATAATCTATAATTTCCCCTTCTTTAAAAATAAGAGTAGTAGGCAAATGATATATTCCATAGTACAATGCCAAACTTGGATTTTGTTCAATATCTAACTCATAAAATTGAACCTGATTTTTGTAGGAAGGCTGCAGGGATTCAAGAATCGCGGTGAAAATCTGGCTACTACCTGACCAGGAAGTTTTAAATTCTACCAAAACCAACTCAGGATTAGCGGCCACTTTTTCTCCAAAATCTTTTGGGCCCAATATATATTCAATCATTTAAGATGTGTTTTCATATGGAATACCTACACCAAATGAAATACCAATTTTATCCTAAATGAAAAATTCATCATAATTTCTTGATAATCAGTTGTTTAAATTACGTGTGGTAATAGGGGTAACTATGAAAAACAGCCTAAAATTGCTTAAATATCAGCAATTGCTGATATTTAAGTCCTTTTGATTCCCAATTTTTTCATTCTCGATTGAAGGGTTTTTGCATTAATACCCAAAAGGTTAGCAGCACCTTTCTCTCCACTTACCCTCCAGGAAGTCGTTTTCAATATCTCAAGAATATATTTTCGTTCATGATCCTCCAAAGTTTCAATCTTATTTGATACCAGGGATTTGCTACTGGAAAACCAGTTTCCTATTTCCAGCTTTTTCCCCTGGCTAATCACCACTGCACGTTCAATTATATTTTCTAATTCTCTAATATTGCCTGGCCATTCGTAATCTTGCAGTTTATTCACTACTTTTTTCGGAATAACATCAATTTGCTTTCCGGATTTTGCCGCATATTTTTTAACAAAATGATTTATTAAGATTGGAACATCTTCCTTTCGCTCTCTTAGCGGTGGGTTTTTAATGGGGAATACATTTAGCCTGTAATATAAATCTGACCTGAATTCCCCCTTTTGAACAGATTCTTCCAAATTCCTGTTTGTAGCAGCAATTATTCTTACATCTACCTTAGTAGTTTTAGAACTTCCCAATCTTTCAAACTCCCCCTCCTGAAGTACTCTGAGTAATTTAGCCTGAAGTTCCAATGGCATCTCCCCTATTTCATCCAGAAATATAGTTCCCTTATTGGCCAATTCAAACCTTCCTATTTTCTGTGAAATGGCACCGGTAAAAGCCCCTTTTTCATGCCCAAATAATTCGCTTTCAATTAAATTGGCAGGCAACGCTGCACAATTCACCTTCACTAAAGGCTGATTTCTTCTATTACTAATATTATGAACTGCCCTTGCTAATAGTTCCTTTCCTGTACCAGTTTCACCTAAAATTAAAACTGTGGTATCCGAAGGAGCAACTTGTTCTACCTGCAATAAGACTTTCTTGAAAACTTTGCTATTACTTACAATTTCTTCAAAATTGTGATTGAGTTTAATTTCCTCTCTTAAATACAAATTCTCTTCTTCCAATTTATCTTTTAATGCTTCTACTTCAGATAATGCCTTCTTCAAATCACTGATAAGCTGCTTATTATCTAACTTAAGCTGATAAATTTCAATAGCCTTTTTAAGGATGTGTTTCATTTCGTTTTCATCCCATGGCTTTGGAATATACCGGAAAATTCCTCCCTGATTAATGGCATAACTGATTGCTTCCAAATCACCATAACCCGTGAGCAAAATCCTGATTGTTTCAGGGTATTCATTCGCCACAATTTCAAGAAATTCCACTCCCGTCATCCCTGGCATTCGCTGATCAGTAATTACCAATGCAATTGGTTCTTTTTTAAGAATCTCTAATCCTTTGGCTCCGGAAATGGCAGTAATGATGTTGTAATTCCACATGAAGGCGCTCTGAAAAACCCTTAAATTAGGTTCTTCATCATCCACATAAAGAATATTATATTGTTGATCGTCCATTTAAGTTTTTTGGTTTTGCCACTAAAGTTGTTTGTCTTACATGAGCAGAAAATAAATTTGGTCAAGCCAGTTCCCTCCTAAAAAACCTTCACCTCTATCTAATTTTTAAAGCATTTACTTTTTACTATAAAAAAATGATCAGGTTAGTTTACTTTTTAAATTTACAATCAATCAGTTTCTCGACAATCTCAATTTCAATTAGTTCTGTCCAATTACTTTAGTCCTTAGTTTATTTTACTTCAATATTACTCACATTTGAAGCAATTTCTATTTTAAATATAGTATATTTATTTAGTTCACAACTAACTGAAAGTTTTCCATTTAATTTTTCCACTGCTTTTTTTACAATATAAAGCCCAAGTCCATGGCCTTTAGACTCCTTTGCTCCTCTATAAAACATCTCAAAAATCTTTTCCAGATTTTCTGGGGGAATCCCTAGTCCGTTATCTTCCAGCTGTATTTCCAACTTATTATTCCGGCAGCTGGTTTTTAATAAAATATAAGATTCCCTTTCCGCATTTGGATAACTAAACTGAATAGCATTTTCAATTAAATTTTTCAAAATAACTTTCAATAACTCAGGTTTTGAGACGAAATCCTCCTGCCCTGTAAATACTGTAGAAAATCGAATTTGATTCTTCTCCAAATCATTTTCAAAAGGGATTAATAAATCCTGAAAAAATTCCCTAAAAGAAATTTTTTTTGTTTCAATTTGGGATAAATTAAGCAGATTTATCATGAGGAGTTTTTCAAGCAAAGTGCCCATTTCTTTAGAAATCTGACCCATCATTTGAAAGTAAAAAAGGGCTTGTTCATCTTTGATTTCCAAATCAGCGAGTTTTGCAATTCCTTCTATTCTGGCTAATGGCCCCTTAAAGTCATGTGCTGCTCTGTAGAGGAACATATCCAGCTCGTGATAGGAATTGTTCAGTTCTTCATTTCTTTTTTTTAAATCCTGAATTAAGGACGCATTTTCTTTTTTCAGCCTGGAATTTTCCAATGCAGCATCAAATGCCCGTTTGAGTTCCTGCTCGTCCCAGGGCTTGGTAAAATAATGGTATATTTTTCCTTCATTGATAGCGGAAATCACTGCTTCCAAATCACTATAGCCAGTCAGCAAAATTCTGATTACTTCAGGATAATCATGGAGTATTTCCCTAAAAAACTCTACTCCTGTCATCCCAGGCATTCTCTGGTCGGCCACAATAAGGTCCACCTCTTTCTCTTTCAGGATTTTTTTGCCTTCCTCTCCTGATTTTGCTAAAAAAACATGGTAATCCCACATAAATGTAGATTGAAAAGCTCTTAAATTGCTTTCTTCATCGTCAATATAAAGGATCGTATATTTTTGGTCTTTCATTTAATACAATGCAATATGAGTATTCCGGTTGAATTTTAAGCCTTTTTACACAACAATTTTGCTCCTCATTCTAGTGATTTCTCCATGTAATTTCATTGTTATTTTTGTTACACAACAGGTAGTATATTTTTTCCCACCACTCTTAGCGAAAATACTTTTATCATCGGTAAGTTTCGTTTCCCTTAAAAACGATGATCTGAAAAAAATATGGGAATCTGGCTTTTCCGAAATAAATAAAACCCCTGCAAATTCAATATTTATTTGGCTAGTTTATGAGGGACAATTTATTAATTTTATTGTTATGCAAATTTGTTTTTTAAAGTTAACTTTTAATTCAGAAAACTGAAATATTATGATCGTATGTTTCTACAAAATACTTCCTCATTCCTTAAGAAAAAGTTCCTCTTTATAATAATTTTTATTCCCTAAAAAATTAGTCAAAAACATCAAAACTAAAATCAATTACTATTAAATTGCGAGCTTAATATTTTAATAAGCTTAACATGTCCAGAATTATTGCAGTAGTTAATCACAAAGGAGGAGTAGGAAAAACCACAACTACCTTAAACCTGGGAAAGGCTCTGGCACTTGCCGGAAAGAAGGTATTGCTTGTAGATATGGATCCTCAGACAAACTTAAGTCAATCTTTGGGAATAGAGGAACAGGAAGATAGTATTTTCAATTCCCTCTGTGACCAGACCTCCTTACCCATCATAACAATTGATAAAAATTTTGATTTGGTTCCCTCTGATCTGGAACTTACTACCGCAGAGATTAAACTCCAGGCAGATGTAAACGGGTATTTTAAACTGAGGAAACTTCTTAAAGAAGTGAGCTCTAAGTATGATTTTATATTTATTGACTGCCCTCCTTCTTTGGGTATTTTGACAATCAATAGTCTGATTGCCGCTAAAGAAATTATTATTTGTGTTCAATCACAGTTTTTGGCTGTAAAGGGTCTTAATACTATACTTGATCTGGTAGAAAGCTTAAAGGAAAATCATAATCCGAACCTGGAAATAGCTGGCATGTTACTTACCCAAACCAACAATACGGTATTGAGTAAAAGTATTATTGATTCGGTAAAAGGGACTTACAAAGGGAAAGTTTTTAAAACCGTAATTAGGCAAAATATCGCTTTACCAGAAAGCTCTTCCACAGGCCAGGATATCTTTACCTACGATCCGGAATGCAATGGAGCAAAAGATTATTTAGCACTTTCAAAAGAATTTTTAAATGGCAAAGAAGAAAAAGTTTGATGCTATACTTGGGAATGCATTAAGTAAATCAGATACATTTTCCAATGAAACCATAAAAGTTGATCAGGAATTTAAACAACTGATCCCAGCACTTACAGAGGAAGAGAAGTTTCAATTAGAACAAAATCTTATTAAGGAAGGCGTAAGAGAACCCCTTGTTGTTTGGGAGGAGGAAAACATCCTGCTCGATGGACATAACAGGTTTGAAATTTCTCAAAATAACAATCTTTCTTTTAAAGTAAGCAGGCAATCATTTACTTCCAGAGAAGAGGCAAAAGACTGGATGATTGCCAACCAGCTTGGGAAAAGAAACCTGACGAATGAACAAAAAAGCTACTTGAGAGGACTAAGGTATTTATCGGACAAACAACAGGGAAAGCGATCGGATTTAACTTCTGGACAAAATGTCCAAAAGTCAACAGCAACAATAATAGCCGACCAGTATAACGTGGATGAAAAGACGGTAAGAAGGGATGCCCAATATGCCAAGGGAGTCGATTTAATTGGAAAATCCAATCCTGAACTTAAAAGTGCAATTCTGAAAGGTGATGCAAAAATCAATAAATCGGATGTCCAAAAACTCGCTGGAATTGAAAACAAAAAACTAAATATTCAATCAGCTCAGGATATTAAGAAAATCCTTACCAAACACAGTTCATCAAAAACTGAATTAGCAAAAAGCACTACCGAGGGAATAAATGCTAATGTCAAAAAAATTAGAAATAAAATATTCAATGAATTGGATAAGTATATTTCTACAGGAAACCCGAAATCCTTCGACCAAATTATCAATCAATTGGAGGCCCTGAAAAAAGAGATCTCCTGATATTAGATTTTCATTATAATACCAATTATCCTTTTTTTCAATAATATTTTTTGAGATAAGAAATGCCTGAATTAAGCGAATTTTTAGAAACCGATATTTATCCTGCGGTATTTTCCCGACTGGATACCTTATTGCCTGAGTTTGATTTACAATATAAAAAAGGATATTGGCAAAGTGGGAAACAGAATAAATTGAAAACGGATGGGACAGAAGGCAGCACTGGCGGCTCAGTTTATATTTATGAAAACAGACCGGGGATTTTGAAGAGTTTTAAAGCCTCCTCCCCTTCTAAAAATCTTGTAGCTTATATTACCGAAAGGGATGGAATTTCCTGGATAGAAGCGGCAAATTTTCTTGCTGAGCAGGTGAACCTTACCCTCCCACATTCCAACCCGGAGCAAATCCAAAAACAAAAGGAAAACACACAAATAAAGGAAATCTGGTCGTCTGTAGAAAATTACTTTCAATACTTATTATTACATGAAAAAGAAGGGGAAGCGCATGTAAAATACCTGAAAGAGGAGAGGGCATTTACTGATCAGGATATAGAAAATACTGGATTTGGATTCTATCCGGGAAAAAGCCGGTTAAAAAAATATCTCCTCAAGTCGGGATATGAAGAAGACAAAATTGACTCCCTGCTTACTTCTTTCACTTCAGAAGAAAAGTTTGACCTGGCTATTCCGGTAACTGACAAACTGGGAAGGACAGAGGGGTTTATCCTCAGAAATATTAAACCTGCTCACAAAGGAGACCGGTATCGATATACTGAAGGTTATGAAAAGTCAAGAAACTTATTTAACCTAAATATAAGAAAGACTTCCCCCGATAAACCACTTATATTGGTAGAGGGCCAGATTGATTGTAAACTGATGGAATCCCGAGGTTTGGAAAGCGTAGTTTCCATTAATGGCAGTGATTTATCAGATGCGCAGGCAGGGCAAATACTCGAAAGTAAAGCCAAAATTATCATTTTTTGCCTTGATGGAGATTCTGCAGGAAAGTTCGCTACGGAAAAAGGCCTGGAAAAACTCTTAAACAGCCCTGAGAGTGAATTTCTCAGTTTCTTAATAGTTGCCCTACCAGAGCAGGAAAAAGACCCTAATGAGGTGATAAAAGCCTTAGGCGAAGAATCCCTACAAAAGGCGATAGATGAAGCCCTTCCTCTACATATTTGGTTAAATATTTCTATTCTGGAAAAAATAAAGACCAGTGAGGGAGATATGCTTACCCAGGTGGAAGAAGAAAAATACCTGGAATCTATTGCGGCCCATGCTTCTACCATTAAAAACCAGCTTACAAAAGGCAAATTTCTGGATGTATTTATGCAGAGCCGGGGAGAAGAAGCTGGAATTACCCGCCAAACTATTGAAGAAGCTGCAGCAAAACTACGGTATAACCATCAGAAAGAACAAGAAGCCAAAGACCTGCAAAGGGTTACTCAAATTGCCTCAAGGCTATTGAGGGAAGGACAGGTTCTGGAGGCCAAACAACAATTGGAAAATAAACTTTCCCAATTCGTAAGCATTGAAATCCAGGAGAAAGTCAAACCCTATACCTATTCTGAATTTGTAGAGGAAACCGCTACCGAACCAGACGATCTTATCACAGGAATTGCTTCACTTGACAGAATTATAAAAATTCCTCAATCTGCTATTACGCTGGTAGCCGCAAGACCATCACATGGCAAAACAACCCTTATGCTTAATATGTTTTATAACATGATCAAGCATTACCCTGAAAGACAATTTTCATTTTTTACTTATGAGGAACCTGCCAAATATCTTTTACTCAAAATTCTCAACAGGATATTATATGAAGAATTTAAGTATAAGAGTGATTTGAACTTTTTAAGAAGTTATCAGGCAGGTAAAATTAATACGATTGATCAGGTGGAACAAGCCAAAAAAAGGCTGAGTGAACTCATTAATCACAAAAGACTAAATATTTTTAGCTTTAACCTGAATGATAAAGAACTGGCTGAGGCCATAAAAGCTCAATACAAAAAGGGAACAACCGGAGCCGTTTATATAGATTATATTCAAAAAATCCCAGTCAGTCAACAAGCTAAGGGGTATGAGGTCATCAAACAAATTTCCAATACCATTTTAAATAAAATAGCTGTTCCTTTGCAAATTCCAGTAATTTTGGGAGCGCAATTTAACCGGGAAGCCAGAGCCAACAGGGTAGGGGAACTGCACTCTGATATGCTCAGAGAAGGTGGAGATTTGGAGCAGGATGCGAATACTATCCTGGGATTGCTAAATTATAATTTTGTGGATGAAACTGAGGATGAAATGGGAACGCCATTGAAGAAGGGAGAAATTTCTCAGATTGACATAAAAACTTTGAAATACAGAAACGGAACCCCGGGAAAAATTGCTAACTTAGAACTACACGGTAAGCACCATTATGTACAAACACTGGAAAAAGAGAATACCTTAAACTATTTGGGTAATAATGGATAAGAAGCTAGAAAAGAAGATAAAGGATTATTTGTATGAAAGAGGCTATCACCAGGCACTCGTTAACCAGGTGATAAAAGCCCTTACCCAGGAGGATGCCATTAAGCAAGCTGAGTTTCTCAACAGGATAATCGGTGAATTAAAGAATTTTTACAATGTGCTGGCCCAGGAGCAGGACTTAGTACTGGAAAGAGATGGAAAGTTTATAAAAAGCACAGAGAAGGAAATTTCCCAGGCCCTTTCCCTTCAAAGCGAAATGCTTAAAACCGGATTAAATAAATTTAAGGAAAGCGGATCGGTAGAACTCTTTAACTATTTTTCTAATGACCAAATCCTGCTCTTTTCCCATATTATTGCCGAATATTTAAAGCAAAGCATTACCCCGGTAATCCGGCATGGTCACGAACTATTTAAGGTTTATGCCAGGAAGCAACTCAATGGAAAACAGCTTTCCATATTTTCTGCAGAGCAAACACCCAGAAAGGTTCAGGAAACAGAACTTTTTAATAAAAAAATAGATGAATTACTGACAAGTAATCAAGCAAAAAATCCAAGTTCTATATCCAGGGCTATTGACCTCCCTCCAATTTTTGAAAATAATATGCCTTCCGATGTCCTTCAACAGGTTTCAAGGGATTTTTCTGAAAATGAGGTGAAGTCTATTCATGCTATAGTAGGCCTGGTGAATAAGGCCATTGCCACTAAGGACATTGAATACGTGAAAAACCTGGATTTGGTAGTGCTGGAGTTTGATTTAGGCGAATATTATAACCTTTACGGGCTGGTGAAAAAGAAGGAAAAGGATGGGAAATTCAGGTTTGATACCAGAGCTCAGGACAGGGCCAAACAAGGTTTATTAGAGCTACATAACAGGGAGTTTATTTTGCCAAATGAAAAAACAGTTGTAAGTAAAAAAAGCACAAAAACAATTAGGGAAATCAATATCAAGAAACTGGTTGATATTAAGGGAATAAAAATAGTAGAAGAACAGAAAACAGGTCATGAAAAAATCATTTTGAGTAACAGCATGAAGCTTACCCTTGATGGAGTTTTCCTAAGGGATTTACAGAAAAATTATTTTAAACTTCCCAAATACCTGAATAAAGAAATAGTGGATGCAATGGGGGGAAAACGGATTTCCCCAGCCATTCAATTATTTGTGGTTAATTTATTTGCCCATGCCCAGAAGGCTCAAACCAATACTATAGAACAAAATTATGAAACCCTGATTCCAATTATGAGATTGGAGAATTATGCGAAAAACGGCAGGAAAGGCATCATTAAAAAGAGAATAAGCCAGGGAATAGAGTGTGCCATGAAAATTGGAATTTTGAAAAATTTTGAAGAAGGCCGAAACAAATGGGGAGGATTGAAATATATTTTTCATGTCAATCTGGATTACTTCAAATTCAATCAGGAAATAGATTAAATATTTAAACCCAAACTTCCATTGATGTTAAACAGTTAAAGTTGGTGCCAGTTGTGTACTAATTCCTGTATTATTTTCATATTGGTGGGTGTTAGTTATGCAGTATTTCCTTCCAAATCCTTTAATCTCGTAAAGAAGGTGGGTGTCAGTCGTGCAGTTACCAATCCTATTGAGTATTATAAAAAAAATCCCTACCAAATTAAATGGTAGGGATTCAGGTATAAATTTAAACTGTTTTTATCTGATCAATAGCACAGATCCGGAATAGATAATTTCTTTATCAGGTTCTAATTCACTCGTATAGGTAACCTTATAGGGATAAGTTCCTGAAGGCATATCTTTTCCCAAATAATCACCTATCCAGCCTTTTGTAGGTTCTGTGGTTTTAAATATTGGTTCACCCCATCGGTTATAAATGATTAACTCAAAGGCAACCATATGGGCCCATTCCGGTTTGAAATCATCATTAACCCCATCTCCATTAGGTGTAAATGCTGTTGGGAAATAAACCCTTGGAGGGCACAATTCTGTTACTTTCACAGATTTTCTGGAAGTACAACCAACAGAATTTTCTACAATCACATGATAAATTCCCTCTTTCTCAACTTCAATGATTTGGGTGGTCATATCATTACTCCAGGTATAAGCACTTCCTGCTCCAGCATCCAGTTTTAGAGGACCATCTTCAAAACAGTGTATCTGTTCTTCAGGAAGGGTTTCAATTGTTGGAATACTATCGAAATTAACCGTTATGGTTTTAGTAAAAATACATTCCTTACCCAAATAATCCACCACTGCTTCCACAAAGTAATCACCTGGCTCAGTTACAGCAATTCGAGCTGATCTGTCCCCTGTGGACCAAAGGTATTTTGCATCATAACCTACTATAGAGGCGTCCAGTATGGGAATCTCGCCCTGACAAACCGCAGTATCCGCATTTAGAATAGGCTCCGGAACTACTACAACCCTAACCGAATCAAAACTTAAACAACCATTCTCATCCTGAACGGTAACCGTATAAGTAGTGGTTTCTTCAGGAAGTACATTAATTCCTTTGGTGGTTTCACCTGTACTCCATAAATATGTTAATCCTCCTGTAGCAGATAAACTTGTCCTTTCCCCATCACACAATCGCTTATCAATTCCGGCATAAGCCTCAGGTAGGGAATAAATAGTTATAGGTTTCACAATTGTGTCCACGCATCCTGTAATACTGGTCACTTTTAGTAATACTTCATAATCACCCGGCTCATCATAAATAAATCCAACTTCTGCTCCTTCCAATTCAAATTTTCCATCATGATCAAAATCCCATTCCTGTGAGACAAAATCTCTACCTGCATCATTGGAGGTACTTATAAACTGAGCTTCACTTCCAAAACAAACATTTTCAGTATTGAAATCAGCCACAGGGCTTTGGTATACAGTAAGTTCCTGGCTTGTTTGACTGATACAACCATTATTTGTTGTCACTGTTAGCGTAACTTTATATACTCCTGCATCTGGATAGGTAATACTTGGGTTTTGCTTTGTTGAAGTCATTGCTACCCCACCAATTGAAGTTCCAAAATCCCATACCCATGTGGAAAGAAAATCCGTTTCCGGAAAAGGTAGTGAAGTAGAGTCAATAAAGAAGCTCACCTGACCGTTACAGAGGTTTTCTGAAAGGAAAACCACTTCGGGAACCGGATGAACCTTTACCGGATAAGTAATGAAATGAGAACATCCATTGTTTGTGGTAACCGTAAGTGTCACATCATAAGTCCCGGCTGCGGTATAATCGAATGTTGGATGCTGTAAATTACTATCCTCTTTTCCATCTCCATCAAAATCCCAAGACCAGGTATTGATTACACTTGTTAAAATTTCATCACCATTCATATCTTTTTCCACAGTAGATTTATCAGTAAATACAGTGGTATTTCCAAAACAAACCGAAGTAGCTTCAAAATCTGCTATTGGATTAGGCCTTACAATTACTTCCGATGTATCAGAAGAGAAACATTCTTTATCCGTGTAAGTAGTTAAAATAACGGTATAAGTTCCCGGCTCTTCATATTCATGTGCAGGGTTTTGGATAAATCCTTTCTTTCCATCACCAAAATCCCATTGCCATAATCCGATTTCATTCCCCGGAGGCTGATTGCCATCACTATTTGGCGTTAATATACTCGCATCGGTGAATTGAGTGATACCGCCATGACAAACTGTATCTGCTACAAAATCGGTGATAGGAGAGGGGTGAATCACAAGTGGTTTAATAATCAAATCCGAACAAGACTCATCCTGGTTTGTGACCACTCTTAAGCTTACTAACACAGTATCCGGAACAATGTATGTAATATTTGGATTTTGAGTTGTAGCAATATCTCCATTTCCAAAACTCCAGTACCAGGCTTCAATTTTATTACCAGGTATGGAATCCCCATTTGCGTCAGTTTCCAAAGTAGATAAATCAGTGAAGTTAATATCCACTCCCTGGCAGTTGGCATCCATAGAGAAATCAGCCACTGGAGCAGGATGAACAATTACATCAACAACAGCTGAAGTATCATTACAGCTTTTATCTGTTTCTGCTATTAAATAAGCCTGATAAGTTCCTGGAAAATTATAAGTATGAGAAGCTTCCCCTGTAGCAGTTAGTTCCGGTCGTGAGAAATCTCCAAAATCCCAATACCAGGCTGTAATTGTATTCCCCGGAATAGAATCCCCTTTATAATCTGGATGAATAGTGGTAATATTATCTGTAAATATATTCTCAGCATATTGGCAAGCCTCTGAAACTGAAAATACCGGAATGGGGTCTGGATGAATGGTAATGGTTTTTATGAGGGTTCTTTCACATCCTAAAGCTGTTGTGATCGTTAATCTCACATCATAATCTCCTGCTTTTTCATATACAAAGCCTACCTTGTCCTTGTCAGCACCATTTAATACTTCCGTACCATCATTTTTAAAATCCCATTCCCAATGCACTATTCCTGGAACCCTGCTTCCGTAAACTGGATCTGGGAAAGTCGTTTGATCCCAGAAGAAAATACTATCGCCCATACAAACATTGATGCTGGTGTAGCCAAAGTCTACCTGAGGATCATCTACAGGAACATCTATGGTCACTAATTCCTGGCAACCTTTATCAGTAGTTACTCTTAATGTTACAGGATGATCGCCTTGATGATTAAATGGAGGAGCAGTTATAAGCTCTCCCGAATCTTCAAAAATACTGTCATTATTAAAATCCCATTCCCAATTGGTGATGCCACCACTTCCTACACTACTGCTGCTGCCATCAAAACTAAATGATTCATCAGCGCAAAAGCCCGTAAAAGTAAAGCCAGGTACTGGAATCTGGTCAGTGGTCAGATCAAAAGTTTTGGTGGTGGAACTAATACAACCTTTATCGGATGTTACGGTCAAAGTAATTGATTTTGTTGCAGGATAAGAAGCTGGAGTAGGATATACCTTTTTAGCATTTCTACCATAGACTTTTTCACCATCAAAATCCCATTCAAATTGAACATTACTATATCCTACAGGTATTGTAGAATTATCAAAGAATAATAAAGTAACTCCATCACAAACATTGGAAATATCAAAATCTACTACTGGCTTAGGATAAATAGTGATATTTTGAGTAGTCGTATCTTTACAACCCTTATTCGTTGTGGTAATTAAAGCAACCGTATAATCACCTGCTACACTATGAGCGAAAGAAGGAGTTTCACCCAAGGCGTCTTCAGTAAATGTTGTTCCATCATAATCAAAATCCCATTGATACTTATCAATTAGGCTACCGTTAAAGTTAACAACATCGGATGAATTTGAAATCCCAGCCTGCACATCAGAATCCACACAGACATTATCAATTGTAAAATTTGCAACTGGCTTAGGATTTACAATTATATCTGTTGTTTCAATAGCCGAACAGCCATTATTAGTAACTACCCGAACGGCAACTTTGTAAGCTCCGTGTGTAGCAAAGTTATAGTCAATCGTTGCTGTTGAATTAGACGTTGTAGCTTCAATGTTAAAATTACTTCCATCATAATTGAAATCCCATTCGTATTGATCAATAGCTGGTACTGGAGTTACTCCTCCAGGATTTGCTACATTAGAAGCCGAAGCATCAAAAGTAATCACCTCATTGAAACAAACTTCATTACTTGAAGGTGCAAGTTTTGGCGTTGGTAATGGATAGATATGTACATCTTTGGTAATTACCTCATTACAAGTACTATCGGTAATTGCTCTTAATGTTACAGGATATATTCCTGTTCCTCCACTAAATAAATGTTGCGGATTCTGAATGAAACTATCTGGAGTTCCATCATTATCAAAATCCCATTCCCATCCTATTACATTTCCAACAGCAACTGTGGAAGAATCATAAAACTGGACTGTTTCCCCATCGCAAAGGTTTTCTGTGGAGAATTCAGGAACTGGTAGTGGGTTAATAACAATTTCACGGATAAAAATATCACTACAACCATTACCTGCAAATACCTCCAATGTAGCCTGATAAGTACCAGCAGTTGAGTAAGACCAAAAAGGATTATCTAAATCACCTTCATCAAAAATACCATCTCCATCAAAATCCCATCTGATAGAATCTCGTCCACTTATTGGAGGGAAAGTGGATGTATTGGTAAAATCAATTGTTACCCCTTCACATAAATTCTGAAATGGGTCAATTTTAAATTTTCCATATGGTCCATCTTCAAAAATAACTTCTACGGTGTCGCTTTTGGCACAAACTGTATCTCCATTATCCAAAATGTATAAATCCACTGTATAGGTTTTTGTACTAATCACGGCTGGTAGCGTGATTGAAGGATCATTTGAAAACACAGCTCCTCCATCTACCCTCCATTCATAATGAATGGTACCCAAAGTAATATTATGAGAAGGATTAAAAGCATTTAAAGTCTGATCTCCAAAGTTGATACAATAGGTCGTATCATTACCTATATCCAAAGTAGGGCAGGGGAGAACGGTAATGGCGATATCCGATGGTGTTGAAAATCTACAGCCTGCTGTATCATATAAAATCATCTCTGGTTCAAACTTACTTGGTAAGCCAGCTGTAACAGGATTATATATTTTGGATTTGATCGAATCCTGGGGTGTTTTCAAAGTCAGGTCTCCATCGCCATATTGCCACTGATAGGAATTGGTTACATTATCAGAAGTACCTTCAAAGTTAACCTCAAATGGCTCATATCCGATGGTATCGTCTACAGCAAAGGTTCCATCAGGCCCTTTAACCTTTACAAAATCTGTAATTGTAACAGAATGACTACAATTAATAGAATCCCAAACGGTAAGTGTAACATCAAACCCCTGGGGATTTGGTCTGTCATAAATTCTTGTGGGGTTTTGTAAGGTTGAAGTTGCACCATCACCAAAATCCCATAACCAGGCTACAACAGGCACTTTTCCCATGGACGTATCCTGGAAACTAATGGCTGCCGGAGGGCAATTCACTTCAACAGGATCAGCGGTAAATAAGGCTTCTAACTGATGACCAAGGTTTATCTCAAAAGTTTTAGTGATAGTATTTGTACAACCATACTTATCGGTTACTTCCAAAGTCACCTCATGTGTTCCATCAGGAAAGTTTGCTTTTGGTTTCCTGTTAGAGGAACTTGGTGAAAAGGTAATACCAGAAGTTGTTGTACTCCACTTATATTTTGGTTCATAGGCAGTACTATCATGCTTTACTCCCACAAAACTCACCTCCATTGTTCCGCATGATCTAACTGAATCCATCGTAAAATCAGGCTTGGGCATAGTTGCTCTAATCCAGGTGCTTTTGGAATAATTACATCCTTCATTGGTTTCCACCACAAGTGTTACCTTATATCTATCGCTTTGTTTAGCTTTTGGCTCAGTAAAAGTATAGGTGAAATTCGCTGATGTTTCAGGTTGGGCAACATTGTCAACTTTCCAGATTCTACTCTTAAAGGTAGCCCCATGAAAAGTGGACTGATCTTCAAAATTTACCGTTAATGGAGCACAACCATTACTTTTATCTTTTACTAATTTGACATTTGGTCCTGTAACCGTAATCCAGTCTTGCAATAAAGTATCTACCACACAACCATTGGAAGTTACTTGTAATTCTACATCGAAAGTCCCTGCCTTATTAAATGTTACTTCAGGCGTTTTCCCGGATTTATTCTGTCCGTCACCAAACTTCCACTTGTAATTTGATCCTCCTACAAATACTGCATCAAAATTAATTTTATCCCCAATACAAATGTTATGGTCCGAAGCAGTAGGGTTGAGGTCTGGAAGCGGAGCAGGCATGGTAACCACTCTCTCGTGATAATCATAACAGCCAATTCCTCCTAATGGAGCATTATTAAATACCTCCAATTCTATAGTAGCAGTTACTCCAGGTTCAACCTGCCAAACCGGGTTTAGATCTGTGGAAAAATCTGCGTTTCCTGCATCATCAAAATACTTCCAGCTGTGCAACTGCGCATTTTGGCTTTGGTTCACGATTTCCAATCTTCCCGGATCACAATTATCAATGATCACATCAAAATCCGCCAACGGGACTTCCATTGTGATAGTCTTGTAAATAGGCTCAGAATAACACCCATTTGAATACGCTCTCATAGCAACCGTAATTGGACCCGCAGGTAGGTTATCATATACATTGGATCCATTATAAGCACTTTGCCAGTTACCAGAGTTGGTATAATCCCATTCGAAGAATGTTGGAAATGGATTGCTCGGATCGGTTACCGAATTATTTGCAAAATCAACTCTGGTTCCATTACAAATAACCGTTTTGGAAGGGGTAAAATCCAGACTGATTGGAGGCATCCCCACCCTTACGTAGTTATACCTTGTAAAATCTTCGCTACATTCAGAATTTGAAGCGGTTAATTTTATTTTATAGGTCCCAGTATTTAAATTAAAATTAGGTTCTTCATCAGTTGAGGTTTTCACTAATACGTTATCCTGATTATAAACCTCCCAAAACCAATCTGTTACACTTATACTACCTAAAGTAGAAGTACGATTCTCTAATTGAATAGCTAAAGGCTCGCATCCTTCTCTATTACCATCAATCCTAAAATCCACATCTATTGGTTGGGATTCAATACGAATCGTTTCCGTTTCCTCACAACCTAGTCCATCATCTATGGTAAGTCTAACATCAAAAACACCATGGCTGGTAAAATTATGGGAAATATTGTTTGGAGGTGTTCCGGCTCCGGTAATCGAATTACCATCTCCAAAATCAATTTTATAATTCACTGCATTTTCAGAGGCACTTCCATCAAAAGTTACTGTGAAATTATCAGCACAAAATTCTGTATGGTCTGCCTGAATATCTGCCACAAGCTGTGGAGGAATATCCAGGGTTTTGGTTACCACACCCACACAAGTACCATCCCCACCTGTAATCGTCATGGTTATGGTTCTGGTTTGCGTTGTAGTTGTATTATTATTAAAAGTATGATTTACATCTCTTCCGGTATCAGAATTTCCATCACCGAAATCCCAGGAAACATTTTGAAAGGAAAATTGAGGAGAAGAATTATCTTTAAAATTAACCTGCATAGGGGTACAGGTTGTAATTAAACTCATATCAAAATCAGCTGTAAAATCATGTAGTTGAATGTAATCATCCCTGGTGAAAGTTTGAGAACAACCAGATTCGTGGGTTACCGTAAGTGTTACATCAAATAAATCCGGATCGCTTCCGGTCTTGGAATAAGTATGTGTAGGATCCTTATCGGTAGAAGTTGAACCATCTCCAAACTCCCAGAGATAGGTCAGGCTACCTGGTGATCCTATACTGGTGTTATCATTAAACTTAACAGTAAGGTCATTTCCACAGCTTATTCTTATATCATTCGTAATAAAATCTACATCCAGATCATCAATGATGGTAATTAAACCTGTTTTTTTTATGGCAGCTCTACAACCATTATCATCTTCCACAAAAACAGCCACATCAAAAACCCCAGCTTCATTAAAAACATAAAAAACATTTTTTCCTGTGGCCGACCCGCCATTACCAAATTCCCAAATCGTTTTTGAATCATCTATATTACCTGAAACCCCATCGGATTTATCTTTAAAATAGATGGTATCTCCTTTACATCCACCAATAGCACTATAAGTAAATTCAGCCTGAGGCCCTTCAAAAACCTCCACAAAATCTGTTTTAGTCACAATTGCATCCGGAGTTGGAGAATTGTCATAATAAATCTCCACTTTTATGGTAAATGTACCTGAAGTGTTATAAATCCTTCCTACTTTTTGCCTGCCTGCTCCTTCGGGTTTAATATTATCTCCCAGATCCCACTTATAATTTGTTACCGTTTTAGAAGGATCAAGTCCTGTTACTTCAAACTCCACAGAAAAAGGAATACAGCCTTTTTCTACTGAACCTGAAACAAGCTTGATATCTTCCTGTGCCATCAGGTTATTCCCCAAAATGAAAAATGTAATTAGAAGAATCCACCGAAAGTTTTGTAAAGTTTTGTAGTTTTTAGCCATCTAGAATTTTATGTTAGCCGGTTTGGGTTTACTTATAACAAATGTCATACACTTACATGAAATCAGTGTTCTAACTTAACGTGGCATTTACTACATACTATGTATACTTTAATGGTGAAAACTAACACTTATGAACATCTGTATTTTGGGGTTTTGTATAAGATGAATGGATTGATAAACCCCACTCAGCAGGGTTGGGTGGTACTTTGTGAACAATTGTTAGTGGAAAAATGTGATTTTTCAATTCTTTTATTACATAATAAGGATTTCTTATAAAGTCGCATTAAAGTTTATTAACCTATTAACAAATGAGTATTTTTCATCTTAGATGTAAAAAAAATATCCTATGGAAATCATAGGATATTTTTATATGTTGTTATTTTTTTCTATAGAATAGTAAGAATAATTTTTATTTTATTTCCATAGTCCAAATTTTTCCTACTTTTCCTGTCTCCTTTAAGCGGTCCCTTTCGGCATCAGCACTAGCTTTATCGGCTTGTTTATCAAGGAATACATAATACAATCCTTTTTCAGAATTAAAACCATATTTAGAATTGAATCCAAGCTTAAACAACTGATCACTGAAATTTTCGGCATTTCTAAACTCTTCAAATGAGCCTACTACCACATAAAATCCTTTTCCCATTTTAAACAAGCTTTCTTTTGGATCAGATTCGGTTAATTGCTCAATCTTATTTTTAGTTTCTCCTGTTGTTGGAAGGACAATTTCCTTAACTGGCTCCTCCACTAAATTCTCCATTTCAATAGTTTTACCCTCTTTTTCTTCTACAGGCGGAGTCATCTTTTGCTTTTCTTCCACTTTATTTTCCTTCTCCTCTTTTTCTTTTGGCGATTTTTCTACTACTTCTTTGGCCTTACGCTCTTTTCGCTCTACCACCTTCGACTTTTTCTCTCCAAACCTTATCTTCAATTGTATTTCATGACTATTGATGGACACTCCTCCAAGAGTTCCTACAGGTTTTTCATAGCTATAAACCAGGTCCAGTTTTTCCTTTAAACTAATACCCGCCAAAGCCCTTAAACTTTTATCTGGACTGTATCCACCTCCCAGATATATCAGCTTTTGTATTTTCAATAAACCAGAAACCTCAAGCTCATCCTTAAAAAGTTCATTCATTCTGTACATCAATACTGGCATAAATGTGTACAATCCATCTTTAAAACCAAACTGGTAACTTGCTGTGATTACCTTTTCATCCAAATTCCCGATTTCTCCCTGTTCAAAACCATCCGATCCAACAGGGTTTACAGTAAACAATCTGGGTAAGGCAAAGCCCACCTCGAAACCCTTATATTTATAATGTACACCAGCATTTCCATCAAGGTAATTATTATTGGCAACAATATTGGCCAAAGCCGGATCATTTGGGTTGCTCACATTGGCCAGGTCAAATTTACTCGAACCCATTCCACCTGAAATTCCAAACTTAAAATGGTGATCTTCACCAAATGATGCTTTATATCCCAGGGTTAATAATAAATTATTATTACTCAGTAAAATACTCTTGTCATTCATCAGTAACAATCCAAAATTGAGGCTCCCTTTAGTAGGCAACATCAGATTGAAAGCAGTACTAATTGGAGCATCTTCAAATCCTGACCATTGCTTTTTGTAAGTCATGCCCACTTCTGTATAACCGCTATTGCCCACAAATGAAGGATTGATTAAATAAGGATTCGTCAGGTAAGTTTGAAAATCTGGTCTTTCCTGAGCAATGCTCATGGTCCAGATAATGGATATTATGAAAGTAAAAATTCCTTTTTTCATAGCTAATAAGTAAGTGGTTAGACTGAAAAAACAACCATTTAATTTGCCATCACTGATTGATATTGAGATGAAAGCTCAATATTAAAAGTACTGGTACTTAATTGGTTTTTATCTCACAATCCTTATCCCTCCGGTAAATGTTTTTTGGTCAGAACTAAAAATATAATAGTAGGCACCTTCTGGTAATTCGGTACCAGCATTTGAAGCATTCCAGTCATTATTATAGGGCATGGCTTCAAAAACACGTTGCCCGGATCGATTAAATATGGTTAATTTGAAGTTTTGGTAATTTTCGATCTCCTCTATCACCCACACATCATCAATTCCGTCACCATTGGGAGAAAACAGATTAGGGGCATTAATCTCTGTTACCTGAACAGCCAATACAGTAAGAGAAACCAGGGCTTCACTTGATTCTCCATCATTATCCGTAACCACAATCCTAAAGGTATAAACGCCCTCAGATAATCCTTCAAGTAACAAATCCTCCTCCGTAGGGTTAATTAAAGTAGCTTCCGGCCCGGAAATCTGTGACCAGGCAATGGTGGAAATGGAACCATCAGGATCTGAGATGCTAGCATCAATCGTCAGGGAATTTTCAGGGAGTGTAATTTCAAAATTTGCCGACACCTCAATTACAGGAGGCTGTAAAACTGTTTCCTCCTGGTCAACAATGTTGATGGTGAAAGCTTTTTCGTATTCCCCACCTTTTCCATCTGCAGTCTTTACCCGAATGCTATATGAAGATTTGACTTCATAATCAAAAACTGCATTAGATACTAAGGACGTACCAGAAATGGAAAAGGAAGCATTATCAGTATCTCCGGTTCCGGTTACTAAAGTATAAGTATGTGAATCAGAACCATCAGCATCTGAAGTTGAAAATGTACCTATAGTAGTTCCTGAAGTCAAATTTTCTGAAATCGTATCCTTACTTAGGGAAATATCGGTTGGAATATTATTCACTTCTGAAACCGAAATGGTAAAAGCTTTTTGAAATGTTCCTCCGTTTCCGTCATTGGTCTCTACCCTAATTTGGTATGAATTCTTTGTGGAAAAATCAAATACTTCAGCCGTCTGTAATTGAGTTCCAACAATTGTAAAAGATGCATTATCAGTATCCCCGGTTCCGGCAATTAAAGTGTAAGTGTGGGTATCACTACCATCCGTATCAGTAGTAGAAAAATTTCCCACAACTGCCCCAACTGCCACTCCTTCATCAACCTGATTACCAGACAAGGCAATGTCTGTAGGATCGTTATTTAAAACGATATTGGCATTATAGCTTTCTCCTGTAAATACAAGATTTTCTATCACTTTATCCAGGTTTGTATTATCAGTCATTTTTAAAGCTAAACTCCCAACACCGGTTCCAGTGGACACACTAATTTCATAAGTGGTACCTGAACCTGTAACTGAGGTAATATTCTGACTACCTGATAACCCGCTTTGTTCTACTTCAAAATTGCCCGTACTTAATCCGGTAATGGCTTCAGAAAATACGATTTGCCATCTCACTGTCCCCTCCTCAGTCGGATCGGGATCCAATTTGCTCAGGCTGGTGATGCTGGCTGTTGGAAAAGAAAAATTATAAGCAGCTCCTTTACCACCATTATCCTGATTTGAAGTAATCATAACAGATGCACCCGAAACAGCCAGGGTATAACCAAATTGCTCATTGATAGCTTTATCTCCAGCTTCTACTCTGCTCACCAATTCAAATCCATTTAGTCCGCCTGCATATTTAGTAAATCCTAAAACTTCTCCTGTGCTGCTGCTTTTTCCATAAGCCCCTCCAATTACCAGGTTTCCAGAAATAGCCACTGATTGTCCAAAAAGCGCATCATCACCTGGGCTGCTATCTACTAATTTTTTGAGTTGTCCCCAATTACCAGCTCCTCCGGTATTTTGGGAAAATAAATATACGGCACCGTTTTTTGTAGATGGATTGCTATATTGAGGAGCCCCCACCGCAATTAAAGTATCGGAAATGGCCACAGAATTTCCGAAAAATGCTGCATTTGAAGGATCATCAGGTAGAATTTTTTTTACTAAACCCCAATTGTTTGCCCCCCCTTGATTTTTTGAGAATAAATAAACACCACCAGAATCAGTTGTACCATTTTCCTGTTTTCCGGCACCAACCAGCAATTGATCACCCCCTAATTGTACTGCCACACCAAACTCATCATCCTGAGCCAAACCAGTAGGAACTACTTTTTTAATCAATCCCCAATTATCCGCTCCTCCTTCATCCTGGCCAAAAATATAAACAGCCCCACCAGTATTCGAAGGATTACCATTTCCCGGTGCTCCAATGGCCACTAATCCATTAGCAATGTCAGCTTTTGCACCAAACCAATCTCCTGCCACACCATCTGCTGCCTGTATTGTAACAATCCATCCCCAGTTATCAGCACCTCCAACGTCTTTACCAAAGATGTGTGCCTGACCTTTTGCTCCCCCAAAACCATACTCTCCAACAACAATTAGATTACCGGAAATTCCTACCGCGTAACCAAACTGTCCATTTAGAGATGGGGTGGGGGCAGTTAATTTTTTAACTTGTCCCCAGGTGCCTGAAAAATTTTGAAATATAAAGACAGAGCCTGCTTTGTTATTCCCCGAATTCTGATCTCCTGGAGAACCCACTACCATCAGATCCCCTTCAATATCTCCCGACCAACCAAAAAAGTCGAATGTGGCTCCGGAAAAGTCATTTACTTTGGCAAGTTCCGAAAAAACAATATCCTGAGCTATTGATGGTTGACTAAAAGCAAATAGAATAATGATAAAAGGCGAAAACCTCTTTAGAGCTGCTTGAAAGTTCATTAGTTTGTTGTTTAGTTAATCCCCTTCTTTCTGTTTTCCACACCTACCAAATACCCAAAGAAGTTAAAGTGGATTTATTACTCAAATGTATTTAACAATAGTAAACGTTATCCTACCTCCCATATTAAGGTAAGAGGCCATTTTCTTTTTGTTTCAATTCTCTAAATCAGGAAGTTGTGAAGGAAAAATAGATTTCAGATTTCATTATCAATTTTATAGTTGGTGTTAGTTATGCAGTACAATAAATATTAATCACAATTCCCGTTGGTGCTGGTTGTGCAGTACAAATTAATCAAATGTTATAGGTTGGTGTTAATCGTGCAGAAAATACCATTCAGCAAAAGGTGGGTGTTGGTTATGCAGAAACTCACAAATGGTAATCAATTTGGTGGGTGTTAGTCATGCAGTTTGAGCTTCTATCTAACTACAAAATGGTTGGTGCTGGTTGTGCAGGAGGGATTCCAGACTGGTGGGTGTTGGTTGTGCAGGAGTTCATTATAAAAGGTTGGTGTTAGTTGTGAAGTAAAGCAGGAGAATAGCAAATAAAGGTTGGTGCTGGTCGTGCAATCAATAATTGGTGTTTATCTTGCAGAAAGTGGGTGTCAGTCGAACACCAGGTGGGTGTTGGTTGTGCAAAAGGTGGGTGTTGGTTGTGTAGAAAGTTGGTGCTAGTCTGATTTTAATTTGATCTTAAAAAGCTTATAACCAGAAAGTTACACCATAAAAACCTCGCATATAATTTATATAAAGTTAATAACTTAGATAAATTAATAGAGAAAAGGGAAGTAATTCTAATGAATACTTCCCTTTCCTTATCAAAAATGTATGAAAGATCTAATTAGCAGCAAGGGTTTCCTTCACATAACCACAGTTTAGCATTTTATCACCAAAATATGGATTTTTTACTTCTTCCTTCTTGCTTAACCAAAAGGCTCCTTTATTGTCAAATGCCATTGGGCAATATTGCTGGTAAACCTCTTCAGAATTTTCTCCTTCGTTTTTTACCTTTTCAAATAACTCTTTTGAGATGTTTTCAAATTCAGCTCTTTGTGTTTCCACATCTTCAGACGAAATAATTTTCTCTGCAGCTGATTTAATTTCTCCTTCAGATTTTTCTGCCAGCAGTTTAGCTGCTTTTTTAGCAATGTCTGCATCTGTTGCTACAAGGGCATCTTTTAGGAAATAATAAGTTTCGAGCATTCCCGGGGTACCTTCCAATTCCAGATTATAATCTGAGGCATCTATATCCAGGCTAAGCTTTGCTTCTTCCACTTTTTCATGGTCATGAGCAGCTCCTTCATCGTGTGATGCATGGTTTTGATGATCCTTTTGCCCACAATTGGTTAATGCAATTAGGGCAAAAATTGACGCGAATACCGAGATGGATATAAAACGACTTTTCATATGTTTAATTTTTACAGTTAAAGGTCTTTTTTAAATGAGAAATCCCCTATCAATTGGTTCGGAGTTTTAATTTTTTCAATTCAAAATTAGTTCATTCTGATGAAAGGATTAACAAATCAATCTATAAAAAGGTGCAATGAGACATTAGTCTATTTTGCATAAATTTTCAATATAAGCCTTACTGCCATCATTTACCCACTCATCCAATTGTGCCGGATCTTTCATCTGTTGACCTCTGAATCTTGGAACCACCACATAGCCGCAAGGTACATCAGATAAAGCAGACATATCACTCCATAATTTTTCTATTTGAGCAACAGGATAAATGTCTTCCTGCCCATGTCCCCAGCGGAATTTTACGTCCTTAATCGTAACATAAGTAGGCATTCGCTGAGCCATTTTTCTTACCGCCTCATCAAGTTTCTCCTGTTTTCCACTCAGGTCTTTTCTTTTCAATCCGAAAAGTGCCAGAAGCGGATCGATCTGAATCCAGGTAGTCATCGAATTATAATAACTCAGGTTTAATTCATCCTCCTCTCTGGGCTGTGCCAATCCTTCCAGTAATCTGGTTTTGCCATTCACTTTTGCCAATCCTCCGCCTCTGTCTTCAATTCTTCGGGGAACTACTTCAAATGTCAGGATATTTCCTGAAGCAAGGTGGTGGCCAAGTGCATCCGGATTTAAATCTGCTCCAAGAGTATCAATATTGTGCAGCATAAGGGTTTGTAAATTAGAATTTTCCTCTAGTACTTTCCCCAAAGTGCCGTTCCGCAACATATTAGAAATTTCGTACCAGTGACCTAATGGGCTAAATCGCTGACTTGCCAGGTTATCTTCATAATCTGAACCTTCGCCTTTCTCTTTGGCCCACCCAATCAGGGTTTTTCGAACCGCATCTCTAACCTTTTGCTTATTTTCATCAAGTGTTTCCTGCGGAGTTTCTTCCCACAGAAACCTTAAATCTCTCTCCATTGGAATAAACCGTTGTCCAATTGATCTTCCGGCTGATAGATAGACCGGTCCATCATAACCAAAATTATTAGACAGTTCCAATTGGTTTGCAATGGCATTTTGGGTTAAATAACTCGTGGCTATAATGTGGGGAATGTTCGCCTTATATTTTTGGGCTACTTTCCTGGTTTTGCCCAAATGTATTTCAAGAAAGCTTCGGTGTTGGCCGTTTATTTCAATAAACTGATTGAGTGCTTTAATTACCCCGGCTCCTTTTGTCCATCGACTACCTACTCCTGCGGCAAGAGAGAAAATTCCGGCTTCTCCTTTTTTAAGCGCATTTTCCCCTTCTTTCTGATGTTTGGATAATTTATCCAGAAATACCACATCTCCTTTTTCCACATCTTCGATAGAAGTTTGCACAGGGAGTCTGTTTCTGGAAAGTCCAATCCTTCCTTTTCTTAAATCATCTCTTATTTGTTCATGCTGAATATAATCAAAACCATTTTCCTCCTTAACTTTTCTGGCTTTTTCATTTTCCAATAATTTATTTTCCTGATTAGCAGAATCCACTACCCTGAATAGGCTACTTACCATAGTTCGGAGAAGGGGATAGGCTTCTTCATTCTTTTCACAAACCACAGTATAAAAATCCATTTCTGCTCTTCTGGAATAAGGAATTTCCTCAGGATTTTTAGTAGATAAAGTAGAAAGCTGCAGGTTATAATAAGCATTGGGCATTAAAGCTTTTTCACCGTTCAGTAAATTGGCTGAAGTACCTGCCTTATTAATTTTAAAATTATAAACTACAGGTTCCATAGCGAATGGCATGGAATCTTTCAACTCTTCCTTTGTTTCCATCAAAATATCCAGCACACCATCTTTCCTTTCGGTATATTTCTCAGGATTTACAAACATGCCCATTCCTCCTCCGGACATACCGCCAAGCATTAAGAAACCGAGGTAGTCCTCATTAAATCGCTTTATTGCTTTCTTTATAATCACTTCGGTGAAATGAGTTGAGGCCCAGGGGATGATAGTTTTAATAGGATTATCCCAATTTTTCTGGGTGCTTGCTGCCAGTTTACTGATGTCTCCAGCTTTTAATGCTGCGAGAATATCATCAAATATGGCATTGGTATTTTGCCTGGCTACCCATTCTTTGGAAGAGCGCAGCAGGTATTTTTCCGTTACCATCTCCAAAATAGGCCCAACATTCGAAGCCATTCCTCCATGCATTAATACAAGAGAATTGGCGAGCCTTTCATCCATTTCCGGATGTAGTTCTCCATCTTTTAAAATACGGTGCCTGGGTAATAAACACCCTCTGCTGATGCCATATTCGGGATCACCTTCTTTGGCAAAAGTGCCTTCTATGGCTTTTATACCCGGCCAAATTCCTCCTGAATCCTGCCAGCCACCACCAGAACCACCAACCCATTCTCCCAATATTGCTCTGGAAGCCGCAAGTCTTCTTTCATTTTCTTCCAATGGCCCTTCCAGGGATTTGGTCTGGTTAGTGGCCCGCATCAATACGCTAATCATGGAAGCCAGTAAATTGGTAGAAACTGCAAACCTGGAGCCTTTTGGGATGTCATTTACTTTGGTTACGAGTTCAAAACCCATTCCCTGGCCCACAATTTCTCCAAGAATATTCTCCAGACTTTGGTTAGTACCTTCAAACGAAGGAGGAATTACACCAGAAGCAATAATTCCCGCTTTAAGTAAACTCAAGTAGTCATTTCCAAAGTTGAATAAATCACTTAAGTCGGAAATGTCTTTGGTTGCATTTAAATCGAGACTGGTAACCCGGATTACGGGTTCGGGAATTACCCTCAAATAAGATTCAATAGGGGGCTTAATATCTTTATCCCGTTTGTAAACGCCCAAATCTATGGATACATTACAAACTCTTGCGCCCTCAGGATAATCCATTCCTAAAAAGAAAATATCCGACCAGCCGCTATGACTAAGGTCCATCCTTACAGAAGTTTTTTCCATTAGAATAGGATAGAGCACATTCCCGTTTTCCCGGGTCATCATCCTCGGATGAATTTTGATTGGATGCTCATCTTTATTTCCTACGCGAAACATCCATTGGTTTCCTTTACTGGACCGTACACTTTTCCTTACCTGGTCAGCCAGAATCTGAAAAGACAGTTGATGATAGGAATTAGCCAAACCACTCAGGATGGTGGCATTCAATCCTTCATTTTTTAATTGATTTCTGAAAATGATAATGGCCTGTTCAAATTTTCTGGTAAGCAGGCATTCAAAACCATCATAAGGAATTTTCCCTACCTGTTTTATTTCTGCAGAATCTGCGAGCACAAATCTGTAACCGGCATATAAAAACAAACAGGCTCTTACACGCTCATAGAGGTTTTCTGTAGATTTTCTGAATTTTTCAAGTTCATCAAGATCATTTGCCAGAGATTTTACAGAATCATTTTTACATAAATCGAAAAATGACTGGTTTCTAATTTCCGGATCCGGACTTGTAATTGTTGCTATGAATTTATTACTCATGCTATGAATGGAGACACTGAATAAATTGGAAAATTTTTTTAATAATTTAGAGTGTACTTAATCGTAGGAAAATTATTGTTTTTTGGTTTCAGCCAATAATTCTACGAGTTGGGTAAGTACTTCGTCTTTTTCCTGCCCGGCAAGACCCAAAGCGACCTGAGCTGCCAGCAAGCCAAATTTTTTCCCAATATCGTATCGGTTTCCTTTTACTTCCTGTGCCAGATATTTGTCATTATCGGCCAATTCCTGAAGTGCAGGAGTAAGCAGTAAGGGGTAATTCTTTTCTTCCAGATGTTTTTCCAGAATATCGAAAATGACAGGCTGAAATACATGCATGCCAAAGAAACACAAATAGTATCCGGTTCTTAATCCAGGGGTTTGTAATTCAAGCTCAGCCACACTTAAAGAAGGCTTCTCAATTATTTTTTCAATTTCATAAATCCCCGAAGTGGTCCCAAAGTGCTTTCCGGTTAGAGTTCCATATTTACCCACTAAAAATTCTTTGGTAGGGTTCACTGCGGAAACAGAGCAATTTTCCTGAATAGCCAGATCAATCAATTGCCTGGCACAACTTTTTCCGGCTTGGTGAGAAACATACAGGTAATCTCCCAATAGCAATAAAAATGGTTCTCCATTTACGAAATCTTTGGCGCAATTTACGGCATGCCCGTAGCCTTTGGATTTTTTTTGAACCGAAAACTGTAACCTGCCCAGCAAATCCTGAATTTTTTCTGCTTCTCTTTGTGCCCATTCTATTCCTGAATAGGTATGGAGCAGATTTTCTCTCAGGTTTTTAAAATTTTCCAAATAGCGTTTTTCATCCCCGGGGGCACAGACTACACAAATTTCTTCTACTCCGGCATTTATGGCTTCTTCAGCAATAATTTGCAAAACAGGTTTGTGAAGTCCATCGATATCTACAACCGGCAACATGGCTTTTTGGACGGTATCAGCAACCGGATAAAGTCTTTCCCCTCTTCCTGCTGCTGTAATTACGGCTTTTTTTACTTTCATCTGGATAGTATTGGTAAGTGTACCAGAATATTTTTTCTGGCGAATATGATTGAGAATTAGTTTATTGTTACAAAAGATTAAATGATCTTCTGTTTATTTTTTTAAAATCGCGTGATATTAATGCATTTCTGAAAATTATATAAAAAATGGAGATTGATTTTAAAGTTTATTAGGAAATTATATTCAACCCTGACTGGATCCTTTTCAGTCACTGCAAAACTAGCAAAAGTTGGTGCTTATCGTGTAGTTGGAGATTTTTTTCTTGCTGATTGTGAAGATCTTTGGTCTTGAATAAAGATTGTTTTCATGAAATTAAAAAATTTATTTGCTTTAGTTAGGATTCCTAACTAATATTGTGTCATTAATTATTTTCAAACCAAAAAATTTATAAAATGAAAAAAGCAGTTTTTTATCATGCGGGATGTCCGGTTTGTGTCAGTGCAGAACAGGAAATGTTGAACTTAATTACTGACAAGGTAGAAGTAGAAGTAGTACATTTAGGAGAGGTGAAATCAAGATTACCTGAAGCAGAAAATGCGGGGGTAAAATCAGTGCCAGCCTTGGTTTTGGATAACGGGCATGTGTTGCACATTAACTATGGAGCAGGTATAGCAGATCTGAAGTAGAGTTGTTTTAAATCCGAAAAAATTTTACCTCACATTGTTAGGATTACTAACTTTGTGAGGTATTTTTGTTTTACCTTATAGAAAAAAAACAAAAATGAAAGAAAGCGTATTCAATCCGGAACAGCAATTGGGGAATCTGGATAGTAAAATCATTGTGGCGCTGGAGAGAATTTCTGAAGCTTTTCGGGTGAATCTCTGGAATGAATCAAAAGATACGGGATTAAGCCCCATCCAAATCCAATTGTTGATTTTTATGGCTTTTCATGGGCAGGATAAATGTAAAGTGACTTATCTGGCCAAGGAATTTAATATGACCAAAGCCACTATAAGCGATGCTGTAAAAATTCTGGATAAAAAAGCATTAATTGATAAATCTACAGATCCGGAAGATTCAAGAAGTTATACCATTCAATTGACAGCACAGGGTAGGGAAGTGGCTAAAAAATCAGCTTTGTTTGCGAATGGTTTTTCCAAAGCTTTAAGTGGAAACAGCCCCAAACAAAAAACAGATTTTCTGGTACAATTACTTCAGTTTATAGATCAACTTCATCGTTCAGGGGTTATCCAAATTCAGCGAATGTGTTTTTCCTGTGGACATTATCGGCAAAAGGAAGGACATTATTGCGAGTTATTGAACAAGCCTCTTTTGAGTTTTGAGCTTAGGGTTGATTGCCCAGAACATCAGGAAAAAAGTAAAAGGTAGAAGTGTAAGTAGAAGTTCTTTTTTTAATTTTCACCTTCTCTGTTAGCTTTTGTGTTTGGCTGGTGTCTTATTATTTAGCAAGTTTATATCTGTGCTATTTTTCTTTTTGCCATTTTTCCAGGGAACTTTCATATATGTGGTAATCACTCTATTACAGTGATTTAATTTGAATAGACTAACAATATAGCAATTGGGAGGACAACGAAATGATTGAAACTATAATTAAAATTACCAAACTATTAATAAATGTATACTACTAAAATCTATAACTCATTTGTATTAATCCTGCTAATCATTTTGAATGCATGCTCTTCAAATATCAAGGAAGAGCCAAAATCAGAAAAAGAAGAATATGTGGATTTGGTTTATCCTTTTCTGGATGCAGCAAATTCCCGATGGTTTTACTTTTCATCAGCTTCCCGTCCTTTCGGAATGGTAAACTTAAGCCCGGATATGTCGATCAAAGGAGCATGGAATTCAGGCTACAGATACAAAGAAGACAGCATCAAATTTTTCAGTCATATCCATGCCTGGCAACTTTCAGGGGTACCTGTAATGCCTACTGTAGGGGAGTTTAAAGGGCATTTGGGACCGGATCAATACCAATCGAAATATAGCCATGAAAAGGAAAAAGTATTTCCGGGTTTTCATGAGGTGATGTTGGAAGATTACCAGATTAAAGCAGAGTTAACTTCCACCACCAGAGTAGGTTTTCACCGATATACTTTTCCAAAATCTGCAGAAAGCAATATTTTGCTGGATTTAGGTACAGTTCTGGGGCCATCCGGGACCAGAAAAGGAAATGTAAAAAAGGTTTCTGATCAGGAAATTGAAGGATATGCTTTAATGGAAAAAACGGGTAGAAGGCCAAAAGATACTTATGTTTATTTTGTCATCCAGTTGGAAAAGCCTTTTCAGACTTTAAATGCCTGGAAAGATAAAAAGCTGATAGGTGAGGTAAATGAATTTGATGGAGAAAATGGAGGAGTTTACTTCGGCTTTGAAACTGAAGAGAACGAGCAGGTACAAATGAAAGTGGGAATTTCCTATGTAAGCGCAGCTCAAGCCCGGTTGAATATAGAAACTGAACTTCCGCATTGGGATTTTGAGCAGGTAGTGCAGGAATCCAGGGCTGAATGGAATGAAAAACTTGGTAGAATAAAAGTGAGTGGAAATGATGAACAACAAACCAGGAGGTTCTATACTGATTTGTGGAAAGCTTTGCAGGGGAGAAGAATCATTAGCGATGCCAATGGGAAATATTGTGACATGACAGGAGAAAAGCCGAGAATCGGACAAATTCCATTAGAAAATGGAAAACCAAAATTCAATCATTTCAACTCAGATTCCTTTTGGGGAGCGCAATGGACAATCACTTCTCTTTGGCAATTGGTCTATCCTGAAATTGCAGAAGATTTTGTGAATTCTATGTTATTGATGTATGATGATGGTGGCTTAATTCCAAGAGGACCATCTGGGGGAAATTATACCTATGTGATGACTGGAGCTTCTTCCACGCCATTTATTGTAGGGGCATATATGAAAGGCATTCGCGGATTTGATGTGGAAAAAGCTTACGAAGGCATGAAGAAAAATGCTTTGCCCGGTGGAATGATGTCAAAAGCGGGATATGAACATGAAACTACCAAAGGAGGAGGAATTGAATATTATATTGAAAAAGGTTATGTACCTTATCCCTTAGGTAAAAAAAGATGGGGAGGTCATCAGCAGGGAGCGGGACAAACGCTGGAATATAGTTATCAGGACTGGTGTTTGGCGCAATTGGCTAAGTCGTTGGGCAAAACAGAAGATTATGAACTATTCATGAAGCGCTCTGAAAACTGGAAGAATCTGTATGATGAAGAAAGTGGCTGGATTAGGGCAAAAGGGCATGACGGAAAATGGTGGACGCCTTATGATCCTTTTGAATTGAACCATGGTTTTGTAGAATCGAATGGTGCGCAAAGTACCTGGTATGTGCCCCACGATTTACCAGGTTTGGGTGAAAAAATGGGTGGAAATGAAAAAATGGCAGAGAAGCTAAATGAAAGTTTTGAAAAAGCTTCTGAATTGGGTTTTACCTCTGGAAATGCACATGCCGATGAAACTGATGAAAAATTCAGAAGAATTCCTATCAATTATGGCAATCAGCCCAGCATTCAAACCGCATTTGTTTTCAATCATATTGGGCATCCGTGGCTCACTCAATATTGGTCCAGAGAAGTGTTGGACAAAGCATTTAGTCAATTATCTCCCGAAAGAGGTTTCAATGGGGATGAAGATCAGGGGTTAATGGGTTCACTGTCAGTATTGATGAAAATTGGCTTGTTCGAAATGAAAAGTGGAAACGAAGCCGAGCCTAAGATGGAACTGGGCAGCCCTATTTTTGAAGAAATTAACATTAAACTCAGCCCGGATTATTTCCAGGGAAAAGAATTCACCATCAAAGCTAAAGGCAACAGTGAACAAAACAGGTACATCCAATCCGTAAAGTTGAATGGCAAAACCCATGAAAGCATTTTCCTTAATTTCCATGACTTAACCAAAGGCGCAACCGTGAAATTGGAAATGGGAGACCAACCTAAGAAATAAAAGAGAAAGATTATCAAGGGTGTCTAAACTTTTAGATACCCTTGATAATTCATAATTTTTGCTATTCGACTTTTACAAAGTCGAATCTCTATCATAGGATTTGCAATCCTCCTCAGTAACTGTGATTCGGATTAAAAATCCTGTGATAGCACATCGGGATTGCAAATCACGATGTGCATAAAAACTATCCTTAGTTTGCAAATGGAATAAAAAAAGGCAAACAAGCGCATCCGCCTATTTGCCTTTTTAATTCTTAGAACCAGCCTTTTATGCTTTACTTTCATTTATAGCATGATCTACTGCTCTGGCTGTTAAGGCCATATAGGTTAAAGATGGATTTTGTGTACTGGTGGAAGTCATACAGGCCCCATCAGTCACATAAACATTCTTACAGGCATGTAACTGATTCCACTTATTAAGTAAGGAAGTTTTAGGATCTTTTCCCATTCTTACCCCGCCCATTTCATGAATATCCAGTCCCGGAGCTTGTTTTGAGTCACTGGTTTTGATATCTGTGAATCCGGCTTCTTCAAACATTTCAGTGAATTGTTCAAAGAAATCAGCAATCATTTTTTCATCATTATCATCATAATCCAAATCTATTTTTAATAATGGAATGCCCCATTCATCCGTACGGTTGGTATCGAGCGTCAACTGGCTTTCTTCTTTTGGAATCGTTTCTCCCATAATGTGCGAGCCAACTCTCCATGGTCCATATTCAGGATTTAAAAGGTTTTTCTTCAATTCAGCTCCCATAACATCTTTGGTATCCTGAATTACTTGTCTTCCTGCAGAAAATCCTGCCGCATATCCTCTTAAGAAATCAGTTTCCTGTTTTTTTACATTTCTAAATCGGGGTATATAGGCACTGGTTGGTCTCCTTCCAAAACTGGCTTTATCTTTAAATCCTTCAAATTTTCCGGAAATTCTTCCCCGGTAAATATGGAATGCAATAAATTTTCCGAGCAATCCATTGTCATTTCCTAACCCATTGGGAAATCGCTTCGATTTGGAATTCAATAAAATCAGGTTGGTATTGAACGCACTGGCATTCACAAAAATGATTGGTGCATAATATTCTATCGTTTCTTTAGTATTGGCATCAATCACATTTACGCCAGTGGCTTTTTCTTTCTCATCATCATAAATGATAGAATGTACCACGGAATCATTTACCAGGGTTAGATTACCTGTTTTTTCCGCCCAGGGTAAAGTACTGGAATTACTGCTGAAATAGCCTCCAAAAGGACAACCTCTTTGGCATAACCGTCTTTGTTGGCACAATCCTCGTCCCTGATTTGCAAAATTTTGGGCATTCCCGGTAATATGGGCACATCTTGCGATAATGACATGTCTGTTGTTATTATACTTTTCCGCTACCTGGCCCTTAAAGTATTTTTCTACACAGGATAATTCCAGTGGGGGTAAAAATTCCCCATCGGGAAGTTCGGGAATACCATCTTTGTTTCCGGATATCCCTACAAATTTCTCTACATAGCTATACCAGGGAGCAATATCTTTATATCGGATAGGCCAGTCAACAGCAAAATTATCTCTGGCAGGGCCTTCAAAATCATAATCACTCCATCGCTGGGTATGTCTGGCCCACATCAGGGATTTTCCACCTGTCTGGTAACCCCGAATCCAGTCGAAAGGTTTTTCCTGTACATATGGATGTTCCTTGTCCTTAACAAAAAAGTGTGCGGCATCTTCTTTAAAGGCATAACATTTACTGATAATTGGATTCTCATTTTTAATGGCTTCCGGTATTTCCCCTCTGTGTTCAAATTCCCAGGGAAATTTATTGGTAGTAGGATAATCCTGGATATGCTTCACAGATCTGCCCCGCTCAATTACAAGTGTTTTTAAACCTTTTTCTGTAAACTCTTTTGCTGCCCAGCCTCCGCTAATTCCGGAGCCAATCACAATGGCATCATAAGTTCTTTGTTGCTTGCTATCTATATTAAAATTAGGCATAAATATTTATTCTTTTGGTAGGATCAATGGTTTCACATGGTTGGGAGCCTCCCGGAACTAACGGATAAGGCATCACCTCAGTCATGATATATTCCGATTGCATATAGCCATATTGGGTAAGTCCTTTAGTAGTATTGATAAAAGCCTTTATATCTTCAATGTAATACTCTGGTGGATGCTTCACCGCATCTGTTGATCCTTCTGCGGGTTCTGTTTTTTGCATATCCTCTTTCTTAATTCCCGGAACGGCCAGGGTTTCTTTAAGAAAAGCGATTCGCTCTTCCTGGGTCAATTTTTCGAATGCTTTATCCTTTAGTTTTTCTGTGTAAAGTACAAATTTATTCAGGCCGTTGATAAAGATAAGTTGATCAGATTCTTTCATACAGTCATCAACCATCACCCACACAAAGTTATGGACACCCAGCTCCTGAGCACCTGGGAATTTTTCTGAACTTTCCTGTGGGTCAGCAGGAATAATAGTGTTGACTAACTCCTTCAGAAATTCTTCCTGATCGGCTGTAATTTTCAGATTATTTAAGGCAATAGATACCTTTTTTTCTGAAAAATCACAGGCCGGGAGCAGCATAGTTCCTCCGGCAATAAGACCAAGGTTTTTTAATAATGATCGTCTATTCATTTTTGTTAATTTTCATATTTCAATTATAGACCTACTGGTAAAATAATTTCCAATCCCGAATATAATAAATCACTTTTATTCTTTCCTGTTTTAATTTTCTTAAATTGGAAAATCAGGGTTTTAATGAAGCCAACTCTCTGTTTTTTACCTTAAAAGGATGTAGAATCTTAAATTTCCACTTATCACCAAAACTGTCAAACTAATGAAACAGACCAGAAGAAATTTTTTAAGTAAAGCCTCTGCAACTGCTTTAGGAGGAACTATGCTTTTTCAATCGTGTACAAATGAAAAGGCTTTAAACAATCATGAAAATGAAGTCCTAAAAACAGATTATAATGACCTGGATAAAATTCTTGCTCAACCGGTTTTAAAAAAGTCACTTTTTCCCGATCCGGTAGTGATTGAGAAACTGGAATTGGTAAGATATGAAAATAATTTTTTGTGTAAAGTCACTTCCAGGGATGGTGCAGAAGGTATTTCAGTTGGGAATAATTTTCAGATGATTCATTTTTATCCCATTTTTTTAAATCGTCTGCAACCCTTTTTTATTGGTAAAGATGCCAGAGACTGGGAAGATTTACTTGAAGAGGTTTATGTATATAAAAGTAATTATAAAGTACAAAATCTGGCACTATGGGTGCCACTGGCTACGATTGAATTTGCTGTTTTGGACATGCTTGGAAAAATTGTCCAAAAATCAATCGGAGAATTAATCGGGGAGGTCCATCATCCGGAAATTGGCATTTATCAGGCGAACAATTTCAGAGGTAAATCTGCAGAAGAGTCGATTAAATTGATTGAAGAACAGGTTCAGGAATCAAATGCCAGGGCAGTAAAATTCAAAGTAGGAGGAAGGATGAGCAAAGATAAGGATTATCCGGCTGGCAGAACCGAAAAATTAATTCCCTTGGTGAGAAAAACTTTTGGTGATGAAATGATTATTTATGCCGATTCAAATGGTTCGTATTCTGCCAGGGAAGCCATCAGAATTGGGAAAATTATGGAAGAATATAAATATGATTTTTATGAAGAACCAGTACCATTCGATTGGTACGAAGAAACCAAAGCGGTTACAGATGCCTTAAAGGTGCCAATCGCTGGAGGGGAACAGGAACCCAGCATGCATAACTTCCGCTGGTTAATTGGAAATGATGGACTCGATATTGTGCAACCGGACATTTTCTATTTCGGAGGAATGATTCGATCCATGAAGGTCTCCCGAATGGCTGAAGCAAGAGGCAAAATTTGCATTCCACATATCTCCGGTTCGGGAATTGGATACCTGTATATGATGCATTTTGTTTCGGCAGTACCTAATGCAGGGCCTTACCATGAGTTCAAAGGATTCAATCAGGAAATTCCTATGGAATGCCCTACTTCCGATTTAAACAGTGAAGGAGGAAAAGTGAAAGTACCTACTGGTCCGGGTTTGGGACTCATTATCGATCCGGATTATATTGCCAAACATAAGTTGGTAAAAGCTTAAAAATAAAAATTTCAGACTTATGAATCTGATAGCTGAACTCAAAAACAAAATCGATCAGGCAGGACTTTGGGGAAAAGACATTAGCCTATCCCGAAATCAATACCTGAAAGTAAAGGGAAGTGTGGACACCAATTTGTATTATGTAGTGAATGGTTCCTTGAGAGTTTTTTTGGACAATGATCTGGAAGAGCATACCATCCGGTTTGGCTATCAGGATAATTTCATTGCTGCTTTGGATGCTTTCATCTCTGAGAAACCATCCGATTTTTACATTCAGGCTTTGAAAAAATGTGAATTAAAAGTGGTTTCGAAGAAAAAATTTGTGGCTTTTATGGAAGAAAGCCGGGATAATCTATTGCTTTGGCATAAGATAATGGAGCAGCTCATTTATCAGCAAATCGAAAGGGAAAAGGATATATTGATCAGTTCTCCAATGGAGCGTTATGAAAGGGTTTTAAAAAGAAGCCCCCAACTATTTCAGGAAATTCCCCATAAATATATTGCTTCCTATCTCCGCATGAGTCCGGAAACCCTTTCCCGTCTCAAAAAACCTTGACTTCAATCAAGATTTATCAATTTAAAAACCCTGAATTTTGAAATAAAAACAAAAGTTATGAAAATATCAAACACCAGTTTAATTGAAGATTTAATAGAAAGAACCAGAGAAAACCTCAATCAGGCAGAATCATTTATGGAATTTTCCTCCGAAATGCTCAATTGGAGGCAATATGAAAATAAATGGAGTATCCTGGAATGTATTGCTCACCTCAATTTGTACGGTGACTTTTATTTGCCAGAAATCAATAACAGAATTGAAAATGCCCGGCAGTTGGACAATCCTATTTTCAGAAGTGGATGGTTGGGTAATTATTTTGCCAAAAGCATGCTGCCCAGGGAAAAACTGAATAAAATGAAAACCTTTAAAAGCATGAATCCTCTAGGCAGCAAACTGGATAAAGAAGTGCTAAAAGAATTTATCAACCAGCAAAAGACCATGCTGCGTCTGTTGGACAAAGCCCGAACTATTGACTTAACCAAAACCAAAACCTCCATTAGCATTTCCAATTTTATTAAATTAAGACTTGGAGATACATTTAGGGTAGTGATTTACCACAACCAAAGGCATATCGTACAGGCAAATAATGTGTTGGTACATCACAAGGAAATGAGCGGAGGATTGAAAATGGAGGTTTAATATTATATTTGGCCTAAAAAAATATGGATTAAAATGATTTGAAGTTCCATGGTTTTTTAGGCTTTCATTTACCTTTTCATAACAATCAGGATATGCCCAGAATTAAATTAAAAACTATTATTTATGCCGAAATCCAGGTAGTTTTTGATTTATCCAGAAGTATTGATTTACATAAAATTTCCACTGCTCAAACACAGGAAGAAGCTATTGCCGGGAAAACAAGTGGTTTATTGGAACTGAATGAATCGGTGACCTGGCGAGCCAAACATTTGGGCATAACCCAGACTTTAACTTCAAAATTGACGGAGTTTAACTCTCCCGGGTATTTTGCTGATGAAATGGTGGATGGGGCATTTAAGCGCTTTAAACACGAACATTATTTCAGTAAATTAGGGGAAAAAGTGGAAATGACAGATATTTTCGATTATATATCACCTTTTGGGATATTGGGTAAAATAGCCGATTTCCTCTTCCTGGAGAAGTATATGGAAAACCTGCTCATTAAAAGGAATCAGGTAATTAAAGACTTTGCGGAGACGGAAAAGTGGAAGATGGTTTTAGCTCAGAAACCATAAAAATTAAAATATTACGAAAATATTCGTAGATAGACTTGACTTATTCAATTCTCTCTAATACATTTGTTACGAACTTATTCGTAGATTATAATTTTTTATCCCTTTTCATATGAAAAACAATCCACTACCCAAACCGACCGAATCGGAACTGGATATTTTGCAAATACTCTGGGAGTTTGGCCCAAGTACTGTCCGATTTGTAAATGACCAGCTGAACAAGCTCAAAACAACCGGATATACCACCACGCTGAAAATTATGCAAATTATGGCAGAAAAGGGACTGGTGGCCCGGGAGCTTTCTGGAAAAACCCATATTTATGAGGCAGTTGCCAAAGAAGAAGCTACCCAACTTCAGTTACTTGATAGATTTGTTGAAAAGGTGTTTAAAGGCTCAGCGGCAAAATTGATGCTGCAGGCATTGGGCAATAAAAAGTCCAGCCCTAAGGAAATCAAACAAATCAAAAAATTATTAGAAGACCTTGAAAATAACAAAGAGCTATGAATATTTTAGATAAAATTGCTACTATGGATAATATGGTAGAGGCCCTGAGCATCACTATTTTACATTCTCTCTGGCAGGGTTTACTTATTGCGGTATTATTGGGAATTATTCTTAAGATCCTTCGAAGAAAAAGCGCTGAAACCCGATATTTAGCCTCTTTGTCCGCTATGTTGGTTCTACTTGTTGTGGTGGTGAGTACATTTCTGATTACTTTCCAATCTGAAGAAAACCTGAATACTTCTTCCGGATTAATGCCATCAATTATTTATGAGGATTTATCGGAATTGTCAATTTCCAGTAAGTCAACCAAAAATTCACTATCATCTTTATTGAGTAGTTTTTACAATAACACTGTGGAAACAATAAAAACCTATTCTGATATGATTTTCATTTGTTGGCTGGTAGGGGTTGGTTTTTTCTCTTTGCGATTTATCAGTGGGTTATATTATATTCAAAAAATCAAAACACAGAAAGTTCAACCTGTAACTGAATACTGGCAGGAGAAACTGGAGGTGATGTGTGCAAAAATGAATATTTCCCTGAAGGTTAGCCTGTTCCAATCTGATTTGGTAGAAGTGCCTACGGTAGTTGGGTGGTTAAAACCAGTGATTCTGATGCCTGTGAGTATGCTTTCTCAAATTCCAGTAGCTGAAATTGAAGCCATTCTGGCACATGAACTTGCGCATATCAGGAGGTTCGATTATCTGTTCAACATCCTTCAGTCGATTATTGAAATTCTCCTGTTTTTCAATCCTGCTGCCTGGTGGATTTCTGTTTGTATTAATGATGAAAGGGAAAACTGCTGTGACGACCTTGCACTGAAAGCTACAGGAAGTGTAAAAGCCTATGTCAATGCCCTGGCCAACCTTGCACAAACCCAGTATAATACACCCGAGTTTTCACTTTCGGTAATGGGGAAAAAGGGCAGTGTATTGTATAGAATAAAAAGAATTGTGGCGAAGGGAAACAATCAGTTGGAAAGTGCCAATGCCCTTTCTCAAAAAACACTTGGAAGATTTACCGCAGCATTATTTACCCTATTCCTGCTGGTTTTCTTTACAGTATCTTCCGGATATAAGCCAAGTAATGCGATGCCTCCTGAATGGAAAACAGACCAGGTAAAAACTATTTTTCTGGATGATACCACCAAAAAGAAAAAACTGAAAGTAATTGAAATAGCAGTGGAAGGTAACTCATCAGAGATTGCTCAGGATTCCAATGTCTGGGTGAATGAGGAAATTTTCACCATAGAAGATGGAGATACCATTATGCACAATATTGTTGGCATTGGAGAAGGAGGTACCTGGGTAGGTAAAAATATGGATGGTTCATTTGATGGTGTGGATGAAATCATTGAATTTCATTCTGAAAATGATTCTCTTTTAAATACACATGACGTGAAAGTGATGTACTTGAAAAATGGGAAAATGATAAGAGAAGAGCTTATGCAATATAAGGGAGATTTTTATCAGGGGGATTTTCATTTCGAAAATGATAGTTTAAACTCGGGTAAGGGAAAAAAAATTCAGGTGAATTTGATTAATGGAAATAATCCAAATTTACCATTAGGGGATTCGACCAAAAAGCAAAGAAATATAGTATTTATTGGAAAGGATAGTCTTCATACCGGAAAACATCATGATGCAAAAGTAAGAATCGTATCTACCAATGAAGGAAAGGATCCCCTATATGTGATTGATGGAAGGGTGCAAAAAACAAATAAAGAAATATTTGATTTAGATCCTCATGAAATAAAACGTATGGATGTACTTAAAGGCGAAAGTGCTATTGCAATGTATGGAGAAAAAGGGAAGGATGGTGTAATTTTAATTACCACAAAAAATAATAAAGAGTCAAAAGAAAATCAAAAGAAAAAGATTGATTTAATTGACAATAAAAATATAGAATCGGATAGTACTTTTTCTGGGAAACATCATGTGTCACGAGTAAAAATTGTATCACCTAATGGAGTATTAGAACCCCTTTATGTTATTGATGGAAAAATTCAAACTGAAATTAATGATTTAGATCCAAATAGCATTAAGAATATCGAAGTACTTAAAGATGAAGCTGCTATTGCCAAATATGGAGATAAAGGGAAAAATGGGGTAATTATTATTACCACGAAATCCTTCAAAGAACCAAAAGAAAAAGAGAAGGTTAAAACCAAGGTAAAGGTTAAAAAATTTGCTGAATCGGATAGCAATCTTGTAGTAGATATTAAAGATTCTAACAGCGTTAAAATCAAGTCATCAGATAGCATGGATGATGTTACCATTTTTATTGATGGATTTGAAAGTTCCCAAAAATCTTTGGAGGCACTGGATCCTACAAGCATTGCTACCATTGAAGTGATAAAAGGTGAAAAAGCAGTGGAAAAATTTGGAGAAGTGAGTAAAAAAGGGGTGATTTTGGTAAAGACTAAAAAAGGGACTGGACCTGTAGTTGAAAAGCAAAGTTTAGTCACAAAATCAGCTTTGGCGCAATCTGTAATAGCCTATCCCAACCCAACCGAAGGAGAGATGAATATCAGTTTTGAGTTAAAGGAAAATGAAAAAGTAAGTATTGAAATATTCGATCTTTCAGGTAAAAAAGTGGAGACCTTATTGAACAAATCAATGGCTGCTGGCAAGCACCAGGTAACCTGGGACTCAAAGGATTTGCCCTCAGGTTCTTATTTGCTGAATATCTCTACCAAAAATGAAAAAATTGAGAGGAAAGTTTTATTAAACAAATAAAAGCCCCAGCTTTTCCAAATCAATATTTTGGGTTCAATTAATTAGAAAAAAAGCTGTTTCCAGTTCGGAAACAGCTTTTTTTCTAATACCTCAATATTCTTCTTCCACCAATTCTTGGTGCTGGTCAGGTTGCTCTTGTTCTTCTACCTTTTGTTCCTTTATAGCCCTCTCTACTTCTTCTCTGGTTGGTTTCTTACCACTGATCAACCAGAGGAATCCCACTTTTATCATATTTCCTGTAGAAAGCAACATTGGCAACATCACCAGGGTGAGCAGGGTAGCCAGACTTATTCCGTAGGCAATGGAAATCGCCATTGGGATTAGGAATTGCGCTTGCCTGCTGGTTTCAAATATCAATGGGGTCAGTCCGGCCACAGTGGTAATGGTCGTTAGAAAGATTGCCCTGAACCTTGATTTTCCGGCTTCAAACAATGCTTTTTCATATTCCATTCCTTCCCTCAGGTATCCATTAAATTTTTCGATTAATACCAGGCCATCATTCACTACAATTCCTATTAAGGCAATGATGCCCAAAAAGGATAAAATATTGACAGGAAATCCGTGAATCCAGTGCCCCCAGGCCACTCCGATTAAACTGAAGGGCACCATTAACAATAATAAAAGAGGCTGACTAAAAGACCTAAAAGTAAAGGCAATCACCACAAAAATGAGGAAAACTATTACTGGCAATACCAACCCGGCTGAGCCTGTAACTTTATTGGCTTCCCGGTTTTGTCCTTCAAATAAAGCCGTTACACTGGGAAATTGTGCATTGATCACCGGCAACATTTTAGCTTTGATTTCCTGCTGAATATCTGGTCCGGAATCCACATTAGGATTTTTCAAATCCGCATCAATTCTAATTTCTCTTTTTCCGTCCAGGTGATTGATAGAGATTTCCCCTCTTTCGATGGAATAATCGGCAATTTCACTTAGTGGAACCCGCTGACCACTTGGACTTACTACCCGCATATCGTCCAGGTTTTTGATAGATGATCGCTGTTCTTTATTATACCTTACCCAAACCCTGATCTCATCTCTTCTTCTTTGGAAACGCTGCGCCTGATAGCCGAAAAACCCACTTCTTACCTGACTAATTACATTATTTAGCTGAAAACCCATGGCATAGGCATTGTCTTTTAGGCTAATTTTTATTTCCTTAATTCCTGCAGGGTCGTTATCCGCTAAATCTTTCAGGGCAGGATGTTGGGCCAGTTCTTCTTTTAAATATTCTTTTGCTGCTTTTAATTCCTGTATATTGCTACCAAGTAAGGAAACTGAAACAGGTTTTCCTCCAAAATTACTTCCAGATCCAAATTCCACACTTTCCGCTTCCTGAATGTTCCCTACTTTTTCATTAATGGCAGTGGCGATGGCAAAAGAAGGAAAATTTCTTTTTTCACCAGGAAGCAGGTTGATTAAAAGGGAAGCATTGGATGTTCCGGGCCCAATTTTTCTGATGATATTTTCTACCACATCAATATTGCCTTCCTGCCTGGCTGTGAAATCTTTGTTTACCTCCCAGGCTGCTTCTTCAATCACTGTGATTAGAGAATCAGTGATGGCTTCATTTGTCCCTTGTGGCATTTTTAAAGTAATGGAAACCCGGTCACTGGCAATATTTGGGAAAAAGGAAACCCGGATAATTCCCCCTGCAATAGCCCCCAGGGTAACTAAAAGGAGTGCAATAGGAATGGCAAAGCCAAGTAACTTATTGTGAAGGAAAAATTTTAAGTAAGGCGCATAAAGTTTATCCCGCATCCAGGTAATCAATTGATCGGCATATTTATTAAACCAGTAGGTTTTTTGCTTGCTGGTAAGTGCTTTTGAATGGGCTACGTGAGCAGGTAAAATTATAAGAGCCTCAATCAGAGAAACTGATAGAGTAAGTATTACCACTATCGCAACTTCAGAGAAAAACTCCCCAATTCTTCCATCCAGAAAGAAGAAGGTAGAAAAAGCAATAAGTGTGGTAAGAATAGCGGATGTGATAGGAGGGATCACTTCCATAGTTCCATCAATAGCCGCTCTTATTGCAGATTTTCCTTTTTCATAATGGAAGTAAATATTTTCTGCAATCACAATACCATCATCTACCAGGATACCAATTACAATGATCATCCCGAAAAGTGACAGTACGTTGATGGTCACGCCCAAGTAATTGGCAAAAATAAACATCCCAAAAAAGGAAATTGGTAATCCAAAAGCTACCCAAAAAGCAAGTCTTGGTTTGAGAAAAAGCGCCAAAAATAACAATACCAATAAAATTCCCTGAGTGCCATTTTCCATTAAAAGTTCAGTCCTTTGCACAACGGTGATGGAGGAATCCCTTGTCACATCAAGTTTTACATTTTGATGGGTCTCATTGAAATTTTCAACATATTCTTTGGATTTGTTGGCAACTGAGATTAAATCTTCGGAGTTAGTGGTACTCACCGTGATCGTCACGGAAGGTTTTCCATTAAAATAGGATCTTTCAGGAGTTTCGGACCACCTGTCCCTTACCTCTGCAATATCACTTAATCTCACCAGGTTACCCTTTTGATCTGCTTTTACAACAATATGGTCCAGCTCATCACCGTGATAAACCCGGTTGCTTACCCTGATCAGATATTCCTCATAGGCAGTCTTAATTGATCCACCCGTAACCAGAATATTGGTGCTGGTAACGGCATTGGCCACTTCCTGAAAAGTCAGGTTGTAGGCTCGGAGTTTACTTTCATCAACAGCAATTTCTATTTCCTCGGCTGGGAACCCGGAAATTTCTACCTGGGAAATGCCATCAATTCCCCTTAAGTCGGTTTCCACATCTCTGGCAATGGTTTTCAGAGATTTAAGAGGCACATTATCCCCACTAAGGGCAATGGAGACAGCTTCTGTTCGGAATATTTCTTTGGAAATAACAGGAGGCTCCATACCTACAGGAAATGAAGGGACTTTATCCACTGCATTTTTGATATCTGCAAGTACCACATCAATATCATATCCTTTCAGGATTTCTACCCGAATACTGGCAGAGTTTTCTGAAGAGGTAGAAGTAAACCGGTCAACTCCGATTAATCCCCGGATGTTATCTTCAATTTTGAGTACTATCCCTTCCTCCATTTCTTCAGGCGAAGCCCCGGGATAATTTACACTAATATTGATGTTTCTGGATTCATTAAGAGGGAAAAACGAAGATTTTAAAGAGGAAAGACCTGCTATTCCCAGAACCACAATTCCCAGGATAACCACATTTACGGCTACCGGATATTTGATGAAATGAGCAATAATTTTCTTCATGTGTATATATATTTTGTAGGCCCGGTGTTGTTGACTTCTTGTCGATCAGAAAAAATTACTGAGCGGGTTGATTTGTATTTACCTCCATCCCTGAGTATGCACCCGGAACGGGTCTGATTACCAACTGATCTCCATCTTTTAGGCCTTTTACAATAACAGATTTTTGCATTGAATAAACTGGTTCTATGTCCACTAATTCCAGTTTCTTATCTTTTACTATGTAAAGCTTTGAACCTTCCACCAGTAAATTTCTGGCCACTTCTTTAGCATCTTCAATAGGGTTTCCTTCAATTACTGCTTCCAGATACATCCCTTCTCTCAAATCTTTACCTGTTAACTGAATAAAAATTTTCACAGTTTGAGTAGCCAGATCAATTTTCCCGTTTATTCTAGAAATTCGTCCTTCCCATTGGTGTTTTTCAAAACCGGGTTCCCTCACTTTCACTTTTTTTCCAATTTCCAGTGATGACATTAAGGCTTTTCCTACAGCTACTTCCATTTCGTAGGAAGAAGTGCTGATAAATTCTCCCAATTTCTGTCCCTGTCTGATTAAAGTGCCCGGAGTAAGTACACCATCAGTTACCACTCCAGAAAATGGAGCCCTTAGTGTATACTTCTCGTAAATAATCTCCATGTTTTTGGTATTATAATAAGAAGCATAAATATTTCTGGCCGTGATAAAAGTTCGCTCTTTTTCAGATTGAGGTTTGGGTAACTCCGGGACTGGTTTTTCCAAATCAAAATCCCTGAGATAAGTCGCCCAACTATCGAATGATTCCGGGTAATCCAGTTTTAAATCAGCCATTATCGCATTGATCAGATTTTGCAGATTACTTTTCTGAGCCATCAAATTGGCATAATGGTCATTGCTTCGGATTTTCACCATCACTTGTCCCTGATTAAAATAAACACCGGGTTTAAATTCCTTACCCGTTTTTTCCATCACTCCCTGCACTTCAGAAAATAATTCTATTTTATTTTTAGCTACCAAAGACCCGCTTTCAATTACTAAAACAGGCACATTAGTATTTTCTACTTTTTCCACAAAAACAGTTTGTAATACATTTTCTGGTTGGGGTCTCCTTGGTTTTTTCGTGTCTTTAAGTTTGGTAAAACCAAAAAAACCTAAAACTAAAACCACAATCCCAATTCCTATAGTGATGTACTTTCTCATGTTTATTTTTTAGTATCGATTTTATTATTTAGTGTTTATAAAAAGCCCAATGTTTAGTTTGAAGCCCGGTTAATATTATTGTTTACTTTTTGCATTACTTTTATTACTGTCTCAATTTCTTCAGGTGAAATTCCTTCCTGTATACAACCAACCACTTTTTCTATAACAGGTGCCGATTTCTGTAAAATTTCGCATCCGTGTTTAGTAATGAAAATATGATTGATCCTCCCATCAATTTTAGAAGGAATTCTTTCAACCAGTTTTTTTTTTTCCATGGTAGTAATCAGCCGGGCAAGAGAGGCTTTATCTCTGTTGGTGAGGAAAGCCAGGTTTTGTTGAGGTTGTCCATTTTGTTCATTCAGCTTTTTGAGCAGAATCCATTGGACTTTGGTTAGTTCGATGCCTTTTAGGTTGAGGAAATCTCCTATAAAATAATCAAGAACCTTCATTGTCCTTCCCATCCAGGGAAGTAAAGTGTGCTCCAGGTTAAGGATGTCTTCCTTTTTTTTCATAACATAGAATATTAAGCGCAAAGATAGACAATTATAAGAAGTAGTTGCATATGCAATTAAATAAACTGATAAACTATGTGATTTTTTCAACCAACCTGAAATGGAAAACAACCAAATTGAGTAAATGTTCAATGAAAAAAAGGGAGGGGTGTAGGAAAATGCTCACAAGTGCTGCTATGGTGCTCATCGGGATTTATAATCCCGATGTTCTATCGTAGGATTTTTAATCCGGATCATCATTGCAAAATCGGATTATAAATCCTAGGATAGTGATTCGACTTTGCAAAAGTCGAATAGCTTTTATTACAATTTTTCATAAATATAAAAGCCCGAGTTGTTTAACACTCGGGCTTTTCATTTTTTGGTAGAAAGTAATAAAAATTCTATTATGCTTCTTTAGTTGAGTTAGCAGTAGAATCTTCCATTTCTACACCTATGTTAATTTCCATGTCAGGTCGCTCTTCTTTAACGTTGCTTACTGCCTCTTTATTTACATTAGTTTGCCATAAATAAACTTTTTTCAAATTTGGCAGCTTTTTTAAAGAATTTAAGCTCTCATCACCCACCTTACTTCCATATAAATTGATGTATTCCAAATGCTCGAGTTTTTCCAAATGTTTTATGCCAGCATCTGTAATCTCATTTTTATCCAATCTCAGTTTGGTAAGATTAGGCAATTGACCGATAATTTCCAAATGCTCATCCGTAATATTACAATCGCTTAGATTCAGCCAGGTTACCTGATCTTTAGCTTTCAATAAAGCTTCAAGATTTGCTTTGGTAACCTCTTTTCCAGAAGTGGCAAAATTTACATCCAAAAAGGAATTTTCCATGGCGATGTTCATCACCAGAGCGCCTTCTTTTTTGATCCCTTCAATGGCTTCAGGAGAGGCTGCTGCCATTTCAGTTTCAAGGAAATCTGGTTTTCCGGCTTCCCCAACACCCAAAGTCTTTTCCAGAGTCAGTTTAATTTCATCATCCATTCCCACCTGGGCCACTTTATTTTCATAAGAAGCTCCTTTATTAATCCACCAGGCAATAATTTCCACTTCCTCATCTGATAATGGTGTTTTACCTTCCGGAGGCATAAAATCATCATCATCATGCGGTAAGGTAATTCTTTTGTAAATTTCACTGCCATGCGCATTTCCGGCTTCTATGATTGGTCCATTTTCCCCACCTGCCTTAAAAGCCTCTACTGAAGTTAAGAGCAATTCTCCTTTTTGCTTGTCAGGATTGTGGCAACTTACACATCTGGCCTCCATCATGGGCTGAATGATATCTTCAAAAACCAAAGCCGAATCCAAATTTGTAATTTTTTTCCTTTCTTTCCCTTTTCTGGGTTCCATCCCCACAATACTCCTGAATGGCTCGGGTGTATATTGTGTAAGATAAGTAGAACCGTGGGTTAAATTTCCTCCTAAATGACCGGCAAAAGTCATTATCCCCATTACTGCAAAAAGCGAAAAAGTGTACAACTGCTTCATCAATTGCTGATCGCCATTTTCAGATTTTATTTTGGCAAAATAGGCTACAAAAGCAAATACTGCTACAAAAATACCCAGCCATTTGTGCCAGAATAAAGTGGAATCATCATAACCACCACCCTGAGAAAGCATAAAACCAACGATGGCTGAAACTACTGCACTGATTCCTCCTAATAAAAGCGCAAATCCTGTGGCATCTCGTAGACTTTTATATTTTTCCTGCCATCTTGAAGCCATTTCCATTAAAAAAGCCAAAATCAAAAAACCAATTGGCATGTGCACCACAAGCGGATGAAACCTTCCAAAAAAGATCACAAAGTCTGAAGGACCATCGGCAGCTAATAAAATATTGAATATCATAACTGATAAAATTTAGTATGTACCATGTTCATTATTCTGAGAAAATTCATTTCTTATCAAATTGTAATGGCAAAATTGAAATGTTTTTTAATTATTTAAATTTAAACCCTTTCCAGTTTTATAGGATAAGTCTGGTGAGCATTCCACTGGCAGACATATATGTTTTTATCTTCATCGATACACACATCATGGCAGTGATTGAAAACCGGAGTTTCCTGCACCATCAATTGTAATTCTCCATTTCTGTATTCCGGAGCAGTTCCTGCCGGGTTGGAAATGACTTTATCCTTTTTATCCAAAATAGTGACGAAACCGGAATCGTTGGTACGGTTCAGGTATTTTAATCTCGACCAGCAAACCCCTGCATAAATATTATCATCATCAATTACTGCCCGGCACACAAAAGCTCCGGGTAGGAAAATAGTAGACAAGTATTTACCATCAAGCGAAAATCTCTTGAATGAATTATGAGATCTTGAAGTACAAATTAAAGTAGGATTTTTCTTGTCTCTTGTATCCAGACAAACTCCGTGAGCTGTATCGAATTTATCATCACCATCCCCTTTTCCACCAAAATGCCTGATGTATTCTCCTTTGGAATTATACTGAATGATATACTGTGAACCATAACCATCGGCTACATAGATATCACCATTTGGACCAATGGCAGTTTCAGTAGGCTTGAAGGGATCGTCTTCCTTGTAAATTCCAATGGTTTTAGGATGGTCTATCGTTAAAAGGATTTTTCCATCTACAGTAGCCTTGAATACTTTGCTGATATTAGGATCGCAAATGAATAACATATCTTCACCGCCTTCATTGGATAAAGTTAAGCCATGGCCGCCAGGGAAATCGTGGCCCCAGGAATCCAGTAATTTACCGGATTTGTCATAGATTAAAATATTATTCTTGGTTTCGTCCCCCACCATGATCAACCTTCCTTTGGAGTCCATCACCATTTCATGGCAATTGTTAATTGGGGTTTTGGCAGGATCCAGGTTCCCCCATTCTTTATGCACACGGTATTTAAAATCTCCATGTCCAATAACTTCCTTGCTTAATTTTGGTTTGCTTTTGTTGATATTAAAGCTGTAGGTTGGTGTTACTAATGCAGTTCCTGCTAATACTCCAGCACTCTTCAAAAAGGTTCTCCTATTCTTACTTGTAGATTTCATTTTCATCTTATAAAATTAATATTTCTATTTGTTGAGTCAAAATTTTTTAATAACAACCATTTGGTTTCAGCAGGGTTTGCATTTTTGCGACCCTCCGTTTTTGTAAGGGTTCTGCTATAAAGCAGGGGCTCTCTTAGGAGAAAACCCTGTTGAGACAATGGTAAAACTTGCAATATCGGGATTGTTTCCAATTTTTAAAAGTCCTTTAATTCTTATTGAATTCAAAATAATCAGGTTAATAAATCAGTGACAACGTTTCCATGGACATCTGTTAACCTGTATCTTCTTCCCTGATGTTTGAAAGTCAGTTTTTCATGGTCAACTCCAAGCAGGTGAAGTAAGGTAGCCTGAAAATCGTGCACATGGACGGGGTCTTTTACGATATTAAACCCAAAATCATCGGTTTGGCCGTGAATGTAACCTTTTTTCACTCCAGCTCCCGCCATCCATACAGAAAAGCAATAAGCATGATGATCTCTGCCATAATTTGTCTTGGTTAATTTCCCCTGAGAATAATTAGTTCTTCCAAATTCTCCTCCCCATATCACCAAAGTATCTTCCAGTAATCCTCTTTGTTTTAAATCTTTGATTAATGCTGCCGTAGGCTGATCCACACTTTTACACATGGTTTGAATATCGTTGGGTAGATTGCCGTGCTGATCCCATCCCTGATGATACAATTGGATGAATTTCACATCTCTTTCGGCCAGTCTTCTGGCTAAAAGGCAATTGGCTGCATATGTTCCAGGTTTTCTGGAATCAGGACCGTACATGTCATAAATATAATCTGGCTCCCCGGTGATATCCATCGTTTCAGGCACAGAACTTTGCATTCGGTAGGCCATTTCATATTGGGCAATTTTCGATTGAATTTCCGGATCTTCAAAAGCATTATATTGGTTTTCATAGACCTGCTTTAAATATTCCAGTTGTCTGGCCCGGTCATTTCTGTCAATTCCCGGAGGATTGTTCAGGTATAAAACAGGGTCTTTCCCCGAACGGAATTGTACCCCCTGGTGCAGAGAAGGTAAAAAGCCATTGCCCCAAAGTCTTGAATAAAGTGGTTGGCCACCATTTCTTCCGGCTGATAGCAACACACAAAAGGAGGGTAGGTTTTCATTGTCGGTACCCAGGCCATAGCTAAGCCATGAGCCAATAGATGGCCTACCCGGTTGTTGAGATCCGGTTTGGAAGAAAGTAATAGCCGGATCGTGATTAATGGCTTCAGTGTACATGGATTTGATCAGGCAAATTTCATCTGAAATTCCGGCAATATTGGGCAGTAATTCACTTACTTCTATACCAGACTGGCCATGTTTATTAAATTTGAAATGAGAAGCTGCTAATGGAATGGATTTTTGACCCGAAGTCATTCCTGTAAGTCTTCTGCCCTTTAGCACAGAATCGGGAAGTTGTTCTCCATGCATTTTTTCCAAAGTAGGCTTGTAATCATAAGTTTCCAGCTGAGATGGGCCACCCGATTGAAAAAGATAAATAATCCTTTTGGCTTTAGGCAGATGGTGCAATTTATCCAGAATGCCACCGCCATCATTGGGTATTCCACTGGAAGCTAATAATTTATTTCCTGAGAATAAAGAAGCTAATGCTACTCCTCCCAGGCCTAGTGAACTTTTGGTAAGAAAATCTCTTCTGGATTTTGTGCGGTGGTTTTCAAATGCTTTCATATCAATTTAAATGTCTTTTTTGTCTTTAAAACTTGGCCAATTTTTACCCTATCGCTTGGTATAAACTTCATCCTGATTCATCATCATGCTGGTGGTCACGGCAAGTGCTGCAGTTTTTACCGGATCAAGCTGGCGATCAAAAGGCATATCACCAATGGACAAAAGTTCCCGGGCTTTTCCAGGATTTTCCTTATAGTTTTTCAATTCATCCTCATACAGATTTTTAAACAATAATAACTCGTCCTGATTGGGATTTCTGCCGGTTAAGAGTCTGAAACCGGTTTCAATTTTGGTATCAATTTCTCCTTGATCGTCTTTCAATAATTTTTCAGCTAACACCCTGGAAGCCTCCACATATTGTGGGTCATTAAGCAACACCAGTGCCTGTAAAGGTGTATTGGTATTTTGCCTTCTCACTATGCAAACATTCCGGTCGGAACCATCGAAAGCCATCATAGAAGGGGGAGGGGAAGTTCGTCTGATAAAGGTGTACATGCTTCTTCGGTAAAGTCCTTCTCCTTTGTCTTCCTTGTACTTTAATAAAATGGCGGAAAAGGAAGCTTTTTCACTCCACAATCCTTTTGGCTGATAGGGCTTTACACTGGGGCCACCTACTTTTTTCACTAATAGTCCGCTGGAAGCCAAGACATTATCCCGAATCATTTCCGCTGACATACGGTGTTTTGGGCCTCTTGCTAAAAGGATATTTTCAGGATCAGATTCCCTTAATTCCTTCGAAGCTTTGGAACTTTGTCGGTAAGTGGCTGACATTACAATCATTTTTTGAAGTGCCTTTACATCCCAGCCGGATTCCCTGAAATGGATGGCAAGCCAGTCTAATAATTTGGGATGGCTGGGTAATGCTCCCTGGTTTCCAAAATCTTCCGGAGTACTCACTATTCCTTTTCCAAAATAGTTTTGCCAATAGCGGTTTACTGTAACCCTGGCAGTTAAAGGATTATCTTCATGGAAAAGCCATTGTGCCAGTCCAAGTCTGTTTTTAGGTAAATCCTCAGCGAAGCTCAAAACAGCATCGGGTGTTCCGGGATCAACTTCTTCTTTTGGAGAATCATAAACCCCTCTGTCCAACACATGCGTTTTTCTGGGTTTATCCATTTCTTCCATCACCATCACTTCCGAAATAGTATCCAAAAGACTGAAATCCTTTTTCCGGATATCCAGTAATTCTTGTTGAATTTTTTTGACTTGAGCATCCTGAGTTTTGGCAAAATACTCGGCTGCCAGCTTTTTATCATTATCCGTCCAATTATCTGGATTTTCGGGAATACCATCTTTTCCGGCTAAAACTGCAACTTCCAAAGCGGATAAATCCCTGTTGTAAATCACAATTTCTGAAAGGTTTCCTGTATAGATTCCATTATCTCCTGAAAATGCCCTGTAGCTTTTTCCAAATTGTAAGTTTTTATTCTGGGATTTTAGAGATTTATACAGGTTATCATGGTGAACAGTCACCTCAGCTTCCTTACCATTGAGGAAAATCTTCAAGCCCTTTGCTTTACTGGACCCATCGTAGGTAATGGTAATCTGAGTCCATTCTTTTTCCGAAACTTTTTCTTTTGTTGAAATATGGATGAGGTTATGGGGTAAGGCATGCATTAACCTTACTGTAAGTTGCAGATTTTTATCCAGGTAAGCCTCATAACCTCTCCAGTAAGAGTTTTTATTTCCGGCATTTCCAAAAATTACGGTAAAATCATCTACATTTTCCGGAGCTGCCCAAACCCCAATACTGAAGGGTTCATATCTTTCTACATGGGCCACGCCTTCCAAATGAAGATAATCATAATCGTCATTAAAATTTAATCCTTTATGTGTTCCTCTTTCCACAATATCCAGTTCTCCATAGGCTTTTGCAGGTTTGGATGGCGATTTCAGGTTTCTTGTTTTATTATTTTCGGTCTGCTCCAGCGGGTAATGTGCCACAAGGCCATTTTGTGGAATTTTAGCAGGTTTTTTAAATTGTTTTACCAATAAGTCAGATTGAGAAATCTGTTCAATTATTTCCGCTAGTTTTTCGTCACCCCCTTTAAGCTGATTTTTGATAAATTCAATTTGCTGATCGGTTTCCTCTGATGTCATCCACAGCATGGGACCTGCATTGCCATCATCTCCGGTCATTCCCACCTCATTCACATTATTATAAAAAGCAGAAAGTTTGTAAAAATCCTTTTGGGTAAGGGGATCATATTTATGGTCGTGACACCGGCTACATTCCAGGGTTAATCCTAAAAACGCTCTTGAAGTTGTAATAGCCCGGTCAAATACATATTCTAGTCGGTATTCTTCATCCACAATTCCACCTTCGGCTGTCATCGGATGATTTCGCTGAAATGCCGTTGCCAGAATTTGTTCTTTGCTGGGGTTGGGCATCAGATCTCCGGCAATTTGTTCAGTTACAAACTGATCGAATGGCATATTTTTATCAAATGCATCTATCACCCAGTCACGCCAGGGCCACATGTAGCGATAACCATCTGCGTGATAACCATGGGAATCGGCATAACGAGCTACATCCAGCCAGTCCATAGTCAGTTTTTCAGCGTGTTCTTTGGACTTTAAAAGCCGGTCTACCAGCTTTTCATAAGCATTTTCAGAGTGGTCATTTAAAAATGCATCAATTTGTGAAAGGGTAGGGGGAAGCCCTGTAAGGTCAAGATAAACTCTACGAACCAGTGTTTCTTTATTGGCTTCCTCAGAAAAGGAAAGTCCTTGTTTTTCCAGATTATTTAATACAAAATAGTCAATTTCATTTATCACAAGACCCTCTTCCTTTACCGTGGGAACTTCAGGTTTTTCAGGTTTGATAAATGACCAGTGAGGTTTGTATTCTGCACCCTGCTCAATCCATTTGGCAATAGTGGCAATTTCCTCCGTGCTTAAAGTAAGGTTGGATTCGCTTGGTGGCATTACCTGTTCCGGATCGTCAGAAATCATGCGGTACCAGACTTCGCTTTTGCCCAGCTTTCCCGGTACAATGGCATGTTTTCCCGGTGATTCCGTTAATGCGGCATAAGCTCCTTCTTCCGTGTCCAGTCTGAGGCCGGCTTCTCTTTTATTGTTATCAAAACCATGGCAGGCAAAGCACCTGTCGGAAAGAATTGGTTTTACATGCAGGTTAAAGTCAATTTTTTCGGGAAGATCCTGATAAGCCTCCACAATTTCTGCTGGCTTTTCCACATGACAGCTTGCCGAAATTAGCGCAATGAATAGACAAAGAAGCTGGGAAGAGAAAAGGTAAATGCTAGGTAATTTTCCGCGTTTCATATTTTTTAGAATTATGTTAGTATCGTCCGGGAAGGCAGCCCTCTAAATTCACCTTCCAACAACTTGTAAAGTTATCTGGAGTTAACACACACAAATAGTATTATTTTAACTATTGATGTGCAAATTTTAGCAATGAAGGTTAAAACTGTATTAAGAATGCCTTCCCGAACCATTCCGGATTCGTCATGATAAATCCATTAGCTTAGGAACAAATTTCATTAAAATAATCTCCGGTTTATTGTACTATTTTCTCAAAAATGCAGGTAAAAAAGGTTCATTCTCACGGTATGGGGCAAAAAAAACCTTCCTGCCTTGGGAGGTAAAACCTTTAACTTGAATCTTATATTTATCTGCTCTACCTTGCTGCTTTAGTTATTTGAATCAATGAATCAAATTTTATGAAAATGGATTTTATAAGGTACAAAATTATTTTTTACCCTTTACTCGTAATTTTTGCAAGTTTATTATCCTGCAATGCTCCAAAGCAGGAGGAACAGGACGAAAGCCCTGAAAAAGAACTGACCTACAAGGCGGATTGGGAATCTTTAAAAAAACATAATGAAGCGCCAGAATGGTTTGCCAATGCCAAGCTGGGTATATATTTCCACTGGGGAGTGTATTCTGTTCCCGCATTTGGGAATGAGTGGTATCCCCGGCACATGCATTTCGAAAATAGAAAGGAATACAAACATCACCTGGAAAAATATGGTCATCCCTCTGAATTTGGGTACCATGATTTTGTTCCCATGTTTACAGCAGAACATTTCGATGCTAAAGAGTGGGTAGAATTATTCAAAAAATCAGGGGCGCGTTTTGCCGGGCCTGTAGCCGAACATCACGATGGTTTTTCGATGTGGGATAGTGAAATAACTCCCTGGAATAGTATGGATAAAGGTCCTAAAAAAGATATTCTGGGCGAATTGAGTAAGGAGATTAAAGCCAGTGATATGAAACTTATTGCCACATTTCACCATGCCAGGCACTTACAAAGACATAATTCTACTTCAGAAAATCCTTATTGGAATAGTCATTATCCATTTTTTGAAGGTATGCCTCCAAGCAGTGAGGATGAAGAATTGAAATACCTGTACGGAAATATTCCGGAGGAACAATGGAACAGAGAGGTTTGGATGGGTAAACTGGTTGAAGTAATAGATAAATATCAACCTGATATTATGTGGTTTGATTCCTGGCTGGATGAAATTCCTGAATCCTACCGACAGGAGTTTTGTGCTTACTACCTGAATGAAGCAGAGAAATGGGGCAAAGAAGTGGTAATTGTAAGAAAGCAGGATGATCTTCCATTGGATGTGAGTGTAGACGATTTGGAGAAATCCAGGAAAAACCGACTGGAGGAAAAAGTCTGGATGACCGATGAAACCATAAGCAAGGGAAGCTGGTGTTATACAGAAGATTTAAAAATAAAACCAGCAGGGGAAGTGCTTCATGTACTCATTGATATTGTAAGTAAAAATGGCGTTTTGTTATTAAATATTTCCCCTAAAGCGGATGGTACTATTCCCGAAGATCAGAGAACATCCTTACTGGAAATGGGTAATTGGTTGAGCAATTATGGTGAAGCTATATATGACACCAAACCCTGGTACACTTATGGGGAAGGACCTACCAAAGAACCTGAAGGCCATTTTAAAAATCATGCAGAATTTCTAAAAATTAAGTATTCGGAAAAGGATTACCGGTTTACCGCAAAAGGAGATAATATCTATGTCATGACGCTTGGAGCTCCTCAAGCTAATGAAGAAATTTTACTGACTTCTTTTTCCAGGGAAAATTTACCCGAACCTGTAGAAATTAGTAAAATCTCATTGTTGGGAAATGATGCGGAAATCGAATGGTCCCTTACTGATGAAGGCTTAAAAATAAGTATACCAGCCACCGACCTGGATGAAATGGCGGTTGTATTTAAAGTGGAGAAAAAGTGAGAAGTGTACTTTTCGACAAATGAATTTGTCCTCCATAAAAAGCAAAAAAGCAAGTCAGATGCTCTGACTTGCTTTTTTTATGAATTTTGATTCTACTTTTTAATCCAAAGAATTGATCCATTTGGCAATTTTTAAAGCTTCAGCTTTTGGAACCTGAGGCATAGGAGGCATTTCAGTAGCATATCCTGGCCAGTTTTCAGGTTTAGGATTGTAAATTAATTCTACAATTTGCTCTGGAGTGTATTTCCTTTTTGCCACATCTTTAAATGCAGGCCCAATTTGTTTTTTGTCTGTATTATGACAAGCCAGGCAGGTATTTTTGGTTAAAATTCCTTTTACCTCGTCATAAGTTGGTGCTGCAGAAGCTACGGCTACAACCTTTTTAGTTGGAGCGGTTTTTTTAGTTGAAGTAGTAGATTTAGTTGGCTTTTTCTCTACTTCCACCGGAATAGAAGAATCCTTTGTGCTCACCTTGGTAATATCTAATTTTTCTCCATTAGGGATATTATTTAGAGTGTAATATGCAGTAGGGTGCACCAAAGAGTAAGAATTATTTTTATCTCTTACACCAGTTAAGGATACTGCATGAACGTGATATTGTTGCAAACTATCCACAATAATTCTGGCTTTCATTCCATCATCAGATACCAATACCCCTTTTACTTTATGAGTCTTGTTTTTCACTGGAGGGCTACCATAAACAGGGTGATATTTATAAGTGTAGCTGTAAACACTGTATGAAGCGATATCTTCAGCAGTTGCCTTATCCACTGGCTGGGTGAACTCGATTTCAAACCCGTCAGGCTTGGCATTAATTTTTAGCATTTCAAAAGGCACCTGATCATTCCAAATTAGCCTTTGAAGTCCTTCATTGGCTTCTCCGGCAGAACCCCAACCTCTGTTAGTTTCACCTACGAATAATGAGCCATCTTCCGCCCATGACATTCTCAGTACACCGGATTGGAATCCACTTCTAAAATCCCATGCAGCCCCCTGATATTCACCGTTTATTTTTTCCAGGTGAACCCTCATGATTTTACTTTGCCCCTGGTCACCCACAAGCAATTGTCCCTGAAATGGGCCAAAAGTATATTCCGGAATTTTTACGATTTCAGAGTTGGAAATACCTAAAATTCCATGAGGTAACCAAACTGCGGGAAGTTTTACCTGATCAAACTCCTTTTTTACATCATATAAGGTTTTGAAGTCTTTTTCGTCAGTAATATTCTCTGGCTTGATATATCGGCCATTTTCATTTTTCACCTGTCTGTTGTCTATTTTGGCAAAAAATTCTTCTTCCGATAAAGTTACAGGAGAATTAGGTGAACCAGACCAGGCTAATCCTGCTGGGTGACCTACGAAATCCCCTTTTTCAACCTGCCATATTCCTCCGGAACCAAACCAGTCTCCCTGATTATCTGTATAAAAAAGTTCACCATCAATCATGCTAAGACCACAAGGACTTCTCATTCCGGTGGCCCATGGCTCTAATTGACCATCCTGATGAATTTTGAAAATCCAGCCTCTCCATGGCACCCTGCTTTCTCCTCTCCACCATTCTTCGTTTCCAAAGGCCACATTTCCTGACACAAAGAAGGAACCATCAGGAGCGATTTTAGGGCCGTAACTGTATTCATGGTAATGACCTGAAATTGGCCAGGCCGAAACAGTTTCGTAAACATCGGCATAACCATCTTTATTGGTGTCTACCAGTTTGGTTAATTCCCCTCTTTGGGCGCAATACAAAGCACCATCCTTGTATTCTAAACCAAGAATTTCGTGAAGCCCTGAGGCAAATTTCCTAAAATATGGGTTCATACTGGTAGGGTTCTCTACTATATAAACATCACCACGTCTGGTGGAAATAGCCAGGTCTCCATTTGGCAGGGTGGTAAGTCCTCCAACTTCCAGAATAGTTCCTTCCGGGGAAGGTACTTTCATGATCTTAAAAAAATCTTCCTCTAAAGGAGATTCCTGAGCGGAAACATTGCTCAGAAATACAGTGGAAAATAACAGGGCAAAAAGCGAAATGAGGCTTTTCCCTGCTTTTAATTTGATTAATATATTTTTCATTTTTCTAGATTCTTTTTATTGTGGCTGAATAATTCACGAATTTAAATTTGCCACAATGACTGATAATGAATTTAACTGCTCAGTAATGGAATTACCTTTTATTAGAAAAGGATGGTATAACTAAGGGAATTAGTCACCGGAGCGATTAATTCCTTTTTCCCATTGATTTCCCTAATGACAGGTTTTACCTGACTGGCATTGTCCACTCTGAGGTAAAATGATTTATCATCAACCAAATACAATCCATCTGACAAATCTTCAATTGAATCTCCGGAAGCCAGCTGGATATACATGCCTTCTCCTGCACTTTCCAGTTTTATATTTCTTTTGAGTGCTTTACCATCTTCCGATACCCTGATTTCATCATGAATGGTCTGATCAAAAATCTGATATTTAAAAGTAGGAAGACCAGCCTCATTCAGGTAATATCCCTTTGGTTTGTAACCAGTACCAGTTGTATCCTGTTTAAATGCTGTGGCAGAACTGGCTAATTTTTGAACAACCGGAAGCGGTTTGCCAAAGAATTTTACAGCTCCCATGGGCTTGGAAACGCCATTTCCACGGCTATGCCACATAGGTGTAGCATCTAAAAATTCCCCCTTCCAAAGCTGAACAATCATGCCATTATCCATATCGTAGGTATAGTGGATTTTTTGAGGACTTCCTACAGAAACTGCATGTACCACTCTGTCGGCTTCAGGAACATCTACAAAACTTCTCAATATTTTAGTTTCAGGGGCATGAACCAAAATCGGATCAGCTGTCCTGTTGGTATTGAAATTATCCTCAGTGAAATGGAATCGTCTGATCCCTTTTCCTTCTAATGCAAACCCGATGCTTCCAGGCACCCAGCTCACTGTTTTGGCATAAACAATTTCCAGGTCATGCTCCCCTTTGTCTAATGAAATAGGTTTTCCTGAAAGGATTTTTTCTCCATTAATTTTCGTAGCTCCAAATCCTCCCGGGGCATTGATATAAAATTTAAATTCATCTGCTTCAGGAACACTTAGCTTACCATTGAATTTAATCAAAAAGTTATTTTTTACATGGCTTACGTTTGCAGTTAATTTTTCAGTTTCCCCCGACTTTTTGGCCTCAATTGAAGCATAATCGGGCTCCACCTCAAATACCCCTTCATAAACATGATATTTCAAATCACTCATGGTAGGGTTTTTCTTGCCATAGTTTGTAATTTGAATGTTTCTAAAAGCTACAGGCCCATGATCTCCCTGAATTCTCAAAGGTCCTTTGCTTACTTCATTTTCAGCCATGGGGCCTCTTGTCGGACCAAAAAGCTCCACATCTTCATGAATAGTCACACCATTGAGTTCGATTTCCAACATTCTGGCATTGGCGATTTTTTTGCCACTTTCATCAAATTTAGGTGCCTGAAATCTGATTTTTAAATGTTGCCATAAACCCGGGGCAAGACTTGGGTTTTGTCGAGGTGCATAACCCTGGTAACCTTTTTGGCCATCTGGCTTACTTTCATCCCATCTTTCATAGATCCCGCCATTGTCACCAGCTTTAGGATTTTTCACTCCCCAGCTATCCAGCAACTGGACTTCGTACCTTCCTTGTAAATAAATTCCTGAATTAGAACCTTTGGCCATCATGAAATCCAGTTCCAGGTCCATATCACCAAATTCTTCATTAGAATAAAGGTCTAATCCTTTTTTCTTTTTGGAAGGATTATTGACCAAAATTCCGGTTCCTTTGGACACTTCCAAAGTTTTGTCCTCCTGTAAATCTGCTACCACATTGCCCACAATACTCCAGCTTTTGCCTGGTTCCTTAAAAAAGGAGAGGTCGTCCAATGAAATATTGTTTTGGGACATGCCGATCTGGGCATAAAAAATTGTGAAGCCAAATACCCATTGCCATTTCAGAGTATTCAGCACTTTTCTGCTCTTCTTCATTTTTGAATTAATAATTCTGATGTTTGATTTTCATATGTGCCCTCCTTGATAGAATAGAGCAATTTCTACGCTACCCGGGAGTATTGGCAAGATTGTAAATATTTAAGTAACCAGCCTTAAAAAACCGTGCTTTTTGACGGCCTCTTTTTCCGCTAAATTGCAAAAAAAGCTGCCAGGCCAAAAATACACCATTGCTTATGATCAGCTACCCGATTTATTATGATTTTTGGAATAATTCCATGTGAATCCTTTATCAAAAATAAGTGATTTTAGGGGCAAAGCATTTCTCCTATTGTCTACCCTTTTAAATTACTTAAAAATTCAACCACATCCCTGATTTCCCTTTTTGACATAATAGTACCCATTGGTGGCATACTTGATGGTAAGTTTTGTCTTTCTTTAATTCGGGATACTGCCACTTCAAGTGGTTCAGCTGCTGAAGTTCTTATAATCAGTTCATGTTCATTTTCCTCCATCAAAATCCCGGAAACAGTCTGGCCATCATCAAGGGTGATGTTTACCATTCCAAAACCTGGAGAAAGTCTTGCACTTGGCTCAATTAAAGCCTCCAGAATCTGTTCTCTGGTGAGAATATTTCCAATATTGGTAAGTTCAGGACCTACTTCACCACCCTGCCCTTTCACCACATGGCAACGGACACACTGACCAGTTGAATTTCTGAAGAAATATCTCGATCCTACTCTGGCATCGCCACCATAAAGGGCCTCCTGAAAAGCAGCCACCGTATTACCTTCTTCTGGTTTTACCGAAGTGAGTTTGGTTATTAATGCCTCTGATTTAGTGGCTTCAATAGCTTCTGATAAATCCAGCGCTAGAGTAGGAGATAATTTTTTGCTTTCCAGATCATCTATCAGTTGATCAAAAACTTTTTGCGTTTTCTCTACAGGCATTTTACCCAATACTTTCAGCAATTCCTGTTGTTCTTTCAATGAACCTTTTCTGAAAACAGAATTAGCCATATCGGATAATCCGGCTTCTGTGATATCCAGTTGGTTTAGCAATCCCAGGGCTGAAGCTCTTACCTGACTATCGGCATCTGCCATTCCTTTTTTGATCAGGGATTCCATTTGATCGTATTCCAACTCAAATAAAACAGGTATTAAAGCTGCTTTAACTTTTGGTGATTTGGTGTTGGCAAAAAGTTGTACCAGTTTATCATTTTGGTTGGAAATATTCAGGTTTTTCAACATGCCTGAAGTGGCCACAAGAATATCTTCATTCTTTTCACTTAAAAATTTATCCAGATTTTCTCCAACCTTTGTTTTTACCAATAAATCATCTCTTTTGACTACGCCTCTGTATCGTCCATCTACCCTATCCGTAACTGAAGGCTCAGCCCAGGTGCCCAAGGTGGCAATAGCTTCGGCCCTTAACACCGGGGAAATGTCCTTTCTTTGGGCAAAGTCAATCAATAAATTGAGTTCTTTTTCTCCTCCAACCCTTAAGGCTGCATTTATTGCTCTCCTTAATAATGGTTCGGTGGAGAATCTGTCTTCTGCAAGAATTGCAGCCAGGGCAGGTAAAGCAGGTTCAATTGACCAGTCATCATTAATGCCTCTGGCAGCTTCAGTCACAATATATTCGTCCTGATCGTTTAGGAAACTGGCAATTTTTTCATTTTGTAATCTCCTTAAAACCAATACTCCGGCAATTCTTAAAGACCTGTTTTCATTGGTAGATAGCGCAACTACAGGTTCCACTTTTCCAATTCTGGTAAGTGCCAACACTCCCGCATGACGCAAGTAAAGGTCCTCATCATTATTGGTTTTAAGCATTTCCAATATTGGCTCAATAGCTTTTTCATATTTCAACCTTCCCAAAGCCTGAGTGCTGAAAAATACCACTCTTGCATGGTCATGGTTTACCAGTGGAATTAAAGCTTCGGCTGCTTCGGGATATTTCACATCGCCAAGAATTTTGGCTGCCTGAGCGATAATTTCCGGATCGGAATCCTTTAATAATGGAAGCAGTGATTGGGCATATTTCAAATCTTTTCTGGCTAACTGGCCAATACCCCATATTCCGTGAATTCTGGCCAGTTGGTTTTCTTTTTGGGTAATTATTTTTTGAAATACAGCATCCCCATCATTTCCTCTGGAAGCCAGTTCAAACTGTGCTTTTTGCCTGATTCTCATATCTGAATAAGACAAAAGCTCCAATAATTTTTCGTCACTCTGGCCAGCATAATCCAGCTGCATCAATTCCTCTGTCTTTTTCCTTATTTCTGCCAGATCATTTTCATTATTGGTCACATCCAGTTTCCATACTCTTCCATAATCCTTTGTACCCCAGCCATTTATCCAGTCTGCTACATATAAAGCACCATCAGGTCCAAATTTTATTCCTGTGGGCAATACACCTTTAAATACTTCAGTCTCACTTTGCAGGTCAAATGAAGCACCTTTGGGTTTGAGGGTAAATCCCCAAACAGGAGATCGGCTTGGATTACCTACAAACTCTACCAGAAAGAAATGATTTTTCCATTTGGATCCCAAAGCTGTCCCAGGATTATAAGCCATTCCGGTAGGGCCATTATGGAAATTTTTGATAGGAGGAATAATGTGAGCGGCCTGTCCTTCCCATCTGGGTTTAAAAAATTCCTCATCCATCCACACTTTATAGTTGTTGTTTTTGGGATCAGTATATTTCCCATACTGCCAATTGGCTCTCCAGCCGGCATCAGAACCTTCTACAATATGTACCAATCTTTCACTTTCACCAGGATGGTCACCATCGTTATCCGAACTGATGATGTTGCCATATTCATCGAATACAAATTCGTGGGTATTTCTCAAACCAGCAGCAAAAACTTCAAAATCGCTTCCATCGGGATTTGACCTTACCAAAACGCCCTGATTGGGATATTTATGATGTGTGCCATCCGGAGCGGTAATATTGGCTCCAATATCTCCAATGCCCCAATAAATTTTACCATCAGGCCCCTCAATGGCACCTGACATTCCGTGGCCACTGAAACCAATATGCACGGCATAACCATGGCTTATAGAGGTTTTTTCATCGAGCACTCCATCATCATTGGTATCTTTTAAACGCCACATATCTGGGCCTATCCCTACAAAAACATCTTCCCGCCTTACTAAAAGGGCACCGGCTACATCAGTGATTTCCTCATTAAAATCGCTGAGAATTCTGGTTGATACATCCGCAATACCATCTCCGGTTTCATCAGTCAACTTCCAAACTTCATCTTTTTCTACCGCAAGGTCTTTCCAATCGTGACTGCCATCATTATTCAAATCTTTTAACCAGGAATTTTCTTCACTTTTCTCCGGAGCAAAATATTCTCTTAAAAAAGCTCTTCTATCTTCAACAGTCTCCAGGGCAATGGATGGGGTGATCCAGTTTCGGTGGCCCCTGATATCGAATTCGGAGTTTTTCTGACGATTTGTTCTGGTGAGGTACACATTTCCAAAGTCATCTACAGACATGGCAATGGGATCGGGAGCCAGGGAATCGGAAGCCCAAAGGCTTACTTCAAGTCCATCGGCCAACTGGATGGCGGTGTTTTCTCTTATTTCCTTTGCTCTTTCAGCCAGGCCATCAGCATTTTCTCTAACGGTTAATGGTGTTTCTTTGGGTTTTTCTTCTTTACAATTACTTAAAAGGAATAAAGGAAGAAGGTAAATTATTAAATTTCTGAGAACGTTAATTTTCATATTCTGAAACTCTGAGTAATATAAATACACTTTTATAGGAATCGGTTTCCTTACCTTTTTAGATGAGTTTAAGGCAGGTAAAGCAGCCACTTTCCTATCAATAAAGCATCATGATAAGTCAAAATTCCGGCAATTTTAACGAATCATAAAGAGCAAAACAAATGAAATGGCTGAATGCGGAAAATAAAAGGGATAAGATCGGGAATTTAAGGTGTAGAAGGGATTTAAAACATTTGCGAAGCCTTTTGAATCGATAATTATGGTTTATTTTCTCCTCGTTTTTACTGAGCCGAATTTTGTTGGGGATTTGCGTTATGACTATTCTCAAAAACCACTCTGGAGCGGGGAAGGCTGTTGGGATAATTTTTTTGTAGGAAAGTAATGAGCTTTTCCCTTACCAATACCCTTAAATCCCAGGCGGTAGGAGAATCTGCAGCACTTACCAATGCCCTGATTTCCACAGTTTTTTCCGTAGAATCTGTCACCTGAAGTACATTCACTTTTCCATCCCAAAGATCAGTTTCATTTAAAATTCTGGTTTGTTCTTCCCGAAGGGCATCGAATGGCACATTGTAATCGGTATAAATAAAAATAGTTCCTAATATATCTGAATTGGTTCTTGTCCAGTTTTGGAAGGGTTTTTCTATAAAATAGGAGGAAGGCACTACAAGTCTTCTTTCGTCCCAGATTTTTACCACTACATAAGTCAGGTTAATTTCCTCAATTCTTCCCCATTCATTTTCTACAATGACCACATCATCCAGGCGGATGGGTTGGGTAAAAGCCAGCTGGATTCCAGCGAGAATACCTCCTAAAATCTTCTGGGCGGCAAAACCCAGAATAATCCCGGTAACTCCGGCTGATGCCATTAAACTCAGTCCTATTTTTCGGATTTCGCTAAAACTCATTAAGGCCAGGGCGACAGCAATAACCAGAATTAGGGATACCAGAATCCTTTCTATTATTCTGAATTGTGTATAAATTTTTCTGGCTCGGAGATTATTCTTTTGCCCAATATCATAGTGTTTCAGCACAATGTATTTGATCAGTCCTACCAGTTTGATAAGGATCCAGGTAAGAATCGCGATCAACAATAGAGTTAATACTTTTTTAGCAGGATTTGCAATTACTTCAGGTACCTGAGTGAATAGCATAGGAAGCCAGAGGGAAATAATTGCCATTAAAAGAATAACTGGTGTTTTCAGCCCTGTGCGAATCTTTCTGGCAAATTCATTTTTAGATTTTAGCTCAAGTCTTTTCACCAGTTGGTTGATTCCCAGGTAAATAGTGAATGTCACTATAAAAATAATTCCTACCCCAAGTAAATAAGTCAGGATATCTTTTAGAGGAAAATTAAAATCAAATACGAAGCTGGAATTGCCCAATGAAAATGTCATAGTTTCAGGTTGATTTTGTGCCGGATTTCAGAAATAGAAAATTCACTTATAAAAGACAGGGATTTGCCTGCGGTTTTAGGAAGGTGAAAGCTGATGAAGATATTACAAAACTAAAGTATAGGATTGGAAAAGGAAAAATGCTTTTTGATATCAATAGTTTTTAAAGCTTATGATTATGGAAATTTGGAGGTTAACCGCAATACCAAAAAAAAATATGGGATAATTCCAACCTCATATAAAATGGATGTGTATTTATTGTTGAGTGTTATGATTTATGGATATTATTATTTTTATTAGAATAATGAATTAAAAAAATTCAATTATTAAACATTTAAAATCAATTATTTGAAATACTCAAACTCAGGATACTCCTACTAACAAATTAAATATTTTTCATCCAAAAAACTATTTATATGAAAGTGCAAAATTCTATTCTTTTACTTTTAGTACTATCTACAATTTCCCTCATTGGTTGTAAAGATGACGAAGTAAAACCTAACCAGTTATTATTGAACACCGATGTGGAGGAAGGGAACAATGATCCTGATTATTGGTTTAAAAAGCAAAGCTCTCAATCCCAACATAATTGGTCGACAACTGAGGCTTATTCTGGTGAAAAATCTCTGCACATTAACACAGAAACAATTGATTCTTTAGACTTTTCTCACTGGGCTCAGATAATTAATTCCAATATTCCGGTTGGAAAAGATGTCACACTTAAGGCAAAAATTAAAAGTGAATTATCTGGGGAAGGCATTAGTTTGGTGATTAGGGGAGATGACACGGAAGACCCTAGAGATAACGATGGTTTGGCAGAACAATTTATAACTACTTATGGTAATACAGAAATTACAGGGAACTTCGACTGGAAAGAATATACTCTTAAACTTGAAAATGTAGAATCAGAAATTAAAAGCCTCACCGTGTTTTTAATATATCTGCAAAATACAACAGGAGGAGTCTATTTTGACGATATTACCTTAACTTATGATTAGGTAATACCCAGATTGATTTAGTTGCAATTTTTGAAGCCCTTGTTTTTTCAGGGGCTTTTTTTATTATAGACCTTTCCTCTTTTGGCTAATACAGGAAACCTACAAATTCCGAAAATCCTAATAAGGCGATTCAAATAACTCAATATTGGTTTTATCAATGGTGAAAAGTCCTGTATTTACCGAAAAAGGAATATTGGTGATGCCGGCTTTTTGATCGTCACCTGACAGGGTATTGGTTTTGTGTACCATATCGTATAAAAACTGGGCGCCATACCAGGTAAATAATTCCCGTTTTTGTCCTACCAAAGTCTGGATAACGCCATCTCTTACCAGTTTTAAATGCTCTGGTTCGGTATCCACCGTAGTTATTTTTATTTTGCCCACCTTTCCTGCTTCTTTTACTGCCAGGCCAATGCCCGGCCCACTCATGGCATCAAATCCGCAAATTCCAGCCAGGTCAGGGTTGGCACTGATCAGGTCAGAAGTAATTCTGGCAGCTTCTTCTACATTGGCTTTGTCATCATATTTCCCTACAACTTCTATTTCTGGGTAATTTTTCAAGACATCCAGCAAACCCTGGAAACCAGCTTCCATATTGGCTAAACCAATGATGCCCATATAGGCAATTTTACCTTTTCCTCCGATCAATTCCACCATAGTTTCCCCTTGCATTCGTCCGATTTCATACCAATTGGTGCCCAGAAAAGCATGCCTTTTAGAATTTACAATATCCGAATCGTAAACTACCGTGGGGATGCCAGCATCCACAGCCTTATTGATAGCGCTGGCAATGGCAGGATCAGTGCCATTAATTAAAAGCCCGGCTGGTTTGGAAGGAATCACCTGCTCAATGAATGAGATTTGGGAAGCTACATCCCATTCGGAAGGACCTAAAACTGTGGTTCGTACGCCCATTCTTTTTCCCCATTTTTTAAAAGCGGCCTGATCATGATTCACATACATGGGAAAATTGACAATGGTAGTGATCATCACATATTCCTCATCGGGATTTACTGGCTTGGCGGCTTCCTCTTCCGCCTTTTTTTCTTTGAAATAAGCACCTTTAGAAGGATCACAACTGTACAATCCCAGGGTAAATAAGGTACAAAAAATTAGGAAAAGTTGATTTTTATAAGTTTTCATTTTCAGTATTTTTAATCAAGTTATTTCATTAATTTCTCTGGCTAAAGTTTGTAACTTTAGCTTCATAATAAAAGGCAGTTTGTAACTGCCAAAAATCGCAATAGCGGTCAGACTAACCAAGTTTATCATCCTCGTTTTCAACGAGGATGGCTGAGAAAGGCGATTGTATCGCCAGTCTTGCGGAAAGTTGCAAACTTTCTTTTATTAAATAGGCTTAAGTAAACGCTTCGCTGATACTTAAGCCAAGCAGAGCTAATACTTCTTACTCCACCGCTTTTTTCAAATATTTTTTAGGTGTTACCCCTACATTTTTCTTTAAAATAATATCGATGACAACTGCCAGAATCAGGATTAGTCCAAGAATGATTTGTTGCCAGTATCCGGAAACTCTAGCCAAAATCATCACATTGCTGATCAGCCCCATAAAGATGGTACCCAACATAGCCCCCACAATTTTTCCCTGACCGCCAAGCAAACTTGCTCCACCTAAGATGACAGCAGTAATTACCCTTAATTCCATTCCCTGTCCGGAGGTAGACATAGCTGCTCCTAATCTTGATGAAAGTAAAATTCCGGCAAATCCGGCAAGTGCAGAAATCAAAATAAAGGAATAGATTTTCATTTTTTCCACTCGTATTCCCGACAGCTTTGCTGCTTTTTCATTTCCTCCTATATAATAGTATTTCCGGAAAAAGGTGGTTTTGGACACTAAAAAGGAGAAAAGTGCAACAATGATAAGCATAAACCAGACAGGAGTTTGGAAACCAAGAATTACGGTTTGGCCAATTACATTAAAGCTCTCCGGAAAGTTTTGAATTCCAGCGCCACTTACCATTAATGCGAGCCCTCTTACAATACCCATCATGGCGAGTGTCTGGATTAAAGGATTTATTCCGACTCTGGCTACAAGGTACCCATTGATAAAACCAATGAAAATGGCTCCACCCATTCCTGCTAAAATGGCCACCGGGACGAACACTCCAAAATAATACATAAGAAAGCCTGTAAAACCACCGGCAAAAGCAACTACCGATCCCACCGAAAGATCGAAAGAACCTGAAATCATTAAAATCATCATGCCCACAGCCACAATGGTTTCTATCGAAAGATTAAGTAAAACAAGCGAAAGGTTGTCAAAAGTGGGAAATTTTGTAGGCCATATAATACTGCTGATAATAATGAGTATGGCAATGGTAATAGAAAGGGTGATTACCCGGTCTTGTAATAGTTTAGTTGATAATTTCATATTTCATATTTTTTTTCAGGAAACCGAAATGGGTTGTCCTTTTTTTGTTAAGTCACTGGTAAACATGTTTTTAGTACCGGAAGCGTAATGCATAATTTCTTCTTCTGAGAATTTTTCCCTGGGTAGTTCCGCAGTCATGTTTCCATTGCACAGCACCAGAATTCTGTCACTCAAACTGAGTAATTCTGGTAATTCTGAGGAAATCATGATAATAGAAGTTCCTTTTTCCGTGAGTTCTTTTAAAATCGCATAAATCTCTGATTTTGCCCCTACATCTACCCCATGGGTGGGTTCATCGACTATTAGTACTTTCGGATTGAGCAACAACCACTTGGCCAGTACTATTTTTTGTTGGTTTCCCCCACTCAGATTCACTACTTTTTGTTTGGAATCAGGTGTTTTTATGCCTAGTTTCTGAATATAAGCATCGGCAATTTCAGTGATTTTTGAAAACTGCAATAATCGGTTTTCCACAGCTACTACCAGATTTGTAGCTACTATATTTTCCTCTACAGTCATTTCCAGAAACAGCCCCTGTTCTTTTCGGTGCTCAGGCAAATAACCAATCCCCAAATTCATAGCCTCCAGCGGGTGATTAATGGTAACCTGATTTTGATTCAGGAAAAGCCTGCCTTCATACTTTTTATCCATGCCAAAAATAGCTCTGGCCAATTCTGTCCTTCCTGCACCCACAAGGCCGGCCAGTCCTAAAATTTCTCCTTTTTTCAATTCGAAATTAATATTTAGATAATCAGGCCCATTAAAGTCTTCAACCTTCATTACGATTTCATCTAAAGCATGGCTTTTATAATCCTGCTTAACCAAATCTCTTCCCACCATCATCCGGATAATATCGTCTACCACAATTTCACCCACTTCCTTAGTTCCCTGATATTTGCCATCTTTGAGTACAGAGACCCGATTGGCGATCTGGAAAATTTCGGACATTCTGTGGGAAATATAAATCACGGCTACACCTTCTTTTGTAAGTGAGCGAATGATTTGGAACAATACCTTGGCATCAGTTTCGGAGATAGAAGCTGTAGGTTCATCCAGGATAAGAATTTCCGGGTTTTGAGAGAGTGCTTTGGCAATTTCCACCATTTGTTGTTTTCCCGGAGAAAGATATTCCAGCTTGGTGGTAGGATCAATATCTGCCATGCCCAGTTTTTCAAGTAAAATTCTGGTTTGGGCAAAAAGTTTTTTAAAATTGATGAATCCCCAACCATTAGTAGGTTGATTTCCGGCATAAATATTCTCTGCAACGGAAAGATCGTTTACCAGACTTCTTTCCTGATAAACAATGCCAATTCCCATTTGCTGGGCCACCTGCTGGTCCTCCATTACCACTTGTTGGCCTTTAAGTATAATTTCTCCACCATCAGGCTGGTGGTTGCCCGAAAGCACGTTCATCAGGGTACTTTTACCTGCACCGTTTTCTCCACAAAGGGCATGTACTTCTCCGGTTTTCAGTTCCAAAGTCACATTTTCCAAAGCGACCACCCCAGGGAAATACTTGGTGATGTGATTTAATTTTAGTTTAATATCATTTTCATATTTTTCCATAGGCAATGCCAAAAGGCTTAATCTTTAAAGTTAAGCCATTGTTTGAAATTTCATATTTATCTAAAGTTAGTTTTTCAAAAAAATCGAGTTCATTCCAGGAATCCTTTACATTATTTTCATCTAAAAATCCTACCCAGCAACTGGCCTCATTCATTGCTACATCAATCGTAACTTCTGATCCACTATAATTGGCTATTAACAGTTCATCTCGGGAATTTTCCTCCCTAAAAATAATTCCCTTTGTTTTTAAAGGCTGGCTGCTTTTTAAGGGTATCCACCTGGCTTTTTTATTTTTTAGGAACAATTTGAATATATGATACAAGGGAAAAATCATTCCTTTTGCAGCATAAAATTGTTCCGTTAAACCAGGTTTGTATTGCCCGGCCATAATTCCCCTCCAGCCAAAAGTTTCAAAATAAGTCAGGCTGTTTACTCCAGATTTTTTTAGTTCAACCATACTTCCCATTGTCCAGGCTGCTCCATAAAGAGACATTTGCCGAGAATCTACCTGTTCGGGCAGTACACCTGGTTCATTTTTCATTGCTTCGGTAGTGGCATTGGGATTAAATCTTGGCTTTAAAGTGATGGGCGAAATATTAATTTCTTTATGGGGGAAATAAGCCTTTGCGCTATTAACCGTATAAGCCTGTGCGGCCAAAGTTTCAGTCAGGGAATCATGATCAAAAGCATGCACCTGAGGATTGAGGGAATAACTCACAAAATCAAGGTTTGTGGCTTCCACTCTTTCCCGATTCAATTCTGTGAAATAGGCATTGGTACCAGCCCCAATTTTTGCCTCTGGAAAAGTAGTTTTCAATTTTGGAACTACTGCATCAATCAAATTTTTTGGGGTAGATTTAAATGCCTGATGAAAAATAAGAATATGGGAAATGGAAGGATTAATTTTTAATGCAGCCGAACAGAAACTGTTTAATTCTTTTTCAAACTGATTGCTGAAAAATAAAACCAGTTCAAGGGCCAGTTCCAGTTTTTGAGCTTCACCTACTGCAGCGACCAGGGCAACTTTCCAGTTGTTTAAAGTGAGGTTCACCTCTGCACGGAAATGGTCAAACCCAATAGATTTAATTAAACCAATGTCCTTTTTGGTAAGTTCCAGACCCGTACTAGATTTTTCCAAACCAATTTTAGGGTTTATGCCATAATCTTCAGGCTCGGGAACTAATGAAATGATTTTATTTTCTTCGCCTAATGACAAAGTGTTTCCAGATACTATTGATAGTTTTATGGTTTGATGTACTTCCGTTCCTTTTTGGAGCTCAACCGGAAAGGGGAGCACCAATGGCGTGCAATAGGTTTTGTAGGAATCATCAGTCCAGTTTCGCTGGTCTTCCATTTCAAAAGTATCTCCCTCAAATTCCAATTTTACCATTGTTTCCCCATCAGGTTTCCAGGAAATAGCTTTCATATCCATAAATGGCTGATGTGGGCTGATATTTTGGGGAAATTGGCCTTCCACATCATTTCCATTAACAAGGTCAACTTTACAGGATTTTCCGGCACATTCGGCAATTGGATGGAGCACACAAAAGCCGGATCTGTTTTTCCTAAAACTTTCCAGTGCTTTGCCTTTAATTTCAAATATTATTTCTCCAATTTCCTTTCCCTTTAGCTGGCAATTCCAGACAAAAGGGAATGCTGGATTTCGGGAATGCCACTCATAACTGATGGAAAAAGATTGATCATGGGCCAGAATCTTTTCATGTTCAATTTGTCCTTCAATAGTATCCCAGTTTTGATCTCGAAGGGCAAAATAAATCATCCGTAGCACTTCGGAATTACCCAATTTGATATATCTCAAAAATCCATTTTCATAAACCATACGAAACCCACCAGCCCTCAATTCCCTTGCAGGTTTTAAAGGTTTTTCATTTCCATAGTAGAGTATTTCTTTTGAGATCATTTTCTAATCCACTCAGTTAAATTCTTTTTTTGCTTATGGCTAAAGTTTGCAACTTTAGCCTTTTGATAAAATTTAAACATGCTCTTAAGTAACTTCTTCGTTTATGCTTAAGCCAGAAAAAGTCAAGGGGCGGATAAAATTACTACCTCACCTCCAAAACCAATACCCAGTCATTTCCTCTTTTTTCATCGGAAGGGGGATCAAAATTCATGGTGTTATTTTTACTGACCTCACCTATTGATATACTTTCCCCAATACCAGGATTAAACCAGGTCATATTTAATTTTTCTGTCTTCAATTTACTAAGATCTAAGGAGAAATTACTGCCATATGGAGAATAAGCTAATAAAAAACTGTCATCGGTGGCAATGGCACATCTTATTTCTTTCCCCAAATTGTTTGGACCATCTGTAATCAAGTCGGAGGCCGGTTCTAATTTTTGCCATTCCAGTGATTCAAAAAATTTGCGCATATAGCCAGCCTGAAAGGCTCCCGGGTAATTCAAAGCTTGTGTCCAAGGGGTTCTTGCCACTGATATTGGATCTCTTCCCGGTAGCCACATTTGCCAGATATTATGGTTGCCATAAGTATGCCCACAAGCCCCGCCAAGCATGGACCAGTATCCCGCTCTTCGGCTATCAAATTCATCGAACCAACCGTTTGAAGCCTTCCAGTTGATAGGATGATCTTCATAACAGGGTTCTCCATCAAGCACGGGTTTTACGGGCTCAAGTTTGTAGAGTTTTTCCGTTACCAGATAATTTTTATGAATATCTCCGTGCCCGGATTGATACATGTTCAGGTCAAGCCAGTCATCCTCATGAAACCACATGGCCGAATTGCTTCCTCCCTGAGGGTGCATGGTTATTAACTGGGCATTTCCCACTTCGCTCCTGATTCCTTTTCCCATTTCTCGGATAATAGCCAGATCTTCCTCATTTTCAGGATTCCGGTCTCCTCCCAGTATCCAGATGATATTTTTTCCTTTGTATCGATTTCCCAAAAATTTGCCATAAACCAGGGCATTTTCTGGGGTAAAAACTTCAGGTCCTACTCCCCATTTCAAATTGAATTTATCTCCCCAGGTGGGCAACATTCCGATGAACATTCCCAATTCTCCAGCTTTATTTACAATGTAATCTACATGTTTGAAATAAGCTTCATTCGGCTTGGAAGGATCGTTATCAATCAATGGTTTTTCTTGATTGGAACTGGCTACATTTAATCCTTCCAGCTCAGCTAAAACCACAGCCTGAATTACAGTGAACCCTTTGTCTGCCCTGTTTTGTAAGTACAAATCAGCTTCTTCCTTATTCGTACGATGGAATAATTCCCAGGCGGTATCGCCCAGCCAGAAAAATGGTTTTCCATCCTTGTAAACGATATGGCGTTTGTCATCACTGATTTTCAGTTCTTGTGCAAAAATGCTTGTATTTAAAAGTGTAAAAAGTATAATTAAAATTTTGTGATTCATATTCTGATTTTAAGTTGTAATGTATTTCAAACTCCCCCCTAACCCGCTCGATGAGGGGAAAATGTCATATTTAAATGCTCTAATAATTCCCATTTTACTTCCAGCTTCTAATCCTCAGTTTCCAAAATCAACACATAATCCTGTGATTTTGGCGGGGTCGTTTTAAGGATGCCTCCAGTTACTTTTATTTCTCCTTTTTCATATTGATTATTTACAGGGTCAAACCACCTTGCTGTGTATTTCAAATGATTTAGGTTTCTTATCGTAATTTCTTGTTGTTGAGGAGTATAGGCTAGAATAGTGGAATAATCCTCACTTGATACCACTGAAATAAAATGGTTGAAGACCTGATCTCCTGGCTGATTAACCAAAAGTTCTTTTGCAGGTTTTAATTTCCACCAGTTGAATTGTTGAATGAAATGGGAGAGGTAACCAATTTGCAGGCTTCCGGGAAATTCAATGCTTTTCTCCCAGGTGGAAGGGCCTTTATCTCCGTGATTTCTGTGATTTTCAACAAGTTCTCCCTCTTTTTGAATCCACGGCCAAATGCCATTGGCTCCATAAGTTATGCCTGAAGGCGGAGTAGCAAAAATACTCCAGTAAGAAGCATTTCTCACATCTTCAGCTGTGATTTTAAAGTGTATTTCTTCATAATTTGGTTCCAGATTGATAAGGGGTTTGGCCGTAATTTTATCCCAGTTATCGGCCATAGGGCCTTTATTGATCCAGTCCACCACCCGCTGTTGATTATTGTGGCTGGACTGATAGCCAACGATATCCAGCCAGTCCTCATCACGGTAAGCCTCCCCAATCCAGGAACTTCCATGTGGGTGTTGGGCTACAATTCCCGGATGATTTCCATCAAAAACTTCCCGTCCTATTTGTTTCCAGCGTTGTTCATATTCCTTCAGGTATTCCCCATCTCCACCCAAAAACCAAATCACCTGGTTTCCACCAAATCGAGCCACCATGTATTTGGCTAGTAGTACTGCTTCATCTTTGGGTAAATAATATCCCGGACTCAAATATCTACCCTGAATAGAAGGCAAAGCCCAAAGCAAAACCGGGGCGGCTACCAAACCATATTCATTGATCTTATCAATTTTTTTATCCATCCGCTTGAAAAAATCGATGTTCAATTCAATATAGCCACTTCCTGTGAAAGCGACTTCTCCCTTGCTGTCTTTTTCGCATCCTCTCCATTGTGTGGTGACAAACTGAATAACATTGTAATGATTATCCACTCTATGTTTCAGGTATTTATCCCATTCAGCTTCCGTAGATTTTAAAGCACCATTCCACGCAGTACAGCCAGTGAAGAAAAATGGAGTCCCATCAGCATGTTTCAGGTGGTAATTTCCCTTACTCCGTTGAATTGCGCCATTTTTATAAATGGATAAATTGCTTTTATTTTCCCTACATTCAAACTTTCCTTTTTGTGCATTTAAGCCCGTATTTTTCTCATCTGAACAAAAAGTTTCATAAGTCCATTCACCAATTTCATCCGGAGAAAAACGAATTTTAAAATTCTGTCCTCCATCCCAAAAGCCATTGATCTGTTTTGTTCTTCCTGAGGGGGAAGTGAAAACTGCGTGAAATTTTTTGAGATCGTAAAGTGGATTTTCGTAGGCCTGGGAGCTGGTAAAATTCAGTTCCAGTTTTCCCCAAACAGGTGTCTGGCTATTTCCTGTTAATGGAAAAAGCATTAGAAAATAACAAAAGAGAAGTAAGTTTTTCATTTTCAATTTAGTGATTAGTTTTCTTCTGGTTTAAGTTTTCAACTTAAGCATTTTAGTAAAAGGAAGTTTGTAACTTCCAGAACAAGGCTGGAAAGTTGCAAACTTTCCTTTATTTAAAGACTTAAGTAGTCGCTTCGCTTATACTTAAGCCAGTAATAGAAAGTATTCAAAATTGCCAATCAGGTAATGGCGATAATCTGTTCTTTCACACTTTTGGCTTCAAAAACATCCTTCCAGTTTTCTTTGAAAATCAGCTCTTTACCAATATTTATAGCTTTTAAAGCTGCATCTGAAAACTGACCACCTGGCAATTGGTTGAATAGTAATGCCAATTCTATATTGATGTGCCCTAAAAAGAAATCATAAGCGGCTTCTTTAGGCACTCCTAATTCTACAACTCTGTCCACTCCCTCTTTTAAAACTGAAACTACTGCAGCGCCAAAAGTTTCGGATAAAGCGGGTTCCAGAATGCCCATTTGTTCAATGGTAATTCTATGCGAAACCGTTACAGGTGCATACATGATTTTTGCCAGTTCTTCCCCGGCAGCATAAACCTCTTCAGGTCCCTGGATGAGGGCACAAACAATGGTTTGTTTAGCGGCTATTCCTCCGAAATAATCAAAATGTGCTTTTTCATTGGGTTCCCAGTTGAAAACTGAAGGATGAGAAGGGTGAGAAGCGAAATATGAAATATCTTCTCTTGCAAAAAGATGCCCGGCCAATGGTGCTGCCGGATCAAGACTTACGCCAACTGCTCCGGGTTTCATCATAGGAACAATTTTGGAAGTGACTGATTTAATGGCAATATCCGGAACGGCAAAGATTACGTAATCGGCCTCAGGTACTGCGTCCTCAGCTTTGGAAACGTCCACTCCTCTTGATTTTACTTTTTCAATTCCTTCAGGACTAACTTCCAGATAGGTCATGTCATATTTGGAATCTTTCAGGTTGTCGGTAAGCCTGCAACCCATTTTTCCTCCAGCTCCAACTATCGTTACTTTTGTCATGTTTCCTTATTTTATATATTAATAATCAAAAATTTTCACTCAAATACTGTCTATGATTCCGCCATTCAAAATGGCTTCAAAATAATTTTCCTTCCCATTTTGCCCGCCTTTTAGAGAAATTTCCAGTCCATCAAAAGCCGGGTTTTTGGAATGAGCCACACACAAAGGCGCTCCGGGGGCAATAGGGCATAAAGTTTCCAATGCATAAATACCCAGTTCTCTGGAAACATACCCGGAAGTATCTCCACCGGCCGAAACAACCCTTATTTTTCCGTGTTTTTCCAGTAAGCTTTTCATGATTTTTCCCATGGCTTTTCCAATAATTTTCCCCGAATTGTCATCTCCGTGTTCAGCCATCCACTGGTTTACCATGGCAATGGAATTATCCCCGGGACCCTTGGCTGAAAAAATTGTAAGGCTTTTATTTTGACTGAGGATTTGGGATGCTTTTTTAATAATGGCATCCATTTCTTTCTCAGGATGATTTAAAAGGTTGATGACATCAATTCGAATTTCCTCAAACCCTTTTTTTGCAGCATAATTCAATTGATTTGCAGTGATCGGGGAACAACTCCCGGCTACTACAATTATTTGCTCAGCTTTATCTGCTTTTGAGGTATTTTCTACATTTTCAATTTCTCCAATTTTCTGAAGATATTTAGCCAAAGCATAATTGATTCCCGAAGAACCCACCAGGAGTTGGGTTTTAGTTTGTTTGATTTTAAAAATAAGTGCTCCCGTTGTTTCCAGATGGTGAAGATTAAAAGTATCGAACAATAAAAAATCTCCCGGGTTTCTTGAAAGGGATTTCACTTTTTCTATTTTTTCCTCCTCATTTAATTCAAAATCATGTAAATCGAAAAGCTGACATTTTTTGTCCGACTGCAAAGCCAGATGTCTTCTGATATCACTTTCCCGCATTGGGGTAACCGGATGATTCGCCATTACGGGGTGGAGGTCCAGCCGGAATGTTTCTGCTCCAATTCTGGCAAATAAATTTCCAAAAATCACGAATCTATTCAGAAAAGGGGCTCCAATAATAATAGGAACAGTGGCTGATGGAAAAAATCGTTCTGCCAGTTCTGTAGCTCTGCCAATATTCCCTTTATCTGGAGCAGAATCCATGGTAGAACACACTTTGTAATGAAAAAAATCGGTGGGAATCTGACTGATTTTTTTGAAAACCGGGAGTAATTCTTTCTCCATTTCCTGCTTATTCAGGCTTCGGGAAATTCCTGCTACACCAAAAGCTTTTAATATTTCACCACCTACATTTTTTTTAAGTTTAAAGCTGCTAACTTCCTCATTTGTAGGAGGTTTCAGAAACAATGCGGTAGGGATACCATTAAATGCCAGGGTTTCCATCACATCGGTGGAACCGGTAAAATCATCCCCGTAATAACTTAGCCATATATTATTGTGAAGCAACTTCATGATAAATTTCCGTAAAATTTTAAGGCTTTTTTCAATTCTGCATGATCTTCGGAATAAGTTTCCAGATCAATTCCCTTAATGGCAGCTTCCCAACCCTGAATTATACTTTTTACTCCTGCGGCAATGCCATCAGGATGTGCTACAATCCCCCCTCCACAGACATACATCACATCAGTGCTTTTAATGGCATTGTAGGTGTCAACAGTCTGACCAGCCCATTGTCCCGAGGAAAGTACAGGCATGGGGCTTTTTGTACCGATGAATCCCGACAAACAAGCCTGAATAGACTGAATAACCGAAGTGTCAGTTTCGCAAAACTTGTTGCGGATGCCATTGGTGTGCAAATGATCTACTCCTGCTAGTCTCCAAAACTTTTGATAGGCGGGAAATTCCATCCCCAAAACAGGAGAACGAGCGTATATTCCCCAACCATTTCTATGACCGTGAATGGGTAATTGGGTAAATTCATTAAGTTTTAATAAACCGCTGATTCCCACCCAATTGATACTCGTCATTACACAAGTTCCTCCTTTTTCCAACACATAATCGTGTCTCTTTTTCATTTCATCTATATCCCCGCTAATGTTGAAGGCATACATGGACTTTTTTCCGGTTTTTTCGGCATGATCATTAATGACTTCCATTACGGCATCCACTCTCTTTTCAAAGGGAGAATGGGGAGCATCTCCCATCAGTTCATCGTCTTTTAAAAAGTCCAAACCAGCTTCAATAAGGGTTTTGGTTTGTTGCGCAGTGGCTTCAGGGGATAAGCCCACGCTTGGCTTGATGATGGTGCCAATAATTGGCCGGTTTTCTACTCCGGTAAATTTTCTGGTACCCTCAATGCCAAATTTTGGACCGGGATATTTTTGGGAGAAATCTTCGGGTAAATCAAAATTCAATAATTTTAATCCTGAAAAAGCACCCAATTCGAATAAGTTTCCCGCTAAAGTAGCCATCAGGTTTGGAAGGTGGAGACCCACATTTTCCAAAGGCCAGCTAAGAGAAACTACTCCTCTTTTTACTTTGCCATGATACCCTTTGGGCATTCTGGCTCCGGGTAATGAAGGTTCTCCTTCATAATTGAGTTCAGTGATATTTTCTACTCTTGCACTATGGTTTTCTTTTAATTCCTGTGTTTCTCCTGGTGTTGGAACAAAAGTGCCACAAGATTGTTCTCCGGCCATTGTTTCAGCAGCTTTTTCCAATGGAAAAGCAGTTTCAATGAGGTAATTGGCATTTATCCTTTTTCCTTCCATAGTCTTACTTTTTAACATGGGCTAATATTGATTTTAAATATTCAGCACTTTCTTTTGCCCATGCCTGCTCTTTGACTATTGTTTCCTGAATATGATTTTCCGGTCCAGGCCACAATTCCATAATGGCGCTCTGGCAGTTTCCAATTTTGTCCAGTTCTTCTATAAGCCAGTGTAATGGCAGCATTCCCAATCCTGTTGGCGTTCCGGTAATGGAAAACCCCATGTTATGGCTTAATCTTTTGATGCTGTAATCTTTTACATGCAGATTAATGGTATAGGGGAGAAGCAGCCGGGCTACTTCTGCAAATCCTTCATCGGCTCCAATAGAGTTCACAGAATCCAGGCAAATTCCAACCTGTTTTTCATCTGTTTTTTTTATGATTTCCAGAAATTCAGCTGCTTTTAGCCGGTCATGATTTTCAATGGCCAGTTTGATATTTTTGGTCCTAAAAGCAGGAAGAAATGAATTGATTAAATCAATGATTTCAGGAACTTCCGGTTCATAGCCATCTGCATCGATCACCATTCTTAAGATTGGAGAATTGAAAAAATCAGCCAGTTCGAGATGTTTTTTGATATTTTCAGGTCTTAGTCCTCGGGTCCCAATTTCAATAGCTAAACCGAATTCCTGAGCTTTTTCCTTTACTTGTTTTAATTCAGTTGGGCTATAATGATCAAGAGGCAGGTTGTCAGCAATTTGAACACAATCTGCTCCCAGGGTTTTGGCCTTTTCCAAAAATTGAAAAACTGTCATGGGTTCTTCTGGCATATTTCCAGGTACCCCAATTGACCAGGCAAAAGCATAAGTTCCTACTCCAAATCTCATGTTAAATAATTATAAAATTGTCTGGTTCAAGCATCAGCCTGGCCGAAATATTTGAACAACGTTTCGCTGTTCTCCAAATCAGGCTAAAGTTTGAGTCATTCCAATACTACTTTACCAAACTTATCTAAGATGGAAAGTTTCCATTTAAAATTAAACCTGTTTGAACTGATCTAATAACTAGAACCTCCCTTGTATCCCCTCCAGAGGGGAAAAAGAGAATTTACTTGGCTAAAGTTTGTAACTTTAGCATTATCAATAATTTGAAGTTTGCAACGTCCAGGTTTTGCTAATAATTTATCACACTATTTTCAGCTGCTGACTGATAAGAATCAAACACCAATTGAATCGTTTTGAAATTATCTTCTCCGGTGGTTTCGGCCTCCTTTTTTCCCAACATATCCAACAAAATATCCTGATTGCAATCGAAAATACTGGAATGTACAACTGCATAATCAGGATCCACCCAGTCGTAGATTGTTGGCTCTACTATTTCCTTGGTAGTTCCTGTTTTTGTGGTAGTGCTGATTTCAAAATCCGGTCCCAGATACAATGACCCCTTATCTCCTTCAATTAAAACATAGGTTTGGGGAAACCGCTCCTTTTCTAAAATACTGGCATAGGACATTTCTGCATAGCAATGCACACCATCGTCCATTTCCATAAAGACATTTGCTACATCTTCTCCTCTGATATTCGGGTTCACCCGCTGAGTTTTGCAATACAGTGACTTTGCTTCCCCAAAAAGGCTCCGGGAAACATCTAAAATATGTGAGCCTAAATCGGTGATAATGAATTGCTCTAATTCTGCCAAAAATGGTTGATTATCGAATACCGGAAAACTGTTACAAAAGGAAACATTAGCCTTAAATGGCTTTCCAATGATACCAGAAGTCAGTTTTTCCTTTAAAACCCTGACCGGTTTTTGCCAGCGGAAATTTTCGTGAATGTAAAAATCAACTTTATTTGATTTACAGCTTTCCATCATTGCTCTGGCCTGCTGAAAAGTAGGAGCCATTGGCTTCTGGCAAATGACATTTATTCCCCTTTCTGCTGCCATTTTGGTAAAAACCGGATGGGTATCCACATCAGTGATGATATCTATAAAATCAAGTTCTTCATTGTCCAGTAATTTTTGAGGATCATCGTAAACGGCTGGAACATTGAAGCAATCTGCGAGATGTTCTGCTTTGGAAAGGGTTCGGTTATAAAGTGCTATTAATTCTACATGTTCCTTCAACTCCATCCAGGCACCAATCTGAAACTTTGCCCAAAAACCGCATCCCATTACTGCAAATCGTAATTTTTTCATTTTCATTGATAATTAGCCCGATTTCAAATTAATTTCGGATATTTCAAATGCCTTTCCCGGTTAGGCTTCTTTCCTGTGAAAAAATCAGTAATTCCCAAAGAAATCTTTAAAACAGATTTTCCCAGCAAGATCTTCGATAGAGACCTTGCGTAACAGGACTTCAGAAGCTTTAAAGAGGCAGGGTCGCGAAAATGCAGACCTTGCTAAGACAAATATTCGCTTCTATAGGGGTTTCCTGTTGAAGGACTCCTCCCTTCTGTAACAATTTTCCTCTTTTTTGAAGATTAAAAAAAGGATTTGAGGATGAAGTTACGCAAAGGTTTGCGTAAAATTGCGTAATTTCAAAGCGGGTAATAAGCAACTCAATAATTAGCAAAAATTTAAGGGTAATGAAGCCAAAAAGGGTAACCATAAAAGACCTGGCCAAAGCGCTAAATGTTTCTCCTTCAACAATTTCCAGAGCTTTGCAGGATAGTTATCAGATTGGGGAGGAAACGAAAAAGGCGGTGTGGGAACTGGCCAAAAAATGGAATTATAAACCGAATTTGGTGGCCAAGCGGTTAATAAAACAAAAAAGCTTTACAGTAGGAGTGATTGTACCGGAGGTTTCCTATTATTTTAATGCCACTCTTATCATGGGGCTGGAAGACATATTGCTGAAGGAAGGTTTTAACCTGATTATCTGCCAGACCCACGAATCATACGAAAGGGAGATTTTACATTTTGAATACCTTATGGCCAATCAGGTAGATGGCATCATTTCCTCTATTTCCGGAGAAACACAGCAAATGAGCCATTTACATAATATACTGGAAGGAGGTACTCCTCTGGTGTTATTTGACAGAGGCTTTAATGTACCAAATATTTCTAAAGTAATGATTGATAATGTAGAAGCCGGGAGGGTGGCAGTATCATACCTGATAGAAACAGGCTGTAAAAGAATCGCCTATTTACAGGGGCCGGAAAGTTTACCTATAGGAAATGCCAGAAAAAAAGGCTATATCAAAGCCCTGGCAGAGGCGGGAATCCCCTTTGATGAAAAACTTGTAAGCCATTGTAAGTTTGGTTCGGATATGGGTTATTCCAATGCGAAAAAAATGCTGGGTATGAAAGAACCTCCTGATGCATTTTTCTGTATTAATGACAGGATTGGAATGGGTACGCTTGCTGCTATTAGGGAAAAAGGATTAAGTATTCCAGATGATGTGGCGGTTATCGGTTTTAATGATGAACCTTATGCCAAATTACTGAACCCAAGGTTGACTACAATTGAACAACCTGCTTTTAAAATGGGTCAGGAAGCAGCAAAAATGTTCCTTTATCAGCTAAAAACAGATGAACCTGAAATTCAGACCAAAATTCTCCCAACTAAATTAATTATTAGAGAGTCAACAATGGGAAAATGTTGATTAGAATTTTTAATTTTAAATCCGGAAGAACTAATTTTCCAAAGAAGATTATTTAAATATGGCTCCCAAAATCAAAGTGAAATTTTATGGAACTAGAGGTTCGATTCCAATCTGTGATCCGGATTTTTTTGAATTTGGGGGAAATACTACCTGTATTTCCATATTCAATGAAGACAATAATCATCTTACCATTTTAGATGCAGGAACCGGAATCAGGAAACTTGGGAAAGAAATACTTTCAGATGGTTTTTCCAACCTAAAAAAGGAGGTTTCCTTAATTTTCACTCATTTTCATTGGGATCATATTCAGGGATTTCCCTTTTTCGATCCGGCTTATGAAAAGGATTGGGAACTGAGAATTATGGCTTTGGGAAAAGGACAGGAAATTTCAGATTTGAAGGAGCTTTTCAGTACCCAGATGCAATCGGAATATTTTCCCATTGCTTTAGATGATATGGGTGCAAAAATGGATTTTATACTGAGTGAGACGGAAAGAGAAGTTTTTCCTACGGCAAAAATTTCCATTCAAAAACATAAGCATCCGGGGGGAGCTTTTAGCTATAGAGGGGACTGGAAGGGCAAGTCTTTGGTCATTTGCACCGATATTGAGCATGGTGATGAACTTGATCCAAATATTGTGGCCTTTGCCAAAGATGCAGATTTATTGATCCATGAGGCCCAATACACTTCAGAAGAACTGCTAAGACATAAAGACTGGGGCCACAGCAGTTTTGAACAAGCCATTGAAGTGGCAGAAAAAGCCAATTGCAAAAAACTGGTGATGACGCATCACGATCCTGATCATAATGATGCCTTTCTCAGGGAAATAGAGAAAAAATGCCAGCAGCGATTCAAAAACTGCTTCCTGGCCAGAGAAGGGATGGAGTTTGAGGTTTAGAAAGTTAAAATAACCTTACAAATTGATTAGTTATCGATTTCCTTAAGTATTTCTTTTATTTCCTTATCAGATATAGATTCCTTTTCTGACTTATCATAAATGGCAATTAAAAAAACAGTTTCTTCAGAAATATAAATATGAGTTATTACTCTAGCTCCTCCTGATTTTCCTTTACCTTTTGAGGCTATTGAAAGCCGAATTTTGTAACAATTATTACCTAGAGAAGTTCCTAAAGTAGGCTTTTGTGAAAGTTGTTGACCCAAAACAGCCAATTCATTTTTTAAAGACGGGTATTTTTTTATGAGCTTTCTAGCCCCTTTACGAAAATTTGCAATAGTGTCAACCTTATAATTCATTTAGAAAAGAATTTAAAGACTGAGTTTTCTTTTCACCAGCTTTAATTTGCCTTATTTCTTCCATAGCATCTTTTAGCCCTTCAATTATTTCTGCTTTATATGGAGAAAGTGGTTTGGTTTTTACGAAAGAAAAATTACCAAGTAACTCCATGATAAAGTCAACCTTATCATCTTTAATATCTAATAAAACTTTCATGAGTTCCTGCTTTTATTTTGAGAATAATTATTAACCCTGTTAGGATTTTACGGTAAAATATTTCCAAATAACTTTGGATTCTCTATTTATAACAATAATATAATTAAGAATATCTTATTCCAAATTTTGCAGAGGATGGTATAATAGTATTATCCTTTATCTAACAAGAATAACCCACCTATAAATTCCACCAATAAGTAAATTTCAGCACTAAAGCTCTGCTTTTCACCTGGAAGTTTTCCGGGAAATAGTTGTCGGTATATACCACATAAAAATCAGATGCAGGTTTGTATCGCCATTGGAAACGCACATTCAGGTTTACATTATCCCGCTGGTTATTGTATTGCACAAAAGTGGTAAGAAAAATATTGTTGGTAAAGGTAAAGTCTAGTCTGGGACTGATAAGCCAGAGGTCTATCAGATTATTTCCCTCATCAAAACTTAATTTGTTGTATTCAATATTGGTGGACAGGCTTACATAAGGCTGAAATCTATAGCCAATATCCAAACTGGTATTGAACCTTTTGCCATTAAAATAACCGCCAACAATAGTGGAAAACTCATAGGTCAGCAAACTATTTGGTTTGGACAAGTATTGAAAACCGGCTTCTTTCCATTGATATTCACTACCTGCAGGGAGGGTATCATTTCCTGAATTTGTTGGGTCGAAAGGAGCCAAAAGTTTAATATAGATATCACTTGCCCAGGCATCAGCACTACTTCGATTGAGAAAATCCACCCCATATCCAATGCTCGTTTCCCATTCATTTTTTTCAAACTCATGGTTGAAATAGGTTGAGTTATAAACCATAGGCCCATGAGAAATTACTTTTTCAGAGGATTTTGGAAAAAACAGAAAACTGCCTTCAGGATTAACTCTGATATAATTTTTTCGTGGAACATATCCCACTTCAGGATTATAATTTTCTCCTACAAATTCATGTTGCCAGGTGAGGTTAAGTTTTCGAGCACCATATTTTAATTTCATGGCATGCATATAGGTATCCTCCTTTTTATCAGGTCTGAAGTTTTTGTGGATGATGGCTTTTCCTGTCCAGATATTATTGGCTGAAGCCAGGTTATATTCCAATCCCAGGTTTCGGTTATACTTTGAGTATGGATTTTCATCATCCGGATTAGGGTTGTAATTGGTAGCTTCTTTATCAATATAGATTAATGAAATATTGGATCTGGAAAAAACCTGCCTCTGAATAGCAGCTACCGTGTAGTTATGAGCCGGCATTCCCAAACTATCTACTTTTCCAGTTTGTACATTCATTACCCCAATGCGCCAGTCCCGGTTGATTTTCCCACTTAATCTTGCCCCAAACTGCATGGGGCTGTTCAATCCAATTCTTCTGGAAAAAAATGGCCTTAAATTGTCCAGGCCAAAGTTTCCAAAAAGGTCACTGTTTTCTAAGAAAAATTGTCTTCTTTCAGGGAAAAAAAGCTCAAAACGACTCAGGTTGGTTACCTGCCTGTCCACTTCTACCTGGGAAAAATCCGGATTTACGGTAAGGTCCAGGTTAAGGGAAGAAGTGACCGCTACTTTAGCATCAAGCCCAACATCAAAGCGGTTTTCTGAGTTACTTCCATTTTGATAATCTCGACTAACCCCTCCCAGGGTGTAAGGAATTAGAGAGATATTTGAACCGGTTGTAGGAGGAGGAGCATCCCAAACCAGCGTTCCTGTATAGGCCAAAGAGGCGGTAGGAAACTGCCTTGGAACAGGCGCCCAACTGGATTTCTCACTTCTCTTCAAATCCAGCCGACTAAAATTTATTCCCCATTCAGTAATCCCTTTTTTATAGCGAATACTTTTAAAGGGAATAGATGCTTCAAACACCCATTTTTCGTCATCACTTTTAACTTTGGAATACCATTTATTATCCCAGCTTAAGTTTACACTTCCGCCATCGGCCATCAGGCCATCCCATTGGGCACCTTCTGCATTGGCACCAAAGGAAAATCCATTGGTTTGGTCATCAAAAGGGTCCATAAATAGCAGAAAATTTTCATTGCTTCCGAAAGAAAAATCTCTTCGAAGGGATTCTACGGTTCTTCTTCCGGGGAGGTCATCAAAACAAATCACTGAGATGTACATGGCGTTATCATCGTAACATAATCGCACTTCAGTTTTGGATTGAGCCAGGCTGGTATCCATGGGTAATACCATAAAAAAATCTTTGGCCACATCTGCCTCCTGCCATGCCTTTTCGGTTAAATCACCATCGATGGTAATTTCCTCACTGGTCTTGGCAATGTGAATGCGATAGGCAGCATTTTTCTTTTGGCCAAAAGATTCCTGGGAGCAAATAAAGGCCGAAATGAATAAAATCAGGTAGGTATATTTAGCAGGGTAAAACTTCACTTTCATATAGTCAGTAAATGGGTAATTAAGCAGTTGATATAATTAAAAAAGTCAAAGCAGAGCCTTTTTGGAAAACTCCACCCTGACTTTCAGCTAGAAATTCTAAATTATAATTCTTTTACTTTGATGTTTCTCCATCTCACTTTTATTCCCCCGCCATCGTGTATTTGCAAAGCAATAAATCCTTCACCTTTACCGATTTTTTCATCATCAAGTGCTACGATTTTCTGTCCGTTTATCCATGTAGTGACTTTGTTTCCATCCACCTTGATTTTCATTTTATTCCATTCTCCTTCCTTCAATGCTTCTTCACCTTTTTCATCAGGTTGAATTAGCCAGCCTCTTCCGTACGATTCATAAATTCCTCCTGAATGTTTTCCTTTTGGAGCCACTTCTACCTGCCATCCATTTATTTTCACACCTTCTTCAATAAATGATCGGATAAAAACACCACTATTTCCATTGGCTTCCTGCTTGAATTCCAGGGTAAGAATAAAATCTTTGTAATTTTTCTCTGTCCCTAAATAGCCATATTGGGCATCAGGACCACTTTCTGAAATTAATTCCCCATTTTCCACATACCACTTTTCAGTTCCGAAAGCTTTCCAGCCATCCAGGTTTTTACCATTAAAAAGTTCGGTGGTTTGGGCAAAACTGGTCAAATGCCCCAGGCAAAAGAATAATATGATTCCAATTAATTTATTTTTCATGTATTGTTACTTTTTGAAATTAGATGTTCGAATTTTTCACTTTTTTATGTAATAGCGAATGGTTTGAACCACTCGCTATTAAAGATTTTACTGTGCCACTAAATCCAAATATTGCCAAAAATAATTTTCAATATAAGGGTCAAGCAGCATGCTTGTGGTTAGAGGTGTCTTACTTTTATGTTTCTGAACCAGATGAAACTACCGTGGTCTTGAAGTCCAATTAAACCTTTTTTAGCTTTTCCATAATCTGGCATGTCTTTCCATTTACCTGAATCCCTTCTTTCCTGCCAGTCCTCCGACCATGGAACGAAACTCACTACTTTTTCACCATTAAGCCAATATTCAGCTTTTTCCTTCTGGAAAATAATTCTGGAAGTATTCCACTCTCCGGCTTTCTTAACAATTTTCTTTTCCTTATCTGCAGGGTACATGGCATAATCAGCACCCAGAGACTGCCATTCCTCCAACTTTTGTGGGAATCCAATATCATCAATTAACTGGTATTCTGGTGCAGTTTCATAAGCCGTGTGATATTGATCTCCTTCCTGAATATGGTAGAAAATTCCACTGTTTCCGCCCTCGGAAATTTTCCATTCCAATTGCAATTCAAAATCTTCAAATTCCATATCCCCAAAGACGATATCTCCTCCAACATCACCACCTTTTCCCAAAGATTTCAAAGTACCATCTTCCACTACCCAGGCTTCTGGAAGTGAAGTCTGATTAAACCCTCTCCATCCTTTGGCAGTTTTTCCATCAAATAGGGAAATCCATTCTCCTTTTGTTTCAGAAACCTTTTCTGTTGATTCTTTCACTTCGGTTTCAGCGGTTTCTTCTGCTTGTTTTGGCTGGCAACCCATTAAGGTAAATCCAATCAGAGAAGTGAAAATAAAATATTTACTAAAGTTCATTTTACTAATCATTAAATATTGAAATAAATTTTCAGGCCTGGTACAGACCTGTACAAATAATAGTCTGAGACATTTTAGCTCACCAACTCCATTTTTTCAGGATCCCATTGAATAAACTTATCCTGGAAGTAGCTATCGTTACAAAGTAATGCCGGAGCTGCTGCCCTGAATCCAAAAACCGGATCTTCAGCTACCGTTCCTCCTGTTCTGATGGCATTGAAGAAGTTTCTGAAATGGTCGTAATGGGCACCTTTATAGCCTTTTTCCGCCTTATAACTAATTTCTTGTGGGGGAACCATTTTTTTCCTGTCTGTGATTTCCACTCCTGCTTCTTTGGCTTTGGCCAGTGCAAAAGGATCGTTTGTACTGAAATTGTTTCTTTTGAGCACTACTTCTTCCCATTTAATATCCATTGATCCTTCACTCCCTACCAATTTCAAATAAGTAGAGCCGCTGGTGCCATCTACAAAGTTGCATCTTAGAGATAGGTTGAAAGCGGGATGTGCTTCAGCTTCAGGATAATCGAACATACCCAACAAAACATCTGGCACTTCTCTACCATCTTTCCAGTAGCGCAAACCACCCATTGAGCTAATTTTTGTAGGGCCCTTGGAATTGGTCACAAAATGAAGACTTGAAAATAAGTGGACAAATAAATCTCCTGACATACCTGTGCCATAATCCAGGTAATTTCTCCATCGGAAAAATCTCATTGCATCGAAATCTCTTTTGTTGGTATTGGCAATGTATTTTTTCCAATCCACAGTTTTCTCAGAGGCATCTTTGGGAATAGGATATTGCCAGGCTCCGGTTGGAGAGTGTCTTGCCCAAAAGCCTTCCGCATAATTTAATTCTCCAATAGCGCCTTCAGCTAATAGTTGTTTTGCTTTTTCATTTCCCAAAGAGGACATCCCCTGGCTTCCCACCATAAAAATTTTCCCGGATTTTTTCCAGGTATTGATCACATCATGTCCCTCAGCTACAGAATGTACCATTGGTTTCTCACAGTACACGTGTTTTCCGGCATTTAATGCATCTATGGAAATTTGCTTGTGCCAGTGGTCAGGAGTACCGATAATTACCGCATCAATATCTTTCCTTTTAAGGATGTCTTTGTAATCGGTGGTGGTGAAAATATCCGCACCCCATTTTTCTTTCGCACTTTCCAGTCTTCCCTGATATAAATCGCAGGCAGCTACCAATTTCACACCTTCGTGTCTCAAAGCTGTATTGGTGTCTTCAGTACCCATACCTCCGGCTCCAATTATGGCCAGGTTAATATCGGTTGAGGCGGAAAGCCCATTAGTTCTTTTCAGATAAGTTAAATTTTTTGCATTTCCTTCCAATGCAAATCCGGAAGCAGTTACTACAGAAGCACCTGCTACGCCTAATTTTCTTATAAATTTCCGTCTGTTATTTTTCATATTGAAGTAATTGTTTGTATTAAATTCGGGAAAAATGCCATGCCCTTCAAAAAGCAGGAATACCCAAGAATAGGGCCTGGGGGCTTAATTTTTGGGGTAACAAATGGGGTAACGAGTCCGATTTTATTGTTTTTTTTGGATTTTTTTATCGAAATCAACCAGAAGTTGCAGAGTCGGCTAATTTGGCTGAGTCTTTATCTAGGAAAAGCTGGGTACTGGCATGAAGATTTAGAATGGATGCCGGAACTTCAGGAACAACCTTTCCATTTAATACAGCTCCAACGGCCTTGGCTTTTCTTGGACCGGGAACTGTGCAAATAATATGATAGGCTTTCATGATTTGCCTGACTGACATACTAACTGCCATGGTCGGAACTTCTTCCAGGGAATCGAACCATCCTTCTGCCAGTTGTTGTTCACGGCAGGCTTCATCCAACACTACTTTTATAAATGGCTCTTCTGTTTCAAAATCGGCAGGCGGGTCGTTAAAGGCCAGGTGGGCATTTTCCCCAATACCAACAAAGGCTACATCAACTGGATTTGCCAGAATTAAGCGGTTCAGTTTTTTACAAACTGTGGGGATATCCTCTTCAGTGTTAATAAGAAAAAAATCTCCAATAGGCACCCGATTAACAAATCTGTCCATCAGGTATTTTCGAAAAGAAGCCGGATGGGTAGGAGGAAGGTCAATGTATTCATCCAAATGAAAACCAGTTACCTTTTTCCAATCAATATCTTCTTTGATCAGTTGGTTGAGCATTTCAAGTTGTGAAGCTCCTGTAGCCAGAATGATATTGGCTGTTCCTTTGGCTTCAATTGCTTCATTAATTTTTTGAGCACCACTTTTTGCCGCTGCAATGCTCAACTCCTGTTTAGTTTCCGAAATAATTATTTTCATAGATTGATTACTGCTGTTAAAATTAAATTACCAAGTATGCGATTGACACAAAAGCCTGATATAGAAATTATTATTTCTCTAAAATAATAGTACACAGCTTGGTGCACAGCGGACCTTGTGAATTATCTGGTATCAATTTCGGTAAAAATGCGGGCTTAGCCTAAACAAACTCAGAAAACCTTCCGGGGAATTTTTCATTGTAATATTTAAAATACAAGTGCTCGTACTGTTCGAAGGTGGTTTTAGCCAGGGTGTGTTTTCCCTCCTCTATTAAAAGCCTGATTTTGTGTTCCAATGCAGCTTCATTGAGGGGATCGAGGGTAAAAATGATGTTAGTAAGTTTCAATAAATCAGTTTTATTTAAACCCAACTGATTTTCATTTAAAGTGGGAATTAAAATTTCCAGCAATTCTTCTGTAAGCTGACTTTTGAACTTATCCAGCCAGTCATACTGCATATTTGGTGAAAGCAATCCTACCTGGGGAATTTCCAGCATGGCCTTCAATATGTTTTTGCGAATCTCGGGCTGAGGTTGTTGTAAATAATTTGCTTTTGCCTCCCAATAATCAGCCAGATCGCAATACACATTTTTCTCAAAGATGATTTTCCAGAGTTTATCATCGTAGGTGATAGAAATTCCGGTATTTTGAGCCAGAATTTCCCTTAATCTTTTGATTTGTGTACTCCGGTTATTTTTTGCTCCTTCAAAAGAATGCCCAGCCCATAAAATGTCTGACATTTTTTTAGAGGTAATCCCTTTATTTTTAATCGTAAAAAGTAGTAAAAGTACAAAGAGTTCTCTTCGCTTTGGGGAAAACAGGGCGGTGAGTTCCTTCCCATTTTTGTTGATTAGTTTAAATCCGCCAAAAAGAAAAACTCCACAGGCAGGGATGGTTTTTTTGATAGAATCAAAATTTAAAACCTCTTTTGAATTCTTATTTGAGGTGGGAAAAGCAGATTTTTTTTCCTCCCCTGGTTTTTTCTTTTTTATTAGATAAAGGATACCCCCGGAAATAAAAAACAGGGCAGAAAAGAGCCACAGTAAGGATTTTGAATCAGATTGCGCTTCATTAAGGCTATCAATATTTTCATAAATTTCCCTGATTTCAAGATCACTTAAGGCGCGATTCCAAATAAGCAGGTCGTCTAATCCTCCTTCAAAATACTCATCCCAAAGGTTAGTTCCTATCAGTAAAGATTGGGGAGAAACGGTGATTTCGGAGGCAGGAAGTCTTCCGGCCAGTTTCCCATTGTAATAAAATAGAACTTCTTTATTGGCCATATACACATAAGCCACATGTTGCCAGGTGTCACCTTTTACTACCGAAGCATCATTGATATGGTCTTTTATATCAGGAGTGGTAAAATGCAGATAACCATCAAAAACTTTGGCACTGAAGACTTCTCCCATGCCCACAATACTTCTTCCCCCAATCAGGTTGGCAGGTTTGATCCAGGCTGAAATAGTGATCTCCTCCATGGAAAGTGAAGATGGGATTCCGTAGTCTATGTAATGGCCTTCCCCATTGAAACTGGCATATTTCCCCCTTTCCTCATCTGTTTCAAATTCAATGTAACTGTAAAGAAGTTGCTGATCCGGATTCGCTTTGTTAGTGAGATTTTCATCGAAATCGAAATGATATTGTAAATGATCAAATAACCGAAATTTACTGGCCCGAAAAAGTTTAACCACGTTTGAATTCAAGTTGTTAAAATTCATCACATCAGGGGAAAAACGGTATCCCCGTTTGTGAGGGCTGATTCTGGTTTGGGAAACATGAATTTTACCAGAGCTGGTCAGTTCCGGGAGCTCATTCCAGGAAACATTTTCAAGTTTTCGGTCTTTTTCGGCCACAATTGCTCTAAACCAGTTCTCCTGATTAATGTCATTCAAAATTTGGGAAATGTTTTCCTTTTCCGCAGTGAAGACAAAGTTTGGAAGCTTACCAGTCTGGTCAATAAAATCAAAAAACAACTGCTCAAAATTTCCCTCAAAAGGAGCTGGTAGTGAAATAAAAGAAAGGTCATTGGTGATTTTGCCTTCTTTTTCTTCCGGAATGAACTTGTTTTCTTCAAGCCTGAAATACCTTAAATAATTGGAGGCATTTAAAAATTTTGGGTGCTGCTCTGCAAATACAAATAACCTGCTTTTCCCATCGAGTGCTATTCCCAAAAGCGGATCAGCCTTTTCGGGGGAAAATAAATGGGTTTGAAGTTTATATTTTTTCAATTTTTCATAAAAACCTGTGGCCTTATCTTTCAAAATAAGACAAACCAATCTTTTTTCGTCCTTTTCCAAAAAAGCTTTTATTCCTTTCAACCTTTCTTCATTCAGTTGAGAAGTTTCCCCAAAGAGGGCCATTTGATAACCTATAGTCTCCTCAGGACCAGCTTGCCGGATTTCTTCTACCAGAAAACTGTAATCGTCCAGGTAATTTTGTGCAAAAAGCATCTTATCCTGGATCAACAATAAAAAAAACAGGAGAAATAAAGGTGTGTGGATTTTATGATGATATTGGCATTTCATTAAGGGTAAAATTAATCAATAATTTTTTAGGTTAGGTATTCTGTTTTCTTGTCTTTGTGCAAGAATAGAGTAAGCTTAACAGAGTCTTCAAAATAATTCAATAATTTTGAAAGGATTTGCTAGTTATTTGCTTATTTTTCAAAGCAAGTTATAATTAATATGAATGCTATTGGAGAATAAAAAAGAAGTAATATGGGAAGGTAAGCCTGATTTTTATCCTTACTTGGTTAAATCCTTTCAAATAATAACAGTGGGTTTTAAAACTGGGATTTTGGTTTATTTAATTTTTCCAGTTATGATCTATACGATTACTTTTTTCGCAACTCTTTCCTGGGAGCAACCATTTTTATCCTACTTTGTAAGGAAAGATATTCTAATATTTTGTGGTTTTATTATTTTACTTTCGGTTGGTGAAGCTATTAAATACTTGATTTTCTACCCCAATTTAAAGTATTCAGTTTTAACAAATTCTCTAAAAATTCAAAAAAAGCTTTTTAGAGAAGGTGAAGTGGAATTTAGATTTGATCTAATTAAATCCTGTAGGTTAGAAAGACAATGGATAGACAAATATTTTGAAGTCGGTACCATAGTATTTAGCTGTGGAGAATATTTTGAAAATGACAATGAAAAAATAGTAGAAAAAGAGTACCAGCTAGAGTTTTTAAGGAATTTTGAAGAAGTTTATCATATGATTAACGATGCAAAGGTTTAACCCCGATTCCTTAAGCATATTCCTTATCTAAGTTGTGATTAAGAAAGCCATTCTTTTAAATTTGAGATACTATTAATTGAAACTTAATTTATTGAAAATGAAAAATATCACTCATTTGGAGCAGTTCCAAAAAAGTGCAATTAAAATAATTGCCATTTCTTTTCTCATTTTTTCCCCCCTATTTTCTTTTGCTCAAAAGTATGAAGCCAATTGGGAATCTATAGATTCCAGACCTATTCCTGAATGGTTTTCTGATGCCAAATTTGGCATATTTATCCACTGGGGATTGTATGCTGTGCCAGCCTGGGGTCCAACTGATGCAGGAGTTTACGATAAATACGCAGAATGGTATTGGAGCAAACTGATGAATAAGGATTCTAAAGTCCATGAAAATTTCAAAAAATTCCATCACGAAACTTATGGAGAAGATTTTAAATATCAGGATTTTGTAAACGGCTTTAATTGCGAAATGTTTAATCCTGACGACTGGGCAAAATTATTCAAAAAATCTGGAGCAAAATACGTGGTGCTTACCTCCAAACACCATGAAGGATTTACCCTCTGGCCAAGTGAACAATCGTGGAATTGGAATGCGGTGGATGTAGGTCCGCATAGGGATTTGGCGGGTGATTTAATCAAATCGGTGAAAGGGGAAGGCCTGAAAATGGGCTATTATTATTCCCTTTACGAATGGTTCAATCCCCAATACAAAGAAAATGTGGATGCCTATGTGGATCAGCACATGATTCCTCAAATGAAAGATTTGGTCACCCGATATCAACCTGATGTTTTATGGACGGATGGAGAGTGGGATCATCCAAGTGAAGTATGGAAAAGTACGGAGTTTTTAGCCTGGCTCTACAATGATTCTCCGGTAAAGGAAAATGTGGTGGTAAATGACAGGTGGGGTAAAGAAACCCGTGGGAAACATGGAGGTTTTTTTACCACAGAATATGATTTGGTACATGAAGGAATAAAAACAGGTACGTTTCAGCGTGCCTGGGAAGAATGCCGGGGAATTGGTGGTTCATTTGGATATAACAGAAATGAAAACCTGGAAAGCTACTCTACCTCTGAAGGACTTGTACATATTCTGATTGATAAAGTGGCAAGAGGTGGGAATTTGCTGCTCAATATAGGCCCAACTGCTGATGGAAGGGTGCCAGTGATTATGCAACAAAGACTGATGGACATGGGCAATTGGCTGGATGTGAATGGGGATGCCATTTATGGGACACAAATGTGGGAAAAGGCGGACGCCAACAAGCAGGACCATGTCTTTTTCACTCAAAAAGGCAATGATTTATATGTGATTTGCACCAAATTTCCAGAGAAATCTATCACTGTTAAAAACCTGAAAGGAGCCAAAGAAGTGAGTTTATTGGGATTTGAAGGAAAAGTGAAATATAAAGCTGGTGGAAGTTCGGTAACCATTACCCCTCCTGCAGTTACTCCAGCCACTAATCCTTGTGATTATGCCTGGGTTTTTAAAGTTTCGCAGGCTTTGTAAAATCTGCTTTTCAAAAGTGAAGAAAAGCCTTTTGCCTGAAAATGAAGGGGTAAAAGGCTTTTCTTTTGAGGAATTTGACAAAATTTTCCGAAATTTGGAGTTATAAAAAATTAACCCGGATATTGGAAAAGAAAGTTTATTTAATTACTCCCCCATTTACGCAACTTAATACGCCTTATCCGGCTACTACCTACCTTAAAGGTTTTCTGAATACCATTAATATTAGTGCTTTCCAATCTGATTTGGGAATAGATGTAATTTTGCGACTTTTCTCAAAAAAAGGGTTGGAAAAACTTTTTCGGGAAGTAGAACAAAATGGTGATGAACTTTCAGAAAATGCCCAGCGGATGCTGAGTTTAAAAAAGGATTATTTACTTACAATAGATTCGGTAATTGCTTTTCTTCAGGATAAAAATCCCACACTTGCCCATACGATATGTGATGGGGAATATTTACCTGAAGCATCTCGGTTTCAGCAATTAGAGGAATTGGACTGGGCATTTGGCACAATGGGCATTAGGGATAAAGCCCGGCATCTGGCTACACTTTACCTGGAAGATTTGGCGGATTTCATCAAAGAAACAATTGATCCTCATTTTGGATTTAGCCGATATGCAGAGAGATTAGGGATGTCTGCCAATTCATTCGATGAAATTTATGAGGCTGTCTTAGCACCAGAGACTTTTGTGGATAATATTCTGGTGAATATTCTCAATCAGCGAATAAAAACCCAACAACCAGAAATAGTTTGTATTTCCGTGCCATTTCCCGGAAATCTTTATGGGGCTTTTAGGTGTGGGCAATTTATTAAAAACAATTATCCCCATGTCCATGTGGTATTGGGAGGGGGGTATGTCAACACTGAACTGCGCTCTCTGACAGACTCAAGAGTATTTGATTTTGTAGATTTCATTACGCTGGATGATGGAGAAAGACCAATCCAGTGCCTGATTGAAATGTTGGAAGGCAAACGGGAACTCAAAAATTTGAAAAGAACTTTTTCCAGACATGAGGATGCGGTAATTTATTGGAATGGAGCACTGGAAGGAGATATTCCATTTTCCAAAACGGGTACACCAGACTACAGCGATTTGCCCCTTAAAAATTACCTTTCAGTCATTGAGATTGTCAATCCTATGCACCGGCTTTGGAGTGATGGGCGATGGAATAAATTGACATTGGCGCATGGTTGCTACTGGAAAAAATGTACATTCTGTGACATTTCCCTGGATTATATTGGGCGATATACTCCTGTAAATGCGAGTATTATTTGTGACAGAATGGAAGAGTTGATCGCACAAACCGGGGAGTCTGGATTTCATTTTGTAGATGAAGCTGCTCCTCCCGCATTGATGCGTGATGTGGCCCTGGAAATTCTAAAAAGAGGACTTACTGTCACCTGGTGGACGAATATTCGTTTTGAGAAAAACTTTACAGCTGATTTGTGTAGGCTTTTACAGGCAGCTGGTTGCATGGCAGTATCGGGAGGTTTGGAAGTAGCTTCAGATCGCTTGCTGGATTTGATGAAAAAAGGGGTAACCGTAGCACAGGTGGCGAAAGTAGCAGAGAATTTTACCAAAGCAGGAATTATGGTGCATGCCTATTTAATGTACGGTTTTCCTACCCAAACAGCTCAGGAAACCATTGATTCGCTGGAAATGGTGAGGCAATTGTTTGAAGCCGGAGTAGTGCAGTCTGGTTTTTGGCACAGGTTTGCCATGACTGCGCATAGTCCTGTAGGCCTCAATCCGGCAGCATTTGGTGTGGTAAAAGTAGGACCGGATGAGGGCAGCTTTGCCAATAATGACCTGGTACATGAAGATCCGGATGGTGCCGATCATGCACAATTTAGTGAAGGACTCCGAAAATCACTATTCAATTATATGCACGGGATTTGCCTGGATTTTCCACTTTACGAATGGTTCGATTTTAAAATTCCGAAAACCACTGTTCCGAAAAATTATATTCAAAAAGCGATTGCCAATTCCTACGATTTTGAATCAGAAAATTCCAAAGTGATCTGGCTGGGAAACTTGCCGGTATTTTCCGAAATTGAAGTAAATAAAAAAGGTAAAATCCGCAGGAAAGGGAAGATCACTATACACAATAAAGCAGAAAAAATTGAGCTGATAACAATGCCGGAAATCGGGAAATGGCTGTCCGAAATACTTCCAGAACTGGCCTCTTCGAACCCTGAAAAATATACTTTGGGAAAATTAATTGAAACATTTGAATCGCAGGGAATTGGAGATTTTGATAAACTGGCCAATAGTTTCACCTGGGGGAGATTAAGGGAATCAGGCTTGTTAATGCTTTAAAATCGGAGAAAACTTGAATAAAAACACTGATGGCAATAGCCATTAACTCACAATTAGGGCATATTTCTTCATTTTTTTGTTAATAAATATTCCTTTCTCAAAAAATCTTAGAGATTTGCAAATTAAATAATATTAGAAACCAAGTATTAGGCAATCAGAAAGTAATTGAACAGAACAAATTTTAATCTAAAATTTAAATTCACCCTTATCATCAATTACTGCCACAATGCTTTTTAACTGAAACTAAATGGCTGGCACTTCTTTAAAAATTAATTTTCTGGCGTTTTCCCTTGAAATTTTATCGGTTCTTATTGGAATTTCTATTGTATTTGGCATTAACAATATGCTGGAAGAAAATGAAAGAGCTGCAAATGAAATCGCTACTTTAAGACAAATAAAGGCTGCATTACAAAGTGATAAAACCACGATAGCCCAAAATTTAAAGGCACATCAAAAAGGATTGGGAGCATATAATGCCATCAACCATTATATGGAAGTCGTAGATTATTCTTTTAATGATTCTATGAGTGTATTTTTTAATGATTTATTGGCAGAAGAGCTGCTTACCTGTAATAAAGGTGCTTACGAAGCAGCAAAATCCGGTGGTTTGGATAAAATAACCAATGCCCAACTTCGCTCACAAATAGCCAATTATTATGAGCATGATTTTGCAGAATTGGAAAAGTTCGAAGATTCCTATTATCCATTGCAATTTCACCAGCGATTTTCAGGCTATTTCAGCAGAAACTTCACCAACTATAAATATGCTTTTGAAGGTGACAAAATGGTGAAGTTTACCATTTCTCCAAAAGATTTTTACCGTTTTCGCAGAGATGATGAATTACGCTATCTTCTGGAGGAGGTATATTTTGGGCGAAAGTTTATACTGAAAAAATATGCCGCTTTTAGCCAACAAATAGAAAACCTAGAGAATAGCCTTGATAATGAAATAAATGCCCTTCAGGAATAAGGGCTGAGGAAAGTAATTTCCTGGTTTTTTTCATTAATGATTAGAAATGCGGTAGGATTTGCTAATAACAATTTGTTATGGAAAGGCCTGTTTAATCCACATACAAATTTCTCCTGAAAGTTTTGTTTTTTTAAAATAAACTAGATGGAAAATGGAAAAGTAAAGGAAGTTATTTGTAGCCTTGTAAATTATCAAAAATAATTATTTTAGTTTTTTGCTTTAAAGGAAAGGGGTTTTTTATCTTTAGGATATCAAAATTTAACCTGAAATTATAATGATTAAAACGAATAGACTTCAAACTTTTTTTGTACTTGCTTTCCTGTGTGTTTATGCAATGTCAGGTTTTGCCCAAAACACTGACCTGGATAAAAAATTAGGTGCTGAAAATGCAGCGGCAGTAGAACAAAGCATGGGTTTATATGATGCTCCAAAAACTTTACAATTTGTAGATGCAATCGGTCAAAGACTGGTGAAAAATCTAGGAGATCAGCCCTTTAAGTACAGGTTTCATCTGGTAGATATGGAAGAGCCAAATGCCTTTGCGCTTCCCGGAGGATATATTTATGTTTCCAGAGGGTTGGTTGTTTTGGCCAATACTGAAGATGAACTGGCTGATGTGATCAGCCATGAAATTATCCATGTGAACAGGAGACATTCGGTAAAAGGAATGAAGCGAAATATTTTGCCCAATATCCTGAAAGTTCCCGGAAATATTGTAGGTAGTGTGATCAATAGCGATTTGGGCAATATCATTAATACACCCTTTGAAATGACTATTGCCGGATATGGCAGAAAGCAGGAAAAGGAAGCGGATGAATATGGTATTCAGCTTGCGGCAAAAACCGGCTATGAACCACAACAACTTGCTATTATTTTAAGGAATTTATCCACTTCCCTGGAGCACCAGACTGGTGAAGCTGAAAAAAAATCTTATTTGAATGATCACCCTTTTACACCCAAAAGAGTAGAATATATAAATGAGAAATCCGAAGAAATTCAGGTTTCCAAAGCAGCTCCTATTACCCAAAATAAAGCAGAATTTCTCGCAAAGCTGGACGGGGTGCATTTTGGTGAAAATCCAAAACAAGGGGTGTTTGCAGGAACAAAGTTTATTCATCCGGATATGAATTTTGTGATAGATTTTCCGGAAAAATGGCTGACATCCAATAGTCCGCGGGTCGTAGGAGCAGTTGATGAAAACCAGCAGGGAATGATTTTATTGCAGGCTGAGGAGAGCAATGACAGCCCTGAAGTGTATGCTCAAAAATTTGAAAATGCGCTGAAAGAAAAATATAAAATGGAGCTTGATCCCAAAGCAAAAAAAACACTTGATATTAATGGACAAAAGGGCTACATGATTACCATGGCTATGGAAGATAAAGGACAGGTGGTTTTTATAAATATGGTCTGGTTTAAAATTGGGAATCAACTCATGAGGCTTGTAGGGATGGACTATGGCAATTTTAAAGATGCCTTTATTAATTGTGCCCAAAGTATAAAATCCTTATCCTCTTCCGACAAGGGGCTGGTGAAAAACAGGGTCTTAAGAGTGGTGAAAGCAAAAGAAGGAGAATCTTTTGAAGCTTTGGGAAAACGCCTAAATAATTATTGGGACCCTAAATTTACGGCAATAGCCAATGGTTTAGAAGAAAATACCAAATTGAAGGAGGGCGATTTAATTAAAATTATTGCAGAAGAACCTTATTTTAAATAACACTTATGAATATGAAAACCCTGGCATTGATTTTTGGTTTCCTTTTGTGCTTAATTGTAGCCTGTGTACCCGTTAGAGTAGTTTCATCAGAAGAAGATCCTGATGTTAATTTCAGGGATTATGAAACTTTTGGTTTTTATGAACTTACAGTGGAAGACAGAGATCAAATTTTGTTTTCTGAACCGGATTTTTCCAGACTTAAAAAGGCCATCACACATGAAATGGAATTACGGGATTTTACTTTAAAAGATAAAGATCCGGACCTGATGATTAACCTAGGACTGATAATAGAAGAACTGGAACAAACCAGGGAAACTGATTTCAGGGATGCCAGATTAGGTTATACCGGGCAGCGAAATTACCATTGGGAAAGTGAGGAGGTGGTAGTGAACAAGTACGAATCCGGAACAGTAAAAGTGGATATGGTTGATCGCAAAGAAAATGTAATGCTGTGGCAGGGCGTGATTATGGGTAACATCACCAAAAATGATCAAAAAATGGACGCCAGAGTTAATAAAGGTATATCTGATCTCTTTAAAAAATTTCCAATTCAGCCAAATTAGGATTATCTATTTTGAGATGAGAAGGGAAGTTGTTTTAAAGCAGCTTCCTTTTTTTTATCCAATAAGCGATACTAAAATTAAAGAATGTTATAAAAAATATAAAAAATTACAAAAAACGTAACATTAATTGAATTTAGTAAGTATATTTGATTGTGAAGAAAAGTAAGACACATATCAAAGTAGTGGAAAGTGCGAAAAACTTATTCTGGAAATTCGGGATAAAAAAAGTTACGGTTGAGGATATTTGTGAGGAAGCGGGCATCAGTAAAATGACTTTTTATCGCAATTTTTCCAACAAGCAGGAATTGGCAAAAATTGTTATTCAGAACCTTACTGAAGAGGGATTGGCAAACTATAATGCGATCATGCATCAGGAAATTTCGTTTGCGGAGAAAATGGGAAAACTGGTGTTGCTGAAGCACGAACAATCCCAAAATGTAAGCATGGAATTTATAAAAGACCTTTATAAAGCAAATGATCCTGAGTTAAGAAATTTTTTAGAAACACATAAGGAAAATTCCTACAAAAGGTTTTTTGACGATTTACTGGAGGCCCAGAAAACTGGACAAATCAGGAAGGATATTAAGATAAGTTTTATCATGCAGATGCTGGATTATTTCAGCCAGAAAATGGTGGATGATGCTTTCCTGAGTCAGTATGAAAATGTTCATGATGCTGCAATGGAAATTACCAATTTTTTCCTGTATGGATTATTTCCTCCAGATGATAAAGCCTGATGAAACTGAAAATCTTCATATGGATATGTCTGTTTACCACTTTACCCGGTTTGGGAATTGCCCAAAATAAGGTGGTTTTTGATGGTCAGGTATCAGCCTTTGGAAATTATGCTCCAGACAATGACTTAAATTATTTATTTGGAGCCAGGTACATCCCAGAACTGTCCTATAGCCTTCCGCTGGATTCAGGAAAAACGTTAGATTTTTTTGCCTCTGGAAATATTTACGGCAGTGCCAGTTTCCATCCATTCGATTCTACTCATTATGTAGGGGATGTACAACCTTATCGCATATGGGCCAGATTTACCGGAAATCAATATGAAGTGCGGGTTGGGCTGCAGAAAATTGACTTTGGAGTAGCCACAGTTTTAAGACCCTTGCAATGGTTCAATCAGGTGGATCCCAGAGATCCTTTAGGAATTACAAATGGAGTTTATGGCGCATTGGGGAGATACTATTTTCTAAACAATGCCAATATATGGATTTGGACACTATATGGAAACGATAAGCCAAAGGGTTTTGAAATTATGGGCTCAAATTCCCATATTCCCGAGTTTGGCGGAAGGATTCAATATCCGGTGCCCAAAGGGGAAATAGCATTTACTTATCATCACAGAGTAGCCGATTCCCAGGGTATTCCTACCCTGCCTCAATATGAGAGAATTCCGGAAAACCGTTTCGGATTTGATGCCAAATGGGATGTAACCATCGGTTTGTGGGTGGAAGCGTCCCATATTCACAAGACGAAAAACCTTGGAATTTTTACCAATCAGACCCTGATTAACCTCGGAATGGACTACACTTTTGGCATTGGAAACGGAATGAATTTCGTATTTGAGCACCTTATTTCTGCAGTGGATGAAAATGCTTTCAAATTTGAAAAAACCTTTAATATTTCAGCGGTTACCCTGGCTTATCCATTGGGCTTTTTCGATAATCTAAGCGCGGTTTCTACCTTCAATTGGGAATCAAAAGATGCTTCCTTTTTCCTAAATTACGAACATCAGTTTAGCAAATTTTCAGGTTATGCAATGCTCTTTTATAATCCGGATACACCACCGGGATTTATTGAAAATGATATAGAAAATGCTTTAAAAGGACCAGGATTTAGGCTGATGTTGGTTTATAATCATTGAGCACTAGTGCTTTTAATGAAACTAGGTACGACAGATAAATAACAGATTTGCATACTAATGGACAAAAATAATTCTAATCAGAAATCATTCGCTCAGGAATTATAAATATTTCTCATTGTTGAATGCTAAAAACCTCCCCTGTATCCCCTCCAGAGGGGAAAGTTATTTCCCCCTCAATTGAGGGGGGTAGGGGGAGGGAATGTAGATTTTAATTAAAATGGGTATTAGGCTCGGTTTTGAATTATCAATTTATACCTCATAGAAATGAAAACAGATATCATAGTCTCGCTTGAAAATGTCACCAAAAAGTTTAAGGATGGTGATGGTGAGTTTACCGCCTTAAAAAATATCAATCTTCAATTTGGAAAAGGGGAATTTGCCGGATTGGTGGGGCCAAGTGGTTCGGGAAAAACAACTTTGCTCAATATCATTGGCTCTTTGGACAGTCCGACTGAGGGCAATGCTTTTGTTATGGAAAAAAACATTGCCGGACTTTCCCACAAAGCATCTGCCTTATTGAGGAATAAGCATATTGGCTTCATTTTTCAGGTTTATAATCTGCTTCCTGTTTATACCGTATTCGAAAATGTAGAATTTGCTTTGTTGCTGCAAGACTATAATACCTCCGAAAGAAAGAAAATGGTAATGGAAGCACTAGAATGGGTAGGTTTACAAAATATGCCCGATAAAAAACCAGCTAAGCTTTCTGGTGGGGAAGGCCAAAGAGTGGCCATAGCCAGGGCCATGGTAAAAAGACCGGAAATTTTAATTGCCGATGAACCCACTGCCAATCTGGATGCAAATAATGCACATGTCATTTTACAAATGATGAAAAAACTGAATAAGGAACTGGATACCACATTCCTTTTTTCTACACATGATGAAAAAGTGATGGAGTACCTGGAAAGAATAGTGCATCTGGAAGATGGAAAGGTGGTAAAGGATGAAATTAGAACTAAAGTCGTAGCATCATGATACTGGCATTTCAGTTAGCATATAGAAATCTCATGGGAGCTGGTTTGAGGACCTGGCTCAATGCAGCGGTTTTGTCTTTTGCCTTTGTGGTTATCCTGTTTTTTAATGGATTACTTGATGGATGGAATCAGCAGGCAAAACGGGATAATATAGAATGGGAATATGGGAAAGGGCAACTCATCCATACAGATTATGATCCCTTCGACCCTTTTTCTGTGCAGGATGGCCATGGAATTTTGCCAACGTCTGCAAAAGAGAACCTGGTTCCTATTCTGATCAGACAGGCTTCTGTTTACCCTGAGGGAAGAATGCTTTCCATTTCCTTAAAAGGGATTGAGGTTCCGCAGGAAATTCTGGGATTACCTACTGATTTACTAGAAAACAGCAAAGCAGATATTCCTACCATTATTGGGAAAAGGATGGCCACATCGGCCAACTTAAAAGTGAATGATGAATTGTTGCTCAGGTGGCGGGATAAAAATGGCACTTTCGATGCAAAAAATGTGACCATTGTGGGCATTTTCGATTCTAATGTTCCTACTATAGATAATGGACAGTTTTGGATTCCCATTAAAAAACTATGGGAAATGACTGGAATGGAAGGCCATGCGACAATGTTTATTTCCGAAGCAGATCAGCCAGTGGATGTACCGGGATGGAATTTCAGAAGCCAGGAAGATTTGCTGAGAGAGCTTTCTGAAATTATTGAGATGAAAAAAGCGAGTAGCTCTATCATGTATATTTTGCTGTTGGCTATCGCACTTTTAGCCATATTCGATACTCAGGTGCTGTCCATTTTCAGAAGGCAAAAGGAAATTGGAACTTATATTTCCCTGGGTATGACCCGACAACAGGTTGTGGGATTATTCACGGTAGAAGGAGGGATGTACAGCATTTTTGCCATGGTGCTGGGTTGTGCTTACGGCATCCCATTATTGCTCTATTTATCTGCAACGGGAATTGGAATTCCTGAGGCTTCACAAAATATGGGGGTATCCCTAGCTGATAGAATCTATCCGGTTTACGGAATTGTACTCATATTGGGGACTATTGCCTTGGTTGTCATTTCTGCTACGATTGTAAGTTATTTACCAGCCAGAAAAATTGCGAAAATGGACCCGGTTAACGCCATTAAAGGAAAATTACAATGATAGAGTTTTTGTTAAAAGGGATTTTAAGGGACAAAAGCAGAAGTCTGCTTCCCATCATTATTGTGACCATAGGTGTGTCACTTACCGTAATGCTCAGTGGCTATATTCGGGGGGCCATGGGAGATATCACCGATCAAAACGCCAGATTTGAAACAGGGCATGTGAAAGTGGTTACCCGGGCTTACCATGAAAATATGGATCAGCTTCCTATCGATCTGGCCCTACTTGGAGTAGATTCCCTTCAGGAGGTTCTTTCCACTAAATATCCGGATGTGCAGTGGGTAAAACGGACAAGGTTTGGGGGATTGATAGATGTTCCGGATGAAAATGGAGAAACTAAAGGACAGGGACCGGCAGCCGGGATGTCTCTTCAATTGTTGGATGACAAAAGCGGAGAAATTGACCGGCTGAATATTGCCAGTTCGCTAGTGAAGGGAAATCTGCCTACAAAGAGAGGAGAGGCTTTAATTGGGGATGATTTTGCCCATAAACTGCAAATTGAAACAGGAGATGAAATCACTTATGTAGGCTCCACTATGAACGGCAGTATGACTTTCAAGAACTTTGTGGTGAGTGGTACGATTCGGTTTGGAGTAGCGGCTATGGATAGAGGAACCATCATTGCAGACATAGCCGATGTGCAGGAAATGCTGGACTTATTCGATGGGAGCAGCGAAATCCTGGGTTATTTCAATGAGGGAGTTTACAATGATGATAAAGCTAAAACACTCAAAGCTGATTTTAATCAAAACCTGGATGCAGCCGATGAATTTGCACCAATGATGCTCACGCTTAAAGAGCAAAATAATCTGGCCAGTTACCTGGACTATGTAGATTTATATTCTGCATTTTTCGTGGGCATTTTTGTAATGGCCATGTCAATAGTCCTTTGGAATACTGGTTTGCTTGGAGGTTTAAGAAGATATCAGGAATTTGGGATTAGACTTGCTTTGGGAGAAGCTAAAAATCAGATATACAAAACCCTGATATTGGAGGCGATCCTGATTGGGGTAATAGGATCGGTGATTGGTACAGCTATAGGTTTGGGCATAACATTTTACATGCAATACGAGGGAATTGATATAAGTGAAATGCTGAATAACAGTACCATGCTGATGCCTACGATTTTACGCTCGAAATTTACACCTGATTTGTTATACATTGGATTTATTCCCGGTCTGATTGCCATGGTAATAGGAAATGCACTTTCCGGAATCGGTATTTATAAAAGGGAAACAGCTGTATTGTTTAAAGAACTTGAAGTTTAGGTTGGTGGTTGGTAATTAGTTTTTCCAGCTCGGGAGCAATTGTATTGCGACTGTAATAAATGTGGCATTTGTAATGCCTGAAATAGAAAAAATTAAAAAAACAGATAAAGATGAAATCATTATTGGTAATAGTATTTTCCTTAATCATTGGTGGGGGAGGAGATTTCCCCGATGCCAATGAAATTTTGAAAAAAGTGGATGAAAACCTGATGTCCAAAAACCGGATTACCGAATCAAAAATGGTTATTTATGGCAGAAGAAATAGCAGAACGGTTACCTCTAAAGGCTATTCAGAAGGAGACACCAAATCATTTACGGAGTATTTATCTCCTGAGAGAGAGAAAGGAACAAAAATGCTTAAGCTGGAAGACCGACTATGGATTTATTCTCCATCCACAGACAGAACAATTCAACTTTCCGGACACATGCTCAGGCAATCAGTAATGGGTTCTGATTTATCTTATGAAGATATGATGGAAGACCGTGAACTCACCGAAATTTATAATGCAAAAGTTATTGGTGAAGAAACCATAGAAGATAGAAAAGTCTGGATTCTGGAACTTACTGCCAAGGTAGATGATGTTTCTTATGAATCCAGAAAATCTTGGATTGATCAGGAAAGATACGTACCCTTGAAAGAGGAACTTTATGCTAAAAGCGGGCAGTTGCTGAAAAGAATTACCCTAAGCCAGGTGGAGAGACTGGATGGAAGGTGGTTTCCCAAAAAAATGAATTATAAAGACATGCTTAAAGACGGAAAGGGAACTGATTTTATCATTGAAAAAATTGAATTTGATGCGGATATTCCCGACTACATTTTCTCAAAGGCCTCTCTGAAAAAATAGGCAAATTTGCCCATTAACTTGCTTGTCGGGGAACTTTGATGGTAAAGGTACTTCCAATGTTTTCCCGGCTTTCCAGCCATATTTCCCCGTGGTGAAGCTCCACAATTTGTTTTACGATGGACATGCCCAGGCCGGTGGAAGCTTCCCCTTTTAATCCTTCCCTTCTGGCTCGGGAAAATTTGTCAAAAATGATGGGCTGGAGTTCGTTGGGGATGCCAATGCCGGTGTCGGCAATTTTGATCTCCACTTCTTTTTTCAGTTTTTTTAAGGAGATTTTAATTTTTCCATTTTCTGGTGTGAATTTTCGGGCATTATTTACCAGGTTTTCAATTACCCGGGAAAACTTGGAGCGATTAATTATTACCGGTGTGGATTCTTTGGGTAGCTTCAATTCGAGGTTAATTTTTTTCGCTTTTATATCATCTTCCAAGGCAGAAACAGTGGTTTTAATAAAATCTGTAAGTTCAATTTCTTCTTTTTTCATTACAAAATTTTCATCTTCCAGCTCCGCAATTTCCAATAACTCTTTAATCAGCTGATCGGCTTTATCGCAGGATTCATTTACCATATTCAAAAATTGGCTTACATCTCCACCCCGAAGTAATTCCTGACCAATTATATAACTTAAGCCTTTTATATTATGCAATGGATTTCTCAAATCATGCACCACTGTAGCCAAAACCCTGTCTTTGGAAGCATTTAGTTTTTCAAGTCGGTCCACGTATTTTTTCCTTTCCAATAATGAAGCAACCCATCGGGCAAAAATGACCATCAGTTCTTTTTCATGAGTTGAAAAAGTAGTTTTTCCCACCTGGAAAGAGGAAAAATTAATGGTGCCATATGGTTTCTGGTTTACCACCAAAGGAGCACCTATATAGCTTTCTAATTTAAATAACTGATAGCAGGGAAGCTGGGAATATTTAGACTTTCCCATCTCATGAATGGCGGTTACTCTTTTCTTTTTCCAGACAATGTCACAATAAGTATTTTGGAGATCAAAAACGTCTCCTTCGCCTAATTCCAAATTGGACATAGTAGAAAAAACTTTCTTGATGGTATAGTTATGACCTGCTATTTTACTAATTATCCCAATCTCCATTTGGTAATAAGAGGTAAGGAACTCCAGTGCTTTCTGAATTTTTTCCTCAAAATTTAAATGCGCATCAGTGGAAATTAAATTGAGGGTTTTAAGTCCTTTTTGGAAAAAAAGAAGCTCTTTCTTTATATTTTTTTCAGCTGAAATATTATCCGCAATTCCTATGATCCGCTTCGGCTTACCCTTTTCATTTACAGTAAAAATGTAATCCTTACTTTTATACCAAAAGATTTCTCCAGATTTAGAGACCAGCCTGTATTCGAATTCCTTTGTTTCCCCAATTTTAAGATTTCCCAGCTCATTAAAGTGTTTGAAAAAACCAGGAAGGTCTTCAGGGTACATAATTTCCTCTGTGAAACTGTTACCCATGGCATCCAGTTCTTCTACCGAATATTCCAATAAAGTGAGTCCTCTGTTATTGAGATAAATAGGTGTTTTGCTTTCGTAATCCAACACATAGATAATCATTGGGGAATAGGAAATAATGGCGTCCATCATTCCCCGATTAAGGGCTTTTCCTTCTTTTAATCCGTAAGATCCTGTTTTTAAATTGAATTTCAGGTTAAATCTGATCCTGTTGACAATATGCTTGGAATCGGTTGGTAATTCAATAAAATCACTGACGCCAAGTTCTATAGCTTCTTCAAAATTAAAGTCATCCAGCTGATCAGAAATCAGCATTACCGGAGGGACAGTTATTTCTTTATCCTTTAATTTTTTTAGCGTCTCCAGAATCTCACTATCCCCGATTTCCAACAACAAAAGGTCAAATAATGTGGTCTTCAATCGGAGAGAAAGCGCTTTAAAAGTGCATTTGAAAATCTTTATGTTCAAATTGTTTTCCTGAAGGAGACTTTCAATTTGGGACTCTCCAGCAGTAGTGTCAGAAACAAGCAGAATGTTATTTACCATTTAAAAAAATACTTACAAAAAAGCGCCACAATGAGAGGGGCTTTTTTGGCTTTATTACAAAAAATTCCAATTATGGAATCCAGGGTAGAATTTTGTCGACAAAAAAATAATTTACCATAGAGGTTGGTATTAATTTACATAAAAAAATTAAAAGGAAGTCCTTTTCGTCACACTAAAAAAAGATTTTTTTAAAAAGTTAATTTTAAGGAAATAAGAGGGGGTAATTTTATTTACAGTTCTCTTCTTCTCAATTTCTGAAAACTGAAACAAAGCAAATACCTTGATTGCAGTGAAAGGTACCAAAAATATCCAATTTACCTAAAAGGGTTTCTTTGTCGAGTGCCTCAGCATTATAATAAAATACCAATTAGAACACAGCGCAGTCAAAATACAGACCTTGCTCAGACTGATGTTTAGTTCTTCTTTATTCGTTTTTAGACCCACTGTAAAAGCTTACAATAGGGAAAATCCAAATCAATTTATCAGTTTTTTTTAGGGCATTTATCTTTTTTTCTTGTCCTTATATTGTGCCCATGTATTTTATAAACTAATAGAAGATTTTTTTACAAACAAATTCTTTTTATCATGACCAAATTTTTATATTCATTTCTGATCGCAGGAATGTTTTTTTGTTTAAACACCAGTGCCCAGAAAAAGTCTGATCTGGCTTTCTGGAATCCTGAATTATCAATTGAGGAACGTGCACAAGATCTCGTTTCCCATCTCACATTGGAAGAGAAAATTGCCCAACTCAATTATGAGGCTCCGGCCATAGAAAGATTGGGAATTCCGGAATACAATTGGTGGAATGAGTCCCTTCATGGAGTGGCCCGGAATGGTAGAGCCACGGTTTTCCCCCAACCAATAGGCCTGGGAGCTACTTTCGATGAAGATTTAATTTTCAGAATTGCCACAGCTATTTCAGATGAAGCCAGGGCAAAGTTTAATGCTTCTCAGAAAATTGGTAATTACAACCGATATTCCGGCCTAACTTTCTGGTCACCCAATGTGAATTTATACCGTGATCCACGATGGGGAAGGGGACAGGAAACTTACGGAGAAGATCCCTATCTGACCAGTCGAATCGGAGTGAATTATGTAAAAGGCCTGCAGGGAGATAATCCTAAATATTTAAAAGCAGCGGCATGTGCCAAGCATTATGTGGTACACAGTGGGCCGGAAGGAGACAGGCACGTTTTCAATGCGGTTCCGCCAATGAAGGATTTCAGGGAAACTTACTTACCAGCCTTTGAGGCTTTAGTAAAGGAGGCCGATGTGGAAATTGTAATGTGTGCCTATAACAGAACTTTTGATGAAGCCTGCTGCGGAAGTAGTTATTTATTGGAAGATATTCTGAGAGATGAATGGGGGTTTGATGGACATGTTACTTCTGACTGCTGGGCTTTGGTAGATTTCCATGAATACCATAAAGTCACTAAAACGCCTGAGGAATCAGCTGCCTTGGCCTTTAACAGTGGTGTAAACGTGAATTGTGGTTCGGTTTCTCCCAATTTGAAAGGGGCTGTAGAACAGGGATTAATCACAGAAGAGAAACTTGATGAAGTATTGGCTACTTTAATGAAAACAAGGTTCAGACTGGGCCTATTCGATCCGGTAGAAATGAATCCTTATAATAATATTTCCGCTGATGTGATCAACTCTGAAGCGCACCACAAACTGGCTTTGGAAGCCGCAGAAAAATCAGTGGTATTGTTAAAAAACAAAAACAATGTATTGCCACTGAAGCAGGACATTAAAAGTCTGGTTGTGCTGGGGCCAAATGCTACCAATGGAGATGTGATGCTGGGTAATTATTATGGCGTTACTCCAAATATGACTACAATTCTGGAGGGAATTGCCCAAAATATGCATCCCGGAACCAGCATGGAATACAAACATGCTTTCTTACTTGACAGGGAAAATATAAATCCAATTGACTGGTCCACTGATGATGCGCATAAAACAGATGCCATTATTGTTTCCATGGGATTATCCGGATTACTGGAAGGCGAAGAAGGTGAAGCTTTGGCTTCCCCAACTAAAAGCGACCGATTCGATATTTCCCTGCCAGAAAACCAGATCAATTATTTAAAGAAACTGAAATCCAAGGGAGATAAGCCAATAATCCTTATTTTATCAGGAGGGAGTCCTGTGGCTATTCCTGAGGTACACGATTTGGTGGATGCCGTGATTTATGCCTGGTACCCCGGAGAAGCTGGTGGTGAAGCTATTTCTAATATCATTTTTGGGAAAACTTCTCCTTCAGGCAGATTGCCCATCACTTTTCCTAAATCTGTAGATCAATTACCTGCATATGAAGATTATGCCATGGTAGGCAGGACTTACAGATATATGGAAGAAGAACCACAATATCCATTTGGTTTTGGTTTAACTTATGGCAAATTCACTTATTCAGATATTAAACTAGACAATGAAAAAATCAAAGCGGGAAGTTCGGTAATGGCATCGGTAACCGTAAGCAACTCAAGTGACTGGGAAAGTGAGGAAGTTGTACAGCTTTATATCACCGACCTGGAAGCTTCTACAAGGACTCCGCTTTATGCACTTAAAGGTTTTAAAAGAATAAAACTGGCTCCGGGAAAATCACAAACTGTGGAGTTTGAAATTACGGAAAAGGATATGATGCTGGTAGACGAGGCAGGAAAATCTAAAATTGAAAAAGGAGAATTTAAAGTTACGATTGGAGGTTCATCTCCTGGAAAAAGATCAGAGGAATTAGGGGCTCCAAAAGCGCTTGAAGCTGTTTTTTCGGTGAGGTAATTTTTTAGTATTCTTGTCAATGTAAACCTTAAGCCTGAAAAACAGGTTTAAGGTTTTTTTATGTTTTCTTAAATTGACTCATTTCAGTATTTTTCTTGGTAATTGTAACCCCTTTCTTAGCAAGGTCTTCGTTAGAGACCTTGCTAAGAAAGGGCTTCTGATGTTTAATGACGCAGGGTCGCGAAAACGCAGACCCTGCTGGGACATCACTTTTATCACATTGGGTTTTGCAATGCTATACCTACTATTGGACATCTGTTTCTCTTAAATTGAATCATTTTACCATTTATTTGTTATAACAATAATTGTAACAACATAAGTTAGTTCTAACATAGAAATATAAGGAGAATAAAAATGAAAACAAGAAGTATTAGCCGGGTAGATAAGGCTCAGAAAGTAAATATGGACGGTTTTATAGTTGATCAGGCTTTACCATTACCTCAAATAAATATGGTAAACCCTTTTCTGCTCATTCATCATGCTGATGCCAAATATGAAGCAGGGGCAAATCCAAAAACAACCGGAGTCGGACCTCATCCCCACAGGGGTTTTATTCCAGTTACTTTTGTATATAAAGGAGAAGTTCACCATAGAGATTCGAGGGGAAACAGCTCTGTAGTGAAAGCTGGTGGTACTCAGTGGATGCACTCAGGTATGGGGGTTATTCATAGCGAGCGACCCTCTAAGGCTTTTGCTGCTGAAGGTGGCAAAATGGAAATTATCCAGTTGTGGATAAATGTTCCGGCAGCACATAAAATGGTTCAACCAAGGTATTTTCCTTTGGAAGCGGAGGAAACTCCTGAGATTAATTCCCCAGATAACCTGGTAAATGTGCAAGTAGTCACCGGAGAGTTTGGAGGAGTGAAAGGACCGATTCCGCAATTTACCCCAATGGTTAACCTGAGAATTACTGCTCAAAAAAGTGGAAAAATTGAGTTACCAATTGATCAGAATTTTAACACTTTGTTGTACCTGTTGGATGGGAAGTTAAAAATCAATGGCAGCCATTTGGCCGGCAGAAAAGAATTGGTAGTTTTTGATAATGATGGTGAATCTATACAATTAGAAGCGGAGGAAAACACCAGGGCTATTCTTTTAGCAGGGGTTCCCATAGAAGAAAAAGTAGTATCTCACGGACCTTTTGTGATGAATAAAGACACCGAGATCATGGAAGCGATGAGAGATTACCAAATGGGGAAAATGGGTGTATTGATTGAAGATTTTTAATGCTGATAATCAATCACTTGTATTAAAAATGTCAATATTTTAAACTATAAATGTTTAAAATATTGACATTTTTGTTTTTTAAGTATACTTTTGTAAAAGTAAGGAAGTTGAAAAATTAAAGTCAGTGGGAGTGAAGGATTTAAAAAGTTGCGGAACTTAAAATGTTTGAAACCCATTGAATTTTGTGAGAGACTTATTAATTTCAACAAACTATAGTAAATCGATAATGGTGTTTAGGATGCCATTAGCATCCTAAATTAGAATTCTGAAAACCTGATTTTTAAAATTTTCCCCAGGTGTTTTTGGGGGTATAAATTTTTACTTCCGGGAAGTTTTTTCGACTAGCAAAATTGTTTTTTTTATCAGGCAACAGCCAATAAAATCCATCACAATGAATGATAAAAAATATACACTACCTTTAATCACCTATAAGAGAAATCCGATAACCGTGGGGACCAGGGGAAGAAGCGCTTTCATTGAATACAATGGTGGTCAGAATATCTTCATCCTTGATTCCCGATGGCTGATGATCATTGCCATTACTATCTTTTTAAATCATACGGGCCACTTTGTGGAAGTCAATATTTATGAAAAGCCGAAACCTGAAATTTCCGTAACTGAGGAAATTAAGTCCCTGGAAGAAGACCTGGATTTTGACAGTCATTTTAAAACTGTAAATGCAGAAGATTTCCGAAGCAAATTTATCAAGGGAAAACTGAAAATTATTTTCGAATATACCACTCGTAACAATGTGAGCAGGGTAGATCAGCTGAATGATAATTCTCTACTGGAAATGAACAGGGAAATCAGTGATTTATTTACTGAAGAAGTACTCAGTCAGCTGGATGTTCAGCCCCATGTATGGAAGTATTTTACTGATACAGAAGATTTGTACAAGCTGGAAACAGCTCTTATGGAGCAGGCGAAGTTCAATGTTCCCGCTTCCATAAAGCTGGCACAATCTGCTTTGGAAAGCTCCTATGGCAGACGGGTGGAAAACAATAATTACTTTGGGATAAAGGATAAATCGGGGAAAACCAAGGCTCAGGTTACTACTGAATATTACAACAAAAAGGAAGTGGAAAGAAACAAGCATAAAATCATTTCCAAGAAAAAGCTGAATGTGAATGGGCAGGAATTATACGTTTGCCGGGTGAAAGATAAATTTGAGCAATATGCTTCTCCCTGGCATTCTTTTAGGGCGCATTCTGTTTTTTTGGTGAATAACAAAAGATATGCACCACTTTTTACCGGGGGGAAAAGGTATCAGGACTGGGCTGAAAAAATTGGCTCAGTAAAAGATGGAGGAGTAGGTTATGCCACTTCACCCGTATATGGGAATTTATTAAAAAGCATCATCAAAAGATATCATCTCGATTTATTAGATCACTAATTATCAGGGATAACCAATTTAGAGTCCTAAATCACTAAACAAAGCCCCATTCTGGAAAGAATGGGGCTTTGTTTTTATCTATCTACTACTAAAAATCCATTGGTATTACTCTCCCAATACTGAAATTTCCTTGTAAACTTTCTGCATTTCCGGGGATAAGCTTTGGAATATGGCTTCTTCGGCAGCTTTGCTGAAAGCGGCTTTGTCTGATTCGATGAAAATCATCCCCTGACTTTTTAGTCTTTCCCTAATTTTCGATTCGTCCTCCTGATATAGTTTTCTTTCGAACTTTTGCATCTCTTGTGCACATTCCAGAAAAACGGTTTTCAAATCATCAGGAAGCTTTTTGAATTGCTTTTCCCCCACTACCACATAGCTCCAACTATTCACATGGGCGGTAAGGTTGACATATTGTTGGACTTCGGAAAAACCAGAAGCATCAATTAAAGCCAGGGGATTTTCCTGAGCCTCGATGGTACCCTGTTGCAATGAGGTAAATACTTCGGAAAATGCCATTGGGGTAGGTTTGGCTCCCAATGCCTGCCAGGCCGTCACAAAGGAAGGAACATTCGGTACTCTTACGATTAATCCATTCAAATCATCCGGATGTTTGATGGGCCGGTTGGATGTCAACATTCTTGGTCCGGTTTGAAAGTAGGCAATTGGCCGAAGACCAGTTTTTTTAATCATATCCTCCTTTATTCTTTTACCAATTGGACCATTGATCAACATTTCTTTCTGTAAAGAGTCCTTAATCAAAAAAGGCATTTCACAAAAAGCAGCAATTTCCATCCAGTTGTTTAACAAAGCACCAGTGGTGGTCAGATCGATTATTTCAGCCTGAATCATTCTAATGGCTTCACTTTCCTTTCCCAATTGCTCCGAAGGGTAAACTTCTACTTTTATTCTACCCTCAGATCTTTCTAAAACAAGCGCACTAAAATGTTCCAGGCCCTTAAACCAGGTATGATTTTCATTCATCAACAGGCTGGCCCTAAACAAAAACTCAGGATCTTTTTCCTGAGGCCCGCTGCATTGAATAAGCAAGGTCATTAGGAAAAAAAGCTGTAAGCAAATGATACCTGTAAACTTCATGATGGAAATTTTAAAAATTAACCGTAGCTCCGCCATCTACTGGCAAAACTACCCCTGTTACGTACCGGGCAGCCGGAGAGGACAAATAAACTGCGGCATTTCCTATGTCTTCTGGTTTTCCAAAACTATCCATGGCAATTCTGTTTTCTATTTTTGCTTTTCTATCCGGATCTGCATTGATGGCATTGAAAAACATCTGAGATTCTATCCAGCCCGGAGCAATGGCATTAATTCTTACATTGGATTTGGAATATTCCGTAACCAGGGAATTCATTAATCCTGTCAAGGCTGTTTTTGCGGTACTGTAGGCAATTACCCGATCAATTCCGAACAGGGCTGCCATAGAGCTGATTAAAATTATACTGCCGGATTTTCGCTCCACCATGCGTTTTCCACACTCTCTTGAAAGGGCAAATACACTCAATAAATTCGTTTGAATCACCTTGGCAAATTCCTCATCTGAGGTATCGTTTGCCCATTTTTTCAAATGGATTCCGGCATTATTCACCAATATGTCAATGGCACCAAAATCATCCTCAATCTGCTTTACCATAACCGGAATTTGTTTGAGATTGGAGATGTCATTTACGATGTAGTTACATTTTTCATCCAAAGTTTTTAAGGCTTCTTTCAGCACGTCTTCCCTTCTGCCTACAATAATCACTTTTGCTCCGGCAGCATTCAGACATTTAGAAATTCCCAGGCCCAGGCCAGTACCTCCTCCTGTAACTAATGCAACTTTTCCTTCAAGTGAAAATGGGTTATTTATCATATTAATCAGTTTTTTCCACCAAGTTAAAAAGAAATGCAAGTAACCACAAAATCAACCATTTTAGAGATTTGCATGATGTGTTATTTTAAAATTGGAAAAAACAGAAAAATAATTAGCTGCATTTCAAAAAATTGAAATTCCCTGTTTTTTAAGGATAAATTTCCCTAAAATTAATTTTTGATTATAAAACAACTAACATTTAAGAAAATGAAATTTCGTCAAGCGCCAATGATGAAAGCAATAGCTTTGCTTTCACTTTTTACTTTATTTAAAATTTCGGTTTACGCCTCTGATATTGTGAGGGTAATTCCGCTTACGGACCAGATTATTATGGTCCAGTTTAAAGATGGTTATGTCCAATACCACGGACATAAACAAAAGAGAGGAGAAGACAAAGTGGTATTAGAGCCGCTAAATACTTCCCAGGCTTCTACTTTAGCCAGCTATTTTATTAGCAGCGAAGATGATCCCAATTATGCATCCCAATTAAATCCCAAAAGTGTGTCCCGAAAAACAAAAGGGGTGGAATTCACCTGGATATGTGAAAATTGGGGGGATAACCAGTGTAATAATACTTCGGATGACCATGTGAAAGGGCACTGGATTTATTTGCATTTGCCCACTCCTATGCAAACTGGGAACCGGTATAAAATTGAATTTGGTAAGCTTGCTGGGAACATTGATTATGTGTATTTGGATTATGATGAATCGGTTTCACGATCAGAAGCCATTCACATAAATCAAATTGGATATGTCCCTACAGCAGCGATGAAATTCGGTTATGTCTATCACTGGATGGGTAGTGGAGGTAAGCTGGATTTAAGCGGTTATGAAGGAAATAACTTCCATTTAATTGACTTAAAAACCAACGCAAAAGTGTTTACAGGATCTTTAACTTTTAGAAAGGATGCTTTAAACCCGGAAACTGGGCAGGTCGGGGATACACCCCAAGATAATTTTGTGGGGGCAGATGTTTATGAATGTGATTTTTCACAGTTCAAAACTCCAGGTGAATATGTATTATCGGTAGAGGGAATAGGAAGATCATTTCCCTTTAAAATAGATGCTGATGTTTACCGGCAGCCTTATTTTACCACCATTCGGGGATTATACCACCATAGAAGTGGAATTGAATTAAAAGCGCCTTATACTGAATATATCCGTCCGGCACCCCACCGCCCGGGAATCACCCCGGGTTTCAAAGGAAAACTGAAATATACTACCTCCCGATTTATTGACTGGGAAGATGGCAATCATGCTGAAGAGGATAAACCTGCAATTGAGGCGGGCATCCTGGGAGATCTGGATACCTGGGGATGGTATCAGGATGCAGGAGACTGGGATGGTTATATCACACATATGACTATTCCTAATATGCTCATGCAGACCTATGAATTGAAGCCTGAGAATTTTTTGGATGATGAATTGAATATCCCTGAAAGTGGCAATGGCATTCCTGATATTTTGGATGAAGCCTCTTTTTTGATTCGGTTTTTCCATCGCACCAGACAGGAATTGATGGATAAAGGTTACGGTACCGGGGGAATAGGTTCCAGGGTTTGTGGAGATCATTTTGGAGGAGATGGAGAGGGAAATGCTTCTTATGATGATGTGGAAAGGATCTGGATTGTTTCGGGGGAAGACCCTCATACCACCTATAAATATGCAGGGCTTGCCGCCCAATTGGCCTATAATTTAAATGTATTGGGAATGGATGATCCTGAGGGAGTGGATTGGGAAAAAGAGGCCATAGAAGCTTATAAATGGGCAAAAGAAAATACCAGGAATGGGGATGGGGCTAAAAAACCCGCTATATCCCAGTTGCTCCGGGATTACCGATTGTATGCTGCAGCAAGTTTGTACAGGATAACTGAAAATGTTGATTACCACAATCAGTTTATTACAGATGCTTCCTATATCGAAGGCACTACGGTATTGGGCGAAGAAGGAAGATGGGGGCCTTATCTATATGCTTTGCTTCCTGAAAAGCTTTTAACTGATGATGCTACTAAGGAAAATATAATGGAGGCTATCCTTACAACCGCGGATCAACAGTTAATCTATAGTGCAGAAAAAAGAGCCATGCGATGGGGTGGAAACTGGCATTTCCCCATGTTGATAGGTCAGGGAACTACTCCCTGGGTTTTTGAAGGCATGATAGGTTATCATATTTCCAAAGACAATGATGTATCAAAGGCCAATGAATACCTGTCGTATATTGCCACTACCTGTGACTATTTTCTAGGAGCTAACCCACTGAACATGACCTGGGTTACACAATTGGGAGAAAGGTATCCGGAAAGAGTTTTCCACATGGATTCTTGGTATAATGGCAAAGATGACATGGCTCCGGGAATTGTTCCTTACGGGCCATGGAGAGATCAGGAACCAGGTGCTCTTGGTCCCTGGGATTTGAACTGGCCTTATAAAACCATTTTTCCAAAAGGCATCGAAAACTGGCCAGGTCATGAACGTTGGTTTAACAATTATACTACTCCGCTTAATGCGGAATATACGGTTCATCAAAATATGGTCTATGCTGCTGTGGCTTTCGGCTTTTTAGCTGGGAAAGCTGATGGCACTTTTGTTCCAAATACGAAACCTGCTGTTGCCATTAGTTCGCACAAGGAGGGAGAAACACTTGATTTTGATGATGAAATGCCAACTATTGAAGTGACGGTTAGTGATCCTGATGGGGATGAAACTATCTCCAGAGTGGAATATTACCACGACTGGCATAAAATAGGAGAGTCTGATAAAGCTCCTTTTTCCTTCCAGTTGGTTAAACCAATTTACGATAATGAGGTAAAACTTCGGGCAAAAGTTTTTGATAAAGAAGGTGCATGGAAGTTTTCGGAAGTGATTAATCTGGTTTCAAAAGTGACCGGAATATTTGATGTTCAAAAAAATGAAAATCCTTTCGATTTATTTATTTACCCTAATCCGGGATCGGAAAAATTAATTTCTAGTTTTTTCCTTAAGTCAAATGCGAAGGTTAAGATAAAACTTAATTCCTTTACAGGTCAGGAATTGGGGGTTTTATTCTCCGGAAAATTAAATGCCGGACAGCAGGATGTTGAACTTCAATTACCGCAGGCTATTGAAAAAGGAATGTATTTTTTAATGCTCGAAGTGAAAAATCAGCAGGAAGTTTCCCGGCAGGTGAGTAAAGTTTTGATCAATTAGAAGGTTTTAAAAGAGAAGGGAATAGCATTATACTATTCCCTTTTTCATTTACCAAAACAAAATTCAGGTGAACAAAAGCCTCTTTTTTATCTGTTATTTAGCCATTTCAGGCTCCAATACTTTTACTTCTTCTTCTGCCCGGCTTTTCTTTACCAGTTTAATTACTATTGGTATACATGATAAAATCACAAAACAAATGCCTATGAGCAGGCTGTTTTTATAATCGAGCATGACTTCACTAAAGGAGAAAATGGATAACATAATCAAAGTTGAAAAGGGCAGAGAAGTCGCCAACATTACCAGGGCAATATCCGAATCGAAAGTTTTCTGTTTGCCTAAAGCCACATGATCCTTTTCCATAGCATCTATAGCACAAATATGAGCATAAGGCCAGAAACTACACGAGCTTTGGAAAAAAGTTACCGTCACCAAAATGTAAACTGGATCTGTAAGCTGAAATATATAAATGATGGCACCACTGAATAAGAAGGCCAATCCTGACCTTAAGGCCAACAAGTTGACAATCAACTTCAAATCATTCCATTTTATTTTAGCAGCTATTCCGATAAATATCAATACCAGTGGCGTCATGATGGCACTCATTTTTCCTATTGAGGAACCAACAAATTCTGGGAGATCGGTAATGGTTAAGCCAAAGGATAACAAAACTATTGCAATTACAATTGCCATATTAACTGGTTCTTTTACCAGAGCCAGTAGCAGCGATTTGAATTTACTTTGGCCTTCTTCCTCAACTCCCTTTTTAAAAATTGAATAGTGCAATTGCATAGCCAGTAAATATAGAATAATCAAAACGAAAATTTTATTTCCTATATCGGCTAAAGCAGCCAGTGCCACACTTTCTTCACCAAGATATTCTGCAAGGAATGGAAAGCAAGACAATCCGGGAGCCAGTGATGGAAATAAAAACATAAAAGAATTGAGCTTTCCCTGTTCTTCCTTTAGCCCTGTTGCTACCAGAATAACTCTGGCTAAACCCAGAATAATTAAATTGAATACTATTGCTATTACGGGTAATAGCAGCAGGTTTACATCAATATTTATTTTGAGAAGTGCAAGAAATATGGTGGCTGGTAAGGCTACACTCAATATTATATTTTTTATTCCGGTAATTTTTTCTTTGGTTGCAATTTTCCCCCTTAACATTACGCCAACACCAATCAAAATTAGAAGGGTAATGGTTTTTGCAAATGCTGAATTCATAAAATTTATAGCGGTTTTATTTTTATTAAATGTAGTAGTGGAATGAATAAATTAGCCACAGCTAAAAAAAGCGCATCGATTTATTCATTTATGATTAAATTAAAAGAGTGTAGAAATCTGTTTGTACTTTGTTTTTAGGTTTTTTAAATTGAGTTTTAAGCATTAAAACAAAAAGTGCAAGCCAAAACCGCCTGCACTTTTTTGTTAGATTTATACTTATGCTTCGAACGTTTTCTTTAAAGCGGGAACAAATAATTCCATTTCTTCCATGGTACCCATACTTACTCTTCCCCAAGGCTCATCGTCAATATCAAAAAGCCGTACCCCTACACCCTGTCCATACATACTTTTCATATAGGCTTCTCCTTCCACTGGCAATTTGAAGAAAATAAAACTGGTAGAAGATGGAATGTATTCTACACCCATTTCCTTGAAAGCCTCATAAACAAATCCCTTAGCTTCCAGATTTTTAGCTCGGGACATTTTAAGGTATTCTTCATCTTTTATACTTGCCATTGCAGCTCTTAAGGAAGTGATACTCAGGTTATAAGAAGATCTTAAAATATTGTTGATAGACTCAACTCTTTCTTCCTTAGCTACTAAATAACCTACTCTTAAACCAGCCATTCCATGGATTTTTGAGAAGGTTCTGGCCAAAATGATATCTTTTCCTTCTGCTATTAAACCCACCATGCTTTTCTGGTCTTTTTCTTCCATAAAATCGAGGTAGGCTTCATCTACGAACACCGGTGCTTTTTCCGAAGCTTTAGCGCAAAAATCCCAAAGTGCTTTTCCATCAGTAATAGCCCCGGTAGGGTTATTTGGGTTACATATATAAATCAATCGAGTTTCGTCATCAATGGCATCCATCATTCCTTCCAGATCGTGCGACCAGTCTGTTTTACATGGAATATTTTTCCAGGTAGCACCTACTCTTTTTGCACTTCTTACTACAGACATATAGGTAGGGTCTGCAGAAACAATATTACCTTTTCCATCACGGAAAGTGATCACAGCTGTTTTTTCAAGTAAGTCTGTCGAACCAGGACCTAGAATGATTTGCTCTGGCTTTACACCTTCTTTTTCAGCAAGCATTTCCCTTAACTTTATCACATCATAGTGGGCATAAAGGTTTCCAATACTTGCAGATTCAGTGATAGCTTCCAAAGCCAATTTTGAAGGACCAAATTTATTTTCATTGGCATTTAATTTGGCTTTCAGGTTATATTTATCGTAGGCAAAGGGTTTTACCATAACTCTTGGTTTGTTCAACCAAAATGGCTTTGCGTTTGGAGTAGCTCCATATACTGAAGCCATACCTAAACCTAATCCTCCTGTAGCTAAAAGACTGCTTCTTAACCAGTCACGTCTGTTCAATTTTGCTTTCATTGGTAAATTTAAATTTTATAATGGTAATTTTTTAAATAATAATTAATAGGATGATGCTGATTTTTAGGTAGTTATAAGTTTTTAGCTTTTTTTAAAATGACCTTAAAAAGGAAGGCTACTTTTAGTTGGTATAGCCTTCCTCATGAAATATTTTTAAATTACTCTACTGTTACGATATGGTAAATCCTAAATGGTTTCGAATCAAAACTGCCAACCCATTCCAATCTTAAGTTGCTGGTTGCTCCTCCTAATTCAGCCCAGGATTTAGAAAAATTGATCGTACCACTTGCGTCAGTAGTGAATGTTCCAATTTCAACAGATTCATCTATAAACACAGTGATGTTTAACCCAGCAACAGGAATAGAATCTATTCCAACATTCTGATCAAGAATTCCGCTTTTGTCCAGGTCATAAAATGTTGCTGTAACATCAACTGGAGCAGTTTCCGGGAAGGACTGACCATCGAACATAGCCAAAACGGGCGATTCGATGATATCAAATTTTAATTCCGGTTCATCATTACACCCGATGAGTACTACGGAAACTGCCAAGAGTAAATAAAGGAGTATATTTTGTGCTTTCATTGTAATTCGTTTTTATTAGCTTATATTTTTTTGTAAAATCAATCCTCTCCAGGTAAGGCTGATTACAGTAATAATTTATTCGGCCCACCACAATTTTGTAAGTTTATCGTTTGGTCCTCCATTTAATCCTTCAGCGGCTTCTACATTTGATTTATTAAGAGAATATTCCGATTCAGGATATTGTAGTCTTGTGGGGACTTTACCCTCATTTTCAAAAATTGAATTTGGATCAGGAGTAGAAAGTACTGGGAAGCCGGTTCTTCTGTATTCGGTCCAGGCTTCAATTCCCTGACCAAACATGGCTTTCCACTTTTCTGTCATGATGGTTTCTTTATCAGCTGAAAGACCTGCAAGATAACCGGCAGGTACCTCAAGACCATAATGCTCAAATGAGGCCGTTACCGCCATGTCTAAATACTCTTTTGCGCTCATTCCACCGGAGTAATCACCATCCAAAGTAGCCTCAGCCAGAACAAACAAAAGCTCACTGTATCCCATAACTACGAATGGGGTTAATTCCTGAGTAAAAAAAGATCCTGGCCGGGAAGCAGTATTGATATATGCACTTGCTAATGCTTCAGGAAGTCCGTTTGGAGCTCCATAGTATTTTCCTGCAAAATCTCCACTTGCTGCTTCATTTGCATAAACTGTGATTCTTGGGTCGGTTGCATTTCCATCGGCATCAGCCATTTTTTCAACTAATGTTTTGCTCAGAGACCAGTCTTCTCTGGCCTGGAAAACCATGATATCGTGCCATGCATTGTTGTTATTGCCATTATTCCTTGCTTCATGAACAAATAGCGCCTGATCATCAATACTGGTGAAAACAGGATAAGCAGCAGGGTTTCCTAAGATTTCTGAAAATATAGCGGCTGATTCAGCAGGTTTTTTGGCAGACTGCCTGTTGGCTAATTTCAATCTTAGGGAATTTGCAAACTTTTTCCACATGAGTACATCTCCGTTGAAAAGGATATCCCCATTAATGGTTGCGCCCGATTCATCCAGCATGTCCGAAGCTGTTTTCAGGTTGGCTAATATTGAGGTATAAATCTCTTCCTGAGAAGTGTAAGCCGGAGCAAGAATACCTTCAGTTCCTTTTATCGCTTCAAGATAAGGAACAGCACCCCAGGTATCAGTGATCACAGAGAAAACATATTCCCTCATAATGATAGCTGCTGCTTCGAAGTTTGTATTTTTATAATTTCCTTCTTCATCTGAAGTGATGTCCACTACAGTTTGAATGTTTACCAAAGTTTCCTGATAAAAACCTTTCCAGTTATTAGTCCTCATAGAAGCATCCGGATTGTAGGTATCTCCTTCGTTGGTGTACTGGTTTCTGGCCAGGTGTTGCACCCAAAGTGTTCCTCCATCAAGCCCAAGTCTTTGCAAACGGGTAGTATGGCCGTGGATTCTCCTGAAAGCCTGTCTGATGCCTCCCGGGAAAACTGTTTCTGGTGGTACTACCGTAGGATCATTGGGATTGGTATTGAGTTCTTCAAATTCGCTGGTACAGCTTCCTAAAAGCAACACAAAGCAGCTGAGTAAGGAAATTGTGATTTTTTTATAGCTATGGAAATTCATGTTAATTCGATTTGTGTTCAATAATTTTTAAGTGTTTGATAAGTACCTGATTTATTTAATTCCTGATAAATCCAGGCACTTATTCAGTACTTTGAAATCTGAAATTCAGATTAGAAAGTCATATTGAAGTTGAACCCTACACTTCTTGTAGTAGGTGTCATAGCATAGTTCAGTGCACCAAGAAGGTTACCACCTTTAGCATTGATTTCAGGATCAATATGAGGATGGTTTTTCCAAAGAATAGCCAGGTTTCGTCCAATGATTGAAAGTCTCGCTGATTTCACAAAACCTCCAGTTATTTTCTTAGTAAAATCTGAAGGAAGTCCATAAGTCAGGCTCATTTCCCTCAGTTTGATGAAACTGGCATCATAAATTGCTCCTTCATTTACAGATCGCACACTGTACATTCTGGTCACTGATTTAGTGGGCTGAACCACATCATTTTGCACATAAACAGGGTTTTCGTCAGTACCTACATTTTTTACACCCATACCAATTACCCCTTCTTCTCTTCCAAGAGCAGTTACAGGATATATTCCTGTTTGCATACCCGTACTGGTACTTTCATCGGCAATATCGCCCCCCATTTTTCCATCAATCAGAATGTTTAGTGACAAACCTTTGTAAGCAAATGAATTTTGGAAACCCCAGATATAGTCCGGAGTTACATTCCCGATTTTTTGCAGTGAACTTTCTACTTGTGGGATACCATCTTCAAAGATGATCTGACCATCAAATTCTCCGCCCTCTACTCTTTTATATGCCGAGCCATAAAAGGTGCCATAAGGCTCTCCAACTCTTGCTTCAAGGCTCAGACCCCTATTGGAGTGTAATACCAGTGTTTCAAGTCCTTCTGCTAATTCTACCACTTCATTGGTGTTTTTAGCATAATTCAGGTTTATATCCCAGGTAAATCCTTTAATCTTTACAACCTGAGCATTCAACATAAGTTCCACACCTTTATTTACGATTTTCCCTGCGTTAAGCAACTTGCTATCAAAACCGGTAGCTTTTGATACTGCAACTCTTACAATTTGATCGGAGCTGGTCTGGTCATAATAAGATGCATCAATACCAATTCTTCCATTCAAAAATTGCATTTCCAAACCAACTTCTTTTCCTGTGGTTATTTCTGGTTTCAATTCGCTGTTGGCAATTCCATCACTTTGGGTAAAAACCGGAGTGCTTGCATTCCAGGGATCTGAAGAAGCATATACCTGAGTAAGGCTATATGGATCAGTATCGTTACCCACCTGGGCCCAGCTTCCTCTGATTTTAGCAAAAGAAAGCACATCATTCTGGATATTCAGCATCTCTGTAACAATACCGCTTAGGGAAACAGATGGATAGAAATAGGAATTATTGTCTGCAGGCAGTGTGCTCGACCAGTCATTTCTGGCAGTTACATCCACAAATAAATAGTCTTTAAACCCAAAGCTGAATGAACCAAACAAACTATTAACCTCTTTTTCGGAAATTGCACTCCTGTTTGTGTTTGGAGACGCATTGTTAGCCAGGTTATATAATCCGTTGATGGTTACATCATTAACAGCCGTAAAATTTCTTTTGTAATAATTTGTTCTGTTGGCTCCTCCAACCTGAGCATTTATAGAATACCCGTCACCAAATCTTTTATTATAAGAAAGGATGAAATCTGAGTTTGTCTCCTGTCTTCTTAAAACTTCTTCGTAAAAGGCTTCAGTTCTTGCAGTACCACTTTTTATTCTGGCATCTCTTGTGATATTGATTCTGGTATCCGTCCACATATCAGTTCCAGATCTCACCATTAAAGATAAGTCAGGGGTAAAATCATAGGTCAAAGCGATATTCCCTAATATTCTGTCCTTGTCATTTGAATTGGTCATATACTTTGAATAGTAGAATCTGTTATTCGCAAAGGAATGTTGCCAGTTCGCATATTGGTATTCGTCATCTGGTCTGGTGATATGCACATCCATAAATTGCTCATAATCTTTTAACAGCCCCCAATCGTCATGTCTGTGGTGCCAGGTTTGAAGTTCCCAGTAAGACTCATTCTGACGGTTTCCGGATCCGGATTTTATGTATTCGGCACTTACTTTTGCATTGAATTTATCCGTAATATTATAGGCTGTATTGATTCGGAAGTTATTCCTTTTGTAATCGTTGTTATAAACAATTCCTTTTTGGTCCAGCTGACCGAAAGATAATCTGAAATTGCCTTTATCATTTCCACCAGAAATTGCCACATTATTAGTAACTGAGCTACCAGTTTCCCAGAAGTTATCCCAGGAATCAGGTACGGGCACTAATGGAGCAGTTGCTTCACCTGACCACCATGTTCTGATCATTCTGCCATCCATCGGAGCACCCCAGCTTTCATCAACTCCATTGGTTCCATTGGCAGGAGCATTTGGGTAAACTGCTCTGAATTGCTCCAGTGCCAGGGGATCAGTAATCCCACCATTTCTACCATCAGCATACCAGGAAACATAACCATTACCTCCGCCATAAGTATTTTGGAATTTGGGGCTAACCAGTGGCTCCTCGAAGGTAACATTAAGATTGTACTCTATGTTAAGTCCTTTGGAAGAACTCCCTGTTTTTGTGGTAACCAGAATCACACCATTAGCTGCTCTTGATCCATAAAGAGCAGCCGCATTAGGTCCTTTCAATACGCTGATTGATTCTATATTGTCGGGGTTTAAATCGGAAATACCGCCACCATACATATTGGCAGCAGCAGGAGATTCCGAAAACTCATCGCTTCCTACCGAAGAGGCCAAACCAGGGTTTACAGAAGGAGATGTATTTTCCATAGGTACACCATCAATTACGTATAACGGCTGATTATTCCCCAGAACAGAGGAATTTCCTCTAATGGTCACCTGAGAACCGCCACCTACACCACTGGAAGGGGAAACCTGTACACCAGCTACTTTTCCCGATAAACTGTTCACCACATTAGTGGATCTCACTTCAGCCAGCTCTTTGCTATCTACTGACTGGGTGGAATATCCAAGGGCTTTTTTCTCCCTCTCAATACCGAATGCAGTAACGACAATTTCACTCAATTGCTGGGCTGATTCTTTCATCACCAGGCTAATGGTAGTTTGGTTATTGATCTCAATATCCTGAGTTTCAAAACCGATATAGGAATATAACAGGTAGTTATACTCCGAAGGTACTTCTATAGAGTAATTACCATCGATATCAGATACAGTACCAATGGTGGTTCCTTTAATTATAACAGATACACCGGGCAAAGGCTCATTATCGGTGGCTGAGGTTAATGTTCCTGTAATGACTCTTTCCTGCCCAAACGCAAAATGGCAAAAAATAACCAACAGAAAGCAAATAGTTGAAGGTAAAGTTTTTTTCATGTTATAAATTTTAAAAATTGACGATTGTACTTTGTTATATCTACTGTAGCACCTGATCAAAATCTGGAAAGATTTTAAAAAAAGGATGTAGATATCCATTCTATCATTCAATCATTTTTTGAATAACAGCAGAAAATTTGTTAACCTCAATATGGCGCTATGCAGACCAATTGATTTTAACCAGACAAATAGAAAAATTCGGAATAATAATAGATTAAATTTAGTTGTAACGTATGCTTTAAATCACCATAATCAATGCTTTTAAATTAAAAATAAGTTGTGTTTATTTTATGTCTGTATTTTAATCTTATTGGTTATTTAATTCTAGAACTAAATAGAAGTGTTATCTGAATCAGACATCCACTTTTGTTATTATTTGGGTGCTTTTAGTTCTCTGATTAGATAGTAGTAATTGTTATACTGGATGAAAAATATTCTGCGAAAGCTCTTTGTTGAGCTATTTGCTAAAGTTCTTGTGTGGTGATAAGGAAAGTGTGTTAATTTGTTTTGATGAAGTAAACTTAGAAACGTTTTTGTAAAAAATCAATGATAGGCTGATTTTTTTTGTGAAAATTACTAAAAACCATCAATTTTTTAATATTAGGGTAATATAATACCCTTATTCTGTATAAATATCACAATTTTAAGCAAAATAGGGTTATTTTTAAACTAAGTATTTGTTACTACATGGTTTTTGCATAATCACCAGCTAATTTTCTCAAAAAGAAGGGATTTCCTCAAGAATGGTGATTTTTTCATTCCACCCGCCTAATAAAAAACCATCCATCAGTAAATCATTAGTGATGGATGGTTTCATGGTTTCCTCCAATTGGAAGTAAAAAATTTACCCCAATAATCTTTTATTTATCACCCCTGCAATTTTATCCAGAGGTAGTACTTGCCTTACAGCGCCCAACTCTATCGCTTTTCTGGGCATTCCGAATACCACACAACTGCTTTCATCCTGGGCAATGGTTTGTGCTCCACTCTGCTTCATTTTCAGCATAGAAGTAGCACCATCATCTCCCATTCCTGTAAGCATAATTCCCAATGCTTTTTTCCCTACATATTGAGCCACTGAATCAAACAATACATTTACTGAGGGTCTGTGTCTATTCACCAGATCGCCCTGAGAAATTTTTATCCTTTTTTTACTTCCACTTTTCCAGATGGACATATGGTAATTACCTGGGGCAATATAAATGGTATTAGGCTGGATTAATTCATTGTGCTCGGCTTCTTTCACATATAACCCACTGCATTCATTTAAACTATTGGCAAAGCTGGTTGTAAATTTTTCAGGCATATGCTGAACAATGAGAATAGGAGGGACCTGGTCTGGTAAATCCTCCACAATTTTTTTTATGGCAACAGTACCACCAGTTGATGCACCAATAACTATTAGAGAAGGTTTACCCTCCGAAATAATTTCCTCGGAAACTTCCCTCTGGGCAATTTCTTTCTTTGGGGTAGCTAAAACCGGGTCTTTTACTTTTTTTGTAATGGGAATTTTAACCTTGGGATTCCTGGCAAAAAAAGCAGATTTTAGGGAATCGATAAATTTGATCCTATATTCTTCTCTTTGAATTTCGGTTGCAATTCTTGGCTTCGACAAAACGTTTACTGCTCCGTATTCAAGCGCTTTTAGAGCCACCTCTGCACCCTTTATCGTTTGGTTGGAGATTACTACCACAGGCATAGGGGCCTGTTTCATTATTTTTTTAAGGAAAGTAAGACCATCCATTTTTGGCATCTCTATATCCAGGGTAATCACATCAGGTTTTACCTGCTGTATTTTTTGTACAGCAATATAAGGATCACTGGCTGTACCTATTACCTCAATCCCCGGATCACTTTCCAAAAGAGATTTAAAAGTTTGGCGAATAAGAGAAGAATCATCTACAATTAAAACCTTAATTTTATTCAAGATCATATTTTTTGATAAATAGTTGGTCTGATACTTTTTATGGGTAGATTAGTGCCTATAGCAGATTCAGAATGGCCTAAAAATAAAAATCCTCCAGGCTTTAACTTATCCACTAGTTTTTTGAGTACAGCATGCTGCGTTGGCATATCGAAATAAATAATTACATTTCTGCAAAAAATAAAATCGAAATTTACGGGCAAATTATAATTTGAGTTATTCAGATTCAGTGCACCCAGCTTAATTCTTGAAGAAACTTCCCTGTTGTTGAATTTTAGTTGTTGTTCACCACCCTCTAAAATAGGATCAAGATATTTATCTTTTAGATGTTCAGGAAGATATTCCAATTCTTTTACCTGAAAAACTGCCTTCGCTGCTTTTTGGAGAGAAGGAACGGAAACATCCGTGCCTATAATGTGAAAATCTGCATGATAATTTTTCTCTCTGAATTCGTTCATAATCATGCCAATGGAATAAACTTCTTCTCCTGTTGAACAGCCAGAACTCCACACATTCAACCTTTTTTTATTTCCAGATTGCTGAAAATAAAGTGGTAGTGAATTTTTTAAAAATTCAAATTGATAGTCTTCCCTGAAAAAATAAGTTTTATGAGTAGTTACCAGATCAATAAAATTATTATACTCAATTTTAGAACTTTGCTCAAAAATAAATTTTAGATAAGACGCAAATGAGGGCTGTCCAAGAAGATGTAATCTCTTTTGCAGTCTGGATTCAATCATCATTTTCTTGGAAAAAGGGATATTTAATCCATATTTCTTTTTTAAATAATGCGCCAAGGCATAAAATTGATCATCGTTTAATTTTTTTGATTTATTCAAGTTTTGATAGTTTTCAAGATGGTTAACCTGGACAATTGTCATAGTAATTATTAGTTTAATGGTGTACGTTTAACTGTCATTTCCGAAACATGAAAATTTATGATTGCTCTTGTAAATAAATTTTTTTCACTTTGAATGTGCAGTTTCCATCCCAATTGTTCAAAAGCAATTTTGCTGATAAATAACCCAAGTCCGTTACCTTTTGAATATTCATCTCCTATAAAAAACATATCAAATATTTTATTTTGATATTTATCCTTTATACCAGAGCCATTGTCCTGAATAACAAGAGCCTTCGCCTGATCCAATTTTGCGATTTCGATATTAACTCTACCCTCCCCATTTAGGGATTTTGAGGCGTAGAATACAGCATTATCAATAATGGGAATCAAGCCATTTTTAAAAATTTCACGATCAGCAAATAAATCCACATCTGGAGTAATATCAATATTTATTTGTACTCCTCCCAGAACACTGTGCGTTTCATCTAATATTTCGCGAATTAAGTCATGGAGATTAAATATAGATGGACATGGTTCATTCGATCTGATATTTCCAATAATGGCCAGTTGTTCATTAACCGATTCTATCCGGTTAACTGATTGATTTATCTTTTGGAAGTAAACATTTTCCAATACTTCCGGGAAATCCCGTCCTAAAAGGTTGATTAAGCCCTGAATGGAGCAAATAGGAGAGCGAATCTTATGAGATGTTTGGTAAAAGTAATGTTGTAAATCGCTTTCAATTTCAATTAATCGTTCTCTTTTATCTTCTAAATCCTTTTTGAGTTGCTTTTTTTCTGATTGTAACAGTTTGCCTTTTTGGCTCAATCTTATTTGAGTGAATACCCGGGCAATCATTTCTACTTTATTGAAAGGTTTCAAAATATAATCAGAAGCACCAACTTTCAGTCCTTCATCTAGATTTTTTATATCCGAGGTGAGAAGCAGTACAGGAATATGTCCATAAAAATCAAGTTTTTTTATCCTTCTGCATAATTTTAACCCATTATGATCGGGCAAATGAATATCAAGAATAATTAAATCGTAGGCTCCATTTATAAGTTTTTCAATTCCGGAATGGCCATCTGCAGCAAAATCGACTAAACAGTCTCTGGGTTCGAGAATTTCCCTTACCGCATTAAAGACACTTTTCATGTCATCAATAACCAAAATTTTATACGCCATTGAATACTTAATTTTGGAGTTTTAATGCATTTAATAATAAGGCTGTACTCCCGTCACCCAGTATGGAAGCGCCTGAAAAACAATCCACTGATTTTAGTAATTCATTTAGGGGTTTGTATACAGTTTGCAACTTGCCAATAATGCCATCTACCACCACCGCTATTTTGGTATCATTCTTATTGATCACCACTACAGTTTCATTTTTGGGGAAATCTTTTTTTCCAAAAAATTCCCTGAGCGAAACAAATGGGGTCAATTGCCCATTAAACTGAATTTGCCTGCTTTTCTTTTCGAATAATTCCTCGTGCTCTGCTACATAGCAATATTCTACTTCGCTAATAGGAATTAAATATTTTTGCTCAGAAACATTAACCACAAGGGTATCAAGTACGGTGAGGGTGAGAGGTAAGCGTATGGTAAATATTGCTCCTAAGCCTTTTTCAGTTTCTATTTCCACTTCTCCTCTTAAGGAAGAAATTTCCTTTTTCACTACATCCATCCCCACACCTCTTCCACTAATTTTTGAGACGTTTTCTGCTGTAGAAAAGCCCGGGAAAAATATTACATTTAGTAATTCCTTGTCAGAATATTCCTTATGCTTATTTAAAATTCCTTTTTCAATACCTTTTTGCCTGATTTTCTCCAAATCAAATCCTTTCCCATCATCCTGAATTTGAATAAAAACATGATCTCCACTATTAAATGAGGAAAATTTGAGCAGTCCTTTTTTTTCTTTATTGTGCTGAAGTCTTTCTTCCGGAGTTTCAAGTCCGTGGTCGATGGCATTTCTTATAATGTGCATTAGAGGCGCTTCAATGGCATTAATCATACCCCTGTCCAGTTCGGTATCAAGACCATCCGTTATAAATTCTACTTCTTTCCCAAGATCTTTGGAAATCGTCCGGATTAACCTTTGGAGTTTTACTTTAATGATATTAAGTGGAACAAGTCTGATGTTAAATGCAGAATCCCTTAACTTTAAAGTAAGCCTTTCCAGTTTTTCTATAGCTTCATTCAGTTTGTGATTTTTCTGGTCCTGCATTAAATGCTGAAGTTCTGAACGAAAAGTAACCATTTCACTGACAATATTGATCAGGGAATCTAATTTTTCAGTGGATACATTTACATGGCCATTTTTTCTCTTTTTACCCGAAACAATTTCTATGGTGTCTTCTTTTTCCTCTTGTCTCATTTCTTTGAGCTCAGCAGAAATCTCCACAGCCTCTTTTTTTGCCTGTGTATGGAATAAATCCGGTATCCACTTGGTAAACTTCTCCACCCTGATTTCAATTTCTTTTTCACTCAGTTTTATGGAATCGCTATAAGGAGGAATGGATAAATCGGCTTTACTCCTAATGGGAATAATTTTAAATTCATCTCCCTTTAAGAACATAAAAATATCCTTAATCTCATCAGGTTCATCTTCAGTAGCTATTAATAATTCGAAAAAACTAACCAGTTTTTTATCGGCCAACTGCTGTTCAAGAGGGACAGTTTCATTATGGATAATTGTTTCTGAATTACCCAACTCCTCAACTTCTTCAAGTATAGCCTGAATTTTTATTCCCCTTTTAAAGATATTCTCTCCAGGTTTTAAAATTACTATATAAGCACTTGAAGACCTGGCTTTAATTTCCTGATTAATGTTAGAAGATTCTTTACTCTGACTACTGTCACAAAGTGTTTGGATATCGCCAACTATCTTTTCTATTTCATTCCGGGCGTTTTTCCCATCGATCAGATCAATAAATACATCAACAGAGTGGAGGGTAAGGTCCAAAATAAAATCATCCTGATCGATAATACCATCCCTGATATCCGAGTAAAGGTATTCCATTTCATGTGAAAGCCTCTCTATATCCTCATAACCAAATAATCCAGCGCTTCCTTTAAGTGTATGTAAATACCTGTATACATTATTAATCTCCTCAGGATTATTGGGAGACTCCTGTAATTCCATTAAGGATTGTTCCAGGTTTTTTAGAATTTCTTTAACCTCTACTATGTATTCCTGTTGAAGATCCATTCTTATTTTAGAGCTCGGTTTACAATTTTAAGAAATCCATCTGCCTGAAAAGGCTTTTTTATCCATGCAGTAATATCCTCATCCAATGCTTTTTGAATTTTCTCTTCTTTTACCTCAGTAGTAAGAAGTAAAATGGGGATATAAGAATAATGTTCATTTTTCCTGACCTCGCTTATCAACTCAGCCCCATCCATATTCGGCATATTGTAATCCGTAATCAAGAGGTCCAGATCCTGCCCATCGAAGTGTTGTAAGGCTTCTTGTCCATCTGCGGCTTCTAAAATTGAATACCCTGCTTTACTCAATAAATTCACTATAATTTTTCTGGACACATTAAAGTCCTCAGCAACAACTATTTTCTTGCTCATGTCTGTATTTATTTTATTACTGAACAAGTTCAGCTAATTCTCTTTTAAAAATTTTCTTTGCACTCAGAATCATATAAAAATGTTCATTCGATTTATACATTCCATCGAGGGTATTGGTATCAAATCCCATGTTTTCCAAAGGCGGAGCCTGAATCTCTGAAGACGAAATATGTACTACATCCAACACATCATCGATAATTACCCCCACCTGAATATCTCCTTCATCATTATTAATTTCTAAGATAATCACCTTGCTTTTATCATGAATGGGTGTTTTTCCAAGATCAATCTTTTTAGCAAGATCCACTACGGGCACCACATTTCCCTCCAGATTTATAGCCCCTGAAATAAATTCTGGTGCTTTGGGAATACGAATTAAATTTTCCAGGTTTATCACTCTAAGGACATTCTCTACCGAGATTCCAAAGAATTCTTTCTGTAATGAAAACAATAAACCGTGTATATCATTTTTCATAATTTGATTCCGGTTTATTTGGTTGAATTTAAATTGTCATCACCCTGTTCTTCATCATCCATCATTATTTTTCCTGAAAACCCATTTTCATTATCAAAATCATCCAGTTCAATGGTTGGTCCTCCACCCAGATTATGAGTATTTTCGCTTTTTAAACTTTTAGTCTGGGTGTATTCTTCAGTTCCAGGTTGATCTCCTAAAATTGCCTTCAATTGTTCAATCTGGTTAATTATTTGTTCCCGTTTAAAGGTTGACTCATCCTTTTTATCCAATTTGAAGAAGGAAACTGTAGTTTTCAGTTGCTCTGCCTGATTGTTGAAGTTATTTGAAGCAGACGCTAATTCTTCAGAGGAAGAGGCATTTTGCTGAGTTACCTGATTAAGTTGTGTAAGTGCTGCATTGATTTGTTCTGCTCCAGATCTTTGTTCTGAACTGGAATTTGAGATTTCACTTACCAACTGGAATGATTTTTCTACATCCGGAGCCAGTTCATCCAAAAGCTGATCAGAGTGTTTAGCCTCCTTAATGCAATTTTTAGAAAGATTAATAATGCCCTCTGCAGATTGCTGGCTTCTTTCAGCAAGTTTCCTTACTTCACTGGCTACTACAGCGAATCCTTTCCCATGCTCACCAGCCCTGGCAGCTTCTACGGCTGCATTTATAGCCAATAAATTGGTTTTATCTGCAATTTCATTTATGATTTCAATATTGTCAGTAATTTCCTTTATGGCATCGAAAGTCAATTTAGTAGCATTTTTTACCTGAGCCATTTTGTTGGCAGCCTCTTGTGACATCTCTCTCGCCTGAGAAGCATTTTCAGCATTCTGGTTGATATTTCCTACCATTTGTTCTACTGAAGAGGAAATTTGTTCCAGTGAACTTGCTTGTTCTGTGGCTCCCTGGGCCACTGCATGTGAGCTCCTGTTTATTTCCATAGAACCAATAGTGATTTCATCAGCACCCCGGGTAATATTATTCACGATATCTATCAGTTTCCGGATCATATTTTTTAAAGCACTATCAAGCTGGCCATTATCAAGTTTAGCATCCGCGGTTGACTTGGCACTGTGAAGGTTTCCACTAGCCACCAGATTCGCCACCACAATACTATCGTTCAGGCTATCGATTAATTCATTCATTGAAACCTGAGTTTCACCTAATTCATCATTACTCTTAACTTTAAGATGGACCGGAATGACACCTTCAGCCAACATAAGTGCAGCCTCCTGGATAGATAAAATATTATCGGTAAGCCATTTTGAAAAACGCATCGCTATGATTATTCCCAACCCTAACTGTATAAAAAACACAATAAAAAATGTCAACAAGGTCTGGAAAGTAATTTCTTCAGTTTTAGCTTCAATTACCTCCTCAAGGTCCTGAATCATTGGCTCTATTTTATGAATATATGCCCTCATATCACCTTTCAATCCACTGTTCTGATCAAAACCAATTGCTTTTTCTGCATTTACCACCGCATGGAATTTTTCCTGGTAGATATCCAGCTTTTCTTTCAGTTGCTTATTTTTGGAGGAGGAATTTAATTCAGACTCAAAAGCAGCTATTTCCTTATCGAATTTTTCCACATATTTCAGGTCGTTTCTTAAGAAAAAATCTTTCTCATGCCTCCTGAGGGTAAGCATTCTTACATTGTTGAATTTTAAATTTGATTTTTCTATGGAATGGATAGCCGATCGTAAAGCCCCTTCATCACCGTAATCTTTAAATCCTCTGGTGCGGTACGCATCCACTATTTTACGGAAGGTCTGATCATATCCGGCAAGATTTTCTTTCAGAGCCGATAATTCCTTGTTGATCATTAATTTCTCTGCCCAATCATTTTTTCCAAGAATGGTTAACAATGAATCCTGATCATTTATGTAAGCATTTATAGAGGATAAATATTTACTTTCCCCGCTTTTCATAAAACTTTCACTGGAGGTTTCTCTAAGAAAAAAGTCCTTTTCTGCTTTTCTCATTTTAAGTACAATTTCGTTCACCGACATGAAACCTTCTTTCATTTGGCGGATTTCCAAAATCCTGTTTATTGAGAAATAACCTAATCCTGCCAGCACACTGGAAAAAAGTAAAACCGCTCCAAACGCAAGCAAAAGTTTTCCTTTGATTTTGCTAAAAAGTAATTTTTTAAGTTTCATTTTTTATGATTTAACCGATAATTGTTGATTTTTTTAAATCCTATTTGAACAATTGTAGATTTTTATAACATAGGGTTGATTAACAGATGGTTTAAAATGGAGAAAACTCTACCTGAAATCTATACATGAACATTTCCGGAGAACCTTCCTCCTGAATAATTGTGGCATCTGTCTGTACTTTCAAAGCATGGCCTACAATGTATTTGGACAAACAAATTGTATATTGTTTGTTTTGGCTCCTTTGGGTAATTTCAAGAGGAGTAACATCGGTATACCTGGCTGCCAATTCAAGATTATTTTTAAATAAATAACCTGCCTGGGCATTCACACCTGTTCCCACATAAAAAGGCTCCAAAGTCACCTCTGCAACAGGTTCTACATTGTCAATGTCAATTGAGTTTTTATTAACATACTCCACAAGCGCAGAAAATCCATTATATTTAAAGTGCGCATCCGCAAACCATGTTTGAAGTGTTTTTTCCTGTTCCACAAAGTCTCCCTTCTGTCCTCTCTCACGGGAAGCTCTCTGATTGTAGTCATGGGCTATGGACAGCATTAATTTGGGGCTCTCTTCCCTTAACAAATCGGATTCTGAATATTCCTTTTTCCCTGTAAAAGGGCCAAAAGGAAGCCATTCTATTCTATTGGTGAAATCATATCCGCCTTTGTTATCCACAGTGATATTTCTCCCTTCTCCGGTAGAAACGGCTCCCTTGTACCTGAAATTCGGGGAATTATAATGTAACTGGATACCAATATCCCTGTCAATATTATACCTGGAATTTAACCGGCTACGGTCAACGAACTGAAGATTCGCAGAAGAAACTACCCTTTCTATATTTCCCGGTAACTTGGTTTGACCAAACCAAACACTCCATTTGCCATAAAAATTATATTTTAAAACGGCATCAAGAATAATATTGGCAGAATTCCCAGTTTCCGCCAGGTCTGCTCCACCAATATCTCTATTGGATAGTCCTAATTCTATTTTGTAAGTTAATTTGGGGGAGTAAGCAAAACCAGAAAATTTCAGCCTGGCCCTTCTAATTAAAAATTTGTCGGTATAATCCTGAGTTTGAGTATTGAGTACCCCTGCGTAAAGACTTTGAGTTCTAAAACCAAATTTTACAGCAAAAGAAGAGTCTGCTGCAACTACTTTTATTCCTTTTCCGAATTTGTTGTTAGTTTTATCCTGAGCATGGATTTTGAATGAATATATCAGCATAAAGGCTAATAGCCCTATTAAAGGTGATTTAAACATCTGAAGTTATTTTTAGTTGAATTTTATGTTAACCAAGTCTATTAACCTTAAAGATTTATTAATATTTTGTTCATATAGTAATTATTCGCAAATTGAAGAATTTTTTATCTAAATACAGGAAAAATACTCCCTCAAGCTTAAGGAGTGGGATTTTTGGATTTTTTCAGAGAATGGTACATCACCAAATTAAGTTAAGGCGTATTCTTTGAATTGTACAATTTTTATGGTTCGACCAAGAAAAAGAATCTGGTTTTTAAATTTTGCAAATGGTTATTTGCAATTTGGATGTGAATAATAATTTTTTCTAAATTAACTGACTATTTGTTCCTTATAACCAGCTTAAAATCAATACTTTATTTTTAGTTTCCAAAACAGTTAGCCAAAACGTTAAGTATTATGAGAGAAAAATAAATTATTTCTTCGTGTACTCATTTTTATTTTCTTATAATGCTATATTTATCCCAGCGCATTCATTTGTACTAAATTCATTTTGAGAATATTTTACTGCTTGCATACAATGATCCGGAAACTCTGAATAATAGATATTAAAGGTTTTTGGTACTCCGACTTTAAAATGTTGAATATAGCCATTGTATAATAATATTTTACACTTTTACTAATGATTAGACCTGGTGATTTGATTTAACTACACCTTTTAAAGGAGCTTTTCCACCCCGGAACGGGACCCACTTCTGGACCTATAACAAACCAACTTTTTCAGCAAAATTCCCCAGGCTTTGGACCTGGATAAGCGGCTTCAGTCCATCATCCCTTGGATTACTCCATTCCATCAGCTATATTCATTATTATAAGATTTTTTGGAAAAAACAGCCAGGTTTAAGGTTGGTTTTCGAAATAATTAAACTTTAAAAATGCGCTTAATTTATACTTTCGTTTCCACCCCAAACCTAAAGAACCGAAATGGCAGTTGAGAAACCACGACTTATAAGATTGACAGCAATCATTACCCAGTTACAATCTAAACGGATTGTAACGGCAAAAGAAATTGCTGAAAAACATCAAGTCAGTATACGAACGGTTTATCGGGATATCAGGACACTGGAAGAATCCGGAATCCCCATTGTCACAGAAGAGGGGAAAGGCTATGCAATAATGGAAGGCTATAAACTTCCTCCTGTGATGTTTACCGAAGAAGAAGCCAACGCACTCCTGACTGCCGAACATTTGATTTTGAAAAATAATGACAAATCGTTGGCAGACCAATTTCAAAATGCCATTACAAAAATCAAATCTATCTTACGGATCTCCCAGATAAATAAGGCAGATATTCTTGCCCAACGCATTCAGATAAGAGACAATAGAAACAATGAGAAGTCAAGCAAATACCTCATCCAACTTCAATCCCACATTGCCAACTTTCAGGTTGTACAAATAGAATACTATTCCTTGGACTACCAAAGAAGTGAAAGAAATATTGAACCGTTTGCTTTATACACCACCAATAATAATTGGATTTTAATTGCTTTTTGCAGGAAACGGAATGACTTTAGAGCATTTCGGTTAGATCGTATTCAGCAACTTTCCCCTTCAGGAGAACATTTTGAACCCCATAAAATCACTTTGGAACAATACTTTGAAGAATGCAGGAAAAAATATTCAAACACCCCTGACACACCTCTGTCACAAGCCCAGTCTAACTTTGCCACAAATTAAAACATAATAATTATGCAAAAAGTTAAAACTGAACCATTTAAGTTGATTGGAATTGCCATCAGAACTAGCAACGAAGGACAGAAAGCTGACAATGAAATTGCCAATTTATGGCAACGCTTTTTGGGTGAAAAAATCCTGGAAAAAATCCCCAATAAAGTTGATTCTACTATTTACTCTCTTTACACTGAATATGAAGGTGACCATACCATGCCTTATACCGCAATACTTGGTTGCAAAGTTTCCGACCTCAATGAAATTCCTGAAGGCATGGTGGGAAAAGCATTTGAAGGCGGAACTTATTCAAAAACTACAGCTAAAGGTGATTTGATGAAAGGTTTAATTGTGAATCACTGGGCAAAAATTTGGGAAATGAATTTGAATAGAGCCTATTCTGCAGATTTTGAAGTATTTGGAGAAAAAGCCCAAAACCCATCTGATGTAGAAGTAGACTTTTATGTGGCATTAAAAGCATAAACCATGGGAAAATTTGTATTGAAAACAAATAGTAAGGTGGATGAAATTTTTGCCAATTATCCTGAAAAGGTTAGAGAAAAAATGCAGTTCCTACGGGCGTTGGTCATAGAAACTGCAGAAGAAACGGAGGATGTTGATGAATTGCAAGAAACTTTGAAATGGGGTGAACCTAGCTTTGTAACCAAAAATGGGAGTACATTGCGAATGGATTGGAAAGAAAAATCTCCTGAACAATATGCCATGTACTTCCAATGTACAAGTCGTCTGGTTCACACATTCAGAATCGTGTTTGATGGTAAGTTTCAGTATGAAGGCAACAGGGCAATTGTGTTTGGATTAAACCAAAAAATTCCAGAATTGGAATTAAAGGAATGTATAAAAGCTTCCCTGACTTACCATAATGTAAAACATATGATAACCCTGGGGATATGATGGAACTAGCTGACCTGCGCTGGAAATAAACATACGCTTTAAAAAGCTTTCAATAAAATAATACTACAATTAGGAATTAATGTAAAATTAGCTTTACTTTGTAATACTACAATTAGGAATTAATTAACATTCAAAGTGAAAAAATTTAGTTTAGGCGAATTTGAAGAAGTGGTAATGCTTACAGTAGCAGTTTTGCATGGAAATGCATATGGAGTAGCGATAAAAAAAGAAATTGAGGAACGATTATCCAGAAAGGTAAGTGTAGGAGCCTTACAATCAGCACTAAACAGGCTGGAAAAAAAAGGTTATCTCCTTTCAAAAGAAGGAGAACAAACTCAGGAAAGGGCAGGAAGACCAAAACGTTACTTTGAAATAACTGCCTATGGAAAAATGGCTTTGGAATACACCAGAAATACCCGCAACAATCTATGGGAGGATATCCCAAAAATAGTTTTGGATTTAAAGTTTAGTAAATGAAGGAATCAAAACCACCCGGGTTTTTTCTAACTGTTTTCAAATGGTTTTGCCGGCCAGACCTTCATCCATACATTGAAGGAGATTTACTGGAATTGTATCAGGATGAATTAAAGCGATCAGGTCGGCTTGGTGCTAACCTGAAAATAATTCTTGATATTTTAATGCTTTTCAGGCCAGGGATCATCAAACCAATTACGGGTTTTCATCAACTTAACCATTACGGCATGTTTAAAAATTATTTCAAAATTGGCTGGAGAAATCTTCTGAAAAATAAAAGTTATTCTGTTATAAATATTGGTGGTTTGGCGATTGGAATGTCTGTGGCTATCCTCATAGGCTTGTGGGTGTGGGATGAATTATCATTTAATAAAAATCATGATAATTATGAGCGAATTGCTCAGGTAATGAGAAGTGGAAGCCTGAATGGAACTCAATTTACCTATCCGTATTTGCCTTATGCCCTGGGTGAGGAATTACAAAATGCCTATCACGAAGACTTTAAACATATCATTGTGGCCAGTTTACCCAGTGAAAACCTGATCACCAAAGCAAATGAAAAACTTATCAGGTCAGGAATTTTTATGCAGAAAGGCGCTGCGGAAATGTTTTCCTTTGACATGATCAGTGGAACAATAAATGGATTGGAAGATTTACATTCCATTTTTCTCTCTTCCTCGGCTGCTTTGGCACTTTTTGGGGATGAAGACCCGATAGGTCAGTCCCTCACCCTCGATAACGAAATGGCTGTTCAGGTGACAGGTGTGTATAAAGATTTTCCCCAAAACAGCAGGCTTTATAATATTGATTTCCTGGCGCCATGGTCATTATATCTCGCAAAAAACCCTTGGATTCGTGACCAGGGATTTATGAATAATTTTCTAAATATCTATGTGGAATTAAAACCTGGAGTTAGTTTCCATGACGCTTCAAACCATATTCAGGAATCCCTTTTTAACAAAGTACAGGATGATCCTCAGATGATTAAAATCCATCCTCTGATTCACCTCCACCCCATGAGTAAATGGCATTTGTATAATGAATGGGAAAATGGAAAAAGCACAGGAGGCCTTATAAAATTTGTCTGGTTGTTTAGCCTTGTAGGTTTATTCGTATTGCTGCTTGCCTGTATTAATTTTATGAACCTGAGTACCGCTTTCTCAGAGAAAAGAGCCAAGGAAGTTGGTGTACGAAAATCTGTTGGTTCCATACGCAGCCAATTGATTTTTCAATTTTACATGGAGTCTTTCCTGATGGTTTTAGTGGCATTTATTTTAGCAATCCTACTCACTTTAATTTGCTTAAACTGGTTTAATGAATTGTCGGGTAAACAGTTGGAGATGCCATGGACCAATCCGCATTTTTGGCTTGGAAGCTTAATATTTATTGCATTTACTGGCTTTGTATCAGGTAGTTATCCTGCATTTTTCCTTTCTGCTTTCAATCCAGTAAAAGCTTTAAAAGGGATTAGTCCATCTGGTAAAAAAACAGTAATTCCCAGGCGAATATTAGTAATTATCCAGTTTACGGTTTCTGTTTCACTTATAATAGGAACATTGGTTGTTTTTAAACAGGTTCAGTTTGTAAAAGACCGGCCAATTGGGTATTCCAGGGATAATTTGCTCATGGTACGGATGACCACTGAGGAGTTTTACACCAAATTTGAAGCGCTTGAAACCGAACTTTTAAATTCTGGTGTAGTTAAGGTTATGTCCAGGTCATTGAGTCCGGTTTCTGCGGTCTGGTCTTCCAACGGAGGTTTTGACTGGAAGGGAAAAGATCCTGACTGGCAGCCGGAAGATTTTGCCACATTAGCCGTTACCCCACATTATGGAAAAACCGTAGGCTGGCAATTTGTAGCAGGCAGGGATTTTCATCCGCAACTGGCCAGTGATTCAACTGGTTTTGTGATCAATGAATCTGCTGCAAAATTAATGGGATTTGAAGACCCTGTTGGGGAAAGAGTCAGTTGGAGTGGAACCCGTAAAAACCACACCATTATTGGTGTGATAAAAGACATGATCATGAGTTCTCCGTATGCTACGCCCATGCCAACCATATTCTATCAGGGGGATAACCTGAATTGGATAAATATCCGCCTAAATCCGGAAGTCAATACCCAAACAGGACTTTCTAAAATCGAATCTGTTTTCAATAAAGTATTACCCGCTGTTCCTTTCAAATATAAGTTTGCAGATCAGGAATATGCTATGAAATTTATTGCCGAAGAAAGAATAGGGAATTTATCCGGAGTTTTTACTTTACTGGCTATTTTTATCTCCTGCCTGGGGCTATTTGGGCTTGCCTCATTTGTAGCCGAACAAAGGACTAAAGAGATTGGGATTAGGAAAATTTTAGGAGCATCTACACTTAAATTGTGGAAATTATTGTCTTTTGATTTTATCATTTTGGTTCTAATTTCCTGCTTTATAGCCATTCCTATAGCCTATTATGCTATGGATAACTGGTTGCAATCCTACGAATACCGCATTCATATTTCCTGGTGGATATTTGGTCTGAGTAGTTTGGGAGCGATGATCATCACGCTAGTGACCGTAAGTTTCCAAACCATAAAATCCGCTTTAATGAATCCCGTACAAAGTCTGAGGTCGGATTGAAGATTAGCAACTAGTTTGGTTTGGAATTGACCAAACTATAATCAAATCGTTCGTGGATTACTCTTTTAATTAATGCCAACTGACCACAGTGGTACATGCCATGTTGAATATTCCAGGTTAAAGCTTCTCCCTTATTGGTGACTTCGGGAATTTTCACCCTGGTGGGCATCAATTCATCATTGAGGTTCTCCGGTTTTAGCTCACTTTTGATGTCCAATGATTTATTTCTTACCAGGTTTAAGTCGGAAATTAATTTATCGGGAGAAAGGTCTTTGTTTACCGCTGAAGGCTGAGATTCAAAGGAAAATGCTTTGATGTAGGTTTTGATGGGAACTGCATCCAAAATATCCTTCTGAGGGCCTGTGATTACCAGAATAGCATGAAAATGATGACTTAAAATCATATGACCTATCTGCCAGATGACATTCGTCTCCACAACTGGTGGTGTTTCAAACCATTTTTCCCGGGGAATACTTTCCAAAAAGTTATCAAACCACATATAAGTATGTCTGGTTTGCCGAATTAAAAAATCAATATTATTCATTTGCTAAAATAAAGAGAAGATTTTCCGAATATGGAAAGATATGAACTGTGGTGGAAATTACCTTTGGATACCAGTCTTTTTTTTATAACTTGAAAATCACAATTACAAATCCGAATCACCTGAAACAACAATTCAATGATGAAACACCATATATCAAGAAGAAACTGGCTACGCAATGGAGCCATGTTATCTGCAGGGTTAGGGCTGCTCCCTTCCCAATGGGAAGCACTTTTGGCAAAAACACCTCAAGGAAGTAAATCCCGTCTCCAGCTTTCCCAATTAGCTGAGGAAGCAAAAATCATTAATGATTTCCCCAAACTTAAAGCAAGGTTATTAGCCAACGAAAATCCCTTTGGTCCCTCCCAGAAAGCGAAAGATGAAATGGTAAAAGCCATGGATATTGGCTATCAATATTCATTCTTTGGTGCAGGAGAATTGTCTGATCTGATTGCCGGAAGTTTTGGACTGACCAAAGATAATATATTATTAGGGGCGGGCTCTACTGAACTACTTACCTCTGTAGCTTATTATCTGGCAATAGCTGGAAAGAATAAGGGAAAAATAATTTGTGCCGATCCACCTTACGATTGGTTGATGATTTCTGCAGCTGAGCATGGAATGGACTGGGAAGGTGTTCCGGTAACTAAAGAGAATAAGCATAATTTGGATGCCATGGCAGCTAAAGTTACAGAGGATACACCCTTGGTTTATATTTGTAATCCGGCAAACCCTAACGGAACAGTGGTAGATACTGATCAGCTTACCTCATTCTGTAAAGAAGTGTCCAAAAAAACTACTGTATTGGTAGATGAAGCCTATATCGACTATGTGGATGACCCAGGTAAACAGAGTATGGCTTCTTTAATCAAAGAAGGGTATAATATCCTGGTGGCCAGAACATTTTCCAAAGTTCATGGTTTTGCCGGCATTCGTATGGGTTATATTCTAGGCCAGCAGGAATTGTTGGATAAAATCATGAAATATTCTTCCACCATTTCCAAACAGTTTTCTACCTCTTCCCTTTCGGGACTGGCAATTGCCGGAGCTATGTCCAGTTATCAGGATAAAGCATTTATTCAATCCTGTGTGGATAAAACAAATGAAGGAAAAGCTTTTGTTTACAAAGTACTAGAGGAAATGGACTACGAATACGTGCCATCAAGTACCAACTTTATCCTTTTTCCACTTAGAATGCACGGAGATCAATTCCAGAAAGCTATGTTTGAAAAAGGAATAGGAGTGAGAAAATGGAAATTTGCCAAACAGCACTGGTGTAGGGTAAGCATAGGCAAAATGGAAGAATTAGAACTATTTGCCGAAGCTTTTAAAGAGGTGGTAGGATAGAAAACCATAAAAACCTGGTATTTTTCCTGTCTCTTTTACCACTAAAATGTGGCTGAAGCTTCGTTGAAAATACTTAAATTAACAATTCCAGTTACTTAAAACAGATTTGGTATACCGGATTTAAAACATTCGTTTATCTCCGGTATATTTTTTCTGTTTTCGAGTATTATTGCTAATAAGATCGGATTTTTATGTCCTTTTTAATCTCAAAGAAATAATTTTGAGATACATAAATTTTTCTGATACTATTAGTCTAACTGAATGAAAAAAATTACAATTCTTTTCGCATTTCTGTCTATTTCTACCTTTTCCCATGCCCAGACGTTTGATATTCAAAATTCCTTTATCCGATCTTTCAAACCTGATTTTTCTAATGAATTAAAATACATTGATCTGGATAAGGATGGAGACCCTGACCTGATATATTCCTCACTTTCGGATTCCATTCCTCTCATTTGGATTGATGATGATGATGATATGAAAAACGGTGATTTGGAAGGCGACATGGATAATGATTGCCTGATTATAGACCGAAACAGAGATGGGGTTTATGCCGGTCCCGGAGATTTAAGCCTCGACTGGGTAGATCACGATGGAGATGGCGCTGCTGACATGCAGGTGATTGTGGAGAATAAGGAATCTGGCACCACCAATTTTTGGGAATGGTCGAGTAATTATATGTGGATTGTGGATGAGGAAAATGATGATACCTTTCACTATATCAACTGGAAAGACCTTGTTTTAAAGGCCTGGTCACATTATGGGGCCTCCAATTTTTATGAAGATTACCATGGCCAGACTTTGTTTCAAAAAGCACATATTCAGAGCTACAGATACGATGACCTGAGGTACAGTTGGGAAAATCCTTTTCTTTTTTACGATATAGATAAAGATGGTCTTTCAGAAATAGCCATCCGGTTAGAAGATAGCGGAAAATTCAAGGAGGAAAAATCTTTGGATTCCACTCAGGTGGATGCTTATCCTACAGCCATGATCGATCATGTTTACATGGGATTTGACCTGGATAATGATAATGGCCCTTCCAATGAATTTGACTTTGACATGAGTTTGTACTTCTCAGGAGAAGGTTTTTCCTATGCGGATCAAAAGCATCAATTTAAAAACATGCGTGGTTTACCGGCTGCAGATAGCTTATTTTTTGATAGCAGGTGGCGGAAAATGGATGAATTGATTTATGCCGGTCATGATGCTGCCTGGGATTTGGTATATAATAAAGGGAATTGGGAACAAGCCTGGATGACTTTCGATGAGGATGATGATTGTGAACGCTGGGAAAGGGTGGAGTTTTACCAACCCAAAGACCCCTTTATCATTGGGATGAATAAAGGTGGAATTGACAATAACCCTCAGGCAGACGCTTCCGGAGATAGGGGAGAATGGGATTTGGATAATTCTGGTAAGGGAAATCTTTACATTGGGTTTGATGGAAAAATTCACCTGTTTGGAGCAGAGAAAGGCTATTGGAGAATCGATCAGGATGCCTGGTCGTATCAGGGATGGGGAGGTTTATACGAAGACGGTTACGTAAGGTCTCAAAAAATCCCTGAAAAATTTCCCACCATTGCCTATGATGATACCAATGGGGATGGTTTCTTTAATCAAATTCGCTACGATCTGGATGGAGACACTATTTTTGAGCAAACTTTCAACCTGGAAGAATTTAATATAAATACCGAATATGAGGTAATCAATACCGGCAAAATGCAACCGGAAGACCTTAATGATATTTTTGAGAAATCGGCAAACCAGACCTGGGAACAAGCTCAACTAGCTATGAAAGCTGCGGCAAAGGCTGGAATAAACTATAAGTGGTATGCCCAGTACATGTATCCCAAAAGCCTCAATGAAAAATACAGATTCGGTTATTGGTTGCAATTTTATATTTTTTCTGATTTTATGAATTTGGCAGAAAATAAGTCATCTATTGACCAAAACACTATCGTAAAAGCCTATTTTGGGCAAAACTGGAAGTTATTGATAGATTGATAAAAAAACCTTCGGAGCTATAAGAATCTGCTTCCGAAGGTTTTTTTTAACATTATATTTTTAAGCCAATCACAGTAATATCATCCCTTTGTTCAGTTTGCTGTTGATGAGACGCAAGGTGTTTTTCAAGTGAATGAAGTTGTGCCTGCATTTCAAGGTTTTGTGCTTCAATGAAAGATTCAATCAGTTTTTTACTTCCAAATCTCTGTCTCTCCACATTACTTTGATCAATTATACCATCGGTTGCCAGGTAAATCTGGTCACCTTCAGAAAGCTGAAACTCGTGCTCATGAAAGTACTTCTCTTTGTCAAACCTTCCACCAATAGAAGTCCTTGTTCCTTTTAGCCTTTTAATTTTATGATCACCTTTCTTTTTATAGAACAAATCACTTTTGGCTCCGGAAAATTTCACTTCAATTTCCCCATTCTTTTTTTCCAAAACACATAAGGCCATGTCCATACCATCCTGGGAATGACCATCTTTCTGCTTTAATATCTCCCTAACCCCCTGATCAAGTTTTTGTAAGATAACCGAAGGAGCAAATACCTGCTGTTCTTTCACAAGGCGATTGAGCAAAGAACTACCAATTAATGACATAAACGCTCCCGGCACACCATGACCAGTACAATCCACAGCCGCAACGAAAGTTTTGCCCTCTATTTCAGCCATCCAGTAAAAATCTCCTGAAACAATATCTTTGGGTTTAAACAATACAAAATGATCAGAAAATGTTGTATTCAACATCTCCTCACTTGGTAGAATAGCCTGTTGGATTCTGCTCGCATAATTTATACTATCGGTTATCATTTGGTTTTTCTGAGTAATCGCCTGATTCGCCCCTTCCAGATGATCCCTTTGTGTTTGTAATTCTTCCGCTTGCTGATGCAATTCTTCTGCTTGTGCCTGAATCTCATTTTTCTGCGCAACTACTTCAGACGTTCTTTCCACCACTTGTCTTTCCAATTCTTCCTGCCTTCTTTTTAAGGCCAGGGTTTTCCTTCTGTAATAAGTTAGGGCAAGACCAACCACCAGCAATATAACCGTAATTCTAAACCACCAGGTTTCCCACCACGGTGGTAAAATGGTAATTTCTAACTCAATCCCTTTTTCATTCCATAGGCCATCATTATTAGAGGCTTTTACCTGAAAAATATATTTACCAGGGCTCAGGTTGGTATAAGTGGCAAACCGTTGATTACCCACCAGATTCCAATCTTCCTCAAGTCCATCCAACTTATATGCATATTGATTTTTCTCTGGAGAAGAATAATTTAAAGCCGTAAAATGAAAAGTAAGGGTGTGATCTGTATGGGCCAAAGTAATACTTTCAGTGTTTCCTATGGCCTGATTGAGAGGAGAATTTTCATTTCCAATTTCCACTTTTTTATTAAAAATTCTGAAGTCGGTGAATCTTACTTCCGGTACATTTGGATTATCTTTTATACTATCGGGATGAAATATATTAAACCCGTTTCCACCACCAAACAGCATTCTTCCATCTTTTAACCTGAAAAAAGCATTCTGTTCAAATTCATTTCCTTGTAAACCATCATTCAGACCAAAATTTCTAAATGTTCCTTTTTCTAAATTCTCTGATAACTCATTGAAATTGAAATGGGTAGAGGGTGTAAATTTTGATATTCCATTTGAAGTTGAGAGCCATAAATTCCCATGGTCATCTTCCAAAATTCCAATAATGGTGTTACTGGGCAATCCATCATCTTCAGAAATTCCGATAAACTTTTCTGTTTTGCGGTCCATCAGGAATAAACCGTTTTGTGTACCTACCCAGAAATTACCCCTGGAATCTTCATATAAACAGATAATGTTTTCATTTCCGATACTATAAACATCTTTTGGATTGGACTTATAAGTTTTAAAAGTCCCGGTTGTTGACTCATACACCGAGAGCCCCTTCTTAGTGCCGATCCAAATCTGATGATCCTTTGTTTCAAAAATAGCTCTTATGCCTTTATGTGGCAGGCTACCATCAATTTTAGGATCGGAGGGTAAATGCAAAAAAGGCCCTTTTTCTGTTTTTAACAAATCAAGTCCTTTCCAGCCGGTGCCTATCCACAGCTGGTTTTCTCTATCCCTTATTAGGCTGTAAATTGCATTTTGAACAATGCTTTGAGGATTATATTTATCAGTTTTAAAATGGATAAATTTCCCTGTTGATTTATTGAATAGATTCAATCCTCCTTTGAGCGTTCCTACCCACAGGTAACCGGGATGGGCATCGTGAATGGAAAGAATAAAATCATCACTAATGCTATTTGAATCATTTTTTTTATGGGAATAATGAATAAATGTTCCTGTTAAAGGATCAAATTTACTCAGGCTGCCTCCTTCTTTGGTACCAATCCAGATATCCCCGTCTCTATCCTGATAAATGCTTCTAATATTGTTATTGGGTAGTCCATTGGCTTTAAAATTGAATTTGTAATGCACAAAAGCTTTCTTCCAATGGTCCAGAAAATTAATCCCTTTATTAAAAGTACCGAGCCAGAGGTTACCCAAATTATCCCTATAGATTGAGGTAATCGCATTTGTACTAAGTCCATTTGGATTATGAATATCGTAAAAATAGCCTTCACAGGTATTGTTTTGCTCATCAAGCAAATAAAGGCCCCCATCTCGAATCGCTACCCAATATTTTCCAGGGCTGATTTCCACTATTCCTGAAATATTATCTGCAATAAAATAGCCTTCCTTTTTCCCATATCGGGTAATTTTTTGGGTATTTCCATTTTCAATTTTGTATAACCCTTCATGCTTGGCCCCAACCCAAATATGCCCTTCGGCACTTTCTATTAAATGATCAACTTTTATTTCTTCTATCAGGTAATTTATTTTACCCGTATGCGGATCGAAAAGTCCCATTCGCCTGGCTTCGGTTACCCAAAAATTTCCTTTACTATCCACAAGGATTTTGTTCAGATTATAATCCTTTAAAGGTTCATAAATTGCTATGGAAAGCTTGCCTCTTTCTTTTAAAAATACATTTCCATTATCAGTGCAAATCCAAAGGTTATGTGAACTGTCCACAAACAGGGAGGAAATTCCTTCATTTATTATAGAGGAAGGTTCAAAACTTTGAGTATCTTTTCGAAATTTTGTAAGCCCTTCAGCAGTTCCAATCCAAAGTATGTTTTCATCAGGATCTTCAATAATACTCCTGACTACATTATTAATGATGCTGGATGAATCCCCATTTATATTTCTGAAAACCTGAAAGTCATAGCCATCATATTTATTCAATCCATCCACGGTTCCTATCCAGGTAAAGCCATCACTGTCCTGATAAATGGTTAAAATTTCATTGGCAGATAAGCCATCGTTCTTGGAAAGATGCTTAAACGTTAATCCGATGTTATCCGAAATTCCAACTATTGAATATAAACAAAGAAAAATTGTGGTAATTAGGTGCTTAATCATTCGTAAATCAAAAGGGTTTGCCGACAAATAAATTGCTTTATAAATATTAATTAAACCCTTCATCAACAATTAAATTGCAGGGAGCACAGGCAAAGTTTTACTGGTGTATGCATCTTGTGAAACCAGTTAAATAGCCACTAAAAAACAGTGCGAAAAAAAGAATCCTTCCCTGACTTAAATAAGCGGAAAGGATTCTTTTCCAGAGACTATCCAATGAACTAAGCCACTGCACAACAACCAAATCCCAATTGGTTGAACTCTCCAAAACCGGCTTTTAGTCCAAATTTTACCAATTCAGAAGGTGCCTCTATTTCAAATTCAAATTGATATCCCGAAATTTTTTCTCCCGGACCTAACGCCTGAATACTTTTCTTTTTTGGTATTTTCCCCAAAACATTCAGTTTCATGGAAGCAATTGATTTAGCATTGTAATAAAACTTTCTTCCATTTTCCAATTCATTTTGAGCATACCTCCTTATTAAGGATTTAAAGAACAAGTGGGCATAATCCGGATGATCCGGTGCAATGTATCTAACTAACTTCCCTTTTTTCTTTTTTTCAGATTGGGTAATGATTATTGGAGATAATCCTACCAATTGTACCTTACCATCCACTGAAAACTCAGGAAGTGGGGTAATTTCCTTTAAGCTCAGGGTGGTATTGGTTTCGTTCAAATGAATTTCCTGGGGTGCGAGCGTATTTTTAATGGATTCCAAATCAAGATTCTGATGGAATAAACTGGCCTGAATACTCAAATGCCTTGACATTAAATTAATATTCACTGGTGTAGCTTTCATTAAAGTACTTTCCAACAAAATATTTGAAAAGGTAAAGTTTTCAGATAACCCAATACCCTCTTTCAACCATTTACTGATGGCAATTTGATAATTAAGGGGTAGATTTTTACCATTTCTTGCTTCAAATGTGATTAATAGATTCATATGAGTTTAAATTTTACCCTATAAATACATTTATTACGTAAATTTATATTTTTTACGTAAATATTTTACCCACTAATTAAGTAAATTTTATAATAATTGAAAAAAATGGATATTTTTTTACCCAAGGTATTGTTTGGTAAATATTTCAGTTATATGTTTGCCTTATCAAAACAGAGGAAAACAACTCAAATAAATTCATAGGAAAGTTTATAGATTTTGCCCTCTTTTTGAACAACCAAACAACAGTGGTGGCTTAACACATCACCACATAAAATGAACACAAATTTTTATTTACAACAACTACATTAAATTACAACAACAATTATTAAAACTATCTTCAATGGGAATTAGCAGACAATGCTGATTCCCATTTTTGTTGAGCCTCTTCCTTGTGTTTCTTTTCTATTGACTATCATAATTTCAGGCAAAAAATCATTGAGCATTGTGATTTTTTCTACACGGAGGGAACACGGGAAAAAGAGTCTTCTTTCCCGGAAACAGATCATTTTAAAAGATTGTACTTAAAATTCCCCAAAAGTTGGTGCTGGTTGTGCAGTGAAAACGTGATGAAAATGGTGATTTGATGGAAAAGTTGGTGCTACTTGTGCAGTAAAGCTAAACCTGGTAACACCAACTCTACAGCTAATAATGATCTCTTAAATACACAAAAATCTTCTCCATTTCCCGCTTGATTGCGCTGCTGTATACCATATAATTATTATGCATAAAGCTAAAAATCAATGTTTTGCCGGATTTGGTTTTCAGGTAACCGCTTACACTATGGTTATTGGATAAAGTCCCGGTTTTTCCGAAAATATATGGTTTTTCTGCTCCATACCAGTATTTAAGTGTACCAGACTCCCCACCTGCTGCCAGCATGTTGAATAGCCGATTTTCTTCTAGCTGATGATATAGTTTGTGGAACACATGAACTGTATTTCTGGGCGTAAATAAATTATATCTGGAAAGCCCGGAACCATCCACCCAACGAGGCCTGTCAGGAAGATCGGGGAGTAGAGAATCCAAAGCAAACTGAATCATTTCCCCAGTGGTTAACTTACCAAGTCTTACATGACTGGACAAAATAATGGTTTGCTCTGCCAGGAAATTATCACTAGGTCGCATCATCCTAAGCAATAAAGTATCGGTGGGAATACTGTAAATTGTTTTTACAGGAAAAGTTAACAGAGTCGAATCAAACTGGGTAAAGCCAATTTCCTTTTGCAGGGTATCTTTTAATAAATCTATAGCCAGTCTGGAATCCGTAATCATAGGAATTTCATTGTTATAGGCATCACTATCTGCAAAGTAATACTGAAACTGATTGGCAAACCTTTTCCGCTTTACATAAGGATATTTCCCCGGCTTTCCCAACACAAGGGAATCACCCATAAGTGAGGGAATGACTGTTAGCAGAGCACTTCCGCTGTCCTTTTCAAAATGAACTACATTGCCATAAATCGGAAAAGCACTTCTTTCTGCAGAATAATAAGAACTATAATCATCCCAGGCCCAACCATATCCGCTGGCAGGATCTTCATATGGCCTTTCAGCAAATACCAAAACTTCCTTTCGGGATTTTAGAAATTCAAATACCCGGTCGTAGTCCTTTTCAAAATAAGTATTGAGTAAATCCGGAGCTCCGGTTGCCCAAAAAGTAAGGGTATCATTTTGAATGATATACTCGATTCCCGGTACTGAATCTCCCAGACTATTCAGGGCAGTATAAAAAGTATAAATTTTAGTATTTGATGCGGGGATAAAATACCTTTCGGCATTGTGTTCATAAATCATTTTTTCACTGGTGGCATCATACACAGCCAGGCCACTAAAATTGTGTTTCAGTTTTTCATTTTTCACCAGTTTTTTATCAAGTGATTTCCGGACTTTATAGGTTTTACATCCTGAAAAAAGGCATAGCAATGCCAACAAGGTCGGTAAATAGCGAAGTGTTTGCAAGTGTTTGTTATTTTATAGTTGTTCAATAATGTGGTTTACTGTCTAAAATTAGGAGAACTTTTTCTAAAAAATTACTGAAAAGGTAAAGGATTTAACATTTTCCCCGAATAAGCCTTATCTTGGTAAAAAAAGAAGCTATGGAATTGATAAAAATCTATCAGGGAAATGTAGTATCAGCGAAGGAATTACATGCTTTTTTGGGAGCCAAAAGCAAGTTTGCGGACTGGTTCCGCAACCGGGTGAAAAAGTACGAATTCACTGAAAATAAAGATTACCAAAGGGTATCTAAAATTTTAGACACCCCTGGAGGAAAGCAGGAAAGTATAGATTACGCCCTATCCCTCAATATGGCTAAGGAGCTTTCCATGGTGGAAAATAATGACAGGGGACGGGAAGCGAGAAGATATTTCATAAAAGCAGAAGAAACGCTAAAAAATATCCAGCAAAACCAGCGGATGGAATACTGGCAGAAGCTGGAAGCCGTGAAAGCCGCTTTCAAAGATTATATTTTGGGAAAAGGACACTCAGAGGAAAACTATGTGCAGGTAGATTATGAGGGTAGAAAAGTACTTTTCAATGGGGAACCCCTGCCTGATGAAGTTTTACCCAATATTTTGTTAACTGCCAGAAGTTTTGCAGTGGAAATGTCAAAGGAAATTCTGGAAGAAAATCAGATTTCAGATTTAGAAAATATTTCCAAAACCCATCAGCACAACCATGAAGATGTAAGGAAACTTCTCAAACAAAACACAGGAAAGCTCCCTGAGGACTACAATCCGGATCAGGAAATCAAGAAGTTAGATGAATAATGGTTTTTTGCTTTGTGAAGTTGTAAACTTCATTTTATTAAGGAGTTTCAGTTACAAACTGAAACTAGAGAAAGTTTACTTATCCAATTTTTTTAGTCTGGAAATAGCATCTGATTCAATTAATTTAACCTGAGTTTCAAATTGACTAATAATAGCAAGAGCAGTAACTAATGGCGTATTTTCAAAATTTAGTGACACGAAATCTGCCTTTTCCGCCTCGCTATTTGACAAAACTTCAAATTCATTCCCATGATATACTAATTTATAATTAAAGGTAGAATCCAAATGATTCACACTTTCTGTAAATTTCTCCAGATTCTTCATAAGATTATATCCTTCTCCATCTTCATTTTTTCCTATGGTAAATTCCATTTGTTTTTCAACTTCAAATGTATTTAAAATCCTTCCCAAACTATCATAACCTCCAGCATATTCGATTAATTCTGACTTAAAGTTTTCTAAATACTCTAAGGTTTCAGAGGTAAAATCATAAATTTTAATTGCTTTCTGTGAAAGTAACTCATCATTAAAATTTTCTATAAAATTTAATAATTCAGACCTATCATAAGTGGCCTTTTGATTGTGAAGAGATTGATTAATAAATTCCATCTTTTCTTTTACAATCGCTTTTTTTCGTCTTTTTGAATCCAAGCAGGAATAGGAAATTCCAATAATTAGGGCTATTTGAAGAATTTTCATAAAATTATGCTTTGGGATTTGCAAAAATAACCATAATTCATTTCAAGTACTTTTTCCCTGGCTTAAGTTTGAAACTTAAGCCTTTATATAATTTTCAGTTTGTAACTGAAAACCAAACTCAGAAGCATTTAAATTTCAACAGCCAAAAATCCAGTATTTGTGATGCTGGATTAAATCTTCATTTTTTAATCTTTTCCAATGCAGCAAAATAGAATATATTTACCGCAATTCCCCATGTACCCAAAAAACGCTTTGACCCAGCAAAGTCTTCAGTAAAGACCTTGTGTAAATCGAGCTTCTGAAGCGGAAAGGACTCTGGGTTAAACAAGCACAGACCCTGTTGGACAAGCCCATGTTTATCACATTGGGAATTACTGATATTTTTAAACTTGATCGATTATTTTTAACTGAAACTTTATCCTATAAACAAACAACATGAAAGGAATTACCCGAAGGGAATTTATCAATAAATCTTCCGTGGTTGGAGGAGCCGGATATGCCACTTTATTTGCCCTGGGATTGATAAAAGCTGGTCCCGCCAAAGGTCTGAATGTAGAGAATAGTCCCAAAGCTAAGGGCAAAAAAGTGATTATTTTAGGGGCTGGTCTGGCCGGAATGACTGCCGCATATGAATTGGGAAAACTGGGCTACGATTGTACCATTCTGGAAGCCAGAGACAGGGTAGGAGGTCGGGTCTGGACACTTAGAGAAGGTTCACGGGAAACAGAAGTGGATGGGCAGGAACAGATTTGCAAATTTACCAATGGCAATTACCTGAATGCCGGAGCAGCAAGAATCCCCCATCACCACGAAATTTCTCTGAAATACTGCAAAGAACTCGGAATAAAACTGGAGATTTTCAACAATGTGAATGATGCGGCTTATTTCTACAGCAAAGGGAGAGGCCCTCTGAACAATAAAAGCATTCGCATGCGGGAAATTAAATCGGATTTCCGTGGATATACCTGCGAACTTCTGGCCAAAGCCATTGATCAAAAATCATTGGACCTTCCCATGTCTCCCAAAGATGTGGAGAAGTTATTGGCCTATTTAAGAGCCGAAGGAGATTTATCTCCGGATATGTTCTACAAAGGTTCGGAAAGAAGAGGCTATCCCCTGGCAAAGGGAGCTACGGGCAAACCTATTTATGCAGATCCATATTTATTGCGGGAAATTTTATATTCCGGGTTTACCCATCCCGCTTTTCATAATGTGGGGGAATATACTTATCATCAACAACCTACTTTATTACAGGTAGTTGGTGGTACAGATACTTTGCCCAAAGCATTTGCTTCCAGATTAGAAGATATTATTCAATTGAATGCTGTTGTTCAGGCTATCAGGAAAACTGAAAAGGGTGTAAACATTGAATATCTGGATGCTCAGGGAAAAGCCAAAAAGCTAAAGGCAGACTTTTGTATTTGCACTATTCCCCTACCTGTATTAAAGGATATTCCCAATGATTTTTCTGAGCCGGTAAAAGCCGCTATTTCGGAAATTGAGTATATGAAAACCGGAAAAATTGGCATCCAGTTTAAGCGCAGGTTCTGGGAAGAAGATGATAAAATTTTTGGAGGCATCACCAAAACCAATATGGATATCACCCAGATTTTTTATCCTTCCTCAGATTTTCTGGCAAAAACAGGGGTATTGAAAGGCTATTATAATTTTAACCGGCTGGCAGAGAAAGTGGGGGATCTTTCCTTAAAAGAAAGGGAAAAACTCGCCCTGGATCAGGGAGGAAAAATCCATCCTCAATATCAAGCAGAGTTCGATAATGCTTTTTCACTTGCCTGGCATAAAATCCCCTATAGCTTAGGAGGCTGGGCCAATTATTCCGAAGAAAGCAGAAACAATCATTTTCAGACATTATTAAAACCCGATGGAAATTTCTATTTTGCAGGGGAACATACCACTTACCTCACCGCCTGGATGGCTGGTGCTTTCGAATCGGCTCAAAGGGTAGTGGAAAATATTCAGGACAGGGTAGTTAAAGGTTAAGTAGCAGCATTATTTTATATGGAGCATTTTCAATTCCCTCATAAATAACTTCGGCCTCAACCCGATAAATTAAATTTTACCCAATTAATTAATACATAAACATATAATCATGATATTCAAATATTTAAAAATCAAATACTGGACGACTGCGGCAATTTTTTTCCTTTTTCCCATGTTGATTCAGGCCCAGGATGAAGGGACAACCAAGGGCATGACTGAGGAGGATTTCAAAACAATCAAAACCCTTAAAATTAAAAACCTGGAAAAGGATACTTATGTGAAGTTTGATGAGGGTTATGTACTGGACAGGTATGAATTGAAAAAGCCATACGCTTTTAATTTTGCAGATGGGAAAGAACGGAAGGTTTATCTGTATAATGTCTATGAAACGGAAGAGATGAATACCATTGGTTTCCTGGCGATCTATTCTAATGCTGATGATGGTAAAACCTACAATATTTGTATTCCGGGTGTTGGGGCTGACAAAGCCTGCTGGGGATTATTTATTGACGAATTGAAATATAGGGGAGAAGAGGAAGCCGGATTATTGCCTACTGTAGCATTTGCTTTTTCCAAAGAATTATCAAACCTGCTTTACGCTATGGAAAATGGAATGGAGGCTGCTGAAGTAAGTGCCGAAGAAGAATATGAATACTGTTTTCCCGAAACTGCTCTGGTTACCATGGCTGATGGAAGCCAGAAAACCATTGATAAGGTGAATATTGGAGAGGAAGTTTTAATGTTGGATAGGAAATTAAAAGAAGTAACCACCACTAAAATCACCGGAATTGATATTCATCAAAGAGTGGAAATTCAGATTGGAACTTTGTATTTTCTCCCACACCATTTGATGAGTTCTTCTTCAGTCCATTTATCTGAAATTTTTGAACTTAGAGCTACTTTAAATCATCCGGTTATTACCACTGATGGAATTAAGCCTTTGGGAAAAATTAAAAGTGGTGATGAGATTTTTTACTGGTCCCAAAATGATCAGAAATTAATGAAATATCAGGTTTTCCATATACTTAAAAATGGGCAAAAAGTAACAAAAGTTTATAATTTAAAGACCGAAGGAGGTGGCTTCATAGCAGATGGAGTGGGGGTGAAGGTCAAATAAAAAGTTGGGGGAAACTAAGAAAAATCTAAAAAATTGTACTATAAATGCGTTGAAACGGCTGATAATGTCAAAAAAATCAAAAAAATCAGCTTTTTTTGAAATGAATTGCGAAAATTGTTGGTAAATATCTAAACATAAATATATCTTCGCATCATTCGGAATTAAAAAAAACAGATAATGGAAAAATTTAATCAAATCAAAGAAATCGTTTTAAACGCAGAAAAAGACGCAGAGAAATTTTTTAACCAAGGAAATGGCGCAGCTGGAACCAGAGTTAGAAAAGCTATGCAAGAGATCAAAGTTCTAGCTCAGGACGTAAGAAAAGAAGTTCTAGAGAACAAGAAAAAATAATTACTGAAACCCCCCGATAAATTATTTTTTGGGGGGTTTTTTATTGTTATTCCATTATTACTCCTTTCACCTTTCCTCCCTTATTTTTTTAATTCAATTTGCAATAAAAGATTAGATTTTTTTTCCTAAAAAATATGTTACATTGTCGGCACTATTATGCTTGGCAATGGAATCTCTTATCAAATTAATTTATTTCATTTTGTTTCTGTCTTTGGCTAATTTTTCAGTTGGTCAAGAAGAAATGACGCCTAAAATTTATGAAACTTTCCTCAAAACTTATGTGGGGAAAAAAGATATTGGTTTTTTACTGGCTGTCCGGCAAGATACCCTTATTCTGGCTGAGCGAGCTAAGAAAACTAAAAAAAACTATCATCATCCTATCAATATTTCGGGAATAAGAATTGTTCCCTCTCAAAATATCAAATCAATTAAAATTAGGAGACGAGACGCAGTAATTAAAAGTCTCTTTACGGGAATGGCAATTGGAGTAGGAACTGGGGTATTAGTAGCTTTAATTGAAGGAGATGATGACCCAGGTTTTTTATCATATTCCAAAGAGGATAAAATGTATCTTTATGGTACAGGCATTGGCATTGCCTCTACGGCTTTGGGACTGGCATTAGGATTAACTACTAAAAAAGAATTAATAAAAACTGATGGTGATAAAACCCTCTTTTTACTAAACCAGAAAAAATTGAATGAATATTCTATTGAGACTCAGTTTAACCTGACGGAACAGGAAATTTCAGAATTGATGAAAAACTAAAAAGCAGTAACCAAAACTGGTCACTGCTTTCCAAAAACAAAAAACATGTAATATGTAATTATTATAACTTAGGTTCCCATCCTGGCTCGTATTGTCTTTTCCAGTAGGTTTTCATCAATTTTTTATCTAATAGTTGTCCGGTTTTAGGATCACATTTAATTACCGAATCTGCCCTGTAAGCAATATTAGCTAAATGCCCAAGCAATGTACTTTTTGCACCTTCATCAATTGGAGAGTTTTGCTTAGTTGTTCCTTTAATGGTTTCAATGAAATTATTCACGTGGACATTGGTTGCATTACCCCCACCACCTAAGCCAGTAGTAGAGCTTTTTACAGCAGCATCGGCTTCCTTCACTAATTTTCCGCCTCTGTCATACATTTTATAGCCATTTCTGTCTACAAACACACTTCCTTCAGAACCATAAATGATAGTTCCTCTGCCCGGACCATAAGTAGGGTAGTTATTTCTGCATTTTCCATCCCATACAATGGTTTTATTCCCAAATTCGAATCGAGCTTCCATAGTATCATACATCACCCATGAATCATCTTTGAAATGATATTTTCCGGCATCTACGGAAACAGTATCCGGGAAATCCAGTTGCAATGCCCATCTTGCGATATCTATTTCGTGCACAGAGTTATTTCCAGTTTCCCCGGTGCCATATGGCCAGAACCAGTGCCAGTTGTAGTCAAAATAAACATCTAAATATTCTGCTCTTGGAGCTGGTCCCTGGAACAATTCCCAGTCAAAACCTTCGGGAACAGAAACGGCTTTAGCCTTTCCAATGCTGTCTCTTGAGTTATTATAAAAGGCAACCGCTTTGTAAGCTTCACCAATAGCTCCCTTATGAATTTCGGCAATAATTTCCTGAGTTTCCTGAGCCGATCTTTGCTGGTTACCCATCTGCACTACTTTTCCATACTTTTTCTGGAACTCTACCAGCAATTCTCCTTCCCATGGATTGTGGCTACATGGTTTTTCCACATAAACATGTTTTCCTGCTTCCAGCGCCAGCCAGGTACCCGGAGCATGCCAATGGTCAGGAGTGGCATTGAAAATGGCATCCACCTCCTTATCCTCCAATAATTTCCTGATATCTCCTTCGTGCTGAGGAGTTTGTCCGGTCTCCTCCTTTATCTCATTACCAAATTTCTCCATTTGTGGCTTATAAATGTCACAAACATACTTGATATTGAGCTTATCATTAATCGCTTTGAATGCATCTTTCATAGCACCAGCTCTTCGCTTACAACCTATCTGGGCAACAGTAACCCTGTCATTGGCACCTAGAATTCTACTATAACTTTTTGCTGAAACTCCACCTACAAGCCCTACAGAAATTGCAGACGAAGCCAGGGCTGTATTTTTAATAAATGCCCTTCTTGAATTTTTACTTTTCATTTTTTTCATATTCGTGAAAATTAGTTATTGAAGTCGGTGATAACCTGTACGTCAATAAACTTATGAATTATTTTTTTAAAGTGTCTTGATTTTTACATTTCTAAAGTCAACTTTATCACCGTGATCCTGCAATAAAATATGTCCTTCTTCTAATTCCCCAAAGTTTGGCCACTTGGCATATTTACTATAGCCTACAAGCGCTTTCCATTGTTGGGTACCTCTTTCATATTCCAATACTTTTACACCATTCAGGAAGTGCTGAACTTGGTTTCCCCTCACTTCAATTCTAGCTCTGTTCCATGATCCAATTCCATTAAATCTTTTTTGTTTCAAATTAGGATTAAAAATTCTTCCATCTGCAGGAATCAGGTCATAAAGAGATGCAAGTGTTCTGTAACCTTCCACTCCTTTTTTAGCATCTGGATGTTTTTTATCATCCAAAATCTGGAATTCCGGACCAATAGCCGAACCTGATCCTTTATTCAATCCGGGATCCACAAGGTATTTAATTCCACTATTTCCTCCTTCACTTAATTTAAAATCTACCTCAAGGATAAAGCTTTTGTACTTATCTTTAGTGATAATATCACCACCATTTGCAGATTCTTTTCCTCCTCCTTTGATCACTGAAAGCATCCCATCTTTAATTTCCCAGCCAACTGAGGGGAAATTATCATCTTTAGCACCTCTCCACCCATTGGTAGTTTCGCCATCCCATAATAGTTTCCATCCCTCTGCTTTTTCAGTTTCCGTCAATTGATTGTTCAGGTAACTTACTTCCCTGATGCCTTCCATCTGCTTCCTGTCACTTTCCAGGTTTTCAGTTTTGATTCTGATGTTTTTCCATCGGATCGTTTTCCCTGCATGTTTTTCATCGTGAATAGAATGCACCTGTAAACCGATAAATCCTGAAGCTGTAAAATCTACTACCAGATTAGAGCAGGGAATACCATTTATCCAGGTTCTGATTGAATTCCCAACTGCTTCCACTCTGTATTTATTCCACTCCCCGTTTTTGAAAGCCTTTTTCGCATCCTGATTGTATTCCAAAGGATAAAGCCATCCTCTTCTGGCTTCGTCATAAATTCCTCCTGCCCATCTTCTTTCAGAATCATCACATTCTACCTGATAGCCATGAACCCTTCCATCTTTATATTCAGGAATACTGTTGCTTCTGATTTGCACACCAGAATTCAATCCTCTGTCCATTTTCATTTCGTATTCCAAAATGAAATCTCCGTAATGCGTCTTTGTAGTTAAAAAGGTATTTGGGGTATTCATCGCTGAAGTCCCTACAATTTCACCATTGTCAATAGTATACTCTGCGGTGCCGTTCAGTACTTTCCAACCTTTAAAATTTTTACCATTAAAAAGCGGTTTCCAATCTCCATCATTGGCCGTTACACAAATAGCATGAAGTATCCCGATTAGAATAAATGCTATAATTCTCCTTTTTTCCATTTCCAGTCTGATTATAAAATTTAGAATGAATTAATTTAAAACAATGTTTATTTTCCAAAGCTAAGCAGCATCAATAGAGGATGGGGTCTGATTTGTTGCAAAAACAGATGGATTTGTGTCTAGTTGGAATTTATCTCTTATTTTTGACTATTCCCAGATTTATTTTAATGATTTCCAGACTTATTATATTTCTTCTTTTCTTCTGCTCTGTCTTCCCTCTAAAGGCAGATCATATTTTTTTCTATCATTACAGTACTGCCAATGGTTTGTCAGAAAATTTCATTCACAGTATTGTACAGGATGATCTGGGCTATATCTGGTTCGGAACCATCAATGGCCTAAATCGTTTTGACGGTCATGATTTTAAAGTATACAAACCCGAACCAGGTACTAACAATGCTATAAGTAGTAATTTTATAGCACTTCTGGCTGCAGGAAAAAATGGAAATATCTGGGCCCTGTCCAACCTCGGTGATCTTAATTATTACAATGCCGAAAAAGAGCAGTTCATCATTTATCCGGATTCCCTTCTGCCTCAAAGGAATACTATTTTCCAAATGCTGGAAGAACCTAATGGAAACCTACTGCTCAATTATAGAAATGCACTTGCGGAATTTAATCCTGTTACCCGAACTTATACCCTTATAGATTCTATTTCTAGCAATATGGAGCTGATTCAGGTAACACCTTCTATTGTAGGGATCAGAAGCACAGGAAAAATTCAGTTTTATGATATCTCAATAAATGGACTGGGTGATGTGAAACCAGAAAACTTTGTGATTCCAAATAAAACTTTCGCCTGTACCTCTTTGGGAGATGAAATTATATATGTCACTAAAGACGGGTGCTTTTCCCAAAAATTTAATCATACTGAGAAGAAAAAGTATTTTAATATTTCAGGTTTAAGCGGGGGGAAAGTAGATGAAAGCGCTATTTCACAAATCTCTTTTGATAGAGAAAAATTCTGGATTATTGCCGATGAAAAACTTTTCAGCGTCACCAGCCTGGATGGAAAATATATTTTTTCCAGTCATGAAGTGGATGCCAATAAAAAAGGAAGCCTGGTAGGAGAGTTACCTTCATTTTTATTTCAGGACAAGATAAATAATACCTGGATTGTTACCCTGAAAACCGGGGTGAATGTCTATAGTAAAAGTAGAAACAGATTTAAATTTCATTATATCCCACAGAAATTCGAAGAAGATTATACCGATCCGGTAAGAGCTATTTATCCTTTGGAAAATAGGGAAATTATGGTGGGTTTTGACCATTCCGGCCTGGGAAAAATTACAGATTCCGAGAGTAAGTCATATTTTATCCCACTAGAGCAAAAAGACTCCGAAAATGTAAATGAAATCAGGTCCATATTCAGGGATTCTGAGGAAAGCATCTGGTATGGAAGTCTGAACGGCATATTCATATTTAATGAAATTAGTGGCCAGTCAATAGATGCCACTACCAGATTTAAATTACCAGACCTGACAGGTTACAGGGTAATCAAAGAATTTAAAAAAGGCGAATTGTACCTGGGAGGAAATGGAATAACCCGTTTCAATCTTAAATCCCAACAATCTCAAACCATTGTTAGAAAGAAATTGGGCAATAATATCAGGGATTTGGAAATGGATGATGAAGGATTCCTCTGGATAGCCTCCGATAATAATGGCGTTTTTTGTATCAATCCTGATACAAGAGAAGAAATTAATCATTTTTCTACTTCTACAACTGAAATTCAGATTACCAACGACAAAGTTTATTGCCTGGCCAAAACACCTGACAAATTATGGATTGGAACACATAATGGTCTCAATATCATCGATTTAAAAGAGCGTACAACTGTCCATCTTTACGAAAAAAATGGTTTATCAGAAAATGTAATTTATGGCATTCTCCCTGATGATTTAGGGAATGTCTGGGTGAGTACAAGTAAAGGTCTCAACCGGATAAATGTTTCTACTCTGGAAATCAAATCTTATCTCCCTGATTTCTATTTCATGGATGATGCTTTTGTGAAAGGGAAAGATGGAAAATTATATTTTGGTGGTTATCACGGGTTCGTGTCTCTTGATCCCAAAAACTTTAATGAACCCGCTTTTATTCCCCAGGCTTTTATCCACACCTTCAGGATATTTAATGAGGAAGTCAAACCAGATGGTACTTATGAAGGGGAAGTTTTATTGGACAAGCCTTTATACAAAATTGATTCCCTTCAACTCAATTATAAAACCAATACTTTTTCATTCGGATTTAATGCCCAGCCAGTGCTTATTCCCAATGAGCTGAAATACCGATACATGCTGCAGGGGTATGATGACCGATGGATTTATGCCAATAATGAAAACAGGTCTGCTGCCTTTACCAACGTGCCCCCGGGAGTTTATACCCTGAAAATTAATACTTCTTTGTCCGATGGAGAATGGGGAAAAGTTGAAAAACAATTGGTAATTACGATTACGCCCCCTTTTTGGGAAGAAACATGGTTCAGAATACTGCTTGCAGGTGTGGTGATCGTGATGCTTATTTCTTTCTATTATTATCGACTTTCTCAAATTAAAAAATTGAATGTCTACCTAAAAAACCAGGTAGAAATTCAGACGGCCAGACTCAAAGATCAGAATAAACGGATTGTAAAACAGAAAGATGAAATGGTGAGTATCACGCAAAAACTTCATGAAACTGACCAGGCCAAGCTTAATATTTTCACCACTATTTCCCACGAATTCCGAACGCCTCTTACTTTGATATTGGGGCATCTGGATATGCTCATACATGCAGGGAAGGGGAACAAAATCCAGCAGAAATCTATTGGTGTGATTAAAGGAAATGCCCAGCGTTTGCTCCGAATGGTAAATCAACTCATTGAAATCCGGAAAAATGATCAGCAAAAATCTTCTTTAAATATATCCGGATTTAAACTGGTGGAATTCTGCCAGGAAATTCTCTCTGGATTTGAAGCATTGGCAAAGAAAAAAAACATTAATCTCCAACTATTCAATTTTTTAAAAGAAAATCAAATCTGGCTGGACAGAGAGAAAACAGAACATATCCTGTACAATTTGCTCTCCAATGCCATCAAATATACGCCTGAAAACGGACAGGTGGCTCTGATTCTGGAAGAAAAAAAGAATACCATTTCCATAATACTTAAGGATGACGGCATTGGCATTCCAAAAAGCGAACAGCCATTTATTTTTGATAGTTTTTTCCGGTCCAAAAATGAAAGCAGGTATTCCCCCGGTCATGGAATTGGGCTTACCCTGGTTAAATCTTTTGTGGAACAGATGCTGGGAGACATTACTTTGGAAAGTGAGGAAGGAAAAGGTAGCAAATTTACTTTAACTTTTAAAAAAGGGAAAGACCATTTTCCTCTCACCATGGCTACTGATAATCTGCTGGAAAGTTCAACGATTCCGCTATCGGGAAATGAAAAATGGAAAGAATTGCCTTCTGCCCGAAATATCAATATTCCTCTGGCTACCATTTTAGTGGTGGAAGATCACAAACAATTAAGGGAATATGTAAAGGATATATTTGTACTGGATTATCAGGTGGAAGAAGTAAGCAATGGAAAAGAAGCGCTATCTTTTCTAGAAAAGCAATTGCCGGATCTGATTATTTCTGATATTATGATGCCTGAAATGGATGGAATTGCCTTGTGCAAAACATTAAAGGAAAACCAAAATACTGCTCATATTCCCATCATTTTATTAACCGCAAAAGGAGAAATGGAGACCAAAATTGAAAGTTTTGACCTGGGTGTGAATGACTATATTGAAAAACCTTTTGATGCCAGATTACTGCAAACCAGGGTAAATGCGCTACTCAAAAACAGGGAATTAATGAAAAAGTGGATTAACCAGGGTATTTTAAATTCCGCTGATTTAATGAAAATTAAAGAAGAAGACAGGGTCTTTATCCAAAAGGTTTCCTTTTCCATGATCGAAAATCTGGGAAAACCTGAATTTTCCATTGAATCACTTGGGGACCAACTTGGAATGAGCAGGTCTACTTTCTACCGAAAATTTAAAAAACTGACCGGAATATCGGCCAATGAATACCTGAAGAAAATACGATTGGGAAAAGCAAAGGCATTGCTGGAAGAAGGAAATGTCACCATTTCCCAGATTTGTTTTGAGGTGGGCTACCAGAGCCAGGCTCAATTCCGGGTAGCTTTTAAAAATGAATTTGGGGATACGCCTTCTAAATTCAAAGCAGTAAGGTAAATTTATCTCAATTACCTATTGGATCAATCACATATGCTTTTTTAGGATTTTCCACCATAATTTGTGTGATTTCATCTCGGGTAAATCCAGCAAAGGTTAATCGCTCAACAAAAATTTCAAAAATGGTGCTGTAAGGTTTTGAATTGCCATTGCCAAAAAGTTTCAGACTGATTTCACCATCGTTATTTTCCACACTCCAGCCATCATCATGGGAAATTAGCAATTGATGGAGCAAATTTTTCTCCTTAAGGTAAGATACCATTTGCAAATACTCTTCTATCCGCTTTTCACTAATGCCATCCAGACTTACCCAAACTCCTTTTTTAGCCAATAATTCCCTTTCTTCATCAGTGCCATTTTGCGCATGAACCCAAATCATTTGCCCTGACTCCAATCCATTTGCTTCCAAAATCCTTTGCTCGTCTTTTGCCGCTTCCCCGTCTCCGGTATGCATGGCGATAGTTAATCCACTTTTTTTACTCAGCAAAATAGCCGCTTCCAATAATTTAACTTCTATGGAATCCAGTTTACCTTTGCCAACACCGAGTTTTATAAATCCCGGCTTAATTCCAGTGCCATTAATACCTTCCATCCATTCTTTTTCCCAATGCGCAGAAATCTCTTCCTTAGTTTCCGTGTAGGCATGTGCAGGTAGAAATTTCTTATCTACAGCCGAATAATATCCGGTATTGGTAATGATATTGATTTGCGATAATTCGGAAAGCCTTTGCAGCAATTTCACATCTCTGCCAATATAGTTGGGTGTACATTCAAATAAAGTATTCACTCCATTTTCCAACAATTTATTTAAATGAGGTAATATTATTTCCACAGCACTATCCTGCTGGTACTGAGGTTGTTTAACTTTTTCTGCGCCTATAAAATCAGTAGTGATATGTTCATGAGGTAAACTAATGCCCATTTGTTCTGGGGAAATTTTCCCATTTACGGTCATGATATAACCAGTACTTTCTTCATAGTTCTGGTTACATGCTGAAAAACAGATGAATAGGATTATAATTTTTGGGAGGAGATTTATATTTATTTTCATAAGATTTAAGGAAATAGTACTTTTTTAAAGTTGATGAATTTCAACTGAAAACAAAAATTTACAAATTATCGGAATTAAATTTACCTGGCTATTAGTTCGAATTCCCTTTCAAGTATTTCAAATTCAGTGGGTTTTGAGGCATTATTATTTATAATCTCTCCATTTTTCCCAATAAGGACAAACCGTGGAATTGAAGGACGGGATTCCTGATGAAAAACTTCCTTCCAAAAATCGCTTTGAAGTCCCCAGCTCGCCCTAATATGATATCCGGTTAAATTGTATTCATAAATCCGCTTTTTCCATTTTTTCTCGTGTTTTTCTCTATCCAAAGAAATATGTAAAAGTGCCACTGAATACTTTTTGGCTAATTTTTCTAAAGTTTCATGGTGTTGAAATTCTTCCAGACAGGGAGCACACCATGTTGCCCAAAAATCGATATATACTATACTTCCTTTAAACTTTTCCAGAAGTTGTGAAGAAGTCTGATACTCTTCTGAATCCAAAAAACTAATCGGAAATTGACCCTCTCTTGGAAGCGTTTGAGAAACGGATTTTACAGGTAGAAAAATATTTAGAAGTAAAATCCCCATTATTAAACCCTTAATAAAACTGGATATAATCATTTTTTAAGATTGAATTGATTAAAAATTAGTCTCTGATTTTTGAAGAGATTATTTTAATGAAAAGAAAGTTGGATTCTTAGTATTGATAAGAGTAGCATCATTTCATGAATATTTTTTATCAATTTGAATAAAATCTTATCTAACTTTATACATACCGTAAATCTCATACGGTCTGGAAAATTATATTTCAGTAAATCAATGGAGAAGGTTATGGTCAAACAAAAAAGTGATTACCCGGAGAATTGGAAAAAATTAGCGGAGGAACTTAAAGAAGAGGTGAATTGGACTTGCCAGGAATGTGGAATAAAACACAATGAAACATTCAAAGATGGTAAAAAGGCAGTGTTGGGTGTTGCCCATCTGGATCAAAACAGGCAACACAATAAGCGGAAAAACCTGAAAGTCCTTTGCCAGAGATGCCATTTCAGGTTCGATCAGCAATTCAATGTAATGCGAAGAAAATATGGCAAAAAATTCAATCTCAAACCCCAACTGAGTATTTGGGATTAATCAACTGATATTTTTGGCCATTTCCTACAAATACTTAATGGTCCACTCCCGCATTTTTTGTTTGAATTTCACATTGTAAGGTGGCACAAGTAAATGTGTGGCATTCTTTTTAAAAGGTTGCTTCATTACTGAACGCGCATTGGAAAAAGCTTCAAACCCAAAGAATCCATGAGACTTTCCAACTCCACTGTTATTTGAGCCTCCAAAAGGAATATTATTGTTATAGAAGTGAATCCCACAATCATTAATACAGGTACCGCCTGCAGTGGTTTCATTCAGAATTTTTTTCACATTTTTCTTCTTTTTACTAAAGATATACATGGCCAGTGGAATTGGTCTCGAATTGACATAATTCAGAGGGTCCTGCATCTGGCTGTAAGGTAAAACTGGTAAAACCGGTCCAAAAATTTCCTCTTCCATCACCTTGGCATTTTCGGGAACATTACTGATCAGTGTGGGCGATATAAAATCCATACCATCATCAAAATTTGCCCCTAACTCTATTTTGGCTCCTTTATTTCTGGCATCTTCAATCAATCCTTTTACCCTTTGGTAGTGCCGGTGATTTACAATTCTGGCATAATCGGGAGAAGCTTTTATATCCTCAGGGGAATTTCCATAGAATTTGCCCACTACTTTTTTAAATGCTTCAATAAAGCCATCATGTTTGCTTTCATGCACCAAAACATAATCCGGAGCAATACAAATCTGGCCATTATTCATCAACTTAGTCCAGGCCACTTTTTCGGCACTTTCCTCCACATCAGCAGTTTCATCAATAATTACAGGAGATTTACCACCGAGTTCCAGGGTAACAGAGGCCAGGTTTTCAGCTGCAGCTTTCATCACAATTTTCCCAACCTGAGGACTGCCTGTAAAGAAAATGTGATTAAATGGGAGTTTTAGTAATTCCTCCGAAACCTTATAATCTCCCTCGAAAATGGCCACTTCATTTTCCGGAAAAATTTCTTCAATCATCTTTTTCGTTAATGCTGAAGCATGTGGAGTCATTTCTGAAGGTTTAATCATCACACAATTTCCGGCTGCAATCGCAGAAACCAGCGGACCAAAAACCAAATTGAATGGAAAATTCCAGGGAGCAATGATCAAAACAACACCTTTTGGTTCATATTGAATATAACTTTTTGCTCCTGCAAACACCATTGGAGTACTTACCTTTTTCAGTTTCATCCACTTTTTCAGGTGGCTAACTGCATGTTTAATTTCCGATGTAACCGGATAAATTTCTGTCAGGTCAACTTCTGAATCTGGTTTCCTGAAATCCTGGTAAATGGCTTTTTTTATACTCTCCTGATTTTTTAAGACTAACTGATGTAATTTTTTTAACTTCTCAATTCTTTCTTTAGCTGTGGTTTGGCTTATTTTTAAGCGGTTGGCCTGCTGTAAATTGAAAATCCGTTTAATTTCATCCTTTACTTCAGTATTTTCAGCTGTTTCTATCATTTTCTGTGGTTGTTTATAGTTTGGTTAAGGTGTTATTTATTATGTACTACTAATTTAAAAAGTTCATTCTTGATTAACCAAAATTATTTATTTTATTAAAGATTACCATCAATATACTTGTTTGGTGTATACTTAAAATTTCATCTTGGAAAAGGGAAGAATTCCCACCGTAAAAATGACTTTCTGTACTTCACAAATTTCGGATAGGAAACACCTTTGAGTCGCTGGAATTTAGAAAATTCAAATAATGTTCTTTTCTTTGCAGTCGCATTTTTATGGAAAGGTTTTTCCACTAAAATGTAATTTGAGTATAAAGTCCTGAAAATTAGGAGCTAAGGCGTTCATATTCAGGCCAACTTATTACCTTTTAGTTTAACTATAGGAAGCAAAAATGAAGAAAAAAGTAAACGTAAATGGAATTGATTGTGGTGGAGATGATTTATTCCTGATTTCCGGTCCATGCGTAATTGAGGACGAAAGTATTATGATGAAAACCGCTGAATACCTTAAAAAAGTGGAAGAAAACACGGGTATTCCCATCATTTTTAAGTCTTCTTTTATGAAAGACAACAGAAGTTCTGTTGATTATTATATGGGCCCTGGCCTGGAAGAAGGACTTGCTATTCTGGATAGAATAAAAAAAGAGTTTGGTTTTTCCTTACTTTCTGATATTCATTACCCGGAGCAGGTAAGTGCCGCAGCTGAGGTTTTAGATATCATCCAGATCCCTGCCTATTTATGTATGCAAACCACACTTGTGGTGGAATCAGCCAAAACTGGAAAAGTGGTTAACCTGAAACACGGACAGTTTTTAGCTCCTGAAAATATGATTAAGCCTGTTCAGAAAATCGAATCCACCGGAAATACGGGAATTCTACTTACTGAAAGGGGTTATACTTTTGGATATAATGATTTGATTGTAGATCCAAGAAGCTTTTACCACATGCAGGAAACAGGTTATCCTGTAATTTTTGACGTTACTCACTCTATCCGAAAATACGGAATTCCAAGTGCCGATCCTAATGGAGGAGCAAGGGAGTTCTTACCAGTAATTGCACGATCAGGTGTTGCGGCTGGTATCGATGGATTATTTATAGAAACTCACCCGGATCCCGCTAATGCACTTTGTGATGCTGCAAGTCAATTGTGTGTTTATGATTTGGAGGAGTTTATCAAGCCTTTAGTTGAAATACATAATATTGAAGTTAAATACCGAAACAAATAAAACATGGAATTATATCTCGATTCAGCCAATCTGAAAGAAATTGAGGAGGGCTTTAAATTAGGTTTTCTTGCCGGACTGACCACCACCCCTACATTTATGCACAGGGATGGCATCACCGATATTGATGGCATGATCTTAAAATTGTCCAAAATGGTACCTGTACTTCAGGTAGAAGCCCTTGGACATTCTGCTGAGGAAATCTTAGATGAGGCTGAAAGATTACTGGCTTTAGGACTGGATATTAAAAAAACAGTATTCAAAATTCCAATTTCTCTGGAAGGAGCAAGAGCCTGTAAAATGTTGAAGGACAAAGGCATGATGGTTAACCTGCATTTGGTTTATACCGTTCAGCAGGCCTACATTGCGCTAAGTGCCGGAGCTGATTACGTTTGTCCATTGGTGGGCAGATTGCAAGATCAGGGACATGATGCACTTGGCGTGATTGAACAATGTGTGAATGCGGTGAATAAATATGGTTACAATTCTAAAATCATGTTCTCTTCTGTAAGATATCCGGAGCATGTGAGAAATGGATTGAAACTAGGTGTTCATACGATCACTGTGCCTTGGGGAGTATTGCAACAGTTGACTAAAAACAACTTTACTGAAATCGGTACCCAGCAGTTCTTTGAGCATACCAAACTGATGACTGTGAAAGTAAGAGAAGTAATCAGCAACAATTCAGGAACTATTCTGGCGAATAAATCGGTAATGGATGCTTTAGTGGAAATGACCAGAACCAAGTTTGGAGCTGTTACTATAGTGGATGATAACAATGCCGTAAAAGGAGTTTTTACAGACGGTGACTTAAGAAGAATGTTGGAAAGTGAAGGAGAGGCTGTTCTTGGCAAGACATTAGGATCTTTACCATTTGGCAAATCCCCAATTACTATCGATGCCAACGAATTGTTATTCGAATCTTCTAAAATTTTCAAGGAACATAAAGTAGATACTATTGTGGTAACCGATGGTGGAAGACCAATAGGTATCCTTGATATTCAGGATTTGATTTAAGTACCAGTACTATTTTATATTGAGTACATTCATTTCATTATAAAATAGTTGTGGCACTAATTAAATACTGTTCAACTATTTAAAATTAAAATTTAACAGATGAATCATCTGGAATCAGTATTTACAGAAATGGGTGGGGAATTCCTCTGCCCATTTTCTGTTTTTGAGGAAAAGGTAAAAAAGATAAAGGCATTCGTTTTCGATTGGGACGGAGTTTTTAATAATGGTATAAAAAGCCCGGAATCTCCAAGTCAATATGCAGAAGGGGATTCTATGGGAACCAACCTGATGCGGTTTTCGAAATGGCTTACCCTGGGCAAAACCCTTCCGGTTACGGGTATTATCACCGGAGCTAACAATTCAGTTGCCAAAGCCCTGGCCGATAGGGAGCATTTCAACTTTCTATACATGGGCTATAAGCATAAAATTGAGGCCATAGAAGACCTGGCAAAAAACCATGGTTTACAACTTGATGAAATCGCCTTTTTTTTCGATGATGTACTTGATATTTCCGCTGCCCAAGCCTGTGGACTGAGAATTATGATACGCAGAAACAGTAGCCCGCTGTTTTTGGATTATATGAGAAAAAGAAAGCATTTTGATTATTATACAGCTACAGAAGGTGGACAATTGGCTGTCAGGGAAGCTTGTGAATTAATAATGGGTGTAAATGGTAACTTTGAGGAAACACTTGATAAAAGAGTTGAATTTAAAGGTGAATACGCCAATTATATTTCCCAAAGAAATAGTACAACTACGCAATTTTTCACCCCTTGATTTATAATTCTTTACTATTAGAAATTGCTCTATGGATTTAAGGGAAGAATTATTAAGAGAATACAACAAGGAACATGTGGTTTTTCTGGCCAATTATATTGGAAATGAGCAGGAAAAATTTGCTGAACTGATAGATTTGTTTTTAAACGGAGAAATGAGGGTAACTCAACGCGCTTCATGGGTGGTGGGACATTGTGCAGACCAGTATCCTGAATTAATTACCCCCTATCTTCCTACTTTGGTTTACAATTTAAGGAACAATATTCATGATGCGGTAAAAAGGAATACCGTCCGGATTTTACAAGATATTGATATACCCGAAGATTTAATTGGAGAAGCTGCTGATATTTGTTTCGAATTTTTACAATCTAATAAGGAGGCCATTGCCATTAAGGTTTTTTCCATGACGGTCTTGTTCAATATTACAAAAAGTATCCCAGAGCTCGCCAATGAATTAAAAGTCATAATTGAAGACCAGATGCCTTACGGATCGGCTGGATTTAAATCAAGGGGGAAAAAAATCCTTAAAGAATTGAATAAAATATAAGTGGAATTAAACTAAAAATTGGAATTTTATTCAACTTAATAGGGTTTAGGAAAATATTTTACCCAACTTTTTAAGCCCATGAAATTCCTTAATTCCTTTGCGTTCTTATTCATCCTTTTATTCAATTGCCTCTATGTTTTGGGTCAGACTTCTGAAGCCAAACGCTCGGGTCATTTTAACCTTGAAAAGGGAGTAGCGCTGGAAGGATACGATCCTGTTTCTTATTTCGAAAATGAGGAACCAAAAAAGGGGAAAAAATCACTAAGCCATGAATACAATGGGGTAACTTACCGGTTTTCTTCGGAGGAAAATAAAAAGTTGTTTTTGGCCCAACCAGAAGATTATGAACCGGAATATGGTGGATGGTGTGCCTATGCCATGGGCCTGAATGGGGAAAAAGTAGGAATTGATCCCGAAACTTATAAAATAAAAGATGGGAAATTATACCTCTTTTACAATGCTTTTTTCAATAATACATTGCCGAAATGGAATGAGGACGAGGAAAATCTAAAGCCAAAGGCAGATCAGTTTTGGGGGGGAATTATTAAATAATTCAGGGATGTAAAATCATAACATTGTGTATTATAATAATTGAATTAGATAGAGTGTCACTATTTATTATTTACCCATTTCGCTTTACAAAGTTAAATGGATAATTACCTGTTCCCAAAATAAATGAAATGGGGAATTCGTTTTGAAGAAAACCAAAAATTATTGTGGGTATTAACAATTGTTTGTTTTGTTTTTGATAAAATAATCAATGGAATTTCTACCTTCGATAAGGAATTAAAAAAGGTTATTATTTTTTGTTTTGCTTTTAATTTTTTTTAACTAACCATTCAATCCTACAAATAACATTTCCTTAAAGGGCTACCTGCCTTTTATAGGTTTCATTAACAATAATATCCTGTTTGATAAGGTTTGTCCTTAATTGAATTTAGTCACCTAATACCTGATTAACTTTATTGTACTTTCTACTAATTTATTTAAGTGTATTATGCGATTATCCAAACATGAAAATTATTATGATCCCATTACCTCTCTCAAATTAATTTTAGATGGAGAAGCCTTCAACAATAAGGAATGGTGGAAAATTGAATATGAATTTGATATTCGGGCTGAGACACACAAGGTTGAAAAACACAGAGAAGTCTTTTTAGGCTCACCCCCCGATTATTTCCCGGAAAACATCCGATATGTACCGGCATTAAAGAAATGATTATTCGTTTCAATCCCTACATGATCCATCTTTTCAAAAAGTCGGACAAAGTCATGTGATTATTCCCTGACTTTATAGCTGATAAGACAGATAAATTGTTTAAATTTGTTATGCATGCATAACTTACTCCTGTTTTTACAGGATATGTATGCCACACCAATAAACAACTATCTGGTCATGAAAGCACAACAAGAATATGACTACATCATAGTCGGATCAGGATTTGGAGGGAGTGTTTCAGCAATGCGTCTGGCAGAAAAGGGGTACAAAGTTCTGATCATTGAAAAGGGAAAAAGATTTCAAAATAAGGATTATCCAAAATCCGACTGGAACTTTCGTAAATTTTTCTGGGCCCCAATTATCCGGTGTTTCGGAATTCAAAAGCTTACCTTTTTTAAAGAAGTATTCATCCTTAGTGGAGTAGGAGTGGGAGGAGGAAGCCATGTGTACGGAAATACCCATATGGTTCCTGGGGACGAATTTTTTAATAATCCGGTTTGGAGAGAGTTCAAAAACTGGAAGTCAACACTACTTCCTTTTTATGAAAAAGCCAAATTTATGTTGGGAACCATTCCTTACACCCGGTTCAACGATGAAGATTTGATTTTGAGAGAAGTGGCCAGAGATATGGGTAAGGAAGCATCATTTGAGGGGGTTAATGTAGGCGTATATTATGGGGATACTAAAAAGGCAAAGGACCCCTATTTTAAAGGTTTAGGACCAGAAAGATTGGGCTGTCAGGAATGCGCTGCCTGTATGGTTGGTTGTCGGCATAATGCCAAAAATACCCTTGATAAAAATTACCTGTATTTTGCAGAAAAATTTGGCGCTGTTATCTTGCCAGAGACCAAAGTAGAGAAGATAAAATTTGAAAATGGAGTATATTCCGTTGAAACCAAATCAAGCACCGCATTTTTCAAAAAAGGGAAAAAATCATTTCGATCAAAAGGTCTGGTAATTAGTGGGGGTGTTTTAGGAACCATGAATTTATTACTAAGCCAGAAAAACGCTCACAAAACTTTGAATAAGCTTTCCAACAGGCTGGGGGAAAACATCATGACGAACTCTGAATCATTATGCGGGGTAACCAACGCGGATAGAAAATTAAACAATGGTTTGGCGATAAGTTCAGTTTTTAATCCTGATCCCAATACTCATATAGAAGTAGTTAAATATAATAATGAATCTGGTGTTTTAGGGAAATTATCCACTTTCGCAACCTCAGCTGGAAAAGGCATTCCCCGTCCTTTAAAAATGTTTCTTGAGATTTTTAAAAGACCCATCGGGTTTCTAAAAATGTTAATCAAAAAAAGCTGGGGAAAAAACACCGTTATTTTCCTGGTAATGCAGTCTTTAAGCAATTCCATGAAACTGGAATGGAAAAAGGGTCTGTTTGGAGGAGGAATAAGTTTTGTGAACCAGGGTTTGGAGAAAGTGCCTTCTTACATTCCCATTGGTCAGGAAGTGATGAACAAATATGCTGAAAAAGTAAATGGCACACCTGTAAACGCAATCACAGAAGTTATTTTTAATATGGCCACCACTGCCCATATTTTAGGAGGTTGTCCCATGGGCAAAACCATTGAAGAAGGCGTAGTGGACGAAAACTTTGCTGTCCATGGCTATCCAAATATGTATATTCTGGATGGCTCAATTATTCCCTGTAATCTGGGGGTGAACCCAAGCTTATCCATTACAGCCCTTAGTGAATATGCCATGAGTAACATTCCTGAAAAACAAGGAAATAATCAAAAAAGCCTGGATGAGCAACTTGAAAAAAGAAGTATTGTCTAGGGAATTATTTACTTAAAATTACAAATTCTACTCTTCTATTAAATTGTTTACCCTCTTCAGTTTCATTTGAAGCCACAGGTTCAGATTCTCCATAACCTTTAGAATCCACCTTATCGGAGGAAATCGTGTGGGACAGTAAATAATCCTTCACTGATTTAGCCCTGGCCTCGGATAGAGCCACATTACTGGCATCGGTACCCACATCATCAGTATGACCGGCCACCTGAATTTTAAGATTTGGTGCATGCTTGAACAATTTCACCAATTTGTTTAATTCATGAAAAGAGGTTTCTCTTAAAGTTGCTTTTCCGGTATCAAAAAAGATATTATTAAGCCTTACGGTTTCTCCAACCTCAAATGGCACCAGTTTTAGATCTTTATGCACCACTAAATCACGCTCAATATTTGTGGCATCAAAATTACTGTAAATAGGCAGAAAACCCTCTTTTCTGGGATAAATTGCATACCGTTTTCCTACTGCTAAGCCAACTAAGTATTCCTGAAATTCATTATCTGTAGAAACCGTGATTATTTCCTCTCCTGTATCCAAATCTTCAATAATTACATCCGAAGTCATGATATCTCCAGTTTTTGCATTCACCACCTGGCCCTGCAAGGTAAACTGGTTACAAAGTTCAAATTCACGATTGAATAAAGCCTCTACTTCTTTATTGCTTAATGTCCTGTTAAAAACCTGAACCTCATCGATATATCCCTTAAACGGCCTGTCAGCTCCTTCTACCTGACGACCAATTTTAAATGAAACTTTGGATTCGGTATTAATGCCATATCCTTTTTGTTTCCCAGTATTATTGAATTTCCCATTGATAAAAATAGCCATATCACCAGAAGGTTTCCACATGCCTACTATATGGTACCAGGTATTGTATTCCAGCCTGTTTTTGGCGAAAATTCCCTCTTCTAATGTATATCCATCACCCACGGAAAAAGCTACTGTATTCTTTCCCCCAATAAATAGCCCGAACTGATCCTGATCTTTATTAAAAGCCCATCTACCGGCAATAAGGCTCAGGCCCAGTTTATTTTTGGGCATGATATACACCCAGGTAGATATGGTAAGTCCTTCCTCAATTTGATCAAATGCTTTAGGTGTTCCACAATCAATATAATTTTTATAACCATCAAAGTAATAGGCATCATCACCACATCGGATGGCTTCTAATAATTCAGCATCGTGATTGGTAATATTTTCCTGATGGACTTCTTCTATTAATGTTTCATTGAGGCTGTATCTGGCAATTAAACCCCTTTCTAAATCCACTGACTGTCCATAAAGAATACTGGTAAAAAGAAAAGAAAATATTCCTGAGAGTGAAATTTGAGTAATACTCATTTTGAAGCTGGTTTGTTAATGGTTGTCAATCAGTACCTTACAAAACAATTTTTGTGCGGTAGCCTATTCAAAATAAGTTCCTTGTAAGATTTGAATTAAAGTTGACTTTTTTATCATTATTTTTAGGCTCTCATTTTATTCTTACACACAACTTCTATGAAATTAGCACGAAATTCAGTCATCTCCCTTTGTTTTATTTTTATTTTCACTAATGTACTTTTAGCACAAAATCGCCCTGAGTATGATAGTAAAGAATGGCACAGAAAACAAAACCGGGAACTCTTTGCACTGATGGACTTAGGTGAAACCGATAAAGCCATTTCAGAAATGGAAAAAATGTTGGAAAAGTTGCCTAATGATCAGGAAATATTGTTTGGGTTAAGTCTGGCCTGGTGGAACAAGGGAAAAACTAAAAAGGCCAATGAATTAGCTAGTTTAGCTATCCAAAATGGTTTGCCCATCAAAAGATATTTGGCCGGACCTAGAAAGTATACGCAACCGTTGGTAGAAAGTAAGCCTTTTCAAAAGAACTTTTCAGATGGAATTACCCAGTTAGTTCACGGGCCAATGTTAGGTGATTTTTCAGCCTCAGAGGCAAAAATATGGATTAGAACTTTCCAGGAAGTTCCGTTTCGGGTAATTTATAGCCAAAAAGAAAATATGCAAAACCCGGTTTTCTCTGGTACTTTCAATACAAATAAAAATGAGGATTATACCGGGATTGCCATTTTAAAAGATCTATCTTCAAATCAAAAATATTATTATCAACTGGAAATAGATGGTAAAAAAATGGATGAGATTCACCATTTCCAAACCTTTCCAAAATCTTTAAATGACCAGGAAATTAGTATTGCATTTGGAGGAGGAGCCGCCTACAACCCTGAGTTGGAAAATATGTGGAATACTATCCAGCAAAAAAATCCAGATGCTTTGCTGCTCTTGGGAGATAATGTTTATATAGATAAGCCAGAACAACCGAATACCCAACAATACTGCTATTACAGAAGGCAAAACAGCCAGCCATTTGGAGATTTAATTTCAAAAGTGCCTGTTTATACCATTTGGGATGATCACGATTTTGGAGTAGACGATTGTTTTGGAGGGCCTGAAATTGATGCACCAGCATGGAAAAAGCCAGTCTGGAAAATTTTTAAAGAAAATTGGAATAATCCTGCCTACCAAGGAGGTGAAAATCCCGGATGCTATTACAATTATTCAATAGGAGAAATTGAATTTTTTATGTTGGATTGCAGATACTACAGAGAAGCACCCGGAGGAAATGATGATAATTACCAACCCTCAATGTTAGGGCCTGTGCAGAAAAAATGGTTGTTGGAAAGTTTGGGAAAATCTACCGCAAAAGTTAAAGTAATTGTTTCCTCCGTACCCATGGCTGCGGGTATAAAGGGACCTGCAAAAGATGGTACTTTCGATACCTGGGATGGCTATGCAGCCGAAAGAGAGGAAATATTTAATCATTTAACCACTGAAAAAATCAAAGGGGTGATTATCCTGTCAGCTGACAGGCACCGGTCAGATGCCTATAAAATTAACAGGACAGGGGATTATGCACTTTATGAATTTTCAAGCTCCAGACTTACCAATATCCATGTTCATGAACTCATTCCACATTCACTTTTTGGTTATAATGAAAAATGTTCTTTTGGCTTAGTTAAGTTTGACCTATCAGAAGAAATGCCCTTAATTGAATATCAGATTTATGATATTGAAGGAAAAAAGCATGGAGGAATCACCATTAGTGGAGATATGATTGGGTATTGAGGTTTTTGTTTTTCAGGTAAGCAATAAATAACTAAAAAGTATTTCTAAGCAGGCTTGCAATTTCGTGAACCTGCCTCTTAATTGGAAAGGTACTATCTCTTTCACAGGAAAGAAGGTTAATTTGTAAAAAAGGAAACTACTGATTTCGGTCAAAATGTCATCATAAAGATTTGAAAATCAGCCCTTTTGACTACAGTTTGACCAAGGCATTAAGGTTGATTACAAATTATGGTAACTTATCCTTTTCTCATGGTCAAATTTCCTGTTTTCACTCACATTAAAAGTAGGCTCAAGGCTGATTTTATTCAAACTAATCTTAAAATTTATGAAAAAGATTTATTAGCCATCAGGGAAGCGGAAAATACCTTGAAAGAGAAATCAGTGGCAGAATTCAGGGAAATTGCCATCAATTTCAGGAAAGCCTTTCACCTACTGGGAGAAACTCCACAAACATTGATAAAAGCGTTTGCATTAGTCTCTGAGGCAGCTTTTAGAAGTTTGGGTATGCGGCCATTTGATGAACAGATTATAGCCGCCCTGTCTATGAGCAAAAGGCAAATTGCAGAAATGCAAACCGGGGAAGGTAAAACACTTACTGCTACAATGCCTGTCTATTATTGTGCACTCTTTGGGAAAGGTGCTCATGTGCTTACTTTCAATGATTATCTGGCCAAAAGAGATGCAAATTGGATGCAGCCTGTATATAATCTATTAGGTATCTCAGTCGGGTATATTCAGGAAAGCATGACTACTGAAGAAAAAAAAGTGGCATATAACCAGGATATTACCTATCTGACTGCCAAAGAGGCTGGGTTTGATTATTTAAGATCTTTATTAGTCACCGATAAAGATGAAGATTTTCGAAGAAACCCGTATTTTGCCCTTATCGATGAAGTAGATTCCATCTTGATAGATGAATCCAGGATTCCGCTGGTAATTGCTGGCGAAGCAGATAATTTTTTAGAAGGAGATTTTTATAATATTAGTAATGCAGTAGGTAAACTACAACCAGAAACTGATTTCCAAAAAGATGAATATGAGTTGAACATTTTTCTCACGGAATCCGGAGTAAAAAAAATAGAAGCTGCTATTGGTTGCGCAGATATTTTCGATGGAAATAATAAACTACTTTTAACCCAAGTCAATCTGGCTTTACATGCCCATTTTTTATTGAGTAAAGATGTGGATTACATTATACGGAATGGTGCTATCGAATTGGTGGGTGAGTTTACGGGCAGAGTAATGGATAAAAGAAGATGGCCATTTGGGTTGCAAGCTGCTATTGAAGCCAAAGAAAATTTGCGTATCCAGCAAGAAGGAAAAATACTTGGAAAAGCCACCCTGCAACGTTTTGTAAATACCTATCCTCATCTTTGCGGAATGACTGGGACAGCAAAATCAGCGGCTGAGGAATTATTTACTTTTTATAATCTTCCGGTTACGATAATTCCCCCTCACAAACCCAATATCCGGATTGATGCAGAAGATAAAATCTTTTCCAACAAAGAAATCAAATTGCAAAATATCATTACAGAAATCAGAAAAGTAAATGCTAAAGGCCGGCCAATTTTGGTAGGTACACAAACTGTGGAAGAATCTGAATATTTTGCTAAAGAGTTAATAAAAAAGGGAATTTCCTGTGAGATTTTAAATGCTAAAAATGATGAAAAAGAAGCTGAAATAATAGCTAAAGCAGGAATGATGAATGCAGTTACTATTTCCACTAATATGGCAGGAAGAGGTACCGACATAAAACTTGGCGGAGAATTAGGAGTGGAAAAAGAAAAAATCATTCAACTTGGCGGACTTTATGTAATTGGTACCAACAGGTTTGAAAGTCAACGAATTGATGATCAGTTGAGGGGTAGGGCAGGGCGACAGGGCGACCCTGGATCTTCTCAGTTTTTTGTCAGCCTGGAAGACGACCTTCTTCAAAAATTTGGTATTAATGAATTGGTTCCCAAAAAAGTATGGGCTCAGGACTGCCTTTCCGGAGTAAACCTGACTATTGTAAACCGTGAAGTAGACAGAGTACAAAGAATTATTGAAGGAAAAAATTTTGAGATCAAGAAAACACTTCTAAAATACGGTGCTTTTATTGAAATGCAACGACAGATTATTTACCAAAAAAGAAATGAATTCCTTGAAGGCACATTTGAAAGTTTACTCAAAAAGAATGAGCCTTATTCATTTGATCGACTAGCGCAAAAAGTTGGAAAAAAAGCACTTCAATTGGCTGAAAAACAAATATCTATAGCCATAATAGATAAATACTGGGCGGATTATCTGGAAGAAATTGACCAGCTAAAACAGGAAATTCATTTGGTGGCAATAGGAGGATTAAACCCTTTCAGGGAATTCCAGAAAAGTACTACAAGTCTTTTTGAGCGCTATCTGGTCGAAATCAATAATCAGATTGTGGAGAAATTGGGTAAAGCAGAAATTACAGCAAGTGGTGTAAACCTTGAAAAGGAAGGTTTAAAAAGGCCAACCTCCACCTGGACTTATCTCATTAATGATAATCCTTTTGGAGATAAACTGGAAATGATATTAATGGGCAACAGCAATATCGGCTTTGCAGCAGGAGCAGCAATTTGGTGGCCACTATTGGCCCTTTATTTTATGGTAAAGAAATGGATGAAAAAGTAGGTTGAAAACCACCAAACTCTTAGAGCATGTTTAAATTTTAACTGTTTCGCTGCAAACACCCATTTATGAAACCTCACTTCAAAATAAAATTTCCAAATAGCGCTGCTATTCAAAAATTTTCTTTTTTCGTGAGAACCCAAAACTGGACGTTTTCGCTTGAAAACCTAAATTTTAAACACGCTCTTAATTTACATCAATTACTTACCTATTACTTGGTGAATGGATCAGTTCTCACAGTATGGCCGGTTTTTACCCCTTTGTAATACTATTTTGAGGAACTAGAATCATGTTACCTTCTAAATATTTTCTTGGCTTTCCTTAAAGATATTTTAGTTTCTTTAATTTTTAGACCTAATTTTTCTCCAAGGGTTATTTCAAATAATCCTTTCTGAATATAAATGGTATCACTGTTGTCTTTATACCAAATTTCATAATTGTTTGTTTCAATCCAGTTAGAAATCTCATTGATAAAAGGGTTTTGGTAAAATTTACCATGGGTTTCAATTGAAATTACTTTAGGTCTGCTCTTCATATATTTTAAAACATACCATTCCGAGCCTTCTATATCAATACTGATTAAATCGATATTTCCATGATCTAATTCATTAAACTTCTTACAATTTACCTCAAAGTTCTTCGATTCATCTACCTTATATTTGTCATTTACCAGAGCCGGACTGGCAGTAAGTTCAGAAACAAATGTAGAAGCATTGGCTTGTGATAAAGATAATTTCCCATTGTAGTCGTACATAGCAAAAGGAAATAACTTTACATGGGAATAGCCCCCAAATATTTCCTTTATTTTTTGGATACTTTTTGGGTCAGGTTCCACCAACATGGTTGGAATGTTTTCTTCAATAAAATCAATTACATTGGAAGTTTCAGGCATATAAACCCCCACTTCACATACATTAGTAATATTTACCCCCTTCCTCTTTAGCCTTTGATGAATTTCTTTTTTTGATTTCAAAATCTTGATATTTATTAAGTTTCTGAATGGTATATTCTTGTAGAATTCTTTATTTTATGACATTCTCTGGGAGAATTTTTGATCATTTTCTACTTTCAGGTTAATAAATGCGCTGGCCTTGTAACCATTTGCAATTAAATCAAATCCAAACTCCATCTTTGTAAATATTTGGAGGATGTGGAATGAAGATTCTAAATCCAAATGGGCAGTTGTTTTTTTCTTAAAGTACGTTTCATAGGGGACCTAAAACCTAAATACCTGATTTTTCCCAATTGGGGACAACACAAAAAAAACCTTAAAACACTTGGTAATTAAATGATTGATTAGCTTAATAAGCTTCTCAATGACTCCATTATTATCCTGGAGTGCTCTATTGATTTATATTGGCTTTCTACACACATTATCATTCTGTTTTTGAAACTTGGCCATTAATTGTCATTTCTTATAGTGCCCTAAACATAGCTAAGTTGGTTTTTTTAAATAAAACCTTTTATCGTGTGGTAATCAAATCTCAGTTTGGCTACATTTATTTAAACCGCATATATTCATCTGAAATTCTTTAAGTTCTTTCTGTTGGCTGGTATCCATTTAGCCATACTTTTTCTAAAAATTGCTTCTTACTAATCTGCTTTGCTTATTTTCCTTAAGCGGAGTGACGTTGTTAAGTAAAAACTATTTTTAATTTATGGCAGTTATCTATTACGATAAATATACGATTTTTTTTTACAAAAAAACTCTATTGATTTTGAAAGTGATTAGACATATCCATTAAATAGCCTGCATTTCTGTAAGTTTCTTGTAAAAACCATTCGTTTTTTCCAGCAAAATTGTATGAGGACCCCTCTCTACAATTTCCCCAGCCTCCACCACCAGAATTTCATTTACATTTTGAATAGTACTTAGCCTGTGTGCTATAATTAGTGAAGTTCTGTTTTGCATTAAATGGTTTAGGGCATCCTGAACCAGTTTTTCGGATTCAGTATCCAGGGCTGAGGTCGCTTCATCCAGAATTAAAATAGGAGGGTTTTTATAAATAGCTCTGGCAATACTAATTCTTTGTCTTTGCCCTCCAGAAAGCTTGACCCCTCTGTCCCCAATAATGGTATCATATCCGTTTTCTGTTTGGGTAATGAATTCATGCGCATTAGCTGTTTTTGCAGCCTGAACTACCCTTTCCATATCCGGATTTTGTACTCCAAAGGCTATATTATTAGTTATACTATCATTAAATAATATAGACTCCTGAGTTACAATCCCAATCTGACTACGAAGAGAATCTATCGAAATATCCTTAATATTAGTGCCATCTATTGTGATTGAACCATTATCAATGTCATAAAACCTTGGAATTAAATCTGCTATGGTAGATTTGCCCCCACCAGATTGCCCAACCAACGCCACAGATTGCCCTTTTTTCAGTGAAAAATTAATGCCTTTCAAAACTTCTTTCTCCCCATAGGAAAACCGTACATCATTGAAAGTAATCTGATCTTTGAAATCCACTATCTCTTGTGCATTTTCTTTATCATAAATTTCATTTTTGGTATCAATAATTTCCAAAATCCGTTCTGCAGAAATTATCCCCCTTTGAATATTACTAATGGCCCCAACAATCGCCTTTGCAGGGTTAATGATTTGCACAAAAAACAAAATATATAAAATAAAACTACTGGCAGACATAGTAGATTGGTCGGAAAGCACTAAATTTCCTCCAAAAAGTAAAATAGAGGCCACAATGATAATTCCCATTACTTCGGAAAATGGAGAAGCCAATTCTCTTTTATAAGAAAGGGATTTGTATCGTCTTTCATAGAAGTCATTTTCATTCAGAAATTTTTCCTTTACATACCCGGAAGCACCGAAGGAATTTACAATTTTCAGCCCAACAATAGTTTCATCAATAATACCAAGAAGTCTTCCAAGTGAATTCTGAACATCCATTGAATCTTTTTTCAGTTTTTTGGAGATAAACCCAATAAAACCTCCCAATACCGGGATGGTAATTAAAGTGAATATGGTAAGTTCAAATGACATGTAAAATAGGATACTAAAATAAACAATTGTCTGAACCGGATCTCGAAGAAAAACTGTAAGTGAATTTGTTACCGAGAATTCTACCTGGTGCACATCGTTGGTAGATCGGGAAACAATATCCCCCTTCATTTTATCTGTAAAATAACCTACATGTAAATCAACCAGCTTGTTAAAAATGGCCATTCTCAGCTTCTTAACTGTTTTGGCTTTTAAGGCTTCAGACAATCTAAGGGAAATATATTTGAAAAGATTTCCAAAAATTGCAGATGTTACTATTGTAATGCATAAAAAAACCAGACCTGCAAACTTTCCATAATCCTCAATTATACCTATAATATGATAATAAAAATAATGCTCTATGCTTTCCAGGTTAGTGCTTAAAACAGGGGTTTGCTTATATTTTGCCAATTCCTCAGGCTTGATAATATCAAACAAAACATCCAGTAAGGGTTTCATCATCGCAAAGTTTGCCAACCCGAATAAAATACTTAAAATAGAGCATGTAAAAAATGGAACAGCAAATGGAAGAAGTGGTTTCGCATATGATAATACTCTGAAATAGGTCTTCATTATGTCTTAAACAATAACTTTGAGTTGATTAATTTAAAATGGCTGCAAAGATAATATATGCTATAATGAAATTTATTAATCGTAAGGATTAAATGGTTTTTGTAAATCCTATTCAAAATTTTGGTTTGAGCTAAAAATGTTGTTCCTGAGGAAAAATCCATAAAAAACAATGTACTACGCTGTAGCAGGAAAGTTTCCCTGATGGACTTCTAATGGAAGAATAAAAAAAATAGGGAGTTCTAAAATATTTAGACTCCCTATTTTCCAAAAATTATTTAAAGCTTTTTTCTACTATTTATTTAAAACCACCCAAACTTCACTCCAACACTAAAAGACCAGTTATTGAGGTCTCCATTGGAAACATTCTTCAAATCGTGATTTCCCACAAACCTATAACCACCACTTGCCCCAACTTTCATAAACTTTAAAACATTAAGCTCTACATTCACGCCTGGTTCAATGACAAATCCATTCGAATCCTCAATCACATGTGGATCAAAATCATTATCAGGATGGTTTGGCGGATAATTTTCCAATTGATCTCTTACATTTACATGGCTGCTTCCAATAATTAAAGGAAAAGAGATATGGAATAATTTATTCGGATTCATGATATATTCAGCATACAATCCGGCATAATTAAAACTCATCCATAATTCCTGAGCCGGATCAGTCCCTTGAAATGGCGATTTTTTATTCAAACCGTATCCGGCCAAACCTATATTTACTTTTTCATTGAAGGTAAGGGCAGCCTTTCCCCCTACCATCCAGGTAGTTCTTCCATTTAGCCTTGTAGCCTTCCAGTCAACTCCACCAAATCCACCTGTAACTTTCAATCTTTGGCCGCCAAAAAGCGTCTCGATGTCACCTTTATTGTCTTTTTCCTGTGCAAAACCAATCAGCCCGATTCCCACAAAAAATAATGTAACTATTAACTTTTTCATCTTTTGATTCTTCTTATTTAGTGATTAAAATAAATTATCATAGCTGCTATGTCATTTCTTTACTTCTATTTTCCCGGTCGATTTATTATAAGTCAGATTGGAAGTATGGAACCCTTAAAACAAAATAAAAAAAAGTGGCCTTTTATTTAAAATAGCTCACCAGTGGTCTCTGAAGCATGTTTTTTAAGAGAAAAAAATTATAGCAAGTTGGAAATACCTTTTTAAAATTGCCTTTAATATAATTTTTCGTTTTATTGTGACTTTATACAATAATCATCAAACTTTTATAAACGCTAATGCAACAAAAACTCCTATTTTTTCTATTTTTTGCCTGCGCTGCACTTTTGAGTTGCGCACAGGAAATCACCAATAAAGATGAGCAAATTGGCATGGCTGTACTTGCCGCTCCTGAAGAAACGAGAGCTGGTGCAACAGTACTTGGCTACGATGGGGAAGGCAACCTAATTACCTTGAGGGAAGGAACCAATGAAATGATTTGTATTACAGATGATCCGGATAAAGGTGGATTCCAGGTGGTTTGCTATCATAAAGACCTTGAACCATTTATGGCCAGAGGCAGAGCTTTAAAAGCAGAAGGAAAAAATGGTTCTGAAGTTTTTGAAATTAGGGAAAATGAAGCTAAAGCAGGCACGCTAAAAATGCCTGATCAGCCCACAACCTTGCATGTTCTTTCGGGTTCCGAAGCCCAATATGATCATACAACCGGAACCGTTTCAGGGGCAAATTACCGCTATGTGGTATATATTCCATTTGCTACACCAGAGTCTACCGGACTACCAACTAAACCAATTGTACCAGGAGGGCCATGGATTATGGATCCCGGAACCCACAAAGCACATATTATGATTACACCTCCACCACAAGCTCAATAATCTTTCAAACAGAAGTGGTTGGGAATTTTTTTTGAATTACCAGCCACTTCAATTTTTGTTCAACTGAAATAATAGTCAAATACTTTTCTGAGTTTGGAATTGGAAAGCTTCGTTTTCATTATTTTTCATTTGGTATAGATGCCTTTGGGCATGCTTTATTAAAAACCACAGATATTGGTAAACATCTACGATTCCCAGATTATTCACATTAATTAGGGTCTTACAAGCCAATCCCTCACCATTTGGAAGTGCTTTTAAAATCTGAAAACAATGCTGTAGTTGATTCCCGATACCCCCCTTGATTTTCACTAAATCATTCCCTATTGAAGGCTTTAGATAACCGGGGGTTTCCCAAGGAAATGAACCCCAAATCCCAATTCCATCCATCCCGGGTTTATCAAATTCATAATCCAACAATTCTTCCTTCCAATTGATATGAAGTTGATTTTTCAATGCCCTCTCTTTTCCTTTTTCGATCAAATTAAGATAATAGTGGTTAGCCAGATAAATATGATCAAGAATTTCAAAAACAGTCCATCCTGCGCTTTTGGGAGCATACCGGAGCAATTCCTCTGGTTTTTCAAACCATTCATCAATTGCTGAAAATGTAGATATTAATTCTTTTTCAATCTGAAGAATTACATTTGCAATGTTTACCATGGTTAGGCCAGGATATTGGGCATTCAATTGTTTTGTGTGTCGCTAACAGAAATTAATTGGATTTTAAACAGAAGTGTTGCACAAAATTCAATTTGAATCTTAAAAAAATTAACACTGGTGCCTAAACCCGATAGATAACAAATTTCCGAAAATAAAAACCTAATTTTCAATAAATAAAGCGGAATTTTATGAGTAAATCAGTAAGTATATTGGGCTGTGGCTGGCTGGGCTTACCATTAGCCAAAAAACTTGTTTCCCTGGATTATTCTGTAAAGGGATCCTCCACTTCTGCCGAAAAATTAAATTCCCTTAAAGCCAGTGGAATTTCTCCCTTTTTAATCTCCATAAGTGAGGATGAAGTGGAAGGGGAAATTAAACAATTTTTGGAAAGCGAAATACTTATTATTAATATTCCTCCAAAAAGAAAGTCTCCAGGCGCGTATGTCCATCAAATTCAGCAGCTTATCCCGCATATTGCCGCCTCCACTATAAAAAATGTATTGTTCATTAGTTCTACTTCAGTTTATCCTGATACTAATACTTTAGTAGATGAAAATTGTGTATTACCTCCGGAAAAAGCTTCGGGGAAAGTATTGTTGGAGGTGGAAAAAATATTCCAATCCAATAAGCATTTCCAAACCACAGTCTTAAGGTTTGCGGGATTGATAGGACCTGATAGAAATCCGGGCAGGTTTTTAGCGGGACGAGAAATAAAAGTCCATCCAGAGGCGGTAGTCAACCTTATATATCTTCAGGATTGTATAGGATTAATTAAAACCCTTTTAGAAAAAAATATTTGGGGAGAGGTTTTTAATGGCTGTAGCACTCTTCATCCTTCAAAAGCTGAATTTTACACAAAGGCCGCAATTTTAGGCCAATTCAATCCCCCAGATTTTATTCCTGATCCAGACCAAAAATTCAAAATTATTTCCAATCAAAAAATCCTTTCTGCAACCGACTATAGTTTCGTATTCCCAGACCCCTTAGCTAGTCTGTGAAGGGGAATACATAATGTCTTATGGCAAAAAAAGTTTACAGATGAATTAGGTTTAATAAAAAAATATTATTTTGATGAATTTGGTACTTTTTCAATATCGGTAATATTGCATTTTTTTTAAGTCAACTATTTTTTTTCTTTTATTCCTTTTACTCCAGTCTACTTTCTTCCAGCGTTTCTTCACTTTTAAATCCTTCTGGTGAACTTGTGCTGGAGTTTTAAAATCTAAACCCCAGTGTAATCGACATGTATTATATACCCAAATTATTTGTGCCAGCTGCTGCTTTCCTTTTGCTGAATCTCTAATCCCTCGACCTTCTAATAATTCATTTTTAATCGTATTGTTCATGCGCTCTGCTACAATACTGTAGGCCACGATCTGAATGATGAATGAGCTCTCTTTCTAAATATTTTCTCTTACCTAAAGCCATTTTCAAGGCATCTAGTGGCCCTTCAAGCCCTAAATCATTCCTTAAGGACCAACCAACTATTTTTCTTGAAGAGGCCCGGTCTGGAGGACATCAGTAATCAGACTCAAATACATAAATCCTTGGTTACTTCTTATATAAGTTATATCACTTACCCAAACTTGCCCTGCTTGTGTTACCTTAACATCTTTTACTAAATTTTTATAAATCCGATACCCATGACCTGAATAGGTGGTTTTAACAATTTTTCTCCTGTAAGGTTTGCTTAAACCATACTTTCTATAATAACCCTCTCAGCTTCTTCTCACCTAGTTTGATCTTATGTGCTTGTAAAAAAACTTGCAACTGATGATGTAGTTTCACACAACCTATACGAGGCTGTAATTGCCTGATTTTCTGAATTTCCTCCAACACCAGTTCTTCTTTTATGGCACTCTTTTCCCTTCGTTTTTCTGCCTTGTAATAAGCTTGTCGTTGCCTGCCTAAGATTTTACAAACTCTGCCAACACCTGATAAGGGATGTTCCAGAATTATTTCAACTGACGTCTTATACCAGAATTTTTTTTTATGCTCACTCTGACCTTTTCCCTTGACCTTTTCCCAATAAATCGGACAGGATTAAATTAGAGTTTCGGGCATATAATTGTTAACTTGAAAACACAAATATTTGCTTATGAAACGGTCAAAATTCACCGAGAGTCAAATTATTTTTGCGCTCAAACAGTCGGAAACTGGAGTGAGGGTTTCGGAGGTCTGCAGGAAGATGGGTATCAGTGAAGCAACCTTTTATGTCTGGAAAAAAAAATATGGAGGTCTGGGAGTTAGTGAGCTTAGACGATTAAAACAGTTAGAGGAGGAGAATGCTCAATTGAAGAAGTTAGTAGCTGATTTAAGTTTGGACAAACAAATCTTGCAGGATGTCCTAAAAAAAAAGTTTTAAAGGCTGTTCAGAAAGAAAAATTAGTTCACAGCATACATTTGGAATATGGTATTTCCATCCAAAAATGTTGTAAGCTAGTCTTGTTACACAGGAGTGTGTTTTACTATCAGCGAATTGGTAGGCAGGATACAGCGATGAGGATACGACTAAAGGAATTAGCAGCCGTTAGGGTACGGTATGGTATTGACCGACTAAGTATATTGTTACGAAGAGAAGGCTGGTCAGATAATAAAAAGAGGATTTATCGGGTGTATTGTGAGGAAGGCCTAAACTTGAGGAACAAACATCCAAAGAGAATAAGATCAGCTAGGAGGCGACAACCTTCTAATGGTAATGCCTCTAGTTTACATGAGTGTTGGAGTATGGATTTTGTAGCTGATCAGCTTTTTAATGGCAGTAGATTTAGGATATTAACTATAGCCAACGTGGCCCGGTGAATAATTATAGTCGCAAATGTATGGCCGTAGATGCTGGAAAGTCAATCAAAGGGGAAGACGTAGTGACAATTATGGAAAGGATAACCTTGGAAGAAAGATGTTTTCCCAAACGAATAAAAGTAGACAATGGAAGTGAATTTATCAGCAAGGCCTTGGATAAATGGACTTATTCAAATAAAATTGAGTTAGAGTTCTCTAGACCCGGAAAACCGACTGATAATGCATTTATAGAGAGTTTTAATGGTTCACTTCGAGATGAGTGTCTTAATGTAAATTGGTTTCTTTCCATGGAGGATGCCCAAGAAAAACTACAGGATTGGCGAGAAGATTATAATAACTTTAGACCTCATAGTGCATTGGGAGGAATTCCTCCCAATGAGTACCTTGAAATTAGTAAGAAAAGTCCGGATTCTCTAATTATGACGTGTCCAGTTTAAGGGAGAGGGTCAAAATATTAAAAAAGTCGCTCTAAACTATGTCCTAAAATAGGGAAGGCTACAACCCCTAACTCACGTTCTGCTATGTCTACCATCTTTTTCCAAACTTGCGACTCCAGTTCGGCATCTTCTAATAAGCCTTGTAGCGATTTCAATTCTCCTTCCAGTTCTTTGATTTTAGCTTTATCACTTTTTTGCTTCGATTTTTTCAATTGAAAATAAGTTTTTCTATTTAATTGTCGCAATTCATTCAGGGAAATTTTATAACGGCTCATTAATTCATCAGCATTAATGAGACCTAATCGATAAGATACTACTGCTGATGCTAAACTCATTGGGCTAATTTTTGACTTTCCTGGGATAAATAATTTACTTGCCATATTGCTCTTGGTTTATCCGCTGTACCCCTATTTTGCCACAAGTCATAATGAATAGTCCTGAAAATACCTTACAGATTTCTACAGTTTTAAATGAATAAATAATTTGTATTATTTTAATATTGATATAAATCTTCTAAGATGATAGTTTTCTTTTTTCGTTTCTTTCTTTTTTTCCAGTCTACGTTTTTCCATTTTTTTTTGAGTGGGCCCTCCAGGCAATAAGCCTGGGTAGGGGTGAGGTAATCTATACTGGCATGAGGTCGAATATTATTATATTTTTCAATATTTCTATTGATGATTTCTTTGACCTCTTTAAAGGAAACATAACCTTTTCTTTGTCCATACCGGAATTCTGTTTTCAATGTTCGATGTACCCGCTCTGCAATGCCATTATCTCTTGGATCACCACCCTGGGTCATACTGACTGTTATTTTATTGGCCTTTAAGATATCAATATAATTACCTGAACAATATTGAACGCCATTCCATGGTGGCCTCTGTCTGAATGATGAATCAGATCCAGCTTATCCTGTTTGTTTTTCCTTTGTTGCAAGGCTTGTTTAAGGGCTTTTACTGGACCTATACTTTTCAAATCTTCTTCTACTGACCAGCCTAATATTTTTCTTGAATAAGCATCGGTAACCAAGCTTAAATAAGCAAAATCACTTCCTACCGGCAAATATGTAATATCGGACACCCATAATTTATCTGGTTTTTCAACCTGCATATCTTTCCTCAAATCAGCATACTTCCGATATGCATGATCAGAGTTGGTCGTCCTGACACCCTTAACTAACTTAATCAGCAGACCATAGCTTCTCAGGACCTCATGAAATTTGTCTCTGCCTATTTTTATTTTTTCACTGACAAGCCAATCTTTCAGCAAAAAGTAGAGTTTTAAAGTACCAATACCGGGTAAATCCTTCCGAATCTCTTTTACTTTTTCTGCAATCCTTTCCCCAAGATCATCCATCTTTTTTTCCTGCTTATCAGCATCATAATAACTCTGACGATGCTTGTCAAAAAGCTTGCAGATCAATTTTAAGCTCAATAAGGGATGGGACAACCTGTACTGATCAACAGCTATTTTCCAGACTTTTTTTTTATTTTAATGTTAAATTTCTCTTCTGCAATATTGATAATTAACTCAAGGGCTTCCTGTTTGAGTGCTGCAAAACGAAGCGCCTCTTCCTTAGCCTTTAACTCCTTTTTTAAGGCCGCTATTTCTTCATCTTTATCCTTGTATTGAGGTGTGGCCATTGCCTGATTTTTATCTTGAAGGCTCGATAATCTCCTTGATTCATACTCCCGCAACCATTTCCTAAACAAGTCTACCGAAATTTTATATTTTTTGCAAAGTACCCTTACAGTAAAATAACCTGTATAATAAAGTTCAATAATTTTTAACCGTTCTGGTAAAGTAAATCTCTTGACTGAACCTCGTTTTTGTCTTTTTTCTTGTTCCTTGATTTTCATATACTTACAATTTTGTGTAAGGCTATGTCAGGATGATACATAATTAATCATAACTTTCGTTATGTTAAGTATATAAGGAAAATATAGCCTTCTAACAAATAAACCAAATATTAAAAATGTAAACATACCTCTTTCCATGGGGTGCACGTCAAACTTCCCAGCCTTAAAGATTTATTGAAAAATTGCATAAAAAGGATTATCTTGAAAAAGTACTAAAACCAAAACCAGATATCTGATGACCACTGAAGAATTAACCGCTAAGATACAGGCAGAAATTAAATTATGGCAAGCCTCTCAACAAGGCCAAACTAGTGGGTATGAATATGAGAAGTCGTTTGTTGAGGTATGGGCAAAATTGGGTCGGGAAGTATTACAAAATAGTCTTGGGGATGAGTCCTATAAAAAGAACAAGAAAAAAAAATAAAGTCAAGTTTTGGCAAGTTGATAGTGAATAAAAATCATTGCCTTGCAAGCAGTCCTCAAGGATTTCGGATGAGTAGTTATTTACAAGAAA
>NZ_KB903436.1 GCF_000379765.1 Flexithrix dorotheae DSM 6795
GATCAGGCTTCAATTGTAGCCATCACTGATAAAAGGGGAGTAATTAAATATGTTAATGACAAGTTTTGTCATATTTCAAAATATTCAAGAGAAGAATTACTTGGGAATACACATTCAATTGTGAATTCGGGACACCACTCCAAAGCTTTTTTTAGACACATGTGGAAAACCATTTCCTCAGGTAAAATNTGGATGGACGAAATTAAAAACAAAGCAAAGGATGGTTCTTTTTACTGGGTAGATACTGCCATTATTCCTTTTAAAGATGAGCAGGGAAATATTATTGAGTATATGGCTATAAGACAAGACATTAGCAACCTTAAAATTGCCCTGGAAAATTTAAATACTCAATTGATTAAAAACGAGCAAAAAAATAAGGAAATTGAAAATTTTGTTTATATCGCTTCTCATGATTTAAAAAGTCCATTAAACTCAGTGAAGCAAATTTTTAATCATGTTTTAAAAAATTATTCGCTAGAAGAGAATGTAGGGAAGTGTATGGAGATAGCTCNAAGGTCGATTGAAAGNTTGAGAGATTTGGTAACAAGTTTACTGGATTATTCCATAACAGATCAGCAATATTTATTGGAAGAAGTTAATATCAATCAGATTTTAGANGCTGTAAAAAGTGACCTGAAAAGCTTAATGGATGAAACNCNGGCNGATCTGTATTTTAAGGAAATGCCCACCATCCCGGTTTATAAAGTCCCTTTTCGACAATTGATTCAGAATCTTGTTGCAAATGGAATGAAATACCACCGGAAGGATATAAACCCTAAAATCTCCATTTCCTTTACAGAACAGTGTGATCATTACGAATTTCGAGTGTGTGACAATGGAATTGGGATTGAGCAGTGCGATTTTAATAAAATATTTGTTCCATTTTCCAGACTTTCCAATGGGACAGATACAGATGGAAATGGATTAGGGCTGGCCAATTGTAAAAGGATAGTAGAACTTCATGGAGGTAAAATCTGGTTAGAAAGTAAAGTTAACCAGGGAAGTACTTTTTTATTTACCCTAAAAAAATCGGTTGAAAATCAAAATTAATCCATTTTTTGTCTCAAAAAATGGATTAATTCCTGAATAGTTTTTTTGCTGTTGTTTACCGCCTCCAGTCAAATTGTTTGGGTGGAAAAAGCAATCTTCATCAATCAGGCTTTAACCGAAGCAATTCTGGGAGTGAGACAAATTCATATCCTTTTTTCTGAATAGACTGAATCATTTGGTCAAGTTTGAGGTAAAACTTGTCTTTCCTATCCGGATTTGTTCCTATATGGCTTAGCAGCATAAATCCATTAAGCCCTTCCTTTTCTTCAAGTTCGAAAATGGATTGCAGAATTACTTCACTACCCTTATAATTTTCCATTTCCGGAGTGGTATAATCTGCATGTGAAATTGTTCCTGGTGAATAATTGATCAATTGTAGATCTAACTGTGCAGTCCACTGGGTAATCATTTCATCATTCCATTCATAGGGAGGCAGGAAGTATGGGGCATTCTCTTTTAGTATTCCAAATCTTTCCATTTCCTTATAATTATTCAGTAAATCCAGGGTAAATTCATCATGGGAAACCAATCGTTTTTTTTCTTTAGTCCAGTCATTATAAAGCAAATGTTTGTCGGAATGAGCACCCAGGTAATGGCCATCTTTTTGCGCCTTTTGAATAAAATCATGGAATACTTCATTGCGGTAAAAATTGCCAGTAAGGAAAAATGAACCCTGAATATTATATTTTTTGAGTGTGTTTAAAATAACCTCTGCCCCATCTCCAAATTGGTCTCCTGTAAACACCAGATTGATTTGCTTTTTGCTTTTATCTCCCCTGATAATTGCCCCGCTTCCATCGTAGGTATATGCCTTTTTCACATGGCCTTTTTCCAAACTTTCTTTTTCCATAGCGGAAAGATAATATACCAGACTTGCGGTACCATCCATAGTGGGTTCATTGGTAGAATAATCTCCCGCATCATCATGGTAAACCACAAAATCAGATTGAAATTCAGCATAACTGTCTTCTTCATAAAGCTCAAGCCCAATCAGTTTTTTGAAAATCGAACCATAAACAGGCCCATCTACCAGCCCGCCATAAGTCTGATAGCCATTGAGAATAAGTAAAGATGAATGTGGTTTTACAGGAGAATCTGCGTAATTAGGCAAACCTACAATCATAGTGGTTCCCCATGGATTACATCCAAAAAGCCAGTCCCGCAATGCGGCTTCCATTTCCAAATATTGGTTGTCATTTGTAATTTCTCTGTACAATTTTGCCTGAGTCATTCCAGCCGAGACAAAATGGTTAGAGCACCAGACCAATGGAGTTCCGATAAAAAATGGATTTTCCTTTCCCCTTTGGTATAAAGTCTCCAATCCCTCTTTGTAGTAGGAAATCACCTGGGCTTTATCCATATTTTTTGTGGACTGGGCAAATTCAAAATGTCCTACATTTAAAAAAGGATAGTATTGATAGTGACTCACGGAATCACGCCCAATCCATGGAGTAAGTTTTTCCGCTGATGCAAATTTTAAACCTTCTTTTTTATAGAATTCTTTGCCGGTCACTTTAAATAACTGACTCGCTGCAAGTTCCATATCATCCAACCAATTATCTTCCTCATAAAAATAGGGGCCTTTACACGGAGCGGTTTGACTTACTCCCGGGTTAGCCATTCCATATTTGAATGCATCTTCTGCCCTTTTCTGTAGATCTTCGGAGTATTCCGGAAAAAAATCGGGCAATATGGCTGCACCCAAAGCAAATGCAGAGGCAAATTTTCCCGCAGTAGAAGCAACTCCTGTGGATCTGTTTTGGTACTTTTTTAAGCCTTGTTTCTCTGCAGAGGCCAGGTACACAGGCCTTCCCTTATAATTTTCATTGTAAACAACGGAGTCCTTATTGGGCAATCGAAATCCTGCATGATCTCTGTCATCAGCAATTTGATTGTAATATTCTGTTGGGGAAGGATTCATTCTTTTCAGCCAATCCATCCCGAATTTGGCTTCATCAATTACATCTGGAATGCCATTTGGTCCGGGTAATCCGTTTGCCTGATAGGCATCCCCAAATACCTCCGGATTTTCCTGATAAGCAAATAAAAGTTGAAAAACAGCATTGGCTGAGGTAGCGGTGTATTGTAGATAATCGGTGGCATCATGCCAGCCTCCGGTCACATCAATTCTTTCTCCGGTTTTGGTAGGATGGTAGATAATGTATCCGTCATCCAAATGACAGGAATCTGTTAAAAAAGGGTTATATCCGCACCTTTGCTGACGCATGTATTTCAAAAGAAAATCAGCAGTGTGGTCATAAACTTGCTTATGAATTCTAATTTCAGGTGAAATAACCTGTCCTACCTTAATGTAATATTTCCCTTTTTGCCTGAAATCGGAAAAATTGAGCCGATAGCCAGTCTTAAATGGCCCAAACGCTCCTTTGGATTCTATTTTTTGGGAAGTGAATACTTGCTCATCAGTAAACACATCATGCAAAGAAAAAGTGGTAGGATTCAGTACTGTTTTTGAGACCAAAACGGCTACTTTAGTGGAGCCTGGGAGATACCCCAGGTTATTTATCCTAATCCAGGAAGCTTGTTCTGTAGTTAAATTGGTTGCTGAAAAGTTTAGTAAAAAAATTGAGATTAATAAGATGTTTTTCATTCTAAATGTTGACTATATGGTTAAACTAATAGTGTAGTAGACATTAAGAAGCAAATTAATACAATTTTTTGTGCTTTCAGGTGGTGATACAATGTGTAATTATGAACGGTTGATATTCTTGGCTTTTAATCTTTGTTTCAGTACTTCATACTCCAGATCATGAAGTGAAGAATTTTGTTCCAATGTTAATACCGCTTCAGTGGCTGCAGATTGTCAAAGTACTTTAAAAATAAGTTCCATTTGTATAGAGTCAAATGCAATATGGAATGCCCTTAGGCATACGGGTACGAATAAATTACTACATTCTTCCTGTTTTGGAATAATTGATCGGTAAATTATAAAAAATGGAGTTGAAACATAGGCTCCCACATTTCCTTCATTGCGTGCAAACCCCTCTGCTGTGACATAACGCTGCACCTTACGGGAGTCCATTCCATAAGCTGCCAAACCATATTATCTTCTACTTTATTTTTACAAGAAATTTTTCCCACTAACTACCTGTAATTTATGGTTAACTAAATCAGAGACCGCAAGCATGGCTGGGGGAAAAACCTTTCTGAGGTCAATTTCCGAGTTTTTTTGCAAAAGACCACTTAAACTTTGCATAAACATATTTTTAATTTCGGTGGCCAAATTGATTTTGCAAATTCCCCTTTTAACAGCCTCTCTCAAGGCAACATCTGGTATCCCAGAACCCCCATGCAATACAAGGCATGCATTTGTTTCCTTCCTAATGGCGCTTAATCTTTCAAAATCTAATTTGGGTTCTCCCTGATAAAATCCATGTGCGGATCCTATAGCTACAGCAAGGGCATTAATGCCAGTTTCCTCAATAAACAGCCTGGCTTCTTCTGGGTCTGTGAAGCCAACTTTCTGATGTGACTCACCTAATTTGGCAATGTAACCAAGTTCTGCTTCCACATTGGCACCATAATTTTTGGCGATCAAAACTGCTTTTCTTGTGGTTTTGATATTCTCCTTAAATTCTTTTTCACTCGCATCAATCATTACTGAATCAAAACCTGCTTTCAGGCATTCTTCCACTAATTCAATAGATCCTCCATGATCCAGGTGTATCCAGCCTTCAACCTGGAATTGTTTCAACCCGGTACGTGCCATCTCTACAGCTACTGACATTCCCATATAATCTATAGAGCTTTTTGTCAACTGCAAAATCACAGGCATTTCCGTTTCTCTGGCAGCAGTCAGTATACTTCGTAAGGTTTCGTAATTGTAAAAATTACAAGCCAGGAGTGCTTCCTGGTTTTCCTGACATTCTCTTAATTTATCCTGTAAGTTCATGTATTAATTTTTTAAGCTGTTATTTCAAAAAGACTTTTCTAAAGGTCAGTTTCATCTGCTTTTCCAGTTTTATGAGACCGTGAGCCCAGTTTTTTGGCCAATAATCCTAATGGTTCAGGCAAACGAGTCATCCTATTTCCTTAGGATTTATAAAAACAAAACCTTTTATTAAACTTTCGTTTTATTTTTAATAGCAAATATATATCTTTCAAAATATTTTACAATAGTAATCATTAAGTTTATTTAAGAGTAATTTCTTATTTACACTTTCAAAACATTATTAATATCATAATGAAATCGACACCTTGGTTAGCTTACGCAATCACTACCACTATTTTTTGGGGAGCTTGGGGAGCATTAATTGAAATACCTGAAAAAAGAGGGTTTCCGGAAACCTTAAGTTATTGTGTATGGGCATTTACGATGCTAATACCTACATTTTTTGCATTAAAGAACATCAAATGGAAAATAGAAAAAAACAGAAAATCGATACTCCAAGGAGTCCTTATAGGGCTTTTAGGAGCATTGGGGCAACTGGTATTATTTAAAGCACTTAGTTTGGGGCCTGCTTATCTTATTTTCCCTTTTATCTCCCTTTCTCCTGTTGTTACCATCTTATTTTCCTTTATTTTTTTAAAGGAAAGAACTTCACTCAAAACCTGGATTGGAATTGGCTTAGCTTTAGTGGCCATACCTATGCTATCCTATCAACCCCCGGAAAATGGCTCATACGGGCACCTATGGATTTTTTTGGCCCTTTTTGTTTTTTTAGCCTGGGGGATTCAGGCTTTTTTCATGAAACTTGCCAATCAGTCCATGTCCGCAGAAAGTATCTTTTTTTACATGGCCATTTCGAGTATTGCCTTACTACCCATTCCTATTTTGATGACCGATTTTGATCAACCTATCAATTGGGGTTGGGATGGACCACTGCTGGCTGGGGGCATTCAGGTCATGAATTCTATAGGGGCTTTGAGTCTGGTGTATGCATTCAGATATGGTAAAGCTATTATTGTCAGTCCATTAACCAATGCAGGCGGGCCAGTAATCACCATTATTTTATCACTCATTATTTACGCAGTATTTCCCCATTGGATTATTTTAATTGGGATGATCCTGGCCGTTGTAGCTATATTTTTAATGGCAGAGTAACTTTACTTTGCCATTAAAAATTTGAAAGAGCCTTTTTAGAGACTTTCACCGAATTTTTCCAGGGCAATTTGTTTAAAAACTTCCATATTTTTAAAAGCTGTTGTGCCTCCGGGATAGGTTGTTGAAACAGCACCTGTCAGGTTACCAAACCGCTGGCATTCCTCCACTGGAGATTGATTAATATATTTCCAGACAAAACCTGCATTAAAGCTATCTCCAGCACCGATTGAGTCCACCACTTTCTCATTTAAAAACGGGGGCATATCCCTGGATTTACCATTATAAAATACCAATGACCCTTTTCTTCCCCTTTTTATCACCAGGACCTTGCACCATTTTTTTACCTTCTCAATTGCTTCCTCTAGAAGCGTACTTTTTGTAGCCAAAAGCAATTCGGTTTGGTTGGGCAGAAATATATCCACATGAGGTAAAATTCCAGGGAGGTCAAGTTCCCATTTTTCATTTGGGTCCCATTGCATATCAAAAGAAGTAGTAAGTCCAAGTTGTTTGGCCAATTTAAATAACCTTCCCACATCTTTTTGCAGTCCATTTTGTAGAAAAACAGAGGAAAGGTGCAAATGCCTTGCTCTTTGTAATTGTTCAATACCAATATCTTCAAATACCAAATGGTCCATGGCTCCCGGATGGGTAAGATTTGCTCTGTCTTCATCCACATTCAACACCACCGTAGCCCCTGTGGTCAGAAATGCATCTTCTATTATTAAAGAAACATCAACCCCGCTTTCCTGAAGACTTGAAATAATTAACTTTCCGAAAAGGTCTTTTCCTACCTTACCAATTATAGCTGTTTTTGCACCCAGTTTGCTAATATTTGAGGCAAATATAGCTGATGAGCTCCCAAGGGTAAGGTCCATATTTTTGGCAATTATTTCTTTCCCTACCACGGGAAATCCCTGGATACTGTTAAGAATCAAATCTACATTTAATTCCCCAACTACGATTACGTCTAAATCTTTCTCCATTTTAGCATTTTTTTATATTTTAGAGGACCTTTCCATAATTCGCACCCACCAATGTAAGGTTTAAAAACCATGGTTTTGCTAAATTATAATTACATTTCTTTTATAACAAGTATATTTGCATTATCTTTCGATATATTTAAATAAAGAAAGGTTTTGAAGACATTAAAAATTTTTTTCCTGGATGTAGAAAGAAAGATTAAAAACCTGGCAATTTACAAACAAAAGAAAACTCAATGAATACACAGAATTTACTTATGTAATTTTTTACTATAACCCGGAATAAACTATAATATATGTATCAAAGTGTTATTTTTGACTTTTGATTCATTCCGAAAAATCATTTTTATACAAAACAAAGTTTAACAAGGCAGTCAAATGGATGGTGAAAATAAATCAACAGTAAGTCGAAGAATTGCAATTCTGGACAAGCTTAATAAAAATGGGCAAGTGACCGTGAGCGAATTAAGCACAGCCCTGGGTGTTAGTGAGGTCACCATTAGAAATGACCTGACGAATCTTGAAAAAAAGAATATGCTGATTAGGGCACGAGGGGGCGCAATGAAAATAAAGCAAAATTATGTTGGTCTTGATCACCCATTATCCGACAAACAAAAAAAGCACCTGCAGGAAAAAAAGGAAATTGGGAAAAAAGCCATTGAATTCATCGAAGAAGGGAATACTATCATCCTGGACTCTGGCTCAACCACCTATGAAGTAGCTAAAAATTTTAGCAAGTTTGAACAGCTTACGGTTATTACCAATGCGCTAAATGTGGCTACTTATTTAGCTGAAATCAAGAATATTAATGTCATAATTCCCGGTGGGACCCTGCGGCCGGATTCACTTTCCCTTACAGGGATTCTTGCTGAGAAAGGCTTCAGAAACTACTTTTGTGATAAGTTATTTCTAGGGGTTGATGGCTTTGATATTGACCACGGGATTTCTACTCCTAACATTGAAGAGGCGCATTTAAACCAGATTATGATAGAAGTTTCAAAAGAAGTGATTGTAGTGGCAGATTCCAGTAAATTTGAAAGAAGAGGATTTGCTTTTATAGCTCCTGTGAATAAAATAGATACCGTTATTACTGATAAAGGAATTTCTCTGGAAAAGAAGGAGAAAATGGAAAGCCTGGGTATAAAGGTTGTCATTGCCTGAAAGACGTTATTTCACATTAGCCCAAATAAAAAACACCAGAGAAATCCCTGGTGTTTTTTATTTTTCTCACTTAGTTATTGGTTAAGGTGGAGTTTTTAGTTTTCATGGTCGGTGGCTACCGTTCTTATGAATTGGGTTAAAAGGATAAGGTGAAAACATAGTAATCTGTATACTAAACACAATTCAACATGAATTAACCTTTGATATCTTAAAAACCTTACGGTATATTATTATTTCATCTCCTTTATTTTCAATCTCGCTTTTATAGTTGTTAAATCTTTTTTCATGGTGGCTTTAGCCAACAGCTCTTTTTCCTGTTTATTGGTAATCCCCTTATAGGTTAGGTAAGGCAGGTGCAAAGAAATAGGACCAGCTAAATCCATAGCCTTGTACAAGTCAAAGTATTGATCAAAATTGACCATACCTTCCTCCAGGGGTACATTTTTTATTTCCCATTCCCTTTTGTTTGTTTGGGTCCAGTGGAAGTCTTTAACTGCACTGCATTTGATAAACTTTTGGATCAATTTTAAATCATTGGGCCAGGAGGAACTCCCTTCAACAATTGCATGTCTGATATCAAACTGTACCCCTATCCATTTCGGGTCCAGGTCTTTTATGAGGTACCACAAATCCCAAATTGAAGCCCCTATCCTTCCCACTCCATCATGGTTTTGATAAGCTCCATGAATCCCATACTTTTCGTTTAGTTCCGAAAGCTTTTTGAATTTATCCTTATAGATTTCCAGATTTTCCTCTATGCTTATATTTTTATCAAAATAGGAATACTCAATGCGGTAAATTTTAATACCACATTGGCTTGCGGTTTTCAATACCCGCTCTGTATAAGGTTCATCAGCATTATGGATATCAGTAGCTATCATTGGAACTGCCACACCTGATTTGGTAATTTCTTCAATGGCTTTTGGCAATTGCTCTTCTACCTCATAAGGAAGGACATGGCCTTTTTTTCTTACGGTGAGGTCCACTCCATCAAATCCTAGTTTTTTGGCAAATGCACCCAATTCCCTAAAATCCATCCAATCCAGATGTTTGGAAAAGATACAAATGGGGTTGGCATTCTTTTCACTTTCAACAGACAGGAAATTATTTTTCCAATTTTCTCCCATGGTAATTCCCAAGCCTGAGACAGCCGAAAATTTGATAAAATCCCTTCTTTTCATTTTGAATAAATGATGGATTATAGATGATTGATTAAAACCGTTTTTCTGAATTAAAATACACTTTCTCAATAAGTAGTAATGCTTATTTGAGGTAAGTATCAGCGTAATACTTCATATATTCTTTCAACTTGTTTTGGTATCCTTCCAAATCCAGTAACTGTTCATCATAAATCATGTAGGACATATCTGCTGTTCTTTGTGCAAAATGTCTTGCCCGGTCCTGCTGAAAGAAATATTTTTGATTTGCTGTAGAATACCCTTTGGGCAAACGAGATTTCTCCCAGGTTTTCACTAAATCACCATAAACCTGAGCTCTCCTTTCAATACTTTTTGTGATCAGTAAAGAGGCTTCTTCCATATAGTTATACGCAATTTTATGATCTATAAAATGACTTCTGTGTGCCTTGGTGATCAGGTTTTCCAAACTTTCAAGATCTTTATATGTCTGGGTGGTATGTGTTATCATTCGGGCGATACTCCGGAAGATTTCAAAGTCATATTTATTTTTAACAGGCAGATTCAGGTTGTTTTCCGTAATCTGAATAGCCCGCTTCATTTTCTCATTTATTTTTGAAGATTTGAGAAGCATTTCCCGGTATTCCCTGATCCAATAAGGATCATATTCCAAGGCATCACCCCTTGGGAGGTCAGGTAAATGGGTTTTACCCACATCTCCCCAGGCCCAAACCTTTCGCTCAAATGTGTTCATATAATAAAAAGCCCCCTCATTCAAGAGCTCAAACAACTCTTGCATATCTGTAGCATCTTCACCATAGTAATTATTAAAAAAACTGTGGGTAAATTCTTCCAGACCAGGTTTTTTGCCATTCCATGAAAAAGCTGCTGAGGTGACAAAGCTTAACATCCATACCTGGTTATGCAACCCGGAATCATCCCATGAAGTGTTGATCATACCATCAAATACTCCTGAAATGGCCGTAGAAGTCAGAAATTTATAAGAACCTTCGAGGCTTCCTTCTTTCCTCCCCTGCTTTGATTCCCTGAAAAAATACGGAAGAAACATTTGCTCAATACCCGGGTTAGGATCATAAGCAAAAACTTCATGTCCTAATGCTTTTGCTTCTTTGGCATATTTGAAACCTGGTTTTTCATATTCGTAACTTTCCGTAAGTACCAGGTCCCGGTCAGGCTCAATTCCTACAGCGGGTGATTGGCTCATTTTCCAACCCATTGGTCTTTCCCAGGCCATTACTTTCCTACCCTTTGATTTGAGGTACTTTGTCGCTTTATTCACAAATAAATGATACACACCACTTGCCCCTATCTCGCTGGCCTTAGCTTTACATTGTTGGCAATGCGCCAACTCATAAGTTTCATCACTACCAATATGGATATATTCAGATCCTGGGGTCGCTTCTATGGCATCATCCCATAGCCTGAAGAGTAAGTCGTAGCTTCCTTCTTTTAAAGGGCAAAATTCCCAGTTAGAATTGGCAATTTCCCTCAGATGTGCATGCTGGGGCCATTTTAATATAAAACTCACATGACCAAGGCCTTGTACCAGGGGAACCAACTCAATATGATATTTTTTAGCATAAGCCGTAAATTCCTGCATTTCAGCCATGGTAAACGCTCCGGGTGCACCAATTTCAGGTTGAGAGGGATAAGCTAATTTATCTTCCCATTCCCATACCAGCATATTGATTTTGTATTTGGCCATATCCCGGATAAAACTTTCCACATAGGCCTTTTTATCCTGATGATGTTTGGTATCGTAATGGACTGCTCTTTCTTTAATATCCGGCCAATCGGTAATCTGCATGCCATAAATAAAAGGCACTGACTTTCCTTTTTTTATTAATTGAAGCAAAGTTTGGGCACCATAAAAAAGACCAGTAGAAGATTCTGCTTTTATGGTAAGTAATTTATGATCCACAAAAAGATGGTAACCCTCCACGCCTACCTTTCTTGAAATCCCTTTTTTAGTCAGGATAATTGAATTTCCGGATGGATTGGAAGCTATTTTGGCTGTGATCCCAAACTCCTCCTTTAATTCGGTTATTAATACATCTGCAGTAAACTTATCATCTTCAGAGGCATTTGGGTCAAGAACTATGGAAATTGGAGATTCAAAATAAAAATTGTCACCATCAACAATTACTTCTTGTGGGTAAGGTATTACATTTAATCCAAGCTGGTATAAATCAGTGGCTTTTGCTTTAAAGGTCAACAGGAATACCAGGGAGAGGGAAAAGGCAAAAAAAGATGAAATTATCTTGAAAGATTTCATTTATTTAGTAGTTAAGTTTTTAAAAATTATTAAAGCTGGGAGATTTCCAACAAAGCAAGTTTTAACAATAGATAAGGCAAAAGCACCCCTTCATTCAGATGAAGGGTTTATGATGGAAAATCGTAAAAAAATATGGGCTTTACCTCAATTAATACACTTTAGATATACCTGGTTTAGGTACAGGGTAAATGCCATTTTCATCTGGTAAAATTGGGGCTGTAGTATCCCAGTCCATGTTATCCGGGGAAAGCTTTACCTCAGAGTTCAGGCAATCTTCCCAGGTAACCACCTGACCCGAGTGACAGGCCATTCTACCCATTATTGCAGCCAGTGAGCTTTTAGCTCCAAATTCGGTATCATTAATCGGAGTATCATTTACGATGGCTTCAAATAATTTATCGTGTTCAATCTGGTAAGGGTTAAGGTTTTCCTTGTCCCTGTATTTCCAGATTTTATTACCACTCAAATCTTTGATGCCCTTATTTACATTGGCTGTACCTTTGGAACCAATGAAAAAAGTCCCGTTTTTATTCCAGGTATTATCCATCACCCGAATCTGACTATGCATGGTAGTACCATCGGCATACAGATATTCAATGTAAAAGTGATCGAATACCTCTCCTGTATCGGGGCCATCCAAAACAGCTCTTCCCCCCATGCCCTGAGCACTAACCGGATAGGCTCCCTTTGCCCAATGTACAATATCTGTATTATGAATCTGAAGTCCTGCGGGTGCAGCGCCCCACAACCAATTGAAGAAATGCCAGTTTTTTATTTGAAAAGCCAACTCGGAATTTACAGAAGACCTTGGAACGACCTTATAACTGCCCTTCATATAGTAGCAGGTTGAAGAGAGTATCTCTCCGATCTTTCCTTCTTTGATCTGCTCCACCATTTGAGTATAGCCTGGATCATATCTGTTTTGTAGTCCCACCACTACTTTCAGGTTTTTTTGAGTAGCTTTTTTACCAGTAGCCAATACCTTTCTTAAACCCGGCCCGTCACAAGCCAAAGGCTTTTCCATAAATACATGCTTTCCTGCATCTACGGATGCTTCAAAATGCGCTGGACGAAAGCCGGGAGGTGTCGCTAATAGGACAACATCTGATTCCTGGATGACTTTCAGGTATCCATCAAAGCCTACAAACTTATTTTTTTCTGGTACTTCCACCTGTCCTTTAATTTCTTCCATTGCCATGATATGGGTGTAGCTTTTATCTAATTGCTCCTTAAATACATCAGCCATAGCCACAAGCTTTATATTAGCTCCCGCTTTTAATGCCTGAACAGCAGCACCAGTTCCCCTGCCCCCACAACCCACGAGTCCAACCTTTATTTGGTCTGTTCCTGAAGCAAAAACACTTTTTGAAAAAGACAACGAACTCAAGGCTACTCCCCCTCCTATCGCTAAGGAACTCTTTTTCATAAAGTCCCTTCTTTTAATATTTTTGGTTATTTTCATAGTGAGAGATTTTATTTTCTTAGCAAAGATACCATTTTTTATTTTATTTCATTATTTTTGAGAAATAAAATTTACGAAACCTTTCTTTTTTAAGGAATTCATTACTTTTGCTTTATTATTATATCCTTCAATATTTCATTATTTTTAGAAGGGGGCTCATGAAAGTTATCGGCTCTGATCAATAAACCTTGTTTGGATTTTTATGCAAAAAAACAATACTATAGTATCTATAAAAAAGCGATTGGTTTCTGTTGGTCCTGGAATAATCACTGCTGCTTTGGTTTTTGGTCCGGGAAGTTTAACGATTACCTCTAAGATGGGAGCCATGTATGGCTTCAATATGATTTGGGTAGTTGCCTTATCAGTTTTTTTTATGATGAGCTATACTGAAATGGGTGCCAGAATTGGTATGGTTTCCAAAAACTCCCTCCTTGGGGAAATAAGAGGAAGATGGGGGAAAGGCACAGCAATTATTATAGGCTTAGGCATATTCCTGATTACTTCCTCTTTTCAGGCGGGAAATACCATTGGAGCTGGACTGGCTTTCGCAGAATTGACAGAAACTTCCACCATTCCCTGGGTTATCGGTTTTACCGCCTTGGGAATTTCATTACTTTTTTTTAAATCATTTTATAAAGTGCTGGAGCGGATCATGCTGGCCATGGTTGGATTGATGTTAGCCTCATTTTTCATCACCCTTGTGCTGGCTCAACCAAACCTGGCAGATGTTTTACAGGGATTCGTGCCTACCCTTCCGAAAGGAGCTGAAATTTTAACCATAGCACTGATCGCATCGAGCTTTTCCATTGTAGGAGTATTTTACCAGGCTTACCTTGTCAAGGAAAAAGGCTGGAAAAAGGAGGAGCTCAAACAGGGCAAGCGCGAAAGCTTAACAGGGATATTCATATTAGGCTTAATATCCGCATTTATCATGATAAACGCGGCTGCTGTATTGCATCCCAAAGGAGTGGAAGTTAAATCAGCACTGGATATGGGGCTGGCACTGGAGCCTTTATTTGGAAAGATCACAGCATTGATTTTTATGCTGGGTCTGTTTGGGGCTTCTTTCTCTTCTCTGGTTGGAAATGCAACCATTGGAGGGGCATTATTTGCAGATGCTTTTTCCCTTGGAAACAGACTTGACAACAAAAATGTGAAATTGCTGATCATGCTTGTCATGGTGGTGGGGGCTGTCATTGCATTGTCATTTGGCAAACTGCCCCTGGAACTTATCATTTTTGCTCAGGCCATCACCATTGTACTTGCTCCTATGATCGCAGTAGCACTACTATTAATTGCCAATGACCAAAATATTATGGGTGAGCAAAAAAATAATATCACTCAGAACATCACCTGTTCCTTAGGCCTGCTTCTATTACTTTTTTTAGCGGGCAATCATATCTATTTTTTATTTATTAAATAAACAAACAAAGTATGGGAGACCTGAAAAAATTAGAAGATTTACTTTTGCAGCCCTCTGCAGACTTAATCGAAGACTTGAAAAACCTGGAGGATGATATTTTAATATTGGGTGTGGGGGGGAAAATGGGACCAAGCCTTGCTTTGCTGGCAAAACAGGCATTACAAAAAGCAGGAAAGACAAATCGAGTGATAGGAGTTTCCCGTTTTTCTTCCGAAAATCTGGAGCAGGATCTCAATAAGAAAGGAATTGAAACCATCAAAGCGGATCTTTTGAATGAAAAAGACCTGGAAGCGTTACCAGATGTTCGAAATGTCATTTATATGGCCGGGACAAAATTTGGTACGCAGGGAAATGAATCTTTCACCTGGGCAATGAATGCTTACCTTCCCGGCAGGATCGCAAGTAAATTTAAGCATTCTAATATTGTGGTATTTTCCACAGGAAATGTATATCCCCTGGTTCCACTGGTTTCTGGAGGTGCAACTGAGTCTGTCCAGCCGGGTCCGGTAGGAGAATATGCCCAATCATGCCTTGGCCGGGAAAGGGTATTTGAACATTTTTCAAAAATAAACAAAACACCAATGTTGATTTACCGGCTCAATTATGCGGTAGATTTCAGGTATGGTGTTTTGGTTGAAATTGCCAAATCTGTAAGGAATGAAGAACCAATTGATCTCTCTACCGGTCATGTAAATGTAATTTGGCAAAGTGATGCAAATGAATATGCCCTGCGTTCGCTAAAGCATTGCAAAAACCCAATGGAAATTTTAAATATCACGGGGCCAGAAACGGTTTCAATTCGTTGGCTTGCCAATGAATTTGGACTCAGGTTTGGGAAAAAACCTCATTTTATCAAAGAAGAACAATCCACTGCACTTCTTAATAATGCTTCTCAGGCGCATAAGCTATTTGGATATCCAAAAGTGTCCCTCCAAACCATTATTGACGCTACGGCCATGTGGCTGGAAGAAGGTGGGGCACTGATAAATAAACCAACACATTTTCAGGAAAGAAAAGGAAATTACTAAAATGGCTACATTAAAAAGAGAAATCAGAGAACTCCTTCATGAGGGAACCGTTATTCCTGCACATCCCTTGGCACTTAATGCTAACCGAAAACTAGATGAAAGGAGACAAAGGGGCTTAAGTAGATATTACCTGGCAAGTGGTGCTGGAGGAATTGCTGTGGGTGTCCATAGCACACAGTTTGAGATTCGGGATAAACAACACAACCTATTTAAACCGGTATTGCAATTGGCTGCAGAGGAGGTAGACAAGGCTAATTTAAACAGACCTTTTATCAAAATAGCAGGGATAACCGGACCCACTGAACAGGCTATTGAGGAAGCTGAAACAGCCGTAGAACTGGGATACGATATGGGTTTACTTAGCATGGGAGGGTTGAATGACTGGACGGAAGAAGCTTTAATTGAAAGGGCAAAAAAAATAGCGAAAATTATCCCTGTTTTTGGTTTTTACCTTCAACCAGCCGTGGGGGGAAAGGTATTTACCTATGAGTTTTGGAAAGCCTTTGCTGAAATACCGAATGTACAGGCCATCAAAATGGCACCCTTTAACCGGTACCAGACACTGGATGTAGTGAGGGCAGTTTGCAACTCCTCGAGATATAAGGAAATCGCCCTTTATACAGGTAATGATGACAATATTGTGGTTGACTTATTGAGCAATTATGCCTTCAAAGTAAATGGCGAACTTCGGGAAAAATCTATTGTGGGTGGCTTATTAGGTCATTGGGCAGTATGGACACAAAAAGCAGTTGAGCTCCTCTGGGAAATTAAGCAAATTAAAAAAGAAAACAAGGGCATCTCCCAGGAAATATTGACCAGGGCAATTGCCGTGACTGACACCAATGCCGTTTTTTTTGATGCCGCAAATAATTTCAAAGGATGTATTGCCGGACTGCATGAAGTTTTGAGAAGACAAGGGTTGCTGGAGGGCATTTGGTGTCTGAATCCTGATGAAGATTTATCCCCTGGGCAGTATGAAGAAATATCAAGGTTGTACAAAGAATACCCGGAATTAAATGATGATGCTTTTGTAAAAGAAAATTTAAACAAATGGATTTAAATCAATCCGGAATTTTTGAAATGGAAATATTTATAACTAAAAACTTTACGACAATCAAAAAGAATAAATATTGGGCAATAGCGGTGCTCTTCCTGGGACTATTTGCCTGTCAGCACAATGAAAAGGGAAATACCGATAAAGAAAATTCTCCTCAGGAAAACCTTCAATTCCCAAAGGAAATGGTTGCCTTTAGTCCCTATCAAAAGAATCCTTTATTTTCTGGCACTGAAAGGGATACCTGGGACAAAAAAATAAGGGAAAGAGGATTTATCCTTCAGGAAGATGGGAATTACAAAATGTGGTATTCCGGGTACAAGGGTAATAATCAGGATCCAAAATATTTAGGTTATGCTACTTCCACCGATGGAATCAATTGGGAGCGATATGCAGAACAACCAATCTTTGAGGAAAAATGGTGTGAGGATATGATGGTAACTAAGCACCAGGGCAAGTATTATATGTTTGCAGAAGGGGCAAATGACATCGCCCATGTGCTTGTATCCGTAGATGGAATTTCCTGGGAAGAATTAGGTGATTTGGAAATTTCCCAGACAAATGGAGAGCCTATTGCTCCAGGACCTTTTGGGACACCGACAGTATGGATTGAAAATGAACAGTGGTACCTTTTTTATGAAAGGGATGATGAAGCTATTTGGCTGGCCACTTCCGCGGGTGATCCAAGAATCTGGAAAAATTTACAGGATGAACCGGTTTTAAAAAAAGGGCCGGGAGATTATGATAAAGGGGCTGTAGCTACCAATCAAATAGTGAAATTTCAGGACAAATATTTTATGTATTATCATGCTTCTTCATACCCTGACTGGCAATCCACTAATGCAAAATGGTCCTCAAACGTGGCCATGTCAACCGATTTGATCCATTGGGTAAAATATCCTCATAATCCTATAATTGAAGGGGATTACTCCAGTCCGATCCTTGTCCCGGACCAAAAGGGAAATTTCCATCTGTATACCATGCATGACCAGGTCCGATTGTATTTGCCTACTGAATAAACCTGAGGAATTTTAAAAGGAGCCTGAGGGTAAACTGATCACAAAAATTATAACTCTAATGCAATGAAAAATTTTATTTCTTCTGTTTTGCTCATTTTTCTTATTTCTTCCTGCAATGAGGAAGCATCATATTACAAGATAAGTGATTTTGAAAAAGTGACGAAAACAGATGTACATGTTCATATTCATACCGAACGTCTGGCTTTCTACGATCAGGCCAAAAATGATAATTTTAAATTACTGACTATTGGATTGGATTCCCATAACAAAGAAAAAAAGGTAAGAGAGCAATATGCCTATTCTGTTTATCAGGTAAGCAAACACCCTGAGGAAATTCAATTTGCTACCGCCTTCACCATGGAGGGTTGGGATGAACCTAACTGGCTGGAAAGACAGCTTCAAATGCTAGATTCTGCCATAAACAACGGTGCCAGGGCCGTGAAGGTCTGGAAAAATATTGGTATGGTTTACCGGGACAAAGATGGAGAGCTTATCATGGTAGACAACCCAAAACTTGACCCCATCTTTCAAATGCTTGCCGATAGGAAAATACCAGTTATCGGGCACCTTGGTGAACCTAAAAACTGCTGGTTGCCTCTCAATGAAATGACGACTAATAACGATAGCACATACTATGCTTCACATCCTCAGTACCATATGTTCCTTCACCCGGAATTACCTTCTTATGAAGACCAGATTGTTGCCAGGGACAAAATGCTGGAGAAAAATCCCAACCTGATATTCATAGGAGCACATTTAGGAAGCATGGAATGGGATGTGGATGAAATTGCTAAAAGATTGGATAAATTTCCCAATATGGCAGTGGAAACCGCAGCCAGAATGGGGCAGGTATTTTATCAAACTCACCATGACAGGGAAAAAGTAAGGGATTTTTTCATCAAATACCACGACAGGGTATTGTACGCCACTGATTTAGGAGATTCAGGCAAAAGAGAAGTCAATGACTTACATGAGTATTTACACAACACATGGTTGAGGGACTGGCGCTTTTTTGTAACAGATGAAGAGATGACAAGTGATTTGGTAGATGAGCCATTTCAAGGCTTGAAATTGCCTAAAGAAATTGTGGATGATATTTATCTCCATAATGCCCAAAAGTGGTTTAAGATATTCAATTAAAATGCTCATTCGAATTTGTAAAAATAAAATTTATAGCATTGATTAGTACATTAATTTTATTGGCTTTATTTCTAGCTTCTGCTTGTAATCATACCACTCAAAAAAAAGATGTTCCCCCTACCTCCTATTGCCTTTCTTGTACCGAAGAAATAGAGGGTATCATTTTTTGTGATGATTTTGAGTCGGACGATCCTTTAAGCAATCGTTATTTTGAATACCATGATGATAACGGGGATTTTGTTAGACTTGATGGGGTTGGGAGAGATGGCAGTGCTGGTATGAGAGCTATTTGGCAAAAGGGAGAAGTGGATGCCGGTGCCTTGAGAAAATCTTTTGGGAAAACTCCTGGTGAATATATCAGTAAACACGCAAGTTTTCCACAACAACAATTTAATGAAATTTATTGGAAATTAGAGGTAAAAAACCAGATCGGATGGGAAGGTGGTGGGGCTGCTAAACTTACCAGGGTCACCACAATGGTCAATGATGACTGGGCACAAGGAATGATTGGGCATATCTGGAGTGGTGGTCCTGAAAATAATTATCTGGTATTGGATCCCGCAAGTGGCATAAGTGAAGGGGGAGAGCTTGTTTCTCAAAAATATAATGACTTCGATCATTTAAGGTGGCTCGGTAATATCACAGGAACAACCGATCTTTTTAATGATAGTAATGTAGGAAAATGGTATTGTGTCGTAGGGCATGTAAAATTGAATACCCCAGGTCAGGCAAATGGAGTTTTCGAGTTTTGGATAGATGATACCCTTCAGGCAGCACGATATGACCTCAATTGGCATTCTGATTGGAATACGAACCCCGAAAATATGATGATCAATGCCGTATTTTTTGAAAACTACTGGAATAGTGGTTCTCCAAAGCAGCAGGAACGCTACTTTGATAATATTTTAGTTTCTACCAATCCAATTACCTGCAATTGCAAGGAAGAATAACAGACTAATTTGACTCTCCTAATTCTAAATTACAACATATTGAAAAGAAAATACTAAGGTGATGGTAACTCCTTCAATTCAATGCAAAACTGGGCTTTACTCCAAATTTCTACTTTCTTTTCCAAAAAGAGTCATATTTTTTTAAAATTTATAAAAGAAAAGGTTTCGAAAATAAAAAAATAATGATATGTTTATATCATGAATCAAAACAAAATAAAATGGAAGAAATATATCTAGGTTTCTCCGAAAGGGAATTACAAGAATTTGATGGATTAAATACTGCAAGAGAAATTTGTGGACAACCAGATTTATGGCTGAAAACTTTTGAACATTTAAATGAAAACAAAACCCATACTTTAAGCTTTCTTCAAAGGGCTTATTCAAATAAAAACTTACAGATTATCCTTACCGGAGCAGGTTCATCTGCATTTATCGGTGATATTTTGGAAGGACTTTTTCAAAAAAATACCAATCATAATGCAAGGGCAGTAGCAACTACTAACCTGGTTACGCATCCAGAAAATTACCTCAATAAACATACCCCAACATTAATGGTATCATTTGCGAGGTCGGGTAACAGTCCTGAAAGCCTGGCAACCATAAGGTTAGCGGATAGCATTTGTGAAAAAATCTACCATATTGTTATCACCTGCAATAAAGATGGGGATATTATCGATGAAATTTCCCCTGAAAACAGTTTACTTCTTTTATTACCTCCAAAGGCTAATGACAAGGGATTGGCTATGACAGGCAGTTTTACCTCCATGGTTTTGACTGGTTATCTAATTTCTAAAATTGAGGAAATAAGCTTCCTTGAGGAACAAATAGAACACCTGGCGGAAAGTGCTCAAAAGGTATTGAATGAATATAGTAAGGTTTTGCTTGATGTGGCAAAAATGGATTTTACCAGGGCAATTTTTCTGGGATCAGGTCCTTTATTGGGTTCTGCCAGGGAAGCCCATTTGAAGCTTCAGGAACTTACAAGTGGTATGGTCATCTGTAAGCATGATTCTTTTCTTGGTTTAAGACATGGGCCCAAAGCAGTTATTGATAACAAATCATTACTCATTTATATGTGCTCGAATGAACCTTACATTGAACAATATGAAGCTGATTTTATCCAGGAAATAGACAATGGAGAAAAAGGGATGTGCAGAATTGGAATTGGAGAGCATTTGGCTACCCCCCATCTTTATAATATTGCAATAGAGCTTGGTCAAAAAAACAGTCCTAAAATTGACCAGGATTTATTACCGATAATCAATGTGCTACCTGCCCAAATGCTTGCATTTTTTAAATCATACTTATTAGGACTTTCACCGGACTCCCCTTCTTTAAATGGTGCCATTTCAAGAGTGGTAAAAGGGGTGAACTTATACCCTTATAAACAAAACAGTTACAAGGAGGCAACTTCAGAATAACCTGATAATCGTATTAATTTTATTTCTTTGGCAATATACTTAAACTGAAACCACAATTATTAAAAGGATGCATTACAACTTGGAAGACTTCTACACGGTAAAAAAAATTGATGCACATGTTCATATAAATGGTCATTTCACTTCATTTATGAACCAGGCAAGGCGTGACCAATTTTATTTGTTGAGTATAAATACAGAAGTACCAGGATATCCTGTCTTAGCCAAACAACAATCACATATTCACCAGCTTTCGAAAGACTTTCAGGGTCAAGTGGGCTATTTAACTTCATTTTCAACAGAGCACCTTCATTCGGACAATTGGGAAGAAAAAGCTTTAGCATACCTCAAAGCTTCTTTTGAACAAAGTGCAGCCGGAATGAAAGTATGGAAAAATATTGGAATGACCCTCCAGGACAATAATGGGAAATTCATCATGATAGACGACCCATTATTTGACCCAATATTTGATTTTGTGGAAGACAATAACATCACAGTCTTAGGACATATAGGGGAGCCCAAAAACTGCTGGCTTCCTTTGGAAGAAATGACTGTCAACAATGACCGAAATTATTATAAGGAACATCCTGAATACCACATGTACCTTCATCCACAATATCCTACTTATGAAGAGTTGATTCAGTCCAGAGATAATTTACTTGTAAAACGCCCCGGGCTAAAATACATTGGAGCACATTTGGGTAGTATGGAATGGTGTATAGATGAGGTGGCCAAACGGTTAGAAAAATTTCCAAACATGGCTGTTGATCTCACAGACAGGATATGCCACTTACAATATCAGTCCATTACCAATTGGCAAAAAGTATATGATTTTTTCGTCAGATATCAGGACAGGATTATTTATGGAACGGATCTGGAGCCGCAAACCAACCTGGCTCCTCAGGAAGTGATGAACAGAGCCCATGAAGTCTGGATGATGGATTGGCAATATTTTGCGACTAATGAAACTATGAGTACGCCTGCTGTTAATGGCTCTTTTGCGGGATTGAATTTACCAAAAGAGGTTATTGACAAAATCTATTATTCGAATGCCAAATCCTGGTACCAACTTAAAATTGACTTTTAATATTTTATTTGTCCATTTAATTGCTAAAAACCATGAAAAATGTCATTCCGCTTATTTTAAGGAAAACAGCTATTTCTACATCATTTCTTAAGGCGATCTTCATATCAGGTTTGTTTTTATTTACCCAGTGCACACCCCAGTCCCAAGCTGTGGAGGAAAAAGTATTAATGGCTGTTTTTGCACATCCTGATGATGAAATTTCAGTTGGGCCGTTGCTTGCAAAATACGCCAACGAAGGAGTTAAAGTTTATCTTGTGATTGTTACTGACGGGCGACTGGGTACAGGACGCTCAGGTCTTCCCTCGGGGGAAGGGCTGGTTGAACTTAGAAAAGAGGAAGCAAAATGTGCTGCCGAAAGATTTGGTATCGAACCACCAATCCATCTTGGTTTTCATGATCAATTGGATTTAGACAAGGGCTTTTTTGGGCACACTCCGGTAGCACAGGAGCTTATCCGGAAAATGGATACTCTATTTAGTGAAATACAACCTGATGCAATTATTACCTGGGGGCCAGATGGAGGTTCCAATCATGTTGACCACCGGTTGGTAGGGGCTACCGTCACTCATGTTTTTCTAAGCAAAAAAAGGTCAAAACAACAATTTTTATATTACTACGGGCAACCTGCTTCTATTTTTAAGGATCAACCGGAACAAATACTCCGAAGCATTGATGATCAGTACCTTACCACCAAAATTAATTACAACAAAGAGGATCTTTCAAAAACCTTGGAAGCGCTGTCTTGTTACCAAAGCCAATTTGGTCCTGAGGTGATGGAACAAAAGGCTTTAAAGTTTAAAAAGTTTAATTACTCAGTCTACTTGAGGCCTTTTATGGCTCCAACTACCTCATCAGAAGATATCTTTCATTAAAAAGCTTTCCCTTTTCCTTTCACTCTTTATCCTAAATGCCAATACCGTGATGAACAAGTTCATTTTTCCAACCTGAACTAAGTAGTAGGTTATTGAATTTTCACCAAAAATTAACACAATTTCCTTTCACCTTACACACTAAAGTAAAACTGCATAAATAATTTAACGAAAATATAACGAAAGGTTATAAAAGACTTGTTATTTATCTTATCTTTCTATAGATTTACATATACTGAAATATATTTCATTTTTACTGTTAATAATTTTCAAAAACTTATTAAAAATGTTATGAAACATTTCTAAGTAATTATTCCTTCCCGTATATCTCTAATCAAAATTATTATGAAATTTAAAAATTACACTTTTCATGTTTTGCAATGCCTTAAAATACATTTTGGCATTAACTTTTGGATTTTTATTTTAAGCATTTTTTTACATCAAATGGCTTATGCTCAAAGCAGAATAGTCACTGGTACAGTTACCGCTGATCAGGGTAAGGATCCCTTACCGGGGGTGAATGTATTAATAAAAGGTACAGCAACAGGGACTGTAACTGATATAAACGGAAAGTTTTCTATTGATGCTCCACCTGATGGTATTTTGGTGTTTTCATTTATTGGCTACCAAACCTTGGAGGAAGGGATCATGAACAGGTCTGTAGTGGATATTACTCTGGAGGCAGATGTACAGCAACTTTCGGAAGTTGTAGTAACGGCCTTTGGAATCGAAAGGGAAAAAAAGGCAATAGGTTATTCTGCACAGGAAGTTAAAGGGGAAGATCTTTCAATTGCAAGGGAAACTAACGTAATGAATGGACTAAAGGGAAAGGTAGCTGGTGTACATGTGAACTCATCTTCTGCAGGTGTAGGCGGATCTTCTTTTGTTTCCATAAGAGGTAATAGTTCTTTAAGTGGAAACAACCAGCCCTTATATGTGGTGGATGGAGTGCCTATTAATAATGATAACCTGGGAGCAGCGGGTATTTGGGGAGGAAGAGATTACGGAGATGGCATTCAAAATATCAACCCCGATGACATTGAATCTTTATCTGTTTTAAAAGGGCCTAATGCTGCAGCACTTTACGGTTCTAGAGGATCAAACGGGGTAATCTTAATTACCACCAAAACCTCCGCTAAAAAAGGTATTGGTGTTTCGTTTAATTCTAATGCCACTTTTGAAGAACCTAATGTTCTTCCAACCTTTCAGAATAAATATGCAGGTGGCTATGATGATGATTTTAGTGCCTGGAATACCCAAACAATTGATGGGGTCGAATATCCGGTTTATCCAGGCTGGTTGCTGGACCAATGGGGGCCAAAAATGGAAGGTCAACTGGTGGGTATTCAAACATTGCCTGAATTAGGTCTTGTTCCACTTGTAGGACAGCCGGAAGATAACATCAGAAACTTTTACAGAACTGGAAAAACCTTTACCAATACACTTGCAGTAACTACAGGGTCTGATAAAATTAACTTCAGGTTATCAGTTTCCAATCTCACAAATGAAGGAATTCTTCCCAATAGTTCATTTGACAGGAATACCGTGAACATGAATATAGGCGCAAATGTTACTGATAAGCTTAGGGTGGAAGCCAAGGCCAATTATGTAAATCAAAAAGGGAAAAACAGACCGGTAATCGGGCAGTCATCAAGTGAATCGGTGGCCCCCAGCTTAAATTTAATGGGCCGTCATGTAGATTTAGACTGGCTCAAAGAATATAAAACCGAAGATGGAGCTTACCGAAACTGGAAGAATAATTCTCCTACAAACCCTTATTGGATTGTAAACGAATTCCTTACTGAAGATCAAAGGGACAGAGTAATCGGTTTTGTTTCTGCCAATTATGAATTCACGGATTGGTTGAGTCTTATGGCCAGGGTTGGTAGTGATTTTTACACGGATATCAGGTCAGAAAGGGTGGGACAAGGCACCCCGGGAAGTGCAAGAAGGGACGGTATTGTTAAAGAAAACATGTATAATGTGAAAGAACTGAATACCGATATCATCCTGACAGCCAAAAAGGATTTCTCTGAGAACTTTACAGGATCTCTTAACCTTGGATTAAACAAGTACAATTATAAGCTTGAAAGAGTGGGATATACCGGAACGAAACTGGATATTCCAGACCTGTATCAAATCACAAATACATTAAATTTGGTGGCAACTCCAGCTTACATCAGAAAAGAAACACACTCTGTATTTTTCAATGGGCAATTAGGTTATAAGAACTTTTTATTCCTTGATGTTACAGGTAGAAATGACTGGTCTTCTACCTTGGGAGTTAATAATTATTCATTCTTTTATCCGTCAAGCAGCCTTAGTTTCGTATTTACAGATGCCCTGCAGGTTGACTCCAACATCCTAACTTTTGGTAAACTAAGAGTTTCTTATGCAGAAGCAGGTAATGATGCAACTCCCTATCAAACCATTACTGGTTATGCCATTTCCCAAAATACTTTTAAGGGTCAAAGATATGCCAGTGTGACCAGTAATGTAAAAAATGCGGATCTCAAAAATGAGCTCACCTCTTCATTTGAGGCGGGTACCGACATTCGCTTTTTTAATAATCGCCTAAGTGTGGATTTTACTTATTATAATTCTTCTACCATCAATCAAATTCTCCCTGCAGAAATTTCAGCTTCAACCGGCTACTCTACTTTATTGGTGAATGCAGGAGAGATAAAAAATGAGGGGATTGAGTTGTTATTGTCAGGAACACCTATTTCGATGAGTAACACGTTCAAATGGGATTTATCTGTCAATTTCTCTAAAAACAAATCGAAAGTTGTGTCTCTTATTGAGGACATAGATTCTTATACACTAATCAGTACAAGTAATGCCAGTATTGAAGCCAGACCTGGTGAATCTTTCGGTAATATTGTGGGGTTCCCTTATAAGAGAAATGAAGAAGGAAGATTCATCATTACTGAACTAGGATCCTATCAGCGCGATAACGAAAGGGTTGTATTAGGTAACATTCAGCCAGACTGGTTAGCAGGGATTACCAACACCTTTTCTTTTAAAGGGTTTAGTTTAAGTGGCTTGCTTGATGTTAGAAAAGGTGGGCAGATTTATTCCTTCAGCAAGTATGACCAGACTGCAAAGGGAACCGGAAAATTTACTGAAAACAGGGATAATCTTGTTGCTGATGGTGTAGTGGAAAATGAAGATGGCTCCTTTTCCGAGAATACCCAGGTGGTAGCCGCACAAGCCTATTATGCCCAAAAAGCATGGGGAAATATTGGAGAAGAATTTGTCATGAATGCTGATTATGTCTCTTTGAGAGAAGCCAGCTTCAGTTATAATTTTAACTCTTCCATGTTATCAAAAACTCCTTTTAGAACAGCTCAATTATCCATTGTTGGCAGGAATTTATTATACCTCTACCGCGATCCGCAGGCAAAATTGATGGGGATTAGTCCGGAAAACGCCTTTGCTCCTACAGCGGCTGCACAAGGCTACGAATTTGCCTCCATTCCTACGACAAGAAGTATTGGATTTAATCTATCGCTTACATTCTAATTTAAACGCTTAAGGACAATGAAATTTAAAGATATAAAAACAGCTTTTTTGTGGGCACTCCTCATCGCTGTAACTGGTGCATGTACTGATGATTTTGAGGAAATTAACACCGACCCAAATCTGGTTACAAAGGATAAAGTAAACCCTGATGCCATCTTAACTTATGTTTTAAAAGAGTCAATTTTTGATATTATTGATTTTGGCAGAATCGGAGAATATGCTGGTTATGTGAGTAATCCTTCTTCTGGATTTCCTCTTCAAAATGTAATAGGAAGTTTTGATGATTACAGGGCTAAAATCGTAAATGTTACTGAGCTTGAACGCCTAACGGCTGAGGACCCCACCTTTTCCAATAAAAATGCAATAGCCAAAATCTGGAAAGCATGGTTATTTTACCGAATGACCGATAATTTAGGTGATGTCCCTTATACTGAAGCCGCTCTTGCTTTTGAAGAAATTATCACAAAACCTAAGTATGATGAACAAGAATTCATTTACAAGGATTTATTGAATACATTAAAAGAGGCTGCTGCACAATTAAGGGATGAAGAAAACCAAAAGTCTTATGGCACTGCAGATATTTTATTTCAGGGAGATATTTACGCATGGGAGCGCTTTGCCAATTCCTTACGGTTCAGGTTGGCTATGAGGGTAAGATATGTGGATGCCGGGCTGGCCCAACAACATATCAGTGAGGTAATCAACAGCCCTTTAATTGACAGCAATGATCAAAATGCGGAGCTTACTGCTGAGGGTGATGATGCCGTCCTCAATGAAAACAGAGGCCCATTTTATAACTATGTTGCTAATAATAATGTAAACCCCTTACATCCATCCATGACTGTAAGTGAAAACCTGCTTCAAAGGAATGATCCAAGGCTGAGCATTTATCTCACAGAATCAGAATTTGCAGGGTACCGATCAAGGCCATTTAATATGGTATCTGAGACACAAAAACCAAGGTATTCAGGAGACAGTATCACCAAAGTAGGCGAAACTTTCTTGGTATCTGATTATACTTTCAAAGTCTTTACTGCAGCGGAAGTAAAATTCTTAAAGGCAGAAGCTGCTTTAGCAGGGATAATTTCAGGGGATCAGGAAGACCTTTTCCAACAGGGGATTCAGGATGCGATGGCGCTTTATAGCGTAAGTCAGGACAGTATTGATGCGTATCTGGCCAGCCCATATGGTTCGCTAAGTGGGACTGAGGAGGAACAATTGGAGGAAATTATAGTACAAAAATACCTGGCCAATTATTACCAGACTCACGAAGCCTGGGCCGAATACAGAAGGACAGGTTATCCAAAAATTTGGATTGGTGATGGACCTTCTGATACAGGAGGGCAATTGCCAAGGCGTCAGATGTACCCACTGGATGAACATGCTAAAAACCTGGACAATATGACTACCGCAGCAAAAAGACTGGCAAACGGAGATGATCCAATGAGCAAAGTTTGGTGGGATGCCAAACCCGGGCTTCCTTATGCCCATCCCAAACAGGGTCAATTTCCTCCGGAAGAATAATTTCAACACCAGCTATAAATAAAAAGGAGCAGGGTTTTGGGTAACCACAAAAAATTATCACAGTTTATAAGCCAACATCTATGGCTATGGAATAAAAATTTTTCAGAATTTAACCATAGGTGTTGGCCTGCTCTTTTTTTTTCATGAAATTGAAATGAGATAAGGAGGAATATTAATAATGATAAAATTTTATAATTGCATGCAGGCTAAAATAATTATAGGTTTAATTTTTTGGCTAATGACTACTTTATGCTTTGCCCAAATACCCTTTGGAAATAGCCAGCCCAATAATATACGATACTATCTAAACCGTACTGCCTGTGAAATCACTCAAAATTCTCTATCAGGGGTGAATTCCCTTGGAGATTGGGAAGGCATTAAAAAACAACGATACAGAGAATTAGTAGAAATGTTAGGGCTTTATGACAACCCTCTGGAAGGGGAACGCCCTCCCTTAAATATTAAAAAAACAGGAACTGTCAGGCAAAAAGGCTATAGGATTGAAAAAATTTATTATGAGTCTTTACCCAGTTTATATGTGCCTGCGAACCTCTATATTCCCGATGGTATAAAAAAACCTGTTCCAGCAATATTATATGTTTGCGGTCATGCACCCACTCAAAAAGAAAGATACCAGGAACATGCCCAGAAATTTGCAAAGCTAGGTTTTGTTTGTCTGGTTATCGAGACCATTCAATTTGGGGAAGTTCGGGGAATGCATCGGGGCCAGGAATCATATGGTCAGTTCCACTGGTATAGTCGTGGTTACAATGCGGCTGGTGTAGAAACATGGAATGGAATCAGGGGAATTGATTTGTTATCTCAGTTGCCAGAAGTTGACCCAGAAAAGATTGGGGTTACTGGTATCTCAGGGGGAGGTTCACAAAGTTGGTACTTACCAGCCATTGACCAACGGATTAAGGCAGCTGCTGCAGTAGCCGGGGCTGGTTCTTTGGAAGGACAAATTTACCACCGCACAATCGATGAGCACTGCGATTGTATGATGCCCAACAACACCTATCTCCAGGATTTTGCTGATTTCGGAGCCCTCATTGCACCTCGTCCTTTTATGATTGCCCAAACCAATAGGGATGGGTATTATTCCTTCGAAAGCGTGCAGACTTTATATAACAAAATTAAAAAAATATACACTTTTTATGAGGAGGAGGAAAACCTCATTTTGGCCGAAGGATCTGGCAAACATGGCTATGGGGAAACTTTTGAACTAAGAAAAGATATCCTGGCTTTTTTCCTTAAAGAACTGATGGACAAAGACATTTCTGAAAAAGAAATAGAAGCTTTTGATCAGGAAATATTGCCCCGACTTTCTGTAGAAGAACTTCGGGTGTATGTGGATGGCATTCCTGAGGATGATCGTACCTCAACTATTCAGGATTCCTTTGTGAAACTGGCAAGTCCCCCCGAAATTTCCAATAAAAAAGAATTTGAAAATTATCGAACAACTGTTATCGATTTCCTAAAAAAACAGACCTTTCATGCTTTCCCCAAAAAAGAAACGCCTTTGGATGTCCATTTGGAATTTCAGGATAAAAATTTCGGAAAATATGGAAGAGAGGTTTATAGGTTCACCTCAGAAAAAGACTGGAAATTAGAATTATCCTTAAAAAGAACCCTTCCAAAAGATAGCCTTCAGCCGGTTTTATTAGTATTGAGAAACCCGGAAGAAAAAAGATATGCTTCTGAAGGTTTTGTTTCAGGAGCGGGGAAAAACATGAATATTGTTTTTTTCGAAGCTAGGGGAATTGGGAATACGGGCTGGTCCCAGCAATTACAATGGCACATTAGAAGAGCATCCAACTGGACCGGTCGTACAATTGCCTCTATGAGGGTATATGATGTACTTCGATGTGTTCAGGTTCTAAGAAATACTTCAGGTATAGACCCCGAAAATATAAGTATTGCCGCACAAGGTGAAATGGCAACGGTTGCCCTTTATGCTGCCCTATTGGATGGAAATATCAAAAACCTGGTCATTAAAAACCCACCAGCTACTCAGAATATAGCCAGTAGTCCTGATGGAACCGGGGATGCGATTGAAATGCTTAATTGTTTGCGTATTACTGACTTGCCACAGGTAGCAGGGTTACTTTTCCCAAACAATTTTATAGCAGTTAAGGACTTGCCTCCCTCCTATCAATGGGCAGAAAAACTGTATACCAACCTTGGTACTTCAAATCATTGGATAAAAGTGGAAAAAGTATCGGAATGGAAACCCTAGTAAAAATATAAATTCCTCATTAGTTAATTAGCTTAGAGTAAACAACAACCTCAGTTTAAAAGAATTTAATCCTGAATTAAGTGAATAATAAATCAGATGTTTTAATTGTTGGAGGTGGAGTAGTCGGTCTTTTCATTGCCTATTATTTGAACAAAAAGGGATATGAAGTAACCATTGTGGACGAAGGCCCTATGAAAAAAGCCGCTTCCTATGGTAATTGTGGTTTGGTAAGCCCCAGTCATGCTTTGCCATTAAATAGCCCGAAACTCATGTGGAAAGCAACAAAATGGCTGATGAAGCCCGACTCCCCTTTTTATATCAAACCGCAATTAAACTTTTCCATGATGCAATGGCTGACTCAATTTGCACTGAATTCCAGCAAAGCATCCATTGAGCGGGCAATGCACGGCCGGCATAATATTTTACAAAGCTCCCGACAACTTTATGACCAGTTTTTGGCGGAAGAAAAAATCAATTGCGACTGGAATGATAAAGGAATATTATTCTTATTTAAGCATGAAAAAACTTTTTATGACTATGAAAAGGTAAATGAAAAACTTATATCTGAAATAGGACTGGCCGCTAAACCATTTGCTGAAAAAAAACTGATTGATTTTGAACCTGCTATCAGGGAAGATGTTTTTGGTGGCTTTCTTTATGAGAATGATGCCTCTTTAAAACCGGATAAATTAATTACAAGCCTGAATACCCTGCTCAAGGAGAGAGGAGTTAATTTTAAAGATGGGGTAAAGGTAAACACTTTCAATACACAAAAGGACCAGGTAAGTGAGGTAATTACCAGCAATGGAGAAAAACTTAAAGCCCATCATTATATCCTGGCTGGGGGCGCACTGTCTCCCCTCTTCCAATCTCAATTGGGTATTAAGATCCCGGTAAAACCCGGGAAAGGTTACAGCATTACTATGCAAAGTCCTAAATACTCCCCAAAGGTACCCTGTATTTTTGAGGAAAGAAAAGTGGTGGCGACACCCTGGGGTAATTCTTATCGGTTAGGTGGAACCATGGAGTTCAGCAATTATAGTACTGTTTTAAACAATAAGCGGCTAAATGCCCTCAAAAAAGGAGCTGCTGAATATCTAAAAGAACCTTTTTCTGAAAGTGAATATGAAGAATGGACTGGTTGGAGACCCATGACTTCGGATGAACTTCCAATTATTGATTTTTCAACCGGGCATAAGAATTTGCTAGTTGCTACTGGTCATGGTATGTTAGGTGTGAGTATGGCCCCGGGCACAGGCCAGTTAATTGCTGAATTACTTTCAAACCAAAAAACACACATCAATCCTGCATTTTATTCTTTAAAAAGATTCTAAAAAATGTTTTTCCAAGGGTTAATATAACCCGGCAATTAGCCTTGAATATTGAAAATTAATCAAACGTATGGTTTCCACACTAAACTACTTCAATAAAGGATGAAACATTTTTGGCTAATCAATTACTAAAAACTCATTTTATTATAATGCTGTACATAAGCAAGACCGCCTTCAAAATTAGTGTGGGAAAGACTACCAGATACGGGAGATTTTTTTCAAGTCCCAAGTGGGAAAATATTGCAAATACCTTCCTTACTTGCTCGGAAGACCTTTTTGAAGGCAAGATTTTTTCGTCTATTTTTCATCGACTGGAAAAATAGACAAAAGCTAATTCATAATGCTTTGCTTATAATTTAGTATTGAAATTTTGGGTGAAAGGTCATTAATAAAATTAAAAAAGTTGCGAAAACTCCCAAAAATTTGCTTTCGCAACTTTTTTAAATTTTTAATATTCTACCCTATATGCCGGGTTATACAGGATTGAAAAGTTTGAGGGTGGGGGTGTCTACATAAAAAAGTATACTACCCGAATAAAGTCGGCCTCTGGAAATTACTCTGGCCAGTTTCCATCTTTTATTGGTTTTTTGATAAGTTGATCAGGATCCACCACAACATGTTTCACTTTGTCCCGCTTCCAGGTGTAAACAATATGAACTTTACCATCTTTTGCCTGAATCACAGAAGGGTAAGAGTATTCCCCAGGCTCATCTTCCAGAACAAGTGCGGCATCCCACTGCTTACCATCGGAGGACACAGCAACATTTAAAGGCGATCTTTTCCCTCCCCACTTGTTAGGATTTTTGCCAATATGGTTATACACAAGCAAAAAGCTTCCATCTTTCAGGGTTTCTGCATCTGTTCCGGAATTGGGATTTGGCAGTCCAGAAGGCTCCAAATCGCTCCATTGAATGCCACTATCCTCAGACCAGGAAGTCAGTACACTTACCTCTTTACTTCTTGCCATAATCTGAAGCTTTCCGTCCTTATGAATGAGTACACTTGGCTGAATGGCATTGTATTTTTTACCATCGTTGATGGGCTCCCCTTTTGTCCAGGTCTTGCCGAGGTCCATGGAATACTCAAAATGCACACGCCAGCCATCATGTTCTGTACTCGTTGGACTGATCAACATGCCATTGCTCAATAAAACAGGCTTGTTTTTGATAGGACCAAGTACACCCTCCGGAAGCATCACAGGCTCGCTCCATGATTGGCCGTTATCATGAGACTCTATGATTAATCCCCACCATTCCCTGGGGTTGGGACCAACTTTGTAATAGAGTTGCAATGGTCCATCAGGGACCTGGTACAGTACAGGATTCCAACAAGGATACCTTAAGTCTTCGTTTTGAATTCCGTTTGCCACAGATACCGGATCACTCCATTTACCATTTATTTTTCTACTTACCCAAATTTCTACATCCTTATTTTTCTCTTTAGTCCCTCCAAACCAGGAGGCTACCAAGCCACCCTCGGTTTCAGCAATGGTTGAGGCATGACATTCTTTAAAGGGAGCCTTTTCGTAAATAAACTCTTCCACTAAAATACCTTGTTTTTGGCCAAAGGATAGAGAAATTGATAACAGTAATAGATTGGTTATTATTAAAAAATGATATCGCAGATTCATATTTATTAGTTTTGTTTTATTTAATATACTCCGGGACAATGAAAAGTTACCCTTTAGAATTCATCTTTTTTGCAACAATGAAATATCACTGAACAACTGAGTTAAAGATAATGGTGAAAACTATGGGTGGACGCCCAAATATATTGTCTTTTAAAATCTTTTTTTGTTTTTTGAAATAAATTACACTAAACACCGGATTACCAATCGTATTCTATAATTATTTTATAATATTAAGGGCTGTTTTAAGCTACAATTCTGATTTCATGAAATGAAAATTATTTATTCCAGGCGTGCATAGTATGCGTAATGGATACAAAATTACTGCACTCGGAAAATATTACCGGATTGAATATTCAATGATAAATTTATGAAGAAGAAAATAACATTATTTTTGAGTTTTTTCCTGTTGGGATGGACTGCTAAGGCACAGGTTAATGTAGGTAAGAAAATTGAAGTTGTAAATGATCCGGCAATTATTGGAAAAAAAGTAGCAGAAAATGTCATCCACAGGAGATTTGGCTGGCGGTATCAACGTGTCTGTGCTTACTATGGCAGTTTGATTTTTTCCGATGTGACTCATGATCCGGCAATACTTGAGAAAGTGAAGAAAGGGTATCACAGTTTTTCAAAGGGGCTTAAATTCAATTTGAAGGGACATGTAGATTATAATGTATTTGGTATTTGGCCTTTTGAGATCTATCGCCAAACGGGTGATGCACACTATCTGGAAAAACCAAAATTTCTTGCAGATCATGAATTTGAAAAGCTTCAGGAAGATGGCCTATCAAGTTTTACCCGTTTCTGGATCGATGACATGTATATGGTAGGTTCCCTGCAGGTTCAGGCTTACAAATCCTTAAAAGATACGGTTTACCTCAATCGGGCTGCTAAAACAATTAAAGTTTATTGTGAGAAATTGCAAAGGCCTAACGGAATGTTTTACCACAGAGCAGATGCACCTTTCTACTGGGGGCGTGGCAATGGTTGGGCTGCCGCAGCTTTTGCGGAAATCATTCCGGTATTGCCACAAGATCATATCTATTACCAGGATATAAAATCGGCTTTTCAAAAAATGATGAAGACCATTGCAACTCACCAGGATGAAGAGGGCATGTGGCATCAATTATTGGATGATCCGGATAGCTATCCGGAAACTTCATGCACAGGTATGTTCCTTTATGCCCTGGCCACAGGTATAGATTATGGTTGGCTGGATGTTGATGATTATGGGCCAAAAGTTTCAAAAGGCTGGGATGCCCTTGCAGGATATGTCAATGACAAAGGGGAAACCGAAAATGTCTGCATCGGAACTAACGCCAAAGATTCCAGGAAACATTACCTGACAAGACCTACAAGTACTGGAAATTTCCATGGGCAGGCTGCTGTACTTTGGTCAGCCACAGCCATACTTAGATTAAAGCAGGATTAGCGTTACCAAGATTTTATCCACTAATTTTTCACTTCATTTTCTTTAAGGTAAGGGCTTTTATTCCTTCTTCCCCCTTAGTAGCATCCATTTGGGAACATGCAATTTCCAGTGAATAGCTGCTGCCCGGAATAAGAAAGTGAGCACTGCGCATCCAATACCAACCAATGACATGTGGTTTGGAAAAACATTTAAAAGTACCGTATAAAGGAATGCCCCAAGGGTTAAAGGAACCGCATACAATTCTTTCTTCATGAACAGGGTGGTATTCCCGGCAAGTACATCACGGATAACCCCACCACCAATGGCTGTGGTTAATCCTAATAACACGGGTCCTGCCGGCATGGCAAATTCCAAAGCTCTTGTCTTTTCAGCCCCCTGAATGACAAACATGGCTACACCCAACCCATCTAAATAAAGCATGGTGGAATATACATATCTGCGTTCCATCAGTCTATTCCCATAAAAGGCTACAATACTGGAAACCAGTGCCACCCAGATATAATTGAGGTCATTTCCCCAAAAAATAGGTTGATCAAGAAGGATGTCCCGAATAGTGCCCCCTCCTACTGAGGTGACGATACCCATTACACATGCTCCAAAAAGGTCAATATCTTTTGGAATAACAGCAAGGACTGCTGTCACAGCAAAGGCGACAGTACCAGCCATTCCAAGTGCATAGTAATAAAATTCAGGTACGTACATAGGTATTCAATTCACTGTTCTCTTTCTATTAACTACAAAAAACTATCTCAGGCAATCCTTCGCAGCAGAAGCTTATTGATTGCTGACATTTTTTGCTGCTCCACTTGAAAAGAAGCATTCGGCAAAGCTATCTACAAGTGCAATTAAATCCATACTTGAATTCTGTTATTTTTTATTACCTGACTACAAAATTTACCACAGGATGTCCGACTTCACCCCTCGGTAAAATAGAGGATTATTTCCTCGGTAAAATTCCATTTTTAAATGATTCCCGGTTTTGAACCTATACAAGCATTTATGAAATCTTCTTATTTATTTCCCAAAATCATATTAGCATAAAATACACCCTGATGATTCATAAAAGTGCTGTCTTTTCTATTCAAGTCTAACTTTCCGCCCTCAAAATTTGTGGCAGGCAACCCTAATTCCTGGTAAATACAGGCTGTAGCGGCAAAATCCCAAATACTCCCCCCTCCACTTTCTTTTTTCGGAAATTTTAACATACATGCAGGGCCATTTTCCAATACAAGAATAGCGTTCAATACAGAACCCGAACCGGCAATTTCTTTTATCCCATTTAAATTGAACTTCTCTGCATTTTGGTTTAGCAATGTTGTTATTTTACCTGCCTGAGGGGTATCCTTTAACTTGCGATCTGTCACATAAGTTAGATAGTCATTTTTATGCTTAATTTCCCAGCGGCTATCATTCTTATATGCTCCATCTCCCTTAATGGCATGGTACAATGTCCCTGTGCTGGGATCAAAGACTACTCCAATATATGGTATCCCATCTTTTGCAATTAAAGCAATGGATACGGAAAACCCTGGTTGCTTATTAATAAAAGGCAGCGTTCCATCCATCGGGTCGATACACCAGAAAAAATCTTTATCAAACCGGCTTTCATCATCTTCAGTCTCTTCTGATAAAAGCGCTAAATCAAAGGCTTCACAAGTGGGACGCAAATGGGAAAGGATTGCTGCTTCACATGCCCTGTCCACTACAGTGACCACTTGTGAAGCATAACTTGATCCTCCCTGTTTGCTTTCCACCACAACTTCCTCATTCATGTATTGCTGAATGATTTTTCCTGCGGAAAGTGCTGCCTTGACGGCAATATTTTTAAGTTGTAAGAAATCCATTTTTAAAGACTATTGATTACTTCTGCTGTTACTTGTTCGCTATATCCATTTATTTTCCAGTGCCCGGGACTCCACCCTTTTAAAAAACGATGAAAGTCTGCCCAGGCTACTCTGTATAAGGAACGCCATTCAGCTTCTAAGGCTTCATTTTTTGCGCCAAGTTCATTTTGTAAATGTTCGAAATAGGTATCCAGTATTTTTATTTCCAACCGTTCACATGCCCTTTCATCCAGACAACTTCCTATAAAATAGGCCACATCTTTCATCCCACATCCACCACCAACATATTGAAAATCTACCCCTGCAACCTGTCCATCCAGAGCAAAACAGAAATTGGCCAGCTTGGCATCCCCATGTACAAATGTTTTGTATGCACTGGCATTCAGTTTTTCATCTATAAATGGAGCTGCCGCTTTCAATTGAGGATCATCCAATACCGCTAATTCCTGTGGTCTGGTCTCCAAATGCCAATAGGTTCCCACTTCCCAAAGCCCATCAGGAACCTTACCCAGAAAGCTCGCATGAAACTTGGCTAACCATGCCAAACACTTTTCAATTTCTTCCCACACGATAGACCGTTTGCGTAAGGGGAAACCTGCTGCATCCAAGTCTTCCAGTAACATCATTACCTCATTGTTCCGTCTTGCTATGGCAAAACATTGTGGCAGACGAGCTATGCTGTCCTGACTGTATTTGTCATACCAGGTAGTTTCAACTTCATATGATTTTAACTTCCGCTGATGACTGATATCTGTATTCCAACCACGTGGATGCCTATTATTTTTGGGCAACTGCACATGCTTTACTACCACACTTTCCAAAGGAGCATCTTCCAGTTCAACTCGTATGATTTTTCCGTACCCACTCCATAATTCCTGAATCACTTCTTTTTCAGTTATTGAGGAAGCTTCTGTACTTTGCAGGATTATCGACTTAAAATGTTCATTCATAGGGCATCAAAGATAATAAATTGTCTAATGTTAAGTCCCTGATTCTTCTTTTAAGGCTTGGGGTATGCAAATAGGGTTAAAAATTTTTACAGCGATATATTTTAATTGAATGAGGCTTAATAATTTTTAGATTGCTCTAAATAATTTGGGAAAGTTATAATGAGGTATATTTTTCGACTGGTTGTAAACAAAAAGTTTAGCACATATTTTTTTTACACTAAACCATTAAATGGTCCTGTCCCAAAATTGATTTATGCCTTGGTAAACAAGGTCCATCCTCCTGTTTGGAATAGTGAGATTAAATTTTTACTTTTAGTTATAGCCAACAATATGTTCATCAAATTCTTACCTTATAACCAAATTGTAAAATTTGAAATTTAATGTTTAACAGACCTTCAATAAAAAATTACCAGAATATTCCTGATGATAAATTGCTTTTTCTAATACAAAAGGATGATGAGGATGCATTCCTGGAAATTTATCAGCGATATTGGTCGAAACTTTATAATTACGCATTTAATGTAATCCGAAAGACTCAGGTTTGTGAAGATATTATCCAGGAAATATTTGTTGACCTATGGTTGAAAAAAAAGGAAGTTTTAATTTCAAACCTTTCTGCTTATTTATTTAAATCCGTAAAATTTCAGATTTTTAAATTCCTTCGTCATCAGGAAGTGGAACAACGCCATTTGCAGACTATTAATAAAATAAAATTAGTGAATGAAACAGAAAATTTAATCAATCTGCAGGACCTTGAAATTATATTAAATGAGTCAATCACCAACCTTCCAAACAAGTGCAGAGAAATTTTTTACCTGAGCAGATTCGAACAAAAATCCCATCAGGAGATTGCTGACCAGCTTGGTATTTCTGTGCAAACGGTTAAAAATCAGATAAGTAAAGCCCTCAAATTACTCAAAGCTTCCATCCCAAGTCTGGCTGTTTTCCTCATTTTGTGCTTCAGTTAAAAAAAAAGTAATTTTTTTTTTAACTGGCATAGTACCATTCCTTTTGCTAAGGTACTTCAAGTTAGAACCATCATAAAATGAAACTTCCCCTATGGATAAAAAGGAAATAAGTAATTTATATGAGAAATACCTCAGAGGGGATTGTACCTTAAAGGAGGAAAAACTTCTTGAGGATTTTCTGGAATCTTTTCAACATCAAAAAATAAAGTTTGAAGAAGAAAATGAGGAGTATAAAAATAACAGGGGCTTAAGAATTCTCAATAATATAAAATTTGAAATTCAGGATAGAGAATACAAATCAGTTTGGAAAAGAAGGGTTTTAAAATATGCAGCAATGCTTACCATTCTGCTTGTGTCAGGTTGGATTATTTATCAAACTAATCTGCCTCAACCGGAAAACAAGAAAGCTGAAATTGCCTATATAACAAAGAGTACACAAAAAGGACAGCGTCTGGAGCTGGTGCTTGGAGATGGTACTTCCATTAAAATAAATTCGGAAAGTGAATTGACTTTTCCAGAGAAATTTATTGGAAATAAACGAGAAGTTTTCTTAAAAGGTGAAGCATTTTTTGAGGTAAAAAGAGATGAAAAAAGACCATTTATTATTCGTACAGAAAATGTGACTACCCGGGTATTGGGTACTTCTTTTAATATCAATTCTTATCCGGGAGAAAATGAAATTCAGGTAGCTGTGGTTTCGGGAAAAGTACAGGTGGTATCTGATGAAAATAGGAAAACTGATGCTGTAATTCTTACTGCTGAAGAAATGGCAACCTACCATAAAGGCAAAAAAGATATCACCAAAAGTCGTCATGATAGTGACCTTACTGCATGGAGAGATGGGATTTTGCTTATAAAAGGGGAGAATTTCACAGAAATTATAGCCATCCTTGAAAGATGGTATGGAGTAGAATTTCAATTAAAAAAACCTGTTGTACTGGAGTCTGAATTTTATGGCAGATACAACAATGAAAACCTGGACAACATATTGAAAACGCTAAGTTATGCAGGCGGTTTTAAATATAAACTTAAGAATAAGCGGGTAATCATTTATTGACCTCCTGTAGCCGAAAGGAAAATATTTTTAACTAAAATAAAATGAAAATGAAAACACGAATCAAGCCTAGTTCCCCCAATTCCAGCTAAAGGCCGGGTAAAATAAAAGCCAGTCCTTCCTAAGAATTACCGGCTTTTATCTTTCATCCTTATTTCCAGAAAAGTTTTGGCGAACACAGACTGGAAAAATAAGGATCTCATTGACTTTATTCATCAATAACATTAAAAGTATGAAATTGAAATTAATACAACAAGTAATTTTTATGTCTAAATTAGCATTATTTGGACTTTTAATTCAGTCTCTTTTATTTACAGTTCTTATTGCAAGAGATGGAAAGGCTCAGAAAAGTATAGAAGAAATTTATGTTGACATCGGATTTTCCAATGCCAATATAGGTGAAATTATCAAAGGGCTGGAGTCCAAGACAGAATTCTCTTTTATATATGAGAAAAGGAATATTTCTAAAATTGACATGATTTTCAATTATCAATTTGAAAATGAATCATTGGGAAATATTCTCAGGAAAGTTGCCGAAGAATCCGGGTTAGCCTTCAAAAGGATTAATAACAATATTACGATAAAGGAATGGAGAGTTAAAATGGAGCCTTTGGAAGAAGCCTTTGAAGGAATTACGTATCAACAGAAGATTTCCGGGAAAATTACCTCAGATGAAGACGGAGAGCCCTTACCAGGCGTGAGTATTTTAGTGAAAGGGACTACCAATGGAACAACCAGTGATTTAGATGGTAATTATTCCCTTATGGTTCCGGAAGGAAGTTCCCTTCAATTTAGCTATATAGGTTATAATACTCAGGAAATCGTAGTAGGAAATCAAACAGAAATTAATATAGTACTGGAACAAGATCTGGAACAACTTGATGAGGTAGTAGTGGTAGGTTATGGCACACAGAAAAAAGTGAATGTAATTGGTTCTGTTTCACAAATTGACTCTAAGGATATTGAAAACAGGCCGGTTTCTCAACTTTCAAATGCTTTGGTTGGCCAAATGGCTGGAGTTACGGTTATTCAACGATCTGGAAAACCTGGAAGCAGTTCTGAAATTAGGGTCCGGGGTGTAGGTTCATTTGGGGCTACTCCAAGTGCATTAGTGCTTGTGGATGGAATCCCGGGTTCGCTCAATGAAATTAACCCGGATGACATTAAATCAATTTCGGTTTTAAAAGATGCTTCCTCTGCTGCCATTTATGGAGCTCGTTCTGCTAATGGTGTAATTCTTATTACCACAAAAAATGGACAGAAGGGCAAGATGTCTGTGAGTTATAATGGATATGTAGGGATTACTTCTCCCACAGAATATCCGGATTTGGCTGAATCCTGGGAATATGCGGAAATGTTTAATATTGCTTCCGGTTCCAACAGTTATACAGCAGATGATATTGCCAAATTTAAATCAGGTGAAGACCCTGATAATTATCCTAACACCAACTTCCTTGATGAAGTTTTTTCGAGAAATGGCGTTCAAACCAGTCATAATGTATCCCTATCCGGAGGACTGAATTCTCACAAATATTTTCTTTCAGTGGGTTACTTAAATCAGCAGGGTCTGGTAGAAAAAAATGATTATGAAAGATTTAATGTTAGGCTAAACCTGGAAAGTGAACTTACAAAAAACCTTACACTTACTACTCGGGTAGCCCTTTCCACTGAAGAAAGGAATGAACCACAGGCCACAGCAAATAAGGGCGGAAACTTTGAAGACCAGCTTATTCAAAATGCGGTGAGATATCCTTCTGTTTTCCTTGGTCAGGCTTCCAATGGCGATTTTGGCATTGGGCCAGAAAGTGGAGGAACACCTGTAGCCTGGTTACAATCAGCTTCTTACCGATACAGGCCTACCAGTAAAGCCGGAATTAATGGTCGGTTAGACTGGAAACCAATAGAGGGTTTAACCCTTTCTGCAATCGGAGGATATAATTTCACTTTAGATGAGGATGAATCCTATCATGCCTCCATGGTACTCAATCCTCAGGTAAATTTAGCTTTATCTGATAAAACTCAGTCAAGGAATAAAAATTTATTTAAAACCATGCAGTACCTGGCTGAATATGGTAAGGATATAAATGGGCATTCATTCAAAATATTAGCCGGTTATTCATTTGAAAATGCAGTAACAAGTTATTTTGATGGTTTTCGTCAAAATTTTCCAAGTAATGACTATACCAGTCTGACAATGGGAGGAATTGACAATCAACAGGTAAATGGATTTGATGAAGAATGGGCAATTCAATCCTTGTTTGGCCGATTGGTATATCAGTATAATGATAAATTTTTATTTGAAACCACAGTCAGAAGAGATGGTTCTTCGAGATTTCCAGAAAACCAGAAATATGCTACTTTCCCCTCAATGGCGCTTGGATGGAGAGTTATTGAGGAAGATTTCATGCAAAATATTACCTGGCTTTCCAACTTGAAACTTAAGGCTTCATGGGGAATTCTTGGTAACCAGAATATTGGTAATTATCCTTATCAGGCCACACTTGCCTCTGGTAGAGATTATCCTATTGGGACAAGTGTTTCAACCGGAGCTGCCTATGCTACCTACAAAGACCCAAATATTCACTGGGAATCAACAGAAACTTATGATTTAGGTTTTGAATCAGGTTTTTTTGACGACAGATTAAGGTTTAATGCCACTTATTTTAACAGAAATACCTATGATGTTTTATATACGCCATCTTCAAGCGTTTCAGCTGTTTTAGGAGTAGGAATTGGGGAAACCAATACCGGAAAAGTGAAAAATGCTGGTTGGGAATTTGAATTAGCACATGAAAATAACCTGGGAGATTTTAGATATAACATTCAGGGTAACTTAACCATCATTCAGAATGAAGTGGTAACCCTTGGATTGGGAAATGTAAATCAACCAAATGGGTTGGTCGGTAATGGCAGTGATTTGTTTATTGGTTATCCTATGCAAATGTATTATGGTTATTTATCTGATGGGGTATTTTTAGGTGAGGATGATATCAATGCGTGGGCAGATCAAACTAAAGTAACTCCGAATGCACAGGCAGGAGACATTAGATATAAAGATATCAGTGGACCTGATGGAGTTCCTGATGGTGTAGTTGATCCCACCTATGACAGAACTTACCTAGGTAGCAGAATTCCAAAATATACATTCTCCATGAACATGGGGATGCAATATAAAAACTTCGATTTTTCTGCCTTTTTACAGGGAGTTGCCGGGGTAAAAGGCAGGATGGAAGGTTATGCAGGATATGCATTTTTTAATCTGGGAAGTATTCAGCAATGGCAAATGGATGGGAGATTTAATCCGGATAGCCCTGAAAGATACCCTGAATATCCAAGGCTCGAGGTACTAACCAATAGTGGATCTCCCAACACGCAATTATCTGATTTTTGGGTAATTAGTTCTTCATATCTCAGGATAAAAAATCTACAAATAGGATATACTATTCCTAATTTAGTTTTGGAGCCTGCTGGCATTCAGAGCATACGGGTGTATGCAAGTGGAGAAAATTTATTCACTTTTAATTCTTATCGGGAAGGATGGGATCCGGAAATTAATTCTGGTGGTGCGTATTACCCCATTTTGGCCACTTACACTTTGGGTGTAAATGCCAGATTTTAAATCCATATTTCCAAAATTCAAAAAAGATAAAATCGATGAAAATGAATAGCATAAATAGATATATAATATTAAGCGTGTTTTTCTTTAGTTTGACAGGAATCATGACTTCCTGTGAGGATAAACTGGAACAATATCCCGAAAACCAATTTGCTTCCGGAAGTTTCTGGACCAATGAAACAAATGCCTTAATTGCTTTAACCGGAGTATATCGCGGTGCAATTGAATATGGCACTAGTGTAAATCCGCCAGATTGGTGGACCTATAGTGGTATTGTTTTCTTGGAGCATGCCACAGATAACGCTTATGACAGAAGAGGTGACAATGCCAACCAAAACAGACTAACTGATGGTACTTTATTACCCAATAATGGCGTACTTTCGTCCTATTGGGGGGGATCGTATAAACGAATTGCCATTAGTAATGACTTTTTGGAAAATGTGGTAAATGTACCAATGGAAGAAGCCAAAATAAACAGGATGGCGGCTGAAGCCAGGTTTATCAGAGCAACTCAATATTTTTATTTGTCACAGTTTTGGGGAGGAGTTCCTTTAGTGACAACCACCTTAACTCCTGATGAAGCAAATGTGGTCAACAAGGCTCCAAAATCAGAAGTTGTACAATTTATTATCGGTGAATTCTCCGAAATAGTAGATGACCTGCCAAGGTTTTCCGAATTAACTGATGCGGAGCAAGGCAGAGCCAGTAAGCAGGCGGCATTAGCTTTCTTAGGTAGAATCTACCTGGCGGAAAAGCAATTTGCGCAGGCTGCAGCAACTTATAAACAAATCATAGATTTTGGAGATAATATGATTGATCCTGACTACCAGTCAATTTTTCTCCCTTCCAAAGAAAATAGTGCTGAAAATATTTTTAGCTCATTGTATTATGATGGAATAGCCGGGAATGCTTTACCTCAGCATACTTTACCGGCCTCTTCCGGTGGGTGGCATATTGTAAATCCATTAGGAAGTCTGGCAGATGCTTATGACTGGGATGACGGTACTCCTTTTTCCTATGATGACCCAAGGTATAATTCAAGGGATATGGGTGCTAACAGGGACCCTCGTTTCAGGTACACCCTTACCTGGGATGGATGTGATTTTCAGGGACGTACTTTAGTGGTTCATCCAGATTCCACCAATTCCCTTGATCAACTTACTTATTCAAAACAAGCCACCAGAACAGGATATGGCCTCAGAAAATACTTAGATGAATCGTATAATGGAGGATTAAGGCTTTATGGAGGGAATCTTCCGGTTATCCGTTATGCAGAAGTCTTATTAAGCTATTTGGAAGCTGAACTTGAAGCAGGATCAGTAATTACTCAGGATTTATTAGACAATTCCATCAACCTGGTGAGGGGAAGAGAATCTGTAAATATGCCGCCAATTACGGAAACCGACCCGGCAAAACTCCGGGAGATTATCAGGAAAGAGAGAAGGGTTGAAATGGCTATGGAAGGCACACGACTTTGGGATTTATTGCGATGGGAAATTGCAGGAGATGTTTTGCAGGGGGACTTTTGGGGAGCTCCTTTTCCAGATTCTGAACTATATGAATCTACCTCTAAAAAACTCGATCCGAACTTCAGGTGGTATGTAACTACAAAAAACTTCAGGAAGGGAATAGATGAGGTTTGGCCTATACCTGAATCCGAAACCAATATTAATCCAAACCTGACAAATTAAACACCTACACTCCATATCAGGAACTGGTATGAGTCTTTAATAACAACCTCTAAATCGTGTATTTATATGATTAAATACACGATGAGGTTAATCTTCAATATACTACTTTATCAGTGTTTGGAACATAAGGGTATGCCCTTCGCAGGGCTACCTTATTCTAATACTGGACAAACTTTTACCATCAATTTATGAAAAAATACTTTGCTATATTAATCTTTGTGATAATCTCTATCAATGGATGTCAATCCCCAACTACTGAAACGGCCATGGAGCCTCCTGTTTTAGCTCCTTTTTCGGGATTGGATACATTGGCTACTAACGACTGGTGGAACAGAGGAAAAAGTAAAATAGTGGATATAGATGTTCCCAGAGAGGAAGTGGTTGCTTTCGGAATGTATTCTGTGGCAAATCATGTTTTAAAACTTTCTGCTCAGCTTTTCCCCCTATATCCTGATGAAACCCGGGAAGTCAGATTAGAAATAAAAGAAGGAAACAGTTGGAAAGAAATACAAAAGCAAACCGTAAACGATATTGGCTGGTCTGCCTTATTCAGAATAGAAAACTGGGACGATTCGAAAAATATACCCTATAGAATTCTACATGGTGAAAAAGCTTCTTTTGAAGGGACAATCCGAAAGGATCCAAAGGACAAAAAGGAAATTGTACTGGCAGCCATGTCTTGTAATTCCAATCAGGACAGAGGAATGAGGGAAAATTATATCCGAAATATCAACTTTCAGGACCCTGATCTTGTCTTTTTTGCAGGAGATCAATCCTACGATCATCATGAACATACCGCAGCCTGGTTAAAATTCGGATTGCAATTCAGAGATATATTTAGGAATCGACCATGCGTCAGTATTCCGGATGATCACGATGTAGGTCAGCCAAATCTTTGGGGTGAAAATGGAAAAAAGTCAGTGGCCAAAGGAGCCAGCGATGGAGGTTATACGTATCATCCGGAATATGTGAAAATGGTAGAAAGATGTCAGACTGCCCATCTTCCTGATCCTTATGATCCCACCCCAATAGAACAGGGAATTGGTGTTTATTACACTAATTTAATCATTGGAGGAGTTGATTTCGCCATTGTGGAAGATCGAAAATTTAAATCCGGACCAATGGGTAAAATTCCCCAGCAAGGCCCCCGACCCGATCATATCAATGATCCTAATTATGACCCAAAAACTGTGGATGTGGAAGGTTTGAAATTATTGGGTGATCGCCAACTGAATTTCCTGGAAGACTGGGGTAGAAATAAGGAAAATTCTCTTATGAAAGTAGTTTTATCGCAGACAGGGTTCTCCTGTGCCTCTCATTTACACGGTTCAAAGGAAAACAGGCTACATGCAGATATGGATTCAAACGGCTGGCCTCAAACCGGTAGGAATAGAGCGCTTGAAGAGATAAAAAAAGCTAATGCCGTCCATATTGGAGGTGACCAACATTTGGCGACTGTAATCAAACATGGTATTAATGAGTTTGGAGATGGCCCCTGGTCGTTTGTGGTTCCGGCTATTGTGAACAATTATTACAGCAGATGGTGGTGGCCTGCAAATGAAAAAGAAGGATTAAACCATAATCCTAAAAATCCTTTGCCATGGACTGGAGATTATCTTGATGGATTTGCGAATAAAATATCAATGTATGCCTATGCCAACCCTGATTCTGATTCTAATGGAGCTGGCTACGGTCTGATCCGTTTTCACAAAAATGAAAATAAAGTAACTTTCGAATGTTGGCCCAGAAACGTTGATGTTAGGGAAAGTAATGCTTCACAATTTGTGGGCTGGCCAATTACCGTAGAACTTTAGTATTAAAGTTTTTTACTAATTGAGGCGAATTTTGTAAACGTAGGCTTTTTTCATTGGAAATTTTAACCGTGAAAAAGCCTACGTCTATTTAATCATTTTCCCAAAATCACACTTTGGAAAATACATACAACATTTCCCTGGCAATGTCTCTGCATCTTTCATCATATTTTTCCTCCTGCTGAGGGGTTCCATCATAAGCTTTGGGATCATCAAAAGGAAGAGAAATCCTTTTAGCTGCGGTAGGAATAAAAGGACAATTGGCATCTGCATGAGAGCAGGTCATCACCGCAGCAAAGCCATTTTGTATGTTAAAACTGTCATCATAGGTTTTTGAAAATCCAATGACAGCTGGTTCGTCTGGGTGGTATTTGATCGCATAAACAGGATTACTGGCATCTGAAAGCTTTTTGATTTCCAACCCGGCTTTTTCAAGTGCATGAGCAGCCATATGATACATAGCTGTGGCTTCGGTACCCCCTGAATAGGCCTGAACGTTTTTAATCCCATAATGAAAAGCAGCTACCTGTGCCCAAACCTGGGACAAGTGACTTCTTCTGGAATTATGGGTACAAATTAAAATCAGGTCAGCATTTCCCTTTTCCTGCACAGCAGTCTGAATAAAAGCAGTCAACTGTTCCAGTACGTTTTTTCTTTCCTGAGAAATCTGGTCAAATTCTAATTTAACTTCTTTAATATATTGTTCTAATTTTTGAATATCCATAATTTTATTCTGAGAGGAACATGGCTATTTCCTCAGTTTTTTGATAATCATTTGTTTTATATAACATATTACCATCAGTATCTGTAATCACGAAGAATGGTAACCCTACTTTTAACTCCAGGAAGCGGGAATCTTCCTTGTACTTTTCAAATACTTATGAAAGGTCGTAAGTTTTAAATTTAATATAGCACCACTTACTATTAGACTCATGAAGTTGCGGATGTTCTTTCATTAGCAGCCTAAAAAATTAACAACATCCCGATCCTGGTGCACAGGAATTTTCAGGGCTTTGAAGCGCTGAAAGTTTGATTTTGGATTTTGTTGATTGACCTCCGGGTTTCTCTGCATAGACAGTTATACTAAAAATGCCTGTCTCCCCTTTATTAAAATCTGATATTTTCTGGTCAGATAGGTACTTGCTTAATATGTCCTCTGGAATACTGATAGGTTTTTCTTTTTGTATAACAATATGCTGAAATCCCATTTCCTTAATATAATTCAGGTATTCTTCTTTTTGAATCGCCCCCGCCACACAACCCGCATACATTTCTGCATCAGCACGCAAAGCTTCTGGTAATTCCCCAACCAAAACAATGTCCGAAATACTAAAGTGGCCACCAGGTTTTAAAACTCTGAAAATTTCCCCAATCACCTTTTGCTTATCGGGTACAAGGTTAAGCACACAATTACTTACAATTACATCTGCCACATCCTCATTTACAGGCATATTGTCTATGTCACCTTCCCTAAATTCTACATTATTAAAGCCTAGTTTTTCTGCATTTGCCCGGGCTTTTTGAATCATAGCCGGAGTAAAATCTATCCCGATAACTTTTCCTTCAACTCCTGTTTCGTGACGTGCCACAAAACAATCATTACCTGCACCTGAGCCTAAATCAATTACTGTATCTCCTCTTTGAATTTTGGCAAATTGAGTAGGCAGCCCGCAACCTAATCCCAAATCCGCTTCTTCTACATAGCCTTCTGTTCCTGTATAATCATCCATCATGATATTATATACCTTATTGGATGAAGGGGTAGCCCCACAGCAGGAGGAAGCATTTTCTGCTTTTTCCTGGTTAGCTATTTCACTATACTTTTCTTTGACTACATTTTTTAATTTTTGCTCAGTATTCATAATTTTATGTTATTGCAATATAACGATAATATTAAATAAATTTTTTTACCAGCATTCACCTGATAAACTTATGTTGCTTCAATTTGATAAAAATTATTATCCAGTAAAAGAACATTATTTCATTGCAATATTGCAATGAAATAATGTTTAAAACAAATTTTCGAACAATTAATTTTTCCATTGGTTTTAAATCACTTTTTCAGGTGAAAAGATTTATGGGTTTGGGGATTACTCCAATATGTTAATTTGAATTCCCATCTTTTCAGAAATAGCCTCAATTTCAGTTTTGTTTAGCTCATTTTCATAGACTATCCTGAATATTTTGTCACAATCTTCCAGGTCAAAATTAATCTGCAAATCGGGAAAGTGGGACAAAATAGTTTTTTCAAGCTCTTTAGCCCGATGAGTACTCGATAAATTTGTGCGGTATACTTCAACCATTTTTAATTACACACGTCAAATTTTGATTACGAAAGATTTTATTTCATTCAAAACTTTTGAGCCGGCACTTTGGAATTTATAGATATCGCAAAAGGCATATGTTCCTCCTTCCATCACTATCCATCCATTTGCCGCACCTTCATTTCCATGAGTGATGATCGAATCAATTATCAACTCTTTAGCTTTTGGATATTCCTGCATTTCCTTAATTTTTTCTTTAAAGGCTGCTTTGCCATTCAAATCAAAATCTCCATAAACACACCATTTTATATTTTCTCCGGCATGGTCTATTAGAAAGGAAGCATTGCCTTCAGCAAATGCAATATTGAAATCCCTTATAAAGGCTTTTTTAGGGGAATTTCCGCAATCTGGTTTTATGTTGATTTTAGTCATAATTATATTTTAGGTTCAATCATGCTGAATTTTACTTACTCCAATTACTGCAGCGTAGGACTGATCCAGCTTATCATCTTTTACCAGAAGCAGCCCACCGTTTATTGAAGCAGTGGGTGCTCCGGGTTCATACTGATTCATTTAATTTTGGTAAGCTTCTTCTAATTCAGCCACAATAATTTTACTCATTTTCATCATTGCATTCACCACCTTTTTGGCTTTTTCAGCATTTGGGTCGTTGGATAGCCTAATCAGGATTTCTGGAATGATCTGCCAACGCACTCCGTATTTGTCCTGTAACCATCCACACATGGAGGCTTTACCACCGTCATTGATAAAAGTATTCCAGTAGTAATCTACCTCTTCCTGATCTTTACAGTCTACATAAAAGGAAATTGCATCATTGAAAGCATCATGTGGTCCGGCTTCCAGAATAGAAAAGCGTTGATTACATAACTCAAATGTGGTGACCATTGGCACTTGAGAGATAATTCTGGAATCAGGGAAAATATTAGTGTAGTATTCAGCTCCCTCTCGTCCATTGGTTTCAAACCAAAGAAAAGGGGTAATTTTGGGGTGATTAATTTTAGCCATGATTAGATTTTTTCTTCGCAATTAAACATCCATTGAACACCATATTTATCTGTACAGGAACCAAAATAATCTCCCCAAAACATTTCAGCGAGTTCCATTGTAATCACTCCACCTTCAGAAAGTTCCTCAAAGAGTCTTTTTGTTTCTTTTCTGGTATCTGGCTGAAGATTGATACTCATATTATTTCCGAAATTCAGGTTGAAACCCATAGATTCCGGAGCATCCGTGCCCATGAGTATATGTCCTCCGGTAATCGGTAACATAATATGCATCACCAGGTTTTTATCTCCCTCTGCCAATGGAGGCATACCTTCTTGTGGTGGAGTATCCTTAAATCTGGTGATTTCACCAATCAGATCAGTTTGAAATACCTTTTTATAGAAATTAAATGCTTCCTCTGTGTTTCGTGAAAAATTAAGATACGTACTTACGCTTGCCATAATATTATTTTTTAAATGTGAAAATGCTTTTAACTTGTGGGTTTCTTAAAAGTAAGCCACCCCATGCCAGTATCCCGATATAGACGGGAAACAATACATGTGAAAATAAAGGATTGTCTACCCGAAGGTTTGAGGCGATTGCTCCACCAAAAAATCCGGTCATTAATATGGCCCCTAAAATTGCAGTGCGTGGAATTAAATATAAAATGGTAACCACTAGCGAAAGGAGACCCATGGTAAGAATATGATGTACTGGCCATCCCAACTCAGAAGTGGTGTCTATAACTTCTTGCGGGCGGATAAATTTAAATAAGGTATCCATAAGCATAAAGGCTATCACCAAACCACTCATGATCATGCCTAAAGTTGATTTTTTTAGTTTATTCATTTGGTTAGTTTTGAGTAAAATATACTATACAAATATACCTTGGGCCAGCATGAATGATACCTTGCAATTGCGACTAATTAAGGGGTTGATTGCGACATTCAGAATTGATATCTTAGCTGACTTATAATTTGACATTCCATATGAAACACATCTCTATTCTTATCCCAAAAGGTCAATTTAGTATTGTCAATATTGCAGGGACTTTTCAAATCCTAAACTGGGCAAATGACATGTTTTTTCAACAAGCCAGAAAAAGACTGTTTGAAATTGAATTTGTTGGTCATCACAAACCTTCCAATGACTCAAACGGGTTCTTCAGTGTAATGCCTTCCAAAACACTGGACCAGGTAGAAAAGACTGATTTAATTGTTGTTCCTGCAGTTCATGAGGATCATGCCAAAGCCATTGAAATGAATGAGAAAGTTATCAGTTGGATACGCCAGCAATACACCAATGGAGCTGAAATTGCTGCGTATTGTATCGGTGTATTTCTTTTAGCCGAAACCGGACTTTTGAATGGCAAAACATGTTCTACCCATTGGGGAGAAGCTGTACATTTGCAGGAAATGTTTCCAGAAATTAAAGTGCAATCTGAGAAGATCATTACCGAATGTGAAGGATTATACACAAGCGGAGGAGCTTATGCCTTTACCAATCTGGCCATATATCTGATCGAAAAGTACGGGGGAAGAGAACTGGCAATTCTGACTGCTAAGGCTTTTATGATTGATGTTGATAAAAATGATCAATCTCTCTTTGCCATGTTTATTGGGCAAAAACAACATCAGGATGAAATGGTGCTTGAGGTTCAGGAAATGATAGAAAAAGATTTTAAAGAACAGCTGAATGTAGAGCAAATAGCGAGAACAAAAGCCACTAACCGCAGAACACTAGAACGCAGGTTTAGAGCAGCTACAGGCAATTCAGTTATCCAATATCTACAGAGGGTCAGGATAGAATCTGCCAAAAAGTTGTTGGAGCGCGAAAATAGTAATATCATGGACACTATGTTTTTAGTGGGCTACAGTGACAGCAAGGCCTTTCGGGAAGTATTCAGGAAACATGTGGGGATTAGCCCCTCCGAGTATCGAAAAAAGTTTGCGGCTGCGGTTTCACTGGGATAGAATGGACTAGAAAGATTTTACGTTTATTCCGCTGATAAATAACGCAAAACAGGAGCTACTGGATAAAATAGGCAGGATATACCCAGTAAATTGAATTGTAGATCATTCCCTTCAAATCTGTAGAAAGCTTTCCACAATCATGCTTTCATTGCCCCTGCTAATAAACTGTAAGCCCCTCATTTACAACCTTCTGGCAAATATCGATTGGGATTCCCGGCCATGGCATATTCTTTTCTTCAGTAATTGTAAATGATGATTTTAAATCATTTGACCCAAATTATTGGAACAGGAGCAAAATTGATGGAGATTTTTTTGAACTGACTTTTCCAGGTAGCTATTTTTTGAATTTGCGCATTCAATAAGTGAAGAATTCAATCTCCAGGTTTGGGTATAAATGTTAAACTTTAAAGCCAAAGTTATGGAACCAGAAGATACATTAAAAAACACATTCAATCATATTATTCAGTTTATAAGGGAACATCCTCAAATATTTATCTTGTTAGTTTCCCTTTGTTTTGCTTTTTCCAGTGTTGCACAGCAACGGGAAATGGATGACGAACAAATAGTATTGGTTCTGGAATCTCAATTTGCAAAAAGTCAGGGGATTCCTGAAAACAATATTGATATTATTTCCGAAGACGGTATTGTTTCACTTTCCGGTCATGTCAATAATCTGCTGGTGAAAAGAGAAGCAAGAGAAGTAACCATGTCTATTCGTGGTGTAGTTGGGGTAATAGATAGAATGGAAGTGAAAAATAAAGTAGTTGCTGATGATAAAATAAAGGAGAATATTAAAAGTGCAATTTCCAAGAATCCTGCAACCAAAAATTATAAAGTAAATATCAGTGTGAATGATGGAGTGGTCACCCTGGGGGGAAAAGTAGATTCATGGCAGGAAAAGGAACTTACTGAAATGTTGGCCGAAAAAGTAATTGGTGTAAGATCAATTGAGAATAACCTCATTTTTACTGCTACAGCAGATAGATCAGATTTTGATTTAAAACAAGATATCTGGTATAATTTGAAATGGGATAGAAGAATTGATGAAAACCTTATTGAAATCAAAGTGAATGATGGAGTAGTTTTTATTTCGGGTAAAGTTGGAAGTGCCTGGGAGAAAAACTGGGTAGGCCTGAAATCCTGGATCAATGGAGTAGAAAAAGTAGATGTCTCGGGTCTGAAAGTCCGGGAAAAGTATAGCCAGGATGAAATCAGAGAGGAAGTCATTACCATTGTGCCGGATACTGAAATCCGAAAAGCAGTAGAAAATGTATTTCAAATCGATCCAAGAGTGAAACGGGAAAAAATAAAAATCACGGTAAAAAACGGTGAAGTTTTACTAAGTGGAAAGGTAAATAGTCTTCAGGCGAAAAATGCCGCAGCAGATGATGCCAATAACATAGTCGGAGTATGGAAAGTGAATAATTTGCTTAAAGTACAGCCATCAATCATTCCCGATAATAAACAATTGGTAAGCGATGTAGAGTGGGTATTAAATCAAAACCCCTATCTGGAAGACATTGAAGTACACGTTTTTGCCGAAAATGGGAAAATTACTTTGCAGGGGGCAGTGGATGCTCAATTTGAAGTTGACTTAGCGGAGGAACTGGCTATGGATGTCGATGGTGTCCTTTCTGTTCAAAATAACCTGATTGTGGATTCCAACCTGATGCCAAAGGATTTTACCTATCACAATTATTACAGGAGCTATATGCCCGGACCTTACCAGGTTTTAGGCATTAATGACAAAGAAATTAAAGATGACATTGAAGAACAAATCTGGTGGTCGCCTTTTATAAATCCTGAAAATATTAAGGTAGAAGTAAACGAAGGTAGGGCTCTGCTTACCGGTAAAGTAAACTCAAGTCAGGAAAAGCAGTATGCCACCATCAATGCCCTTGAAGCGGGAGCCCTGGCAGTTGACAACAGGCTGAAAGTCAGCAAAAACTGATGTAAAGCATAACTGACTTTAAACCAAAAAATTCAATAAAACCAAAACCTAAAAAAGAAAATGGAAAAAGCAATTGTATATTTCGATCTCACAGATGAATCCAAAAAACTGGTGGAGTATGTGATGCACCTGAAAAGGCTCATTCCCTTACAAATTCACCTGGTCTATAATCCCGTAATTTATGATTATGCCTTTTATCCGGTATCACCTGCAGGATTATATGATCAATCTACATTTATTCCACCAATAACTGCCGATAAACAAGAACTGGAAGAAAGGATTCATGAATTTATAGATAATTCATCCTGTTGGGGAAAATCCGAATTAAAAGAAAATTTAAAAATTGAAACGGGCGAATTGTTCAATGTCATTCAGGATTATAAAGATGAAGTAAATGCAACTTTTGTGATCATTCCTGAAATTGATGAACGAATCCTTTTGGAAAAGTTTTTCAACAATGAACAGTTTAAAATTATAGAAAAAGTAGATGTCCCTGTAATGGTAGTCCCAAGAGATTTCAAATTTCAGCCCTTTAAATCCATAGTTTATGCTACAGATTTTCATAAGCGGGATAAAAAAGCCATACAGTTTTTATCCAGGCTGGCCATCCCTATAAATGCTCCAATTCATGTGGTGCACATAGCGGAATCTGAAAGTTCAGAAACCACTAAAAACATGGATAAGCTGCACAAAGAAGTTCAGGAACTCTTACAACATGATGCTAAATCCATAAATTTTGAATGTTTTGTGGGTGATCATGTCACGGCTGCCGTCCACCAGTTTGCACAAGAACGCGAGGCGGGAATAATAGCACTATTACAGCAGAAGGAAGGGTTTCTGGCCAGAGTACTGGGGCGAAGCACTACCGATAAAATGACGAAAAAAACGAATTTCCCCATTCTTGTTTTTAATAAAGATTAACCCGATTCAGTAAAATTTTATCCCAAAATTTATTGAATCTAATCAAAAATTATTTTAAAAAAATGAATTTATTTAACAGAGAAGTATTTGAAAAACTTGCTGAAAAAGAAGAAGAAATTGCAGTCTCCTTATTTATTCCTACTACACGTGGTGGCCATGAAGTGTTAGAAGGAAAGGATGCCATCCATTTAAAAAATGAGCTGAGACAAGCCAAAAACCAATTGGTAGATATTTTTAAATTGACCGAACCGCAAGCCGAATCATTTTTAAAACCGGCTAGGAATTTAATGCGAAATGATGAATTCTGGAGAGAACAAAGTGACGGCCTAGTCCTGTTTATTAGTGATAATGACATGAAGGATTTTTCCGTTCCGGTAAATTTCAGGCCTGAGGTTTATGTATCCAACTATTTTTATCTAAGACCCCTGGTACCCATGGTCAACAAAAGAGAGAAATACTTCCTCTTGTTACTTAGCCAGAATCAAATTAAATTCTATGAATGTACCAAATATGCAATCACGGAGGTCATGATTAAAGATCTGGTTCCGGAGGGAATGCTGGAAGTAGTTGGGGAAGACTACAAGGAAAAAACATTGCAATCTCGTTCCGGACAGGGAGAATCAGGTGAAGCCATGTACCATGGACATAACGTAGCGAATGACAAGCACAATGAAGAACTGGAAAAATACATGCGTGCCATCGATGAAGGATTAAATGAAATGCTCCATGATGAAAATGCCCCACTTGTAGTTTGTGCAGTTGATCATATATTTGCCGATTTCAAAAAGTATAGCAAATACAACAATATTTTTCCAGAAAATATAAGTGGTAATCCCGAACACGAATCTATTCTGGAATTACATGAAAAGAGCGTAAATCTGCTAAAACCATTTTTTAATGAAGCACACCAACAGGCCTGGAAACAATTTGGGGAAAACGTACACCAGGAAAATACCTCCACAAGTATAGAAGAAATTCTGCCAAAGGCCATCAATGGCAGAGTAGAAACGCTTTTTGTAGGTAGTGGTTCGGACCGATATTTTGGAAAATACAGCCGGAAAAACAATACTATAACAAAGAACAAAATCCAATCTCCGGATAATTATGAGTTAATCGACCTGGCTGCCAGAAAAACTATTGCTCAGGGAGGTAATGTGTATATTAAAGAAAAAGCAAACCTTTCTGGCCACGAACAAATCATGAATGCTTTCCTGCGGTATTAATCCGCAGCTTTCATAACCTGAATTTGATCTACATTTTTCAAAGGAATACGCATTATTGGGTATTCCTTTTTTTTGTGATTTCAAAAAAGCCCCCATTTAAGTTGTAGAATCACTTACATTTTATTGTAGATTTAATTCCTCAGTAAGTAAATAAAAATTATGATTTTATTTATTTTAATTAATTGATTTACAGTTAATTACAGCTTTTAAAGCATATGAACCCCTTACGGGCATAGTTCTTCCTTTATTAATAGTAGCAACCTTTAAAAGCTTGACTAACAAAAAAATAAAATCAATAAATCTGATTGTGAAATTATGCCTTTTTCCCACGAACAAAGGATTATTTCATATCTGAAAAAAATAATATCGAATAACTCTAATACAATTTGAAGTCAGGGTTTCTCCCCACTTCAGTGTATGAAAATAAAACCATAAGCATTATGAAAAAGTCATTAATATTTACCATTGTAACAGGATTTACCTTCCTTTTTTCAGGTTGTGTTTCAAAGAAAGTTTATGAAGCACAAGTAACGGAAAGCGTGAGTTTAAAACAGGAAAACAGGCGAATGGCCGAGAGGCTGGACAGCCTGGATCTGGCAAATCACGGATTACAAACTCAGGTAACCGCACTCACAGAATACGCCAGCAACAAGGCTATTGATCATATGAATGAAAAGCTTGAAAAGGAAAAAGAAGTAAATCGGCTCAGGTCCATGCTCCTAGAACAAAAAACCAGACTGCAGGGCCTTAAGTGGACAATTTCCACACTTTTATTGCCTTATCAGGAAATCAGTAACAGCACATTCATAAAAGATGGAATGTTATATATTTCGTTGGATGAAAGGTTACTTTTTCCCTCAAACAAAGCCAATCTGAATGGCTCTGGTAAAAAAGCACTAGATGCCATTTTGCCAACACTTTTCGCAGCAAATGATTTAAACATCATGGTTGTAGGACACACGGATAATTTACCAGTAATTAATGGTCCTTACAAGGATAACTGGGAACTGAGTACGGCAAGAGCCAATGCAGTGGTTAGGTACCTCATGGAAAAAAGTAAAATCAATCCCGGTAGAATTACTACAGCCGGTAAAAGCTTCCATGATCCAATCACACAAAATAATACAGTGGAAGGAAGAAGGGCAAACAGAAGAACTGAAATTGTGCTGATGCCCAAAATGAATGAGGTACTCGATTTATTGTAGTGGAAAGGCCTCTACAACCTCCTCAGGGAATTTCATAGGTAAACTCTAAAAATACCAACACTTAAATAAAAAAAATCATGAAAACGATAAATAAAAAAAATTCGAACTTAAAACTGCTGATTGCCGGAATTATGGGATTCATTTTGCTCTCAGGCAGCGTTTTAGCACAGAAAGCTCAAAGAAAAATTAATGACGAAAATATAAAACTGGTGGTGAAATCAGAATTAATTTCTCACCGTGAAATAACCGGGTTTAACATAGATGTTAAATCTACGGAAGGTATAGTCACTCTTGAAGGTAATAGTGATAATCTTTTGGAAAAAGAGCTTGCGGGAAATTATACCAAGTCGATTAAAGGCGTAAGAGGTGTAATTAACCTGATTGAGGTCAATCCAAAAGTTATTCCTGATACTGAAATTGAAAAAAATATTAATACCGCCTTGCTGAAAAATGCAGCCACTGAGTCTTTTGAAATTGATGTTACTGCCGTAAACGGTCTGGTTACTCTGGCCGGTCAGGTAGATAGCTGGCAGGAAAAGAAGCTGGCCGAGAATGTGGCTAAAAGTATAATTGGTGTCCGTGGTGTATCTAATCATTTGATTTTTACACATCAAAATAAAAGATCCGACCAGGAAATCCTTGCTGATATTAAGGAAGCCCTGAAATGGGATGTCAGAGTGGATGATGCACTAATTGATGTAGAAGTCATTCAGGGAAATGTGAAGTTGTCTGGTGTAGTAGGAAGTGTGCCTGAAAAAGAATGGGCGGAACTGATTTCATGGATTAATGGTGTACAACAAGTGGATGCCTCATCTCTTGAGGTAGATAAATGGTTCGACCGAAAAGCATTAAGAGAGGGGAAGTTTGCCAACGCCAGTGATGAAGCGATAAAAAAAGCCATTGAAGATGCCTTTGTGTACGACCCAAGAGTAAATTCCTTTGATCCGGGAGTGGTAGTAGAAAATGGGAAGGTGTTTTTACAGGGAAGTGTACCTAGTATCAGAGCTAAAATAGCCGCTCAGGAAACGGCTCAAAATATAGTTGGTGTATGGTCTGTAAAGAATTATCTAAAAGTAAGACCAGGTACCATTCCTGAAAACCTCGCGCTTATTTCTGATGTAAGGGACATGTTCGCCTTAGATCCTTTTTTAAGAGATGAAGCCATTGAAGTAAAAGTGAATTCCGGTATAGTGACCTTAACGGGAAATACATCCACTGAATACCTTAAGTTCAGGGCTTCTGAGAAAGTTTATGATATTAAAGGTGTTGTGACCGTGAAAAATAAGATTCAGGTGGGTGAAGAACCAAATGAATCGCTAAGCAGTAATAACTCAAATACGCTTGACCAGAAAACGCTGATAAATGATATTGAAATTAAGGAGCAAATAGAAGATCAGCTTTGGTGGTCTCCTTTTGTAAATCAGGATGAAGTTCAGGTAGAGGTATTTAACGGCAAAGCCACACTTAAAGGAGTAGTGGATAGCCAAAGGGAAAAAACTTATGCCGCTATCAATGCATTGGAAGGCGGTGCCACTACGGTAATCAATCAATTGGAAGTGGAAAAAACAAATAACTAAAAAGCAGAATAGCTTAGTTTAAAAGAACCAAATTCAATGGTATTTGATTTGGGATTTCTAGTTGTAAAGTTGAATGGGATGGGTCATGGCAAATGCTTTTGGCTCATCCCTCACTTTTTTATACTGAAGAAGAATTCCAAATATAATTCAGCAAACCCGGAATCATACATGCTTTATTTTAGGTAGTTTTTGATTTTTTAGGTTTAAAGGATTGCAAATCTCCAGGAGGAATAACTGGGAAAGTGTGGAATAATCACCAAAAAATTGTGGAGAAAAAGAAACAATTTTCTGGCATAGGGGAAAGTTGAATTTTATTTTATAATTATAAGTAATTGAAAATCAGTATATTACAAAATAATCTGTCTGTTTATAATATAAATTTAGAGTTGGTATAAATTTTCTTATTAATAAAGCAACAACCTAAAAATCATCCATTTCTTATTTGAAGATAGAATGGAAAAGGATTTAAAAATTATATAAAAATCAGGATTATAACACTAAAAATTTAAAGTAAGATGAAAAAGCTAAAATTGTTCAACATCGCCCTTTTGATCTCTGCAGGTTCATTTTTTTACTCATGTAATCAGGGACAAAGATCTGAAAACTACGAAGAAAATGTAGAAACCACTGTAGAAGAAATTGATGAAGATTTCGAAAAACAGAAAGAAGCTCTGGAAAGAGATATTGAGAATAAAATGGAGGAACTGGATAAGGAAATAAGCACCTGGGATGACAAAATAGAAAACTCAGGTGAAAAAGTCAGTGCCGAAATGAAAGAAGACTGGCAGGAAGTAAAAGCTGATATGGAGAAAACCAAAAATGATCTTGCCGCTGAACTTGATAAAGTAAAAAATAGCTCAAAAGAGACTTTCAACGATATAGAAAAAGAATTTCAAAAAACTTCCGAAAATATAGAAACCGAATTTGAAAAGTTCGGAAACAAAGTGGAAGAAGCATTTGAAGGATAATTTTGTTTCAGTTTAAGTTAATACAACAAATTCTTTCAACCAGTAAAAATTCTTCAACTAGCCAATAAAACAACACATTCGGGCAGGATTCCCGTAAAACCGGAACTGCCTGAAAAACACTGCTAACTTAACTAGAAAACGTTCAACCAGCTAACTAAAACTAATGCTCCTCACATACTGAAAAATGTATGTTTTTAATACATCATGAAATGACAACTTAAAATCATAATTTATCAATTTTCAGTTTGTAAGCATATAAAAGGCAGGTAATTACACATTACTTGCCTTTTTTTTAAAACATTTTTTTTAACCAATATAAATATAAAAATAACAAGATGACACCATATAAATTCACAAAAGCAAATGTGCTAAAAGATACAAAAGTATATTCTCCACAAAACCAGTTATTGGGTACGGTAAATGAGGTAGTAATCGATAATACCACAGGAAGAATAGCCTATGTGGTTATGGAATATTCCGAAGAAAATTTTAATAAATTATTTGCTATTCCATGGCAGGTATTTGCCTGGGATATGGTATCAGAAGGAAAAGCTATCCTGGATGTGAGTAAAGAAAAAATTAAAAATGCACCAGGATTTAACAAAACCCAATGGCCGGATTATCCTCAGGAAGAATTTCTGAATCAGGTGTATGTTTATTACAATAGCGATCCAGCCTTTAATCCGATAAATGATCCCGTTTATAAAACGAAAAATGCAGGCCTCGATAACTCAGGAGAAGCTAAAACCATTGAAGAAGCAGGGTTTGATTCGAATAAAATTGAACGAACCGGAATGTCCAGAAATACTGCGAGAGAAAAATGGCTGAGCACCAATTAATCAAAGACATTAAGAGCTTGCTTAAAATTTAGGTTTTCAAGCCAAAACGTCCAGTTTTTCGTGAGGTTGCAAAAATGGGCGTTTGCAGCGAAACAGTTAAAATTTAAACATGCTCTAAATTAATATTACGGACCTCATTTGGTCCGTAATTATTTTAAGAAAGCAAAAATTCCCACCCGGAAACAATCCCATCTACAGCGGTTCCTGCCCACATTCATTCTGTCTGTTCGTAAATTTCTTATCCTGTATAGCTGGTGCTACACTTATCCAGAAGCACCATTCAATTACTCATGAAAAAACTTAACTTTATCTTTTCTTTTTTTAAGCTCGCATTTTCCCAGGAAATATCTAAAAGTTTAAAAATTTATTAGATTAGGGGAAAACAAACCCACATCAATTGAAGAATTTTTTAATTACATATTTTTTATTATCCCTTTTAATATTTAGTAACTGTAATGAAAAGGGCACGGATCATAACACCCAGCCGGAAGAAAAAACAAATATCATTTTATTAATGGGAGATGACCATGGTTGGGATGAAACGGGGTACAACGGACACCCTTTTGTTAAAACACCTGTACTGGATGAAATGGCCTCAAATGGTTTGAGATTTGACAGATTTTATTCGGGACATCCAAGCTGTTCTCCAACAAGAGGAAGCTTTATGACTGGAAGGCACCCTAATCGCTACGGTACTTTTGCTCCCGGCTGGTCTATCAGGCCGGAGGAAATTACCATTGCCCATTTGGCTAAAAGTATGGGTTATGCCACAGGTCATTTTGGGAAATGGCATCTTGGGCCGGTAAAAAAAGCCTCCCCTACGAATCCTTCAAAAATGGGTTTTGAGGAATATCTTTCACATGATAACTTCTTTGAACTCAACCCGGTATTCTCAAGAAACGGGGAAGATCCTCAAACGTTCGAAGGAGAGAGTTCTGAAGTAATTATTGATGAAACCATTCAGTTTATATCCAAAACAAATCAAAGTGCGCAACCTTTTATGGCAGTTGTCTGGTTTGGCTCCCCTCATGAACCTTACAGTGGACTGCCCGATGATTTAAAACTTTATGACAACCTTCCCGATAGCCTGGATAATGTAAAGGTAAAATTGACTTCAAATAAAACCGGAGAGCCCACCGAAAGACCTTTGGGAGAAGTTTTACGGGAACGCTATGCCGAAATCACGGCTATGGACCGGGCTATTGGAAAATTACGGATCTATCTGAAAGAAAATAAGCTGGATGAAAATACAATTATATGGTATTGTGGAGATAATGGCACACCTAAAAGCGCTGCAAGAACTGGGCTGACCGTAAGAGGGGAAAAAGGACTGTTTTATGAAGGAGGGATCTTGGTACCCGGAGTAATGGAATGGCCTGCAATGATTAAAAAACCTGCTACTTCAAAGTCCATAGCGGTAACAAGTGATTTTTTACCGACCATAAATGAAATATTGGGCACCCAAATGCCAAACCGGCCAATAGACGGAACTTCTTTATTACCGGTGATAAAAGCCCCTGAAACAGCCCGAAAGGAGCCGTTGTGCTTTTGGGGAATTAATGCCAATGATTTGGTACAGGATACTACTCCAGTATACATAGATTCAGAATTACAGGAAGGAACCACACCACTCGTGAAAAAGATGGGAAATCAATATACCCGCTCGTTTAAGAACTTTGTATATAACCACACCACTGAAGCACACTTTGGGGGAACCAGAGCCATTATGCAGGATAATTTTAAACTTATTATAGACGGAACTGAGCAGGATAATCTTACTGCAGAATTATTTGATATTGAAAAGGATCGTGCAGAAACAACAAACATTGCCAGTTCCCATCCCGGGAAAGTTCAGGAGCTGAGTAAAGAGCTATTGAAATGGCAAAAATCTGTTTTAAACAGTCTGAAGGGCAATGATTATTAATACACAAACCCTATCAGACAGATAGAAAATTTTTCATACGTAAACCAAAAATTCTGAATGATAAAACCATGATACGGATAATTTATAGCTGGAAAGTGGAGCCGGAAAAATTGGAAACTTTCATCGAAACCTGGAAAAAAACTACTAATAAAATTCATGAGGAAGTGGAAGGAGCAAGAGGTAGTTTCATGTTACAGCATGAAAAAGATTCTACGGAAATAAAGACTGTTGCCAAATGGGATTCTCTGCAAGACTGGGAAGAATTTTGGCATGAGGGCAATCATAGCCAAATGGGGAAAATGCATGATTTGGGAAAACGTATCTCCGTAGAAATTTTTAAGGAAATTGAGGATTTCACAAAATGAAAAATTTGCTCAATCCAGGAAGAAAAAATTAAATTACAGCGCCTCCAGTTTTTCTTCCAGTACTTCAGAATATTTTTCGGATAATCCCGCATAGCTTTGTACTTTTTCTTTGCCTGGATTAAACTGCAAACTGGCCAATATGGGAAAGTGATCCGAACCAGTATGGGGAAGTCTCCTGATTCCAGCCAATAGGAAATTATTAGAATGAAAAATATGATCCAGTGGCCAACGGGCAAAAAAGTAATCCGCATGGAAGGTGTTAAAAAAGCCCCTACCCTTTCGAGGATCCAGAAGCCTGCTGATTTTCTGGAACATTCGTGAGGTTTTCGACCAGGCTACATCATTCAAATCCCCGGCAATGATTACCGGATTTTTGGATCTCAATGCTTTTTTTCCAACCAAAATCAATTCTATATCACGCTCTGTAGACCTGTCATTTTCAGGTGGAATGGGTGGTGTGGGGTGTATCCCATAAAAATCTATCCATTGGCCTGATTGTAATTGTATTTGGGCAAATATGGAAGGAATTCCTTTCTCTACTAAAAAATTAACCCTGGCATTTTGAATGGGCAATTTGCTATAAAATAATATCCCGTAAGTATTTTCAAGAGGATATTCAATAAAATACGGATAATGGTCTTTCAAACCGGAAAGGGCTTTTTGCCATTTTTTATCTGTTTCGACCAACATCACGACATCAGGGTTTTCTCTTTCCACCAGATCAAGGGTTTTCTGGAACTTTTTGTTGTGCATATACACATTAAAAATTAAAAGACTGATCTGTTGGTCTTCATGTGATTCTTTAATCCATTTTGATTCCTTTTTTCCCAAAAAAGTATAGGGAAATATCTTTTTAATTTGGTAAAGCAAAGCAGCTGCAAGAAGCAGCACAAGAAAAACCATTAAAGGTGAAATTTCCAAAACCAGGATTACACCTATCAGACATGCTGTTTTTATGAATAACAATTGGGGTCTTGGGAATTCCCATAAACGGAAAAACCAATGGTCTTTCTTGAAGAATGGTATAAATGTACCTATTCCAAAAATTAAGCTGGGGATGATTACTAACCATTTCATTTTCCTTACAAATGCTAAGTTTATTTACTATTTAAATCGAATCACACGGTTTAAGGCGATGCTAAAACCTGTGATTGCGCATAAAATCAACTACCAGGATCATAAATGCAAACATGCTGATTGTAGCAAAAGTGACCATGTCTGCTTTCCCGGCATTTTGGGCTAATTCAAGGTTATTTTCCAAAACTTCATATTCCAGGTCAGTCCCATAAGCTTTTAGCCCAAAAACCAGCGTTCCTGTCAGGCCTATAAAAAAGAAGAAGATCGCAAATTTTTTTATTAAATCAAACATTGTAGTAATTGTTATAAATGAATCATATGTTATTTTTCAAAGTGCTGACCAATGAAAAGTCGGTTTTCAAATTAAAAATTTGAATTTGATTTAGGTGATGCCAGGCAGTAAGCAATCTGGGCTGTCTGGTTGTTTAAAGATGATTATTACTCAATTAAGCCAAAAGCATAATTATACCAAACTGGCCAGGTAAGACTTTTAAAACATAAGAGTCTTATTTTCAATTAGTTATCGATTTAATTACTTCTTCAAATTGTCTGGAAATTTGTGTAATTTTTGAAACAATGAGGTGAATTTTCTACACCTCTATTCTCCTCTAGAGCAGCCCTAAGTTGGTTTAGGAGGCCATTTCAAAGTTTACCCTCATTCCACAACATTGTGGAATTCTGTACTCAATAAAGGATGCCTGTAATTGGGTAGTATTTCTTTTTTTTTATTTTATAAGTTATTGATAATCAGGTATAAATACTAGAATCCAGGATTTAAATTCCCAAATAAAATGTAACTGGAATAAGAATTTCAATAGAATGTGTAACACATAATACTAAACCTAAAAAAACTGAAATAATGGAAAATAAAATAGGAATAAAATATGGTATAATTAGCCTTATCGGCTATATCGTATTTTTTGGATTAATGAAAGGATTTAATTTGGTGGAAATCATAGAACTTCGGTTTCTAAATCTGTTTATCATGATTTCGGCAGTCTGGTTGGCTATCAAAAATTATAAGAAAAATTCTTTCAACAGCTCCTTTTATTATGCTGGATTTTTAACCGGCCTGACTACTGCCATTGTTGGGGTACTCGGATTCGTGGTTTTTATGGGCGTTTACCTTCAGTTTTTAAACCCAAACTTTATGAATTACCTGAAGGCTAACGAACCATTCGGACAGTATCTGAATCCAGTCTCTTTGATGGGTGTATTGTTTATAGAAGGACTTGCTTCCGGCCTGATTTCCACCTTTGGGGTGATGCAATATTACAAGGCCAAAACTGAAAGTCTAAATGCCTAGTTACCCAAATTTTTCAAACTTAACAGCCCTCCGGGATGTTTTTATCTTAATAGAAGAAAAATCTAGGTAAAACCTTCTTGTAGGATTGGGAAAGCTTGCAGGAAGAATTTATAGTTCAAAATTATAAAATTTGAAACTCATGAAATACGCACTTAATCTTGGTAAATTATTTGGAATATCACTAAAAGTTCACTGGACATTTGCTTTTATTTTGCTTTGGGTCACCTTCCTGAATTTAAGCTATGGACAAACGGCTATGGGAATAGCATGGGAGTTATTTTTTGTAATTTCCATATTTGGCTGTGTGGTACTTCATGAGTTAGGGCATGCCCTGGCGGCCAGAAGATTTGGCATTCCTACTAAAGATATCACACTTTATCCTATTGGTGGTGTGGCCAGGCTACAAAGTATTCCCAAAGAACCGATGAAGGAATTGGTAGTGGCTATTGCAGGGCCTGCTGTAAATGTAGTGATTGCCCTGATTTTGTTTATTGGGTTTAAATCCAATCAACAGTATATCGAAAATTTAACACTTTTGGATGAGCCCTTATCTCTGGCTACCTTTCCCTATTATTTAATGACTGCGAATATTGTGTTGGTTATTTTCAATGCCATTCCGGCTTTTCCCATGGATGGGGGCAGGGTTTTAAGGGCTTTACTATCCATGAAGCTTCCAAGACTACAAGCTACCCGGATTGCCATGTGGATAGGACAGTTTTTTGCCGGAGTATTTATAGTGGCAGGATTGTTTTATAATCCCTTCCTGATGCTCATTGGTTTCTTTGTATTTTTTGGAGCCAGAAGCGAATATAAGTATATTAAAAACTTCGAAAGATTTGAGCCCTATATGGTTAAAGATGCAATGAGCCAGAATTATGTCCCTGTATCCACTCAGGATACCATAAATGAGGCCATGGAAAAATTCTATAATAGTCCCGGCCAGGTGATCATTGTGGAGAAAAACGGAGTGATTTACGGAATAGTCCGCAGACACACTATTGAAAAATACCTGAAAGACGGGCACAATAAACAAAGAAAAATTACCACCCTAATGGATAAGGAATTTGAGGTAATAGATGCCAACCAAAATCTAAATCAGGCTTATAATTACCTGATCAGAAAACGGGACAAATACTTTCCAGTAATGGTGGATAACAGAATCAGCGGGATCATTTCCTTCAACAAAATCAGGGAATTTCTGATCCTGAAAACGGAAGGTTATCAATACTAAAAAACAATGCTTTAACAATTAAACCAAATTATGTTTAACCAAAAACTAAAATTATGCAATACCAAAGAATTGTAAATGAAATTAAATCAGCGAAAGAAAAAATCAGATTCGAACACCCTGAAATTTACAGACACATTAAGCAGGGCTCTCATGAAGACCTGATTAAAAAAGCCAATAATTATTCAAAGAAATATTTAAAGGAATATCTAGGCACTTTAAAAAGGATTATGCATAGCCATACCCGAAAAAGATATATAGGAATTTCATAAAAGGTAGTTATTAGTCAATAACAATCCAGAAACCTTTAGGCAAATTGCCTGAAGGTTTTTTTCTTTTAGTCTGTTTTGAAATGAGTCTGACAACATTGCCTACCTTTAAAAAACTATTGAAAGCCTTCACTCAATTACCCAGCTTACTAAAGTAAAGGATTTCCTTGGGAGAATGAATAGATTTTGTTTTAGGCGATTCAATTTTGGGTTAGATGGGTCGCCCCAAAAAGTAATGGAGATTATTGGAAGAAAATTGAAGAAGCATAGCGCAAAATCTACCAACAGCAGCAAAAAAGTTATTCTTTAGATAGCTTCATTTTGTCCAGAATAATTTTTCTCACATCTGCAATGAAATAAAAAGCAATTATCACAAAGGCAATATAGGCTTCCTGTAACCACATGATATAAAGCAAAACCACTAAGGCAACCGGACTTAAATAATTCAATTTATGAGATAGTGTGACAAGATAATGGCTAATTTTTGGAGAAAGCAATGATTTATACCATTCAGTGGAAATACTATATAAAAGCCTGAGTAAAAGGATAAAAGAAACTATTAAAACAATGCCTGTAAGTAGGTAAATGGTTTGTGTTTCAGTTCCATTTGTGGAAACTGCAAAATAAAAAAACTGGACTGTAAAAAATAAAACCAAAAGGATCACCACAGGTTGCATGAATTTTTTCCAAAGTTCCAGTAAAAACTCTTTTCTATTCATTGGATAAGTAATTTATTAGGTGTCTGGTTTCAGTGCCTGTTCCAGGTAAGCTATAAATATTAATTGCCAAAAACAAAAAAGCCCCTTCATACACAAAAGGGGCTTGGTTTGGAATAAGAATAAGTGGTTTATGCTTTTTCTAAGACTTTTCTGGAGATGTGTTTTTTGATAAACAACTCATAGATCATAAATAACCAAAACACAAAAACGTGGAAGGTAAATAATGTGATTTCCAGTATCATGGTGAAAGAAAATAGAGCAATATTTAACCCCAGATTGGCTGCTACTTCAGCAGCTATCCCTGACTGCGCATTGAGGTCGCTAAAAAAACCTGATTCATCACTTACCGTCTGAATATCCATAAATTGGGCAGCAATTAAAATCAGAAAAGTATAGCTCAGGAAAATAAAGAAATTGATGCCAAAAACCTTCAGGCCTTTGTGCTGACTTCCATATTCACTTTTGGCCCATAATATGACCGTTGCCAGGAAAAAAGTTGTGAGGATCAGAGTTGCCATAGCTATAAAAGTTTTGTTTTGGTAAAAAACCCAAAGAAACTCAATCCAGCGCTAAGCAAATAGAACTGAATTGAGTGGGTTGTAGATTATTTGGTGTTAAAGCGAGATTATATTTTAATGAGCCAATTCTTCAATTTTATTAATATCCATGATGTCATCGGCTATAAAAATTTCATCTTCCAGATAAACTATCGGAGTTCTTAGAATATCTGGATTATTGATAATCATAGTGGCGATATCATCTTCACTATAGCTTTGAGATACATCGATCAAATCCATGTCAGGAATATTGATGTAAATCATGTCTATCAATTTTTTATTCATCTTTTCAGCTAATTCAAAAAGCTGGGTTGAAGTCAGGTTATTTTTGGAAATGTCTCTCTCCAAAAAATCCATACTTACAGCTTTTGTGTAGCCTAAAAGCTTTTTATCGAGCAGTTTTCTACTATTATAAATAAAATGGTTTGGTTCCATGATTTCTAGATTTATTAATTTTGATTTTTAGTTATGGTTATTGGTAAATGGAGCAAGAATCTCCCTTTGATTTTTCAATTCCAGCGTACGGATTGGGAAAGGAATATTGATATCTTTTTCATCGAATGCTTTTTTAAGTGCTTTTACTGCTTCACTCATTGCCCCAGGAGGTCCCATTTTTTCCCGGTCAATCCAAAACCAGATTTTAAAATTGATGCTGCTGCTTCCGAATTCTTCGTATAAAACCTGCACCTCTTTTCCTTCCTGAAGGAAAGGCAGACTTGAAATAGCTTCATGAGCAGTATCTTCTGCCATCTGAAGGTCCGTGTCGTAGGCTACACCACAATTTAATTGCATCCTCCACTCCCCGGTGGTACTGTAGTTCTTAATTGGATTTTGGAAAATATCTTTGGAGGGAATCTCTATTTCCTGTCCACCAAAATTATTGATGATGGTAGAACGCAGGTTAATTTGCTTCACTTGACCAAAATAGCCATTAGTTTCTACTACATCTCCGATTGATATGGGTTTTTGTACGGAGATAAAAATACCAGAAAGGAAATTCGCAGTAAGATCCTGAAAAGCAAAACCAAGTGCCAGACCGATAATACCTGCACCAGCCAGCAAGGAAGTCACTGTTTTTTGAAGGTCCAGGATGCCCAGTGCAAAAAATAACCCGATGCAAATCACTATGATGGAAACTATCTTTCCCGACAATTGCACAAGAGATTCGCCCACATGGAATTTGTGGATAATATTAATGGTGATTTTCTTAGCATACTTTGCTAAAAAGGCAAAAAATATGATAACCAGAACCGCCAGTACAAAATTGGGAATATGACTTACAAGGGTTTCCGCCCAAAGGCTGAGTTTTTCGGTTAGTAGTCCAACTATGTTTGAGATTTCCATTGTTAAATTCATTTTTAATTATTTAAATTTCAAAAACATAAGGGAAATGATTGTACCGTAAAATACTTTGAAAATTAACCTGCTGATAATGAACGTTTTAAATATTTATTAGAAAATAATTAGTGCTGATAGTTGTACTTTACTTTCTACAGATGTGGAGATTTCACCCCAGTCTAAAATCATTCATACAGTTATTCCACTGGCTTCAGGTGAGGAATCAATATTTGATTGTACCCCAAAAAAAAAGCAACAGCCTTTTCCAAAGCTGTTGCCCATAAATTTGTGTCAGGCCAGAATTTATTATTTCTCTAAAAAACTTCTCCACATCCACGCATATTTCTCATGGATAGTTAGTCTTTGCGTTAATAAATCTACGGTAACTTCATCTCCTGCCTTATCGGCTACCGGTACCACTTCTCTCATTAGTCTTACCAGTTGCTCATGATCTTTTAGCAGATCTCCAATCATTTCCTTCTCTGTGGAATTCATCTTGCCATCTTTCACAAAAGCCAGTTTTGAAAACTCTTCTAATGTTCCCGGTGCGCCAGCACCAAGTGCTCTCATTCTTTCGGCCAGATCATCAATCGCAGAAAATAAATCATTATACTGTTCCTCTGTCATTTTGTGAATAGTGTAAAAAAGATCACCTTTCACATTCCAATGATATAAATGGGTTTTCAACATCAGCAAATAACTATTTGCAATAGTTTTAGATAATCCAGAAGCTATTTCTACCCGGTCAAGCGCCTGGATACCTGTATTTAATTCAATTTTATACTTATCTTCTTCTTTAAGATTTACTTCATTCAACTCTACTGTTTCCATTAAGTATTTTATTTTTAGTGATACATTTAATTTCAGTTGTATACTTTATGGAAAAAACTAATCCATCTTAAATGAAAATATTTTTTGATCTGATAATCAATTAGTTATAAATTATTAATCCAGATAAATTAATATTTATTGTCTCCATAAATCCTCATTCATGTAGAATTAATTCCTCATTTTTCCGACAATTTCTACCCCTGTGCACCTGGGTAAGGGTTTTTACAAAAGGTATATTTTTAGCTGAATGAAGTTAGAGCAAAGAAGTCTTCATTTACCTGTTTGGAGGCTTTTATACTAATCCGACAAAAAATTAAATTTAATGGAAAATCCCATAAGAAATTTTCAGGAGGTCATCCAAAAACTCCAATCCCCCAAGTCTGTAAAAGAGGTGCTGGAGGAACAAATAAATATTGCCATAAAAAGTCATCAGAGATCTAATTTTGCACTTTTGCTTTCTGCCTTTGGTGCAGGATTGGAAGTAGGATTCAGTGTGTTTTTGATGGGTGTGATTTATACACTCTTTCAGGATAGTTTTACTGAACATACCCTGCATTTTTTCCTGGCTTTCGCCTACCCAATAGGATTTATTTTTGTAATAATTGGGAAATCTGAGCTTTTCACGGAACACACCACACTAGCCATACTACCAGTTTTTAACAATGGCGTTACTTTAAAAGCACTGGCAAAATTATGGGGGTTAATTTATGCCGGTAATCTTATTGGAGGCTATTTCTTTGGTTTAATTGTAACTGCTGTGGGACCTGAAATGGGATCAATTGATCTGAAAGCTTTTGAATACCTTGCTAAAAAAATGGTTGCACACAACTGGTGGATCATTATCGCAAGCGGGATTTTAGCCGGTTGGCTCATGGGTTTATTGAGCTGGTTAATTGCTTCTTCTCAGGATACCATCAGCCGAATAGTTGTTGTAATCATTGTTACAACCGTTATAGGACTTGGCGGACTCCATCACTCTATTGTAGGATCTATAGAAGTATTTGCAGGATTAATCTCCAGTAAGGCAATCACATTGTCGGACTATATGGTGTTTCAGGTTTGTGCTACCCTCGGGAATGCCATTGGGGGAGTAGTTTTTGTTTCCACCATCAAGTATTCTCACATTAATGCAGCTGAAAAATAAGATATTTGCAGAGTCCTGATTTCCCCTTGATAAAGGGGAATCAGCTTCATTTCCAAACCAGGAAGAAGAAGGTACTTCCTTTACCTATTTCGGATTCGAGCCAGACTTTTCCCCGGTTTCTTTGGGCAATTTTCTTCACCAGAGGTAAACCCAGGCCTGTGCCTTTTTCCACTGAGTTCAGTTTTTTACCTACTGTCCGGTACAGGTTAAAAATATCTTCATGATATTGTTTGTCAATTCCAGGCCCATTATCGGCTATTTTAACAATTACCCCTTTTGCATTCTCCTCTGCGGATATGTTAATTTTCACAAGTTCCTTATCACAATATTTAATACCATTGGTAATTAAATTGGTCAATACTTGTTGCATAGCCACTTTATCATAACTTACGGAGGGTAAATCCTCCACTTTAAATTCAACTTTCTTTGGGCTGGAGATCAGCTCAATCACCTCTTTTGTCAATTCATTCAAATCGATTTCCTCCTGCACATCTTCATGCGCAGAAGAAGTGGCATAGTCCAGGTAATCGTTAATCAGTTTTTTCATATTTTTCCCTGCCCGCAAAATCATATCAAACATCTCTGCAGTTTCTTCGGTAAGATCATCCTTATAAAAAGAGTTAATCATTTCGCCTGCTGTAAAAACTACATTCAGAGGCGATTTTAAATCATGGGACACTACATGGGCAAAATTTCTGAGTTCTTCATTTTTTTCTTCCATCTGAATGACCATGGCTTGAAGCTTGGCATTTGCCGCTGCCAATGATTTTTCATTATTTTTTATTGTTTCATAAGCTTCCTGGAGTTTTTGATTTTTCCTCTTTAAATCCTGAAGGGGAGAGAAGTTGATTTCTTTTTCGATATGTTTTTCCCAACTGGAAATTGTATGGCTGTCCACAACCTGCCCGCCTTCAGGAAGAATTTTTCGTAGAGTTATCACAGTGCCCTCGTCAGATTTTTCTATATCCACATATTCCACCAGCTTTTGGCTTCCTTCCAGGCCTAGTCCATCTTTGCCATCCGGGCCGGCCACATTTTCCAATACTTCGGAAAAATCAAATTCATCACGGCCAAAATCCCTGATGATCGCTTCTAAGTACTGTTTCTTTTTTGCGGTGATAATATTAAGCTCCAGAATTCCTCCGTTTTGGTGCAAAAGTACATTTCTGCAGACTTCCGAAATCGCAGTTACAAATTTGGTGATGTTATATTGACTAAGACCAGCAGATTTGGCAAATTCCCTAATAGATTTCAGGGTGAAGATTACGTCTTCCTGATACCTGATTCCGATCTCTGTTATTTTTAATTTCATCTTTTTAGTAGCTTGGCTATTAATTTTATAAATATGGCTACAGCTTGTCTTATTTTGAGATGAATAATTTCAGCTTATTGATTTTTAAATACCAATATGGATGAATCATCATTAATTCTCGCCTGTTTGGAAAAAATTGCCGAGGCCATAATAATTGGTATTTGATTCCGTAGCGGCTCCAAATTGAGTAAGCCACAATCTCTTATCCCATCGGAATGCATTAGCAATGTGTCTCCCTTATTGAATTCCTCCTCCAGCATCTTATATTTTTTCACCTGATTTCCTACAATGCCGGGATAGGATATAAAAACTTTCCTTCCAGAAGTCTTTTTTATAAATGCGGAAATATTGCCAATTCCAATATACTGGAGCTTATTCTCCTTTTTCAGAAAGCGAGCCATTCCCAAAACACAACCCCTGGAGCCTTTTATACCCTTATCCATCAGTTGCAGGAGCTCCACCAGATTTTCCTGAGCATTTTCCTTAAAAATCTTTACCGCATTTCTGGAAGCCAGGGAAGCTTCGGGGCCATGACCTAATCCATCAAGTAATAAGATTTTCGTTTCATCTTTTAATTCTTCTATAGCCACAGCATCTCCGCAGAAATCCTCCCCCTGCATGGGGACACATATCCAGTCATAGTTCAGGGCTGATTTTTTCCTGGAATCTTCTTCAATAAATTTCCTGGAAATCAATGAATTTCCAAACACAGGTGAGTTATAATACAGGAACTGATCCGAGAGCCTGTTAATACTTCCCAGGCCATGACCCAGGCTTCCACTTGAGGAAAATCCATCCTCAATGGCTTTCTTCATAAATTTGATGTGTGGCCCATTGTCACAACTAATTACCTCCACCCCTTTGTCTTCCTTAATGATTCTACATAAAATCCACCGGTTTCCTTTGGCGTACTTTATTAAATTGGTGCCCAATTCAGAAATGATAATGGAGACATCAGAAATAAAATTTTCAGGGAAATGATAGCTCCTCATGTAGAGCTCAAAAAAACGCCTGAAATCTCCTATTTTAGATTTGTCTGTAATTAATGCTCCTATATTTTTATCAATAACATTTATTGCTTCCATACCATCAATTTAACCACAGTTCCTTTATTTAATTCAGATTTTAATTGAAATTCATCTACCAGATTTTTCGCTCCTGGAAGTCCCAAACCTAATGATTTGTTGGTAGAAAAACCCTTTTGAAGCGCCAATTCTTTATCCGGAATTCCCACCCCTTTATCCTTACAAATGACTTCGAGCCCAATTTTGTTATCTTTTTCAATTATTCTGATAATGATTACCCCCCCTTTACCATGGATCAACATGTTTCGCAATATCTCACTCGATGCAGTAGTTATTTTGGTTTTAACCAAATCTGATAATTCAATTTCCTCTGCAAGTTCTTTTACTAGTCCTCTACCATTTAAAAAATCGTTTTCATTTTTAATCCGTATCTTTTTCTCCTTGATCAGTTTCATCAATACGGTTCAATTTAGTAATTTTTTCATTTAACAATTCTATCCCATGTTCTACATTTATAGCAGTAAGAATATTGGGCATTTCCAGTCCTAATTCTACCAGGGTAATAGCCACTGCAGGTTGCATGCCTACCACCACTGTTTGGGCGTCCATCAACCCTGATATGGAAGCGATATTATTGATTATTCTGCCCATAAATGAATCGATAATGGGAACAGAAGAAATATCCAGTAATATCCCTTTTGAATTATGTTTCTCCAGGGTTTCAGCAATGTCGTTTAAAAGTTTTATTCCAAGACTATCATAAATTTCACTTTGAATGGTGATTAACAATAGATTTCCCAGCTTCAGTATTGGAATCCTGTCCATATTTCAATTCTAATTTATGTTCCTTTTTCTTATTAATTATTTGCAATGCCATTTGTATAGCTTCCGACATGGTCCCTTTTGTTTTAGTAACTCCGAGATCAATATCAAGACTTATTATGGTTTGGGCAATGGCGGGACTTATTCCGCTGATGATGCAGGTAGCTCCCATGAGTCGGGCAGCTGCAGAGGTTTTTAGTATATGTTGGGCGGTTAGTGTATCAAGTGTAGATACACCGGAAATATCTATTATGGCGATTGAATAACCTGTATCATTGATGGCATTTAATAACTTATCCATAATCTGCTGAGACCGCTGACTATCCACTGTACCAATAATTGGCACACCCAGAATTCCGTCCCACAATTTAATAATTGGTGTGGAGGCTTCCAGCAGCTCTTTTCTTTGTCTCCTTATAATTTCTTCCCTATCGGCAATAAAAGTATCAAAAGTAATTGTTCCCAGTTCATCAATAAGCTCATTCAGTGTTTTAAGCTCAGTAAGCAGTAAGGTGGGCTTTTTGTCATAAATACTTTTCAAGAAAAACATCAAACTATTTTTCAGGCTGAAAATAAACAAGGCAGATTCCTTAGCTGTATAGCCCAAAAGTGTTCTTTTTTGGGTGATTTCCACAATCATTTTCCTTAATGGGATAAATTCTTTGGAAGTCACATCAAAATTTCCAGGAGACAGTACATTTATAAATTCCTCCAAAAACAAATTAGATTCCCTTAATAAGTCTTCCTTATCCGCCAAATCTTCTCTGTGCACATTGCCATTGAGTTGCGCTTCTACCCAATGGTTTAGAATTTCCTCCTTTTTTTCGGTAATTAATTCTACAGTTTCGTTTTTCATGTGTTTGATATATTTGTTTCTTATCGTTTAAAATAGTTTGCCGGAAAGTAATAATTAACTTCGGGATATTTGATTTGAATAAAGTTAAAAAAATGGCCATCCTGAATCGAAAACTAATAACCATTTTTCTAATATAAAAATACCATTACAGGATTTTCTGTAATGGTATAAATAACAATTTTTTGAAGTGTTAGTTTTGGTATTGGTGGATTTTCCTTTTTATGGTTTCTTTTTCCTCACCCACTTTCTTCTGTATTTTTCCCAGAAGTTCTTCTTCCTGGCCTTCCACATAAGTTAAATCATCATCGGTCAGGTTACCATATTCTTGTTTTAATTTTCCTTTAATTACGTTCCAGTTTCCTTTAATTTCTAATTTGTCCATTTTGTGTTTTTTTGGTTATAGTGAAACATTAATTTAATTACTATAACTAAGGAATCAATATGATACCAAAAAATAATCAGGAATTAATAAATTGAAATTTAGGCGATAACTAGCTAATTAACAAGGGGTTATATTAATTCGAAAGGGGAAGGGAAACTTTCTGGAAATGGAAATTTGAGGATTATTTTCTACAGCATTTGAGGTGATATCTTTACAAATAACCTAAGACCGACTAATTACTAAGATTTTCTACCGCTTTTATAAAAGTAAGTAGGTTGAATGGTTTTTCCAGAAATTCGCTCGCTCCATTATCTAAAGCCCTTTGTCTGATCCCCCTGTCCAGGTTTCCCGAAATAATGATTACTGATAATTCGGGAAAAGTCTCCTTTGCGTGATCCAGAATACTAAACCCGGAGCCATCTGGCAAGTTCACATCCGAGATAAGAAGTGCTGGGGTATTTTCACTCAATTCAGTCATACCCTCCTTTATAGTATGCGCTAAAGTGGTCTCATAGCCAAATTTTTTGAGTACGTTTTTAAGTAATTGGGAAAGATCTAATTCATCCTCCACTATCAGGACTTTCTTTACATCAGTCGCTGGCTGTATTTCTTTGAAGTTATTATGCTCCATATTTTTGGAAGTAGTCATAAATCGATAATTAAAAGAATGGAAACAGCATTTCCATTTCATTTGAATAAAAGTGAAATAATCAAAACTAATTTAACCTTATATGCTCCAAATGCTGAAATTTGAAATTTATTCTATTTAGTTTATTTGAAAAGGAAGCACCAAAGATTAGCATTATAGAATATTGTTCCCTTAGAAAGGTCAAATATCAGTAATAAATTCTACCGCAAAAAAAATGCGTTGTTACCTATTTTAAAAATCCACCTCATCTCCACAAATAAATGCAATAAACTATTTTTCAGATTTATATAAAATAATATTCTGTATCATTATAAAAATTAATATAAAAAATTAAAACTTTTGGTTTTATCAAATAATTAATAAAATAAAAATTTGAATACAATCTAATTTAAAAATCTCCTATTCATCAAATTAGTTCGTTTAAGAAGCTATTTTCCCTTGAATGTGTGGAGATAAATCAACTATTATTGTGGAATTAGCAGTACAGGTCCATCAATCATGAAAATCTCACTTTTTTTTAAACTTCTAATTTTCAGCTACTTACCTAAAAAGTAAATTCATCTGTCAATCAGGCATTTTCTTTTCAATTACAATTATCAAATAAGAAAAGAAACCCATGAGCAAGTTATACAAATATCCTTTCAAATTATTTAAACTAAAATTGAAAAAGGTTTTAGGCTGGAGGGAAAAACCAGTGATCCAACCTTACAGGGGAATTGGAAGCGATACTTCGATTAACCTTAAAGGCAGGGTGTTAGAAAACAGTGGCCTTTCCAGCCCACAGGAAGAAAACTCCAAATGGAAAAATTTTAAGGCCATGATCAAAAGATATTTGAGTGATGGCTTACCAGGATTACCAGTAGAAGCCAGGCATGGCAATAAGAAAAAAGTGGTATGCTCAGATCAAAATGGTTTTTTTGAAGTGAATTTCAAGAATGAAAGCGCATTTGGGGAAAACGGACCAAACTGGGGAGAAATAGAGCTAAAGCTTTTGGATACGGTAGATGAACAAACTCCCGACTCTATGGTAAAAGGAGAATATTTAGTGGTAAATAACAAGCTGCAATATGGTGTTATTTCCGATGTAGATGATACTTTTTTAATTTCTTATTCTACAAAATTTCTAAAAAAAATAAGGCTGCTTCTGTTTAAAAATGCGCATACAAGAGTGCCCTTTAAGGGAGTAGCCGCATTTTACCGGGCATTGAGAAGAGGAAAAGACGGAAGGCAAAAGAACCCTATTTTTTATGTATCCAGCAGTGAATGGAATTTGTATGATCTGCTTGTTGATTTTTGCCATTTCCACAACATTCCGAAAGGTCCTTTTATGTTGCGGAATATACCTAAGAATCCACTGAAAATATGGAAATCGGGAAGGGGAAACCACAACCATAAATTTGATAAAATCGTACGGTTGCTGGAATTATATCCGGAGCTAAAGTTTATCCTGATAGGCGATACCGGCCAAAAGGATGCTGAAATTTATGGTAGTGTAGCCATGGAATATCCAGAACAAATCCTGGGTATTTACCTGAGAGAAGTAAATAAAGGGAAAAATAGTGTGATGATAAACAACATCAAAGAAACGATTGCTGCAAAAGGTGTGGAAATGATTTTAGTTTCCGATTCGGATGAAGCTGCAAAACACGCTTATGAAAAGGGCTGGATCCATGCCAACGCCCTTCCGGCCATCTATCTTGAAAAAGAGAAAGACCGGCAGACACCTTCAGACATGCAACAACTGTTTGGCGAATACCCATTTTCCCAAAACTGAAGCAATTGAAATCAAATAAGTTCAACCTAAATATATTTAGCCTGTAACAACCACAGGTAACTAAAAATCAAAAATTGTTCAACCAAATAACGAAAAAAATGAAACGTATATTAAAATCTATTGCGCTAGTCTCATTAGGAATTATGATCAGCACAAGTTGTGCTAACTGGAGTAATACCGCTAAAGGCGGAGCTGTGGGAGCAGGTACAGGTGCTGCCATTGGCGGAATCCTGGGAAATAAAAATGACAACACAGCCAAAGGTGCTATTTTAGGTGCTGCTATTGGCGGAGTTACTGGTGCCGCTATTGGTAAATACATGGATATGCAGAAAAAAGATCTGGAAGAGGAATTGGGCGAGAAAGCAGAGGTGGAAAGAATAGGAGAAGGATTAAAAGTAACCTTTGAATCGGGTGTACTTTTCGATTTCAATTCCAGTAAATTACAACCAGCCGCACAAAGCAGTATCGAAAAAATGGTAGAAACTTTTAAAGAATATCCCGATACAGATATTCGGGTAATTGGTCATACTGATAGCAAAGGTAGTGATAAGTATAACCAAAAACTTTCTGAAAAAAGGGCTAAATCCGTAGTGGATTATGCAACAGCTTTAGGATTGGAAAGAAACAGGTTAATCTCTATTGGTTTTGGTGAGGAAGACCCGGTGGCTTCCAATGAAACAGAAGCTGGTAGAGCGGAAAACAGAAGAGTAGAATTTGCAATTTATGCCAATGAAGAGTTGAAAAGAAAAGCAGAACAAGGTGAAATTTAATCCCTTTTAACCTAAACCAATAACCTCACATTTTTGCAAAACCTGTTCATTACAATGAACAGGTTTTGCTGTTTTACAGGAAAAATAATTCCTCTCCCAGCCATTAATTTCCAAATTTTCAGGATTTTTATTGGGACAGCGTTTTGGCAATTTTAAGCATCTGTGCTCCACACCAGGTACTCCAAACCGGATACTATTATACCCTAGAAATAGTAATCTCTCAATCAGACTTTTATGGCAAAATAATATCTGGTTAATTTTGAATTATTACTTATTAGGGTAAAATTTTGTGAATTCGGCTGGTGGTCCAATTCCCCAATATCATAGAAAAAATTCCACATTTTCCCCAAACTAGATTTAGCCAATTTAAAACAAAAATTTTATATCTATTTGATTATTAATACTTTATGTTGTTATGGCAATTTGCCATGCAAAATGGAATAATTATTACAAATAGAGAATTGACCCTGCTACAATTGTGAGGGAGAATATCAAAATCAAATTATAACCTTAAAACTAAATTGTTATGAAATCAGCTAAAACAAAATTAATCGTAGGTCTGTCATTATTAATCGGATCCTTATTCGCAACTGTCACTGCATTTGCCCAGGGACCTTCAGTTGGATTAAAAGGCGGTCTGAATTATTCTTCCTTACAGGTGGAAAATGTAAAAAATGAGAGTTCCAGATTGGGGTTTCATGCGGGTATTGCTGCCAAATTCCCGATCACAGATGTAGTGAATATCCAGCCAGAGATTGTCTATTCCAATAAGGGAGTGGAAGCCGAATATGATATTGCCACATTTGAGGGAACAAACAAATTGAACCTGAACTATATAGATGTACCCGTGCTTTTGGTATTTGATATCGCAGAAGTTTTTAATCTTCATGCAGGTATTTATGGTTCTTATCTTTTAGATGCCAAAGTAAAATCTGATGGTGATTTTGGAAGCGGAGCCACCGACCTGAATAAAGAAGATTTTAATGAATTCGACTATGGTGCTTCATTTGGTGGGGGTGTAGATTTAGGAAGAGTAGAATTGGGAATCAGATACAACAGAGGATTGAGAGATGTGGCCAATTCTGGTGTTTCCAATCAATTTGTAGGGAATTCGAGAAATTCTTTATTACAGGTTTACACCATTATAGGATTAAAATAAAACTTCAAAGTTTCAATTATAACCTAATGCTAACAAAAGAAAAAAGCACACCTGTTTAGGTGTGCTTTTTTTCCTTATTTCAAATGAAGGTTTCATCACTAATTCATTTCTTCAATTACCTGAGCCCCATCCGGCACATTAAAGAAAGATGATTCTAATTCCGGTTTAAATACCACATCTGTCACTACTGTTTTAGTAACATATTCCTGTACAGTATCCTCTCTATACATAAAAGTCCTGTGCAGGCCGGCAAAGGAAATTCCATTGACCAACTGCCTGTTTTCATATGTCATTAGTTTTTCAGGGGTATGACCACCTTCAGGGAAAAATCCCGGATAAGAAACAATATACCTAATAACATCTATCAGATGAGTTTCCCGATTAATATAAATAATATAATAATCTTCAGGTGCATCCCCCACATTTTCCTGGTAGGTAACCTTCACCAGATCATAAATTTTATTTTCAAATTCCTTCCCCTCTTCAAATAAAGATAATTTTACCCCCTCATCGCTAAATACAAAAGGCATACTCACAAAATAATATGGGGTAAGCGACCAAAATCTGGGATTAATTTTCAGGTCATTTTCAACTGAAACCTGCCAGGCTTTTTCCCCATCCCAACCAAAGGAAACCTCTGGGTTATCTGGCAAATAATGCCTGCTTCTTGCAGACCAGGTGTCTATCGTCTGGTAAGTATCCCTTACGGTTTTGGCAGTATCCAATGGCCGGTAATTGAACCGGAAAAAAACAGGTCCGTTGTTATACCATTTCTCCAATCCTCCATGTGCTTCTATAGATTCCCAAACCAGTTTGCCTTCAGGTGATTTGTTTAATCTTTCCTGGGCCGCAAGTACTCTTGTGGTCACCCAGTCCTTTTCGGGTTTTACTTTATTTGATTCCTTTCCTTCCGAGTTTTTTTCATGCTGAACATTTGTATTACAGCTCCACAAAAAAGTGGAAAAAATAATTATTAATTTGCAATGGTTTACCATGTTTTTTTAAAGAATTAAATTTCTCTTTGTTTTAGTTGATATTGATTTCAGATTGCAGGAACCGGATTATGAAAAAAAAGTTCAATTCTATATTTTACCTCTGTAGAATAAATTACCCAAACTCCTGAAAACCATGGGTATTTTCATCCCCGAATTTCACGCAAAATTTTTTATATTAATCTGAAAATCAATTACTTATATAAAATATCATTATTTTTTCATTAAGCTGGTAAAAACATCAGTTCAATGGAAAAAGAATTAACAGGTACTACCAGTTCGATTAGAAATACAATACGGCAACAGGAAGAAGAAGAAAGGTTATGGATTCCCGAAAGGTTTCATCCTTTTTTTGAAACCATGGCGAAAATTGCCAGATTTATTGGAAGGTTTTTCAAAAACTTATTCAATCCACCTTTTGAAACCACAGCATTTCTCGATCAATGCTATAAAATAGGATATCAGTCACTTTTATTAATAGGAATTACTGCAGCCATTGCAGGTGTGGTATTTAGCCAGCAATCCCGCCCTTCTCTGGTGGCCTTTGGAGCCCAATCCTGGTTGCCTTCCTTTGTTTCCATAGCAGTGGTAAGGTCATTGGGCCCACTGATTACTGCCTTGATATGTTCTGGAAAAGTGGCTTCAAATATAGCAGCCGAATTGAGCTCCATGCGGGTTACAGAACAGATCGATGCCATGGAAGTTTCCGCAACCAAGCCTTTTAAATATCTAATTGTAACCAGGATTTTGGCCGCTACCATAATGATTCCCATTCTCACCATTTTTGCGGATACCTTATCGTTGATGAGCTCTTTTCTTTCAGTAAATATTTTAGATCAAACCAGTTTTAACCTGTTTTTTACAAAGGTTTTCGAAGCCATAAGCTTTCTGGATATCATTGGGTCCATCTCAAAATCAGTATTTTTTGGATTTGCCATAGGGGCAGTAGCCTGCTACAAAGGTTACTACGCCAGCAAAGGAACCGTAGGTGTAGGAAAGGCAGCAAATGGAGCTGTAGTCACTTCCATGTTCCTCATATTCATTATCGATTTACTTGCACTTCAGGTCATTACATTTTTCAGGTAAAAAATGGGAGACTCAATAACCAAATAAAAAATTATGGAAGATCAATTAGAAATGAAAAGCAAACCATTGACAAGTACCACTCAAAAGGAGATTGTCACGGTGCAAAACATTTATAAATCATTCGGAGAAAAAAAGGTACTGCAAGGTGTGAGTTTTCATCTGAAAAAAGGTGAAAACCTGGTCGTATTGGGAAAGTCAGGTACCGGGAAATCCGTATTGATAAAATGCCTTGTTGGATTACTCTATCCCGACCGGGGTAGTGTGAACGTGTTGGGAGAAAATGTGTTGGAACTTGATCCTGTAGCCCTGGATGCACTAAGGCTTAAAATTGGGTTTAATTTTCAAAATAGTGCCTTGTACGATTCTATGACAGTGAGGGAAAATCTCGAATTTCCTTTAAAGAGAAACTTCAGGGAAATGACTGAAAAGGAATTGGATAAAGCAGTAGATGAAGCCCTGGAAAGTGTTGGACTTTCTCATACAAAAGACCTGATGCCATCTGAACTCTCTGGAGGTATGCGAAAAAGAATTGGTATTGCCAGAACCCTGATTCTGAAACCGGAAATAATGCTTTACGATGAGCCTACCAGCGGACTGGATCCCGTGACGGCAAAGGAAATTAACGAACTGATTGTGGAAGTTAAAGAAAAATACCACACTGCTGCAATCGTGATTACCCACGATATCAGTTGTGCCAGAACCACAGGAGACCGTATAATGGCCTTGGCTGAAGGAAAAGTTTTAGAAGCAGGAACATTTGAAGAAATTTCCAAAACAGATCATCCGGCCCTCAAAGCATTTTTCGATTATTAATTAGTACAGCATCAAAAATCAGGAAATTGAAGGGAAAAAGCCCCATACAGGTATCCTCAAAATATTAATCTCATAAAAATTAGAACAATGAAAAAGCAAAATAAATCAAGAACTATAAAATTAGGCGTATTTGTCACGCTGGGTGTGGCACTGCTTGTAACTGCTATGCTAATTCTGGGTACGCAATCCAAAATGTTTGTGTCTAAATTTCCCCTGAAAACTACTGTAAAAAATGTGGAAGGACTAAAAGAGGGAGATAATGTCTGGTTCCTGGGGGTGAAAATAGGAGTGGTAAAAGCAATCGAGTTCGGAGGCAGAAATTCACTGGATATCACCATGTTACTGGACGAAAATATCAAACCCTTAATTAAAAAGGATTCGAAAGCAGTTATCAGTTCTGATGGAGTATTGGCAGGAAATAAAATTGTTTCCATTACACCTGGAAGTGGCAATTCAGCTGCAGTGGAAGAAGGAGATGAAATTGCTTCTGAGGTGCCTTTCGACACGGATGAAATCATCACTACTTTATCTGAAAATAATGATAACCTGGCTGATGTAACCAGAGACCTCAAAGTAATCACAGAAAGAATTGTTTCAGAAGAAGGTATCGTGGGAAACCTGATTTCCGATGAAACCGCTTCACGCAGATTTGAAAATATCCTGCAGAACCTTGAAAAAACAACTGCTGCTACGCTAATGGTTACGGGAGATCTGGCTAAGTTCAGTGCCAAACTGAATGATAAAAATAATCCTCTTCAAATGCTGATGGCAGATACTTCAATCTATTATAATCTCCACCAAACGGTAAATAATTTTAATCAGGTCAGTCAGGATGCAGGCCAAATAATAGAAGAACTGGTTCAAACTTCTCAAAAACTTAATCAGGAAGATAATACAATTGCCCTGCTCACTGAAGATGAAGAATTTGCAAAGACTTTGGAAAACACTATGGAAAACCTGGAAGAAGGATCTGCAAAGCTCAATGTAAACCTGGAAGCCATGCGGGAAAACTTTCTTTTCAGGAGATATTTTAAAAAACAGGAAAAAGAAGCCAGAAAAGCGGAGAAAAAAGCACTTTCGGAAGGCTCAAACGATATATCATTTAATGATTAATTACCAATACATCCTAAGAGCATGTTTAAATTTTAACTGTTTTGCTGCAAATGCCCATTTATGAAACCAAGCTTGAAAACCTAAATTTTAAACACGCTCTAAACAATAACCTACTACACACAAGAATCCACTGGTAAATTTTTGCCAGTGGATTTTTTATTGATAATGCCCTATCATTTTTATTCACTCTGTTTTTTCATAAAAAAAAGGATGAAGAACCATCTTCATCCCTTTATTATTTTGGAACTAAAATCACCTATTAGATTTATTTTGAATATTTTTAAGCAGGGGGATCCTGTTTAGTTACTTTCTTCCAAACCGTTACGAGACCTTGTTCGGTTGCCAGTTTACCTAAACTGATTACCACTCCTGAAAGAATTGTCCAACCCAGTAGTTTCTTAAAATTTCCTGTAGATTGAATAGATTGAGATTTTTTGGGGGGCTCTTTTTCCTTCACTTTCTTAAAGCTTTTACTTAGTCCCTTTTTCATGACTACAGCAGTGGCCAGGGAAGCCACAGTTGATAGCCCCTTCCAAATATTATTTTGTGATGTTATGGCCATGTCTATTTATTTTTTGGTTAAAAAATTCTGATATAATAACATTATAGAAGAATTTGTACCAAAGAAAGAAATCATAAGTACTTAAATTATAAGATGCTTAAAATCAAATACTTATGATATAGGTAAATTGTAATAATCCTATTATAGCTGTAGGATATTTTACCCAATATTGTGGAATTAGGGAAACTATCAGTAGCTGTCCCTAAAAGTAGAGCATTATTGAATTACCGGTTTCCCAGCTCTTTTTCAGCACATTTAGACATCATTTTCATGGCGGTTCTCTTTTTTTGAAGGTCTTCCACAATGGAAATAAAAAAACCAAAAGTCTCTACAGCTTTATCAATTATGATACTGTAATCAGCATCTTCCTTTTCCTCCTGGTTTAACAATTCCTGAATTTCTCTCCAATACTCCCCTGTATCTCCTTCATACCCTCTGAAAAATGTAAAATCTGATATAAACTTTAAGGTGGGGTTCAGGACCATTTTCCTTAAAATAAATTTACCTCCCAGTGTAGCTCCTTCGCTTACATAAAGTACCCCCAATGCTTCTTGCAGATTCCCAACTATTAGTTGGCTTGTAGGTTGAGTCTCATTTAAAAACTTTTCTCCGTCAATTCCTTGTTGAAGCAGGTCTTTCAGTAACCACTCTGTTTTTTTCCTTTTCCCTAAATCCAACACATTCTTTTCATTTTGGGAAAGTCCCTTTTCGAGGGCCTCTTCCAGGTGTGCATGTGCCAACAGATTGATCAACAGAAGTTCTTTAAACTCAGCTACGGATAATGAATAATTTAAAATTTTCTCCTGGTATAGTAGCTTTTCTAAAGCCTTATGCTGGTCGGAGGTCGCTTGTCTTAGTTTTCCTAGTATCATTTTGTGTGGGTTATAAATCTGGGCTGATCGAGTTAAAAAAATAATTTAATTGAAAGAATTTTCATTCATAACTGCTGAATCTAAACATCTCTTTGAATCTTGGAGTATAACCGAATCCAGTTCAGGCAAAGCTGATTAATTACGACAAATTATGGAAGTGATATTACTCAAAGGTACTTCAGCTAAAAAGAGATTTCATGTTTAAATTGGATAAATATGGGCCCAAGAGGGATTTTTCCATGGTTGGAAAAAACATGGAATAGAAACAAAGGGAAACAGACAACCATGTTTTTATCCAAATTTATCTTAAAATAATTAAAGTACTTCCGATTGAAAGCGCTTTACAAATTCACTTGGCAGGCTTCCAAATTTTTCCCTAAACCGCCTTGCAAAATGACTTTTATTGGAATAACCTACCTTGCTGGCTATTTCTTCGATATTCAGGGTATCTTCCAGGAGCAAAAGCTTTGCTTTTTCAAGTCTTTCTTCTCTTAGGTATTTATATATTGAAGTGCTGTAAATAGTTCTAAAACCTTTTTTCAATTTGTATTCATTGATTCCGGCAAGTTTGGAAAGGGCTTTAATGGTTGGTGGATTTTTCAAATCCTTTAAGAGTAAATCTTTCGCCTTTTTAATTAGTGCTACATCATTTTTTCTAAGCAAAATTCTGTTTCCTTCAGACATCATATCGTCCTGATATTGTTTAACCTGCAGGGAAAAAAGTTCCTGGGCTTTGGATTCCATATAGGCCTTTCTAACGAGTCCTTCATGCGTATTGGAATAAACTTCATTGATACACTCGGCTATCGCAAAACTGTAGTTGCTTTGGTAGTAGAAAGAATGATTTCCACACTTATCCCTAAAAGCAGACGCTAGTTTTTCAGGAATTGAATCCAAATCACAATTGATTTTCTTCAGAAAGGCTTCCCTGTTAATTTGCAGACTACACAACTGAATTTCCTGGTTGGCCGGTAACGTAATTTTTTGGTCACAAGTCTTTTTTGAGGCCGTAATAGAGCCTTGCAAAGGGCTCAAACCATACTGAATAAAATCGGAATCGATGGAATGAAATGTTTCCCCTTTTAAGGAAAATAAAAACTGCAGAGGTTGGAAATCGTGCGGTTGATATTTGATTTTTAAATCGTCTTTTAACTCGCATTTTACCATAAGCAAAGCCAACCCAAATGGAAAAGATAGTCCTTTAATAACACCGATTCCAACTGATTTTGGCAAACTCACCATACCCTCCTCACAATCGAACTCTGGTTGTACTTTCAATTGTTGGGCAAATTCAGCAACAATCTCTTTTATTTTATGGGAACTTAAATAGATTTTCATGGCTATGAGGCTTTTTTACACTTGTGGGTAAAAACTTCATACCACATCCCATTAAAAGAACTTTACACTTTGTAAATCACTGAAAATGAGACAACTAATCATTATTCATATTTTAATAAAATGTGTAGAAGTTGTAGGATAATTTCCACATAATTGAGGTAAAGATCCAGAGGTAAGAAAGCATCATTCCAAAAACAAAACAATCCTTTTCAGGTTATAATTAATCCATTCTAGGATGTTTTTTATTAAATTTTGGCAAATATTCCCAGTACCTTTATAAACTGAAAAATACCAAGCTTTTTTACCTATGGAATCAATGCCAATTAAAGTCGACTTAATAAACTGTGCTGACGAACCTATACATATTCCTGGAAAAATCCAGCCTCATGGCTTCCTGATTGGAGTTAACCAGGACGACCTGAAAATTACCCATGTAAGTGAAAATATTGAAAAATTTATCCATCTAAACTATCAGAGCTTACTTTCAAAATCCCTCCATGAACTGCTGCCTGAGGAACAAATAAACCAGATTAAAGACTGGCAAAAAAATAAATTACATCCCATATTACCCCATACAATTCGGTTTACACATCAACCGGCCAGTTCATTTTTATTTAATGCCCTGATCTACCATTCCGGAAACTATATTATTCTGGAACTGGAGCCTAAAATGGGAAATGACCAAACCATTTCAGGAGAATTCTATTCCACGGCACATTCTATTTTTGAAAAACTATCTGAAAAATTTCAGGACAACACACCATTTCAAATTTTGGCAGATGAATTAAAACAGGTTACCAGATATGATCGAGTGCTTATCTACAAATTTGACGAGCATTGGAATGGTTCCGTGATTGCAGAATCGAAGGAGGATAGTGTAAAACAGAGTTTTTTGAATCATCATTTTCCGGAAAGTGATATTCCTGCACAGGCCAGAGCACTATACCTTAGTAACTGGGTAAGGGTTATTCCGGATGTAGATTATCAGCCTGTAAATATAATTGCCCCCGACAAAGTTACATTAGATCAGTCTCTTTCACCTTTGCGAAGTGTTTCTCCCATTCATATTGAATACCTGCAAAATATGGGTGTGAAAGCCACCATGGTCATTTCCATCGTGTGCAATAACAAACTTTGGGGTTTGATTTCCTGTCACCATTATAGTCCCAAATTATTTAGTTTTCCAGAGCGGAATAATATTGAATTCATAGCGCGCTATTTTTCCAATTTTATTTCCATTTACCGGGAAAAACTGGATGTGACTGCATTCAATAAACTGCTCAAAATAAAATCAGAACTGATACTGCAAAGCAATGAGCAGAAGAGTCTGGAAAAAGGCTTATTTAAAGGAAGGGTAAACCTGCTTGACCTGATCGATGCAGAAGGTGTAGCCTTTTGGGATCACGGAAAATTGACTAAATCAGGAAATTGCCCTTCCAGGTCAAACTTGGAAGCCCTTGTCAATTGGCTGGATAAAAAAAAGGTGGAAAATGAATTTCAAACCAGGAATCTATCTAGCGAACTTCCCAAAAAAATGGAATGGGATCCTCATTTCAGTGGATTACTAAGTATAAAACTTTCCAAGCAACAAAGCCAGTATATCTTTTGGTTCCGACCGGAAATTATTGAAAGTAAATCCTGGGGAGGAAACCCTCATAAAGTATTTGAAAAATCGGAAGAAGGGTTCAGACTTTCCCCAAGAAAATCTTTTGAAAAATATCTTACAATGGTAAAAGACCATGCCCAGCCCTGGAGTGAGCCGGAAATTAAGATTGCCTCCAGACTGAGAGAGCAAATTGTAGAGATTTTAAATAAAAATGCGGAGGACCTCAGGCTCCTGAATGAAAAGCTTGAGAAATCAATTAAATTAAAAAATGATATTTTGGGTATTCTGGCTGTTGACCTCCGAAACCCAATAAATGTGATTCTGGGCTCTAATGAAATTTTGAAAATGGAAAACAAGGGGATGCTTTCCGATTCAGAAGACAAGGAGTATTACCTGGAACTTATCGAAAAATCCTGCAAAAGAATGGATGGTATTTTAAAAGATTTACTCGATTCGGCTTCTATGGAAGATGGAAATTACCAAATCTTTCCGAAAAAGGTAAAACTTAACAAATTCCTGAATAAGATTTTGGCCAACCAAAAAAGCCAGGCGCATAAAAAAAATATGGTGATAAATTCCAGGCTGAATGCTACTCATGATACCGTGAAAATTGATGTAGAAAAATTTTCCAGGGTAATAAACAACCTGATATCTAATTCAATTAAATTCAGCTATAATAACAGCAATATCGAAATTGAAACATTCAATAGAAATAATCAAATTGCCATAAAAGTGATCGATTTTGGAATAGGCATGAACCAGAAACTTCTGGAAAAACTATTTGAAAAATTTTCTACCGTAGGAAGAAAAGACCAGAAAGGAGAACAATCAACCGGCCTTGGAATGTATATCATTAAAAAGATTGTGGATTTACATGGGGGAAAGATAAAAGTAAAAAGTGCTCCTCAGAAAGGCACTGTATTTACCTTGTTTTTGCCACTTTCAACCTGAGCCTGAGTTCCTTCTAAGGCATTGGTGCTCCTCAGACTTTGATTGTAGGAGATTTTCATCAAAAAAATTCAACTATTGTGGAATTAATTGTAGAATTTTTTCTACAGTTGTGGAAAAAATTCCATTATACCTACTAATTTTTGTTTCAAACAACTCTTTCAATTTTTAAATTTTGATTCTCCATACAGGATGAAAAATTTTGAAACCAGGAAAATTAAGAATATAAAATGATCTGATTGTCAGTATTTTATATGCGTTTTTCATATATTCCGATACACCGATAAAACCTGGAATAAAAATTAGGATACACCATGTAAAAAATGAGATATTTTTCCCCTGTGGAATTTGCCCCATTTTTGACTTAATTTAATGGAATATGTTACTTTTTTTCCACTATTTCTTAGCCTAATCTAGCAATTTGTTATTCAAATTAATAAATAAGGAAAAACAAAAGCGCAATTAAAAATGTTTAGACACTGGCTAATTTCACATTTTTAACCCTAGGCATATAACTATCTTTATGAGTAAAATATTAATAATAGACGATGATTTTGATATCTGTAAACTGCTTACAAGATTTTTTTCCAAGCATGGCTATGAGACTTTTGAAGCCCATAATGCCAAAAGTGCCATTGATTTTTTAAAAGAAACCGCTGTTGATCTGGTTCTTACCGATTTCAGACTTCCCGATGAAGATGGCATCAGTTTATTACAGAAAATTAAGTTATTAAGACCCCAGACACTGGTCATCATGATTACCGGATATTCCGACATCCGGATTTCGGTAAAAGCAATTAAAGCAGGAGCATTTGATTACGTGACCAAACCACTTCACCCGGATGAAATTCTTTCTACAGTAAAATCTGCTTTAAAGAAAAAAAATACGGTAAATACTCCAGCTCCAGCCAAGCAAATACCCCAACGGTTTATTCATGGTACAAGTCCGGAATCCCAGAATGTATTAAAGCACATCAAACTGGTGGCTCCTACTCAAATGACCGTGGTGATAGAAGGAGAAACCGGAACGGGAAAAGAATATGTGGCCAATACCATTCACAATTTTAGTAGCCGTGCGGGAAAACCTTTTGTTGCGGTAGATTGTGGAGCGCTTTCCAAAGAACTGGCCGGGAGTGAACTTTTCGGGCATGTAAAAGGTGCTTTTACCGGTGCCATCGCTGAAAAAACAGGATGTTTCCAGGAAGCCAATGGCGGTACCATTTTCCTTGATGAAATCGGGAACTTACCCTATGAAATCCAGGTGAAACTACTCCGGGTGTTGCAGGAAAGAAAAATCTCCAAAGTAGGTAGCAATAAGGAAGTTCCCATAGATGTTCGTATTGTGACTGCCACCAATGATGACCTGAGAAAATCAGTTGCTGATGGCAGTTTTAGAGAAGATTTATACCACAGGTTAAATGAGTTTAATATCACCCTTTCACCACTCAGAAAAAGGAAAGAAGATATCATTCTCTTTGCCAATCATTTTTTGAGAAAGGCTAATGAAGATTTGGGAAAAGACATTTCCGGATTTTCATCTGATGTGGTAAAAATTTTTAATCGCTACCCTTGGTATGGCAATTTAAGAGAGATGAGAAATGTGGTGAAAAGAGCGGCATTAATCACTCAGGGAGAATACATCCAGCAGGATGCCCTACCCCATGAAATTACCTACCATCATGCTGATAGCTTTAGTTTTGACCATGAGGAAGAGGAAAACATTACCGATCTGAAATCCTCTGCTGAGAAAGCTGAAAAAGCAGCCATCATTAAAGCTTTACAGGAAACAGATAATAATAAAACCAAAGCTGCAAAAGTGCTTAAAATTGATAGGAAAACCCTCTACAACAAACTTAGGGATTATGCCATTGATTTATAATTTCTAAATTTTTTTACCTAAAAAACCTGACTTAATAATTTGTAAGTCAGGTTTTTTTGTGTGTGCGGGTTAATACACAATAAATGCTAAAAATTATCCCGGCAGAGTCTTTATGGAAAGATAACCCTGCCGGGATAATGACTAAGTGTGTCAAATGAGGAATGGTTTTTAATACACTTCCTGATATTTCAGGGCTTTGGGAATTAATCTTTTTAGTTTATTAATTCTGGTTTCAGGAGAAGGGTGAGTAGATAAAAACTCCGGTGGTCTGCTCTCTTGTCCTGTTCCTGCATTCATTCGCTTCCAAAACTCAGGTGCTTCATTAGGATCGTACCCTGCCATGGCCATAAAATAAAGTCCCATTTCATCGGCTTCAGATTCATGGGCACGGCTATAAGGCAACATAATTCCAATCTGAGAACCAAGTCCAAAAGCTGTTAAAGCCAGTTGCTGGGTGGCCTCTGGTTTTTTACTCAGGGCAGTCATTAAAGTCATTCCGCCAAGTTGAACAGCCAGTTCCTGGCCCATTCTTTCGTTTCCGTGTTGGGCGATGGCATGGGCAATTTCATGTCCCATTACCACAGCGATGCCATTTTCATCCTGGCAAATAGGCAAAATACCTTCATAGAAGGCTACTTTTCCACCAGGCATGGCCCAGGCATTTTTCTGATCGCTGGCAATTAAATTAAATTCCCAGTCAAAACCTCTCATTTCTTCTTCCATACCATTGGCTTTAAAATAGTTTTCCACTGCCCTTGCAATTCTTCTCCCTACCCTTCTCACCATTTCAGTTTGGGCTTTATTGGTGGATAATTGACTTTGGGCTAATACCTGGTCGTAGCTTTGCTCACCAAGGGCAAGCATTTGGGAAGCCGGGAGTGGGGCAAATTGAGATCTTCCTGTAATGGGTACAGTACTACAACTATAAATTGTGAGCACTAAAAATATAGTAAAGAGGGCTAATAGCTTTTTCATTTTTCTAAAATTTAGGTTGAACAGTTTCTAATGAGAAGGAGCAGGGAATAAAGCTATTCCTTCCTCCTTCTTAAGGCTGATAATTATCGCTAAATTCGCTGGCCTCTGATCAGTCGGAAAATTATGGCAACCACTGCAATCACTAGTAATGCATGAATTAAACTTCCTATATTAAAAACAAAAAATCCTAGTAACCAACCTATTACCAACAGGATAGCTATAAAATACAATAGATTTGACATGACGTTTCAGGTTTGTTGAACATTATTTTTAATTATTGAATCAAATTTCCATACCATGAAACTAAATGTGCACTTGATTAGATGGAAATAATTAAAACAAAAGACTGATTATCAGATACTTAAATAGAAATGTTCATATTTATCGAGGTATTCACCCTTTTCATTCCTTTCAAAAAAATGGGGAAAAATAACCACAATAAAACCCCAAAAGTGAGTATAAAATTTCTCCAAAAATGCCAGCTTATTTGCAGTGTTATCTTTTTAATAAATGCCTGATGGCCTTACAAATCGTTTGAAAAATTCTACAATTATGTGGATTTTCCTCGTCAAAATTATTTTTTAAGCACGAAACGATCATTTTCTTAAATAGCTTATTTTCAGGGGTTTAAAGCCTAATTACTTTTCAATGGCATAATTGGCAAGCAATTGTGATTATATACATCACAAAATCATTTAGTTAACCTAAACTTTTTTATCATGTTAAAAAACATTTTAATAATTTCCGGATTATGTAGTGCGCTTGTCTTTTCATCGTGTAACTCAAAATATAAAGATGATGCTCAGGTAGAATCAACTGAGGAGATAAATGAAGCTAAATTCTCTCACAATGATGACAAGGAAGACGATGCAGAATTTTTAGTGGAAGCAGCCGGCTACAATATTATGATACTTGAAATCAGTGAGATTGCCAGGAAAAAAGCCATTTCACCAAGAGCTCAAAGTTTGGCCAAATCAATGGCTACAGAACACCAAATGGTTAAAGATCAGTTGAGCAGTATAGCCAGAGAAAAAAGCATTGTGCTCCCTGTAGAATACGTAAGCAATGAGCACAATACTAAGGAGAAATTTATGGATATGGTTCCAGGCGAAGATTTCGATGAAGCCTATGTAGAGTTTATTGAAGATGCACACGAAAAAATTAAAACTGAATTAGATGATATAGACGAAATCAATGATTCAGAAATAAAAACCTGGGCAAAATCTTTTATTTCAAAAGTGGAGATGCATGAAGAAATGGCCGATGAGATGGAAGATAAAATAGACTAATTTCCATTTAAATACCATAATAATTTAAAAAGCAACTTAGTTTTAAGTTGCTTTTTTTGTGTCCCTATCATTTTCCGGGGATCAATTTCCCCATATTTTTCCTCAATGTTGTGGCTTCCTGCCAACAATTTATATTGCCAAACCAGAAGAGAAAGAATACTAAAATAACTAATTTACTGGTTATCAGTTGCTTAAAATAAAATACTTTCTTTCATTGGCCACCTATGAACCTTGGAATGAATTTTTATTAAACTAAGTTGAAATTCATCCTATAACCTTAGAGCATGTTTAAATTTTGTTTTTTGAAGCGAAGTTTCCGAACCGGGCAGACGTTTCTGTGCATTTTGCAGCCAAAAGGATAAATTTTAAACATGCTCTTAAGAATTTCTAAACAAAATAACCCTTTAATAGATTTTTTAAGTATCCTAAAGATTTTTAAAAATATAACTAACCATGGAATCCATTTTAAATACCAGCTTACAAGACCTAACCACATTTTTTACAGACAACAGACTGATTATTACGGGAATTTTAGCCCTAACGCTTTTTACAAGTGTTTATCTGAAAGAACTCTTTTATAAAATGAAGTAAGTAAATATTCGAGTAATGAAGGGAGGGATTAGCTTATAAACCTACAGTAGATTGTATTCCGGAAAATATAGATTTCCACCAATAGTTTACAATTGATTTTTGTTTGTCTCTATTGAATTTGATGGTTCCCTTTCTAAATTTTTTCCCGGCTATGTTTTCTTTAGGAATAATGAGGGTTTCCATCAAATCAAAAATTATTTTCTTGAAAAAGTTAGCATTTTCATTTTTTTTGGGATGGATCATGGAAGCATGAAGATCATGATAATAAAAATTCAAATTTCCGATGCTAAAGTTTTCGTTGGCTGTAACTGAAAATTCCATTTTTTTCATCTGGCCACTTTTCAGATGTACGAAAGCCACATTTTCAACCATTGGATTAAGCTGGGGAAGATACATTTCACCAATTGTTCCCTTAAAATTAAATTGATTATCCTCCCTGAAAATATTGAAATGAAAATCGGCTGTGACACTTCCTTTTCCCATCAAATTGCCACTGGCTTTTATATCCAGTTGACCATTAGAAAAATGATTTGGATCATTCGATAAAGCGTGAGAAGTTGCATTTAAACCATCAAAAAATACTTTACCAGGGGCTTTCCCATCAGGTTTCAATTCCTCATAAGTAACCATTCCATTGCTTAAAGAAATGGAATCTATTGTGAATTTTAGGGACATTTCCCGAATGATTTGCTGGGGAAGCACTACGAATCTATCAGGATTCATGGGTACATTTTTGTCCCGGAACAAGTTCACCTGCATGCTATCCATTGATATCGCTGAAGCATGGAAATAATGCTGATTCAGCAGGCTATCAAGATGAATTTGATGAATGGAAATGGCAGGAATCAAAACCTCCGATCTATCCGTTTGAAAACCTTTTTTCCGGGAAAATTCGTATCGGGGATATTGGGGAATTAATTTGAAATTTTTGAAACTCAGGTCAAGCTTTTTCGCGCCATTACTTTTTATTTCCTCAAAATTTAATTGATAAAATCCATCCACCGTTTTAGCTGAAATTTGGGAAAGTCTTATTTCATGATCATCAAAAGAAAAGGCTTTCAAATCATTTTTGGGAAAGGATAAATCTTTTACATGAAAAGCTAGCAGGGCATTAAGAGAGTCTACAGGGAAATGCTTCTTCCGTTTTGAAACCTGAACTTTTCCCCTTTCTATAGAAATCTGCTTTGCAGAGAAAGTCTTATCCAAAATATAAGCTGAATAGCTAATACCTGATATTTTAATTTCGGGAAATTGGGCAGTAATATGGGGAAGGGAATCCTGATTAACTTGATTAGTGGTAAGTCCCAGGTTTTTGAAGGAAATGGTGAGGGGTAGAAGGTTGATGGAAAGTTCATCATAATCAAGGGAAACAACTTTATTTTCCTTCAGTTTTTCAGTAATGGTTTCCCGAAGATAGCTTTCTAAAACAGGAGGAAGAAAAATATAGATTAGCAGGGAAAAAACCACTGGCAAAAGTAGCCATAGAAAGTATTTTAGTTTCATTCAGGAAGTAAATAAGCACGTTTCAAATTTATTTCTTTTAATTGAATTCTGGATTTTGTAATTAAATAAATAGCGCTTTTTTCATTTAGACATTTTGAAATGAAGTGTGGAATGGTTTGCTTACGTTTACCTTATTTTTCTTTTTTTGCGCTACTTCAGGCTTAATTTCCCTACCAAACCATTTACTGTAAACCTGGGTAAAAACTGCTCCAAAGAAAAAGATAATACTGGTATAAGTCACCCAAAGCAAAATAATAACCACTGAACCTGCCGCCCCATAAGTAGAACCGGGATCACTGGTTCCAAGGTAATAGCTAATTAATTCTTTTCCAATTTCAAAAAGAATGGTTGTAAATACTGCTCCAATTATCGCATCTTTCCAACGGATAATGGCATCGGGTAACCATTTAAATATACTTGCAAATAATAAGGAGGTAATCACCATGGAAACCATAAAATTGATAATTTGTAACAAAATCATTCCCTGTTCCAGGCCAAATTGTGAAAGGTTATTTCCGATAAGGGCAATAAGTGAAGATACAACCAATGAAATGATTAATAAAAATCCCATTACCAGAATAAGACCAAAAGAGGCTGTTCTGTCAATAATAAGCTGGAGCCATGGTTTCCTGGGAACTTCTTTGATCTCCCAAATCTGGTTGAGACTAATTTTGATGTGGTAAAAAAGACCCGTGGCAGCATAAACTATAGATCCTATACCAATAATGGTCGCCATTTTTGAATTCTCCTGATTACCGGCTTTATTCACCATTGTCTGGATCTGAGAAGCTCCCTCCTTTCCTATCAGGTTTTTCACCTGAAGGAATATTTCCTGGGAAATAGTTTCTTCCCCGAAAAAAAATCCTGCTGACTTTATTACAATAATTAATAATCCTGGTAAGGAAAAAATGGCAAAATAAGAAACAACAGCAGCCAGCCGGAATGGGTCATTGTCTCCAAACTTCTGAAAAAGTTCTTTGATAAACCCGAGATGCTTTTTGCCGGTTTCTTTTACTTTTTGAATAAAGTTAGCCGTTTTTTCCATCAGCATTATTTTTTTTGCTTTCTTAAGGAGTAATTCAAAATTAATCGTGTATTATTTTGCCATATAAGACTGATAAAGAGATTACTTTTTCTCGGAAATATGAGTACTGGTGCTTAAAAACATATAAAAAATGGCTATTTGGGATTAATCCACAAATAGCCAATATGCTTATCCATAGCAGGTTATCTCCCCCTTACCAAATTGAATAATAGAGATACTACAAATACAACTAAAAATATGAAGAAAATAACTTTAGCGATTGAAGCCGCTCCGGCTGCAATTCCTCCAAATCCGAATACCGCTGCAATTATTGCTACTATTAAAAAAATTAATGACCATTTAAGCATGACTAAAAAGTTTAGGTTAAAAATTTGATTGATTTAAATACCATCAGAATTTTATCAGGAGCTTTCTCCCCTAAAAAAATTGATGGTGAAATTGATTTGATTTTGATTAAAATGAACTACTTCGGCTTTTATCAGAAGCAAGCAATCCGATTCCACTCAGGAAAACTACTCCAAAGGCTACAACCGGAACAAAACTACCCTGTTCGGAAATAGTGATATTCATTCCTAAAAATTGCAGGCTTTCGGCTTGTTCAATTGCATTATATCCTGTGAGCAAAGCTCCAAATAATCCAATTACAATTAAGGTTATTCCAATATACTTTTTCATGGCTTATTGTTTTTTATAAAAGATAAATACAAAATTGCTCCAATTGATAATTAAATATATAAATTATTGATAACCAATATATTATATTTGTTTAGTACTTTTGTTTTACCTCCATTTATGCAGAATTAATTCTACTGTAGTGGAAATTTTTCCACATTAATTACTGTTTTTGCATCATTAATTTTGGTTGGTTTTGTGCAATTGTTGAGATTGCATTTTTAAAGGAATAGGTTGTCCTTCCTGATAAATTTTTAGTTCTACAATATCCGCAGGCATGCTGAACCCGTTTTTGGCCAGACTCACCAGAATATTATTCATTATTTCAGTTCTTAATACCGCCATTTCATGTTGGTAATTAAAGGAATTTACCCAGAAAAAAATCCTCAGGTTGATTGTACTGGTACTAAATTCTTCTAAAAGAATAAAAGGCTTCAGGGCTTCCCCATGTTCAATTTTGGTTTCCTTCTCAAGGGTTTGTTTGATCAGGGAAACGGCTTTGGGAATATCATCTCCATAATCCAGGCCTATTGTAAAATCGTATCGCAGCAAACCATCACGGGTGAAATTCACCAGAGGATGCTTAATGAGGATGGCATTGGGTACAAATATATCCCGTCCATCAAATGTCCGGATGTGGGTATTCCGAAAACTCAAAGACTTCACCTTTCCCTTTATACCTTCTACTTCTACCACATCTCCAATACTGAACGGGCGGCTAAAAGCCAGGAAAAAACCAGCCAGAAAATTTTCTCCAATATCTTTAAAGGCAAAACCAATTACGATGGCTGATACTCCTGCACCCGCCAGAAGCCCACCAGCCGCTTTCCCCAATCCCACCTGATTGAGAAAAATAACTACTCCTATTACCAACATGGAAAGGAATATTATTCTGCCAATAAAATTGACCAGTAACTTGTCTTTGACCTTTTTTAAAAGTTTCCTTTTGGTGTAAGACCGGATTAAAGATCCGATAATGATGAAAAAAACCAATAAGGTAACACCAACGATAAAGGACGGAAAGCCCTGAATGATGGCTTCCTGGAAATTTCGGAAAGAGGAAATTAATTGGTCAATCATAATAAATGGTATTGGGTATGGCTTAAAAAAAAAAGGGTAGTCTGGAGTCAGTTTTAGCTCAGGGAAAATTTTGGAATACAGGATTAAATTCCTGCCATTTCTCTGTATTTGGCTTTTATAAACATGAACACTCCATAGGCCAACAAACCGATGGCCACCACTGCCAACACAATAGCTCCAAATTCATTTTGGATAAAACTGAGTGCCTCCTCTGTTCCTCCAGCCTGACTGGAATTGGCTGAAAAGGCCGCCTTAAATGTCAGGAAGGAAATTATTGCTATTACTACACCCCTTGCGGTATAACCCACTTGTCCGGATTTTAACACCAATTCTCTGGCTCTTTTACCCAAACTGGCCTCTTTTACTTTGTCTTTAAATTTACCGGAATAGGCTCTGTAAAACTGATAACCCGCTTTACCAAGGAAGATAACCCCAAGAATACCGACCATAATTTGTCCGTAAGATTCGCTGAGCAAGGTATTAATAAGAGACGCTTTACTACCTCCGGAACCTGAGCTGGCTCCAGCCACTGTGTTAATAGCAGTATACGATAAAAAACCATAAAATACACCACTGGAGAAATATCCTATTCTTCTAAAAATACCCTTTGCATCGTTACCTTTATCCTCAGGGTCTGCAAAAGTTTGGTAAAACCTCCAAAATACAAAGCTGATTAAGCCCATTGCAGTAATGATTAAAAGTACCTGCCCGTAAGTCTGACTGGCCAAATATTCCAGGGCTCCGCTACTCCCGGTTTTTTTACCTCCGGCTCCGAACGCAGCCATTGCTGTTAATCCGCCTATCAGGCAATATACAAAGCCTTTGGTGGCAATGCCAAAGCGTGCAAATTTTTCTTTCTTGTTATTCATGGTTGAAAATGATTTAAGTTTTTTGGTGAATATTTAAGGGTAAATAAATAGTAGAAATTTTTCTGAAGAAGGGCCAAACCCTATCAACAGTTATTTATTTGGTTGCCAGATAAAAATCTGGTGTATTAGATACTTCAGGGGTAAAAACAAACTCGGTAAAGGACCGAAAAGTGGCATATGGATTTTCCTTATTTTCCTGAACAATTCTGTAAACTTTACCAGTAGCCTCCACCTCATAGCTAAAAATTGCACCCTGGTGTACCAGATGCAGGGCAATATTTTTAGTTCTTTCAAAACTCAAATCCCAATGGTCAGCATACCGAATACTTTTTAGGGGAAGATCATTATCCCTATGATTTATGATTTTCATTTCCTGAGGATTTTTTTCCATAAATTGATGAAGGGAAATCATAATTTGATCTGCTTCAGGAAGTAAGTAAGCTCCATCTTTATTAAATAAAACATTGTCATTCACGATCAGTCTAACCGCATTTTTATCCTGAAAAACATGATATTTTCTGCGATCGGAAAAAGCATCCTTCAGATTTTTTTCCAGTTTATCTAATTGACTGAAATAATTTTTCATAGCTTTTTCAACTGCCACTGCTGAATTGATGGCATTTTGGTCTACATCCGCTTGTTTAACCAATTCCACAAGCGATCTTACCTTTTCCTTTTGTAATTGCTGGTTTTTGAATTTTAGTTTTCTGTTCTCCTCCACAAGTTTTCTTTGCGATTCAATCAAATCGTAATATTCAGTGGTATAATCAAAGCGATTCTGAAAAGCCACATCTTTAGTGGCACAGGAGGATAAAATGATTGAAATAAAAAAGTAGAGCTGTAGTTTGATAATTTTCATGATAATGGGTTTTTAGTTTGAGGATTTCCTCCGGCTAAAAACTATTAGTGGAGGGAGCTGAAGAAATTTAGAATCTCCTGAACATTCTCATGTCCTTTTTATATTTTCTGTTAAGTAAAAAAATACTTCCAATTAGGGTAAGTACATTCAGGCCTGCAGTTGTCAAAAGTGCTATCAGTAAATTTTCATGATAGAAAAAATTAAATATGGCTACACCAAAAACAAACGGAACGGAAGAAAGGGAAATACTATAAAAAACACTTCCTAACTCTCCGGTATATTCTGTTTTTTTAATATGGTGAATAGAACCGAAGTAATAAAAAATACCTGAAAGCAGGAAGGCTAAAAAAAGATTAATAGCCTCCAATGAACTGAAAAATTCCCCCAAAAAGAAAAGTTGTGCTGCAAGAGCGAAAGACGAAAGAATTAACAGATACTTCATAATACAATTGGTTTATATGTTGTTAGTGATTATTAAAAATGTTTTAGAGATAAAACAGAATTGAACTGTTCCGTTTATCCACACTCCTGCTAATCAAATTACTGTGCCTATTCTCCATTAGAAAATTATTTGAGACATATTTTGCTGATTATCAAAGTGTTAAAAATAAAATAAAAAAGAATGGCAGACCCCGGATGGATAATGTTGTGGGAATTTTGCTACAATTTTTGGGGAAAACTGTTACTTTTAATTGATTTGTGGAGAATCAAATTCGACCAATCAGGTTAGACTTTTAGATTTTATTTTGACTAGTCTCTGAAATGAAAATTAGGTAGTAATTCAATATTAACCGTGTATTATTTTGCCATAAAAGTCTGATAGAGAGATAATTGTTTCTCGGAAATAATAGTTCTTGGTGTGGAGCACAGGTGCTTAAAAACACGCTCCCATTTCAGGAGGAAATCTTTATTTTTTCCTATCTAAGATTCTTTAACATAAATTGTTTTACATTTTCACCCATAATGGCTCTTATTTCCGCTTCTTCAAATCCCTGATTCAATAATTCCTCCACCAACAAAGGTAAACCCGTTACATCAAAGGGAACTGTGGCACTACCATCGTAATCCGAACCCAAAGCTATACATTCCACCCCGGCAATAGATTTAATATGTTTCATGGCTTCTACAATACCTTTAGTTAATGGTTTAGTGACTGCGCCATCAAAAAAGCCTACACCTATCAACCCCTGGTTTTTAGCAATTTGGATAATGTGTGCATCGGACAAGTTACGATTATTATCTAAGGTGCCTTTTACCCCTGTATGGGAAATTAGTAAGGGGCTTTGGGTCTGTTTCAAAACATCGTCAATTAAAGTGGGAGAGGCATGTGCCAGATCAATGATCATCCCCAACTCGTCCATACGTATAATCACATCACTTCCAAATTTTGTGAGTCCGCCCTTTGAAATACCGTGGGCAGAACCTCCAAGTTTAGTATCAAAGAAATGGGTGGGTGCAAACATACGAACCCCTTCCTGATAGAGCCTGTCCAGGTTTTCAATTTTTCCTTCCAGACAATGTCCTCCTTCAATCCCTAAAAAACCTCCAATTACCCGATTATCCTGTTTCTTTAGGGCAATCAGTTTTTTCAGGTCATCTTTGTTTTTCACAATAATAAATTCATCATCAAAATCGATGGCCAGTTGATGAAGTTTTTGACTTTGGTAAATTGCCCTTTCCATCAAGCTAAACCAATTGGAGACAGGTCTGGCTTGTAAAAAATTGAGTAAAGTAACATTATCAAAAGCATCTCCAGAGGTTTTCGAAAAGTTCTGCCCTTTGGGTGATTTGGTCACAATTGTAAAGGCCTGTAAGGCCATATTTGCTTCCTGCATTCTTGGAAAATCCACATGGCCTATGGAATTTTTTACGGTGAGATCTCGGCTCCAAAGCAACGCATCACAATGTAAATCAGCCACAAATTCCAGGGAACTGTACAATGCAAGAGCCTCGTCTGAAACCTTATAAGGAGGCAGTGATTTTGTCTTGTTTAAGGTTTTGTCAAATTTCTCCGGCACAATAAACACTACCGCTGAATAAATTATTGAAATTAATAATAAAATAATAGCAGGCCATTTAAATCTTTTCATTGTTTGTTAATTATGAAGTGCTGTTAATGAAGTTATTTAAAAACTGAATTCCCCTATAGTGATTAAAGATAATACTGTGACTACCTATAATACTCCAACTATTAAGGAATTGACTAGCTGACATATTTTTTTATTAAAGCAGAAGCCAACATCCGGATTTTAATTAGAACATGTTTAAATTTTATCCTTTCGGCTGAAAATTGCCCCAGAGACGTCAGCCCGGTTCGAAAACTTCAGTTCACTATAAAATTTCCCAATAGCGCTGCTATTCAAAAATTTTAAAGCATCCTGAAGACCCCAAACTGACATTTTTAGCTTTGATCCGACATTTCGGAAAAAACAAAACTTAAACACGCTCTTAGCCAATTTACAATGACTATTATTTCAATTATTTGTATATTTCGTCAGTGAAGAAAAGTGACCTTTGCATAGCGGATTTTATGTAAAGGATACTCGAAAATTTTTAGAACGATGTCATACCAATTGTTAAAGGAAAATATCAGGAGAAACGTAAATTTTTCGGATATGCAGATTGATGAAATCTGTAGCTTTTTTAACACAAAAACGGTCAAAAAAGGAGAATACCTGCTCACCCAGGGCAGTATTTGCAAATTCGAAGGCTTTGTAACCAAAGGATGTTTTAGAATCTTTATTATCGATACAAAGGGTAATGAAAATATCCTTTATTTTGCTGCTGAGGACTGGTGGCTGATTGATACCGACAGTTTCATGAATCAAACGCCCTCAGATTTGTATTTTCAGGCCCTGGAAGACAGTGAAGTGCTTATTATTCAAAAAGCGGACAAAGAGCGCTTATATGATCAACTACCTCTGGTGGAAAAACTCTTTCGCATCATGTCCCAAAAAGCACTTGCCGCCTGGCAAAAAAGACTGATCAGAAACCATTGTTTAACAGCCAAAGAACGCTACCAGTATTTTTTGAACACCTATCCGAATATTGCCTCAAGAATTACAGACAGGCAAATTGCGGGTTATCTTGGGATTACGCATGAATTTTTGAGTAAGATTAAAAGCAAGTCTTTAAAAAATTAGCTTTTTATCAGGATTGTTGAACTTGTTCAATTTTTTCCTCACTTCAGGATAATACTTTTGAATTCCAAAACTAAGTATTATATGAAAAAAGTATTATTTGTATTGACAAGCCATGAAGATCTTGGGAATACCGGAAAAAAAACCGGATTCTGGATCGAAGAATTTGCCTCACCTTATTACCACCTGATAGACAATGGGGTAAATGTTACTTTAAGTTCACCCAAAGGAGGACAGCCTCCGATTGATCCTATGAGTAATGAAGCCGACTATCAAACTCCGGCTACCATCAGGTTTAACGAAGATGCTGAATTAAAAGAAGCTTTATCCAACACCACTCGGTTAGAGTCCGTCAATTCATCCGATTTTGATGCCATATTCTTTCCTGGTGGACACGGTCCGTTATGGGATTTGGCTGAAAATAAACATTCCAACAATTTAATCGAAGATTTTTACCAACAAGGCAAACCAATCGGAGCGGTTTGTCATGCACCGGTTGTGTTCAAAAATGCCAAAACCGAAGCAGGGCATCCATTGGTAAAAGGGAAAAAAGTGACCTCTTTTTCAAACTCAGAAGAAACAGCCATGGGTTTGGATGAAATTGTCCCTTTTTTAGTAGAAGATGAATTGAAAAAAAATGGAGGTGTATTTTCCAAAGGGGATGACTGGCAATCTTATGCCATTGAAGATGGCCTTTTAATTACGGGACAAAATCCTGCCTCATCGGTAATGGTAGCTCAACTTTTATTAAACCAGCTAAAAAATTAAGGATGAAAAGTTTAAAACTAATTAAGCTAGCTGTTTTCCTAATCGGATTAACTTTTGGTTCGGCAAATGCTCAAATCACCCATAATATTACTCAGGAGGAGGCCTTAAAAATAGCTTTAGCAGCCAAAAATAAAGCGGTAGAACAAGGGGCTTTGGTAAACATAGCCATAGTGGATGCCGGTGCAAATCTTAAAGCCTTTATCCGAATGGATGGTTCCTACCTTGGAAGTATCGATGTAGCCATTAAAAAAGCGAAAACATCTCGTTTTTTTGATATTGAAACAGGAGAATTAGGAAAATTAACCCAGCCAAATGGTATGCTATTTAATATTGAACAAACTAACGGTGGGTTGGTCAGTTTTCCTGGAGGAGTTCCAATAAGAGATGAAAATGGAAATATTGTGGGAGCTATAGGAATTAGTGGGGGTACCATTGAACAAGACCACGAAATTGCTTTGACAGGTGCTATGGCTATTTTGAATTAAAAAAGAGGTGAAATGAAAAAAATGGTTTTAAATGTAAATTATAAAATAGTCCTTGCTGTATTAGCAGGGCTCTTTGTGAACTTAAGTGCTGCTTTTCCCCAGAATATGGTCCATAATTGTTATACCAGCCTGGTGCCATTGGATTCAGCAAAAACCACCAATAATACGGTTACGGCATTTGCTTACCAAAAAGAAGGATTACATCTGGTTTTTACAGGTGGAGATGGGGGTTTCCTAGATGTTTTTAGCTTAAGCGATAAAGGTATGTTACAGCCTTTAGCCACCTATGAACTTTACAATAAAAAAGGGCCTGCCAGGGGATTGGTAGCAGATAATATTGGAGGAAAAGATTTCCTGTTTGTAGGAAATAAAGGAGGTAATGCCGTTGAAGTATTTGAAATTGAAGATGATGGCCAACTCCAAAGGGTATTTTTACTAAAAGATACTGAAGAAACCCATCTGGGTACTGTTATCACACTTAAGGTGGTCCATATGAAAAAGGCTTCCTACCTTTTTGTAGGCGGGCTGGAAAATACCCCCGGTTTAAGTTGTTTTGAAATCCAGAAAAATGGAAAGCTAAATCATGTGCAATCGCTTAAAGATGATGATACCATACACACTGATGGCATCATTGGGATGTATGCCCATAATATTGAAGGAAAAACCTTTTTGTTTACGGGTGGATTTCAGGACAATGGGATAAGCAGCTTCAGGGTATTTGAAAACGGACACTTTGAAAATGTAAGTAACATTTCGGACAATGTAAATGATCGATATCTAACTGGAACTTACCCTGTTGACGGGGTTACTTTGGGAAGTAATCATTATGTAATAGTAGGCCACAGACACCACAAGTATTACAAAAGGACAAACTTCATCAAAAAGAAGGATTTCGTTTACCACGGGGATGGAGTAAGTGTTTTTAAGGTAAGTCCGGAAGGACATTTAATTCCTCATGATGTACTGATCGATAACGATTCTACCTTATTGGCCGGGCAAACACGGATTGAGGTTTTACAAGTAAATGAGAAGGAGGCCATCGTAACTATTGGAACCAGAGATGACAACAGTATACAAGTTTGCCGAATGGGTGAGGATGGCCTGCTCAAACCTTCAGGTGGTTTAAATACCGGATATCCTATTTACTATGGTATGGCTTCCCATAAGATAGGTGAGGACCTTTATTTTCTTGCAGGATCTGTGAGTAGCGATGTAAAAAAACTCTTTTCCTATACCATTAAAGCTGTAAATCAGATGGTGGAAACAGCTCCCCAAAAGGTTCTTCGGCATATTGTTAACCTTAAATTCAAGGAGGAGGTTTCTCAGGAAAGAATTGAAATAGCGGTAAAGGATTTTATAAATCTTCAGCAAAAAATTCCGGAAATTATTGGTTTTGAATGGGGAATCAATAATAGTGAAGAAGGACATAGCAAAGGTTTTACCCATGGATTTACCTTAACTTTTAAGGATGAAGAGGCTCGGGAAATTTACCTAAAACACAAAGACCATTTAGCCTTAGTTGAAAAAGTAGGGCCCATATTGGAAGATGTTTTCGTAATGGATTACTGGACCAATAGTGATTTCTAAAAAACAAAAGATATCGGGAAAAGATAGCAACCAAAAGATATTCCTTCCCGGTATCTTGCCTTCTTTTTAACTAACCAACACTTACTTTAAATATCCAACCTAGGCTTAACATTTCCACAAAGTCTCCTCCTTTTACCCTCTAAAATCGTTTCTCTTCCATTCATTCAAAGTCTTCTGGTTTTATTTGGATAACCTGATTAGGCAGGATTATTCCCTTGCATGAAATTCAGTCATATCTGTTGTACTTACCTCATAAACACGCAAAAAACAGCAAATAAATGAGTTTTTTTGTTTAATTGTTATAATTTTAAGGCTGTAAAGAAGATTAGGAATAAATGAAAATGCCTGATTTATGGATTTGTCATTTACCAGATCTGTTTGATAAATACTATTAACCTATTACTTTCAACACGATGACTGAAAGAAGAGAATTTCTAAAAAAGACAATTTTAACAGGCTCAAGCATGGTTTTACCCATTCCATTTTCTGAAGCTTTTTTTCAAAAAGAATTTGAAAGCCAAAGGCCTAAACCCAAGGATAGAAATTTCACCAGCGAAGCCGTAGAAAAGACAATTGAAAAGGTTAAAAAAGGGCTGAAAAACAAGGAGCTTGCCTGGTTATTCGAAAACTGTTTTCCCAATACACTGGATACTACGGTAAAGCATAAAATGATAGATGGGAAACCAGATACTTTTGTAATCACCGGAGATATTGAAGCCATGTGGCTGAGAGACTCCACGGCACAGGTTTGGCCCTACCTGCCATTGGCCAATGAAGATCCAAAACTCAAGGATTTATTAGCCGGAGTGGTCAACAGGCAAACCAAATGTATTTTGATCGATCCTTATGCCAATGCTTTTAATGATGGTCCGATTGGAAGTGAATGGGAAAAAGATCTGACCGATATGAAGCCGGAACTTCACGAAAGAAAGTGGGAAATTGATTCCCTTTGTTATGCGGTTCGTCTGGCTTATGGGTATTGGAAAACAACCAATGACACCTCCTGTTTTGATGAAAACTGGCAAAAAGCCATGAAATTAATTCTCCAGACTTTCAAAGTACAGCAAAGGAAAGAGGACAAAGGACCATATAAATTTCAGAGAGTTACCCCAGTGCTTACCGATACTGTTGCAGGTCAGGGTTATGGAAATCCCATAAAACCTGTAGGCTTAATCTGCTCCATATTCAGACCTTCAGATGATTCTACTATTTACCCCTTTTTAATTCCTTCAAATTTATTTGCGGTAGTTTCATTAAGACAAATTGCCGAAATTTTTGAAGAAGTGATCGGTGAGGAAGAATTTGCAAATCAATGTAAAAACCTGGCATTTGAAGTTGAAGAAGCCGTGCAACAATATGCCATTTCCAATCACCTGAATTTTGGAAATATATATGCTTTTGAAGCAGATGGCTTTGGAAACCATGTTTTTATGGACGACTCAAATATCCCCAGTCTGTTATCCCTGCCCTATTTAGGATGTTGTGACCCGGAAGATTCTATTTACCAGAATACAAGAAGGTTTGTGTTAAGTACCTCAAATCCATATTTTTTCAGGGGGAAAGCTGCTGAAGGTATTGGAGGTCCTCATGTGGGAATGGATTACATCTGGCCGATGAGTATTACCATGCGGGCTTTAACCAGTGAGGATAAAGATGAAATCAAAAGTTGTGTGAAATCACTTATTGAAACTCACGGAGGAACCGGTTTTATGCATGAAGGTTTTCACAAAGACGATCCAAAAGATTTCACCAGAAAATGGTTTGCCTGGTCAAATACACTTTTTGGGGAATTGATTCTAAAATTATATAATGAGCAACCAGCACTCTTAAATGAAGTGGTCTAAAATTTAAGCTTATTAAAACCCATAGATAAAACTGACAAGTGGAAACACTGTTTTATCTATGGGTTTACACTTAAATTCAGGGAATTGTAATTTGAAAATGATCATGGGTATCATTATTATTGATGACAATTAATGACTTATCATTCCGATTATTTAAATAGAGCATTGACCTGACATCCTTATCAGCAAAAAAACCTGTCTGGCTATTTTCAACATATTCGAATTTCCCCTTTCCCAATCCTTTGAAATAAGCCCCTATTCCCGCATCTGCCCGGGTAGTTTCAATTTCAGCTACGTAATTATTTCCGGCTAGTAATAAATCCCTGATGCCATCTCCATCAAAATCCTCATAAAGGATGCTATTAAGGGTAGAAATCTGGGCTACATTTTCGAAAGGAGAAAAAGTAAACCCATTTTCATCCTGAATAAACAGTCCCGATCTGAATTCAGTAGCTTTTAGGTGCAGCGCTTCATCTAATCCCGAACCAAAAATTCCATATAAATCTTTTGACGCAAATTCATTATACGATTTTATTTTTGTCTGTAGAATTGGAATTTGCTGAGAAGTACACGATTTCCCCCTCACAGGAACCTGTTTATCGTCATAATATTTGGCCAGAATTATATCTTCTACTCCATTTAAATCAAAATCACTGGTATAAACATGAAAAGGCTTTTCTTCAGAAGCATGATACTTATAATTTAACCCAAGATTTCCTGCAATGATATCCATATCCCCGTCCTCATCAATATCTTCAGCAATTAATGTATTCCACCAGCCCACACTTGAATTTAGTACTTCGAACTGCTTACTTCGTTTGAATTTCCCCTTCTCATTGGTAAAAACCTCAATACCCATCCATTCCCCTGTCAGGATTAAATCATCATCCTGATCACGGTCAATATCAGTCCAAACTGCATCGGTTATCATGCCAATATTCTCCAGCTCCGGGGCAAGATTTGGCGTTCCAATTTCAAAAACTCCACCCCGATTGATCAACAAATAACTCTGAGGAGGATATGGGTATTTTCCTTTAATAACCCGTCCCCCCACAAACAAATCCAGATCACCATCATGATCAATATCCGAAGGCATTACCACAGAATTGGCAGTCCTCAGATTGGGTAGGGCATTCGAAGCTTTTGTAAATTGACCCAGTCCGTCATTTAAATATAACCTGTCCTGAAGCCAATCAGATCCTTTTTCAAATTCATAACTTCCACTCACTATGTAAAGATCCTGATCTCCATCCATGTCTGCATCAAAGAATACAGCTCCAACATCTTCACAAAGGCTATCTATCCGAAAATCGGGAACACTTTGTTCAATAAAACCACCATTTGATTTCCCTAAAAGTAAAAGAGAAGTTTGTTGATAGGCTCCTCCTATAAACAGATCGACATATCCATCACCGTTTACATCGGCTGATGCTGTAGCAGGGCCAGTTTGCGAAAGTTTGTGTGGAAGTAACAGTTGTTTTTGATAATCATCATAATCAACTTCCTTGTGGTGATAATTGAATGCTGTTTTTTTGAATTTAATGGGAGGGGAAACATTAATATTATCCCAAGAAATATTTTGATCAGCATTTGCAATATCCACCTGCACAATTTGATTTACCGCAAGGGAATTTATCTTTTGTTTGCGGCCATCAGGCCAAATAATTTCAGCACTTGGTATTTCATTAATTTGTCCTAACCCAAAATGCAATTTATTACTTACCGATGAAAGGAAACCTCTGGTATTGATCAATTGTCTGGTAAGCACAGCATTATCCGCCAAATGAAGGTTTACTTTTACCCCCACACCGCTTTGGTTTTGCGGAGGCCCCTTAAATTGAAATTGTAAAAAATTACCCTCCTTTCTTTCTATGGCGGTATTTTTTAGAATTGTAGCTTCATCATTAATATTATTTACCACAATTTCCAGGTCACCATCATTATCCAAATCGGCATAAACTGCCCCATTAGAAAAAGTAGGAGGATTTTCCACCCAACTGGAAGATTTATCTTCAAAAGATAATCCATCCAGATTTTTGAAGAAGTAATTCTTTAATTTCTGCTGAGGAAAAGATTGGGTAAATCTAAGAAAATCTTCATCTGTGGGTTTTTTATTATTTGCTCTCAGCGTAGCAACTATTTCTTTTGACTTATCCTGATCAATTACATCCCTGAAAATTCCATTAGTGACATAAATATCATTCAATCCATCCAGGTCAAAATCAGCCAGTAAGGCAGACCAGCTCCAATCCGTGTTGGCCACTCCTGCCAGATAGGCTATTTCACTAAAAGAATTATTCCCATTGTTAACCTGAAGTACATTATGCATATACTGGTAATGATATCCTTTATTGACCAGTGTATTGAATTTATCATTGGAGATCATAGCCATGGTTGTTTTAGACCTTACATAGTCTTCAGGACTCATATCCAAAACCATAAGATCAACCAGTCCATCATTATTGATATCCCCGATATCTGCTCCCATGCTATAGTAGGAAATGTGCTTAAAAAACTGATCCTGACGTTTTGAAAACGTACCGTTCTGATTATTGATAAAAGCAAAATCAGGCACTGTGAAATCATTAGTTACATAAATATCCAGCCAGCCATCCTGATTTAAATCTCCCACCTGAGGATGAAGTCCAAATCCTTTTTCTGGTAAAATCCCTGCATTAAATGATTGATCGGTGAAGTAACCATTACCTTCATTTCTATACAATTTATCACTTCCCCGGAGGCTGTCCGTCCCAGGATCTTCTTCTACATCCGAAAGTTTGGGAATTTCCTTATAATTTCTATCCACCAATACGGCATTGGAAACATAAACATCTAAATCTCCATCCTTATCATAATCAAAAAAAGTAGCTGAAATTGATCTGTTCCTATCGTTTAACCCAAATTCTGCTGCCCTTTCGGTAAATGTTAAATCTCCATTGTTGATGTACAACTGGTTTTCATAATATTCATCTGAATCCTCCCAACCTGCTCTGCAAATATATAAATCCAGGTATCCGTCCTGGTTAACATCTGCTACCGAAACGCCTGTGTCAAACCCTTCTCTCTTTTTTATGCCACTATTTTCTGTAATATCTTCAAATTGTAAATTCCCTTTATTGAGGTATAGTTTGTGTGGATTCAGGTTTGAGGTAAAAAAAAGATCCACCAATCCATCATTATTAAAGTCGGCTGCAGCAACTCCTCCTCCGATGTAGGAATATATATATTTAAAATAATAAAAATCCCGGGTTTCCTCTATGCTGTTGACAAAATTCACATTGGATGCTGAAGAAGGTACACTCACAAACAGAGGTGAAGTTCGGGAAGCTTCATCCTGATTATCACAAGCTGAAATTACCAGTGCAACAAAAACATAATATACAGATGTTTTAGCAACATTAATCCACTGATTACCAATAACTAACTTATCAAATAATTTTAGTGATCTTCTTAAGGGAAAAATATAATTGAGTAAATGCCCAAGGTGAAAATGACTCATCTTAAAATAGTAATCGAGTAAAAATGCTAAATTTTTTGTTCCTTTTTCAAGCTGAAAAAGAAACCGGAATCAGGCTTCAAAACATTTTTAAAACGTTTATCTTCAATAATTCCGGTTTTTTCTTGTCCCCGACATGGTATAGTTAAAAAAACCAGTTATGCTAATTTGATTAATTCCCAGAATTCTCAAGTTGGGGAGCTTTATCAATTTCTCCCTGTGGAATTGGGGTAAAGTAATTGTCCGTTTCCAGACTTCCCAAAATTTGATTAATTTCCTGAGACCTGTCACTTAATGCTTCCTTTACCGTTTCAGTTCTGGTCATATCAAACCACCTTTCAAACTCCCCGCATAGCTCCCATTTTCTTTCAATAAAAGCAAGTTCAACCAAATCCCCACTTGTAATATCCGAAGGATAGGTATTCGTATAAGGAAGTAAACCAGCGGCCCGTCTTCTTACCTGATTAAAAGCCTCCCAGGCTTGTGGATTGGCATCTCCAGCCCTTGCAGATGCCTCAGCATAGGTTAATAAAACCTCGGCATATCTCATAAAATAGCGGTTGATATTGTTATTTGAGTTATTACTGGTTGGGGGAATTTCTTCCGCTAAACCCGTAACCTTTTTCAATAATGGCCTAGGTTCATTTTCAAAATCCTGCCATTGGGTCATCACCCCATTGATTTCCAGCTCAGTGACGTATGAAGCTTCTTTCCGTGGTCCTTCGGGCATATCATTCATAAATTTAACCTCCGCAAATGTTTCAGTCCATCCTCCTACATCACCGGGATAACCCAACCTACCAGTAGTTCTATTTCCAAAGGCACCTCCACAAGGGCGACACATCACTAAAGTAAACACACCTTCGGAATTAAATCGATTTTCATCCTTTTCCGACCATAAGGTATTCATATCCTCAACCATGGCAAACCCATGGGCACCCGCATTGTCCATTACTTTTTTGGCAGCTGCTGCAGACAAGGCAAATTTTGACTGATCTTTAAGCGGCCAACCACCCCAATATAAATATAGTTTGGCTAAAAATGCATTTGCAGAACCCTTATTGGGTCTGTTGGCAGATCCGGGTGAAGCCGGGTTTAACATAGGCAATAACCTTTCTGCCTCCATAAAATCACTTTCAATCTGCTCATAAATTTCCAGTATTTCAGAAACATTTTTTTCCGGATCCGGAAGGGATGACAATTGCAAAGGTACCTTTCCAAAACTACGCGTCAGATAAAAATACAATAACCCTCTTAGAAAATAGGCTTCACCTATTTTGGCATCTATCAGTTCTGTATCTCCTCCTGTAATTTTATCACGGCTTTCAATGACGTTATTTATAGACCGCATGGGCAGATACATGGCATTCCAATGATTGACTACTCGTTCTGTTGTCGGGGTAACATTTCTTTGATCAAAGGCCCTGAAACCAGCTTTATTACTTGCACTATGTGTGGTAATATCATCTCCCCCAAAACCAGGAATGTAAAAATGGGACCATTTTGCATTATCCTGTACCTGGCGGTAAGCACCTGCCAAAGCCGCATCGAGTGCTTCAGGGGTGGTCAGTACTTCTGGAGAAAGCAGCGATTTACCCGGATCTTCATCCAAATCTATACACCCGTATAATAAACCAATTAAAAAAACAGTAATTATGGATTTCGAAAATATATATATTAAATTCTTCTTCATGATTCGGTAAAGTTTAAAAGCCAATATTTATTCCCAGGGTATATGTTTTCGGATTTGGAATTGCTCCATAATCTAATCCTGTGGCAGTATCGTTATTATTGATACCAGCTGTGGTATTATTATTAGCCGATGAAGCTTCAGGGTCATAACCACTATAATTGGTAATAATAAATGCATTTTGTGCACTGATATAAAACCTAAGTGATCTCAACCCATTGTTGATGGGTACATTATAACCTAGGGAAAGATTGCTGAAACGTATAAAATCACCCTTTTCGATATACCTTGTAGATTGATTTATATTTTGTCCCGAGGCTGGAATGTCATTTTCATTTTCAGGAGTCCATCGATTAAGAAATTCAGTACTGGTGGCATGGAGGACATTTCCGGTAGCCAGAGAAATCATTGACCTGGTGGCATTAAGGATTTCAAAACCATGAGCTCCGGTAATGAACATATTAAAATCAAAATTGGAGAAATTTATGGTGTTGTTCCAACCCCAGTTAAACTTTGGAGTTCCATTCCCAATAATGCCCAGTACCAAATCGCCATTTTCATCCACAAGGTATTTAGCATCTCCTGGAGCAGCATCATTTGCTGCGGCATCTGCAGTTCTCCATGTACCCAGAAACTGTGCCCCATAAAATGAACCTAAAGCCTCCCCTACCCTGTAAATATGAGTACTCAAACCCGTTCCTCCTATAGCGGAAGATCCTGTAACCTGTTGTGTTTGGTCTGCAGCCAGTGAAATAACTTCATTTTTATTATTGGAAGCCGTAAAAACAGAATTCCATTGCCATCTTTCATTGTCAATCACATCCGAAGACAACATAAATTCAAACCCGCTATTTTGAACTTCCCCCTGGTTAGCTGTGATGGTTCCACCTCCGGCAAATGCCGGAACTGGTACATTCAGGAGGAGATCTGTAGTATTCTTTTTATAATAATCTACAGAGAAATTAAGTCTTCCTGCGATAAAAGAAAAATCAATACCTGCATTAATTTGCTTAGTAGTTTCCCAGTGTAAATTTGGATTAGCGAACCTGCCCGGAGCCAATCCAACAGTTTCTGAAGCTCCGTCTAATGGATAATTCGTTCCGGTGGAAAGGGTTGGGTAAGTCAGATAATTGCCTACATTCTGGTTTCCGGTTTCTCCATAACCAGCTCTCAGCTTAATATTATCAATAAAACTACTGCCTTTTACAAAGCTTATTTCACTTAAATTGTATGCCGCTCCAACTGACGGGAATACTGCTGATCGTTGATTTTCCCTAAACCTGGAAGAAGCATCGTGCCTGATGGTTCCGGTTAAGAATAAATTGTTGTTCAATCCATACTCCAGCCTTCCCACAAAGGATTGGAGGGAATTTTTATTATAGTCGGCATTGGCTCTTTGAACCTCAGCAATTTCGAGCACTGCATAAGTTGCGGGAAATATATAATTAGAAGCAGTAAACCCTCCGTTCCTTCTTTCTGAGCCTGTTATTTCATAAATTCCGGTCAATTTGATATTATGATTTCCAAAGCCTTTTTCCCAGGTTAAAATATTACTCCACTGATAGCCCTCGGTTCTGCCATGGCCACCTCCTGCTCCGGCAAATCCATTGGGTTCATAGATTTGATAATCCTGATAATTTTCAAACATGGTATTGTACAGGTTAACTCCTAAAATGGACCTTATATTCAACCCATCTATGATATCATAAGAAACATTCAGATTGGTATTTATTCGATCTTCCCAGGAATGGTTATCCCTATTGTTTTGCACAATCAGAGGATTATTTAATATTGAACCGTACGGAGAGGTTAGATTTGGTGTACCATCTTCATTCCATGGAGGTAACGTTGGATCCCAGGAAAGGGCAGCTGTTATACCAGCCCTTTGATCACCATCAGGTCTTAATCCACCCTGAGTGAAATTTTTCCTTCTTTCCCTACTTCCAAACAGGTTTAATCCTAATTTCAATTTTTGGGAAACATCCATATTGAGGTTCGTTCGAATATTATACCTCTTGTACCCGGTATTAATAATATTCCCTGTCTGTTCCACATAACCACCAGACACAAAATAACCTGTTTTTTCTGCCTTCCCACTTATATTAAACTGAAGATTATCGGCATGACCTGTCTGGAGGTATTCATCCTGATAATCAGTAGCTTTGGTGATTGGCCTGTCATAAAGCTCCGAGAATTGAGTGGCACTCATAATATCAATTCTGTCAGGTACGTTTGCAATGCTATGAAAATAGTTGATGTCCAACTGGGGAGCCCCGCTACCTTTTTTAGTATTTACTATAATTACCCCATTCGCACCTCTTGATCCATAAATAGCCGTTGCAGAAGCATCTTTCAACACATCAAAAGATTCAATATCATTGGTGTTTAAGGTTCTTAAATTACCTCCAATAACACCATCAATAACAATAAGCGGATCATTATTTCCAGTGATAGAGTTTGCCCCTCTTACCCTTATTTTAATATCACCTCCGGGCGTTCCTGTATTATTGGATACTACAACTCCCGGAGCCCGGCCTTTCAGTGCATCTTCCGTTCGGACAATGGGCTGTTTTTCGAAATCCTCGGAGGTTACCTGAGAAACAGCACCGGTCAGGTCACTTTTCTTAGCTGTTCCATATCCAATTACTACAACCTCCTCTAATTGTTCTAAATCTGGTTCCAGTTTTACTTCAATTTGGGACTGGTTTCCAATTGGAATTTCAATGGTTTTGAACCCAATATAACTAAATTCTAATACCTCCCCTTCACCTACCTCAATTGAAAATCCACCATTCACATCGGTAGTGGTACCTATTTTAGTTCCCTTTATAATAATGCTTACACCTGGTAAGGGTTCATTATCTTCCTTTGAAGAAACAGTTCCTGAAACCCTGGCCTGTTGATTCCTTTGGTATTCCTCAATACCTTTTTCTCCTATCCGGTAGTTCTTTGTAACATAAATATTCTCATCTATTCTTTTAAATTTTAACTTGGCTTCTTTCGAAATATAGCTCAATACTGAATATAAAGAAGCATTTTTAAACTTCAGGCTAAGTTGGTAAGAATCGTCTACTATATCGTGATTATAAGTAAACGCAAAATTAGTCTTGTTTTCAATTTCACTAAAAATTCCTCTCAAGGGAGAATCCCTTTTTGAAATGGAAATGGAAACATCGTTTAAGTATTTATTTTGTGCTTCACTGTCTTTTGCAGTGAGTAAACCACATAAAAGTGCCTGGATAAAAATTCCATATAATGCAAATCTAGTCATATATAAAATTTGCTGTAAAAATTTCAATTTCATATTTTTATAAGATTTTTGGTGAGTAATGTTTTTCATCAAATAATCGCTACCAGTGCTGAAGACAGCGACCAAACTTTTTCAGATGGTAGATTATTGGAAAATAAGCCAGCTACATTTCATTTGTGTAGCTGGTTTTTTTAGCTTGTATCCATTTTCATATCGATAAGTTTTTAATAAAAAATGCGTATATTTCTATAAATTCCCTTTTTTTAAATAAACCTTTTGACCTTCCATTTTAAAGTCCAAATTGCAGGAAAAACTTAACCCCTCAAGTACATTTTGAAGGCTCTTATTTTTAAATCTGCCACTAAAAGTTCCGGTAACTTCCGTATCATTTTCCACAATAAACTCTACATTATACCACCGCTCCAACTCTTTGAGGATTGTTTTTAGATTCTTATTATCAAATAAAATAGTATTGTCTTTCCAAGCTGTTTTTTCTCCCGGGTTCACTGCCTCTTTCAATATCCTCTTGTTTTCCTTATTGTAGCTCAGCATATCATTGGGAAACAAAATGTGGTTAGATTCAATATTTTCTGACTCATCCTTACTTTCCACCTTCACCTTTCCGGTTACCACGTTAACCTCAATTTCATTTTCATCCTGATATGCTCTTATATTGAATGTAGTCCCTAAAACTGTGGTAACAATATTTTGGGAATGAATGATAAAAGGCCGGATGGAGTCTTTTGTGACCTCAAAAAATGCTTCTCCCGTTAAAAAAACCTCTCTTTTACCCTTCGAAAACTTTTCGGGAAAGGATATTTTACTTTCCGCATTTAATATCACTTTAGTTCCATCTTCTAAGATAAAGGTTAATTTCTGACCCCTGGTAGCAGCTTTCGAAAAATACTCCCCAGTAGTGGAAAAATCCTTTGGGGAAGTCAGATAATCTTTTAGCGGTGAACTGAAAAATATTAAAAATAAAAGACTTGCCGCCACAGAAAATTTTAGAAAAAATCCATTGTACACCTTGTTTTTATTCCTCGATTTTTGCGCTTTTTTTAATACTCCTTCAAAAGAATCAATTAATTCTTCATCGGTAGCCCTGAAATAATTTTTATATCTTAATCCTGAAATAAAACTTTTGGCTTCGATGATCATCACATGTTTTTCAGGATGGCTGTTTATCCACGCATTCCAAAATAGGTTACTATCGGCAGTTGGATTAACTACCCATTTAATAAAATATTCATCTTCCAGAAAATCCTCTAATCTATAATTCTCGTATTTCATCATTGTTCAATATTCACATTTATATAGAGGGGTGGATATTTTTGATATATACTACTTCGAATATTTTTTTATGAAAAAATGAAATCTTTTTGGAGATCACCCTTCAGTAGGATACCCTGTAGAATTAAATTAACAAGTAAAACAAACAGACACGAAAGACTTTAAAGATTTGGTAAAACCGCAAAAAATACTGATGTAATCAATGATCCGAAATCATTTCCAAGTTCTTTCCTTAAATTCTTAATTCCCCTGTGAGCCATTACCCTGGCATGTTCAATCTTGGAGAAACCCATGACTTCCGTAATTTCATTATAATCAAGCCCTTCAAAATAATAATTTATCAACACTTCTTTCTGGCGTGCAGGAAGCTTTTGAAAGGCCTCTTCCAACTTTTTTAAAACTTCCTTGTTGACCTGTTTTTGAATTAATTGATTTTCAATTGAAAATTCAATTTGAAAACTGTGCTCTACATAAATTTTCTCCTCGCCCACAAAACTAATTTTGGACCTTTTCTCCAGCAGTTTTCTCCTTAATGACTTAAATAAGTAGGGTTTTATGGAAGTTTTTAATTCCCTCAATCGTTTATGCTTCAACTTTATTTCTACAAATAAATCCTGGATAATATCTTTTACAAATTCCCTATCTGTAGAAAACTGATGTCCATAGTTGAACAATTGTTGAAAGTATTTAAAATATATAAAACTGAAAGCTTCTTCACTTCCCATTCTTAAATTTTCCCAGATTTCTATGTCTGGTTTCCCTTCCATTTTTACAAGGGAAGAATGTAAAGGAACTGCCTCTGATTTGGAAACTATCAGATTGGTTTGATTTATTTTTGTCGCTTTCATTTTCATTATAGGTAGTAAAGTTAGAGGTTTTCCAAAGTAAAAAAAACTTTTAAATTACCCTATACTTAAACTATTTTACCCTTTTTTACCTGGAAATCTGGCATAAGTTAATAAAATAATCCTGATCGAAACAAGAAAAGAATTCCATTCTTATCACATTGTCATTATTATTTAACCCTATCTTTCATAAATAAAATTTAACCGAAATAGAAGGAAGTTGGCATTAAGGATACTTAAGGATATTGATCAACAAACTTTATTCTTAACATTAATATGAAAAAAAAGCTTTTCTTAAATTTATGCTCAAATATCATTTTTTTACTTACCCTACTTTATTTTCCTCATAACCCTTTATTTGGGCAGGAAGGCTCAAAACCACCTAATGTAATTCTTATCATGGTAGATGACCTGGGTTTTGAAACTGTTGGTTGTTACGGTGGCACTTCTTACAAGACTCCCAATATTGATAAAATGGCTAAAAGTGGTTTAAAATTCAACCAGGCTTATGCGCAACCATTATGCACCAATACCAGGGTAAAGCTAATGACCGGAAAATACAATTTCAGAAACTGGTCAGCCTTTGGTATTTTAGATCCCGGGCAAAAAACCTTTGGTCACCTGATGCAGGAGGCGGGCTATGCCACTTGTATAGTGGGTAAATGGCAACTGCAAAGTTATGATCCTATTGATTATCCGGGGGCTGAATTCAGAAGGGATACCGGTATGAAAGTAGATAAAGCAGGGTTCGATGAATATTGTTTATGGCACACCGGCCATACCGAAGATAAAGGTTCCCGTTATGCTGATCCCACCATCCTTCAGAATGGCCGGTTTTTATCCGATACCAAAGGAAAATATGGTCCTGATATCTTCACCAGTTATCTCAATGAATTTGTGAAAAAGGACAGAGATAAGCCTTTTTTTGTCTATTATCCCATGGCCCTTACACACAATCCGTTTTCCCCAACCCCTGATAGCAAAATCTGGGCAAATACTGCACACAGAATGGATGATGAAACCACCTATTTTAAAGACATGGTGGAATATTGTGATAAAATTGTTGGAGATATCCTCCAAAACCTGGAAGATAACGGACTACTGGAAGAAACACTTGTTTTGTTTTATGCAGACAATGGAACACACCAATTGATATTCTCAAAAATGAAAGATAAAACGGTTCAGGGTGGAAAAGGCTTAACCATAGAGACAGGGATTCGGGTACCCCTTATAGCCAGCTGGCCCGGCCATATTCAGGAAGGCACTGAAACTAATGAATTGATTGATGCGATTGATTTTTTACCTACACTTTTAGATGTAGGAGGAAATTCGGTTCCTGAAAATTTCCTGACCGATGGAGAAAGTTTTCTACCCATTTTGGAAGGAAAGCATGAGCCCCGAAGGGACTGGATTTATATGTATTATAATCCCAAACCCGGAGCAGATAAAGATCAGTTCGCCCCAGCCGAATTTGTGATGAACAGCCAGTTTAAATTATATGGAGATGGACGGTTTTACAATACCAAACAGGATATGCTGGAGAAAACGCCTTTAAAGGAAAAAGATATTAAACCAGAAATTAAATCATTAAAAACAAAGTTCAGGCATATCCTGGATTCTTTAAAGAAATATCCGGCTATTGGAAAAGTAGAACGGCTTGATCCGGCTCTGGATGATATCGTTTCCCCACATTGCAGAATAGAAGTAATTGCAGAGGGATTTACCTGGTCGGAAGGGCCCGTGTGGCAACCCAATGGTCAAAAACTACTTTTTTCTGATGTTCCCCAAAACAAAATTTACGAATGGAATAACCTCAATGGATTAAGTGTACATGTTTCTCCGGCAGGTTACACTGGCACTGCTCCAAAGGAAGGGGGAATAGGCTCCAATGGCCTTACTTTAGATCCTGCGGGTAATTTGGTCATTTGCCAGCAGGGAGATCGTGCACTTAGCAAATTAAAAGAAGGTTCCAACTCATCCAATCCTAGATTCGAACAAATTGTTTCTGACTATGAGGGCAAAAAATTTAATTCTCCAAATGATTTAACTTATGATGCTGAAGGGAATTTGTATTTTACTGATCCCACTTTTGGGTTGGGAAAATCGAAAGGAGACATTGGATTTGCAGGAGTTTATTTCCTCAGTAAGGAGGGAAAACTAACCCTGCTTTCAGATGACATTGAATTTCCCAATGGCATAGCCGTATCTCATGATCATAAAACTTTATATATCGCAGATTCTCACCCGGTTCGGCCGAGTATTATTGCCTATGATATTGTTGGAAAAGGAAAAATCAATAACAAACGAATATTTTTTGATGCTACAGCGCTTTGGAAATCCAGCATTAGTAAGCAAAAACCAGATGGATTAAAAATAGATAAAAACGGGAATGTATTTATGGCTGGCCCTGATGGAGTGCTTATTTTTTCACCTGAGGGCAAGCATCTGGGCACCCTGAAAACCTTTAAAAGGACTTCTAACTGTGCTTTTAGTGAGGATGGTCGAATGTTATATGTAACTTGTGATGATATTATTCTAAGGATTAACCTGAAACCTTATTCTAAATAAAAATTTGCGAAATAAGAGATTTCCGGATTGCTTTAACTCTTTCATTACTTTAAGAGACTGTCTGGGCACTTTAATTTTAGTTGGCCGATACCTTTTTCTTTCAGAAAAGATCTTGTTTCCCCAACTAAAACTAAGGCCAGACTGTCTCTTTTTTATTTAAATTAATCTATTGAAACCTATGCAAAGAGCTCCTTATAAACTTTAAAGCTTTATGAATATGTTTTTCAACCGTACTTACTGAGATATTCATTTTTTCTCCAATTTCCTTATTCGATAAATTTTCAAACCTGCTCATGTAAAAAACAGTTCTGCATTTTTCTGGCAGTTCAGCCATGGTTTCTGATAAATAGCTGTTTAATTCATTAAACTCAACCTGCTCAAGTACATGATAAACAAAGCTCACTTCATTCATGGTTTCCAGATAAGCCTTTCTTGTTTTAGATTTTCTGATCTGGTTAGCCACCTGGAATTTAGTCATCTGATACATGAAAGAAGATACATGCCGGATTTTCAATTCATGCCGCCTTCTCCATATATCCAGGAAAACTTCCTGAATGATATCCCGGCAAATTTCATCATCCCTAAAAATTTTAAATGCAAACTGATAGAGTTTTTCCCAATAGCGATTATACAATTCATCAAATGCACCCATCTCATCCTTGGAAAGATGTTCGACTAGTTCCAGATCGGTAATATGGTGGTAATTTTCAGGTGGCAATTCAGTATAATGACTATGTTGGAACAAATTATGGTTTATAAATCTGATTTCCAAAACAGACTGCCAATTTATAAGTTAATTCCAAATTTATTATCCTGAAACCTGGCTTTTCATTTATGGACTAAAATCCTCATTAAAAAAAATCAGATTGGAATAGAAGGTTTTTTAAAGTTGTGATACTTAATGGTAAAAGCCGATAAATCTTAATGTTAAAAGATTTGCTTCCATACCTTTTAAAGGTTTTGTCCTTTTAAAAAAATTGAAACTAACTATTCTTAACCTTACTGACTATAATTGAAATGAATGAAAAGGAATTTGACGAACTGCTGCAAAAATACACGGCTGAAGAAGCCACTGAGCAGGAAGTTGAACTGTTAAATATGTTTTTTGATCGTTTGGCAGCCAATGGAGAAACTTCCAGTGTGCTCAATAATAACCAAGATATTATTAAGTCCCGGATTCTTAAAGATATTAAAATGAAAATCACTCCGGAAAATAAGTTGGCTACCAATCCTGCTAAAGAAATAAAATGGATGCCAAATTTCCTGAAAGCAGCTGCTGCCATTTTTATTCTGGGCTTAGGGATAAATTATTACTATTCTCAACAAAGTGTAGAACAGGATTTGCAGGTGATTGAATTGAAGACCAGTTTTACCGAAAAGGGCCAAAAGAAAACACTGAACTTAAGTGATGGTACCACAATAAAACTAAATGCAGGAAGTACCATCAAATATCCGGCAGTATTTGGGGAACATTCCAGGGAAATTGAATTGCACGGAGAAGCTTATTTTGATGTAGCAGAAGATAAAAACAGGCCTTTTATAGTGAGCACAGGAAAGGTTACTACCACGGTTTTAGGTACTTCATTTAATATCAGGGCCTACCCAAACGCTGAAAATACCAATATCGCTTTAATCGAAGGAAAGGTCCGTGTAGAGAAATACACCGATGAAACCAGGCAGGAAAAATCGAGCGAAACTTATCTTTTGCCGGGTGAAAATGTTATTTATCATAAAAGCACTTCTATCCTTAAAAAAGGCCATTTCGATTTAAAGAAGGTCGTTTCATGGAAAGATAATGTCATTTATTTTGACAACACTCCTTTTGAAGATGCCATTCAAACCCTGGAATTATGGTATGGAGTGGAGATTGAAATTTTGAAATTAAAAGACAGACAACTATCGGTAAATGGGGAATTCCACAATCAATCACTGGAAAATGTGCTGCAATCCATGAGCTATTCAAAATTCTCCTACCAGATTGATGGAGATCAAATCATTTTAAAATTTAACTAAACAAAAAGATATGATGAAAATAAATACTTCCTAGACAAAAAAAGACTTCTGAGACTCGACCGTATCGCTAAATATCATTCGAAAATCAGAAGTCCAATCCGTTCTCTAAAAATTGTTTTAAAAAACTAATCAAAATTATGAAAATGAAATTAATTGGACTAGACTATATTAAGAAAATGTCGAAACTTTTATTCTACGGTATAGTTTTTCAGGCTTTCTCTGTGTCCATGCTTATTGCATCAAGTGGGGAAGCTCAGAAGTATCGTAAGATCAGCGAAGTAGATCTGACTGTTGGTTTTGAGGAATCAAATCTGATCACAGTATTCAAAAAGATAGAAGAGCAAAGTGAATTTAGGTTTTTTTTCTATTCTAATGAATTGCCGGACACCAAAATAACACTTGCCACTGAAAAACGAAGTTTGGAGCAGACTTTACTTTCCATTGGGAAAAAAGCCAGGCTGAATTTCAAAAGAGTAAACAATAATATCTCTGTTTCTACCCGCCCAAAGCTGGATATCAAACAGAAATTAATCATTGAAGAATTCGTGACCCTACAGTCCATTATTAAGGGAAAGGTTACAGATGATTCTGGTTTGGGTTTACCGGGGGTCAATGTCCTGCTGAAAGGCTCCACTTTAGGGACAGTTACCGATATTAATGGGGATTATTCCCTTTCTGTTGAAGACAATAATGCCATTTTAGTTTTTAGTTTTATTGGGTATGAAGCTCAGGAAATTCCCATAAATGGGCAATCCCGAATTGACATTTCCATGGCGCAGGATGTAAAGCAATTAAGTGAAATAATTGTCATTGGCTACGATGCTATTAAAAAGAGTGATTTAACCGGATCGGTTTCCTCGGTAAGTCCTCAGGAACTTACAGCCTACCCCACTCAAAGTGCAGTTTCTGCCTTGCAAGGACGTGCAGCAGGAGTTCAGGTAGAATCAAATAATGGTGGTGAGCCGGGAGCTGGTTATAAAATTCGAATTCGCGGATCTACATCCATTAATGCCAGTAGCGATCCGCTCTTTGTAGTGGATGGTTTTGTGGGAGGTATATTGCCATCTCCCGAAGATATCGCATCAATAGAAGTGCTAAAAGACGCTTCAGCCACAGCAATCTATGGGTCAAGAGGCGCAAATGGAGTGGTGATGGTAACTACTAAAAGGGGAGCATCGGGAAAGACAAGGATTGAATTCGGAAGTGCTTTTTCCACCCAAAAGGAAGTGGGCAGAATGGACATGCTCAACCGGGCCCAATTTCTCGACCTGATGGATGAAGCCACAGGTGGAGCTTATGTACCAGGACCCGAAGGAGTGGATACTGACTGGCAAAGTGAAGTGCTTCAGCCTGGCTTTACCCAAAACTATTCGCTTTCATTTGCAGGAGGAACAGATAATGTAAATTACTACATTTCAGGAACTTACTATGATCAAAAAGGAATAATTCTAAGTTCAAATTACGATCGGATGTCAATAGTGAGCAATATCGATCTAAAAGCCAGTAAAAAATTAAATATAGGGCTGAATTTAATTGCCTTTTATACCAGAAAAGACGGTGCACCCACCCAGACAGGAGCGCATGGTGGTGCCTTCCCTGGAGCTTATTTTATGGGACCGGATGTGCCAATTTATAACCCTGATGGCAGTTTTGCACTGGCCAGGATTCCCACGCCTTATGATAATCCTTATGCTGCCACTACACAGGAAATCAGGGATTCCAGAGAAGATAAATTACAGTCTAATTTTTATGCAGAGTACGCCCTTCTGAAAGATTTTTCTTTTAAAACCACCATTGGTTTAAACAGTAGTAATAATGGTTATGGCCAATACACCCCGACTACTTTGCTCGATGGCTACAATAAGGGTGGAGTGGCCCAGGTAACTTCTTCCAGAAACCTTTCTGTATTGAATGAGAATTACTTTACCTACAAAAAATCATTTGGGGGAAATAATTTTTCTGCCGTAGCAGGATATTCCTATCAAAAGATAAAGAATGAAAGAGTAAGTGCTGGTGCGCAGGGTTTTGTATCAGATTTATTCACCTATAATAATTTAGCAGCCGGTACCACACAGCTTATCCCTCAATCCGGATTAACAGAACAAATTATCAGTTCTTTTTTCGGCAGATTAAATTTTGGTCTTTCGGATAGGTTTTTATTCACATTCACTGGCAGATATGATGGGTCTTCCGTATTCAGTGAAGGCAATAAATGGGCATTTTTCCCATCTGGTGCTGTTGCCTGGAACATTGGTAATGAAAATTTCCTTGAAAACAGCTCCACAGTTACTGACCTCAAACTCAGGGCAAGTTATGGACAGACCGGTAACCAGGCGGTATCCCCTTACCAAACTTTTGCCGCTTTGAAACCAATTTTAACCATTGTGGATGGTAAGCAGGTAAACGGACTTATTCCAAGTGCAATTTCAAATGATGAACTGACCTGGGAAACCACTACTCAACTTGACTTTGGTGTGGATTTAGGCCTTTGGGAAAACAGGATTAATGTGACATTTGATGTTTATGCTATGGAAACAGAAGGACTGCTTTTCCAAATTGATTTGCCCTCTTATTCGGGTTTTCCCTCCCAATTGCAGAATATAGGAAAAATGTCCAACAAAGGGGTTGAACTTTCTATTGGTGCCGATATCCTTACCGGAAAATTTGACTGGAATACCTCTTTTAATATTTCAGCCAATCGAAATAAAATTACCGAATTACCCGACCACTCCGATCAGTTTTATGGTTTCGGACCGGGGCATCTGGAATTAAGAGACCCCAATATCTTAAGGGAAGGAGAACCTTTGGGTAGTTATTACGGGTATATTTTTGAGGGCGTTTATCAGGAAGGGGAAGAATTTTTACAGGGTGGAAATCAAAGGGAAGGAGAAGCCAAATACACGGACATCAACAATGACGGAATTTTTAATTTTGATGACCGGACAATCATAGGCGATCCCAATCCTGATTATATCTGGGGCTGGACCAATGATTTTAAATACAAAAACTTTGACCTGAATTTCTTTATTCAATCTTCTGTGGGCAATGATAAGTTCAGTTATACTCTGCTGGAAGCCAATACCTTTTATGGGCAAAATAATGCCTCCACCCTGGCCCTGGAAAGATGGACACCTACCAACAAAAGCTCCAATATTCCAAGGGCTCAAAACGGAGGAAACAGAAAATTTTCATCCAGATTTGTTTATGATGGCGGCTACATTCGATTAAAAAATATCGCCCTGGGTTATAATTTCCCTGCAATTGCAAAGCTCAATATCAAAAAGTTACGCTTATATGTGAGTGCTCAAAATCTGTTCACCATTACAGACTATCCCGGTGTAGATCCCGAAAATGCATATAAAACCAATAACTCCATTCAGGACAGAAATGGCACATTGGGATTCGATTACGGATCATACCCCACTACAAAATCCTTTACAGTTGGATTAAATGTAGGGTTTTAAATAACTGATGAACATGATCTGCAAAACTAATTCACATAAACTGCAGGTTCAAAATTTTCACCATTGACAAAAATTATCATGAAAAAATATAAAATATACTTATCGGTTATCCTTATTTATTTGGCTTTTGGATGCACTGATCTGGAGGAAAACCCAACCAATATTCTGTCACCGGAAGGATTTTTCCAATCTGTGGAAGATGTTGAAATTGTGACCAGAGGTGCTTATGCCAATTTACCTCACCACCATATATGGGGCGATGCACTTCCTCTTTATCTGTGGTTGTCCTCAGATATGTGTAGTCAAAGTACGTTTGGAGCTTTAGGTGCCCGACAAAGTTATGATGAATTCCCGCTCGATCCGGGAAATGTACACATTGAAAATATGTGGAATACATTTTACCTGATGATTAGTGGAGCCAATTCCGCTATTGAAGGAGCTACCTTTGTTCCAAATTTAACTGATGCTGAGATTAAAGAAGCACAGGCCAGTGCCCATTTTATTCGGGGCTATTCCTATTATTTTATTGCCATGTTGTGGGGAGATGCCCCCTATATTGATACTTTCGTGAGAGACACTGATGCGATTGCGCAGATAAAATCTACCAAAGAAGCAGAATTATTGCAACATGCCATCGAAGATTTTCAATTTGCCAAAGATCACCTTAGTCCTAATACAGATACTAAAATCAGGTCATTGCCTACCAAAGGCACGGCAGCCTCTTTGCTGGCTTCCATTTATTTATATATTGGTGATTATGCCAATGCTTATAAAGAAGCCAAATGGGTGATTGACAATAAAAATTTATACAATTATGGACTGGAAGAAGATTATGTAGATCTCTTTATTGAAGATAAACAGGATCAGCTTATAGAACCAATTTTCACTGCAGATTATCTTCAAAATATCAATGATGGAGATATTAACCGGGACTGGATTGGTCCTTTAACCACTGTAAGAGGTTCTGCAGCAGGTGGCTGGGGACTAGCTGTTCCCGAAACTAAGGTCTTCGAAACCTGGGATGACAGAGATTACCGGAAGGATGTAAATATGCTGGATTCTATGTGGTTCAGGACAAATGATGGCGGATTAGAACTCAGACACTATAGTACTTTTCCTCTTCCTCCACGACCTCATATAGAAAAGTGGGCAGGGAGATTCAATGAAAACACCCAGGCCAATGGCAATAATTCAGGGAATAATATTCCATTGATGAGGTATGCAGAAATCTTACTCATTGCTGCAGAAGCCGGAGCAGAGGTAAACGGTGTTTCACCGGAATTGGAAGGCTATGTAAATCAGGTAAGAGCCAGAGCCAGAAACTGGAATGGAAAAATGACCGATTTTCCTGCAGATGTGCCCACAGGTTTGAGTAAAGATGAATTTATAGACCTGGTGATAGACGAAAGGAGGCTGGAATTTGCCTTTGAGTTTAAGCGATGGTTCGATATTAAACGAAGAGATATGGGCAACTGGGTGTTTAAGGAAAATCCTGATCGCCTTGAAGACCGACCTACCTTCCAGGCGCCAAGGGATTACCACTGGTATATACCTGGGCCGGTTTTAGCTGTTAATCCAAATTTAGCGGAAACGGAGTAAAAAAAGGGCGATCTTTTAAAATTTCTGATTTTCCCGGTTTGTGGTAAAAGCGCCCAATAATACCCAATTTGCTGGCAGGGTCTTTTCATTAGAGAGGCCCTGCTTGATAGTAAAGTGCCAAAAAGAATTAGGAGAAGATTTATATACCAACCTAATAGCAATCCATCCGGAGCTGCTTTTTGTTTTGGTAATAGCTTAATGGTTTTTTATTATGCGTTTTGCAAATTTTCTCCAGACTTTCGGTTACCCCTTTTTGCATGGCAATAGACCCACAAATCATGATTACGCCCTTTTCTCTTAAAGTTTGAGCTATAATTTGACTATCCTTTTCGATTAAATCCTGCACATAAGTTTTTGATCCGCCATTTCTTGAATAAGCCGGTTCAAATCTGTTCAGATAGTTATTTTTTAGACTTGCTTCTACATAATCTCTGTACAATTTGTAGGATGCTTCGTTTCTTGCTCCCCAATACAAATGGGTTTCTATCTTGTGATGATTTTGTTCCAACATTCCCAAAAAAGGAGCAATACCTGTTCCTGTGCTTATTAAAATTACCCGATTTGCCTTTTTAGGAAAATAAAAATCCTGATTTTTCACAATGCTGCCTTCTAAAACTTCTCCATCTTTCAAGTCATTTAAAAAGTTGGAGCATAAACCTTTTTGATGTCTTTTTACACTCAGCAGAATTTGGTCGGTGGCTGTAACCGACATAGAATACAACCGCTCCGCAGCCTCCGGTGATGGATAAACCGCCAACAAATCTCCAGAATTGTATCTGATCTTTTTGTTCGCAGATAATTTAATTAAAAAGGTATCGTCCGGGCTGTGGCAGGCTTCTGTTTTTTGAATCACCTTAAACTGATTCTTTTTCATGTTAGATGATCCAATTACCGGATTTTTTGCAGGTAATTCCAGGGACAATTCCAGATGGGCACTCCACATTTTAAACCATTGAATATAAGCTTCCCATGAGCGATTATTGATCGTAAAGGTTTCAAACAATCTGGTACTTTTGGAATCTTTTATCAGTACTTCATCAATATCATAAGCAAATTTGCAGTAATCCGGATAAGCCCTTGAGCCAAACCCAACCACAGAATAAGTGTATTTTTGCAGTGGATTTTCCTTCCTATACAAATCGACAAATTTCTTTGCATTAGCAGGAGGCTCTCCTAATCCATAAGTGGATGTCATTACCACCAGATGCTTCATTTTCTTAAAAACACTATACCTGTTAAGTTCAGTAAGATAGACCTTCTTTCCTGCATGAATAAGTTTTTTTTGGAGTTCTACAGCAAAATGAAGCGTATTCCCCGTCTCCGAACCCACCAGGATAATGTATTCACAGTCATCTTTTTTAAAGGAATTTTTTATTCTGGATTGCTTTCTTTTTAGGGTAAGGCTGAAACCTGAATAGATAAAAAACAAAATGCTACAGGAAGAAATCCCCAATACAATGGCCCACCAGATATTACCTTGTCCGGTATGAAGTACCATGCTCAAATCTGAAAGCAGGGTAACTAAAGGATATTTTACTTCACTTAATATTTCACCGGTTAGCTGGTTGATCACCAGTTCTTTATTTTTAAGTTTCAGGGTATAATAATCCTCTACATCCGGGGAAAAGGGAAATTCCAGTGCGCGAACTTCCGCAAGCTTTACATTTTTAAAAACAGGAAATTCCTGATGCCCAATTGCGGGTGTTTCGGATAATGATTCAAAATCGATGACGTGAGAAGAAGTCTCCTCTTGGGGTATTAACTCAAATCTTTGTAAAGATAAATAGGTGCCTGTTAGGCTTATGATTACAATTGGAATTAAGGCCAGCCTCCCAAGATATACATGGTAATACTGGTAAAAATTTTCTTTTATGATCTTTGAGAAAAAATGCCTGATGCCCTGTTGCCTCTTGATCACCAGAATAATCCCGGTGATGGAAATAAGTAATAATAAAAAGGAAGATAGTCCAACGAAAAAGCGGCCAATTCCTTTTAAGAACAAGGATCTGTGTAAACTTGTAGCGAACTCATACAAAGGAGCTTGTTCTATTAAATCACCTGTTTTTTCACCAGTAAAGGGATCTATATAGAAATCTCCCATATTCCCTTCCTGATCAATCACGGAGACAGCAACAAACCCATTAGCATCCACCTCAAGGCTGAAAATCTCATCATATTTTGATTTTAACTGGGTAACCGTCTCGGCAAGACTTAGTTCACCAGCCCCGGCAACATAATTACCAGAAAGGTTGTTGGTAATTGGTTCAAATGATAAAATAATCCCTGTTACAGAAGCAATCAGGATAAAAATAAAGGAAGATACAGCCAAAGCAAGATGGCTATATCTCCAAAGTGAAATGATCATATGTTAATTTAAACCTTATTTTAATTTGGCATAATACGGATATAACGTATATAACCTTTACCCTCAAATTTTCCAGTTACATTTTCAGAAGTTAATGGAAATTCCACATCATCTACAACATATTCCTGATCTTCAACCGCGGTTTCAAATCTGAGCTTATAACCCGCATTTAATTTATCTTCATCAATGTCAATTACACATATAGTTCTTTCTCCCCCTGCAATGGTTGCCCCACTTATAGCATCAATATCGGTGGGTTTTGGGTCATAGAAACTCCACCATTGGGTCATATCCGGATACCATTCTGCATCCTGACCAATTACATAAAGTGTCTTTTCATATTGCCCTTCCGGATTGATTAGGGAAACCACCAGATAAGCTCCTTCTCCTTTATAGTTTGTTAACTGAACCAGACATTTATAAGAGGCCGAAGTTTTTTCCGCTTTATCGGTTGACCAGCTCATGATGAAAGGTGCTATTAATAATAATATTAGTCCTGCTATTTTGTACATATTATTTTAAAAAGTTAATACTTACATTATTTGCCTGTAACATCTCGTTTTCGCTTGCCAAATCGTAAACCGTTTCATCAAATGATGTGGTTACGCTTTTATCGGCCCCAATTTTAAGCAAATACTTTAAAATTTTATCATCAGTTGCTTTCATCGCGGCAATTTGTAAAGGAGTAGTTCCCTGCTGATCCGCTTTATTTACATCTACCCCCATTTGATGCACTTTTTTAAGCAATTTCAAGTCGTTTTGCTCAGCAGCTAAGTGGAAAAATGTTTTACCACCAGCCTGAACTGAGGTAGGATCAAATCCCTTCTTCTTCAAAATTTCCAGTTTTTCCATAAAAGGATCTCCTTCTGCCTCACTTTGCCCCTGACCTGACCGGCCGCCCCGGCCTCCACCTGGTCTGTAGGATTTCATTAAATAAAAACCAATATTGTTACCTTCCTTGTCTTTTACATTTACATCAGCTCCGTTTTCAATAAAGTAAGTTACTACCTCAGTTGCGTTACCTGCTACCGCATTCGTGAGCGCTGTTTCTCCTTTATTATTAGCAGCATTGATATCTTTGGTTTGATCAGCCAGTAATTTTATAATTTTAAGGCTACCCCGCTGGGAAGCATAAATTAAAGCCGTGTTTCCTTCTCCGTCAACCTGGTTTACATCTACACCCTTTCCAATAAAATAAGAAATCACATCTGTTTCTTTTGATCGGCCTGCAAGCAAATGCAAAGGCGTGGTGCCATCTTTGGTGCTGACATTGGCTTCAATACCTTTACCTTCAAGGTATTGAAAAACATCAATAGTATTTGCTTTTCTGTAACCCTGGGCTGCGGCAATCATGGCATTCCCACCAACTTTATTAATGCCTTTATATTCCACTCCTTTTTCTATGAGTTTGTCCATCATCTCAATGTTTCCGGTTTTAGCAGCATAATAAAATGCTCCATTTCCATCTTTATCAGTATCGCTCAGGGACAAACCTTTGCCAATGAAATAATCTATAAGTGTAAAATCACTAGCCTGAGGAATGGTAAGCAACAATGCATTAGCCCCATGGTGGTCTGTCTCAGAAAGTGAAGACCCGTTTGAAAGTAAAAAATCATAAAATTCACTGCTCTTTGGCCCTGTAACAGCAGCGAAATTTAATACAGAGTATCCGTGATCATCTACGATATCAGTCTTTCCTCCCTGATCAATTAAATATTTAACTAACTCTAAATTTCCTTTCATGGCTGCCCAGTGTACATAGACTCTGCCATCGTGCGTGAGAGTATTGATGTCATTTCCTTCAACAGACAACAAGAACTTAACCGTTTCCAGTGGCTGGTCATTAGTTATGGCATAAGTAGTGGCATTGAAACTGTTACTACTAAGTTCCAGAGGATCATTTCCCTGTTCTATCTTCTCTTTTATTATATCGATAGAAGGATTTGAACCCCAAAAGCTTCTTTCCAGAAATACATTTTGTGATTGAGCTTTCGTAAATAGAGGCATTAGGAGCACTGCTATTACAAGAGTAAAAAATACTTTTTTCATCACTTTATTAATTATAAATTTTAAATTGAATTTGAAAGTAAAAGCAACAAAGAACCGCAAAAATACTAAAAAGTTCTTTGTTGCATTTTTATTTATTCTTCAACCATTCTTTGAATGACCATAATGTTATTCTTTTAATCCCGAATAACAGTGCTCTGCCTGGTAATTCTATTCCTGTTTTACGGGCTAGAAAACTCCAATATAATGGTTACCTGGTTTGTTAACTAACTTAGCTCCCTGAGTAACTTCTCCTGTCTTGCTGTTTAAAACATAAATGTTTCCATCTTTTCCAATAGGAGTAACGGCCATTAAAAGATTGTCTCCACTTACCAGGAATCCCTGATATTGATGCAGGCTTAAATCAGCATCATTGGGAATCTCCTCAACTTTTTCCGCAGTTTGATTGTTCAGGTCCACACGTGCTACATAGCTTTGGTCAGACTCACCGTGTATATAAACAATATATCCAATTCCATTGCTTACATATCTCCAGGTTTGCACATATACATCTTCCACTCCCAAAGCCTTATCCAAACTGAATTCATAAGCATTGTCATACTCATTATTTGCAGTAATCTTCAGGATGTGAGAACCATTGGTGTCTCTCTGGGTAGCCTGGTAAATACTTCCATCTTCTGCAAGGAAATTAACATTACTTCTGTATCCAGAACAATCACCGTTAGCTACTGTAGACGTAATTACTTTTGGGTTTTCTAAAGAAGGGTAATCTACCACTACAGATTTAGTCCCTAATCTGTCCCACTCACTTTCTCTGTCCCCTGTGGCCGGATCGTACTTACGCATCCATGTACCTATAATTAATTTGTTTTTGGCCTGGTTTAATACCGGAGCATCTAATCGGAAAATGGCATTTCCTGCTTTTTCTTCTTCGGCAGAAAGCGGAATTTCATACTGCTTATAATCCGAAATCAGTACATTTTGTAAATCCAAAGCAAGCACAGTAGCCGTACCACGGTAATATTCAAAAGGGTCATCCGATTCAGCATTATTTGCAGTAATGTTGGCCACATTTACGGCTATACCAGTCTGATCACCGTTGTAAAGTTTTCCCCATCTTGGAGCAGTTCCGGCATATTGAGCAATACTCACTGTTACATCTTCTTCCACATAATTGGCTCCACCCTGAACATTAAACCGGGAAAATTCTCCTCCATTTTCTCCAGCGTATGCTATGTTAAACATGGTGTTTCCATCTTCTGCAACTTGCAGTCTTGCAGTTCGGTTAGATTTTACCGATTCTCCTTCATCATATAAATTAATAGAAACTTCCGGGTTAATGGCATCTTCATAACTCACTGCGTAGATCATTGTACCACCATTACCATCACCAGGGTTATCACCCATAAGCGCTCCTGCAACAGTCACCCAACGAGTTGGATCTACAGTTTCTTCCACCGGGTCAATTGTATCCTCACTGCAACTACTAAATATAATTGCTACTAAAACTATAAATTTAACTAAGTAATTTTTCATGAATAGTTGATTATATATATAATTAAAAGTTATTGATTGTATAATTCAGTTTAAGATAAAAAGCTCTTCCAGGCTTTTGTACTGCGAAATTGTCGTACACCTGCTTATCAAATATATTCCGGACGTCTGCACTGACCACAAACTTTTTATCTGGAAAAGTGTAGCTCATCCCAAAATCGTGAATGAACTGTTGGGGAGTCCTAAAATCTTCAATTTCCAGCCAGGTAGTGTAAAATCGATCTACAAAACCAAAATTGTAGGACAGGTTAAAAAGGGAATTCCTTTGAAATAGGTCCCTGTAAGTATAATTTACAGCACTATTGACTGTGAAAAATGGCTCGTTGGGAAGCTGTTTGTTATAATTACTATAAATATTACCATTTGCATCGTATTTGGTATTAAATACAGCGTTAAATTTTGACATGTTAACCATCACATTTAATCCTTTTTTATGGTTATAGTTCACTTCAGCTTCGAACCCGATTGACTTTGTTTTTCCTAAATTTTCATAGGGATTGGTTTGTACTGCATCGTTGATCCTGGGGTTGATTCTTTGCACGATTTTATCTTTGGTATCACGGATAAAACCTGTGCCCGATATGATAATTTTATGGTTACCTGAGGTAAATGATCCTGCCTGAAATCCCAGATTAAAATTGTTACTGATTTCCGGATTAATCCCTAAATTTTCTACAATATTATCACCAGGACTACCAAATACTTCATTTTCAGATGGCATTCGGACAGCCTGTTCTGCAGAAGTAAGGATTACCAAATGACGGACTGCAGTAAAAGATAAAGCCATTCCATAACCTGTTGTATGCCTGTTGCTGGAAGCGTGATCTTCAACACGGACCGATTCCCCATTTTCTTCTACTAATAAGGGATCCATCCTGTCAATTTTCTGTTGATACAATTTACCAAATATATTTCCCTTCAGGCGAGAATTGAGGATATTCAGCTCATAAGCCAAAGAGGAAATATTCTTTTGTAAATCACGTGTGCCTATAAACTCACGTTCTACAGCACTGCGCTTTAAGTCCTGCTGATTTCTGTCTATATTATAAAAAGCATGACTGAATAGTATTTTATGATGTTCATTGAGTGCGTAACTGATTCCCCCTCTCATGGTAGCCACATTCCTATTGATATGATTGATTGTGGGTGCTCCCTGCTGCGCTCCCTGAGGCCTTAGGATAGGGTTGCCATCCAATCCTACACTCTGTTCACCATACCAATTGTAATTCCATCTCACTGTATCATTCACCACTTGTTTTCTATTACTCAGCCGCCCACTGAAAGTGACTTCCAGCCCGGGTATAAATAAATCTTTTTTTTGGTAGGTTAAACCTGCCACATGTGCCTGCGATTCGGTAAATCTTCCCTGATACGGTATCGACATATAAGTACCATGCTGAATCTCATTGTGATCATCAGAACTATTGTAACTTACAAAAAACTGGTCGGCCCATTTTACATTCGTATATCCTAAAGAAATTTGGCCGCCAATTGACCTGTAGGCATCATTAAACCGTTTGGCTCTTACATAGTCGTACCTTCCGTTTGGTAATATATTCCTCACAAATTTTCCCCAAACTTCATAGTCATTATCTGAATAGTTATAAAAACCAGAAGCTTTTAAGGTAAAGCCTGATTCCTTACTGCGGTACATTCCACTAAAGTTTGCCTGCATGGTATTAAATGACCCATAGGAAACCGAAGTAGTAAGGTTATTCGAGGCTTCTTTCTTTAAAATTACATTGATGGCTCCACCAAGAGCATCATCCGCCAGATGAGCCGGAAGTACACCTTTATAAATTTCAATGCGCTCAATTAATGCTGGTGGAAGACTGTTAAGGCTAAAGGAGGCTCCGTAAGTTGAAATCGGAATGCCATCAATAAAAATCTGCACAGAACTTCCCGACATCCCATTAAGGTTGTAATCTACTGCAGAACCTAACCCTCCATTCTGACGCACCCTTACCCCTGCTGCTCTGTTGAGTAAATCATTGGTTTGGACAGATTGATAAGCAGCTGATTTTGTTTCAACTACATTTACTGCAAACCCCTTCGTTTCTATTTCCCTTTTTTCCGTCATTCCCTCCACAGTCACTTCATTTAAAACACTGGCCCCAGCCCTTTCCAACACAAAGGTTCCATTCACCAAAGGACCATTTACTTTCAGGTCAAGCGCTTCCGTTTGAATTTCAACACTACTGATCTCTAATTGATGATTTCCATAAGGGATATTAGTAAGTTCATACTGGCCCGTTTCACTTGTGAGCGTATGTTTTTTAATGGATGGGATAAAAACCGTGGCAAATCCTACAGGTGAACCATCCTTAAAGGTAAGCTTACCAGAAATTTTCCCGGTCTGGGCAAAACAGCTGTGACCTAAAAATAGGTTTATGGTTAAAAAAATCAGTATTAAAAATCTTTCCATAAAATTTCGATTTACCGCTCATGTTTATCTCCTAAGAAATCGTATTGAAAACCTAAACAAGTTCCATTAATCGTTGCTTGCTGATTTCCAGAGCGTATATTGAGTTTTGCTACCCTCCCTTTTTTATATTGTTTTATTGTGATCAGGAAAAGAAAAACCGCCAGAGTTGAGAGAGAATTTACCACGCATAATTTTTTATTTGTTAGCTTTAATTAGACTGATTATAAATAATGCAAAATTGTGCTAAACGCCAGTAATTGTCAATAACTACTACTGGTCAAATTTTTATAGCTAGCACTCGGTATAGCTAGCTAATAGTAGTTAGTAAGTATTACTTAGTTTTCTCTCTGTAGATCAGGGAAATCAACTAAAACCTTTATTCCGGAGGAGATTTGTAAATTTCAATAATTGCATTGCCTTTCTGGCCATCGGATATACCCACTAAATTTTCCCGCAGGGTCCCTTAACTGCCCAGTTAAAACCTTTGCGCAATCAGGAGATTTAATTTTGCCGATATTTATCTTAAAAAAACAAAGACTGAAAAGCGAGTTGCCTTCCAAAACTAGTCTTCCTGACCATGGCTCTTTGGCGGGCATAACTACTCAATAAAGAAATTGCTGCTATGAAAGATAGAATGTTTAAGTTATTACTTGTTTTACTTTTCCTTTTCCAATTCGGAGGTATACAATCAGTCTGTGGTCAATCAAAAATAGATGTTGATTTCAGGAATAAGTGGGTCACCAATGGCAAATCCGAATTTGACAGAAAGGTTTTTATCAATATTCATTCGAGTTATACAGGAAATGAATGGACGCTGGAAGAGTTAAAAGATGTTCACGAAAACCTAAGGGTTAATTTTGGGAGGTCTGTAGGAGGAGTAACCTGGCAATTAAACAGAATAGAGGAAGACCCTGAAAGACCTGGTTTCCCGGATATAAACCACATGAAAAGTCTTGGGAAAAGTGACAGGGATTTTTATAGTACAAGGACTTCAATCCATCCCTTTGAAGTTGATGATTTTGTAATGACTTCCCATATTTCTCCCCTATATCCCAATGGGACTGCCACTCAAAAAGGATGGATTCCCGAAGGTTATCCTGCCATTGCCCAATTTTATGCGCATTATCTGAAAGAGTATTACGGGGAAAATGGAGGAAAGCGGCCCAGATATTTGGAAGTTTTGAACGAACCATTGGTACACTTGAATCAATTGAATACCACTTCGGAAAATATTGCCAAATTTCACAATTATGTAGCGGATAGTGTACGTAGCTTAAATCCGGATGTTCAGGTAGGAGGATATACCGGAGCATGGCCGGAGTTTGAAAATAAGGATTTTGAAAAATGGGACAGTTCCTGGAAAACTTTTATTGATATTGCCGGGGAAAATATGGACTTTTTATCCTTCCACATTTACGATACTCCAAAACTTCAAAACCCTGCTTTCAGGAAAGGAAGTAATGCAGAGGCAATCCTTGATATGGTGGAACAATACAGTATGCTGAAACTCGGAGAAGTAAAACCCATAATCATTTCCGAATATGGGGGATGCTGTGCGGATTGGGATGGCCCTTATTCCGAAGAAAGAGACTGGAGGCAAATGAAATCGATTTCTGGTATTTTAATGTCATTAATGGACCGGCCCGACATGATGCTAAAAGCCATTCCTTTTATTGTAGACAAAGCGGTTTGGTACAGCAATGCTAATCCATACCCCTATCCTCATGTATTGTTGAGGGAAGTAGATGGAGAATGGGTTTATACACATTTGGTGAAATTTTACCAATTATGGCAGGAAGTTGAAGGCACCAGAGTAGATACCTATTCTTATAATCCTGACATACAGGTTCATGCCTATGTCAATGGAGAAAAAGCCTATGTCATTCTCAACAACCTTGGATTTGAACAACAGGAAATCCCAGTCCAAATTTTTGATCAGGAAAACATTGATATTACACAAATAAAGGTAAAACACCTTTTTGCCAGGGATAATATTCCTCAACTCACCGATGTGACTGTAGAAAATACTGTTCACAATTTTGAAATTGCCCCCGAAGGAACCATGGTCATTGCCTATACCTTTTCTGAGGCATTAAGTTTTACGGATGAAATCCAACAATCAAAATATTATGCAAATGATTACCTCAAGCCAATTTCTGCCAATGAGGAAATTTCTTTTCACATAAACAATGTGCAAACCGCTGACCTGGGTGAAGCATTTTTAAGAGTAAGTGTAGGAAGAGATCATGGAAAATCCCTTCACCCTTCAATAATTTTCAATGGAGAAACAATTGAAGTCCCTGAAAACTGGAAGGGAGATGACCAGCATGGCAGAAACCGATTTTTTGGCACCATTGAAATACCGGTAGATATTAAACTGGTGAATGAAAATAATGTGATAGACATTAAATTTGAGGACACCAACGGCCATATTAGTTCGGTTACCCTGGTTGTTAAATCCAGCACTAAGGAAATTAAAAGAGAGGCTGAGCAAAATGAAGTTACCGGAATGGGTAATGATAAACCAGCCGATATTCACATTTTCCCCAATCCAACTTCAGGTAAGTTAAAAGTAGATATACCACAAAAATATTTACCAGCGGAAATTAAGATATTTGATATACAGGGCCGTAAAATTCTGAACCACATCCGAAATCACCAATCGGATACTTTGCCCTCTTTCCAACTAAAGTCCGGGATTTATTTTTTGAATTTGAAATCGGCAAATGTTGAATTTTCTCGAAAATTAATGGTGGATTAAAACCGAAATGCCTTTCAGTTGATCTAAATCATATTAATACTACTGGTTACTCCCTAATTTGTAATAAACATTTCCATCTTTTTAAATGAAAACAATATTATCTATAAGTATTTTATTAGCCTTAATTTCTCTGAGTAGCAGGGCCCAAAAATATGAGCCTAACTGGGAATCCTTGAGCCAATATGAAACACCTCAATGGTTTTCTGATGCCAAATTTGGTGTTTTTATCCATTGGGGAGTAATGTCTGTTCCAGAATTTAAAAGCGAATGGTATGGATATCATATGTATCGCCCCACACTCACCCCCCACCAAACCGGAATTCCTACGGATAAAAAAAATCCTACATTTGAATACCATAAAAAACATTATGGTGATCAAAGTAAATTCGGGTATAAAGATTTTGTTCCACTATTTAAAGCCGAAAAATTCAATGCTACTGAATGGATTGACCTGTTCGATAAAGCCGGGGCAAAATATGTAGTACCAGTCGGAGAACATTGTGACGGGTTTGCCATGTATGCTTCAAGTCTTACCTGCTGGAATTCAAAAGATATGGGGCCTCAAATAGATGTGTTGGGTGAGCTGGCAAATGCTGCCAGAGCGAAGGGAATGAAAGTTGGGAGCTCTTCCCATTTAGCCTATGGCTGGTACTGGTGGAATTATGTAAAAGGATATGACACCATGGATCCCCAATATCGGGATCTTTATAATGAACCCCACACTTTTCAGGATAAACCTACAAAAGCATTTAAGGACTTGTGGTACAAAAGAGCTGTGGAAATGGTGGAAAAATATGAACTGGATTTAATTTGGTTTGATTTCGGGTTTTGCACTCCGGATTATGAGGAATACCGTAAAAAGTTTCTGGCCCATTATTATAATAAGGCTGAAGAATGGAATAAAGAAGTAGTTTTAAACTACAAAAAAATTGAATTTGTACCAATTCCGGATGGTGCGGCAGTGTTGGATTTGGAAAGGGGAAAACTCGACCGGGTGAGAACATTGCCCTGGCAAACGGATACTTCCATTGGAAGGAATTCCTGGACATATGTGAAAGACTGGCAGAATAAACCTGCGGATGAACTTGTAGACGAATTTGTGGACATCGTGAGTAAAAATGGAAACCTATTACTGAATGTAGGCCCTAAAGCTGACGGCACCATTCCAGAAGACCAGCAGGAAACATTACTGAATATTGGGAAATGGCTAAAGGTAAATGGAGAAGGTATTTATGGTACCCGGCCATGGTTTTTTTATGGTGAAGGTCCTACCAGGTCTAAGTTGGGCGATCATACCGAATACAATCAAAAAAGTATGAGCCAGAAGGATATCCGCTTCACCACCAGAGAGAATTTTATTTATGTTTTTGTGATGGATTGGCCTACAGAGGATATTATCGTGAATTCAATGGCATCGGACATTGCTTCACTTCCGGATGAAATTAAGCACATCAGCCTGTTGGGTTCGGATGAAAAGCTAAGTTGGGAAAAATCGAGTAATGGGTTAATTATCGCAGCCCCAAAAAAATCAATTGAAAGTAAATATGCTTACGCCTTTAAAATAGAATTGGAAAAGGCTCCCGATGGCATTTATAAGTCAAAAGAAAAGGGCGGGCACCAGTAAAACAAAGTTGTAAATTACTAAAATACATTTTTTGTCGTTTGTCTTAAGATTAATTTAGTGGGTAACATTTCTGTGAAAATTTCTTTTGAATCCGGATTTTCCAGTTTGTTCAGCAGTATTTCTGTGGCCCTTTTCCCCATCAATTCTGCATTTTGAGCCACTGTACTAATTCTTGGATGCGCATATTGGGAGATGGGATCATCAGAAAACCCAATTATACTCACCTCATCGGGAATACTGGTGCCTGTTTCGAGCAATATTTGCGCAACCTCATAAGCCATGTAATCATCATAGGCAAAAATGGCGTCCACTTTATGCTGGTTTAAAAAGTCAATGATTTGTTTTTTGTAAGTCACAGGATTTTCATTCCATGAAAGAATTAAGTCCTCATTCACTCCCAAACCATTTCTTTTTAAACCCTCCAGATAACCCATCATTCTCGTAAAACTGGTGGACAAATTTTCAGGCCCTTTTAAATGAGCTATTTTTTTACATCCAGACTGAATAAAATGATTCATGGCATCCTGTGCCCCCTGAAAATCATCAGTAATTACATAGGAGGCTTCGATATCTTCGCACAATCGATCAAAAAATACAATGGGAACTCCGCTATAAATAATATTTTCATAATGTTGGAAATCACTGGTATTTCTGGCATATGCCACCAGCAAGCCATCGATCATTAAGCTATTTAACACTCTGGAAGCTTTTATTTCCTTTTCATAATCTCCGTTGTGGGTATTGATCAGCAAATGTAAATCATTTTCATTGATCACCTTATCAATTCCTAAAAGCACATTAGAAAAATATGGATTGGTAAATTCCGGCAAGATCAGCCCTATATTATTGGATTTCTTTTTAAGGAGATTAACTGCAAAAGCATTGGGTATATAACCCCATCTTTTAGCTAACTCAGATGCTGCACTTCTGGTTTTGTGGCTGATCCTGGGATCTCCACTCAGTGCCCTCGAAATGGTAGATGGAGAAACATCAAGCTCATAGGCTAAATCGGATAGTCTGACTCTGGTTCTCAAGGTAATTGGGTTTATGGGAAATCAAAAACTGGGTTGTGCCCAAAAAATTGATGGGCATCGAATACTTCAAAATATCCTGAATGACAAAACCCGGGTGCCTATTAGAAAACACCCGGGTTTTTTAAAGTGAAAAATTACTCCTCCAATTCAAATACTTTTACATCATCAAGATAAAATTCTCCGGTTGCTCTCAACACATTTATAAAATAAGCATCGCTCCAGTCTTCCCCATTTACATCTTTCACCACTTTACCCCATTCCGCATTGGTTGGATACCATTGCTGTCCCAGGGTTCCCCACGGGTCTTTTTTGTTCATACTGCAAAAATGCCAAAGGTTATCTCCAGTAATGGTTTTCGTCCAGAAGGTAATTCTATATTTTACACCTGCTTTTAATTCAATGTCTCCTCCGTCACCCGTTCCAACACTATAATCTGCCGCTCCCCTTGTAATATGCATTCCAAATTTCCCGCTATGTGCGGCTGCTTCGCTTACTTCATGTGAGCCATCGCCCCAGCCATTCCATCCAGTTTCATCCCCTGTTTCAAAACCTGCATTTTCCGGTACCAGATTAATGATATAGTTTTCTGCGATTGCATCTGTAAAGGCATCTGCTTCCACAAAATCTGTGGTTTTTAATGCCCCTTTGGTGTAGGAAATTAAAACCTCATATGAGTTTTTTATCATTTCAGTAGTTTTCACCACTACTATTGTTTTATCGTCCGGATTTACAAATGCTTCTGAAACTTCAGCAGGGTTTCCATTGAAACTAACCGAAAAATCAGCTTTATTTACAGAGAGCGCATCGATTTCCCGGCTGAAATAAAGTTCAATCTCATCATTTTCGTTTTCAGCAACTTTATCCAGCGTAACAGGTTTAGTAGAAGGAATGACTTCAATTAATTTTTCCACAGTTACGGTATCTCTTCCCCAGGGTTCATCTCTGAAAGCCACCAATGTTACTCCGAATTTACCTAATGCTTTATACTTCACACTGGGATTTTGTTCATTTGAAGTGGCAGGTTCCGCACCTTCAAAATTCCAGGTCCACTGATCGGGAGTTCCTGTACTCTGGTCTGTGAAGCTCACAAACTCCCCTGCCTCCACTTGTGTGATATCAGAAGTAAATTTTGCCGTAATAGAATCCAAAACAGTTACCACAATGGCACTATCCATTTTCACAGAATCTACCACATAATCAGCTTTAAAATTTACTTCGTAATCACCTGGTTTCAGGAAAATAGCATGAACAATTTTTTCTGAAGATTCCAAATCATTTTCTGAATTCAGGATATCCACCGCACCTTCAGGAAAAGACCATTTTCTGGTAATGGCTCCCTGACCGATATCGGCAAAAGAAATATCTCCATTGATGTTCACGGTGGTTTGAGTAGTGGTAATCACCGGATGTGCGAACTGAGTTGGAGCAATATACTCCTCTTCACAGCCCAGGATTAATGTAAATCCGAACAAGGCTAATAATAATTTATGTATATTCATTTGTTTGATCTTTTTAAATTTAGAAATTGGTTGCTCAGGCTATACCTGATAATTTTGAGCAGGTTAATCCCCACTATTTTCCAAATTTTCATTACCTAATACTTCAGAATTGGGGATAGGGAAAAACTCCTTATCCGGACCGTAATTTTGAGCAGCCAATTCAAAATCTTTTACAATGGCTCCTTCCAGTTCGAAGTCAGTGGCAGCAATTTCCTCAAAAATTCCCTTAGCCATTCCTTTTCTTCGGATATCGTGATACCGGATATTGTGCCCTTCAAAAGCAAATTCTAAAGCTCTTTCTACCTTAATGAGGTGGGTCATTAATGTAGTTTTATTATAAGAGGAAGCCACTAATGGCAAAACTGCCGAACGCTTTCTAACCAGATTGATATAGTCAATGGCCGTTTGTACTCCACCATCTCCATCTCTTTCCAGTACGGCTTCTGCATACATTAAATAAACATCTGCAAGTCTTACAATCCGCTCATTAATCCCGGACCGGGTAAGGGTTTTATCTTCGCTTTCATTTTGCCAGTTCTGAAACTTTCGGATATATCCCTGGGTTTTAAGATTTCCGGTTTCCCAGTTTATTTCACCATGTTCCTTGGTATAGAATGGCAATTCATCTCCCTGAAAAGCGATTGAAGCAGCAGATCTTAAAGAGTAGGTTCGACCCACATTTCTTGGATCACTTGGATCGATAGGATCGTTTTTGTACATTTCAATGGCCCAAAGCGTAGGAATTTCCACTCTCCACCCTCCGGCAAAACCTGGTGCCAGAACCCTTGGTCTTGTAGTCGCTTCAGAACCATTTGGGCCATCCACAGTATAACCCGAAGCACCTGTTTTCACAGCATCTGAAAAGGCCACTTCAAAAATTGATTCTGCATTGAATTCATTTTCAATTCCAAAATTATCTTCAATATTTACCAATTGGTATAAATCCGGTCTGTCAATTATTTCCTTAAAGTTATTTGCAGCTTCTCCCCAGTTTTCCTGATAAAGATGAACTTTTCCCAAAAGCGCAGTAGCCGCACCCCATGTAGCTCTTCCCAATTGTTCTTCAGGCCATTTTTCTGGTAAAAGAGATTTTGCCATTTCAAAATCACTAATGATGGCCGCATAAACCTCTTCCTTAGAAGAAAGCCCTTTTTCAACTTTGTCAATTGAGGGAACTTCTGTATGTAAAACAATAGCCCCATTATTATAAGTTACCGCCAGCCAGAAATTGAACAGGCCTCTTAGGAAGTAAGCTTCTCCCAGAATTTGTTCTTTCTGGGTGTCATCCATGATGATATCCGGAACATTTTTAATGACCTGATTTGCCCTGAAAACCCCCACATACAAATCCTTCCACTTACCGTTGACAAATCCCGTACTTTCATTAAAAGAAAAATCATTGAGGGCTTTTGCTCCGCTATTCCAGGGATTAGGTTTGGCCAAATCTGTTCTTACCAACATACTGGTAGAACCACTTCCACCCATTACATTACTGAGTTGTAATGCTCCATAGGTAGACATAATGCCATTCATTGCGTGTGCATCAGTTTTCCAAAATGCCGAAGCAGTGAAATCATTAGGATTATTTTCTGTCAGGAATTCGGGATCATTGCATGAGGTAATGACCAGAAAAAATGACAATAAAGGGAAAATTATATATCTATATTTCATTTTCATTATACTTTTAATTTTCACATTGGATTATCTTTAAAACTTGTTTTTTAGAATCCTAACTGGATACCCATTCTGTACTGAGCAGAAACCGGATAGTTGGCTCTGTCCACTCCTCTGTAGAATAATCCGTCATTTCCAACCTCAGGATCAAACCCTTCATATTTTGTGAAGGTCAGTGGATTTTGAGCAGCAACATAGATTCTAAACCGTTCCACATGAATTTTTTCCAGCAGATTATCTGGTAAAGCATAACCCAGTTGAACATTTCTTACCCTCAGGTAAGAACCATCTTCAATAAAGTAATCACTGAGTGACCTGGTATTGTTATGTTCGATTACAGGTCTTGGAGTAGGAATATCTGAGGTTGGATTTTCAGGACTCCAGGCATATACCAGATCCTGGTGTCTTTTGGTGGAATAAGCCCATAACTTTGGCCCATTGTATATTTTATTCCCATAAGTGCCATAAAGCTGAAGCGAAAAGTCCAATCCTTTGTAACTCGCATTCAGGTTCAGGCCAGCTTCCCAGCTTGGCATACCACTGCCCATATAAATCCTGTCATCATCGGAAATGGTACTGTCATTATTTACATCCACATATCTCAAATCCCCAATTCTGGCATCGGAAACCACATTCTGGTAGGCACTCAGCTCTTCTTCAGTTTTAATTACCCCATCTGTGGGAATGAGAAAGAATGAACCTGCCGGGTAACCTTGTTTCACGAATGTGGTTGGTTCAGACTTTCCGGCCCTTTCCACTAATGGAATACCCCCGGTAATTTGGTCATCAGGATTGGAGAGTTTCGTTACTTCATTTCGGTTTCTGGTAAATACACCAGAAATACTGAAGTTAAAGTCACCAAAACTTTTCTTGTAACCAAGGGCAATTTCAATTCCCTTATTGTACATATTACCCACATTGAATGGAACGGACTGCCCGCTATTTCCAGCTGAAGGTGCAAAAATCACATCCAGCAACATGTTTTCCTTATTGGTATGGTAGTAATCAAATGAAAAATCCATTCTTCCTCCAAAGAAGTTAATATCTGTTCCAATATTTCTTTGTATGGTAGTTTCCCATTGCAAATCAGGGTTTCCATAATTTGTTTGAATAGCTCCATTAATCACCTGCTGATCTCCTCTTCCCAGAATGTAATCAATGTTATTGGCCACGAAAACATCATACCTGTAATCCCCAATTCTTTGGTTTCCGGCAGTACCATATCCCGCTCTGATCTTAAATAACTCAATCACTCCACCAATTCCAGAATTTCGGAAATAAGGCTCTTCCGAAATTACCCAACCTGCAGAAACTGAAGGGAAATCTGCGTATCTGTTATTGGAACCAAACCTGGAAGAACCATCATGCCTCAACACGGCACTCAACAGGTATTTGGATTTATAGTTGTATAAAACCCTTCCAAATAGCCCCGTAATGGAGGAAGTTGTATTTCTTCCATCTGCACTTTTCACTTCTGCTCCACCACCAAGTACCTGAATATCATTACTTAGAAATTTGTTTTTCGATGCTTCAAACCAATTATATTGAGATTGTTCCTTGGAATATCCTACCAGCCCAGTTACAGAATGTTCTCCAAATTTTTTCTGATAAGTGGCCGTAAACTCCGCAATCCATTTTTGAAAGTAGGTCTGTCTGTTTTTTAAAGTAGCGAATTCTGTCCCCCCATTTACAGGGTCACCATTTAAATCCACCAATTCAAATTTGGGATCATGTTGTTTAATAAATGTATTTCCAATATTTCCACCCACTCTTGCCATTACTGTAAGACCTTTTAATACCTCATATTTCAGGTCAATATTACCATTAAATCCATTTCCTTTTTCATTGTTGGTACTTCTCAGCTTTCGCTCCATATTACCCAGGTTATCAGGGTTGGAACCTTCCACCAAAAGGATATTATCATCGCCCAGGCCTTTCTGGTAAGGTGGTAATTTAATAGCCGATTCATAAATGCCCCAGGGTGCATTATCCTTATTGGTAATGTTAATGCCCAGATTGGTATTCATGGAAAATCGTTTCTTCTTAAATGTAGTGTTACCTCTTAAAGAAAATCTGTCAAATAAAGAATTGACCACTGATCCATCCTGACTAAAGTAATCTGCCGTCACATTGTAGGTTAAATCTTCTTTACCCCCGGAAACTCCTAAGTTATAGTTTTGAATTGGTGCATTATCTACCGTCAGGTCACCTACCCAGTCTGTATCGTAATACAAACCATTTGGATTTTGATCAAGGGGATTCCAAATATTAGTTTCTCCCTTCGAAATTTGTTCCAGATAGTTGATATAAAGGGCATCAGGAGTATTGGCCAGCGGCAGATTAGATGTAATTTTCTGCACTCCATAGTAGGCATTAAGGTTAACCTTCATGGTCCCCGCTTTCCCTCTTTTGGTGGTAATCAGAATTACTCCGTTTGAAGCTCTTGTACCATAAATAGAAGCCGAAGCAGCATCTTTTAATACATCCACAGATTCAATTTCATTTGAACTTAAATTAGGTTGGCCTTCTAAAGGAACACCATCAACTACGAAAAGAGGCCCTGAAGCTCCGGAAGAAAGTGAACCCAAGCCCCTGATCTGGATATTGGCTTCGGAACCGGGTTGCCCTGAACTTGCCTGAACATTTACTCCAGCCAGCTGACCCTGCAAGGCATCCACAAATTTGGCAGAAGCAAATTTTTGCATCTCTTCTCCTTTGATATTCCCCACCGCTCCGGTCAGTTCTTTTTTCTTTTGAGTGCCATATCCAATTACCACCACTTCTTCAAGTGCCTTGAGATCTGGTTCCAATTCAATATCCATTTTTGTCATTGAACCTACCTCTCTTTCCAAAGTATTATAACCCACATAGCTGAACACAAGCACATCACTTGCATCTACCATTAAGGAAAATCTGCCATTAACATCAGTGGTTGTTCCTTCGTTTGTTCCTTTTTTGATGATCGAGACTCCGGGTAAGGGTAAATCTTCATCGGTGGCGTTTACTGTTCCTGTAATTACTCTCTCCTGAGCAAACAGGTGCAATGGGATAGCTAGCATAAATGCCAGAGACAGCATTAATTGTAGTCGTTTTTTCATTTTCCTATTTTTAATTAATAAAGAATTATTATCCGGACCGGTATTTCCATACCGCTCCAAAACTTCCTTTAACTTTAAATTCACTAAAGTCAGTCGGGTGATTAGCTCAGGTTTCTGCAGAAATGATGAACTTTTCAAATGTATGGGAATAACTGATAGAAAGGCAGGGGCATATTTTCACAAAAACAGGGGGTAAATTCTGTTTGGGGTAAATCTACAATTGTGAGATTTACCCCCCGGATTTCCGCACGGGTGGTAAATTTTGTGAAATAAGGGTGGTATTTTTCAAACCGGTTATTTTGACCAAACAAAAATCGATTTAAAAAATTAAATGGATAGACAGGTGGAAATATTATTTTTCAGGGAATGAGAAATAGGGGGAATGTAAAGGTTTTCCCTAAATTATCCATTTACAACTAAGGCAATTGCCAGCCTATTTATTTAATTTTATTTCTACTTTGAATTCAATTATAACTATTTGAATAACAATAAGTAGTAGAACTAATGTATATTGAGAAATACCCGCTCATTATCAAACAGTTAAAGCACTATTGATTTCATTGAATTGTGTACAAGCAATTACTTTAACTGAAGTAATACTTTTTGATGTGATTCCTAAGAAGGTAAGGTGAAATGAAAATGATTGTAGGTAAAACAAATCTTAATCTAAATTTAGCTGATAGGTGGTTCAAAAGCCTCTCCATGGTATTGCTGTTACTTTTCATTTCTGTTTCTACAAATGTATTTTCCCAGAATATTGACATCACATTTCAAAAGATCACCTCTCAGGATGGGCTTTCACAGAACAATATCAGGTGTATTTTCCAGGACAGCCAGGGTTTTATCTGGCTGGGCACCTATGATGGTCTGAACCGGTATAATGGACATGATTTTACCATCTACAGAAACAGAGTGGGAGATTCCACCAGTTTAAGTTCCAATCTGGTTTCCTGCATAGAGGAGGACAAATTTGGCAATTTGTGGATAGGCACAGATGATAGAGGATTATATAGATTCGATCGGGAAACAGAAACATTTGCCAACTATGGAAATACCGCCCAAAATCCAGATTTTTTAACAGATAACAGAATTGTTTCCATTGAAATAGACAAAAATGGTGATTTATGGGCAGGAACGGAATATGGCTTAAACCGACTAAAAATCGATTCCAAGGCAAAAGGAAATTTTAAATCTGAAAAATTTCTCAATTCTCCAGTTAAGGTCGGAAAAAATAAAAATTTAAGAATTAAACATATCCTGAGCGATAAACACGGTAACCTTTGGATAGGAACCGGATATGGTTTAAGAATGCTTCCGGCAAAAAATATAGCGGTAAATAATCCAGAGTTTTTAAGCCTGAAATCCGGAGGAGATGTAATGGACATATATGAAGTCCCTGATGGAATTGTATTTAATAATTTCGGTCTGTATAAAATTAATATAAATAACCAGGGCATTCCATCCCGGAAAATATTGGCGCTTGATCGCATTGTTTTAAAAAGATTTGTGGTGGATCTGAATGGCGAAATTTGGGGAACAACCAACAGAGGACTTGCCAGGCTAACTCCCTCCGAAAATCATTATAATACCACCTTTTATATGCATGACTGGTCGGATGATACCTCTATCAGTAAGGATATGCTTACCGATATTTATATAGACAGATTGGGGGTAATCTGGATTGGTACTCAGGGAGGTGGATTAAATCTTTATAATCCTAACGCCCCTAAATTCAGGCATTATAATAAGAATAACCGTCCCGGAAGTTTGGGAACGGCTAATTTGCGTTTTATTTACGAAGATAGCCAGACAAACCTCTGGGTTGGGACCGAAGGTGCAGGAATGTATTTTTTATCAAAATCTGATGCAAAAAATTATAATAACGGATTTCAAAAGAAGGATATTCATCCCGGAGCAAATCAGGATAATTTTGTGTATTCCATTGTGGAAACTGGTGGAAAGAAACCAAAACTCTGGGTGGGAAATGGTTACCCCACCTTTTTGAATCAGATTGACCTCACTAAAAATTTAAATGAGCTTAATTTGAAGCCCATAAATGATGAAGTAGCCGGTCTGGTTTTTAATTTCAGCTATGATTCTACTGGCATTTTATGGGTTGGCACTTATAACCACGGTTTGTTCAAACTTACTTTGGATAGTTTGAATAATGTCATTTCTTCCGCACACTATATCAAACAAGCAGGAAATCCAAGGTCGTTATCTTCCAATATTATTCGAACTATTTTGAAAGACAGGGAGGGAAATATCTGGATAGGAACAGATATGGGTTTAAATAAATTAATTCCTTCAGAACAAGAAAAGGAAAATCCCGATTTTATCCATTATACCCACTCCATTGCAGATACAACTTCTATTTCTCACAATTATATATTACCCTTATTCGAGAGTTCCACAGGTGAAATCTGGGTGGGAACTATGGGAGGTGGCCTGAATAGAGTCATCAAAGGAAACCGGCCCGATCGGGATACTTTTGAATCGATTACAGTTAAAAATGGACTTCCCAATAATGCGATAAAGGGTATTCTGGAGGATGACGGGCAAAATCTATGGATTTCTAGTAACAAAGGACTCACCAGGTTTAATCCAAAGACCAGGGATATTAAAAATTTTGATTTGGCTGATGGCATTCAGGATTATGAATTTGGTGAATTGGCTTGTTTTAAAAGAAAAGATGGAGAAATGCTATTTGGTGGAGTAAATGGATTAAATGCATTTTATCCCGAGGAAATTACACGTGAAGTATCGGGAGCTCCAATTGTACTTACGGATTTCTATCTTTTTAACGATAAAATTAAAATCGGGGAGGATGTAAACGGGAGGAAATTACTGACCAAATCGTTGAATCATACCAATAAAATTGAATTGAATTACAATGAGAGACGTTTTGCCATAGGATTTGTTGGATTAAATTATGTCAACCAGTCGAAAAGCAAATATGCCTACAAACTGGAAGGGTTTGATGAGGACTGGAATATAAGCGAATCTTTCAACAGGATAGCCTCTTATAATAACATCCCTCCGGGGGAATACCTTTTTACGGTAAAATACGATCAGCCCTCCAATGATTTTAAACCCACCATTGCACAGCTAAAAGTTGTAATCAAAACTCCCTTTTGGATGACAATTTATGCCTATATTTTTTACCTGTTAATGGCATTGGTTATCCTGTTTTTCTTTCGAAAATATTCAATTATTGGAATTCAGGAGAAAAATAAGTTATTGCTTGAACATTTTGAAAAGGAAAAGATTGAGGAACTCAGCAATTTGAAATTGAAGTTTTTTACCAATATTACCCATGAATTCCGGACTCCACTTACCTTGATCCTTGGTCCTCTGGAGCAGCTGAGAAAAGCTAATTTGAATCCTGGTTCCAGAAAAGACCTATTGGAAATGATGCATAAAAATGCCAATATTCTGATGAGGCTGATTAATCAATTGCTTGATTTCAGGAAGATTGAACAAAGTCAACTTGACCTGAAAGTAGGCAAAACGGATATCATTAAAGTGTGCAACAACATATTGGAATCCTTCCGAAGTATATCCAGGGAAAAAAACATCATTCTCCAGTTTCAACACAGGATTGAAAGTGAAGAATTCTGGCTTGATGAAGATAAAGTAGAAAAAATGCTTTATAATATTTTATCAAATGCCTTAAAATTTACCCCAGAAAAAGGTTCAATAGAACTCAATCTGATTGAACACCTGAAAGACAAAACAATATCCATTGAAATTAAAGACAACGGAATAGGTATACCGGAAGATGCCATTCCCCATATTTTCGAAAGGTTTTATCAAATAGAGATAAAGGACAGGCATCCGAGAGGAACAGGAATAGGTCTTTCCTTTGTAAAAGGACTGGTAGAGCTTCACCATGGAGAGATTACCTGTGAGAGTAAATTAAATCAGGGAACAAAGTTTACCATCAATCTGCCCTATAATTTTGAAGCCTATAATCATTTGGAAATTCTGGATGTTTCCGAAGAATCTTTCCTGATTAAACCTAAGGAAAATGGAAGCCAGCTATTGGAAGATAACTCTGGCAATTTGGACATGGATTGGACAGAAAAAGAATTGAAAAGAAAATCAAACGGCCATCATAAAAAACTTTTAATTATTGATGATAACCAGGATATCAGAAACCTTTTAAAATTTGAATTTTCCAGAGATTACAATTTGTTTGAAGCCGAAAATGGAAAAATCGGTTTGGAGAGAAGCAAAGAAGTTTCACCTGATATAATTGTTTGTGATGTCATGATGCCGGAAATGGATGGCTTCGAATTTTGCTACAGACTCAAAACGGACCCGGAAATTAGCCACATTCCTGTCATTTTACTGACAGCCAAAAATTCTCCTGACAACCAGATAAAGGGTTTTGATTTAGGTGCTGATGATTATGTTTCCAAACCATTTAACATTGATGTATTGGCATCTCGGTTGAACGGTTTGATCAATTCCAGGATAAAATTAAGGGAAAAATTCCGGTCGAGCACCAACGTGGATATCAAACATGTGGCCTTTACCAAACTGGATGAAAAATTTCTAAAGGAGATCATTGAAATAATAGAAGAAAATATTTCAGTGGATGATTTTTCCGTTCAGCGACTTTCCGAACATTATAATATTGGGCAAACGCTACTCAATAAAAAAATAAAAGCCTGCACAGGTATGACAGCGGTAGCTTTTATTCGATCCATAAGATTAAAACGAGCGGCACAATTACTGAAATCCGGAAGATACAACGTTTCAGAAATTACCTATGAAGTTGGGTTCACCGATCTAAAATACTTCCGGGAATGTTTTAAAAAAGAATTTGCCCTCACCCCTTCAGAATATGTGAAAAATAATAAACCTACTTAGGCCATTTTTTATGCTTCTATTATGAAACACCCTTGTTTTTGAGGTAGAAATCTTATTATATTGCCTTAACCAAGGCCAGCAGATAGCCCTCCAGACTTTCCTGTTTTTAAGCTATTTTTGCGTTAACAGAATTTTATTAAATGCCAAAAGCAATTCTCTATATAGTATTTTTTATTTGTGCTTTTTCAAAAGATGGATTGGCTCAGCGGAACTACACTCCTGCCTCAGCTGATCCTTTTTCTGAACCATGGCGATTTACACACTTCGACTATTTCGATGGAAAGGGAGTTCATTCTTATCTTTTAGATGAAAATGGGGATAACTGGTTTGGTATAAACAATGGAATTATTAAATATGATGGTTATTCCTATCAGGTATTTTCCCGGAAAAATGGCTTGCCTGACGGACAGGTAAGTCATCTTTTAAAAGGAAAAAATAACCAGATTTATGTAGGAACTTCTTCCGGGATTTATATAAAAAAAGGAAATCGATTCCTACCCATTATACAGACCAAAACTCCTTACGATTTCGCCATTCAGTCCTTTAAAGAATTGCAGGATGGAACACTGGCAATCTCCCTTACAGATGGCTTATTGCTCTTCAAAGAGGAAATGTTAATTTTTGTTTCCAATGAGGATAAAGGTAACGCTTTGCTGGAAAATCTTCCCATTAGCAATTTTGTGAAAATTCCCTCAAACATTTTGGAAGATGGTACATTTACCAACATTTCTGATGTACTGGAAAAACCTGATGGAAAGCTCTGGGTAGCCCTTACTTTTGATGGACATGGAAAAATTCTGGAATTTTCTAAAACAGAACTTGCTAATCCGGAATTAGAAAGTTTCAACCTTTTCTCAGACCAAAATGGATATCTCTTGGGAGAAGATCAGAAAATGATGATATCTTCCAAAAATGAAATCTGGATCATCAATCAGTCCACTAAAAAAGGGATTTATCACATAAAAGAAAACAACTGGAAATACTTTAGCCTCCATCAGCAATTTGGAGGGGATGATTATAATGTAAGCATCACAGAAAGTACTGATGGAACGATATGGGTTGGGGGTTTGAGCAAATTATTTGTTTTCGATGGCAGAAAGTGGAAAAGATATGCCTCACCAGCCTATAATATTCCCGCTTCGAAAATTACCGTTTTTCCCACCCAAAATGAAAGAATCTGGATTACAGGTTTACAATCAAAAATCATTTTAATGGATTTGTCGGAAAGAAAATGGGAAAGCTTTCCGGGTCTGAATTTTCAATGTGAATCCGGAGATGGCTCAAAATGGTTCATCACTACGAATGGTTCGGTGGTAAAAGAAAAGGAAGGTGAATGGAAAATTTTTAGAACTGATGATGGGTTAATTGATGCTCCGGTAAGTCTCATTTCTACTAAAGATGGGCAAATTTGGGCGGCTGGCAGCCACCAGGGAGTTGCTGCAACAGCTTTTTTAAAAAATGGGAAATGGGAAAAACAACTGCATTCTTATTTGTCATGGGGAATTGACTACAGAGCTGTTTTCGAAGATAAAGATGGAGGACTTTGGTTTGGAGGAAGTGTAGACCGGGATCCGCAAAAGGGTCACCTTGGAGGGATTCTTATGTTGAAAAAGCCATCTTCAGGAAAACTGGATTGGGTTTTTCATCAATACAAACAAAACGGGTTACAACAATCCAATGCCTATGGAATAGCCCAATCTCCAGACGGCAGAATATGGATTGGGGGAAGTTATCTTTATAGCTTTAACCATCAGATTTGGGCAAACCAGGAAGACCTTTCATTACGCCAGTTTGTGAATATTGTCTTCAGTGACACGCAATATAATTTATATGTAGGGTCCCGATTTTATGGGATTTTTATTTATGATGGCGAGAAATGGACAAATTATGATATAAATGACGGGCTGGAAAGCAATACCATTATTAGTCTGGCGAAAAATTCTAAAAATTACCTGCTGGCAGTGACGGAAAATTCCATTAGTGCATTTAACGGCCAGGACTGGATATCCAATATTTTTCCACCAGCCATGAATATGTCAAATGAAGGTGGGGAAATTAAGACAGATAAAGAGGATAATATCTGGATCAATAAATCAACAAGAGAGTGGAAAAGACGTGCTTTTAATAACTCTTATGATTCTCCCGAGGCTTCCAGGAATTTCATAACCTACCGGTATCAGTCGGACACTTTTCCTCCAAATACGGTGATTTCTTTTTTTAATGAGGAAGTTCAAAGTTCTGGAAATACCACCATTAGCTGGCAGGCAGAAGATTTCATGAATTATACGGATAAAGCGCAATTAAGCTATTCCTATAAGTTGAACGATGGGGAATGGTCCACCTTTCAAAAGGGGAAAAACCATGTCTTTACCGGACTGGACCCTGGAGAATACCGGCTTCAGGTAAGAGCCAGAGATACTGACTTTAATGTAGATCCTACTCCTGCTACCATCAATTTCCAGGTATTGGCACCTATTTACCTTCAGCCCTGGTTCCTGATCACCATTTTTGCATTTACCGTTGTTTTAATCTATCTGAGTATAAAAATCATTAAAAAGAACAGTTCTTTAGAAGCTTTAAACCTATCTTTAAATGAGATAAATCACGAGCTAAAAGACAAAAACCAACAAATTGAAGAGCAAAATACCAAAATTATTGAACACCAGACGGAGTTGGAAGAAACCAACCAGCAATTGGAAAATCAGAACCATGAAATAGCCGCCCAGAAAAATACCCTGGAAAAAATGGTGAAGGAAATTGATGTGCTTTCCAAAACCAAAATTAAATTTTTCACCAATATAACCCATGAATTCCGGACTCCACTTACTTTAATTCAGGGACCTACAGAGCGCCTGATTCATGAGCGGTTACCCGAAACCGAAAAGACTAATTTGTATGAAATCATTAACCGAAATACCTTCCGGCTAAAGCAACTAATTAATCAATTGCTGGATTTCCGAAAAATGGAAAAAGGAATCATTGACCTCAACTTGCAAAAGGGCGATGTCATATCCTTTATCAAAATGCTAAAGAAGCAGTTTAATAACCTGGCCTACCAAAAGGAAATTAGGTTTAAAATATGCCATGAACCCCAGTATCTCGATATTTATTTTGATTCCGATAAGCTGGAAAAGATCCTGTTTAATCTTTTATCCAATGCTTTCAAGTTTACCCCCAATGGTGGAGAAATTTGGATTAAAATCTTTCAGAAAACTGAGGAGGAAAAGGAGTTCGTAGCCATAGAAGTAATTGATTCGGGAAAAGGAATAGAAAAAGCACAACTGGATCTGATTTTCCGAAGGTACTATCAGACTTTTGATGCCAAAAAATTCAATCAAAATGAAGGATCAGGGATTGGTCTGTCCTACATTAAAGAGTTAGTAGAATTTCTTCATGGTAAAATTGAAGTGAAAAGCGCTCCGGGAAAAGGTACTACTTTCAGCATTCTTCTACCTACATTTTTGGAACCCGAAGAAACAAAAGAAGTTTTATCCTGGAATGAAAATTATTATGAACACAGTGAAAGTAAACCCGAGCCTGAATTATCTATTCAATCAAATCACAATATTTTATTGGTAGAGGATAATAAGGATATGCGATTGTACCTGAAGGGAATATTGAGTCAGCACTATCAATATTATGAAGCTTCTGAGGGAAATGAGGCAATTGAAGTTTGTAAAAATCATGATATAGATCTGATCGTGAGTGATGTCATGATGCCGGGGATGGATGGTCTGAGTTTTTGTGATCATATCAAAACCAACTTTGAAACCAGTCATATTCCGGTTATTTTACTTACAGCCAGGGTGATGGAGGAAAATGAAATTGAAGGTTACGAACATGGAGCTGATGCCTACATTACCAAACCATTTAATACTAAATTACTTATTGTAAGAATTGAAAAATTACTGGAACAACGACTGAAACTTAAAGAAAAATTTAACAAGAATTTCTCTATTGATCCCAGAGAAGTTTCTGTAATTTCTGAGGATGAAAAATTCCTGAACCGCTTGGCAGAATTGATGGAAGAGCATATTGAAGACCCCGCCTTTGATATCAATAAGTTGTGTGAATTATTGAACAAAACCCACATCCAATTCATTCGAAAAACCAAACAACTTACCGGGAAAAAACCAGTAGAATTATTACGGGCATTTCGGATAAAAAGGGCAAAACAACTCCTGGAACAAGACAAGTTCACCATCTCTGAAATTGCCTATATGGTAGGATATGATCTTCCAAATTCTTTTACCCGGGCTTTTAAAAAGGAGGAGGGTATTTCTCCTACAGAATATTTCAAAGCACAATCCTGAATGAAAAATTTCGGTTCCTTTGCTTTTCACTCAACCGGATTCCAATCTCCTAAAACATTTTCTCTTGAATATTTTTCAGCTTCTTCCTGAGTCAGCAGTTTCGACCAACTGACCCGCTTGTCAGGATGAAATCCTTCTCCATGATTATTGTATTCTGCATAATTAGCAGTTTTCTTTTTCTCCTCGGAACCCCATGGGTCCCATCCTTCAGGATGAATGATATCGGAAAGTTCACAGTTTATGAAAACTGTTTTGGCAAACGGACGCCATGGACGGCCCAAAAACACACTTCCTTTATCTGCCGAACCACTAATCTTACAATTATAAAAAACGAATCCAAATGGTCGGTGCTCCTCAGTTGAGGCCGCAGTGACATATCCCTTCCTTTTGCAATAAATTTCGCAATCTTCAAAGAAGGCCGTGGACCATCCGAAAATAAAATCGACTGTACCTTCTATATAGCAGTTTTTATAATATTGCCGGCTGTTTTTCCCATGGGGATATAAAGTATCCTGATTCCCCAGAAACCGGCAATTTTCAAATTTCACTTTGTCTCCATCTATTCTCACCGCTACAGCCTGGCCAACTTCTCCAGCCGAATTTTCAAAGGCTATATCTCTGGCTTCAAAACCATCTCCATAAATATAAATCGTAGAAGAACCAGAAGTTCCCATTTCTTCTCCAAACCGGTTTTTCCTGCTGGAAAAATCATCATAAGTCAAAAAGGTTTTATCAGCACCCTCCCCAATAAAAGTAATATTGGTTTTGGTTGTAGGCACCATCATCTTTTCCTTATAAACACCTGCCTTAATCAGGATAAATGTTCTGTTTTTCCTTAGATGAGGCACCGCATCAATAGCCGCCTGAACCGTTTGAAAATCACCACTTCCATCCTTAGCCACTATAAAATCAAAATCCGGCTGTACGGAAAAACTGGTATTCAGAAAAATTACGAAATAAAAAAGTGTGGTAATCATTTATCTTTTCAATATTTGATCTTCAAGAGGTATTTTTAGCTCCCGAACTCCCTGCAAAACAAGTTGAGCCATTTTCCTTGCTCCCAATTCATTAAAATGAGTATTGTCCTTTCGGCCATTGGGGTAATTGGGATGCTCCCCTGGTGACAAATGGTGAAACAACAATTCAGATTTTTGTACTCCCCACTTTTCCAGTAAATCCATGGATTTTCGGGTCATATCAATCAAGGGGACCTGTTCCTCCTGTGCCACTTCTCTAACTAGCTGCGCATATTGCTGATGGGTATCGGTAAGCTCACCATTTTCAAAGGACCTCCGGGAAACCGGTGTTAGCAGGATTGGGTTTGCCTTTTTTTCCTGACTGTCCTTTACATATTTTTTGAGATTTGTCTTAAACTCTTCAGGGGTGGTATACCGACCCACTTTGGATTTTACTTCATCATTATGTCCAAATTGAATGAAGACATAATCATCTTTTTTTAAAGTGCTGAGTACATCATCCCATCTGCCTTCTTCCAAAAAAGACTTTGTGCTTCTCCCGTTTTTGGCCCTGTTTTCAATGTGGACTGAAGCATTAAAAAAGGTTTTAAATGGTGTACCCCAACCCATTTCCGGAAAAGCTTCAGGGTTTTTATCGGCACATGTAGAATCTCCAATAAGGTAAATTACAGTCTTTTCTTCCTGAGCAAACCCAAAGCCCAACAAGGTTATAAATAATATGGTAAAAAACTGTAATTTACCCAATCTCCAGTCCACCATCATTGCTGTACTTTTTCAGGAATGATCTCCCCGTTTATTTTTACATTCTGAAAAGAAATATTTTTAGTATTCGATAATTTGTATGGCACTTCAACTCCTGAAATATCACAATCAATCAGTTTAATATTGCTGATTGGAGAAGCTTCGTAACCTTCTGCCAGAACACCTACTTTCCCTCCATTTTTTACCACCATATTTTGCACTTCCACGTTTCGGACCGTTGGCATAAAATCGCCCGGATCTTCATAAAACATGTTTATCCTCACCACCTGTTCCTTTACCTGGCCCACTTCAATATTTCTTAAAAATACGTTTTCAATAATGCCTCCTCTTTTCGAACTGGTTTTTATTCTTAAAACCCTATCCAGTAAAGGACTATCCATGGTACAATTTTCCGCAAAAACATTCCTCACTCCACCAGAAGCTTCACTGCCAATTACCACACCGCCATGCCCATTGGCCATTTTGCAATTTTGAATGACAATGTTTTCACTTGGAATATTTACCCTTCTTCCATCTGTATTTCTTCCGGATTTAATGGCAATACAATCATCTCCGGTATTAAAATAACAATTTTTTATGAGCACATTTTGGCAGGATTCAGGATCGCAGCCATCAGAATTTGGACCCATGCTTTCAATGGTAACACCATCAATAGTAACATTAGTGCACAACACAGGATTAAGTACCCACATAGGAGAGTTCATTACTTTTACTCCTTCAATCAACACATTTTTGCATCGATAAGGCTGAATAAATTGGGGTCTTAAAAAATACCCGCTTCCAAAAATTCGCTCCTCCACCGGAACCTGCTGATCGGCCAATTCGAAAAGCCTGTCTCTGTTCCCAGAATCCAACTGGCTGGGCTCACCTTCCACATAACCATATTCCTTTTTTCCCTTCCACTTCCACCAGTTTTCAGCATTGGCCTGACCATTCAGAATACCTTTACCTGTAACGGCAATATTCTCTTCTCCGAAAGCATAAATTAAGGAGGAATAATTCATCAATTCTATCCCTTCCCATCTGGTATAAACCAGGGGCAGATAATGATCTGGATTGGTGGAGAATAAAATCTCTGCTCCTTCTTCCAAATGCAGGTTTACATTACTTTTTAAATAAATTGATCCGGAGAGGAACTTACCTTTAGGCACAATTACTCTTCCGCCTCCTGTGCTGTGGCAAAATTCAATCGCTCGTTTTATCCCATCTGAACTATTGGTTAAGCCATCTCCTACAGCTCCAAAATCGGTAATGAGATATTGCTGATCAGGAAAAACGGGAGGGTTAATCTCCTTAAGGATGGCCTCTAGTTGATCCCAGTTTTTATTGTCGTACTGTTTGGACGCACAACCCATTAAAACAGAAAATACAATCAGAGAGATAAAGCTTTTAAGCATTTTGGAAATTTTCATTTGGTTATTTTTGAAGGTGAAAGTTTTCAGCATTTTATCTGTCTAATTCTAAACATGCCTGAATAAAAGGCCCGGTAGCTTTGGTATCATTGCTTCTTTTGGGCTCATTAATGTAGTATTCAAATGTTCCGCTTCGGTTTCCATCTCCACCAAGGCCGGCTACTGAACAAACCTGGTGAATATGCACCTCTCCATTTGCTTCGTTAACTTCAATAAATTCTTTTAAAATTCCTTCAAAGCCCATCTCCGCATTTTTCATATATTTTCCTTCAATATATTCTTTATTGACAGCTTTGGCAATAGCGTAAACAAACATACAAGAGGCTGATGCTTCCAAATAATTCCCTTCCTTGCTTCCCATATCCAAAACCTGATACCACAATCCTGATTCCTTATCCTGATATTGAATGACTACCTCCACAGTCCTTTTCAAAATATTAATGATCTCGGCTCTTTTAGGGTGGTTCTCAGGAAAATAATCCAGTACATCAACCAGCGCCATGGCATACCATCCCATTGCTCTTCCCCAAAAATTCAGAGAAGTCCCCGTAGATTTATTTGCCCAATCCTGCAAGTGGCTTTCATCCCAACCATGGTACAGCAGGCCTGTAGCCTTATCTTTTGTATGCTTTTCTGAAATTATAAACTGATTGGCTATGTCATCAAAAGCTTCAGGTTCATTGTAAACCTGGGCATATTGTGCGTAAAATGGAGAGCCCATATACAGCCCATCCAGCCAGATTTGCCATGGATATCGCAATTTATGCCAGAAAGCACCCTCAGTGGTTCTGGGCTGCCATTTCAATTGATTTCTTAAGGTTTTCAGGGCAATTTCATATTTTTCACTTTTTCCCTGCTCATTTAATTTGAATAAAATTCTTCCCGGATTTATCCGGTCTATATTAAAGTCACGAATGTTATAGGTTTTGATTTCCCCTTGCTCATTGATCATAAAATCGGCATAAGCCTCCACATATTTTTGAAACTTATCGTCTTTGGATTCATCTGCAAGTTTCTCCAATGATTTAAGTACTAAACCCTGAGTATATTCCCATTTGGGAGTTTCCCTGAAATCGAGTTGCCAGGGTTCCGGGTTTCTAAGCATAATGGACAATGCCATCCTTTCCGACCATTTTGTATTCCTAGGAATATCAATTTCTTCTTTTTGATGCACACTGAGCAATATTCCTGTAAAAAGGAGCAGGACAGGGAAAATTCCCCACCTGAAAGTGCTGATAAGGTTCTTTTTTCGCATTTTTCTAATTTTTAATAGCCAAATTCTCCTGACTAACTAGATCGTTTAAATATTTTTCCAGGTTGGTATATTGTTTATCCAGACTATACAGGATGGCATCGGAAGCCTTTTTAGGATCAAGTCCATTGGTTTTTTCCCATTCATCAGGCATTCCATCCTGATCCGTATCAGCTGGAGCAACTGTACTATTTAGCAATGGCCATCCCCCTACTTCGCGTTGGGAATCAATAATACCATTTCCATAAGTGGCGGTACCCTTTTTTACTTCCTCAATGATTCGTAAATCCACCACATCTCTTTTTAAAGAACAGCCGGCTTTTGCTAAAACAAACTCAAATGCCTTTTCCGGTGATTGGGTATTTACTTTTTCCACCTCAAAAGGAATTTTTCTTTTAATTCTTTCAGGATATTCTCCTTCTACCCCTTTCCAATTATCATTTGAAACTTCAGAATTCCCTTCTACTACATTTTTTGCAACATAAAAATTGCCGAATGGTTCATAGGGGTTTAGTATTCTGTACTTTACTTTTTCTTTGGTAGCAGGGCCTGACTTATAGTAATTATTCACCAGGTTGTAATTTCCTTCTTCACCGGCATAAGCACTATTGGATTGCCAGTTATAAATGACATTATTTCTAAAATCAGCCAGTTCCGCTTCAGGCTTTTTATGGTATCTTGCACCCTGTAATCTCGGATTTCTACTGGTATGGTGCGCCAGTAGATTATGATGAAATGAGGCCTTCATTCCTCCCCAAATTCCGCCATACCCATGATTTCCTTTGTGGTGTAGCGAGTTATTCAGGCTTTCGGAAATAATACACCATTGCATGGTAAAGTATGTATTGTCATAAAAGGAAGCACATTCATCAGTCGCCCAGCTTATGGAACAATGGTCAATCATAATATGATCGATCTTATTCCCTTTGAAAGCATCATCTTCTATTTCCGTTTCATCTCCCAACCGAAACCGCAGGTACCGTACAATTACATTATCTGATTTAATGACTACCGGGAAATCCTGAATACAAATACCATCACCCGGAGCTGATTGCCCGGCTATGGTTAAATCTCCATGTTTTATTTCCAGGGTGGATTTCAGTTTAATATTTCCTGAAACTGCAAAAATGATTGTTCTGGGACCTTTTGCATTTACCGCTTCTCTTAAACTTCCCGCTCCACTGTCATTCAGGTTTTTAATGATCCAGACCTTTCCTTCCCGGCCACCTGAAGTATATTTCCCAAAACCTTCTGCTGAGGGAAAAGCCAGTTTTCTGTTTTGCCCATTTAAACCATCTATATTGAGGGTAAAAATCAGCATGAGGATTAAGGAAAAGGTAGATTTATTATCCATGGGAATTTGTATTTGAATCCTGTTCTCCATTAAGTTACAGAACAGGATTCAATACTTCAATTATTTAATAAGCAGGGTTTTGTGGGAAATCTTTATTTTGATTTAAATCCAGTGCCCTTTGAGGTATTGGTCTCAAAATTTTCAGTTCTCCATTATTCCCGGCAAAATCTCCTGATTCAATTAATGGATGATAAGCTGATGCCCGCTCTACCAGTTTTCCGGTTCTTTTTAAATCAAACCATCTGTGGTATTCTCCGAGTAGCTCTCTGGCTCTTTCATCTAAAATATAATCTAAATTGAAATCTGCAGCAGTGGCATTGGCAACACCTGCTCTTCTTCTTACTTCGTTCAACCTGGCCAGGCCTGTAGCAGGATCCCCTGCACCCAGATAGGCTTCTGCAGCTACCAGATAAGTTTCACTTAATCGGGAAACAATAAAATCCCTGGTGTTTGATCCATTATTTGAAAAGACAGAAGATGGGTCATCAAATTTCTTTACAATAATTGTAGAAAAGTTTCCTGTAATATCACCTCCTTCAGGATCGTGCGTACCATATTTATGGTAAGTTACTTCAGGATTGGCACTCACATATTCAGCACTATCCGCTAAGGTAAACCACCCTGGCTCATAAAAATGCTGTACGGTAAGTCCCGACTTATCTTCCACATCAAAATAATCATAATATCTATCATAAACCTCAGTCATGAAAGTCCCCTCCCATCTTTGGTCACCTTCCGAAAACAGATCAAGTGCAAATCTGGTTGGGCATAGGTTATACGATTTGTATGGCGCATCTCCAGCTACTTCCGAACCACCTAAGTAAGAACCAAACCAGTTTTGTTGCTGATGTCCCAATTCTGAAGGATTAGAACTTATAGACCCACTACTGTATTGAATAGAAAATATAACTTCTTCATTCAACTCATTTCCAGGCATCCAGACTTCATTAAAAGCCAAGTTTAAAGACTGGCCAGCAATTACGGCATCTGCATAACTGGCCGCCTTTGAAAAATCATCTCCTTTGGCAAAAGCTTCATAAGCTCTGGTCAGATGAACTTTGGCCAATAAGTTTTGAACTGCCTTTTTATTAACCCTTCCATAATAAGCGCCATCTTCTACTAGATCCACAGCTTCCTCCAATTCAGCTACAATAAAATCATATATTTCCTCAGCAGAATTCCTGTCAAATTCAATGATGGCCTCATCTACAAGATCGGTGATTAAACTTACTCCACCATAAGTCTGAACCAATAAGAAATAAGCATTGGCCCTTAAGAATTTAACCTCTCCTTTTCGCTGGGGAAGTGTAGGCGTTTGTTCTGTTAATTCTGCATAATGCAAAGCAGCATTGGCTCTTTGAATGGCTGCAAAACATTTATTATACAAATAATCTACCCCATCTGAAGAAGGATTTAATTCGGTATACTGACTCAAACCCTGAGGTTCAGGATTTCTGCCCTCCATATATAAATCCGTTCCCGCCATAAATAACCATGGATCTTGTCCATAAACTTCCCTGAAAGCTGCATAATTCGCATTTACCAGGGACTCGTAACCCTCTGCTTTTACATAAAAAGATTCCGCAGTTACATTCGATTTATTTTGCTCATCCAGCAAGTCTTCACAGCTGGTAAGCAATATCAAAGCTATACTTATTATTGAAATTAATTTTTTCATTTTCTTTATATTTTGTATTTCTTATGAAATTGTGCTATAAAATATTAGAACTTAAGGCTTAAACCTAATTGGGTAGTGACATTACTTACACGACCAATGTTTAGAGATGCTTCAGCCCATTCCGGATCCCAACCTGTATAGCTTGTAAATACAAATGGGTTAAGCACATTCACATAAAATCTCAAATGCTTTACATGGATTTTTTCAAGTGCACTTTGTGGTAAAGTATAACCTAAAGAGATGTTATTCACTTTTACATAAGAAGCATCTTTATAATACCCTACTCCATTATTTCTCCAAAAAGTACCTCCGTTTCTTGGTTGAGGATAGCTGTTAGAAGCCTGAGCAGGAATACCATAATCATTCGCAGGAACATACCAATCGGCTACATTTAGTTTTTGTCTTCCCCTGTCTCTCATGTCTTCGAAGTTCGCATGGAAGTTACTGTAGGCATATACACCCTGCTTGGCATAGATGGTAAAATTGAAATCGAAATTACTCACTTTCAATCTGGAAATAATACCGCCTGACCATGATGGATTGGATGAACCTAATATCATTCGGTCGTCATCAGGGCTGATCTGACCATCATTATTTATATCCACCACTTTGGCCTGTCCTTCAGTTTGGTTATATTCTTCAGCCAAATCTGCTTCTGAAGCCTGCCATATACCATCGAATTTATAATTGTAGTGCGCATCGATTGATTCACCAATGAACCAGCCATTTCCTATATCGTCATTTTCCGATTGTCCGTAAATGGATTCAATCTTATTTGTATTTTTATCGAAAGTGAAAACTGTTTCCCAACTTACAAGTCCTTTCTGAACATTCACGGTAGTCAGCATTAATTCCACACCAGAATTCCTAACCGATCCGGCATTTGCCACAATACTGGTAAATCCGGTTTCCAAAGGCAATGTCTGATCTAACAGTAATTCATCAGATAACCTGTTATAGTAATCTATGCTACCATTAATTCTGTGATTAAGGAACCCGTAATCCAAACCGATATTAATTTCTTTGGTTTTTTCCCAGGTCAATGCCTTGTTGGCAATGGATGAAGGTACCCAGCCATTGGCCGCATTTCCACCGAAGTCATAGTAAGTTTGAACGTCCAAAGTATTTACTGTGGAATATGGAGATACATTATTATTTCCGGTAAATCCATAACTCACTCTTAATTTCAGATTGGAAACTGCTTTACTATTTACCAGGAAGTCCTCATTGTTAATTCTCCAGGCTACAGCAGCCGAGGGAAATGCATTCCATTTATAACCTTCAGCCAATAAAGACGAACCATCCCATCTGTTTGAAAAAGTAACCAGGTACTTATCCTTAAATGAATAGTTAAGTCTTAAGGCATATGAAGAAAGCTGACTTTTCGAGAAGAAATTATTAAGGTTGTAAGTAGATTGTAAACCTGATCCCACATTATAGAATTCGGTGTCAAATGGTTGATTCGAAGATGAAAAACCTGAAGTTTCCGTCTGGTTTACATAAATACTTTGTAAGGCCAAAAAGTTAATGGAATGATCATTAAACCTTTTGCTAATGTCCATTTGATTATCCCATGAAAAGTTGAAGTTTTCATAATAATCAATTTCAGAAGAAGGTAAATTATTATTGGAAACACCTGTGTTGGTTTGTGCACCCCAGGACTTTCCTCTTCTGTAATTTTCCAATCCGGCTGAAAAAGATGTCTTAAAGCTTAACCAGTCCATTGGCTTATATTGTAAGTAAACATTACCAATACCATTCCACTGTCTGGTCTCATCTTTTGAATTGGCTATTTCCAACAACGGATTGTATGTACTCGTTTTGTTTATTACAAAATCACCATTCACATCAGTCAGTTTTCCAGGTTGTGGAAACAATTTACCTACAATATCCTGATCATTCTCATCGATGTCCCATGGCTTTAAAAATGGGTTTAACCTGAAGGCTTCCCGCATAGCCACCTGGCTACCTCTTTGTATGTTACTTAAAGAAACTGAAATAGATCCTCCTGTTTTAATCTTTTTCCCTATTTCCTGATCTATGCTTGATCGCAGGGTATATTTATCCAGAGATTCGTTTTCAATATTTCCAGTTTCATTCTGGTAACCCAAACCGATAGAGTAAGCTGAACCTCCATTCCTGTGATTGATAGAAAGGTGGTTGTTGGATTGTCTCCCGGATTGCAATACACCATCATACCAGTCGTATCCATCCAGGGTTTCAAACCTGTTTCTTAAAACTCTGTTTGATCCCGGGGAAACCACCGCATCATAAAATTCTTCTGGAGTAGTTACTTTCGAAGGATTAATTGTAGCCAGATAAGCCGATAAATGGTAATCTCTCCATTTTTCAAGGCCCATCATTTCGGGCAATCGGGCAGGGTCTTTAAAACCGTAAAAAGATTCAAAAGAAATATTAGTCCCTTCCGGAACATGAACTCCGCCTTTGGTCTGGATTAATAAAACACCATTTGAACCCCTGGAGCCATAAATAGCGGCAGAAGATGCATCTTTTAAAACATCAATTTTGGCAATATCCTGTGGATTAAGGAAATCGATGTTATCCACAATTGTTCCGTCCACTACATAAAGAGGTTCTGTTGCTCCTGAATTCAGGGTATTTTTACCCCTAATCGTGACATCAAACCCGTCTCCTACTCTACCCGAACTATTTGTAATTTGTACACCGGCAATACTTCCCTGAAGTGACTGAATGGGATTGGTAACCCCTCTTTCATTAATAACTTCAGAATCAACTCCGGCAATAGCTCCCGTTAAGTCACTTTTCTTTTGGGTACCATAACCAATCACTACAACTTCCTCCAACTGCTCTAAATCAGGTAACAATTTTATATCCAGAGTGGTTTGTGTCCCTACTACAGTTTCGTAGGATTGAAATCCAATGTAACTGAATTGTAAGATGTCCCCTGTGTTGGCTTGAATTTTAAAATTACCGTTCAAATCTGTAATCGAACCAGTAGAAGTACCTTTGATTAAGATACTTACCCCAGGAAGGAATTCCCCATCGTCAGAAGAAGATACCGTACCAGAAATAGTACTTTGGGCCTGTAGATTAATGGATAAGAAAAAAAGAAGAGGTATAAGCGTATATATCCTCTTAAGCTGTAAAAGTTTCATTTTCATAATAATTCTGTTTTTGATTATCAATGTGCAGAAACAAATGTAGTAGTAGAGTCTTGGAAGGATTATTCCTTTTTTATCATTCTCCTAGCATTTTTTTACAACTAAAATTTATGTACTATATAAAGTAAATTATAAAAATAATAATATGAATTTAATAGTTTAAACAAAATAAAATATATGTTTATTTTAAAACAAATTTCTCCCTTTAGATCTCATTTTAGCAAAATTTTGCATTACCATCTCGGTCGAATGCCTGGAGAATAGGGAAAGCTCAGGCTTTTGTAATAGTCCAGATTCTTAGCAGGTTGTGGAACTCCCTCGGGAATAGGCAATTTTGAAAAAGTCTGGAAATAAGCAATGCAGGAATCCCTCCACCATTTAGCCTCTTTTAACTGGATGGTCAGTAAAGATTTTACATGTAAAAACCTTTCTTTATCAATTTCTCCTTCCAACTTATTCCAGGTGTTTAAAAATCCTTCCACCTGGTCCACCCCTTTTTGATATCTCAAACAAATCTCATCCCATAAAATATTTCCAGAGTCCATTTTCTTATTCCAGGATACGTGATGGAACCATAGAAGGTATTCTTCAGGGCAATTCTCCAAATCGGAAAGTTTTTCGGCCACTTTTGGGTGGTACTGACTGATGGCATCACTTCCGGACTGGGTTCTGTTGAAACCAATACCTTCATTGTCCGCCTTGTGATAATAGGTAGAATTCCAATCGGCTCTTGACATGAAATCTACCCAGGGACCCGGACCATAATGGTGCCCGGCAGCCATAATATGGTGAAGGCCCAAAGGTGTCATATAATTAACCATCGCTTCATGAGAAGCCTGCATCATGTTATTAAGTGCATTCACAATTTCAGAATCATTACTAAAAGTCATTTTTATCCATTCTTTGGCAATCTCTTCTTCATTAATCTGATCATCCCAGGCCAACCGCCCGAAAGCATACCAGTTAGCTTGCCCGAAAGTATGACTTGTCCAGTTGCGATCGGTTCCAATATTCGAAACTCCTGCCATAGCCGTAACCTGTTGATCCAAAAATTCACCATTAATAACTTTCGCCACTGTAGTATTTTTTCCACTTTGATAGGTATCTGCATCCAAAACCTCCTTATAAAATCCTCCCAGGTAGACCAAATGGGTCCCCTGCCCCAGATATTCCTGGGTAATTTGAAACTCCATCATTAAGGGCGTTTTTTTCATCGCCCCAAATAAGGGATGAAAAGGCTCACGGGGCTGAAAATCAATTGCCCCATTCTTCACCTGAATCAACACGTTTTGCTTAAATTTTCCGTCAAGCGGCTGAAACTCCATATTGGCCTGTTTATGTCGGTCTTCAGGCTCTTCATTACTATAAACAAATGCCCTCCACATCACAATTCCACCAAAAGGATTTACGGCTTCTGCCAGCATATTGGCTCCATCGGCATGGGTTCTTCCATAATTTTGTGGGCCGGGCTGGCCTTCAGAATTTGCTTTCACTAAAAATCCTCCAAAATCCGGAATCAGCTCATAGATTTCTCTGGTTTTTTCATTCCACCATTGCTGCACTTCATTATTCAAGGGATCAGCCGTTTCCATCCCTCCCAATTCTATTGGCGCACTGAATCTGGCGGTTAAATAAACTTTTATCCCATAGGCCCGGAATATATCCGCCAGCGCCTTTACCTTCTCCAGGTAATCTGGCCGAAGAATCAAGGCATTGGCATTCACATTGGTAAGTGAAACCCCATTAATCCCAATGGAAGCATTTGCTCTGGCATAATCGATATACCTCTGATCAATAAATTCTGGTAACTGATGCCAGTTCCAAATGGAAAATCCCGCGTAGCCCCTTTCCACCGTTCTATCCAGGTTATCCCAATGATTTAGCATCCTTACTTTTATTTTAGGAATACTTTTAAAATGCAGTCCGGAAATATCCTCCTGAGTCTGCAGCAATTTTAACAGGTGAAATGTGCCATATAATAAAGCCTTATCCTGTAACCCGGTTATTAAAATTAATTTTTGATTATCCTTTTGGATGGTACGAATCACAAACCCTTCCTCCCCTAAATTCTCTACCTCTTCAGGTTCCAAAAATGCTTTTATCTTCTCATGCTGATCGTAGTTGCCAATGATCAATAAGCCTTTATTGGCACTTTCTCCAAAATTAATTTTCTGACTTAATAACCCTCCAAGGCCCATTTCTAATTCATTACGGATGGCATCCATGGTCGCACTTTCCCCTAATAGCTCCACAGATTCAAACATTTCCCTATAACTCTCCAATAAAGTTGTGTTATTAATTGGATTATACCGTAACCATAACCGATAACCATCTTCCCCCTTAAGGTTGGAGAAGGTAAAAAAGATGATAAAAAGAAGGCTGAATTTAAATCGAGGACAAGGCATTTTAGATTTTTTTTAAATGAAATGTGAGGTACAATAAATTATTGAGCCGCTAAATTTACCCTTTTTATTCAAATTTTTAAAAGTTTACCCCTCAACTTCTCCAGCATTTTATTGGTTTTAAACCTGGAGGGTTTTCTGTACCATAAGTACAATTTCGATTGATTTCCCCAGCTCGACTTCTCCTTTCAAATAGCTAAAATATCCGTATTCATTTCCATTTACGCTAAAAAGTTAAAACCTTTGATAACTTCTTATAAATCAATCTATAATCATTATTTATTTATGTTTAAATTAACTACTACCCCGATTTTAATATCTTTTTTTGCGTTTACCTTTTTCTCCTGCAAACAGGAAAAAGCGCAAATTACGGATCAAAAGGAAGCCACAGCGGTTACTTCCTTAAAAACAGCAGCAGATTTTCCTGTAGGAGGTGCTATTAGCATTCGCAGAATTCAGCAAGACAGTGCCACCAGACAAATTCTCAATGAACAATTCAATAGCATCACCGCTACCAATGACATGAAAATGCATTCTGTATTGCGTGAAGATGGAACCTTCAATTGGGAAAGGGTCGATAAACTGGTCAATTTTGCTGAATCTCATCAACACAGGCTTTTCGGCCATACCCTGGTTTGGCACAGTGCTACCCCTGAGTGGGTAGAAGCACAAACAAATGGAGACCCGGATAAACTGGATGCATTTATGAAAAACTATATCCAGACATTTGTAGGAAAATATAAAGGGAAAGTTGCCGGCTGGGATGTGGTAAATGAAGTGATGAATACCCATGGAGGAGGTTATAGAGAAACCTACTGGTACAAAACCCTGGGAAAAGCTTATGTGGAAAAAGCCTTTCAATATGCTCATGAAGCAGATCCTGATGCCGATTTGTTTTACAATGATTTTAATATTGAAAGAGATACCGCAAAATTGCACACTGCTTTGAAAATGATTGAAGACCTAAAAGCAAAAAATATCCCCATAACCGGCCTGGGATTTCAGATGCATATCAGAATGGATATTCCCGACTCTGTGATTGCTTATGCCCTGAAAAAAGGTGCAGAAACAGGTTTGAAAATCCATCTTTCTGAAGTGGATATTATTTTCAATAAACACGATGACAGCCAGGGAGGAGGTATTCAGGTTTATGAAACCATTACTGATGAATTGCTGGAGGCCCAAAAGGAAAAATATCGCAATCTGGTGGAAATGTATAAATCGATTGTTCCCAAAGCTCAGCAATATGGCATCACCTTATGGGGATTTAATGACAGGGACACCTGGATTAATGGTTTTTTTAATCTCGAAGATAAACCTTGTATCTATGATGAAAATCTGAAACCAAAACCAGCTTATTATGGGATGCTGGAAGGATTGAAAAACTAAATAGGGAAGGTTATAATCACGGTGGTACCCTGGTTTTCCTTTGACTGGAATTCTATGATACCATCGTGCTCTTCAATTATCTTTTTGGTTATAGCCAGGCCAAGCCCCGTTCCTTTGCCCACTTCTTTGGTGGTAAAAAAAGGATCCGTGATCACCAAAAGGTTTTCAGGTTTTATGCCACATCCGGTATCCTTAAAAGAAATAACGGCATTATTTTCCAGTACCTTGCTTTCCACCATAATTTTGCCCTTTCCTTCTATGGCCTGATAAGCATTCACCAGTATATTTAAGATGGCCTGATGGAGTCTCCCTTCATTTCCAGTAATCTCCAGATTTTCCTTTGCGTAATTTTTTTCTACTTCTATCCTGTTTTTCAATTGATTTCTTAGAAGTATCAGGCAATTTTGAATGATCAGGTGAATATCACAATTTTCCTTTTGCAGGTCATTACGCCTCGAGAAATGATTCAAACTTTTCACAATGGCTGCAGTCCGGCTCACTCCTTTTTTTATCACCTCAAATAAAGGTACAGCCTCCTCTTTTTGTTCTCTAAAATTTCGGTTAAAATACTTTTCCAGGGCAATGGTACCGGCATTAATAAAATTAAGCGGATTATTGATTTCATGTGCCACACCCGCAATGAGAATTCCCAAAGAAGCCATTTTTTCGGACTGAATTAACTGCGCCTGTGTCTCCTTAAGGTTGTTATGGGTTTCCTTTAATTTTTCGAATTGTGCATTGAGTTCTTCCTGAGAGGATATCAGTTCCTCATTTTTTAGCAACAATTCCTTATTTTGCTCATCAACTAACACCTGTAGCCGTTTTTTACTTCTTTTATGCGCCTCTTCCCTGTAGAGGAGAATGCCCGCAATTAATACAAGGGAAACTACAGAAATTAAAATCCTGAACCAGACAGTTAAATACCAGGGAGGTAAAATATTAATTTGCAATTGGGTAGGTTGATTATTCCAGTTTCCATCTGAACTGGCCTTCACCAGAAAATTATAGGTTCCGGGATCGAGGTTTGTAAATGTAACCTTATGCTCTTTACCAATAAACCTCCAGTTGCTTTCAAAACCTTCTAATTGATAGGCGTATTCCACATTATCAATATTCATATGCTGAAGACCTGAAAAAGAAATAGTGAAATGTTTGGATTCACTGAAAGGAATTTCCATTTCTGAAACCAGGCTGATGTGCTCATGAATAAAATTACTGCTGTCTGTTGGGGAAAGACTGTGGTCAAAAATCTTAAAATCAGTGATTACCACTTTAAAAGCTGAATTGGGAAAATGAATATCTTTTGGTAAAAAAACATTAAAGCCATTTACCCCTCCAAAAATCAACCTGCCGTCCTTTAATTTTATAGAGGCATTAATGTTAAATTGTTCATTCTGAAGACCAAAAGATTTCCCAAAAACGATCGACTTTTCAGTAGCCGGATCAAATTTTACAAGTCCTTTATTTGTACCCATCCAAAGGAAGCCTTGTTCATCCTGTTCAATGGTTTTTACTGAACCATCTGGTAGTCCGGTATTTGTAAAATAAGTTTTAAACACTTCATTTTCTTTATCAAATAAAATAAGACCACCTCCCAAAGAGCCAAGCCATATCCTGCCTTCCCGGTCTTCAAATATTTCAATAATAATATTATGGCCCAAAGATTCAGGATTATCGGGCTGCTTTTTAAAATTTTTTACCCTCTTATCTTTAGGGTTATATACATGCAACCCTGCACTTGAACCTGCATAGATTAAACCATCATTACCTGCCAGTATACCCCGAATATTATAGCCTAAATCTTCCAGGGATCTGGATAAATCCACTTGATGCTTGGTGAAAACTTGTGTCTTTGGATCAAATGAAATAATACTATTTTGGGTGGCAAGCCAGATCAAACCTTCCTCATCAATTGAAATGGTTTTAATCAGTTCCGACTGGGTAATATTATTGATATTGCTGGTTAATGGATGTTTCCTGAATTCCTGTTCCTGATAAGAAAACAATCCCTCATTAGTACCCATCCAGATTACTCCGTTTTGGTCTGCCTTTATGTCGTTGATGGTGATATTTTTCAATAAGGATACCGATGGGCTTTCCTGAAATTTATGATACTTCCCCTTGTTGTAATAATTTAACCCGGCTTCATGTGTACCTATCCATAATCCACCATTATTATCCTGAGCAAAGCAAGAAATATTATCTCCGGTTAGGCTATTTGGAAGTTTATACTGTTTTCTAACCAGATTCATTTCACTGATTTCATTCCGCAAATAATCCACCCCATTTTGAAACACTCCTACCCAGAGGTTATCTTCATGATCAAAATATAAATCCCTTATTAAATTAGAACTAAGGGTGGACGGATTGAATTCATCTGCCACATGCAATCTGCCTGAACCAGAAGATGGGGAATAAACAAATAATCCAAATTCAGTTCCTACATATACCTTCCCCTGCTTATCGGAAATAATCACTTTAACGATATTGGATTTTAAGGGACTGTTTGCTGTATTTAGTATTTCAAGGTTTTCGGTTTTTAGATCGTAAATCATTAGCCCAAAACCATTTGTGCCAATAAAATACTTATCATTTATACTCAGACTGGCAGTAACCCAATCAGTAGGAGATTTTACCAAACCATTCTGAGTACTGGCAACAGAAACAAGCTTTAGTGATTGAATATCTAGTTTTAAGAGTCCCTTATTATTGGTAGATAGAAAGATGCTTTTTCCATCGGTGTCTATGGCATGAATTCCCGTAAGACCGTCTAATAAATCGTGACTAAACTCTTTAATCTCTTTACTTTCCAGGTCGAGAAACCTTAAACAGTTTCTGGTGGAACCAACCCAGACCCGATTATTTTGAGTATCCAGTAAAAAATCGGAAACTACATAATTCCCTCCCTTTTTTTTATAGGTGGTAAAGGCATCTTCTTTATAATTGTAGCTGCATAAACCATCCTGGGTTCCAATCCATAAAGTATTATTTTCATCGACTGCAAGTCTGTTTATCCGATTATTTAACAGGGAATTGGAATCTGCGGGATTGTATTTGTAGGTAACCATCTGGTAGCCATCGTACCGGTTCAGGCCGTCTATTGTTCCTATCCAGATATATCCTAAATGATCCTGAACTATGGAATTGATGGTAGGATTGGATAAGCCATCATTTGAAGATAAATTTCTGAAAAATAAGTTTTGTTCCCAATGTTGTGTGCAACCCGGGTTTAAGTTTGCTAATGTAATTAGTAAGGTAAAAGTGATATTAAACAGGAGGTGATTCCAAATTCTCATTCCAGGGCTTCGTAGTTTGGATAAAATTCAAAAAAATAAAATTTACTTAAATCAATAGGTAAAATACAGTAATACTAAAAGTTGTAAATTGATGGTAATGCCCTAATAAGCCAAAAAATAAATAGTGCTAATTAATGCTACAATTTAGCGAGAAAAAATATTTTTACCCATTTTTACCCACACAGATTGAAGGGGTTATTGGGAAAAAAGTGATGCTGCAAAATTTCCTCTGCACAAGTGATACAATCCTGACAGAATCAATTTTTCTCCTTTAAGCAGCATTTTTTCATTTTTCAGTCCTGCTCCCACTAGAATATGAACAAAAATGTATGTAAATTAAAATAGAAAATAGATGGGTCAGACCACCATTTTTCATTTCACTATTTACATGAAACTAAAATCTTTTTACCTCTTTTCTATTCTGGCAATTTTAACTTTTGCCTCTAAAGCTCAAGACAGCCTTTTTGAAAAAGGCCTTAGGCCCTTATTGGAAAAAAATTGTATTGAATGCCACAATACGGGGAATGTGAAAGGAGGAATAAATCTGGATAATTTTAAAGAAGAAGGCAGGGTGATCAGTCGGGGACGGCTGTGGCTAAAAGTGCTGGATCAGATTAAAACCAGGGAAATGCCTCCTGATATCAGGCCCAGATTAACCGACCAGGAATACGACTCCCTTACCAACGGGCTCTCACTAATACTTCAGAAAGCACTAGCCAACCAAAATCCAGGTTTGATCACCATCAGAAGACTGAGCCACTGGGAGTATCACTATGCAGTAAAGGATTTATTTGGGGTAGACTTTGATGCCAAGGGTTATTTCCCCGGGGATGGCTCTGGCGGTGGAGGATTTGATAACCAGGGAAAAGCATTATTCTTTACTCCTTTAAAATTTGAGCGATACTATGATGCTGCCCAAACCATCGTAAATGACCTCAGCCAAAACCAGGAACTTTGGGAAAAGGTTGTTCCTTTTGAATACAAACTCACCTGGTGGCAACAATTTTCGGACTGGTTCAAATCTATTTTTTCAGACAGTTTCCAACCATCCAATCCTCCTGAGCTGGCTGCTGAAAGTGTGATTTTGCCAATGGCTGCTAAAACTTACCGCAGGTACTTAGCAAAGGAGGAAAAGGCCAACCTGATGGATTTTTTTGGAGAAGTGTACCATTCGATGGATTCAGTCCCAAACCCGACAAGGTTCAACAAAAGCCTTGAAGAAGTCTTTAAACTATTGCTTGTCTCTCCAAATTTCCTATACAAACAGGAAGAAGAACCTCAAGTAGAACATCCAATTCCACTGAATGACTTTGAGCTGGCCTCCCGACTTTCTTTTTTCCTTTGGTCCAGTGTTCCGGATGAAGAATTATACCAATTGGCAAGAACAGAGCAACTAAGTGATACACTTGTATTGGAAGAACAGGTCAAGCGGATGCTGGCCGATCCAAAGTCCAAAAGGTTTGCCGAGATTTTTTCCAGCCAGTGGCTGGGTATCGACAAACTCACCGACAAAGGGCCTGTGGTAGATCCTGAAAAATATCCTGAATTTACCACCTCTCTCCGGCATAATATGTATAAGGAGACTGTAGAGTATTTTTATTACGTACTTACTCAAAGCAAAAATCTGCTTGATTTAATTAATAGTGATTACACATTTCTGAATCAGGAACTGGCTGCATTTTACAATATTGATGGGGTGAAGGGAAAAGAGTTTCAAAAAGTCGGTTTAATTGATAAATCCCGTGGAGGAATTTTAGGAATGGGAAGCGTATTAACGGTCACTTCCTTACCTTTAAGAACCAGTCCGGTATTGAGGGGAAAATGGGTTTTGGAAGAAATTCTGGGTACTTCACCACCACCACCACCACCAGATGCAGGAGAATTACCCGAAGATGAAGCACTTCACGAAGACTTGGGACTCCGGGGATTATTGGAAATGCACCGATCGAAACCTGGTTGTCAGTCCTGCCATGAAAAAATGGACCCATTAGGATTGGGATTAGAAAATTTTGACCTCATTGGTAGATGGAGAGATAGCTACGGGAAAGTCCCTATAGATGCATCAGGAGTTTTAGCCAATGGTGAAGTCTTTAACGGGCCGGCTGAGTTAAAGGAACTGCTTTTGATGGAAGAAAGAAAGTTCGCCAGAAATATTTCCAATAGATTGCTCTCCTATGCACTGGGCAGGTCAATTTTATTTACAGATGAACCCATGCTCAGGAAAATGGAAGCCAGTTTACTGGAAAATAATTTTAATCCGGACAATGTAATTGTGGAGTTGGTAAAAGGCTATGTTTTCCGCTTAAAAATCAAGGATTTCCAAAAGAAATCGAACGAAATATAAACATAATGCAAGATCTATAACCAATAGGAATATGAAAAAAAGATGGCACATTTCAAGAAGACGAATGCTTAAAGGACTTGGCGCAGCCATTTCCCTGCCTCTACTGGAAAGTATGCAATTTCCAGCTTCTGCATCATCATTAGGCAATCCCCAAAAAGCTCCGGTCAGATCGGCATTTTTCTTCATGCCAAATGGCATTCATCCCAACTATTGGACACCTGAAAAACAGGGAAAAGATTTTGAACTGACCAGATTGCTAAAACCACTTAGCGGAGTAAAAGATGATATTCTGGTTTTAAGTGATTTGATGAATCAAAACTCCATATTTGAGGGTGGAGATGGACACTATGCCAGAACAGCCAATATTCTTACCTGTATGCAAATTAAAAAAACTACAGGTGACAATATCAGCAGCGGAGGTATTTCCCTTGACCAGCTTATTGCTCAGAAAACCGGGCAGGAAACGCTTTTCCCCTCACTGGAATATGGCCTGGATAAAATCACCACAGGGGTAGATATTAATGTAGGCTTTACAAGACTTTATGGAGCAAATATCTCCTGGAAATCACCCACCCAGCCGGTTTCAAAAGAAATTGATCCCAGAATGGCTTTTGACAGACTGTTCCGAAATTATATTCCCGGGAAAAAACAAGCTGAAGACCCCTTTAAAAAGAGTGTTTTGGATTTGGTAATGGCTGATGCCAAAGCCCTGAAAAAAGATTTGGGAAGGAGTGACCAGGATAAGGTAGAGGAATATTTGGAATCCATCCGATCAGTAGAAAAGCGAATTGTAAACGAGGAAAAACGGAAAGATTTTGAAATTAATATTTCCCCTGACCTAAAAAAAGAATTAATCAGAATAGATCAGGATATTGATGAATATACAGAAATGTATTCCGGAGTAGATGTCACTGAAAAAACCCGTTTGATGATGGATATCATTACCCTGGCTTTTTGGAGTGATGCCACCAGGGTTAATTCCTTTATGTTTGGGAATTCAGTTTCCAACCGAAATTTTTCCTTTTTAGATGGTGTAAATGGAAACCACCATTCTATTTCTCATCATATGAACAATCCGGAAAAAATGGAAGAATATGCCAAAATTAACCTATGGCATATGGAACAATATGCTTATTTCCTTGAAAAACTAAAATCCATAAAAGAAGGAGACAAAACCCTGCTGGATAATTCCATGGTTTTCTTTACCTCCAGCTTAAGAGATGGCAACCGGCATTCCCCAATCGATATCCCGGTGGTTCTTGCCGGAAAAGGTGGTGGAAAATTAAATACAGGTCAGTTTATCAAGTACAAGGAAAAGACTCCTTTGGCCAATTTATACCTCACCATGCTCAATTGCCTTGGTATAGAAAAAGAAAGTTTTGGGGATAGTACTGGCCAGTTGGATGGTATTCTGGCTTAATTAATACTTACTTAAAACCAATAATTCCCAATGTACTCCTACAAAAGATTTAATGAGGCAGCTTTTTTAATCACATTGGGAATTGCGGATTTAATACCTGTGAAACTAGCAAATGGAAAAAACGAGATTGTTGACAGACAAGAATAGGAAATTAGTAAGGTTGTTTATCGGATTATTCGCTTTGAGTTTTATTACTTTAAGCATTTTGCCATTCCTCAAGACCTGGGAATTTCCAGCTTTGTTTCTGCTATTGGGCAGATTTCACCCTTTAATTCTCCATTTTCCTATTGTACTAATCATTGCGGTTTTGGCCATCGAACTGCTGAAAAATTTCAATTGGTTCAAACCACTGGCAACCGCCAGGATGATGTTACTTATTCTGGCATCCATTTCTTCAACCATTACCATCATTGCCGGATTTTTACTGTTTGCTTCCGGAGAATATTCCGGGAATCTGATCAATAATCACTTTTGGGGAGGCCTGGTTACCGGAGCAGGAATATTGCTGGCTACACTTTTCTTTTATTGCTATCAGCATATTTCCAATCATTACCAAAAACCCTATTTCATTGCTCTGGCTATTGGTAATTTAAGTCTGGCTTATACCAGCCATATGGGTGGGATGGCCACTCACGGACAGGATTTTCTTACCGAATACATTCCGGAAATAATGAGTAGTTTTAAGCAGGTAGCACAAAAATCTCCTGAAGAAATGCTGATTTATTCGGATATGGTGGCGCCAATTCTGGAAGCCAAATGTCTGAGTTGTCATAATGAAAATAAAAGTAAGGGGGATTTTTTAATGACCTCCTATGCACAATTGCTTGCTGGAGGGAAAAGTGAAAAAGCAGGATTGACACCTGGTGACCTGGAAAAAAGTGAATTATTTCAAAGAATCATTTTACCAGCCGATCATGATGACCATATGCCTCCTCCCGGCAAAACGCCAATGAGTGAAAATGAAATTGCCTTATTAAAAACCTGGATTTCCTCTGGAGCTCCGGAAAACACTAAAATCGGTGAAATTGAAAAATCGTCTGAATTAGGTCTGGTCATTCAGCAAAATATGGATGAGATTGAGCGGCTGAACCGGAAACTGGCCCTCAAAAAAATGGAAAAGGCGGCTTTGAAAGAAGAACTTCAGGAATTAGGAGAAAAACTCAATATTTCGATTGATGAAGACCCGGATGAAGAAGGTAATCTTTTTGCCATTTCCATGAACTTCCCTCCTGCTCCATTCACTAATGACCAGTTTAAGCAGTTAAGTCCCTATTTTGATCATTTCTCCAAAGCCTCATTAGTTTCCAGTGATATCGATGACAATGGGCTGTATTACCTTGGAAAAATGACTAATCTAAAAAAACTTTACCTGCAAAAAACCGGAATAGATGGTTCCGGATTAATTCATTTGCAAAACCTAAAATCCCTAAAAGTGCTCAATTTATCCCATACAAATGTAGATGATGCACAGGCACTCACCCTCATTCAATTTCCCGCACTTGAAAAAGTCTATTTATTTGATACCAACAATTCCAGAAATCTGGTAGATGCCATCAACAAACACAAACCAGATATGCAAATCATTTTGGAGGAAGGTCCTTTTTATTAAGTTTGTAATTTCCCCGACTTTCTCATCCGCTGGTTGAAGTTTGTAGCCCCAAGATTGAAAATTAATAAAAAGGATGAAACATTTTTAGCCCTTCAATTACAAAAAAATATTTTCTGATAATGTTATAATAAGCAAGACCGGCTTCAAAATTAGTCTGGGAAAGATTACCAGATACTGGTGTTTTTTTTCAAGTCCCAAGTGGGAAAGTATTACAGATAACTACCTTACTTTCTCGGAAAACCTTTTTGAAGGCAGAGATTTTTTTGCCCCTTTTTCATCGACTGGAAAAAGGGGCGGAAGCTAAATCTTCTTGCTTTGATTATATTATTAGTATTGAAATTTTGTGTGAAAGGTCATTAATAAAATCAAAAAATTTTAGTATTCTACCCAAGCAACTTCAACCCAATGATTGAACTGGGGAAAAAGACAGGTTTTGTAAACCGGATTTAAGCAGAAATATTAAATTCAGGAAACCCTGCTAACTCAACTCCCTCACCTCAATTATTTCCTCTTTTCCCCCATCAACCTTAATAAAATTAATCAAAGGCCTTCCGCATTTGGGGAAATCAATTTTCATCCGGTCACCTTCTTCCAGTTTTATGCCGGCTCCATAGCTAAATGCACCAGTGCCAAAAAAATGAATATGGACCTGGCCAGGTAGCCGATGTTGTTTGTATTTAAAATGATGATATTCCAAATTGCTCAGGTGATGGGTAATGTTATTTTCCCCGGTTTTTACTTCGGAGCTCCAAATTTCATCCCCTTTTCGCTCCACAGAAACTTTTCCGGGAATATCTTTAAAATCTAACCCTAATATTAGTTCAGGCCCAATCGCACATTCTCTTAATTTTGAAGGAGCCAGATATAAATAATTCTTTTTCTCCATTACATGATCCGAAAACTCATTGGCAGTGGCGAAACCAACTCTGACCGGATTTCCTTCAGAATCAATCACATAGATTCCGGCAATTTCGGCTTCCTCCCCCCCATCGTCCGCATAAGCCGGAACCGAAAGAGCCTCCAGATGTCCTTTCAACACACTTCCATTTCCTTTATAAAACCATTCCGGCTGCACACCAATCTTGCCATTTTCAGGCTTTCCTCCTTTTTCTCCCCACAAATACATCTCGATACTATCATTTAATTCTTTACCGCTGTTGGCTGCTGTATGCATTTTCTGTCGGTTTTCTGCACTGGCTTTGTGGGTAAGCCCTGTTCCGGAAAGCACACACATGGCAGGTTGCTCAGGATGATCAAATGCGGGAAGAATCTTCCAGTCACTTTCCCCTTTATAAATGGCATTGTAATCCAAAATATCTTCAGAAAGGGAAGCATTTAACATTTTGGTTAATGTTGTCCCCTTTTCCAAAACCTCTGTGACCATTTGGTAAATGGAAGTAAATTTTTCCCCTGCCAAATGCAGATTCCCTTCTTCTACCCTGGCAATTCTTCTGCCGTGTTCCGGATGACTGAGTTGTATTAGATTCATGTTTTATAAAATGAATAGGACAATTATTTCTTTGTTTTAAAAAATAGATAAAACCTAAAAAGCTTTCCTTTATCTTCTCCGGAAAGAAAAATGCTAAGAATGTTTATTACTGAGCCAGCCAGCCCCCGTCAATGGCATATCCGGCTCCGGTTACGAAAGCAGATGCAGGACTTGCCAGAAACAAAGCGATTCCCCCTATTTCGTGTAATTCTCCCCATCTGCCCATGGGTATTTTATTTAAAAATTCCTGAAACTTTTCCTTGTTTTCTGTGAGGGGCAAATTCATTTCAGTTGCAAAAGGCCCTGGTAAAAGGGCATTAACAGTTATATTTTCTCTGGCTAATTCCAATCCCAAAGACCGGGTTAATTGCATCACTGCCCCCTTGCTGGTGGCATAAGGTGTTCTGTCAGGAATGGCCACATTGGAAAAAATGGAACCAACGTTAATGATTTTCCCATATTTATTTTTTCGCATTACCGGCACCACTTCTCTGCAAACCAACCAGGAACCCGTTACATTTATTCGCATCACCTGATTAAATTCTTCCAGTGTCAATTCCTCAATTTTTCCTCTGATATTAATTCCTGCCGAATTGATCAGGATATCAATTTTGCCGAACTTTTCTACTGTGCTTTCCACCATGGATTTTACTGCTTCTTCCTGTGTTACATCACATGGAATAGCTATACTTTCCACACCATAAGCTGCACTGATCAATTCCTGAGCTTGTATATTGCGTTTTGTATCTCTTCCCGCAATGGCAATTTTAGCACCTGCCTCAGCCAAAGCTTTTGCCATTTCCAAGCCCAATCCCCTGTTTCCTCCCACAACTAAAGCCACCTGACCTTCCAATTTAAACTGATCTAAAATACTCATTTTCATAAATTACAAATTATACGGTCTTCCTAAAAAAGCATTGATTTTTGCCTTCTGAGTAAGATATTCATTTCTGGTTAAATTTAAAAAACTTGAAATCCTGGGGAAAGAAAATGTTTGGCATTTTCGAAAAAATCACTAAATTAAGTTTACAAAACTCCAAAAATAGACTTGTAATCTATTTTAGCTTTATTGGTATTTGGCAGGAACTCTTAAAAATTCAAATCATGATTGATCTATCCAAACACCCCGGTAAAGTTATATCCATTTTTTTACTCGTTTCCCTTTGTCTGATAAACTGCAAGCCCAAAAAGTTAAATTCTGACAATTATAGGGCTGATATGGTGACCTCCTGGAATAAAATTGTTTTAGAATATGCCATCATGGAAGATGGACTTCTTACCTTAAAAGGAATAAGAACCGCTGCACTTATGCACCTGGCCATTCATAATGCCCTGAATGTTATTCAACCAGAATATGCTTGCTTTAAATTTGAGGAAGAGGCTACAGCAGCCAATCCTATAGCTGCAACCGCACAAGCCGCATTTGAAATTGCAGCAAATCAGTTTCCCGATAAAAAAGCCGCTCTTGAAGCAGAAAGAAATAAATGGCTATCCACTGTTACGGAGGATAATTTGAAAACAGCAGGAATAAAACTTGGGAAATTATCTGCCATGGCAGCCCTAAAAGCAAGGGAAAATGACGATTGGAACGGAGAGGCTGATTATACCTGGCATCCCATGGCCCCTGGTGTTTATGCAGAATTCAATGAACACAGTGGTACTCCTGAAGGATTTATTTTTGGTGCCGGGTGGGCCGCTGCCCAACCTTTTCTGCTGCCCAGCCAGGATTATTTTCGCTCGCCTCCACCCCCGGAAATTAAAAGTGAGGAATATACCAGGGCATTCAATGAGGTAAAAGAAGCTGGAAGTACAAATAGTGACGTGAGAACAGATGATCAGGCACATTTTGCCATGTGGTGGAAGGATTTTGTGGAGAATTCCCATAACAGATTAGCCCGGGAACTTGTGGGGAAAGAAAAACTTAACCTTTGGGAATCGGCAAGACTTTTTGCCTTATTAAACATGACGATTTATGATGCCTATGTCAACGTGTTTGATAACAAATTTCATTACAATCACTGGAGGCCATACACAGCCATCAGATGGGCAGACCATGATGAAAATCCTGCAACCGTGCAGGATACCTCCTGGAATAATTTGCACCAGCATACCTACGCCTTTCCTTCCTACCCTTCTGCTCACGGGACGGCCAGCACAGCCGCCATGACGGTTTTGGCAAATGCTTTAGGCACAGGAGACCAATATTCATTTACCATGACTACCGAAGAGGTGGACAGTGCCGGGCCATTTTCCGGGAAAATTAAAATGGACCCGCCAACCCGTTCATTCCAATCCTTTTCTGAAGCCGGAATGGAAGCTTCCTTGTCCCGGGTTTATTTAGGCATTCACTTTAGATATGATTCAGAGGAGGGTTTTGAACTTGGGAAAAAAATTGGGGAATACGCTGTTCAAAACTATTTGCTTCCAGTAAAATAGTCAGCCTTAAGTAACCTTCTCCCGTAGACTGGTTTCATTTTAATGAAAATATGCTTTCCGGCAGGTCCAATCCAATTTACGATTATTATATTTAGGAAATGAATACTTCAAAAAATACTAAATAAAATAAAGTAACAAACTAGAAAATATGAAAAGGAAAATATTGATGTCCTCCCTGGTGGCTTCACTGGGAGGATTATTATTTGGTTTTGATACAGCGGTGATTTCCGGAGCCGAGCAGTCTATTAAAGTGGTTTTTGAATTGGATGGTTTCTGGCATGGCTTCACCAACTCCATTGCCCTGATCGGAACCATTATTGGTGCCCTGTTTTCCGGCATGCTGGGAGATAAATTCGGTCGAAGAGATACTTTAATTGTGCTGGCTGTTTTTTATGCTGTTTCTGCATTGGGCAGTGGACTTGCTGAATCCTGGTTTGGTTTTCTGTTTTATCGCTTTTTAGGAGGTTTGGGTGTAGGCGCTTCCTCAGTTTTAGGCCCCATGTACATCTCTGAAATTGCCCCTGCCAAACTCAGAGGAAGGCTGGTGGCCATGTTTCAGTTTAATATTGTTTTCGGTATTCTGGTCGCCTTTTTCTCCAATTACCTCATCAATAGCCTGGTGGCCAATGAAGCCTGGAGATGGATGCTTGCCGTGGAATTTGTCCCTGCGGTTTTATTCTTCCTTTTTCTGTTTTTAATCCCAAGGAGCCCAAGGTGGCTGGTCAAAAAGAACAGACATGAAGAAGCCAGACAGGTTTTGTCCGGTTTAAACNCTGCCACAGAGGCTGAGCAAATCTTTGGAGCCATTACCAACAGTTTGTTACAGGAAAAAGAAGGNNAAAAGGAAAAACTGTTTGTCAGGAAGTTTTCCTTCCCCATTATGCTGGCTTTTCTNTTGGCTACCTTCAANCAGTTTTCGGGCATCAATGCCATTATGTATTATGCCCCAAGAATTTTCGAAATGACTGGTTTGGCCAAAGACACGGCTTTACTTCAGGTGGTCATCATTGGTTTGACCAATATGGTTTTCACCATCATCGCCATGTTTGTAATTGATAAATTCGGCAGAAAATCCCTGATGAAAATTGGCTCTATAGGCATGATTGTCTGCCTGGGCCTTACTGCAGTTACTTTCTATCAGGAAAACTTTTCCGGATATGGGGTATTAATTTACCTGGTTGGTTTTATTGCCTTTTTTGCCTTTTCCCAAGGGGCTGTCATCTGGGTGTTTTTGGCAGAGATTTTCCCCAATTCTGTGCGTGCAAAGGGACAGGCACTGGGCAGTCTGACTCACTGGGTTTGGGCAGCATTGCTCACCTGGACTTTCCCCATGGTGGCCGAATTAAAGCAGGGAGGATTTTATGCCTTTACTTTTTTTGCCATTGCCATGGTCTTTCAACTCCTGTTTGTACTGAAGGTAATGCCGGAAACCAAAGGTAAATCTCTGGAAGAACTAGAAAGTGAATTGTTGAAGGGGAATAAGGTTGCGAATTAAAAAATAAATTACGGCCCCAACTATTAGATCATGAGATAAAAGTCTCAGATCTAAATAGTTGGGCATTTAATATAATTTGAAAATCATTACTAATAGAGAAACAGTCTTTGATTCTATGCTATGAGTGCTTTATTTTTTTGGTTTCTAATTAGTCTAAACCTTAATCAATTTATTTTATTCAAAATAGAGAATAAGGAAGATTTTACTTCCTCATGGAGGTTTGAAGATGATAAAATACAAACCTTTGAAGGACACACCGAAATGGTGACTGCAGTAGCCTTTTCTCCAAATGGCAAAAATATCCTTACAGGAAGCTGGGATAAAACAGCAAAATTGTGGGATTTGGAAGGGAATGAAATTGCAACCTTTAAAGGACATAATAATTTGTTATTTTCAGTAGCATTTTCTCCGAATGGTAAGAATATCCTTACGGGAGGTGTTGACAAAACTGCCAGGTTATGGGATCTTAAAGGAAATGAACTTCAAGTCTTTACAGGGCATAGTTCAGTTATTTTTTCGGTAGTGTTTTCTTCAGATGGTTCTAAGATTCTAACAGGAGGTGGAGACCGTACAGCAAGACTTTGGGATTTGAAAGGCAATGAACTTCAAAAGTTTACTGTACATAATTTGTCTATTTATTCAGTAGCCTTTTCTCCAGATGGCAAGAATGTTCTTACGGCATGTAGTGATAACACAGCAAAACTGTGGGATTTGGAAGGTAATGAACTACAATCCTTTAAGGGGCATAATGATTTGGTATATTCAGTAGATTTTTCCCCAAATGGTTCTTATGTTGTTACCAGTAGTTTTGATAGCACGGCAAAACTGTGGGATTTGAAAGGAAATCTTCTCCAAACTTTCAAAGGGCATGAGATGAAGATTTATTCAGTAGCATTTTCTCCAAACGGCAAGCATATATTAACAGGTAGTATGGACAAAACTGCGAAATTATGGGATTTGAAAGGTAATGAACCTCAAACTTTTAAAGGGCATACATCATTTGTGTATTCAGTAACCTTTTCTCCAGATGGTTCTAAAATTCTAACAGGAAGTGGAGATAATACTGCCATTTTATGGTCTGTAGATAGCGATAAATGAGCATAAAAATTAGTCGAATCAAAAGTTTTTAAATCATTTCTCTATGAGGATCGGAAATACAGTAGAAACAAGCAATGTTATTTCTATCGTATTTCCATTTATCTCTACTTATTTTCAATTCAATTTTACACCACCAATTCCCGCTCAGGCTCTGTTTCGGCTACTTTCACCCCTTTTATCAACAACCATAAACACATGGAAATTTCCCCAATATCAGCCGGAAGGGTAATGTTATCCAAAATCACTGATGGATAATCCGGAATCAGGAAAAACCTTAAAAAATCAATCATATCTCCTACAAAACCCAACATTAAAAACACTCCGATTACTCTTGGCAAATAACCGGATTTGTAAATCATATAGCCCAGGGGAAATAAATACAATCCATAAAAAATTTGAGCTACTTTATAACCCTGACTATGTAAATTCAGGAAAAAGGAAGAAAGTGACTGCAATTGTTCTGTTGAAAAACCATTGAAATAGTCTGAACCGGTTACCAGCAATAATGCTGCTATCTGATTAAGCATATTGATACACAAAATTGCTACTGAAATCATCACACACAGCACCATGAGCATGGAAAGTTCCTTGTTCACCAATTTAAAAATGGGATATAATAATAAGGGGAAAAAGAAGTAGGTGGTACTCATGATTAAATCGCTTACAATGCCCACCCGGAATAAATCTTCCATGCTTTTAATATTTTGAGCAGTAGCTACCGGATCACCGTAAACCATTATTTTCTGGCGAACAAAAAATTCTGCAAATACTCCACAAAAAATAAGAATGAGAAAAAGCAACCCTGCCATTCTGCCCCGGTTCTTATAAGTATTCATTTGAATTAATTCTTAAGTTTTACAATTGCCTTCAAAAAAATTAAAAATAAACCCGGTACATTAAATTGGGGAAAAAGCCGAATTGGGTAAGATATCCAATAGAGTTGGGTTCGCCTTCATCATAATACTCCGAAAGTTTTCCTTTCTGATCGGTAATATTTTCCAGATTAAGGAAAATCTCATGAGTAGCTTTGGGTTTATTTATTTTATAGCTTGCCGAAAGAATTATCTGATAAACATCCTCAATTTTATCATTATAGGCTTTGCTGTAATCCCAATACTGGTCATTTTTCGGATCCACGGCTAAGTTTCCCTCACCATCTCTAAGTAATGGAATATACTTCTGTCCTCCACCATAAAATATTTTAGCATTTAACCCTAAAGTTTTATTATTTCTCTTTCCTAAATGAGTAAATTCCTTTCCCACCAAAATATTGAGTAGATAATTATTATTAAAGCGTGTATTTCTTTCTATCCCCTCCAGGGTTTTATACTTGGAATTAAAGATGGATGTATTGATTAAAAAATAATAATTGTCATCAAAAAATCGCTCCAGCGTCAATTCTACGCCATAATTTTTCCCGGTTCCTTCATTCACCAAATCCACATATTTATAATCCAGACCTTCATTTATGGTGGCAAAATAACTGGTATCATTATTCTCTACCGGCAGGTTATACAAATCCTGGTAATACACCTCAACTTTAGCCTTTAAGTTTCTGGAAATCCGTTTTTCATAACCCACCACAAAATGATGTGCTTTCAACAAATCAAGGTCTTTATTGGGCTCAATCAAACTTCCATCCTCCTGCTCCACTTTGGCAAAATAATGATGTAATCCTTCCATTGTACTATGGCTGCCATATCCCACATGAAAGGAATTGGTATGATCCAATTTCCAATTGACGGCCAGTCTTGGTTCCAGGGTACTTTTATTATTCAGTAGTACATTCATATTGTGTAATCCGGAAACTATGGTAATTTTTTCATTCAGCCGGTGTTTCCAGGTGATAAAATTCCTGATCGTACTGATATTTCCGTTAAAATCAATGGTACTCACCCGGTTTCCACTTTCTTCCTGAATATAGCTTTGTTCATTGTCAAAATTGAAATAGGCATATTTTGATCCTACCTGGAATTTATTTCTGGCATCTATTTTATGGTTGTAGGTGATTGCAGCCCGATAACTTGTTTTGGTTAATCTATTCTTATAATTCAGAAATCGATTGGTGACAGAATCCTTCAGGAGCACGCCTTCCTCATTGTAAATATTGATCAGGCTTGATTCAAAAATATCGTCTTTTATCCCTTCTGAGGAGTAGGACAGTGTGGTGTTAAAAAAGCTGTTGCTATTGAGTGAAATGGTATGATTAAGTCCGGTATTTAACAAAAAAGCCTTTTTATTAAAATCTTCATTAATTTCAGCCTTCATAGATCTGTTACCCGGAGTTTGCCAGGTATCCGGTTCTACATCCTCAAAATTAAAACTGCTATATCCTCCCAATCCGAAAAGAGAAAAAGTGCCTGCCTTTGCTGCAGGTAAAACTATTTTAAAAGAAGCATCCTGAAATTTTGGAGTTCCTCCTACCTCAGTCAAACCCAGGTCTTCAATCATTGAAGCAGTGGAGTATCTGTAGTTGACAATATAAGAACCTCCGTATCCCTTTTTTAAAGGACCCTCCAGGGTAAAATCTGTACCTAACAATCCAAAACCAAAAACACATTCTGTATTTTCATTATTTCCAGCCCTTAGTTTCACATCATAAACACCAGACAACACATCTCCATATTCAGCCGTGAATGCTCCTGTATAAAAATCAGATGTGGCAAGTACATTGTTATTTAAGGCACTTATGGAACCACCCACCATAGCCGGATCGGCAAAATGATTGGGGTTGGTGATTTGGATGCCCTCTAATCGCCATTGCACATATTTCGGAGAATTTCCCCTTACTATGATATCATTGCTGCCATCCTGTGTACTGGTAACACCTGCAAAGTTGGAAACCACTCTGGAAGGGTCGTTAAATGTTCCGGGAAATCTGGTGGTTTCTTCAGGGGAAATGGAATGGGCACTGATCAGTACCATATCATTTAAGGCTTCTCCCTTGTTTTCATTAGCGGTGATTACGATTTCCTCCATATTCACCGTAGATTCCTGCATCTGAAGATTTAACACTACTTCTTTACCTGATGTCACTACAATATTGGAAAGGGTTTGGGTTTCATAACCCAGGTAGGACAATTTTAAATGATGTCTTCCGGTGGGCACATTCTCCAGTCTAAAGTTGCCATCAGCATTAGTGACAGCACCTATCAGGGGATTAGAATCTACTATAATGATAGTCGCCCCAATGATGGGTAATTGACTATCGGTATCCAGAATAGTCCCTCTTACCGTTTGGGTAAGTTCCTGACAAATTGCCTGGGCAGAACTTATTAACATAAAAGAAAGGACAAAAAAAATTTTCTTAATGTTGACCATTATCTACATTTTAGTTTTCAAGAAATTAATTGGAAAGTTTGTAGGATTGTGGTAGTTAATACTTTGTAGTTTGAAAAATGGATTGAGTTTGAAACATTATTACTCAATTGCCAGAATAGTAGAAATAAATTGCCCCAGAATTAAAAGCACCTCTCCCTGTAGCTCATCCGAATTCCGGGAGGAATTGGTAGATTCCATGGCAAAAAGTCCGGATTTGAAAATCCTTGAGTTTTCCTTTTCCAAAATGGCTTTAACCATTTTCAGGTTTTCCATTTCTTTATTTCCAGGCAAGCTGGCCTTTAATGGAATTTCTGTAACCTGATTAAATTCAGTGGTATCAATTTGCTGAGAAACAACTTCCTTTTGAAAGGTTTTATTCAGGGATAATTCTGCGTGATAATTATCCTGACCCATACAACATTGGAAGGCTAAAAGAAAAATGACGGTAAAGAAATAAAAAATTTTCATTTTGCTTAAGTTTTAAGGGTTCATAGTTCTTAGGCAAATTTGTAGGGAAGAAATAACCAGAACAATTCTGATATGCAAATCAATAGAAGGTGTCTGCAAATCCGGGCTAACTATCTGCAAACCAACCCAGGAAAATTTCAGGCATTACTATTAATTTTTTGGAAGAAAAAATCCCTGTAAGTATCTGAAATAGGAATAATCTGATCAGCAATTCGAATACGGCTCCTTTCAATTGAAGCAATTTTGCTTAAAGCCACCATATAGGATTTATGTACCCTGCAAACCAGATCAGAAGGAATAAGCTTCTCCAATTCTTTAAAATTCTGAAGCGTCATTATTTTTTGGGTGAGGGTATGGATTCTGCGGTAATCCCGCATGCCCTCAATGTAAATAATTTCGCTTAAGGTCACTTTTTCCAGCCTGTTTTCAGTTTTTACAAAAATGAAATCAAGAGGTGTGTTTTTCTGATTGTTCTGATGCTCCAGGTTTTCCTGAGCCTTGTCTACAGCCTGTAAAAAGCGGTTGAATGTAAAGGGTTTTAACAAGTAGTCAGTTACGTTGAGTTCATACCCTTTTAAGGCATATTCCTGATAAGCCGTAGTGATAATGACCTGACTTTTAATTCTGGAACTTTCCAGTAATTCAATTCCAGACAGTTCATCCATATTAATGTCAAGAAAAAGCAAATCAACCTGATTGGACTTCAGGTAGGCCAGGCCATTGAGTGCATCATCAAAAGTGGCTTCTAAGCTTAAAAATGGAACTTTATTTACAAAGTTTCTGGTCCTTTCAAGAGCCAGAGGTTCGTCTTCTATAATAATACAGGTATATTTATTCATTAGAGTTGTTCTGGTATGATTATCAGTTAGTTAGACAAAAGTTCCAAATCCCTGCACAAATGCCAGCCACTTTGTTGTAAAGTGCCATACTCCTACACCTTAACCTATCAGATAAAAATCGGTATCTTTTAAGGCCTGCTATTGAATTTTCTACCAAAACTCTTATACTACTTCTGGTTTTATTGATCATTTTTTCTGTCTCTAAAAGCTCCTTTTTTGGTTTCTTTTTGATGGGAATACTTAGTTTCCCAAACTTGTAATCCTCTGTTATACC
>NZ_KB903437.1 GCF_000379765.1 Flexithrix dorotheae DSM 6795
ACTTCTTTCTTACCTACTGCATTCTTACATCATTTCAAAGAACTTTATAGCACTTTTGCTATTGAGCATCTGCATGCTTATCCCCGCTACCAAATCCCCTTCTTCTTATTTCTAAATCGGAGTGCAAAGTACGCTAAACTTTTTGTTAACTCCAAATTAAATTTCAACTTTTTTAAAACTTTTTTTTTACTCTCTTTCGAATAAAAAAATAACTCCTAAACCCCTCAATACCACCTACTTAACTACACCCTCTCTCCTCTCTAACCCCTCTCGATTTCGGTGTGCAAACATCGATAAACTTTTTATATCTACCAAATGTTTTTTCAACTTTTTTGAGAAATTTTTTAAAGCCTTTTAAAGCCTATTCCTCAACTCCCAACCCCCACCTAAAACACTTCAAAATACCTCCATTTTCCCCTCTTTTCTTACCTCTCTCTCAGTGACGTTTCCCTGAAAGCGAGTGCAAAGGTAATCACTCACCCTTTAATTCCAATACATTATACCATTATTTTTTGAAAAAAATCTTAAAAAATACACAATAACCTCATTACCAACATCTTACAAATGAAAAATTATTGCAACACCTGTAAAAATGGTGATCCGTTTAATTTTTTACCATTGCTATTTTCATTAACCTGAAAAGTTGAAGTTGTAATTATATTATCAAGCCAGGTCCGTTCTTCTATAGTCACTCGTCCTTGTAATCCACTAATGGCCTTATACCTATTTTTAATTGATAGTTTTAGGTTTCTATTTATTACTGTACTTATTTCCGCTTCGTCTGGTAAATCATTCCCAAGTAATTTTAGTGAACCATTTTTAAGTGAGTGATAAATAATGCCCCATCTTTCAATATTTATTAGACTCTTATTTATAGTGGGATAATTTGACTTCAAGGTTTTTTCATCCAATTGGCATAATCCTATTGCTATTCTTCTTGCTAACAAGATATTCCTAAAGTTTTCCAAGTTCCTCATAGGATTTTTATTTTTCAGCTTTCCATTCAATGCAGGTAATCCTAATTCAACAGCAGAATTTCCCTCTGCCAATGTTTTTACTATGGTTTCTGCTTTTATAGAAATTTCCCGTTCTACTTTTAAATAATCTGCGCTTGCCTTATGCTTTTTATAAAGCAATTTTTGTTGATCATTAAAACCGGGAAAATTATTTATTGTATTTCTAACCTCTTTATCTAATGCAAAAAATGCATTAGACAATCTTTGCATTCCATAAGGATGATGCATTATAAGGTTCTTGTGTATACAGATATCACTTATTATACTATTTTGAATAAATGAAGTGTCTGAATCGGTAAGCACAATTCTTGAAATGATATTTGGCAAATTGCTAATCATTTCATTTAGATGCCTTAACTGCCTCCTTTTAATTTTTTTACTTTCAGAATAAAATCGACTCTCACAAATTACCACTGTAATTTTGTTGCTTTTGTCATTTTTAAGTAATTCAATAACTTCATTTGGGCAAGACGTTCCTCTACAAATGACTCCCTGGCTGAAAAAATGATCCTCAATTTGACGAATTGTATCTCTTGAATTTCCGATGAAAACAACCTCTCCTTTTTCCCTTGTCTCATATCTTCTTTCTTCCTGTAAAAGAAAGTGCGCATAATCCTCCAGGCCTTTAATTATTCTATTAATATATTGAATAATGTCATCATAAGATTTCTCGTCAAATTCCTGGATTAAGGTCAGGATTTGATTTAAATACTCATCTCCTCTATCTGACACATTCAATTTTCTGTGAAGGATAATTTTCAACTCAGGAAAATATCTATTTAAAATCAACTGTAAATGATTTTCATTTTTCTCTTTTATAATATTTGACTTTAGTTCTAATAATCTATTAATCATATAACCAAAATCATCATATAAATAAGAACAAACTTCATTTAACAAAATGTCATCAAGCTCCTCCTCAAAGCAATTTCTTATTTCCTTTCCTGATAATTGTTGAAATTCTTTTCCAGTTAAATAACTGACAGAGGGATCCTGGAGATACCTTAAATATTCAGGAAATTCGGAAGAATCAACTTCAAACCAAGAATCAATGTTCTCATCACTTATTACAAGAATTGGCTGTTTCAGGTGAAATTTATGCCGGATGTCACTGATTATTTTGGAATCAAGGTTTTCGGAAGTGGAATCCTTTGATATAATTATACCTTCTGAAGGAGTAAGAAGATCTTTTAAAGCATTCTGAGTATGCTTATGATATTCAATAATAGAAATATTTTCGGACGGAATAGCAGGAAAGCCTTCATTATAATGAAGGTAGATAAATTGATTTAGCATTTATTTGTTATTTGGTTTAATTGTATTGTAGGTCTTGTGAACCTATCAAAAAACCTAAGTCTAAAATATTGCCATTCTAAGATTGAATATTAAATTATTTATATATTACAATTCCTGAATGTGATTTGAGAAATGGAAATAATATGAATAACAATCTTAAAATCAGTTGTTTATAAATGAAGAAATTTTCTTCAGGAGGAATACTACCTTATTTAGTAGCAGGTAAGTATTGAACCTTAAAAAGAAAAATTTATGAAAGTCGCCCACCTTTTCCTTATTTCTTACATTTATCTTTAACTATAGGAGGGTTATTTATTTCAGCTCAAATGGGAATTAAGATAAAATTTCAGGAGTGATCAATCATTTTCCTTTCTATTTATTACATCCATCAAAAACTTCCTAATAAAGCAGAGGCTACTTCACTGAATGTTGAGATGGAAATTGAATGAATTCTGGAATGATTTTTCAGAATCCATTCAATTTGAGAATTGTGTTCTAAAATGGAGAATTCAAACCCTAATTCTTTATGACTTCAATTTATTGAGTGTGTAATAAATTGTCTTGTTGTTTATAGGAGTATTTTTTTTAGATTTTATATCCTCAGGAAGTGTAAGTTCATATATATAATTAGGCTTTAAATCTTCCAAATCAATAGATATCCCTTTTCCATCCTCCTTAAGCATGACATTTTTCACCTTAACTTCACTCACATCAAATTGCTTGGAACCATACTTTCGATGGTATTTATAATAATACCTTTTTATGGTGTAACTATAAGGATCATTAGCGCTTTCAGGGTTTATTGGAAGCGTAAAAGAAATATCAAATCCAGATTTGGTTAATTTCATTTCATAAATATCCATGGGTGTTTTACCATTCCAGGAAATTTTTTGCATTCCTTTTCCTCCTACCCAACCTCTATCCGATTTACCTACAAAAAGGCTCCCATCCGGTGACCAGGCAATTCTGTTATTTCCTTTTGTTAGGCCCTGATTACTCACAAAAGGAACACATGCCCCCTGAATCTCTCCATCCACTTCATCCAAAATTACCCTGAGTAAAAAGTCATGATCCATTTCACCGATTATCATCTGACCTTCAAATGGGCCAAATTCTCCACCGGTGTAATCAAAAACTGGCTGAGTGGGTGAATTTGCCAATATACTATGCGGAAATAAAACGCTTCCTTTCTGCCGCATTTTGTCCAAAACAGGGACTGGAATAGTCAATGGATCAATCCCTTCAAAACCTTTTTCCCAAACTAAACTTGAGGGATGACCGTAAAATTTACCCTTTTCCACATGATAAAGCTTACTAGTACCTAACCAATCTCCCTGATTATCTGTAATAAAAAGTCTTCCACTTTTATCAACTGCAATTCCATTCGGAGATCTAAATCCTGATGCCCATGGAATTAAGTCTCCATTTTCAGCATCTACCTTCATTACCCAACCCCTATATGGAACACAGGAATACATCCTTCCGGGCCGTCCCTCTGCTCTAAACTCTCCCCGGACTTCCTTCCAAATACCAGCACCATTGGATGCATCATTTAATGAAATAAAAAAATCTCCTTTTCCATCAGGTTGGGGTCCATAATTATATTCATGATAATTTCCTGAAATTCCAAACTGATCGGTAACGGTTTGGTATAAATCAGCTTTTCCGTCTTTATCAGTATCAACCAGCCTGGTTAATTCAGGACGGTGCATCACTAACATTTCAAATTCACTGATTGGATAAACTCCTAAAGGATCATGCAAACCTTTTGCAAATACTGACCATTCTTCGGTTTTAGGATCATAAATTAGAACCTCTCCCAAATGGAAACAAGTGACCATTCTTCCATCTGGCAAAAAGGCAATTCCCCCATTTTCAGCCCTCAGGCCAGCCGGAGTCTTGATATCGTCCACATTATAGGCATCATTTCCCTCTATTATTTCCGATTTATTGCAAGAAAATATTGACACCCCAAATAACACTGTAATTAAAAGATGCTTAATGCCCCGCATGATGATTTGTCCCAATTTCTTTATAGTAAACTTTAAAATTTTTCCCTTCCTCGGGTGTTAAATACAATTTATTTCCTTCCCACTTTCCTTTATCTGAACTTACTTCCATTTTATCATTAGATTTATCCGCTATATATATAAGCGTATTATCCAAATCTGAAACTTCAAATTGAACTGAATAACCAATTCCATTTGGATCTTCAAACGGTTGAATAAATTCATTTACCAAAGCCTTCCCCATTTTATAATTAAACTTTGGGAATCCATTTTCCAGCCGGTATCCCATAAATTTCACCTCTGGCTCGTTTTCCGAATTATCTAACCGAAAAGGAAAACCTAAAGTTGGTTTATAAAACACTTCACCTACAATTATAGACAATTCTTTTCCTTTTGCTTGCCATTGTTCTGAATTATCCAAAAACCCATCCTTCCAGGCATACCTAAACATGCATTTTCCAGCGTCCCAACTATAGGAAACTTTCTTATTCAATGCCACTGCTATTCCTGCAGGTCCACAATCAGGTAAAAATGTTCTATAAATTATTGGGTAAGTTAATGGATAGGGATGTGGTGAGGCTTTGCCAACTTCTTGCTTTTCTCTTTGGGATTCGGGAACATTTTGGTCAGTTTCTAAAGGAGGAAGTGCTTTGGTGGTCACATACATTGCCCCAAACATTATAAAACCATGACCCGGGTAAGTACATACATATGGATAAATACCTTCCTCATTGGGTACTGTAAATACTATTTCCTCTTTAGCGTCAGGATTTAATACTTTAATACTTGCAAGAATGGCTTCTGATTCTGGAATAAAATTCATTGAAGGGCCCGATCCACCTAAATTATTGGCCAGACCTACTATCTCTTCTCTTTTTCCCGGAAGCGTGAAAACTAAGTTGTGAGCCATTTCATCCGAATTCTCAAAGATAATTTTGACTTTAGTTCCTGGCTTAACCGCAAACCTTGGAAGGTCATACTTCAGTCCGGAAATTGCCTTGATCCGAATTTCTGTTAAATCCTGACTTTTGGCATATGGATGAGAAAAAAAAGCTCCTACTATTACAAAAAATATAAACCCCTTATTTAATAATAATCTCATGAATAATCTGATCCTATAAAAAGTTTGCCCAAAATAGGTAAAATATGATTTTAACAATAATTTTTTGGTTTGAAATGGGATAATTATTTACCTTTGATTGCCAAAACAGGATTAAAATAATTCTATTTTTCCTGAAAAATATCTCAGACCATTTTCTTAAGAACTTTATTTTTTAAAAAAATGCTTGTCGCACAAGTAATTAAAATTATAATCCAGCTTTTTTATGGAAAACTTGCCGATTAACGAGTATATCACCTATATATATCCATTCCTTATTCTTACCCTAGTTTCAGAGTTTATTTTTGCAAGGGAAAATTATATTTTAAAAGAAACACTTTCATCTTTTGCCATAGCAATAGGAGCAACAATAGTGGCTTCATTTACCAAGATTGCGGCTTTAGTTGTTTTTACATTTGTTTTTGAAGCTACCAAAGAATTCAGGCTGGAACTTTTAGGGTACGAATCGCTAGGATGGGCATGGTACATCTGGATATTAGCTATTATTGGGGATGATTTTAATTTTTACTGGCATCACAGGTTTAGCCATACCATCAGGTTATTGTGGGCCGCTCATATTCCCCACCATAATTCTGAAACATTCAATTTTTCCGTAGCTTTGAGAAATGGCTGGTTCATTACTTTATACAAACCTATTTATTGGCTTTGGATGCCCCTAATTGGCTTTGAGCCGGTAATGGTAGCCACAGCACTTATTATAAATGCTATTTTTCAATTTTTTCTTCATACCCAGCTTATGCCAAGTCTGGGTTGGTTTGGAAAAATTATCAACAACCCCTACATCCATCAGGCTCACCATGCCTGTAATATTGAGTATCTGGATAAAAATCATGGTGGCATATTTATTATCTGGGACAGGATTTTTGGTACTTATCAGGATTTAATTAAAGGTGTAAAACCTATATATGGGGTTTTAAAACCGCCACAATCTTTCAATCCAATTAAGGCAAATACTCATGAGTTTGAGAACATTTGGAGAGATGTAAAATCAACCAAATCCTTTAAAAACAAACTAAAGTATATTTTTTACCCACCCGGCTGGAGCCCGGACAAGTCCACCAAAACCGCAAAGGAAATGCAGCGAGATCTTGTTGCACAATAAAGTAATCCTGAAAAGATCAATATTCCATTACAACTGTGGCTCTGGTAGATTAGGAATAAATATTATTTCAATGCTCCGCAATTAAATTCCTGGTTTTATTGAAATATCAGGGTATATCGCTATTATTAGGCACTTGTTTTCCAAAGCAGGTATTATAATATTGATTTTAAATCTGATTTTCCACATGGAAGAAAAGAAGGTTACAGTTTATTTAGGCGGAATATCTTTAAATAATGACTGGAGAGAATTGGTTATTCCACAATTACAAATACACCACATCGATCCGTTGCAATTCAATGAAGTAGATGGGCTACAGGAAAAGGTTTTCAATTTGAAGGATGAATGTACCTTGATTTTTTATTTATTTCGTCCTGGCATGAACGGTTTTTTGTGTGTCCCTGAATTAATTGACGATTCCAACAAGTTTTCCGAAAAAACTGTCTATTGTGCAGTATTGGAAAATAATGACCAGGTTTTTACTGATCATCAAAAAAAATCTTTAGAGGCAATAGGGAAAATGGTAGAAAGAAATGGGGGAAGATGGATTAAAACTTTGGATGAAGCTATTATTTTTCTAAATTCCTTCCATTGATATTTAGAAAAACTCAAGTAAACCATATTCTACAAACTCCTTTTTAAATTTATATTCTACATAATTCCTTTTTAGGACTACATGAAAGTTTTTTTAGGCGGAACGGTAAATGGCTCCAAATGGAGAGATAGTTTAATTTCGGATTTGAAAATTGATTTTTTTAATCCAGTTGTGGATGATTGGAACGAAGAAGCCTATAAAAGAGAGCTTTATGAAAGACAACATTGCGATTTTTGTCTTTACGTCCTCACACCAAAAATTACAGGTTTCTATGCCCTTGCTGAAGTAACTGATGATTCTTTTAAAAGGCCAGACCGGACTATTTTCTGTTATTTAGCCAAAGATGGAAAAGATAAGTTCGATCAGGAACAGATTAATGCCATGGAAGCGCTTGGCAAAAGGGTTGAAGAAAACGGTGGAATATGGTATCATTCCCTTAATGAAGTGGCTAATTTTCTCAATTCGGGAAAAGCCCAGCAAATAATCAAAAAAAAGGAAGGTGAAGATTTTGATGATGTTTTTATTTCTTATGGCAGAAGACACAGTAAAGGGTTTGCCACTAAACTTCACAATGCTTTAGTAAAGGAAAACTTCAATGTCTGGTTCGATCAAAATGATATTCCACTTGGTGTAGATTTCCAGGAACAGATTAATGATGGAATAAGCAAAGCTCATAATTTTGTATTTATTATTTCCCCACATTCCATTCGGTCGGAATACTGCCTTAGGGAAATAGAACTGGCTGTAAAACTCAATAAAAGGATAATTCCATTATTACATGTTGATCCTGTGAACGAAATGGAAAATATCCACCCTGCCATTGCAAAAATTAATTGGGTTTACATTCGGGAAGAAGCTGATGAAAACCTTGAACATTCCCGTTGGAAACAAATCGATGATTTTTACGCTTCCTTTCAGGGCCTGATTCAACTGATAGGGAATCATGCAGAATATGTAGAAAAGCATACACGACTTTTATCAAAAGCACTTGAATGGGACAAGAATAAAAGGGACACCAAATTTTTGCTGGTGGGGAAAGAAAGACAAGAAGCTGAAAAATGGCTGGCAAGAGAGTTTAAAAAAGGACAACCGCCCTGTATTCCGACAGATTTACATTGTGAATATATATGTGAATCCAAAAAAAATGGGGAAAACTTAATGACAGAGGCTTTCATAGCCTATTCTGCAGAAAATAAAGAAATAAAGGATCAAATTAGTAAGGCCCTTGCCAGATTTGGTATTACTACCTGGCTTCACAATAAAGACATAAAATCCGGACAAAATTTCGACAAGGCAATTCTTGAGGGAATCATTCAGGCTGATAATTTTTTATTTTTCATCACTAAAGAATCTATCGTTTCTGAATATTGCATTAAGGAATTAGAATATGCGCAAAATTTCAATAAGAGAATTATTCCTTTGCTTATTGAAGAAATTGAAGAGGATGTCATTCCGAAAAAAATAAGTCAACTTCAATACATTAATTTTTGTGAAACCAACCCCCAGGAATTTCAAGCTGGAGTACAGGCACTTATTATAGAGCTCAATAAGGAAAAAGGCTATTTCCAAAAACACAAACGATATTTATCTCAGGCCATAAAGTGGGAAGAACAGGGCAAAAATGAAAGTATGCTGCTCAGGGGATACAATTTGCAGGATGCAGAAACTTGGCTGGAAATAGGAAAAAGAAGGGAGGATTACCAACCCACTAAAATTCATGATTTATTTATCAGCACGAGTGGCTCGAAAAGGCTACAATTATCCAATGAAGTTTTTATATCCTATTCCAGAGCAGACGGAGATTTTGCAAGAAAACTCAATGAAGCATTACAAATCCAGGGAAAAACTACCTGGTTCGATCAGGAGAGTATAGCCTCCGGGTCCGATTTTCAAACAGAAATTTTTCATGGGATTGAATCTTCAGATAATTTCCTATTTATTATTTCACCGGATTCGGTAAAATCTCCTTATTGCGCAGATGAAGTAGAATATGCCCACAGGCTTAACAAACGATTTGTTACAATTAACCATAGAAAAACACCATATCTCCATCCTACATTGGCGGCAGTCCAATGGATAGACTTCTCTGAAAATGATTTTAATGAGTCGTTTAATTCTTTGGTGAATGCACTGGATGTTGACCGAGGCCATGTGCAAAATCATACAAAATGGTCTCAGCGAGCCATTGAATGGGAAGAAAACAGTAAAAATCCAGGTTTACTCTTAAATGGAATGGAACTCGGATCTGCGGAATCCTGGCTCAAAGAAGCTGAAAAAAATCTAAAGAAGCCATTTCCTACTACATTACAGGTGGAATTTATCCGCGCCAGCAGTATTAAAACCCGAAAGGAGAATAAAAGGAAATTAATTCTTACAACCATGGTAATTGTTATGGCAAGCCTTTTTGCCATTTCCGGTTTTCTTGCCTATGTGGCTTATCAGGAAAAGAAAGAGGTTTCTCAACAAGCGAACTTTGCAAGAATTAAAGCTGAAGAAGCACAATTAGCCAAATTAGAAGCTTTTAAACAAAAAGAAACTGCAGACAGTCTTCGAATTATTGCTCAGGAAGAAACTAAAAAAGCAAGTGAAGCCAAAATCCTTGCAGAAAAAGCCAGCAAAGAAGCTATTGCTGCAAAGATAAAAGCAGAGGAAGCCTTAAAACAAGCTGTTGAACTTAGAAAGATTGCTGAACAAAATGCCCAGGAAGCAAGAAAGCAAACATTGCTGGCAAGACAAAACGCAATGAGGGCAGAGGAGGAAAGACAAAATGCTCTGAAGGCACTTGAAGAAGCCCTTAGGCAACAAGACCTGGCAGAGGAACAAAGAATTCTTGCGATGGAGAAATCTCAGGAAGCCAGAAAAAATTATCTGGAGGCTGAAAAACAGAAAGCCCTTGCCGATAGTGTGGCTCTTGTTGCCAGGCAACAACTGGAAATTGTACAACAAAGTAAAGAATTGGCTGAGGAAAGCAAGGCAGAAACTGAAAGAATTGCCTTACTCAATGAAGCCAAAATTTTATCAATTAAAGCGCTTGAATTATTTAATAATGGAAACCTTGAAGATAGCAAGCTTCTGGCTCTTCATGCATTTTTCATAAATGAAGAAAATAAAGGGCCCCAACAACTTCCTGAAAACTATACTGTTTTAAATGCCTTATCACAATTTGATACCAGGGACAAATCCACTGGACATAAATTTCAAGTAAAAGCTATTGATTACAATGACAATCATCAAATTTTAGCCACAGGGGACCGCTCAGGAATAATTTATTTAAGGAGATTTTTCCCTGGGCAAGTAATGAGAAGATTAAGTGTATTAAAAATAGATTCGGGTGTAACGCAATTAGTCATAAGCCAGGAAGGAGATTTTATGTTGGCCGGCTCTACAGGTGGAGAAATTCTGCTTTGGGAAATGGATAAAGCTAAATTTTTACCAAAATTCAAAAATCCTATTTTAGCAGGTAAACACAGAACGGCTATTAACCACATTGAATTTGTTCAAGTCCCAGGATCAAAAAAAATGTACTTTGCAGCTTCTGACAGCGAAAAAATCACTTTCTGGAGCCTGGAAAATGGTAAGCCACTGCAAATCGGATCTGTAAACCAAAGAGGTACTATTGGATTTAGTATTTCAAAAGTGGATGACAAAAATTTCCTGTTGGCAATTGGAAAGGGTAATAATATTGAAATTTTAGGTGTAACCCTATCTGGAAAAGAAAATAATCTGTCATTTAAAAATATTAAAAACATTCAATACAACTCTAAGAATTACAGACTAAGTGCCGGGAATTTATCTAAGGTGGCATTTAGTCCAAATGGTAATTATTTAATTTCTGGTACAAATTCCGGTGCAATTGAAGTTTGGGATGGTAAAAGCTTTGAATTAGTGACTACTCTTATTGGTCATACCGCACCTATTAATGTGCTCAAATTTTCCGAAAATGGAAGGAAAATCATTTCCGGTGGTGATGATAAAACCGCAAGGGTATGGACTGTGGACAATATGAACAGGTCTAATCCATTGATTTTACGAAATAAAACCAACATATGGGATTTGACATTTGTCCAAAATGAATCGAAAATTTTAACTGTTGGGGAAGGAAATGAATTTCTATTCTGGGGGGCAAATTCAAGAATTATTGCAGATGAGTTGTGCAAAACTGTAAACAAAAAATTTACAAAATCAGAGTTTGAAAAATATTCTCGGTTTCAGGTAAATTACCAAAATTCCAATTGTGTATCTTTTGATGAAAATTAGAATTTTTCTTTTAAATGAATAGTTGCTTGAAAAATTCGCTTCACAAAAAAAGACACTTGAAAAAGTGTCTTTTTTTGTACCAAAGGAAAAAAATTTCACGAAGATTATATTTCCTCGTCAAAAATTTTCTCCAAAATTTTATATGCCGCTTCTCTGCCATCTAATGCTGCAGTCACTACTAAATCAGCACCCCTGGTAGTATCTCCACCTGCATAAACTCCTTCTTTGGTAGTTTGTTGATTTTCATCTACTTTTATGGCTCCCCAATCATTTAGCTCAATTCCGTTTTTCTCCAGGAATTCCACTTTTTGGTTATTAAATCCAAGAGCAAGAATTATGACATCCGCATGCATGATTTGCTCAGATCCATCTAATTCAATTATTCGTCCTCGGCCACCATCTTTCCCGGGGATAAGTTCTGTCTGAATTAATTTCATACCAGTGATCATTCCTTTATCATCGGCCACAAAACTTTTCGGACTATTAAAAAACAAAAACTCAACTCCTTCTTCCTTTGCAGATTTTACTTCTTTTCGGCTACCCGGCATATCGGCTTCTCCTCTTCTGTACACACAATGTACTTTTTCAGCACCTTCTCTCACGGAGGTTCTTACACAGTCCATTGCGGTGTCTCCACCACCAATTACCATTACGTTTTTTCCTTTTACATCAAATTTTTTGTCGAATGGTAATTCTTCTATTTTCTTTTGGATGTTGGTAAGGAAAGGAACCGCCATAAAAACATTGTTACTGTTATAGGAGTCATAATCCAATACTTTTCCTTCCGTAGCCCCAATTCCTAAAAATACAGCTTCATGTGTTTTATGAATTTCTTCAAAAGAAATATCTTTTCCAATCTGAGTATTCAGATGAAGCTCCATTCCAGCCTCAACCAATAAATCAACCCTTCTTTTTACCGATTCTTTTTCTAATTTAAATCCGGGAATACCATAGGTAAGTAATCCACCAGCCTGATCTGCCGACTCATAAACCACAGGTTTTACTCCTGCTCTCAACAAAAATGTAGCACAAGACAGCCCGGCAGGTCCAGAACCAATAATCGCTACTTTTTTATCTGTAGTAATTCCTGGAAATTCTGGTTTAAATCCTTTATTGAACCCTCTTTCAGAAATTGAAACTTCAATAGAACCAATAGATATTGCACCATGACTGTGCATTTGTCCATCATTATTTTCATTTAGGGTACATGCCCCTTCACAAAGCCTGTCCTGAGGGCAAATTCTACCTAAAATCTCAGGGAAAGGCGAAGTTTCATTGGAAATCTGAAAAGCCAATTCCAAATCTTTTTCCGCAATAAATTTTAACCACTGGGGAATATTATTACTCAATGGGCAACCAGTAGCACTACAGTATGGATTTCCACACTGAATACATCTACTTGCCTGAACTCCTGCTTCTTCCTCAGTATAAAGCTCATTTATTTCTTCAAAATTCTGAACCCTTTCATTTGTCGGCTTTATTATGGGGTCAATTCTCTCAATTTTGGTAAACTCGTACATGAATTATATCTTTTAATTAAGCTGTAAATCAATTATCTGAATCCATTCCCAACATTTAATTTACAGCCTTAAATTATTTCAAATTAATCTTAAAAGTTTTCCTTTTAATCTATTTAGGTTACAAACTTCTTAATACAAAATTAATAAATTAATTTCCTTCCATAGGATTAAGAGGAGCCTTCATATCTTTAGAAGTTACCATATAGAAAAACCGAAGTTCCTCTCTGAAGTGTTCCAAAATAAATTTCGCCAATGGACTATGTGTCCTGTAATGGTAGCTTCTCAATATTTTCTTAAGGTAATGTCTTCCTTCATCACCTTCATCAGTGTCAATTCTTTCTGCCTTGATTAATTCCTGATTCATTTTATCAATGAAATTGTGATTCTTATCATAAACAAAGGCAACTCCACCTGTCATACCAGCGCCAAAGTTGTGTCCGGTTTCTCCAAGAATTACTACAGTTCCCCCGGTCATATATTCACAAGGATGATCACCCGTACCTTCTACCACTGCAAGTGCACCAGAGTTTCTTACACCAAACCTTTCGCCTACCTGTCCGGAGATGAAAAGTTTACCTCCAGTTGCGCCATATAAACAGGTATTTCCAGCCAGATTGTAAGTTTTCTTGTTATCTTCCGGGGTAATGATAATGTGCCCACCATGCATTCCTTTACCAACATAATCATTAGCAGACCCAGTTAATCTAATTAAAAGACCCGGTGCCAGGAATGCACCTAAAGATTGTCCTGCATTTCCGGTAAGATTAATGGTAATGGTTTCTTTGGCTAAGCCTTTGTCTCCATAAAAATCAGCGACAACCCCACTGGTCATTGCTCCAAAGCTCCTGTTGGTATTGCTAATTTTATGATTCACCACAATTGGGAATTGGGGAGCCTTAATTGTGGGAAGCACTTCTTTCAGGATATTTTGTTCATAAATATTTTTATCAAAAGGTTCATTGTAATTTACCTTTTTGATATTTTCTCCTTCAAGGTTATTCAACACAAAAGAAAAATCGAATTTTTTAGCCAATTCATCATTAACAACATTCAGTAACTGAGTTTGGCCAATAATATCATCGAGTTTTTTATAACCAAGTTTTGCCAGAATTTCTCTAACTTCCTGAGCAACAGACTGCAAGTAATTGATAATTCCTTTTACTGTTCCTGTATAGTAGGATCTCAGCATTTCGTCCTGAGTAGCAATACCTACGCTACATTTGTTTAAGTGGCAAACTCTAAGGATTTTACAACCAACAGTAGAAAGTAATACAGTTCCAAAAGCAAATGTTTCCGCTCCTAAAATTGCACCCTTTACAATGTCAAGCCCGGTTTTTAATCCTCCATCTGTCTGAAGCTCAACCATTTGTCTAAGCTGATTAGCCTTTAATGCATTATGCGCTTCACTCAAACCAAGTTCCCATGGGTTTCCTGCAAATTTAATAGAACCCAACTGAGCTGCACCAGTTCCTCCATCGGCTCCTGAGATAATAATTTTATCTGCATAAGCCTTAGCCACACCCACTGCAATAGTTCCAACTCCTGCGGTAGAAACCAGTTTCACACAAACTTTGGCTTTAGGGTTAATTTGTTTTAAGTCAAAAATTAACTGAGCTAAATCCTCAATGGAATAAATATCGTGGTGAGGTGGAGGTGAAATTAAAGTAACTCCAGGAATTGTACACCTTAGCGAGGCAATTAGCGGAGTAACTTTAGAACCAGGTAACTGTCCTCCTTCTCCAGGCTTGGCACCCTGAGCCACCTTGATCTGAATTTCTTCAGCATTTCTTAAGTACTCTGGTGTAACACCAAATCTGCCTGAGGCAACTTGCTTGATTTTACTATTTTTATTGGTGCCATATCTTCTTTTATCTTCTCCTCCTTCTCCCGAATTAGATTTTCCTCCCAAAAAGTTCATCGCCTCTGCGATTGCCTCATGAGCTTCCGGGGAAATAGATCCCAGACTCATGGCTGCAGAAGTAAATCTCCATGTAATATCTTCAATTGACTCTACTTCAGAAACATCTATTGATTCACGATCAGATTTAAACTCAAAAAAGTCTCTGATCATTTTCAACCCACGATTATTAATTCTGTCTCTTAACTCACCATAATCCTCCTCTCTTCCGCTCCTGGCAAATCTTTGAACTGCTCTTGCAACATCCGGAGAAAAATCATGGTATTCTCCTTTGTCCATATATTTGTAGAAACTACCTACTTCAAGTGGATACAACTTTTTAATAAGCTGTCTTTTAAATGCAATTTTATGAGTTTTCTGGATTTTGAATTCAATGTCCTCATAGCTAAGCCCCGGTATTAAGGGAATAGAGCTGCTGAAACAATCTTCCACTATTTCGGAACTCAGTCCAATTACATCAAATAATGAAGAGTTATGATAACTTTCAATAGTTGAAATACCCATTTTAGACATAATTTTTAACAAGCCCTGGTTCATAGCTCCATGGACTCTTTTCATACCATTTTTTATGTCTATTTCTCTCGCATTTTTATTTCTCTTTACAGTCTCGTAAACTGTTGCGTAGGTTAAATATGGATAAACTGCAGTGGCCCCGTAACCTAATAATACGGCACAGGAATGAGAATCTCCAACTTCACCGGTAATTGTTACAATGGAAACATTACTCCTAAGTTTTTTCTTTTTCAGTAAAGAATTCACATAACCTACAACCAAAGCCATAGGGATAAGCCTATTTTCCTTATTCAGCGCCCTGTCATCAAAAATCACCATTTTAATACCATTGTTTGCGACAGCATCAACAACTTTTTCTCCCAGTTGGTATAATGAAGATTTAAGATCCTTCTTAAAATAAGTAAAGAAAGTTTCATTCTTATAAACAGGATCATACAAGGGATTACCTATTGAACCAAAGGCTTTCAGTACATCCATTTTTTCTTTCGAAAGAATAGGATTCATGGTTTTAAGCCTATGTGCGTTCATCGGTCCATCTTTCAGGATATTATTTTTTGGCCCAAAACTTAAACTTGTAGACATCACCATTTTCTCCCTAATAGGGTCAATCGGTGGATTGGTTACCTGCGCAAATTTCTGTCGGAAGAAATCAGTGAAATTTCGTTGAATATTGCTAAAACAAGCTAGCGGGGTATCATCTCCCATAGAACCAATTTCTTCCTTGCCGGTAGAAATCATGGGTTTTATAATACTTTCAACTACTTCATTGGTAATATTATGGTATCGTTGGCTTTCAACAAGATTATCTAATTGACAATCGGAAAAATCGGAAAAATTCTTATCCGAATGCTCCATAAGATATGCGCTATTATCATTTAGCCATTTTCCGTATGGTTTTGCATTTTTCAGATAATCATTTATTTCTTCATTTTTCAGAATTTTTCCATATTTCAAATCTACCCCGATCATTTCTCCACTTCTCAATGTCCCTTGTTCTTTGATCAAATGATCTTCTATATCTATTACTCCATATTCACTGCTTATAATGAATCTTTCATCTGTAGTGATTATATATTTTGCCGGCCGCAGACCATTTCTATCCAATACACATCCTAAATATCTTCCGTTTGTAATATTTAAGGAAGCTGGACCGTCCCAGGCTTCAAAATTACAAGAAGTATATTCGTAGAAAGCCCTGATTTTAGCATCCATATGTGGAGCGTTTTGCCAGGGGGCAGGAACCATACTTCTAATTGCCTTGAAAAAGTCTACCCCATTATTGATCAAAAACTCAAACATGTTATCCACACTGGCACTATCACTTGCCCCGGAATCTAATAATGGAAGGATTCTTTGAATTTCAGTTTTTGAAAAAACCTCGCTTTCAAATTTTTCGGAATAAACATCCACATTAAACCTGTTGGCCTGAATTGAATTTATTTCACCATTATGGGCCAGGCTTCTGAATGGCTGTGCAAGAGGCCATCTGGGAAGAGTATTGGTTGAAAACCTTTGGTGGAACAAGGCAAAACTTGTTTCAAAATCATTTTCCTGAAGATCTAAGAAAAAATCCTTCAGGTAGGTGGGCATAATTAGTCCCTTATATGATATAAGTTTGTCTGAGAAAGAGCATACATAAAAATCCTGATCATCTCTTAATTGATGTTCTACTTCCTTTCTTGTTAAATAAAGAAGAGGTTCGAACCTCTTGGTTGACATTAAAGAATTCGGAATTACAAATGCCTGTACTATGTGAGGCATAATCTTATGCGCAAGCTCTCCAAGCACGTTGGTGTTCACAGGAACTTTTCTGTAAAACAATACTTTCAAATCATTTTTCTCACATGCTTCAGTAAATAACTCTTTATGTTTTTCACTTTTGATGAATAACATTGCCACTGCAAATTTGTCTGGTAAGTCAAAACCATTCATTTCTGCAATTCTATTCATAAAGCGATCCGGCATTGAGAAAAGAAGACCACTACCATCACCACTTTTTCCATCTGCTGCTATCGCACCTCTGTGGATCATTCTACCAATGGCTGTAATAGCGTCAAGGGTCATCTGCCTTGAGGGGATATTTCTATAATTTGCAATTAGGCCTGCACCACAATTATCCCTGAAGGAAGTCAGTAAGCTGTTCATATAAAATGAGCTTTAAGATAAGTAATTTAAAAGTATAAACCCGTTCATCAAAATGAAGACATATTCGTTTATGCGGATTCATTTAAATAAACTGGTTCTACAAAAATAGTAGAAACAATAATTTTAAGCAAACCTGTGGTAATTAAAGAAAAATCAAAACCTTTTGCCTATTTTTTTTAAAATATATCAATAAATCTGATTTATTTTTATTGATTTAATAAAAACACCTTTATCCAATCTCTAAATAAAATCAAAAAACATCTAAAAAAAATTATATTTTTTAACAAAAAAAGACCCATAGTTGGCCACAGGTCTTAAAAAAGTTATATTATCATGTGAAATTATTCAAATATGAATTATTTAAATTTGCTTTTCAACATATTCAATTTTTCTTCTAAAGAAATTTCACTTTTTTTCTCTGTTTTTCTCTTAGAATTACCAGGTTTCTGATCACTTTTCATAGTTAAAGCAATTCTTTTTCGTTTAATATCCACTTCCACCACCTTAACTTTTACCTTCTGGTGAACCTTTACAACCTCACTCGGATGCTTGATAAACCGATCTGCCAATTGGCTTAAATGAACCAAACCATCCTGATGAACCCCAATATCAACAAAGCATCCAAAGTTTGTGATATTTGTGACAATTCCTGGCAATTCCATTCCTACCTGAAGGTCACTCATATTTTCAATGCCTTCTGCAAATTGAAATGATTCAAACTTTTCCCTAGGGTCTCTTCCAGGTTTAGCCAGCTCATTAATGATATCTTTAAGAGTAGGAAGACCAATAGTTTCAGTTTGGTATTGTTTCAAATCTATCAGTGCTCTCAATTCAGCCTTAGTCATTAAATCATTGACGGTACAACCATTATCCTTGGCCATCTTTTCTACGATTGAATAACTCTCAGGGTGTACTGCACTGGAATCTAAAGGGTTTTCAGCATTTTTTATTCTCAAAAATCCTGCTGCCTGTTCAAAAGCTTTTTCACCCAATCGCGGAACTTTTTTCAGGTCATCTCTTCTTTTAAATGGACCGTTTTCTTCTCTATATAAAACAATTTGTTTGGCAATAGATTTATTTAGTCCGGATACATAGGTTAAAAGTTCCTTACTTGCGGTATTTACTTCTACTCCAACTCCGTTCACGCAACTAAGAACTACATCATCCAAACCACTTTTTAAGGCATTCTGATCTACATCGTGTTGATATTGGCCTACCCCTATTGATTTTGGATCGATTTTCACAAGTTCTGCAAGGGGGTCCATCAATCTTCTTCCAATAGAAACCGACCCTCTTACCGTTACATCTTCATTGGGGAATTCTTCCCTGGCAACCTCAGAAGCTGAATATACAGAGGCTCCACTTTCATTTACCATGACTACAATAATGGAAGAAGGAAGCTTAAGGTTTTTTACGAAACTTTCCGTTTCCCTGCTCGCAGTTCCATTTCCAATGGCAATTGCTTCTATTTTATGCTTTTGGCAAAGGTTTTTGATGATTTCACCTGCTTCAAAAACCTTTTTCTGGGGTTCGTTAGGGAAAATTGTAGTCTTTTCAAGTAATTTCCCTTGCCTATCCAGGCAAACAACTTTACACCCTGTTCTAAATCCAGGATCAATGGCTAAAACAGATTTTTGTCCAAGTGGCGCTGCAAGTAATAATTGTCTCAGGTTATCGGCAAAAACTTTTATAGCTTCCTCATCAGCATTTTGCTTCGATTTCAACCGAATTTCAGTTTCCATTGAAGGCTTCATCAACCTTTTATATCCATCCTTAATGGCTAATTTTATTTGCTCTCCAATTTCATTTTTTTTGTGGATGAACTGATCCTCCAGTTTAGTTATGGCTATTTCATCTTCAGGCGTACATGAAAAAGATAGTATTAATTCCTTTTCCCCTCTACGCATCGCCAATAATCTATGTGACGGAACCGATTTAAGCGGTTCTTCCCATTCATAATAATCTTTATATTTTTGGCCTTCTTCTTCCTTCCCGGGAATCACCTTAGTTTGAAGCACTCCCTGCTTTTCGAAAATTTCCCTAATCGATTTTCTAGCATCCTGATTTTCATTAATCACCTCTGCAATAATATCCCTGGCACCAGACAATGCATCTTCAACTGACAAAACCTCTTTTTCATCTGAAATAAATTTTTCAGCCTCAGCCAATAAGTCAAATTCGATCTGGTCAAAAATTTTGGTTGCCAATGGTTCCAAACCTTTTTCTCTGGCAATTGTGGCTTTTGTTCTCCTTTTAGGTTTATAAGGAAGATATAAATCCTCCAACTCCGACATCGTTTCGGTTTTATCGATTTTATCTTTTAACTCATCAGTTAGTTTACCCTGTTCTTCAATAGACTTTAAAACAGTTTCTTTTCTTTTATCAAGATCTCGCAACTGGCCGATTCTATCCCGAATACTGGTAATCGCAACTTCATCAAGACTTCCGGTAACTTCTTTTCGATATCTTGAAATAAAGGGAATTGTAGCCCCCTGATCCAATAATTCAATTGTTGAAGCTACCTGTTTATCGGAAATACCCAATTCTTTGGATACTTTTAAAATATTTTTATCCATTTAAAAACAACTAATATTAGAAATGTTTACCTCAAATTCAGGTTCACATTGTAAAGAGAAATGAAAAGTTATTCGATATTAATTACAACCCTATTTACCCGGGACCTTAAGAGATTAGATCAAAACCGGTATATTTTTGTAAACACTTTGGAATGTTTATTCCTGATTCGGTTTGATTGTTTTCAAGAATAGCAGCCAAAATTCTGGGTAATGCAAGTGCACTGCCATTAAGGGTATGTGCTAGTTGGGTTTTGTTATTTTTATCCTTAAACCTCAGCTTTAACCTATTGGCCTGATAAGTTTCAAAGTTGCTCACAGAGCTTACCTCAAGCCATCTTTTTTGAGCAGCAGAGTAAACCTCCATATCATAACACAATGCTGCATTAAAGCTAATGTCTCCTCCACATAAATTCAATATACGGTAGGGTAATTCCAGCTTTTTGATGAGCATTTCAATATGATTTCTCATTTGTAATAAGACATCGTAAGAATTATCCGGATGGACAATATGAACGATTTCCACTTTATCAAACTGATGCAGTCTGTTTAAACCACGTACATCTGCCCCCCATGAACCTGCTTCCCTTCTAAAACATGGAGTATAACCCGCAATTTTTATTGGCAAATCATCTAATTTCAGAATGGTATCGCGAAACATGTTGGTAATGGGAACTTCCGCTGTAGGAATCAGGTAAGCATCAGTTCCTTCCAACTTATACATTTGTCCTTCTTTATCAGGCAATTGCCCAGTACCATATCCTGATGCCTCATTGATCAAGATAGGAGGTTGGACCTCAAGATAGCCAGCGTTTTCTGCCTCTTCAAGGAAAAAATTGATCAACGCTCTTTGGAGTTTGGCTCCCTTTCCTTTATAATAAGGGAAACCAGCTCCAGTCACTTTATTTCCCAAATTAAAATCTATAATATCATATTTTTCAATCAAATCCCAGTGAGAAAGAGCTTCTTTCTTTAGTTCTGGCAAGTCATCTACTGTAAAAACTATTTCATTGTCATCAGAGGTTTTTCCCTCTGGAACTTCCTCATGAGGAATATTTGGAATCTGATAAAGTAATTCAATTAAATTATTTTCAAGGTTGGTAACCTCCTCATTAAGCTCTTTAGACTTATTTTTTAAAGATGCACTTTTTTGTTTGGCCTCTTCTGCTTCTTCTCTTTTTCCATCCTTCATTAACTTTCCAATCTCCTTGGAAAACCTATTCCCCTCAGCCAATACATTATCACGTTCAACCTGTAATTCTCTCCTTTTTTTATCGGTTTCCAGAACCTTTTCAACGGCTTCCTCTGGGTTAGCAAAGTATTTCTTTTTTAAACCAAGAATCACTTTTTCTTTATTATCCCTAATAAATTGTACTTGTAGCATCTTAAAAAATTTACTTTTTGGCAAAGTAAATTGAATTAAACCTTCTTAGAAAGGATTAAGCGAAAAAATTGGGATAGTCTTTCCCAATATAGATTTAATCAATTTTGAAGGACTCGATTTAGGTTTAAAAATCTACTCATAATTTTTAATGAATGTAAATGTCAGGTGTATTAAGCATTAAAACCTTACACGCATATTAAGTGAAAAAAATCATCTTTTTTTTGATAAAATTATTTTCATCAAAAAAAACCTTAATTGTACTAAGTAACCCTTATCCTCAATAGAATTCGATAAGTCTTTACTTCTTCCAGATAAAAATCTATTATCCTGAGATTAACTTTTAAAGGTTTCGACAAAATTTAGGGAAAATAAACCATACTAAAATTTTCTATCCTTCCACTTATGAATCAAGTTCACCAATTTTAACTTCATAAACCTTACTTTAACTTTTATTATGGGCAATACTCCAATTTGTCTAATGGAATAAAGTTTGTCTTTTATAAATCCACAAAGCACCATACTGCATTTTTTGTATGGCCTTTAAAACTAAATTAATAGACAATTTTAATATTTTGCCCATGAAAACCTGCTTAAAAATTGCCTTAATTTTGCAAGTTTTTCTTCTATCTTTTCAATCATTTGCACAAGATGAGGCGATGCAAATCTTTTCAAGAGCCGAACATTTAAGAAAAAGCAATAATTTCATTGCAGCTATTGATGAATATGAAAGAGCTCTGGCCTTAGAACCTGAAAACCCAAGGTTTTCCTTTTCCAAAGGAATGTGTTACATGACCCTTAAAGAATTTGATAATGCTGTATTAGCCTTTGAAGAAACTTCAAGATTAAAATCAGATTTTGTGCCTGCATATACAATGATGGCCAAATGTTATCAAAACCTTGAAAGGTATATGAAGGTGGAGGAAAGTCTTGATCAGGCTTTTAGGTTTGAAACCGACTTGAAGAAAAGAGTTAAATATAAAGAGGTCATTATTAATATGTTTTATAAACAAGAAAAGTATGACAGAGCTTTAAAACATATTAATGACGTAAAAATTATTGACCCCAACAATCTCTCAATTCTTCATCTTGAAGCATCAATTAATAATAAAAAAGGAAATTATAGTGCTGCTAAACAAGCAATGATTTCGGCTACTTCAATTTTGCCATCAAAAGACCCAAGGTCAGTAGCAAAATATTACTATGAATTGGGGTATGCTTACAACAAATTAGGTGAGTATGAAAATTCAGCCGAAGCATTTAAACTTGCAAATGTAGGCCCTTATAAGTCATTAATAGCCAGATTGAGTCCTGCTTTTTATACATCTTTGGCTACCTGTTATATCAAAATTAAAAATTATGAAAAAGGGAAAGAGTATCTGGAAACTGCATTAAAAATGCAAGATACTTTTTCATATGCTTATGTTCTTAAAGCACAAATTGCCAAAACACAGGCAGATCAAACAAAAGCAATAAATGAATATAAGGAAGCAGCCAAAGTAGAAACTGACAAAAAGAAATTAGCTAACATTTATGCTGGATTAGCAGAGTTACAATTGGATAATGGATTATATAATGATGCTATAGTTTCTGCAGATGAATTTTTAAAACTTGATGATAAAAATTATCAGGTAAAATTTATTCAGGCCACAGCACATTATAAAAACAATAACTTCAAACAGGCTATTAATATATTAGAAATGTTAGTGGGTTATCCAGGTCTGGATGTTGAAAATAAGTCAAAATTTCAGTTTGCTTTAGCGATGATTTATAAGGACATGAATAACACTGAGAGGGCTAAAATTGCCTTGAAGGCTTCTTCATTTGGTTCTTTTGCTACAATATCAAAAATGGAATTGGAAGAAATCGCCTCAAAAGAGCAAAAAGAAGAGGTAAACTAAATTATTATATTATACAGGGCAAAATACAAGGTATCTTCCTCAATCAGGGAGATACCTTTTTAATTTATAAATACCGGTGCATGTGGAAATGGCATAATAAATCAAGGATTATTAAATCAAAGCTTTTTTATATAATAATTCTGTTCAACTATATTTTTTCTAAAACAGAGCTGTAACCTGCATTCTTCCTAAATGTACAATATCTACATTTGGAGATTTTCTTCCTGAATAGGAAATATTTAACTGTAATCCGTTAGTTAGCTTTTGAATCCAGTTGGCAGACCAAGTAAAATTCTGCCCCGGCCTTAAAGCCTCTAACATTTGATAACCTACAGCAGTATTTTCCTTTCCTTTATACTTGATATCTATACTTTTAAACCCAAGCACTAAAGATTGTTGCGCTGCTTTTATCCACCTCAAGCTAAGTCCATTTTCGTGAAAATTCGCCTTTTCCCCTTCTGAATTTGAAAGTGCAGTATTAAGTTTATCCTTAAAAATGTAATAGCACGTTAGTCTTAAACTTTTTGAGGGTTGAAAAGATAATTCAGGTCTGATTTGGTATTTGCTTATTTTATAATTTCTATCCAATAAAAAATCTGATTTATTAAAATTCTCGCCTTTTAATATTTCGACCTTATTATTGAATTTCTTTTTTACATTCCACCGATAACTCAGGGATACTTCTTTTACATTTCTTTCTTCAAATCCACTAAACAAAAGCTGTTTATTTATTGATTTAATTATTCGAAATTCTAATCCGTAAACAGGATTCTTCCTGTTGAAGAAAAATGAACTTCTAAAATTAGATGAGGTAGAGATAATGCTTTCTTCCGGAATTTGGGAGAGGAAAGGAAGAAACCTTTGTTTTAAATCGTCATTGGAAATTTTATTATTTATTAAAATCGAAGAAATATTTGAAAACCTGGAAAAAAATGATTTGAAGCTCCCTGCATTTAACCAGTTTTGGGGGGATTCAAGATTTAACCGATAATTAAAAAGTGTTGTATAAGCAGAAATATATTCATCTGTTGGGGTGAAAAACTTAGCATAATTCATTTCTTCCGGATTAAGGGCTAAATAAAATTCATTCAAGTCCTGAATGCCATCCTGGTTTTCATCCCTCCAGGTATGTGTTCCTCTGCCTGGTTCCACCAAAATATAAACAAACTCCCTTTTCAATTCTCTTCCTGAGCCTGTTAAAACAGATAAATTAGACTTAATGTGTTTTTGTAAGAAACTTGTAGACCAATCCAACCTGCCCATAATTGTTTCTTCATTATTATCATTTGCAGAATAATATTTAAGATTTCTATAGGTCAAATTCAGGCTAACTTGGTTCCTGTTTACAGTCCTCTTTAGATCAAAATTTATTATTTGACCTAAGCTACTATTCTGAAACTCTCCGGCAATTGGCAACCAATCTTTTCGGATATCATAATTAAGGTTAAATTTAGTTTTTGACTTCTTATTACTTTTAATATAAAAGCTATGTTGATCAAAGTTATTTGCAGAATACACAATAGAATCTACTTGGTTACTCACAACCTTGTTTTTCTCTCTTGAAAAATTGTATCCTGGAATAACTTTATAACCTTGCAGAGATAAATCAAAATTTATTTTCTCCCATTGAGTTCTGCTTTCAGCCAAATTCCCATCCATTAGAAATACTTCCGAAAGTACCTGAATGCTTTTAAATGATTTATTAAAAATGAAATGATGTTGGCTTCCTTTTACACTTCCCAGCCTATTTCTCAAACCTAACTGATAATTAATTTCATTTTTATCATCCTTTTTTATTCCTATATGTGCATTTAAAATTTTATCTTCTGCAAGATTGTTTTCGTTGACTGACCAATATCGATTATATTCCACAGGCCGAAACCTATCAATTGGTTTAAAGAACTTTTCATTGTATTCTAAGTCTAACCCAGACACCCATTTATATTCTGGCAGAAAATTAACATTCCTTCCGGCATTTCTGTAGCCTACCTTAAATGCTCTTCCTGTATCATCTTTTTTATTTAGCTCCGAAAATAAATTTTTATTATGGTTAGAAATGGCAAACTCAGCAAATAAATAGTCCTCTTTACCTAAATAATACTTTACTCCGCTAGTAACCATTTGCTTTTTATCTGGTGCTTTCAAAATTTTCCCCGGCTCAAAATTTCCCTGAGGAATTCCATTTTCTGGTGCTACCCATTGATATATTCTACCATTGCTGGTTGACTGGGATAATACATAATTTCCATTTCCATAGCCTACTTCAATAAAAGCAGAGTTCAATAATGGTAAATCCTCTTCACCTGCCCTGATTAAAATATTTTGAAATCTTTCCCTATTTACAATTGTATCTACATAGGTATATATTATTCTGTTTGGGCTAAATTCTTCTAAAGTATCGGATTGCGTAGAAAGTGCTAAATGAGTGCTATCCCCTACTTCTGCCAATATTTCCCGATCTTCATCTGATAAATTAAAAAGTAGTGGCTCATTTTTATTATCCTTTTCCTGGTAGGCACTTACAAAAAGCTCTAAGTTATTGATTTTCTGACGGTGGGAACCCTGTAAAATAGCCCTGCTATAATTTTGATTAGCATATTCAAAATCTATTTTAACCCTGGAAAATTTTGTAATCAGCACTTTATTGGTAAAGGTGATTTCTCCAGTATTATAATCAATTACATAGTCATTATTGAAGCCTCTTTTTAACATTTTACCATCCAGAAAAACTTTCTCTGAGTTAGCAATTATGACAATAAACTTTTCATTATTTGGTCCGTAGATTTTATATGGGCCAGACACTCCATCTATTACATTGAGCTGATAGGAAAAAAACTGACCTTTGGCCACCGCAACTCCTATTTCTGTAGAAGTTGAATTTTTTCCATTTCCCTCACCCAAATTTATCGCTAACTGACCTCCCTGCACATTTTTGTAATACCTCAAAAACTCTGACTCACCATTTTTGAACACAATGTCTCCGGCCCCAAGTGCCCCGTTTTTGTGTTTTAACTCTAAAAAAATTTTGTCAAATTCCTGAAGTTGTAAGGTATTTCCCTCTGGTTGAAAAGGAACATTTTGATCAGAAAAAGATGCTTTTATTTCAAGATCTTCGGCCAATTTACCATCAAGTTGCAGATTTAAGGCAGAATTTAAAAATACATTTTGGGTATTGCCAAATGAAATCCCCCTTGTTAAACTTCCGCTTTTTTGCAGACCTGGAGTAGCAAATAATTCTTCCTTTTTATATACAACTTGCTCCTCTACCAAATCCTGAAATTTGTTTTTATAAAAACCTGTATCGAATGCTTCCTGAGATCGGTTATAATATTCTTTTGAAAAATTAATAGGAAAAACCCTGTAAGATATTTGGATGGAATCTGGAAAATTTCCTTCTAATATTTCAGGATTTTTTATGTAGAGCAGGTTTGCATCCACATCATATTCTAAGGAAACCTCAGATAAAAGGTGCCTGACCTCAGGCCTTGAATCAATTATCTCCCAGGAATCAGGAACTAATGTTAGGGAATCCAACACAATTGGTTGGGTTTGGAACTTTACCCACCTGCTTCTTTTTAAATTTTCCTGTGCATAAGAAGCCCCATTATGGTAAAAGGTGAATATTAAATAAAGCAAAAGATATTTCCATAAGGCATTTTTTCGAACAAAATCACCTCCTTGTTCCTTCTGATTACTAAAAAATAGCTGGGATAACAATCGCTTAAAAAAAATATCTTGCACCATTAGAATATCTCTAACGATCAGATATCTCCTTAATTTTTTAGTTCTTTCATTACTTTATAGCATTAAGAAAAATGAAATGAAGATTCCGACATAAGCCTATTGAAATTATATAATTCAGTGTTGATAATCTCTTTTGGCTGGAAATAATTTATTTTTTAGGGCATAAATACCTTCTTATGGCTGATTCAAATTGGTTTATAAATCTTATTTTTGTAAATAATAGATATAAAAATTTCACACTCTTTAATAATCTTTTTTTACAGGTTTAAATGGGAGTGTAATTCATACTAACAATTTGTGCTTGTGGGAAACTACAAGTGCTAAAACAAAAAATTCTGAACTTATGGATTCCTCCATTTTTTCAGGATAATACTAGGTCAACATTTTTATAAAAACAAATTCAATGGTTACACTAATACAATTAGAGTATGTCATTGCTGTGGACACCTATCGCCATTTTGCTACTGCAGCCCAAAAATGTTTTGTAACCCAACCGACCCTCAGTATGCAAATCAAAAAACTTGAGGAACAACTTGGGGTAATTATTTTTGATAGAAGCAGACATCCTGTTATTCCCACAGATATTGGCAGTAAAGTAATTGATCAGGCCAGATTAATTCTTAGAGATACTGAAAAAATTAATGAAATTATTAATTCTTTTCAGGAGAAAATTACCGGAGAGCTTAAAATAGGAATTATCCCTACTTTGGCCCCATATCTCCTTCCAAAATTTATTGGTAATGTGGTGAGGAAATACCCGGGAATAAATATTCAAATAGAGGAGATTATCACAGAGGATATTGTAAAAAAACTTAAAACCGATCTATTAGATGTTGGTATTCTGGTTACTCCACTCAAAGATGCTGACATCACTGAATCTCCACTATTTTATGAAGAGATAAAGATATATGCCAACCAGGACCATGGTTTTTCTCAAAATGATGGTATTAATTTGAATGAAATCGCATCTCCTGATTTATGGATGCTTCATGAAGGACATTGTTTCCGGTCTCAGGTTATTAATCTTTGTTCCAATATTAATTCAACAGAAAATAACCTTCCATTTCAATATGAAAGTGGGTCCTTGGAAACTCTAAAAAAAATGGTGGATACCGAAGGTGGATTTACCCTTTTACCTGAATTAGCTTTTAATGGACAAAATGATAACATCTACAGCCGGATAAAACATTTTAAAAACTTCAAACCATTGAGAGAGGTAAGTCTGGTAACCGTGAGGAACTATGCCAAATCAAATATTCTGAATATTTTATCGGATGAAATTTCCAAAGTTTTACCTAAGGAAATGTACGACAAAAAAAGAGGCATTGTAATAGAATGGCGGTAGGGATAATCTTTATTTTTTTCCAATAATTCCCCTTAAACCAAACAATCCTTAATAATGATTTAAAGCATGGTCTAATATTTTATATATTTGCGCAACTAGAATATAAGCAACTATATGAAGTACAAAAGAATTCTCTTAAAACTTAGTGGTGAGGCCCTGATGGGTGACCAAAAATTCGGGATTGATTCTGAAAGGTTAGAAACATATGCCCTTGAAATTCAAAAAGTTGTAGAAAACGGAATCCAGATTGCGATTGTAATTGGAGGGGGAAATATCTACAGAGGAATACAGGCTGAAAAATCTGGAATTGACAGGGTTCAGGGTGATCATATGGGTATGTTAGCGACCGTAATTAATGGTATGGCCCTGCAAAGCGCATTAGAATCTCAAGGTATTTATACCCGTTTAATGTCGGGGATAAAAATGGATCAAATTTGCGAGACATTTATTAGAAGAAGAGCCGTAAGACATTTAGAAAAAGGAAGAGTTGTAATCTTTGGAGCTGGAACTGGAAATCCATATTTTACTACTGATTCTGCCGCAAGTCTGAGAGCCATTGAAATTGAGGCAGATGTGGTGTTAAAAGGAACCAGAGTTGATGGTGTTTACTCTGCTGATCCCGAAAAAAACCCCGATGCTACAAGATTCACCACCATATCCTTCAAAGATGTTTACCAAAAAGGATTAAACGTAATGGATATGACAGCTTTTACACTTTGTAAAGAAAATGATCTTCCAATCGTAGTTTTTGATATGAACAAGCCTGATAACCTTAGAAGACTGGTTATGGGAGAGAAAGTCGGAACCTTAATTTCCATGTAATTCAACACTCATTTAATAATACTATTGTTCTTAAAAAAAAGCCTTTGCAATAAACTTGCAAAGGCTTTTTTTTAATTGAATTTTGGTTTTTATTGCAATCATTATTAATAAAATATAAAATAAGACCGATAACCAAAAAGTGGGGATGCTAAATTTTTGCTTTCAGATAAAAGCCTTAATTTTATAGCAAAAAAATTAATTAACCATTCTAAATATTATGGAAGATATAGATTTTTATCTTGAAGAGGCAGAAGAATCGATGAGTAAAGCCATAGAGCATACAGATCATGAACTTTCAAAAATTCGTGCTGGAAAAGCCATGCCATCTCTGGTAGACGGGATAATGGTAGAATATTATGGAAGTCCAACTCCCCTTAGCCAGGTAGCCAGTATTAATACGCCTGATGCCAGAACGCTTACCATTAAACCATGGGAAAAAAACCTACTTTCCGAAATTGAAAAAGCGATAATGAATAGTGACCTGGGCCTTAACCCTCAAAATGACGGTGAAATTATTCGTTTAAACATCCCTGTACTCACTGAGGAAAGAAGAATAGATTTGGTAAAACAAGCCAAACACGAAGCAGAGCATGGAAAAATTAGCATTCGAAATATTAGAAAAGACGCTAATGACCATATTAAAAAACTTTTAAAAGAGGGTGTTTCTGAGGATGCAGTAAAAAATGCGGAAATGGACGTTCAGGAAATTACCGATAAATTCATCAAAAAAATTGATGATTTATTCGCCAAAAAAGAAAAGGACATCATGACAGTTTAATGACTTAATCAATAATCAAAAAAGGCTGAGAAATTTCATTTCTCAGCCTTTTTTGATTTTAATCTTTCCTATTCATTAGGTTCCTTATCCACAACTAACCTTTTTTCTCTGTTGGCAATCTCCCAGGCCGTATTATAAATAAGCCTGGCTCTGTTTTCCATTACCTCAAAATTAATTTTTTCTATTGTATCAGTGGGCCTGTGGTAATCATCATGGGTTCCGTTGAAATAAAAAATTACAGGTATTCCATGTTTTGCAAAATTGTAATGATCTGACCGGTAATAAAATCTGTTTGGATCATCCTTAGAGTTATATTTATAATCCATGAGAAAATCCGGAGCATATTTTTTTGCAACTTCCGCACTCAGATTGTGTAATTCGCTTGAGAGCATATCCGAACCTATGATATACACATAATTAGGTTTATCTTCATGCTCCTTATCTACTCGACCTACCATATCAATATTTAAGTTGCAAACTGTATTTTCTAACTTAAATATAGGGTTTTCAGAATAATATCTTGAACCCAGTAATCCTTTTTCCTCACCAGTTACAGTCATAAATAATATACTTCTTTCGGGGCCATTTCCGTTCTTTTTAGCTTTAGAAAATGCCTCAGCCAACTCCAATACTGTTACTGTTCCCGAACCATCATCATCAGCTCCATTATTTATTTCATCCCCACTAACTCCAATATGATCATAATGAGAAGTAATTACAATGACTTCCTCCTTTTTAGAACCTCCCTCCAAATATCCTAATACATTTTCAGTCCGAACCTCCTCATTGGTTCTTTTTACCGTAACCGTTATTTCATTATTTAAACTTCCAGCAGAACTCCCTTTTTTAAGGGAAATTTTATTTACCGTTTTTTCGAATTTTTTTGTGCTCACTCCTAATAATTCTGCTGCTTTGGTAGAAGTGGTAAAAAATATTCCTGTTCCTTCTGTTGGGTTATCAAATGAAAGAGAAGGTCTCCCACCGTATTTTTGCATCATTTTGCTTCTGCCATCAAATTGATTTTCATCCTCCATTATAAAAAATACCGCCCTGGCTCCCTTTTCTTTAGCAGTTTCAATTTTGCTAAATGGATTAAAGCCATTCGATTTTTTTTCTCCTTCCTCGCCATCTGCTTTTGGTTCTCCATCTAATACCAAAACGATTTTTCCATTGACATCCAAATCCTTATAATCGGAATACTCCTCTCCATCCAGCCCGTAGCCGGCAAAAACTAATTCCAAGGTTTCATTGTCGAATTGAAAACTACCGTATGGAAAATAATCTTCGTAAAGCGCAAATTCTTTTTCAGAATTAGATAATTTAATTTCTCCCCAGGTAGATTTATATAAGGTAAAAGTTTGAAAAAATGGATTTTCAGCATCCTTCACAGGACCTTCCAGACCTATTTCCTTAAAATAATTGGAGATATACTCCGCAGCTATTTTTTGTCCTTTTTCTCCTGTTTCCCTCCCTTCAAACTCATCGGAGGCTATCACAGAAAGATGTCCTTTCAAATCTTCTGCGGTTATGGTATTCTCAAATTTACTTCTTGCTTCTTCCTGAGCAAATAAGTTTAACTGGAATACCAATAAAAAGATTGTTGTAATTGTTGTAAGTTGTTTCATATGTGTAAATTTTGTAATTGTATTGATAATAGATTTTGAGAGAAAGAACTGGTAAACAAAAAATTCCTCTTACACTTCTCATGACTTATTTCAGCCCAACTATTATCTTTAAATTTTAAAATTTGCCAAAAGCAAATTAATCGACCAAAAATCGTATTTTTTCGGCTGTTCATGAAATAAAAATTCCATAATGATAAAAATAGATAAATTATTGGTAGAAAAAGTTATTGGTGAAGCACAAACATCTGAAAGAAAAAGGAAAAATTTCAATTTTCATCAGACAAGCCAGGACAGTATTCACAGGATGTTGAATGCCATGGAGCCCGGTACTTATGTAGCACCACACAAACATGAAAATCCTGATAAAAGAGAGGCTTTCATAATTTTGAAGGGAAAAATTTTAGTGGTAGAATTCTCTGAAAATGGTGATATTACGAATCATTTAATATTGGATGCCTCATCTGATAATTTTGGAGCAGAAATTAGTCCTGGGACTTACCACACCCTGATTTCCCTCGAAAAGGGCTCGATATTATATGAACTAAAAGACGGGCCCTGGGATCCTGGAACTGATAAAAACTTTGCTCCCTGGGCACCTTTGGAAGGGGAAAAAGGTAGCGCATTATTTATCGAAAGCATTTTGGGTAAATTGAATGTAAATCTATGCGAATAAACCCTGGTGTAACCATAACCAAGTTATTGATTATTTGATTTACCTTCACCAAAAGATTGTAACAATTAAAAACTTTGTAGCCAAAACACTAGAAATTATTTTATCGAATTAGAGAATTATACAAACACGCATTTTATACACAACTTAGACATGAGAGTAAATTTTTTGAGCTTATTTTCAATCCTGTTTTTTTCAATTTTTGTTTTTCAAATCTGTTATTCCCAGCAATCTAACCCCAAAAAAAGAAGAAGTGAGGTTGGACTTGCTAACATTAATAAAGGTGATTTTTACGCTAAAATCACTTATGGAAGGGCTCACATGAAATATGAAGCCTCCTATCCATTTGGTTACAATGTGCCATGGAGGAAATTATGGAGAACGGGAGATGATGACGCAACGGAATTAACTATTACGAAAAATGTGAAAATTGGAGATCAGATACTGGAGGCTGGAACTTACGCCCTGTTTACCATACCAGATACTGCCGAATGGACCATTATTTTTAATGATATTCCAGGGCAGTGGGGACTCTACAAATACAACCCTAGTCATGATGTATTAAGAACTAAAGTACCTGTTTATAAGGCTCCTGGTCAGTTTCGTACCCTTACCTTATTTTTTGAGGAGTCTAAATTGGGAGTGGATTTATTTATTGTTTGGGATAAAACTTCTATTAGAATTCCAATGGAATTTATTCCTTAATGAATAGTTTTAGTTGGCATAAGCGATTATCCTTTTCTTTTTTTTCTTTCCTGGCTTTTTAACCCTTTCTCCTTTAAGGATAATAATTAATGCCATGGCAAAAAAGGGTAGTAATGGAATTTTAAACCTTGCCAAAGCACCAAAATTAAGGCTCATAAACCCTACTATATAGCCAAGTAAAAGTGTAAAAACGATGCATAAAATTACCTCTGGATTGGAAAAGAATTTACCCACAAATTTCAATGGTCCTGACCTGACCAGGATAAAAAGAGTCACCAGTAAAAAGGCTAAACTTTCAAAAGCAGTCATCAGCATTACCGGACTGCCTACTTCCCATAAATAAGGCCTGAACAAGGTAACATTAATACTCTCTGGAGCTTTTTTTAGAATCCCTACAGGTGTATATTCAATAGTTCCAAGAGAATAAGTAGAACCTGATTCTCTGCTTCCATGGTCTGTATGAAAACCGCCTATTCTATGAGTTACCGATTCTACTGAGTTGTATTTCACGCTATTCGCAGCAAGGTTGGTAATGGCAAAATAACCAAATAATACTATTAGAGAGATTAAAACTGGGATGCTCACAAATTTTAATACTGGATTGTTTATACTTCCCTTGAGTTTTAGATATACCCAAATAAGCATAGCTGGCAAAAATGTAAATAATATATAGACTTTTAAGCCGCTGATTACCCAGACAGCAAAATAGACTACTATAAAATTTTTTATTTTCCCGTTTTTTTTAGAAAAAAAAGAAATTGAAGCGTGTGTAAAAAAACCCAAAGCTCCAAGGGTAATGGTATCCTTCATAAGGCCTGAGCCCCAAAACACTAATGAGGGAATGGCAAAAATAGCGAGTGCAAACTCGAAGGTTAATTTGGGATAAATTAAAAGAAAAGCCTGGTATAATTTCCAGGTGCCTAAAAAGGCAAAAAAAGCGAATAGGTAGGAGGAGGCCAGAAAAGATCCAAAACTCAAAAAACCAGCAATTACTGCCATTCTAGATAAAAACCATTCCTCTCCAGACCTGAAAAAGGACGTTCTATAAGTATACTTTACAGTATCGAAGGTGTAATCACCAGCATCTAAAAAGTATATTTTTAAACCAAGAGAAAAGTCCTCACCAAAGGCTTCCATTACCACCTTTGCCGCATTGAAATAGTTAAACGTATCACCTCCTCCGTAGTAAAACTGGTAAATCAATCCAAAAACCGTTGCTCCTATAAGCTTTAACACCAGAGCAGGAATGAAATATTTTCTGTTTTTTTTATTCGTAAATACTCCTCTGATCAGAAAGGCAATAACCACCAATATGATAAAATAAAGCGGACCAAGAAATGCATCAATTAAGGCCATTTACAAAAAGTTAAAAAAATACCGGTTGTTTTAAAACTATGCTGTATAAACTCAACCAAGATAATTAATTAAAGGGTTTACCCCTTTTTTATTTTATTATTTTTATTAGAATCTGATATTAATCTTTCCAAAATTCCTGAAGGGATGGACGATAGGATAAAAACAGAAACTCAATTTTTTAGAATTATTTTAATGTTTTACTTGTTTCAGCCAAACCATAAGGAATGCTCTTTTCCTCAAATTAATTGAATTTTTTAATCCATGAAAACTATAAAAATTTCCTTTCCCAATAACAAGGCAGAAATGCTCTCTGCTCAATTGGAATTGCCTTTAGATACCAATCCACATAATTTCGCCATTTTTGCCCATTGTTTTACCTGCAACAAAAATTTTATGGCAGTTAGTAATATCAGTCGCGCTTTAACTCAGCAGGGTATTGGTGTACTCAGGTTTGACTTTACCGGCCTTGGTAATAGTGAAGGAGAATTCTCCGAAACTAATTTTTCTTCAAATATAGCCGACCTTGTGGCTGCTGCCAGTTTTCTGGAAAAATCGTATAAATCACCTTCTTTACTTATTGGGCATTCCCTTGGAGGAGCTGCAGTTTTAGTAGCCAGGCATCAGATAAAAAGTACCAAAGCGGTAGCTACAATAGGTGCGCCTTCTCATCCTGAGCATGTCACTCATTTGTTTGATAAGAATTTGGATGAGATAAAAGCAAATGGAAAAGCCCTGGTTAATATTGGAGGCCGGCCATTTGAAATAAAACAGCAGTTTATTGAGGATTTAGAATCTATCAATTCCAAAAATTATATTGGAAGTTTAGATGCAGGTCTGCTTATTCTCCATTCTCCCAATGATACCATAGTGGGAATTGAAAATGCTACCCAAATTTTTAAGGCGGCAAAACATCCAAGAAGTTTCATTTCTCTTGATGGAGCCGACCATATATTATCAAAAAAAGAAGATTCTGTTTTTGCAGGAAGTCTAATTGCTTCATGGGCGAAAAGGTACCTTGATTTACCAGAGGAAAAAGTCCTTCATACTTCATCCCAGGTGGTTACAAGAACATCCAATGATGGATTCACTACTGATGTAAAATCTGGAAATCATTACCAGACAGCTGATGAACCTGAAGAAGTTGGCGGTAAGGACTTTGGCCCTACTCCATATCATTATTTATTGGCTGCACTTGGTTCCTGTACCAGTATGACTTTAAGAATGTATGCTGATCGAAAAAAAATACCCCTAGATGAAGTGAAGGTTCATCTCAGTCATGAAAAATCATATTTGGAAGATTGTAAAAATTGTGAAACTGATAAAAGTAAAATTGATAAAATTGAGCGTGTAATAGAATTGGAAGGAAAATTAAAACCTGAAGAAAAAGAAAAATTATTAGAAATTGCAGATAAATGTCCGGTTCACAGAACTTTGCACAACCAAATTGTTGTGAATACTACTTTAAAGGAATAGTCTTTTTTACAAGATCATATTTTTTATTAACATTTTATGGGTTTCCAAATTAATATATTAATATTACTTATTCAATGAAAGTAGTTGATGAGAAAAAACCAATTAAGCAATTGCCACAACTACCTGATTATAAGCAGTATAATTCGCAATTAAAGTAATCCAAGGAATAAAATCCTGTTCAATAAACACTTAATAGGAAAAATGGAAAGTAATTTAGAAGAGATCATAGAAAAATTAGGCAATAGTGCCAAGTTTGACAATCAGTTTTTAGAGCAAAGGAAAGTCTTTTTATGGGGACCAGTAATGGATGAATCCGCAGAAAGCGTAGTCAACAGACTTTTATATTTGGAAGCAAAAGACCCTGGAAAAGAAATTACCTTCTACATTAACAGTCCAGGAGGGATTGTTACTTCGGGTATGGTTATTCATGATACCATGAAACTAATTTCCTCCCCAGTTGCCACAGTTTGTATGGGATTGGCTGCCTCAATGGGTTCTATTCTTCTATCTGCAGGTGAAAAAGGTAAAAGGTATATCTGGCCAAGCGGGCGGGTGATGATTCATCAGCCTAGTATTGGGGGAATGCAGGGAAGAGCTTCTGATTTGGAAATTCAGGCCAAAGAAATATTAAAAGTAAAAGAAATGGGCGCAAGAATTCTTGCGGAAAACTGTGGAAAAACTACTGAGCAGGTAATGAAGGATTTCGATAGAGATTACTGGATGAATGCTTCTGAATCTGTAGAATATGGAATTGTGGATAAAGTAGTTGAAAAATTATTGTAAGAGCCTAAACAATATAAAAATAAGGGTTAAGCAGTTTGTTTCAATCAGCTTAACCCTTTTTATATTCCCCTCACCAAATAAGTAATTCTAAATGCCATATTATCATAAATCTTTGGTTGAGCATAATAGCCAAAATTATAGAAGATACCAATCCCCAAACCTCCCTTTACCAAACCTAAAATTTTAGCTTTCAACAAATTATTGACCAACAACCCTGTTTCGTAATATCCTCTGGAATAATCACTTATTTCGATCCTTTGATGGATTTCCTCAGGATTTTCTAAATTTAACTGCCCCCAACCTGCATTAAGGGCAAAACCAAATTCTGGCCGGAAACGCCCTTTGTTAAACATTAATGACCCAAAGTTGTGCTGGTAATATATATTGAAATAATTATTGGATACAAACCCATAGATATCCATAGTTTGAAAAACATCCTTTACAATTATTCCACTAAGTGTGCTTTTCCCTCCACGGCCATTGAACAACATAGGATAAGGCAAATTGCTATTCATTGATCCATATTCAATAGTAACATCCGATTGGCCGTAATTCCCAACAAAAAAGGAGTAATTAATTTTAAAACTATATTTTGTGTAATTATAATTTCCTCCAAGAACCCCATCTAAACCTTTCGTGAAATTAACATATAAAACCGGGAAAGTCTTTCCGAAAGTAAGCAATTGCCTTTTTCCAACATAAAAATTACCGTCCACAGAATACCTTAATTTTATAGAAAGGTCTGTACTTTTAAACCTCTGAGGAGTTGTCAGAGAATCAGTATCAGCCTCCGGAGCATATAAATACTCGTAAGTTGGTTCCCTCCAATACGAACTTAGAGAAATTTCGGCATTTGTATTATTAATGAAGCCATTGTAAAAAGAGATTCCACTAAGTCGGTATTTATCCATCCTTTCAGTCATGATTTTTCTAAAAAAATCATCACTCTGGCCAAAGAAGTGCTGAGAACCAGGTTCTTCCAAATCAAACATGGTTTTAACCTGGAAATAATTCTCTTTGGACTTTTTTAAATATATATTAAAATTCCCACCAAACTTCCAATTTTTATCTCTGAAACCATAAGCGCCATATCCACCCAGGGATACAGTTTTAGATATCTTTTCTGTGGTGGTTAATCCCATTCCCAATCTTAATCCTTCATATTGATTAAGACTAAATAGATTATTCAGGTTAATTCCCAATAGATCCACTGCCAATTGATCTTTATAGAATGCCTTACCCAGCTTATACCACTTTTTAATTAAACTATCATCTGCAGAGTCTTTATAAGAATTAATATATGTCAGCTCCTCTTTTTTTGAAAGACTGTCTTTTCGTTTAATATCCCAAAAAGCATTATGGGTAGAATCAATGTAGTTATCGAACACTACCATATCAAAATCAAGTTTTTCCTTTAAGGTTTCAAATTCGGGATTAAGGTTAATTTTAGAAATATAGGAATCCTTAATTATACTGGTACCTACATATTTTGAAGGAAAATCCGGTAATTTGATTTTTAAAAAAACATGGGTTGGAAAAATTGTGTCCTTTTTTATAAATGAATTTTTCTGAATTATTTCTACATTTCTATCGTCTATGTCATTGTTGTTTTGGATATAAAAAGCTAGTAATTTGAATGAAGAAACATCAATAAAAATTGTTCCTGATAAATAATGGGAAGGATCTTTTTGGAATTTTTCTTTTGGGAAAAAATCAATTATATAAATCTCCTTTTCAAGAATTTTATTCATGGAACGCAGCACAAAATCATACATACGCATATTATCCTTGTTTAAAGGACAATTCACCCTGTTTCCAGAAAAGTTAATATAATTTTCGTAAAGTGTAATCGGTTTAAATGAAGATAATAATGAAGTGATAAAATCATCCTCTAGACCCGAAGACCTTACTTTTATCACTTTTTCTTTATCTCTATTCGTTCTTTTAAATTCCCTTTCGGTAAATGATTCTATAAGGAATAAATAATTATCCTTTTGTTCCGTATAGTAATCCAGGTATTTCAAATCCCGTTTCTTCAGGTTTTCTTTCTCTTGATAAGAATCATCAGAAATAAATAACTCCCCTTTAATTTTATTGTAGGCGTCATATTTAAAGGGTTGATTTTTATAAACTACATTCAGTTCTTTTTTATCGATGATATTTCGAACGATTCCCAATACTTTTTCAGAATTATAATTTTCCTTGGCAGTTGCCTGGTCTGGAAAATATTCTAATTTAATGTTTAGGGGCTTTTTCAGTTGTGCTGTGGCTATCGATTTAGATTTATAATCAGGATGGAACAAAGTCAATTTTTCAATGGGATTTTCCAATTCAAACTCAAATTTCCCATTAAACCTGGTGAGCTTACCTAAATGAACCTGATCATTCGGAATAATAAACACAAAAGGTAATGGTTCATTATTTTCAGAAAAAACAGTACCTGATAAAGTTATTTTTTGAGCAAACAGATTGACTTGAAAACTGGGTAGGAGAAAAAGTAAGAAGGCATAAAGAAAGATGTTCCTTTTCAATAAAAACAAATTCCTTATTGAATTAAGCGGATGTTTATTAACACTGAAAAATGAAATGGAAAAAATATCCGGCACTGGGTAAAATTTTATGCAATTCCGAATTTAAGTAGTAATTCAAAATTAATCGTGTATTATTCTGCCATAAATAACTGATAGAGAGATTACTATTTCTCAGAAATAATAGCACAGGTGCTTATTGTAACTACCTTTAAGGTAACTATAATAGACACAAAAAGCCTGAAATCTGAATTAAATCCAAATTTCAGGCTTTATTTAGAATGGAATATTTATTGAATTAGTTCACGAAGTCAGCTCTGATTTCAGCAACTTTCGCTGTAATTCCCTTCAAAGTTTCATCAGTTAATAGGGCATCAGGATCTGATTCCATTTTTTCCTGGATTCCAATAAGATCATACATATTGAATAATTCACTGATCTGATCTCTAGTTTTGATAACATCCTCATCAGAATCTCCCAATACACTTAAAACATTCACTAAATCTCCTAAAGCCTGCTTCTGATCAAGAATTGATTTAATCAATCCGGTTAAATGAGCTTTTCTTTCAGCTTCTGGCAAGTCCTTAGGGTAATTTTCAACCAAGCCTGTAGAAATATAAAGTCCTTCTATTAAACTTCCTGTGGCAATTAAAGCCGCATTTCCAAATCTTTCACTTTCATTCAAATATTCTTTGGCCAGTTCAACAGATTGGTTCGCAAGGCTAATCAAAGTATCTTGGTTTGATAAATTGGCTTCAAACCTCTTCATTACTGAAGTGTGCACCGCATTGGCAATTCCCAGATGCTCCACAAGTTTCTGAGATGAAGAAAGGTAATTGATAGCTTCCTGAGTCTTTCCATATACGCACAGATAACCTAAATCTGCCGATAATACCCCAAGATTAATTGCAGCCTTATTATTGGTAGTCATATAATCCTGAGCTTTGCTGGCAGGGTTAAGCAGGGCATCATTGTATTTTGCTCCTGTTTCCATTAATATTTCTGGAACAGCTGTAGGTTCTGGCAATCCATTCAACATCCTTTCAAAGTCCTCTTTAGCTATATCTACTACAGTGATATCGTCTTCTAAAGAAATCTCTTCCTGAGTTTCTTCAGCAGCACTTTCGCCATCGGATTCCTCGCCTTTATTTCCCGGTCCACAACCTATAAGAAATAAAGAAATTAGAAGTGAAAGCCAATAAATGTGGTTTCTTCTCTGGAATACTTTTGCAAACATATTCATCTTACTTGTTTATTTATTTTATTCTTAACAAATGAAATATGCTGCAAATTAATACAATAAAGTATTTTGAGGTAAATAAAAGGCAATAATTTATCATAGGAGCCTCAAAAAACTGGAATAATCGCCTTAATTAGAGTCCAATTATTCTCAGTATAAATTATCTCATAAAAAAAGGGAGTCCGTAGGCTCCCTCAAATTTTATCATTTTCCAATTTTTAATTATCTGGAATCACCATTTGATCCAGCTTTTAAAAGCCTTAGCCAACCCTTAAACTCCTTAGTTCCTTCTTTCGATTTCAGATGATAGTAATACATACCATCGGTAAGGTTTTCCCCAGCCCATGAATTGTCATAATTAACATTTTTATAAACCTGGTCACCATACCTGTTGTAAACCGTAAGCGTCCAGTTTCTACCGGAAATTCTTGGAATTTCAAAAGTCTGATTAATATCATCCCCATTATCAGGCGTAAATACATTAGGCACAAACAAATCACAATCTGTAACTACCAATTCAAAGGTTCCAGGTTCTATACAAGAATTTTGTAAATCTTTAACCCTATAAGTAAAAGTGCCTGCTTCCTCAGGGAATAAGTCTAATGTAGAGCCTGTTCCAATTTCTGTTTCACTTCCACTAGCATCTACTTTGAACCATGTATATGAATTTCCCCCACTTGCAGATAATTGAGTTTCTATGAAAGTACAAACTTCCGGAGACTCAGATGTAATTGAGATCGAATCACCTTCATCAAATATTATTAGTGAATAGGTTAGAGTTGTAGTACACTCATTTTCCGAACTTCTCTCAGTCACTTCAGCAATAAACTCATAAGTCCCGGGTGCAGTTCCTTCAGGTATATTTAAAGGTATACTTTCAGAATTTAAATCTGCATCTGCTCCAAGTAATTCCTTGCTTTTTGCTGGGGTTGAACCCCAATCTATTCTTAAAGAGCTAGCATCTTCATTTATATTTTGTAATTCCAATAATACAAGTTTATTTCCTTGTAATTGATCTACACAATATCCGTTTGGATTATCCTGATCCGAAGAGACAATCGCATCAGGCAAACTATTTGAGAAATTAATATTAATTGGCACGACCTGAGAACATTCTCCATTACTTACCTCCACCTTAAATTCATAGATACCATCTGGTTGGCCTGTTAAATCTATGGTGACTTTATTATTACGTACATTATTTACAGGGTTACTTCTAATTATTTCTAGTTGCTCTTGTTCTGATATTGACCAATCAAATGTAAACCCACTTGCATTACAAGTTGGAGTCACTCCAATTTCTCTAATTACAGAACCATTACAACCCTCATCTTCTCCAATTACTTCTACCAGTTGAAGGATAGGAACTTCAACAGTTTCAGTTACAGCGCAGTCTTCAGAGCCTGCAGTGTTCCAGATTTTTAAAGTAACAGGTTCAGGGTTTCCTGTTACTGTATAGGAAATTTTCCTCAATGGATCACCTGCATTAAAGTCAAAAGCTTCTTCTTCACCTTCAATATTTACAAGAATACTATAGGGTTCGGTAGCAGTATTTGATCCATATTCAATTGTAATCATTTGTTCCAAACAAAAACCTTCTTCATTATTACAATTGGTTTGCATAGAAGATGGATCTTCCAATACATTGTAAACCAAAGCTGGAGGTGTGGTATTTACATTTACCGTAAAGTCTCTGGTAAGTGTACATAAAGGGTTTGAAACTGTTGCAGTAATGACATAGGATTGATTTTCCTCTAATCCATCTACCGTTATAGAAGCATTCGTATTTTCAGCAGGAAGGGCAATATCATTACTAGACCAGGCAAAAGTCACCGGATCTTCTTCTGAATATAATACTCCAATATTAAGTGTTATTGAATTTTCATTTATACAAATGGTTTCATCCTCCAAGGGGGTAATGTTTAATGGTGCCGGTACTACTGGAATTTCAATGTCTAATTCCTGTTCACAACCATTTTCTGAGGTCACTATAATTTTTCCAGCATTCCAGGTTATTCCATCTGCTTCTAATGGCTCATCAATAACTGTAATATCAAATTCCCCAGTAAACTCAGTACCGGAAATTGCCTGAGGCGTAGTTGTACCACTTGGTGTTTGGATAGTAACAGTCGTACCAGTTGGAATATCAAACACTCTGTAAGAATATTTCAATTCATCTCCTATCTGGAATCCTCTTGGACTAATACAATCTCCAGTTGGTCCTACTATATTAACATTCTCCACTTCTGCTTGCTGAAGAATTTCAAAGTCAATACTCACTAAATCAGAACAACCTGCTCCATATTCTACCTGAGCCTCAACACTATAAGTTCCAAAAGGAAGATCAGTTAATGAAATGGAAACATCATCCTGAATTAGAACAGTTCCGGGAGGATTTATCCAGGTAGTTTTTACAGGAGAAGGTAAATCACCTGCATTTGCAAGTAAAATTTGAAATGGATTTGAAGTAGAAATATCTTTTTCACAAATTGGACCAGCAATACTTAATTCAGGACCTCCTTCCAAAAATAATGGTAAAGGAATAGAGAATGCAGTATTACAAACTCTTAAGGTTTCGTCAACCTTTTCAGCCACAATTTGAACCGGTTCACTGGTGCCATTATGAGTGATTTCAAAAGAATAAGAAGCTGTTTCAACAACCTGGGGGGATGCAGTAGCCATAATTACAGCTCCACCATAAGTTACGGTAACATTTACAGGCTGGCATGGGGCTACTTTATCTACATTAAAATCAAACTTCACCTTATCTCCAGCTTTATAAACAGTCACACCACATTGCTCTCTGGCAGTTGCCGGATCAATTGAAGTAGTACCAGTAATCGCAATTTCCTCCTGGGCAACAATGGTAACATCTACAGTACTTGTTTCTGTACAACCCAACTCATCTGCCATTTCTGCAGTAAGCGTATAAGTACATGGTTCCAACAGACTATTATCCAAAAAAGATAAGATTTCAGCGTTATCTCCTGAAGTTACTCCTCCTCCTAATTCGGTAGGAATAGTCCAATTAACATTCCCCGCAATAGGCTTAGGAGATAAAGTTTGAGCATTGGTAACTTCAAATAGTAATGGATTTGCCGCATTAATATCAGAAATACAAACTATTGGATTCGAAACACTTAAAGTTGGAGTATTGGCGGAGTATGCTTCTAATAGGCTTTCATATACACCAGGACCATTAGTACCAGCAACATTTACTTTTATTTCATAATCAATTCCATTTAATAGTGCTTCTTCAGTGGTAGTTAGGGTAAAACCAATTTGTTCATTTCCATCATAATTGGTTATTTCACCTGAAACAGTGGAACTTCTTGAAAAGAGTGGAGTTCCATCTTTTGTGAAGAACTCCCAATCCCATTGTGTAATTTGTGGCTGTGGAGTTGAGCTTGTTTCTGGAAGTATTACCGCTTTGGCATACCACTCATTTATTGGATTTTGGTCACAATATACATCGTCACCGCAAACCTGTTCAGCAAAAGTATTATCGGTAGTTCTATAAGGTAATAATCTAAACACAGTAATATTGGTAATAGATTTTTCCCTTTGTTGAGCATAACACTGCTGATTTACTGGCTCCAGGGTAAGTTCCCATTCCCCCGGGAAATCAGAACCAATTTCAAGAATGTCCCCAATTTTAAAGTTTGGAACTATTTCTGAACCAGCCACAACCGTATTGGTTGCAGCTCCATTTATTGAAATAATAGTGGGTTGTTCCCAACCTTCAGTATCAAAACAAGACACATCAGCTGGAATAAAAGTGACTATCAGATTAAAATCATCTAAATCTCCATTCGCAGTAGAATTATTTTCGATTTCATAACTACTTAAAAAACCATTATCTGTTAATTGGCTGGAGCTAAGACTTAAGTCAGGCTTTTCAATTGATCCGGAAGCATTTACTCTAAAAAAACCTGTTTTTCCCTCTTCAGGATCAACTAAAATATAAAACTCATCTTCTGCTACTGCTGGAAAAGTAACGTTATCACTTCCCCCTGAAGTTACCTTACAGGCAATAGGTGGATTCACAAAATCAATATTCCCATTGATATCAGTATTGTAAACAGCAATAGAAAAATCAGTTCCGGATATATCCAAAAAATTAAGTGTAATATTCCCTGTAGCTACTGCTTTTACCTTCAACCAGCCACTATTGGTAATACCATCACTACAAGCAGGGTTTGGATCAGTAGCATCATCTTTCTGGAAAAATGATATATCCATAGATACATCCATTATTTCATTACAGATATAAACAGCATCATCAATATCATCTGCCATTTGTGCATTTGCAATTACCTGTAGGCCTAATACAAAGCTGATGAGCAGTAAAAGTCTTTTCATTTTAATAAATGATTTGGAAATGTATTCGAATTTTAACCTGGAGTTTTGCATGAAAAAATATCTTTAAAAAATATTATCACCGGATTTTTAAAAATTTGGTTGATGTGCTTTCCAGATTTGAACTTTAATTTTTGGAAAAGTTATCCCTGGTGATTGATCAACTACCCACTTACAACTCCCTTATAGGGGAAATTGGTATATGTTGACCAACAATAAATTATTTGGGAAAGGATACTAGTTTTTATTTGGCAGGTTATTTTTTGATATTCTTGTTAATAAGCGTGAATTTTTGTTGTAAAACCTACTTTCTTTCTACATGCCTTTTTAATTTTTTTTTTAAGGCTACACCCCATTTTCCCTTATCCCAACTTTATGATAAGAACAGAATACTACTGTTCCTCAATTTTTGGGTAAATCAAATTTTTTAAATAGGAAGATTTTAATAATTCATAAAAGATTATGAAACCATTTTATTCTCGATTTTTAATGTTGTCAGTATTGGCATTTTTTACTTTCAATCTGGTCTATTCTCAAAGCAGAGATAAAGAGGAAAAGAAAGGAGATAAAAGCGTAAAAAAGGGTGATTATCAATTTGCTATTGACCATTATAAAAATGCACTTTCCTTAACTTCTGGCAAAGATAAAGCAAGGATAAACTATAAAATTGCAGAAGCTTATAGGCTTTCCAACCGATTATACCTAGCAAAAGATTTTTATAAAAACTCTCTTGAAGAAGGTGAAGGAAATGAAAATGCTAAGTTTTATTTGGCCTATGCTTATAAAATGAATGCCATGTATAAGGAAGCTGAGGAACAGTTTAAGGCTTACCTTGAAATTGGCTCTGAAATAGAATTTTGGGAGCAGGCCAATAAAGAATTGAAAGCTTTAAAAGAGGTGGAAAAAATCATAGCGCTTGTTCCGAATGAGTTTATCAACATTATGAATTGCAATGCAGTTAATTCTGAAGGCTCTGAATATGGACAGGTAATTTTGAAGGATTCTTCCCAAAACCTTACATTGTTTTATACAAGTAGTAAACCTTTGTTTTATACAGGAAGTAATGGTGAAGAAATTCCAGCTGATGATTATAGATCCTCAAGAATTTATAAAATGGAAATTGAAGATTCAATACAAAATACTGGTAATATAAGTGAAATAAGAATACCAATTTCCTTTACAAAAGGAATTCAAAATATTGGAACTGCAACATTTACAGATAATGGCAACACAATGATTTTTGCAAGGGGAAATTCAGGATATAAAAAAGATAAACTTAAAGAAGTAAATCTATTTATCACAGAGAAAAAAGATTCTATATGGTCAACTCCTGAATCACTTCCATTTAGTACCGTAGAATATTGGGATGCTGCTCCTGTTTTTTCTGCGGATGGAAAAACGCTTTATTTCTCTTCTAACCGTCCAGGAGGTAAAGGAAAAATTGACTTATATCGCGTAAAAAGAAATAAAAATGGCACTTGGGGAGTACCTCAAAACCTTGGGGATAAAATCAATACTCCCGGAAATGAATCTTTCCCATGGGTTTCTGATGACGGAAAATTATACTTTGCTTCAGACGGACACCCCGGGCTTGGTGGTTTGGATATTTTCGTAGCTACTAAAAAAAATAGGAGAACCACTGTTTCAAATGTAGGCCCAAAATTTAACTCTTCTTTTGATGATTTTGGATTAATTTACAATGATACACTTTCTGGATATTTCTCCTCAAATAGACCTGGAGGAAAAGGTGAAGATGATATTTACTTTTTTCTGGATAAAACTCCTCCGAAATTTGATTTCTTTGTTGAAGTTGGTTTGAGATATGGAAAAGATGGCGGAAATGATAAAGATGGTAACTTTTTCGCTGGTGAGCCTATACTAAATGCGAATGTAGTAGTCCTTAAAAAGAAAAATATTGAGCCACTTTCCACTGAAGAGATCCAGGATGTGAAGCTGGAAATGGTAAATACTTATTCCAAAATAGTACAGGACTCTCTGGTAAACAATATTACTGCTGATATTCAAAAGAAAATTATAGATGATTATAAGGAAGAACTAACTGCTGATCTCAAAGTGAAAATGGAAAAAGAAGCCGGGGAGCCAGTGGCCAGAGAGTACATAAATAATGTCGCTGATTCAATTGCACAGGATTTTATTGTAAACCTGCAGGATTCCCTGGCTACTGCCTATGAAGAAGAAATTAAAGAGGAAAAGGACGCAATATTAAATGAATACTCCACTTTTATTGAGGATTCTCTTGCCAATCCTATTGCTTCGGAAAACGATTTTGAAGAAGTTGGAGAATTTACTACCGGAAAATATGGAAAGTTAAAATTCAAAATGGATCCTGATGCGGAGTATGAGTTTGTAATGGCTAAAGAAGGTGTTCTAACAAAAAGAGTAAGCTTTAAATCACCAAAAGTGGATGATGTACCTATAGAAGACTTAGTAGCTATTGGAATAAATGACTCTACCATTCGACAGGAATACGAATTGGATAAACCACAAATTGGAGATATAATATCCATGAAGAGTGGGGAAAATGGCTATGACTTTGAGGAGATTTTATACGATTACGATTCTTATTACTTCGATAATAAGGAAAATCCACAAATTGATAAATTAGCCAGGTTCTTAAAGGATAATCAAAACCTGAAAATAGAAATCAGCTCTCACTGTGATGATAGAGGAAGTGATATCTACAACTTAAGACTTTCACAAAGAAGAGCCAATTTCGTAGTAGATTACCTTATTGCCCATGGTATTCCAGAATCTTCTGTTTTGGCAAGAGGTTATGGAAAATTTTCTTTAAAAGTAGAAAATGCCCAATCTGAAGACGAACACAGGGTAAACAGAAGAACTGAAATTAAAATTTTAAGTATTGAGCCTATTAATACCCAGGCTATAGAGGCAATGAAAACTCAAGTTGAAAACAATTCTTCTGAACTGGAAGAAGCCACTGAGGAGGAAATCAAAGCTATTGAAGAAAATTCTGTAAATGAGGAAGAAAAGAAGTAGTTTTAGTTATACATAAGAAAAAGGGATCGCTTACAAATAAGCGATCCCTTTTTGTTTTTAGAAATTATACATTTCCTTATAATATTCATCTGCCATCCTTCCAGATTCAAAACCTTTTACGACATCTGAATAACTCTGCCTCACTATTTCATACCATTTATCCTGGTCATTATAATAAGTGGGTAAAACCGTCTTCTCAAAAAGGTCCATAATATTTTCCAAATCTTTTGCATCTTGTTCGTGCTTAGGCAGATTAATATCTACCTCCGGAACCACAAAACAATTTTCTCCTGGCTTTGCAAATTCAGGAATCCAACCATCATTAGTAGAGAAGTTCACAGAGCCATTCATGGCGGCTGTCATGCCACTTGTTCCTGATGCCTCTCTGGTTACCAATGGATTATTCAACCAGATATCAGAACCTTTTTTCAATAAACCTGAAAGTTTTAATTCATATCCTACCAACACAGCAACATTTGGGTAATCTTTGCTCATATGAACCAGCTTATTGAAGGTACTGGTTGCTTCATAATCCATAGGATATGGCTTCCCGGCCCAAATCATTTGAATAGGCATTTTGGTATCCCTAATAATTTTGAGCGCCCTTTCTGAATAAGTGATCAAATCAGGTCTTTTATAACTTGCAAACCTCCTTGCCCAGACAATCGTCAGTTTTTTTGGATCAAACATTTGCCCTGTTTGATCAGCAATTACTTCAAAAAGTTCTTTCTTTAGTTCCTGTTTTCTTTCAAAATATTTTTCTTTATTATCTTTTTCAAGTGCTTTCGATAAAGTTTTATCTGCCCAATAAGTTTTATTTTGCGAATTGGTGATGGCTTTTATTTTACAGATTCCATCATAACTTTTCCACATTCTGTTGGCTACTTCCCCATGGATTTTGGAAACACCATTCGCTATTCCGGCAAACCTTAGTGCCACTAAAGTATGGTTAAATGTATCATCCCAGGTATCCGTTATTTCTCTTACTTTACTTAAAGGCAAACCACAGAAAAAGCTCATTTTTTCCAACAACCTGATATCTGTTTTCTCATTTCCTGCCTCCTCCGGAGTATGTGTGGTAAAAACCAACTGCTTTTTGAGCTGATCCAGGTTTTCATGCTTATTATACAAATAGAATCCTGCTGCTAATCCATGAGCTTCGTTCAAATGATAAATGTCTGGATTAAAACCAATTTCATCTATAAGTTTGGCTCCTCCAACCCCAAGAAGAATATTTTGAGCTATTCTTGCTGCTTTATCAGCATCATAAAGTTTGTGAGAAGTTGTTCTGGCCAAATAGTCGTTTTCAGGAAGGTCGGTTGACAACAAAAACATTGGAGCAGAATTAAATACTTCTGGTGGCAAATAATAAGCTTTTACAAATACCGGATGCCCATTTATATCAATTTGGAACTTAATGTCGGTATCCACCAAAAAACTATAAATTTTTTCCTGAAATAACACATTCATAGATTGATCAGCCGATCTGATTTGATCATAATAACCATATTTCCATAAAATGCCTATTCCAATCAGATTTTGTTTAAGTTCATAAGCACTTCGCATGTGCGATCCCGCAAGAAACCCCAAACCACCTGAATATATTTTTAAAGCCTGATCAATGCCAAACTCCATTGAAAAGTAAGCTACTTTTTTGCTGTACTTTTTACTTGGTGTAAATGGAATTTTGTAGTTCTTAAAGTCTCCCATCAGAAAATTGGATTTTTGTTAAGACAAAATTTAAATTAAATTGTTGTGTGTTTTAATTTTTATGAAATGATAATTAATGGCTTAAACCATTTTTATTCAATTCGAATCTGAATTTGCAAGACATACATTGATTTTCTATCAATTACCTGAATATCATTATTTGAAAATATAGGACGGTTTTGGTAACCAAAAGTTACTTTAGCCAAATGTCCGTATAACAGCATATTTATTCCCATATCATATACCGCAAGAGGGTCATTTAATCTTTGGTAATCGGCTAACTGGACAGTGAAATAAGGTTGAAAAGTGGGACCTTTTTCCCAAAGTAACCGATTTGGGATTAAGTATCCTAATTGCCCATGAAAAATATTTCCCGTACCAATCATAGGAAATGCATTTCCTGCACCATTAAATGAAGCCTTGGTTGGATCAACCCCATTTGCCGGATTATTTGCCCCAATATTCCGGATGTAATTTGGACCAAAATCAAAATGAAATAATCCCGCATAAATGGTAATAGCATCATCACCCGATTTATTCACAGGCGTTTCCATAAATAAATCTATAGCAAAAAGCTTCAACATATTTAATACGGTATCTCCGGCATTCAAATGCCACAGAGCCTTAGGCTGAAATTCAAAACCTGCGCCCAAAATTAATAGTTTCTTCTTCCCATGTTCTGTAAAGGACATATAAGGAGATTGATTACTTTCTATATCCCAAAAATGCCATTTAAAATATCCTGAAGTCTGTATTCTGGGAGCTAAATCTGAAAAAGTCGCTATATTTTCTTTGATTGTAGGATCGTAACCACTTTTCGATTGTGCGGCAAAAGGTTTTGAAGCAATCAGCCTATAATCGAACTTTCCCACCTGTCCCTTTGTATAAATGCTTAATTTTCTCAGTAAGTCATCTGTCTGATTGATAGTAGCCATTGCAAATAATGGCACATCCACCCCCAAAACTTTGGAAGTGCTTGGAGCAGAATATCTTGAAAATCCTGTCCATGAAACTTTTCCCGCTCCAATGGCAAATGCTTTATTGAATTCATATTCTCCAAGAATATCCAATACATCGGCACTAATACCTGTTTGGGAAAGATAATTAATATTGTTTTTACCAAGTGAGGTAAAAAAGTAGATTTTGTCGGTAATTTTTCCTGAGACCCCTAAACGATATCTTCTAATTGAAAAATCGGTAGTTATATCCTGAGGTTCTCCAAATACCATACTTCCAGGATTATTTTGAGTAGTTCTTAACCAAACTTGTCCAGATGCACTAAATTTTAAATAATGACTTCCAGATTCATTCAGGTTTACTTTTAAGGGTTTATTTCCATACCCTTTTACCTGGGCACTTAGAGGATTAACACAAAAAAAATTAAGAAGTAAAAAAACAATTATTTTACTATAGAAGTCTGGTATTTGTCTTTGCATAAAATTAAATTGAAATGATATTCCAAATTTTGAATGTTCCTCTCAATAAAATTATGAGAATCTTCAGGAAAATGGACCTCAATTATCATTATTCTATCATTAATGGTTTTTTAATTTTATAGTGGCTCTTCTCTGGCAGTACATTTTTATGGGTAAATCAAGATTCTTTTTTTTTGATCCTACAAAAAGATTAATTTGAGCATCAAATTGCCAAATTAGCAGATTAATGCTTTGAAAAAATATTTACATATTATAAAAATGTAAATTAATTCGATTATCAACATTTTCCTTGCAAATTCACAATCTTACCATTATTTAAAGTAAAATAGAAAAATGAAACAAAACACTAACAGAAGTAATTCCAGAAGGAAATTCATTGGAAATTCCATTGCCACCATGGCGGCTTTCACCATTGTTCCCCGATATGTTTTAGGAAAAGGGTTTACAGCTCCCAGCGACAAGGTAACTTTAGGATTTATAGGAACAGGAAAACTAAGTAAAGGACTTGGGCCAAGGTTTTTGAAACTACCCAATATCCAGATGGTAGCAGCGAGTGATGTAAATTCTAAAAAACTTGATTTCTTTTTAAACACCGCGAAAAACCATTATGCAGAAGTTTCAGGAAAAGACAATTTTAAAGGAATTGAGGGATACAAAGAATACGAAGAACTCATCAACAGATCGGACATTGATGCCGTAATTGTGGCTTTACCAGATCACTGGCACGCAAAAGCTTCTATTGATGCCATGAAAGCGGGAAAGGATGTTTATTGTGAAAAACCTCTTGCCCATACTGTTTGGGAAGGCAGACAAATGGTAAAAACCGCCCGAAAACTTGGGAAGGTAGTACAAACCGGAAGTATGCAAAGATCTTCTGAGCGGTTCTTACATGCTTGTGAATTGGTAAGAAATGGATACATTGGAGAAATTAAAACCGTGAAAGTAAATGTAGGTGATCCGGCTATTCCATGTGATTTACCTGGAGAAAAAGTACCTGATAATTTAGATTGGGACAGATGGGTTGGTCCGGCACAATTTAGAGAGTATTCTCCTATATTAGCTCCACCAATTACGGATGATGTCTGGCCAAAGTGGAGAGATTATAAAGAATTTGGTGGTGGTATATTCTCCGATTGGGGTGCACACATGTTTGATATTGCTCAGTGGGGATTAGGTATGGATGAAACTGGTCCGGTTGAACTAATACCTCCAAAAGACAGGACTGCAGTAAGAGGATTAGTCATGAAATATGCGAATGGAATTGAAATGATCCATGAAGATTTTGGAAGAGGATGGGCGGTTCAGTTCAATGGAACGGAAGGAAAACTGGAAGTAAGCAGAAGCTTCCTTGAAACTGATCCAGCTAATATTGCTGATAAAAAGATCGGTGATAATGAAATCAGGCTTTATAAAAGTGAAAATCATTATGCAGATTGGATAAATTGCATAAAAACAAGGGAAAAACCTATTTGTGATGTGGAAATAGGACATCGCTCCTCCTCGATTTGTAATATTGGAAATATAGCTTATCAGCTTGGAAGGCCACTAAAATGGGATCCTGCCAAAGAAAAATTTGATGATAAGGAGGCAAATAAATTGAGAACTAAAGATTATAGAAAGGAATATAAAGTTTAGTTTAAATATTAAGTCCATGATTGAAAAACCACTTTTTTACCCTAAAGAAGTGGTTTTTCTCATTTTAGGAACCTCATTAGGAATCCTTCACTTTTCAACCTAGGCTTACCGAAAGGCTTTTTTTAAATTGCAAGTTGAGCATTAAGAATTGATGAAAAGGATAACAAGCTAACAAATGAATAACATTTCGGGATATTTCAAAAGCGGCTTGATGAATGAAAAAATTGTCAGGAGCCTTATGAAGATTGAGGATAAAACTTTTATTCGTGAAATATTGGAAATATTCGAAAAACAAATTCCTATTTATTTAAAAGATATTGAACTGGCTTTTCAGGAAAAGAACCTTGTAAAGATCAGAGAAATTCTACATAAAATGAAAGGCAGTTGTGGTACTGTTGGGGCAAATGGAATGGTGGAAATCATTGCTGAAATAAGGGATTTGATTATTGCCGGGGAAAAATTATTAATGGAAGATTTAATAAATCGATTAGAATTAAAATTTCAGGAAACCATGCTGGCAATGAAAATATTATTCAATATTTAAATCAAAAACTGTAAATCCTTCATTTTTTACTAAGTAGGCTTTGCCACTATTTTTTACCAAAACCACTTTGTACCAATCCCCTTCCGGCAGTTCAATTATTTGTTTTTTCAGGTTAAAAAGCCCCATCATTTCTAAACTCCCAACCTCATTCAAATAATAAATATAATCTCCTGTAAACCCTATCCAGTCTTTCCCTCCGAAATCAATTTTTCTGGAAAGTGCTCCAAAAGCATCAAAAATAACAATCCCGGTTTCAGGTATAATTAAATAAAGCTTATTTCTGAATTCCCTCATATAATTTACTTCCAGATTTGTATTTGGAAAAATGGTATCCAGTGGAATATTTAAAATAAGTTCACCAGTTTGAGGATTAATTTTTTTTACAGCAAGATCATTTCTATCAAAAATCCAGATATTCCCATCGGCTGAATTTGTAGCAAACTCCACAAAACCAATTTCAGGATGGGTATATTCAAATTCAAATGTGAGGTTCAGTTGGCGGTTTAAAACTTCCGATCGTTGGAAATCTCTCGAAAACGTAAAAATATTTATGGTTTTCCAGGCTTCGATAAGACTTAATTCTCCTTGCCTTACTGGAGAATATTCGTAAAGTAATTCCCCATTAGTATCGTATTTGGAAACTTCTCCTCCCGAATGGGCGATCACCAGATTATCATTATTATCAATACTCACTTTGTCAATCGGTTTGGTATGTACCTCATTTTCTAAAATCCAGGTCTGGGCATGGAGGTGAGTAGCCGTAAAAAATATTATCACCAGAAAAAATCTCATCCTTTTTCGATAGTTCAGGATTTCCAGCTGTATTGAATTATACTACCTTTTTCCTGATCGTTATTTACATGAATAGCAACGTCAATTTCCTGTTGTAATTCTTCCACATGGGAAATAACCCCAACTATCCTATTTTCTTTCTTCAATTCCCGAAGTGTTTCGAAAACAATATTTAGTGAGGTTTTATCCAAAGTACCAAAACCTTCATCAAGGAAGAAGAAACTTTCCTCGGATTGATTCAGAGATTTCACATTTTCGGCCAAAGCCAGAGCCAGACAAAGGGCTGCCTGAAAAGTCTGCCCCCCGGACAATGTTTTCAACAACCGGGTTCTTCCATTATTCAGAAAATCCCTCACAATAAAATCATACTTTTCATTCAGCTCCAGACTAAGAGTGTTCTTGGTAAGTCTCATAAATCGCTGATTGGCATTTTCTACCAGGTTTTGCAGATAAATTGAAGATACATACTCCACAAAACCTTTGCTTCTAAACAAATCTGAAAGAGTTTTAAGATTTTCAGCCCTTAATTTCAACCGGGTTTCTTCCTGCTGTAATTTTTCCTTTTCGGCTATTTTTACCCGGGCATTGTCCATCTCTTTTTTAATCACCGCCAGATTTTGTTCAAGCGCAAGCTTTTTTGCATCAAGTTCCCTCAATTCTCTTTCTCCTTTTTCAAATTCCTCCTCATTAAATTCCTGATCCCCAATTTTTTCCTTTACAGATTTTAGTTTCAGCCGAACTTCCTGAACCAAACTTTTAAACTCCTCAATTCTTTTCCTTTCCAGCTCAACATCAAGCTGAGATTGAAGTAGCTGGTGGATTTCATCCAATCCCTCAAACTCTGATTCAGCAATAGTTTTTTCCAGTAATTCTTCCAGAGATTTTAATTGACCTCTCAGTTCTTTCAGGTTTTCCTGCTCAGCATACAATTGGCCAGTTTTGGCCGATTCAGCTTTTTCCAACTGACTTACCAGCGCATTGGTTTTTTCATAAGTACTTTCAATTCTCTCAATCAACTGTTCTCCATTTTCCCTGCTTTTCGCCAGCTTTTCAATTGGATAAGCCTGATATTTTTCAAACTCAAGAATTTTTAGGCTTGCCAAATCCTTCTTTATTGAGGCTTCCAGTACACTTTTTTCTTTTTCCTGATGATTAAATCCATGTTGTAAGGTTTCAATTTCCTTTTGTAAATGTTTAACCAATTTTTCCGTATCCTCTAACTTGCTTTCTACCTCTTCAATTGATTTTTGCAAAGCATTGTGTGCTTTGATTTGATTTTGAATCTTTTCGAAATCACTTTTTTCCACCCCGGAGAAGTCAAACTTTTCCTCATGCTTGTCTAAATCCAATTGAGCTGTATTTAGCGATTCTTTTCTTTCTTCTCTCAATTGATGGTTAAGGGAAAATTCATTTGATAATTGGACAATAGCTCGTTCTGTTTCATCTATTTCTTTAATTTTTAAGGCAAAACTATCCGCATTTTCCTTTGGTCTATTTTCAGCATTTTCCTCATGAATATTCAACGGATGTGTTGTAGCACCACAAACCGGACAAGGCTTTCCAGCCTCTAAATCATTTCTGGCCTCCAGAAATTTTTGAGAAATCTCGAAATCAATTTGCTGTTGAGTAATGTCATTTTTCCTCTTCTTTAATTCGCCCAAAATCTCCTCAAATGGCTTATCAACAAAATCTTTCATTTGGGCTTTTTCCAAAATTGTTTCCTTTTTCCCTTTAATCTTTTCCAGTTTTTGCCCGCTCTCCGCAAGCAGTTGTTTATTTTTTGCCACCAGATCAGAAAGGTTTACATTTGTTAAAAACCAGTTTTCAGCATCTTTCAATTGGGAAATATCTCCTGATTTTGTTCTTAATGACTTCCTTTTTTCCTGGTCCTCCTCCTGAATTTTTTCCTGGTTTGCTAATTCCTTTTTTTGTCCCTCAAGTTTTTGGCCCACAGCCTGAAGTTTTTCTTCAACCTTTCCCAGTTTTTCCTTTTCTTCCTTCAGGTTTATGATAATCCCCAGGTCTTCAAACTTTGCTTTTATTTTATCCTTTTCATCAAAATCTTTTTTGGCCTGCTCAAAATTGCTTTTGGCATTTTCCAAGTCTTTGCCAATCCTATTTTTCTCAGAAGCAATGGAAAGAATTGTAGAATCTTTGCGCTCAATATCATTTCTGGTTTTCTTAATATTTTCCAGCTTATCACGAAAAAGTCTTTCTGCCTTATCGAGTTGAGAAAGATGAACTTCCAGAGCATTTACTTTTTCCTGTTGTGCAGCTAATTTTTCGAATTGTTGTTCATTTTCCCTTTTCTCCAGAAATAAATCTTGTAAAGCTTTCTGGGCATTTACCAAAGCTTGTTTCTCTTTAAGTGCTTTTTCCAGCTCAGACTTTTCACTTTCCAGAACCTTCAAGTGTTCTGTTTTCTCCTTCAAAAGCTCTTGTGTATATTCCTCATAGCTTTCAAGTCGGGAAGAAGTCGCTATCAGATTTTCTTTATTTTGGGTAAATAAACCTCTGGTTTTATCTGAAAGATCGAATTTATCGAGCTGGAAAAGTTCCTGAAGCATTTTGGTACGATCTGTTGCACCCAATTCAATAAACTCTTTGAACTTCCCTTGTGGAATGATGATCGTCTGTTTGAAATTTTTGGCACTCATTCCAATTATTTCCTGTGCATCCCATTTTTCCAAAGGCAGCCAATTTTCGCCATCCTTTTTCAAAACCCGCCTCACCGGGGGTTTAACATCATTAAAATTTTTGGAATTTCGTTTTGTTTCATAGACGAACCTGTAAATCTCCCTACCATTTTTCCCGGCAAAACACTCAAAGTCAATCAACAACCTGTCAGATTGCAGGTTCATCATATTGTAATTCCTGTCATCACCACGAGAGTTTAGCCTGTCTGTCTCACCATATATGGCAAACATCATCGCCTCCAAAATGGATGATTTTCCACTTCCCACCTGCCCAAAGATTCCAAATAAATTATTGGAAATTAACTGGGTAAAATCTATCGTTTGTTTGCCTTTATAGGAATAAAGTCCTTCCAGGGTAAGACTAATCGGAATCATTTATGATAAATTTCTATAATTTGGTAATTAACTGATTTTTCTATATTTCAAAATTCTTTCTTATTCAAATAACCATTGGTCATTTTCTTAAAAAAAGTCTTAATGGTATTCAAATGCTTTCAAACTCCATGTGGAAAAAAGTGATAGATACTGAATACTTCTTTCTAGTCCTTAGTGGGGTTCTCCTCCAGGTTTGTACCTCAACTTCCTCGGAAAACCTTTTTGAAGGTAAAGATTTTTTCACGGTCGGCCACTGCCGTTTTTTTTTATCGACTGGAAAAAAGACAAAATGTTTAATCCCCATTCACAATTAATAGTTAGAATAATCAGATATGGTTGAAAGCATTGTTTTTGTATTATTATGAGTTACAAACCTCCTTACCCATTAATAATTTCATGAAACAAATTCATGATTTCCTCATTGGCTTCCTGTCCGTTTTTATGCTTAAAATAATCTTTAAAAAGCTGATCGATATTCTTACTTAAATCAATAACATTTTGCTCTCCCTGAATTTTATCCAGGTTTTTGATTTCGGGAATAATCGAAACGATGCCAGAATGTACATTATAAAGCTCTTTCTTAGTTTGAGCTGTAATAAAAGAATCACTCACCAGCGTAAGTTCCACAAAAGTATCCGGATTCCCTTTCAACCATTCAATGGCCAAATCTTTATCTTCAAATTTTTTCCTGAACAATTTTTTCCCCGACTCCAACTCCAGCTTATTATACTTCACATCCTTGCCTGGTTCAGCCTCTATGATGACAACATACTTTTTCTGATTGGCTTCACTGAAACTATATTCCAGCAAACTTCCGCTATATAAAGCAGGGCTTTTACCTTCCTGATTAACATGGTGAAGCCTGTGTAAATGTCCCAGGGCAGTATATTGAATTTCTTTGGGAATATCTTCGGAATAAATAGGCTGAGCCCCTCCAACGTGCAGAATATGCCTCTCATCTTCTGGCTCTTCAGGTTTTTCCCCACCTTTTTTCATCATAAAAAGATGTGCCATTAAAATATTTACCCCTTTATCATCACAGTATTTTTTGGCCAATTCCTTCCAATTGTTTTTCAATACCATCCGCAATTGTTCCTCCTGGTTTTCAATTCCAAGAAATTGTTTTAACCGACCTTCATTGGCGTAAGGTGTCAATAAAATTCTGAGTGGAACATTAGCATTTGGCAATTGAAGTTCCACAAAACCCTGAGCAGACCTGGTGATAGACAAACCACTTTCCAGAGCCATTGGAGAAACTTCGGTGGAAGGATATCCCACTAAAATAATCCCACATGCTTTGGCCAGCGGATCAGGGGCTTCGATACGATCGGGAGAATCGTGGTTTCCGGAAATGGCAATTACAGCTCTTTTCCCATTATTGGAAAGTTTATGAACAGACTTATAAAATAATTCAATCGCCTCATTCGGTGGGTTAAACTGATCGTACAAATCTCCTGCAATAATTATTGCATCAACTTCTTCCCTTTCAGCAATTTCAATAATTTCTTCCAAGACCTGTTTTTGCTCTTCCAGCCTTGGCAAATCATTTAATCTTTTCCCCAAATGCCAGTCCCCTGTATGTAAAAGTTTCATCTTCCTTGAGTACAAAAGGCTTCCCTTATTTTAAAACCTTTTGGGTAATACTTTTTAGCTTAAAAGTACCAAAATAGATTTTTATAAATCCTAAAACAAGACTTAGAGACTAAACAACAATAAAAGGAATATTTTAAAGGGTGAGATTAACAGAATAGCCTTCAAAAATTGTGTAAATATTAATAGAAACATGTTTAAATAAATAGAAACAAAATAGCTTTCCACCACACCACTATTTAATATTGAGATGAAAGTAGGCTCTCTAAAAGGGGACTTCTTACTAAATCTAAATTTTTCCTTCAGATGTCTACCTTATCTGGTTTTTTAGAGAAAGCTAAAAACCTCCCCTTTATTTACCCCTCAATTGAGGAGGCTAGGGACATAGCCGTCAGGTTAAAATCTTCCTCCTCGTTACGCTCCGCTAAGCAAGGTTCGAGAATGGCGGTTGTATCGCCAGTAAGCCAAAATAGCGTTTTAAACGCTTGGCTCGGCCATCCTCCTTGCAAACGAGGATGGTAAATTTGGTTAACCTGACGGCTGTAGGACCAGGTGAAGGAAAAGAAGCTGTCTATTTTTTTTATCACCTTTAATTCAATATCTATATTACTCATTCCGCAAAGCATCCACAGGATTACTGATTGCAGCTTTTACAGTTTGAATACTTACCGTGATCAGAGCTATTAGTAAGATCAATCCAAGTGGAAGCAGAAATACCCACCAGCCCAAATTAATTTTATTGGCAAATCCCTCCAACCAGTTATTCATAGTAAACCAGGCCAAAGGAAGCGCCACAACACTTGCTACTATAATTAACCTCACGAATTCCTTTGAAAGTAAATTGATAATGCTAATTATGGAAGCTCCCAAAACTTTCCTCACTCCTATTTCTTTGGTACGCTGTACCACCATAAAAGAAGATAAACCAAAAAGCCCTAAACAGGCCACAAAAATGGCGAACCCTGCAAAAATTCCGAATATTTTTCCAAACTGCATGTCTGCTTTGTATTGTTTTTCAAAATGTTCATCAAGAAAGAAATATTCAAATGGATTTCCAGGGAAAAAGTCCCGGTAGGTCGCTTCTATAGTCCCTAAAGTTTCTCCAACCTGTTCAGGATTTAATTTCAGAGAATAATAATTTCTACTTGAGGGAATTAACCGGAAGATTAAAGGATCGAAATTGCTTTTTAACGACTCATGATGGTAGTCCTTTATTACCCCAATAATTTTAAAGGTATCTCCCCAAAAGTATATTTTTTCATTTAAAGCCTCTTCCGGTTTTTGAAAGCCCAATAATCTAATAGCAGATTCATTGAACAACACGGTCTCCTCATCAGTTTTGAAATCTCTTGAAAAATTCCTTCCTGAAATCACAGACAACTGAAAAGCATCTACAAAATTATAATCGATTCCCACTACCCTGTATTGATTGCTATTGGTCGGTTCATCACTTATTTTCCGGATTCCTCCGGCATTCCATCCCGGTTTACTTCCAGGTACTGCAGTAGAAACAGAAATATTTTCAATTTTCGGAAACCTCAACATTTCTGTTTTGAAACTTTCCACTCTATCGGAATAAGTTGAATCTCTGACTTCAGGTGCTTTTATCACTACAGTCTGGTCGATATCCACTCCCAAATCCTGGTTTTGCATATAATCCACCTGCTTCATTACAGTTAGTGTTCCGGCAATTAAAAATACAGAAGCTGCAAACTGGATAATTACCAACACTTTTCTGAGAAATACACCTTTAGCTGAAGTACTCATTTTCCCTTTTAGAGTGGTTACAGGCTGAAAAGACGAAAGAACAAATGCCGGATATATCCCAGCCAGAAAAGATCCAATTATAAAAAGTCCACTAAGCACCAGCCAGAATTCTACATTAGAAAAAAGAGATAGTGGAATATTTTTTCCTATTAGATTACTGAAAAAGGGTGTAACCATGACCAAAAGAACTAGTGCCAACATTATGGCAATGGCATTAATTATAGAAGATTCCAGTAAAAATTGTCTGATGAGTTGTGGTCTTTGAGAACCCATCACTTTCCGGATGCCAACCTCTTTTGCCCTATCAATGGATCTAGCAGTAGAAAGGTTAATATAATTCACCCATGCAATGAGGATAATGGTAAAGGCTATAATTAATAAGAAATAAACAGTATTTCCATCTCCATTCACTTCAGCTTCCATCATATAATCAGAATATAGATGAATATCCTGTACTGGTTGCAAATTAAACTTTACCCAGGAATCATATTCTCTCAGGCTTTCACCAATAGTTTTTTCAATATAATCGGGAATTTTGGCTTCAAACTGTTTGTAGTCAGTTCCTGGAGCTAAAAGAATGTAGTTGTAAAATCCATCCCAAAACCAGGCAGTTCTCGTATCCTCTCCTTGCCAGTCTACATAAGTTTCAAATGAAAAAAGGATATCAAACTTTAAATGGGTATTTTCCGGATAGTCCTCTACCACTCCTACAACTTCAAAATCGTTTCTATCATTCAGGCTTAGGGTTTTTCCAATCGGGTCTTCATCCTGAAAATATTTTCTGGCTGTTTTTTCATTAATAACAGCTTTATATGGCTCTTTTAATAATAGAGAATCTACTCCACCTTTAATGACTTTATATTTGAACATGGGAAGAAATGAGGAATTTGCCATAAACATTCGCTCTTCTCTGAATTGTATTTTTTCCCCATTAGGTTTTTTATGTATGATTACTCCACCTATTGATGTCAGTCTGGCAAAAGCTTCCACCTCTGGAAAGTTTTCTGATAAAGCCTGTCCTACAGCCGAACAACCAGCAGCCCACTGAGTAGATAATTCTCCTTTATTAAACCGATCTTGTTGAATTCGGTAAAGGCTGGATCTATTCTCCAGGAAATTATCGTAGCTCAATTCGAAAGAAACATATTGGATAATTAAAAGACTGGCTGCAATGCCGATGGCTAATCCCAGAATATTGATGAATGAAAATATCTTATTCTTTAAAAGATTTCTGAGGGCAATGTTGAGGAAGTTTTTAAACATAATTCAGGTGGATGGAGAATGATAGAAACAAAAAATGGTTACAGTGAAAATAAAGCTTTTCATTGTAACCATACCTGGAAAACTCTAAATAGTTACCAAAAAGGTTGTTTTTTTTTTTGTGCTAAAAAATTATCTCTCTCCGCAAAACCTTTAAAACTACTCTTCTTATTCTACCAGTTTATCGGCCTCATGTTTCTTCACTTTTAAGGATGTGCCTTCATCCGAAATTACAATGACCTCTTCTCCTTTTTCTATATAATCTCCTCTGGTAGAAGCATCATAAATTTTCCCGTCTATCATTATTTTACCACTTGGACGAAGAACAGTATATGCCTTGCCGGTTAACCCTACTAATATCTGATCGGAATTAAAGCTTGAGGTATAGCCTTCATCCTTCTGCAAAGTTTCATTTAAAGCGATATGTTTTAAAAATGGACTGCTTTTTATTTGGGAGGCTCCTACAAACATTAAAACAATTGCCCCGACAGTTCCACCAAATGTAGCTAGTAATGCACTTTTCAAATCTCCTGTTGGTACATAATAAAAATCAAACCAGTCATTATCCACCATAACCAAGGCCAAAGAACCCACTGTAAGTATAATTCCCGAAATACCTGCCACACCAAAACCTGGAATAACAAAAATTTCAGCCGCTATTAATAACACACCTACCCCAAATGCAATAATTTCCCAATTGGCCGCAAGTCCGTTAAGATAATATGGAGTGAAATAAAGTACTGCTGCCATAATAGAGGCTATAATAGGAAATCCCACTCCGGGAGTTTGTAATTCAAAGTATAACCCACCAATAATGATCAGAATTAATAAACTGCTAATGGCAGGGTTTAAAAAGAATGCGATTATTTCCTCTGTTCCACTTGGTTTGTATTTTATTATTTCAGCATTTTCTATATTATTAATTTCCAAAACGTCCTCAACAGATTCTGCCATTCCTTCACAAAAACCATTTTTGATAGCTTCTGAAGCAGTAAAAGTAATTACCTGCCCGGCTTCTGATACGCCTTCTACCTCTAAATTTTCATCCACCATGGCTTCTGCAATTTTAGGATTTCTACCATTTGCTTCCGCAGTGGATCGCATGATCGATCTAAAATAAGATTGATATTTATCTGGAGCTTTAGCACCATCTACCCCATTTACTACGGTTGCTGCTCCAATATTTGCTCCTTTTTCCATATAAATACTGTCGCAGGCAATGGAAATTAAGGCTCCTGCCGAGGCGGCATTTTTATTAATGAACACGTAAACTGGCTTTTCGTACTCCAGAATCATGGAACGAATATCATCTGCGTCATTTACGGCCCCTCCATAAGTATCCATATCGATAATGATGTAATCCACATTCTGATTATCGGCTTCTTCCAAAGCCAATTGTACATGGCGATTCATCCTGGGATCAATCTCTGCCCTGATTTCAAATACTAAAACTTTTGGAGTATTTTGTCCAAGTAAATTAATAGGTATTTGAATAAGGCTAAATAGCAACAGTATTAATTTAAATTTATTCATATCGATAATATTTAGCACCTTTGAAGAATTTGGATTGTTAACCTATATAAGTATAAGTTTTAACCAAAAACTTACAATTTTGGTTGTTTACAGTTCTATATACTAATATAAGCACAAAATTAACTAAAAAGTTGACCACAGGATTAAGGAAAATTTTTGAATACGAATCGGAAGGGCAAATCTGGAAGATTATTCCAGACACTAAGGATTATAAAATTATTCTGGAGATAAGAGATGGAGATAACAGGGAAGTTAATTTCTCTGCATTAAACTATGAAAACGGGGAAATTATCTGGGAAGGTTTACAGTTTGAAGAGGAATGGCTGACCAGTATTTATGGAGCTGATAGCGGAAATGCTTATTTTTTTGAATTTGAGGATGCTGAAATTCCTCAGCCCAAAGGCATTATTGCAGTGACAATTAATGATAAAGAAATTCTTTGGTATCATGAAAACTACCGACTGGAAAAAATCCGGCAAAAAGAAATTCTAGTTTCTGAGGATAAAGATGGGGAAAAGCAATTTTATTATCTGAATGCAAAAGATGGGATAATAAATACAGAGAGAAGTGAGGAAATTGTATCTACTGAAGATGAAGAAATTCTTAGCCCGTTCAAATATGAAGAAGGAACAGAACACTTTGAAACCATAAAAAAGTTTCTTGTTGAGACCCAAATTACTGAACCTTTTGGAATAATTGATTATCTTGAGATAAATGGACGGATTATTTTAGGTTTTTACAAAAAAGATAAAAATGGAATAATTAGTAACTTACTTATATTAAATTTGGAAGGAGAAATATTGTTTAAAACAATTTTGGAGAAGGATTTAAAAGGAATTGGAGAAAATCTCTTTTCTGTTTTGAATCATAAATATTTAATTTTTTTAGAGGGTAAAACGAAAGTTTGGGGACTGGATATTTCCTGATTATACTAAGTTACTTTTCGTACTGCTCGATAATTTAAGAAATAAGCTGATTCTATTCCTCCCCCTCTTTAGGAGGCTAGGGGGAGGATGAAGGAATATATTTCCTTTCCTGCTTATTGATGTCCGGTAGTATGGTTAGTGGTTTATTAGTGATAAATACCTTCTCACTGTTTATTAGTTGAAGCAAATAAAATATTGATGTTTGTCAAGCACTTTGTTTAAGGAAAAATAATTTTATGAAGACTTTTTTAATTTTTTTAAGCTTACTAACAATCTCATTTTTCAGTATAGGGAATATATTAACTTCTCCTGCTGATTCTATTGGGGTAAAGAAAATTAATAACCAGGATTATATCCTTTATTTGGTGGAACAAGGGGAAACTTATACTACCATTGCAGCTAAATACGGACTTTCCGAATCTGAGATAAAAAAGGCTAACCCCGGTATTCCTAATCCAAATGTTAATCAGGTAGTTTTAGTGCCAATTATTATAAAAAGGCTTTATACTGTGCAGAAAGGGGATTATATCTACAAAGTAGCCAGGGATTTTAAAATGGATGTAAAAAGACTCAAAGAGCTTAATACCCTGGAGTCTGATGTCTTAAAAGAAGGTCAGCAATTGATAGTTGAAGTGCCATTACATGCTTTACAGCCTCAAAATAATAAACCAAATCAGCCAGTAGCTGCAGGGACAACAGGAACTGTAATTGCTGAAAATCAGTATAACCAACCTGCTTCAGAAGCTACGATTGATTATACACAACCTGCAAGTGAAAATGCTACAAATCCTTCAAACCCCGACTATAACCAGGTGGCAGGTGAAAATCCCGCTGTTACCAACAATAACTACAATCAGCCTGCTGGTACTCTTCCCGCTGCCGGAGTAGTTGCCATAGATTCTACCTTGGGCGAAAACCCCGCTTCCTCTACTTCTGCTGGTTGGGTAACAAAAGAACCAAAAGTTCACAAAGTAGCACAGGGAGAATATATTTTTGCCCTTGCCAGGCAAGCCAGTGTAAGTGTTGATAGTATTAAAATATGGAATACTATTGAATCTGAAGAAAATATTCATCCCGGACAGGATTTAATTGTAGGTTATAACTATTATGATGCTAATGGAAAAATTGTAAATACCTCCGGAGCTAATATTCCAGATGTAAAAGGAAATACAATGGGTAGTACAGCTGGAGTTGGAGTTTCTGCCAATGCAGCAAATCCTGCTCAGATGGCAGGTCTAACCCCGGATGTTAATCTAGAGTTACCAACCTATAAAAAAGAAACCGGATATGGTAAAATGATAAAGGATAATACCGGTCAGGCACCCCAGCAAAATGTAGCCTTACATAAATCCGCTCCTTATGGTACTTATATTAAGGTTGTAAATCCTGGAAATGGAAAATCTGTTGCGGTAAAAATTATTGGACAAATTCCACAGGAGATGGCTGCCGACTCCAATTTATTGATCTTAATATCTCCAACAGCCTGTAATAAAATTGGGGTAATCAATGATGCATTCCCCATTCAACTGGAATACAATCAGTAAATAGTTTATTTGGCAAGCTAATACTTTCCTAAGCTGAGACGAAGAAAATTTGAAATCTTTGTCTCAGCTTTTTTAATGCAGTTTCAAAAAAATAAAAATATCCCTAAATTATAGTATTGTTTTACCGCCACTCCTTTATTTAAATTACATTATAAAAGCCTGATAAATTCGGATGGATTCCTAAAGAACAGGACAAGTATATTCCTTAATATTAGGGTTTTAGAAATACTCGTTATAATTTTATCCTCATTACTTTTTTGATCATTTTCACTATTCAATCACAAAGTATTACCGAAGATTCATCTGAACATTTTCGGGGCTTTCTTTTGTGAAAAAATATTGTTAAATTAAAGAAAAGGAGTTCACCCCTTTTTAGAGCATGTTTAAATTTTATCTATTTCGCTGCAAACGTCCATTTATGGAACCTCACTTCAAAATAGAACTTCTAAATAGCGCTGCTATTAAAAAGTTTTCTTATTTCGTGAGAACCCAAAACTGAACGTTTTCGCCTGAAAACCTAAATTTCAAACAAGCTCATGTATGGAAACTAACTCAATTAACAGTGAAAAGAAGAAGAAAAGGAAGGCATTTATCAAGTTTCGATAAATTCTTTCAAAGATTTATAGCCCGTCTATTAAAGTCAATTCAAACTCCGGTGGGAATCACCGTAGTAGTTGGCCTGTTTTTAATTTTAATTATTGCCATTCTTGATTTTAAATACCTTGAAACTGATGATGGTCGTGATGTCTTAATTGAAGCGCACGGTTTAATATTTGACGTGTTTGTATTTGGGGTGTTGCTGGCCTATCTCAATAAGTTTTTGGAAAAAAGGCAAAAAGTTGAAAGGTATAAAGAGGAAATAGATGATTTTAGAGGATGGGATGAAAAAGAAGCCAAATACCGCATTGTAGGTCTCATAAAAAGATTAAATAAAATTGGGAATAGCAGGGTTAACCTGTCCAACTGTTTTCTTGCCCATGCCGATCTTCACGGAGTAAACCTCAATAAAGCCAACCTAAAAAATGCGGATTTACAGGATGCAGACCTGAGTAATGCCGACTTTACCGGAGCTGACTTCGGAGGGGCTAACCTGAAAGGAGCCAATCTTACCAATTCTGTATTGAGAGGAGTAAACCTAGCAAATGCTGACCTGAGTGAATCTAATCTGACCAATGCAAGTTTATGGCGTGCCAACCTGATGAATGCAGACTTACATGGCGCTGAGCTTTACAAAACTAATCTCATGGAAACCGATCTTACAAATGTGAATTTTGAAGGAGTAGATGTTAGTAAAGCCAATATGGACAGGGCAAAAGTGGATAGTGAAAATACACCTATTAAATTGAAGTAACTTAACCGGTTCACTCCAAATAATTTCCTATTCACTCCATCATTTTTTATGTAAATAAATAAGGAAAGTAGATTTGACTATAATTTTAAACTAATAGTCATGAAAAACTTTTTACTTTCCTTTCTTTTCCTTACAGTTTCTCTTTTGACCTTCAGTAATGTGGCCATGGCCAAAGAGGATTCTCACAATAAAAAATCATCAGAGGTTCAATCAATTACCATTTACCCAAATCCCACTCAAGGACAGTTTAAGGTTCAAATTGAAAATGCCAACCATCAAAAAGTAAGTATTACAATTTATAATACTTTGGGGAAAACTATCTTGACGGAAAATTACCTGAATACTCCTGCCAACTTTAGCAGAGCATTTAATTTTGAAGATGAAAAATCAGGCTTGTATTTCGTATCAGTTCAGGTTGGAGAAAAGACCCTTACAAAAAAGGTAGTTGTGGAATAAAGATAAATAGCCCCTTTAAGCAGGAAATTATATCATTGGATATTTGATGGGTAAAGACATTTCTTAACATGCTCACAAGCACATCTGTACTATGTTTTAAAAATTAAAAAGTCCTCCCTTTTCTCCTATTTATCATTACTCCTAAAGTAAAAACAGTTTAAAATTATTCTCCTCATTCTAAATTAATTCATGTCTCCTTTCTGGTTTTAAATCATTATAACCATAGTAATTACTACAGAACAGGAATTACAGTTCTCTCCAAAAAGGGCTTCAGGTAACTTACAGAAGGGTTTTCCAAAATTATAACAATAAAACAGGTAGTTGCCAGTAAGCAAATAGTTCGTTTGTAGTAAGGAACGTGTCTGCTTCTAGTAAGCAAACGGACCATTTGCTTACTAGGATTGTCCATATTTCCTTATAAGGAAACGGGTCGTTTCCTTACTAGAATTGCCGTCAATTCCTGGTAAGGAAATTCCAATATTAATAGGAAGGCCATCAGATGTTATACTTAAAAAGATACTTAGCTATATGGAGCATTGATAAGAATAGAATATGAAACCTGGCAATTGAATTTTTATTAACCTCCTCATTCAATCGGTATTCCCATAAAAATTTTTATTCTATAGATAAGGTCTAAACTGGTAAGAGGAATTTGAACAGCGAATTAGGTAAAAAATCATCATTAAAAATTTGTTCACTCCCTCCTTTTCCAAACTTTAGATGACTTTTAAACGGAATATACTTTAAATTATTTGAGTGAATAAAACCTAAATTAAAGCCCCTATCTAAAGATCTGAATACAATTGGCAGAACACCTGTGAAAATTTCAAAAATAAATTTGAGCATTGAGTCAATAAATAAAAAACCTCTCCGTTTTTCACACAGAATTTTTTAATGAAACCAGCATGATGCTGAACTCAGTGTAAAGTGCGATACTATTAGGACAGTGGCACTTATTTTTTAAACAATTGAGAAATTTTTTTGACTATTTCATCAATGAAAGATTCCCAAATAATAATTGATTCGAGGAAGTCTTCTTTAAGCCTTAATCTGAAAGAATTATTTTCCTATAAGGATTTGTTTTTGATCCTTGCCTATAGGGATTACAGAGTTCGATATGCGCAGACTTTTTTAGGATTTACCTGGGCATTTATTCAGCCATTCGCTACTTTATTAATTTTTACATTTTATTACTTTCTAAAAAGATTTGACCTGTAGGTTAAAAACAATCTCTTTACACCAAAATAACTTTTAAGAACAAGTTTTAAAAAGAAAAACAATAACACTAAAGAGATAAATATTTTTAAACTGAGTAAAAGGGGGTAATTAAACGGTAAAAAATTGAGGTAGGAAAGCACTGTGGTAAATAGTACAATTATGAAGATATTAAAATAATTAATATCAAACTTCATAAAATTTATACTTATTATACCACTAATAACAGTCATAATAAAATATCCACTGGTTTTTGATATTACGGCTCCTTGAATACCGTAGCTTTCAGTTATAAGAAATGAAATAATAAATGTGGTAATAAATCCTCCAAGGTTAGCCAAAATCAGATAGCTAGTCTTTGATTTTGTATAATACATAGGAAGATTTAATAATTGACCAATGAAAATAATAAGATGTCCGATATTTAATAATGGAATATATTTCCAGGCTTCAACTAGACTTTTTTTACTGGATAATATTGTAAGTACTTCAAATGAAAATATGGAAATACCCATATTAATTATAGCACCAGCTAATATTATATGGATAAACAATTTATTTATTAGATATTTTTTTGATTGGTAAAATTCAAAAAACCAAGGAGAAATGGCAGATATTATAGATTCTTTTATGGCAGAAAATATGGTAGCAAAGGTAATTGCAATATAATAAATACCTGATACTTCTTTTCCTTCTTCCATATTTAAAAATAGAGTGCTAACTGTTTCTACTCCCATTCCTAACCAAATAAATGGAATTAAAGGAAGTACATAATTGATAACAGGGAAGAGAATTGATTTTTTAATTGAAAATGAGGAAACTTTAAATAGCTTAAATATGGAAATTGATGAAAAGACAAATCCACAAACAATAGTACTATATATTATGCCAATTACATCTTTTTTTAAAACAACAACAAAAAATAAGTTTAATAATATATTGGAAGAATAAAAAGCCATATCAAAAATAAAACTAGCTTTTCCTTGATGGGTAGCTTTTAGATATACCCGATATAGATCGACTAAAAAATTAAATAATATCCCAATTAACGAAAAAAATATATATGGATAAAATGGTATATTATTAAGAATTGGTTTTAGAAAAAAAGAACCAAATAACAATAAAAATAAAACGAATACAGAATTACTAATAAAGGTAGTAAGGATTATATTACCCAAAAATTTTTTTCTAAACTCCGATTTTTTTTGACTTTCTGGAGAATTTATAAACCTGGTGATTGCCCTGTGTAATTCAAATCCCGCCAAACTTGTCACTAATACAGTGATACTTTGGGATACAGATAATATTCCATAGTCAGCCTGATTTAAATAATAAGAGAAAATTGGAAAAAATATAATTGAGGATGCCCTTAGAAAAAGGCTAGAGAATGTATAAAAAAGACTATTTGAAAAAACTTTTGCCAGCATATTTTTAAATATTCCGCAAATGTATAGCTATTATGTAGAAATGATGAAAAAGTTATTCAAACTCTAAATTTTACCATGAAATTATTAATGTAAAGACTAAACATCGTGAAAAAATTTTTGAAAAATACTATTAAATCTTATTTACGAAAAAAGGGTAAAATAATTAAACCTTATAATGAAACAGAGGAAAAAGTACAGTTGGTACAGTATAACTGGCTAAAAAATCTAAATATTAAAACGATTATTGATGTTGGAGCGAGTAATGGCGGTTTTGCAATTAAAGCTAGGGGTTGGTTTCGTGATGCATCCATTTATAGTTTTGAACCTATTCCAAATTCTTATCAAAAACTATTGCAAAATTTTGATGGAGACAAAAAGTTTAACGCCTTCAATTATGGGTTATCAAACTTAGAAGGTGAATCAAGTTTTTTTATTTGTGATAATAATACAGGTTCAAGCTCACTATTGGAAATGGATAACCTTCATAAAAAAGCTTATCCCCATACATCAGAAAATACAAAAATCACTATAAAAACCTCCACATTAGATAAATGGTCAACAACACAAGAATACTTAGAGAATGATATTCTTTTAAAAATGGATGTACAAGGAGCAGAACTTTTTGTACTTCAAGGAGCACATGAATTCCTAAGCAAAGTAAAAATTCTTATAACAGAAGTAAGTTTCAATAGCCTTTATAAGAATAGCGTATCATTTGAATCTTTATATGATTTTTTAAAAAAATATGGATTTTTATTAAGAGGATTAGAAAATATTTCTCAAAGTACTATAGATGGTACTTTTCTTCAAGCAGATGCATTTTTTATCAAAGAATTGGATGAATAAAGTATTGCTTAAAATATTAGATTCATTTTATATAGGTATTTTATGGTTAATAATCACGGCTATAAAAACATCTATTTTTATTCTGAAAAAAAAGAAAAAAAATAGAATTGCTGCTTTGCCATATTTACCTAAAAACTACCCTGGAGGAAATATTCGAATTGGCAATTGGAAAAAACACTTTAATAATAGAAATCAAGAATTTGATGTATTTTGGGCCTCTGAAAAAGATCAATTTGAAAAATGGATAACTCCCGGCCTAAACATAAAAAACTATTTTTTTCATTTTCTTGTATTGTTTAAAAGAACTAAAACATTTCTAAAAATTAGAAATTATGAAATTATTTGGCTTCAAAGGAATTTTATCCCTTTTTATCCTTTAAAGGATCCCTTATTTGAAAAATTGATAAAAAAACTAGGCAAAGTTTTAATTGTAGATTATTACGATGCCGATTATCTTCATAATAAATCCCTTGTTAATGAAACAGCTTTAATTGCAGATAAAATAACTGTTTCTTCTCCTTTTCTTTTCGAATATTTTAAAAAAATTAATCCTTACACATTTTTATTGCCTCTTACCATAGAACCAAATAAATATTATCAAAAAGACGGAAATCAAAAAAATAAAGAATTGGTTATTGGGTGGATGGGAAACCCAGGAAATGCCCTCGAACTTATTAAAATTAAAGAGGCTTTGATTGCTTTAGAAAAAAGGTATTCAAAGAAAATATCATTTGAATTTTTGTGTAGAGGAGAGATTTCCCTTCCTTTAAAACAGCTAAAATTAAAAAAATGGACAGAAAAGGACTTCAACTACTATGACTGGCTTTCATCTGTTGATATAGGAATTGTTCCCTATACCTCCAATACGGAGAGATTAAGAGCAAAGTCTCCTATGAAAACTCTTGAATTTTTATGCAGTTCCATTCCTGTAGTTATTTCACCTTGTGAATCTTACCCTGAATTAATTCACAATGATAATTGCTTAATTGCAAGAGATTATGAAGAATGGATAAATTATATTTCAATGTTAATAGAAAATCCAAACGAAAGAAAACGTATTGGAAAATCAGGAAAATTTTATTTTAACAATCATCACACTTATACTAAAAACATAAACTTATTACAAAAAATTCTTTCATTAAACTCAATTTAAGACTTAACAATAAATTTTAACAAGATTATGTCATACATTTTAGGTATTCATATTGGGCACGATGCAACGGCTGCATTAATTAATTATAAAGGAGAAATAGTAGGTGCAATTGCTGAAGAAAGGCTTACAAGAGTAAAGTATATTACAGGATTTCCATATATGGCTATTGAACAAGTATTAAAAAATGCGAACATTAATAAGAATGAAATTTCCAAAATAGCTACTACGGTCGAGGCCCTTTTTCATCCTATATATACTTTTGTTGAAGAATATTATATGTCGAAGGATTTAGAATTTAAAAAGGAAAGAGATCTTTTTAACGACTTATCAGTAGAAAGTAAATTTAGTCAGGTAAAATCCTTAATAATAAAGAATCTTACTGGAAATGGTAAACAAAATAATTCCAATAATTATTTAGAAGAATCAAAAAATTATACTAAAAAGGTTATTAGAGAAAAGATAAATGAACTTGGTTTCGAAAATACCGAGCTTTCAATTATTGATCACCATACCTGCCACGCTGCAAGCGCATTTTATACAAGTGGAAAAAAAGATGCTTTGACCATAACCATAGATGGAGCAGGAGATGGTCTTTGTGCTACAGCTTCCATAATCGAGGATGGAAAATTAAAAAGAATTTCCTCAGCCAGTGCAGCTTGCTCTCCAGGACGATTTTATTCTGAAATTACCAGATTTTTGGGTTTTAAAAGGAATAGGCATGAAGGAAAAATAACCGGATTGGCTGCATTTGGAAACCCTGAGAAATATTATAACGATTTAAAACAATTTTTGTCCTTTAATCCAGAAAAAGAATCTTTTGAATTTAAAGAGGACAACATAGAAAAGAACAAATATCTGAGCAAAATAAATACTCTTATTCGAATAATAAACAATGAAAATTTTGGAGTTCCACATATTGACAGTATGCGGAGGTTTTTAGAAAAGAACTTCCATCCAAAGGAACATATGAAAGACTTAGCTGCAGCTGTTCAAAAGATTTCTGAAGATATTGCGGTTGAATATGTTAAGCATTTTTTAAAAAAATATCCAAATAAAAATGTTGTTCTTGCTGGAGGATTATTTGCCAATGTGCGAATAAATCAAGTAATTTCTGAAATAGAAGGTGTAGAATTTGTCTTTATTCATCAAAATATGGGTGATGGTGGATGCTCTGTAGGAGCTGCTTTATACTGCTTATACGATTTAAATGAAAAAGCATATGATTCCTATAGTCCAAATAATGTTTACTTTGGCAATAGTTATAATGATAATGAAATTGAATCTGCCTTAAAAAACAGCAATTTAAACTATAGAAAATCAGATAATATTGAAGCTGAAATTGCAAAATATATCCATTCTGGTAAAGTAATAGGAAGATTTAACGGAGGAATGGAATATGGTCCCAGAGCCTTAGGAAATAGAAGTTTATTAGGAAGCCCAACAGATAAATCTATCAATGACTGGCTAAACAAAAAACTTAACAGAACTGAATTTATGCCTTTTGCTCCCTCTGTGTTAGAAGAGGAAGCTCCAAATCTATTTGAAAATTATTCTAAGGGAGTAGCTTCTAAAGCTTCTAATTTTATGACTATTACTTATGATGTAAAAGAAAATTGGAAGGATAAAATGCAAGCAACTACTCATATTGATGGTACTGCTAGGCCTCAGGTAGTAAGAAAAGAGGATAACCCGTCATTTCATAAAATTATTGAGGAATATCATAAATTAAGTGGAATCCCTGGAGTCATTAATACTAGCTTCAATATGCATGAAGAACCAATTGTAGCTTCCCCTCAAGATGCAATTAAAGCACTTAAACAAAAAGCATTCGATTATCTAGCAATAGGAAACTTTATTTGCGAAGTGTGATCAGAAATAAATTTTGAATTAACTTCTATGCAAAGAATTCAGTAAATTATTTCTAATGAAGAAAAAAAAAATTGCCATCCTATTGGATGGCCCCATAAAAAATGATGGAAGGGTTCGAAGAATTATTGAATCACTTTCTTTAATTCATAATGTAGACTTGTATTATATTGATGGTCAAGAGAATGATAAAGAGTTATTTAATAAAAATGTAAATCTATTTTCAAATTCAATCTATGGAAATTGGATAACTCAAAACTTTAAGTTTCAGAATAAATTTAAGGAAATAGAAAATAGCATATTGAAGAATATTTCCACCTATGATATTATCTATTGTAATGATTATCCACTTTTAGCACTTGGGGTTAAATTAAAAAAGGTAAATAAAAGAATTAAACTTATTTATGACTCTCATGAGATATATATTGAAACAATTAATCAGTTTTTTCCTACTAAAGGCTTAAAGGCAATCTACGGGAAATTATTTATTGAAATAAATAAAATTTACCATTCCCTTCAAGAAAAAAGGCTAGTTAAAAATATTGATGAATTTATTACAGTATGTGATAGCTTTAAGTTTTACTTTGAAAAAAAATATGATTTAAGAAAAATCAAGGTAATAAAAAACTTTCCAAGGTTAGCTTCAAACCTTTTCGATAGAAATAATTTGCTAAGAGAGGTTTTAAAATTACCTAACACAAGTTTGATCTTATTGTACCAAGGTGTCTTAAATAAAGGAAGAGGATTAGAAAAAATGATCCAGGCCTGTTCTTTATTAAATCAAAATGAACATTTTGTTATTTTAGGTGATGGACCAATTAAAAATGATCTCGAACAGTTAAAAAAGGACCTCAATGTTTCAAATGTCCATTTTTTAGAAAAAGTACCTTTTGAAAAGTTATTGAGGTATACAGCCTCAGCCGACATTGGAATCCTTTTTATTCAACCAATTAATAAATCAAAAGAATTAACTCTTCCTAATAAAGTGTTTGAATATATGGCTGGAAGTCTATTTATCTTTTCCAATTCTTTACCTGAAAGTTCGAATTTAATTAAGGAAGTTAATTGTGGATTAATATTAAAAAATGATGATCCAAAAAATATTGCTGAAGAAATAACAAAAATTTCAAACAATAAGAAATTATTAGCAAATGGATCTAATGGTAAGGAAGCATTTATAAGAAATTTAAATTGGGAGAAACAAGAAGAGACTTTACTTGAGGTTTTTAAATGAAAAGAGTTTTAATTCTGGCATATGATTTCCCACCCTATGTCTCTGTGGGAGGTTTGAGACCCTATGCATGGTATAGATATTTAAAAGAGTATGGAATTTATCCTATAGTTGTGACAAGACAATGGGGAAATAAATATGGTAACCACCTTGATTACATTGCTCCTGGTGATTCTTCTGAGGTTATTGAAGAAAACTCTGAATATGGAACAATTTTAAAAACTCCCTACAAACCTAATTTGGGTAATCGAATAATGCTAAAATATGGGGAATCAAAGTTCAAGCTTCTCCGAAAATTAATTTCTGCATTTTTTGAATTTAGTCAGTGGATTTGGATGATTGGACCTAAAGTGCAATTATATTTTGCTGCAAAAAAATATCTAAATTCAAATAATGTAGAAGCAATAATAGCAACAGGAGATCCATTTATTCTATTTAGGTATGCTTCAATTTTAAGTAAGAAATATAAAATTCCCTGGATAGCCGATTATAGGGATCCATGGATACAGGATAAAAGTAGGAAGAAAAATTTTTTATTACATAATTGGGAAGCTTTCTGGGAAAAAAAATGCACAACAAATTTAAATTCTATTATTACAGTTTCCTCCTTTGTGGAGAAACAAATCAGTAGTTTATTAAAAGAAAAAAAATTCCATATACTCCCTAATGGATTTGATCCTGATAATATTGAAAATATTAGGAATATTTCTCAAGAAACTGATATCCTGAATATTGGATTTGTAGGAACCATTTACGATTGGCACCCCCTTGAAAGTTTTTTAATGGTTTGTAATGATTTCAGTAAAAACGAAAAGGCTAGAATAAATATCAATTTTTATGGAGTATCAAATGAGGAAAAAATAAATAACATTCTTGAAGCTAAATATCCCTACTTAAAAACGCTAGTTTCAATTTCTCCAAGATTGCCAAATCAATTACTCAAAGAAAAACTTGCTTCAAATAGTATTTTAATTCTGTTCAATGATTATTCTATCCTTGGTACGAAAATATTTGATTATTTGGCCTTAAAAAGGCTTATACTCCTTTGTTATGAAAATGACCCAAAAGCAATGGAGTTAAAAAAGAAATATTTTCTAATAAAAGAATTTAACTCAGAAAGTAAACATTTACAAAAGGATGTTATTGATTCTACAAATTCTGGAATAATCATAAATGATGAATCTCATTTATACGAATACTTGAAAAATTTATATATGGAATTTCAAGAAAATGGATTTATTTCGTGTAATTCTGTAGGTATCGAAAAATTTTCCAGAAAATTCCAAGTAAAAGAGTTATCAGCTATTATTAACAATATTTCATCAAACAAATATTAAAAAAAAAAGGATTATTTTAAATAATTATGGGAGATAAAATAATTATTATTGATTATGGCATGGGTAACTTAAACTCTGTTAAGAAAAAGTTTGACAGGCTTAAAGTGAATGTTATCATTACATCTGACCCCCACGAAATTGAGTCTGCCAATAAAATAGTTTTACCTGGTGTGGGGCACTTTAAGAAAGCTATGGAGAACTTAAATAACCTAAATCTAATTCCTGCATTGAATAAGTTTACCTTAATTGATAAAAAACCAATATTAGGAATTTGTTTGGGAATGCAACTTATGGCAAATAATAGTGAAGAAGGTAATTGTGAAGGATTAGGATGGATAGATGCCAATGTGGTCAACTTTAGCATAAGCAATAAATTAAGATATAAAGTACCCCACATGGGATGGAATCAAGTACATATTAATAAAGAAAGCCTTTTGATGAAGGAAATTGGTAGCCAATCAGAGTTTTATTTTGTTCATTCCTACCATTTTATTGCAAATCAAAAAAGTGATATTTTGAATGAAACAGACTTTGAATATAAGTTTACTTCTGCTGTTGAAAAAGACAATATTTATGGAGTACAATATCATCCAGAAAAAAGCCATGAGACAGGTGAACAACTATTAAAAAACTTCATTAACCTTTAATTAAAAGATGTTTAGACCAAGGGTAATTCCAGTACTTTTACTTAAAAATAAGGGTTTGGTAAAATCTAAAAAATTTAAAGATTTTAGATATATAGGTGATCCGATTAATGCTGTTAGAATTTTTAATGACTTTAAAGCAGATGAATTAGTATTTCTAGATATTTTGGCAACGAAGGAAAACCGATTAGTTTCATTAGATTTTGTAAAAAAGGTTGGAGAAGAAGCAAATATGCCCTTTGCAGTTGGTGGTGGTATTAAAACTATTGAGGATATTCAGAAAATTATAAGTGCCGGAGCTGAAAAAGTAATAATTAATTCTTTTGCTGCAGAAAACCCTGATTTTATCCAGCAAGCGGCTGATACATTTGGTTCTTCTACAATTGTTGTTTGCATTGATATAAAAAAGAAATTTCTAGGTGGGTTAAAAACCTTTACTAGGAATGGAAAAAAAAGCACTAAGTTTTCTCCTGTAGAATTTGCTCAATTAATGGAATCCAAAGGAGTAGGTGAAATAATAGTTCAGTCCATTGAAAATGATGGTGCAATGGCTGGATACGATATATCATTAATTAAATCAATTTCTGAAGCAGTTACAGTACCTATTGTAGCACTTGGAGGAGCAGGCAATTTAAAACATCTCCAGGAAGGATACAAAGAAGGATTTGCAAATGGTCTAGGCGCTGGTAGTATGTTTGTTTACCACGGTAAAAAAAAGGGAGTTTTAATTAATTATCCAGAAAAATCAGAGGTTAAGTTTGAATTATAGAAGCAATAATTGAACATATCCAAAGTTCTTTTTTTGAAAGAGAATTTTTTAATCTACTGCATACTATTTTTTTAAATGAATAAATTGAATTACCAACGTTGCACCAGGTGTGTAATGGACACTACAGATCCCGATATTTATTTTGACGAAAAAGGACATTGTAATCATTGTAATGATTATTATGACAGAATTTCCAAATTAATTTACCAAGGAGAGGAAAGTGACAAACAACTTATTCAACTGGTAAATACTTTGAAAGAGTCTGGAAAGAATAAGGAATACGATTGTGTATTAGGGATTAGTGGAGGGGTTGATAGTTGCTACACAGCATATTTACTGAAGCAACATGGTTTAAGAGTTTTAACTATCCACCTGGATAACGGATGGGATTCAGATACATCAGTAAAAAATGTAAAGAATGTAGTAACCAAATTAGGATTTGATTATCAAAGCTATGTTATTGATTGGGAAGAATTTAAAGATTTACAAATCGCATTTTTAAAAGCCTCAATAGTTGATGCAGAAATACCTACCGATATGGCAATCCCTGCTATTATTCACCAGGCTGCTGCAGAAAATAATGTGAAGTATGTAATCAGTGGGGGAAATTATGCAACTGAAGGGATTTTACCAAAAAGCTGGGGATACTACGCCAAAGACATGCGATTATTTAAATCAATTTGTAAAAAATTCGGTGTTAAAAAACTAAAATCATATCCTACTTTTGGTTATAAAACGGAGATGTACTATAAGTTTATAAAGGGGATAAAAACGCTTTATCCTCTTAACTATGTAGATTTCAATAAAGCAGCTGCTATGAAGGTTTTGGAGAATGAATTAGATTGGAAATATTACGGGGGAAAACATTATGAATCAAAGTTTACTGGTTTTCTTCAATCCTATATATTGCCGGAAAAATTTAACCTTGATTACAGAAAAGCTACCTTCTCCACACAAATTTGTGCAGGTGAAATTACCAGAGATTATGCATTAACTGAGTTAGAAAAAAGTTCCTTCAATCCAATTAAAATCCAAGAAGAAAAGGAATATTTATGTAAAAAACTTGACCTTTCCTTATCAGATTTTGATAAAATAATGGAACTTCCTCCAAAAACTTATAAAGATTACCCGAACGATAATGACAAAATTGAATTTATCTATAATTCTTATAGAAAGCTTGTTGCCTCCAAATTATTAAAAAGATAGTTGGTATTTAATAAATGGATTTTTCATTTCTTATGTTTGTAAAATATTTCACGTATTACTATAGATTAGGTGAAATATTTTACAGGAAATATAAATTGAAATAAGTATAACCCCTTGAAACCAACCAAACCATTTTTTTACCTAATCACCTTTATCTCAATCTGCTTTTACTTTTCTTCTTGTGAACTTCAGGAGGAGGTGGTTACTGATGATCCTTCGGTTGAACTTGCTTTTTCTACTGATACTGTCTTTTTTGATACTGTTTTTACTACACTGGGTAGTATTACGAAAAGGTTTAAGGTTTATAATCCTTCTGAAAATGCGGTGAATCTTTCCAGTATTAAATTGGGAAGTGGCTCTGAGTCTGCTTATTCTGTGGTGATTAATGGTTTTCAGGGGAATCAATTGAATAATATTCAGCTACTGGGAAAGGATAGTTTATTGATTTTAGTGGAAGTTTTAATTGATCCTCAGGAAGAGGATTTGCCTTTTATTGTTCAGGATTCTCTGGTTTTTGAAACAAATGGAAATGTACAGGATGTAAAGCTTGTTTCCTGGGGACAGGATGCTGTTTTTTTTAGAGGTGGCTTACAGGCGGTTGATTGTAATGCTACCTGGACTAAGGATAAACCTTATGTTGTTTTTGACTCTCTTCTGATTAGAGAAAATTGCCGGCTCACGATTAATCCAGGAACCAGAATACATTTTGGTACAAATGCTTCTCTTTTTGTTGGTGGAAATATGGAGGTGAATGGCACTGTTGAAGAACCTGTTGTTTTTACAAGTGTTCGGTCGGATGAAGGTTATGAAGATGTTCCAGGACAATGGCAGGGAATAACTTTTTTGGCTACCAGCCAGAATAATGTTTTCAACTGGTCAATTATCAGAAATGGAAATGTAGGTATTTATTTGGGTATCCCAGATGATAATGCTGATCCGGATATTGTCATTTCCAATTCTATTATTGAAAATATGGCAGCTTATGGCATTTTAAGTTTTACCTCCGATTTGGTCATGACAAATTCCCTAATTCATTCTTGTATATTAAGTACTATCAATTTATCCGCTGGGGGAAATTATGAGCTTTACCACAATACTTTTGCTGCAGTTTCTCCGGAGTTTTTCCGTGATAATCCTTCTTTTTTAGTTAAAAATTATGAGGTTCTGAGTGATGAATCCATTATTGCTGACGATTTATCGCTTACTATGGCTAATAATATTATTTGGGGAAAATTAGAGGAGGAATTATTTTTTGATTTTATTTCGGAAAGAAAATTTGAAATTTCTGCTTCTAATAATTTATTAAAAACTCAAATTGCTGAATTCGATCCTAATAATATTCTTAATGAAGATCCTCAGTTTTTAAATCCTCAGGAAAATTTATTTATGTTGGATACACTTGGTGAAAGTCCGGCAATTGACCAGGGTATTGAATTGGGAATTGAAACTGATTTGGCTGGAAATGATCGAGATGACCAACCTGATATTGGTGCTTATGAGTTTATTAAATAAGTGACCTTTTGCTTGCAAAAATTAAATTATAATCCGGCTAATAATCAGATTTTTTATCAATTCCAAAAGCCTTATTACTAAATGATAAACTATGCAAGAAGATTAAACTTCCGTCCCTTTTTCCAATCGATGAAAAAGGGACGGCTGCGGCCGACCGTAAAAAAATCTCTGCCTTCAAAAAGGTTTTCCGAGAAAGTAAAGTGGATACCTGATATACTTTCCCACCAAGGACTAGCAAAAACCAATTCCTATCTGACATCCTTTCCCACACTAATTTTGAAGGCATTTTTGCTTATTAATACTTTTATAATTTCATCCTGCTAATTTTTTTAATTGATAGCCTATTCCATTTTACCAAGAAAGTCAATTAATTATTGGAATAATCTTATTTTCACTTCGCTTCAAAATCTTTTCTAATCCAATTTTTCCATAAATAGGGATTATACATTAGATTCGAATTTTCTTTTTTATTTATTGACCGCTCAGGAAGGATTTTGAAGTAGTTTATTTATGGTAGTTTCACCCGATAGCCCTTTTCAGATTGTTTATTCATTATTTCAACACCAATATTTAGGATATTTATTTGAATCGTTTGTAGTTGAGTTAAGTGAGAATGGAAAACTTACCTTAAAACATCAAAATATTTCACATCTTAATGCCCACGAGTTTGCTTCAGGACTTGACGATACTGATTACAAGCTTATAGAATTAATGGATTCAATTCAGCAGGAAGCCATTATCAAGAAATTTTATAAAAAGAAGGCTTTACCTGCCAAGTTTTTTGAAGATGTTTATTTATCCAAGAGAAAAGATGAAGGTTTAATTCGGTATATAGATCAATATATTGAAAGCAGAAGGGGAAAAATATTGGATCTTTTGGCAGGAAAAGAACTTTATGAGATGGCCAACGATGGTAACCCTACTCATCATAAAATTGAAGTACAGCACGAAAAAGCTACCGTTCTCTTTCATTTTAGAAGAAATGAGGATAATACTCATTATTTCCCCACAATTAAATATAAAGGTGAAAAGGTTGACTTTCAATACAAAAATGGCATATTAATTTGTAATGAACCTGCCTGGTTAATGCTGGAAGGGAAATTATTTACCTTTGAAAAAAACATTGACGGTAATAAATTAAAACCCTTTCTTAATAAGAAATTTATTGCAATTCCCAGAAGTATGGAGGATACTTACTATAAAAAGTTTGTCACTCCACTTATTGAATCTTTCGATGTTTATGCTAAAGGTTTCGATATAAAATCTGTTTATGAAAAACCTTTTCCAAATATTTCTCTTTCAGAAATGGCTGGAAGCTCCGGTGTTTTATTTGGGAATAATGGTGATACTATAGTTGAAGATCAGGAGGAAAAAATAATTTTTACCCTGGGTTTTAATTATGACAAGTTTAAGTTCACAGCCAATAAAACCAATGGTGTTTCTGTGAAACTTGAAAAAAAGGGTGATAATTTTACTTTTTACAGGGTTAATAGAAATATAGAATTTGAGAAAAGTATTAACCAAAAACTTGAGGGGCTTGGGTTGACAATGAAAAATGGAAAAGCAGTAATGGAAAAATCAAAGGCTTTTTCTTTCATTTCCGATCACTTAAAAGAATTAGAATCTGCTGGAATAAATGTAAAACAACCTAATCCAAACGGGAAAAAATACTTTTTGGGACAATCCAGAATTACTCTGGAAATTAATGAAAACAAAGATTGGTTTGATATTAATGCCATTGTAAAATTTGGAGAGTACGAAATTCCTTTTCTAAAATTGAGAAAATTAATTATCTCGAATAAAAAGGAGTTTGTATTGCCCAATGGGGAAGTAGCAGTTATCCCGGATACCTGGTTTACCCAATATTCAGATCTCTTTAATTTTATTGATGAAGATGAACAAAACCACACTTTAAAAAAGCACCATGTAGCTATGGTTCAGGAACTTAAGGCAGGAAGTCTTGCCAAAGTTTCTATGAGTAGAAAACTCGAACAACTCAGAGATTTTAGTAAAATAGAATCCTCAGATTTATCATCAAATTTTACAGGTGAACTTCGGCCTTACCAAAAAGCCGGATATGACTGGCTTCAATTTCTTGGAGAATACAAATTCGGAGGATGCCTGGCTGATGATATGGGTTTGGGAAAAACTGTACAGACCTTAGCCATGCTTCAAAAAGAGAAGGACCAAAACAATGGCGGGACTTCTCTCCTGATTATGCCTACTTCCCTTTTATACAATTGGGAAATGGAGGCTAAAAAATTCACTCCAAACCTGAAGGTTTTTAGTTACACTGGTTCTTCCAGAAATAAAGACCTGGAACAATTCAGTAATTACGATCTCATTTTAACTTCTTATGGTATTGTAAGAATTGATGTGGACATTCTGGAAAATTTTTATTTCAATTATATCATTTTGGATGAATCTCAGGTAATAAAAAATCCTACTTCAATAATTGCTAAAAGTGTCAATCAACTCAAATCAAACAAAAGGCTTATTCTAACCGGTACTCCAATTGAAAATACTACGATGGATCTTTGGTCACAGATGAATTTTGTAAACCCTGGATTGTTGGGAAATCAAAAGTATTTTAAAAAGGAATATCAATTACCCATTGAAAAAAGGCAGGATGAATTAAAAAGTAAAAAACTTCATGCTCTGATTAAACCTTTTATAATGAGAAGACATAAATCTCAGGTAGCGAAAGATTTACCGGAAAAAATAGAAAAAATCCAATATTCTTCTATGACGAAAGCCCAGGAAGAAGAGTATGAAGAAACAAAATCAATTTATAGAAATAAAATATTGGATCAAATTGAAACAAGTGGTGTTTCAAAATCTCAAATGTTGCTCCTTCAGGGATTAACAATGTTAAGGCAACTGGCTAACCATCCAAAGATGGTTAATCCTGATTCTAAAAGTGATTCAGGAAAACTTGAAGATGTTATTCATATGTTGAATACAGCTATAGAAGAAGGACATAAAATCCTTATTTTCAGTCAGTTTGTAAAACATCTTAATATTTTAAAAGACTATCTGATTGAAAAAAAATTATGCTATGCCTATCTTGACGGTTCAACAAAAAACAGACAAGAACAAGTAGATAAATTTCAAAACAATCCCGACCTAAAATTATTTCTAATTTCCCTGAAAGCTGGAGGCCTGGGACTTAATTTAACCGCAGCAGATTACGTTTTTATTCTCGATCCCTGGTGGAATCCTGCAATTGAGGCACAGGCTATTGACAGAGCACACAGAATAGGTCAGGAAAACAAGGTGGTAATTTATAAATTCATCACAAAAAATTCTGTAGAGGAAAAAATTATAGCGCTTCAAAACAGCAAACTAAGGCTCGCTAATGAATTAATTAAAACAGAGGAAAGCTTTATTAAAAATCTTTCAAAAAATGATATTGAGGCATTGCTGTCCTAAAAAAAGGCCTTTTTGAAATTTCAAAAAGGCCTTTTTTAAAAGAGTTATCAACAAACTTTAATCTTGTGCTACAGGCTCTTCTTCAATGGTTTCACCATTTATTTTCGCTTTTATTTTCATTTCCAGTTCATCCATTAATTCTGGATTATCCCGGATTAATTCTTTCACTGATTCTCTACCCTGCCCAAGCTTGGTACCTTTATATGAAAACCATGATCCTGCTTTTTTAATAATATCAAAATCAACTCCCATATCCAAAACTTCTCCAGCTTTTGAAATTCCTTCCCCATAAAGGATATCAAATTCCACTACTTTAAAAGGAGGTGCAACCTTATTTTTTTGAACTTTCACTCTGGTTCTGTTACCAGTAATTTTATCTGCAGATTCTTTTATTGCACCAATCCTTCTGATATCTAAACGAACCGAGCAATAATATTTAAGCGCATTACCACCAGTAGTAGTTTCAGGGTTTCCAAACATAACCCCAATTTTTTCCCTTAGTTGGTTGATAAAAATACAGCAGCAATTGGTTTTACTAATTGTACCAGTCAGTTTCCTTAATGCCTGAGACATCAACCTGGCTTGTAATCCCATTTTGCTTTCACCCATTTCCCCTTCCAATTCAGCTTTTGGTACTAATGCCGCTACAGAATCTATTACAATTATGTCAATAGCTCCAGATCGCACTAAATGTTCGGTAACTTCAAGTGCCTGTTCACCATGATCTGGCTGAGAAATAAGCAAATTGTCTAAGTCAATTCCCAGTTTTTCGGCATAAATTTTATCAAAAGCATGCTCTGCATCAATAAATGCAGCTATCCCACCTGACTTTTGTGCCTGGGCAATTGTATGTAAAGCCAGTGTTGTTTTTCCAGAAGATTCCGGACCATAAATTTCAATTATTCTGCCTCTTGGTAAACCTCCTACTCCTAGTGCCAAGTCCAATCCTAATGATCCAGTAGAAATACTTGGAACATCAATTACACTATCATCATTTAATTTCATCACAATTCCCTTACCGTGATCTTTCTCAAGTTTGGATAATGTAAGTTGTAAGGATTTTAATTTCTCTGATTGGTCATTATTTGCAGCCATTATTCTATTTTTTTTGTTATTACAATATAATTATTCTTAATTATTAAAAAAATTGATTGATATAGAATTTTCAAAAATTCCTTAATCAAAGATGTATGATAAAACCGTAAGGGATTTACGGTGTAAAAAATATATGCTAATATAATTAATTGATTATTTTTTTAACAAAATAAAGACAATATTTTTTACATTTTTTATTTTTTTGATTTATTTATTAACAAAAAGTGGTTAAAAAAGAAAAAAACCTCTATGGTGATCGGGTTCGGTAATTTGCAAATCAATTAAAAAATCGCTCAATAAAAACCGGTTCAGTTCGTATGATATAAAGCAAAATTGTAAAGTCTTAAACTTAAAAGAATACTAGAATTATGTTAAAATTTGTGGCTAAGCGCTTTGGCTACGGTTTTTTAGTTATACTGGGAGTAGTGCATGTAGTATTCTTTTTATTTCATGCACTTCCTGGCGATCCCGTTGCATTACTTGCTGGTCAAAGAGCTGATCCTGAAACCAGAGCAAACATTAGAAAGGAATTGGGATTAGACCAGCCACTCAATCAACAATTAGTGCACTACCTCAATGACCTCTCTCCTATTTCTATTCATAAAGATAATTCTTATGTAAAAGATAAATACAATTTTGTATCCTTTTTTAGTATAGGGGGAAATTATATCCTAGCCTTAAAAACTCCTTATTTAAGACGATCTTTTCAATCAAATAAAAGAGTAGACATTTTAATCCTGGAAAATCTGGAAGGGACAATCTGGCTTGCAATTGCAGCCATGTTATTTGCTACCTTTTTCGGTATTCTATTTGGTTTAATCGCAGCACTTAGACAAAATTCTTTTTTGGATCATTTTTTTGTCACTTCTTCAGTAATGGGGATTTCTGCACCCTCATTTGTTTCAGCCATTCTGATCTCCATGTTATTTGGTTACTACCTCTCTGACTACACAGGTCTTAATCTTACAGGATCTCTTTGGGTAAATGATCCCTTATATGGACGGCAATTGCATTTAAAAAACATTATTTTACCAGCTATTACTTTGGGTATTAGACCTTTAGCTATTATTACCCAATTAACAAGAAGTTCAATGCTAGAAATCCTCCAACAAGATTATATTAGAACAGCTAAGGCTAAAGGACTTAACAGGTTTGTTATCATAGGAAAACATGCCTTAAAAAATGCCCTGAACCCAGTTATCACTGCAGTTTCAGGTTGGTTAGCATCTCTTATGGCAGGAGCTTTTTTTATTGAATACATATTTAATTGGAAAGGATTAGGTCTAAAGACTTTAAAAGCTGTAGAATTATTAGACTTTCCTGTAGTAATGGGATCTACCCTCGTAGTGGCAGGAATTTTTGTGGTTATCAACATATTTGTTGATATTCTTTATGCGGCAATTGATCCCAGGGTTAGGCTAGGATAATTTTCCAACCAAAAAAAGTCAGCAATTAGACACAAATTGCTGACTTTTCAAGAATTTTGTTCAAATAGAAAAACTTATCTGACTACACCTCCATTTGTAACTTTTTTCCTTGGTGCAATAAATGACAAGCTTCCATCTCTATCTTCAGCCATTAATATCATTCCTTCAGAATTAATACCTTTTATTTTTCTTGGTTCCAAATTCGCCAATACACAAACCTGAAGTCCTATTATCTCTTCTGGCTTAAAGAACTCCGCTATTCCACTTACAATTGTTCTCTTATCCACACCTGTATCCACCTGTAGTTTCAAAAGTTTTTTTGTCTTAGGCACTTTCTCTGCATGTAAAATGGTCCCAACTCTAATATCCATTTGGGTAAAATCATCAAAAGTAGTCGGCTCTTTTACAGGTTCTGCCGGAACGTTAGAAGCTACCTTAGCCTTTTCAAGCTTTTTTATCTGGTATTCAATTTGACTATCTTCAATTTTACTGAATAATAACTCAGGAATTCCTAATTTATCATAAGGATACAGCAGATCCACTCGGCCAGCCTTATTCCACTTGGGATTTCTAAGTCCAACCATATACTGAATTTTTTTGGCAGTTTTTGGCAGGAAAGGAGTTAAAAGAACACCCAAATTTGCTGTCAATTGAAGGGCTATATTCAATATAGTTTTGACAATTTCAGGATCTTCCTTTATTAACTTCCACGGTTCTGTATCAGCAAGGTATTTATTTCCTATTCTCGCCAAATTCATTACTTCAAACTGAGCCTCCTTAAACCTGTAATTTTCAATCAGTTTCTCAACTTTTTCAGGAACCTCTGCAATTTTATTTATGATTTCTTTGTCATATTCAGCAAGCTCTCCTCTTACAGGTACATCTCCGTTAAAATATTTATTCGTTAAAACAATAGCCCTATTAACGAAATTTCCCAGAATAGCGACTAATTCATTATTAACTTTCGCCTGGTAATCTTTCCAGGTAAATTCACTGTCCTTATTTTCGGGAGCATTTGAATTTAAAACATATCTCAGTTCATCCTGCTTTCCTGGAAAATCGTTTAAATATTCATGTACCCAGACAGCCCAATTTCTTGAAGTGGATAATTTATTTCCTTCTAAATTTAAAAATTCATTGGCTGGTATATTGTTGGGTAATAAAAAACCATCTCCATAAGATTTTAGAATAATTGGAAATATTATACAGTGAAATACGATATTATCCTTTCCTATAAAATGGACTAGTTTAGTGTCTTCATTTTTCCAATAATCTTCCCAGTTTTTACCTGCTTCTTTTGCCCACTCCTTTGTGGCTGAAATATAGCCAATCGGAGCATCCAGCCAAACGTATAAAACTTTACCATCAGCTCCTTCTAAAGGAACTTTTACTCCCCATTCCAAGTCTCTGGTCATTGGTCGTGGTTGTAGGCCTCCATCAATCCATGATTTACACTGGCCAAGAACATGTTTTTTCCACTCTTTAGGATTATGGTGATATTTACCATCCAATTCACCTTTTGTAATCCAATCATTCACCCACTCTTCATGATCATTTAATGGTAAATACCAGTGCTTTGTTTTTTTAAGAATTGGAGCACTTCCAGTTATAGTGGACTTAGGATTTATTAAATCCGTTGGTACAAGAGAAGACCCACATTTTTCACACTGATCCCCATAAGCACTTTCATTTCCACATTTTGGACATTCGCCAACAATGTATCTGTCTGCCAAAAATTGATTGGCTTCCTGATCATAATATTGTTCAGACTCATCGATTGTAAATTTTTTCTTTTCGTTGAGCACCTTGAAAAAATCCTGAGCGGTTTCATGATGTATAGGAGCAGAGGTTCTGTGGTAAATGGAAAAGTCAATCCCAAATTCCTCAAAAGTTTCTTTATTAATTTTGTGGAATTTATCAATAACCTGTTTGGGCGTTACCCCTTCCTTTTGTGCTTTTATTGTAATTGCAGCACCATGTTCATCACTACCACATATAAATGCAACATCCCTACCTGACTCCCTTAAAAATCTTACATAGATATCTGCAGGTAAATAAGCACCAGCAATATGGCCTATATGTAAAGGACCATTTGCATAAGGCAATGCAGCTGTTACAGTGTATTTTTTATATTTCTTCTCTTCCATTTTATCTTTTACTTGCAAAATCAATATTCTGGATAAAAAAGCTTTTCTCTTCTAATTCAATCAATTTTTCCTTCAGCTTACCCATAATAATACTGCAAATGTACAAATTCTAAATTCCCTGACATTTAAAGTTGATACTTTTTCCTGGGTGCAGGCCTCCTTTTTTCAGTTTTACTTAAAATAAGACAAATCTTTCCTTTAAGATCAATAAACATACGTTAAAATAGTTTTTTTTTAATAATTAATTGGATAATTTTTATTTACTTATAATCTCGAGAATTTTCCCAAAATGAAACATTACTACATAATTAAGATAAGATTAATTCATTGAAAAAAATTAAATAACTCAATATCAGCAAGTTAAAAAAAAATATACTATTGGAAACCTTTTTGACTCAATGTAAGAAAACAATAAAAAAGGAAAAAAATGAAAGCTTTAGAAATACAAAATTCAAATGAGTCTATTTCGGAAATGGAAAATAAACTTAAGGAGCTAAAGAGTAACCTGGAAAAGTTGAAAGAAAGGGCAAAAAGAATATCAGGAAAGACATATTAATCTGACAGACTGAAAATAATTCTACAATTTACTTTACTAGTTTTTTACTTAAGCTTTTTTCATATTTTACCCAAGAGAAATTAGGGAGAATTTTGAATATGACTTGGATTAACAAAAAGCCTTAAAATGGAAAACTAATATAAATTCAGTATGAATTGTTGAATTGTCAAATTCGTGAATATTTTCACCAAGGTTTATCAATTGAGATTATCACCCCTCAATTTTCGGAATCTTTTTCTTGCCTCCACATTATAAATGCTTCCGGGGTAATCGGTTAATTGCTTTCTATAATATTCCATTGCTAAATCCTGGTTTTTCAGGTTTTCCTCATAAATTTTTCCAATCGTAAAATTGGCATCATCGGCAAGAATATCATTTTTATTATGTTTTAAAATCAGCTCCAAGTTTTCAATTGCTTCATCAAACCTTCCTAGTTTGATGAGAATTTCTGCTTTTTCCCACCAGATTTCATCAGTTAGGGAATGATTTTCAAAATTTTTAAGCATAAGATCATATTCAACTAAAGCTTTTTCAAACTGGCTCTGAAAAACCAATAATTCTATCTCTGCAAATTTTGTCATTGCGAGGGAAGATGTATCTAAATCCAAATTATCCTGAATTAAAAGAGATAAATCCATTGCATCATTTGCGATTTCCCTGGAAGTAGCGAGTTTTAGTACATCCAAATGTGCTTTTGCTAGTTCAAACTCACCTTTGTAAAAAGATAATTTTGCATTTTTAAGTTTAGCAATATGTCCAAGGTTTTTATCTTTTTCGGCCTTTTCCACCTGAGAATACAATAAAGAAGCTTCCCACGGTTCATTTTTTAAAAGATAAATATCACCCAAATCCAACTTTGCCTGAGAAATGAGTGAGGGATTCATGCCGGTGGTTCGAATTAAATGTTCCAGAATTTGAATAGCTGAATCCTTATTATTCAGGTAAAATGCTTCTAAAAGCGCCAGGCTTCTAACCGCATCTGCTGTATTTTTTCTAATCCCCAACTCTCTTATAATATCTTCATAATCCTTCACTAAAGATTTAATTTCATTTAAATCCACAGGGTAGGTATTCTTCACCAATTCCTCTTTTGAATTTATCAACAATCTACGGGAAATAGAATAAACTGGTTTGTCATTGTATTTATCAACTAAAAACTGGAAGATTCTAATAGCATCTTTATATGAATCATTATTTAAAGCAAGCCTCCCAATTTCCAAAATTTTAAACCCTTCCAATTTTTGTCTTTTGTCAATGGCCCTAGCCTGAATGAAAGCCTTGTAAAACTCATTTTTTTGCAGAAAATACCAAATCAGGATTTCATTATAGACAGTTTTATCCGGATTTTTCTGAACATAACTTACCAACACATTTTCCAGTTTTTCAAAATCATCCTCATCTGTAATCCTATCTTGCAACATTCCCTGAACATAATCTACTTGATTTTCATCTAAACTTAACAGATCCATATATTGAGCAACCATTAATTCCTTTTTGCCCCATACAAAATATAAATCTGCCAATTCTCCTGTAAAATCATTCTTATCATTTTTTTGTCCTAAGATGTAAGCTTTCTCTGCGAACTCAAATTGCTCTGCATTAATAAAATAAACCGCAGCATATCTTAACAAATCATTTTCCTTTTTTATCCTATTAAGATATGAATCAAAATGCTCTACGGCCTTATTATTATCACCTGAAGAAATCAGAAATGTACCATAATCCACATTATACTCTGCATTGTCAGGATATAACTTTAAAATTCTTTTCAGGTATTTTTCAAGCGATTTCTGTTCTCCTGATTTCAATAATGCATCAAAATAATTTTTATGAATCTTTTCTATATTCTCATCTTTTCTGGCAAGTTTTTCATATAACTCAATAGCCTTTTCCATTTCATTATTCGAATAATATTCATCCGCAAGAGAAATAGTATTATCCTGGGCAAATAGAATAGTGCTCGAAAAAAATATTACCAGAAATAATAAGTTTTTGTAAAAAGACTCGTTAAAAACCATAATGTAAGATTTTAGATGATTTATGTAACTTAACAACATTCTAATTAATAAATGATAGACTTTTTTAAAACCTTTTTTTTCTATCATTATTATAGTGTGAATATGTGAATATGTTGAGTTGTTGATGATTACTCTAAGTTATTCACAATTTATTTTTTTGTAACTAGCTGTTTTTAAATATTTTAAATAGTTTATTCACACTGAAATATCAAATTGTGAATAAGTTTTCTTTCAATACCAACGTTCATAACCTGTTAACTTAAAATTAAAAAACTGTGAGTTGTTCACAATTTTGAAATATTTCCTTACAAATGTGAGTTAATGTTGAAAAATGTGAATAAGTCAGGTCTTATTTTCATGACTTATTCACATTTGAAATTATTCTTCCAAGTTTTCCTGTGAATATGTTGGTAACTGTTCTTCTGTATCAATAGTCTCGTCTAAAATTTCCCAGTTGGGTTTTATATTGATAGTACCTTCTTCTCTAAAATAAACATCCTCGTGGGGAATTCGTTCTTTGAAACTTCCTTTTTCCCAAATTCCATTGTTATTATTATCAACAAGAATTCTTAATATTTTCTCTCCTGGTTCTACAAATTCAAATTTAAAATTCCTGGCATTATATAGTTCTTGTTCTAATTGGTAATCTTTTGACAAGATTTGGATGAAAAAACTTTCTTTGTCGGTAATTACATTTCCACCCAATACACCATAGTCTTCTTCCTTTTTAACTTTATAGTTAATAACTATTTTATCTAGGGTATCATTTTCTACTGAGATGAATACAGTTGAATCAATAAATATGCTTTGTCTTGAGTTGACGATAAATGAATCTATTGTAAAAAAAGTATTATTATGATTACTACTAATGTGATTGGGCAATGGTAAAGTATCAGTTACTTGGGCATCATAGTAGACCGTGTCTATGTTATAATTTGTAGTATCATAAGTTAGAATTTCGTAAGACGAAGTATCATTAATTAATTCAAGATATTTTATGCCTTTAATATAATTAATGGATTTTGGGCTGTCAAATAATTTAGTTTTGTATTTAAAATATTGATTATCAATTACATATGAATCATTAAATCTAATTTCAATACTATCTATTATCCCTTGAGTGATACCAATATATTCTTGCTCCACATCAATTTTTTTCGGAATTAGGTATGTACTATCAAGGGGAAATTGTATTGTATCTGCCTCTACAAGTAAATAGGAAGAATCTAATTCGAATAATGTTGTATCTCTTAATTCCAATAAGGCTATTTGATCAATTTTTGATTTTATTGGAGGTTTGTTGAGTTTTATTTCAATGTTCACGTACTCATCTTTTTTCATTTTTGTGCCATTTGCCGGAGAAATTGAAATTGAAAAGGGTTGAGGATCTGATTTACGTCTATTGGCAAATTTTATTTTCATGGTATCAGTGACCTCGTTTTCCAATAAATCAATGGCCGTAACAATTAATGAAATAGAATCATCCTCCACTACTGTATTTGTAATAGTTTCGGTTGGCTGAGTATCATTATTATTTTTTTTACCTTTTTTCTTTTTCTCTTTGGGCTGTCTAGAAGGTTTTGAATTAGAGGTTATACTTTCTATTTCAGGTGCAGTGTACTGATATAATCTAATTAGGTTATTGTCTATTCCGTGGTAAATAGAATCAGTTTCACCATCAAGAAACTGTAATTTGTAATCTTTGAGTGGTTTACTATATTCTATTTCCACATATTGTGCTTTGGAATTAGCTCTTTTGAATTCTAAATCAATATTGTCATACTCTGCTACCTTTATATTCAGTTCGGTAATATTAGAGTCTAGCACTATATTTTCTGCGAGGAAACCAATTTTTTCTTCGGGTTTTGTATAAGAATAGTTATTATCCTCTTCGGATAGCGCGTAAATTACATATTCTCCTACTTTTATATTTTCCAACTCGTAGAATCCAAATTCATCAGTTTTGGTAAGATAATAGGGATCTTGTACATTTAAAGTATCTTCTAATCTGAATAACATTACCGCTCCATCTTCTACCGGGTTTCCTGTCATTAATTCTCTGATGTTTCCACTTATGCTCAAAGAATCAATAAAATCCCCGGTACTAAAGGCTACTTTTGAATTTGTGGCAATATTTTTTTCTGTTGCATCAACAACTGCATCCCTTAGGTTTATGGTATAGGTTGTATTTTCTTCGAATGGTTCTTCAAATTCAATAATTACCCTGTTTTTTTTCACCTTGGATGAAAATTTATTGTCTGAATAGGGAGTGACTAATAATTGTTTGAAGATATTGTCCAACTGAATTGGTTCATTGTATTCAAACTGAATAACTTTTCCTTTATAGTTTAAGCTACTATTTAAAGGAACCGTATTTAATAATTCTGGAGGGTCCTGATCTCTTGGGCCACCTGGAGGAGACTGAACACTTGCACATTTTTGTAAAATAAAAGCCAAAGAAATTAGGCTGCACACTTTAATTAAAGTCTTTATCATTTGGTAGTAAAAAAATCTTTTAAAAATTTAAAGAAGGTTGAATCAGTTTACAGATGAAATCTAAACTAAAAATAGGAGAAAATGTATTTTGAATAGATATTAAAAACTCTAGATACAAAAATGATATCTAGAGTCTGTTTTATTTTTATTACAACAATCCAAGTTGAGTAGATTAAGCATGAAATATTTTAGTTCCCAAACTTATTTTTCAAGATAAACCATCAATATTGAGATATCAGCTGGGCTAACTCCACTAATTCTGGAAGCTTGACCAATAGTTTTTGGTTTTATTTTATTCAATTTTTCTCTAGCCTCATTGGACATGGCTTTTATGTCATTATAGTTGAGCTTCTCATTAATATTTAAGTTTTCAAGGTTATTAAGTTTCAAGGCGATTTTTTGTTCTTTTTCAATATAATTTTCATACTTTAAAAGAATTTCCACCTGTTCGCTCACAGATTTATCAAACTTACTTAATTGCTTACCTATTTTATCTGAAACTGGTTTAATATGGTCGATACCAATATTCGGCCTTTTTAAAAGCTGCGCTATTTTAACTTTTTGTGAGATTTCAGAAGAATTTTGAGCAGCTAATTGCTTATTGGCTTCTTCTGGACTTACACTTTGTTTTTTTACAAAATTGAGCAGTTCTCCTATGCTTTCTTTTTTGGCTAGCATTTGATTGTAACTTTTCTCATTTGCAAGTCCCATTTTGTATCCTAATTCTGTTAACCGAATATCAGCATTATCTTGTCTCAATAAAATTCTATATTCGGCCCTTGAAGTGAACATTCGGTAGGGCTCTTCAGTACCTTTATTGATGAGATCATCAATAAGCACACCTATATAAGCTTCAGATCTTTTGAGTATAAAATCACTTTTTTCAAAAACTTTATTAAATGCATTAATACCAGCCATTAGTCCCTGGCATGCAGCTTCCTCGTATCCGGTTGTTCCATTTATTTGCCCAGCAAAAAACAGGTTTTCAATTAATTTTGTTTCAAGAGTTAATTTTAATTGTGTTGGTGGAAAGTAGTCATATTCAATGGCATATCCCGGCCTGAACATTTTAGCATTCTCAAAACCCGGTATTTTTTTTAATGCTTCATATTGAACACTATCAGGAAGTGAAGTTGAAAATCCATTAACATAAATTTCAATGGTATCCCAACCTTCTGGCTCAACAAATATTTGATGTCTGTTTCTTTCTGCAAATCTGTTTATTTTGTCTTCAATGGAAGGACAATATCGGGGTCCCAGGCCCTGAATTCTTCCATTAAACATTGGAGATTTATCAAACCCTTTTTTTAATGTATCATGTACATCATCATTTGTATAGGTAATGAAACAACTTCTTTGCTTTTGAAGTGGTTTAGTTTCTTCTGAATAGGAAAACTTTTCAGGATTCTCATCTCCAGCTTGTTCGTCCATTGCTTCATAATTAATGCTTCGGCCATCTACCCTGGGAGGAGTACCTGTTTTCATTCGCCCAGATTCGAAACCTAATTCAATTAATTGTTCGGTAAGTCCCTTTGCTGATTTCTCCCCTGCCCTTCCTCCGCCAAAGTTTTTTTCTCCGATATGGATCAACCCATTCAGAAATGTGCCATTGGTGAGTACTACTGATTTTGAATAAAATTCTATTCCAATACCAGTTTTTACCCCAGTTACCTTTTTATCTTTCACTATCAGGTTGGTAACCATGTCCTGCCAAAAGTCTACATTAGGATTATTTTCCAAAACAAGCCTCCATTCTTCTGCAAATCTCATTCTGTCGTTTTGGGATCTTGGGCTCCACATTGCAGGCCCTTTTGATCTGTTTAGCATCCGGAATTGGATCATTGATTTATCTGTAACAATTCCGCTCATTCCTCCAAGTGCATCGATTTCTCTTACAATCTGCCCTTTTGCTACACCACCCATTGCAGGATTACAACTCATCTGACCAATTTTGTTCATATCCATTGTAATGAGCAAAACTTTGGCTCCCATCTTTCCTGCTGCATATGCTGCTTCACAGCCAGCATGGCCTCCTCCTACCACAATCACATCATAACTTGTGTACATATTTAGATTTATATTTTAAGTATTGTTCCACGTGGAACATTTTATATTCAGATTTGAAAAGCAAATTTAAATATATTATTCCAATATCTTAGCTAAACTAATTGCCTGTTAAGCAGTTTAATAACTTTTAACATGGATAATTGTATTTTGATTTCCTTAATAGAAAAATCGAAAGATAAATTATGTGAAAAAATCAATGAAAGTGGAATTTACCAAAATATTTGACTGGCAAAGAAAAGAATATATCAGGTTTAAATAAGGTATAAAACTTTAAGAATAGCAATAGCATAAATTGATTTCAATGCTACTATTTATTCATAGCTCCATTGGTAGAAATCAATTTTAATGTTCAATCAAAAAATAAAAAAGGGTTATTCAAAAAATAATTAAATGATAAAATATACGAGATATGGTTTAAAAGGTGAATTTGGATAACCATAAATCTTCTTGATTTTTCATTTCCTTTTCTTCGGAGGGAGATTTGTCTTTAAACCCAATCAAATGGAGAACTCCATGGATTAATACTCTATTTAGTTCATGGCTAAATGAAACATTGAATTTCTTAGAGTTTTCTTTTACCCTTTCAATACTAATAAAAATATCAGCTGTTATTTTTTTATCGGATTCAGAATTGTCGAAGGTTATAATATCAGTATAAGTATCATGGTGGAGAAACTCCATGTTTAATTTATACAAATATTCATCTGAGCAAAAAATATAATTTATTTCCTCAATTTGGAATCCAGCACTTAACGGACAAGAAGCTATCCATTTGGAAATGTTTTTTGAGTTTTCTAATTCAAAGTCTACGTCCTCACAAAAAAAAATATATTATTCATGAAAAATTAAGTGTTTACATAGAAAATCATTTTGATCTCCTTTCCATTGGAATTGAACTTTACTTCATCAGCTAAATGCCTGATGAGAAAAATACCCCTTCCTCCAGGGTTATCTAAATTTTCGGGGGCTGTTGGATCAGGTAGTTGTTTATGATTAAAACCCTTCCCTTCGTCCTTTATTACAAAGCTGATATTAGAATCATCTACCGAAAGAGATAAATGAACATTCTTGTTTTTATCATTTTTGTTTCCATGGACAATGGCATTGTTGACTGATTCTGTTACGGCAATCATTATATTGCCATATATATCGTCATTAAACTTAAACGTTTCCTTCGCATTATCAATGAAACTCTCAACAATCCTTATGTTATCAATCATAGAAGGGATTTTGAGCTTTAATGACTTATTCATCTTCTTAATCTTTAACTACTTAATTTTTTATTTTCTTAAAATATTCGTTTACCTGCTTCTTATAATACTGGTTAAGAGATGTCGGTATTGTTTTTAATAACTCTATTTGCATTTCCTTCATCTTTAAATAATCTGAAAAGTCTGAAGGAGGATTTTTATCCTTTTGTTCAGCTGTTTTGGCCTCTCTCTTATTATCTAATTCCCTTTCTTTCTCAGCTTTTTCCGATTCCAGTAATCTGGTTAATATTTCTGCTTGTCTTTCCAGAAGTTCATTAGTAACCTTTTTGTTTACCAAATCCTCCTCTGTTTTTTCCATTTTTTCAAGGAGTTCTTTATAACCCCCATCACCATCTTTTCCTCCTTCTTTCCCATCACTTCCTTCAGTCCCTTCTCCTTCTTTCTCTCCCTGTTTACCCTCCTGCTTCCCTCCTTCCTTTCCAGGCTGACCTTTACCCATCCCTTGTTTCATCGCATTTCGGATCATTTCCTGTTCTGCTGCTAACTTTGCTAATTCTTCAGAAAGTTGCTTGCCCGATTTACCGCTTTTTTTAAGGTTCTCAATCCTTTGATTTAACTGTTTTTGTAAATCGCTTAATTTCGGGCTTCCCCCCTGTTTTTCCGACATCTGCTGCCCACTCATACTCTGGCTCATTTGCTGTTGCATTTGTTTCAGAATATCATTCAGCAAAAGAGCTAAATTATTTATTGAAGTCATAGTAAATTGCTGTTTACTTGCAGCAATTTCAGGAGTTCTTTTCTTTATAGCATCTAAACTTTCATTCATATACCGATTCATTTCGGTCACTTCCCTGGTTACGAATGATTCAATTTGGAATACCCTTTTCGAAAGAGCCACTAAACTATCCTCAATAATTTTAGCATCATCTTTAATTTTTAGTTGTTCCTGTCCAAGTTTAATAAATTTTGGATCAATTCTTTTTATTTTTTGAAATTCTAACATTAAATCTTCCTGATTGAAGGATAATGTAATGAGATTTTCCAAAATTTTTCTCAGATCGTCATAATTTTCATTCAATTGCTGCATTTGCATTGATTGTTGCATTTGCTGCATTTGCTGGGCCATTTTTTGCATTTTCTCAGAATTTTTTTGCTGAGAATCAGAGGCCTTTTTCTTTTTGTTTTGTTCTAAATTTTCCTGAATATTTTTTTGTTCCTGCTCAATTGATTGTTCCTGCTTCTCAAAATTTTCAAGATTTTTTTGATTTTCTAAACTTTCATTGATTTCATTTAGTTCATCAAGTTCTTTTTTTACATCATCAAACTTTTCGTTGAGTTCTTCCTGTTCTTTTTGGATCTCGTCCAAATCAGATTTTTTTGAATCTTCCGTTTCTTCTGCCAGTTTCTCCTGTTCTTTTGCCAACTCTTCTAATTCTTTAATAATTTCCTCAGCCTTCGAATCAAATTTAAGTTTTTTAAATAATTCAAGTGCTCTTTCCAGTTCTTTTTCTAAAGATTCTTCTTTAACTTCAATATCCTTTAACAGGTCTTGTAGGTCCTGATTAATATAATTTTGTTCAAGTAACTCATTTAATTGATCGTACAACTTCTTAGTTTCCTCATCTAGTAGTTCATCCATTAGTTTTTGGAGTTGCTCGGCCTTTTGAGCAAGTTCTTCATTTCTAGGATTAAACTTTTCATTTTTCTGATTAAGCTGCTGATTTAATTCCTGTAGTTTTTGAACTTCCTTTTTTATTTGCTCATTTTTCTCTACAAGTTTTTCTATATTTTTTTTATCCTGCCATTCGAGTTTCTTTTTCCCCTTTAATTTATTTTGCAGGTCCTTTAAATCTTTTTTTAAATCCTTTGATTGTTCTAATGCATTTTCAATTTGATTTTCAGTAGATTCTGAATCCTTAGAAATGGCCTCCTTAAATTCCTTCTTAGATGGAAATTTGAAGGAATAAAGAGAACTTTTGGTTCTTTTTCTTCCATTTACACCATCATTATCCCAAACTTCCACATAATATTCAAGTTGATTCCCCTGGTTAATATTTAAGTCTTTTAGATCCAGTTTATAAAAAAAACTTTGGTTAATTACTACAGGATTAAAATTGATGCTTATTGATTTATATTGAGTATCGTTATTTGTTCGGGTCAGATTATTATCTTTTATTTTATACTTTAAATTTAAAGCTGTAATTCCATAATCATCACCAATATTTCCACCTAGCAACAGAAAATCAAACATTACTGTATCTTCCAATGGCCGCATATTAATGGTTGGAAATTCATCTGGAATTACATTAAGATAAAATTCGATTACATCTTTGTTTTTACTGTACTTATTTTCTAATAAAACCTGGTAAGTCTCTGATTCTGAGATAGTTTTATTAAATTTAAACGAATTATCGGTTTGAAATCCGGCTTCAAGGAAACCTTCTTCTTTTTGAAATTTCAGGTTTAATTTATTGGTTTCCAGGGTTTTAAATTGCCACTCTACTTCTGTCCCTTCTGGAATAATAAGGTTACCGGTATTGTCAATTCTTTCTCCTTTCTTTTTGATGTAATCAGGATAATTTAAATAAACACTAAAGTCTCTTAAGCTCGGCCGGGTAAATACCTGTAAATGGTAATCAGAAGACTTAAACCCCGAAGCTTCAAAATGGAAATTAACTTCTTTTTGAATTTTTTTAAAAAGCAATGAAAAAGAGCCATCTTCCTCTTTAATCATTTTAAGTTTCCTGCCATCATCCGTAATTAATTGAACCGCCTCTGGGATGGCACTACCCTCTATATTCAGTTGAAGGTTAAAGTTTTCGTTTTTGAAAGTTGATAGTTCCTCATTAACTACATTAAAGTTAAAGGGAGCTTTTAATTCAAATTTTTGATTGTAATTAATAATTCTTGGGGTGCTTTCCAGGAAAAACTTTGGTTCAAAAATCAGGGTAAATAAGATTACAACAATTGGGATGGCAAGTAGCTTAAAATACTTCCTATTGTTGGACAGGTCTACTGCTTTGCTAAATTCATAATTCTGAATGGAATTTTTCCTTTGAGCTAAACTTGCCTGGATGAGATCAGTATTTCCCTTATTTTGCTCAAGTTGCAATGCATTAAGTAATTTGTCTTTAATCTGAGGAAAATAATTACCTATTTGAATTGCAGCTTCAGAATCAGTAATCTGTTTATTTTTATTAATTAATTTATATAATGGAATGAAAATCCAAAAATAAAATGAAGTAAACACAACAAGGATAAAAATATAGAAGAGAATGGCCCTAGGAATAGAACCGAAATTCCCTAAAAACTCCAGGATGTTTACAAAGTAGAAACAAGAAAGAAAAATTGTAAAAGCAGAAATACTACCTTTTAAGATTAAATTAAGGTAGTATTTCTTTTTATATTGATTGAGATTTTCATTAAGCATAGTCTAAAAAATATTTTCCCACTAACCTGTAACAACTAAAATACTATTTTAAGTTTAGATTAGGAATAATAATTTATCTCAATTGATATTATTTGCTGCCAGGTCTTTTTCTGTATTCTTTGGAGTTAAATAAACATCTGTAAAATCTCTAAACTGCATGGGGTTATTTGGGAAGTTTTTAACGTAAGATTGCACAAGTCTGTAACCTTCATCATACCAAAGAATTAAAACAGGAGCATCCCTTAACATAATTTCCTCTGCTTTCCTGAAATTTGCCAGTGCCTCCTCTTCAGAAAGTGAATTAATGGCCTTTTCATAATAAGTATCAAACTGCTCATTTTTATATCTGATAAAATTAGGATAAGAGTTGGCATTGGGTTCAGTAGGAAGGTTTGCCCCATAAAACATCCAAAGAAAGTTTTCCGGACTTGGGTAATCAGCCACCCAGGCTAATCTTAGAAAATCGAAATTACCTGACATACTTTTTTCAGTGATTTGTGCCAGAGGAGCAATATTAATTTCAATATCAATATTTAAGTGATCTTTTAATTGCTTTTGCAATTCAACAGCAACGTTAGTGTATCTTTCACCTTCTGTATTTAGATCAAGTGTCAGTATTGGAAAGTTTTTTCCATTAGGATATCCAGCCTTTTTTAAATAATATTTGGCTGAATCTAAATTTAGATCGTAACCATTGAACTTAGAAATATCATAATTATTAAAAGAAGGTGGTGTAAATCCAAATTCCCCTATTCCATAGCCTTCTCCATTTAATATATAATCTAGAATTTTTTCCCTATCTACCGCAAAATTGAAAGCTTTTCGGATATTTAAATTGCCAAAAACTTCACTTTGATTATTAAAGGCCAGGAATTGCGTAGAAATTTCAGGTTCTCTTTGTAGCTCGTATTGACTGAATCCTGTATTATCATCTGAAATGGTTTCATCCAAAATCTCGATAATGTGGTCAGTGGGAAGTCTGTACATCATATCAAGATTTCCTTTTTTGAATTCTAACAACTCCATTTTTTTATCCTTAATAAATTGGATACTAATAGCCTCCATATATGGAAGTTGATTTCCTGAATCATCTTTTTTATAATAATTCTTATTCTTTTTCAAAAGAATGGAAATATCCTCATCAATTAAATCTATTTGGAATGGACCTGTACCTACACATTTTGTCCTCATTTCAATGCCATATTTTTCATAAGCCTCTTTAGGATAAATAAATGCACCTGGTCTAGCAAGATTATAAAGAAAAATAGAATTAGGCTTTATTAGTTCAATTTTAAAGCTGTATTTGTCAATTATTTTAATACCTTCAATATCAAAGTTTGGAGTTGCTCCTCCTTTAGTAGCAGCATAGTATTCACTTGCTCCTTTTACAATTCCATCAAATAAATTGAAACTTTGATTCTTTCTATCCTCAGTACAAAGTTTTGTAAAACAATACCTTATATCTTCTGAAGTCAATTCTCGTCCTTTATTATTTTCAAAGCATTCATCATCATGAAAAAATATCCCTTTTCTTAACTTAAATGTATACTCAGTTTTTTCGGGATTTACTTCGTAAGAGTCAATCAGACAGGTTTTTACATCCGTAATATCTTCTGGATTGAATTTAAAAAGTCCCTCATAAATTTGGGATGCCACACGGTAGGAATAAACATCGATAATACTTAGGGGAAATAGATTTTTTATATACTCAGACTCATTTAATCTAAATACACCACCATAATATTTATCACCTTTTGTTTTTGTTAGATTATAAATATTATTCTCAGGTGCATTATTAGTTTGACAAGAATATATCCCTATTGAAAGTATTGACAAAATAAATAGAATTTGTTTCATTACTTTTTCCAAATAGTTAATGTTTTACAGTATTATTAAAAGAATGCCTGTTTCAGGTCATTATTAATAACTAACATCTGGTGGTAATATTTGGAAATGAACTTATAAAATCTATTAAGGAGGAATATTTTTGAAATTAAAAAAATGAAATCTCCCTTTTTTAGATTTTAAAATCAAGGGAGATTTAGATAATATTGATAAATCAGGTTTTTCTTTCAAGAAAGAAATATTTAAAATATCTGTTCAAGGTGTTGGGTTGTTCTAAAATTCGATTTCCAAACTTAGAGGGCAGTGATCTGAGTGAATGACTTCAGCTAAAATTTTGCTATCTTTTAAATTTGTTACTACCGGTTCACTTACCATAAAGTAATCAATTCTCCAGCCCAGATTTCTTTTTCTTGCTCTAGCTCTATAACTCCACCAGGTATAATTATGAGGAGATTCATCAAAATGTCTGAATGCATCCACAAAACCGGAATTAATAAATTTGCTAACCCAAGCCCTTTCTTCTGGAAGAAAACCTGAAGATTTTTTATTACTCACAGGGTTGTGTATATCAATTTCCTTATGACAAATATTGAAATCTCCACAAATTATGAGTTTATGCCTCTCCTTCTTTAAGTTCTCAATAAAGCTAAAAAAATCATCAAGCCATTCATATTTAAAGTTTTGTCTTACATCCCCAGTTGTCCCGGATGGCATATATGTATTAATTAGGGTAATATCACCAAAGTCCAACCTTAGCAATCTTCCCTCGATATCATATTTTTCCATATCCATACCATAAACCACATTTGTAGGCTCAACCTTAGTTAAGATAGCTACTCCGCTGTAACCCTTTTTCTCTGCTGGGAACCAATAGATGTGGTAACCGAGATCCTCAAAAATTGATTTATCAATTTGGTCCAGGTGAGCTTTCATTTCCTGAAAACAAATAACATCAGGAGCTTCTTCTTCCATCCATTCTAAAAGCCCTTTTTTAAGGGCGGCTCTAATCCCATTTATATTATAGCTGATTATTTTCATAGTTTTATTTCCGTTTTGAAATATTCAATTATATGCATTTTAAGTAGCTTTTCCTGGGATAGTAAATCGAAAAAAGGTAATTTTTTTTGGAGAACCCAATGTGGCCAGCCATCTTTATCCACACCATCTAATGTATAGTATCCACTTAAACTGAGGACCTTACAAATGGCAATATGAATTAAATTTTGTTTTTCCTCTTTTGAAAAGTTATCTGGGCCTTTACCTAATTCCTGTACTCCAATTAAAAACAAAACTGAATTTAAATCCGGATTGGTGGATTTTCCAAAGGCAAGTTTTATTTTCCTGACTAAAATTTCCCACTCTGTTTCCAGATCTGGTATTTGCTTCAAGATCATAATAATAAATATTTATTTAAAGGATTTATAGAAGAAAGAAATAAGTAGCTGAATTAAATTCCAAATAAAATCCTGAATTTCGATAATGATATTTAAATCCGTAGGTTAACAGATAAACAAATATATTCAAAATGTTTTCTGATTTCTTAAATCTCATATTTCCTTCTTACTGCCTGGCTTGTCATAAGGCCCTTGTTAAAAATGAAGATTTTATTTGTACTTACTGCAGGTTTGAACTACCGAAAACTGAATATCATCTAATTAATGACAATCAACTATCGAAAAAATTTTATGGTAAGGTAAACATAGAAAATAGTTGGGCCTATCTTAAATATGCCAAGGAAGGAAAAGTCCAGAAAATAATACATGAATTGAAATATCAGGGAAAAAGTGAAATAGGTGAAATTTTAGGAAAGTGGTATGGATTTGAAATAAAATCAAGTAAAAGGAAATATGATTTTGATTTGATCATTCCCATTCCCTTGCATGTAAAAAAATTAAAGAAGCGAGGATATAATCAAACCGATGGTTTTGCAAAAGGCTTATCAGAATCACTGATTGTACCATGGGATAGGAGTTCATTTATTAGAAATATACCAAACAGAACTCAAACCAAAAAAGATAAATATGAAAGATGGCTAAACGTTAAGGATATTTTCCTGGTAAAAAATCCCTCAAAGATAAAGAATAAGCACATTTTATTAGTGGATGACGTGATTACTACGGGTTCAACTATTGAAGCAGGTGCATATAAACTTTTGGAAGCAGGATGTAGAAAAGTGAGTGTAGCTGCGATTGCTACAGCTTAAATTTAAAGATTAAGGTTTGATAACATTCTGAAATTGAAATGATTTTGTCCGGATATCGTTAGGGAATTAAGCCAACAAATAGCAATTAAGCTTAAATATCCAATCAACCAGAAAAAATAAATTGCTATGAATAAAATAAAGAAAGTTATCACATTATTTGTTCTGATAGGATGTAGTCATTTTATGTATGGACAAACAGCTAGTACTGAAACAACAAATGACCCTTTGTCAAAACCAGAAATTTGGTCAAAACTGGAAGAGAACCCATATTCTGATGACCTTTGGTCAAAGTATTTTGGGATGGATTTATTCACCCTTTCAAAGGAAGACTACATTAATTATAATACCTGGAAAGCAAAGCTTGTAGCGGTGAAAAATGCTAAAAATGAAGAGAGAGAACTGGAATTGATGAAGAAAAGAGAAGAGTATATTGCTAAAAGGTACAATAGAAAACTAAATGAATCCGATTTTGAGGAATTATCTCAAAATGTACATAAGAATTTTGATATAATTGAGCAGTATTTTTCAGAGCAATATGAATTGTATGGTGAAAAATACAAAACTTATGAGGAAACACACCCAGATAAAAAATACAATAAAATGAAGTGGGTGGAAGAAAATGAGGAAGCCTTAATAAATTTCCAATTGAATTAATTTAATAAAAAGCTTTCGCTTTTAAAGGAGTTTCTGGTTACAGGGACTCCTTTTTTGTTTGAATCTGTTCAATTCGAAAATTACCTATCTCCGATAATTAAATTTTTTTGTAATAATTAAAAAGCTTTGAATACAAACAGGATTGTGTTATCCAAATTATTCACTCCAAAAAGTGTTCAATGATAAGCCAATTTATTTTTCATAAATGGAAGGAAACTAAAAGGTCAACCTTTTGGCAGAAAAACCTGACTATTAATATTATCCTGGGATTTTTTATTTTTTACTTCCTGCTCAATTTCCTTGTTCTAGGTATTTTTATAGATAAGGTGCTGGAGAAAATGTTCCCGGATCAAAATCCGGTTGATGTGTTCAACGGGTTTATTCTCTATTATGCAATGGTGGATCTTTTCATGCGATTTCAATTGCAGGAGTTACCGGTGATGACCATTCAACCTTATCTGCATTTGCCCATCAAAAGATCAAAAATAATTAATTATCTGTTGGGAAAATCTATTTTCAATCTGCTCAATTTTTTCCCCTGGCTCATTTTTGTGCCTTTTTGCATAAAAGTTTTAATTCCCCAATATGGTGAATTTTACGCTTTAGTCTGGCTTTTTACTTTGATTTTTCTGGGATTTGCCAATAATTATCTGATCATTTATATAAAGCGGCAAATGACTAAAAAACTGAGCTATGTAGTTTTTCTGATTTTGGGAATTGCCACAGTCACTTTGCTGGATTATTTTGAAATCATTTCTCTTTCTGAGGTTTCAACAATTATGTTCAATTATGCTTTAACCAGCCCAATTCCTCTATTGATAGTATTGGCATTATTGAGTTTATTTTATTATCTGAATTATCAGTTTATACTCGATCATACCTATCTGGATGAAATAGGAACAAAGAAAAATAAGGAGGTTGGTAATATAGCAGGGCAGCAATATTTTGACAGATTTGGGGAAATTGGGCAATTTATTCTGTTGGATATTAAACTGATTCTCAGAAATAAAAGACCAAGAACTATTGCCTGGATGACTGTATTTTTCTTGTTTTATGGACTGATATTTTATCCACAGGATATCTATATCGAAGGATATTACATGTTGCTTTTTGTAGGAACTTTCATTACCGGAATGTTTATTTTCAATTATGGTCAGTTCATATTGGGTTGGGAAAGCAATTATTTTGATGGTATCCTGACTAACAACATTGATCCTAATAAATATTTTCAGGCGAAGTTCTGGTTGTTGATTCCCGTGTCTTGTCTGTCCTTTATTTTTAGTTTGCCCTATGTGTTTTTTGGATGGAAAGTAATTGCCATTAATCTGGCGATGTTTTTATTCAATATTGGGATAAATGTATTTGTAGTATTATACTTTTCCACTTACAACAATAAAGCAATAGAACTTTCCAAAGGCGGAGCGATGAACTGGCAAGGTGTGGGAATTACCCAGTTTATTTTAATCATTCCCTGCCTGATTTTACCCATGATTTTATTTCTGCCATTTGATTTGATGGATATTCCTTACTACGGTTTGGCTGTAATAGGCATTATTGGTTTAATAAGTAGCTTTTTTTACAAATTCTGGATAGGTATCATAGCCAAAAGGTTTGTGGCTGAAAAATATAAAATAGCCTCTGGTTTTCGCCAGAAATAAATTTCCAAGATAAAATAATCTCAATTCAATAAAACTGATCAACATGATTTCGGTAAAAGATTTATCAAAAAAATATAATGGCATTTTGGCTGTAAATATACCTTCATTGGAAATTCAGCAAGGAGAAAGTTTTGGACTTGTAGGAAATAATGGGGCTGGAAAAACCACCTTTTTCCGAATGATTCTGGACCTGATCAGACCTTCTTCGGGGGAAATTTTAATTAAAGAGGAAGTAGTGAAAGGCAATAACAACTGGAAAAAGTTTACCGGTTCCTATTTGGATGAAGGTTTTCTGATTGATTTTTTGTCACCAGACGAATATTTTGAATTTATAGGAAATCTCCATAAGCTCAATAAAGCAGAAGTAGAAGAACGCCTCAGTAAATTCGAAGATTTATTCAATGGGGAAATCAGAGGATCGAATAAGTTTATCCGGGATTTATCGAAAGGAAACCAGAAAAAAGTGGGCATAGCGGCAGCCATGTTAATTCAACCGGAAATTTTAATTCTGGATGAGCCATTTGCCAATCTGGACCCTACTACCCAAATCAGGTTGAAAAATCAGATGAAAAGTTTTAAGGAAGAAAATAATTGTACGCTTTTAGTTTCCAGCCACGATCTCAATCATGTTACGGAAGTATGCGAACGCATAGTCGTGTTGGAAAAAGGCAATGTAATTCAGGATAAAATAAGAAGCGAAACCACTCTGAAAGAACTAGAGGAGTATTTTGCGGTGTAGGTTTGAGATAACTTAGAAAAATGATTCAAAAGAATGGATTGGAAAGGTCGCTTATCTTTTTGCTCAGTTTGTATAAATGGAGAAAAAGATTTTGAAAAAGGTCATGTCTGTTCCATTGGAATGAATATGAACTTTAATGAGGAATGCCCCGAATTTAATCTTGATCAAAAAAAAAGGGATGAAAAAACCAGGAAGATTAAGGAAAAAATTGAAGGGGTTTATAATTTAGTTCGCTTTGCTGACACACTAGAAGAAAAACCGAAGAGATTATCTTATTTAGTATCAAATGAAGATAGAAACAAAAAACAAAAGATAGATTTTTCTGGAGTAAAGTTTGAAGAATCAAAACTAAATAAAACTGGAAATTTTATAGTCGGAGTAATAGTGTTAGGCATTTCATTTTCCATGAGTTTTCAATGGGTTCAAGAAAGTAATTTTGGTTTTCTCGAAGCTATTCCATTTGTGATTTTCAATTTATTTTTACTTTTTGCTGCTATATTTCTCCTAAAAAAATCATTTAACAAGAATGTTATCTTTGAAATGAATAAATATGGGGTTTGTATAAATGGTGAGCAAATTAAATGGAATCGAATAGTATATGTTTATATAGCTGAATATGAAAATTATACTGAGTTTAAATTTAATTTAAATTTGGGTGAGAAGGTTTCTTTAAGTCTTAATGATTTAGTAATCACCCCAGAACGATTAGGCTTTCTAATCTATTCCTATCTAAAAGAATTCAAGAAAAATTGAAAACATCTCTAAATCAACTCTTTAAACCCCACCCAGAAAACTACTAATGAGAAAAGGTTTTATCATTTATATTACTGCTTTTCTGCTAATTTCATGTAGACAGAAAAAAACAGAATTAATTCTAATTGGCACTGTTCACTCTCCAGTGGAAAACTTCAATTCTGATAGCTTATACAACATACTTTTGAGCATTAAGCCCGATCTGATTCTTTATGAAGTGGATTCCTCATTTTTTACTCCTGAATTCAAATTCAAAAAGGAAATGAGTAGTAATGAGTATTTGGCAACCACCAAATACATAGAGAAATTTAAGATTCCAATCCGTCCTTATGATTTTACCGGAAGAAATGAATATCGAAAAAATATTGGCTCAAGACCGACTGATAGCAAAGCTTTGGGTCTATTGGATAGTTTATATTGGTCAAACAGTTTAAATCAGGAATCAAAAAATACTTATAAAGAATACCTTGTGGTGGACAGTTGTTTAAATGCTTTGGCCTATTTGGGACCAGTAAATTTCAACCAACTTTCCACTGATAGTTTAGCCCAACTTAGGCAATCTTTCCAGTATGATAAACTAATGAAAGTGATGAATACCACCCCGGTTTTCTCAGAAAAATATGCCATTAAACCTGATGGAGATAGTATTAGCTATAATGATGGTTTTTCGAAAGCAGCTGAGTTTTGGCATATGAGAAATCAGGCAATGGGAAAACACATTCGGCAATTTATTAGCCTAAATCCCGGAAAAAGAATAGTAGTATTAAATGGATTTTTCCACAGGTATTATTTAAGATCGGAATTAGTCCCCTATCAGGAAGAACTATCATTTGTAATTAGGGATTTTTACGATTACTAAAACTTTCCACTAAAACCCATCCAATGATGAGTAAAGCAAAAATCCTTTCAGCCTATGAAGAAATGGCAGAAAGCTACAATAATTTGATCGATCATAAACCGCATAACGCCTATTATGATCGTCCGAATACATTAAGTTTATTGCCTGATGTGAAGGACAAGTCCGTATTGGATGCGGCTTGTGGTCCCGGGAAATATGCAGAAATACTCTTGGCACAAGGAGCAAAAGTTACAGGTTTTGATCTTAGTACAAAAATGATTGCCCTGGCACAACAGCGAAATAAAAACCAAGGAGATTTTTTTGTGCATGATTTGGCAAAACCTTTTGAAAATTTGAAGGATGCTTCCTTTAATATAGTCCTTTGTGCTTTGGCTATGCATTATTTGCAGGACTGGACTTCTACGATCAAAGAATTTTACAGGGTTTTGAAGCCTTATGGAGTTTTAGTAATTTCCATTGAGCATCCTTTTTTTGAGTATAACTACTTTAATTCTACCCAATATTTTGAAGTAGAACCGGTGAAATGTACCTGGAATGGCTTTGGAAAACCTGTGGAAGTGAACAGCTACCGAAGATCATTAGGGGATTGTATTTCCCCTTTAACCCAAAATGGTTTTTATATTGATGAATTGTTAGAACCCAAACCTGTTTCTGAATTTGAAAAACTGGACCCCAAACATTTCAGAGAACTCAATGAGTTTCCAGCTTTTATGTGTATTCGGGCAGTGAGGAAGGGTTAATCAATAATAAATGAGGATGATTTTTAAATTATTGAATTCTGCTCCACTTCTTATTATTATTTACTTTTTATTGGGAATGAATATTAGATTATATTATTCTCCAGCTATAAAAGAAGGAATTAATACTGATTTATTTGAGCAGCTTCAATATTTAAGATCCCGAAGGGAACATGGTGCAGCAAAAGAAATGCAGCAATTATTTCCAGAAGGACTTTTGTTTTTCGAATGTTTATATGGTTTGGCCTGGGCTGATTTTATATCACATATGGACCGTAATTCAGAAATTTCAAAACAAGGAAAAGTTGAAATTGAGAAATGTTTGAAGAATATTAATTCTCCTTCCTCAATGGAAATCTTCCAGGAAGATTTGAAATTGAAAAATGGTGCATTTTTTTCCGGTTGGAGTAATTATTTATTAGGGAGAAAACTGGAAATTTCAGAAGAATCGGAAAGATCAATTGCAGAAATAAATAAATTCAAAACAAATTGTATTAAAATTTCTGAGTCCTTAAAAAACTCTGAAACACCATATCTGGAAAGTTATACACATAATTGTTGGCCGGCAGATGTAATTATCTGTGTAGCCTCTTTGGCCTTACACGACAGGGTTTTTGAGAAAAAGTACGACAGATTAATTGAAAATTGGATTGAAAAAGTAAAAAATAGACTTGATATTCATGGATTAATACCCCATTCTGTAAATTATAAAAGTGGAATACCACTGGAAAATGCAAGAGGAGAATCCCAAAGTTTAATTTTATCTTTTTTGCCAGAAATAGATTCTGCCTTTTCCAAACTTCAGTATTTAAGGTTTAAAGGATTATTTGTGGAGAAAAGATTGGGATTAAATGCAATTAGGGAATATCCAAAGGGTATTGAAGGGCAAGGAGATATAGATTCTGGGCCGGTTATTTGGGGAATTGGGACGGCAGCCACAATTGTTGCACAAAGAGCTGCGCAAAATAACGGGGATTTTACATTAGCAAATCAAATTCAAAATGGAATAGAAGCATTTGGATTTCCAAAGGTTAATGGGGAGGGAAAATTTTACTTAAATGGATATTTAGATATGGGTGATGTTTTTATCGCTTGGACTCGTTCTACAGAAATAAAGCAAAATAGTAAATCAAATTCATGGTGGCAGTTTTCCTTCCATTTTTGGTCCTTATTAATTATTTTACCTTTGTTTTACTTTCTATTTCAAATATGGAAAAATCCAAAAAAAAGAATTGGCAAACCTAATAATTTCCAACGATCTAATTTTCGGGATTCTGTTTAGAAAAAAATGTTAATTGACCCACTCTCAGCATTATTTTTTGAGTTTGGTTATATAAATACTTTAAGCTATGAAAAAAATTATCACATTATTATTTGTGATCGCAGTAACTCAATTTCCTATCTCCTGTGACCAATGTGGAAATGAAGAACCATTAGAAGGAAAAATATCGGATTTAAGGAATTCTATTGGAACTTTTGAAAATGGTAAATTTTTAAATGAGGAAAGTAATAATTTTGAAATTGCCGCTATTCAAATTCAAATCAGCGAAATGGAAATTTCCCAAAATATAATCATTCATGAAAATTTCAAAAATTCATTTCTAAATCAGGTTTATGCTTGTGATCCTCCCTTACCAGAACCAACTCAAAAGATAAATGAAATTGGGATTACTGCTTCCCAATCCATTTTTTCTGGGGGAATTGAATATAAAGCCGGAAGTAGTCTAAATGAATTATTCAAAGTATCCAACCATGGTAATTCTACAATAAATGAATTTATAGCGGATCAAAATGAAGACCATTGGTTATTTGGGTATACAGGAAGTGAAATGGTTTTGAGCTTAAAGGAAAAACCAGATAATTCAATTAATCAAAAACTGAAGATAAAATTTGAATTTTCCGGTTTGGAAACCATTGAAGTTGAAACAGAAGAATTCAGGGTAAATTAATGGGTTTTTCATCTCTTTTTATTGATAAAAAAAGGAACGATTATGTAATAATTACTTCTCAGGCTATAAAAAATAAAAAAATTGTTTATTAAAAAAACTTAATATTTCACTTCAAAACCTCCTGATAATAATCCAACACATCTTTTTGTAATTTTTCCAATGAAGGCTGGTGAATGTACATCATATGGCCGGCCTCATAGTAAGTCATTCTGATATTATTTTTTAAAGATTCGTTCAGAAACATATGATTTACGGTATAGTCAGTAGCAAAATAGGGTGTAGCCAAATCGTAATAACCATTGCAAATTAATACCTGTAAATCATGGTTGTGATGCATGGCCTGTCTCAAAGTTTCAGATACATTCAGGTATTCATTCTGCACATTGTCGTAATTCCAGGGTCTCACTCTTCCAGTAAGAATTTCATAAGGAAGTTCGGATTCAAATTTCAGGTTGTTTTTCAAGTGATGGTAGATAGCCATTGTATAAGGTCCGTATATGGTGGCATTATAACTTGGATCAAAATCAAAAGTTTCACCTGAATCGTCATAGTCCAGCCCTTCCATTCTCCCATCCAAACGACCGATGGTAATGCCTTCATCTCTTCTCAATTCTTTACAGAATCTCAGGATATTGATTCTCAAATTAGTCTGAAGAATATAGGTTTTACTTAAACCGGTATATTCTGCAAGCTTTTGGGCAATTTGGTTTTTCTCTTCTGAACGCAGCCTGTCCCCTTTCATGAGCGCAGTAGAATATTCATTAAGGGCAAATGTTTCTACTTCATTTAGAAGTAATTTCAAATCCGCATATTTACTATCCAATTGTTTGTGGTACCAGGCTAAAGCTGAATATGTAGGTAAAAATAAGGGATAAGGTAAATCATTTCCCCGATTGAAACGGGCAGTTTGGAAATTGGTAATGGCTGAAATAAGTACCAAACCATTCAGATACATGCCATATTGGTTTTGCAAATGCCCGGATAAACCTGCGGCTCTTGTAGTACCATAGCTTTCTCCAGCCAAAAATTTAGGAGAGCTCCATCTCCCAAATTTGGTAGTATATAAATGGATAAAAGCACCCACAGATTCGATATCTTCCTTATACCCTAAAAATTCTGTTTTGTCTACCCCTTCAGCAGGTCGGCTGTAGCCGGTTTCCACCGGATCAATAAAAACCAAATCGGTTTCTCCTAACCATGAATAAGGATTATCCTCTATTTTATAAGGAGGTTTTAAAGCTTCTCCTTTTTCAGTCATAAGTATTCTTTTGGGACCAAGGCCGCCCATGTGCAGCCAGACTGAAGCAGAACCAGGACCTCCATTAAAAGTAAATGTTACCGGGCGTTTGGAAAGGTCAACAGGCTTTTGTGCATCATCTAAAGTATAAGCTGTAAAAAATATTTTGGCTTTGGATTCACCAACTTCATTTCTCAATATTAAATGGCCACATGTAGCAGTGTAATTAATAGTTTTCCCATCTAAAAGTTTCAACTGGTGTTTGGTGATAGAAAGCTTTGGGTCCTCTTCTTTAATCAGTTTTTTATCATCTTTTTTTTGGGAAAAAACAGGACCAAAACTAATTGCTGAGTAGATTAAAAGAAAAGCAGAAAAATTAGCAAAGTGTTTCATAATTGTGTGTTGAAAAAATTTATCAAGGTGTGGTTTTAAGCAATTGTCTTTTCCCTTTAGGCAGTTTGGCAAGCATTAAAAAGATGAACCCAGCGAAGAAGAACATAATCATGGCAATCATGCTGTTCCTCATACTTCCAGTAATTTGCTCGATAATCCCGTAGGAGAAAGTGCCAATTACAATGGCTAGTTTTTCGGTAATATCATAAAAGCTAAAAAAGGAAGCGGTGTCTTTCGAATCTTTGGGAATCATTTTGGAATAAGTAGATCGGGACAATGCCTGAATCCCCCCCATCACAAAACCTAAAACAGCAGCTAGTCCGTAAAATTGAGATTCTTTTTGTAATAAATATCCTCCAACACAAATGAGCATCCATATAAAAACTGCAGTGCCAATGGCAAATTTATTTCCCCGATGATCGGAAATTTTGGCAAAAGAATACGCGCCCAAAACAGCCACAATTTGGAGTATAAGTACAACTGCAATCAGCTTTTCCCCTTCCATTCCAATTTCCTTTTCTCCAAATAATGGTGCAAGTAACATTACCGTTTGGACACCCATACTGTAAAAGAAAAATGAGGTGAGAAACTTTTGAGTATTCGGATTATCAGCAAGTGCAGCAATCACTTTCTTAATTTCTGAAAAACCTTTGGTGAGGATTTTGGAAGTGATTTTATTGCCTGTGGGGCGATCCTGTAGATAATGGAGTGCAATATGGGAAAAACCAAACCACCACAATCCGACCTGAAGGAAGGAAAGCCGGGTAGCAAAACCCTGTTCCAGCCCAAAGTTTTCATGAAATATGATGATCACCAAACTGGCCACCAATAAAATCACACTTCCAATATATCCCAAGGCAAAACCTTTGGCACTTACACCATCCATTTTATCCTGAGTAACAATTTCCGGTAAAAAGGCATTGTAAAAAACCAGCGCACCCGCATAGCCCACACTGGCGGTAATGGCACACAGAATGCCATATTCAATATTTGCCCCTGTAAAAAAGAACAGCCCAATGCAGCCCAACGATCCCAGATAAGAGAAAAATCGCATAAACCTGGTTTTCATTCCACTATAATCCGCAATACCGGATAAAATTGGCGAAAGGAAAACAATGATTAAAAAGGAAAAGGAAATGGCATAAGAATACAATACGGAGTTGACAATTTTGAACCCGAAAAAATCTACCACATCTCCGTTAAAAGCATCAGATGTTGCTGCACTGTAAAAAACCGGGAAAATAGCTGCGGTAATCGTAAGGTTATAAACAGAATTTGCCCAGTCGTAAGAACACCATGCATTGATGATTTTGGGATCATTTTTTTTCATGGCTCCCACTTCCTTTGTTTGATCAGATATTTCCAAGTTTTTATGATTTACACCTAAATGCTTTTTGAAAACATTCCCGGCATTATTGAATACAAAATTTTTAGAACCTGAAAATAGATGCTTTAATTTTGAAAAACAAAAAGGAGTAATGGAGAATGTTTTTATCGAAAAAGATTTTATAGAATAAATCCAAATTCCTTCTGGTCTTAGCAGGGTTTTTCTGTGAAAACCCTGCAGGTTGAATTAACTCTTGAAGAGTTTATAGGGTAGAATATTAAAAATTTATAAAAGTTGCAAAAACTTATCTTTAGAAGTTTTTGCAGCTTATTTGATTTTCTTACTGACCTTCCAAACAAAACTTCAATACTAAATTATAAGCAAGGCATGATGAGTTGGCTTTTGTCTATTTTTCCAGTCGATGAAAAATAGACGAAAAAATCTTGCCTTCAAAAAGGTTTTCCGAGCAAGTAAAGTAAGGATCTGCATCCCTTTCCCTCCAAGGACTTGAAGAAATTTACCTGTATCTGGGAATCTTTCCCACACTAATTTTGAAGGCGGTCTCGCTTACATACAGCATTATCATAAAATGAGTTTATAGTAATTGAAAAGCCAAAAATATTTCATCCTTTATTGAAGTAGTTTGGTGTGGAAACCATACGTTTTATTAATTTTCAATATTCGGGATTAAAAACTCATCAAGAGTTGTCTACAAAATAATTCGTAATAATGTCAATTGTTCCTACAGCATTTGAAGGGTTTCAAAAACGCAGGGTTCAAACAAAAACCCTGCTGGGACAGAATGCTGGATTTATCTTTAAAGAAAAAAGAAGCACTGGTGCTTAAAAAAGCAAAGTATTTAAAAACCCGGTCAATACATCTGGTTTGAAAAAGAAGAAAATCAACGGTAAAGTTAAAACTACAAGCAATGCAGTCTGGACGGGTTGAATGGAAAATTGCTGATTTTCATTTGGCCTGAAAAACATGAAAAAGGGAATTTTCAAATAATAGAAAAGCGCAATTAAAGTATTAAACAAACCAAAAATAAACAGGGTCAGCATAAAACCTTCCCCACTATTTTGATATGCTTCCCATAAGGCTGAGAAAATAAAAAGTTTTGCTGTAAACCCTGCGGTAATGGGTAAACCGGTGAGGGCAATCATGATGGTTACCACTAAAATTCCAATTACTGGAAAACTTAGACCTGTCCCTTTCATTTTTTCAATCGAATCATTTCCTGAAGTTTCTTCAAAAAACTGGATGAAAACAAAAGCCGCAAAATTCATAAATACATAAATGCCCAGGTAAAAGTATAAACCAGAATAGCCTGAAGCTGAAAGTGGGATAATTGCCAGCAGTAAAAAACCTGAATGGGCAATAGAAGAATAAGCCAGCATTCTTTTCGCACTTTTCTGCCATATAGCGGAAAAATTTCCAATCAAAATACTCAGGCCGGCTACGAACCCTAAAAGATAAATTATTCCTTTTTCCTCCTGCACAAAATTTTCAAATCCCTGGATGAAAGTTAAAAGCACTGCAATTCCTGCAGCTTTTGGGGCTACCGAAAAGAATGCGACCAAAGGAGTTGGTGCAGCTTCATAAACATCGGGTGTCCAGATGTGGAACGGAGCTGCGGAAATTTTGAAAAATAATCCGCCAAGTGTCATCCCCAATGCAATGATTACCGGAATAGTTGGGATATGTGCTAAGCCGGAGGCTATTTCAGAAAATACTAAAGATCCGGAAAAACCATAAAGCAATGACATTCCGTAGAGCATTACCCCGGAAGAAATTGCCCCAAAAAGTAAATATTTTATTCCTCCTTCTGCACCTTTTTTATCGAATTTGAAAACAGTGAGTACATAAGAAGTAATGGAAACCAACTCTATGGAAAGGTAAACCATAAGTAAATTATTCGCCATTGCCATAAGGTTGAGGCCAAGAATAATGGCGATGAACAAGCTATAAAACTCTCCATAATTTTTGAAATCTTCCTGCTTATTGTTTCCAGAAAGCATCATCATCAGGATAACCACCATTCCTGAAAAGTTGAATAAATACTTGAAAAACAGAGAACTTTTGTGGATGGCCAGCAAACCAAGCATGAATGGAGCTTCATTCCCGGTTCCCGTTTTTTGAATGAAGAGGAAATTAATGGCTAATCCGATAAGGGCAACCACACCTAAAACCAATTTCTTTTTGCTGGTGAGGAAAAGTTCAATAATGATCAGCGCAATAAACAGCACCGCAAGCCATCCTTCTGCATAAAGAGAAGAAATACTTTCAAGAATATGGTTTAGTTTATCGCTCAGGCTCAAATTCATTCCTTACTTATTGATGGCTTGTAAAATTATTTCCAGGTTTTCCTTTCCGGTAGCTTCTACAAAATTCACAAAATAATTCACAGAAGGGGAAATTACATCCAGTAGCAGATGCGGAAAAAGTCCCAGAATTATGGTCATAATAGCTAATGGCACAAACATGATAAGTTCTCTGGAGGAAAGATCAGTTAACTGATCAACTGCCAGATCTTTTTGAGCCCAGAAATTTCCCAGATACATTCTTTGCAAAGTCCATAAATAATAAGCCGCACCCAAAATTAATCCCAATGTAGAAACTATAGCCATCCAGATGGGTATAAGTCCATTGGCACTCTCAGATTTGAAAGCGCCAAGGAATACAAATAATTCTGCAACAAATCCTGAAAAACCAGGTAATCCCAAAGAAGCAAAAAAGGCAACCATTACCATAGCGGAATAAACTGGCATTTTGGAAATCAAACCTTTGTAATTTTCTATTTCCAGATTGTGAGTTCTGTAATAAACTACTCCGGCTACCAAAAACAGCATAGCAGAAATAATACCGTGGCTGAACATTTGGTAGATTGCTCCATTAATGCCCTCAGTGGTTAAGGAAGCAATACCCAGCATCACAAATCCCATGTGTGAAACTGAAGAATAGGCAATCAGTTTTTTCAAGTTATGCGTGCCCAAGGCTACGAATGCGCCATAAACAATGGCAATTACCCCAAATAAACCAATCCACCAGGAGAAATAAATCGCCCCTTCCGGGAAAATACTGTAGGGAATTCTCAATATGCCATACCCTCCTATTTTCAACAATATTCCGGCTAGCACTACTGAAATTGCAGTAGGGGCCTGAACGTGTGCATCGGGTAACCAGGTGTGTACCGGAACAGCGGGTAGCTTAATGGCAAATCCAATGAATAATAGCAGGAAGGCAATCAGCCGGGCATTTTCTCCGAAAAAGGAAGTAATTTCTCCTTTGAAAAAAATGCTGCCCGGAATATAATTTTCCGCATCCATCATGGCAATGAGACTAAAAGTTCTCACCAGGTTTTCAGGTTTGATCTGATCTACTTTTAGCATTTCCTGAACCTGCTCCACATTTTCAGTAGTGACATTTTCAACACTTTCCGTTAACCCTATTTTTACAGCAGTTGCAGCCGGGTCTATCACCGAAGTGTATAACCCAATCATTACAATCAGGATAAAGATAGATCCCAGCAAAGTATAAATAAAAAACTTAATAGAAGCATATTCTCTTCTTGGTCCTCCCCAAATGCCTATCAGAAAGTACATGGGTAAAAGCATGAATTCGAAGAAAAGATAGAAAAGGAAAAAATCCAGTGCCATAAAACATCCCATAATGGTAGCACTTAGCACATTGAATAAAGCAAAGAACCCTTTTCTTTTATGACTAATTTCGAATGAGGAAATTGCCCCAATTACCATTACAATGGCAGTAAGTAATACCATTGTACTGTTGAGTCCATCTAAACCCAGGAAATACTGAATTGAAATAGTACCCAGGGTTCCCAGATCAAGGTGGAGCCATTGGTGATTTTCCACCAGCTGAAAATTACCCTGATTATTTATTCCTACAGGAGCACCAGCCGACCAGTCCAGTTTCAGCATGACCAAAATGGACAAAATGAGTTGAACAACTGTAGTGCCCAGTGTAATCCATTTTAAACTTCCATTAAGTGACTTTGGAAGTAAAAGGATAACAATTGCTGCTATCAGCGGGACAAATATGAGTAATGAAAGTAAAGATTCACTCATTAATTAAGTAGATCAATAAACAAATAAAACCAAATAAAGTCCAGGCAAAATAGGACTGGACTTTTCCTCCCTGAAAAGATCGGGTTAAGTTTCCGGTTTTTCCGGAAACCATTACCATAAAATTTACAAAGCCATCTACAATATATTTATCTACCCAGGCTATGATGTGGGCAAAAATCACATTGAATAAAGCAAGTTTATTTACAATTCCATCGATAATAGAAAGATCGAAAGTTTTCAGTTTTTCAGCAATCAGAATGCTGTTTTTCACCAATACCCTTTCATAGAAACTATCCATATACCAGAAGTTCAGGGATAATTTATAAGCAAAAGAAGATTTGGGAAACAGCGATTGTTTTAAGTTGTAAAGCACTCTATTTCCATACACCAGCCAGGCAAGTCCAAGGCCGGAAATGGCTAGTGAAGCAGAAATTACTTCTACCAATAATTTTTGACTATGGTCAATGACTAAGTTTCCTTTAAAGGTAGCCAGCAACCATCCATTTTCCCCATCAAACGGATTAAGAGAAAATACAAACCCTATGGATAAAAAACCTAAAATCACTAAGGGTAATTTCATTTCCCAGGAAATATCCTGAATATAATTTCCGGCATCTTTTATTTTATCTTCCAAATTGAATTCACCAAAGAATACCATGATCAATTGCCTTCCAACATAAAAGGCGGTGAATAAAGCAGATAAAAATCCGAAAAGCGGAATCAGGTAGGCTGCCCCACCATATTCACTGGCAAAACTATAAGCCCCAACCAGAATCGCATCCTTTGAAAGAAATCCTGAAAATAAAGGCAAGCCTGCTAATGCCATAGCTGAAAATAAATAAGCGATAAAAACCACAGGTATCTTTTTACGCAAACCACCCATATTCCTCATATCCTGTGGATCGAAATGTGCTTTGGTGTCGTGCTCCACCTGATGCATCACATGGATTATCGCTCCAGCGGATAAAAACAAACAGGCTTTAAAAAAAGCATGAGTAACTAAATGAAATAAAGATGCCCCAACAGTGCCTACTCCAATGCCCATCACCATATATCCCAGTTGGGAAATGGTGGAAAAAGCCAGTACTGCTTTAATATCATTTTGGGAAAGCGCTGCATAGGCAGCCATAAATGCAGTGATTGTCCCTATAGCGGCAATCACAATTTGTACTTCTGGTGTAAAAATGAAAGCAATTCTTGCCAGCATATAAACACCGGCAGCTACCATAGTAGCTGCGTGAATTAAAGCTGAAACCGGAGTGGGTCCTTCCATAGCATCAGGCAACCATACGGACAAAGGAAACTGAGCAGACTTTCCAATTGCTCCGCAAAACAATCCCATCCCGGCAAGGCTGATGAGTAAGTACTGGCTGGCAAAGTCAACAGCATATACCCCGGAAAAATGTTTAGAAGCGATTATACCTAAATCGGTATTTTGAAATAAAGCAAATAATGACAAAATCCCTACTAAAAAACCTGCATCCCCTATTCTATTCACTAAAAACGCTTTTTTACTTGCTTTTAAGGCAGCAGGCTTTTCCTGCCAGAAGCCAATTAATAGATAAGAAGATACCCCAACTAATTCCCAGAAAATATAGATGAATATGATGTTGTTGGTAAGGATTATTCCCAACATGGAAAAAGTAAAGAGACCGAGGTAGGCAAAATACCTTGGAAAATTTTTATCCCCTTTCATATACACCAGGGAGAATAAATGCACCAAACCAGAGACCAGAGTAACTACCACCAACATAATTGCAGCCAGTTTATCAATATTGATTCCGATAACAAAGGCGTTTGTCTGATGGGAAAACCATTCGAAGTGGGTAAGTGTACTGCCCTGATTCAGCCAAACCTGATAAAAAACATAAAGGGAAAGCAATGCGGAAAAAGCCAATACAGCTGTAGCCAAAATACCAGATTTTTTTTCCAGTTTCTTCCCAAAAAAAATCAGGAGTAAAAATGAAAAAAGTGGCATTAGGGTAATTCCCGTTGCGATTATAGCAATATCGTTTGTTTGAGCTCCTTCCAAGTCAGGGTTTAAGTAAATTTATCCTTTTAGTTCCTTAATATCATCCAGATCAGCTGATTGGAAAAAATGGTAAACCTTTAAAATAATGGCGAGCCCCACAGCCGCTTCGGCTGCAGCAATTACAATGACAAATAACGAAAACATTTGTCCCTGAATTAATTGGGCATCGTATTGTGAAAAGGCTACAAGGTTAAGATTGGCGGCATTAAGCATTAATTCTATACCCATAAGGACAACAATTGCATTTTTTTTAACCAAAACAACCGTTAATCCAATGCAAAATAATGCGCCACTTATGTATAAAAAATGCTCAATGGGAATCATGTTTCCAGCCAAATTTATTTTCGTTTTTCAGTATTTTCCTGAAAAATTGCACAAATATAGCTGTTTAAATGATATTTCGCAGGTAAGTAACTGAATTCCATTCTGGATAAAACTAATTAGATATACAATGGCTCATTATCAAACATTTAAGTCAATTTTTAACCTATAATTGTTTTGCCCAAAACCCGGATCAAAATAATTTGAAGAGGATATCATTCAGGTACTTTTACAATCAAGTGAGATTATTTGATAAACAACAGGCTTAGGCTTGTCTCCAGAATTTCTCCCATGTTTTTACATTTCAAAAATGTATTAAATTTATAATGATTGGCAAGATCGTTTTTAAGTATATTTATGTTATCCGAAGTGGATAATGTATCTGCTTTCATGGCTCTGAGCAAACTACTTATCTTGTGTTCAGAAGTTTTGAGTCTGTTCCCCATCATGGATCTTTCTTCCTTTTGGTATTGAATCACCGTCTCAGGAATCATGGCCTCAATTCCCATTTTGATAATGGGATTATTTTGCTTGAAATATTGGGGTAAATAAATAGACTTTCTGCCTTCATAGGATTGTTGGTCAAAATCAATAGCCCTCAATTTGAAGTCGGTTTCTTCAAAATCAGGGGTTACTACTACTACATAATTACTGGAATGCATATCCCCCAATAGCCGAACAAAACACCTTTCATTAAATTTGACAAACTCCTTCCCCATCCTGATTTTATTAATTTTCGGATCGTCAAGATATTCCTTAATAAACTGATCTCCTGGTAAGCCAGAAATGTGCTCTTCAATTAGAGTTTGTTCGTGCACCAGATAACTGATTCTGTTTGGGGAAAGGATATCTTCCAGTTCCAATCCATACACCCTGGAAGCATCCGCCTGCTTAATGTAGAAATAATCGAAATTGTCATTTAATTTATTGACTACCCTCACCCTGAATGGTTGAGTGTTTCCGTAAGTGCAAATATCAACACGCTCTATGTATAAATGCTTCATTACAGAAGTATCTCCACTTGCTTTTAGGATCGCATAGATTTTTTTTAAGTCGAGATATATTATTTCCCGATCAGAGTGGGAATAAATAACTGTTTTCCAGAGTGTATCTTCTCCCAGGTGGTCATAAAGGGGAATGGCACTTTCAAATCTGGTTAAATCTTTATAATGGATGGGAATTTCCAAATACCTGTTGTAGCGTAAAAGGAACTGAGTAAGCCCAGCAGAAATTTTATAAGTTATTTTCTTTTTTTTGATAATAGCCATAACCTGATATTTGCTACAATTAGGCAAGCCTGATTCGCTTCCATACTATTATTACATTTTCGGAAATTGAGTAAATCTATAGCTTTTAATTTCCTCCCCCTTTCCCCCTCCAAAGGGGGAAAATAGACTTTTCCCTTCTGGAGGGGATACAGGGGAGGTTTTTGGGTTACTATTATAATCTGTCCAAGATCAATTCTTGACAGAAAAGCGTAGAAATGTCAATTTTGCCCTTTAGTATGATTCGCCTCTTTGAAACCTTTAATTTATTTGATAAAATTAAATATTATATTTCAATAAGTACCACTACTTTCTAAAATGAGTATTTTCATCTTATAATCAAATGGTTATGGTATTAATTAGATATATTTATTTCCGATTGATTACAAAGGAAAGGATATATTCCGGATAGATATTTAGAAAATTTGGCAATTCACCCGCTAACCAATTTTTTATTAATGATAGATTTTAAGAATACTGAAATTGAACAACTGGCCGTACATTATGTAGGAAATCCTGCACAAGACCAACCTTTGAAACTATCAAATGAACCCTTGAGGTTTTCTGATGATATGGTTTACAATCTGTTGATCAATTATTTTTTTAAACCTTTCAAATCAGAAGAAGTTTACCAGTTTCATCATGATGATGACATTAGCCTGAATGAAGTTTTTGCTTCCTGTTATGCGATTTTTTCCAACCAGGAAAAGTTCTTTGAGCAATCCAGAATAATTGCGGATATTTTATATAGAAGTACTGATCATCCGCAGGTAAAAAGTGGAGAGATGTTTATAGCTTATTTTTCAGGTACACAACTGGAAGGGGAAGAAATTGATGCCATCGGAATATTTAAAGCTGAAAATAAAGACACCATCCTCAAGGTTTTCCCGGAAGAAAATGGATTTGGAATAGATCACGAAGAGGGAATTAATATAAATAAGCTGGATAAGGGTTGTATAGTCTTTAACTTGGAAGCTGAAACCGGGTATAAAGTAGCTATCGTGGATAATTTGAAAACAAATGGGGAAGCCATATATTGGAAAAAAGATTTCCTGGGACTTCTGCACAAAGAAAACAATTTTACCCATACTCAAAGTTATCTGCAGTTGTGTAAAGGATTTTTTGAAGAAGTTTATAATGAGGAAAATGGTGTGGACAAGTCAGCACAAATTATGAAGATAAACCAATCAAAAAATTACTTTAAAGATGCCAATACATTTAAAGAAGAGGTTTTTGAACAGGAAGTGATGCAGGAACAGGAAATTATTGAAGCATTTAAAGATTATAAGGAGTCGTATCAGGAAACTGAAGAATTTAAATTACCCGACAAAGATCAATTTCAAATTTCCAAACAGGCAGTTAAGTCCCAGCAAAAATTTTTCAAAAGTATTTTAAAACTTGATAAAAATTTCCATGTATATATTCATGGCGGAAGGGATTTAATAGAAAGAGGTTTTGATGACCACAAGAAAATGAAATATTATAAAATCTATTTTAATGAATTGTTACCATAATTAAAAGTTAGGAATTATTACTGGTTACACAATGCCGCAAGAGGCTTTTTAGCCTGAGAAAAACCCAGCGAAAGAGACTTTTTCAAATCCTCACAACTCAGATTCTGATTTTTTAAGGAGTGGTAAGTTAATCCTCTGTTATAATAATAAGTAGCATTTCCCGGGTCATAGCCAATAGCCGAACTAAAATCAGTTAGTGCATTATTAAAGTCCTTCAGTTTATAATAGGTTCCTCCCCTGCTGGCATAAACTTTGGCCCAGGAAGGATCAAGCCGGAGAGCTTTGGTAAAATCCGCTACTGCTTTATTATATTTTTCTAATTTTTGGTGAGCCAATCCCCTATTGTAATAAGCTTCAATATTTGTATTATCCAGGCTAATGGCTTTGGTAAAATCTTCTAAAGCTCCCAGATAATCTTCATTTTCATATTTGGCATACCCACGATTGATATACGCTGAAGGAAAAGCTGTTTCACTATCAATGGCATTGTCCAGCATTTTGATAGCGTTTGAATTATTTTTTCCTATAAGTGCCATATTATATAAAGCCAGGCTGTTTTCCGGATCAATTTCCAGGGCTTTGTAAAAATCCTGAATTGCCAAATTTTCTTTATTAAACTTTTGATAGGCAATTCCACGGTTAACATAAAAATCAGAATTTCCGGGATCAAGCTCCAGGGCCCTGGAAAAATCTTCAATTGCTCCGTCCCTGTAATTTATTTTCATTTTGGCCTGCCCGAGATAATTAAATATTTGAGCATCCTGAGTACCTAAAGTCATAATGGAACTAAAACCATTGGCAGAATCACCTCCGAAGTCCCCGCTTTTAAAATAAACTGCATTTGTTTCATTATCGGGAGTATGAAGAAGCATCTCAAAATCTTCAATTGCAAGCGGGTAATTCTCTAATTGGAAATGAGAAATAGCCCTTCCAAATAAGGCCTCTTTGGTATAGCCATTCCAACCAAACGGCATATTTTTTAAAACCACATTGTAATCTTTCACTGCGCTGACATAATCCTCCAAACCTTCAAAGCAGGACGCTCTCATATAATATAGGTTTTTGTTGTTGGCATTTTTCTCTAATGCCATATTGATGAGGGGAAGAGCGGATAAAAATTCCCCTTTATCTATAAATTTTTCAGCATTTCTGGTAAGCTTCTCTACCTGTTTCTGATTGGAAATTTTGGTGAGTGGATAATAGTTTTCCTGGGTGTTGGTGCTATTATTTTGAGCTATTGCCGAAAAAAATAATGAACCAAAAAAGAATAGAAGTGTTAATAACTTAACGTTGTAACAAAAGGATTTATAACAAGAATTCATTGTAACTAAATTGATTAATTAACAAGGAAGTTTGTAGCGTTTGGTAGATTTAGATTAGAGTGGTTTAACCAAATTTAACTTTTGTAAATTTACTATCCTAAAATATTGGTATTTTTTGTGTTATTGTATATTTTAGAAACAAAATTTTGGGAAACAAACTCAAACTTCACCTAATACTTAAATTACTAAAAAATGGAATCATTAATTATTTGGGCTGTTATATTTATCTTAGGATTTTTATTTACCACCCTACTTTATATTTTCTTTACAAAAAGGGCTATTCCTAATCCTGAAGAAATGGAAGGGTTTATCAATGCCACCAGGGGAAAATTTCAATCACCTGAAGAAGCTTTTTATGTAATGAAATCGGATGAAAGAGTAGCATAACTCCATATAGTTTTTAGAGAAGTTTGCTAAGTTTCATTTCTTGTTTAATTTCGTTGGTTTTAAATTGCAATAAGTATTCTTATTTCACTTTGAAGAAATAAAAATACATCCTAACGTTCATAGGGTAACTTTTAGAATTCAGGATTTTTTTACCTGTTTAGAATGATAAAGCCAACAAGACTTATTTCAATTCTTATTTATGTAGGTGCAATGTCTGGTTTGATAATGTTATTATCACCAGGGAATATTGTCCTTACTTCAGATTTTAGTTTTAAAATTCCCACTTTTAAGGATGTTTTTGCTTCTCCACAACCAAGTGTGGATATATCCGGTATAATTGCGCTGGATGAACAACTGGATAGTTTAGACAAAACCGCTGAGGTTTCAGAAGATACTATTCAGGTCAATTCACTTTCCTTTGGCACCAATACTGAAGAAAAACTAAGAGATTTTAAAAATCCAATTATTTTTCCCCCCGGAAAAGAAAATGCGCTGGACAATTTCTTTTCTACCTTAAAAAGGCTTTCTAGTGAAAATGAACTTATCAGAATTGTACATTATGGTGATTCCCAGTTAGAAGGAGACAGAATAAGTGATTATCTGAGAGATCGGTTTCAAAAGCGATTTGGTGGCTGTGGCGTAGGGTTAGTTCCCATTATCCCGGTAAATGATATCAGTGGGACTTTCAAACAAACTGCCAGCGAAAACTGGGTAAGATATGCCTCATTTGGAGCAGAAAGAAAGCAACCTCAGCATAAAAATTATGGATTATTAGGCCATTATTTTTCTCTGTATGATCATGAACACAAACCAAGTGGTCCTTTTTCAGGTTGGGCCGAATTCTCCCGTTATAGAAGAACATATAGAAGGTTTAATGTAGTAGAGGAAGCCAAAATAATATATCGAAATAAAAGAAGTCCCATAACTCTCAAATATAAATTAAACAATCATGACGGGCAGGTAGAACTTCCTCCTAATCAGGATCTTGGTATTAAAACCATAAAAATGAATGGTGATTTTATTAAGGCTTATATGGAGTTTAAAAGTGGTGGTGCTCCCGATATTTATGGAGTAGCATTTGATTGCCAAAGAGGAATTGCTCTCGATAACGTTCCTATGAGAGGAAGCTCCGGTACAGAATTTACTCAAATCAGTAAAAACTTTTTCCGAGAACAGGTAGAAAAACTGAATGTAAAATTTATGATCGTGCAGTATGGGGTAAATGTAATTCCTAATGTTCGTGATGATTATAATTACTATGAATATTCACTTTCCAAACAATTAAAATATTTAAAATCTCTTGATCCCGAATTGGATATATTGGTTGTAGGAGTTTCCGATATGTCCTGGAAAAACGGAACTGTTTATGAAAGCTACCCTAATGTAGAATTAGTAAGGGAAGCCCAAAAAAGAGCTGCATTTAAAGCTGGTTGTGCTTTTTGGGATTTATATTCCGCTATGGGAGGAAAAAATTCCATGATTAGCTGGGTAAATGCGGAACCACCGCTGGCCTCCAAAGATTACACTCATTTTACCACCAGAGGGGCAAGGTTGGTAGGGGAAATGCTTTATAATGAAATAATGCAAGAGTACGAAAGTTATAAAAAACGAATGAGGAACACACAGTAATTCCTTATTGTTTTTCAATGAATTGTGAATTGACTAAATAGTAATCAATGGGATGGAGCTTATTAACCAAATGGATTTATAAACCATTAATCACCTTTTTTGTAATTGCTTTATTTTCATATTCTCACGGAATAGGACAAAATAATGATCCGGCTACCGATTGGTGGTTTATGGATTATAGTTTCGTGCAGTACCAGGACAATTTCCTTCAGGCAACCAGTCCCAAAACGCTTGCTCATGTATTCGAAAAATTAATAAAACTTGAAAATACTAAAGACAGCAGAGTTAATATCCTTCATATAGGTGATTCACATATTCAGGCAGATATTTTTTCCGGGCAGATAAGAGATAAATTTATCAATGACCCCAGGTTTCCTGTAAACAGCAGGGGGTTTGTTTTCCCATATAGTGTAGCCAAGACAAATAACCCATACAATTACAAATCATTTGGGAATGGCATTTGGGAAAATAAAAGGAGTGTAAAAAGTAAGCATTTCAGCAAATGGGGATTGGCAGGGATTTCCCTTGAGACCCGGGATGAAAATGCTTCAGTTTCACTTCATCCAAATGTAGGCAACCATATTTATGAGATAAGAAAAGTAAAAGTTTTTTACCCCAATAACAATCCCAATTCCTTTGATGTGGTGGTTGCCCCAGTGGCTGGTAATTCCATTTCAAGTTTTTTTGAAGGAGATGGTTACGTAGAATATTCATTTAAAAAACCTCAGAGTTCAGTAGAAATACAGGTGAGTAAAAATGAGGAATCTCAAAATGAATTCACGCTTCAGGGAGTAATGTTGGATAATATGGCACCGGGTGTAGTTTACAGTGCTTCAGGTGTGAATTCTGCAGATGTGGGAAGTTATGCCAGATGTGTGGACTTTGAAAAAAATCTGGAGGGGATTAGTCCCGACTTAGTTGTAATTTCCCTAGGTACCAATGATGCCTATATGTACAATTTTAATCAGGTGCAGTTTAAGTCTGATTTACGCTCAATGATTAATAAAATCAGGCGAATGGTTCCTGATTGTTCCATTATTTTAACTTCTCCTGCAGATAATTTCAGGAGAAGAAGGTATTCTAATAAGAACAATGAGAAAGCCAGAAATATAATGGTGGAGCTTTCCAGGGAAATGGATGTGGCTGTTTGGGATTTATTTCATATTATGGGCGGTTTTCAGTCCATGAATACCTGGTATAGCAAAGGCCTTGCTCAAAGGGATAAATTACATTTTACCTCAAAAGGATATAAGCTTCAGGGAGAGTTATTCTATCAGGCTTTTAACCGAACCTTTCAGCAGTATAAAGAATTTCGAATGATGGGAGGGAATTAGATTTAAATATTTAAAACTTCTTTTGTCTTTACGTGTAAATTTATTTTCTAGCAGAAATTTATAATTCCCACTTTAAAACCTCAATTAATTTCCAATTTTCTTTAGGTTAATGGACAATTTTTGCTTTTAAGTGCTAAATTGGCTGAATAAGTTTATTTAAATAAAAGATCAGCGAACTAGCAGAGATTATGGCAGAAAAAAGCAATTATCAACCAATTGAAAACTATGGCATTATTGGAGACCTTCATACAACTGCTCTGGTAGGTATGGATGGTTCCATAGATTTCATGTCTTTTCCCCATTTCGATTCCCCAACAATATTCGCAGCTCTATTGGATGATAAAAAAGGTGGAAGATTTAAAATCGCTCCAATTTTAGAAGGAGCAAAGCAAAAGCAAATTTATCTGCCAAATACCAATGTCCTGATGTCGCGATTTCTTTCTAAGGAAGGGGTTGCTGAAATTATAGATTACATGCCTGTGGAACAGGATGATGTAAGCCATGAGTTGGTAAGGAAAGTATCTACCATTAGAGGAGAAGTTCACTACGAAATGGTTTGTGATCCTCAATTCGATTATGGCAGGGCTTCGCATAAAGTGGAAAAAAAGTCTGAAGGAGTTTTGTTTACTTCCGATGGAGACGATAATTTAAAATTATTTCTGAGGTGTTCTATTCCTGTAGAAGTAGTAGAAGGCAAAGCAATAGTGAAGTTTACCCTTCATGCCGGAGAGACAGCCTCATTTATACTTGAACAATATAATTTGGGTGTTCATCCACCAAGTGCTGCACCAGATTTTGTAGAAGAGTCCTTTATCAATACAGTTAATTACTGGAGGAAATGGATCAGAAGGTCTAACTACAAAGGAAGATGGAGAGAAATGGTGAACAGATCCGCTTTGACTCTGAAGTTATTAACTTCCCAAAAATATGGTTCTGTTGTAGCAGCTCCAACTTTCGGTTTACCTGAAGAAATTGGGGGAGAAAGAAACTGGGATTACAGATATACCTGGATACGGGATGCCTCTTTTACTTTATACAGTTTAATCAGACTGGGTTATACAGAAGAAGCCACCGGATTTATGACCTGGATTGAGGGCCGATGTAAGGATTTGGATGATGATGGTTCTTTAAAGATCATGTACGGAATAGATGGCAGAAAGGAATTACCAGAAACTACTTTAGAGCATTTTGAAGGATATATGGGTTCCAGTCCGGTTAGAATTGGGAATGGGGCGCATGACCAGTTACAGTTAGATATTTATGGCGAGTTAATGGACTCGGTTTATTTATACAATAAATATGGAGAGCCAATTTCTAATGAATTGTGGAAAAATCTTGTTCGGTTAGTGGACTGGGTAACCCTCAACTGGCAGAAAAAAGATGAAGGAATTTGGGAAGTAAGAGGTGGACAACAGGAATTTCTTTATTCCCGATTGATGTGCTGGGTAGCAATTGACAGGGGAATCAGATTGGCACTAAAGCGTTCCTTTCCAGCGCCACTAGACCGATGGTACAGAACCAGAGATCAGATTTATATAGAAATTTTCAAGAAATTTTGGGATGAAGAGCGCCAAACTTTTGTACAGCATAAAGGCTCCAAAACCGTAGATGCCGCCTTACTCATGATGCCTTTGGTAAAATTTATCAGTCCAACGGATCCAAAATGGCTTTCTACCCTGAAAGCTATCGGAGAAGATTTAACGGATGATTCTTTGGTATATCGGTACCGTACACATGAAGCGGCTTCTGATGGATTATCAGGTGAGGAAGGAACATTTTGTATGTGCTCTTTCTGGTATGTGGAATGTCTTTCACGATCGGGCGAACATGAACAAGCCCGGCTTTTACTTGAAAAAATGTTTGGATATGCTAACCACTTAGGGCTTTATGCGGAAGAATTAGGACCAAGTGGAGAGCATTTAGGTAATTTCCCACAAGCATTTACTCACCTTGGGCTTATCAGTGCTGCCTTTGATCTGGATAGAAGAATTACAGAATCCAGAAGTAAATAAGACTTGTTTTAAATTTATTAAAAAGTGCTTGTAATTCATTTTAGAAGCACTTTTACTTTAAGTCCAAAACTTCCATAAACTCCAAAAAAGTAGAATTGGCAAAGCTGGATATATTTTCGATTTCGGAAAGGGGAAATTTTTTGGAAATTTTAATAAAGGAGTGGTAGGAAAGGATTTCCGTAAGTTGGGCCGTTTCTAATTCATTTGCCAACAAATAATTATCATCACCAAAGTGATATTCCCAGGGAGTGGATGGATTAACACACAAATAAATTCCTTTAGCCTGAATGAGGTAATGGTTTCGAATAAGAATTTCCCTGAATTCCACTAACAATTTTCCCTGCAAGTGAAGCGTGAAACTGATTTCATTTCCCCACCAAACCATTGTTCTAAAAGCAAATACTGAATCAGGTTTGAAAAGTTTGGGAAAATCAAGAACCAAATAGGGCAGGTTTTGGTAATTTTCTCCTTTCGATATTTTTCCATTTTTATTGTCAATTCCTTCAGGAAAATTTATCTCAAATTGCTTTATGATTTCCTTAATTTCTGTTCTTGTATCGGAAAGTAATTTGGTGATTTTATCTGTAATCAGTCTTTTGGTGATTAGAAAATCCTGATCTATTAAATATCTGAGTTCTTTTTCTGTCATAACTTTAGGTACTTAAAACCCTTATCTGAAACTTGATTAGAAGGTTATGGAATGAAAATTTGGAGCTTATGCCAGGTTTTCCCCCAGTTTTTCTCTTCAATCCTTTTTTTATAGACCGAAGCTTTTTCAGATTGAAATTCTTTCGTAGGATAAACCTTAAGTTCGAATAAATCATTCAACCCATGAGGATAAATGGCTTCAAATTCCCCAACTTCATTTAACCTGACAGCCACACAAGTTGGCGTTTCAACCCAATAAGATACCGCTTCTTCGGAGGATTTATAAGGTTTGTGCCCTTGCTTCAAATGCATTCTTGCCTGGTTTTTTACAGACCAGTTTACAGTAGAATCCATTGCTAATAATTTAGCATCCAATTCCCAATCTCTTTTCATGTCTGAATTTTTCGAATCAAAGAAAATAACATCCACATCATTCAATTCCGTTGGTTTTTCATAGCCATGTAAAAAGTCCCAAACCTTATTTCTGACAAAACCTGCCCCTATCCAGCAATCGGGAAGCTTAAGTGAAGCTACAATTCGCAGTTTTTCCATCATAAATGCATCAGAAGTAACAATGGGTTTCAAGTTTTGGAAATATAAATCCTCCATGAATTAATTTATAGAATGGCTTAAAAGCAAAATACCCTAACCAATTTGATTAAAACAAAAGGTTAGGGAAAATATATAATGTTGAATCGGATAAAAATTACCAGGAAATGACCAGGGTAATAAAAATTAAACTTGAAACCATGGCTAGAATTAAACCTGTCTTTTTGATGAAAATATTAACCTCTTTTTCTGAAAATTCAGGCTCACTACTTTTCCCTTCCTCCTGATTGAAGGTATAGGTATCCCAACTTTTATTACTGAAATAATTCATAATTTAATAGATTAATAAATTATTAATGATATGTTTGTCACGTAATATTTTTGACTAATATCAATTAAAAATTTTTCTTTAGTTATATTTAGCGATCGATCAGTATGTTTTATTAGCATAACAAATGATAATGAAGAACCAAGAACAACCTGCCGAAAATGACGAAGTGAAGAATGACCCTCCTCCATTTTTAAAATCCTGGAAACAGCTTTATGCGATAGTGATTGGTGAGTTAGTGATTTTAATTGTTTTGTTTTATTGGATTACCAAATTTTTCTCATGACCCTTTTAGATTGGTTTGTGCTGGGTGGCACTCTATTATTTATTGTAGTTTACGGAACCTGGAAAACGAAAGGAAGTAAGGATATTCAGGGATATTTATTAGGAAATAAGGAGGCTCAATGGTTCACGGTTGCCCTCTCCATTATGGCTACTCAGGCTAGTGCGATCACTTTTTTATCTGCTCCGGGCCAGGCTTTTTCCGATGGAATGCGATTTATCCAGTTTTATTTTGGACTGCCATTAGCTATGGTATTCCTTTCCGTTACTCTTGTACCTATTTATCATAAATTAAATATTTATACGGCATATGAATACCTGGAGAAAAGGTTTGATTTTCGAATTAGGGTATTAACCGCATTGTTGTTTTTAATTTCAAGAGGACTGGCTGCGGGCTTTACCATTTTTGCCCCTTCCCTGATTTTATCTTCCCTGCTAGGTTGGGATATTTACTTTACCAATCTGATCATAGGAATTTTGGTTATAATTTATACCGTATCCGGAGGAACAAAAGCGGTGAGCCAAACCCAAAAATACCAGATGGGAGTGATTGTAGTGGGTATGTTAATCGCTGGAGTCATGGTAGTTTCCCTTCTCCCTAATCAGGTCACTTTCGGGGATGCACTCAATATTGCCGGAAAGATGGGAAGACTAAATGTAGTTGATCTGGAGTTTGACCCAACCACAAAGTACAATATCTGGACGGGAATCATTGGTGGTTTTTTCCTCGCACTTTCTTACTTTGGTACCGATCAGTCTCAGGTTCAGCGGTATTTATCCGGTAGTTCTGTAGGACAAAGTCGGCTGGGTTTGTTATTCAATGGAATGATGAAAATCCCTATGCAATTCGCCATTTTATTTATTGGGGCAATGCTTTATGTGTTTTATTTCTTCTTCCAGCCACCCGTTTTTTTCAATCAGGTATTATTGGAAGATGCCAAACAAACCGGGCAGGTAGTGCAGTTGGAAAAATTGGATAAAGAATATTCAAAAGCATTTTTTGATAGAAAAGAAAAAGCATTTAAAGTGGTGGCGTCTTTACATAAGGATGATGAAAATGCTGTAGACAAAGCCATAGAAGAATTAAAAACCTCAGATCAGAATCTGCTTGAAATTAGAGAACAAACTATTTCTTCAATTAAAGTAGCAAATCCTGAAGCAGATACCAATGATACTAATTATGTGTTTTTGAATTTCGTATTGGATTATCTTCCTCCCGGTCTGATTGGTTTATTAATCGCAGTGATTTTATCTGCTTCTATGTCATCCACTTCATCAGAATTGAATGCGCTGGCGTCTACTACGCTTATTGATATTTATAAAAGGTATTATAAAACCGATGGCAGTGACAGCCATTACCTGAATGTTTCTAAACTAATGACTGTGGTTTGGGGAATTTATGCCATTATTTTCGCCATGTTTGCCAACCGGCTGGGGACCCTGATTGAAGGGGTAAATATTTTAGGTTCATTGGTTTATGGTACTATTCTGGGGGTTTTCCTAGTAGCCTTTTTCGTGAAAAATGTGAATGGAACAATAATACTGGTTACAGCTATTTTCTCGGAAATAATTATCTTATACTGCTGGTGGTTTACAGAAATTCCATTCCTTTGGTTTAATGTAATCGGTTGTTTATTTGTCCTGATACCAGCATATATATACTCTTTAATTGTAAAAGAAAAAAGCTGATGAAAAATCATCAGCTTTTTTAATTGGAAAAATGTTAGAATATTTTTTTATGCTAAGGCAGCCGCTTTTTCTTTAATTAAGGCTGCGATTTTATCCCCTACTTCTGTGGTAGAATAATGTTTTTCTGAGTTGATATCAACTGTAACAAACCCTGTATTTAAAGCTTCTTCTACTGCATCTCTGATTACATTAGCTTCTTTCACCAAATCAAAAGATGTTTCTAATAACATGGCAGCTGACAAAATAGAAGCCATTGGATTGGCAATGTTTTTACCTGCAGCCTGAGGATAAGAACCATGAATTGGTTCATACAACCCTAATCCACTTCCTACAGATGCAGATGGCAACATACCAAGAGATCCTGCAATTACAGAAGCCTCATCAGTAATGATATCTCCAAAAAGGTTTTCCGTAAGAATTACATCAAACTGACTTGGGTTTAAGATCAATTGCATAGCTGCATTGTCCACAAATAGGAAATCCAGTTCTACATCACTAAAGTTCTCTGCTGCATATTTGGTAACCACCTCCCTCCAAAGCCTTGAAGTAACCAATACATTTGCCTTATCAACAAGAGTAACTTTATTTCTTCTTTTTCTGGCTGCTTCAAAAGCGAGTTTGGTAATTCTGATAATTTCTTCTTCAGTATAAATACTGGTTTCAAAAGCAGTTTTACCATCTTCCGATCTTCCTCTTGGAGAACCAAAATACAACCCACCAGTCAATTCTCTAAAAACAAGAAAATCGGTTCCACTTATTCTATCAGATTTTAATGGAGAAGCTTCCTCTAATACTTTATAACTTCTAACAGGTCTAAGGTTGGCAAATAATCCCAGGCTTTTTCTCATTCTCAAAAGCCCCTGCTCAGGTCTTACTTTTGCAGTAGGATCATTATCATATTTGGGATCGCCAATTGCACCAAATAATACGGCATCAGAATTTTTACAAACCTGATAAGTTTCCTCAGGGAAAGGATCTCCGGTTTTATCAATGGCAATAGCCCCAACTAACCCTTCTGTAAAATTAAATTCGTGTCCGAAAGCTTCAGCAACAGCATTTAGTGCTTTTACACCTTCTGCTGCTACTTCTGGTCCAATTCCGTCTCCACTTAATAAACCTATATTCTTTTTCATTCTTTAAATAAATGTTTTGGCTGAGGGTTTTTTAAAAAGAAAAACCCTCAAAAATTTTATTCAATTAATAATTATGTGTTTGCTAAAACTTTACCTGATTTTTTTCAAATTCAAGGATTTCCGCTTTTTTGCTCAGGATATAATCGATATCATCATATCCATTTAGCAAACATACTTTTTTGTATTCACTGATCTCAAAGTTTTCAGATTCTCCGGTACTTACCAAAGTGATGGCCTGATTTTCAAGGTCAACTTTCAATTCAGCTTTTGGGTCAGCCTCAATAGCATTAAATATTTTTGAAAGAAATTCTTCAGAAACCTGAACAGGAAGTAAACCATTATTCAATGCATTTCCCTTAAAAATATCGGCAAAGAATGAGGAAACCACCACCTTAAAGGGATAATCCCGGATTGCCCATGCAGCATGCTCTCTTGAAGAACCACTCCCAAAGTTTTTACCTCCAACTAATATATCTCCTGAATATTTAGGGTTGTTCAGTACAAAATCCTCTTTCAAAGAACCATCGGGATTATATCTCCAGTCCCTGAATAAGTTTTCACCAAACCCATCTCTGGTAGTTGCCTTGAGGAATCTGGCAGGAATAATTTGATCTGTATCTACATCTTCCACCTGCAAGGGCACTGCAGTGGAAACTAAAGTTTGAAACTTTTCCATTATATTATATTTTCCTTTTGAAAAGTACCAATTCTAATTTTTAAAAAAGTTTTGGTACAATTGAATCTAATTGCTTATTTATCAATAAATTAAACCTCTTCGGCTACATTAGTGATATAACCGTTAATGGCCGCTGCTGCCACTGTAAGCGGACTTGCTAAAATCGTTCTGGCTCCAGGTCCCTGTCTTCCTTCAAAATTCCTGTTAGAAGTAGAAATGCTGTACTGTCCTTTAGGAACTTTATCTTCATTCATTGCCAAACAAGCAGAACATCCGGGCTCTCTGAATTTAAATCCGGCTTCTTCAATGATTTTATCTAATCCTTCGGCTCTAGCCTGATTTTCTACCTGCTTGGAACCAGGAACAATCAGATCATTTACATGATCGGCTTTTTTCTTCCCTTTCACATAATCGGCAAAAATTCTAAGGTCTTCAATTCTTCCATTAGTACAACTTCCGATGAAAACCCAGTCAATTTTCTTCCCAATCATATTATCTCCGGGATTGAAGCCCATATAATCAAGTGATTTTTTGAAAGTGATTCTGTTATTTTCTCCTTCAATTTTATCTAATGTTGGGATATGGCTGTCTACCCTTACACCCATGCCTGGGTTTGTTCCGTAAGTTACCATTGGCCCGATATCTTCGGCTTTTATATATAATTCCTTATCGAATTTTGCGCCTTCATCAGTTTTCAATGATTTCCAGTAGGCCACCGCTTTTTCCCAGTTTTCGCCTTTTGGAGCATGTTCTCTTCCTTCTATATAGTTAAAAGTAGTTTGGTCAGGAGCGATCATTCCTCCTCTGGCCCCCATCTCAATTGACATGTTACAAACAGTCATTCTGGCCTCCATAGAAAGTGATTCAATCGCAGAACCACAGTATTCTACAAAATATCCAGTACCTCCAGATGAAGATATCTGGGAGATAATATATAAGATGATATCTTTTGACAATACACCTTTACCCAATTCACCATCAATTTGAATTTTCATGGTTTTAGGCTTGGATTGAAGTAAACACTGTGTGGCTAATACGCTTTCTACCTGGCTCGTTCCGATACCAAAAGCTATCGCTCCAAAAGCTCCATGGGTGGATGTATGTGAATCACCACAAACTATGGTCATTCCCGGTTGGGTAATTCCCAATTCTGGTCCAATGATATGCACAATACCATGATTAGGATGACCTAATCCAAACATCTGAACACCGTATTTTTCGCAATTGTCTTTAAGTTTGGCAACCTGAAGACGTGAAAGTTCTTCCTGGATAGGCAAATGCTGATCTTTTGTTGGAACATTGTGATCAGGTGTTGCAACCGTATTTTGAGTTCTGAATACCTCAATTCCTCTTTTTTCTAATCCAGCAAAAGCTTGTGGACTGGTTACCTCATGCACCAAATGTCGGTCGATGTATAGAATCTCAGTGCTATCATCTATTTTATGCACAATATGCGCATCCCAAACCTTCTCAAATAACGTTTTTGCCATTTATTTAAAAATTTAATATTTAAGTAGCCGGGCGGGTAAACTGCTACAATGGTTGCCACAACTACTTGATTGTAAGTAAAATAATTCTCATTTGTAAAAGTCCGAGGACTGGTCTGTATTTAACTACCTGATTGACGGTGAAATACAGGCCTTTTCAAATTGGTGGGTAAATATAGTTTAAAAAAATATTCCGTATCCTATTCGGGAATTGAAAGGAATTAGCAAAAAAATGCTAAAAAATTAAGTCTATCACTATGATTATTTGAAACAATATCATTTAGAATTATGAAAATTTTAAATAACTACAATAAATTTTATTTAATTCTTAATTTTAATACTAATAATGATGGTAAGTTATAAAAATGATTGAATGATGGTTTTTTAATTTACAGCTTCTAAATAAAATTTTCCTCCTGCTCTATAAAGTTATTCAATTCACCTGCTTTCAAGAAATTCCACCACCTGATTAACTTAAATTTTCTCTAACAACTACAAATTGAACACAGAAGGATTCTCTCCATAATGTGCCCAGGTTTTCTCTAATTCCTTAAAGGCTAAAAAATGCCAAAAAGTATAAAATTAGGCTAAGTATATCTTGTATAGTACTAAAAATGGATTTTAGTGCTAATTATAGATTAAAAAATTGGTGAATGTCTAAGTAATTATTTTAAAGTGAAAAGAATTTACAAATTAGTTTTTGAAATGCATATAGTGCCTAATTTGTGAAAAGTATAAAGATTATTATCGGTATATAATTGTGTCATTATTCAATTTAACAATTAAATCATGACGCATATTACCAATCACCTCTCACAAAATTGTGGCTATAAGGTTAGAAGTATTCAGCCTGAAAATGAATATTTAAAAAGGCTATTTGGGGAAAGAGTTAAGTATATTTTTATGATGCTGGTAACGATTTTCTTGCTTCAAAACAACCTGGAATTGTCAGCAGAGCACAATAGCAAAACTTTCACTTACACCGTAAAAAGCGGGGATTCTCTTTATAAAATTTCAAGGGAAACAGGGATTAGTATAAATGATATTATTAGAATCAATAATTTAAAGGGGAACAATATACTTATAGGCCAGCATTTAATCATACCAACTACAGCATCCAGACAACAAGCGACAAATGTAGTTGCAAAGCAGGTTGTAAAAACAAGCGCTGTTTATTCCAACAGCAATCAGAAAAAGCATATAGTGAAAAGAGGAGATACTTTGTTTGGTATTTCTAAAAAATATGGAATTCCGGTGAAACAGATCATCAATGAAAATAAATTGAATTCTACTACAATCAGAAGCGGACAACTTTTGACGATTTCCAACAAAGTGGATACTGAAGTTGAATCCAAGTTTAAACAATCGGAGTATTACCAAAATAATTATCAGACCAATACCAATCAAAAAATCAGTAATTATGAGCTACAAGCTGTTTGGTTAGCAAGAAATGAGTTTTCCATGGTAAAATCGAATCAGGGAAATTTTTCTGATAGAAATACCTACAATATTTATCACAGGTCTCAATTTTTAGCCAATGTTTCTGATAATATCCAAAGTAGATATGCAGTAAATAGTCGGGGAATTCAATATAATGATCCAAATAAGATTTCTTATTACCACATCAGGAATTATGGCTTTTCACATCAAGTTGCAAATGCATTGGCGTTTGCCTCATCCAATGAAGGTGGGCCAAGTGCATTGAATTTTTATGATGGTGCAGGTTCTTTTGGATTTATTCAGTTTACCTTAAAATATGGTTCATTTGCTAAATTTGTTTCGCATTTAAAAGAAAATGATTATCTTACGTACAAGAACTATCTGGTAAGATATGGAATTCGGCTTGAAAACGGCTTCAATAAATATGGGGAGCCTTCTGAAGAGTTGGTAGTTTATGCCCCTGAAGGCTATAGAGGAATTACCAGGATTACCGGAGATTTAATTTTTGATTATATTATAGACCATAAAACATTATACGGTCCACTAATTTTATTAGGACAAAATACTACTAAAATACAAATAGAGTCAGCTTACCAACAATACTATAAATCCGCAGAAAACTTACAAATAAACCTTTTTGGATACAATAAAAATCTAAGTGTATCAAATTTACTCGAAACCACGGCAGGAATGACTGCCCTTACTGATCTTTGTGTAAAATTAGGGGAGGATGGCACCAAAAGACTTATTGAAAAAACAATTAACAGCTTGTTGATTTCAACCTCTTTTTCCATACAAGGTCTTTATAATCTAAATGATAACCAAATAATACAAGCTATTATCAATAATTCTGATGATTTATTGGTAAAGCGAAGATTGACCAAATTAATATATCAACAACAACAAGTTCTCTAGCTTTAAACAATTAAACCTTCACTACATTATTTTCTTAAATAAGTATAAAATTTTGATCATTTAATAAAGATTAAAATTTTTTATTAATACCACGTTATTTGTTATGAGAAGGCTAATTGATAAGCTTAATAAGGTTAGAAATTTTAAAACTAGAAGAACTATGAACAACAAGGTTAAAGATATATGGCAGCAAAGGAGAGAATGGGTTAAAAAAATGGAAATGAAAGAAAAGGGCTTGAATAGTGGAAAGGAAAAAATGAAAGCTACCTATAATAATTTAGGATAAAGTTTGAAATAGCAATTTCCATATCAGGAAATTTGAAGAAAGTTTAAAAATCTCATCGTCAGGGCCAGAATACCGATGATGTGTATAAAATATATAAAGCTGATTAATAGGCTAAAAATCTATTAATCAGCTTTTTTTTGCCAAATGGCTACAAAAAGGGATAATAAGTGTTGATTATCAGGATGTAACATTTTTAGATACAGATTGGAAACAAAACCTCTGGTTATCAACTTTTAAAATCCTTTACCATTTATCTTTCAGTAATTCCCTAAATGGCCGGCTTACAGGAAGCCATTTCTCTCCTACTTTAACTTTGTCGGCAGTGTAGGCCTCTACCTTGTCTTTTGCCACTACAAATGATCGGTGTATTTGAAGGAAATAGGATTCAGGTAATTTAGTCATCAATTCTTTTAAAGTGATTTTGGTTATAAAGGGCTTTTCCATTTCAGATACCATTTTTACATAATCTCCCATCACCTCAATAAATAGAATCCGCTCAAGCTCCACCCGGACCATTTGCCGATTTTGCTTCAAATAAATGGCCTCCTGCTTATTTTCCTGAGGTTTCCCGGATTTCGCTCCTTGCAATTTCTGAAACCGGTAAATAGCTTTCATAAAACGATCGAAACTTACAGGTTTTAAAAGGTAATCTACCACTTCCAGCTCAAAAGCCTGTACCGCATAATCCCGATGAGCTGTTATTAAGATTGCTTTTGGAGCAGTAGACCATGTTTTCAAAAAAGAGAGACCATTTAATTCTGGCATTTCAATATCCAGCAGCAGTAAATCAATAGCATCTTTCTCCAAATATTCGGGAATTTCCCAGGCGCCCTTGCAAATTCCTGCCACTTCCAAAAAAGGGACTTTAGAAGTATATCCACTAATCAATTCTCGCGCATAAGGCTCATCATCAATGATCAGGCATTTAATGTTGTTCATGGGCAGGCAAGGTTAAATAAACAGTAAAAGAATCTGAGTAGTCCTTTAAATGCAGTTGGTATTGGTTATTGTATAAGTAATCTAGTTGCTTCCTGATATTCTCCAACCCAATCCCCAATGATTTTGCATTTTGGCTGGCTATTGCTTTTGAGTTTTTTATATAAATCAGAATCTGTTGTTTTTCTATTTCTATTCTCACAATAATAAAAGCTTTGTCCCTGGCATTTTTAACTCCATGTTTAAAGCAGTTTTCCAAAAAGGTAATTAATAAAAGTGGGGGGACCTGATATAGAGCTAAGGAAATATTGGCTTCCATTGTCAATTCCAGTTTATCATGGTAGCGCATGGATTCCAAATACGCAAAATCCTGCATTTTCTCCCACTCAACCTCCAGATTCACCCAGGTTTCTTTTCCCTGATGAAGTACATAATCGAGCAAATGGCTTAGTTTCATCACTACTTCCGGAGCTTTATCTGATTTTTGAAGCGTAAGGTAATATAAATTGTTTAGTGTATTGAAAAGAAAATGTGGGTGTAACTGGGTTTTCAAAAACATCAGTTCGGCTTCACTTTTTCCCTGCAAAGCCAGCAGATATTTCCTTTGCATGGTATGCCATTGTTCAGTTACGCTTATAGTTACAAAAAGCAGGATGAAAAAATAGGTGGTACCCACAAAGGAATAAAAGCTTTGAATGGGAGCCAATAGTTTATAATAAGAATAACCGGCCATCCAGGCTAAGGATGTATACAAAATAATTACTATCCCATAAATAGAGGCGATAAAAGTATAGAAAAGGTAAAGAAAAAAATACCATAGCTGATCTTTTAACAAGTAGTGAGGAATAAGGTGTTTTACTATAAAATACGCAGTAATCATTACCAGAGGCATTAACAGACAAGTCAGAATAGTGGCCTCCCCAAATCTTTGCTCAAAGTGCCCGAAATGGTAAATGCTGAACAGGAAAAGTAAACTCCAGAAAATTACCTGAGCAATTTTATATAAATTCTTTTGTTTCATTTCAATGACTATATTATGCATTTTCCTGTAGATGCTGAATTAAAGTCGATGATTTACCAAATTAAGAAGGTAGATTACTCAATAAAAGATGGAATCCAATTGTCGATTTCCCCATGTCAAATATCCCCTTAAACAAGGAACCCGGCTATATTTTTTCCACTTCAATTTTAATACTTTTAGGATTGTAGCATGTAAAACCAAAAAAATTAAAAAAAATGAATTTAGTTGAATGGCATTATGAGGGAGGTTTAGATTATATGCTTCCAATCAGTATTCTTTTAATTACTATACTTGTTCTTTTTTCCATTTTTATGCTGCGGAAATTTAAAGGACAACTTATTCCAAAATGGTTAGAAAAGAGCATATATCAAATCGGGCTATTTAGCTTCTTTTTTGGCTTGTTAGGCCAAATACTAGGCCTTGTTAATGGATTAGATGCTATTGAAAAGGCAGGGGCTATATCACAGGGAATTTTAGCAGGGGGATTAAAAGTCAGTTTTTATCCTACTATCTATGGACTGATTGTTTTCCTTATCTCACAGGTATTTAATTTTATCATGACCAGGCTTAGCCCATCTTCCAAACAACAAGCATAAGTAGAAATTCAGAATTTATAATTATCTATTGATTAAATAAAAAAGAGGTTGCCCGAAAAGGGCAGCCTCTTTTTTTTATCTATCGATGTTTGTATTGGTTACTTTCCGATACAAAATTTGGAAAAGATATTAGCTAAAAGATCGTCTGTTGTGATCTCACCTGTGATCTCCCCTAAAAAATGTAAAGCCTCTCTGATGTCCAGGGCAAGGAAATCTCCAGAAACCCCATTCTCCAGTGCCTGAATAACGTCTACAAGTGCTTTTTGGGTATTTACCAGATTTTCATAATGCCGAACATTGGTTACCACAGTATTCCCTGTTTTAAAACTGTCCAGGTTTACCACTTCAAGTAATTTCTTTTTAAGTGATTCAATATGAAGTTTTTTCCCAGCCGAAATACCAAAGAAATGCTGAATATTGGAAAATTCCTCCGGAAGTTCTCCCTTTTCAAGCAAATCAATTTTATTGGCGATTACCAAAAACGGAATATTCATTTCTTCCAAATGCTTAATTTCATCAAAAAGCTCTGAAACTTCAGTTTCCTTTACATCGAAAAGGTAGATGATTAATGAAGCATCTTTCATTTTTTCATAGGTTCTTTTTACGCCTATGGCTTCTACTTTGTCTTCAGTTTGTCTTAGCCCGGCAGTATCAATAAACCTGAAACTGATTCCACCAATTACCAATTCATCTTCAATAAAATCTCTGGTTGTTCCGGGAATTTCAGAAACAATAGCCTTTTCTTCATTTAATAAAGCATTTAATAAAGTCGATTTCCCTGCATTTGGTTTTCCGGCAATTACGGTAGGCACTCCGTTTTTGATCACATTTCCTAAATCAAAGGATTCAATTAAATCTTTTAAAATACTCTGGAGGTGGGTAACTAGACTTTTCAGTTCTGCCCTGTCGGCAAATTCCACATCCTCTTCGCTGAAGTCTAATTCCAATTCTATCAAAGAAGCGAAATTGATTAACTTTTCCCTTAAAGTTTTAATTTCTTTCGAAAACCCACCTCTCATCTGATTGAGTGCCGCATGATGCGATACTTCTGAATCAGAAGCAATTAAATCGGCAACTGCCTCGGCCTGAGCTAAATCCAGTTTTCCATTAGTAAAAGCTCTTTTAGTAAATTCACCTGGGTTGGCATATCTCACCTTGTTTTTCTGAAATAATTGAATAATTTTTCTAACAATATAAGCCGAACCATGGCAGGATATCTCTACAACATTTTCACCTGTATAAGAATTAGGGTTTCGGAATAGAGAAACCAATACTTCATCTATAATTGTATTTTCATCTCTAAGGGTTCCGAAATGGATGGTATGTGTTTTTTGTTTTTCCAGGTCCTTTCCTTTAAAAACCTTATTCGTAATCTTTATGGCATCCTCCCCGGTTAACCGGATGACAGCTATAGCTCCTTTACCCGTAGGGGTGGAAAGTGCTATAATGGTATCATGATTATCCTGATATTTATTAATCATACTGAGTTATTCTATGGATTATAAAGTGCAAAGTAATAAAAAAAGAAGTTGTAATTAATTGGAAATGGATGATAGTGTATTTCCAGGTTGGCAAATTGATCAATCTTTAATAATAATACTCTTTTGTTAATGGCGTTAGGGTTCTACTAACAGGGATTTTTTTGTCCTGAATACCAGATTTTTTGAACAATAAACAAGCCTCTTAAGTCTCATTACTTTCTTACCAATTTCCAATTAATATTTTAAATGAAAATTATTAACCTGCAATACCTGAAAAATAATGGAATATATGTAGCCATTATTTTTTCTCTAATTCTTATTGTTTCAAACTCCATATTGGTTTATGTGAACCAAAAATCCCTTCAGAATATAAATAAGGTAAAGTCTCAGGCAGTAGAAATTCATAGAGCTGTAGATAATTTGTGGAAACAGGTTCTTCAAAGCGATGTTGGGATAAGAGGATATATGTTGGTTCAGGAGGAAAAATTTATCCAACCAATGATGGATGCTAATGAAGATTATGAAAAAGCTTATCAAAAACTAAGGACAGAATTAAAAAAGCAAGGTTTTGATGTTTCTTTAATGAAAGGCTGGGAAGATATTTTTTATCACAAAATGAATGAGGCCTTAACAATGAAGGAATTGATTGATAATAATGATAAAGAGAAGGCCCTGGAAATATTAAAAGAAGATAATGGTTTAAAGCTATGGTTGGCATTTAGTCCTTTTTACGAAAAAATGAATGACTATGAAAAAAAGGTGAGGGTAGAGGCTGAGAGTAATTATCAATTAATTTTAAACACAACCATATTTGTTCAAATATTATTATTAATTCTTGCCTTTCCCACCCTGATAATGGTATGTATAGTCATTAGGCGAAATAACCTAAATAGAAAAAGACTTTATACTAATCTGGAAAATAGCACTAGGAAATATATTTTTGATCCCCAAACTGAAATAAAGAATATTAATGGGAAACAGGTTATTTTAACACTTATTGATAGCCTGAAACATGCTTCAGAATTTATAAGTGAAATAAGTAAAGGTAACTATGAAGTAGATTGGAAAGGCATAAATTCTGAAAATGAGAAAAATAATCAGGAAAATCTTGCCGGAGAACTTATCCACATGAGGGAACAAATGAAGAAAGTGAAGGATAGGGAGCAAAAAAGAAACTGGGTAAATATTGGTTTAGCAAAGTTTTCAGAATTACTTAGATTTCAGGAGGAAAGTATTGAAAAAAACCTTGATATTATTTTACCCGAATTGGTAAAGTATGTCGGTGCTAATCAGGGCGGTTTTTTTGTGCTTTCCAATCAAAAAAAGGAAGTAGATGAACTGGAACTCAAAGCATGTTATGCCTATAACAAAAAGAAATTCATAAATAATAAGGTTCAATCAGGTGAGGGACTTGTGGGACAGGTGTTTTTGGAGAAGGAAAAAGTGGTATTAACTGATGTACCAGAAGATTATATTTCAATTACTTCAGGATTGGGAGAGGCCACACCCGAATGTTTAATAATACTTCCTCTTTTGAGTAATGAGGAAGTGATAGGTGTTTTAGAGCTGGCATCTTTTCAGCCTTTTGAAGATTATCAAATTGAGTTTATTGAGAAACTCACAGAATCGATTGCATCTGCATTATATTCCCTGAGAATTAACGATACTACAAAACAGCTTTTGCAGGAAACTCAAACCCAATCGGAAATGCTGAGATCTCAGGAAGAAGAGCTGCGTCAAAATCAGGAAGAATTATTGGCTTCTCAGGAAGAGTTAATTCGAAAAAATGCCGAATTAGAAAAAAAACTATCCGAGTTACAAAACAATTAGGTTGTTCATTTATTTAATTTGAGGTTTATTAAAATCATTAAAAGGCAATTGTGTATTAATGAGAACTAAAATTCTTTTTAAAGCACTTTATTTTGAATAGTTAGTTAATCCAATTGCCTTAATCTTCAAATTAAATGTCTGGATTTGCCCAAAAAATAATTGATTGGTACAACGAGAATAAAAGGGACTTACCCTGGCGAAATCTATCTGATCCATACCCAATATGGCTTTCGGAAATAATTTTGCAGCAAACCAGGGTTGACCAGGGCCTTCCTTACTTCCACAAATTTTTTGATAAATATCCCACTGTGCATTTATTAGCTAATGCAGAGGAACAGGAGGTGCTTCGGCTGTGGCAGGGACTTGGTTATTATTCAAGGGCTAGGAACATGCACGGTGCTGCCAAATTTATTTCCAGTGAACTAAATGGTCAATTTCCGGATAATTTTAAGGATTTAAAAAAACTGAAAGGAGTTGGGGATTATACTGCTGCAGCCATTGCCTCATTTGCATTTAATGAAAATGTTGCTGTAGTGGATGGAAATGTTTACAGAGTTTTGTCCCGAAGGTTTGGTGTGGAAGAAGATATAGCCAGCCCAAAAGGCAAAAAGATTTTTCAGGATTTGGCAGATTCCTTACTACCCCAAAAAAAGTCAGATATTTATAATCAGGGAATAATGGAGTTTGGTGCGCTACATTGTAAACCCAAAAATCCCGATTGTATGTTTTGTGTTTTTTCACAGGAATGCGAAGCGAGAAAAACTGGAAAACAAACTGATTTGCCCATAAAGATCAGGAAGGTAAAAATTAAAAACAGGTTTTTTACTTATCTGGTTTTGGAATTTAAAGGGCGGTTTGCAATGAAAGAAAGATTAAAAGGAGATATTTGGCAGGGATTACATGATTTTCCATTACTTGAGTCGGAAAACTTTTATAATGAGGAAAGTCTGTTTGATCAAACTTTAATTTCTCTGAAATCTTTAAGTAGAGATGTTTTGCGTTGCGAAAGTTTTGGAAGCTATAAACATATTCTGACGCACCAGAAAATTCAGGCAAAGTTTATCCATTTAAATTTAAAAAGCGAGAATAATCTCAATAAAATTTGTGAAGAATATGGATTAAAGTTATATTCAATTGAAGAAATAGATAAATTACCAAAACCTATTCTGATTAATAATTTTTTAAAGGAACATGTTTTTTAGCTATTTATCATAAAGGTTAATAATTTTGTAGTCAATAAATCATCTTAAACCCATGGCAGGCGTAAACAGAGTTATACTAGTTGGAAATTTAGGAAAGGATCCTGAAGTAAGAGATTTGGAAAGTGGGGCTAAAGTTGCTACCTTTTCCCTTGCAACCTCAGAGTCTTACAAAGACAGAAATAGTGGAGAACGAATCACTCAAACCGAATGGCACAATATTGTTGTTTGGAGAGGTTTGGCTGATGTTGCTGAAAAATATTTGAAAAAAGGAAGCCAGATTTATTTAGAAGGCAAACTAAAAACCAGATCGTGGCAGGATAAAGATGGGAATAACAGGTATACTACTGAAGTAGTTGCTGACAATTTTATTATGATGGGCCGATCTCCTGAAGGTGCTGGTCCGAGTAACGATCCCGGGCCGTCCGAACCTCCATCTGCAGAAACACAAAACTCAGATGCTGGTACGGATATAGACGACTTACCGTTTTAATATTTGAACCATAATTAATTACTTTGGAAGACAGTATTATTGAACCTGAACCGTATTTTTTAATTTTAACCCAGCTTAATTCGGTTCCGGCTATTGTATACCCTATTTTCTTTATAATATTAATTTTATTGCTGCTTTCTGCCCTAATTTCAGGGTCAGAGGTGGCTTTTTTTTCTTTATCTCCTCAGCAGGTCCACAAATGTGAAAGTAGCCAGAGGTCCAATGATATAAGGATAGCAAAATTACTTTCGAATCCGAAATTACTTTTGGCCACTATTCTAATATTAAACAATCTGGTGAATGTGGCTTTAATTACCCTGGCTACCTTTGCAAGCTGGGAAATGTTTGGAAGAAATGCCGAACAGAAAACCCTGTTTTTTTTAAATGCTTTTATCACTCCGGCTATAATTTTCTTCGGAGAGATTTCCCCAAAAGTATATGCCACAGAGAAAAACCTATTATTTGCCAGGTTTACCTCAGGAATGCTTCTGGTGGCTACCTCTTTATTTAAGCCTTTTTCCTGGCTATTAATGAGCTTGAGTAGTTTATTGGAGAAAAGGCTGGAAAGAAAAGGTTACGAAGTATCCATGACTGAGCTCAATGAAGCAGTGGAAATGACTACCACTGTAAATAAGGATAAAGAAATATTGAAAGGAATTGTCTCTTTTAGTTCAAAGACGGTGAAACAGGTCATGCAATCCAGAATTGATATCACAGCTTTTGAAATAGAAGATAATTTCCATCAATTGCTAGATGAAGTGAATAAAACCTCTTACTCCAGAATACCAATCTACCAGGATACCATAGATAAAATTGAAGGTATTCTGTATGTAAAAGAACTCTTGCCTTTTGTAGAGCAGGATGAGAATTTTAATTGGCAGAATTTAATAAAAAGAGATACTTTTTTTGTTCCTGAATCGAAAAAAATTGATGAATTGTTGAAGGATTTTCAACAAATGCGGGTACATATGGCCATTATAGTTGATGAATACGGGGGTACCTCGGGTTTAATCACAATGGAAGATATTATTGAAGAAATTGTGGGTGAAATTAATGATGAATTCGATGATGAGGAAGATTTAGGATATAAGAAAATTGATAACAGAACTTATACCTTTGAGGGAAAAATGTCCCTCAATGATTTTTATAAAGTTTTAAATATTGATTCTACAGAATTTACGGAGGCTAAAGGGGAAAGTGAATCTGTTGGTGGGTTATTACTTGAGCTTTTTAGTAAATTACCTACTGCTGGGGAAAAGATAGAGTTCAAAAATTATGTGTTTACAGCAATTTCGGTAGATAAAAAGAGAATAAAAAGGGTAAGGGTTTTTATTAAAGATGAAAACATTAATGCCATTTCCAATCAATAAATTTTCAATTGCCCATAATAATTTTTCAAAAAGATTTAAACTTTAGACTATTTGAGGGGCATTAGAAATGAGAGCATCTTAAAATAGCTAAATGATTAGTATGATTAGAATTATTATTTTTTTACTATTTACTACTTTAGTCTTAAACAGCTGTGGAGATCCTGTTTATTTGCCTAAACCGAGAGGTTTTCACAGGATTGAACTTCCTACCCATGAATATGAGACCTTGTCTTTAGGATATCCCTATAGCTTTGAATATTCTAAGCATGCACAGGTAATTCCGGATAGTTCTTTTATGACTGAGCCTTACTGGATTGAAGTGTTTTACCCAAAGTATGAAGCTAAACTCACCATTTCCTATAAAGCTGTGAATAATAATATTGATTCTTTGATAGAACTTTCAAATGATTCTCACAGACTAACGACCAAGCATCACGTGAAAGCCACAGCAATTGACGATTACGTAACCAAAACTCCAAATGGAATTACCGCTGTGGTTTTTGAACTTGAGGGGGATGTTCCCAGCCAGTTTCAATTTTATGCTACAGATTCCACCGAAAACTTTTTCAGGGCTGCATTATATTTCCCTACAGCCACTAAAAATGACTCCCTAAAACCAATTATTGAATATGTTAAAATTGATATGGTGCATATGCTGAACACTTTAAAGTGGCAGGATGTTAATGCAATAAAAATAGATAGGGAAAAAAATAAATAATAATAAAATGAACAGTAAAGTAGCTTTTATAATATTTATAGTAATTGCAAGCACACTTTTTCCAATGGCAGGTTATTTCCTAGACTGGAGACACAACAGAAAAAGGTTTAAAAAACAAAAACCATAAAAGATTCCGATACCTTTGGTTTATAAAAATAAATCAAAGGTATCTCCTCTTAGGCCTAATCTTATTGTTTCCAATGGAATAACCTCATTTGGGGCAATATTTCCCAAATTTACGTTTGCGCCAAGTAATTTTACAAACCAAACCTGTTGTTCTTTAATTGGAGCTTCCCAAATGATTTTTTCAGAAGGAATTTTGGTTAAAATTTCTTCAACAAGTCCGGATCTCACCTCTCCAGTACCACGAAAAAGGCCAACATTTCCTCCTTCTCTGGCTTCCCCAATTACCTTCCAGGCTCCAGCTTCAAGCTCATGCTGCATGAGATTTATCCATTTATAAGGGGGAATTATTTTATCAGCATCCTTCGAACCAACCTCAGACAATACAGTAACCTGATCAGATAATTTCTGTATATACTCACATTTTTTCTCATGTGGCAATTCAATTGATCCATCAGAAACTTCCGCATGAGACAATCCAAATTTGTCCAATACTTTTCGGTATTCATCAAATTGATTTCTTACTATAAAAGCTTCAAATAAAGTTCCGCCCAAATAAACAGGGATATTATTTTCTTTATAAATGGCTAGTTTTTCCTTTAATTTTGGATAAACGAAAGAAGTAGCCCATCCCAATTTAACAATATCAATACAGTGACCGGAAGATTCCAATAAATCTTCAACTTCCCTTAAGGATAATCCTTTATCCATCACCATGGTGAATCCTTCGTTCCTGGGTTTGTTTGTTCGTTCAGGGATATTTGTTAAAAAATAATTCATTGCTATTTATAGTTATAAAAAATCATTAAAAAATACAATTAAATAGATTTCAATGTTTTAGTCAGTAAAATTCAGATTTAAATTTTTAAAATTATCGCTTGATATTATTTCTTAAAGTTGTTGATAATCTTCAATAAGGTTTTTTGAATTTGAAGATCAGGGAAAAAATCGAAAAGGAGGGTGTGTTTGTCAAAATCTAATATTAATCCACTTTCTAATAGATTATTGGCTATAGTATATTTACCAGCTACGAAATTATAACCACAGGCTCTGTATATTAGATCTACATTATCGGGAAGTTCACTAAGTCCTTCATTAATGATATTAATAGCCCCTTCAATGTTATTTTTTACGAAATGAGCAAGGGACCATTTAAGCCAAACTTCAGGGTTGGTGGGGTTTAATTCTCCTGCTCTTTCAAAGGCTTCCAGGGCGGAAAGCTCGTTACCCAGTTTAAATTCCATATCTGCCAATACCAGCCAATATTCATCATTATAAGGGTTAAGCTTTACTGATTTTTGCAAAAAATGAACTGCTTCAAACCACTTTTCCTTCAAGCCAAGGCAATTGCCAATCCCAAACCAGGCATCATCACATTCTTCATCCTCATCCAAAGCTTTTTTATAAAACTTTTGGGCCTCATCGTAATCCTTAAGGTTTTCTTTACAGATTCCCAAACTACAATAAACTTCTGCTGAAGGCCCTTCAAATTCTAAAGCTTTAGCAAAAGCTTTATAGGCATTTTCATAATCTTCAAGGTTTATGTAATCATTTCCCAGGTGGAAATAAGCTTCAACAAACTGAGGGTCAATTAAGGCGGCATAGTCAAATGCCCATACAGCTTTTTTATAATCAGTCAGCTTCTCATATAAAATTCCCAGGTTGTACCAGGAAATAGCAGAATAGGGATTTTTATCAATAAATCTATTGAAGAACTTAATGCCTTTTTCCAGCTCACCAATAGTTTCAAGACAAAAAATTAGCTCATACACTGCATCCTCATTCCCCATGTCTAATTCAATTGCCTGCTCATAGTATTGGGTAGCTTCCTCAAATTTTTCTATAGATTGAAGGGCAAATCCTATGTTGTGATAAACATGAGACTTATCATCAATAATTGGTAATACCTGCTCAAAGCATTCGATTGCCAATTGATGCTCTCCTGCCATAGAATAAAGTTGACCCCTCAGCTGAATGATTTCCGGATCTGTAGGCTGAATATTTTCTGCACACTCCAAGGCTTTGAATGCTTCTTCATAATTTCCCGAATAGGAAAGTATATTAGCCTTGCTAATGAACAATTCCGTAGAATAGGGATATTGCAGAATTGCGATATCACAAACTTTTATTGCTTTTGAATAATGATTTGAGCTGAAATAATGTTCAATTAATTGCTCATAAACACTAAGATCAAAAAAATAGGTTTCATTTGTCTGAAGCATTTTCTCAAACCTTCTCAACGCAACCTTTAAATCATTATCCTTATTAGTATTTTCTGCCATTAAAGTCCAAACATATTAGTTTGACATTGGTAAACCCTTCAATTCCTTCCTTATACCTAAACTACAAAACTAAATTTTAATTAGGAATATTAAAATTCTTTTTTCAAACGGAAATTTACATAGTGTTTACAAACCCACTCCAGGGTTTCGTTAATGTCCTTAAAATTAATGCCTAAGGTATTAGAAATTTTCCGATTACTATATTTCACACGGTCAGAAGAGCTTATGATCATTTCTTTCGTGATTTTTTGTTTTCTTCTAAAAATAGATGAAAAAAACCAGTCAATATAAGAAATGAAGATTCCGAACCATGGTTTTAATACTTTTTGAGGAGGTGTTTTATCCAGTAAAACTGATATCTTTTCAAATAAGTCTTTATAAAGCGTTGAGCCTGAATTTAAAATAAACCTTTCGTTTTTGATGTCAGAAATTAATAATTTAAATGAAATTTCGGCTACATCTCTTACATCCACATAATTGGCGAGGCCAACCGGAAAATAATTTGGCGCATTCCACAAATAATCAATTAATTTAAGACTGCTTTTTTTCCAGTTTCCTACTCCAAAAATAATAGAAGGATTAACGATTACTGCATCCAGTCCTTCCTCAATAGCCCTCCATACTTCCTGTTCGGCCAAATATTTTGTAAGTGAGTAAGTAGTCACTACTTTGTCATTTTCCCATTTATTCCCTTCTTCAATTATTTCTTCACGACTATTTTTTCCAATAGCAGCCACGGAACTGATAAATAATAACTTTTTAACCGGATACCGCAAACAACTGTTGACCACATTGGCTGTTCCCTCCACATTAATTTTGAAAAGTTTTTTAGCATCATTAGGATTAAAAGACACCATTCCTGCGGCATGAATTACATAATCAGTATTTACAATACCTTCCTCAAGGGAAACAATGTCGAGTAAATCACCGGGTATCCATTCAATTTGGGAAGCAATATCCTTTACCATGCTCATGTCACTTTCTTCTCTTTTCAATGCCTTTACCTTGCCTCCATTTTTTAAAATTTCCCTGGCAATGTAACTTCCAACCAACCCATTACATCCAATAATGAAATAAACCATACTTTTCTTAATATTCTATGTCCCCAATCATTTTGGGACAGGATTATCTAAAGGTAAAGACTCCTCTAGATCTCATTCAACAATATGATATGAACTTCCTTGCAAAATAAAGGTTTTTAATCTAGAAGTGAGTTGTTTAATAAATCTAATTTTAAGGCCTCATGAAAGGTGGGTAATATTTCAGCTTTTTTAAATTGATCAAGATGTTTGGGAGCATGGCAGTCCGTTCCTAAAAAAGAAATTGCTTTATCTTTTATAAGTTTTTCGGCAATCTTTTTCGATTGTTTTGAATAATACCCGGTTAGAGAACTGATATTTAGTTGGAATTTTACTCCTTTATCTATCAGATACACAAGATCATTATATTTTGGAAAGTAATATGTATACCTTTCAGGGTGTGCCAGTACCGGTATATAACCTGAAGATCGCATTAAAAATACAGCATGTAAAAGTTGGGAGCATGGATTGATGAAAGAAGTTTCAAATAATAAATATTTCCCGCCAATAGTGAGTAAGGGTTCATTATTTTCCAGCTTCTCAATCAGAAATTCATCCAAATAATATTCCGCTGCAGCTTCTATTTGAATATCCAGGCCCTCTGCATTTATGGCTGCCCTTACTTCTTCCAATTTACCCAGAATTATTTCAGGTGTATTCCTGTAAAAATCACTCATTACATGCGGAGTTGTAATAAGCTTTTTATATCCAAGGTCAATAAATCTTCGAATTAAAAACAATGATTGTTCAATATTCCCTGCACCATCATCAATCCCGGGTAATAAGTGGGAATGCATGTCAACTTTAATTTTTTGGATTGGTTCAACTGCTTTTGGTGATTCTTTCTTCTTAAAAAATGAAAACATTATTTTTTCCTCCTGATTAATTTTTTCCACCAACTGATATTTTCAGTTTCGTAATATCCGTAATTATGGCCATATCCATAGCCGTAGCCATACCCATATCCATATTCTCCATACCCATAACTATTGGTTGTATCCACAGAGTTTAAGATAATTGATAAATGTTTAAAGTTATTTACTTCCTTCAAATTATTTACATTTTCCAAAAATGAAACTTTTGAAACCCCTGCTCTAACCACATAAATTGGGATATCCACTTTTTTCATGGCTATGATTCCATCTGTAACCAAACCCACAGGTGGTGTATCAAAAATGATAACATCGTAAGCTGTTTTTAATCTCTCCAGCAGATTTTCAAATTCTGAGGACATCAAAAGTTCAGCAGGATTAGGTGGAACAGGACCAGCCAAAATATAGTTCAGGTTTTCCAAACCCGTACTTCCTATGCATTCCTCAAGAGAGTTTTTGCCTATTAATAGGGTAGAAATACCCTTTGTGTTTTCTTTTTCGAAAGCCATATGGATTTTAGGCTTTCTTAAATCGAGATCAAGAATAATTACTTTCTTTCCTGATAAAGCGATTATTCCTCCAATATTAAGTGCAACAAAGGTTTTGCCTTCCCCACTTACAGTGGAGGTGAGTGAAATAATCCTGTTTTTTCCTTTACTGTTTCCTGCTAAAAAATCAAGATTAGTTCTGATGGACCGAAAAGACTCACTAATTGAAGCCTTGGGATTTCTATGAACAACAAGTTGGGAAAACTCAGATCCTCCCATATTGTAATTGGGAACTAAACCTAAAATTGGAGCTGATGTAAGTCTTTCTATTTCCTTGATATCATTGATTTTATTATGAATAAGGTATTTGATTAAAACCAGTCCAATACTGGAAACAAAACCAATAACCACAGTAAGCAAATAGACCAGTCCGGGAATCGGGTATATCGGGGCACCTGAAGCATTTGCTGGGGACAAAGTTCTGAAATTTGAAACTGTACTGGCTTTGGCAATCCCTATTTCAATTTTTTTATTTTGAATCGTATTCAGAATTTTATCATAAAAAGAATAATACCTGTTGAGCTTATTAAAATCAGAGTCAACCTGAGGATTAGATTTTATGGAGTTTTCATGGTCCCTTATTTTGGCTTGAATCCGATTAATTTGAGTTAAACCCGCCTCATATTTATATTCAACCAGCATTAATAATTCTTGATAAAGGTTCTGAATATCCTCTTCACTACGTTTTCTTGCTTCTGTCTCTTTTTTGTAATAGCCTTTGATTCTTTCTGCTTTTTCTTTAACCAGCAACATGTTTTCAATGGTTTTGGTTAAGGAGGGGTCATCTATCACAGTAGAGGCAATACTAATATGAATTAAACTGGAATCTGCTTTTATAAGATCCGCTATATTTTTATACTGTGTGTTTTTTAAGCTTAATTCAATTTTCTGGTTTTGTAAATCATCTATTTTATTATAAACTTCAGTGTAGTTAATGAACTTTGATTCCTCATCTTTTTTATAAGAATACTTTTTAAGCTCTTTTTCAAAATAATCGAGCGTATCTCTTACTAACAACAACTGCTTGTCTATATAATCAATAGATTGTTCGTAAACTTTATTCTTGTTTTCTATTGTCTTTACCAAATAGGTATCATTTACTGCATTAACAATCGCTACGGCCTTATTAGGGTTATGTTCCTTAAATGAAACTCTAATGGTATTTGCTACCTGGTTTTCTACGGTGACGTCCAGGTTGGTATTCAGGTAATTGTATAAATAGGAATCGTTGTGAAAAATAAAGTAAAAATCCGGATCATTAAGAATTTCATCATCCCAACCTCTGGACTCAATTTTAATTTCCAGATCATTGGTTTTAATCCACTCCCCAAATTCAAATTCCTCAGCGAATTCGGTCTTATTCAATTTATATTCCAGCCTGAAGGACTTTGGGCTAATCAATGAAAGAGAAATAGGAGTATTATAAAGCAGATCATTTTTTAATTCTCCTTCCACAATAAAAGGGCCTCCCAAATATTTTTCATCGCTTAAAATTTCCCCTACCGAATGGTAGCTAATCCTTAAATTAGCCTGATCAATTACATTGGAAAAAATTAACTTTGATTTTATTAATTCAATTTCACCCGCCATATTGATGGCATCAATCCCACTTTGGAATTGATCAACCTCCAATTCAAGCATTTGAGTTGAACTTTTAAATTCAAGTTTTAAGACTGAATTGGCTTCAAATACAGGTTTTGAATAACGAAGAAATAAAAATGCCGCCAATCCACATATTAAAAATATGAGTATGAAACCCCAAATACTTTTTTTTGTGAGAAAGAGAAATTTTTTAAAATCGAATGAATTTAGTGCCTCATTCTCATCGGGTTCTTCCAGAGCTATATGTTTAATTCTGTTATCTGACATCATAGGATCCTTATCCCCTTTTTATAAGCTAATTGTAACTAACTTTATTTTTTAATTCAAATGTTTAGCTGAGATCCAAAGTGTCTCAGAAACTTTTGGGAAATGCTTATTTATCTAATTCCCTTACAAATAATAATAAGGTAAGTGCAAGGGTAGTAAGTGTGGCGATTGGGGTAATAATCGCATTAATATCCTGCACCAACTCGGGGTTAAGCTTTCTTCTAGATTCCACGTAAATTATATCGTTGGGTTCAATGATTACATTTGCATCCTTAAAAGAAGCAATAGTAGAAAGATCGATTAATTTTACACTTGGATTGTCCCAGGGGCCTCTAATTAACCTTATTTTATCAGGTTTGGCTTTTAACTGAACATCTCCGGCAAGTGCCAAAACCTCAGTCAAAGTCATGTTTTCATTTCTAATTGGTAAAACCCTGTCCCCTAATGCACCCATTAGCACCACCCTTTTATTAAGGTATTGAGTAACCACAAATGGTTTTTCATAAAACTTTTCATAATTCTTTGCCAGTAAATTATTGGCTTCCTCCAGTGTTTTGCCTTCCAACTCTATATTACCTATCAATGGTAATTGAACAAATCCCTTTTCATTAACCAAGTAAGAAGTTGGAGTAGAATTATTTGCAGAAATAGAGAAGTTTTCCTTTCCATTAGTATATTCCTGCATTGCAATCTGGTTGGTTTGGGAATTTGACCCTGGTGTGTTTAAGTCAGGGGGTAATTCCTTTCCAATTTCAAATTCCTTATTAGGGTCAATCAGCCTTTCGCCATCATTGGTAAAAACGGAAATGGCTATTCTATCCAATGGCTGAATTTTATAAGTAGATATGGTCTGTTCTAAGGAAAGTTTAAATTTATCTGCATTTATGGCCTCATCGGTTGCAAATAGCACATTTTGCTTTAGTCCTTTACAGGAATAAATTAAACTGGAAAGCATTAAAACGAAGATTAATCGATTTAGATGATTCATTAAAAAAATTGAATTTGACAGGCTCTTGTTATCAAATTATCAAAAAATACCAGAAAATTACTCTGGTGGATAAAGCCTGTACAGTCTAAAAAATATATTCTAAGAAGAAAATGATTTGTGAAAATATGAAACATTTGCTTCCTATCAATCAGACACTTATAAAAGTATCTCGATACAAACCAATACCTGTTAGGTATAAATCAAGCTAATAACGATAATGCTGTTTAATAATTATTTTGAAGATTATTTTAATTTTTGAATGTAAAATTTGGAGGAATTTCTATTTCGTTGAATTTTTATTTTCCCTTAAATTTTTGAAAAATGATTGAATTAATCCAAGACACTCATTTTCCAATACCCCTCCTTTTATTAAAGTGGCAGGATGTAAATAACTTTTTGAATGTTTACTAAACCCATTTTTAGAATCAGCAGCCCCAAAAACTATTTCTCCTAACTGAGCCCAGAAACTAGCTCCTGCACACATTACGCATGGCTCGAGTGTAACATATAGCGTACATTCTTTCAAATACCTTGAGTTTAAATAATTACTGGCACTGCTCAGTGCAACCATTTCTGCATGTGCTGTAGCATCATTCAGTGCAATACTCTGATTATGTCCTCTTCCCACAATACGGTTCTGACAAACAACCACCGCACCTACAGGAATTTCATTTTCATCGTAAGCTTTTCTAGCCTCTTTCAAGGCTTCTCTCATAAAATATTCGTCATTAAACATTTTCTATAATTATATTGCCAGCAAATTCAATAGAAGTTGAACTTTATTATGCTTCGTAAAATCATAAAAATAAATCCAATAACCAAATGTCTAATTTTAGAAATCAATTAATCGGAATTTTTATTATTTCAATTCTGTTTCTCCAATCATCTTGTCAAAAAGCTAGCCCTGCAAAATCGGTAAGTGAAACCATTAATGGTGTAACTGTAAAAATAGATTACCATGCACCATCAGTAAAAGGAAGAGATATTTGGGGAAGTTTAGTGCCTTACAACGAAGTTTGGAGAACCGGGGCAAATGAAGCTACTACCTTTGAAATTGATCAGCCCGTGCTTGTAAATGGAGAAAATCTTCCGGCTGGGAAATACGCTTTATTTACTATTCCCGGAGAAAGTAAGTGGGAAGTCATTTTTAATAAAAACTGGGATCAGTGGGGGAATAATGACTATGATAAAGCAGAAGATCAATTGAGAATAACAGTTGTTCCCAAATCTGAAAATGGACTTACAGAACAGATGGGTTTTGAAATGGCTAAAGATGGAACTGTCTCTTTTAAGTGGGAAGCCATTTCCTGGGATTTTGAAGTAAAAGCTGCTAATTGATTTTTAATACTATTCGCCATCCTTTTGAAAAATAAAAAATACCTTATTGCCATTGATATTGGCACGACCAGTGTAAAATGTATCCGGTTTGCTCAAGACTTGAAAATCCAGGAAAAAACGGAATTTCCCTTAGAAACCCTGCGACCTAATCCAGAAACCAGCGAACAAAATCCTGAAGAGATATTTGAGGCAGTTGTAAAAGGAATAAATGCCCTGGTAGTTTCAACTGAAGAATTATTAGCCGCAAGTTTTAGCTGTGCCATGCATAGCCTTATTTGTATGGATAAGGATGGCAAGGCAATTTCCAATGCCATTATTTGGGCAGATACCAGGAGTATAAATTATGCCGAAGCTATTAAAAACAGTTCGGAAGGCAAGGAAATTTACCAGCAAACGGGAACACCCATTCACCCAATGGCACCTTTGGCTAAAATCGCATGGTTACAAGAAGAACAGCCTGAAATATTCCAAAAATCTGCAAAATTCATTTCCATTAAAGAATATGTATTTTTCAGGTTGTATGGTAAATATGTTGTGGATTATTCCATAGCCTCCGCCACAGGCTTGTTCGATGTTTTCGAATTAAAATGGAATGAAAAGGCTTTAGAAAAAGCGGGAATAACAGAAAGTCAACTTTCTACTGCTTTTCCCATCACCCATTATGAAAAAGGAATTTTAAGGGCTTTTAAAGAATCTTTAAAAATAGACTTAGAAACGCCTTTTGTTTTAGGGGGAAGTGATGGTTGTCTGGCTAATTTAGGTGCAAATGCAATTCAGAAAGGAGATGCTGCGGTAACTATTGGAACAAGTGGGGCTATCCGGGTGATGGCTAAAAACTCCGGCAAGGATGAAAAACAAAGAATTTTTAATTACATCCTAACTGAAAACCACTATGTATTGGGTGGAGCCATCAATAATGGCGGAGTGGCTTTAAAATGGTTTGCCGAAAACATGGATGATCAGGATCCTGAAAAGAAAGATTATTCCCAAATTATTGACAGAATAGCTAAAATAGCTCCCGGATCCAATGGTTTAATATTTCTTCCATATTTATTGGGAGAAAGAGCGCCACATTGGGATGCCAATGCGAAGGGTGTATTTTTTGGAGTGAATATCAATCATACTAGAGATCATTTTTTAAGAGCGGTGATGGAAGGAGTTATTTTTGGAATTTATGATATTGGCAGAGCATTGGAGGAAGTTTCAGGTGATATAAAAAGAATTTATGCTGGAGGAGGCTTTGCCAAATCTGAGGAATGGGTACAAATGTTGGCAGATGTTTTTGGAAAAGAAGTTTTGATCACGGATAGTCATGAAAACTCAGCTATGGGAGCGGCTATTATTTCCCTAAAATCCATAGGCCTGGTTGGAGAATTGGAGGACATTAAAGATTTCACCAATATCAAAAAAGTTTTTAAACCCAACTTTACTAATCACCATATTTACCAAAAGAATTTTTCTCTTTTCCAAAAACTTTATCAATCACTCAAAAATGATTTTTAGGATTAGTTACCTGCAACAATAAAAATTTACGCCTCAATAACTTTTAATGTATAATTTTGCGACAAATTCATTGCATCATCTAAACCACTGCATTTCAAATGATTTTGTTTTTTAAATCCCAGTCTGGAAAATTAATAGTCACAGAGGCGAAAAACGGATTAAACGAGAATGATATTCAAAAACTTTCCTGGCTTTATGGAGAGGCTGAATTGATAAAGGAAGATTCTTTAAAAGGATTTTTTGTTGGACCAAGAAAGGAAATGATTACTCCCTGGAGTACCAATGCAGTGGAAATTACCCAAAATATGGGTATTGCGGGAATTATCCGTGTGGAAGAATTTAGCGAAGTAGAAAGTGAAAATGTGAAATTCGATCCCATGTTGCAAAGACTGTATAAAGGATTGGATCAGGAAATTTTCACGATTGATAAAACACCTGACCCGGTAATTTATATTGATGATATAGCCGCATTTAATAAACAGGAAGGACTTGCCTTAAATGATGATGAAATAGGTTATCTGGAAGGTTTAAGTAAAAAAATAAACCGAAAACTAACTGATAGTGAGGTTTTCGGATTCTCTCAGGTGAATTCAGAGCATTGCCGACACAAAATTTTCAACGGTACTTTCATTATTGATGGAGAAGAAAAACCATCTTCTTTATTCAATCTTATCAGAAAAACCTCTAAGCAAAATCCCAATACTTTAGTTTCGGCTTATAAGGACAATGTGGCATTTATTGAGGGACCGAAAATAGAGCAATTTGCCCCGGCTACTCAGGATAAACCAGATTATTTTGAAACTAAAGAAATTGAAAGTACAATTTCCCTAAAAGCTGAAACACATAATTTCCCCACTACTGTAGAACCATTTAATGGAGCCGCAACAGGTGGCGGTGGAGAAATTAGAGACCGGATGGCGGGAGGAAAAGGAAGTGTGCCTTTGGCTGGGACTGCAGTTTACATGACTTCCTATTCAAGGTTGGAGGAAAATAGGAAATGGGAAAAAGCCACTGAGGCAAGACCATGGCTTTACCAAACGCCAATCGAAATTTTGATAAAAGCTTCAAATGGAGCGAGTGATTTCGGAAATAAATTCGGTCAGCCACTTATTTGTGGATCAGTACTAACTTTTGAGCATTTTGAAAATGATAAAAAGTTTGGCTTCGATAAGGTGATTATGATGGCTGGTGGAGTAGGGTTTGGCAAAAAAAGAGATGCGCACAAAGCAAAACCGGAAAAAGGAGATCAGGTAGTTGTTTTGGGTGGGGATAATTATAGAATTGGAATGGGCGGAGGAGCAGTTTCCTCTGTAGCCACAGGAGAGTTTGCCAATGCTATTGAGTTGAATGCCGTTCAAAGGTCAAATCCAGAGATGCAAAAAAGGGTTTTTAATGCGATCAGGGCATTTGTGGAAATGGATGAAAATAATATCATTTCTATTCACGATCATGGTGCAGGCGGACACCTGAATTGTTTATCGGAATTGGTGGAAGAAACCGGAGGAACAATTGATTTAAGAAAATTACCAGTAGGTGACCCTACACTTTCGGCTAAAGAAATTGTGGGAAATGAGTCGCAGGAAAGAATGGGACTGGTGATTAAAAAAGAAAATATTGAATTACTCGAAAAAATAGCCGAGCGGGAAAGAAGCCCGATTTATGAAGTAGGTGAAACCACCGGGGAAATGAATTTCACATTTAAAGACGATGTGACTGGGGAAAATCCTATAGACCTGAAATTGGAAGACATGTTTGGCAAGCCACCCAAAACTATCATGAATGATAGTACAGTGGAAAGCAAGTTTGCCGAATTAAATTATCAACAAGAAAATTTAAGGGAATATTTAGAAGGTGTGCTACAGTTAGAAGCAGTGGCCAGCAAAGACTGGTTGACTAATAAAGTGGACAGATCGGTTACGGGAAAAGTGGCTAAGCAACAGACAGCGGGTGCTTTGCAATTGCCATTAAATAATGTGGCGGTAATGGCGCTGGACTACAGAGGAAAGAAAGGAATTGCCACTTCAATTGGGCATTCTCCAGTTTCAGCTTTGGTTGACCCAACTGCAGGTTCTATCAATTCCATTGCTGAAGCACTGACCAATATCATCTGGGCACCGATGTCTAATAAGCTTACTTCAGTTTCTTTGAGTGCCAACTGGATGTGGCCATGTAAAAACCCTGGGGAAGATGCCCGACTTTATGAAGCGGTGGAAGCCGTAAGTGATTTTGCCTGTGATCTGGGAATAAATATTCCTACTGGCAAGGATTCACTTTCTATGACTCAGAAATATAAAGATGATGTGGTTTACGCTCCGGGAACTGTGATTATTTCTGCAGCCGGAGAAGTGGCAGATATCAACAAAGTGATTAGCCCGGTGCTGATTGATGAATGGGATTCCAGCCTTGTTTACATTGATTTTTCTAAAGATGAATTCAAATTGGGTGGAAGTAGTTTTGCACAAATTGTGAATAAACTGGGTACAAGTGTGCCGACTGTTAAGGATACAGCTTATTTTAAAAATTGTTTCGATACTGTTCAGGGATTAATATCAGATGAATTGATTTTGGCTGGTCATGATATTTCCGCAGGAGGAATGATCACAGCCTTGTTGGAAATGACATTTGCCGAAAAAAATATCGGGCTGAATATCGATTTGAGTGATATTGCTGAAGATGATTTAATAAAAATACTTTACAGTGAAAACCCCGGAATTCTTATTCAGGTAAATGACTTGGAAAAAGTTTCTGGAGAACTTAATAAAAATGGAATTGCTTTTAAAGTAATTGGAAATCCAGAAGAAGGAAATTCGATTAAACTGAAAAAAGGAAATACCGATTACGATTTCAATATTCCTGAACTCAGAGATGTTTGGATGAAAACATCTTATTTGCTGGATAGAGAACAAAGTGGAGCGGAGAAAGCAAAGGAAAGGTTTGATAATTATAAAAATCAGCCTTTGGAGTTCTCATTCCCCAATCATTTTACCGGCAAATTAAGTCAATTAGGAATTTCAGCAGATAGAAAAACCAAGTCGGGAATTAAGGCGGCAATTATCAGGGAAAAAGGGGTGAATGGGGATAGGGAAATGGCTTATTCCATGTTCCTTGCGGGTTTTGATGTGAAAGATGTACACATGACTGACCTTATTGCCGGAAGGGAAAACCTGGAAGATGTTAACTTTATCGTGTTTGTAGGAGGATTTTCTAATTCCGATGTTTTAGGTTCGGCAAAAGGCTGGGCCGGAGCTTTCCTTTATAATGAAAAAGCAAAAGCCGCACTTGATAATTTCTATAAAAGAGAAGATACACTCAGTCTTGGGGTGTGTAATGGTTGTCAGTTGATGATTGAATTGGGATTAATCAATCCGGAGCATCAGGAAAGGACAAAACTTTTGCATAATGAAACTAATAAGTTTGAGTCTTCATTCTTAACCATCAATATTCCAGAAAATAATTCGGTGATGCTAAACACTTTGGCGAATACCCGATTAGGTTTATGGGTAGCACACGGAGAAGGAAAATTTGCTATGCCATTGGCTGAAAGTGAATACAATATTGTAGGGAAATACAGCTACGAAGCCTACCCGGGAAATCCGAATGGCTCTGATTTTAATACAGCTGCAGTAGCTTCGAAAGATGGAAGACACCTGGCCATGATGCCACACCTGGAAAGAGCAATTTTCCCATGGAACTGGGCAAATTATCCAAAAGGAAGAAAAGATGAAGTTTCCCCATGGATTGAAGCATTTGTAAATGCCAGAAAATGGGTGGAAAATACTGTGAAATAGGCACAAGTGCTCCACACCGGGTACTCCATACCGGGTACTATTATTTCAGAGAAATAATAATCTCTTTATCAGTCTTTTACGGCAAAATAATACACGGTTAATTTTGAATTACTACTTAAATGGAAGATCAGGAAAACCAAAGCTATGAGGAGGAAGAGTATTTTGATCCTTTTCCTCCAAAACCAGAACTGGAAGAAGAACAGGAAAATCCAAATTCACTGGCGAAGTCGGTTTTAAGTGTGGTAATATTTATTGCGGCATTTTACCTGATTTTCGATATGGATTTAATTTTTATTCTCATTTTGGTGGGAGTACTTTTTATCCACGAAATGGGGCATTTCCTAGCCATGAAAATTTTTGGCTATAATGATGTAAAAATGTTCTTCATTCCTTTGCTTGGGGCAATGGTAACCGGAGATAAAAAACAAATTTCCCAATTTCAGCGATCCATTGTTTTGTTGGCTGGCCCAGTTCCGGGAATTATCATTGGTTTGGCGATCTGGTATTTTGCAAAGGATATTCCCGATAATAATTATCTAATTGAAATCGCCAATATTTTCATTTTCCTGAATGGATTTAATTTACTTCCCTTTTCTCCATTGGATGGAGGGAATTTAATAGAAACACTGTTTTTCAATTCCAGTCAAAAAATCCAGACGGTTTTTCTGGGAATTTCCGCATTTGTGTTTACTGCTTTTGCCATTTATTCTGAAAACTATATTCTGGTGATTATCCCGGTATTTATAGTGACAAGAATCAACTACCAGCGGAAAACCATCAAAATCAGGAAAGCACTTTCTAAAGAAGGAATAGATTACCAGAAAAATTATGAAGAACTTTCTAATAAAGAATATTGGCTCATTCGAGATGAAATGTTGCGAAATTCAGCGCCTCTTTTCCCTAATATAAGGCCAGAGGTTTATAGAGCATCACCTGTGGAAGATAAAATTTTAACTCAGGTTCAGCTTATTCTACAAAAGCCCCCTATTCTTGATTTATCTTTTTGGGGTAAAACGGTATTAATATTCGTCTGGATATTATTTTTCCTCGGGCCAATTGTAGGGTTTTCCTTATTGGTTTACTGATTTTTCAATTTAATTATCTTTTCCGGGTTTCTGTTTGTAATCTTTAGCCGGTTAATTTTTATATTCTATATACCAATAACTGAATTATAATCAACATAGTGATACTCAGGAATATACTTCCAATCGAGTTGAAAATGATAAGTTGTCTTTCCAAGGCCTTTTTATTGAGCAGTATGATTATGAAAAGAAAGCAACATCCAAGCATTATAAAAAAGCCTCCCCATTCATAGTGGCTATTTCGGAGGGTCCATGCCAGTGATTCCGGTCTCATGGGTGCCACTTTAAAAGTGTGGTACAATTTAGTAAAAAAAAAATTAATCTTGCTTTAGAATTCCTTTTCTCAGAGAGTCTCCTTTCAGGTCTATTCTATGAGAAGAGTTAACAATCCGGTCTAAAATCGCATCGGCTAGTGTACCCTCTCCAATAAGTTCATACCAGGTAGAAACCGGGATTTGGGAAGATAATATCGTGGATGACATTTTATATCTTTCATCAAT
>NZ_KB903438.1 GCF_000379765.1 Flexithrix dorotheae DSM 6795
AGGTCCACCATCATCAGTTCACAACTCCCAGTGGCAAATTGGTATGATATCATAGGGGATAGTACCGTGGCCGATGCACTACTTGATAGAATGATACATACTGCCCATCGTATCGAATTAAAAGGAGAATCTTTGAGAAAAAGAAAAATGAAATGATTTATGTAAATTTGTTAAACCTCAGCCTAATTTTTTAACCTAAACTACAGAGCTGCTAAAAAAGGGTGGATCACTATCGTAATTACACGGGTCAGTATCGTAATATTTTACATTTTTAGGGCAGGTGCTTATCCAATATTATCTAAGGAAAGGGATGGAGGTGGTTGTTTTATCAAGAAAGTCCCAGGCTACAAATGGAAATTTAAGATATGTGTATTGGGATGGTGTGAATTTGGATGATTGGGCAAAAGAATTAGAAAATGCCCTAGCAGTTGTAAATCTGGCAGGCAAATCAGTGGATTGTCGCTACAATGAAAAAAATAAAAAGGAGATTTATGATTCCAGATTAAACTCAACAGCTGTTTTAGGGAAAGCGATCCTGGCTTGTGAAAAGCCTCCAAAAGTCTGGATTAACGCAGCATCTGCTACTATTTACCGCCATGCTGAAGACAGACCAATGGATGAAATAACAGGAGAGATTGGTACCGGATTTTCGGTAGATGTATGTGAAAAGTGGGAAGCGGTTTTTAATCAAATTAATACTCCAAGAACCAGAAAGGTTTTAATGAGGCTGGCTATGGTATTTGGAAAAACGGGAGGAGTGATTGTTCCCTTCAAAAACCTGGTAAAACTAGGCTTGGGTGGACATCAGGGAAAAGGAACACAATATATGAGTTGGTTACATGAAAAAGATTTTGCAGAGATTATTAATTGGATGATTCAAAATGACTCGGCCACGGGTATTTACAATTGTTCCAGTCCGAACCCTGTTCCTAATAAAGAATTTATGAGCGCATTTAGAGCTGCCTTTCGGCAAAAAATCGGAATCCCGGCTATGGAATGGATGGTGAAGATCGGAGTATTTTTGATGAGCACGGAAGCTGAATTAATTCTAAAAAGCAGAAGAGTTATTCCTACCAGGCTTCTGAAAGATGGGTATCATTTCCAATACGAAAAAATCGATGAAGCCCTGAATGATTTAGCGAATTGAATATTTATTTCTGCCTTAATTAAAATTTTATTACCGACTTTAAGGTAATTTTTTAATTTTGCGCATGGCAGAAAAAATTTACATTTTCGACTTTGGCTCGCAGTATACTCAACTTATCGCCAGAAGGGTAAGAGAGTTAAATGTTTATTGCGAAATTCATCCTTACAATCATCTACCCATTATTGATCAGGATGTGAAGGGAATTATCCTATCTGGTAGTCCCCATTCTGTATTTGACAAGGAAGCACCCAGTATTGAACTGGACTCTATTCGGGGTGAATTACCTGTATTGGGTATTTGCTACGGAGCTCAACTCACCGCACATGAAGCAGGCGGAAAAGTTCTTCCTTCTGAAATAAGGGAGTACGGAAGGGCTAACCTCAGTTTTATTAATGATACAAATCCTCTATTAAGACATATTACCGCAAACTCTCAGGTTTGGATGTCTCATGGAGATACCATTCGGGAGCTTCCTCCTGAATTCAAAAAAATTGCAAGTACAGAAAGTGTGGAAATTGCCGCTTTCCAGGTGGAAGAGGAACAAACTTATGGAATTCAGTTCCATCCGGAAGTTACCCATTCAGAAGAGGGACTTACAGTTCTTAAAAATTTCCTGGTTGATATTTGTGGTTGTGAACAGGACTGGACACCAGCTCACTATGTAGATTCCACGGTTGCTGAACTTAAGGAAAAATTAGGAAATGATAAAGTAGTCATGGGGCTTTCAGGAGGAGTTGACTCTTCAGTTGCAGCCGTATTGTTACACAAAGCCATTGGCAAGAATCTTTATTGCATTTTTGTAGACAACGGTCTGCTCAGAAAGTATGAGTTTGAAGAAGTGTTACATTCCTATCAGGATATGGGATTGAATGTGAAAGGGGTGGATGCAAAGGACAGATTTTATGAGGCTTTAAAAGGGATAAAGGATCCTGAAGCAAAAAGAAAAGCGATTGGCAAAACCTTTATTGAGGTTTTTGATGATGAGGCTCATCAAATATCGGATGTAAAATGGTTGGGACAAGGCACTATTTATCCTGATGTGATTGAGTCAGTTTCAGTAAAAGGTCCTTCAGCTACTATTAAATCTCACCATAATGTTGGAGGATTACCCGATTTTATGAAGTTAAAAGTGGTAGAACCACTGAATACGCTATTTAAAGATGAGGTGAGAAGAGTCGGGAAGGAAATGGATGTGAAGCAGGAAATTTTGGGAAGGCATCCATTCCCGGGGCCTGGATTAGGAATCAGGATACTGGGTGATATTACCAGTGAAAAAGTACGTATTCTACAGGATGTGGATTACATTTTTATAAAAGGATTAAAAGACCATAAGTTATATGATGATGTATGGCAGGCAGGAGCTATGCTATTACCTGTTCAGTCGGTTGGGGTGATGGGAGATGAGAGAACTTATGAGCAGGTAGTAAGTTTGAGGGCAGTAACCAGTCTGGATGGAATGACAGCTGATTGGGTACATTTACCTTATAAATTTTTGGCGGAGATTAGTAACAAAATTATTAATCAGGTAAAAGGTGTGAACAGAGTGGTATACGATATTAGTTCCAAACCACCTGCCACTATAGAATGGGAATAATGTAAGCTTCTCAAAACCTAACAGGAATTTGGATATAGGCAAATTCCTGTTAGGTTTTTTCATGTTTTTTATAATGCTTTTTCTTGCTGTAACCTGTTGAAGATTCAATGGTTTGGGATGCAATGAAGCAAAAATTTTTATATTTGAATAATATTGGGTATTCAGGCCGAGATATTTAACAGAGATATGATGCCTTTGTCCAATTTATTTTATTGACTCAATTTTTTATAGCACTATTGTAATGAATTTTTTCTGAGTCAAGTTTTTTTCTGATAATATGATTAAAAGAATCCTTCTTATTGCTGTATTGGGACTGATATCGTCCCTGGTTTTGGGGCAGTCCAAAACATCCAAAGCACTTTATAAAAAATATGAATATGGCAAAACTTTCCTGAATAACCATCAGTATGGGCAAGCTAAGGAAGTTTTTAAGTCGGTGGCGGCTGTGCAGGAGGGGAATAGTTACAGAGATTATGCGCTTTATTTATATGCTTATTCTGCCTATAAAAATGGTAATAAATCAGAATCAAGGGATGCGCTATTTGAGTTGATCCGGAAAAATCCTACCTGGGAAAATATGGATGATGTCAACTTTTTGGTTGGACTGATTGAATTTGATAATAATTCCTTCAACAGTGGTTTGGAATATTTCAATAAAATAAAAGGTACGCAATATGAAGAGGATATTAATGAACTCTTAATAACCAGGCTTGATGATCAATCTATTGAGGAGTTGGAGTTTTTATACAGAAAATTTGAGGATGATATCATTGGAGAAAAAATTTATAAAAAACTTTTAACTATTCAGGTTTATCCTACTTACCAAACCCTGTTTGAAGAGTTGAGCCCTTTATATGGCGAAGTTGCTAACAGTGAGGATTCCCTTTTAGTGGAGCCTGTTTATAAAGATAGTTATAACGTAGCGGTTTTACTCCCTTTTATGGAGGGGGATTTTACCATGGATTCCATTCCTGTAAATGTGCAGCGGGTATTAGACCTCTATGAAGGAATTAAAATTGGAGCTGAAAAATTAAAAGACCAAGGCATTAAACTCAATCTTTTTGCTTTCGATACCAAAAGGGATAGTTTAACCACTGTAAAAATCTTGAGTGATCCTTCTTTTGAGGAAATGGATATGATTTTTGGCCCATTATATCCGAATACCATTCCATTAGTAGCTGATTATGCTGGCGTTTTCAAAAAAATCATAGTCAATCCTGTTTCATCCAATAAGAAGTTTATTGCCGGAAACCCTTTTGCTTTCCTTACTCAGGCTACTCCTTCCACCGAAGTGAAGGCCCTTGCAGATTTTGCAATAGATTCATTAGAAAGTAAAACGGCCTATATTCTGCATGGATTAAAAAGCAGTGATGAAAGACTAGCCAGGGAATATAAGGAATATCTTGAAGAAAGGGGAGGAGTAGTGCAATTGGTGCAATCTTTTGAATATACACCGGAGTTTTTTGAAAATCTGCTGGAAAAGCTGGGGCCACTTGCCTCTGATAGTGTCCCCCATGTGTTTTTAAGTTCCGTGGATAAAGCGGTAAGTGTAAATGCCATAAGTGCCTTGCAAAGTATAAAATCAAGAAATCCTATTTTGGTTTTCAATGATCTGCTGGAAATAGAACAACTGAGCTATAAGCAGTTGGAATTAATGAAAGTCTTTTTCAGTTATCCTAGATATTTTGATAAAGACAGCATAAAGGCAAAAATGTTTCAGAGTGATTATGTGGAAAAGTTGAATTTTATACCTTCTATTTATGCCTATTTAGGTTTTGAATCTATTTCGCTTTTTGGTAAAATGTTGCAGAAATACGGAACAGGTTTACCCAATGGGATTCACGATGAGCAATTTATAAGGGGTGCCGTTTCTTATGGCTTTAATTTTCAGGATGGTAATGACAATAGCTTTGTTCCAATAGTGCGTCTGAAAAATGGCATTCTGGAGATAGTGAATAAACCAAAAGAAAGAAATATATTAATTGGAGAAAAGTAGTTTTAATGCCAGATTTCCGGAAAAACCAAGCCTTATATGATTACCTCTCTGGATATCTTACTGAACACAGAAAGGAAGGTATACTTTCTGTGTTATCGGAAAGAACGAGATACCTGACTGTTATTCTGGACAATATATTTCAATCTCAAAATGCCAGTGCGGTAATGAGATCTTGCGAATGCCTGGGAGTTCAGGATTTGTATGTGATTGAGGAAAGCACTCGGTATAAGGTAAATAAAAATGTAGTGATGGGGGCATCCAAATGGGTGGATTTACACCGATTCTCCACCACTAAAGAAGCCCTTTCTGCAGTCAAAAAGAAAGGTTATAAAATTGCTGCTACTTCACCTGGTCAATCAAGTATTAGCCTTCACGATCTTCCTCTTGATCACAAAATCGCTCTTGTTTTTGGAAATGAACTCAATGGAATAAGCCAGGAAGTTTTTGATGAAGTTGATTATACGGTGACCATTCCCATGTGTGGATTCACAGAAAGCTTCAATATTTCCGTAAGTGCTGGTATTTCGCTTTATTATCTGATGAATAAATTAAAGGATTCGGAAGTAGACTGGAAATTAACCGAGGAAGAAATCCTGGATTTGAAAGTGAGGTGGGCCAGAACCTCTATTAAAAAAATTGATATTATTGAAAAGGAATTTAATAAAAAATTTTCCTGAGATTTTATAAAAAAAGCTCTATCATAACAGATAGAGCTTTATCAAATAAACCAAATTAGGCAATAAAAATTGCTATGCGTGAAATAAGCAAAAATTAACAAAATAGAACAGTTGGGTTTACAATTGTTAACTATTTAAAGGAATTAAATAATACCCTTTTTTATTATCCTGATTTTATAATCCATAGCAGTGGAATTTGCGCCTAAAAATTTAATTAGCCAGTCAAAATGAAATTAGATATACTTGTTTTAGCAGTTCACCCGGATGATGCAGAGTTGTCCTGTTCAGGAACTATTTTATCACATATTCATCAGGGTAAAAAAGTGGGTATAGTGGATTTTACCAAAGGAGAATTAGGTACCAGGGGAAACGCTGAATTAAGAATGAAGGAGGCTGCAGAGGCAGCTAAAATTATGGGCTTGTCTTGTCGGGAAAATCTTGGTTTTGCTGATGGCTTTTTTGAGAATAATAAGGCTCATCAGTTGGAAATCATAAAAAGAATAAGAAAATATCAGCCAGATATAATTTTAGCCAATGCCATTGAAGACCGTCATCCCGATCATGGTCGGGCAGCAAAGCTGGCTAATGATGCCATATTTTTAAGCGGGTTGAAAAAAATAGAAACTGAGCTGGAAGGAGAAATTCAGAAAGCCTGGAGGCCTTCCAATGTTTTTCATTATATCCAAAGCAATTACATAAAGCCTGATTTTGTGGTAGATATTTCCGCTTTTTGGGAACAGAAAAAAGCGGCTATAATGGCTTTTAAAAGTCAGTTTCATCAGGAAGGAGAGCAAGTTTCTGGTGACCAGACCTTTATTTCCACTCCGGGGTTTATGGAATTTATTAAAGCCAGAGCCAAAGAATATGGGCAGCATGTGGGAGTTGAACTTGCTGAAGGGTTTACTATTTCAAAACCCTTGGCAGTGAAAAGTTTATTCGATTTTATCTAAAAATAGTTCCTAGGTTGCCCTTAGGACTGCAAAATTTAATCTAAAGTTTTTACATTTCCATCTTAATTATGTCGTAAAATATTTAATTTTCGGTTTCGAAAAAAGACCAACCTTTCCGGGGCATGAAAATTAAAAAGCTAGAAATTTTATGGATGCTTGAGCAACTGGATAATATCCGGGAACAAGCCGAGATTTTAGAAGAAAAGTATAAACCCTATCTGGAAAAAGTCCATCCCTCCTTTAAAGAAAGCGCTTTAAATCTATTGCATTACAGAGCCTTGCGACAAAATGACATCAGGGAACTACAGGAAAAACTTGCTCACCTTGGTTTGTCGAGGCTTGGCAAGGCTGAAGCTCATGTGATGGCCAGTATTGACATTATCAAAAGGGTGTTGGAAAGTTTCATTAAAAAAAAGAAATTAAAATCAGTAAAATCAAGAATATCCATAAAAAAGGGGAATAAGTATCTCAATAGGAATACTAAAAATCTTTTGGGGTATCGAACAAAAGGACGAAGGGTAAGGATAATGGTCACCCAGCCTAGCGAAGCCGCACAGCATCCCGATTTGGTGAGAAAATTTGTTGAACTGGGCATGAACAGTGCTCGTGTAAATTGTGCACACGACTCAGAGGTGGAATGGGCACAAATGATTGAAAATGTACGAGAGGCTTCTGCTAAAGTGCGGAGAAAATGCAAGGTTTGTATGGATTTGGGAGGCCCAAAAATTAGAACCGGAGAAATTCTTCCAGGTCCCAAGGTGATTAAATGCCAGCCAGAAAGGGATGACTATGGTAGGGTGATTAATCCCGCGCAGATATGGTTAATTCCCGAAGGGCATGACTTGCCAGAAGAAACCGAAAACTTTATTTTAGTAAATGAGGAATGGCTAAAAAATCTCGAAGAAAACGATAAGGTTGTTTTTACGGATACAAGAAATAAAAAAAGACAACTGAAAATTGTAGGAACTTCCGGTTTGTGGAAGCTTGCCAATTGTTACGATGCTGCCTACATTGAAACAGGAACCCTTCTTTTTTTGGAGAAGAATGATGAAGTTTCGGAAACACAGGTGGGAGAACTTCCTCCAATTCAGCAAAAAATCCTTTTAAATATTGGAGATTTATTTATTATTCACAAAGAGAAAATTCCCGGTAAACCTGCGGAATTTGATGAAGATGGCAACCTGTTAAAAAATGCTCATATTTCCTGTACTTCAGAAGAAGTATTTGATTTTGTGAAAGAAGGAGAGCGAATCCTTTTTGACGATGGAAAGATCGAAGGAATTATTCACCAGGCGAATGCTGAAAAGCTGGTGGTGAAAATTACCTATGCTAAAGAAGGCGGAGCAAAACTAAAGGCAGATAAAGGTATAAATTTACCCGATAGTGATTTGAAAATCAGTGGGCTGACTGCTAAAGATAAATCTGATTTGCCTTTTGTAGCTGAGCATGCTGATGTGGTTAACCTTTCCTTTGTAAATTCTAAAGCAGATGTAGAGGAATTAATTGCAGAACTTGAAAAGTTGAATGCCAAAGATAAACTGGGCATCATTTTAAAAATAGAAACTCAGGCTGGCTTCAATAATCTTACTGAAATTTTACTGACTGCCATGCAGTTTTATCCACTTGGTGTGATGATCGCCAGGGGAGATTTGGCTATAGAATGTGGTTGGGAAAATATGGCCAGGATACAGGAAGAGATTCTCTCTCTCTGCCAGGCCGCCCATGTTCCGGTGGTCTGGGCTACTCAGGTTTTGGAGAGCCTTGCCAAAAAAGGGTTGCCTTCCAGGGCTGAAATTTCAGATGCGGCCATGTCCCAAAGAGCGGAGTGTGTGATGTTAAATAAAGGCGCACATATAGTGGATGCTATCAAAATGCTCAATCATATTTTAAGTATGATGAAAGATTACCAGAATAAAAAGTCTCCTATGCTGGCTGAACTCATTTTAGGAGCTGGGAATAATTCTTCAGGAGTTTAAAGAATTTCCATTACCTTCCTTCACCATTTTTATGAATATATCATTGATGGAGGGAATGATTTCTTTTATGGAATGGATTTCGAATTTGGGTATAAGGCTATTGATCAGTTCGTTAGAGCTGCTTCCATTTATTCTGATCAGGCTTTTGTACCAGCCAATTTCGTTTTGTTCGGAACTCTGTAACGAAAAGGAATTTGATAAATCCATTTCCAGAACTGGCTGGTTGGTTTCCACCTCAAATAAATTGGTTTTGTATTGGGTTTTTATCTCTGATTTTTTTCCATCCAACACTTTCTCCGCCTTGTTGATTAAGGCCAGATGGTCGCAAAGTTCTTCAACTGTTTCCATTCGGTGAGTGGAGAAAATAATGGTGCAGCCTTTTTCCCTCAGCTGGAGAATTTCATCCTTAATCAGGTTGGCATTGATGGGATCAAATCCTGAAAATGGTTCATCAAGAATGATTAATTCTGGTTGATGAAGTACCGTGGCAATAAATTGAACCTTTTGTTGCATTCCCTTCGATAAGTCTTCAATCTTTTTATTTAACCAGGATTTTATTTCAAATTTCTCAATCCAATAGGGTAGTTTTTGCTTTACCTCTGCCAGAGATAATCCTTTTAGTCTTGAAAGGTAAATCAATTGTTCCCCAACTTTCATTTTTTTATAAAGCCCCCGTTCTTCTGGCAAATAACCAATTTTTAAACCATGCCTGGGGTGCAATTTTTCTTCTCTGAAGAAAATCTCTCCTTCATCCGCACCGGTAATTTGGGTAATTATCCGGATTAATGATGTTTTTCCAGCTCCATTAGGTCCCAGTAAACCAAATATACTTTTTTCAGGAATTGAAATATTGATATTTTTCAGTGCGGTATGGCCGGCATATCTTTTTGTTACATTTTCTATTCTCAGCAGATCCAATTTTCAGCCCTTTCTATAAGTTAAGTATTCAGGTTAAAGTGTTAAAAAGTTTAGTCTAACCTGCAGGATTTTTTTCTCACCGATTAGGTGATAATTCAAAGGTAGTTATTATGAAAGTAATTGGAAAAAGGAAATAGGCTTATTTTGATTCCAAAAAATTAAAATTTCTGGAGAAATTCTATTTTAATCCTTTTTTCTATTTTGGGATATGAATTCTTCTTAGGAGGAAAAAAAAGTTTGAAAAGGCCATGTAGCTCAAAATAAAATTTCATGAGTTTTCCATGTATAATTTATATGTAAATATTATACTCAGTGAGCAGAACAGAAATCATGAAACTGGGAAAAAATAATTTCTCTAATTTACCTATATTTATGTGGAGAAAGATCAAATAGAGTTTTTTGCTGTTGAATTTCGTCCAAATTTTCGGCTTTCAAACAGGACCTTTGCTCATGATTTTTTCAGTGAAAATGAAATGCTTAATGGAAAGTTTTTTAGTGGGAAATTCTTTAAACTCTTTTTGCTTTTCTCAAATATCACTTGTAGTTTGAAGTATGCCAAAAGATGTTTTTAAGCTATTTTTTATCCTTATTTATCTTCAGGGAATTCCCGGATTCTCTCAGCCAGATTTTATTGAGTCAAGTAAAAAAGACTTGCTTGGTAAAGTTGAAAATGCTCCATTCGATAGCCTGAAAGCTGATCTTTATTTAAAAATTGCCGAATTATATCAGAATAGTTACAAAGATTCCTTTGTGAGGTATGCGGATTTTTCTATGGCAATTAGCCGGGAAAGTAATTATTTCATAGGAGAAATAAGGGTGAATTTGGTCAAAGGATTCAATTTATACCTTTTCGGAGATCATTTGGAGGGTATGGAGTTAATTAAAAAAGGCCTTTCTCAAAGTGAAGAAAAGGATTATATCTTTGGTCTTGCAAAGTCGAATAACTACCTGGGATTGGTTTATATATATGAGGGGGAACTTTCAAGTGCACTCAAATGTCAACAAAAATTTTTGGATTATAGTGAGCAAATACAGGATGAATGGGGAGTAGCAGATGCCTATACCAATATTGCGCTTGTTCATTTTAATTTTAAGAATTATGAAGAATCAGAAAAATATTATTTGAAGGCCTATGATATGCAATCCAGGATTGGCAATAAAGAAGGAATGGGGTATATAAAGAATTCCCTCGGGAGGATTTATATGGAAAAAAATGATATTGAAAGGGCCTTGAGTGAGTTTATGCAGAGTTACCAGATCCAAATGGAAGTGGGGAATTTAAAAGGTCTAGTGTATGCTCTTAATTCGATTTCGAAAGTGTCCATATTGAAGGGGAAAATGGATGAGGCTCTTTTGTATTTAAATGAAGCTTTAGAGTATTCCCTTGAAATAAATTATTTGTGGGGTGAGTGTTCCACTAATATTGACCTGGGAAATTATTTTCTGAAAATGGAGCAATATAGAAAAGCCATTGAAGTTGCGGAAAAAGGTTATTTACAGGCGAAACAGTTGAGTAGTAATCAACTTATTGCCGGGGCAAGTGGAGTGCTGAATAAAGCCTATAAAGGAGTTGGCAATTATCAAAAAGCTTTGGAATACCAGGGCTTTTATTTCATTTATAACGACAGTTTGCTTGGTGAAGAACAGGCTAGAAAAATTGAAAAACTGGAAACAGAATTTCAATTGGCACAATCAGAAATGGAAAATAACAGGCTCAAGCAGGAAAACCTTTATAAAGATGAACAAATTAAGAGACAGAGGGTAACGGTTTTTGCGGGCGTATCCATTTTAATTTTAGTAGGAATTTTTATTTTTTTTCTACTAAAAGTTAACAAAAGGGAGCATCGGTTTAATAAGGTTTTGCTGGCTAAAAACAAATTAATCCAAAGTCAGAAGGAAGAACTCGAAATGCAAAGTGAAGAGATAGGTGATCAAAATGCTGAGTTATTTGCCAGAAATGAAGCTCTTTCCAACCTTAACCGAGAAAAGGATACGCTTATGCATATTGTGGCGCATGACCTCCGGGCTCCTTTAAATCAGATAAAAGGTTTGGTAGAATTAATCTCTATTGAAGGCCATTCAGAGAAAAGCTTTTCAAATTATATTGAAAAAATTAAACAGGTAGTGTCACGGGGAGATCATTTGATAAATGATTTGTTGGAGATGAATATTCTTGAAAATAAAGATATTCAGATTAAGCAGGAGGCTTTATCAGTTGAACAATTTTTGAAAAGTATTGCTGCTTCATTTGAACAGGTAGCCTCTGTGAAAAAAATAAAAATTGCGTTGCACACCCATGGTGATAATGAAATTTTTACAGACAAAGATATCCTGACAAGAATTCTTGATAACCTAATTTCCAATGCCATCAAGTTTAGTTTTCCCAATTCAGAAGTCAAAATTAAAACAAATCGAAATCACAACACCTTGACCATAGCAGTAATTGATAGTGGTCCTGGCATTAAAGAAAGTGATAAGGAGAAGGTTTTTGGTAAATTTCAGAAATTATCCGCTCAGCCAACCGCAGGCGAACCCTCCACTGGATTAGGCCTTTATATTGTACGTTTGCTTACTGAAAAAATAAATGGGAAAATCGGGTTTGAAAGTAAAGAAAGCTCCGGAACAACATTTCTTTTGGAATTGCCTTTGGTTACCCAGGGTCAACCTGTGTAAAAAATCCCAAAACCATTAAAAGGCTTTGGGATTTTTTTATTGAAATAAAAAGATTTGAATCCGGAAATTTTAGCTAAACAATTCAGGGTCGCGTTCTACCATCAGAATAGTATGTTGAGGAACAATAAAATATTTTTCTCCCTCATAAATCACTTCGAATGCACCTTTTTGTAAAAATATGGCCAAATCGCCCTCTTCCACCTGTAAAGGCATATATTTTAATTTTTCATTGTTAGCTTTCCATGGTTCATCCATTTCATCGGATGGTGGAGGAAGCGGATAACCAGGCCCTACTTTAATCACATAGCCACTTTGTATTTTTTCTTTTTCATGTACACCAGGAGGAAGAAATAGTCCTGATTTGGTTTTATCAGTAGGAGTTTTAGGCTTTATCAATACACGATCTCCTACCACAATGATTTTACTCAATTTATTTTCTTCGGTTACCATTTGCCTTATTTATTCAACTGAATTTTTTAATGAAATTTAATACAAAAATAAGGCGCTGCCATCTTTTACTGACAAAATATCAGTTTGTATGGCGGAATTCCTGTAATGGTTTCCTTGGGAATAATGGATTTCGGTAAAAACAGGTATTTTTGTCAAGTTTATCGGGATTTACAGGATAAAAAAGTAAATGATTAAGAAGGATTAGAATTTTAATATTAGATGAGCAGAAGAAAGTTAGCCAAATTTGAAGAGAATAATAAACGAAATAATGTTATTGAGCCGGGAAAGCCTATATATGAACAGGTGAAAGGCAATTGGAATAATAAGGTTTTTAATAACGATAATCCAATAGTATTAGAGCTGGCTTGTGGAAATGGGGAATATTCTACGGGAATGGCCAATGTTTTTCCTGAAAAAAACTTCATTGGTGTAGATGTAAAAGGAGATAGAATTTTTAATGGAAGTACGGTGGCCATTAATAACAATTTAAATAATGTAGCTTTTCTAAGATGTCAGATATTGACACTACAAAATTTCTTTGAGGAAAATGAGGTGGATGAAATCTGGATTGTTTTTCCCGACCCAAGGCCCCGGTCAAGAGATGAGAAAAGACGACTTACCCACCCCCGATATCTGAATATATATGAAAATATCCTGAAAGAAGATAGTTGGATTCGATTTAAAACGGATAGTCTGCCATTGTTTGAATATACCCTGGAAGTACTTGAAGAAACCCGAATTAAAGATCTGACATACACAAAGGATTTGTATAATTCAGATTTGCTTGAAGAACATTTCGGGATAAAAACCAGGTATGAAAACATGTTTTCCGAAAAAGGATTTAAGATAAATTATTTGAAATTCAAATTTGAAAACTAAAGAAAAGTGGAAATTAAGATTAGAAAAGGGAATGAAAAGGATATAAAAGCTGTTTTTGGACTTATCAAAGAATTAGCTGATTATGAAAAATCTATTCATGAACTGGAGAATTCTGAAGAAGAAATGTTAGCAGATGGATTTGGGGAAAACTCTATCTATAAATTTATTATTGCCGAGTCGGGCAATGAGATTATCGGAATGGCCTTATATTATATAGCGTATTCAACCTGGAAAGGCAGATGCCTTTACCTGGAGGATTTGGTAGTATCAGAAAGTTGGAGAGGGAAGGGCATAGGTCAGAAGTTATTTGATAGAATTGTAGAGATTACAAGGGAGGAAAATACAAACCGTCTCATGTGGCAGGTCCTTGACTGGAACGAACCCGCTATTAATTTTTATAAGAAAAATGGAACCAAATTCTTTGATAATTGGATTAATTGTAGATTAACTAAAAAACAACTCGATGAATATTGAAAGTGGGCAGGAAGCGCTTTTAATTGATTTACAACATCTTCCATGTATTTCCTATTTTTCTTTACTGAAAAAATATAAAATAATTTACCTGGAATCGGAGGAGTCGTATATCAAACAAAGCTATAGAAACCGTTGTTACATTTTAACTTCCAATAAAATCGATAGATTAACAGTGCCGGTAAAGTACAAAAACGGTTTAAAAACACGAAAGGTGGAAATTGATTATGTACAAAAATGGCAAAACCGGCATTGGAGGGCATTAAAATCGGCTTATGCCAAAACTCCTTTTTTCGAGTTTTATGGAGATTATTTTGAGGAAATTATCTATGCTCAACATCAATATCTCTACGATTTGAATATGGATTTACTGACATTGTGTCTAAAAATGCTAAACATAAAGGTTGATATTCGCCATACTGACACCTACTATCATGAAGTTCCGGAAAATATAGCCGACTTTAGGTCAGTTATTCATCCCAAAAAGGAAAGTGGTATTAAAAATGTACAATTTTATAACCAGATATTTGGTTCTGATTTTACAGAGAATTTAAGTATTATTGATTTGTTGTTTAATGAGGGACAAAATTCCTCAGTAATTATTGATCAACAAGCAAAAAATTTAATTTTTTAAACATTGTAGTTGAATAAAGCAAAAAACATTAGAGTATTATTAGTAATATTTCAATAAATTGTTTTTATTTAACTATAGCGAACGTTAATTTTATAATTCATCTATAATTATCTAACACCCATGGCTATGGAAGCTAAATTTTCAAATAGGGTAAAAGAAGTAATTTCATTAAGCAGAGAAGAGGCATTGCGGCTGGGGCATGATTACATTGGAACGGAACACCTATTACTAGGAATGATTCGCGAAGGTGAGGGAATTGCTGTGGCACTGTTAAAAAAGCTTGGAATTTCCTTGGAGGAACTTCGGGCTACTATTGAGCAAGCTACAAGAGGAACTGCTAGTCATAATGTAAAAAACTTAGCAAATATACCCTTAACAAGACAATCAGAGAAAGTTCTGAAAATTACATACCTGGAGGCTAAAATCTTTAAAGCTCAATTAATAGGAACTGAACACTTGTTGTTGTCAATTCTTAGAGATGAAGATAATTTGGCCACTCAGATATTACATAAATTTGATGTAACCTATGAAGTGATCAAAGAACTTCTTGAATATCATACTGATAATCCGGTTTCTGGTCCGTCAGAAACAGATGATCCGGATGATGAACCAAGCAGAATGTTTGGTGGTGGAAGTTCAGGAAGGGAAGGCAAAGGATCTGAAAAGTCCAGAACTCCTGTTTTGGATAACTTCGGCAGAGATTTAACTAAATATGCTGAAGATGATAAACTTGATCCTATTGTTGGTAGGGAAAACGAGATTGAAAGGGTTGCGCAAATTCTAAGTAGAAGAAAGAAAAATAATCCAATTCTAATTGGGGAACCTGGAGTAGGTAAAACCGCAATAGCGGAAGGGCTTGCTCTTAGAATTGTACAAAAAAAGGTATCAAGGGTACTGTTCGGAAAAAGAGTGGTTACGCTTGATCTTGCTTCACTGGTAGCTGGTACAAAATACAGAGGTCAGTTCGAAGAAAGAATGAAGGCTGTAATGAATGAATTGGAAAAAGCCCCTGAGGTGATCCTATTCATTGATGAAATTCATACCATTGTTGGTGCAGGAGGAGCTTCCGGTTCACTGGATGCCAGTAATATGTTTAAGCCAGCGCTTGCCAGAGGTGATATACAATGTATTGGTGCCACTACTCTAGACGAGTACAGACAATATATTGAGAAGGATGGTGCATTGGCAAGGCGTTTCCAAATGGTAATGGTAGATGCTACTACACCTGAAGAAACTGTTGAAATCCTGAACAACATAAAAGGCAAATACGAAGACCACCATAGAGTGGATTATACACCTGATGCCATAGAAGCTTGTGTGAAATTATCTGATCGGTATATAAGTGATCGGTTTTTACCAGACAAAGCAATTGACGTTTTGGATGAAGCGGGGGCAAGAGTTCACATTAACAATATCCATGTGCCTGATGATATTGTGAAGTTGGAGGAGCAGATTGAAAATGTGAAGAAAGAAAAGAATAAAGTAGTCAAAAGTCAGAAATATGAAGAAGCCGCTCAGTTGAGAGATAAGGAAAAGAAACTTATTGATCAGTTGGAAGCAGCCAAGGTGAGATGGGAAAAGGAAACCAACGAAACGGTGTATCCGGTGGAGGAAGAAAATGTAGCGGAAGTAATTGCCATGATGACTGGAATCCCTGTAAACAGACTTGCTCAGAATGAAAGTCTGAAGTTGCTGGGAATGGGTGATGAACTTAAGGCAAAAGTGATTGGGCAAAATCAGGCAATTGATAAACTGGTGAAATCAATTCAGAGAACCAGGGTTGGTTTAAAAGATCCTCAAAAACCTATTGGATCCTTTATCTTCTTAGGACCTACCGGAGTTGGTAAAACTGAATTAGCCAAAGTGCTGGCTACTCATTTGTTTGATAAAGAGGATTCTCTTGTAAGAATAGATATGAGTGAATATATGGAGAAATTCTCTGTATCCAGGTTAGTTGGAGCACCTCCGGGATATGTGGGTTATGAGGAAGGTGGACAACTTACCGAGAAGATTAGAAGAAAGCCATATAGTGTAGTGCTTTTGGATGAGATCGAAAAAGCTCACCCTGATGTATTTAACTTATTGCTTCAGGTATTGGATGATGGTATTTTAACAGATGGACTTGGAAGAAGAGTGGACTTCAGAAATACCATTATCATCATGACTTCAAATATAGGAGTAAAGGACCTGAAAGATTTTGGTGCAGGCATTGGTTTTGCCACCAAAACAAAGGTTGGAAATCAGGATGAAATTATGAAAGGAACTATCCAGAATGCGCTGAAAAAGGCATTTTCTCCTGAATTCTTAAATAGGTTGGATGATGTGATCGTATTCAACTCACTGGAAAGAGAGCATATTCATAAGATTATTGATATTTCTCTGGGTAAACTTTTTGAAAGGCTAAAAATTCTTGGATACCATATCAAGTTATCTGAAAAAGCTAAAGATTTCTTAGCGGAAAAAGGATATGATCCTCAATATGGAGCAAGGCCATTGAACAGGGCAATCCAGAAATTCCTGGAAGATCCTATTGCCGAAGAGTTATTGAAAAATGAAATAACTGAAGGCGATACTTTAGTGGCGGACTATGATGGAAAATCCGGTGAACTTAACCTCAAGATCAAAAAGGCTACAAAGGCTGAAACTGAGTAATTGTAGTAAATAATATTTTTTAGATCAAAGGGATTCTCAAATTTTGAGAGTCCCTTTTTTTATTTTTTGTGGCAAGTGATTATGGCTGGAATCAATAAGGTTTAAAGGGTTGATAAAAAAAAATGAACAAAAATTTCGCTTGTTTGTTTATGAGTTGATTTATATTTGCCAAATATGATCAATTATCTGCATGCATAACATATTTTTTAACCCAATTTGGGGGGTTGTTTAGTGTGTTTAATACAGGTAAATTGGATTTATTATTAACTCAATTATTTAAATTACGAAAATCATGAAGCGATTTCTACTTATGAATGTCGCTCTTGTGCTATGTATTTTTTCTGCATATGCACAGGATCGAACCTTAACAGGAACAGTCACATCTGGAGAAGACGATAATTCTCCACTACCCGGAGTTAACGTACTCATCAAGGGTACCAGTCAGGGAACAATTACGGATATTGATGGTAATTTTAAATTGAATGCCCCTGAAGGAGCTCAGGCTTTGGTATTCAGTTACGTTGGTTTTTTAAATCAGGAAGTTGAAATTGGAAGTCAATCCAATTTTAATGTGGTTTTAATGCCTGATGATGAAGTCTTGCAAGAAGTTATTGTAGTAGGTTATGGTACTCAAAGTGAAAGTGTAACCTTGCAGTCTGTTTCCAAAGTTAGTAAAGAGCAGTTTGAAAATCAGCCTATTGTAAACCCTCAAGAGCTTATTCAGGGTAGAGCCGCTGGTGTACAAATGGTAGGAACATCAGGTGTAATTGGTTCTCAGGCAAACATTAGAATTAGAGGTGTAGCCTCTATTTCAGCAGGAGGTGAGCCATTATTTGTTATTGATGGGGTACCTTTGAATGATGCATCTGGATCTACCGGATATTCAAATGATCAGGGTGCTGTTGCCCTTAACCCTCTTCAGGATTTAAACCCTAATGATATTGAGGATATCTCTGTATTAAAAGATGCTGCTGCAGTTGCCATTTACGGGTCCAGAGGTGCCAACGGGGTAATTATGATTACCACCAAAAAAGGAAAGGCTGGCAAAACCAAAATTAATGCTGATTATTACAAAGGTTGGTCAGAACCTACCAGCTTGATAAGCATGATGAATGCTGAGCAATATAAAACTTTTGTTAATGATTACAGGGTGGCACAAGGATTAGCTCCAAACAATTATCCGGAAGGCGGATTTGATTGGCCTGGTGCTGTTGTTCAAACTGGAAGTGTGGATAATTTCAATATTTCTGCTTCTGGAGGAAATGAGTCTACCAAGTTCTATATGGGTATGACTTATATGAAAAACAAGGCTTTCACAATAGGTAACAGCCTTGATAAATTGAATGGAAGGATTAATTTAAATCATGACATTAGTAAAAGAGTAAGAATTGGTTTAAATACAGCAATTTCTTACTTGGATAATGACAGGATCAATTCAGACAACAGTACTTTTGCTCCTTTAACTTCTTCATATCTACAATTTCCATATGTTCAGCCTTATAATGAAGATGGTACTTTTACCAACACTGGTTTCATTGCCAATGTTTTAGCCATTGAAGCTTTGAGTACAAGAAAACTGATTTCTAGAAGGACAACAGGAAATATATTTGCCGAAATAGACATTGCAGAGGGCTTAATGTTTAAAACTGACTGGGGAATTGATGGTGTACAGACTGAGGAAACAATTAGAGATCCTGAAATTGTATCTCCAGGAGGTTATGGTTACAAAAGGATTATTCAGGATAACAAATGGTTAACTACCAATACTTTAAATTATAACAAATCCTTTGGAGTGCATACTGTAGACGTATTAGTAGGGGCGAGTTTTGAAACTTCCAACAGAAATAATATGGCTGTAGAAGGTTCTGGATTTGTAAGTGATAAGTTACCGAATGTAGGTTCTGCCGCCACGCCAAGTCTCACTTCCGCTACTGGAACCCAATGGGCATTATCTTCCCAGTTTTCAAGGGTTAATTACCGATACAAGGACAAATATATTGTTGAAGGTTCATTACGTAGAGATGGATCCTCAAGGTTTGGTATGGATAACAAATGGGGTACTTTCTGGGCGCTTTCAGCTGGATGGAGATTATCAGAAGAGGATTTTATTAAGAATCTAGATTTCTTTGATCAGTTGAAACTGACTGCAAGTTATGGAACAGCGGGTAATGATAGGGTAGATAACTTCGCTTCTCTGGGACTTTATGAAGGTGGTGTGGATTCCGATTATGCTGGAATTGCGGGTATCAGACCAACTCAGGCTGCTAATCCTCTACTTGGATGGGAGGAATCTTCTCAAGTGGATATTGGTTTATCTACTGCCATATTAAACAGTAGACTATCCGTTGATTTTAACTATTATGTAAAAACCACTGACGGAATGTTATTTGATGTACCTCTTCCTTATACTACAGGGTTCGCAAGTATCAGCCAAAATATTGGGAAAATGGAAAACAGAGGAGTTGATTTGATGATTAATGGGGATATTATTCAGGGAAATGATTTTTCTTGGACGGCCAATTTGAATATGGGTTTTGTGAAAAACAAGGTATTGTCCTTACCAGAAAATACTTCACCTGAAGGTGATTTCTTAGAAGGATCTGCTTCACAAAGAGCCATCGTTGGTCATTCAGTGAATACATTCTACCTAATAAGGTATAGTGGAATTAACTCTGAAACTGGGGATGCAGAATGGTTAACCAGAGATGGTGAAATCACCAATAGTCCTACAGCATCTGATAGGGTAATAGTAGGTTCTGCTATTCCTGATTTAACAGGAGGGTTTTCAAATACCCTAAAATATAAAGGTTTTGATTTAAATATCTTTTTCACCTTTGTTCAGGGAAACAAAGTATTTAGAGGTGGCAGAAGATTTACTGAAAACATGGGTTCATCATTTAATAAATCTACAGAATTACTGGATTACTGGACACAACCTGGTGATAATTCCTTTGCTCCTGCTTTAAGTAGTTCTACTGCACCAATCTTTGCTCAAAGATCCACACTTCAGTTAGAGGATGGTTCTTATGTAAGATTAAGAAACCTAACTTTAGGCTATAATCTGCCTTCCAGCATTTTAGGTAAAACAAAAATATTATCAAGAGCCAGGATCTATGCTATGGCTCAGAATTTACTAACTTTTGCTAAAACAGACTTAGAGCCAGAACTCAACGGTAACGGAACTGACAACCAGATTCAGGGTGAAGGTTTCTTTACTCCTCCAATGCCAAAAACAATTACGCTTGGTGTAAGTCTTGGTTTTTAATTTAAAAATATAAAAAGATATGAAATCATATAAATATATATTCTTATCAGTCTTGTTTTTAGGACTGTTTGCATGTGAGGACGAATTGAATATTGATCCTCAACAATCTTTATCAACCGATTTAGCCTTTTCAAATGAGCAGGCATCCTTAGGTTCACTAATGGGGGTTTACAGTAGAACGCAGGACCTGGAGGTTTTTGGGTCTATGCCTCAAATTATTGCTGATTACCAGTCGGATAATGTGAGTTTTATTGGTTCTTTCCCTACTTTACAGGATGTAAATAATTTTGTGACATTATCTGATAATAGTTCTATTGAAACGATTTGGAGAGATAATTACAGAGCCATTTTTGCGGCTAACGCAGTGATAAAAAATGTGCCAGATGTAGATGACCCTGGTTTTTCTGCTGAGGAAAAAGCGCAGTATGTGGCTGAAGCAAAGTTTGTAAGATCCTATTATGTGTTTTTCCAAATGGCTAATCTATTTGGGGATCCGTATACATTGGATAATGGTGCAAGTCTGGCTATCCCTATGGTCTTAGACCCTTTTGAGGGAGATGTTACTTTTCCAGAAAGAGCTACTGTAAAACAAATTTACGATCAGATTAAAACTGATTTAGTTGCAGCGGAAGCTGACCTTCCTGAAACGCATGGGTCTGATTTAGCATTAACTTTAGGACGGGCTACAAAAGGATCTGCTAATGCATTGCTGTCAAGAATTGCTTTGTATACAGAAGATTGGCAAGGTGCTGCTGATTATGCGGATAAGGTAATCAACAGTTCAGTTTACCAATTGGCTGCAGGATATAACTTTTACAGCCAAAATACTCCGGAAGAAGTATTTAGCTTACAAAACTCTGCTACTGATAATGGCAGAACTGGTTCAGGAGGCTGGGCAAGTTTTTATAACCCTGCTGAAGCAGGTGCCAGAGGAGATTGTCCGTTTTCTCAGGATCTTTTGGATGCTTATGCTGAAGAAGCCGGAGATAAACGATTTTCAGATCTTACTCAGGTAGGGGCAAATGAAGCAACTTATACCACTAAGTTTCCTGATCCTGTAAATAATTCTGATAATGTTCCTCTCATTAGAATTACAGAGATGTACCTGAACAGAGCTGAGGCTTTAGCTGAATTGAATGGTGTTAATCAAGCATCTGTTGATTTAATCAATGATTTAAGAGACAGAGCGGGTTTAGCTGATTGGACTACTGGCCAGTTTGGATCAAATGATGCTTTCCTTGATGCTATTGCCAATGAAAGAAGAAAAGAATTGGCTTTCGAAGGTCACAGAAGAATGGATTTATTGAGAAGAGGATTAGCATTAAGACCGGCAGATGATCCAAAGATGGAGGATTCAATGCCAGGTAAACCAAAAACTATTTTACCTGTTCCTCAAAGAGAGGTCGATTTGAATCAGAGCCTGGTTCAAAACGATGGTTATTAATAGATAGAAAAAAGTTTTAATAAAAAGGGGTTGAGTTGTCAACCCCTTTTTTAATGCATTAAAGTAATTTTATCCCTTAAAAATATCTGATAGAAGGAAGGGTTTATTTAATATAACCTGTATTTTTAGTGAACCAGCTTTTTAAACTTATACCTCTTCTTCATGCAAAAACATAATCCTCAAATGGTAAACATTCAATACTCCCTGCTTGCCCTTTTGTTTTTATTAATCAATCAATATTCGGTCGCTCAGCAACAACCTGTTTTTCAATTGCCTAATGATATTACCACTAAGGATTATATGTCGGGAAAATTGATTGTTAAGTTGAAACCTGAGTATGAAAAGTTCTTTTTACGTAAATCAATCAATGAAAAAACTCAATCAGTATTTGAAAAGTATGAAATAGCACCTCAAAGTAGTGTATTTCCCTCCAATTATATCGCAGAAAGTAAAAGCAGGAAATCCTTTGGGAAACCAACGGTTAACCCCGGTTTATTCTACACCTTAAATTATAAAAAAGGTGAGAATATCGAACTGGTAATTAATGAATTATATACACTTGGTTTTGCCGAATTAATTGAGCCTTCTTATATCTATAAAACCTCTTTAGAACCAAACGATTCTCTCATCTCCAATCAATATTATTTAGAAAATATAAAGGCCTTTGAAGCCTGGGAGATCACTAAGGGAGATTCTAATGTGATTATTGGCATTGTTGATTCAGGTATTGATTTTAACCATCCTGATTTGATGGAGAAGGTTTTTTATAATCCGAATGAAATTCCTGATAATGGCATCGATGATGACAATGATGGATATATTGACAATATAAGTGGATGGGATTTTGCCGGGGCAGATACCCTAAACCCCAGTGAAGATAATGATGCGCAATTGATAGTGGGAGGAACAAATGCACATGGAGTTAATGTAGCAGGATGCGCAGTAGCTGCTACAAATAACAATTTTGGAATGGCTGGGGTAGGCTATAATTGTAAATTTATTGCAACAAAACACTCTTTTGACAACCAGCGGGAAGATGATCCAAGTGTTTATAATGCATATGCAGGAGTGGCTTTTATGATTGCTCAAAAAGTTGATGTGATGAATTTGTCCTTTGGTGGTTCTTTCAGAAGCGAAATCTTGCAGGATTTATTCGATTTGGCTGTTTTGGAAGAAGATATTGTGGTGGTAGCTGCAGCGGGTAATTCCGGGGATTTAAGCCTTGAATATCCTGCAGCTTATGAACACGTTATTTCTGTTGCCGCTTTAGATAAGGATAACAAAAAAGCCTCTTTTTCCACAAGTGGAACTACTATTGATCTGGCAGCCCCGGGTGTAGGAATTTTTACTACAGATTTTGATGGAAAATTTACCACCACCAATGGAACTTCTTTTTCCTCTCCCATAGTAGCTGGTGCAGCAGGGTTAATTCGCGCTCATTTCCCAGACCTGACTGCCAAGCAGGTAAGTGAACTCCTGAGGGTAACAGCTGATACCAGTATTTTTGATTTACCGGAAAATATTGAGGGTAATCTGGGGAATGGTTTATTAAATATTCAGAATGCCTTAACCGAAAAGGTTCCGGGAATCAGCTTAATCAATCCTCAAATTAAAAACTCGCAGGGAAGTTTAAATATAATCAGTGGAGATACCATTGTTTTTACTTCAGAATTCATCAATTACCTGTGGCAGCCTGAGGAAGATATTATTGCCAGGGTGAGTACATCAAGCCCTTTTATTTCTATTTTAAATAATAGTTTTAACTTAGGGAAATTGGGACAGGATGAAGTGGTGAGTAATGATTCCAATCCATTTTTATTGCTGGCCGACCCTGATTCTCCTGATGACACTACCATTATCCTGGAGCTAAGTTTTAATGGAAACGGCTACCGGGATAAACAATTTTTTGAAGTCAATATTAATCCATCCATAATCAATGTACAGGAAAATTTAGTTTCTACTTCAGTAGCCAATAACGGACGTATTGGTTTCGGGGACACTGATCAGGAAAAAGGTCTGGGGTTTATATTTGAAGAAGAAAATTTTCTTTTTGAAATGGGTTTGATGCTTGGCGTATCTGAGAATCAGCTTTCCAGTTCGGTAAGGGCAGATACAGCAGACAATGAACTACAGTTTCACGATCACTTTAATCCGGTATCATCACTCAAGGAGTTTTCGCCTGGAAAATTTTCCTCCCTGGATATAGTTGGGGAGATAGATAACAGTTTAGATACCTCCAGGTTGGGAATGGATTTGGACATTAAGTTTAGGGCAATGGCCTATACTGAGCCGGAAAATGATCAGTTCATAATTATGGAATATATTATTAAAAATAGTTCCACCGATAGTTTAAAAGACTTTTATGCCGGCCTTTTTGCTGATTGGGATATTTCCAATAACGACAGGGCTTCCTGGGATGATGACCTGAATATGGGTTTTGTTTATAATACTGGTGCTTCAGATACAATTTATACGGCAATTCAAGTCCTGAGAGGAAACCCTAACTATTATCCAATTAATAATGATCCTGATTTACAAGGAAATAGTTTTGGGATTTATGATGGGTTTTCTAATTCTGAGAAATACACCTCACTTTCCAATGGTTTGGAAAAGACAGATGCAGAATTTAATCCGAACAGTTTTTCAAATGATGTAAGCCACACCGTTAGTGCGGGTCCTTATGCTTTGGGAGTTAGCGATTCTATTCGAATAGCATTTGCGCTACATGCAGCCAGTTCATTTGAGGAATTAAAAAAATCTGCCATTAGTGCAGACACCATGTATAATTTTATTCTTCAAATTCCCCAGCCTGAGGTGACAGTTAGCCCTACATGCTTGGGAGAAAAGGCGACCTTAACAGCTTCAGGAGGAACTGCTTATAACTGGTATACTTCTCTTGAAGCTGAGAATCCATTTTTTCAGGGGAATTCTTATACCACTACAGCTTTATTGGCAGATTCTGTAATTTATATTACCAATGCCGGTGAGGCCCGGGAAAGTAGACGGAAAAAAATTGAAATATCTCTATTGGCCAATCCGGTAATTTCTTCCAATAATGGATCAACATTTTGTGAAAATGACTCCCTTACCCTAACTGTAAAAGAGGCTGACAGTTATTTATGGAACACCGGTGATACTACGCAGGCTATTCTTATAAAGGAAGCTGGTGAATATTTTGTGACTGTTTCCGATGAAATAAATGGATGTACCAATGTTTCTGATACTTTTATTGTAACCACAATTCCAGCACCTGTTGCAGATTTTTCAATGGCACTGGACACCCTTCCTTTAAATGTAGGGACCTCGCTGGCTTTTACGGATTTAAGTGAAAACGCGATTGCCTGGCAATGGGATTTTGACAATGGAGAAACCAGTGATTTGCAAAACCCAACTGCTAATTTTGTAGAGGAAGGGGCTTTTGAAATTTCCCTGATAGTGACTGATACCAATAATTGTAAAGGGCTGGTTCAAAAAACATTGGTGGTAACCGGTAATTCCGATCATTCCGAAATAGAAGGGATTTTGGGCTATCCTAACCCCGTGAGGGAAAATTATCATTTAAAAATAGACAACAACAATACTGGAAGATTCGACTGGGCACTGGTAAACAACTTGGGAAAGGTAGTAAAAAGTGACACCTTTTTTAAGAAGGAATTTAATATGGATCAACCTCTTAATCTAGAAGAGATACCCTCAGGGTTATATCTCTTAAGAATTTCCCACCAGAAAAAATTTAGTGTATTAAAAGTCCTGAAACTCGAATAAAGGTTAGAATTATAAAGTGTGAAAACCTGATTTTTTATTTAATAAAAATTCATGAAGGTAGGTCGAAAAACTTGGTAAAAAGCTAATCCGGCCATTCTTTACCTGAAATAGATTTACCTATATTCATACTCAATATTATAATTCAAAGAAATTTTAGTACGATCCTCAGCTACTAGCCTTTGTAAATGCTCGATTTATTTATAAATTGGACGTTGATTTATGGCTGGTATGTGTATTAAAGATATATGAACGAACAGGTACTTGAGGTAATTATTAAACTACTGGCAATCATTGCCAATATTGAGGATAGTGCCGGGGATAAGCGGGGAATTATTGAAAAGTTTCTACGCTCACATGTGGGACAGTTTGAGGTGCAAAAAAGTCTCTATCTTTTTGATGAGTATAGGGCTTTTGCGGCTGATGCCGGTCTTAAAGAAGCCTATAAAGTGGCCAAAGGGCTAAATAAGGAACTTTCTCTTAAACAGAAAATCATTATTCTGGTCCATCTGACAGAACTGGTGCTTGCTGATCAGGAATTATCTGATACCGAAGAAGGATTTATGAACACGGTTTGTGAAGCCTTGAAAATCAGTAAGTCTAAATTTAAGGACATCATTGAGTTTCAGCAGCAAAATGATGCTACTGAATTAAAATCGGAAAATATCTTACTCATCAATTCCAGAGAAGATTCCTCTGTTTATCAGGTTAAGCATCATCATCACGAAAATCTGGATACCACTTTGGCCGTGCTCAGGATGCCTGAAGTGGAAATGTATTTCATGCGCCTGATTTTGCCTACCAAAGATCTTTTTATGAATGGTGATCAGCTGAGTTGGGAATATATTTACCCATTGTCAGTTGGGGCAGCAATAAAGGGTTCTAAAATGGACCCTTTATATTATAGCGAAATTGTAAGCAAGTTTTTATCAGAATCCAATGGGGCCAAAATCTCCTTTGAAGCAGATAAAATTTCCTATTTCTTTCCGAATGGGGACAGGGGATTACACGATATCTCTGTGGCAGAAGAGTCAGGAAAACTCGTGGCCTTAATGGGAGCTAGTGGCTCGGGGAAATCTACTTTACTCAATGTACTTAACGGAAATGAAGCACCCCAAAAAGGAACTGTAAAAATCAACGGAATTGATATTTATCGCTATAGAGAGGAAATAAGAGGGGTAATTGGTTACATTCCACAAGATGATCTTCTCATTGAGGAACTTACTGTTTACCAAAATTTATATTTTTCTGCTCAATTATGTTTTGGACAGGCTACTGCTGATGAACTGGACAAAAGGGTTACAGATACCCTAAAATCCCTGGGGTTATTGGAAGCCAAGGATTTAAGGGTTGGGAATGTGTTGGATAAAACAATTAGTGGCGGCCAAAGGAAACGGCTAAATATCGGGTTAGAACTTTTAAGAGAACCCTCTATTTTGTTTATCGATGAACCGACTTCCGGTTTGTCTTCCAGAGATTCTGAGAACATTATTGATTTGCTTAGAGGGCTTTCATTGCGGGGAAAGTTAATTTTTGTGGTGATTCACCAACCTTCATCCGACATTTTTAAGATGTTTGATAAGCTGGTTTTACTGGATGTAGGCGGATATCAGATTTATTATGGAAATCCATTGGAATCACTGGTTTACTTCAGAACACTTGTGAATCATATTGACCGGGAAGAAGAAAGTGCATGTCCCACCTGTGGAAATGTGAAGGTGGAGGAGGTTTTCAAAATTATTGAAAATAAGGTAGTTGATGAATATGGGAATGATACGGATTATCGGAAAGTAGGGCCCGCAAGCTGGTACGAGTTTTTTAAGAATCAGGCAAAAATCCCCGAAGTAGAGAAAGTGCTCACCAAACCACCCAATTCACTTGATATTCCTAATCGACTAAAACAAATCCAGACCTTTATTACACGGGATGTTTTAGCCAAGCTTCATAACCGTCAGTATTTGATTATCAATCTTTTACAGGCCCCTTTGTTGGCTTTTATTCTGGCTTTCATTGTCCGGTATTATCAGGTAGATGAATTAACCGGAACTGGTGGATATTTATTTAGTGAAAATGTAAATATGCCAGCTTATATTTTCATGAGTATTATTGTAGCCTTATTTATGGGGCTCACCATTAGTGCTGAAGAAATCATTAAAGATGCAAAAATATTAAAAAGGGAAGCCTACCTGGAGTTAAGCCGATACAGTTATCTACTTTCCAAAATTTTAATTTTATTTACTTTTTCAGCTATTCAAACTATTTCCTATGTGCTTGTTGGCAATTGGATTTTGGAAATTCGCGACATGACCCTGAACTATTGGATTGTGCTTTTTTCCTGTTCGTGTTTTGCCAATATGCTGGGATTAAATATTTCTGCTACTTTCAATTCCGTCATCACCATTTATATTTTAATTCCCCTGCTGCTTATACCCCAATTATTGCTTGGAGGGGTGGTGGTTAAATTTGATGAAATTAATCCCTTTTTAGCGAGTAGGGAGGGGCATGTTCCCCTGATAGCTGAAGGAATTGCAGCCAGATGGGCCTTGGAAGCCCTGATGGTAAGTCAGTTTACCGATAATGAATACGAAAAAGATTTTTATCTGTATGATAAACTGAAAGCGGGTGCAGATTATAAAAAGATTTACTATATCCCCACCTTACAGTCAAAACTTGATAATGCCCAAAGGTTGCGGGAAGATATAGAGTTCGAGGAGGAATATGAGAAAAATTTAAGCGTGCTGAGAAATGAAATTTTCAAGGAAATGGCCTTAACTCATGATGAGGTTTCCTTTGATTACCTGGAAAAACTTGACCCGGAAAGATTTTCTCCAAAAATTGCCGATGCCACCCAGGCATACCTGGATCGCCTGAAGAAATATTATATCGATATTTATAATAAGGCCAGCAGAGAAAAAGACAAGAAAATTTCTTTGATGATTAGGACTGAAGAAGGAAAACAAAAATACAATGAAAAAATTAATAATTATAGAAATGAAAGCATAACCCTGATAGTAACGAATGCTCAGGCCGAGCAGCGGATTATTGAATATGAAGGGCGACTTATTCAAAAGATTTATCCTGTTTATCAGGACCCTCTTCCCGGGAAATATGACTTTGCCTTCTATGCACATTTTTATGCGCCTTCCAAATATATGATGGGTAATTTCGTGCCTACGCTTACCTTCAATGTCATTATGATTTGGGTGATGACTATTATGCTTTATGTCACGCTTTATTATAATGTTTTCCGATGGTTGGTAACTGGGTACAGATCGGTCACAAAAAAAGGAAAACCAGAGTGATTTTGTAATTTTTGGGAAATAACTTAGACTATCATTTTATTTGAAAGATAAAATTTTTTTGTAATGGTAATCCAAATAATAATGTTGGGCATAACTATCCCAATAGTTGCTATCCTTACTGATGCCTTCCTAAAGTATCAAAAATATAAGCTTCAGCAATCAGAATTAAAGGCGGAGGATAAAGCTTTGGTAGAAAGATTATTAAAGGAAAATGGGGAATTGAGGAAAAGAATGGAAAATCTGGAAATGATCGCCAGTGATCCGGATATGATAAAAATTGATGGAATTGGAAATAAGGAAATGCAAAAACAAATAGAAGCGCTTTCCGCAGAAATAAAGAAATTAAAGAATAAAAATTGATGAGAAAAATATATCACCTTTCTACATGCAATACTTGCCAGAGAATTATAAAGGAAGTGAAACCTGGAGACGAGTTTATAATGCAGGATATAAAAACGGAAAAAATTACTGAAGAGCAGTTAGAAGAAATGGCAGGGTTGGCAGGAAGCTATGAAGCACTATTTAGCAGAGTTGCCCGAAAGTATAAAGCCCTTAATTTAAAGGAAAAGCAATTGAGCGAAGAAGATTATAAGAATTATATTTTGGATGAGTATACTTTTCTAAAACGGCCCGTGTTTATCATCGATGGCAAAATATTTATTGGTAACTCCAAAAAGAATATTGAGGCTGTAAAGCAGGAACTGTCTTAGTAAAGTAGAAAAAACAAAGAAGTAGTGGGTAAAAAGACCAGTAGAAACGAAAATTATTTTTTATCCATAAAATAAACTGAAGAAACTTTTGAAAAGTAAATTTCCCTTCATCAAGACCAAAGGTTTTAATTAATTTCCTCATTCTATAGTACTGAAATTGAAAAACTGTATTTTTGCAGCATGGGAAGAATATTGGCTATAGATTATGGAGGAAAACGGGTTGGACTTGCAGTGACCGATGAGCTGAAAATCATTGCAAATGCACTTGACACAATTCCTCAACAGGAGGTAATCAGGTTTTTAAAGGAATATTTTACGAAAGAAAATGTGGAAGGAATAGTATTGGGAATGCCCAAAAACCTGGACAATACTGCCACAGATGCTACCAAAATGGTTGAAAAATTCCATCTTTTATTACAAAAGGAGTTCCCGGAAAAAGAAATACATTTAGTGGATGAAAGATTCACCTCTAAAATGGCCATGAATGCCATGGTAACTGGAGGAATGAAAAAAAAGGATAGAAGGAAAAAGGAAAATATCGATAAAATAAGTGCCACCATTATTCTACAATCCTTTTTAGAGAGTAGAACGTTTTAAATCAAGGAAATAAAAAAAGAGAAAAGAGAGAAATGATATATCCGATTTACGCATACGGGTCGCCTGTTTTGAAGAAAGAAGCTCGCGATATTGAAAAAGATGGAGATGTTGACGTAAAACAATTGGCTGAAGATATGTTCGAAACCATGTACGCTGCCAGTGGAGTTGGACTTGCCGGCCCCCAGATAGGGCTTGATTTGAGAATTTTTGTGGTAGATGCAGAACCTATGGATGAAGAAAACCTTCAGGGGTTTAAAAAGGTTTTTATCAATGCTCAAATTCTGGAGGAGACTGGAGATGACTGGGGCTTTGAAGAAGGTTGCCTGAGTATTCCAAACATTCGGGAAGAAGTTATTCGCCCTGAGAAAGTTAAGATTAATTACTTTGACGAGAATTGGGAAGAACATACCGAAGAATTTGATGGATTGGCTGCCAGGGTAATTCAGCATGAATATGACCACATAGATGGGATTTTATTTACCGATCATTTAAGTGCTTTCAAAAAGAGGCTGCTTAAGGGTAAGTTGGTGAATATTAGCAAAGGAAAGGTGAAGCACGATTATAAAATGAAATTCCCGGTTAGAAAATAAGCATTTTTCTTACTTCCATTTATTTGAAGCAATGATAATTTGAATAATTTTTGAGTAATGGGGTTAAATATCAAAATGTTAATTTAACCTTGCTACTCATGAAAATTTTTTCGATATTAATCCTGTCCCTATTATTTTTTAGTTTCAGCTGCACAGAAGAGGAAAATATTGATCCCATCCAAACTACCGAAGAAGAATCTGTTTCCATGGATGTGGTTGAGATGGAAGTTTTTAAACTGATAAATAATCATAGAATAATGATAGGCCTGGAAGCTCTTTCCCATAATGATTTGGTTTATATCCAGGCAAAAACTCATTCAGAAAGTATGGCAAGTGGGGAAACTGATTTTGGCCATGATGGATTTTCTGAAAGGGTAAGCTTAATCAGGGAAAAACTGTCGATCGGGACTGTTGGGGAAAATGTAGCTTACAACTTTAGCAATAAACCGGCTGAAAAAGTATTTGACCAATGGATGGATAGTGAGGGCCATCGAAAAAATATTGAAAATCCAAAGTTTACTCATGGTGGAATTGCCATGAAAAAAAGTGGAAATGGGGCTTATTATTTCACTCATTTACTGATAGAACAGAAATAGGGAGAAATTAAATTATAAGAAAAAGGAAAGCCGGTTTTTGAATATTCAGAAACCGGCTTTTGTATTATTTATTTTTATTAGCCAATTGCCCGCATGCGGCATCAATATCTTTTCCACGGCTTCTTCTCACTCTTACATTCACTCCTTTTTTTGAAAGATAATTGCTGAATTTATCCAGTTTATCCTCCCCGGTGTTGGTGAAATCTGCCTCAGAGATAGGGTTGTATTCAATGATGTTTACTTTGCAGGGTAAATGCCTGGTAAACTGATAAAGCTCCTCAGCATCGCTTAAATTATCATTAAAATTATTGAATACAATATACTCATAGGTTACGGTGTTTTTAGTGGCTGCATAGTAATACTTTAAGGCATCTCTCAGTGCTTCCAGGGAGTTTTGCTCATTAATTGGCATAATCTGGTTTCGCTTAATGTCATTGGCCGCATGAAGGGACAAGGCAAGGTTAAATTTTACCTGATCATCAGCCAGTTTTTTGATCATTTTTGCAATTCCTGCGGTGGAAACAGTTATTCTTTTAGGAGACATGCCTAATCCCTTGGGAGACGTAATCAGTTCTACAGATTCCAATACATTTTTATAATTGAGTAAGGGTTCTCCCATCCCCATGTAAACAATATTGGTTAATGGCTGATTAAAATTCTCCTCAGATTGCTTTTTGATTTGCACAACCTGATCATAAATTTCACCCGGATCAAGATTTCGCTTTCTGTCCATGTAGCCGGTAGCACAAAATTTACAGGTAAGTGAACAGCCCACTTGCGAAGAAATGCAGGCAGTCATCCTGGAGGTGGTGGGAATTAAAACACCCTCTACCAAATGGCTGTCATAAAGCCTGAATGCTGATTTTATAGTGCCATCATTACTAATTTGGGTATTATCAACACTTACAGGATTAATTACATAATGCTGGGCAAGGAGTTCTCTCGTACTGAGAGAAAGATTCGTCATTTGGTCGAAGGAGGTGGCAGATTTTTTCCATAGCCATTCCATCACTTGTTTTGCTTTAAAAGCCTTCTCCCCGTTATCCACCAGAAACTTTGAAAGGGATTCCAAATCCACTTTTCTTATATCTACTTGTTTTAAATTTTTCGCCAACATAAGCGCAAAGATAATTAATTATTAAATTTTGGTGATTTAGGGTAAATAATAATTCCAATATTGTTTAATCATCATTCAATTTACATACTTTGCGGGTGAAAATGACTAAGGGAATATTTTTCAACTCAATAATTGAATTTTTTCTAAAGCATATCCTTTAAACTTAGATGGAAATTATCTTGATGATTGCCGGATTTACATTTGCTGCATATTCCGTAGTGGCTAATGATGTAATCCAGACACTGGGAACTTTTTTAAGCTCAAACAGGGACAAATCATGGTGGGTTTTGTGGTTGTATACCGGGTCTATTTTAGCCTTGGTATTAATTTACGGTTGGTTCTTTGAAAATGGTGATGTCTCCTATGGAAGGCTGGATAAAATATCACTTCCCGACCCCTTCAGATGGTATTACGTTTTACCTCCGCTAATCCTTTTAATTATAACCCGATTTGGGATTCCTGTAAGTACCACATTTTTAATCCTCAGTGTTTTTTCCTCTTCTGCAATTATTGGAAAAATGCTGTTGAAATCCGTAACAGGTTATCTGGTGGCTATGGGGGTAGGTTTGCTTGTTTACTTTGTGATTAGTAAATCAATTGAGAAATATTTTATTGAAAGCAAGCCCAGTGAAGCGGATACCAAATGGACTGTTTTGCAATGGATTTCAACAGGTTTTTTATGGACCCAGTGGCTTATTCAGGACCTGGCCAATATATTTGTTTTTTTACCCAGAAAGGAGGAGTTGACCCTTCAGTATTTTGTCCCTGCACTTATCTTACTGATGGGGCTTTTGGCCTATATTTTTTACAACAGAGGGGGAAATATTCAAAAGATTGTAACTTCCAAAACCAACACCACTGACATTAGATCAGCCACCATTATTGATTTTATTTATGGAATTATTTTACTCTTTTTTAAAGAATTGAGTAACCTGCCCATGAGTACTACCTGGGTTTTTGTAGGGCTTCTGGCGGGTAGAGAATTTGCCATTTCCTATCAGTTGTCCATTAATAAAACCAGCTCGGTATTGAGGCTTGTTGCTTCTGATTTTGGGAAAGTATTAATTGGTCTGGTGGTGAGTATCATTTTGGTGGTATTACTGGCCCAGCTGCAGGCCTAAGAGTTGACTTAATACTTAATCAACCTCTAAAGTTAATTTGGTAATCCATTTAGAATTGTATTAGCTAAATACCAACTTTTCATTAAATTTGGCAGGCAAATTTGAATTAATCTTTAACTTTGCTGCCTTTGTACAGATTCTATAACAATTGGAAGTGAATTTATCCTTCTGGTATTAAAGAAACATTTAGAAGCATTAAAATATAAAATGGCAACGATCTTAGAATTTGAAAAGCCAATTGTAGAGTTGGAAGAGAAACTTTCTGATATGAAGGCTTTGGCTGAAAATAATGAAGTGGACGTAACGACCGAAATTAAGGCTTTGGAAGAAAAAATAGAAAAACTTAAGGTGGATACCTTTAAGCACCTGACCAGATGGCAAATTGTTCAGCTTTCTCGTCATCCTGACCGGCCTTATGCGCTGGATTATATCTATGAAATGACTACCGATTTTATTGAATTGCATGGAGATAGAAATGTGAAGGATGACAAAGCAATGGTGGGTGGTTTTGGATCTATTGACGGAATGAGCTTTATGCTTATCGGTCAGCAAAAGGGGAGGAATACCAAGCAAAGGCAAATGCGAAACTTCGGGATGCCAAATCCTTCAGGTTATAGAAAAGCACTGAGATTGATGAAGTTGGCCGAAAAATTTGATAAGCCAATTGTTTGTTTTATTGATACCATCGGAGCTTATCCCGGAATTGAAGCAGAAGAAAGAGGACAGGCTGAGGCAATTGCCAGAAACCTGAAAGAAATGTTTATGCTAAAGGTTCCTGTGATTTGTATCATTATTGGAGAAGGTGCTTCGGGTGGTGCATTGGGAATTGCCATTGGTGATAAAGTGGTGATGTTGGAAAATACCTGGTATTCGGTGATTTCTCCCGAGTCTTGTTCATCAATTCTTTGGAGAAGTTGGGATCAGAAAGAACAGGCTGCAGAAGCCTTAAAGCTTACTGCAAACGATATGAAAAAATTAAATTTAATTGATGATATTGTTGAAGAACCTCTTGGCGGTGCTCACAAGGATTTTAATTTAATTATCGGTAGGGTGAAGGATTTAATTGTGAAGGAAACCAAGAAACTAATGAAGCTTACTCCTGAGAAAAGAATTGAAAAAAGAATCGAGAAATTTTCTAAAATGGGGTCTTTTAATGAATAGAAAAATAGCGTGTAGCTTAAAAATATAGAGACAAAAAAAATCCCGGCTTGCCGGGATTTTTTTTGTCTCTATAAATCAGGTCCAATTAAAGTCTTTCATACTTTTCTTCCAGTTTTGAAAGAATACGGCCCTTGGTCTTTAATTTATTTACAAAATTATTCCTTTCTTGAAAAATTGCTGAATTTGCACTGGTTCGAGTGCCCTGAGCCAGTTCAAATGCATGTTTTTTCTGGTAATCTTCCAACTCTTTTTCATCCTTTTTAATGGACTCATTTAGCACGTTAATTTTCAATTCAACCTGCTCTTTTGGAGACTTCTTGAAATAATCGGGATGGAAATATTTAGTGGATTTTTCAAGAAAATGCCCTTCAAACAATTCATTACAAGCAATCCTGAATTTTAAGTTTATTTCCTTATCATCAAGATTTGGTTGTTTGCCCAGTTGTTTCCATTTCATTTGAATTTGTTTCACCTCATTCATTTGGAATGGTCGCCTTTCATTCAAAATGTCTTCAATTTCTTTATATAAATCCCGCTTAATTTCAATTACAGATTTGTTTTGAGTAGCAGCTTTATATTTCAACCCATTAAAATAGGCATCCATATTTTTCCTGAAATTATTACTCGTATACCTGAAGTTTTTATGCGAAATCCGTCCTAGTGCTTTCCATTCTTTCTGAATGTTTTTTACCCTTTGAATGTCCTTGGGATCTCCTCCAGCTTTCAAAATAGCCTGGATTTGGTAGTTCAATTGCCTGAACTTGGCCATTTTCTCTTCAGTAATTCTGGCTTGCTCTGCAAAATAGGATCTTCGGTTTTCAAAGAAGTATTCGAGTGCATCGTTAAAATCTTTGGTAAGCTGGTCGTCCACTTCTTTGTGTGCACTTCCGGTTTTTATCCATTTCAATTTTAACTCCTTGAACTTGTCTCCTGTGTTTCTCCAGTCAGTGCTGCCTTTCAGGCTTTTAGCTTCTGTAAGCAGTGCTGATTTAATTTCATAGTTCTTTTCCCTGTTTTGCTCAATATATACACGGATATCATCTTCCATGTCATTGATTTCGTCATAAAGGGATATGAAATTACCTAAACCGTTGTACTGTGCCAGGTAGGTTCTCATATGAATCAACTTCATTAAAAAAGAACCTTTGTTTTCTGAGGTAGCGATGGATTCTTTTACAGCCTCCACTTTTTTCTTTACCATTTCGAAGCGATTCACAAAGTATTTTATACTTTCTTCCTCACTTTCCCGGACAACTCCAATTTCTCTGTCCTTAAATTCAAAATAGCCTTTGAGGTATACCTTGTCGTCTTTAATATACCCGAATTCTGAGATTTCGGGATATTCTTTCTTTTCTGTACTTGACATTGTTATTATTGATTTGTCTGTTTGGTTAAAAGTTAGTGCTCTAATTATTTAAGATAGTTACAAAAACGAAATTTAATAAATATTCAAGAACATTTATCAAAATGTAATATTATCTTTTAATGAACACTTATCAAAATTTTATTGAAACCCTATAAGGCTAATAAATTAAAAGATTTAAAAATAACCATAATTCGGTATTCCCACTAAAAAAATGGTAATGTAAATTTTAACATTAATGTGTAAATTCGCAATTCTTGTAGGAAATAAATCTGAAAATTTAAAAGCCCGAATAAGTAAATTGCTGAATTCCTGTGAATTTGGCTATAATTCAGGAAAATTTCTTTAAAAACAGATTTTAATTTCCCTTTTTTTAAATCAATATAAGACAAAGAAATACCTATATCGATGGGAAATGAGACTATAATTTTTTCAATGAACAGGGTAAGTAAAATTTACCCTCCCAAAAAACAAGTATTAAAGGATATTCATCTGTCCTTTTTTTATGGAGCTAAAATCGGAATTCTTGGATTGAATGGCTCAGGAAAATCCTCCCTTTTAAAAATTATAGCCGGAATCGACAAAGACTGTCTTGGTGAGGTCGTTTTCTCTCCGGGATACTCTGTGGGTTATCTGGAGCAGGAGCCTGCATTGGACAAAGAAAAAACGGTAAGAGAAATTGTGGAAGAAGGCGTACACGAAGTAGTTTCGCTCCTAAAAGAATTTGATGAGATCAACATGGCATTTGCCAACCCTATGTCAGATGATGAGATGAATAAACTCATTGAAAGACAGGGGGTTGTTCAGGAACAATTGGATAATTTAAATGCCTGGGAACTGGATAATCGGCTGGAAAAAGCGATGGATGCTCTGAGGTGTCCTCCAGAAGATGCTATTGTAGGAAATTTATCAGGTGGGGAAAAAAGGAGAGTGGCCCTTTGCCGGTTACTACTTCAGGAACCTGATGTCTTACTTTTGGATGAGCCTACCAACCACCTGGATGCCGAATCAGTTTATTGGTTGGAACAACATCTCCAGCAGTATAAGGGTACTGTGATTGCGGTGACACACGACCGGTATTTCCTGGACAATGTAGCTGGCTGGATTTTAGAACTGGACAGGGGAGAAGGTATTCCCTGGAAAGGTAATTATTCTTCCTGGCTGGAACAAAAACAAAATCGATTGGCTAGTGAGGAAAAAACTGAATCCAAAAGACAGAAAACTTTACAACGGGAATTGGATTGGATAAAAATGGCGCCTAAAGCACGACAAGCCAAACAAAAAGCCAGAATCAATTCTTATGAAAAATTACTTGGTGAGGAAGCCAAAGCCAGAGAGGAAAAGATGGAATTGTTTATTCCGGCTGGTCCACGGTTGGGTTCTCAGGTAATTGAGGCGAAAGGAGTCTCCAAATCCTTCGGAGATAAATTATTATATGAAGACCTTACTTTTTCCCTTCCTCAGGGGGGTATTGTTGGCGTGATCGGGCCAAACGGTGCGGGAAAAACCACCTTATTTAACCTGATTACCGGAAGAGATCAGCCCGACAAAGGGAGTTTTACCATAGGCTCTACCGTAGAGATTGCTTATGTAGATCAGGAACATGTAAATCTTGATCCAAATAAAACAGTGTGGGAGACTATTTCTGAAGGAAATGAATTGATAAATCTTGGAAACAGGGAGGTTAATTCAAGAGCATATGTAAGTCGATTTAATTTCTCTGGAAATGACCAGCAGAAAAAGATTGGAGTTTTATCGGGAGGGGAAAGGAATCGAGTGCACCTGGCCATGACGCTCAAGCAGAATGCCAATTTATTGTTATTGGATGAACCTACAAATGACCTGGATGTAAATACATTAAGGGCGCTGGAAGATGCTTTGGAAAGTTTTGGAGGCTGTGCTGTGGTGATTTCTCACGACCGTTGGTTCCTGGATAGAATTTCCACCCACATTCTGGCTTTTGAAGGCGATTCTCAGGTGAGTTTCTTTGAAGGAAATTTCACCGAATACGAAGAAAAAAGAAGAGCCCAGCTGGGAGATCTTACGCCTAAAAGGATAAAATACAAAAAATTGCAATAGTTTTACAGACAAATACCTGGATGATTTTTAATTAGCAGAATTGTGAAAGAGAATTATTCAGGTAGCAGTTTTTTTATTAAATTAGTAAGTGTTAGGACTGCAATGACAACCACTTCATTTGCCATTCGGAGTGGCATTCAATGGATTGATATTGAGGTGTGGTTGCTTAATATTTAGAAAATGTGCAGGCACTAAGAAGAGAAAATATTAATAAACAGGAGCTTTAACCTATGCAGGATGTTATAAAACTACTTCCTGAATCATTGGCAAATCAGATCGCTGCCGGAGAGGTCGTTCAGCGGCCTGCCTCTGTGGTGAAGGAATTGATCGAAAATGCCATTGATGCGAAGAGTGAACATATAACTCTAATCATTAAGGATGCAGGTAAGTCCCTGGTTCAGGTTAGTGATGATGGAATTGGTATGTCGGAAAGGGATGCAAGAATGTGTTTTGAAAGGCATGCCACCTCTAAAATTGAAACAACGGAGGATTTATTTAAAATAATGACTTTTGGCTTTCGTGGAGAAGCCATGGCTTCCATAGCTGCTGTAGCGCAGGTTGATCTGAAATCCAAAACCAAAGAAGAGGAAATTGGGACCAGAATTTTAATTGAGGGGTCAGAAATCAAAACTCAGGAACCAGTGGCCTGCAATGATGGAACCTCCATTGCGGTGAAAAACCTGTTTTTTAATGTGCCTGCAAGGAGGAATTTCCTGAAATCCAACCCGGTAGAAACCAAGCATATTTTTGATGAATTTCAGCGGGTGGCTCTAGCTCATCCCAAAATAAACATGGCCCTTTATCAGGATGATTTGGAGGTTTATTCCCTTAAAGAAGGAAAGCTGGCCAAGCGAATTGTTTCCATCTTTGGAAAGAATTACCAAACACAACTGATTGCTTGCAAGGAGGATGTGCAACATGTGCAAGTGAATGGCTATATCGGGAAACCAGAATTTTCGAAAAAGACCAGAGGGGAACAATTCTTTTTTGTAAATGACCGGTTCATCAAGCATCCCTATCTTCATCATGCGGTGATGAATGCTTTTGAAGGACTGCTTCCTGAAGGAAATTTCCCATTTTATGTACTTAAAATTTACATAGACCCGGTCCATGTGGATATCAATGTACATCCTACCAAGACGGAGGTAAAGTTTGATGACGAACGGACAATTTATGCTGTAGTAAGGGCGGCTGTGCGGCAGGCTTTAGCCAGCCAGGGGGTATCGCCCTCTCTGGATTTTGACTATAATGTAAATTTTGCACAATACCCGGATAACATAGGAAATCAGAAAAGTAGTTATACCGAAAATGATTATAAAAGTCCGGAAAATCCGCTTGATGATCCCGAACACAAAAGAAGGGAATCTAACCAGCAGCATTGGGATAGCTTGATGCCTTCCAATGATTCAGAAAAATGGATGAGGCAGTTTGATCAGGAGCATATCAAAGACGAAGAGCAAAAATCCATGGAGATAACCTTCAGTAGTGCAGCCAATGAAATGCAATCCGAACAATCGGTGGAAAATCCTGTTCCTGAGGAAAAAGTAAAGAAACAAAAAACCATTCAGGTAAGAAATAAATATATTCTGGCTCAGGTAAAATCAGGAATCATGCTGATTCATCAGCAGGCCGCCCATGAAAGAATTTTATTCGAGCGATTTTTAGGGGATCTTGAAAATAGCTCTGGTGTTTCTCAAAAACTGGTTTTCCCGGTTACTGTGGAGCTCAATCCTGTTGACTTTACCTTGCTGGGGGAAATAAAGGAAGAGGTTTTAAAATTGGGTTTCGATTTCGAGGAATTTGGCCAGAATGCCATTATCTTAAACGGGATTCCTTCTGAAATAAATAAACCAAATGAGAAGGAATTAGTTGAAAAATTAATTGAACAAATTAAAATAAACAAGGCTGAGTTGGGGCTCAATACTACAGAAAGTATTGCAAAAGCATTGGCAAAAAGGGTAAGTATAAAAGTAGGGCAATACCTGGATAGCATGGAAAGGGATGCATTGATTGAACAACTATTTTCTACTTCCAATCCGAATTATAATGTAGACGGAGAAAAAATTATAACGATGCTGGATCTTACTGCACTCGACAACTTGTTTAATCAATAGTCAGGAGTAATCGTCCCTGGTCCTTATATTTGTATTTGAAACTTCTACCCCGTCAGTTGGGTTAAAAAGGAAAACTAAATTAGCACAAAATAGTTGGCTTGTTATGAGACTTAATTTAGAGGAAACACCGGAAGTTCTCGAAATTGAAGAGACTGATATTGATTCCGAGAAAGAACATACTCTGATCGTCTATAATGATGATGTAAATACTTTCGAGCATGTGATCAATACTTTGATAGAGGTATGTAATCATACGCTTGAGCAGGCTGAACAATGCACTTTAATTATTCATTATAAAGGAAAATGTGCCGTGAAAACAGGTGATTTTGATGAACTGGCTCCCATGAGAAACTCGATTTGTGACCGGGGAATAAGCGCTGAGGTGGTCTGAATTCTCCTTTCAATAAATATAATGACCAGGTTTTGAATTATGAGAAACTTGGTCTTTTTTTGTAGATTAGATTTTGGAACTTCCTCATGGTTTTAAAGCTCCAAAGTAAATTTTTAAAATTCCACATTCTAATTTTTTGAGCACATGAATTTCCCCTCCAGGCTTGTAGAAGATGCAGTAACCGAGATTTCCAAATTGCCTGGAATTGGTAAAAAGACTGCCCTCAGGTTAGTCCTTCACTTGTTAAAGGAAGAAGAACAAACCACCGAGTTGCTTGCCAAAGCTTTATTTAAATTAAGGGCAGAAATTAAATATTGCAAACATTGTCATAACATATCTGATGATGATATATGTGCTATTTGTTCCAGCACCGTCCGGGATAAATCCATGATTTGCATTGTGGAAAGTTCATCAGATGTAATGGCCATTGAAAACACTTCACAGTATTATGGTCTCTATCATGTGTTGGGGGGTGTAATTTCTCCTATTGAAGGCATTGGGCCATCGGACCTGAATATTGATTCATTGCTGGAAAGAATGGCTGGAAATGAGGTGAAGGAAGTTATTCTGGCTTTGAATTCCACAATGGAAGCGGATACCACATCTTTTTACCTCACCAAAAAGCTGAAAAATTTTGATGTGAAAATTACCTCAATTGCCAGGGGTGTGCCAATTGGTGGTGAATTGGAATTTACCGATGAAATCACTTTGGGAAGAAGTATCCTAAGAAGAGTTTCCTACGAATAATCAAACCTGTGTGAATTGGCAGAGATTTCCGTTATCCTCCCTTTTTTTAATGCCGAACCAACCATAGCAAAGGCAATAGAAAGTGTGTTGAGTCAAACTTTTTCAGATTTTAAACTTATCCTGGTTGATAATGCTTCAGAAGACAGGAGTTGGGAAATTGCCAGAAATTTTCAGGAAAAAGACCATAGAATTCAGTTGCTTCAGGAAAAAAGAAAAGGGGTAGTATTTGCCTTTGCCAAAGGCTTTGCTGCAGCACAATCTCCCTACATTGCCAGAATGGATTCCGATGATACGGCCCATCCGGATAGACTACTTAAACAATATCATTTCCTGAAAAAAAATCCTGAAGTGGGCTTGCTGGCCACCAGGGTGAAATATAAGGGAAATCAGGAAGGATTTCAGTTTTTTGTAGACTGGTCAAATGCCATTTTGGAACCAAAAGACATTGGGTTATCCCGGTTTATTGAATTTCCCATAGTGAATCCCAGTATCATGTTCCCCAGGAAGGTTGCTGAGGACAATGGAATTTATAAGGAGGGGGATTTCCCCGAAGATTATGAAATGTTCCTCCGTTGGATGGAAAATGGAGTGAAAGTAGCCAAGCTGAAAGAAGAATTAATGGAATGGAATGACCTGGAAACCCGCCTGACAAGAACTGATCCACGTTATTCCACCGAGTCATTTTTTAAAATTAAATCAAGATATCTATTCCAATACCTCAAAAAAGTGAATCCTTTTTTCCCAAATGTGGTGATTTGGGGAGCCGGAAAAAAATCAAGAGCCAGACTGAAATTCCTGGAAGAACTGGGTATTAATGTCTTGTATTTCATAGATTTAAAAGCAGACAAAACTTCCACAAAAAAATGCATTTCTTTTAAGCATATTACCTCCCCTGGGAAAGTATTTATTATCTCTTATGTGGCTAACCGTGGGGCAGGGGATGAAATCAGAAACTTTTTAAATAGCAGGAATTATGTGGAGGGCCGGGATTTTATTCTGGCGGGATAATGACCGAAAAATGATTTGCAAATGCCACATACTTCCCTCATCTTTGCATTAATACATTACATTTTTTTATAACACATTTTATTTCATATCGCCCTTCTAAGCCAGAGATGGTGCTTTGGCAATGAAAATTGAATAATCTCATTCAACTTCATTGCGCAATTCCTGTTTTTGTTCAGTATTTCTGCTGAATACTAATTTCTATATTTAAAATTTTAGCATGCAATTCCTTATGAATTCCTGATGCTTTGCAATTCAAGGCCTTTGATGTAGCCTTTGCTTGGATCAGACTTAGGAAGTTTTGATGATGCTGGTTCGCCAAAACGGAGGCTTTATTTAGGCATCTTTTTTATCACAGGGGAATTGCTGTACTGTTATAAAAAATCAAAAAAATGGATACATATTCATTGAATAATTTAGGTTGGAATAATTTTTTTCAACAACAGATTAATGAAGAAAATAAGGGATTTGAAATAGCCAGGGTGGCCATTCAAAACAAAAATAATTATATACTTTTTTCACCAAATGGGGAATTGCAGGGAGAACTTTCTGGGAAAATTCAATTTACTGCCGATGATCCTTCTGATTTACCAAAAGTTGGCGACTGGGTATTAATTATTCCATTTGATGGTGAAAAAAAGGCGATCATTCATGAGGTATTGGAAAGGAAAACCAAATTTTCCCGAAAATTGCCAGGAAGTACCACTACAGAACAAATTATTGCCACTAATCTTGACCTTATTTTTCTGGTGCAGGGATTGGATCATAATTTCAACCCCAGAAGATTAGAACGATATTTAATGTTGGCAAGGGAAAGTGGGGCGGAACCTGTGGTTATCCTGAGTAAGGCAGATCTTTGTGAAAATGTGGAAGAAAAGTTAAAAATAATAGGGAAGGTAGCTCCGAATACTAAAGTTTTTGCGGTGAGTGTAGTCAGCGAAAAAGGCTTGGAGGAAGTGAAAAACCTGGTACATCCGGGAAAAACCATTGCTTTTACAGGATCTTCCGGGGTGGGGAAATCTACTTTAATTAACTGGATAGCCGGTGAAGAAATCATGGAAACTCAGGAAGTAAGAGAGGATGACTCCAGGGGAAGGCATACCACTACCAGAAGGGAAATGATTTTGTTGGAAAACGGAGGGATTTTGATTGATACTCCAGGAATGAGAGAGTTGCAATTATGGAATGCTGAAGAAGGATTTGAGCAAACTTTTGCTGAAATTGAAGATTTGGCTGCTGCATGTAAATTTCAGGATTGCACCCATACGGTGGAAAAAGGGTGTGCTGTTTTAGCGGCCCTGGAAAAGGGAGAAATGGATGTGGCAAGATACAACAGCTTCCTAAAACTCCAACGGGAAATGGACTATCTCAACGCCAGTCAGGATAAGAAAGTCTACCTGGAGCGGAAACGGAAAAATAAAGTCTTACACAAAATGATTAAAAAATTACCTAATAAGGGTAATCGATAAGAATTGAAAAACCGATTGAAAATTTCGATCGGTTTTTTTATACCTGCTTACTCCCAAAATTTCCCATTTGGTAGATTTCCATTCTACAAAAGCCTCTTTTGATTTGCAATTAGAGATTTCTTTTTGGTAATTCAGGGAATGAAGTAAAACTGAAATTGATTGGAAAATTCAGGTAGTTTGCCAGCTGAATTTCGATTCCAAATATTTTTTCTCATCAAAAACTAATAGTGGTTTACTCAAAATATGAAAATTGAATTAAAAATGAAACAAACAATCTTATGGCTGTTCCTTTGTGTTTTTTATACAGGAATCCTGTCTGCACAAGAACACGAAGAGTTTTTTAAACCAGACAATCCTGTAACTCAGGCCTGGCTGAAACGAAATATCAGGAAATCCTCTCCCAAACTGATTCTCACGAAATCCATTGAGAAAAAGATCAAATCAAAACTAAAAAATGATGAATTGGTCCAAACCTATTTTCAGTTTTTGAAACAGAGTGCAGATGAAGTGCTGGAGTTACCTCCTTTAGAAAGAGACCAGATTGGAAGACGTTTGTTAGGCGTTTCCAGGGAAGCCTTGAGAAGAATTGGGGCACTGGCGATGGTCAACAGGCTGGAACCAGATCAGAAATATGTGGATAGGTTAGAACAAGAAATTATAGCTGTTTGTGGTTTTTCCGACTGGAATCCCTCTCACTTTCTGGATGTGGGAGAAATGGCTTTGGCTGTTTCCTTAGGAATTGATTGGGGGGATGGTTACCTGTCGGATGAATTGGTGAAAACCGCTAAAAAAGCTTTAATGGATAAAGCTCTGAAAGTGAGTTTTGAAGAAGGCCATACGGGTTGGGTGAATGCTAAAATGAACTGGAATCAGGTATGCCATGGGGGAATTTCAGCAGCAGCAATTATGCTGGCGGATGTTGATCCTGCCTTAAGTGCCAAGGCTATTTCCAGAGCAGTTGAAAAACTTCCTCTGGCATTGAGCGCTTATGTTCCGGATGGGGCTTATCCTGAAGGTCCAAGTTATTGGGATTACGGCACAAGTTTTTCATTAATTGGCCTGGGTATGTATGAAAGTGCGTTTGGAACTGATTTTAGACTTTCACAAGCCTCTGGGTTTATGGAAAGTGCAGATTATAGATTATTGGTAATAGGACCTTCCGGAGCCTATTTTAATTATTCTGATGCTGGAGACAACACGCATATGAAACTGAGTACAAGAGGACATCTAGCCTGGTTTGCCCAAAAAACCGGAGATGCGCTTTACCTGGATAGAGAGGCATACATCAAACAAACCAAAGAAGAAATTGCGGCCAAGGGAAAAATTTCGAGGTTAGGAGGAGCGATATTAATTTGGCTTGCATTATTCGAAGAGGAAAAGAAAAGTGCTTTACCACTGGCCTGGCAAGCAGATGGACATAATCCGATTGCCATTATTCGCTCAGGGAGTGAATCCAAAGATGCCTTTTTTCTAGGGATAAAAGGGGGAGCTGGAAGCGTGAATCATGGTAATATGGACGCTGGTTCTTTCATATTTGAATTAAATGGGGTGCGTTGGTCAGTTGATCCGGGAAATCAGGGTTACAATGAACTGGAGCAAATTATGGGGGCCCGTAATTTATGGGATAGAAGTCAGAACAGCCAAAGATGGTCTTTGGTAACCAAAAATAATTATTGTCATAGCACCCTCACCGTAGACAATAAATTGCATGTGGTGGATGGATTTGCCGAGTTTACGGAATTTGCTTCTGATCAAGATGAAAAAACTGCTATTCTTGATTTAACACCGGTTTTCAAAGGACAATTGAAATCGGTATCCAGAAAGTTTGTAAAAAAAGATGATCAGACTTTAGTGATTGAAGATGATTTTGAACTGGAGGAAAATAATGAATTTGTCACCTGGGCCATGATGACTCAGGCAGAAGTGGCTACTCAACCAGAAGGAGCAGTTCTCACTCAGGACGGAAAGACTCTAAATTTAAAAATCGTTTCCCCTGGTGATTTGCAGGTTTCTGTAGTGGCTTTAGACCCACCTCCTTTGTATTACGACAAAAAAATTGAAGGCTTAAAGCGAATTGAGATAAAAATTCCCGCCTATGTTTTTGAAAATAATAGGGGGAAAATTACAGTGGAATTGAAGGGAAATTAATAACTTGAATCTTTTTTAGAGGCTGGAAGCTAGAAGCAGAAAGTTAGAAACTGGATATTTTTCCAGAAATCTCACATGATTTATTGGCTTCATACCTCTGGATTATTAATTCATTGAATCAAACCAAAAAACAGAAATCATGGGACTTTTTTCCAGTTTAATGGGTAATGCCGGATATATGGATCCTGAAGAGATTCAGGAGGATTACGGGAGACTTTTTGCGGATACTGAAGAGGTAGAAATTGGCTTTAAACTTATTCGGGACACTTTTATTTTTACCAACAAACGGTTAATTCTTGTAGATAAACAAGGCGTTACGGGAAGAAAAATGGAATATTTGAGTATTCCTTATAAAAGTATTGCCCGGTTTTCGATTGAAACCTCCGGTCACTTCGATCTGGACGCTGAACTGAAAATATGGATTGGCAGTGATCCTGTTCCTTTGGAGAAAAAATTTAGCAAAAAAGTAGATATCTACGATGTGCAGAAAGTATTGGCCACTTATGTCTGTAAGTAATTTAGTAATGTTGAAAAATTAAACCCGCATTTATACGCCATTATTTTTACTCAAGAAGATGCGTTTTTGAGGCGCATAGCTGCGTTAAGCAACGAAAAAACAAAGATGTATGGGGCAAAAAGAACAAGTAGAAAGTGGATGTTATTATTTTATCATTACTTAAAAAGAAAAAGCCCGGAACTAAATCCCGGGCATTCTTAGTGTAAATTGAACATGTAGAAGCTAATAAAAATTGTTAAAGTGATAAGGAGGTTAAACTCCTTAAAAGTCAAAAAAATGGACTACCTGGTTGTTTAATTATATTTTAAATGATTTTAGGTTAGGTTAAAAGGTTATGATAAATTCAATACTCTTTTCTGGAATAACTAATGCAAGTTACCAGAATCGATAATTAAAAACATTCATAAACCTTGCCGAATATTACATCAGTGCTTTATTGCTTCTAAGTGTGCTTTACTTGTTGTATTCGCTTGATATTGAGTTGATTAGGATTTGTTTAACTCAGGTTTAACAAAGGGGGAGTGAAATAAAAATATATAATTACAATATTTTGTATTAACTAATTTGGAATTTAGTTTAATTTAAAAATTTAATTCTGGAAATAAAAAAGCGGATAAGCTTGTATTATTTCCAGAATTATTTTAAAATTTTTAATAAAAAAGTGTTTTTTTGACGTAAACCTTTCAGATTGAAGCTGTTAATAAATATTTAAATAGGCAACAAATCTTGCAGATAGCCAGGGGAAATAATGGACATCAATTGGTTTTTGTATTGCAAGATGGTGCACATGGCCTTTAAGGAAATTTCTAATTACAGTTTTCAGGTTAATGTTGAATTATTCCCAAATCACAACATCTTCCCGATTGTACCACTTCTCAGCTTTATCCAGATACAAAGCATCAATCTTATTTCGCTTAATTTTCATCGTAGGTGTGATGATATCATTTTCAATGCTCCATTCATCTTTGGTAATCACGATTTTCTTTACTTTCTGGTAATCCACCAGTTTGACATTTATCAGGGACAATAAGGATAGAAAACTATGCTCCACAGCCGATTTATCGGCTGTTTTTCCCACTTCTGAAAGTTGTATCAGTGCAATAGGCTGAGGGAGTCCTGTACCCATTACACAAATCTGCTCGATATAGGCATCTGCACTAAAATCCCATTCTATCGGGCCGGGAACTACGTATTCTCCTTTGGCTGTTTTAAACATGTCTTTCACTCTTCCGGTAATTTTCAGGTAACCCTCTTCATCCAATTCCCCCATGTCTCCTGTGTGCAGGTAACCATTTTTCAAAACATCTGCGGTCATTTCAGGTTCTCTGTAATAGCCTTTCATTATCCAGTCAGATTTCATCAGAATTTCATTTGTGTCTTTATCAATTTTTACCTCAACTCCCGGATAGGGAATGCCAATGGTTTCCAGTTTAAAAGCTTTGGGAGGCATTACGGAGCAGGCGCCCATGTTTTCTGTCATGCCATAAAGTTCCAATAATTTTAGTCCCAATTTCTGATACCAAAGATGAAGCGAAACGGGGGTAGGGGCAGCTGCTGTAAAAGCCATGATCACCTTTCCCAACCCAAGTTTGGTCAGGATTTTCTTTTTTATTATTCCTGAAAGAACAGGGATTTTCATTAATAAATCCAGTTTCTTTTGTGGCATTTTTTCTAAAACCCCCAATTGGAATTTAGTCCAGATTCTGGGAACTGCAAAGAAAATAGTTGGCTGAGTATCCTGTAGGTTTTTTACGAATGTATCAATAGATTCCACAAAGGAAATAGTGCCTCCAGAGTAAATGCTACAGGTTTCTACCACACCTCTTTCAGCCACATGGCAAAGTGGCAGGTAAGAGAAAAAGCGCTGCTCATTTTCATAAAGGGGAATAATCTTTTCCACAGATTTCATCACCCTGGAATTATGCTCATTAGTAACCATTACCCCTTTTGGCCTCCCGGTTGTTCCAGAAGTATAAATGATGGTTAGGATATCTTTAATGTCCGGAACAGGATTTCCCTTTAAGGGTTCATGTTTTTCGATAAGATCATCCCAGTTTTCGTATTCAGTGGCCGGACTGTTGGGATAGGAAATACATTTTATATCTCCCAAAACCCCAGGTTTCATCAAATCCCAGTTATCCAGCTTACCCACAAAAAGTACCTGAATTTGCCCGTGTTCTAATACATGCTCCAGCTGGCTGGCATTTAAATTGGGATAAAACGGCACAGAAATATGTCCACTCATCATAATGGCCAGATCATTCATGATCCAGTGGGCACAGTTTTTTGAAATAATCCCTATATTACTTTTAGGCGGTAGGTCCATTGCTTTTAAAGCCGAAGCAATACAACGCGCCTGCCTACCCACTTCTCCCCAGGTATAAGTTGTCCAGGAGTCTCCATGTGGTTGCCTGAGGTAAGTTTTATCTTTTAAAGCTTTTTCTTTGTGATAGAATTTTTCTATTAAAGATTCCAGTTTTTCATTATCATTTTCAACCGATTTTTTTTCGGCAATATTCATGTGTTCTTCCATAAGGCTGTAATTCTGAATTGGTATAAGAATTTAATCTTTTGATCATAAACAGAATCCTCTTTTAGAGTTGGTTAAAGTTTAACTTAACTCTTAAATCGACCAAATTTATTGAATCAAAGATCTAATAGGTGAAGTAATAAATATAAGCAAAAAATAAATGGATAGAGGATTTCTAAACACTTAATTCTAAAGAATTAGCCATAAGATTTTGCCTTTGTACAATTATTTCAACCATTTGCACAAAAAGTGAGGTAGTTTACCGATTTTTTTATAAAATTCACCCCAAAATAAAACTACACACAATTTAAACATTTCATGAAAAGAATCTACACCATTTGCGTGCTAGTTCTTTTGCATTGTTCAGGCCTTTGGGCCCAGGAGGATATTTATCCGGTTAACAATGTGAGAGACAATCGCCCCGAAATCTACTTTTTAAAAAATGCCACTATTTTTAAAGATTACCAAACCAAACTGGAAAATGCTTCCCTGCTTATAGAAGATGGGGTTGTAAAAGCCATTGGCACAAACCTTTCTGTTCCGAAAGGAGCCAGGGAGATCGATTTAAATGGAAAATTTATTTATCCGGCCTTTATTGATTTGCACAGTGATTATGGTTTGTCTGAAGTACCAAAAGGGAAACCTTTTAGTTTTGGATCACCTGAAGTGGTCTCTCCACAGACTAAAGGAGCATTTAATGTGAATGATGCGATTAAATCCAGTTACAATGCTGCCGAAGATTTTAACATTGCCGGCAAGGAAGCAGGAGATTTGCGAAAAGCGGGCTTTGGAACTGTGCTTGCCTCCAAAAGAGATGGGCTTGCCAGGGGAACTTCCGCCTTAATTAATTTGCTGGATGAACTGGAAAATGAGGCACTTCTCCAATCCAATGTGGCTGCACATTATTCCTTTAAAAAAGGCAGCTCCCCACAATCCTATCCTATTTCTTTAATGGGATGTGTGGCAGTACTGAGGCAGACTTATCTGGATGCAAAATGGTATTCCTCTAACAAAAATCAAAGCTTTTTTGATAATTCCCTGGAAGCCTGGAATGCTTCTCAGAAATTGCCACAGATTTTTGATGCAAAAGACTGGCAGTCAGTCTTGCTGGCGGATAAGATTGGGGATGAGTTTGGCGTGCAATATATCATTATTGGAGGAGGAGAAGAATACAAAAGAATTGCGGAAATAAAAGCGACTAATGCCAGGTTGATTGTGCCATTAAATTTTCCGGATGCTTATGAAGTAGAAGATCCATTCGAAACCCAGAACATAAAACTGGCAGATATGATGCATTGGGAACTGGCTCCTGGCAACCTTGCAGCATTGGAAAAAGCAGGAATTGACTTTTCCTTAACAGCAGATGGCTTAAGTAACAAAAGTGATTTCCTTGCGAACCTGAGAAAGGCTGTAAAAAATGGCTTGTCAAAAACTACCGCTTTAAAAGCCGTTTCCTTTAATCCCGCTCAATTTATTGAAGCTGGTTCTTCATTAGGCAGCCTGGAAAATGGTAAAATGGCCAACTTCCTCATCTTCTCTGATGATTTGTTTGAGGAAGAAAGTGAACTGATGGAAAACTGGGTAAATGGCAAACAATTTATCATTAAAAAGAAAAATGAAATTGACCTTTCCGGGAAATATTCACTTGAAGCTGGGGACAGTACTTTCAACCTGGAAATCTCAGGAAAACCGGATAAACACACTTTTAAAATTGTAATTAATGATAGTACAAAAATAGATGCGACTGCCGAGTTCGAAGAAACACTGCTTACTTTAAGTTTTACCCCAAATAAGGAGGAAAAAGCTTATATACGATTATCGGGCTGGAGGGATGGTAAGAACTTTAAGGGTAAAGGCCAGTTGCCAGATGGCGCCTGGGTGGAATGGACTGCTGAATATAAAGAAGAATTAGAAAAAGAGGAGGAAGAAAAGAAAGAAGAGGAAAAAGAAGCAGATGAAGTTGCAAAAGTATTGTTCCCATTTCTTCCTTATGGAAATGAAGAAAAACCAACTGCAAAAAATTACCTGATTAAAAATGCCACTGTCTGGACGAATGAAACTGATGGAATTTTGGAGGGAACAGATGTGTATGTAGAAGATGGGAAAATTAAAAAAATAGGGAAGAACCTTTCAATAAAAAATGCAGTGGAGATTGATGGAACCGGAAAACACCTGACTCCGGGAATTATTGATGAACATACCCATATTGCCCTGAATAATGTAAATGATGTAGCTACGAATTCGGGAATGGTGCGTATGGAAGATGTGATTGATTCTGATGATATTAATATCTACAGGCAACTGGCTGGCGGAGTGACTGCAGCACAATTACTTCATGGTTCTGCCAATCCGGTGGGCGGACAGTCTGCTTTGGTAAAATTCCGTTGGGGCGCTGCTCCCAATGATATGCTGATTAAAGATGCGGATAAATACATCAAATTCGCTTTGGGAGAAAATGTAAAACGCTCTTCCAATAGTAATTCTGTAAGGTATCCCCAAACCAGGATGGGAGTGGAACAAGTTTTTATGGATGGATTCACCCGAGCTAAAACTTATGATGCAGAATGGGCGGCTTATAATAGTTTATCCTCTTCAGCAAAAGCAAATGCTACCCCTCCAAGAAGGGATCTGATGCTGGAAACCATGGCAGAAATTATCAACAAAGACAGATTTATTACCTGCCATTCCTATGTGCAATCCGAAATTAATATGTTGATGAAGGTGGCCGAAAAATTTGATTTTAATGTCAATACCTTCACGCATATTCTGGAAGGCTATAAAGTGGCTGATAAAATGGCAGAACATGGCGCAGGAGGGTCCACTTTTGCCGACTGGTGGGCTTATAAATTTGAAGTGAGATATGCCATTCCCTACAATCCTATGCTTATGGCAATGGCCGGAGTAACTGTAGCCATCAATTCTGATGATGCAGAAATGGCCAGAAGACTTAATCAGGAGGCTGCCAAATCAGTAAAATACGGTGGTATGTCAGAAGAGGATGCTTTGAAAATGGTGACTTTGAACCCGGCCAAATTGCTTCACCTGGATGACAGAATGGGAAGTGTGAATGTGGGCAAGGATGCTGATTTGGTACTTTGGAATGACCATCCGCTATCCATCTATGCCAAACCGGAAAAAACTATGGTAGATGGTATTATTTATTATGATATAGAGGAAGATGAAAAGAAGAGAGAAGAAATTGCCATGGAAAGAGCAAGGCTGATTCAAAAAATGCAGGAGGCGAAGAAGAATGGAGCAAAAACCCAATCTGTAGAGCCAACTGTGCATCAATTCTGGCATTGTGATGATTTGCACTTTGGGCAAATTCATTAGAGCTTGTTTAAGTTTTATTTTTCATGGTGATGCAGCCTAAAGGATAAAGTTTAAACACGCTCCCAACACAAGAAATTTTACTTCTAAATTAAAAACATTTAAAGATGAAAGTATTCATAAATTTTATAACCTTATTGTTATGCTCAATTCATTGGGGGATGGCACAGGTACCAGCTCCTGCTGATGCTCAGGGAAACCCAATTTTAATAACAGGGGGAACCATCCATGTGGGAAATGGTGAAGTATTTGAAAATGGGGCTGTGGCTTTTGCGGAGGGGAAAATTACCTATGTAGGCGAAGCTGCTGGTTTTTCAGCTGATCAGTCCTCCTATGAAGTGATAGATGCCAGCGGAAAACATATTTACCCTGGTTTTATTATTCCTAATACTACACTTGGATTGGTGGAAATTGGAGCTGTAAACGCTACGGTTGATCAAAATGAAATTGGTAACTTAAATCCAAATGTACGGTCAATAATTGCCTATAATACTGATTCTGAGATAATTCCCACTATGCGGTTTAACGGGATTTTATTGGCACAAACCACTCCTGTGGGAGGAAGGATTCCCGGAACTTCTTCAATTGTTGGGCTGGATGCCTGGAACTGGGAAGATGCTGTAATTAAAATGGATGATGCTGTACATTTGAATTGGCCCGGCAGGTACAAATACGAATTTGATTATTCCGATTTTTCAGTGAAAAGGGTGAAAAATGACAAGTATGAAGAACAGTTGAAGGAATTGAATGAGCTATTTTCCGATGCCCAATCTTACGCCAGTCAATCTGCCAAAAAGGAAAATCTTAAGCTGGAGGCCATGTTGGGTTTGCTGGATGGGAAAAAGGCTTTGCACATTCATGTGGATGATGCCAAAGGAATAATAGAAAGTATCCAGTTTACAAAAAAATATGGTATTCAGAAAATAGCAATTGTTGGGGGAGAAGAGGCGCTTTTGGTAAAGGATATCATAAAGGAAAATAATATCCCGGTTTTGCTTTCTGATGTGCACAGGTTGCCTAACAGGCCTGAGGAAGATGTGGATATGCCTTATAAATTACCCTATCTTTTGCACAAAGAGGGAATAAAAGTCGGGCTCACCTACAATAGCGTAACCAATTCCAGAAATTTGCCATTTTTCGCTGGAACTGCTGCTGGTTATGGACTTTCCAAGGAAGAGGCGCTGAAAATGATTTCCTTAAATACCGCTGAGATTTTAGGGATCAGTGAACAGTTTGGTTCAATTGAAAGTGGAAAAAATGCCACCCTTTTTATTTCCGGAGGTGATGCCCTCGATATGAGGGGAAATCTGGTGGAAAAAGCTTTTATTTCGGGAAGAAATGTGGAATTAAATGCCATGCAACAGCGGCTTTATAAAAAGTATAAAGCAAAATATGAGGCTGGTAAGTAATTCTATCTAATGGTTTTACTCGGGATGGAAAGATTTACAAATAAATCTAAATGATTCAAAACATTTTTGCCTTTAAGATAGTCTTTATGTAAAAGATTGCCTTTATTTATTCCTGGTAATCAATTTCACTTTATTTTAATCAGCAAAACATAAACTAATAAAAAATGAAAGATCCGGACCGTGTAAAAAACAGAATTGTTGTGTTGACAGAGGACACCAGCAATGAAAAAAATGAAAAAGAAAGTTCAAATAAGAAGTTGGTAATTGATGGCCGAATAGCCATTGTTTCCAATGATTAAATTGAAAATAAATCAACAAAAAATCCGTGGCAATTATCTGTCACGGATTTTTTTATGACCTGGTTTGGGTAAATTCTTTACAAAGTCTTAATTCTCTCCATCAAACTATTTTTGTACGTATTACTGATGGGAATTATTCTCCGGCCAATCTGAAGGTTGGAAATGTCAATATTTTCTATTCGATCGAGCCTGATGATAAACGAACGATGTATCCGCATGAACTGACTTTCAGGAAGCTTTTTCTCCACTGCTCTAAGGGTGGTATAAACTAACAACATCCTTTTACTGGTGTGAATTTTCACGTAATCCCCAGCGGCTTCAATAAAATCGATATCCACAAACTTGATATTCTCCAATAAGGACTCTACTTTCACGTAAAGACTATCTCCTTCTTCCTTAGCTGAATTTTGTTCTTCTATATTTTTTTGTGCCCTTTGAACAGCTTTAAGAAACCTTGCATAATTTTCAATCGGCTTCAGTAAATAATCTGTTACTTCATACTCGAAGGCTTCAAGTGCATATTTTTCCTTACTGGTGGTGAGAATGATTTGTGGGGGAGCATTTAATGTTTTGATAAATTCAAGTCCGGTCATCTCCGGCATTTCCACATCCAGAAAAATCAGGTCTACCGGCTGGTTGGCAAGCATGTTGGCCGCTTCAATGGCATTTTCAAATTTCCCTACCAGGTCCAGAGAGGTATTTCTGGCCACTAGGGTTTCCATAATTTTCAATGACATGAGATCATCATCTACTATTATACAGGTTAGTTTTTTGCCCATTTCAGGTATGTTTCAGTTCTTTTATCCCCAAATTTAGGTTTTTGGAGTACAATTGTGCAATTGCAGCCTTTACAGTTTTGGTAATAGTTTGTAATAATTCAGTCTCATTATTCACCGGCAGGTCTTTTTCAATAGCACCTTCCCATTTTTCCAAAGCGGAAAATGCCTGATTAAGTCCTACATATTTATAATTAGGTTTTGTTTTATGTATTAGTAGTCGCAATTTTTCCCTTTCCTGCTTTTTCAATGCCTCACCCATTTCCTCAAGTTCTACAGGCACTTTGTTAATAAATATTTCCACCAATTCCTTTATAATGATCTTATTATTTTGAGTAATGGTTTCAAGGTATTTCAGGTTCACCACTTCAAAATCGGCAGGTTCACTTAATTTTCCAATTAATTTATTTAAGTCATCAGGGTTTAAAGGTTTTCTTAATATCTCTACCTGCCAATCAGTCAGTAAAATTTTGTTATTGATATCCTGGCCAGAAAGTAAAAAGATTGGAAGTTTGTTAAAATATTCAGATTCCCGAATGATTTTTATAGTTTCCATTCCATTTAAAACAGGCATCTGATGGTCAATAATAAGCAAATCATAAGTGCTGTGTTTTATTTTTTCCAATACATCCCGTCCATCAGCCACTACATCTACCTTATATCCCCAGTTTTGAAGCAATTCCTTTACAATTTTCTGACTCAATAAATCGTCTTCTGCAACTAATACATGATTCAAAAAATATTTTTTTTCATGCATTAAATCAATAGATTCTTCATGCTTGCCCAGGTCATAGGGAATTGAAAAGTGAATTTCAGTTCCCAATCCTTTCTGGCTATTAATATGAATATTCCCATGCTGAAGCTCAATGAGCTGTTTTACAATACTGAGTCCCAACCCTGTACCTCCATAAAGCCGGCTGGTGTTTTTTTCCGCCTGTTCAAAGGGCTGAAAAATTTTTTCCAGCTTGTCCTGTTCTATACCAATTCCAGAATCTTTTACTATAAAATGCAGCATCCATTTCCCTTCATTTTCCTGCCCGGTAATACTTAATGTTACCGTTCCATTATCAGTGAATTTTAAGGCATTACCCAGCAGATTAAATAAAACCTGCTTCAGCTTGGTTTCATCTCCTTTCAAATGAGAAGGAATGTGTTCTGCAATTTCATGGCCTAGCAATATATTTTTCTCCTGAGCTGAAAATACAAATGACTGGCAGACATCTTTTACCAAATCAGGCAAATTAAAATCGACTGCTTCAAATTGAAGCTTTCCGGATTCAATTTTTGATAAATCGAGAATATTATTCACTATAGCCACCAGGTGCTGAGAAGTAGCCGAAAGTGCCTGAAGGTATTCTTCCTTTTTAGTATTGTTGTAGGGAAAGCCAAGCAAATGGACCAGGCCAACAATTCCATTCAAAGGAGTTCTTAATTCATGGCTTATCTGAGCAAAAAATGTGGTTTTAAATTCCTGAATGCGTTTGAGTTCCTCATTCTGGAAGGTTAGTAAATCTTTTTCCAGGCTCAAAACACGCTCCCTGATTTCCAGAAATTCTGATTTTATGGCAGATTCATTTCTTTCTTGTTGCAACACAATCAGGTGCTCATAATGATGAGTGAAATCCTGTAAAATACATAGATTGGCGATATCATTCTCATAAGTTATTCTTTTCAGAATGATGTCATAATAACCTTCTATGCCATTTAAAGTCAGGTTGATACAGGGGAAATCGAATTCCTCATCAAGTGGGAGGGTTGGAAAAGCCTCAACCATACTTTCAAGAAAAGGAATATGCGAGAAAATACTACCTTCTAATTTTGAAATTTGAAATAAAGTATCACAGGAATCCAGACATTTCCCCTGATCATCGAAAAGGATGAACTGGGATTTTGATTGGATGTACTGATGCTTTATTTCTTTTAGTGTCATTTCAGTAAAGCTTTTCCCAATGCACTGAACATGGATTCCACATTTTTTCCTGTTTTTGCACTGGTTAAAAAGGATATTTCTAAAGGTAGTGAATTGATAATTTGGTGGATATTTTTTTCGTCCAGTAGGTCGGATTTGTTGCCCACTAGTTGAATTGGCACGTTAGAAATCAGCTTTTTCAGGTTATTCAATTCTGAGACAATATTCTCATAAGTGGATGGCCTGGTCAGGTCAAACACATAAATGGCGCCATGAGCCCCTAAATGATAGGACTTCGGTATTTTGGTATTAGTAGATTCTCCGGCAATATCCCAGATTAACATGTTCAATTCGGTACCGTCAATATTTACCGTTTTTTTGTCAATTTTTACCCCAATGGTAGTCAGGTATTTTTCCGAAAAACGCTGGTGTACAAACTGTTGTATGAGTGAAGTTTTTCCCACACCGTATTTCCCTATCAAAACTACTTTTTTACTTATCATACTGGTTTAACTTAATGAAATAGTCATTTAAATTCTCAGAAAATTCTTCTTCAATAAAATCTGCTTCGGCTTTTGGAGAGCGTTGGTTGATCACTTTGTCCACAAAGTCCAAAATAAGATCATCCAGTCGGTTCAAAAAAACCTTAGAAACAATTCCCGAAATTACAACTGCAATATAAAATCTGGGGAAATTCTTTATTACAATTTTATAATTTTCATATTCAATGGTCTCAAGTTCCTGATCTTCAATGGAAAAAGTATCCTTTGCGAAACTTTTAATTGCGGTAAGCATTCCCGCCACCATATCCTGATCTACAGAGGTCACCCGGGAGTAGCTGCCTATCAACATCCCGGAATGCTGTTCGATAATAAAAACCTCTTGAATAACTGGTTCCATGGCATCTTTCAGGATCATATCGCCCTGTTTAATACCAAAAACTTTTGCTTTTACGAAGTTTACCCAATTATCCCAGGAAAAGGCTTCTTCAATTTTCTGGTCAATTCTTTCAGACAATAATTCAATTTCTTTCAGAATATATTTTTTAACCATTTTTCCCATAATAGGGTAGAGGGCTTCCACAACCTCATCTTTGGAATCTTTGATCTGGTTTTTAATAGATGCAGTGATGGCAGGACCAAAAAGCTCTGGAAATTTCTTCTGAAGATAAACCACCTGATCACTTAAAATAGGGGCTATTCTGGGCTCTAGTTTTTCCCGTTCATTTAAATTTTGATCAATTACCTCTACCCGATTTTCAAGCTTTTCTCTGGCTTCCCGCTCCTCCTCCAGGATCAATTGAGTCAATTTTTTAAAAGTATCGGATTCCCGCATTTATATAGAAGTTGTTTTTTTATTGAGTTTAAGATGGAAAAAGCTATTTCTGGCTATTTTCAATCTTTTACTAAAAATAGATTTTATACTTTAAAGAGACAATTTTAAAACAGGTTTAAAATTCGATTTTTTCTGATTGTAACAATTTTGGGTTACCCTAAAACAAAGATAATGGAAGTCTAAGCATGGGTGCATTTTTGCAACTCTGCCCTCAAAAATAGCCCTCTTCCATATTACAATACCTCTCCGAAAGGAAGGCCCCGCAAAGAAATTGAATATTGTGGCTTCCATTTACAGCCAATAGTTTTAATTAGGGTAGTTTTACTCCCACGATTTTAAATCGCTCGTTTTGAAAGTCCATTCGGGAGTGCGCACAGTCCCTGATCTGGCAAGGTCCTGCATAGAATACCATGGATTTAAACTGCTGCTATTTGGGTTTTTAAGTATATGCATTTCCTGAGCAGGCATATAGCTCTGGGCCAGTAAAAAAACTTTATCTCCGGAAGATTGGTGAAATGCCATATCTACTATAATTACGGCATGGCCGGGAAAACCGCCTTTTATCAAAATATCCCCGGAATTTATCTGATCAAAAGGTTTGGATTTTAATTCCTGGCTTAATGATGCTGTGCCTGCATACATAAAGATATACTGCATATAATTTTTAAAACTTTTGTAGGAAGTATTGGAGGAGGTAGAACTCACCCACTTTAGTCGGTTCTGGGAAATACTGATTTTTTTACCCGATCTCCAGGTTTTAAAATCAGCCAGATCCCCATTAGTGAAATTAAAGTGGATATCATCAAATTTTTTGACTGCATAAAGGTATTCTGCCCTCAATCGCATGGTGGCATCTGCACATTGCTGCAAATCTCTGTTACCAACATCCATATCGATTATTCTAAAATGTGCATATTGATTTGATTTTTCCTGCCCATTAAAAAGCAAAACCGGATTCCCTTTTGCTTTAAGCGGCAAAAAGCTAAGCCAGTCTGCAAAATTTCCTGGTTTTCCTGCTTTTCTTTGGTAGCCATCGGGTGGGGCTATTTGATTTCTTATGGCATTTTGGATGCTGTAATTCCCTTCTTCCAGCCAGGAGTAACTGTTTACAGTGGAATCTGCCAAAATAACTTCATTTTCTGCAGTAAAACTGACAGGTTTATTTACTGTTTCCACAGACTGTTGTTTTGAACCATTACAGCTTGTGAAAATAAAGAAGAAAATGAGATATAAGGGGTGAAGATTTTTCATACTTCAGTGAGAAAATTGTGTAGTTAGAAATGCTATTGTCATTATTGACATGAAAAGGGTGTAATATTGTCAGTCTAAAGCCTTAAAATTGTCAGAAATTTATGGTGGCATAAGAAATGCTAACATAAGATTCAAAGAAGATAACTTTATTTTAAAAATAGTAAAATTCTAAAACTTAAAATTAGATTATTAGAATGTCAAACGTGAACATCAAACCATTAGCAGACAGAGTTCTGGTTGAACCTGCCCCTGCAGAAGAAAAAACTGCTTCAGGCATCATTATTCCTGACACTGCTAAAGAGAAACCTCAGAAGGGACAAATTGTAGCAGTAGGAACTGGGAAAAAAGATGAGCCTTTAACAGTAAAAGTTGGAGATTCAGTACTTTACGGAAAATATTCTGGTACTGAGATTAGCATCGAAGGAAAAGATTATCTTATCATGAGAGAGGCCGATATCTTCGCCATTGTTTAATTTCAACTGAATTAAACCTCGCTAATTAACCAAACATTAATTTCACATTATTTTTATTTAAAAAAAATTAATTAGAAAAATGGCTAAATCAATTTTTTTCGATACAAGTGCAAGAGAGCAACTGAAAAAAGGAGTTGACACTTTGGCAGAAGCTGTAAAAGTAACTTTAGGTCCTAAAGGACGAAATGTAATATTAGATAAAAAATTCGGAGCTCCTTCCGTAACCAAAGATGGTGTTTCTGTAGCAAAAGAGATTGAACTACAAGAACCAATCGAAAACATGGGAGCTCAATTGGTAAAAGAAGTAGCGTCTAAAACTGCTGATCAGGCTGGTGATGGTACTACTACTGCTACCGTTCTTACTCAGGCAATTTTCACTACTGGTATCAAAAACGTAACTGCTGGTGCTAACCCAATGGACCTTAAAAGAGGTATCGACAAAGCTGTTACTGCAGTAGTTGAAGAGTTACACAACCTTTCAAAGCCTGTAAATGATTCAAAAGAAATTTCTCAAGTAGCTGCAATTTCTGCTAACAACGATGCTGAGGTAGGTAAAATGATTGCCGAGGCTATGGAAAAAGTAGGAAAAGACGGTGTGATCACTGTGGAAGAAGCTAAAGGTACTGAAACTGAAGTGAAAACTGTAGAAGGTATGCAGTTTGACAGAGGTTACCTTTCTCCATACTTCGTGACTAACACTGAGAAAATGGAGGCTGACTTAGAAAGTCCATATATCCTTATCTACGATAAGAAAATCTCTAACATGAAGGAGCTTCTTCCTATTTTGGAAGCTGCTGCTCAAACTGGAAAGCCTTTATTAATTATTGCTGAGGATGTTGATGGTGAAGCATTAGCTACTTTAGTGGTAAACAAAATTAGAGGTGCACTGAAAATTGCTGCTGTTAAAGCTCCAGGATTTGGTGACAGAAGAAAAGCTATGTTGGAAGACATCGCTATCCTAACTGGTGGTCAGGTAATTTCTGAAGAGAGAGGATTCAAATTGGAAAATGCTACTCTTGATTACTTAGGAACTGCTGAAAAAGTAATTATCGATAAAGATAATACTACTGTAGTGAACGGTGCTGGTGCTGCTGAGGAAATTCAGGGAAGAGTAAATCAAATCAAACAACAAATTGAAAACACTACTTCTGATTACGACAGAGAGAAATTGCAGGAAAGACTTGCTAAACTTTCTGGTGGTGTAGCTATCCTTTATATCGGTGCTGCAACTGAAGTAGAAATGAAAGAGAAGAAAGATTTGGTTGACGATGCATTGCACGCTACAAGAGCTGCAGTAGAAGAAGGTGTAGTAACTGGTGGTGGAGTTGCCCTGATCAGAGCACTTTCAGCTTTAGACAAAGTAGAAACTGAAAACGAAGATCAGGAAACTGGTGTAAATATCATTAAAGTTGCCTTAGAAGCTCCTTTAAGAACTATCATTAACAATGCTGGTCTTGAGGCTTCTGTAATTGTACAGAAAGTAAAAGAAGGAAAAGGAAACTTCGGTTACAATGCCAGAACTGGTGAATTCGAAGACCTGGTTGCTGCTGGTGTAATTGACCCAACTAAAGTAACCAGATTAGCGCTTCAAAATGCTGCTTCTATTGCTTCATTATTGCTTACTACTGAGTGTGTAGTTGCTGATGAGCCAGAAAAGGATGCTCCAATGCCAGGTGGTGGACATGGTGCTCCAATGGGTGGCATGCCAGGCATGATGTAATCAGTAATCTGATTAATATAAATATAGAAAGCCCGCATTTTTTGCGGGCTTTTTTTATTTTCTAATGCAAATTGCTTTTTTTCTTCATCTCGTTTCTACGCATGGGCATTTGGTCGATCGTATTGAATAAGGATTTACAGGGCAGAAAATCATTGCTTTTTATTTTGATTCCCCCATCCAGACCAATTAAAATAATTTTAAATGGAGCGCGGTCGGAGTTGTAACTGGAGAATAGGGCAGATGGTGCCGATGGATTCAAGGTATTCAGGCCTTCCCTGGATGCTTTGGGAAAAATTTGATAGATAATTAATTTCCTTTCCTTCAGCCCATCTTCATAAGCTTTCAATTCAGCCATCTGTTTTTGAAAAACCTCATTTTCGGAGTGTTCTGCAAAAATTAACAATATACGGTTTTGCCACTGGTGTTTTTTTAAATACTGGGCACTTGTGGTCTGGGGAAATGAAAATAACATTAGCATAAAAAGTGAAAATACAGATCTTTTCATACTGTTATAACCATATTTTGAGCAGATGGTTTAGTGTAATTGTAGGCAGGGTATTGCCATTTTAGATTGATAAAAAAAATATGTATCTTTAAGGAGGTTTAAAAACCAAAGAGCTTATTATTGATTGTTACTTTTATGCTAACTTAATCAAAAAAAAGGGAAGGATTTCTAAATAAGAGATCCCTCCCTATTTTTTTGTAAAAAATATGAAAACCTAGGTTATATTTTGCCAATATGCTTCCACTAATAGTATATAATTGGAATCTTTTTGGTTAAAGGAAGTCTTTTTTTTAAAGGCTTCTTTTTTTTATCCTTCATTTTCCTCATCTGTTTTTAAATATTGATCCACTAGTTTGGACATCTCCGGAGTATAAGCTGGAGATTTTTTCAATTGTTCGGGTAAATATTTTGCCTTTTCTTCCATCGCCTTCATTTCTTCCGGGAACATATTGTAAAGCATTTTAACATACTTGCCATATGAAGTATTATTTTTATCTCTGTTTAATCTGGAAATCGTTTCCCATGCTGAAGTACCGGTAGGTGAGGAATTGATTTGCTTAACTAATTTAAGGGTATTTTCCATAATTTCCTGTCTGCTTGCTTCATCATCTGTTTTTTCAAAATCGATCATGTAAATGCCAAGTAACAAGCCCATGGATTCTCCATATCCCGGGATTAATTCCAACGATTTTTCAAGGTATTTTACGGCCAGCTCTCGTTTATTCACATCGCCATAGTTTCGGTAATAATCAATTTGCCCTAGTGAGGCATTGATATAGGTTCTTTCCTTGATTTTATATTTCTGGGCATAATTTTCCAGTATTTCAAAGTTCTCATCGTCTTTCCTCATTTTGAAATTGACATAAACCAGCTCATCTATAATCTGAGTTACAAGCTCCCCATAGTCTATTTCTTCAGCTTTTAAGAGTAAGTTTTTCAGATTTGATTTCAATAAATCACTATTTGGATTGCGGTCAAGTTGTTGTTTGAGTTTGTTCAATTCATCTTCATAGATGAATCGCTTGGTATAATTGGTGAATTCTCTGTTCACTTCCAGCTCATGTTCTACTTCTTTGAGTTTATTTTCCAGATTAATTTTCACATTGTGGACAATTTTATTAATATCATCCTCAAAAGAATTCTTTAGCCTTACCGATTCTTTTTCAACTTCATTTTGTACGGTTTCCTTCACCAGTCCCCTGATGGCAAATCCTCCTATGGCAGTTACTATGGCTAAAATTAATCCTACTACCGCACCAATAGTAGCCAGAGAACTTTCCAGGATGGAAATGCGGTCATTCACTTCCGTAATAACTTTTGCATTGAGTTTTTCATCGAAATCCCGGTTGGGTACCCGTGTGTAATTGCCCTCATCCAATGCTTTTTCAAGGCTGTCAATTTTAGCAAGGGCCTTTTGTAAATCATCCGGACTTTGGGAAAAAACTGAAGTGGATAAAAACAAACAAAAACAAAAAGGAATAGTTTTCAGGAAGGTTAGCATGGGTATTTAGTTTAATGGTGATAAGTATGGATTATCAAAAGTTTTGGTCCATCTATTTAGGAGTACAGCCATTTGCCAGACATTAGATTGGATTGGTGTGGTTGTTCAAACAAATTACAAAACTATTCTGCAGTAATCAAGTATTGCGTTTTTACATTTGAATAATCATTTAAGTTTTTCCATCACTTTTTTGGCACTTTCCTGATAGCTTGAACTACTTCCAGATATTTCAGAGAATAGATTCATGGCATTTTCTCTATGCCCGGCTTTCAAATAAGCCAGTGCCAAAAACCACTCATTAGCTTCCTGCAATTCATCCTCCTTTGGGCCAGATTGATTTTTTTCCAGGAAGGGGATTGCTTCACCGGCATTGCCCAAGGCGAGATGGGATAGCGCCATATAAAAATTCAGGGCAACATCCTCAGGGTCTAATGCCAGCTCATTTTTAAAAGTAGCAATGGCTTTTTCGTAATCTTTGTTTTCATAAATTTGAAAAGGACTTAAAGTTTCTTCCGACATCTGGCGTTCTGTGCCGTCCACCACATTGGGATAAGGTTGGTAAAATTCAGCAAAAATGGCTTCATGACTGGTCACGGAAAACCATATTTGGAAGGTGGAAAATAAAATGAGCACTATGGAAGCGGCAATGGCGGCTATCCTGTAAATTTTAAGCCTCCTGCTATTCCCGGTTGTGGGCTTTTCTTCCTGCTGCAGTCTTTTTTTGAGTTGATTCGAAAAATAATCCTCCATTCCTCCAAGTAAGGCCTTTTTGAGTTGGAATTCCCGGGCAAATAAAGCATCGGTGGTTATTTTTTTTTCAAACCTAACCCTTTCTTCTTCGTTCATTTTGCCTTCCAGAAAAGCATTTACTTCCTCTAAATCTGGCTTATTATTCTCCATATTCGGTTTAAAAATTAGAAAAAATCTCCTTCTTTAAATGTTTTCAAAACCAGTTTTCTCAATTCGTTGATACACCTGTTTTTCTGTGCCTTGGCTACATTCGCATTTTTGGAGTTTACTTCACGGGCAATATCCTCCATGGAAAACCGATCGAAATAAAACAGTTTCAGAATGGTTTTGCAAGGATCACCAAGTGCTTCAAGCGCTTTCATTACATTTTGTCTGGCCTCCAGGTTTTCTATCCGGTCTTCTTCATTTTCCACAAAGAGTTTGTATTCAAGTTTTTCAAATTCGTTCTCGAATTTCTGGTTGAATTTTAATTTGTTGGAGATCAGGTTTTTACCAATGGCGTACAAGTAGTTTTTGATAGAATAATCTATCTGGATGATCTTTCCACTTTTGATGTTTTTATAAAAGGCAATAATCGCATCCTGAAAAATATCAATAGCTTCTTCTTCAGATAGCCTAAATTTAAATTTTGCCCAGCGCAAAAAATCATCCTTATAAAGGTTGTACAGTTCTACAATTTCCTCTTCCTTGCCGGCCAGGATTTTTCTTAATAATATATTATCACTTGTGCTCAATTATGCTTAGGTATTTGGCAGAATGTAATGGTAAACAGCTTTTGCTATTTTATTTAAAGAAATTACTTTTATTGAATCTTAATCTGGTATTACCCTGGAAATGGTTTAATTATTTTTCAATATGTGATACGGAAAATTCAATAGTATTTTAAAATAAACTAATATAAATTTCCGGTTATTCCCTGTTAATTCCAAATGTGAAAATTATGGAAATCATAAAAGTAGATTTGTCTTCTCTGGAAGAAGTAGCTCCCTTATTTGATAGTTATAGAGTATTTTACCGACAAACAACTGACCTGGCTGGCGCCACTCAGTTTTTAAAAGAAAGAATTGAAAACGGTGAATCAGTAATTTTTCTGGCCAAAAGTGAAAAGGGTGAAGCTATTGGGTTTATCCAATTGTATCCCATTTTTTCCTCGGTTTCCATGGCGAAAACATGGTTGCTGAATGACCTTTTTGTACATCCGGAACACCGGAAAAAATCGGTAGCTACAAAATTGATGGATAGGGCAAAAGCACTGGCAAAATCCACTAATTCTCCCTGGATATTGCTGGAAACTGAGGCAAGTAATCATAGAGCTCAGGCTCTTTATGAAAAAATAGGTTTTAAGAAAACTACCGATTATTTCTATTTTTTGGAAGTGAAGTAAAGTGGTTAGAAATGGAAAAACAAAGTTTCAATTAAGGAAATGCTCTACTTCTTTTTTGGGCAGTTGTGATTTAGACTCTTGTGGTTTTGGGACACACGCGTCACGCGTGCGCCATCAGAGGAGTTTTTTTATTACCTTTTTACCAACCAAGACTAGAACCATATTTAATATTTCGGATTTTCTTATTTAGTTGAGTTACGAACCTTTTTTGCTTAATGATTACAGAGCAATAAAGGACAAAATTGGCTGTAATTCCAAAAATTGTAATTGGGCCAGAAAAAGGAATTTGACTAAGAAAAATGATAGTTACAATAATTCCGGTAAGCAAAAATGGAGTCCAATAGGTGTATTCTAAATGTTTACTATTGTTCTTTTCTATAAGTTTTATGGTTGCATATTGAACATAGTTAAAGGAACTATGATGAAACAATGTAAAAATACCTCCAAGAAAAATTAATTCATTATCACTTTTACTTTTTATTATAACTTTTCTTTTAAAGAGTTCAATCTCAATTAATTCCATAATTTCATAATCGGAATACCTTTTACAATTATATTCATCTAGTTTTATTTGAATGTGATTTTTCAAAAAAGGAATCATAGGTTTGGTTTTAATTTAGCGCAAAAATTTATATGAAATGTCTGTATTATTCTGGTAAGTTTTATTTCACTGAAATTCGAAAAATGTAAAAAAAAGGACAGGATTTTTAGGTTTTCTGTTTGGAGAAAAAAAATCTAAGTTTCAATATTAGTTTCCTTGCAGGGTCTTCTCATTTGAGAGACCCTGCGTAGTGCTTCAGGACAATAGTAGAACTCAGGGGCCCGAGTAAACCTTGCTGAGACTTACATTATTGCTATTTTTAGTTCCTTCTAAAGAGTCACAATCAGAATAAATTCATTATCAAACGGACTCCTAATTACCAATCACAAACTCCTAATCACTAATAACCAAACAACCAATCCCTAACCAAACGTCTTCCCCCTTTTGAGTATGAATATTCTTGTGTTAACTTTGCCTTCTTAAAATTTTAGATCGCAAACAGTTGTAAAATGGCAGGGCAGAAACCAGGAATTCCCAGTGGAACCAGAGATTTTGGACCATTACAGATGGCCAAAAGGAATTTTATATTCGATAATATCAAAAAAGTTTATCAAAAGTACGGATTTGAACCGCTTGAAACCCCAAGTATGGAGAATCTTTCTGTACTAATGGGAAAGTATGGAGATGAGGGAGACCGGCTTTTATATAAAATTTTAAATTCAGGTGATTTCCTGAAAAAGAGTACCGAAAAGGATTTTCAGCAGGGGGCCGGACACATGATGAAAAAGGTGGCAGAGAAAGGCTTGAGATATGATTTAACGGTTCCTTTTGCCCGCTATGTGGTAATGAACAGGGGAGAACTCAATTTTCCATTTAAGCGATATCAGATACAGCCAGTCTGGAGAGCTGACCGTCCGCAAAGGGGTAGATACAGAGAATTTTACCAATGTGATGCTGATGTGATTGGAACCGATTCTTTAATCTGTGAGGCTGAAATTGTAGCCATGATTAATGAAGTGTTTTCCAAACTGGGCATAAAGGACTATACCATTAAAATTAACAATAGGAAGATATTGGCTGGCATAGCCGAAGCTATTGGGGAAAATGGGAAAGAATCCGATTTGTGCGTTGCCATAGATAAGCTGGATAAAATTGGGGCTGAAAAAGTGAATGAAGAATTAAAAGGCAAGGGTTTTTCTGATGCGGCCATAGCAGCGTTAACTCCTATCCTTGAACTTTCCGGGGATAATTCGGATAAAATATCAGCTTTAAAAGAAATATTCGAAAAATCAATATTAGGTGCTAAAGGTTTGGAAGAACTACAAGCTGTATTGGATTATATAGAATTACTTGGTCTGGACAAGGCGCATCTGGAGTTTGATACTACCCTTGCCAGAGGTTTATCTTATTATACAGGAGCCATTTTCGAAGTGAAGGTAAACAACGTAAGCATTGGGAGCGTATCCGGGGGAGGTCGTTACGATGACCTGACCGGAGTTTTTGGACTGAAGGATATGTCGGGTGTAGGCATCTCTTTTGGAGTAGACCGAATTTATGATGTAATGGAGGAACTGGAATTATTCCCCACAGATCAGCTGAACACTACAGAGGTGATGTTTGTGAACTTTGACCAGACTACTGAAAAATATTGCCTGCCGGTATTGCAAAAGCTAAGGGCCAGGGGAGTTAATTCGGAAATTTACCCTGAATCTGCCAAAATGAAAAAGCAGATGAATTATGCTAATAAAAAAGAAGTGGCTTATGTAGTATTAGCAGGAAGCAATGAAATTGCTGAAGGAAAATTTACCCTTAAAAATATGGCTAGTGGGGAGCAAAAGCTGGTATCTACTGAGGAGTTATTAGCAGTTTTTCAAAACTGACAGTGGGCGCTTGTTTCAATTGATATAAAAGGCGATGAAAGTTTATTCAAGTATTTACTCTGAATTTTATTTTTTTAAGGAGGATAACCTGTTAAAGCATATTTGGCTCCAGGCCACTGAGAATTTTCTGGAGGAGGAATTTAAAAATGAAATGATGAAGTATCGGGAAGGAGTTAAAACCTATAAACCTTCGCTGGTGCTTATCAACGCTCAAAACCTGAAGTTTGTGATCAGGCCTGAGTTGCAAGCCTGGATTGATGAAAATATTGCTGTGGTTACCAATAAAATTTTAACCAGAATTGCTTTTCTCATGCCCCCGGAACTCATTAATCAATTAGCTATTGAGCAGGCGATGGAAGAAAGGGAGTCAGCTAAGTTGAGGGTGAGGTTTTTTAAAGATGAAAGCCTTGCCTTAAGCTGGTTAAAAAACACTTATGGGGGGTAGTAAAGGTTAATTTATCCATGAAAATAAATACCACCTTACAAATTGGTGAATTTCATACAAATTATTGCGAAGATTTTTTGGTGGTAGCGCAAATCGCAACAAAGGAAAAGTTGATAGCAGTTTTAGACGGTTGTACGATGGGTACGGAATCTGTTTTTGCCTCAATGCTTTATGGAAAGGTTTTAAGGAAAATTGCTAAACAATTTTTTTATGAAGAGTTTTATAACTCAATTGAAATCCCTTTGGAAGGTAAGATAAAAGCAATTCTTAAGGAATTGTTTAAACAAACTAATTTGTTGAAAAACCAGCTTGGTTTAGACATAAATGAACTTTTATCTACCATGATATTAGGCGTGGTGGATACTGAAAACTCCAGAGCTGACCTAATAACAATTGGAGATGGATTAATTTTTTGGGATGGTGAATTAATTGAGTATGAGCAGAATAATATTCCTGATTATTTAGGGTATCACTTATCTGAAAATTTTGAAGAGTGGTTTCAAGCTCAAAACCAAAAACTTACCGTTGAGAATTTTAAGAACTTATCCATCAGTACAGACGGAATTTTTACTTTTAAAGATTTAAGAAAAGGAGGCAGGCAAAAACCAGAGACTGAAATAATCAATTTCCTGTTGGTGGATGAGGAAAATTCGCAATATGAAAATTTTTTGGATCGAAAAATCAGATTTCTAAAAAATGAAATGAACCAGGTTGTGACAGATGACCTGGCAATTATAAGATTAATGAATTAACTTCAATATTTTTAAAAACATTTAGCTGTTATCAGCCCTTGCTTTCTTCCTAAGACCCCCATTTAATTTAAAGCCCTTTTATAGGTATTTATCGCTCGTTCTCTGGCAAACTTATGCTCTACGATGGGTTTGGGGTAATTGGGTAGTTGAAACTCAGGGACCCATTTTCGTAAATACTTTCCGTCTTTATCAAATTTTTTCGTTTGAGATTCCGGATTGAAAACACGGAAATAAGGCTGAGCATCAGTTCCGGTACCTGCAGCCCACTGCCAGCCCCCATTATTAGCGGCCAGATCGAAATCCAGCAGTTTTTTGGCAAAATAGGCTTCCCCCCATTGCCAATCGATCAAGAGGTGCTTGGTAAGGAAACTTGCGGTGATCATCCTTACCCGATTATGCATATAGCCGGTTTCATTAAGTTCTCTCATTCCAGCATCCACAATGGGATAACCGGTTTTCCCCTCACACCAGGCCTGGAATTCCGCTTCATTATTTCTCCATTCCAGTGCATCATATTTTTTGTGGAAATTTCCTTTAGCCACATGGGGAAAATGGGTAAGAATCATAATATAAAAATCCCTCCAAATCAATTCATTTAAAAAAGTCTTGCCCTTTTTGAGCCCAATCCTGGCAGCTTTTCTAATGCTTACAGTACCAAATCTTAAATGGATTCCCAGTCTTGTGGTGCCATTTTTTGCAGGAAAATCTCTGGTTTCACCATAATTTTTTATCTTAGCTTCATCAAGCCTTAATTCGGGAATCGATATTTTTGTTTTTTCAAACCCTAAATCGGATAACTTCGGGAAAGGTAAATTTTCGGTTTGATGAAAATTTGCAAAATATTTCTCAGTGGGGTAGGCTTTCAGATAAAAGCCGGAGGAACTGCTCTCCAGCTTTTCCATCCATTTTCTGCTGTATGGGGTGAATACCTTGTATGGGTCCCCATCATCTTTCAGTACTTCATCTTTTTCAAAGATACAATGATCTTTAAATGTCCTGAAGGAAATGTCATTTTCTTTGAGCAGATTTTTTATCTGCTTATCCCTTTCCAATGCATAGGGTTCATAATCATGATTGGTATAAACTTCTGCAATATCATACTGGTTTATGATCGTCTTCCAAATTTCCTCAGGTTTGCCATGTTTCACCAGAATCTGACTACCCAGTTTGGAAAGTTCACCATTCAAATCCTTTAGGCAATTGTGAATGAATTCTACCCTTGCATCTTTTTTATCTTCAAGTTTATCCAGAATTTCTGTATCGAAAATAAATAGCGGAAGAATAGGCTTTTCCCCTTTAAGGGCATGATAAAGCCCTGCATTGTCCTCTAATCTTAAGTCTCTTCTAAACCAAAATATGGAAATCATTTGAAAAAGTATGTTTGTGTTTCTATAAAACAGTCACAAGGTTAATTTGTTCAACAATCATTTTTTCCAGAAATAAGCTTTGGTTACCTTTGTTTAAATTTAATGAAATAATCAATCCTAAAACACTAATCATCATGCGATTTTATATTCTCCTTTTAGCAATTAGTTTGTTTTATGCCTGTTCTCAGCAAACTACTAATGAAGCGGCAAATACCACCACAAAAGAAACTTCTGTGGAAGAAAATCCAAATGTGCATGGCATTGAAGTTTCTGAATCTGCAGCTATTTCTTTAGCCGATTTATCTGAAAAAATGACTGGAATCGAAAAGATGGAGGATATTACGGTAAAGGCCATAGTGACAGATGTTTGCCAGAAAAAAGGTTGCTGGATGAATTTGGAAAGACCAGATGGCTCCAAAATGAAGGTAACCTTTAAAGATTATGCCTTATTCATGCCAACGGATATTGTAGGAAAAGAAGTGGTGATTCATGGCTATGCAGCAAATGAAACCATGCCCATAGATCAATTGAAGCATTATGCAGAGGATGCCGGAAAAACGCAGGAAGAAATTGATGCCATCACTGAACCTGAATTGGCGCTGGCTTTTGAGGCGGATGGTGTTTTGATAAAATAGGAAAACTGATAATTATTTGATGAAGCCAGTAAGGTTTGCCTTGCTGGTTTTGTTTTTTACCAACTTGAACCGGAAATTGGGCGTCTTAAAAAGACCTATCTTTGATATGTAGAATAAAGCCAGCTTTTATGCGATTAATTACCCTTCTGATCATATTTTTTGCAATTTCCGGGAATTTATTTGCCCAGGAAAATCTATTTGCAGTATTTTTTAAAGATAAAACAGGTACCTCATTTTCCCTGGATCAACCCGAAGCCTTTTTATCTGAAAAGTCCCTGCAAAGAAGACAAAAACAGGGAATTGAATTAGATGATAAAGATCTCCCGGTAAGTTTTTTTTATCTGGATGAGTTGAAGGCCAACGGGGCGGAAATTATTTATACCTCAAAATGGCTCAATGGGGCTTTAATTGAAGTGAATGATGATGCTTCCCAAGATAAAATTAAGCAATTGCCTTTTTTAAGAAATCCCTCTTTTCCTCTCGGTACCCTTACACTAAATGAAATACAGGAAATAAATGAAGACCTGAACTATGGGAATTCCTTTACTCAAAATGAAATGCTGGGTATTGATTTGATGCACCAATTGGGTTATGATGGAGAAGGCATAACCATTGCCATTTTGGATGGAGGTTTTAATAACACAGACGAAATTCCGGCCTTTGACAGCTTATTTCAAAAAGGAAAAATCAGAGGAACTTACGATTTCATAGATCATGAAGAAAATGTTTATGATGATCATAAACATGGAATGCAGGTGTTTTCAGCTATGGCAGCCCTTGCCCCTGGAGAATTAATTGGCCCGGCCTATAATGCAAATTATTATCTTTTTAGAACAGAAAATGCAGGAGTTGAAGCCAGAGTTGAGGAGTTTTTTTGGACTGTGGCTGCAGAGTATGCTGATAGTGTTGGGGTTGATATTTTAAGTTCTTCCTTAGGTTATAATTTATTTGATCAGGAAAATGACAATTATACACAGGAGGATCTGGATGGGGAAAAGGCTATGATCACTCAGGCGGCAGACATTGCAGCAGGAAGAGGAATGCTGGTGGTGGTAAGTGCCGGAAATGAAGGAAATGATCCCTGGAAATCAATCATTTTTCCTGCTGATGGAGATTCGGTATTAGCAGTTGGAGCGGTAAATCAAACCGGTAACCTGACTGCATTTTCTTCCCTTGGGCCAAGTGCAGATGACAGAATTAAACCAGAACTGGTGGCCATGGGCCAGGGGACTATCGTGTTAAGCCCTACTGGAAGTATTTCCTCCAACAACGGAACCTCTTTTGCGGCACCCATTGTGGCTGGCTTAGCTGCAGGGGTTTGGCAGGCTTTTCCTCATCTTACTAATATGGAATTAATGGAATTGCTTAAAAATTCAGGCTCCCAGGCTTCTAATCCTGATAATAAACTGGGTTACGGAATTCCCAGTTTTAAATCCATTATTGAAAACACTCCCTTAAGCAGCAAGACTTTTGACCATTTAGATAATGAAATTAAATTCTACCCCAATCCAAATGCCGGAATCTTTCATTTTGATTTACCCGAAAACTGGGTGGGAAAAGAATTGAATTGGGTATTGATTTCCAGAGATGGGAGAGAGATTCAAAAAGCAAGCATTATTCCTCATGCTGCTTCTTTTCAGGTTGATATTTCAGGAAATTCAAAGCTAAAAGGTCCCTATTTACTGAAAGTTCAACAACAAAAAATATCGAAGGTTTTTAAGATATATTTTGAGTAGTTTTGGATTTTGTATAATCTGTTCCAAATTGTACCGGATAGATAAAAGCACGGGTGCTTAATTCATTTTCCTTAAGATTTTTTTGACTTGAATTTTAAAATCTATAAATCATCGGCCGGATCGGGCAAAACTTTTACCCTTACCAAGGAATATCTGAAATTGGCTTTGGTAGCTCCGGGTATGTTGCCCCATTTCAAGCCTATTTATTTTAGAAGCATTCTGGCAGTGACTTTCACAAATGATGCGGCAAATGAAATGAAGGAAAGAATCATGGATCATCTTTCCGAAATCGCACATCTTCAGCCTGAGGAATCTCAGCCTATGCTGGATTTAATTATGCTGGATATTCCGGAGGAGTACCCGGAGGTAAAGCTGACCAGGGAACAGGTGATAGAAAGGGCGGCCAGGGTACATGAAACATTATTACACAATTATGCAGATTTTTCGGTCAGTACCATTGATGCTTTTAATAATCGAATTGTCCAGTCATTTAAAAAGGATTTAAATCTGCCTTTCAACTATGAAGTGGAGTTGGAAACGGATGACCTGCTGGATGAATCTACTGATAATTTGCAGGATGAAGTAGGAGCCGGACTGGATAAAGCACTCAGTGATTTAATTGTAGAATTTGCCCTGAACAAAGCCGATAACAATAACAGTTGGTATATTGATGAGGATTTAAAATCATTTGGACAGAATATTTTTAATGAAGAGAAATATGAATCTATCCAAAACCTGCAGGACCTTACTCCGGGGGATTTTCAAAAAATAAAAAATGACCTTTTTGGTTATCTGAAAAAGGTAGAAAATCAGGTAAGTGCAGTGGCTGAAAAAGCTTATTTTTCCATCATCGACCAGGGCCTGAATGCTTCCCATTTTTTTTATTCGGGAAAAGGAATATTTGCCTATTTTGAAAATCATTTTAAAATCAGGAAAAAAATCAATGAACTGGACCCAAACAGTTATGTGCTCAAAACCATAAATGAAGACAAGTGGTATGGAAGCAAGGCGCAGGCTTTTGAGAAAAATGTAATTGATGGCTTAAAGGATGATTTAATTGCCGCATTCCATGAAATAGAAGGCATAAAAACAAGGGAGATGGCCAACTATATGATTGCCTACTCTCTTCGGAAAAATATCTACCTGCTGGCAACCATTAATGAGCTGGATAAGAAAATTAAGGAAATAAAGGCTGATAAAAACCTGGTCCATATCTCGGATTTTAACCGAAAAATTAACCTGATAGTAGAAGAGGAACCAGTGCCTTATATTTATGAAAGACTTGGAGAACGCTACCATCATATTCTGATAGATGAGTTTCAGGATACCTCAAAAATGCAGTGGCATAACCTAATTCCCCTAATGGTGAATGCGCTTGGCAAGGGTTCCATGACTTTGATTGTGGGTGATGCCAAACAGGCTATTTACCGATGGCGGGGAGGAAAGTCGGAAATGCTGGTGAAACTTCCGGATTTGCCCACTGCAGCGGTTACTTCTCCCTTGAAAAGAGAGGCGGCTGTTTTCAAAAAACAAAGTCTCATTCAATCCCTCAATACCAATTACAGAAGTAAGGATAATGTGATTCATTTTAACAATGGAATTTTCACGGCCTTAAAGGATGATTTGATTGATACTTTTCCCGAAGTTGGGGAATTTTACAACGAAGTTTTTCAGGAATGTTCGGGGAAAAGCGGAGGGCATGTAGAGGTAGAATTTGTGGAAAAATCTCTTCCAAAACCTTCCTTCGAATTGGTGAATTATGACAGAACCCTTCGGATTATTAAACATGTAACGGATGAACTTCATTATGATCTTTCCGATATTGCCATCCTGACCAGAAATAATGGTCATGGCGCTTTTCTGGCAGAAAAGCTGATAGATGATAAAATTCCTGTAATTTCCAGTGAATCTCTATTGCTTCACAATGCGCCTGAAGTTAAGTTTCTGGTAGATTTCCTCAGGGTGATTCATCATCCTACTAACCCGACTTTAAAGGCGGATTTATTGCTTTATCTTTCCCAACACTATGAAAAAATAGGAGAGTCATTTCAGAAAATTGATGGGAAAAGATACAAGGAAATTGCAGAGGCTGCGAAGGAAATAAACCTGCTGGAATTCACCAGACTGATCAAAGAATATTTCAATGCCGAGCTTTACCTGAAATCACTTCAATTTCTTTCCATCTATGAGATGACAGAAGAATTAATCCGGACTTTCAGACTGAATGAGTTGGAAAAAAGCCAGATTTATATTCAGAAGTTTCTGGATGTCATCCTGAAATTCTCCATTAAAAAAGGGAATAACTTACTGGACTTTCTGGAATTCTGGGACAAGAAAGAAGGTAAGCTTTCTATCAGTACGCCCAAGGAAGGAAATGCAGTGCGCATAATGAGCATTCATAAATCGAAAGGTTTGCAGTTCCCCATTGTCATCATTCCCTTTGCAAATTGGGGGCTGCAGCCTAAGCCGGGAACCACAATCTGGAGAAACTGGAATACTGATAAACTGAGTAAATCACTGCCATCAGTTATCCTTACTGTGGGAAAGGATTTGGAAAGAACAGAGTTTAGGACCGATTACCTTCAGGAACTTGAGGCTACTTTTCTGGATGGATTTAATTTGATGTATGTGGCCTTCACCCGAGCAGAAGAAAAGCTTTTTATGATTTCTCAGGATTCTTCAAAACCAGAAGCTTTGAAGAGTATAGCAGATTTACTTTGCAATTATAAAGTATTGCAAAAAGGAGAATTGAATACTACAAATGAGGAGATTTCCATAGAAAACCAGAAAGGGGAAAAGGCTGTAGTGCATATAGAAAAAGTGGTTTTTTATAAAGATGAAAAACCAGAGAAGCTGAAGAAAGCTGCCAAAAAAGCTGATTCGGAAATATTACCAGAACAACAAATTTTAAAAGTTGGGAGGTTTTACCACACGGAAAGTCGGGATAAAATAAGAATGCGGAAAAGTTCTGACCGTGATTTAGATAGGGACATATCCATTCACGATATGTATTCGGCCAGAAAACAGGGGATTTTGTTACACTATGCTTTTGAAAAAATTAAATACAACACCGATATAGAAAAGGCAGTTGCCACTCTGATTACGGAGGGATTAATCAATGAAAATGAACAGGATAAGATCAGAAAAAGCCTTTCAGCTGTGATGAAAATCCCTGAAATTAAACGCTATTACGATCCTTCCGCAGGAGTGAAAGTCAAAAATGAAAAGGAGCTCATTCTGGGAACTAAAAAAGGCAAAGGGTTACAATCGCTGCGGCCAGACAGGATTGTAAGAGATGGAAATGAATTGGTTATTATTGACTACAAAACAGGTGGGGAAGACCCTGAAAAATATGGAAAGCAAATTAGAAAATATGCTAAAGTTTTTAGAGAAATGGGCTACCAGCAAATTCGAATGTTTATTGTTTATACCGAATTGCTGAAAGCGCGGGAGGTGAAATAAAAATTTTTCTCCCCATTCCAACTTTTGCTTATATTTGCCAGTCTATTTTATTCAAACCCCACACTGTGTCTACTATCGCCTAAAAATTTAGGCAAAATATAGGGTGATTGTCATTTGGTTTAAAAAGCCAGTCACAGATCATGTCCTGAAAATTTCACTAACACTTTTTTGATGATAAATGCCTTTAGGGTTTCTTTTTAATACTTATGAAAAAAGAAACTGAATTGCTTAATTTTGCATTTTCAACCTGAATGCATTTTTTGTTTTTTAAATGTATTGTTAAATCAGGGATTTGGTGCACAATAGCCTTTGCTTGTCTGCTCAATTCCTAAAATTGAAAAGAACCAATTAAAATTAGAAAAAATGAAAAAAATCTTTCCAGCTTTTATTTATGGCTTAATCAGCATGTTTTTGTTTTCATGTATTGATGAACCAGAACCTTCCTATATAGATGATGAGGATAAGGTTGAACAATATATTGCCGACAATAATCTCAATGCTGTAAAATCAGATTTTGGGATTTACTATGTTGAACTGGATGGAGGTTTAGGAATTACTCCGAATGATTCCAGTGTGGTTGATGCTTCGTTTTCCCTTGGTTTATTAGATGGGAAACTGGTAGATACTGTATCAAACTTTGTGTTTACACCGAATATTACACCTAATGCGGAAGTAAACGAATTCAGAACTTTAGGGCAACTTTATGGAATAATGGAGACTAATCTGCAAGGAAAGAATTTTGTGATTATGCCTTCCAAATTGGCATTTGGTACCAGTTCAGGAACAATTGGAAATACTTTTATTGAGGCCAATTCTATTCTTACCTCAGTGATACAGATCAATGCTATACGTACAAAGGAGGAGCAGAAAGGATATGAAGATCAAATGATTTTAGATTATTTGGAGGAGAATAATCTTGAAGCTGAATTGATTTCTGAAGAAGGGCTTTATAAGGTTTTATTGGAAGAGGCAGACACTACTGCAAAGCCTATTAATGGTTTGAATATCACAGTAGCTTATGAAGGAATTGTGTTGCAGACCGGAGAAAAATTTGATGAATCTGAAAGTGCAGTATTTACATTTTCGGATGAAAGCTTAATTAAAGGGTTTTATGATGGTATCGCCACCATGAAAAAAGGGGAAAAGGCCATATTTATCATGCCTTCTCACCTGGCTTATGGAGCCACTGGTCCTTCTCAGGGCAGTACCATTTACCCATATAGCGCATTAATTTTCAGGGTAACCCTTTTAGATGTTTAATTTTGATGATATTATTGCCCGATCATATTTTGATCGGGCATTTTTTTAGCTGATAAGTTTAGTGTTTGAGTAAACTTACAGGCTTCTAAATGCATTTACCTGTTGTAGTTCAACAAACTTTATTATGACTATTTATAAAACTCAGAATTTGAAATTTTTCCGGAAATTTATTCAGTATTTATTGGCATTAGGAATTTTGTCATTTTTAGGAAGTTGCGAAGAAGAGGAAAAAGTTATTATGACGCAGGATGAAAAAGATGAAATTATATTAACCAATTACTTTCAGGAAAATAATATTCAAAATGTTCAACAATCTTCAACAGGATTATACTATATAGTTTTAGAAGAAGGTACCGGAGAACAGGTACCTAACCAGGTTGCCGTTACGACCGAATTCAAAACCAGAATTCTCTATGAGAAGGTGGTTCAGAGCTCAGAATTTACAGGACAACGTGTTTTCCAAACTGCTACAGGGCAAATCGCCACCGGAGTAGATGAGGACGGAAATTATGAATATGGTAATTCTTTGGTAATGGCCGCTGAGGTGGAGGCTGTAAAAGAAATGGCTGTAGGAGGGAAGAGAAGGCTTTATGTCCCCTCCAGGTTGGGTTATCCTAGTGGTACCGGTTCAAATAATTCTACATCAGGGCTTAGAATTCCTGCCAATACTGTCACCACAGTTGATCTGGAGGTGATTAAGTTTGAATTATAATTTTTAATTTCCCAGCCATACGATTCTATGAGTGCTTTACCAAAAATTTGCTTTGCTACTAATAATGAGAATAAACTGAAAGAGGTGAAAACACTACTGGCAGGTAAGTTTGAGGTGGTAGGATTAAAGGAAATTGGTTGTGAAGAGGATGTTCCTGAAACTCAGGAAACTATTGAAGGCAATTCTAAACAGAAAGCCGAATATATTTGGGACAATTACAAAATCAATTGTTTTGCGGATGATACAGGCTTGGAAGTTCCCGCCTTGAATAATGAACCTGGAGTTTATTCGGCAAGATATGCAGGACCTCAAAGAGACTCCAAAGCTAATATCAATTTGCTATTGCAAAAACTGGAGGGAAAAACAGACCGATCAGCACGCTTTAAAACGGTGGTTTCCCTGGTCCTGGATGGGAAAGTCGAGCAGTTTGAAGGGATTGTAAATGGGAAAATTATAGCTGAAGAAACCGGCACGGATGGATTTGGCTACGATCCTGTGTTTGTGCCCGAAGGGTTTAACCAGACATTTGCGGAAATGACTATGGAAGCTAAAAATAAAATTAGTCACAGAGGAAGAGCGGTGCGCAAGCTGGTGGATTTTTTAATTTAAGCTTTTAGTGCTGCTTCGTATTCTTTCAAAACCTCCTTGAATTTTTTGATGACATCCTCTAAAGGAATATCAAGCCGGCCTCCAGCTGCATTTTTGTGCCCTCCACCGTTGAAATGTTTGGCCGCTAATTCACTAACTGAAAAATCTCCTACCGACCGGAATGACATGGAAATACCATCATTCCTATCAGTAAACATGGCAGCCAGTTTAATTCCTTCTATGGAGAGTGCATAATTTACAAGACCTTCAGTATCTCCGGTTTTGGAGTTAAATCTTTTCAGATCTTCAGCCTTTATGTAAATAAAAGCGGTATTATATTCCCGGATAATTTCAAGTCGGTTATCCAGGGCAAAGCCTAAAAACCTGATTCTGTTTTCGGAATTTGTATCATAAACCAACCTGTGAATTCTTTCTGTATTCAGTCCCCTGTCCATTAATACGGCAATATTTCTATGTACCTTGCTGGAGGTACTGGAGTATTTGAAAGAGCCCGTATCGGTCATGATGCCTGCATAAATGCACTCTGCAATTTCCACATCAATCATTTTCTGATCTCCCAGTAGGGTTATGAAATCAAAAATTAACTCTGCGGTAGCTGAGGCTTTGGTATCCCAAAGTTCATATTTGGCAAAATCCTCTTTTCCCAAGTGATGGTCAATTAAAACTTTTTCTGCGGGAGATTTTGCAATAGGTTCTCCAAGTTTTTCAATCCGATCCAGGCTGGAAAAATCAAGACAGAATATTAAATCGGCCTCATTGATTTTCTTGTTCAATTCCGCCTGGTTGCCATTTTCATAAATTGCCACCTGCTCATTACCTGTCATCCAAAATAAAAACTGTGGGTATTCGTCCGGTGAAATTACCAGCGTTTCATGTCCCTTTTTTTGCAGGTACATGGATAAGGCCAAACAAGAACCCAGGGCGTCAGCATCAGGCCTTCTGTGAGGGACTATAATTACTTTCTGAGAGGATTGTAGCTTTTCTTTGAGCAATTCAAGATTACGCATCACATATTCGGAAATAACCAGTCACAAAAATGTAAATAAATAACTGCAATTACAATAGTGTTTTTTTGCCAAAAATTGATTAAGCTAATCAGGATTCTCCTTATTTATTTACTTATGTTATATTTGGAAAGTTTAAATTTTTAATTGTGATGATGCATCCCTTTTTAATTGGAATTACTGGCGGAAGTGGTTCGGGGAAAACCTATTTTCTGAATAAATTACTGGAAAGAGTTGGAAAGGAGACAGTGACTTTACTTTCTCAGGACAATTATTATCGCCCTATGCATTTGCAAAAAAAGGACGAAAACGGAGTGGAAAATTTTGATCTGCCTGAATCGATTGATGATAAATGGTTTGCAGAAGATATTGCAAAGCTTAAAGCGGGAAAGACTATCCAGCTCAAAGAATATACTTTTAATAACCCGGTTGTTCAACCAAAAACATTGGTTTTCAAACCATCCCCGGTTATCATTGTGGAGGGTATATTTGTATTGCATTATCCCGAAGTGGCCAGACAAATCGATCTGAAACTTTTTATTGAGGCGAAGGATATGATAAAAATAAAGCGAAGGATTCTTCGTGACAATGAAGAGCGGGGCTATGATTTACATGATGTGCTTTACAGATACGAACATCATGTGATGCCTGCCTACGAAAAATATATTGGGATTCACAAAAGAGATGCAGATATTGTGATTTACAATGACCAGAAGGTTAATAAGGCTCTGGATGTAATGGAAACTTTTATAAAATCGAAACTGAAAAATGCTTGATAAATTTGCAGTGATTGGAATGGGCCAGTTTGGCTTTCGGGTGGCTAAACAACTTACCGTAAAGGGAGCAGAGGTGCTTGCCATTGATAAGGATATTGATCGTGTGGAAATGATCAAGGATGATGTCACTTATGCGGTTGCACTGGATTCTACTGATATCAAAGCTTTAAGTTCCCAAAATTTACAGGAAATGGATGCGGTATTGGTGGCTATTGGGGAAAATATTGAGGGATTGCTGCTTACTACAGTGCTTTTGTTGGAATTAAATATAAAGCGAATAGTAGCCAGGGCTATGAGCCAGCAGCAAAGGATAATTCTAGAAAAATTAGGGGTAAAAGAAATACTTTCTCCGGAAGATGAAGTGGGACTAATGGTAGCCGAGTTAATGCTGAATCCTACCATGAAAGCTTTTTTGCCACTACCGGATAATTACGAAATTGCCGAAATTCAGGTGCCTAAAAAGATTTGTACCAAAACTGTGGAAGAAATAGATTTTGAGGGAAACTATAATTTGAGGTTAATTACCATCAAAAGGATTTATGAGGAAATGGTACAGAATCAAATGAAAGATGTGGACCATCTGGTTCAGAAAATTAATCGGGATACTATAATTGAGCCTTCTGACATGCTCATTGTAATGGGTAAATCTGGTGATGTAGAGAAATTTATTTATTTAAACAGCTAGAAATCCGGTTGTTATCTCTTGGAAAATCAATCTGATTATGAAATTTAAAGGCCTTTAACTTTTTGTGTTAAAGGCCTTTTCTTTTTCTAGTGATGATGATCACTTTCCTTATAGTGTTTTTCTAATAAATCCTCTCCAAAATCATTCTTTAAATCTCTCCATACTGTATGGATGTGATTGGCTTCATTTTGGGAATTATCGTATTCTATTAATATGGTAGGGCCATGGATTCTGTAATAATGGGCGTCTCCTACTTCAAAACTTCCTGCCCATGCAAAATGAAGTTGATCAAACCCGGCTTTTTTTATTTGTGACATTTGTGTGTGGGCAATGTCTTTTTCCATATTCTGGATATACACATTTAATAATTCACTGAAAACCAGTTTTTGAGCTTTGGTCAGTTTAGAATAAGGCAGTCCTTCAATTTTTTCGAGTTTTACTTTTCTATCTGCAGCTGTGACAATTTCATTTGGAGCTTCATCCATAATTACAGCGATATCCTGTTGCTCTTTATCCAGCATTTTCACCAGCTTTCTTCCCAATTCTTCTTCCTGCTTTAAAACCTGTAAACCTTTTTTCTCCCCGGAAGGTACTTTCCCTGGATTCGATCCCATAAAAGCCGGAGTAATTGAAAGTTCTCCGGTAACTGCTGAAAAATTTAATGAAAGGTGATGGCCTTCAAATCTCCATCCCCAGGGTTCTTTGGCAGATGGTTCACCAAAAATGGAAAAATAATAAAGTTCAGGATGCCTTCTTCTGTCATCAGGGCCTCTTCCTTCCAGCTCTCTTAATACAAGTTCTAATTCCATAATTGCCCTGACCTTGTTGTAGCCCTGGGTGCTCAATGCAGTTTTTAATAAGGCTATTCCCTTTTCTCTTTGGGATTGGTCCAGTTCTTCAAATGGTAACCCCTTTCTTTCTCTGGGGATGTAATGCCAGTTTTTTCTTTCATCAGTTTTGAAATCGAAACTGGCTTTTTCGGCTTGTGCAGTATTTAAACTGGCTAAAAATGCCTGAGCTGCATTCAACATATCAGCATTTTTTAAATTTAATTGATCTTCATTTTCGTCTGTAGATATGCTGCTAAACCTAAAAGCTACAATAGAGGCGATAATAAGGGTAGCGGCTACGAGTATAAGTTTTTTCATTAGTCAATGGGTATAAAGTAAGATTAAGTACCATCACTGATTAATTTAGAGCACTTCCTTCTCAATATTATTCAGTGTTGGCACAATGGAATACATTAAATTTTGTCCAATTACATTTTAAGTAAAGATAAAAAGATAATGTTTCGATTTCTACTTCTTCTTTTTACTCAATACCTCGACTAGCCGTCCGCTTTTTTTGTTGCGTAATGCTGTTTTGCGCCTTAAATACGTATCGTTTTAGGTAAAAATAAAGGTGTATAAAAGCGAATTCTATTTTTTCAACTTTACTAGACTTTTTACACAATTCTCTGAAGGTACAAAAAGCAGCAGTAATCTATATAAGATTGACACTGGAAAAGGAAAAAGGTTATATCAACCAGAATTAAATTCTTCCAGGAGATGTGGGAGTATTTTGAATTAAAATAGATTTTTAAGAGATGCCCAGAGTAATTTCTTTTTCCCCACATCACCCAATAACTCTGATAAACTGTCGGAAAAAAGAAAGGAATGAGCACCATTTTTCACAGGAAAATAATTCACAGCCGAATCACCCAGAGATATGACGGAGGGATGAATACCAAAAACAATTAGCTGTTTGAAATTAAATTCTCCAGAAAGTTTTGGGAAATCCAATGCAGCATTATCAGCCATATTCACCAGGGTAAACTGGTTGAGCGTCAGGTTTATAGCACTCATTATTTTGAGAAGCAGGTCATATTCCTGTGTTTTGAGGAGGTCGGTAGTTTGCTGGTCAATTAAAACCAATACATTTTTGTCTTTTTCACCATAAAATTTTATAGCCTTGTTATCATCATTTGTGATGGAAGCTGGATTAAGTTCTTCGGAAATTTGGGGAGTATTATTCTCTTTTTCAATTACAAAAATGGGTTCTTCCAGGAAAACCTTTAAAAAACTATAGTCCTTTTCTTCCATGGGCTAAATATTGGTGCTAGCTAAACGTTATGGTGAAATTTTGCTGTAAAATGCTTTAATGGCTGGATGAGAAAAATACTGAGCCTTAAAAAACCTCTTAAACAACTGGGTTTAAGAGGCCTGTAATTTTTGAGGTTAAACAGAAAAGCTTTCTCCACATCCACATGTTCTGGTCGCATTAGGATTGATAAACTGAAACCCTTTTCCATTTAGTCCATCTGAAAAATCGAGTGTGGTACCCAATAAGTATAGAAGACTTTTCTTATCCACTAATATTTTAATGCCTTTATCTTCAAAAACTTCATCTCCTTCCTTAGTGGTAGCATCAAATTCCAGGTCATACATTAATCCGGAGCAACCACCCCCTTTCACCAAAACCCTTAAGTTATGGTTGTTAGAATGACCATCCTGCTTTCTTAGTTCAAATATTTTATCTTTTGCTTTATCTGTAACTGCAATCATTTTTTTTAGATCAAATTTTTATTTTCCAATACAAAAATATATTACTTTAATCAACATCACAAAGACCAGCTCTTTTCCAGAAAGTAATAACACATAATATATCTTTTGAGTTTGTTATTTTCCGAAATGCTTTAAAATTCGTTAATTAAACTTTACTGATTTTTCTTTTTTCCCTTTTTATTTCCCTTTTTCCCCACAGGAACTACACTGGAAATTACTCCAGAACCTACACTTCCAACGATATAGGCAATGAATGATTTTTGATGATCCCTTTCCATTTGAATAATTCCCTGTCGGTATTTTTTAGTATCTGGAATGTTTTTGTTTCTGGTTGCGGTGTTCACAGCAAATGACAGAAACCCGGATTTTGTTTTTCCGTTTTTTACTTTTTTAGGCAATTTAAGCACTTCAAATTTCAGGTTCTGATAGTGGAAATCCATGGTTCCATTGGATTCGGTATTGTCCGCCTCAAACAGGAAGTCTAGTTGATTTATCTCTCCCGAAGAAATTTTTATGAGTGCAAAACTTTCCATAAAAGGATTGAACTTTTCCATTGGCATGTTATTTAAATTACCTGCTATGGAAAATGTGTTTTGGAGATCAGCTACGGGTATTTTTACATTCACGCCTAAATTTCCTCCCATCATTTTTCCGTTTATCCTGGTAGAAAAAACAGGGTTTGTTTTTAAATATTCCGGGGCATTTGTCAGGTTATCTCCCAAAATATCCAAATCTGTAAAATACATAGTTGCAGACTGATCTACTCCATTGTCGGGGAAAAACTCTACCGTAAGGTTTGCATTTTGCACTTCAAGTGTATCAATGGAAATGGGCAAGGGCAAATCCCTGATGATTTCAGCCATTAGAGGTTTTGATTTTCTGGGTCTGTCTGGTAATCGCTTGTCTGTATATAGTTCAAATTCAGGATTTAAAATGCTTAGGTTTTTCATTTTAATAATTCCATTTTCGAACCATGTATTCATATCAATTTCCTTCAGTTGAATTTTATCAATTTGGGCTTTTATCCAGGGTTTTTCATAGGGAATTATTGCATTATAAGCCGTTTTCGACAGCCTTGGTGTGAGTGCAGGAGTTTCAATTTGAATATTTAAAGTGGTGTCGTTGGTAGAAAAGCTTACCTGCCCGGAGGTGAGCATATGGTCTTTTAAAATATTACCGGTAAAGCGCTGGGCACCCACTTCAAAGTATTTGAAATCGAAAACATCTCCGCTGGCCAAAGTAGAAGAATCCATTTGAAATGTTTTCATGGAAAGGAAAAAAGAGTCGAGTGTAATGGCATAGAGACTGTCCTGCGACATGTCAATCAGGGAGAATTTTCCTTTTGTTATACCAATTTCACGTATGGAAGCAGATTGGAATGTTTCGGATAAAACCTGGTCGAAAACTATTTTATTGGGCGTAGAATTAATTAGAGGATCCAGGAAATAACTGATTTCTGGTTTGCTAACAGTGATTTTCTTAATTTCAATGAGGTTGTTAAAAATCAGATCTCTTATTTCCAACCCTCTCAGGCTTGCCATTTCCACTTTTACACTTGCCAGTGCTTTCAATTGTTTGGCTTCCATACTGTCAATCAGACCTGCCTTGGGTTCCATGGACAGGCCGTGAACGGTAAGGTTCCCACTCAAAAAACCAGTTTCAATTCTTTCTATTTTATAATCGTAAAAACCAGTTGGGTCCTGATTGATGTTTTCTGCAAGCGTTTTCTTTACCAGAAAAGAAATATAATCATCTACTCTCCAAAATAAAAAACCAATTATTCCTGCAAGTGCGAGAAACAGGGCCCATAAAATTGATTTTTTTTTCATTTTTGATAGAAGTAAATTTGTTTTCAACTATTTTGATGCTTAAATGAATTAGGTTTTAGGTGGCTTTGGTTTAAAGATATTACCTGTGATTTTTGAAATGTAGGGAATCCTTGAAATTTTTTTTCTTAATGCGAAAAAAACGGGGACACTTAAAAATGTAAGATCCCATAAAAATGGTTTGATTAGTCCAGCAAATATCGCAATAATGGCAAGGGTCGGTTCTGTGATGGCTTGTTTTTTCAAAGTGAGGATTGTGGCATTGGGAAGTTCGGGATTTACCAGTCTATGGTTGTGAGTGGCATATTTTAAGCTTAACCACGAGAAGATACCCACCAAAAATACATTCAAACTATAAAGAATTTTAAATTGGTAAATTTCAGGAAAAACTGTCATATAGCCATTCCAAAAAGGAAGAATGACGAGGAATAAGAGGAACAAAAGTTCCAGCCAAATGAAAGTCGTATTCACCACCATTATATTTCCAAAATGCTCTAAATGTTTTAGCCAGTAAATGGAAATCATCACAAAGGTGATCATATATATGCCCATCTTTGGAATTTGAGCGGCCGCAAAATCCAAAATTTGTTCTTTCTCAAGGTTTTGTTCAAGATCAGGAATTTCCAGTCCTAAAATCATGATGGTCATGGTAGCTGAAAAAAGCAGGTCTACCAGAAACCTAAGCCTTGTGCGCCATTCCTTGTTTTTTATGTCTTCCATTTCCATTTTCTCTTGACGAATTTACTTTATTCCTCTATGTTTCTTAAAGGTCAGGTTTCAGTAGTTTAATTGCAAATTCCTTTCTGTGAAGTTTGTATTCGCTTATTTTTGCTACAGAAATGTAATGGATTTTATAGTGAAACATGAAATAGAGCCAACCTGTTTGGAAAATCAGAGGTGGGAAGGCTTTTAGTTGGAAAAGACCAAACTTTTCTTATTTATAATTGTTCTAAAGAAAATGTTTAAAATTATAGGTGAATAGCCTTTTTTTTTTGACTTTTGCAAATTCATTATCAAAATAGAAAAAAATGCTCGAAATAAAGAATCTACACGCTTCGATTGAGGATAAAAAAATATTGAACGGAATTAACTTAACAGTTAAGCCAGGGGAAGTGCATGCCATTATGGGGCCGAACGGTTCTGGAAAAAGTACATTAGCTTCGGTGCTGGCAGGTAGGGAAGATTATGAAGTGACAGAAGGAGAAGTGAATTTTATTGGAAAAGATTTGTTGGATATGGCTGCAGAGGAAAGGGCAAGAGAAGGCTTGTTTTTAGCATTTCAATATCCCGTTGAAATTCCCGGAGTAAGTAATACCAACTTCCTGAAAACGGCTATCAATGAAGTAAGAAAGCATAGAGGAGAAGATCCTCTAGATGCTGTGGCTTTCCTTAAATTAATGAAGGAAAAGATGAAGATTGTGAATATTGATCAGTCATTAATGTCCCGATCATTGAACGAAGGGTTTTCCGGTGGTGAAAAGAAAAGAAATGAGATTTTCCAGATGGCAATGCTGGAACCGAAATTATCAATTTTGGACGAAACTGATTCAGGTTTGGATATTGATGCATTGAAAATTGTATCTAATGGTGTAAACAGCCTGAAAAGTAAGGATAATGCTACTATTGTGGTTACCCACTACCAGCGATTATTGGATTACATAGTGCCGGATTATGTACATGTTTTGTATAAAGGCAGGATCGTAAAATCAGGAACAAAGGAATTGGCCCTAGAGCTGGAAGAGAAAGGATATGATTGGATAAAAGAAGAAGCGGCAGTTTAAGGATTGTTTTCTTTTTTCTTTTTAAAATAAAATTATTGAGAATGAACGATATCAATTTAGTTGATTTAAAAAAAGGACTTAAGGAGCAGTTCGATAAATTTCAGGGAAACATTAACGGACAGGGTAAACTGGCCTTTAATGAGGTGAGGAAGCATGCCCTTCAGCAATTGGAAAAAATCCAGTTCCCGACAGTAAAGGATGAAGAGTGGAAGTATACTAATGTGCAGAAAATTCTAAAGCATGAATTTGCTTTTGATTTGCCTTCTTCCGGGAAAATTCAGGAAATAGAATCTTATATCATTCCTGATCTGGATGCCCACAGGCTTGTTTTTGTAAATGGGAAATTATCTGAAGAATTATCTGAAATAGGGCAGGAAAATGGCTTGACCGTGCTGAACATAAAAGATGCTCAAACTCAGTATGGCGAATTGGTAAATGAACATTTATCAAAATATGCTGCTTTTGAGGAGGACGCCTTTACCGCTTTGAGTACTGCCTTTACAGCTGAAGGAGCTTTTATTAAGGTGGATAAAAACAAGATCATAGAAAAGCCAATATTAATTTTTAATTTTACTGATTCCACTGCTGCAAATGCCATTGCCATGCCGAGGAATCTGGTAATTGCTGAGGAAAACGCTCAGGTTACCGTGATAGAAGATTATGCAGCAATCGGAGATAATTATGGTTTTATTAATTCTGTGACGGAATTTAAAGTGAGTAAAAATGCCATAGTTCACAATTATAAATTACAGAATAAGTCAGATAAAAACTTCTTTATAGGCACTACTCAGGTACACCAGGAAGGTGATTCTCATTACAATAACACAACGATCACGTTGGGTGGAGATCTGGTGCGAAACAACCTGAATATTCTGTTGGATGGAGAACATTGTGAGGCCTTTATGAATGGTCTTTATCTATTGAAAGACAAACATCATGTAGACAATCATTCAATGGTGGATCATTTAAAACCAAATTCTTATAGCAATGAGTTGTATAAGGGAATTATGGATGGGGAATCGAAAGGGGTTTTCAATGGGAAAATTTTTGTGAGACCAGATGCTCAAAAAACCAATGCCTTTCAGGAAAATAAAAATATACTATTGTCGGATAAAGCCTCTATTGATACCAAACCACAATTGGAGATTTGGGCTGATGATGTAAAATGTTCGCATGGAGCTACTACTGGAGCTTTGGATGAAGAACCTGTTTTTTACCTAAGGTCAAGAGGAATAGATGAGGACAAGGCTAAGGCATTATTAATGTTCGCCTTTGCCAATGATGTATTGGAAAGAATAAAATCTGAACCTTTTAAAAATCATGTGGCAAAATTGATTGGAGAAAGGCTAAAGCAGGAGATTTGATATTTCCGGTTAGGATAAAATAATTTTGAAAGGAAGGAATACCTATTTGGGATTCCTTTTTTTTTGCATTCTCCCTCAATTTCTCTATTTACATAAAATTATTTGGAGGAATATTACGAAGTAATGTTTCAAAAAAAATGAAATAAAATTTGACTAAATTAATAATAAATTGTATTTTAATAATAATTGATGAGACTATTCTGGTATTTTAAAAGCTGGTGAACATTAAATTTTAACGATCAGGGTAATAAATCTAATTATTAGGCTTTATGATAATAAAAGTTATCATTTAATTTGGTTAACAAGTGATTTATATTACTTGAGGCTTCCATTAGATAACTTTGAAGAAATAGTTTTTTTAATAAAAGCTTGTAATTATTTAATACTTCTCAAAGTATTTTTTCATACTAGCTATTTTTCTTACAAATCTCAGAAATAATTAAAATCATGTCAGAACAACTAAAAACTAAGGAAAAAAAGAACAAAGAAATTGGGATAGAACCTGCTGTATCAAAGAAATATGATGCTTACATTTCGGCCATAATTGTAATTGGTGCCTTACTTCTTGTAGGATTAGTAATTTTAAATGCCGATGTAGTTTGGTAGGTAATTCGTTTATTTATCATCACAACCTTATTCCATTTTAAAACAGGACTTAGTCCCATTACTTATTTGCCTATTGTAATCCGATTCTACACTACGTTATGATTATTCCAATTTATTAAAAGAAACCAGAATAATAATTTGGTTTCTTTTTTTATTTCTGGATGTTCTAGTGCGAGTAGCAGAAAGTCTATTCTAACGAAGTAGATGTGTGATTTGTTGGTGTTAATCAACTGATTACCAGTAGCTAATTCATGATATAAATTTGCTTCCAATCGAATTAGCAATAAAAATCATTTCAACTTTCATTGAGATTCTTTAGTTAGATTGCTCAACAGTTTCTTAAAACTATCTGAGTTATAGTTGGCAATGCCCACATTTTTGTAAACTATCTTCCCATCAAGGGAAATAACAAAGGTAGTTGGAATGGAATTACTGCTATAAACTTCTGGTCTTACGCTGGCTGGTCTGTATACGGGAAATGTATAACCTTTCTTTTCAATAAATTTCCTGATTTTAGTTTCGTCTTCATCAGTGGAAATCATCAAAAAAATTATATTACTATCAGCTGTATTATCATACAATTCCTGTATACTTGGCATTTCGGCTATGCATGGAGGACACCAGGTTGCCCAAAAATTCATAAAAACTATCTTCCCTTTTAATTCTTCCAGGGAAAGTTCATTGCCTTCCAGGTCAGCTAACCTGAAATTATAACTGGCACTGCTCTGCTCTGCAACAGGGATTTCCTCATGGCCATTATGAATACCTGTTTCTAATACTGCTCTTTGTAAAAATCCAGCCACTTCGGATTGAATCCCGGTAAGAAAAATAAAGGCAAAAATGCCTACAATTATGCCTAATTCAATGAATTCTCTTTTGGTTGATTTTTTCTTTTTTTTTGCTTTTTCGCTCATTTCCTGGAATAATAAATTATTTTGCCAATCCCGATAACCCCGAAAAAACCGGATAAATTCCAATATTATTTTCCTAACCCTCCATCCTCAATTGTGAATTCTTGTAGTGGATCAAATTGATGGGAAATCAGTGGTTTATTTTCAAAATTATTTAAATCATAAGGGCCCTGAAAACCTAAAATTAAAATAGCTTTGTTTGCAAGTGTTATGGTATGGGTGAAAAATTCAGAGTGTTTATTTTTGAGTATTTGGTGAAGTTTGATTTCCCCATCCGGATGGATGATGGCCACCAAAATCTGGCTAAAATAATCCAAATTCTCTAAGGTGGAACTTTCATTGTTCGGAGCCATCCCGATAACATTAGCTACTAATACAAAATTTCCCTGGCAGAGGTGAATTTTCGGGGATTGAATGGAATAGGGCAAAGACAGGTTCCAGGCTTTTTTCAGGTTACCGGATAATCCTTCAATTTGGAAGTGTCCCTTTTTAGCCTGATAACCCATTATGGTTAGGGAATCCTCTGGATTTTTGAAAATAAATTCCAGTTTTTCATTATTGTTCAAGACCTGATTGGAAAGTAGCTTACCTTCATCATTTAATTCAATCAGATGCTGAAAAATTGAATCTTCACTTTCGGAAGATATTGTAGTGATTACATTTCTTCCATCAAAATTCAGTTGATCGGCATATCCAAATAAATTCTCCCCATTATTTAGTTTAACATCCAAAGTTTTTAGCCAGATTATTTTTTGTTGGCTGGCTTTGGCTACAAAGGGAATTTTACTTTTTCCTCTTTGATATCCAGAAATGTATTTGATATCATTTTCCTCATTAATCACTTTGAGCGTTAGAAAATGATCTTTTTCCACAATTGTAGCCAGGGGCTGTTCAAAAAGGGCCACCTTTATGTCTTTGTAAATGGCATAATTTGGCAGGAATTTTTTTTCAAAATATATCTGTAATAATTGTTCCCGTATTTTTTTATCACAGTATTGATTTCGGTTTTCAATTTCTTTCTTATTCGCTTCAAGAAATGATGAAAAACCTTCTATTCCTTGATACCTTTCCTGGAGGAAAGGACTTATCTCCTTCATTTTCAGAGAATCAAAACTGGATTCCTGAAGTATTTCAAAATAATTTTCAAGTGAATTAACCTGTGTTTTAAGGTCATAATAATATTTTATGACATTATTTCTGCCCTTCCCTTCGGGGTTAAAATCTTTTTCTGAATTGAATGAGGCTAATACATGTGTCTTTTTTTGTAGGTATTCGAATAGTTTTAAAGAAATAGAGGCGGGGGCGAGTTCTTTAATGAGATTAGTTTCGATTTCCAAAGAATCCAAATCCTGTGTGAGATTCAGGCTATCCGTGGATAGGGTATCGATAACATCGGACAATAATTGATCGGTTTTGATCATTTCCCTCCAAAATTCCTGAATTTGATTTTCCCGTGTAATTTCCAGGTTAAGCCACCATTTCTGGTAGTTTTTTACTTTTAGTGTATCCGAATGATTAAGGGCATTGTCAGTGGAAATTATCTGATCATCCTGTACAGTGAGATATTCCACGAAAATATTTTCTATATCAAATGGAAAGGAATCTGCAATATTTTGATATGCTGAAAAAGATTTTCTGAAATCAAAAAAATCTAATTTTAATGGTTCAATTGTGATGTCGTAAGCACTATCAGATAAGAAATATAATTCGTTTTTATTTGGATGTTTTTTCCTGATTTGCTCGAAATCATTGTCAGCTTTTTCTAAAGAATGAATTGCGTTTTCATAATTTGAAAACAGATCAGGGACAAGTATTTTGGACTCACTTTGATGCGCCAGTTCCTGCTCAATCTTGTCAATAAAGTCATCATAGGAAAGGTCCGTGCGAAGCGCTAAAATGCCAATAATCTCACCTTTGTTTTTTTGATAGAAATCTCTTTTAACCGAAGATATAACTTTCCCTGTAAAGTAGATTGAGGAGTCTAACAGAAAATTAAGATTATCCTGGAGTTTATTGATGCTTATTTGTCTGGAATTTTGCAGGTAGATTTTATGTAAATGAGTAATGGCCAGGGGATAAAATTTATCTCTTTTTTCAATTTCCAATAACAAATTGATTTTTTCATTTTGAGAAATATTACCCGATTCAACTTTCTGGGAAATGTCTTTGAATTTTATCCTTTTTTGAGCGTAAAGAGAGGTTGGGAAAACCAGACTAAAAAGGAAAAAAAACACAAGTATTGAAAACAATATGGACGGAGGTCTAAGCGAGAAATAAAACTTTGTTGTTTCCATATTTCTTTTCCCGGTAATAAGACAGTTAGCCATAATGACAATTTCATAAAACATCTATCACAAATATAAGCATTGCAAATTTCCAAAAAATGAGGTGCTTAAATTTTTCTGTTAAATCCTTGAAGCCAAAGACTTAAAAATAGTCTGTTTTGCTCCCTTCAGATATTCAGAAAATAACAAATAAAGTAGACTTTCAAGCGTAATAATGTGGATAACTTTTTTAAATAATTGAGATTGGCCTAAAGGTAAAAAAGCGGAAGAATCGTTTGCAAATTTTCTTTTTTAACCAAAGTAGTCCACCTCCTTACATATCAATCATTCATAATTTTAGAATAATGGAATTAATAATTCGGAAAATATTTGTGTCTTTTGTTTTATTCCTGTTTGGTGCTCATTCGTACGGACAGAAGGTTCTAACATTAAGTATGAATCCCAATATTCCAGCGCAATATGGTACTTTGGATGAGGCTATGGCTGCAGCCAGCACGGGAGATACCTTATACATTCATCCGGCAAAAGGGTATTATGATGGCGAAGATTCACTGGTGCTTGATAAAGCTCTGGTATTGATAGGAGGAGGATTTTATAACGGTTCGGATGAATTTGCGGGTGAAGAATCAAAGTTTAATAAAATCGTGGTGAGAGGAGAGGGTGATAATTCTGTGATTGCCAATCTTTACATCGATAGATTAAGTTTTGAGTCTTCGAATGATACTGATATTTCCTTCGATAATATTACAGTAAAAAATAACTATATCTCCAGAATTGACCTTTTCACCAGAAATGGTGCTTTTTCAACAACAGGTATTAGTATCAGAAAAAATATTATCCCTCTTATCTTTTTTAATGGATGGGAAAGTATTGGAAATGAGGCAATTATTGATATTGAAAATAACATTATTGGCCAAATTGCAAACGGTGGTGGCAATCGGCTTACCATCCGAAACAATATGTTCAATCCAAGACTTTTTGGTACAAATTCTCTTTTTGAAATTAACAATGCCACTATTATCAATAATATATTTTACGGGTATAATGACTATCAGGGTATTGGGATTTCTACCTGTAGCTTTTGCATATTTGAAAGAAACCTGTCCTATAGAGTAAGTGATGAGTTTGTGGGCGGACAGGGAAATATTATTGGTGCAAATAATTTGGAAAATCTAAATCCTTCTTTTACCTCGGGGACAGGAGAGTGGACCAAACTTAGTCAGATCATGGCTGTAGACCTGACCTTGAAGGAAGGCTCTCCGGCTATAGGTAGTGGGAGCGAAGGAACAAATATAGGAATTAGCGGAGGGAGGTATCCCTACAATCAATTGAAAAGATTTGCTTTTCCTCATGTAAAATCAATTGACATTAATGCGCCAGTAATTGGGGTAGATGATATGCTTCGCTTTACTATAAAAGGTGAATTTCCTCAAAATTGATTGCCCTCAGTTTTTGCAATCAAATTAAGGCGTTATTCAAATTAAATTCACCGTATCATGATTAAGAAATTAATATTATTTCTTTTGGCATTTACCTCTACAACTGGATTTTTGATGGCTCAAAAAATTCAACAGGCAGAATATTTTATTGATATTGATCCTGGAATTGGTAAAGCCACTCCAATCAGTTTTACCGAAAGCGATACACTCGTAGAGCGGGAAATTGAATATGACGTTTCTGGTCTGGATGTAGGCCCTCACCTTTTAATTTGCAGGGTGATGGATGAAAACGGGACATGGAGTTTAGCAAAAAGCACAAGGTTCTACATTGATGAGGGAAACACGGGGAGTGCAAAAACAGGAAAAATTGTACAGGCAGAGTACTTTATTGATGATGACCCTGGAATGGGTAATGGGACTTCATTAAATTTTGATAATTCTGCAGATACCCTTTCAAAACAATTTGATATTTCAGTGGATGGTCTTTCCCCCGGTGTGCATTATCTTGTTTGTAGGACAAAAGACGATTTTGGAAACTGGGGTGTAGCTAAGGCTATTCGATTTTTCATTGAGGAAGATTATACTCCCGAAGCGGATACCTTATTTGAAATCGAAGCTATTGAATTCTTTCTGGGGGATACCGATCCTGGAAATGGTTTAGCAAATAGTGTGGTAGTACAAAATATAGGGGATGAGTTTTTTGGGATGGATTCCGTTGATCTCTCTCTATCCGGCATATCCACTGGCAGGCATTATATATTATCCAGAGTGAAGGACAAAAGAGGCCTTTGGAGTCTTACAGTACCTACTCCTTTTGATTATTGTACTGGAGAGGGTTTAACAGCTAATTATGGCTATTCAAGGATTGAAAATACATTAACCCTGACGGATTCCAGTATTAATGCTGTGGACTACATCTGGGATATGGATAATGGTGACAGTTTGTATGCTCAGGAACCTATTTATACTTACAATATGGGTGGGGTTTATAAGGTTTGCCAGACAGTTTACAGTTTTTGTGATACCAGTACTTTTTGTAGAACCATCCTTGTGCCTACTCCCAGGGTAAAAGACTCTCTTCCTGATATTCAGTTTATTGAAGATGATCCAAAATTAATTATGACTAATGACCTGAACGAGGTGTTTGAAGATTTGGATGGGGACCCATTGTCATTTGATGTTGTTTCTGATCATAAATATCTGGTAGCTCTTATTGAAAATGAAATAGGCTTATCAATTCAGCCTACTAATGATTTGTATGGAGAGTACGAGGTAATTGTAAGTGCCGAAGGTGGTGGGGTAAAGGCGTATGATACTATTCAGGTCAAGATTACTTCAGTGAATGATACCCCTCGAATTGTTGAACCTATTGGAAGTTTAATTTATGATGAAGATTCTGGTCCCAGGTTAATTACTTCTGATATGAGAAAAATTATAAAGGATCCAGATGACAGTAGGTTAGAATATTTATTTACCTCAGATACAGCTGCTATAATTGCTCATATTACTAATATTTTTGATGATTCAGCCAGGTGGATTAGAGATGAGTTGGAGTTATCCTTTGAAGAAGATTTCCATGGCGTGGTGAATATGGAGATTACCGCCACGGATAAAAAAGGATTATCAATAACCGATCAATTTAAAGTGACTATTCTTTCGCTAGATGATGCTCCTAGGTTACTAAAAAATATTCCCAATTATAATTTTAATGAGGATGTCGGAACAGTTGTGCTTATTGATGATTTAGAGGAATACTTCTATGAACCAGAGGGTGATCAAATTATTTATTCCTTTGTTCAAAATGAAGATGAAGTAAATGTTTATGAAAATGAAGGAAAAATGTTGCTTCAGACAGTTTTGGACTTTAACGGGGAATCTGAGGTGGTGGTTGAAGCTTCCAGTACTACATTGGTTACGAGAGATACATTTAAAATAAACCTGAACCCCAGAAATGATGCTCCAAGGTTTTACAATCTGGACCAACTTGCTACCTGCCCGGAGATTAATTTCCAATTAGATTTATCCAGCTACTCAACTGATGTGGATGGTGCCGATAGTGATATCGTATATTCCTCCAGGATTGTGGGAATAGATAATGAAAAAGTAAGTAATTCAGATTTAGATCACTTTATCAATGGGAGTAATTTAATTTTATTTTCTAAAACCAAAGAGGCCGTGGTGTTTGATTTGCAAATTGGGGGAAAAGATGGCCAACAGGCAGTTGGGTATGATACCGTTCAAGTGAAGGTATTAGGAGCAAGTTTTACTCAATCCAATGATACTTTATACGCTTCTGAGGGCAATGAGTATCAGTGGTATTTGGATGGGAGTAAAATTGAAGGAGCCAATAATTCTTTTTTTAAAGGTGGGGGAGGAGGAGCCTTTCAGGTGGAAATAACCCATGATTCCTGCACTGTGTTATCAGAAGGGGGAGGGATCACAGGATTGCCTAAACACCACAGTTTTCATGACTTTACCATTTATCCTAATCCTAATAATGGATTAGTAAATATTCAATTTTACAACAATGTTCTTGGGATGGGTACTGTGAAAATTTATACCCAGTTCGGTAAATTGGTATTTGTAGAATCATTTGAAAAAAGTAAAGAAAGATTTGAAAAACAATTAAATGTTTCGGATTTGCCTAATGGGTTTTACTTTTTTGAAATATTATTTGGGGATAAAAGAGGAGTTCAGAAATTGATAAAGGAGTAATGTTTACATTTAGCCGTTTTGGCATGATTTTAACTATTATTTAGATATGTCAGAAGATCTGACGATTTCAGAAACATCCATAACCCGCAGATTTATAATGTGCGGGTTATTTGTTTTTAAGACCGGCTGATTTTGTGATTTGTTTTAAAACTCCTTCTCTTAATAAACCTGAATAGCATCCCCTTTTGCGTTTTTCCCCCGTTTAATAATTGTTAGTTTGATCACATTAAAGTGATGAATTAATGCAAATTTAAATGTGGTTTAGTTCATTTAATAAAAGGTTTACATTTTCCACCTATAATTATTGAATCATGGGTTTAAGAGATTTTAGTTTTTTATCCACAGAAGAAAAGTTAAAATTAATTTCAGAAAGAGGAAGCTACATGGGGGCCATTTCCTATCATAGGTTTAAGTTGAAATTATTTAAATTGGAGAATGAGTTTTATGAAATTTGGTATAGCCCTCGGGATAAGAAAACTGAGGATGTAAAACCTGCTTCCCGAAAAAGAATACACTTATATCCACAGGGAGAAGCTTGAAAACAATAAGCTTTATCATATTCTATTTATTTGAAGAGGTCGTAGAAATCATTTTTACGACCTCTTCTTATTTTACCAAAGAATTATATCCGTATCTTCAATCCAATAAATCCTTTTGCGTTAAGCTTTAAGTTATTAACATTAATTAAGGCTTTAACATGCGTATATTTCTTCTAATACTCCTATTCTCCTACTTCTATTCAATAAAAATTCACGCCCAAACTCCCATTCTTACGGCTCAAATTGGCCATGAAGGAAGGGCTAGTTTTGTCTGCTTCAGTCCTGATAATGAACTGGTAGCTACTTCAGGAACCGATCAGTCCATAAAAATTTGGAAGATCAAAGGAGGGAAACTTCTAAAAACTCTGGATGGACATAATTCAAAAGTGAGTTCTATAGCCTTCAGTAATGATGGAAACTTACTGGTAAGTGGCAGTTATGATAAAACTATAAAAGTATGGGAAGTTCATACCGGAATGGTAATTCAGACCTTAACAGGGCATGATAGTCCAATAAATTCTGTCGCATTTAGTGAGGATGGCTTAATGGTAGCCAGTGCAAGCGGGGATTTTGATAATGATCAATCCGATAATTCCGTAAGGCTTTGGGAAGTATTGTCAGGGAAAATGATTCTGAAATTAGAAGGTCATGAAAAAAGTACAAATACTGTAAGTTTCAATTCCAATGGAAAATATTTGGTAAGTGGAGGTTGGGATAATCAGATAAAACTCTGGTCAGTAACCCAAAAGAAACTATTGAGGACTTATTCCGGTCATACTGATCGGATAAATACCATAAAATTTTGCCAGGACGGTATGTCTTTTGCCAGCTGCAGTAATGACCAAACCATTAAAACCTGGGATATCATTAGTGGAGAAATGATCCATGATTTAAAAAACAACCTGGGTAATATTAACTCTTTTAGCTACAGTAGTGATGGGAAATTTATAGTCAGTGGAGGAGTTGGCAAAAAAGTAAATCTCTGGAGAGCAGAAACAGGTAAACTGGAGAAAACCTTTAATTGTAATTTGGGTTGGGTAACATCAGTGGCTTATAATCAGGAGGGGGAAATCATTGCCTCTGGTTCATCTCTTGATCATACACTTATCCTGGATGTAGAAAAGCAGGTAGAAATATCCCGTTTAGAAGGGTTTAGTAAAAAAATTACAACGCTGGAGTTTAGCCCAGATGGGAAAAGTATAGCTTTTGTAAATAATGGAAATAATATTTTTTTAATTGATGTAGCTACCGGAAGAGTTTCCTCAAAACTGACAGGCCACCGTGGATATGTTAGGGATTTGAATTTTTCTGCTGATGGGAAAAGCTTAATCAGTGTTGGAGCAGATAAAAGTGTAAAAATATGGAACCTGGATAAAGATGGCAATCCAAAATCCTTAAATGCACACAGAAAGGGCTTGTTTTCTCTCGCCTACAATAAGGAGAAAGGCCTAATCGCTTCTGGAAGTGGAGATGGAACTGTAATGTTATGGGAGTTGACTACAGGTCGTCCACTTGATACTCTAATAGGAAATACCAAGGCATATTTTGAGCCGGCCTGGTCTCTGGATTTCAGTAATGACGGGAAATATTTGGTAAGCGGTGGACATAATAGTGCATTGAAAGTATGGCAGGTTGAAAACAAAGCCTGCAAACCCTTAAATATGATAAAGGCCGATGCCGGGGCAATCAGGGCAGTGAAAGTTAGTCCGGACGGGCAATTTATTGCTACAGCCGGAGGCGATCATACTATAAAAGTCTGGAGTGGGGGAGGGAGAAATTTAATATCTGAATTGAAGGGTCACCAAAATGAAATTATGTGTCTGAGTTATAGTCCTGATGGAAAATATCTGGTGTCAGGCAGCAGGGATAAAACTATTAAAATATGGGATGCTCAATCCGGAAGGTTAATTAAAACTCTAAAAGGCCACACAGGAGATATAAATGCATTAAGTTTTAGTGGAAAGGGGCGGTTTTTGGTGAGTGGGGGAGATGATTCACAATTGAAGTTATGGGACTTTAATAAAATGCGGGAACTGGCCACTTTTATTATTTCTGAAAATGAAAAGGATTATGTGGTAATTACCAAAAGGGGATATTTTGAAGGGACCATGGATGGGATCAAAAGAGCACTACATTATGTTAGAGGAAATGAGGTGATCCCTTTGGAATCCTATTTTGAAAAGTTTTATACTCCTGAATTATGGTCGAGAATAATGCAGGGGGAAGATCCTAATGATATGGATTTTGACGTGGCTCAATTTATTAATATTCCCGCTGATATTGCCTTTGTTAAACCAGACAAAGGTGATAAAAATATCAGGTTTGATACCAAAAGAAGGCATTATCTGGCTCCTGAAGAAAAGATCAAAATCAGTGCGAAGGTATTGGATAATGGGGGAGGGATAGATGAGGTAAGGTTCTATCAGAATGGGAAATTGGTCTATACCACCGGAACTGCATTCAAGAATAAAATTAAAGATGGAGAGGAAGTAACAGTTTCATTTGAGCCCGTTTTGATTGATGGCTTAAATGAATTTACCACCATGGCTTTTAACAATGAAAGAACTGAATCACTGCATGATTTGGTCAGTATTTTTCATGACAATCCTTATAAACCCCAGGCAGATTTATATATTGTAAGTATAGGAATAAATGAATATATCAACCCTGATTACCGCCTAAGTGTAGCCAGGAAGGATGCCCAGGAGTTTGTAAAGGGAATACAAAATGGAGGAAAGGCTATTTTCCGAAATATTATTCCTATTGAAATTTATGATTCCCAGGCTGATATCCCTCATATATTCAACGCACTGGATTCGGTGGCTACAAATGCTCGTCCTAATGATGTTTTTATTTTTTATTTTGCCGGACATGGGGCCACAACTGAGGCAAGTCAATTGAAATCAAGTGATTATTATCTAATTCCTTACGATGTTACCCAAGTTTATGGTACCGGTTTGGAGATGGAAGAGAAAGCCCTTTCTTCGAGTGAGCTACTGGAATTTTCAAGGCAGATTAAGGCTCAAAAGCAATTGATTGTATTAGATGCCTGCCAGTCAGGTGGAGCCGTGAAGTCCTTTGCTACCAGAGGTCCGAAAGAGCAAAAAGCCATGATGCAATTGGCAAGAAGTGCAGGAGTAGTATTATTGGCTGCAAGTGGGCAGGAAGAATTTGCCTCAGAATTTGCAGAGCTTGGTCAGGGGGTGTTTACCTATGCCTTATTGGAAGGGATCAGGGGAAAGGCCGATGGTGGTTTCAAGGATAAAAAAATTACAGTGAATGAATTAAAGGGATATCTGGAGGATAGGGTTCCCGAGCTTACAGAAAAGTATAGAGGAAGGCCTCAATATCCAACAGGATATAGTAGAGGACAGGATTTTCCAATTGTAATTATTGAATAAAGTTTGAAATTTAGAATATTTATAAAATCAAAAAAGGAAGCTAATTTTGTTTAGCTTCCTTTTTTCTTAAAAATCGGTAAGTGCTGATTTACGGACTTTTTTAAGTTTTCTTCTGGGAACCTCTATGATTTCCAGCTAATTATTTTCCCCACCAAATACAAAGTTGGTACTGGTATAAGTAGTTCCATAATTATTGGCAAGGGTAACCACTTGCTTCATGGCATCTTTTAATTGCTCTACCGAAAGTTCAGCCAATGGGTGAGTGTATACTGACCAAACATAATCGTGAAATAAACTATATTTTGCATCAAGGGCGCGATCAAAATTTGCTTCCAATAAGGTCCTCATTTCATCTTTATCCATCTTCTTCTGCTCAACAATTGGAGTCATAATTCTTACCCTGTTAGCATCCTCATCAGTAATTACCAACAATAATCTTTCTTTGTACTCAATTTGCCAATTCCCAAGTTGCCCCTCTACATTATAAGCTTCCCTTAATAGGATTTTATTCACCTTTGTATTAGTCATTTTGTCAAAAGGTGACTGAGCCTGGGAATTTTGGATGGAAAGTAAATTGATTGAAATGATTATTGCAATTAAAAAAAATGAGTTCTTGACCAGCGGTTTCATCTATATAATGTTTCAGTGTATCTTTTACCAATTATTTTTATTCTTAAAGTATTAGTGGTTGGACAGGAATCAAATAATGAATAACAGTCGGAAAATTTCGCATTTTGGTGTGTTAATGCCCAAAAATTAAAACACCGATAATAGTTTCTTAAGTAAAGTTTAAATTTAGCAATAAAAATAGCTAAATAATTGAAAATTCGGAATTATTCAGATAATAACTCACTTTGGTTTTCTTTGAATTGGATGGTTAGCTCTTGACTATCAATGGTTTATTGTTAGATTCTGTCTTTTAAAAGTTTGTTAAATTAATCCATTAATAAGGACACCATTGTGAATTGAAAGTATTATAAGGATTTGAAAATTTTATGCAGAATTTTCTATTCCTGAAACATTTTCCAATTAAGCTTACAAAAACCTCCCAGTTCTTTAATTACTTTATTGAAATCAGTAATATTAAAGTCGAATTGACTTGAAATGAATTGTAAAATTTCGCTATTAATGTTTAAGAAGATATACAATTGGACCTTTTTATTTTTTTTATGGATTCCTATCGCTTTGGTAGCTCAGAAAAAGAATAATCCTTCCTATAAAAACCCAAAACTTCCCGTTGAGGAAAGAGTCGAAAATCTGCTTTCACAGATGACTCTGGAGGAAAAAATTGCGCAAATCTCCTGTATCTGGCAGCAAAAAGATGATTTGATCCTTGATGAAAAAGGCTTTTTTGATCCAATTAAAACCAGTAAATCGTTGCCATATGGAATTGGTCAAATTGCCCGGCCAGGAGAGGGGCTTAATCCGGTTAATTTGAAGAATAGAAGTCCCAGACAAATGGCTGACTTTACTAATACGATCCAAAAACATTTCGTGGAAAATACCCGCTTAGGAATACCTGTTATTTTCCATGCGGAATGTTTACATGGCCATGTCGCAAAAGATGGAACCAGTTTCCCTCAGCCTATCGGGATGGCCAGTTCCTGGGATATCGAGTTGGTGGAAAAAGTATTTAGCACCACTGCCGAAGAAGCCAGGTCAAGAGGTATCCATCAGGCCCTTGCTCCAGTGGTAGATGTAGCCCGTGACCCAAGGTGGGGAAGGTTTGAAGAAACATTTGGGGAAGACCCTTTTCTGGTTTCCCGTATGGGCGTGGCCGCTGTTAAGGGTTTTCAGGGAAATAATGAAAATGAAATTGATAAGAAACATGTAATGTCTACACTAAAACATTTGGTAGGCAATGGACTACCGGAAGGGGGGAATAATACTGCACCGGCTCATATACCCGAACGGGAGTTAAGGGAAGTTTTTCTTTCTCCCTTCAGGGCTGCTGTAAAAGAGGCAAATGTGATGAGTGTCATGGCCTCCTACAATGAAATTGATGGAGTACCTTCCCATGGAAATCCTTTTTTGTTAAAAAAAATATTGAGAAATGAATGGGGATTCAAAGGTTTGGTCGTATCAGATTATTCCGGAATTAGTGATTTATACAAACTTCATTTTGTAGAGGAAGACAGTATTTCTGCGGGAATAAGGGCTATCCAGTCAGGGATTGATGTAGAATTACCTGATCAGCACAGTTTCCCGGCTTTGCTGGATGTGTTTAAAAATGGAGCGCTTTCGGTAGATATTTTGGACTCAGCTGTATACAGAGTATTAAAAAGTAAATTTGTGCTGGGCTTGTTCGATGACCCATATGTAAATCCTGATCTTACTGAACGTGTGGTTGGAAGTGATAAAAATGGGAAACTGGCTTTAGAGGCAGCTCAAAAATCTATTGTACTTTTAAAAAATCAGAATAATATACTTCCGGTAAATGCCACCGATTTTAACACTATTTCAGTAATAGGCCCTAATGCCGATAAAGTATTATTAGGAGGGTATAGTGACTCCCCGCCTTATTTTGTTACACTTAAACAGGGAATAGAAAACCGAATTGGAAATCTGGTGCAGGTAGTTTATAGCGAAGGCTGCAGAATTACCAAACCAGGTAACTGGTATCTCGATCAGGTAGAACTTCCCCGAGAAGAAGAAGACCAAAAATTGATGGATCATGCCTTAATGATTGCTTCCAGAAGTGATCTGATCATTATGTCCATGGGGGGAAATGAACTGACCTCAAGGGAAGCTTGGTCAGAGAATCACCTGGGGGATCGTGCCAGCCTTGATTTAATTGGAAGACAGGAGGAATTGTTTATGGAGCTGGTTCAAATGGGGAAAAAAGTAATTGTAGTACTCAATAATGGCAGGCCATTAAATATTAAGAAGATTAAAGATCATGCCCATGCCATTCTGGAATGTTGGTATTTAGGGCAGGAATCGGGAAATGCCATTGCGGATGTGATTTTCGGGAATGTTAATCCAAGTGGAAAATTGCCCTGTACTTTTCCCTCATCAGTTGGAGCTTTGCCTGCTTATTATAACCACAAACCGTCAGCTAGGAGGGGGTATCTTTTTGATGATACAACACCCATCTATCCATTTGGTTTTGGATTAAGTTTCACTTCATTTCGATATGGAGATCCTGTGTTAAGTTCAAATTATATTAGAATAGGGGAAAATGCTACCATTACTTTTGATCTTACAAATAACGGGACATTAAAAGGAGATGAAATTGTACAGCTTTATATAAGGGACCAGGTGAGTTCAGTTACAAGGCCAGTTTTAGAATTAAAAGGGTTTCAAAAAATTCCCCTTAAACCAGGCCAAATGAAGCAGGTGAGTTTTGAGATAACCCCTGAGCTGCTGAGCTTCTATAATGAGGAGATGAATTTCACTTTAGAGCCGGGGCAATTTGATATTTTTGTAGGCCCATCATCGATAGAACTAAAAAAGGTCGTACTTACAGTTGTTAAGTGAAATTATTAAAACTTTAATTTTATGAATAAAACAAAAGCTGCCTAATTATTCTGGACAGGGTTAGTTTGCCTGATTTTTATCCTGAAGACCCTTTTAGGAGTAAATTGGAGGGATAAATATTAGTATGCTGATTATTTTTCTTGATGTAATTTATTTGAGTTTACTATACCAGATTTATATTAATTTTAGTTAATCCAGTCTTTTGGGATGAGAAACTGGTGATTCCATTTTTAATTTTACAAACCATAATTTGTAAAAAAAACAGGTATTCAAACTCATTTACACTAAGTTTTTTAATAAAAAAACTCTTTAAAGAGGATGCGTCAGATTGATGAGCAAGCTTTGATAATAATTACATTTGGCTTAAAATTATCATGTAAGGTTTGAGTGCTATTTTAAATTTATCCTTGAGCAACCCTCTTTTCCCTTCCTATTTCTACATGACATCCTAATTTATATTAAGGATTGTAAATATGAATTCTTACTAATATAAGTTTTGATGGGAATAATACTAACTAAGGACTATATCCTATAATCTAATTTTATGTTATGGCAATACATTTAAAATACTTTTACTTCTTTTTACCCTTCCTACTTTTTTTCTACATGGGGGATGATGAAAATGGAAATCGGAAAATAAGCAATGGTACTTTTGCAAAGTCTGATACGATGGAGGTTTACACCCTCAACCAATTAGCAGAACAGGAAATATCCGATATGAATGGTTCGATTGAATCTTCAATTAATTATGCACAGAAAGCACTTGAGCTTTCCAAAAAATTAAGGTACAATTATGGAATTGTAAAATCAAACCTCAATCTTGGGAATGCCTATAAATTAAAAAGGGATTTCCCTGTAGCACTGGATCATTATATTCAGGCAGGTCAAACGGCTGAAAAAATCAATGACTCTAATTTATTGTTTAGTGTTTACAAGGAGTCGGCAAAGCTTTATATGGATTGGAATATTCCAGATAAAGTTACAGAATATCTTTCCAAAGCCCAGAAAATTGCCGAAGATAAGAATGATATATCAAAAGAAAATGAAATCACCTATTTGTTGGCAATCATTTATAGAAGTAATGGAGAAATAGATAAGGCCGAAAAAGAATTTTTAAATCTTGCGGAATACTATAGGAAGGCCGGAGATCAGGAAGCTTTGATTACTACCAATGAACAGCTGATTAATATCTACATCAATTCAAAGCAAACCGATAAGGCCCTTTCAAGTAGTTTTGAAATTTTAAATATTAAAAAAGAAGAAGGAGATAAAGCTGGAGAATTAAACTATTACAATAAAATAGGAATTATTTATAAGCAGATGGGGAGCTATTCAGCGTCTCTAAAATCCTTCCAAAAAGCATTGGACATAAGCCGGGAAATGGGAAAATCAGAGGATGAATCTTCCTCAATTATGATCAGTATGGGAGTGGTTTACCAAACTATGCAGGATTTCGAAAAAGCTTTAAATACCTATAATACAGTTCTTGAAATTAAAAGAAGAGGAGGAGATTCAAAAGAAATTAGCAGGGTGATTAATTACCTGGTTACTATTTACATGGGAACTGGAAATCACCAAATGGCCAAAGCTTATTGCCAGGAAGCTATTGATTATGCGCTGGAAGATAATGACAAAGAGACTCTGGAAAAAAATTATAGGAGGTTAGCAGAAATTCTTGAGGCTGCAGGTCAAAGTAAAAAAGCCTTAGTGGTTTATAAGAAATATTTAGAAATAAAAGAAGAGTTTTATGCGGAGGAGAAAAGAAAGCAGGAAGAGCTTAATCAAAAGCAGGTAAATGCCGAAAAGAAGGAAAAGGAACTAAGTATGCTTTTGGCAGATAAGCAAATGCAGGGCTTAGCTATGGAGAAGCTTCAGGCTGAAACCGCTAAAAAAGAGCAGGAATTGAAAATGCTCAAGCAACAGCAGGATTTGCAGGATGCCAAGATAAAAGCGGAGCAATATGAAAAGCAAAGAGTAGCTCAGGCTTTAAGGTTGGCAGAACAGGAGTTAAAAGCACAAAAAAGACAAAAAGAATTAAATGCACTTCAGAAAGAAAAAGAACTACAAGATTTAGAATTAAAGCAAAAAGCTTTAGAGGAGCAGGAGAAGGCACAGAAAATTGAATTATTGGCCAAAAATAATAAACTGCTAGAAACTGAAAGAAAACTTCAGGAGCAACAACTTGCCGAAGAAGCTACAATGAGACAATATGGATATGGCTTAATAGGCTTGTTTGCCTTGGTTTTCGTGGTGATTATTTTCGCATTTATCATGAAGCAAAAAGCGAATAAAAAGCTTAAAGCCCAACAAAATGAAATTGCCCAGAAAAATGAGGAATTACAAGCCAGTGAAGAAGAATTGAGGCAAAACATGGAAGAGCTGGAAGCTACTCAGGAAGCCATGGCACAAAGGCAGGTTGAACTTGAAGAAACCAATGCAAAATTAGCAAGCAGTGAAGCAATTCTAAGAAAAGCCAATGGCAAGTTGAGAGATAGTGAAACAAAAATTAAAGAGCAAAATCTCAGCCTAGAATCTGCATATACAGAGCTGGAAGATAAAAACCTAAGGCTAACTGATAGTATTAAATATGCGGAGCGAATTCAAAATGCCATACTGCCAGTAGAAGAAAACATTAATAAAGTTTTTGACAGCCACTTTGTGATGTTCCAACCCAAAGACATGGTTTCTGGTGATTTCTACTGGTTCTGTCAGATCGATAATAAGGCATTTGTGGCTACAGTTGATTGTACCGGTCATGGTGTGCCAGGGGCATTTATGTCTATGATTGGAAATACATTGCTGAATCAAATTGTGAAGGAAAAAGGAATTTATGCACCTGAAAAAATCCTTGAATCTATGCATTATAGTGTAAGGGAGGCTTTAAAGCAAAGGGATTCTAAAAATGTAGATGGAATGGATATTGGGTTGTGTTGTATTGAAAGGTGGGAAGATGGCATGTTGAGTTTAAGTTTCAGCGGTGCCAAATGTCCGATGTTCCATTTTGCGAAAGATGGGAAAATGACTAAAGTTTCCCCAGACAGAAAATCAATCGGTGGATTCCAGAAAGAAGTAAATCACAGTTTTACCGCCCACAATTTAAAAGTAGAAAAAGGCGATATGATTTACCTTACTACCGATGGAATTATCGATGCCGCAAATAGCGATAGAATGAGATTAGGAACCAGAAAACTTAGTGAGATGATTGAAAAACATGCACATCGACCAACATATGAACAAAAAATCCAATTTGAAAGAGAGCTTGAAGAGCACCAGACTGGTGCTGACCAAAGGGATGACATCACTTTTGTTGGAATAAGGATATAAGTTTTAAGAAAATTTGCCACATAAAATTTAAAACCTTAAGAATTGATTTTCTTAAGGTTTTTTTGTTTTTATTGGATTTCGGGCTTTTGCCAAGGAACCTGACCAGCCTTTTGCAAATGGGCCATCAGAAGCTTGTTCAATTCCTTGTATTTGGTTTTTTCCTGATCGATCAGGTTATTTTCCTCATAGGGGTCTACATTTAAATTATATAACTCCTGAGGACCAAATGGGCTGTTTTGTAATAATTTCCAACCATCCAACTGAACAGCCTGAATGGTTAACCCACCATAATTGGTACCACCTTCTCTTCTGGAAAAAAATAAGGGCCGACCCTGATCGCTTAATTCTTCACCCTTTAAAATGGGGAGAAAACTTTTCCCTTCAATAGCATGATCAATTTCTACACCACAGGCCTCCAGTAAAGTGGGATATAAATCCATGGAAAGCGCTTTATATTCAGAGGATGTTCCAGGATTAACATTACCAGGCCATACGATGCAGGTGGGAACCCTCAGTCCTCCTTCATAAACACTTTGTTTGCCATCCCGAAGTTTTCCATTATTGGCCTCGTCTTTAAGTAACCCCCCATTGTCACTGGTAAAAACGATAATAGTATTTTCGGCTAAGCCACTGGAGTTTAATGTTTCCATTACTTTCCCAATTCCTGCGTCCAGGTGCTCAATAAAAGCCACCAGTTTGCCTCTCTTTTCCCGAATGCCTTTTTCTCTGGACATTACTTTTTCTTCCCATTCCTTAGGCGGTTGTACGGGGAAATGTGGGGCATTGTAAGCTAAATAAAGGAAAAAAGGCTCTTTGGTCTCTGCCTTTTCCGCAATATAATCAGATGCCCATTGGCTAAATAAATCCGTGGCATGGCCTTCAGGATCAATTTCTTCCTTATTTTTTCGCATATAATTTATATCGTGTCTACGATGGGTATAATAATCATCCATCATGTCTCCCAAATAGCCATGGAAAAAATCAAAACCTCTTTCGTTTGGTGTATTTGGAGATTCCAGCCCAAGGTGCCATTTACCAATAATGGCTGTGGTATAACCACCTTCCTTAAATTTATCAGCAAGGGTAACCGCATCTGGATCGAAAAATCCCCAGCTATTGCTTGCATGAGTCCTAATTACTCCGGGAACCCCAACAAACTCCTGATACCTTCCCGTGAGCAGAGCTGCTCTTGTGGGGGAACATACCGGGCAATTGGCATAAAAATTTGGAAATTTCATCCCTGAATTGTTGAGTTTGTCCATATTGGGGGTTACCATGTCAGTAGAGCCCCAGGACGCTACATCTGCATACCCCTGGTCATCGGTAAGTATGACAATTACATTAGGTCCGGTTGGGCTAATTTTTTCTTCCCCTCCAGAGGTTTGGTTGGCTTCATTGGTTGGGGAGTTGGTGCAGCCTGATAAAATCGCGATTACAAAGACATAGGGCAAAAAGTAGCTTTTCATTATCAATATTCTATGAGGGTTTGGCTTAAATTAAGTAGTAATTCAAAATTAATAATGTGTTATTATGCCACAAAAGACTGATAGAGGGATTACTTTTTCTCGCAAATAATAGTACCCGGTATGGAGTACCCGGTGTGGAGCACTGGTGCTTAAGATCGTGGTTTGTAGCAAAAATTAAACAAAAAAATCCCGGCTGAACATTTCAACCGGGAAGTAATTTACCAATAAATTTGTTTTCCTTCTAATTTGTTTTTGTACCTGGCCAGTGCTTCAATAAAATAATAATCTGCATAGACTAAGGGAACATCTATTTCTTTTCCGCCATTTTTATTACCCGTAGAATGCATTAGGATAAAATTATTATTTTTTTCATCCACTGCTTTATAAGCAGGTGAGGCCATGGATTCCAACATTTTTAAAGCTGATTTTTCATACTTTTCTTTTAAGGCTCCATCCACATATTCCGCCAATTCAAATAGGGCACTTGAAGCGATAGCTGCAGCTGAAACATCTCTTTCTTCTCCTGGTCGATCAAAATCCCAATAAGGAATTAAATCCTCTGGCATATTTTTATGATCAAGGTAGAACTTAGCAATATTATTGGCTACATCCAGGTATTTTTCGTCTTTGGTTTCTCTGTACATCACTGTATAACCATAAAGCCCCCAGGCTTGTCCTCGTGACCATGCTGTTTCATCAGCGGCTCCCTGGTGAGTACCTTTCCATATGGATTCTCCGGTTAAAGTGTCATAGTCAACCACATGAAAAGAGCTCCAGTCATCTCTAAAATGGTTGGCAATTGTATTATCCGCATGAGTAACAGCTATATTATAGAAAGATGAATCGCCTGTGGCCTTGGTAGCCCAAAATAGAAATTCCAGATTCATCATATTATCAATAATAACCGGAAATTGCCAGCTACCATGATCCCATGATCTTATTAAACCAACAGTAGGATTAAATCTGGTGCTTAAAGCCTTTGCTCCATCTATCATATAAGTTTTATAATCCTCATTATTAGTAAGCCTGTATCCATTTCCAAAGCTGCAATAAAGCATAAAGCCAAGGTCGTGAGTTCCGGTATAATCTTTAATTGAAACTAAAGGTGCTGTCCAGTTTTCAGCAGCTTTTTTCCACTTTTCATCTCCGGTGTATTCATATAAATACCACAAACTACCTGGATAAAATCCACTCGTCCATCCTCTTGGTGCTACTGTTTTAAAACTACCATCAGGGTCAGTAGTTCTTGGCGATTGTTGAGTATCGGTGTGCTCAGCCAACATTGTGGTATATTTTTCCCCTGAAAAGGCAATGTTTTCTTTTATAAATTCCTGTGGACTTAATGCTTCTTCCTTTTGAGTTTCCTCTTGCTTACAGGCGAAGAATCCAAAGCAAAATAGTACAAAAATAAGCGTTATATTTTTCATATTTGTCATAGGTAATTAGGCCACTAAATAAAATTAGTAATTATTTGAATTAAAATATTAATGGTCCGAAAATACTCAATACCAGTATTTTGAAAGTAGAATTTTTAGCGAAAATCAGACTTAAAAAACCGATAACGTTCCCGTTTTCCTCAGGAAAATCGAAATGCTGAGTTAGCTTTGGCCATCGTAATATCCAATTGTTTTGGAATATTTAAAGTCAAAATATTATTATAATTTTCTGACTTACTTTTTTGCTTTACCCACCAATATTACTCCTAAAATAACAATTATTGTCCCCAATACCTGAAAGCTGGTAATTTGTTCATTTAAAAAGATTGCTGCCAAAATGATGGTGGAAATAGGCCCCACACTGGCAATAATTGAAACATTGGAAGCTTCCAGCCTTTTAATGGCTTCGGAAATCATAAAAGAGGGTATTACTGTGGAAATTAGAGCCATGGCTAACCCCAAAGCATAAACTTCCCAGGAATATCCAAACAAATTGGTTGTATTTTGAAACGCAAAATGGATAATCACGCAGACACAGGAAACAATCATGGCATATGAAGTGAATTTCTGGGTACCGAATTTTGGAATTAACCAACCGCTTCCCATCAAATAGGATGCATAGGTTAAGGCGCTTAAAAAGATAAAAAAGCCACCTAATAAAAAGTTTTTATTATCCTCAATATTCAGGTTTTCCATGAAGGCCACATAAATACCAATATAGGTTAAAACAATTGCCAGTAATTGAATCTTTGTTATTGGTTTCCTGAAAACTATCCGTGATAAAATCACGACTAGTGTTGGGTAAATAAAAAGGATTAATCGTTCGTAGCTTGCACTAATGTATTGTAAACCAAAAAAATCGAAATAGCTCGCCAAATAATATCCCACAAATCCGGCTGCTATCACCCACAAATAATCTTTTGAACTGATTACCAAATTGCGTTTTGTCTTTTGCGGCCTGAAACCAATAAATAAATAGATGGGAAGGGCAAATCCCATCCTCAATAAAAGTAAGGATACAGGATCAATATCGTATTGATAAGCCAATTTTACCATAACAGCTTTGGCAGAAAAGAAGACCGCTCCCCCAAGTGCAAAAATTACCCCGGTTAATTGATATGAGTTTTGTCGTTTATTCATTTTTTTGAAAATAAAAAAACCTCCCAGAGACAGATGGGAGGTTTGCATAATTATAAATTCTATAAGAAATAAATCAATACATCAACCTCCTGATTTCGTGAAGAATCAGTAGCCAGAGGTGTAGATTAATTTTTATAGTGATTATCATAGTTCTAAAATTTTTTTGATGGAGCTAAGCTAAACGGAATTTTTGGAAATGTCCATTTTCTTGCGAATTGAAAAACCTTTAAAATGGGATTTCTACTCACTTATTTCTCCTGGAAAATTGGCCGGATATCGCCTGGAATCAATTAAATAAGTATTATAAATTACAGGATCTTAAATCATTTTATGGCTTAGTGTTAATCTCTCATAATTTACTAAGGATGTCCTTTTGGTAATTTTTTAAGAAATCAAATTGACTAAAGAAAAAAAATTTGCATCCTAAAAATATTTCTCACACTTTTGTAGAGTGATTAGTCGGTCAGTATGGATAAAAGAGCAAAAATATTAGCAGCAGCATTGAAATTATTAGTGGAACAGGGCTTTCACAGCACACCTACTTCAGCCATTGCCAAGGCAGCAGGGGTAGCCAATGGAACTCTTTTTCATTATTTCAAGACTAAGGACGAACTTATTTTGGGATTATATGCGGATATAAAAAAAGATTCTTTACGAAAAATTCTGCAGGGAATTGAAGGGCAACAGTCTGTTAAAGCAAAGGTTAAAACGATTTGGTATAATAGTATAAACTGGTCTATTACCGAAAAGGAAAAACACAATTTCAAACAGCAATTTATGCACTCTCCGTATGCTACACAGCTTAGTCAGGAGGATTTAGAGGAGGAATTGAAATTGTTTTCTGATATGATTAAAGAGGGTATAGAAAAGAAAATTCTAAAAGATATTCCAATCGATCTAATTTACCATATTACCCATTATCAGATGTTAGCAATAGTTAGTTATTTAAACCTGAATCCACATTTGATAGAAGATGCTGATTTTTATGAATTGGCTTTCGAACTATTTTGGGATAATATTAAGCGTGTTTAAAATCAAGTAAAAAAATTTAGTTATTCATTAGAGTGATTAGTCAATCAAAATTATGAAAAAAGCAGCATTAATAACTGGGGCCTCAAGTGGTATAGGATTAGAGTTGGCCAAAATCCATGCTTCAAAAGGAGATAATTTAGTATTAGTGGCCAGAAGAGAGGAAAAACTTCTGGAGATAAAAGCTGAGCTGGAAAAAACGAATAGGGTTGAAGTGACAGTGATTGCCAAAGATCTGTCAAAAAGAACGGCTCCGGAAGAAATTTATAAAGCTTTGGAAAAGGAAGGAATTGTGGTGGAATACCTGATAAATAATGCCGGATTTGGCGGACATGGCAAATTTCATGAAAGAGACTGGGGAAAAGATGAGGCGATGATTGAGGTAAATATTATGGCACTTACCGCACTTACAAGGTTGTTTTTACCAGGAATGGCAGCCAGAAAAAGTGGTAAAGTTCTAAATGTGGCCTCTACAGCTGGTTTTATTCCCGGACCTTTACAAGCGGTCTATTATGCTACAAAAGCCTATGTTGTTTCTTTCAGCCAGGCTATAGCCGAAGAACTCAGGGGGACAAATGTAACTGTTACTGCACTTTGCCCCGGAGCAACTGAAACGGAGTTTGCGAAATCTGCCAGCCTGGATGGAGTAGAAATTTTTGATCAAAAGCTCACTTCTGCATATGATGTGGCCATGGCAGGATATAATGCAATGAAAAAGGGGAAATTGGTAGAGATAAATGAAGGCAATTTGAAATTTATGCTAAATTGGGTAATTCCCTTTTTACCAAGAAAAACGGTACTCCGGTTTTCCCGAAAATCGATGGAGAAAAAATAAAGGAATTAGAAGTAGTGAATATACACCATTAAATGAAGAACTCATGTTAAAATGGATTTTAGGAACAATTGGCTTAATCATCATAACCGTTACAAGTATGCTATTTAGTGATTCGTTCGGGGAATCTCCAAAAGGAACCCGGCTTGAAAAAATAAAAAATTCTCCACAATATGGTAAGGGAAAGTTTGTGAATGCCATTGAGACCAAAACTGTGGAACCTGGTAAAATCTTTTCCATGATGAATGATTATCTATTCAATGGAGCTGATCATAAGATACCTGGTGAAAACTTTCCCATTTTACCCATTGATAAAACAATATTCGAAAATTCCCCAAGTCAGGATTTTCGGTACATCTGGCTGGGGCATTCTACCATTATTTTGGAAGTGGAAGGTACGCGATTGCTTATCGATCCAGTTTTTAGTGAGCGTGTTTCACCTTTCCAGTGGTCAGGGCCAAAGCGGTTCTATGATTCTCCAATAGCGCTTGAAGACCTTCCTGAAATAGATGCGGTGATTATTTCTCATGACCATTACGACCATCTGGATCATTTGTCCATTGTGGAATTAGCAAAAAGAGATATGCCTTTTCTGGCCCCTCTCGGAGTAGGTGCGCATTTGGAAAAGTGGGGGGTAAAGCCTGACCAGGTGAAAGAATTCGATTGGTGGCAGGAAACCATGATTGGTGATGTAAAATTAGTTTGTACTCCGGCAAGGCATTTTTCGGGAAGAGGAATTTTAGATAGGGATAAAACACTTTGGGCCAGTTGGACTATTTTGGGGAAGCATAAGAAAATATATTACAGTGGAGATTCCGGGATTACCGAGCAATTTAAAGAAATAGGTGATCAATTCGGCCCTTTTGACTTTACTATTATGCAAATAGGGGCCTACAATAAGAATTGGCATGATATCCATTTATTTCCCGAAGAGGCTATCGATGCCCAGGAAATGCTGAAAGGAGAAGTACTGATTCCTGTTCATTGGGGTACATTCGACCTGGCGCTACACAGTTGGTACGATCCGGTGGATCGCTTAATAAAAGCGGCAGCTCCCAAAAATATGACACTGAGTTTCCCAAAGGTGGGAGAAGTTCTGGAAGTGGATAATTTAGTAAAGCCGGAACCCTGGTGGAAAAATGTAGATAATTAATTTAAACAACCGACCTTTTCAAGGTTATCTATGGATAATCTTGAAAAGGTTTTTTATGACATAAATTAAATAATTCTCAGGAGCAGCAAATTAGCTTTTTAATTCTGGTTCAAAAGTTTTTTTAAAGGTAAAGGCATGAGGGCAATCTCCGTTTTTTTCTAAAAGTTCCAGCTTTTCCTCAGCTTCCTCTAGGGTGGGTAATTTTCCTTCCGGAATCCACCAGAGCACCATATGGGGAGAGGATGGTTTTTCAAACCATTTGGCCCTTTCCTTAAATATTTCTACATGTTCGGAATTAAAGGCAAAACTTTTCAAGTCCTCAATACTTTCCCAAACCGTGAGATTTACTACAATCCAGGGATCAGCAAAAGGTTCATTTCCGGTAGCGATTCTGGGATTTTCGACATACCGCCATACAAACCCTTTACTTTGTTCTCCAAGTGTATTGATTTTGTCAATATTATTGCGGAAATCGGCAATTTTCGGATGTTCAATTGGATATAGCAATTTGGCAATATTAAGCTGTGCAAGATGAGCCATAATTGAAGCATTAATAATTTGTCAGAAAAAAACCTATAAAACGTAAACCAACCATCATCCACAAGAAAGTTAATTTTTCAGTAAAGGCAAAACATAAACTTAAAATCACCCCTATTAGACGGGCCAACGAGAAAATATTGGAATTGGCTTCAATTACAAAATGAGAAAGAATAAAGGCTGCAAAAAGGCAAAAAACAATCCTGATATGGGCATGGAAATAAGTTTTGGCATCTGTTTCATTATTTGGCGTATAGACCGCTACCGTGAGTAAAAACAGAATTGGAGTGATCAGATTTTTAAGAAAGAAGAAATAGTTTTCATGCTTTGGTAAATCATGGTAGAACAGCATATAAAAATTAAAAAATGCCAACTCAAGGAATAACAAACCTGTGACAATATGTGGCCAATAAGGTTTTTTTCTGTGAAAATAATCTTTGAAATGCATCACCAAATCCCCAACAGCAATACCATAAAGCAGGATAGGCATAATAGAATAAAACTCCTCTTTCGACATGATTTTTTAAGACATAAAAATGATAATGGGCAAAAATAGTAATGGGAAAAAGGGTAGCAAGAAATTTTCAGGAAAACTTGGGGAATTCATGTGAAAAGCAAAGTGAGGCAAACCACCATACTTCGGGCTGAAAAAAAGGTGAGGTCAGGTGCACTGGAATTATATCAAGGTTACTAAAAGATAAAGCCAGGTGAAGTGGAAAACTTCACCCATTTAATAATAAGCAGGAAATGCAAAGAAAGATAAACTCACATTTTATCGCAGCCAGTTCCATCGTTTGGCCCAGTCCCTGAGTACATCACTGCGCCATTTTTGTATTGTTTTAGCGCCTTGCCATCCATCTTCAAATAATTTTAAATCTGCTGGATCTGTATACCAGTTTATTCCCAGTTGATAATCATGAGCAGTTCTATCACCAGGCCAAATGTTATTGACGACCAACTGGCCTTTTTGCTTTGGAAAACCCTGTATTTCTGAACTAATCTCATACTTCAATATCTCAGCTTTTTTAGGAGCATAGCGTATCGCATAATTGCCATTTCCCAGATAATATCCCGGCCACTTTTGTTCACCAACCCCAGCATAGACCGACATAGTAAAGCAGGCAGAATCAGCAGGAATTTCCAAAATGGGACCCTTAAAGAGGTACTCCACTAAAGAATAAACCTTTATGGTATCATTTAAGGTAGTATTTCGCTTAAAAATATATCTGGGGCTATGGGTAACTTTTTCAAAGCTTCCTCCCCAACTTTCTGCCATTGGATCGGTTGGATCGCCATCCATTAAATATAAGAGGGAAGGCGTATCACCCATTTTGATATTTCCTTTATAGTAGTTTCCAAAATCCTTTCCCAAATTTCCTGCATCCTTTATAAAATGCTTAAAGAAATTTTTGTTTTTTAGGTTATCAGGTGCATTTTGATCTAAAAACAAACCCCTATACACGGCATTCGCTTCAATAAACCAAAGATTTGGGAAATTTTCCACAATATAGGCATAGCTATTAGCACTCCACTTTTTGTTAGGACCTCCAATCCAGTATACCTTTATTTTGTCCTGAATCTCCGGCTTATCGTGTAATGCCTGAGCTAAATCTTCCAGGCCTCCCCAAACCAAAACCCACAGTGGTCTTTCACTTTGTTTTTGCGCACATTTTATAATCCAATCGGAACCTTCAGTTGCTGTGGTATAGCCTTTATAAGGAGCTCCACCGTGTCTTCCCTGTTTGGTGATTGACCGCAAATATTCTGGAGAAGCAAATCCTTTTTGATGAGCCTTAAGCCTTGGCAAATCCTTTTCATAAAGATCAATGGATTTGAGAATTTCTTCAGTATTTCCATCCCCATAAGAAGGTGAAGAAACCAATCCCTCCAAATCAAATAAATCCGTGTACATTAATAAATGTATCATAGATTGATTATCATCCGGGTCGGTGCCCCCAATATCGGTACTGATCAGCACTCTTGGTTTATCCGGAACCGGTTGTTGCGTCCAAAGCACATCAGGGAAATAACAAAGCAAAAAAATCAAAATCAGTTTGTTCATTGTCTTCTATTTAATTTTTTTTAAACAAAGGTTAGTCTTTTGGTTAAAAATGAGTTTTAAATTTACAAGTTTCAGTTTGTAACTGAAACCTCAAAATAGATTCAAGTTTTTAAACTGGGGCAATAGAGAGGTATTGGTTGCAAATTTATGCCATTGGCAGATGCAATTTGGAAAAATTTGTTGTTGTTTTACCATCCTTTCCATTTTCTCAGGAAGAAAATTTGTCCCGGATTATAATTGTTAAACAAAACCATATTCTATCAGAATTCGGTTTGGATTTGAAAAAATTCAATTTTATCGCTTGATGTGTTTAAATATTAAATAAAAATTAATTTAATGGAAGATTTTTTTGTGAGTTGAAATTTAATCATCTTTTTTTTAAAAAAATTGTGACTTTTTGGTAGAAAAGTTTATCTGATAAGATAAATCATTAAAATAATTTTAATAATGAGACTTATAGATCCTCTTTTATCCCTTACCATAATATTAGTCACTATTATCATTTGTTGTTTTTTAACCTGGTATTATTTCCTAAAGGCTAAAATGAAAATCCACTCTGATTTAATTAAAAATGGAGCTGATTCAGAGGCATTGAAGAAGAATGAAATAGGTATGAAGTTTCCATGGATGAAATTGGGGATTGTTGCTTTAGGGTTTGGAGTTTCCTTTTTCTTTCAATCCATTCTTTTGTCCAATGCAAATTCAGGAGGATCGGAGCCTCAGCACCTTTCCATATTATTTATCTGTGTTGGGGCGTCCTTAATTCTTGCAAAATATATTGATAAAATAAAAAATTAGGGAATTCCTATGGATGATGATTATATCAAAAAAGTCCTTGGTGGAGATACTACATCCTTCAGATATTTTATAACAAAATATAAACACATGGCTTTTACTGTTGCGATTTCGATAGTGAAAGATGAATTTATTGCGGAAGAAATTGTACAGGATGCTTTTGTAAATGTTTTTAGAGCTTTAAAAGGGTTTAATAATAAGTCCAGGTTTAGTACATGGTTCTACAAAATTGTTGTGAATGAAGCATACCGGAGGTTGAAAAAGATAAAGAGTTCAAAAATCATTTATGTAGAAAATTTTAGCAAGGAAGTTCCTGAAAATGGAAATAAACTGGTGCAGGAAAATGATGAACAAATACAAAGAATTAACTTTGCTTTGAAAAGACTTTCGGCTAATGAAAGTCTGGTTTTGCGATTGTTCTATCTTCAGGAGGAAAGTATCAAAGAAGTAAGAGCAATAACGGGATGGTCAGAGTCAAAGGTTAAAATGACACTTTCCAGAGCGAGAAAAAGTTTACATATTCAAATGACAAAACTTACTAAGTTTAGTAGATGAACAAGAATTAAAACTAATTAAAATAAAATTTATGAAAGAGTATTTTTCGGAACATGAAGATTTCTCTTCTTTATTAAGAAAGAGTCATCTGGAATTAAAATCTGACGATTTTGATGAAAGGGTGATGAATTGTATTGAAAAAGAAGCAGAATCCAAAAGTTACATTAGGAAATACCTGTCTTTTTCTATGTTTTTTTTAATTATCGGGATAAGTGGAGCTTTTGTGGCTATCTTTTTAATCCCGACTAATATTATTATTCCTTCAGATTTTTCATTGATTTTGAAAGGGATATTATTTGTGATTATTTGGTTTCAGGTAGAATTGATTCTGAAGTCCTACAGAAGATATTTAAATTGAATAAATAAAAACTCTGTGTGGTTTCAGTTTGGAAATTGTATTCAAACCAAATCTCCAAAATTGTCAAGTAAAATTCCTAAAATCATAATAACCAGAGGAATCAATAATCCAAAGGTGGTTTTCATCCTTTTCAGCAATAAAAATATCCCCATGGAAATTCCAGTAAGTTCTAGGGAAAAATTTGTGGATGAAATCCAGGGAGCTGGTCTAAAGCAGTAAATTGATTCATCACCATAAATGAAGTCATCATGAACCATTTCTCCATGATACCAGCTCCAAACTGCTGATATAAGAATAATGATAATTCCTATAGTTCTGTCCATTCTTTCCTTGTTGTCCTCCCTGGTTTCAGTTTGTTACTGAAACCTCAAAATAGATTCAAGTTTTTAAACTTGGGTAAACCTCAGCATATATTAAATAAAACTACTTCTTCACCCTCAAAACCTCTACAAAGTGCCTGGCTTTTTTGTGGGCGAAATCTGCTATCTGGTGGCGGCAGCTGAATCCGCAAGCAACTATTCCCGTTTGGTCATCAGCTTTTTGGGTAGCCGGAATAAGGATGGATTCCCCAATTTTTTTGGAGATATCGTAATGCTCCTTTTCATAACCAAATGATCCAGCCATGCCACAACAACCAGAAGGAATTTCCTTAGTTTCGGCTTCAGTCTTTTGGAGTAATTTCAGCATGTTCTTAGTACCGTAAAGTGCTTTCTGGTGGCAATGTCCATGAATGAGGACATTTTCATCAATGGCCTCAAAGCTGGATTTTAGGTGACCATTTTCCACCTCTTCCACCAAAAACTGATCAATCATCACCACATTATCTTTTACTCTTTTGGTAAGGCTTTCATCCTCAATTAAATCGAGCAAATCATCATTGAGTGCTGATGCACAACTGGGTTCACAAACCACTACTTTTAGGCCCTGCTGAATCCATTGGTCTAAATGCAAAAGGGTTTTCAAACCTTCCGATTTAGCCTCTTCCAGAAAACCATGAGAGATTTTTGGCCTTTGGCAGCATCCTGCTTTACCCAAAATGACTTCATAACCACAATCAGAAAGCAACTGATAAGCTGCAATCCCAATATGAGGCTCATGGTAATTGAGATAAGTGTCGGCAAACAACACTACTTTTTTTGCGGTAGCTTTTGCAATATGATTTTGCCCATACCATTTTTCAAAAGTTTGGGTGGCATAGGAGGGAAGCGTTCTTCTTTTATCAAATCCGGCAAGCTTTTCCAGTGCCAGTTTAAAGATGGAGGTTTTTTGAATGGTATTAATTATTGGCGCCAACGTTCCACTAAATTGTTGAGCCGCTTTTGCACCATTTTTAATTAGTTTGTCCCGGAGTTTTACGCCATTTTCCTTATAATAAATTTGCAAAACCTCACTTTTCATTTTGGCCATGTCCACATTACTGGGGCACTCCGATTTGCAGGCTTTGCAGGAAAGACACAAATCCATTACCCCATGCAGTCTTTCGCTGGATAATCCTGCCTTGCCCAACTGCCCTGACATGGCCAATCGCAAAGCATTGGCTCTGCCTCTGGTAGAATGTTCTTCCTGCCGGGTAGCTTTGAAACTGGGGCACATGGTGCCACCCAACACTTTTCTACATTCCCCAACTCCGCTACACATATCAATGGAAGCTTCAAAGCTTTGTTCAAGCTTATATTTAAAGTGTGTTTTTGGAGGATTCGCTTTATAATCCAAGCCATATCGGAGGTTTTGTTCTATGGTTTGAGCTTCTACAATTTTACCCGGATTCATCCGGTTTTCAGGATCAAACAGCTTTTTTACCTCCACAAGGGCATTATAAATCTGATCACCGAAAAACCGTTTATTGTAAGCACTTCTTACGAGGCCATCTCCATGCTCCCCACTCCAGGAACCTCCATATTCCATCACCAGATCAAAAGTATCATCCGTAATGTTTTTCAGGTTTTCAATATCCTGTTTTTGCCGCAAATCAAGAATAGGGCGCACATGAATGACCCCCACACTGGCATGGGCATACATGGCGACCTTAGTGTGATGTTTTTCACAAACCTTCAAAACCCGGTCAATATATTCAGGTAATACTTTTACCGGAATTCCCGCATCTTCAATAAAGGGCAAGGGCTTTTTCTCACCTCTTATCCCCAGCATCAGGCCTAGCCCTTTTTTTCTCACCACCCAGACATCCTCATAATCAGGGCCATCGGGGAAAAGGGGATAGGCATAGCCAATTTGTTTTTCCTTCAATTCCCGAATCATATTTTCGGGTCTTTCCATGACATCCTCAGGAGAATCCCCGTAAAACTCAACAATTAAAATAGCTTTGGGATTTCCTTCAATAAAATGGCAGCTTCTTTTAGTGGTGATATTCTCTCTGCTCATATCCACAACCGTTTTATCCAATATCTCAATAGCAGAAGGTTGATATTTGAGCATACTTTCAACAGAGCCAATGGCCTCCAGTAATTCCTGGTAATGCACTACACAAACCGATTTGTGTTTGGGCAGAGGTACTAAATTTAATTTTAAATCCAGGGTAACAGCCAGGGTGCCCTCACTTCCGGTAATTAATTTGGCCAGATTCCATTGATCGGTATGGATAAATTCATCTAAATTGTAGCCGCCAACCCTTCGCATTACCTTGGGAAAGCGCTTTTCTATTTCGGTTTTGTTTTCCTCAATTAAAGTTTTAAATCCTGAATAAATTCTACCCTCAGAAGTGTTTAGTGTGCATTTTTCTGCATAAGCTTGTGGGGATAATGCTTTTAATTCCAGTTGTTCACCATCTGCTAAAAGCACATTTGCTTCCAAAACATGATCAACAGTTTTACCATACAAAATGCTTTTGGTACCCGAAGAATTATTGCCTACCATTCCTCCAACATTGGCCCGGCTCGAAGTAGCAGGGTCAGGAGCGAAATGTAAATTGTAAGCACTTAAAAAATCATTTAATTCATCTCTTACCAGACCAGGCTGAACCCTTACCCATTGTTCTTTTTCATTAAATTCAATGATCTTGTTCATGTATTTGGAAAAATCCAGGACCATGGATTGCCCAACAGTTTGGCCGGCCAGACTGGTGCCTCCTCCTCTGGGTAAAATAGTGACCTGAAATTTGCCGGCAAGTTTAATGGCAGTCTTCACATCTTCTTCATCCTTGGGAGTGACTACCACTTTAGGTTTGATCTGATAAATACTGGCATCTGTGGAATACATGCCCAGGGTATAGTTATCAGTAAGCACCTCTCCCTTAATATTTTCCTTAAGAAGAGAGGTGAATTTATCGATTTCCGTGGTTACCATTTACAAAATGGTTTTTAATGCTGAAAGTAAACTATTTACAAAATTGGGTTGGGAGCTTTCACCCATTAAACCTATTCTCCATATTTTCCCCGCAAATTCTCCCAGTCCGGCTCCGACTTCGATATTGTATTCATGGAGTAATCTACCCCTTATTTCTGCATCATTTAATCCTTCAGGAAGTTTTACTGCATTCAATTGGGGTAGTCTGTATTCTGGTTTTACTAAAAACTCAAAGCCTAATTCTTCCAGGCCTGTTTTAAGTAATTCATGATTGGCTTTATGTCTTTTGAATCTTGCCTCCAAACCTTCTTCCAAAACCAGTCTTAAGGATTCTCTCAGGGCATAAATAGCACTCACAGGAGCGGTATGATGATAGGCTCTTTTGGCTCCTGACCAGTAATTCATTACCATACTTAAATCCAAAAACCAGCTCTGAACTTTTGATTTTCTATTAAGAATGGTTTCTACTGCTTTTTGACTAAATGAAACTGGAGATAACCCCGGAGGTGCGCTCAGGCATTTTTGCGTGCCTGTGTAAATCGCATCGATGCCCCAATCATCTACTTTTAAATCCACTCCGCAAAATGAAGTGACTGCATCCACTACCAGCATGGCTCCGGCATCATGCACCAATTTACTGATTTCTTCTAAAGGCTGAAGAACACCTGTGGATGTTTCTGCATGAACAATAGCCACAATTTTGGGACTGCATGTTTCCAGTGCATCTTTTAATAATTGAGGGTTAATTGGTTCTCCCCAAGGCGCATGAACCTGGGTGAGTCTGGCTCCACATCTTCCCACAATGTCGGCCATCCGGCTTCCAAAAACACCATTTATGCAAACAAGGGCTTCATCTCCCGGCTCCAATAAATTAACCAGACAGGTTTCCATTCCGGCACTTCCTGGTGCAGAAACAGTAAAAGTCAATTGATTTTGAGTTTGGAAAGTCAATTGCAGCATTTCCTTGATCTCATCCATAATTGCAATGAACTCCGGGTCCAAATGGCCAACCAGAGGAGTAGCCATTGCCTTCAAGACTCTCGGGTGTACATTGCTGGGGCCAGGACCCATTAAAACTCTGCTACTGGTATTTAATTCTTGTTGATAAGGCATATTTAAAAATATTTGTCGATTAAATTGAAAGAATTCTCTGAAGCACTTGTTTAAGCTCTAGTTTTGCAACTAAAGAATCACTTTGTAAAAATTAATTACAAAGTGAAAAGTTAATGGAGAATTCGCACCTAAAAAAATTACATTCCTGAAATTTTCTCCAAAGCGAGACTTAAAGCCTGTGTACCCAGCTTTCCATGTCCCTGAGCTTCCACTGCCTTATAAATTTGATGAACTAAAGCTAACCCGGGTAGAGCAATACCCATTTTCCCTGCCTCTTCCAGGGCTATTCCCATGTCTTTGATAAAATGTTCTACATAGAAACCAGGATCGAAATTTCGATTGACAATTCTGGGAGCCAGGTTATTTAATGTCCAGCAACCTGCAGCACCACCGCTAATGGCTTCCAACATTACGTTTAAATCCAGTCCTGCCTTTTGGGCATAAAGCAAGCTTTCGCATACACCAATCATTGTACCTGCTATGGTAATCTGATTACACATCTTAGTATGTTGGCCGGAACCTGCTTTTCCCTCATAAATGATGTTTTTACCCATAATCTCAAACAGCGGCATGATCGCATCCACATCTTCCTTATCACCACCTACCATAATGGATAATGCTCCATTTTTAGCACCAACATCTCCTCCGGAAACCGGTGCATCAATAGATTTTACTCCTTTTTTTACCCCTGCTTCATAAATACTTTGGGCAAGGCTTGGTTTAGTGGTGGTCATATCCACCAGCATACTGCCCGATTTTACCCCATTCAAAATACCATTTTCCCCAAAATAAACTTCTTCCACATCTTTTGGAAAACCAACTATGGTAAATATGATGTCTGCATTTTCTGCTACTGCTTTTGGGGTTTCTGCCCAGGATGCGCCTTTGTCAAGCAGAGTTTGTGCTTTTGATTTTGTTCGGTTGTAAACTGTGGCCTGGTAGCCATTGTCCATTAGGTGCCCAACCATGGAAACGCCCATAACTCCAGTGCCTATCCAGCCAATTTTTTTGTCTTTTGATAAAGTGAATGCCATTTTACATTTTCAATTTAAGTACCTGCACTTTTTTAATATTGAGTTTTTCTGTCTCAATATCAATCAGTTGTGGTGAATTTTTAGATATTTATTTCTGTCCATTGATTTAGGTCAGAAAAACTTACTTCTTAAAGTTAAAAATTGTAATCACTTCCACATAATAAATTGGGAAAAAGGTTGGGTAGAAAATTGGTTTTTCCTTTTAAGGGAAATTTATTTCCTTCTTCTGGTTATTAATTTCTTTAAATGCTTATATTTAAACTTAACCACTGTGACTGATTTTTTTAGATAATCACTACCTGCAATCATTAACATTCGCAAAGTGCCTGATTTTCTGTAAACCTTATTAAGGGGTTTCTGGAGGCTGTGCACCTAAATTTCTACTAATTAAACAGACTAATTGAAAATGGAATCCTTATTACTAGCGCTCTTAGCCGTTCTCCCTATAGTAATTGCTGCAGTTTTATTGGTGGGTTTAAGATGGCCTGCCAAACTTGCCATGCCTGTGGTTTTTTTTATTACCATATTTATAGGCATGGTAGTCTGGCAAATGCCCTTTGATATTATTGCAGCTTCCACAGTTCAGGGGATAGGTTTTACTTTGGATATTCTCTATATCATTTTCGGGGCAATTTTACTTTTAAATACCTTAAAATACTCTGGAGCTATTCAGGTGATCAGAAATGGCTTTAAGGAAATTAGTCCTGATAGGCGAATTCAGGTCATTATCATTGCCTGGTTATTTGGTTCTTTTATAGAAGGAGCTTCTGGTTTTGGAACTCCTGCTGCTATTGCTGCACCACTTTTAGTGGCTCTGGGTTTCCCTGCAGCCACTTCAGTAATGATCGGAATGATGATTCAGAGCACTGCAGTAACTTTTGGTGCAGCCGGTACACCGGTGGAAATTGGAGTGAGAACTGGTTTGTATTCCAATGAATTTGAGGGAATACTTGGCAGTTCTGGTTTAACTATGGATCAGTTTCTGGTGTATATTACCCAAAATGCGGCTTTGTTCCATGCCATCACCGGAACACTGATTCCTCTTTTTATGGTTGTGATGATGACCAGGTTTTTTGGGAAAAACAAATCCTGGAAGGAAGGCCTGTCAATTGCGCCCTTTGCCCTGTTTAGTGGATTGGCTTTTACCATTCCTTACCTTATTTGTGGTTTTTTAGGCATTCATGAAATTCCTTCCCTGGTTGGGGCTTTAATCGGATTGTTTATTGTCACATTTGCTACGAAAAGAGGTTTCCTTGTTCCGAAAGATATTTGGGACTTTCCTGAGAAAAGCACATGGGATAAAACCTGGACCGGAGTATTGGATATCAAACTGGAAGATGAGGAACCAAAAATGGGTTTATTTAAAGCCTGGTCTCCTTATGTGTTGGTCGCGGTGATTTTAGTGATTAGCAGAACTTTTCAGCCTTTGAAAACTGCCCTGTTAAGCTTTCAGCTAAATTTCGATCAACTTTTTGGAACCGCTATTTCTTACAGTACCAAACCTCTTTTTCTTCCCGGTTCTATTTTAGTTTTTGTAGTGATAATCACCTTTTTTCTGCACAAAATGAATTTTGATGGCCTGAAAAAAGCGACTACTGATTCTTTCAGAATGGTATTGGGAGCTGGTTTTGTATTGCTTTTTACTGTACCCATGGTAAGGGTGTATATCAATTCGGGTTTTAATACTGGAGAGATTGCCAGTATGCCCATCACCATGGCGGGATTTGCTGCAGGCATTTTTGGGAATTTATTGCCTCTGGTTTCTCCGGCAATCGGAGCATTAGGTGCTTTTATTGCGGGAAGTAACACAGTCTCCAATATTATGTTCAGCAGTTTTCAATTCGAAACGGCTGTGAAGCTGGGATTACCGGGAAGTGTAATTGTGGCGCTTCAGGCAGTAGGTGCAGCAGCCGGAAATATGATTGCCATCCATAATGTAGTGGCAGCCTCTGCTACAGTGGGGCTTTTGGGTAAGGAAGGAAAAGTCCTGAAAAAAACCATTTTGCCTACCATTTACTATTTAATTGTTGTGGGAATCCTTGGAACGCTTGCCGTATTTTTATTTAATTTTACTGATCCGGTTACCGAGTTTTTGGGTAAATAGGCTGAATTTGAGAATTGGAATAGAATTTCCACTTTATAACCGATCATCAAAAATCATTTAAAAAAAATCTTTAGTTTTTTTATAATTAAGGTTGTATTTTGAATAGGAAATGATAAAAAGTCAAAAAATATCTTTGCTTGTGGGGTTGTTTTTAATCTCAATCTTGCTTTTTGGGATAAACATCTCCTATAACATAAGTGGCTCTGATTTTTCTAAACTTATAAAGGTTTTCACACTCTTAACTTTAATAATCTCTCTATGCTCAATAATTGTTTTTAATTTCAACAAAACATTGAAAGTCTATCGAATTGTATTAGTTGTAGTTTCTATATTTCTGATACTTAATCTTTCTTTAGTTAAAGATGTGATAGCGTATGAATATGAATCATATAGATTATCAGAAGTTTATGAAATGGACTCATGTGAAAAAGCAGAAATCCAATTTGCAAAAGATTTGAAAAATGGAGAACTTAAGTTTTTTATTTTTGGAATAGGGACTAATCCTGAAGTTCATAGAAAATTGAAAGAAGATTATAATTTAGAAGTTTTTTACATGGGTTGTATTATTCTTTCTTCCTATGAATGTTACAATAAGTTGGTGGTTAATAAATTAAATTTAAAAATAAGATAATGCACGAAATCCAGCGAATAGTAGAAGCATACGATAGAATAGATTTTACCCAAAAAAAAGCCGCATTGGCTACTGTGGTGAAGCTTTATGGTTCCTCTTACAGAAGACCTGGAGCGAGAATGTTAATGACAGACGATGGCCGATGGATTGGTGCGATAAGTGGAGGTTGTCTGGAAGGGGACGCTTTGCGAAAGGCAAGGAAAGCCATTATGTCGGGTAAAGCTTCTCTGGTGACTTACGATACCATGGATGATGAAAATAATTCCCTTGGCATTGCGCTTGGTTGCAATGGAATTATTGATGTTTTAATAGAACCACTCGATCCGGAAAATGAGCATAATCCGATCGCGCTTTTAAGAAATGCAGTAAATGATCATCAGCTTTCCATTATTGCCACTGTGTATAAAGCGAATGGGAGTGAGGATGTGAAAATCGGGGACAGATTACTGGTTGATTATACCGGAAAGGAAATTAATACGCTGAAAGGCAAAAATTTATATAATTTAATTACTGCTGACATTGAAAAAGTTGTGGAGGAAGGGAAGTCAGTCTCCAAAGTTTATGAAATGCTTTGGGGGGAGGCAGAGGTATTTATTGAGGCCTTAATTCCCAGCATTCAACTGGTGATTTTTGGTGGAGGATATGATGCCGCCCCACTCGCACAGTTTGGCAGTTCAGTGGGCTGGAATGTGGTGGTAACTGATAATTGCATTGCCCATCTGGCACCCAAACGATTCCCTACTGCAAAAGATATTGTAGCGAGTGAGCCATCGGGTTTATTGCAAAAGATTAAGTTCAATTCCCTGACAGCAGTGGTGCTTATGTCACATGATTATCACAAGGATTTTGCTGTGCTAAAAACCATTTTACCTGCTCAGGTACCCTATATCGGAATTTTAGGTCCAAAGAAAAGAGGGGATAAAATGATGGAACAGTTGCAGGAGGAAGGAATAGAACTGAATGCGCAACAATTGGCCACTATCCATAATCCTGTAGGGCTTGATATCGGAGCTGAAACTCCTGAGGAAATAGCCATTTCCATCATTGCAGAAATTCAGGCAAAGTTTGCAAACCGAAAAGGAGGCATGTTAAAAAGCAGACAAGGCTTTATTCACGAACGGAGAGAAGATGGTGATAACATGCCAGAAAGCAACAGTATCAAAACCGTTTCCTGTCCGATTACACCAGCTAATCCCGGCTTGTAGGACTATTTAGGAATATCGAAGTGAAAATGTATGAAATTGGGAAAGCTTCTCACTTGTACTTTAAAATGAATTTCTGGGTCTCGCTGAATTTTGAGATTTTTTGGTGGCGTGATGTCACGCAAGCGCCATCACAGAGAATTATTAATCATATTTGAAAAAAAGCCTTTAATTCAAAAATTAATTTTTTTTCGGAGACTTCTCTTTCTTCTTTTAATACATTAATCTTTGAACCTTCTATTAATTCTAAATCGAAATCGTATTTCAATTCTTCTTTATTCATTAAGTTAAACGTTGAAATATAAACGAGTTTATTTTCCTTTTGAATACCAATAGCACAAAGGTCAGAAGGCCAATAATCAACTATCTTTAAAAAGGTAAAATCAATTCGGTGTTTTAACCTTTCTATCAAGTCTAAAATAGTTTTATTTTTTTTAAGTGACCTTTGAAATGAATTTTAGCGTCTCCCTTTATTTTGAAACTTTTCAAAGAAAGCAAGATGCTGTTCAAATTTAAAGATCCAAGCTGATGTTTGAACCGGAAAACGAGTAAGTAACAAAAAAGGTGTAACAAAACAAATTGCTACACCTTTTTTTATTTAGCTTTCAGTTTAAAAGAAGCCCTGGGGCTTAATACTTACTTTCTCTTTCCTTCGCTTTGGCCAGCCATTGTGGAACTACATTTTCTACAAACTCAGCTTTTTCCTGATTCAATTCATCCATTGGCATTCCCAGGTATGCCTGAGCTTTTGCTTTGGTAGATATATCCGGAATTGGAACCGGACCGATATGTCCGAGTTTGGCTAATAATTCGCTCAGCTTTAACCGGGCATCTCCGGCTATTGAAATACCTGAAGAAAGTACTCTGGCTGTTTCTACAGGAGAGTGGAAAGAACCTCCGTGTGAAGCTGCTCCATAATCCCATCTCCATTGTGCATGTCTGATGTCCATTAAGATATCTTTCATTTGTTCTTCGGTAGCTCCTTTGTCCCAGGCAAATTTTGCTTCAATATGGGTGATCGCCAAAAGGTGCTCCAATTTTCCTCTAATATCAATTACTCTATCCTGATGATCCAGTACGTTTTTCGCCAAGGTGGCTTCGCTTTGTCTATGGCAAACCTGACAGGAATTGGCAATGTTATTTAGTGGACTTTGGATTTTATGATCCGTGAACTTTTGTCCTCCTTCGCTTTTGTAAGGCATATGACAGTCCGCACAGGAAACCCCTCTTTGCGCATGAATACCAGTCTGGTAGATTTCATAGCCAGGGTGTTGTGCCTTAATCATTGGCGTTCTACTTAAAGCATGAGTCCAGTCGCTAAACTCAATTTTATCGTAATATTCTTCCACTTCCTCTACTTTAGTTCCATTATCCCATGGGAAAGTCAGGTAATTGGCTTTTTCTTTTCCAGGCTGATTTTTGGCAAAATAGTATTCTACATGGCACTGGGCACAAACCAATGACCGCATTTCCTGGTGAGTAGCTTTGGTAATGTCCTTTCCCTGTCTTTCGAATGCTTCTTTTAGTGCTGGACGAGTAATTTCCAGGTTCATGGTCTTTTCATCGTGGCAATCCGCACAGCCAATTGGGTTCACGATTTCAGGACCAAAAGTTGCCCATTTGGCTGAATAAAACTCTGTTATTCCTATTTCCTTCATGTAACGAGGCACATCAGGGCTTTTACAAGTCCAGCAGGTACTAGGCATTGGGCCATCACTTTCAGTTTTTGGTCCACCTGTTCTCAGGGTATTATAAATATCTTCAACAGCATAATAATGCCCTCTCGATTGGTTATAGTCTTTGGAAAAACCATAACCAGCCCAAAGAATTACCAAACTTGGAAACTCTTCCAGCATATCAATCATGGCACTGCCATTATATTTACTTTTAAAAGTGGTATCCTTGGTATCGTAATAAGTTTCAAACTCTCTTGGATAGTTTTGTCCCCAAACCTCATTTCGGGGTTCGAGCTCTTTCACTTCCACCTTGGGTTTATTTACCACTAAAGCTTCCGCTCTTCTTTCTGTAATGGAGGACGCAAATAATCCCAATACAAAAACAACTACAATTGTAAGGATGAACAGCAACCAACCAAGCCAGGGTTTTTTACTTATTTGTTCGTTTAGACTTGCCATTTGATTAATTGAGTAAAAGTGTAATCAGAAAAATTTATATTACTTTATTTTATTAACATCAAATTATTTTTTGTCTTCCATTAAATTGTCCAGCCATTCGGGTACCGGACTTTTTAATAAAGGCACACGTGCATTAGGCGTTGAGCTTAAGCTCTTTACCCTTCCATGCGGTACTTCTCTGTGACATTCCCAGCAGAGTTTCCCTTCTCCATGCAAATTCTTTTCTCTTGTGACAGAAAGCAAACCAACATTTTCATTTTCATGCTGATGGCATCGCTGGCAGTTTTCCTGCACTACCGCAATACCTGCCTCTTTCATTTTAATTACCTGAGGTTCGCCACGCATGGTAAATACTGTAGCATGACCCAGCCCATCTTTTCCCTTAAAAAAATACTTTCTGAAAACATTATCCTGAGGCACATGGCAATCATTACAGGTAGTAACTTCTCTGTGGGAACTGTGATTCCAGGTGGCATATTGAGGGGCCATAATGTGGCAGTTTACACAGGTTTCCGGTGCATCAGAAACATAGGAAAGGGCATTGGATTTATATAGAATATTCAAACCCATACCTACGATAGTTCCCACCAGAATGAGTACTGGGAATCGCCATTGTTTGGGTGGAAGCAGGTACTTAAATAATTTCATAGGTATTTGAGAAATTGTTGTTAGCCCTTAAAATACATTTGAAAAAAATCTGATTAATTATTTGAAAAAATCAGGATGAAATTTCTAAAGCACTTAAATAATGAGTTTGCCCGGCAAATTAATTTTGGTTAAACATAGAAAAATTTGCGTAATTAAGCCATGCCCAAAATCAATATTTCTAAAGATTAAAATCATTCTAAATAAACTGCTTTTTTGGTCTTTTTCGGAAATGATATCAAATATTGTATTATGGTATTTTAAATGCTATTTTTCCGCAGTTTTAATTAAACAACCTACATTTTGACAACTGAAACTAAATCATGAAAAAATCTCATATTTTAGCCATCCTAATTATTGCAGTTTCAATTGGTATTATAGTCTCCTCTCTTTCCAGCACTGGTTCTTATGCCACCTTTTCTCAGGCTTTTGATCAGGAAGGAGAAAAGTTCACCGTTGTCGGGAATTTACTTAAGGACAAGGAAATGGAATATAATCCGGAGGTAAATGCCAATTTATTTACTTTTTATATGAAAGATAAAGATGGTGTGGAGAAGAAGGTTTTTCTCAATCAAAGTAAGCCCCATGATTTCGAAAGATCGGAAGATATTGTAGTGAAAGGATCGGCCAAAGGAGATGCTTTTTATGCTACCAGCGTGTTGTTGAAATGCCCATCAAAATATAAAGAACAACAGGAATTTTCTACAAAAAACAGTTAGAGGGTTTACTTTAAAAAAATCATTTCAGAAAAATTTTACAATTCTCGTTCATGGAATATATAGGAGAACATACACTTTTGGGCAATGCCGGTCATTTGTTGATCATCATGGGATTTGTGACCGCTCTTGCTGCTACATTTAGTTTTTTTACAGCGACCAATAATTCAGATTTAGAAAAAGCCAATTCCTGGGAAAACTTTGGAAAAATATCCTTTAAACTGCATTCTATTTGTACTTTAATTGTAATAGGGATGCTGTTTTTTATGATGGCTAACCACTATTTCGAATTTAATTATGTTTGGAAATACAGCAATAAATCCATGCCTCCGAAATATTTATTTGCTGCCTTTTGGGGCGGGCAACAAGGTAGCTTTCTACTATGGGCTTTCTGGCATGTGATTTTGGGTAATGTATTAATCAGTACAGTTAGTAAAGATTGGTTATCACCGGTTTTGTGCATATTTGCCCTGGTACAGGCATTCCTTCTCTCCATGTTGATGGGAGTTTATTTTTGGGATTATAAATTAGGAGAAAGCCCATTCGAATTGGTAAGAAATCTGCCAGACAATGTGAATTTGCCATGGACCGAATTCCCAGACTATTTGCAGAAATTCCCAAGGTTTCAGGATGGAAACGGACTGAATCCATTACTTAGAAACTACTGGATGACGATTCATCCGCCTACCTTGTTTTTAGGTTTTGCGGCTACCTTAATTCCATTTGCCTTTGCCATTGCCGGAATTTGGAAAAGGCAATTTACATCCTGGATAAAACCTGCCTTACCCTGGACTTACTTCGGAATTATGGTTTTGGGAACCGGTATTTTAATGGGAGGAGCATGGGCTTATGAAGCCTTAAGTTTTGGTGGGTTTTGGGCCTGGGATCCTGTGGAAAATGCATCTTTTGTTCCCTGGCTGGTTTTGGTGGGTGCAGGCCATTGTATGATCATCACAGAGAAAAGGAACACTTCGCATTTTTCCTCCTTTTTCCTTTGTCTTATGTCATTTATCCTAGTGCTTTACTCTACTTTTCTAACCAGAAGTGGCATTTTGGGAGATAGTTCTGTGCATTCCTTTGGGGAAAATGGCATGTTGATGCAATTGCTGATTTATCTGCTATTTTTTATATGGCTGGCTTTCACCCTACTCATGCTTGACAGAAAATTCCAGCTGGCTTATACTGCACTTTGTCTGATTTTATTTATTGCTGAAATGATTACCGGAGCGACTGCAGTGACCACCACCATTTTTTTAGTGGGAACCATCGCATTTCTGGTCATTACTTATAATAAATATTTCCCCAAACAGGAAAAAGATGATCAGTTGTGGTCAAGGGAATTCTGGATGTTTTTAGGTGCTTTAGTTTTAATATTATCTTCCCTGCAAATTACCATATCCACTTCCATTCCGGTAATTAACAGCATTTTTGGGACAAATATGGACGCCTTTACCGAAATCCAGGAAAGGAATTTATATTATGGAAAATGGCAGGTGCCGTTCGCCATCATTTTTGTGATCTTAATGGGTGTGGGACAGTTTTTAAAATATAAAAATACGGAGACTAAACCCTTATTTTCAAAATTCAAAATTCCAGCGCTTCTTACCATTGTATTTTCTGCTTTTTTCTATTTTACCGCCAGATTTACAATTGATGATTATTGGTACACTGGGTTAATGATTTTCTCCATTTTCGCCATTATCACCAATGGAAGTTATTTTCTAAATGTGTTGAAAGGGAAACTGGATTATGCAGGGAGTTCCATTGCCCATATAGGATTTGGTTTGATTTTGCTTGGCGCTTTGATATCCACGGCCAAGTCGGTAGAAATTTCCGAAAATAAAACCGGATTTGATGTAAGTAAATTGAACAAGGATTTCAGCAACAATGAGAACATCCTTTTGCGAAAAGGTGATACCCTGAAAATGGGAGATTATTTTGTGACATACCGAGGTAAAACCAAAGATGAAATTAATCTGAATTATGAAGTTGCATATTTCGATTCAGAAGAAAATAAAAAAACGGGAGAATTGCAGCCTGGAGATTATCAGTTTTCCCTATTTCCTTTTGTACAACTGAATGAAACTTTTGGGAATGTGCCGGAGCCTGGAACCAAGCATTATCTTTCTAAAGATATTTTCACGCATATTAAATGGGCTGACCTGGAAATGAATATTGAGGAGGATGGACATGATGATGATTATATGGGAGAAACAGGGGTAATGATGGGCATCAATGACCGGTACCATCATGAAAACCTACAGGTGAAACTGCTGGATATTAATCTTTTGGAGCGGGAACAATTAGTTGCCCCCGAATTTCAACCTCATGATATTGTAATTAAAGCCGATCTGGAAATTACAGATATGCGAGAAGGGCAGGAGAAGACTTATCCGGTTTCTCCTTTATATATTATAAGAGATTCTATCAATATCATCCCAAATTTTGCCCACCTGGATGAATTGGATATAAAGTTCAGGATTATAGAACTTGGGAGGGAGGACAGAACAGTAATGATAGGATTGCAGGAAAGAGAATACATCGTGATGGAAGCCATCGTTTTCCCCTATATCAACATTTTATGGATAGGTTGCCTGGTGATGATTTTAGGAACCTTTATGGCGATTAGGCAAAGGTTTAGGAGGTTGCATACCCAATCAGGTACACAAAATAAAGCCAAGAAAGGTGAGCAGAAATTAGAAAAAGTGGTGGGGTAAATGAGAGTAAAAAAAAACTGATATTTATCATTTATTTCCATGTCAATTGTCATGAATTATTAAAGCCCTACTGACCATCTTTGGACCATACAGATATACAATGCGTTGATGTATGCTTTGAGATAGCCAATAAATAGTTGAAATATCTCCTCTTTACTTGAAGGGGAGATATTTTTTTTACATGATGCTAAAAGTGGAATTGAGTTGATTTACAGTGTCGTTTCGGGCTCTTATAAAACTGCTTAATTACCTAAAGAACTGAGAAGTCATATTGGCAAAATTATCTTCTTTCAATTTTGTGGTAACTGTCTGATAATAAGATAATATTTCTCAAAATAAATTGGTACAGGTGCTTTAAAATTGCTAATCTTATAAAATAAACCAGTGGAGAAAATATTGGAACCTTTAAAAATCGATAAAAATCTGAAATGCTATCATTGTGGGGACGACTGTGATGATCATCCAATTGTAGTGGAGGAAAAGGTTTTTTGTTGCCAGGGGTGTAAAACGGTTTATGAAATACTGAGTGATAGTAATCTGGATAATTATTATAATCTGGAGAAAAACCCCGGAATTAAAATGCCCGGAGTAGCCAGGCCTGGTGCCCCTCAATCCAAATATGTAATTTTAGATAATGAAGATATTCAAAAACAGTTAATCAGTTTTACTGATGATCATATTACCAGTATTCAGTTTTTTGTGCCGGGTATTCACTGCAGTTCCTGCATCTGGTTATTAGAAAACCTCCATAAACTTCATTCGGGAATTATTAAATCCGTAGTAAATTTTCCCAAAAAACAAGCTTCAGTTACCTTTAGAAATGCGAAAATCACCCTTCGGCAGGTGGTTGAATTACTGGCTGGAATTGGATATGCTCCGGAAATTAATTTAAACCCCAAAAAAGAAGATAAACAATCCGGGTTACCCAAGTCATTTTATATAAAGCTTGGCCTGGCTGGTTTTTGTTTTGGTAATATCATGCTCCTCAGTATTCCGGAGTATCTGGATAGTGCCAATGCCATTGACCCGGAATTTAAAAGTTATTTTTCTTATCTCACTTTTCTGCTGGCAATACCTGTTTTGCTTTATAGTGGAAATGAATATTTTACTTCAGCTTACAAAGGATTAAAACAGAAATATATCAATATAGATGTGCCCATTTCTTTGGGAATTCTCACCTTATTTTTCAGAAGTGCATATGAAATCATTAGCCAGACAGGGCCTGGTTTTATGGATTCTCTGGCCGGTTTGATTTTTTTCCTTTTGATAGGGAAGTGGTACCAGAATAAAACTTATGCTGCACTTTCCTTTGACCGGGATTATGCTTCCTATTTTCCTGTTGGTGTTACTTTAAAACTGGGTGAGGAGGAAAAAGTAATTCCATTAAAAGAGGTGAAAATAGGGGACAGGCTGGTGGTGAAAAACCAGGAGTTAATCCCTGCCGATGCCATTTTACTTCATGGAACCGGAAATATTGACTACAGTTTTGTAACAGGGGAATCTGAGCCGGTAGGAAAGTCATTAGGGGAAACATTGTATGCCGGTGGAAGGCAAATTGGGACGGGAATTGAGATTGAAATCATGAAGCCTGTGGATAATAGTTATTTGACTCAGCTTTGGAATCAGGAGGTTTTTCAAAAAGAAGAACAATCCAAAATTTCCGCTATAGCCAATTCAGTAAGTAAATATTTCACCATAATTATATTGGGAATTGCTTTAATTACGGCTGTTTATTGGTATTTCGAAGATGCTTCAAAAATTATTAATGCAGTTACAGCAGTATTGATTGTGGCATGTCCTTGCGCATTGGCGTTGAGCATACCTTTTACTTTTGGGAACACCCTTAGAATTTTGGGGAAACAGGGATTTTATCTTAAAAATACCGAAGCAATTGAAGAGCTTTCAAAAGTGAATGATGTAGTGCTGGACAAAACCGGTACACTTACAGAAACCCAAACCAAATCTATTGAATATTTAGGTGAAAGTTTAAGTGAGGAGGAAAAGGAAGCGATTAAAGCTCTGGCGTATAACTCTACCCATCCACTCAGCAAAGCCATTACAGGATTTCTTCCTCAAAGTTTTGAGAAGGAAAAGGTGGAAGGATTTGAAGAAATACCCGGGCAGGGGCTTAGCGGAAAATACAAAAATGTATTCGTGAAACTTGGTAGTGAAGTATTTGTTACAGGAAATAAAAGCCAATCAGAAACAGGGACTAAAGTTTTTGTAGCTATAAATGATGTTTCTAAAGGTTGTTATGAATTTAAAGCAAGTTACAGAAAAGGTTTTGAACAGGTAATAGCACATTTGAGGGGAAAATATAGCCTCCATTTACTTTCAGGAGATAATAACAAGGAAAAGGAATTTCTAGGTAAGTATTTTTCGAATGGAAATAAATTGAATTTTAACCAGTCTCCTCTGGATAAACTCAAGTATATTAAAACACTAAAGGATGAGGGGAAAAAAGTGCTGATGGTAGGAGATGGGCTCAATGATTCTGGTGCGCTTAAACAAAGCGATGTAGGCATTTCCATTTCTGATGATATCTATAATTTTTCTCCTGCCTGTGATGCTATTCTCGAGGCTCAGAATTTTAAAAACATCCACAAAATTATCCGTTTTTCCAGAGTTACCATTGGAGTAGTAATCGTCAGTTTTGTCCTTTCATTTTTATACAATATTGTTGGGTTGAGCTTTGCTGTTTCAGGATTGCTTACTCCACTTATTTCAGCTATTCTAATGCCATTAAGCTCTGTCACGGTAGTGGGATTTACTATCATTGCTACCAATATTCTTGGTAAATTAATTTTTACTAAAAACTAATCTCAAGACTTGATTTCATTTTAATCAACTAATTGGATTGTAATGAAAAGAAGATGTAAGTTTTTTTGGGATAAGTTAAAGTTTTTTGGATGTAAGGAATTTTCCAATTTGTCACATTTTTTTTGGGAAAATAGAGGTAATTAACAATCATTCAGCCTAATATGCACTGAGAGGGGTATTTTTTAGTTTTTTTTTGAAAATAGGGGTTGTAAGTTAAATTTATTTATATACCTTTGTAATCATAGAAGATAATACTACTGGATGTAACAATCCGAATAGAAGATAAAATTAACTCGATTACCGAATAGAAGATAAATAATGAAACTATCAGAAAAAGCCTTTCGAAAGAAGGGCTTTTTTTATGTTTTAATTTTAGTTTTTCCGAGTCAGAATCCTCTACTGCCTAAGATTTCTTTTAAATCATCGATCAACTGGTCCCATAACTCATGCAGTTCCTCAAGGTCATCCATTTCCGAATAATCTGTTACGGTAAGAAATGAAGACTGTGTCATTTCGTTGAAATCTATCTTAAATTCCAGAGTGGATAAATTGTGGTCATCTTCCTCATTTTCGGGAAGGAATTGAAATTTGATGTGATGATTTGTCCTTTTTGAGGCTATTTGAGCAATATGGCTTTCTCCTTCCCAAATAAAATCAAGGTTTCTATTGGGTAGAATATTTACCTCATCAGCAAACCATTCCTGAAGACCACTTGCAGTAGACAGATAGGGGAACAGCATTTTTAAAGCAGCTTTTACCTCATATTCAGCAACATATTTAAATTTACTCATGTCATAGAAAAAAAATTGATTAAGGATTATGCAATATAACCATTAGAACCAAAAGTCCAAGATAAAAATAAAATGAAATAAAACTTGTGAAAAAAAAATCAAAATGTCATATTTGCACTCCAATTGAATGGCGAGGTAGCTCAGTTGGTTAGAGCGCAGGATTCATAACCCTGAGGTCACGGGTTCAACTCCCGTCTTCGCTACTGTTTTAGGTTTTAAAAGGCTGTGAACCAAGTGTTTACAGCCTTTTTTTATAAAACCGTTAACCAGACCGTTAACCGTTTTTCAGGGTTGTTTTATTTATTTTCCTTATTTTTTTCTAATTTATCTTCCTATCTGACCCATTCGTCCCAGGTGTTTTTTTGTCCCGTCCCTCTCATTTGTCCCAGGGATTTTGTGACTCGTCCTGATGACTCGTCCTGAAAAAAGTTAGAATTTGAAAAAAAATTTTTTTGAATAAATGGATTTTTTAAGGAATTGCGGTTCAAAATTGCTTGAAAAAAATTGGAGGCTGGAATTTTATATAAAACCGGGAAAGGATTATTAATATGATATCATTTTCTCAATTCGATTTCACTTATTGTTTTATCGAATATCTTACCATCCTTATCGAAACACCAAACATTTGAAACTTCCTTTAATTCTGGAAATTTATCTTCTCCAGTTTTGATTTTTTGGCTGATAATTCTCCTCAATTTTCTGTTGGCTCTCCTTTTATTCTGTTTTTCCGAGTCAGCAGTGCTAATTCCTCTGATTTTTATTTTTTTTCTTGACCGACTCATATTTTATGTTCAAAATTAATTGGCTCTGATGGAATAATCCTAATTTACACCCATAGCCGGTTCAAATGAACAAGGCTATGGGTGATTATCAGGTTACCTTCCAAGAGCAAAATTTTGCTGTCTAGAAACTATCCCTTCACCAATCTTTTCACCACCAAAATTTTCCCCTTACTAAGTTTAAGGAAATAAATCCCCTTAGTCAGCTCTGCCAAATCAATGGATTCTACCATGTTTTGAGTTGACTTTTTAAGGCTTTGTTTAATAAGGGACTTTCCGGTAATGTCTAGGATTTCTAGTTAGTAATTCCCATTAATTTGATTTTGGATATTGACCTGGATTACATTTTCAACCGGATTTGGGTAGATGGTTACCCCTTCAATTGGTTCAAAATCTTCCAAGCCAGTAATGGAAGTAATTTCTACAGAAAGGCTGTCCCCCACCAAAAGAGAGAGTTGTAGGCTTTGTCCATCTTCGGCAATTTCAAAAAGGGAATTACTGAGAGAAAGTGGTTTGTTATTATAATCTGCTGCCAACTTATATTCCCCTGAATTGATGTTTTTAAACTGAAATAATCCATTAGAATCTGTGGTATCTAGTCCTACTAATACTTTTTCTTTATTCAAAAGATAAACCGGAAGTGCTGGAATTGGTGTTCCTTCGGTTGCAAATCCCTGGCTTAATCTTCCTCCTTCATTCCCTTCAGTTTCCAGGGCTAAACCTTCTATGGTGGAATTGCCTGTTTGCTCACCTGCTTTTTCTACCAAAGTAATGGTCACTGATTTATCTTCGGTTAGCTCAATCACTTCAGCTTCAGTAAATAACAATGCGTCTCCAAAATAGGTTGGAAGTAGATTAGGAAATTTTTCCGAATCGGGAATGGTTTTCAAAATAAACTGTCCATTTTCTTCTCCATCAAATTCAAAGGAATTTCCATCGGTAAGTGTGATTGATTTAAAAAGATTTATGCTATCGCCTGAAGTTTGATAGACTTCAATTGTTCCCTGATTTACCGGTTCTCCTGATTGAGTTAATAGGCTTCCGGTGATTTTGAATTGTTTTTTTACTTCAAATGCTTTCCATTCTGAAAAAGGAGATGCTCCATAAGAAGGATCGATGGCTTGTATACGCCATTTATAGTTGCCATAGGCTAAGCTGTCCATTACAAGCTTTGTATTATGACCCATATTCCCTGCACCTGGTATGAGTTGCGAACCATTATCTAAGGACTGGGAAGACCAAATTATGGAATCTCCTTTCCGTATTTCAAGGTTGTAGGTTAAGCTGGTAACCTGGCTTTGTGCATCCGTAGCCCCTGACCATGATAGTTCAATTTGATTTCCTGATTGCTTATGAGTTAAATCTGAAGGAAGGTTTGGTGATGTGTTTTTTTTGAATTTGTTAACTCCTGCATTTCCAACATAGAAGTTAGCAAAATCTTCTATTTTAGAAGAATAATCGCCCAGAAATTTTAATTTATTTATTTTCGAATTAAAAATGTCCACATCATTATCATTATCAAAATCCAAAAATTTAAATTGGCCTCCTCCTCCGTTGATGCCTAAATCAATTAATTCATAAAAATCATTTTTCTGATTATTTAAAAACCCTTTAGTGATAAAGAAATCATTGTAACCTTTTCCTCCCCAGATTCCTGAAGCAATAAAATCTAAAAAACCATCATTGTTCAAATCAACCCATTCAACAGTCTTCCAATCAGAGTTCGGAGTAGCTGAAAAGGTTAGATAATTGTTTTTTTGTTCTTCAAATTGAAAGTTCCCCAAATTTTTATAGACATAAGTTTCATAGGTATAGTTATCACGATCAAATTTTAATATCAATAAATCAGGGAAACCATCTAAATCATAATCACCAACAGAATAATCCGCCCAACTTTTAATTAAATCATTGCTTAATTCAGTAAAGGTTAGATTCCCATTATTTATGTAAACCTTAACTATATCTTGGATTATAGTTGTTCCATTTGGTTGAGGGTATCGTACAATGCCTGAATAAATCAAATCATTCTTCCCATCATTGTTTAAATCTACCCATTTGGCATTTGAAAAATCTACTCCAGTAAACACATTATTTTCCAGTTTTGAGAATTGAAAGTTTCCTTCATTTAAATATACCGTGGCGATTAGGTCACTATTAACAGAATCTATTAAAAAACCAGAATAGAAGACATCTAGGTCTCCATCATTATCTATATCTCCCCATGTAAGACCATTATGACCTAATGGTGGAAAAATTGGATTATATTTTAATCTAAATTCCCTATTATTAATATTTTCATAGAAAATTAAAGTAGAATCTGTATGACCTCCAGTGGTAGAAATGTCAAAATCTCCATCATTATCAATATCTATCCAGTTTGCAATTAGATTGTTTGATAACAAATTATGATCTATATCAGGATTTGTCGGAAGAGTAACAGATTTAATTAATTGATAATTGCTGTCAATGGTATATATTTCTGTATTTGTACTAAATGTATGGGTTGAATCATTATATTTTCTACCAGTGATAATTCCATCTAGGTATCCGTCACTGTCAAGGTCTACCCAATCTGAACCAGTTTGAAAATATCCCTCTAATACATTTTCTATTACACTTTTGGTTGATTTTAAAGATGTTATTGAGTCTAATAAGTACCCAGATCTACCATTGTCATTTTTTATGGATAGTCTATAATAGTATTTGGAATTTTCTTGGATTTCATAATCATTAAAAGTAGAAGAATTAGATGGAAGACTTGAAATTAAAAGAAAATCCTCGTCTCCAGGACCTTTTCTTTCTATTATATATCCTTCTTCTCCTTCTGCTTTTTCTTCCCAGCTTAGTTCTATATGGTTACTTGTAATGGCATTTAATTTCAGGTCAGAAGGTAATATTAATTCGATTTTGAATGTATCCCCAAATGTAAACTTTGATCCTTCATAATTACCATCAATGGCCTGAATACCCCAGGTATATTTCCCGTTAGGTAAGTCTCTTAAAATCCATTGGTTGAGCCCCCCATTTATATTCCCTGCTCTGGCAACTTGTCTTTTTCCCGTTTCAAGCTCAGCCATAGGTGGATCGTAAAAAAAGGTGGAATCTTCAGATAAGGCAAAAATGTTAAAGGTCAAGCCAATTTTTTCCGTTTCGGAATCCTCCTGAGCCTCCCATTTTAAAAAAATATCATTCCCGGTTACTGAATCACTCAGGTTGATAGGGGGAAGTGGTTTCGAGTTTTCGGTGAATACATTATCATTTAAGTCATTTTGATAAATTTTAATAGTAACCTCATCTTGAAGTGTTCTTCCTGTCATCACCAGATCCAAATCTCCGTCATTATCCAGATCTCCCCAAGCAACGGAATTGTCTTTCAGTGCCATCAGGTTAGGTGTATTTACGGTTTCAAATACACCATTTTCATTTTGGTATAAAGAAGTTGTGATTGAAATGGGGTCGTAATATCCATTGGTTTCCCCTGCAATTAATAAATCTAAATCTCCATCTGCATCATAATCTCCCCATTCATTCTCTCCATCCGATAATCTGGGAAAAAAACCTTGTTGAACAGGTTGGTAAAGACCTCCATATTTATCTAAATTGGGTTTTACGGTAGTTTCGTCATTAGAGGCATATACCACATCTATTAACATGTCATTATTGAAATCGCCCCATTTGGGCTCTACCTGATAATAATGATGATTGATAAATAAATATTTTTCTAAAAAACTTTCCTCCTTACCCTAGTTAAGGTAAATTCGTAATGACTCTCCTGGTTTTGGCTGATTTATCAGAAAGTCAACCATTCCGTCATTGTTAAAATCAACATTGGAGGTTAAAAGGTTTGTATTATAATAGTTTGAAAGCTTATTGAAAATATGTACCTCTGTAAATTTCCCTTCACCATCATTGGCATATAATGCAGCCTGATAATAGGACTCATCTTTACTTTCAAATATCCTTCCAGTAAGAAGAACATCAAAAATGTTATCATTATTAAAATCTACTAATGTTGCATCAGTTTGAGCTAATTCTGGGAGACCTGTGTTTGTGGCGAGTTCAAAAATGTCATCTCCCTTGTTGTAATAAACCAGGGTTTTGCCTTCTTCATCATTCCACGGTCCGAATCTTCCCGCAATAAAAATATCCAACAAACCATCCCCATTTACATCTCCCCATTCTGCCTTCCCTTCAGCAACTCCAGGAATCGTATCAGGTTGAATAGCTGCTTTTTCGAATACGCCTCCATTATTCTTTAATACATGAGTTATGAATTGGTCCTGCGCAAATAACCCTGTAGCCAAGATATCCAAATCCCCATCTTTGTCATAATCTCCAAGACTAATATCGCCATCATAGATGCCCGGAAGGCTATCGGGGGTAATATCGGTGAATTGCCCGAATAAAATTGATGATTTAATGATAAACAGGATGGGTAGAAGTGTACGGAAAAACAGTTTCATAGAGGTTGAGAAATACTTAAAATAATATTGTAAATGGCATATAACGATTTGCACCTTTAAAGAAAAGCCAAATTTTCTGAAAGTCCCAGAGTTTATTTCAGAAATGGTGTTAATAAAGTTTAATAGTGTTTTTGTTGGAATATTAGTCGTTTATTTTCATCCAAATGGAATGATTAATTGATCCTTATTCAGGATTAGATTAAAAAGATAATAAAAAATTCCATAACTATTGTATGGATTGCAAATCATTTCTTTACAATTCTGCGGGAATATAACTTCCCTTTTATTTTAAATTTTAATATGTAAATACCGCTAGGTAGGGATTTTAAATGAACTTTGCCATCGATCAAATTTACAGAAAAACTTTTCCCCTCAATATTCAAAATTTCAAAATCCTCTGGAATTTCTAATTTTGAATCGTGGCTAACGGAAATAAAATCGGTGGTTGGGTTTGGAAAGATTGTGACAGGATTGGGTTGCCGGGAATCTGAAATGGAAAGGACTTCATCATTTGCTAATGACCAAAGTTGATTTCCTGTGGAATGTACATTTGCCCAAAAATAAATTTCATTGTTGAAAGTGAAAAAATTCTGGGGAAGTGAACCTTCTGGGCCTTCCTGAAGATCAAAAATCATTTTTGTGTTTTCTGGAGTACCATCTGTTTCCCAGAGTTCCTCTCCTGAAGTGGAAGTGAAGGCCTGGAAGTACATTTTGTCATTTAAAACGGTGAAATATTTAGGATAGGAACTTCCTCCAGGATTTAAGTCCTTGAATAAGCTTGTACCCTGGGAAGTTCCATCGGAATACCACAATTCTATACCATTTCCAGGATTAAGCGCACTAAAGAATAATTTATCTTTAAATACAGTGAATCCAAAACTTCTGGTGCTTGCCAGTTTTTTTTCATAAAGCTTTTTGATGGGTGTTGTTCCTTCTTTTGTTCCGTCAGATTTCCAAAGGGTATATCTATTCGTTTTAGAAAATTCAGTAAAGAATAGTTCATTATTAAACTGAATGAAGTTCTCTACTAAAGATGATTTTGGAATTTCCAAATTAAATGTTTCTTCTACACCGTTTTTATCTATGTTATAAAACCTGAAGAAATCATCCCCCTGCCCATAAGCCAGGTAACAAATGTTCTGATTTAAAAGGGATAATCCTTCACATTTGTAAAAGTCCTTAATTTTAAGAGTGCCTTCAGCTGTGCCGTCACTTATCCATATGTCTTCACCAGCAGCACTTACCATAAAATACATGGAATTATCGCTGGAAATAACTTCTTCAGGAGAAAAACCAATATTATAGGAGTTGGTTCCAAATGATTTTATCATTTCTACCTTGTCATCTTCCAGTTTAGCCAAGTACCTTTCTTTATCTTTCCTTACTATGAAATAAAGTGTCTCTTTGAATTCCTGAAAAAGATGAGGACCACTCCAGTTCCTTCCTTCAATAATATCTTCAACCAAGGAAAAGGTATTTCCATCTGTTTGGAATAATTCATATCCAATTACTTCATTATAGCCGGAAAAATATATTTTATCCTGAAATGTGAAGAAATCATGCTGTCCGGTAATTTTATAAGAATTGGGTTTTACCACATTCAGGTTGCCATCAAATGAGAAGAGCCCAAAAGATTGAATAGAATCAATTGTTCCACTATATAGAATTTTATCCTCAATTTTAATTTGGTTTTCTAATGATATTCCTTTTTTTACCTCATTTATATTCTTAACACTTTCTAGTCCGGTAATCAGATTATATTTGCCCAATTCCATCCCCCAATTTCCAAAGGCTTTCTGAAAAAAGACATTGTCATTTAAGGGGAATGTTGTTCTAATTCCTGCTAACTCAGGAACTGTATATGTATTAAATGAGGAAAGATCAGTCCTCACAATTTTGTTAAGTCCTCGTCTTGAGGGCAAGGTGATTAAAAATTCTTTTTCTACACCTATAATTTCTGCAGCATCAACATTATCAATAAACCAGCTAATTTCATCGGTTGGTTGAGGTATATTTTCTACATTTTTTAATTCTTCTGAAAGAGTGTTATAAGTGAAAAGAGCGGTAGTATTTTCAGGGGTACCACAAGTGAAAAGAAGCTCCTCCCCATGATTCATTAAGTTGGAAGGTGTGAAATAGGAGGAACCAGAGTAATCAAAAATTTTTATAGTAGCATCAGTAGAACCATCATGTTCCCAAATAAATAATCGATTGTAATCAAACTCATAAAAGGAAAAATAGAGTTTGTTACCAACTTTTTTTGCATCAGCCAAATCAATTAGGCGAGTACTGCCTTCATGAACTGCCTCTACTGGTTTTGTACCTTCCCTTGTGCCATCAGTTTTTATTATTCCCACACTTTTAGGATAGGAAAAAATACTGGAACTTCTTATAACAAAATATAATTCCTCATTTAATTCTACAAATTGCGTTAATCCGTTTGTTCCTCCTGGACCTGCTCCATTTCCATCAATTCCGGAAAGGATACTATAAGTACCTTCGACACTTCCGTCACTTCTCCAAACATTAGTGTTTTTAGTTTGGGGTTGTTCAAAGACGAAAATGAATGTGTTGCCTGCCTTTCCCTGATATGTGGGATTGTTTTGAATACTGATGTTACCCTTTATTAACTGGGTGCCAGCCCCTGTTCCATCGCTCCACCATACCTCCAGGTTAGCATTTTGTTTTAGCAGGAAGTAAAATTTATCATTTATGGTTGTCAGTCCAAAAATTGCTTTATCATGAAAATGGACAAGTTTCTCTGTTCCGATTGGAGTGCCATCTGTGGACCAGATTTGAGTTCCCTCTTCCTCATTATATGCTGTGAAATAAAGTTTGTTGCCCATAATGGTGGATTGGGAATTGAAGGACCATATTCCAGACCCTGTACCAGGATTTATATCTTTCAGTAAAAAAGTACTATCTCCTGTGCCATTGGATACCCATATCTCTCTGCCATATCGTGAGTGTTCTGCAACAAAAAACAGATAATTATTAAATGATCCAAAGCTGTTTGGCCATGAATTTAAGTCTGAACTGGAATGATTCAGATTGGTAATCATTTTCTGACCAAGTGCATTTAATAAAGAAAACCCGATAAGTATTATGGAAAAAAATAATGGTTTAATCATAAGGAGATAAATTATTAGAATTCTAAGGAAAGTATCGCTACTACAAAAGGTTTCTTTAAATTGCAAAAAAAGGAAAATAATTGATTATGTTATTGAATTTACTTTTATTAACAATAAAAATATGCTTTGATTAAATTAATATTAGGAAGGATAGTATGTCTATAGTATAATTGTAATTATATCCTTTGGATAAATATGGGTCATATGATATTCTCCAAAGGCTATGATATGAATAAATAATTTTGAGATTTATATTCTCATTTCTTTTCTACTATATGTATACCAATTTAATTTCCTTCTTACCCAAATTAGTATTTCTCCCATTTATTGGCTTTTCAGTTTATAGAAAGCTAAAGGTGGTGTTTTTTATTTCTTTTTTTGCCCATTTTGTTAATGCTCAAAATATTACCTTGATTCAGGATTTTACAAAAGGAAATAATGGGACAAAAATTGGGAGTATTATTAAAGCGGATGATTACTTTTTCCTTTCAATGGAACATTTGCTTAACCAAACTGATTCTTTATCAGATAAAGAAAGCCTTTATTTGAGTGATGGAACTAAATGGAATACAAAAAGAGTACACCAGGAATTATTTGGTGAGGTAAAATATTATTTTTCTCAGCATGGTTTTATTGAAAATCGGTATTTGGTAAGAGCTGGTAGTAATAATACTATTGTGAAAGTACATGCAGTAAATCCGATAAGTTTAACCATCGATACACTTTTTCCTGCTTTTGAGTATAACGGTCAACAGATTTTGCCAGAAAGTGAATTAAATGTGGCAAAAAGAGTAGGTAATAGATATATTTTTTCTGGGCATGTTTATCCCATAGGAAATGAATTGTGGTATTTGGATGTGGAAGAGAAAAAAGTTGACCTGATTAAAGATATAGGAGCGGGAGTTGTTTCAAGTAGCAGACCAACGGATTTTTATAAATATAATGAAGATGTTTATTTTGTGGCAAATGAAGATTCAGTACACAGGAGTTTTTGGAAGACTGATGGCACCACAGAGGGAACTGCTGTTGTAACAAGGCTGAAGAAAAATAAAGATTATAGAACCAAAACGAATTATATCGAATATAATGGGCTGTTGTACTTTTCTGGTAATGATGTAGAAAAAGGTTTAGAATTATGGAAGACAGATGGAACACCAGAGGGTACCTCATTGGTATCAGACATTTACCAGGGAGAGGAAGATTCGGGGCCAAAACATTTTACATTTTTTAAAAACCAATTTTATTTTACGGCTAAAGATGCTGAAAATAGCTATGGTTTATTTAAAGTGAATTTACAAGGTACAGGGATAGAAAAAATAAAATCATTCTCCTTCGAAATTAAAGAATTGGTTGGTCTAGAGGATCATCTGTTCTTTTCTGTTCAGACTAAGGCTTATGGACACGAGATTTGGAAAAGTGATGGAACGGAAGAAAATACAGTAATTCTTAAAGATATATTCCCCGGAGAAAATGGAAGTGAAGCAAGATTATTAACCAAGGTAAATAATAAAGTCTATTTTGTTGCGCAGGATGGAATCCATGGCAATGAGCTTTGGGAAACTGATGGGACTACTGAAGGAACGAAGCTTTATATTGATTTATATAAGGACGGTAAAGCTGATAAAGCTGGAATTGATCAGTTATTTAATTTTAAAAACAGGCTTTTTTTTACAGGAAATGATGGCGTTAAAGGGAGGGAGCTATGGCGAGTAAATGAGGGGCTGATAGCTCCAAGAAACGTGACTTTTACAACCATAAATTCCGGAGAAATCAAAATTACTTGGGAAAATCAATCAATAGATGCTGCAGAAATAATTTTACAAAAAAGCACTTCAGCTGATTTTTCAGAGAACTTTCGGGAATTGAAGCTTAATCCAGCTATAAGCGAATATACGGATAAAGAAATACTACCCAACCAGGTATATTATTACCAGCTTAAAGTGAAAAAAAGTAATGAAGAGTCTCCTTTTGGAGAAATTTATCAATATCCTCCCCGGTCTTTTGAATCAGTATTTCTGGAAATTCCTGTGTACAAATATGCCGAAGCCGATTGGGGCGATTATGATAAAGATGGAGATCTGGATTTGGTGATAAGTGGCGATTTACCAGATGTTATTAGAATAATTGATTTATATACCAATGAAAATGGGAGATTTTCCCAAACTCGTTTAGCGACTGATTTGAGAGGGGATGTAAAATGGGGGGATTTCGATTTGGATGGAGATCTTGATGTTTTAACTACCAAAGGTGTATTGGTGAACAATGATGGAAGTTTTGAACGATTAGCTTTAGGAATAAAACCCCTTGATTATTCGGGAAATGTTTCCTGGATTGATTACGATAGGGATGGTGACCTTGATGTTTTTATGAATGGAATAATTGGGGAGTGGAGCTTTCCAAACTCCTTTTTCTACGAAAATATAAATGGTTACTTCTATGAAAAAGAAACTGATATTCCGAATATTCATAAGGGAGGAATTTCATGGGGAGATTATGACAATGATGGAGATAAAGACCTTTTTATTTCAGGGAAATATTCAGGAACCCTGTATGGTCGACTTTTAAAAAATAACAATGGTGTTTTTGAATATTCAGGAATTGAATTACAGGGGCTGAGATATGGAGAATCGGATTGGGGTGATTTTGATGCAGATGGAGATTTAGATTTGGCCTTTTGCGGTAACTATTATCAGGATGGTGAACAAATGCAGCTAAAAGTATATCAGAATAATGATGGAAATTTTGAAGTAGTGGAATTAGAAGAAGCCGCTCTGGGAATGTTTTCTTTTTATGATAATTATAAGGCAAAACTAAAATGGGTAGATATCAATAATGATGGTCAGTTAGAACTTTTCTTTTCTGGTTATAAGCCTGAAAGGGATATTAAAAACATTATTTTTGAAATTAAGGATGGAATTTTAAAGAAAAGTAAGATCGATTATTATGAGGCATTAGGTCCTGGGTTATGGGCAGATTATGATTTGGATGGGGATATGGATTTGCTACATCCTGATAATGACAGAAATTTTGGAAATAATTTGGGCATTTATAGGAATAACTCTACAATTAGAAATACTATTTCCACAGTACCTGAAGGATTAAGCTATGAATTTAACCAGGATCATAAAAAAATTAAATTTACATGGGAAAAGTCGGAAGATGCGGAATCTTCACAAAATTTAATCAGTTATAATCTTTCTATTCGTGTTGGAGATAATCTGGTAATGTCTTCTCAATCTTTGCCTTCAGGACAAAGACTTGTAGCTGAACCCGGCAACGCAGGTTATCAACCTTTCTTTGAATTAACAGATTTAAAAGATACCATTTATCATATTTCTGTACAGGCAATTGATGGTGTTTACCAATCCTCTCCATTTTCTGAAGAAATTACCTATATCCCACCAGGAGCTTTATTGCCAAATGCTGACATCGAAGAAAATAGTGAAATTGGAAGTGAAGTGGCGACTTTTTATACTTTTTCAACATCCGAGTCTGATATTCAATATCAGTTTGTAAATGGTGAGGGAGATGAAGATAATGTGCATTTCAAAATATCTGGTAATAAACTGGTTACCGCAAGTGAGTTAGATTTTGAGAAGAAATCAAAGTATTCAATTCGAGTCCTTATCTCAAAAAGTGGATTTGAATATGAAAAAATAATCAATATTAATGTAATAGACCTTAAGGAAAAGCCTACAGACATTTTTCTCTCTAGTTCTATAACTTTTGCAAATAGTTTTCCCGCTACTCTTATAGGCTATTTTTCTGCCGAAAATGCTGATTCCATTGACACACATTTATATACCCTTGTGGAAGGAAACGGAAATGAGGATAACGATTTTTTCTACATTGAAGAAGATAAACTTTTTGTTGCAAAAAAATTCCCAATGAATAAGGAATTGTGTTCGATAAGAGTAAGAGTGAACGACCAAAGTGAAGGGTGGGTTGAAAAAGTATTTAAGGTTCAGTTAAAAGAAGGCTTTAAAGGAGATGAATATAGGGTTTCCATCAATCAGAAGAGGGAATCGAATAGTTATGAAAATAGGGTGAAAGTTTCAGGTAATTATGCCGTAATGGCATATCCACGGGGATATGGTACCACCGACTCTTCAATTGGGGAAGTCTTTATTTATAAAAGAGGTTTACTGAATGATGGTTGGGAACTACTGCAACATTTGCAGTCACATAAACCCAAAACCTATTCAGAATATGGGTCCGCTCTGGACATTGAAGGAAATCACCTGATTATTGGTGCAAGTGAGGAAGGAGAAGTTTCATTTTATGAGAGAAAAGGAGAAAAATGGATGCTGAATAATTTTGTTGATAAAGGATTTTACTCAAAGTTTGGTCATTCCATTGCAATAGATCAAAACTTCGCCCTTATTGGAAGCCCAAATGAAAATAGTGGATCTGGTTCTGCTTTTATTTATGAGTTTGTAATTTCTGATTCTTCCTCACAATGGGTGGAAGTGGCTGAACTTCAGCCTAGTGACGGGTTTGATAAACAACAATTTGGTTATGAAGTGGCATTGTATAGGAAAACTGCTGTTATTGCCTCTTATTCTCTAAAATCTGCAGAAAGACTTTATGAATCAAAAGTTTATGTTTTTGAATATGATGGTAAGAATTGGGTAGAAAACCAGGAACTTAAACCTGATTTTCCCTTAAATGAAAATTCAAAATTTGGAACGTCTCTGGCTATTGAAGAGAATACAATTATAGTAGGTTCAGAATTAGATAAAACCCATAAAGGATCAATATCTGGCTCAGCATTTATTTATTCTAAAACAGACGGGAAATGGAATCAGGAGGCGCATTTATTTTCGAATGATACGATTGAAGGAAGAGGTTTTGGGAAAACTGTGGTTCTAAATAATGAATGGGCATTTGTAGGTACTTCAGCGGTAAACCTTAGTTATAGAAATGGTAAATCTATGGTTTATGCATACAAAAAAACAGATGGGCAGTGGGTAAGGCAAAAGATTTTTTATCCTTATGGTAATAGTTTAAATGAATTATTTTTTACTGAAGGAGTAGATGCTGATGGAGATGTACTGGTTATTGGAGGAAGAGAAATTACACAGGATTATAAAAGAAAGAACTATGGGTATTTTTATAATTTAGATAAAATAGATACCCTTTCTGGAAATCAGCCTCCTTCAGGGTTGTTTCTAAAAGAACCGCTTGTACCAGAAAACATAACTTTGGGCAAAAAAATTGCCACCTTATTTACAGACGATCCGGATGTTCAGGAATTACACACCTATGAATTGGTTTCCGGAAAAGGCGACTTTCATAACAATGTATTTTCTATTTCTGGCGATTCTCTTATAGTAGAAGTCCCTATTGATTTTGAGTCAAATGAGCATTTTAGTATCCGTGTAAAAAGTACTGATCAAAAGGGAAATTCAATTGAGAAGGATTTCTTGATAAGCGTGATTAATAAAGGTGATGCTATAGGGGAATTTGAACTAACTTCATTTAGTAAAGGAAATGATATTGGCTTTGGGGATGGAATGGATATTTATGGAAACTACGCTGTTACTACAACAGGTGATCCTTTTGATGTTTCTGAAATATTGATTTATGAAAAACAACAGAAAAACACATGGATTCCTAATTATATTATTAAGAATGATGAAAAGAAAAGATTAGGACAAAATATAAATCTTTTCCAGGATCATTTTGGAATAACCGGAGAGGGAAATAATAATATACACTTGTTTTATAAATCCGGCACAAATACCTGGGATTCAACAGGGGTAATTCTTTTACCAGGAAATGACAATCCCTATCATTATAACAGAATAAAAGAATTTGAATTCCAGGAGAATCGACTGGTAGTTTTTACGGATAATTCCCAAAAAAATTTAAGTGAAATTTACACTTATGAATATGTAAATCAGGAATGGCAATTAAAGTCATCAACTGAAATACCGGAAGAACTTTCTAAATACATAAATGATTTCGATTTGGATGGAGATATTTTAGTTGCAGCTTCTAGTTGGTCAAGAAATGTATTTTTATTCAATTATAAAAATGATAACTGGCAGTTTGAACAGGAGGTAAGACTGGGTATTATGGATTCCATCTATGTAACTTACGGAAAATCAGTAGCTATAGAAAATAATGTTATTGTGGTAGGTGGAGGTTCATCGATTTATCTTTTTGAAAAAGGTGAGAATGGATGGGAGCATACAGCATCATTGAGTTTACAGCAATATAATTCAAAATTTGGAGAGCAGGTTGAAATTGAAGATGGTTTGATTACAGTTCCAGTGCGGAATGATAATGACATTTATCCCAATTCAGGAGCTGTATATGTTTACAAAAAAAATGATGGAAATTGGGAAGAATATAAAAAAATAAAAAGTACCAATACTCGCCAAAATCATGGATTAGGGCAGGTTCAGGCTCGTTACAAACAATTCCTTATGGTTTCGGGCTATGAAAACCCTAATATTACTCATCCTCACGGAATTTCAATTTTTGATCTGGAAGCATTTGGGACTGAATTGACTAATATTTCTTTGACTAATGCCGAAATAGAGGAAAATGTACCTTTAAATACACCAATTGGAATTTTATCAGTAGATTATTCCAGAAGTAAATATCTGCATACATTTAAGTTAAGTGATTCTGCGGTGCAAAATGATAATTCTCGTTTCATTTTAAGAAACGATACCCTTTTTACTGCATCTGAATTAGACTATGAAGAACAAAATAAGTTTTTAATAAAGGTTGAAGCCATAGACAGCCTGGACAATACTTTTGAGAAAAACTTTATAATCAGGGTAAAAGATTTGAAAGATACAGGTTTTTCGATTAGAGGTATAGTACAGACTACTTATGGGGAAAAAATTCAGGAAGGAAATTTATTATTATTTAAATATCAAGAAGGGAATAACACAAAAAAAGAGATAGCTTCAATAGAATTATCCTCGAACCACCAATATCAATTTTCTGATTTGGTGCCAGGAAAATATAGTTTGTTTTTGGATATTGATGAAACAAAATTTCCGGATTTTTTCGATACTTTTTATGATAGGAAAATAGTAGAAAGTGATGCTGATACCATCCATGTAACTGAGGATATTTATATCAATATGCTTTGTATGGCTATTTCAGATTCAATCCAAAAGGGAAATAAAAGGATAAGTGGTTTTGTCTACAAAAGTAAAGATAATTCTGGAGGAAGAATTACTGATATACACCAGGATTCGGGAGAGCCGGTAGAAGGGGTAAAAATTTATTTGCTTTTAGGAGAAAAGGATCAATTAATACAAGTTACTCACTCAGAAAATGATGGATACTTTGAATTCAATAATCTGAGGATAGGAAATTATTATTTAATGATTGATTATGAGGGACTTCCTAATGAACCTGAACCATACATTTTTTCAATAAAGGAGGATGCTGAAGAAAAAAACGCCATTGTTATTATTGGTAATTCAACAATTATAGCCGGAGGTAATGATATTCTTGGGATAATTGATCAGGAAAATTTAGGACAAATAATAATATATCCTAATCCGATAACATCTTTTTTTAATGTAGAATTGACAAGAACTCAGTTTAATGACCTGAAATTTTCCATTTTTGATAATTTGGGAAGAAATGTTTACGAGAAAGAAATAAAATCCAATACTGAAGACCTCTATCGACTTGATATTTCCGATTTGCCTAAAGGGTTTTATACGCTTTCCATTTCTTCAAAGGATTTAATGAAAAGTTTTAAACTCTTAAAAAAATAGCAATCACAGAGATAACTAAACTACAGCACTTACAATGAGAACCAATTTCATTATTCTAAAGATATTCATTTTTCTATTCTTTAGTTTTCGTTTCTTAGATACTTTTTCACAAAGTTTGGTGGAAGAGTTTAAGCCAATTATTCGAGGTAATCCAATTATTGGTAACATGGAGGTACAGCCAGATGGTAAAATTTATTTACTTGGATACGATTTATGGTTTGTAGATCAAAAACCTGTTAATGGATTAATCAGGTTAAATAATGACTTTTCTTTAGATACTACTTTTAACTTTCCCTATCCTATAAAGGATAGAACTTTTGATTACGATATTGTAGTAGTAGATGATAGCACATTGTTATTTCGGGATAACAACCGTGTGTTAATGCTAAATAATGATGGAAGTATAAATGAAGATTTCAATTTAACCTACGATATTAGAAATATTTCCTCATGTGGTACTGCATTTAATAAAATTTTAATGGTTGGATACCTTTACGGTGGCAAAAGAATTATAATGGTAAACCGGGATGGATCTGTAGACAGTTCATTTTTCCTGAATTTTGTAGAAGGAGGGTGGAAGGCTCAATTCAGAGAAACTGTAGATGATAAAATCTTGGTTAGTGGGATTTATGAAATTAATGACAAAAATGTGGCTGGGGTTGTAAGGCTTAATTCTAATGGGGTAGCAGATACTGATTTTCAAAACTATGGTACTATAACAGGTACAGTGCACGAAATAGAAAGCCAGGAGGACGGCAAAGTCTTGATGGCGGGAATATTTACTCAATTCAATGAAATTCAATCACCAGGAGGCTTAATACGAATAAACCGGGATGGTTCAAGGGATTCTACATTTGTTTTAGGCAGTACCCCTAATGTCGTATCCAGAGGCGTGTTTGATATAGAAGTACTCAAAGATGGGAAAATAATGCTTTATGGGAGTAATAATGAAAGTCCAGATAAAAATGTATTAGCCAGACTTAACGCAGATGGATCGATAGATAAATCATTTCCAGTTGCCAAATTTTCTCAATTTAGTTATCAAAACTTTTTAAACATGGAGGTTCAGGGAGAAGAGGTAATTGTTTCTGGTAGTTTTAATGAGTTTAATAAACTGGGAATAACCGGATTGGCAAGTTTATCGGTTGAAGGAATACTTAATGAAAAATATGTAAACCTGGGTGGAAGTCCCGATATTACTGCAGTTTTCACTCAGAAGGACAGAAAAGTAATAGTAGGTGGAGAAATGACTGATGTCAATGGTGAAAAAGTTAACAAGCTTGTTAGATTAAACCCCGATGGAAGCCTTGATCGTGAATTCAATCCAAAATTTGATTCTCTAGATATTTCCATTGGAGAAATAAATGACATCGAAGTACAGGAGGATGGAAAAATTTTAATTGGAGGAAGTATATCATGGGTTGATAGTAATTACCAACGCAATGGGGGGATTATTAGACTTTTGAAAGATGGTACTTTTGACTCCACTTTCAAGTTTCCATCCTCTACGGTAAAGGAAATTCTTATAATGGAAAATGGTACGATTGCGCTGGCTGGTAATATAGGAATAGATAACCAAAGGGGAATTTTTAGATTATATCCTGATGGGAAAAGGGATTATACTTTTAATTCCTTTGGGGAAATTCTTCCCTCTTACAAGGTAAACACTGCTCATCTTACCGATGATGGTGGCATTATTGTATCTGGATATGATGAACAAAAGAAAGCAGGTTTTGCACTAAAACTTGATCATTTTGGAAAAAGGGATTCCACCTTTAATATTGATTTTTCAATACCTGATTTACAAATACTGGCATCTGCTGAAATTGGTAACCAACTAATATTTGGAGGAGATCCTTTTTTATCTAATGTTGAAAATCAACCATTATTCATTACAGACTTAAAAGGAGAAAGTCTGAATGATAAGGATCTGGGATATACCTCAAATTATGGATATACTTCTCCGGTTTGTAAAAGTCTTGTTGCGCTCAGTCAAAATGAATTGTTGGTTGGAGGAAGGTTTAATCAATTTAATGCATTTGAAAGAAATAGTATCGCCAGAACCAGAATTGATGGAAATGTAAATCAGCATTTTGGATTTGGGTTTAATGATATTATAAATAAAATTCACAAAATTGATAGTTCTACAATACTTGTTTCAGGCCGATTTACTGAGGTAGATGGTGTACCATACTCGGGTATAGCAAAGATTAATTTAGAAAATAACCCACCACAAGCTATCTCATTAATTGACTCTCTTTTTTCAGAAGATGGGGAAGCAATCAACTTGTCTTTAAATGACTTTATAGTGACCGATTATGATGATAGTTTTCCAGAAGATTTTACCTTAAAAATTTTGGAAGGGGATAACTATACTGCAGAGGATTCTACAATTTTACCCAATTCAAATTTTTCTGGAACAATCGTAGTTCCAGTCGTAATTTCTGATAGCAAAGGGGAAAGTGATACTGTACATGTAAAAGTTGAGGTAAGTTCATTTCAGGTTACAGGCATCGACAAGTTTTCTGGTCATCAAGATCAGGTTGCGATTTTTCCAAACCCTGCAAAAGATCATTTTCAGGTTTATATCAATAATGACCTGACAGGCAAGGTAGAAGTTCAAATTTTAGATGTTACAGGGAAAATTATTAGTTCAGATTCTTTTGTAAAAAATAAGAAACAAATTCAAAAAAATATCCAGTTGGGAAATTGGATAAAGGGTATGTATATCATCAAACTAAAACTGAATCATTATCAATCTTCAGTGAAATTGATGATAGACTAAGTTTAAAAGAAATTTAATATCAACATGAAATTAAAATTTACCTTTTCCATTCTTATAATTTTGTCTGGTTTAAAGGTGTTCGGGCAAAAGTATGACAGGATTATCAATATTGATTTAAGTACTGAACCCAGTGCCTATGCAATTGCAGACTTAAATAACAATGGCTACGAAGAAGTGGTAACCGCATTTAAAAATAAAGATTTTATATCCATAGTAGCCAATGATTCGGGTTTTCTAAATCCACCTTTTGTTGTTGATACGAAAACTGAATCTACTATCAACCATATACTTCTGGATGATATAAACAATGATAAATTTAAGGATATTATTTTTTCAGACTTTGAAAATAATCGAATTGGAGTACAGATTAATAAAGGGGATTTAGAGTTTGAGGGACCTGTATTTTTTTCCACTGGTAAAAAGCCTAAAAAAAGTATGGCTCAAGATTTCAATGGGGATGGTTTAAATGATTTGGTAGTGATAAATGAAGAAGGAAATTCCATTTCATTATTTTATTTCGATAAGGAAAAACTCTTATCTGACCCAATTGAAATTAGCACCGGAGCTATCCCCAATGATATTGAAATAAGAGATATGGACGGAGATGGCTTTGTGGATTTATTAGTGGTTTGTAAAAATGGTAAAATGGTTTCCATTTATTACGGAAACAATAATGGGTTTTCTTCTCCAGTTGATATGCTATTTGAATTCAATCCCATCAATATTGAAATAGATGATTTGGATGAGGATGGAAAGTTAGATTGTGTGATTGTATTTGCGGAAGAAAATCAAATTCAAATTATTTATGGTAGTGACAATAGGGAGTTTGAAGATGCTGAAAAATGGGTTTCTACCGAGTTTTTTTCCGATCTGGATTTTGTGATAGATGATTACAATGAAGATGGCTTTAAGGATATAATGGTTTCCTCATATTATCATGATAAAAGGCTATTGAAAATTACCTTATTTAAAAGTGATGGGAAAAGAGGGTTTAAACACCAAACTACAAGTGAAGAATGGACAAACCATCCGATAATTTATTTTGGATTTTCGGATCTTACTAAAATTGGGAGGAAAGGTTTTTTAATGGGAACCCCCTATTATGGTAAAATGAACCAGTTTTTTCTAAATGAAGAATTTGATTTTTATTCCTATCGGGAAATATTTATCTGGAATGATTTTAATAAACTGGATATTGGAGATATCAATAATGATGGAGTTTTCGACATAGTAACTGCCAATTTTCACAGAGACTATATTTCAATTTATAAGGGGAATATTGATGGAAGTTTTTCATTTATAAAAAATTATATGGGTATTGAACTTAATAGAGATGTTGGTTTGGTAGACTTGAATAATGATGGATTATTAGACATTTTGGAAAAAGGAGATGACCCTGGGTATTTTTTTAATAAAGGGAATTGTGAATTTCAATTTATTAACCTAAGTGAAAGTAATTTTAATTATGGGATTACAACAACGAAAGTTGATTTTAATAAAGACGGATACTATGATATTTTAGGCTTAGAAGGGGTCTTTTTAAATTTGGCTAATGACAGTTTCAATCTTGCTCATAAATTTGATTACTATAGTACCGATGCAAAACCGCTTGATTTTAATAATGATTCCATAATCGACCTGGTTTATTATAATTATTATTTGGACAAAATAACCTTATTATCTGGAATAGGAGACGGTACATTTAAAAATGTAAAGGAAATAATACTAAAAGATGTTGTCTATATTAATACAGGTGACTTTAACCAAGATGGATTTGACGATTTGGTGGTGACTTTTGTAAATCCAGAAACTCGTCAGTATGAGGAAGGCGCAGTTTTATTTGCATCTGAAACAGAAATTTTCTCCAATGAGCTACATCGTTTCCCGAGACCAAGATCTTCGGGAGAAGTTGTTCTGGATGTGGATCGTGACAATAAAGTGGAAATCGTATTTCCAACCTATAAATTAGAGTACTATAATGTAGAAACAGATAGTATTATTACCCCCCGAAGATTTGTGACTGAAGAATGGTTTAGTGTTGATGACGTTTTTCCTCTTGATTATAATAAAGATGGTTTAATGGATATAGTTACCACATCAGGAAGTTTTGCAAATCAGATTAATATACTTACCAATAAATTGAATGGAGAAATAACATTTTCAGGTTTGGAATGGGATTATAATGGTAAACCCATTGATAGCCTTGTTTCAATAAATCCTTCACACTTGGCTTATACGGTTTTATATAACGATTCCGAACTTTTGCCTCTGGAAGCAGGAACTTATAATGTATCGGTAAAAATTAAAGATAAGACATATACTGGAAGTTCAGATACTACTTTAACGATAAATAAGGTGCCACTTCTAATTAAGGCAGATACCATTTCAAAAATATATGGTGAAGAAGTTCCTGAACTAACATTTTCATTCGATTCCTTACGGGGATACGATACAAAATATCATATTGATGAATTACCCACCATTTCCACATCAGCTGATGATACCTCAGATGTAGGTTTATTTCCTATTATCCTTACTGGAGGCAGTGATAGAAACTATATCATTAGCCTACAGAATGGCATAATGGAAGTAAAGGCGGCTCCACTAAAAATTATTGCATCAGATATTGAAATAAATGAGGGGAATCTAATACCTGAATTGAATTATACCTTTGATGGGTTTGTAAATGGGGATAATGAATCCGATTTGGATAAAAAACCATCTATTAAAATCGAAGAAGAAAGCGTTCCTCTTAGTCCGGGGGAGTATACTATCAATGTAAGTGGTGCAGAGGATAAAAATTATACTATAACTTTCCAAAATGGATTGTTGGTGATAAATGCGGTAACCGGATTAGAGGATGAGTATGGAAATAGTCTAATTCAGGTTTATCCAAACCCTGTAAGACCTAATCAACCATTTTCCATAAAAGCTCCACAAAACGTAGTTTTTGAAATTTATGATGTACAAGGAAATAAGCTACTCAGTAAGAAAATGGAAGATGAAATTGAAAATATCCAATTAAAGCAAGGATTGTATTTCCTGAAATTTTTGGATTATCCTAGTGTGCATAAAATTTTGGTAGATTAGTGATTTTTAGGAAACTAGTCAATTAATTTTCAGATCGAGCATTGAAAGTTTTAAGGATTTGTTCATTTCCAATTACTCAAAATTTCCGCTCTTCTGAATTTTACCATTCGAATGATCAAATCTTTGGGCAAGAGTTTGTCCAATGGAAACTGTATCGAACCTTTTCCCTGCTTATAATCCTTAAGTTCATTTGAAAATGCTTCCACGGTAGTTGGAAAGGGGTAGAAACTTACAAATTTTGCATACCCGGCTATCATTATTTGTTGATCCCTTTTTCCTCCCGGAACTAATGTAAAAGAAGGAACCTTATAGTTTAAAACCTCAATTGCATCCGGAGCTGCTTCCTTGATAATACATCTTAATTCTTGCAAAACTATTTGCGCTTCTTCGGTTTGACTGGCGATATAATCATCAATCGTATCGAAGTCTGGCATTGGTCCTTTTTTAGCCATTTGTTTTCAATTTTTTCTTAAAGAAGTGGTCTTATGTAAAACCTTTTAGTTAAATCTAATCATTCTCACAAGAGAATCCTTTTCTTTGGACTACTACAAAAATAATTATAATAAATACCATTTGCGAAAGATTTGGAGGTTGTTAGGTAACTGATTTTTAAAAGCCTCCAAAATTTAACACTACAATTCTGGATTACCTTTCCCATTCCCCCATTTAAAAGAGTAGTTTTGCAGCCAAAATTCTCCCAATATGAAACTAAAAAACTGTTCACTTCTGGTCTTTTCATTTTTTTGTTTTTTACTAAATGTAGGGAATACATTTGCTCAAAAAAAAGGCATCCCAGAAATTTATTTAGATCCTATCTTCCATGTGAACTATGGAGATGCCACTGCAGATAAACCCCAATCCAAATCATGGACAACTGATGAGGGGCAATGGATTATGGTGGGGGATGAAGATGGACCTAAATTATTAAAGAAGGAAACTTCAGGGTGGGTGAGTCAACCTGACGTAAATCAGGCCTTATATTCCTTACCAGGCAGAGCAGATGTTTGGAGTGTGGAGAATGTGGCAACTATTGTTTTAGTTGGAGACTGTGTGTTGAATGTGGCTCAATTGATTTATTCCAACCAAACCAAACAATACGAACATCAATGGAATGTTTTTCTCCCAATTCCACAGGATTGCCATTCTATGGAAACAGCTACCATTACTCAGGATTCTAAAGGCCGGTATTGGGTTTGTGCAGATGCTAATGAAAAAATTATGGTTTGGCAATCTTCTAATGGGAAGGATTGGTCAGATCCATTTACAATAGCGGAAAACATTAATGAAGACGATATTTCCTTAATAGTCGGCCTAAAAAATCAGGTATCCGTTATCTGGTCTAATCAGGATACCCAGTCCATCATGGAGCGAATTCACTATGATAAGGACAGTCCTGATCACTGGTCAGAACCGATAATTGTGCAGGAGGGGGATAATAATGCGGATGATCATTTGAACGCTACTGTGTTTGAAAATGGAGAAATGGCAGTAGTTACCAAAAACAGTGTAGACAAAATCAATCATCCTCAGTTTGTGTTGCGGGTAAGAGATAAAAAAGGAAAATGGACCAATATTCCCTATCAAAATCTTACCAAGCTAATAAGTCCGACCCGCCCAATTATTAATCATATTGAATCGGGAAAAATATTTGAAATTCACTCCGTGAAAGATCGGGAGGATAACCGGTATTATATTTCAGTCAATGAAATTGTGAAGAAAAATGATGGTTGGGAATTTAAAGAACTAATCCAACTAAAAACTAAAATAAAAGGGAAAAACGGAGATGTGACTTCAAGTAAAGCCAGCTTCTTACCTGATAGAGCTAAACTTATATTTTTCTCTGATGATTTGGGTAATGTTTATTCATTTGACCTCGATACCTTGTAAAAGGTTTTACTTTATATATTTTCAGATAAATCAGATAAAAAAAGCAGGGATCAAAATGATTCCTGCTTTATAATCCTTTTTGTCGCTTGTGAAAAGTCTTCTAATGATGTAAAGTTACCTGAGATAATAAATAATTAAATCCCTTAAAATGGGGATATTGAAATTTATTGCTCAGGAGTGGTGTTTTCCTCATTGATGGGATATAGTCTTACAATCATTCCAGGACTTTCCAAAGCTGCATAAATGTAGCCATCAGGCGCTTCTTCTACAGCTCTTACTCTTCCAATCTGGTCAATTAATTTTTCCTGATTTACCACTTTCCCGTTTTCAATTTCCACTCTGTTCAGGTACCTGAATTTTAAAGAACCTACCAGTAAATTTCCTTTCCAGTTGGGGTATTTGTCACTATTGGCAAGTGCCATTCCGCAGGGAGCAATTGATGGTCTCCAAAAAGTGATGGGTTGCTCCATGCCTGCCATTACGGTATCCGTGGTAATAATTGTACTGTCATAATTGATACCGTAGGTAATTACCGGCCATCCATAGTTTTTCCCGGCTTCAATGATATTTAATTCGTCTCCCCCTCGTGGGCCATGCTCATGCTCCCAAATAGTACCATCTGTTGTATTTAATACTAAGCCTTGAGGATTTCTGTGTCCATAAGAATAAATTTCATGCATGGCAGTATCCACATTTACAAATGGATTATCCTGTGGTATTTTGCCATCATCATGCAACCGGAGAACTTTTCCTGAATGAACACTTAGGTTTTGTGGATTAGATCTGTCTCCTCTGTCTCCAACGGTAAAATACATAAACCCTTTTCCATCAAACTGGATTCGGTCCCCAAAGTGATGGCCTTTTGTACTATAGGGAAGCGCCTGAAATAATTTTTCCTGATTTACAAGCAGGCTATCCCCTTGTAATTTTGCCCGCATAATTGCGGTATTAGAAGAACCCTCTTCTTCACCCGGAGAGGAATAGGAAAAATATATCCAGCCATTTTCTTCATATTGAGGGTGAAGCCTGATATCCAATAACCCTCCTTGTCCTTTTGCCAGAATTTCCGGTAATCCATAAATGGAATCATTGGCAATTTTACCATCTTTTACCAAAAGTAATTTTCCGCTTCTTTCTGTAATTAAAACACTTCCATTGGGTAAGAAAGCGATCCCCCAGGGGTTCATCAAATCTTCTATAAGCGTATCAATTACATAATCCTGTTTTGCTGAAGATACTACCGCACTGAGATCTGTGGGTTCCTCAAAATAAACAACCTTTTCTTCCTGAACTTGCTGGCTGACCTGGCAACCTATAAGCATTGTTAAAATACTTAATAATAAAATGTGTAAGACTTTAATCATTTTTTAATTATGTGATGTGTGATGAATAATTAATAATTGAATGATAATAAGTTAGGATTGTGCCAATAAAAAATAGGAATTCTAATTCCTTTTAAGTTCTTTTTTTAAGTAAAAACCAGCTGCAAAGTAACTATTTAATGCGAATAAAATAAAGGATTAGGTGTGTATTAGGTGAATTCCATTGATATTTGACATCAATTTCTCTTTTGGGTCTAATTCAAAATTTATTAAAATGGTTCCTCAATTTCCGGTATTCGATCTTCATGGTGATTTATTGTCGTATTTAATTAATAAGGAGGGAAGCACTCCCATGGATTCGGATATTGGTTGTTCTATTCCCTTCTGGAAAAAGGGAAATGTAAAACTTCAGGTGCTGTCCATTTTTACCACCACCAATTTGGGCAGTGTAAAAAAGGCAAGGCATCAGGCGGAAAAATACAAGGAAATATTAAATGTCTATTCAGACCATATTTATCCCATGGATTCCAGGAATGATTTAAATTCAATAATTAAAACTCCGGGAACTGCTGTGATGGTGGCTATTGAAAATGCTTCAGGAATTTGCGAAGAAGAAGATCATCTGGACCAGGCCTTTTTCAATCTTGAACAAATCATTGAACAAACAGGTCCGCTGTTTTATATTACAATTACTCACCATACCGAAAACCGGTTTGGTGGAGGAAACTACAGTAAAGTTGGCCTAAAACCTGATGGAGAGATTTTGCTGGAGTATCTTTCGGGAAAAAAGATCGCTGTAGACCTTTCTCATACCTCCGACAAAATGGCCTTTGATCTATTGAACTTCATAGATCAAAAACAACTGGACATTCCCGTAATTGCCAGCCATTCAAATTTTAGAAACATTTGGGATCATCCCAGAAATCTTCCTGAAGAATTGGTAAGAGAGATCATAAAACGAAAAGGATTGATGGGGATGAACTTTGTAAGAGCCTTTGTGGATAACGATCATCATTACACTTTACAGAATCATATCAGGTTTGGCTGGGCAAATGGCCTGGAAGATCACTTGGCATTTGGGGCAGACTTTTTTTGGACCGGTTCCTTAAACGATCCTCAAAGAATCCCTTATTTTCATCCTGAACACGAAAATGCAGGAAAATATCCCTCAATCATTGACCATTTAAAAGTCGGGGAGGAGGAAATGGAAAAATTGGAAAAGTTGTGCTATCTGAATGTATGTAAATTTATAAAAAGCCAGATTTTTTAATCATTTTCTGGAAATCCTTGTTATTTATTCAGGAAACCAGAACCATTTTTTAGCCTTCATTTACGCTAGTTTGTATTTAATCGTAAGAAATTGTTTACCCATCATTAAAAACTTACCTCTTGTGTAAAATATTAAAGAATCACCTAAAAAAAACTATGGAAACTTTAAAACATTTCAAAGTTTCCATAGTTTTGCATTCAAATCAAACAGAGGTAAAGCTACAAATTGGAAACAAAAGAACGAATAATTGAAGTGGCGACTGAAATGTTCCGTGAGTATGGGATAAAAAGTGTGACCATGGATGATATGGCGAACCAGTTGTCTATTTCCAAAAAAACAATTTATCAATTTTTTAAAGACAAAGATGAAATAGTAGTAACATGTACCAGCAAAATGCTGAAAGAACAGGAAAGGGAAATTTGTCGCTTCAGGTCTGAATCTAAAGATATTATTGATGAATTAATCCAGACAATGGAGTATTTCAAGAAAGTACTCAGGGTGATTAATCCAACATTTATATCAGATATGGAAAAGTACCACCCGAAAGCATGGCAGTTATTTCTCAACCATAAGGAAAATTGTTTTAGGGATTCTCTTATGGCTTCCATGCAAAGGGGAA
>NZ_KB903439.1 GCF_000379765.1 Flexithrix dorotheae DSM 6795
AGAAAGGTAAAATCCTCAACAAAAAGAGATGACAGTCTCCTAATTGTTGAGGATTAAAATTGAATAATATTTTGGTGCACCTTCGTTCATATTCACTTTTGAATTACTGGTAAAAGACAATAGTTGCAATTTAATCTCATTATGGAATTTCAGAAAAATTTGTGAATTCCATCATCACAGCCATTAATTTTCAGGGGGAAGAGCTATTAATTTATTTAAGTATTCAGCAAATTTCATATCCGTATCTGGCCTTTGTGTGATATAAAACTGGTTAAAATCCTCTTCCGTTGACTTCCAGACACAGCCTGAGTTTGCATCAAAATCAAGCCTGCCATTCTCCTCATATTCAAAATATTCTCCCTTTCCCTCAATAGCAAAATACACGGTTGCTAAATCCCAACTAGGTCTTTGATCTGCCAGCTTTTTTCCATCATACCATTCCAGCCAATCTGTATATGCCTGCCTCACAATATTTCCTTTAGGAGTAGTTTCCAGAGATTTGCCGGTCATCACTTTACTCCCTCCGTTTACAAAATAGATCGGTTTTGGGAAATTATTTACTAAGTATTCAGTATATTGAGCCGTGTTGTTAAAAAAGAAATTCCAGTCCTTTTTGCGATCCCCTTCTGTATTATTGGCACCAAGTGCTCCCAAAGCCACCCAATGACTTATTTTCCGGGTAATCAATTCCTCTCCTGAAAGTGGGGAAATAGAATCAGGTTTAGAAACCAATAGGTCATGCAAACCTTTGGTATGACCTATTGTGATATAGACAATACTATTATCTTCCTGCTCGGCAAGCAATTGCCTGTTAAGTACAGTTTGTTCAATTGCATCAAAATTATGAACTATGGTATGACCAAATGCAGCCGTATCTTTGGCTAGCTTTTCAGCACTCATTTTATCCACCTTGTCACCTACAAGCGTATCGAATGCGGCTCCAATTGGGATATTTGGTCGGTTATAATAATGATTAATTGCATCGACCACCCCTGCCCCGTAGGGTATTTTTCCTGAACTGTATATACACCCTACAATCTCGGCTTTATATTGATTAGCATATTGATGAAGCAGCGCTAACGCCCCAACATCATCACAATCAGAACCCATATCTGTATCAAAAATAACTTTTACTGATTTTTTTGAAATATCATCAGAAATTTCCGCCTGCGGATTTTCCTTGATGTCAGAGCAGGATGAAAATACTATCAGGATAAAAAGGAAATTGATTTCTAAAAATAAGCTTTTCCTGTTCTTATAATCTGTTTTATGACTTCTCGCTGACATAGGAGTTATCTAAATTTAAGTAGTGTTTAACTTTTTTGGTAAATATGATAAAAAACAAGCAAATTCAGGCTAAACCATTTTAGAAGGGTAGCTGTCCCAAACGCACTACAGACAAATTTTTCATCAGGGTTCATAAAAAAAAAAAAATTTTATTCCATCCATTGGAGCCCTAGTTAAGTCAAGTTGATCCAAATTATCTCAAACCTGGAGTTCCCAATTCATTTGCCAACAACCTTTGTTTCACCATCGGCTAAACAGGGCCGCCTGTAAAAGGTGAAAGACACTTTGCCAACGGTAGGGAACATTCTTATTCTGACCTATGGATAATTCTGGCTATTGATATCCAGTCTTCATGCGATATAACACCAACTTAACAAGACTAACTAGCTAATTTTCAGATAGTTTAAGTCCCTTCTAGTTTTGCGTTAAATGCGACAATATCTTAGTTTTTTTATTATATCTTTGGTTAATATAGTCATTAATGATGTTCAACTTAAGATTGTCGGGTTTTCCTTAAATACATAGTTTGAGCATTTTTTACTTTAGAGCGTATTTAAAATTTAGGTTTTCAAGCGAAAACATCCAGTTTTGGATTCTTACGAAAAAAGAAAATTTTTGAATAGCAGTGTTATTTGGAAATTTTATTTTGAAGTAAGGTTTCATAAATGGGCGTTTGCAGCGAAACAGTTAAAATTTAAACTTGCTCTGGAAAACTTCAACTAGTAAAAACATCCTAACAATTCATTTGAAAATGAAAAAAATATCAATAATCCTACTTTATATATTTTTCACTACCAATACCTTCGGACAGTATAAAAATCCAGCCAATAAATACTCCGATGCTTACAAACAATTTTTGGATGCTACCTGCCCTATAGAAAAAGACAGTATCAGGCATTTTGTATATTTTTCCCAGGATAGAGCATTAATTCAAAACCATCCCCTTCTGACAACACCCAGATTAGCCGGTGCTCAGATAATGTATTCCTGGCGGCAGCTGGAACCCAAAAAAGATGAATACGATTTTTCTATTATTGAGGAAGATTTAAATTATTTATTGGCACATGGAAAAAAATTATTTGTCCAGTTTCAGGACGTAAGTTTTAGTACTTCATACATAGCAATTCCTGACTATTTACTAACTGAAGAATTCGATGGAGGATGTACCCAATCCTTTAATGACAATGGTGAGGCAGAAGGATGGGTAGCCAAAAGATGGAACCCTAAACTTCAACAACGATTTGCTTTATTAATGGAGGCTTTAGGAAAAGCGTTTGATGGCAAGATCGAAGGGATAAATCTACAGGAAAGCGCTGCTGAATCAAAGGATGAAAAGGACAAAACATTTACTCCAAAACGATATGCAGCATGTATTAAGGAAAATATGCTGGCTCTAAAAAAGGCTTTCCCAAAATCAGTTACCATGCAATATGCTAATTTTATGCCTGGAGAATGGCTACCCTGGGAAGATGAAGGTTATTTACGTTCCCTTTATCAATATGGCAAGGAAATTGGCGTAGGCTTAGGAGGCCCCGATTTAATGGTACAAAGAAAAGGTCAGCTCAACCACCTGATTACCATGATGCACGAAAATAAATATACTGTTCCCCTTGGAATCGCCATTCAGGATGGGAATTATATTGGAAAAACAGGTGCAGATCAGGATTATAAGGAAAATGAGGATACAGGATTAAGCGGACGGAAAAATCTTGTTCCTTTATTGCATGCTTTTGCCAAGGATTTCCTTAGAATCAATTATATGTTCTGGGTTAATCAGGAACCATATTTTAGCCAGGATGTACTGCCTTGTTTAAACAATGATTAGATTTATTTTTGATTTCGAAAGCCTTTGGAAAAAAGCATGATAGTACATGATACTGCTGAAATGCATAAGCTATATCTTTAAAAACCTTGTATAGGTAATGTCTTTCCCGGAGATAGGAAATTTTATTTTTTACCTATGAGCATTTCGCTTATAAGGTAAAATAAAGCGCCTGAAATTTTCTAGAGACCAGGGAGATGAAACTAATTATTTTCCAAATTCAGTAAACGCGTTACTGCATAATGAGTGAAAAGGAATCTGATTTTATCAGGTTTCTTCCTGAACTAACATTTTTCAACAATTTTTTGAATTTCTGCCTATGAGTCTTTCTGATTTATAGGACATGGAGTTTTATGCCCAAAAATTAAAATATGCCAGATGGCTGGAAATTAATTGAAGTGGGTGCAAATCTCCATCAGGTTATTTATGGCCCTAAGTTACCTGACGACTATCAAATAACTATTTAATTACAAACTATAAAAATAAAATGAGTGCAACTAAATTAAAGGTACTGTGGTACCTTATCCTTTGTTTATTTTTTTTAAGCAGTTTTACCACCAAAAAAGCGCCAGATCCAGAAACACAGGGTTACCAGTATGTCAGACTGGTGATAGAGCAAAATACCAATGGTGTCCATATCTGGGAACTGGAATGGCTCAACGGAGCCGTAGCTTATCCCAAAATTCCCTTTACCTCCAACACAGGAACCTTTGAAGCTAAATTTGAAGGAAGTTACAATAACCCGAATGTTTTTGATAAAACCAATGCTAGTGGTTATGTGAATCAAACCCCTTCTGGTGAAAGTCCGATAACCATCAATTTTAAAAATCATGTAATTTACCCAACAGGGGTTCGGATTACAAAACCAGGCTGGAGCTATATGCATAGTTTCAGAGTAGAGGCGTCCAACGATCCTGCCGGCACCTGGGATATCCTTTATGAATCTCCGGACGAAGTGGGAACACTTTTTAATGGTACTATTGGAGAGTTTAATTTTGGTTTCGATCCTGTGCCAGTGGATGAAACCCCTCCCCCAGCCCCTCAACTAATAGAAGATGTAGTTACTCACAATAGTTTTACCGTTTCCTGGCCGGAAGTATTGGATGGCGAAAGTAGCATTGCCGGTTATGAAATTTTTCTGGATGGTGTTGCGCAGGGATTTACATCCAACAACAATTTTCTTGTAGAATTTTTGGAATCTTCTACCGAATATAAAGTGGAAGTAATAGCCTATGATAGTGAATATAATGCTTCTTCAAAGGCTGAGATAAATATTACTACAACACCTCCCCCTGTTGCTGAGGCTTTTGAATACCTCAGGTTCTGGGTAATGAAAACACCAAATTCTGGTAAATTTCAACTGGTGGGTTTAAAATGGCTGATGGGAGATAAAAAACTTCCACTGGAAGCCATTATTTCTGCCGCAGGAAATGAAGATATCGAAATTCTGAGTAGTAATGATAATATATATGCGTTCGATGGACCTTATAAATCTTTTGACGAAATTGACAATACCCACTGGTATGTAGACGAAGGTAAAGAAATGACCCTGCATTTTAAAAACTTTGCGGTTTACCCCACAGGTGTGGAAATTACGTCCTATAGTTGGGCAGCGTTAAACGGCTTCCGTTGCGAAGGTTCCAACGATGGGGAGAACTGGACAGAGCTATACAATCGGGATGGTCTTTCATCCTCTGATTATCCAACTGTTGAAAACGGTGTGCGAAGAGGCATTTTTGAATTTGGAACGATCCTTCCGCCAGATCTGGATGTGACTGCTCCTTCAGTTCCTACAGGCATTAATGTAGATGAAATCACTTCAACTTCAGCCCAAATCTCCTGGGTTCCTTCCACTGATGAAGGAGTTGGTGTATCAGGCTATACAGTTTTTGTCAATGGGGAAGAATGGGAAAATACCAAATCTCCTGAAGTAACGATCTACGGATTATCTCCTTCTACTGCCTATGAAATTACAATAAATGCAAGTGATATTTTAGGCAATGTTTCTACTACAAGTGCACCTTTTCAGTTATCCACAAATAGTCTGGCTCCAAGTCTGGGGAAAATGACCATTGGTGCAGGGCTAGGTTCTTACACCACTGGGATTTGGAAAAATGGGGTAGATTTTGCCGCAGAATGGGCTGATTATGAAAATGCCAATCCTTTTAACCCTGTATTCATAGATGAAATTTCCCACTACAAGGTGCTGCGATTTATGGACATGTTACCCACCAACAACAACTGGATTGAGAATTGGTCCGATAGAAGACAACCAGATGATCCAGATCAGGCAGTCAATCAAAACTACAATAAAGATAATCAGATAATTGTAAAAGGGGTTGCGATTGAGTGGTGGATTAAATTATGCAACCTTACTGGTGCTGACCTATGGATAAATATCCCCCATGCAGCAAACGATGATTATATTCAGCAATTGGCAAGTACAATCAAAGCGCACCTGGATCCTTCTTTAAAGGTTTTTGTGGAATACTCTAATGAAGTTTGGGGAGGATTTGGAGCTGAAGTTTATGCTACTCAGCAAGGCCAGGCTTTAGGCTTTGATCAGGGGGACTTTGAACGATACGCCTGGTTTGGAGATGAATGGTATGCCCGATTTAGATTTTATGTACACCGGGCAGTACAGATTTATGGAATTTTTGGTAATGTGTATCAGGGTCACAGTGGTGATTTTGTAAAAGTTCTCTCTGGTTGGCACGGACAACCGGATGTGACACAAATCCACCTTGATGCATTGGGGGAAGAATTAATTAATCCGAATGGAATTTACCCTGATGTTTATGCTATCGCACCATATTTTGCCGGAAGTCTGAGTGGAGCCAACCCTGACTTTGAAGAACAAGTCCTGTCCAGTACAGATGAGTCCGTAGACAAAGTAAAAAGACACTACGCTATCCTTTCTTCTTCAGGCATGAATATTCCATTAGTAGCTTACGAAGCCGGACAGCATATTACCAATGCAGGTGAAATTGCCAACAGAAGACCTGTGATTTACGAGGCTTATATGAATTATCTCAATGCGCTTTCTCCGTACATGGACATTCTTCCTCAATTTGTACATCTGGCACCTTATGCCAGAGGAATGGCATGGGGAGCCAAAGAATACGTTGGCCAACCTGAGCTAACAGCCTATAAATACCGAGCACTAAAAGATTGGCAGGCTATTAATGAAGGAAATCAACCTATTGAAGCACCTTTAATTATGGATCAGCCAGAAGATGTAAGCATTGCCGAGGGAAGCGGTGCTAACTTTTCATTGTCCGTAATTGGTTTTCAACCTATGAGTTTCCAATGGTTTGAAGATGGTGTGTTATTGGATGGAGAAACTGCTGCAACATTGGCACTTCCACAGGTTACCGCTGATAAAAATGGTAAACAATATACGGTGAAAATCACCAGTCCTTATGGAGAAATCACCAGTGAACCAGCCACACTTAGTGTGGAAGCGGTAGATAAAGCCATTGTAAATAAAACAAATGCGGCCTTAACTATTGATGGAACAGCTGATGCAACCTGGGAAAATGCTTCTCAATATCCTCTGGGAAAAATCAGCCTAGGAACTGTAGACGGAGCGGAAGATGCTTCTGGATATTTTAAAGCTTTATGGGATGATAATTACCTTTATATTTTGGTAAACATAACTGATAATGCGCTGGTACCGGTAGAGGATGAAACCAAAATCTGGAATTACGATGGTGTGGAAGTTTACCTGGACATTACAAATGATAAAACCACATCATATAATACCAATGACAGACAGTTTGTTTTTACCTATCAGGGTGAACTTGTAGGAGCAAGTGGCTTAATGTCCTATGAAAATGCACAAGCCGCACAAACTATCACAACTTCAGGTTACCAAACCGAATTTGCCTTTGCCTGGTCAGATATGGGGTTGACACCTAATACAGGGCACTATTTGGGTATAGAAGTAATGGCAGCTGATAACGATACCCAGGGGGGAAACAGAGAAGGAAAAATTGCCTGGTGGGGAACACAGGACAATGCCTGGGAAAATCCTTCTTTATTTGGCACAGCTTATCTGGAAGGCCTTACTACGGTGGAATCGCTAAACCTTACTTCAGAATGTTCCGAAGACCCACGAAAAACCCGCAATTGGAGAGTAACCAATCCTAATGCATTTGATGTAAACTACTCCTATGAAGTTGTGGGGACAAACCAGACCGAAATGTTAGTGGCTACTCCTGGACTTAGTTATTTTACAACAGAGGCTATTGCCGGAGCTAATACTACTAAAATTTACTGGGAGAATGAAAACGGTGAAGAACAATCAAAAACGAAGGCATCCGGGGGAGCATATTGCGAGCCAGTGGCAAGTTTCCCAATTACGAATGGTGGAACCTGTGAAATAGAAAAATCTACCTTCCCTGAAGATTTGTGGACTGTAGTGGCTTCTGCCCCAGCCGATTATGCCGATTTTAGCAGATCAAATGGCAATTATGTAGTTGGAGTAATTGCAGGAAACCGCAAAGATGGAAAGCCCGGAGCCTGGGAAATTCACAATGATTGTACTATCCACCCATTAAGACAAGGAGCTGCTAAAAATAGCAGTGAGCTACCGAATAATTCACATTCGGGGCTGAAGTATCACCATAACTGGAAATTTGTAGTCACAGATATTTCTGCCGATGGGGGAACCGTTTATGCTGATGCCATAAATGAATTAGGTTTTGAAATAACCGGTGGGCAATGTCTGGCTGCTGGGGCTCCAGATGTAGAACCGGGAACTGTTGTACCTGTTTCATGGTCACTGTCCAGCCGACCATTTTATGGTAGAATAAAAGGCGCTCATCTAGGCTATGAATGTGAGGTGGAAATTTATAACTGTTCCAATGGATACATTACAGGTTGTGTAAATCCAAATGCTCGAAAAGCGGCTACTGATATGGTTGAAAACTTATTTTCTGAACAACCCGAAATTATGATTTATCCGAGTCCAACTAATGGTCCGGTAAATATCACATTTACAGGAAAATTAAATGGAATTGATAAAGCTGAAATATTGATTTATGATTTTTCGGGAAAAGTGGTAAATACCCTAATGATACTTAGTCCGGAAAATAAAGAGTATAGGCTGGATTTAGACAAATTTGCCAATGGTCTTTATTTGGTAAAAGCAGTTTACGGAACCTATTCCAAAAGCCTGAAAATAGTTAAAGAATAATTTGGACTTAAGCCCTTGAACAAAAACTCCCTCAGCTCTAAAAACTGAGGGAGTTTTTTATTTTTAAAATTTTACCTCAAAAGGTTTTAACCTACCTGGTAATAATGTAAACCGCTTTCTCAGCCTATTCTCTCTTTCAAACTTTCAATTCCCCTGTAAATAAGTTTTCTGGCTGAATCTTTATTTTTCAATCCCATGATATACGCGATTTCTTCATGAGAAAAACCTTCATAGTAATAATGAACTATAGCCTGTTTTTGCTTTTTAGATAGTGTATTCAGCTCCCTGGACAAAAACTGCAGTTTTTCCTGATAGGCTTCCCCTTCTATTAATGCCACTTCCGCATTTATTTTGATGGCAAATCCTTCCAAATGCTGATTTTCTTCGAAAACTAAAGTACTTTTTTTCTTCGATTTATCCTGCAACAACCTCCACAAACACCTGTATAAATATGACTTTATAGAAATGACATTTCCCAGAGATTTCCTTCTTATTTTTAAATGAACAAATAAATCATGTATTCCATCCTTGATTTCATCCTTATTTCTGGTGATTTGATGCCCAAAAACGTATAATTTCTCTACATAAAAATTATATATAAAACACAAGGCATCTTCATTTCCCTCCTTAAACAATTGCCAGATTTCCTTATCTGATTTTTCCCCAAGCCCCAATTGATTTAATTGGATGAGACTTTTACCAAATGCCACTTTTTTGGGTTCCGGGAGCCATTTTTTTTGAACAGATTTCATCATTATTTTAATTTATCTCCATTAAAAAGTAGCAATCCGATTATAAGGAGATTCCAATCATTTGATTGGAATATAGTTTCTTAAAAAACTCTCCCTGTAAAATCCCGGGCATCGGAATATTAATGAGGCATCTTGAAATGACTCCTAATCCTAAATTGGACCTATGAAAAAACAGGATAGCCGTAAAGCTTGTTATCCCGAGAAATAGCCTGCTGAAAGTTAAGATCACTTTTTTAATCATATTAATTAGTTTATTAAAAGTTTAAAAGAACCTTCCTTTACCATTGATGGTCTGGAAGGTTCTTTTTTTGTAAAGATGAAGGCATTAATCCTATTTAAGGATCAGCTTTTTATCCCATTCCTTTCCATCATAGCGGATTTTCAAAAAATAAATCCCCTTTGATTGTCCATTTAATTCAATTTTTTGTTGATATAAATGATTTGTTTTGATGGCCTTATTAAAATATATCTTTTGGCCTAAAGCATTATAAACAGAAATAGAAACCGGACCCGTTGACTCACCCGATAAATCTATATTAAACAATCCAGAACCCGGATTAGGGTAAATTCCTATTTCAGGTTCTGTATCAAGCTGGGTTTTTATCGAATTACTTGCCATTCTGGCTCCTGAACTGCCTATAGAAAAAGTACCGGAATACACACTGCTTCCAATGCTGCTAAAGTTGCCATTGGCATTGTTTTCCTGCAATAGCAAAGTCCAATTACTCCCGTCATTGGAGCCTTCTGCTGTAAAACCGTTTATTGTTGCCCAGGAGAATTTATGAATGGTAATAGCTGTAGGGCTGATCTCATTTCCAGCTCCTAAATCAACAATAACCTCATGGTTTAGCGCACTACCTGATCCTACCCATAAGCCTCCATTATCATTTGATTGACCATCAAATGCTTTGAATGATGATGTTCCCGCACTTCCGGAAACCGTTACCCCACCGGAATTATTACTAGTCAAATTTGATGAAGGCACAGGAGCACTTCCATTTTTCCAGTCCAGTTCAAGTAATTTAAAATTATTGGCATTGGTGGTAGTGTAACGCAGATACCGGTAACCAGAAGCACTTGTGGGGGAAGTAACAGTCACAGCACTATTGGCCGTGAAACCTCCATCACTTGTAGTGACTGTTATGGTTGCCGTACCTTCAGCCACTGCCGTCACCAAACCACTTGGGTTGACCGTGGCCACACTAGTATTACTACTCGACCAGCTCACAGATTGATTCGAAGCATTTGCAGGACTTATTGTAGCAGATAACTGGCCTGTTTCACCTTCTTCCAGATTTAAACTTGTCGGATTAACCGTAACTCCAGTTACGGGAACATTACTCACCTGAGTACCCTCTATTTCAATCCAGTTAAAATTGATACCTGAACCAGTCATATTGATTCGCATAATCTGAACACCGGCAGACAGGTTAATCCCCGAAACAATAGTAGTGGTCCATAACTGCCATCCTCCAGTGCTTGGAATACTTACAGTTCCAGAAACATTTGTAAGATTACTACTCTCCGGACCAAATAGAATGTTCAAATTGGAAGTTCCTGAGGGCTGTCTGGCCATTCGAAGACTGATGTTATAGCTTCCTGTCTGAGGCACATCCACCGTGTATTCCAGCCATTCTCCACTGTTTACCCATCCTACATTCGAGCCACCTCCGGCATCACTAGTTCCCTGAGTATCTACCCCTTCCCCACTTCTATAACCATTTCCATTGTTGGCAGCCTCAGTGTCATTATAGGCCACGCCTTGTCCTCCCTGGTTATAATTTTCTGCCTCTATTCTTACAGTTGAGTTCGCACTTAATATCCATGGGTTCCCTGTTCCGGGCTGTCCTCCATTGCCATATGTAGCGGCCAATGAAACTGATGGACTCACATTTACATCTACCATTTTACTTAATGAACCAAAATTTCCATGGATGGCTTTGGCCTGAATGGCAAAGTTTCCAGTGGAAGCTGGCGTCCAGCTGGCATCCCAGGGCGCACTGGTTGCTGTAGCGACTAACTGGCCATCGGCATAATATTGCACCGAACTAATTCCCGAAATATTAGTACCTATTCCTAAGCTCACCGGATTATTTTGTACCACAGAAGGAGTGGCTGTTACAGTTAAAGAATAGCTGGTACCTGCTGCTGGTTCATCTCCACCAATTTGATTCAAATAAGCAACCAACTGGTTCAGTTCTCCTGCGTTCAGACTTTCTGCACCTGCATGGTTGTTGAACACTGCTTCCAAGGTTGCTGCTGAACCATCGTGAAGATATGGAGCTGTTTGCCAGATATCTCTCAATGTTGGTACATCCAGTGCCAGTAATGGCTGGCCCAGTCGATCCCCACTGGTGGAGGTTATCGTTCCCACATCATGCATCAGGCCAGTTGCAGAATTGGTAAACCCCGCATCTGAATGGCAATTATCACAACCTAAGTTTTGGAATAAAACTTTTCCAGCTACAGCATCACTAGTTAATGAACCATCATTGTTCCTGTCGGGGCTGGGATCAAAAGTATCCAGACTTTCCAAATAAGCAGCCAACGCATCCAATTCTGCTGATTTTCCTGCTTTTGGTGCACCTAGTGGAGTATTGGCCGCATTAAAATCGGCATTGCTCATGAAACCACTTCCGGCAAATTCCCCTCTTATATCATGTTCAAAATCCTGAATTTCATCAAAATTTGCTGTCCAGTGCACATTTCCATGTCCTGTGCCTGCCCGTCCTCTCAGGGAAATCGTATTTCTTAAGCCCTCTCCTCTTTGGGTAAAATCCCAAACTCTGCCATCTTCAGTGCCATCAATATGACAAGTCACACAAGCCATATATCCGGCTTCTGCACTTTCAATATCAGTCATCTGTGCATCTCTGGCATTATAAAAAAGTGCTTTCCCCTCTAATACCTGAGCACTCAAAGTTTCATTGGCTACAGTAGAAATAGTTCCCAGATCTGTTACGGTTAAGGAGCCATTGGAAATCATATTATCTGCATCAAAAACGGTCACACTTCTGCCCATAAAGTTTTTGACAAATAACCTGTTGGTTTGCTTATCCAACACCACACCGGTTGGGGCTAATCCTACGTCCATTCTTGTAATTTCAGTTCCTGTGGAAGGATCAATAATGATCAATCTGTTATTGGCCTGCATGGTCACAAAAATATGGTTGCCATAAGGGCTGTAAGTAATTCCGGTAGGCAGGTTGTGATTGTCAATATCTATTCGGGAAGCTACATTTTCAGCATTTCCAGAAATATTGATAGAAGAAATAATATTCCTGACGGTAGTTTCAAATGTTAAGTCATTGCCATCTACAGCCTGACCTCTGAAAATGTTATCTTTCTTGGCGGTATACCATGCCGTAGCATTATCAGGGCTAATGGCAATTCCTCCCACATAGTTGGCAATCCCTCTACCTGCTGCACCAGAATCATTGGTGGTATTATCCGCTGGAAGACTGATGGTGGCACTTACTGTAAAGTTAGACAGGTTCACTTTCCTGATTTCTCCTCCGGCATCCGGGGAAATAAATCTGGTTACCAGTAAAGTAGCTCCATCGGCTGTAATGGCCAAAGCCCTTGGTGTTTTTCCAACATTCAGTGTTCCGGTGATATTTCGGTTTGCAGTGTTAATTCTGCTAATTTCCCCTGAACCAAATTCCGAGACATAAGCTTCAGTGCCATCAGGTTTTATTACAATTCCATAAGGCATAGAACCTCTGCCCACATCAACAGTTCCAACTAAACTTCCATTATTGGTATTCAATACCCATACTTCTCCGGCATCTCTACAGGCGATCCATACCTTTCCATTTCCATCCAGGGCAATACTGGTAGGATCAGCTCCAACTGTATATTCTGCCACTTTATTCAAATTGTCGGCATTGATTACCGTAACCGTATTGTTATCCGGGTTGACAGTCCAAACTCTTCTGGCCGTTTCATCTACAGCAATTGGAGAAGATTCTCCAGGAAGATTTACAGGAAGTGGCTGCGTAACGGATAAATTCCAAATTTGGGCGGTAATTTCTCCCTGTCCGTCTCTTACCTGCACCTGTGCTGCAAAGTTTCCAATGCTTGTATAGGTATGGGAAATGGTATTGGAACTTCCCCAGTTGGTTTGAGGAGTACCATCCCCAAAATCAAATCGGTATTCTAATGGATCGCTATCCGGGTCAGTAGCATTTACAGTAAATTGAACTGAAGTATTTACATCAATTGGTGAAACTGGAGAAGAGGTAAAGGCATTAATCTCTGGAGCCTGGTTTTCACCTAACGGACAACCATAAACTTCGAACTCATACAAAGAATATCCCCATTGCGTTCCTCTTGCCGTTCCATACATTCTCACATACCGGCCATTTCCGGCTAATCCAGTTAAATTATCAGTACCGCCATCACCATTTGTTTCAGTAAATATAGTCGTCCAGCTACTGGCATCATCTGAAACCTGAATTTCATAATCTGAGCCATAAGCTGCCTCCCAATTTAATTCTACTCTTGTGATAGTATGAGTTTCCCCAAGATCAACATACATCCATTGCGGATCAGACTGATCACTTGCCCAACGTGTTCCGCCATCCCCATCTACAGCATTAGTAGCCGGAAGGAAGCCTTCAAACTGACTATTTTCTTCGGAAGAAGCTACTGCAGTTTTTCCAATGGCTACATTACTTGTCCCATCACAGGCGGGTGGAGGAGTTACTGTAATTGAAGCATTAGCTGTAAATCCGCCATCATTTGTAGTTGCAGTGATGGTGGTGGTTCCCTCTGCCACCGCAGTAACTAATCCGTTAACATTTACTGTTGCCACAGCATTATTTCCAGTAGACCATACTACGGTCTTGTCAGTTGCATTGGATGGTGATACAGCTTCTGTTAAATCTCCTGTTTGTCCAACAGCTAGGCTCAGGCTTACAGGAGAAACACTAACTCCGGAAACAGCAATATTCCCCACACTGGTTTGGAAAGTCTGAGTAGCGGAATAATTGGAATTTGAACCACTGCAGGAAGTTCTTACCTGCCAGTCATAATCGGTATTGGAAGATAGACCTGTTAAACTTCTGCTTGTTCCGGTAATGTCATTTACATTCGTCCAGGTGGAGGTTCCATTTATCCTGTACCTCAAATCATAATTCTGAGCACCATTTGCCACATTCCAGCTAATTGTTGCACTGTTTTCAGTGATACTGCTGACTGAAAGTCCCCCGGGAGTATTACAGCCTCCCCCACTGCAGGAAGATGAAATAGAACCTCCTGTTGAAAATTTAAAACTATAAGGAGTTGCTGAATTACCCGCTAAATCTTTGATGGTACTGGTGACAGTTACCTCATAAGTGGTGTTAGGGGATAGTGGCTGCCTGGGTACCCACTGAATCACATTATATTGGGTTGACATAACATCGCCTGCAATTGGAGTTCCTCCACAAGGTGCCACTGTAATACTTTGATCATTTATTAAATGATCCTGCAATTGTTCGTTTATAATAATACCAATACTTGATCTGGTACTCTGATTTGTAGCTCCATCTTGTGGAAAGTGGAAACTTACAGATGGCGCTCTGGTATCCAAACCATTTTGGTGAGCATAAAAGAAGCTTTCCTGTTCAGAAACTTCACCACTGGTAATCTGCAGCACATGTCCCAAAGGAATCCATTGAAAATCTCCAAAACTTTCCCCTGCGGGAGGGAAAAACTCCTGAACCACTTGTTGAGTTTCCATGTTTATTTTCATCCCCCGGTTATGACGACCACAGAAGCCAAATTCATCCTGAAAGAAAATATACCGACCTCTGGCGTCACTATCTGTCATCCCAAAGGCATATTTCAAATCAGTAGGATCACTGAAATCCACAGCCACCAGGTTATTCCCATTCATATTGGAATTGTCCCCAGTCATTAAAATAATATAATTTCTCCATACCTGCACGGTAGTGGTATACTGTTTTACCCCCTGAAACACATCCAACAACTGAGGATTAGCCGGATCACTCATATCAAAAACAGAAATGCCACTTTGCCCATCACCAGGACACCAGAACCAATAATTACCTATTGTAAGAGAATTTCTGGAATTCACTCCTTTATTGGCTTCTATGTCGTAAGTAGTAATTAATTGCTCATTTCGGGAATCAATTATTTTATCATCCCAACCCTGAAATCGAAAAGGATAAGAAGAAATTCCCTGAACTGAAACATTTTCATTTCCTCCCAAAACAATCGGAGCCGGACCTGTCCAGTTTACAGGGTTAACCGGATCACTGATATCTGTATATTTGGAGGAAGTACCTAAATCCGTATCGTATTCCCTTACAAAGAAATCTCCAAATTTCCACCAACGATGGCCATTGCTTCCCTGATTGATTTGCTTTAACTTAACGGTATTGGGCAAACCGGAAATATCGAAAATACTGGTATGATGGCCCTCATAACCATTGAGTATTAAATACCCTCTGTGATAGGTTGAAATTCTTCCTCCTTCTCCAGGCAGATGCTTTATGAAAGTACCCTGAGGCCAGGTTTGATTGGGTAAACCCTGAGCAAATAATTCATTTAAACCCAGGCATAAAAAAAATGTACAAACCAGGGCAAAATTACACTGCTTTTTAAGCCTGTGTATCCCCGGAATAAAATAATAGCGTTTAAATTCTGATAGTCTCATCATTTCATTTTTATATTTACTATTAAGGATATGATCTCTAAAAATAGAGGCTTATCACGGCTCCCAATAGGCTATTTATCCCAAAAAATTATCAATTTGTACTATTTTAAAATTTAGGAACAAAATGGAAAGGCTTTGGGATTTTTTGATAAAAATGAAGATGAGGAAAAGTTATTAATTTAAAACAACAACATATACAGTCGCTGTTTAAACATCAGCTAAAAATTAAAACCCAAGAGCAAAACTGGATTGATAAAAAAGGCGTTCATACTTTTTCTGGTGTCGGAACCGGGAAGGGAATGTTGACGCACATCCTTTCCAAATAGCACGCTTGTAGATATTTCCAACGATAGCTTTTTAAAAGCTGTAAGCTGGTAACCCAGTACACCACCCATACCATTAAAATAATGGGTAACAGTGTCTTTCTGAGCATTGAGGTCTTCGTGCACATTCCCAAATTGATATTGTGCATACGGTACCACTCCTGCAAATGGTCCATTAAAATATTTATCCTTTTTCTTTCTCAGGTAAACTTTCAACACAAGTTCCAATGTCCTCCGGTATGGAAATTCATTTTTCAATTTTAATTGGCTAAACTTTATCTCTCCACTGGTTATTTGTCCTATTTTTCTTTCGTAAGCGAATCCAAAGTTCACTTCTACTTCTGCATTCCGGATCCAGGAAATGGTATAAGGAAGATGAAGTTTTATATTGTTTTTGGGATAATACTCCTCTTGTTGACCAAAAACAAGGCTACAGCAAAATAAAAACAGCAGGGTAAAGAAGGCTTTCATTTTATCAATTGTATTGTGGTAAAAACTATACTTAAAGATAAAACACTCGCTATTTATTTATAATATTTCTATAGCGTTTTAACATAAAAAAACAGAATTATAACATATTTTTTTGTAATTTTAAAGATTTTCATTCTGAATTATGTAAGGGTTTGAGCAAATAAAAAAAGCCACACTGGTTAAGCTATTTAACCTGTGTGGCTTAAGTGATTTATTTAGACAATTATCTACTAATGACAATTTGCCTGGTCAGTCTGGTATGATTTAATTGGAATTCCACAATATATAATCCATTAGGAAAAGCGCTGAGATTCAGATTATATTCAGAGATTCCTGTTATCTCCTTAACCTGAATTTCTTTTCCCAAAGCATTACGAACTATTAATCCGATTTTTCCTTCATAATCACTATTGAAATTGATTACAAAATTTCCTGTTCCCGGATTGGGATAAATACCTATTTCCGACACAGGTACAGTTTGTTCTTTAATTGAATTATTAGCTATTCTGGAGGAACTCCCTATCGCATAGGTGGCCGCCCGAAGGCTTCCTCCAGCACTGGAAAACGCCCCATTGGCATTGGTCTCTTCCAACAACAAATCCCAGTTGCTGCCATCGTTTGAGCCTTCCGCTCGGAAGCCATTTACGCTTGCCCATGAGAATTTATGGATGGTAATGGCTGTTGGACTAATTTCATTTCCTGCTCCTAAATCAAGCGTTATCTGGTGATTCAACCCACTGCCTGATCCAACCCATAAGCCTCCATTGTCATTGGACTGCCCATCAAATGCTTTGAAAGATGTTGACCCAGGATTTCCTGATACTATTACTCCACCAGAATTGTTACTGCTGAGGTTGGATGAAGGCACAGAAGCACTTCCATTTTTCCAGTCCAACTCCAGTAATTTAAAATTATTGGCACTGGTGGTGGTATAGCGTAAATATCGGTATCCTGAACCGATTGAAACCGTGGTGACAGTTACAGCACTATTGGCCATGAAACCTCCATCGCTGCTCGTTGCGGTAATGGTTGTAGAACCTTCTGTTACTGCTGTGACCAATCCACTTGAATTCACGCTAGCCACACTGGTGTTACTACTCGACCAACTTACAGATTGATTCGTTGCATTCGTAGGGCTTATAGTGGCAACCAACTGGCTGGTTTGTCCTTCCTCAAGATTAAGTATTGTTGGACTAACCTCCAATCCGGTGACAGGTATATTCGTTGTGGAAACACTGATGGAACTCGATGCTGTGAAACCTCTATCAGCCGAAGTCACGGTGATAGAAGCAGTCCCATCGGCTACAGCAGTGACTAAACCTCCAGCATTTACAGTAGCCACACTGGTATTGCTTGATGACCAGCTTACAGCAGTATTGCTGGCATTCGAAGGATTTACAGTAGCTGTTAACTGGCTGGTTTGACCTGGTTCTAAACTTAATGAAGTTGGGCTAATAGCAATACCTGTTACGGCTACAGGACTTGAATTTTCAGGACAACCGTAAATTTCAAATTCATAAAGTGAATAACCCCATTGTGTTCCTCTTGCAATGCCGAACAATCTCACATATCTTCCTGTACTCGAAAAACCAGTCAAATTATCTGTACCTCCATTTCCGTTTGTTACCGTATGGATGGTCATCCAGTTGGTATTGTCATCAGATACCTGAATTTGGTAATCAGCGCCATAAGCAGCTTCCCAATTGAGTTCCACTCTTGAAATGGTATGAGATTCCTCCAAATCTATAGTAATCCATTGAGGATCAGACTGGTCACTTGCCCACCTTGTAGTAGCGTTTCCGTCAATGGTATTTGAAGCTGGTAAATATCCACCATACTGGCTGTTTTCTTCTGAAGAGGCTGTTGCTGTTTTTCCTAAGGCGATATTAACGTTCTCATCACAAACTGGCGGAGCATTCACAGTAATAGAAGAGGTTGCGGTAAAATTTCCATCATTGGATGTTACCGTGATATTGGCCGTTCCAGCTGAAACTGCCGTCACTAATCCATTTTCATTTACAGTAGCTACGCTATTATCATCAGATGTCCAGCTTACTGATGGATCAGAAGCATCAGCCGGTGCAACAGTTGCATTCAAATGAGTAGTTTCACCTTCTTCAAGCGTAACCGAACCAGGGCCTACCGAGATTCCTGTTACCGGAATATTACTACTCCCTTCATGGGTAAAAGTAATATTATTCAGGTTAAATCCTCCTTCGGCAATATCGATCCGCATAATTTGTTCACCAGCTTCCAAGGTTACTGCTGTTTTACTAATGGAGGTCCATGATTGCCACCCTCCTGTATTACCAACAGCATAATTTCCGGTTGTTGCACCATTTTCAAAGGAAATATTAAAACTTCCATCACCATTATTGGAAGCCACTCGTGCCTCAATAGTATAACTTCCTGCATTCGCTACATTAATAGTATATTCCATCCATTCACCGGCCTGGATCCATCCTATATTATAACCTCCACCAACATCAGTTGTATTCTCGATATCAATTTCTTCATCCCGGTAGGCCGCTCCATTATTTCCCGCATCCGAATCGAAATAAGCCTCTCCACTTATAAGTTGTACATCGAAATCTTCTGCTTCAACTATTCCCGGAATGGCAATTGGTGTACCTGAATAAGGTTGCTGCACACTGCCAAATACTTCAATCGATAAATCATTTGTATCTTCTGCTCCATCGTTGTCAGTTACTTTAATGGTAAAATTATAAGTACCTGTTGAAGTAGGTGTTCCACTTATTGTACTTCCATTAAGGCTTAATCCCGAAGGCAGATTTCCTGAAGTAATTGACCAGGAATAGGGGGTTACACCACCAATCGCTTCAAGGTTTTGACTATAGGATTGCCCAACAAGAGCATTCGCCAGGGAGGTGGTGGAAACAGCCACATTATTTCCGCCTAAAATATTGGGCTTTACCGAAGTGTTCATAATGCTATTGGTATAATTTACAGCAGTTTCAAGTCCCCAGCCATGCAGGGTATTGAAATTACCATTAGAGGTCATGTCCATATCGGCACAATCTCCATTCCCGGGTCCCCATGACCAGGCCATCCAGCCTATTTGCTCCTGCTGACACTGGTCCATAATATGCTCATAACTGATACAACAACCACAACCCACTGTTCTTTCTGCGAATTCTCCCACAATAAAACATAATCCTTTGTTCTTAGCATCGGCAATGGCATCATCATACCTGGCATTTGTCTGGTTAATATCCCAAGGATGCCATGAAAACATCAGATTATGCAATGGGTCCTGGTCAAGCAGATACTCCCCATTGTCCAGTACATACCATTCTCCTCTACCCCAATGTGCCGCATCGATTACAAGCGGAACAGTTACACCTGCATTTCTTATTTTTTGAATCCCTGCAGCATAAACACTTCGAAATTGTGCATCCGTGACCTGGATATTACCCGCTTCATTGGCGATGTTAAGCATAACATAGCGTTTGTACTTTTGAATTACCGCAGCAATATCAGGTCTTGCCCAATAATCGATACACTGCTGTAATTTAGACCAGTCTCCGGTCGCATCCCAAACCGCTGGCATAGCGAGCATCCCCGCATTAATACAATTCTGTATAGTTAAATCTAATTCTGCAGCAGTTCCTGAAGTAAACCAAAATATTCGGGTAACATTGGCACCGGTTTTAGCAATTTCAGGATAAAAACTATCTCCATCTCTGTCCTGATAAAAAACCATTTTATTCACTCCCCTCAGTACAACTTGTTCTCCTTCATCCGTTCGCAGTCTCCAACCGTCAACATACATTTGGGCTGAAGTATCAAGATATCCTATAAATAAAAGTAGCATCAATACCCATTTAGCCCTTAAAAAAGTAAAATTTTGTCTTTTCATTTTCATTAATTATTGATGGAATGTTTTGATAAATAATCATTGAAGGTATGAGAATATACTATGAAAACATTCTCCTGGCGTACTGAAGCCTTTCCTTTGTGTACCATTGAATCAAACTGATAAAAAAATGGAAAGCAAAGGAAAGAAAAATATGGAGTTCAATCCTTTCCTTCCAGATTATTCAAATAATCGGAAGGAGAATATCCAAAGTGCTTTTGGAATGCCCGGGTAAAATTAGGATGGTTTCTAAACCCAACCTGGTACGCAATTTCAGAAATACTGTAGGCTTTGGTTTCCAGTAATTTGATCGCATATTTTAGCCGATAAGCTCTTATAAATTCTTTTACACTTTGCCCGGTAAGTGCCTGAAATTTCCGGTATAACTGGGTGCGGCTGAATCCTAATTCCCTGGCAAATTCATTTACCCCAAAATCCGGATTGGCCAATTCCTTTTCTGTAATTTCCACCACCTTTTTAATGAACTGGTCGTCAACTGATGCTGTTGTAATATCTTTCGGTTCCAGGCTTAGACTTTTGGAATAATATGCTCTGAGCTTTTTTCGATTATTGATCAAATTAAATATTCTGGATTTAAGCAACTGCAGGTTAAAAGGTTTGGTTACATAATCATCAGCCCCTACATTCAGCCCTTCTACTTCAAATTTGGTGGAAGCTCTGGCGGTAAGCAAAAGGATGGGTATATGACTTGTGGCTGGATTATTTTTCAAACTACTGCACATTGTTATGCCATCTATTTCCGGCATCATTACATCACTAATAATGATATCTGGGATGACACTTTCTGCAATTTCCAAACCCTCCGCTCCATTCCTGGCTTCCTTCACCGTAAATTCATTGGAAAGTTCTTCTAAAATATATTGGCGAATATCCTTATTATCCTCAACTATTAACAAAACTGGTGGTTCCCCTTCTGTATCAGGAGAGGTAAACTGGTTTTTTTCTGCGGCAATTGCTTCCATTGGTTCAATCACAAAGTCAATGGCAGATTCAGAAGCCACTTTTATCCGTTCCTGTTCAGCCATGTCTGTTTTCTGCCAATTTAGAGGAATACAGAGCTGAAAACAAGTACCATGGCGTTCATTTAAAGTACTACTTCTCACCCGAATTTTTCCATTATAAAGTTCCACTAGTTTTTTAGTGAGATAAAGCCCAATCCCAGTCCCTCCGGAAGTTGCTTTTCCAGTTGGGTTATGGCTATAAAAACGATCGAAGATTTTACCCAGTTCGGCTTCAGGAATGCCCTCACCGGTATCTCGTACCTCTATGGAAAGGCTTGCATTTTCCTTTCCCTGGTTCAAAACCGCTATGTTTAGATCAATTTTACCATTGGCTTCTGTAAATTTTATCGCATTAGACAAAAGATTGTAAAGAATTTTTTCCAGTTTATCCTTATCGAAAAATGTCTGATAGCAATCCTGATTACTTTGGAAATTCAAATGAATACCTTTATTTCTGGCCAGCAGAAAAAAGGATTCTGTAATTTCTTTAATAAAAATAATAATATCTCCATGGGAAAATTCCAAAAAACTATCTCCGGATTCGATTTTTGAAGTATCCAGTAACTGATTAATCAATTGCAGTAACCGTCTGGCATTTCTTAAAATCAGCTGGAACTGTCCGTTATAATTTTTAATGGGTGTATTCTGGTTTGGTGCTGTCATTACCTTTTCCAATGGGTTAATCACCAGGGTTAATGGTGTTCTGAATTCATGGGTAATGTTGGAAAAAAAGTTTGTTTTTAATCTATCCAGCTCTGTCAGTTGTGAAACATGGTTTGAAATCTGCTCTTTTTGTAATTGTAATTCTTCATTGGCTTCCATCAATTCTGCAGTGCGCAATTTCACCTTTCTTTCCAGTTCCAGGTTATGTTGTTTATAATTTCTAGTTCTGATTTTATAAAAGGAATAAAAACCAAGAATTACCATGACAAACACTAAAAGCCTAAACCAGGCAGTTTCCCACCAGGGAGGACTGATAATAATGGTCATTGATGCGCCTTCTCTATTCCATTTCCCATCATTATTACTTCCTATCACTCTGAATGTATAAGTCCCAGGATCTAAATTAGTATAGGTAGCCGCACGCTGATTTTCCACATAATTCCAGTCTTTTTCAAAATTTTCGAGTTTAAAGGCATACTGATTATTCCCCGGGTTTAAATAATTGAGCACAGAAAAGGAAATGGTAAAAACTGAATGTTCATAAGACAACCACAAAGTATCTGTTTCACTAATGTGTTTTTGTAGAGGGGATTGGGCATTATCGATGGGCACATCTTTATTAAAAATTTTGAAATCGGTAAATACTATAGGAGGTAGAAATTCATTTTCCATGATGCTATCAGGATGAAAAAGGTTAAATCCATTTTTCCCCCCAAAATACATTTCACCCTGTTTGTTTTTAAAAGCGGATTTAGAATTAAATTCTTTCCCCTGTAGCCCATCTTCTACACTCAGGTTCATAAAAACAGGATCATCCGGAATAGAAACCGCATTCAAAAATTTGGAAATTCCATTATTGGTACTGATCCACAAATTGCCATGACCATCCTCTAACAACCCATGGATATTATTATTTGTGAGGCCATCTTTTTCCTTATATACTTTAAAGGTTTCTGTAAATTCCTGGAAAACGTTCAATCCATTGCTGGTCCCTACCCAGATGTTACCTTTTGAATCTTCCAAAATAGTACTAACCCCATTTGCACTCAATCTTGGAAAGTCTCCTAAATGTGTGTTAAATTTCTTGGGCTGGTCATTATTCTTTTTTAATCTGTAAAGGCCATTATGTGTTCCAAACCAATAGTTACCAGAGTGATCCTGTAAAATAGTGTTGGTTTTTTCGGCCAAGGAAACCAACACTTCAAATTCAAATGAATCAGACTTCTTCTTAAAAACCTTATCTCCGGAAAGGAAAATACCTCCATTGTTATCTGCATAAACTTCATCGATTCTCTTTCCTAAAGCCTGGAAATTAGGATGATTATTCACATTCCATAAAATACCATTTTCTGTATTTAATATATTTAAACCTGCCCTGTAGGTCCCCAACCACAAGTTCCCATCAGTATCTAATTCCATAGCCCTAATGACATCATCCGTAATTTCATCAACTAAAATTTCCTTAAAGTACATTTCAGACCTGGAAAACCTATTCAGTCCTTTCCCATCTGTTCCAACCCAAACCATTCCATGGTCATCTTCCACTATATTTAATACATTATTTCCACTTAGGCTATTTTTATTTGGTTGATGCTGAAAAAGAGCAATCGGTTTAGCATACTGGTTATAATAATTCACCCCGCCAATATTGGTCCCCATCCATACAATTCCGTCATCACTATGGTAAAAACACTGAATAGATTTGTCATTTAAACTGGTTTTATCGACTGGGTCATTGGAATATCTGGTGATTTGTTTAGTATGTTTATCCAGGATATAAAATCCACCGGATTCAGTTCCTATTAAAAGATTTCCCAAGGCATCTTCGCCTAATGCATAAACAACCTTATTCTTGACTAAACCTTCAACTGGAATTATACTATTATTCTGAAAATCAAGTAAATATAAACCCATCTTACCATGGGTTCCAATCCAGTAATTTCCATCTCTGCCGATTAAAAACCGGTTGATGGAACCGTAAAGATTACTGTCAAAATAATTTAAACGGGTAAAACTATCCAATTCAGGATCATACAGATGAATACCTGTTTGGGTAACTATCCACAACCTGTTTTTCCCGTCTTCGCCAATAAAAACCACATGATCATCCTTCAGTGTCCTTTGGTTTAAACTGTCAGAAGCATAAAACTTAAAGACTTGTGTTTTTGGATTAAAATATTCCAAACCTTTGTCTGAGCCCAGCCACAAATTACCTTTTTCATCTTCAAAAAAAGCCTGAACCGTATAAACATGGATATGCTCTTCTTTCTTTTCATCCGGCAAATAGTTGATAAAACTATCTTTAGCTCTATCGTATAAACTTAATCCTCCTCCTGCTGTACCAATCCATAAATTCCCTGATCTGTCTTCAAAAATCGCCTTAATAAAATCACTTGAGATACTTCCTGATATTTCAGGATCGTGTTTAAATACTTTTATATTGTAGCCGTCATATTGGTTAAGCCCATCGAACGTACCAAACCACATCAAACCCTTTTTATCTTTTAAAATGGAGGTCACATGACTTTGAGAAAGCCCATCTTCACTGGTGATTTTATTGAACCGGATATGTTTGTTTTGAGCATACATAAGCCCTGGTACAATACCAAATAGATAAATCAGGAAAATTATAGATGAGAACCGCATTTTTCCCTTTTGTTAGTTTGTTAAGGTATTATTCATTTTCAGGTGAATTTTGCCCGAAGTTTCATTGTAGTTTGGTAAAAATTTTTATCCAAATTTACCACATGTAAAGCTCTTCGTTAACTGAAATATATATCATAATTCTCTAACAACCTTATAACATTGCATTGTCCAAACTGGAAAGGTGAAGTATTCTGATATTCTTACGGATATTCATTGTTAGGTTTTTTAAAAATAAGTTTAGAAAATTAATTTAAGTATTGTTTATATTTCAAAGAGGCATTAATTTTTGATTTGGGACATTATTTTGGAAAAAATTTTATGAACAAATCAAAGTGGTTCGAAAATCTGTTTTTAGTTATTAAAAAAGTGGTTATTTAACTTCCCAACCCTTCAAAATTATTCGTAAATGGTTTGATTTTAATTAAATAGTTTTTAACAATTATTCCATTTAATTTGAAAGAGTTGGGAAGAATAACTAAGACTCACATTTAACTATAAAGAAAGGAGCTATACCATTTTTGCAAGGAAAGTTAATGGCCAACAAAGATTAATCTATCACTATTGTTTTGGCAAAGTACTGTTTATTTAGTTGATCCTGCAGGCTTAAGATATAAGTGCCGGATGGAATATGTTCAATATTTAGAAAGCGTCTTTCAAAAGTTAATTCATTTAATAGCATTTTTCCATCTAAACTATGAATTTGCACGCTGGTTTTGGGTAAAATCTTTCCGCTTAAGAATATTATTTCATCTGATGGATTTGGATAGATCAAGATCTTTGGTTTGCTTTCTTCATTTTGTAATCCTAATGGCGTATTTATGTTTAAAAATGTAATTTCTATCCCAATATAATTTTTATCTTCAATGATTACTTTCACCTCATATTCTCCTGCTTCCTGGGGTAGGGTATTATCTCCGTTATAAGTCACCGTATAGTTTAATCCTTCAGGAATAGTTGTAATGAGAGGTGTTTTAACTGTTCCATCAAAAATGTGTTCCAAATCCTCAATATTTATTGTGGCATTACTCTTTTTTATTGTAAGGCTCCCATTTACCAGTAAATTATCATAATTATCTGATTTCCCACCATTTAATATTATATCATAATTACCTGCATCACTTTCAGCAGATGCAGTTGTACTAATTACAGGGAGTGAGTCTAAAACAGATGAATCTTCGCCATAAGCAAAGCCATGGTAGGAAAAAGTAAAATCTGGCAGAGGTTCTCCGTAGTATATGGACTGACTATCTGCCACCACAATTAGTTCCTTTTTTAAGATGCTAAAAGTCTGAAGAATAGATTTTGCAGAATCATATTCATGATTTCCAGTTTGCCTGGCCTCAATAACAACATCTCCCACTCCAGTTATGTTAATTACTTCCCCTGTAATGGAAACCGAACCACTAACCAAATGATAGCTAATAGGTAAATTTGAGCTGGCTGATGCTTTTAAGTTAAAACTGGAATCCCCATAAACCCTATCCTGAATTGGTTCAAAATTTATGGTTTGATTTAATTTATGCATATTTTTGAATAGCACTGTGAATTCATTTGTATACATTTCATCAAGTCCACTAATTAAAATGTCCAGATCACCATCCTGATCATAATCTGCCCAATTAGCCGTTCCCCAAACCCCAGGAAGAGCGTTTTGTAGGCTGTCAAATTCTCCGTTGTTATTGGTATAAATATTTGTTACGGGTAAATAAGTATTTTCCTGAATTCCAGTAATTAATAAATCTGAATCACCATCATTATCGTAATCACCCCAATCAATTGATCCATTGCTTACCTGATGGAAAGGTGCTTCATTGTAGATAAAAGTTCCCTGACCATCATTGTTATAAATCGCTGTTACAAATGACAGGTCGAACCGCTCTCCTAAAATTGCAATATCCAAATCTCCGTCCATGTCATGGTCATTCCATTCTGCCTTTCCATTTACTACACCAACCAATTCAGTTGTGTCTTCTTTAAAAATGCCATGGTCATTTCTCAGAATTCGGGTTATAAAATCATCGTTTGTCTGATTATAACCCAGCCCAGTCACCAATAAATCCAGATCCTCATCATTATCATAATCTCCCCAGGAAACAGAGCCATGTAAATTTATTATAGTGGGTTGAATGGGTAAATCCATTTCTACAAACATACCCATGTCATTTCGATAAACTTTCAATAAATCTTTTGTACCATCCTCATCTGTTCGTCCAATCAGTGCAATATCCAAATCACCATCCTGGTCGTAGTCCCCCCATTTTGATGTTCCTTCTGAAAAGCCAGTTAAACCCGCTTCGATGGGAACAAATGTCCCATCATCATTCCTGTAAATTTTAGTGATTCGAATACTTTCAAACCCGTTATTTATTATACCAGTTAATAGCAAATCCAGGTCATTATCGTCATCAAAATCTCCCCAGGAAATATTTCCCTCACTAACACCTTGAAGTCCTGCATTTATATTGATGAATTTCCCATTATCATTCCTGTAAACTATCGTGTACATTGTTCCATATGTACCGCAAATTGCTAAATCCAGATCTCCGTCCTGGTCGTAGTCCCCCCAATCGGCACTGGATTCTACCAAATTCATCAATGAATCCGAAGCGCTTTGGTTTTTCTCAAATTGTGCAAATGCATTAATTGCCACACTTAATAAAAGTAAAGTAATAAAGTTTTTGGTCATAGTAAAATATTGATATGGTACAAAAATGATTATATTTTAAATACCCTAAAAACGGCCTCAAAACTCTTGTGAATACAAATTTTGATATCAAATTTGTCGCATTAAATTATAAATTTGTCGCAAATTCGAATCCTGCCTTTTAGCTGATAATTTTTTTTAAACCAGGAAAACAAAGGAGTAACCAATGAGCCTAACTACAATGCCAATTACATAAAAAAAAGGATTGAGTGTCTCGACACCCAATCCCATATGATCAAACCTAAACTTATTCCTGAATTTTGGCTTTCCTTAGATATTCTCCAGAAAATCCTTTAATCTAAACAAATCTCATTCTCATTAATGTATCCTGAATTGTTTTTATACCAACCACTATAATTATTTCCCCCTGACTCAGCCCAAGAATAAAAAAAGTTATATCCCAGGTTAATATCCCTTCCTTCTTTCATAGGTTTGAGTTTGTGAATAATATTTATGCCCCAGGGTAAGCTTTTATTCGTTTTGTAGAATTTACCATTTTGTACATCACTGGCATCATCCTGCGTTCCAAAAACACTCTGTTGTGCTTTATCGGTTGGAGCCTTATTCGGTAAATGTACTTCCATCTCCCTTTCTCCATTTATAAAAATAAAAGGATTATAGGGAGGATGACCCAGTTCTTCGGGAGATATAGGCGAAACAAATTCAATATTTATTTCAATAAGGTTACTTTGAGAACTATTGCAAACCCCGGGTTCTGCTAAATCATAAGCATCTTCAAAAACTATAATTACAGCTTTTTCCTGACCTGTTTCCATACCCTTATCGCTAAGTGTGACAATATTTTTACTTAAATGATAACCTGTTACCATTTTAATTTTGTCCTGGGAAACTGGCAATTGAAAACCAAAACCATTATGCAGAACCCCTCCGATAGAGTTGATGGAAATCTTTGCTTTTAATTCAACAATTTCATTATCCTGATTTGCAACGGCAATAAAACGGTAATTTAGCAACAGGTCATTAAAATCATAATCTCCTTTTAAAGGCCATAAATCCTCAAATGCTAAAGTTCCCCAACCCAGCTCACTTGGGGTAAAACTATTAAAGGCTTTATTTCCATCGTCCGGATAATCATCATTTACATCCCAGATTCCATCATTATCACTATCATTTTGGTTTAACTCATCCTGGGTACAAGGTAAGGAACCTAAATCATTAATAGCATGATTGTAAGTTTGAACGACTTGCCATGCCCCATCAAATTTATCCATTTCAATTAATTGCGAATTTGAACCATTGGTCGCTAAATAAAGCCTGTCATTTCTATCGATTGCCATGGAGGTTGGCTTAAAGGGTAAATTGTCCGCACTTATTCTGGTAGCAATGGCAACTTCATTTTCAATATTTATCCTGTATAAACCTGAAAAAGCACACATATAAATTGTCCCGTCAAGAGAAATCGCAAGATCACCTCCACCAATTGGGTTCTCAAGGCCTTGTATATTTAAGGTAGAATTGATCTCATTAGAAATTGGGTCAATTATATACATTTTTGCATCCCTGGCAATGTAGAGCAACCCATTAGTATTGTTATATTCCATTCGCGGATAAGCCCCGTTGAATGGATTTCCTTGGCTCAATACGTGAAAGGATTCCAACTCAATGTCATAATACCTCAGGGTAGTATTAGTGTTATAATATACCTTTTTTTCAGACCTGTTTACCGCACAGGCAATTGATCCACCACCTTGAAGTTTAGGAAGTACAACTTCTTCATAGTTCCCGCTCTCATTGTTAATACTATAAAAGCCTCCTGAATTATTAACTGCATATAGCTTTTCGTAACAATCTCCGGTAATCCGACCATTCGATGGATTGGCAACTTCACTTTCCACCACATCATCATTTCCTGAAAATTCTAAATCTATGGTATTCTCCCCCTCCACTGCTAAGGTATAAGTTTCTACTTTTCCTCCATTAATCCGCTCAACTCTTAAATTTTGAGCATCTCTTGGAATTATAAATGAGGAAACTGAGCTGTTTTTATTAGCATTTGACTGAGAACCTATCAATATTTTTTCCTTTGTCTCACTTAACAAATAAAAATTGTAACGACTATTGGCACTAGGTTTTTTGTCTTCAATTTTAATACTTATTTCCTGGCTGGTTTCAAAATTAAAGTCTTCAGGAACATTGATTTCCTCCATTCCCCTTTGCTCAGTTGGTATTGCACTGGGATCCTCATTGAATGTACATCCCGAATAAATCAGGAAGATAATCAGCGTTTGGCAGAATAGAATTCTTTTTAGTGAAATTTTGTTTTTCATGATTATTTTTATCAGCATTTAATTTTAATTAGTGGTTCAAAGAGTTAATTTAAATTTTTAGGAAAGCCTTTTAATTAGTTATTACTTGTATTTCTTGAGGGAGAAAAAATGGTTAATTTTAACTTTAAAATCCCGAAAAATTACGCTGGTTTCCTAAACCCAAATCCCATTCTTCTACCGTATGCATTGATTTAAAATCAACTCCTCTGATTTTCAGCCTGATGGAGACATTATTGATAAAAAAGTTATCAGAAATAGTGTTTAAAAATATTTTTTGGCTACCGACTGATTACTACAAAAATTTTGAAGCAGCTTAACTTTAAATCTGCCTACAAAATAAATTTACTTGCCCTGCACAGGACACGGTATAAAACCTATTTGATGAAAATGGGTAAAACCCTTACCGTCAGTTGAAAAGCGTTTTTTATGCGGCTGAAGAAAAAGGACAGGAATTAGGTGAAGGAATGAATCTAAATATATGGTTTTTAATAATTAGCAGGATTCGGGAAATTTATTGAGGGGAGCACCCAAAATTTACCTCTTTATTTGATGGAAAAGGTAAAATTGAATATCGATTGATATCATGATAGTGGATAAAAAAATCCCTTAATGCAATGTATCCAATAATTGCCATAAGGGATTGTAAATTTTTTCCAGCTTTAATTAGTTTGGCAATGGAGCCCAACTTGAACATAACATATCTTCAGAAGCTTTGGAAGGGTGTGCGCAAGAACTTTTACCATACCGGGAACAATTTCCACATTGTCTTTCATCTGTTAAACTTGTTTTCCATGAAAAACTATCGCATGTATAATGCTCATTTATTTTTACATGATGAATAGTACATTCAGCAGAATCTGAAACGGCCGAACAATTTGAACAATTCGAGGATAATCTAATTATTGACATAGTTTTAGGTTTTTATGTTTTACATCTCTAATTAAACAAGCCTGGATTTATTCAAAAAGTTTATGAAAAGAGCCTCTAAAATAAATTTGAACCTGGATTAAGTCTAAATTATTAGGAGCAAAACCCATTTTAAATTGAAGTTGCTGATTGCCTGTTACTCAATTAATGGTGACTAACCTTGGTATTCCACTTTCATTTTAGAGCCGGGTGGTTTATTTACCAGAATATTCAAACCACTCATAGCTGGCTTCTGCTTTTGATGCTTTCCCATTCCCAGTGGCATAAAGACCTACATAAACTCCTGTAAACCAACCTACAGTTTCCGTACTTAAAAAACGGGCATCCGCTTTTTCGATCACTTGAAAATCTTTTCCATCCTGAGCATAAGAAAAGATAAATTCAGGTCCTGTTCCTTCTATTTTCAAATCCACTGGCCCTGGGGCTAGATCAATTTGATTCGAATGGTAAATCGTCTGGCCAAATCGCAGTTTTACCACAAGGTACCTTTGGCCAGCCTTTGAAGAAATCATCAGGTCAAAATGAGTATCATTGTTTTGAAGGGTCATCCCTGCTTCTTCATTGTCATTTTTAGGGTCAAATTGTAGCCGGGTACTGGAAGAAAATTTAATATCAGTTATTCGTCTCCCAATAAATGTAGGATTCCCTTTTTCACCGATTTCCAAAGGTGATCCTTTAAGTGTAAGTGTGCCTGTTTTATGATTTAATTTAAAATTCGTTTCATTGAAAGGCTGAATATAGTTCCATTCCAGGCCCAATTCCTCCTTAAAAGAAGTTCGCACAGGCTTTGAATCGAAGGTGTGCTGCGGAAGCGTTGGATGGGTCATTTCCACCCCAACTGTTCCATTACCATTTACAACCGGCCAGCCCCCTTTTACCCAACTAACTGGTACTAAGCATGTTTCTCTTCCTAATGTGTGATGTGGAGGATAGCCGGTCACGCTCCGGTATCCGTGTAATACCATCCACCAATTCCCGTCATGGGCCAATACCATATCCGCATGGCCCACACCCTGAATGGGATTACCCATACCGGCCACATGCGCATGCGCAACAATAGGGTTGCCTGGGTTATCGATGTAGGGGCCCCAAATAGAATGGCTTCTGGCAATGGTTACGGAATGCGCTTCTTCAGTACCTCCTTCGGCTGCCATCAGGTAATAAAAGCCATCTTTTTTGTACAGATGTGGAGCTTCCGGGTAGCGTCCTCCTGTACTGTTCCATATTTTCCGCCTTTCTCCTATTAATGTGCCTGTTTCAACATTGATTTCTACCAATTCAAAATTGGAATTAACTACGTAAACTCTACCATCATCATCAAAAAACAAGTCAGGATCAATACCGGAAACATCAATCCAAACCGGGTCCGACCAGGGTCCTGAGGGATGATTTGCCGTCACAAAAAAATTACCCCTTGTAGACACATTGGTGGTGATCATGTAAAAGACGCCATTATTGTATCTTAGCGTTGGAGCGAATATATTAAGGTCTTTTGGGATCTGTTCTTTTCTGTGAATGACATGGCCAATTTGTTCCCAGTGGATCAAATCTTTACTATGAAATACAGGTACTCCTGGAAAATACTCAAATGTACTTGTTACGAGATAATAGTCTTCACCTACCCGGCATACACTTGGATCGGAATAAAAACCTGGAATAACAGGGTTCCTGTAAGTAACTTCCAATGTGGAATCAGGTTTCATAACCCATGGATTTGGATTCACCTGTTGAGCATAAAGAAGGTTTGAAGTTAGTAGGATTGCACCCAATAAAAATAATTTCATGTAAGGCTTAATAATAATTTAGTATATGAATTTCAGTTTCCTTGTTTTATTTCAGGATTTTAAGCCCAAAGATATTGAATTATCTGCTCCGGTTGAAGCTATCTTCCTTCTGGATATGGCAACTTGCAACTCCCCATTAAAGCATTTGTTGACCATATGATTTGCAAATAATTAAACCTGTCTTTGGAAATTGACATCTTAATGGATTTTAACCGGTGAATATAGCGCAAGGAATTGAACAATCCAAAGCCCTAAAGCCAAGCTAATCCAGGCATGAAAATACTAGGGTTATACCAAATATAGCTGATTCAACAGCAAAGATTCTTGCATGATCATCTATTGAAGGATATCTGTACTTTTAGTCCTCAACCTATGAAGATATTATGGATATGAACTGATCAAGGATTATCCCACATGTGCTATACAGCCATTTTCAAAATGGTCCTTCCTTTTAACTTTCCCTCTAACATTAAATCAATTTTAGGTTGTAAATCCTCAAGTTTAATTTCGTTGCAAGCGTAATCTAAATGTACCGGTTTCCATTCACCAGCCAGCTTCTCCCACACTTTTCTTCTATATTTCATTGGATAATTTTGAGAATCTATTCCAATAAGTGCAACCCCTCTCAAGATAAAGGGAAAAACGGTTAAATCAATCTTGGGAGAAGCCACATTTCCACAGCAGGTTACCACACCGATTGCATCAGTTGATTTAATAATATTTTCAAGAATTACCCCTCCAACTGTATCGATAGCTCCTGCAAACAAAGGTTTTAATAATGGCTTTTTATGGAAATTTTCAATCTCTTTTCGCAGCATTATTTCTCTTGCTCCAAGATTAATTAAATAGTCCCTCTCCTTTTCTTTACCGGTAATGGCAATCACTGAATAGCCCAGTTTACTTAAAATGGCAATGCTCAATATGCCAACTCCTCCGGTAGCTCCTGAAACTACTACTTTTCCATCCTCTGGCTTTATTAGTTCAGTTAACCTTAAAACAGACATTCCGGCTGTCAATCCAGCGGTTCCATAAACCATTGCCTCTTTCATTGTCAAATTTTCAGGCAATTTAACAGCCCAGTCAGCCGGCACCTTTATATACTCGGCAAATCCCCCGTCAGTATTCATACCTAAATCATAACTGGTGACGATTACAGCATCCCCCTCTTTAAATGCCTTGCTTTTTGATTCTTCAATTATCCCTACCGCATCGATGCCAGGGGTGTGAGGGTAATTTTTAGTAACCCCTTTATTACCGGAAGCGGATAATGCATCCTTATAATTCAGTGAGCTATAATGTACTTTAACCAGAATTTCGGATTCATTTAAAGGACTAAACTTTATTTCCTGAATTGAACCTTTGTAATTTCCAGCCTTTTCCTCAACTCTAAATGCCTTAAATGTGGATTTATCCTGTTTCATGATTTATCTTTTAATTTTACTTATTTTTGCACTAAGATCAGCATAATTAAACTGTTAATCAACAACTTACAAAATGTTGGCTTACGAACATTTTGTGCAGTTTTACAGATTCTCAATGCTTTAAGAGAAGAAAAAAAATGAAAAAAAGTTATTGTCCAATTGATACATTCATAAATGCAATTAAAGGTAAACGGAAAGGCACCATTATTTTACACCTGAAGCAGGGAGATAAAAGGTATAATGAGCTGGTGAAACTAATGCCCGATATAAGTGAACGGATGCTAACAAAGCAACTAAAAGAATTAGAAACTGATGGGTTAATCAATCGAACTGTTTTCCCTGAAGTCCCTCCGCGGGTTGAATATAGCTTAACAGGACTTGGTAGAGAGATACATCCTATATTAAAAGGAATGTTTAAAGGAGGTATCCTTTTTGAAAAATCAATTGATGCATCTGAAAATTGAGGAATCCGAAGTCTGGAACTTAATAATATATGATACAGATAAGCCGCAATTTACTTCCTAAATAAAATGAAGTTCAGGTGTTTTTACCCTGGTTTGGGGCATTCTTCAATCCTTTCTGGGAACAGCCAGAAAATACTTCCCTCCATTTGGACTTTCTTCCCCAGTGTGCCACTCAAAATTATACTTGTCAGCAAGTTTCTTCCAAAAAGTAATTAATATACTATTCTCAACCAGGCCATATTCATTTCCCGCAGTCAATAGAAGAATCTCTTCATACTCCTCCTCTGTCATGATATATTCCTGGAAACCTTCAGGGATTGGTTTTCTTTCCATTTGATTTAGCTATTCAATTACTCTATGTGTAAAGTTATAGCAATTCTTTGAAATTCACTTTTAACAGATAATTAAATTATCCCTGTATTAAAAATTAGTTAAATCAGCTTGCAAGGCCATAAAAGGAAATTAGGGAGGATCAATTTGGCACAGATTGTTAGGTACAAAACAACAAGAGAATATGGTTTTGAGCTTTATCACAAACTGATAATGAAATTTAATTTTTTCTTGTTGAAATGAAAGTTGAAGGATTTTGCATTGAAAATCAATATTTTAAGCCAAATACTTCAACTGAAGACCTGGCAAAATTCAATTCATTCATTTATTAACTATCTGGTAATCAAGATAGAACAGGCCTTTTGTCCAGTTGGGAATTTCAAAAGTCCCGTTCCCGCTTGCTCTGTCCTGGGAGCACCTTTTTTCTGCTTGTGTAGGTTCATTTCATTACTTATTTCAATTTAATATTAGTCCTGTCATGTGGATTGTATTCTGGTAAAGACACATTGATCCTTTTGCATTTCCATATATCATCATTATAATCCTGAATTGACCTATCACTGGAAAATTTCCCTGATCGGGCAGTGTTCAGCATTGACATTTTTTGCCATACTTCCTGGTCTTTATAGGCTTCACTCACCCGGTCCTGGCATTCAATATAGGATTGGTAATCGGCTAACAATAAATAATCATCATGGTATAGTAAAGCATCCACCAGAGGCTTGAAAAGACCCGGTTCATCTCTGGAAAAGTAGCCGGAAGAAATCATATCAAGACATTTTCTTAATTCCGCATTTTCCTCATAGTAAGATCTGGGGTTATAGCCATTGTTTTTCAATTCCTGGACTTCCTCCACTGTTAGCCCAAAAATGAAGAAATTTTCTTTTCCCACTTCCTCTCTTATTTCCACATTTGCACCATCGAGTGTTCCGATAGTAAGGGCACCATTCATGGTAAACTTCATATTGCCGGTCCCTGAGGCTTCCTTTCCGGCCATTGAAATTTGCTCTGATAAATCTGCAGCAGGGTACACCCGTTGGCTATTGGTCACATTAAAGTCAGGTAGAAAAACAACCTTTATTCTATCCTTTATAACCGGATCATTATTCACCACCTCTCCTACTGCATTAATAAGTTTAATCATCATTTTTGCCATAAAATAGCCCGGTGCAGCCTTACCACCAAAAATGAACGTTCTGGGTACAAACTTTTTCCCAGGGTTTTCCTTAATCCTGTTGTAAAGGGTAACGATGTGCAATACATTGAGATGCTGTCTTTTATATTCATGGATACGCTTTACCTGAATATCAAAAATTGAATTGACATCCACCCGAATGTTTAAGTGGTCCTGAATATAACTTGCAAGTTCTTTTTTAGCCGCAAGTTTCGCCTCCTTCCAGGAATTCAAAACCTTTTTATCTCCCACAAATAATTCAAGTTTTTTGAGTTGGCTTAAATCTTTAATCCATCCATCTCCAATTTTGTCGGTAATTAACCTGGTCAGCTTCCGGTTATTCAACACAACCCATCTTCTTGGAGTAACTCCATTGGTTTTATTACTAAATTTTTCCGGCCACATTTCATAAAAATCATGCAACACTTTGCTGGTTAACAATTCCGTATGCAAGGCTGCTACCCCATTCACTGCATAGCTTCCCACAGTGGCAAGATTAGCCATCCGGATATATTTTTCACCATGATCATCAATGATGGACATCCGTGACAAACGATCTATATCTCCCGGAAATCGTGCTTTTACCTCTTCAAGAAAATGGTAATTAATTTCCAGAATTATTTCTAAATGCCGGGGTAATAACCGCCCCATCATTTCCATTGGCCATTTTTCCAGTGCTTCAGGAAGCAAGGTATGATTGGTATAAGCAAAAGTATTTTTGGTCACATCCCAGGCATCATCCCAGGTCATGGCATGTACATCCACCAATAACCGCATAAGTTCTGGCACCGCAATGGCCGGATGGGTGTCATTTAATTGGAGGGTAATTTTTTCAGCCAATAGACCAATGGGATGCTTTCTAAGGGTCAAATGATACCTTAATACATCCTGAAGAGTAGCTGAAACAAAAAAGTATTGTTGTTTCAATCTCAGTTCCTTCCCAGCCATTTGGGAATCATTAGGATAAAGCACTTTGGTGATATTTTCAGATCGGACCTTATCGTCCACAGCTCCGAAATAATTCCCCATATTAAATCGCTGAAAATCAAAAGACTCACAGGCTTCCGCCTTCCATAACCTTAAAATTGACGCATTGTTGGTTTGATATCCCAAAATGGGTGTATCGTAAGGAACAGCCTGTACCACTTCACTCGGAATCCAGTTTACATGATAGTGATTATTCTCATCAAACCCCTTATCAGTATATCCTCCAAATTTAACTTCCACTGCAGCTTCAATTCTTGGTAATTCCCATGGGTTTCCATATTTCAACCAACGATCAGTAATTTCAACCTGCCAGCCATTTTTAATTTCCTGATCAAATATGCCAAACTCATATCTAATACCATATCCCACAGCCGGAATATTTTGTGTGACCATTGAATCGAGATAACAGGCCGCCAATCTCCCTAAACCTCCATTTCCAAGTCCTGGTTCTTCTTCCTGGTCAAGGATTTCTTTAAGATCGAGCCCAAAGTCCTCCATCGCCTCTTCAATTTTTTCAAATAAACCCAGGTTTATGAGATTATTACCCAGATGAGGACCCATCAAAAACTCTGCGGATAAATACCCTACCACCTTTGCATCACTATCTAAATAAGCATTTTGAGAATAAAGCCATCGGTGAATACACCTATCCCGGATAGTATAGGCTAGTGCCATGTATAAATCATTTTTAGTGGCTGCGGCAGGATATCGACCCTGCAAAAAAAACAGATTATCTAAAAAGGCTCTTTTTAAGGTTTCGAGGTCCAGACCGGTCCGGTCGTCTTCATGTTGAATAACAGGTTTGACAGAAGGCATAATTTAGTTTTTTTGAATGATTACCAAAAGGTTCCAATTTACCTTATTTCATTTCAAATTACCCAATTTGGTAATGGAATACAACATAAATTTAATATTCTATTTACCTGCAGATTTTATAGTCTGAATGAATAAAAAGATTGGTTTATATACACATTTATTTGGGCCAAATAATGGAGATTTTTAGGTTTGATTGCCATAAATGCATGATCACCAATACCAGAAAAGGGCCGATTTAAAGATCTTGACTATGCAGACCTATTTACAGAAGATGCCTGCCCTCATTTGCCAGAATGGCTAAAAGTGCATTAACAAAACTTTCAATCACAATGATCCGCTGACCTGGACAAACAACCACAACACTTTGGCTGTGGTTGTTTTTTTCTGACACCAGGTCCATCCTTTAAATCATAACTTCAAAAGGAATCACGGATTTAATCAATAAAATGGAATATAGAAATGAATTGTTTTCCCATAGATTCAGCAGAATTTCTAGGAGAGAATTATTATTTATAAAAATTAAAAAGAGATCAACCAAAACTTAGGTATCCAATATAAATCTGGTTAGTAGTAGAAATAATGTGAACTGAAGATTTAACTAATATAGTTGAAATTAATGAAACCGATTAATTCAAGAGATTGCGGTTTTATTAAAAATTTGGCTAAAAATTAACCCTGCATGACTTCACAATCTACACAATTAGATTCATTGAAAGTTTAACCTTTTCTTTACAGTCCCCAATCGGTAAATTAACATTTTAGTACTACCTTAATTCTTTTTTACCAGCCAACATATATGATTGGGTTTAAAAGTTTAAGGCATAAGCTGTTTTTTTGGTTTCTCATTTTTGTAAGCTCTAATTTTATCACCTTTGTTTTAGGATATAATTTCTTAAAATCCCGGGAAGAAATTGCTGAATTGGTGAATCAGGTGGAACGGGTTAATGAAATTTTTTTGGAGGACTACAATGCTCAATTGAATTTTTTTATCCAAGAAACTCGAAATCCACTTTTTTACCAATCTTCTCAAAGTGCTTATCTGGATAAACACCAGAAATTACTCCTCCAGGTTAAAGAAAAATTATTGCTGATTAAGGAAAACAAAGAAAATGATTACCTGGATTTTAATGATCCTGTAAGTGAATTAATTCCATTATTGGATGAGTATGACCGCCTTTTTAATAAATTAGTCACACTTGTGTTGGAAAGAGGATTTAAGGATTTTGGGGAAATAGGAGAAATGAGGAAAGCGGCACATGGCCTTGAAGCCAGCCAAACAGTAGATAAAACCCTGTTATTGTCTTTAAGAAGACATGAAAAAGATTTTTTGTTACGGAATGATCCCATTTATGCCGAAAAAGTGATTCAGGTGCTAAAGGATTTGGAAAATCATTCTTCAGCGAATTTAAGTGAAAAGGCATTTTTAGAAAACTACAAAAATAGATTTGAAAACGTAGTAAGGCTAGAGGCCGTCCTGGGTTTAAAAGATAATACTGGTTTAAAACTGGAACTGGATCAAAAGGTGGATGAGTTAGGCAATGCCTTTTCCAGTTTTTTATTTATGACCAAAAATGGTAAGGATAAATTATACCAGGATTTGTTGAGGGATTTTTTAATCTCAGGCCTAAGCTTTGTGGCATTGGGAATCTTACTGAGTTTTTTAATCGCCAGCCAGATAACCAGGCCTCTTATAGAATTAACAATGTATATCAACGAATTTGTAAACAGCGATTTTTCCTTTATTGAAGGCGACTCTAACTCAAGATTAAAAGATGATGAAATTGGCAAACTGACGCTCAATTTCAACATTATGCGCGATAAAATAATCGAGCAACTCAGGTTCTTTAAACAAAAGGTGGAGGAAAGGACTCAGGAATTATCACTGGCCAATGAAAAGCTTGTGAAAATAAATAAGGCAAATAGCCAGTTTGTGCCCAACGAATTTCTAAATTTTTTGGGAAAGGAAAGTATAATTGACATTAATCTGGGTGACCAGGTTGACAAAGAAATGACTGCCATGTTTTCTGATATAAGGGGCTTTACCGCCATTTCTGAAGCACTGAGCCCACAGGAAAACTTTGATTTTATCAATATCTATTTAAAAAATATGGCACCGCTTGTCAGGAAAAATCAGGGTTTTATTGATAAATATATTGGAGATGCTATAATGGCAATTTTCCCTAACACAACGGATAATGCTATTGATACCGCAATTGATGCCATTAGTGGCCTTAAAGTTTTTAACGAACACCTGAGGCAAAAAGGCTTTAAAAAAATAAATCTGGGAATTGGAATCCACTTTGGCCACATGATATTGGGAACGGTGGGAACTGAAAACAGAATGGAAACAACTGTTATTTCAGATGCAGTTAATACCGCATCCAGAATTGAAGGATTAACCAAAGTTTACGGTTGTAATATTTTGGTGAGTGGAGATGTCCTTTATAACCTCAGGAACAAAGATAAATATTCCTTTAGATATCTTGACAAAGTAAAGGTAAAGGGTAAGGCAAAACCCATTTCTCTGTTTGAAATATTAAATGGACTGCCCGACCGGGAGTTCGACTTAAAAATGAGTACCAAGGAGGATTTCAATCAGGCTATTAATGCCTACCTGGCACAGGATTTTTTAAAGGCAAAAGAAGGTTTCCAGTATTTGATTCATCAAAGTAAAAATGATCCCACCTTTAAATTCTACTTAAAAAGAATAGAGAAATATTTAAAAAAAGGTGTACCAGATGAATGGAATGGTGCCGAAAAAATTTACAGAAAGTAAAAACAGACATATCATCCTATATATAGCTATTCCTATAGCTACTCTGTCACAATTTCTTCAAGTTGAAACAAGGAATTTTAAAAAAAACTTAAATATTCGGTAACAACAAGGGCCTGATATTTTAATTGCTTTGCATATAGAAAACTGAAAATGCAAGAAAATGACAGGCAATAGAAAAATAATACTTGAAGCTTACAGGGATTTAAAAAATAAGATTGCAGGTTCATCCTCTCAATCCTTAAGGGATTCTCTGAAGCGATACAATAATTCAGTCATTTTCAGCTACAAATATTGCCCGGATTTAAACGAAAAACCCTCAGCAATGCTGGCGGCTAAAGCTGTAGTCGCTGCTGAAAATCAGGATAAATCAGAAGAAATCTACCAATCACTTGCAGGAAACCCTCAGGAATTCACGGAGGAAATGGTTTTTAATGTGGTGGAAAGTAAGGGCTTGAATATGGAACAATTTAAGGTGGATTTTAGAAGTCCTCAAACCAATGAAAGAATTCTTCGGGATATTGAAGATGCTAAAAGTTGTGGATTACATGTCTTTCCTGGCCTTACTATAAATGGATTTCCTTATAATGGGACATGGGATGATTATTCTTTGTTTGATGCCATCGAAAAAAGTGGAGGGAAAAAAATTAACAAGGCTATTGAGAGCTTTTTTGATTGGGGTGCTTCAGCAGCGGCAGTGTTGATAATTGCAACTATTGCAGCCCTGATTATGGTCAATTCCGGCTTTCAGGAGGTTTATGAACACTGGCGTCATTTGAACTTTGGTTCTACCCTGGGAAATGAAAGTTTCATTCTCCCACTAGAAATTTGGATAAATGATTTCTTTATGGCCATTTTTTTCCTGATGATTGGCCTAGAGATCAAAAAGGAAGTCCTTAATGGAGAGCTTTCGGATGTAAAAAGAGCGGCAATGCCGATAATAGGTGCAATTGGAGGTATGATCATTCCCGCACTTTTATTCGGCCTGGTTAATGTAGGGGCCTCCACTTCAAATGGCTGGGGCATACCAATGGCCACTGATATTGCCTTCACCTTAGGGCTGATGGCACTTTTGGGAAATCGGGTACCAATTGCCCTCAAGATTTTTATTTCTGCATTAGCAGTAGCAGATGATCTCGGAGCCATTGTAGTAATTGCTCTTTTTTATGGGCATGGATTTCATATTTTGCCTTTTATCGGTGCCATTTTAGTGACAGGCTTAATGTTTTTGCTCAACAGAAGAAAAGTTTTTAATATTTCGGTTTACATCTTTTTAGGGATCATCCTCTGGTATTTCACCTTTGAAAGTGGACTCCATGCCACACTCGCAGGAGTGATTACAGCTATTTTAATTCCTATTAGGGAAAATGCGGACCTCGCCTTAATTGCAGAGCAGATCAACATTACTTTCAATCGGGAAATAAAAAAAATACAGGATGTAAATAATCCTCAAAAAACAATTGGGTACCAATCGATAGAAATTTTAAAGCAGGCCGTAGAACGGTTGAGAGAACCCAGTGATTATTTAATGCACTCCCTGGAAAAAATGGTGAATTTTTTAATCCTTCCATTATTTGCCTTTTTCAACACAGGAATACTATTATCAGGATCCGAAATCAGTTTTTCCGATCCTGGAAACTTAGGAATCTTATTGGGTTTGGTTGTGGGAAAACCGCTTGGGATTGTAGGTGCCTGCTGGATTGCAGCTAAAACTAAAATTGCCCAATTATCTCAGGAAATAAATTGGATACAGCTTATCGGAGCCTCAGCTTTGGCTGGAGTTGGTTTTACCATGTCAATTGTTGTGGCTGCAAGTGCTTTTTCAGGGGATTCCCTTACTTCAGCAAAAATAAGTATCCTGGTCGCTTCTACTATTTCTGCATTAATCGGCCTGTCTGTGCTTAGGTTTATGAATCAAAAATAGTAGGAAATATTTTTAAAGTCTTATTTTTCAGAGTGCTTTTGGAATATATACCGTAGCCCAAGCTCCATTTGCATGTGAATCATGGACCCTGTGTTGTTGGGAATTTCAAAAGCCACATTTGGGCGAAAAATAGCCTCTACCGGAAGTCCAGTAATGTGATTAAAATTATAACCTATTCCAAGTCCGAAATAAGGATAAATTCGGTGTAAAATAACCTGTTTGGTTTGTAATTCTCCATTTACCACTTTGTAAGTAGGGTTCTCTTGTTTTCGTAAGAAATATCCCAGTCCAAGTTCACTTTGAACAATTATCTGATTGGGGCTTTTCCGCTCAAAACGAATATATGGAGAAAGGATATGAGCAGAATGGTGATTTTTTCTGTGATACCAGGAATAACGAATACCAAGACTTATCATTTTTTCAATTTCTTTTCCTTTCTTATTGATTTTGATGTGATTTTTTAGAGAGTGCTGATATCGTAAACTTACCCCCGGTGTTTCAAATTGATCTGCAGAATAATTCAGCTCCACAGACTTTTCCCCCTGAGCAATCAATTCAGAAAATAAACTAAATTGAAGAATAATTAATAGAAAATATAACCTCTTAGGATTCATCTTAATTATAGATAAAGATTTAAAATAATAGTTTAACTCTTTCTATCGAAGAAATTTAAACCTCCCCGATATGCAATTGCAAAAGCAGAGCAATTTCATTTTTTATACTTTGAAATAAAGGCTTCGAAATCTCTAATGTACCGGTTTGGTGCATTTAAACTGAGGTGTCCTATTTTTTCATAAATAAGCATTTTTTTATCCTCTTCCGGTGTCCCCAATTGGTCAAAAACCTCTTTCCCCATTTCCGGAGGACAGATCAGGTCATACTCCCCAAAAATAAATAATGTGGGAACTTTGATATTATGTAAGCGATCCATGGAGGATTCGGTGTATAATTTTTCATAAATTTTACCTGCCACATCCTGCATGTCATTCCAGGCAATCTCTGTTCCCGACATAGCAGTATTGTGATACAATTCATTTTTTGATAACCAGGTCGATTCATCTATTTCAATTATCTGATTATCTCTTTTCAAAATTTCCATACCTTCATAAGCCTTTGTTCCAAAATCGTTGTGGTTCCGGGCCGTGGTGTCATTTGGGTTAAATTGTTGCGCAAACTCAATAATGGTTTTCCAATCATTTGGAGAGTTACCTTTTGAAATCTGTTCATTGGCTACATCCAGCAACATCGTCTTCCCTTTGCCCCTCATTAAAGGAAGATCGTGAGCTCCATTTGTACTAATCCAGCCTGTTATTTTTTCTTGCTTTTTTGGATCTAACAAATAATTAGTGGTAAGTTTTCCTCCCCAGCTTCTTCCAAAAAGGAAGATTTTATTGTTCTTTCCGAACTTTAACCTGACCACATCCACAACCTGGTCCAAATCAATTGTAAATTGTTCCATCGTATATTTTTCCTTTCCGAAACTACCAGTGGAAAGCCCCACACCTCTCTGGTCGTAATAAACCACAATACCTGCCTCTTCCATAGCCTTATAGGCAATTGGTCGCTCATAATAATAGTGATGAGCTCCTAATGCAGGTCCTCCATGAACATTTATGATTACCAAATCTGTAGACATATTCCCCCTGGCTGATGTAAATAAATGTGCTCCATCGATTTCCACCCAGAAAGATTCATCTATAAAATTTTCTGGCAGTGATAACTCCGGCTCCCTACAATTGGAAAGCAGTATTGAAATAAGCAGAATAAAAATTGAATTTTTCATCGTTTTTTTTCCAAATCAAACGGGAAAAATGATGTGATATGGGACCAATGCGGGAAAAGAGGTACTATTTCCTGAATTGAGACGTCCCATTATAGGGAAAAATGAAGAAGATGATATAAATTCACCGCATGGAACTGCTTGTAATTTTCGCAGAACTGATCTTGCTTTCTGCAATTGTATTTGATCAAATTGTTTTGCTTAAAAAAGGATCAACTCTGTGGTTCATCATGGGCTATCTTTTTGCTCTAATTTGCGCTGTCATTACGGATTGGTATACCTTAAATTCAAAAGGAGAATCACTAATTTCATTCAATATTCAGATTATATTGATGCTCATTTATGCGGCTTCTTCCTATTTATATCTCCGAAATAATTTTGAGGAAATAGACTTAAGAGGAATCGCCTACCATTACATTTTCCCAATAGCCCTCCTTTTTCAAAACCTTGTCCTTTTTATTCTTGAATCCGATTCCTTTTACAATTCCATCTGGTTTCGCTTAGAAATTTTTGGAGCTGTGGGTATGCTCTTTCTGTATGCAATAAAACAATTGCTTTTTGTATATCGGGGAAATCCTCATCAGGAAGATGAAAAAACAGGTTTTGGAAAAAAATATAGTATCCTCTTTATCGTATTTCATGCCTTACAGTTGATTTTGGATAGTTCGGCCGGAAACCCGAATGAAGCTTATCTCACAGGTTTTATTCTGGGTGGGATTACCCTATTGACTTTGGGCTACCAAGGCTGGCTCCTTCACAACATGGGATTATTATCTAAAATACAAAAGGAAATATTGATTACCTCAGAAAAATATGTGCAGGATAAAAAAGATGATTTATTTAATAAGATTGACCAGCTGGTGAAAACAAAAAAATTATACAAAAACCCCTCCCTCTCTCTGGACATGTTGGCAAAGGAGCTAAAAATAAACACAAAATATCTTTCTCAGTCAATTAATCAGGTAAACCAGTCCAATTTTGCTTTTTATGTGAATTCTTTACGTGTATCAGAATTTTTAAACGAAGCAGGTAAAAAGGAGAACAGACATCTTAATATCCTTTCTATAGCAATGAGTTGTGGATTTTCCTCCAAATCTTCTTTTAATCGCATTTTTAAAGAACACAAAGGGATGCCACCTTCCCAATTTTTGAAAGAGCAGGAGCTTAATCTTTAATTAGCAGGAAATATTTCATAAGGCAACTTTGTAAATAATCACCAGAAAAACATCAGGCAATCTATACCAGGTGATTTCAGTTAAATAATAATTTGAATAACACTATTTAAAATTCTCTTATTTTGCTAGTTTTAAGCCTGGTTTAACTGATTTTATTTCCCGGATTTGAGCAAAAAAATAGCCCTTATCATCATGTTTTTTATCCTTGGAATACTCCTGATATTCCACATCCTCATTTTTGCCCAAATACTCCCCTATGATATGATTTGGGCAGGAAAATTAAATTCTGTGGAGGAAATGAAAAAATTTGAAACTGTTTCCCTTTTAGTCAATAGCTTTATTTTAATCATCCTGATTATAAAGTTTAAACTGATAGAAAAAGCAAAGAATAACTGGGTTATTGATTTCTTCATTTGGGTCTTTGTAGTCTTTTTTGCTTTCAATACAATTGGTAACCTATTTGCCAAAAATAAATATGAACTGATCATTGGGGGACTACTCACCCTTACCTGCTCATTTTTGTGCTATAAAATTGTGCAAAAGACTGTAAATTCCAGTGAGAAAAAGCCACTTGAGGGGCAATAGGATTATTTATAAATTTGTACCAGGTTATCAATACAAATTATAATAACAGAAAAATTTCTAACTGGTACCATACAAAAAAAAGTACCCTACATTTATAAGATACTTTTCACAAGGTTTATTTGAAGTGAATTCTACACACTAAGATATTTCAAAGTTATTTTGATGATATGAATCCAGAATTAAGGGGTAATGGCCTAATGATGAAATTTTTTGGTTTCACTTTTTTCCCATCTGAAAATTTTTGAAATTGAAATCAAAACAGTTCTAATGATTTTCACTTCTTTCATTAATTTTTCATTTAAAGAAACAGAAAAATGAACAATACATTTCAAAATTCTTCAGCAAGAGTAGGTGCATGGAATTTAGGTGGATATGGAGGAATCCCTGATGAGCGAATAGCCAAACAGGTGGAAGGGCTTACATTAATGGATGCAGAAGTATTGGCTTTGGTGGAAGTGAACCCCATCGAAGTAATCCAAAAATTACAGGATGGACTTGCGGAAAATGGATTAAATTATAAGCATAAAATTTTAAAGCAAAACAATGATTTAAATATCGGGATTTTATTTAAGGAAGGGATTGAAGTGGGCGAACCATTCTTATTGGAAAATTCGGATTTAAATCTTCCTGAAAGACGAAAAGCCTTTGTAATTGAGGTAAAGGTGGGAAATTTTGATTTTATCATGATTATTGTTCACCTTAAATCCGGCAGAGGAAAAGGAGATCAGAAATTGCGTGACGAACAGGCCAAAGTAATTGGTGAATTTATTACCAAATTGAGAGACGAAAGTCGGGAAGATATTCTTCTTGTGGGAGATTTCAATATGATTCCCGGAGAGGATGTAAGTAATTTTCATCATCTGGGAGGAGATGATTTAATGAATTTTATTTCCTCATGGGACCTGCAAGACCGATACTCTCACATTCTTGAAGCAGGCAGGGCAAATCTTTTGGATGGATTTGCCATCAGCAGAACATTTAGTACTGAGTATATCCGGGGTAGTTTAAGATTATTTCAGATGCACTGGGCCATGAATATGGGACGGGAGCGATTTAGAAAAACGGTATCCGATCACCTGCCTTTTGTAGCTAATTTTAGAATTACCAAAAGGGGAGAGTAAGCACCCGTGCTCCACACCGGGTATTCCACACCGGGTACTATTATTTCCGAGAAATAGTAATCTCTCTATCAGTCTTTTATGGCAAAATAAAACACGATTAATTATGAATTACTACTTAAATAAATTTTACACTCCCCTTTTTTGCTTTTCAACTGACAGGAATTAAAATAACTTAATTATCCACTGCCCTGAAAAAAGTACCTGACCCTACATAATTATCTTTTCCTCTCCAGTCAGGTTTCCAAAACAATTTAGATTCATGGCTTCCATCCATATCGTAGTCAGTGACCACCAGATTCAACCTAAAAGTTTTCCAATCTTCATCCTGCATTTTTTTGAAGTATTCCATCGGCAATGCCAATTCCAGGGTATATCCATTTTCGGTTCTATTCCAGGCGGATTCAGGCTGAACTTCCATATATTTTTTGCCATACAATCCTTCCCCTTCCAATGGACTTTGACCAAAATACATCCAGTCTTTAAATGGGCGACTCCCATCTCCATGGGCACTGACCGTCAGTGGTCTTGCATCCAATAATACACTTACCCCATCTTGTTCAGCAGGTAATCGGCCGGGAGCTGCAATTATTTCATCATCTGTTACATTTACTGCTATATACCAAAAATCCTCATCATACCTGACATCGAACTCAAAGGAAGCATCTTCTGCACCACTATGTGAAAAAGGATTGGCTTCAAGGAACATCGATTTTTCCGAAGAAAAAGACAATTTTCCCCAATCTTCCAGGTTTCCATCTATCTTAATCTCTTCAGAAGTACTTTCAATATTTTTCTGTGTTTCAGGGAATAAATTAATTTCCGAATCCCATTCAACTTTTGGGTGATTTTCCGGTAGGTAGGCCGCTTTGCACCGCATTTTTAATGGTCTAATTTCCTTTAAATCCTGATTCGGTGTAATCACCAAATCCAGCATTTCCACCGAATTGGGCTTTAGGGTTTTAGTAATTTCAGCCATGCTCGGAATTAATTGCGTATTAGCCTGAAAATCTATTGTTACTTCCAGGGGCACATCACTATCATTGGTCAGCTTAATTTGAGGACTGGCTTCTTCAAAGTTATCTCCCAAAACAAATACCGGCTCTGCAACCACAGGAAATTTTCTTCCCAGAGGATGAATCCATTTTGCCACATCATCAGTTACCACATCCTCTCCCCAGATCCCTTCTAACATTAAATTGGCAATGATTGGGCCCTCATCTGTCATTGTAATCCAAACTACGTGATCGAATTCCCCAAAAGACGGTCCTCTTAAGCTACTTCCCCCACCAGTGGTGGCCAGTATGAAATATTTGCCATTATTCCTTTCGTATTTTACATATTGGTGATTATGACCTACGAATACCGAGTGTTTTCTATCCTTTAGCATGTTTTCTACATCCGGCCATCTTCCAGGTGCCTTTTGGTTCCAAAGGGGTTGATGCATAAAAACCAGCGTCCATTTTACATCCTGGTTTTCCTCCAGGGTTTTTTGAATGTATTCAAATTGTTCATCTTCAATAGCCCCTCTTCCAGAACCTTTGGTAGCTTCTTCGCTGTTGAGGCATAAGAACAAGACATCTTTATAAGTAAAATGGTAATAGGATGGCCCAAATAATTTTTTCCAGTTTTCGGCCAAAACCGGATTGGTATAATCATGATTGCCAGGCACATAGAAAAAAGGCACACTTAAGCTGTCAATAAAACCATTAAATTCCTTCCACTGACGGTCAATTTCTTCCTGATTTTCTGTGTAACCCTCAATTAAATCTCCTACACTCATTACAAATTCGGGTTGTAAGATATTAAGCTTATTAATGGCATCGGGGAAAACACCAGGCCGATGGCCACCAGTGCGATCGGTCACAATCGCAAATTGGAATGTAGAAGGATTATTATTCAACTTTAGATTATTCCAGGGCTTAGGTCCTTCGGGAATGTCCACAATTATTTTTGCTCCGGTTTCCTGAGCAAAAGAAACCAGTGACGGCACAAAAAAGAGAGTAATGCAAGTAAAATAAAGGTACGTTTTAGCGTAAAATTTCATTTGATTTTTTGTTTTGAAATTAGGAAATAAAACAGGCCTAAAGGAGAATAAAATGTTAAGAAATGAAGACATTTTTCCCAGGGTCAAAACTGGCTATCATCGAAAGGATCAATTCTTTAAAACAAATTGCTTTTATAGGAATTAATTTACAAAAAAAAACCATCCCAAAATAATCTGAAATGGTTAATTGATGCAAGAAGAATAAAAGAGAAAAAGTTTTCCCTAAGAATTATCGATTTCAAAAATAGAATTCAAATATTTTCTTTAAATGAATAGGAAATGAATTTTGATCCTTTTGTCTTTATCCATCTGTATCCTCCCGGAATTTCCCGGTAATTTGAATTTATGCTGTCATATCCACAATAGATTGCATAATCCAATTTAAAATTAGTGGATGGGGAATTTTCTTTCTATCTTTAATTCCTCAACTTATTCTTTACCTTCACCTTTTCAATAACAAAATACTTAAAGACAGGATATACTTGACTATAAGTATGGAATATTTTGCCATCTCTTGGATTACTCGGTTTCTTCCGCTAAATTGTTTACTTGAATGGAAATAAATTTGGGGATTAAAACTAGTTAATGTATTTCCTTAGAGGGAGTTTAAAATTTAGGTTTTCCGAAATGTCGGACCAAAGCGAAAACGTACAGTTTTGGGTTCTCACGATTAAAGAAAATTTTTGAATAGCAGCGAGCGCTATTTGGAAATTTTATTTTGAAGTGAGGTTTCATAAATGGGCGTTTGCAGCGAAACAGTTAAAATTTAAACATGCTCTCATGATGACTCCATAAAACCCAGCCAGCCCAATTATTTTAATAAAAATTTAAAAATATCAAGATCACTCTACTTCTATCAAATCAAATTTATATGAAAACCATATTCTCCATTTTGGCTTCCTTTTTAATTTTATGTTCCTGCCAACCTGCTAAAGATTCTGGTGAGAAGGCTTCCCATTTGGGAGATTTACAACATGAATTTAATATATCGGAGGAGGCAGCAGTACCATTTAACAAGGGGTTGTTGTTATTACACAGTTTTGAATATGAGGATGCCCGGGAATCTTTTCAGGAAGCCATAAAAGCGGACCCGGGTGAAATGATGGCCTACTGGGGTGAAACCATGTCTTATTATAAGGCCCTTTGGGGACTTCAGGATATAGAAGCCGGACGTGAAGTCATGAATAAATTGGGGAAAACAAAAGAGGAAAGACTTGAAAAGGCGGATAATGAACTGGAAAAAGATTTCTGGCTAGGGATTGAAATATTATATGGAGAAGGAGAACTGGCAGATCGAAATAAAGCATATGCCAAACATATGGAAGCGCTTTACCAAAAGCATCCGGGAAATCAGGAAGTAGCTGCCTTTTATGCCCTGGGCCTGATGTGGTCTGTTCCTTTGGGAAGAGATGAAGAAGTTTTTAATAAATCTGCTAAAGTTGCAGAAGGTATTCTGGAAGAAAACCCAAACCATCCCGGAGCCATTCATTATATTATTCACGCTTACGATGATCCTAAATACGCTCAGTTTGCCACTGAAGCGGCAAATAAATATGCTAAAACGGCTCCGGATGCTGCCCATGCCTTACATATGCCTTCCCATATTTATCTGGCAATGGGCATGTGGAATGATGTAGTCTCCTCTAATGAAGCTTCCTATGCGGCCAGTGTGAAAAGAATGGAGCTTAAAGGCCTAGATGACAAAGCACGGGGATATCATTCCTACTCCTGGTTACATTATGGATATTTACAACAAGGCAGGTATGAGGATGCCCGAAAACTCCTGGATGACATGATGACTTATACAGAAAGGTCACCTTCAAACGGTGCACGCAGCTATCTGATCAGCATGCAAAATATGCAACTAATTGCCACCGGGAAATGGGCCCAAAAAGCTGCTCCCATGTTTGTGGATTATGAAGACCTTGCACTAACTACAAAAGCACAACAAAATTTCTTTAAAAGTATGCTGGCCTTTCAACAAAATGATGTGGCTGCCATTAGGGAGGAAATCAAGAAAACAGAAACCCTTTATGATGTAGCTAAGCTGGAGGTTTCAGCCGGTGGAATAGCCCGATGCAGTGCTGGACCCACCAGATATGCCCCAAATAAGGAGAGCCTGAACAGGGCCAATATTATAATCCATCAAATGAAGGCCATGGCAGCTCTTTTGGAAAAGGATAATAAAAATGCAGAAACAAATTTCCAAAAAGCAGCTGAATTGGAAACCAACTCGGAATATTCTTATGGTCCACCGGATATCCCCTATCCATCATTCGAACTATATGCCAATTGGCTGATGGAAAATGAGCGCTACGAAGAGGCAATTGTTCAATATGATCTAAGTCTCAAAAGAGCTCCCGGACGGGCTATGGCTTTAAATGGAAAAATGAATGCTTTAAAAAAATTGGGCAAAACTGAAGAGGCAAAGGAAACCCAGAAAGATTTAAACGCTTTTTGGAAAGGGGAACAAATAGCAAGTATTTAGAGCGTGTTTAAAATTGGAGGTTTTTGCTTGAAAACCTCCAGTTTTGGGTTCTCACTTCAAAAGAAAATTATTGAATTGCAGCGCTATTTGGAAAATTTCTTTTGAAGTGAGGTTTCGTAATTGGGCGTTTGCAACGAAACAGTTAAAATTTAAACATGCTCTTAGTTTAACCTGAAATGTGCTGACTAATCCGGGAAAGTTAATCGTCATAAATTTCAAGCTCTGCAGGAACGGTATAATGCCATTGTTCCATGGCAAAATTGAGTTTGTTCACTACTCTGGTCAGCTCTTTTCGTGATATTTTATAACCATTTTTCCGATGTCCATTCTGTGATTCCAAATATTGGGAAAAGACCGGTTCCAGTTCATTATACTCTCCGATGCTCAATTTCGAATATATTTTTTCAAGCTCGCTTAATGGTCTGTCTTTAAGATGTTCGTAACGAATTTCTATGAGATTGTGCTCATGGCACAACTTTTTATCAGACAAGTAATCATTCAATAACATGACATATAAATCCAAAATCATATGGGATATTTCTTCATTTGAAAAAATTTCAAGGTTAAGCGTAGGAAATAATTCGGTAAAAAACTTCTTGGTGGACAAATAAACAATTACGGGATTCCTGATTAGGAAGATAAATTTAGCATGGGGGAAAATTTCAAGCAGGGTTAAAATTCTTCCGGTGTTCACAGGATTTTTTAAAATTAATCTTTCTCCTTTAGTATTCACCAGGGCCTTACCTGCCATTTCCTTAAACAACCCCTTCCACTTTTCTTTTTCACGATCTGACAACCCATTAAACCTGACATATTTTTTATACAAAAGGTAGTAATTGGAAGGAAAGTAAAAAAAGTGGTAAAAGGACTGATGGGTAATATTGCTTAAAGCATATTCATCTTCCTGTGGATAATCCACATTTATTTTCATTCCATCGCCTGGCCTTTCCCCAGGCATCAAACTCCTCATAAAATTTTTAAAAATAAACTTACTTTTCAGGTTATTGGGATAAACAGACTGATAAGTAGTAACATACCCTGCTTCAGGATCTGTAGTTAGTAAATTATGTAAAAAAGTAGTCCCACTTCGCCAGTGGCCAATGATAAAAACGGGGGCTTTAGCTAACTCAACCGAACGCTGTTTTTTTTTAAATATCAAATGCTCAAACCAATGAAAAGGAGTACTAATGGCCACTAAAATAAAGGTAAGCCCTACCTTGAGCAGGTGTTTGAAACCAGGTTTATTCCCGGCTAAAACCCTCAGGAAATTGGGAAGTGTAGTACCTGCCAATGGGGAAATTGGGGGAAGTTTAAACTTTGACATAATTTACCCTTAATAATTAATGGATATTTCATCCATATTTCTGGTCTTCAAGGATTTAAAAAACAAACTATATAATCGAACAGGGTATATTCCAAATGTAATTATTAATTAAGAATTTCAAAACTAAAACCCATCAACATATCTTAGAAATTTGGTATAATGCAATCAAACCGAATTTACTTCCATCCCAGGCAAGCTTCCCGAAAATCCAATCTTTTATCCTTCATTTAGTCTATTTATTCCCTACCCTTAGCCCCATAACCGAGGTGGAAATTAATTTTTCTCCTCTGGAGTGATTCGGCATCCCGATGGTTTGACACTTCAAGGATACCGGGGAGGAGGTTTTAACTGTAATTATAAAAAACAAACAGGTTTAATTTCAGATGGAAAATTTCCATCTTAGATAAGTTTTGCCCAGTAGCATTTTTAAAACGCTTTATCAACCCTTATAACTAAATTCGGATTGAATTTCTAATTAATAGTATTTCCGGATTTCAATTCCAGAAAAGCACATTTTCCTGGTTAAATTTTAAATTTTTCCCTAAAAAAAGGGATTTACAGTTTCCCATAAATCCCTTTTAAATTTAAACCTAATTAAAAGACTGAATCTCAATTTTTATTCCTCCCATTCCACACCGGTATCTTTCCAGCTTTTTGAATTAGCCGATTCAATGACACTTTCACAAACTTTTTGGGTTTGAAGAGCATCTTTAAAAGTTGGATGACAAGGTTCCCCTGTTTCTAAACTTTTGAAGAAATCCGCCAGTTGATGGACAAAGGTATGTTCATACCCAATAATTAAACCAGGCACCCACCATTTATCCATGTAGGGCTGATCTCCATCAGTCACTAATATCGATCTCCAACCTCTCACAATAGCATCATCCGAGTGGTCAAAATATTCAAGTCTGTTTAAATCATGCAAATCCCATTTAATTGAAGCATGCTCCCCATTGATCTCAAAAGTGTATAAGGCTTTATGCCCTCTTGCATATCTGGTAGATTCGAATAGTCCAAGCGAGCCATTATCAAAATGGCAATGGAATAAGCAGGCATCATCAATTCCCACTTTCTGGGTTTTTCCACTCAATTGATGAACCCGCTCTTTAATGAATGTTTCCGTCATGGCAGACACATCTTTTATACCACCATTCAGCCACATGGCAGTATCAATACAGTGAGCCAATAAATCACCCGTCACCCCGGAGCCAGCTGCATTTGCGTCCAGCCGCCATAAACCTTCACCACCCTGTGGCAATTCCGGACTTATGGTCCAGTCTTGTAGAAAGTTGGCCCGGTAATGAAAAATCTTTCCTAATTTACCTGAATCAATAATATTTTTCGCCAGGGTTACAGCCGGAATCCTTCGGTAATTATACCAAATTGTATTTTTTACCCCTGCTTTTTCAATGGCATCTACCATTTTCTGACCTTCTTCCAAAGTTCGGGAAAGAGGTTTTTCACACAGAATCATTTTCCCGGCATTTGCAGCCGCAATGGCTATTTCCGCATGGGTGTCATTTGGAGTACAGATGTCTACTGCATCAATGTCTTCTCTGGCAATCAGTGCTTTCCAGTCTGTCTCAAAAGATTCATATCCCCATTGTTTGGCAAATGCCTGTACCCTTTCCTTATTTCGGGAACAAGCTGCTTTCAATACGGGTTTATACTCAAGATCCGGGAAAAAATTAGCCAATCTGTTATAGCCATTGGAGTGGGTTCTTCCCATAAACCCACAACCTATTAATCCTATTCTTAATTCTTTTTGATTACTCATTTCTTAATGATTTTCATTTTCAATTTTAAACAACTCACTACCCTTCCCAGCCGTGTAACTCACGAACTTTAATCATGGTAGCCAGAATATCATTCCAGGTCTGCTGATTCATCATCACTGAATTATCGAACATACAACCATCCCAACAAATATGTTTAAAAGCTTTTGTCAGTTTACCATCTCCATCTCTCAGCCAAAAACCAGCATCTTTAGCCACATCCAGTTTTCCATTAGGATCAGTAGCCTGACAATGACGACCAGTTTTATCGTGAGAGCCCGTACCGTGAACAGTGCCATCATTTTGCGCTACATGGAAATCAATGGTCCAAGGTCTTAAAGCATCACTTACTTTTTTCAATCCGGCCTCAAGGGTAGCCCTGTCATTCCAGTCAAAGTTTTCAGGAAGAATTCTGTCTTCTGGTTTGTTGTAACCCAGCAAATACAATAAAGTATGCGACATATCTGCCTGAAATCCCATATTGTCTCTTTCAACCGCCTCAAGGGTTTCTACCATGGTTTTCCAGCTGTGCATTCCTCCCCAGCAGATTTCTCCTTCTGCAGCCAGTTTTTCATCATATTCAGCAGCCACATCACAAGCCTGCTGAAAAGTTTGTACGATTAATTTTGAGTTATTCACCGGATCGGCTGCCCAGGCATCAGGACTCGCTGCAGAATCTATTCGGATAACACCATAGGTACGCACACCCTGTTCCCGCATAATTTTCCCAAAGTGGCAAGATTTCCTTACCATATCCACAAAGGTTTCTCTGGCAGCTTTATCCCCCATGGCCGAACCACCCCAAATGGGAGCAACCAAACTGCCTACATTAAGGTTATATCCTGCAATTTTATCTGCAATCCTTTTGAAATCATCATCAGAACCATTGATGTCAATATGCGGATCTAATAAACCCAGATCAATTCCATCGAATTTTACTCCATTTACTTCTGCTTTACTTGTCATTTCAAGCATGGTATCGAATGGAATGGGCGGTTCTGAATCCGGTCCTTTCCCAACTATTCCGGGCCAGGTGGCATTATGTAATTTTGGATAGTTATTCATTTTCAATCTGTTTATATTTAATAAAATATGTGTTTAAAAAATAGTGGGCCTAAAACCAAATTATTGAATATTTGAAATTCCATTAACTGGCTCATTCCCACCTGGTTAAATTAAAAAAGAATTTAGTGGCAAACCACTAATTTCTACAATTTCAGGTCAGGATTTTCCGGCCCAAAATGTTTCAGCATGACGATAGGATCGGTAGAAGAATAATTGGTGATTTTCACCCCTTCTTTTGCCGCATCTTCCGTTACAAAAAACTCGTCATTAGTCAGTTGTCCATATCGAATAAGGGCGGGTGTTTCAATTTCAAATTCCCCCATTTTTCCATGGCCCTGCATCATGATCATGCCATAAGCTGCACTATCTTTAATGGTTACCGTTTCACCAGGGAATACCGTCAATTCCTTAGCACTAAAGGCATCAGAACGGTAACAAATCCATTTCTCCACATAAGCGCCCGAAGTTGCTGCATCTTTTTCTCCTATTACAATAGGATTCATAAATCTGGTTTCCAGCATATTTGGATCAGTATTGAGTTCCCAGTCGAGCACATCCATTAATTCATCAAAGTCCCCAATTTTGTCCTTTGGCGTACCATTCCACAATAATTCTTCAGGAATAATGGCTTCATTCACCAGGGACTGATACATGGCAAATACATCCGATGCTTTTTGAGGTTCGTATGTGCAAAGACTACCCGGAGCATGCAACATTCCCGGTGGAACATCCCAACCAGTTCCTGGCTCTAATCGGAATGCGGATGAAAAATTGGTAATTTTATTATCCCCTTTGGTAAAATTAACCAGGCATTCCCTAATCTGATCTTTGGTAGTTCCGGGAGTAATTCCAAAAAAGGTATAAGGAAAATCACCACCGTGGTTATTCAACTGAGGGGGGAAATAATAAGCTTCCGGTTTCCCTTTTTGTCCAATTAAGGCTGCTTTTTCATCATTATGGTGCACATGATGCGGCAATGGACCCATGTTATCAAAAAACTTGGAATACATTGGCCAGCTTTTGTATTCATTCCAAAGCCGATCGCCAATGATATTTCCTTTTAATTCATCAATAGCATCTCTCAGGGTAATTTGTACTTCCTTGTCACCATCCTTCAATACGATAAAACTTAATCCCTCATTTTCACCTGTCAAAGGACCATTTTTGGCAGGGGTAGTTGAGGAAAACCATCTTTCATCAATTCCTCCACGAACACCTCCTAACACATAATAATCATCAGGATGCAGTTTAATTCGTCTTCCCGGAACACAAAATGACCTGGGTACCCAAGTAGGGGTTAATCTTAAAATTCCTTTTCCTTGTTCTAAGGCGTTTTCGGCTAATCTTTTATTCATAAATTTTAATTATGTTTAGGCTATTTTATAAAATTTTTGGATAAGATTTTCATCTGTTATTAATGCTAATTCTATCTCGTAAACTTTTGATTCTCCCGGTTTCAAAAAAATCAGGCTTCCATCCTTTCTGGCCTTCGCCTGGCCAATAGGCGGATTGGTTCCTGGTTCCAGTCCGGTCACATATTCCCCTTTTCCCCAGTGCTGCCAATTGGTAAGCCAGGGTAATTGGGCTTTATTAAATTTCAATGCTACTGCCAGATTCAATTTTGAATTGTACAATCCACATTGGCATTTCCCATGTTCGTCTTCAGCGACATCAATAAAGCCAGCAGCTTCTCCACTTCCCGAATGGGACTCCAAAGGAGCAGAACAAGTACGGAAATTATTTCCTTCATTAAAAATTTCATCATCTTGTTTTCCCCCTCTGGATTGCCATTTACCTTTCCAGATAATCGCTGTTCCTTCATCCACTAAAGGCCATCCAAAATTGAAATGGTACAACTGCATATGTGGTGCAGGCGTATTTCCCACATTGGTGACAGTATCCTGGATTTTTATAACTGCCTTCCCAAGTGTGCTGGAAATCGTTCTTTTCAATTCCAGCCTTGGGCCAAAAATTTGTGTTTCCCTCATTTTTCCGGAAATGCTCATTCCCAAATTCCCTGAAATTAAATCAGGTTGAATAATGGATTCAATTTCTGCCGGAGTATTGCTAATCTGTCCGTGTACCCCCCTGTCCCCAAATTCGTCACTTTCCGGACCACCTATATGGGAAAGTCCACAAGTGGCTAAAAGGCCCCCTCCAAAAGTTTTAAGCCAGTCAATTCCTTTGTTGGAAAATGGCTCAGGAGAGGTAATTCCTGTATGGCTCAGCCAGGACAAACTGTGCTGATTGAAGAAAGCATCCGCAATATCCATGGCCCGATCAATCACCACCTTATACCGCAATCCTGTACCGGTATTGATCCAGGCAATTCTTGTTCCCCTACCCGGTCCATTATCCAAAACAGCCGTTTCAATCCCACCAAGTTGCCGGGCATTGGAAATCTTTTCTTTCCACAACTGTTTTGTTTTTTCTGCTTCCATTTCTTTTTAAAGCGTATGTTTTTCAACCATACTTCTAATAAATTTTAGGCCTTCCTCAGCCATATCCCAGGGCTGGGCAAATTCCCGCCATACTTTTAAGGCATTAGCAAAATCAGGATCATTTCTGGTAAATCCTTCAATGGTCAGCCAGCCTTTGTAATCAATATTCGAAAGACTGGAAAACACCTCATCCCAAGGTACATGTCCATCTCCGGGAGTCCCCCTGTCATTTTCACTGATATGCACATGCTTCAGATTAGGGGAAATAAGATTAATTGCTTCAGAAATATTTTTCTCTTCAATATTGGCATGGTGTGTATCAAACATAGCCTGCACATTTGGATGATCTGTCATTTCTACCAGATGTATCAATTGTTGCATGGTATTACACAGATAGCACTCAAATCGGTTCAGGGCTTCCATCGCAAAAACTACATTGGCCTGTGCAGCATATTCCCCTGCTTCATGTAAAATTTCAGCACTCCATTTGTATTCCTGCTCCTCTGGTGCTTTTCCTGAAAAAACCCCAAGTGCAGAATGAAAAGGACCGCAAATAATCTCTGAGTTTAATTCCTGAGCACGATCAACTGCCCATTTGATTCTGTCCAGACCACTCTTTCTGATGGATTGATTTGAAGAAACCAGGTTTTCGGATTCACTAAGCACAAAAACACTCGTAGTTTCCAATTCTATATCCTGTGCATGCTTACCCAACTTTTGATAGGCCTGTATATCCGGAGAACCAATTAAAAACTCCACACCATCATAACCGATTTCCTTTATCCGGTCCAGTATTGGAATTAAATCCTCAGAATTTACCGCAGACCATGCCAAAACATTAAACCCGATTTTTACCATTGTCCTAAAGTTTTTTAAGCCGAATATTTCGATATTCCACTTTCATCGGAGGGCCTACATGCACCTGAACTCCTAGTAAGCCCGATAATTTCCTGTTTATGGCATCCTTATCAATCACTTCACTCATCAGAATTCCATTAACATAATGCTTTAATTTATTTCCTTTGATTATAAGATGACATTCATTCCAGTCTTCACTTTTTATATTAGCTTTTAAAGCTTCAGACTCTCCCAAACTTTTGACAACTTTCCTGGATTGCCAGCAATTTTTCTGCACATTTGCCCTTAAAGAACCTTCTTCATTTGGGTTACCCTGGCTGGTGATCACCGCCTTTTCACCACGATAGGCAAGTGTGGTACGCTTTTTTTCTTCATAATTCTGGCCAGTGTACCTGTTTTTTCCATCAATGTCAGCCTGATATCCTGTTAAGGCAAATGGAACACCTTCCAGGCGATCACTTCTGTAGTTGATTCCGCTATTGCCAGATTCTGTAATTCTAAATTCAGTTTTTAATTCAAAATCTCCTGGTTCGCCTCCTTTCCAGATGATAAAAGTGTTTGATTTTAAAAGGGTTGAAGGGGTTACTTCACCCACCAGACAACCATTTTCCACCCTCCAATAGGTAGGATCACCTTCCCAACCCTCCAAATTTTCACCATTAAATATGGAGACAAAATCCGCTTTCGCAGAGTCAGGGTCGGTATTTTCAGCTTCATCTACAGATAGTGTCATACTGCTCATCATGATTATGAGCAATATAACTTCAAAAATTAATAGCTTTTTATTTTTTCGATAAGGCATGTTTTTCAATTAGTTTTAATTTCAATATACATTTTTATTCCGCCTGATAAATACCATGGTCAGGGTTTCCACCAGAAATCAGATAAGCCAGCAAATCCTTTACTTCCTCTTCATTTAATCGGTTAATCAGCCCGCCAGGCATAGCAGAAACTTCCGAAAGTTTATGATCAACCACCTGATTTTTGGGAATTTCCTTAAGCATATCAGGTGCAAAAGGATTTTGCGAAATCTTAAAATTTTGATCATCTTCACTAATAATTTTCCCAACAATGGAAGAGCCATCTTTTAGGGAGATTACTGATGAAGCATATTGATCAGAAACTACTTTATTGGGTTCAATTATTGAGATGAGCATATCTTCCTGAGAGAACCGGGTTCCCAACTGAGTCAAATCAGGCCCGCTAATTCCTCCTTCTCCATTCATCATATGGCAGGAACTGCAAATGGATGATTTAAACATATTTTTCCCATTCACAAAATTTCTTTGGCCAAGGCCATCTGCCAAGAGAGGTTTAATATCTTCAGCTTTATACCTTTTTCCAGGACCTTTCGGACCTGCCACATTAGCCAGATCATTTCCGGAACTACTGAGCAAAGTATCACCTGATAAGGTATTGTAATATTCAAATTGATCTTCGGGTAGATAAGCCAGGGCTGCTTTTCTGGCATTGTTGATAAACCCGATATAACTTCTTCCTCCCTCAAAATTAAAAGCATGGTAAAACCATTTGAAATATCTTTCCCTAAGCTCAGGAGTCCAGCCCGATTCTACTTTACTAAGCACCAGCGCATAATAAGTATGCTGTTGTGGAGGAATGTTACTTAGCGTTTGGGCGATGTCCAGTCCATACTGCAAATTTCTTTGAATCAAATCGGATGCATCGGTGGCGGTATTGTTCATGGTTGAAGCATCCTCCTTATCCACAGGAGTTTCTAATAGCGTAATGGTTTTTTCGATCATCCCCGGAGCTTCCAAATAAGCCAATACTTTACTTAACAACCTGTCCGTCTCGTGATCATGAGCAGGATATCCGGGATTTAAATAAGCGATTACCTTATTTTTTAGAGCAGATGAAGGTAATCCAAACCTGCTTAAAGTCAGTTCAAAAGCCCGAATCAGGTTAATTTTTTGAATTCCTGAAAGACTTCCATAGTCTGCCTCCAAAAGTTTATTCAACATGAGATCCCGCTGGGATTTATCCGCTTGTCTGGCCAGTGCAATAACCCCCTGAGTGAAAGCATCTGTATCGGTTTCCTTATAAACCAAATCTTTCCACTGATCAACTGGCTGATGTTCTACGGCAATCCGGGCGGCATATTGAATAAACCTGTCCTGATGACTTAAATATGGCCAGGCAAACTCAATAGCCTCAGAATTTGGCTGAGTATGAAATTCTTCTAATTGTTTTCTGATTTTGTTCTCTTCAGTTGGAGAAGCCACAACCGGTGAAGAACTGCCTGCATTTTCAGGGTTATCGTAGTAGACCCTGTATAAATCCGAGTTCAATCGCCTTCCTCCTGTCATAAAATACAATGCCCCATCCGGACCAATCACTCCATCCGTTAAAGGCAGTGGTAAGCCAGATAAAAACTCTTCTTTTTCTCCTGAATAAGTTGATCCTGAAGGTTTTAGATGAATGGCGTAAATAATTCCAAAACTCCAGTCGAAAGCAAATAAAGTGGATTTGTATTTGGCTGGGAAAGCTGCATTTTGCCCATACAATACTCCCGTAGGAGAACCCTGTCCAATATTTAAAACTGGTGGTAAATTATCAGGATAGGAAGGAGACCATTTTCCATTTCCTGTCCTCCATCCGAACTCACTGCCACTGGTCACATGACAGATTCTGGTTGGCCTGTACCAGGGCATTCCCAGGTCCCACTCCATATCAGAATCATAAGTAAATAAATCGCCAGCCTCATTAAAGGCAATATCAAATGGATTTCTGAATCCCGAACTAAAAAGCTCCCAATGCTTTCCTTCAGGATCGGTTTTGGCAATCCATCCTCCTGGTGCTTTTCTGCTGTTGGCATGGCCTCTCGGATCTTTATATTCTGGGAATAAATTATCATTTTCCCATATTTTAGGATTCCTGTAAATATCCATTTCCGGATCATCGGTATGATTTCCGGCAATCACATATAGTGATTTTCCATCTGGTCCGGGAATGACACTATGAGGACCGTGCTCTCCACCTCCTTTCATTGCCTTCAATAAAGTGATTTTATCAAACTGATCGTTGCCATCAGTATCTTCCAATCGGTACAAGCCACTTCCCTTTTCAAAATTTTCATCACCTTTGTGATTTACCATCACATACAGACTATTAAAAGCCCACAGTAAACCCTGAGCATATCCCATTTGGATTACACTATCGGCAACTGGTGTCTCCGTTTGAATTTTTAATTTTTCAATGGTTGGCTTTAAGTCTTTTGCTCCGATCTCGGGAATTTCCATACGATATAGTGTACCATATTGATCGGATGTGATTAATCTGCCTTTATCATCAAATGTCATGGATACCCATGAACCCATTTCATTTTCTGAAGGACTAATAAGATGTTCAGCCTGGAATCCGGCCTGTAGTTTAAGTTTATCTATTTTGGGATTAGATGCCTTCTTATCAGGATATTCCCTACATGATGGCATTAAAATTAAGCAAATGAATGCTCCCTGTAAAAGCTGTATTAGTTTCAATTTCATATTCTTTATGACTTGTCTTTTTCTGTGTTTAACCTGTAAAATACTTGTATTCAATCCTCTTTTAATTTAAAATCCAATATTACATAATAACCTGATTACCAGTTGTTTTAATTAGGAATTAAAACAAAATGGCTGGATAAACCTGAATATAAATAAATCATGATTTAATTCCATTATTAATTTATATAGAGGCCGATATTCCCATACCGAAGTCGGTCAAATCAGGACCTAAATTTTCTTCATCTATAATACTTTAAATAAAAAATTTCTTACTACTCATGAATACTATTTCCACAAAGATTTATAATTTCCTTTTCGGATATACATTTAGAATTTTTTACAGGTTTAATTTTTAGTTTTATTCATTACAATGTCCCCAATAGTTTCCTTTCCTTCAATGGATACCAATTGTCAATTTTAGTTTTTAGCCTTTTGACTATCTCCGGATAATCCTGATATAAATTATTGGTTTCAAAAGGATCTTCTGTAATTTTATAAAGGCGAACAGGTTCCTTTCTCATTTCCTCATGCGTATACATTCCCAGGCCTTCGATTTGCCCATCATAACACAAGATTAATTTCCAATCCCCTTCCACGCACCATCTGTAACCCAAAGAAGCTTCGGGATTATCCTTATCCACTATGTCATGCCCAAATCCTTCACCAAATACAATATTTCTATGCGTAGTATCTTTTCCAATCAAATTTGGCCAAAGGTTCATTCCCGACATCTCCTGGTCAGTTTCAATCCCTGCAGCATCTAAAATAGTAGGCATCAAATCCACACTGGAAATCAATTCCTCTCGTCTTTCAGGTTTCAATACTCCCGGCCATGAGAGAATAATAGGGGTTCGCACACCCCCGTCCATGGCACTTTGTTTGGAACCCACATCAAATTTGCTACTTTCCGGATTTTGAATCCAGCCATTGTCACATACATAATAAATAAGTGTGTTTTCTCTCAAACCTTTTTCGTCAAGGTAATTAATCAAATCCCCACAAGTTTCATCAAACCACTCTACCATGGCATAATACTTTGCCTGAGATTCAGTAAGGTCCATTTCAGTGTACTTGTCCAATAGGCGCTGTGGAGGATTATGAGGTGAATGGGGTAAAAAAGGAGCATACCATAAATAAAATGGCTTTTTTTCTTTTACAGCAAAATCCATAAAATTAAAAACGGTATCCATTCCCTCTCTTCCTATAGTCAGGCCATCATCACCATGCCTTTGTCCTTTGGTCATGCCGTAGGAGAATCCGCCTCTTTTATAATCTCCTTCCCACCATTTTCCCGATTGGTGGCTGAGGTACCCATTGGCTTCCAAAATTTGAGGAAGTGTTTGCAGCCTGTCCACATTTTCCAATAAATCTTCTCTTGGATATTTGGGGGTTTTCCATCCACCAGCCGGATCATTACCGGTAATTCTGTGTTCGTGGGGATAAAGACCGGTTGCCAGTGTCATTAATGAAGGCCGGCAAACAGCAGTAGGTACATATCCTCTCGGAAAGAGAATGCCCTCACTGGCTAAACGATCAAGGTTTGGAGTTTTTACTATTTCATGACCCATAAACCCATAGTCATTCCAGGCCTGATCATCAGATAAAATTAAAACAATATTGGGGGCACTTTTAGTGACCACTTCCTGATTTGGCTTTTCTGGTTGGCAGGAAAAGAATCCTAATAGTAAAAGGTAAAGGCTTAGGTGAAATAGTTTGTGCATTTAATTAAATCTTTTGACTTAAAACTAACATGAACTAATCAAATAGTTATCCTGTACTGTGGGGTAAAATAAAACCTGTAACCTTCTTTATAAAAGTGAGGTTACAGGTTTGCAGAATAGGGTAATCAAAAATGGGGGCTTAAATCTGCTTCTGCAGCTGGTAAAGCATAGAAAAGGGAAATATTGGAAAAAGCATTGCCTCTTGGTTCAGCATCACCTGGATAATAATAATCTGAAGGATTGGCTTTTATCCTGTTTCCATATGCAGTGATTACATCTATTGCTCTTCCGGTTCTTACTAAATCGAACCAGCGTTTGTTTTCAAAAGCCAATTCTACTCTTCTTTCTTTAAAAATAGCCTCACGTAAGTCTCCCGTTGCAGTGCCCAAACCAGCCCGACTTCGCACCTGATTTAAATAAGTGGCCGCCTCTCCGTCTTTTCCCTGTTCGTTTAAAACTTCTGCTAAAAATAAAAGCACTTCTGAATATCGATATACAGGCCAGTTCGTACCGTGATTATTATGCAAGGAATGAGTTTTAGCATATTTCTTTATATAGGGATAGGTCCCATCTTTCCAAAATCCACCACTTAGCGTAATATAACCAATGGAAACATCCTTCCTCAAATCACCATCCTCATAAGCAGCAATGATGTCTGGAGTTGGGATATTATTGCCTTCCCCATTTACAGGTTGAGGATTAGAAGTACCAGTAATAGATTCAACTTCCTCCGCAGAAATAGGTCGAGGTAAAAAGCTGTACAAGAAATTTCCATTTAAACCCTCCGGACCTTCTTTAAATTGAACCTCAAATACTGATTCTAAATTATTTTTATTATCGGTATTTCCCGAAAAGGCCAACTCATATTTAGGCATTAAAATATATTCATTACTATTCACCACCTCTTTTAGGAGGGTTTCTGCCTCTGCCCATTTTTGTTGAATAATAAAAATATTTGCCAGTAATGTTCTGGCTGCTCCGGAGGTCACTCTTCCTGCCTCCTGCTGTGATTTTGGTGGCAATAAGGGTATTGCAGCCTCAACATCCGAAATAATTTGTGCATAAATTTCTTCTTCCGAAGATAAAGGAAGAGCAGCTTCCTGTCTCACTGTCACCGGAGTTAAGTGTAAAGGAACACTTCCAAAATACCGCACGAGTTCAAAATAGGCATAAGCTCTTAAAAAAAGGGCCTGCCCTTTCAGATTAGCCTTTGCACTTTCATCAAAAACCGCATCATCAATAGTCTCCAAGATTTGATTTGTACGGGCGATTATTTGATAATCTAATACATATTGATTGTAGACATGAGTATTTGTAGTTACTCCATTATCACTTGGAATGGCAAAGTCTGCAATATCTTCTTGTTGCTCGGTAGCTCCAAAAAGCACATTCCTGGCATAATAAGTATTATCAGAATGCATCTCACCTAAAAGCCAAGCTCTTGAATTGACAATATCCCTTAAAGGAGCATAAGCTCCATTTACCGCCTGTAAAAAATCTGCCTCAGTTTTAAAAAAAGTTGGTGTACTTAGGGACGTTTCCGGGAAAATTGTCAGTTGATCCTCACAGCTCATCGTCATCCCACAAATAAGCCCGATTAATAAGATTATTTTTTTCATTTTCAACATGTTTATATTTTTATACAATTATGTAATCACAATAGAATTAAAAATTTAGATTCGCACCCAAGCTGTAAATTCTCGGTACCGGATATCCGGCCAAATCAACCCCCTGGCTGAGATTTCCACCATCTCCATCTCCATTGTTTTGCATACTTGTTTCAGGATTGGAACCTCCCCAATAATTGGTAAATACGTATACATTTTGGATGGATGCATACAAGCGAGCTGATTTGAAAAACTTCTCGATTCCTTTGAAGGTATAACCCAGGGTAATATTTCTGATATTCAAATAAGAGGCATCAGCCACAAACCGACTGTTCATCCAGTCTCTTTCAATTCCGGTTACATTACCTCCGCCAACGGTAGTTCCAAAAAAGCCTTTACCAGGATTTTCCTCCGATCTAAAACGGTGTTTTACTTCCTTCATGAGGTTAAAAACACCATCCAGGTTGGTTGTACTGTATAAGTGACGGACTAATAATTGATTGCCATGGGAACCGGTACACAAAATCTTGAAGTCAAAATTTCCAAAGGAAACACTATTGGTAAATCCATAAGTAAAATCTGGAAAGGGATTTCCCATAATCGCCCTGTCATCATCATCCCCTCCTCTGGTAATTACTCCATCTCCATTCACATCTACTAATTTTATACTTCCAACAGTTGATCTTCCTGGCACTTGTGGTGAACTATCCAGATCTTGCTGATTCATATAAACACCATCCGCAATATGTCCATAAAACTGCCCGAATGGCTGACCTACCTGGGTAATATGATATTGCCCGTAAACCCTGTCAATTCCATCAGCTAAAGACTCTACAATATTTCTGTTAAATGAAATATTGGCATTAGTCGTCCATTTCACTTTGCCTGTAGTATTGACTGTATTTATCCCAAATTCATGGCCCCAAAAACGGATATTTCCAATGTTGTCACTAAAATTTGTAAACCCTGATTCTCTTGGAACCTGTACATTGTACAACAGGTTAGTCGTATTCTTTTTATAATAATCATATACCAGGCTAACACGGTCATCGAACAGACTTAAATCAAATCCTATATCAAATTGCTTTGTTGTTTCCCAACCCAGGTTAGGATTAGCTAATGAATTTACTGCCGATCCAGGTGCTAAATTATTATCAAATGCAGCATTAACCGTATTATTTATAAGAGCATATTGGGTATAGTTACCAATGTTGTTATTTCCGGTGATCCCATAACTTGCTCTCAGTTTTAACAGAGAGATGGCATTCACATCTTCCAAAAAAACCTCATCAGAGGCAATCCAGCCAGCCGATACTGATGGGAAAGTACCCCATCTGTTTTCAGATCCAAACCGCGAAGACCCGTCATAGCGAATGGCTGCAGTTAATAAATATTTGCCATTATAATTATAAGTCAACCTGGAAAGGAAGGAAACTAAACTCCATTCCTGTACTTCATCAGTGGTGGAATTTCTATTGAGGTTGGCAGCTCCTTGTACAGTTGAAATTCTATCATCGGCAAAAGTATCCATTCCCATTCTAAACCTATCCCTACGATACCTTTGATAAGTAAAGCCTCCAAGAACTGAAAAATTATGATTCCCCACACTTTTTACATACGTTGCTGTATTTTCATTCAACCAGGATAAATCATTAAATTCATCCCGTGAAGATTCGGAAGTTGCCGGAATTGGTCTGTTAATTCGGAAAGTAGCGGTAGTAGGGCTAAAGAATTTATATTTTGACCCATAAATTTCAGCATTAATACTCGACTTTAATGTTAAATCTTTTATTGGTTTAAATTCAATATAGGAACTTGAAATTAAATTAAGCTCTGTGGTTTCGTTTACAATTTCCTCCGCTGACCTCACCCAATTGGCATAAGAGAATATATTTCCTGTACTTGCCGGAAATTGGTTATAATAAGTCAGCTCCCCATTTTCATCATAAATTGGCATAATTGGCCAGGTATGTAAAGCATTAAATAAAATACCTGTCCCCCGGGTCCCATCTGTTCTTGGTGTATTATCTTTTATGTAGGACGGAGCCAAATTAAAACCCACCTTCACTTTAGGAGAAACATCATAATTCATATTCAATCGCAGGGAAAACCTCTTATAATCAGAATTTATAACAACCCCATCCTGATCGAAGTAACCTGCCACAACAGCTGTACTTAATCTATCTGTATTAGAGGTTACTGTAAGGTTATAATTCTGAATAGGAGCTTGCCTCAATAAGGCATCATACCAGTCATTAGTTTTACCTTCGTACTGAGAGGGGTCCTGGAAAATATCTGGTACGGGCAGACCAGCATCAGAATAATATTCTTTCTTAAACTGCGCGAACTCCACAGCATCCATCATTTCCAATCTGCCGTTTTTTGGAACTTCCTGGATTCCGTAGGAAGCATTAAAACTAACATTCGTTTGCCCGGCTTTGCCCTTTTTTGTAGTAATTAAAATTACTCCATTCGCAGCTCTGGATCCATACAAAGAAGTAGATGCAGCATCTTTTAAAACGGTGATATCTTCAATTTCATCCGGGTTGATGGTGCTGATATCTCCGGTTATTGGAAAACCATCAATTACATACAATGGACTACTACCTGCGGATACTGAAAGCTGACCACGGATTCTTATAGACATACCAGCCCCTGGCTTACCTGTAGTCTGATTAATTTGAACTCCGGCCATTTGTCCAACCAGCTTTTGGGTTACTTGCGAAACAGGAAAATCTTTTAATTCTTCAGCATCCACAGTTTGAACAGCTCCTGTTATTTCTTTCTTTACCTGGGTACCATATCCTACAATTATTATTTCATCAAGTTGTTCCAAATCTTCCTCTAGAGAAATATTTATCTCAGTTTGATTGTTAACTTCAATTTCTTTAGTCAAAAAACCTATATAACTATATTGAAGAATATCTCCGGGATTTACCTGCAGGCTATAGGCTCCATTCATATCAGAAGTGGTTCCCACTGTAGTTCCCTTTACAAGAATACTCACCCCGGGCAAAACTTCATTATCACTGGAAGAGGTGACCTTTCCTGATACCCGGAATTGAATTACATCAATGATTTCATCATATATCTTTTTCCCCTTTTCGATATTATCACGCTTGTTTACATAAATTTTATTGTTGATTCTTTTAAACTGCAAGTCGTAATCTCTAGCGATAGAAGTTAAAAGATGATGTAAAGATTCATCTCTTGAAAAAATTTCTACTCGCTGCCAGTCATTGATTCGTGCATTGTTATATACAAACTTAAGATCTGTCTGTTTCTCTATTTCATTAAAAACTCTTTTTAAAGAGACATTTTCCAAAGTGACCGAAATGGAAATATCTTCCAATTTGGTATTTTGAGCAGTTACATCTGAAGCTACCAGCAGGGAATAAAACCCACACTGTAGTACTAATCCTATAATTGCAAATTTTGACATAATGACTATTTGCCTAAGTAATTTCATTTTCATATCTTAGAAGTCTTGGTTAAAAATTTATTTTTAATCTTGAGGAGCTCTCGATAACTGATTCCATTCCCCAATGTGCAGTTTTGAGAGCTTTTTCTTTATTTATCTATGAGGTGTCCATTTTCCTTTTTTTGTTTAGTTAATAATTACCTTTCGATCTTCAATTTTATACTTAAACCCAAAAGCAAAGGCGATCCCTTCCATCACAATTTCAAGACTTTCATTCTGAAACTGATCTGATATTTTCCCGGAAGTATTTGTGGAATTTTTTATTTCAAATTTTACTGCATACCACCTTTCCAGTACCGGAATAATTTCTTTTAAAGATTTATTTCTAAAAACTAATATTCCATCCTTCCAGGCCAGGATTTCTTCCGGATCAAATTTTTGTTTCACCACCGCCTTTTCTTCTTTTATGTACCTGATCTCCTCTCCCGGATTAAGAACAATAGATTTGCATGCAGATATGCATTCTTTATTCCTTATGCTTTTCTCCAATAAAACCTTTCCTTCTGCCAAAGAAATTTTTAACTCATTATCCTCTGGAAATGCCCTGATATTAAAAGCGGTTCCCAGGGCAATTGTTTTAAAAACATCTGAAATGACAATGAAAGGTTTTGAAGTATCTTTAGCCACATCAAAATAAGCCTCCCCCTCCAACACAACCGATCTGGTATCTCCAAAAATTTCCGGATATCTTAAGGTACTGCCCGAATTTAGAGTTACCTTGGTTCCATCCCTTAAAGTAATGATTGATTTTTCTCCAGCTAAATTTCTCTTTTCTTTTATTCCTATAACCTGAGTGACTGAAATTTCTCGTTGCTTTGATTTTTCTAAACCCCAATATACACTCACTAATAAAATGAGGATGGAAGCTGCAACAGCAGAAAACTTCCAGTAATTATTTTTCCTTTTTTTAGGATGGAGATCAATTCCTACTGATTTTCCATGTGGAAGATCCTGCTCTATTTCCACTAATATCCTATTAAAAACCTCTTCCTGATTGTGTGCATAATTAAATTGGATATTTGTATTTTGCCATAAATCTTTAATCTGATCATACTTTTCAGTATTTTCTTCGGAAAAAGAAAGCCAGGATTCCAATTCTTCCTTTTCATTCTTATTGATTTCTCTGGTCAGTGATTTTCCTATAAGGTTATGTATATATTCCTCGTCCATATCATTTAACAAACTAATGAATTAAGTAATAGCCTGTCATTTTCTATTACAGTCCTATTTAAATTTTACATTTGCCTGGTTTTAAAAGGATGACACAAGGAAAGGGTTTTACCCTACCTCATGAATGAAAAAAAATTAAAAAATCTTCCGGGAAAATAGATTCTGAGTGGAGAAAATAAGCTTTATGGAATAAATAAATTTAATAAAACAATTTTAATATCAGCATTTGTCCTATACTTTTCAATTTCCTGCCGCATAATTTTTAAAACATTCCCTACATGCTTTTCTACAGTTTTTACGGAAATATTTAAAACCAGGGCGACCTCTTTATATTTCAATCCATCCTCTTTCACCATCTGATAGACAATTTTTGCCTTTGGGGGAACTTTATTATAAGCTTTTTCAATAATACTTACTAATTCTTCATTTAGCAGGGATTCTTCTGGATTAGATATAGAAATTGTTGCAGGAATTTTTAAATGATCCATTGTATATGCCTTGTTAAACTGATTGTCACGAAGGTGGTTTAAAGACAATCTTTTGGTCATGACATACAGATACCCATGAAGGTTGTCAATATTTCCAATAGTTTTCCTGGATTCCCAAAGTTTAATGAAAACCTGAGAAACGATTTCTTCGGCATAAAATTCATCCAAAACGTAAATTCGGGAAACCGCAATGAGCTTTGAATAGAAATGATTGAAAATAGTTTTAAAGGCTTTGAGGTCCTCAAATTTCCTCATTTTAGCCAACAACTCATTTATTTGACCGTCATTCATTTTGTTAGTAATTTATTTTCACTTTCATTTGGTTAATGCTCTGGGAACAAATACCTAAACTTCAGCAATAGTTCAACAAAGAGTACCCAGACACAATACTCCCACCTTGTTAAATAAGGCAATTAAAACAAAATTGGATGGGCTTACAAGATAGTATTAAAGTTAATAAAATTTATATTACCACAAGCTAACCGAAATTTTACGGAAAGGCATCCTGTACTGTGGGGGCAATTTCTATTTTCAAATACTTTATACTATTGAATTCATAAAAATTAATGATTACATTGCAGCCCTTTTTTAATGCCCCATTTTATAAGGGAGATTACATTTTAATAAACTCACTAAAAACCCATCCAAATTAACCAATCACCTCATAAGTTAAAATTTAAATATGATATCGAAAAACAACATTATTACTGCCCTGTCTTTTGCCTTTTTAATTGCCTGCAACCCTCAGAAAAACCAATCTGATACGGAAAAAACTTCTACTCAATTTGAGCGAATTTCCTACAACAATTCAGACCTTGTGGTTGATCTGGGAGTGGGGTTATGGGCCTGGCCTTTACCAATTGATTATGATGAAGATGGAGATTATGACTTATTGGTTTCCTGCAAGGATGTCCCTTTTAATGGTATTTATTTCTTTGAAAATACAACAGGTGAAGCCTTTCCTGTATTTGAACCGCCCGTTCGAATTGCTGATGCAGTTAAAAATATTCAAATTTCCTATGTGGATGGAAAACCAAAGGTTTTACAGCCCGGCCAGGAATTGGTAGATTTTAAAAATGCCTTTGATACAAAACCCAAATCGCTTTTCCCCGGAGATGCTTTTGATAAACTACACAACAAAATTCGCTTTAATCAATGGAAATATGTGGATTATGAAAATGACGGTGATTTGGACATCATTGTGGGGATACAGGATGGAGAGGATTACGGATGGGATAATGCTTTTAATGATGAAGGCGTATGGACGAATGGCCCGCTACATGGTTTCGTGTATCTTATTGAAAATATTGATGGGACTTATGAACTAAAAGACAAAATTCTGGCGGGGGGAAAACCAATCGATGTTTACGGTGCTCCTTCTCCAAATTTTGACGATTTTGATAATGATGGCGACCTGGATATTATTTGCGGGGAATTTATTGATAAATTTACCTGGTTTGAGAATATTGGAACCCGGGAAAATCCCAAATATGCCGAGGGCAAATACCTTTCGAATGACAAAGGTATTATTACCATGGATTTGGAAATGATTGTGCCCGTTTCCATTGACTGGGATAAGGATGGCGATATAGATCTAATAGTTGGGGATGAAGATGGGAGAGTCGCTTTTATGGAAAATACCGGAGTTATAAAAGACAAAATGCCTGTTTTCGAATCTCCCAGATATTTTCAACAAAAAGCAGAATACTTAAAATTTGGCGCTTTGGTCACTCCTTTTAGCACCGATTGGGATGATGATGGAGATGAAGATTTAATTTGTGGAAATTCGGCCGGTTATATCGGTTTTATAGAAAATGTGGATGGCTCAGAAAATCCTGGCTGGGCACCACCTGTATATTTAAAAGCAGCAGATGAAATCATTAGAATTCAGGCTGGGGAAAATGGTTCAATTCAAGGGCCTTGCGAATCCAAATGGGGGTATACCACCTTAACTGTAGCGGATTGGAATAATGATGGATTGAAAGATATTATTGTAAATTCAGTTTGGGGGAAATTATTATGGTATGAAAATATCGGAACTTCCGGAGCACCAAAACTGGCTAAGGAGCAGCCTATAGCACTTGAAGGCACTTCTGCAAAACCTGACTGGTATTGGTGGGACCCTGAAGAAAATACGCTGGTAAGCCAGTGGCGAACGACACCTGTTGCCATAGACTGGAATCAGGATGGCCTTATGGATCTGGTAATGCTCGATCATGAAGGATACTTATGTTATTTCGAGCGATTTAAAAAAGACAATGAATTAGTACTTAGAGCACCAGAAAAAATTTTTCATTCGAATCATAGAGGTTATAGCAGCAAAAATGAGGTGGTGGATAGTCTTCCGGGGAATTTGAGGTTGAATGAAAGGAAATACGGGGGAAGTGGCAGGAGAAAACTAGCATTTGGGGATTGGGATAATGACGGAGATCAGGACCTAATTGTGAATGGGATAAATGCCGTTTATTTTGAAAATACAGGCACTAAAAATGATCAGGTCCAAATGACATTCAGAGGAAATTTATCGGACCACAAATTAGCAGGACATACCACCAGCCCTACTCTTGTAGATTGGGATAAAAACGGGAAACCTGATCTGCTATTAGGTGCTGAAGATGGCCACTTTTATTATTTAAAAAATGAATAAAGGCTTATTAAAGTTTTAGGAAAGTAATAAGGGGGAATAAAATGGGAATTAGAAACTAATCCGCTAGCCATTCCCCCTTCCAGGTAAATTTTTTGTAGGGAGATGGTTAGCCTAGTGGCAAGTAAATAAATCTAACCTCAGCTTCCCTAGTAGTTTCTATCTATCTGAAAAATAAAAAAAACTTGAAAAGCGGTTGTGATGCACAGATTATGGGAAGAAATTTCTATTAGATTTTTATTAGGTCTATTTTAGCAGGTAAATCAATAAATTAACTAAAATAAACCTGTTTAAACTAAAATGAATAGACTATTCTATATCTCATTATTTTTACTTGCTCAAATTCTAATTTCCTGTAATGGCGAACAGAAAAATGAAGAAAACAAAAAAGATCTTCCCCGGGTGGCCATTGCTGGGTTAGCCATTGAATCCAGTACTTTTTCACCCGCACAAACTCATGAAGAAGCATTTCATGCCAAGACAGCAGATGATGTTTTTTCATTTTACCCATTTTTATCTATTGATTCAGCCAACAGAAAACGTGCTGACTGGTATCCAACTCTAAGAGCTCATGCGCTTCCAGGTGGAATTGTAACCAGGGCAGCCTACGATTCGCTGGTGGGCAAAACCCTTGAAATGTTAAAAGAAAATCTGCCATATGATGGGCTGTTCTTCGATATTCATGGCGCCATGAGTGTAGTTGGAATTGATGATCCTGAGGGAGATTTTATCCTTAAAGTTCGGGATGTCGTTGGTCCGGAAACCCTTATTTCCACATGTATGGACTTGCACGGAAATGTCTCCTGGCGCCTTGCTCAAAATACTGACCTGATCACCTGCTATAGAATGGCTCCTCACGAAGATGCATTGGAATCTAAACAAAGAGCGGTTGAAAATTTACTGGACAGACTTGAAGCAGGAAAAGGAAAGCCTGCTTATAAGGCCTGGATTCCAGTACCTGTTTTATTACCCGGTGAGAAGACCAGTACCCGAATTGATCCGGGGAAAAGTTTATATGCCAAAGTTGACCCTTTAACCAAACAAGATGGTGTAATTGACGCAGCCATCTGGATTGGCTACGCCTGGGCCGATGAGCCTCGAAACCACGCAGTAATAATGGCATACGGTGACGATAAAGAAAAAGTAACTCAAAGTGCTGAAAAGCTGGCACAAAGCTTCTGGGATGTCCGGAATGAATTTGAATTCGTTGCTCCAACTGCTACCTTGAAAGAAAGCCTTGATATGGCCATTAAAAGCGAGAAAAAGCCCTTCATGATTAGCGATATGGGAGACAATCCTACCGCAGGCGGAGCCGGAGATGTTACCTGGACATTACATGAAATTTTGAAAAGACCAGAATTTAAAAAAGAAAATGGACCTTCCCTGATTTACGCTTCTATTCCCGGGCCTGAATTTGTTGCCAAAGCTATTGAAGTAGGCGTTGGTGGACAAATTGAAGCATTGGCCGGAGCTGCTATTGATGACCGATATGCTCCTCCGGTAAAACTTTCAGGAACTATTGAAGCTATTGAACATGGTGATACCCATGCTGAAACAGAAGTGGTGATAAAAACAGGAAGTATTCATGTGATCGTGACAAAAAAACGAAAGCCTTACCACAAGGAAGCAGATTTTACCCGGTTAGGCTTGAATCCTAAAGCATCTGATATTGTGGTGGTAAAAATTGGTTACCTGGTTCCTGAGCTTTATAATATGAGAGGAGACTGGATAATGGCGCTTACCCCCGGAGGTGTTGATCAGGACCTGGAGCGACTGGATTACAAAAGACTGAAAAGGCCTATTTTCCCATTGGACAAAGATATGGCAGACCCGGATTTGTCAGCCCGGTTAGTTCCTTTATCAAATGAAGTAAATTAAAAAAGATTCCCTTACTACAGCCCATGTGGTAAGGGAAAGCTTTTATTGAAGAACCCATTCTACAATATTGAAGGTAAAATTCCACGATTTTAAAAATTTAGCCTCTCCCCAGATTACCTGCTATTTTTAGTTTTTGATTTTTGGTATTTTATTGTTTTCAATCCCATAAAATTGGAAATTATCACATTTTCCTTATTCCTAATTCACTAATCAATACACTGACTTTCAATTATTTGTAAGTAATTCCGTGATTAACCAGATTGATTGTTGTATCAAATCTTCAAACTTTACAGCAAACCAAAATCCAGAATTAAAACAAAGTGATTTCCTCCCCTTTAAAGCCTCTTTTGGGCAACTGGCACAAATCTTTGAACTTCTCAGGTAAAACCAAGAAAAAATAAATCAAAATCATGGAACATAAAACTGAATTATATCAACATCAAAATTTCATTTTACAAATAATTCACCAGACCCTGGCAGAAACAAATGGGGTTTCTTTTGAGGAATTTCAACAAAATGAACAAATGAAAGAAATGCTGTATTCCCAAATACAGGAAATTGGGCAGGCCGCTCAGGAAGTGATCAACCTAAATCTATCAACTCTGGATAACCAGGAGATTTATAAAATTATGTCAAGTTTTAGAAATGCCCGATATCACCAGGAAGCTGAATTGGATCACGGACCAGTATGGGATATTGTAAAAAATGATTTACCGAGATTTGAACAGATTTTGGAAAATGATATTCAAGAAGTTGAATCCTATTAAAATCCTTATTAATTAATTTTTCCCCAATAACCCTTTCAATCTGGCTTCAAAAATGATAAATCACAAGCAGGTTAATTTAGTGAGTAAAATCCTATTTATCTCAGCATTGTTAATAGTGGGACTATATTTCCTTAGCTCACTATTAACACCTCTTGTTTTTGCGGCCATTATTTCCCTTTTATTATTACCCATTTGCCAGAAGCTGGAATCCTGGAAAATCAACCGGATAATATCTATCCTTGCTGTTTTACTTATGTCAACTGTCTTGGTTGGGATTATTTCCTTCTTTTTTATTTCCCAATTCAATAACTTTCTGGAGGATTTCCCTAACCTTCAGGACAAAATAGAAAAAAGCGCTGGGAATTTTTATCAGGATTTGAACCAACAATTAGGCCTTGAGGTCAAAGACCCTGTCAGTTTTCTCCAAAATAACTCTTCTGGTTTAATGAGTTCCGGTAGTAAATATCTCTCCAAATTTTTTGGTGCCACCTCAGGTTTAATATCCTTTCTCACCCTTGTGCCCATCTATTGTTTTCTGCTGTTACTATACAGAAATAAATTCAAAAATGCCTTTCTGGACTTTTTCCCATCAGAGAAATGTAAAAAAATAAAAACCATTATAGTAGAGATAAAAGAAACCGTACAGCAGTATTTTCTGGGTTTGCTGATCGTAATTAGTATCATAGCCGTGTTGAATTCTATCGGACTATTGGCTTTGGGAATCAAATATTCCATTCTTTTAGGTGTTTTTTCTGCATTGCTCACTGTTATTCCCTATGTCGGTGTGGTGGTTGGAGGGCTAATACCTGTTTTAATTGCCCTTGTCACGAAAGATTCCCTCTGGTATCCTGCCGGAGTAGTTGGAATTTACTGGCTGGTTCAGTTTCTGGAGGGTAATTTAATTACCCCAAAAATTGTGGGTGCACAGGTAGACTTAAATGCCCTTGCAGTTATTTTTGGATTGCTGGCATTTGGACAATTGTGGGGATTGATCGGTTTGATATTAGCTGTCCCAATCATTGCGGTGATAAAAGTAGTCTTTTCCTACAGTGAAAATTTAAAACCAATTGCCTCCATGTTGGGGAAATAACTGCACTGTTCTCTTTTTAAATCCGGAATTTCCCTTCCAATACTTATAAATTCCTCATTGAGCAAAAAAAGCCACTTCTCTTTATATACATTATCACAACTAAAGGCTCTTATAGCTGAAAGATAGACCATGTTTTGCCCACAATTTAATTTGTGGTTTTAATTGATATTTTCTCCAAAAAAGGGTACTTTTTGGAAAAAGCAGGAGGAGCATAAATTGATGCTTTTCCCGCCCTTAGGCAAAATTCAGATTTTTTATATCTACTCAAATTCAACCAGCAAATATCCTGAATAAGATAACTTTTTATTGAATCCTTTTTTAGAAAATCAGAGCTTGTTAAATGCTAAATAAGCCAAATTAATTAATGTCTAATTGAGGTGAGTCAATTTTTTGAATTCCATTTCTTTCCCGAAAATTCCTGTGAAAAATTCTTTTAGGGAAAGACCTTTTACCGAACATATTTAAATCAATTTTATAAAGCAGTACTATGATATACAAAAACAAAAAACTACAGAGAATTTTTGGAAGCACCGTAAAGGAAGAAAAAGAACAACAGACTAAAAACAGACGTTCTTTTTTCAAAAAAGCAGGATTAGGAGGTTTGAGTCTGGCTGGATTAGGCATGGCTTCTATTCAGGACCAGGTAGCATATGCTACTCAAAACGTTAGCCGGCATTCCAGTCCTTCAGAACTAAAAATCACCGACATGCGAATAGCAGAAATCGGGGGAGATGTGGTTTTCAGAACTCCAATTGTGAGAATTTATACCAATCAGGGAATTATTGGACACGGAGATGTAAGAGATGGAGCAGCCAAAGAATACGCTTTATTTCTAAAAAGCAGATTGCTTGGAGAAAATCCTTGTAACGTAGAAAGGTTATTTGGCATTATCAAACAATTTGGGCATCATGGCCGACAAGGTGGAGGCGTTTCCGGAGTGGAAATGGCCCTTTGGGATATTGTGGGAAAAGCCTATGGTGTTCCGGTATACCAGTTACTGGGGGGCAAATACCGGGAAAAAGTAAGGGTTTATTGTGACACCACTGTTTCTAAAGATCCGGTGGAATATGCGAACAGAATGCAGGCTCGGATAGACCAGGGTTATACCGCATTAAAAATGGATATTGGTATCAATCTGATAAAAGATATTCCCGGAGCCCTGATCAATTCTCCGGATGCCAAGTATAATCCTTATCAATATGATTATACCGATTACAACAAAACCAAACATCCGTTTACCAGGGTACAAATCACAGAAAAGGGACTGGATAAACTGATGGAATATCTGGATGTAATGCGATCGAAAATTGGGTATGATGTGCCAATGGGTACCGACCATTGGGGACATTTTGGGGTAAATGAAGCCATAAAAATTGCCCGGGCAGCCGAGCCATATAACCTGGCTTATATTGAAGATATTATCCCTTGGCAAATGGATGAACAATGGAAAGAAATCACCATGTCTTCTACTACACCTACTCAGACTGGTGAAGATATTTATATGCTGGAAGGCGGTTTTGAAAAATTAATCACTACCCGATCGGTAGATATTGTACATCCCGATCCCAATACAGCCGGAGGTATTTTAGAAACCAAACGTATTGGTGATTTTGCTTCAAAACATGGCATTGGGTTCATGCATCATCATGCGGCAGGTCCAATATCCTTCCTGGGTTGTGTACATAGTGCAGCTGCAACTGAAAACTTTATGTGGCTGGAGCACCATGCCGTAGACAAAAAAGACTGGGAGAATCTGGTCACCGGATTTGACGGCCCGATTGTAAAAGATGGTTATGTAACCGTTCCGGAAAAACCGGGAATTGGGGTGGAATTGAATGAGGAAATGGTGAAAAAGTACCTGATCAAAGGGGAAAAATTATTCGCTCCTACTCCTGAATGGAATGAAATCCGAGCCTGGGACAGACTCTGGAGTTAATTTTTAAGTAAATTGTTAAATGCCTCTTTCCTGATCGGAAAGGGGCATTTTTTCATTGCAAACCAGCAAACCATTTTACCATAATTCTTTTATTATCCTTAGGTATTATATGTATTTTTATACTGATACTATCTAATTCTATGAAATGCACCAAAACTTTTTAAGAGCCACATCTTTCCCTCAATTACAATTATTGCTATTTTCCATATTCGTTTTTTCAGCCTGTATGACCACTAATGAGGAATCGGACCAGAGTAATCACAAAGAAATGACGGAAATTTTGAAGGAAGTGAATCTGAATTTTGAAAATGGTCAGAACCTATTTGCCAATTCTTCAAGAATTAAATATTTGGATAGTTTATTAGCTGTTTCCGCTGAGGAACAAAAATTCCCCTTATTATATGAAAAAGCCATCAATTTACTAAGAGCCGGTCATTCTCATGAGGCAGCTCAAATTTTCAACCAGCTCCAACAGGAAAAAAAGGAGCGTTTATTAAAGTCGGGATTATTCATGGATAAAATCCGGAAAATTCCTTTCTATCTTGGATTGAGCTATCTGAGGATTGGTGAACAGGAAAATTGTATCTTAAACCATACTTCAGCTTCCTGTATCATTCCCATTTCCCATGAAGGTTTTCATACCAAACAGGAAGGTTCCGAAATGGCGATAGAAACTTTTACACAAATCCTGAAAAATGAACCTAATGATTTTGCTACCAGGTGGCTTTTGAATATCGCTTATATGACATTGGGGAAATATCCGGAACAGGTTCCTTCAGACTGGCTAATTCCACTTTCTGCATTTGCATCTGACTATCCGCTTCCCCCGTTTACCGATATTGCACAAAACATTGGGTTTGATTTCAGAGGATTAGCCGGTGGGTTAATTGTGGATGATTTCGATAATGATGAATTGCTGGATATTATGGTTTCGGAATGGGGTCCGGATGATCAGTTGCATTATTTAAATAACAATGGAGATGGAACCTTCTCCGACCTCACTCTACAGGCGGGAATTCAGGAAATTACCGGAGGGTTAAACATGATTCAGGCCGATTATAACAATGATGGATTCCTGGATATTTTCATCCTTAGGGGGGCATGGCTCAATGAATTTGGCAAGCAACCCAATTCTTTGCTTAAAAATAATGGAGACAATACTTTTAGTGATGTAACCATTTCTTCAGGGCTTTTGTCATACCATCCTACCCAGTCCGCCACCTGGAATGATTTTAACAATGATGGCTGGCTGGATTTATTTATTGGGAATGAATCTAACGGAACAAATGAAGGCTTTCATTTCAGTGAATTATTCCTCAACAATCAGGATGGGACTTTTAGCGATAAAGCCAGTTCAGCGGGTTTGCTTGTCAATAAGGCAGGGTTTAGATTATCTTCCTATTACATTAAAGGAGTGACATCCGGGGATTATAATAATGATGGCTGGCAGGATATTTATGTTTCTACTGGGGTATTTAAAAAGGCCCAGAATTTTTTGTTCAGAAATAATGGGGTAAATGAAAATGGCGAATTGACTTTTACCGATGTTACCAGAGAGGCAGGGCTAGGTGGGCAAAATTCTACTTTTTCCACCTGGTTTTGGGATTACAATAATGATGGTCATCCGGATATTTTTGCTTCAAGTTATTTCAGAGGAGAATTCAGAGGAAGTATCATCAAGGACATTGCCCTGGAATATTCGGGGATAGCTCATCAGGCAGAAAAGGGATTTTTATATAAAAATAATGGGGATGGCACTTTTCAAAATGTCAGCGAAGCAACCAACCTGAATAGAATTATTTATGCCATGGGGGCAAATTTTGGAGATCTGGATAACGATGGGTTTCTGGATATGTATTTGGGAACTGGAAATATAGAATTGAATACCATTATGCCAAATAAGATGTTTCGCAACAAGGATGGAGAAGCTTTTCAGGATGTAACTACTGCCGGAGGGTTTGGAAACATTCAGAAAGGACATGGCGTGGCCTTTGCCGATCTGGATCATGATGGTGACCAGGATGTACTTATTTCCATGGGAGGAGCTTTTGAAGGCGATGTCTATCAAAATACTTTTTACCAGAATCCGATAGCAGGAACTCCGGAGGAAAACAACTGGGTGATGATTTCCCTGGTTGGGGAAACCTCCAACCGGTTTGGGATTGGTTGCAGAATAGAGATTGAGATAGAAGATTCAACAGGCATAAGGAAAATTTACAGAGATGTAAACTCGGGTGGGAGCTTTGGCAGTAATCCTCTCCGACAGCACATCGGGTTGGGACTGGCTAGAAAAATTAAACAATTGAGTGTTTTTTGGACTGGAAATGAAAACCCTCAAATTTTCCAAAACCTGGAGGTGAATAAATATTACAGATTAAGGGAAAACAATTCCAGGCAGGAGGAAATTCATTTAAAAATTTTGGATTTCGAGTCAAAAAAATCGGCACATTATCACTAAAAAAAGGATTACTTTTTCAGTAATCCTTTTTGTGAAAAATAGGTGAACTAGTGTGACTTTTAGAAAGTCTGTCCTAAGAAAATAAGAGAGATCTATCAGTGAATTAACAAGCTGACTATCAATACGAAACTCCTATTCTTATTTAATTCCTGTGACACTAGTAATTTGGGTTTTGATCTGCCTGACTTATTTCGGAATTGGTATCAATTTCTCTAAGCGGAATTGGCCACAACTCGTGTTTACCCACCACATACGGTTTTCCATCGGCCAGCGCCATATCATCATCTAATCCCCATCTCCTAAGGTCATTGTAACGGTGTTGCTCTCCGGCCAATTCTACTTCCCTTTCATGCATTATGATTTTCATCACATCCTCGGTGGTATTGGCTGGATAATCCGCTGTAGGATAAAGGGTCAGGTCATGATCCAGTGTTCTGTCCATATACAATTGAATATTAGGATTGGTTTTCTGATCAAGCGCTCTTTTTCTTACTCTATTCACCAATTCCAACACCTCGGAAATTGGCTTTCCATTATTCAATTTTGCCTCAGCCGCCATCAAAAGCACATCCGCAAATCTCATTAACCGGAAATTAATGCCAGAACTTTGGTTCCTGTCATCTCTAATATCATAGTTATGGTATTTTCTCCAGGCAATTAAACCACCGAACTCCTCTTTGGTGAAAGTTCCCTGAAACCAGGCTACACTGTCATCGTAAAAGGTTTGTTCATATCTTGGGTCACCCAATTCAAATCTATCAGCAAAATCCTGTCTTGGTCGCACGTTATTGAAACTTGCAAAGGCATATTCTACTCCTCTAAAAGTGTTCTCACCTCCTCCGTTATTATCAATTCCCCAAACAGATCCAAGAGCATCCTGAAACTGAACTTCAAAAAGGGATTCAACGCTATTTTCGGCAAGTGGTTCTTGTTCTTCCCCTATACCATTCCATCTAAAATTAGGCACCAGCCCGTATAATCCATAATTCCCGTTAATTATTGCATCGAATTCAGCTTCGGCCTCAGCCCATTTTTCCTGATAAAGATATACTTTACCCAAATAACCGGCAGCAGCCCCGGAAGTAGCCCTTCCAGCATCACTTCCGTCATATTCCGATCGTGTGGGTAAATTATTTTTGGCAAATGTGAGATCCTCCTGAATGAGATTGTAAACTTCAGTCTGAGAAGCTCTTGGCTGGTTAATTGCATCATCCGGGGGAATCGTAATCAATGGTACCCCTCCCCACTTATTGGTAAGGTCAAAGTAAAAGGTAGCTCTTAAAAATCTTGCTTCAGCAATTAATCTGTTCTTAAGAGTTTCGTCCATTTCAATATCTGCAACCCCTGCCAGGAACCTATTAGCCCTGGAAACACCCTGGTAATAATCCCGCCACATTTCAAAGATTACTGTATTGTCCGACTCCCAGCTGTAATCCAGCATCTGTCTTAAAACAGCCTGGAGGTTGTTGGTTCCAAGACTTTCATCAGTAGGCATATCATTACCAAAAAAATACATTCGGTTACATAAGCCTCTGGCCTGCCAGGAGGCATAAACTGAGGTAAGTCCCAACAAAGCATCTTGTTCAGTCTGGTAAAATGTGTTTACAGTTACTGCATTTGGATTATCAATATCCAATAGCTTTTCGTCATTACAGGAAATAATGACTGAGGTCAGTAAAACCAGCGTTACCAACCCTGTTTTTATATATAATGAATATCTTTTCATTTTCTATCAATTTTAATTTAACATGGTTAATTAGAAGGTAACCTGAACACCAAACAGGAATGATCTTGGTTGAGGGTAATTGTTAGCATCTATACCTCTTGACCTGCTGTAAGAACCCGGACTTTGATCCTGAGTATCAGAACTGATTTCAGGATCATAACCTTCATAACTTGTTATGGTAAATAAATTCTGGGCGGTAGCATAAAGTCTCAATCGGGAAATAGCTCCATTGCTAAAACTTTCCAGGATAGCCGGAGAGAAATTATAACCAAAGGTGATATTTCTGGCTCTTAAATAAGCTCCATCTCCAATAAATCTGCTTGATTCTCTGGTATTATTTGCCGGATCACCACCAATTGCTCTTGGAATAGTGTTGGAAGTTCCTTCCCCTTTCCAATAACCCAAGGTTCTTTGCTCGAAATTAAAGGTTCTCAACATTCCTTCGGAAAAGTACCTGTAACCATAATACAATTCCACACCTTCTACACCTTGTAAAAACATATTAAAATCGAATCCTTTATAAGATGCATTTAAGGTTAATCCATAAGTGATGTCAGGAATAGGATCACCAAGATAGGTTCTGTCATCAGGATTGATGACGCCATCCCCATTCAAATCTCTAAATCGAATATCTCCAGGTGCCGCATTTGGCTGAGTAGCATGGTTATCCACTTCTGTTTGATTCTGGAAAATGCCATCCATCTCATACCCATAGAACGATCCGATTGGAATCCCCTCATCTATTCTGGTTACATTTGTTACATTTACATTTCCATCTACAATAGGTTGGGCTCCACCTAAATCAAGAAACTCATTATCAAGTGTAGCAAAATTGGCTGAAACACTATATTGAAATTCCCCAAAAGATTTTCGGTAGGTAGCCGCCAGTTCAAATCCTTTGTTTCTTACTGAACCCACATTTCTGGTAGGGGCATTCGTGATACCAGTGGATACCGGAGGCGGAACCGGAATAAGAATATCCTCTGTTTCTTTCACAAAATAATCCATATTCAGGATTAGCTTATTATCAAAAAGACCAACATCCAGCCCCACATTGGTTTGAGTAGACGTTTCCCATTGCAAAGTGGCAGGGACTAATTGTCTTTGCCCAACTCCAGTGGCCAGGGTCCCATTAAAAATATAATTGATGGTGGATTCCAATACAGGCTGGAAACTATAGTTACCAATTTCCTGAAAACCAGTTTGTCCCCATCCTGCCCTTGCTTTTAAATCACTAATGAAGGTCACATTATCGAAAAATGATTCTTCACTTATTCTCCAACCTAAAGAGGCTGAGGGGAAAACACCCCATTTATTTCCATCTGAAAATCTTGAAGAACCATCCCGCCTGATATTGGCTGTTAACAGGTAACGATCCTTAAAGCTGTAGTTTACCCTACCCAGATAAGATACCAGGGCAAATTTTTGTAAAGTACCACTTACCGCAGGTACCGCATTTACTCCATTTAATACCCTTACAATGTCATTAGTAGTATTTCTTCCTGAGGCCAGTGCATTCCTCTGGTCGTAGGTTTGTCTTGTGTATCCGGCAATTACTTCCAGGGAATGTTCCTCTCCAAAGTTTTTACTGTAAGTAAGGGTATTTTCAATCAAAGGAGAAATTGAGGTGACATTGTTTTCTGATAAAGAAGCAAATGGCTGGTTCCTTCTATCTCCAAATTCATAAATTGGCCGGAATGAATATCTGTTTGCAATAATAACATCTCCTCCCAGACTTAATTTATATTTCAAGCCTCTCAAAATCTCATATTCCCCGTAAACATTACCCAATATTCTATGACGAGTGGTTTGATCATCAAATAATTCTGCAACCCCTACCGGATTATTGGCATCCTGCTCATCAATAATTCTGTTTCCTGAAAAGCCTCCCGCATTATTTTCATCATAAACTGGTCTGTTGGGAGGATAATGAAGCATGCCAAAGAAAATGCCTCCAATATCAGCTTCATCTGTAAAAGTTCTACTTACACTTAAAGTCTGACCAAATTTAAATTTCCCTTGTTTAAAGTCTGTATTGACTCTTAAACTATATCTTTCAAATCCTGTACTTCTTACTATTCCCGTCTGATCGAAATAATTTAGCGATACATTAAATCTGGCATTTTCTGTACCACCGGAAACACCAAAATCAATATTATAAATTGGAGCAGTTTGGAAAACCTCTTCCTGCCAGTCGGTAAGATTCACAAGTTCGTTAGGATCCTGAAGTGCTACCACTCTGGGAAGTCCAGCATTATCGGTTAAAGCATCAGAAATTTCCTTATATCCATTGATATCTGTCAATTCCAGCTTCCTCCAAGGTTCCTGTGTACCAATATAAGAGTTAAAAGTAACTTGCGTTTTCCCGGCTTTTCCTCTTTTTGTAGTGATCAGGATAACACCATTGGCCGCTCTTGCACCATAAATTGCCCCGGCTGATGCATCTTTCAATACTTCGATTGACTCTATATCAGTAGGATTGATATTGGCTAATGCATTTACCCTTCCACTTCCAATATTAGCATTAATAACAGGGATTCCATCAATTACAAAAAGTGGTTGAGAATTGCCTATAGAGCCTACTCCCCTGATTTGTACATCCATGGCACCACCCGGTCTTCCTGATTGCTGAATATTTACTCCGGCCACCCTTCCTTGTAATCCTTGTTCCACTGTGGTTACGGAAACGTTTTTAAATTCATCCCCGGAAACGGATGAAACCGCTCCTGTCAGATCTCTTCTTTCCTGAGTACCGTATCCAACTACCACTACTTCCTTCAATTGTTGAAGATCTTCTTCCAACTGTACATTGATGGAAGATTGGTTGCCTACGGTAACCTCCTGGGTTACATAGCCAATGTAGGAATAGACCAAAATAGCATTTTCCACTGAAACAGAAATTTTATAATTCCCATCAATATCAGTGGTCGTACCGGTGCTCGAGCCTTTCACGATAATACTTACCCCTGGTAAAGGTTCATCAGTTCCGGAGGCAGATACTGATCCGGAAATAACTGTTTGGAATAGGGATTCCTCTATTTCTTCCCTGATTTTAGGCTGACCTATTTTCCTTTTGGTTACATAAATGTTTTCGTTAATTCTTTTAAAACCCAAACCAGTTTCTTTGGAAATGCTTCTTAAAAGGTTGGCCAGGGAGACATTCTTTTGATTGGCATTTATCCTGAATCGGTCATTCACCAATTCGCCACTATAAGTAAAGCTAAAACCGGTATTCTCTTCAATTTTAGAAAACACTTGTTTGAGCTGCTCGTTTTCTGCATCAATGTTCAGATAAACATCTTCGATGCTTTTGACCTGTGCGGATGTATTCTCAGCCGACAAAAAATTAAAAAATGTCAGTTGGAGAATGAACCCGTAAAAACTTAATTTAGACATATACCAAATTTGTCTTAGTAGTTTCAATTTCATATCTTTAAATGTTAAGTGGGAAAATTTTTCTGCTTATTTTCCATTGCTCGTCTGACGACCAATCAAATTAGAGCAATTGAAAAAAATCAAATCTCGGAGCCTCAGGGCTCCGTTTTTTTTAGCTGCTGTTCATATTAAGTTTCAGTTTTATGTATAATGACCTGTTTTTTTTGCGTGTTAATTTTTGCCTTAAACTTCAGGGAATACTGCAAACCTTCAATTACTTTTTCCAGGGATTTATCTGAAAAAGTACCGTTTATTTTTCCCGGAATATCGTGGAAATCTCCACCGGGAAATATAAATTCATACCCATACCATCTTTCCAGCTCCTTGATTACGTCATGAAAAGCTGCATTTTTAAATACAAGAATGTTATCCTTCCAATAAATTTTTAAATTCTCTACGAATACCTTTTGATACTGACCTGTTTTCTTTCTGAAAGAAATAACCTCATTTGGAGTTAATACCTCACTAAATTCCATTTCTGATTCCTCATTTCCAGAGGTCATTACCTTACCGGAGAGTACCGCAACCTCCACTGTTTCTTCCTGCGGAAAGGACTTTACATTAAATGAGGTCCCCAAAACTTTAATCTTTAATTTTTCCGTGTTCACAATGAAGGGAAAATGTTTGTTTTTGACTACATCAAAAAAGGCTTCTCCCTCCAGGGATATTTTTCTGTTTTGTGAAAAATGCTTGGGAAAAGTTATTTTACTTCCCGCATTTAATTTAACCATACTGCCATCGGGAAGCTTTAAAGAAAGCTTATTTCCATTGGTTGTACTCCTTGTTATACACTCGGTTTTTGTATCCTTTTTTTCCTCTGTCGGTCCATCCTCATTTAAATAAAACCAGCCCACTCCAATAAAAAGTAAAATGGTGGCTGCCACTTTAAAAAAGTTATTGAATACAAAAGTTTGTGCTTTACCCTTTTCTTTCAAGCTTTTTTCAGAAGCATTTTCAGGTTGATAGGACAAAATGCTATTTAAAGTTCGTTCATATTCAGCATGTGAAGGTTCTAAAGTGGATCTTTTCATTCCAAACAATAGCTCTCTGGCCATTAAGGCCCTCTCCCTGCTCTCTTCATTAGTAGAGTTGATCCATTCCTGAAAAAATGATTCATTTTCCGGACGATCCCCCTTAACCCATGCAATAAAGTCAGGATCCATTAAAAAATCTTCAATATCGTATTGATTATACTTCATAAATTATCCCTTTGATTATAAAAGACCCCAGGCCTTCATTTTCCATCGTTTTTTTTATTTTTTTTAAAAAAAACTTTAAAAAGTTCAGATTTTGCTCTGCAAATGCCTCTTGATATGTTTTAAAGAAACCTGAAAAGGTAGGTTAAAATAATGATGTAGGAGATTAACACTATTCCTTTAAGGTGATGAATTGATTTATACAATAAATTTTGGGCAGATTTAGGATTAGAAAAATTCATGAGGACTGAAATTTCTGCCAAATTTAAATTTTCAAAATAATAATAATAGATAATCTCCCTTTGCTTACTGGTTAGTTTTTGTAATGCCGCATTTAGCCTTTTTTTCTGCTCTTCTTTTATTTGTTGATTGATCAAAATACTTTCGGTGGAAAAACTAATAGCAAAGTCGTAACAATCCAGTATATTTTCCTTGTAATCAATTTTTTTATTTTTTCTTAATTTGCCAATCAATCTGGTTTTAACAGACCTGAACAAGTAAAATTTAATAGAGGTGGTATCCGAAAGTTTTTGCCTTTTTTTGATTAATTCAATAAATAAATCCTGAATAACATCGTGAATCAGGTTTTTATCGAAGGTAAATTGACTGGCATAATTGTACAATGTTTTGTAGTAGAACTTGTAAATATTGATCAAAGCTACCTCACTACCATTCTTAAATTCTTTCCAAATTTGTAATTCACTTTTCTGACTAAAATAAGCTCGCGGGTTACTTTCCTTCTCAGGGTAAGGATGAAGGTTTTTGGCATCCGTAAGTGGATTTTTCCGCAGTTTTTCCATTTTCATATCAGTAGTATTGAGTCTCCATAAATATTGTTATTCTTACTCTGGTTGAAAGAAAAGGGAGTTGTGAGGGAAACATTATTCTAAGGAAAATGTTTAAGAAAATCACCAGAGTTTCCTTCAAATTGAATGTTAGTATTAACCAGACGTAAGAAAATGATTTATGGGTAATTTTTATTTAGTACAACTTTTCTTCAATTCCAAGTTAGAAATTTGCTTTAGGATTTACAATTCTTTTTATAAATAATTGGAATTTTATAGAAATCTTGGGTGAATTATCCGGGTATATTCATTTCCCAAAATGTTAATTTCCTAATGGTTTGTCTGTTTTTTTTAATTTTCAAACCTCTCTTAACTACAGGTACTCCCGGTAATTTTTGTAAAAAGACATATTCTTGAAAAGAAGTAAGTCTTTTTCTAATAAAATAATTGGTTGAAACCAAGTGAAATTTGGAGGTGAGCACCCTCCTTTTTTGCCTTATCATTTCAACCAATTTTTAATGTTTTACAGCAATATGCCAATTTATGAATTCCTGCTATTTTGGAACAGCAACATATTTACCCAAAAACAGCGCATTGAGAAACAGCCTGTTGGTGCCATACCAGGACCCTCGGAAATTAGGATTATCCGCAAATAAAATTACCCTTCCTGATTTTACAGGACTCACAATTAAGGAGGCCGAGGGTTTAAGAAATTTATTCAGGTTTTCATCTGTAATAAATCCATCGATGTGAGGATTTTCAGTGTATTTTGCCACAGTGCCATAAGGACTTTTACTTGGAGCCAGCCAAACTGTGCTATTCCGATAAACCGGTAGCCTTCGGCTGGTGTAGCCGAAGCCCAGCGGATGGGTAATATCCAAATCTGTCTCAAAAATGGCTCCTCCAACTGATTTTTTCCCAATATGCTCCCGGGAATCTACAAAATCCAGTCGCTTAACTTCCTTATTTGGGATCGTATCTTTTTCTTCTTCAATTAATGTCTCATTTACCAGTTTTTTCTCAATTGCCCATTTAGAGGCTGTTCGTGAAGTAATGAGTGTATTTCCCGCACCGACCCAATCTTTAATTTTTGAAATGTCATTTGAATCCAATTGGTTATAACTGCCGGATACCATCACCATTACATTGTAATTATTCAAATCGAGTCTGCTGAAATTTCTCATGGGTACTTTGGTGATTGGCATATTTACCCTCGTATCCAGAAGGTGCCAGACTTCCCCATGCTCGTAAGAATTGATCCCCTCTCCTACCAACATCACCGCTTTGGGTTTTTCCAGCACCTTCAAGTTTCCACTTCCCAAATCGATTCCCGATGTGCTATATCCGGTTTTTGTAGTAGAAATATCTACCTCCCAATCCTTCACTACCTGGGTTAATAATTGATGAAGCGAATCGGCTGAGATAAATTGCCTCCCCACTGGAAACACTAGGGTTCCAAAACCAAAATTCCTCCTACCCTTATCAGTGGTAATCTCAAAAGGTTTGAAGGCACTGGTAGCCACTACTCCTTTTGATTGCAGAAAATACAAAGCAGCCGGAGCATTGTATTCATTCCAGGTCATGATATAGGCATAGGATGATTTTTGAGGAGCGGTGAAACCTGAGACCGGAACTTCTTTCAATTCTTTTCCCATTTGAAAACTAGAAACTTCACCAAAGGGCATATTGTAAAAATTAGCCAGTGACCAGGCTGAAGCATCATAAAAAACACTATCGGTATATTCATTATAAGTTTCAAATGCACTTTGCACCAACCTGTATTGGGGCTGTTCGGTAGGAACTACATAAGCTTCCCCAGCTTTAAAAGATTTTCCACCAGTATTGATATTCTGTCCCAATTCATATACTTTCACTCTATGAATCAGTAGTTTATCGATGAAGGCATTTGTCCTGGCTTTATCATTTTCATCTCCAAATACATAGCCTTTCACCCTACTTTTGGCCGCATTCGAAATGGCACTTTTGAAAAAGTTCTTCTGATATTCCTGCAATATGGTTTTATTTTCCAGTGCTGCATTTAAAGTCGTAAGGGAAGAGGTATATTGGTTGCGAATGGTAAAGGCAAAAGTCAGTTGCTCCCCGGTATTTTGCTTTTGTACATGTCCTCTGGAACTGGCTTGTTCGAACAATAAAGCCAATCCACCCTGCAAATCCGGATAAGAAGAACCATAACCAGGATAGGTACCATCAAACACTTCTTTGGTAAAATACATGGAACCAATTTCATCCAAACCTTTGGAAAAATGCTTTGCAAAAGCTTCATTCAGGGTAGTATAATTCTCCTTTGGCATGATCGGGTTTTTACTGGCATTCACCTTCATAGGCTCGAAAAAGTAAGTACTGTTCGTACCCATTTCATGAAAATCTGTCACCACATTCGGATACCATTGATGGTACCAGTTCAGCTTTCCCCGGCTTTCCGGATGTATGGCCAGCCACCAGTCCCGGTTAAGGTCAAAATAATAATGATTGGTTCTTCCCGAGGGGGAAATTTCATTGTGCTCAATATCCATAGGATCATCGACCAAGGGATTTCCTTTATGCGTATTGGCCCAATGCGTATGCCGGTCTCTGCCATCAGGATTGATAGTGGGATCGAGAAAAACTACTGTTTCATTCAGTAAATCAACAATTTCCTGGTTGGTAGAAGCAGCTAATACGTAAGCTGTTAATAAGGCTGCCTCTGAGCTGGACGGCTCATTACCATGTACATTATATCCCAGATTTACAAAAATGGGTAAATTATCCGCATTCATATTACTAGTCGGATCAGCTACCTGGACCTGCTGAAGACGCAAATCCTCCAGTTTATTGATATTTTCAGGACTACTGATATTCAGGATCACCAGTTTTCTATGTTCGTGAGATTTTCCATAATAGGTTATAGTTGCCCGGTCAGAAGCCTCCGCCAATTTCTCCAGATAAGCCACAATCATATCGTGCCTGGTATGCTGGAAACCAATGGGATAGCCCAAAAAATCTTCTGGTGAGGGAATATCCGGATTAAAGGGAGCTTGTTTTTTGAAAAAATAGTCTTGTGCATACCCGGGAAAAGTGCATGCCAAAAGTAGAAATAGAATCAGTGATTTTACCATGATAGTTATAAGCAGAATTGTGTTTAAAAAATGTATTGAATTGCCCTTAAAGGGATGAAATTTTTAGTTGGTGTAAATGGCTGGTGTGAATATATAAATAAGTAAGATTTCTTCTAAATACAATATAGAAAAATCCCCTTGCGACTACCAACAATCTACTTGCTTAAAAATGATTTAATATTCTCCTGTTTAGCATTTTTGGGATGTCAGTTACATTTCTTTATTTTGGGCAATCTGTCTGAAGCATTTTTGCAGATTTACATTTAATTCTTTTATGAAATTTTTTATTACAAAAATTCACCTGTGGCTGGGACTTCCTTTAGGCATCCTTTTTTTTATCGTTTCGTTTTCAGGAGCTATTTATACCTGGGAACCAGAATTTAGTGCCATTCAATATAAACAAAATGTTACTCCGGAAAACAGACCCATTGTTTCGGTACCGGAAATCAAAAAAATAATGGAGAAAGAATTTCCTGAGGGAGATTTCAGAACCGTATTTTTTAAGGATAAGGCGAAAGCCATAGAGGTATTATTATTTGTGCCCGGTACATATTATATCGCCCAGGTCAATCCTTATTCCGGAGAATTAATTCATCTGCAGGATATGAAAAAAGGCTGGTTGAATTACCTCAAAGGAATTCACCGTAATTTGTTGCTGGGGAAAGTTGGAGAGGAAATCGTGCACTGGACTACCCTGCTTTTCCTCATCATGATGATTACCGGACTGGTGATTTGGTGGCCTCAAACTAAGGCTTCCAGAAAATCGAGATTTACCATAAAATGGAATGCTAAACCCAAAAAACTGAATTACGATTTGCACAATGTATTTGGTTTTTATGCCACCTGGATAGCCATTTTCAGTGTCATTACAGGGCTTTTCTGGGGTTTTGAAATGGTGAGAACCGGATTACAGCATATCACAGGAGAAAATGAACTGACCTATGACATTCCGAAATCAGATGAAACCTTAAAAGAAAATGGGAATAACCAGTTTTTATTGATGGACAGTCTTTTGAAAACTTTCCACAAGAAATTCCCCGACAATTATATCAGGGTGAGTAATCCACATAAAGCCACTGATCCGATAAATGTAACGGTGGCAAGTCCGGAAATGCTGGTCCATAAAATTGACCATTATTTTTTCGACCGATATACCGGGAAAGAAATTACTGGCAATTTTAAAAACGGACTTTATAAAGATGCCTCTACTTTTAGTACCATAAATGGATTAGTTTACGCTATCCATTTGGGTAATATTTTTTCATTCCCTGGCAGGCTTTTGGTTTTCCTGGCTTCTCTGATTATGTCCTCATTACCTATTACAGGCTTTATCATTTGGTGGAAAAAGCGATAGAAAAATTTACCGATTTTCCAGCCATTTCACCAGAAGGTAAAGCAATGTTTTGCGTTTGGGGATGAGCTCCTTTTTTAGTTAATGTGATTTTTAATTCACCGAGTCTGGTGGTCGGATCACTTACAGAAACCTCACCATTTTTTAGATTTAATAAAACCAAAGCTGGATGATTGACCTGAAGACTAATCCCCTGCCCTACCTCAATATTCCCCGCTTTGTGAAATACCACTCCAATCATATCTAATGGAGCATTTTTCACTGCTTGTAATTCTGGTGTATTGGAAAGTATTTCTATAGAGGTATTTTTAGCGTATGCGGCTAATTCTTCGGAGCTTTTTCCAGGAACCACTATATAGGCATATTGGGCATTTTTAGGCGATGGTCCATGATCAAACCAGAGTGAAAATACTCTTGGGGCATAAACTGTATCTTTTCCCAATCCATATATCCTTTGCAAATTACCCTGCTGCACATCAGATTTAATTTCCACGGTCTGATCTGTTGGAAAAATGTAGCCAATGCTATCATGCACGATCAATTTTGGATTTTTCAAACTTTGCATGGTATTCGTAAATTTCCGGCCATCAATTTCAATCTCACCTTGCAAGTGACATTGGTTTATCCCGGTTACAATTGCAGCTTCATGGGAGGAATTAATTCCCGCACCTAAAGCCACCCATTCCTCATCAAACCAAAACCAGGATTTTTTAGCCTTGGTTTTATCTTTGGAAAAATCCATAGCCGAAACGCCATAATTCCCATCACTTACCCCACCTACAAAACTGGTTTTCTGTGTGTAATTTGGCCCTTTTTTCTGTTCTACAAATTCCTGATGAGGGCTGGTAACTCCGGGCAATTTGGCCCAATCCCAGGCTGGGAAAATTCCCTGGTATTCATTTCCTCTTCGGTAAATATAGGTAAGCCCATAGGGCAGCCAGTAGCCCAGTTTATTTTCTGAATTCATATTCAGCTCAATTCCTACAGTTCTTTCACTACACATTTTCAATGCTGTAAAATAACCATCCTTGTGGTGAGCGGTATAATCTGATCTCCAAAAATGTTTGTTCCCCTCAATTTCCTGAGATGTTTTATTTTCAATGTGCGTTTTTGAGCTTTGATAAGGAGAGGAAAAGGCCGGATCGACTATTTTTAACCTTTCCAGTTGAGGTAAAAGTTCTTCTCCAAGTAATAAATCTCCATCTGTTCTGCCTACTTGTCTTCCCCTCACATTGTAATCAATTAATCCTCCTCGTATCATCCAGCGGGTTCCTTCCAAAAAGTATTTTCTCAGCGTTTCAATTTGCTCTTCGGAATAGGCAAAAGCAGTCCCATGTACTATGGTAGCCAGCCAGATGGATTCTCTCAAAAGATTGAGCCCATAGCTGCCATTATAAATAAAATGACCGTGTTGATGAAAACTAAAATCCGGCTGAATGCCTTCCTCAGATGATATTTCTATTTGATCAGTCACTCCCTTTATTCCCGATTTGATACGATCTTCATTCCTTTCAATTACTCCCCGATAAAGGGTAGAAGTGGCCAGTAATGTCCTGTTGGAGCCAGTCATGGTAGGAACGGGAGTCAGGTCACTAACTATCTTTTCATGAAGCTGATTGTCTATTTTATTTTGCAGTAGTAATCCGATAATATTTAAATAAAACTGCTTGGCAATCTTGTTTTTATACCAATTATCAGAAACCGGGTTTACCTGATACCAATACGTGAGGGCTTTTTCCAGGCCATTTAAAAGTTCTTCATTCTGAAAATAGGAAGAAGATTCCCGGGAATAATTGATGGTCATCACCAACATTTTATCCAGATGGACTAATGCAGACCAATTGTTGTCCCTGTCCTGATAGTCCACATCATTCCAACTACCATTAGAATTCATTTCTGCTAAATAAACATTTGCTTTACTGTAGTCGGAAGCAATATAACGATCCGTTCTCGGTCTAAACTCTAAATTTAAGGCCCCTTCTACAAGACGGTTCCTCAAAATTTCAATATCTGATTCCTGAGCGTATGAATGAATTGGAAGAATAAAGAAAAGGCTAATGATTAATATTTGGAGGTCTGCAGTTAATTTGTTTTTCATTTTCAATTTTTATGTTTTTTCAATTTAGCAGTCGTCCACTTATTTATTTTGTAATCTTATTCCAGCCCGGAATTTCTGGTTATAGCGGACAAAACACCCTTCTCCAAGCAATCTTGTTTGAAAGTTCTAAAAATTAAATTTACTTAATAATTGCTTCCAATTGGAAAAATACACATTTTGTATATTGATTTTTTTGGTATTTCTCAATTTTTTGGGAAATTGTATTATTAGATTTAATGAAGGTTTCAAAAGTGTTTAACCAAATAAATAACTCATATTTAAAACTCCTGATTTGGGTTTTTTTCCTGTCCATTTTAAGCGCGAGCTTTCATCAATGTACTCAGGATTATTCTTCTACTCTTCCTAAAAAAGTCGATTTCAACTTTCATGTCAAACCCATTTTAGTTCAAAAATGCTTTCTTTGCCATGGTCCGGATCCAAGTAGCAGGGAAGGTGATTTAAGGCTGGATACTTTTGAAGGGGCAACCGCCTTATTGGAAGAAGGCAGAAAGGCTATTGATCCTGGTCATCCTGGTAAAAGTGAGGTGGTAAAACGGATAAATTATGATGATCCTAACCTGGTGATGCCTCCTCCGGAATCTAACCTGGAATTAAGCCAGTATGAGATTGATATTCTTACCAAATGGATTGATCAGGGAGCAGAATGGAAACCTCATTGGTCCTTTATTCCCCCGAAAATTACTGAACCAGAAAAGTTCAACAATTCGGTAAACGAAATTGATGATTACATCGAGGAAAAGATTGTTTCCAAAAAACTCAACAATGCACCTACAGCCGGGAAAAATTCCCTTATCCGAAGAGTGTCCTACCTCCTGACAGGCTTGCCTCCTACTCCCAAAAAGCTCAATAACTACCTGGCAGATTCCAGTGCAAACGCCTATGAAAAAATGGTAGATCATTATTTAAATGATGAAGCTTTTGGAGAAAGGTGGGCCAGACACTGGATGGATATTACCCGATATGCGGAAACCAAAGGGCATGAATTTGATTATTCAATATCAGGGGCATGGCAATACAGGGATTATTTAATTCGCGCATTTAATGAGGATGTGCCCTACGATCAGCTAGTGAAAGAACAAATTGCCGGTGACCTTTTGGATACCGTAAGGTGGAACCCTGAAAATGGCATGAATGAATCACAGCTGGGTACAATTTTTTATACTTTAGGAGAAGGCAAACACAGCCCGGTTGACATTAAAAAGGAAGAAGTTGACCGAATTGATAACATTATCGATGTGACTACAAAAGCCTTTCAGGGCTTAACCGTTTCCTGTGCCAAATGCCATGATCACAAGTTCGATCCAGTTCCCACTTCTGATTATTATAGCCTTTATGGCATATTCGAAAGTACCCGGATTTCCCCACAACCAACTAATGTGACCTACCATCAACAAAAAGATATTGATGCTATTTCCGCTTTAAAGGATTCTATCAAAATCTTTCTGGCCAGCAAGTGGGAAAACCAAAAATTCCCCCTGAGTTCCGAACTAAAACAGATGAGCAATGAAGTTTCTGAATCTTCCGACTTTGAAATTTTAGGAGATTTTCGGGGAGCAAATCTGGATGGCTGGAAAAGTGACGGGCTTGCATTTGGAAAACGAACCACTTTGGGTAATCCTGTCTTTGGGAAAAATAGTCAGCTGACAAACTTAAGTACTGGAAAAGCCTCCAGTAAAACTTTTGGCCCTGGAATTTTTGGTGCTTTAAGGTCTCCGGATTTTATAATAGAAAAAGACTTTATTGGGGTAAAAGCACTGGGTAAGAAGGCTATCGTTAGGATTATAATTGATAATTTCCAACTCATTCAAGACCCTATTTATGGTGGTTTAACTAAAAAAGTAGAGGCAGATGAATGGACTGATTTGAAGTTCAATGTTGCCGCATGGAAGGGACATAAAGCCTATGTGGAAATTATTCCCGGACAATATAACAAACATGTTTACCAACTTCCCAAAGAGGCGTTTGTGGAGGCAAAATATATCATTGCATTTAATGGAGACTGGCCTCAGGTTCCCACTAATGAATCTTTTGAGAAACCGGTTGAAATGAATACTGCCCTGGAAAACTGGGCTCAAAATTCCGCTTCTCCTGAGGAAATCAGGGCTATAAACCAACTTATTGCCACGAATCAATTTCGGGGAAATTATCATCAAATCAACACCTATTCCAATAAAATAAATCAGCTTCAGGGCCAAATGCAGGATACCTCCTTTTTTGAAGGAATTACAGATGGTTTTGCCATTAATAGTAAAATTTTTATTCGGGGAAGCCACAATGAATTATCCAAAAATGTAGTACCAAGAGGCTTTCTTTCAGGAATTTTTTCAAAAAATCAGTTTCGTTCTGAAGGTAGTGGAAGGATGGAACTCGCCAATGCAATTGTAGATCCGGAAAACCCACTAACTTCTAGGGTGATGGTCAATAGAATCTGGCATTATTTGTTTGGCAGAGGATTGGTAGAAACAGTGGACAACTTTGGGCTGCAGGGAAAACTCCCAAGTCATCCTGAGCTGCTCGATTTTTTAGCTTTAAAATTTCAAAATGAGGGGTATTCCATCAAACAAATGATAAAATATATGGTGATGTCCCAAACTTTCAGAAGAGCCGTGGAAGTTCCTGATGGCAACAAATCCAACGATCCTGATAATCTTTATCTGGCAAATTTCCCCATCCGCAGGTTGGAATCTGAAGCCATTCGTGATGCTTTGCTTATGGTGGCAGGTAATCTGGATGAAACCATGTACGGTGCTCCTGTGCCCGTTTATCTCACCCCTTTTATGCAGGGAAGAGGCAGACCCTACAGATCAGGACCTATGGATGGAAATGGCAGAAGAAGCATATATCTGGAAGTAAGAAGAAATTTTTTACAGCCAATGATGCTCACTTTCGATCGTCCTATCCCCTTCTCTACTTTTGGGAAAAGGAATGTAACCAATGTACCTGCTCAATCTTTAATTTTAATGAATGATCCTTTTGTAGAAGCGCAGGCCGGCCTTTTAGCGCAGGAAATAGTCAATGAAAAAAATCTGGACATAGATGAAAAAATTGATGTAATTTATTTAAGAACATTGAGCCGGAATGCAAAATCAGAAGAAAAGGAACAAGCCAAAGTTTTTATACAATCCCTGGCAAAAAATGCTGAAATTCCTGAACAGGAGTTATTGGAAAATACAGCAATATGGAAAGCCTATTGTCATTCTATTTTTAATTTAAAAGAGTTTATTTACCTGATATGACGAACAGAAACCATGCTACCGGCAGACCAATTTCCAGGAGAGAGATGCTGGGACTTTGTAAAGGAGGATTTGGCTCTCTGGCCTTTGTCAGCCTTTTTGGAGCACTTCCTATTTCCTGTAGCAAAAAAGCCGAATCCAAATTATTTTCCCAGATTCCTGGTAATATCCCCCATTATGCTCCAAAGGCTAAGAATGTGATTTTTCTGTATATGGATGGAGGTGTTTCACAGGTAGATTCCTTCGATCCCAAACCCCGTTTGGAAAAGGAAAATGGTGAAGATCCCAATAAAAAATTCAAAGTGGATGATACCCAATTTGGTAATGTGGGTAAAATCCTGAAAAGCCCCTGGAAATTTAAAAACTATGGGGAATGTGGCATGCCGGTAAGTGAATTATTTCCGCATATTGCCACTTGTGTTGATGACATTGCCCTGGTAAGATCCATGGTTTCTGATTTTCCAGAGCATACCAATGCCAATTATTTCCTCCACACCGGAATCGGTATTCAGGGCAGGCCAAGTATGGGAGCCTGGGTCACTTATGGTCTGGGCAGTGAAAATGATAATTTACCGGGTTATGTAGTGTTGGATGGCGGGTTAATTCCTCCGGGGGGAGTGGATAATTTCAATAGTGGTTTTTTACCTGCATCTCATCAGGCTTCCATTTTGAGGGCGGGAAAAGTGCCCCTGGCCAATATCAATCCATTGGAAGAAACTCCAGGGTTGCAAAATCAAAAACTGGATTTTATTAAGCAAATCGATAATTCTCTGGTGGGGAAACTTAAAAATCCTGATGCAGTAGAATCCGCCATTTCCAATTATGAATTGGCTTACAGAATGCAATCTTCCGTTCCGGAATTGACAGATTTCAGGGGAGAAACTAAAGCCACCAAAGATTTATATGGCATGAATTCAGATGATCCGCATACCCAAAGTTATGGAGCTCAATGTTTGCTTGCCAGAAGATTGGTGGAAAGAGGTGTCCGCTTTGTGGAATTAACCTGTCCTCAGGTAAAAGCAGACCGATGGGATCAGCATAGTGATTTAAAGGATGGCCACGAACGGAATGCACATGCTGTAGATCAGCCTATTGCAGGCTTGTTAAAAGACCTGAAATCCAGAGGTCTATTTGAAGAAACACTTGTCATCTGGACAGGAGAATTTGGCAGAACGCCATTTGCCCAGGGTACTAATGGCAGAGATCATAATCCATCAGCAGGGAGCATGTGGATGGCTGGGGCAGGCATTAAAGGCGGAGTTATTTATGGTAAAACAGATGATTACGGTTATAGGGTAATCGAAAACAAGGTGACCGTGCATGATATCCATGCCACCATGCTTCACCTGCTTGGAGTGAACCATGAAAAATTAAGGTTTCATTTTGGAGGCAGGGACATCAGACTCACTGATGTACATGGAAATGTGATCAAAGGAATTTTGAGTTAGTGTGTTTATTGAGTTCCTCCAGCCAAGAAATTTTACAGGCTGAGAAAATGACACACGCGTGCCCCAACTTAGGAAACATATATGCTAAATCTGAATTTTCAGTTGTATTCTACCATTAAATCACACCTTTTCATTAGATTTATACAGATGGTTTAAGCAAACATACTATAAAACACTATTTGTTTGCATTAATGAGAATACCATATGAATAAAGCGTCTTTGTTTGTTTACCTTTCTTTGATTTTTATTGGATGTAATACATCCCCAAAAAAAATAACTGATTCTGAGAATCAAAGGGATTCCTTCTACAATACATTGCAAATGGGAGAATACGGTATTGGTTTTTTTAATACTGTTATATATAACGCTGATGTTAGGTTCGACTTTCTCCCTGTAGAAGGTCCTAGTTATTCTCAATATGATTACAAAGGCCCAACACCCCTTTTTCTCCAAATCTGGCATCCTATAGAACAAATGAATCTTAAACACATGATGTTCAAAGACTTTCGGAATCGAAACCTGGAATATGAATTACAAAGTGTGTACGAACCATTAATTGCAAAAATGGATTCTTTCTTTATCCAATACAACATCATTGAGGATTTCACAGATTATGATTCAATTGACTATAATGGTGTTTCCTATTTTCAAGTACTGGATACCTTAAAGACATTTCTGACCAGAAGTCAATTCAAAAAAATTCATGATAAGCTGGAATTTCCGGTTATTGTGTACCACCATGGAGGCCAAGGCTTATCTGATGAGAACTTCATATTAGCAGAATACTTTGCTTCCAGAGGTTATATAGTTGTCACATCCAACTTTCACTTACCATTCGAAAATAAAGTTTATGGATACGAGGGTATAGAATTTGACGATACTACCCTTCCAAAAAGCGTAATACAATTTGCAAAGACCTTAACTACCAATGATCAATTGTTCTTTATTGGGCATAGTGCCGGTGCTCAGGTAGGCTTCAAATTCCTTCATGAGAACAACTGGGCAAATGCATTCGTGTCACTGGAAACTACACTTGAAGGCAAACCGGTAGATTATTTAAAATCAGAAGATGGATGGCCGGAGCTTTTCGATACAATTGATAGGCACAAGTTGGATTACTCGATCCCTATTCTTATGCTAGCAAATACCCAGGAAGATAAGCCATTTCCACTTTTCGATGAGTTGTCAAATTCTTCATTGATACAAGTTTCACAAAAAGAACTTTTCGGGCATGAAAGCTACACTGCAGGATATCTTATGAGGTATCTTTATAAGGATATGTTTGACCAGCCAGATACATCAGAGTTGAGAACACAGATTATTCAGTATAACAAGCAATTAAACCTTTATGCCGCCTTTTTAGAAAGCGTTAGGAATAAAAAACCTTTTAATCAAAAGGAGTTTGAGCAAGATTTTATAATTATCAACTTAAATTAATGCAAATCAAGTTTCCCTACCTGACGTACAGGTCTTGAACTGGGTGGTTCATATCATTAACCCAAAATAAAAAATCAAAAGCCCTCCAAAAAAGCACAGTATAGTAATGATAATTGGTACTCCTTTTCTCACAGAAAGCAAGGTCTCCTGGGGAAGACCCTGCAAAGACAAAAAAGGGAAATGTAAATGATCACGCCAAAATACCCTTCACCAACTCTCCATGAACATCTGTTAAGCGATACCTTCTTCCCTGATGTTTGAAGGTCAGTTTTTCGTGGTCAACACCCATCAAATGCATTAGAGTAGCCTGGAAATCATGCACGTGAACGGGGTCCTTTTTAATATTATAGCTAAAATCATCGGTTTCCCCATAAGAAATTCCCGGCTTCACTCCCCCACCAGCCATCCAGATGGTGAAGCATCTTGGATGATGATCCCTCCCATAATTATCCTTGGTGAGTTTTCCCTGAGAATAGTTGGTTCGGCCAAATTCACCTCCCCAGACTACTAAAGTGTCTTCCAGTAATCCTCTCTGTTTCAAATCCTTAATTAAAGCTGCAGAAGCCTGGTCAGTATCTCTTGCCTGCGAAGTAATTTCCCTAGGCAAATCAGTATGCTGATCCCACCCCAAATGGTACAACTGCACAAATTTCACATCTCTTTCTGCCAACCTTCTGGCCAGTAAACAATTGGCTGCGTAAGTCCCCGGTTTTCTGGAATCCGGACCATACATTTCAAATGTACTTTCCGGTTCATCCGACAAATCAAGTGCCTCCGGAACTGAAGTTTGCATTCGATATGCCATTTCATATTGTGCGATCCGGGATTCAATCTCCGGATCCCCAAAATCCTTCATTCGGAAATGGTTCAGTTCTTCCAATTTGTCTAAAGCTACTCTTCTGGCTTTACTGTCAATTCCATTAGGATTATTCAGGTACAAAACAGGTTCATTTCCCGATCGGAATTGTACTCCCTGATGCAATGAAGCTAAAAAACCATTTCCCCACAATCGGGAATAAATAGGCTGAGGCCTTTGCGCTCCTCTGGAAAGCAGTACAATAAAAGTAGGTAAATTCTGATTAGAACTACCCAAACCATAACTCATCCAGGAACCCATACTCGGCCTTCCGGGTTGCTGAGAACCTGTCTGAAAAAAGGTAATGGCCGGATCGTGATTGATGGCTTCCGTGTGCATGGTTTTAATGAAACACAAATCATCCACCACCTGACTGGTATAGGGCATTAGGTTACTTACCCATGCCCCACTTTGTCCGTATTGTTTGAAATCGAAAAGAGAAGAAGCCAATGGCAAAGAACTCTGACCAGAAGTCATTCCCGTCAGCCTTTGTCCCATTCGAACAGATGCGGGTAATTCTTCTCCATGCATCTTGCCCAACATGGGTTTATAATCGAATAATTCAATTTGTGATGGTCCTCCACTTTGGAATAAATAAATAATCCGTTTGGCTTTAGAAAGCACATGGGTATTGTCCAGGATTCCTGACAAAGGATTCTCTACAATTTTCTTTTCATTGCTACAACCCAGCAGGCTTCCCATAGCCATCCCCCCAAGGCCAAGGCTAAGCTTGCTTAAAAAATGTCTTCGATTAAGTTGATTCAAATGTTCCTGAATAGGATCCATAGTTCTTTTATTTTAATATTTTGAATATCGTAAGTTTAAATTAACCCCTGTATTTCGCTTCATCCAGGTTAATCATGGCATTGGCTACTACAGTAAAAGCCGCAACCATTTTATTATCCAGTTTTTCATCATTTGCGGAAGCTCCTACTGTAATTAAGGCTTCTGCCTGCTTTTGGGCCTGGTCAAACCTTTTGATTTCTTCTTCATATAATCCCTTTAAAATTTCCAGTTCCTTATCCTGGGGAAAGCGGGAAGTGAGTAAACGGAAACCAAAAGTCAACTGTTCCTCCAAAGAAGTCCCTCCTTCCGTGATTATTCGCTGAGCCAGATGTCGGGATGCTTCTACATACTGAGGATCATTTAGCAATACCAGAGATTGCAAAGGTGTACTGGTGGCCTGTCTTTTTACCGTACATACCGCCCGCTCCGGGGCATCGAACGTGATCAGTGATGGTGGGGGAATTGTCCTTTTCCAATAAGTGTATAGACTTCTCCTGTAAAGTTCTGTTCCTCTGCCTTCTCGGTATTTATTTTCCCCAATCTGGTTGGCCATAGCTTTCCATATTCCAGCAGGCTGATAGGGTTTTACCCATTTTCCTCCAATCTTATTTTCCAATAAACCACTCACTGCCAATACATTATCCCTCACCATTTCAGCTGATAACTTCTGAAGAGGTCCTCTTGCCAGGTATTTGTTTTCCGAATCCTTTGCATACTTTTTCTTCTCAATTTTAGAAGATTGCTGATAGGTAGCCGACATGACCATTTTCTTTTGAATGGCTTTCATATCCCAGTTATTCTCCCGAAAATCTACAGCCAGCCAGTCCAGTAATTCCGGATGGGAAGGCAGATCACCCTGATTACCAAAATCTTCTGGAGTTTTCACCAAACCTCTTCCAAAATAATTAGCCCATAACCTATTCACCATCACTCTGGCCGTTAAGGGATTTTTCTCATCAAAAAGCCAGTTAGATAGCCCCATTCTGTTTTTCGGAAATTCCTCTGGATAGGGTAAAATGGTCACCGGAGTAGCCCCCTCCACTTTTTCTGTGGGAGCATCATATACCCCACGAGCCAGTAAAAATGTAGGTTTAGGTTCCTCATTTTCCTCCATCACCATCACATAGGGAATAGTCACATCCTGATACCGGAAATGATCGAGTTTTTTGGCTTTTTCCAAATAATCCTCATCAAAATTATTCAGGTAGAACTGATAAACATCTTTCTTTAGTTGCTCATCTGTAAGTTTATTGGCCAGATATTGATCAATAGAAAAACCAGCAACTTGTTTTACCTCCAATGGAGAAAGTTCCCGATTGTAAATACGTACCTCATCAATTAACCCTCCTTCAAAACCCATCAATTCTCCTGTTTTTCTGGCTCGATGATTCCAGTTCCCTACCAGGAAGGTATTGCCATTCAGAATGGAATGTCTGTCCAGATCATCCTGAATAACCTCTAATTTTTGTTTTTCTCCATTTATAAAAACATTTACACCATGGGCTTTGGATGAACCATCATAAGTCACAAATACATGTGCCCATTCTCCTTTTTTAATGGTATTTTTTGTCATCACTTCCAAACCATGTTTGGGATATCGGGGCTGGTTATATGGACTATTGAGTAATCTGACCTGAATTTTATTTTGTGGGGTTAAGGCCACATGATAGCCTTCTCTTTTTATCTCTCCATTCTTTCTGGCAAAAAGCCCAGCATTTTTCTCATGTACTCCTGAATGTTTGATCCACCCACCGAAAGAAAATCGATCACAATGATCGAAATCGGCAATATCTCCAAGTGTTGCATAATTATCTCCATCAAAGGAAAGGGCTTTTCCATTTTTTCCCTCCACCATTTGCGGTTCAGGAATTTTAGCAGGCAAACCCAGGTTAACCCTAACCGGAATTTCCGGATTTACATTGTTTTTGTAACTCTCGGCTTCCCTGTTATCAAAGTCAACTTTGGCAATTAAACCTTTAGGAAGATTTTCCTCAATCACTTTTTTCGAAAACTGATTGTCAAGCCATTTTTCAAACTCAGGAGAAAAACTGGTTTCTTTTTCATTCGATTCTTCTTCCAAAGTTTTTATTTGGGCATTCACATAAGCAATGGTTTTTTCCAGCTCCTCATCCTGTAGCAACACAGCTGGCTCTGGAGCCAGATTATGATAATCTACTTTTCCCCGTTCTGGAATATTGTTGAAAAAGTCCATTAATTGGAAATATTCTTTCTGGTAAAGGGGATCGTATTTGTGATCGTGGCAACGGGCACATTCCATTGTCACCCCCATAAAAGCAGTAGAAAAAGTATTCACCCGATCAGCTGCATATTCCGTTAAATATTCCTCTTCAATGATTCCTCCTTCCTGTGTGATGGCATGGTTTCTATTAAAACCTGTGGCAATAATTTCTTCAAAAGTGGGATTGGGTAATAAATCACCAGCTAACTGCTGAGTGACAAAATTATCATACGTAAGGTTGCTGTTGAATGCCTTTATCACCCAGTCTCTCCATGGCCACATGGTTCTGGGCCGATCATCCTGATAGCCATGAGAATCTGCATATCTTGCCACATCCAGCCAAATAGAAGCCATTTTTTCACCATAGGCAGGGGAAGCAAATAATCTGTCAACTACTTTTTCAAATGCATCGGGGCTTTCATCTTTCAGGAAATCGTCAATTTCTTCTAAGGTTGGGGGAAGGCCTGTAATATCGAAGCTTGCTCTTCGAATTAATTGTGCTTTGGTAGCTTTTTCGGCAGGCTTCAATTTATTCTCCTGCATTTTGGACAATACAAAATTATCAATTGGGTTTTGGAGCCAGTCTTCATCTCCAACTTTTGGTGGTTCTACTTGTTTAGGAGGATTATAAGCCCAGTGCTTTTCCCATTTGGCGCCATCCTTTATCCATTTGGTAATGACCTCTTTTTCGTAGGCTGTCAGGGTCAGGTTAGATTCTGGCGGGGGCATGACCAACTCCGGATCATCAGTAATTATCCGGTGGTAAACTGCACTTTTATCCAAATCACCGGCAATAATTGCAAAACCTTCATTTTCTTCTAAGGCTGCAAAAGCGCCTTTTTCTGTATCCAATCTCAACCCTGCTTTTCGGCTATTGTTATCCGGCCCGTGGCAGGCAAAGCATTTATCTGAAAGAATGGGTTTAACATGAAAATTAAAACTTACCTTTTTGGGGACTTCTTTATTAGCCTCCTTTTCTTTGTTTTCATCTCCACAATATGTAAATATCATTAGGCTTAGAAAGCCTATAAAAATGGTTATTCTGCTCTTCATGTGTGTTTATTTCATATAATAGTGTTTGGACAAAATTAAATCTATTCAATTGTGCCATAACTGTTTGATAATGAAATGATATTTCTCAATAAAAATTAGTACTGGTTCTGATTAAATTTTTGGTAATGATAAATTTAAGCATAATTATCATTTAATTGCTGAACTCAACTCATGAAATTATCTGAATCAGGATTCCAACTTTCCAAATATCTGATTTTTTCAAATTTCCTGTGCTTCATATGATTTAATTCCTCATTCCAATCCATTATTTACAGAATTTTAATTTAAGCACCAGTGCTCCACTCCGGGTACTATCAATTCCAAGAAATAGTAATCTCTCTATCAGTTTTTTAGGGCAAAATAGTACACGATTAATTTTGAATTAATACTTAAACTGGTAAATCCACCTATATCTAAAATGACGAATTTGTTTGCTATTTTTTTATTAACCTCTTCTAAAAACCATAAGATAATCCGCAAGCTAAACAACCCTGGTTAATAATCAAACTCAACGTTTCACCTCTCCAGAAAAGGCCGGAGAGGCTGCGCAATACCGTCTGCTACACTTAATTATTGTACCGTTTCAAATTCAAAAGGAAAAAACCCGGAGAGGATATGTTGTTCATCCATAATTGTCATCAACTCTGCTACTTTTTCAGGGTTTTTTTGAGCCAGGTTCCTTTCTTCAGCAGGGTCTTCCCTTACATTATACAATTCAAGATCCGTATGAAAACCTTTTTTATGTACATCCAACCTTACCACCTTCCAATCTCCTTTCCTAAGTGCCTGCTTTCCTTCCTGTTCCAAAAACTCCCAATAAAGCGGCCTTTCCTTTAATTCCTTCTGATTTTCTCCAAGAAGAGTGGGCAAAACACTAATGCCATCCCTATCATTTTTTTGGTCAATGCCAGCAATTTCCAATAAGGTGGGAAAAACATCAGCGAAATACCAGCTATTTACCGAATCCAGGCTATTTGGAGAAATTTTATTTGGCCATTTCACAATCATGGGAGTACGTATGCCCCCTTCATACACATCTCTTTTTCTTCCCCTTAAATCTCCTGAACTGTCAAACCTTCCCTCCCATCTTCTTGCAGCTCCATTATCTGAGCAGAAAAATATGACAGTATTTTCTTCGATTTTTAATTCTTTCAATAATGCAAACAATTTTCCTAAATCAGAATCCATCCGGGTAATCATGGCTGCATGGGTCTTTTCATCCTCGGTCCAGGGCTTGTCATCGTATGGCACTTTAGATGGAATTTCATACAAATCGTGGGGAATAGTAAGAGGCAGGTAAAGAAAAAAGGGGTTATCCTTATTAGTTTTTACAAATTCATAGGTTTTCTCCATAAACAAGTCGTGGGAATAAACTTCATACGCTCCACCTTCATTTTCCGGAATTGGATACTTTTCCTTATTGTGCCACAAAAATTCAGGGTAGTAATGATGTGCCCTTCTTTGGTTCAAATATCCAAACCATTCATCAAAACCATGATCATTGGGTTCCCCTGTAGTATTAGGTTCACCCAAACCCCATTTCCCAATTATGCCTGTGGTATAGCCATTCTTCTGCAACATGGAGGCAATGGTAATATCACTGGCTTTTAGTGGAATTCTTCCCGGTTTTCCCCCAAGTCCTACAACTCCTCCTTTTCCGTTATTTCCCCTTACGGTTGTATGCCCCGTATGAAAGCCCGTCATCAATACACTTCTGGAAGGTGCACAAACCGGTGATCCTGCATAGCAATTGGTAAATCTAAGTCCTTCCTTTGCCATTTGATCAAGATTTGGTGTCTGGATAATCTTCTGACCATAAACACCAAGATCACCAAATCCCAGGTCATCAGCCATAATGAAAATAATATTTGGTGAAGGTGGTGGTACAGCTTCTCCTGCATTCTGACTAGAATCCTTTAAATTATTACAAGAATAAATTATAAATAAAGTGGTGTAAACTAAGGTAAGATGGATGATTTTCATTTTCAATATTTTTCAATTTAGTAAGTTAAATGGTTATTCTGTAGTTTTTTTTTGACCATACCCTAAAGTTAATACAAAGCTTATTGGCATCAGGACTTTTAGTCCCTTCTACAAAATTTATTTTCATTCATGGAACATAACCACCTGATTATTCAGGACATTCACAATACTAAAAGAAAAAAATAGGATAAATAAATGGGAAAGAATAATTTTTACTTCTCATTTAAGCACATGCTTAAATGAGAAGTATCTCGCGCTGGAAACACCCATTTAGGAATCCTTAATTTTAAACAAGCTCTAAATGGGTTTGGAAAAAACAACATGACTGGCATGAAAAGGCGAAACCATAACTTTTCATTATTATTCTAAAAGAAAATCTACCTTAATAAAACTTTTTGCCCCGGTAGCTTTATTGGTAATTTTCAATAAAATATTTGTTTGAAAGGTATCAGATGGATTCCATGTAATTAATGAGCTCTACAATATTTTCCTGCTCATTGTATTCTAAATCATTTTGCTTGACATATGCTTTAAATAATTCCTTTTTTTCGGGATATAATTTCATTAGTTGCTTCAGGTTGGTAAACTTTTTCAGTTTTCCTTCATTTTTGAGCCAATAGAAAGTATATGGTTTTACATCATAATCATCTGGCAGGTTTAAATCATAAAGTCTGCCGGAAGAATTAATTGCTGAGACATTCTTGACTGCGGTGGTTTCTGTAGTACCGCCAAGTCCTACATCTTTTCCCGGAGGAATCACTTTGCATTTATATTCTGCAAATAACTCAATATCTGACTGAATGACTAATTCCACAAATTTTTGGTTAAGGGGGATAAATTTTCTTTCGCTTATAAAAATGGTATCAATCTGTTTCATCTCATCTCTGCCAATGGCCATTACATTTCCCCTATCCTGGAAAAGCATTTCCTCAGTTATGGAATTATAATTCACTTTAGCTTTATTGATTTTCCCATTTTTCATTAAAACTGTCCCTTGTGTAAATTCGGGAAAAACGTAGTGCAAAACCTCAATTTCCTTTTCCTGGGAAAAGGAAATTGAGGTTAAAGAACTTAGTATCACTAAAAAAAATAAATGTTTCATGGAATTTTTAAAATTAAATAAATTCTAGCCTGTAATAAATAGTTAGTCATTTATTCATACTCCATCCGAAAAAGAAGATCACTTAATAAAAGAGGACCCTTAAAAGGTTTCATTTCCAATTTAAGAATAAAATTCTAATAATAAAGCAGAAAATGAAAAAAAAAATTAAAAACTACTAAAAATGGTTACTAAATACTGGTAATAACCCGATGAGGAGTTACAACCATCGAATAACAGGCAGGCATTCAGCATTCCATAATAAAATATGCGGTTAATTTTTTAAATAATTTAATTTATGAAATTATTATTCTATAAAATATTTATTATTATGATTTAATTTGTTTAAATAATTAATTTATAAAATTTTAAATTGTCATATTTAGATTTTATTAATCAATTCCATTCTGTTTAAAATTTGATTTTTTATGGTAGAGTAAGGTTGTGCAGGAGGGAATATATATTTTCTGAAAAGTGGCAATAAGACCATGATTTTTTGTAAGGTTGAATTTCGGTTGGAATCAGAAATGCCTATTACATCTGAAACTTCCTTACCATTCAAGTATGCAATTAATGGCTGCATAAGAATTTTAGTCCCAGTATTAGGGATGGTATTTTTATAATGTGAAATCAATTGTTTGGTAAGGGATTTTCCTTCCAAAGATGGATAAAACTGGCGCATTGCAATTTGCTTTTCGAGCCAGAAGGCTCCTTTTAAGCTTGAAGGCAACAAACTTAATTTAATTCCCAGAAGGTAACCCATTACCTTCCAAAAATGTAGATAAGCTTCCTTTTCGGTAAGGGAAAGTTTCACTCCAATTTTACCCATTGCCTGAAGGAGAATATAGGAAAAAGCCAGATTAGTTCCGGCCATATCTTCCTGGTTCACGGGGGTTTCCTCTAACTCCTGAATTGCTGGTATTTTTTTGAGGAAATACCTGGCCAGGGCATGCCTCAATCTCACTTGTTTAACCAATAAAAAACCATCTCCTGAATCATTAAAAGCATTTTCACCCATAATTTCCACTACAAAATATGTAGTATCCAATAATCTCAACTCCGTATTTTTTCTTATTTTTTCAGTATGGTATAAAGCTGTCGCTCCTTTAGCCCCAGCATAGCAATAAGGCAATGAAACCGTTCCCAAAACGAATAAAAAATCATTAGCCCGCTTTCTAAATAATTCTCCGGCAATTTTCATTTGACTGGAATTTACCCATTCGGGAAGCTGATTATTGGATTCTAAGAAAGACCGAAGTTTTTCATTTGTGATTTTCAGCAAGGCTATATCCTTAAAAGTTCTGGCCTTGAAAACCTTATATAACTCTTCTTTTTTACCAACCTCCATCAATTCCTCTATGATGGCATCAGCTTCCTGATCTCCTACCTGGCGAAAGGCATCCAGTTCTTCATTTGAAGGAAGAAACTTGTGCGAGGTTTTATCGGGTTTTAAGGCAGAATTAATCATGCTTGTTGAACAACCCAAATTGGGAAAATGTTTTCTAAAAGCATAATTAAATAGTAATTCAAAATTATTCGTGTATTATTCTGCCATAAATTCTGAGACTGATAGAGAGATTACATTTTCTCGTAAATAATAGTACCCCGGTGTGGAGCACTGGTGCTTAAAATTAAATATCCTTGCAATTATAAAAGTATCCGATCCTGAATTACGCCAAGCATCTTTTTGTGAAAGTTTTTTTTTCACCAAATACCAAATTTATATGCCGGGAAATTATTGGGCAATTGGATTGAATAATTTAAATACTACTAACACAAATGTTTCATATTTTCCAAAATATGGAGATTTGAGCCATTTGTTAAAACATTTGAAACATTACTTCTTTTATCCCACAGCGATTTCCCTTCCTTTGTTTTCTCCAGACTAACCCTGATCCTCACATAGGTAATTGTCTGGAAAATGAAGTACTACCACCTAAAACTTTTATATCATGAAATTACTACTCACCACTCTAATGATTGGCTATTTTCTTCATTGTAATGTAATTGCCAAAATTAAAAATGGCTACTTTCCAGCCATAAAAGTTGCTGAAAAATGTATTCAAAATCTTGAGTACATTGGCTCAGGAAACCTAAGCCCCGAAAAAAGGGATTTTCTTCAAACCCGAATGAAAATTGCTGAGCAAAAATTAAAACGCCTAAAACAACTCCATCACAAAACCGAAAAATTAATTGATGCACTCAATACTATCCACCCAATATTATTCCTTCAAATTGACAATATAAAAGATAAGGAGGAAAATATAACAGACGTTTATATTAAGGCTGTGGATGTTTCTTTTTTTAAAGGCAAATTTTGGGGGATCACCAACCTGAATCAGTCAAAGGATAATCCTCATGTATATACTTCAGCTTATGGAGACAAAACAGTTTGTGTGTCGGTAGTTTACAAATTTCTGGAACAGGCACTTGCTTTTTTAGTACACGAATTAGGCCATGTAAAATATCAGGTTCCCAATTTGGCTGATTATGTAAACTATTTTAACAAGACATATAACGATACTTATTTTGGTTATAAAAAGATAAAAAAAGGCCATGCACCTATGGATCCCAGTCACATGAGTGTAAGACAAACTGAAAAGGAATTTTACAAGATTTTAATAGCCTATAAAAAAAGTCAAAAAGAGAACAAAAATATTACTGAAAATAAGGAAAACCATAAACAAAGGATTTCCTACCAATAATTTTCAGATTTATACAAAATTGATCCATTGATTTCTTATTGTAGGAATCAATGGACCAATTTTGTATTTACTATTCTGATTCATTTTAAGTTTGATATTAAACTTTGCCGGAATCCGATAATCCAAATAGGTAAGTCTGAGCATCGCTTGCATTAAAGTGACCCAGCCTTCTATTTTGTGCTGAAGGAGGAAAAGGAAGAATAAAATAAATGATGAAATCAAATGATGATTTATTATTTTTGTAGTAGGAAAATGTAGACAGAAACTTTTTAAAATGAATATTTACCTAGATAATAAAATTAAGTTTACGTCATTAATGAAAGGAAGACTCAAACAATTCCAAAGAACTTTTGTATCAAATAAACCATTTATTTTTTAATCAAACCTTAATCTAGTATGGCCGCGGAAGGTAAGGAAATTACAATTTTAGATACGTTAAAACATTTTATTACTCCACTTACAAAAGAGGAGTTGGAGCTTTTGGAGAACAATATCCTTGAAGCCGGATGTAGAGACCCTTTAGTGGTTTGGGAAAATAATGATAAGTATGTTTTAATTGATGGACACAACCGATATCAGATTTGCCAAAAACACGGGGTTGATTTCAAACTCGAAGTTAAAACTTTCAAAAATATTGATCAGGTAAAGGACTGGATGATTGACAACCAACTAGGACGAAGAAACCTCAATCCATTCCAACTTAGTTACTTCAGAGGGTTCAAATATGAGCGAATGAAAAAGAAAAAAGGGGGGTATCAATATGTAAAGTTGAAAGACCAGAAAGGCCCTTTGACATCAGAATTACTTGCAGATGTCTTTAAAGTCAGTAAAAATACTATCAAAAGGGACGCTCAATTTACTAAAGGTTTGGAATTAATAGCCAAAAGTAATCCTGTACTTAAAAACAAAATTTTGTCGGGAGACATCAGGGTCAACAGGGCTGAAGTGCAGTTAATTTCAGAGGCCGATGGCAAGACCAGGATTCATAATGAAAAGGACTTAAGGCTTAAAGCTAAAAGAATTAAGGACAAAAAAATGGAAGCCAGTCTTACCGAAGTGATGCAGGAAGAAACCAGAAATATCTCTGCAGAATGGGATGAAAGAGGTGATGTTTTTATGCAAAGAGATGAATTACTGAAAAGTATAAAAGCGAATATCCTTTCCAGTATGAACAGGGTAATTAATGATCAGGATAAAAAATCAATGAAGGAATTGGAAGATTTAGTGAAGAAACTGAACAAACTGGTTTTCCAATATGCCAAGTAGATTGTTTTGAATTTGAATAATTGATAAAATCCTTATTTCCGATATTAGCGGAAGTAAGGATTTTTTTATTAGAATTTTCCTTCTTTCAAAAAAAACTACAATTAAAATAAAATTTCTTTAATATTTGATGCTTAGGTGTTAAATTCTTTAATTCGACAATATTAAAGTATAAAAATAAAATTCCATTCTTCAGTTTCCTTTCCATGGATATACCAAAGTCTGATTGACAAAGTAATTACCAAATTGAATTTATTCTACCTGAAAATATTGGTAAGTGTTTTGAAGTTAAAAGTTTTGAACTAAATCCTGAACTTTAAAAATGCCACCTTCACTCATTAAAATTTTACTTTTATTTCCATTTTTAACCTATCTTCATCTTCCATTAATTGCTGCTGATGATACAAGTCTGCAGGAGGCCATTTCTAAAAAACTTGTACAGGTAAAAATAAAAGGCAAAGGTTGTTATAGGGGAGAATGTCTGGAAATTGTAGTGACTAATAAATCTTCTTACAGGCTAAACCTTGCAGTTGAACCCGGAAGTATTTTTTTAAGCGACAATGATTGGGTTCAGGATTTAATAGTAGTGAAAAGACTTGCTTTTAAACTCAATCCAAATGCCACGGCATCATTTGTATTAGAAACCATGTGCACACAATTGAAAAATGCAGGACCCGACACCGATGAACTTTATCATTTAGGAACTTTGGCAAAAGGTTATCTTTTGCAACTAACCAAATTGATTGATGCAGAAAATTACCAGACAAGTACCGCACAATCTGCTGTTTGGGCTATAACTGATGGAAATTCTATAGGTGAAATTTATGGCCAGGATACAACCATGGTGAAGGAATTATGTAAAGTGGTAAGTGAAGCTACCGGCCAACCATGCACTGGTAAAAATCTGCAACCCAGAAATCACAGCATTACTTCCATTAAAACCAGCCTTGAATGTTTGATTCCCGATTATGCTGAAAACCTATCCCTCACCATGTATGATGAAAATGGAAATCGAATAAGGTCCTATTTTTCAGAAAAAGACCTGCAACCCGGGTTCTACCAATTTAAAATTGGGATGAACCATACACTGGGAGATTCTGCCAGATTTAACCTAAAACTGGAAACTACTGCTAGAATCATTTCTGAGAAACAAGTTGTGATTTCTGATACCATTATCAAACTACAGGAAATGAAAACAGAACAATTTGTAACCTACGAGCTTCCTGAAGATACTAAAGCCAGTGTTGGAGTTTATGATGAAAATGATCAACTCTACATTTTACTGGCAGATCATAAACTTTTGCCAAAAGGATTTAATAAATCCATTTTCCAAAGTGGCCGATCATTGCCCTTTGGGAAAAAATATTTCCTTAAAGTAAAAGCAGATGGAAAAACCATTGTTGCACAAGAATTCCACCTGGAGGCGGATGATGCGAAAAGATATGCCCCTATAGTTAAAAGAGGGATCTTAAAATGTCAGCTTAAAGCTCCTGTGGAGGGAGCAAAACTGGCTGTTTACGATGAAAATAATCAGATAATTTGGGTAGTATTTGAAAATAGTTACCTTGGTCACGGTTATAAAAACCTTCAGTATGTATTCAAGCACCAAAAAGGACCTGAAGCAGCTTTTAAAGTCAAACTAAGTGATAAGGAAGGTAACATCATCAAGGAAGACTGTATCAATTGTCAATAGTAATGGACTGTATTTCCTAATACTGAAATGAACAGGCAAAATAAATTGATTATTTTGCCTGTTTCACTTTTATGGTTGAAAGTTAAATATCGAAAACTGGTCATTTCCATAGATGGAAACTGTTTTAATCCATTCGATTGATTAATTTTAAAACCTCATTTTTTTAAAATAATACAACTTATCCTCTTCCGTAATCTCTCTAAATACTCTGCAGGGATTACCCATGGCAATTACATTTGGAGGAATATCCTTGGTTACTACGCTTCCAGCTCCGATCACACTATTCTCCCCAATTTTTATCCCGGGGTTAATCACTACATTTCCTCCAATCCATACATTATCACCAATGGAAATTGGGGCAGCAAATTCATATTCTTCTTTTCGTGGCATAGGGTGAACTGGATGACCAGCCGCATATATACCTACATTCGGGGCTAATAGTACATTATCTCCAATTTCAACACGGGCACAATCCAGAATGACACAATTATAATTGGCAAAAAAATTCTCTCCGATATGGATATTGTAACCATAATCACATCGAAATAGGTTTTCAATCACAAAGTTTTCACCAGTTTTTCCAAATAACTTTTTAATCAGTTCCTTTCCCCTTTCGGTTTCATCTGGTGGAAGGTTATTAAATTCCCAGACCAGTCTTTTTGCCGCAGTTCTTTCTTCAATAAGCTCCGGAACAAAAGCTTTATAAGGTTTACCAGCAAGCATTTTTTCTTTCTCCGATAGTTTGTTATCCATAAACATCTAAATTAAGGTCAACTTATTTAACCTTAATTTAGATGTTTCAACTTTAAATCCATAAAAATTATTAAAGTAAGGAAAACTATTCGTCAGTAAGGGAATTTACCGGATTATTGGAGGCCACGTTTAAGGATTGCCAACTGATCACCAACAAAGCCAGCAGAAACAAGATACTTCCGGAGAGCATAAAAATTGCGGGAGTTAATTCCATCTGATAGGTGAATTCTGCCAAAAATTCTTTTGAAAGCCAGTAAATCAGTGGGATGGAAATGAAAAATGCTATTCCAATCAGGAATAAAAAACCTTTCGATACCAGTATAATGATATTGAACATTGTGGCTCCCAATACTTTCCTGACCCCAATTTCCTTTTTCCGCTGTTTCATCATAAAGGTTGAAATACTAAAAAGACCTAAAAGGGCAATGATTACAGCAATCCCTGAAAAAGTCATGGAAGTCATCCCCAGTCTCTCTTGAGTTTTATATAATTGATTAAAATCCTCATCTACAAAAGCATAACTGAATGGTTGATAGGCTCCTAAATCCTGCCAGGCTTCCTCCAGAAGCTGAATGCCTTCCTGATACTTCTCTGGATGGAGTTTTACCAAAAGACGATTGGTGGAATTTGGACTGTAAAAATGCACCAAAGGCTCTACTGATTGTTTTAAAGAGCGGTAATGGTAATCTTCTACCACACCGATGACTGGCCATCCATTTGTATTTTCTCCCCAGCCTCCAGGTTTTAGATATTTATTTTCCAGATCGGTCCAACCGTATATTTTCATTGCTTTTTCATTGATAATCAATGCGTTCTCATCAGATTTAATAGAATCTGAAAAACCTCTGCCATGTAAAATATTGATATCGAGCAAATCGAAATAATTGTGATCTATATTTATTTGTTTAAGCGAAAGCCCGTCCACCCCATTGGAATCCAGATTTTCAAACCAATTGTAATTATCCCAATATTTACCCGGTACATTTTCGCTAAGGGTAACGGCTTCAATGGCGGCATCATTGGGTAAATTCTCCCTGAGTCGCAGAAGATTTTGCTCCGTTTTTTCAGGATCTTTAAAGTAACCTGCATAGGTAAAGACAGACACAATATGGTCTCCTTTGAATTTCAGATCGTAAGATTTCATATAATCAATCTGTTGCCAGATGACCATAGTTCCGGCAATAAAAACAAGGGAAATACCAAACTGAAAAATAATCAGTCCTTTTTGCAGCCATTGGCCCGAACCACTCCACTTTATCTTTTCTTTAAGCGATTTAATAGTTTGTACATTCGCCATCACCAAAGCAGTAGTGATACTGGAAATCATACCAACAGAAAAACACACCAGCACCAATAATAAGATGGAAGAAAGGTTATTGGTAATTTCCAACCGAATGCCCAAATTGTAGTAATCATTTACGGAAGGCAAAATACTATAAACCATCAGCATGGCAATGATCACTGAAACACCAGTAGTGAAAAATCCTTCCACCAAAAACTGGAAGACCAACTGGCTTTTATAAGAACCCAGCACTTTTCTCATTCCAATTTCCCTGGTTCTGGTCAACCATTGGGAAATCGATAAATTAATGAAATTGATACAGGAAATAAGCAAAATGGCAATGGCGATAATGCCCAACACTTTGGTGGTGCTGTCATTCTGGGAAATTCTGGAATGTTCTTCTTCCAGTGGTAAAAATGAAACCAGATTTGATTTTCGACCTTCCAAATAATATTTATCTGTAAATGCTGCGGTCTTTTCCTCTAAAGTTTGTGCTGAAGCGTTAGGTGATAATTTTACATAAGCCGTCATAAAAGTATTGTACCAGTTCCCCATCTGATCTTCATCCAGATGATTGGGACTTGAAGGCCAGGAAACCAATGCATCAAATTGCAGCGTAGAATTTGCCGGAGGGTTTTTAACTACCGCTTCTATTACTAAATCCATTTCCATTTCTTTCATTTGTAACACTTCACCAACTGGATTCTGGTAGCCAAATAATTTTTGAGATACTTCCTGGGTAATGGTTATTTTTCCCGGTTGCGATAAGGCATATTCCAAATCACCATGTATGGTTTGAAAAGAGAAAATTGATGAAAAATCCGGGTCTACCACACCAAAATATAAATGAATACCTTCTTCTCCGGAAGTAAAAATATCTTCTGAATCATAAAAGCGAGTGCCTGCTACAATTTCAGGATAATCTTTCTTTAAATTGGGTAAAAGAGGCGTAACTACCAATGAGGAAATATTACCGTCTGGTCTTTTATCTGCCAGACGATAAATATGCTCAGATTCCGAATGGAATTTATCGTAAGATTGCTCAAAATCGATAATGAGGTACAATAATAAGGTGGCCGCAATCCCCATCGATAGGCCAAATACATTAATCAGAGAGTTTACTTTGTATTTCACAAAACTCCTCCAACCCGATTTTAAAAAAGTTTTAAACATACCGTAATAATTTAAATGATAATTTCCTTCTATTGACCGGATTATACCAGGTCGGAATAATTGGAGGACATCGAAAAAATATCTCCATTTGGCTTTTTGAGGGCCAATTTCTTCCAGATTTTTTTCAAATCTTTCGTTCAAATCTCCCTCTAGATCTTCAAGGTAGTCCGGGTGGCAATACCAACGGAAAAAGGCATGAACCCAATTAGGAGGGTTTGGTAATGGACGCTTTTGACTGGACATGGATTAGTTATTAAATGACAAATTTGGGATGGCTTCCCACAAACTCATGCGTTGTTTTTTGGTTTCCTCTAAAATCTGAATACCATAATTGGTCACTGTGAAAAACCTTTTTCGCTTCCCTCCTCTTTCCTGAGTAGCTTCCCCCAATTCCGAGTTGAGATATCCCTTTTTTTCCAGCCTCCTCAATACTGTTTGAAGTGCTCCTATACTCACTTTCCGGTTAAGTCGATTTTCCAATTCTTCAATTATTGCAATTCCATAGGCCTTTCCGTTCAAAATAGCCACGGTTAGCATCACTACTTCTTCAAATTCTCCTAAATGATGTTTACTCATAATTTTTATATTTACCTTAAATGTAGTTTTAAAAAAAATAAGAATCAAATTATTCGAGAATTATTTTTACCTTAATTGTAGTTTTTATAATTCAAATATCACTTTACTGCGCTTATTTATCCCTAAATTTTCATAGAAAAATATGTTTGCAGTAAATTTTAATTATTGTTTTAGGCAAATTATCTCAACATATAGAAACAAAGAAAGGATTTTAAATGGAGGACATATGGCAGCAGTTTAGTTGGAAAGAGGTCAGTCAAAATGCATGTTTTTTGATCAGTTACTCCAGGAAATATTGGAAAAGCATAAATTAAAATCTACCAATCTCATCCTAAAGATTTTATGCTGTAAAATAATACTACCAGTCCATCCCCCCATTTTAAATCCTTTTAATTTTTTGTAGTAAGATTCATATACTCCTGATTGATTCTTTTAATTTCCACCCTTCGGTTTAACTCCCTTCCATTTACTTCATCATCATTTGAAGCCAAAGGAAAATTCTCCCCATAACCTACCGCCACAATTCGGCTTTTGTCAATTCCTTTTTCAATAAGGTAAAGTGCTACTGCTTTTGCTCGCTGATCGGACAGTTTCATATTGTATTCATTGGACCCATTACTATCAGTATGACCAGCAACTTCAATAATAATATCCGACTGTGTTAACAAGAATTCCCCAATCCTGTCTAATTCACCATAAAATTGTTCCTTGATAATGGAATTATCATTATCAAAATATAAGCTAAGGTTTATACTTTTACCTAAAGCCAGTTTTGGTAAATTAAGTTTTTTGTGTTCAGGAGGATCTTCAAGAGGCTTTTCTAAAGCTAAATCTCCTACAGAAATTTCAATTTTAGAAGGAATATCCTCAGAGAACAAGATATCATTTTCCTGCCAATCATTTATGGCGGATAACCTTATACTTTTTGTTTTGGAGAAAATCTCCCTATTAACTGTTGGAAGTTCGTCTCCAAATTTATTGACGTCTAATACAAAATCGTAGATATTGTCATTTACATCTTTGAAAGAAACCTTCACCATATACTTCTCTTTGTGCAATAAAGTAGAAGATTTAATGATTGAAATCTCTACCTCTGTTTCTATAGGAATAATTAATTCATATTTTCCATGGCTATTTGTTACCGTTTCATATACTACTTCATTGGCATTTTTCACCTGAATTTTACCATTGGAGATAGGTTTTTGAGATTGTTTTTCCAACAGTCTTCCCTCCATTTTCACTTTATCAAACAAAAAAGAGTTATAAATATCAGGTCCTCCATATCCTCCAGGACGAGATGAAGAAAAATAGGCTACTTTCCCATAATTGACATAAAAAATATCATCAAAAACTGAGTTGATGGGCACACCAAGGTTTTGTGGTTCTTCCCATTGCTGAAGTAAAGAATCATATCTTGTTTTAAATATATCAAATCCTCCCATTGAGGTATGCCCTTTAGAACTGAAGTAAAGGGTGCCATCCTCTGCAAGGAAAGGTGAATCTTCATCAAACCTGGTATTTAAATTTGTCAGTGGCTTTGGCTCCGTCCAGTTCCCATCTTTGTCTTTTGTACTAAAATATAAATCCAGATCAGTATCATAGGTGCCATAATTGGAGGAGAAAAATATGGTATTGCCCTCATTTGCGATAAAACAATGGGCTTCATACGATGGGGTATTTATCCCTTTTATGCCCTTTCCCTTTTGCCACACTCCATTTTCAAATTCAGAAATATGTAAATCTCCCTTATGATAAGTCACCATTTTACGGTCATTATCGAACAATTGAATGGTGGCATCATTCCCATTGGAATTCATGCCTTTTATTGGCTTGGGTTTATTCCATTCAAATGTTTCCTCATCCATGATGGTTGTAAAAATATTTTCATCATCTGAAAGGCTCTCGTCCTTTGCCAGATTTGAAACTTTTGAGGTAAATAATATAGTTTTATGATCTGAGGAGATAACAGTGCTATATTCCCGGTTTGTGGTATTCACATTTGGTCCAAGGTTTTTAACTATTACATGATTTTCGGCTTTATAATAATCCTGAGCATAATGGATCATTTGCTTTAACCTGGCCTTTTGTTCCGCAATTTCAGAATGGTCACTCACTTGTTCAAGTTTGGCCATTGCCTTTTCAAACTTCAGGTTTTGATAATATGCTCTGGCCAAATGGTAGGGTAACTCAGAATAATAATCGCCTGTCTGTTTCTTTACTTCCTTTAAATATTCAAGGGCTTTTTTGGGTGATTGAGATTCCAGATGGCAAATTCCTGCATAATATTTTGCCTCAATATTATCCGGACTTTGATACAACACATCTAAAAAATAGTTATAGGCTTCTTTTAGATTCCCCTGCTCAAATTCTTTTTTCCCTTTTAGTAATTGTTTTTTCGAAGATTGAGCAAGTGTTAAGTTTATGATGGAACAAAACAATAGGGCAACAATAAGTACTTTTTCAACTTTTTTCATCACTAATCAATAAAATTAAAACAAAGTAGTATATTGGTAGTTTGCTCTTAACTTAATTGAAATTGTGAATTCTAATTTTGTGCCTTTTATAAATTCATTGATTATCAGTTGGTTACAAAATGCTTATGTGAGAATTTGTCTTAAAAATAGACAAATTCTCATTTTTAGATAAAAATAATGTAATGCATTCCCTAAAATTACATACAATTACTGCAGGTAATTTTTCTGGGTTTTTGCCTAAAATTTTCCAATAAGCCTTTTCTATAAAATCATAATTTTAGCATAATAAAAAATATTAACTTTTAAGCCATTGAGATTTGCTGTTCAGGCAGCTCTAAGGATTGTTATTTTCTAAAAATCACCACTTCCTTAAGCCCGAAAGTTTTTCCCCCAGCTCATTTAATTCAGCCGTTTTATATTTCTTTTGTTCCCAATTTCTCGGGTCTCCGGGAAATGCATATCCTTCGGGAGCAATTCTGTCCTTCCAGGATTTTATCCTCCAGTTTTTGAGGTCTTCATTTTCTTCTTCTGCGGGCATCATTGAAATATACTGGGCAATTCTGACCTTATTTTTGGATAGGTTTGGTCGAATACCATGCGGTTGTAAACTATTAAAAATTAATAAATCGCCTGCTTCCAGTTTCACTTTTACCAGATGCTCTTCCAGTCCGGAAATATCCGGCTTAAAATGATCCCGATCGGTGGGCTGAGTCAGTTTCCAGGTATCATAATTTCTATAAAGTGCTGGAATACACTGGAATCCACCCATGTTTTCATCGGTCTGATCAGCAAGGGCCAATACCCCCTGTACATTTTGTGGTTTGGTTTCCGGGTCATAGTCCCAGTGGATAAAACCTTTATATTCAAAACCTGGCCGAAGAGGGAAATTCAGATTGGCCCGGTCAATAGTTACCCAGAGTTTTTCTGTTCCCCATATATCTACAAAAGCATCATATACCTTTTGAGTTTGCCGATTGTTCCACAAATGCTGGTTATTATATACTTCCACCATTCCCGTACCTGTCAGTTCTTTCATTTGCATTTCTGCTCTGGGAGGGGTATACCAGGTGGTCGGATCATCCGGTTTTTTTTCTTCAAATTCCCATAGAAATTTTGCAGTTGCAGCAGCCTGTTCCCTTGGAACTGCATTTTTTACCACCACATATCCATTATGAATCCAAAATTGCCAATCTTCTTCACTTAATACTCGAAGTGGTTTTCCATTACTTCTGTCATTCAGTTTCACTTTACTGCTTTTGGCAGTAGAAGGATTCCCTGGAATTTCTTTATGTGCATTATTGGGAATTGTTGTGGTTGCCATGGTTTGATTGGTGTTTTCCATTTTCTTTCATGTTTTATTTACTAATTATTCCATACAAAAGTAACATCAGCCTCCCTCCGCTTCTACCTTGATTTTGCTTCATATTTGTACAATATTGATATTTCTTGATAAATTTATAATCCAAAAGCATATTTAAGACAATAAATTGAAAACCCAATTCGAAAATATCACTCCGGATGCCAATAGCTCTTTTAAATTATTACTCAATCCCAGATTAAGTGATTTGTTTTACTGGCACTTTCATCCTGAATTTGAACTGGTATATATAGAAGGGGCAAATGGAACCCGACACGTGGGGAGCCATATTTCAAAATATATAGGAAGTGATTTAGTACTAATTGGTTCAAACATCCCTCACCTCAATTTTGATTATGGTGTAAAAACCGACTATAAAAAAGTAGTGCTTCAGATTCATCCAACTTTTGTTCAGCAGATATTTGAAAAAATAACTGAATTAACCGCCATCAAAGCCTTATTTCAATTATCACAATATGGGGTGGCCTTTTCTGGCAAAACCAAAGAGAAAATTGGGCAAAAAATGAACAAATTTTCTACACTTTCCCCATTTAATCAGTTTCTTGAAGTCCTTCATATTTTTCAGCATCTGGCTCATTCTGAAGAAAGGGAATTACTTCACGATCAGCCCGTAAAAAATCAATTCAATATAAAAGAGCAAAACCGGTTGAGGCAGGTATATGTTTTTATTGACCAGCATTATAAAAGGAAAATTGGGGTAGATGAAGTAGCCGGTTTAACCAACCTGACCAAGGCGGCTTTCTGCAGGTATTTTAAAAAAGCATCTGGCTATACCTTTACTGATTTCCTGAACAGGTATAGAATCGGGCAAGCCAAAAAACTGCTTTTGTTAGGCCACAATGTAAGTGAGGCCTGTTTCGAAAGTGGATTTGAAAGTCTTTCTTATTTCAACAGGATATTCCGAAGAATAACCCATGAAAACCCTCTTGCTTTTAGGAACAGACATCTGCGGTAATTTCTTATAAAAGAAAAAACCCCTGATTGCTCAGCGGTTTTGTTTTACATTTTTCTTTAATTTCGTTTACTTATCCTCAGGTACTGCCAGAAAAAATTTTCCCCTTTTGGGACTGGCTTTTCCGGTTTCCCAATCGAATCCATATTTTTCCCCAAGTCTCTTCCAGAAAGCAATCAACTTGCTATCCGGAATTTCCCCGAGATTATTTCCCTTGGTTAAAGTGGATATCTCCTCATATTCTTCCACTGTCATTTCATATTCATTATAGCCTTCTGGTGGTGTTTCTTCTTGCATTTCTTTTCGCCTTTTTTCTCCGACAAATTTAAGCATTTGCCTAGAATATCATTTTAATTTTTTTAATCTTTCTTCCAGCAAAAAACCTTTTCGGCTGAATAAATTTTGCTTCCCGTTATTTTTTCAACTTTTTAATATTTTCCTGAGGGGGAATTTCTTCCGGGTTTCTTCCAATCCCTTCTTTTATACTTTCCCTCAACCATTTATTAGACTGTTTGTGTACTTCTTTTATATTTTCTTCTCCTTCCACATCCTCCTTATTCACATTAAAATCGGAAATTGAAGTAAAATAATCTTTTCCCTTCAATAAAATTTCGTGCATTTTGGTATCGGCATCTTCATCCTCGGATATTCCAAATTTTTCTTTCAAATCCCTGGTGTTAAAAAGCACCTCATCTCCGGCTTCCAGTACTCTTTTAAATCCCTGGTCGTCCACTCCCCTACCCTTTGCTGTTTCTTTAAATTTTCCCTGAGTTTGTTTAAGTTTATTAAATGCGGTCAGACGCTTATTGACCTTTTCATCCACATGTTGGCTTCCCACTTTTGCGAGCCACAGCTTAAAGGGTTCTGCTTTTTTAGAAGGCACTGATTGAATTATTCTAAAAAGCCCCTCTTTATTCGCACAGGAAGTTTTATAACTTTTCCCATCCGAGGAAGGAATTTTCAGATCGTGACAAACCGTCACGATCTGGGGTTCTCTACGCTTAAGCTGCCTCCAATAGGCCTTCGCATCCTTGCTTTCAGTCAACACCCCAATCACATCAGGAACCGCAAAATACCATTGCTTTTCCGCTTCATGCCACACCCTGCGAATTTCATTATTATCGAACAGAATTACTTCGTTCATATTTTCAATGGTTTTCTATTTACCCACAACTTATAATTTGTAATACTTCCTTAAAACTAAGCCAGTTAAGACGCTTCCTTGAATGTATTCAAATTCAGTTCAATCACATATTTCAAACTCCTGTGAGATTTCTCACGTTTGTACCCCTTTATAATACCCAATTTTTCAGCCGTTTCAAAAGCTTTAATTATAGTAGCTTCTGCCCTGGTTTTTCTATGGGTTCTTAACTTCATAATTTCAATTAGCCTGTTATGAGAATATTCTACAATTGGTTTTTTAGAACAGTGAATAACCTGATACAGAGATTTAATAAATAATTCTATTCCCACATTTGGCCTGCCGGTATTAATTTCCCTGAGTTTTGCATTCAAGTCTCCGGGTAAATTAAAATAAGTATGCTTTTCTTTTTGGTGAATATTAAAGAAAATACCACTTACTGTTAATTTATAAACCTGCTTTTTAGTTCGGTTTTCCTTCATTTCCCAATTTTCCACCCCATGAATCTGCAACAAAGGCACAATATCAAATCCACTTACTTTTTTCTCTTTATCCTCATACTGATGAGGAACCAGAAATTCCTTTCGATGTAATCTCAATAAGGCATCGTCTACCATCTTTTTCTTCTCCTTACTGTAATTACCATGTTTGGATTTTTTTAATCCAGCATATTCATATAGTGCATCGAGGGTAAACTCAAAATAAGCCTGATTGGTTTTTTCGAAGAAATACAATTCATTATTTCTAATGGCAAGTTGAGCCAGAGCCAACACGGTGGTGAACATTCTGATATCACTTCCGGTAAGTTCCTTGGTCACTTTTGCACGTATTCTTGAATCCAGTTTGGACTCTATATCTACCGGAAACTCAACTGCATAGAGGTTTTCATCCTTTTTATTAAGTTCAAGGACTTTATCTATTGACCTGTTAATTACAGAGGCATATTCCGGTTTAATTCCCCCATCGTCATCGAATAACCTCAGCTGAGTTACCTGCTGACCTGTTTCAATTTTTAATAGATTATTGGGATAATTTAAATGTTCAACCATTTGTTTTTAAGGTTTTTGCCGATCATTAGAATTTTCTCATATCAATATTAACTAATATCAGACTTAAAAAAAACATTATGAGTGGTTTAGCCATTAAAGCGGCCTTAAAATCGACCCAAAATTACCCTAACTTTAGTACTTTTTCAGTCCCCTTTTGGCAGTTTTGCAGTCCTGTTTCGGCATTTTGCAGTCCACTAATGGCACTTTTCAGTCCCCTTTTGGCAGCTTTTTTCAGTCCCCTTTCGAACATTTGCAGTCCCTTTTTGGCAGTTTTGCAGTCCCCTTTTGGCAAATTGTAATTGTACCTTATGGTATATTTGCAGTCCCCTTTTGGCACATCATCTAAAAGAGATTTAGGAAAAATTCTATGACCTTCTGGTAGCTTTTCAGTCCCTTTATGACAGTTTTCAGTCCCCTTATGGCAGGTTTTTTCAGTCCCCTTTCGGGCAATTAACAGTCCTCTTTTGGCAGGCTTGCAGTCCTGTTATGGCATTTATTCAGTCTCCTTTTGGCACTTTTGCAGTCCTGTTGTGGCAGAGGACATGTTTATATCTATCTGGTTTACAGTTATTTACGAGTATTTTTCAAAGGGTATAATATAAATAAATTTTAGAATAACTAAAATTAATAAAGAGCCTTCATTTTTTTCGGAAAACCGAAGGCTTTTTAGTTTTTTTGTAAATCTAAACTTATAAATAATCTTTCAAATGGCCGAAATTATTTCTGTTCTCAATCGAAAAGGTGGCGTTGGAAAAACCACCACTACCATAAACCTGGGTAAAGCACTTTCCCTGGTTGGAAAAAAAGTGTTGGTGATTGACAATGATGCTCAAGCCAACCTTACCGAAGGGCTCGGTGTAGAATTGGAGGAAGGAGACCCCACCATTTATCAGAGTTATAAATTTGGTTCTCCCCTACCCATCATTGAAATCGAAGAAAATTTTGATATGGTGCCTTCAGGTAGTGAGCTGGACGCTTACCAAAATGAGATAAATGCGGACATAGCCCGGAATTACAAACTCAAAAAAGCGATTAAGCCAATCAGGGATAAATATGATTTTATTCTGATTGATTGCCCTCCATCAATTGGAGCTTTTACTGCCAATGCAGTAACCGCCTCTTCCAAGTATTTGATTACTGCACAGGCTGGAAGTGCTTTCAGTACTACGGGTTTGATTGAAGTGAAAGATATGATTGATAATGATGTGAAGGAGGAGATTAATGAAAATATTGAATGTTTGGGAATTCTGGTTACCTTTTATCGGCCAAACGTCTCAGCCAGTGAAGCAACCGTACAGCAACTTGCAGAAATGTTTCCGGATGACTTGCTGAAAACCAGGATCAGGTTTCTGACCAAAATGAGTGAGGCGCCCTTTTTAGGCAGAGATATTTTTAGCCACGCGCCTAATTCCGATGCAGCCAACAATTATGCATCTCTTGCGATTGAAATTTTAGATAAATACAAATAGCATAACGAAAGGTTCGAAAGCTGGGACCAATGATATGTGAATGAAATAATCCTCAATTATGGCAAAAAGTAAGAAAGTAAATACCCTGCTCAGTGGTTATAAAAACACCCACAAATCAACCGGGAACAAAACCACTTTTAAATCGAATTTTCAGAATCACGCTTCACCGGAAATTGTGATTAATGAAGAACTCCAGTCGTTTATTCCCCCTTTGCAAGACGAGGAAAAACTTACCCTGGAGCAGTCGATTAGGAAAGAAGGGGTACGTGAAGCCTTACTTTTATGGGAGCATGACAACCAGCGAATTTTGGTGGATGGCCATAACCGATACGAAATTGTAAAAAAGCTGGAAAAGGAAGGTTTAACTGTAGAGTATGGGGTAAAGCTTCTGGATTTACCCAGTTTTGAAGCAGTAAAAGACTGGATGATTCTGAACCAGTTGGGCAGACGAAACCTGACTTTAGAACAAAGAAGTTACCTTCGGGGTTTGCGGTATCATAGAGAAAAACAGAAAAAAGGTGGGGACAGAAAATCAATGGGACAAAATGTCCCATTGGGTGAAAGAGTAAGTGAAACCATTGCCAAGGAATTTAATATTAATGAAAAAACCATCAGACGAGATGGGGAATTTGCAGAAGGACTGGAGAAGATTGGCCTGATCAACCCTACCCTGAAAAGAGAAATACTGGCAGGAAGAGCTAAAGCTAAAAAGGCCAGCCTCCAGAAATTAGGGAAATTTGAAGGGGAGCTTGGTGTAGAATTCAAATCTGCGAATGATATTGAATCATTCATTAAAGCCATTGAGGCTCCTGCTCAGGTAGAACCTGTATTGAAAACCTCAGAATTGGAGTTTCAGGAATTAAAGAAAAACCTACTTTGGGCAGTGAAAAAAATCAAATTTACGGCTAAGGATAATGATGATCTAGGTCAAATTTTAACTCTCGTGGAAGAGATTCGGAAAGTGAGGGGGTGATTAGATTAAAAATGAAAACATCTATTACATTTCTAGTTTTCCTAATTATCCTGATATTTTGCAGTAAACAAAATGAAACAAATGCTCAACAACCTAAGCTCATTCTCATTGAAGAATTGAAAGGTGAAATTACCAAAGATGGTGCAGGAGAAATAAAGATTGGTAATTCCATGTCTGAGACTGTAAAGAGGTTAGATAAGTTTGTTGTTAAGAAGAATGCTTTCAATGGCTTTGATGTTTTTGAAGAAGGAAAACTTGCCATTTCATTTTGGGTAAAAAATCAAGAGGATACAATAGGTTTTATCAAAATCTTTTCTGAAAAGTATAAAACAAAAAAGGGATTAAAGGTTGGTATAAGTTTAAATGAACTTAAACAACTAAGAAATGACTTTTTACTAAATTTTGATGAGATGGATTATCGGGAGTATTTTGCTCCACCTGAACTTTAGATATATCGAGATCAAAAACCAGAACAGCTTTGCCTTTTCTATTTTGATTCAAAGGGAGATCATTTGATTGGTGCTAATTATGAATTAGATGAAACGGGAAACCAATTGATAACATCTGAATTTACCAGAGATGGTAAAATAGATTATGTGTTAATTTATTTATGGAAATAAGGAGAGTCAGGTTCCTATTTTCCTGACAGGATCTTCGTCAGAGACCTCGCGTTCATGGGCCCTAGTAGTACAAAAGACGCAGGGTCGCGAAAATGCAGACCCTGCTAATACCTTCCTAGACTACTTTTTCTATTCCTTCGAGTTTGTAAAGAGACTCTACGATTAAAATTACCAACCATTTCAAAATAAATTAACTTTTTATTATTCACATCCATTAACAAGTAGAACAATATTTGCTAGCCTTTATATCTTTGTACCACTAACAAACATTTAGAAAATTAACTGAAGCTGTTGCATGCAAAATATTTACTTATTGTTGCTGTTTTTTTGCTTTACTCCTTTTTTAGGGTTTGGCCAGCATATATTTTTATACAACGAGAAAGTTGAAATCCAATCACGGGCAAAGGCGGCAATTGATGAATATCAGTTGTTACTGAATACCATTACCAACAAATCAATTTTAAGTATAGAAGCTAAAAATATCATTCAGAATAGCTATAAAAACAATAATGTACAGCAGCTTTTTCTGAATAAAAATGTACTTGTGGAAAGTCCATTCCATCCTTCTGAAAATATTGAAGTTTCCCGCTACCTCCAGGATTTTAATCTCTTTGTAGAAAAGAAAACGTATGCCCTTTTTGAATTTAAAAACATTCGAATTTCCGAAATCAGGCAGAGTGATTATCCCTATCTCCTTATTTTTTACGATATAGAATTTGTAGGTAAATTCAATGGAGAGTTTTTTCCCGAAACTTTTAGCCGGGTGGCTGAATTTCGAATTGAAACCAATGAGAAAAACAGGCTTGATGTACTAATGGTAAACCTGCGTGATGATAAGTTTGAAAATTACCAGGCCAGCCTGAAAACTCATCCGGTAGATTCTCTTGGTAATTTTAACGCTCTTAGAAGCCAGGAGGAGGATGAACTTTATACGGGCATGAATCAGGATCAGTTTGCCTCCCATGAAAATAAAAGAAAAACATTTTTTGGAGCGATTTCTTTAGCCGCTGCTGTGGGCGTATTAATTTTTTTAATTACAAAAACTAACTAGTGTAAAGAAGCAAAACTCTATTCAACTTGTTTATGAAAATTTTAATATTACTATTGTTTTTTTTACCTAGATTTCAACTGATGGCCCAGCAAAATGAAGATTTGGTTTTGTACCAATCTCCATCTGAAAAAATTGAAATCTTATCCCTTGGTGAGGAAATTTGTATTGCCAATTGTCCATCAGGTACAGCCCCTCCTAACAAAGCCCAATATCAGCTTGATTATTTCCGGGTTTCAGAAAAGGTTGCGGTATATCTCGATGCTTTAGTTCCTAACAACAGGGGAGGAGGGCGCATTCTGGTTACGGATGTAAAGGCAGGAGATCTTCAGGATACCCAGCTAATATTCTATCCGCAGGCCGTGGGAAATTTTGAGTTGGAGGAAAGAAGGAAAGTGGAGGAAAGAACGCAGGGTCCAAGAGGGCAACTCACCATAACTGAGGTGTCTGATCAATCTTTGGGAAAGTTCAATTTGTTTGTGTTGGACTTTTCCTGGACTAACCTCCTTGAAATTTCTTCTCATTGTTTTCGGCAGCAAAAGCAAATCGATTTACATGAATTTCTAAGTAGTGATTTTCGATCCCATGGAAATGTGACCTTTTTTTTAAATGACAATAAGATTTCCAACCTGTTGGAATTGGGAAATTTAGCAGAAGGAAAGCAAACAGTTAAAGCCAAAGGAGAATTTGATAATGGAGAAAAGGAAATTTCTTTCGAAATTAATGTACAGGGAGTAGATGAGTTTAGCTTTGATCTACCGGGCTTTGCCTGCAAAGGAAAAGGAAATCTGGATTTGAAAAATTTTATTGATGTGGAGGGAGGTAGTTTTTCATCTGTACCTGATGTTTTGACAGGAGCTTCTGGATTTGCAGTGAATGAACTGCCTGTAGGGGATTATGAAATTACCTTCATCCTTGAAAATGAAATTGGTTGTCAAAGATCCCAGACCAAAACGATCAGTATTTATAACCAGCCGGTATTCGATTTTTTACCACCTTCGGTAATTTGTAATGATCAACAGGAAATTAATTTATTCGATTTCATTTCCGGAGATACAACCGGAAATTTTTTACTGGATGGAAGTATAATCGTCAATGGAAAATGGGATATTTCGGATTTTCAGGAAGGAAAATTCGAACTGACTTATCAGGTTTCGAACACCTCTTGTGTGGAAGAAAAAGTAAAAACAATTGAGGTAAAACCAGGAGTAAAAGTGGATCCGGGAACAACACTTGAATTGTGTGCTGATTTGGGAATAGTCAATTTGAATGAAGTAAATGGAGATCATTCTCCAACCGGAGGAATTTGGTCGGCTGATGCTGCAAATATCGAAAATCAAAAAATCAACTTAGCCACACTTGATTTTGGGGATAATCCTGTGAAAGAGATCGAACTCACGTATAGTGTGGAAAATGAAAATGGTTGTACGAGTTCAGGAACCAAATTACTTACTGTTTTTCAAACACCTCCAAAACCAGAAGTAACTTATACCAGTGTCTGTGAACAGGATCAGACCACACTTACCATTGAAAATTATAATCCTAAATTTTCCTATCAATGGTATGAAGGAGAAAAGTTATTGACAAATGCGAATGGTAAAGTTTATACCTCAGGAATTTTGGATCATACTACTGTCTTTAAGGTACTGGTTTCCAATCCCTTAAATGATAAATGTAAGATTGAAGAAGAAGTAGAAGTAGAACTTACACCATTATCTGGTAAACCAGAAGTAGAATCAATGGTTAGATGCGGAGGTGGAATTGTTAATTTTACGGCTTCAGGTGTGGTGGGAACCGATTTTTACAAATGGTATCAGCAGGGTATCTGGTTAAATGAGGGTGAAAATGGAATAGAATTTTCTGCGGAAATTCAACAAACTTCCAAATTTGAAGTTGCTGCCGTGGTGAATGGTTGTGAGGGAGAAAGGGAAGAAGTGACTGCTTATGTCATCCCTATTCCCGAAAAACCGGATTTGGAAACGGCCATTAGATGTGGAGAAGGGCGTGTTCAATTGGTATTTCCAGAGGAAACGCCTTTCCGTAAATACAGATGGTACAAAACTCAGGAGGGAGGCAATTTACTGCATGAGGGAACAAGTTACCAGCCAGGCCCAGCTGAAGGTCCGGACTTTTTTGTATCTGCGGTGGATTTACTGGAAGTCCCAGAGTTGAACCAGGAAATAGCATGTGAAAGTCCACGGGTAAAATTGAACTATGAAATAAGACCAGCTCCTGAAAAACCGAAAATTGTAAGCAATGGAAAATTATTCTGTGCCGGAGATTTAGTTGAATTAATGGCTGAGGGAAATCTGGAAAACAATCAATTCAGGTGGTACAATGAAATTACAGATGAAGTATTGGGGGAAGGCAAAACTTACGCATTTGAGGCTGAGGAAAATTTAATTGTAGGCTGTGTGGCTATTGGAGAAAATTTGTGCGAGTCTGTTCGGGAAACGGTGGAGATTAAAATAGCAGAATTGCCTGAAAGTATCATTCCTTCCAATTTCAAAACTGCCCAATATGAACCGGTTCAGTTTTCAGTAGAAGATACTGAAGGAACCACCTGGTTTTGGGATTTTGGTGATGGCCAGACCTCCGGGCTTCAAGACCCCGTGATTGCCTATTACGAACCCGGGAATTTTAAAGTGATTTTGCAGGTGGCTAATCTCTCCGGTTGTTCTGATACCCTCACCACCACGATTACGGTGGGTGAAGTAGATCAGGGTGTAGTACTTGGAGGGAATTTAGAGGAAATCTATGAAGAGGAGATTTCAGTTTTTCCCAACCCCTTTTCTACTATTCTAAAAATTGGAAATGAAAAAACGCATTTCGAAAGCATTAGAATTTGGAATGTGACAGGGGAGGAGATTTTCAAAAAAGAAGGGGCTGATCAGTTATCTATTCCCACTTTGAACTGGGGAAAGGGCATCTACTTGCTAGAGCTAAAATATGGCAACGTAGGGAAAGGTCATACTCAAATTCTGAAACTAGTTAAGCAATAATTGAGATGAAAATAAATATTGAAAACCGATTTTTAGAAACAACCTTCCTTTGTCTTGTTTTCATGGGAATATTATCCTGCGAAGAAAGGTGGGAAAAAGACGAATTGGAAAATAGCCCTCCCAGCCTTGTTTTAAAGCAAAATAACCAACAATACTGGCTGGACTACTCCGACACTATGAAAATGTCTCAAAAGGCGGGAAAATCGCATTATAGCATCAATTTGAAGCCGGTTGATGACAATTTATCCGGGGTGGGGTTTGAAATTGTCTCGGGAAAGGGGAAAATTACCCAGAAAGACCAGTTGTTTGCTACCACCGAAGGCTCGCTTGCGCTGGAGGATTCAATTGTTCAAATTAGGTACATTCCGGAAAGTATAGGGAAACATGAAATTTTGTTCAAAGCGCATGATGTATTGGGGGAAGAAGCCAGCTTAATGTTAAATCTTGAAGTGTTCGCCAATCAACCTCCGGTAGCCGGATTTTCATTAAATTTCAAAGGGGCATTTGCCGATAATCCCGGACATTATGAACTGGATGGTTCTGCTTCTTTCGATCAGGATAAAAAATGGGGTGGAGAAGTGAGTTTGTATGAATTTTCCATCGGTGATTTCCAAATAGAAACGCCTCAGTCAAAAGTGGATTTTTTCTTTCAAAAGGAAGGCAACTACGAAATAAAACTTCGTGTGATGGATAATGATGGAGATTGGTCGGAAGAAATCAGTGATTTTTATGAGGTTAAATTTTAAGGAGATGAAGAAAATAAAAGCAATTGAAAACAAAGGAAAATTAATAATTCTGGTCTCCTTTTTTATTATCCTCCTGGGTGACCAAATTCAGGCACAGGAATATGATCCTACTCAACAAAGGGAGTTTAAAAGTGCGGAATCCTATTTTACCAATTCCAACAAAATAAAAGGAGCCAATGAACTGGAAATAAATGGTGGAGTGGGGGAGAAGACCTATTTTTTTGGAGCAGCTTTTACCGGTTATTTAGGAGATCGTATCTTTTTGAAAGGAGGTTTGAGGGCAGAACAGGGCTACCCATTTGAAGGAATCGATTCGAAGTACTATGGTTATTACCTGGATTTTTCCGGAGGTTATGCCCTCATTCAGGCTAAAAATTTCAATTTCAATCTTTTTGGGGGATTATCTGCAGTTTACGATCAGTTCCCGGAAATTTCTTATCTGGATAACCAGGTGAATTACGGACTATTGGCTGGAGCTGAGATTGCTTTTCATTTCGATCGCATATGCCTGAAATTGCAGGGAGACCAACGAACTATGTTTGAGGGAAAAGCCAGATGGTTTGCCGGAATGGGAGTCGGATTTTCCCTGAATTAGGAATATTCCCCGGGAAATTTCCCGGGGAATATTATTTTAGATCACTTTTGGTGTGGTAAACCACTTAAACAAAATAGGGACAATGAAAAGGGTAAGGAATGTGGAGGAAATCATTCCTCCGATGATGGTCCAACCCAGGGGTGACCACAAACCTGAAGCAGAGGTGGTTAATGGCCATAAACCTAAAATGGTAGTGGTGGTAGTGAGCAAAATTGGGGTAAATCTCACTTCTGTGGAGGTTTTCAAGGCTCTTAAAAGTGACATCCCTTTATCCATTTGCTGATTGGTATAATCTACCAAAATGATGGAATTATTCACCACAATTCCCACCAGACTGATAAATCCAACAAATGCAAAAAATGAAAATGACCAACCGGATAAATAAAGGGCTACAAATGAACCCGTAATGGCTAATGGAATGGCAGAAAAAACTATTAAAGGCTGTTTGATGGAGCGAAATTGTAATACCAAAACCGCAAAAATTCCGATCATGGCAATAATTAATAATTTTCCTAAATCTCCAAAAGATTCCTGTTGGGTTTCATATTCGCCACCAATGTAAAATTGATAACCTTTTGGTAAATCAACGTCATCCAACTGAGCTATAATTGCCTCCGTGATGGCTGAAGTTGCTTCAGGATTAAGCACATCTGCTGTTACGGCTGTATTTCTAAGGGTATTGAAATGTTGAATTTCATTTACGGAAGATTCATATCGCACATTCACTACCTGTTTTAAAGGAACCTGAGCCCCCTGTTGTGTGGCAAAATATACTTTATTAAAATCGGCAATAGTGGCCCTGTCTTTTGTAAAAGGCATTCTGATGACCATCGGGTATTTTTCACCATCATCCAGAGATACTTCATCAATAGTTAAACCTGCCAGGCTGGCCCTTACGGAAAGATCAATATCCTGCAATGGGAGCCCGATTAAACCAGCTTTTTCCCTGTTAATGGCTACTTTCAAATCTGTTTTGTTGATCGCCAATGGATTTTCCACATTTTCTGTTCCTGGTGTATTTTCAATAATTTTTTCCACTACTCTGGCTAACCTGGCTAAAGTGTCCAGTTCATTTCCTATTATTTTGATTTCTATTGGGGCTTCGAATGGAGGACCGTTTTTCAATTCTGAAAAACTGATTTTCGCTCCGGGATATTTGGAGAATTCTTTCCGGAAAAAAGCCAGGGTTTTATAGAACTCGTCCGGATTCCATTCCTTGAAATTCACCAAAACCTGTCCGTGGTTCTTTTTATAGTTTTCCCCAATTCTGTTGTAATAAATATTCGGATTTCCATGACCGGCATTGGTGGTATAATCTTTTACAAAATCTGTGGTATCTAAAATGCCAGAAACAAAGTTGATGGCTTTTTGAGTCCCGTCTATGTTGGTGCCATTTGGGGTATTTACCTCAATTAAAAGCATGGGTTTATCCGCAGTGGGAAAAAAGCTGACCCCGATAGAAGGAAATAACATCAGACTGCCAAAGAAAATTATCGTAGCCATAGAAAAAACTATCCAGGGTTTTCTTAGGGAAAAATTTAATGCTGGCCGGTAAACTTTTTTGATCACCCATTCAATGCCTTTATCAATGGGACTTATTCCCCCTTCTTTGCCAGGCTTTAAAAATTTCCCGGCAAATATTGGAGTGAAAGTCAAGGCTAAAAGCAATGAAAAACTCAGGACCAGAATTACAGTTACTGGTAATGATCGCAAAAATTCTCCTGCACCACTTTCCATCATCATAAGCGGGAAAAAAGCCAATAAGGTAGTCAGAGTAGAACTGATTATGGCGAATCCAACTTCCTGAGTGCCCAGATAGGCGGCCTCTTTAAATGAATAACCTAATTTTTGAAACCGAACAATATTTTCAATTACCACAATGCCATTATCTACTAATAGTCCCAGGGCAATTACAAGTGCTGCAATCGAGATTTGTTGCAAGCCGAACCCACTGAAATCCAATGCTCCAATGGCCATGGAAATAGATAGGGGAATTACGGTCATGATAATCAATGAAGGACGAAAACCAAGAAATACCAGAATAATAGCCCCAACCAGTAGTACACCCTGCAGCAAATTGATAAAGAAGGATGAAATTCTTTCCTGAACGGCTGGCGCTTGTTCGAAAGCAGATACCAATTCAATATTATCAGGAAGGGTAGATTGAAATTCAGTTAGTTTTCCATTTATTTCTTCAGCCAGTGCCACTATGTTTTCCCCTTCTTTTTGAGTGAGTGTGAGGAAAATACTTCGCCTGCCCATATAAGCCGCTTGCCATCTCAGGTCTTCATAATCATGGGAAACGGTGGCTATATCCTTCAGGTAAACAATTTTCCCGTTGCCGGAACTGACTACCGAATTGGCAATTTCCCGAATATTTTTATATCCACCGGAAGATTTGATATTAAAAGATTTGATACCTGATTTCACATCCCCTCCTGGAATGTTATTGTTGTTTCCTTTTAATACACCAATCACATGATTGAGGGAAATATGTTGTTGGGCCATTTTTTGAAAATCTACCGAAACCCTGATTTGTTCTTCAGGTTCTCCTTCAATTTTCACATCGTGTATTCCATCAATAGTTTTGAGCAAATTTTCAAGATTTTCAGCATAATCATTGAGCTTGTGGTAAGGCACCTCTTTTGAAACCAAAGCCAATTGTTGAATATTTACTCCTGTAGTAGGGTCAAATTGTTCTATATCCAGGCTAAATAAATCAGCTGGTAATTCCGATCGGACATTATTAATTTCTGTCTGAATTTCATCAAATTGTTCATCGATATCATATCCAAAATAGCCTTCAATGCGAATGATTGCCAATCCATCTTCTATTTTAGTTTGAATTTTACTGATGTTGTCTACCTCTTCTATCGCTTCTTCAATGGGATCAACTACTAATTCTTCAATATCCTCCGGACTGGTGCCGGGATATACCGCAATTACGGTATAATTTGGAAAATCGGGACTTGGATCTTCAGACCTGGGCATGGATAGAAATGAACTAATTCCTACAAATGCTCCCAGCAGGATCAGGATAACTACAAACTGGTAATTATCAATGGCTAACTTAGGAAGTTTCATGATGATAAGAATTTAAAATGTTTTAGTTTTAGTTGATAATTTCCACCTGGTCTCCATCCGACAAATAGGCCGCTCCCTCTACCACTACTTTTCCATTCATAGAAGTATCTGCTCTCACCGTAAAAAATCCATCAACAATGTGTTCGGGCTTTACCTGTACCTTTTTTACCCTGTTCGATTTTTCCTTAAGTACATAAATCTGAGCAGTTTCTTCATTTCCTTCCACCAGTGCATTAATTGAAATTTTGTAATAACTGTTTTTGGTGGCCGGATATATTTCTACTTTTCCTACAAAACCATTTTTGAGCATATGCTCAGTGGGCTGAAGTGTAAGTTCTACTTCGAAGGTCCCAGTTTTTGGATCAGCTGATTCGGCAATTTCCGTAACATAAGCGGGAAAATCGTTGGAGGGATAGGCATCGAATGTAATTTTTGCAGAATCTCCCAACTGAAGCCTGACAATATCCTTATCTGCAACTCCAATTCGCATGACATAAGCATCTTTCGCAGTGTTACCAAACTGGAATATGGGACTTCCTCCATTTACTAATTCTCCTTCTTCTGCGAATTTTTTATGAATTTTTCCCTTTTCCGGTGCCACAATCCTGGCGTATTTCTGATTGAAATTGGCTATTTGTAAATCTGATTTGGCTACTTCATACAAGGTGGTTAAATCCTGTAGTTGTTCCAGGGTAATTACACTATCCCTATGCAGATTTTCTGCCCGGGACAAATCCCTTTTTGCTTTTTCTACAGCATTTTTGGCCTGATTCACCTGAGCATCAATTTCTGCTGTATTCAGGGTGGCTAAAAGTTGCCCAGATTTTACAGATTGTCCCTCATTCACTAAAATTCTATTAATAATTCCCCCAATTTTAAAAGACATTTTAACTTCAGCTTGTGACCCGAGAATACCGCTGGCTTCAATGGCAATTGGGGCTGTGGAAACAGTCAGCTCTTCCACCAAAACAGGTTTAATCTTTTCTTCATTTTGACTGGCATACCTGGCATTATAATTTTGGTTACAGGCATATCCTACCAATCCAATCAGTATGATTATCGATAGACTTTTTAAATTATTCATGATTTTGTTTTTAGATTTTTGTTTTCAGGCTTGTATTAATTTATGGCAATAGTTCTCTCCAGTGCTGCTTCTCTTTGAAGGAGTTCGTATTTGGCAACTACCAGCTCAAGTTGGGCATTGGTATATTTTGTTCTGGCATCAAGCAAATCGAGCAAAGTGATTTGGTTTTCTAGGTATTTTCTGGCAATAATTTCAAAGCTTTTTTTGGCACTTTTTAATGCAGCCGATTTGGCCTTTACCGCAGATTTTTCCGCTTTAACCTGCTGATAGGCATCAATTACCTGAAATTTGATTTGTTGTTGGAGTTCCTGTTGCCGGGTTTGCAGCCTTTGTATTTCAATTTTATTGGCTGCAATTTTCGATTTGTTCTGGAAACCCTTAAAAATGGGAAAGGACATGTTGAACTGCAAAAGGTAATAGTCCTGGTTGTTATTGAACTGGTAATCGAAACCCTGATAACCCAGATTTGCGCCAAGTGAAAGTTTGGGTAATCTGGTATTTTTGTTCAGGGCCAGTAGTTGCTCATTTCCGCTAAGTGCATAGTTTAACTGTAATATTTCATCGCGATTGATCAGTGCTTCCTTTTGAAGATTTTCCAGGAGCATTTCTTCGGTAAATCTTCCGGTTATAGTTTTGTCCACGGTAATGGAATCATAAAGCGCTCTGTTTAAAAGAAAGTTGAAATAACTCTGCGCAGAAACCTTCAATTGATTGGCTTTGGCCATCTGGCTGTTCAGGTCACTCAATTCAAATTCTGCCCGATAAACCGCATCAATGGTAGCCTTGTCATTTTCCACCAGTTTTTGATTCACCCGCAAAAGTTCCTGGAGTAATTTTTCAGTGCTGTTATAAATTTCTATGGCTTCGATTGTAGTGAGATACTTGTAATAAGCTGTTTTTATTTCCTTTTTCAACTCTTGCACATAGACATCCCTTTGGGCCTCCTGGGAAGCCAGAAATGATTTTTGGGCTTTGTAATTGTGATGAATATCCGGATTGAAAATAGCCTGTCTGATTTCTATTCTGGTATCGTGAAAGCGGTTGGGTAAAAATTGTTCATTTGAGTTTTCCAGATTGGTGGGAAAATTTGCCACCTCCGAAAGCTGATTGAGACTCCGGTAAATCGGATTAAGTAAATCTCCAATAGGAATGGAAATATTTCGTCCACCATCGGCCAGGGTATAGGAAGGATTAAAGGAAATATCAGGCATAAACAATCCTTTGGCTTGTTTCAGTTCTTCAAGACTTTTGGCCAGCGCCAGATTTTCCTGATTGAGGGCCAGATTGCTTTTCAGCCCTTCCTGAATGTAATTTTCAAGGATTGTGTGTTGTGCCAAAACCGGTACTGAGGTCAAAACAATAGCGATAAGATTAATAAACAGCTTCATTTTAATTAACATTATATATTTAATAAACAGTGTTTAGTAATTTGGTAAAATTTTTTAAAGTTTCTTCATCCAGTCATTAAAAACTCCTAAGGCTTCCGTAATCATATTTTCTCTATTTTTCTCCGGAAACATTTTCATCCGATCTCTAACATACAGTGCAGATAATCCATGCACAAAGGACCAGATAGCATGGGCAACAATGAATGGATCCTGTCCATTAAAATGGCCCTTTTCCACACATTGATTCACAATCTCATGCAATACGTTATGGCTTTTAGAACCTTCATCCCAGTCGTGGGTATTTTCTATGGATTCCATAGGAGCGCGCATAATAAACATGAGATCATAATATCCGGGATTTTCAATGGCAAATTTGATATAAACTTCCCCCAAATTTCGTAGCCTTTCGATTGGCTCCTGGTTCGGGCTCACAGTCTGGAAGTAATTAAAAAATTTATGAAAGGCCTGTTTTTGGATGGCATAGAACAACTCATTTTTGTCTTTGAAATACAAATAAATAGTAGCGGGGCTATATTCTATGGCATCCGCAATTTTTCGAATACTTGCTTTATCAAAACCTTCATTCAGGAAAATTTTTGCAGCAGCTTTTAAGATCAAATCCTGCATTTCCTGTTTTTCTCTTTCCTTTCTTTCTGATATACCCATTGTTCATCTATTTATCACCGATAATCTACTAAACGGTGTTTAGCAAAAATAGTTCTTATTTTTTGTTTTTTTTTGTTGTAATGATAAAAAAAAACAAACACATTCCTCAAACTCCCAATATTTAGGTCTGGGAAAGGAATTTTCGCTCATGGCGCATATTCACTTAGAAATAATTTAGAGATTTAAAAAAACGATCTTACTTTTAAGATTAAGTTATGAACTAAATTGAAAATGAATAAACTAATCTATTTTGCCCTGTGCATGGGCATCCTGAGTTGCAATTCCCAGCAACAAACCAAAAATCAGGAGGAAACTGAAATCCAAAATCAAAGACCGAATATTATTTTTATTCTGGCGGATGATATGGGTTATGGCGATTTAAAAAGTCTGAATCCCGACTCGGATATTCCTACTCCCAACATGGACAAAATCGTAAATGAAGGTATTCATTTCACCGATGCCCACACCAATTCTTCCGTTTGTACGCCTACCAGATATGGCGTTTTAACCGGAAGATATGCTTTCCGTACCCGGTTAAAGTCTGGGGTTTTGTGGGGGTATTCTCCTTCTCTGATTGAATCAGGACGAGTGACGGTGGCTGGTTTTTTAAAGCAAAATGGCTATAATACGGCTTGTGTGGGAAAATGGCATTTGGGTTTGGATTGGCAAAAATTGGATGAATCTAAAGAAATTGAAGACATTAAAGTTGTTCCGGAAGGATTTGATGACAATGTAAATTATTCCCAGCCAGCCGGAGGAGGACCTCAGGATTGTGGGTTCGATTATTCCCTTATCATTCCAGCGTCCCTTGATATGAGTCCTTATTTATATGTGAGAAATGGCCTGGCCGTGGAACCACCCACAGCCTATACTGAGGGGAAAGACCAGAAAAAAGATGGACGGGGGGTATTTTGGAGAAAGGGAAAAATGTCACCAGGTTTCGACTTTTTCCAGGTTTTACCCTCATTGGTTGATTCCGCCTGTAATTACATCAGTCAGCAGGCGGATGAGAAAGATCCCTTCTTTTTGTATTTACCACTTCCAGCACCTCATACGCCCTGGATGCCCACAGATGAATTTGGCAGTAAATCCAATGCAGGGAAATATGGAGACTTTGTCAATATGGTAGATGCCCAGATCGGAAAAGTAATGCAGGCAGTTACAGCTGCAGGCATGGATGACAATACCCTGATCATTGTCACTTCTGATAATGGTGCGGACTGGAATCCGGATGATAAAGAAAAATTTAGTCACAGGGCGAATTATATTTTCAAAGGAAGGAAGGCTGATATTTTTGAAGCAGGACACCGGGTCCTTTTTATTGCCAGGTGGAAAGGTAAAATCCAAGCCGGTTCAAGCAGTGATGAGGTTCTCTGTACTACTGATTTATTGGGCACTGTGGCTGGCCTTCTGGAAAAACCAATTCCCAATGGTGCAGGAGAAGATAGTTATAACCTGTGGCCTGCCTTTGTGGGAAATGCTGGGGAAACCCCGATTCGGGAAGCTACTATTCATCATTCTTTACAAGGTATTTTTTCCATTAGAAAAGGGAAGTGGAAGTTCACCCCCCATCTGGGATCGGGAGGATTTTCCAAACCATCCACTATTGAGCCTAAAGAAGGTGAAGCCCCGGGTACTTTATACGATATGGAAAATGATCCTGAAGAACAAAATAACCTTTATGACCTACACCCGGAAATTGTAAAGGAATTAACCGCCTTAATCGAAAAATACAAGGAGCAGGGATATAGCCGACCACTGTAGCTTTTATTTTATTAGTGTAATTAATAATACTTTTATATTAGAATGAAAAAATTAAACAACCCAATTTTAATGAGTCTGTTATGGGGGCTTTGGCTGATTTCCTGCCAGGCGGAAAAACCGCAGGAAGTGGCTGAAAAACCATTATCAAGACCAAATGTATTGTTCATTGCAGTGGATGATTTGAATGACTGGCTGGGTTGTATGAAAGGTCATCCAAATGCCAAAACACCCCATATGGATAAATTGGCCAGTGAAGGGGTATTGTTTACCAATGCCCATTGCCAGGCTCCCCTTTGCGGACCGTCAAGAGCGTCCCTGATGACAGGTTTAAGACCTTCTACAACTGGTATTTATGGGATGATTCATGACGATTCAATCAGAAATTCTGCAAATTCCGAAACAAAGGATATTCTATTTTTACCAGAATATTTTAAGGTACAGGGATACCACACCATGGGAATAGGAAAATTATTCCACCAACATTCTCCTCAGGGATTATTTGATGAATCCGGAAGCAGATCGAAAGGTTTTGGGCCTTCCCCAGAAAAAAGATTTGTTTGGGATGGCTTTGCCCCTGACAGAGAAAATTACGGAAGAACCAGCACCGACTGGGGAGCCTATCCCGAAGCTGATTCTTTAATGCCCGACCATCATTCTGCCGATTGGGCAATTGAAAGATTGGGAAAAGACTATGATAAGCCCTTCTTTTTGGGTGTTGGGTTTTTACGCCCGCATGTGCCACTTTATGTACCGCAAAAGTGGTTTGATATGCACCCTGTAGAAAACATTGAATTACCACCGTATAAAGCAGATGATTTGGCAGATGTGCCCCCGGTAGCTCTTCAGATTAATGATTTACCAATGATGCCTTCCACTCAATGGGCCATTGAAAGCGGAGAATGGAAAAATATTATTCAGGCTTATCTGGCTTGTGTGAGTTTTGTAGATCATGAAGTAGGGCGAGTCTTAACTGCACTGAGAAACAGCAAACATGCTGAAAATACGGTAATTGTTTTGTGGTCGGATCATGGATACAGATTGGGGGAAAAAGAAACTTTTGCCAAACATGCTTTGTGGGAGGAAGCTACAAATGCTCCTTTAATTTTTGCGGCTCCAAATGCAAAAAAAGGACAAGTGGTAGATGCTCCGGTGGAAATGCTTTCCATTTATCCTACACTTCTGGAATTGTGTAATCTTCCAGCCTATGAGAAAAATGAAGGAAGAAGCCTGGCAGGAGTGATTGAAGGCAAAGACATTTCCACGCAGGATTTTACAGCCCTCACCACTTTCGGTATGAATAATCATGCAGTGAGAACCAGGGATTTCCGGTATATCAGGTATGAGGATGGAGAGGAAGAGTTGTACTCCAAAGCCACTGACCCAAATGAATGGGAAAATCAAAGTGATCACCCGGATATGCAGGAAGATAAAGCAAAATTAAAAACCCTGCTTCCTGAAAAAAATGCCAGGTGGGACAGAAATTCCCAGTATACTTTCCAACCCTATTTTGTGGAACAAAAGGCAAGAACCAGTTTGGTTGAATAAATTGAGGATCAAATAAAGAATTAGAATGATAAAACAGAAAGCTGTTGTATTTCAAATAGTTGCCTTTTTTTTGGGAATAATAATTTGTTTCCAGGCCAAGGCACAAAATCAGGACAAACCAAATATTTTATTTATCTGTGTGGACGACCTCAGGCCCGAACTGGCTTGCTATGGAAAGGATTACATTCAATCCCCTCACATGGATAAACTGGCAAAAGAAGGATTTCTGTTTAAGCAACATTTTGTGACTGTTCCCACTTGTGGGGCATCCAGACATAGCCTTTTAACCGGAAAATTACCAAGTACACGGGATGACTTACGGAATTCGGCTACAGCTGATCAAATTACCGGAAAACCTGAAACTGAAGTTCCCGAAACCTTTATTCATCACCTGAAAAGAAATGGTTACCATACAGTAGGAGTAGGGAAAATTACCCATCATCCTGACGGGCGGGTTTATGCTTATAAGGAACCGGTAAGTAATAAAATGGAATTGCCACACAGTTGGGATGAGTTCATTTTTGACTTTGGGAAATGGGGAACAGGGCATAATGCTTTTTTTGGCTATGCCGATGGAAGTAATAGAAATACCCTAAATGGTCAGGTAAAGCCTTATGAAAAAGCAGATGTTCCGGATGATGGTTATCCAGATGGTGTGATTGCTAAGGTGGCGATCAATAAGCTTCAGAAATTAAAAGAAAATGGGGAGCCTTTTTTCCTTGGAGTTGGCTTTTTCAAACCTCATCTTCCTTTTAATGCACCCTCAAAATACTGGGATTTATATGATACAGCGGATATTCCACTTTCACCGAACGGGTTTTTACCAGAAAATGTAAACACAAAGAGTTTGCAGACCATGGGAGAATTTAACAATTATAAATTGGGAGACGAAAAGGCGAGTCTCGATAAGGCGCTATCAGAGGCATATGCCAAAAAACTTGGTCATGCTTATGCGGCTTGTGTGAGTTATGTAGATGCTCAAATTGGTAGTGTTTTGAATGAACTGAAGCGTTTGGATTTGGACAAAAATACTATTATCGTAATTTGGGGAGACCATGGCTGGCATTTGGGTGACCATAGAGTTTGGGGAAAACATACCCTGATGGACAGAGCGCTGCATTCTACTTTAATGATGAAAATTCCCGGACAAAATATGCAGGGAGAAACAAACAAAGTGGTAAGTACAGTAGATATTTACCCCACTTTGATGGAATTATGTCAGTTGGAAATGCCTTACTCCACAAAAGGAAGGAGTTTGGTAACACTCATGCAAAATCCTGAGGAGGTAAATTGGGAGGAAGCTGCCTACAGCTTTTTTCGTTCGGGAATTTCCCTGCGAACAAGTCAGTACAGATTCAGTAAACATTTCAGGGAAGATTTACCCGCTATTGAATTGTTCGATCATCAATCTGATCCTTATGAAACAATTAATGTAGCGGATAAAAACAAGAAAGTGGTAAAAAAACTAATGCCACTTTGGGATAAAGGAAACACCGGACTATTTGATTAGAAAGTCTATAAACTAAATTGAAAATGAAAAAAACTAACTTAATCATTCCACTCCTTTTTATTGCATTTTTAGCCTGTCAATCTGAAAAAAAAGCTGAAGAAAAGGAAATTGCAGTAACTTCAGAAGAAGTTCATCCTGCCATTGTCAATCAATATGTCCCTACCAGAGCTATTACGCAGGGGCCAAAACACCATTGGTTTGGGTATTATGATAAATTAGAAGTCGATCCATCCGGGCGATTTGTATTGTCAAATGAAGTGACTTTCGAAGGAAGATCACCCACGGCAGATGATGTGATAAAAGTGGGAATGGTGGACCTGGAGGACAATGATAAGTGGATAGAATTAGGAGAAAGTAAAGCCTGGGGCTGGCAACAGGGTTGTATGTTGCAGTTTTTACCCAATTCTGAAACAGATATAATTTGGAATGACAGAGTAGGAGATCAATTTGTGAGCCACATCATGAATATTAAAACCCGGGAAAAAAGGACTTTGCCTTTTCCCATTTATGCACTTAGCCCAGATGGAATTCATGCAGTGACCACCAATTTCGAGAGAATTAATGATTTACGACCAGGTTATGGTTATGCGGGAATTCCCGATCCCAATGCAGATGAAATTGCTCCGGATGATGCCGGGATTTATTTGTGCAATTTGCAAACAGGTGAACGGAAATTAATCATTTCACTCGCCCAGATGATGGATGTAGAATTACCTGAAAAGGATTCCCCTACTTTTAAAAATTATAAAATTACCAAACACTGGTTCAACCATTTGCTATTTAATACTGATGGCAGCAGATTTATTTTTCTTCACAGGTGGAAGTCCTCTGCGGATAAAAATGTAGGTGGGTTTGGCACATTAATGTACACCTCCGATTTGTCAGGAAAGGATTTAAGACTGGTGGATGAATCGGGTTATACTTCACATTTTATCTGGAAAGATCGGGAACATATTATGGCCTGGTCTAAAATTGAACCGAAGGGAAATGGTTTTTATTTATTCAAGGATGAAGAAGGAGCCACTCCGGAGATTGAAGGTGAAGGTATAATGACAGTAAACGGGCATAATACTTATTTACCTCAAAGTACGGATTGGATTTTAAATGATACTTATCCGGACAAAAACAGGGTTCAAAAAGTTTATTTGTACCATGTGCCTACTAAAAAAAGAATCCCGATTGGCGATTTCTATTTAGATCCAAAATATAGGGGAGAATGGCGGGTAGATACGCATCCGAGGTCAAGCCCTGATGGTACCAAAGTGATTATCGATTGTCCAACCGGGGATCAGGGAAGGCAACTGTATTTATTAGATATCTCCGAAATTTTAAGCACCAGAGCCATTATTCCCGAGAAATAGTAATCTCTCAATCAGTATTTTAGGGCAAAATAATACACGATTAATTTTGAATTACTACTTAAAACCTGGAATAGAATTTTGTGCAATTTTATAGGTTTATTTCAAAAAAAAACTGAGTTTAGAAAATTTAAAAACTTTCTAAATCCAGTTTGGGAATGTTCGGTTAGCTTTTAAAACCTCTTCTGGCCGGAAAATTCCATGGCTTCACCTTTTCCAAATCCATAACTCACCCCAACGGTAATGAATCTTCCTCTTCGGTGGTAGTTGTACAGATAAAAATTGGTTTGGTCGGTTTCGCTTTCCATTCTTCTGGTTGCGAAAATATCCTTTATGCTTACATTAAATATGGTTTTCCCCTTCATCAGTTTTTTCCTCAAACCTAGGTCCCCGAAATAATTATCGGCCATCACAGACTGAACGGTTTTGTAACTTGACTGGTAATTGCCAATCAATTCCAGTTCAAACTGTGCAGGTAATTTCCATCTCATATTCAGCTTGGCTGACCATTGGCTGGCGTTAAAATCAAAAGGAGTGGATTCATTATAGCCCTTTCTGATGAAATAATTATAATTAAAATCTCCATTCAGGGTAAGGGATTCAAATGGGGAGTATTTGGTGTTGAATTCCAATCCTGTGGAGCGGTTTGTTCCAATGTTTTCAGGCCTTGTGATACTTACATTATCCTGAAATTCGGTAATTCTTTCAATCACATCGGTGGTATACCGGTGATAAATTCCGAAATTAAAAGAGATGTTTTCAAATTCATTGATGGCCGTAATTTCGTAAGAATCGGTAAATTCAGGTAATAAATCAGGGTTACCAGTTCTGATATTAAAATTATTTCGGATATTGAAAAACGGATTCAGATCCCACATCCTAGGTCGGAAAATCCTTCTGGAATAGCCTGCCTGAATAGAAATGAATTCAGTAAACTTATAGGAAGTATGAATGGTTGGGAACAGATTAGCATAATCCTTCGTATTCCTTTCATCAGTTTGTTCCAAAAGCGTTTCCACTTCTGTATTTTCCATCCTTAATCCCAGTTTTACCCCCCATTCTTCATTCTTGTAGGCGAGGGTACTATAAATTCCCAATACTCTCTGGTCGAAATCGAAAATGTTTGTCAGATCGGAATTTTCAATCCATTCTCCATCTTCCAAATCCTGAACTGCGTAATCATTGGAAACATCTGAAAATACATATTGAGCTCCGGATTCCAGCGTAAATTTATCAGATATCGGATTGGTATAATCCAGTTTGTAAGTATAGGTGGCATTCACAAAATCAGTTCTGGTTTGCTGAACGGATTCGTTTGGAGTTCCTGAAATTGGCGTATTGTCGAAAATTGAAGATTGCTCTTTTCCAAAGAAATTCCCCTGTGCACTGAAAAGCAGTACATGTTCCTTCTTATTTTTAAAGGTTTTCTGATATTGAAAATCGTACTGATATTTGGGGTTGGTCGCTTCTGTTTTTTCATCTCTGTTCCAGGCCGAAATCAGTGTTTGAGAGGCATCCAGGAAGTTAAAATTGGAGTTGGAATATTCCTTTTCAAACTCATAGGCAAAATTTCCGGTTAGTGAAAATATATTGTATTTGTTGAGGTGGTAATCTGCACCCAAAATCACATTATAAAAAGTTTCATTTTTTTCACTGTCCCCATCACTTTCTACAGTGGTATTATTCATCAAATCCATGTTCATCGTTTTATTGATTCCTGGAAATGTCCTGTGACCGTAGCCAAGTTGGGAAAAGAGGTTGAACTTTTCGGTTCTTCGGTTTACACTCAATCCTATACTATGATTATTAGGATAGCCGGTATTCAGGGTTACAGAGCCGTTTATGCCTTTTTTTTCCTCTTTTTTCATCACAATATTGATTATCCCTGAGGTACCTTCCGCATCGTATTTGGCTGAAGGGTTGGTAATCACTTCCACAGACTCCAGCATATCAGCAGTGATGGTTCCCAATGCGCCCTGATCGGTGGCGAGAACGGAAGGTTTTCCATTGATTAAAATTTGCACCCCACTGCTTCCTCTCAAACTGATAACCCCCTCAATATTCACCTGAACAGAAGGAACGTTATTCAAAACTTCCAGAGCACTCATCCCGGTGCTGCTCAAATCTTTTCCTACATTAAAAACCCTTTTATCCAGTTTGAATTCTGTTTTGGATTTTTCTGCTCTGATTTCTATTTCGTTTAAGGCTGTTGCATTTTCAGCCAGATCAATTGTGCCTAAAGCCACTTTTCCATCATTTATTTCAAAATCATTGATGGTCTTGGTTTCAAATCCAATAAAACTAATTTCAATGTAGAATTCAGTTGCGGTTGTTGTCACATTAAAAGAACCATCCACTGAGGTAGTCACACCAGTTATTGGTTTCTTTTCTATAGGGTCAGCAATCATTACTGTGGCAAATTCCACCGGCTGCTGTTCAGCTCCTGTAACTATTTTTCCAGAAATTATAGTTTTGGCCTCCTGAGCAAACAAAGCAGGAAGACTAAAAAAATTAAGGATAGATAGAAATAATAGTAATCTTTTCAATTTCATAGTTTGTGTAGATAAAGTAACAAACAAATTTCATATAGAAATCTGAATAAAAATTGAAGCCCCGAACCCAACCGGTGTCTTTTGTCTTTTATTTGGTCAATTTTTCTTCATTAAAGGGATTTTCTTCATACCTGGTAGGGCTATTTCCCAATTCAAGCCATATTTTCATGGAAAAAATTGCAGCAGGATTTCCGATTGCTTAATTTCAAATTTTTAATAGGGAAGAATTTTATGAGCTAAATTGAGATTATCAACAAATGAACTACAAAAACCTTATCTACATCTTTTTAATCGTAATTGCGGGATGTAAAAAAGAGGATGATTCAGAGAAAGCAATCACCTCCACACCAAAACCAAATTTCATATTTATTCTTGCAGATGACTACGGCTATCACGATCTGAGTGTGATGGGAAGTCAATACTATGAGACACCTAATATTGATCGAATTGCCAATGAGGGTATGATTTTTACCGATGGTTATGCGGCTTGTCAGGTTTGTAGCCCTTCCAGGGCCAGTATTATGCTGGGTACTTTCCCGGCTCGACATGGCATTACCGACTGGATAGGAGCCAAAACAGGAGAAGCCTGGCGAAAAGCCGGAAGGTTTAACAAACTCCTTCCTCCGGAATATGTGCACAAATTACCCGCTGAAGCGATCACTTTACCCGAAGCGATGCGAGAGGGCGGTTACAAAACCTTTTTTGCCGGAAAATGGCATTTAGGGGATTCAACTTCCTGGCCGGAAAATCACGGATTTGATATCAATAAAGGAGGATGGGATGCAGGCAGCCCAAATGGAGGTTATTTTTCTCCCTTCACTAATCCAAGGCTGGAAAACAGAAAAGATGGAGAAAATCTTTCGATGAGGCTTGCTTCTGAAACGGTAGATTTTATAAAAGCCAATCATCCTAAGGAAACCGGAAAACCATTTTTTGCTTATCTGTCCTTTTATGCAGTGCATGGCCCGATTCAAACCACCCAGGAAAAATGGGCAAAATATCGTCAAAAAGCAGAAGAATTGGGAATTGCAGAAAAGGGCTTTGAAATGGGTCATTTTTTACCCATCCGTCAGGTGCAGGATAATCCCGTTTATGCCGGCTTGGTAGAAGCGATGGATGATGCTGTCGGTGAAGTTTTGAAAGCAGTGGATGAACTCGGTTTGGGAGAAAATACGGTTATTGTGTTTACTTCTGACAATGGAGGAGTAGCCGCAGGAGATGCCTTTGCTACTTCCAATTTGCCCCTGCGTGCAGGAAAAGGCTATCAGTTTGAGGGAGGTATTCGTGAACCTTATTTTATTAAAGTGCCGGGCGTAACCAAAGGTGGAGGAAAAACTTCGGTTCCTGCGTCTGGAACAGATTTTTACCCAACAATTCTTGAACTTGCCGGACTTGATTTAAAACCTGATCAGCATGTGGACGGTAAAAGCCTTGTCCCAGTGCTTAAGGGAGGGACACTTCCCGAGAGACCATTAATCTGGCATTATCCACATTATGGCAACCAGGGTGGAGAACCTTCTTCCATTATTCGGGAAGGGGATTGGAAACTGATTCATTATTATGAGGATGGAAGAGAAGAATTGTATAACCTGAAAAATGATTTGGAAGAAACTACAGATTTAGCAGGTGAAAATGCAGAGCGAGCATCTACTATGAGTAAAAAATTATTTGCCATGCTTGATGAAATGGGAGCAAGGTATCCCACTAAAGATCCGGAATGGACAGCTGAGTTGGAACAAAAACATATGGAAAGGATTGTCAACGAATTATGGCCTAATTTGGAAAAGAAACGAATGGAATACCTTTCCCCGGATTTTAATCCTGATAACGACTGGTGGGGAAGTCAGGTGACTAAGGACTAAGAAATTTGCTCTGGTGCCACAGGAATTTAAGTTTTATTCCGGTAGGCACCTGGTCAGCGGCTTTAAATCACATTGGTATTTTGTTTGGAAGACTCTTTATTAACCTTACCGGAATATTGAAGCAATATTTTAAAATATACTATAAATGAAAATGGGAAATCTGAAGCTTTCACTATTATTACTGATTACCGTAGTTTATGTACAACTACCTGCATTTTCCCAGTCTGACTGGGCTCCTGTAGAGGGGAAAATTATGTCGGAATGGGCAGAAAAAGTTTCTCCGGAAAAACCCCTGAATGAATATCCCAGACCACAGATGGTGAGGGAAAATTGGGAAAATCTAAACGGACTCTGGGATTATGCCATCAAACCAAAAGATGATCCTCAACCTTCTGGCTTTGATGGAAAAATATTAGTTCCCTATGCGGTAGAATCTGCCTTATCGGGAGTAGGAAAAATGGTTGGAAAAGATAATAACCTTTGGTATAAAACTACCTTTACTGCACCTAAAAAATCAGGAAAAGACAGGGTTTTATTGCACTTTGGTGCAGTGGACTGGGAAGCTGAGGTTTTTATAAATGGAGAAAAAGCAGGCTTGCATCAAGGAGGTTATGATCCATTTTCTTTCGATATTACCGGATTAATAAAGGGGAGAGGTGCACAGGAACTGGTCGTGAAAGTTTGGGATCCTACTGATGAAGGTCCTCAGCCAAGGGGAAAGCAGGTGAAAGATCCGAAAGGCATCTGGTATACTCCGGTTACCGGAATATGGCAAACCGTTTGGCTTGAAACTGTGGGGGAAGCTTATATTGCAGATTTAAAAACCACCCCTGATATTGATACAAAGTCCCTGAAAGTAAAGGTTAATGTGGAAAATGGAGGAGCTTCTGATAAAGTTTTGGTGAAAGCTTTAAAAGAAGGAACTGTAATAGCTGAGCAGGAGATTGGAATTCAGGATGAGGCCAGTTTATCTATTTCGGATATGCAATTATGGTCACCAGATAATCCATTCCTGTACGATTTGGAGATTTCCCTTTTGCAAAAAGGAAAAGCAAGAGATCAGGTGAAAAGTTACTTTGGCATGCGAAAAATTTCCCTGGAAAAAGATGAAAACGGGGTGCAAAGAATGATGCTGAATAATGAATTTCTATTCCAGTTTGGTCCGCTGGATCAGGGGTGGTGGCCTGATGGTTTGTATACTGCCCCTACGGATGAAGCATTACTTTTTGACATCGAAAAAACAAAGGAAATGGGCTTCAACATGATCAGAAAACATGTGAAGGTAGAACCGGCCAGATGGTACCATCACTGTGATAAACTGGGCATGCTGGTTTGGCAGGATATGCCTAATGGAGATAAATCTCCGAAGTGGATGAACAGCCCGGCTTATGAGGGAAGGGATATTGAGAGGTCACCAGAGTCCCAGGAAATTTATAAAACTGAATGGAAAGAAATCATGAGTGATTTCAGTTTGTTTCCAAGTATTGTAGTATGGGTGCCTTTCAATGAGGCTTGGGGACAATTCAAAACTGTAGAGGTGGTAGAATGGACACAGCAATTTGACCCAACCAGATTGGTGAACAGTGCCAGTGGTGGAAATTATTTTGATGTAGGGGATATCCTGGATTTGCACCATTATCCGGACCCAAGGATGCCAAGGGCAGATCTTTTTGGAAAGGAGCAGGCCATTGTGTTGGGAGAATATGGTGGATTGGGATTACCTGTAGAAAATCATACCTGGCAGGAAAAAGACAACTGGGGATACCGAAGTTTTACCAACAAAGAAGACCTGGCCCAAAGATATGCTTCCTATATAGATGAATTGGAAGCACTGATTGGCAAAGGATTATCAGGGGCGATTTACACCCAAACAACGGATGTGGAAGTAGAAATTAATGGTTTAATGACTTATGACCGAAAAGTGATCAAAATAGATCCTGCATTTTTGAAGAAAACACATCAGAAATTATACAAGTAGATAGAAAAAAGTTGGGTGGAGTAAATTATTGAAGCGTAAAAAACTAAAAATGAAGTGTGTTAAGTTGAGTTTATTTGCCCTGATTTTTATGATTTTTTCCTGCCAGGAAAAAGCGGGGAATTCGGGTAAGGATGAAGTTGTTGAAAAAGTACCTTCATCTCCTTTTGATAAGGCTGAAATTATAAAAAAGGCGGAAAAGTTTATGAACATGGAGGTGATCACCATCACCAGTTTTTCCAGTGAGAGATCGGAAGGAGGAATCCATGATTTTTATTCGGAGGGAGATTATTGGTGGGAAGACCCTGAAAATCCGGAAGGACCTTATATTCGAAAAGACGGCATGACCAACCCAGATAATTTTACCAAACACCGGGAAGCTGTGATGCGGTTAAGTGAAATTTCCGGTGCTTTGGGAGCAGCTTATCGGATAACAGGAGAGGATAAATATGTAGAGGAATTGAAAAAACATTTGGTGGCCTGGTTTGTCGATCCGGAGACTAAAATGAATCCTAATTTGATGTATGCTCAAGCCATAAAAGGCAGGGTTTCAGGTAGAGGAATTGGCATAATTGATACTATTCATTTGATAGAAGTTTCCCAGGCAGCACATATTAGCAGAGCTTCTCAAGTTTGGTCAGAAGCCGAAATAACCGGTATAATTGACTGGTTTTCCCAATATGTGGAATGGATGACCACTCACCAGTACGGCCTGGATGAAAGAGATAATGGCAATAATCATAGCAGTACCTGGGCCATGCAGGTAGCAGCTTTTTCCACCCTTACAGGTAATGAGGAAGCCATGGATTTTTGCAGGAAGATGTATAAAGAAGTTTTATTGCCAGAACAAATGGATGAGAAGGGGGGCTTCCCCAAAGAATTGGGCAGGACTAAACCCTACAATTATTCCCTGTTTAATTTAGATGCTTTTGCCACAATTTGCCAGATTCTATCCACACCTGAAAACAATCTTTTTTCATACACCACCGAAGATGGAAGAGGGATGAAACTGGGAATGGAATTTATGTATCCTTACATTGCAGATAAAAGCAAATGGCCTTATCCGCAGGATGTTTTATATTGGGATAACTGGCCGGTAAGGCAACCGTCATTACTTTTTTCAGGATTGGCTTTCAATCAGGCCAAATACATTGAGTTGTGGAAAACCCTTGATGGCGATCCTCAGGTTTTTGAAGTTAAGCGAAATACATTTGCCAGAAATCCGGTGCTTTGGGTTTCCAAAGTAAATTTATAGGAAGAAAAAGCCAGCTCATTCAGTAAATACCAGGAATGATGGGCTGGCTTTTTTAATTTCTGTTCTTTACTTCACATAAACCGTTTTCCGGTTTACAAATTCCAGAATACCATCTTTAGAAAGTTCCCTTCCATATCCTGAAATTTTGGTTCCTCCAAAAGGCAATCTTGGGTCAGATTTTACCAGTTCATTTATAAAATAAGCGCCATCGCTTACTTTTGAAGACATGGCAATCGCTTTCTCAATATTGGTGGTGCATACAGTTACCCCAAGTCCAAATGGAGATAATTCAGATAACCTGAAGGCATCCTCCACATCCTTGGCCCTGATCATGGCGGCTAAAGGGCCAAATGTTTCTTCCTTAAAAGCAGGCATTTCAGGGGTCACATGTTTCAAAATTGTAGGCTCATGGAAACATTTATTTTGCTGACCACCCCATACTAATTCAGCTCCCATTTTTATAGAGTCCTGCACTTGTTTTTGAAGATTTTCTGCCAAATCTTTTCTGGCCAGAGGACCAACTTCAGTGGTTTCTTCTAAGGGATTTCCAGATTTTAATTTTTTTACAGCTTCAGTAAACCGGGATACAAATTCATCGTGGATGCTGTCTGCAAGTATAAATCTTTTCGCAGCAATACAACTTTGACCACAATTGAGCATCCTTGCTGTAAGTGCAGTCTTTACAGTCTTTTCAATATCGGCATCATCCCAAACTATAAAGGCATTACTTCCTCCAAGTTCCAACAATGATTTTTTAAGGTTTTTGCCAGCTATTGCAGCAACCGAAGCACCGGCTTTTTCACTTCCTGTAAGTGAAACGGCCTTCACAGCATCATGGGAAAGTATATTTTCTATTTGGCCGTGGCCCACAATTAAGTTCTGAAAAACACCTTCGGGAAATCCGGCTTCAGTGAAAACCTCTTCAATTAAAATGGCACAGCCATATACATTGGAGGCGTGTTTTAAAATGGCGGTATTTCCAGCGGTAAGGGTAGGAGCAGCAAACCTGAAAACCTGCCAAAAGGGGAAATTCCAGGGCATTACGGCTAAAATACAGCCCAATGGTTCATGTTTTACAAAACTTTTTTGAGCGTCTGTTTCAATAAACTCATCCTTGAGAAAATCTGCGGCATTTTCAGCGTAGTAGTCACATACCCAGGCACATTTATTGACCTCGCCCTTTGATTCTTTTATCGGCTTCCCCATTTCCAGGGTGATCATTTTGGCATATTTACCTTCGTTATTCCTCAAAACATTTCCCGCATTTTTCATCAGTCTTGCCCTCTCTTCCAGAGGTACTGCTCGCCATTTTTCAAATGCTGTGCCTGATCTGGCTAGTTTTGAAGCGGTTTCTTTCTCAGATAATTCAGCATATTGGTTCAGGATTTCCCCATTATAGGGGTTAATACTTTTGTAAGTCATCTTGATAATTGTTTTTAATCATTAATGCACTTTTTTAAGGCAACAATGTTTTCCAAAAGGTTGTTTAAGTAAAGTTGAAAAAATAAAATTCACATTTTCAGGCCTTTATTTTAGCTCAGGAAGATACTTTTTTAAGGTGCATAGCAACTTTACGCCACAAAAAAAGCGGATGGCTAGCTGAAGTAATAGGTAAAAAAACAGGCAGAAATCAGAAAATTACTTTTTTATCTTTACTAAAATGGAAGTTCGTGAAAAAAGAATTTGGAAAAAAGTAAAAAGAGGTGAAATTAATCTTTAGGCGTGAGTAAAAAGCACAAATTGATAGATTAGAAATCGAGAAGTTATTTTTAAACCATAGATTTTTCCAAAGATTTTAGCCCTACCACAAAAGTTGCCCCATTACCTGTTTTATTAGGTTCGTACCAAACATCAGCCTCAATAAGTTCGGCATATCGTTTTACAAGGGATAACCCCAGTCCTGTAGAAGTTTCTCCGGCAGTTGGTCTTGAAGTTAATTTGGAGAATTTTTTAAATAATTTGCCCTCTTCTTCCGGTCTTATACCTTGTCCATTATCAATTATTTTTACCTGTAATTGTGCATCCATTTTTAGGATATCCACCATTACAGTGGTATCAGGTAAGGAGAATTTGATGGCATTTGAAAGAAGATTTTCAAGCACAAGTTTTAAATAAGTATCATCAGTTTTTACCAGGGCATTGTCAGCCTGGTCATTAATTCGAATATTGATGCGCTTTTTTTCAGCCTGTTCTTTTATCCTGCCTAATACGTGTTCGATGGTAGCCTGCAGGTTGGTGGTTTCCCATTTTATTTCCAGTCCTTTTTGCTCAATTGCATCCATTTTGAGGACTTTATCAATCAGGTCCTGCGCATTTACTGTGGATTCCAAAATCAAATCAATATATCTTTCAGATGGTGTATTTTGATCAGTTTTTAGGAGATTGGTTAAACCTAGGATATTATTAAGCGGGCTCCTAAGGTCATGAGCCAGAATCCTGATGATGGTGTCTTTTTCATTTACCAGTTTTTCCAACTCAGAGGATTGCTGGATTATAGTTTCTTTTTGTCTGTTAAGGATAATATTTTTACTTTCTACCTCTTCCAGGGCTTTTCGCTGCATATTTTCAAAAACAAAAGAAATGAATAATATAATGAGTAAAAGGCCTGGAATGACTGAAATATATAATTCAGTTTTGAGGGACTGGTTATATTCTATCGGTAATTCAATTCCATTAAGGGCAAATATCCCCAGAATAATCATAGTGAGAAAGGCTATTCCTCCCCAAATAATTCCGGATAACCTGTTAACCACCAAAAGGGCCAATACCGGTGTGGCAATAATCCAGGGATAGATTGCAGAAAAAACCCCTCCTGAATAAATGGCGAGCACAATGACAGCAAAAGAGCCAATGAAGATAAATACATTTCCCAAATAAAGGGCCGGTATTCTGGTTTTTAGAAAGAAGGGCAACAATAAAAATCCAACAACATTGGAGATCATTAAATAAACACCTTTCTCAAATTCGTAAAAAACACTAAACCAGATATAACTATTTGAAAACAAGCTTGTCAATAAACAAGCCCGCACCAGCAAACGGGAACGTCTAAGTTCTTTGATATCCTGAAATCGCCATTCTCCAATAAAATAATCAACAAGCTTAGCGATTTTCATAGTTTTAAAAAATTGGTCATAAATAGGTTAAAATGCATCAATTAGTCCGGTTAAAATAGGTTAGCGCAATATAAAAAATTTTGGCTCTGATGCAAAGATTAATTAATTGCAGGGAATTAAATACACTCTCCTAAATGTTTTTCGCAATTATAGGGCAGAAAATTGTATCCTAAAATTTGGTAATCCTTATTTTTAATCAATCAATATCCTATGGAGTCACGAAGTGAATTAAAGCGTATTATTAAATAATCATAATTCTCTATCTCCTAAAAATTGTAGTTTGCCAGTTTATGATTAATTTCAGGAATTTAAAACATAAGACCACCGAATCACAGAACTATTACTATAAACAAATTTATAAGAGATGAAGAAAACCATTATTTGCATTGTTTCTATTTTATGGTGCACATTTACGGCAAATGCCCAGTTAAAAGCACTAATTGTTGATGGCCAGAATAACCATCAGGTTTGGCCGAAATCTACCATCATGATCAAGCAATATCTGGAAGAAACAGGTTTGTTTGAAGTAGATATATCTCGCTCTAAATATACCTGGAAAGCTGAAAGAGAAGCAGATTATCTTGCCATGGCGGGAGTTGGAGAAACGGAGGAGCTGGAATCGCCCAAGACCGATCCCGATTTTGCCCCTGATTTTAAAAAATATGATGTAGTCATTTCAAACTTTGGGTGGAAGGCCGCAGACTGGCCGGAGAAAACACAAAAAGCATTTGAAAAATTTGTAAAATCCGGAGGAGGTTTTGTTTCAGTTCATGCGGCTGATAATTCCTTTCCCACCTGGAAAGCCTACAATAAAATGATTGGCCTGGGTGGCTGGGGTGACAGAAATGAAAAAGATGGCCCTTATGTATATTACACAAATGAAGGCGAGTTGGTGAGAGACAATTCCAAGGGAAACGGAGGTGCTCATGGTCCTCAGAATGAAATTACTATAACGGTACGGGTTCCCGATCATCCGATTACCAAAGGAATGCCCAAAGAGTGGTTAACCGGAAAAGATGAATGTTATGCCAAATTAAGAGGGCCGGCAGAAAACATGACCATTCTGGCCACAGGGAAAGATAATTCGGGAAAAGCACCTACGGATAGACATGAACCGGCACTAATGGTTTTGGAATATGGTAAAGGCCGGATTTTCCATACTACCCTGGGGCATGAAGATTATTCTTTCGAAAATGTAGGAATGATAATTTCCCTGATTAGGGGAACAGAATGGGCGGCCACTGGAAAAGTGACTCAACCCATTCCAGACGATTTCCCAACTGCTACAGAATCTAAAAGCCGAAAGTTTGAATTGAAGAATTAAATCACTTCAAAAAAAGTTCCTCTTGTTCATCAGGAGGAACTTTTACATTTTGAAATAAAAGATGATTGCTGATAGGATTTTTCCAACTATTAGCTCTTGAACTATTGCATTAGGTATTGTTTAGCCTGTTTTAAATATATATCCTTTGCCGTGTTGATTTAGGATTTTAACCTTGGGTGTTTTTTCAATTTTCTTTCTTAATCTTGATATATACATATCCAAGCTCCTTCCTGTTACTATACCTTTTTTCAGCCAGACTTCATTTATCAAATACTCCCGGGTAACAAGCTCTCCTTCATGGATAAGCAGAATGCTTAGAATTTGTGCCTCCCTGTCAGTTAATTGAATTATTTTTTCATCAAAAAATATTTGATTAAGTTGTTGGTTGAGTACAAACCCATTTTTTTCTATCAAACTGTTATTTTTTGGTCCAAGTATTTTTCTTTTGGATATCGTAATCCCGAAAAACGTAAATAGTACAATAGACATACTTGCAAAACCCAATGCATTAACATTGCCTCTGTAACTAATTTTCTGCTGATTATAAAAACTAACATCTATCCAATAATATGACTGTGGAAGTGTTCTCCCAAGACATGCTATTTCTTTTTGTCCTAAATGGTCAATCTCAAATCCGTAGACAATTTCTTCGGAACCTGCACCAAGCACATGAACGATAGCCCCTAATGCAATATCTGGTGTAATATGTTTTAAGGATATTTTCAGCAATTCTCCCGGTTCAATGGTAATTGGCTTATCAAATTTTAACCTTAAAGTCACGGAATCTACCTGCTGAATTGGTGGAACTGGAGTATGATAATCATGAGCATTTGATAACAAATTATCACCGATAGCCCTCATTGCAAGATGTTCTTGCTTCTTCAATAAATTGTTATTTGGAGGGTCAAGTAACTTAAAAGCAAAGAGGCCAAAAAAGCATGCTAATACGAGGCATATATGACTGATATTTAAGCTTTTATAATTTGTAAATACATTTTTTACAATCATTTTACTAATTTTTTACAAATCAGGCTCGGTGTAGGAAGAACCTTTCATTTAAATTCAACATTAGATAAACAAATCTAAGAATTATGATAAAAACATTATTAAAAGGGAAAGTAAAGAAAAACATACAGGCTTACATCTTGTTCTGGATATTTGTTCCTTGTACTTTGTGTGAAGCGCAAAATACAACTGAATTAACCAGGGAAGTTATTACTGACTATGGACCTAACAGTATTACCCGTACTATCGAGCAAGATCGAAATGGCAACCTTTGGATTGCTACCTTTCAGGGTGTTTTTCGGTACGATGGAAAATCTTTCACCAATATTACAAATGAAGTGAGTTCTGCCCGATTCTTTTCTGTTTTAGAAGATAGTAAAGGCAACTTGTGGTTTGGGTCTATAGGCTCTGGTGTTTATTGTTACAATGGGAAATCTTTTCAACACTTTACAACCAAGGAGGGACTACCCAATAATGAGATTGTTTATATTTATGAAGATAAAGCAGGAAATATTTGGTTTGGGGCAAACGGGGGGGCAAGTCGTTACGATGGGAAATCTTTTCAGAATTTTATGATTGAAGGAGATTCTATGATTGAAGATAGAACAGGGAAAACTTTTCCAGATTTTACACGCCCTCCAATGGAAGTTAATTCTATTATTGAAGACAAAACAGGCAGGTTATGGTTTGCTACAAGGGGCAATACTTTCGTTTATGATAGAAAAAAATTCACCATTTTAACCCATAATAACAAACCTTTTACAAATGTCCGTACTATCACTGAAGATAAAAAAGGCAATATCTGGTTGGGCGGTACGGATGGTCTTTGGCGTTTTGACGGTAGTGAATTTACCAATATTACCAGGAATTTTGTTGGGTATATCTACGAAGATAAAAAAGGAAATATTTGGACAAGTTCCGAAAGCACTCAGGGTTGGGTACTTTCCCGGTATGAGGAAAAGTTCCTGACTAATACCCAGCCAATTGCAAACGAAATAAAGGTAGCAAATGATAATATGCTTTTTGGAATTTTAGAAGCTCATGATGGTAGTATCTGGTTTGGTGCTTTGGATGGAGTGTATCGTTATGATGGAAATACCATTAATGATTTTAAAAAGTAATGGAAGCCATTTTTTGACACAAGTATTCCAATCCCATATCCATCAAGCTAACAAAAACATTTTTCTTTGTTTGTAAATAAAATTCTCCAATTGCTATTTCTTTTTGGTATCATTCCAACTTTCAAACCCACTTTGCAGACAAATTTTCCCACTTTGCATATTACATTTTTAAATATGAATTATTCAAGTGACATTTAGCAGGTATAATTTTAAGCACCAGTGCACCACACCGGGTGCACCACACCGAGTACTATTATTTCCGAGAAAAAGTAATCTCTCTATCAGTCTTTTATGGCAAAATAAGACACGATTATTTTGGAATTACTACTTAAATTTGAGTTATGAAGAGGTCAATAGTTATATTGCTACATGTAGGATTTTGGATTTGTTATTTTTTGCTGGTATTGGTAATTCTGGGAGCCATTTATGGGAGTAGGGGAGAAGTAGATGATTCCAAAATTGAAGCTGCGTTCAAAGCTATTTTATTTTTTGCCTTAGTCCCTTCGGCCATATCTTTTTATTTGTTTTATTTTCTGCTCTTTCCCAGGTTTTTAGAGAAAAAGAATATTTTTCTTACCATCGTCTATGGTGTAATGGTGGCTTATTTTGCTGCAATGGTCGGTTGGAGTATCTTAAGTGGTACATTTGGGGAAGTATGCGACCTTGGTGGAGAGTACGAAGATGAAGATTACTCTGAAGCAGGGGTTATTTTATTTATGACATTTATCGCTTTTGTTTCCGGAATAATTGCCTGGGTGATTCAGGGTTTCCTCACCTGGGTGAAGGAAATTAAATTGAAAGAAGCACTTGTACAGAAAAATCATGAAATGGAATTGGCTTTGGTAAAATCCCAGCTCGATCCGCATTTTCTATTTAATACCATCAATAACATAGATGTGTTGATTTTAAAAAATGCAGAAGACGCTTCCAACTACCTGAATAAACTTTCTGATATTATGCGGTTTATGCTCTTCGAGACCAAAACAGAGGAAATTTTGCTGGCCAAAGAATTGGAGTATATGGATAAATATATAGCGCTTCAAAAAATCAGGACTTCAAATGCAAATTATGTGAACTACCAGGTAAATGGCACAGCAAATGGAAAAACTATTGCTCCGATGGTTTTTATTCCTTTTTTGGAAAATGCTTTTAAACATACCAATAATAAAAAGCTGCAGAATGCCATCAATATCGATATCCAAATAGAGGAAAATGCCGTAAAAATGAAATGTGAAAACAAATTTGATCCTACACGGAAACCTACAAATGGCTATAATGGATTGGGAAATGAGTTAATTAAAAAACGACTTAATCTGATCTATCCGGAGAGGCATCAGCTGGAAGTGGTAAAGAAAAATGAATCCTATATGGTTTCTTTAACTATTAATAATAGAGATGTTCTGGTGTAATTGCTTGATACTCAATAGTTGTTATCTTTGGGATAAAAAATAAACAATGGCAATATCCTTAAAAGAAATAAGAACAGAGCGACAATGGCGGGCCAGTACAGGTCTAAATGAGGAACAATTTAAAAAATTAGTGAATTTGTTTGAATCCGCTTATGAAGAACTCTTTGGGGAAAATATTCAGGATCGACAAAGTAATTCAACAGGTACGAGTACTTTTCAAAGTTATGAGGACTTATTGTTTTTCGGATTGTATAGTATCAAAAGCGGATTG
>NZ_KB903440.1 GCF_000379765.1 Flexithrix dorotheae DSM 6795
TGTAGGACTTTTGAATAATAATCAACTTTGGTGGTAGTGGAAAGATGAGTAAGCAGTGCTTCGGGAATAAAGTCTAATAATTGGTCAGCCGATATTGTGTGGTCTTTAAAAACTGTCATAGTATTTTATTTATCCCTATTTAAAATACTAATAAAACAACCGTTTCTACAATTTAGTTAGACCAATCATCAATTAGTATACAGATTTTTATCTCTCCCTTTTTAAGAAAAATGACTCCTTGAAAATAAAAAAAGTCGGAAGAAAAATCTTCCGACCTTGACTGGGCGTAAGCCCTTTTTTTATTCACTAATTACTTTACAAAAGGATTTAATTTTTTCAATCTTTTCAATTAACTCTTCCTTATTGTCTCCAACTACTGTAACATGTCCCATTTTTCTAAAGGGTTTTGTGGTTTCCTTGCCATATAGATGAACATAGCATCCTTCCAATTCAGCTGCTTTCTCAAAGCCCACATATTTCACTTTACCCGTATAGCCCTCTTCACCCAAAATATTCACCATAGCAGCCCGTTGTCTGGCCTTAGGACTTCCGAGCGGAAAATTAACAATGGCTCTTAAATGCTGTTCATATTGAGAAGTAAAATTTCCCTCAATACTGTGATGGCCACTATTGTGAGGTCTTGGTGCAACTTCATTCACCAATAATTTTCCTTCTTTATCGATAAACATTTCAACAGCAAGAATCCCCACCATATTCAGTTTCTCAATAATTTTCAGGGCTATTTCCTGGGCTTCTTTTTCAATTTCTGCAGAAATATTTGCGGGTGAAATTAAATAATCTACCAGGTTTTGTCCTTCGTGATATACTAATTCTACAGCGGGATAAACTACGGTTTTCCCACTTTCATTTCTTCCGACAATTATGGAAATCTCCTTCTCAATATCTACGAGTTTTTCCAACAAACCAGGGGCATCGAATGCAGAATCAAGATCATTTTCATCCACTAGTTTTTGCACGCCTCTTCCATCATAACCGTCTTTTGCCAACTTATTAAAAGCTGGAAAGAAATCAGAATTTTTTGCAATTTCAGCTTTATTCTCCACCAGAATAAAATCTGAAGTTGGGATTTTATTTTTCTGGTAAAAAATCTTTTGTGATCTTTTATCCTGAATTAACTCAATAACTTCAGGTTGAGGGAAAACCTTTTTACCTTGTTTTTCCAGCTCTTTTAAGGCTTTTGCATTTACCTGCTCTATTTCTATGGTAATTATATCCAGGTCTTTTCCGAAATTCACCACAGTATCAAAATCTTTTATGGAGCCTGCATGGAAATTCTCTGCTATTGATTTACATGGAGCATTTGGGTCTGGATCTAAAATATTCACATTAATCCCGTAATCAATGGCGGATTGAATAAACATCCTTCCCAATTGCCCACCACCCAGAATTCCTATCTTCTTATTAATCATAGTACTTGTACTAATTTATATTGAGCGTTTTCAACTCTTTATTACTTAGTTGTAGTGATCTTTAATCATTATCAACTACTTAACCTTTTAAATCAAAGCCGATATCTTTTCGGAAATACTTTCCATCATAATTGATTTTTTCAGCCCCTCGATAAGATTTTTCCAATGCTTTCTCCATTGTTTCACCAAGGGCAGAAATCGCTATTACACGACCTCCGTTTGTAAGCACATCTCCATTTTCCCCATCTTTAGTTCCTGCATGAAAGGCTATTACTTCTTCCAACTCCTCAAAACCAGTCATCACTTTTCCTTTTTCGTAGCTACCCGGATAGCCTCCTGATACTAACATGACCGTGGTTGCAGTTCTTGGATCAATTTCCAAATTGGCTTCTGACAACTTCTTCTGACCTGCCAGGTCCAGGATTTCCAATAAATCAGCATCCAGCCTTGGGAATACGACTTCTGTTTCCGGATCTCCCATTCTCACATTATATTCGATCACGTAAGGCTCTCCTTCCATATTCATCAAACCAATGAATATGAATCCGGTGTAATCAATGCCTTCCGATTTTAGACCGTTCAATGTGGGTTTAACTACCTTTTCTTCTACTTTTTTTAAGAATGCTTCATCTGCAAAAGGAACCGGTGAAACTGCACCCATTCCTCCGGTATTAAGACCAGAATCTCCTTCTCCGATTCTTTTATAATCTTTGGCTGAGGGCAATATGATATAGTCTTCTCCATCGGTAAGTACAAAAACGGAAAGTTCAATTCCACTTAAATGTTGCTCTATAAGCACATTGCTACTGGCATCTCCAAACTTTCCTTCCAGCATTTCCTTCAAATTGGATTTGGCTTCACCCAGATCGGAAGTAATGATTACCCCTTTTCCTGCTGCCAGGCCATCCGCTTTTAAAACATAAGGTGCTTTTTCGCTTTCCAGATATTTTAAACCATCTTCTAAAGTAGATAAATTAAATGTTTGTGATTTTGCGGCAGGAACACCATACTTCACCATAAAATTTTTAGAGAAGTCTTTACTTCCTTCTAGCAAAGCGCCCTGTTTATCCGGACCAATTACTTTTATTGATTTTAAGGATTCATCATTCTTAAAAAAGTCGGTAATACCAGCTACAAGCGGCACTTCCGGGCCAACTACAATTAGCTCAATATCTTCCTTCTTGGAAAATTCAGCTATTCCTTCAAAATCTGTTACATCCAGATTTACATTGGTGGCAATTTCTGCAGTTCCTGCATTTCCCGGTGCTACAAATAAATTCCCAAGCTTCGGGCTTTGATTAATTTTCCACGCAAAAGCATGCTCTCTTCCTCCTGATCCAACAATTAAAACATTCATTCTTTTATCTTAAAAAGGTTTGAAAAAAGTTTCCGCAAATATCAAAAAAAAAGCAGTGCTATAAAATTTTATAACACTGCTTTCTGATTTATTTCAAAAGTAGATGGGCGATAGACTTTAATCTTTTCCTAGAAAGCCACCTCCGACATAAATTTCACTCTCATTAAACGAATTTCCTCTTCTGAATAATCATCTCCTAATTCTTCAATGGCATCTTCAAGGCTGTCTGTTTCTGCTTCCATAAAATAACTCCAAATATCTTCCTCCCTCTCATCATCCATAATCTGTTCGATATAGTAATCCAGATTTAGCTTGGTGCCCGAAAAACAAATGTTTTCTATTTCATCAATTACATTAAAATAATCAATTCCCAAAGACTCTGAAATTTCATCCAAATCCACCATTCGGTCAATTTGCTGAATAATGAAAATCTTGGTTTTCGATTTATTTACAGCCGATTTCACCACTACATCGGATGCAGTAACGATATCATTTTCTTCTACATAGTTTTTGATGAGCTCAATAAATGGCTTGCCGAACTTTTTGATTTTACCCATCCCTACTCCATTTATTTTGGAAAGGTCATCTTCGGTACAAGGATATATTGTGGCCATTTCTTCCAGAGAAGGGTCCTGGAAAATTACATATGGAGGTAAGTCTTTCTGTTTGGCTAATTTCTTTCTCAGGCCTTTTAGCAATTCAAAAAGTGTTTCATCTGCAGCCTGAGCATGGCCCACATTATTGGAAGAGTCCTCCTCTTCATCCATTTTTATATTGGAGTAATCATGATCTTTGGTCAGGGTGATAGTCTTTGGATTTTCCAAAAAATTATGCCCTTCCTCAGTAAGTTTTAATACCGTGATTTCATCGATATCTTTAACCAGTAATTTGTGGATCATGGCCTGCCTGACAACAGATACCCAGAAATCATTATCCTTACCTTCATGTTTACCATAAACATCAAGCTTATTGTGGGTATAACTGGTTACATACTGGCTATCATTGGCACAAATTACGTCCACAATATGTTCCATATTAAACCTTTCGCCAGTTTGCAATACAGTTTGTAAAACCGTTAATAAATAATTCTTCCCATTAAATTCTTCTCTGTCTTTTTTTGTGTTATCACAAAATCCATAATCTTTATCCAGGTATTCCCCAAAATAATGTAATAACTGCCTGTGCCGGCACACAGAAGAATTGGCATAATAACTTACCTCTTTGAGCAAGTGTTTGGCATTATCCCGCTCGGTTACGGGTTTATCTTTATTAAATTTCTCTAATTTATTGATATCTTTCTCACTGAAAAACATTAGACAATGGCTGTCCAGGCCATCTCTGCCTGCTCTTCCGGTTTCCTGATAGTAACCCTCAATAGACTTTGGCGCATCATAGTGGATCACAAACCGAACATCGGGCTTATCAATTCCCATCCCAAAGGCAATGGTAGCCACAATCACATCTGCATCTTCACTTAAAAATGCATCCTGGTGTTTCTCTCTTAATGAGGAATCCATTCCGGCATGATAAGGCAGGGCTTTTACACCATTCACTTTTAAAAGTTCGGCAATTTCTTCTACTTTTTTTCTACTCAGGCAATATACTATTCCTGCCTTTCCTTTATACTGATGGACAAATTTTATTAATTGTTTCTTACTGTTTTGTTTTGGCCTTACTTCGTAAAAAAGGTTTTTTCTGTGGAAGGAGGATATAAAAATATCAGCCTCTTCCATTTTTAAATTTTTCTGAATATCAGACCTTACTTTAGGGGTGGCTGTGGCAGTAAGGGCAATGATAGGAAGGTTTCCAATATCCTCAATAATGGTTTTTATCCTGCGGTACTCTGGTCGGAAATCATGGCCCCATTCAGAGATACAGTGGGCTTCATCTACTGCTACAAATGAAAGGTTTGCTTTTTTTAATAATGCTATATTCTCTTCCTTTGTCAACGATTCGGGAGCTACATAAAGCAACTTCATTTCCCCATTCAGCAATTGTTTTTTTACCTTATTAATCTCGGTTTTGGAAAGGGTAGAATTTAAGAAATGGGCATTTATCCCAAAAGCATTTAGCTGATCTACCTGGTTTTTCATCAAAGCGATCAGTGGGGAAATAACCACGGCTGTACCTTCCTGGATAATGGCTGGAAGTTGGTAACACATAGATTTTCCTGCACCTGTTGGCATAATCACGAAGGTATTTCTACCACTCATGATATTATTGATTATTTTCTCCTGGTTACCACGGAACTGGTTATAGCCAAATACTTCTTTTAGCGTATTTCTTAAGATGTCCCCTTTTTCTGTTATCACCATGTCTTCAACAATTAAAATGATAAGAACATTTTCTCAATCAATATTAAATTTAGGTAAGTAGTCAGTTAGCACCCATTGCGAACTTCATTCAAGTTAACTATTTTTCCTTAAATGCCTGAACAGAAATATCCGGCTCAGGCTATAATAGCTGTAAAAAGATACTTAAACTTCTTACCTCGTTTAGTCTGGATTTTAATTTAACAATAAAATCTAATAAATTCTCAATTTCTTTATATTTTAACACTTACCAAAAATATCTAATTACCACATGAAAATATCAGTTATTCACTTTTTTTTACATTTAACTGAATTTTCAAAACATACCATTACACTTAGTTTATCTAAACTGAGTAATTGAGCCAGGGAATTAAATATAGTCTGGTTTTAAATTGGGTATAGTAAAAAATGCATTTCTGCATTTAATTCAGGTGGAAAAGACTGGATAGTTTACAACAATTATTCTAATTCAATCAACCAATCAATTTTGCCTGACTGATATCAGGAATTCGATAATCAAACATGTTTAAAACAAAAATACTAACAAATGGGGATTTCAAAAAATTTGTTTTTTGGAATGGCTGTTAAAATTTTTTGGACAAAAAAAAGACTTCCCTTAAGGAAGCCTATCATCTATTTCAAACAAATATCTTGATTCTAATTCTTTGCTTTAACCGGGTACCTGATAATTGTCATTAATTCCTTCACAGGTGTTTCTCTGGGGTCATTAAGATAAATTTCATGATGATACCCATTCATTGCTAATTGGTTTTCCGCCATAAATTCCAAAATTTTTTCAATTGTTGGCTCTTCTTCTTCATAGGAACCGAGATGTAGCATTTGTACACAAGTTCCTTCATTTATTTCTTCTATTGTAACCTTACCATTCATTGGTGAATGAATAGCTTCGAAATCCGACAAGGAGATAAATTCGGGTATGGGAATTAGAATTTTCCAGTACCATTCATCTCGGGGAACAGTTTTAAATTCTTTGCCTTTTTCCACCCACCAATAAGCTTCCATTTGGGCAATTTCGAAATCATTTCCACTTTGAATTCCATGGTTTTTAAGCGCATGAATAAATCCATAAATTTCGGCAATTGACTGGTTGAATACTTTTGCTTCTGGAGAAGACCGGCCTGCTACAGACAAATATTTTAGAGGATTTAATTCTACTTTTTTAGGGCTTAATTCCGCTTGATAATAGTTGGCATCCAGTTTTTGAAAATTCATTGTTTCCATAAGTTTTTAAATTAGTTTTTTGTGATATAGCAAACTTAGGAGGGCTTACTGACAGCCCTATGTCAGTAGGAAAAATGAATGTGGAAATAAATTAGGAATAGTGCTTCAGGAGCTCATTAACGAGTTTTTTTACCTCCTTTTTCAAAAATTCTGGCCTTAAAATTTCAATACTTTTACCATACATAATTATCCAGCGGGCAAAAGCATTCAGGTTATTGATCATAAAATGTAATTGCACATCATTTTTATTCTCTTTTTCATTTACCAGGCCCATGTAGTAAACCTGATCTTCCATTATCCTTCTCGTTGCCGAATTCACCTTAAGGACAATTTCCCTAAAATCAAGCGCTTCCTGAAGACTATCAAAATATTCTGATAGATTAGGATGGTTATCTTTTGCTACTTTTTTATCAAGAATTTCAAGTTGCTTTATCCTGTTAGTTCTAAAATCTCTATATCCATTTCTTAACTGGCAAAAAGCAATTAAATGCCATCCACTACCATAATGACACAAACCAATTGGCTCAATAATCCTACTGGTTAGTTCATTTTTTTTATTCGAAAGATATTCAATTGATATTTCCCTGTGTTTGGAAAGTGCTTCTTGAATATTCAATAAAAATCCCGATTCCTGAGGTGGTGGGCCATAAAAACCCATTACTTTTATTTTTTCATTAAGATTTTCAAGATGTTCCTTCCCTGAAGATTTTAACACTGCCTGAATTTTATACAGGGCTGATTCAAATTCCGTTTTGATGGCTTTATCTGCAAATTGTTCAAGAAGTTTACTTCCCAATAAAATTGCACCAGCTTCTTTGTCGGTAAACATTACAGGTGGTAAATGATAGCCAGGAACCAGAGAGTATCCCACACCAGCTTCAGAGGCAATAGGTACTCCACCACTTTCTAATGCCCGAATATCTCTGTAAACTGTGCGAAGACTAATTTCAAATCTTTCTGCTATTTCTCTGGCTGTTACAATTCGTTTGCTTTGTAGCTGAATCAGTATAGCGGAAAGTCTGTCAATTCTATTCAAGGTAAAAAAATTAGCGTTTTTTATTGGGATTTTTGGGGACGGGATCGTATCCATGAGTACCCCAGGGGTGACATTTGGAAATTCGTTTTATACCCAGCCAAATACCTTTCAATGCCCCCCATTCCTTTATCGCCTCTACCGTGTAGTGGGAACAGGTGGGAACATGCCGGCACGAAGATGGAAACATGGGTGAAATCAACCACTGGTAAATCCTGATAGGCAAAATGGCAATCTGAATTAATATCTTTCTGAGCATTAAACAAATCTATCGAATACAAAATAGATATGACTAAAAAGAGGGACAAACTTTAAACTTAAACTATTTAAAAAATGAAGTTTAATTGTAATAAGTTTAGTTACAATTAACTATTTAAATTTATTTTTCTTTAAAATTTTTTGATTTATCTCAGTTTTAATTTTTCCGATTGGATAATTTCAAGGGATATAGTTTTTAAAGATGTTTTCCTTAATTCACCCATTAAAGCTAATTCTGCCTTATTGAAATGGTGACCGAGCACAGGTAAAATATTGCGGGCAATTCCACAGTTTTTATTCATTTTGCTATAAGGCTTTTGAAATACAGATTTAGTCTCGATTGCAGAATAAATATCAAGTAGAGTAATCTCAAAAGCCTTTTTTGCTAATTTATTTCCCCCGTCTGCACCTGTTTCAGATACTACAAGTCCACTTTTTTTTAGATGGCCAATTAACTTTCTCACCAGCACCGGATTGGTATTAATACTCCAGGCAAGATCTGCAGATGTCACCTTTCTTCCTTCCTTTAAGGCAAGGATTGTCATTATATGTGTGGCTACTATGAATTTACTACTTTTCATATTTAATTGTAACTAATATAGTTACAATTAGTGTAAAAAACAAAGCCCAAATAGAATATTGGGCTTGTTAAAATTCAACTAATCAAATGATCAAATTACAAACTTATCTGCAGTAAATACACCAAAGCTCCAGCTATATATCCAATAAGCGCAAGCCAGGAAATATTTTTAACATACCACAAGAAGTTTATTCTTTCCATACCCATTGCAGCCACCCCTGAGGCAGAACCAATTATTAAGGCACTACCACCAGTTCCTGCACAATAGGCAATAAACTCCCACAATTGATGATCCATTGGGAACTCTGCCAAATCGTACATCCCCATTGATGCCGCAACCAATGGAACGTTGTCTACGATGGCAGAAAGTAGTCCCAGCAATAAACTGATCACCTGTAAATCTCCAATAGTTTGATCAAGATAAATTGCCAGTTCCTTTAAGATCCCTGTGGCCTGTAAACTGGAAATTGCTACTAATATTCCAAAGAAGAACAGCACACTGGGTACATCCACTCTTTTTAAAACCCCAATTACTGAAACAGGATTTTTGATTTCATCATTTTTATCCTTGTGGATAATTTCAGTCAGTAACCACAATATTCCCAACCCAAGTAAAATTCCCATAAATGGCGGAAGGTGTGTAATTGTTTTAAAGAAAGGAACAAATACAAGAGCAGCAATTCCACTTAGGAATACTAACCGCTTTTCGAATTTGGAAATATATATAATCTGTGAGGGTTTAAATTTTATAGGGCTGGAATGAAATCCAACCTGATCGCCACCCGGACTTTCGAAATCCCCCTTAATTAAAAAAGTACTAATAATTAGAGGAACAAGCATACAAACCAAACTTGGCAAAATAAGGGTACTTACAATATTTTTACTACTGATCTGTCCGCCAATCCAAAGCATGGTAGTGGTAACGTCACCAATAGGTGACCAGGCTCCTCCAGCATTTGCTGAAATAATCACCATTCCTATAAAAAAGAGTCGGTTTTTTCTTTTCTTAACTAATTTCCTCAAAATGGAAACCATTACAATTGTAGTGGTAAGGTTATCTAGTAAGGCGGATAGGAAAAAAGTTAGGATAGCACAAATCCAGAGTAATTTTGCTTTATCATGGGTGTTTATCCGTTTAGTTATCACATCAAATCCTTCATGGGCATCTATTAATTCTACAATAGTCATCGCACCAATGAGGAAAAATAATACACTAGCCACCTCCGCAATATATTCGTGTAATTCTCCATGAACATCAGTGGCAGGCTTATCTGTCAACATGATGTAGAAAGTCCAGCATAAAATCCCGGTAACCAAAGCCGGAGCAGCCTTATTCACATGAATATTGTGTTCAAATACTATAGCAAGGTAACCTAAACAAAAAATGGTGATTAAAATAATTTCCATAAACTAACAGGACAAAATATTTTTTTAAGATTATTCCCCAAATACCTGATAATGAGGGCGAAATCTCTCATTAATTTTAATATTATGGGTATTATTTCCAGAATGGAAAATACTTGGTTATTACGGGTTATTAATTATATTATTTCCCAAATCCAGCCTGAATATCAGGGAATTAAGTGACTAGTTTTCCTAACTTATTACATGGTATTTGTCCTTTTAGAATTCTATATAACCGGGTAAATTCTGCCTGAAGAAAATAAATGCGCACCTTATTTTGAGTCGGGAGTGAGGCGTTAGCTAAATGAGCTTTGTTTCAGGTGGGTAAACTTTAATGCCAAATAAAAAAGCGGGGATTTCCATCTTCAAAACATTATTTGCTAATTTGACAAAAAAATTACCACATAGAAAAATTAATTGAATGTATTCCAGCAACTATAAAATAAGGGTGAGGTATTCTGATACGGACCAAATGGGCTATGTATATTATGGAAATTACGCTTCTTTTTACGAAATAGGAAGGGTAGAAGCCCTTAGAGATTTAGGCTTTAGCTATAAGGCTATGGAGGATGACGGGATAATCATGCCGGTCCTGGATTGCTATTCCAAATTTTTATTACCTGCAAAATATGATGAACTAATCACCATCAAAACAAGTATAAAAGAATTACCAAGGGTGAAAATTCATTTTTCATATGAGATTACCAATGAAAATAACCAATTATTGAACACTGGAGAGACTACCTTAGTTTTTTTAAGAAAAGAAAGTCACCGACCCTGCAGGGCTCCTGAGAAAGTAATTGAATTATTGAAACCGTTTTTTGAATGAGTATTGTTCAGAAATATCTTTTTAATTCCAGAATCTATCGTAAAATCCTTATATCATTTAAAGGGGTTTATTTTCATAATTTGGATATAAATCTTTATGAAATATTACAGATTTTTTATAACAAACTCCAGGAAAATAATACCAAGCAAAGGGCATATGCAGTGGCTTTTAATTTTACAATGGCCATATTCCCCTCTATTATATTCCTTTTTACCCTAATCCCATATATACCGGATATTGATGTAGAGAAGGTGCTGGATTTTCTGGATGAAATTTTACCCAATAGTTTTTATGTTTATGCTGATGGTACTATTCATGATATTATAAGTAAGCCAAGAGGAGGACTTTTATCTTTTGGTTTTTTTACTGCGCTCTATCTTGCTACCAATGGGATGACTGGCCTGATGGACGCATTTAACAGCATTTACCATAATCCAAAAAAACGAACTTTTTTAAGGGAAAAATGGATAGCTACTGCACTTACTTTCTTTTTGGCTACGATCCTGATTTTGGCCATTTTCCTTTTAGTATTAGGCAATATTATCCTAAAACTCCTGATTGATTACGGAATTCTAAATCAGGACTTTATTATCTATCTCATCAATGTGCTAAGGCTTGTCATTGTCTTTTTTATGTTTTTCTTTGGGACTTCGGTGATCTATTATTATGCTCCCTCTGTGCCAGCCAGGTGGAATTTTTTCTCCATAGGCTCATTTATCGCCACAGTTTTATGCGTATTGGTATCTTTAATCTTTTCCTACTATATGGATAATTTTGGCACCTATAATAAATTATATGGCTCAATTGGTGCAATGATAGGAATGATGTTCTGGCTATTTGCCATTTCCCTGGTCTTACTGGTGGGGTTTGAGATAAATGCTACTTTAGATATTGCAAAGGATAAAAAACAAGAATAAAAAAAGTTTATATTTTTTTTGAGAATAAAAAATAAGACTGCATATTTGCAGTCCGAAAATATCGATCACAAATATACAGAGAGTTGGCAGAGTGGTCGAATGCGGTGGTCTTGAAAACCATTGTACCGAAAGGTACCGGGGGTTCGAATCCCTCACTCTCTGCGAGTACTACTCCAAAAGCCCTCAGACGTTTCTGAGGGCTTTTTTTATGCCTTTTTGCACGAAAAAACGCTTATTTTACCCTTTTGATGTTTGACTAACTTTTTGATGAGTGGTCTAGTAGTTAAATGTTTGATATTCAGTATAATTACAGAGTAAAAAACTAAAGGCAAATTAACTTCTTAATTCATTTAAATTACAGATGGGTGTAGTTCAGGAACTCTATAGAGTAGAAAATGAAACTATTGATTATTATGTTTAATATTTAAAATATAGAAAGGTATAAAGTAGATTAATTTCCCCTCCTATGTATAAGTTATAGCTTTTTCCTAATCTTATTATTGATTTCAGTCATACTATTGCCAATACTTTTCCTCGTGAGTTGGGCATAAATTTTTGTTGTTTTGTATCGGTATACCCAAGAATTTTAGCGCTTTTCTCCAGACTCATTCCATTACTGATTAGAAATATTCCGCAGGTATGCCTTGACAGATGAAAGTTTAAATCCTGTTCAATTCCGTAAATAGTAGCGATTCCTTTGCCTGAACCACATAAATACCATTTTTAAAAAACTTCATTTATTTTTAGGGTGGTGACATCTCCGAATCTTAAGCCTTTATAACTTGAAAAAAGGAACAGATCTTTGTTACACGGATAAAGGTTAATTGGGGAAATCATCTTAAAATAGTTATATAAATCGAAGAAAAATTGTACCTTTCTGTATGTTAGTCAGAATATAAAATGAACATTGATCACATTAAAATTTCACGCATCCTAAACAAAATTACATCACACCAAGATGCTGACAGTTATGTGGTTTGTTGGGTTCAAAATGGAGTAAAGGGAATAGAAATAAACAAAACATTATATAAGAATGTATCCAACGCTGTCTTTTTCTTAAACACAAGTTATGAATGGAAGATCATAAAAAACGATTCTACGACTTCATCAGGGATTGTGCTCTTTATTCCAAAAGATATATTAAACCATCCTACCTTCAATAAACTTCACATTACTGAAGTACGCCTTTTTAGCAACAATGAAATTCCCAAAATAAACCTCTCCCCGGGTATTGAAACACGGATTCAGTCTATTTTCGAAATGCTTGACGAACTGATCAGTACCAACCTTAAACACAGGGAAGAAGCTATTGTCTCATTGCTGAATACATTTTTTATTTACTGTGATGGAAAGTGCAATATCAAATCGGTTATATCAGACAATAATTCAAAATCTGCCTTGGTATATAAGTTTAAGAAAACGATGGACAAGCGAATCTCTGAATATCACAGGGTAAGCGAATATGCAAGTATTTTAAATGTTTCAGATAAATACTTAAATGAATGCGTTAATAGCGTACTTGGTGTAAGTGCCAAAAGTCTCATCACCGAACAACTCGTAATGCGTTCCAGATATGCATTGAAATTTACAGATAAGTCTTTCAAGGAAATTGCATTTGAATTGGGATTTTCATCGCCCGACTACTTTAGTTCATTTTGCAAAGCACAAATGGGCATATCACCTACTCAACTTCGCAATTCCTAATTTCTCATTTTCTAAGGTTTTACCGTAAAAATCGCATTCCCTTCAAGTAATGCCCGGCTTATCTTTGTTTGAAAAGATAATTTATGAAAATATCAATTGTCATAGGAGGGACTGGCACTATCGGAAGTGCAATTGTTAAGTTGTTAAAAGCAAACGGACATCAGGTTCGATCTATTACCCGATCGGGGGAACACCAGATGGATATGGAAAACCCTGAATCCATCAGGCAATTCTTTTCTGAAATTGGAACATTGGACACCATCATTTGTACCGCAGGAAATGCTAGTTTCGGTCCATTGTCAAAGCTAACTGACGAGCAAATAAACCTCGGACTTACCAGTAAGCTATTGGGGCAAGTAAACCTCTGTCGTTTTGGATTAAAAGCTTTAAAACCAAATGGAACGATTAACCTCACTGGAGGAATACTGGCTCACCACCCTTGGCCTGAAACCAGTAATATCGCAATGGCAAATGCGGGTTTGGAGGGTTTTGCCAAGGCACTTGCATTGGAATTGCCTGAAGGACAAAGGATAATGGTCATACATCCACCTTTGGTAAAAGAAACCGCCAAAGTTATGGGAATGGACGAAAGCCAGTCTCCCTCAGCAATTGAAGTTGCCCATACCTATCTAAAAGGCCTAAAAGGAAATAAAAATGGGGACATTTTATTTGTGTAAATCAAAAAGTTTAAACCACTAACGTAAAATATAGTAATATGGACAGAAAAAAATTTTTGAAGAATACTGGTATTGGTCTTGGCATAACAATGATTCCATTTATTGCTCAGAGCAAAAAATTGACATCTGATAGCATCCAAGGATCTGGCTTAGACCCCAAAATTATTAAGAACGAAGATGGCAAAGTACTAAATGTATTAGGTGATATACAAAGCCATAAACTAGTGGGTAGCGACACCAACAACCAAATTGTTGAATGGGTAGATGACGTAGAGCCCGGGGTGGGCATTCCACCACATATTCATACAAAAGAAGATGAAATATTCAGGGTCATCAAAGGTCAAGTAGAGATTATGGTTGATGGAAAAACAACTGTGCTCAATGAGGGTGATACTGCCTTTGCCCCCAAAAACGTTTCACACGCGTGGAAGGTAATAGGCACCGAAAAAGCCAAAATGATTACAAGTGCTTTCCCTTCCGGAATAGAAAAAATGTTTGGTGAACTGGCTAATCTACCTGCCGGACCCCCTGACTTTGAAAAGGTTGCTAAAATATGCGGAAATCAGGGTATTACGTTTATCTGAGTATACGATCCCCACCTTATATAAAAGCAATAGCGGTTCAGGTTCCCACTTGAACCGCTATTGCTTTTATATATCAACCCGAAAAATCATTGTATAAAATTCACCAGTGCATTTAGTTTGGATGTCATTTCAGTAGAAATTCAAAATTAACCGTGTATTATTTTCCCGTAAAAGACTGATAGAGAGATTATTGTTTCTCAGAAATAATAGTACCCGGTATGGAATACCCGGTATGGAGCACGGGTACTTAAGGAACTACAATTTGCTAAATTAAAGACTCTTAATAAAAACTTGCTTTCTTACAATGATGAGAATACTTTCTCTATTAAGAATTAATAGAGCTAAGTTTGAAGGACGGAAAAGCGAAATTGCTAAAACATATCTCTGCGTTGAGTAATTCTAATGGGTTTAGGTCCAAAATAAGCCTTGTAAAATTTCAATTTTTTTCTTGCTTGTAGGATGAAATTTTATTGTGTGGGGATTTTGTTTGTCCTGACTTTTTTTGTAGTGGGTTCCTAATCAATAACCATAATTTGATCCCACTAAACCCATCCGATCGACAACAATACCCTTCATCAGTGACGTTACAACAATAACAAAATTAATGGTGTCCTTGATTTATGAAAAAAGAAGTGTTAGTCGTTTTAGGCTCTCCAAATTCCCCGATTGGAGAATTGAGTGATATATCTAAAAACAGATTAGATTATTGCAGAAAAATTTTTACTAAAGGACAATTAGTATTATTAACTGGAGGTTGGGGGGCTCATTTTAATACATCGGATAAACCACATGCATTTTATGGAAGAGCGTATTTAATAAACAAAGGGTTATCAGAAAAAGATTTTTTAGAGTTTGCAATGTCAGAAAATACAGTTGACGATGCGGTAAAAATTAAAGCAATCTTATCAGAGCCAAAAAATGCTAAATTAATTGTAATTACTTCAGATTATCATGAAGATAGAGTTAGATTGATTTTCAAAGAAATCCTTAAGGAATATGAGATTAGCTTTGTAGGGGTGGAAAGCAGCCTGGATGAAAAGCGGTTACATGAATTAAGGAAACATGAAGACAAGGCAATTAATGCTATTAAACGAAATGGATTGTATTATTAGCAATTCTGATGGGCCTGAAAAGGAAAAACTACTTTATTCTTTAATCTTCAATTCATGATAGTAAGGTGCTTCCTTTAATTTGATGAAGGTGCTTGAAAGAAATATGAAAAAAATATTTGTCACACTATTATTGTGTTCTGCAATAAATTTTAGTTATAGCCAGATTAATGAAAAAGTATCCAACAAGTTAATAGAAGAATTAGAAAATATCTATTCCCAAGGTCATATTAATGGGTACTCCGCTGCAATTGTAAATCAAAATAATATCTTATTTTCTAAAGGGTTTGGATATGCAAATACTAAACAAAATATAAAGTATACAGAAAATACGATTCAAAATATTGGCTCAATTTCAAAAACATTTATTGGTGTGGCTTTACTCAAGGCTCAAGAACTTAGAAAACTAAACCTTGATGATCCCATCAACAAATATTTACCATTTGAGGTAAAAAATCCTTATTACCCGGATCAGGTAATTACAATAAGGCATCTTACAACACATACTTCCAGTATTAAGGATGGGCCTCATTATGAGAAAAAATGGGCGTTTTCATGGGAATTTCTGCTCAAGGACAAATAGGACTCACGGGAGGGGGATCTGGTACCTTGCAAGCCCACTTTCGGGTGCCACGAATGGAGCGTCCTTGCGTGCTGATGGTGGAGTGCTGAAACAGATTAATTAAAAAGATTCATACCACCACCCATACTATCCTCTATTAGCTAACTGAACTGTTTGCAAAAGCTAGTGCGATCAGATACTTTTAACTTTAATTTGAAAAGTCCAGCTTATAGTTGATAGTTGGGCATTGGAAGCAATAAGCAATAAGGAAGAATTAAATTATGCTGTACCCAATTATATTATTACTTGTAGGGTTTGTTCTTCTGATTGTAGGAGCAAACTGGTTGGTTGACGGAGCTACTTCGCTTGCCAAAAAATATGGTATTTCTGATTTAACAATAGGGCTTACAATTGTTGCTTTTGGAACATCAGCTCCTGAATTGATTGTGAACATCATGGCTGCAAGCGAGGGGCATCAAAGTATTGTTTTAGGAAATATTGTCGGCAGCAACAATTTCAACTTATTTTTCATACTTGGATTAACAGGACTCATTACACCGATAGTTGTTCAATCCACCACGGTTTGGAAAGAAATTCCTTTTTCCATATTAGCAGCTCTTTTACTGTATTTATTGAGTAATGAATTAATATTTTCTGAAGAACCACTTTTATCAAGAATTGATGGCATAATACTTCTCATCTTTTTTGGTCTTTTTATGATGTATGTATACCAACAACTCAATGCAGATCAGTCGACACAAATAACAAAAAAAGTGAACACACCAAAATGGAAAGTAATTGCATTGATTCTAATTGGGTTTATCGGACTAGTTGCGGGTGGAAGATTAGTAATGAACAATGCCATTCTTTTGGCTACAGAGTTGGGAGTGAACGAAAAAATTATAGCACTAACAATTGTTGCTGCGGGTACGTCCTTACCAGAATTGGCCACATCCATTATTGCGGCCATTAAGAAAAACAATGATATAGCAGTTGGAAATGTAATTGGATCCAATATTTTCAATATTTTCTTCATACTTGGTGGAAGTACGGTAATAAATTCTATTTACTATGATAAAACATTCAATACTGACATCTATTTATTGTTGGGTGGAACGCTATTTCTGTTTGTAGCTATGTTTACCGGACAAAGGAAAAAACTTGATAGATGGGAAGCAGGAATTCTATTCATTGTTTACATTTTATATACCATTTATTTGATTAATGCTGAGCTTTAAACTTTTCCAACAACAACTAAAATTAAAATATGAACAGAGCCTTTTGATAGGATCTTGAAAACCAGGAATTTCCCACGGATGAAAATAGCATTTCTACTTTTCTTTTTTCTTCTATTTACTGGAGTGGCCGCACAAAATATGGACACACTATTCTAGGGGGCTACAAAGGCTTCCAGGGTTACCAAAAAAGTACCTCCTCACATCCTGCAGAATTATTTGAGACCCATTTATTAGAACGAAGAGCGTATATCAAGATAAATTCAAAATCTTTTAGTACATAGTTTGCCAAAAACAATCGAAATTTACACCCAGGTAATAAAAAAAGGAATAGAAAAAATAGTGAGTCCCTTGGAACATTTAGATATTTGAGTTTACCTAGGTGGAAAATAACCTCCATGTGGTTTCCATACCATTGCCAGCTGAAAAAGAATATACCATGAGAAAACCATATATTTTCATAATATTAATATTGCTTTCGAATTCAATTTTTTCTCAAGTTATTGTTAAACCAATAGGTTGTTTTGCAGGAACCAATGGAACAAATCCTGCGGTGCTTTCACATCCTGAGGCTAGAGGTGTCTTAGTGACTGAGAAATGGTCAAGTATTGAGCAATCACCAGGAGTATATGATTTTTCTGCTTTAAATAATAAGATAAATACTGTGAAGAAAGCGGGACTAAAATATTCTTTAGCAATTCCTGCAGGTGCGTTTGGAAGTCCAGATTGGCTAATTGATTCTCTCGATGTAAAATACCATAGTTTTCAATTTCGAAGTCAAACTTGGAAATTGCCTCTGTGGTGGGATCCTATATGTTTTCGAAGATTGACTGACTTAATTACTCAAATTAGTAATCAATATGCTTCGGATACTATGTTATCTCATGTATATGTGAGCCAAATGACCGTGAATGGTGTTGAAGGTCATTTAAATGGTGTTGACATGTCGGCATTTGCCATGGATGGATTTACAAATGAAAAATGGATTACAGCTGCCAAATCAACAACATATGAATTTGCTAGGGCTTTCCCTGATAAGCCTATTGTATTTGAAGTCCATGAAATTGATAGTGATACAATCATTCCTGCCACAATTATTAATGATTTATCTAATGACCCCAGTTTATGTGATAGGCTGGGACTGGGAATGTGGTGGATTTCAGGAAAGACAACATATCAATCTGACTTAATTGATTTTATCTATAACTATCAGGGAGATAAATATGCACAAATAATTGGCAGGTCGGATCAATCAGAAAGGTTTAAAGATGGTTTTTACGGTACCGTTTTTACACAAGCCAAAGATTTAAATATTCGGTATATTGAGCCCTGGCCCTACGAATTTCAACATCATACTATTGATAGCCTCATTGAAGATTTTAATATATGGGCAAATACTAATTTTTCTCCCACGGACACTTGCTCTCATCTTACCTCTATAAAACAATTGCCTCCTACAAAAAGTGACCTTATTATTTACCCTAACCCTACGAATGGCACATTGAGTCTTAAAGTTGACTTTTCATATGAAGCGCTCAAAATCATCATATTCAACTTAAATGGACAAAGAGTATTAACTGCAAATAATCAGACAGAGATAGATCTCAGTAAGCTTCCAAAAGACATATATTTGATACAAATACATACAGATAATAAAAAAATTACCAAAAAGTTTATAAAAAAATAAGATTGCCTGCAGGTAAGAATAATGAATCAAATTCAGGTGGGTCGGGGGGGCACTGTATTTTTCCTCATATTGATAAAAACTGCAGGGATTAAGGTCCGGAATAAGCCTTTTATAATTTCAAATTTTTCTTGCTTGTAGGAATGATGTAATCAGTAACTTTGAATGATATTCAAGCGAGAAAGGCAATCAAAAAAGTTTTAAAAGCGAAAAAATTATAAGCGTTAAATTTCAGAAAACAACCTTTAATGTTTGATTAAGGGTTGTTTTTGTTATATTAAATATCTTGTTATCAGTCGGTTACCTGTGTTTTTTATATTCCTCACTTTTCAGGTAAATTTTGCTTCAAAATGTATCTTGCTTAGTTTTGTTTAGGCTTTTATTATTCTTGAGAGTAAATACTTTCTATCAAATTATTCAAAACTTACATTTCTATGGATATTGTTGGGATAATCCCTTCCGGTGGGATGGCAACCAGAATTCAACCTCTTCCAGGAAGCAAGGAATTGTTTCCAATTGGAAAGCTGGAACTTTCTGACGGGACTTTCAGGCCGAAAGTTGTTTCTCATTACTTATTAGAAAAATACCAGTTAGGAGGAGCGACTAAAACTTTTTTCATTTTAAAAAATGGAAAATGGGATATCCCAGCTTATTTTCAGGATGGACATCTGGTGAAAATGGATTTGGGATACCTTATTATCAATAAACCTTATGGAGTACCTTATACAATAGATCAGGCCTATCCATTCATTAAAGATAATATCGTCTTTCTCGGTTTCCCGGATATTATTTTCAATCGAAAAGAGGTATTTAAAATACTTAAATCAAAATTGATTTCTAAAAAGGTGGATATCGCTTTAGGACTGTTCCCTGTGGAAAGCCAGAAACAGGCCAGCAAATGTGATATGGTAGATTGGGATGATCAAACTGGGAAAATCCATGAGATTGTAATTAAACCAGAATCAACGGCTCTTCAACATTGTTGGCTCATTGCAGTTTGGACCCCGGAATTTACCCAATTTATGCATGAGTATTTGCCAGAGGAAGAAAAACAAAGGCTAAGTTCAAAAAATCCTAAAGAGATATTTTTGGGTCATGTCATTCAAAAGGCCATGAAGGCAAATCTTAAAGTTTCAGGTTACTTATTTGAAAATGAAAGTTATCTGGATATTGGTACTCCCGATGATTTATTTAAGGCACAAACCAGGTTTGGAAACTAAAAATAAATGAAAAATCCCATCGCAATAGACATTGTATTTCTGCTGCCTAAAAAGGTGGAAGAAGAGGCAAAAAGAATTAATAAAATTTTGGTTGGTACGCAAAAAGAGTCTGAAATTGATTTTACCCAGAGTCCGGCAATGCCTCATATTTCTTTGGCAATGGGCGGAATTTTACCTGAAAAAATCAAACAGTTGACTGAACATTTAATGAAGTTTTCTGCGGGAAAAAAGTCCATAGAAATAACAATTAATTCATTAATTACTAAAGGAGAAGAACCGGAAACCATTACTAGTTTCCAGTTTGAAGAAAATGACAAATTAAATACTTTTCATACCGATTTATTTAATCTGGTTTATCCACTGATGAACGAAAAAGTAGATGGTCTTTCCTTTTTATCGGATGAGATTTCTGCAGATAGTATCAATTGGGTAAATCAATACTTTGAAAAGCACAGTTTTGACAATTTCTGGCCGCACATCACTCTTGGAAAAGGAAAATATGAACATGCATTTCAAAGCCTTCAATTTTTAGCAAGCAAGTTCGCCATTTGTAAATTGGATGATTATTGTACTTGTAAGGAAATTATCTGGGAATCTAATTTGCATTAAAAACCCGCTTTCCAAATACGTACTTTTTTTTCCAGTAATAAGGATCATCAATTGAGGAAATCATAACCCCTTTGGAGGCAGAAGCATGGATAAATTGCCCGTCACCCAAATAAATTCCACTGTGAGTGATCAAATCCCTGGATTTATAAGTATCCACAAAAAATACCAAATCTCCCCTTATTAAATATTTGGGGTCTGGAAGCAGGACTCCATACCTGGCAATTTCATGGGAAGAGTGGGGGAGAACCACTCCATGTTTACCAAAAGAAACCATAATTAATCCAGAGCAATCAATTCCTCTTTTATTTAAACCTCCCATCTTGTGTTTGGTACCTAAATATCCACGGGCAGTTTTAATTACCTGCTCAGGTTTTACTCCTTTTGTATTAAGGTCATATTCCAGGCCTTCATTTTTAAATTGTTCTAAATCTCTTTTGAGTTTGGGGTCACTAATTCCCCTCACAAGTTGCTCAAAAGCATCTCCTCCTTTTTTGGCTGATTTATCGCTTGAAGTAGATTTGGCTAACTTTCCCTGACAGCTCACTAAAACTGAAAATAGGAACAAATAAATTAAGTTTTTCATCAATCTAAGATTATTTGGTTTTGAATTGATCGAAAATAGACCAGCCTGATAAGAATTTCCTTTGCATAACCAATTGAATATCACAGATGTAAGAAAAATGCAATTCTTGAATGTTTTTTTTTCTTTTAAATTCTTCCAGAAATATCTAAAATGCTTACTATCAGTTATTTATGTTTTTATCCATTTGGTTTTTCTGAAAAATTAATTGAAAAATTCTTTAAACTTCTTAAAAACTAATGTCTATTTTTTTGTGGTAAGTATAATAATCGGAGTATCAAAGCTTTAAAAACGCCCTGGAAAACTTACTTTACGCTAAAGTGCTAGTTTTAAACAAGTTATGGATTTTCCGTTTTTCCCACATATCTTTGAAACATAAGTTTTGAAAACAAAGAAATTTCCAGCGTAATTAAGACGCTTAAAAATATTAAAGTTTATAGTTTCAGTTAAATTTATCTTCTATTCGGACTGCTTCTGTTTAATTAACGGAAGTAGTTTTTTTTTGTGCCAGTCTGTAAACTCCAGTTCTCACTTCCTTAAAAAGCCTTCTGAATTTAAAAAATAAAAAAAGGGCTATGCTTTCACATAACCCTTCCCTGAAAATTCAGAATTTTTATTTTTTTACAATACAATATTTACAATTCTTTTTGGAACAACAATAACCTTCTTAGGTTGTTTGCCATCCATCCATTTTGCAATAGCTTCCGAAGCTAAAACTTCCTTTTCGATTTCATCCTTACCCATATCCATTGGAAATTCAAGTTTTGCCCTAACTTTTCCATTGATGGAAATTGGATACAAACAAGCATCTTCTTTAAGGTATTCCTCATTATGTTGTGGGAATTTGGCTTTTGTAATACTTGTAGTATTACCTAATTTAGCCCAAAGTTCTTCAGCAATATGAGGTGCAAACGGAGAAAGAATGATTAAATAATCTTTTAAAATAGCCTCTTTATTGCATTTCAACTTGGAAAGTTCATTGGCGCAAACCATAAATGCAGGAATTGAAGTATTGAACGATAAATTTTCAATATCGTAAGCCACCTTTTTTATGGTTAAGTGAAGGGCTTTTAACTCGTCTTTGCTTGGTTTTCCATCTGAAACCTGAAATTCTCCTTTTGCATTGTGGAAAAGATTCCAAACCTTTCTTAAGAATTTAGAAACACCTTCTATTCCATCAGTATTCCATGGCTTGGAGGCTTCTAAAGGCCCTAAAAACATTTCATACAGACGCATGGTATCTGCACCATACTTTTCGATTACATCATCAGGATTTACAACATTGTACCACCTTTTTGACATTTTTTCCACCATATGACCGCAGATATACTTTCCATCTTCCAACACAAATTCTGCATCTTTATATTCAGGCCGCCAGTTTTTGAAAGCTTCAATATCAAGAACATCGTTTTTAACGATGTTGACATCCGTATGAAGTTCCGAGGTTTCATATTGACTTTTTAGCCCTTTGGAGACAAATTTATTTTCTCCTGCTACCTTAAATACAAAATTCGATCTTCCCTGAATCATTCCCTGGTTTACCAGTTTTTGGAAAGGTTCCTGATGTGAAATAAATTCCATATCAGCCAGGAAGTTGTTCCAGAACCTAGAATATAATAAGTGACCAGTTGCGTGTTCGGTACCACCAATATATAAATCAACGGAATTCCAGTAATCGGCAATTTCTTTATTGACCAATTCTTTGTCATTATGAGCATCCATGTATCTTAAGAAATACCAGCTTGAACCAGCCCAACCCGGCATTGTGGTCAATTCATAAGGATATTCTCCTTTGTATTTCCAGTTTGTAGCCCTGCCCAAAGGAGGCTCTCCAGTCTCAGTAGGTTTATATTCATCTACTGCTGGTAACTCCAATGGCAAATCTGCCTCATCAATTAAATAAGGAATGTCCTCTTTAAAATATACCGGAACTGGTTCTCCCCAATACCTTTGACGGCTGAAAACTGCATCACGCATTTTGTAATTTACTTTCGCTTTACCCACACCAAGTTCTTCAGCTTTAGCATTTGCGGCTTTTATGGCATCTTTGGAATCCATTCCATTTAAAAAACCGGAATTAATCATTTTTCCATGTTTTTTTTCGGTTGGGTCTTCCATATCCTCCGTGCCCTCAATTACCAAAACTATAGGTAAATTGAATTTAGTAGCAAATCTGAAATCCCTGTCATCGGAAGAAGGTACGCCCATCACAACTCCTGTTCCGTAACCGGCAAGAACATAATCAGATACCCATAATTGTACTTTTTCTCCGGAGATAGGGTTAGTCACATACGAACCTGTAAATACACCAGAGACGGTCTTCACATCACTCATTCTGTCTCTTTCAGAGCGGTTTTTAGCAGCATTTACGTATTCCTCAACCGCAGTCTTTTGCTCCTCGGTAGTTAGTTCATCGATCAATTCATGTTCCGGAGCTAATACCACATAGCTTACCCCAAAAATGGTGTCTGACCTTGTAGTGAAGGCGGTAAGGGTAATGTCCTTGTCCACTACATTAAAATCCAGTTCACAGCCAAAGGATTTTCCAATCCAGTTTCGCTGCATTTCCTTCATCGGGTCAGACCAGTCAAGATTATCCAGATTGGCTAATAGACGATCTGCATAGGCAGTAATTCTCATCATCCATTGTTTCATCTTTTTCCTTTCCACCGGATGGCCACCTCTTTCGGAAAACCCGTCTTTTATTTCATCATTAGCCAAAACAGTTCCCAATGCCGGGCACCAGTTTACCAATGCTTCTGAAAGATAAGTAAGACGGTATTTTAATAAAGTTTTCGCTTTTTCTGATTCGGAAAAATTCTTCCATTCTTCAGCAGTAAATGATGGCGTATCATCATCGCAGGCTGCATTTACATTACTATTTCCCGATTTCTCGAAAATGGCGATTAGTTCTTCAATTTTCCTGGCCTTTTCTGATTCATTACAGTACCAGGCATTAAATAACTGCATAAATATCCATTGTGTCCATTTGTAAAAAGACGGATCAGCAGTTTTTACTTCCCTTTCCCAATCATAAGAAAAGCCAATTTTTGATAATTGCCCTTTAAAGGTTTCAATGTTTTTTTTGGTGGTAATTTCCGGATGTTGCCCGGTTTCAATGGCATATTGTTCAGCCGGAAGTCCAAAGGCATCAAAACCCATTGGGTGGAGCACATTGAAACCGCATAATGTTTTATATCTGGATACAATATCTGAAGCAATATATCCAAGTGGATGCCCTACATGCAGCCCTGCTCCGGACGGATAAGGAAACATGTCCAATACATAATACTTGGGTTTAGTAGTGTCATTTTCAACCCTGTAAATATTGTTTTCACGCCAATACTCCTGCCACTTCGGCTCTGTTGCTTTATGATTATATTCTGACATTATTAAATGATAATTTTTCCCACAAAAAGTTGGAATTGAAATTCAAATGCCGCCTAATCCTCAAAGATTAAGTAGCTTATTAAGTGCGCAAAGTTAGTGGTTTTTCAAAGAAATGAAGCAAAAAAAAGCCCCAACTAATTATTAATTGGGGCCTTACTTTTCATTTGGAAAGAAGTTATTTTTCTTCTTCCGATTTGCTAACTTCTTCTGGTTTTTCATCAGAAGGTGAATTTTCTTCTTTTTTAGCTTCCGGCTTCTTTTCTACCACCACTTTTGCCTTTTCTTCTTTCTTATCCTCTTTTTTCTCTTCATCAGTACCATTTTCAGCATTGGTAAATCTTTGGTAAGTAGTTTCGGCATCGAATGGCCTTTTACCTATCAGCGTTTCAAGATCTTTTTGGAATAAAATTTCTTTATTAAGAAGCTCTTTGGCTAAAATTTCAAGTTCGGCTCTTTTATCCTTTAACAGGGCAATAGTTCTTTCATATGCCGCATCGATTAATTTTTTAACCTCAGCGTCAATAGTTTCTGCAGTTGCCTCGGAATAAGGCTTATCCATGGCATACTCGGACCTTTTAGAGTCATAATAAGAAAGGTTTCCTATTACCTCATTCATTCCGTAAACAGTTACCATACTGTAGGCTGTTTTTGTAATCCTTTCCAGGTCACTCAATGCACCGGTAGAAATTTTACCAAAAATAATTTCCTCTGCAGCTCTTCCGCCAAGTGCCATGCACATTTCGTCAAGCATTTGCTCGGTGGTATATAAAAATTGTTCTTTTGGCAAATACTGAGCATATCCCAATGCGGCAACTCCTCTTGGTACAATACTTACTTTTACCAAAGGATCAGCATGTTCTAAATACCATCCTGCTACGGCATGCCCGGCTTCATGATAAGCGACAATCTTTTTCTCACTTGGAGAAATAATTTTATTTTTCTTTTCAAGACCTCCGATTACCCTGTCAATGGCATCTTCAAAGTCTTTCATATCCACTGCTTTTTTGTCCTTTCTGGCAGCGATAAGTGCGGCTTCGTTACAAACATTGGCTATTTCCGCACCTGCAAATCCAGGCGTCTGAGCAGCGAGATCTTTTGGTTTTACATCTTTGGAAAGCTTTATTGGTTTTAAGTGAACCTTGAAAATACTTTCTCTTCCTGCAATATCAGGTTTATCAATGCTGATCTGTCTGTCGAAACGACCTGGTCTTAATAAGGCATTATCCAAAACATCAGGCCTGTTGGTTGCAGCCAGAATAATTACACCTGAATCAGTAGAGAAACCATCCATTTCCACCAATAAAGAGTTAAGGGTATTTTCCCTTTCATCATTTGCTCCTGGCATTTGTCCTCTTCCTCTGGATCTGCCTATAGCATCTACCTCATCAATAAAAATAATACAAGGTGCTTTTTCCTTAGCCTGCTTGAATAAATCTCTTACTCTGGCAGCTCCAACACCCACAAACATCTCCACAAAGTCTGAGCCTGAAAGACTAAAGAATGGCACTCCGGATTCTCCTGCAACTGCCTTGGCCAAAAGGGTTTTACCAGTACCGGGAGGGCCAACTAACAAAGCTCCTTTAGGAATTTTTCCTCCAAGGTTGGTATATTTCGAAGGATTTTTAAGAAACTGTACGATTTCCTCAATTTCCTCCTTGGCTTCGTCCAGGCCAGCTACATCGTTAAAAGTGATTTTTACTTTATTTTCAGCATCGAATAAGGCCGCTTTCGACTTTCCTATGTTAAATATCTGTCCGCCAGCTCCACCGCCAGTCATTCTTCGCATTAAGAACAAGAATCCAAATACCAGCAGGAAGAAGAAGCCCCAGCTGAAAAACCATTGGCTAAAGTCTTGCCTTTCATCAATTTTTAAAGATACTTTTTTTTCTTTTGGCAGGGAGGCCTGCATCTCATCAAAATCCTTTTTAAAGGATTCAGGGGAGAACACTTTAAAAACAAAATGTGGACCCTGCGTTACGGAAAAAGGACTTCTTGCATTAAGTTCATCCTTATATTTTTGCTGACCTTTAGTATTAAGGGTCACCTCAACCTCCATTTTATTCTTAATAAAAACTACCTCAGCCACATCACCGTCTTCTACCAAAGTAGAAAACCTGTTCTGGGTAATATCTATCATCGCAGAGTTTTTATTGAAATAAGTAAGCCCAATAATAACCAGGATTAACACAACCACTAACCAAATCTGATAGTTATTTTTTGGGGGCTTATTTGGGATTAAATTTTTTTTCTTTTTATCAGCCATCTGAAAGTTTTAAAAATTATTTTCTGATTTATTCCGGCAACCTTTGCGATTAAATTCTAAAAAATAATATGCAGGCCACTGGGATGGTAAGCAATTACCTGTAAATATAAACTAATTTTCACTCATTAAGTTAATCATTTTCCAAATGTGTAATCTTGGCGTCTCCCCACAATTCCTCTAAACCATATTGTTGCCTTTTATTTTTTTGGAAAACATGGACCAAAACATCTACATAATCAATTAAAACCCACTCGTTATTTCCAATTCCTTCCTGCTTCCAGGGCTTTTCCTTAAGCTTTTTAAGCACTTTTTCCTCCACACTATTTGAAATGGAACTTACCTGAGTATCCGAATTACCAGAACAGATTACGAAAAAATCAACAATTGCATTTTGTACTCCTCTTAAATCCAGAATGGCAATATCTTCAGCTTTTTTCTCCTGCATTCCATCCACTATAGCATCTACCAACTTTGTTGAAATTTTTTCTTCTGTTCTAATCATTAATTATAATATTGATTTTGTTGACGTTTTTACTGTTTTTTGCTTAAGAAAATATTTAAAATTACCCGGATTACAAAGCTAATTAAATACTTGTATAAAATATCTGCCAATACTCTTTTTGTAGGAAAAAAATACATTTACCTGCCATCTTGTCATTCAACAAATGACATTGCTGACAATTTTATAAATTCCGGACAAGCTGTAGAAGGCTTGACAATCCTAACTTCTAACCAGACTTCTGGTAGAGGACAAAGGGGGAATACCTGGGAAACAGAACCTGACCGAAACCTTACTTTATCGGTAATATTTACCCCAAATTTCCTAAATGCAAGAGATCAGTTTCAATTGAACATTGCCATTTCTTTGGGAATATTCGATTTCTTCTCGGGATTTTTGGGATCCGGGCTGAAAGTAAAATGGCCAAATGATATTTTTTATCAGGATTCGAAGATCGGAGGAATTCTCATTGAAAATTTGCTCAAAAAAAATCTAATCGAGTATTCCATTGTTGGAATAGGTCTAAATATTAATCAGGAAAAATTCAGAATACAAACTGCTTCTTCTCTCAGAAAAATAAACCGAAAGGAATACAACCTGGAAACTTGTGCAGAGTTGCTGCTGGAAAAACTGGAAAAAAGGTATTTACAGTTAAGAAGTGGCGCTCATGAAAAAATGAAACAGGAATATTTAAATGTTTTATACAAATATCAGGAAGATCACACTTTTTATGATTTAAGGTCAGGGCAAAAGGTAGAATTTAGGGGACAAATCCTTGGCATTAATGCCTTTGGAAAACTGGCCATTGCAAATCAAAACCAGGAGGTGGTTTATTTCGATTTTAAAGAAGTGAGTTTGGTCCCTTAAAAGTGAGTTGTTTTTATATTTAAGCTTTTGAGTTTAAGGTTCAATAGTTTAGGGAATTAAGTCTGAGTAAATTAATTTCATGATCACCTGATAATTTCCGAAAATATTTTTGCTTATTGGGAAGTAAATACTACTTTTGCAGTTCTAAAAAAAATGAGATTACTGAATTTTATAAATATATTGAATAATGGCTAATCACAAATCGGCAAAGAAAAGAATTAGGGCGAATGAGGCCAAACGTCTAAGAAACCGTTACCAGTTGAAGTCAACCAGGACTGCAGTAAAGAAATTAAGAAGCACTACTGATAAGGCTGAAGCTGATGCTTTGTACAAAAAAGTTTCTTCTATGTTGGATAAATTAGCTAAGAAAAATATTATTCATAAAAACAATGCAGCTAACAAGAAATCTAAGTTAGCGAAATTTGTTGCTTCATTAGCCGCCTAAGAAATTTTCTTTATGAAATTTTAAGCTGTCTTTTTTGTCGAAGACGGCTTTTTTTATTTTCCCCCTTTTATGGTTTGATTTTTAAGGTCAAATCGGATTAATACGCCTCTCTTTTGTAGTTTTTCCATCATCTGCAATAACCTATCATAATCTTCACCGCTTTTCGGATAAGGATTTTTTGCGATATCCAATAATTTAAGGTTTTTAAAATAGAGTATTTTCTCAGGAAATTTTTCTATATGATTATTTGCAAGGTTTATCTCTTTTAATTTTTGGAGGTTAAGTAATTCCTTTGGAAACTCATTGATCAAATTGTGTTGCAAGTGACAGTATTTAAGGTTGGTCAGGTGCTGAAAAGATTTTGGTAATTGAGTCAGCTGATTGTGATGAGCATAAAACTCTTTCAGGTTTTCCATCCTGCCAATAGCTTCAGGCAGACGATTAATTTTGTTATGAGAAATAAACAGTATTTCAAGGTTTTTCAATTGGGCAATATCATCAGGAATTTCAGTCAGTTGATTATAATATAAATCCAGCCATTCTAAATTTTCAATTTCAAAAAGTGCCTTGGGGATAGTAGAAATCTTGTTTTTATAAAGTACCAGGCTCTTTAAGTTTTTCAATTCCGAGATGGTTTCAGGTATTTCAACCAGAAAATTTCCTGGTAAAATAAGTTTCTTTAGGTTTTTTAACTGATTGATTTCTAATGGAATATACACCAAATTACAGTAACTCAAATTAAGTGTTTCTATATGTTTTAGCTTTTTTATTTCCTTTGGGCCAATAAAAATAGTATTCCCTTTTAAGCTAAATTCTCGTAAAGATTTTAATTTTTGAAGTCCATTTAAATTGTAAATTTTGTTGCCTCCAATTCTCAAAGTCTTTAGTACTTTTAATTTTCTTAAAGACCGTGGAATTTTTTCCAGGTGATTCTGGCTCAAATCTACCGTAATGATGGAGGAGTTTTTTCTGAATTTTATTTCTTTTGAATTTTCCAAACTATTGCCCCATAATAGAATCTTTTTTAGAGAAGGTGAAGAAGAAAGCCATTTTGGAATTTGGGAAATATTGTTGTGTGAAATTTCTAATTCCTCCAAAGCGGTAAAATGTTTGACCTGATCTGGAATTGTGGTCAGCAGCCCTCTGCCAAGTCTAATGTCCAGAATTGTATCAGGTTGGTTGGTGGTTAGTATCCTCAGGTTTTTCTGATGGTTTTCTTCTAAGGCTATCTGCCTGGCTTCTTTATCTTTTGTTATAAGTTTTTGTTCTTCCTTGCTTATTTTCCTCCTATGATAAATAGCCTTAAGAGAATCAGTTTTTTGCTTTTGCCGTGTCAGAATTGCCTTTTGGATGTTTTTAAGGGAATCAAGTTGAGTTTTTTTTAGTCTATACTGCTGAGAAAAAACCGGATGGACAATAGTTATCATTAAGAAAAAAACAGTTTTTCCAATTAAGTGATCCGAACGAAAATTGAGAAACATTTTATCTAGAGAAGTGATTAACTAAATATTTAGTTTTCAAAACTAAGTGTTTAGTTATAAAATCCAAGAGTTTCCTTTACTTCTTCAAAAACATAGGTTTGATTTTGAAGTAAAATAATAAGTCACTTGAATTAGTAACTTTATCGACCTAAATTGAAAAATTCCTTGACTTTTTTTTCAGGGAATTATTAAAATTAAGGCAATACCCATTAAAAATTAAACACATGGCTCACCAATACATCAACATGGAAACCCTTAGGTTTCAGCTTTATGTAGTTCACAAATTTGAAGAACTGCTTAGCGAAGAAAGATACAATGCTTATGACAAAGCTTCAATTGATTTGTTATTAGATGCTGTAAAAACTTTTTCCGATAAAGACTTATTCCCATACATAAAGGAAATGGATGAAAAACCTGCCATTTTCGAAAATGGGAAGATCATTATTCATCCTCAATTTAAACAGATATTCAAGCAAGCTGGCGAGATGGATTTGATAGGGGGGGCATTCAATGAAGAAGATGGCGGTTTGCAATTGCCTGCTACTATTTTCCATGCTTTGAATTACATTATGGAAGCAGCAAATAATCATGTTCCTGGGTATCTTGGGCTAACCTCGGGAGCAGCGAACCTGATTCTTTCTTTTGGCAATGAAGCCTTGAAAAAGAAGTATGTTCCAAAAATGCTGGAAATGAAATGGGGTGGAACGATGTGTCTGACAGAACCCCAGGCTGGAAGTTCCTTATCAGATATCAAAACAACTGCTCAAAAAACAGAAAAGGGCCATTATAGAATCAATGGACAGAAAATTTTCATTTCCTCGGGAGACCATCAATTTGCAGAAAATATAGTTCATTTATTATTGGCAAGAATAGAAGGGGCTCCAGCTGGTACAAAAGGAGTTTCACTGTTTGTTGTTCCAAAATACAGAATAGATGAATCAGGAGCGCTAGCAACCAATCATGTTACCACTGCCGGAGAGTTTGAAAAAATGGGGCAAAGAGGTTATTGTACCACTCACCTTGTTTTTGGCGATAATGGTGAATGCCAGGGTTGGTTGGTTGGGGAAGAAAACAAAGGGCTTTCTTATATGTTTCAAATGATGAATGAGGCAAGAATTGGAACAGGAAGAATGGGGGCTGCCATTGCATCTGCAGCTTATTTTGCCTCTTTGCAATATGCCAGGGAAAGGCCTCAGGGCAGAAAACTGACTGCTAGCGGTAAAAAGGATGCTGAAAGTGGGCAGACATTAATCATCAACCATCCGGACGTACAAAGGATGTTACTCTTGCAAAAATCGATAGTAGAAGGTGCTCTGAGCCTAATTTTGCAAGCTTCCATGTATTTTGATCGGGAACTGACCAGTGAAGGCGAAGAAAAAGAAAAGTACAATTTGTTATTGGAACTTCTCACCCCGGTAGTAAAAACTTACCCTGCTGAAATGGGTAGGGTTTCGGTAAGCAATGGATTACAGGTTTTGGGTGGTTATGGTTATTGCCAGGATTTTATACTACAGCAATATTACAGAGATATACGAATTATAGCTATTTATGAAGGAACCACTGGGATACAATCAATTGACTTATTGGGCAGAAAGGTCGGTTTGAAAAAGGGACTTGCGCTTGAGCTTCTTTCCAGAGAGATTCAGCAAGATATAAAGAGGGCAAATGAGTATGAGGAATTAAATTCTTATGCAAACACACTATTAGAGAATCTGGGATTAGTTCAAAAAGTTTTGGCATCCCTAATGCCTCATGCCGAATCAGGTAATTATGAAAAGTATCTGGCGGATGCAACAGTCTTTATGGAAATGTTTGGGACTATAATTGTGGGTTGGCAGTGGCTTAAAATGGCTGTAGAAGCCAAAAAAGCTATAGAAACTGAAGATCGGGAATTTTCGAAAACTTTCTATGAAAGTAAAATTCATACCATGAAATTTTACTACAAATATGAAATGTCCAAAACCAAAGGGCTGGCGAAAATTTTAATGGACGATAATGAGTTGACGGTCTCTACCAATCAGGAAATTTTTGATTAAGAGAATTCTGGCCTGGGATTTTGGGATGAAAAAATGCTTATGTACCTCTTTATTGTTTTAATAATTTAATTAGGCAAGAATTTTTCAGATCTGATTTACCAAAAGAGCCAATAAAATAATATATTGTAAACTTTTAAAAGTCTGATGTTCTGATATGATTTTAATCTTTTCGGATGAACTTTAAATTACTTGTTTTCTAATATTAAAGAATGAATTATTCTGAAAACTTTCTTACAAGAGTTTCGAAATTAGGGATAAAAGAAGCAAACATTTCTCCGTTGAGCAACAAGCAGGTAATTTTATCCAATCAAATTTCTCTCATTTTTATTCCCATAATGATAGTCACAGTAGCTATTAATATTGGGGTGGGAAATGTGCCTCCGATCATCAGTTTTTCATCTTTGTTTTTTTTAAGTTTATTAGTTCTCTTTTTAAATAAATTAGGATTTTCATTTATTTCAAGAGTGTTGCTAGGGGTATTTCCCCCTATATTAATTATCCTGCCCATAGTGTCAATTGGGTTGGCACATGCTGGTAGTTATTTTGGGACCTTATTTGCATCCCTAGGTTTAAGTGTTTTGCCCTTATTATTATTTAGCTATAAAACTGAAAAAGGAATACTTATAGGGGTATTAATTATCCATTTTCTTCTGATTGTTTTTCAGGATTACCTTTTAAGGCTAAATGTGGAGAGCAGTGTAAATCTGAGTTTTATTGACCAGAATATTATTTACCTAAAAGTCCCTCAGGTGATTTTATGGATGATAATTAATTTATCCTTAATTTTTTTGAAAAAGGTGAATTATAATATTGAGGATGAACTTGAATCCATAAATGAAAAATTGAATGAGAAAAACAGGAAAATCCAGGAACAAAATGAGGCAGTAACTGTAGCTAATGAAGAGATTTCAAGCCATTTGGAGGAATTAAAAGTACAGAATGAAGTCATCCTGGAAAATCAGAAAAAGCTAAATCAGTATAACTATAAATTACAGGCAAATGAAGGGGTGCTAAAGAAAGCATATATCCAACTCAAAACAAATGAGGAAAATATTAGCCGACAAAATGAGGAATTACAAAAAAGACAGGAGGAAATATTAAGACAAAAAGAACTCATTGAAAAACAGGATGAATCCACCAGATACCGAAACAAAAAACTTGAAAAATTCACAGGTGTACTGATTCAACTTACCAAAAATCCTTACGTACAGCAAGGAGATTTGGAAAATGCCATAAAAGAAATAGTAAAAACTATTGGGATAACCATGGATGTTTCCCGGGTAAGCATCTGGACTTACGATGAAAAAGCTTTTAAGATAAAATGCCAGAAGCTTTTTCAAAAAGACAAGGAATTATTTGAGGAGGGCATAGAAATAAGCCAAACAGATTATCCACAGTACTTTAATGCATTAAGAAGTGAAATAATAATTGTGGCTAATGATGCCTACAATGACAAAAATACCTCTGAATTTGCCTCCGCATACTTACCAAGCAATGATATTTTTTCTCTTTTGGATGTTCCCTTTTTTATGGAAGGAAAATTAGGCGGAGTTATTTGTTGCGAACACCAAAAACATAAACGGGAATGGACATTGGAAGAACAATCCTTTTTGAAAGGAGTTGCTGATATTCTCACCATTGCCTTTGAAGCCTACAGAAAACGCAAGGCAGAAGAACAAATAATCAAGCAAACTCAAATAATTGAGCAGGTAAATTCCAAGCTCCATCAAAAAATGGATGAAACTCAGGCTCAAAATGTAAAGCTTGAACAGCAAAAGAAAGAAATTGCAGCCCAAAATGAAGAAATGCAGGCGCAACAAGAAGAATTATATAGCCAGAATGAGGCATTGGAAGCCACATTATCGAAATTAAAACATACACAGACACAACTGGTACAATCTGAGAAAATGGCTGCACTTGGTCAGCTAACTGCCGGGATTGCCCATGAAATAAATAATCCCGTCAATTTTATAAGTGCCGGAATTGTTGGGATGAAAAAATCGCTTAACCATATCATTAATATACTGAAGGAGTACGAGAAAATTGATGAGAAAAACCTTGAAATGCAACTACAGGAAATAAAGGCATTGAAAGAGCAGACTAATCTTGATAAGGTAGTCGAACTTGTTTTAAAAGTAGCTGAGGATATAAATATTGGGGCACAGCGGACAGCCGAAATTGTTAGGAGCCTTCGAACCTTTTCCAGGCTGGATGAAGATACCCTTAAACCTATTAATATTCACGATGGGATTGATTCCACCTTATTGTTGTTACGAAATCAATATAAAAACAGGATTAATATTAACAAAAACTATGGACAACTTCCTTTTGTGGAGTGTTCTCCGGGAAAAATCAACCAGGTTTTTATGAATATATTGGTGAATGCCATACAAGCAATAGAGCATGAAGGAGAAATCACCATTTCCACCAAACTAAAGGATGAATTTGCAGTTATAGAAATTAAAGACACAGGGAAGGGGATGTCAGAAGAAGTACGGGAACATATTTTTGAACCATTTTTTACCACAAAGGATGTAGGAAGTGGAACTGGATTAGGATTACCAATTACTATGGGAATAATTGAAGGACATAATGGTAAAATTTTGGTCGAAAGTCAGTTGGGAAAAGGTACCACTTTTTTGGTAGAGTTGCCTTTGAGACAGAAATAATTTATATGTTGAAAATCGCTTATTCTCCTAAATATTGTTTGTCTTTACCAGAAGGGCATCGGTTTCCTATGATCAAATATGAGCTACTTCCGGAACAGTTACTTTACGAAGGAACAATAACTCATGATAACATCTTTGAACCGTCTCCTTTATCAGAAAAACTTATTCTGGATACTCACCATCCTATCTATTGGGATAAATTAAAAAACCTGAATCTTTCTAAAAGTGAAATTAGAAGATCGGGGTTTCCTTTATCAAAAGATTTAATTGATAGGGAAATCATTATTGCCAATGGTACGGTTCAATGTACACATTATGCATTGGAACACGGAGTATCCTTGAATATTGCCGGAGGAACACATCATGCTTATTCCGATAAGGCAGAAGGTTTCTGCTTGTTAAATGATATTGCCATTGCAGCAAATTATTTGCTAAACCATAAAGGTTTGAAAAAAGTAATGGTGGTAGATTTGGATGTCCATCAGGGTGACGGGACTGCTGAAATATTTAAAAATAATGAGCATGTTTTTACTTTTAGCATGCATGGCGCGAATAATTACCCGATGTTTAAACAGGATTCAGATCTGGATATTCCCCTCCCTAACGGAACGGATGACATCAAATATCTTTCTATATTAAAAGAAACACTACCCAAAATTATTCAAAACTTCCAACCTGAATTCGTATTTTTTCAATCAGGAGTAGATGTTTTGGAAACCGATAAATTGGGTAAGCTTTCCATGACCATAAATGGTTGTAAAGAAAGAGACAGAGTTGTATTTGAAATATGCAAGGCTCATGATTTACCTGTAGTGGCAAGCATGGGAGGGGGATATTCGGAACAAATTTCCCACATTGTGGAAGCCCACGCGAATACTTACCGGCTTGCCAGGGATATCTACTTTTAAAGAATAACAAGTTGGATGATACTTATTTCCTGATTTTTTTTAGCCAACTTTTAGATTTTTTATTTTTTTCATCTTCCCCATAATAGCCGTATCCATAGCCGTAACCATAGCCGTAGCCGTAGCCGTATCCATAGCCATAACCATATCTCGCTGATCTTCTTACATCATTCAGAATAAGTGCGATATTATTAAACTTATCGTTTTTATGAGCTTCTTCCAGGTCCTCTAAAAATTTAATTTTTGAATAATCCTGCCTTATCACATAAAGGTTGATATCAATGTAATCAATTAAGGCAAAGTAGTCGGAAACAAGCCCTGTAGGAGGAGTATCAATGATGATATAGTCATATTCCTCCCGTAATTTCGAAATTAGATTTTTAAACCTGTCAGAAGCAAGTAATTCGGCAGGGTTTGGTGGTTCTGGTCCGCTAGGAATAATATCCAGATTTGGAGTTTGAGTTGGGAGGACTATTTGGGAAAACTCTGCTTTATTGATGAGATAGTTACTGAGACCAAGTTCATTACTTATATCAAATTGTAGAGATAACTTGGGTTTTCGTAAATCGCAACCTACTATTATTGTTTTTTTATTAAGCATGGCGATTATCATTCCCAGATTAGAGGCACAAAAAGTCTTTCCCTCACCACTAATTGTAGAGGTAACCCCAACAATTTTATGTGTTTTTTCCGGAGCAAGGAATTGCAAATTTGTTCTTAAAGACCTGAATGCTTCGGAAAAAGGAGATTTGGGTGAATCCATTACATTGTTTTGATCTTTACTTTTCCTGGTAACTGTACCCAATATAGGAATAGTAGTATTTTTCTTTACCATTTCTATATCACTTACTGTATCGTCAAGATAATCCTTAATAAAGATTATACCTAGAGGAATGGCTAGAGAAAGCACCAGGGCAATAGCATAAATTCTATTGGTTTGGGGAGCAACAGGATTATTATTTAACAACATGGCATCATCCAGCACCTTGTTATCTGGAGTATTTGATGCTTTGGCAATTCCTGCTTCTGCCCTTTTTTCCAAAAGATATTGGTAAAGGTTGTCACTCAGGTTAAACTTTCTTTGGATATTTACCAGTTGCCTTTCATTTTCAGGTAATTTATTGATACTGCTTTCAATTAATGAGATTCTGTCATTGACATCTTTTAAGGATATATCAGAAGCCTTTTTCATGTTCCTCACATTTTCAGCAAGGGTCTTTTTTACCTGTTCGATTTGGGAATTGATAGTAGTGATTTCATAAGCTTTATCACGAACCTGTGCCGAAAACACAATTTTTTGCTTTATTAATTCATTCAATTCCAGGATTAACTTATCCAGTAATGGATCTTCAATCCCTAGTGAGGATGGTGCAATTATGGCATTAAGTTCTTGGTTATTAGCCAGATAATCTGCCAAATAGTTGTAATATTTTTTGTTAACTAAAAATCCTGCCTGTTCCGCCTGAAGAGCCTCCAATTGCTGCATAGCCAGTTCTGCTGAAGAACTAAGATTTAATATTTTTTCTGATTTTCTAAATTCAGAAAGTTCTTGTTCAGCAGTTCTTAGAGAATCTGTAATTAATATAAGTTGTCTGTCAATAAAATTGATAGTATTGGTCGCAATCTGATTTTTCTCCTCCAGCTCATTTTCAATATAAACTTCACATAACTTATTTAGAAAATCAATTTCTTTTTCAATTACAGGCCCCTGAATGGAGAGTTCGAGAATGGATGCGTTTCTAGTGGTTTGGGCGATTTCTAATTTATTCCTGTAGCTAATGGTTAACCGTTTCAAATCATTAATTACAAAGAAAAAAATGTCATCCTTGTTTCTGTTAAAATCAAAAAATGTTGTTTTTTGCATTCGGAAACTAAACTCTCCAATATTGCAAAGTCTGCCGAAATCACAAAGGGTTCCATTATCTACGTCTTCCTCAAGTTGTTCGGTAGAAGTTGCTACTACAAAATTATTCTTTGAGATTATTTTTACGTAAAAGGCAGATCCTCTGGGAATATTTTTACTAGAATCGTATTCAACAATAAAAGGAGAGTTTTTATAATTTTCACTAGAGGTAACTCTGCCTTTTGTATAATAGGATATCTCAAAATCCAATCCATTTATTGTTCTATTTATAATTCTATAGGATTTCAGAATACCAATTTCATTATCAATATTTTTCCCCTTGTTAAATAGTTCTAAACCGTCCAAAAAAGCTTCCCCACCCCCTCTTGTATTTCCATCTTTTATCAATATTGTGGTGGAGGTTTCATATATCTTCTTAGAATACCTTAGATAGGTATAAGCAACTGCGAAGAATATAATAAAACAAATCACAAAGAAATACCAGTGGTAAATTATTTTACCTAAAAAAGCCTTTATATCAAAGGGTTTTTCTTCTTCGATAAAAAGAAAATCGTCTTTACCGTTTTGGTGATGGATATTGTTCAAATCCTTATATTTTTAATCTCTATTTGAAATAACAAGCGAAAGCACAACTAAACTTATAGAGGCTACAGACATAGCAAAGGTAAATGGTCTAACATTTATGCTAAATACTTTAGCTTTCACAGGCTCTACATAAACCACATCATGTGGTTGTAAAAAATAATATTCAGAAGTCAATTGGTCAATTTTTGACAAATCGAGATGAACCACTTTGGATCCGGAATCGAGCTTTCTGACTAACTTAATTTTTGTACGATCACCAAAATCGGTCATATCTCCGGCATTACTTATTGCCTGAAACAAAGTTACCTCATTTTCAAAGAAATAATAATTACCAGGGCTTTTAACTTCCCCTAAAATCGAAATCCTGAAATTAGCAAGTTTAACATTTACAGTAGGAAACTTTAAAAATTCATCTAATTTTTCTTCCAGTAAAGTAGAAATTTCATCTGTAGTTAATCCTTTTACAAATTGATTTCCAATAAGAGGTAATTTGATATAACCAGAGTCATTTACAGTATATCCCTTAAAATAAAACTGGGCTGCATTGTTTTGGTTGATATTTTGGTTTTGCTGTGAGTTATTCATCCCCCCGTTAAAATAACCCGCTGTGGTTCCGTCAGGGTTCTTAAGGTCAATGTTAAGAATATCCAGGGGCCTTATTTTATAGGTGGATTTAGGATAATCTCCTACTTCTTGTGGTAATTGTTCCTCATTTAAGTAAATAAGACTTTGATGAGGAACACAAGAATATATTAATAATATAAAAGGTATAAAAATAAGGAGCCTGTTCAATGTTGTTGTTTTAGTTTTCAACCGCTTCTGATTTACATCCAATCTCTTTCCAATAAATAAATTCTTCATCTAATATTAGGGCTTCCTATTCAAAGACTTAAATACAGATGCTTGAAAAATCATTTCCTTTAACTACTTATTTGGAGGGAAGATAAAAAAAATTAAAAAAATCAGTCCAAAAAAATCAAGACTTTGTCAGAAATGCAAGCCTATAATCATTATTTTAAAACAATTACCTCATGACTGTTGTCATATTTAATGACAATGTGCCAGTTTACTTTAGTGAATAGGATAGTATATATGAATAAAATGTTATGCATGCATAATAAATTAAAATTGTTTCCTACATTTGTATAGTAATTATTTTTAACATAAATATTAATTTAAGAAACCATGGAAGATCTATTTAAAAAATTCCTTTATACAGGAGTTGGGTTAGTAGCCTTAACTGCAGAAAAGATCCAAAAGGTGGTAGATGAACTTGTTAAAGAAGAAAGACTTACCCTTGATGAGGGCAAAAAAATTGTAGATGATTTTGTGAAAAATACAGAATCAAAAAAAGAGGAGTTTGAATCGCAAATGAAAACACTTACTGAAAAAACGGTAAGTTCCTTTAAATTTGCAACAGTAGAACAGTTAGATGAATTGAGATCTAGAATTGAGGCTTTGGAAGCAAAACAAGCTACAACCAAAACAACAAAATCTACCAAAACTACCGGGACTAAACCTGGCGCTTCTTCTTAAGATTTGAAAGAATTTTTTTTATGAGCCAAATCCTATATGGGGTTTGGCTTTTATTTTTTAGAGAGGAGGATTATAAAAGAATAATTTTTATTCTAAATTTAGCCTGCCACATTTGGTTCATTAATATCGATGGAAGGATTTATACTCTTAATTATTTTATTTTTCGAAAGAAGATGCTTTTTAAAACCGTAAAAAAATCTAATAGAATATGGGAAGTGATTCAGGTATTGTTAAGATACGGTTTTGAAGATATAGTTACAACTACACGCCTGAGCAGATTTATTCCTACCCAAAGCCGGGTGAATTGGATTAGGGCAGAAAAATCAGTTTTTGAATACACCAGGTGGGAAAGAATCAGGATGGTGATTGAAGATTTGGGCCCAACCTTTGTAAAACTGGCACAGGTTTTAAGTAACCGGCCAGAATTGTTGCCTGAGCCTTTGGTAGTAGAATTTCAAAAATTACAGGATAAGGTACCTCCTTTCTCAAGTGAGCAGGCACGGGAAATTGTAGAGAAAGAAATAGGACAATCAATAGATGATTTATTTGTCTATTTTGATGAAGTGACTTTGGGATCAGCTTCAATTGGTCAGGTGCACAGAGCCAGATTAATTTCCGGGGAGGATGTCGTGATAAAAGTGCAAAGACCAAAAGCAGAGGTTACCGTTAAAACCGATTTAGCTTTACTAAAAGATTTGGTTAAGATTCTGGAGAATTTTTTCCTGAATCAGGGTATTCTCAATCCGCTGGAGATTGTAGATACTTTTGAGAAAATTATGTTGAGTGAGTTGGATTATGAAACTGAAGCTATCAATTTAATTAGTTTTAAAAAATTATACGGAGATCATCCTGAATTTTATATTCCCAAAACTTTTAAGGAATTTTCCACCAAAAAAATTCTGGTCATTGAATTTGTGAGTGGATGTAAAATTTCAGATAAAATTCAATTAGAAGCCTGGGGATTGAGCCCGAAAGTAATTGCTGAAAAAGGAATGGATATTTACCTCACTCAGATTTTTGAGTTTGGGTTTTTCCATGCGGATCCTCATCCTGGAAATGTTTTAATCAGGCCAAATGGGACTATTGTACTCATCGATTTTGGCATGGTAGGGAAACTGACCAGGCAAAATAAATATGCCTTTGCCGGTGTGTTTATTGGATTGGCCCAACAGGATGCCAAAGGGATGGCAATCAATTTGAGAAGGCTGGCGGTAGATAGCGATATTGATGACATGAGGGCCTTTGAGAATGATTTATATGAGTTAATTGAGGATATGGTTATTTATGATTATGAAGAAGGAGGAATGACCGAATTAACCATCAGGCTGCAAGAATTAATTTATAAATACCAGTTAAAAGTGCCGGGGTCTATCTTTATGATTTTACGTGCACTTGCTATTCTGGAAGGAATTGGGAATATTCTTCATCCGAATTTTAAAGCGCTGGAATTTATAAAGCCTTATGGAGCGAAGCTATTGAAAGAGCAATTTTCTGTAAAAAACCTAGGCCTCGATTTATATTATACCAGTTCTCAATTGAGCGCACTGTTATATAATTTACCCTTTGAAATACGCTCAATTCTCAAGAAAATAAGGAAAGGGAATTTAAATCTGAATATTGATATATCCGGATTAGATACCTTAAATAAGGGCCTTGATTATGCTGCCCACACCATAGTGTTGGGTTTAATTTCGGCTGCCTTATTTATCGGAACTTCTGTAAGTATAAACTCCAGAATTGTAGAACAAATGCCAACTTTATTCGGCTTACCCTGGCTTACCTTCCTTGGTTTTGCGCTTTCGGCTTTTTTTGCAGTCATGTTATTTTTTCATTCCTTTAGAAATAATAAATAAGGAAATTTAAAGCCTCTTAGGTTCAAGGTTTTCTTCACTATCTTCTTTGTTTTCTTCAAATTTATTTCCAGCTATATTTCCTATTAACAGACCAAAAAAGCTGGCAAGTAATCCTGGTAAAACAGATGGTATTTCCCCAGAAATAAATTCAAAAATTATCCAGATCGTCATTCCGAAAAACATAGAGAACAAAGCTCCTGTCTCGTTACTTTTTTTCCAGTAAATTCCTGCAATTAAGGGCACAAAAAGAGATACCAGGCTAAAAGATGAAGACATGGCCACAAGGTCGTAAATATTTCCTTCAAAATTGGCCAAAACCAGTGATAAAATAGTCACCAGAATTACAGACAATCGGAGGTATTGAAGTAATTTATAGTCCTCTATTCTACCTGTATTTGGTTTGATGATATTTTCGGCCAAAATCGAGGCAGGAGCAAGAATGGCTCCACTCGATGTGCTCATAATAGCAGAAAGTAATGCTCCAAAAAACATTGTTTGGACGAATGTGTTTGTGTGATTTAATACCACAAAAGGCAAAGCTAACTGAGAATCTCCGGATAAAAGTTCAGGATACAATTGTTTGGCGCAAAGTCCGATAAAAAGAGGTATAAAACCAATGGTTAAATACATAAATCCTCCAATATGAGAAGCTGTTACCGCCACTTTTTCGGATTTTGCTGCCATTACCCGTTGGAAAATATCCTGCTGAGGAATCGAGCCTAAACCAATAGTGATCCAGGCGGCAAGGTAGGCCAGAATTGAAGTGAATTCAGGTTTGGGTAAAATACTAAAAAAATCAGGAGGAGTGTTATCAATAACCTGACTAAAACCACCAGCGGCCTGCCCAATATGAAATGCCAAAAATAATAAACCTCCAATTATGATAATTGTCTGTATAAAATCGGTAACTGAAATAGCCCACATGCCCCCGATATAGGTATAAACCACTACAGCCCCTGCACCTAGTACCATTCCGATAGCTGTGGGAATGCCTGCAACCACATTAAGTAATAAGCCAATTGCCACAAACTGAGCTGCTATCCAACCGAAATAAGAGGGAACCAGAAGAAGACTGGCCACAAACTCAGTTTTCCTTCCAAATTTGATCCTGTAAAAATCTCCAAAAGTCAGGATTTTCATTTTATATAAAGGGCGGGCAAAAAATAGTCCTACCAAAAATAGACACAGAGAGGCTCCAAAGGGATCTTCAATTACTCCCAATAATCCATGGGACATAAATTCTGAGGAAGAACCCAGAATGGTTTCAGAACCAAACCATGTGGCAAACAGAGCAGAAGCAGCTAAGGGGAGGGGAAGTCTTCTCCCCGCTAAAACAAAATCCTCTGAATTTTTTACAAACCTGGATGCCCAAATACCTATAAGAAGCGTAAAAAGAAGGTAGGCAATTATTGAAAATATCAGCAATGCTAAATGAATTAAAAGTTATTAATAAGCCATAGTGATATTGGAATAAGGTATAGGAAATGGTAAAATTAGAAAATGAATTGCTTAATTTTAATTTCCGGGAACAGGGAAAGGATAATTAACTTAATTGATACTTAGAAACAATATTAATATTAAAACCAGAATTGCCCCAACTCCAAGTGGTTATTTGCACTTGGGGAATGTATTTTCCTTTGTAATTACATGGGTTTTGGCTAAAAAATCCGGGGGCACTGTTCATCTGAGAATTGATGACCTTGATGAGGCAAGGAAGAGAAATGTCTACATTGAAGATATTTTCCTGACACTTGACTGGCTAAAGCTACAGGTAGATTCAGGGCCTTCCGGAGCGGAAGATTTTGAAAAGAATTTTTCCCAAAAACACCGCCTTGATTTATACCGAAATGCATTAGAAAAATTAAAGAGAATGAATTCCGGGCTTTTTAGTTGTGATTGTTCGAGGTCAAAAATAAAAAGACATAGTCCAGATGGGCAATACCCTGGTTTTTGCCGGAATACAAACAATCAGGATCAAAAGGGTTTTGCCCTTCGGATTAAAACCGAAAATCCCACTGCCATTCATTTCCAGGATATGTTGCAAGGTAATTTGGAAATAGATCTTTATCAGGAAATACGAGACTTTGTCATTCGGAAAAAAGATGGCCTTCCTGCCTACCAGTTGGCTTCACTGGTAGATGATATGGTGGATGATGTCAATTTAATTGTGAGGGGAAAAGATCTTTTATCTTCTACTGCTGCCCAGCTTTTTCTGGCTCAAAAATTAAATGAAGAAAAGTTTATACAAAACCGGTTTCTTCATCATCCACTTATTCTGGAAAATCCTGGTGATAAAATGTCCAAATCCCATCAATCTCTGTCCATAAAATACCTAAGAGAAAGTAATGTAAGTTCATCCTCAGTATTTGAAACTATTGGAAAATGGATGAATCTAAAAGCTAAAAAAATTGATTCCATACATGCTCTTCTGGAAGCATTTGAATTTCAGGCTTTGCCAAAAAGTGCAATCTGCCCTGGTGATAACGTTTTGGGAAATACTCTATGAGTATTCAAAGGATTTCTAAACCAAATCTATCCAAAACCAATGAAAATTTTTGAACCAAAATCAAGCAAATTTAACCGATACCATGCACTGGCAACCGCACAAGCTGCCGCCCTTGTCTATGAAGATTGGGACAAGGTAGAAAAGGAAGTAAAGAAAGAGGGGTATAATCAGTTCTGTTACTTTGATTGTGAAGGGACTCAGGCTTTCCTTGCCGGAAATGATGATACATTGCTACTTTCCTTTAGAGGAACTGAGCCTGATAAACTTGAAGATATCATGACCGATTTGGATATCAACTTTGTAGACGGACCATTTGGCAGAGTGCATGATGGCTTTAACAGGGCTTTAAATTGTATTATTTGGGATGTAGTGGAAAAAGTTAAATTTTATAGAAAAAGCAACCAATCTCTTTTTGTAACAGGTCACAGCCTTGGTGCTGCTTTGGCTACTCTGGCATTTGCCTACCTGGAAAAAGAAGGAATTTCCACGGATGCGCTTTATACCTTTGGGCAACCAAGGGTTGGGAATGAGGAATTCGCTCAAGGTTTTAATCTGAAGTTTAAGGAAAAGGCTTACAGAATTGTGAATAATAACGATATTGTAACCAGGGTACCAATGCGGATAATGGGATATAGCCATGTTGGGACTCATTTTTACTTCGATTCAGAAGGAAATTTACATGAGGATCCAAAATTGAGCTGGTGGTTTAAATTTACCGATAGCATTAAGGGAAATATTGAAGATTTTGGAAAAAGCGGTCCAGATAATATTAACGATCACAATATGCTGGAATATTTGGGATTGTTGAAAAACCAACTCCATACAAAAGCGGCATAAATTAAAAAAGGAGATATATTATCAATTATCGTATTATGATTATATCTCCTTTTAAGTATTGATTAATGGGAATCCCTTTTCACAACTGAGCCTGATTTACCTTTTAGGAAATCCATATCTGCTCCTTTATGCGATTGCTCTACGTGTTTAATATACAAACCTACGTATCCACGTTTGGATTCTTCTAACACAACTGGTTTCCAGCTTTTCTTTCTTTGTGCAAGTTCTTCCTCGGAAATATCCAGGTGCAATTTTCTTTGTTCCACATCCAGTTCAATCATATCGCCATTCTGCACTATTCCTAAAGTTCCACCCACGGCTGATTCCGGGGAAACATGAAGAACCACAGTACCATAGGCTGTTCCACTCATTCTTCCATCGGAAATTCTTACCATGTCAGTAATTCCCTTTTTTAGAATTTTTGTGGGTAATCCCATGTTTCCTACCTCTGGCATTCCCGGATATCCCTTTGGTCCTACATTCTTCAAAACCATTACACAGGTTTCATCAATATCCAGATTTGGGTCATTTACCCGGGCGTTATAATCTTCAATATTTTCAAATACAACTGCCCTTCCTTTATGTTTCATTAACTCCGGTGTAGCTGCTGAAGGTTTTATAACCGCCCCATTTTCCGCAAGGTTCCCCTTTAAAATTGCAATTCCAGCTTCCTCTATTAATGGTTTTTCTATGGTGGCAATTACTTCCTCATTATAGCATTCTGCCTCCTGGTTATTTTCTCCTATGGGTTTCCCATTTACGGTAATGGCCTCATTGTGTAAGTGCTCTTTCAACTGGCTGATTATAACAGGGAGACCTCCGGCATAAAAAAAGTCCTCCATTAGGAATTTCCCGGAAGGCATTAAATTGAGCAAGAGGGGAATTCTACTTCCAAGATCATCAAAATCTCTTAAATCAAGTTCTACACCGATTCTTCCGGCAATTGCAGACAAATGAATGATAAAATTAGTAGAGCCTCCAATAGCCGCATTTACTTTGATAGCGTTTTCAAAGGCTTCCCTGGTCAGAATTTTTTCTATAGTGAGATCTTCCTTCACCATTTCCACAATCCTTCTTCCAGTCATATGTGCCAGAACTTTTTTCCTTGAATCAACGGCAGGAATTGCAGCTGCTCCAGGCAAAGTCAGCCCTAAGGATTCTACCATACAGGCCATGGTAGAAGCAGTTCCCATAGTCATACAATGTCCGGCACTTCTCGACATACAAGCTTCACCATGAAAAAAATCTTCCTCTGTGATATTACCGGCCTTTAAATCCTCATGAAACTTCCAAACATGGGTTCCCGAACCGATGTCTGTACCTTTATATTTGCCATTAAGCATTGGCCCTCCTGGCATCACGATGGTTGGTAGTCCTACACTGGCAGCTCCCATCACCAAAGATGGAGTTGTTTTGTCACAACCCGTCATCAGGACTACTCCATCGATAGGATTTCCTCTAATAGATTCTTCCACATCCATACTTGCAAGATTCCTGAATAGCATGGCTGTTGGTTTAAGCAGGGTTTCTCCCAGAGAAGTCACAGGAAACTCTACTGGAAAGCCACCAGCTTCATAAACACCTCTTTTTATCACTTCCGCAAAATCCCTGAAGTGGGCATTGCAAGGAGTAAGTTCAGACCAGGTATTACAAATACCAATAACTGGCCTTCCGTCAAACTCATGGTCGGGGATTCCCTGGTTTCTCATCCAGCTTCTGTAGATAAATCCCATTTTATCTCTTTTCCCAAACCATTCGTGACTTCTTAAACCTTTTTCTTTTTTCATTTTCTTAGTTATTAAATAATAAGTAGTTGGTATATAATTTTTGTTTTAAAACCAGATTAAGTTAATTTATTGGGAGTGAGACCTTTCTATTGACCAGGGTCTTGAGTATAAGCGCATGTTTTTAGTAAATTACCTCGTAGTTGGTAATTACGCCTTAAATTACAAATGGAAAATTGATAATAAAATAGATTTAATTTTTTATCTTAAAATAATCCTAATTTTGTACCTTAATAAATAATCAATATAAATTACAGGGCAATCCAAACACACAGGCTTAACAATTTTAATATATGAAGAGAAGTAGCAGAATAACCATAAAAGATTTGGCAAAGCAGTTGAAAATTTCCACCTCCACAGTTTCAAGAGCTTTGCGGGATCATCATGAAATAAAAGCAGAAACCAAAAAAGCTGTGCTGGAACTCGCAAAGAAACTGGATTACCAGCCCAATGAAGTTTCTTTAAGCCTTCTAAAGAAAAAAACTAAAATGATAGGGGTAGTAGTACCAAAAATGGGCTACCACTTTTTTTCTGCAGCACTGGATGGCATTGAAGCCGTAACCCAAAAAGCCGGTTATACGGTAATGGTGTGCCAGACCAATGAATCTTATGAAAGGGAAGTACAGAATATTCGGAATATGGCTGCAGGTAGGGTAGATGGGGTTTTAGTTTCGGTTTCGGGAGAAACAAAGGATTATGAGCATTTCAGACAGCTCCAACGTAAGGGCATTCCGTTAGTATTTTTCGATAGGGAATGTAAAAGTATTGAAGCTTCAAGAGTATTGGTGGATAATTATGGGGCTTCCTGTAAGGTGGTGGAGCACCTGGCAGAAATGGGATGCAAAAAAATTGCTTATTTGGGAGGTCCACATTCTCTGGCTTTAAGCAATACCAGGCTACAAGGTTACAAAGATACTTTGGAGCGATTAGGTTTACCCATTGAAGAGAAGTGGGAAGTACATTGTGATGTAAGTAGGGATGGAGCCAGGATTGCCGCTGAAAAATTAATTGACCAGGAGGATATACCAGATGCCATTTTTGCCATGAGTGACAGACTGGCCACTACTGCCATGGGCTTATTAAAAGAAAGAAATATCAAAATTCCTGATGATATTGCAGTGGTTGGCTTTAATAATGAACCTATAGCGCCAATCATGACTCCCTCCCTTACTTCGGTAAAGCAATCGGAATTTGAAATAGGGCAACTTGCGGCAGAAATCCTGCTTAATGAGATCGATAGTGATGATGAACTGGAGGTACCTATTTCAAGAATGATAAAAACGGAGTTGATTATAAGAGAATCCTCTAAAAAAATAAAATCTTAAGATTTCATTTCAAGGGTTGCCGTTTTATAATTGGCAATTATACGAGCTGAAAAACTTTTACTATTTTCCGCAAAAATCTTCTTTCCTGCGAAATAAGCAACTTTTCGGAGTTGCTCTATTTCCTGTTCCAATATTTCGTGTAAAATGGTTGCATGAAATCGCTTTTCCAACTTTAGGTTTTCTGTTTCCAATTGCTCTTTCAACATTTCATAATCATGATCTTCCCCTAAAATGGTAGCGAGGTTGGATATTTCCAGAAGCCAGGGTTCAATAACCGGTGGCCAGGCGTTTTTAAGAAATGAAACCATATTGGCCAGGTATTTTACATTTTTCCGCCATTCGTGAAAATTTTCTCCATTTGGATGCTTATAAGCCACGGCCATTGTTTTTTGTGCGGCCTTGTAGATTTCATCCAGTCCCCGTTGCCAACTGGAATAAAGTTTCTTTTGCAATTTCCATTTACCGATCTGCTCCTCTCTTACCGAAAGGGTGTTTTTAACATTTTGGATGGATTGCTCCCAATTAAGACTGTCTTTTTCCAATTCCAGCCTTCTGGCAAAAAGTAACTCTCTGCATTCATTAATGATGTCAGCGGTACTTCCGGTGGGATATTTTTCGTGCAGGCGGGTGAGACATTCCATGAGTGAAGTAATATCTCTTAATGCGGAAATTTCCCTGCTTAAATTACGAAAAGAAGCATCTTCCTTTAAAAATTTTTTGTTTTTTAATTCCTTTCTGATCAATCTGAGAAGGGCCCGGAGTTTTTTAAATGATTTTCTAGATTCATGGATAGCGTGATGCTGATCAGGCTCTGAAGTAAGATTGAATTGAATAGTTTCTATTAAAGCTAAGGCTACCCGTTTGACCTCAGTATTGCATTTTTGGGAAGGATCAAATTCTAGTGTGGTCATTAATCATCATTTTCTAAGGTTGGAAGATGGTGAAATGATTAATGCAGAGATTCAAATCAAGGATTAATCCTCTTATTTGAATAATGCTCTACAAATCATTTGCCTTTAAAAATAAACCAGAAAATGATAATTAGAAATGAAAGCTGATTTAATTGTGGGTAATTATTTCTTTTAATCCAGTCGTCCAATTAATTCTAAATCAATTGTCCTTTTATCCAGATTTGTAGCTTTCACTTTCACCCTCAGGGGATCACCAATCATGAACTTTTCCTTAAACTTTTTCCCAATTACCATTTGAGCCTCTTCATCATAGGCATAATAATCATCTTTCATATCGGATAACCTGATCATCCCTTCGCACTTGGTTTCATTCATTTCCACATAAATACCCCAGTCGGTAGTGCCGGAAATGAAACCATCCAGTTCTTTGTTCAGAAAGGTTTCCATAAATTCCACTTGTTTGTATTTAATGGATGCTCTTTCCGCATCAGCAGCTCTTTTTTCCCTTTCTGAAGAATGTTTACATTTTTCTTCATATTCCTTTTTATCCACAGGCTGGCCACCATCAAGATAATGTTGCAGTAAGCGATGTGCCATCATATCCGGGTATCTTCTGATGGGGGAAGTAAAGTGAGAATAGTGTTTAAATGCTAAACCATAATGCCCGATAGGCTCAGTAGTGTACCTTGCCTTAGCCATTGTACGGATAGCCTGATACTGGATAATATTCTGAATGGTTTTACCCTCAATATCTTTGGATAACTGGTTAAGGGATTTGGAAAAAGCTCCTCCTGATTCCTGGGAAATATTATACCCAAACCTTTTTAGAAACTTGGCAAAAATATCTACCCTTTCAGGATCTGGATCTTCATGTACCCGGTAAACCATCGTATTTTTCACCTTCCCCTTTCTTTGGTTAAAGACAAACTCAGCCACTCTTTTGTTGGCTAAAAGCATAAATTCCTCAATCAATTTATGCGCATCTTTCCTGATTTTTGGAAAAAGCCCAACTGGTTTTCCTTTCTCATCCAGTTCAAAATATAATTCCACTGATTCGAAGGAAATTGCCCCGGCCCTAAACCGCTTTTTATTGAGCAATTTTGCCAGTTCATTAAGTTTAAATAGTTCCTCCTTAAAATCTCCTTCTCCGGTTTCTAAAACCTCCTGAGCCTCTTCATAAGTAAACCTTCTGTCAGAGTGAATAACAGTTCTTCCAAACCATTCTTCTATGATATTGCCTTTAGGGTCAAGCTCAAAAATGGCGGAAAAAGTAAGTTTATCCTCATTTGGCCTGAGCGAACATAAACCATTGGAAAGATTTTCCGGAAGCATGGGTACGGTTCGGTCTACCAGATAAACAGATGTAGCTCTTCTAAAAGCTTCTTTTTCCAAAATAGAATTAGGCTTTACATAGTGAGTAACATCGGCAATATGCACACCGATTTCCCAATTTCCATTATCCAGTTGCTTTACGGAAAGAGCATCATCAAAATCTTTTGCAGTAAGGGGATCGATGGTAAATGTGGTAGTATCCCTTAAATCTCTTCGCTTTTTTATTTCACTTCCCGGGATTTCGAGTGGAATTTTATTGGCTTCTGCTTCTACTTCCTGCGGAAAATCGAAAGGCAAACCATACTCAAACATGATTGCATGTATTTCAGTATCATTTTCACCTGATTTTCCCAGTACCCTGGTTACTTTTCCAACAGGGCTGTCATCTCCATGTGGCCATTCTATAATTTTTATAACCACTTTATCTTTGTGCTCCGCACCATTTATATCATCAAGCGGAATAAAAATATCAGTATGGATTTTTCTGCTGTTGGGTACTACAAAGGCAAATCGGTTGGAAATTTCAATATGGCCTACAAATTCCTCAGTGTTTCTTTCAACAATTTCCACTACTTCACCTTCCAGCCTGTTTCTCCGGCTGTTTTTATAAACCCGGATTTTCACTTTATCCCGGTCCATGGCGCCTCTTAAACTTCCCGATTTCACCCATACATCTTCAGCATTTTCTTCCCCTTCGGGAATGATGTAGGCAAACCGGGCATTTACGAAGTCAACCGTCCCTGTTACGTGTTCTGTTTCAGCAGAAGTCACGGATTGATACGTTTCGTTTGGATGCTTGTGAATCAGATCTTTTTTAGCCATCGCATTTAAAAATGCCTCCAATTCAATTTTGGCATTGTGTTTCCTAACTTTAAGTGCTTTGGCGATTTTTTTCAGTGTGAACCTTTGGAAAGGTTTTTCATTAAGGAAAGCAAGTACCATTTTTCCTAACTGCGCAGTGTTACTTCTTCCACTGGTCTTCTTTCTTCTTTTTTTGTGTTTCATTAATTTTAAAAATAATCATTAAAAAAATTAAAATGGCAATTCATCATCCATTTTAAATAAAATATTTGGGGGATTTTTTTCTTTGATATCAACTTCTCTAACTATCCTTCTCTCAATGGGCGGGGCTATAAAAATTTGATTCTCTGTAGAATCCTCGAATGCAAAAGAAAGGGAAATTTTTAAAAATCAAAATTTATTTTTTGGAGAGGGGTGTATTTTAATCCGGGAATAGCTTTAAATAGATATTCCCGGAAAGGGGGTTAATAATCAATTTCTTCGAAGTCCGGGCTAGATTCTACATACATTTCCTTTAAATCTTCTAACTCTTCGGACTCCTCTGGGGATAGGCCTTCATAATCTTTTTTTTCATTCAAAGTATTAATCCTTGAATAGGCCTGGCTCGGTGAGAGCGAATAAAGGTCCGTTTCCATAAGCATTTTGATTTAGCTTGTTTGGTTAAGCAAAATAATTTTTACTATGTTAAAAAATTTCTGCTTTTGTTTAGTTAGCCTGATGTTAAGAAATTTTTAACCCAAAAACAAGTTTTTTATCGAAAATCACCTGAAATTAACGATAGTGACTCCATGCCCTCCACGGTCCGCATGTTCATCCTCCATCCTTTTCACTTCTTTTACATTCCTCAAGTGATCCCTTATAACCTGGCGTAAAATTCCATCTCCTTTCCCATGAACAATGTTAATGGAAGATTGCCCAAGCATGATAGCTTCATCCACAAACTCATCCAGAATGGTAAGTGCTTCTTCAGCTCTTTTCCCTCTTAAGTCGATATTTGGCTTAAATTCAGCCATTTTTTTATTAATATTAATAGAGGCGGTGTATCCTGCAGCTTTTTTCTGTTGTTTTTTGAAAACCTTTCTTGAAACCTTTACCAGACGCTTGAGTTTAATTTTGGTTTTTAACTCTCCGATACCCACCGTGGCATCCTTATTATTAATATCCAACACTTCCCCAATAGCTTCCTGGCCTTCAATTTTCACCATATCACCAATAGAGATATCTCCACCAATTATCTGGATTTCCTCCGTTGGTTCCTCAGGCTTTTTCTCTTCCGTTTTCACAGGCTTAATAGTCTTTTTAAAGGATTCCAAATCCTTCCTTACAGCCTTTGTAAGATTCTTTTCAGCCTTATTTTCTTTTATTGCACGGATGGTATTCTCAATTTTCTGATTAGCGGATTTCAGTAGGCGATCAGCCTCAAGTTTCGCTTCATTGAGTAACTTCTTCTTATTTTGTTCCTGAAAATCCTTAAGCGATTCATATTTGTCTTTAGCTACTTTTAGCTGGGATTCCAGCCTTTCCAGGTCTCTGGTTTTATCCTGTAATTCTTTTTTCTCCTGTTCCAGCTGGCTAAGTAGTTTCTCAATATTGATGTATTTGGATCCCACCTTTTTTCGGGCATTGCTCACAATTCTTTTGGGTAAACCGATATTTTCGGCAATTTCCAAAGCGAATGAACTACCCGGCTTACCAATTTCCAATTGATAAAGGGGTTTCAAATGTTCTACATCATATCGCATAGCACCATTTATCAGGCCTTCAGTTCGGTCTGCATAAAATTTCAGGTTGGCATAGTGGGTGGTGATTACCCCTTGTGCTTTTTTGTAATTCAAACTTTCCAGAATAGACTCGGCAATGGCTGCTCCCAGTTGTGGCTCTGTACCTGAACCGAATTCATCAATTAAGCAAAGTGTTCGGTGGTTGGAATGAAGCACAAAATGTTTCATATTGGTCAGGTGAGAAGAGTAGGTACTCAGGTCATCTTCCAGAGATTGTTCATCACCAATATCCATGAAAATATTTTTGTAAAATCCCATTTTTGAGGTTTCCAGAATTGGCACCAGCAAACCACACTGAAACATATACTGAATTAATCCGATTGTTTTCAGGGTTACCGATTTACCTCCGGCATTCGGACCGGAAATCAGCAAAATTCTGTTTTCTTCTGAAAGCCTGATATTCTGGGGAATAACCTTTTTATCCAGTCTTTTATAGGAAAGGTAAAGCAATGGATGAAAAGCATTGTACCATTCTATGCCAGGCTCATTGTTGGCATCTGGTCGGATTGCTTCCAGCTCAATGCCTAATTCAGCTTTTGCTCTGATAAAATCCAGAATTCCCAAAAACTGATTGGCTTTTCGCAAACTTTCTACCGATGGCCTTACCTTGTCTGTAAGTTTAGTCAGGATTTTAATAATTTCCTGACGTTCTCTCATTTCCAGCTCCCTGATTTCATTATTGATATTCAGAACTTCTTCCGGTTCAATATAAACCGTCTGGCCGGTTGCGGATGAATCATGGATAAAGCCTTTTACTTTTCTTTTGTATTCTGCTCCAATGGGAATTACCATTCTTCCTTCTCTGATGGTAGCCGAAACTCCATCTTTGGCAATACCCAGACTTTTGAAGTTTCTTAAGATCTGGTCCAGCTTTTTCCTAAGACTATTTTGTTCACTATTTATTCGCTGTCTTATTCTTGCCAGTTCGGGAGAAGCATTGTCTCGCATTACCCCTTTTTCATCAATTACGGCTTCAATATCGGTTAAAATCTGACGGTCAAATTCTACCTGTTGGCTGATATTTTTGAGTTCGGGGTATTCATCTTCTTCATCTGCTTCAAAAAAGGCCAGACATCTTGATAATGTGGTGAGTGCCTTTTTCAAATCGTAAAATTCCTCTTCATATAAAAAAGTCCCCCCAATGGAAGCTTTTTTCAGGCTTTCTCCAATATCCAGATAATTGTTTTTGGGAAATTCAGTACCACTCGACAATATCTTTACAAATTCTTCAGCCTGCAATCCTAATTTTCGAACCAGGTCAAAATTGTCCGAAAATCTCATCTTATCTACAAAAGTTTCTCCTACAGCCCCTTCACATTTTTCCTTTAAAAGCGCTCTAATGCGGTCGAAACCAATTTTTTCTTCAAAATTTTTTGGGTATAACATTTTCTTAATTTCAATATTTTTTACTAGGCGTTTTAAGTGTTTGGATGGACGTAACAAGTATTTAAATTACCATAACTGATTGATATTGAGTAGTTTTTGCTCAATATTTAAGAGGTTCTGGTGCGAAATGGTTTTGCCGACACACTAAAATTACCTATTGTTGATTCAATTTGCTGATTACAAATTCATGGGAAATTTCCTTACCTGAAAGCTTGAGATTGGCTTTTTCATAGAAAGGCAATCTTAACTTTAGCTTCTTTTCAAGTTCTTCTTCCAGTGCTTTTTCCTTAAAATCATTGAGCAAGGGTCTGGAGCCATGTTGTTGCATACTTCTTCTGGCCAGTTCTTTTACAGGCACATACAGAAAAATGGAAAATCCGTTTTTTAAGATAAAATCCATGTTTTCAAAAAAACAGGGAGCTCCTCCACCAGTGGCAATTACAGTCCTGGCTGGGATGGTATTCTCCAATATTTCCTTTTCCAAATCCCTGAAATAAGCCTCTCCTTTTTCCCTAAATAAATTACTTATTGAAGTACCAGCTTTCTCTACCAGAACTTCATCCAAATCAATAAATTCGAAGTTCAGGGCCTTAGCCAAAGCTTTTCCAAAAGTTGTTTTTCCGGACGCAGGCATCCCCACAAGATAGATTCTCTCTGGTTTTTCCATAAGTAGTATTTTCGCAATCAGATTTTTGGACTGCAAATTTAGGAAAAAGGGGACGCAGGAGAATCATTCTGCTGAAAAAAGATAAGATATGAGTAGGTAATCTAATTTTATAATCTGGCTCAAGTAGAAACAAAGCAGCACTTAAGCCAGGTGGTGTATAATTAAGGGTGAATAAAAAATCTAATTTTCTTTTTTAAGATCTGAATATTTCACCAGTTTTATTCCCTTTTCCTTTATCGCCTTTTTCACTCTTTCATCGGTAAGGGCAAGGGTTACACCGTTTCTGTCTGCAGCTACATCCATATAACCCACATGTCCTATCGCTTGCATTTCAGATGTATCCAATCCGGGATGGTCTACAAAAAGCCAAAGACCAGGTGTGAGCGAATCCAGGCTTTTAATGAAATTTTCAACTTTCTCCTCAGGAGTCGTGTGAGAACCTCCAAATCCAGGCATTCTTTGAACATCAAAATCTTCCGGGTAAATATCAATTTGATATTCCTCCCCTAACTTTTTAGCTAATTCCTTTACTTTCGGATCCATGTGAGTAAAACCCATGTGATCGGTGAAATGGGAAAGATGGGGCAAATATTTTTTAGCCAATTCTATTTGAGCACGCAATTCAGCTTCTATTTCTTCAAGTTTCCATTCACTTTCCAGAAGAAATGTTGCATCTTCTTTGCGTTTCTCATTTGGCCAAATTACTGGATGAAAGTAACCATCCTGATCTACCAGACTTGGGGCATGAGTTAGTGGACGCCATTTTAAATTCTGCCATTCGCTGGTCAATACTAAGTGAATGCCAACATCAAGATCTGGTCGTTCTGCCAGCATTTTTGCGGCTTCAGGAAACCAGGGACCAGGAACCATAATTTCCACAGAAGTTGCAACTCCCTTTTCAAGGGTCTCCATACAGGCCAGATTTACAGCATGGGAAAACCCAATATCATCCACTCGAATGATGAGCTTGATTTCTTCAGAATTTTGTTGGATTTGAGCGCAACCGGTTATGACCAGGCAAAAAAGAATAATAAGGGTAAAAAACTTTTTCATTTTCGAAGTAAATTTATCGCACTATTTATAAAGTCTTTAAATATACTTCAAATTGGGGAAACTATCCTAAAAATTGAAAGGACTTGTTTTTGAGCAAGTAATCTTAATTTAATTGTTCCAATAATTCTCCAGCGCGTTTTTTATAGCTGTTGTCTGATTTGGCAATAGACTCGAAAATATTTTCCGCTTTTTTTAGGTCATTTTGTTTCAGATAAATTAAGCCCAGGTACCATTGGGCAGGATCTTTAAATTTTGCATCCCCGCTTTCGGCAACCTGATTTAAAACCACAATTGCCTGATCCGTTTTTCCAATTTCCATCAGGCTTAAGCCATAATAAAAGCGATAGGCCAGAGGCGCATCATTTTTTTCCAATTCTTTTTCCAGTAAAATAATGGCTGTATTGTAGTCGGCAATTTCGTAGTACTGCAGTATATCCGTTTGAATATTTTCTACACCCCTCACCTGAGGACTGACAATATTGGGGTAGGGCTTATAAAATTCTGTATAAATGGCGGTATTGTCAATGGATTGAAACAGGAAAAAGTAACCGAAAAAAAGAAATAAAATGACTGAGGCTGCAAATCCAAACTTAATATAGTTAGGGATTAACTTTTTATTAATAGCCTTTGCTCCTGATTTATCCGATTGAATAAGTTTTTGTTTGAGTTCTTTGTTAAAATGTGCATTAAGGCTGATAAGCAAATCTTTTTGTAGCTCTACCTCCTTACTAAAGGCTTCTTCAATTTGCATATAAGCTTTAAATGCATTCAATTCTTCACCCTGCATTTTTCCCTTCAAAAAGGCATCAATCTGATCAATATCGTATTTAAATTCAGCCATCAATTGTACATATCTTGTTAATATAAGTTAATGATATATTCGGTTTTTTTACCCTAAATCTCCCTTGGAAAATCTGGCTTTCACCAACTTTTTTAATTCATTCATACACCTTACTTTCTGGGATTTCACCACTTTCTCATTTTTATAATTTAATTCTCTGGCAATGATTTCCATAGAATAAGATTTGTAGTAATAAAGTTTCAAAATAGAATAGCATGGTTCTTTTAAAAACTTCAGAAGCGATACTATTTTTTCCTGTTTTTCAGAAAGAATAATCATTTGATCCACTATTTCTCTTGGCTCGATAGGAGCATCAAAATGCTCATCCTTCAGTTCCTCCCTGTTATTTTTATTTATTATCTTGATTGTCAGGTTTTTAGCAATGGCAAAAATGTAAGTTTTTAATGAACAATTCAGTTCGGTGATTTTCTTTTTCCGAATGTTATCATTGAATGCAATGATAGCATCCTGGAATATATCTTCACATTCTTCAGCTGATAATAAAAAGTTTTTTTGCCCCCAACTGATGTAATTTCCTTTGTAAAGCTGGTAAACCTTTACCAGAGAATTTTCGTCTCCTTTCCTTAGACGCTCAAATAAATCTTTATCTCCCGAAATGGATACTGTCATTTTATTATCTTCAAAATGGATTTGTAAACAAAAATCTAAAATTTTTTCAATTCCTGTTTACCTCTTCAATTCTTAATGAATTAAAACGCAAAACCGGGAAGACATCCTTAGCAGAGGATTCCCGTAAGAACCAAAACTGCAAATTATTTTTTTGAATAAGAAAACTTATAACCGATGAAGTTAAAAAACTTTTATTTTGCAACATTACTTTTATCATTTTTCATTTTTAGTTGTTCTGAAGATGAAGAACCAACTCCCGATACGCTGGTGGTAAATGCCGGCCCTGATCAGACGGTTGATGTTGGTGAACTAGTAAATCTAATTGGTACAGCTACTGATGCATCAGGAAATGCCCTTACATACTCCTGGACTATCACCTCCAAACCAAGTGGAAGTACAGCTGCTCTTTCGGGAGCAAATGGAGAAACCCCGACCTTTACCCCCGATGTAGAAGGGGAGTATATTATCTCTCTTAGTGTAAATAACACCATAAGTACAAAGACAGATGATGTAAAAATTACAGCAGAAGGAGTGCCTTTAAAAACCATTGAGCTTTCCGGAACCATATCGGAGGATTCAATTCTGGTGGATATTTTCTCAGATGATACACCTGATTACCTGGTTACCGGAAATTTAACCATCAACGGAACAGCAAAACTTACCATTAAGCCCGGTGTAATTATAGCTGTAGAGGCTGATGAAAGAATTTGGGTGGATGGAGATGCTACCATAGAGGCAATTGGTACTGCTGATAATAAGATCATTTTTACCGGAAAACAAGAATCACCAGGTTACTGGAAAGGTTTAGTAGTTTGGACTAAATCCAATGAAAATGTTCTGGATTATGTAGAAGTAAAATATGGTGGAAGTGGTGACCATGGATTTGGAGTTGGAAAAACGACCCTGGGAATAGGAGATGATGGAAAACTTTCCATTAAAAATTCAATCATTTCAAATAGTGGTGACTATGGCCTGTTTGTGGAAACAGCAGCATCGTTCAATGAATTTATGAACAATGAAATAAAAAATAATACTGGTATAGCTGCGGCCATGAATATCAGCCAAACGGAAAAACTTGACAACATATCCAAGTTTAGTGAAGGAAATGGCGATAATAGTATAGAATTATTCGGATCAACACTTGATCAATCAGTGGCTATCACAGTGCCTGCTTTTAATGACAATACACCATATTATGTCACAGGTAACCTTGATATCAATTCTGGGCTTATCGTTTCTCCTGGAGTTACTTTTGCCTTTGCCAGCGATAAGAGAATCTGGGTGGAAGGTGAAGGTTACATGACTGCCATTGGTACTGAAGTATCACCAATTGTGTTTACAGGTAAGGACGAAACCGTTGGCTATTGGAAAGGTTTAGTGATATGGACCAATAACCTTGATAATAAATTGGATTATGTGGAAGTATCCTACGGAGGAAGTAGTAGCCATGGTTTTGGCGTAGGAAAAACTTCTTTGGGAATTGGAGATGATGGAAAATGTAGCATTACAAATTCTACCATTTCATATAGTGATGACTATGGTTTATATGTTGAAAGAGATGCTTCTATTATTGATTTTTCCAAAAATAAGCTCATGAATAATAAAAATATTGCCATGACAATTGGAATCATTAATATTGCTCAACTAGATTCTGAAACTACATTTACCGACAATGGAGATAATAGTGTAGAGGTAATTGCTTCTACCTTAAATAATGCAACAGAGGTAACTTGGCCAGCACTTTCAACAGGCGCATCTTATTTTGTAAGTGGGAATTTGGAAATCGAAAGTGGGGTGGTAGTAAATCCCGGGGCCATTTTCAAAGTAGGAAGTGATAAAAGAATTTGGGTTGATGGCGAAGGGTATATGACTGCCAAAGGAGATGCTTCCAACAAAATAATATTTACAGGAAAATCTGAAACAGCCGGTTATTGGAAAGGTTTAGTATACTGGACCAATAATACAAAAAATGAAATCGAATTTGCGGAAGTTTCCTACGGAGGTAGCTCAGGTCATGGATTTGGTGTGGATGCCACAAACCTTGGCCTTGGAGATGGAGGAAAACTTAGTGTTAAAAATTCAACGTTTACTAATAGTGCAGGGTACGGAATTTTTTCAGAATCAGGAACTACCCTCACACAAGAATCAAATACTTTTAGTAATAATGCATCAGGTGATTTGGAAATCAATTAAGCATTAATTCTTATTTTGAATAAAAAAGCCTCTCCAATTACGGAGAGGCTTTTTTGTGTATTATAATATGAATTAAATTACTTTGGTTACTCCAGGAACCGGCACTGGATAGAATCCGTTGGAATCCGGCATTACCGGAGGCTCAGCATCAAAGGCATATTTTGTAGGCATGATGGTGATTTCCGAGTTTAAGGCTTCATCCCAGGTTAATTGCTGGCCTGAATAAGTTGCCATTCTACCAAAAATAGCAGTCATGGTACTCTTTGCGCCATTCTCGGCATCGGCAAATTTATATTCGCCATTGGCTACAGCAGCAAACAGTTCATCGTGTTCCTGCTGATAAGGATTTGGATCATCCTTATCCCTGTGGGCCCAAACTTTATTTCCCTTCAGGTCGGTTATCATCGTTTTACCCTGAGTAGTTGCTCTTCCTTTCGTACCAATTAAAAACTCAGAAACTCTGTTCATACAGCCTTTAATGTGTCTGCACTGACTGGAAAGCACGGTTCCATCTTCGTACTCAAATTCTACAAAATGGTGATCGAAAATCTGACCATGATCTTTTCCTTTTCTTACTTCTCTACCTCCCATTCCCTGAGCTTTTACAGGATAAGCATTTTTTGCCCAATTCACTACGTCTATGTTGTGAATATGCTGCTCTACGATATGGTCACCGCACAACCAGTTGAAATAATACCAGTTTCTCATTTGGTATTCCATTTCAGTTTGCCCATCTTGTCTTTCCCTCACCCAAACTCCACCACCATCCCAGTAAGCCTGGGCTGCTACTACTTCTCCAATTTCACCACCATGTACTCGCTTCATTAATTCTTTGTAGCTATTCTGATAATGTCTTTGAAGACCAACAACTACATTTAATTTTTTCTCTTTTGCTTTTTCAGCTGAAGCCAAAACCTGTCTCACACCAGCAGCATCAGTTGCTACAGGTTTTTCCATGAATACATGTTTGTTATTTTCAACAGCATAATCGAAATGAATTGGTCTGAAACCAGGAGGTGTAGCCAGTAGGACTACATCTGCCATATCAATAGCCTGCTTATAACCATCAAACCCAACAAATTTATGCTCTTCCTTTACATCTATTTTTGATTTATCAACACTTTCATGATTGATAATTTTATCAAAACTAAAATCAAGTCTGTCACGGAAGGCATCAGCCATGGCAACCAGTTTTAAATTTTGCTTGGTACTAAGTGCCTGTACAGCTGCTCCGGTACCCCTTCCTCCACAACCAATCAATGCTATTTTAATGGTATCATCCACTGAAGTGTGATAACCTGCAGCCTGAACGGCAAAAGGAGTAAGAATCATTCCTCCTGCAGCAGCAGCAGAGCTTTTCACAAAATTTCTTCTGTTCAACCCAAATGAAGGGTTTGTTTCATTCTTTTTCATTGACATATTAGTTTTTATTATTGGAAAAATTTCTTTTCAATTTAGATTTTCACCCGATCATTTATTCATCAAGGGTAATACCCCAGAATTTCTTCAATTCTTCAGGTGTTGGTTGCTTCTTAGGACTTACAATTCTGAACCCTACAAAAGGAGAGTCTGTATTCCACCAGAAACTTTTCGGAATTTGCGGATCTCTTTGTTTCCATTTCATGCTGGATTCAGTTCTTGCAGCACTTCTCAATTTATCAGGGTCATCATCCCATGAACCTCCTTTTACTGTTCTGGGGTGAAGTTTTACAGGTATGGCCCACGGATTTTTTTTCTTTTCATCTGCATCAAGTGACGCATAAAAATCTTCTTTATACTGATCCAGTGTCCATTCGGCTACATTACCATGCATATCGTAAAGTCCCCAAGGGTTTGGTTTTTTCTCTCCAACTTTATGGTAGGCATCATCACTGTTTTCATAATGCCAGGCATATTCATCAAGTTTCGATACACTATCCCCAAATGAATATGCAGTAGTTGTTCCTGCTCTACAGGCATATTCCCACTCGGCTTCTGTAGCAAGTCTGTAGAATACCCCTGTTTTTTCAGTGAGCCATTTGCAATATCTAAGGGCTGCAAATTGTGTCATACTTGCTGCAGGGTAACCATATTTTCCCATTCCAAATGTTGGATCTTCATAAGGAGGGCTTGGACGGGTTACCGCATCAGCATTCCAGGAATCTTCTTTTCCTTCAGGTGCTTTATCAAGGTTTTTTTCCCTGAAAATTTCGTACTCATCGAAAGTTACTTCAAATACCCCTATGTAAAAGGGTTCAATTTCCACTTCTACCTGAGGTCCCTCATCTTCTTTTCTATCTGGTTCAGTTTCAGGGCTTCCCATTAAGAATTTTCCTCCGGGAATCGGGGCCATTTGAAAAGAAACCGGAGTACCCGGAATTTCCTGTTTATATAACTTAAATTGTTCGTCATTCCTTAGACTATCCTCCTGGGCAGAAGCAACAGATAAAATCAGGAAGGAAAACAATCCGGTTAAAAATGTAATCTTGTTAAATATCAACTTCATAATCCTTTTCTCTTATAATGCTGGATTTTTTATCCAAATGCTTTTCAATTAATTTTTGGTGAAGGTAAGGTCAAATTTTGCCGTAATATCATCGCCTGTTACAATCTGGCCAAACATGGCAGATGGACGTTCCATTCCATAATCACTCATTTTCAGCGCTTTTTCTCCAGTAAATTGGAAATCACCTGAATCGAGCTTTTTCCCCTCCAATTCAATTTCCACATCTTTGGAAACTCCGGCCATAGTTAATTTTCCTTTGGAAACAATTTTGAAGGTACCAGCAGTCTTATCATTCACTTCAGTGATTTTAGCTGGTTCACTCGATTGGAAAATTATATAAGGATTATCGTCACCAAATGCTTTTACTATTTTATTATTCATAGTATCTCCCCTTCCTCCATCAATGCTGGCTACCTTAAATTTTAATTCAATACCTTCAATCGTTTCACCTGCTTTCAATTTCTTTACTATGGATTTTGAAAAGCTGGCAGATCCCTCCATTTCATTTACTTCTCCGGTCCAGTCATGTAGCGTAGAAGTTCCGGTTACAGAAGCTTTACTATCCGACTTTAGCTTGTAATTGGGAGATTGAGCTAAAGAAACTATGCTGAAAAATAGGGGAAGTAATAATAGTAATAATTTGTTTCTGCGATTCATTTCTCTAAAAAATTAAATTTGTCTGTCATTTATTCATCTACACAAATATAATTCATTGATTTTGTTTAAAATAAACTTTGAATTTTACCAATTTGGAATAAATATTTTCGTAAGTCTTTCAATTAAGCTCAATGAATTAGAAGTGTTATTAATGGATTTATCCCTTTTCAAGGGAATTTGAGTGATTTTAATGGGTTCAAATGCTATTATTTGAATATAATTTTTAAACACTCAGTTTTTTATGAGGTCTTACTTTCTAAATCTAAAGAGGAACTGATCATAAAGAAGACCCCAAAAAATTTATGAATCAGGATTTTTTCACCCTAAAATGGAAGAAATAAAACTAGTCTACTGATTTTGAAACCCGTACATCACTTGGCCCAACTAATAATTCCGCAAGTTTTTCCTTACCAGAGGTAATATGTGATGATTGCCCATGAGCCTCCAAATCTTCCAGACTTTCCCATTTCTCAAGGAAAGTAAATTTTTCCGGTGTTTCTTCACTCTGGAATAATTCATACTGAATACAACCTTTTTCCTTTCTTGTAGGAGCCACAAAGCCTTTTAAGATTTCTTTAACAGCTTCCGAATTTCCCGGTTTTGCCTCAATATGTGCGGCAACCCCAACCACTTTGTTCGACATGAATATGAAAGTTTTATGATGTGATTAATATATTTCTGTTTTTATTCAAAGGTAATTGTATAAGCACAATGTGGGTATGATGATGCTCATAAGTGCTGAAAAAGCACTAATTTTCAATTGCCTGAAAATTTTTTGGTTTATTAATGGCGTGCCCTGATCATTAATTTGGAAAGGTACTGATAGGCTTTTCCCCAGGCTACCTCCAATTCAGGATTCCAGTGTTCTCCCAACTCTTCCCCGATAGTTTCCACCAACACTTTTCCAAAAATTTCAAAATCCTGCTCCTTTACGCCATAGGCGATGTGTCTTTTTCCTACTGCTGCAACTGTCTTATCTTCCTCTATTTCTGGTTTTATTTTAGTAACTGCAAAGCCAATCAATTTCATTAGTTTTTTGGCCTGCTCATCGCGTTCGTTATGGAAAAGCGGCTTAAATAGCGGCTGAACCTCAAATAATTTGGTGTAGAATTTTACTCCAATAATATCACTTCTGGTTTGAATAGCGGTCCATGATTTTTGGACAAGTAATATTTCTGCTTCAGTCATTGTACTGATGTTTTGGTTCTAATGCTTTGCCTACAATTTATTTTACACTTTAGTTAAGTGGAAATGAGCTAAATAAAAGCAATTGATATATTAATGAGGTGAGGACAGACTTTCTGCTAGTCTCACCAGCCTGTTTGAGATTTAAATTTAGAGAAAAAAATCTTCAGATGTAGCTAATGGTTTTGGGAATTTGTTCCCTAATTTAAATTTAAGGAAGGATGGCTAAAGCAAAAAAATTAAAATCAGTATTTGAATGGAATTTTGTGTATATATAGAAAAAAAGGAAAAGTCTGAAAAATCAGACTTTCTCTTTTTCCTTAAAAATTTTCTCAATTACCTTTTTGGGGAAATTATCTTTATCATTTTTGGCTGGAATTTTTACTTCCACACGTAAAGCTTTCAAACCGTTTACACCCTGAAGTTCTTCCAGGTCAAGTTCCTCAACGTCATTTTCTAAATAACCTTTGTGCTGCAAATATTCAATATATCTTCTGTATTCCTGAGCTTCTTTATCCTGGGCATAAACTATGGCAATTTTCCTGGGTTGTGTCAGTCTTTCATCAGTGCCTTTAATATGTGCTTTATCAATTCTCTTTTTAATGATCTCGTATCGAATATTATAAGCACCATCCACATCAAATTGCTTTTCATCTTCTCTGAACCGGATGGATATAGGGGTATTATTTACCAAAATAAGATGAGTGGTATCCAAAGGCATAGGCAATTCATCTTTTAAACTTTCAGCCATAATGGCTACTTTACTGGTGAGTTCCATTTGCCAAAGCCTTAAATTTTGCAAATACACCAAATCAAACTTTCTGGAAGGTACTATGGCACTGCCAATGTACAAATTATATTCTACTCCATCTGTTTTATATTTTTCGAAATAATGAGGGAAAACTTCCTGTGCTTCCACTTCTTCCTCCTCAATAAAATGGGAAATGGTATCATTCATTTTAGTGAGACTGTCTTCAAATGCCTTTCGCCTTTTATATAAAATTCCCAGCTCTACATCCAAATTGCTGAAATATTCATTGTAAGCCTCTTCTGATAAAAATTTAGAATGATAGAAATGAATAATCAGAGGTTCGATTTCATTTTTTATAAAATAAAGCACGGTGGTTTCATCTCCCGAACCAATTTTTTCGGAAATTCCATTTATAGCCTTATCAATTCTGAAAATAATTTCTTCAGCTATTTTAAGATTTTGATTCTTCTTTACCTCCAGCAAAGCTTTTTTGGCAAGATTTAACTGCTCAATAAGATCTGCCTGAATAACCGTATTTCTGATAAGGGAAGAGCCTCTCACATCTGATTGCCCATAAATGGGGTAAACATTATTAAATACGATGGACTCACTTTCAGCCATTTCCCCTCTGGTTTGCTTATCCATTTTATTGAGGGCTGCCTGGGCAAACCTCCATTCTACAGAAGGGTGAATAGCGGTATATTCTTCCTTAATTAATGCTTGTAATTTACTTTCCAGTTCTTCCAGGCTTCTTTTTGCAGCAAGCGAAAAAATGGGCAAAATATCTCTTAAAAAACTAATGGAAGACCAGTCTACGCCTTCTTTTTTGGTGGAGGCAATTTCAATTCCCCCCAATACCTTACCATCGTAAATCAAAGGTGAAACCAATATGCTTTTTATTCCTTTTTCCAATAGTAAATGCTCAATTGGAGACTTTCGAGGATAATTTTCTAAATCTTCAATTACCTGGGTTTTTCCCTCTTCCATCATCAAATGATAAATACAGCCTTCGAAAGCCTCTTTTTTGATCGATTTCCCTTTCTCACAGGTGATTTTGTTAATATCACTCTCATCCAGGATGCTGTTCCATATTTTCGGACCTGATTTTACTTCTCCATCTTTCATGTTTCCACTGAAAGAAATAATACCCAGTTTCAAATTGGGGTTGGCAAAATATTCTCTGAGTTTCGATTCTAGTTTTCGAAACTTAGGTTTTGAAATAATAGTGTCTTTTTGAAGTAAGTCGGACTTAAGGGAAGATAAAACTTCATTTTGGGTCACATCTACGAGTTTCATGACGAGAAACCCACGGAATTCAAAGTTGCCATAATCAATGTATTTATCCCACAATTCTATATTATCAATATTTTGAGAAAGTAGTTTCAATATTTCCTCCGAAAGCGGGACCGGTTCTTTTTTGTAAATTAATTCTGCAAAATCTTTATTGAAAAATAGTTTGTAATATTTGTTGAGTCCGGTTTCCTTATCTACCAGGGTATACACTATTTCATTATGCACATTCACTTCCTGACCATAAATTTCCTTTAGGATAATGCTGTTGGCATACAGCATTTTTTTGGTATGATATTCAGAAAAATCGTGAGCGTTGATTTTTAGATCTTTTTCATCAAAAGTGATTAACTCCTCCCATTTGGAAGATTGGGTAAGTGTCTGGTATTTAAAGGGATGCACAATAGCACAGATTTCAGTATCCAGATCAACGGGGGAGAAAAGCAGAGACATGATAGAATTCAATAAAGTCTGATGCTTTTCCAATACCGATAAATCGGTTATTGAACCCCTTAACTCAGGGTTTTGCTCAAGGGTATCCTGAACAGATTTAATTAAAAATTCTGTGGAGCAATTTCTTTTATTTATCTTCTCTTTGAGATAGTTATAAAGTGGTTCAAAACTTAGGGAAGTTTTGTATTTGAAATCTATTTCAGTCATGACCAGGTAGTATTATAGTATATGGGGTAAATTTTTATTCAAACCTAATTCTTTTTTCCTGCAACATAATTTAACAGTTTGAAGTTTAATTTTCTTCACAAAACTGAATCCATTAAATAAAAAGTGGTGAGAAGGAGAAAAATTGGCAGGTTAAAATTGAGGGAGAAACTAACCTGATAGTGAAGTTGAAAAAATTTTGCTTAGGGTAAAACTGACTTAGTTGAGGGAAACTTTGGGAATTAAAACATTCATCCTGTTTTGAAAAGCAAGTGGGTGTACGTCAACATCAAAGAAGTCAATTAGCGGGAATTTGGCAATAATATCGGTTACTTCTTTTTCTGAGCGTGCAGAAAAACTGATCCAGATTTTTGATTTATCCATTGATAGGGCATAATCTAGAATCTTTCCTTCATGCATAAGTCTGTGGAAAAAGGATTTTTGTTTGGGTATTAAATCTTTAAAGTTTTGCGATTGTTCTCTGTGTAGGTTGATATCTACCATGTAATAATTCATGTAGTTTTGGTTTGTTTTATACCTGCAATTTACGTCAAACAATTCTACTTTGATTTGAGTTGAAAAGTTTGTTAACAAAACAGTTGTGAATAATGGGGAAGGTGTTGGTTTTTTAAATGTGTCATATTGTCTTCTTTTGTTTGGATTATTCAGTCAGTATGGCAGTAAAAACTACGGTTAACGGAGATGGTACAGCACTTGATTTAAAGAGGACAAAAAGCAAAAACAGACTTGAAAAAGGAGGGAATCTAAAAGTAAAGTCTAATTTTTAAATAACGTTAAAAACCGGTTAAATTCTGTTAAATACTCACTACAAGTAATCTACGGACGATTAATTTACGTTCACGATTGTTAAAATTGATAGATTATTATTTTTTTATTCTCCAAATAAGAACAAGGAGAAATATTGAATTTAAACCAAAAAAGATCTGGTTCAATTTAAATTTTTTTGAAATTAAAACTGAAGCATAACACATTATGAAAGGATTTGCGAAAACATTAGGAACAGCCATTCTGGGTGGTCTGATCACGATAGGTGGCTATAAATATTTAGGTGAAGATAAAACAGTAATTATTGAAAAACCTGCCCAAAGTATAGGAAAGGTAGCAAAGTTCAGTAATTCTAATGACGGAATAAGTATTGATTTTTCAGGAACTGCAGAGGTAGTTACCCCGGCAGTTGTCCATATTACTTCTACGGTTATGGGGAAAAGTAATCCTCAGGCTCAGCAAGTTCCGCCCATGTTCAGGTACTTTTTCGAAGATGAAAACATGGGAAGAAGTCCTCAACCAAGGCAAGGTAGTGGATCAGGCGTGATCATAAGTGAAGATGGATATATTGTAACCAATAATCACGTAGTAGAGGATGCCGATGTTTTGGAAGTAAGTTTATATGATAAAAGGAAATATTCGGCAAAAGTAATCGGAACAGATCCATCCACTGATTTAGCTCTAATTAAAATTGATGAAGATAATTTGCCAAAGATTCCATTTGGAAACTCTGATGATGTAAAAGTAGGGCAGTGGGCTCTGGCTGTAGGTAATCCATTCAACCTGGAATCTACAGTAACAGCCGGAATCGTAAGTGCAAAAGGAAGGAGTTTGAGAATTTTAGGAGGCGGATCTTCTATTGAATCATTTATTCAGACAGATGCAGCTGTGAACCCGGGAAATAGTGGTGGAGCATTGGTAAACCTAAATGGGGAATTAATTGGAATTAATACTGCGATTGCCTCTCCAACTGGTGCTTATTCAGGATATTCTTTTGCAGTGCCAGCCAATTTGGCCAATAAAGTGGTAGAAGATTTAATTAAATACGGTACTGTACAAAGAGCTTTTATGGGCATTAGTATTTTGAATATTACTGATCCCGGAATTGAGCAGTTAGGCCAAAAACATGGTGTGGATTTTTCGGAATTAGAAATTTCTCAAGGAGTTTATGTAGCTGATCTGGCTGAGGGCGGAAGTGCTGTAGATGCAGGAATTAAGCCTGGTGATATCATTACAGAGATAGATGGCAGAGTAATAAACTCGGTTCCAGAACTGCAGGAAATAATTGGTGGCCACCGACCTGGAGATGAGGTAAAAGTGACATTTATTAGAAAAGGAAGTAAGAAAACTTTAACTGTACCACTTAAAACACAGACCGGAGAAACTAAATTAGTATCTGCTCCAAAAAGTGAGGTAATGCAATCTATAGGTGCTGAGTTTGAAGAGATTTCTAAGGAAGAGGCGGGTAAGTTTGATATTGAAGGAGGACTGAAAATAAAAAGAATGTACGCTGGTACGCTAAGGGCTCAAACAGGAATAAGAGAAGGATTTATTATTACTAAAGTGAATAAAGAACCTATCAGGACTGTTAAAGAGTTGGAGAAAATTTTAGAGAATGAAAGAGGCGGGGTATTGATTGAGGGGATAAATCCAACCAGTGGTAAAAAAGAATATTACGGTTTTGGAATGTAAAAATCATTGTGTCTTTTAATCAGGCTCACCAGAAACGGTGGGCTTTTTTTTTGCCTAGATTTTGGGATTCAACATTTTTTCTTGTTGAAATTAAAATATTGGGGAAGATTTTCCCACCAGGCAATATTATCCTGTAGAGTGCCACACTAAATCCAGCCCAACACTTGTTATAAAACAGGAGGTTTGAAAGCAAATAAATATTTGTTTTCGGGAACATTAATTGAAAATAGTTTTTTATAATCTAAAAGCTTAAATTAGTTAAAACCCTATCAATTGTACCAATGATCCTTATTTCCTCCACCAAATAATAAATTGATCTTTTAATCAAAGAAAATATTTTCATCATGTCTGAAAATAATTCCACTGAAAAACTGGCTGAGGAGTTTAAAAAAGTAAAAGCTAATATTAGAAAACTAAAAGATACTGGTTTTTACAAGGAGGGTATTGCCATTATTAATGAAATTAGTAAAGTCAGTTTTGATTTCGATATTCATGTGGCTAAAAATACACCCGGAGAAGACCTGATGGTTTTGTTAGAGGATCACCGGCAGCTAAATTATTTTCAGCTAAATGTACTGGCAGAGTTGCTTATGCTGGAGGGAGAAATTTACTATGAAATGAAGAATTACGAGGATAGCAAAATTTGCCATGAAGTTGCCCTTAAAATTTTTATGCATATTGATGAAAGGGACGAAAACCCTTATTCCATAGATATAATGGATTGTATGACTAAAAATATGGAGATGCTCCAGCGGATTAAAACGGAAATGAATAAATAAATTTCAAAATAGATTATTTGGGCTCACCATTATGGGTGTAACCATATTGTTGGAAAATATTTACTGCGGTATTTTCCAACAAAAAATTGAAAAAACTGGCAGTTGTTTTACTGTTGTTTCTCCCATCAGATTTCAAAATTATCCCGCCATTGGGTACCAGAAAATTTTCATCCTCTATTATTAACCAGTTCCCGATTCCTTTTAGTTTTTCAGCATTTGCCGCTGAAACAGCTGTGAAAGCAATCTCCACATTTCCGGAATAGATATACTGATTTACCTGGCTGATACTCTGGCCATATATTATTTGTCCTTTCACTTTTTCCCAAATTCCATTTTGCTCCAGCCATTTTTTTGCTGTCCATCCATATGGCGCTAATTGGGGATTCGCGATGGTAATCGCTTTTGCTTTTCCATTCAGGAGAAAGTCGCTCAACTCAATTAAAGTTATTTCGGACTTTGTCCAGATCGCCATTTTTCCATTTGTGATTACTTGTGGGTTTTGAGTGCTAAAACCCTGATTAAATAATTCTTGTGGATATGCCCAGTTGGCTGAGAGAAAAATGTGAAATGGAGCCCCATTTTTAATCTGTGTGGTAAGATTTCCGGAAGATCCTCCAATTAATTCTATATGAATTCCCGGGTTTTCTTTCTCATATTCTTTTTTAACCTCTTCAAGTGGAAGCATCAGACTGGCGGCCACTGCCACTCTGATTTTAGTCTGGGCATATCCGGAAATGGAAAACATTATCATGAATCCAGAGATAAAAATATACCTGAGTAAAAGAAAAAGTCCTTTTGCGCTTTTGTTCCTGGCCATTTATTAACTATTCATTATGCTCTCGATTTCTTCCACTTCCCTGGGAATATTTTTCATTAAATCTACCGGGCCCTTTCCAGTAATTAGAATATCATTTTCAATTCTTACTCCAATGGATTCTTCCCTAATATAAATACCAGGCTCACAGGTAAATACCATTCCTTCCTCGAATGGCTGGCTTCTTTTCCCATAATCATGTACATCCAGGCCCAGATGATGGGAAACCCCATGCATAAAATATTTTTTGTAAAGGGGTTTGGTAGGATCCTGCTTTGCCACTTCAGACTTGTCCAGAAGGCCCAGATTAATTAATTCATCTTCGGTGATTTTTCCTATTTCCTTGTGATAATCCTTAATATTATTACCAGGTACCAGCATTTGGATAGCCTGCTTTTGTATCCTTAAAACAGCATTATAAACAGCTTTTTGTCTGTCAGTAAATTTTCCATTTACCGGAATGGTTCTGGTCAAATCAGCCGCATAATTCCCATACTCTGCGCCAAAATCCATTAATAATAAATCTCCTTCCCGGCATTGTTGATCATTGGCGATATAATGTAAAATACAACTGCTAAACCCGGAGGCAATTATTGATTCATAGGCTGGTCTTCTCGATCTGTTTCTTAGGAATTCGTGGGTAATCTCCGCTTCAATTTCATATTCCCAAACCCCGGGCTTCACAAATTTGAGTACTCTTTCAAATGCTTTTGCTGTGATGTTACATGCTTCCTGAATAGCCTCAACTTCCTCCACAGATTTGATTACCCTCAATTGATGCATAATGGGAGCCGATCTTTCAAATTTGTGGAGGGGAAACTGATTTTTGCACCATTTAATAAATCTGGCATCCTTGGTTTCTACTTCAGAAGTTGCTCTGAGATGCTCGTTGGTATTGAGATAGATATGTTCGGTATCAAAAACCAGTGAAAGGAGAAAGTTTTCAAAACTGGAGAGCCAGTAAACCGTCTGGATACCAGATAATTCCCTGGCCTTTTCTTTGGTCAGTTTATTTCCTTCCCAAATGGCAATTTCCTCACTTGTTTCTTTTAGAAATAATATTTCCCTGTGTGATTCTTCCTTACAATCCGGAAAAATTAGCAAAATGGTTTCTTCCTGATCAATTCCTGAAAGATAAAACAAATCTGTTTGCTGGATAAATGGCCGAACCCCATCTGCACTAGTGGGCTGGATATCATTGGAATGGAAAATGGCAATTGAATTAGGTTTCATCTGGTCAGCAAATCTGGACCTGTTTCGCTCAAAAAGTGATTTGTTTATTGGATTGTATCTCATATCTATAGGGTACTGTAATTAATATTCAAGAATGCCTTAAATTTATCAATATTGAATTAAAAATAAAGCCTGATTTACCTAGTTCTTAAAAAAAGGAGTAAGGGGATTTTCCACATTATGGTTATTTTTGTGGTCAATCATTTTTTTTAACAAAAAGGTAGGTTATTTTTTTCTTACATTAGCAAACAAGAACTAAAACCTTTCAAAATGAATTGAAGGTTAGGCATTTTCTTTTTTAATTATTTGGCTCCGACTTTTGGCAAAATTCTTTTTTTAGATTAGATTAACTTATTGAAAGTGAATAATTTAATTTCTTATCGCTGTCTTTTATTTCTAAAGTGTCATAAATGATGTTAACTAACTGAATCTTTCTTGTTATCAATTAGTTACGGTAAGCAGGGATATTTTTTAATTTTGACTTATTACTTAATACCAATAGACATAAATAATACTCAGGAGTTTTCATTTTCCTGATAACCTCATTTTAGCATATGAAAATATTAAGCACCCTGATTCTTTATTTTTCTGTTATACACCTTATCAATGCACAGCAAAAATACTGGATTGAATTTACTGATAAAGATGAATCTAATTACAAATACCAGGAGAATTTAAGTGAAAAGGCTATTGAAAACAGAAAGTTATTAAACCTGCCTTTAGTTCAATATACCGACATTCCCGTAAAAAATGAATATTTAAAAAAGGTTCAAGGTAATGACATTCAGATAGTAAATACTTCCAGGTGGTTAAATGCCTCAACTGCTTATTTAACCCAGAACCAAATAGAATGGCTGGAGAAACAGGAATTTGTAAAAAAAGTTTCTCCAATAAAAACCATGATTGTTCCTTTGGAAATGGAATTCGATAAATCACTAATCGAAAACCCAAAGGAAGTACAGTTTACCACGGCCATTTCTCAAATGGAGGCCAACCTGATTATGAAGGCTGGATTAACCGGAGAAGGAATTACCGTTGGGGTGATTGATGCGGGATTTTACAATGCAGATAAAAATAAGTTTCTTAAACACCTTTTCAAAAGTAAAAGTATCCTCGGAGCAAGAGATTTTGTAAATCCGGGCCAACTGGATATTGAAAACCTGAAAACCTACTCAGATGGACATGGCACCAAGGTTTTGATGAGAATTGCCGGGAAAAAAGGGAACTCCTCCTATTTCGGGATGGCGACTAAAGCACAATTTTATCTGGCAAGATCGGAAAAGGGAGATTCTGAAAGTAGGGAAGAGGAGGATTACTGGATAAGTGCCATGGAATGGATGGATAGTCTTGGAGTTAGAATTATTAATACTTCATTGGGTTATGCCATTGGATTCGATGATCCTTCTCAGAATTATAAACCTGAACAAATGAATGGGGCAACAGCCATGATTTCCAAAGCGGCTCAAATTGCCAGTGATGAGAAGGGAATTTTATTAGTAGTTTCAGCGGGAAATGAAGGTTCTGATCCAAACTGGAGAATTGTTTCTGCTCCGGCAGATGCCAAGGGAGCGCTTTCTGTAGGGGCCACCGCCAACAATGGAATGAAAATGGGCTACAGTAGTATTGGCCCAACTTCTATATCCTATTTAAAACCAAATGTTTCCTGTTATTCCATGGAAGGGACTTCTTTTTCTGCCCCGGTAATAACAGGTTTTGCGGCTTGTTTAATGCAGGCCAAGCCCACCGTAACTAACAAGGAATTAGTAGAAATTATAGAAAAATCAGGTCCGCTTTTTCCCTATGGGAATAATTATATAGGCTATGGGGTACCAAAGAGTTCTTCAGCTCTTAAATTGTTGGAAGGGGAGGAGTTAAATCCCAGCATAAAACGGAAAATTGCAAACGGCAAGGATTTCTTAAATATTAAAGTGGATGATAAAGATGTGCGGGAAGGAATTGTGTTTCACAAAACAGATCAAAAATCTGTAAATAATCAGGAAGTGATTACGGGCAGTAAAGGCAGATTTAAAGTAACCAGACCTGGTGAAAATATTATGCAGTCTTCCATCGTAATCGGAGAAGAGACTTTCGAGATTTTTTGGTAATAATAAAATTTCAGGAACAAAAAGAACTGAAATGTTCTTTAGTAAAAGGCATTATAAATTGTATAGTGCCTTTTATTTTTGCACTGAATTTAAGACTATCGCTTTTTCAGTTTAAAAGAATTCCCTTTTTATTCAAAATATTGAAATAATGAATCCCAGGATAATTTTGTTGTTGTTGTTATTTTTTGTTGTTGGCTGCCGATCGGAGAGAAAAGCTGAAACCGCTGAAAAAGTGTATTTTGATTTGGCTGGTTTTGTGGATCAGCAGGTTGCTTATTTGCAGGAAAATCCGGTGAATGCCCTAAAAAAAGTGGATATGAATGGGGAACATGAAGAAGTCAATATTATCAATAATAAAATTGAAAAAAGCGGGGAACTGGTGAACTGGGAAAAAGAACTGGCCCTTTTTAAGGAGGCGGATATCAATAAACCTGTTTTAAGAAACTCGTATGAAGTGATAGAAAAACTGGAAGGTTTGGCTACAATTTATATGGCTAAAGAAGAGGACCTCCCTGTACATAGTCTATCGGTATTTAGAGAAAATCAGGATGAGGAGGTAACCGAAATTTCAATTTCTTATCTAGAAGAAAAAGATTTATTCTTAAATACCAGGGAATTGAGGATGGAATTGGAGAATGAAAAATTAAGGAAATTAACCATTAATGGTTTTCAGAAATTACCTACTATTGATTCTCTTATTTATTACATACAAATTGAATTGAAGTAGCTTTTTTACTATAAGGTTATTTTTTTGAAGCAGAGATTTTTTTCTCTTTGCTTTTTATTGCTGCTTTTCTGTTGATAGCCCCAGGCGAAAAAATAATTGTCATACCAGTTTTCCAACCCAAGAAATGCATTTTTCTGGATGTTAAAACTTGTGTTGGCCTCTTCTAGGAGCACTCCCTTGTCCAATATTTTTCGATGAATTATTCCCTCATCTTTATACAGGACCTTCAATAAACTGCCCTCAGATTTAAACTTTAGCACACCATTAAGATCAAAGGATTTTAGATTTTGAAATACAAATGAATTTTCCCAAACCAAATCTCCCTGCTGGTCAAAACTGGCTATTATGGCTTTGGAAATTTTAAAACTCGGCTTGTCCAGGTTATATTCAAAAGCCTCTGGAGCTACCATTCCGGTAGTTTCATCTACGATTTCCTTGAGAAATGTAGATTCAAATTCTTCACCGATAATGGAATATGTCCCATTTTGCTCAACTATGTCATGAATATATAATTGATATTGAAAGGTGGGAGGATTTCCATTTTGAAGTTCCAGCTTTTTTTTAACTCTGTTGAATTTTGCCTGATCATTCTGACTTAAAGCTTTCAGAAAGTGATCGAGTTTATAAAAATCATAATATTTGATATTTTCCTGTCTCCCGTCCAAAATCCTGGACACAAAAAATCCATCAGCAAGATTTGACTCCAAATTGGTGAAAGTTCCAATCACTAGTAAATCAGTGTTATTGATCCTGACTACTTTTCCATCCAACAAATTTTTATAGGGTTGTCCAATCACATCAAAATCCAGATCCAGTTCACCTTCTAAGTTGAATGATTTAAAATTAATTCGCTTTTGGTGATGATAGGTAATTTGACTGCTCACCATTATTCCCTTGCCTGATTTTTGCTTTTTCAGGGCCAGTAGTTGGGCATTTTTATGGGAGAGAGTATAAATCACTTTTATACCTTTTACCCATTCCTGATTGAGCCCGGCCTGAAAAACCATGGACGAATTTCGTGAGTTGGCTTTTACAAAAAGCGAGTTTTTTATTACTTTAAATGAGATTCCCTGAAGCCCTCTCAGGGTTTCAATTCTGGTTTTTTCAAGTTTTTTTTGATTCAGGTCTAATTTTATGATTTCCATGAAGGCCTTTTTATGGGAGGCAAACAGAAAATAAATATGCCCGTCTGTTTTGTCAGTGCCTTTATAATCCAATGATTTTTCCATCTCCAGTATATATTTTTTATTGACAGAAAAATCAGTATTGTAATGTATAATGGAATAGGTGTACTTCTTTTTCGACTGTAAAGAGTTCGCTTTTTCAAATACTAATGCCCCTTCTTCATCTAAAGTTATTACTTTAAAACTGTGGCTCTGCGGATTAAATTCAGGCCAGTAGGTATGTACTTTTTGGGCATAAATATTATTAATTATAAGAGTGATGAATGGAATAAAAAGCAGAATACTTTTGTGTGTTTCCCGGCTGGTTATCATAATTCATTGGTGGTTGAATGGGATAAAACTAGCCCATAATACCTTTAAACAGAGATTATTTCTGTTAATAATGGTATATGAATTAAACTAACCCAGAAAATATCAATGCCTGTAAGTGTGGAAATTTACCTGTGACTTTAATGTAAGATTTTGCAAGAATGGTAAAAAAAGAGGACTTTGAATGAATTATCCCTGATTGGCCTGATTGGCATTCATTTGTTCCATTAAAATCTTTGTTTCCAAAGGCGTTAATTCCTCTTCTCTTTTGTGTTTTTTGGAAATGATAATGATGAAAAGCAGGAAAAAAGAGGCCAATATTAAGACACAAACCATTACCAGCATATTTTCATTCAGAAAACCTGTAGAACTTAAAGAGGAAATTAAGTTTTGATCATGTGGGATTTTCACTTCCATTGTTGGATTTTCTTTTTCATCAAATTCTTCAGTTAAAAATGGTAATCCTTCCTCTACTTCTTTGGCAAGGGGAAGGTGGGGCAGTGTGGCAGGATATTGATGTGCAAAAAATAATGTATCTCCGGGATGAATAAGATCATGGTTTAAGTTATTGAATTCCCTAAGTTCCTGAAGTGGAATTTCATGGTTTTTGGCAATGCGATAAAGATTGTCCCTGGGTTGGATCACATGAAATTTTTTATCCGCAAAAATGGAGTCCAAGCTTCCTTCTTCCTGTGCAAAAGAGGCAGTTGTTGAAAAAAGGAAACAAAATAACAACAATCGGAACATCTCAATGTGAAAATTAGGTTATATAAGTTGATGAAATTTTCAAAAAAAGCCCTTAGAAGGTTCCTGAATACAAATACTGGGATAAAAGCCTTTTGGCCACCGGAGAGTGCAGATCTCTTTTAACAAAAAATTAGTGCCGGTTGGAAAGAAAAAAATGGTAAATGGTGAGTTTTCAGACTCGCCATTTACCATTTCTTACGAGAGGTTAAAATAAAGGTTTTTAATTTAGTGTATAAAACTTTGTGATTTTCCTACTAGTGCGATTAGTACGAAATATCTATGTGTTTTAGTGGTTTTAATCAATTGATTACCAGGGGATAATCTCTAAAATGCGTTTGGCTCCCGGGCATTAATAAATTACGGTATTTGGAATATTATTATCCTTTTCCCCAATTTGGTAGATAAAACCATTAATTACAGCCGTTTTTTTCTTTTTCCCTTTCCCAATAGTAAAATTTGCGGGGCTGCCCAGTTCAATTGCCGATTTTGGAGTTGATTCAGATAATACCAGGTTGATGGGAACTTGGGGCAGGCCTTTCGATTTTTCATGGTTTTTCACTTTAGCAAAGGTGATTCCCTTGCTGAGTAATTCATTGATTTTTGTTTCATTCAGTTCTTCCTGATTTTCAAAAGTATCTTCACTTATTAATCCTGGAAATACTTCCTGTTCCTGAGCATCAATTTCTTCATACCCATAAAAAGTGGACATGTCTCCAAGTTCTACTATGTATCCTTTATATTTAAAAGCTTTGTCCCCATTTTCATGAAACTGGTGATAATTTACTCCAATATCCATAATGTATTTTTTCCCCTGAACTTCTACCTTGGCATTTCTTACAATCAGGTCAAATAAATACCTTTTGTTGAAAGGAATGGCTTCATATCTTTCAATGGTTTCCTTTTCGTAACTCTTTGTGGAAATAGCTTCAAGTGCTTTTAGGAGAAGAATAAAATTCATTTTTCTCAAATGCTGTTTTTCCGGATCATTCGGATAACCTCCCGATTCTACCAAAATAGTGCTGGTTCCCCATTTTTGGATATTATCTCCAAATGCCCTTGGCTCAAAAGTATCATCATATTTGGCTATGTGGCCAGGAATAAATTGCTGAAGGGTTTCATCCAGAATACCTATAATTTTCATGGCGTTTCCCCTCACATCATTCACATCCTTTTCATAGTTGTAGGCAGGAGCAAGGAAAGAAATTGAAGCCTGATTGGCACTTTTCCCGGCACTGTATAAAGTACTTTGGTCGTGTAAATTGAAACCGAAATCAGCATTGGTTTTATCCCTGATTTTCTTTAAAATTTTTGCCTCAGGTGATTGTAATCTTTGTGCATCCCGGTTGATATCGAAGTCCAGGGCATTTCTTCGTTGGTATTTTTCCGCACCATCCGGATTGAGCATGGGAACAAAGTACAAAGTGCACTCTTCCAAAACCTTTTCCCTGAATTCATCCAGCTCATCAGAAGCCAGAAAAAAGTTGAACATGTCCATAAGGGCCATGGTAGCGGTTGGCTCATTACCATGCATTTGCGACCAAAGCAACACATTGGTTTTTCCCTTACCCAGTTTTAATAAATTGATTTTTCTTCCTTCAACAGATTCACCCAAAACTTTTACTTTAAAAGTTTTATCCTCATCCAGTTTATCTATAATAGGTTGAATATCCTCCAGCTTTAAATACTGGTGACTAATTGATTTTTCTAAATATTGATCATAGTGATCGAACAGGAATTTTTCTAAAGAACCCTCAGTTTGTGACATTGCCTGATTAAAAAATACCTGAAGTAAAAAAAATGAGATAATGATGTGTTTTGTGAAGTTCATTTTACTTTAAATTCTATGTTAATTATTTATTGATTCGGCTAAATTAGGGTGAATAGGGCAATATCAATAATCCTGAGTACACACATTTATTAAATTCTATATATTCCTCATACCTAATTAAAAAATGACCGGCTGGGCATTTGTGTTTGCAGGTCTGAAAAACTATTGGGAACCTGGGTTCAGGTATTTTTTGCAATAAAAAAGCGCCATAGATTATAAGAAATCTATAGCGCTTTCATAAGCTTTGGAAATTATCCCTTATTCTAAAATCAATTTTTTGTTGAATTGGATATTTTCCCCATTTCCTGAAATGTTCAATTTATAAATATATAATCCAGGTGCCAGGTCATTACCATTGGCATCTTTTCTATCCCAAACCATCTCGTGAAATCCCTGTTGAAAATTTTCTTCTGTAAGATGTCTGGAAAGCCGGCCAGCCTGATCATAAATATCTATAGAAACCTGGTAGAATTGGTTATTGGAAGATAAGTTAAACGGAAAATGAATTTGATCTTTTCCCGGATTTGGATAACAGTCTCCCATAGCAGTTTTATCAGGAATTATTCCAGCGCCAATGCCATAGTAAACTTTAAATTTTTTAGCATCAGCATAATTAAAACTGTAAGTAGTTTGTGCACTCATGTCAATCCTAACCTCATTTTCCAAATCATATAAGTAAAGGTTAAAATCGCTTTCGCCAAAATAACTGTTGTCCCATTCCAGGCTTACCATTCTGGTATCAGAGCTTCCTTCTACTGTAAATTCCCAAATATAATTTTCCTCATTTTGCACAATGTCTTTTGCAAAGTAGGGGTAAAAGAATTCCTCATGTGGAAAATGCATGTCCAAAAATTCTCCAAGTCTTGGGGCCATCATGGCATCTAGGTTATCTTTAGTGGTGGAAGATTTTGGATTCATCCCAAGCCCTCCTTTACCAATTAATCCATTTTCATTTTTCAATTGGAATCGAACTTCCCAGTCTTCATGGTCAATTGGATTTTCCTTCAGTTCCCTGGCTGCTAATCTACCATTCACCGATTCATCCTTGATTACAGGAATAGTAACCTGGGTAGCTTCATCTGAAAACCATATGGCTCCTTTATAGGCTTCTAATATTGGAGTGGTTGGGTTTGTGTAGGCACCATTTGATAATATCTTGAAATTTTCGAGATTTTCAGTGCTGCCATTTTCACTCAGCACTCCTTCCCAGGATAAATTAAAAGGGTAAGGGCTGCCAATCATGTTCCATCCTTTTTGGAGGGATAGAGTAAAGGGTTGTGCTTTGGTAACTTTTAGTGTTTTTCCACTTCCGGTATTCAGGGTTTTACCTGTAACATTAAAAATCATAATATATCCCCTTCCCGGATCAATTCCTGAAAATCCCTTATATTCCTGATAATCACTATTTTGTACTCTGAATAATCTCCATTTAGTATCATCATAAGTTCCTAAATCTCCTTCTAATACAGCCGAAACCGCAGCATTGTCCAGTTGATAAGGCACCGAGAAAATATGATAGTCAGAAATTTTATCTCCTGGCCTTAAATGACTCAGGTTTTTACCATTGGGAAATTCAATATAAATCAAATTTATACTCGTAGAATCAGGATCACAACCGTCTAATTCATACCTAAAGTAAAACTCATAACCAATTTCATCCTCCTCCGGAGTTAGATTGAAAAAGAATTTATTTTCATTTTCACTAGGAGAAATTGGAGACCGCCAGTTTTTTTCGGAAATGCCCCTGATATAAAGTTCTGCTTTGGTCACCAGCAGGGCATCACTAACAGTGGAAAATATTTCGGTTGAACTGCCCACCGGGGCAAATTCAGCGTTTCCTGTAGTGCTCAAAGTAAACGAGATACATGGATCAATTTTAGAAATGATGGAAAATTGGAAATCGAAGGGAATGGGTGCGGCCCCTCCTTCCACGGTAATTTCAACATTTACCTTTCCTGTCAAACCATCGGGAACGATAATTTTTATTTCATTGGTGGCCCATGAAATAATGTGGGAGGCTTCAAGGGTGGTCTCTCCCAATTTTATCTGTCCTTCACTTTCTCCAAGGAAATTACCTTTTATGGTAATAGTATCTCCTTCAGACCCTTGTGCTGGTAAAATACTTAGAATTCTGGGAATTGGGGAAGAATTATCAGCATTGGCAATTACAAAAGCACCCAGATCTGTAAAGGATAACGAGGAGGTAATTGAACCTGGAATTTGTTCCAGATTGATCCCTCCTAAATCTTTCCAGTTACCATTGTCTTCTTTTGCAATTCTGGCCTGTTCTATTGAAGCAACATTGTCATCTTCAGCCACTGGGAGCACAATAGATGCTGATTGAATTGGAGTACCTCCATTTTTGAGTACCCAATATCTGGAGGTTGAAACCTTATCTAGATTACCACTACCCAAACCCAAAGTTGGGATACCCGAGGTAAATAACTCAGCAGTATAGGTGGTTGTTGCGGCAACATCCTGGCTGAAATTTAGGGTAACAGGCTTATATTCTCCGGATTTTCCAACGGGGAAAAACAAACTTTTGTCACCTATCCCGGAAACTGTAACAGATAGTGGCCCTTCAATAAAACTGTTGGCGTTTCCCTGTAATAAAGCATTTTCTGGAAAAGTTAAATCTCCTTCGTTTGCAGTGGATAATAACCCGGAAGTCAATACAATTTCATTGGAAATCGTGACTGGTTGGAGGACTGTTACCCCACCGGAATTTTCAACTATGAGTTTATGGATGGTACCGCTGAAATCCAGTTCTGCAGGAGAACTCCCTTTAAAATGGAATTGCCCATTGTAATTTAAATCAGACACTGTACTTAAAATACTTCCTTCCAGAGATAATGCATTACCTGATGCACCTGAAATACCTGAGGATGATTCCATTTTTAAGTCATTATTTACTCCGGAAATATTTATTTTCACCGTCCCGGACAAATTCAGATTGGTGGTTCCATTTACTTCTACTCCCTGGCTGTAGCCATTAAATCCTACTAACAAAAATGTAAGTAGGAGCAGTAAATAATGGCCTGCACTTTTCTTATGATGCATACTTTTCATATCCTTTTGGGCAAAATTATTCACTACCTTTTCGGGGAGAAGCTGTTGGAACAATTGAATTTTCTCCAGGAGCAAGCCCTCCCTCCCCAAGTGGAACTAAATCACTGGTTTCATTGACCGGTTTGGGCCGTACAGGCTGGTAATCTTCAAAGCCATTACGTACACATTTTACCTCCCAATCAAACTCATAACTGCCATTTCCCTGAAAAAGCTCTTTCACTTCTATTCCAGAAAGTTTTTTTGAAGTTACAGCCAATCCTTTTGAATCAGCAGAAAGTGGGGTGATGATAACCGTCATACTTTTTTCTACCGCCAGGGATGTAAAGTGATCTGGTAGTGCTATGGTTGCAGTTCCATTTTCCAATTTGGAAGTTCCCCTGATGTACATAGCAGCTTCGGGTCCTTCCAGTGCTGCATACCAGATTTCCTTGCTATCGTCATTTGGGTGAGGCACTTTAAAGTTCTTTGTGCCTGATGCCCAAACCTGGCCTACTCCATTTTCATCTACATACAATTGGGCCTGAGCCTTGCCATCAGCGTCCAAAACGTTAACAAATCCATTGTTGGCATGACCTGAAAGTGTAGATAGTTGAATATTATCATTTCCATTTTCACCAATGATTCTAATAAATCCATTACCACTATCTGAAATGGAAGAAAAAACCTTAGAATTCCCGTCCGCATTGAAAATTGATATACTTCCGTTATTAGTGTTTGAAGAACTGGCAGAAATCTGCACATTGGAATTTCCATTTGGTCCATTTAAATTTATATAACCCAGCCCTTCTTTTAAAATGGTAATTATAGCTTTGGTATCACCAGTTTCATCTCTTATCCCAAACCACCCTTTATTATCATCTCCATTAAGGCTACTTAACACTACATTGCTATTTCCATTAGTACCAAATGTTGAAAGAAATCCACTTCCCGAAGTCGTGACATCAATTGCTAAAACATTTGTACTGCCATTGTACTTGTTGAGTTCATCATCCAGCCGGATACTTCCCCCAACATCAAGGGCTGCGGTAGGGGCAGTGTTTTTATTTATACTTACTGAGTCATTAAAGTATATACTTCCTGAGTTGGCATCTGTCCATTTCCCAGGTTTTGAATTGGAAATGGTCGCTCCATTAATTAGTATCCCATCTCCTGCAGTATAGTTTCCAGAACCTCCACCGCCTCCTGCAAGTGCAGTCCAGGTGCTGCCATTATAATAATAAAAGCCAGCAGTATTATCAGACTGATAGACTAACAAACCATTTTGTGGGTTGGCAATGGCATTTTTCTGGGCTTCTGTCATTCTTGGGATCAATATTCCTTTGGTAGTAGATTCTACATCCAGAATAGCTGAGGAATGTGCCGAGTGATCCTGGTCTTCAGATATGGCTACTCCACTACTTTGTGCCGACAAAGTATGGTTTATGCCAAAGAATACACCCAACACAAATAGAGGTAAATAATAATTCAGTTTCATTTATCTTCTAGGTTTATTTTGTAATACTATTTTGATTAGTAACAGCCTTGTTTGTCAGATTGGAGAGGTAAAATTGTTATCACTTGAAAAGTAAATGTTGATTATTTCTATCCGCCCGGTAAGGCAGTTGGTTCTATCAGTTTTTCTCCTCCAGTGTTGGTTCCGGGAGTGGGATCTCCTCCAGAATCTCCTCCATTGGTTATCAGAAAAATAATTCCTCCGGCAACCAGACCTCCTCCCAGCACTTTTAACCCTAGTGGGATTTTTCTGGAAATTTTAAAGTCATCACTCCATGCTGATTTATTGGCTTCTCCTTTACTGGTGAGTTTGAGCTGATATGTTGCTTTGAGGTCAATATGCTCTGGTATAGTCCAGTCATAAGAATTTCCGCTAAGGTCATTGCCAATGATGCCTTCCCGGGTTCCATTTTTATAAAGTTCTAAATCTATGTCTTCTTCCAGGTTAGTTTTGGTCCAGGTAATTGGATATCTTTTCCCTTTCTTTAAGGAAGATGGCAAAGGATTAAAAATTAAAGTAGGTGCAACAGTGGGAACTTCAGCCACATCTTCTCCCATATCACTACTTTCTGCAACTGCCATGACCACAGAGTCTTTGACGATGATTTCCGGAATAATTTCCGGAACATTTAAGGCTTCATTAAACATAGGATGAAGCGTTGGGTTGTAAAAAACTATACTTACAATTAGTGGATACCAAAGCCCATTTTTCTTCTCTGCTTTAATAGTAGCTACTCTGGTATTTTTAGTATAAGGGTGATTTATGGCAATATTTTTCCCTCTAAATTCACTTTCGAAATAAACCGCAAGAAATACATAATCTCCCTTGGATACTTCTGAAGTGATTATATTGGAAAATGAAATTGTAGGCTCAATAGATTTTTCATAAAAAAGATCCAAATCATTCAGGTAGCGCTCTATTTTCACATTCTTTTGCTTCTTCGAATTATTGGTATAATCAGGATCAATATCATCCTCAATAATTACATCTCCATTTAAAAATAATTGATTTGCGTTTTGCGAAAAGCTATTCACCATTATTTCCTTTCTCTTATAAGGCTCCAGAGAAGGATCGCTAATGAGAATTAACAGACTTTCAAATTCCTTAATAAAAGTTTCACTTCGGAATTTAATGGCTTTTTTATCTTCTTCTGTCAGCTCCTGGTCCTGAGCCAATGCCTGAGAAATGAAAAATATAGTGCATAAAAAAAGAAACAGGTATTTTTTGTTCATTCGATGAGGTTTTCAGTTTATAAAATTGGTTGTAGTAGGTAAATACCTTAAATAATACTAATGATTAGGACTTGTTAAACAAGCTTATTGGTCTAATCAAAAAAGTGTTGGTTGATTTCTTTAGTTATGATGTGTGTCTAAAAATATCAAATAAATAAGATAAAAAAAATAGTTTGAAGGATATAATTATTTCTCTCGTTTGGAGATTGTTATTCTAATACTCCACTACTCATTCCCTCATCTGTTTGCAGGATGTTTTTTTTAAAAATATTTGCATCCTAATTTTTTTTCAATTAATATTGGTCAACCAATTTATGGTAACCCAAACATTAGTAATCCAAAAACTGCCTGTAAATATGGAGATTCTGAAAAACCTAGAGGAAATAAAAATTGAAAAGCCATCGGATATCATCATTAAGCAGATTAAAAACCTGATATCATCCGGGCAATTGAATCCAGGAGACAGATTACCTCCTGAAAGACAATTGAGTGAAAAATTTGGAGTAGGAAGAAGTCATGTAAGAGATGCTTTAAGGAAATTAGAATTCTATGGCATATTGAAAACTTTACCTCAAAGCGGAACGGTGGTAGCCGGTTTGGGAGTAACCGCTCTTGAAGGCTTAATTAACGATGTACTGGATTTAAATGATCACGATTTTTATTCATTTGTAGAAACCAGAGTGCTTTTGGAAATGCACGCTGCTGAATTAGCAGCGGAAAGAGCCGATGTAGATGATCTGATCAAAATAGAAAATGCTTTAAATGCTTTTGAAAAAGAAGTTGATGCTGGCAAACAAGGTGTAGAAGAAGATTTGTTATTTCATTTAAAAATAGCAGAAGCCAGTAAAAACTCGGTACTCAATTCCCTTTTGCTAATAGTAATTCCCGATATGATCAAGCTGTCTAAAAATCTGGATATCTGCGGGGATGGAAGATACAAAAGGGCTTTTGAGGAACATCTTGAAATATTTGATTGCATCAAGAATCATGATAAAAAAGGTGCAGGAAATGCCATGAAGGCGCATTTGAATGATTTACTCACATTTAGTCTGGAAAAGAAAAACAAAGAAAAAAATAAGTAAATTGCCTATGATAAGAAAGTCATAATTAACCAAAAAAATAGGCTGGTAATTGCAGTTACCAGCCTAAGGCTATCATCAGATAGCCCATTCAATTTTAAATAATCAAACACCCTAAAAGTATGAAAATGTTTACAAAGAGCCAAAATCTTGCTTTGGCTAAGCAAATGGTCTTTGCCCTTTTGGTAATACAAATTGGCGCCATCTCAAATCTATTTGCCAATGAAAATTGGCCCCTCCAGGAAATAATAATAAAAGGAAAAGTGATTTCCTCCGATGATCAGACAGGTCTCCCCGGAGTGAATGTTTTATTAAAAGGATCTAATCAAGGAACCGTAACTGATATTAATGGTGATTACCGCATAAGTGTACCCAGCCAGGAATCTGTGCTGATTTTTAGCTCTGTAGGATATGTATCTCAGGAAGTACCTGTAGCGAATAAAAGTACCATTGATTTAACCCTGGAATTGGACATTACCTCATTGGAAGAAATTGTGGTGATTGGTTATGGCTCTCAAAGAAAGTCCCATGTGACCGGGGCAGTTTCCAAGGTTACTAATGACAAACTGGATCAAATTCCGGTATCGAGAGCAGATGATGCCTTGATTGGCAGAATTGCCGGTGTAAATATTCAGGCTACTGACCCAGTTGCCGGCTCAGCACCAACGATCAGGGTAAGAGGAACCGGTTCAATCACCGCTGATGCCCAGCCTTTTATTGTATTGGACGGTATTCCTGTAGATCCTGACTATCTGGGCAGTTTAGATATGAATGATGTGGAATCCATTGAAGTTTTAAAAGATGCTGCATCTGCAGCAATTTATGGATCAAGGGGTGGAAATGGTATTATCATGATCACCACCAAGACCGGTAAAGTAGGAAAACCAGTATTTTCATTTAATTCTTATGTAGGGGCTAAATCAGTGCCCAGAAATGATGAGATTTTACCGACTGTATCGGAATGGTCTGACTTTGTAATGAGAGAAAATGGTTCTTTAACTGATAGAATGGTGTACATCAATCAATTGGGTACCGAAACAGACTGGCAGGAACAAATATTTGATGGCGGGATGATTCAAAACTATTCTTTGAGCGCTTCAGGTGGAACTGAAAAAACAAAGTTCAGAGCTTCAGCTAGTTATTTGGGTGATGAAGGAGTGTTACTAACTGACAACTATGAGAAATATAATATGAGGTTTAACCTTAATACTAAGATCAGCAACAGAGTTGAGTTTGGGATAATGGTAAATCCTTCATATACCAAGCAAAGGCTTTTTCCAATTGGGGTTCATGATGCAATAAGGCAACACACCTGGTTACCTATCTACCATGATGAAAATACCATTAAGTATGTTGATTTTGAAAATTATCCTGATGTGAAAATTGGTGATTATGCCATGGAAAGGCATTTCGATAATTACGATTTATATGGAGATGGAGGTGATACTGATATTAGCGGTACTTCAAATGCCAACGCTAAGGCGAAAGTGCTCGAAAGAGATTATAGAGCAAATACATTTAAATTATTTTCTAATGCCTATTTGAAGTTTAAGCTGGCAGAAGGTCTTTCTTTTAGGACTTCAATTGGTGGGGAATATTACAATAGAGAGCGAGACTATTGGGTGGGTACCAAAGCTGATAGAAGAGGTGCTTCGGTTACTAATTCATTATACCGAACAGATATAAAAGGACATATTGTAAATGAGAATATTTTAAATTACGATAAAAGTTTTGGGAATCATGATCTTAATGTAGTTGGAGGGTTTACTTTGGAAAGATGGGATTATACTTCTTCTCAAACAGAGGGCTCAGGTTTTTCTTTTGATAATATCAGAACGATAAATGCCGCCTCCAATATTTCAAATGGAGAAACCTTAAAATCTGCTCAAACTTTGGTGTCTTTCCTTACCAGGGTAAATTATGCCTATAATCACAAGTATTTATTCTCTTTAAGTGCCAGAGCCGATGGAAGTTCTAAGTTTGGTCCGGATAAAAAATATGGTTTTTTCCCGGCAGCTTCTGTAGGATGGAGAATGTCTGAAGAAGAATTCCTGAGAAATAGTGAAACAGTTTCTAATCTAAAATTGAGATTTAGCTATGGTGTAACTGGTAATAATGCTGGAATAGGAAACTATGACCATATCGGATTACTATCTCCTGTCAATGGAGTGATTAATGGAGGACTTGTTCCCGGTTTTAATCCAGCAAATATTTCCAATTCAGAGCTTGGCTGGGAAAAATCAATCGAAATTAACCCGGGTGTTGATTTGGGATTCTGGAGAGACAGGTTAACCGTTTCATTAGATTTTTATAAAAGAACAAGTGAAGACTTGTTGTTAGCTCAAGCCATCCCTTCAGTTACAGGATTTACACAAGCTACTGTAAATATTGGTGTGGTAGAGAATAGTGGAATTGAATTGGAATTAGGCGGAGTTATTATCGATAAAGGAGATTTCAGATGGAATACTTCTGTAAACTTTTCACAAAACAAAAATAAATTAGTTGATTTTGCTGGTGCAGATGGGCTAATCAGCACAGTTGACCCTAAAAGACCTACTGAATGGATTGCGCAAGAAGGCCAGCCAATTGCGTCCTTTTATGGTTATAAAGTAGAAAAAGAAATCGACCCACAATATATCAAAAACCCTTTCTATCCGATTGGTGGTGAGTCACAAGACATTTATGTGAAAGATTTGAATGGTGATGGACAAATTACCACTGATGACCGAACTGTGTTAGGTTCTCCTTACCCGGATTTCATATGGGGATTCAACAACCAGATGAAATATGGAAATTTCGATTTTAGTTTCATGTTCCAGGGATCTCATGGTGCAGAGGTAAGAAATATTGATCCGCAATACATCAATAATCAGTTTAGCGGAAACCAGGATTATACGTCTGAATTTCCTGATGCAGACATGGTACAACAAAGGATTTTCACAGATGATATTATTATGGATGCTTCCTATATTTCCCTAAGAACTTTGAACCTGGGATATACTTTGCCAAACTCCATAACAAATAAAATTGGAGTTAATAACCTGCGATTTTACCTGGCTGGTCAAAACCTGCTTTACCTGATGTCTGATGGATATACTGGATTTAACCCAGAGGGAATTAATCAGGGTCTGGAAAGTCCTTTAACTTATGGATACCAAAGGGGAGCAGCTCCAATTTACAGATCATATTCTGTAGGACTTAACCTGGAATTTTAAATCCGGGTTTGTTGAAAATTGAAGTAAGTAGACAAAATTAAAAAAGTGAAAATTTGCCAGCACTATTCGGTGATGAGATGAGCTTTCTCAAGATTAAAATAGTGCTGGTACTAAATCGACACAAAATGAAAAATATATATAAATTAATAACATTACTCTTTGGCTTGTTAGCCTTGAGTTCGTGCGAAGATTACCTGGATCAGAAACCAATTTCGGAAATTGGAGATAATGGTTTTTATACCAATGATGCAGAAATGGAAACGGCTGTAATAGCCATTTACGATGGATTTCAAAATGGCGTATTAAGGGAGTTTGCCCTTACAGAAATGCGCTCTGATAATTCAAGAACAAAAAACAGTGAAGGGGAATGGGCTCAGTTTGAAGATATGAACGTAGAATCTACAAATGCTACTGTTTCAGGTTATTGGACTGGTCAGTATAATGTGATTTTCAGAGCGAATACTGTTCTAAAACATTTAGAGGTTGTGAGTGATGAAAGCCTGAAAAATCAATATGAAGGTGAGGCACTTTTTGCCAGAGCATTAAGTCATTTCAATCTGGTAAGGTTATTTGGAGATGTCCCTTTGATTGATAAAGTCATCATTCAATCAGAATCTGATTATTTTGGCAGAGTTCCTTCTAATGAGGTTTATGATTTTATTGTGGATGACCTTACAATGGCTGCGGCCAAACTTCCGGCAAAAGGAGATATAGCTACGGGAAGAGCCACTAGTGGTGCTGCTAAGGCATTATTGGCCAAGGTTTATTTAACCATTGGACAGCATGCTGAAGCAAAAACTTTACTCGATCAGGTGATTGCCAGTAATGAATATCAGTTAGTTGGAGATTATCATGATATATTCTACAATGAACTGAATGACGAGATTCTTTTTGCAATAGAATACCTTGACGATAATACAAATGACAGTCAGGATTTTTCATTAGAATTTACGGCATTGGGATTAGCCAGTGGACTAAATTATGCCACTAATAATCTTACAAATGCTTTTTCAGTGGAAGATAGCATCCGTTCGAAAGTGGCTTTTAATCAGGAAAATACTTTAGAAGTTGGGAAGTTTATCACCGCATCTTCAGATGCAACACTTTGCGGAAATGACTGGATTGTATTGAGGTATGCCGATGTGCTGTTGATGCATGCAGAAGCGATTATGGCTGGAGGAAATGCCACAACTGATGGTGCAGCGCTTGCTTCATTCAATGAGGTGAGAGTCAGAGCTGGTTTACCCGAAGTTACTGAAATAACTAAAGAGATGTTGCTAAATGAAAGGCGGTTTGAACTGGCTTTTGAAAACCAAAGATGGTTTGACCTAAACCGATTTGGCGTGGCTGAGCAGGTATTGAGTGCATTTGCCTCAGAAGAAGGATTTACATTCTCTAATACAGCCCTGCTTTTGCCAATTCCACAAAGGGAAATTGATACAAGTAAAGACCTGCTGGTGCAGAATCCTGGATATTAAGTGTGGAGATCAGCAGCTTAGTGCTACAGGTATTAAATGAGTTTCCGGAGTTTATGCTTGATAATCAACTTGTTAGCCTACTGTTACACCTTACTCGTTTCGTTAGGACAGGCTGCCTGCTGGTCGCACTAAAATAAATGAGAATGATTGCAACTTCCGAAATATATTCGGAAGTTGTATTTCACCTAATGTAAATGACAAGCTAAATAAAAATGAAAAAATTATTCACCTTAATAATTACCACTATCTTAATTGTATTTCAGGCATGTCAGCCACCTGTAGAAAAAGGGGTGGTTGAAAATGAGGAGCAGTTAAGAAAAGCGATAGAAATTGCCACTCCAGGAGATGAGATTGTCATGAAAAATGGTATTTGGAAAGATATTGAAATTCTTTTTCAAGCCAAGGGTGAAAAAGAAAACCCGATTAAACTTAAAGCCGAAGAAGCCGGAAAAGTATTTATAGAAGGGAGTTCTAATTTAAGGATTGCCGGAGAATTTCTGGAGGTTTCCGGACTGGTATTCAGAAATGGATTTACCCCCACCAGCGAAGTAATTTCCTTTAAAAAAGATAAAAATAACCTGGCGAATCATTGCAGGGTTACTAATTGCGCTATTCAGTATTTCACTAACCCTGAAAGATTTGAGTCCGACTATTGGGTAGGAATGTATGGAAAAAATAACCGCTTCGATCACAATGCTCTGATTGGTAAAGGCAACCAGGGGGTGACAATGGCGGTAAGGTTGAACACAGAGGAAAGTAGGGAAAATAATCACCGGATAGATCATAATTATTTTGGCCCAAGGGCCTCCTTGGGAAGTAATGGAGGAGAAACTTTAAGAATTGGTACCAGTCATTATTCCCTGACTTTTTCCAATACTGTTGTGGAAAATAATTACTTCGACCGGTGCAGTGGTGAGTTGGAAATCATTTCCAATAAATCGTGCGGGAATACTTTCAAGGGGAATGTTTTTTATGAATGTAAGGGTACACTTACCATGCGGCATGGCAATGAGACTTTGGTGGAAAACAATTATTTTCTGGGAAATAATATTGCCAATACTGGTGGAATAAGGGTGATTAATGAGAGTCAAACAGTGATCAATAATTATGGTTATGGCTTAAAAGGTTACAGATTTAGAGGTGCATTGGTGGTGATGAATGGCGTACCTAATTCCCCTATCAACAGGTACAACCAGGTAATCGATTCTAAAATTGAGGGCAATATTCTAATAGATTGTGATCATATTCAACTTTGTGCAGGAAGTGACGAAGAAAGATCCGCTATCCCTCAAAATACAACATTTAATAAAAACATATTCCTGACGACTACAAACCCAAAACCATTCACGGTTTATGATGATATATCGGGAATTTCATTTAACAATAACCTCATTAATGCAGAGGCTGAAGCTCCTATAAAAATCGGGTTTTCTTCAGTGCCTTACGAAGTGGCCGAAACCAGCAATGGGTTAAAAATTCCTGGCCAATCATTATTGGAAAAAATAGCCATAAAAGAACCGCAGCTACCCGTCTCAAAAGATGAAGTTGGTCCGGATTATTTGAATAAAGATATTGACGTAAAAAGGCTTTCTTCAGGGAAAGAAGTAAAAGTTTTACCAGGAGAGAATACCCTTATTGACGCATATTTAAAAAGCTCTCCAGGGGATGTTTTGGTGTTGTCGGATGGGGAAGAATATTTGCTGACTAAAGATTTAAAAATTAGTCAACCGGTAACCCTTAGGGGAACAGGCGCTGGAAAACCAGTAGTTAAATCTCAAAAATCTGCTTTTTTCAAAATAGAAAATGGAGGCAGTCTGGCTTTGGAAAATTTGATAATTGACGGAGCAGAGTCTCCAGATCAGCCGGGAAACAGTGTAGTGAGTACCAGCAAATATTCTATGAACAAAAATTATAATCTATTTGTGAAAAATTGTGTGGTGAAAGACCTGGATGTGAACCATACTTTTGATTTCCTGAAAATAGCCAAACATACTTTTGCAGATACTATTCTGATTGAAAATACGCAAATGACAAATGTGACTGGTTCTGTAATTTCCCTTGATAAGGAAGTGGAAGACCTGGGTATTTACAATGGAGAATACATTCTTATTCATCAATCGACATTTAGGGATGTTCAGGGGGCTGTAGCCAATATTTACAGAGGTGGAACGGATGAAAGTACCTTCGGACCGATTGTTAGATTTTTAGAAAATGAATTCTCAAATGTTGGAAAAGGGAAAAGGAATAAAATTCAGGCTTCGGTCAGTTTTCACGGGGTACAAAATGCACTAGTTGAAAATTGTAAATGGACGAATAGTGCTCCAATAAACTTACACCTGACTAATGGTGAACCTATTACGATTATCAAAGACTGTGAGATGGATAATTCGGGCGGTATTGTAGCCAATAGAAATGAATTTAAAACCGAAAATATAAAAATTTCTCAATGACACAAGCATGCTGCTTGATCCCGATTATGAAAGTGAAGTTGAACTTATGAAACAAAAAGAAACAAAGCATGGAAATCCAGCATAAAAGAAATGTGATTTTGAGGATAATGGTTCTGCTCCTGGGTGTTGGAAGTATTGCCGCTTTTGCTCAGGAAAAAGGTAATATAAACCATCCTGGATTGATTTTAACCGCTGAAGGAGCTGAAGAAATCCGTGAAAATTTGGCAAGCCTTTCCATGCTAAACAAGGCTTTTGAGGAAACCAAAAGTTTTGTGGATGCGGAGTTGGAAAAGGGAATAATTGTTCCGGTGCCCAAAGATATGGCTGGCGGATTTACCCATGAAAGACATAAGACCAATTATTTTGCTTTACAAAAAGCAGGTGTGCTTTATCAGGTGACTAAGGAGGAAAAATATGCGCTTTATGTAAAAAACATGTTTCTGGAATATGCCAAATTGTACCCCACATTGGATTTGCATCCGGAAGAAAGATCTTACGCACGGGGAAAAATTTTCTGGCAGTGTCTGAATGATGCCAATTGGCTGGTGTATGCCAGTCAGGCATATGATTGTGTGTATGATTATTTAACAAAGGGAGAAAGGGATAACCTGGAGAAAAATTTATTTATTCCCTTTGCCAATCATTTATCCACTGAGTCTCCGCAGTTTTTTAACCGAATCCATAACCACAGTACCTGGGGAATTGCCGGTGTTGGCATGATTGGCCTGGTGATGAACAATCAGGAATTGATTGACCGGGCATTGAATGGGCTTTCTAAAGATAATATCCCGAAAAACCAGAAAGATAATGATGGCGGATTAATCCAAAAAGAAGGTGTGGAGGATTTCGGCTTCCTGGCACAAATCGACCATTTATTTTCTCCGGATGGCTATTATACAGAAGGGCCATATTACCAGAGATATGCCATGTATCCATTTATGATGCTGGCTGTTGGACTGGAAAATTTGAAACCCGAAATAAAAATATTTGAATACAGAGATAAGGTTTTGGTAAAAGCAGTGACCGCTCTTTTAAATCTTACAGATGGTAATGGAGCGTTTTTTCCACTCAATGATGCTCAAAAAGGCATGTCTTACAAATCAAGAGAGTTAGTGGCTGCTGTGGATATAGTTTACCACTATGGAGGTAAAAATCCGGAATTGCTTTCTATAGCTAAAGAACAGGGAGAAGTTTTATTGGATAATGCTGGCCTTTCTGTGGCCAAAGACTTAGAAGAAAACCTGGAAAAACCTCTGGTAAAGCAATCGATGGAATTACGGGATGGAAGTGAAGGGAAAAGTGGAGGAATTGGAATAATAAGAAGTAGCAAGGGAGAGTTGACGCTGGTGATGAAATATACCGCACAGGGAGAAGGCCATGGACATTTCGATAAATTATCTTTTTCCCTTTATAATGGTGGGGATGAAGTGATACCGGATTACGGACTAGCCAGGTTTGTGAATATCGAGCAAAAAAATGGTGGGGGATACTTGCGGGAAAATAAAACCTGGGCCAAGCAAACCATTGCCCATAATACCCTGGTAGTGAATGAAAAATCACATTTCAATGGAAAATTTGATATCGGAAATCAGTTCCATTCAGATGGCTTTTTTCATGATTTTTCAGGAGAGCAAATTCAGGTAGTTAGCGCTACCGATGAGCATGCCATTGAAGGAGTAAAAATGCATAGAACAATGGCAATGATTAGTGATGAAGCTTTTGAAAACCCGATTGTACTGGATTTATTAAATGTTTCTGCTGAAGGAAATAACCAATACGATTTGCCCTACTATTATAAAGAGCAACTAGTTTCCACCAATGCCAAACTGGAAACACCAGAATCTTTGAAAGCCTTTGGTGATGGATTTGGCTATCAGCATTTATGGGTGGAATCGATGGGGAAAATTCAGGAAAAACCATTTCAGCTGACCTGGCTTTCCAATAGAAAGTTTTATTCCATTACTACCAACTGTGTTCCTGAAGATGAATTAATTTTTGCAAGAATAGGGGCAAATGATCCTGCTTTTAATTTAAGGAGAGAGCCGGCTATTATTATTAGAAGAAAAGATACACAGAATACAAGTTTTGTTTCAGTAATTGAGGCCCATGGTAGTTATGACCCGGTGACTGAAATCGCAAAAAATACTTATAGTAATATAAAAGATGTGTCAATTGCCCAGGAAGATGAGCGATATGTGGTAGTTGAGATTAGTATTAAATCAGGTGAAAACTGGCTTTTTGTTTTATCGAAACAGGACCCTGATAAAAGCACTAAACATCAATTGGATATTAAGGGAGGAACAGTGGATTGGACTGGTCCTTATTATTTCAGAAAAAATATAAAATCAAATTGAGTACAGGTGGGGCCAAAACGGAAAAACTGTTAAAGGTAATAGGTGGATTATTAAAGCTTAATTCACAGATTCTGTTTAATTGAAGTGGCACAACTACCTAAAATTATATGTAAATATTTGTTCACAACTTAAACTAAAATGGAAAAATTACAAAGCAAAGTCTTCCAGATTGGAAGTGAAGTAGAATGGGAAAATGTTGGACCAGGATTAAATCGTCAGGTAATGGGCTATGATGACAAAATCATGCTGGTAAAAGTGAAATTTGAAAAAGGAGCTATAGGTGAATTGCATGAACACCATCATTCTCAGGTGACTTATGTGGTTAGTGGTTCTTTTGAATTAAATGTTGGTGGTGAGAAGAAAGTCTTAAATGAAGGTGATGGATTCTATATTCCTCCACATGTAATGCATGGAGCCGTTTGTTTAGCAGATGGGGTTTTAATTGATGTTTTCAGCCCGCACAGGGAAGATTTTTTGTAAAATCAAGGTAAGCAAAAAGGAAAATAAATTCATTTCCATACCCGAATAGTATCGCTGTTCAGGAACTAATACAAAAAAAAGTTATGGCAAAAAAAGTCAATGGTTTGAGATGGTGGATCATTTCCCTGATCTCTCTAGCAACAATTATTAATTATATAGACAGGTCGGCCCTATCGGTAATGTGGCCAAGTATTGAGGAAGAATTGGGTTTCGATGCTTCAGATTATGCCATCATGCTCAATGTTTTTATGGTTTCCTATGCACTGGGTCAATCCCTTTCAGGGAAAATGTTCGATAAAATTGGGACCAGATTTGGATACGTGATCAGTATTGTTGTTTGGGGTGCATCCACAGCGTTACATGCTTTAGCAAAAGGAGTGTTCTCCTTCAGTGTTTTCAGGGCTACTCTGGGATTATCCGAAGCAGGGAACTGGCCGGGTGCAGTGAAAAGTAATGCAGAATGGTTTCCTATAAAAGAAAGGGCGGTAGCTCAGGGAATTTTTAATGCCGGGGCTTCTATCGGTTCAGTGATTGCTCCTCCATTAATTGCTATGCTGTACCTTGGATATGGCTGGAGAGTGACCTTTTTTATTGTTGGCTCTTTAGGAATTCTTTGGGTTATTCCCTGGCTGATCATCAATAAAGTAGGGCCTTCAAAGCACCCATGGATTAAAGAAGAAGAAAGGGAGTTTATCCTTTCCGGACAACCAAATGAGGAAGAAGAATCGGAGGAAGAAGGACTTTCTATGGCTAAAATTCTATCTTTTAGAGAATCTTGGGCAGTACTTGTTTCCAGGTTTTTTCTCGAACCCATCTGGTGGCTTTTTGTAGGCTGGATGCCTTTATATTTATCCGATCAATATGGATTTGATGTGAAGCAAATAGGGCTTTTTGCCTGGGTACCCTATGTGGGTGCTGCTTTTGGAAGTATTTCAGGAGGCTGGTTTGCAGGCCGGCAAATGCTGAATGGTGCTTCAGTGGATAAGGCAAGGAAACTGACGATTACAATTGGCGGTGCCATCATGTTTTTCGGTTTGGTGGCCACCATTTTACTGGCTGATACACCGGTGAAGTTTGTAGGAATTGTAGCGATGGTTTTATTTGGGTTTCAATTTGCCATAAGTAATATCCAGACCATTCCGAGTGATTTGTTTAGTGGGAAATCGGTGGGTTCATTGGCTGGATTGGGAGGAACTGTAGGAGTTTTTAGTGTGATTATTATGAACTTCCTGATCCCTGTCATTACCAAAAATACCTATACTCCGGCTTTTGTGATTATTGCAGTATTCGTACCGCTGGGAGTATTGGCAGTTTATTTTTTATGTAAGGAAATTAAACCAGTAAAATTTCATCAGAATTGAATTCTGGTATTTAAAAATAATTATCAATTTTAAAATTAATCAAACATGAGTTTAAAAGGAAAAGTAGCTATCGTAACAGGTGGCGGACGTGACATTGGAAGAGCAGTTTCTATAAAGTTAGCCAAAGAAGGAGCAAAAGTAGTGGTGAATTATTTTGATAATAAGGAAGAAGCTGAAACTACAAAATCTATAATTGAAGAAGCAGGGGGATCGGCCATAATTGTGCAGGGGGATATGACAAAACAAATAGAGGCTGAAAATCTGGTAAAAGAGGCCAGAAAAGTTTTTGGGAATGAAATCCATATTTTAGTGAATGTTGCAGGAGGGTTGGTAGCCAGAAAAACCATTGAAGAAATGGACGTAGAGTTTTTCAACAACCTGATTACCTTAAATCTGACTTCGGTATTTTTAGTCACAAAAGCGGTAAAACCATTTATGCCTGAAGGAGGATCAATCATTAATTTTGCATCTCAGGCAGGCAGAGACGGGGGAGGACCTGGAGCCGCTGTTTATGCAACTGCAAAAGGAGGAGTAATGACCTACACCAGAGCTCTGGCAAAGGAATTTGGACCGCAAAAAATTAGAGTAAATTCGGTTTGCCCGGGTATGATTGCCACCACTTTCCATGATACATTCACTAAAGATCAGGTGAGAACAAATGTGGCAGCGGCAACTCCGCTAAAAAGAGAAGGGGAAGCAAAAGAAGTAGCCGATTTAGTTGGTTATTTGGCTTCAGATGAGTCGTCATTTATGACAGGAACTAATATAGATATTAATGGCGGTTTACTTTTCTCATAAACTGATTTAAATCTCATCAAAATTGAAAAAGCCTGTTGTTTCCATACTCAGGCTTTTTCTTATTTTAAATAGTATGAAAAAAATGAAGCAATCACTTTTCTTTTTAGGCGGTTTAATGTTGCTTTTTTTTACTTTGATTTTTGGATGTGCCAATCAAATCAGGGATTTGGAAAATAGTCCTCAAAATGTAAATAAATTCATTGATTTAAGTCACTGGAAACTGACCTTGCCCATCGATAAAAACGGGGATGGGAAACCCGATGAATATGAACAACCGAAGCTTCAGCAATACCCTGAAGTTCCTGATATAAAACCTTATTTCTATGATGGAGAAGATAGTTCACTTGTTTTTTACTGTCCTTATACAGCTGTTTCTACAGCAAACAGTAAATATTCAAGGTCGGAATTAAGAGAGCAATTAGTGCCTGGAGATAACAACACAAACTGGACTTTTGAAGATGGAAGAAGAATGAAAGGAAATCTCCGTCTGGCCGATATTTCTGAGGGACACAGGACCATTGTAATGCAAATCCATGGCAGATTGACCAATGCCCAAAAAGCAAGAATAAAGGCTAAAGACAATGATGCCCCACCGCTTTTGAAAATTTACATTCAGCAAAATAAGGTAAGAGTAGCCAGAAAAGTATTGGTAGATGAAAAACTTTCCGGAGATGAAATCCTGTTAAAATCATCCTGGAAAGATGGTGAACCGTTTTATTTTTTGAGGGAAGTCAATCGGGAAAGATTCAACCTTGAAGTAATTGCCACAAAAGGAAAACTGGAAGTAAAAATGGATGAAGAAAGCATTGTTTATGAAGATCAAAACATGCAAAAATGGCCATTTGAAAATTATTTTAAAGCTGGAAATTATCTGCAATCCAAAGAAGAAGGAGCATTTGCCGAAGTAAGGTTTTATAAGCTTGAGCATGGTGAAGTAAATTGATAGAAAACCAAAAATTGAGGGGCTAAAGGCAAAAAATTCCCAGTAAACTTGATTTCAGTTTAAAGAAATGGTTTATTATAAATAACTTTTCGAATAAATCTGGAATTATGCCTTCCTTCACATCCAGTCGTGAAAAAAAATTATGGCTATGGGCACTGGCGGTGTTAGCCATTATTTTTTCTACGCTGTTTTTAGGGCAACCTCTAGCCAAACTATTTGCTGATCAGAATGTTCGGGCAGTAATTTTTTCGTTTGGGATGATTCTGGTTGGCATGGCAATTCTTTTTCATGCTATAAAGACCAGGCCTGGTCGTGTAGAACTTGCCATGATTTTTGGCATTGTGGCTGTTTATACCATGTTAATTCTCCGGTTGGGCATGCCAGAAAGAAGTCACCTTTTTGAATATAGCGTACTTGCCATTCTAATTCACAAAGCCCTTCTCGAACGTTCAAATCAGGGAGAAAAACTACAATATCCTCACTTATTGGCTTGCGTAATTTCATTTTTGGCGGGAGTTTTAGATGAATGTATCCAGATAATTATTCCCGACAGGGTTTTTGCCCCTGAGGATATTTTCTTCAATGGTTTTGTGATTTTGACCGCCATTGGGTTTCATGTAATTTTGAATTGGGGAAGAAGGCGGTTTGGAAGGAAATCAATTGAATAAAAGATTTTTTTAATAATGACGATACCCGGTTCCGAGAAATCATAATTTAATTCAAATTAGCAATAGTTTTGTTTTATTATTACCAATAAATGGAGATTTAATAAGACTAAAATCAAAACCAGCAAACTATTGGAAGATATGTCTGAATTCCTTGAAAAGCTAATGGTAAAAATCCCGGAGGGGCAAATTACCTTAAGGGATGACCGAATTAAAAAGCAGTGGAATGTTGAGGTAAAATCATTTCTGCTTTCCAGGTATTTAGTCACTCAGGAGCTTTATGCCATGGTTATCCAAAAGAATCCAAGTGAATTTAAGGGAGATTTAAGGCCGGTTGAGTCAGTTTCCTGGAAAGAGGCTGTGGAGTTTTGCAACCTGCTTTCTCAAAAAGAAGATTTAAAGCCTTGTTATTTAATAACCGAAGAGGAGGTGAAATTTGATGCTGAGGCAAATGGATTTCGGCTTCCCAATGAAGGAGAATGGGAATATGCATGTAAAGCAGGTTCAGTTTCTTCCCGATATGGAGAATTGGATTTGATTGCCTGGTACAGGAAAAACGCTAATGGCAAAACTCAGTATGTAGGCAGGAAAGATCCAAATAATTGGGGATTATATGATATGCTGGGTAATGTATGGGAATGGTGTAATGATATTTATGAAGAAACGGTTTATGGTTCATATCGGATAATTAGGGGAGGAGGATGGAATGATGAAGAAAGGGGATGTCTTGCCACAAATAGAAGAAGAAGCCATCCTAAATCTTTTAAAATTGATGATCTTGGATTCCGAATCGCTAAAAATTTATAAGGGATTTATTCTTACCTAAAAGGAATTTAATTTAACCATAACTTTATAATTTTTTTCAAATTCAGGATTTCATTCCAATCTTGCTAAATTACCTTCGTTCATTAATGGTCGTAAATGGTGGGAAATTGATCTTGTCCATCTTTTAAATTACTTAATGAAAAAAGAAAACCTATGAAAATCCTTTTATCTACTGCCTTTTTCATGCTTTTAAATCTGGTTGTTCAGGCGCAGTTTTTTGTTCAGAAACTTCCTCAAAACCAGATTTTACAAAACGAGAAAGCTTATGTAGTCACAAATTCCGGTGATACAATTCACGGAATAATTTCCGCTACTACCATTGATAGTGAACGTTTGAAAGCTTTTACCATCAAGAATGAAATGGGAAAGACTAAACTCAAAACTCTTCAGATTAAGGCACTTGCAGTCATTCCTTCAGTTACTGCCCGATTTGAGGACATGCCTCTGCTAACAACCTTAAAAAGAGCTTCAGATGAATCATTTCTTAAAATTGTAGTTACCGACTGGGTGATTTTCGAGAGAGTACAGTTGACTACCAAAAAAGAAAAATATGAGTTGATGCAACTGGTTAATCCAGGTTTTGACTCAAGAATAAAGGTTTACGCCTACAGGCATACAGGTGAAACCATATCAATGTCGGTGGATGATATGAAGCTTTCAGGTGGAGATGATGACTCACATTATGTCTCAGTGGAGAATGCAAGACCTATTTTGTTAAGAAAAGGGAAATATAAAAAACAGGCACTGGGATTACTTTACAACAATTGTACATCCCTAAGCCAGGAAGAATTGAAGTGGAAAGAATTTGCCTCACATATTTATACTTATAATCAAGCCTGTAAATAATGGATTGATAAGTGGTTGGATGGAAATGACTATCTTTTAATTTGTTCTTCGGAGTTAAACCCTGGTACTTACTATGCCCTATTTTGTAGGGCATTTTCTATTTTCTCTTTAAATTGACCGGGTTCGTCAATGTGCAATCCAATAATTTTAAATTTCTTTTTGAACCCATAAAGCCCCACCATTTCATTCTCCTTTTTCAAATGAAGAATTACATTATGACTTTCCAGTTCTCCTAATGGAGATAATTTCCTGGCTAATGGGTCTTTTTTAAGTTTTTTTCTGGAAATTTCAATAAAATCTATATCTGAAAAAGGAATCTTGGTTTCATTCAAAATGCCATAATTCAAAACCAGATTATCTGTATTGACAGAAATGGGTCTTTTGGAAAGAGACCTTGCAAAACCAAAAATCTGTAAAAAAGAATACAGGCTTAATGCAGTAAAAAACCAGGCAACAATTTCTTTCCATTGTGCCAGTAAAAGATGAAAAGTAAAGGTTTCAATTACAATGATTAAATTGAGTGCGCCAATTAAGGCCGGAGTTCCGCTTTTTTTATGATAAGTAAATTCGTTTTCCTCAATAGTTCTGGTTTTCCAATAGATGAAACCATAATAAAACACGGCCACTTCAGTAGCGAAAGGAGAAACGAGTTTTGGGGGAAGAATTTCAGCGCAGGTACTTTTTAAAATAGTGAAGAAGTCTAATTTGGAAGCCTGTAATGCTTTATACTTTTTAATGGCATAGCTTACTTTGAGGATTACAAATGTCAGGATTGAAAGCTCAATAACGGGTAAAGCCCAGGTTTTGAATAAGCTAATGTAAAATTGGTTTTCCTTTGGAAGAAGATAAGAGCCAATCAGGAGTCCAAGGAGGACAACAGGAATTACAGTAGTTTTCGGAATGTCTGACTTTCGAATGAGTAAAAAATAAGCGAATGGCACTGTCAACAACAAATCAATAGAAATTGCCAGGTTAACTATACCATTTCCTGAAAATAGAGGAGACTTCATCAAAAAAACCAGACAAACCAAAAGGCTTAGCGGAATACCAAAATTGATTAAATTTCTATTTATAGAAAATGCCATTTATACAGTATTTTGGTTAAAATCAAACTGGTGGTCAGGATTAGAATTTAAGCATTAAAAAACTATGATTACTTCCAAAACCTGGATGACGAAGTTTTACTTGCCTAAGCAGACTGATTTCATCATTTTTGGAGCTAAGGAAACTTCGGGAATTTTGAAAAGTCTCTCTTCCTTTTTTCCAGAAAAGCATTTCTGCCTTCTACGGCTTCATCGGTTCCGTAAGCTAATCGGGTGGCTTCTCCTGCATACACTTGCTGGCCTACTAATCCATCATCAATTAGATTGAAACCAAATTTCAACATCTTTATGGCTGTAGGGCTTTTTGTCATAATTTCCTGAGCCCATTCATAAGCCACCTGCTCCAACTCTTCGTGGGGAACAACCTTGTTGACCATCCCCATTTCATATGCTTCCTGAGCAGAATATTCAGCCCCGAGGAAAAAGATTTCTCTTGCTCTTTTTTGCCCGACCTGTCTGGCCAGATAGGCTGAGCCAAACCCTCCATCGAAGCTGGCTACATCGGCATCAGTTTGCTTAAATTTGGCATGTTCTTTACTGGCGATTGTCATGTCACAAACTACATGCAGGCTATGCCCACCACCAACTGCCCATCCGGGTACTACGGCAATAACCACCTTATTCATAAATCGAATTTGCCGTTGTACATCCAGAATATTAAACCGATTAATTCCATTCTCTCCTTTATAGCCTGTGGTAGACCGCACCCGCTGGTCCCCTCCAGAGCAAAAAGCCCATCCTCCATCTTTAGAGGAAGGTCCTTCTCCAGTAATTAAAACTACTCCAATTTCCTGACTTTCATGGCAAATGATTAGGGCTTCCCACAATTCATCTACTGTTTTTGGGGTAAATGCATTCCGACATTCTGGTCTGTTGAAAGCGATTCTTGCCACACCATTAAAAGTTTTAAAGGTGATTTCCTCATATTCCTTCTCGGTTTTCCAATCTAGGGTTGCCATGGTTTTATGTTTGAGTTCTAAGTCTTGCAAATGTAAGTACTGAGGCGCTAGTTTAAGTCACTTTTTTTAGAATTCCAAGTTACCTGTAGTGAGCCTGCTTCTTTAGGCTGATTTATTGAAATTTAGTCCAAAGACCTGAACATTATAAAAGTGTCTACAAATCCTAATTTCGAATGTCTAAATCCTTTAGGTGTAGTTCCGATTATTTCAAACCCAAACTTTTTCCAGAGTTTAACTGCGCCTTCATTAGTGCTTACCACTATATTAAACTGTATCCCTTTGAACCCCATTTCCCTGGCTATTTTTAATGAGTGTTCACAAAGCATTTTTCCAATACCCTTTCCCTGAGCTTCAGGACTTACCATATAACTACAATTTGCGATATGGTTTCCCAGGCCAATTTGATTCGGTTTAATAATGCAAGTACCCAGAATTGTTTCATTTTCTTCAACCACAAAGGTTTGCATATAATCCGCAAACCAGTGCTTCCCCAAATCCGATTTAGGGGTTTTAGGGTCAAACACATAGGTATCTCCAGTCTCAATTACTCTGGAAAATATTTTCCAAACATTATCGTAATCGCTTGTTTTAGCTTTTCTTATTTTCAATTTTTATCAGGCTTTAATTTTATTCTTTAAATTGTAAAGGTCAGTTTCTCGAATTTCAAATAAACCCGGGATCATTTCTTAAAGTCATTTTTCTTTTAAAAATATCTTTAATTAAACTCACCTCCTTTTTAAACTGTAAATCATTTCTCGTAGCAAAGTAAAGCATGTTGGAAACTTCCTGCAGACCAGACCAGACGAGATTTATTTTGCCTGATTTTAAGGATTCTTTAACCAAAAAATCAGGTACAATGGCAAAACCATTACCATCTTCCAGGCATCTGATTATTGAGCCAATGTTAGGTAAGATATAATTGGGCTTAAAATCTGCTCTGTTTTGGAAATTCTCGTACCAGAAGCGCCTAAAATGATCCATTTCATTTGAGGCACTATACCACACTTCATTTCTTAAAGTTTTTTCTAATGCAGCAATGTTTTTTTCCAGGATTAGTTCTGAAATCCCTTTTAAGTCGGTTTTGTTCCCTGCCACCATTACAATGATTTCCTTCGAAAAAGCTTCGTAGGTGGAAAGGGAGGTTTTGGTATCTATTTTAGGGGTGATTACAAGGTCTAATATACCATTGTTTAAATCTTTAATCAGGTCTTGATGATCTCCAAATTTTGCCACAAGGTTAAATTTGAAGCTTGAAATTTCTGGTTCCAGAATCGTTTGGAAAGTTTCTGTGCACATTCCAATATTTAGGGAAGGAATGAGTTTCTTCGATGTTTTTTTAAAATGTTGCTCTGCTTTTTCAAGTTTTTCCACCGCCTCTATAATATAGTTATATAACTGTTTGCCTTCCTCAGTAGGAATCATTTTCCTGGAAGTTCTTTCAAACAACTTTTTACCGACATACGCTTCTAAAGAATTTAAATGTACACTCACCCCTGGTTGAGAGGTAAATAATTTTTCTGCAGCCTTTGTCAATGTGCTATTTTCATAAATAGCTGTAAAGGTCCTGTACCATTCAAAACTTATCATAGTATTAAAATATTTATACAAAGGTATAAAATGTATTATTTTATTTATATGTAAATAGCCTGTAATTTTGCCCTAAACTTAAAATAGAATAACAATGGCAAATATTTTTGTAATTAACGGTGGGCATGAATTTGCTCATTCTCCGGGAAGATTCAATAAAACTTTGTTGGGAAAAACAAAATCTTTTTTTGAAAGCAATCATAAATATAGTGTTCAAACTACTCAGATAGGGGAGGAATATGATTTGGATAAGGAAGTAGAGAAATACAAATGGGCGGATATTATCATCTATCACATGCCTATCTGGTGGTTTCAGGTTCCGTTTGGATTTAAAGAATATATTGACAGAGTGTTTACTGCTGGTCATCAAAAAGGAATTTACTTAAGTGATGGCAGATCCAGAGAAAATCCGGAAATTAACTATGGCACCGGAGGAAGTTTACATGGGAAAAAATATATAGTCACCACCAGTTGGAATGCTCCGGAAGCAGCATTTAAGTTGGAGGGGGAATTTTTTGATCAGAAGAGTGTTGACGATGGGGTTTTATTCGGGTTTCATAAAATGAATAAATTTATAGGTTTGGATTTTATAAACTCCATCCATTTTCACGATATGGAAAAAAATGCTGATGTTCCCACAGAGCTGGCTAAATATGAAAATTTCCTTAGTGAAAACTTTAATTGAAAATCTGTTATTTTCAATACTGCAGGGCCGGTTTTTTGAAAATTTCCAGTGTGGTCTTACAGACCCGCTGGATTTTGAGTTTTTAGGGATGATTATTAAAAAAGTAAAAATTCCAGTAGGTCTAATTTACCTACCGGAATTTGATGACCTTATAGCTTCGTGGTTTTACATTTTTTGATTAAACCATTTTGTAGCTTCAGTAACTGATTCTGTTACTTCTGCATCCTGATCATAATAGCTAAATTGGTGATAAGGCGATTCTAATTTGGTTTCCATCCAGTGGAGCTTTTTGTCTGCGGCTGCAATTTTCCCAAAGTAATTCTTGGTATACTGCGGAAGTACTGCTCCGTCCGAATGAATCATTAGGGTTGGGGCAACTAAATCTGCTGCAGTGGGCATTGGATCGGTAGTTAACCAGTCTTCCCATGACATTACTGCAAATTTTCCTGCACTCCATTCCGGGATCGCCCCTCTTTCTGAATTCAAATAATAATCATATGGGCCGTACATTGCAGCAGTTTCATCTTCGGTTGAAATGGTTGGTATGTATTTTACCACTCCGTTTTCCGCAAAGTCTTTTTTAGCTTCCTGCGCTGCTTTTATTTTATCATTTACCCCTTCTTCTCCTCCGTAAAATAATTTTACGGCCTCCGCATCATGGAGCCATGAAGCAGTTGTTACCACTGATTTGATTCGGTTGTCATTTGAAGCAGCCATCAATGTGTACATGGCTCCTGCACAAACCCCAAAGGCTCCGATCTTATCTTTGTTCACTTCGGGTAAGCTTTCCAGGTAGGAGACTGCATTTTGAATGTCTACCTGCTTTAGGGCAGGACTTTCAAAAAATCTTGGTTCGCCTTTACTCTCTCCATAATTTCTAAAATCGAACGCTAAGGTAATGAAACCTTCATGGGCCAGTTTATTGGCATAAAGCCCCGCCATTTGCTCTTTTACAGTAGTCCAGCTTCCGGAAACTACAATAGCCGGATAGGATTGAACTGGATCAAAATTATTTGGGAAATACAGGTGACCAACAAGTTTGGCTCCTTCACTATTAAAATTTACTTTTTTCATTTGGACTTTATTTAAAGTTGTTGATTTTGGGGTTTGTGTTTTATCTGATTCATTTTTACTGTTTTGCAGATTGCAACTCATTAAAATGGCAAATGCGGCAACTGCGATAGCTGTCTTGCTCATATCTTTTATTTTATCTGATCGATCATGCCAAAAGCGCGTGCGGCCACTATTGGATTAAATATTTCTACATACTCTTTGATCAATCCATTCTGATTGAATTTGAAGGTGGAGTAGTAATTGTTTTCATAAAATCCGGCATTGTTTTTTAGTTTGATCTTACCGGTATACTTCACAAATACCATGTTTGGGTTTTCCATAACCAGGAGATCTTCGATTGAAAATAACATTCCATCAAAATTTGGTAAAACCGGGCTCCAATAGTTTTTAATTCCTTCTTTTCCATTGGCTCCTTCAGGGAATATGCCTGAAGCATAGGGGTTGATGTGTTTGGCATCCTCTGCAAAAAGAGCCACCAGTTGTTCTATGTTTCCATTTTCCAGTGCTTTGAAAAATGCTTTTACAGATGCTTTATTTTTTACTGCTGTTTCCATTTTTTTGGGATTATCAGGGCAATTCGCTAAAAGGAAGAATAGGGTAAATTAATTGTATGGTCATTTTGGTTTGATGTTGTTTAGGGCTAAATCAGGAAGAGAGGTATTGCCATCCTGATATTTGAAATTGAACTTCATCTCTGTGATTTTCCAGGCATCGGTTTCGAGTTTGATAAGCTCAAAATCATACGACCCGACTACCTGCCAGACATTTCCCTCTTTGTTTTCCAGGTAGTGACTTGCTGTTCCATAACAGAAAACAGAAGCTTTGTGCTCACCTGCTTCCACTATAAAATTCCCAAGCTGGTGATGCGTGTACTCAAAACCCGGTAGTATGGATTTCCAGGCCGTGGTGATTTCCTGAGGAGTCAGGTTTTTTGCCGGATTCCCATTCATGGAAGAGTAATCCAATGATACATTTTCGTTAAAAAAAGATTCTACCTCCGACCAACTTTGCTGGTCTGTGGCTACGAATAATTTTGTGATGGCCTGTTCGGGAGTATTCATAATTTGTGCATTTAGGTTCAAGGAGATCAGTGCTTTCAACCCAATTAATATTGACTTCATGACGCTGATTTTTTTTGTGCATTACAAAAGTCATGAATTCCTAAAGCAATGAATTTATGATTTCAAATGAAGGAGTATGGATTTCAAAGGTTACCGAACAGACTGACGATATTCCAAAGGAGTTTGCCCAGTTTTCCTTTTAAAAAAAGAGTTGAAATTATTAGGGCTGTCAAAGTATAAAGTGTAGGCAATTTCTTTCACATTCATTTCTGTTTGCAGCAGATACGACTTGGAGAGAGATAATAAATGTTTGTGAATATGATTTAGCGCTGTGATTCCTGTAATTCCTTTTACTACTGCATTTAAGTGGTTAGGATGAACACTCAGTTTGTGCGCATAATGACTTGTGGAATGCAGGTTGGAATAAGCTTCCAGTTTGGCATCGGGGTAAAAACTGGTTTGGATAAGTGTTTTGTATCTGGAAAGCAACTTTAAGTCTGCTGCTTTCAGGCTCTGTTCTGCCAGCTCCCTGTCCACCTGGCTTTCAAAAAGCCGCTTAACATGCGCCAAAAGCAAATAAACCTGGGCTTCAATAATCTGGAATTTGTCAGAGGCATCACCATTGTACTCATTCCAGATATTTTCATATATAGACAAAACCTTTTCCAATTGATGATTTGGAATACTAAATGGAATCGATTTTTCCATTTTTAAAAAAGGAAATAAGTCCAGAATTTGTGAAAACACTATTGACTGCGTAATAAAATCCTGACTGAACATTAAATAATATCCTTTCCAGTTAGGAAGAATATCCCAGGAGAGCAGCTGAAAAGGTGTATTGAAAAATAAAGTAGTTCCTTCCGGAAAATCGGAAAATTGACCGGTTATGGCTTTTCCATCACCATCGGCTTTAATGGCGATAGCATAAAACTCATGCCTAAAAGCCGGCATTTGATGTTTTATGGTTTTCATGTTTTCTTCAAAACTCCTGATATCAAAATGAGGATGTTTAGGGGAGGAGATGTTAATCCCCTTACAGTATTCGGATATGGATTTGAAGTGGTTCATTTATTATTTACACAACGGTTAGCAAAAAATGGATTTTTCGCAGCGTTGAGCCAATTCTAAAAGTACTAAAATTGTGGGGAAAACTGAAATTGTATAGGGTGGGTGGTTTTTCAAATTCCAAAGCAAAATGTAAAAATTAAATAGGCAAGGCAACTGAGGTTAATTGGAAACTGAAAAGTTTTAAAAATAAGGAGCATATTGATAATTCTTCCCTTCCTTCGCATTGCAAAGGATTTCTCCGAAACAAAAGGATGCTAGGAAAATAAATAAAAAATCAAGACCTTTTACTTCAAAGTGCGGTATTGGTGGATTTTGGGTTCAATGATTTTTCTGAATAGTTTCTATTTGAACTCTAATTTCGTTTAATACCCTGTCTCTCGTTCTCATAAATTTCATATGATGGGGAAAATCATTTAATGCCATTTGAGCATAATCATAAGCTTTTCCCAATTCACCTGACAGGTAGTAAATGACTGCTGCGGTAAAAGTATTGAAATAATACTCTTCAATATTTAGAGATTCCTCTATCTCCTTTTTGGCTTTGCTAAGTTGAGTTTCGCTGACAGATTCAAAACCAGAAAGACTTATGTTTTCAATTGAGTATTCAGCACTTTTTCCTGTCAAATCCATAAATGAAGAATTGGCGGTATTGAATAGGGTGTATGTGGCCTTATTTCGGGTCTTCAATTTGTTCCACCATACGCCTGAAGGGCTGTAGGTTTTTTCATCAAGTGCTTTTTGACCTTCTTTAATTATTTTCTCAGGTGATTTATAATTAGCGGATATATGAACAATTTCGCCCTTTGGGTTTAAATAAAAGTAGGTAGGGTAGCTATAAACATTGAACCGCTCCGCAAGATCTTTCCCAACTTCTGAGCTTTCATCAATCACGAGGTTAATGAAGTTAGAACTATAAAATTCACCAACTTCAGGGTCTACGAATACCTCTTTTTTCATTTTTTGACAGTAGCCGCAGTTTACTCCGAATTCTATGAATATTGGTTTATTTTCCTTTTCTGCCAGTAACAGTACTTCAAAGTAACTGACATTTGTGAAATCCACACCTGCATTTTCCTGACCGAAACCTAATTGAATTGAAAATATGATTAAAATGGATAAAAGTAAGGGCTTCATGATTTAGTTTTATTAGTAACTTTCTTATGGTTATTTTTCTCTAAAAATACTAATTCGAGTTTTTCATTTATCTTTTGCCTTCGAAATTCTGAATATCCAAGTTTTTTGTATAGTGAAAGGTTTCTTTCACTCTTATGTCCGGTAAAAAGCTCGAAACGATTTGCTTCCTTAAATTGATGCTCAATTGCTTCCATTAGTTTTTTCCCCAATCCTTTGTTTCGAAAATTTTCGTCCACTATCAGTCTACCAATCTTACAAGTATCTGCTTTTAATGTTCCACGAACAGACCCAATTATATTACCATTCAACACAAGTTTCAAAAAAAATTCATTTTCAAAATCCTGTTCAATAGATTTTAATGTCTGTGTAACAGGGGGAATGGAGAAATCTTTATATAATTCAGCTTCTTCCATATAACAGGACTTTTGCAAATCCAATATGGATTTTAAGTCCTGCTTTTCGGCTATTTCTATTTTCATCCTGAAGCTTGATTTGCCACTAATATTTTAGAGGATAGCATTCACCAGAGCACTTTGATAAACAATATCTCTTGTTAATGCCTGTTGAACGGATTCAAAATTATTATTCTTAAAGATATATAACCTTTAGGTGTCTTTTAGCACTATGCCAAATAAATAATTGTGTTTTTGTAAAAAATTAATAGAATGCAATTGCTTTGGGTTTCACTCAATTTGTAGCCTTCCAGTTCAGGTTTTTCAGTTAAAAATGCCCTATTTATGAAAAGAAAATAAGCTCTAATTGGATGTATTTACAAATCAGTTTCAACCATTTAAAAATATTATTCGATTCTTAAGACAAATGCATTCTGATCAATGTTCCAGTTCAAATCTGAAGCAGGCATCGTTACAACTATGTCTTTGCCATGATTTTTCCATTCACAATTTTCGTTTGCACCCAGTAAGGTGATTTTTGTACCGTTCTTAATTTTGAAATCCTTTATTATTACTTGTTCTTTCCACTGAGGTAGGATTGCATAGATTACATCCCCCTTTTGCGTAAAAAACAATTCTTTTACTGCATCGCCATTTTTCGGGTACAGAGTTTGGCGTTCAATATAATCTGCAGTGGTGTAGCTTTGGCTGGGTAGTTTATATTTTATATCCCTGTTTCCCTCACTCCATTGACACGATTTTTTATAAGCAGTTGTCCCGTAAATCGCTTCTCCATTAATATTTAGCCAATTCCCGATTTCCAATAGCCGCTGTTGCTGAATAACAGGAATTTTTCCATCTGCTCTTGGCCCTACATTTAAACACAAATTGCCTCCCATTGACACTATATCACAAAGCATTAAAATTAACTGCTTGGAAGTGGCATAATCAGCCAGGTCTTCATCTCTGTTGTAGCCAAAGCTGGTTCCAATACCCCTAATTTCTTCCCAAACCTTTGGCAGGTCTAAATTTTCCCTCATGTATTCGGTGGTAAAATAGCCACCGTGTTTGTGACGACAACCTTTAAACCAACGGTCATTAACAACTACATCCTTTTTACAAGGGGACTCCTCAAATACCCACTTCAACAGTTCTCCACTTTTCCAATAGTTGTCTTCTTTTTCCCACTCACCATCGGCATAAATAATGTCTGGAGCATATTTATTGATTAGGTCTTTGAATTGTGGATGGTAATGTTCATCTACAAATTTTTGATTATCCATACCCAAAGGATAATACCATGGATGAAACCATTCGAACAGGGAATAGTACAACCCGGCTTTTAGTCCGGCATCCTGCATAGCCTCCATATAAGGTCCAATTAAATCGCGTTTCGGGCCAACCTCCATGGCATTCCAGGCAAACCCTCTACCGTTTTGAGCATGTTCATTGGGCCAGAGTGTAAAACCATCGTGATGTTTTGAGGTGAGGATTACATATTTTGCTCCGGATTTTTTAAATAAATCAGCCCACTCTGTTGGATTATATAACTCAGCTTTCCATTGTGTGGCAAAATCATAATAGTTTGATTCTTCTCCATACAGATTTTTTTGCAGGTTGGGAATGGCCATTTTATCGGGATTGTTGTTCCCAAAAATGCTTTCAGATTGTAGCCAGAATTGGTACCATTCGGTATAGGTTCCGGCAGGCGACCATGCTGGTACCGAGTAGGGGCCCCAATGAATAAAGATCCCGAATTTTGCCTCCCCAAACCAGTCTGCCACTGGCCGTTTATCTATTTCTTCCCATACTTTTTTTGCTTTTTCTTTTGCCTCACCTGTATCCCAGGCAATTTTAGTCTCTTGTGCATTTGTATTCAAACTCAATAATATTACCAATGCGCCTAATAAGAACTTTTCCATATCTATCATCATTCTATTATATTCCAACATAATTCAATTCTAAGTTACCAACCAGGACCCAATAAAGAGGATTTTGGCAACCAATTGCTTAAGGTTTTTAAGAGCCGTTTTTTAATTTTTTACATTAATTACATCTGGCCATATATTGGGTAATTCACCACTGAATCCCATCTCTGGCAGGTCATTTATTTGTTTCATTTCTGCCTCTGATAATTCAAAGTCAAAAATATTGATATTTTCTTCTATTCTATGAGGCGTACTTGATTTCGGAATTACAATAGTTTCGTGTTGAATTACCCAACGCAAACAAATTTGAGAAACTGATTTACCGTGTTGTTTGGCGATTGTTTCTAATACTTCATTCCCAAAAACTTTTCCCCGTGCTAATGGCGACCAGGATTCCACAGTAATGCCATTCTTTTTACAAAACCTGGTTAATTCAGGCTGCCAATAACCAGGGTGAAACTCAATTTGATTAACCGCTGGAATTATGTTTGCAGTTTGAAAAAGAGCCTCCAAATGTTCCTGCCAAAAATTGCTTACTCCAATAGATTTTATTTTCCCTTCAGCTTGTAGCTCCTCCATTGCACGCCAACTTTCGGCATTTGCTTTTTGCCAGTTTGTATAATTTTTTGCATTTGCTGGCCAATGTATTAAATACAAATCAACATAATTCAACCCAAGTTTTTTGAGGGATTTTTCGAAGGCATTTTTAGCCTCTTCATAACCTAAATTTTCTCGCCACAATTTTGTGGTCACCACAATTTCCTTTCTGTCGACTCCACTTTCACTAATCCCTTTTCCAACTTCTTCCTCATTTTCATATTTGGCAGCACTATCAATCAATCTGTAACCTGTTTTTAAAGCATTTTTTATGGATTGCACTCCATCTTCTTCCACTGATTGGTATGTTCCAAAACCTACAACAGGTATTTTATTTCCATCATTTAAAGTTATTTCTTTCATGTTGTTTAATTTTCGTGTTTAAAACGGTTAAAGATTTTAAGGCGAAGAAAAGAGGTTAGTTTCGGGTGAATTATATGTCGGAATGCTACCATTTTGAAGTGGCAAAAACTGCCCAAATACGCCCTTCATCTCCTTCTTTTTTTCTATTCATAAATTCCTTTCCATTTAAATGGTTCTGGATTTGTTAGTTTAAATATAGTTTTTTCTTTGTCTGCCATTTTCTTAAAATTCAGATTGACACAAACTTAATTAAAAAAATTAACCCCCTGGTTTAAATTAAATCATCCTCCGAAAAATGTTTTTTATCAGATCGATACCCATTTTGTTACCTGAATCAGTTCTCAAAATTTTTCCATCCAACAAAACCTATTAATAAGGATTTTCTTTTAAATAGACTATAAGCTTTTCAGCCATTCCTTCTACTACTTCGAATTCACCTTGAGGATTAAATTCTAAATCTATTGGATGGCCATATTTTTTGGTGATATCTTTTTGTGTTAGCCTGGAAAAGTAAATATTGTCCATAGAATTATGTAATCCTAAGGGGGGAAAGATAATGTGTCCCAGTCTCCAACTTAGATAAGTAATTGATATGGTTGTCAGGGGTAACCCTGGATCTGAAAATAAAACAAATTGGGGTATTGTTATCAGCGAATGAAAAATCCAATTTATGAAAACTATTTCTTAGAATTCCATCTCCCTTCAGAATCAAAAAAACTCCACCTGAGTTTTCTTACCCTAGGTGGAGTTTTTTTTGAAGACAATTTTTTTATTCTTTATGGACATCTTTGAATCTTAGCATATCAAACAACCGCTGTTCTTTTTCATTATCAAAACCACAAGATGTTTTAAACTCTTTGGGGTTTTCATAAGTCCCAAACAGCATATCCCACCAGACAATATCACCATAATTATTAGTATGTTTTTCGTATTCATGGTGAATCCTGTGCATTTCAGGTCGTTGAAATATATAGCCAATCCATTGTGGAGTTTTCACATTGGTATGATAAAAAAATTCTCCTAAAGCCGTGCAAAGGGTATAAATGGCTCCAGCTTCTATATCCAGCCCAAGTAAGGTATAAACTAGCAAGCTACCAATTACAGAGTTTACAGTCATTTCCAGTGGATGTTTATAAAATGAAGTAATCACTTCTAATCTTTGAGGACTGTGGTGAATTTGATGGAATCTTGTCCATAAAAAGTCAACAGTGTGTCTCCATCTATGCCACCAATAAAATATAAAAGTAGCTATGATATAGGCAATTACACCTCCTAGATAGGGGTTTGTAAAATCTGATAAACTAAAAAGGGAAAATGAAGAAAGCCATTTTTCCCAGGAAATACCGGCAAGCACCACTATGCCAAGTTGTATGAAATTTACACCTAAAACTCTGATTGTCCATGTGGGCACCTGGGGCAATTTCCAGCCTGGGATAATTCTTTCAAGTACAAAACAAAATCCAAATACCATAAATATTATCGTCAACATTTTTTGCTATGATTTAAGTTTAACATCAAAGCAAATGTATGCTCCAGCCTGCCTTAGACTGGTTAACCCAGGTTAAGAAATAGTATTACCTTGAAAGTCTTTTTCTAATCCTACTCAATGATGGGGGTTGAACTCCTACATAGGAAGCAATTAAATATTGGGGTATTCTTTGAGTTAAATCAGCATAATCCGAAACGAATTTTTGATAACGCTGTTCACTGTTTTGCATATAAACTGCTAATAATTGATTAACCATTACATCAAACCTATGCTCAATGATTAACCTTCCCAGATGGTTTCCATTAGGAATATTATTAAAAATATAATGTAGTTTTTCTTGGTTGATAACCAGTAAATCACAATCTTCAATTGCTTCAATATTTTGAATAGATTTTTCCTTTCTATTAAAGCTTGAGTAATCCGAAATAAAATCTCCTTCCTTGGTAAATTCAAATGTGGATTCCTCCTCATTTTTTAAAACAAAATACCGAACAAGTCCTTTTCTTAGGAATCCCACATACTTACAAACATTCCCCTCCCTTAAAAAGAAATCCCCTTTTGATAAGGTTAAAGGAGTGAAGCTACTTGTAATTAATTCTTCTTCCTCCGGATTTAGTTTTACAAGTTCGTTTAACAGACTTAGCAATTTTGAATTCATTGGTGATGTATTAAATTAACAGCTACGAAAATTGGTGATTTCAGGTTAAATAATGCAGCTAATTGATTTGCCCAAGTTTTACTTTCTTAATTATAAAAACTTTCTGTAACCGTAGATATGCTTTGGGAAATGGTCTTGGTGGTTAATGGATGATTTTATTTGTTGTAAGCCGTTTAATCATCTCTTCTATTTTAAGATTTATATTATAATCAATTCCCATTTTATCCATTGAGCTTCCATAATTATGTTTAGTGTAGAAATGACATATTAATATTGCTTTAGCTAATGTTTTTTAACTTACTCATCAGCTTATGAATGTCAAATTCATGTTTCATTTCAACAGAAATGTTTTCTGCATTTTTTTTATAAACTTCGTTGTTCATCAGATCTAAGAACGATTTTTCAAAATTACTTTCACTTAGTTTTTGGATAGCATGTCCCTTAGGTCCTAACTTTAATTCAACTATAGTTTTACTCCAAAAAAACTGATCAATGAAATGGGGAATTATCAGGCTGGAACAACCGTACTTGATTGCCGAATGTGTTGTCCCTGAGCCTCCATGATGAACCACACCATAAACTTTTGGAAAAATCCAATCGTATGGAATATCGTTTACATATATTATATGCTCTGGGTTGTTTTTTACTTCAACCAACCCTCCCCATGAAGTATTGATTATTGTGGGCACTTTGTGCTTTCCTAAAACTTTAAGAATAGCCCTCGTTTTGGCTTCAGGATTAGGGTTTGAAATGCTTCCAAATGTGATAAAGAATATCTTTTGCTCTTTATACTTTTCAAGAAAATCTGCCAATAGCTTTTTCGGTTTCCATTCCTTACACTTATCTCTTTCTGCAAACCCAATTACATCTACATGATCTCCCCATTTGTTTGGTTGTTGGAAAAAGGATGGGGATATGGTATATATTGAACGAATTTTATGCAATACGTACTTCCTTATTTCAAAAGGATTCGTTTTGAAAGCATCATCTTTCCGTAAAAGTTTCCTTGTTGTAAAATAAGTGGCTATTGATAAGATGAAACTTTGGAAGTTATAACTCAATCGGTTCAAAAATTTACCGTAATTTCCTCCTCCTGAAAACCCAATGATAGAATGTGTATCGACCGGATGCAAAAAGCAAGGGAAAGGATGCACAAAAATTACTTTATTAGGGTTCTTGATTCCCCAAACGATGGGATATACACACTTTTGGTTGAAAAAGACAAAATCAGGATTCTCTAAATCAATGATTTCTTTTTGTTTGATGGTAATTTCTTTATTGATTCTGATTGACTTAAAGGCCAATGAAAAAAGAGTTTTGATTCTTGAGATTCCTGATCCTTTTTGACTTGTGATTATTTTTGATTTTTCACTTGCTAATAATACTTCAATAAACGCTTTGGTGAATCCATAGAACTTATCGCCACTTTCTTTTACCATTTCTTTAAACTGTTCCGGAAAAACGTATATAACCTCCCAGTCATTTTTTTTTAAAGATTCACCCAGGGAAAAAAGAGGTTCGATGTCTCCTCGACTGCCTAATGCAAAAAATATGGCTTTCATTTTTTATTTGCTGTAAATGAAGGTTTTATAATTGTTAGTCCTGTTAGATATTGCGTTTCAAGGTTTTGTTGATTCGGGTCTAAATCCAGATTACATATTGACCGATTTGGGCAATAGCTATTCCTACCATGTCTTATTTATTAAATTGAGCTCCATTTTTTTTAAAATTCTTTTCAGATAGAACTTATGAAATGGCTTTACAATTCCGAAATAAACTCTCCCAAGGTTGTTGTTTATAATTACCGTAGTGACTAGCTCTATATAAGTTTTATCATCATTCTTATACACGATAAATGAGAGCTTAAAATCCAGATGAGTATCTCTTTGACCGGTTAATAATTCTTTGTTATTCTTTTCAAGAACTTCAAAAATGGCGATACTGTCGCCAATATTACCTTTGAATTTTTTTAGCTTTTCAATTTTCGATTCTTTCTTGCCTTCTGGTGCAGTTTTTAGCCCTAGTAATTTGGCAATGAATTCTCTGGTGTGGAGTAAAATTTTAAATGATTCAGGAAATGAGAGAAAAAAGGCGATCATTACATCTTTTGGTTCGGGCAGGTCATTCAATTCCTGGGAGATAAGCCTAAAATTATCGGCATAGGTGGACTCTTCAAGATGCTTATGGATTAAATAATCAGGTTCAATACCAACTTCTGTAATTTTTCCCTTAATCATAATTATTGCAAGCGATTCACTCTTTATTGAGATAGATTTTCATTAATGCCCCTGTTTTTTCTCTGAAGGAGCATATAAATGGCATGTGGCAACATAAAAAAAGTCATTCCAGAGAATGGAATCATAAAAACTCCAATCAATACGACAATCAAATATATCCAAATGAAATTCTTTGGGATTTGTCCATTTGTTTTTTCAACGTAATTGATCAAAACCCCTAATGGAATTAGTAAAATACCAAAATAGAAAAACCAAAATGCTGCAAAATTTTCATAGTTCATTTGTCCGTTTAGTATAGGAAATTCGGATAGCCCTTCACTTATTTTGAAAAAGAATTTATCAGCAAATCCTGCAAACTGTTTTCCAAAAGCAAAAGGAGAAATACCTAAAAGCGGATGTATAATCCCCAGGAATATTAAAATGTTACCATTAGTTATTTTCTTCATCCTGTTTCGTTCACTTTAATCTTATCAAGAACTTCAAAAATGGCGATACTTTCGCCAATATTCCCTTAATCATAATTATTGCAAGCGGTTCACTCCTTATTGAGAGAGATTTTCATTATTGCTCAAGGAAAGGTTACGTTTTTGAAGCAGTAATTAGTGCTGCAGAATCTTCGTAGAATCGATATTCTACTATCTTCTCATCTTTAATTTTGCATAATTGGACCCATGCGCTATTGAAAAGTTTACCAGTGGATTTAACTTCATGAGAAAAGGTGCCATTGGCCACAACCATATTCTCTCCATAGGAAGATACTTGTTCTACATAAAAGGACTTCGTATTAAATAGGTTGGAGATATTGGTTAAAAATTGTTTGGCTTCATCCTTTGTTCTATAAATGCCATGGAGTTGATTTTTTGGCCGTTCTTCTTCTTTTACACTAACGATATAACAATCGGGGTGAAAAGAGTCCAAAATACTTGCTACATCTCCCTCTTGAAAAGCCCTAAAGTAGCTTTTTATCACTTCCGAGTTATTATTGTCTATTTCTTTCATTTTTAATTTGATTACAATGTTGCTTAATATGAAGAGCTTAAATATTTGCTTCAATTTTTTAGTTTAATTGCCTGTCAAGTGAAAATCCTATTTCTCACGATAACTCTGATTTGGTCAATGATTCACCGTCTTGTGGGAGGTCATATTGAATCCACTCGCTGTTAAGGTGAATATCAACAGAATCCAGTCGTCCTGGGCCCAGATTCTTATATCCATGAGGCACGTTTGCAGGACCAACTATGATGTCTCCTTCTTCTGCTATCAACTTTTTATTACCAACTGTAAATTCTGCTTTCCCTTTTAGTATGTGAAATATTTCATCGTAGGGATGGACATGGAGATTTGGACCTTTCCCGATTTCGTCAACTGAATAGCGGATGATGACGCAATTAAATCCATAATATTCTCCTTCGAGAACTCCTTTAGGTGGTTCCTGGGTTTTAAACCACTCATTTTTTGAAATGTGAATTGGCTCTATTTTAGATTTTTTGGGCATACTATTTACTGGATTAAATGATTGTAATTTATTAAAGGCTGTAGCCGAGAATCCTTAATTCTTCAGTCCGGGTTTTCTACTTTTTTTAACCGCCTTTTTATTCTAATTCTGTTACCAAAATATTACTCCTTAAAGTTTGATTGATTTTTTTCAAAAAGTCCTCGTTAATAATTTTACCGGAGCAATCACAATTGCCGTCACCAAATGATAGCACATTTTCATAAGTACTATCAGAAGTATTCCTGCAATAATTAGATTTGCATTCATCATTTACTCATACTCAGAGATAATGTTTTATTCTTTCTTCAACAGGGTTGTCTGATATATTCTTTGTATTAAAGAACTTAAACAGAAGCATACACGCGGGTACGGTAAGGTAGAATGTACAAATAACAAATGTGGCTACACCACAAAAAATGGATAAGGCTTGAGCGCCAAATGCTCCTATAGAATTGTGATACTCCATAAAATAACTATAGACTGAAAGTCCGTAATCATAAAAGCATATTGAAATTTCATAGATAAACCAAGCGGGGTAAAACCATTTTCTGATGGGTAACCACCAATTTCCCAAAATCGATTTTTGTTGGGTTTTGTTTTCTTCCATTTTTAAATCTTTTTACAAAGATCACTTGAATGGAAGTTTTATCATTTGATATAGATCAAATTCGAGTTTTGTGGCTTCTTATTCTACTTAATGTCTCTAGAGTTATACCTAAATAGGAGGCAATATGAGTTAATGGAATCCTTTGGGTAATGTCTGGGTAAATGGTAATTAAACGATCATACCTTTCATCTGCTTTTGCAAATTGTATGGTATGCAGCCTTTCACAAAGACCCAGCATCGTTTCGGTAACCACCTTGCTAATAAACCGCTCAAAATCGTGGTGTTTTCTTGAAAGAAAGTCAACCGTATCTTTTGAAAACTCCAAAACGGTCGAATCTTCTACAAATTCTACATAATGGGGGCTGGGCTCTTCACTAAAAAAACTTATTATGGAAGCCATAAACTGGTTCTCAAAAGTAAACCAGTCTGAAATGTCTTTGCCATCTTTCAAGTAATATGCCCTTGCACATCCCTCAATAATTAAATAGGCCTTTTTTGAGTACTCTCCGTCTCGCACAACAATCTCTCCTTTTTTTAAAAAGTTTAGCTTAGAATTCTCTATAAATTTCCTTTGGCATTCAATAGATAATGGATGGTAAGATTCTCCGATTTTGTGAATAGTCTGTTCGAGATTCATTGTATTATTTGGCTATAACATTTTACTAACTACCACTACTAAGAGTAGTTGATACTCGCAATATTCTTATACGGGCTAATCTAATAAACTTTTAATTTTTCTGATACCTTTTACTGCTACATGTATGTAAATTTCTGCTGTCTTTACCTACACTTTCAGGGAGAAAAAGAGCTTCAGCCATATTTCTGGCCACTGCTTATTGTGCCTCAACTTTTTGATAGTTTTCATTATGCCACAATAAATGAATAAAGGCCATCTATAATTTCCAAACGAATTATGAAAAATCGAAATTACCAAATCAGTAAGATCCCCCGGAACCAGGGGAATTTGATCCTTTATTCTGCCCCAGTTTCTATTCCATTTTTAAATTAATTGTTAGTTCAATATCCTTATCCACTAATGTTTTATCTGCAAAATTTCCTTCATACGCAATATTCCATTGGAACCTGTCAAAAGTAAATCTTGTTTTGAATGATTTTCCCTGATATTTGGCTCCAAATCCAATGCTCTTAGTTATATCTTTCAAAGTCAAATTTCCGGATATTAGTAAACTGTCTGAGCTTACAGGATGGACATTTGTAATCTGAAATTCAGATGTCGGAAACTTCTCTACATCAAAAAAGTCCGGACTTTTTAGGTGGTTATTCAAGTTATTTCTCGGAATGGGTTCGTGTTCTGGAATGTCCGTCACTCCGATTGTAGTCATATCAATCACAAAATTTCCGCTTATTAACTGCTTATTATTTATTATAAGAAAACCACTTTTCAATTCAATTTTGCCCTCATGTTTTCCCGCTCCACTCATTTTGGTCCCTTTCCAATGAATATTAGATTTCGTGAGGTCAATTCTTATTGTGTCGCCTGTTCTTTGGTATTCAATTTCTTGATTTTTCTCTGTTATAGTTGCTTTTTGAGCATCTGAATCATGTTTGCCAATACAAGAACTTAAGGAAATTAAAAATGTGATTATTAAAAAATGCTTATTCATAGTTTGGAATATTTAAGCCCAAAACGATATTTCGATTTGCAGTTAGAATACCGTCTTTTAGAATTGGTTGCACTATTCCCGAACCACCACGGTTTTCTAATTCATTTCTTTCATTTGGTGTTAACATTGGGTCGTCCTCAAACACAAATTCGTCAATATAGTATTCATTCTTATTTGACTCTTTTACGGTGATGTGTATGTGTTCGGGTTCTAATCCGTTAGGATAAGGTGCGGGTCTAAAAGTGTAAAATGTGTACTTGCCTGATTTATCTGTTTTAATCCAGCCACGAATATATCCGTGCCGTTTTGCCCAGCCTTTCTCGTTGCCTTTTGTAGCGTAAAGTCCTTTTCTGTCGGTTTGATAGATGTATAAAATTACATTTTCGGCTGGCGTTTTTCCATCTTTTTCAAATACGGTTCCTGTCAGTTTTAATTTTGGTTCAGTTTGCTTAAAATCGGGAAGCGTATCAATAGATGTTAATCTTTGGTTGCCAAATTCATAAATTGCCTCACAACCCTCACATGGTCCACCAACTTTTTTATTTGTGTCAATTTTATTATGTTGAGATTGGCAAGAGGTAACTGATAGTAAAAAAATCAAAATGTAATATAATTTTCTCATCATTTTCTCAAATTGGGGTATCTACCGAATAAAGCACACTTGCTTACTTTACTCACCATGTGTTTTTGTTTTCCCTAATCTAATAATTTCTAATCTTTTTGATGCATTTTACCGATGAAGGAAGGTCAATTTCTGTGGTTCTAGAATTATTGGGCAGGCCACCGATACCTTCATTAATTTTTCCAACAAAATGGCCTACCTCATACACCATGTTATTATCGTGAGAAACCGGCAATTTATTCTGGGGGTTTCAGAATAAAGAAAATGATCACTAGGTCGGTTTTTGGTTGTTGAAAATAGGTAATTAATAAAAATTGAAACGGTTTCCATAACCTTTGTGGAAACCGTTTCTAAACTGTTATTTACATTTTAGATTGAAGGAAATCTAAGGGTTTTCATCCTGAGGTGTTGAGGATGAATTCAATAATTTCCAAATATTGAATCCCAATATTCCTATTCCACCAGCTACATATACTTCAAATGGAATTAAATATTCATTCCCAATTCCATTTAGGCCTAAAATTCCCATAATAAGTATTAGTGTGCCTGAAATTATACCGTATTTGTAAGTCGATTTATTTTTCATAGGATTTTAAATATCTGGAGTTTCTGTATTTTAAACAGAATTTTTAGGTAGTTTATTTCCCTAATTCTAAGTGCCATTTTGGAATTGTTTTTCAGTATATTACTAAACGATAATTTTTATGGTAGAACTTTTTGGCTTACGTTAATTACTTTTAAATAATTCTATGCTTTTACTCTATGAAAGCTCTTCCCATTTTAATGAAAAGTACTTATTCCTAGATTTTTATTACCTAATAATTTCCAATGCCTTCTTCTGCACATTAGCCATTATTCCAGTTAAAGGTCTAAAATCTTTGAAAGTAAAATTTAAGTGACATCCCAAAGGCATCTACCCTTTGAATAGAAGGGTCATTGGCAAATTGATGATTCCAAAAAGTTTTATAATTTATTTCCTTTGTTATTTTGAATTCCAAACCTAATTGTAGCCGAAATCTGTTCAAATTACTTTGTCCAAAGTTTGCGTAATACTCAATGAAACAGGAGGCCATGAAAAATAAAAAATCGGTTTTTAAATTTTTTTCAAATAATAACATTGGTCGATATCTGGCACTGAAGTCCTGGTTTTTAAACCTCAGATCAATCCTGTTTTTGCAAGAGAAAACAATGTCAAATGGAATGATAAAGCGTCCATCAGTTTGCGCTACAAATAAACTTTCCTCAAAAGGATCTTCTTTGTTTGGCGGTGATGCAGTGAATTGATACCCTAACCTAAACCGAAAATACTTACCAGGAAGTTCATCAAAATGATCAATACCCCTAATGTTCAAGACAGGAAAACTGAATACATCCATAAAAATGCCTAAAGATCCATCAGTATAACTTGAAGAATCCAATTTGGTCCCTCCAGCTGTTGCATAAAGCCTTAACTGTTCATTTAACCTATAATAAACCTTCACAGAAGGCCAAACTTCCTGCGTTTTTCTGGATAATTGTCCATAGCCGGTAGTTACTACTATTGAAATTAATACCGATGAAATCCAGATAACTTTATAATTCAGCATGGGTGGGGGAATATCGATATATTTGAAACTATGATGAATTAATTTAAATGTATCAAAACGGCTGGTACTGTTAGTAATGAATAGGTAGTATATTTCAAAAAAAATGAAATACTATTGGAGAATTCAATGAGCCTTGAGGCCCATTGAATTTCTAATTTAGATTACAGTTGATTTTATATATTAATCAAGTATCCTCTTACTTTCCATCATACTTGATATGAGTAGTTTTCAGCTTTCCATTGAATTCAAATGGTTTCTTTTCAATATAAGCCTCAGAAACTGGAGATCCCTGGTCACTACCAAGGTCCAGGCAGTCATTTGCAGTGAACGTTAAGGGAGCACAACGTGGAATGACTCCACTCATTACTTCTTTTCCGTTTACCTTTATTTTGACATGACCTTCAAGTGTTCTTTGCTGTGTCCATTGGAATGAGCTGTTCACCTCAATCTTTGTCATACCAGCGGGTATTTTTTGGGGAGATTTCATTTTTGTTCTTTCAATTTCGAACAAATTATATTCATAATTCAAGTAACCATCCTTCATATAAAGTGACAGGCCACCTGAGAAACCTCCAATAGCGTACAGTACTCCATTTGCATTTCTGGGCATTTCTACCTCCATATTGATCGTATTGTTTTTATTCCCAATTGCTGGGGCCGTAAATTCTGGCATACGAGTGATTTTTCCTGTGAATGTCCATTCGGTGTAGGGGGGAGAAGGCTTGTCGCCTGGGTGTGCCAAAACCCACAGTCCTCCACCAATGGGAAGGTTCTTATTCTTCGTAGATTCAATCATGAAGAGTTCTTTCATGTCTCGAAGTTTTTCGGGCATTTTTTCTGCCAGATCATTAGCCTGAGTCCAATCTTCTTCAAGGTTGTACAATTCCCACTTATCATCTCTGGGGTCCCATTCTGCAATGTTTGGCATTCCTGGAACCCAAGGTGTTCTGGGGCCAAATGTACAAGCATACCAACCATCATGGTAAATCCCTCTACTTCCCATAATGTCAAAAAACTGGGTGGTTCGTTGTCCTTTAGCATTTGCATCTTTAAAGGTGTATTCCATACTGATTCCATCAATCGGATCCTGAGGTACACCATTAACCAAATTTGGCAATTCAATATCTAATATATCATATACTGTAGGTACTACATCAGCAACATGATGAAACTGTGATCGTGGAGTTTTATCTGCTGCAATATTTTTGGGCCAGCTTACTGCCATGGCCTGACGTGTCCCTCCAAAATGAGCGGCTACCAATTTGGTACTTTTATAGGGTGTACTGCCTGCCCATGCCCATCCAGCATGATACATATTATCAGTTTTTTCTGTACCCAAAGCTTCTAAACCTCCTAATTCATTAAGCGCATCCAAATGATCCTTTATTTGGGTGGCAATGCCATTTTGAGCCAATAATTCACTGATGGTCCCATTTTGCCCTTCTGCACTGGAACCATTATCACCCCAGATATAAAACACAAGTGTATTGTCTAACCGACCCTGCTCTTCAAGTTCATCTAAAATACGTCCTGCATGATGATCAGCATGTTCTCCATAACCTGCAAATACCTCCATTAATCTTCGTTGGAATGGCTTTTCCTCTTCGGGAATAGACTCCCATGCAGCCATAGTTTTAGCACGTTCAGTAAGTACAGCATCTTGAGGAATCCATCCCATTTCTTTTTGTCTTTTGAAAACTCTTTCGCGGTAAGCATCCCAACCATCGTCAAATTTGCCTTTGTACTTGTCTGCCCACTGAGTTGGAACATGATGTGGACCGTGAACTGCACCTGTTGCCCAATACATCATAAATGGTTTATCAGGTGCAAATGCCTGTTGCTCTCTCAACCATTGAATAGCATCATCAGCAATATCACCAGTGAGGTGGTAAGGGCTACCATCATCGAGTTTTTCCGGTGTTTCAACTATAGTAGTATTTCTTACCATTGAGGGTTCATATTGTGACGCTTCCCCTGCTAAAAATCCATAAAAATATTCAAAACCATACCCTGTTGGCCAATAATCAAATGGCCCTTTTGAAGTAGTTTGTGCAGCTGGAGTATTGTGCCATTTACCCCAGGCAGCTGTATTATAACCGTAATCTTTCAAAACCTCAGCCAATGTAGCACTTGATTTTGGTATAGTCCCACTAAAGCCGTCCCAGTCATTGGCAAGCTCGGCAATCTGTCCATTTCCCACACGTGTATGGTTCCGTCCGGTGAGTAATGAAGCTCTGGTTGGTGAACACATCGCTGTTGAATGAAATCGATTGAAAGAAACCCCTGAATTCGCTACTCGGGTAAGGTTTGGCGTTTGAATTTCTCCACCATATGTACTTGCAGTTCCTGGCCCAGCATCATCAATTAATATAATTAGGATGTTTGGGGCATCTTTGGGTAACCTTTGAGGTTCAATAGGCTTTTTTTGAACTGATTCCTGCATGGTTGGACCAGCTACTGACTCTGATTTGGTTGGTGGAAACGGTAATATCTCCTGGGCATTTGTCGAAAGTCCAAGCATTAACAATGCTGCCAATAAAATTATGCTTCGTCTCATGTTTCTAGTTTTATTCATCTATGATTAATAAAAAAATATATTTAAAATATTGATATTTTTAAAAAAAATTAATAAAGTATTCTGTATTTACTATTATTTATTGAGCGTTATTTTAAAATGCCTCCTGTAAGCCGAAATAAATCCCTCTGTTTCCGTCATTACCAAATCCCATATCCATCCTAAGGTTTACCTTTTGTTTTTTATTAAACAAAAAGCGAAGGCCTCCTCCAAAACTGTATTTTAGATTATCAAAGTTGTATTCAATCATATTTGAGGCTACATTTCCGGCTCCACCAAAAACTACAAAGCCCAACCTTTTCCAGAAATATTGACGGTATTCTGCCTGAATCATTCCATAAAAATTATCCCGATATCGCCCGTTGAAATATCCTCGCATATGTTTTTGGCCACCCAAGGCAGGCAAGCGGTAAAAAGGTGTTTCCCCCAAAGCTGATTCTACATAAAAATTGAAGGCAAATACATGATCTGGAGAAATGGCACGATATGCCCTCATATCAAGTTCCATTTTTGCGAATGTGTAATCACTGATACCTGGATAAAAAACCACTTTAAAGTATTGGTACCCACCTTCATTTGGGAAAAAAATATTATCACGGGTATCCCACACCAGGTCTGTTCCAAGGCCGTACAGGGTGGCGCCATCATGACCGGGCAGGGTATCATTTAGCAAAAGTTCATTATCGAACCTGTCCACAATTTCGGTATTATCGTATTCGAAAATAATTCCGGTCCGATCTGCCAAAAACATCTTTGGGGGTATCTGTACAATTAAGGTCGAAGAAAAGGTATTGATCGAATAACTTGCATCAGCATAATCCTTTGTATTGTCACCAATACCCCAATATTTATTAACAAAGTAACCATAACTGATTGGAGCCTCAATATACAGTCTGTTCGAAAAAAAATATAGACTGGGGTTAAGGCTTATTTTATACTGATTGTTAGTAGAATAATATCCTCCAAATCCGACTTTGGACGGCCGAAGGTCTTTTTCCTTTCCCCCGTAAAAAATAAAAATCCCCCCTGCTCCGAATGCTAATTTGCTCTCTGGAGTATAAAATGCATAAGGGTATCCATTAAAAGAAGGTTTTTTGATACTATCTCCTTCAGTTTCTAAAGTATTTGGCTCCTCCTTATAAATATTCTCAATGATATCATGAGAGAGAGAGTCAGTAATATTTTGTTTTTGGGCATGGCTGGAATACCATAATATGGTAGACAATATTGTGATGACAAATGCCTTAAGGAAAACTTTTGTTTTAAAATTAATTAGCATCATGATTTCTTTTTATTCACTAATGAATGATAAACCCGAAGGCGGAAAATGACATCGTTAGTCTTAAATTGTTCGTCAACCCCATTCCTTGTTCTGTTATATCCTATAAGGAAAGCTGATTTCCATCCAGGAGATATCTGATATCCCAAGCCCGGGGTTATTCTGAATACATTATTAAATACAGCTGCATCGATAAGATTCCAGTAAAACTTCATGCTCACTGGTAAGTAGAAACCCTTTCCATATTCCCAAATGTCTCCTTGAAATTTTAAGGTAAAAGTAATTTCATAGCTGAGTTTAAGTCCAAAGGTTTTCTCCCATTTTTCTGTATCAAATTGAAAGCGTTCGCGTAATTTTAGGTAATGGCCAAGGGCTAACCTTTGATTGTTTGGCCAGGTTAAACTATATCCCTGATAGGGGGAAACTTCAACTACATTAGTCCCATCAAAATTATTATTATAATAAAACTCAATTCCGGCCCGTAACTCCTCATGATATTGAAGGCTTTTGAGCATTAGTTTTGGAGGGGTATACCTAATTTCCGGGCTGATATAATACCTGCTCCAGCTCCTGGGAAAAATAGTTTTTATTCCTATAGGGCCAGCTAAAGAGAACCGATCCGATAATTTATATTTAAAATTATAGTCCATCCATAATTGATTAGTTGTGGCAGGAGATGAATTCTCTTGTCCTAAAACACAGAATGGCCATAATGGAATTGCAGACCAAATTAATGCCCACAGCAAATGATAGCTTTTTGCAAAAAATCCAATTTGACCACTTATTGTCATCTTAAATGCTCAATTTTTGTGGAATTTAATTCAATATTTTATTCATTTTTATTTTACGGTATATCCTTTTCCTTCCAGGCAAGCACTGTAAGCCTTATTAAAATTGGCCATCAATTCTTTTTGTTGGGCTTCAGCTTCTGCGTTATTATGTTGTTGTTCCACAGCATCACCGTAAGCTTTGGCTCTTCTTCCTCTTAATCCTCCTACCACAGCTCCAATGGCAGCTCCTTTTCCTGTATCTCCGGCTATGGCTCCGATAGCGGCTCCTGCAGCAGCCCCTCTGGCAGCTCCAACTACAGCCGATCCATCAGCTGATCTGTCTACCTGTTCGGCCTGGATCTGGGGGGGATTGATGGGGTCAACACCGGTCTCGCTCATAGCCCATTTGTAACATTCCAACTCATCGGCATCCTGAGTAGCAGCATCCTGGCCTTTTGAAGGAAATACATATAAACCCAGACTTTTCCCAATATTTACCGATTCACTAGAGGCTTCCTGAGCCATTGATTGGGAAATAAAGGCTATAAATAATAGTATCGTTAAATTAAATCTATTGCTTTTCATAATGATTAAGTTGTAATTNTATCCAAAAATGATCCAAAAAGGAGCGGTAAATAAAGATTTTGTGATTAACCCGGATTTTGCCCCAACCTTAATCGATTTGGGAAAAGGAGAAGTTCCTAAGGAAATGCAAGGAGAAAGTATTGTGCCCTTACTAAAGGGAGAAACCCCTGAAAATTGGCGGAAATCCATGTATTACCACTACTGGCAACATTTACTGCACAGAGATGTGACCGCACATTATGGGATTCGAACCCCGGAATTTAAACTGATTTATTTTTATGGTTTGCCATTGGGCCAAACCGAATACGATCCTGTTCCTCCTGAGTGGGAGTTGTTTGACCTCAAAAAAGATCCTCATGAAAATCAAAATGTATATGGCGATCCGGCTTATGCAGAAATCGCAAAAGAACTGAAAAAAGAAATGCTTCAATTAAAAGCAAAGTATAACGATAAGGATGACCAATACCAGGAATTACAAAAAGTGAATGCGCAATATTTCTGGAAGTATGAGCTGTAAACATCCAACTTTATTTGTAATTAATGACTAATCATAAAAAAAATGCAATTACTCCTTACTCCTCACAGAGGATTTATGACCAGATTATGCCTGTTCATTTTCAGTTTTTCATCAATTTTAATGAGTTGTGAAGAAAAAGAACAAGTCGCCAATAATTCCAATTACCCTAAAGTGCTGGATGAGCGTTTGGCGCTTACCCTGATAGATTCCAGCCCCAATGTGAGGACACCTATTGGGCTGACCATCGATCAGGACGATAATTTGTATTTTCTCGAATCTCATACACATACCCCACCCAAAGATTATCAGGGTCCCAAATTTGACAGAATCAAAAAAGGCGTGGATGAAAATAAAGATGGTGTTCCCGAGAAATGGATTATTTATGCCGATAGCATTCTGGACGGGATGAACCTGTGGTATGATCACCATACCATTTACCTGACCCAGAAAAATAAAGTCACTGCTTTCCAGGACACTGATCATGATGGACGAAGTGATGTAAGAACCGATTTATTGACTATGACACGCCCTGAAAATGTGTATGATCATGCCGGAATTTTAGGGATTACCCTTTCCCCGGATGGTTGGCTGTATATTTCAAGGGGAAATACAGGAGGCTATTCCTGGGAGATAAAAGGAACGGATGGATCGAAGTTGGAAGGCTATGGCGATGGGGGAAATGTAATGCGGTGCAAGCCGGATGGGAGTCAGTTGGAAGAGGTGGCTACCGGATTTTGGAATCCATTTAATGTAAAATTTTCGAGTAAGGGGAAATTATTGCTTACCGATAATGACCCGGACAGCCGGGGACCAAACCGATTGATTGATGTGGTTCCTGGTGGGGTTTATGGCTATCAGTCTATTTATGGAGGTTCAGGTGTGCATCCTTTTTTGGCATGGAATGGGGAATTACCCGGAACTTTGCCTTATGCCGCAGCTTTAGGAGAAGCCCCATGCGGATTAATGGATGCCAGTTTCACCAATTTACCTGAAAAATATAACGGAAATATTATTGCTGCGATTTGGGAGGAAAACAATATTGTAAGTATACCCTTAAAAGAAAGGGGGATTTCAGTGGAAGGCAAAACCGAAGTTTTGATACAGGGAGACAGTTCCTTTCATCCGGTGGCTTTTGCTGCCAATAGCAGGGGAGAAGTTTACTTTACCGACTGGGTGGTTAGGCAGTATCCAAATCACGGAGAAGGTAAAATCTGGAAATTATCGGCTAAAGCACAACCGAATTCTGACAACAGAAAAGTAGCATTTGCCAGTCTGGAATCCAGCACTACATACTTTGGAGAAAATGACGATCTTTCCACTGTTGATCAGCTAAAAAATGCTTTAATTTCTAATGATGAATTTTTAAAAGCCCGGGCCAGATTTGTCCTTCAAAAACCTGAGTACGAAGCTAATTTACTCACTTGGATAAATGATGAAAATGCTGAGCTTCGCTTGCAGGCACTGTTGGTTTTTTCAAAATTGGATAAACCTTTGGAAAGGGAAATTTTGCAGGATTTGCTGGTAGATCAAAACGAAGAGGTCAGAAGAATCACCCTTATTTACATAGCCAAAAAATCCAGAACTGATCTCAAATCAGATGTGGAGGTGGCTTTGGCAAAAGGAAAAATTACCTCAGCCTTATTTGAAACTTATCTTTCCACCATCAGGCACTTGCAGCCAGCCTTTATTCAGGCTTATAAGGAACAGGCTGAGACTTCTTCCAAAAGTCTGAAAAGGGAATTACCAGCTGGTTACCTGAGTGGAATTGTCGGGAATTCCAAACTGTCAGATGCTATCAGGGCGGAGGCATTGCCTTTACTCCCTAATGCAGAGGTGGATATAACAACATTAGCCGGATTATTGGAAGGTTCTTCCCCGGTTTTAAAGCAAGCTATTCTTCAAAAATTTAAGAAAACTATTGATGAAAAAGCAGCCAATGCTATCTTAAAAACGGCTCTCAATGAAAATGAGGATAGATTAATCAGGGCACAGGCACTTGTTTCNCTAAGTGTACAACCCGGAGATTATTGTGAGGAAATATCGGCATTATTAAAGGCTGTCAATGATGAATTGATTGAAGAAAATGCCATCAGATATTTATGCCGTTGTGCCAATAATGAGGAGATGAAAACTGATCTTCAGGAAATAATCAACTCGAAAACTGAAAAAGGNAANCTGGCAAAAATNTGGAATTTTTGTAGNGAATTTACCCCGGAAGAAAANCGTCCTCAAAATGATAAATCATGGGAGGATTTTCTGAATNAAGGAGAAGGTGATCCGGTAAAAGGTCAGTTTGTTTTTCAGCAACAAAGAAACCAGTGCCAGNCCTGCCATAAAGTAAATGGCTGGGGAGGGGATTTTGGTCCGGATTTATCACACATTGGAAGCAGCAAAACCAAAAAACAGCTTATTACAGCAATTCTTGAACCCTCTGCGGAAATCGCTCCGGAATGGCAGGGTTGGTTTGTGAAATCAGCGGATGGAAAAATGCATTATGGAAGGCAGATAGATGTGGGCTTCAAAAATGTAGAGTTAATGGGAAGCAATGGAGAGTTTGTGACTTACAAGGAACCATTGGATTATGGAATTACCCCCTCATCCCTAATGCCGGAAGGTTTGGAAAACAACCTCACTGCCAAGGAATTAAAAAATTTAATCGCTTATTTAACTGAATTGAAATAAATTACTACTGACTATGGACTCAAAAATTAACAGGCGTGCTTTCGTGAAAAATACATCCACAATGTTAGCCGGAATGGGGCTTGGTTTGGCTGCTCAGGGAAAATCTAATGAAAAAAATTCACTTGCCGATATTGATAAAAGAAAGGGAATTGAGTTAGCCATTGCCTCAATTTGCCTGGATGGCTTTGGAGATGAAAATTTTAAAAACGTATTTGAAATTGTACCTAAAACTGGCATTAAAAATATAGAATTTAATGTGTGGTATTCCCGAAATTTTACTCCGTCAGGAATTTCTTCCATTATGGATAGGTGTTACGAAACCGGTCTTCGTCCCATCAGTTTACAGGGAACTTCTTTTGGCGGGCATGTAGGTAAAGACGTAGGGCATAAAATGTGGCTAATGGAAAAGGCAAAAGAACTGGGTTGCCGGAGGGTAAAGTTCACCGGATCGAAAAGGGGAACAGCCGGAGGTTTAGAGAGTGTAATTGAAGCTTTAAAAGCCCTTGCGCCAGTGGCTGAAGAAATGGATGTGGTGATTGCAGTGGAAAATCATGCGAATAATAATATTGAAAATATAGATGATTATAAGGCCATATTCGATCAGGTAGATTCAAGCCACATTGGGGTCTGCCTGGATATGGGGCATTTTGATGGAGCGAGTGTGGATAATCTGGAGGTTGTGAAAGAATTTCATGAAAAAATTAATCATGTAGATATAAAAGATACCATTGAGTTTGGCAAGTACAAAACTGTTCCATACGGCCAGGGAGTTACCAAAGGAGAGAAGATTATAAAAGCTTTGGTTGAAAAAAATTACACAGGTTATTTAATTATAGAACAAGCCCCACCAATTGAAGGTATGGATTTAGCCACGGAAATGGAAAGAATCAGAAAAATATTCACACCTTTTGAAAAGTAAAGGAGGGATTAAACCATTTTCCCAGCAGGGTCTTCTTTTTCTTTGAAGAAGGACTCTGCATCTCCCTTTTTTTGCTAATTATTTATCCAGTTTTTTAATATCCTGTTCCGGATGGTGATTCTCCGGTAATTTCCCGGTTTTTTGTTGAAGCACCTCCCGTATTTCATGATGATTGTCCTTATGCAGATTTGTGATTTTATCTAAATCGGTTTCATCTGATTTTTTGAGGATTTCATTGGAAATTTCCACCGCAAAACTTCTGGCTGTCAGCAAAATATTGGGTAAAACTTCATCGGGTAGGGGTTCACCATTGAACAATACTTTCCTGCCTTCGTAGTCAATTTGCATGAAATTTTCCTGGGTATGTCCTTTTTCCAGAAGGTAATTAAGCAATTCTCCTCTTACTTCCTGAAGTTTATCCCAGTATTCAAATCTTTTGTTTGCCTTAAGTTTTGAAAGAGTTTCTTCAGCCTTAATGAAATACTGCCGGGCCTGTTTTCCCTTATCAGACCGCTGTAACATGCTGATCTCTTTGGCACAGGAAAGTGTAAGGTAATAATCCTCTAAAGCTTGCTTGTTCTGGGGGTGTACTTTTTGGTACGGGGTATAGTCTTTCCCTTCCGTAAAACCATAACTAAGCATTCGGATGAACCACTTGGAAAATCTTTCCTTGGATTCGCAAAACTCATATAAGTCTCTGGCAGAGATGACATTACCTTGATATATTTTTATTAATTCCATGATTTACCGGTCAAATAAAGAATAAAATTACACTTCATTTTGGCTAAAACAAAACTGTAATTTCTGTAAGAACAAACTACTATAAACTTCAGGTTCAGGATTTTTGGCTTATTGGAAAGGAGACTATAATTTTAGGTCAAACATTAAATCTAAAAAGATAACTAATCTTGAAAAACCTGGCTTTGTTCGATTTTGATGGTACCATTACCACAAAAGATACTTTTTTAGAAATTATAAAATTTAAGGTGGGGAAAGGAAATTTTTACTTCGGAATGTTATTACTTTCTCCGTTTCTGGTAGCTTTTAAACTGAAAGTTTACCCTAATTGGAAGGCTAAAGAAAAAGTATTAACCTATTTTTTTAAGGGATTAAGTCTGGAAAAATTTAATCGGCTTTGCCTGGATTTTTCAGACCAGAAATTAACGGACATGATTCGGCCCAAAGCGGTGGAAGCCATTAAAAAACATCGGGAAAATGGAGATGAGATCACCATTGTATCCGCTTCGGCTGAAAATTGGGTAAAACCCTGGTGCGATAAAATGGGATTAAACTGTATAGGGACCAAACTAGAGGTGAAGGATGGTAAAATTACTGGGAAATTGGCCTCAAAAAATTGTTATGGGCCTGAAAAAGTAAACCGGGTAAAAGAGATATATAATATTGGTAATTATTCCACCCTTTTTGGATATGGAGATTCAGGTGGAGACAAAGAACTGTTGGCTTTTGTAAACACTCCCGGTTTTAGACCTTTTGAATGAGCAATATTCTAATGGTTCTAAACTTACCATCAATTGGCTGACTTTTAGCAGATTGCTATTTTGTCAAATTATACAGAGATTATATGCAAATATCAAAACTATCAATTCTTATACCCGCCTACAATGAAGCCACAACTATTGCCAAAGTATTAGATGCCATTCGAGAGGTGAATCTAATTGGAAATATTCAAAAGGAGGTTGTACTTATAAATGATTTTTCATTAGATGATACTGAAGAGGTTGTTTTTTCTTACATAAAAAAATATTCAGATTTTGATCTTAAATATTTTAAACATTCTAAGAATAGAGGAAAAGGAGCTGCTTTACATACTGGAATAAGAGAGGCTACTGGAGATTATATGATTATCCAAGATGCCGATCTGGAATATTCTCCCCTGGAATTTAACAGATTATTAAAACCAATCATTAATGATTTTGCAGATGTGGTGTACGGTTCAAGGTTTATAGGGGGTAATCCACATAGGATTTTGTTTTTCTGGCATTCAAGAGGGAATAAATTTTTGACATTTTTATCGAACATGTTTACAAACCTCAACCTTACTGATGTAGAAACATGTTATAAATTATTTAAAAGCAGCCATTTAAAATCAATCAATTTAATAGAAAGGAGATTCGGATTCGATCCCGAAGTCACCGCCAAAATTTCCAGAATTCCAAACATTAGAATTTACGAAGTGGGAGTTTCTTATTACGGGCGAACTTATGCAGAGGGGAAAAAAATAGGAATGAGGGATGGTTTCAGAGCTATTTATTGTATTTTGAAGTATAATTTGCTTCGATAAGGCCCGCTTTACTTTTTTTCTAGGAATTGATTCTAGATATTTGCCGTTTATAGCCCACAATACTAAACAAATAACACCAGAATATGGATAATAATAATTATCTGATCATAGAAGACCAGGATATTGAAACAATGGTAACCTCCAGGTTAATCAAAAAGTGGTTTCCTGATCTGGTGCCTACAGAGAAGAGAAATGGGAAGGAAGCATTGGAATATTTGAGTAATGCTAAAAATAACTTCCCCGGATTGATTATGGTGGATTTAATTATGCCAATCATGGATGGATTTGAATTTTTGGAAAAGTATGATAAAACCTTTCTTAGCAAACATCCAAATACTATTGTAGTCGTTTTTACTACCTCAATTAACCCACGGGATAAAACCAAAGCCCTTTCTTTTAAGTGTGTGAATGGATTTTTAGAAAAGCCTATTGGTAAAGAAGAATTGGCTAAAGTTTTGAAATAATTTTTTTTTAAAAGAAAGTCCTGAATTTTTATTAAATATCTGAATTAATTGGGTTAATTACAGTCTTTTTCTTATTCCATTGCAGGTTTTTACCAAATCAATGCTCATGTTTAGTTAATAGTAAAATTAAACTGTTAACATAAAAATGATTGCTTTACATAATTTCTTTTCCTAATTTGTACCTTACAGAACCTGCATCTATTAAACTTTGCTTTGAAATTCTTAAGAGATAAGGCGGTTTAACTTAATGCTTTCGTAGGTAATTTTAGAATAACCAGTATTAAAATTTTCAATATCCTCTTAATAGGAAAATGGGAATTATTTAATAGAAAAGTAATACAAAAAATTAATTATGAATTGATGGTTTTCCGACCTTTGCAAAAAGGGAAGTCTTTTAATAACTGATATGAATCTTGACGAGAAAAAACTATTTTGCCAATTAAAAAATGGGAGTAGTAACGCTTTTGAGCAACTCTATGTTGCCTACAAAGCCCCTGCTTTCAAATTTTGTTATTCCTTACTGAAGGATAGGGATGAAGCAGAAGGCATGGTTCAGGATGTGTTTTTACAGTTATGGGTAAAACGGTCCAGGTTAAACACTGAGGCAAGTTTTAAATCCTACCTTTTTTCCTGCTTAAGAAATAAAGCATATGATTTTTTCAAATTAGTAAAGCGTAATGAATCATTAAAATCAGACCTTTGGCAAAGAATTAAACTGCTACAGGAATTAGATGAAGAGGAAGATGAGACGCTCGTATTTGAATCTTTGAAAAAGGCTGTAGATACCCTGCCAAATGGAAGGAAACATATTTTGCAGTTACGCTATGAAGGCGGAAAATCTTATAAAGAAATTGCCGAACAACTGAATATTTCCATTCATACGGTGAAAAACCAACTTATTAAAGCCAAACATCATTTGAAAACCCATGTAGATATTAGCCTCATTATGGTGCTAATTTTCTCTATATTTTAAAAAATAAATAAATTTTCTTCAGATTATTTATTTTTCTGATAGTCCATCTTTCCCTTTCCAAAGTAATAGTAGTATTAAAGGTCACAAACGGAATCTGTTCATAAAGATTTAGTTGAGGTACCTGGCTTATTGATTTTTTTAAACTAAGATGAATCAGGAAAAAGCAAAAATAAAGCAATTGATTGAGGATTACCTTTCCAATAAAATTGGGAAAGATGACCTTGATTTGTTCTTAAAAGGATTTAACCAAAAAGCTGTAGAAGAAGAATACGATAAAGTGCTCCATGGTTATTTCAATGAACTAACCATTTCTGAAGAGGAAAATCCCGAAGTTAAATTTCCTAACCCAAAACTTAGGAATGAAGCACAAAAAATTACCGCCTCTTCCATCAACAATAAAAACCGATTTATTAATTCCTGGAAGGTAGCCTACAGAATGGCAGCCAGTTTTATTTTAATTGGAGGATTTGCCTATTTGTACTGGAACTATTCAAATGAAAATACCGGAACAGAAGAAACCGCTCCAGTAATAAGTATGGAAGAAAGAATTATTCCTCCGGGGAAAAAAGGTTCTTTTACGCTTTCTGACGGGAGTTTTATCCATATGAATGCCGATAGCCGATTGAGTTTTCCGCAACAGTTCAAGGGTGAAAATAGAGAAGTAAGCATGACGGGAGAAGCCTATTTTGATATTGAGAGAGATGAAAACAGACCATTTATTATCAATACCAACCATATAAAAATTAAAGTATTGGGGACTTCTTTTAATGTAAAAGCTTATAATGGGGAAGATGAAGTGTCTGTTACGGTGGAAAGTGGGAGAGTGCTGGTAAGTGAAATTGCAGAAAACCCTCAACAATATGAGCTTACCGTAAAGCAAAAAATAATATACAATACTACCACTAATACTTTTCGGGTAATCACGGATGATGCTTTAGCCGATTTGGACTGGAGAAAAGGAATTCTAAAATTTAACCAGACTTCTTTTAAGGAAATTGAAAAGACGCTTGAAAGATGGTATGGAGTAGAATTTATAGTTGAAGATCCTTCCATTTATCAGAAAAAGGTAAGAGGGGTACATCACAATGAAAGCCTTAAGGCTGTATTGGAATCACTTGAATTTGCATTTGGGATAAAATACGAAATAAAAGATAAAACAGTAAAACTGAAAACCAGATAAGCTATGATAACAAAGTATAACACATCTTAAATTGTGCAGGAAATAAAAAACCGCATCAGAACGAAATTTTGGCCGATCTCATCTGATGCGATTACTTAAGAATTTTTTATAAATCCCTAAACATATCAAAAGTATGAAATTTAAAACAATTACTAAAAGATTGCTCATGCGATTATTTTTGCTGGCAGTAATTACGTCATTAGGTGCGAGTTTCGTTTTTGCGGATTCGCACGGACAGAGTCTGAAAAAGACCAAAGTTAACCTCAAAAATAAAAGAGGTAGCGTTTCCGAGATTATTGATGAAATATCTCAGGAATCGGGGTATGTATTTCTGTATGATAACCAGTTGGAGACTGCCTTGAGCCAAAAGGTTACCATAGAAAATGCAGAAAATTTGCATAATATTTTAACTGACATTTCAAAACAGGCTTACCTTGAATTTAGAGCGGTAAATCAAAATATTACCATAAGGAAAGGGAAAAGAGCCATTAAATCTGTAGTAAAAGAATTAGATCCGATCATGGTTTCAGGATTGGTTACTGATGATGTAGGGGATCCTTTGGTAGGGGCTACAGTTTTATTAAAAGGTACTACTCAGGGAACAATTACTGATGTTGATGGAAAATTCCAAATGCAGGTTCCGGATGAAAAAGCAGTGCTTGTAGTTAGTTTTATTGGTTTTGTGGATCAGGAAATTGTAGTGGGAAATCAAACCCAATTTGAAATTAATCTTCAACTGGATGCACAGCAACTTAGTGATGTAGTTGTAACGGCATTGGGTATTAAAAGAGAAGAACAATCATTAGGATTTTCTGTAGGTAGAGTTGATGGGGAGGAAGTAACAAGAGTTGCTCAGGAGAACGTATTGAATGGTATCGCTGGTAAAGTACCTGGTGTGGTTATTAATTCTACTGGTGGAGCAGGTTCTTCAGTAAGTATGGTAATTAGAGGTGCAACTTCTTTGAGTAGTGACAATCAGCCTTTATTTGTGATTGACGGTGTTCCTATTTCAAATACATTGAATAACGTATCTCAATTTGGAGACCGAAATACTGTGGATTATGGAAATGCTATTTCGGATTTGAACCCGAATGATATCGAAAGTATGTCTATTCTGAAAGGTCCAAGTGCTGCAGCACTTTACGGATCAAGAGCTGGAAATGGAGTAGTTATTATTACTACAAAATCTGGGAAAAAAGCTAAAGGAGTAACTGTAAACTTAACTTCAAATACTGTATTTGATAATCCTTACAAATATCTTGATTTCCATTCTAAGTTTGCTACTGGTGTAAGACCTTATACTCCGGATAATAATCCCTATCCAGGTGGTCAGTTAATAATTGAAGAAGGATCTGCAGCAGGTGTAGGACCAAGACTTGATCAGGGGTATACTGCAGTTCAATGGAATAGTCCTTTGGATGAAAATGGTAATCCAATTCCAACTGAATTGAGATCTTATGAGAATAATGTGGCCAATTTTGTGCAAACTGGAATCAATACCACCAATGGTATCTCTCTTTCCAATAGCAATGATATATTGAATTACCGATTGGGTTTCACTAATATGACTAGTAAGGGAATTGTACCTAATTCTGATCTGTACAGAAACAATTTCTCTTTGAACTCTTCCATTAAGGCAAGTAAAAAACTGACAATTAGTAGTGTTATTAATGTGAACAGGACCTGGTCAAATAACAGACCTTCAGGAAACAGAGGTACAAACCCATTAGAAGCAGCTTATAAAGTTTCTCCACATATCAATATCCTTGATTTGAAGGACTACTGGGAACCTGGTCTGGAAGGTTTACAACAGCGTTCGCAAGCTCCTGGAGATTATAATAACCCTTATTTTCTGGCCAATGAAATTAACAATAGCTTCACCAGAGACAGGGTATTTGGAAATTTGATGGCCGAATATCAAATTACTCCTGAAATTAGCTTGATGGGTCGGTACGCTTTGGATCAATATACAGAGGTTAGGGAAACAAAAGGGGCGAATAGTTATACCAGAGACAGAAATGGTATATACGGTGTCATGGATTTAAGAAGATATGAAAGAAATGCTGACTTCCTGGCTTCATATGGCAAAGATGTAGGAAACTTCAATTTTAATGTATCTTTTGGAGGAAATGCCAGATATAATTTTAGCTCGAATTTATCCAATTCAACTACCAGGAATTCAGGTTTAATTGTTCCTAATGTATTTACCGTAAATAATATCCAGGCCGAAACACTTGCCAAAAGTAGCTATTCCAGTGAAAAAGTTGTTTATAGCCTTTATGGTATTGCCAACTTAGGTTATAAAGATATGGTTTACCTTGACATTACAGGAAGAAATGACTGGTCAAGTACTTTACCCGCGTCTAACAGATCTTATTTTTACCCATCAGCAGCATTGAGTTTACTATTGAACCAAATGGTGGATTTAGGACCAAATGTTGATATGGTGAAATTGAGAGGTGGCTGGGCACAGGTAGGTAATGACACTGACCCATATTCTCTATATCCTACTTTGAATGATGCAGGTGGATGGGGAGGCCTTCCAAGATTAAGCTATTCAGGTACCTTGCTTACTCCTGATTTGAAACCAGAAATTGCTACTTCATGGGAAGGAGGTCTTGATTTAGGATTATTCAATAACAGGTTAAGATTCGAAGGAACTTATTATGTAGTGCAAAATGAAAACCAGGTATTAGGATTGACACTTCCTCCTTCTTCCGGATATAATTATAAGCAAATTAATGCCGGTTTACTTGAAAGTAAAGGATGGGAATTATTAGTTGGTGGTACTCCTGTACAAGGAGAAAACTTCAGATGGGATGTTAACTTTAATATCTCCAGAAACAGGACTAAAATTCTGGAATTGAATGATGGAATTGAAATTTTCACACTTTGGAGTGATGCTAAAGGTGGTGCATGGACTTACGTTGGAGAAGAAATAGGGGATATTTATGATAGGGAACTAGTCACTGTAAAAGATCCTAATTCTCCTTATTATGGTTACCCAATTTTAGATGAAAATGGTTCATGGCAGGATATAGGAGCAAATGAAACCAAAAACAAAATTGGTAATTTCAATCCTAACTTTTTAGCTGGTTTACAAACTTCGCTTTCGTATAAGAACTTTGCGCTTAACATGACATTTGACTGGAGGAACGGAGGACAATTTGTTTCCCAAACCTACAGATACAGCGAATCTGACCTTAAAACACAAAGATGGCTGGATCAGTTAATCCACCCTGGAGATAGAGAAGGAACAGAGTTAAGAGACTGGTTAGTGGCTAATGAGGAAACCATGATTAAGGATGGATTCAATATTGTTGGTGGCCCTGGAGATGAGTACGGAGGTTATCCTTTCACCTATGGGGTGACAGTAAATGATGGGGTGTTTAATCCTGGTGTAATTGCTGAATACGATGAGGAAGGAAATGTAGTAGGTTATACTGAAAACCTTGGAGGGGCTGATACCAAAATTATTCCTTATGCTGATAATTATCCATGGAACTTTACAAAAGCATCTACATTTGATGCCGATTATGTAAAACTAAGGGAGATTTCTCTTTCCTACAGCTTGCCAAAAACTTTCACTGATAAAGTTGGCTTGCAAAGAGCAAATGTAGCTGTATTCAGTAGAAATATCATTTTGTGGACAAAAGCTAAAGTAGGAATAGATCCTGAAAATGCTTTCCAACCAGAAGCTTCTGTACAGGGAAGTGGTATTCAGTTTAAGCAGGGAATTGAGCGATACAATATTACGCCATGGGTTATCCCTGTAGGTTTTAAACTGGATTTAACTTTTTAATCACCAATCTTATTTAAAAGGTTTTTAGAAATTAAAAGAGCATTAATAATGAAAATATATAATATAAAAATAGCAGGAGTTTTACTGACTCTTCTCTTATCAGTATTTTCCTGCCGGGATCTTTCAGAAGTAAATGAAAACCCGAATGGAGTGGATCCGGAAACAGTAAATCCAAACCTGATTTTAACTACAGTTTTGACTGAAACCGGGAAAAAAGTGGTTGATCTTGGATTTGGGGAAATTGCCGGAGTAGTGCAGCACACTCAAAAAGATGCCTGGTTTAGTGGTCATAACGATTATGACTGGGCAAGCCAAAGTTGGTCGGACTATTATTCTATTTTGGTAGATAATCAAAAAGTTTATGATAAGTCTGTAGAATTGGGTTTGGAATTCCAGCAAGGAGTAACGCTTGTAATGAGAGCTTATTTATTTGGCTTAATCACTGATTTATGGGGTGATGCGCCATATACCAATGCCATTCAGGGTGATTTAGGAGGTAGTGATTATTTATTGCCGAGTTATAATAGTCAGTCAGAAATTTATCCTGGAATAATTGCTGATTTGGAGCAGGCCAATACTTTGTTATCGAAAAATAAAGACGATTACGATCAAATTTATTCAGATGGGGATGTGATTTATAATGGTGATCCTGCCAAATGGAGAAAATTGGCTAATTCTTTGAAATTGAGATATTACATGAGGCTGGCAGAAAAAGATCCAGGCATGGCGAAAAGTGGTGTGGAAGGGATTTTAGCTAATCCGGGGCAATACCCAATTATTTTGAGCAGTGATGATGATGCTGTAATGGATTATCTTGATGATAAAAACAGCAATTCATGGCCAGGTAATACAGAACTTTCTGATCCTTCAGGAAGTGGTTACAGAAGGATAAAAATGTGTGCTACTCTAGTAGAAGCCATGCAGGCTAAGGATGACCCAAGATTGGGATTATGGGCTAAAAAAGTAGAAATTCCTTTAAATGTAGATGCTAGTTTACCAGCTGGAACTGACGAAATAATTGATGGTGTTCGTTATTTGTCACCTGACGTTGTGGGAGACGAGCTAGTGGATACAGACCCAGAATATGTTGGGTTACCTCCATCAGTTTCTGCCTTACCATCTGCATACAACCTAAACCCAACTCCTGGACAGTTATCGTATAACCCACACGTTTCTTATCTGAATGAAATTTATACTGAACCAAGTGGGGATTTATTAAAGTCCAGATTAATGAGTGCAGCTGAAGTGAATTTTATTTTAGCAGAAGCAGCTCAAATGGGCTGGTCAACAGGTGATGCTAAAACTAATTATGAAAATGCTGTTAGGGCTTCTTTTGAAGCATGGGGTATTCCTGATGACTATGATGCTTATATTGCTGGTGAGGCAGCTTTTGATGGAACAATTGAGCAAATCATTGAACAAAAATGGATTGCCAGCTGGACTGCTGCTGCAGAAGCCTGGTTTGATTACAGAAGGACTGGATTCCCGGAATTAGAGGCAGGACCTGCTGCTAACAGAAGTGCACTTCCAGTAAGGTTTTATTATATGCAGGATGAATTAACCATTAATGAAACTAATGCCATGGAAGCAGTGAATAAGTTGGAGGAAACAGCTTATACACAAGCTGATGGAAAGAATAGTGCCTGGGCCAAATCATGGTTATTACAGGGAACTAACAAACCATGGTAACTTCGGATTAAATTCAATATGATATACAGGATAGTGTCATGCTATCCTGTATATTTTTTTGATCTTTCTTTAAAAAAACTTTTGCCTTTTTGGGTCCTTTCTTCAAAAAAGCCAGCTGAGTTCAAATAATATAGTTTATACGCTACAAATACAATCAATATGCGAGTTTTAGGTTACATACACATTATTAACCTCTTTGTTATCCTTGTTTTTTTTACCAGATGCAATCAACCTGCTCACGATCATGACCATGATCACGGACATCATCATCATTCAAGCAGTTATTTCGATGGCATATCTGATAAACTGCTTTTCCCCTCAAAATCTCCGGATAGGGTAATCCTAAATTTAACTGCCAACCCAATGGAAGCTGTGGCAGTGAATTGGAGAACTGATACAACAATCACCAGTGGAGTTGTTGAAGTAGCCATTGCTTCAGCAGGGCCAGAGATTAGACAAAATCCCAGAAAGATAAATGCAAAAACTTCTTTTCTGAAATCACAACATGAAAATGAACCAGAAATTTTTGCCAATTACCATGAGGCAATCATAGATAATTTAAAACCAGGTGAAAAATACGCTTACAGAGTAGGTCAGGGAGATTCCTGGAGTGAATGGTATCAATACCAAATGCCGGATCCTGAAAATAGACCTATTTCATTTATTTATTTTGGTGATGCCCAAAATGATGTCAAATCAATGTGGTCAAGGGTTATTCGCGAGGCCTACAAAACTTTGCCTGAAGTGGACTTTATGCTCCATGCAGGTGACCTGATTAATAGACATAACCGTGATGTGGAATGGGGAGAATGGTTTCATGCAGGTGGATTTTTACATGCTATGGTTCCCAGTGTGATGACTCCTGGAAACCATGAATATAAAAATGTAGTACTTTCCCCTCAGTGGAAACCACAATTTAATCTTCCCAAAAATGGTCCGAAAGGCTTGGAAGAAACCTGCTATTTTATTGATTATCCGGATTTTAAGGTTATTTCCCTGGATGCGGAACAGATTGATGAATCTGAGGCCTTTAGAGATGCCCAAAAACAATGGCTTGATTCACTGCTTGCGGCTAACCCTAAAAAATGGACAGCTATTACTTTCCACTATCCAGTTTTTTCTACCAAACCTAATCGGGATAATGAAAAGCTTAGGGAATATTTCAAACCTATTTTTGATAAATATAAAGTGGATATTGTACTTCAGGGACACGATCACGCTTATGGCAGAGGAATGGTGAATAATGTACCTACCGGATCGAATGTGAGAGAACAATCTTCAGGAACCATGTATGTAGTTTCTGTAAGTGGCCCCAAAATGTATGATGTATCTGACGATGAATGGATGGAAAGGAGAGCTGGAAATACACAATTGTTCCAGATCATTTCTATTGAAAATAACATCCTTTCTTATGAGGCTTTTTCAGCCGATGGGAAATTATACGATGCTTTTGATCTTCAAAAATCAGAAGGAAAGCCAAACAAACTGGTAAATAGAATTCCGGATGTTGAGGAGCGACTTCTCGAACAATAATCGATTTATTCTTTTTAAATTATGATGAAGATTTCAAGGCAGTTTTTATTAAGCTTTTTGAGCTTAATATTCATAAATTACTATGTTTCAGCACAAGCTAGGATAGCTGAGCTAAGGGAGGCTTTTTTAGATCCTCATTCGGAAAAGGTGTTGGTAGCTGCTCACAGAGCTGCCCACAATGAATTTCCGGAAAATTCTATCGCTGCCATTCAGAAAGCAATTGATTTAGGGGTACATATCATCGAAATAGATGTAAAAGTAACTAAAGATGGCATTCCCATTTTGATGCATGATGGTACGATCGATCGAACCACTACCGGAAAAGGAAATCCGGAAGGTTTCACTTTTGAGGAGATTAATCAGTTCTTTTTAGTTGAAAATGGGAAAGCAACTACCCATAAAATACCAACCCTTGAAGAAGCTCTAAAAGTGTCTCACGGGAAAATTTTGGTGGACCTGGATTTAAAGTCGGAAAAAATCTATCCGATTATGGATGTGGTAGTGAAAACCAATTCCATGGAGAATGTTTTCTTTTTCGATAGCGATTATGAAGTCCTAAAAAAAGTAAAAGCAGAGGATGAAGATTTTATGCTGATGCCCAGGGCTTATTCTCTGGAAATGGCTGATTCTGCAATAGCCTTATTTGCTCCGGAAGTGGTGCATATCGATCAAAAATTTTATACCGAAAAGGTAGTAACAAGTATCCGCAATGCTGGAGCAAGAGTGTGGATTAATGCTTTGGGTAAACCCGATCAGGCAATCAGGGCGGGGAAGATTTCATCCGTAATGGAAGAACTCCTAATTTATAAAGCCAATATCATCCAGACGGATGAGCCGAAAAGGTTACTGGAGTATTTAGAAACCAATCCGGGTACCAATTAAGGGATCACCGGATGTTCAAAGGGAAACACTTGAAGTGAATTTTAAAAATATTAATCAAATGATAAAAAAATTATTGTGGTTATCATTTACCATCATAAATGCAATGGTGGCCACGGTATCCTCAGGACAGGTTTTGGATGTACCCTTCAGACAGGCTACTTCTGTTAAATACAACTTGGCTGCTGATTTGGAAGGTGCTGAATTGAAAAAGGTAGCTGTTGATTACAACGACATTGTCTATGTATTGACAGACCAAGGGCTGTATAGGGATTATTTTGGCGAAAAATTGTCCAAAGATATGACATACCATTCCCTTTCAGATAAAACTCCTGTTGATATTACCATTCAGGAAGAAAATGGAATTCTGTTCTATCTTTATGAAGATCAATTCCTTACAAACAGCTTTGCAGGAACGATTTATACCGAAATCCCAAAAAACACTTTTAACCGGATAGCGGTTAATAAAAATCTTGAAATTCTACTTATAGGTGGAAATAAAGGTAGTATTTATAAGGAGAAGAAGAAGGTAGAAGATAATAATTTACCCAAAGGAGAATTCATTGAAATTTATACTTACAAGGGTGAATTTTATTACCTGACTAAAGAGGAATTATTCAGGTTAAGTAAGGGCAAGTGGGAAAGTGTACATCAAGGTAAAGCCATGACTTCCATTGCTTTTAAGGCTGACGAAATTTATGTAGGCACAAAAGAAGGGTTTTATACAATTAGCATTTTCAATGGAAAGCAAATAGCGGCACTTGAATCAAAATTGCCTGTTCCTGAAATTTCAAAAATGATGTTTGTGGGTTTGGATTTATGGTTTTCTACCGGAGATGGAGCCTATAAAAAAGAATTGGACCGTTACCGGTATTTTGCCTCAAAAAGATGGCTGGATAATAATAGGGTGACGGATATGGCTTCGGATAGTAAAGGAGACCTTTATTTTTTAACACCTACCGGTCTGAATAAAGTGGAATATATCACCCAGACACTGGCAGAGAAAGCTGAATTTTATCAGGATAATATCCGAAAATATTTTATGCGCTATGGTTTTGTTTGCGCACCCAGAATTCCAAAACCATTCGATGAGACTTCTGCAAAAGTTGTGGACCATGACAATGATGGACTATGGACCTCCTTTTATCTGGGAAGCCAGGCTTTCCGGTATGCCACCACCGGGGAACATATAGCCAAACGTTATGTATGGGAATCATTTGAAGCATTTGAAAGATTACTGACTGTAAATCCATTAAAAGGATTTCCTTCAAGAACTTTTGAAAGAGCAGGGTATAAAGTAGCAGACCTTGACCGATGGAGACCATCAGAGGAAAAAGAATGGGAATGGAAGGGAACCACCAGTACAGACGAGTACATTGCCTACCTGTTTGTTGTGGCGGTAATGGATCAGTTTATTGCAGAAACTCCTGAGGAGAAAAAGCGTGTGGCTGATTTTATAGATGCCATCATGACGCATATCATTGAAAATGATTATTATTTTATTGATGCTGATGGTGAACCTACGCTTTGGGGAAGATGGAACCCTGACTATGTGCATCAGTTTCCAAGAAATGTTTATGACCGAAAGCTAAACAGTACGCACCTGATTACAGGCCTGCAATTGGCATATGCACTTACAGGCAAAGAAATTTATAAAACAGAGGCGTTCAGGATGATGGATGAGCACGGTTATTTCCAGAATATGATTACTCCCATGAGTGAAATGAGACCGGATACCGTGAACTATGACGGAATTATTATGGGAGATTCCTGGAATCATTCCGATGATGAAATGGCTTTTTTAACTTATTGGCCAATGTATCACTATGCTTTTAATGATACCTTGAAACAGCATTATTCGGAAATTATAAGAGACCACTGGACTGTGGAATTACCAGAAAGGAATGCGGCATGGCACACACTCACCTATGGTACATCAGGACAACTAAATGTGGAGGATGTAATTTGGCATTTGCAGGAATTCAAGCTGGATTTAATGGACTATTCTGTTAGAAATTCCCATAGAAAGGACCTGGATTATTTACCGGAAAATTTCCGTGGGCAAACAACCAAACAACTGTTGACTCCGGGAGAAAGAAGAACTCACCGCCATAATGCCAATCCTTTTGATCTTGATGGTGGCGGAGATGGTACTTCCAAACTGGCTGGAGATGAGTTTTTGTTACCTTACTGGATGGCGAGATATTTAAAAATTATCAGGTAGTGTGAAGCAATTAAGCTTCAGATGTAGGATTCCTGGTAATGCTTTACCCTTGGTAGGCTGATTTAAAGGGTTTTGGGAAAAGTAGATCCTTTGCCTTGTTCAGGTTTGTAACCCGGTACTTTAAATAAATTAGCAGAACTCTGGAGAATTTTATGATTTCTGTGAGATATTGTAATCTATATGATATTTTGAGAATGTTTACAAATAATTCTTTAGCAGAAGAAAGAACCAAAACCACAAAATATGAAACGAGCCTTATTACCATTATTGCTGATTTTTGCCCTGGCATGTGCCCAGGTCAAAACGGAACAGGAAGCTAAACCTGAATTTCAGGAACAGATAATTTTTCCTGTTCAAAATGACCATGTTCATGGCCCTACGGTAGTGGAATTACCTAATGGGGATATCCTTTCAGCCTGGTTTCAGGGTTCTGGAGAAAGATGGGCTGATGATGTACAAATCATGGGTGCCAGGCTTTCAAAAGGGGATACCACTTGGTCGGAGCCTTTCTTAATGGCCGATTATCCCGGCTTTCCGGATATTAATCCCATGATGTTTTTGGATAACCAGAACAGGCTTTGGTTGATGTGGTATGCTGTTTTAGCCAATTTGTGGGAAACCTCCTTACCCATATATCGTTTGTCTGAAAATTATGAAAATCCCGGTGCTCCGGAATGGGATTGGCAGGAGGTAATTTTAGTAAAACCCGGTGATAAAACGGAAAGAGGCATTCAGCCAAATGATCGTTTCGTTTTGGGTGCACAAAAGCAATTGGAGGAATATGAAGTTTATCTGAAGGAGGAAATTTACCCCAATATTTCAGAAGAATTAAAAGCAAAATACATTAAAGGTTGGGCTGAATACAAATCCAAAATAGACAGCTTGGCTAAAGGGGAAAACATGATGAGAAAAGGAAGGGCCAAGCAGGACGGGCAAAGTTCAGCATTGGTGCTCGGATATCCCCTTTCCAGAAGAATTGGCTGGCAAACCAAGAATAAACCCCTTATTGTTGGAGAGAGATTAATTGTGCCATTTTATTCAGATGGATTGGATTGTTCCATTTTCGCCATTTCCGATGATTGGGGGAAAAACTGGCAATACAGTAATCCTGTATTGGGAGGAGCAGGAATTCAGGCGGCAATGGCCATTAAAAAGGATGGAACACTTGTGGCTTATTTGAGAGACAATGGGCCTCCACCCCAGCGAATCCAACTTACCGAATCTAAAGATAATGGTCTTACCTGGTCAATTCCAAAAGATACCGCTCTTCCAAATTCGGGTTCAGGCTTTGATATGGTGACTCTGGCAAGCGGGGAGTGGGTAATGGTGTATAACGATTCTGAAGAACACAGGAATAACCTTGTAGCGGCCATTTCTGATGATGATGGCCAAACCTGGAAATGGAAGAGATTTCTTGAAAATGATCTTCGGGAAGAAGAGGCCACCAGGAGCCATTACCCTGCTGTAATTCAGGGGAAAGACGGACGTATTCACGCTATTTACAGCTACCATCATAACGACAGAAAAGATAAGAATAAAACAATAAAGTACGCTTCCTTCACTGTAGATTGGGTGAAATCCGGAAGTTAAAACAAAGGGAGAGAAACCAAAATATGTATGTATTTTAGTTTGACTATCCTAATTACCTAAATAAAAATTTAAAACGAATAAATAGAGCATGGAAAAATTACCTGGAGGGTTCTATCCTGTGATGGTTACCCCATTTAAATCGAATGGTGATATTGATTGGACTGCGTTGGATCAGTTAATTGAGTTTTATTTGGATGCCGGTTCAACAGGACTGTTTGCAAATTGCCTTTCTAGTGAAATGTATCAGCTTTCAAATGAGGAAAGATTGCAATTAACCAAATATGTGGTAGATAAAGTAAATGGTAGAGTGCCGGTGATGAGTACTGGAACATTTGGTGGAGACCTGGGCAAACAAGCTGAATTTATCCATACAATGTATGACACGGGAGTACATTGTGTGGTAATTATTACAAGTCAGTTAATTAATGAGGAGGAAGATAATAATTTATTGAAAAGCAGGCTTGAAACTCTTATTTCTAGTACTGGAAATATCCCCCTTGGTGTTTATGAATGTCCTTCACCATTCAAGCGGTTATTAACTCCTGAAATTTTGAAATCACTATCGGCTACTGGTCGGTTCATTTACCATAAAGATACTTCCTGCGATATGGACGATATCATTCCCAAATTAGAGGCGGTGAAGGGAAGTAATTTTGGATTTTTTAATGCCAATACACCTACAGCACTTGATTCCTTAAGGGCAGGTGTGGATGGTATTTCGCCAATATCCGGAAATTTCTATCCGGAATTGTACAGCTATTTGTGCGAAAATTTTGATAAAGAAGATAAAGGCAGAATGGCATATTTCCAACAGAAACTATCTCTGATGGATGCGGTAACCAGAATTTGTTATCCTTTTTCAGCTAAATGGTTTTTACAAAAAAGAGGCTTAAAAATGGGTACAGATATGCGGATGAACCATACCAAACTGCATAGTGAGGAAATCAGGATTATGGAAAGCCTGGAAAGTGAATTTGAGGAATTATGCGGAGTTTATGGCATTGAAAAAGTAACTGTTTAGGTGCTTTTCCATTGCTTCAGAAAGAGATTAGTTAAAAAAATAACTCAATTGTAAATATGAATGAGACTTTAGGCGGGATAGATCTTGCCATATTAATTAGCTATGGGATAATTTTGATAGGAATGGGCTGGTATTTTACCAGAAAGACCAAAACGGCTGAGGCATTTATGGTGGCCAGCCGGTCAATTCCTGCCTGGGCTGCAGGCCTGGCTGTAATGAGTGCCTATACCAGCAGTATTTCATATATTGCGACTCCGGGGAAGGCTTTTGATGACAATTGGCATCCCTTGGTTTTTGCTTTATGTATTATTCCCATTGCATGGTTGGTTACTAAATATGTGATTCCGTTTTATCGGAAAAACCAGACCATTTCAGTATATAAGTTTTTGGAAAACCGACTTGGCATTTGGGCCAGGGTTTATGCGGCCTTTGCCTTTGTTTTCTTTATGATAGGCAGAGTGGCTGTAATTCTTTACCTGGCAAGCTTATTACTGGGCAGTTTTATGGACTTTTCAATTGTTTACATCATTATCATTTTAGGTGTTGTAACCATTTTATATACCTTAATGGGAGGAATGGAAGCCGTAATCTGGACGGATGTTATGCAATCGGTGATTATGATTGTGGGGATTTTGTATTGTGCTATTTCACTATCCATTGATATTTTCCAGGGAGAAAATAGTCTGGTTAGTCAGGTGGATATCACTGGAAAATTTTCATTGGGAAGTGCAGATTTTTCCTTTAGTTCCAGAACCCTCTGGGTGATGATTATTTATGGTATCACAGAAAATGCCCGGAACTTAATTGCCGATCAAAATTACGTGCAAAAATACTCTTCAGTAGGTTCGGAAAAAGAAGCTAAAAATTCTATTTGGCTGGCCATGGTAATTTATATTTTCCTAACCATCATTTTCCTTTACATTGGTACTGCCCTTTGGATTTATTATAATGGAGAAATGAATGCTTTACCCGCTGATATTGTAAAAGGAGATCAGATTTTCCCATATTTTATCGCTACTGTAGTGCCTGTAGGGTTGAAAGGTTTAATCATTGCCGCAATTATTGCAGCTGCTATGAGTACTGTAGATTCTGCTTTAAACTGTTCTGCCACTGTTTTACATCTGGATTTTTACAAAAGGTTTTTCAAACCAGAAATGAGCAATGATCAGGAAATGAGCTTTCTAAGGTGGAGTACTGTGGTTTGGGGAGTATTGGGAACATTATTCGCCCTGGCCATGATTAATGCTAAAAGTGCATTGGATATCTGGTGGCAGATTTCCGGAATTTTTGGGGGAGGAATTCTTGGGTTGTTTTTACTCGCATTAAGTAAAATTAAGCTGAGCTTTATCCAGGGACTTTCCTGTGTGGGAGTTTGTATTCTGGTCATTATATGGGGAACTTTTGTAAGAGATTTAACAGGATCTTTGGAATGGATGAATTGTACCATAGACCCTATTTTGGTAGGTGCATTGGCCACCTTTTGGATGGTTGCCATGGCCCTGGTCATGGGGAAATTGAACAAATCTAAACCTGAACAAGTAATCAGTCAGATTTAGATAAGTTTAAATTTGCCACCATTGATTTTGAGAATTTTTGTGTGATTTAAATTTTGCATACCTTATAACTAAAAAGTTTCTGAGGCAGCAAGATAAAAGCCACTTGATTTTTCGCCAAATCCAAAATCAACGGCCAGGTTTGTACGAGATTTTTTATCAACCATAATCCTTAATCCCAAACCGTAGCCAGGCTTTACCGAATCGAATAATTTCAACGATTGGGTAGGGCTACTGGCTGAGGTGGCATTTACAAATAATACTCCTCCCAAAATTCCTCCACAAGAGGAGATGGGGAATCGATATTCAGCTTCGGTGTAGAAATAATTATTCCCCCGAAATCGACCCTGGGTATAACCTCTTGCGCTTCTACCTCTTTGATCGTAGGCTGTTGCGGGTAATATCATATATGGAAATTCTCCTTTAGGTGAAAAATTTCCCATCACCCAAAAGGCCATCAGATGTCGGGGATTTTTTTTGGACAATCCATGAAAACTTCTGTACTCGAACTGATAAAAATTTCCGCCAACTCTGTTGCCTAAAAACTCAAATGCCCCCCGCCAACTGAGCTGAATATAATATCCTTTATAGGGATTAATCATATTGTCCCGATTGTCAAAGACAAAATTCATATTTAAGGCCGAAGAGAAATACTTATCTGTATCGAAACCAAAAGTGGTGTTATAGGCATAATGACTGGTAATGAGGGAATCACCGGGAGTTAATCTTAGTTTTTCATCTTCAATTTTTGAGTATCCATCCAAGTGGTAACCCACACCCAAATAAAGTGATTCTTTAATTTTAAAAGACATGGACTGATGGAGTCTGATAAAATTAAATTTCATAGGTTGAGCCAGGGAATCAACACTTGTTTCTAATCCTCCTAAATTATATTGAAAATCCAAAATTCCCCCATCCGGAGCATTTGTACCAAGACCATAGGTAGATTGAGAAAATACCTGAAATCTCCAGTCGCCACTAAAAAAAATCTTGTTGTCTGTAGTATAAATATTGTTTTTCAATAAAAGGAGGAATTGTTTTTTGGTAGTGACCTGGGCACTTCCTGAGAAAATAGAGTATAATTTACTTCCTTTTGTACGAAAAGCATACTGTCCTCCTACACCCAGCATAAAACCATTGGCGGGGTTGGAGCCAATTATGGGGACCAGCAATAAAGAACCGGATTGTTCTTTAGCAGTTTTTGGTGGTTTGTTCCTCCATTTTCGTATTAATTCTGGTACATCTGTTTGAATACAGGTAGTATCAGCCACCTGGGAAAAGGAATGCTGAGGAATAATTAAATAGCAAAATGAAAAAATCAAATATAAATTCCATTTAATAAAATTCGAATGGGGTATGTCCATTTTTACGGTTTTCGTTGAAATACAAAAGTATTTGTTTGAAATAGCATTATTCAAACCATCCTTGTTTAAAAAAATAGCCGATAAATCCTAAGGTGATAAAAGCCATTATAGCCAGGGTAATATGATAACCGTAAGTTATATTCAATTCCGGCATATTTTGAAAATTCATTCCATAAATTCCAGCAATTAAAGTCAGCGGGACAAAAATTGCCTGAATGATCGTAAGCAAATTAATACGTTTGTTGGACTTTTCCTGAAGTAATAGGAGGTAATGGTTGTGGAGAGATTCGAGTCGTTGTTCGGTCTGGTCCAGGTTATTTTTAAGAATTAAGGTTGTATTCAACAAATCCTTAAAAAATGTATTATAATCACTTTCTTTGTCCAGTATTTTCTTTACGGGAGGAAAATTTAAAGTAAAGTGAAGTTTTTCCAATACCCGGGAGAAGTCGGAAAGTTGAGATTTTAGCGGAAGGAAATCTTCTGGTTCAATTTCATGATGCTTATGATCAAAATCCTTTGCAAATTCTTCAATGTTTTCTCTATAAGATAAAATTAATTTAGCCTGTGATTCAAGAGTTTGGTTAACCAGGATATAAAGCAATAAATTAGGTCGGATTAAATTTTCCTTGTTTTCAATGATCACGGATAAATCCTTCAAATACACATGGTCCAGGCTTTTACTAGGTTCATGGATAAAAAATACCAGGTTTTTTAATCCAACCACCCCAATAAAATTGATAGCCTGGTCAAGCTCGGAAGAAAAATAAGCAATTTCACCATAAGTGGTTTCTCTAAAAACCTCAAACCGGATCCGTTCCTTAGGATATGGAAGGCTTTGTAAAATTGATTCTGGGATTTGGAAGGACTCTAAAAATGTGGCAGCTTTATTTCGGTCAGCAGTTATTACATTAAATAAGTATATGGAATTTTTATCTTTCAGTAAATCGGGAAAATCATAAGATTCAAGCACCTTCACACTTTCCTGATTAATTTTCATAACCCTAATTTCCATGTGGTTTTCATTTTTGATTTGTCATAAAAAAAATTCCCGGACCAAATAAGCAGAGTCACTTTTTCAGCCCGGGAAATTGCTCCTGAAAATTATTATTTGTACTAAAATGAATAATTTAATGCTTATTTTACGGTATATCCTTTTCCTTCCAGGCAAGCACTGTAAGCCTTATTAAAATTGGCCATTAATTCTTTTTGTTGGGCTTCAGCTTCTGCGTTATTATGTTGTTGTTCCACGGCATCACCATAAGCTTTGGCTCTTCTTCCTCTTAATCCTCCTACCACTGCTCCAATGGCAGCTCCTTTTCCTGTATCACCGGCTATGGCTCCGATTGCGGCTCCTGCAGCAGCCCCTCTGGCAGCTCCAACTACAGCCGATCCATCAGCTGATCTGTCTACCTGTTCGGCCTGAATCTGGGGGGGATTGATGGGGTCAACACCGGTCTCGCTCATAGCCCATTTGTAACATTCCAACTCATCGGCATCCTGAGTAGCAGCATCCTGACCTTTTGAAGGAAATACATATAAACCCAGACTTTTCCCAATATTTACCGATTCACTTGAGGCTTCCTGAGCCATTGATTGGGAAATAAAGGCTATAAATAATAGTATCGTTAAATTAAATCTATTGCTTTTCATAATGATTAAGTTGTAATTCAAAATTAATAAAAGGAATAACCCAGCTGTTCCAGGGCATCTGCTTCATTATAAAGCGTATAACTTTTTACGATTTTACCATTTTCAATCTGGTAAAGTGTATTGGCAAAAATAGTCACAGCGGCCTGGTCTTCACCTTTATAAACAATATGAAGCTCGGCCCAGTTAGATACCCATTCACCTTTATTTTCCCCTTCAGGAATATGCACAGCGATGTTTCTGGAGCGGTTATATTCAATTTTCTCATACAAATTCTCCACATTATACTTCCAGCTTTCCACTGCCAAAGCTTTATCAATAGAGTCACCATAGGAAGGACCNACACCAATATAATCATCACTCAATAAATTTTCCATNGTGGTATAATCCATGGCCTCCACAGCATCCACAAATTTTTCAATCATGGCTACATTGTTAGCAGAATTATCCTGATGCCCACAGCTCAGAAGAAAAATGAATGAACCGAAAAGAGATAAAACAAATATTTTTTTCATTCGAATAGTGTTTAATTGGGTATATTTAATT
>NZ_KB903441.1:0-144797 GCF_000379765.1 Flexithrix dorotheae DSM 6795
TCTTGGAAAGCCGCTCGGAAATCGAACTTCTTCTTACCGATTCGGATTCATCTAAATCGAAAAGAGTTTTAAAAACAGAATCGTTAAAGGTATCTTCTAAGGTTCTTTGACTAAGTTTTTCATTTTCCAGGATGGCATAAAGCAAAAGATAAAACACTTTTCTCCCATGTAGGACTTTTGAATAATAATCAACTTTGGTGGTAGTGGAAAGATGAGTAAGCAGTGCTTCGGGAATAAAGTCTAATAATTGGTCAGCCGATATTGTGTGGTCTTTAAAAACTGTCATAGTATTTTATTTATCCCAATTTAAAATACTAATAAAACAACCGTTTCTACAATTTAGTTAGACCAATCATCAATTAGTATACAGATTTTTATCTCCCCCTTTTTAAGAAAAATGACTCCTTGAAAATAAAAAAAGTCGGAAGAAAAATCTTCCGACCTTGACTGGAATAAATTCCGGCTTTCTTTCATTTTAATGTAAAGTTTTTATCATCCAAGATATGGTTTTAATGCTTTGCTTCGGGAAGTATGGCGAAGCCTTCTAATTGCTTTTTCTTTAATTTGTCTTACTCTTTCTCTTGTCAGATTAAACTTCTCCCCTATTTCCTCCAATGTCATGGAATGTTCTCCATTGAGCCCAAAATAGAGCGTAATTACATCTGCTTCTCTTTTAGTAAGGGAAGACAACGCCCTGTAAACTTCTCTTCGAAGAGAATCATTCATCAGTTCGGTATCAGGATTTACTTCATCACCATTCTGAAGTACATCATATAAGTTATTTTCTTCACCCTGACTAAAAGGAGCATCCATAGAAACATGCCGGCCGGAAATTTTCATGGTATCAACCACTTCATTGGTGGTTACTTCAAGCACTTCAGCCAGCTCATCTGGAGAAGGTTCCCGCTCAAATCGTTGTTCCAGATCGGAAAAAGTTTTGGAAATCTTATTTAAAGACCCTACTCTGTTTAAGGGAAGTCTTACAATTCTGGATTGTTCTGCAAGTGCTTGTAAAATAGATTGGCGAATCCACCAAACTGCATAAGAAATGAATTTGAAACCTCTTGTTTCATCAAACCTTTGAGCGGCTTTTATTAGTCCCAGATTACCCTCATTGATTAAATCTCCAAGGGAAAGTCCCTGGTTTTGATATTGCTTAGCCACTGATACCACAAACCTTAAGTTGGCTTTGGTTAATTTTTCAAGGGCCAGCGGATCGCCATCTCGTATTCTTTTAGCTAATTCAACTTCCTCTTCTGGGGATAAAAGGTCAACCTTACCAATTTCCTGTAAATATTTATCAAGAGACTGGCTTTCACGGTTTGTGATTTGCTTACTAATTTTAAGTTGCCTCATTTGTTACGACCTTTAAGTTTATTTAATATTTAAACATAGGCAGCCTGGCAATAGTTCAGGACACCAAGCTTCAAACAGGCAGAGTATTAACAGAAATACGAAATTTAATTTTGCTTATAAAATAGTAGTAGTTTATTAATTTTAAAAAAATACTGTAAGCTTATATAACTAAAATATAAGCTTACTTTATTTAGAGTAATGATTTTTATTAATACTCAATCTGTTTATTCATTTTCATACTTACTTTTTAGATCGCTTATTGAGAGCAATTCTCGTTAGTAAGTCTATAAATTTATTATCATTTCTCCAGATTACCTTACTTTTTACCGATTTTTTCTTGGCTTTTCAACAAAACCCTCCGGCTTGGGTAATAAAACCTTTCTCGATAATCTGAATTTTCCTGATCGTTTGTCAATCTCTGTTAACTTCACTTTCACTTCCTCTCCTACTTCCATTACGCCATCCATAGATTCCAGTCTTTCCCAGGTAATTTCAGAAATATGAAGCAAACCTTCCTTGCCTTTCATAAATTCGATAAATGCACCGAATTGGGTAATTGATTTCACTATACCAGTGTAAACCTCTCCTACTTCAGGAATAGCAATTATGGCTTTTATTCTTCCTAAAGCATCATTCATGGCATCAGCATCAGTAGCAAACACGTTCACTAATCCACATTTTTCTACTTCTTCAATTACTATAGTAGTTCCTGTTTCCTTCTGTATTTCCTGAACGATTTTACCACCTGGCCCGATCACCGCACCAATCATATCTTTCTCTATTTCCAAAGTAACCGATCTTGGGGCATGAGGTTTATAATCTGCATTAGGTTCTGAAATGGTTTTATTCATTTCTCCCAGGATATGTAACCTTCCTTTTTTCGCCTGCTCTAAAGCTTCTTCCAATACATCATAGGAAAGTCCATCAATTTTGATATCCATCTGACAAGCGGTGATACCATCTTTTGTACCGGTCACTTTAAAATCCATGTCACCAAGATGATCTTCATCACCCAAAATATCAGAAAGAATAGCATATTTCTTAGTTTCCGGGTCAGAGATCATACCCATAGCTATTCCAGAAACCGGGCTTTTTATTTTTATACCAGCATCCATAAGTGCCAGCGAACCCGCACAAACAGTGGCCATTGATGAAGAACCATTTGATTCCAGAATATCGGAAACTACCCTGATGGTGTAAGGATTCACAGTTACATCAGTAGGAATTACTTTTGATAATGCTCTGAAAGCCAGGTTACCATGTCCAACTTCCCTTCTTCCGGGTCCTCTGTTTGGTCTTACTTCTCCAGTTGAAAAGGCAGGGAAATTATAATGTAGAATAAATTTGTTTGTACCATTAAACATGGCTCTGTCAATCATTTGTTCATCCAACTTTGTTCCTAAAGTTACTGAAGTTAATGATTGGGTTTCTCCCCTTGTAAACACCGCTGAACCATGAGCGGAAGGCAAATAATCTACCTCTGACCAAATCGGTCTGATCTCATCCAACTGCCTGCCATCTAATCTCACTTTTGTATCTAAAACCAGGTTTCTGGCAGCTTTTTTCTCTGCAGCTTTCAGATATCTGGCAATCTGATCAGTATCTAACTCATGCTCTTCTGGCAATGAGTCTAAATATTCCTCTTTTACTGCCTTAAATGCTTCAGATCTATCAGTTTTATTATTATGGGAAGCTTTAGCTACATTTAAGAACTTCTCATAAACGGCTTCGAAAATTGAAGCTTTTAATTCTTCATCTTCTTCCGGACCTACAAACTCTCTCTTTTCAACAGAACCAACTTCTTCCATTAATTCCATTTGTACCTGACATTGTACCTTGATGGCCTCATGCGCTACTTTAATTGCTTCAAGCATTTCAGCTTCTGAACACTCATCCATTTCGCCTTCCACCATCATGATATTATCAGCTGTTCCTGCTACAATAAGGTCAAGTGAAGCTTCCTCAAGTACAGCAGGAGTTGGGTTTACTACGTAGTCTTCACCATGTTTTACAACCCTTACCTCAGAGATTGGACCTCCAAAAGGGATTTTGGAAACAGCCAGAGCGGCTGAAGCAGCCAGTGCAGCTAAACAATCGGGTAAAGCTTCAGGGTCAGCCGAAATTAAGAATATATTGACCTGAGTTTCATTATGGTAATTATCAGGAAAAAGAGGCCTTAAAGCCCTGTCTACTAACCTACTGATTAATATTTCATGGTCGCTTAATCGTCCTTCTCTTTTAAGAAAGCCCCCCGGTATTCTTCCGGCCGCTGCAAATTTCTCCTGATAATCTACCGAAAGAGGTAAAAAATCAGCACCTTCTCTTGGCTCTTCATATCCTACTACAGTTGCCAATAGCATTGTATCACCAAGCCTAACCACTACAGATCCATCGGCTTGTTTGGCTAATTTCCCAGTTTCTATGGAAATAACTCTGCCATCAGGCAGATTAATTTTCTTGTTTACTATTTTCATTATTATTATTTATTGCTGTATTTCTTCTCCTGTTGGAAAAGTTTCTAATTTATCAATTTCAAATTGAATAATAGCATTTCCCAATATTTTTTTTGGCAGCCTGTTTTATCTGGCATTTTGACTTCCCTACAGAAGTTTAGCGATAAAGAACAAGATAATAATTCTTATTTAACTGCCTAAAATTTAATGGTTTGTACTATCAGGGCATTCAAAGAAGTGACGAAGCACAAATGACATTTCATCAATCTAATTTATTTCTTTTTTCCGCTTTTAACTCTATGATGAAGTTTGTACTGAACCCTTTAAGAAACATGCTGAACTTTTAACATGCTTCTGTTTTTATTGTAAACAGGAAAAAATCAGTCTGTTTACAAATTGAATTAATAGGAATACAAATAGGGAATCCCGGTAAGAATTCCCTATCAATTAATTTCTACGAATTGAAATTTCTGAAAAACGAAGCTTTGGAAGGATATTCATATTTCAATAGCTTATCCTTAAATTATTTTCTTATTCCAAGCTCCTTAATAATAGCTCTATATCTTAGAATATCTTTATCCTGAAGGTAATGTAATAACTTCCTTCTCTTACCTACCAGTTTTAATAACCCTAATCTTGTTGAATTATCTTTTTTATTCGACTTTAGATGTTCTGTAAGGTGGTTGATTCTATGTGTAAATAAAGCAATCTGAGACTCTGCTGAACCAGAATCATTAGCAGCTTTATTGAAACCATGCTTTTCAAAAATCTCCGCTTTCTTTTCTTTTTCGAGATACATATTAGTCCAATACTAATTAATAAAATATTATTTCTTTGCTTTCTAAAATTAAATACCCGCAAAGGTATCATTTCTATTATTATTATCAAAGCAATTATCAAATATAAAGGATAGAATATAGTAAGAAACATGAGAATGTTTTTTTATCCTTTAATTCCATTTTAAAATATCCCCCTGTTTTTACCCATAAATCTTTTTTGAAACCTTGAAATATAAATTTAAATTGTTGGTTTTCAACTAGGTTTAACCCATAAACCGACTTATTTTTTGGGCCTAAAGTACTTTGTTTGTGAGTCTTACAGAATTTAACTACATCATCGGGAAGTCTAACACTATTTTTATACTATTAAATAAAAATGGTCAGCTTTTAAATACTGATCGAAAGTGGGAAGAGAAGTTTGGTTTTTCCAACAATTATGCTGAAGGGAAACCATTGACAGAATTTGTTAAGGAAAAAGAATTACTCAAGTCTTTTTTTAAAACCTTCGATTTTTCTGCCAACTCCTCCTATAGATTTACACTCACCTTCATTAAAAAAAATACAGCGCAAATAAACCTGGAATTAACTTTAAACCCTGACCCGGAAGAATGTCAGTTTATTGGCCTGATAAATCCTGTCCCTGAAACATATGGAGCAGAACCGAAACAAGAATCTTTTGAAAAAAAATTGGAGCAAAAAACTACCGAGCTCATCCAAACAAAAGAACTTCTTGAAAAGGAAAGATTCCTGTTATGGTCTGGTATAAATAAAATGGAAGATCCCATTATGTTTAAAAATACCAAAAGTGAAATTACAGGTTGCAACCAGGCCTTTGCCCGTTTATTGGGCAGGGAAATGGAAGAAATCATTGGAAAAACAGACTTTGACCTTTTCCCAAAAGAAATTGCTACCCTTTACCAGAACGGGGATCAAAAAACATTAACGTCCGGAAAATCTCAAAGGCAGGAAGAATGGCAGAAAAACAAGGATGGAGAAATGGTGTTGTTTGATGTCGTGAAAACCCCTTTACTTGATAACGAAGGGAATACAATAGGCATTGTGGGAATTGGCAGAGATATTACCAAACGAAAGACTGCTGAAAAAGAGCTAAAAAGTGCAAAAGAGATACTCCAGAATGTGTTGAACACCATTCCTGTTGGGGTATTCTGGAAAGACAGAAATTCTGTTTACTTGGGAGGAAACCTGACCTGTGCCAATTATGCCGGCCTAAAAAGTCCTGAAGAAATTCCAGGTAAAACAGATTATGATTTCCCCTGGGTGAAAAGTGAAGCCCCCTTATATCAGGAAGGAGACAAGTGGGTGATGGAAAATGATGTCGCTAAGTTAAATTTTGAAGAGGGAATGACTTTGGAAAATGGAGAAAAGCTGTGGTTACGCACAAGTAAAATTCCTTTAAAAAATGAGCATAACGAGGTATACGGAGTGCTTGGGGTTTTTGAGGATATAACCAGCTGGAAAATTACATCTGAATCTTTACAACTTTCTGAGGATAAGTTCAGGATGTTGGCAGACAACGTGCCTGGTGTAATTTATTTGCGCAAATATGACAAGGACAGGACGCTAACCTATCTTAATTCCAGAGTAGAGGAACTCACAGGCTATCCAAAAGAACACTTTTTGGAAAGTAAGATCAGCTTTTCAACATTGTACCACCCAGAAGATAAAGAAGGCATTGTAGAAACAGTGGAAAAACAGTTATCCTCCACCGGAAAATTTCAGCTTGAGTACAGATTAAAACACAAGAATGGTCATTGGGTTTGGGTTGAAGAAATAGGGGCATCGATCAAAAAAGATGGCAAAATTTTGTATCTGGAAGGCTTTATTTCCGATATTTCTTTTCGAAAACAAGCGGAAAGGGAACTGAGCAAGCTGGCATTAATCGCTTCAGAAACGAATAATGGTATTATTATCAGTGATCAGGATGAAAAAATTGAATGGGTAAATGAAGGGTTCGTCAGATTAACAGAATATTCCTTAAAGGAGGTAATTGGAAAGAAACCCGAAGAAATATTACAAGGTCCCGATTCAGATAAAAAAGCTGTTGAAAAAATCAAGACGGCTATTCAAAAACAAGAAGCCGTTAAAGTGGAGCTAGTGAACTATTCCAAATCTGGAAAAAAATACTGGTTTGAGATTTCAATACAGCCCATATTTGATCAAAATCAAAACCTCATACAATTATTTGCCATACTGAATGACATTACAATCAGAAAAAATCAGGAAGAATCCATAAAAAGACACATTGAAGGCCTGAAGAAAACAAATCAGGAATTGGACAATTTTGTGTACAGGGTTTCCCATGATTTAAGAGCTCCAATAGCCTCTTCCTTAGGATTAATTACCCTTGCCAGGGATGAAAAAAGTATCGACCAGATTCAGGTTTATCTGGATTTGCAGGAAAAAAGTCTGGTCCGGCTGGATGAATTTATACGTGATATTTTAAATTATTCGAGAAATTCACGAATAGAGCTCCATGAAGAGGAAATTGATTTTAATGCGCTTATTGAGGAAACCTTTCAAAACTTCCACTATCTGGAAGAGGCAAAAGAAATAGAAAAGATATTGGAAATTCAACAGCCTGATGTCTTTTACTCTGACAAGAGACGATTAACTGTAATTCTTAACAACCTCATTTCCAACGCAATTCGGTTTTCAAACCACTATTATAAAAACTCATGGATAAAAGTTTCTATAAGTACCGATGCCCAAAATGCCAAAATAGAAATTTCAGACAATGGCATTGGGATTAAAGCCGAACATCTCAGCAAAATATTTGAGATGTTTTACAGAGCCACAGAAGTGAAAAATGGTTCTGGATTAGGGCTTTATATTGTAAAAGAATCGGTGGAAAAGCTTTCTGGGGAAATTACCGTTCAATCGGATGGAAATAATGGAACTAAGTTCACCATTACAATTCCCAATATCAAAACCAAACAAATGTGAAGAATGGAATTTTTTGATTTAAATTCTTCTTTTGGTTTTACTGTTTTGAAAATTACATACTTGAAGAAAATCAAAAACCTTTATTTCAACCAAAAAAATAATTAGCTATGAAATTAGTATCCGGTCAACAAGCAATCGATTTTGAAGCCAAAGATATCCATGGAAACCACATTAATTTAAATAATCTTAAGGGAGAAAAAATATTACTTTCCTTTTTCAGAAGCACGGCCTGTCCTTTTTGTAATTTAAGGATTTATCAACTGAAAAGTCTTTATCCGAAAGTGAAGGACAACCTTAAAATGGTTTTCATTTTTGAATCCAAGAAAGATGCACTTTTGAGAAGTCCGTTACATGGTGAACTTCCAATGCCTTTGATAAGTGATTTTGAAAAAGATTTACACAAAAGTTATGGAATAGAGTTTTCACTGATCAAAACCTTAACCAGCTCATTTAATCCTAAATTCAAAGAGCATATGAAAGTGGCAAAAGAACTAGGGATGGATTTTAAAACCAAAGAAAAGGGTACTTCAAACACCTTAATGCCGGCTGACTTTCTAATTGATGAGCACTTCAACATTGTACATGCTCACTATGGGAAAGCAGTTAACGAGCATATTGATATGGAAATCATCAAAGATTTTGCCGGACAAAATAATTCGCTGGCAGCTTAATAGAAGTATAAAAACGAATAAAAAGGTTTGGGAAAATAAGAGCTTCCCAAACCTTTTTTATTGGATAATCGGCAGATATCTTTCCTTTACCACATTAAAATGATGTTTTTGATGACCGGCCATGGTAAGACCCAAAGCCTTTACCGTAATTTCAATTCCATTACAAACCCCACTCCTTTCTAAAACCTGCTCATTAAAATTTCTGAATAAAATAATATTGGATTTTCTATTCAACACAAATTCCTGATGTAAATCTTCAAAAGTCATTTTCTCTCCATCGGCATTTTCATTGAAGAAATTTTCATCGAAACCGGGAATTTCTGTTTTGTCATTTCGGGCAAATCTCAATGCACGATAAGCCATAATTCTTTCCGTATCAATGATATGCCTCAAAACTTCCTTAATGGTCCATTTTCCCGGTGCATATCTTTTCCCATCCAGTTGTTTAAAAGTAACTTCCTCAAAATTTTCAAACGCTTCCAAAGACTTTTCAAGGGCAACTACCACATTAGTTTCAGCAACCTGTTTGATATACCGGTCAAAAAATTTGGGCATTGGGCTTAATTCCATTGTATTTCTTTTAGATGTTTAATAATGTCTTTACTGAAGATGGAACTTCCACAATTCCGGGAAGTTCAGGGTCACTTAGTGGCCGTTTATAATTGTTGTAAGTTGGTACCACTCCGGCCCAGTATGGTAATTCATAATCTTCTTTATCGTCAACTGGAGGCCCCATTCTTACTTTTGCCGAAGCTGTTTCTATTTTTATTGCCAGTACTTTAGTTACCTGCAATTCCTTTTCATTTGGCTGGCGGATTTCTTCCCATCTCCCCGGAAGCATTTGTTCCATCACCTTAAACAAAGCCTCATTCTTTTCATCAAAATTGGTAATTTCCCTGGCTTTTCCAAATACTACCACCGATCTGTAATTTACCGAATGGTGCATGGCCGATCTGGCCAAAACCAACCCGTCCAGATGAGTGACACAAACACAAGCCTCACCACCTTTTTCCAATACCTCCAGCATCCTGCTTTTATTCGACCCATGTATAATTATTTCATCTCCCATTCTGGCATAAGCAGTGGGAATAATAAAGGGTTGTTCGTTCATAACAAAACTGATATGACATAGAAATCCACTATCAAGAATTTCAAAAACTTTATCCTTTTCATAAACTGCTCGCTTAGCTCCCCTCACAACTTTATTTTTGCTGTTTTTCTCAAATATCTGTTCCATAAAGCAACTTTTTATTTATTCATATCAAAAATTTCTGTACAAATAAATACATTTACCGGACTATATATTTCATCCACTTTTTAAATCTCTGGTAGTCCGGTATGCTTCCATTCAAATCTCTGATTGAAATTGATAAAAACAATTCAAAACCTATCTATCTTCAAATTGTAAATCAGTTTATAGATTTAATCAGGCAGGGTATTTTAAAACCAGGGACAAAATTGCCCGGTTCCAGGAAATTATCGGATATCCTGGGTATACACCGGAAAACCGTAATTGCAGCCTTCGATGAATTGTATGCTCAAAGCTGGCTGGAGGTCATTCCCCACAGGGGTACTTTTGTCAACCAACATTTACCTGAAACCAAAACAACTTCCCTGATAAAAGGGAAAAAACCTTTTCAAATTCCTGAAAAACCGGGTTACCCATTTGATTTAAATACAATTCTTACCACACCATTTACCCCAAAAAATAACCTTTTGGAAATAAATGAAGGTTACCCGGATGTAAGAATTGCCCCATTAAAAGAACTGGCAGCAAATTACAGAGCTGCACTTCATCGTAAGCCGCTTAACAAACACTTATATTATCTGGATTGCAGGGGAAATGAGGAATTAAGAATTATTTTGAGCGATTACCTCAATAACACCAGAGGTTTAAGCACTACTTCCGACAATATTCTGCTTACAAATGGAAGTATCATGGCTATTTATTTAGCTATACAATCACTTGTGAAAAACGGAGATAAGGTCATCGTAGGAGAAACGAACTACCGCTCGGCAAACATTGCCTTCCAACTGGCCGGAGCAATCATACAGAAAGTTAAAGTGGATGAAGAGGGTATTGTAGTGGAGGAAATTGAAAAAATTTGCCAAAAACATCCCATCAGGATGATTTATGTAACCCCGCATCACCATCATCCTACCACTGTAACTTTAAAAGCTGAAAGAAGAATGAAACTGCTGCAGTTAGCAGAAAAATATGGTTTCATCATTTTAGAAGATGATTATGATTATGATTTTCACTATGACCATAATCCCTTGCTACCTCTGGCTAGTGCAGATAAGTACGGAATGGTAATTTATACCGGGTCACTATGCAAAACTATTGCGCCGGCCATTCGGGTAGGATATATGGTGGGTCCGAAAGTCATAATTGATGAGATTGCCATGTTCCGAAGATTTATCGACAGGCAAGGTGACCACATGTTGGAACTGGCCATTGCCCAGCTATTTAAAGAAGGAATTATTCAAAGGCATTTAAAAAAAGCATTGAAACTATTTCACCAAAGAAGAGATAATTTTGCTAAACTTTTAGTGGAAAAGATGGGAGATAAAGTCCAATTTAAATTACCAGAAGGTGGTATGGCCATTTGGACTATTTTTGATAAAGCTTATCCCTTAAATCTTCTCATTGAAAAAGCTTATCACAAAGGGCTTTATATTCCTCCATATCGACATTTTTCTCCAGATGAAAAAGATTTAAATGCCACCAGATTAGGATTTGCTTCTTTAAACCAGGAAGAAATGGAGCAGATTTTTGAGATTTTGAGCAGCATATAGATATGTATGTTTTGGCTAAAAATTCACCTTGAATTGGATTTTTATTATAATAATTTTGCTTATTCCAATACCTAATCACCTCAACCAGAAGAGGAAATTATCCTCCAACTTCTAACGATTATCATTTATGATAAACTAAAAACACAAATACAGCTATGAAAAATTATTTACTCATCATTCTTCAGACATTTCTTCTGTGCCATAACACCACTTTTAATTCAATATTTGCACAATGTACTGCAACAAGTTCGGGTAACTGGTCCAGCCCTTCCACCTGGACAAGCTGTGGTGGAGGCATTCCAACCTCTTCGGATGATGTAATAATTGATGGGTATACGGTATCAATTGGTTCTGGAATTACTGCGGAGGCAAATTCTATAAGTATTCAAAATGCAAGTTCCACTTTAAATTCAGCAGCAACAAGCGTTCTCAATGTTCAAAATTCATTTGATCTGAAAAATGGCCCTCAAACAGTAAACATTCTTGGAGATATAAATGCTAATACAATGACCTTCACAGGAGGTAACCATCAGTTTACAGTATCAAACGGAGGAAGTGTGGATATCACCAACGATTTTGATTTAGGAAGTGCCACAGTAAATGTGAACCCTGGTGGGGTAATGAATATTGGGGGGGATTTTAACCTTTCCGGTTCACCAAATGTTACTATTGATGGCGGTATGTATGTATCTAATACAATTGATTTTCCTTATGAAATATACATTAATGGATCAGGAAATGTAGGAGCTGGCGCGCTTTCTTGTCCTGGGTATTTGGGGGATTGCACCTCTTTGGTAAATGCTAACCTCACCTTGCCTGTAGAATTATATTACTTCAAAGGAGAAAATCTGGGAAATAGAAATATTATCCAATGGGCCACTATTCAGGAGAAAAACAATGATTATTTTCTACTTGAAAAATCCACCGATGGGTATTCATTTAAGGAAATTGCAAAAATATCAGGTCAGGGAACAAGTTACCAAATCAATAAATATGAATTTACTGATGTAAATCCTTCGGAAGGTCAAAATTATTACAGATTAAAACAGGTTGACCTGGATAAATACTTTAGTTATTCAGAAGTAATCAATATTACCCAGAGACCAACATTAGGATTTAAAACCACAATTTACCCAAATCCAGTAAATCAGGATGAAAATCTTATGATCAATTATTTTGGAAATGCCCCGGGAACCGTTGCCGTTCAAATACTTGATTTGAGTGGTAAAGCCGTTTACTTTAAACAAAATTTAATTGAAAAAGGTAATAATATTTTAGAGGTTGATCTTTCCAAACTTGCCCTCAGGAAAGGGATGTATATCATAAACACAAATGGGATTTCTCATCAGAAAGTTTTGATTGATTAGTCATTTAGCTAAAAAAAGGCAGAACCCTATCATTATGTGGTCCTGCCTTTTTTCCATAATTAATCCAGGACAACCCGAAAACCTACGTTTTTGGGTTCGGGGTTTACCTCATCATCTGCAGGGTCCACATAGTCATAGGCGCTATAACCATAAGTACCTCCCTCTCCTGAAAGTTCAGCAACATTCCCCCCGATATCAAAAAGCTCTGCTTCTCCAATTTCCACAGGTTTAAAACTTCCCACTTCTTTCACCAAAAGGCTTTTCGTTTCCTCAACCTTCTTTTTAAATTCAGGGACTTCAGCTTTGGTAATTTTGTAGCCAGCCCAAAAATTTAGAGAATTTTCTGAGTCCCCTGTTTTCAGTGCTTGCTGATGCAAAGCCTTAGCCTCTTTTTTATTGGGTAAGCGATAAGTATTTCCTGTTTTTCCACTTAGCCATGTCACATAGGCATTGGCTTTCCCCAGGCTTATCCCTTTCACAGGATAATTTTCCTGACCATCAGGAAAGCTAAAATCTGCCTCAAATGCAGCATATTGCGCATTGGTAATTTCAAACTTCCCTATTGAAATAGAATCTTTTTTTATGGCTACCACCTCAGGGATTAATACTCCATTTTCCAATTTTCCCACCCTGCCTTCATTAATTGCAGCTTTTTCCTTTTTTAACAAAAGAGCCAAAGGACTATCCTCTTTTAAGGTCTTGTTTTCCTCCTCAAATGATTTAAAAAGGTATTGATCGAACCATGCAATTTCTTCCTTCATTTTCCGCAACTGATGGGTTATTTTTTGCAAGCCATGTGGTTGGTCGGGAAACCAAAGAAATCTCACTGGAGCATTTTTACTTTGTTGCAAAGCCCTGTAATATTCCCACCCCTGATCTCTGGGCACTGCTCTATCTTCGCTACCATGAAAAATAATGGTGGGTGTTTTTACCTTTTCCAACTCAAACAAAGGCGATTTTTCAATATAAACTTCATTATAGAACTTCCCATTTACATCATCCCAGGGAGTTCCTCCAAAATAACTCTGATCGAAGGAAACCCCAAACTGACAAGTGCCAAAATCAGAAGTCCAATTGACATCCCCTGCCCCTGGTGCAGCCACTTTAAACATATCAGGATACCGTACTGTAAGCATCGTAGTTAAAATCGCCCCATTCGACCAGCCCATTACACCCATTTGAGATTTATCAATCATTCCTTTCTTGTCTAGTGCCTCTATTCCTTTTAGAATATCTTCCAGTTCCAAATCGTAGTAATGTCCTTTAATGGATTCCACGAATTTCAAACCGTGGTTGGAAGAGCCATGGTAATTTGGCTTTAGCACAAATGCTCCTTTTTGAGAAAAAATCTGAGGATATGTAGACCACCTTTCACTCCACATGTCTAAATCCACTCCGGATGGCCCCCCATGAATAGAAAGTACCAGAGGATACTTTTTCCCTTTCTCGTAATTTTCCGGATAAATTAACAGGCCATTTACCGCTTCATTATTATATCCTTTCCATTCAAGGATTTCATATTGGGCAATTGGTTTCTCTTTTAATTTTTTGTTGAGAGAAGTAAACTCTTTTTGGTTTTCGAACTGAAGTTTACTTCCATTTTTCACTATATCAATCACCAGGTATTCGGGAAGTTTTCCTGCTGTAGAATGATAAATGATGGCTTTTTTGGCATCTTCCGAAACACTCATAATGGCAGTGTGCTCATCCATTTCCCCTTCAAGTAAAATATTAGATTTTGTCCAGCTTTTTCCACCAGATTTGCTATAAAACACCAGTTTATTGGTAGCGCCATTTGCCATAGAACCAATAAAGTCATTCCCCACCAGATCAAAACCTCTACCTAAACCATTTTCCCAATCCAGGTTAATTTTAGAAAAAAGTCTTTTTTCTAAATCAAAATAATACATTTCGGATATGCCTGCTCCATTCCATTGCGGATCTGATGATTTCTCTGCGGAAAAGTAAAAGCCCAGGTTGTCAGGAGAAAACTCAAAGCTATTTGGAGTTTGCAGGCCCTTTAAAATTTCAGTTATTTCTCCGGTAGAAACATTCTGCAAATAACATTTCCTGGCAGGATGCGCATCTGCACCATAATGCTTACTCAAAGTGGTATTAAAGACCAGCCATTTACCATCCTTGGAAACGGCATAACTGCTTACCGGCCGGTCATTTTCTGTAACCCTTCTGATAGTTTCCTCTTTAATATCAAAAGCATACAGTTTGGAAATAGTCCAGTTCACAGAATCTTCAACTACCACTGTGTTGTCCTTTTGCTCCTTAATCTTTTGATCGACCAGAGTTTTCCCATCATTTGAAGAAAAAATCAAAGTACTGTCATTTAACCATTCCGGGCTGGATATTCCATTTTTAAATTCATGAACTTCTTTAGGTTCTCCACCATAAATACTCATTTTCCAGAGTTTTTTTCCCTCTTCTCTGGAAGATAAAAAATAGATATCTTCTCCATCTTTCGAGAAAAAGGGGGCATAATCATTTTCTTTTCCATTAGTTAGCTGAAAGGTTCGAAATTTATCATCCTTCACAAGATCGAGTCGGGTGAGGTAAATATCTGACACAAACTTGTCCTTTTCCTTCACACCTTTCCTTTTCGTCCAAACAACCATAGAATGATCTGGTGAAAAACTGACACTACTGACATATTCCGTATTAATAATGTCTTCCGGAGTCCATTTTTTCGGATCCTTTTTTTCCTGAGCAGATAGCCCGGCAAGGGTAATGATTAACATTAGGGGAATCAATCCCATTTTAAAAAATGTATTCATTGTTTATATATGTGTAAATTGTTGTGGTTTTTCCACCCTAATTTTAAAGAATAAAATTCAATCTGCAGATATCATCCTTTCAATTTACCGAAGAAAATTTCGAAAAACAGTTATAGCAAGTGTTTTCTGCCACAGGTTTTCCATAAGGTTGAGCTTAATTGAAAAAAATTTCAATTCTTATAAAATTTCTATAAATTAAATACAAATTGAAACCTCAAATGAAATGAAATTACCAAAACCCTCTCATAAGGCACAATATCTGGTTGCTGTATTCATTCTAATTTTCGCCAATTTTATTTTTGCCCAACCAGGCTCAGTCATCCCTATCAATCAAAACTGGAATTTCCAGGGCCAGTCTGTTTCAGGTTTGTTAATTGATAAAACGGTAGATATTCCCCACACCTGGAATGCCAATGACGCTCAGGAAGGAATTGCCTATTATCGGGGAGATGGGGTGTATTTTAAAAATTTCATAGCAGAGGAAAACTGGCAGGGTATGCGAATTTTCCTCCGCTTTGAAGGTGTAAATATCATTTCCAAAACCTACCTGAATGAGCAGGAAATTGGGGTTCATAAGGGTGGATATGCAGCTTTCTGCTATGAATTGACTGATTTTCTAAAATATGGGGAAGAAAATACCCTAAAGGTAGAAGTGAATAATGAACAAAATCTTGAAGTCATTCCACTTGTGGGCGATTTCAATAATTATGGTGGAATTTACCGACCTGTGAGCCTGATTATTACCAATCCCATTTGTATAAGCTTGCTTGATTATGCTTCCCCGGGAGTGTATCTCCAACAAAAGAAAGTAAGTACTGAAATGGCTGAAATTGAAGTATTAACCAAAATTTCAAGCAAGCTTCAAGAGGCAAAGCAAATTACCCTTGATGTAAATATTTTGGATGCAGAAGGCCAGATAATTTCGAACAAAAAGGAGGAAAAGGAAATTTCTGAAGGTGAATCGAATATTACCATTCCCTTTACCATTACCAACCCACATTTATGGCATGGAAAAAAAGATCCTTACATGTATAAAGTGCAGGTGGATTTATTAGAAAATGGCCAAGTTTTAGATTCAAGAACCGAACCACTGGGTCTCAGGTTTTTTAATATTGACGCCAACCAAGGTTTTTTCCTGAATGGAGAACACATTTCCCTTAGAGGAGTTAGCCGTCATCAGGACAGGATAAATATGGGCTCCGCCATTACCGACAAAGAACATCAGGAAGATATGGACATTATGTTGGAGATGGGTATAAATGCACTCAGGCTTGCCCACTACCAACATGCCGAAAAGGTATATGATTTGGCAGATTCAGCAGGATTAATTGTTTGGGCAGAATTACCCTGGGTAGGTTCACCCGGAGGATTTTTCCCGGGTTCAAATGGGTATGAAGACACTGAAGCATTTAAATCCAATGCAAAGCAACAACTTCATGAATTAATCAGGCAAAACTTCAATCATCCATCCATTGTGATGTGGAGTATATTTAATGAAATTCAGAATCCTGAGGAGGCACAACCTACTGAGTTTATAAAAACACTGAATGCAATCGTCAAGGAGGAGGACCCTTCACGCCTTTCGGTGGGAGCTAGTATGTTGAACCCGGAAAAGAATCCGAATATCCATGAACATACAGATGCCATTGCCTGGAACAAATACTTTGGCTGGTATTACAATGAACCGCAAGCCATGGCAGAATTTCTGGATAATACCCATGCCAAGTTCCCTGATTACAAAATTGGCGTAAGTGAATACGGTGCAGGAGGAAGTATTTATCAGCATACGGACGAATTGAAAAGACCAAACCCAATGGGTTCTCCCCACCCGGAGGAATGGCAGTCCTATTATCATGAAGAACATTTGAAAATCTTTGACGAAAGGTCATATATCTGGGGTACTTTTCTTTGGAATATGTTCGATTTCGGATCTCACTTTCGAAGGGAAGGCGACCATTTTGGAATAAATGACAAAGGCATGGTCACCTACGACAGGAAAGTAAAAAAAGATGCTTTTTACCTCTATAAAGCCAATTTATCAGAAGAGCCGGTTTTGCATATTACGTCTTCAAGGTACATTTTTCGAAAGGATGAAAATACTTCAGTTAAAGTTTACACCAATCTTCCCAATGTTTCTGTGAGTGTAAATGGGGAGTTTCTTCCCAAGAAATCGCCAGAAAAAGGAATTATTATATGGGAAAACATCAAACTACAGCCAGGGAATAACGGCATAATTGCCAAAGCGGAGAAAGATGGAAAAGTTTATCTGGATGATTGTGTCTGGTTATTGGAATCTCCATACAAAGGAATGAACCTGTTTATAAAAATCATGGACCTGATGAATTATGCTTTACAAATTGCCATGGTTGGTCTTTTCCTGGCTGTATTTATATGGTTTTTTGGCATCAGGAAATTGAACAAGTCCCAGAAATTCTCAAGATTTATTTTATGGACATTTGTAATTCTGATTTTCCTATGCTCTGTTTTAGTTTTAGGCTTTCAGATTTTAATGTCTCAGGTGATGGGTTCTTAAATCAAAAAAAATTAAGTGGTTGGCCAGAAATAACTATTTTATAAATTGCGTCCACTAATTGATTCTGAGATGTGGTTACTCCACATGAAAAAAATACCCGGAGCGGAACTCAGGTACTTAGATTAATGGGAATTTTTTCATTTCCTTATCTTGTCAAAACCACATAGTCACTAATAAGCGTCTTGAAAAACTGCACCTTGGCCTTATCTGATTTGAGCTGTTCATTCAGATTAAGACTGGATTCTACTTTCCTGTAGAGTAAATCCAGCGATTCTCTTTGCGCTTTATTTGGAAATTTATGGACTCTATCCAGGGTGTTTTTTATCAGTAACATTTGCTCATCATTAAACTTTTTCACTTCCGGATAGGTAGGTTCATAATCCTCTTTAGACTGGATTTTCAAAACATCTTTCAGAGATAATTTCAGATTGGGTTTCAACTTTACTATCGCAGTTCCGGCTATAATATCACCAAGGCGCTGCTTATTATCCGAGGAGCTGATGAGCAAAGAAGCCAGCGTTCCGGCTGAAAAATAAATATCAATCATTCTAAAAACCCATCTTACTATAAAGTCTCCCATCCTGGGTTCATCTCCATTTATTTTGATGATTTTGATGTCTAAGGCTTTTTTCCCAATCGATTGTCCATTGGTAATATTTTCACTTACAAGGGTATAAAAAAAGAAAATTGGAGCCCCAACAAAATAAAACACCAAATCAGAAGATTCTATAAATAATGAAAAGAAAGCGCTAAGAATTAGCCAGCTAATTATTATTATTACGAAATCAATTAAAAATGCGAATATGCGGTCCGATAAAATGGCCAGTTCATATTGAATGATCACATTCTGAGTGGTATTGATTTCTATTTTTTGCATATTTCTTTAAAAAATAAATTTGATTATCATTTTTTTAAACTGCATTGTTCAGCGCAAATTATAACATTGTGATGTTTTGGCAATGGTAAAAAAACAGGTTTTGCCTATTAAATGAAAGAAACAGATTTCATAAATCAAAATAAAGATAAATGGAAGGATTTTGAAAAGGTACTCAATGCCGAAATAAAAAATCCTGAAAAACTCAGTGAGGTATTTGTACAAATTACCGATGACCTCTCCTATGCAAGAACGTTCTATCCCAACCGATCAGTTAGGTTTTACCTGAATAACCTTGCCCAAAAGGTATTCTATAATATTTACAAGAATAAAAAAGAGAAAAGGAGTAAATTAATTTCATTTTGGGTAGATGAGCTCCCCAGTATTGTTTTCCATTGTAAAAGAGAGCTTTTAATTTCTCTCATTGTTTTTACGCTGGCTGTAGCCATAGGTGTTTTATCCTCAGCACACGATCCCGAGTTTTGCCGGTCAATTCTTGGAGATGGCTATGTAGAGATGACAATCGCCAATATCGAAAAAGGAGACCCCATGGCTGTCTACAAGCAAAGAAATGAACTGGATATGTTTTTGGGTATCACACTTAATAACATTTTAGTGGCATTTCGCACCTTTGTTTCGGGGCTAGTTTTTGCCATTGGTTCTATTGGTATTCTCCTTTTTAATGGCATAATGGTAGGGAGTTTCCAATATTTTTTTATTGAAAAGGGATTATTTCTGGAATCTTTTCTCACCATATGGCTACACGGAACGCTGGAAATATCGAGTATTGTCATTGCCGGAGGAGGGGGAATAGTGATGGGTTCCGGTTTGGTTTTTCCCGGTACTTATTCCCGGATGCAGGCCTTTCAGATTACAGCAAAAAAAGGCTTAAAAATATTAATTGGCATTGCTCCAATTCTGGCTCTGGCAGGCTTTATTGAAGGCTTTTTCACCAGATACACAGAAGCTCCCGATATACTCAGGCTAGCGGTGATATTGGTTTCTTTTGCATTTATCGTAGGTTATTTTATTTATTATCCCTTTTTCCTTTACCAAAAAGGAAGAATAATTCCTGAAAAAGTAGAAGAAGAAGTATCCCAAAACTCCTACACTTTGTCAAGCCTGCAAAATGAAATCAGAGCCAACAGCGGAATTTTAACAGATGTGCTTTTACTATTTAAAAGAAATATCAGAGCCATTTTAAAATGGAGTTTCATTGTGGCTTTCAGTTATACCTTTTGCTTTGAACTATTAAATAAAATTACGGACATAGACTATTTTGCCGATAACGATCTGTTTGTGGCCATGGTCGAAATTTTTGATTACGATTTATTGCGGTTTGGGGTATTTCCAAAACTAATTTTAAATATACTGATGGTTGCCACTGGCTTAGCGCTTGTTTTCAGTATCATGAATAAGAAAATTATCCACCCTGATTCAAAGGTCAGTTTAGGCTCATTTTTAATTAAACACAGCTACAAATTCCTGATTGCCGGAGGATTGATAAACCTGTTTTTATTTATGGGAATGGGACTCTTTATTTTGGTTTATGTATTTGTAATTCCCATTCTGTATATATGGATTTTTATTGGGATAAAGGAAAATAACGGCTTGATAAAAGATCAGTCCAAAACCGCTGCCATCATTAAGGGGAATTATAGCCGGTTATTAGGCTTATCCATTGTCATTACTTTCATTTCCGGATTATTTTTAATGCTTATTGGTTCTCCATTTTTAATTTCCAATTTTGAAATTGTAAACTGGAATTTCCTGAATGAAGGAGATGCTTCCTCTATTCCCAAATACATCAACATGACCCTTGCCGTTTTTGCCACCAATATTGTCATTACATTTGGGGCATTTGGTAATAGCCTGGTCTATTTCACCTTTTTGGAAATCAATCAGGCAACGGGATTGCATGATAAAATCAACAGATTATTCCCAACTTAAAATCAATAAGTGAAAAAACCAGTGCCAATGAGAATTAGAAATTTCAATATTTACTTCATTTTCGGATTACTTTACTTACTCAACCTTCCCGCTTTTGGGCAGGTAATAGAAGATGAAGCATACCTGAAAAAGGATATTGAAATTAAAAAAGTAGATGAAAAAACCTGGCAGGAAGTTGTATCAGGGATGGATTTTGAGGGAAATTCCAGCAAAAAAGATATGATTGAATCTTCTGATAAAGAGGGACAAAGAAAGGAAAATGCAAAGGAAGTTTCAGATAGTGAATATTCAGGGCAACTAGAAGTCCCTATTCCAACGGCAATATTGGAAATTTTCAAATTCATTTTTATTGGACTGGCCGTGGTAATTATTGTTTTTCTACTTTTTCAAATTGTGAAAGGTTCGTCTGGTATTTCCTTAAATACAAAAATTAAAAATGAAGAAGAAGTGGGCATTGAAGAATTAAGCCATGAAATGCCCCGATCTGAATTAGAAATCGCACTGGATGAAGCCCTTAAGCAAAAAGATTTCAGGAAAATAATCAGAATATATTATTTAATCAGTATCAAAGAATTATCTGAAAGAAACCTGATTAAATGGAAAAAAGATAAAACCAATTATAATTATATTGATGAAATAAGAGGAAAAAGTGGTCTGGAGCCATTTGAGCCACTAACTATTTTATTCGAGTGGGCGTGGTATGGCGATCAAAAACCAGAGGAATCCAAATTCCAAAAAGCAGAAAACCTCTATCAATCTTTATTAGAAAATTTAAAACAATATCCTTCAGGTGAATAAAAACCAGAGATTATATCTTATCATCGGGGTAGTTTTGGTGGCTATTGGGGCATTCTTTTTTCTCAACTATAGTAATGAAAAAAGATATTCCTGGAAAGAAACCTACAAAAAAGATGAGGTTCAGCCATACGGTTCATTTGCTGCTGCAGAATTGCTTAAAACCCTATATCCCGATTCTGCTTTTATGGAAATAAAAAGATCGGTAAGTAAAGAACTGTTGATGGATGAGACAGGCCTGAGTAATTATATCTTTATTGGAGCTAATTATTATTTGTCTTCTGCTGATATTGACTCTTTACTTAGGTTTATGGATGAAGGAAATAATGTGTTTATCTCCTGCAAAGTAACCCCTTCAGACTTATTGGATACCATATTCAGTTACCAATATTGTTATGATAGCTATAGCGCATTTGACCTTTGGGAAGATACAATAGATTATCTACCGGAAGAATTAAATTTAATTACAGATTCTGTTATCACCACCAACTTTTATCACGATGAATTAAAAAGGGAGGAGCCTTATAAGTTTAAATTAAAGCATCCAAACAAATATTCCATGTATGCTACCGCTCCTTATTTCCTGGATTCGGCAGATTGTTTTACTCCTATCAGTAAGCTGGGATACATAAATGACCATAGCCTTAATTTTATCAAAATAGAATTTGGAAAGGGAAATCTTTATTACCACACTCAACCGGTATTTTTCACCAATTATTTTTTGAGAGAAAAGGAAGGTCTGGAATATTTCGAGAAATCAGTTTCTCACCTTACCAAAGGGAAATTATATTGGGATGAAGCGAGCAAAATTCCTTTACAATACGATGATTTCAATAAAGCAAGAAGTCCATTATCATTTATTTTAAGTCAAAAAAGTCTGCGGTGGACCTGGTACCTGTTAATCGTTTTGGTGGTCATTTATTTGTTGGTGTTTTCCAAAAGAAAACAGAAAATCATCCCTTATGTACCCGCTCCGGCAAACTCATCCATCAGTTATGCAGAGACTATTGGTAGGTTGTATCTTGGACCAGGCGGACACCGTAAAATCATTGCTCTCAAAATGAAAATGTTTCTGGATCATTTGAGAACAAGATATAATATCCATTTGCATGAGTATAATGAGGAGGAAATTAAACTTATTAGCAGGAAATCCGGAATTGGACAAAATGAGGTTCAGTACATATTTGATAAATTCGATGAATCAAAAAAAATAGAAAAGGTGACTGACGAATACCTCATTAAGTTTTACAAAGCCATAGAGGATTTCTACAAGAATTGGAAATAAAAATTAAAGAAACACTTATTTAAGAAATATATAAAATGGAGGACATAACAGACAATAATCCAGAGGAAAACAATAATGATCCTATTGAAAATACACCAGAAGTAAATCCTATTCAGCAGCCTATGATTAATCAGTTAGACGCTGATATTCTGGCCTTTAATCAATTCATTCGAAAGATTAAGGGAGAATTGAAAAAAGTAATTGTGGGCCAGGATAAAATGATCAACCTGCTCATGGTAGGATTATTCGCTGATGGCCATATTATTTTGGAAGGAGTTCCGGGAATTGCCAAAACACTTACGGCAAAACTTTTTTCCAAAACCATTTCGGTGGATTTTTCCAGAATCCAGTTTACGCCTGATTTAATGCCTGCAGATGTAATTGGCACTATGGTTTTCAATGCCAAAACCACAGAATTCGACTTTAAAAAAGGTCCTATTTTCTCCAATATAGTATTGATTGATGAGATCAACAGGGCTCCGGCAAAAACCCAATCCGCACTATTCGAAGTAATGGAAGAAAGGCAAATTTCTGTAGATGGCACTACTTATAAAATGGAAGAGCCCTATATGGTTTTAGCCACCCAAAACCCAATTGAACAGGAAGGAACTTACAAATTGCCCGAAGCTCAACTGGACAGATTTGTATTTAGAATCAGGCTAAATTACCCTTCTTTAGAAGAAGAGCAGTATTTACTCAGAAAGTTTAATACGCCTACAAAACGAAATGATTTATTAAATATCAGTACGGTAATTAATGCAGATGAAATCAAAAAGTTTCGGGGATTGATCAACCAGGTACATATCAGCGATCAGCTTACGGATTATATCGCTCAGATCATTCATAATACCAGAAACAATGGAGATTTGTTTTTGGGTGCTTCTCCCAGGGCTTCATTGGCCATTATGCAAACTTCCAAAGCTTTTGCAGCCATTCATGGAAGAAGTTTTGTAACTCCGGATGATATACAGCAAATGTGCTATCCGGTACTGAACCATAGGGTGATTCTTAACTCAGAAAAGGAAATTGAAGGCACAGAACCTGAAGAAATTATAAAGGAAATTATCACTAAAATTGAAGTACCCCGATGAAGGGAATCTATAGAAATTTTTATTTATCCCCACTGTTTTTCAAGATTTTTGGCGGCATAACAGCCTTGTTTGCTATTAGTTTTGTGATGCCAGTGCTTTTCCCCATCGCCCAAACCTTATTGGTACTTGGAATGGCCCTTGTAATTGTAGATTTCCTCCTAGTTTTTAATAAGGGTATAAAATTCAGTGCAGAAAGGATAATTCCAAAAGTTTTGTCTCTGGGATATGAACATCAGATCAGTATTAACCTTACCAATGAAGGAAATTCATTCCTGGAAATTAATACAATAGATGAACTACCTTATCAGCTCCAGAAAAGAGACTTTTCTTTTAAAACCCAACTAAAACCCAAACAGGGTAAACAGGCTCAGTACCATATAAGGCCATTGGTGAGAGGAGCCTACCAGTTTGGAGATATTATTCTTTTTCTAAATTCCAGGATAAACCTGGTTGTTAGAAGATATCCTATTTCACAAGAAGCTACGGTTCCGGTATACCCATCGATTGTGGACATGAAAAAACTGGAATTAATCACACTGTCAAAGATTGCCTTAAATGAAGGGATTAAAAGAATAAGGAGAATTGGGCACAGTCATGAATTTGAGCAAATTAAAAATTATACGGCCGGAGATGATTATCAGAAAATTAACTGGAAAGCATCGAGTAAGGGAATGGGGCTAATGGTAAACCATTATGAAGATGAAAAATCTCAACAGATTTACTCGGTAATTGATAAAAGCCGGTCCATGAAAATGCCTTTCAATGGACTAAGTCTTTTGGATTATTCCATTAATTCAAGTCTGGTCATTTCCAATACTGCATTGAAAAAAATGGACAGGGCCGGGCTGTTTACCTTTTCCGAAAAAGTGGATACCGTGATTAAGGCACAAAGAAACCAGACACAATTGAAGCGAATTATTGATGCCTTATACAATGAAAAAGAAGGGGTGGCCGAAGCCAATTATGAATTGATGTACAGATATCTGAGAAAATCTATTTCCGGTAGAAGTCTGCTTTTTTTATATACCAACTTTGAGAGCAAATATGCCCTGCAAAGGGTTTTGCCAATTATTCGACAATTAAATAAATTACACTTATTGGTAGTAGTGATTTTTCAAAATACCGAACTGATTAATTACTCAAAGGAAAAGGCTAACAATGTAGAAGAAATTTATTTTAACACCATTGCCGATAAATTGATCTACGACAAAAAAGAAATTGTGCAGGAGATCACCCAGTTTGGCATTCAAACCATTTTAACCCATCCGGAAAACCTTTCTATAAATGTGATCAATAAATACCTGGAATTAAAATCCAGAGGATTGATATAAAAAAAGCATCCGGTTAATTCCAGATGCTTTTGGTTGTTTAATTTCGAAACCTTTTTTGCTAATTTTTCATCAGCTTTATTCTTTCCATTTCTTTCCCCACGATAATATTAGCAAAATAATACCCGGCAGGAAGGTTCATAAACTGATCACCCATATTTTTCACAAAACTTCCAGCCTTTTCTTCTTCTTTTAATGACAACACATGATTACCCATCTGGTCGTAAACCATGATTTCTACAGGATCTTCAGTGTCCTTGGAAATAGCCAGATTCAATTCTTCTGTAAAAGGATTAGGATAAGCTAAAACTTCAAGTGGTTTGGTTTTTATGGCTTTTACAGAAATCACATTACTCAAGGCAAATTTCCCATTATAATCAACTTGTTTCAATTGGTAATAGGCTGTTCCCATAATATTATGATCAATATAAGTATATGTATTTAACTTATCCGAGCTTCCTGTCCCTTCAATAAATGTCAATGGTTCAAAATCTTTTCCATTCCAGCTCCTTTGCAACTCAAAACCACTATTATTTAATTCAGAGGCAGTTTTCCACGTTAGGTTTGCATTTCCATCTAAAAATTCTCCTATGAAACTTACCAATTCGATTGGAAGAGTAACAATAAATCCACTGGGAATTCCAAATGTACCACTTGTATTTCCATTATATTCAGTATTTGGTAAACCTAGGCCGTTCAAAATTCCGTTTGCAATATTTACACAAGTACTGTTAGAACATGCATTCCAAACAACTATATTATCAATTGAAATAAATCCTAAACCCTCACCTAATGCCCCAATCCCCTCACTTATTTCACCTCCATCCAGATAAATTCCTGAATTTGATCCACCTAAGTTTAAAGAAGGTAGGTTTATTCCGCTATTATCCATAAATAACTCTCCTTTAATCACCATCTGCACATTGTCAAGTGTAATATCATCCCCTGATATTTCTACTACATGACCAGATTCAATCAAAATAATATCATCATCTGCCGGAAGTCTGGCTGGAGTCCAAGTACTAGTACTTCTCCAATCTCCACTTCCAACTGAGGTAATAGTTTCCTGAGCTTGTAATTTTCCTGACATGGAAATGAAACTTATCAGCGAAATAGTAAATATTTGGTATAGATATGGTGTATAATTCAATTTCATAAGTTTATTAATTAGTAGTTAGGTTTTTTGGTAAATGGTAAACGGATAAATCTTCTTCACCATGTTAAACCAACGAAAAAACTACTAAAAGAATAAAAATAACCATATCATTTGTTAGAATATTACAATAAAAAAATGATTCTGCGCGAACAAAGCAGAATCATTCCGTTATTTAAAACCCTAAAAAATTATCCCCTTACACTAGCCGCAGGGATTCTTTTTACCAAATCTGTCATTTGGGCCTGACTTTCCTGGCCTATGGTAAAACAATCTACAAATTCCTGTCCCAGGGCATATTGCAAACATTCGTCAGGTTTTCCGGTTAATTGTCCTCCACCAAATATCTTCATCCCTATAATTCCTTTGCCCTGCGCCTTCATTTTTTTCAACACTTTTACTACTGTAGGCACATCTGCATCCATCCTGGCACCATCAGGATTTATCCTGGCCAAATCGACCTGCACCCAGTCTGAATCCGCTGCAGCTTTTAAAGCCCCCAATGTATGGCAGGACACACCGTGAGCCTTAATCAAGCCATCTTCTCTTGCCCTTGACAACACATCCATTGCCCCCTGTTTTTGGGTTGGCCAGTTGGAATCCATCATGCAATGTAATAACATAATATCCATATAATCTGTCCCAATTTCCTGCCTAAACCTGTCCAAATCAGCCTTCATTTCCTTTTCTGTGGTTGCATGGGTTTTGGTCAGAATAACAACCTTTTCTCTGGGAATTCTCTTCAAGGCTTCCTTCAAATGTGGATGTGTTCCATACTGATCAGCCGAATCCCAGAAAAATACGCCATTATCTAAGGCAGCTTCCATTAAATCAGCCACTCCTTTTACACCCAGCTTCCTGGTCTGGTTAGAACTTTTGTTCACCCCATGAGTACCAGTACCCATGGCCAGTCGGGAAACTTCTATTCCTGTATTGCCCAACATAATTTTATCATGAGCATATTTCTTGGTTGTTCCGGCAAACAAGTGATAGGGAAATGGATTAAGTGTAGCCATACCGGCTGCTACTCCTGCAGAATTTCTAATAAAATGTCTTCTTTTCATGGATTGATCAGTTGAAAAAGTATGGGTAGATTTTACTTAATTAATGCTTTACAACAAAGTGGCACATTTTTAAAAAAATAGCCTTCGATTTATTGCTTAAAAATTACTTCTCTTAAGTTAATAAGAATACTGATGAAAGTAAAGCTATATGGGCCAGATTGGTTATTTTTTAGGTTGAACGGGTTTCTTTAATTACCAATACCAAATATTTCATATTCTGCTATCTTAATTCTTAATCCTAATTTCAAGAAAATCCCTTTGTTTACGCTTAAGCCCATTTTTAGTGGAATAAAGTTCACGAAATCGTTGAAGAATTTACACACTTTTATTTAAATCCCTTTTTCATAAATTAAATAACACGCTGATATACAGCAACTTCCACAAAAGCCTATCCTCTGGCACTATCTTTCAATTATAATTGGCAAATAAGTTTAGGCAAGCATTGTAAACTACTGGAAACAAATGGTTTACAATACTTGATTTTGTGAAGAATGAAATTTTTTGAGCAACATGAGTCCAAAAGTTTGGCTAGCTCACAGGATAAAATCACATGCTTAAACCAATAAATTAACTTAAAACCAATAACAACTATGTTTAATAAATTATTAGAAGGATCGATAATAAGACCTTACAGAGCCAGAAGAGGAGGTTCTGATACGGGTCAATTGATAAAACCAGCATTTTCAAGAAAATATGAGGCAGTAATCGCCGCAGCTATTATTGTGGTATTAAGTTCAATTACCGCAATTGCACTTATTTTCTAATCCAATCATCAAAGCATTGAACCCATTTCAGGGTAATTCCTGAAATGGATTTTAAGAATCAATTTAATTAACCACAAAACTTATAATTAACCATGAAAACACTAATTGCCCTATTATTTTCTTCACTAATGACGATCTCTCCATTGTTTGCCCAGGAGGATTATTTTGTTGCTGCAGACAAATTACCAGAAACAGATTTCAGCCAGTATAAAACCTACGACTGGAGTTCTTTCAATAAATTCAAATATTATACTTTCTACAGTTTGAATGATATTTCTCTAAAAAGTGATATTATCAATGCTATAGAATCCGAATTAACCGGGTTAGGTTTTGAAACTGCCTCTAACCCCGATGTAATGGTAAATTTTATGGTCTTTGAAAAACCTACAAAATTTAAAGGTTATAAGGAGAATAACGATCCAGCCAATGACTATTTACATGACTATTTTCTTTCAATGGAGCCCAAAGGAGACCTGATCACTAAAGAATATGAATTTCAGGAAGGAACACTTCTTATTCAGATGGTGGAAGTAGAAAGCGGTAACATGATCTGGCAGGGATACGCTTCAGGAATTATGGACAACAATATTTTCAATAGGAAAAAAGACAATATTGAAGAAGCTGTAGAATTAATTTTTGAAAAATATCCGGCAAGAGCCGATCAGTTTGAAAGTACTGGAAGATAATAAATAGTACCCTGAATTTTATTTAAAAGAAATGAGAAAAACATCCGTCAAACAATCTTCAGATCAGGTGACGGATGTTTTCTGGATTGAACCCAAAAAACATAAAAAAATGAGATATTTCAATATAATTTTATCCATATGCATGTTGCTCTCAGTAATGACATCATGTAATCAAAAACAAAATTCGGAAACCAGAGCTGATGAAATAATTTCCCTTGAACCCTCTCCGGGAAATAGTAAACAATTCACCATAGTTAAACATGAAAAAGACACTCCTGAAATAGGAGAAAAAGCCATTGCAAAACTTTCCGGTGCAAGTGGAAGCGATCTGGTTGGAGAGGCTATCTTTACTCAGATAGATGAAAACACAGTCAATATTAATGTTCATATTATGGGAGTTACGCCAGGTGAACATGCCATTCATTTACATCAAAATGGTGATTGCTCTGCACCCGATGCCACTTCAGCAGGAGGCCACTGGAATCCTACTGGTGATGACCATGGAAAAAGAACAGAATCCTCAGATTTCCACAAAGGAGATATTAGCAATATACCAGTTGGGGAAAATGGGAAAGGAATGCTTTCCATGGACGTAAAAGGCTGGACGATTGGTGGAGACGATAAATCAAATATTTTAAATAAAGCGGTAATTATTCATGCCAGCGCAGATGATTTCACTTCCCAGCCGTCAGGGGCAGCAGGGAAAAGGATAGGATGTGGGGTTATAGAATTGGCCGTACAATAATAAATTGCAAAATAGAAAAGGGTTTGGATCGGGTTATTGGACCGATTTGAACCCTTTTGTTTTTAAAACCATTTACCTAAATGCATTCCTGTATTTTTTTAAATTAAAACCTTCTCTTATGTCCTCTGAAAAAAAACCTGATTTTTCTGGCTTAAAAGCTATTTTTCTCAATTGTACGCTAAAAAAATCTCCCCAAAAATCTCACACGGATGGCCTGATAAAACTATCCATGGATTTAATGCAAAAAAATGGAGTGGAAACGGAGCTGCTCAGGCCGGCTGATTACACCTTACCACCCGGGGTGTATCCCGACATGACTGAATATGGCTATGAAAAAGATGACTGGGTGGAGATGAGCAAAAAGGTTTTGGCTGCAGATATTTTAGTTTTAGGCACTCCAATCTGGCTGGGGGAAAAATCTTCCATCTGTACCAAAATTATTGAGCGATTATATGCCCTTTCAGGTGAAACAAACGACAAAGGTCAGTACATTTACTATGGAAAAACCGGAGGATGTTTAATCACTGGAAATGAAGATGGTGTAAAACATTGCTCTATGAGCATTTTATATGCACTCCAGCATATTGGGTATACTATTCCTCCTCAGGCAGATGCCGGCTGGATCGGAGAAGTAGGCCCAGGCCCCTCCTATTTGGACGATGGTTCTGGTGGACCTGAAAATGATTTCACCAACAGAAACCTCACTTTCATGACTTACAACCTGATGCACACTGCCAAAATGCTAAAAGAAAATAATGGCATAACTGCTTACGGAAATCAAAGAAACAAATGGGCTGATGGGGAAAGATTTGGATTTGACAATGCTGTTTTGAAGTGAAAAATAACTTAATTTTCCTTAGCATCACAAACACATCTTACTGAAAAACGCCTTTGTTTTTTGGGTTTACCCTCCACATTGTGATGATGGGCATGTTTCACCATACCATCTTCTCTGATATGCACATGTGGCTGAGGTAAATCCTGAATATCTTCTTCTATCCACATGGTAGTCTGGGTTTGTTCCACCCTTTTTTTACCCTGTATCCAGCCAGTAGATAACATATTGAAATAAATAGAGTCGTGAAGAAAGGTGATTCCTAAAACGCCTTCCGAACTTATCGGGATCTTGTTACTTATAATCTCCTGTTTTATAAATTTTACAGAATCCTGAGGGATATTTAGCGTATCCATTAAATAATGTAGGGCTGATGTATATTCCGCCCATGTGGGGACTCTCCATCCATTAGGACAGGCTTTCGGAAGATCTTCAGGATAATAATAATTCCCAATTGCACACATGGAATCTTTCGGATTTTGAAAGCACCAGCTCGCCTTGGTTTGATATTTCAAATTAGACCGAAACCACCAATGGCTTCCAACTTTCACAAGTTCGTAAATATTTCCATCTCTGGGATCTTCAAAATAGTCCTGTGCTTTTAGGATGGGTGAGGCCATGAGCAAAACAAATAAAATCAGTAATTTCATTTATTTATTGGTTTAAAACCTTAAAAAGCAGACCATTCTTTAATGCTGCTTTGGTGATGGTAAGTTGAGCAAAACAAGCATTTTGAAGTAGATAATCCACCAGGCAGGAAGCCACTACAATCATGTCAGCTCGTTCGGCCAACATTCCGGGAATTTCCAGTCTTTCACTTTTCGATTTTACAATTAATTCCTTGTGCAAATCCTTATACTCCTGAATGGAAACTTGCATTTCCATCAGTGGAACTAATTCAGGCTTATTTATTTTTTCAGCATAAATCGCTTTGAAAGTACTAAAGGCTCCCGCACAACCTATCAAAACAGCAGGTTTATGCATCAATATTTGTGCATTGACTTCCTTCAGACTTTCAGAAAGAAATTGATTCAGCTTTAAGATTGCCCCAGAAGAAATAGGATCAGTTTGATGGAATTGGTCGAAAAGGCGCTGCGCCCCTATTTCAATGCTTTTCTTCCATAAAAGCTGATTTTTATTACAAAAAATAAATTCCACACTTCCTCCTCCAATGTCCAGGATTAATGCATTTTCATCCCCTAAAGTAATATTCGATTTCACTCCCAGGTAAATCAATTCAGCTTCTTCATCTCCGGAAATTGTTTGAGGTTCAATCCCAGTTTTCATCTTTATTTCAGCCAGCACTTCTGCACCATTTTTAGCACTTCTTAAGGCACTTGTGCCCATGGTTTCAATTATATCCACCTGAAAACTATCAATTATTTTTCTATAATGGCTTAAGGTATCAATAGCCCTTTTTGCTGCTTCAGGGGTAATTTTCCCATTACTTATCCCCCCTTTTCCCAGCATTACAAAAATTCTTTCTTCATGCAAAACTTCAATACTTCCCTTCTTCTTTTCTCCAATTAATAAGTTAAAAGTATTAGTCCCTAAATCTAAAACTGCCGCTTTCATTTTTTTTCGGTTGAAATGATGCCAATTGTACTGTGCTCCATATTTTCCTTTCCCCCATAATGAGAGGTTTAAACTTATCCTTTTTCGAAAAGATTAAAAAATTAAATTGCTTTATCCGAATATTTATTAATTTTCTGCCAGTTAACTTCCAATGAGCATGAAAGCATTATTCGTAGTAAATCCCATATCCGGAGGGCTGGACAAAACCCCATTTCTCAACCATGCAGAGCTGGTTTGCAGGAAATATGCTATTGAATATGAGATTTTCAAAACCACAGGAGAAAACGATAATTTCAAATTACAAAAGGTTTTAAAAAAGTTTAAACCAGATCGTGTGGCAGCAATTGGCGGGGATGGCACTACCCTATTCTGTGGAACTAATTTGATCAAATCAAAAATTCCCCTGGGAATCATTCCATTTGGCTCGGCAAACGGTATGGCCACCGAACTCAATGTGAATCAGGAACCAGACCTGGCTTTATACGATTTTTTACTTTCTCAATACATTGCCGACCTTGATTTAATCCTGGTAAATAATAAGCATTATTGCCTCCATATTGGTGATGTTGGGCTAAATGCAGCTGTTGTAGAAGGTTTTACCAATGATGAAAACAGGGGAATGCTTACCTATGCCAAGCATTTTATAAGTGAGGTCAGAAAAGCAACTCCTTTTGAGGTAGAAATTGAAACTGACGAAAAAAGCATTGTTAAAAAAACCTTTATGGTGGCTTTGGCCAATTCCAGGAAATATGGCACCGGAGTGGTACTAAATCATAAGGGCAATCCTTTTGACGGGAAATTTGAAGTCGGATTGGTTAGAAATATTGATATCGATTCCCTTGTAAAAGCAGGCCTGACAAAATATTTCGAAGATTTAGCAGAAGACTACTCCGGGATATCCATTAGTTGTACAAAAGCAAAAATTAAACTGGAAAAACCGATGATGCTACAATTGGATGGAGAATTAATAGGCAAGGTTTCGGAAATAAAAGCCGAAGTTGTCCCCAGAGCTGTAAAATTTATCACACATTCCGAAAATCCATTTTTGAGTTAGGGGAAAGTTATAATTCCTTACAATAATTTCAATAGTGGGGAAATAAATTCCGTAACCTTCAGGCTAGTTCCAGAGGGATGAAACATTAATAACCTCGCATGCAATGCAGGGAAGGATATGATCAGAAATCAACTCCAGATGGGGTTGAATATGGAATCGATTTTTGAACCCCATCAGGGGCTCTGAAACTTTCTTATATTTTTACCCTGTATGAAATCCAGGGCTATTTATATTAAAATCCTTGTCAGGGTTTACTTATCTGGTTAGACAAAATATTCATGAGAATGTTCGAGAAGGGGGATTGTATCCCCAATGAGTCCGAAAGTCACAAACTTTCTTTTATTTGAAGGCTCATGTAAATGCTTCGTCTGATACTTAAGCCAGCTAATTTTTTTATCAAAAACCTCTTGAAAATCAGCTATTTTCCCTTCCATAATTTAACTTTAACCACCATTACCAACTGGCAATTGAAAAAAATTGTCCCACCTTTTTACTAACTTAAAACACAACAACAATTTAAAACTACAAACATGTCAAAATTTAGTACTTACCTATTTCTATTAATTTTCATTATTTCCTGTCAGTCTGAAGAAGAAGCTGATATGGTGATCAAAAATGGTGTGATTTACACCATGAATGAAGCACAACCACAAGTGGAAGCAGTGGCAATTACTGATGGAAAAATTATTTTTGCCGGGCCTTTAACCAAAGTCGAAAAATTTATTGGAGAAAAAACGGAGGTCCTGGACCTTGAAGGAAAAGCCATGACTCCGGGTTTAATTGAGTCACATGCGCACTTTCTTGGTGTGGGCTACAACAAATTAAATCTGGACCTGCTACATACCACCAGTTATGAAGAAATTGTGGATATGGTAGCTGAAGCAGCCAAAAATGCAGAGCCTGGAGAATGGATTCAGGGCAGAGGCTGGCACCAAAGCAAATGGGATAGTTTACCAGAAAAAATGGTAATGGGATTCCAAACCCATGATTTGCTCAGTGCTGTTTCCCCCGATAATCCGGTTTATCTGAAACACGCCAGCGGCCATGCAGGATTTGCCAATGCCAAAGCCATGGAAATTGCAGGAATTAAAAACATTGACCCAGAGTTTTCAGGAACAAAGGAAGTGGAGGGAGGAGAAATCATTAGAGATGAATTGGGAAACCCTACCGGAATTTTCAATGAAACTGCCATGAGACTGATTACAAAACACATCCCAAAAAATTCAGTAGAATCTCATAAAAAGGCAATTGCTTTGGCTTCTCAGGAATGTTTAGAAAATGGCATCACCAGTTTTCACGATGCTGGTGCAGACAGCCTGGATATTGCAGCCTTTAAAGCAGTAGTGGAAGAGGGGAATCTGAAAACCAGACTTTATGTAATGCTCAGCAGTGGTGATACGGCTCAACTTAAAAGATGGTACCAGACCGGCCCCCTGGTTGGGCATGGGGACCATTTCCTTACCATTCGATCCATTAAACTTTATGTAGATGGTGCACTGGGTTCCAGAGGCGCCTGGTTATTGCAGGAATATGAGGACAGGCCAAATCATTTTGGGCATGAAACTACACCTATGAATTTTGTGGAAATGGTAGTGAATGAAGGGTTAGCCAACGGTTTTCAGGTTTGCTCGCATGCCATAGGAGACAGAGCCAACCGGGAAGTTTTAGATACGTATGAGGCTGCATTTAAAGCTAACCCTGAAAAAGCCGGTAATCACAGATTCAGGATAGAGCACGCCCAGCACCTTACAGAAGAAGATATTCCACGATTTGGCCAGTTGGGAGTAATTCCAGCGATGCAGGCTATCCATATGAGTTCGGATCGTCCCTGGGCCATCCATCGATTGGGACTGGCAAGAATTCAGGAAGGCGCATACGTCTGGAAAAAGCTTTTGGAATCGGGAGCTGTGGTGATTAACGGAACGGATGCTCCCGTTGAACCCATTAGTCCGATTGCCTCATTCTATGCTTCAGTTTCCAGAAAAACATTAAAGAAAGAACCAGAAGGAGGTTACGAACCTTCACAGAGGATGTCCAGAGAAGAAGCATTGCGATCTTATACACTTGATGCCGCTTATGGTGCATTCGAAGAAGATATTAAGGGATCGATTGAAGTGGGAAAACTTGCAGATTTTACAGTTTTTTCGAAAGATATCATGACAGTGCCAGAAGGTGAAATTCTGGATACTGAAATCCTTTATACGATATTGAACGGGAAGGTTGCTTACCAAAAATAATCTTCTTTGAGACAAAAAAAGGCTATTGAATTTTAAATTCGATAGCCTTTTTTCTTTGCTAATGCTTTAAATTTCCGAGATTTGGACCTGAAAAAAAATAAAGGAGCATAGCAATGGAATTGAAGGAAATTATCAGTCAGGAATTAGATGCGGCTAAAACAGTATTAGATAAATTTTTAGCAGATAAAAATAATATTGCCACAATTGAAACGGCTGCAAAAGCCATGGTTGAGGCCATGAAAAATGGGAATAAAGTAATTTCTTGTGGAAACGGAGGTTCACATTGCGATGCCATGCATTTTGCAGAAGAACTGACTGGCAGATACAGAGAAAACAGGCCTGCACTCCCAGCCATGGCCATTTCCGATGTCAGTCATATTTCGTGTGTGGGAAATGACTATGGATACGATCAGATTTTTTCGAGATTTATTGAAGGGATGGGAAAAGAAGGAGATGTGTTACTTGGGATAAGTACCAGTGGAAACTCAGGGAATATAGTAAAGGCTTTTGAAATGGCTAAAACCAAAGGCATCACCAATATTTTATTAACCGGAAATGATGGCGGGAAACTAGCTCCCTTAGCAGATATAGAAATCAGAGTGCCACATTTTGGCTTTGCCGACAGGATTCAGGAAATCCACATCAAGGTTATTCATATTTTGATTCTATTGACAGAGAAATTGATGTTTGGGGAGTGATGGAAGAAAAAAACTCAAAAATTAACCGATGGTGCATGCGCCAGGCTATGGAACGGCTACTGGACTTTATGTAAATTCACTTAATAGTTAAGCCTGGCAATCTCCTTTAGCTAATTGACAATATTTTTCACTATTGTCGGAATCCACTTTTTCAATTTAAGATTTAACCCAATTGAAAGAACACCTAAACAGACCGACATAATTCCTATAAACATTATGGAATTATCAGTAAAGAAATAAAATAATATACTACTTGAAATAGATGTCATCAAAAACACAGTCACATTTTTCATAGCAATGATGGATTAATTGGAAAAAGTTGAAGATCGGGTGTAACCTGTGATCAAAAGGATTCAAATCACCAATACTTTACATTCCTTCCAAAAGCTTTTTCAATCTTTCATAGGCTTCATCTCTGGCTTTTTTGTTAGCTTCGGTGGCATCTGGTTCTTGACCTGCTCTCATAAATCCATGCCCTGCGCCCTGGTAGATGATAGGTTCGTAAACTTTATCTGCCTTTTCCATCATTTTTTCCGAATCGGGAATAGTGGCATTTACCCTGTTATCATTTCCCCCATAAAAGCCATAAACCGGAGCCTTTATCTTTTCAATTTCTTCCTGATTTTTTGGCCCTGTTCCGTAAAATACAAATGAAGCTTCTGCCTTCTCATTATTAGTGGCAAATCTGAAACACTGTGAGCCTCCCCAGCAAAATCCCATGACAGCAACTTTGCCATTTGCTGCAGGAAGTTTTCCCACATAATCAAATACTTCATCCAAATCATTAGTCACCTGTTCAGGATCAAGGGCATAAATAGCAGTTCTGGCAGCATCCGAATTTTCAAAAGAGGAAGTGTTCCCGCCATCAGGTCCGGCACCGGATAATAAATCAGGGGCAATGGCAATGTAACCCGCTGCAGCTATTTGATCGGCCATACTCCTGGCCCAGTCATTCAAACCTCTGTTTTCGTGTATCACTACCACCGCAGTGGCTTTTTCCGAAACTTCTGGATATACTAAAAAACAATCAACCTCCCTTTCTCCATATTTTACTTTTACCCATTCATGATGCCTGGGAGAATCTTCAAGACTCTTTATGATATAATCCTGGGCATAAGCCAGCTGAGCCATAAATAATAATGTTGGCAAAAGGAGAGGTTTCAAGAATTCAATTTTTTTCATTAGGAAATAGAAGATTAATTAGCGCATTAAATTTAATTAACCTTCTTTACATTCCCTAATCCATATAGCTTCCCCTCCTTATAGAGAAACTACAGCTTTAATCACCCCTGAGGCAGGATCGAGCCATTTATCAAAATTTGCGATCATCTCTTCAAATTTAGCCCGGTGGGTAATCCAAGGGTTGGTATCAATCTGGCCTTCTTCTATCATTCTGATAATCTGTTTAAAATCTCCTGGAAGAGCATTTCTACTAGCCATTAAGGTCAACTCTTTTTTGTGGAAGTAAGGATCATGGAAAGCAAAATCACCTTGAAATAATCCAATAAACACAATTCTACCTGCTGATGCTGAATACTCCAGAGCCTTGGCCATAGAATGTTTATTTCCCGTAGCATCCAATACCACGGTAGGTAAATCTCCACCAAACTGAGCCCTTAAATCCGCTTCAGTCTGATCGGTTCCTGCCACAACTGTTCCATCAATATCAATGGCTTCGCTGCTAAAATCAAGTCTGTTTTTATTGATATCCATTACTACCGTTTTGGCTCCGGCAGCTTTGGCAAAAACCGCTGCTGCAAGTCCAATTGGGCCAGCTCCCACTACCAAAACATAGTCTTCTGAGGTGACTTTTGCCCTGTTCACCGCATGGCAGCCAATCCCTAAAGGTTCTACCAAGGCCAACTGATCGTAGGATAGTTTTTGAGAGGCATGTAAATATTTGGCAGGCATTTTTATCAGCTCTCTCATTCCCCCATCCTGATGTACACCGAATACTGAAATATTTTCCCCGCAGTTGGTAAACCCTCTTCTCACAGCCTGATCCATTGTCTTATTCTGATAAGGCTCTACCGAACATTTATCCCCAACTTTTACATTTGTAACTTCTGCACCTACTTCCAAAACCTCTACTCCAAGTTCGTGTCCAAGTATTCTTGGGTAATTAAAAAAAGGCTGATTACCAGAATAAGCATGGTAATCTGTTCCACAAATACCTATCCTGTGTACTTTCAATAAAGCTTCATCTGGAGCAAGAGACAAATCAAATTCTTTATCTAAAAATTCAAATTCACCTGGCTGATTTAATATTACTGTTTTCATTTTGTGATTTTTTTAAATATTTCTCGTAGAAATAATAGTTTCGGTAATTTGGTTAAATAAGGCTTCTGATAAACCTCCGGCATTCCAGTCTTTTACTGTTGAAGCAATTTGCTGCGGGATTCGGGCTCCCATTACAATTCTATCCGCTTCATTTATTGAAAAAAGATAGCGTTGAGCAAGCGAAGATATTGATAAGCCTGCTTCATCAGCTATTTTTTTAACTGCTTTTGCGGTTGCAATGTCCATATGGGTTACCCATTCGGTATTTGGCGGATTAGCCACATGCTTTTCAAATCTATTTCCAAGCAAACCCATATGGAGGGCTGAAGCTGCGTAATATTTAATGCCCTCTTTTTTAAATTTTGGAATATCTTTTTCGAACCCGGAAAGATTACAGGCATCCATTTTTAGAAATCCTGAAACAACCTCAAAGTTTTCATGGGTAATGAATGGTCGAAATTCATCAGTTGGGTTGCCCCCTACTCCAATACTTTTGGTAAAACCATTCGCCTTAAAGGATTGTAAAGTTTCCAGAATAGCCTCTATTTGATCCAACGGAACCAAATGGGGCTCATGTAAAAAAAGTAGGTCCACCTGATCTACCCCCAGCCTTTCAAGACTGGTCATCAGGCTTCTTTTCATGCTTTCCGCAGAATAATCTACATAACACTCATCTGCTTTAATAGCCGGAAGCCTGCCTACTTTGGTGGAAATAAAAGGCACTCCCCCTTTCCATTGTTTTAAGGCTTTGCCTACAAATTCTTCCGATCGGTTATACGATGGAGAAGTATCAATGGAAGAAATTCCATTTTCAAAAGCATACAGCAAACAATCAATGGACTCAGTTTCATTTACCTCTCCCCAAACGCCACCAATTCCTGATGCTCCATATACCAATCGGCTTCCTTTCTCAAAGCCTTCACATTTATAAATTTCTTTTCTATAGGTCGGTTTTAACTCATTCATTTCCAAAAGCTTTAACTTTTTTTGGGTGGTATTCCCAAAATCCTGATTTACAGTTACAAACATATTACATTACCCCTCCTGAATCCAGTTAAAGGTTTTCCTTGCATTTTGAAGCCTTGTGCAATTGATTTTCGGATGATATTTTATAAACATCCTTCAATTTTTTATACATTTAAAAAAACTCTAAACCTGACTCCTCAGATTAATCATGTATACAAGAAGAGATATTCGCTTTAAGGTAATTGTCCGGTTTGCCTGGAAAAACATTATCATATTCCTTTTCTGGAGTACCCTGGTCACCTTTTTATTTATCTATTTTCTTTCGAAAGGGACCAATATTGGAATTCCTTTTTTGCCACTCACTACCATTGGCATAGCGGTGGCATTTTATTTAGGATTTAAAAACAGCCAGTCATACGACAGGTTTTGGGAAGGGAGAAAAATTTGGGGAGGAATAGTGAATTACAGCCGAACATGGGGAAATCAGGTGCTCTCCTTTATCCAGAATCATCCCGACTCAAAAATGACGGATGAAGAACTGATAAATATTAAAGAAGCAATGGTAAGAAGGCAACTGGCCTGGATAAATTCACTCAGAATACAACTGAGAAATACCACTATTTTCGATAGAAAAAACATTTCTTATACACCTGATTTTGGGTTGAAAAATGACCGGGAATGTAAAGATTGCATTGCCTTTTTCCTTCCTGAAGGAGAATACGAACAGGTGAATGACAAAGCCAACACCGCGGTTCATATTATCAGAAAGCAGGGCGATATTTTAGATGAATTAAATAAAAAAGGACTGGTTAACCATTTCAGGCATATTGATATGATGAAATCTCTGGAAGAATTTTATAACCTTCAGGGCAAATGCGAACGGATAAAAAACACCCCTTTTCCAAGACAATATGCTTATTTCAGTTCAATATTTGTCTGGATATTTATTTTCCTGCTGCCTTTTGGTCTTGTAGAACAATTTAATGAAATAAAAGGTCAGGCCAGTGTCTGGCTTACCATCCCTTTTACCGTACTCATTGCCTGGGTATTTTCCACCATGGAAGCGGTGGGAGATAATAGCGAGGATCCATTTGAAAACTATGTAAATGATGTACCCATATCTGCCATTTGCCGGACAATTGAAATTGATTTGCTACAAATGATTGGGGCCAAAAACATTCCCCCAAAGTTACAGCCTATTGATGATGTCCTCCTTTAATGGAAAGAAAACCACTTAATTTTCAAGCTTAATCATGCATAAATTGATGGTTTTTTAATCGAAATTGAATGATTTCAGGGAAAATCGCTCAACAAAAACTTAACTATAAATAGTGAGCCAATGATAAAATTACCCTGAAGGTAATACTAATTCCTCTTTATTTTTCTACTTTTGTAGTCCCATTCACTTGGGGTGAATTATCTTAATTGATTTTTCATTTTCAATTTAGTAGAAAGATTTTGGATGTGGCTCTTTAGCCACATCTAATCTTATTGGCTTACCCTCCTTTACTCAAAATCACTCCTTTCTTTTCAGAACCCTGCTTAAAATTAAGTTCCTGTTAAATTGATTTTTATCCTTCAATTTAATTAGGAATCTTTTCAGCTTTAATTAACTTTAACCATTGGTTTGGAACCAGGATAAATGCCCCAATTTTATCAATAAAAACAGGGTGTTTCCATAAAGAGATTGAGAAGCTAGAACCACCAGATTAATATGACAACAAATTATTCCATATTCAGGCAAAAAGTTGAATCCCTCATACAACAAAGTAATTATATAAGTCGTGACCTGAGCTGGTTACAATTCAATTACCGGGTGCTCGACCAGGTAAAAAAACCCGAAAGAGGTGTGTTGGAAAGACTAAAGTTTCTGGCTATTACTGCTTCAAATCTGGATGAGTTTTTCATGATCAGGGTGGGTAGTTTATACAATTATATTGACTACGAAAAGCAAAGACTTGATTACTCAGGGCTTAGAGAAGAGCCCTTCAGAGCTACATTACTTGAGGGATTACATGAATTTGTTGCCGAACAAAATAACATCTTTTCAAAGGAACTCACGCCTCTTTTTTCCAATGAAAACTTTAGCATTGCTAATATAAAAGACTTATCAGACTCTGAAAAAAGCGAGGTTTCAACCTATTTTAAAAAGACGGTTTTCCCCATGCTCACTCCAATGGTTTCCGATAACTACCGGACATTTCCATTGCTCATGAACAAGGTGTTGTTTTTCGGGATTGTGACTATGGATGAGTTTGAAGGGAAAGAACAAAAGAAGATTTCATTTGTTCAGATTCCTCAAAACCTACCCAGATTTTACGAGATTTTCAGGGAAAACGAGATCATTTTTGTCCCAATAGAGGAAATCATAAGGGAATATATTCATAAATTATTCCGAAATGTGGAAATAATTGCCACCAACCTGATGAGAATTACCAGAAACGGTGATTTTACACTGGAAGAAAGTGAGGATATTGAAACGGATTTCATTGAAGAATTAAAAAGGAAACTTAAAACCCGGAAAACCGGCCGGGTAGTCAGGCTGGAAATCGAGCCCAATGCATCCAAATGGATGATCAGGAGGCTGATGGATATTTGGGAAATTGATACTTTTAATATTTTTGAGAATAATAAGATTCTTGACCTGACCGGTTTGTGGCAGATTATTAACCACAGCGCATTTAAGTATAATTTGCCCCCATCAAAAAAATTGGTAGAGCCGCTTTCCATGCGGGATTTGCAAAACGAAAACATCTTCCAGACTTTCAAAAAAAGAGATGTTTTGCTTCATCATCCATTCAACTCCATTGAGCCACTTTTAAAATTAATAGAAACTGCAGCCGAAGACCCTAATGTACTGGCCATAAAAATTACCATTTACCGATTGGCAAAAGACTCCAGAATTACAGCTGCCCTTTTGAAGGCGGTAGAAAATGGGAAACACGTATCGGCCTTATTCGAAATAAAAGCCAGGTTCGATGAGGAAAACAACATGGGAGAAGCCAAAAAATTACAAAATGCTGGCTGTTTTGTAATACATGGCATTGGTACTTTAAAAACCCATACCAAAATGCTTTTAATCGTGCGGAAAGAAGGGGAAAAAGTAACCCGGTATGTGCATATGGGTAGTGGTAATTACAATGAAGACACTTCAAAACTGTATACCGATATTGGCTTTATCACTACAAAAGAATATTACGCCAACGATGTATCTGAATTTTTCAATGCCATCACTGGTCATTCCCATCCAAGAAAATATGATTACCTGCTTACTGCCCCTACAGACATGAGAGAGCAGCTCTTAACCCTCATTGAAAAAGAAGCCAAAAACGCAAGTGCCGGTCTTCCAAGTGGAATAATCATGAAAATGAATTCACTTCAGGATGACAAAATAATTGATGCATTGTACAAGGCTTCGGGAGCAGGAGTACCCATCAAATTAATTGTGAGAGGAATTTGTTGTATCAGGCCCGGGAGGAAAAACCTTAGTGAAAACATTACGGTTATTTCTATTGTGGGAAATTTCCTTGAGCATTCCAGAATTTTCTATTTCCATAATAATGATGATCCTACTGTTTATTGTGGTAGTGCAGATGCCATGGTAAGAAGTTTTGACAGGAGAATTGAGTCACTATTCCTATTTGTAGACAAAAGATGCAAAAAAGAGGCAATGACTATTTTGGATTTTAATTTGAAAGATAATGTAAATTCTTATCTTATGCAGGAAGACGGAAGTTATGTAAAAGTTGAGATGGAAGGTAAAAAAGCATTTGATTCTCACAAAGAATTTTACAATATTACAGATGAAGCAGTAGAAAAAACCAAGTTATTTTGATTTTAGGCCAGTAATCATAATATTGCAAAAGGGGACTTTGCTGCTTTTTTATTATTCAATATTAAAGGGACTTATTTAGATCTATTCCTTTTACCAGGATTAATACCACAATAGAGAATAGTAGGCATTTTTTCTTTTATTAAGGACTCCATTTCTGAGTGTTTAATGTCGTGGCATGCTCATCCTTTTAATGGTTGTAAAACCATTGATTAACCTTATACTTAATCAAAAGTGATAGTAATAGCTGCTATCCGGTGAGGGAAAAAACTTTGTCTATTTTTATTAGTTCGATTAATAGTGGGAATTATCATATTTCAATTCAAAAAGACTTAATAATTCGATTATGGAGCTATTTGGTACCAAATTAAATGCAAATCAGGACTTAAATAAAGGGGATGTACTTATTGCAGAGCCTTTTTTAAATGACCCTAACTTTTCCAGATCAGTAGTATTACTTTGTGAACATCAGGAAGAAGGGTCATTTGGTTTGGTGGTTAATAAGCCTGCATTATTAAGTATTGAGGAATTATCTGAACATCTTCATGGCAATAACGAAGTATTTATAGGAGGCCCGGTAGAGCAAAACACATTGCATTTTATCCATAAGTTTAAAGATTTGGAAGATGCCATTCCCTTAAGGGATGGAATTTACTGGGGTGGAAATTTTGAGCAATTGAAATCGCTTAATTTAGCAGGTCAGGTGGATAGTACCAACTGCCGCTTTTTTATTGGCTATAGCGGGTGGAGCCAGCAGCAATTAAAGGATGAACTGGTCCAGAATTCGTGGGTAATTTCGAGAATAGCCCTAAATTTCCTTTTTGATATTGCACCTGAAGATTTATGGCAAAAAACATTACGACAAATGGGTGAAAAATATAAGATGTTATCAAATTATCCAACCGACCCAAGGTTAAATTAAATTCATTTTGTTAGTTTTGTTTTCTAATACAACCAGGAAGAGTATGATTGAAGATAAAGAACCGAAACCTGAACAACAGCCAACCAAGGCTGAAAATGACAGTAAGGTTGAAGAAAACCTAATGAATCAAGAAACTAATAAGGCCTCCGAGCAGGTTAATAAAGAAACTATGGAAAAAAACGATGGATTGGAGGACGATAAAACTTCAAATCAGGAAAGTGAAGAGGGAGCTGCTGGTGAAGAAATAAAGAAACAAACTGTAAGCGAAGAACTTAATAAAAAGGCGGAAGAAGATACTGAAGAAAATGTTGCAGCAGAATCTACTGAAGCAACTATAGAGAATAAAGAGGAAGAGACACCTGCCCCAATAGCCGGGAAAAATCCAGCCAAGGATCAAGACCAGAATGTGGTATCAGAAGAAAAACCTGGTGATGTAACGGAAGAAAAAGAAGAAGAAATTGAGGAGGATGAAGAAGATGAACTTGATCAGTTGGTGGAAGAAGACTTTTCTCAATATTCCATGCAGGAATTCGTGCAATTGAGTAAAAATTTGCTGAAAGAGGAGGACTTAAGAAAAGCTGATCAGATATTTAAAAAGGCCAGAGTGGAGGTTGAACAACTGCAAGATACTGAAGAAGCGGAGGCCCGCGCCAAATACAAGGAGGCCAATAATGGTGAGGAAGAAGGATTTGAATTTAAGGGAGACCCTTTGGCAAAAGAATTCTTTGACAATCATAAAGCCTTACTTCAAAAGAAAAAATCCTATTACGCCAATCTCAATAAAGAAAGAGAAAATAACCTGAAGGCCAAACAGGATCTGATAACTGAATTAAAAACTTTAGTGGAAGCTACTGATCAGGCAGGTAGTATGGCTAAAATTAAAAATATTCAGAAAACCTGGAAAGAAATCGGTTCTGTTCCGCAAATTGAAGCAGAAAATCTATATAAAACTTACAGCGCCCTTTTGGATATGTTCTATGACCAGAAAAGTATAGAATATGACCTAAAAGAACTGGACAGAAAGAAAAACCTGGAGACCAAAATTGAACTTTGCGAAAAGGCTGAGGCACTTTCGGAAGTTGAAAATATAAATTCTGCCATTCAGCAGCTCAATCAGTTGCATGATGAATACAAGCACACCGGTCCTGTTCCAAAAGAAAAGCAGGAAGAGGTTTGGGAAAGATTTAAAGCTGCGTCTGACAAACTCTACGACAAGAAAAGGGAGTTTGCAGAAGAATACAAAAAAGTGCTTCAGGAGAATATGAAGCTAAAGCAGGAACTTTGTTTAAAATTAGAACCGTTCCTGGCTTTTGATTCAGACAGAATTAAAGAGTGGAATGAAAAAACGAAAGAACTACTGGCCATTCAGGAAGAATGGGAAGCCATAGGACCACTACCAAGGGAAGTAGCCAAAGATATTAACAAACAGTTTTGGGGTAATTTCAAGGCCTTTTTTGCCAATAAAAACAAATTCTTCGAAAAACTGGAAGAAACCCGAAAAGAAAACCTTAAAATAAAAGAGGGTTTGTGTGAACAGGCTGAAGCGCTTAAAGACAGTACTGACTGGAATAATGCAGCAGATAAGCTTAAGAAATTGCAGCAGGACTGGAGAAAAGTAGGCCCAATTCCTGAAGCTCACCGGGATAGCATTTACGCCAGATTTAAGGCTGCCTGTGACCACTTTTTCGAAAGAAAAAGAAACAAGAGATCGGAACAGGAGAAAGAGTTTGTAGAGAATTTTGAGAAGAAATTGGCTATTTGCAAGCAAATAGAAGAACTGGCCAATCAAAACTCTGAGGATTTTGACAAACTAAATTCCCTAAAAGAAGCGTATATGGCCATTGGTTATGTACCCAGAAAAGAAATTAATAATATCCTTGAATCTTTTATTTCAGCAATAGATCTTTTCTATCAGAACCTGCCCGGACTTGATGATGATAAGAAGGAGGAATTGAAATTAAAAGCACATGTGGATATTTATAAGGAATCGCCAAACCTTCTGGCCAAGCTGAGGAAACAGGAGCAGGGAATCAGGAAGAAGATATCACATCTTGAAAATGATATCGCATTGTGGGAAAACAATCTTCAATTTTTTGCCAATTCGAAAACGGCTGATAAATTAAAGAAAGAATTTAGCGAGAAAATTGATGTGGCGAATAAAAAATTAATCGATTTAAAAGCTCAATTAAAACTCATACGAAAGATTAACTAGATTAATCCGAAATCCGATGAGGGACAAAAAAAGGGGCATGTAAACAATACATGCCCCTTTTTTTATGGCTTTTGCTAAAGGATTTCTTATTAATGTTTTACAATCCTTTTTACCAGGTTAAGCGTCTGATCCTCCGAGAAAATTTTAAGAATATACATCCCTGGATTTAAAATTTCTTCTGGAAGATATAAATCTATTCCACCCTGAGCATCGTCAAAATTAGTGGTACTTGCATATTGCGTTCGGCCACTGGTATCATAAATTAACACTTTAATTTCCCCTTTATATGCCTTGTCAAAATCTACGAACAACTGATCCTCGAATGGATTTGGGTATACCACTAAGTTAAACTCAATATCCTCTTCTACTATGGTAAAATTAAGATTATGACTGATTCCCCCTACTTTACTGATTATTCCTTCAGGGGTAACTTTAAGAGAATATGGCGTGGCACTTAAAGCATAAGTGCCAGGATTGGGCTCCCAAAGCGATTGCTCATCATTTTCAGCTTCACTTAGTAAAAATGGAGCCGATTTGGTTAAAAAGTTTTCATTATCAAATACAAAACTCACTTCTGAGACAGATTCTGAAGTTACATCGGCTCTTAAACTTATTTTCCTTGTGCCTATTTCCTTAATATTAATAGTATCACCTTCGGCAACTTCCTTAATGTCCTCTCCAGTTTCCGTATTGATTAAGGTCAAACTTTTCACAGCCATTTCCAAAGGAAGATCTTCCACCTCCAAAGATAGAGCCATACGGGTACTCCCCCCCTGATCATCATTAGCCAAAACATTAAATTCATAAGTACCAGAAGAATTATAACCTGGACTTAATACTAACTTGGCACTTCCATTTTTAAAATCGGAAAGTGTTCCGAATGTGGGCATATCTTCCATTTTAAAAGATATTGGATCACCATCAGGATCAGATGCCTCCATTAAAATTTCCACTTTTTCACCTTCCTTTAATTGATAAGATGTTTCGAAATCAGCAAATACAGGATTATTATTATTTACATTGGACAGCCTTAATGCCTCTTCGCCCTGTGGTAGAATTTCAACTGCAGATATCTGATTATACCCTAAAAGGCTTTTTATTTCAAGGCTAATTTCTTCTCCGGTAACCGAAACATTAAAGCTTTTTACCATAGCTTTTCCAACACCAGCTTCCTTTACCACATCAAAATTTTGTAAAATTAATTTATTTTGAATTTTCACATTAGCCATCTTAGTTCCTTCATCCGAAGAATACAAATCAGCAAAATGCAAATGCATGGTATATTTCCCGTTTTCTACAGGAAACTTAAATAATATCGTAGTATCCTGCTCACACCAGATTTCTGACTTATAAAGTTCATCGAATTGGGTATTATCAATATCCTCCACCCAATATGCATAAGAATTATAGCCTGTTCCAGACTTGAGCATCGGCATTAAAGGATCAAACACTTTTCCTTCAAATTCACTTTGTCCTGAGATTAAGCCAGCATCAAATCTATAACTGGACGTAGGCACATTTAAATTTTCAACAAGTACATTGAAACTAATCGTAGAAGATCCACCATTGGGTTCTTTTACGGTAATGGTAATATTTGATACCCCTTTTGCCCCCTGTTCAGGAACAATGGTAAGCATATATTTACCATCAACCAACTCAATTTTGATATCTTCTTCCTTTATTACCGCCTGATTTTCAGAGAAAATGTCAAAGGAAAGTTTCGAGAAATTATCTCCATAATCAAGGTCTAGCTCTTCTGGACCAAACTGAGCATTTTGTGCCAAAATCTGGTCACCAATAGGCTTAAGAGCAACTTTATTGGTGATACTAAATGTTTGAATAACTTCATCAGCGGGAAGGTAATTTTCATTACCCGGAGCAGAGGCTTTAATGGTCACCTCTCCTAATCCGTTAAGGGTAAGCGTATTTCCGTTAAGCGTAGCCGGCCCCGAAACAACAGTCAGTGTTACTGGTAACCCAGCACTTGATTTAACATTAAGCTTCACGGTCCCTTCCTCCAGTGACCTTGTACCAATTGAGGCAAAGGTAATCACCTGGTTTTTAGCATCAGGGCTCTCTACAGAAAGAGCCTGAGTGCCTTGTGGCACAATTTCTATTCCTGAGATTTGAGGATAACCATTACCTTTGTCAATCATCAACTCCATATTTTCATCCAGCACAAGCACATCAAAAGACTTTACCAAAGCAGCATTTCTACCAACTTCTTTAATAATATCAAAATCATCTAACTTTTTTTCTCCTTCCAGGTAAAGGTCAAAAACTCGATCCCCTTCATTTTCATAATGCCAATCCACAAAATGCAAATGCACGGTGTAGGCCCCATTTAAAACAGGAAATAAAAATTTTGTTTCTTGCCTCCTACACCACGTTTCAGTTTGATATAACTCGTCAAAAGTAGTATTAGCGATAGATATAAAATTGTCAGAATCGAGGGCCTCACCAGATGAAAGATAAGGCAGTAGTGGGACAAATAATTTGTTATCATATTCTACACTATCCGATTTCAATCCTGCGTCCAGTCTTAAGTAGGAAGTTTCTGCATCACCTACAAAAACATTAAAATTAACAGGGTCGGAAGTATCGGTTCCATCTGAAGCTACAATTGTAAGGGTAATATTACCAGTTTGATCAGTTTCAGGAGTAATTTTTAAAGTCTGTTTCACTCCATTCCCGGAAATTAAAATTTTCTCATCAGAAATTACACTTTGATCTTTGCTGGTTACCTGGAGGGTTAAACTTCCGCTGTTACTCCCCAGGTACTCAACCTCTACCTCAAGATTTTCAAGTGATCCATTTGTTTTAATGAACTGATTTTTTACTGGTTTAACGGTTATTTTTTTTTTCACATAAAAGGTCTGTTCTATGTAAGTTGGAGCAAAATTCTTATCTCCATCTTGATTTGCCTTAATAACTACTTTACCAGGTTCAGTAATTGTAAAAGTATTTCCTGAAAGAGTTCCAGGCCCTGAAACAATAGAAAAAGTAACTGGAAGACCTGAAGAAGAAACAGCATTTAATTTAACCGTTCCCCCATTAGCCAACTGTGTTGGAATTGGATCAAAAGTAATTTCTTGTGAAAATTTCCCCTCCTTAAAAGGCCAGACTTTTCCTTCCATTTGACCGTACATGAATAATTTACTTGGAATAGTTGCCGCAACTCCACTCCAAGGCTGAAAAGAACCAGTATTAGTCGGATTAGAAGGATATTTTCTGGTTTTTTCTTTAGCCCTAGTATAAATGGCCTGAACATTTAAATCTTTATAATAGACATTTGCTGTGGATACCCAAACATCCTCAACAAAGTTTCGCCCCCCATTTTTAGTTGTAAACCCATCAATATTTTCATCTCCCCTCCTCCTTGAGTCTCCATAAGTTCCATCTATAAAAAAAACAAATGCATCAATAGCCTTTTTTAATCCTTTACCCTTCACTGCTAAATCCTTATACCAGCCCTTTGATTTATTTGCATCTGGGAAAAACAATTTAATATCCTCATCTCCAATAGTATAATCGTAAAGGCTATTATCAAATTTCCTTGCATATGCATCAGCCATGGAAATAGCATGATCTACACAAGCTGAAGTATAAGTCCAACCTATCTCAGGCCATGATGATTTACCGCGGTACAAATCCGAGTGGGAGCCATCTCCAAAGGTTCCAAATGCGACCCATTCTTTGAATGCTCTTTTCCCATGGTCAATCAGGGTAAGATCATTTAAAAATATACCCGCAAGAAAAGAAAATCTAAAATGTGCACTTCTTCGGTTATTATAAACTAACGATAAATTCCAAGCTTCCGGTCCACCATCCCATAATTGATCACCACTTTTTCTATCCTGATAAGCATTTATCTTAGTGTAATCATTATTTTCTCTCCCAGGAAAGGCAGAATTTAAATTAGCCCTATAAACTTCATCAAAGAATATAGCAGCATTCAAAAGCCACTTTTCAATTGTATCTTTATCTCCTTGAGAAAAGGAAGGAGAATCTTTAGTATAATCATAGGCTAAAAGCATTTTTGTACACCACTCAGCAATAAAAAAACCTGGATTTAAATCGTTAAAACTTTTTTGTCCAGTACACCAAATATTTCTATTTGAAAAATCTAATTGCTTGTTAGTTGCATACCACATTAATTCAGTCCGTACAGGATCACTATATTTTCTATCCTTTGTTAATAAATAGACAAATCCCGCATCCATAACACTATTAGCTCCGTGGTTTCCTTTAGTTTGAGGACGTGGTTCCATATTATCAATTATGGTACGGTCTGAATAGGTGTGCAAATTGGGGACACAGGAAGCTTCTTTCCAGTAATTTGTATATCTATCATTTGCAGAATTTTGCACACATCTATTTGCACTAGCAATTATTTTTTCCCACTCCCCGGGAGTATTTATTCCTGCGTCACCAGGAGAATTATATAAAGTTTGTCCTGGATCTAAACCTGCTCTTTCTCTCCAAATTTTTATTTCTTCCTGAGAATAGGTCAAACCATTTTGACCAAATAAATTATTTGAAAAGGTAAGAAATATAAAAACTATTTGAAACTTAAAATAAGTCCATCCAAAGAAATCTACAAAAAATCGCATCAAACTATTATTAGTTCTAAAAAAATCCTTATCTAAAAACCAAAAATTGTCTCGTAAAAAATAGAGGATATCTGGTGAAGTTGGTAATAATTGTTAACAATAATAAAGCAGTATTAACAATCATTAAATATTTTTATGCTTACTCACAATAAACATGCTAAATCATCATTGTTAAAAACCATACCAATTAGAAAAACTAAAAAAATATTTTATGTGAATTTTAATAGTTTATATTCAAATAGTAATATTCGCAAAAATAAGTAAACTATTTTCTATTCTTCAATTATTAGATTTTCTTTTTAATTTTTCAGGTTTATAAGGCTTTTAAACAGTTTAAAATTAATTGTTTACAATTTATACTAACTTGGTTAACAAATTTCCATGGATTATTTGAATTTTTTAATCAAAAGGGGTCAAAATAAAAAGCCACCAACTATAATAGTCAGTGACTTTCCAAAAGTTAATATTAAATGTTTAACCCTATTATTTATTATTCTAAAATAAATCTCTTGACTGTTTTTGTATTTTTAGAAATAAAAACTGAAAAATAAAGTCCTGGACCATACTCCTTCATATTTACACTAATTGAAAAAGTACCTTCTGAAAGCTCTTTTGAATATACTTGTTCACCACTTGCGTTTAGAATTTTCCAGCTTGCACCTTCACTATTTAGAATTTCCACATCGAAATTAACAAAATCCACAGCAGGGTTTGGGAATACCGTTGCATTAATTGTCTCTTCTAAACTTTCTGCATAAATGCTAGAACTATCTCCAAAGCTATTTGCTCCCCTTTTTGCAACAGAATTGACATCAATTACCTCAATATAATCTACCAAGGCCCAGTTCAATTTTGACTTGATATTTAATTGGTGTTTTCCACCACTTAAGCTTAAAGCTTCTGATTCCATAGTACCCCAATAACTTTTTCCAAAATTATTATCCAATTCTGAAACTGAAGATTGGTCACCCACGAAAAGTTTGGTTTCTCCATTAACTTTAAATTCATATCCTTTCTGAAAATATATCATACTATTACTTATATCTCCAGATCTTAATCTAACCCTAATTAAGTATTGGCCATCCTTGGGAATTTCAAATGGAATTTTTAATTCATCTTCAACATCATAAAGTTGAACAGCCTTTGATTTGCTAAGAAATGAAGACTCTTCCGAGGTTTCTTTTACCTCCCCCTTAGTACCACTATTTGTTACCAACTCAAAAGCATCTTCTGCTTCTATGTATAAGTACAAGTCCTCTTGTGGTGTTCCAATTCCCAATAATTTTATAGTGGCATTTCCTTCCGTTTTATTTGATAATACCTGCAGTTCAGCTTCTAACTTTCCTTCGCTTTGGGGAATAAACAACACCTCGACCTCTTTAGTCTGTCCAGGTAAAATTTCTCCAGACCAATTTCCAGAAAATGCAGGGTTTGAAAATAATAACTTTTCAATTTTCAATGTAGCATTTCCATTATTCTCAATTGTCAACAACTGTTTTACAGACTTTTCTATTTCAGTTTCTCCAAAATCTAATTTATCCTGCATAACGATACTTACCTTTTCTTTTCCTTTCCCAACAATCTCAACATAATCCACTAATTGCCAGTAATCTAAGGATTGAAGCTCAATATAGTTATTCCCTTTCTTTAGAGAAACCCAATCTGTACTCATAGTTCCCCAATAAGCAATTCCAAAATTATTATCTTCATTGGAAATAGATTCTAAATCACCTATAAATTTTGTAGAGTTACCATTTAGGGTGATGTTATACCCAATTGGCCAATATGAAGTTTTATCTACTCTATTCCCAGACCTTACTCTCACTTTTACTTGGTACTCACCATCTTCTGGAATATTAAAATTAATTCTCACTTTATCTCCCTTATCAAAAACCTGCACCGCTTTTCCCCCTCCAAGCAAACTAGAAGTATCATCACTTATCTTGATATCCCCTTTGCTACCCACATCAGTAGAAATCATATAATTATCTTCCGCTTCAAAAACCATTGAATAATAATGCTCTTCTTCTGGTTTAAGTCCTTTCCCTGAAATTACCATTTCGTTTTCTCCCGAAGTTTTATCTGATTTTACAATAATTTTCCCAGAATATTCTATTTCCTCTTCAGGTATAAACTCTACCTCTATTGAAGTACTTTCTTGAGGATGAATTGAACCACTCCAATTCTGAAATTTAATCCCTTTTAATTCTGAAAAAATATCAGTAACCTTTAAAGAATGAGTACCAGTATTTTCAATAGTGAAGGTCTTTCTCACAGATTTACCTATTTCAATTTCACCGAAATTTAAGTCCCCACTTAAACTTATTATCTTTTCGATTTTTTCACTTTCCTTTCCAAAAACCTCCAAGTAGTCAACCAATCCCCAGGCAAACAATGCTTCTACCTCCAAAGAATTGTTTCCTTCCTCTAGTTTCAATTCTTCAGAATTCATTGTTCCCCAATAGGCAACTCCGAATTTATTATCTTGATTAGAAAGAGAGGACAAATCTCCCTCAAAATCAACCGGAACCCCATTTAATAAAAACTTATACCCATTATAAAAATAGCTTGATGGGTTTAATTTGCTTCCAGATCTTAATCTCACTTTGATTTGATAAGTATCCGTTTTATCTATTTGAAAATTAATTTTCACCTTATCTCCTTTGTCAAAAATTTGAACCGCTTTTTGTCCACTTAACAATCCTGATAAATCATCACTTATTTTTACCTCACCATTTGCTCCAATATTGGTTACCACAGAAAAATCACTTTCCGCCTCAAACCTGCCTTTCACTTCTACTAAAGGAGGTATAGGGTCTTCAGTCTCGGGAGTTTCAGGAGTTTCTTCTACTGGAGGCTGAGGTGTACCATCATTATATGGCCATACTTTTCCTTCCATTTGTCCAAAAAGGAATAATTTAGATGGGTAGGCATATGCACAACCTCCCCATCCATTAAATGATCCATTTGTTGGGTTTGACGGATATGCTATTGTTCCTGATTTTTGTCTTGTATAAATTGACTTAACATTTTTTGCCCATTCAGGATCTTTTCCATAATAGTAGATATTAGCCTGGCTCACCCAAGTATCATATGCCTTGCTGCTAGTAGAAATTTTTACACCTCCCCAAGTTCTGGAATTACCATAACTTTGGTCGAAATACCTTACAAAGCTGTTTATTACATTTTTCAGACTCTTTCCATTTACAGCCAGGTTTTTATACCAAGGTTTACCTTTTTGTGAGTCAGGGAAAAACTTTTGTAATTCTGTTTCATTTGTTTCATAATCATACAAACTGTTATCATACTTTCTTGCATAAGCATCTGCCATTGAAATTGCGTGATCAACACAAGCTGAAGTATAATTTATTCCTGTGTTAACCCTGCTACCCCCACCCCCTCTGTACATATCAGCATGGCTACCATCCTTAAAGGTCCCAAATACAATCCATTCTTTAAATACCTTCACTCCGTTGTCTATTAGGTACTTTTCATTCAAAAACAAACCTACTAGGAATGAAAACCTAAACTGAGCACTTCTTCTATTGTTATAGTTGGTTGAAAAGTAATAAATAGGCTCACCATTATCATAAGTGTGATTAGCATATTTATGAAGATTAGAGTTCGATACCGATCCATAGTTATTATATTTTCTTCCTCCATCAAAAGCCTCGTCAAGATTAGTATTATAAACTGCATCAAAAAATATGGCTGCATTTTTTATCCAGTTTTCAATTTTTGCTTTTTCTGCACTACTGTATACTTCAGAATATTTAGTGTAGTCATATGCAAAAAGCATCTTTGAGCACCACTCAGCAATAAAAAAACCTGGATTTCTATCAGCAAACCCCTTTGGTCCTACCACCCATCTCGATCTATTTGAAAAATCTAAATACTTATCAGATGAATAGTGAAGAAGTTCTTTCCGTACTGCATTGGCAAAATCTTTTCCTGTATAAGACTTACCTCCAACGGTTAATGTCCCCTTGTCACCAAGTAACAAGTGAGTAAAACCTGCATGCATTACACTGTTTGCACTATGATCACCATTCGTATGTGGCCTAGGCTCCTTGTCATCTACAACGTCTTTCCTGCTATCTCCATAAATTGGTCTCCCAGAATTTGATGGTCCACAGCACTTAGAATTCCAAAGCTCAGCAATTGGAGAATGAGTATCGTAATTATTAAACCTATCATTGCCCGGAGATGTGATTGCAGTTACAGCATCAGATAAGATTCTATCCCAATCTCCTGGGCTATTCTGACTTACATCACCCTTAGTTTTATAAAGGGTTTTCCCTGGGCTAATTCCAGCCCTTTCTCTCCAAATTGAGATTTCTTCTTCAGTATAAAAAAGTCCCTTCCTCTGCTGGCTAAATGCAGATATTGTAAAGGAAAATAAAAAAATAATTAGCCAGAAAATGGTGATTGAATTCTTCAGTGTTTTGTTATCCATGCTGGTTGAATTTAAAATTGACTTCTTTAATTATGATAGTATTGAATTGACTTAATTTTTGGACTCATCCAATTTTTTATCTTCAAAAGGCCCTAATACTTAATTTTATTGAAGGGTCTCAGTTTCAGTTTTAAATTCTATTTTAATATTTGTTAATAAGAATTTTTAAATTCTAATTTTTATTAACACTTATTTAATAAACCTTTGTTCTAATACATTTAAATAAGCTTTTCAACCTTCTTGTAAAATCATGCCATTAAAATTTCAGTGAAAATTAGAAATATTCCTTTCCTTACCATTTTATAAAGAAAAAATTGAAAAAAAGGGAATAAACTACTCATCTAATTTTTAAAAATTAGATAGAAAAGAGTATGAAATCTGGTAATTAAGAGATGACAATTAAAAATGGATGGGAAATATTTACTAGGGCTCCTATTTTCTTACATAACGGAGGCCGTGTGGGAATTTCTTAAATAGTCAAGTTAAAAGGGAAGTTAATTTATTTCTGGTGAGAATGTAAATTAACAAATACAGTAGATTTTAACAAAATTATTATTCCCCAAATTGTTATAGGGATATATTGGGCTGCATGAATTAAAACACCTAAAGAGAGTGCGCTTTCATTTGAAACGCCAAACATTGACAGTCCAAGAATAGTCATTGCCTGAAACACCCCTATGAATCCAGGAGAGGAAGGCACTAATAAACCAAAATTTACAATTGATAATATAATTAATCCAACAGGAAAAAAATCTACTTCAACGCCTAAAAAATATAAGCCTATCATAAACATACTCCCTTCTAACAACCAAATAATTAATCCAATTTGCATTATTAGAAATGTATTGAAATTGATTTCAAAGAAATCAAGTCCTTCGGTTATTTTCTGGAATCCATTTCCAACAAGTCTAAGGTATTTACTTCTGTGAGTTTTAAAAAATAGTCCAATTCTGGCTCTAAAAATTTTAGAAATAAAAATTAAGCCTATAAAACTGCTAAAAATAATATTAATTGAAATGAATAACTTTCTAAGCCATAAAACTTCCAGCAAATTTTCCTTTGCTAAGTAAATTCCAAGTAGCATAAATAAGATTAGACTGACTCCATCCAATATTTTTTCTCCAAAAACCGAAGAAATAGTGGTAACCCTATTTATTCCTGTTTTTTTACTAAAAAATTCCATACGGAGTAATTCCCCACCCCTTGCAGGAATGACATTATTCCCTGCAAACCCTATCACAATTCCTTCTAAACATAGACTATAGTTAACATTTGAATTATTCAACATTAATTTCCACCTGAAGGCTCTCAAAAAAAAAGTCATTAAATAAATACCCGAAAGAAATATAAAATAGAATACATTAAGCTTTGAGAGTTCTTCAATTGTTACCTTAACTTCTATTTTTAGTAAAATAAGAAAAATTACAAAAATGGAACACAACACCCCAATTAACCCAACCCATTTCTTCGATTTTAGTGTTTTTCTCATATATTGCTATATGGGTATGTTTATCAAAAATAAGTTAATCTTCCTTATTTACTATTTCATCAATAATATATAAAGGTCTCCTTTTCACTTCGATATAAATTCTCCCCAAATACTCTCCTATTATTCCCAATATACACAAAATCACTCCCCCAATAAAAAATGTTCCTACACCAATAGTAGCGTAACCTGGAGTGTCTGTTGGAGAATACCCCATCACCTCAAAGTCAAATATTCTTTGGAAAACAAGCAAAATCCCAATAATAAAAGATGGCAAAGAGATAAAAAAACCCAGATATGTTGCTAACCTGAGTGGGAAAGTTGAAAAATCAAAAATCCCATCAAAAGCCAGTTTTATTAATTTTTTGAAAGTATATTTTACTTCCCCAGCATTCCTTTCTGCCCTGTCATAAGCAACACCTATTTGTTTAAAACCTACATAAGCTCTTAGACCTCTAATAAACCTGATGTTTTCGGGTAATTCAAAATTTAATGCGTGAACAACTTTTTTATCCATGACACAAAAATCACCACTATCAATCGGAATCTTGATATTACTAATAGCTCCCAGAAACCTATAGAAAAAATAATAACTAGTTTTTTTGATGATTCCTTCTTTACGATTTTTCCGTATCGCATACACCACATGATAACCTTCTCTCCATTTATCTAAAAACCTACCTAGTTCTTCAGGAGGGTCTTGAAGATCTCCATCCATTACCACAATAGCGTCCCCACTTGCATGTTTAAGGCCTGAAGATATGGCCGCTTGGTGTCCAAAGTTTCTTGATAACTTAATTAATTTGAATCTTTGATCTTTAAAAGCTATTTTTTTTAACAACTTAAATGAATCATCCCAAGAACCATCATCCACAAGAATTATCTCAAATTTATCATTCCAAAGACTACTGGCATCAATTAATCTTTTGTGTAGACTCGGGATGTTTTCTTCTTCATTAAAAATAGGGATTACAATTGAAATCATGCCCAAATTTATATTTCTACATTAAGAATTAAAACCTAACTTCCCCGCTAGTGATACATTTTTCGGAATGGAGGAGGTATCTATTCCCAATACTTTACAGGATTCTGCAGCAACTCTAATCGAATTATTGACACTTCTCTCATCTGGATATACATGACACATATTTGCTAGGTAGAGGTTGAAAATCGGGGTTTTACAATCTGGCACTTTTTGGGAAAAATTAAGATCACACACAGTAGCAGCAGTGTATGTTTTAAAAATATGGGCTTTTTTAATTTTTTCAACGTTAAAGTCAGGGTAAACTTTCATTAAGTTACCAATCATCAATTCTTCAATTTGAACATCATTAAGTTCTGCAAATTCTTCATCATGAGAAAAATACCTTGATAGATAAGCAATATGACGCCCACCATAGAATTTTTCAGAAATTAGATTGGTATGTTCAATTACTCCTCCAAATGGGAATCCCGGATCTGCAATATTGAGCCAATAAATCTCACTTAATTTTTCGGTTAATTCTAAAACCACACAAACAGCACCAAAATATTTTATCTTAGAAAGAGATTCTTGAAAGAGTTGATTATGAGCGTCTAATAATTTACTTAAATATACCGTAGGAATTGTAAACAAAAATTCTCCACCAAAAAATTTCCCTTTGTCAGTTTCAAAACCAAGCAAAGTGTTTTTTTCAATAATTAGACTTTTAACTTCACAATTCTGAATTAATTCTACTCCTAAACGTCCCAATTCTTTCAATAACTCATCTAATAATTTTTGTAGGCTTCCTGTTAAATAACCTAGTTTTTCATCTCCATTATTACGTGAGCTCATCCTTTGTCTTAACCGTCCAACCATCCAGGCCAAAGGTACGCTTTTAGCAAAGGGTCCAAATTTAATATCAAGAAGTGGCTTCCATAAAGCATTGGTAACATTCTCTCCAGCCCACCTATAAAACCAATCTAATGAAGAAACATTTTCATAATTCTCCCACCTAGCAATTTTTCCCAAAAAAAGACTAGTAATACCAAATTTTAACTTGCCCCAAAAACTTAAAGGTGTGAATTTTAATAAATCAATAGGGGTATTAAAGTCATAAATTTTACCATTTTTAAAAACTCCCATTCTAGTATCGTAAAATTGCAACCATTCCTCCAGACCCAATTCAGATAACAACCACTTCAACTCAACGTCATGGGTAAAAAAATGATGGTAATAATATTCTAGTCTGGTATTTCCTATGGGAAAGGTTTTAAGTAATCCTCCAAAGTCAGCCCCTTTTTCAATTATTTTTACTTTTTTACCAGACTTTGCAGCTATATAACCTGCTACTAATCCAGTGATTCCACCTCCTACAATAGTTAACTTTTCGCTCAAACTAAGATTAAATTATTATTAAATAATATCAAGTATAAATGGTCCCTTATTTGAAAATTGGGAAAAAGCTTCAAATTACACCTATAATTTCTAATATTTTACTTAAATAAAGGGGTAGGTATATCTCAATTCACTATTGGAAATGATTAACAATCCAACATTTGACCTTTATATGTTTATAATAAAACTATTCCAGGCTGATTATTCCTTAAATATTTAATATTTTCAGATAATTTACATTAATTAATTCAAGGTCATACAATTTTTTTAAAAGATTAACCGATAAAATAGCTTCACTTCAAAAAATACCCAAAGACTCTTTTTGCAAGCCCAATTGAAAGAAATGAAGGAATAAACAATGGGGGACAATTTCTAAAAGTATAAACAATAAAATTTCTAATATTTCCTCCTCCCCTTATATCAAAAAGATGGTTATAATATTTTTGCAGTGATTTCTTTTTACGATTTTGATGATCGCCACTGGCTTCTGGATAGGTATAAAGTTTGGCATCAAAATTACAATATATTTCAAAATTATTCCGCAAAGCTTTGTGCGTAAAATCATGATCAGCCATATAATGGGGTAATGCTTTTTCTGCATACAATCCGATTTTATTAAAAACTTGAGAAGGAATTAATAGTCCACGACCAGGAAAGTGAGTCACCTTATGGAGACCCTTTTGTTCTTCCTGAGGAAGTTGATCAAGTAAATATTTATAGGTATGATTGGCCCAATTAATAATTTCTCCTCCGTATGTAGGTTTATCAGTACCCTTTTCTAAGGCTAAGGAACCCAATAATGCATTTGGATATTTTTCTGACCAATAGATCATTTTTTCTATATAATCAGGTAGGGCGATAACATCATTATTTAAGGTTAAAATATGACTAGCATCTTTTTCCAAAGCATACTTTATCCCCAAATTTGTTGCTGCTGTCCAGAATAAATTCCCATCACCAAATAAAATATCAACCTCAGAAAAATCTGCTCTCAACATATCAGAAGTACCATCAGTAGAACCATCGTCCACTACAACAATTTTGAAATTTTTATTGGTTTGTTCCCTTAATGAAAGTAAACAATCTTTGGTAAAATGTTTTCTATTAAAAACTGGGATTATTATATAGATCATTTCAATCTAACCTATTTGGCTATATTATTCAAAAGTTCTTTAATTTAATTACTTTATAAGCTTCGACCAATTAATTTCAATCGAATATTTTGGAGGTTAAACTTGACCAACAATCAATAATTTTTTTACTTCTTTCAATATTCCACTCCTTCATTTTTTCGGATATTTCTTGTGAATTAACCTCATTTAACACATCATGTATTTCATCGCTTGAATTAAAATAAGTGATATACTTCATATTCTCCTCATCATAATAATCAGCTCTTTCAACCCAAAAGTTCACCCATTTATCATGATTCAGTGCTATATCTAGGTTTTCAGGATGAGAGTCTGGATCATAACTACTTTGAAAATGAATAGCATTGGAATTAATCAACTCTTTTAAATAATTCTTACTAGGTAAAAATAATGGAACATTTGCAGCATAATGTTCAAGGATTGACATTGTGCTGATTTCATACGGAATATGCACCATTCCTAAAGTCTTATAGAGATCTTTCCAGGTATAACTTTCTGTTCTAACCCCTAACACTTTTTCATTAAATTTTTTAACCACTTTATGAATGATTCCCTTTTTAATAAGAAAATCATCCACATATTGTAATTTTTCAGAAGTAGTGATTTCGATATTATTTTTACGAAAAATATAGAATATACCTTCCTGTTGGTTTTCTTCACCCGTATATTTACAAAGACTTGGAATCCAGGCTGATTCAATACCTGTACCAAGCCTAAGATATTCCTGGTCTCCTTTATTATTGGAAATAGCTACCAATAAATCCTTTTTCTGTAGCCTTCTCAAACAATCATTCAATTCTTCCCACATTTCCAAATTAGGAGATTTTAAACTGTAAACATCTGTAAAGGGAAGATTATATCTACATGAATTAATAATAATTATCGGTTTATCATACTTTTCAAATAACAAAGTCAAACCTATTATGTGTGTTACAATAAACCCATCAAACTGACTTAAATAAGCATCATACTTTTGATGGAATTCCCTTATTTTTTCCTTTGTCATAAAAGGAAAAATATCTACATCAAGCTTTTTCCTTTCCTTATTAAATATAAAATAATGTGCTGAAGTACACCAATCTTCAAATTCTACATTTTCCTGATAAATATGTTTTAAAATATTTCTTGCGTCCTCTGCAATTGTTGCGTGATAATCAATACTAAAGAATTTCTTTTTTTGCATAAGATAATATCAAAATTAACCTGATATTCAAAGGTTAAAAATTACTTTGGTTTGAATTTATATTTTGTACCGAATTTCAATTAAATTAAATAGCCGTAACTTTTCTTAGTTCTTGTTCCGAATCCTTCAACTTATCACCTATTTCTTCTTCATTTTCTTTATTATGGAATTTAGAATCAAGGAAAAACAAGGTTAACCCCAAAGTTCCATAATAATGTGTTTCCCATAGGTATGATATGCCAAAAACAAGACCTGCTATAGCAAATGAGGTTAGTGCTAATTGATCTCTGCTAAGATTTTTAATTCTAAATAAATTTGAAAAAATATAAATAAATGAGGGTAAGATAAAAAATACAGTTCCCACTATACCAAAATAAAATAATTTGTCAAGGTAATTACTATGAAAATGGTGACCTGTACCATCTTCAAATGCTAAAACATCCCTATCAAAAAATTGAACAGGCAATTCAAAACCTTCGAACCTCATGCCAATAATTGGATTTTCTAAAACAAAGGGCCAATATGATTGAAACTGCACATATCTCCAGTTCCCAGTACCTTGTGATGTAGGATTCATAAGATCGTCAATATTCTCCACAATTTTTTTCATTATTGTTTCATTAGAAAAAATAAAAAAAGATGCAATTGACCCGATAATAACTCCTACAATGGCTATAGGTATGAGGGCATCGAATGTGATTTTTATTTTGGATTTAAAAAGAAAAAGTAAATTTGCTAAAAGTCCAAAAGCCGCAGTTACCCAAACAGTCCTATATTGCAGAAATCCGATTAAACCAATTACAATTAAGAATTTAAATAGATAACTTACTTTTTTCTCATAAAAGTAGCTGTTAAAATAAAATAGGCAGGGGATTAACAATAGTTGGGTTGATGAAGCAGAAAGCCCCCTATCATGTGCAGCAAATGCAGAAAGACTAAAAGCATCTCTATTTACAATGGCAACATTTAATACAAAGAAAATAAGTATAAGATTTACAACTTGTTTTAGTTGAATTTTTTCTTCAAATTTTTTGTAGAATCCATAAACGAAGAAAACACCGAAAAGCATAAAAAGTTTGGAAAAAACCCTTGGATACACAAAAAAAGTCCCATAATTATTATATGACTCCAACATTAAAATAAACACAAAAGCATAAGCCAATAAGCAATATACCCTTAAATATGATGACATCTCTCTAATAAAAAGGATAGAACCAACAAATGCTAATGCCCAAATAGCTCTTGTAACATTAAATGAAATTGGACTTTCCTTTCCAAAGATTAAATCTAAAAACAAACCATCGGTTAGGTATATAAAAAGGATTCCAAACAAATACAAAAAGCGGATATTAATTCTCATTTGATTTGTGTTTAGTTACTTATTTTAAAAAGTAACTTAGGTTAGAATTAAACCATAATTTTAATTACCATAATATTTTTTTGTAAAAAGACCTAATCATTATCCTGTAAAAAAATATTATTCCTTTTTACTAAATAATGTTTATAATTTTTAAAAGATTTTGTGTAAAAATTTTCCTCGGAGTTGGCATCAAGATTAATTTTATTGATCAATGTTAATAATTGACCTGAAATTAAAGGAGGGTGAACAAATAAAATTAATAATAAAATGAGAGGAAATCCTAAAGCTCCTTTAATGAAAAAGGAAACTATATATTCATATTCAAATTGAAAGCTTCCCAAAATAAAATCTATAAATAGCAAAGTTAATCCAACAACTATTGCATTAATAATCCCAAAAGAATAAGACTTTAATGTCTTAATTAATTCTAGTTTTAAGATTTTGTTCATTAAAAACATATAGGCAATAGTATAGAAAAAATCGCTTACAACCACAGCCCAAGCAAAACCAATTAAACCAAGATCCATTAAAATATAAAACATTACACAAATAAATAATATCCTCATTATAATAAGAACCATCTTTATATTTAAATGTGCAGTTGCATCACAAACTATTCCAGCAAACATATTTATCATACTTAATGGTATCGCAATTGCAAGTATCCTAAGGACCGTTATCGAAGGCTCCCATCCCTCTCCCAAAACTACAAGTACAATCTCTTCGGCAGAAAAAATCAAATAAGAACTAAAGGGAAACAAAACAATAATAACTAAGGAGATAATTTTCAGGTATACCTTCGAAAGTTCTTTAATATTATCTTGCAGACGGCTAAAAGAAGGCATCATTACTTTGGCCACACTAGTAGTAATATAGTATAAAGGTAAATAGACCAACTGAGATGCCCTATCATAGAATCCAAGCAATCTTGTTCCTAAGAATTTTTCTATTAATATTTTATCGATACTAATATTAATAAATTCAAAAAAGCTATTTATGGAAACTCTACCACCATATGACAAAAATGGTTTAAACCTTTTCCATATAAATAAGGGTTTTATAGGATGTTTAATTACAATAAAAGAAAGGAAACCATTTATTAAAATTTGACTAATTGAAGCACAAATTAAACTATATACACCAAAGCCAAAAAACGCCATAGTAATACCAATAAAAACATATCCTAAAACAAATGAAACTATTTCATTTATGGCAATATTCTTAAAACGTAAATCCCTGGAAAGTAAGCTAATAGAGGTAGTAAACAGTCCTTGAAAAATAAAGGTAATTGAGGCGAAACGCACAATTTCAGGCAAGGAAGGATTTTCTGATATTAAATAGGAAAGTGATGAAAAACTCCAAACTATTAAAGCAGAAACCAACCCTAAAACCGTAGATACTGTAAACGCAATTCTTATATCTTGTCTTTCTAGTTCAAGTTTCTGAATTATCGCCTGCCCCATCCCCATTTTAGCAAAATAATCTACGAATCTAAGGACCACATGCATTAAAGCATATAACCCAAAGGTTTCAGCATCTAACAAATGACCCATTATGGAGGTATAACCGATTTGAATTACTGCTCTAACAATGGTAGAAACACTACTCCATTTAACTCCATTTGCCGTTTTTGAAGCCAGATTTTTATTCAAAACTATTAAAATTACTTAAGTACTATTCTTTTAAATAAAGGGGATAACCAATTTCAATCCTCTTTTTTATAAGGCATCACGGTAAACCGAAATAAGTTTACTAATTGATTTTTCAATATCAAATTGTTCATTTGCTAAGCTGATAGCATTTTCTCCCATCTTTTTTTGAAGGCTTTCGTCCTTGCTTAGTTTTATAATTGCATTTTTAAAGTTCTCCCTGGGCTCTTCTACAACAAAACCATTAAAATCATTAATTACAAGGTCCTTTACTCCATAATTATTATAAATAATAGAAGGCAACCCACAAAATAATGCCTCTAATAAGGAAATAGGTAATCCCTCATATTTTGAAGGCATTACAAAAATATCACTTGCCACGACCAATTCTCGAACATCATTTCTCTTTCCTAAAAAAGAAACATAGTTTTCAATATTCAGATCTTTGGTTCGCATAATTAATTTTTCTTGTTCTGGTCCATCTCCAACATGAATATAAAATAAGTTAGGGACCTCCTTTATGATCTCTGGAATAGATTCAATGATATCTGTATGGTTTTTTTCGATAGTTGTTCTTCCCACTGAGATAATAACTAAACTATTCTCCTTGATTCCTAAACTCTTTCTCTTTTTTAACTTTTCTTCAGCAGTTCCTGGTGTAAAAGCTTTATTCTCAGTCCAGTTTGGAATTACAGTAGTCTCTAAACCATAAACTTCCTTTTCTACTTCACTAACAGATGCACCAATTGTTAAGAATTTTACTTTAAAAAAGTTCTTAACAAAATGCCTTTCTATTTTTTTCCTGAGTCTTAAATTGCCTTGAAAAACAAGAAATACATTATGGACTGTTCTAAAAACACCCGGTACACCTGCCATTCTTGCTACTATAGCGAACAATGAGAATGCACTTTCTCTATGAATATGGACAATATCATATTTCCCATTTTTAAGAAAATAATAAAAATTCTTTAATAATTGAAGAGAATCCTTTACTGTACTTTTTAAACCAGGTCTTTGAAATTCAATGAAATGAACTTTGTAACCATTTTTTTCTAATACAGCGGCATACTCTCCAATTTCTTCCCCAACGCCCACAACATGTAATTCTAGTTCGTCTTTAAGAAAATAGGGAGCAGCAGTATTAAGCATTATTTCTGCACCACTATATCTTATTTCGTTTAATACATGCAATACTTTCATAAAAAATTATTATAGGAACTCTATTTTTAGACTATAGACCTTTTTTACACCAAATAATAGAGAAAGGGTTAAATCCACCTTTCTGAAAAGATCAATTATCAAAATTTGATTGAAAAATAACAGAAAAGAAAATTCATTTTCTAGCAAAAATATTTTGCAATTTCACCTGAAAATGAATTCATGAAAATGTTTAATTAACTATAACTATAACCATTTTTTCCATCGCTATAGCCATACATTGAGGAGGATAATTTCACATCGTTAAGTACAACACTTATTTCTGTGATTTTCCTTGAATCATACAAATCATTTATTTCTCCTAATAACTTTTTATTTGTATAATTAGACCTGACAATATAAATACTTGAGTCAATATACTTTCTTAATATAAAATATTCAGAAACAAATCCAATTGGAGGTGTATCAATAAGAATTTGATCAAAGTTGGCTTTTAACTTTTCAATTAACTGATCCATCCTAACGCTATCTAAAATAATAGTTGGATTTGGGTTATTTGGGGAGAAACCAGCATCAATTACCATTAAGTTGTCAATTTTCGTAGGCTGCAATATTTCCTCTATTTCGCTATCTCCCACTAGGTAATCAGCTAACCCTTTTTTAGCATTTAAATTAAAATACTCGATGAATTTTGGTTTACGCAGATCCCCACAAATTAATACAGTTTTCTTTCCTGATTGGGCAAAAGCAGAGCTTAAATTTACTGAACAATAAGTCTTCCCCTCTCCGCTTACAGAGGATGTTAAGCCAATAACTTTTGTCGTATGTTTTCCATTAGAACTCATTCCATTTCTGGAAAGATTGGCATTTCGCATATGTTCAATATTGACTCTTAAAGATCTGAAGGATTCTGCAACTGCTGATTTCGATTTACCTTCAAAAACCAAAGAAGTAGACTTCTCACCTTTAAGGATCATACCCAAATATGGAATCTTGGTGGAGCTTATTAAATCCTCTTTAGTTTTCACATTATCGTCAAGATAATCTTTCATAGTAATGAACACATAAGGAATTAATAACCCTACGACAATTGCAATTAAATAAGAAAGCATCGGGCGTGGGGAAATGGGGGTACTTCCCTTCATTCTGGCAGCGTCAATTATTTTAACATCAGAAGTAGTAGTAGTCAATAATATTTCGGCCTCAGTCTTTTTTTGTTGAAGGTTTTGGAAAGTAGCTTTATTAAATTCTGAAGACCTTTCCAATTCATCAATTTGTCTTGCTTTAGTAGGGATTAAACTAATTTGGGACTCATCTCTTATTATTCTGTTATCCAAATCTCTTTTACTAATCACCTTTGCCTGAATTGAGCTGGAAATGTGGCCTTTTAGCTGCTCTTTTGTGGCATTTATTTGTACATCCAGAGTTTTTACCTGAGGGCTTCTTTCTCCTAAAGATTGAACAGCCACTAAACGCTGTTGTCCAAGCGTTGCTAAATCATTAATTAATGAAATGACCACTGGATCATTTATACCGAAAGTAGAAGTAGCACTAGAAACCGTAGTGGAACTATTTAAATAATCATTAAGCTGTTGATATAACCTTAATTCACCTTCTAGTTCATCTCTTTCTTTTCGAAGGGTTGCAAGACTTCCCGTCAATTGTGCAGTCAAAAATTCAGTATTCGGCATACTGGTACTAGCCTTATAATTGGATTCCTTCGTCTCCGAAACATATAAATTATATTTTGCAGTGTATAATTGCTCTTCAATATAATCTAAGGCCTCTTTACTTTGTTTTCTTTTCTCTTCCAGATCTTTATCTGCATAAACTTCCATCAATGTATTCATGATGGCTATTTCTTTTTTAGGGTTTGCACCTTTTGATTCTATATCTAAAATATATGAATCCCTGTCTCTTTCTGAAACTTCTAATTTTCCAACATATCTGTCAGCTAAATCATCAAAGTTATTGAACATGAAATGCAGCGGTTGTTCCGCCACTAGTTCTCCCTTAAACTCATTGTCAGGTATTAAACGGAAGGTAAGGTGATCACTTTTGTAGGCTTCCCCAAAATTCAATTCCTCACTTATCACAAGTGAGGGTAACCTGGTCACAATTTCGTTAGTTTCATAATTGTAAATGGCAACATTTTCTGCGTTCACATCAATTTTATAGGTCTCGGCAGAAATAATGGTAATAAAAATTGGGGTATTCAAAGGTTGAGGATCCAAAGAATCCAATAATACTGTAAAAGGAAAACTTCCAGGCCCGTATTGTTCATTTTTCCCTGGTTTTTCATCCATATAGTAGGATACTTTCATATCCAGCTTTTCAAATGTAGTCCTGAGCATGGAAAATGAAGTAAGCTTGCCCATTTCATCTTTTAAGTTAGGGCCTTTATTAGTATTATTGGCACCCATGGCAGTTAATATCTGACCAACGCTTCTATTTACGGCTTGTCCCTGGCCAATTAACATACTTGCCTTAAAACTGTAAATTTTTTCAGCAGTTTTATTATATACAAATGCTAATAAACCGGCAATTACTAAGGTCCCTACAAAGTAGTACCATTTGGATAGTATCCTAAAGAAAATCTTTTTTACATCGATGAATACGGTATCTTGATTATCCATTTTCTTTAAAATTTGGTTATTGGATTTTATATTTTTAATTAATCTACATTAAGTCCTTTTTTAGGAGCCTGAACCCCTATACAATTTACTAAGAATAGTTCATTAATGCAGGTTAATTGTTTTAATTATTTTGATTTTGAAAGCTAATAATGACATTTGCCACCAGGGCCAGTGCAGTAATTCCTGCAAAAACAGCAGTATATACAGGCAGGTTAGACCTTTTTGTTACTGTTTCAAGTGGCTGAACATAGATTACATCATTGGGTTGTAAATAATAATAATCTGATCTAAGTGTATTTGTATCTGTTAAATCCAGTAATACTACTTCCACACCCTTAGTTGTTTGCCTTACTAATTTAAGATTTTTCCTATCACCACTTGTTGTAAGGTCTCCTGCATTACCAATTACTTCAAATAAGGTAGATTGGTTATTATAAACATTATAATTACCTGGAGCATTTACTTCCCCTAAAACGGTAACCTGAAAACTCACCATTTTCACCACTACATTCGCATTTACCAGATAATCTTTTATAGAAAGTTGAACTCTAGTGGTAATTTCGTCTATCGTTAATCCTTCAACTTTAAGTTTTCCTATAAGGGGTAGTGAAATACTTCCTTCATTATCTACCGAATATCCTTTAAGGAACAAGGTGGCCTCTGCATCATTTCCTGTCTGGAATCTATTGGCGTCTCTATTGAAAATTAAAGCAGATGCTGGATCATTTGGGCTTGTAATATCTACTGTAATTACATCATTTACCTGAACTTTATAATCTGATCTGGAATTGGTAAACTGCTCAGGTCTTTGTTTATTAATTGTTGTACTTTGTAAATAAACTAACTCAGAATTAGACGTGCAAGAAATTGCAAATGATGCAACGATTAGAAAAGAGATTAACTTATACATAAAAATTTGACAAGAAGTTTAAGTGTTTAGATTTTCAGTTAGTGATTTTATCCAAATGCCACAATATTTTGTAAATATAGTTAGGTGTACGTGAAAAAATAATTTGTAACGATAACATTAAGGTTTGTTAACCTAACCCAAATTTCAGCAACTATGAATATGGTTGAAGATGTAATTCCCTAAAAATTTACCCCACAATCTTGGTAGGATAAGTAGACAAAATTAGAAAAAAAATGATTTTTTTATCAAAATACATCTTTTTTCTTACATCGAGTACAAGGAATAACCTTTCATTTTTTAATAAGAGGTAAGCTCCTTTAATTACCACACATTTAATACCCTGATAAAAAGGATGTTATAATTAACCAGGAATAAGATTTTGTTTTCATTCCTTCTCAAATCAATTCATTGTCTGGTATACTGGTTTTATCAATATTTTTATTTAATCTGGCTAAAACTAATCAGTCTATCTAGAAAATCATTTAAAAATCCATTTTTATTTACCAAACTCACATTAGTTATTACAAATTAATGATATTAACTTTAGCCAAGTTATTTCACTCATTTTTTCACCATGGTACTTTCCCCAATCAGACTTTTTCTCATTTCTCTTATTTTCATTTGTTTCGGTTGTTTAAAGAAAAAGGATACCATCTCTTCAATTAATAAAAAAACCAATATTTTACTCATCATGGCTGATGATATGGGCTATTCTGATATTGGTTGTTATGGCGGGGAGATAAATACTCCCAATATTGATCGTTTGGCCAAAAATGGTTTAAAATTCACACAATTTTATAATACAGCGAGATGCTGCCCTACAAGAGCCAGCCTTTTATCTGGTCTTTACCCTCACCAGGCAGGGATCGGCCACATGATGGCAGACAAAGGTCAGATTGGGTATAAAGGAGACCTAAGCCAAAATTGTATTACCATTGCCGAGGCCCTTAAACCAGTGGGATATAAAACATTTATAAGTGGAAAATGGCATATCACTAACCACGTTGGGGAGTGGTCTGGAGTGGATTCTCTAAAAAGTAAACATAACTGGCCTCTACAGAGGGGTTTTGATAAGTTTTTTGGAACAATTCATGGTGCGGGTAGTTTCTACGATCCGGTTTCCCTAACCAGAGGAAATGATCCTATAGAGCCTGAAACCGAAGATTTTTACTACACTGATGCTATTTCTCAAAATGCAGTTTCCTTTATGGAAAATCATTTCCAAAATCAACCTGAAGATCCTTTTTTCTGTTATGTAGCCTATACTGCACCACATTGGCCGCTTCATGCATTGGAGGAGGACATTCAACGATATAAAGGACGATATAATCTAGGATGGGATGCCATTCGAATGGAAAGATTTCAGAAAATGAAAAGACTGGGCCTCTTAGAAAAGGATTGGGAAATAAGTGAAAGAGATTCCCGTGTACCTGAATGGGATACTTTGGAACACACCAACTGGCAGGAAAGGCGAATGGAGGTATACGCTGCCCAGGTGGACCGTATGGATCAGGGAATTGGGAAAATCATTCAAACACTAAAGGAAAATGATCAATTTGAGAACACCCTGATTATTTTTCTGGCAGATAATGGTGGTTGTGCAGAAGAATTAAGTTCAAAATGGAAAGGTCTTCATATTCCTCAAAAGCAAAGAAATGGTGATCCGGTAGTAGTGGGTAATGAAAATACGGATTATATGCCGGGACCTGAGGAAACCTACCAGAGCTACGGAATTCCCTGGGCTAATGTCTCTAATACTCCTTTTCGAATGTACAAGCACTGGGTACATGAAGGAGGTATTTCCTCTCCTTTGGTGATCAGCTGGCCTGAGGGAATCGAATCCAGTGGAGAACTCAGAAAGCAACCCAGTCATCTGATTGATATTATGGCTACCTGTTTAGATGTGAGTGATAGTGAATATCCCTTAAATTATAAAGGAAATACCATTATTCCATACGAGGGCAAAAGCCTTGTACCTGCTTTTAATAATTTACCCATTGATCGGGAAGCCATCTATTGGGAGCATGAAGGGAACAAAGCTGTAAGGGTAGATAATTGGAAATTAGTCGCCAAAGGAAAAAATGGAGCTTGGGAATTGTATGACTTGGAAAAAGACAGGACTGAAGTCAATAATCTGGCCTCACTTTATTCTGAAAAAGTAGACCGAATGAGTAAAATGTGGGAAGTCTGGGCTACAAGGACAAATGTTCTGCCCTTTCCCAATTAAAAAGAATCTTTTAGTCTTTGTTTTACTAACTATAAATCACCCTGGGAAGGATTTCACTAAATTCAAAGGGAGAAATATTTTTACCCTTAAAAGTTCTAATCTCCTTTGCTCCTGTTTTTTCTATTCTGATTATTTCATTTCGGTCAGCATTCAGAAACTCCCAGACCTTAACCCTGGTCCCGATATTTTTTTCTGATAAGTTGAAATAGATGCCATTTAGGGTATTTTCTCTATAAAATTGTTCCCCCTGAAATTCAAAAATATTTCTGGGTTTATCTCTAAAATGGATTTCTATTTCCAGCGCATTACTTATGGCATAAAAATTTATTCGTTCGAAGTGAGTGATTTTAAATTGCTGATCATCAGGCTTTACATTTATCAATACGGTATCCAGTCCCGATTTAATTTTAAAGTTTTTTTCTGTAGAGCCATCTTCCCAATCATATTGGAATTCCCCGGTCACATCCCAAGTTTTAAACTGGTAATCTAGCATAAATCCGGTTTTCAAATTTTCAACTTTTATTTGAGTAGGGTCATATGGTGGAGCGAAAACTCTTGGCTTTTTTTGAGCCTGATTTTCGATTTTTTTATTGACTCTTTTCTTAATAAAATCAAGAGAATCTTTTGGTTTCTGTCGGGGCCTTATTTTATATTTTCTATTGAGCATAAAAATAATTTTCTGGGCTTTTCCATAATTTAATCTGGAAATCACACCAGGCATACGAAACAGATTAATAACCCATCCCACAGCAAAGCCAAACCCAGTAAGCCAAAATAGTAATTGCTTAAAAATTTTCCCCTGGTACAAATAAGATGTGCCCAAAATAAAATGAAAAAGGTAAGCCAGGCCAAGGTTTTTTATATTTTGGCTATAGAGAACAAGGAATTCTTCTTTTCCGGCATCCGGTAGTTTTTCAAGCTGACTACTAAGTCTTAGTGGAAAGTTCCTGTGAATTTTTTTGCTTAAGTTATTATTTCCCATTTTTAAATCAGCACATCTTTAATCAGGAGAAAGTTCCTATAAAGTTATATACTTTTTAAATATTGAAAGGGTTCAGGTTTTTATAAATAGTTTCGAATGAATTATATGGACTGGTAAATTTTTTATTTAAATGGTGAAAATTTCAACATTACAAAAACCAATTGAGCATCCAGTTAATTATTGAAAACACGATACTGAAACCAATTGCCCAGCCAAAATTTTTCACTTTAAATCCTTCCAAAACGGCATCTACAATCAGAATTATTACAGCATTGATTACCCAAAGGAAAAGCCCGAAAGTAATTATAGTTATGGGAAAAGATAGAAATGTAAGTACGGGTTTGATAAAAAAATTGGCCAGTCCTATAACAATAGCTGTTAATATAGCATGCCAAAAGTTTTTCACTTCTACCCCCTCCAACAATTTGGCAGTAATGAAAACAGCCAATGCACTAACTAAGGTTTGAATTATAAACATTGAATTATGGTAAATTTAGTAGTTATGTAATAATGATACGTTTTAGAAAAAACCAAAACGTTTTTTTAAACATACGGGAAATTGGCACAAAAAAAAAGAGCAATTATATAAACTGCTCTTTGGTTATTTTGAATGGAATAAATACAAGTGCAACTGCCAAAAATCTACTCCAACAATATTAAGTGAGGTATTCCATTTGATTACAAAAATCAGGAAAATACACCTTTATAATATCTTTGGAATTAAAAGAAATCATCATCGGAACTAATTACTCCTTTTCTATTAGTCGAATCAGTTTTGTTTACTAATTGCGCCTGCTCATATTTCCAGCAATCGAATTCCGGCATTGGCTTGTTTGGTTTAATAAACTCCCCGTTTTCATCTTTTTCCAAATAATAAGGCAGCTCATCATCTGCATATACTTTTTCCATATATTTAGCAAAAGCTGGCATTGCCTGTCTACCTCCCTGTCCATATTTCAGGCTTCTAAAGTGAATGCTTGTCTCCTCACCGCCAGACCAAATTCCAGTTACAAGATTTTTAGTTATGCCAATAAACCATGCATCTGAATAATTGGAGGTTGTGCCGGTTTTACCACCAACCTCTCTTCCTCTAATAAAATCGTAGCCCTGTCGGTCCTCATAAATCGCCCTGGTTCTTAACCCTATTGAGGTACCTCCGGTTTCTTCATTCGATCCTCTCAGCATATAAGTCATGGTATAAGCTTCTTCCTCTTTCAAAGCCTCAATAGTATGTGGCACAAATGTTTCCAAAACTTTTCCTTCTTTATCCTCAATTTTGGTAATATAAATAGGTTCAGTCCATACACCCTGATTAGGGAAAACGGTATAAGCAGCAACCATTTCAAATACGGAAACATCACTGGTTCCTAGACATAAAGAAGGCACCCTTTCAATTCTCTCCTTCTTTCCGTATTTATCTCTCAGGAATTTTATACCAAAATTTTCCTCTGCATATTTTCCCACAATGTCAGGTCCAAGTTCCCTCATTAAATAAACAGCAGCCGTATTTTTTGACATTGCCATAGCCTGCCTTAAGGTAAAAGTATTATAAGAATATTCAGAACTATTGGCCGGTGTCCAGGTCTCTCCGTCTGGCAAATCAATACTCATTGGAGCGTCTAATACAGGGAAACAGGGATGCATACTTCTTTCTGCTACGGCTGCAGAATAAATAATTGGTTTAAATGTAGAACCAGGTTGTCTGAAACCCTGCTTCACATGATCGTACTGAAAATATTTAAAATTAATTCCACCAACCCAGGCCTTTATATATCCAGTGTGGGGATCCATGGACATCATTCCTGAATGTAAAAAATGTTTGTAATACTTCAGAGAATCCATTGGGCTAAGGGTGGTATCTTTTTCGAAAGTAGGACTATCCCAGGTAAATACTTTCATCTTTCGAGGTGTATTTAAGACCCTGTCAATTGAATCCTTGTTGCCACCGTATTTTAGTTTTAAAACCCTATATCTTTCTGTCCACTTGATTCTGGTTTGAAGAAATCCTTTTATTTCTCCATTTTCCTCTGTAATCCATGGATTTCTCCCTTTCCAATGCTCAAAAAACAATTCCTGTTGATTTCTCATATTTTCCAACACCGCTTCTTCTGCATATTTTTGCATTCTGGAGTCGATGGTGGTATAAATTTTTAAACCATCAGTATAAAGGTTATAATTTTCTCCGTTGGGCTTTGTATGAGTTTTACACCATTTTTTTAATTCTTTAGCAAGTTCAGCCCTGAAATAAGTGGCCGAACCCGTATAATGGCTTTCCACCTTATAATCAGCAATATCAACAGGTTTTTCTTTTAGGGTATCATAGGCTGCTTTATCCAGAAAACCATACTTCACCATCTGGCTCATCACGGTATTTCTTCTTCTCAGTGCATGATCTGGAAATCTTTTTGGATTATAATATGATGGGTTTTTAAGCAAACCAACCAAAATGGCAGCCTGCTCTACTTTCAGGCTATCCGGAGTTGTACCAAAAAATGTTTTGGATGCCACTTTTATTCCAAAAGCATTACTGCCAAACTCAAATTGATTGAGATACATGGACATGATTTCCTCCTTGGTATAGGATTTTTCAATTTCAATGGCAAGCATCCATTCTTTTGTTTTGGCAATTAATTTCCCTAAAACAGGAATGTCATTCAATTTCCCGGTTTCCAGATTTCCTCTGGTATTAAATTGAATTTTGGCAAACTGTTGCGAAATTGTACTTCCTCCTCCTTTGGGATTAAAAGTTAAAACACCAAAAACGGCTCTTCCAATACTCCTTAAATCAATCCCACTGTGTTTTTCGAAACGAATATCTTCTGTAGCCTTCAGTGCATTTACCAAATTAGGGGAAATTCCATCATATTCCACGGGGTTTCTATTTTCCATAAAATACTTTCCTAAAACTTCCCCATCGGCTGTATAAACAATGGAAGCTAATTGGCTTTGAGGGTTTTCCAAAGCCGATAAGTCTGGAAATCCACCTGCCAGATTAAACCAGTTATCTCTCACGGCCATGGTATAGCAAACAAAAAAAACCACCCCTGTTATAAAAAGTCCCCAAAGAATTTTGGAAATTCTACTATACATATATCTTAATTTTTATCAGTCCAAAAATGCTGAATAATTTCTCAGTTTGTCAAAAAAATGATTCTAAACTACAAAGTTAATAAAGGTCAATATTTGCCCTAAATTTTAAATTTATTTAACGTTATTCTTTCTTCTTATTCTCTTCTTCTGATCCATTTTCTTCACCCTCCCCAATATCAAGGTGAGCCGTTGGTAATCCGCTTTTCAGGTTTTTAGCATAATCCACCAAATCACTTTCGCCAAATTCATTTATAAAATCATTGAGTGCAAAGTAATAGTATTTCAAGTCATCGGTAGTTTTTCCCACAATCATGGCCTTCAGTAAATGAAGTTTATCCATATAAATATTTTCTGGATAATTATTAATCGCCATACTCAATAGTGAATCTGCTTGCTCGTATTTGGTTTCCTTAAAAAGTGCAAAGCTTTGATTATACAAAGCCTCTGCTTCTTCATTTTTAATATTGCTTTCTTCTACATAGTTTGGATTAATTAATATCTTGGCATAGAAAGATTCCGGATATTTGGAAATAATGGTTTGCTTATAATTATCATGACTACAGGAATCGATTTCTTTGCAAATCAGATACATGATGTAGATTCCTTCCGGTGTATTCTCACCTTGTGGGAATTCAGATGCTAGCCTTCCCAAAGTACTGAAAACATTATCTGGTTCCTTTAATCTGTAGGCATAAACCTTTCCCAATCCGAACAACCCTTCATCCAGCTTGGCCCTTACCGCAGTCATTTTATCTGGAGTTGTAGGCACCTCTTCCTGCCTGACTTCCAGTGGTTTTATACTGGCAAATATATCTTCCTGAACTTCCTGTTCCTGAGCCTTTGGGTTATTCCCCGAAACTCCTGCCAATTGTTCTTCCGGCAATGAATTGAGTTCTTTTTTCGATCTCCTCCAATTATCTTCTAGAGGCCGGCTACCCCATTTTCTAATAAAATTCGTCTTCCCAAAAACCTTGGCTGTTGAATTTGAAAAATACCATCCTGCATTCTCCTTTTCCTCCAAATCTGCAGACGTTGCTGAAGCCACCTTTTTTCTTTTCTCGTCTCTCAAATCTTCATTGCGTTTTTGGAGAAGCACCGCTTCTTTTTCCTTTTCAATCTCATCCTCAAGAAAATTTAGCCTTTCCTCCTCTGAAAGTTTAGAAAGCATAATCAAACGGTCTTGCTCTTTGACCATGCTATAGTATTTGGAAAACTCCACCAGAATATCGGCCAATTCCTTCGTGGGTTCATATTCCTTTATTTTAGGAGGCATTACCTGAACAGTACTGTCATAATATAATGCAGCCTTTTCAAAATCTTTTAAATGATAATAATAAATTTCACCTGCCTTTAGGTAAGAGTAAGACTTCTGAATTACATTCGAAGTACTCATTTGAATAGACTCATTCAAATAGTTTAGTGCGGTAGGATAATCTCCCTGTTTCATGGCAAATTTTGCCATTTCATAATATATTTTGTCTCTGAATTCACTATTTTTCTCATCTGAAAGCAACTTCCTGTAATATTTGGAAGCATTTGCCATATCCTCCTCACTTTCAATCTTTTGCACACCAGACCTATTCAAACTTGAATGAAATTCCATTTCATAAGTCGGACTTTTCTTTAAGGCGATATCGTAGTTTTTATAAGCCTCTTCATCAAATCCCTGCATTTGGTAAATCTGCCCTAAAATGTAATGGTATCTGGTAAGATCCGCCCTTTTCTTTACAAAAGGTAAGGCCTTTTCCAGATGAAGAGCAACTTTGGTATAATCTTCAAGATTCCGGTTATATTGGGCCATAACCAGGTGATAATTCTTAGTATTTTCTTCACTAAATGGCACTTTCTCTTTTCGGATATAATCCAGAACGGATGGAACAGTACTCATCTGGTCAGACTCGATTAAAGTTCTGATTAACAAAATAAGGGAAGCATGCCTTGCTTCAGAATCTTCAGAATTCGTATTTACATACCTGAAGGTTAAAACAGCATTCATAAAATCCCCCTGATACAATCGGGATTTCCCAATCACAATATAGCAATCATCCACCCATTTGCTGGATTCATGCCATTGTATTGGCAATGATGCTTTTTCAATGACATATTCAAAACCAGCCTTCTGACCTGCCGAGGCATTCGTATCGATAGCGGGTAATACCTGAAGAATATCGTTGTAATTATTTTGAGGTTTGCCAAAAAGATTATCTTCAATCTCCAGCATTTTTTCCTTTGCCAAAAAATAGGCATTAAATCGTGCAGTAGTGTCGTGGTACTGCTGACAGGAAGATAATAGAGAAATAAACAGGACTATTAAAATCCCCGGAGTTTCAATTCTAATGTTAAAAAAAAATTTCAGCATAAAATGTGATTCTTCACTGTGCTTACCTTAAGCAGAAAGTTATTACTGAGTGAAAAACTAATCTTCAAAGTAAAATCTTTTAATGGAATCTGCTTAGATTAAAAAGTATCCTGAATAAAAATGGAAAAAGTATTTTTTTATTAGACAATTATTAAAATAAAATTTACAAACCTCTATTTTAATATAAATTTCAAAGGCTTTCCTTTATGAATTTTAGTTTTAAGACAATTCGATTTTTGATTACAACAAATAAATTATGACTTTTTTTTCGAATTTCTAAAACCAGCCAAAAAATATAATTACGCTATAACTGTGCCTCAGTGGTTTTAAAATCATTATTTTGACATTATTTAAATTTACTTAAATTTTGCTGCCAAACATTCCCAAAGAGGACTTTTATAATATTAGAACAAATATATTTAAATTTGCAGTCATTAACCTTTAAAATTAAGTTTTGAAGCAAAAGAAAACTATTTCAAGTTGGCTTACATCCAGATTCCTGTTAATCATAAGGGACGAAGAAAATTTTGCAGAAAAAGCCACCATTAAGTTTACTTATGCAAAGCTATTTCTTGGAGTTAGCCTTATTTTCATATTCTTTCTATCCCTTAGCTGGCTAAGTGTCACCACATTCCTAAACAAATGGTTTGATCCCCGAACAGATTATCTGAGGGTAGACAAAACCCTGATTGAAATGGAGGAAAAAGTGGACTCGATCATTATTGAGGTAGAGAAAAAAGATCAGTATATAGCCAATTTAAGGAACGTGCTGAGTGGGGAAGTAGACTTTGCTGTTTTTGAAAATCTCTCCGATTTTGATTCAATTAGCTCTACAAACATTAATTTAACCCAAATAAGCCCCATAGACTCACAATTCAGGGCAGAATTTGAAGAAGCTGATTACGAACAATTATTATATTTGAATTCAGCGAAAAACTCCCTTCAGGATTTCTTTTTCTTTTCGCCAATTGATGGTGTAATTTCCAAACCATATAATGTAAAAGAGGGCCATTTTGGTCTTGACATTGTAGCCAAAAAGAATGAGCCTGTTAAAAGTATAGCGGATGGCACAGTAGTAATATCTTCCTGGACTCAGGATTCAGGTCATGTATTAGCCATTCAACACAAGCATGAACTAATTTCATTTTATAAACATAATTCGGCCAGACTAAAAAATGTTGGGGAAACAGTGAAAGCTGGTGATATAATTGCTATAATTGGGAATTCAGGGGAATTAACCGATGGTCCGCATTTGCATTTCGAATTATGGCACAATCGAAACCCTGTTAACCCTGAAGATTTTATATCTTTTTAAATTATTTTTTGAAATTCTATTAACTTTTATTAATAAATAGTCATTCCTCCCGTTAACAGTTAAATTTTTTTAACCTGTTTCAAGGAATATCCTTCAAACAAAATTTTTCAGATAATGAGTTTATTTAACAACAAAATAGAAAAAAAAGAAGAAGCTCAATTGGTGAATTCAAGTAACACAATTGGTAAAGGCACAGTAATTAAAGGAGATTTGGAGACCTATGGCAACATCAGGATTGAAGGAAAAGTCTATGGAAATGTTAAATCCAAATCTAAAATATCTTTAGGAGAAGGATCCTTTGTTGAAGGTAATATCATTTCACAAAACGCTGTAGTGGAAGGAGAAGTAAAAGGAAAAGTAGAAATTTCGGATAACCTTATTCTAAAGCCCACTGCCAAAATTTATGGTGATATCTATACTGGCAAACTGATCATTGAAACAGGAGCTGTATTTAACGGTAGCTGTAAAATGGGTGATGTGAAGCAAATGAATACTAATAATTCATCAAATGGTAAACCTTCACTAAACGGATCAGAAAATCAAAAAGCAAAAGCCACAGCAACCGCCTAGTGATTTTATAAAATACACCGGAATTGCTACGAAAATGGCAATTACCATATTAATTGGTGTATTCACCGGAATAAAACTGGATGAGTGGATTTCCTGGGAAATACCAGTTTTCACATTAGTGCTTACAATCCTCTCATCTGCTTTTTCCATTTACATAATTATAAAGGGAATTACAAAGTGATAATTAATGGGAAGCAAAGGGCTTTCTTATCTCCGGTACTTCGGAAATTATGACCATATTCCCCAGCTTAAGTTTTTACTGAAACTTTGAAGAAATATTTACTATCCCAGCTTTGGCTTACATTAATTTTAATTATCCCAAGCTACTGTTTTGCTACCTACATTTTTCCAATTGAAAATAAAATTGGTGCATTTGCCCAATTTCCTTTTTTCTATTTGCTTACTGCCTTTCTGCACTATAGGTTAATTAAGGCTAAAGAAAAAAATCCCAGACAATTTGTAACCAGCTTTATGGGGACCATGGGCTTAAAAATGTTTATATCTCTTCTTGCAGCAGTAGGTTTCGGACTTTTATTCAGAGACGAAGTAGCCTTTATGCTCATCCATATTTTAGTCTTGTATTTTGTTTATTCAACTTTTGAAATTGTACTGATTTTGAAGGAATTAAAGAACAAAAAAAGCCCCATTTCTTAAATTGTAAAAAAAGAATGCAATTTGTTTTAAAGATTTGATTTATTACCTAGTTTTGCGCTGTTTTTCACAGATTGAATAATTAAAAACAGGTGATGGAGCAAAACAAGCGCACAGTCAAATTGAACTTCAAATTAGTAATTTCATATCTATTTGCACTTTCCTTTATTTTAAATATAAGTTCTGTTAAGGCAGAAAGCGGAGGCGAAGAATTTAATGCTGGTGACATGATTATGCACCACGTAATGGATGCTCATGAAATTCATTATATGACACTGGCCAAGGGTACGCCAGAAGAAACTCACTTATCAATCCCTCTTCCAATCATACTCTATACTCCTGATAACGGAATTGAAATTTTTTCTTCGTCAAAATTTCACAATGATGAGCATAAATACGGAAGGTATATTATGCATCACGAAAAAATTTATATTGCCAATGAAGCAGGTGAACTTGATTTAGATGCAGAAGGTCATGCTTCAAATGCAAAGCCTCTGGATTTGTCTATTACAAAAACAGTAGCCGGTATTTTCATTTGTGTAATACTTATGTTCCTTGTTTTTGGTTCTGTGGCTAAAGCCTACAAGAAAAGACCCGGTCAGGCACCCAAAGGACTTCAATCATTTATGGAACCACTTATCCTATTTATAAGAGATGAAGTAGCCAAACCTTCCATCGGACCAAAATACGAAAAATTCATGCCTTACCTGCTTACTGTATTTTTCTTTATTTGGTTTAGCAATGTATTAGGTTTGATTCCTTTTGTAGGAGGATTTAACGTTACAGGAAACATTGCAATTACAATTGTATTGGCTCTGTTTACTTTCTTCATTACGATTATTAAAGGAAATAAACATTATTGGGCACATATCTTTGCCACACCTGGTGTACCGGGATGGTTGCTTCCATTAATGATTCCTATCGAAATATTATCGATGTTTTCTAAGCCTTTGGTACTTAACCTTCGATTATTTGCCAACATTCTGGCGGGACACATTGTAATCCTTTCATTTATGAGCCTGATTTTCTTATTTAAAGGGATGTACGGTCCTGGAGCTGGTTTTGGAGTATCGATAGTATCTATGGCTTTTGCTATGTTTATCAACTTGCTTGAAATTCTTGTAGCATTTTTACAAGCCTACGTATTTACATTGCTTTCTGCGCTTTATTTCGGAGATGCAGTTCAGGAAGCACATCATTAGAATTTAAGTTTAATTAATTATATAACCTTAATTTAAATCCAAAAATGGAGTTATTGTTTATTTTATTGCAAGAAGTAGCTGGAAATGCAATTGGTTACATGGGAGCTGGAATTGGAGCTGGTATTGCTGTAATCGGAGCTGGTATTGGTATTGGAAATATCGGTAAATCAGCTTTAGAATCAATGGCAAGACAACCAGAAATTTCTGGTGACTTAAGAGCTAACATGATTGTTGCTGCTGCTCTTGTTGAAGGTGCTGCCTTCTTTGGAATCATTGTTTGTTTATTGGTTATCCTTTTGAGATAATTATTAAACAATCATTTTATTAGTTTGCTAGAAACTGATAAAATAAAGAACCAAAAATCTCTGGTGCAATAACGATTGGTTCTGCACCAGGATTTTCTTAATTGAATTAATTCATCACTTATAAAATAATACAGAAATGGGATTAGTGGAACCTGGTATTGGGTTGATTATTTGGATGACCCTTGCCTTTTTGGTAGTGTGGGTTGGACTTTATAAAATGGCCTGGCCTTCTATCTTACAGTCCATAAAAGAAAGAGAGGATTCTATCCAAAAAGCATTAAATTCTTCTTCTGAGGCTAAAGCTGAGGTTGAAAACCTAAAAAGTGAGATTGATGAAATGAGAAAAGAGGCAAGGGCAGAGAGAGAAACAATTATCACTGAAGCAAGAGACTCGGCCAATAAAATTGTTGCTGAATCCAAAGAAGCTGCCAAAGCAGAATATGACAGGATAGTAAAAGCAGCACAAGAAGATATTAGAAATGAGAAAAATGCTGCACTTGCAGAGGTTAAAAACCAAGTGGCTAAATTCTCAATCGAAATTGCCGAAAAAGTTTTAAATAAAGAGTTAGCTGATAAGAAAGCCCAGGAGAGTTTGGTTGAGGATTTATTAAAGAGCATTTAATTGTCCCGGTAAATTTTTCAAGGTTATATTTTAAGCTAATAACAAGTTAATAAATTATGTCAGCTGATACTAGAGTTGCTACCAGATACGCAAGATCATTAATCCTTTTATCAGAGGAGAAAAATGAATTAGAAAAGGTGATGGCGGATATGTCACTGGTGGATGCCACTTGTGATGAAAGCAGGGAATTAAGAGTTTTGCTCAAGAATCCTATCATTAAAGGGGATAAAAAGTACAGGATACTAAAACAGATTTTTGAAAAAGGAATTTCAAGAACCTCTTTAGTATTTTTAAAAATAGTGGCCAGAAAAAACAGGTTAAATGCACTTCATGAAATTGCATCTGAGGTTGTCCGGCAGTATAATGAGCGAAAAGGCATCCAGCAGGCTATAGTAAAAACAGCAATTCCTTTAAATGACAAACTAAAAGCGGAATTTTCCAGAATTGTAAAAGAAGTATCTGGAAAAGAACCAATGCTTATTGAAAAAGTAGATAAAAATTTGGTGGGTGGATTTGTGCTTACAGTAGGCGACAAACAAATAGACGATTCAATCGCAACAAAATTAAAGACGCTGAAATTTAAATTTTCAGCTTAGAGATAGATAATTTAATCATTAAAATTTAAAAATAATGGCGCAGCAGGTTAGACCTGATGAGGTTTCAGCAATCTTAAGGGAGCAACTATCTGATTTTAAATCAGAAGCCGAACTGGAAGAAGTCGGTACCGTTTTGCAAGTTGGTGACGGTGTTGCCAGAATCTATGGATTATCAAATGCACAATCCGGTGAGCTTATAGAATTCCAAAATGGATTAGTAGGTTTAGTGCTTAACTTGGAAGAAGATAACGTAGGTGCGGTAATTCTTGGAGACGATACAGATATTAAAGAAGGGGATTCTGTAAAAAGAACAAGAAAAATTGCTTCTGTAAAAGTAGGGGAAGGACTTTGTGGTAGAGTAATTGACACGCTTGGAAATCCTATTGACGGAAAAGGGCCTATAGAAGGTGAACTTTTCGACATGCCGATGGAAAGAAAAGCTCCAGGGGTAATCTTTAGAAGTCCGGTAAATGAACCACTTCAAACAGGTATCAAGGCTATCGACTCTATGATTCCAATTGGCAGAGGCCAAAGGGAGTTAATCATTGGAGACAGACAAACCGGTAAAACTGCTGTTGCGATTGATACTATTATCAATCAGAAAGAATTTTATGATAAAGGTGAGCCTGTATACTGTATATATGTTGCTGTAGGGCAAAAAGCTTCTACTGTTGCAGGCGTGGTTTCAGCCTTAGAAAGAGGTGGTGCAATGGCCTATACAACTGTAGTAGCTGCCAATGCTTCTGACCCTGCTCCTATGCAATTCTTTGCCCCTTATACTGGTGCTTCTATTGGAGAATACTTCAGAGATACTGGTAGACCAGCGCTTGTGGTTTATGATGACCTTTCAAAACAAGCTGTTGCTTATAGGGAAGTTTCTCTTCTTTTAAGAAGACCTCCAGGACGTGAAGCTTACCCTGGTGATGTATTTTACCTTCACTCAAGATTATTAGAAAGAGCCGCTAAGGTTACTCCATCAGATGAGATTGCAGCTCAGATGAATGACCTTCCTGAATCTTTGAAGGACAAAGTAAAAGGAGGAGGATCTCTAACAGCTCTTCCAATCATTGAAACTCAGGCTGGTGACGTTTCTGCCTATATTCCAACTAACGTAATTTCGATTACTGATGGTCAGATTTTCCTTGAAACTAACTTGTTTAACTCAGGTATCAGACCTGCGATTAACGTTGGTATCTCAGTATCAAGGGTAGGAGGTTCTGCACAGGTTAAAAGTATGAGAAAAGTAGCAGGTACCTTAAAACTAGACCAGGCTCAATTTAGAGAACTTGAAGCTTTTGCGAAATTTGGATCTGACCTTGATGCCGCTACCAAACTTACTATCGAACGTGGTAGAAAAAACCAGGAAATATTAAAGCAGGGCCAATACTCTCCAGTTCCAGTGGAAGAGCAAGTAGCTATCATTTACGCTTCTGTTAATGGTTTTATTGATAATGTAGCAGTTGATAAAGTAAAAGCATTCGAAATTGAATTTATCGAAGTGATGAGGAAAAAAGGAGCTGATGCTTTAAAAGCTTTTAAAGCTGGAAAACTTGATGAATCTGCTATTGAAACTTTAAAGACAATTGCGTCAGAAGTTTCAGAAAATTATAAATAATTGATAATTGTTTTTCACAAGGCTTTTGAGGATTTCAAAAGCCTTGTTTAAATAAATAATAAAAGATGCCTAGTCTAAAAGAGGTAAAGAATAGGATTAGTTCAGTTACATCAACTCAGCAAATTACAAAAGCCATGAAAATGGTTGCTGCTGCTAAGTTGAGAAAAGCACAAGACAGAATTATTCAAATAAGACCTTATTCCCAAAAACTATCTGCATTATTGTCGAATGTTTCTGGTACAATTACCGGAGATATTGAAAATAAATATGCGGAAGAAAGAGAGGTGAATAATGTACTTATCATGGTAGTTACTTCTGATAGAGGTTTGTGTGGTGCTTTTAATGCAAATGTTTGCAAGGCCGTAGTTGCTCTTATTAAAAATAAATATGCGGAGTTGGAAAAGCAGGGAAAGGTTAAGTTGCTCTGTGTAGGTAAAAAAGGCTACGATTTCTTTAAAAGAAGGGACTATAATTTATTAAATGATTACGTAGAATTATTTGCCGACTTAAACTTTGAAAGTGCAAGGGAAGCTGCTGAGTTTGCCATGAATGGATTCGAAGAAGGAACTTTCGATGTGGTAGATTTAGTATATAATGAATTTAAAAATGTAGCTACCCAGATTGTAAGAACTGAGCAATTCCTTCCTATCGCCAAAGTTGAAAATGAAGAAGAAGATGAAAGCTTAAATCTTGACTACATTTTCGAACCTACAAAGGAAGAAATTATCAGGGACCTCATCCCCTATTCTTTGAGAATTGGTTTTTATAAATCACTCCTGGAGTCTAATGCTGCAGAACATGGAGCCAGAATGACAGCCATGAGCCAGGCCACAGACAATGCACAGGAACTATTGAAGCAATTGAAATTAACATATAACCGTTCCAGACAAGCAGCAATTACCAAAGAAATTTTGGAAATTGTGGGTGGTGCAGAAGCACTTGCAAACGGATAAGGATTATAGATATATTTTATAAAAAGCCCTTTATGAATAACAATTTCATAAAGGGCTTTTTTATAGCTACAAAAAAAAGAACTCAATCCGAAACGAATTGAGCTCTTAGCTTTAACAATTAAACCAAATAATCCTTAAAATATCCTACTTGAACTTATCATTTAGATAAGTTACTAATGTAAAAGTAAGGCAGGAAAATTCAAGAATTGGCTTATTTCGATTAAGCTAAGATTTGTTTCGATTAATGAATATGCATTACAGATAAGAAAAGTTTAAGTATTTCTAAAACCTGCTAAGACTTTACCTCATACTTATATTTAGAAGAGCCGAACCAGACTCAGAATCCTTTTTCCAAGGCCAACCATAACCCATTCCAATTATAGTATTCTACCCCAGCAAACCTTTTTTTATAATCGTAAAAAGAAGGAACCTGATAGCAATATCCATGATAATAATATTTTTTCTTATGGGTAATGGAAAATTCCAATTCCACCAGCATGGTATAAATGCCAAGACTGTATTTGTTGTAGGATAGATCATACATTCCGTAAATACTTGAAATGGATTGGGCTCCTATATCAAAAAAACTGGCTGCGATTAGTTTGTCACTGTCATAAACACTTACTTCCAGTCCCTCACAGGGAACCACTGCCGGCTCTTCTGATAAAAAATCATAAATTGAATTTGGAACACTTTGTTTGAACTTGGTTTTATGTTGCTCAAATAGTTCTTCTTTTTCCTCATCGATAATTGTCGGCCGAACTATCGTTTTAAAGCCTTTTGCCCTTGAAACAATTTTTCTGTGCTTTTTGGAAAATTGAAATTGGTCAAGATCAATTCTGAGGGGAAGAACCTGGCAAATTTGATTCTCATGGATATTCATATTGTACCTGAAGAAATATTTCCCAAAATGCCTCCAACCATTTGCAAACCTTTCATCTAAATTCACTGGTGAAATGGTTTCTATCTTTTTTTCTTCAAATATCAGATTTGCCAGCCTTGCCATAAATTTTCTTAGTATTGCTTAAGTGATACTGTCTATTTAAATAATCCGGTAAAATAAAAAATTGAACCCATCCAGATTCAGAGTTCTACTCCAAATTTAAGTGTTTTATTAATGGATATGCCTACAACGAATTTCAAACTGTTATCGTTTTTTTGTGAAAAAAATTTGTTTTCTTTAAAAAACCTTACATCGAAGGGTTTTATTCCAATAAAACAGGATCCACTTTAAAAACCCTCCTTAAAAGCAAAATAACAACTATTTTTAGTATTTTTATTTGATGATTCCATGTAATAAAAAGTGTCAATATTATTTAATTTGTTTGTTCTGATTAAAAAAACCTTTTACTTTTAACATTACAATAAAGATAATTCTTCAATCCAATCCTACAACACACTTCCTAATATCTAAACTAACAAAAAGATAAATTGAAAATTAACATCTGAAACTATGCTATTACTAAAATTAAATTTACTAATTGCTTCTTTGCTATTGATGGCATTTAATACAAACCCATCTCAGAAGCAACCGAGAAAAGCAGAATTTGCGGTAAACCAAATCCAAAGTTTATCTACTATTGACTTACAGGGAACCGTTTGGAAATATGAAGATGAAGATATGGTTTACGATATTGTATTTGGTGAAAATGGAACTTTAGTTTCTTCTCATCCTCATGATATCACTCCTGAAAATGACGCCTGGTCCCAGGATGGAGAAACAAATACAATCTCCTTTAGCTATAATAATAACTTTTCTGTATATGAGGGTACCCTTGTAAACGAGAGCCTGATTGTAGGAAAAGCGCATAACAGAAGTTTTTCATGGGAATGGAAAGCTTATAGAGTTGGATTTATGTAATTCAGCATTTTAAAATATTAGGTGAGATATTTTTTCTCTTTCCATTATTTGCCGTTTTTAATTCCATTTTTTCGCATCTCACCTTCCCCATTTTTTCCCTTCAAGGCTTTTTATTCACTCCCAAATAGCCTAAACCATTTTTTCCCATCCGATACGATATATATTTTTATTTCTTAGGCTACTACTTCCTGAAATTGAGTTTAGAAATTACCATTTTTTCCCATCCATTGTGTAATTTTAGTGGTACTTCTTCGACCTGTGTTCTAACCATTTACTCAGGTATTTTTTTATTTCGGAATCAACAAAAAACTAATTAACCAATGGCCAACCCAGAAAAGGAAATTATAAAAAGTATTCAAAATAACCAGACGAAACTAACTGTGGCAGATGCCTCCTCCATTACCGGCCTTGGAATTGAGGAATCAAAATCTGTTTTAGAGACACTTTTTGAAAAATACCGATGCAACCTGAAAGTCACAGAAAATGGCGACCTGATTTATGATTTTGGCAATAAACTATTCCTCCGAACTGAAAAGACATTTAAAGAAAAATGGGCAGAGATAAAAGCCTACATTGGTGGGCTTTTAATGATTATTTTTAAGATTTTAATCACCGTAGTTCTCCTGGTTTATTTCGTCATATTCACTGTTATTTTAATACTGATCATCATTGCGGCAAGTAGTAAAAATGATTCTGATACTGGAAGTTCTTCTAAAAAATCTGGAGGAGGCTCCTTTGGAAATTTCATGATTACACAAATATTTTTTAGCGAGTTAAGATCTATTTTTTATTGGCATACAATTACGGGAAACACCGTTTACTCCAAAGACAGGTATGGATACAGACACAAAGTCTATCAGCCAAGATCTGGGGCCATTAATAAAAATAAAAAAAGTAAAGTAGCCGCAGTGTATGATTTTGTTTTTGGTCCACCAAGAGTGGAAATTCATCCCCTTGAAAATGAGAAAGAAGCCGTTTCCTATATCAACCAAAATAAAGGAATTATTACTACAAATGAATTAATGGGTTTGGCAAGCTGGCGGAAACCTGAAGCCGAAAATTTCTTCTCAAAATTGTTGTTAAACTTTGATGGAGAAGGTAAAATAAGTGATAATGGTACGTTGTTCGGAGATTTTTATACGCTCATTAGAAAAGCAGGAAGCCAGAAAAATTTTCCCATTACCTGGTACTGGGATGAATACGAACCAGAATATGAAATCACTGGTAATTCTGTTGGTACTAATGCCGCAATAATTTTCTTTGCTCTGTTCAATCTCATTGGAGGCATCCTTTTTCTATCCACGGTTTTAAGCCCGGAAGCGGCTTCCGGTATACTTTATACGGTAAACAATTCAGATAACCTCCTGGTGCAAAGTATTTTAGGAACACTTTTCTCAAACCCTGCTCAATTCTCCTTTGTACTTGGCTGGTTTCCAACATTTTTCTTTTCAGCTTTTTTAGCCTATCCTCTGTATAGAAGTTTTATTATCAAAAAGAAAAATCATAATATTCATTTAGAAAATATCCGCAAAAGGCTGTTGAAGGAAATTTATTTGAGTAATCAGGACAAATTAAACATCGATGAGTTAACAAGTCTTACCAATTCCCGAAACAATAATGAAGAAAAGCTGGAAAAAGAAGCCATTAAAATGATGATGGATGACTTAATCTATGATCTTGAAGGAGAAATGATCGTAGATGATCAGGCACAAATTTTATATGATTTTTCCAGGTTCAAGACCGATTTAAAAGAAATTGAAAGTTTAAGGGCACAAAGGAAATTAGACAATTCTTTGGGAGATATAATGATTGAGTCAAATAATGAATAAAAAAACGAGGATGGCCCTCCCATCAGTTAATAGGTGTATTTTTTTTGGTTTTAAGATATATGCCCTATTGCTGTTGTTTGGATGTACAAATAAAAAGACAGAATTAGTCTGGGATAAATCATTTTACAAAATAGGTTCTCAATCCTCTATTCGAACTACTGATATGAATCAGGATGGTATTCTTGATCTTATAATTGGGGCAGGCAGAAATGAAGAACAATTCAGTGAATCAGGGATACTGGCTATAAATGGCCAGAATGGAGAATTAATCTGGCAACAGGAAACCCAGGACCAGGTTTTTGGAGCAGCTACTTTTTTGGATATTGATAATGATAAAATAGAAGATATTATTATTGGAGGAAGAGGGCCTCAATTGAAAGCGCTAAATGGAAAAACTGGTGATGTTATTTGGCAATTTAACCCTGAACAATATCAAAGTGATTCCCTATTAAAATATGCCCGTTATAATTTTTACAATACTGTATTAATCCCGGACCAAAATGAGGATGGACTTGCGGATATTTTGACTGTTAATGGAGGAAATGCCAGGGCTGAGGTCAACTCCTATAAAGACCGCTATCCTGGTGTTTTGCTTATCCTTGACGCCAAAAATGGCAATATCATTAAAGGAGATACTATGCCAGATGGCAGAGAATCATACATGTCCCCCATTTGTTTTTCCCAACCAGATAATGCCGATTATACCCTAATTTTTGGCTCCGGTGGCGAAACTATTTCGGGTAATTTATATCAGATTTCCCTTTCCGAGTTTGTTGCAAATGGCTTAAAAAATGCGGAGAATATTGCTTCTGAAAAAGACCATGGTTTTATTGCCCCGCCAACCGCGGTCGATATTTCTAAGGATGGTATTTTGGATATTGTAGCCATTTCACATGCCAGTACAGTTTTCGCCATTAATGGGAAAGACCTGAGTCAGATGTGGAAAAAGAAAATTGAAAACACTGAGTGTAGTAACAGTATGGCTGTTGGTTATTTTAATGATGATGATATACCTGACTTGTTCACTTTTGTGAGTAAAGGAGTTTGGCCGGAGAATAATGGCTCCTTACAAATTATGTTGGATGGAAAAAATGGAGAGATTGCCTACCAAAACACAATGGGCTGTACCGGGTTTTCCTCTCCAGTGGTTTACGACCTGGATAATGATGGCATAGATGAAGCCATAATTAGTATAAATGAATTCGACTGTAACACCAGTTTTGCAAACAAAATAACAGGAGGTATTCAAAATAAACTTCTAGCTATAAACTTCAAATCCAACACCATACAACCCATAGATCAGCAACCTGATTTTAAAAATATTTTCACTACTCCCTGGATAGGAGACCTCGATAATGACGGCTATCTGGATATTTTATATGGCCAATATTATAGCCCAAATATTGATATTCTCTCCTTTTTAGGCATGAGAGTAAAAAGAATTTCTACGTCTATTCCCATGAGGGAAGAGGTAAAGTGGGGAGCATATATGGGCTCTAATGGGGATGGGATATATCCAATTCCTTAACTCAAAAAAGCCATATGCGAGTAATTCGCAAATGGCTTTTGATTTTAAAGTTTAAAAATTTATCCAATTAGTTCACATCCCACCAGACTTTGCCTAAGTGCGTGTCTGGAGAAGTACCTCCACTAGCAATATTATCACTATTTGTAGCAATTTCATGAGAAGGATACCTTAACCTTCTTGGAATTTGTCCATTGGTGATATTTCCAGGATAATCTATTGGAGTTAAATTTGGGTATCCGGTTCTTCTATAATCACTCCATGCTTCCCACCAGTTTAAGAATTTACTCAACCACATTTGAGTACCTATCATTTCCAAAGCGTTTGCACCTCCGTTTGTGTAAGGATAAGCTGCAAGGTAAGCATCTACAGCAGCATCGGATACGGCAAATGAGGCATCAAATGGTTCATACATTTGCATTGCGGCTCTAACACCTGCATCATAGTGCTCTTTTGCACTACCACTAACAGTCCCAATGCCTCTCTCTATGGCTTCAGCCTGAAGGAACTCTACTTCTGCATAGCTCATCAACATATAAGGATCATCCACATCAATAAATGCCACATTCAATCTGGAAAACAACTCATTAGGATTAGTTCCTGTAATCCCGGTGTATTCATCAAGTGTCCCTGCATCAAGACCATTTGGCATTCCCTCCTGAGCAAGAGGATCGGTATCCCCATTTACACCATCAGAGAAAATCATTAACCTGGGATCATCATCAGCTACGCTGTTTGGATCGTCTCCTTTCAATACATCAATGAGGGTTTTACTCATTATACGGGATTGCCCACCATCACCAGGGATAAAAGCCCGCGAAATTCCATTTTGATTAGTCCATTGACTTGGAGTTTCTGACATAGGCACCCAGGGAATGTCGTCATTGCTATTAAAGACTCCAGCACCCGAAAGGGCCTTGGTCACCATAGTTCCTGCTGTAGCAGCATCCACATTCGACATTCTCATGGCCATTCTCAACATAATTGAATTGGCCCATCTTTTCCATTTATCCACATCCCCCTGAAAAATCATATCTGCAGCGGCAAAACCATCATCTGGATTAGAGGCACTTATGGCTGCACCAGCTTGTTCTAACTCACTTAAAACAGCAGTGTAAATAGCCTGTTGATTATCGTATTCTGGGAAGAATTCACCTTCTATACCTTGTAGGGCAGAAGAATAAGGGATATTTCCGTAATAATCGGTCAGTCTTTGAAAAAGAAAAGCCCTAAGAATTCTTGCTGCTTCCCTGGTATTTTTTCTTCTTCCTTCTTCAAATCCACCTTCACCTGTTTGCTTCAATACTTCATTCAGGTTTTTTAACTGGCCACCATAAATAAATTCCCATGGTGCATTGTCAGATTCTACATTTTCAAAATACTTATCACCAGATGACAATCCGCCACCTCCGGAATTCGCCAGATGCTGTACCCAGTAAGAGCAATAACCAATGTTGGTTCTCCAGTCAATATACCTGTTATCTCCTTCAGATCCTCCGGAAGCAGCTCCTAGCTGAGCAGCGGAAAAAAGGAAGTTCATATTTACCTCATTCAAAGCCTGAGGGTTAATATTTAAATTGTGGAGTTTTTCTGTATCGCAACCTGCTAGCGGGACAAGCAAAGCCAACCCACTAATTAATAATTTATATATATATCTCATTTTCATTTCAGTTTTGATTTAAAATCCTACTCTTAAATTGAAACCATAACTACGTGTGGCGGGTAGGGCAAAATATTCCAGCCCCTGTGCACCGGCATTATTTGAATATCCGGATTCAGGATCCACATTATCAATGTTTTTACTAATTACCCACAAATTTCGACCAACTAAGGATAGGGTTAAGTTTTGAATAGGTGTATTGGCTAACATACTTCTTGGGAAGGAATACCCTAGCGTCATCTGTCTTAGTTTAACAAATGAGGCGTCATAAATAAACATGCTTGAAATTGCAGTACTTTCACCGCCTACTCTATTCCAATAAATATTTGCTTCTTCTACAGTAAGATCTCTATCCACAGGAGTATAAACAGGGGCTTCCGGGGTACCGGTATTCACCACACCATTTATATGCAATGGAGCTTCTCCGGCCCTTCCAATTAGGGATTGCTGATGTAACCCCCACTGAGTTAACCTGTTATTTGTTCCTGAGAAAATATCACCACCTGATTTAAAGTCAATTAAAAAATCAAGCGTAAATCCTTTATAACTCAAGGTGTTGTTTAAACCTCCGGTGAAATCCGGAACTCCGTTTCCTATTGGAACATAATCTGTAGAAGCCAATGGAGTGCCATCTTCATTAAATATTGGGGTGCCATCCTCAGTAGTTTGTTGAACCCGTCCGGTGATTGTACCAAAAGGCTGCCCTACAATATGCTTTATTCTAACATTTCTGGTTCTTGGTTCCTCAGCGGATAATTCATCACTTCCTTCAATCAATGATACCACCTCATTATTATTCTTAGCAAAGTTCAAGGCCACATCCCATGTAAAGTCTCCTTGTATTGGAGTACCAGTCAGCAATACTTCTATACCTTTATTGGTAATTTCACCAATATTTACAAAGGTAGAACCAAAACCTGATGCTCTCGAAATTGTCGCATTAAGAATATCATCAGTGGTTTTCTGATCATAATAGGTAAAATCTACTCCAAATCTATTTTCAAAGAACCTCAAGTCTACACCAAATTCCATTTCAGTTGAAGTGGCTGGTTGTAATTGAGGGTTTGGAATACTTCCATTATTTCCACCGGCAGAAGAGAAAGTAGCCATATTATACCCTAAATGAGTATTACCATTTAACGAGTAAGTCAAATTTGCATCATAGGGATTAATATTAGCAATTCCTACCTGTGCCCAGGAAGCTCTTACTTTTCCAAAACTTAACCAGGAAGGAAGAGATTCTAAATGATCTGAGAAAATATAACTTGCTCCTACAGAAGGATACAGAATACTGTTATATTCAGGATTTAAGACAGAGAACCAGTCATTTCTGGCAGTAGCAGTTAAAAATAAGTAACCATCGTAACTAATTTCGGCAGAACCATAGACTGAATTTATTCCGCTTTCACTAAAACCATAACCGAAGTTCCTGGTAGCAGCGTTGTTTATGGCATCAAAAAACTGCACACTAAATCCATTTCCATTGGCAGAAATCCTTTCACTCACTCTATGCATTTTGTTTCCTCCGGCAAATGCATTTACATTAATTTTTCCAAAGCTCTTGTCAAAACCCAACATCCAGTCCATATTTATTTCTCTTACACGATCTTCTCCTTCTGTTCTGGCCCCTCCCAAATTATATCCAGTTCCTTCTGGAGTTAACTGGGTATCTCTTCTGGTAAACCAGTCCATTCCTATCCTACCAGACATATACAACCAGTCAGTAATATCATATCGAAGTGAACCACTGGCGATAAACCTATCTCTAATATCCGTATTCTGTTCGACCTGAGTTACCCAATATGGGTTTTGCCCCCAGTTATTAGCTGCTGGCAACAATTCCTGGCCAGGGAACTTAGGATCACCTCCCTGCCCGTAAATGGTTAAAAGTTCATCACTGGTTCCTGCCGGGATGGCTCCTGGTTTATTAGGGTCACCTTTATAAGTTTCTACGTTCACACTCGGAGGAGTTCTCCAGACAGATTGCACAGAGTTACTAGGTGAATCTGATAATCGTGGTCTGTTTTTAGCCTCTTCATGAGAATATAAAACCTTAGCATTTAAGGTCAGTTTCTTGGCAAATTTAGAATTGATATTTAGGGTTAAATTGGTTTTATCAAAACCTGAATTGGGTACAATAGACTCACTTCGTAGGTCAGAAATTGAAAATCGGAAAGTCTGATTATCTCCACCACCGCTAAATGCAATCGTATTGGTCCAGGCCTGACCTGTTTCAAAAAATCGGTCAAAATTGTCTCCTGCAGAAGAATAAGGCCTTTCTACCCCATCAAACTGAATCACCTGGCTGCCATCCATGGCAGTACCCCAAGACTGGTTGCCCCATTGGAAAGCCTGCTGGGCAGTGGTAGGCCTTGTGGCTACACCATTCACATAATTTCCAGCTCCATATTTATTTTGCAAATCACTTTGGTCATACAATTTATCCACTACATAATTGGAATTAAATTCCACACCTATCCCCTTTCTCTTTGTTCCCTGTTTGGTGGTGATGTTAATCACACCATTACCACCTCTGGAACCATAAAGTGCCGCAGCATTTGCTCCTTTTAAAACTGTGATCGATTCAATATCATCTGGGTTTATACTGGTTAGTCCGTCACCTTCATCACTACCACCCCAAAGACCTGCCTGACCAAATCCAGAGTTATCTATCGGAACTCCATCTACCACATAAAGTGGTTGGTTTTGTCCACCAAGGGTTTTGTTACCCCGGATGATGATACGGGAAGAACCCGCTGGTCCTGAGGAAGGTTTCGAAACATTTACCCCTGCTACACGTCCTACTAAGGCATTTCCAAGGTTATTTTCTCTTGCTTCTGTAAACTTATCACCTCCTACTTCAGTCACAGAGTATTGCAGTGCTTTGGTTTCCCTTTCCACCCCAAGTGCAGTCACCACCACTTCCTGTAATTGTTTTATATCTGCTTCCAGTTTTACATCAATCACTGATTGATTTCCAACAGCAATAGTCTGTGCCAGAAAACCAATATAAGAAAATTGCAAAGAACCTCCTTCCGGAACTTCAATCGTATATTTACCATCTATATCTGTTACAGTTCCCTGTGAGGATCCTTCCACAATTACACTGACACCAGGAAGAGGCTCCGCATCTTCTGCAGTTGTTACAGTTCCGGTAACGCTTTGTTGCTGAATAATATCCTCCTCTACATCTACCGACCTAAAAAGACTTTTCTCTCTTTTCACTACATGAATTACTTCATCTATCCGCTTGAATTTCAATTTTTTATTCTTTGAAATATCCCGCAAAACATTCCCAAGAGATTCGTTCTCCACCTTTACACTGATCTTGGTATTTTTATTTATCCTGGAATCATTAAATGCAAAGTCGAAATCTGTCTTAGTACTGATTACCTCAAAAACTTCCTTTAAGGTAAGGTTTTCCAGTTCTAAGGAAAGATAAACTTCATCGATGCTGGCTTTCTGGGCGTTTCCGTTATTGGCTAACAATACAGAACCGACCAGACATTGGACAAAAATCCCATAAAAAAAGAGTTTAGACATAATAAAAATTTGTCGTATTAATTTCCATTTCATACTTTTAAGTGGTTTTGAGTAAATAAAAAACACTCACAGGCCGAATTTATCCTGTAAATGCCGACTCTCCGTCCAAAAATTGTCGGCATTTGCTTTTTATTGACCTCTGTTTTAAAAAATTAAACTGTAAAAATTTGAATCTTAAAAAGATATTTTAAATCATAGGCATTGAGCATTAGGGTTTTCCAATATGTTAGTGTTTTCCAATTATAGTTAAGTTTTTATTTTCAATTGTATAGGTAAATTTTGAAGTGTAACTAATTCCCTCCATTACCACATCCAGGCTTTTATTACTATAGGTTCCTTCAAATTTCCCAGTAATTAATTCCTTATCAACAACATGCACTGAAACATCATACCACCTTTCCAATGCAGAAATGACTTCGTCAATATTTGCTCCTTTAAAAACCAAAACCCCGTCTTTCCAGCCAAAATACTTTTCAGAATCAAATGCACTTAATTCAATTTTATCATTCGCACATCTGGCCATCTCATTAGAACTTAAAAAAACAGACTCCAGTTCAGTTTTTGTATTTTCCACTTTCACCTTCCCAGAGCTTACTGCAACTTGTACTTTGTTATGATTATATGCTCTTACATTAAATGAAGTACCAAGTACAGTAGTTTTGATTTCTCCAGTATGGATTACAAAAGGATTACTTTCATTTCGGGCAACTTCAAAATAAGCTTCCCCTTCAAGGAAAACTTCCCGCTTATTCGTAGAAAAAGTTTTAGGAAACTGGATCTTACTCTCCGAATTTAGCTTCACTACAGAGCCATCACTTAAGGTAAGTGTTAGTTTTTGCCCCCTGGGCACTAACTTTTCAATCATTACAAGCTCCTCCTTTGTAACGGCATCCCGGCTAACTTCAATTGCATAAAAAATTCCAGTAAAAGCCAAAACCAAAAAGGCAGCAACAGCCGCCACCTTATTCAATCCAAAAATATTTTTTTGAATACTCCTCACCTTTCCTTTTTTCTCTTCAAGGTGACCGAAATTTTTGTTCCTTTTTACAGTATGGAGGTTATTTGTTTTTTTATCAAGAATTCGATTGATTTTATCATTAATATCTAGCAGATGGTCTTCAGGAAGCCTTGTTCTTTTACCTACCTGAAGCTCCAGCAAAACTTTTCTGGCTTCCTCTACTTCATAAATTTTGTGTGGATTTCTTTCTACCCAATCATTCCAAAAATCAAAATGATCCTTGTCCGAATGAAACACATATTGCTGAAATGTTTCATCACAAATAAAATCATCGATTGTGTATCTTCCAAAATCCATATAAAACCAGCTTGAGCTGTTAAAAAATCTAGTTTAGTCGTCTTTTATCTACTTTTAGAGAAACTCTTGTTACCTATTAATATAGATACTACCTTCTGGATTTCTTACTGTAAATTACTGAAAAAAAAATCAAAAACTAGAATAACTCACTGATTATCAGGAAGAAAAAATTTTATTTCAACTTTTCAACAGACAAATGGCGATCCAGGCAAAAAAAGTTTTTTCTTAACGATTTAATGGCCTCCTGCAACAAATTGTGAACGGATTGTTTTTTTAAAGACATCACTTCAGCTATTTCATCATAATTCAACCCCTGATAGAACTTTAGATAAACAATTTCCTTTTGTCTGTTAGAGAGCTTAGAGAGGATGGAGATTAATTTTTGTTTATTTTCTTGGGTTTGCTGCTTCCCAATTATTTTATCCTCCACAGAGAATAAAAATTCCGGCAATATATTTTTCAGGTTTTCCTGATGCGCCTCTTCTCTTTTTTCTGCCGCCAAAACCCGAACAACCCTTCTTTTTAAAGATTTAAACAGGTAAGACTTGAGGTTATAAATTATTTGGAGAGCATTTCGTTTTTCCCACAAGGTAATCAACATATCCTGGATACAATCTTCACTAATCTCTGGATTTTTGGAAAGTTTAATGCCATAATAGTAAAGATCACTGTAATATTTATTGATAATATATTCCAGTGCCTCTCTTTCTCCATTTTTAAGGTCTATCCAAACCTTATAATCACCTTCATTACTATGCATATTAGTATATGTGTTAATTCATTTCATATTTAGGTATCTCCTAGTATTGTAATTGTGGTAATCACTTCCATTTTTCGATCAATTTAAGTAAAACTTAAAATCTTGCAAAGATTATTGAAAGTATTTTTTTGTTCTAATTGTTATAATTACTGGAAATAATTACATAAAGTCAACCATTTTTTGCGGAAATTTGCAGGAAATACTCATCATTACCTTAAATTTATTCCTTATTCTGGCACCATTTCCTTGTATTTTTGAAGGTTTTAATATTTTTTAGAATAAACAAATCGCATAGCTAAAGTCAATAATAATTTATTGGCGGAAATATAAACCCAAAATTTTGATCGATTAAAAGTCATCAAACCAATGCACTATGAAAGCAACTTTACCATTATTTTTAATTTGCATATTTTTATTTTCATTCACCGGGATTAATGATCCGGATCCCAGGGAGGGAAAATTATTTAAATTGGTTTCTCCAAAGCACTCTGGTATTTCCTTTAGCAATGATATTATTGATACCAGAGCACACAGCATCCTTATTTACTCGAACTATTATGGAGGAGCGGGTGTAGGAATAGGCGATATCAACAATGATGGCCTTCCAGACCTTTATTTAGCAGGAAATCTGGTTCCGGATAAGCTTTACCTTAATAAAGGAAATTTACAGTTTGAGGATATTACCGAAAAAGCAGGTATAATGGATAATGGAGGCTGGTCCTCAGGTGTACTTTTTGGGGATGTGAATCAGGATGGCTTTACTGATATTTATGTTACAAGGGAACTGTATGACGATAATCCTGAACTTAGAAAAAATAAATTATACATCAATAACGGGGACAATACTTTCACAGAAAGTGCGGAAGAATATAAAGTTGATGATAACCAGAGAACCCGTCATGCAACCTTCCTGGATTATGATAAAGATGGTGATCTGGATCTTTTTCTACTCAACCAACCTCCCAACCCTGGAGACTACTCTCCTTACTTCGGCAAGGAATTGTTAATTGATGAATATGCCTGTAAGTTACTTGAAAATCAAGGGAACAGTTTTAAGGATGTTACCAAAAAGGCCGGGCTTTTTAAAACTGGTTTTCCAAATAGTGTAACCGCAAGTGATCTGAATAATGATGGCTGGACTGACTTATACGTAAGCAATGATTTTTGGGCAGGTGACTGGCTTTATTTTAATAATGGCGATGGCACTTTTACCAATAAAATTGATGAATCAGTGAAACACATTTCCTTCAGCAGCATGGGAGTAGATGCAGGAGATATTAATAATGATGGTAAACTTGACCTCATGGTAGTAGATATGGTGGCCGAAGACAATTATCGGCTCAAGGCAAATATGGGGGGAATGAATCCAAAAGCTTTTTGGAAGGTAGTAAATGATGGCGGTCATTATCAATATATGTTCAACACATTTCAGCTAAATCTGGGAGAGGAAAAATTCAGTGAAATTGCCCAGTTGGCCGGAGTAGCTTCTACCGACTGGAGCTGGTCTAACCTTTTTGCTGACTTGGATAACGATGGCTGGAAAGATATTTTCGTAACTAACGGGCTTTTAAGAGATATTAGAAATACAGACTCGAATAAGAAGTTCAAGGAATATGTAGAGGGTTCTATCAAAGAATATCTGGCTAAAAACCCAAATCCTGATGAAAATGTGGGTGTTTGGGATATTGCCGATATGCAAAAAGCCATTGCATTTTCTCCTTCCGAAAAATTGCAAAACTACGCTTTCAGGAATAAAGGAGATTTAACCTTCCAAAAAGTAAATTCCGATTGGGGATTTGAAGAAAAATTATTTTCAAATGGCTCTGCCTATGCCGACCTGGATAACGATGGCGACCTGGATTTGGTAATTAATAATGTAAATGATCTGGCTTCAATTTATGAAAATAAAGCCACTGAAATTTCGGGTCACAATTACCTTAGAATAATTCCTAAATCAGAAGAAAAATCAGTGGCAAGGATAGGCACGAAAGTATGGCTTGAAGCAAGTGGTGAACAGCAATATTTCGAAATCACAGGTGTGCGGGGGATGTATTCTACCAGTGAGGAAATTGTTCATTTTGGGTTGGGCAAACATAAAAAGGCTGATAAAATTATTATTCAATGGCCTGATGGAAATCAACAGGAATTGAAAAACGTAAAAGCCAATCAGGTAATAGAGGTTAATTATCATGATGCCAAACCTGTTTCCAACCCTGAAAAGCCTTTATCGCAAACCCTTTTCAGTAATATCACAACAAGCGCTAATTTGTCTTTCAAACATGTTGAAAATGAATTTGATGATTACACCATGCAAGTACTTCTCCCACATAAAATGTCTGGATTAGGACCTTGCCTGGCAAAAGGAGATGTCAACAATGATGGTTTGGAGGATTTCTATGCTGGAGGTTCTACGGGGAATGAAAGAGCGCTGTTTATTCAAAAACCTGATGGCACATTTATCAAACAAGCCTCTCCGGCACTTTCTGGAGATAAATTCTACGAAGATTTAGGCGCCACTTTCTTTGATGCTGATGGAGATAAAGATCTGGACTTATATGTGGTAAGTGGCGGAAATGAATTCGAACCCCAGTCAGAAATGTATCAGGACAGGCTATATCTTAATGATGGCAAAGGAAATTTTGAAACTAGCAAAGACCTGATTCCAGAAATGAGGACGAGTGGCTCTAAAGTGAGGGCGGCAGATTTTGATAAAGATGGCGATTTAGACTTGTTCGTAGCCGGACGCCATATTCCCTGGGCCTATCCCGAACCGGCAAGTAGTACTTTATTGCTCAATGAAAATGGCAAATTTGTGGATGTAACCCAGCAAATGGCCAAAGACTTAATCAATATTGGAATGGTGAACGATGGGAAATGGATGGATTTTAATGGAGATGGATTATTGGATTTGGTTTTGGCAGGGGAATGGATGCCTATAACTTTTCTTGAAAATAAGGGAAGTGAATTTGTGGATGTGACGGCCACTTTAGGATTACAGGACAAAACCGGTTGGTGGTTTGGTCTGGAGGCAGCAGATATAGATAATGATGGGGATATGGATCTTGTTGCAGGAAACCTGGGCTTAAACTACAAATATAAAGCCTCAGATCAGGAGCCTTTTGAAGTGTATTACAATGATTTTGACAAAAATGGCAAAAAAGATATCGTATTGGCTTATTACAATTTTGGAACACTTTATCCATTGAGGGGAAAATCATGTTCTTCTGAACAAGTTCCCATGCTTAATACCAAATTCAAAACTTACGATATGTTTGCCTCCTCCGAATTATCTGACATTTACGGTAATAAAAATCTGGATAAATCTCTTCACTATGAAGCCAATACTTTTGCCTCTGCTTATATCGAAAACTTAGGTGATGGAAAGTTTGAGTTTCATGCCTTGCCTGTAGAAGCCCAATTCTCTGTTGGAAACGATATAATTATTGAGGATTTCGACCATGATAAAAAGCTGGATATTCTCATTGCCGGTAACCTCTATGATGCAGAAGTCGAAACCGCACGAAATGATGCCGGATATGGGGTTTTCTTAAAGGGAAATGGCAAAGGAGACTTTAAAAGTATTCATCCTGAAAAGAGTGGCTTTTTTACTCCTTATGATGTGAAAAGTCTGGAAGTTATTGAAAGCAATAGCGGAAAAATAATAATAGTGGGTAGTAATAATGATTACCTCCAAGCCTTCAGGGTCAGCAAGAGTGATCAGTAATACAACCCTTGATCAGTATAATTTCCTAACTTCAATGAAAAGGCCTAAATAATGAAATTGAAATATATCACCTCAATAATATTAATCACTCTTACTTTTCACCTTAAAGCTCAGGAAGCGTCTTTTGAGGTAAAAGGATTTTGTATAGCGGCACCAAAATCGAAAGGATTGCCTGCATTTCTGAAGTTTATACAACAGGACCTTGTACCCAGAAAAGTAAACACCCTCCTACTCAGGGTAGATTTTAACTACCAGTACAAAAGCAGACCAGAATTGAGAGATGAGGATGCCCTATCGGAGGAGGAAGTAAAGCAACTGGTAAATGTTTGTAAGGAAAATGGTATTAATCTTATTCCCCAGATTAACCTTTTAGGCCATCAATCGTGGGCGGAAACAACTTATAATTTGCTGGTAAAATATCCGGAATTTGATGAAACACCACATGTAAAAATGCCAGAAAAGTACGAATGGCCGAATGAAGATGGACTTTACTGCAAAAGCTATTGCCCGCTTCATCCCGAAGTTCATGGAGTAGTTTTTGATTTGGTGGATGAAATCATGGATGTGTTTGAAGCTAAAGATTTCCATGCGGGAATGGATGAAGTTTTTTATATTGGTGATGACAAATGCCCAAGGTGCTCTGGATTGGATAAGGCAGAATTATTTGCCGGTGAAGTTACAAAAATAAGGAATCACCTTACCCTAAAAGACAGGAAATTATGGATTTGGGGTGACAGGCTACTGGATGGAAAAACTACCGGGCTCGGTATGTGGGAAGCCAGTATGAACAACACCCACCGGGCCATAGATTTAATTCCCAAAGATGTGGTGATATGCGACTGGCATTATGAAAGACCGGAACCTACAGCAGCCTATTTTGCCATGAAAGGATTTCAGGTAATCACCTGCCCCTGGAATAAACCAGAAGTTGCAAAAAAGCAGGTTACAGATCTTAAAATCCTGAAGGCACATTCAAATCAAACCCTATCTGGAAAATACCTGGGAATGATGCAAACGGTTTGGTCAGGACCAGAAAGTTTTATGGAGGTTTATTATGAAGAGGTTGAAGCCAATGAAAGGAGAAAAGGTCCTTCAGAATGTTTTAAAACACTTTTTGAAGAATTAAATCGTAAGTAAACCTTCTTCAAAAAAGCAATCGAATTCAATTAAAACAAAAATGGAAGTACATTCCCAACTAGAAAGAAGAACAAAAACCAGGATTCTTTCCATAGATATTTTTCGGGCGATTACCATGCTCTTAATGATATTCGTAAATGACCTTTGGACTTTATCAAATATTCCGGAATGGCTGGATCACAAGCCAGCCGATGTGGATGGACTAGGGCTGGCAGATATTGTCTTTCCTGCTTTTTTAGTAATTGTTGGCCTTTCCATTCCCTTTGCAATCAGGAATAGAAAAAGCAAAGGAGATGATACCAAAAATATTCTGATTCATATTGCCGAGCGTGTTTTTGCCCTCTTATTGATGGGGGTTTACATGGTCAATTTTGAAAATATTAATCAGGAAGCACTTGGTTTCAACAAATACTGGTGGGAAATTTTAATGGCCTTTGCCTTTGTACTCATCTGGAATGTATATCCTGAAAATGATGGCAAACATAAATTATACAATGGTTTAAAATTTTTCGGTTACGCTATCCTGGTTTTTCTTGCTTGGATTTACGAAGGAGGCACAGCTGACAATCCTATTTGGATGCAAACTCATTGGTGGGGTATCCTTGGTTTAATTGGCTGGTCTTATCTGCTGTGTTCACTGGCTTACCTTATCGGTGGAAATAACTTAATTACAATAACTGCAATTTGGGTATTCTTCAACCTCTTTAATGTAGGAGTTTTTGCCGGATGGCTGGATTTTATGCAGCTGATTAAACCTTATGTGTGGATTGTAGGAGATGGTTCTATGCCCGCTCTAACTATGGCAGGTGTATTGGCATCTGTTATTTATATCAATTTCTCAGAATCGAATAAACCTTATATTTTTATCCTGATTATAGCTGGCATGGGATTACTTTCCCTGGCCTATGGGTTTGGGACTAGGCCTTTTTGGGGGATTTCCAAAATACAAGCCACCCCGGCATGGGTGGGAATTTGCACTGGCATTAGTTTGTTAATTTATCCGGTTCTATTTCTTATTGTGGATATTTTCGGCAAAAAAAATTGGGCAAAAATCATAAAACCTGCCGGAACTGCTACCCTCACCTGTTATCTTATTCCCTATTTTTATTATCCCGTTATCGCCTTAATTGGAATTTATTTGCCCATGTCACTGCGAACCGGAGTAATAGGATTAATTAAATCTTTCCTTTTTGCTTTATTCATTATTCTGATTACCGGAGTTTTAAACAGGGTTGGGATTAAGTTGAAGATTTAAACCCCTTCGCCTTCTTATAGCAGCACTGATGGGTCAATATTTTGGGAAAAAACTTTTCAAATCGAAAAATCCTGAAGCAATTGAAAAATATCCCATCAGGGTCTTTCTCGGGAGAAGACCCTGAAATAAATTAAAAGTAAATTACCCAATGCTTCTCTTTCTACCTATCTCCTTTAGCTTTGATAGACTGAATAATTACCGTTCCATTCTTGGAAGATGTTCCATAAATGGCCCTCATTTTTAAATCATCCTTTTTATAAATGTGAATATATTCTATTTTTCGAAGTTTATACCTGTTTAATTCTTCCATATTAATTTTCTTACCATCTAGAATTATTAATGGAAAAGGGTTAGCAGGAAATGTACTAAAATTTGGAATTAAAATTATTGTTGAGTCCCATTCGTAACTTGGAAGTTGGTCAGTTGTAGAGTCAGGTATATATTTTAGTTCAATTTGGATTAAAGAATCAATATGATTATATAAATCACTATTTTCCTGCGCTAAACAATTTACAGCATTTATTAGGACAAGGATGAACACTATATTTTTCACGAATCTCTAAGACAACCTCTCTTTATAGTCTTCATACCCAAAAGATTTTACCAATTTAAATTCTCCTTCCTCAGTTAATATTCCAATAGATGGCAGATTTACACCATTAAAAGTATGGTTTTTTACCATGGTATAATGGATCATATCATCAAATATGATTTTATCCCCAATCACCAATGGTTCTTGGAAGGAATAATCACCCATTACATCTCCGGCAAGGCAGGTTAATCCGCCCATTTTGTAAACGTGATTTCCATTGGCATTTTTCTCTGCACCTATGATATTCGGCTGGTAAGGCATTTCCAGGCAATCGGGCATATGGGCAGCGAATGAGGTATCCAGCATGGCCGCTTTAGTTCCTTGATTTTCAACAATATCCAAAACTGAAGAAAGTAAAAAACCTGTTTCCCAGCCAACAGCACTCCCCGGCTCCAGTATGATATCCAGGTTATAATTCAGTTTTAAGTTCTTGATCAAATCAATCAGCAAATTCACATCATAGCCTTTTCTGGTAATCGCATGTCCACCTCCCATATTCAGCCATTTGGCTTCATGCAGCAAATGGCCAAATTTTTCTTCTACAGCCTCAAGCGTCTTCTCCAATGATTCAGCACTACTTTCGCATAGCGTATGGAAATGTAACCCTTCAATTCCTTCTGGCAGACGATCACCAAGTTTATCAGAAGTTACGCCCAGCCTCGATCCGGGAATACATGGATTATATAAATCAGTAGTAACCTCGGAATATTCCGGATTTATTCTGATGGCGCAGGAAATTTTTTTTGAAGCATTTTGCACCAACGGTTTATATTTTTCCCACTGGCTTAGAGAATTGAAAGTAATATGCTCACAAAGCTCCATAATTTTTGGAAATTCCTGTTCCAGATAAGCCGGGCAATAGGCATGAACTTCCCCTCCAAACTCTTCCGCTCCTAGTCTGGCTTCGTGCAGAGAACTTGCAGTAGTTCCTGGCAAAAACTGTTTGACCAGGCTAAAAGCACTATGCATGGCAAACCCTTTTAAAGCACAGATAATTTTGGCTCCGGAGGCCTGTTGCACAAGGTCCAAAATCATTAAATTATCCCTGAGTTTTTTTTCTTCCAAAACATAACAGGGCGAAGGAATTTTACTAAAATTTATTGCTGACATTGATTTAAATCTAAAATGAAATGATGGGTCCTCACAAACTGCCCTTTACTTTAAATTGCCTCTCGAGACCGGGAAAGGGTAACCCCGGCACTATGGCAGATTCCTCCAATGGGAGGGTTATATTTTTTGATGGTAATGGTGACTTCAATAACATTGGGAAATAAATCCAGAATCTTTTTGCAAATATTATTGGCGAGATATTCCAATAAATGGACAGGATTTTCCATTTCCGATTTTATGGTTTTATACAAATCTTCATAATTGATGGTTTCTTCCAGCGAATCTTCTTCCGCGGCTTTGGTAAAATCTGTAGCCACTTCAAGGTCTACTCCAAACTTTCTCCCAACTTGTCTTTCTGACTTATAAAACCCATGGTAGGCAAAAAATTCAATTCCTTCTAATTTAATTCTTCCCATTTCATCTGTAGTATTAATAACATGAAAATTTGTTAAAGCTTCAGGTTCTTACACCTTCTACCAAGCTTGCAAAATCCTTAGTAGCGCAAATATAGGTTGGTATCTTAAGATGAAGGTAAAAAATATGACAATAAAAGACTTTCCAATCATTTCTACATTTGAAATCAGGCGAAAATAGCAGACGGGACAAGCAGTGAACAATTCTTATTGATGGGTTCATTAAGTTTTATCATTAATCTGACAATTACTTATTGGCTGGAATAATAAATGAGGCTTTTTCCGGATTAATTAAATACCCTATTTTCCTTATTGTGCTTATTAACAATTCTTTGGAATTAGGTTTAAAACATTAAAATAAAAATTCGATTTTACTTAATAAACCCAAACAAACACTTAGAGACTCAGGATTAAACTCATCCATCTTTAAATATTAAGACGCTAAAAATCAGTATTTTACACCTCTTTTTTTATAAAGAGTAAGTCTTAAAATAATATAATTATTCTAATATAAGCCCTCTTAAAAATAATATTTTGAGTTAATAAAAATTCACCTTAATGTTAACTAAATATTACTTTAAATTGATTAGTTTTACATTAATGTTAACTTAAAGTTAACAAAACAACTCTTAAATTGATTGAAACTCTAACATTATCAAAAAAGAGGCGTTCTAAAAAATAAAAACTTAATATTCACTTAACACTGAAAGCCATGAGATTTTTTTGGATTTCTTTTATCGCGAGTTTTTTAATTCAAATTGCCAATGGTCAAAATCAAACTAACAATACCTTTACCCAGGATTTTGCCAGCATATTTGCAGAAGGAAAAGTACAGGACACGATTGGGTTCATGTTGGCCCCTGAGGAAAACCTAAATATTAAATTAAAACAAGAGATAAAATCGGAGCTTGGTCACCTGATTGCTGAGCTAAAGGAGAAAAAAAAGAAATATAAGTCAGATATGTATTACCTGAATAAGGTAAGTAAAACCCTTTTTTCTAAATATTTCAAAACCTATGAACCACTTTCTACTTTTGGAGAAACTATGACTTCGGGTAAATACGATTGCCTGACTGGCACCCTTTTATTTGCCTATGTTCTGGAGCATCTGGGTTATGATTATAATATTCATGAAACCAACTACCACATTTATCTGACTATTCCCACAGACAAAAGACTCATTTTAATCGAATCTACAGACCCTTATTATGGTTTTATAGTAAACAAGGGCACTGTGAAAACAAGAATGGCTCAGTACCAAAAAGACAATCAACAACTTGATAATCAGGAAGATGTTTATCAACCTAAATACAAGATAAATAATACCATTGCCATTGAAAAATTGATGGCATTACAGTATTACAATAAAGCTATAAAATTCTATAATGAGCGGAATTTTGAAAAAGCAGCCACCAATGTTCAAAAAAGTATGGTGGTGTACGATTGCGAAAGAAATAAGGAGCTCTTGAGTATGATTGTTCAAAACCGGTAACTGGATCATCCATCAATCTACTTCATAAAAAAAAGGTAGACATAGTGCAATACACCAAACCTACCCCAATTATGAAAGTGATTATTCTATTCTTACTGAATAAAATAAAGCTCAAATTTCCGCAAGATTTCATTATTCCTCTACAAGATTTTTAGCAAATACTATAAGAAATGTAGCATTTTGCCTCCTTTAACATATTTTAAGGCAAAAAAAAGCATGGTTTTACTCATAACCATGCTTTTTTTATTTCAAGGATTAAAGGAAATTTCAATCACTACAAATCCCTTTCATAAGCAAACCGAATTTCCTTTCCATGTTATGTTTTTTATTATTTTAGTTCTGCTTTTAAAAGGTCATGATTATCCGGCTATAATTACAATACCAAAGAAACGGTCCAGAACGGTAAGAATAAATAATAGTCCTAAAATTGTAGGGCATAAAAATCTCACGCCAAATCCTAAATATTTACTCCAAATGGAATTTTCAAATTCAGGATATCCTTTAGAAATCTCTCCGTAAAAGCTCGGTTTTTTCCAAATATATGCTGCAAAAATAGAGATTAGGAACCCTCCTAAAGGCAAGAAACTATCATTGGCCACATGACCTACAAAATCCATAAAGTTTGTGGCATTTTCATCTCCAATATAAGTAATGAAATTGGTAAACATTGCCGAATATCCATTACCAATTAATGAAGGAAGGCCAACCACAAAAATTACGAGAGCAACTAACCAGACAGCTTTTGTTCTTCTTACATCCAGTTCATCCACCACATAGGAAACCGGAACTTCCAGTAAGGAAACCGTAGAAGTGAGTGCGGCAAAAGAAAGTAGCAAAAAGAAAAGAGATCCAATAAAAACACCTAGTCCACCACCGAGTGATCCGAAAACTCCAGGAAGAGTAACGAAAATCAGTCCCGGACCACCATTTGGAGGTAGTCCCTGAGAAAATACAAGGGGAAACATCATAAGTCCGGCTATGAATGCTATACCCACATCGGCCAGTGTAATAAGGACTGCCGATGAAATAATATTTTCGTTTTTTCCAACATAACTTCCATAAGTAATAAGTGCTCCCATACCAAGTGAAAGTGAGAAAAAGGCCTGCCCAAGGGCTTTATATATCACTTCCAGTTTCACTTCTGATATATCTGGCACCAGGTAGAATTTTATTCCATCCCAGGCATTGTCTAAGGTTAGGGCATAAACCACAAGGCTTAATATAATAATGACTAAGGTAGGCATTAACAATTTGGCGGCTTTTTCAATCCCTCCGGCAATTCCTTTTGAAACAATGAATGCAGTAGTTCCCATAAAAACTATCCCGTAGGCCCCAACTTTTACCACATCTTTAATGTAGTCTCCAAATTGCTCACCAATTGAAAAATTTCCCATTACCATTTCAATGAAATACCCAAATGCCCAACCTGCCACAACATTGTAATAAGACAAAATCAATACTCCACTGATCAGTCCAAGTTTTCCTATAATACTCCATTTTGGAAATCCCAAAACCTTAAAGGCCCCCACTGGATTCCTTTGGGTTTTTCTACCTATGGCAATTTCGGCCACCATCACTGGAAAGCATAATAAAAAACAAAATGATAAATACATGATGAGAAAAATACCACCACCCCCTGCGCCAACTTCAAAGGGAAACTTCCAAATATTTCCCAGCCCTACTGCGGATCCTGCAGCTGCTGCTACAAATCCTAATCTACTTGAAAAACCTGATCTTACCGCCATTTTTTAAGTCTAGTTTAAATAATTAATACTCCCTTGGGTTTCATACCTGTACTCCATTTTTTGAAGGATAATACCAATAGCAAAATGAGAATATCTGCTGGTAAACCGTATCACGAAATCGCGAAAGCCTACTTTTTGTACAGAAAAAATGAAGTGCAAATTTAAAGAAAGGTGATTAACCCGAAGGAAATACGTGCATTGTATTGATTGCCAACAAATTAGTTTAATAATAATTTTAGAAGTAAATCTATATATTAACTTTTATAACTACAATGGAAGAATTGGAAAATAGAAAATTTTGAAATTAATTCTCCGAAGGATGGACAATTTCCATTAAGGTAAGGTTTATTTTTTTGACTGATATTACTTTTCAGAAAAATTAAGATAATCGATTAATAAAACCATTCTATGGCAATTTTAAAGGTAAGACACTAATTTTTGTAAGTTTCCGGGAATAATTTGGGGAAATTATTCCCGGAAACTTACCTGATTGGATCAAACAAGTGGAAAATTTCAATTTACTTCACCAAAATCTCCCAATTTAATACATCTTCCAATTGGATAATTCCCACGACCAAATATAGTATTTATCGCATTCCTGAGTTAATAACCTATTAACATTCATTTAGGATTAAGCCTAACTAAAGTATATCTAAATGAATGCAGCATTTTACTACCCAATTAATTTCTACACGACAACCTAATCAGTCTAAAACAGGACGCTTCTGGTAACCAAAAAACCTACAGAAAACTAAAATAATTTGTTTGGGTCAGTTTAAACTAATTTAAACAAGTCAAAACAATTTTAAAGATTTTTAAAATTAAGCTGTTTTGAAATACAAGTTTTTAACTATCTATCGTCTAGAGCATGACCTAAACTAAAAAACGAATAAAATGAAAAACAAGGTTTACCTCTTCTGCCTTTACTTTTTAGGAAATATTTCCTGCCTGATAGGTCAGGAACAAATTATTCTGGATAATGTAGGGGAAAAAGTAAATTCAAAATTAAGAGAATTAGCACCAATTGTTTCCCCTGATGGGCAATCGCTTTATTATATGGTATATGGTCATGACGAAAATAAAGGGAAAGCTGATATTTGGGTTTCCAACCTGGAGGATAAAGACGGCAACTGGTCAGGCAAAACCCGTCTCCCATTTCCATTTAATCAGATTGCATATAATCAGGTGATGAGTGTTACTCCTGATGGAAATACCCTAATGGTGAGGGGAATTTTAGAAAACGGTGAGGTTTTCCCTAAAGGGTATTCTTTAATCCGAAAAACTAAAGATGGCTGGAGTGCTCCCAAAAAGATGGAGATAGCGCAATATGATGAAATGAACCATGGTGTTATGTATTCCGCATGTCTGTCTAACAATGGAAAAATTCTCATTTTAAGTTTTAGAGAAGAAAAACTTTCTAACGACCTTTATGTCAGCTTTTTAGAGAAAAGTGGCACCTGGACTAAACCAGAATCACTTGGTGTTGATATCAATACCTTTTCAATTGAATTTTCTCCATTTTTGGCATCCGATAATAAAACACTTTACTTCACCAGTGATAGAAAAGGAGGAAAAGGAGGATATGATATTTATGTTTCCAAAAGGAAAGGTGAGGACTGGACAAGCTGGACGGAGCCTCAAAATATTGGCCATCCTGTAAATACCGAAGGTAATGAAATGTATTATAGTCTTTCAGCTTCAGGTGATTATGCTTTTATAGCTTCTACTCAAAACCAGGAAATGGATTATGATATATTTAAAGTAAAAATAAAAGAAGAACAAAAGCCTGATCCCGTAGTGATCGTTTATGGAAAAGTGCTGAATGGGAAAACTGGAGAAAGTCTGGAGGCGTCCATTCACTTTGAAACATTACCTGAGGGTAAAGAGGCTGGAATTGCCCACACCAATCCTAAAACCGGAGAATACAAAATAGTACTTCCATATGGAAAAGAATACGGATTCAATGCAAAGGCATCAAACTTTGTTGCTATTTCAGACAATCTTGATTTATCAAAAACTGCTGATTACCAGGAAATAAGAAGAGATTTAAAATTACTTCCTTTGGAAATTGGCACCACCGTAAGACTTAATAACATTTTCTTTGAAACAGGGAAATCTGCCCTAAAAGAAGCCTCTTTTAGCGAATTAAAAAAAGTCGTTAAACTTTTAGAGGATAACCCTAAAATGAAAATTGAAATTTCAGGGCATACAGATAATGTGGGATCCGAAGCAAGTAATTTGAAGCTTTCAAAAGAGAGGTCTGAAGCAGTCACATCCTATCTTCAATCCCATAATATAAAAACAGATAGGATTATAAGCAAAGGCTATGGAGAAACTAAACCTTTAGCTGACAATAATACTGAAGAAGGTAAGCAACTAAACAGAAGGGTGGATTTTACTATTTTAGAAAATTAATCATGGGTTGAAAATTTATTTTATCACATTAATTCACCTGTTTTAATAGCCAACTAAGTCCATATTCAAATTTTATTTGAGCTTTTAGCTATTTAAAATTGAAAAAATATGGAACAAATAGCCAAATTAGCAATAGATGAAAGATGCCCGGAACTAAGTTCCGGGCTTTCTTTTTATACAAAGATTTTTCTTAGGGCCTTTTTTTCAATTCCACAGTACCTCCAATCCAGCAATCTATCTGTATAATATCTCTTTCTTTTCTGCCTTCGGAAAATATATCATTGATATGGGGAAATTGCTGGGAGGCCTCATCCATTTTTGTAGAATTCCCTGCCAGGGCATACATTTCATATGCTTTAATATAACATAACCTGGATTGTACTTTACTTGAATTATCATAGCACTCCTCTCCACTACCCATGTATAAATCACCAATAAAACTGTAAATATTTTTTCTTAAAGCTGAAGAGCCTGACTGTTCCGAAATTTTTAAAGCCTCTAGGGATAATTCCCTTGCCTTATATTTATCCCCCTCTTGGTTATGAATCTTTGCCTGATCAAAAAGCAATTCTAATTTTTTGGAGTCACTTAAATCTTCCGCCATCATTGCTTTTTGTTTCCATACCAAGGCATTTTTATAATTTTTTTCTTTCAGATATTCCCTGGAAATCAACTCCGCCCATTTTAGCTTTTGCTCGGATAAAAATAGATTTTCTAATGCATTTAAATACAAGGAATTATCATCACAATTCCCTTTATTCAGCAGTAAAACCGCCATCTTAGATATATTTAATCTTTCTGGTTGTGCTTCAATAATTTCCTTCCAATGCTCATTTACAAACCTGCATTTGTCCTCTACTACATGAAGCAATAAACTGGTAATTTCTTCTTCCAGTTCTTCCCATTTTTCTTTTGATGTTTCGGAGCTTTCTGCTAAACCTGATTCTATTACCTCTGTAATTTCCCCGTATTCCTTGAATACTTCATCCTGCGATATTTCTCCCTTTTTAAAATTATTTACAGATGCCTGCATCAGAATTTTCATTTGATATCGCGGAGTATTGGCTTTATTCAGCGTTAAAATTCTCGAATAGAGCTTATAAATTTTATCCCATTTTTCAGGATCATCCCTTTTTACCCAAAAATTATAGGCTACTCGTCCCATTCTCCTTAAAACATCCGCCTCCTCCTTGTAATATTTAATTCTGGTTTCATAAAGGTCCAGTATTTTGTTCTGATAATGCTCCTTTAAAAGTTTATCAGTTTCTTTTTTTTCCAATTGAGTGTAAATAGTCACTCCTTCTATATAAATGGCTTTATTTAATTCAGGATTATTTTCTAATAACCAATTAAGGGGATCTACAGCTGCCTTATAATCTTCCATGATCATGGCATCTTTATAAAGCTGGTATTTTTCCCTGGCTAAACCTGGGTTTTCCTCCATCCACAAAAACTCGGGGCCTACCTGGGCCAAAACACTATTGAAAATAAATAGACAAAAAATAAAAAATGAGGCAGTTTTCATAATCATAGATTCATTAGTGAGGGGGTAGTAAAGAGGGCTTTCCTCATTATTTTAAATGCTATGCATCTACGCAATGGTTGCCTGAAGGTAAAAACTGATTCAATTGACAACTTTATATTAGAAAAAAAGGAAGTTTAAAGGCACACTTTTATCTTTAGCCTTATTTTATAAGTAACTACGGTCATACATTACAATTTCTCAATACTAAATTTATGAAACTATTCCTTGCCCTTTTACTTTTCATAATTTCTGCTTCTTTATTGCAGGCACAACTCAGAGTAGCAAAAATTTTTGGAGATAACATGGTTCTCCAAAGAGATGTTGAAACTCCAATTTGGGGATGGGGAGAAGCCGGAAATAAAGTAGAAGTTAAACTTCTAAGTTCTACCAAATCTGCCATTATTGATAAAGAAGGCAAATGGGAAGTCATTCTCCCTAAACAAAAAGCAGGAGGTCCATTTGAAATTAAGATCAAATCTAAAAACACAGAAATTTCACTCAAAAACATCCTAATTGGTGAAGTCTGGATAGCTTCAGGTCAATCAAATATGGAATGGAAAGTGGCTAATTCGAACAATGCAGAAAAAGAATTAGAAAATGCTGATTATCCACAAATCAGGCATTTTTTAGTGGAGAGGGATGTGGCATTTCATGAACAGGAAAATTTAAAATCGGGAGAGTGGAAGGTTTCCGGCCCTGAAAACACTGGACAATTTACTGCTGTGGGTTATTTTTTTGCAAGAGATTTATACAAACACTCAAAAATACCCATTGGTATTATCAACACCAGTTGGGGAGGGACCAAAATTGAATCCTGGATAAGCCCTGGATCCATGGCAAAACTGGACTCATTTCAGGTGATTTTGAAAACTATGCAACAGAAAAATGAAACAGAACTAGCCTCCTGGGCGGCACAAAAACTCATAAAAAAATATGGTACTTATTCTTCAGAAGATTCCTCCAGTCTTTGGCAGTCAATAACTGTTCCTGCTACATGGGAATGGGCAGGATTGTATGGCTGGGACGGTGAGGTCTGGTACCAAACCAGTTTTGAAATCCCTTCAGAAAAGCCTGTTGAAAATGCCAGTTTACACTTAGGTAAAATTGCCCAGTCGGATGAAACCTGGGTAAATGGGATAAAAGTTGGGGAAACCGTTCACAATCAGGAGATCCAAAGAGTTTATCAGCTAAATAAGGATTTGTTGATGGTTGGCAAAAATGAAATTTTAGTAAAAGTTACCGAATCAGAAAGTTCCCAGGGCGGATTTTCAGGTCCAACAGATGAACTTTATTTTGAAATGGGTGATTATAAAACCGATCTTTCCGGTGACTGGAAAGTTAAACTTGGGAAGGGAAAAATTAATTTTAAAACTAGTCCCTCTACCCTTCCTTCTCTTCTTTATAATGCCATGGTAAAACCCATTATTCCATTTCCTGCCAAAGGCGTTATCTGGTATCAGGGCGAATCAAATGCGGATTACCCTGAATTGTATAATCAGTTATTTCCAACAATGATTAATGATTGGAGGACCAAATGGAACGATCCCAAAATGCCATTTTTGTTTGTCCAGTTGGCCAACTGGAAACAAAGGCAAGACAAACCAGGGGAAAGTAATTGGGCAGAATTAAGGGAAGCCCAAACTAACGCTTTGGAACTTTCAAATACAGGAATGGCTGTAATTATAGATATTGGAGAAGCTAATGATATTCATCCAAGGAATAAGCAGGATGTTGGGAAGAGGCTGGCATTGGCAGCAAGAAAAGTGGCTTATCAGGAGGACTTAGTCTTTTCAGGACCGACTTATCAATCTATGAAAATAAGGGGTAATAAAATTCATCTCAAATTTCAAAATACGGGAAGCGGCCTCGTTACTAAAGATAATCAAACGATTAGAGGTTTTGCTATCTCCGGTGAGGATAAAAATTTTGTTTGGGCTGAAGCTAAAATTATCAGTAAAGACGAAATTGTAGTTTTCTCCCCTGGCATTTCCAAACCTATTGCGGTAAGATACGCCTGGGCAGATAACCCGGATTGTAATTTATACAATAAAGAAGGATTACCTGCTTCACCTTTTAGAACGGATTTTTAGTCTTTTACGCCAATTTTTTTGAGGTTTTGGTTACTTTTTTCACTTGAATTCCAATTAAAGTTACATCATCTCGCTGTGGTGTATTTTGGGAATATTCAATCAAAGTAGCCATAATCTCATCCTTTTGGTCCCCCATGGATTTGGAGGCTATTTTTTCCAATAAATTTTTCAGGTTACTTGTCCCAAACCTCCTTCTTTTTTCATTGGGAGTATCAATTATACCATCAGTGGTAAGGTAAATATAATCCCCTGGTTTTACTATGGTTTCTTTTCTTTCAAATTTATGTTCATTTTCTTTCTGCCAGCCGCCTATGGATTTCCTGTCAGGATTGAATTCGGTTATTTGTCCATCATTAATTAAAAATAAGGGGCATTTCGCACCACTATAATTCATTACAATCTCTTCTCCTTTCTGCTCCAAAGAACAAAGGCAAATATCCATTCCATCCACATTTTTAGATTCATTTTGTCTTAATGCTTCTCTCACCCCATAATGTAATTCTTCTAAAATTTTATCAGTGTCTCTTATTTTTCTTTCCTTTACCACCTGATTTAAAAGTGAATTGCCAATCATGGACATAAAAGCCCCGGGTACACCATGTCCTGTACAATCTACAGCTGCTATAAAAGATTTCCCATCTACATGAGCAAACCAATAGAAATCCCCGGAAACCATATCTTTGGGCATGTAAACCACAAAATGATCTTCAAAGGCACCTGCTAAATCCTTTTCATTGGGGAGAATAGCACTTTGAATTCTATTGGCGTATTTAATACTGTCAGTAATTCTAATGTTGGTTTCTTCAAGTTTTTCTTTTTGTTTTTTCATTAATTGTTGAGCAGACTGCAGTCGCTCCATGTTACTTTCCAGTTCTTCATTTTTTTCCTTAATTTCCTCTCTCTGCGATAAAAGCATTTTGTTGGATTTCTTCTTTTGAACAAACCCATAGGCGATTATTCCCATAATCACCAGAAATAAACCCAATATGCCATATCCATAATACCTGAATCTTTCTTCTTCCAACAATTGCTGGTCCTTTAATTTCTTGTCTGCCTCTAGCAATTGCATAGCCTTCTGCTGTTTTTCCTCCTCCAGTTCCTTCTGTTTAATAGCTAAATCCTGCAATTCTCTTTCCCTTTCCAAATTTGCAATTTCCCGTTCTCTACTTTGTGCCTCAATTTGTTGTTGCGCCAATGCTAGTGCTTGCTGGGCTCGCTTCTTTTCTAATGCCTGATTTTCAAGTGTCTGTTTTTGGAGTTCTTTCTCTTTTGTCAATAGCGAAAGCTGTTTTTGTTGTAGGGCCAAAGCTTGTTCCTTTTTCTCAGCTTCTAATTTTAATTGTTTTAAGGAAAGAGCTTGTTTTTCTTTATCCGCAATGATTAATCTTAATTCATTTTCCTTCTTTTCGGCAAATAACTGTTCTTGTCTTCTTTCTTCCTTCAATTGATTGGCCTCATCTTCAAGTTCCTTTTTTAAAGCTTCATGTTTTTTATAAGCCTCCTGAGAATTTTTAAAATCATTGAACTTGGCATAAATCTCCGATAAGATAAAATAGCTTTCAATTAACTCCTTTCTTGCATTAATTTTTTCTCCTGCTTCAATGGCTTTTTGAACATTTGAATAGGCCTTATCATTATATCCACTGATAAAGTTATTGGCAGCCAGATAATTATAAGATCCCGCCAATCCTTCAAGATCTTTATTCGATTCATGAAGTTTTAATGATTCATAAAAATATTTTTCAGCTTTATTAAAGCTCTTAAGATTAGTATAAGTTACCCCAATGTTATCCATTAGTGAGGCATTTTTCCGATCGCCATCAGTATTTAAATGATTAAAAGCTTCTAATCCTCTATTAAAATAATCAATGGATTCCTCATTTTCCCCCAATTGCCGGTACAAATAACCAATATTGTTAGAGGTAATACCAAGTGATAAATAATCTTTATCCTGTTCATGGATTGCTCTTTTGTTTTGCAGATAAACTATCGCCTGCTCAAAGTTCTTTTCATCTTTGCTGATATTGGAAAGTTGGTCCAGAATTATAGCCGACTGCTGATGGTTGTTGGTATTATTTGCCATCACTAAGGCTTCTTCGTAGATTTCTTTAGCCTTATCAAAATCTCCATTCTGATAAAAAGCAAATCCCAAAGCATTTAAGGATTTTTCTTTTCCAAACTCATCATTTAGGCTTTCAAAGAGATTCAATGCCGATTTCAAATAGGATACAGACTTATTAAAGGTATTCCAATCGATATATAAATTGCCAATTTCATAGTTGGATTCAGCTAAATTTTTTTCACTCTTTATTTTTTCAAAAATGATTTGAGATTGGAGCAGGTAATTAAGCCCCTGACTTAAATCTTTTTTCTCCTTATAAATTTTCCCCAAATTGTAAAGACTCAAACCCTGGCCAAATTCAAAACCAATTTTATTAGAAATAGCAATAGCCTGGGAAGCAAAGAGAATAGCATTTTCATAGTCCTGTTCTTTAAACTTTTGATCAAAATCTCTATTGAGGGAAACAACTTTGGAACTGTCTGCTTTGTATTGCTCTGGACTAAGTTTTTGGGCATTTAGGGTTGTCACCATTAAAAAAAACGCACCAATAATGCACCAGCCTGCTTTTAAACTTTGACTTTTCATGATTGAGTTTCTGATCAATTAGTTTTGGTATAGAGTAATTACTAATAATAATTAACTATCTGCCAGCTTATAAATTGTTCTTTCAATTTAGTGAATACCATATTCTTACATGAAGCAGGAATTATTTCCTATTCCTCATTTACAATCAATAACTAAAAAACCCTTATTTTTTATTAATCATGATTCAGCCATCAAAATGTTTTCGGAATGTTATCGTTCAACTTTTTGACTAAAAAATGAATTTAATCATGCTTACTTCTTCAAAGCAATCTAAATTCAAAAGCCTAACTCCAAAAAATTATACGCTGATTATGAAGAGCATTTTCAATAAACCTCCCTACACATTATTTTTCCATATTTTGTTTGGAATGGCCCTGGCTCCAGTTCATGGTCAACAATCATCTGAAGGAAACCCTTCAAAACTTTTCACAGCTGATGTAAAAGAAATTATGGACCTGGGTGTACAGAGCCAGAGTCTGGAAATTGTAAGTGCCTCGAAAAAAGCGGAAAAGTTATTTGATGCTCCCCTGGGGGTTTCGGCAGTCACCAGAGATGAAATCATTAATTCCGGAGTACTTTCCCTTCCTGAAGCATTAAGATTACTCCCCGGTATTATTGTGAGAGAAACCACTGCAGGTAATTATGATATAAGTATCCGGGGATTAAGTAATGTCCCTCCATCCTCCACTTTTATCGATTCAGATAACAGTATCAGCTTAGTAATGATTAACAACAGGCCTGTTTATAATTATTTTTCGGGGGGAACATTCTGGGAGACTTTACCTATTGAAATTAATGATATAGAAAGAATTGAGTTGGTAAGAGGCCCTTCTGCGGCACTTTACGGACCAAATGCCTTAACGGGGGTAATTAATATAATTACCAGAGAAATGAGTAAACAAAAAACTGAAGCCAAAGCCCAAATTCAATATGGGAATCACAACTCTCTATTGGCCAATGCTTCTCTTGGATATAGGTTTAATGATAAATTTCATTTGATTACCTCTACCAATGTGACTGAGCGATACAGACATTCCACCAATTTTTACGATCCAATTAACCAAAATTATACGGACAGATTAGATACTTTAAGAAGTTATCAGATAGGTGATCTAATGGACAATGTAGATGCCAGATACCCAGATCCTAATATCTCTCTGAAAAAATTTGGCATCAATGCTTTTATGAATTATAAGGTGAACGATCATGTTGATTTAAGTTTATCCACAGGTTTGGAAAATTCCCAAAGCATAAGGCCTTACGCTGAAAATACTTATACTCCCCTTTCTACAAACTTGTCGGAAACAAAATATTTGGATCTTGCAAGCAACTTCCATGATGGAACTTTTCAGGTTTCTTATTTAAATGGAGAGCAACAGCCGGGAATTTTAAATCTCGGTTCACATTATGATTTTGAAACCATAGATGCCCTCATCGACTATAATTTTGGGTTCGGAAATTTTACCATCAAGCCAGGATTGAATTATAGAAGAGCCACTTACAATGATATTCCCTATTTTGGGGATGATGGATCCGGAATAATCAATGCGAAAAGAGACTTGACTACACTGGCAGCCAGTTTAAGGGCAGAATATCAACTCGGTGGATTGAGACTAATCAGTGCAGTCCGGGGAGACAAGTTTAGTGCTCCGGATGATACTTTCCTTTCCTACCAGTTTATTGCCAATTACAAAATAAAACAAAAGCATATTTTCAGATTATTATATGGGAAAGCCATTCAGGGAGCCTTTATTGTCAATAGCTTTACCAATTATTCTGTAGGTCCTCATTTTGTTCCGAGTGAGGGCGTCTACATTTTTGCAGAAGTTAAGGGGGATCCTACTCTGGCCCCCCTTCAGGCTATTTCCTCTGAATTCGGGTACCGGTGGCAAATTAATAAAAACCTTGGGCTTGATTTGGAAGTTTTTCAAACTCAGACAGAGGGTTATTCCAAAATCACCCAGGAAAACAGGCTGATTTTTGGAGAAAATACTACCTTACATTCAATCTTTTCATATCGGGCAATGCCTATGAAGGCAAGCCAAACAGGACTAACTGTTTCTATTGATTATGTAATCAATAACAAGTTACACTTCAAACCATTTTTAACCTACCAAAAAACTTCCTTGGAAGACTTCTCCCCATACACGCTCCTGCCTGAAAGTGATCCTACAGGAGAACAAAATATTTCTATTTTGGCTGACCTTGAAGAATTTAAAGGTACTCCATCCATGTATGGAGGACTTTATTTGAACTATAGAATTTCCAGGAAATTTAACCTTAATTTAAATTCTTATTACTTTTCAAACCATGAGCTCACCCACATTTCAGATATTCAGCTAGGAAGGCCCGTTTCTCCAGCCAGAATCGATGGAAAGGTGGTTTTGAATGCGAAGTTCAGTTATATTCCTTCCAATCAGTTTTCGATATTTATCAATGGAAGAAACCTGTTGTTTAAAGAACAAATGGAATACTTCTATACAGATAATATTGGAACCACAATTATGGGCGGAGTAAGTTTTGATTTCTAGCTTTAATTTACAGAAAATTCAACTTCTTTAAAAATTCAGATTTATAAGATGCACCAATGGGGATTACCTTATTGGGCATAATAATATTGCTCATATCCTCAATAGTTTCAATTTTGGAGATATTGACAATATAAGAGCGGTGTACTCTTATAAAATCACCAGAGGAAAGTCTATTGGCTATTCCTTTCATAGTAGAATGAACAATATACTTTTTATGCTCTGTATTAAAAATAACATAATCGGATAATGCCTCTACAAACAAAATATCTTTTAATTTTATCCTGACAATTTTACTATCCGCTTTTACATAAATATCTTCTTCATTCTGAGTTTCTAATACTGGCTGGGTGAAATTTTTTTCTACTTTTTGTACCGCCAACAAAAATCTCGGATATTTTACTGGTTTTACCAGGTAATCGGCTATAGCAAGTTCATAAGCTTTTACAGCATAATCCTCCCTGGTGGTGACCATGATTACCTGAGGCTTGTTTTCCAAAGATTCAACCAACTCAATCCCTGACATTTTGGGCATCTCAATATCAAGAAAGGCTATATCAATTTTTTCTTTTTTTAAAAATTTAAAAGCATCAAGCGCATTTTCAAACTCCCCTACAAACTCCAAATCTTCTGTACGCTCAATATATTCCTTTATCACCATTCTGGAGGTTTCCTCATCGTCTACTACGATACATTTCATGTTATTTAGGTTTAAATGTTCTCCAACAGGAGGTTGTTATTTTTCCAAAACAATAACTTAAATATTTCCAATTAAATCAACCATTAGGCTAACCATTTTTGTCTCGGATAATTAGAAGGAAAGTGTTAAGTTATTATTTCAGGGCAGAAGTTAGTGAAAAATTTCTTTTTATGGATAAAATCTAAGTGCTTATGCTAAGAAATTGGGGCAATACAAAAGTTAAAAACAATCATTTTCCATTGCTCAGGCTTTCCTGATAATTAGAAAACATTTTTTGTAAATATTTTCCTACAATATCAAATTCCAGATTTACCTTGGTGCCCATTTCTATTTTATGGAAATTAGTATGCTCGTAGGTATAAGGTATAATGGCTACGCTAAATTGGTTTTCAGAAGAATTGACTACCGTAAGACTTACTCCATTAATGCAAATAGACCCTTTTTCAACAGTGACATTTCCCTGGCTCTTATCGTATTCAAAAGTATAAAACCAACTTCCGCCTTCTTCTTTTACACTCACACATTCTCCAATTTGATCTACATGGCCCTGAACGATGTGACCATCAAACCTCCCATCCATCGGCATACTTCTTTCAAGGTTTACTTTAGCTCCGACTTCCCAATCACCTAAATTAGATTTTCTTAGCGTTTCTAATATTGCTGTTACTTTGTGTTTGTTTTCATTAATTTCAGTAACAGTAAGGCAAACTCCATTGTGGGAAAGGCTCTGGTCAATTTTTAATTCATGTGAAATTGGAGAAGAAATTTCAAAAATAATATTTTCCTGATCCTTTTCTATTCCAATAACTTCTCCTAAACTTTCTATTATTCCTGTAAACATAATTGCTGTAATTTTTGGTAAGTTGGGGGTTTGAAGAAAAACTTTAAAAATTCAGGGACCTTTTGCCCCCGAATTCTTCTTAATCCAAAAAAGGAATATTTCCCAAAAAACTAAAATGATTTTTGTTATCCGGAAAACTGTATTTATTCAATAAATCCTTTCGCTTTTTTAATTACATTTTCCAGACCATTTACATCCTTTCCTCCTGCAGTGGCATAGAAAGGCTGGCCTCCTCCTCCTCCCTTAATTTCTTTTGCCAGTTCCCTAATAATCTGACCTGCATTTAATCCTTTATCAGCCACTAGGTTATCGGAAATGATTACTGCAATTTGAGGCTTTCCTCCAATATTCGCTGCAATCACCATAAACAGATTATCTACCTTATTTCGCGTATCAAAGGCCAGAGACCTCAAACTATCAGCATTTGGAAGCTCTACTTTTTCGGCAATTAAGTTAATTCCGTCTACTTCCTCTACTTTGTCAACCAATTGTTGTTTCAGGCCCTGCAACTCCTTATTTCTCAACTTTTCCAGGTCTTTTGCTAATTGGTTTTTTTCATTTACCAGGTCATTAACTGTCTTTTTTATATCCTTAGGATGTTTTAGAATATCTCCCAATTCTTTAATTAAATCCAATTGTTCCTGAATATAGTTTTCAGCACTTTCTGAAGTAATAGCCTCAATTCTTCTTACTCCAGCAGCTACTGAACTCTCCGCTACAATTTTGAAAAAGCCAATTTTCCCAGTTGCCGGAACATGAGTTCCTCCACAAAGTTCTACAGAATAGTCTTTATCGAAAGTAATTACCCTTACAAAATCCCCATATTTTTCCCCAAAAAGCGCCATTGCCCCTAATGACTTAGCTTCATCAATGGGTACATTCCTTCTCTCATTCAGAGCAATATTTTCCCTGATTTTTTCATTCACAATTTTCTCCACTTCCCTGATTTCTTCTTCTGTCATTTTTGCGAAATGAGAAAAATCAAATCTTAATACATTCTCATTTACCAAGGAACCCTTTTGCCCAACATGATCTCCTAGAACTTTCCTTAAAGCAGCATGGAGTAAATGTGTGGCAGAGTGATTATTCTCTGTCAAACTCCTTTTCCTGGCATTAACCACACATTTAAATTCTCCTTCAAGTGTTGATGGCAATTTTTTTACGAAATGAATAATCAAATCATTTTCCTTCTGGGTATCAATAATGGAAGTTTTTTCTCCATTGATTTCAATGTAACCTTTATCACCAACCTGTCCCCCACTCTCTGCATAAAAAGGAGTCTGATCCAACACAATTTGAAAAATTGAACCTTTTTTATCCTTTACTTCCCTATACCTTAGAATTTTGGCATTAGCCTCTAAAGTTTCGTAGCCTAAAAATTCTACTTCATCGCCCTCATTAACCACAATCCAATCTCCTTTTTCAGATGCTGCTGCATTTCTTGATCGATCCTTTTGAATTTTCATTGCAGCATTAAATCCTGCCTCATCTACTTCAAAATTATTTTCCCGAGCTATTAATGCCGTAAGATCATAAGGAAATCCGTAGGTATCGTATAGTTCAAAAGCTTTTTCTCCATTAATTACATTATTTCCTTTTCCCTCCCTCATTAATACCTGAAGGATATTAAGGCCTTTTTCCAGGGTATTCAGGAAAGAACTTTCCTCTTCTTTAATTACCTTTTGAATAAAAGATTCCTGTGCTTTTAATTCTGGGAAGATATCTTCCATTTGAGCCGATAAAGTAGGCAACAACTCAAATAAAAATGGTTCATTAAATCCAAGGAAAGTATATCCGTATCGCACAGCTCTTCTCAAAATCCGTCTAATTACATACCCAGCTTTGTTGTTCGAAGGCAACTGCCCATCGGCAATGGCAAAGGCAATAGCTCTAATATGGTCGGCAATTACCCTGATGGCAATATCTACTTTCTCATTTTCTCCGTATTTTACTTTTGCTTTTTTAGCCACAAACTGAATAAGCGGCTGGAATACATCAGTATCATAATTTGATTTTTTCTTTTGGATAGCCATAGCCAACCTTTCGAAGCCCATTCCGGTGTCCACATGGGCAGCGGGTAATTTTTCCAATTTCCCACTTACCAATCTGTTAAACTGGATAAAAACCAAATTCCATATTTCAATTACCAATGGATCATCCTGGTTAACTAAAGCCTTACCAGGTGTTTTGGCAATTTCACTTTCATCTCTTAGGTCTATATGAATTTCAGAGCATGGACCACAGGGACCAGTGTCTCCCATTTCCCAAAAATTATCCTTTTTATAGGCAAAAATTATTCTTTCTTCATCAATAAAATCTTTCCAAAGTTTCGCAGCTTCATTATCGGGAGCCAGTCCATCTTTATCATCTCCCTCAAAAACAGTCACATACAATCTGTCCTTTGGTAAGCCATAAACCTCCGTAAGTAATTCCCATGCCCAGGCAATAGCTTCTTTTTTGAAATAATCTCCAAAAGACCAGTTCCCCAACATTTCAAACATGGTATGATGGTAAGTATCAAAACCTACTTCTTCCAAATCATTATGCTTACCTGAAACCCTCAGGCATTTCTGTGTATCTGCAATTCTATTGGATTCAGGGGTTTTATTTCCAAGAAAATAATCCTTGAATTGGTTCATTCCCGCATTAGTAAACATTAAAGTAGGATCATTTTTCACCACCAGAGGTGCAGACGGTACTATCTCATGCTGTTTACTCCTGAAAAACTCTAAAAACTTATTTCGAATCTCTTTTGCCTGCATATTTTAAATATTTACCAAATCGAGTTAAAACTTATAAAAAAAATACTAAAATTTATTTGTAAAGTGATAGTAATGTACTATTATGGCTGTTTTAAGTATTAAATAATTCAAAGAAAACTTCGTTTCTTTGCAAATCAATTTAAGAATTTGCTTTATTTGCGGGCAAATTTAGTACAAATCAACATATTTTATAATGGCAAAAATCAAATACTACTATGACACGGAAACATGTAGGTATGAGAGAGTCCAGACTTCGACTTCCGATGTTATTGTAAATGCCTTAGGTTTGTTATTCATCTGTGTTATTTTTGGAATAATTTTTTCGTTTACCTATTCCGCATACTTTCCCTCAGCCACGGTTCAAAGGCTAAAAAAAGAAAACAACGAATTATTATATTATTACAATCTCTTAAATAAGGAGTTGAACCATTCAAACAAAGTACTTGGTCACCTCCAGGAAAGAGATGATGATATCTACAGATCTATTTTTGAGGCTGAGCCTATTCCGATGGAAATAAGGCAGGCAGGAAGTGGTGGAAGTGAAAAGTATAAAGATCTTCTGGACAAGCGTTTGAGCAGGGAAGATTTAATCATCAGTACACTTCAAAAGATAGATGTGTTAAAAAGGAGAATGTATATCCAAACTAAATCCTTTGATGAAATTGCTCAATTGGCGAAATCAAAAAAGGAAATGATCTCCCATATTCCGGCAATACAACCTATTTCAAACCAAAATTTAAATAGGCTGGCCTCAGGATTTGGAATGAGATTTCACCCTATTCTTAAGATTAAGAGAATGCACTCAGGTTGCGATTTCTCTGCACCTCAGGGCACTCCTATTTATGCTACTGGTGATGGAAAAATCACTAAATTACAACGATCGAGAAAAGGCTACGGAAATGAAATAGAAATAGATCATGGTTTTGGTTATGTTACCAAGTATGCTCACCTGCTTGAATTTAATGTGAGAAAAGGGCAAACTGTTAAAAGAGGCCAGATTATAGGGAAAGTAGGAAGCACAGGACTTTCCGTGGCACCCCACCTGCATTATGAAGTGATTTATAAAGATAGAAAAGTAAATCCGGTTTATTATTTCTCAAATGATGTAACCGATGACCAATACGATAAACTAATTGAGATTGCCTCCAGAGAAAATCAATCTCTTGGATGGTAGTTTTAAAAATTTGATACTAAAAAGGGTGGATTTAAAAAATTCCACTCTTTTTTTATGCCCTGAATTTTCATTTTACTAATTTGGTCGAATTGGTTTTATTTGGAGTAATTATGCTACTTGAAGAAAAAAATGGATATTGAAAAAAGATATTATTCAATAGGTGAAGTTGCTGAAAAATTTGGTGTTTCTACATCACTTATTCGCTTTTGGGAAGGCCAGTTCAATTCTATTAAACCCAAGAAAAATAAAAATGGAGCTCGCCAGTATACTAGTCAGGATATATCGGCTATTCAAACGATTTATCATTTGGTAAAAGAAAAGGGATATACATTAAATGGGGCCAAAGAATTAATTAAAAAGAACAATAATGTAAAGGAGAATATTGATGTTATAGACTCACTAAAAAGAATAAAAGGTTTTTTGTTAGACTTAAAAAATAATCTTCCTTAAGGTCATTTCCACTTGCCATATTTAAAATTCAGTTGAATTGAAACAGGCTCTACCTCAGGATCTTACTTAGTTATACCTAACTAACTTGGTTTTGTTGGTGTTTAATTTCCTCGTATCTTTGGGCACTTTAACGGTAAAAAATTAATAACAAATATTAAAATAATTCAATATTCGTGGATCTATTTGAAAAATTGTTAGTTGACAGAGGGCCATTAGGACAGTTTTCACAAATTGCACATGGCTATTATGCCTTTCCTAAGCTAGAAGGAGAGATTGCTCCAAGGATGAAGTTCAGGGGCAAGGATGTATTAAACTGGAGTTTGAATAACTACCTTGGACTAGGTAATCATCCTGAAATCAGGAAATTTGATGCTGAAGCTGCAGAAAAATATGGTCTGGCCTATCCTATGGGTTCCAGAATGATGTCTGGAAATTCTAACATAATTGAAGAATTTGAATCTCAATTAAGTGATTTTGTTGGCAAGGAAGATACTGTAATCGTAAACTATGGTTATCAGGGTATTATGTCAGCGATTGACGCTTTGTTAGATCGAAGAGATGTTGTGGTGTATGATGCGGATTGCCATGCTTGTATTTTAGATGGTTTAAGAATGCATCTTGGGAAAAGATTTGTGTATCCACATAACGACATCCAGAGTTGTGAAAAGCAACTTGCCAGAGCCACTAAAATAGTTGAAGAAACTGGTGGATCAATTTTAGTGATTACCGAGGGAGTATTTGGAATGCTGGGCGAGATGGGTAATCTTAAAGAAATTGTTGGCTTAAAAGATAAATTCCAATTCAGGCTGATGGTAGATGATGCTCATGGTTTTGGTACTATGGGAAAAACAGGAGCCGGAACTGGTGAAGAACAAGGAGTTCAGGATGAAATAGACATATACTTCTCCACATTTGCCAAATCTATGGCAAGCATAGGAGGCTTTATTTCAAGTAAAGAGCAAGTTGTAGAATATTTGAGATATAATATGAGGTCTCAGATTTTTGCCAAGACCCTTCCTACTGCATTTGTTCTGGGCAACATGAAAAGGTTGGAAATGTTAAAATCAATGCCAGAGCTAAAAAATAAGCTTTGGGAAATTGTACATGCACTTCAATCTGGATTGAGAGCCAAAGGATTTAATTTAGGCAAAACGGAATCTCCCGTAACTCCTGTTATCTTAAGTGGAGGAACCAATGAAGCTGCAAATCTAATTATGGACTTAAGGGAAAAATTCCAAATCTTTTGTTCTGCGGTTGTATATCCAGTGGTTCCTAAGGATGTCATTATGCTTAGACTAATCCCAACAGCTATGCATACTTTGGAAGATGTTAATGAAACAATTGCTGCCTTCGAGGCAATTTCTGATAAATTGAAAAGCGGAGCTTACGCTAATGTAGCCCCTCAAACTTTACAATAATTCACATTATTGGAGTTAAACCTCCATCCTAAAATCAAAAAAGCTGCTCATTTAAATTGAGCAGCTTTTTTCATATCTTAATTTTATTTTTTCCAAGAGGGTTTATGAAGCAACTGCTTGCCTTCCAGCATTCTCTTTTCTATCTATTTCCCTCGTATAGTGTTTCATACCATCAATTAATTTATCTACTCCTTCACCAGGATTCAAATTAACCATCAGTTCGTAAAAATCTTCCTTGCCTTCAAAATAAGGTCCTACTCTACATTTAGCCTTACTTCCAGCCAGAATAAAATCAAATGCCAGAGTTTGCTTCAAGGAAATAAAAAATAAATAATCAAATTCTTTTTCCATAAAAGCAGCTACCTTTTCTCCTTTCAAAGCCCCTGATAATGAAATATCTTTTTCATCAAAAAAGTTATAGCTAAAATTATATGGATTATCATGCTCTCTGGTAAAGTAAGTCATTGCTTCAACTTTCTTCCCCTCCTTCATCAGTCCTTTCACGAATTTATTCATCTCTTCGTGATGGTTATCATTCTCTATCAGAAATAAAATCCCTACTGATTTTACTTCACTATAATTTGTAGAAATCCTTTTTGCTTTATTTCCCTTATTTGCCCGTGAGATTCTCAGATTTAAAAAAAATTCTTTTATCGGTTTCAACACTTTATAATTTAGGGTAAAAAATCTATTTCAGAAAGGGATCAAAACAACTGACTGATTATTGGCGAAAAATACCTGAATAAAACATGTGTTTATAATCAGAATTTTAAATCATCCCTTATTCCTTTAATTAACTATTGCCATTAACTTTTATTGGATATTTACACCTGTAAACGTTCTACCATTGCTAAGAATTCCTCCTCTGAAAGAATTTTAATTTCCAATTTTTCAGCTTTTTCCAGCTTTGAAGGACCCATTTTATCTCCAGCAACAAGAAAATCCAGTTTTTTTGAAATGGATGAAACTACCTTGCCTCCAAGAGAAGCTATTTTTTGCTTCAATTCATCACGGCTAAAACTTTCAAAAACACCCGATATCACAAAGGTTTTACCCTCAAACAGGTTTTGATCAACAGTAACAATATCCTCTTTATTTAACTCAAATTTTAATCCGGCTTTTTTTAATTGGTCAATAAAAAGGATATTCTTTTCTTCACTTCTAAATTCTATGAAGCTATCCGCGATTTTATCACCTATTTCTTCTACCTCCAGCAATTCATCCCGTGTAGCAGCCAGCATGTTGCCAATATTATGAAAATGCAAGGCCAATTTACTGGCAACAGTAGCTCCAACAAACCTAATTCCCAAAGCAAAAAGTACCCTTTGAAAAGAAATTTCTTTAGATTTTTGAAGTCCTGAAAGTAGGTTATCAGCTGATTTTTCTCCAAACCTCTCCAACTCCATCAAATTTTCCCTGGACAAAAAATACAGATCTGCAGGAGTTTTTACTAAGTTTTTTTGAAATAACTGGTCGATAGTTTCAGGCCCAAGGGATTCCACATTCATCGCCTTCCTTTGAATAAAATGTTCAATTTTTCCCTTTAGTTGGGTAGGACATCCATTTAAATTGGGGCAATAATGGTTAGCTTCCCCTTCTTTTCTGATAAGTGTAGTTCCACAATCAGGACAATCTTCTATAAATTGAATTTTTTGAGCTGAAGGCTGTCTTGCAGATAAATTCACTCCTGTTATTTTAGGAATGATTTCCCCTCCTTTTTCAATATATACCGTATCTCCGTCATGCAAATCCAACCTTTCAATTTCATTCGCATTATGCAAACTGGCCCTTTTCACTGTGGTACCAGCCAGCAATACGGGTTTTAAATTGGCAACTGGAGTAATTGCTCCGGTTCTGCCTACCTGATAGCTTACAGATTCTAAAATTGTACTGGCACTTTCTGCCTTATATTTGTATGCAATGGCCCATCTCGGACTTTTTGCGGTAAATCCTAAAATTTCCTGTTGCCTGAAATCATTTACTTTTAAAACTATTCCATCTGTTTCCACTGGAAATTTCTCACGTTTTATCTCCCAGGCATTGATAAAGTGAATTACTTCCTGGATGTCCTTGCATTTTTTATAGGAATCCGAAACATTGAAATACCATTTTTCCAACTGTGCAAGTGAGGCCGAATGTGAATCAAATCCCAGATTTTCTCCCAAAAGGGAATAAGCAAAACATCCAAGTTTTCTCCTTGCCACTACAGAAGAATCCTGCATTTTTAAGGTGCCACTTGCCGCATTTCTTGGATTTGCCAATAATTTCAAAGGTTTTTTGCCCTCATTTTCCCTTTTCTTGTTTTCCTCTGCAATTTGAATATTTAGTTCCTCAAATCTTTTTTTGGTGAGAAATACTTCCCCTCTCACTTCAAAAGTGCCTTTAAATGGAACACTTAGGGGAACACTTGGAATAGTTTTAGCATTTTGGGTAATATCATCACCCTGCACGCCATCACCTCTAGTTACTGCTTTTGTGAGCTTACCGTTTTCATAAATCAAACTTATAGCCACTCCATCAAACTTTAACTCACAGATATATTCAAAATCATTCCCAATCGCTTTTTCAATCCTTTCATCAAAATCCAATAAATCCTGCTCACTATAGGTGTTCCCCAATGAAAGCATTGGGTATTTGTGTTTTACAGATGCAAATGATTTTGTGATAGCCCCCCCTACCCGCTGAGTAGGTGAATCATCCATTTTAAATTGGGGAAACTCCTTTTCCAGCTCAATTAGCTGATTAAGCAACATATCAAAATCGTAATCAGATATTTCCGAAATACTGTTTTGATAGTATTGGTAATTGTAGTGATTAATTTTTTTACTTAGATCCAGAATTTTGGATTGAGCCTCCGCTTCAGTCATTTGGCAAGGGGAAATATTAAAGGACAAAAAATATAATTTTTTCAAAAATGTGAAGCTGCAAAATTACAATATTTTTTGTGACATTTATGGAATAAAAAAAGGGAAAAGACAATTGTCATTTCCCCCAATTTTTTAAATTTTATGTCTCCGAACTTATCTGTTCAAAGTAATTTCATCCTTATAAATTCCACTTATATTGCCTGCCTCATCCATAAATTTCACATAAACGGTTTTAGTGCCATTTTCCTCTCCATACAATTTCCAGTTGGGAATATGTTCCCGATAAACCTGCCATCTTGCGCCTTTAAAATTAGGCACACTACTGATCATAATAAATGAAGCATCGGAAGAATATAAATCTACAGTCACAAGCTTATTTATATTTGAAGAAATATCTGCACCCTTGTCAATAAGCACTGTACAATCCTGAGGAGGTTTTGTATCTAAAATTATTTCATCGGAAACAACCCCAGATTCATTACCAGTTTTATCCTTAAATTTTGCATAAATTATTTTGTTACCATCATTTCCATCTAAAGTCCAGTCTAAATTTTCTCCATAGGGAATCCATTCTGCTCCACTAAAATCCTTATTTGGACTTATCATCATAAAATCTGCTTCTCTGGCAGTAATTTTAAGTGAAATTTGATTATCCTGCCTTTTGGTAAATTTTTCATCCTCATTTATCTTAATATCCATACCAAATGGAGCTTTGGTATCAATTAATACCTCACCTGAAATCACTTCTGAATTATTTCCTGCCACATCTCTAAATTTAATAAAAACTTTTCTTACTCCATCCGGACCATCTTCTAACTGCCATTCTGAAACATCCTCTTTAAACAACATCCATTTATGATTAAAAAATGCATTTTGATTACTAATCATCATGTATTTGGCATCTTTCACCGAAATCTCCAAATCAACATAAAAAGGAGGGCTTTTAAATCCGTTTTCAGGTGGGTAAATTTTTACTGTACCATCACTGGGAGGAGTAGCATCAAGAATAATTTTGTCTGAAATGGTAGAATATATATTATTATCCTTGTCCCTTAAATTCACATAGACAGTTTGTTCTCCGTCTTGAGGAAGCAATTCCCATTTAATATCCTTTTCATAATGTGACCAGTATGCTCCGGTAAAATCAGGATAGTTGCTTACCATCATTTGGTAAGCATTTTCACTTTCAATTGTCAATTGAACAATATTAGAATGAGCATATTTATTACCATTGGCAATTAAAACAGTGGAATTATGATCAGTGATAATGTTTTCTTCCTGGGCAAAACAATTACAAGAAAAGTAAATTAAGATTAAAGAGGCAAAACAAAGTTTTTTCATCTTTCCTAAGAAATTTCAGATATTTTAAAATTGTAGATTAGAAACAGGTTGAGATGGATGCCGTACCCACTCAATTACAAATACTAAAACCCTCCCACTAACTTGATTATTGTTTCACAACCTGATTAGGAAAGATTTTTAAAAGAAAGACCTAAAGGAGGATAATTTTTATTAAGTACATCCAACTACTTCTTAAAAAAGAAAGAAAAATATTAATGGGAATGCTCCTAAATAATTCCTAATAAAAATCGTAATACTATTGGGTTTTTAGGAGGGAGGGACTTTCTCCTTGAAAATTATGGACTTTTTAGATGAAGATTTTAATCTTAAAACTCCCATTTAATGAAGACTGATAAAAACCAAATACCAAGTTAAAATAAACCAAAATAATCCATTTTTCAGATTTAACCAGTTATTTGGATATTTAATAAATACAAAATAATGTTTGAATTTATATTGAAAAACTTATTTGGGAATAAAATTTTCTTGAAAAGTTATATCATTTGCTTTGCCAGCATACTCAGTTCCAATTGCTTTTTAATTGCTCAAAATGTAGAAAAAGGAGCTAGTTATTCTATTCCACAACTTTCTCAGGAACAAATAAATATTATTGGAGAGCCAATGGTAACCAATTTTGCTGAAGAGGCAGATACAAGTTATACTATTTACGGAAATTGCAGTGTAGACTTCAAAACATATTTTGTAAATGGTGCCGAATATGACAATATTTTTAACCCTAACCCAACTGGCCTCTACCTGAATGGCCAACACTTTGTTTATTATTGTGGTGTAGAAATGTCCATCAGACAGAACTACAATAATATTCTTGAGGTAAAAGAATTTTCATTTTTAGGAAAAAGTTACCTCATGATTATGAATTTCAGAGAGGATTGCCATGGTGAAGGTTGTAGATATAGGTGTTATAATCTTTTTGATATTTCAAAGCCAGAAAGAATTTCACAGGTTTCATTCTCCAGTGTTTTTGAAAGTTCAGCCACTTTTGGCGAATTCAATAGCGATGGAGTTATTGATTTCCTGAGAGTTGCACCAAAACCTGATAAGGATGGAAATAACGAGGATGGCTCAGAAAACTTTTTAATTACTGCCTATACAATTCCCCGTAAAACAGCTAAGCAACTTACCAATAAAGAAAAACATGCCTACTATTTGTATGTCAATGGAGACCCGGAAGTAAAAAACTTTAAAGTACTCCAAGCAGACTGGTTTTTCACCATGAGGGATACCAGTGGAAATATAGCTCCTGCCACTTCTTACTTCGCTCCTTACATTTCATTCGATCCATTATACAAATACTTGTATACGCCCGAAGGAGTAAGGATTGAGAAAAACAGATGGTCTGTTTATACTACTTATTTTGGAGATCTTGAAGCCGCTCAAGAATATTGCCGCAAACTAATTTCCAAAAAATTGGGAGATCCTTATATCATGATTGATCAATATAGTAATGAAATTAAATACCAGGTTTATATTGGAAATTATGTGAGTAAACAGGGGGCTCAACAGAGCTTAAAATTATTGGAAGAAAATGAAATAACAGCTAAACTGAGAGATTTACGAAAAGAATATTAAAGAAAAAATTCAAAAAACTACGGTTTTGCCCATAAATCTATTCAGTTGCCAAATGAATACCCAAAATAATCGTTAACCAATCGAAATTTATTTTGAAATTATTTTCAGGGAAATTATTGATTTCTCGTAAATTATTTCAATAGCAATATAATTTTTAAACACATGAAAGTTAAAAATTTTATAAGTCTTCTTTCTTTTTTGATAATATTTCAAAGTTTTAATGCCTTTAGCCAGTCTTCTGAGTTATTGGATAATGCTCAAAACCTTATCCAAAACAGTAGATATGAAGAAGCAATTCTATTACTGGCAGAAGCTTCGAAAAAAACACCTGATAATGCTGAAATTTATTTCATTTCGGCCAATTGTAAAATAAACCTTGGAAAATTCAATGAAGCTATTCAGGACTTGGAAAAAGCTGTAGAAATAAAACCAGATTATTATCAGGCTTTTGAAGAATTGGGTGATTTGTATGCACAAATGAGAAATGCAGAAAAGGCTGTAGAAAATTATGATAATGCCTTTGCTACAGATTCCAATTTGGAAAGGCAATTGAAGTACAAAATTGATATTATCAATATCCTAAACCTTGTAAAACAACAGCAATCTGTTTTTGAACATATAGAAATTGCCAGAAAACTTAGTCCTGATAACTTTGATGTAAAGTTCCTAGAAGCGCAATATTACAATTATATTGGAGATTACAACAGTGCAAAGGATATCTTAGATAAAATAATCACCCAGGTTCCAAAAATTGCCGAAAACGAACAATACTTTTATGAAATTGGGTATGCTTATCATTATTTAGAAGAATATGAAAAGGCAAAAGAATATTTCGAATTTGCCAATGGTGGAGAATTTAAAGTAAAACTAATAGAATTCACTCCAGAATTCTATTTCAGTCTTGCAAATGCATATTTTTCGATTTATGAATACCAATTAAGCGAAAAATTCCTGGCAACCACCTTAAAACTGAATCCCAGCATGACGGAGGCTTATGACCTTCAGAAAAAATTAGCCAGTATTAAGGCAGAAAAAGCAGAATTAATTTCAATTACAAAAGGGGAAATTGAAGCATCTGAAAAGGATGGAAACTTCCTGAAAGATAAAGTTTACGAATTGGCATTTCTTTATCATCAAAATGGTGATTATGAATTTTGTATGACTGCCTGCGATAAACTCATAGATAAAAACCCAATGGATTTTAATGCAATTTTTCTAAAAGCAGCTTGTGAATATCAATTAAACAAGCCAGGTTCAGCAACAGAAACGTTGGAAAGAGCTGTAAAAAACCCGCGGTTAAACCCGGAAAAGAAAGCCCAATTTAATTTCATGATTGGAATGAATTATAAAGCAGCAAAAAATTTGGATATGGCAGAGGAAGCCTTCCGGGGGGCAAGTAAAGGATACTATAGAGGAGCAACTCTAAAAGAACTTGAGTCCATTCAAAAAGCCAAACAAAAATCATCCAAATAAGGATTAGCAATTTTTTGCTAGTTGTTTGATCAGTACATTTAGATCAGGAGTATAGGGAGAATCCACAAATATTTCTTCTTCTCCATCATAAAATTTCAACCCGAAAGCATGAAGTGCCACCCGATTTATTAAGGGTCTTTCCACTTCATGTTTTTTTGGTTTATACCCTCTTTTAATTTCTGAAAGGTATACAGGCTTGCCTCCGTAAGTCGCATCCGAAATTAGCGGAGCTTTTTTTGCCGCAAGATGGATTCTGATTTGGTGCATTCTTCCGGTTAATGGCTTTGCCTCAATCAGACTCGCATTCCTGAAAGTTTTAACAGTATTCACTATAGTAGTGGATTTTTTCCCTTCCCGAGGATCTATTCTTACAGCAGATTTCCCGGCAATAGCAATAGGATACTCAATACTAAGCTCCTCAAAGCTATGGACTCCGTTCACAAAAGCATGATATATTTTGGAAACCTTTCTTTTTTGAAATTGCAGAGATAAATTTCTATAAGACTCTTCATTTTTTGCAATTGCCAAAATTCCGGAAGTTCCTTTATCCAGTCTATGGCAAATTTTTAATTCAGAGGAAAAACCTCTGGCAAGTTTAATAATACTTGGCCGTGAAATATCCCTTTCATCGAGAGTAGAAATATCGTATGGTTTATTTATGAGTATATAGTTTTGATTTTCGAAAACTATAAGATCTTCAAACTTTGGTAACTTCATCCCCCAAAATTACAAAGAGGTATTCATATTTCTACTAATTTTTTAATTTAAGCATAACCTCCTTTACGGGGATTGACTGGAAGATTACCGCCAGAAGGAAAAAACAAATTTAATAAACAAATGATGAGGAAAAGTTTATTTAGAATGGGAAGTTTAATAATATTGGGATAAAATAAGATTGCGTTTCTAGAAACCAGAAATCGTTTATGAAGGATTATTCCAATATTAATGAGGGATCGAAGATTCCAAAATACAGACAAATCATCAATAATATTATTGCCGAAATTCACAAAGGGAACCTTAAAAAAGGTCAGAAAATTCCTTCGATAAATGAAACAAGTTTTGAATATTATTTGTCGAGAGATACCGTAGAAAAGGCCTATAATGAATTAAGAAGAAGAGGAATTATTATTTCAGTTAGGGGGAAAGGGTTTTATGTGAATGACACGGTTGGAATTGATAAATTAAAAATTCTTTTGATTTTTAATAAAATCAGTGCCTACAAAAAAATCATCTACAACAACATCGTAAAAACCCTTGGGGAAAATGCTGTTATCGATTTAAAAATTCATAACTACGATGCAGTTACATTTGAAAATTTTATTGATGGGGGCTTAGATTATTACAATTATGTAATGGTTATGCCTCATTTTGATGAATCTGAGGAAAGAATTCAAAATTTATTAAAGAAGATCCCCAAAGAAAAACTCATTCTGCTTGATAAAAAAATCGAAAATTTTGATGGCGCCAATGGTTGTGTGTATCAGGATTTCCAAAACGATATTTATGACGCTTTGGGTAAAGCAATGGACTTACTGAAGAAGTATGAGCATTTTTATTTGATTTTCCCTGAGGAAGAAAATGAATACTATTGCGAGGAAATTTCCTGGGGTTTTAGAAATTTCTGCCTGCATAAAAAACTGAATTTTAAAATTCTACATGATCTGCCAGAAGGAGAAATATCTAAAGGAGATGTGTTTGTGCTAATCAGAGAAACAGATCTGGTGGGATTAATAAAAAAAGCCAGAGATCAGAAATTAATTCCTGGGAAAGACCTCGGGTTAATTTCATACAATGAAACCCCTATGAAAGAAGTTTTGTGTGATGGCATTTCGGTAATTACCACTGATTTCGAAAAAATGGGAAAAGCTGCTGCTAAAATGATCCTGAATAAAGAATTTTCTACCATAAGAAACGAATTCCTTTTCATTCAGAGAAACACCCTATAATGGGGGATAAATTTAAATTTTCATTAAAATCAATATGATTAATATTTAGGAATAAAATAGACGCGTCCTAATTCCAACCATTATAAAAACCGCTTAACCCCGCAAATTTAAAGTTCACGGTAAAACAGTATCTTTTTTGGGAATTTAGTTTAAAATTCAATTCATAACTGAAACTTAAATCCTCACTAACTGGGGGATAATTTTTACTACTTTAACCCAAATCTTATGAAAAACTACGGACCAATAAAACAATTACTGGTATTTTTATGCTCAATTTTTTTTGCTAATGAATTACTCGCACAAGGGGCTCTCACCTTTCCACCCAGCGGGGATAATGAAAAAGCAAGCGTTAGCCAGTGGATTGGCCTGGTGAAAGTGAATGTTACCTACAACAGCCCGGATGTTACCGGACCTCAGGGAGAGGATAGAACTGGAAAAATCTACGGGACAAATGTAGTTCCTTACGGTTTTGCAGAAGATGCTTTTGCCGGCAAGGCTATTCCCTGGAGAGCCGGAGCCAATGAAAACACCGTCTTTTATGTATCACATGATGTAAAAATTGAAGGGCAAGATTTACCCGCTGGAAAATATGGCTTGCACATGGCTCCGGGGGAAGATGAATGGACAATTATTTTCTCCAAAAACTATACCTCCTGGGGCAGTTATTCTTATGATGAAAAAGAAGATGCCCTAAGAGTAACCATAAAACCTGAAAAATCCGAATTCAATGAATATTTGACTTTTGAATTTACGGAAAGAAAACCAGACCATGCAACTGTTGCATTGAAATGGGAGAACTTAATGGTTCCCATAAAAGTTGAAGTTCCCAATATAAACGATCTATACATCGCCAAAATGAGGGATGATTTGAGAAATAGTGCCGGATTTACCTGGCAAAACTTCAGAAATGCAGCCGAATTTTGTGCAAATAATGAGATTAACATGGAGGAAGCCCTAACCTGGGCAGATTTGGCCATAAACCGCCCCTATATTGGTCAGGAAAATTTCCAGACATTATCCACAAAAGCAAAAGTTCTTGGTAAACTGGGCAAAACAACAGATGCGGATAAGTTAATGGCTAAAGCGGTAGAACATCCTACTGCTACAATTTTGGACCTTCACAATTATGGCAGAGGACTGCTTGGTGAGGGCAAAAATGAAAAAGCGCTTGAAATATTTTTGTTAAACAAGAAAAAACACCCTGAGGATCAATTTACTCCAAATGTTGGACTGGCCAGATGCTATACAGCAATGGGTGAAAAGAAAAAAGCCATCAAACATTGGGAAGTAGCACTCCAAAATATTCCAGAAAACCAGAAGCCGAATTTAGCCTATTATGAAGGAGAATTAAGAAAATTAAAGGAAGGAGATTCGGAAGCAGGAAAATAAGGATAAAAAATTCTAAAAATTTAAACTTTTTTTGAATTATACTGGTTTAACATCTGAATTCCATAAGAGAAGAAGAGGATCTATTATAAACTTTTTAAGTAACTAGACCTTTTTTTTAGGAATTCTCAAAAATTATTTATTAGCTTTGTAAAAATTAAAAAAGAGAATTAGATGTTATCATTTGCTCAAAATATTATCTGTCTTACTGCTGCTGCAACTTGTTGTTGTTGTTGCGCTATGCGTATTGGGCGGATAAGACTTTGTATGAGCAAAGTATGACTTTGAAAATATTTATTTTAAAAGCCTTTCCGCCAAAAGTGGAAAGGCTTTTTTTATGCCTTAATTCAACCAAGTTTTTAGGACTTTAATAATATTTATTTAAAATGATATTAGCCGAAAAGAAAATTGATCTAAAATCCCGACTTAAAAATGTCCAGAAATTTATTGGCAACACGCCACTTTTTCCCATCGAGAGGGTATTTCAAAAAAAAGGGGTGAAGATTTATGCCAAACTGGAATGGCAGCAACTGGGCAATAGTGTGAAAGCAAGACCTGCATTTAACATTATAAAACAGGCCATTTTGAATGGTGAATTGCATGAAGGGAAAGAGCTTTTGGATGCTACCAGTGGCAACACAGGAATAGCTTATGCCGCAGTTGGCGCGGCACTAGGTATTCCAGTTACGCTTTGCTTGCCAGAAAACGCATCTTACGAAAGGAAAACAATCCTTAAGGCTCACGGGGTTAATATCATCTATACATCTCCTTTTGAAGGAACTGATGGAGCTCAACTTAAAGCAAAGGAGCTTTTTGAGGCTGAACCGGATAAATATTATTATGCTGATCAATATGCCAACCCCAACAACTGGAAAGCACATTATAATTCCACTGGTGAAGAAGTGTTCCAGCAAACTGATGGAGAAATCACTCACTTTGTAGCTGGATTAGGAACTTCCGGAACCTTCATGGGCACGGGCAAAAGATTAAAGGAACTCAACGAAAATATAGAATTGATTTCTCTTCAACCTGATGCTCCAATGCACGGTTTGGAAGGTTGGAAACACATGGAAACCGCCATAGTTCCAAAAATATACAATAACACTTTTGCCGACAGAAATTTACCTGTTGATACTTTCGAAGCTTTTGAACTAATTAAGGAAATTGCTCATAAAGAAGGTTTATTGGTAAGCCCATCTGCTGCAGCCAACCTTATAGGTGCAATAAAAGTAGCAAATAAAATAGAGGAAGGTGTAATTGTAACAGTTTTTCCGGATGATGCAGCAAAATACAGTGAGGTTATTAACGAATTGTATAAATAATCTTTAATGTAAAACGGAAAGTAAACCCAGAAAAACTAAAGATGAGATTAAAAATAGCTCCCAATGCCCTTGAAGAAATGCAAAAACATGCTGAAGCTACCTACCCAAATGAATGTTGTGGTTTCTTCTATGGCAAGGATGGTGAAATTAGAAATATTGAGGTGGCCAAAGAAGTGACCAACTCCAAAGAAGGCGACCAAAGAAGGAGATTTGAAGTAAGTCCGCTTGATTATTTGAAGGCAGAAAGATATGCCGATGAAATTGGGCAAACACTTTTAGGAATTTATCATTCTCACCCCGAACATCCGGCTATCCCCTCAGAACATGATTTAAAGCAGGCAGTTCCTTTCTTTTCCTATATCATTATTTCAGTGATGAAAGGAAAGGCAGAAGTCACCAAATCATGGCAATTAGACGATGCTGGAAAATTTGAAGAAGAGGAGATTTTATAAGGAAAAAATTTGTTAAAGAATTGTATAAAATCCGGCTCCATTTCTTCTTCCTTTAAATTAAGAATTACAAGTATTTAAATAATATAAAACTAATTATTAATCAACAAAAAAATGGCTCAAATCATTATCCCTACTCCCTTAAGAAAATTCACTGACAACCTAGCTACAATTAAAACAAATGGTAGTAATATTCAGGAATCTATGCTGGATTTGGCTACACAGTATCCTGAGGTAAAACAACATTTATTTGATGAAAGTGGAGCTTTAAGGAAGTTTGTGAGGATTTACATTGGAGATGAAGATATTAAGGCATTGCAAAATGAAAACACTCCGGTGGAAGATAACACCGAAATCAGTATTATCCCTGCAATTGCCGGAGGAATCGCCTGAATCCCCAATTAAGGATAATCATAAAATTCAATTCTAAATTTATAATTGATTGGCAATTAATCATAAATGCCATAACTAAAATAAATCATGAGTGAAGTAACATTTAGTAAGGATGAGCTGGAAAGATATAGCCGCCACCTTATTATACCTGAATTTAATATAGAAGGCCAGCGAAAGTTGAAAGCAGCGAAAGTTCTAGTTGTTGGAACTGGCGGACTTGGAAGCCCTATGTTGTTGTACCTTGCAGCAGCAGGCGTGGGTACCATCGGCATTATTGATTTTGATGTAGTAGATGATTCCAATCTGCAAAGACAGGTTTTATATTCAGTAGATGATGTGGGTGTACCGAAGGTGGAAGCAGCTAAGAAGCGAATTCAAGCTTTGAACCCTCATATTAATATTGTAGTCCATGAAACCATGCTAACTTCTCAAAATGCATTGGACATTGTGAAGGATTATGATGTAGTGGCAGACGGAACAGACAATTTCCCAACACGGTATTTGGTAAATGATGCTTGTGTGCTTTTGGGAAAAACGAATGTTTACGCCTCAATCTTCAGGTTTGAGGGTCAGGTTTCTGTTTTTAATTATACCGATAAGGAAGGAAATGTGGGGCCTAACTACAGGGACTTATTCCCTTCTCCCCCACCTCCAGGCCTTGTACCAAGTTGTGCAGAAGGTGGTGTAATTGGCGTGCTTCCCGGAATTGTAGGCAGCCTGCAGGCCAATGAAGTAATCAAAGTGATTACCGGAGTAGGAGAACCACTAAGCGGAAGGCTGTTTATTTTTGATGCGCTGAGCTTCATAACCAGAACATTAAAAATTTATAGGGATGAGGAGAATCCATTGAATGGTAAGAACCCTACAATCACCGAACTAATTGATTACCAGCAATTCTGTGGTATTCCCCAAAAATCAGAGGAGAAAAATGTAAAGGAAATCACCGTAAAAGAATTAGCCAATATGGTTAAAAATAATGTAGATTTCCAACTCATAGACGTTCGCGAACCATATGAATATGATATAGCAAATATAAAAGGTGAGTTAATTCCTCTGGCTCAGGTAGAAGAAAGTTATAATAAAATCAATTCCGATAAGCAGGTTGTAGTTCATTGCCGAAGTGGAAAAAGAAGTGCTGATGCAATCGAACTTTTAGAGAAAAAATATGGATTTAAAAATCTGTATAACCTAAAAGGAGGGATTTTAGCCTGGGCAGATGAAATTGATAATTCCCTGCCTAAATATTAATGCGAATATAAACTGGTAATTTTTTCCCATTCTTTTAATGGAAAAATAAAATTCAGCCAGGTTTACTTTTTTGTCATAGATTTTACCACCTTTAAAAGGGTGATGAAATAAAAAATTCATCACCCTCAACTTATGGCAATTTGCAAATTTCTAATATTCAATCACTTATAGTTATATTTTTAACCATTAAACTATTTCAAAAATGGCAATTAGATTAGGAGATGTCGCTCCAGATTTCACCGTAGATACTACTCAGGGAGAAATTAGTTTCCACAATTGGCTTGGAGAAAGCTGGGGAATCCTTTTTTCTCACCCAGCTGATTATACTCCAGTTTGTACAACCGAACTTGGGGCTGTAGCTAAGCTTAAAGACGAATTCGAAAAAAGAAATGTAAAACCGATAGCGATTAGTGTTGATCCTTTGGCAGATCACAAGGAATGGATAAAAGACATTAATGAAACCCAAAACACTAATGTGAACTTCCCAATCATAGCTGACCCTGATAAAAAAGTAGCTGTTTTATATGATATGATTCACCCAAATGCCAGTGAAAAAGCTACTGTAAGATCAGTTTTCATAATCGGACCGGATAAAAAGGTAAAATTAACTTTAACTTACCCGGCATCTACAGGTAGAAACTTTGACGAATTATTGAGGGTAATTGACTCCTTGCAACTGACAGCCTATCACAGTGTAGCTACACCAGCTAACTGGGAAGATGGAGATGATTGTGTAATTGTACCTTCTGTAACCAATGAGGAAATTCCGGAAAAATTCCCAAAAGGGCATACAGTAATCAAGCCTTATTTGAGAATGACTCCTCAACCAAATAAGTAGTAATTCAAAATTAATCGTGTATTAATTTGTCATAAAAGACTGATAGAGAGATTACTATTTTTCAGAAATAATAGCACGGAAGCTTTTTAATTTTAATGTCAATAAAAAAGGGATCAAACCAACAAAACTAGTTGTGTGTGATCCCTTTTCTGTTAAAAAATTTTAGTTTAGATTTTATTTAAAGTCTTTATATCCTGATACTCAAATTCAAAATCAATCTCGAAACAACCTGAGAATTGTTTTTTCATTGCTCTTTTTAATTTTAAAGGATCGTCAGTCATAAATAAAAATGCTCCACCGCCACCGGCTCCACATAATTTAGCACCTTTTGCTCCATTAGCCATTGCAAAACTATACATCTCTTCCAATTCTTCATTAGTGCAGGACGGAGCCAATTGCTTCTGAGCCTTCCAGTTATCATCCACTATTTTAGCGCATAAATCGAAATCACGCTTTTCAAGTGCCAAAGCGAAATCCCTTCCATATTTTGAAAGTTTTTCCAGAGCGTCAATACCCTCAGGAGTTTTGTGATTTTTATATACATCTTCCACTGCAGTCTGAGCATTTCGGGAAACCCCAGTATGAATTAACAGCATCTGGTGACGCAATTCTTCCAAAGTCTCCTGGGTAATATTTACTTCAAGAGGTTTGGCATAATCCTGTCCAAATTCAAAACACTGGAAACCACCATATACAATAGAATACTGATCTTGTCTTCCAATAAACCATTGCAATTCTTTATTTTCCAAATTGAATAAATCTTCTCCAACCTGCTGCAGGGTCTTATTGTCCACATTGTAATTTTTGGCACTAATCATTTCCAGTAATTTGGCAGCTGTAGAAGTACTTAACCCACTACCTCTTGGATAACCCGAAAAATTAAATTTACCAGATTTGTATTCAATTAAGGGTTTTATGGCCACATTGGAAACATAGCCTTTTTTCCCATACATGATATAAGGCACATCAGCCCAGCCACCTGCAAAATCTATCCTCAGTGGAGCTCTGTAGGCATAATTTATTTTATTGATGATGTTTGTGGTGGAAGTAGGGACTAACTCAGGAGGGACAGATCGGGAAACAGTTTGAGGTGTTATTTTTAATTTTTTGCATAAATCCTTTTTATACTGTACTGCCGAATCATCATCATTTATGATAAAAATATTTGGCCGTAGTGCTTCCAGTATATGGGCAAAATCGATTTTACCCTCCCCCACTTCATGATCGTTCAAAACGGCATAGGTAACATCTTCCATTGCAGCAACAAGATAAACACGGTTATTTTCAGGATTTACAGGCCTGCCAGGGCCTTTTAGTTGTTCAATTACTTTATCCCTGCCTACTCCAACTACAAGTATATCCCCAAATGATTTACATTGATTAAAAAATACAGCATGTCCAGATTGTAAAATATCGTAGCACCCTGAACAAAAGACGATTGTTTTGTCTTTTTGAGAAGTTCTCAATTGCCTCAATCCTTCCAGATCGAGAATTTTATTTTTTGCGGTTTCAGACATTGCTTTGGTAATGAAGTTTCAAAATAGTACCTCAAATCTATAAAGATCGATATCTAAAACTAATAACAAATGAAGAAATAATTTTTACCAACTCGCAATTATTAAACAAAAACATTTGGAAAGCCAATGAGGGGAGAAAAAGCTGTAGGGGAAGGAGTCGAACCTTCACGAAGTAGTTAGCCGCATGATTTGTTATCAACTCCTCATGGATTTATCCAAGACCTTCACCCTCGAGATAGGAGGGCATGGCTGCCAGTTTCATCACCCTACAGTATGTATAAAAAAAAATTCCACTAATTACTAATTGAGAATTTAGTGGAATTAGCTGTAGGGGAAGGAGTCGAACCTTCACGGAGCAGTTAGTTACATGAAAAGTTGGCCACAACAGAATTATAACCAACTCTTCATGAATTT
>NZ_KB903441.1:145007-153529 GCF_000379765.1 Flexithrix dorotheae DSM 6795
ACCCTACAGTGTAGTGTTTCATTAAGTAAATAAATCCCGCACTTTTGCGAAATTAGCTGTAGGGGAAGGAGTCGAACCTTCACGGAGCAGTTAGTCTTATGAGAAGTTGGCAACAACTTAAATTATTGTCAACTCTTCATGGATTTATCCTGGAATCTCCACCCCCGAGAGAGGAGGGCATGGCTGCCAGTTTCATCACCCTACAGTGTAGTTTTAATTACTATCGTTTGTAATTATTGATACAAATGTAAAACCGAGGCGCTTTTATTGCAAATATTTTAATGAATTAATTTAATTTTTTTCATAATTATCAGTAATTATCAAATTCTTTATCAATTTTTAAATTTCAACTTTTTTAAACAAGGATTTAATATGAATTTGATAATTACTTTCTTAAAACATTTGGATTTTAAATTTTAATTTCTTATTTTATAAGGATTTGAATTAATTCCTGTCTGTTAAATCCTATTTCTTCAGCTACTTCGAAAAGAAAAGAGGATTCTTTTGAATGGACCGACTTATCAGATTTCGCCAAAGCTACCAAATCCATCATAAGTGCAAGAGCTTCCTCATCATTATTTTTAAAAAAATCCAGTTCTAAATCAATAATTTCCTCTGTATGGAGATTATCCTCTATTTCATCTTTTTCATCCTCATCCAAATCCGAATTTTTCAGAATTTCCTCAAATAAAGCAATCTCATTTATATGAATATTGCCATCCATTTTCATTAGGGAAATTAAAGTCATCAGTTTTAAGAAGTCGGCATCATCATCTTCCTGATTGATTAAGTTCTCCTCCGCTTTCAGCATTTGCTCCAAAGTAGGAATGGTGACTATTTTCGGACTTATTTCAATTTCTTTTGAAAATGAACCTGATGCTTTGTTGGCCACTTTTTTAGTACTGTGCTGGGACCATGCAGTTACTGCCAGTCCACCCAAACCTGGTAACCATTTGCATACAATGGATTTTACCAACTGCCTTACAATTATAGTCGATAAGATTTTGATGATTGTGGCAGGAATTTTTTCCCCGGTAGGTTTTACAATCATTTTATTTCCTTCTAATAAAGTAATCCCGGTCGTTTTTTTACTTAAAGCTTCCAGTAAAACATAAATTACCAGGTCTTTGTGAAGGAAATCTCCCTTATAACCATTGGCTAATCCAATATCGTAAACCATTCTGAGCTGATTTTTTACCGAGCCTACAATTTCCGGAATTAAGGTGGCCATACCCAAAACCCCTGGCAATACCCCCGATTTCGCAGCATTTATTACCGCCTTAAGTACATACTGCCCCACCAGATCATTCAAATGTTTTTTTAATAGTGGCTGAGCAAGTGCTTTTTCCTCTCTTTCAATCCGAATTTTTTCAAATTCTTTATCGAAAAAAGTATTGATTTTCGTATTCAGGGCAATTTTCAATTTGCCTCCGTTTTTTTTTCTGGCCAGCCTTCTTTCTTGCCGGGCAGTTTTTCTTTCTGTTCTTCTTTGTTGTCTGAGGGCTTTGCGCTCTGCTTTGGAAAGGTTTCGGGATATTCTTTTATTCATAGGAATTATTTTTTGGAATGATTAGATTCTCACTATTCACCAAAAAACCTTTCCTTTTTCAATACAAACCATGACTGGCTCTCACAGAGTGATGATAAGTTTTAACAGGAATTCAAAATTTATCCCATATATTTCACCTTGCCAGGTAAGAAAAGCTTAGTGGTAAAATTCCCATTTTAACGATTTTTTGAAGATAAAATTGACACTTTGGAAAAAGTAGGGAAAGTTTTATGTTAAATTTCAATTAAATTGGTAGGCAAATTATAATTATTTTTTTATCTTAATTAATTAATTGGACTTCAGAAATTTGTACAAAAACTTATACCTATATAACCAAAATTTAAATCCTGACTTTTCCTTCAAAAATCGGATTTAACTATCAGAAAACGGAAAATGCTACTTTGATGCATTTCACAGATAAAATCAACTACTTACAATTCCTTACTAGAACTAAATTAGTCCCTGGTAATTTCCAACATTAAGGGCAAAACAAACTATAAAGATTATCTGAATAAGGTCCTCACCATTAGAATGATAGCCCAATTGGTATGATAAATCTTTTAATTCCATACCATAAAAAATTAAAACAAAAGTTATCCATCATTGGTAAAAAATTTTTTATTTAGTTTTTGAAAATAGTTTAAAACATGCTTAACAGGAAGGTAATCTCAAAGGCCAAACAATTCCTTACAGGAAACAACCGTGTAAAAGCTATTGAATATCTTTTGGCTAATGGCTGTAATATACAGTATGCCAATGAATTATTGAGAAAGATAGCCAAAACCAGTATCGATGAAAATACTGATCAGTTAATTATCGATGAACTTATTACGCTTTTACCCAAACAACATACGAAAGCAGTAAAAGTGTTGAGCGAATATTATGACCTGAATGAAACTTACGCCAAAGGGCTTATCGATAAAATTATAGCCAAAAATGACTTCACTCCTCCTGCAATTGCAAGGACCATTACCGAAGTTCAACCTGTCCGTAAAAATGATTTTAAGCTGAACGTTTGCGAACCTCAAACTTACTATGAAACAAGAGTACTGTCCTTTTTAATAAATGGCCGTGAAGATGCCTGTTTGGATGTACTTATGAACGAGCTCAAATTAGAAGAAAATGAGGCCCTGGATTTTCTGGAAGAATTAAAAATGGACATCAGACGGGAAGATTAATACCTAAATACTTTGCTGGCTTGTTCCATGAAAAAGCGTTTGTTATGTAATTTTTAACAAACGCTTTTTTTTGTCCTTTATCTATTTAATTACATACCTCTCAAAATTTTTCATTCCGGTTTTCACCAAAACTCATAAAACTGTGTAATAACAATCCCTCTTAAGCGACTCATAATTTTCAAAATCACGAATACATCACGGTTTATTTTAAGGATGATTTTTCAACCTAACCACTGTCCATTTTTCTTTTGTTAAAATAATCCAATAACTTTTTTTGAAACAATGCGTATAAATTTAATATATTTATGATATCATTTTAATATCACTTTAAATCGAATTATAATGAAAACCGAAACTGAAGTAAAACCCATATCAGGATATGTAATGGTATTTGTTGAAATAGTATTACTAGTATCCTTTATTGTAGGAATCACTCAAACAGAAAATCCAGTTTTTTTAATTTTGTTGGGTATTTTTATTGTTTTTCTTAAAGGCTTCTTTTTTATTAATCCAAATGGATCCAGAGTATTGGTTTTGTTTGGAGCTTATAAGGGAACCGTTAAAGAAAATGGTTTTTATTGGGCCAATCCATTTCTGGCAAGACAATCTATTTCATTGAGAGCCAGAAACTTTGATAGCAAACCTGTAAAAGTGAATGATAAATTGGGCAATCCTATCATGATAGGAGTAATTTTGGTTTGGCAGGTAAAAAACACTTTTAAAGCAGCTTTCGAAGTAGATGATTATGCCAATTTTGTGAACATTCAAAGTGATGCTGCAGTTAGGAACCTTGCCGGTTCATATCCCTATGATAATATGGATGATGATAATAAAGAAATTACCCTAAGATCCGGCTTACATGAAGTCAATCATGCCCTGGAAGATCAACTTAGGGAACGACTTGAAATAGCCGGTATTAATGTAATAGAAGCCAGAATAAGTTATCTTGCCTATGCTTCTGAAATTGCCGGTGCCATGTTGAGAAGACAACAAGCCACTGCAATTGTTGCTGCCAGACAAAAAATTGTGGAAGGAGCTGTAGGAATGGTGGAAATGGCTTTAGATGAATTAAGTAAAAAAGAAATTATAGATTTGGACGAAGAAAAGAAAGCGGCCATGGTGAGTAACCTAATGGTGGTATTAACTTCTGATAAAGATGCAAGTCCGGTAATTAATACAGGGACACTACATCAATAAATTTAATTGATTAATGAGTATAGCAACAGATTTGAAATATTCCCATATTTCAAACCTGTTGCGCACTAATATTTACAGGGATGGCTAAGAAAAAACCGTTTGCGTTGAGATTGAATCAGGAAATATTAGAGGCTATTGAAAAATGGGCTGCTGATGAGTTCAGAAGTACCAATGGGCAAATTGAATGGGTAATCCATCAGGCATTGAAAGAGGCTAATAGATTACCCAAAAAGCCGAAAAATGAGGAGAAGGGTAATTAAGATTGCTATAAATACTTAATTGGCATATTCCGTTCCAGGATCGTAGCTCACTCCCAGCTTGTCCAAAACCTCCTGAGGTGCACCCTGCCAGACAGTGGCAACATTTCCCATATATTGAAGATCGTCTATTCCTAATTTGCTGGTAAAAAATCCGGTTGCTACAAAATCCCTGAATTTATTAAACCAGGCTACCCCCTGACTATTTTCCGGTCTGGCTTTTTCAGGGTATGCAATTTCATCAAGCATTGATTTTTGCTCGTTTTCAGTGCAGTCAATAAATTTCTTCCCAAATTCTTTTTGGCATTGATTATCCAACCAGTTTAATCCACCCCGCATCCCCACCTGATGTTGTGGTTGGTCTTTCATCATAAATTCCAGGAACTCTGGAAAACCAGCATCGGAGGCGCTGCCTGATTTTTCATCAGCTGGAATAACCAAATCTCCCAAAACTTTTATTGTTTTCATTTCATGCTCATTAAAAAACTGCTGTTTCATCAACGCCATATCTTCTTCAGAAATATTACTTTCCCCTCCACCGTGGTTATGGGCATGATCGTGCTCAGCAGGTGCCTTTTTTTCTTCAGGAGTATTACATCCCGGGATTACAGATGTTGTAGCTCCCAGAGAAGCCAATCCTATTGCCTTTAAAGTATCCCTTCTGTTTATTTTATTCTTCATAACTTTCAAAATTTACAAATTGGCTTGTTTTTTTTGATCGATAATATATTCACTTGCTCTCATGGAAAGTGCGAGTATCGTCCAGGTTGGATTTTTATCTGCCATCGAGACGAATGAGCCACCATCATTTACAAAAAGATTTTTCACATCATGAGACTGGCAATATTCATTTAATACAGACTTTTTGGGATCTTTCCCCATCCTGGTTGTGCCCACTTCATGAATAATCATTCCCGGAGCCAAAAGGCCATATCCTTCTTCTTTTCCAGGTTTTGGTCCTAAGGGGATTCCTCCAAGATTATGAATAATTTCCTCAAATGTATCCTGCATATGCTTGGCTTGCAGGTATTCATAATCCGACCATTTGTAATTAAATCTTAGAACTGGAATTCCAAATTTATCAACCACTCCGGGATCAATTTCACAATAATTATCCTCACGAGCCACCGGCTCCCCTCGCCCGGCAAATCCAATTGTGGCACCGTAAAACATCCTGTAATCTTCTTTCAATTGAGCGCCATAACCTCCACCTCCTTTTGGTCTTTCTGCTCCATTTCGATATTTGAATTTTCCATTGAAATTATGGATTCCACTAAAAAATCCATATCCCGGCATTCTTCTCCCACCTCCAAATTCAATATGATATCCTCTTGGGAAGTCTAATTTGGCATTATCCAGCCACCATGGCATATACATCATCATGCCCCCTACCCCATCTTCATTGAAGGGAATACCATCCATCAATTTGGGAATTATTCCCGCAGCACCAGCTCCTGTAGAATCCATGAGATATTTACCAATCATATTACTGGAATTACCTAAACCATTGGGAAACCTGGAAGACTTAGAATTTAACATCAATCTGGCCGATTCACATGCGCTTGCCGCCAAAATCACAATTTTAGCTTTTACATGATAGTCCTTTCCATCCAGCGTATTTACATAGGAGATACCAGTAGCCAACCCTTCATCATTTGTAGTCACTTCTCTGGCCATAGCATTTACCACCATATCTAATTTACCGGTTTCAAGAGCCGGATTAATTAAAACAGGTGGAGAGGAAAAATTGGAATAAGTGGAACACCCTCTGTTACACTGAGAACAATAATGACAGGCAGGCCGACCATTTAAAGGTTTTGTAAGGATTGATTTCCTTGCGGTAACTACAGGAATTTTTAAAGGCTTGCAGGCATCCCTTACCATTAATTCATAAGGCCGGGGTTTTGGAGGTGGCAGGAAAAATCCATCTGGTTCATTATCTAATCCCAAAGCTGGATCGAAGTTTTCCCCAAACACACCAATCAGCTTATCTACCCTGTCATAATAAGGTTTAATGTCATCATAGGTGATAGGCCAGTCATCTCCCAGTCCATCTATACTTTTTCTTTTAAAATCTTTTTTACCAAAACGAAGGGAGATTCTGCCCCAGTGATTTGTCCTTCCCCCCAGCATTCTCGACCGGAACCATTCAAATTCGGTTCCTTTTACTCTCGTATAAGGTTCACCTTTCAGTTCCCATCCGCCAAATGCAGCATCAAATTCACCAAACGGCCTATGGGTATTGGCACCTCTTCTTGGAGATTGATATGGCCATTTGAACATCTCCCCTTTTGCCGAATCGAAATGAGGACCGGCTTCCAATAAGGCTACATCTGCCCCTGCTTCAGTAAGTACCTTAGCAGCCATTCCACCCCCGGCTCCAGATCCGACAATACACACATCATAGACTTTTCCTTGTTGCTTTATTTCCATATTTACTTTTCAATTTGAGTAGAAATTCAAAAAGAAAAATAGAAAGGATTAAGCAAAAATCAAATTAATGGCAGTGATTAAATAAAAGGAGCTGAATATTTAACCTTAATCAGCCCTTTTTAGTGAAAAGAAAAACCTGGTTCCTTTGCCAATTTCACTTTCCACAGCTATATGGGTATCATGCCCTTCCAGAATATGTTTGACGATGGACAAACCCAGCCCCGTTCCACCCTGTTTTCTGGAACGACTTTTATCTACTCTGTAAAATCTTTCAAAAATTCGTTTTAAATCTTCCTCCGAAATACCATGACCATTATCCTGTACCCAGACATCCACCAAATCCCCATTTTCCTTAAATCCGACTTCCACCCAACCATTTACTCTTCCGTACTTTATGGCATTATGTACAAGGTTAATCATTACCTGCATAATACGGGTTGGGTCAGCATCAACATATACACCGTCTTCATTAATTTCATTTATTTTCAGTTTCATCCCTTTTTTATGTGCTTTGCTTTCCAATTGCTCATAGACATCGAGCACCGAACTTTGGAGGTCAAACACTTCAGGTTTCATACTAATTACTCCTGACTCTATCTGTGAAAGCGTAAGTAAATCCTGCACCACAGCATCCAGGTTATTCAGACTTTTCCCGGCTTTTTTCAGAAACTTATACTTTACCTTTTCATCATCTATGGCACCGTCAAGCAGAGTTAGAATATATCCCTGTGCAGCAAAAATGGGTGTTTTAAGCTCATGGGAAATATTGGCTATAAATTCCTTTCTATAAGCTTCAAGCTTTTTCAATTCATCAATTTCCCTTTCTTTCTTAGAGGCATAAGCAATAATCTCATGGTTAATCCTCCGAATGGGGTTATTGGACTGATTTGTATTGTGGGAAAACTGCCTGAGTTCTCTTTGCGTAATTTTATCCATGCTGGCATAGACCTTTTGAATTTCTCTGAAAATTAAAAATTCAAAAGTCATATAAGTAAGGATAAAGGAAGAAGAAAAAGACAGAACCCCCACGATCATAAGGGGTAAAAAGGATTTTTCTACCAAATACAAAAAAGCAACGGTGATACCGGCAATTGAACAAGCCAGTAAGAATGAAACTGCTTTGGGATTAAATAGCATTTTATCGTTTATCAACGGTTGTGAGTAAAGAGATTAAGCTCTCCTACTTTAAGGTTATACATAAAAATCCAAATTTAGGGAAAATGATGGGGTTTAAGGTAAATTTTTAGAATAAGCCTGCATTCACAACAAAAATTAAATTTAACTTCCAATCCGTTGCAAAAATGTGTGAATAATGATCAGGTGCTGGAGATGATTTCGTAAAGAATTAATGATATTGAATTAAAACTTTCTACTTATCTATAATAAAACTCCAAATGATAGATGGTGGCGGTTTTTAGGTTATTTAAAGCAGGGCAAAATGGCCACAGTAGGAAGGATAGAAGTAGGTGGAACCTATACTTTTGCCACTCATTATGCGGGCAGATGGTTAACCGGGGACCTCTCAGTAAAACAAAGCGAAAATAAAGTAGTGATTGAGTTACCTGACCAATACTGTATCAGTTTTTAAAATAATCAAAGGTTCAAGTGAATAAAAAAAGGCAGTAGATGCTACCAGTCATGGTCGGAAGAAATTCCGACCATTTTTAATTTTAAAGATTCGTTCCGGGTTACCTCCAGCTAGATAAATCATAATGGCAATAGCAAGTTCTCTTATTTCGGTTTTAAACCTTCTTTTAGCAGTTTTATAACCAATATTATTAGCTTTTTTATAAATAAGCAGGAGCATGGCAACTATTAGGGTCATATAAATGATGACTTCAATACCATTTTTATTGAGTGATACTAGGTGGCTGACATTGAGTTCTTGTTTGATAAAACGGAAAAACA
>NZ_KB903442.1 GCF_000379765.1 Flexithrix dorotheae DSM 6795
ATCATCAGTTCACAACTCCCAGTGGCAAATTGGTATGATATCATAGGGGATAGTACCGTGGCCGATGCACTACTTGATAGAATGATACATACTGCCCATCGTATCGAATTAAAAGGAGAATCTTTGAGAAAAAGAAAAATGAAATGATTTATGTAAATTTGTTAAACCTCAGCCTAATTTTTTAACCTAAACTACAGAGCTGCTAAAAAAGGGTGGATCACTATCGTAATTACACGGGTCAGTATCGTAATATTTTACAAGTTTGTGCTTTAAGAGATTGATTAATAAATAGTGCGCAAATAATTGTGAGCACCGAAATGATTTTTTTCATCTTTGTAAAATTTGAATTAATAATAATACAAAGGTCAATCTCGGTTGCCTGGAAAAAAATGAACTGTATTAAGAAAAACTCTTAAACTAGATTAAGTTTTTGCGGAAAGGTTGTTCCGAATTTTGGACTAAAACTCTGGGGTCATACCCAGGTAGGAAGCGATTACCTTTTGAGGGACTCGTTCAATCATATTTGGGTAATACCCCAATAACTCTAAATATCTTTCTTCTGCTGTCTTGCTTAAATTTGATAAAGCTCTCATTCTTGAGAAGGCGAATGCCCTTTCTGTGGTAATTCTAAAATATTCACTCAAGGCGTGAATCTCTTTACAAAGTCCTTCAATGTCATCATAAGCCATTTGCAGAATTATAGAATTTTCCATTGCTTCAACGAAAAGTGTAGCTGGTGTTTGAGTTATGTAGCTGTAAAAATCACTGACAAACCAATCTTCCATTGCGATTTGAACGGTATGTTCTTTACCTTCATTATCAATGAAGTAAGACCTAAACGAGCCTTTCTGTACGTAATTTCTATATCGGCTTACATAATTCGGCTGGTCAATAAATTGTCGTTTTTTGATTTTACTGACTTGGAAAATGGATATTAGTTTTTCCTGTTCATCCATTGTTAGTGTGACAAATCTGTTTATGTTTTCGAGTAAGTTTTTATATAGTTCCAATTTTAATTCAAATGAGCTACCATCCACTATGGAGTTTATTTTTCAAATATCTCCAGGATCAAATATCTAAATGATCTTATGGACTCACAATCTTTTCTGGTCCTTTTTTGATAAGAGCGTGTTTAAAATTTAGGTTTTCAAGCGAAACAGTTAAAATATAAACATGCTCTTATAGGTGTATAAATTTCAGCACCAGAGTCATTAGGATTCAGGTAGGACTCAATTGGCGGTAGTTATTACTATTATTTTTTTTGACCAACAAATCTGGTTACAGAGCCTTTCCAATATGGTAAAGCCCTTCGTTTAATTCTACTTCTTTTTCCTCCAATTCAATAATCTCATAATTTTTAAAATCCGACATCAGTTCATCTGTTGAAAATAAGGAATCTAAGTCAGGAGGTCCTCCAATCCCAGGGTTTTCATTCCGGTATTCAAGGTGGTTTGTACCGAAGGCCTCAAATATTATTATTCCTCCTTTTTTTAATTTTTTGTCGAGAATTTTGTGGTATTCTGATTTGATATTGGGTGGGAAATGGGCATAGATTAATGCTATTCCATCAAAATATTCATCCTGATATTCTAAGTCAGGAAGTAAGCCAACTTTATAATCAATAGATACATTATTTTCATTTGCAAGTTTCAATGCCTTATTTTTCCCTTCGATACTGATGTCAAAGGCGTGAACATTCCATCCAAGTTTGGCAGCAAAAACACTATTTCTACCTTCACCATCGGCACCAAAAAGGATAGTGCCTGTCTTCAATTTACTAAGTTGTTCTTTTAAGAATTCATTAGGCGCTGTGCCATAGGCATAATCCTTTTCTTTATACCTTTCATTCCATCGTTTTAGCCAATTGTCTATCATAATTATCAGTTTTAAAATTGTTCCAATACAAATTCATTATTCAACATCATACCTGCAGTAGTTCCCATTGAAACTGCATTTGCAACCGTACGGATTCGGGTGGTGTTGTCACCAGAAGCATACATGTTTGGTATACTTGTTTGCTGTAAATGGTTGGTTTTGATGTAACCTTCCTCTGTCAGTTCGCAACCTAATTTTTCCGGAATTTGGCAATGCTGCTCAAATGGCCTTTTAGTATAAAAAATTTGGATTGCCATTTTTGAACCGTCCCTGAAAAGGATATTTTGGACATATCCGTTTCTATGCTCAAATTTTTCAATTTCCTTTTCAACAATTTTGATTTCATGCTTTCCAAGTGACTCACTTTGATCTACGGTCAAAGTGGATTTTCCATTGGTAAAAAGCGTTACATCTTTTGTCCAGTTTGAAATGAGTTTTGAAAACTCAAACCCATATGCTCCATTTCCTAAAATGCCAGTAGGTTTATTTTTCACTTCATATCCATGGCAGTAAGGACAATGAAGAACCGAAATACCCCAACATTCCTCAAAACCTTTGATTTTTGGCATTATGTCTTTAATACCTGTTGCAAAAATCAATTTGGTAGCAGAAAACTTGTCCCCCGATGAGATTTGAACCTCAAAACCGTTTTTGGTTTTTGTTGCATTGATTGCTAGTCCGCCAATAAAGTGAACCGTATCATATTCAGCGACCTGCTGTTTACCCATAGTTGCTATTTCATGTGGTGTTTTTCCGTCTTGGGTTAAAAAATTATGAGAATGTGGCGTTTGCCTGTTGCAGGGTTTTCCACTGTCTATTACAAGTACCTTTCTCAGTGCTCTTCCTAATGCCATTGCTGCGGCAAGCCCCGAATAACTTCCACCGATGATTATTACATCAAAATGTTTTGTTTCTGTCATATTTTTAGATTTTTGAAGTTCTTTGAATCCGAATATGCTTATTCATAAGCACACTGAAATTTTGGTTAAGGTTTTTTCAATTCACTAATAAAAACCAGTAATTCATGGATGGTTACTGCCCGATAAGCGGTTGGCTTTATTTATTTCAAAGTTTTCCTTTTCTTAAACATTTGTAAAATGCTATACTTTGATACCCAATGCACCTACGATTCTAGTTTTTATTTTTTTTTGTTTATTTCTTCGGCAAAGTTATTTCGGTTTTTAGGGTAGTGTGTAGGACAAAAACCAAGTCGAACAGGACTTATTTAAAGATTCAGCTTTAAAATGCGCTACATTTTTTTTGCACTGTAAAAGTCTAAGAATGCAGGTAATAACAGACCTGTAATTAAAGAATGGAAAATAGGTTTAGTAAGACGAAAGTCGGATAGAAAGGGGATTACTTGAAGTTCTTCCTAAAAGTTTCGGGTGAAACTCCAGTGTGTTTTTTGAAAAATCGGATAAAGTATGAAGTGTCTTCATAACCCAGATTGTAGGCAATATTATTAACTTGATTGCTTGTTCCCAATAAGTTTCTTTTGGCTTCAAGTAAAACTTGTTCGTTGATGATTTGCGAGCAGGTCTTCCCAACAGTTTCTTTGGTTATTTTGTTGATTTGAAAGGAAGAAAGGTGCATCATTTCAGCATATTCAGCGACTTGTTTGTGGGTTAAAATGTGGTTTTGTAATAGTTCAAAAAGTTCTTCAATTCGCTGCTGGGAATATTGGTTTTCATTGTTTGTAATCGTTTTCGGGCTTTGACTTTGTCTTACAATTTCGATGAAAAGAATTTCCAAATTTGCTTTGATTACTTCTTTATATCTGTCCTGTTTTTGGGTGTATTCCTCATAGATGTAAGACAAAAGGGAAAGTAATTTTTTAAACTTTTCAGAATTGAGAGGACAGTGATTTTTATAGCTAACTTTTCGCAATAATAAGTTTGTGGGTGTTTCTTTGGGTGAATAAAAGTCTCGGTTAAATTGTATTAAAAAACCTTTACTCCCTTTTTTGAGAGTTAGTTGGTGTACTTGTCCGGGGCGCATAAAAAAAACAGAATGGTCGCTAACGGAATATGGAGTAAAATCAATGACGTGTTCACCACTTCCGATTTCTATAAACAAAGCAAAAAAGAAATTGTGCCTGTGAAGTTCCTGAACCATGTCATTTTCAAAAAGTAAGTCTTCGAGTTTTATGATATTAAAACTTTTTGATGGGTTAGGTTCTTTAATCTGTCTTACAGGAATTTTTTCCATTAAGTTTTCTATTGATTTTTGTAATGACTACGAAGTAGTAATTCAAAATTAATCGTGTATTATTTTGCCATAAAATACTGATAGAGAGATTTTTATTTCTCGGAAATAATAGCACGAGTGCTTAATACCCAACTATCCTCCGTAAGCTGGACTTTTAAAATTTCTGCTAAAGTATCCAATCAAACAAATTTTACAAATAGCTCAGTGAGTTTATGGATAATTGTGTCTGTGTATTATGATCGATGCTGATTCTTTGTTGCTTTTGGTGATCAAACTACAGGGAAGAGGTTCATTAGTTAAAGACAGAAATACTATCTTTTAGAAGAGCATTTAAAATTTTTAAACCGAAATAGCTAGTTCTGTTATCAAACCTATTTTCATTATTCTTCAACTTCTTAATTTTCTATACCATCCTGACTAACATATAACTTACAATGAGTAATGTTACCATGTTTTAAGGCAGTTTTCGATCCTGGCTTACATATATAATAATACATCCAGGTTGTCACTAAATTATAATGGAGTTTTTGGCTGATAAAAGCGAATATGGTCCTACAAATGGACCATAGAATGGACCATAAAAACCACTATCACAGTCTCATAAAGCATATTATGGACCATATTTCGAAAAAAATGGGAACATTTAATGGTCTATAAAAACAAGTTAATTTACTGGTTTACAGTAATTTATAAAAAACAAGACTCGGGGGTTGCCCGATCCCATCTTGCTTACAATTCTCCTCCCCCATCTCCCCGCTGCTTGTAACCAACTTATCAGTTGCAATATTTACCTTAAGAACAATAATTAAATCAAAATTATTTGGCTTGAACTTTCCAGTGGTGAGCTTAGTTTTGTTATTGGTAATTAAGGTCATCAATTTCTTCCAATCTTTTACCTAACAAGCTTTATTTTGTTTAGTATAATTGATAAGAACACCTTAATAAAAATTCCACTAAAGGATATTTTTATTTACATGAAAACCTGGAAGTGTTTTTAAATTCCAGAGAGGCCTTTCATCCAAGTGTGCAACATAACTTTCTACATGGAATGAGTTATTGGAATTTAGAAGAAATGATGTGGGAAAGAGGTTTGGAAGTAGATTATACCACTTTGTATGGATGGGTTTAAAAATACAAACACGCCCCAAAATATATAAAATGCTAGGCTTTACCGATGCATCATTTTTATTCCTATTCCAAACTGTGTTGTCCATCCTTCCTGGTCAGTAACACTTAGATTAAAATGGTAATCACCCTCATCATATAATTCCCCACTAGTATTAGAAGAAGGAATAGTAATGGGTAAATCTGTGATATATTCATTTTTCCCTATTGGAATATCGTAAGTTTCGATTAGGATATAAGGGTTTTCCGGAGTCTTTTTAGGGTTAAGGTTACATTCCATTACTTCTGTGCTATGCGAATGATGGTCAAAATTATGGTGAATATCAATACTATACGAGCCTAGTTCGATGTTATCAGTTAATCTAAATTTTATAGTAAAGGACTCACCAAAATATATTGTATCATTACAACTTGTAGGGAAAGCTTCAGGAATGGTGATGTCTATTTCGGGTTTTTCGGTATCTATCTCGTTGTCATCCCCACAAGAAAAAAGTATTATTGATAAACCAATGATTACAGATAATAACTTTAATGTTTTCATTTCAAAAAGATTTAAAAGGGCAGACCATTTAGTTAGTCTGCCCTAAATGAGTTTAAGATATTCTTAAATGGCAACAATGTGAAAACAAAGAGTTTCCATTTACTCTTTTGCTACATCGAATACAAACTTATTCCTCCTCTTCTTCTATCATTAGGTCTGCATCAATTGAACCGGTGTTTCCTAGTTGATCGACTACAGTCATGTGAAAATGATATTCACCCGCTTCCATATTTTCCGGAATATCAATATGCTCGTGGAACTCTGCATTTTTTTGTCCTTCATATTTTGTAGTATATTCCAATTCAATTTCATCGATATGATCTTCGTCTTCATCTTCATGGTCATGTTCTCCTTCCAGATGGATTTCAATCGTGATTTTATCAATTTTGCCTTCAGCTAAAATATCAGCTTCCATATGCATATCCTCACCAATATGAGCTACAAAACCATCCTCATGGTCGTGATCATCGTCATGATCATCCTCATCTTCATCGTCATGATCATGACCTCCTAACTCAAGATTGGAAATTGTAGGGTTAGGAACTGCTTCATCATCATCGCTACAAGAGGAAAAACATACAACTGCCGCCATGGCAAGAAAAAACATAACTGAGTTAAATTTGAAATTCATGGGATTGAAATTTATTGTTAAAAAAATTAGTTTGCATTTGTTATTACCGAAAATGGGATAGAAACATTAATGACAAAGTTTCTACTTGGTTCCGGTACATTTATAAGTCTGTAATAACTCATATGATTAAAATACTTAGTATTCAATAAGTTTTGAATTTGAATAGAAATATCTATGGTTTGATTTTTCAATAATAAGTCACCTCCCAAACCAAGATTAAATACCTGAAAACCATCTGTAGGCTCTTCTGGTGGTACAATGTTATTTTGAGTGGCTGTAAGTCTGTAATCTAGAGATACGAACGTATTGGTTAAGAATGCTAATTGTGGTTTATGATATTTTATATTGAAAATAGCAGAGGCCGGAGGTGCAAATGGTAAAGTAAAACCTTTCTTTTCCCCTGACAACTGCTCTGCATACACATACTCCCCTATTAAACCAAGCTGTAAATAGTTAGTAATTTCGTATCTGGCATGTATTTCCCCACCAAATCTGAAAACTTCGCTCTCGGTATATTCAAAAACTTGATTTCCAAATCCATAGAGTCTATCAAATCTGGATGTTGGATTTAGATATAAATAATTTGAAAAATAATTGATAAATGGAGATACACCAACCCCAAATTTTTTAGATTCATATTCTATTCCTGCATCTAACTGATAAGAAATCTCTGGCGATAAATCCGCATTACCCACTTCATAGCTAAAACGATGATAGTTCACCCCATTCGCAGCAAGCTCTTTGGCAATGGGCATCCGGAAACTTTTGCCAATATTAAACTTGTAGGACCACTTATCGGGATTGTAATTATATCCGATGGACCATGAAAAATTGGAGAAATTGCGGCTTAAATTCGCTGATCTCTGTAAATATTCGTATGTGGTGGTATCACCATTTTCCAAAATAGGCGAAGCAAACCAATCATTGTATTGAGCAGTATTTATGTTGCCATAATCATATCGAACTCCTGCTTGAAGAAGACTTTTTTCAGAAAAATTATATTTTGCAACAAAATAACCACCTAGATTTAATTGTTCAAAGGAGGGAATAATAAAACCACGTCCACCAATTTCATTATCCATATATTCAGAATTAATCCCTGTATTTAGCTCTATTTTATTAGATAATCTATAAAGGAATTTTATATTCGCAGAATATATATCTTTATCAAATTGACGTTCAATTTCCGGATTAAAATCCAAAGATTCAGGAAAAACCGCAGGCATATAACCGTGCTGTGTATAAACACTCCACTCTTCTCTAAAATTGTTTTGGAAACCTAAATCCAACTCAAGTTCCCAGTTTTCCGACCAAAGGGAACTCCTATTGATAACTTTAAAATGATTTGCCTTGTGATACGGATACAATATGTCTCGACTTGACCTGTCATGCTCTTCGTGATCCACATTTCGAGGTTCTAAACCATGAGCATTCGCAAAAAATCCCCCCTTGCTATTGACATTGCTTACATAAAATCTACTTTGAAATCGATCTTTAATAACTCCGAATGAAGTATGAAGATTTTGCTCCTTACCAGCTGTATTACGTAAATGATTTTTATACAAGGGCACACGAAAATTATAAATATCTACACTATCTGTCGGGACTCTATAGTCTCCAAAATCAAGTAAAGTAGCTCTTACAATAGCAAAAAGGTGCTTTTTTCGGGCAAACAACGAAACAGAAGTACCTAAGAAATTATTATTCGTTTTACCTGATAAATCTATAATTCCACCGAACGAGTTTTCTGCCGGAACGCTTTTGTTTTTCATGTCAACAACCCCTCCAATTGCATCAGAACCATACATAAGGGAGGATGGGCCTTTAATCACCTCAATATTATCCACTGCATATTGATCAATTTCAAGACCATGGTCTGCACCCCATTGTTGGGCTTCATGTTTAATGTTGTTTTCCACTACGACCACACGGTTGAAACCAAGACCTCGAATAACAGGTTTTGACTGTCCCGAACCAATATCAATAGTGGTTACACCTGCTAGTCTTTCAAGGGATTTCATTAAGCTCCCACCCAGATTTTGTTTCAAATAATCATCATCAACAACATCAATATTTAGTGATGTTTCCCTTTTCTTATGTTCTGCATAATTATCTTCAACCACAACCTCCTCCAACTTAATCGAAGATTCTTTTAATTGAAATTTAAATTTTTTGTTTTTTTTAAAAGAAACCTCCTTTACTAATGTTTCATACCCTAAAAAAGAAACCTCAACATTGTGCGTACTTTCCAATAAATTTTCAATCCTAAAATAACCATCAGCATCGGTTACATCACCTCTTTTGATGGCATAAACCATTACAGAAGCACCTGTTATAGGCTGGTTGTTTTCATCAACCACAACACCCTCGAACTGGTAATATGTTTGCCCGTATGAAAAGCTGTACAGAAAACCCATACCTAAAGCAAACACTAAAATTTTTATACTATAACTTTTTATCATGAACGCAAATGCTTCTTCAACTTCTGCATAGCAAATATTAATGCAACAGTGTTGCAAAAGTATAAATTAAATTTATTATGAGCTAATCGAAATAAATTATTATTTCAATTAGTTTAAGTATTCTTCCGAATATGGATAAAATTGAGCGTGAACTAACTCATCATGGATTAGAAAATTGATTACATTAATTTCTTTGCTTTTCGTGAACCAAACAAGTGAATAAAAGTCGTGTTTGGGCGGCCATTCTCCATTGGCTCTTCTCTCCCTTCAAAATCCCGATCAAGAAAAATTTTTCTTTTGGATTGGATATAATAATGTCCGATATGGAATATTCTTTCAGGGAAATATTTGTTTTTATTTTATAAAGCATTTAACCAGCTTGACGGCAAAGGCTGATTTAACAAAGGTGTCTGATTTGGACAAAAGCGATTGTATTTTCTTACATTTTGGATACCTGTTTTTATTCCGTTATTAAATTTTGCTTGAAATAAACAAAATGATATTCAATAGATTTAGCCCAATATTCCGTGTTGTGTTCTCCAGGTTGAATTGAATATCTAATAGGCAGTTTTTTCGACAAAGCTAAATCTTTAATTATTAGAGTATTAGAAAGCAAAGGGTCTTCCAAGCCACAGTCTACAAAAAATCCTTTAGCAAAGTTCTTATGGCTTTTAAGTAAAAACGAAATACTAAATTTTTTCCAATCATTTTCCTTTTGGTTACCTAGGGTCTTTTCCAAATCATTTATCATTCGTTCACTTCCAAAGAAATTCAGACTGATTTTTTTAAAATTATTATACTCTAATTCCAATGCTCCACTTGTTGAGGCTGCGGTATTGAAAAGGGAGGAATGTTTAATAAAAAAACTTAAAGCTCCATACCCCCCCATACTCAAGCCTGTGATAAAAATATTCTTTTCATCAATGTTGTATTTTTTCAAGATTTTTGGGAAAAGTTCTTTGAAGAAGAAATCTTCATATTGCAAGTTTTCAACATTTGGACTATTTAAATAATAGTAGGCAAAGCCCTCCGGACATACTAAAATCATTTGGTGATCAGTGGCCAATTTTTTTAAATTGGTTGTTTTGTTCCATTGTTTATAATTTTCACTATATCCGTGAAGCATAAAAACCAATGGATAATTTTTTGAAGTTTGATAATTATTTGGTTTTTGTACAAGAATTGGAACTTTTCTTTCAAGGTTTTCTGATGAAACTCTGAAAATTTCTTGTGCAAAAAGTGATTGTGTCAAAACTATAATTAATGGAACTAATACGATTTTTTTCATTTTTTGTATTTTTGACAAAGGTCTTCAAACACTGTTTTTGAAACAATAACTAACAAAATTGTTAGTCTTTAAACTATTGATTATGAGGAAGAAACAATCAACTAATTTTGCAAATGAACAATTTTTATTTCAAGTCTGTGAGTTGAATTCAGCAATTGCGATGATAAGTGGTCGTTGGAAATCTCAGATTGTCTATTCCATTTCTCAGGGAAATCATCGGTTTCATTTATTACAGCAAGAACTGCCTAATATTTCAGAAGCAGTTTTAGCAAGGCAACTTAAGGAATTAGAAAATCACGCCATTTTGCTGAAGCAGGAAATTCCAAATACAGTTCCTGTTGGAATTCAATATGTTTTGACTAATAAAGGTTGGGATTTAGTTCCTATTCTTGAAAGCCTTTGTAATTGGGGAAAACTGTATTCTGAGGGCAAAGAAATTTCAGCTCGTATTATTTCGGAAATTTAATTTTCCATTTTATTAATCTTTCCTACTTTTCGCATTGATAAGTCCCTCCTTCCGTTGCCTCCCGGATCTTGAATTTGGGTATTTAGTAAGTCTTGTGGTAAAATGTTAAATAGCGTTTGGGTAGTCTTTTTATTTCAAGTAAAACTGCCCATCCCAAAAAATTCTTTATAGTTCCATAGCCCCACTACCCCAACGAATTTCTGAGGTTATGTTTATATGTTTGCCCAATGGGAATTTTCTGTTCACCCATCAACACCTAATGATTATTTTTTATTATTTCCTCTTTTAAGTGAGTAGGTTTTAAAAAAGCTTTTCTCTTTTAGATTAAAGCTATGAATAAACACAAATAAGTTGATCAACTTATTAAGATTTCTCAAACCATACAATAGGTCGTAAATCCGGGCTCTAAATAGAACAAATATTTGAAAGATCGGATAGCCACCATAAAAAGGTAAAAGTGGAGCCAAACATGCACTTTCGACCTGGGGAAGATATTGCCAAAACTCAAGGAACTCAGAACTTTTTGAAAATTTTGATGAACAAATATTTATGATTTACCAGGCGGAGGTAACCCAAAAGAGAACAGTGGAAACTCGAGTTACAGGCTAAGGTAAACAGAAAAATATTAGGTCAGCAGGAATTCATAAGAAGAAGCTTCAGTATATAAGATTGCCTTTAATTGATTGGTAATATAGTTTTTAAGGTAAGCACATTTAATGATATTTCAAATCCAATGCAAATCATAAATATGCCTATTACTTCCGAGTGTTGTGAGGACCATTTCTGGTGAGATTTCTTTTACAAAGCACAAAAGTATTACAGATAGAAACGACTATAACTTATTGATCCTGAATTAAAACTTAACTAAAACCTTATCATTATTATGAAACATTCACTTACGTTTTTTTTCTTTTTAATATTAAGCTTACAGCAATTATTTGCTCAAATTGAAGTGACCGATTACGGAGACATTCCTGCCAATAGAATAGCTGAAAATGGATGGCAAAATTTGGAATGGGATGATTCTGGAAGTTGGACCACTATTGATGTAACCAATCATGGCATTACTCCAGGTTCATCACAAGATATCGTAGACAAAGTGGAAGCAATTATTGATGGGGGCAGCGGAAAACGAATACTGAATTTTCCTGCAGGGACTTTTCAGATCAAATCCACATTAAATATTTCTAAAGGTGACATTCAAATTGTTGGAGCTGGAAGTGCTACTAAGTTTATGCTTGAGGGAGGCAGTACACCTGGGAAAATATTTGCTGGAGGCTCAAGATCAGGCAACTACACTTTGCAAAATAATGTGTCAAGAGGCGATAATACGGCTACTCTTAATTCAACAAGTGATTTAAATGTTGGAGATTATTTTATTATTTACCAGGCAGGTTCCGTAACCAGGCCCGGTGCAAGCGGAGATGAAACACAGATATTTAAGATTATCGGGAAATCCGGTAATACACTTACATTAGATATGAAATTTGGTATCCCCTTTTTAAAAGATCATGCTAGAATTGAAAAATGTAATTATAAGAAAAACCTTCGTTTTCATAACTTTTATATGGAAATGACCACTGATCCATCTTCATCTGGAAAAGCGGATAATATGGCTTTAAATACGGTGCAGAATGTAGAAATTTCTAATATAGAAAGTAATAAGGCCTATGCTACACATATTCAGATTTTTAGAGGTAGAGAGGTAATTTTGCACAGTAATAATTTATATGGTAATTATGGAGGTGGCGGTGGCTATCAATATGGAATTAAAATAAATTTTAGTACCAATTGCCATATCATTAATAATGTTGCTTCTGATTTACGTCACCATTTTGCTACCCAATATGGTACTGATCACTGTGTAATTGCATATAACAGAGCGCTTCCGCCTTATAACCATTACGCAGATTTCGGTCAACATAACTCCAAAGGTTGTCATAATAATCTTTTTGAAGGAAATTATGGAAGTGAGATTTACGATGATGCCAATCCTTTAAAGAGTTGGGGTACCAGGTATACCATGTGGTTTAGAAATCATGCAACCAGTAAAGTTGGTAGCGAAAATGCCTATGTGGAATATATGAGCATTATTGGCAATGAACTGACTGGTGGAACATCTGCAATTAAAGAGGGTAATCCTGGAGAAAATACTTTTACAGCAGCAAATATTGTAGATATTGATGGCGAGGGAGGAAATGGTAATACCCTGTGGGGTGATTTAGCCTCTGACGCTGATATTCCGGCCTCTTTATTTTTGGCAAACAAACCATCTTACCTTAATAGATGGCCTTATTATGGGCCTGATGATTCTGGTTCTACAGAAGATGTTACTCCACCTGTGGTTTCTTTTAACCAACCAAGTGGGGATATAAATGTAGATGTTGATTATAGCGATTTGTATGTGCTTGTAGATGCTACAGATAATACAGGTGTAGAAAATGTAGAATTGTATATTGACGGTACCTTCATTAGGACAGAATCGGTAGATCCATACGAATGGGGGCATGGAGGCAGAACCGAAACTTTAGGTTTATCGGAGGGGAATCATACCTTTACTGCAGTAGCAAAAGACGCTGCTGGAAATTCTGCTTCAGAAAGTATTACCGTAACTGTAGGAAGCCCGGCCATTCTCCCTATTGTTAGTTTTAATTCACCTTCGGGAGATATTACATTGGAGGCGGGCTATGATCAACTCATTGTGCAAGTGGGTGCTTCCGATGCTGACGGATCAATTTCTTTTGTTGAATTATTTATCGATGGCAATTTAATCAGACGTGAAAGTGTTGCCACTTATGATTGGGGGCATGCAAATTCTCCCAATCCTGACGAATTATTAGGATTAACCCCAGGAGTACATACGATGACAGCAATTGCCACAGATAATGAAGGAAATATAGGAGAGGCTTCCATTACCATTACAGTAACCTCACCAGTAGATAAAATAATTTCAGGACAAATAGAAGCGGAAGAATTTGATCGTCAGGATGGGGTACAAATTGGTACAGGGGATACTCATGACGATGCCATTGTCGGGTATATTAATACAGGAGATTGGATGGAATACGATGTAAACGTACTGGAGCCTGGGGATTATATTGTGGAAATTCGCTATGCTTCTAGATTGAATGGTTTAAATTTTCAATTACAATTTGATGGGGTTACGGTTGATAATGTAAGTGAAGCGGCTACCGGTGACTGGTCTTCTTATACCACTGTTTCCAGAAACATCAATATTCCGTCTTCCGGGGTTCAGATAATGAAAATTAATTCTACTGGAAATGGATATAACCTTAACTGGATAAACTTTTCAAAGGTAAACACTTCTTCTTCCAGAGTTGCGGTCTCAAAATCTAAAGTTACCCCTACAAAAAAAGAAAGCTCAGAGCAAAATATTTGGGTCTATCCTAATCCAGCAAATAATTATTTCAATATTAGTTTAGGAAATATTTCCAATGCCGAAATATCAATTTTTAATTCGAATGGAAGTTTGCTATATAGAACTCAAACAAACCAAAATACCATAAAAATTCAGGCCGGTAATCTATTTACCTCAGGTTTATATCTGATAAAAGTAAGGGATAATTTTAGTGGAGTAACGAAAACGCATAAATTGTTGATGAAATAACAGTTTGTATTAAATCCGATTTGGTAATAAATCATTTGTTTTACAGGATCAGTAAACTTAAGTATCATACCTCACTGGAAGATAGTGAACACTACGGAATTTTTGTTAGCCTTGAAAAAATTTAATGGAGGTTAGGTGTGGTATAAGGAAGAGTAGGTTATGAATGCCTTCTTATGAAGACATTCGTAACCTGCACCTCCAATTTTTTTTACCTCCTCAACTTTGAATCTAATCGACAAGCTTTGTTTAGAATTTTATTTTTGGTACTTTAGGAAACTCCCTTAAGTAATGAAAATGAAAACTACTCTATTTAACAACATTTCTGGTGATGAAAATTCTGATCAACTAAATAACAATATACTTTCAGATGAAGAACTTTGGACTGATCTTCAGGGAGGAAGTAGCATTGCTTTTCACCAAATCTACCAGCGGTATGTGCAGGTTCTGTTTAACTATGGAAAGAAATTCACCAATCAAAGGGAATTAATAGAAGATTGTATGCAAGAGCTATTTACAGGGCTATGGAAGTATAGAGAAAAATTGGGATCTGTAAAAAATCTTAAATCATATTTATTAATTTCTTTTAGACGAAAGCTTATCCCAGAGTTGCAAAAGGCTAATCGGTTAACTGAAATTAATAAAAAAAATGTCCGATTCGAAATAGTTTTTTCTCCCGAACGAACCAAGATTAATGAGGAAAGACAGTTAGAACAAAATCAAAATTTATTAAATCAACTTAATAGTTTGCCGGAAAGGCAAAGAGAAGCATTATACTTAAGGTATTATGAGGGGCTCTCTTGTCAGGAAATAGCAGAAATATTTGAAATGAATCCTCAATCTGTTTATAATTTACTCAATCGGGCGATTAATCTTTTAAAAAAGAGGTTGCTTATCTCTATTCTGATTTTATTTTATATTTTTTTCCATCTAAGTGAGTAGGTTTTAAATAAGTGCCTCTCTTTTAATTAAAAGAGCATTTAAAACCATGAATAAAGAAAAACATGTTGATCAACTCATTGAGCATCCTCAATTTCAACAATGGGTAAAAAATCCAGATTCCCAATCGGATAAATATTGGGAAGAATGGATGGGTGACAACCCTGAAAGAGTAGAGGCTGTTGATTTGGCTAAAAAAGTTCTTCTTTCCATCAGTTTTAAGGAAGAAAACATGGTTGAGCGTGAGGTGGATGTTTTATGGAACAAAATTAAAGTGGGAGTTCAGGAACCATACCCTGTACATGTAAAAACATCTTCAAATCCATTATGGTGGAAATATGCTGCGGCAATTACTGCGATTTTAGTGTGTGCCTTTGCCTACCTGGTGTTTATTCAGAATGAAAAAGAGGAGAATAAAACAGCAGTAGTCTACCTGGAAAAAACCAACCAATTAGGGCAAAAAGCTACTATTTTTCTTGGAGATGGAACTGTGATAAAGTTAAATTCTGGAAGCACCCTAAAATATCCGAAGGTATTTAACAATGATGAAAGAGTAGTGTATTTAGAGGGGGAAGCCTTTTTTGAAGTGGCAAAAAATCCTAAAAAACCATTCACTGTAATTTCTGGAAAAATCCGGACAAAAGTATTAGGAACTTCTTTTAATGTAAGGGCATACCCTGAAGATAACAAAGTACAAGTTGCTGTTTTAAGTGGGAAAGTTGGGGTAAAAGTTCCTTCCAAAGAGAGCCTGGTTTTATTACCCAATGAAAGTGCAATTTATAACAAATCGGAATCAGAAGTTAAACATGCAAAAGTTGACATGGAAAAAGAATTGGCCTGGAAAGACAACATTATATACTTTAAGAATGCTGACTTTGAGGAAATCAGGAATGTTTTAGAAAGATGGTATGGGGTTAATTTTTTGCTTAAAAAAGATGTCAAAATAGAATATGACTTTACCGGAAAATTTGAAAACAGGTCCCTGGAAAGTGTTTTGGAAGGTATTAGTTTTTCATTGGACTTTCAATTTGAAATAGATAAGGACACAGTAGTAATTTTTTAATAAATAATTCAATGCAATATGGAATATAATTATCAAAATAGTTCATAAAAAACAAGTGAACATATCAGTAAAGGATTACTGACAAAAACTACCTGATTGCCTCAATCTTGGGGAAGAGGGAGGGCAATCAAAGTAGTTGAAACTTGAAATTGATGAAAGTTTATCACCAAAAACATAGTAAAAATATGAAATTGAAAATTATACGGCAAATAATTATGATGTCAAAATACGCCATAATTGGAATTTTTCTTCAATCTCTTTTGGGTAGCCTGCTCATGGCCAGAGAAGGTAAGGCTCAAAATAGTTTAGAAGAGATTTATGTGAGCATTAATCTTCAGAGTGCCAACTTAGAAGAAACCTTTACAAAAGTTGAAAACCAGACAGGTTTTAATTTTTCCTACAGGAGAAATCTTTTGCAGAATGCTGAAATGATAAATATCAATTCAGAGCACGTTTCTGTAGCTGACCTTTTAAAGATGATTTCAAAAAAAACAGGGCTAAGATTCAAAAGAGTAGATAATACAATCCATGTGAAGGATGTGGGCATTTTGAAAAAAGCTCCCAAGAATTTTATTGACATTGATATTAATCAAATAAAAGTTGGGGGTAAAATTACTTCGAGTGAAGATGGAGAGCCACTTCCCGGGGTGAGTGTACTAATAAAAGGGACTACCACTGGAACTACCAGTGATATGGATGGAAATTATTCTTTAGCTGTCCCTGAAGGTAGTTCACTAAAGTTTAGTTATATTGGATTTACTTCTCAGGAGATTGTGGTCGGAACGCAATCTGAGATCAATATAGTTTTGGAACAGGATCTGGAGCAACTTGAAGAAGTAATTGTAGTCGGATATGGCACTCAAAAAAAAGTAAACCTTACAGGTGCAGTGGATGTTGCCTCAGGGGAAAAACTGGAAAGCCGGCCTATTATCAGTGTGGGTCAGGGCCTGCAAGGATTAATTCCGAACTTAAATATTACAGTTCCTAATGGAGATCCTTCCCAAGGTGCTCAATTCAATATTAGAGGGTACGAATCTATCAATGGAGGTGCCCCTTTGATTTTAGTTGATAATGTTCCAATGGATATTAATAGAATTAATCCTGAGGATATCAAAAATATTACCGTACTAAAAGACGGTGCTGCTTCCGCCATATATGGAGCTCGTGCGGCCTTTGGAGTTGTTTTAGTAGAAACAAAGCAAGGCAAAAAGGGAATAAATGTAAGTGTAGGGTCTCAGTTTTCCTGGAATAAACCTATATGGCATGTTGAACCATATACCAATGGATATGAGTATGCTTTGGATAGAAACTTAGTTCAGGAAAGAGAGGGACAAAACCCTTATTATGGTGAGGATTATATGATCAGGCTAAAACAATATTGGGATGATCCTGCCAATAATGATCCTTATGCTGTAGTGGACGGAAGGTTTGAACAGTATGGTTTAACTGGAGTGAATACTGAGTTATTGGATAATGTATCCCCAAGACAGAAGTATGATGTATCTATTTCAGGTGCATCGGATAAAGCCAATTATTACACTTCTTTTGGATATTTAAATACTGACGGATACCTGAACAGTGAAGGAAATGATAATTTTAAACGCTACAATATCCTTTTGAAAGGAGACTTCCAGGTAGCGGACTGGTTTGCAATTAACCAACAGGTAACAGTAAATATTCAGAAATCCGATAAACCTTCTCAATCCAGTATCAATGATTTAATCAGAACCGAACCAATTCGGGCTTTTGTGGTACCAAAAATTGAAGGATACGAACAATATGAAGGCATGTTTTGGGATAACCCATTTACCATAAAGGCCGATTTGGCACAGGGAGGCAGGGAAATTTATACCAATCAGGATCTATGGATGAATACAGGAGTTACCCTGACACCCATAAAAAGGTTAACTGTAAAAAGTAATTTTTCCTATAATATATTCAATCAGAACTTCCAAAGTTCGAAATTGCCATACCAATTGGTGAGTTTTGAATTGGACCAGGCAAACCCTTTGTTTACTACCGGTGATGATGTAATAAGTATTCGAAAACAATACAATCAGTATTATGTCTGGAATAACTATGCAGAATATTTAATTGAAGATTGGAGCAATCATTATATCAAGGCAATGGTAGGTTATAACCAGGAGTGGGGATATAACTCAACAATAAATGGTTCTTCAGGTACGGTGATCTCTCCACAAATAACAGATATTGGGGCTACTAGTGGCTTGCAAACTATTGGAGGAGGCCAGAATAGGGCAACGATCAGAGGAGTCTTTTACAGGTTCAACTATATTTTTAAAGACCGATATTTATTTGAAACGAATGGTAGATATGATGGTACTTCCAGATTTCCCCAAAATGATCGATTTGGATTTTTCCCTTCCGTTTCAGTAGGTTGGAGAATTTCTGAAGAAGGATTTATGGCTTCTACCAGATCCTTTATTGATAATCTGAAAATCAGAGCCTCATATGGATCATTGGGAAATCAGAACATTAGGAAATACCGAAGTAAGGCGCAGGATTATTATCCATATATCCCTACCATGAATAGCGGATTTTCATCTGTGATTCTCGGTTCTGGTCAGATTCCCTTCATTAATCCTCCTGGGCTGGTAAGTCCAACACTGACGTGGGAAGAAGTAGTGACCCAAAACATAGGGATAGATCTGGCGCTATTCAATAGTAAATTCCAGGTTTCTTTTGACATTTATGCCAGGGATACCAAGGATATGTTATTAAGACGAGAATATCCAATGGCTCTGGGTACAGCTCCACCGGCTGAAAATGGAGCAGACCTTCGGACAAAAGGATGGGAGCTGGCCATAAAATGGAAAGATAATGTAAGCACAGATTTCAGCTACTTTGCCGATCTAAACCTGGCCGACTGGACAGCTGAAATCACCAAATATGATAATCCTACAGGAGCCCTTTCTGAGTATTATGTAGGACAGAAACTTGGGGAAATATGGGGATACGAGACTGTAGGAATGATTCAGGATGAAGAGCAACTGGCGAATATTCCTGATCAATCTCGGTTAGGGAATAATTTTATGGTTGGTGATCTTGAGTTTGCGGATTTGAATAATGATGGCATCATCAGCCAGGGAGAAAATACAACCAGTGATCCGGGTGATAGAAAAATTATTGGAAATAACAGTCCAAGGTATACCCTGGGATTAAATGCAGGGGCAACTTATAAAAGTTTTTCATTAAGTGTATTCTTTCAGGGAGTTGCCAAAAGAGATTACTACCCAAGTGCAGGAAATTGGACCTGGTTTTTCCCATGGAGGTCAAGAAATGGAGATATTTCATGGCCACAAAATTCTTGGACTCCTGAAAACAGAGATGCCTATTTCCCCCAGATGCAATATGATGCAAAGAATTTTGTGTCACAAACCAGGTATTTGCAGAATGCTTCTTATATCCGGTTAAAGAATATTACCCTGAGTTATAACCTGCCTAGAGATTTGGTGAGTAAAATCGGGTTATCGAATTTGAGAGCTTATGTTGGGGCTGAAAACTTGTGGGAGGCAACCAAAATCCGGAAACCATTGGACCCTGAATATGTTTTTGATAATTCCATAAACTATCCGCTATTCAGGAGCTACACCATGGGTTTAAACTTTAATTTCTAAAATCGAAGAATCATGAAAAATATTTTGATGAAATATATAATCTCCCTCTTGTTGTTATTGATTGCAACAGGTTGTGATGATAATTTTTTGGAACAGGCTCCATTAGACGAATTGAGTAATGAAACCTATTGGAGAACGGAAACTGACTTGAAGAACTACAATAATGGGCTGTATAACCGAGCCAAGGATGACGAAAAAATTCCTATTTTAGATGGCCTGAATACCGAAGGTGTAAAGTTTCAAGGTGGAATATGGTGGAATGATCAGTTCAGTGATAACCTGGCTCCTACTCATGCAAGATCAAATGAATTCACCAAAATAAGGATGGGATACCATGTAGTAGAAAATAATGCAAGGTTACAAGGTTATAATTCAGAAGGGTGGGCATTTTTAAGAGCAATCAATTTTGGTTTGGAAAATTATGATCGAGCGGAACTACAGGAAGAGACCATCAATAAATATAAAGGCGAAGCCAGACTTTTTAGAGGATGGTGGTATGCAGATAAAGTTTCCAGATTTGGAGATATGCAATGGATTGACAGATCCCTTAATATCGATGCAGAAGAACTTTATGCAGGGCGCGATGACCGGGAAATGGTAATGGATAAAGTTTTAGCTGATCTTGACTTTGCTGTAGCTCACCTGCCGGAAGATTGGGGTGATGGTGAAGACCCCGGAAGAGTGGACAAGTGGGTAGCATTGGCTGTAAAATCCCGAATTTGTCTTTTTGAAGGAACCTGGAGAAAATACCACGGTGGAAGTGATCCGGACAAATGGCTGACAGAATGCGTAAATGCATCTTTGGAATTGATGAATAATGGCGGTTTTACGCTCTATAATACAGGAAAACCAGATGAAGATTACCGGTATTTACTCTCTACCCAATCGCAGGTAGGAAATCCGGAGGTCATTTATTGGAGAAAATATGAGCCGCTTATAAATGGTCATTTCGCTTCCAGGCTGTTTTGGAATTATAATGGTGGAGCAACAAAAAGCTTTGTAGATGATGTACTTTGTGAAGATGGGTTACCCATTTCCCTTTCACCACTTTATGTGGGAGATGATTCCATTGAAACTACTTTTATGAACCGGGATTTACGCCTTAGACAATGTGTATTACATCCGGAAGATCAGGCAAAAATGGACTATGCAAGGGACCCTGATCGTGCCTATCCGATTATTACCGGTCAAGACGGGGGAGGAAGAAACCGCTCCAATACAGGCTATCATGTGGTAAAACACTGGAATGCAGAAGATGAGGGCTCGCCAAGAGATCAGCATAATTGTGCGCCTCCGGCACTCCGATTGGGCGAAACCCTATTAAACTTTGCCGAAGCAAAGGCGGAATTGGGAACGATTACTCAGGCTGATTTGGATATGAGTATTAACCTTTTAAGAGAAAGAGTTGCTATGGCACCCTTAAATATTAACCCTCCGATGGATCCCAGGTATGCTAATGATGGATTACCTTCAATCATTATTGAAATCAGGAGAGAAAGACGTGTGGAGCTATTTTTAGAAGGTCATCGATATCACGATCTCAGAAGATGGAAATGGGGTAAAAAACTGACCGAGTCTGACCTTGGAATTCGGTGGGATGAGGCAGCTAAAACCCGATATGCAGGAGCAGATGATAATGTAGAAGTAACCACAGTAGATGGCGTACCTTATATTGATGTGAGGAAAAACGGACCATATTGGCCTCCGGTTTTTGATGAAAATAAACATTATTTATGGCCATTACCGGTTAATGCCATATCCCAAAACCCGAATTTAGGCCAGAATCCAGGCTGGTAAATTGCAGTTTTGAAAGAGGAGGAATTCAATGTTTAATTCCTCCTCTTTATTTTTTTTAGAACGAATAGTAAATGATCCTGACTTCCATGTTTTTAAAAGCATGATATTAATGAAGAAGTTTTCTATTCATTATTTTAATTTAAATTCATAAATGAGAAAAATACCTACCAACAAAGTCTTTCAACTTATTATTACCAGCTTTTTAATCTTAAACTTTTCCGGTTGCAATGAAAATGAACCCGAACCAGACAATAGTTTACCTATCCCGGAATTGAGATTAATTACTGTGAATAGCACAGATTTAAAGATTGATTGGGAAGACCTGAAAGATGCGACCGATTACCAAATCGATGTGGCTTTGGATGAAGGTTTTACGGAGATCCTACCGGATTACAATGGCTTCAAAGCATCGAATTCTGAAATTACCATTCAGGATTTAACTCCATCCACAACTTATTTTATAAGGGCTCGTGGCCTATTTGAAGGCGAAAAAACATCTGAAAATTCCAATGTAATTGAAGCTGTAACTGCTGAGGCTATAGCCTGTAATGACCCTTCAAAATTTGTGTTTATTGAAAAAGATGGCGTAGTAAAAGTTGAATTTGAAAATGCGAAATTTGGCAATGGCTGGGAACTTAAAACAGGAAATGTCAATACTTCCGGGAGGGGTTATATGGTTTGGAACAATGGAGATTTTTTTCCTAGGCCAGGTTCCGATCTTGCCACATTTAAAATTAAAATTTCTACTCCAGGGACTTACCAGTTTATCTGGAATTCGGCTGTTACCATAGGAACAAATGGCACAGAGCATAATGATACCTGGCTCAAATTTCCGGATGCAAGCGATTTCTATGCAGAAAAAAATGGTACTAAAGTGTATCCAAAAGGAAGTGGCAAGACTCCTAATCCCGAAGGTGCTTCACAAGATGGCTGGTTTAAGGTATATCGTAGCGGAAATGATGTTGATTTCAAATGGCAGGCTAGAACCTATGATAACGATCCTCATTTAATTTATGTAATGTTTGATGAAGCCGGGACTTATACCATGCAAATTTCAGCCAGATCCTATGGTCATGGAATAGATAAGTTCGCCTTATTCTTAGAATCACTGGATGAATCCACCGTAACAAATACTGCAGAATTTAGCGAGGTGATTTGTGAGTGATTGGAAATTTAAAGAAATAAATTTTAAAATACCGTATGAATAATTGTTTAAAACCTATACCATTTTTAATTATCATTTTAGGCTTTATAGCCGGCTGTAATACCCCTAAAAAGGGTATTACGGGTCTAGATGATCAAAGTGCCATGATTAAGGCCCTTGAATGGCAGGAAGCCAATCCAATATTTGCCAAAGCGCCCACCGACTGGACAAATGGTGCGTATTACACAGGGGTCTACCGAGCCCACAAAGTCACTAAGGATGAGCATTTCCTCAATGCGCTCAAAGATATGAGTATTCGAAACGAATGGAAACCCTGGGAACGCTTCTATCATGCCGATGACCTGACAATTTGTGCCTCTTACCTTTACTTAAAATCCATTGGCATAGATGGTGTGAATCTACAACCCACCGGTAGCATCATTAAAGATCACCTGTACAAGCCTCATGCCTGGAAAGAAGGAACCGCAAAAGGAGGTAAAATTATATTATGGTGGTGGTGTGATGCTTTATTTATGACTCCTCCTGTACTTACAGCTTACGCCAAATTGAAAAATGATTCTACCTATCTTGATATGATGCATAAATATTATCTGGAAACATATGAATTACTTTTTGATCAGAAAGAAAAATTGTTTGCCAGAGATTTAAGATATGTGTGGAAGGGAGATAGTAGCGATTTAAAAGAGGAAAATGGTAAGAAAATATTCTGGTCGAGAGGCAATGGCTGGGTAATAGGCGGATTAGCTTTAATTCTGGACAATATGCCAAAAGATTACAAGCACAGGCCATTTTATGAAGATTTGTTTAAAACCATGGCAGGACGGCTTAAGGAAATCCAACATGAGGATGGGCTATGGAGAACCAGTTTATTGTCACCAGAATCCTATAATCATGGGGAAGTAAGTGGAAGTGGATTTTTCACTTTTGCCATTGCCTGGGGAATTAACAATGGCTTGTTGGAAGAAAATACTTATAAACCTGTAGTTCAGAAATCCTGGAAAGCGCTGAGAGGATGCCAGCAGGATAATGGAATGGTGGGCTGGGTACAAAACATTGGCGATTCCCCAAAACCCGCAAACAAAGACAGCTGGCAGAATTACGGTACAGGTGCTTTTTTATTAGCGGGTAGCGAAATGATAAAATTGCATAAAAACTAAAATCAAATTGGGCAAAAATTTAAATACCATGACATACCTTATCAAAACTACAATTAATCTATTTTTCATTCTGGTATTTTCAAACATACTTTTTGCCCAGGTAAGTGAAAAAAAGTTTAATTATAAAGCTAAGGAAATAGTAGATATTGATTCGGTTCCAGCTGATTTTCCAGTGAGTTTTAGTTTTATTTCGGATGGGGACTGGCAGATTGTGGCTTATTATAACAAAGACAGAAGTTTAACAGTTGCTACCCGAAAACTTTCTGAGGATAAATGGAAAAGGAAATCCTTACCTACCAAAGTAGGCTGGGATAGCCATAACAGAATTGTGATGGCGCTGGATAGGGATAATTGTATTCATGTTGCGGCAAATATGCACAATGATTCCATGACCTATTTTATTACCAAAAAACCGTATGACATTTCTTCATTTGCGAAAATATTTCCATTGGTTAGTGTATCGGATGAATTGAAATCCACTTATCCAACCTTTATCAAAACAGCGGAAAATCAACTTGTTTTTACCTACAGAAAAGGCGGGAGCGGGAATGGCATTACCATTACCAATATCTACCAGGAATCAACTAAATCATTCAAAAGGTTAACCAATAATCCATTATTCGATGGGTTGAATCAAATGAGCGCTTATGCCAGTGGTCCCAGATTAGATCCCGATGGAAATTTTCATGTCGCCTGGCTCTGGCGGAATACACCTCATTGCGAAACCAATCATCACCTTTCGTATGCCCGAAGTAAGGACCTGATTAATTGGGAAACGGTTGCCGGGGAGACATTTGAATTACCCATTACCCCAAATTCAAAACAATTCACCGTTGATCCTGCACCTCCGGGAGGTGGGCTTATTAATGGAGCCTATCGCCTATTTTTTGATAAAAATGGAAACCCGTTAATAGTGTATATGAAATATGATGAGGAGGGGAATAATCAATTATTTATTGCCAAAACGGAAAATGGCAAATGGATAACAAAACAAATTACCCACTGGGATTACCGATGGGCATTTTCAGGACCGGGTTCCATAACCTTCGAAATCAGACTGAAAAAGGCGGAGATTGATCATAACAATCGAATAAAAGTAGAATATTGGCATATTAATAGAGGAAATGGTGAAATTTTGGTAAATCAGGACCCATTCAATGTTGTTGAGGATAAAAAAGTAAATGAAGTCCAGAAAGCGGAATATCCGGAAGAACTCCTAATGCCTCAAAGAAGTGAACCAGGAATGACAGTCCACTGGTTAAAACCTTCTTTAAAAGATAAAAATGATGATCTTTTTTATGTGCTTAGATGGGAGACTGAAGGTAAAAAAAGATTTTATAAACAGCCAGAAACAGTTGTTCCTCCTTCTGTATTAAGGTTGTACACTTTTTCCAGGGAAAAGTGATAACCTTAAAAACAACTTCTATTAGGGTAAATATGAGAACTACTAACTATACCTGTAAACATTCATTTTTTTTGATTTTTTTATCCCTAAGTACTATCATTTTCGGTTGTACTTCTTCTACAAATGAAATCACTTATTCTATTGATAATCAGGATGATAAAACCAAATTTGGTGTTAGTGAAATTAAAGAAGCACTTTTGGAAAAAGGCTTTCAATTGAAGCAAATTGAGGGGAATCAGGCTGATTTAATCATTTCCATTTTATCAGAAGAAAATGAGATAAAACAGGAAGGCTTTAAAATTGAAAAGTCAGGAAAAACAAGAATTAGATTAACCGCTTCTGATGCGGCTGGAAGTATGTACGGAGAGCTTGAACTAGCCGAGCAGATTAAACTTTATGGATGGGAGGGCATAAAAGAAGTAAGGGAAAATCCTTATATGAAAATGAGGGGCACAAAATTTAATATTCCCCTTGATTTGCGAACCCCAAGTTATAGTCATGCCAGTGATGCCGCCCAGAATAATATTGCTGAAATGTGGAATTTCGATTTTTGGAAAGCATACATCGACCACATCGCTAAAGATAGATATAACTTTATTTCCTGCTGGAGCCTTCATCCCTTTCCTTCACTGATAAAAGTCCCTGAATATCCCGACATTGCCTTAGATAACGTACATCGATCCACAGTGGAATGGGATGAGTATTATAGTCTTGGTGCTCAAGGGCTTGATTCACCAGAAATATTAGATAATTATGAAGTATTGAAAAAGATTACAATTGATGAAAAAATAGCCTTTTGGCGAAAGGTAATGGCATATGGAAAAAGCAGAAATGTAGATTTTTACTTTGTTACCTGGAATATTTTTGTGAATGGGACAAACGGGAAATATGGTATTACCGACAAAGCTGATAATCCTGTCACCAAAGATTATTTTAGAAAAAGTATTATCCAACTTTTTAGAACTTATCCTGATTTGGCTGGAATTGGTCTTACTACTGGGGAAAATATGCACGGTGTCAGCTTCGAGGAAAAGGAAAACTGGGCTTTTGATACCTATGCAGAAGGCGTTTTGGATGCAGCCAAGGAAATGCCGGATCGTAAGATTACCTTTATTCATCGCCAGCATCAGGCTGATCCTGAATACATTGAACAAAAATTTGAACCTCTTATTAAACATAAAAATATTAATTTTATCTATAGTTTTAAATATGCGAAAGCCCATGTATTTAGTTCAACCACCCAACCTTATCATGAAGAATTTGTAAAAAATATTGGTTCGCTCAAAACTATTTGGACCCTCAGAAATGACGATGTTTATTATTTTAGGTGGGGATCTCCAAAATTTGTAAGAGAGTTCATCAAAAATATCCCCTATGAAGTTTCAAATGGAATGTATTATGGTTCTGATCAGTGGGTTTGGGGAAGAGAATTTACCTCTAAAAATGTAGAAGAGCCCCGCCAGTTAGAAATAAAAAAGCATTGGTACCATTGGCTAATTTGGGGCAGATTGAGTTACAATCCGGAAATAGATGATCAACGATTTAGCGCCATTTTACAGACGCATTTTCCAAATATCAATACCAATACGTTATTTGAGGCCTGGCATGAAGCTTCTATGATTTATCCCGTAACAACTGGCTTTCATTGGGGGAGTTTAGATTTTCAGTGGTATATAGAAGGCTGTAGAAGTCATGTTACCCGCTCTGCAAAAAATGAAACCGGATTTCATGATGTGGACCTTTTTATTAATTTCCCTGTTCATCCGAAGTCTGGCAACCAAACTATTCAAGATTATGCCAGGATGATCTTAAATGAGGAAAGCAGCTCGCTTAGAAGTCCTGTTGAAGTATCAGAAATGCTGCACGATCATGCCAATAAAGCCTTAAAGTTGCAGGCTACTTTAAATCCAGAGGGCAACGAGGAGTTATCCTCAACCCTTAATGATATAAAAACAATTTCTTATATGGGTAAATATTATGCCCACAAAATTGCCGGATCAACTTATGTTGAGCTTTATAGAAATTCGGGAGATAAAAAGTACCAGGAAGAGGCTGTTAAAGAATTGACAAAAGCTTTGGAAAGTTGGGAACAATACATTGATATCGCATTAGAAAATCATATTAATCCTATCTGGACAAACAGGGTGGGTTATGTTGATTGGATAAAACTTACTAAAGAAGTAAAGAAGGACATTGAATTAGCAAAACAAAACTAAAAATGAAAATGAGATTGGTATTACTGTTTTCCTTCATCCTAAGTTTTCAGTTGACTTATGGGCAGACCGAAAAACACCGCCTTATTATTCTGGCAGATATGGGAAATGAACCCGATGAGGTGCAACAAATGGTGCATATGATCATGTATAGCAATGAATTTGATCTGGAAGGATTAATTGCTGTTACGGGTAAATACCTCAACCCTCAGGAAAAAAGGCCCTACAGACGAGTTTTACATCCTGAATTATTTTTAGAAATTATTGATGGGTATGAATTGGTTAGACCTAATTTATTAAAACATGCTGAAGGCTGGCCTCAGGCTGATTATTTGCGCTCTATTGTGGTTAATGGACAAACTGAGTATGGAATTGATGGTGTGGGAGAAGGTGAAAATTCTGAGGGTTCGGATTTAATCGCTAAAAGCCTTACAAAAAATGATTCCAGACTGGTCTACATTGTCGTTAATGCAGGCTCAAACACCTTGGCACAGGCATTAATCGATTTGAAGGCAAAATTATCGGATGCTGCATTTAAGGCCATGATTAAAAAAATAAGGGTATTTGAAAACGGAGCTCAGGACAATGCAGGAGCCTGGATTTGCGCTAAATTTCCCGAAATCCACTGGATAAGGAGCAATTTTCAGACTTATTGTTATGGTGGGCCAAGTTGGGATTCAAATGAAGGGAAAGAAGGTAGCACCACTCAATTAGGTCCATATACCTGGGAGCCTTACGAATATTCGAGCATGGGTCAACATCACTGGACACTTACTCACATTATAGGAAACCATGGATATCTTGGGAAAGTATATCCTTTACGCCAGATGCATAAAGGAAATATTGTTTTCCTGGAAGGAGGAGGTACAATTCCATGGATGGGATTAATTCACCGGGGACTCACTGATATAAGTCAACCACATTGGGGTGGATGGAGTGGAAGATATTCCAGGGATAAAAAGAAAAATGCATGGTCAAAGCATGAGAATGTAAAAGTAGATGAAGAAAACTATGAGGATTTTGAGGTCTTTATTGATGTTGCAGACAAATGGACTGACCCCTCTAACAATAAGCTTTATGAAAATACCTATACTCCGGTATGGAGATGGAGAAGAGCTTATTTTGATGATTTTAAATGCCGAATGGATTGGTGTGTTGCCGAGTATGAAGAGGCCAACCATAACCCAATAGCTGCTATTAATGGTGATGAAACCGAAAAGATTCATCATATAAAAACAAAGCAGGGAGAAATCATCAATTTTGATGCTTCAGCTTCAAAAGATCCTGATGGAGATCCTATAAATTTTATATGGTGGATTTATGAAGAGGCAGGGACTTATGAAAACCCAATCACATTGGAAAATCCAAACCAGTCTCAATTTTCCCTTGAAATTCCAAAAGATGCCAAGGGAAAGGAAATTCATCTGATTCTGGAAGTCACAGATGAAAATGACATAGCCAACCTAACCGATTACAGAAGGATTGTGATTAATGTGGACTGATTTGGACCATAGAGAAGTGTTGGAAGTGTTGAATAAATGGAAAGACTTGAGGAGGTTTTTGATGCAAAAAAAGGAACTGGAAAAGGACACGAATTGGAAATTCTTTCAAACTTAATTGATCGATACCAAAACGAAAATTGGTTTTAGGAATGATTAAAAAATTGAACTATACCCTTCATATTCCAACTTAAGTTTTGGTTTAGGAATAATTTCAATTTTGTAATAACAATACCATACTCTTTCAAGTAAGGCTACTTCCTGTGTTCCTGAAACAAATGCCTATTATGTGGCCATTAGAGGAAACATTTCCTTTTTTGTAAGCTTTTCCTCTTAAATTAACCTGATCATTTTCTCCTGCCCCTCCTATTTTAAAGTTCAGACTGAATTTTTCCTCATTTTTAAATGTAGCAACTATTTTTTTCTCAATTGATTTATCTTTATCAGGATTTATTAAGTCCATAAATTTTTCAATTGTAATGGGGTAGTTCTCATTTTGATTAAATATTTTGTACATATGCTTATCCCATGTAAGCTTATTATCCTCAAAATTCCACTCCCAGGTACCAATTTCTGCTACTTCATTTATAAGTTTTAGTTTTTCCTTTGTTTGATTTTCCAGCGTCACATCTTTGATTACCGCTACTGATCGCAAAAATTTACCTGTACTATCTTTTTCGGCTATTGCAGAGAGAAGTACATCCATTGTTTCACCATTTTTTTTGATAAACTCATAAGGAATATCTGTACAATATCCCTTTTTAAAATATTCAGGTAGGGTTATTTTAGCATATTCAGCACTTCTTTTACTCAAAAATTCAGTAGAGTATTTCCCTATTACTTCTTCCTCCTGATAACCCATTTTTTCCAACCAATATTCGCTTGCACTTATAATTTTTCCATCACTCCCAATAGAATGCATCATCACGGGTGTTTTTTTATACAAGGAACGGTATTTTCGCTGACTTTTCTTTAATTTTTCTTCCGCTTTAATCCTGTCAGTTATATCTATACAAATACCTACAAATCCTTCTAAAATTCCTGAAGAATGAAAATAAGGGACCGCCTTATTAAGCATCCATTTATAATTTCCCCCTTTTTTTCTTAACCTGTAAACAACCTCAAATTTCTCTTTTTTCTCAAAACCCTCATCAAAAATTTTGAGACTTTTTTCGAAATCATCAGGATGAATTAATTCAAACCATTGTTGTCCTTCAACATCGGAGATTTCCTTTCCTGTAAAATCCAGCCAGGCATTGTTAAAGAAATGGAAATGTTTTTTTTCATTTACCAACCATTTCATTACCGGGGCCGTTTCAGTGAGTATTTTTAGCCTTTTTTCATTCGTCTGTAATTTTTTAACTTTTTCAATATCAATGAAGGAAATCACAATCCCTTTCACTTCCTGGGTTGAGGTGAAAAAGGGATTTATTTTCATGAGGTAATGTCTTCCTTTCTCATTTGTAATTTCATGCTGAGTGGGTGAGGAAGTTTCTAAAACATGGCTTAGTTCATCTTTGAATTTATTGAATCCGAAATGAGTAGCAAAATGGTAAATCGGCCGGCCCTTGTCACTATGCACCAAGTTAAAGTGATGATTTATTGCAGGTGTAAATTTCCTGATTTTTAGTTCGATATCTAAAAAAATGGTCCCGATATCAGTGGAAGAAAGCAAGTTATTGATATCATTGTTCAATTCGGTAAGTTCTGTTACTTTGGCATTCAATTCTGAATTAACAGTATACAATTCCTCATTTACCGATTGTAATTCCTCATTAGTACTTTGCATTTCTTCATTAGAGGACATAAGTTCCTCATTTGTAGCCTGCAATTCCTCATTGGCAGTTTCATACTTTTCTTGAGTTGTTTTGAGGAGATCTTTGGTTTCTAATAGCTCAAGTTCAAGGTTTTGCTCTCTGGTTTCATCATATTTATCCTTTGAAAAAAAGTTTGAAACTATCTCATTATTTTCATCTGTTTTTGTCAAAAATTCAATTAAAACTAGTTTTTCACTAGTACTATGAAACCATTTGGGAATAAATCGAATATCCAGTTTGAAACTCCTATCTCTTTTAAAAAATGGAACTTCCTTATAATCGTAGGTAATATTATCTTTTAATACTTTTTTTATACCATCCTTAAAGATTACCAATACGTCATTTGGTAATACTTTTGAAAGATTGAATTGAGAAATACTTCTGGGGAAAACCAAAAACTCATCCATGTCTCCAACTGATTGTAGGATTTCCAATTCCTTATTAACAATCATGCAGGTGGGCGCATAATGGTCTAAAATCAATTCTCCAAATCGTTCGTTTAAATCACCAGGATAAGTTTTTACATGGAGTGGTTCTTCCTTTTTTATTGAGTGAAAATCCAGGTCCCTTTCCCGATATTCTTGTTCATGGACTTTTAAGTTAAATGGCAAAACACGTTTTTTTCGCACACTTTTAAGCCTGAAAATTCGCCACCTACTATCAAAAATATTATATTCATTACCCATATTCATTATAGACTCACTCGGCCCCAGAAATAGAAATCCATTAGGATTGAGGGCATATGTAAACTTTTCTATAATATTTTCCTGAGCATATTTGTCCAGGTAAATTAACAGGTTTCGAGAGGAAATGAGATCCATATTGATGAATGGAGGATCTTTGAGCAGGTTGTGATGGGCAAAAACGATCCTTTCTCTTAATTCCTTGGCAACTTCATAATGATCCCCAATCTTAAAAAAATATTTATTTAATAAGGCATGAGGTATATCTGATTCTATATGAGTACCAAATCTTCCGGTACCAGCTTTCGTTATTGCATTTTTGGAAAGATCAGTAGCAAATATTTTGAAATCTTGTTTCAGATGATTAATCGTACAAAATTCGTGAAGAATAGCGGCAAAAGTATAGGCTTCCTCTCCAGTAGAGCAACCTGCTACCCAAATCCTAATTATTTTGTCAGGGTTTTTAAATAATTGAGGAATCACCTGATGTTGTATAACCTCAAAAGCTTCTCTATCTCTAAAAAATTTGGTGACATGAATTAAAAACTCTTTTGCTAAAATCTCATTTTCTTCTGGATTACTTTGCATATAATCTGCATACTCAGCCAAGCTTTTTAAACCAACTAATTTAAGCCTTTTGGTAATTCGTCTCTCTAAAGTAGCCGGTTTATAATGTCTGAAATCGAGATTTTTTTGAGCATATACATTTGATAGAATATTATTATAAGCTTTGTGGTATTGTCCTCCGAATTCCACCTCCGAACCCAGTGGAAGGTGGTATTTATTATCGCCACAGATTTTTTGTAACTGTTCTGTCAATTGGGTGGGGTTCCCAAGAAAATCATATAGATTGGTAGCGATAGCAGCATTTGGCATTCCATCAAACTGAGCAGAATCAGGATCCTGAACCAGGACAATACCTCCTTCTTCATTTATGGTTCGGATACCTCTTGAGCCATCAGTCCCTGATCCTGATAATATTATTCCAATAGCTCTATCTTTCAGATTTTTACCTAATGAATGAAAAAATATATCAATTGGAAGTGTGATTGTATTTTTTTCTTTTTCGGTAATTACAAATTTGTTATTGGAGATGGTTAATATTTTTCCTCTGGGTATTAAATAAACATGATTTGGCCTGATTATCTCATCATGAACAGCTGTAGTGACTTCAATAGTAGTGTGCTTACTTAATAATTCATCCATCAAACTGACAAAATCAGGGGATAAATGCTGAATTATAATATAAGCAGCTCCAGAGTATCTGGGAATTCTATCAAACAATTTCTGTATTGGTTCTAATCCTCCTGCTGAAGCACCAATTCCCACTATATAAAAATTCTTTGATTTGCTTGACATCGTTTGTTTGTAGGAAAATAAATATTGAAATTATTTACTAAACCAGGGATCCTTTTTTACCAAAAATATTCTAGTTACTATTATTTGTAAGTTTTCCTGGAATTGAATACTATCCAGCTTACTTTAAGCAACAATCGCCTAAAGATAAATATTTTATATTGAAGTAATTCGAATCTTTTGAATTAAAGGCTCAATGTTTTAAGGAAGTAATAATTGCAATATGCAGTATAAAATATTATATAAACAAACATTGTTGATGTAAAAATAAGTCTTGTTTATATAATTCAGAGGAAATATATTTCTTAAACTATGAAAAATGGGTTTCTACAATCTTATTGACCAAAGAAATTACTTCAGACTTAGAGTAAAAACCGGTAACTGCACTATAAGATTTAGCCTTTTCAGCATCACTTTCCCTTATGGAAGAGGTAAGCATAATTAACCTGCAATTTTTATTTTCCGGGAAAAAACGTTTTTCATATTCATCTAAAAAATCAAATCCATTTTTTAATGGCAGGTTTATATCAACTAAAATTAAATCTGGAAATGTTTCATTATCTTTTTCGTAAAGATTTAATTCCTGAAAAGCATCATCTACATTGGTAACTGCTTTGAAGTTAATTTCATCGCTAACAACTCTCTGGAAGGCCTGAGTCATTAAAAAATTATTGATATGATCGTCATCAATTGATAAAACATGGCTTAATGCTGTCATTTGCTTTATGGGTTTTTATTAGATTTTTAGGGTAGTTAGTGATAAGCAATATGCATTATGCATATTTAAAGAGATAAATTTCATTTTACAATATTATCCTACCGAAAAGGGAAATTTTCTTTGCCAGATACTTAATAGTTTAATCTATTTATATACAAACCCTACTCTGGGAGAATGATAAATACTAATGCTGTTATAAAAATTTTAAATAATTGAATGAATTTTTATTTTTACTAAATTCTAATTGACTTACTAATTATTTAAAATATCGGATAATTTAAAGGTTAAATAAGATATAATTTGCAAAGACCCATAGTACTGACTTCTGAAAAAAAATGAATAATAACCAAATAGATGTTGACCTTAAATTATTTCATCACATTATTGATATTGCATGTAGTAGTAATCAGTTAAATTTAAACCAGTATCAGGGCTCCTTTTTACACAAAGGTATTTCTTCCAGAATGGAGGCTAGAGGCGAAGCTGATTTGTCAAATTATTATGAATTTCTAAAAGAAGACCATCAGGAAAAAATTGCACTTTCAAATACAATTTTAGATGGATCATCTGGATTTTTTCAGGAGGCAGAGGCATTTGATCAGTTATTAGAAGAAGTTATCCCTAATCTATTCCAAAATAATAATAGTAATTTAAGAATTTGGGTACCGGCATGTGCAACGGGTGAAGAAGCCTATTCTATTGCGATTTTATTATTAGAGTACCAAAGAAAACATAACCTTCAAATCGATTTTAAAATTTTTGCTTCGGATGTTTTAGACGAAAGGATAGCTTTTGCTACAAAAGGAATATTTAAACCTAAGGCTTTAATTGATATTCCTAAAGGATTGATAGACAAATATTTTATAAAAGGAGATAATTTTTTTGAAGTTAATAGACAGGTCAGAAATAAAATTTCTTTTGTCCGGCATGATTTAATTTCTAATCCTTATTTCATTAATGTAGATTTAATTTCATGCAGGAATATATTAAAGGATTTATTGAATAGTGCTCAAAAGAAGATTTTAATCACTTTCCAAAAGTCACTAAATAATAATGGGTTTCTGTTCCTGGGAGAAGAAGAATCTTCAATAATTTCAGAATTTAACCAGGAGGCTTTTTTTAAAGGGGAAAAATATGTGTTTAAATACCTCAAAAATATTGTTGTTGAAGAAAAAAAATCTCCGGAATTATTACCAAATCAGAATGATGTTTTAGAATCCAAGCATAAAACTGAAAAATATCCTACGGAATCTTATAAAGAGTTATTACTGGACCATTTTGCTTCCCCGTGCATTATTGTAAATCAGAATCTTGATATTATTTACTCAGCAGGTGAAATCAGTAAATTTCTGATTTACCCACAAAATGCTCAGCAATTTAATTTGAAAAATATGGTATCAAAATACTTGATACCAATGTTTATGGAGGGGGTGAATTATGCGATTGATCAACAAGCCACTTACCGCATAAAAGATGTTCCAATCATAAGACGGGATAAAAATATTAAAACCAAAATTAATTTCATTCCAAAATGGCACCAGGAGACTCTTTCCCGAGTAATTCTCATTGAATTTATTAGTGAAGAAGTCTCAAATTTTGATTTAAAAAATCTTCCTGAAGTTTTTAATCTGGATAATTATACGAGTAAACAGTTGCACTCCCTGGAACAAATGTTTTTTCAATTAAAAAAGGAAAAGGAAGTTTCAGAAGAAAAATTAAACACTGTAAACGAACAGTTAAATTTATCCAATGAAGAATTGATGACCACCAATGAGGAAATGCAAACCACTAATGAAGAACTTCAATCTTTGAATGAGGAACTTTATACTGTAAATGCAGAATTACAGGAAAAGAATAAAGAGCTTAAAAATCTAAATAATGATATTAATAACCTGTTGCTGGGAACAGATATTGGGACTATTTTCTTAGATAATGAATTGAAAATCAGAAAGTTTACCCCTGCCATCAATCGCCAATTCCACATAACAGAGTTGGATACAGGCAGGCCAATTTATCATTTCAGTACTAATTTTGGTTATGCATCTCTAAGGCAGGATATCAATAAAGTATTAGCAGAAAAAAATCCCATTCAGCGAGAAATTTTAAATAATGAAGGAAATTACTATTTAATGAGGATTAACCCCTTTTTAACCGAGAAAAATAATGTAAAAGGGGTTGTCATCACATTTGTAGATATTACTGAACTTGAAAAATTAAAGCTAAGACTTGAGAGAAGCGAAGAACTCCACAGAACCCTTATATCAAAAAGTGCGACACTGACATGGCGAACAGATGGTTCGGGTAAAATGAATGGGAAAAATAAACAATGGGAAGGGTTTACAGGTCAGCAATTTGAAAAATATCAAGACTTAGGCTGGATTAATTCTCTTCATGCTGATGATAAAAATTTGTTCATTAACATTTGGAAAGGGGCAATTGGAAACAAAGAATTTTTCCGCAAGGAAGCCAGAATTTATAATCAACAGACAAACGATTATCACTATTTTGTAGTGAATGCTGTTCCCTTCCTAAACAAGGATAATACAATAAGGGAGTGGTTTGTGGCCCTTACTGATGTGAACGATATAAAAAAAGCAGAAGAAAATTTAAAGAAAATTAATATACAATTAGAAAAGACTAATCAATACCTTGATAGTTTTGTTTATACTGCGGCACATGATCTCAGGGCACCAATTATCAACCTAAAAAACCTGTTTGGGCTATTTAATGATATTACAGATAAGGAGATGAAACAATCTGTAAATGAAAAAATTAAATATTCTATTGATAAATTAGAGGGTACATTGAATGGGCTCATAGAAATAATTGATACCCAAAAAAATGAAAACAAAGATGCCACTCTTATTTCATTAAGGGATTTCACAAAAGAAGTGATCAATGAAATTGACTCTCAAATTACCCAGGCAAAGGTTAAAATTAATCTTGATATTGAGCAAGTACCATCTATTAAATATAATGTAACCTATTTACACAGTATTTTGCTGAATCTGATTAGTAATTCTGTAAAATATAGCAGCCCAGAAAGAGATCCATATATTAATATTTCAGCTCAAAAAGAAAACGGGTTTGTAGTAGTTAAGGTAAAGGATAATGGGATTGGGATGGATCTGGAAAAATATGGACATCTATTGTTTAAACCATTTCAGCGGTTTACCACAGATCGGCCTGGTAAAGGCATTGGTTTAAATATAATTAAAAATATGGTTGAGAAAAATGGAGGTAAAATACTTGTTGAAAGTCAACTCGAGAAAGGTACTCAGTTTAATGTTTATTTAAAAGAGTATTAAACTTTGAAGCCCGACAATTCTTCTGAATTGGTATGATATTCCTTCATTAAAAATGATTTAAGGGAAGTAGATTAAATAAAAAGCAACCTTAGGAATTATTTCTGTAAAGAGATGGCGTGCATCCAAATTGTTTCTGAAAACATTTGCTAAAGTATTTTGGATCAGTAAAACCAACTTCATAAACTATCTGCCCGAAATTCATTTTGGTCTTTTTAATTAAAATAGCGGCTTTTTAATCCATTCTTGTGATTAAAATTAAGTACTTTCCAAAGTTGGGGAAAGGCATGGGCTCATGTCTTTCCCTGAAATCGCTGTGGTATAGATTCAAATGCATACACTTTAAATTATTCTCCTAAATCCCTAAGTTGGTTTTGAATAAAAAAATCAGGAAACCCTTCACTTTTCGTCACTGAAACTTCCTTACTAAACGCTTCACATCATAAACAACCTTACCTTCTTAGTTCTAAATTACCTGGTTAGATTTTAATACTCAAAAAGAAAAATTACCAACCTTCATCTGAAAATACCGAAACCTTAATTTTGGAAGAAAACCATGAAAATTCATACTGCTTTGTCTTGCGAATTAACAGTTTAGAGGTGGATATTACATTTTGGTCATTTATGTGATTATTATGGTTACAAGTAATCTAGGCTAGCCAAATAATTTTGCCTCAACAAAAAATCTTTAAAAGTAACAAAAAATGACAAAAGTTAATTTGAACATTAAAGGAATAAAAAGATTAAGCTTAGTTGTATTTGGTCTTTTAGCAATCGTAATTTTTGTATCGGCATTTACAGAGACTGGCATATTTGAATCTGAGCAAAAAGAAGAAACTCAAGCTGGTAACGAACCACAAGCATTTCCTGTAGAAATTGCATCTCCGGTTTTTGAAAGCATTACCGAATGGGACGAATACACAGGACGCTTTGAAGCAAGTAACAAAGTACAGGTTAGAGCGCGAGTAAGCGGATTTTTAGAACGAGTCAATTTTAAAGACGGACAAATCGTAAAAAAGGGAGATGTATTATTTATTATTGATGACAGACCATTTAAAATAGCATTGGATCAGGCAAATGCAGATTATGCTCAAGCAAAAGCAAATCTGGATATCGCTCAGGATAATTTTGAAAGAGTTGAGGATTTAAAAGAATCTGGTGCAGTATCTATTGAAGAGTTTAACCGCAGAAAACAAGCGTTAGAATATGCTAAAGCAAGTATTCAATTGTCCAAAGCGCGTGTAGCTGATGCGAATCTTAATTTAGAATTTACCAGAGTGAAAGCCCCTATTACCGGTTTGGTAAGTAGAGATCGCGTGAATGAAGGTAACTTAATTGATGGAGGTACTTCAAACTCTACCTTATTAACCACCATTGTTGCTACAAGTCCTATTCACTTTTACTTTACAAGTAGTGAATCTGATTATTTAAGGTACGTACGTTTGGCTAATAATGGCGAAAGAAAAGCTGTGCGTGCTAAAGGACTTCCTGTGCATATTAAACTTCAGGATGAAGATGAATTTTTACACGAGGCAACCATCGATTTTGTGGATAATCAAATAGACAACAGCACAGGTACTATTGAAAATCGAGCTGTTTTACCCAACAAAGATCTGTTACTGGAGCCGGGAATGTTTGGTAAGGCAAAAATTAGCGGAAGTGCTGAGCACAAAGCTATCATGATTCCTGATGACATCATTGGTACCAATCAATCTATTCGATATGTATACGTATTAGGCGATGACAATACGGTTACAATTAAAAACATAACCTTAGGACCATTGCACTCTAATGGTTTGCGTATCGTGAGAGGAGGTTTAACTGAATCTGATAAGCTAATCGTAAATAACATTCAAAAAATAAGACCTGGTTTAGCAGTTTCACCCATCCAAACCAATTTAGAGACCAACAAAGAACTTGCTATAAATCAATAACAAGTTATTCGCAAATCCCAATTGAAAAAACACTCGCCTTCAGTTTCTTATCAATAAAATGATAAAGAAACAGGCAGTGTTATGTTCAAATTTTAATAAGAATTATGAAATTTAGTCACACATTCATAAAAAGACCCATATTCGCAGCAGTACTGAGTGTACTCATACTAATTGTGGGCGGTTTATCTTATTTTTCATTACCTGTATCACAGTTTCCGGACGTAGCTCCACCCACCGTAGAAGTGGTCGCAACATATCCTGGTGCTAATGCCAAAACACTTTCTGAAACTGTAGCAGCACCCCTTGAAAAAGAGATAAATGGTGTAGAAGGAATGATTTATATGACCTCCCAATCATCAGCAGATGGTAGAGTTACTTTACAAATTGCTTTTGAATTAGGCATAGACCTGGACAGAGCCCAGGTACAGGTGCAAAACCGTGTTGCGATTGCAGAACCAAGACTTCCTGAATCTGTAAGACGTTTAGGAATTACCACGAAAAAAATATCACCAGATATTTTATTACTAGTCAACTTGTTTTCACCTAACAAAACCTATGATCAAATTTACATGGGTAACTATGCCGCACTTCAGCTTAAAGATGAGTTGGCGCGTATTAGAGGTATTGGTGACATTCAAATTTTTGGTGCAGCAGAGTACGCTATGCGTATATGGCTGGATCCTGATAAAATTGCCAATTTAGATATGACAGCAGGTGAAGTAGTTGCTGCCTTAAGAGCTCAAAATGTTCAGATAGCTAGTGGAACATTAAACACCTTACCTTCAGGCAGGCAATCCGCTTTTGAAATCAATATTCAAACCCAGGGAAAACTTATTACACCTGAAGAATTTGAAAATGTGATTATAAAGTCTGCTGAAGACAATAGACTTGTAAAACTAAAAGATGTAGGCAGGGCAGAATTAGGTGCACAAAATTATGCGACAAAAGGTTATTTGGGAAAAGAACCTGCTATTGCAATGCCTATTTTTCAACAACCGGGTGGTAATGCGTTAGAAACAGCATCAAGCATTAAAGAAACGATGGAAAGACTTTCCAAAAACTTTCCAGAGGATTTAGAATATAGAATTGAATATAACCCAACTGAATTCATTCAGAAATCTGTGGATCAAGTTTACAGTACCATTTTTGAAGCGGTAATCCTGGTAATCCTGGTTATTTTACTTTTTCTTCAGTCGTGGCGTGCTGCTATTATTCCAATTTTAGCCATTCCGGTGTCATTGGTGGGAACCTTTGCCATAATGCAGGGAATTGGTTTTTCATTAAACAATTTAACTCTTTTTGGATTAGTGCTAGCCATTGGTATTGTGGTTGATGATGCTATTGTAGTGGTTGAAAACATGGAACGTTATCTCGAAAAAGGCTTATCTCCCAAAGAAGCAGCTTTAAAAACCATGGATGAAGTTGGTAGTGCGTTAATCGCTATTGGGTTAGTATTGATCGCAGTATTTATTCCTACGGCTTTCTTAGATGGGTTTTCAGGTCAGTTCTACAAGCAATTCGGTGTTACAATTGCCGTAGCCACAGCTATTTCTGTATTTGTGTCTTTAACTTTAAGTCCGGCAATGGCAGCTCTTTTAATGAGACACGAAGACAAAAACAAGACTAAAAAAACACCTTTGGTTTTAAAACCTTTAGCCTTTTTGGGAAATGCCTTTAATCGTTTTATGGACTTTATTTCTGAAAAGTATGGGAAAAGTGTTCAGAAACTCATCAGGACCAGTGCTATTGTCATGGCAGTATATGGTGGATTAATTGCTTTAACAGGATTTGAATTTAATAGGGTATCAAAAGGTTTCGTCCCAGCTATGGACCAGCAGTATTTTATTACTGTCGTGCAATTGCCTCCAGGATCTTCATTAAGTAGAACAGATGAAGTGGTAAAAAACATTTTGGATTTAACCTTAGATACAGACGGTGTAAGAACAGCAGTATCATTCACTGGTTTTGATGCCGCTTCATTCACCAATTCATCTAATGCTGCAGCAATTTTCTTAACTCTGGAAGATTTTGATGTAAGAACTGAAAAAGGGATTGATTATCACGAATTATTAAACACACTTCAAGGCAAAGTTGGTGTGGTAGATGATGCAGTTGTATTTATTATTCCGCCACCCTCAGTTAGTGGAATTGGGAATGCAGGAGGATTTAGAATGATGGTTCAGGACCGTGCTAATGTTGGTACTAAAGCACTAATTGAAGCGACTAATGCTTTAGCTGCTGCTGCAAACCAGGATCCAGTTTTAAGTAACGTATTTACCTTTTTTAATGATAGAACACCACAGTTGTATTTAGATATTGATCGCAATAAAGCGCAACAACTTGGGGTAAAGGTGAACGATATTTTTCAATCATTAGAAATATATATGGGTTCTGCTTTTGTAAATGATTTTAATTATTTGGGAAGAACTTTTCAGGTTACTGCACAAGCAGATTCTCCAAACCGATTAACCCCTGACGATATTTCCCGCATAAAAGTTAGAAATAACAAAGGAGAAATGGTACCTTTGGGAACTATTGCAGCTCAAAAAGATATTTCTGGTCCTTCAAGAATACCTAGATTTAACTTGTACCCTTCAGCCTCTTTAAATGGTAATGTGGCAGCAGGTTACAGTTCCGGACAAGCACTAGAAAGAATGGAAGCTTTAGCTGATGAAATTTTACCACAAGGTATTTCCTATCAGTGGACAGAAATGGCCTATCAGGAAAAACAAACAGGTAACACCGCTGGTATAGCCTTTTTATTAGCCGTAGTATTTGTGTTTTTATTGCTGGCAGCACAGTTTGAAAGTTTAATTCTTCCACTTGCAGTAATATTTATTGTACCAATGGTTTTACTTTCGGCAATTGTAGGTATTGATTTAGCTGGATTAGACAACAACATCATGGTACAAATTGGTCTAATCGTTTTAGTTGGGTTAGCCAGTAAAAATGCGATTCTTATCGTAGAGTTTGCGAAGCAATTAGAAGATCAGGGAACTGATTTAAAAACTGCAGTAATTCAAGCTTCAAAATTACGATTGCGTCCTATTTTGATGACGGCCATGGCATTTATTTTAGGTGTTGTACCTTTAGCCATTTCAACTGGTGCAGGCGCAGAGCTTCGTGTGTCATTAGGTATTGCTGTGTTTAGCGGAATGTTGGGTGTAACCATCTTTGGTATTTTCTTAACGCCTGTTTTTTACTACCTCGGTAGAAAATGGACTACCACAAGGCTGACAATTTTTAAAATGTATAAATTGAAGTATAGCTCACTTTTCATACTTCTATTGTTTTTAGCTTCATGTGGAATTACAAAGAGAGATTACCATGTACAATCAGGCGTTACAGTGACCAATGAATTTTTTGAAGAAAATTTACAAGAAGAAATTTATGGTAATGTAGAAATCGCTCAAAATTGGTGGACAGAGTTTAACGATCCTGTATTGGATACTTTAATTAATAAAGTAGTCCAAAATAACCTTGATATTAATACTGCTGTTGCCAATTTTGAAGCCTCACGCGCCTTTTTAAAAGGAACACAGTTAGATCGATTTCCTACGGTTACTTTAAATGGCAATTATACAAGAACACGGTTAGGTGAAAATGTATTTGTACCTGGAGCAAACCCAACCTTTAACAATTTTAATGGAAGTTTTGATGCATTTTGGGAAGCAGACGTATTTGGGAGAGTTACCAATCGAATTAAAGGGGCGTACGCTACAAGTCAGCAAGCACTTGCTGATATGCAAAGTGTTTACATTAGTATTTTTGCTGAAACCGCCAGGAATTATATGGAATTACGAGGCACACAACATATGTTAGACATTGCGGAACGTAATTTAGAAGGACAACAAAACACCTATGATTTAACTGTAAAACTTTTAGAAGCCGGAACTAGTAATGATCTCGATGTGTCAAGAGCATTGGCGCAATTAGAAAATACAAGATCGACTATTTTTCCACTTAAAGCCAGAATAGAAGCCTTAAAAAACAGCTTGAATGTTCTTGTAGGTGAAGTTCCCGGTGAAATTGATGAAATCCTTTTAACAGATCAACAATTACCTAGCTTGCCAGAATCTGTAGCCTTAGGCGATGTAAATGAGCTGTTACATCGCAGACCTGATGTTAGAAAAGCTGAAGCAGCCTTACAAATTCAAATTTCGAAATATAATATTTCAGTAGCCGATTTGTATCCAAAAATTCAATTTGGTGGTTCTATTGGGTTTTCAGCGGTAGACTTTTCTAACTTTGGCCAAAAAAAGTCTTTTATGTGGAGTATTATGCCTAATATTTCCTGGGCAGCTTTTAATCTGGGTCGTGTTAAACAGCAAATAAAACAAAATGATGCCTTGACCCTTATGGCTTTAAATCAGTATGAAAAAACGGTTTTAAAAGCTTTAGAAGAAACCAAAACAGCTTTAGCTAATTATGCAAATGAGCTTCAAAGACGCGAAAATTTAAGAGCCTCATCCGAAACTAGTGCAAAAGCTGCCGCTATTGCAAAAAAACGGTACGAAGCTGGTTTAGATAATTTTATAGATTATTTAAGTGCCGAAAACACCATGTTGGTTTCAGAAAACTTATTGGCAACAAGCGAAGTCTCTACAACAACCTATTTAATTGCAATTTATAAAGCTTTAGGTGGCGGTTGGCAAATCATTTCAGATCTAGAAATTGACTCAAAAATTAATCAAATGAAGCAAAAAGAATCTGCTTTAAATTAATGTAAAAAAACTCTGCACAGAACGACCAATAAGTTGTCGTTCTGTGTTATACCCAAAAGAAGATAATTTAACTGCATGCAAAAAAAGCAAATACCTGTTTTTAAAAATAGTAACGATTTGTATGAAGCTATCGGATTCCCTCACCGAAGTCACATACCTAATTTCGATATTCATGCTCTAGATAAATTAGAACCATCGTCAAGCCGATGTATGCCACCCTACAGACAAGATTTTTTTCAAATAGCCTTGTTAACTTATGTAGGAAAAAGTAGAATAAACATCAATACCGATTGGTTAGAACTGGGCGAACATCCACTATGGTTTATTGTACCAGGACAGGTGGTTTCCTGGGTCAGAGATCAGGATATTGCAGGCTATAACATTTCGTTTAAAAAGGAATTTTTAATGAAAGCTATACCAAACCTGATCGAAGATTTTCCATTTTTAAAAATGTCCGAAAATCAAGTGTTGATGATGACTCAGGATGAGCTGAATTATTTATTGTATGATGCCAAACGAATGGTTTCAGTTTTTCAAAACCCTCACCCCTATCAAGAAAAAATGCTGGAGGGCATGTTGGTTTCTATACTATATTATTGCAAGGCAATTTACGAACGCCATAAATCCACAGAAAACAATTTATCACGTGGCCAGGTCATTACGCAAAGGTTTGAAAACCTGGTTGAAAAAATGTACATAGATACTAAAAACGTAAGCGATTATGCCGATGTACTTAATATTACCCCTAGTTATCTGACTACAATGATAAAACTACAAACTGGCAAAAGTGCTAAAGACATTATTCAAGAGCGTTTATTGCTTGAAAGTAAAAGTTTGTTGAAATTTTCAGATTTAGATATTGCGGAAATAGGCTATCGTTTAAATTTTCAGGAACCTACACATTTTACAAGGTTTTTCAAAAAGTTAAGTGGTACCACACCAAACCAATTTAGACAACAAGGTATATAAAGAATCTTTTAATCACTTACCAAAACTTATGAGACAAAGTATTAATTCTGGACATTTGAGTAAAGAAAGTGGTTATTTTAAAAGTTAATTTATGATTAAATTTGATTATAAAATTTAGAATTCATGAAGGTAAATAGAACAGCAGTAGTTACGGATTCTGGCAATGGGTTAGGTAGAACTTTTGCCAATATTTTACTCAAAAATAGATATAATGTCATTCTTGCTGCTACCCAAGATAGTTTTGATAATTTATCTGTAGAAACAGATGACTTACACAAATATAAACTCGTAAAAACTGATTTTACTTCAGACAAAAGTGTTTCAGAATTAAGAGAAACCATAGTCCATACTTTTGGTCATTTAGATTTATTGCTTAATAATGCAGAAGTTGCGAATGGCTTTGGGCAAAAAATTGAGCAAATTGATATTGAAGAAGTGAAGGCTTTATATGATATGAATGTATTTGGGGTCATGCGATTAATCAAAACGCTAAAACCATTACTAGAAAAAAGTGAAGAACCTAAAATTATTAATATAACCAGCGCACTGGGCGACCTTAATAAAATGATGGACGAGTCATTCTGCTACTCTAACTATTGTATGATGGCATATGCCAGCTCTAAGGCGGCTTTAAATATGTATACACATTTGCAAGGTAAAGAGTTTAGCCCTTCAAAAATTAGCATTAAGAATTTTGATCCCGTTGCCTTAAAAAACTGTACGCACAATTCGGTGTCAATCTGTGAAGGAGTCAAGGAAGAATTTATTTCTCTAATAAATAGTAAATCATTGAATCCAGATCATCATTAATATTTTATTTGTGGAGCTCAAGGAAATAGAGCCAGGGTAGTCTTACTGTTTTAGCTTCTTCGGGAATACCTGCCGTTGACTTCCTTATTCTTAATATTGGGGAATGTTTCCTATGCTTCCCTTTCCGTTTTTACTTTAGAAATAGCACCATATTACCATTTTTCTGAAAAATACTAAAATGGAAATTAGCTACAAAAAAGGCCTTTGCATTAATTCATGTGCTTTTAGTGAACCAAACAAATGAATAAAAGTCGTGTCTTTGCGGCCATTCTACATTTGGGATTGGATAAAATAATGTCTGATATGGAATATTCTTTTAGCAGAATATTTGTTTAGCGTTTTTAGGAAAGCAGAGATTTATAGCTCTCAAATTTCATTACGAATATTATGGAACTTTCCAGACTATCACAGTCGCCTCATTATGTGGCGACCTGCATCAAAACTGACTTGAGGTTTTCTCATCCGGCTGGGCAGCATTCCACTTACCGATAGAAGTCTTCATTGAGCTTTCGTAGGGGTTTTCAAGTGCGCCTACTTTTCTAAGTTTAACAAGTACTTGTGTTTTACCTGATACAGAATTTAAACTTGCCTATATGATTCTTTATACTTCCATAGCTCCCCACTATCCCAACAAATTTCTTAGGTTATGTTTGTAGGTTTGCCCAATGGGAATTTTCTGTTTGCCAATTAACACCTGATTATTTTCTATTATTTCCACTTTTTCAATGGCAATGATAAAGGATTTGTGAATGCGCAAAAAGCTGGTATCTGGTAGCAAGGCTTCAAAGGAGGAAATTTTTTCATGGCAAACCAGCAGGTTTTCTTTTAAATGGATTTTAGAATAATTTCCATAGGCTTCAATGTAAATTATATCTTCGGTATTAACCTGATATTGTCTTTTATCTCCTTTAATGAAAAAACGGAAATGCTTATTTGTTCCTTCCTGGGAGATGTTTCCTATTGTTGGGCTAGCAGTAGAATTAGTGGCTTTATTTACTGCCTTTACAAACCTGGCAAAACTAAATGGCTTCAATAAATAATCTGAAATATCAAGCTCATAGCCTTCCCAGGCAAATTCCTTATGGGCTGTGGTCACAATGATTTTGGGTGGATTGGAAAGCGATTTTAAAAATTCGAATCCAGTCAGCTTTGGCATTTTGATATCCAAAAAAATAATATCCACACTTTCTTCATTTAAAAACTGGATGGCTTCAAAAGCATTATAGCAATTTCTCTTCAGTTTTAAGTGAGGTAAATCATTACAATACTTTTCAATTATTCTATGGGCAATGGGCTCATCATCTACAATAATAAATTTTATCATACTACCGGTAATTCTAATGTTGCCTTAAATATACCATTCCTTTTCTTCATGAGAAATTTATGCTTCTCCGGATAGGTTAACTTCAATCTTCTTTTCAAGTTTTCCAGACCAATACCCTTTGGATTTACTTCCGCTTTACTATCAAAATTATTTTCAATGGAAAACAGAATTTTATCCCCTTCCGTTTTTAATTCAATTTGAATAAAAACACCTTTGGTTAAACTTTCAGCCCCATGTTTAAAAGCATTTTCCAATAAAATAATAAATAGTAAAGGAGCAACTTTTATCTCCTTTCGGATGCTTTGTTCGAATCGGATATCTACTTCATGATGAAACCGCAACTTATGTAACTCAACATAATTTTCAAGGTAAGTAACCTCATTTTTTAAAAGTACAAAATCCTCTTTACCTTCGTAAATGGTATATCGCATCATATCCGATAATTTGAGCACTACTTCCGGTGCCTGATCAGATTTTTCCACAGTCAGACCGTACAAATTATTCAGGGTATTAAAAAAGAAGTGCGGGTTTATCTGACTTTTTAATAAGGATAATTCTGTATTAGTCTTTTCGGTTTGCAAAGATTTCACCCATTTCCATTGTTCAAACAGGTATAACCCAATTAAAAATGGAATAGGGATTAACAAAAAATTGATGACTCTTTCCTTGTGGTTTTCAAAATAGGAAGAACTGTAACCCAGCCTGGCAAAAACAAAATAAATGGTAATTAATCCATAAACAGAAAGGATGGGCAATCTGTATTTTTTGAAAAACCCTGGTAAAATAAGCTCTAATACCCCAAGCCAAAATAGAATAATGAGGGGTATAGTCACCGGATTATCAGGAATTCTCCAAAAGCTATCTACTATTATTGCCAAACCGGCAATTACCAAAAGTACAGTTCCTTTTAAGATAAACCTTTTGCTTCTTTTTCTGAAGAGTTGATAGATGAGAAAAGAAAGAGCAATCCACCAAAACAAAAAAATAAGGGTGTTTTCCAGAATTTCTTTTTTATCAATTAAAATAAGTTGAAGCTCGGCAAGTACAAAGGTACCTGCGATGGTGATCAACAATGCAATCCCGGCTGCTTTGTAATATTTAAAAATTACCTTCATTTTATATCAATTGAATTTGATAAAAAAGCTCCAATTCCTCCAAAATTAGCCGTATTGATATGATCTGCTAATTTTTTTGATCAACACCATGGTTTTCCATACAAACCAGCCTATTTCCATGTCCAATCTGATTTGAACCACATGATCATTATTTATCCCCAAATCACCCTGGTTCATCAAATTAAATTTCAATTCAATAAATGGCCTTTTAGGTTTGTTGCATTCACGCTAATCCCAATGAGTTTATGCACAAATTACAAATTCAAAATTTATCTAAAATATATCCGAATGGTGTTCATGCTTTGAAAAATATTTCCCTCACCATTAACGATGGAATGTTTGGCCTATTAGGACCCAATGGTGCAGGAAAATCCTCCTTAATGCGTATCATTGCCACCATTCAGGAGCCTTCCTCTGGTACTGTAACTTTTAATGAAAAAGATATCATCAGAAATCCTGAATATATTAGAAAACAAATAGGTTTTTTACCCCAGGAATTTGGGGTTTATCCAAAAATTAGTGCCGAACAATTATTGGATCATCTGGCAATTCTAAAGGGTATTTCCCAAAAAAATGAACGTAAAGAACAGATTTGGGCATTGCTGCAACAAACTAATTTATTTGAGTACCGGAAAAAGGCGGTCCATACATTTTCAGGCGGAATGAAACAACGATTCGGCATAGCCCAGGCCTTGTTAGGCAATCCACAGCTCATCATTGTGGATGAGCCCACTGCTGGTCTGGACCCTGAGGAACGGAACAGATTTCTCAATTTATTGAGTGAAATAGGAGAGAAAAAGGTGGTGATTTTGTCAACACATATCGTGGAGGATATTAGGGAATTGTGTGCCCAAATGGCTATTCTGGGAATGGGAGAAATTATTAATCATGGAAATCCTCTTGAAATTACAAAATCGCTGGAAGGCAGGATTTGGACAAAAACAATTAATAGGGCATCACTTCCTGAATATCAAAACAAATTTAAGATCATTTCCACCAGGCTGGTAGCCGGAAAAACCCAAATCCATGTTTATTCCAACTCATTGCCAGATGGCGGGTTCCAGGCTGCTGCTCCGGATTTGGAAAGTGTATATTTCACTACTTTATCCAAAGTCCATCACCCAGTTCATATCTGAAAGTATAACTTCTTTTAGTAACAATTTTCAATTCCTGAATTTTATTAAATATGGTGTTTTCCCAGCTTTTAAATTTTGAAATAAGGTATCAACTTAGACAGAAAGCTTTCCTGAGTTTTTGTATCATTTTCCTGGCTTTTGGATTTTTACTGGGTAGCCAAAATAATACTCCTGCCCAGATTAACTTTAATTCTTCCTATCAGCTATTCTATAAAATTGGATTACTTTCCCTTGGCAGTCAGTTTGCCATCATGTTTTTTACCATAAGTGGTATTCTTCGGGATAGGCAATTCCGAATGGAAGAAATAATTTATACCACTCCAATTTCAAAAACCAGCTTCTTTTTTAGCCGATTCTCTGGAATCCTATTGTCAAGTATTATTGTTTTTAGCATGTCTCTGGTGGGATTTGCTCTGGGAATGCAATCTCCGGAGTTAGATCCGGGGCGTGTATCAGCTTTTCAATTTGGTGATTATGCCTGGGTTTGGCTGATGATGGCATTGCCAAATGTACTGGTTTGTTCCACCCTGGTCTTTTCAGTCAGTTCCATCACAAAAAACCATATCGCTACTTTTGCCAGTGCTATTTTTATCTATGCGGCATACTTCTTAGCAGCAAATTTTCTGAACTCTCCTCTTATGGCGAATTCGGTTAATCCGTCTGCTCAAACTTTGGCAATTGCCGCAGTGGCTGATCCGTTTGGACTTTCTGCATTTTTTGAGCAGACCCAGTATTGGACGCCATTCGAGAAAAACAATTTTTCAATAAGTTTCTCGGGTTATTTTAGGTGGAATAGGTTGATTTGGTTATCAATTAGTTTTATAATTCTCTTTGTCACTTTTCGATTATTTTCATTCCGAAAAATCAAACACCAGATTGGAAAAAAATCAAAACCGGAGGAAAATGCCTACAAAGAGTATCAATACCAAACTCTAAATGGATTAAACTTTTATTCATTTTCTTATTGGAAAAGCTTCAAATCCCTATTCAAATTAGAATTAACTTCTGTATTCAAAAGTTTGCCTTTCATTGGCATTTTGTTGGTCTGGATAGTTATCATTTTCACAGAAATCTATTCCAGAATTTATAGTGGAGGAGCCTATAATGATAGTTTATATCCCTCAACCGATATATTAATCTGGCTCATAAAAGACCCACTTCCAGTTATCGGATTAATTCTGGTGGTCTACTACAGTGGAGAAATAATCTGGCGGGATTATGCTTTGAAATTTAATGAAATTATAGCGGCTACTCCTACCCCAAACAGTTTGTTTTTTTTATCAAAATTAGCAGCTTTTTTATTGCTTCCTATTTTGCTAATCGCTACAAGTATAGTTATGGCAATGGGTTTTCAGTTGGTAAAAGGGTATGATGAATTTGAGCTATTCCAATATTTATCCATGTTTTATTTTCAGGGTTTCGGATTTGTATTTTATACATCATTAGCCTTTTTTATCCAGAGTTTATCTCCTAATAAATATGCAGGAATGATAATTACCGGGCTAATCATTGCCCTCTTTGGAAGTCCCCTAACCAGTTTAATTGGCATTGACCATCCTTTATTAAAAATTGGAAGATTGCCGACAGTTGAATTGAGTAACATGGCTGGTTACGGAGACTTTTCTTATCCTTTTCATTTTTTCGCTCTTTACTGGACTTCTGTAGGATTAATACTGGCTTTGCTTTCCTTTAAAGTCTGGCAACGAGGAACAACAAATCAATTGAAATTTAAAATGAAACAATTGTGGTTTGCCAAAACTCCTTTGCTTAATGTTTTCCTGGGGATTTCTGGTTTGGTTTTCACAGGAATGGGAAGCCTTATTTATTATAATACCAATGTACTGAATGATTACCAAACCAGAAGTGAAAAACTTGATTTTCAAGAAGGTTATGAAAAAAAATTTAAGCGTTACGAGACTCTCCAAAGATTGGCGAAAAATGATCTGAAAACCCAAATGGATATTTATCCCGAGAAGGGAAAATATGTATTTCAGGGAAAATATATTTTAGAAAATATTAGTGATCGTCCTATTGATACCATACTTATTTCTGAAAGGGAAAAAATAACCTCCATAGCAATAGAGAACGCACAACTTATTGAGCACGACAGCATATTTAATACTTTTCTCTATGCTTTTAATTCTCCAATATCCCCAAATCAGAAAGTGGCGTTTTCTTTTAAAATTGATAAGAAAAAGAAAGGATTTGAAATTGACAAAACCCTAACCAGGAATGGCTCCTTTATACTACTCCAGGATTTTGAACCGGTGTTAGGCTATAGAAAAAGTCTGGAAATAAAAGATCGGTTTGAAAGGGAAAAACGGGGATTACCCGCAAGGCTGGAAGAGCCTAAAAGTGATGAACACATGCTTTTTGATCAATCCAGAAATTATAAAAAGGTTAATTTCGAAACTTTAGTTTCGACTTCAACTGATCAGGTCGCCATTGCTCCAGGAGACCTCATCGATAAATGGTCATCAAATGGCAGGAATTATTTCCAATACAAAACACCAGTCAGAATTGTTCCCATAATCGGGTATGAATCTGCCCGGTATGCCAGACAAACCAAAGAGTATAAAGGAATCCTGATTGAGCAATGTTTCCATCCCACACATGATGAAAATATTGCCAGAATTTTTCAAAGCTCAGAATGGGCATTGGATTATTGTATCAAAAATTTTGGGAAATATCCTTTTGAGCAAGTCCGGGTAGTAGAGATTCCAAATTACTGGCCATTTGGCGGTCATGCCCAACCAGGTACCATCACCATGGTAGAGGATAATTTATATTTAATAGACAATTCCAATCCAGGGGGATTTGATCTTGTGGCCAAACGTACCATCCATGAAGTAGCCCACCAGTGGTTTGGTCATTTATTGGCTCCAAAATCCGTAGAGGGTGGAAGCCTTTTTACCGAAGGTTTTGCCAAATATACAGAAGCGGTGGTAATGGATAAACAATTTGGTAAAAAGGCTGTGTGGCAATTAAGCGAATCGGCTCAGGAAAGATATTTTAAAGGTAGGGCATTTGCCAGTGAACCAGAGCCCCCTTTGTATTTTTCAAATGGTGAAAACTATTTGTCCTATGGTAAAAATTTCACGGTCATGCTAGCGCTTAGAGATCTGATTGGTGAGGAAAAAGTAAATCATGTAATCAAAATTTTATTGGAGAGACATCGAAAAAATCCGATACCAAATGTAACAGCCCTTGAATTTTTGGAGGAAATTTATAAAACTACTTCCCCTGCTGATCATGATTTAATCAACGACTGGTTCAAACGTGTAATCACCTATCGTTTGAAGATTGAAAATGTGGCCATTCAAGCATTAGGCAATCAAAGATATGAGGTAAAGTTTACTGTATTCGCTAAAAGGTTTGAAGTTGAAAATGGAGAAGAAAAAGAAATTCCAATTAATGAGGCTATTCCGATAGGCTTATTTTCTGTTCATCCAAATCAGGTAAAAGATCCAAACGCCATTATAACCCTGACCCCTCACAAGATTAAAAAAAATGTCACTGATATTAGTTTAATTGTAGATACATACCCAAAATTTATAAGCATAGATCCTTTTGGAACCAGAATAGATAAAAACCGAAGAGATAATGTGTTTGAAATTGAAATTCAATAATTTCAATTTCACTAAGGTGTTATATGGATAAATTACAGGAAGTGATTAAATAATCGTATAGGGATTTTCTTTAGACATCTTACGTAATCCAACATCCCACCTTAATCTTATCAAAGTAGGGTTTGAAGTCTTGATACAAGTTTTTGCCAGTTCCGGGCTAATCAAATGATATTAAACCTTTGCATTGGTTGTCTTTACTTTTTTAAAGTCTCAATTTCAATAAAACCTTTCTCAACCAAAGGAATATATCCTAATAATCCTCCCCAGGCATAAAAGGGGTCACTGTTCCGCATGTCATCCCCTTCTCCATTTTCTGCATTGTAATTTTCATGAATGTGGCCTTCTTCCATCCATTCCTGCATCAATAATTTGGTAGATTTTTCAGCCATGGTTTTTCTGGCTTCCGGCAAATCATAATTTCTTAATCCCATATAAACCAGGTAATTCATCGGTGCCCAAATTCTTCCTCTCCAATAGCTGTTATCGGGGTAAGCAGAATCATTTCTGGAAATAGAAGGGATCATATAATCGCCATAAAATTCTTTGGGATTCATCAGATGTTCGTTTACCATTCTTTCCGCTTGTTGCTGATTGGGCACTGCCGCCAATAATGGATAAAAGTGTGTGGGTGATAAATGATTTGTAAACTTCCCGGTTACCAGATCTTTATCCCGGTAAATGCCCAAATTTTCATCCCACAGCTCATTTAACTTTTTGGCATATTTTTCTGCTCTTTCCAGTAATTCCCTTTCCTCATTTCCTTTCCCTAATTCCCTTGAAATAGCCGCCAGGTATTTGCAATCGGCAATATACATTCCCATTAAGCCTACAGAAGCCAATTCCAGCATATGGGTTTCTTCATTAAAAACGGCTTCATCGAACATAGGGGAATTGTCCAGGCCGGATTCCCATTTGGCAGCCTGCAATGTATTAGCTTCCATTCCTTCTGGATGAGGATGTGAACCCCATGACAAATATCCCTGATTATCCCGGTTCTTGGCCCACCATCTGTTCCAGGTCAAAAGCTCATCATAAACTTCTTCCAAAAACCATTTTTCCTGGTATTGGTCATAAATCATTTTTACCGTCATAGCACCCACAGGTGGCTGAGATCGGTCATTGGATTTTTTATAAGTCGCAGCCACATTGGGAATAAAACCACCATCGGTAATGCTTTTGGTGATGGCGAATACATTGTTGTAAGCGAGTGCCTTGTTTTCAATAGCTGCTACCAGGGCGATAAAATAAGTATCCCAATCGAAAATGATGTAACCTCCCCAGGCTTCATTCCAAATTCGGCTGACAGAAGAAATCCCACGGTCATTAAAAGCATCATAAAACTGATTCCAGGCCACCAGAGATTGAATACCTTCATAAACAGGGGCTAAATCTCCATATTTCTGAGCATTTGATTTTAAGTTATTTTTCTGATTTTTCACAATCTCCTGTACCTCCTGAAGGGTTCTTTTCTTGCCGGTAAAAATCGCAACCTGCCTGTCAGAATCGAAGGTGAAATAAGGTGTAGAAATAGGTAAAGGCATACTCGTCTGTTGGCCTATAGCCTGAATAAGGTATTTGCTATTCGCAGTTTCAGCCTTTATACCTTCGCTATCCAGCATTAAACTTCCGGGTTTGTTCCATAAAAATCCTGTTTCCAATACTAAAATATGCACATTTTCCTGAGTAGAATCCGGAGTATAAAGCAACACAAAATCCTCTCCATCAGTAGCAGACTCAATATTTGCTTTTGTTCCTTCCCATTCCAAATGAAGGGCTGAATAACTGCCATCATAAGCATGTTCCTTTGGTTTAATTTTCTCCTTAAAATTATATTTAGGGCTGGCCACATAAGTTTCATCCAACCAGTAAGGTCCTTTACCTTTTTTCCTCATTTTAAACTGGAGGTTTAATCCATCTGGCATGTGTACATAAGACAATACACTGGGATTGTTCCAATTATTCCAGCCCGAAAGAATAGAGGTTTTTATATGGCTAACCGGATTTGAAGCGGTTGCTGATTCAGCTGGTTTTTCAGTATTTGGTTCATTACATGAAAACAATGTAAAAACCATCAATAAAATAAAGTTTAATAATCTGATATTCATTATAGTAAATAGTTATTGTGGAAGGGCTTTTTTCCACCCTTCATTATAAATTTTTGCTCTACTGATAAAGTTGCGGTTATTTTCTTCCGTAAGTCACCCCTCTTAAATCATCAGTCCGGAAAGGAACTGCGGGTAAACCCTCCTCATTATAAAGGTTACAGACAGGATTAGAAGCCCAGGCATACCGTACCATTTTTGGATTTTCGATATTTTCATTAAATACTTCTACTGTATTTTTATCGATTATGGAAGCCTTTGCCCATACAAATTTTCCATCATCTCCGGCAATGGCAAAACCTTTTAATTCTGCATCTCCATTTGTGGTTAATCCCGCACCTACATTATCGAACTTAATTGCTATTTTTCCCTCCTTAATTTGGTAATGCTTAAAAGTTGGTCCTGCAAACACAATGTCCTTATGGTAGGCAATTTTTTCGGCTGCTAGTGCCAACCGTTTTCCCACCTCTTGCTTGTTTTTGGGGTGTATATCATTGGCATCACCTATGTCTATGGCTACTGCCATTCCAGTATTCGGAAGGCTAAGTGCTTTACTTTGAGCTTCTCTTAATTCGGCTGTTTTATCGCTTACTGGAGCTATAGGTTGACTTTTATGATTAGCAAGCTGAACAAATAGAAATGGGAAATTTCCTTGCTTCCAGTGGATTCGCCAGTCATTGATTAATAGCGGGAAAATCTCTCTATATTGATAAGCCCTGCTGACATTGCTTTCACCCTGGTACCAGATAACCCCTTTTATCCCATAAGGAATAACCGGGGCAACCATACCATTGAACAATGCCCCGGGTAAATACTGATAAACTGTGGAAAAAGGCTTTGACTCATGTTCCAGCGAAGGGTTGTATTTCCACTTTCCTTCAAGGTTTAAAATCACCTTTTTATCCTGAACCATTTGCAAAGGTCTGGCATAAATACCTCCACCACCAATGCGCATATGTTTTATCCGAATAGCAATTACATTATCTCCTTCCTTAAGCAAAGCAGCCGGGATAAGATAATCCCTTTGTTTGTGTGTATAATTGCCCTCTCCAATGGGTTTGCCATTTACGTAGGTTTTATCTGTTTGTTCTATTTTACCTAAAGTAAGTGCAATGTCTTTTTGTGCTTGCTCTTTTGTCAAATGAAAATGTTTGCGCATCCATGCAATTCCGTGAAATCCCTTAATTTCTGTATTATGAAAATGGATAGGCACCACCATTTCCAGCCAGTCAGCATCATTGTATTTTAAGGTGGCATAAGTATTCTTGTCTTCCTCAAGCACTTTTGCAATGATTTCTTTTAGGCTTTTGTAATGCATATCCTGTTCCAGGTACTTTTGCATAAAATCATCCTGCGAATGCTTAATGCTTTCAATTTCTTCTTTAAAATCAGGATGATTGCCCATAATTTCCAGGCTTGTCCAGGGTTCAGAGGGTGTTCCTCCCCAGGCACTTTTAATGATCCCTACAGGTACATTTTCCAACTTATGAATTTCCCTTCCGAAAAAATAAGCGACTGCTGAAAACTCAGGAATGGTGTTAGCATGGCATTCAAGCCATTTTCCATCAACATCTGCTTTAGGTGTTTTACTAACTACATTTGGCACAGTATAAATGCGTATGGCAGGAAAGTTAGCATTGGCAATTTCAACTTCGGCATTATCGGCTTTTTTTACCTGAAAATTCATGTTCGATTGCCCTGAAGCAAACCACACTTCCCCTATCAATACATTGCTAAATTCGATAGATTGACCATCGCTTTTTATCTCTAATTTTAATGGTTGCTCGGTTGCTGGTTGAGGGGGCAACCAAACCATCCTCTTTCCTTCATTATTTGTAATGGTAGGGAAACTTTCTCCTTTAAGTTTTACTTCCACTAAATTCCCGGCATTCGCCCATCCCCAAACAGGTATTTTCTGCTCTCTTTGTAATATCATGTTATCAGAAAACATTCCTGAAACTTTCAGTTGTGCATTAGCCGATAACTGGATAATTAGAAGTAAGCCTGCAAAAAATATATTTTTTATCATCATAGTTTTTTAATGCTATAGCAACTACCTCGTTTAATTTTCTTGATATACCCCACATGGCCGCATATCATTTTTAATTTCGGCAAAAAAGCTTTCCCCCTGGGTTTTAATTTTCTCTACTACATCGGGGTATTCATCTACAAGATTTTTACTTTCCGATATATCATTTTCCAAATCGTAGAGTTGCCAATCAACCGGTCCGAAATCGGGTATGTACTTACCATTTTCATCTTTTTTTGTTCCCAGGCTATTGTGTGGAAATATAAGTTTCCATTTGCCATGGCGAACCGCAAATAGCTGATCCCAAAGGAAATAATAGTAATATTCGTGAAGTGCTGTAGAATTCCCTTTACCCGTTATAGTTGGCATAAAATCTTTTCCGTCTATTTCTTTTTCTGGTAATTTTGCCCCTGTCAGATTTGCTATTGTCGGTAAAAAATCAATGCTTGAAACAACCTCATGGTTTGCTATTCCGGCAGGAATTTGTTTGGGGAATTTCATGATACAAGGCACCCGGTACCCGCCTTCGTAAACAGTCATTTTCCCATCTCTTAGTGGTTCAGCCAAACCTGCGTGTTCATAGCCCCTTACTAACCATGGCCCATTATCTGAGGTGAAAATTACGAGTGTATTATCTTCAATTCCTTCTTCTTTAAGCGTGTTCATGATTTCACCAACCGACCAATCAATTTCCTCAATTACATCACCATATAAACCCCGGTCGGTTTTTCCTTTAAACTTATCAGAGACAAATAGAGGAAGATGTGGCATAGAATGGGCTAAATACAGGAAAAACGGTTTGTCTTCTTGTGCTTTAATAAATGCTTTAGCCTTTTCTGTATATTGTGTGGTTAATTGACTTTGATCTCCGCCTACATGTGCAATCACCTTTTTATTTTCCATTAAAGGAAGTGGTGGGTATTCAGGTTTGTTCTGAGGCCGCATATCATTGGAATAGGGCAAACCAAAATAATAATCAAACCCCTGGTTCCAGGGCATAAACGGGTCTTTATGCCCCAAATGCCATTTGCCAATACAAGCTGTGGCATAATTTTGTGCTTTCAATAATTCGGCAATGGTTTCCTCCTGTGGGTTCAATCCAAGGTTGGATTTATTCTTCGCTTTTTCAGGACCCTCGGGAAAAAACACGGTTGTCACCCCAATTCGAGTAGGATAACAGCCGGTTAAAAGTGCTGCTCGTGAAGGCGTACAGACTGAAGAAGCTACATAGAAATTGGTAAGTTTTGCCCCCTCATTGGCCATCTTATCTAAATTCGGAGTTTCAAACTTTTCAGCCCCAAAACAACCCACATCGGCATAGCCTTGGTCATCTGTGAAAATGATGATAACGTTTGGTTTCTTCGTTTCCTTATCCTTTATAGGCTTTGTGCAATTTGTAAGAAATGGCAGTAGGAGAGAAAAAGTAATGATTAATGAATTGTGCAATTTTTTGAAAATTCTATAAACTGGTCTTAATCATGATTTAAATATATAATTGCTTGCTCACCAATAGGGAGGGAAATAATTTCCTCCTTTTGATGGGCCATTTTATATTGAATAATAAAATCATTCAGGCAGGGCTTTTTCCCAACCCTTATTTTTAATTATTTGCAATTGTTGAACAATTTCGGGATTTGCTTCGGCTATGTTATTTAGGTTCAGCGGGTCTTTTACTCTATCGAATAGTTCTACACTGTCCCCGGCAAAATCAATGAAAGTATAAGCTTTGGTTTTTATCCCTACTATATCTTTTGCATAAGCTCGATGAACGAATGCCGCTTTTTTCCATGCTTTTTTGGGCTCAAAAAGTAGCTGTTTAAAACTCAACCCTTCAAGACTTTGTGTGGGATTTGGCAGACCACACAAATCTATCAGTGTTGGGTAAATATCCACTAATTCTACCAGTCCATTAACTTCTACATCTTTTACCGAATGGTTGGGCAAGCTGACTAATAGTGGCACTTGGGTTTCATCATCATAATTATTTCCTTTACCCCAATGTCCGTGATTACCAAAACTATAACCATGGTCCATTGCGCCCACGATGATGATACTATTTTTATCCAGCCCAAGTGCTTTGATTTTACTTAACACACCACCGACTAGGCTGTCTACTTCCGTAATTTCCCCGTAATATTTTTTTTGAAGATTTTTAATACCTTCCACATCATAAGTTTGTTTTTTATAAACCGGATGTTTGTTTTCCGCAGAAAATTGATCATTACTATAATGACTTTCTGCCGATGGGTTGGGTTTCCACGGGTCATGCGCCTGACTGTAACCAATAGCCAGAAAAAATGGCTTATCCTGATTTTTTACTTCTTCAATGGCTTTAAAAGGCAGCTCGTTTCCTTCAATACCATGAATGTCAAATTCCTTTGTGTAAGCTGAGTCCATTCCTCCGCAACGGTAATCGTGAATTTTTCCGGCAATTACTGTGTGATAACCATTATCCTTAAAATGTCTTGGTAAAGAAACTGCATTGGGCAAAATCTTTTGCCAATCATCATCAATCTTCACAATACCACTGGTAGAAGGTCTGATTCCCGTTAATACACTTGTCCGTGATGGCGTACAAAGGGCCACCTGACAATGTACGTCTTTAAAAAGAATAGCCTCTTTTGAGAATTTGTCGATTTCGGGAGTATAGGCAATCGTATCTCCATAACAGCCAAAAGAAGGCATCATATCTTCCATGCAAATGTAGATTACATTCGGTGGAGGCGCTTTTTCGGCTGTTTTTTCAGCGCAGGAAAGGGCTAGAACTGGAAGGAGAAAAAGGAGGGTTTTGCTGAAAAGTTTTGGCTCGTTAAAGTAAGCGAGACGCTTACTAGATTTGAAGGCACAAGGGAGATGCTTGCGCCATATACAAGAAGAAAACTGGCGCAAGGGTCTTGCCCGCAATGGAATTGTTGTGCCTTGTAAATCGTTAAAGCGTCTCGCTTTAGTTTTCGGAAAATATCCTTTTATATAATCTTTAATTATACTTTTCATAAAAATAGCTTTTAGCCTACAGCTTCCTCCTTAAAATTTAAAGGGAATAGCTTTATTGACTTCTTCTTTGGACAGGACATTGTTTTTAGCTGCCCATTTTTCGTATTTATTAATTAGTTTTTGAAGCATAACAGCTGATTCTTCTGCCAAATCATTTGTTTCACTTCGGTCATCTTCCAGATTATATAATTCCCATGGTTGGTTATGATTTTTCACCAATTTCCACTTTCCTTCAATTAATCCGGCATTTCCCAGGTGCTCAAAAAACAAGGTTCTGTTTAAATCTTTTTTCTCCCCTTTCATTAAATCGACAAGACTGCTTCCCTCGTAAGGTTGAAGAGTTTTCCCTTTATAATTTTTAGGATATTTGGCATTGCCAATCTCCAATAATGTCGGCATGATATCCACAATATGAGTGGGTTCATGAATAATTTCTCCTTCCTGAAACTTTTTAGGATAAAAGGCTATAAAAGGTGCAGCAATACCACCTTCATGAATATTTGATTTGAATTGCCGAAAAGGCGTATTACTCACATTTGCCCAGTTTTTTCCATAACCTGTAAATGATTTTGGACTTCCCGGTTCAGCATCCGCCTCAAATCTGGGATGAGCATATTTCCCAATTGCTAAATTCCCTGCGGAGCATCCTCCATTATCCGATAAAAACAGGATGAGGGTATTGTCTAATTGACTGGAAGTTTCAAGTGTTTGCAGTAACCTTCCTATGTTTTGATCGAGCCTGTCCACCATGGCGGCATAAACTTCCATCAATTTGGCTTCATAATTTCTTCCAGTTTCACTTAAACTTTCCCAATCCCTATTCACTGGAAATTTTTCTGATAGTTGGTTAGTTGGTTTTATTAATCCCAACTTCTTCAATTTTTCAAACCTTCTTTCCCGAATTGCTTCCCAGCCCTCATTGTATTTCCCCTTGTATTTGGCAATGTCTTCAGGCAAAGCATGCATGGGCCAGTGAGGGGCGGTATAAGCCAGGTATAGGAAAAATGGTTTATCCTTTTTGTGATTTTTAATTTGTTGAAGGGCATTATCGGTGTATAAATCCGTAGTGTAGATCGTGCTGTCTCCAAAATCAATTTCCGTTGCATTATGCACTACTTTCAATTTATTCCCTGGAGGCCAGTTTTCATTTCTATAAGGTTTAAAATCGAAATAGCTCGATGCCCCATTGATAAAGGCAAAGCTTTCTTCAAAACCATAGTCTTTTGGCCAATGCCCATTTTCCTCCCCCACATGCCATTTCCCAGACATAAAAGTAGAATAGCCTGCACTTTGGAGCGCATTAGCAAGTGTAATGGTATTATCTTTAAAGAAGCCCTGGTATTCGGGAATCGGAATATGGGTATCTGTCATGCCACCAATTCCTGCCTGATGTGGATATAATCCGGTAAGCAAAGCAGCTCTGGAAGGACAGCAACGAGCATTATTATAAAACTGACTGAATTTCACTCCTGATGCTGCAAGCTTGTCCAGGTTTGGGGTTTGGACTTCAGACCCAAAACAACCAATATCAGAATAGCCCATATCATCCGCTAATATGAGGATGATATTGGGTTTTGATGCTTTTTGGCAAAAACTCTTTAAACTTAAAAACAAGCCCAATCCTATCAATAACAACCCTGCCTTTTTCATTTTCTCCAAGTCGGATTTCTGTTTCCCCCAAATTGATTAAGCAATTGTTCAAGTCTTTCATCCAGGTCTTGAGCAATGGGATAAATTTCAGGAAATTGTTGTTTGGCAAATTTTAAAAAAGAGCCATATCCCCAACCATAATCTACCCCACCAAGTAAATTATTCATTTGCGCTTTGTCCTTTTTCATATCATATAATTCATACAAATCCCAAACACCATGGTAGGTCATATAACTATAATCTTTTGTCCTCAAACCAAAAATAGTAGGGGTTTGTACTGCATTTGGATCAATAAAATACTCATATAAAAATTCTTTCCTCCAGTCCGTTTGCTCTCCTTTTACCATTGGAAGAAAGGATTCTCCATGCATAGACGCTGGTTTTTCTGCATGAGCTAAATCTAAAATGGTTGGTCCTAAATCTATGTTCAGGATAAATTCATCATTCTGGCTGGCATTTTTAATCTGAGCAGGCCAGTGTACAAATGCCGGTACCCTGATACTTTCCTCATACATCACCCGCTTGTCAATCAGCCCGTGTTCACCAACCAAATAGCCATTATCGCTAAAGTATATGATCACCGTATTGTCGAGTTCGCCTAATTCTTCCAGGGTTTTGGCAATGTTGCCTACACTTTCATCTACACCCAACATGCATTCACTATACCGCTGGAAAAAACGGTTAAAATCACCATAATTCTGAATACTGTAATCCCGCTCTGCGCCATGCCAGCTTTTCCGTTGATTTTTTAACCATTCAGGTTTGCCTTTATAATTTTCAGGAGTATTTGCATAAGAGTCTGGTAAAGGAATTTCCAAATCCTGATAACGACCTTCATGCCGGGGAGCAGGGGAAAAATCTTCATGTACGGACTTGTGGGAAAGGTAGAGAAAATAAGGTTGTTCCGAATCCTCATTTTCTTTAATATAGGCTACTGCCATGTCGGTAAGAATATCAGGCGTGTATCCTTCTTTTTGGATGCGCTCCCCATCAATATTCATCATAGGATCGAAATAAGCGCCCTGACCTCTGAATGAAGCCCATAAATCAAAACCAGGCCGGGGCTTATCATTATCACCACCCATGTGCCATTTGCCTAAAAAGGCAGTTTTGTAACCCGATTTTTGTAATTCTTGAGGGAAAGTTGGTGTGCCTGTTGGAATAGGGGTATCATTATCCACCACGCCATGGGTATGCGGATATTGACCGGTAAGAATGGAGGCCCTGCTTGGTGAGCATAATGATGATGTAACAAATGCATTATTAAAATACAAGCTGTTTTTAGCCAATGCATCAATGTGTGGGGTTTCAATCCAGGGATGATCTAAAAAACTCAAAAAATCATACCGCTGATCATCTACCAGAATAAATATGATGTTTGGTTTTTCCTGTGCCTTTGTGGTAAAAGATATAAATAGTAAAGTTAAAAAAAGAGGAATTCTCACGATAGTATATGTTTTTTTCGAAAAACTAAATTTAGTAATGATAAAAAAATAATATCCACTTTCTACTTGTTCTTTTTGCCCAATACTTGACTAGCCGTCCGCCTTTTTTTTCGTTGCGAAACGCTGCTATGCGACTCAAAAACAAATCGTCTTGTGTAAAAATAACTGCGTATAAATTCAGATTTAATTTTTTTCACCATTACTTAGTCTGGCTGAAATTAATATGATTTCTTTTTTTAAGATAATTGTCCCTGACAAGGTGATTATTCACCTCGCCAGGGATGTTTTGTAAAACACTTTTACAGTTATTTGAAAATTACTTTTTTAACCGCTACACCCTCCTGGGTAATCGCCTGAATAAAATAAGCTCCTTGAGGCAATTCATTAAGCAAAATTTTTCCATCGCTTTTTATATTCTTCACTTCTGCTCCAAGAATATCAATCACCTTTATGGTGGCTGGAGTGTTGGTTTCCACCGTCATTTCACCGTTAAAAGTTGGATTAGGATATATACTTAGTTTCAGATCAGTGATTTCAGTAGTATTCATTAATCCATTTTTAGCGACTCTGGCATTGCCTGAATTTTGATTATAAAGACTTTCCACCTCAGAAGCTGACAAACTCACATCATAAAATTTCACATCATCTAACACACCCCAGAAATCTTTTAGGTTTCCACCGATGAACATGCTGGAGCTTCCAATTTGTGTATCGAAAGTGATGGTGTCGCTATCGTGGAGCTGACCGTTCTTATAAGCACTTAGGTTTAAACCATCATAAGTGACCACCAAGTGCATCCACACATCCTTTTCCCACGGGCTGCTTAAATCTACTTTATCGCCCCAGTTTTCACCTACTTTAAAAGATGGCCCTTGCTGTATGATGATAAAGTCATTGTAATGATGATTGCCATAGGCGAATAAATGCACCAGCTTGGCATCACTTCCCCAGTTATCCTGGAAAGGTTTTACCCATAATGCTACCGATCTTGGTGAATTACCTTCAGGATATCCAACAGGATTACCCAAATCAATTTCTCCATTGAAATCGAAGTAAGCTGCTTGTGAGCCTTCTTTGGCATCAGTGGTAAAAGTTACTGTTCCAGAGGCAGTTCCGTCTAAGCTGCCAATTTGGTCATTGTAATCTCCTTCAAAGTTCCACTGGCCGATTGGTTGTGGCGTAGTTGGAGGAGTACTTTCAAGGGTAAATTCTACATAGTTAAAATTAAAACCGCCTGACTTTATATCAATTCTCATAACCTGTTCCCCAGCACTTAAACTGACTGCAGGGATATTAATAGAAGTCCATGATTGCCAATTACCCGTTGCAGCAAAGCTGATATCCCCTGTGGTTGTTCCATCTGGGAAGCTGATTTCAACTGTCCCTCCTGCACTTTGGGAGGCTACTCTTAAGTCTAGTGAATAAGTGCCTGTTTGAGCAACATTCACGGTATATTCCAGCCATTCACCATTGCTAATCCAGCCAATGTTACAAGTGCCGTCATCATTGGCACTTTGTTGCAAATCCACTTCATCTGAACGTCCACCACAATTCCGATTGCCGGCATCTGTATCGTGGAAAGCTATTCCTTCTCCACCTTCATCGTAATGTTCTGCCTGGATAATTCCAGGGATAAGTTGAGCTGAACCACCATAAGGAGTTTGTCCACTAACTATTGCAATGAAGTTTGCGGTTACATTTTTATGACTGTTCATGGTAACTGAAACAGGGTTATTCGTTCCATTTGCATCTCCCGTCCAGTTTTCAAAATCAAAACCTGTATTTGGAGTAGCGGTAAGTTCTACTACATCACCTTCGCTATAACTTGCTTTATCTGGACTTTTAGTTACTACACCATTCACTGCTGTTACGTCTAAAGTGTAGGTAGTTGGAGGGGAAACCGTTCCATCTCCACCAATTAAGTAACCGTAAGCACCTAAAGCATACGCATTATTTTGGTGGACGGTAAACTCTCCATCGAGTACTGCATATCGGGTATCGAACCAGGCTTCGGAAATTGGCCATGAGAAACGGTCGGGGTAAGATAAAATTTTACCCAAATCCGAATCGTGCGTCCAACCTGCCTGAATAATATCAGCATCGGCTTCGCAATGGCAGTTTTGCGGGTCAAATACACCGTGCCACACAGGACCATAAGGAACAATTCCTTCCACAATTTCACCTTTAATTCCCGCATCATTATACCAACTATCCAAATGAAGTGCCTGCTCAGGATGACGTTCTCCCAAGCCTGATACCCAAGTCATATTCAATGGGTTATTGCCCAAATAATAATCGGCAGTGGTGTAGAGGTAATCTAAGATTTCCTGTTTTTCTATCGGGTCAGTAGCTACTCGGTGAGCGAAAATCCCTTCGAAAATTCTTGGGGTAGTTTCTGAACCAGTAATTGGAGGCATATCGTACACACTTCCCTGACGACCTGAACGAAGTTTGGCATTGTCAATCACCTGCTTGTGCCCCCAATTCACCGTTGCTTCTTTCAACATATTTTTCAAGGCAGTATTGGTATTGGAGAAATCAGGGGTGGTAACATACGTCCAAACACCCCATTGTTGATTGTAACCATTACTTAAGTCATCAGTAGCCGAAGTAATTGCCAGGGCATTTTCAAAGTCGGTTTGGTATTGGGCTTCTCCTGTTAATTTATAGAGAGCAGCCGCTGCATAAAGTTTCAGGTCATTCAGTTTATTACCCAAATGGCTAATTCCCTTGTCCTCATCACCCGCTAATACATTGGCTGGATTATTTGCCCAATTATACGCTGCCAATGCTTCGGCAAGTAATGTGGCTGTTGAATCGGTTACCCCTGCAATTTCCAAATTGTAAGCATAATTGGCTGCCAAAGCAGCAAAAGCATAGTTGGTATGCGGGTCTGCTGCAAATACGTGCCATACCCGTTGGTCTTGTGAAGAATTGCTCGCAGAGCCTTTGCTTCCACCAGAATAATCTGCCGTTACTCGTCCACCAAATACAGAACCATCGGCATCAATGTTTCTTCTGAAATAACTGATTAACCAACCAGCTTCATCCAAAATATCGGGCAAACCATTTCCACTTTCAGGAATGTTCAATTCGTTATCAGTAAAGCTATTTGGATTCGCTTCGTAAGTTGCTAAAAGTGCGGTAGGCACAAACATGTGAGACATATATCCGTCCCAGTCACCAGCATCGTGGTACCAGCCGTAGGTGTGGTAAGCCCCCATTTCCCCAGCCTGAATTGATGCGGCATCATGTGGGTCAATCGAACGTACCGAAGTTCTAACAATTGGCACACCATCATCAGGGTGATGCCCTCTGGCTACGGTAAATGGTGTGTAAGCTGATTCTTTGGCAATTCCCGCTCGGTTAATGTAGAGAAATTTAGTCGTCATTTGGAATGGCTTGCGATACACTTCTTCGCTAATTTCGAAAGGAAAAGAACGCCCAAATTTTTCTGCCACTAAATAATAAGTGCCCGTTCCAGTAACTGCTGAGAAGTCGGCTTCCAGAACATCAGAACCATAATAGTTGTTGGATGGACCAAATAAATCCATATTGCCATTATCCACCTGAGCATCCGTCAACAATTTTCGAATAGCTAAAGAACCCGTATAAACCACATTTCCACTTACAGAATCTACAATTTCGAACTGGCTTCCTGCGTAATCGGACAATAGAAGTCCTCCACCATCACCCATCCATTCGGCAATGTAGCCCACTTTTAAACCTGCGTTTGGTACATAACCTACCTGATTTACATGCACAGCTTCCGAACGTAAATTGTATGGGTAGAAGGTAAGTGAAGTTGTATTCCCATTGTTGGCAATTCCCGTGGTCATTTCTATATTGTAGGTTTTCCCACTTTGCATCGCATGAGGCAATGAAAGGTAAATCCAGTGTTCCATTACCGCCTGACTTGGGTCTCCGCCTTGCTCAGTTGGTTTCGATTTTCTGTAAACATCCAATGGATGCACAGCCGTTGCATAGTTAGGGTCGTCAGGGCTTGAGACCAAATAGGAAGTTGCTTTATCGGGTAGAGAATCGGTGTAAACATCGAAACTTGTTGCATTCACCACATCAATTTTTTCTTCCCCTTTACCATGAAGCAATACTTCCCCTTCATCGAAATGGAGCATGGTAATTTTATCGGTTAAAGGCAAAGTTTCCACCAGTTCAACCCCTTCAAAATCATACGTTCCTCTTTTAATAAAGTGGATAGTATCAGGATAGGCAACGCCATTGGCATAAGCCGTATAGATGATATATCCATGCTGATCTGTTAAATACTCTTCTGCAGAAAAGGCAATAGAAGAACCAAGTTGTGGCTCTACCACAATGTTCCAAGAATTAGGACCAGGGGTACTAATTACCGTATCGAAAGCTGCATCGAATGGTAGTGGAAGATGATTTATGGTGTGGTAATCTCCGGGGTCACCATAAACCGTATCGCTTTCAAAACCAGCTATTTCTGCATTAAAGTCAGTGATGGAAAAATTGCCTTCCCTTTTAAATTCTACATAATCAAAAATGAACGAACCACTTACTTTGGTTAGCCTCAATTTATGCGTACCAGCACTTAGTGGAATACTGTTTAGCGTACTTGTTTTAGGCGGCCAAAAACCTACACCCGGTAATTGAAGGGTATCTACCAAAGCACCATCTAAACGTATTTCAATACTTGAACCTGAGCCAGTGTAAGTAAATGAAACATTGTAGTTGGTGGTTTCCAACACATCTACTGAATACTCTAACCATTCCCCATTGTCAATGCCAGTTACCCTTACACCACTTCCCGATTCTATGTCCACATCATCTTGGCGGTAAGCACCTTTTGAGTTGCCTGCTGTTTTATCGTAATAGGCAAAACCGTTGCCCCCATGATCATAATTTTCTCCTTCAATTTTCCCTGGGATAGCATTAGGTGAGAAATCGTGGGTAAAAGGCGCAGTTCCATATACCAAAATATCATCACTGGAAGTATAACCTTCATTGTAAACCACCGTAGCTTTTACCGTATGCGTGCCAGCAGGAAGACTGGTTACATCAAAAGTATAAGGGCTGGTATTATCTGAACCTATCAGGTTTCCGCCTAAGTAAAAATCTACTTTTGAAATGGTGATTCCTGGTAATTCATCAGCCATTACTTCTATGGTAAAATTACCACCCGGTGTTAAAGTTAACCCATGTGCTGGTTGACTAATGGCCATTGGTGGACTCACTGTAACCACAAGTGTATCTTGAAAACCATTGTCATCCGAAGTAACAACTATTTCTACATCACCAATACTTACTCCTGTTAATTCACCTGTAATTGGGTCAATGGTAGCAATTGTTTCATCCAAAGATTGCCAAGTTACTGCAGGGCATGATGCATCGGAAGGGTTAATGGTTGCAGTTAATGTATTGCTTTTTCCCTCCTGGGCATTGGCTGCTTCAAGCTTATTATCAATGGTTACGCCTGCAACTCTTGCAGATTTTGTAATTCGAATGTCATTCAGTTTTACATAATCACTTGTTTTGTCAAATACAAAGCGCAAAGTATGTAAGCCTGAAGGAAGTGCCAGGCAATTCACAAAATCTCTTTCTCTTAAAGGCCACCAACCTGATTGCGGCATTTTACCTTTATTGATTAGTGTATCTGTTCCATCCAGAATCAGGCTCATTTCAAAATTTCCTGCTCCGTTTAGTATTCGCATGGAAATATCATAAAGAGTGGCTTCTGCAATGTCAACAGTGTATTCCAGCCACTCGCCATTGGCAGTATTCATAATCATGAGATGTTCCGAAGAGAGCTCGTCATCCCAAAGCGAAGAGATGTCTGCATCAGTACCTGGTCGGTAATCTACAGGCTCTTGTCCAATGGTATCTGTATTATTACCAATTGTCAGGTCAAAATAAGCAATTCCGTTCGCCCCTTCATCAAAATTTTCTGCCTGAATAGTTCCAGGAACAGCAGCAGGTTCACCACCAAAAGGAATTTTTCCCGAACTGTTATTGTGTTCCACCGAAATTGGAGCAGAAAGCGTTTTTGCCCCCATGTTATCTACCGCAAGTGCAATAATTTCAACAGAGCCATAGGCCTTGGGAAATTCACTAATCGTAAGGCTATAAGGCGCAGTAGCCGATTCCCCTAACTTGTGCCAACCCATATAATATTCCACATGGTGGATACTTTCATTATCAGAAGCATTGACTGAAAAAGTGGTAGCTGTTCCATCAACCAAAACTGTATTGGCAGTAGGAGCAGTAATAGAAACGGTTGGAGCAGTATTTTTAGGTGTGTTGCCATTTGCCCCAGCCAGATAGCCATAGGCAAAAATCATTGGGGCGTTGTTCTCGTTTACCGTAAACTCCCCTCCATAAATACTCTCGCGGTTTTCAAATCGGGTTTCACTTACTGGCCATGTATCTTTTGGGCTAACAGGATAAGCAGTAAAGTGACTAAAAGCCTCATTGCCCGACCAGCCAAAGTCTGTTGGATGGTCTCCCGTGACATCATAGAAAACAGAATTGTAAGTGGTGTAACCAGGCAGGTTCACGTAATTAATCACCTTATTATCCGTATCAGAAAGTTTCCAGGAATCGGGATGGAATGGGCTTGTGATGTGGTTATGCCCCAACCCAGTCATCATGACCAAGTCCATAGGGTTGCCCCCTAAATAATAGTTGGCGGTGGTGTTCATGGCATCTAAATACTTGCTATCACCTGTTATTTCGTAAGCAATTGCCAGTGGATAAAACATTGGTGTGGTAGTAGTTCCGTTTGAACTTGCTTTTATCCAGTCAAAACCCAACCTGTACCCACGGTCGTTTGCCGTCTGAACATAATCTCCATCAGCAATAGAAGTGATGGCATTTTGCAAATCAGCTTGCAAGCTGGCATCTAAATGAGGAAAGTTTGTAGGCAACAAACCATAAACGCCTGCAGCCAATTCCCACGAAGAATAACCAAACCAACCGTTTTCATTGGTAGGAATATCGTTCATAACTGCTACAAAATCATTGTGATAGCTTTGTTGTTGGGTGTAACGATACAGCGCTAATGAGGCCAACATACGGGCTTCTTTATAATCGGAACTTGCTTCATCACCAGCCAAAGTATTATTGACTGCCCAGGTATATGCCGCTTCTGCTTCGGCAACCCAGCCCGTACTTTCAGGATGTGTTCCCCCAGCCGATTTATCTAAACAAGTTGCCAACCAAGCCGATAATGCAGCATAATTAAAAGTTGTGATAGGGTCTTCTGCGGATATTTTCAAAGGACGGGTATCTTCCCAAGATGGCAAACCTCCTACTCCTGCGTCTTCACCTGCATAAGCACCGGGTACACCACCTGTTCCCAAACCTGCAGCAAGGGAAACATCTTTACCCCTTTTGTAATAATTGATTAACCATAAGGCTTCATCCAGCAAATCAGGGATGCCATTAGTGCCTTCATTGTACCATTGCCCCGTTTCATTTTTCACATATTTATTCCCTACATCACCATCCTTAAAGTTATTGGGTTGTAAATCGTACAATAATAGCAGCGTGAAAGGTACTTTTGCATGCCGTTGATAGCCATCCCAGTCCCCAGCATCATAATACCAACCCCATAAACCATCTATTTCGTTATCCATATTTACAGGGTTACTGTGGCTGGGTTCATCTTGCCAACGCCAAGGCTGGTAATACATTTTTACATCATTGTTGGGGTAATGGCCTCTCGGGTACGTTTTCCCAGGTTCAATTTCCTTTTCAATACCTGCCCTTTGCCAGAACAAACCTTTGCTGGCAGTGCGGTAAGCTTCACGGTAAACATCATTCCCAATTTTAAATGGCAACGAGCTACCCATTCCTTCCACAACTATCACATATTCGCCAGTGCTGGTAAAAGAACTAAAATCACATTCCCAAACATCGGCTTCTGTATAGTTTTTATCTAAAGCACCATTGCCAAACCAAGTCATGCTGCCATCTAAAGAAGAGGAGGTTTGTGGGCTTCCATCGGATAAGGCTTTTCTTAAGGCCACAGTTCCTGTATGGTCAGTTACTCCATTTGAGGTATTGACCACACGGAAAGTTGCGCCATTGTAACTGCTAAAATCAACAGGACCTTTATCACCCATCCAGTGCGATATGTAAGCATATTTGGGGGCAGTGGGCTGAAATCCGATTTGCGTTACATGGATGGAACTTGACCGAAGCTGGTTCGGATCGAAGGTAAAAGTGACCGTTGGGCTGTTCCCTAAATTGAAGTTACTGATGGAAAGGGTATATTGCTTGCCTGCCTGCATGGCTGTTGGCAATTCAATATAAATCCAATGTTCAGAGACATACTGGGTGCTTTTCCAAACATCCCCAAAATCAGTTCCCTTGGACTTCCTTCCCACCGAGCCAATTGGGTTTAACGGGGTGGAATAGTTGGGATCGTTGGCGCTTATAATGGTGTAGTTTGCAGCCATTTGGGCATTAACTACATCGAGTTCGTATTTAAAAAGTTGAGTAGTAGAAAGATTTGGACCGTAGTTAGCATAACCTTCATCGAAATGAAGCATTAAAATTTTGTTGGTAATAGGGGTAACTCCCACAAGGTCAGCAGCAAAAGAAACTGCTGGTATCATGATCATAAAAAGCAGGTGTAACATGACTATCCATTTTTGGAATAGTCTGTTTATGGATAATTCCATTAGTAGTTCTTTAACCATTTTCATTCATATTTACGTTATTTATAATAGTGTTAGTCAGTAAAGTTTCTCCCTCAAAATGAATCCATAATCCCCATTTATAAAGGATAACTTTTTTTGAAAAATTACCTATCCAAAATTGGTAAGGTAAATCGATTAAGTCACCAAATAAAAAGGCCTAGTACTATTAGCATCGCAATACCGATGGCAAAACATACTTCAATAAGTGACATTCTGGTTGATTTCTTCATTTTCAATTATTATCCGGCAAATATTGAGAAATCGAGACAGGAGTAACTCTACTATTTTCTCTCGGTTCTGAACAGGTTTAGCCCGATAAAATAAGACAGGAATTAGAGAAAATGGGTAAGGAGGTAATTTGGGTGGTGGTATTAGTTACCATTCAACCCCATCTCTGGGGTTGTTTCCTTCGTTTTAACTTGACCCCACATTGCATGCGGGGCTATTCATGTTTAATCCCTATGGGATTACCTCAATATTTTCCTCTAATTTCATTAATAACTTCCACCTAATATCTCAACTCACCTCTCTAAACTGCTTTGGGGTTTTGCCGTATTTTTTCTTAAAGCTTTTTACGAAATATTCCAGGGAATTGAAGCCGCAATTTATGGCTATTTCGGAAATATTGTAGGATGATGTTTTGAGTAACACTTTGGCTTTTTTCAGTCTTTCTACTCTTAGAAATTCGTTTAGGGTTTGTCCGGTGATGCTTTTTAACTTTCGGTAAATAACGGGCTTGCTCATGGCCATTAATTCACAAAACTGGTCTGCTCCAAAACCAGAATTTTGGTAATTTTCCTCCACTATTTTTAAGGCCTTTTCCAAAAATGCTTTATCTATTGGTGAACGGGTAAATTCATCTGAATTAATTTCTGTTTCGTTTTGAAATTTATCTTTGGAAGCCTGCTTTAGAGATAATAATTTACTGACTTTCAGGTGCAGAATTTCCACTGAAAAAGGCTTGGTGATATAATCATCGGCTCCGGCATGAAACCCTTTTATCTCAGCTTCTTCGTCATTTTTGGCTGTAAGTAATATAAAAGGAATATGACTGGTATTTTCGTGTTCCCTCAGTTTTTCGCACAATCCATAGCCATTCAACTGAGGCATCATTAAATCGGAAATGATAAAATCGGGAATGGTATCAATGGCTTTTTCGTAGGCTTTCTGTCCATCTTCTGCCAGTATTATCTTAAAATGTTGCTCCAGGTTAGATTTTAGAAACAAACGCATATCACTACTGTCTTCAGCAATTAATAAAGTTGGTTTTTCCTTCCCGGAATCATGATGAAAGCTTTCTTCATCAGTTGTGATTTCCCTGTCTAACACTTCAATATCCTTAATTCTTTGTTCAATTTTGGAGGGAAGTACTTCTACTTCATCACTATGATATTGGGTTTTATCGATGGGTATAAAAAATGAAAACTGTGTACCAAATCCTTCCTCACTTTTTACGATAATTTCCCCTTTATGCACTTCAATCAATTGTTTGGAAAGAGCCAGCCCAATTCCGGTTCCCATTTTCCTTCTTTCCTTATCTTCCACTTTGTGAAAGCGATCAAAAATCTTTTGCTGCTGCTCCTGCGGAATTCCGATTCCGGTATCTTTTACAATAAGTACCGCATTCCGGCCAGGGCAAATATTTGCAAAACCAAAATCCTTTAAACCTTTTTCATCCGCCATATGCAATTCCATTCTAACTTTACCATGTGCTTCTGTAAATTTAAAGGCATTGGAAATCAGATTGTATAAAGCTTTTTCAATCTTGTCTTCATCGAAATAGCCATTTATTACGGGTGCAGTTGATTTAAAATCAAGGGAAATACTGGTCTTTTTTGCCCGGTATTCAAAAGCATTGACAATAGACTGGCAGAATTCTACCAATTCCCCTTCGGTAATTCTCAATTTCATCACACCGGCATCCAGCTCGGAAATGTCCAGCAACTGGTTAATCAAACGCAAAAGTCTTTTTGCATTTCTATAGGCGATAGTGGTTTGGGCTTTTACCTTACTGAGTGGCATTTTTTCATTGTTGAAAACATTGGACAGCGGGCCAATAATTAGGGTAAGTGGCGTACGGAACTCATGGGAAATATTGGTGAAAAAATTAGTCCTGATCTGTATGGCTTCCTGCAATTTTTGGGAAATTCCTTCTATTTTTTCATTCTTTTCCTTCAAAAAATCATTCCTCACTAAAATCTCCTCTCGTTGTTTTTTTAAGATATCATTCGATTTTTTTAATTCGGAAGTTTTAAGGGCTACCTGATTTTCCAATTCCTTTCGCTGCTGAAGCAGGCTAAAAGTTCTCCATTTTATAAAAGCATAAACGATGGTGAAAATGCTAATAATTAACAACCCTCTAAACCACCATGTTCTCCACCAGGGTGGTAAAATTTCAATGGTCAGGTTTTGTTTGGGATTTCCCCATTTTCCATCCGGATTACCTGCCCTTACTATAAACTGATAGGTCCCGGCAGGCAAATTCGCATAAGTAGCTTCACGGTTGGAGGCTCCCGTTGTACGCCAATGCTCATCATAGCCTTCCAGTTTGTATTGGAATTTATTCTGAGAAGGCGTGGCAAAATGTATGGCTGCAAAGGCTATTGAGAAATCATTGTTCAAATGACTGATCTGAATATTTTTGGTGGTGCTAATATTTTCCGTCAGGATTACCTCCCCGTTTATCGTATCCCCAATGGCAATCTTTTCCCCTTTTAAATAAAGATCGGTTAAAATAACTTCCGGTGCATATGGATTATCCTTTATGGCTGATGGTTGGAATACGGTAAGACCATTGAGCCCTCCAAAATAAATATTTCCACTTTCATCCTGAAAATGTGCTCCCCAGTTAAACTGATTGCCCGGCAGGCCATTTTCTTTGGAATAATTCTTAAAACTTTGGTGTTCCCTATCGAAAACTGAAATACCATTGCTTGTACTCATCCATAGCCTACCGTTTTCATCTTCATAAACTGAAAGAATAATGTTGGATGGCAGACCGTCTTCCACCGTCCAATGTTGTACATCATTGGTATTAATATCAAGCCTTACCAGGCCGCAACCATCCATGCCCAGCCAGAAAATGCCATCTTTATCCCGGTAAATAGCTGAAACTACATCACAGGGTAATTTCCTATTTTGTGGATAATACTTAAAGTTCTCATTCTTAGGATTAAAACTAGCAAAACCATTATCTATTCCCAGCCATAGCAATTCATCAATGGACTTTAGATCTAAATAAATATCCCGAATGGTATGGTTTGGAAATCCCTCTGAATTCTTTTCATTTGGTAAATAATAAGTTGTATCTATTTTCTGGCTACCTCTGATTATTTTTAGCAATCCTCCTCCAATACTGGAAATCCAGTAATTCCCTTTTTGATCTACCTCTGCCTCTGCAAGTGCCCAGGAATTTAGCCCAATGTCGTTATGAAAAGCTTTCCATCTTTTTATATTTTGTGTAGCAGGATCGTATAAATTGAGCCAACCCGACCATGAGGAAATCCAGAATTTACCATCAGGTCTTTTTACAATACTACCTACAGCCCCTTTGCCGAGGGTTTGAGGATTATCCGGATCAAAATTAAAAGTGGATACAACTCCGGTGTGTTTATTCACAATATCCAAAACATTATTTCCATTTCCACCATTCCCAATCCAGATTGTATTTTTATCTGCATAAACAGACCGTACATTGGTAATACTCACCGCTTGCTGATTATTTGGTTTTCCTCTATAAGTTTTAAAGGCTTTTTGTTCTAAATCTACTTTTGAAAGTCCATTTGAAGTAGCTATCCATAATACGCCATCTTCAAATTTTTTGGAATAATAAAATTCGTGAATATGCCCTTCCATCAGGCTGTTTTTATCCAAAGGATCATGCCGATAGTTTTTGATAAACTTTTTTGTAGAAAGATCAAAAATCATGACCCCAATTTCACTGGTGCCACACCAGAGCTGATTTTTGTAAAAAAACATGCAATCAATCGCTCCGGCATAGGTATGGTTAACATTGAATTTGGTATACCGATAATGTAAAAACTTTTCTGTTTGATAGTTGAAAAGCACCAGGCCATTGTTGGTGGCAATCCAAAGTTCTTCCGGTGTTAACTGCAAGAATGACCTTACTCCAGCTGAATTGATGGTATCAGAAAGTCCCAGAATTTCCCCATGTTCTTCTTTTAAGCAGGGATACCCCTTTATGGTTTTCTCGATCGGATTAATTTTATAAAGCGTAACCGTATCAGCCGAAATATTTATCCAGATATTTCCTGAAAAATCTTCATATACACTTTTTATTTGTTTCCCGGATGGAAAACCCCTGCAGTTAGTCTCATCAATAATTTCTCTGAGTTCGAAATCTTTGGAATAATGGAGTAATCCCCTGTGCTGAGTGCCAAGCCAGATACAGGAATCTTTGGCTGTGTAACTTGTCCAGTTTTTTCCCAAATCGATGGTTAAGGGTTTTGTGCTTTCCTGTACCGGATCAAAAAGGAGGGCTTCTTTATTATTGTGAAAGAAAATCTGGTTGTTTAAAAAAGTACTGCTATGTTCATTTCCTTTCGGGATAACAGAGGGAAACTTATTGTCCTTTAGATGATAACTTTCAAAGCCATAGCCATCATATCTGGCCAGCCCACCTTCCGTCCAAAACCATATCACACCCAGGTCATCCTGCATGATATCAAGCACCAAGTTATGAGGTAAACCCTCTTCAATGGTAAAATTCTCAAACCTGTGATCCACTTCTTGTGCAAAACAAAAAGTGGAAGAGAATGAGGCAATAAGGAATAAAGTTAGTAAGCGCATTTTTATATTACCCCAAATTAACTGAGTGCATAATTGATCGATAGCCACTACCAAGTATAGGTTTTCATACCAGGTTTGTACCTCTAAATTAACATTTCCATGAATCTAAAGGAACAAAAATCCAGTGAGATACCCAAAGATATTTCAGGGCTTCTGGTAAGTTGGGAGATCACAACCCTTTTCCCTTCCCAAACTCTGTATAAAAAAAATGAAAGCAATAAAAATATTGCTTTCATTTTTGGCGCTTGATAATGACAAATCCAGATTTTAATATCCAGGATTTTGTTTCACATTTGGATTTTTATCCGTTTCCGAAATCGGAATGGGATAGTATAGATTTTTAGGTAAGTTGATACTGAAATTTTCTTTCCTTGAGCTAAAATCGAAAGTACTTAAGTCAATATGACCAGCTTTGTGCCATCTTCTTAAGTCTACCCATCGGTGTCCTTCTTCCCCTGCCAGTTCCAAAAATCTTTCTTCCTGAATCCATGATCTTACTTCACCTTGTGAACCAGTTGGTCGATTTGCCGGAACTCCTGTAGTATCCATATTTCTAGCTCTGGTTCTTACTTCGTTTATCTTTTCAACCGCTCCAGCCTGATTTCCTGTTTCATTTAAAGCTTCAGCCCAAAGCAATAATACATCGGCATATCTCAATATTCTTGGGTTATTTAAAGAGCCTACTCCCGTATTCGCCATCTGATCGAGAGTCCAGTATTTTTGAAACTTCATATCTTCCTTATTCACTGTAAGTACAGTTCTTGGATCTCCATCTTCAAATGTGTTCGCTAATTTTTCTGTTGCCAAAAATGGAGTTCCTGCCCAAAAGCTCCAATGGCTGTTAAAAAATCCCCAATAGGCTGAAAACGAACCTACCGATTCGAAGTCATCATTATCTAACCAGACATTATCATCCCCTGCATTTCCAGATTGATATTCAAATAAAGATTCTTTATTGTTCTCAGTAGCAGCATTAAAGTTATCAGCAAAATTAGCAACAAGTTCTGGTCCATTTATTTTAGAAAAGGCAGTAATAGCTTTGCTATAATCTTCTTGTGAATTATTCCAGCTTCCTCTAATCACCAAAGACTTTCCAAGCATACCGTTTGCTGCATTTTTAGTTACTCTTCCATTATCAGACACTGGCCAGGATTCAGGTAATAAACCAGCAGCTTCTTCAAAATCTGCAATAGCCTGATCCAATAACTGGGTACCTTCACTACTTGGAGGAGTAATACCTTCTTGTGAAGAAATTCTTTCATCTATTAAAGGGGCTGTACCAAAATAATTCCACAAATACATATAAGTATGCCCTCTTAAAAACAGGGCTTCTCCTCTAAGTTGTTCTTTTAAATTTGGAGTAGTGATTACTTTAGTCAACTCCTCATCATCAAGCTTTTGCAATAATGTATTTGCTCTTGAAATTAAAAGATATGAAGATCGGTAATGGTATCCCAACTCTCCTGCTCCAGCTTCAACTGTGGAGAAAACTTCAAATGGATAACCTCCATCTGTAGTCACGTCATCTCCAGGTAATAGATAAAATTGATGTTGAGGATTATTAGCATTATACCAGTAAAAATCACCAAGTTTTGCATAAGTAGCTCCAATGGCCGCAACAAAGTGGAGTTCTTCCTTATAATAATCCTGTTCAGTTTCACTCAAAGGTGTTACATCCAATCTGTTCTGACTACATGATGCATATAGAAAAATTAATGCACTTGTAGCTATCATTGATTTAATGAATTTCATTTTCATTGCTTTAAATGTTTTTTATTAAATAAAATATCTTGAATCCAGGTGGTTTCCCTTAACCTCCATAAGGTCGATGGAGTTAAGGGAAAAACAAGCTTCTAATTTAAAATGTAGCATTCACCCCTAATGATAATATTCTTGGGATAGGTACTTTATCATTCTCAGGATCAAGACCAGACCAATTGGTTACAGTCCATAAGTTTTGCCCAGATACATAAACCCTCAATCTTTCAATCCAACCCGTTTTTGATAAAAGAGTTGGAGGAACTGAATAACCCAGTGTTACATCCCTTAATCTCATAAATCCAGCTTGCTCCACAAATCTGTCTGAATATCGGTTATTACCTGAAGGATCTCCAGCCACCGCTCTTGGAAGAGAATTCGCTTTATCATTAGGATCATAAGCATGAGGATTTTCAGGGGTCCATCTGTTTCTTATGTTTACCCACTGATTAATACCTCTGTTGCCCATATCTACACCCTGTCTTAAAGCGTCATTGTATTTATCCAATCCACCAATTCCCTGAAAGAAAATTGATAAATCAAACCCTTTCCAACTAGCACCAATATTTGCTCCATAATAATGAGTTGGGATGGTGTTTCCGATATAAGTTCTGTCATTGGAATTAACAATACTATCTGGTGTTGAACTAAAGAAAGGCTCATCTTCTGTAGGTGCACCGTGTACATCCTGAAACCAGACATCTCCTGGACTTACTGATGTTTTATCTGCATTTTGATCTTCATAGACTTCCTGATAAGCTTTCACTTCATCTTCCGTCTGGAAAATTCCTCCTGTTTTGTATCCCCATAAATGATACATTGGCTGACCAACTGCTACTCTGCCTCCATTTCCAAAAAATGGCTGATCTCTCCACACCTCCAATACTTCATTATTTACTGTGGTAAAATTACCTCCAATAGAATAACTGAAATCACCAATATTATCTGACCAACCTACCTGGAATTCCCATCCCCGATTTCTAACCTTAGCAAGGTTAAGAATTGGGGCTGTTTTTACGCCTACAGAAGGTGAAAGTTCAACTTCTTGTAAAATATCAGAAGTTTGTCGCTCAAACCATTCTACCGTAAAAGTAAGCTTGTTGTTAAGCGCAATTCCATCAAAACCAACATTGGTAGTGGTCGTTGTTTCCCAACTTAATTCGGTGGTAGGAAAATCTGGTAAAAACGAACCATTTCTGGTTGTTCCTTCAGCATTTCCGGCAATTGAACCAAATGAATATTGAGGATAAGTATTTACGGATGATAAATAAGCAAATGCCCTGGTTTCCTGATTTCCTAACTGACCCCAGCCAGCTCTCATTTTCAAATCATTCAAAAATGAAGCTTGACTCATGAATTCTTCAGAAGTAATCCTCCATGCGGCTGCCACCGATGGAAAGGTACCCCATCTGTAATCGGGAGCAAATTTATAACTTCCATCTCTTCTGACAGTTACATCAAGATAGTATTTACTATTATAGTTGTAACTTGCCCTACCCATGTAGCCTTGTAATGCCCCATTAGAAAAAATAGTTGAACCCCCATTGGCATAAGCTGTTTGTTCAGGAACAAATCTTCTATCTGGATTATCAATAATGATCTGGTCTGAACCAACAGCCGCCACATCCATTCCATATCGCTGGTCCATGAAAGACAATACCACATCTATGTTATGATTCCCAAAGAATTTGTTATAATTAAGGGTAATTTCTCCCAAGAGATTAAAATTTCGAGAATGTCTTTCCCCATAACTTCCTTTTGTAGTTCCTGATCTGTCCCCGGCATCCCAGAAATTGGAAGAGGTAATTCTATACCAGTCTCTGTCAATGCTGATCCACTGATTCCTTTTTTGGTAATACCAGTCTACCGAGTAGCTCCCTTTTAATTTGAATCCATCTAAAAATTTAACGGCTGCATAAACAGAACCTATCCCCCTTAAATATTCGAATTTATCATCTCTCAACCGGGAGTCACTCATGGCAAAAACATTTCCTTCAGTTTCAGGACCATATTTTAGCGTTACATCCTGATTATAAATAGGTGTTTTATCAAGCTGACCTTCTCCCCCAAAATTTGGATGATTGGGATTGGGTGAAATAGTTGTATCAATAGATGTAGCATAACCATAAGCATTTACACCATCAGGAATATTTCCTGCATAATAATCATCTTCCGCTCTGATTGGCTGCCAGGCTGGTGCGCCTACAGCATTGGATAAATCAGGAGATTGATTTTTTGATTCCAGATAAGAAATTTTCAGGGTAGTTCCTGCTTCAAAATGTTTTCCTGCCTTTGCATTTACATTGGTTGAGAAGGAATATCTTTCCATAAAATTATTGATGAGGGGTCCTTCCTGATAAGAATAACCTCCGCCAATATAGTAATCCACGTTTTCTGTACCACCATATATTTTTACACTATAATCTCTTAAAGCCGCATTTTTATTCAACATAGGGTCCTGCCAGTCAATACTAGGTTTATCGCCCAGATAAGCATCATAAAGTCCTCTTGTTAGTGTATCAGATGGATTAAATACAGCCGGCATGGTAGAAAGCAAATTAGGATTATTTCTATATGCTTCCTGGTATAATGCGGTGTATTCAGGTACACCTAATAAATCATAGGTTTTTGGAATATTTTTTATCCCAGTTTTATAATTAAAATCAATCTTGGCACTCCCTTCTCTTCCTTTTTTGGTTGTAATTAAAATTACACCATTTGCTGCTCTTACGCCATAAATTGCCGCTGCAGAAGCATCTTTTAATACGGAAATAGATTCAATATCAGAAGGGTTAATCAGGGTTAAAATATTTACCGGGCCTCTCAAATCTCTGGCTCTTGCTCCTTCATCTCCCTGTCCTTCAAAACCACTACCAAACTCCCAAACAGGTACTCCGTCAATTACGTATAAAGGCTCTCTATTATTGAATGTACCAATTCCCCTTATCTGAATATCAGGTCTGTCTTGTGGGTTACCACTAGGGGTAGTTACTAATACACCAGCCATTCTTCCCTGCATTGCCAGTTCGGGTGTCATGGAGTTACTTTTCTCAATATCCTTAGAACCCATACTACCAACTGCTCCTGTTAAGTCTTTCTTTTCTCTGGTACCATAACCAATTACCACCACTTCTTCCAATTGGGCTAAATCAGCCTCAAGCGCAACATTTAATACGGATTGTGATCCCAACTGAACTTCCTGTGTCACATATCCAATATAACTATATTGTAAAGTGGCTCCTTCCGTAGCCTGGATGGTATAATTCCCATCAATGTCGGTTGTTGTTCCAACAGAAGTTCCTTTAATTAAAATACTTACACCAGGCAAAGGTTCTCCATCCTCTGCTCCAGTAACTGTACCTGTAATTTTAACCTGATTAATTATTTCTTCAATGATTTCAGGTGCATGAATGAGTGTTGCTTTCTTCACACTAATCTGATTGTTTACCCTTTTAAAATTCAAATCAGAATTATTGGAAAAATATTGAAGGACCTCATCCAATGACTTATTCCGGAAACTTACGTTATACTTTTCTTTTGATTTTTTTATGCTTTGATTATAAGTAAACAAGAATTGAGTTTTGGACTCAATCTCCTGAAACACTTCTTCAATAGAGCTATCCTCAAAGGCAATAGTCAGGTAGATATCCCTAATACTCCTTTGTGCTTTAATTTCGCTTGCCAGTAACATGCTGCAAAATATAGTTTGCATGCAGATACCAATAAAAGTCCACTTCGACATTTTTATTATTTGTCGTAAAATTTTCAATTTCATATATTTACATAAGTTTGTGGTGAAAAATATTTCATCATTGATTTTAATAGCCTGGTTGCTTATCCATTCGCCAAAATTGAAAGCAATCAGGTTTTTTTATTTTATTGAAGTGATTTTAATCATAGGCATTTAGTAAATTGTAACAACATCTCCATTAATTTCATATTTAAAATTCGCTGAATAACTAATTGATTCGAGTACAGTTTTGAGTGAGGCATTATCATAGCTGGCTGTAATTTTCTCCAGCATTTTTATATCTTTTCCCAAAACAATTTTTACCCCATACCAATTTTCGATATCTGAGAATAGTTCTTTTAGATTTGTATTATTAAAAATCAAAATTCCATCTTTCCAGGCAATGGCATTTTTATTAAAACTCACCCTTTCTAAAAGCTCCTTCTCCAGGTCCAGTTCTGCAGCTTCGTTTTCAGCAAGTAAAAGTTTTTTACCCTTACTTTTCACTTCTACCAGGCCTTCGGCTACAGCAACTTGTACTTTGTTATTTTTCGGGTAGGCATTCACATTAAACGAGGTACCTTTTACCGTTGTCTGCAAATCTCCAGATTCAATAATAAATGGTCTGGTAGAATCCTTCACCACATCAAAATAAGCTTCACCTTCCAGGTAAACTCTCCGCTCATCCGGTTTAAATTGATTGGGAACTTTAAGTTTACTATTCACATTCAACTTCACCATGGTACCGTCAGGCAGTTTTAAAGTAGAGCGAATTCCCTTTTTATTTTCTTTTAGTGTGAATAATTCCTGGTTAATTTGCTCCGGCTGTACTTTACTAAAGTCGAGGTGAAACAGGTAAGCTCCGGCCAGTAAAACCAATACCGCGGCAATTCGATAAAAATAGAAAGCGACATTTCTGGTCAATAAATTCACCTTATTACCAGAGGTTTTGGAAGACTTGAAATTCTGTTTTTCAGTAACTCTTTTCTTTAATTTATCCCAGGAGCTATCCTCCAGTTGCTGTAAATTAGAATTATCCTCTCTCCAATACTGCGTAAGAAAGGAATATTCTCTTCGATTATCCTCCACTGATAACCATTTGTCCAATTTCTCTCTTTCCTCCGGGGAAATTGGTATGCCATTAAGGTCGGCAAAAATGATTTCGTCTATACTCTCCATTTTTCATTAGTTTATAATAGGAAGAGTAAAAATTGAGAAAAGAGGGTACCCTCTATCCGAAAAAAAATGAAAAAAATATGAAAAGAGATTTGATGGATATTATTTTAGAAGGTTCTTTTGCCTTATGCTGATCTTCATTAAAATGATCGGTAATACAAGCTCTAATACGTTCCATGGCCTTTACAAGCTGTTTTTTTACTGCACTTTTAGAGATGTCAAGTATTTCTGCCACCTCATGGTATTTCAAGCCATCTTCCTTCAAATGTTTAAAAATAATTTTACATTTAGGTGGAAGGTTTTCTACCACTTCATCCAATTTTTTCCGGAGTTCGTTATACCGTAATTCATTTTCCGGGTTAAAATTTTCGATGGCAAAATCTTTGGAAAACTCCTTTCCTTCAATGTGAAATAGCTCAACATTTTTTTCTATGTACCTGAGGCACTGATTTTTGGATGCCTTATAAAGATATGTTTTGATATCCTTTACTTCCTCAAAATCTGTTTTATAATTCCATAAATTGAAAAATACATCCGACACCACATCTTTGGCAATCTCCTCCGATTTCACATATTTTTTAGAGAAAAGAACAAGTGGTTTAAAAAACTCACGGAACAAATCTTCGAATTTTTTTATTCGTTCATTTTCATATTTGGAATTTACCTTCATAACATCAAGGGTAAAAGATCAGTGGAAAAAATCTAATCTTCAATTGTTAATTAAGTTGGGGTGTATAATCCAAATGTACAAAAAAAAATTAAAATACCATGTTATATGGTTAGACCTGCTTATAAACCAATCCAAATTTTTTTTCTTCTGAGCTGGATAGCAGGAGGAACCTATCAGGATTTTGATTTTTCCAGATTAAATACAATTTGAATTGTATGCGATTTTATTATAAGGTTCAATGCTTTTCAAAAAAACCAATGTCAGGTGCATTTCCCAAATATTTAATTCCTACATCCTCACCCGCATCAATTAGAGGGCTTTTCCTTGAAACTGGTTGGTAGTAGGTATCCCATTTTTCACCAATTAGTCGAAGCAGTGGATCACCAGAATAATTATTAAGGGTATCTATTTCTCCGGAAAAATACCAATTTAAATCTTCAATTTGGTATTTGTAATTGTGGTGGAAATAGATACTCCCCGTACTGGCTGAAACTTCTGCTGTTTCTGAAAGAATAAACAAATTATTTTTTATAAAGATATCCTTGATTCTCTCCCCTTGTATGTTTACGCCAATATGGTGATTATAAAATACATTATTGTAGATTTTGATATCATTGAAATCCCATTTTTGACTATTATCAATATAAATGGCCGGACCACCTGCCCAATTTTGCTTTTGTGTATTATTTCGGATAATGTTATTTCTAATGAGGATATCTTCTCTTCCCATATTCCAGACTGCAATTCCAAAACCCTTGTCTTCAATAAAACAATTACTTATTTCCACATGGGGCGTTCCCACTTCTATACCTTCTTTTCCACTTTCCCCATCCAAGTCAATTATTTTTACCTCGTGTAATTTAAAATTTAATTGTTCCTCTTTTTCAGCGAAAATTTCTGCATGATTTACCAGAGAAAGCCAGGTATTAGCCTCAATATTATACAATTCATTTCCAGGGCCGAGGTTCCAAAGTTCAATTCCAATATCCTCCCCCCATAACTGGTCGGATTCACTAAGTTCGGTAGAGATATTGTGAAAGATACAGTTTTTAAAATAACCATCATAAATAAACTTCAGTCCATACCCCTCATTGTCTTTAATATCAATATTGTAAATTTCTGCGCCATCAAGTTGGGCAATGTTCAAATTACCTACCGACTCATTTTCAAGGTCTTTCCCGGCATTTTCAAAAACACAGTCATGGATTTTTATACCTTTCAGGTAATATTCCGGTTCTTTAAACCAGTGTTTATCTCCTGCTGCAACCACCGCTCCACGCATGGCAATATCCTTAAAGCTTACATGGTGCAGGGTAACATTATGCCTGTTTTCCACCCATAATCCGGCTTTGAGCTGTTTTTGATCGCCATCAATAGTAAAGTTGGCCAGCACCTGATTTCCTTCCCTTGGAGGTAAAACATCACTATTTTTCTTTCTGAAGAATTCGCGGTTGGGGGAAACCAGTTGAATTAATGCGCCATCATACCAAAGTTTAAAGTCTGGATGATTGACATCAATATCCGGGTTCATGCTCACTCCGGAAGATTTTAAAATGACCAAATCCTGCCCCTCACCAATTACGCTTACTCCTTCCGGAATTTCAGCTGGTTCGGTTTCAATGTATTCACCGGCTTTTAAAAAAATGGTATCTCCCTCATTTTGGGGAATCATTTTGGCCGCATACCCCAATGTTTTAAAAGGTTGATTCATAGTACCTCCATCAGGGTTATCAATACCCTGAGGAGATACAAAATATTTTGAAATTTGTGGCGAAGGAGATGGAGGAGCTATTTCAGTCCGAAATGAAAATACAGGACTGAGTTCCATCTTTTCTTCGTTTTCATTTTTTGCTATTGCTCTTACTTGCCAATAATAATTTGTACCATTTTCAAGCAAGGCCTGAGTTTCGTATGTTATACCAGTTATTTCCTGAATATCAATAATTGGCTCAATCAGATTTTCATGTTTGGAGACTACTAAATCATAGTACGTAGCATTTTCGGCTGGAGCCCATTTAAAGATCGGTTGGTATTCAATATCGACACTATTAAGTGCCGGGTAAACCAGGACAAAACTTCCTATTTTTGGCAAAACTCTATCCTCTTGATCGCAACTGGTGCTTACCATTATAAATAGTAAAAAAATGAAAACTCTCATGTAAATCAGTTGGTTGGTCGGAATGGGTAAGGAAAATTGACAGGGAGAAAAGGTTTCCTCCCTATCCGTATTTCAATCATCAGTTTAGATTTTCATTGTAGATTTTTTCATCTACCGGAATAGCCCAGATGAAGGCATCACTGGTATATGGCTCACTTCCTGCCCCTCTGTCCCCATTGGGAATATCCATTTTTAGTGCTCTCAGATATTCCACCCGATCAGCCTCATTGAACATTTCAATTAACCTTTCATTATGAATCATTTCTGCGGTTAGGTTTCCAGCAGAAATTTCCTCATATGGTCCGGCAACAGATTCATCCCAAGCCCTTTTTCTTACCATATTAAAATCCTGTGCAGCTCCGGCTAAATCTCCTTTATTAAATCGGAGAATAGAACGGGTAAGGTAAATTTCAGCCAGCCTGATTAATGGCACATTGGTATTAAATAGGCCTGGTCCTCTGTAAAATTTAAACGGCCAGATCGTTGTCTCATTCTGAATTTCTCCTCTAGAGTCAAACTGTTGTCCGGGTTTGGCCAAACTTTTTGGATACCTTACCGCCATCAACTGGGTAAATCTTTTATCTCTCCAAGCCGTCTGATTGATAGTTGTGTCATTTTTAGGATTATCCATCCAGTTCAATGCTCTTATAGCAGTAATCGACATTCTGGTTTCACTCCAGTTACACATTGTGTTATTTTCATAAGTATGGTTCAGCACACTTAGGTGATGTGGTGTAGAAAGCGTATTATCATAAAAAGGAAGGTAAAAAATCACTTCTCTTCCCCTATCCAAACCACTTTTATTAAAAGCTTCAATCGGATCTTCGGATAAATCATAAACACCCTTATTTTCATCGATTATGATATTGGCTGCCTGAAGAGCTTCTGTGTATTCTCCTCTTAAAAATTGGGTTTTCATTATCATTGAGATAGCCGCAAATTTATTGGCTCTTACTATATAACTTGGGTGGTGCAATCCATCAATATACTGTTCAGGAAGTAATTCTGCGGCTTTTTTAAAATCTTCAAGAATAAAAGTGAATATTTCCTCAGTGGTACCAATTTTTGGATTACGTGCTTCTTCCAGAGAACTTGGATATTCCGTCCGCAATGGGATATCAGGATTATTATTCCCTCCTCCTGGCTGATAGGCATGACCAAAAGTGGTTTGCAGATAATAATAAGCCATACCTCGCATAAAATAAATTTCACCTAAAATCCTGTTAAAATCATTTGCAATATCTTCAGGACTAGCATCTGGGTAGGGATTTCCATCATGATCCTCTACAAAAGAAAGGGCATCATTAGCTGCGCCAATTGTACGATAAAGCAAATTGAAATTCCTTTTCGACCATTGATTATGTTCTGAAGTATTTCTCCAATATCCCCAACTAGCATCCTTCACCCAAGCCACATCATCTCCGGCACTGGTTTTAAAAAGGGAATAATTCACATAAGGAATATTCCAATTATCTCCTCCATAAACGCTGGCATATAAGGCAATAGGTACCCTTTCGAATTCTTCAACGGTTGTCCATTGATTTTGGGGAGGTCGTTCAAGGTCAAAATAGTCCTGACAACCAAAAAGAGATAGTATTATTAATAGCAATAACGAATTAAAATTCTTCATTTCCATTTATTTTTAAAATTGTTCTTACCTGCTTTTAAAAGCCCGTTTTAAAGAATTTATAAGTTTAAAATTTCGCTTCAACTCCAAAGATTAGGGATTGAACCTGTGGAATAGTAGACGCATATTTCACAAAACTCATCCCTTCGGGGTCAAAACCTGGATAGTCTGTAAGAGTCCATAAGTTGGTCCCTTGGAAGTAAAGTCTTAAAGCTTGTATATGGATGGCCTTTAGTTTATCAGGTGAAAAACTATAGCCTAATTGTACATTTCTCAATCTCACAAAATCGCCTTTAAAAAGTTCTCTATTGTGGTAAACATCAGCATTATCAAACCCAGCCACTGCTACTCCATCAATAATGTAGGTTCCTCTCGCTCTAAGCTGCGGATATTTGGCTATTTGCCCTCTTTTACTCCACGATTCAGTTAAAACTTCTTTCAGCATCATCCTGGTTTCGTTAGGTAAAGTAGCGATTTGCCTGTCATAATCCATGATATAATTACCTCCCGAAAAAGAAAACATAAAACTAAAGTCAAACCCTCTGTATTTGAGTGTATTACTCAATCCACCATAATAAGTAGGGTCTGCAGATTTTCCCTCCTGATAAAAACGGTTTTCATCAATATTGGTAGTAGTGGCATAAGTTTTCATATCTTCCCCTTCACTGGACTTTAATCTTCTGGTTTCTCCGGTCTGTTCATAGTGATCCTTGTCAACCATATAAATCATAGGCACCCCTGTAACCCTGTCTACCCCGGCATAATCTGCAATGTACCAGACTTTTCTTTTATAGCCACTTCGGGAAACCGTAGGGGTATTACTATGAATTAATCCTTTACCCGACTCATCTAATTCTGGGGTCAGGCTTTTGATCATGTTTTTATTGAAGGAAATGTTAAAATCAGTGACCCATTCAAAATTTCCGGTGGATACATTAACAGAGTGTAAATCCAATTCAAAACCCGAGTTTATTAAATCACCAACATTGCTATAGATGGAGTTTTTATCGTAATCGTAAGTTCCATTTCCAAAATACAAATTGTCAGAAGACACGCCTGCGGACCAGGGAACCGGGACCGGCAATAACATGCCATCGACATACCGGCTGTAATAGGCTAAAGAACCATTTATTCTATTGTTAGCAAAACCATAATCAATACCTACATCGGTACTTCGAGTGGTTTCCCAGGTTAGTCCTTCAACTGGAAGATTAATAGGTAATGTTCCATTTACACCCTGAATAGACTGACTGCCATAAGGAACATTTCCATAATAGTTAATTTCATTCAAACCAGACCGAACATTTTGGTTACCCGTTTCTCCATAGCTTCCTCTCAACTTTAGCGAGATACCATCCCCCATAAAATCCATAAAGGGTTCATCCGTAATATACCATCCTGCTGAAAAAGCTACAAAATTACCCCATCGGTGGTTTTCAGTAAAGGCAGAAGTACCATCTCTTCTGGCACTTATTCCGATTAAATATTTTTCTTTGAATTTGTAATTCACTCTTCCAAAAAATCCAAGTAAATACCTTTCATTATTCAATCCACCATACATATCAGTAAGGATGTTTGGATTTCCCAATTCCTGATAAATACCAGTTAGTCCCTGACCCTCCAAAATTCTGCTGTATTGACTGATTCTTTGGGCTTCAAAACCAGCAACCACATTTATATCATTATCCCCGAAGGATTTTTTATAGGTAGGATAAATATTAAAATTGGAACTGCCATAAGTAACAGCTTCCTCTCGAGCTCTGGCGGTGGGTTTTTGTGAACCATCCAACCAGATATCTTTGCTCGTCCAGGCCACCATATTACTTTGAAGGAAATCTGTGGAAAATTCAGATCTAAAGGATAATCCTTCCAAAAATGGAGCAGTATAATCAATGGAAAGTCCTCCTAAACCCCTGTATTGCTTCACATTGTTTAATGTATTTTTTGGATCATTGGTAGCGGTGGGGTTTCCACCTGTATAAGCATTGTAATACCTGTTTGGATTATCAGGTTCTCTTATTGGAAACCATGGCAGTGCAAAGGTCACAATACTTGTTGTTCCACTATTCCGTTTTTCATTATCGGTGTAGGCAAAATTTAATTTTAAACCAAATCGCAAATTTTTGCTAGGCTGAAAATCCAAATTTGACCTGACTGATGCTCTTTGGAAATCATTATGCTTTTGCACTCCATTATCCTTTCTATAATTTCCTGAAATATAAAATGACCCTTTCTCAAATCCCTTGGAACTGGACAGGTTATATTCTGAAAATGACCCTGTACGGAATAATTCATCAAACCAGTCGGTGTTGATTTGTTCGGCTTGTTCTCGGGTTAAAAAAGTTTGGGCCTGAGGAGAATAAATGTAATGATCATTCATAGTAAAATCCCTACTGAAAGAATTCTGATACGTTTGATCCATGATTTCAAACCAATCGGAAGAATTGGCATATCCAACATCTTCAGGCGTTTTGGTCAATTGGGAAACTCCGGTGGTATAACTTAAAGAGGTTTGGCCTTTTCCTTCTTTTCCTCCCTTGGTAGTCACTATGATAACACCATTCGATCCCCTAGACCCATAAATGGAAGTAGCCGCAGCATCTTTTAATACCTGAATACTTTCTATATCACTAGGGTTAATTAAAGACATTGGACTTTGGTTGGAAGAACCCAAACCATAGGGATTACTAAACACAGGCATACCGTCTATCACCCACAAGGGATCGGTACTGGAATTAATAGAGTTAGTACCCCGAATTTTTATGATACTTGGAGCCCCGGGACTTCCTCCCTGAGTTTGCACAGAAACTCCTGCTGCCATTCCCTGGAGGCTGGATTCGAAATTAGGAGCAGATTTAAAATTCAGGTTTTTTCCCTCCACAGATGATACCGAACCAATGATATCTCCTTTCTTTTGTGTACCATACCCTACCACTACTATTTCCTCCAATTGTCTCAGATTCTCCTCCAATACTATTTCAAATTCAGTCTGGTTAGCTATATCTACTTCCTGTGTATTATAACCGATATAAGAAAACACTAATATTTCCCCGTCTTCAGGAAGAGACAATGTAAATTTACCATCAAAATCTGTAGAGGTTCCCACAAATGTACCTTTTACCAAGACAGTTACACCAGGTAAAGGAACTCCATCCTCACCTATTACTTTACCCTTTATAATGTTCTCCTGTTTTATAATATTTTTAGGATTTACATTGTTTTCAGACCTGAATTTTTTGTCAGAAGTTGTCTTTTTTCGGGAGAGAATTATTTTATCATATTGTTCTTCAAACTTAATCCCTCTGTTCTCTAATAATTCACTTAAAAGAACTGATAACTGCTCATTTTTATAAGTTACACTAATTTTTTCCTGAGATGAAAAGATACTTGTAACATATACAAAATCTACTTCTGACACTATGGAAATGGCTTTTATGGCATCTTCCAGTGACTTATTTTTGATTTGAATACTGATTTTTTTCTCCAATACAGATTGCCCTTTAGAATCAACTGCATTTGCCAGATTGATAAAAAGACAGATAATCAGAAAAAGGTGAATAGCTTTAAACATAATATATTTTAGGCATAGGCCTAGCGTAAAGTTTTTTTTCATAACTTTAGATTAATTGTCGTTTAACTATAAAAATGACTGTCCCATAGGCTTCTCCAAAAGCTGAGGGATGTTTTAGGAAAACTGTCGGTTAGTCCAATAAATACCGGCAGTTTTTTTATTTGGTCCAGTTAGTTTATTCAGGGCATCCTTCTCCTTTAAGGGTTATGATATTCCCTTCAATTTTATATTGATAATTGATGGCGATACAAATCAGATCAATTTTCTTTTGTAAAGGCATATCAATTAATGAAGCATTTAAAGAACAAGATTCTAATTTGGTTTCATCTACCTTTATGTCTACTCCATAATTTTTTTCTAAAATGTTGAATACTTCAAGGATAGGTGCATTTTCAAAATTTAATAAACCCATTGGATGTTTACTAAAGGTAAATCGTTCCAGAGCACTCCCTTTTTCATGGAAAACAATCCCTTCATTTTCACCAAGTAATTCACCAGATTGAAAATTTTCCAATATGGCTGATGATTCATTTCCTGTAACTACGGCTACTTTTCCAGTTACCACAGAAACACTTGTTTTGTCACTATTTTCACCGGCTGAAATACTAAAACTTGTTCCTACTACTCTGGTAGCCAGATGTGCCGTATACACCACAAATGGTTTTTGTGGATTTTTGGAAATTTCAAAAAATGCTTCTCCTTTTAAATGTACCTCTCTATTTGTTTGGTTAAAAGTTTGAGCATATTCCAAAGAGCTGTTGGGAGATAAGATGATGGAACTCCCATCTGATAAAAGCACTGTTTTGGCCCGCTGAAGATTATTTTCCAGCTTCACCAAATTTTCGGAATTATCTGATAGACTAATTATAAAATAAAAGCCTATCGCAGAGATAATCAGGGCAATTGATGCGGCAATTCTACTGAAGTTATTCCATCTGAGTTTTTTAACTTTTTCCGCTGGTTTTACCTCGGTTTCATTTTGAATTTTAATGATGGAACTTTGCAGTTTGTTCCAAACTCTGGGTTGAGCAGTTTCCTCGATTTCAGGCTCACTTGTAATCGCTTCATATATCAATCTGGCATTTTCTATTTCTTTTTGTCGGGTCGGATTTTCTTCCACCCAGTTTTTCCAGAATGCAGCATTTTGATCATCAGAGTGAGGATTTTTTATCCATGATACAAATTTATCATCATTCAAAAAATCATCTGCCTTATAGTTTTGGTACTTATCCATCAATTAATATTATAACAATTACTCCAGGACATCTCCCTAAATCCTTATCTGAATAAAGCATGGAAAGTTGGAAATAACTCACTTGATTTAAAAAAAAATTACAAATTTAATAATTGGATAATTCCAGTTATCAAAATAATAAAAAGCAACTTTCTCAATTTTTCTAAACCTCTCTGTACCAGATTTCTGGCAGATTGTTCATTCACTTCCAATAAATCCGCAATTTCCGGGTAAGAAAATCCATTGAAAAATTTTAAAATTAAAGCTTCGTGCTGTCTGGAAGGTAATTGTACCAGGTTGTTTTTCAATTTTTGTATTTTCTCAGTAATGGTTTCCTTATCCACCAGTTGTTGCTCATGCCCTTTTTCTTCCAAAGTAAGGTTTACTTTAATTTCATGTTCAAATACTGAAGCTTTACTTTCAGCCTGTTGGTTTTTAAAAATTTTTCTTCGGAGAGTTCTGAATAAATAAAAGGAAATGGAAGTAGTGTCAGATAAATTGGAATGGTACTTCCAAATATCCAGAAACATGTCATGAACAGCATCTTCCACCTGTCCCGCATCTCCACAAATTTTTAATCCATAGGAATATAACCTTTTGAAATAAAGGTTATACAATTGTTCGAAGGCTTTATAGTTACCCTGCTGAACACCTTTCCATATTTCCAGTTCGTTCACGCTTGTTCAGTCAAATTTTTAATGTTTCCAAAATATTAAATTTGACTGACTTAATAAACAACCTGCTGAATTATTTGCAGTAAATTTTATATAAAAAGAGAAAGATGGAAATACATTTTTTCATCCTGAGTTTTAAATATTTCTATCAAACATTTACGGCACAATGTATTAGGAATCCTTTCAATATTTGCAGGTTATTTTATATAATAGTTCCAAAATAAAATGGAGGAAAAAACCTCCATTTTATTATCCTATGATGAAAACGAGTTAATTTATTTTTACTAAAGTCAGGTTGTCAAGGGCTATTCCTTCTCCAAATGAACCACCATCAGTGTCCCACCCTTTACCCATTTTGAAAACGATATAGTAAGTACCGTCTTTATCAAGGGTAAATTTCCCATCTTCATCCGCAAGACTTCCTACAACAAGATCGTGGGGAAGAGGTCCATCTAATGGAGGGACAACTAATTCCCAGCCTGTCCATCCACCGTAGAACCATCCACTTACTCTTGTATGGCCATACCCATCACCGTTAGTAGGTTCTATATCATGTACATAAAATTCAAACCAATAGCTGTTCATAGCAGAAGTTGGATTGTCTTTATCTTCTCCAGCAAGCTTAACCAATGCGCTTAACTGGTAATCCCCAGCAGTTAAATCTACTGACTGGTAAAAAATTGTACCTTCTTCTGAAGGAGAAACAGCATCGTTATCAGGGTGAATATATAATACTCCTCCCTCAGCATTTGTCGGTTTATAATTAGTAAATCCAAAATCATATTTTACATGAACCATGTTTTGGTCGGCATCCTTTTGTCCAGAATATACAACATTCCAGGAGGAAGCATCTCCAGATTCCATATCACCACCTTTTACCAGATTATTGGAAACGTTCAGTTTTAAAGCTTCAACTTTTTCTTTAGTTTCACCGTCCTTCCCAAAAACTGATAGAATTACTTCATACTCTCCTCTAACTGCATAGGTATGTGAAGGAGATTCTTCCTCCGAAGTATTTCCGTCACCAAAATCCCAGATAAAGGAATCCCCATTAGTGGAAGTATTGGTAAAGTCGACTTTTAATTCATTAGCAGCTACGGTGAAATCTGCGTTGGTTTCAATGACAGGCTCATCATTTGAATCGCAAGAAAATAGGAAAATGGAAAATGCGAGGGTAACGCTTAAGATATTGAATTTTGTTAATCTACTTTTCATATTATTTTTCAGTTTTGTTTTTGTAAAAAATCTTGATGTGGCCAACATTTATCCTGAAAAAGAATAAGAATTGTAATTTAACTCAGTTGAGCTCCAATTTTTTTGATTTTAATTTAAGTTCCTCTTAAAATGCAGGAGAAAAAAATTGATTTTCCAGATGAAATAATCCATACAGGTCACCAATAAGGTCATTATCAACTAAATATTATAAGATGGCTCCATACCTGGTTTAAAAGTAGATATGGCATGCAAAAAATATTTAAGTTAATTACGAGTATTTTCTCAATTTTTAATTCACAACTACTCTAACTCTATCTAAATTGTAAATTTGAGCATATGGCGTTTCAGTATTCCCATTTCTCTGTGAGATTATCCTTACAGTAGGAAAAAAAGTACCCGTGTTTGAAAATGTATGCTGGGTTGTTACTTGAAGTTTATCTTTACCACTTGCAATTTTAATTTCCTTAGCAAATTCCCCAGAACCATCAAAATCCCATTCGACTTTTATAATTGTACCAGCGTTTTCAGGAACTTCAATTGTAGCTATAAAAGAAACAGAATTACCTGCTTTTATATCCACTCTTTTGTTACCATTTGCTGTAGCTTCAACTACTGGCTGAATCCCTTTTCTGTCGTTTGCAGTAAGGGGAATTTTAACCTGCCCCCCTACAATATCATAGTTAGTACTGGGAGAAGGGGGAATTCCTTTCTCTACCCAGTCACTTAAATCACGAAGTGCTTGTTGTAACACCCCAAGATAACTCACTGCATGTGTGGGATCATCAAGTTGAGAGGCCTGATCCCCATGAATAGCATGATCGGTAAACCAAAGACGAAAATAATCATCTGTTTGATCACCAAGGTGCTCCTTTATCCTCTCACCATACCAGTCACACTGCCATGGATATGCCTCACGATCCCACAATGAACCTAACAGAATCATTTTTCCTTTAAACTTTCCGGTTGGTACCGAACCTGCTGCTCCCATGGTAAACATTGGGCCTAACAACATTGGGCGCTGCGGATAAAGTGGGGTTCCACTCTCATCCAGAAATTGATTCCACACATAATATTCCTTACCAGGTATCTGATGGCGATGATAAGTTTGGACAGCTAAAAAATTAGAATTATCAACCTGAACTTCATCACCAGTTTTAATTTTTGATAATACTGCTGGTGAGTTTGTGGGGCCCAATACTACTTTGTCTCCTTCTACTTTTGTTAATTGTAATATAGAGCCTGATGCCTCACCACTTTTAATAATGAGATCACCGCCCAGAAAATCTACATCTGGAATAATATCTTCTAATTGAAAGCCAACTGGCATTTCCCCTTCGGTACCTCCTAAACTTTTCCATGCTAGGTCTGCTGAACCTCTTTCATCCGCTGAAATAGGTTCTTTCAGACCCAATTTTACTGCTTCTTCTATCGGGATTCCAGCTTTTATTTTCGTTACTTTTTGTACTCTGGCTTCTAACAAAGATGCAGGAGGGTTTGCTCCCAGGTAACCAGGTTTATTCCAAAAATCATCTGTGAAATAACTTTTATCTGCCATAATTACCCCTTGATATAACACCAGAAAACCATGTATTCCCATCGTTTTATAAGCGTACCAGGACTTTGGTGGAAATCCCATTTGAGTAACCTCCTCTAGCGCCGCTTTCTCTTCCTGGTTTAACCCTGCATACATATCTCCACTCCCTCCAGGTTCCAGGGCATCAATGATCAGAGGAAATTTATCTTTTAAGATCCGCATGGCATGCATTCGAACAGTAAAAACATTTGGAATTGCCATGGGTGAACCAAGCACATAAGGTACTACGCCATCCCAAACCCCTTCCGTATTTTCAAGCCCTCCTACCGTCCGATAAGCCCCTCCACTTCCGCCAAATGCATATCCATAAGGTCGGTCTCCTCCATACATTTCCATGGCTACAATCCTGGAATATTGCGCAGAGGCTGCATTGGCCCGATAGGCGCCAATAGTTGGATCATTTCTAGCACCCAATCTTGTGAAATCAGTTTTTCCACCTCCATTTGTTTCGATAAAATAGGCTCCACTAGCAATTGAAAAGCCTATTTTATCTTCTTCCCCAGTTGCCCCTTGGGATAGATTTTCATTATCCGGGAATGGAGTAATATATTGGAAAAAGCGACCTTCGTATTGTTCTTTTGGGGGAAAGTAAAAAGAAAAACGTGTTTCAGTTCCTTCAAAGCCGCCATGGACATACCTATGCCTTACGGGTTCTTCCCGCCACTCATCAAGATCAATGTATGGATTTGTAAACAAAGAATCCTGAATAATTATACTTTGAGATACGTGTATTTCTTCATTTTTATCTGTTCTGCCTAAACATGAGTTTACAACAATGGCACAAAGCAATAACTCAAAAATATTTCTATTCATTTTCATTTTTTACGTTTGGTAAGTAGTTTAAAAATTTAGCTATTTCCCAGATGATATTTTCTGAATAGTTTCAAACCACCTTTTCCGAAGGAAATGAGCAGCCATTTTAGGTTTCCGGTCTTGTGTGAAAACACCTTTCAGGTTCATACCCCCTACTCTCATAAGTCCCTGTCCCGTTCTGAAATCTGCAAAGTTCCACACATGCATTCCTGTTACATAATCTTTAGTATCGGCTATATCCAGAAACATTTTGATAAGTTTAACCTGATATTCTTCTGAGTAAATTTCATCTTCTACAGCATGCTTACCGGCAATGGCATCAGCACCAAATTCGGTGATCATTACTGGTTTCTTTAGGGTGTTGTATAATTTATCCATTTCGCCACCTAAGTAAGCTTTAGCAGTTGGCAAATCTCCAACATTTGTATACCAACCCCAGTACCGATTGATGCAAATAACATCCGATAAACTTAACCATTCAGCTGGCCCACCCATTACTCCTACAAAAACCGCTAATCTTGTAGGATCTTTTTCTTTCACCTGTTTGATTAAATTACCTAAAAATGCTTTACCCACAGCATCACTTTCAAAAGCTTTAGGCATTCCGGTAAAACCACCTCTTCCCAAACTTTCTGGAAATGGTTCATTAGCCACACACCACATGATCACGCTTGGATGATTTTTATCTCTTGATATCAATTCATCAAGATATTGTTTACAGATAGCCCTCCTTTTTGATACACTGGTGGAATCGTCATAAAAAAATAAACCTACTGCAGGGGTCTCATCAATAATCAGAAAACCTTCTCTGTCTGCCATATTATAGAATTCTTCATCATAAGGATAATGTGAGGTCCGGAACGAATTTGCACCTGTCCATTTCATTAATTCAAAATCTTTAATCATTACCGGTGGAGTGGTGCCTCTTCCAAAAATGGGGAAATCCTCATGTTTACCAAATCCTTTAAGGTAAATAGGCGCTCCGTTGAGCAATATTTCCTTTTCATTTACTGCAATTGTCCTGACTCCGGTTTTTAATTGATAAAAATCTATAGGCTTATTTTTAGAGCCCAGTGTGATCAATACATCATATAAAAATGGATCATCTGGTGACCACAACCTTACATCTGGAATCTCAATCACTGCTGTTCCTTCATTTCCAGAAAAAGAGAATGGAATTTCAATTTTTTTACCTTCTCCTGAAATCAGAATAGTTCCATTATTGATTTTCCCAATTTTTTCCACAAGCACTTCAATACTTCCTGTCGTTGAATTAAAATCAGTATTTATGGTTATATCTCTAATCGAAGTGCTTGATGGTGTAGTATATAACCAAACAGCACGGTTCAAGCCTGCAAATGGAAAAAAATCGAAGCTGGCTTTGGGGTAACTACTAAATGGACTACCTTCTACATTGCCCGGAGCAACACGATCAGGTTCTAAAATATTTTCGACTTGAATGGTAATTCGATTGGTACTTTCCCATTTTAAAAGCTGAGTAATTTCAAAAGCAAAGGGAATATGCCCCCCTTCATGCTGCCCTAAAGGCTTTCCATTAATCCAAATCTTAGCAAAGTAATTGGCAGAGCCTACTCTGATGAAAATGCGCTCACCTTTCCATCCCTTCGGGATATACGTTTCAGTTTCATACCATGCCAAATCAAGGTAATTATGACTATCTGTAAACTGATCGTTCCAGCTACCGGGAACAGCGATGGAACAGTAATCTGTTAATCCATTAAACCATTCTTCCTGTTCCCCAACGCCCATTGAATCTTTTTTAAACTTCCAGATTCCTGAAAGGTTAAGCCGGTTTCGAATTTCATTTTGTTGTGGAAAAAGTGCAATATCTTTTGCTTCAGCCAATTTAAAATCCTGAGCGTATAAATGAGCTGTAAGCACAACCAGTATGATGACATTTATGATTTTTTTTATCATGGTATTTTGTAAAGTAATAAGGTTTAATAAAAAATTTTAACATGCCTGAATTCTAAATCCGGGAATTGTAATTTCCTTTAACTTTAAAGGTAGTGGATTGACAAATACAAAGTGTTCCGATTTATTGGGCCACAAAAAATGTACGTGCTATTATCTGGGAATGATAAAATGTACAATGTTATATAATGGAAAGTTGAGTTTTCTTTTATTTATAAAACTGAATGGGTTTAACATCCTTTGGTTAGAGTTTGTATTTTCTTGAAAAATATTTCTACCTTTTTCTAAATTCGCTGGGGGTCATTTCGGTATATTTTTTAAAAAAATTATTGAAAGCTGTTTTAGAATTAAATCCACATTCATAAGCTATTGCCACAAATGACCATGATTGATGTTTTGGTGATTTGATCAGGGTTTTAGCATACTCAATTCTATATTCATTTACAAAAGTGAAAAAGTTTTTTTGAAGGATTTCATTTAATACCTGGGTTATATGATGTTTAGGGATTTGGGTTTGTTTCGATAATTTAGCAACAGTTAATTCATTGTCTTTCCAAGCCTCAGTTTTTTCCATAAATAGAATCAACTTTTGTAAATGCTCATTTGCCTGTTCACTTTTTAAACCTGACTTTTGATATTTACCTGAATCATCAGGTGCTTTAGAATTGCTAATTAAAGGTCTTTGATGATACCCCCATATACTTACAATATAAACGTAAACCAGTAAGGCGATATCCCTAATGGCATCAATATCATTGTGGATGATTCCTGTATTTTTTAAAGTACTTACGACTATAATCAGATTAATCAGGACCATGAAAGAGATAAGGATTACAAATAACCATGTTAGACTGATCCGACTAGATTCAAAGGAATAATTATTCTTGATTTGCTTTTTAAAACGAATTACATTTTTCAAAGCCAATACCCCATATACCCACAACATCATATTAAACACTATCCCAATGGAATCTCTAAGCCAAAAAATTTGATTATAGTAATAAATACCGGATAGAAAATCAGTCGATTCAGGATTCCTGAAAAGTAAAATAAGGATAATAGTCATGAATAAAGGTGCAAAATGTAAAAAGTCTAACCGTTTAAACCGGTTAAATTCAATGGTTACATATTTAGAATATAAATAAAGAGATGGGGGAAAAATCATAAATATACTCAGTGAAAAAACCCATGTTTCTTCCTTTATCTGATAAACCTTCTGGATTATATTTAGGCAAAACATTAACACAATAGCCATTACCCAAACGGCTAAAATTATATCTGCAATTTTTAGAGGTTTTTTTAAGAAAATGATGAGTACAGTAAAAATTGCCTGAGCAAATCCAATATAGATTATAGGTACTTCCATTTTCTAAATGTAACTTATTTTAAGGGATTGGAAACTATAATTATGAATTTCTGCCTTTGGAAAACCTGGGACAGCTTTCAAAGCGATTAGCTATTCTTTTCGAAGGAAGCATACTATTTGGGTTGTAGTAAAGGTTAATTTCCCCAACAACAAGTCATGTTTTTGATCATCATTATGCCGTCAGGAAAATTAACTAAAAAACATGGATTAAAATTAAAACCTCAGACAGAATTAGTTCAACATTTCCATTAACAATAGTCCAATAATTCTATTTCAGGTTCATTGATTTAATCCATATTTTCTCTAATTCCAACCACCACCCAGAGCCTGGTAGATATTGACTCTGGCCTGCATTTGTTCCATTTTTGTTTCAATTAATTCAAACCGGGATTCCAGAGCATCCCGCTGGGTAAGCAGCACTTCCATATAATCGGCTCTCGCTGAGTTGAACAAATCAGTTGATATTTCTATAGATTCGGTAAGTGCAGCTACCTGCCTTGTTTTCAGATTGAAACTTCCTTCCAGATTGCTAATTCTGGCAAGTTGGTTCGCTACTTCAAGGTATGCTTTTAATACTGTTTGCTGGTAATGAAAAACCGCCTGAATTTGTTTGCTGTTTGCGCTAAAATAAGCTGCTTTAATAGCATTTCTGTTGATTAAAGGAGCCACAATATCCCCTGCTAGGGAATACAGCAACGATTCTGGTGTTTTTACCAGGTAAGAAGGATTGAAAGCCTGAAACCCAATACCAGCAGCTATACCCATTGAAGGATAAAACCTGGCTTTTGCAACTTCTACATCCAGTTTGGCAGCGGCCATTTCCATTTCAGCCTGTTTGATATCCGGACGATTTTCCAATAATTGACTGGGAATACCAGCCTGAATACTATCGGGAACCAAATTGATAAATATTTGAGCATCTCTTGGAATAGGCTGTGGAAACCTGCCTACTAAAAAGTTTAGCTCATTTTCAGTTTCAATGATTTCCTGCTGAATATCATATAGCAGGCTTTGGGTATTGAGCATTTGGGCCTCAAACCTACGAACTGCAAGTTCAGTAACTCTGGTAGCTTCTTTTTGCAATTTTACAATTTCCAATGCATTGCGTTGAATCTCTATATTCTGGTTTACAATTTCCAATTGATTATCAAGCGCCAACAACTTATAATAAGCATTCGCTATTTCAGCAATCAGGTGGGTGATCATAAAATTTCTCCCTTCAACTGTAGATAAATACCTAGTATAAGCAGCTTTTTTCGCATTGCGCAATTTATGCCAGATGTCCACCTCCCAGGTGGCATATGCCCCAATCATATAATCAGGCAATGGTTCTGGCATTTCCTTTCCTGGTTTTATTTCAGTAGTAGCATCATTTGCTCCTTTGCTGGTATATCTTCCTGGCTTATCCAGGCCAAGTCCTCCTCTCATGTCTACAAAGGGTAAATACTCTCCTTTCCTTTCTCTGACTTCATTTCTGGCAATATCAATTTCCATTAAAGTGATATTCAGTTCCTGGTTGTTCATTAAAGCGGTATCAATCAAAGCAATCAGGTTAGGATCTGAGAAATACTCTTTCCACTTAATACTCATTGAATTTGTGGTATCCTGTGAATGATTGTAACTGACAGGAATGGGGTTGTTTACACTTTTATGGGCTAATTTGGGTGTACAAGCCCAAAAGCTAACTGCTATACAAACCAACCCTACATATTTATAAATTTTATTTTTATTCATGTTATTCAAATTTTTCGGTTAACGGACTTTCATATTCATCTCTAATCAGGTGGTGGCCCTCAGCTAATTTTCCAAAAATGTAATACAATCCAGGGACGATAATCACTCCGAAAATAGTCCCGAAAAGCATTCCTCCAAGAGCTGAAGCACCAATGGTACGGTTTCCAATAGCTCCTGGTCCTGAAGCCATCACCAGAGGAATTAGTCCGGCAATAAAAGCAAAAGAAGTCATAAGAATAGGACGAAAACGTACTTTCGCTCCTTCTATGGCCGCTTCTAGAATTGTAGCTCCCTGCTGGTTTCTTTGTACTGCAAATTCAACGATAAGGACGGCATTTTTTCCTAATAAACCTACCAGCATTACCAAACCTACCTGTGCATAAATATCATTGGCCAATCCCATAAACTGGAGTAATAGAAAAGCACCAAAAACTCCTGCTGGTAGAGAAAAAACTACGGAAAGCGGTAAAATAAAGCTTTCATACTGAGCCGCAAGCACAAAATAGACAAAACCCAAAACAATAAGGAAAATGTAAAGTGCCTCATTTCCCCGGGCAACCTCATCTTTGGCAAGTCCTGCCCAGTCGATATCATATCCTCTGGGCAGTGTTTCTTCTGCTACTTTCTGGATGGCTTTTATCGCTTCCCCACTACTATATCCGGGAGCAGGAGAACCGTTTATTGCCGCAGAAGTGTACAAATTGTATCGGGTAATTTCATTGAGTCCCTGTGCCTTTTTAATTTTCATAAATGAAGAATAAGGAACCATTTCATCATGGTCGTTTTTCACGTATAACTTCATCAGATCTGCTGGAAGCCTCCTGTATTCCGGAGCGGCCTGCACAAACACCTTATAAAAACTTCCAAACCTGATAAACCCCTGTTCATAAGTGCTTCCTATCAATATGGATAAATTATCCATAGCTTTTCCAATAGAAACTCCTTTTTGCATGGCCGCCTTATTATCAATCACCAACTCATATTGTGGGTAATTTGCGGCAAAAAAGGTGAAGAGCCCTGTCAGTTCTTTTCGCTCTTTTAAAGCTTCCATGAAATCATCATTAACTTTCTCAAATTCCTTATAATCTCCTGAATTTGTTTTATCCAGCAAACGCAAAGCAAAACCACCTGCGGCTCCGTAACCCGGTACGGCCGGAGGCTGAAAAAATTCGATGGTTGCTCCGGGAATTTCATGGGCCTTTTCTTCCAGTTCCTCAATAATCTCGTCTACAGTGTGTTTCCTTTCCGACCAGTTTTTCAGGTTAATTAAACAAGTACCGGCATTTGAGCCTCGCCCTTCGGTCAGAACTTCGTAACCGGCTAAAGCTGAAACTGATTGTATACCTTCAATATGCTCGGCAATTTCCTGCAATTCCCTTGTAATGTCATTTGTGCGTTCAAGCGTGGAACCCGGAGGGGTTTGAACAATCGCATAAACCATTCCCTGGTCTTCTGCAGGTATAAAACCGGAAGGCAATTCATTTCCTGTGAACCAAATTCCCGCACAAAAGGCAAGTAACATTCCAAATGTCACTACCCTTCGATTTACAATCAGTCTTAATAAACCTGCATATTTGCCAGTAAGGCTATCAAAGACCTTATTGAATCGATCAATCAATCTGGTTAGTATGGTGGATTTTTTTGGTTTTCCATGTGTGTTTCTTAAAATCATGGCACATAGCACTGGCGTAAGTGTAAGTGCCACTATTCCAGATAAAATAATGGAAGAAGCCATGGTAATGGAAAATTGTTTGTAGAAAATCCCTACAGGCCCTGTCATAAAGGCTACAGGAACAAATACTGCTGTCATTAACAAAGTAATTGCGATAACTGCTCCACTGATCTCTCCTAAAACTTTCTGGACCGCATTATAAGGGGAGAGATGAGGTTCATCTTCCATTTTGGCATGCACTGCTTCAACTACTACAATAGCATCATCCACCACTACCCCTATGGCTAAAACAAGGGCAAAAAGGGTAATCAAGTTAATTGTCAACCCAAAAAATTGCATGAAAATAAACGCTCCGATAAGCGACACAGGAACAGCCAAAGTAGGAATAAGAGTAGAGCGCCAGTCTCCAAGAAAAATAAATACCACCAGAGCCACTAATAAGAAAGCTTCTACAAGTGTATGGATAACTTTATCAATGGATGCATCCAGAAAGTTGGAAACATCATAACTAATTTCATAATCCATTCCCGGAGGGAACGATTCAGCCTTAATCTCTTCCATCTTGGCTTTTACCTCCTTAATCACTTCACTTGCATTACTTCCGTAAGTCTGTTTTAAGGTAATGGCGGCTGAAGGCAAATTATCCATATTGGAATAAATATCATAAAACTCGCTGCCCAGTTCCACTTCGGCCATATCTTTTAACCTTAGAATTTCCCCTTCCGAATTAGCTCTGATAATTATATTTTCGTATTGATTGGGTTTACTGTACCTTCCTTCATATGTCAGCACATATTCAAGGGATTGAGATGACTTTCCTGAACTTCGTCCTAATCTCCCTGGTGAACCAATAATGCTTTGCTCTTCCAAAGCCTCCATTATTTCTTCAGTAGAAACATTGTAGGCACGCATTCTGTCCGGTTTGAGCCAAATTCGCATAGCATATTGCCTACTTCCCAATATTTTGGCACTTCCTACACCATCCAGTCTTTTAAGTTCATTCAGGATGTTAACACTTGCATAATTGTAAAGAAATTTCTGATCTGCATTTTTATCTTTACTATAAAGGTTAACATACATCAGCATATTAGGTTGGGAAGGACTGACAATAATTCCTTCCCGCTGTACCAAAGGAGGAAGCCGGTTGGTAACCTGCTCGATTCTATTTTTAACATTAACCACTGCCTGGCTGGGTTTAATCCCCAAATTAAATACTACCTGAATTGTTGCTTCTCCCGCACTTGTTGCATCTGAAGTGATGTATTTCATGCCCGGTGTTCCATTAATTGCTTTTTCCAATGGAATTAATACTGATTTTACCAATACGTCAGCACTTGCTCCAGGATAAGCTATAAATATATTGACTCTTGGCGGAGCAATTGAGGGAAATTGAGAAATAGGTAAGCTGGTCATGGCCAATATACCCAAAAAGATAATGACAAGTGATATCACTATCGCCAGGACTGGCCTGTGAATAAATTTATTAAACATAGGGTTATAATTTTTTAGGCAACTATGGACAGATTAGGCAAAAAAAGTCCAGGGCGCAAATGAAACAACTAGGGGTTCATGAGCACATACTTTTCTCCACAGAAGCCTTGTAGATTTTTCTTAAAAATTAGGATTATTCTGCATAAAGCTTCAGACTGGCAATTACTGCCTCTGGTTTTTTATAATCAAAAGTAATTTCTTCGTTCTCCTTTACTTTTCGCAATCCTTCAAGAAGGATCTTTTCCTTTTCTTCCAAACCATAACCAATTGCATACAAATCTTCCATTTCCGCAATTATGGTAATTTCTCTGGTCTTTATTCTATTGTCCTTATCCACTACAAAAACATACTTTTTATCTAAGATTTCGAAAGTAGCCTTCTGAGGAATTATCAGGGCATTCTGAAGCGGTACAGCCATTCGAATATTACCGGTTTCTCCATGCCTTAGCAATCCTTCAGGATTGGGAAAGGTTGCTCTGAATGGAATATTTCCAGTTTCATTATTAAAGTCAGCTTCAATGGTTTCCACCACCCCCGAATAGCCAAACATTTTATTATTGGCCATCAGTAGTTTTACTTCCATTAAACTATCCTTTTCCAGATTGCTCTGAAAATCAAGATATTCAGCTTCAGGTACATTGTAATAAACCCACATTTTACTATTATCGGAAAGATGGGTAAGCAACTCACCCTCCTCTACCAGACTACCTTCCCGCACATGAAACCGATCAATTATACCATCAAATGGGGCTCTAATTTCGGTAAAATCTAAATGAACCTGAGCCAGAGCCATTTCCGCATTTGCTTTATCCAATCGAGCCTTTGCCATAGCCAATTCATTTGTAGCTACAATTTTACGGTCTGCCAATGACTTCGTATTCTGATATTCTATATTAGCAAAATCTGCTTCAGCCCTGGCCTTTTGTAATTCGGCTTCATAAATTCTTGGCATAATTTTAAATAATAATTGTCCCTTTCTCACAAATTTCCCTTCATCTACATAAATATGTTCAAGATAACCTTTTTCCTGAGCTCTTAACTCAATATGCCGTATTGAATTAATCTGGCATACATATTCTTCGGTAATGGTGGTATCCATTTTTACGGTACTGCTAACTAAAAACTTTGTCTTGTTCTCTTTGTGTTCTTTTCCTTTTGAAGGTGTACAACTGTTTTGAAAAACAATTGTACACGTTATTATCATAACGAAAACATTTTTCATAATTAACCTGTTTTTGTTAATTTATCAGACCCCAAACCACTGGAAATTTCTTATGGTTAAAATTTAACCACCCAAAAATCCCAACATCCAGGTGTATGATCTTTTGGAATAAATAATGAATTTTATAAAATACCTAAGGTAAATCTTGAGGTATACACTAACCCTTATAAAAATTGGCAAATACTAAAATTACCATTTAAATTAACTTTATTGGGTTAGAAAAATGGTGGTTAAGTAAGCAGGTCGTACTTCCAGGAATGGTGTAATATGAATAGAGGAATAAATGCCTTTTTATTATTGGCATGAAGAATATATCGCCTGGAAACATCTTTAATCTCCCTTAAGCCCCTATTTTGAGCTTTGGCATAAAAAAAAGCAGTTTGGTTGTTTTTCTCCTTGCTGCTTTCTTTTAATTCTTCATCTTCTTCCTTTTCTTTTTCATTTATAGGCAAATCCCCTTGGTGTGGATCACTTTTATGATGACCAGAAAAAGAACCAATTTTAGTAACATGATCAACTACCTGAAATTGTTCTAATGAGGAAAAACTAGAAAATGACTGTGATTGGCCAACATATAAAAAGAGCAATAATGGGAGAAAAGCCCAACTATACCTTTTTGTAAAATAAAGAATTTTATTTTTTGTTGCCATTTTAAGAATAGTGATCCCTTAGGATGCCATAATTGCACAAATTAATCATATTAATATCTATTCAACAAGGGAAAATAGAATTTATTTAAATTTAGCAAGAAATATTATTTTTGGATGAGTTAACAATTTTAAAAAATACTTAACCCAATCATATTTTCATTTTGTTCTATTGTTGTATCTAGTTTACTTCCTTTAATCTTATCTATGAGTAAAATAAAATTATTGGAATTCCTTCTTAGGGCTTAGAGGGAATCAATAGTTAAGCAAAATTTGTAATAAGCTCAGCATGTCCAGTCTAGACAAAACCTTGTGCTCCTTCTTTGTAATAATTCATATGGCAAAAATTTAAAATTTACGGGAATTGTTACTTTAAGAAAATTTGTATTCCTTTCATTATTCCCTGCACCTTCCACCAATGTTAGGCCTTTCCCATTTAAATCAAAATATAACATTGTAAACATTCTGAAAATCTAACTTAATAGTATCAATAAGGAATTTCCAATTATTCAAAAATTCAAAATATGAAGATCACCGAATAAGTTAAAAACATAAAGGAATATTACAACTGCAAACCCAATTTTAAATGTCAAAAAACTTACTATTACTTCTATTTTTCTCTATAGTTTATAATGCTGCTTTTAGCCAATCTAATTGGCTGAAGAAGGATGACTTTCCTGGAACCGCTCGCTCAGGTGCTGTTTCGGTTGTAGCTAACGGGAAAGGTTACTATGGAACAGGAACATCGGATACTGATTTGTTAGCAGACTGGTGGGAATTTGATCCGGTTAGTCAGACCTGGACTCAGAAAGCCGATTTTCCGGGATATGCCCGAAAAAATGCACTGGCATTTGCCATTAGCGATACTATCTATGTCACCACAGGTATTGGGGATACGACTGGTTCTCCGGTTTACTTTAAAGATGTTTACCAGTACAATCCGATGAATGATTCATGGGTACAACTGGATGATTTTCCTGGAATAGAAAGAGGGCTTGCCGTAAGTGCTGTGGCAAATGACAAAGGCTACATTGGAACTGGCCGGGATGCCGATGGCCAATTAAAAGACTGGTGGGAGTTTGACCCCATTAATAAATCATGGTTACAAAAAACTGATTTGACCGCGGATAAAAGACAATCAGCAATTGCTTTCTCAATAGCCGATAAAGTCTATTTAGGTGGAGGCCAGTATGTTGATGGTGGAACTTTTCGCACTAATAATCTTTATGCGTATGATCCTTTAAATGACTCCTGGGAAGAAAAGTCTTTTGCTGAAAATCATTTAATGAGTATTAATTCTTCTACTTTTATATTAGGTGACACTGCTTTTGTATTTGGAGGAAGCTCAGGAGTTGATGTATGGAAATATGATGCTTCTTCTAATAATTGGACGCAAGGAGAATCCCTGAATACAAATGAAGATAATCGTACAAGTGTGTCTGTTTTTAATTTTGAACAATATGCTTGTATTATTGGAGGAAATTATTTTGATTTCGACTCCTTTTCCGATAAGAAAAAAAAGGAAGTATGGGCTTATTTTTTAAATCCTCCAAAACTTCCTGAAACCCCTGGCACTGTGGAAGAGGGTCCTAGTTATGAAACCGATTATAATTACCTCACTATTTACTGGAAAGACAATGCAGATAATGAAGATGGATATATCATTAATTTTTGGAAAGACAGTGGCGAAGGGGAAACCATAAGGGATACTATTCCGGCTGATAGTACCTCTTATACCAATTATGAAATAGAAGCAGGGACAAAATATACGGTAAATGTTAGGGCTTTTAATCAGGTAGGAAATTCTTCTTATAAGTACTTTTATCCTGCCACGCCTAAATTTCTGGAAGAACCTAAATATCTGGTTGCGGAAACACTTCCAGGGGGAAGAGCAAAACTTAAATGGAGGGATGACTCTCCAAGAGAGGATGGGTTTATTATTGAAATGGCTTTAAATGACACTACTTTGTTTGAAGTATTAGACACGCTTTCGCCAAATACAACTGAATTTGAAGTAGGAAGCCTGGAAAATGACCAAACTTATTATTTTAGGATGTCAAGTTTTATTCAGGATACTTTACAGTCATTATATACTTTGGAAACTCCTGGAGTAGCGCCAGCAAATTGGGGAGGTTGGGTGAAATTAGGAAGTATGGATTATATTTCAAATTATGAACCAAGACTATTTTATGATGGGGATTTTTATTTCTTTAATATCTTGGATGGTGATCCTGACAGCCGGTATGTAAAAAAATATAACCTTTCCACTTTAGAGGAAACTCAGCTCACTCCAATACCCTATGATATTGAAAATACCAATACAATTGTAATCGGTCATCAAATTTACTTTGTATCTGGAGGATTTGATGGCGAATATGTTAGCACTGTTTATATGTATGATGCCTCAAATGACACCTGGAGTCAGAAAAATGATTTCCCCGGAAAAACAAGAGATGAAGCAATTGGTTTTGAATCTAATGGTAAGGGATATCTAATTGGTGGTGATACTACAATTAATACTACTGGTAATATACAAACAAGCGATGTTTGGGAATATGATCCCATCAATGATAGCTGGACTCAGAAAGCAGATTTCATAGGTGGAAATCGTGCCGACTTAGTGGCATTTCCTTTAGGAGATACCGTATATGTTGGCCTTGGGAATCGTTATAGTGGAGAAACCATCCGGAGTATATGGCATTATTTTGAATATCCACATGACTGGTACGCTTATCACCCTTCATCCGATACCTGGGTGGAAAAGGCTGCATATCCCGGAAACAGACTTTATTATTCCGCTCATGGAACAAATGGGCAAATAGGTTTCTATGGAGGGGGAATAAAGCCCTATTTCAATACAAATGGTGGTTTTTGGAAATATTTACCAGATGAAAACAGATGGACTACACTTCCAGGCATTCCTAATATCAATCAGGAAAAAATGTTTGGCCTATATTCTGACTCTGTCAAGTACATTATTGCTCAGGAAAAAGATAGTTACAGAACGTATAGTGTTTATCAATACGATCCACTTTTCTTAACTGATATTACTGATCTGAAGGTTGATACTGTTTGCTTGGATAGCGCGACAATAAGCTGGTCGTATGTTCATCCTGACGCGGAAAGCATTATTATTCAGGAAAAAGTAAATTCAGAATTTATCGCTATTGATACCATTAATGCGCAAATCAATAGGTATACTTTTTATGGTCTGGAACAAAATTCAGAACATACTTATAGGGTCGTGCTATTTAATGAACATCGCATATCTTCTGGTAGTAATAATGTTGAAGTTTTGACGCCAGGAGCGCCTATTCTCACCAATTTTAAGAAAGTTTCTGAAAGTACATTAAGGGCAAGTTTCTATATGATAAATGAGGATTATGATTTTGTAGTAGAAGTTGCTGAAAACCTGGGTGAATTTCAAAAAATAGATACACTATCGGGACATTTCACCAGCTACGACTTTTCAATTGATTCCGCATTGGAACATATTTCTGTCAGGCTAGTGAATTATTTTGATAGCTCAACCGCTCTTATTTCCGATACGCTTTCTTTGTATTTATTTAAAACTCCTGTAATTACCGAGGTCAGTTTTATTGACCACGAGCAAATAAAGGTTACCTGGGAAGATTTTTCCGATTTTTCTGATTCCTGCAGTGTGGAAATTTACAGAGATAGCACTTTAGTACCAATCAGAAAAACAGTTACCAATACCAGTGAAGTAATTGTAAATGTAGACGAACATGGTTTTGATTTAGAAGAAAACTTTGGTGTGGTTCTAAAGGCACATATTGGAGGTAATGTAGATTTTTATGAAAGTTCGGTTCAATACTTAAACCGCTTGTTACCAGCCACGGATTTAGATTATAGAATAAATTCAGGTAATGAAATTACAGTTACCTGGAAAGATAATTCTAAAAATGAAACAGGGTATAATATCCTGGCTCGGGAATCTTCAAGTAATAACAAGTACGATACTCTTTTCTCCATTTCCTCTAATATGGAAGCCATTTCAGTAAATTTATCTGCCTATATTGAAACTGTTTCCCTCATAATAGAGGCCATGGAAGAAGAAAAGGGATTATCATCAAAATCTCAGGAATTGTTAGTACTTATGGAAGCAGGGTCCGTTACTGGAATAAATGAAAATATACTTCCAGAAGGGGTGATTTATCCAAATCCGGCATCCTCATTTATTCAAATTGATATTCCCGGAAATGCTTCCTATTTTGGAATCAAGGATATCCATGGGAAATTGCTCCAACAAGGGAGTTTAATAAATGGTAAAACCAAAATAGATCTCAAGGATTTTAAACCTGGTATTTATTTTATAGATATAGAAGGAAAAACCGGAAAATTGATAATAAAATAAACCAGGTAGTTAAAAACTGGTGATTCAAAATTTAATCTCACCAAAACACAAAAAATCGGTATTTGGACTTCCAGATACCGATTTTTTATACCAAGAAGATGAGTTTGAGATAGATTTGTTAATGAATACAGGAATGTTTATTGGATTGCGTAGATCTTAATTACCATGTATACTTAATGCTGGACATTTTATTATGCTGAAATAAGGTGGTGTAAAACTTATTTTATCATATGTCACCGCAATTCTTTTGAACTGTTTCAAGGAAAACTATCTGATCAAAAATCGATTAAATCTTGAAAATTTTAGCCTGTACCTTCTATTGAAGATCCATGATTTTCTAATTCTATAATGCACTAATTTCCAGCTTATTCGAAGCAGTTTACGTCAATTGCCGTATTGATTGGCTTAGAACACGAGTCTAATTTTGAAATCTAAATTTAAAAAATGTAAAACTGTATTCAATATGAGGAAAAGGAAAATATGTTTAATTATGCTTGTTTCAATGTTTACCAGCTTAAGTCTCTTCTCCCAAACGGTAGAAGAATTTAAAGTAAAAATGCTTGGGCCTGCTAATCTAAATTTTAAGAAAAGTCCAAAACGAGTTCTTATTGCGGACTTTCAAGTACAATTTCAAACTGCACTAAATCTGGAAGACGAGAAAAAGGGTGGTAAAATGTGGCGAGGCGGCATTAAAGGTGATGCTAAAGCTGCCCTTACATTAGTACTCGATGGTCTCGACCCAGATAAACTGCAAGCCCTAACCAATCAGCTTTACTCCCAATATGTAGCCGATTTAAAGGCAGAGGGTTTTGAAATTGCCCCAATCGAAGAGTTATGGAACCATGACCTTTATAAGAAAAACCGTGAGAAGCAATGGGAACTGAAGTCAGGGACCGGACCAGAACAAGGCAAAGAATTCGGAATGATCCTAACCAGGCCATCCACTCAAAAATTTGTCGTGGCAAAGAAACAGGTGGATAAAAGCAAAAACAATCCTTTCTCTCAACTAGCTGACTATGAGGGAAGTACAGAACAAAAGCTTAGTATGAAAAAAAATGACTTTATTTTCAATAAAGTAGTAATTGTGGTATCGTCATTCGAAAATGCATTGAGCGAAACTTCAAGAGCTTTGAACAGGCATGCCGGATATGCACAGGTAAAAGCCGAAACCAATTTTAAGATTAGCCATGAAAGTGTAAATCGCTTCAATATTGGTAGCATGGTAGTGAACCGTGGAATTGAAGTTTCTGATGTATTGGAGAAGCAAAAATTTGATGCTTCACAAGGTGCTGATGTCGATAAACTTGGAACTGAAATGGGCGTGTTCCGTGTATGGCGCGTTGAAGATCAGGAAGAAATAAATGGTGCAATTGTAAAGTGTAATCCAGAAGTTTATGCTAAAGGTGCTGTATTAGGAGCTCAGGCTTTTTTAAAAGCCACAATGGAGGCCATGGTTAAAAAGGCAAACTAGTATTCAGTAAAACTACTTAAACTAAGGAGTGTTGTGGTTTTAGGTAGTAAAAAAAATTAACCATGTATTATTTTGCCATAAAAGACTGATATAGAGATTACTATTTCTCGGAAATAATAGTACCCGGTATGGAGTACCCGGTATGGAGTACCCGGTGTAGAGCACTGGTGCTTACTAGTTTTGCTGTCCATTGCTTCTTGGCTCATCAAAAAGTAAGGGGCAGCAAGCTCTATAAAAACTTGCAGTAATTCAATTTCATTTGATAATGTTTATGACAATCAAACTATCAACTCATATCGAGGAAATTGGAAAAAAGGTTATGCCTCAATTATTTTGAATAGTTTGAAATTCCATGACTAGTTAAATTCAAATAATTGCCTACTTTTAAAGATGCCTTTAACTAAACAAATTCCCTTTTTAATAGCGGTTATAATTCTGCTTTTTCCTAGTTTCTGCCTGTTTTCGCAGCATACAACCCAATCAGATATTGATGCTCTGAAAGATTCTCTGGCACTTAAGAGTGGCAAAGAACGGGTTGAGTTTTTAGGTGATATTGGCTTTAAGTACCGCACAATTAACACTGATAGCGCGTGGTATTATGTTCAAACAGCCTATGAAGAAGCTGTAGCTACTGGGGATAAGGATCTCCAGGGTAGGATTTCAATGTCTCTGGGCATTCTTAAAACAGAAGCGGGTGATTACGAAGATGCAATTGACTCTTATAAGCTTGCTATGCATTTGGTAGATTCTGCCAATGGTTCACCAACGCTGAGTTTTGTGTACCACAACATGGCAAATGCCTTTGAGCGTATGGGTGTTATCGATACCGCTATTTACTATTCATTAAAGGCACTCAGACGCTACGAAATCGCAAATGATTCACAAAGAATGGCTTCTGTTCGTTTAAATATAGCAAGTCAGTACAGAGCCATTAAGGAATATGAGCTTTCAAAAAAAGTGAATATGGAAGCGCTGGAAATGTATCGTTCTTTAGGAGATGTATTCTTTCAGGCGGCAATCGAAAACAACCTGGCCTTGCTCAACAACGATCAGGAAGAATATGAGAAGGCCATGCTGCATGCAAAGGAATCCCTAAAACTATGGCAGTCTGTTGGGCAAAAACTTGTCATTGCCTACAGTTATACCAATTTAGGAATTGCACAAAAAGGTCTTGGTCAGTTAAATGAGGCAGAAGCATCACTGAAGAATGCTTTATTACTTCAACAAAAAAGAGGTGATAGGTACGAGGTGATATTTCTGAAAATGCACTTGGCGGATGTCTTAAATAGAAAAAAAAGTTATGCTGAGGCCGCTAATTTGGGTCAAGAAGCCTACCAAGGGGCGGTTGAGGATGATCTGCTTACTTTTCAACAAAAAACGGCTCTGACACTTTCCAGAATTTATGAAAATCAGTACAATTTTAAGGAGGCTTTAATCTACCTGCAAAAGAGCACTTTAGCCCAGGATAGTCTCTTCATGACTGAAAAGGCAAAAGAGGTTTTGAAACTGAAAGAACAGTACGAAACAGAGCAGAAGGAAAACGAAATTCTTCGCCAGAAAAATGCCCTGGCTAATAGTGAACTGGAATTAAAAAAACGGAATAACTATTTAACTATTGGGGCAAGTTTTACCATGATTCTACTGCTCGGTGGAGCATTTTTCTACAGAACTCAGAAGTTAAAAACAGCTAGAATGGAAAAGGAGAGTGTTTTAAAAATAGCTTTGTCCGAGGCAAAAGCACAGGAAAATCTCAAAGAACAGAGGATTCGGATCGCTCGTGATTTGCATGATAATATTGGTTCGCAGCTTACTTATATCACTTCCATTACTGATACTACCCGAAAGGGAATAGAAAAAGGAGAGGTTTTTCTGGTGGAAAAGCTTACCCAAATGAAACAATTTACCTTAGTAACTATTTCGGAGCTACGGGATACAATTTGGGCAATGAACAAGGATGAAATTAGTGTGCAGGATATAAAAGAAAGAGTTCACCAGCTTGCCGCTACCATCCATGACGCTACTGATGATAAAATTAAAGTAAGTGTAACAGGTACAGGCAGTAATGGAGTACTCAATGCTTTTGTAGGGATGAATCTTTACCGCATCATCCAGGAGGCTGTAAACAATGCTGTAAAGCATGCAGATACAGCTCAGGTTGAGGTTGAAATAAATGATCTTGCCGGGCAGCTGACAGTAATCATTAGAGATTTGGGTAAAGGATTTGATACAAAAAAGCAGTCCACCGGTAATGGACTTTATATTATGCGAAACAGAGCTGAAAAAGCGGGATTAACTTTAACAGTTACAAGTACTGAAGCTGTAGGCACAGAAGTAAAATTGATGTTGGATTTTGAATACAATGAACTTCAAAAACAAATATGAAAATAAAAATAGCAATAGTGGATGACAATGTATTCCTGGCAAGAGCAATAAATGAAAAGTTAGCCTCATTTGATAAAATCAATGTAAAATATACTGTGCATAATGGCAGTGAATTTCTGGCAAACCTTGAAAAAGATCACAATCTGGATTTGGTGCTAATGGATATTGAAATGCCGGTACTTGATGGCATAGAAACAGTGAATATTATAAAAAAAAAGTATCCTCATATCAAAGTATTGATGCTTACTGTATTTGATAATGACGAAAATATTTTTAATGCCATTAGGGCTGGTGCAGATGGTTATTTGTTAAAAGAGATTGAAGAAGATAAATTATACAATGCCATAATAGAGACATTATCGGGAGGCGCAGCCATGAGCCCTTCTATTGCGGTTAAAACACTTAAGTTACTTCGCTACCCTGAAAAACAGGAGCTTCTCACTAAAGAAGAAACAAAAATAGAACTCTCCACACGCGAGCAGGAGGTATTGGAGCAATTAGCCGAAGGACTAAGTCATACCTTAATAGCTAAAAACCTTTTTCTCTCTCCTGGCACAGTTAGAAAACATATTGAAAATATCTATAAAAAGCTTCAGGTTCACAATAAACTGGAGGCAGTACAAAAAGCCAGGAGGCAAAGCTTAATTTAATATAGAAAGTTGCGGTGGGAGGCTACCACTTTAGAGGTTCTGATTCAAGCCCTGGGAATTGAAATTTGCCTGGGCCATTTTGAAAGCCATTTCTGAGTAAAGTAGAATTACTTTTTAGGTTTTGGGAGAAACGCTTTTCCCTTATTGTTGATAAAATATTCTTCCCCATTCTTTTCCACTAAAAAGAATATAAGCTCATCTTCTTTTTCTGACAAGTTATAAACTTTTGTCACTTTTTCAAACTGAGGTTTAATTACCCAATCTTTTGTGGAACATTCCCAGATTCCTACTTTGTTGTTTCTTTTGATGAAAATAAAATTTAACACATTTTTGGGATACTTGGAACTTTTGTAGGTATATGAATAAGGTAAGGATAAATCAGATTTATCAGTAAGTAATTTTGTATCAAAATTTTTGTCAAGATATCCCAAATTATCATTTTCATCAACAAAGAAAATAATGAAATCGCCATTAATGTCATTGACTGGATAAAGATCACTTTTAGAATCTGTTCCAAAGTTATGGAATTTGATTTCCTTCAATTTTTCAATATTATTTATAACTCCTCCTTGTTCGTCAATAAGAGAAAACCCATCGTTATTCTGAACAATCCCTAAAAATCTGTCCTTAATTGAATGACCTTTAAATTTCTTATAAATGCTGGAATAAAAATAGTTGTTCGTCCTGTAATTATTACTTTCTACACTAAACCCTGATGCTAAAGTTGAATCAATTTTATAGAAATCCTCATAGTATGTCTCTGAAAAAATCGGGTCTTCCAAAATTCGGGTAATCCCATTTTTACAAGAAACATAAAAATAATATTGCCCAAATACAATGGTCGTTTTTGGATTTAAAAAGCCCGCTGTAAGAAAAATTGCTTCAGTTTCTCTTTGGTAACTTATTTGGTTTAAATAACCCCATTTGCCATTTTCTTTATAAGGAATTAAAAGATGATTTGAACATTTTTCAATAATTCTATTTATTTCGTTTTTTATATTTTCGAAAGAATTTTCCTTTAGCGAATCTAATGAGTTCCATCTGCTGTCCATTTTTAGTGACTTCAGGTCACTATCATCTTTTAAATGGTCCATATTGGCCCAACCAAGTTTAATTGCATTTTGTAAATACATAAATGCCTTTTCTTTTTTGCCTGATTTAGCAGCGATACAGGCAGCATCATAATTGTAATAATATAAGCCGCAATTTAAGGTCTTCTCTATTTCGATTAGCGCTTCATCATATTTTCCTTCATAGTACAAATCAATGGCTTTGCGGTGGATTTCATCACCACAGCTTGTTTCTTGCGAAAACAATAGATTAACATTATTAAGAAAAAATAGAATTAGAATAATGGCTTGTCCCATTGTTTTCAAAATAATTTAATTTCAATTGCCTTTACCATCTGTAATGTGTACAATTTCAGTCCGATTAATGTGAAACAACTTTTAGTCCTACAATTGAAGTAATTAAAGTCGTAATAAAAAATAACCGCCAGAATGTTGCAGGTTCTTTAAAAATTAGAATTCCTACCAAAGCACTTCCTACAGCTCCAATTCCTGTCCAAACTGCATAAGCGGTTCCTATCGGTAATTCTTGAGTGGCCTTGACTAATAGAAACATACTAATTGTCAGGCAAACCAAAAACCCTAAATACCAATAAGTGGTTTCTATTCCTGTTGCTTCCTTGGCTTTTCCAAGGCAGCTGGCAAAGGCAACTTCAAATAATCCCGCTATAACTAATAGTATCCAATTCATCAGTAATTACCCAATTTTTTTGTTTATATTTTAATAATCACGAGAGATATAAGGACATTCTTTGGTTATCTGTTCCAAAAGACACCAAAATATTTCTGCCAAAAATTCTACTTTTCAGTTGCATTGAGTGATTGTTATCCCAGAGAAGTCTGCAAGGCAAAGAGCAAAAGTTATTCTTCAGGATTGGTTATTTTCCGAAAGCCTTTGTCCAACCAATACCAAATTGGTATCCAGACTGGGCTTTATCTTTTATTAAAGGCAGGAAACCATATATTCCAAGTAGGTTTTTCTCATTAATTCTATACTTAGGTGAAAATGCAATACCATAATTAAAAAATACTTCATTGTTTGAGTATTCTCTTTTAAATCCTATTTTTTCATTTACTAATGTGCCTTTTGTAATGGCAATACTCAAACCAATGGGGACTTCTAAGTTAAATTGAAAGTTGCTAAAGTTTAAAGAATATCCTGTAATTAGATTAGGCAATATTCTCATATCTATATCATTTTTTAGATATGCTTCACTTGTTGATTCTCCCTTAAAATCAAAATAACTGGTAAGAGAAGCTCCTAAAGTGAAATGATGTGTTTTAGAAGATAAGGGAATTGTAAATTTACCATACCCACCATAATAAAGCGTTTCATTACCTGCCGTGATTAATCCTATTTCAATGGAATTTTTATTTTGATTATCTTCTTGAGCATAGCTATTACTAAGAGTCAAGATGAAAAAAACTAAAATTATACTATGGGTTTTAATTTGAAAAAACATAATCTAATCCTTTTTTAAATCCAATGGTTGCGGCTCCAGAGTGACCATGCTTTTTTATGAATTCTGATTTCATTTGTAATTTAGAATACTTTCTACTCTTTATTTTTTTAGCCATTTCTTCGAATGAAGCTAAGTTTACACCACCTTCTAATGTTCCCATACCTGAAAAATATTCTACATCCAGGTCATTATGTATCTGAGAATAATTTTCTTCGTACTCAAAAATTACTCCCGAATCATACCAAAAGGAACAACCTACCGAGACGAATTTATCAAATGGATTGTCAGCTCTCTTTTGAAACATTGCAAAATGAGTAAAAAGACCGCCAAAAGAGTTTCCAATTAATGTCTTTGAATTTAATGTATCAATGCTATATCTGGATTCCAGTTCTGGTATTAATTCTTCCTGTAAAAAGTGATAATAATTTTCAGCACCTCCCTCTCCATGCTCATATTTTGTAGGGGTATAGTCTCGATTTCTTTCCTTAGAATTCCCAACAGCTACAAAAATACAGGAAGGTATACTTCCGTTAGCAGATTTTTCGGAAATGATATTGGCTATTTCTTCAAACCTAAACTCGCCATCAAGCCCTATAATTAATTGATTTAATATATTGGGATTATAATTAGATGGGAAATAAATAAAAATCGGATAATCATCTTCTATAATATTGGAGTATATTGTAAATTCCTCTGTGTTTCCAATAATTTCAAACTCTTCTTTACAACTAAACAGAAAAAAAGTCAGAGCTAATGCCAATAAATAAGTTTTCATCTGGTTTATTTTTGCAATCTCCAAGCTTTCAGTTGTAAAATTTTCATTCGCCAAAATTAAAGATTACCATAACTTTTCCAAGTATTTCAAACTTTCTAATTACACAAAAACCCACAGGGCCTAAAGCAGCTAAGTTAGCCTTGAATGGTGAAATAAAGCTCAGGGAATTGCGCAATCCAAAAGGAAACCGCACGTCCCTATCCCATAAGCACTGGATTCCTGCCCTAAAGCAAGGCTAGTAACAAGCTGATTCATCATGAGGTTTGTAGTGAAGTAAAAGGAACGGGGAATTTAGCTTTTTACTCCTGTCTACCAAAAAAAAGAAGGAATACAAACAGCCTCATTCGAACTGCTCCTATTCCACTAAGGTTGTTTGCCAGACCAGAACCTTACCTTTATTAATTGTCTGAAAACTTTTCCTTTTATTCTTAACCAAAGATTTCTCAATTCATTTTCAAACGTTTCACACTATCCATTTCTACTTTGGTTAAGGCATTAACTTTTTTAGCCCAGACCTCATAAGCTTTTGAGAGGACCTCCACCTTATCTGGATATTGGGCAGCGAGGTTTTGTTGTTCAGTTGGATCTTCTTTCAAATCGTAGAGTTCCCATTGATTATATATTCCATTTTTACCCCTAATTTTATATGGAGAAATTAATTTCCAATCTCCAACCCGTATAGCTCGATGAAATTCGTGTTCCCAATACATGGTATCTCTCTTAATTGACTTTTCCCCATAAAAAGCAGAGAGCAAAGAAGTTCCTACAAAAGGAGTGATTTTCCTGTTTTCAATCTTTGAAGGATATTCAGCCTCAGTCAGGTCTAAAAAAGTAGGTAATATATCAGTGATATGTCCAACGGTTTTTGAGTCTATTTTTCCTGCTGGAACTTTATTTGGATAAGACACAATCAAAGGCGAAATGATTCCCCCTTCGTGTAAATATGATTTAAAATAAGCAAATGGTGTATTTCCAGCGTTTGCCCAAGCTGTTCCATAACTAGGAAAAGAATTTGGACCACCAGGAACACCATCTGTGGGGTGATTGCTCCAGGGAGCATTTAAAGGAACAGGGTCTTCATAACAAGCACCATTGTCTGACATAAATACGATCAATGTATTATCCAATTGATTTTTCTCTTCAAGTGTTGATAAAAGTCGCCCGATATTTCTATCCAGGTTGGCCATCACCCCTGCATAAAGTGCCATTTTTGAGTCCCAATCTTGCTGAACAGAATCTGATAAGCTACTCCATGCGGGAACAGAGTGGAAACGTTCAGATAAAGTGTGTTTCTCTAAGAGAATTCCTAATTCTTTCATCCTTTCAAAGCGCTTTGTTCTCAAACTATCCCAACCCAGCAGATATTGACCCTTATAAGGGTCAATATCTTCTTGAGGGGCATGCAAAGGCCAATGAGGTGCATTGTACGCCAGATACATGAAAAGGGGAGAGTTGAAGTCATGACGTTCCACAAAAGCCATAGCCGTATCCGTAAAAGTTGTAGTGGCATAAAAACCTTCTTTTGGGAGGTAAGACTCACTATTATATGTTATCATTAATGAATCTTGGTTTTTTAACCAAGGAGAACGATTGTAATAGTTCATGGCTCCTTCCACCAGGGTAAAGGACTGTTGAAAACCTTTTTTATCCGGCCAATATTCGCTTTCATTTCCTAAATGCCATTTACCAACATGGTACGTTCTGTAGCCATTTTCACTTAAAACTTCTGCAATAGTCGTGGCATTGTTAGTAATTCTTCCGCTATACGAATGATGCCCATGATCCACATTTTGATGCCCCATTCCCGCCTGGTGAGGATACAAACCCGTCATTAATGAAGCCCGAGAAGGACAACATCTGGCGTTATTATAGAACTGAGTGAATCGAGTTCCTTTTTCAGCTAATAAGTCAATATTTGGGGTAGAAATTTCTCCTCCGAAACAACCGATGTCTGAATAACCCATATCATCAACCAGAATTAAGATGATGTTAGGCGCTTGATTTTCAGATGTCTGCTCTTCCTCAATACTACAACTGACTAGGAAAAATGTACATAGAAGGATATGGGTAATATGGTATTTCATTAACAATAATTGTTTTTTCTTTTCATATTTATGGAAGCTCAATGATATTTGGGGCTAAATTCCACTTTAATCAAGCAACTTAGCTTTCAAAAATGCCAACCTGGTTTCATATTTCGTTTCAGCATTCGGGTATTTCAAATCAGCCTCAACGCCCAGCTCATCCATCTTTTCTTTGAGTTTTATACCAAAAATCACATGATGAATTTTCCATCCATTTCCTTTTCCGGAAGGAGACTCATCAGGAGGCATACTATATTCCATGAAAATAGGCGGATCATCACTTGAAATAATGGATATCGCTGATATACTTTCTATCGTTTTAATGCGCACCTTTTCGGTTAATTTCCCATAAAATTGCTCGCTTGTGGTACGGTATCTATCAAACTCAGGAATCCATTTTTTCCATAAAGTAGAGTCCATCGTGGTCTGTCCTCCATTAGTTGCCACACAAACAAGGCGAGACGATTCTCTTTCCACAGGGTCCTTTGCATTTGGGCTGGCCATTTCATCACTAAATGCAAGCCACATAGACAATTGTGCTCCTGCAGAACCTCCAAATGCAGCAACTTTGGTTTTGTCTATTTTCCATTCCTCAGCATTTGTTCGGATAAATTGCAAGGCTCGTAAAACATCGTGGTGGGCTGCAGGTAAGGGGGCTTGCTTAAGAAAACGGTAATTGATTGCTGCAACTGAAATCCCCGATTCAAGTAAATTTTCCAATAAACCAACATTCAGACTTTCCTTGCGTCCACCTACAAAGCCACCTCCGTGTATGTAAAGAGCAATTGGGGTAACTTTAGTAGTATCGGCAAACCAGATATCAAATACATTTCTTTCATGAGTCCCGTACTTCACATTGGCCATGTCAGGTGTTGGGCGCTCTTTTTTTTGAGCTAGAGAGCACGAGACACTTATTATATGTAGACTCAGTAATATCAATACTTTATTAAAAAATTTATTTTTCATGTAAAATAGAATTTAAAATTTTATCTTATTCATTCCCGCACTTAGCTTTAGCTCCCGCATTTGCCATTGAAGGACTACTTCTATTTTTTCAGGAATTGAAACCGTACCTGTAACTTTCTCATTTTTCTTCTGTAAATCAATTCTAATCTCTCCTTTGGGATGAGGAAATGTTACTTTCATTTCATCACCCTGAGCAAAACTGGGCTTGATTTGTACTTTCTTGAATTCTGGCGTCAGTGGAGATATTCCCCCAATAATTTTCAATAAATGATAGTTGGGACTTGCTCCCCAGCCATGTGATTCACTTCGGCTGTTGGGGCCTGTCTCCGGCCAGGTGGTTACCCCTAATTCCATGACTTCCTCCCATACCTGAAGATTATTTGGATACTCATCAGCTAAACCTGCTTTTTCCAATGCTTCAAATACATAGAATGACCAATAAAGTGTAGCTTGGGTCATTTCTTCATTTTGAAGAACTTTATCCATAATCTTTTTGGCTTCTTCTCCTTGCGAAATCCCTGTTAAAATTGCCATACAATTGGTGTGTTGCGAGAGCATTGAAGCATTATTTGGGACATCGGTAAATAATTGAATTTCCTCGTTCCAATATTTTTCCCGGATACTCTTTGTTAGCTTTTCAGCTGTTTCTGCATAAGTTTTTTCAAAATAAGGATTTCCGGCATATTGTTCTAAGGCAGTTGCCCATTGCAAGGCCATTAAATAATGTAAATCCGCTAATGCTGAATAGCCGTCTTCATCTTGAGGAGTTTCCCCGGCTTTAAATGACCAGTCCACAAACTTGTGATAGTCCAAAGGTTTCAGGGTTGCATTCTCACGTTCTTTTTGTTGAAAATAATTGAGTATCTGACGTACTACAGAAAGTTTGGAAGCAACTAATTCAGGATCTTCAAAGTGCATCATATAATCGTACAACATCCCTATCCAGTAGAGGGAAAAATTAGGAATGTAGTACATACTGTTAGTAGGATATCTTGCCGAAAGAAAGCCTTCATCGTTGATTGACCAGGAAAACTGCTCAATGGCATTTTTCCCTAAAGTAGAATCTCCATAGTTGTAATAGCTTACCAGGGCCTGCACCCGTGTATCACCCTCAAACTGACTTTCCTCATAATATGGGCAGTCCATGAAATGCTCATGTGAACACGCCATTATGGTACGGTGCCCAATTTCCATCATCTTTTGAAATTGATTATTGTCAACAGCACCTTTTTTGTCTTTTAAGGAAAAAGATGCTTTTTGCCGGAAAGGATAATATGACGTTATCCCTGAATAATCATTGACAATAAGTGCCTCCTCCTTGGTTTCAATAGTGAGTTCTACATAACGAAATGCTCTCCACCAAAATGGCTTGAATATTCTGTTTTCTCCTCCATCAGCAATAAACCTATCGTAATAACCAAAAAAAGTTTTTCCTTCTACCTCGTTACGATTGCCTTTATTTTTCTTTTTGGGATCTCCGATATAAGGAGCTTCTACATAAGTACAAGTAATGACTGCATTTTTTCCTTTGCTCACTTCTAATACTGGATACGCAGTCACTTCATACCCCCAGTCCAACACCATTCGAGCTGTGGTGTGGGGTGGAACATAAACTTTTCCCTCTTCTTTTGGAAATTTCCCTTCCACTTTTATATTTTCTTCAATTCTTAAAGATTGAAACTTAGCAGAAGTGAGTTCTTCATGTACCAAAGTTCGAGGAGTTAGTTTCCATCTACTTGCCCATTTACAGCCTTTAGCATAGGCCCTTTCAACTATTTTAGCCGTTTCCCAATAGCTATCCTCAAAACCCCTCTGATTCCAATCCCAAATGAGTTGATTACCTTCTATAATTTCTCTCGAGCCACCACCATAATACCCATTCACTTGTGATGGATCAATCAGATTAGGAGAATAAGCAGAATCGTGTTTTCCCTTCCAATTGTCTTTGTTAGTATTTAAAAACTGATACTGTTTATCATCGGCACAGAGTAAAAAACCAGTTTGAACTGTCAGTCGGGAATCTGGTGGATGCGAGCCATAGTTTAAAACCGAAGCGGCTATAATATTTTTCCCTTCTTTTAGATAAGGGGCAATGTCTGTGCTTTCATAATACCAATGTCTTAAATCCCCTGTCAATGGTCCCCAAGTAACCATTTCTCCATTTACAAAAAGTTGATAGCGTGTATCCCCAGATGTATGCACAATCAGCTGCTCAGGTATCGCATCCAATTCAAAAGCTTTCCTAAAGTAATGCACAGCGTATTCTTTCTGAGGGCCATTAGTGGTTATCCATTGAGCAGGCCAAACTTGAGTAAGATCAACTTTCTGAGCATAAATGTTTAAAGTAGAAAAATACAATATGGACAGAAAGTATATTTTTTTCATTTTCAAGGCGATTAATATATTAAATGTTAATTTTCTAAGAAATCCTTAAGTTTAAGTGATGAAATTACATCCAGTTTTTTTACTTTTTCAGACTTGTTCCTTCCCCTTTCCAACCTTGCTAGAATTTACCTGCCGGAGCCAACCCTCTTTCTTTCTTCCATGCGGCTTTCATGTCAAAAAATTCTTGAGGAGAGACTACCCAGTTCGCTTCAGCCCATGCTTCGTATTTGGCAATCATATTTTTAGCCAAAGCTTCTTGTTGTTCAATGACATTATTCATTTCACTTGGGTCTTCCTTTAGATTAAATAGTTGCCATTCTATCTGAGCATTCCACCCGGTTTCATCTATATAATATTTGTTGCTGACTAATTTCCAGTCTCCTTCACGCATGGCTCTTACACCTTCATGCTCCCAAAACAAAGCATCATGTCCACTTACAGGTTCTCCTTTCAAAGCAGGTAAAAATGATTTACCGGTAGCTTCCGGAATTGATTTACCATTGAGTTCTTTTGGGTATTCTACGCCAGCGATATCCAGACTTGTGGGCAATATATCCATGATATGGCCCAGATAATTGTTATTTAATCCTCCCTTGGCAATTTGCTTTGGCCAGTGAGCAATAAATGGTGTAGCAATACCACCTTCCTGGACCCAGGCCTTGTAATAACGGAAAGGCGTGTTACTTACATTCGCCCAGTGTGCGCCATAAGTAGGAAAAGATCTTTCCGAACCTAATTCACCATCTGTAGGATAAATCACTTTTCGCATACGTTCTGGACTCCCACCATTATCAGAAACAAAAACTATTAAGGTATTGTCTAATTCCCCTTTTTCCTCCAATGCTTTGATTACACGACCTATTCCCTGATCCATGCGATCTATAACTGCGGCATAAAGTGCCATTAACGTTTCAAAACCTTCTCTTTCCTCCTCAAGAATATCTTTCCAAGCCGGTAAATCCTCCGATCGCATAGATAGCGGTGTGTCATCTGAAATAATGCCCATTGCTTTCATCTTCTCGTATCGCTGAACACGCAGGCTGTCCCAGCCCATCGAATATTTTCCCTTATACCGGGCTATATCTTCAGGAAGTGCATGAAGTGGCCAGTGAGGTGCCGTGTATGCCAAATACATAAAAAATGGCTTTTCATCATCCTCTTCTATGAATTGTACAGCATAATCACTGAAAGCATCTGTCATGTAGAAATCCTTACCCGGACGATACAATTCACCATTCAATGTTAACTTCAGGTGAAGTGAGTCTTGCGTTTTTGTATAAGGCTTTAGGTTGTAGTAGCTAGAAGCTCCATTTACGAACGTAAAATCTTTTTGGAAGCCTTTGTGCTTAGGCCAGTATTTTTCTTCGCTACCAACATGCCATTTACCCACGTGGTATGTATTGTATCCCTCAGGCTGAAGCACTTGTGCAATCGTTGGTGCATCTTCACGGATAGCCTCTTCATAACCCGGGCGCCCAAAATCCTGCGTCATTGACCCAATGCCAGCGAGGTGTGGGTATTTACCCGTTAGTAAAGAAGCTCTGGAAGGACAGCATCTGGCAGCATTGTAAAACTTGGTCATTCGCATGCCATTCTCAGCCAATCTATCAAGATTAGGCGTTTGTATTTCGCTACCAAAACAGCCTAAGTCCGAATAGCCCATGTCGTCAGCAAGAATGACAATGATGTTGGGACGGGCATCTTTCGTACTGTCTTCAACGATTTGTTGCTTTTGTTTTGGTTGGCACGAAGCCATGAATATTATTAGAATAAAGGTGTTGATATAATTGAATTTCATATTTTCCAAAGTGTGTGAATTAAGGGTTGGTAATTTTTAAATATTTGGATGGCCTTGCGGGTATAAATCAGTTTCTCACATTTTTATATTTTGCGAGTGCTTCACTTAACATCTTATGAATGGCTTTTTGATTTTCACTCAGGCTATCAACAGAAAGAGGTTCTTCTTCAAACATATCATCCATTACATTATAAAATTTCCCGGTTGTATAAAGCTTGTATTCTTTATTTCTAGCAAATTCCTTTAGTTTCTTCAGCTTTCCTGATTTGGAATACCAGCAGTAAATCCATTCCCTTTTGATTCCTTCTTCACCTTTAAGTTGTGGAAAAAAGCTAATTCCATCAATGGGTAATTCGGAAGGTATATTTATACCAGCAGCTTCAGAAATAGTAGGTAAAAAATCACTAAAATCTACAATGTCTGAGGAGATTTGGTTTTTATTAATGGTACCAGGCCAACTTGCTATTAAGGGAACATGAGTGCCATTGTCAGTAGTTCTACCTTTTCCCCCAGGATATCTAACTCCATTTATTAAAGATACTACTGGTTCGTCTGTACCATTGTCTCCGGTAAATAAAATCAGGGTGTTGTCACTCAATCCCAATTCTTCCACTTTGGTCACTATTTTACCCACGATCTTGTCCATGTAAGCAACCATGTCTTTGAAAAAGACCGTATCCCCTTTGTAATCGAGTGACCCAAAACTTTGTGGGTCCCATTCTTTTGAATCGGGGGTAGGGACAAAAGGACAATGCGTAAGAATCATCGGATAATAGGCGAAAAAAGGCCCTTCCTGATTATCTTCAATAAAATCACACAGGAAATCACTTACGATCTCCGGGCCATATTCCCCATTCTGAAAACGTCTTACTTTTCCATTGAATTCAATAACAGGATTTGAAAAACGTGTATCTTGACCCAATGAGTCCATTCTATCGAGTGATTGTTGCCAAACACAAGATTTATCAAACCCAAAATGCTGTGGAGAGTCCTGCCCTTTCCCCAACTGCCATTTACCTGCTATAGCAGTTTTATAACCTGTATTTTTAAAAAGATTACCAAAGCTCACCTGAGTCCTGTCAAGCTCTCCAAATTTGGTGTAATTTCTAACATTATATTGCCCTGTCATAATCTGGACCCTTGATGGGGTACAAATGGGTTGTGAATGGCAATTTTCAAACCTCATCCCATTGGAGGCTATCTTGTCAATATTTGGTGTATGGTATGAAGTACTACCATATGATCCAATACATTCATAGCCCAGATCATCCGCCATTATCAAAATGATGTTTGGGGGAGATTCCTTAGTGCTATTCTCCACGTCCTGTTGCTTCTCATGTGGTTGACAAGCTGTAATAAGTAAAAAAATTATGCTTAGAATAAGACTATTTTTAAGATATAGCATCTTCATTATTTTATTTTCTTAGAAACTACTGTTTTGGTAAATTTATATTCTTAAAATCGACACTATACTTCTCTTTTTTTGTAATACCATCCCAGTTAGCTATTAGGAAAGGCATTGCCGGCCCCCCCCCCTTTAGTTTTACAAATTGAGTATTCCCGGATATTCAATCCAAGCGTCTCGAACCACCACTGGTTCAGCCATATGAGGTCAATACATTATTTCCATTAATCAACCCAATAGCAGGGTAAAATTTTTTGTCTTTTGCCCGCTACTGAAAACCTTTCACCAATCCATAATTAGCACTTTTCTCCATCAATCCCGAACCGGGATGGCTAAATGATACGATTGTCTTACCTTTTTGTACTTGCAGTTCCTTAAAAGTAGGACCGGTAAGTACCAACTCTTTACCATATGTGATTTTTTTGGCTGCTAAAAACAAGCGGTACCCCACCTCTATTTTGTTCTCAGGGTGGATATTTTTTGCTTTTCCCACATCAATTGTTGTTGCCATAGCCATATTGGAAAGGGAGCACTCTTTGGCTTAGACTCTATGCATTTCCCACTTTTACTATTGAAAATAGAATCACTTACAGATTTAAAAATTTGTTTTACAGCATACACCTAAGATATAATGAGGATGATAAATAATCTTCTATTTGTATTGAGGCTCATTTAGCTAAGGGTTCGATATGCATTGGGTGAATATCCAACCCGTTGCTTAAAAAAACGGCTGAAATGATGTGGGTATTTGAATCCTAATTCGTAAGCAATTTCGCTAATGGATTTAGTGGAATCGAATATTCGCTCCTTTGCCACATCAATTACCTTAGAATGTATTTGTTCCTGTGCTGACTTGCCTGTTTTTTTCTTAATCAGATCCCCAAAATAATTTGGTGATAAATGAAGTTGTTCAGCACAATATTTAACCGAAGGTGGTCCAAGAACTTGTGGCTTATCCGTTTGAAAATAGTCATGCAACAGCGCTTCAAACTTTTCAGAGATCCCTTTGTTGATATTATTTCTACTGATAAACTGGCGGTCATAAAACCGCGCGCAATAGCCTAAGAATAACTCAATATTTGATACAATTAAACTATTGCTATGCCTATCAAGGGACTGATTTAATTCCTGACTGATTTTGGAGAAACAATCAAGCACAATTTGCCTTTCCCGTAGGGAGATATGTAAAGCTTCATGGATGTCATAAGAAAAAAATGAATATTCCTTCATCTTTTTTGCAAGCGATGTACCAAATAGCATGTCCGGGTGAAACAACATCGCATAACCCTCTGGCTGATAGTCTTCACCGTCCTCTTCAATGTTTACTACTTGTCCTGGAGCAATGAATATCAGGGTTCCGTCCTGATAGTCGTAATAATTTCTTCCATATCTGATAGTACAATGCTTACCATGTTTTAAGAACACCGCATAAAATTCAAAACTGATAAAATCTATACCTGGATTTGGTTCTGGTTTCGCTTTAGAAAAATCAACTACACTGACAAGAGGATGCAAAGTTTCAATACCTATAACGGTATTATAATCATGTACGGATTGAACATTAACAACTCTCTTCATAATAAAGTAAAGATACATCCAAATCGCAAATTAACCAGTTCCGTAGTTTTAAGACTGTAATAATGGTAGGAGAATCCGTAATGATGGTAGAGCATTTTATAAAAATATTAGGTAATTTTACTGATTAACTTTGTTACAATAAAGTCAAACTCAAAAATGGTTTTTTTATATATACAGATTTTCTCAATGAAGGAATCTTATCTTTTAAACTATTGTTTACATTGTTATTAACTATTCCATTAGACTTCAAAAAATGGGAATAGGGATTTTCATAGTCACTTAAATGGTAGTAAAAAATTCCAGCTTCCTACCTTTCAGTTTCAAACAACAAGCAACAACCAGTAAAACTGGTAGGTATTTCAGTAATTACGGTTGAATTGCTTATTAAAAATCCAGTATTTTTGTATTTAATCAAACTTTAATCTTTTAAATACAATTTATTCAAAATTTTATTTTTAAATACTTGCTTTCATTGGCAGAGTAGCTTGGTTTTTATTAAAATTTTTAAATCATGGCAGTTTTTAATCTGAATATTAATGGGGAACAGCATCAAGTAGATGTTGATCCTGATATGCCTATGCTTTGGGTACTTAGGGATAGCTTAAATCTTGTAGGGACCAAATATGGCTGCGGTATTGCCCAATGTGGAGCTTGTACTATCCACCTCGGAGACGTGGCTATGCGGTCTTGCATGTTACCAGTTTCACAGGTCGGCAATCAGGCAATTACAACGATTGAAGGGCTATCCGAAAAAGGTGACCACCCAGTTCAGCAGGCCTGGTTAGAACATGATGTGGCCCAATGTGGCTACTGCCAGTCGGGGCAGATTATGAATGCTGCTGCACTCCTGAAATCAAATCCCAAGCCAAGTGATCCGGAAATTGAAGCCGCCATGAATGGGAACATCTGCCGTTGCGGGACTTATGTAAGAATCAAAGAGGCCATAAAATCAGTAACCTCAAATACCTAATCTCAAAATAAGGAATTATGACACTTATAAAAACTCAACATAATCGAAGGTCATTTCTAAAGGTGTCTGCTGCCGCTGGGGGAGGCATGCTTATCGGGTTTAACTGGTTAACCAGCTGTACTTCTCAGGTTAAGGAGGGTATACCGATTCCAAAAGAATGGTTTGAGATAAATGGATATATCAAAATTGGGGATACTGGTCTGGTGACCATCTATTCTCCCAATCCAGAAATTGGACAGAATGTCATGACATCCATGCCCTTGATTGTTGCAGAAGAATTGGATGTAAATTGGGATCACGTTGTAGTTGAGCAAGGTGCGCTAAATCCAGATGCCTTTAAAAAACGTCAGTTCTCCGGAGGTAGTTTATCCATTATGCAAGGTTGGGATGTATTAAGAATGGCTGGGGCAACAGGACGAAGGATGTTGTTAGAAGCTGCTGCCAAAGAATGGGGAGTGGCGGTATCAGACCTGACTGTAAGTGAGGGCATCATTAAAGAAATTAAAGGAGAGAGAACCATTGGTTATGGTGAAATTGCTGCAAAAGCCGTAGATATCAAGGTGCCTGAGGAAGTAGAACTCAAAAATCCAAAGGATTTTAAATTAATTGGAAGTTTCAAAAAAAATGTAGAAGGTCCGAAACTTGTTACCGGAAAGCCATTATTCGGCATTGATTTCATACGAGAGGGTATGTTACTGGCTATGATCGAACACCCACCGGCATTTGGGATGACTGTGAAGGATTTTAACCGAGAGGAAATTGTTTCGATGAATGGGATCAGGGATGCGTTTACAATTGATATTTCAGTTGAAAGTACACGTTTAGTGGCAACGGTATTCCCTCATCTCATTGCAATAGTAGGTGATTCAACATGGCATTTGATGAAGGCCAAAAAAGCCCTGAAAGCAAACTGGGAGTCTATAAGTGAGTTGGAGAATTCCGAAATGCATACCCAACGATTGAAAAGGGATATTGAAAAAGGAGAGATACAGGAAAGTCGTAAAGATGGCAATCCGGAAGTTGCTTTTTCAAAAGCTGCCAAAGTGATTGAAAGAACCTATACGGCTCCGTTTCAGGCACATAATACACTGGAACCCATGAACTTTTTTGCCCACGTTACAGCAAATAAGGCAGAACTCATCGGACCAACCCAAACCCCTGGTGTGCTAAAAAGTAATGCATCTACATTGCTGGGTATTCCCGAAGAAAATATTACCGTTGACATTACCAGAATCGGAGGTGGCTTTGGAAGAAGATTATATGTGCACTACGGATTGGAAGCTGCTGCTATTTCCAAAAAAATGGGTGCACCAATCAAATTGATTTATAGCAGAGAAGATGACATGACTGCTGGTATTTATCGTACCGCTTATCGCTCTACTTATAAGGTAGGATTAGATGAAAACAATAATATCATTGCTTATTCCGCCAGGGGCGTTGGTTTTAGGGAAGGAGCGATTTTCCCAAACCGCTTTCCTGCAGGTACAATTGAAAATTATACGGCCACCAAATTAAAATCGGAGAGTAATATTTCTATGGGGGCATGGAGAGCTCCACGCTCCCACTTTGCAGCTGGGGCAGAACAATCTTTCCTGGATGAAGTGGCTGAAGCAATTGGAAAAGATCCTATTGATTTGCAATTGGAATTATTTGATCGTGCCATAGACAATCCTATAGGTGAAAAGAATGAATATGAAGCAGAACGGTACGCTGGGGTAATTAAATTGGTAAAGGAAAAAGCGAATTGGGGTGTTGAAACACCTGGTATTTATCGAGGATTTGCTGCCTATTTTTGCCACAACACTTATGTTGCTCAAGTTCTGGACCTTATCATGAAAGAAGGTAAACCCATTGTCAATAAAGTATGGTGTGCGGTGGATTGTGGTATTGTGGTAAATCGAGAAGGGGCGATCAACATAATTCAGGGGGGAGTGGTAGATGGCATTGGTCACGCTATGTACAGTGAGATAAAATTTGAAAACGGGTCTCCAACTGACAATAATTTCAATACTTATCAGCTGATCAGGCATAATCAATCTCCCAAAGAAATTGAAGTATTTTTTGTGGAGAGCGAAATCAAACCAACGGGTTTGGGCGAACCAGGCCTGCCACCTGCTGTAGGAGCCCTGGCTAATGCTTTATACAAGGTGACTGGAAAACGATACTACCACCAACCATATGCTACCGCAATTCAGGATCAGTCAACCATTGAAACTACACTTAAAGGATGATGATTGAAGGTAGACCCAAATTATATAAAGTGTGTTATCTAATAAATAGAATTAATCTGTTTATTTATTTAATGGCTCCCATCTTCATGGGGGCCATTAAAATTGATGAAATTTTTACCTGACTAGTCTACAGTAAAGTCCTTTTCAATACCTAGTTTTTCAAATAACCCTTTCCGGGCAGCCTTATCTTTTTTCATAATGATGTGAGCCATTTCAGCAACAAATTTTGCCTGAGATCTTGGAACCACTATCACTCCATCACCATCGGCTACGATTACATCGCCAGGATTTACCAAAACACCCCCAACAACAACTGGTTTCTGAACAGATTCAATTTCGTTTCTCCCGGGCCTGATTCCTCGCCCACGCTTTGAAAGATCCATATACACCGGATTACCCTGCTTGATAATCTCATCCGTATCCCTAACTCCACCTGCAGACACAAGGCCAACGGCCCCCTTTTCTTTCCATATCAGAATATTGGCCGAACCGGTTGAACCCGTATCTCCATCTCCTGCATTATCGATCACAATTACACTTCCTTTTTTCAGATACTCTACAAAGGGTTCTGGAGAAATTTCATTATACCAATTCCCCTCCCATTTTCTGAAATCTTCGGGAGTCATATTTTTAGGAACCTGTCTGTTGGTGGGCACATACCTAGCAGTGACTGCTATTCCACAAAACCGGTGACTAAATTTATCAATATCTTTCCATAAGGCTTCAATCCTAGGATCCATTAGTCCAACATCAGGAAGACTGGCCATATCCATTCCATCCGAAACATCCGCCACCCTCAAATCTGCATATAATTCCAAAATTTGTTCATCGGTGAGCGAAGATGAATGCTCTTGTGAAAATAAAGGGGACAGGGAAAGTAAAAAAGTAACAGAAAAAGCTAATATCATTTTCATATCAAATCATTTTATTTAAAAAAATCAACATTTTAACAAGATATAAATAAATCGATTTGTAGTACAAAAATTCAACACCAAACCCATTAATTTTTATAATCGTGTGGATGTTGTTTTCCCATAAAATGTTGGGGTTACTTGTAAGAAAGTAAAAATGCATTTTCTTATTTTCCATGCATTTTTATACTTCCCTAAATGGCGAATAGGATAATTTTTTTACAATCAAAATAGCATCTTCCCACTCTGCAGGAAGGTATAATTAGCGGATGTATTTGGTTCAGTTGCTATAGTATTCCCATTCCGAGAGTCAAACCAGGTACCTTGTATGTTCTATTTATCTCTCCTTTTGGAAGATCAAGTTAAATTTGCTCGACAGAGCATTGATACCAACTTCATTCTCCGTTTCTTTACTGTTGGCCTCTGGAACAAGGCCTTTCCTGTATCCCCTATCAAATCAATTGGAATATTATTAGAATTAAAACTTATACTTAAAACCAAGCGTAGCTACCTGTGTTTCATAAAAATTTTCATACAAAACTTTAAAACCATCCCCTTCTAATTCCTGCCTGATTCCATATTGATTAAAAATGTCAGTAAAGGAAAAGGTAATTTCTCCTTTATTTTCCATGATTTTCTGTTTAAATCCTAAATCAATGGAGGATCTGGAAAATTGTTTACCTTGTGGTATATTTTTAGGAGCAATATAAAGTGTAGTTATTTGAAAGTCGGTGTTTTCTGATAATGAAAAACTATTTGTCAGCTTCATATCCCAGGTATTATTTTCGGTTTTTTCAATACAAAAAGCCCTTTGGTAAGGGAATAACATGGTTCCGGAAAAAGCATCAATTACGTTGATATACCAATTAAAACTTCCATTTATTCTCCAAATCTCTACAATCTTCTGGGAAAGTAATAATTCTATCCCGGTATTGGTTGCTCTACCAACATTCTGATAAATTTTATTTACAATATCGTAGTTCACATCTGAAGAATCAATACTGTAAACTCTGGTGAATGGATCATCAATTATCCTATGGTAACCAGAAAAATATGCATATCCAGTTGACCAGTCTTTCTTGGCGGCTATTTCAAAGGTTTGGGTAAATTGGGGTCTTAAATAAGGATTGCCAACTTTCATCAATTCAGGATCATCATATTTAGGGAAAACCCGCAAATTAGGCTCCCCTGGTCTATCAACTCTGTTATTGTAGAAAACCGAGATGTTGTGATTTTCATTGAAGATATAAGTTAGCCTAACGTTAGGGTATAGCCTAAAATAATCATAGGCATCATTCTGATCATAATAAATATTTTCCGGGTCCAAATCATAAAAAACATCTACATGTTCGGCCCTAAGCCCTGCTTCTATAGCATAATTCTTTTTTTCAAGTACGTAATTAAAATATCCGGCATAAATATTTTCTCCCCAATCTGACCATTCTCCTAATCCTGGATAAATAACAGATTGTTCTCCTTGTCCTATCGTGTAGGTGACAGGAATTCTCCTGATCTGTAATTTAGTTCCTGCCTCAATTCGGCCACTTTTAAGGGGTTTCACATAATCAATTAAAAAGGGAATGGTATGTTCAGTCGCAATGATATGGGTGGTATCAGCTGATTGCCTGATTGCAGAACTATCCCTTAAATAATAGGTTTCATCTTCCCATCCTCTGGTGTATTGCAAACTAAAATTAATTTCATGTCCGGGTTGTTCAAACTTATGCTTATAATCGGCTCTAAAATTTAGAAACCCGGTCACTTCTTCCTCCCTCCAAGTCCAATAGCGTTCCTGCAGATTTTCGGCCAAATTAATATAAGGGACTTGTGAAGTGTCCACATGACTTTCAAAATCAAAAACTGAGGAGAGTGTTAAAATATCCCTTTCACCAATGTTGATATCCACTCCTCCTTTTATGATATATTGGGTTTGCTTTCTGTTTTCAGCAACTTGTGAAGCAATCGTTTTTCCATCATCGTAATACCTGGTGGTAAATTCATTATTTGGAAGTTTCCTTTGATTTAATACTTCACCCTGCAAAAAGGCATTGATTTTAGATGTTTTATAATTAAGGTTAAAACTTGGAATAATTTTGTGGTTGAAATTGTAGCTTCCTAAACTTGTGGGTAAATCCTGCTTCCTTTTATTAAGTTGCCCCATTCCAAAAGCTAATCCCACATCCCCGTTTAGTCCTGTTTCATTTTCCTTTTTATAAATAAGGTTGATGATACCGGCCATCCCCGATGCATCATATTTTGCTGAAGGATTATTGATTATTTCAATGCTTTCAATATTAGCAATTGGGATATTGTCAAGGCCTTTTTGGTTCCCAAATCCCGTCAGACTCGATTGCTTGCCATCAATCAAAATAGCCACTTGATTACTTCCTCTCAAGAGTACCTGCCCTTCCTGATCTACAGCCACACCGGGCAATGCTTTCATAGCGTCTAAAACCGAGCCTCCCGATTGGGCAAAATTATCTCTAGTTGAAAATGCCTTTTTATCTAATCCTGAGGATACAATCTCCTTTTTGGCGGTAATCACCACTTCATCCAATTCCTCTGTTTGAACCTGTAAGGCTATTTTCCCAAGATCATAAATATTGTTTTTTTTACCCACTAATACGGGAACCTTTGTAGTTTGATAACCTACAAAGGAGCAAATGATCATATATTGCCCTGGTTCAACTCCCGAAAATAAAAAACGACCTTCAGCATCTGCAAGTGTCCCGGAAAGGGTTTCTCCGGTAGCTTCTAAAGTTAAAATTACAGTAGAAAAAGGAAGTGAACCAGTTGTTTCCTCCTCTGTTACTACTCCCGAAACCGTAGCTCTTTCCTGAGCGAATCCAGTAAAGGAATAAAAGGTAAAAAGAATTATAAGAATTTTTCTTTTCATCCACTGATGAGAGAATTAGTTTAATTTGAGTCTGCAATTTAATTATTAATTCTTTTGGATTAAAAAAGAATTATGATTCAGTAATCAAGCCTCATTTTATCAATCTATAACTTGTGTTTTTTTGGTAGTCATTTATAACCAGGCCTGAATGCCAGATTCACAAAGGTTGCTTAAATATTACCAAATCAATTCCAAGACAAAAATTACTTTTCCCAAACATATGAGGAATTATTTTAATCCATAGGTAGGATCAAAAGCTCCTTTTTGGATTTTCCCAACTACTTATAATAATATATTAAAGGAGCTATAATTGATAAAATTATGCAGAATACGGACTCAGACCAATAATTTAGCCCTATAGAACTTATTATGTGCAAACCGGCTACAAACACTATTCCCCTCGGAACCCAATAGAATTTGAATGGTAAATGAATAATACCAATCTGAAAGTTTTTAATCATTTTTTTTTATTCATATAGGGTTTCCACAGTCAAGATGTGGTTAATGGTGAACTTTTTAGAAATAAAATGATCCCCATTTATTTTATTCAATCTTATTTCCATAAATTTCAATAAGTTGGGCTATTTACTCAAAACCTTTTATTATCAATCTGATGTTTTAGCCCAATTATTTTACAAGACTTACCTCTACCATGAAAATGAAACGAAGAAAATTTATCCGAAACCTTGCTTTAACTACATCTGCCCTGACTTTTATTTCTTATTTAGACCTTTTAGCAAATTCACTTGCTGGCAAAGTGAAAATTACGAATGTACAATGTGTACTAACCAAAATAGGCTTTCGGGTCAGCCCGCTTGTAAAAATTACCACGGATGTTGGTCTGGTAGGAATTGGTGAATGTCATCACGATGAAAATGGTTATGGAGCTAAAGATATTATCCAAAATGTATGTAAACCCATACTGATGGGAAATGATCCACTCGATTTAGAATATTTGATATTCAAGATGAGTACCCGTACTTCGTATTTTGGGGGAAATCATGGAATAGCCACCCACGCCATTACTGGAGTAGAATTTGCGCTTTGGGATCTTATTGGAAAGATTACGGAACAACCTGTGCACAAAATATTGGGGGGAGGAAAACATGTCAGTGAAGTTCGTGCATACGCCTCATCTGGACCAAAAAATATGCTGGATATGGATTCCTGTATTGAATTCGCTGAGTTAATGAAAGGACAAGGCTGGACAGCCTGTAAGACTAATATATTAAGAGATCAGGACTGGAGTAAACTCAATAATCGGAGACTTTCAAATCCGGAAGTGGACAGAAACGCAAAGGGCTATGCCAATATGAGAGAGGCTTTGGGAAGTGATTTTGATATTGCTGTTCATTGCCACTGGGAACTTGATTTTGACAGTGCACTACGTTTGGCTAATGGGGTAGCTCCTATCCGACCAATCTGGATGGAAGATCCGCTTCCCATTGCCTATAATGAACAGTGGATAAAACTAACCGAAAGGTCTCCTGTTCCAATCCTGACTGGAGAGAATTTATACACCAGAGATGATTTTCGCCCATTTATCGTAAACCAGGGATTGAACCTGATTGAAATCGATGTATCAATGGCTGGTGGACTTCTTGAAGCCAAAAAAATAGCCGATCTTGCCGAACTCTATTATATCCCGGTTTGCACCCACAATGTTGCTGGTCCTATTGCTACAATCGCTTCTGCTAGTTTTGCCGCATCTGTGCGTGAGTTTGTCGCACATGAAGCTTTTATAGCCAATCCGATTAACCGTAATGGAAAGGGTATTAACGGAGATCCCGATATACTGGGTTATGATAAAGACATGATTAAAAACGGCCACATCCAATTAAGTGACCGGCCTGGGTTTGGTATCAGCCTGAATGAAAAACTGATTCAAGAAAAATATTTAATTGATGGGGAATCCTGGTGGGATTGATAGTTCATAAAATATTCCATCCAGAAAATTAGCACATTCTTAGAGGCAAAATTCTGAACGGAATAAAAGGAAGTGTATAACTAATTCTGTCTGATAGGGATTACTTTTATAGAAATATTTTTTTTGGTTACTTTTCCTGACTGCATAATAATGGTTTTTGGAATAATTGTCAAGGGCAGCCAGGTACTGGCTGTTTATATACCCTTGATAATTATGGAAAAAACCATAACTTGCTGGCTGGAAAAGTAACCATTACCACAACCCCAATGGTACCCTTCCTTCAAAGTGAATGGCTAATTGCTGTAAAATCTGTCCCCAGTTTTGCATAGGCTGTACCCATTTTTTAGAAATATTTTTTGAAGCCAGATAAATTAATTTCAATAAAGCCATATCTGAAGGAAAAACACCTTTTGTTTTAGTCACCTTTCTGACCTGTCGATGGTAGCCTTCCACTGCATTTGCGGCAGCCGCTGCTGTGGTGTAAATTATTTTCCTAATCCCCTGATCATATTTAAAGTATTCAGAAAGTTTCTCCCAGTTGTTTTGCCAGGAGGCGATCACTACGGGATATTGCTTTCCCCATTTTTCTTCTAGATCCAACAAGGCATCTTCTGCTACTTGCTTATTGGCAGCCTGATAAACC
>NZ_KB903443.1 GCF_000379765.1 Flexithrix dorotheae DSM 6795
TTCTTATTCTTTTGATAAACACCATCTCCAAGACTTTCCTGAAAGACTTCCCGACCTAACTTTAACCACAATTCGGTAAAGCTTTTTTCATATTCATAGCCACTGGTTTGGTCGGCTTGTGAAGCATACCAGCTGGCTAATTCTTCCTTAAATTTTTTGGCTAACTGTTCTTGATTCATGTTTTGGATAGTTTGGTTATTGTACTTTTACAAGATAATACTTTTTATTTCCCAATGCCCAGTTTTTTTACCCTCAGGAAGTCCTTCGTACACCCCTGTAGTAAGCCACTCCTCTGAAATTAAAAATATTGGCATGCTTTAAATCAAGCTCAATTGCCCTGTTATAGGAAATTATGGCAGTATCATATTTTTGCAGATCAGCAGCCACAATTGCCTTATAGTAAAAATACTGAGGTTCCTTTTCATTCAACTTTTCCAATTTTTCGAAATCCTTAAAAGCTTCCTCCTTCATATCCAGGCTATAATAAGTATTTCCCCTGTTGAAATAAGCTTTTTCAAAAGTGCTATCCTTTTCAATTGAGATGGTAAAATCTGGCAAAGCATTTTTAAAATCATTCAGGTAATACTTGGAAAGTCCTCTTCGGTTGTAAGCATCTGCATAGCCCGGATTTAGCTCCACCGCTTTGTTAAAATCGCTTATGGCTCCATAAAAATCTCTTTTCCCATTTTTGGCTGCTCCACGGTTGTTGTAATAAACCGCCTCACCGGGATTTATATTAATTGCCTTATTGTATTCAATTATTGCATCTTCAAAATTGCCCGCTTTAAAATGGGCAATTCCCAGTTCATTAAAATGTTCACTTTGCTTAAAGACATTATTTTCTTTAGCTTTCAAATTTTCAGGAATTTCAAATAGACTTTCCTTCACTTCTTCTAAAAATTTAATTTCATCAAAATTAAAATGATTCACCATATCAAGTGTCACCTGCTTGATTCGTGATGGGATTGGAATACCGTCCACATCCTTGATATCATACAAATATTCCAACTCATTATTTTTATCCGTTCTGCACACAAAAAAGGAAACTTTATCCACAAATTTGGTAATCCTTGCCTCCTCTTTTTCAAAAACAATTCTATAAGCAGGTATATCATCTACAAGTGCTTCATTATATAGCACCACTTCATAGCCCTCATCAATCAGGCTTTGTAAATGATTTTTCTTATAGACAGATTTTTCCTTAAATTCCTCTACATCAAAATCCTCTACGGAAAGCTCGTCCGTCATAGGGTTATAAGACCAGGATTTTACGCCATTGGCAGCCATTAAAAAACTAAGGTTTTGCATTTCCATTTTCATGTAAAACTTATCTGGGTAGGCAAAAACAGAATAAGCCGGCATCTCCATTTTATTAATGATTACTTTTCCTGAAAATTCCAGGTTTACTGATGCTCCATCAAAAGGAGGGTTCTGCTCCCCATGTTTCCTGACTAGTTCCTCAAAAGAAAGATCAGGTTTTCCTTCCAAAACCCTGGTCTCACCAAATAACTTAATATTATTTTTAATTTTGTCCCCTATCTCAATCATCTCCTCTTTTGTTAAACCAGATTCCTTCTTGAGGTTATACCTGGCTTCCTTTTTTCCTTCCGGGTTCAACCAATACCCTGAAATGGTTTCAGTTTGTGTAATTGGAAATTTATATAATCCTCCAAACTTCATATCATAACCCTGTGTAAGTTCGTAATCACGGAGATAAAGTGTATCATTTTTTAATTCCCCTTCAAATTTGGATTTACTATTGAAATAATCCGGCCAGTACATAGTTCCGTAAACTTTACATTTCTCTACTTTTTCCACAGCAACTACCATCATAAATGTGGTTGGGGAATAGTCAAGTTCCCATTGCCCAAACCATTTTCCAACAAGATGTTTTACCTCACATTGGGAAGTTTTTTGTTTTGGCTTTTTTTGGCCAATCGCCTCTCCACTACCAAAAACCACCAACACCAATAGACAAAAACTGATTTCTCTTAAAACAGACATTCGATTATTTTTCATTAAAACTGGATGAATTTGTTTACGGATTTAAATCCGTTCTATTATTAAACTTTTTATTTATAAAATTATTTATAAATAGATATCAGGCTATCAATAAAAAAAGAGTGAATTTTGAAAATTTAACAAACATTCCCACTAATTGGGCTTAAGCTTAATAAGATTAGGATAAGGCACACCAAATCAGCAGATATCCTTTTTTATTCTTTATACCAATCTATTTTTCGAATAGCAAACAACCTATTCAACCCTGTCAGAAATCCCACAAGTTTAATGTGAATGTAACATAAAAGTAAATTTAGATTTCTCATAAAGTTTAAACTTCGTAATTATATTTGCCCACCTACCAAATTACAATAAGCAGTTGCTATAAAAACTATTATAATACAAAATTATATTGAAATCATACAATTTCTCAATCCTTGTAATTGCATCTGAACTTTTTAAAAAAACTAATCGAATCATTTAAACTACGTCCATTTAAAATGAAAGTAAAAAAATTACTATTTTTCAAGGCCAAAACAGTCCTTGTCTTTACGCTATTTTGGGTAATGGGATACCAGATATATGCCCAAACACCAGTTTTTATTAATGAAATCCACTATGACAATGCCAGTACTGATGTTGGTGAAAGCATAGAAATTGCCGGACCTGCAGATACTGATTTAACCGGATGGAGCATTGTGTTATATAATGGAAGCAATGGCAGTGTTTATAATACCTCTCCTTTATCTGGAACAATCAATGACCTTGGGAATGGTTATGGAGTTGTTACACAAACCTATCCTTCAAATGGCATCCAAAATGGAGCTCCTGATGGAATTGCCTTGGTAAATGCCGGAGGATCTGTCATTCAATTCTTAAGTTATGAAGGAACTTTTGCAGCTGTAGAAGGTCCTGCGAATGGCCTTACAAGTACTGACATTGGAGTAGCTGAGACCTCCAGCACACCTGAAGGAGCATCCCTCCAACTTAATGGGACAGGAACTAATTATGAGGATTTTACCTGGTCTATACCAGCAACGTCCACTTTCAATGCATTTAACATTGAGCAAACTTTTGGGACTCCTGTAGTTAAAATTGTTATCAATGAAATTGATTCGGACAATCCTGGGACTGATGCTTTGGAGTTTATTGAACTTTACGATGGAGGAGTTGGAAATTCACCCCTGAATGGCTTGATAGTAGTACTGTATAATGGCAGTAACGATGAAAGTTATAATACCATAGATTTATCGGGAGAAGTAACCGATGCCAATGGCTATTTTGTAATTGGTAGTGCAAATGTTACAAATGTAGATTTAGTGGCATTCACCACAAATGGTTTACAAAATGGTCAGGATGCTGTGGCGCTTTACATGACTGATCCAGCCTTATTCCCAAACAATACCCCGGTTACTACTACTGATCTTATAGATGCAATAGTTTATGGAACAGGTGACCCCGATGACACTGAACTCAGTATTTTACTGAATGCAGGTCAGGCCCAACTGGATGAAAATATCAATGGAGATAAGGACAATCAATCTCTACAAAGAATTCCAAATGGAGAAGGTGGAGAAAGAAATACTTCCAGTTTCGCAGCCACCACTCCAACTCCGGGAGCTTCCAACGCTCTTAATGTACCAGTTGCTGATTTCGTAGTAATTAATGAAATTGATGCAGACCAAATCAGTACTGATGCCGGTGAATTTATCGAATTGTATGATGGCGGAATAGGAAATACAGCATTAGATGGCCTAAGTATTGTATTTTACAACGGATCTGACAATGCCAGTTATGCGGCTTATGATTTAGATGGATTTACGACCAGTAACGATGGCTATTTTGTTTTGGGAAATGCGGCTGTTGCGAATGTAGGGTTAGTTTTTCCAGATAATTCATTCCAAAACGGGGCTGATGCCATTGCACTGTATAAAGGAGATGCAGCAAATTTCCCAAATGATACACCTTTAAGTCTTACTGATTTAATTGATGCGGTGGTTTACGATACTGATGATGCAGATAATCCAACCTTACTTACACTATTAAATAATTTAGAACCTCAGCTTAATGAAAATGAAAACGGAGCTAAAGACACTGAATCCCTGCAAAGAATCCCTAATGGCGATGGGGGGCAAAGGAATACTTCTGCCTTTTCAGCTGCCACGCCCACTCCAGGTGAGGCCAATGATGACTATGTTAATCCACCAACAGGTGATCCTATAAGCATAGCTGAAGCAAGAAGTAAAGCTATAGGAGAAACAGTTACCATTCAGGGGATATTGACGGTAGCTGATGAATTTGGAGGACCAGCCTATATTCAGGACACTACTGGAGGGATTCCGATTTTCGATAATTCTATTCATGGAAACGGTTTATTTCAAATTGGCCAGGAATTGAAAATCACTGCGGAAAGAACTGAATTTCAGCAGCAAATTCAATTGGGAAATGTTTCTGCAGTTACTTTATTAGGCGCTGCTTCAGTACCTGCTCCGGTTGATATTACTCTTGCTGAACTAGGTATTTACGAAGGCCAGTTGGTAAGAATTGCCAGTGCCACTTTCCCTAACCCCAATAATTTGTTTTATGGAAATAGTAATTACATTATTTCGGATGCCTCGGGAAGTGGAGAATTGAGAATTGACGGTGATGCAAGTGGTTTATCTGGAAAAACCCAGCCTGAAAACTGTGAGGTAATTGGAGTGGTGGGAAGTTTTGCAGGAACTCCTCAATTACTCCCAAGATATGGATCAGATCTTCCTTGTGCAGAGGCCTTTACCCCTCCTCCTGGATCAGGTTCATCAGAAACTGCCCTGGATATTGTTACCTGGAATATTGAATGGTTTGGAAATACAGGAAATGGACCTTCTCCTGAATCTGAGCAAAAAGACAGTGTAAAATCTGCTATCCTGCAAATGGATGCTGATATTTATGCCCTACAGGAAATTGCCGATGAAAACTTATTGGCACAATTGGTTAGTGAACTACCAGCATACGATATGGTAATTCAGACTGATTTTGTCTCATATCCTCCAAATGTTCCGGGAAATTCCCAAAAACTGGCCTTTGTTTACAAAACCGCTATTATTGCTCCGGTTTCCTCTAAAGGATTACTGGCTTCTATTCATCCCTATTATAACGGAGGAAATACCAGTCTGCTGCCGGGCTATCCCGATCCGGATGTATCCAGATTTTATGCAAGTGGAAGACTTCCATTTTTATTGGAAGCTGATGTAAACATAAATGGGACCACTGAAAGGGTTCATTTTGTAAACTTACATGCCAGAGCCAACAGCAGCAGTGATGCCCAGCTTAGATATGAAATGAGAAAATATGATGTAGAAGTATTGAAAGATAGCCTGGATGTACATTTCTCCGACAAAAATCTGGTTTTATTGGGTGATTATAATGATGATGTGGATGAAACCGTAGCGGATATTTCCAGCACAATGGTCTCTTCTTATGAAGCATTCGTAAATGATCCTGATAATTATGCGGTTAAAACTATTTCCCTAAGCAATGCCGGTTTTCGCTCTTATGCCTTCAGAGAAAATATGATCGACCATATTACCCTCTCTAATGAATTATTTGATAATTTTAATGAAGGATCAGAAATAGTGCATTTGGAATTTTTTAGCGGAAATTATACTAATACTACTTCCGATCATTTTCCTGTTTCATTAAGTCTTAATTTTGAAGAAGATATCCCTGAATCTCCTGTTTCTGGCTTTACTATGGTTAATCCCAAAACAGGGAAAGATATCGGATCATTAAATGATGGGACTATTATTAATATTCAGGATTATTCTGCTGAGCAAAGAACAAGTTTTATTGCAATCAAAGCGGAAACTGCTGAAAAAGAAGTAGAAAGTATTTATTTCAAACTTGAAGGAGATTACAATTGGAGATGGGTGGATAATAAAGCTCCATACAGCCTATTTGGAGATTTCTGGAAATTCTATTTTGGAAGAAGGCTAAGAGCAGGGAAATATACCCTTTCAGCTACGCCATACAGTAAAAATTATGCAAAAGGGGAAGCAGGTATTCCATTATCCATTTCATTTGAGGTAATAGATGGAACCGCATCCAATTCCCGAATTGCAGCAGAAATAAATGATCTGGAACTTCCAGAGATAACTTTTGATGTTTACCCTAATCCCTCTTCAGGAGATGTAAATTTCTTTGTAAATCTTCAGGAATTTCCTTCAGCCAAATTATCGGTTTACAATGCCATGGGGCAATCTGTTTTCCAAAAACAATTATCCCAAACCGGGGTGGAAATTATGGACTTTAGTAAACTAGGAAAGGGCATTTACTTTACGAAGTTTATTTTAGGAGATCGTATTCAAACTAAAAGATTTGTAATCGAATAAGCTATAAACAAATTACATTACAGAAAATCCATTGTCTTTCGATAATGGATTTTTTGTTTTCTAAATCCGCTTACCGTATTTCAGCCTGAAATAAATCCGGTAGGGGCCGTTTGCGGGAAACCTCATCCTTCCTAAAAAAAGGATTATTCGGTCTGAAATTTTCAGCTTATCGGTTTGCTTCAATAATTTGAAAAATTTGATGACAAGAGGAAAGTTTTCGGTAAAAAGAGAAAGCTTCATATGATACCTGATAGATACTGCCAAAGCCTGATTTTCGGTCTTGGTTTTATTAAGGTCAAAAGCCTTATAACAAACTCTTAAAGTAGAATGCAAATGCCGGTTGTTCTTTTTTTGATAAAAATGGGAAGTACTGGAATTTGAAATCACCCTTTTCTGCACAAGCACTTCATCGATGAAATGATATTTGTAATTTCTGCCTGATCTCACCCAAAAATCATAGTCCTCATAACTTAGCGATTCGTCATACCCACCCAATTCGTCCAATACCTTTTTCCGCATCATCATGGTAGGACTACAAATTACCATTTTTCTAATTAATTGCCTGTAAATTTCCCCGGAAGGGACTTCAGCAATTAATTTTCCCTTATGATTCCTTTTATAAAAATTTCCAATTTTATCAGACTTTTCATCAATGAGTTCGGCATCGGAAAATACCACTCCAAATTCAGTTGAAATGGAATTAAAAGCTTGTATCTGAGTGGAAATAGTGTGAGGAAATAATTTATCATCTGCAGCCAGGTCAATAATATAAGCTCCTTTTGCCTCCCGAAAACCTGCATTAAATGCTGCACAATTTCCCCTGTTCCGAGAAAGTCTTTTAAATTTCACCTGAGGATAATCCTCAACAAACCTTTCAATAATTTCAGGGCTTTTATCCTTACTGCCATCGTCAACCACAATTAATTCAATATTGGGATAGGATTGGGCCATTACGGAATGGAGACTTTCCAGCACAAACTTTTCGTGATTAAAACTAAGACAGATTACACTAACAAGTGGATTGGGATTGAGGGGAACTTCCAATGGCTTAATCAAATTTTAGTGGATAAACATACAAACCCAAATCTGAACAATAGTTTTAAAAAAACAAAAACTTAACCCCAAACACCAGCAACTTGTGTAGGATTAAGTTTTACTATAAAAAAATACTTCAGGTTTCAGATAGTTGCTCTGTTTCCCAAGTCCAATTCATTGGCAATTTTCAAAATCTTATTTCTAACTTTTTTTACCAGTTTTCTATAATCATGTTTTGAAATCTCTCCGCTTCTGTTCTCTCCTTCCAAATGATAATATTCTCCGCTTACCTTCAGGACCTGATTATAATGAGAAATGTCATTGTCTTTAAGGTAAATTTCCAGCTCATCAATTGCAGGTTCAATATAATCAATAGCCAATAATTTTTGAATTTTTGCTGAGATCTTCATAATGTTTGGGTATTTGGTACTATTAAAACAAAATCAATGGAAATTAATTCCTGGAAATTATAAAGTTTATACCTTAAAACCCTGCTAACTGATTATTGGTAATATTTAAATAGGTCCTGGCGGTTATTTCATTTTCCAAACCAATCTCCCCCTTTTAGCTTAAGTCATTTTCAAAAAAAGGCAGAAAATATATTCAATTTAAAATAAATTTAGACAAGTCTAAATTTATTTTTTTGCATACCAAATTAAATTTAACTAGATTTGAAAATAAATTATACAACAAGACTAAAAACATCATTCCATAAAACTAATTATGAAACCTTTTCTACTCATTTTTTGCTGGATTTTTACTTTGTTATCAGTTCATAGTCAGGACAAGGGAAGTATTTCAGGTAAAATAATTTTTAATGATGAACCAGTTGAGTTTATTAATATTGGTCTATTAGGCACCAATCTTGGAAGCACATCAGATTCTTTGGGACATTTCCACATTAAAAATATTCCGGTTGGAAGCTACCAAATAATTGCTTCGGGTATAGGCTATGAAACTTTTAAAGAAAATATTGAGATACAATCCAATTTGACAACGCTTAACATCAACCTGAAAGAAGGAGAAACTACTTTAGCGGAGGTGGTTGTTTCAGGGACGATGAAGGAAGTTTCCAAACTGGAGTCTCCAGTACCCATTGAAGTGTATACACCACTTTATTTTCAGAAAAACCCCACTCCCGCCCTTTTCGAAGCCCTTCAGATTGTAAACGGTGTAAGACCGCAGGTAAACTGTTCGGTTTGTAATACAGGGGATATTCATATTAATGGGATGGAAGGGCCATATACCATGATTTTGATCGATGGGATGCCCATCGTAAGCGGACTTTCCACGGTTTATGGTTTAAATGGTATTCCCAATAGTATGGTAGAGAGAATTGAAGTGGTAAAAGGCCCTGCATCCACCTTGTATGGCTCGGAAGCAGTAGGAGGATTAATTAATGTGATTACCAAAGTACCATCGAAAGCACCAGTTTTTTCGGTGGACGTATTTGGTACAAGCTGGGCAGAAATTAATACTGACCTTGCTGAAAAGTTTAATGTAGGGAAAAGTACTTCCATGGTTGGGGTGAATTATTTTGATTACAGCAATCCCATAGATAATAATGGAGACGGATTCACCGACCTGACCAATACCAAAAGGATATCAGTATTCAACAAATGGAGTTTTGGAAGGAAATCGAATAAACTGGCCACTTTAGCCGGAAGATATGTTTATGAGGACCGTTGGGGAGGGGAAATGGACTGGACTCCGGCATATCGTGGTGGTGATGAAATTTATGGAGAATCGATTTATACGGAAAGATTTGAATTAATTGGGAATTATCAACTTCCCATTAATACTGAAAATGTAATGTTAAGTGTTTCACTCAATTCCCATTATCAAAATTCGGTATATGGGGATGTTCCTTATTTGGCTGATCAGAAAATAGCCTTTGGGCAATTAATCTGGGACAAAGAAATTGGAAATCACGATCTTCTTTTTGGAGCAGCAATGCGATATACTTATTACGATGATAATACGCCAGCTACCAGAATTGGAGAGGAAACTAATGGAACAAATAATCCGGAAAACACATATTTACCTGGGATTTTTGTTCAGGATGAAATTACCCTTAGTCCTGTAACAAAGCTCTTATTGGGAATGCGGTATGACCATAACTCTCAACATGGCAATATTTTCACTCCAAGATTTAACTTAAAATGGGCCCCAAACCGAAACAATATTTTCAGGTTCAGTGGTGGAACAGGCTACAGGGTAGTTAATCTGTTCACAGAAGATCATGCAGCTACTACTGGAACCAGGAATGTTATCATTGCTGAAAAACTTAGCCCGGAGCAATCCATTAATTTAAATCTCAACTATCAGAAATTTGTCCATATTGGGAGCAGTATTTTATCCCTGGATGCAAGCCTGTTCCACACCAGGTTTTTCAATAAAATTATTCCAGATTACGATAGCAACCCCTCCCAAATCAATTATTCCAACCTGGACGGCTATGCAATTTCCCAGGGATTTACCTTAAACACAGATTTGTCATTTAGTTTCCCCTTGGTGATTAATGCCGGTATCACTTTGCTTGATGTTTATGCCATGGAGGAAGATGAAGATACAGGAGACTTGACCAGAGAGGAGCAATATCTTACAGAAAAAGCTTCTGGTACATGGACTGTTTCCTATACTTTCGATAAATCCAAAATATCCCTGGACTATACCGGGAATGTTTATGGCCCAATGAAGTTACCACTAATTTCTGAATGGGATGAAAGAGCACCTTATTCTCCTACTTATTCTATTCAGAATATCAAAATAAGCAAGGCTTTTAAAAATGGATTGACTATATATGGAGGGGTGAAAAATTTACTCAACTTTACTCCTGCCAAAAATTCCATTGCACGCCCATGGGATCCGTTTGACAGACAAGTGGAGTATGATGGTGAAGGAAATGTATTACGCACTCCGGATAATCCACAAGCCTTGTTTTTTGATCCGGCATATGTTTATACCTCCAATCAGGGAATCAGAGGGTTTATTGGCCTGAATTATATTTTTGGCCATTAATCTTCACCCCGAAAAAAAATTTGCCATGCGTCCTAATATTCACTTCTATATCATTGCACTAATTTTCACAGTCGGCCAGGGTTTCGGGCAATCCTCCGAAATTTCCTGGCTGAATTTTGACCAACTGGAAGATACTATGCGCTCCCATCCCCAAAAAGTGATTATTAAGATAGAAACTGACTGGTGTAAATACTGCAAACTGATGGATAAAACCACTTTTAAAGATCCTGAAATTGTAGCAGTTTTAAATGCAAATTATTATTTGGTGAAGCTGGATGCAGAGTCCAAATCAGACATTAAATTCCTTGGACGAAACTATACTTTTAAACCCAGTGGAAAAAACAACGGTATTCATGAATTGGCTGAAGTTTTGGGAAGATCCGGAGATGGTTTGGAATACCCTACAATAACCTTTTTAAGCGAAAGATTCCAACCCATAATTAATAAGAATGGTTACCTCAATAAAAAAGACTTTCTCCGGCTCATTACCACTGTAAAAGACAATTTTTAAATAATCTCTTCTCCCTTCTCTGACTGTATTCATTCCATTTATCCAAATTTTACTTAAAAAAAACTCCCATTTCAATAATTACTTAGAAGTATGATAGAATAAGCACGGATAATTCCTTTCCTGTTTTCTTTTTTTACCTCAAATCCCTAGCTTTGCAGCCTTACCATTGGGAACGTTTTAACTTATTACCAAAAACCATCAATTCATAAACAATAGAAAATGGAAAACATACTTTATTTGCTTTCAATTCCAGCTTTTGGACTAATAGCAATTCTTTACGTTGTGATCAAATCCGGATGGATTTCCAAACAAAGTGCAGGAGACGAGAAAATGCAAAAGCTCGCTGACCACATTGCAGAGGGAGCCATGGCATTTTTAAAGGCAGAATGGAAAGTTCTGGCTTATTTTGTAATTATAGCCGGTATTTTACTGGCCTATTCAGGAACATTGGTGGAAACATCCCACCCCTCTATTGCACTCTCATTTGTGTTAGGCGCTGTATTCTCCGCATTTGCCGGATATATTGGGATGAACATCGCCACCAAATCGAATGTCCGAACAGCTGAAGCTGCCAAATCAAGTTTACCCAATGCCTTAAAAATCTCTTTTGCCGGAGGTTCTGTAATGGGAATGGGAGTTGCAGGTCTGGCTGTAATTGGACTTGGTTCATTGTTTATTCTCCTTTACTACGTATTCGTAATACAGACCGGAGGAGATGTGAATGGTGTTGAAATGGAAAAAACACTGGAAGTATTAGCAGGTTTTTCACTTGGTGCTGAATCGATTGCCTTATTTGCCAGAGTTGGTGGAGGTATTTATACAAAAGCAGCCGATGTGGGAGCTGACCTGGTAGGAAAGGTAGAAGCCGGAATTCCTGAAGATGATCCCAGAAACCCGGCAACGATTGCAGATAATGTTGGGGACAATGTAGGAGATGTTGCAGGTATGGGAGCCGACCTATTCGGTTCTTATGTTGCCACTGTTTTGGCAACCATGGTATTAGGCCGTGAAATTGTTTCTGATGATAATTTCGGAGGAATCGCTCCAATCATTGTACCTATGGTTATTGCCGGAATCGGTATAGTTTTCTCCATGATAGGTACCTGGATGGTGAAAATCAAAGACAATAACGGAGATGTACAAAAAGCTTTAAATATTGGAAACTGGTTTTCGATTATTGCTACTGCAATCGTTTCAGTATTCGTGGTAGACTGGTTTTTACCTGATAACATGGTGCTAAGAGGATATGAATTCACCAAAAATGGTGTAATGATTTCAGTAATCATTGGATTGGTAGTTGGAGCATTGATGTCAATCATTACCGAATATTATACAGCCATGGGAAAAAGACCGGTAAATTCCATCATCAAGCAATCATCTACTGGTCATGCCACAAATATTATTGGCGGGCTGGCTATAGGAATGGAATCTACTGTACTTCCAATATTTGTTCTTGGAGCCGGTATTGTGCTTTCCTATTCTTTTGCCGGATTATATGGCGTTTCTATCGCTGCTGCAGCCATGATGGCTACCACTGCCATGCAATTGGCAATTGATGCATTCGGTCCAATTGCTGATAATGCTGGTGGTATTGCCGAAATGAGTGGGCTGGACAAAGAAGTTAGGGAGAGAACAGATATTCTAGATGCGGTTGGAAATACTACTGCAGCGATTGGTAAAGGATTCGCCATTGCCTCTGCTGCATTAACTGCTCTTGCACTTTTTGCAGCATTCGTGGGAATTGCCGGAATTGACAGCATTGATATTTATAAAGCTCCAGTACTTGCAGGTTTGTTCCTTGGAGGGATGATTCCTTTTATTTTCTCTTCATTGGCAATTTCTGCAGTTGGTAGAGCAGCCATGTCCATGGTGGAAGAGGTAAGAAGGCAATTCAAGGAAATTCCCGGTATTATGGAATATAAAGCCGAACCCGAATACGAAAAATGTGTGGATATTTCCACCAAGGCTTCTATTAAGGAAATGATGGCACCTGGATTAATTGCATTACTAGTGCCTCTATTGGTAGGATTTGGCTTTTACGGAGTTTTTGAAAAAACCCCTTCAGCCGAAATTCTTGGAGGAGTTTTAGCAGGCGTAACGGTTTCAGGTGTGTTGATGGCACTTTTCCAATCTAATGCGGGTGGGGCTTGGGATAATGCTAAAAAATCATTTGAGAAAGGTGTTGACATCAACGGAAAGATGGAATACAAAGGGTCTGATGCGCATAAATCTTCCGTTACGGGTGATACTGTTGGTGATCCCTTTAAAGATACTTCCGGACCATCTATGAACATTTTGATTAAATTAATGTCAATTGTTTCATTGGTGATTGCACCACATATTGCCGTTGATCATGCCGGGCATGGCACTTCACAGCATGAGAAAATAAAGATTGAACAAAAGGTAAAAGTTACAAATACCGAAACAAGCCAAAATACAATTGTAGATTATGTTCCTGAAGGACTGATAGACATTATTTTCACCGAAAAAACTGAAGGTTTAACCAAAGCACATGAAGACTGGCTGAAAGGGCTTGCTATCAAATTAGGCATGGATGAGTCTGTAAAAATTGTGCTTGAGGCTGAAACTAATGAAAAGCTTAAATTTGATCTAAAAGAAAGAGAGCAATTGATTAAAGACTTTTTTGCCAAAGAAGGAGTAAGTGAAGACCGAATAGCCCTGAATATGGAAATTCTTGAAGGCGGAAACCATAGCAATATCACGAGAGACGTTCAAATAAAAATCGTGCAATAAACATCTTATTTCTGAATTAAAGGGTTGAATGATAAAAGAAACATTCAGCCCTTTTTTTATTGCAGGTAAATTTTCCGCATGGCCACCATTTTGTCTTTCCCCATTTTTAACTCATTTTCAAAGTAGTTCTCCCAACCTTCATATTTTTCTTTTATAGCCAAAAATGAATTTTCCAAATAGCTTTTATCTACAAATAAAAAGGGTTCCATAACATTCCTTTTTAAAAAGTACCCTCCTTTTTCCAGAATATATTCATTATCATAAGTCCGGTAAAAATTTGAAAGTAAATAATCTTTAAAAATAGTCTTTTCGGGTACACCCAGGGCTTTAAGGAAAATTGCAGCAGCAAAACCAGTTCTATCCTTGCCTGCTGTGCAATGAAAAACCAGAGGAAGATTTTTTTCATCACTTAAAATCTCCATGATTTTGGTGAACTGTTCGCTGGCTTCAGTCACAAAATATTCGTAAATATCTTTCAAAATCTCTTTGCCATCCAACAAATCCCCTCGTCCGGAAAAAACCATTTTTTTAATAAATTTTTCATGATTTCCCTGGGCAATATTCAGGTGGATATGATGCTTCACTGAGGAGGGTAATCTATCGGGGCTGGATTTCATTTCAGTTTGACTTCTAAGATCGATTACCGTCTTAAAATTTAAATCGGATAATTTTTTAAGATCGGCTTTACTCAATTTTCCTAAATGATCAGCCCGAAAAACTTTACCCCATTTTATTTTTCGTCCCTCTCTGGTAAAATATCCACCCAAATCCCGAAAGTTGCAGGTGCCATCCAGCTGAATCAATCGCTGTTTTAATAGAATAGGTTTATTACGGTCTACAATCAGTTCAAAAAATGACTGGTCGCGAAATTGGTCTGAATTTAATTGTAAAATATTTTCATTCTTGGTGGAAGCTACATCTTCAAGACTAAATTTCCCTTGTTTGTATTTTAATTCTTTTAGACTAAAATCCCCTGTTTTTAGTATTTCAGGGAGATGAATTTCCAAGCCATTCTGCTCATTTTGATGTAACTCCGGTAGCACATTATCTCCTACCAGAAGTGAATAATCAGGCTTTATATCAAAATCATGTTTTTTGTTTAATCGCAAAAAACTTTTCAAACCGTTATCCAGGTAATACCAAATCAGCTTACTTACAAATGATATGTGCATTAATTATTTTTTTATTATAAATCCTGTTGAACTTAGGACAGTTCCATCATAAGGCAATCTGCCGAAGCCGGACAAACGGAAGCAAATTCAGTTGTATTGATAATTTCTTCAGGCACTTTACCCCGCTCTGTTTCAGTAAAACCCAAATCTATAAAAAAGGGTTTAGCAGTGGTGGTAAGTAAAAACACCTTTTTTACCTTCTTCCCTTGTAGATAATTTAAAGCATAGCTACATAATTTCTTTCCCAATCCGGTTCCTTTTTTACCATCTGCCACTACTAATGAACGTAAAAGGGCAGTTTCGGGAAAAATCTCCAGACCTACCACCCCATTTAATTGCTGTTGATTCTTTATTCCAAAAAATTCAACCTTACCTGAAATATCTTCCACAGGCAAATTATTTTCAGTTAATAGTGCTTTTATCTCTCCCAGGTCTAACTTTGAAAGCGGTTCGATTCTCATAACTATCTAAAAATAAAAATTTATACATAAAAAATGGCCAGATAAATTTACACCACTTTTTTACAAATCAATTTATCGGAGATTGTAATCTTTACTGTTATTTTGCCCACTAACCGAAAAAACTAATAAATTACTAAAACCAGTTCTGTTTTTCAGATTTTAAAAATTATGCTTAGTAAATCCAATATATTAAAACTAGCCTTATTTGCCACCGGACTTTCCGGAATTGTAGCCGAATATATACTTTCAACTCTAGCCACTTATTTTTTAGGAAATTCTGTTTTGCAATGGACCATGATCCTGTCTATTATGCTTTTTTCCATGGGTTTGGGAAGCAGAATCAGCAAATATTTTGAAACACATTTACTGGAAAAATTCATTCTGATAGAATTTATCCTTTCTCTATTGGTGTCCTTTTGTTCCGTTTTGGCCTATGCTGTATCCATTTATGCCAGTTTCAATGAAGACCTGTCCTATTATACTTTCGAACTTGATGGGGTGGCCATCTATTTGATGAGTATCCTGATCGGGCTATTAATCGGAATGGAAATTCCATTGGTCACCAGACTAAACGAAGATTATGAAACACTTCGGGTAAATATTTCCAATGTAATGGAGAAAGATTATTATGGAAGTTTACTTGGAGGAGTATTTTTTGCCTTTATTGGCTTGCCCTACCTTGGCCTTACCTACACTCCTTTTATTTTGGGAATAGTTAATTTTCTGGTTGCTGTAGGACTTTATTTCCGCTTACAGGATTTGGTTGATGAAAAATATAATTTCTCTATCAAACTGGGAACCATCTGTATTTTTTTTGTGATAGGTACTGGGGTTGTTTTCGCCAAAAATGTGGTAGAATATGGCGAACAGAAAAGATATAAAGATAAAGTAATTTTTCAGGACCAGTCCCCTTTTCAGAAAATTGTGGTTACGCAATGGAAGGATTATTATTGGTTATATCTCAACGGGAATCCTCAATTAAGCACTTTTGACGAATGGCTTTATCACGAGCCTTTGGTACATCCCGTAATGAAATTATCCCAAAACCCTAAAAATGTTTTAGTACTTGGTGGTGGTGATGGCTGTGCGGTAAGGGAAATATTAAAATACCAGTCTGTGGAGAGTGTCACTTTAATTGATCTGGACCCCAAGGTCACTCAATTATGCGCTACACATCCCATTTTCACTGAACTTAATAAAAACGCACTCACCCATGAAAAAGTAACCGTAAAAAATGAGGATGCATTTACCTATTTACAACAAGGAACAGATTTTTATGACGTGATGATCATAGATTTCCCTGATCCCAAAACCATAGAATTAAGCCGCTTATTTAGCAAAGAATTTTACAGAATGTGTCACCAGCACCTGAGACCGAATGGACTAATTGTAGTTCAGGCTGGCAGCCCATATTATGCCACAAAGGCCTTTAATTGTATTGAAAAAACCATTGATGAATCGGGATTTAGTGTAATTCCTATTCATAACCAGGTACTTACCCTGGGAGAGTGGGGCTGGGTAATCGGCTCCAAATCAATTCCTGAAAATGAATTAAAACCAAGACTTCACAGTCTGGATTTTCAGGATATTGAAACCCGCTGGATAAATAATGAGGCCATGCAATTGATTACCTCTTTTGGAAAAAACCTTATTCAAATTGATTCCAGCCAAATAGAAAGCAATACTATTCATAATCCGGTTTTGCCAGTATATTACAGAAATGGAAACTGGGATTTGTATTAGGTTTCACTGCTTAGTTTTAATCATGTTATCCATTATTTAATTTGCTTATTTAAGGAAAGCTGTTTATGATTGACAACTTTTTGGATAATGCGTTACATAAATGCCTGATAATAACCAGAATTTGCTAAACACCTACCTTTCTGAACTCCTGCATACGGATAAGGAAAAGTTTATGGAATTACTTTTCAAAAGTTATTACAGCCAGTTGTGTAATTTTGTTTTTCAAATGGTGAAGGAAAGAGACACTGCAGAGGATATTGTTCAGGAAGTTTTTCTTAAAGTTTGGAAAAATAAGGAAAACCTTGACCCTGAAAAATCTATTAAAGGCTATCTGTATCGCTCGGCATCAAATGCTACCCTGAATTTTCTTGAGAAACATCAAAGAAATGTGCCAATGGAAGAATCCCATCTCCAGTCCTCTGAACTCACCAAAAATGAAACTGAGGAAACGCTGGGGGTAAAGGAAATTGAAGAAAAAATATCTCAGGCCATTGATACACTCCCACCCCAGGCAAAGACTTCCTTTATCATGAGCAGATATGAGGAAATGAGTTATGCAGAAATAGCTGAAGCCTTGGGTATTTCGGTAAAAACGGTGGAAAAGCACATGGGTAGAGCGTTGTCTCAATTACGAAAATCTTTAAATGCCTACCTCAAACATCTGATTTCAATACTGATCTTTCTAGATTTGTTTTAGCAGAAATAAATACCCTGACCATGAATGATCAAAAAATATCTCCAAAAGCAGATTTTAAAACGCTTCAAAATTCAATTCCACAGGTAGGCGAAGTAACGTGGATTGGAGTAAGGCCTGGCAGCAGGCAACCAGTAAAAGAATTAGAAAAGGTAATGGTATCAGAAGAATCCGGCCTGGATGGAGATCGATTTAAAGGAGGTAAAAGAAAAAACCGTCAGGTTACTTTAATTCAGGAAGAACACCTAGAGGTAGTTGCAAAAATATTAAACATAGACCAGGTACATCCTGCTTTATTAAGACGTAATATTGTAGTAAAAGGAATTAATTTATTGTCATTAATGCACAAAAACGTACAAATAGGCAACGTGATTCTGAAAGTGACTGGAAATTGTCATCCTTGTTCGAGAATGGAAGAAAACCTGGGTGAAGGCGGATATAATGCCATGAGGGGCCATGGAGGAATAACTGCTGAGGTAATCCAGGGAGGTGAAATCCTTGTTGGAGAAAAAGTCAGTTTAAAAAGTACAAAAAAAATAGAATAAAAGGGTTATAAGCTCTTATTCTATTTTTATTTCGTCTTTTTCATAATTACTATGCTACTCTTTCTTCAATAGATACCGAATCAATGTTTACAGAACCCGATTCTAATGATAAGTTTTTATTTTTAATGCTTTGGAACAAAATCTCTTCATCTGGATGAGGCTGTGCGGTATAAGCAAAATAAATATACAACAAGGTAGAAAAGGTGAATGCGCCTACTAAAAGACATACGATGAATAATAGTGAACTCATAAGTTAATGTTTTATATGGTTAATGATATTAGTTTAGCTTTAAACAAATATCTATATTGAGTTACACTTTTTCTTTCTTCAAATAAGGCAAACATTGCTAATGTAATTTTTCTTAAAAAAAACAACTTTTTTAAAGAAAACAGTTGAATCATTTTAACGCACCTTTTTTTTCCTGCCCCCTGCTTTTCCAATGTATTTGAAGGAATCAATTAAAAGTACTGTTCCTGTAATACCTACAGCCCCTCCGGTATAGAGTAGCGCCTGACCCAAATCATCATTATCTCTCCCAAGCATTTGCCCTCCGGCAATGGTAATGGCGTAACCAAGCGTGGCGGTAATTATTCCAATTTGTAACTTGGGCTGCGCTTTTGAAAGATTCAGCTTTATTTCATCTACATCAGATTGAAGCGCAAGAATTTCATTTTTTATGGAATCGGAGTAGACTGCGGGGGTTTGGGCAAAAGAAAAGTTACTTAAAAAGGCAAATAGGATTCCCAACCCCACTATTTTGAAGTGTTTCATATAAATAAAGTTTAGTTTTAGTATGAAGATTAAATTAAGCCAAAAATATTTATTGGTCCAACCAATCTTTAAAATCACCTACTCTGTCCCGACTGACGATTAAGTCATGCTCACATGGGGTATGTAGAATTAATTTTAACCTGCTATTGTAATAGGGTTTTACATCGGAAATGGCATCAATACGCACAATAAATTTTCTGTTGATTCGGAAAAAATCAGAGGGGTTTAGTAATTGATTTTCCAATTCTTCAAGGGTATGATCAATGATATATTTTCGACCATTTTCATTGGAAATGATGTAAATAGTTTTACCATCTGCAGCTATATGACTTATATTTTCTACAGTTTTGAATTGTATCCTATTCCCAAATTTAACCAAAAATCTTTTTTTATAGCCGGTTGAGGCATCTTTTATTACTTCTTTTAATATCTGATAGTTTATGGGGGCAGGATTGTTTTTTTTCTGCCAGATCCTTTTGTACTTATCTATGGCATTTTTTAATTCCCCACTATTGATTGGTTTTAAGAGATAATCAATGCTGTTCACTTTGAAAGCATTCAGGGTAAACTGATCAAATGCAGTGGTGAATATTACCGGAGCATCCAGATTAATCTGATCAAAAATTTCGAAACTTTTTCCATCTGATAGCTGAATATCCAAAAAAAGCAAGTCTACTTCTTTCCCTTCTTTAAAAAAATTCACTGTATCTTCTACAGTATCCAATCGATCAACAATATTAATATTTTGATCACAGTCAGTAACAAGTTCAGAGAGGCGTTCACTGGCATGAAACTCATCCTCTACGATTAAAACATTCATGAGTTCGGGATTTTAATTAATGGTACCTTTACTATAAATTTTTCTCCGTCTTTTCTTACATCTACTTCTTCATCACTAATAAACCTATATCTGTCCCGAATGTTTTTTAATCCTACTGAGGTGGAAGCTTCTTTTACATTTTTTAATTGAAGGTTGTTTTCAATAATAATCACATCTTCTCCATTTGACTTAAAATTGATGGTCAAGGGTTGTTTTTTAGAAATTATATTGTGTTTTATGGCATTCTCTGTGAGTAACTGCAAAGTAGCCGGGGGAAGAAAATATTCTTTAAACTTTTCTTCTATATCACTTTTTATTAGAAGGTTATCTTTAAATCTGATTTTTAAAAGGAAAATATAAGAATTGATAAACTCTAATTCGTCCTTCAATTTTACCACCTTCTGGCTTTGGTAATACAATAAATATCTGTAAACTTTTGACAGCTCCTGAATAAAATCTGTGGCAAGTTGGGGTTCTTTCGTAACCAAATTCGATAACACGTTCAGGCTGTTGAAAAGGAAATGCGGATTTACCTGATTTCTGAGAGCCTGAAACTGCGCCTCTACATTTTCTTTTTGAAGTTTTTCTGTCCTGAGTTTTGCATCTGAAAGCTCATTCATAAAATAGACAATGGCATTCACGCAATTCAAAAACAAATTAACCCTAAATGAAAAACCAAGAGATAATTTAAAATTGATGAGTAAATTGGAAATAGGCTGTCCTAAAAGTATTAGAATTAACCCAACGGAGAGAAATGAAATTAAGGTAACATTCAATAAACTAAAAATAAATATCCGGATTAATGGATGAATTTTTTGAATAAGGGGAACAGATAATAATTTCAGGTTTTGCGCAATCAGTCTGTTTCCCTCCCAGATTAGCGTAACATTGATGAGGATAATGGCAAACAAATATGCCCAGTTTAGGTCAAAAACAAAAAGTCTGTCTCCTTCAATCAATAATATATTAAAGAAGGAATATAAACTTAAAAGAAGAATATAAAGATATCGTCCTTTCGTTTTATACATAATTATTTTTTTAGAAGTTAATCTCCCTATTTATCAAAACGCTAGAATTGAATGCTCAATCTTAGATAGCTTTAATGACATTGAGTTCAGCACTAACTCAATACCTACTCCATGAAGTTAAATAATTCTAAAATTAAAGGTAGTTTAAATAAAGAACTCATGCTTAAAAAACATGAGCTCTCCCAAAATTTCAATCATTTATAACCCATATCTGAAATTTTCACAGATATTTTTTAAAAGTCTTAGTTCACAGAACTGGATCCTTAGTTGGGTAATATTACTTTATCAATGATGTGGATAACTCCGTTCGTTCCCTGAATATCTGTGGCGGTAATAGTTGCATCAGGACTGTCGGTATTTCCATCAGTAATGGTTACATTTCCATTTACATTAATAGTAAATTTAGCATCGGCTAATTTTGTTTCTGCCTCCAATCCATTGGTTATTTGTGAGGAGAAAACTTTTCCATCTAACACGTGATAGAGTAAGATATCGGTAACCTGCTCATCAGTTAAAGTGGAAGGATCGATTCCCAAATCTTCGAAAGCCTGATTTGTAGGAGCAAATACTGTAAAGGCATCTTCTGTTGATGACAGTGCTTCCTGAAGTCCTACTCTTGTAATCAGGCTTACCAGGGTGGTGAATTCAGGATCGGAACCTACTGCAATTTCCACTACATTTTGAGAAGGAGGAAGTAATACCCCGTTTATTACATGAACCACACCGTTTGATGTTTCCAGGTCAAGTAAGTCTGCATTTAATCCGATCATATTATCATTGGCATCAATCAGGTCAAGATTACCAGCATCGAATTTAATCGCTGCTCCATTTAGTGTGGTATAAAATGAGCCGTCTACCAAATCAGTTGAAAGAGCTGGAGCATCCAATCCAAGTACATGGTAAGTTAATATAGGAGTAAGTGCCTCTACCGGAACATCATCCAAACTACTAAACCCTAAAGCTTGTAATGCTGCAGCAAATGCATCATTAGTAGGCGCGAACACTGTAAGATTCTCAGCATTGTCAAGCGTTTCTACCAGTCCTGCTTTAGTGAGCGCTGCTACCAGAGAAGAGAAGTTCTCATTATACACTGCTACATCTACTACAGTTTGCTTGGGTAGTAATACATCATCAATGATATGAATTACACCATTCGTTGCAAAAACATTTGCATTTGCAGGGCTTACTTCTTCAGTCCCATTCACCACAATTCCGTTACTCAAATCAACACTTAAAGGTCGTCTTGTATTCAATGTAGGATAATCCTGAGAAACGAGATCGGAAGAAAATGCTCTGCCAGGAACTACGTGAAATTTCAAAATGTCTGCAATTTCAGCATCTGATTTGGTGGCAAGTGCATCACTGATTTTTTCAAATGCTTCATTTGTTGGTGCAAATACTGTGAATGGTCCGTCTCCACTTAAGGCATCAACTAAATCATATTGTTGCAATAGCGAAACGAGAGTACTGAAATTTGAATTTCCAGCAGCGATTTCAGTTATTGACTGACTTGCCGGCTCAAGCACTGCATCAATAACATGGATTACACCATTTTCAGTAATTACATCGGCCTGAGTTACTGTTGAAATACCATTAATTGTTACTCCATTGTTTACATTAACATAAGCAGGACCACTCAATGTTGTCACTTCTCCATTAGATAAATCAGTCGACCTGACATTTCCGCTCACTACGTGATACTGAAGAATTTTCTTCAGATCGGGACTATTCAAAAGCTCATCTGCAGTAATACCTTTGGCAGTTAAGTAAGCTTCGAAAGCAGCATTGGTTGGAGCGAAAACAGTGAAAGGTCCATCACCAGATAAAGTACTTACCAAACCTGCCTGATCCACAGCCGCCAGTAATGTGGTAAATCGGTCATCTTCGGCAACCACTGTGGTAATTAAAGTTTTGGGAGGCTCTTCCATGGGATCATCATCGTCATCACAAGCGATTATTACGAGAGCCAAAATGATAAATGGGATAAAATGCTTGAAAGTGTTAAGCATGTTAAATAGATTTTGCTTCTTCATGATTATAATTTTTTCAGATTAAGATTTTGAAATTTGATAACCTAACCTGTCTGAAGAAGCAATCAGGGAGTAAAAATGGAGTCATTTACCTTATTTACTACCTGAATTGTATAATTGGAGGAGTGAATTGCAATTAAAGTGTTTAACGAAAAATACAAATCATTAAACAAAATTAGTTCTCACAAACTGATTTTAAAGCCAATAATCGTGATAAATAAACCTCTTCCATGTTTCCCTCAAAATCAAACAGCTTTGCATTTAATCTGGAAGAAAAATCTAAACCAAAATCACCAGTCTCAGTAAGCACCAACTTTATCTGGTCATTTTCCTGGATAAATTCAAAAGTTAATTCGGATTCCTGCCCACCTTTTATATTGAGAATTTTTGCTTTAATAAGCTCATAGGGCTCAGACTCAACAATTTCAATTCTAACAGTATTATATTCATCAGTCCATTCAATAATTGCCCCTACTCCGTCTTCTGGTCCTTGTAAATACACTTCAGGGCGCTCCTCAGGTTTTTGATCCTCAAATGCCCATTTCCCCCAGTTTTTCATATAATCCACCTGATTAAACACATTTTTCTGAGTGGCACTAATTAAAACCTGTTGCTGAATTTTATAAGGAGAAGGAAGAAAAAAAAACACAATTCCTCCCATTATGAGTAGGGCAACAACAATTCCTATTGAAAATGATAAAAAGAATTTCACGGATAAAAATGAATTTTAGAATTGATAAATGGTCTGCAAAACTAAAGGACGGAGGTTTCCTGAAAAACTGTTCAGTTATTTTTCTTTTTGAAATTAGGATATGCCATATGCCGAATACATCTCGCCAAAACTCAAATTGTTTTTGTTACTATTAAGTAATAATTTTGCTGCTTATATTTTTAATTGCTTCAAAACAACATTAAAAGCATGTTCGAAAGTTTAAACACCAGGTTGGATTCAGCCTTAAAAACCTTAAAAGGCCAGGGAAGGATTTCAGAAATAAATGTAGCAAACACAGTTAAGGAAATCAGGAAAGCATTGCTTGAAGCTGATGTTAACTACAATGTTGCCAAGCAAATTACCAATGAAATCAAAGAGGAGGCTATGGGAAGAAAGGTATTGACTGCCGTTTCCCCAGGTCAGCTTTTTGTGAAAGTGGTAAATGATAAGCTTGCCGAACTAATGGGAGGACAGGCTGCTGCATTTAATCCTAAGGGGAATCCAGGTGTGGTGCTTATTTCGGGTTTGCAGGGTTCTGGTAAAACCACATTTACAGCCAAACTGGCTAATATGCTTAAAAAACAAGGTAACCAGGTTTTGATGGCTGCCTGTGATATATACAGACCTGCTGCGATTGACCAGTTGAAATCTCTGGGAGAGCAAATTGATGTAGAAGTTTATGCAGAGCCAGAGAATAAAAATGCCGTAGAAATAGCCAATAATGCAATAAAATCGGCAAAAGCTTCAGGTAAAAGTATTGTGATTGTGGATACCGCTGGTCGTTTGGCTGTGGATGAAGCAATGATGAAAGAGATTACTGAGGTGAAAAAAGCAATTAATCCTCAGGAAACGCTCTTTGTAGTGGATTCTATGACTGGTCAGGATGCTGTGAATACCGCCAAAACTTTTAATGAAAGGCTAAACTTTGATGGAGTTGTGCTAACCAAACTTGATGGTGATACCAGGGGTGGTGCAGCTTTATCCATTAGAACAGTAGTAGAGAAACCTATTAAATTTATCAGTACTGGAGAAAAACCAGATACTATCGATGTTTTTCACCCGGACAGGATGGCCCAAAGAATTTTGGGTATGGGTGATGTGGTTTCTTTGGTAGAAAAAGCCCAACAGGTATTTGATGAAGAGGAAGCCAAAAGGTTAAATAAAAAATTAAGAAAAAATCAGTTCGATCTTAATGATCTACTTTCCCAAATTCAGCAAATTCAGAAAATGGGAAATATCAAAAGTTTGATGGAAATGATTCCCGGGATGGGGAAAATGATAAAAGGCGCGGATATAGATGATGATGCTTTCAAACCCATAGAGGCTATAATTTTCTCTATGACTCCCCAGGAAAGAGAAAAACCAGAAATTATCAACTCTACCAGAAAAAAGAGAATTGCCAATGGTAGCGGGACTTCAGTTCAGCAAGTAAATGGTTTATTAAAACAATTTAATGAAATGAAGAAAGCCATGAAAAAAATGAACATGATGGGCATGGGCAAAAAAGGAAAAATGAGGGGCATGTTTGGTTGATACCCATTCATTTCAGTTGCACAAAAAAACTCCTGCTTTATTTTAGAAAAGCAGGAGTTTTTTTTATTTCCTCAAAAGCCTTTATTCTTAAATGAAAAGCCAATTAAGTGGATTAGGCTTTCGATACTTTTCCATTCGATGAAAAGTGTCCTAAAATTTCTTTTGAGCAAAAGGTCAATTTTTAAACTTAATGACTTTCATAAACCGGCTCTACTTCTTCTACTTCCACTAATCCAGATTCATTAACTTTCACCAAATTCACTTCTTTGGTTTCATTAATCAGCATAGGATCATATTTGGCAGTGACTCTTACATAATTTTCGGTAAAACCATGCATCATTCCATTTTCCACATCATTTTCAAACAGCACTGTTGATTTTCTACCAATATTTTCTTCGTAGAAAGCTCTTTTCTTTTTGTGGGAAAGTCCTCTAAGCATTTTAGACCGCTGATTTCTAACTTTCATAGGCACCACTCCCTCCAACTCAATGGCCTCTGTATTTGGTCTTTCCGAATAGGTAAAAACATGGAGATAAGAAATATCCAGTTCATTCAGGAAATTATAAGTTTCCAGAAAATCCTCATCAGTTTCTCCGGGAAAGCCAATAATCACGTCCACTCCAATACAACAGTGGGGCATCACTTCTTTTATTTTTGCCACTCTGTTGACATATAAATCCCGCTCATATCGCCTCCTCATCAACTTTAGTAATTTATCGGAACCCGACTGTAGGGGAATATGGAAATGAGGAACAAATCGATCGGAAACTGAAACGTATTCAATGATTTCGTTGGTAAGCAAATTTGGCTCAATGGAGGAAATTCGAATCCTGTCAATGCCTTCTACCTGATCGAGTTCTTTTACCAAATCAAAAAATTTCAATTGCCTTCTTCCATCAATTATTCCATAATCACCCAGATTAACTCCGGTCAATACTACTTCTTTCACTTCTGTGGCCGCAATTTCCCTGGCATTTTTAATCACATTTTCCATGGTATCACTTCGGCTTTTCCCTCTGGCCAGCGGAATAGTACAAAAAGTACAATTGTAGTTGCATCCATCCTGCACTTTCAGGAATGTTCTTGTGCGATCGTTAATAGAATAGCCACTCACAAAAGTATTTGCCTCTGATATTTCTGAAGCCAGTACTTTTACCTCCCGTTCTTTCACAAATCCATCCAACAATTCAATTAACCTAAATTTTTCAGCAGCCCCTAATACAGCATCTACACCCTGGATTTCAGAAATTTCTTTCGGTTTTAACTGGGCATAGCATCCTATAATAGTCACATAACTATTAGGGGAAATCGCTTTGGCTTCTCTCACAATCTTTTTACACTTCTTATCCGCATTTTCAGTAACCGAGCAGGTATTGATAATGAAAATATCAGGTGTATCAGAAAAATCCACTTTCTGGTATCCCTTTTCCTGAAACATACGGGAAATGGTGGAGGTTTCACTGTAATTTAACTTACAACCCAATGTGTAAAAAGCTACCTTTTTCATAATAATGACTACTTAGTTTTTTCTGAAAAACCTCTAAGAACAATTTCAATTAATCAGAAAAAACTTATCAATTTATTTGTGGACTGATTTCAGGCTGCAAAAGTACGAAATTTTGACAAACAAATAACCCCATGCTGGTGCATGGGGTTTTTATCCTCTCAAAATGAGTTGGTATTAACCTACAAAATTAAAGCGCATCAATAGCTTTTGTAAGTTTGTTAAAGATATCTTCGATATCACCAATACCATTTACTGATTTAAATTTATCCTGCGATTTGTAGTAATTGGCAACTACCGCAGTTTTTGATTCATATTCATGAATCCTGGTTTTAATCTTATCTACATTCTGATCATCTGGTCTGCCAGAAGTCTCTCCTCTTTTCAATAATCTTCCTGTAAGTTCTTCTTCACTCACTTCAAGGGCAATCATTCCGGAAATCGCAGTACTATTTTCCTCCATTAATTTATCCAGTGCTTCAGCCTGAGCCACAGTTCTTGGAAATCCATCAAAAATAAATCCGTTAGCATCAGGGTTTACCTTCAATTTGTGGTCAATCATCCCAATTACAACTTCATCAGGCACCAATTTTCCTTCATCCATTAATTTCTTTGCTGTTAATCCTAATTCGGTTCCATCAGCAATTTCGGATCGCAATAAGTCACCTGTTGACAAGTGAATTAATTGATATTTTTCCTTGATTTTGGCACTTTGTGTTCCCTTTCCAGCCCCCGGAGGTCCGAATAAAACAATGTTTAGCATTTTCAATAATTTTAATTTAAAATAACCCTCTCCTGTCCAAAAACCCACTTAAGATATCAAAGATAGAAGATTGCCTTTCAAATTCAAACCTTGATCATAATCCATTCATTCACCAGTATTTTTTTACTTGAGAATAATCCTGATTGAAAATTATGGCACAATAGTTTAGTAAAGCATTAAAAATAACCAATTCCATTTAACTTGTCATTTTTTCCAATTTGTAGTTGTAAAAAGCCTCACTTAGCTTAGGCTATGCTCCGTTTTTACGCCTAATTTTGAACAAAAATGGCTGCCTTTACTAAAGCGGTTTATTTCTAAATCTTTATTTAGATTTCTGTTTAAAGATTTTTTTAACAATTAATACCATGAACAAAAGAAAAATTATTCTCCTGTTTTTTATCTCCTTATTTGTAATCCTTGGAGGATACCTCGCCTATTTATTTTTATTTCCAGCTGAAAGCCATTTCAAAGGGGTGAGCTTAATCCCAGAAAATGCAGTTTATATCATTTCTACAGATGAACCAGTGGAAAACTGGGACCGGATCAAAAACAGTCCTACCTGGAAACATTTACAAAACAATGAATATTTCGCCCAACTTACCAAAGATGCTAACCAACTGGATAGTCTTATCAGGGAAAATGAATCTGTCTTTCAATTTTTCGGTTCCAGACAGGTATTGATCTCCGCCCATACTTTTGGCCAAAAGGAATATGATTTTTTATATATTATTGATTTAAAGCAAGTTGCCAAGTTGGCTCCCTTAAAATCATTTATAAAAAACCTTACTGATGAGAATTATGAAGTTTCTATAAATGAATATAAAAATAAAGAAGTTATCTCTATCATAGAAAAAGGCTCTTCAAGTGCTCTAAATCTTTATTTCGCTGAAAACTTCCTTGTCTTATCATATACAAATTCCCTGGTTGAAGCCTCAATTGATCAAATTGAAAATCCCTTGATTAGTCTGGATGAACATTTTGTGGAAATAAATCAAAGAATTGGAAATAAGGGAATGTTTCAGTTTTTTCTGAATCACAAGGAAATTGACAATTATATGAATATTTACCTGGCAGAGCAGGATGATTATGTAGATGCAGCCAGCAAGCAGTTGCATTTCACAGGTTTGTATTTTTCGCTGGAGGAGGATGGCAGCATCGCCATGGAAGGCTATAGTAATGTGAATATGGAAGAAAATTCCTATATCCAGGCCTTGTTGAATTCGGGAAATGGAAGCATGGAAGCCCTTTCCATAGCTCCTCAGCGAACTGGTTTTTATGCAAGCCTTGGCTTTGAAAATTTTAATATTTTCATTGATAACCTGGAGGAAATCTACAAACAAGATGCTGAAACCTACGATCAGTATATGAGCAATATCGACAAAATGGAAGGATATCTGAAAATTGATATTCAACAGCATTTTTTTGACTGGATCGCGGATGAGGTTGCTTTTCTTCAACTTAAGCCATCCGGATTAGGCAGGAATAATGAATTTGCTGTTGCCCTAAAATCAAAAAACAGGAATGATGCCGAGGAAAACCTGAATTATATAGCTCAGCAAATCAGGAAAAAAACCCCTGTTAAATTTAAATATGTGGATTATCAGGGTTATAAAATTAAATATTTATCGGTAAAGGGTTTCTTCAAACCATTCCTGGGGAAATTGTTCTCTCAACTGGAAAAACCTTACTATACTTTTATAGATGACTATGTCATTTTCAGCAATCATCCGCAAACGATTAAAAATATCATTGATGACTATGAATCTGGAAATACCCTGGTAAACACCGAAGGTTTTGATGAATTTACAGAAGATTTCCAAAAAGAAAATAGTGTTTTTCTTTACCTCCAAACCCCAGTCTTCATTGATAGAATGGAAGATTTTGTGAGTCCAGAAACATGGAAATCCATTCAAAAAAACAGAAACTTTATTGCCTGTTTCTCTGATATCGGTTTTCAGCTTCAGGCTCAGGATAAACTGTTTAAAGCAACTTTTAATGCCAGGTTTAAAGATTTAGAAAAAATAGCTAAAAGCCAAAAAGACTTATTGGCTCAATTAGAAACCTATGGTTTTTTGAATACTGATTCCATATTTCAGCTTACCACTTCTATTGAAAAAGATGATGTAATCGCCATTGATGAAATTGTGCTGGATGATTTAGATGCCAAAACCAAGGAAGAATTTTATGAGGATGGTTCGCTGAAAGCAGAAGTGAGTTTGAAAAATGGCCAAATGCATGGCGCTTACCGATCATATTTCCCTAATGGAGATCTGAAAATTAAAGGGAAATATAAGAATGGTGAAAAAAGTGGGACATGGAAGTTCTATGATGAGGAGGGCAAAGTGGTGGAGAAAGTGGCTTATTGAAAATATATTTCTCCACCTTTTTTAACCAAGTCTAACGAGGAGATTGTATAGCTATCAAACCAGAAAAAAATTAACTTCATCTATGAATAATTATTCAATCAGGTTGTAATAAAATAAATACAAGCTGCGACTATCGAAGGAAAACATCTTTCTACTAAACCAGCAAAAATGTCATATTTATTCTTGCATCTTCCTTTGTGCATTCCTCTTTATTTAGTCTACATGGCTCTCTATGAAATATATGAGGAAAGAGAATTTAAAAAATTTGCCATCCAAACAGAAGGAGCAATTGTAGGAATTTTAAATGGTAAATATGAAGACCAAACTCATACTTATTATCTACATACAGTTCATATAAATGGCAAAGTTGTTAACGGACTCCTAATTGTAGAATTTGAAACAGATAAAGGAGATATCTATAGAGTCAGGACAAAAAAAACTTACCCTGAATATACCAATAATATTATAACAGTAAGTTATAATCCTCTTGATCCAACTGATGTGATGATTGATAATTATTATAAAAGTGGAATTTCAAAATATTTAAGACTTGGGGGCGGAATAATTTTTTCCGCAGCAATGTTCGTAGGAATTCAGGCAATGATTGAGGTAATGTCCAGGCAATAATTCTATAAATGCATTAAGGTTATTAAAACCATTGTAAAGGAAACATTGCTTTTCAATGCGTCAAGGGCTTTTGAAATCAAGTTGTATACTGATTGATGGTTAATACCCATGACTTCAGAAATTTCATCGTATGAAAGATTTCCATAAAATCTCAGGAAAACAGATTCTTTTTGGCGGGGAGGGAGTTTGTTTAATTCTTCTTCTAATTTCAGGCTTCTTCCAACCAAAGTTTCTGCCTCAATCAGTTTGATTTCCGGAGATAATTCTAATTCAAACTCCTGTGCCTCCAGAAAATCTTCATGATTAACTATTTTCTTTTTTTTGATCAGTTTCTTTGTAAGATTCCTACGAAAAGCTTTTAGAAGGTAACTTTTTATAAGTGGAGTATCACTGAGGTTTTTTTTGTTTTTCCAAAGGTCGATGAACATATCATGGATGGCATCTTTAATAAGATCCTGATCCTGGGAAAATCGAAAACCGTAGTTGGAAAGAATATCAATATGTTGTTGATAAATATATGCAAATGCCTGATTATCACCCTTTTTAAAAGACTGCCAAACCTTTAAATCTGTACCATTTCCGATTTTTTTTACTTTCATAAAACCCTAACTCAGAGCATGTTTTAATTTCTCACCTGTTTCACTGTAAATGCCCACTAAAGCGTCTGGCCGCTTCTGAAACCTTGTTTCAAAATAAAATTTCTATGGGTCTGAAAATTCAGTTGTGCTACTTCTGGAGCATCAGCCCGATGAAAAATTTTATTGTCTCAAGAGGTCTCAAAACTGAACTTTTCCACTTGTGTTCTACATTTCGGAAAACCTAAATTTTTAACAAGCTCTCCCACTAATTCATTCATAATTAAATATTTTACCTTTCAAACACAATGATTTATTTAAAATAAATCCGATTTTTGAAGTTTGTGAAAATTATGGATGAAACCTGTTTCAGTAAACTATTCATTGAAACATTTTTTAAATATAAAAAATTTAGTCTTGTAATGAATGCAGGACATAAACTAAAATAATACATACACCTTTGATCGCAAAATGAGAAGAAAGCTGGAATACCTGGAAGAAAAATTAGAAGGAGAACTTTATTATGATACCACCATGCGTACCTTGTATGCTACCGATGCCTCAGCCTATCGGGAAATGCCTCTGGCGGTGGCTATTCCAAAATCGGAAAAAGATATAAAAACCCTTGTTCATTTTGCAAGAAAAGAAAAAACTTCCCTCATACCACGAACTGCAGGAACTTCTCTTGCCGGTCAGGTAGTTGGGGATGGAATTGTAGTGGATGTTTCCAGAACTTTCACCAAAATTCTGGAAGTAAATAAAGAGGAAAGCTGGGTAAGATTACAACCCGGAGTGGTAAGAGATGAATTAAATCATCATTTGAAAAGCTATGATTTATTTTTTGGACCGGAAACCTCTACCGCCAACCGGGCCATGGTGGGAGGAATGGTTGGTAACAATTCATGTGGATCAAATTCTGTGGTTTATGGCAGTACAAGAGATCATCTACTTGAAGTAAAAGCAATTTTGAGTGATGGAAATGGAGTAACTTTCAAAAACCTGAGCAATGAGGAGTTTGAAGCCAAGTGCCGGGGAGAAAATGTGGTGAGTACACTTGAACAAAAAATTTATCAGGAGACAAAAGCTATTCTGGAAGTTGAAGAAAACCAGAAAGAAATCAGAGAGAAGTTTCCAAAATTCAGTATTCCCAGAAGGAACACAGGTTATGCCATTGACATGCTGCTGGAGACAGCACCTTTTACTAAAGGAAAAGAGGATTTTAATTTTTGTAAATTAATTGCCGGATCAGAAGGCACACTGGCCTTTATTACTGAAATTAAATTACATGTAAACCCGACTCCACCCAAATATAAAGCCCTTGTTTGTGCGCATTTTACTTCAGTTGATGAATCCCTAAGGGCAAATCTGGTGGCTTTGCAACACAACCCTAGTGCCTGCGAATTAATGGACCATTACGTACTGGAATGTACAAAAACCAATATTGAGCAACGGGCTAACAGGTTTTTTGTAGAAGGAGATCCTCAAGCCATTTTGGTGGTAGAATTATCAAGAGATAGTGCTGAACAACTGGATAAAGATGCGCAGGCGCTTATTGATGATTTTAAGCAGAATAATTTTGGATACCACTATCCAATTGTTTCCGGAGGTGATGTAAAAAAAGTATGGACCCTGAGAAAAGCAGGGTTGGGTTTATTGTCCAACATTCCGGGCGATGCCAAACCTGCTCCTGTAATTGAGGATACAGCTGTGGATGTAGCCGACCTTCCTGCCTACATTGCCGATTTCAATGAAGTATTGAAAAAATACGATCTTTTCTGCGTGCATTATGCCCATGCCGGGTCGGGTGAATTGCATTTAAGGCCAATTCTTAACTTAAAAACAGAGGAGGGAAATCAGCTTTTTAGAACAATTGCCGAAGAAATTGCCAAACTGGTCAAAAAATATAAAGGCTCCCTGAGTGGGGAACATGGTGATGGGAGGCTAAGAGGAGAATTCATCCCATTTATGGTAGGCGAGAAAAATAATAAACTCATTGAAAGAGTAAAACTGGCCTGGGATCCGGAAAATATTTTCAATCCCGGAAAAATTGTAAATACTCCTTCAATGAATTCTTCTTTAAGGTATACTCCGGGACAGGTTACTCCTGATTTTAATACAACCTACGATTTCTCAAAAAACCAGGGAATTATCAGGGCTGCGGAACTTTGTAATGGAAGCGGAGATTGCCGAAAAACGGAAATTACTGGTGGGACCATGTGTCCAAGTTACATGGCTACCAGAAATGAAAAAGATACTACAAGAGCTAGGGCTAACATTTTGAGAGAATATTTAACACATTCTCCTAAGAAAAATAAATTTGATCATGAGGAAATAAAAGAAGTGATGGATTTATGCCTTTCATGTAAAGGTTGTAAATCTGAATGTCCTTCCAATGTAGATGTAGCAAAACTTAAGGGAGAGTTTTTGTCACAATACTACAAAGCCAATGGAATAGGTTTAAGAACGAAACTGATAGGTCATTTCCCAACACTTACTGCTCTGGCAGCACTCACTCCAAGCCTTTATAATTTTATTTTTTCGAATAAGCTTACCGGTAATTTGGCTAAGAGCGTGGTGGGTTTTGCTTCGGAACGGCCTATGCCAAAATTGCATAAAACCACCCTCAATAAATGGTATAGGAAAAACAGAAAAGATAAAAAGAGCGATAAGAGAAAGGTTTATTTATTTAGTGATGAATTTACCAATTATAATGATACGGATATTGGCATTACCACTTTCCGGTTGCTGGAAGCCCTGGGTTATGAAGTGACTATACCCAAGCATATAGAAAGTGGCCGGACTTTCCTTTCTAAAGGGATGCTCAAAGAAGCGAAAGAGATTGCCATTAGAAATGTTGATCTGTTAAAAGATATTGTAGATGAAGAAACGCCAATAATTGGTATTGAGCCTTCTGCTATTCTTACTTTAAGAGATGAGTACCTGGATTTGGTTCATCCTTCACAAAAGGAGGCTGCACAAAAAATTGCTAAAAACACATTCTTTATTGATGAATTCATTAGTAATGAGATTGATAAGGGAAATATCAAAAAAGAACAGTTTAAAAGCGACAAAAAACTGATAAAATTACATGGGCATTGTCATCAAAAAGCACTTTCCAGCTTAACCTTTACCAAGAAAATGTTGAGTTTGCCTGAAAATTATGAAGTGCATATGATTCCATCTGGATGTTGTGGAATGGCGGGTTCATTCGGATATGAAGAAGAACACTATGAAGTTTCTATGAAAATTGGAGAATTGGTTCTTTTTCCTACCGTAAGAGCTCAACCACAGGAAGTTATCATAGCGGCTCCGGGCACAAGTTGCAGGCATCAGATCCATGATGGCACAGGCAGGAAAGCTTATCATACTGTAGAAGTACTGTTTAACGCCTTAAAGTAATTTGGATTAATAAAAACAAAAAAAGCCTTTATCTTTCAATAAAATCGTTGAGCGATATAGGCTTTTTTTCCTTCAGAAAACGGACAGACCTTACATTATCCCCCTCAAAACAATTCTTTTACTTAAAATTATTTTTATCCTCAAGGGTTACATTTTTCTTACATGGTGATTAAAATCTGATTTTTAACCATAAAAACAGAAAGCGAAGCCTGATGTTAATAGGTGTAAATACTACTAATTCCAGGATATTCTTTTAACCATGAAAAACTTTTTTATAACCCTTGGAATAATTGTTTATATGTCATTCATGTTTGTGATGGCAGGTTCGGTTATTCTTTCAGACATTCAGAATCAGAATCAACCTCTAGAAGTAAAAGCGTCAATCGAGCTTCCAGAAAAAGTTGAAATCAGGAATAATATTAATGATCAAGTATCATTTAATAAGTAGATGAAATTTTATCATTTGATCACAGGTTTAGGTGATTGACTAAAGGAGCTTAAAAAAGCTCCTTTTTTTATGCACAGTCCCATTACATGCAGTTGATAACTAAAGTTTATCACATTTTTTCTTTTTTCTCCCTTTTTTGCAAAGTTTCCTCATAAATTTTGAGAAAACCCTAAGAGAATTCCCCACATGTTTGCAAATTTGCACCCTGAAATAGAATGCTTTGTTTTTCGGTTTGCAGGATTGATCATTTTACATAATTATTCTGCTACTAAAATTTGTTTTTGATGAGAGTTTTAAAGTTTGGAGGAACATCTGTAGGAACACCTGAAAGAATTTTGCAGGTAATTGAGATTGTAAAAGATGCATTACAAAAAGAAAAAGTAGCTGTGGTAGTCTCTGCCTTTGGTGGCATTACAGATCAATTGATAAAGGTAAGTGAGATGGCTTCCTCTGGAAATGAAGGCTATAAGGATTTACAGCGGGAGATTGAGACCAGGCACATTCAGGCTATTAAAACACTTGTTCATGCCAGAAGGCAAAGTGGTGTAGTGGCAGAAATCAAATTCCTGCTCAACGAACTTGAAGATATTCTTCATGGAATTTATTTGGTAAAGGAGTTAAGCCCTAAAATGAAGGATTTTATCTTAAGTTTTGGAGAAAGGCTTTCTGCCTCAATCATTGCAGAAGCCTTCAAAGAAAAGGAGATAGATGCCCGATTTACGGACTCGAGGAATCTCATCATCACCGACAAGAACTTTGGTAATGCCAATGTGAATTTCACAGAAACCAATGAAAGGATTCAGAAGCATTTTATTAATGCACAGGGTGAATTGATGATTCTGCCCGGGTTCGTGGCCAGTACTAAAAATAACGAAACGACTACCTTAGGCCGTGGAGGTTCTGATTATACGGCATCTATTTTTGCCGGAGCCCTTCATGTGGAGGTTTTAGAGATATGGACAGACGTAAATGGAATGATGACTGCTGACCCTAGAAAGGTTAGGACAGCCTTCACCATTCCTGAAATATCCTATGAAGAAGCCATGGAACTTTCATACTTTGGGGCAAAAGTGATTTATCCTCCAAGTATTCAGCCAGCTTATCAAAAGCAAATTCCTATTCTTGTAAAAAACACCTTTGATCCAAAAGGGAAAAATACGATTATTAGTGGTGATGCTCCTGATGATGAAAAGCCAATCAGAGGGATTTCATCAATGAAAGATATTGCCCTGGTCACACTTACAGGAAGTGGCTTAGTAGGGGTTACTGGTTCGGCATCCAGGTTGTTTAATGCTCTTGCTAAAAGTCAAATTAACGTTATTTTAATTTCCCAGGCTTCTTCAGAACATTCTATTACCACAGCAGTAGAAGAAAAGAATGCTGAATTGGCCAGTAAAGTCATTTACAAAGAATTTAAGGAGGAGTTTAAAGGACAAAAGTTGGATCAGGTGATTGTGGAGCAGGCACTTTCAATCGTGGCTGTTGTGGGTAAAAACATGAAGAAAACTCCCGGAGTTGCAGGGAAGTTATTCAGTTCACTTGGTAGAAATGGCGTAAATGTTTTGGCTATTGCTCAAGGCGCTTCTGAACTTAATATATCATTGGTTGTCAGGCAAATAGATGAAAGAAAAGCAGTTAGCATTATTCATGAGGCATTTTTCCTTTCCGAAACCAAAGCGCTGCACCTTTTCATCGCGGGAAGTACCGGACTTATTGGAAAGACGCTACTTTCCCAGATAACCAAGCAATTTGGGTCACTTAAAGAAAATAGTGCTATAGATATTCGCCTTATTGGCTTAATGAATACCAGAAAAATGGTAATTGAACCTCAGGGAATTAACCCCGGTTCAGCGAATGAAGTAATTGAAAATGCGGATAAAAAAAGTAGCCTAGATTCTTTCGTAGACGAAATGATCTCACAAAACTTAAGAAACACTGTTTTTGTGGATGCCACAGCCAGTCAGCTGATTTCGGATCAATATGAGAAAATCCTCAATGCAAATATTTCAATAGTAACGCCAAATAAGCTGGCTTGCTCTGGGGATATTAATTATTATAAAAGGCTGAAAAAAATTGCCAGAAAAAGAGGGGCTAAATTTCTATTTGAGACCAATGTTGGAGCTGGTCTGCCGGTAATCAGTACTTTGAATGATCTAATCCAAAGTGGAGATAAAATCATTAAAATCGAGGCAATTCTTTCCGGGACTTTAAATTACATAACAAACAATGTAAGTAAGGACAAAAAGATTAGTGAGGTTGTTTTAGATGCCAAAGAAGCCGGATTAACTGAGCCAGACCCTAGAATTGACCTTAGCGGTTCGGATGTTGCCCGAAAAATTCTTATTTTAGCCAGAGAGCTGGGCTATGACTTGAATATGGAAGATGTTGAATCTGAACCATTTATTTCTAAAGAAAGCCTGGATGCCAGTGATATTTCAGATTTTTTTGAAAAGTTAAAAGCTTATGATGAAACCTTTGAAAAGGAAAGGTCTAAGCTTGATGCTAAGGATGAAAAATACAGAATTATTGCTACCCTTGAGGATGGAAAACCAAAAGTAAAGGTAAAAACTTTTGACAAAACCCACCCTTTCTATATGGCAGAGGGTAGTGATAATATTATCCTTTATACAACCAATAGGTACAACGAGTTGCCTTTAATGATAAAAGGCCCGGGAGCAGGAGCAGAAGTAACAGCAGCAGGTGTATTTGCAGACATTATCCGGATTGTTGATTAGTGTCAAGTCAGCCTTAAGCTTTCGGAAATCCGAGGCTTAACATGACAATAGATTTAAAAAAATTTATATTATTATTAAACCAAATAGAGCAGCATTTTCCTGCTCTATTTTTATTTACAATGAAAATGAAAAATGCCATTTCAACTATTCTGCTTGCGCTAATCTTTCATCAGGCCTTTTCAGTGACCATTGAAGGAGGAAATTATGAAGGAAGACCTCAGTTCATTATCAAAACCAAAACTGCCACTTATTTTTATGATAAAGCTGGGGGAGGTTTTTCCAGAATGATTGATAAAGAAGGGAAAGACTGGATTAGTTTTAAAAAAGATCCCTTATCAGAATATCCGATTTCAGCTGGAGCGGGATTTAGAGGATTACCCAACATGGTTTTTGGAAATGAAGATGGAGGAGCAGGCCACCCAGGCCATGATAAGTGTGTAAGTGAAATTTTGAATGAACACACCATTATTACCAAAAGCAAATCTGGCAAATGGGAATGGATTTGGGAATTTGAGGAGAAATTTGCCCGACTTACAGTTAAAAAAACCGATCCAAACCATCCCTATTGGTTTCTTTATGAAGGCACCATAGGAGGAAAATTTAGTCCTACTTATCATTACTGGGGAACAGATAAAGGGGGACCAAACAATGAAATTTATGATTTTTACAAGGGGAAAAAGCTTTTTGAAAAGTGGAATTGGATTTATTTTGGAGATAAACAAATTGACAGAGTCCTGTTTTTACTTCACCAGACGCCTGATGACAAGGAGGATGTGTTGGGCTACCTGGGAAACTCAGACAAAGGAATTGATTCCGAAGATGGGATGGTAGTTTTTGGTTTTGGAAGGGCAAAGGGTTCCAAACCTCAAATGACAGCTGAAAACAATTCTTTTATAATAGGATTTCTGGAGAAAAGGATTGAGGATGGTCAAGGACACGATAAGGCAAAGAAAAAAATAGAAAAGTTGAAAAAATAAATGAATTATTTCAATTATTTTCTTTCAAAATAGTTGAAATAGATGAACTAAACTTATCAAATATGCTTGAAATAATTGCCATTGTCACTCTGGGAAAACACATCAGTAAAATTGTAAGAGCAAAAGGATTAAAGCCTACAAAATATGTAATCATTATGGTAGTCCTTTGGATAGGGCTGGAAATTATAGGTTCTATTTGCGGTACTTTATTAATTGGAGAAGGATTAGCAGCCTATCCATTTGCATTAGCTGGAGCTGCACTGGGAGGTTTTATAGCATACTCCATAGCAAAAAATGCCTCCGCTGCTACTAATCTGGAAAGTGATGAAATCTTAGACCTGAATGTCTAAATTCTATCTTCAGGAAAAATGGGCTTGATTTTTCATAAAACAAGCCTTTTTTCTCCCTCAATTTTTACTCACCTGTGTTGCTCATAGAAATTTACAGGTAGGACATTTTGTAATTGAGAATATTCATCTTCCTTCAGCCACGGGACCTCATATACTTTTACTAAATCTAAAAGCTGTTCCTGGGTTCGGATACCAGAAACAGCAGAAGAAAGTGCAGGATGTTGCAATACAAATTGTAAAGCCAATTGAGCAGGAGATTTCTCTTTACCGATTAAATCTTTAATATAATACTGAATTTTTTCTACTTCTTTTTCAGTATAATTTAAATATGTCTTTGCCGGCTTATCTATAAGAAGCCCTTTTGCTACACCTCCTCTAGACAGAACACCAATATTATTTTCATAGAGTAAATCTAAACAAGATTCCTCTGGACGCCTATCCAGAATACTGTATTGCATCATTACACTGGTGATATTCGATTTTTTTACATATTCTCGAATCACATTCGGCCGAATGGAGGAAATTCCATAATATCTGATTTTACCTTCTGCTTTAAGCTTTTCAAAAGCTTCTATTGTTTCATCTATAGGATCCTCTATAGTTCCTCCATGCAGTTGGTATAAGTCAATATAATCTGTATTAAGCCTTTTCAGACTTTTTTCTACTGCTTGTATAATATATTCTTTTGAAGGATTCCAGATCCATCCACTTCCATCAGGTTTTAACTGGTTCCCTACTTTTGTGGCAATAAGGACCTTATCCCTAATTCCTTTAAATGCCTTGCCTAAGGATATTTCATTTTCCCCATTCTGATATAAATCTGCTGTATCAAAAAAGTTTATTCCATTATCGTAGGCACTATGTAATAGGGAAGAGTTTTTGGCATCATCATTCCCAAGGGACATACACCCAAAACTTACTTTACTTACATATAATTCCGAGTTTCCTAATTGTTGGTAAGTCATAGAATTTTAGGATGATTTTTATTTCAAAATAAGAAAAATAGCGAATAAGTTCATTTAATTGAATTTAAAAACACCCTTTATTTTTTTCAGGAATTCATCCTTCAGAATGTCAAAATCCCAAAAATTTGAAATGAGGCCTTTTTTTGAGGCCTGTATAATTTTTCTAAAGATAGGGTCATTAAAAGTGGTTTCACCTTTTTCTGCAAGAGAAATTGCACTCAAAAATTCATTATTAACCATACAAAAAACACATCCTAATAAATATTCTCTAATAGAATAGTTTTCATTTTTAAAAGAATTAATATAGGTTATTTCTGCCCATCTGGGAGATTTTTTCACAGTTACCTTTGCAAGTTTTTTATAAAAAGGATTTGAAAATAAACTATCGAAACCTTTTCTGGAAATTCTGGGCACTCCATTAACATTAATATCAGCCAACCAAAAATTTTTACCATCCATATACCTCATTACATCAAACAGTTTATCCTCACCTTCATAGGATCCATGGATTCCAGGTTCAAACTCCAGTAATAATATGTCATCCTGAGTATCATTTAAAAGGTTCTGATAAAGCCTGAGGTCAATTCCTTGCGAATCAACCTTCATCCAATCAATCTTGTCAATGTTTAATTCAGACAAGGCCGCATTTAGGGAAATGTTATCTAATTTAACAACATCCTTAATTTTATAAAAAGGAGCATAAATATATCCTTCTACTTTTTTTAAATCTGGCTTTAAACTGCTTGATGTATATGGATATTCAGTAAGATAAAAATCAATTTTCTTATCTTCTTTATCCGACACTATACAGTTGTATACAAATAACTTTTTGTAATCCTTAGATTCCTCTTCAGAAATATTAAACTCCCGTTCATCAGCATCGAAGGCAATACAAATAGCATACTTTGCAAAAGTTTTCCATTTTGGGTGAATCTTCCCCGAAGCACCAACATCAATTAAAACAGGGGGTTGAGCTACTAATTCTGGCCGTTCAAAAATTTCCTTAATCAGACTTTTCATATTTGATTTAATTTAATTCTCTATTACCGGACATCCATTTATTTTATTACTAAAAGGTAAATAGAGTTTATCAAATTTGCTCAAATATCTAACTTTCTGAATCAATTTAAAATGTTAACCCAGATTATCCTAAAATTTCAAACATTTGATTCTGTCATTTTAACTAAAGGGTTTCGAAAAGCTTGAATAAAAAAAAATACTCGAGATAATTAAATCCCGAGTATTTTATATTTAGTTTTTTTAAAGCTTATCTTGGAGCATTACCATCTGCACTAATCATTGCACATCTAAACCCAATTGTTGCTGTTGCAGAATCCTCTTCTAAGTATCTTCTTGTTCCTGGAGCTAACCAATAAGCTACATCTTTCCAAGATCCACCTTTGTAAACTCTTACATGGTTATCAATAAAGGTTGTCCATTGCGGCTTGTCATAAATGTAATCCCAACTTTGGTCATCAAGGAATCCACTATTTCGAACCGGGTTTAAATCTTCAAAATCCTGGTAGGAAAGAGGTCGATAAATATCTTCAACCCATTCATTTACATTACCAGCCATGTTATACAAACCATAATCATTTGGAGGATTATCATAAATACCTGCAGTTATCATGGCTGCATCATTTAATTTACCTGCAATACCGGCATAGTCACCTCTACCTCTTTTAAAGTTTGCCATAAATGTACCCATTTCATCACCATAAGGATTTCTAGTGGAGTGTCCATCCCAAGGGTAAATTCTTCTATGGCTATGGTTTTCATCATATTCCTGAACACCAATCAAAGCTTGGGCTGCATATTCCCATTCAGCTTCAGTAGGTAATCTATAATTAGGAACAACAATACCTGATTCCAATGGAATTCTTTCTCCTCCCTCCACAGCTGAAACTTCCTCATCTGTACCATTTTTCATAGCAAGATTTCTATTTACCATAGTAGTCCTCCATGCACAGTAATTTTTGGCCTGTAACCAATTAATACCAACTACTGGATGAAATCTAAAACCTGGATATCTAAAATAATGGTCAACATAAGGATCATTAAAGGCTAATTCTTTTGACCAAACAGTAGTATCAGGAAGAGCCTCTTCATAATATGTCTGACCAGAATCTCTTGCATAATGCAAATATTCTAACCAGTGGATATTTGCTACTTCCGCTTCATCCATGTAAAATGAATTAACAGTAACAGTCCTTTCAATGTTATCCATTGCCCCGAGCAAATCTTCTTCGTAAGACCCCAGGATTATTCTTCCTCCTTCAATATACCTTAGTCCAGGACCATAAGGTTGTCCACTGTATTTTCTAACACCAAAAGAATTTTCATCTTTCCCATTATAGGCCATTCCAGTAGTCGTACTAAATTTCCCTGGATTGTCAGCAGTTGCAAAATCATTTTTTTTACCACAACTGGACAAAATGCTTATCCCTATAAAAAGCAAAGATGATAAATAAAAAAAGCTCCTTACTTTGTTCATGATTAATTTGTTTTTTAAAATATCGAGGTATTCCGACTTTAGCTAATCATCTAACTTTGGTAAATTAATATTATTGCTTGAAGAAGATGATTAAGTTTGGATAAAACTATTTACTAAATTCCTAATAATTCAATAACTGTACCTAAATGTTTAAGATTTTATTTCTTGTACACAATTTAATGCCTGATCAATACTAAAAACATCATTAACGATTAAGATCACTCTTTTTTTAGCATCTTTCATTTGACATTTTCTTGGGTTTTTATTTACAAACCTTAAAAACTTCCCAAAGGTTTCACCTTGGTAATAGGAAGTATTATTATGTTCCACTAAAGAAGCTTTAAAAACACCTCCCTTTAAAATCAATTTTTCAATCCCTAAACTTTCACAGATCCATCTTAATTTAACGACTTCCAATAAATTAAATACTGGAGTAGGAATTGGTCCAAATCGATCCGATAATGAAGATCTAAACTTTTCAAGCTCCTCAGCATTTTTTATGGCATCCGCAGCAATGTATAAATTAAGTCTTTCGGAAATATTAGAAACATAGGATTCTGGGATAATTACCTCGAAATCTGTTTCAATATTACAATCAACTTTTAATTCTTTTAAATCTAACTCATTTTTACCCACAAATAATTCTCTAAATTCAGTTTCCTTAAGCTCTGTAATCGCATCTTCAAGAATTTTATTATACATATCAAATCCAAGGTCAGATATAAACCCACTTTGTTCTGCCCCGAGTAAATTTCCTGCCCCCCTGATATCTAAATCTCGCATGGCTACCTTAAATCCATCTCCCAGATCAGAAAACTCCTCCAAAGTACTCAACCTCTTCCTTGCATCCGGAGTAATATGAATGAGACTTGGGGTAATTAAATAACAATAAGCTTTCCTATTCGACCTTCCCACTCTTCCTCTCATCTGGTGAAGATCAGAGAGTCCAAACATATGTGCCCTATTAATTATAATGGTATTGGCATTTGGTATATCTAATCCGGATTCTATAATGTTGGTGGAAACCAAAACATCATATTCCCCATCAATAAATTTAACCATTAGTTTTTCCAACTTCTGCCCTTCCATCTGTCCATGAGCATACACTACCCGGGCATCCGGCACTAAGCGAACTATATTATTTGCAATGCTTTCAATATCTCCAATCCTATTGTGTACAAAGAATACCTGTCCCCCTCTGTTAAGTTCTCTTCTTACTGCATCTCTGATTACTTCATCACTGAAAGTATGTAAATTTGTTTCTACTGGTTGCCTGTTTGGGGGTGGAGTAGAAATAACTGACAAGTCCCTGGCCCCCATTAAGGAAAACTGTAAGGTTCTTGGGATAGGTGTAGCTGTTAATGTTAAAACATCTACATTCACCGTCATTTCCTTTAATCTTTCCTTGGTTTTCACTCCAAACTTTTGTTCTTCATCAATTACCATTAAACCCAAATCCTTAAACTCCACAGCTTTTCCGGTAATTTTATGAGTTCCAATCAGCACGTCTATTTTCCCTTCCTTTAATTCTTTCAAAATCCTTTTGACATCTGAAGGAGTTCTAAATCTATTCAGGTAATCTACTTTACAAGGTAAATTAGAAAACCTATCCTTAAAGGTTTTATAATGCTGCATAGCCAAAATTGTGGTTGGCACTAAAACAGCCACCTGCTTACTATCGCAGACTGCTTTAAAAGCAGAACGAATAGCGACTTCTGTTTTCCCAAAACCAACATCACCACAAACTAACCGATCCATTGGATGGGGCAATTCCATATCAGCTTTTACATCCTCTGTAGCCTTCGCCTGATCAGGAGTATCTTCATATATAAAAGATGATTCTAATTCTGCCTGAAGGTAACTATCTTTAGTAAATGCAAAGCCTGGAGAGGTTTTTCTCTTAGCATAAAGATTTATTAAATCTTTGGCGATGTCCTGAACTCTCTTTTTAACTTTTCGTTTTTTCTGCTCCCACTCCTGAGAGCCTAACTTACTAATTGGAGGCATTCTTCCCTCTTGGCCGGAATATTTTGATATTTTATGTAAACCATGAATTCCAACAAATAAAATATCATCATCTCTATATATTAACCTTACCGCTTCTTGCTCTTTTTCATTGTTAACAACCTTTTCTAAGCCTCCAAATCGTCCGATTCCATGTTCAATATGTGTTACAAAATCTCCAATTTTCAATTCCCTCAGGTCTTTAAGCGTTAGTGCCTTTGTTTTGGAAAATTTCTTTTTGACATAATATTTATGGAATCTTTCAAATATTTGATGATCAGTATAACATACTAATTTTAGATTGTCATCAATAAATCCGCCTTTTAGAGAAATATTGAGTTCGGAATAATTCAATCCAGGATCTATTTCAGCAAAAATGGTTTTAAGTCGCTCTAGCTGTTTGTGGGACTCTGCAACAAGTACATTTTGATAGCCATTTAATTCATTTTGGTCCAAATCTTCTACTAATAAATTAAAATCTTTATTAAAGGAAGGCTGGGATTTGGATTCAAAATTTACCACCAAACTTTTTTTATGATAAAATCGGTTTCCAAACTCAAGGCTTGAAAAATCCTGAAACGCCTTTTCAAATGATTCCTGAGATTCAAACAAATCGCCCGGATCATTAATGATTTGTGTATCTCCTGAACTGGAAACAATTTGATCAAAGTTACTCTGGGCAGCAGAGAAATTTTTGGAAATAGTGTCTAATGTTAACTCGTAATCCTTTACCCAGATTTTAGTTGATGAAGGAATAAAAGATAATATAGATTCCCTCACCTCCTGCATTAATTTTGTCTGAACATTAGGAATTATAGCGATTTGGTCGAGTTTTGATATGGATAATTGTGTGAGTGGATCAAATGTTTTAATACTTTCAATTTCATCTCCAAATAACTCTAATCTAAATGGAAGTTCATTGGCATATGAAAAAATATCAATTATCCCTCCCCTTACAGCAAACTGACCTGCCTCATAAACAAAATCTTCTTTTTCAAATTCATATTCCGTAAGTAGTTCCGAAATAAATTCTGTGTTTACTTTTTCTCCTACCTTCGCTGAAAATGTATTCTCCAATAACGAGCGCTGGTTAATGACTTTTTCCGTTAATGCTTCCGGGTAGGAAACAATAATATCCCCACCTTCCTTTTTTCTGTTTATCTGACTTAAAACCTCAGCCCTTTGGAGCACATTAGCATTTTCTACCTCCTGAAACTGATAGGGTTTTTTGTATGAAGTCGGAAAAAAAAGGATATTCCTGCCAGGCAATAAATTTTTTAAATCATAAAAAAAATATGAAGCCTCTTCTTTATCATGTAGGACAAAAAAATGAGATTGTGGAATTAATTCTATTACTGAAGCAGAAATAATCGCATCAAGACTGCCCTTCAGCCCTTTAAGCTGCAATTTTGATTTTGCGTTTTTTTTTAAAGCTTCTAGAATAACCCTGGTTATTCCATCAGCCTGATAAAGATTTAGTAAACCTTCAATTGTTAAAGCACTTTTTTCCTTATATTCTTCCACAACTAAATATCTAATTCAATCCATTAGAATAAAACAGAATTTGCTGATCTAATTCTCCTTCTTTTTCTTCTGGTATTGGAAAATTAAAAAAAATATTCCGCTTAACATAAAAGCCCAATAGCTTTCCTTCAATCCGTAGAGAAAAGTTTGATGAACACCTATGATAAAAAAAACTGACGAAATGGAAAGCGTAATTACTTCTGCTAACTTCATTAATAAAACATTAAAACCCTTAAGTTGGCGAAATTATAATTCATCCTTAATAGTAAAAATTCCGGTGACTCCTCCTGTAATTTCAAATTCACTAAAGTCTTGTTTGGCAGTCATTCCGTTCCCCTCAATTATTTCCTCCTTAGTAGTAATTTTTACAGGAGTAAGGGTATCTGTATAAATTTCCTTTTTTACCTGACTCCAATGCAAAATTTCAGTTTCTAATTTTTGATTTTCTTCCAGGTTTATTACCACTACATTTCCCCTTACTCTATAAGAATCGTCTGAGGCTTCATGAAATCCACTATCAGCCTCCAGGGTGGTGGTTTTCCTTCCAAGTGAATCAAAAAATTCCAGAAAAACTCCTTCAGGATAGCTTTCATCATTGTTTTGATATTGATGTTGCAAAGGAGCCTTAACTTTTACCCTTACAGTTGAGCTCTGGCTAAAAGAAGCCGAAACTTCGGTAAACTCCATAATAGGGATATTTTCCCCTTCTTTTTTCTCCGTAATCTCTTCTTCTACTGCTTTTTCACTGCAACTCGCAAATAAGCCCAAAAAACTCAGTACTGAAATAATTATAAAATAACCCCCGACTTTATTCATCGATAAAAAAATTTAGGTTCAACAGATAAAAACCGGCCTCGATATTATCAGTTTCATTTACAAAGATGCTTTATTCTCAAGGTTTTATATATAAACCCTCCTAACAAATCCAGTATTTTTAGATTTTTTTAACCAAAAGCAAAAAAAAATGCGCCCGACTTAACCGTCAGACGCATCCTTTTGTGTAGGTAAATAATTTTATTTCCCGTCACTTGGTCTTTTCCTAATTGTAGTAGATACACCTACCCAACATCCTACAGAAAGTGATTCACCTTCTTTTCTACCATAGGTAAAAATATCAGTCATAGAAGGGAATTGCTCTCTGGCTTTGGCCATCTTTGTTGAATTTCCAGCTTTCTGATACATATCGAAAGCGGCCAGATAAACAGCTCTTGATTTAATTGGATCGGCATCAGCGCAATCTTTTCCACTTGTATAATATAAATCACCAATCAATTCATAAGCTTCTCCAGCTTTTGCAGGGTCTAACTCTATTACTTTATACGCTTCTGTTCTTGAACTTGATTTTTTCCCTTGAACACTGTAAATCTGAGCAATTTCAAAGGTAAGCTCAGCTTGTTTGGTTTTATCATCTCCAGCCAGCTCAATACCTTTTCTCTTCCACTCAATTGCCTTTTCGTAATCTTTTTCAATTTGGTATTTTTTGGAAATAGTACCTGCCAAACCAGCAGTAGGTTCTGCGTTATAAAGATTTTCAGCAGCAAGCAGGAATAAAGGATCGTCAGTACACTTATCGTTCAACATGTACTTGATAGCTCTTTTGGAAGTTTTTACATCCTCAGGATTATTTTGGATTTTATCTGCCATTTTTTCCCTCACAAATGCACAGTCAATAGTAACAGCTTTGGACAATAAACCATCTATTTTATCCTGACAATCTTTCCAGGCATTTTGGCTCTCTCCTTTCGATTTGGCAATGTTTTTCTCAATAGTTTCACTTATTTGATCATAGTAATCAAGAACCTCTTCTTCTGTAAGTTTCTTCTTTGCTTTCTGATTAACTACCGCCAACATTAAAAATGTTAAATTACTTCTGGACGTTTCCACACCATTCAGCTCAAAGATGTGATAATATTCCTTCATCATGGTATCCCATCTTTCAGGATCATCCTTTCTATCTTTCATATAGAAATATAATAATTTACCCATTCTTGCTCTTACGTCAGCCTCTTCACCAAAATATTTAATCCTGGTTTCATATAAGTCTAACACCTTGTCCTGTAGAGCCACCACTTTTGCTGGGTCATTTGCTCCCTTTTCCTCTTTCTCTAACAGTTCACTATAAAGAGAAACACCATGAATGTAGATAGACTTATTCAGATTAGGTGTATTTTCAAGAAGCCAATCCAATGGTTCCTTTGCGGCATCATATGCCTTCATTTTAATATTATCAGATGCTAAAGCATACTTTTCTTTTGCTGTTCCCGGATCTGCTCCCCAACACCATCCATTTTCACAATCATCACTTTGAGCAAAAGATACCTGGGCTACCAGGAAAAACAAAAGTGACATTATTAGTGGATACGTTTTCATAATTGTGCTCAATTTTTAATTAAATCTACGTCTTACAAACCATCGGTCATTTATTGTTACACCGAGGAAAAATCTTATATAACTTTCTTTTATAAATTCTTCATTATTCAGCTGGGTCCTTCCATATTCAAAGGCCATATCGATGCTCGAAAGCCCTCTGTTCATTGGTAAAGACAAACCAAATCGGGCTGAAACGTCAAGCAACTGTTCATCATTCACCAAATATGGTAATTCTTTATATGCCAACCCTGCTCTATAAGTCATCCTTTTAAGATAACTTGAGATGGAAGTGTAATCAGGAACCCATTCCCCTCCTATTCTTACTGTTCTGGCATCCAATAACCCTTGTCTGCCCTCAAAGTCCTTATAGTCCGACCATCTTTGGAAGGCCACATCCACACTTACTAAGTAATTAAATTCTTTCTCAAATGTCAACCCCAATTTTAAATCTGAAGGCAATGTTACGTTTCCTGCTGTATTAAATCTTAGGGTATCCACACTTACTTTATCATCCGAACCCGGTATTAGCCTTTCCATGGTTTCCAGCTTTTTCACTCCGAACTCTTTGGTTCCCTGGTAGACCGCTCCGAACCTGATAATTGATTTTTCTCCAATTTTTCCAGAATAATTTATACCAGGTACAAAAACAAATTCTGAAAAAGTAGTCCGATCATAAAAGTTAATCTGATAATTGGTTACATCTGCATTATCTTCAATGGTCGACCTTGTTTGTTTATTGATTGACCCAAAGTTTAATGAAGCTTCGAGCCCAACTGAAAATCCTTTAAATAACCTTACACCGTTTGACCAATAAACCTGGTTAATTCCCCCATCACCAAAATATTCATATTTGGCAAATTTCCCTGATCCATCTATTTCATCTATGGCAGAGACCTTCGAATTTACAGCACTAACAGGTCTAAGTCCAAATGCCATTCCCCAATTTTTGTTAATTGGGAAGCCAAAAGAAATATTATAGATGTTTCCGCCAACATCTGTTTGCCTTACATTTGTCGATTTTACCTCTCTATATTCTGTATAAAGGCTTAAATCGAAAAATGTATACTGGTTATAAGTCAGGTTAGCTGGATTAATTATATTTCCGGAAAGTGGATGTGGTGAACTTACACCCACACCGCCCATTCCTACACTTCGGATGTTTCCCTTGTCTACCAATTCCCCTATTCCTAGAATAGAAAATGGAGAATTACCTCCCTGGCCGAAAGCGTTAGTCACAAATCCCATCACTAACACTAAAATTAACAATCTTAGTTTAGTTAACATTTTCCCTCAATATTTTATTTAATCCCAATAAAATGAGATTATGATTCACAAAGATGGCAGGTTTTACTATACTTTCAAAAAATTTTGCGTCTCCACCACACAAAATCACATTAATTTGTCCAAATTTTTCTTGAAATTCTCTGATAGTTCCTTCAATCTCGTGAACTATTCCTGATACTACTCCCGATCTTAAACTGGAGATTGTATCCACTCCAACTTCCATTTCGCCTTGCTGTGGTCTTTCCACCATGGGTAATTTTGCAGTATAATTATGCATTGCTTTCCATCTCAGTTGCATACCGGGTGATATTCTACCACCAAGGTACTCTCCCTTTCTATTAATAAAATCATAAGTGATACAAGTTCCCAAATCTATAGATAAATTGGCAGAATCCGGAAAAATCACTCTAGTACCTACTACAGCAGCCAGGCGATCCATTCCTAATGTTTCTGGTGTTTGATATTTATTGATTATTGGTATCCTGGTTTTCGGATTAAGGAAGATTAAATTCGATTCACCCGCAATTTCATTAAAAATAATCTCTTTTCCATTACTAACATCACAAATTATTGCGAACTGGGGCTTTTTTCTTCTCAGATAGCTTTTTAGACTCAAAAAATCCAATTGGTTTTTTACTTCCAATAGTTCATCTCCATCAAAAAGCCCTACTTTTGTGAAAGTATTCCCGATGTCAATTGCTAAATTCATTTACTCTTTTTTATAAGAAATTTCTAATATTTGATTAAGTACTATGCCTGAAAAATTCCTTATTGTTATAGCAGGTCCAACCGCAATTGGAAAAACAAAGTTAAGCATAAAGTTAGCGAAACATCTCAACACAGCTATAATTAATGCAGATTCAAGACAGGTTTATAAGGAATTAAATATTGGCACTGCAAAACCTTCATTATCGGAATTATCAGAAGCCAAACATTTTTTGGTAGATTTCCTACCCTTAGATATTACTTATAATGCAGGCCAGTTTGAGAAGGATGCTTTACAGATTTTGGATTTCCTTTTCAAAACTAAGAATATGGTAATTGTTAGTGGAGGTTCAGGGCTTTACATTAAAGCACTATGTGAAGGAATGGACGATATTCCTCAGGTTCCCGGGCATTTTCGAGAAGATCTAAACCGATTTTATGCGCAACATGGCATAACCCCTTTATTGAAAGAGTTGACAGAAAAAGACCCTGAGTATTTTGAATATGTGGATAAAAGCAACACAAACCGTGTGATTAGGGCATTAGAAATAATTAGAGGTACTGGAAAAAAATTCAGCTCTTTTAGAAATGATAAAAAAAAGACACGAGATTTTACGATAATAAAAATTGGGCTGGAAAGGAACAGGGAAGAACTATATGAGCTAATTAACCAGCGAATGGATTTAATGATTGCAAAAGGGCTCGTAAACGAAGCATTTTCCCTGAAAGCATTCAAAAATTGTAATGCCTTGCAAACTGTAGGCTACAGAGAAATCTATGATTATTTTGAAGGTAGATATAACTGGGAAGAGGCAGTAAGACTGCTCAAAAGAAATAGTAGAAGGTATGCCAAAAGGCAAATGACCTGGTTTAAAGGAGATAAAGAATACCAATGGTTCAATCCTGAAAATTTTGAAGAGATATTAGATTTCATTCGAAGAAAAACAGGAAATAATTAAAATCACTTGGTAAATTTGATTTTTAAGTCGGGATATTTCCAATATCAGGGAATATTCGAATTACAAAGACTGGAATAAGTAAATAAATTTAAAGAACTGTATTTACATTGGTATGGCAAAAATTAGGATTGGCACAAGGGGGAGTAAATTAGCTTTATGGCAGGCTTATTATATTGAAAGTTTATTAAAGGAAAAGGGCCATGAGACTGAAATTGTTACCATAGAAACTAAAGGAGATAAGATTTTGGACAGAGCTCTTTCCAAAGTGGGAGGCAAAGGGGTATTTACAGAGGAATTGGAAGAACAGCTAACGAACAAAAAGATAGACATTGCTGTTCATAGTGCCAAAGATCTTCAATCTGACCTTGGTCCTGATTTTAAAATAATTGCCTTTACGGAGAGAGAATTGGTGCATGATGTAATTGTAAGCTATGATAAAAATTGTTTAAAGAAAGAATCGCCTGTTTTAGGGACTTCTTCTGTAAGAAGGACAGCTATGGTGAAGCATTACCTGCCAAATTGCCAAACAGTAAACATGAGGGGGAATTTGCAAACCAGGTTAAAAAAATTAAAAGAAGGGCAATGCGATGCTTTGATTTTGGCTTATGCCGGAGTTCACAGAATGGAATATAACAACCTGATTGTTCAGGAATTAAATACGGAAGAATTCACACCTCCTGTAGGCCAGGGATCTGTTGCCATAGAAGTAAGCACCGGAATTGAGCCTGGATTGGAAGGCAAAATAAGAGAAGCAGTTAATCACAAGGCGTCTGAATACTGTCTTTTGGCTGAAAGAGCATTTTTAAAGAAACTTGAAGGAGGATGCAGCATCCCTGCTTTTGGAAATGCAGTGCTTTCTAATAATTCCATTACTCTGACAGGAGGAATTATAAGTCCGGATGGAACTCAATTAGTAAAAAAAGAAATTAAAGGAGACCTTACCAATGCTGAAACGTTAGGCACTTCCCTTGCGATAACTGTTTTGGAAAACGGAGGCCGGGAAATTCTGGAAGAATTAAAGGTGAATTAAACATTTGAAGTCTTGAGCCTGAATACTCAAACTTTAAACATATGCTTAGATTTTTTATCAATTAAAATTTAAAATAATTCAACTAAATATTAAATAAACAGGGATGTCAAGCCTGACCCTCCAAAGCAATTTCGTCATTAGGTCAATTTCCGGTTTTCAAAAACTGGTCAGGCTCCCTAACCTGCTTATCATTGTAGCAACCCAGTATTTAGTCAGAATATTTTTGGTCGGCCCTGCCTCCGAATGGAAAACTTTTATTTTTGACTATCGTTTCTTTTTACTCTCTCTAGCCACTGTTTTTATAGCCGCTGCCGGGTACATCATCAATGATTATTATGACATAAAAATTGATACCATTAATAAACCTGACCGCGTTGTGGTGGGTAAATTAATGAAAAGAAGAGTAGCAATGGCCTCTCATACCATATTGAGTATTATGGGAATTGGTATAGGTTTATTGCTTTCCAAAGAAATAGCGGTAATTAATTTCCTGGCTGTATTTTGGTTGTGGTTCTATTCCAACCGCCTCAAAAGGAAACCCTTTATAGGCAACCTGAGTATCGCAGTACTAACCACACTTTCCGTATTGGTTGTAGCAGTGTTTTTTCGGGCAAATAATTATCTGGTTTACACCTTTGGGGTTTTTGCATTTTTCATTTCTCTTATCAGAGAAATAATTAAGGATATGGAAGACTTGAGAGGGGATATGCATTTTGGCTGTAAAACTCTGCCCATAGTTTGGGGAATTCGGAAAACCAAGGTGCTCATATTCTTAATATTTGGTTTTTTTATGGTCACCATCATGGGGCTTTCCTTTGTAATAAGCAGTGCAACCATGAAATGGTATTTCCTCCTCATGACCATTCCATCCATTTTCTTTGTATATAAGCTATACTGGGCTGATACTAAAAAAAACTACCATTTTTTAAGCTCATTTTGCAAATGGGTGATGATCTCAGGCTTGGTAATGATGATTTTTATTTGAGTTCTGATTCATAAATCTATACCAGGAACCAATTCTTATGAAAATCCGGTAATTTTAATAACTTCAACATTCAAACCATTACTTTTGCCGGAAATCTCTTTTGATGTTAAAATAATGCATCCCTGATTTTAAAAACTTAAACCATACAACCTTGTTCAAAAGAAAAATTCATATTGCCATTTTTGCTTCCGGAACCGGATCTAACGCAGTAAAAATTATAGATTTTTTTAAGGAAGAAAAAAACATTTCCTTTTCCGTGCTTTCTAATAAAAAAGATGCCCCCGTATTAGAGAAAGCTCAGAATCTTGGGGTGGAAACCTTTACCTTCAACAGGGATGAATTTTTTAAGCAGGAAGAAGTACTCAATTACCTAAAATCCAAACAAACTACTTTGGTTGTATTGGCTGGCTTTCTCTGGCTTGTACCATCAAATATTATTAAAAACTTCACCAATCGCATTATCAATATTCATCCTGCACTTTTACCAAAATATGGTGGGAAAGGCATGTATGGAATGAAGGTTCATCAGGCAGTGGTTGAAAATAAAGAGAAAGAATCTGGCATCACTATCCATTATGTAGATGAACAATATGATCATGGTACGGTAATCCTTCAGGAAAAATGTATCGTAGAAGAAAAGGATACTCCTGAGGATGTAGCCCAAAAAATTCACCAGCTGGAGCATTACCATTACCCACGTGTAGTGGAAGCTATTCTCAATATGATGTAAGAAAGGAAAACCCGACTTTAAAACTAATATAAATAATAAGGTTTGGACATGGCTTTAAATGTATCCACATCCTTTTCCCAATACCACTTTACTTTTTCATAATTAAAATCCTGGGTAAAAATTTCCCTTATCTTGTTACTTCCGCAAACTTTATCAAACATATCCAGTCTGGAAGGTTCGCACAATTCGAAAGGATTTTTCTCCGGATAAAGCTCATGATTAGCCTGCATAAAATAAAATTGAACTGCAGATAGGTTTACCTTTTCATGATCTGTAATATGTACCTGCACTCCATTGAGTTCTATACCTTTCATAGAGCTGTAGTAAGGTTTAAAGGAAATGGGACGGAAAACTATGCCCTCCATTCCAAAGCCATTCATTTTTTCTGCAAAAGCAATTGGATCAATCCAATCAGCAGCAAAGGTCTGAAAAGGGAGCGTATACCCCACCCCGATTGAAACTGAATACAATTCACCTAAAATACCTGCCATAGGATAAAAAAACGGAGAATCTTTATGGGGAATATGAGGAGAAGTTGGTACCCATTGCAAGCCAGTCTGCTCAAAAGTCATTTCCCGTGTCCAGCCATCCATTTCTATAATAGTCAATTTACACTTTTGTTGGTTGGAAAGCAGCCCTTCTTCATTTAATAGTCCTGCAAGTTCCCCACAAGTCAGGCCATATAAATAAGGAATTTTGAACTGACTGACAAATGACAAATACCCCTCTTCCACCAAATTTCCCTCCACTCTGTTTCCTCCAATAGGATTTGGTCTATCCAACACCACAAACTCAATATTTTGCTCGGCAGCAGCTTCCATAGCAAGTCCCATGGTACTGATATAAGTATAAGAACGGCAACCAATATCCTGAATGTCGTAAACTAAAACATCAATTCCTTCCAGCATTTCCGGACTTGGCTTTTTGGATTTGCCATAAAGAGAATAAACAGGCAGATTGGTTTTGGGATCTTTATAGAAAGGAACCCACTCTCCTGCTGAATGATCGCCCCTCACCCCATGCTCTGGACCCATTAAAACTTTCAGTTCCACATTGTTTGCTTCAAACAAAATATCTACTGTAGATTTTAAATTGCGGTCCACCCCGGTTGTGTTGGTAATCAGCCCTACTTTTTTTCCTGCCAACTCCTTAAAGTTTCTGTCTCTCAGAACTTCTATTCCGGTTTTTACAATTGTTTTTGACTTTTCCAGGTTAGTTGAATTTATTTCTGAGGCAGTGGTATTGGTACAAGATGAATAAATGTGCCCCAAAAAAAAGACAATAAGAGAGAACTTTATGCGCATAAAGCAGGTAGGTTATTTATGTTTAGGTTATTAAAAAATCTTGGGAAATAGTTTTAATAAATCAGCCCTTTCGAAAAATACTTCAAAAGGGCTGATTTTTATAAAGACAAAATTTAATAAGCTCTTTTCACTTTGCCATCCATAAAATACATAAATGATTTGTTTACCACTCTGTTTCCACCAGGAGTAGGATAATCTCCGGTAAAATACCAGTCTCCTTTATGATTCGGACAAGCTTTATGAAGATTTTCAACTTTTTGGAAAATCACGGAAATATCAGCTTTAATATGGTCTTGTTTAATGATTGCAGCCACCTCATTCGAAATTTCTTCATCTGTAAATGGCGCATAAATTTCTTTCACATGGTTTTCTACATCTGAATTCCCATGTTTTAAGGAAGCTTTACATTTATCATATACTTCATCCAGAAGTTTTTCCCTACCCGTCTTTTTAATCAAACTCATAGCCGCCCTAAATGCCACAAAATCAGACATTCTGGACATATCAATGCCATAGCAATCAGGGTAACGAATTTGAGGGGCAGAAGAAACCACAATAATTTTCTTGGGCTCAAGTCTGTCAAGCATATTGATAATGCTCTTTTCCAGGGTGGTTCCTCTTACTATTGAATCATCAATGACCACAATGGTATCTTTGTTCTTCTCAATTACTTCATATGTGGTATCATATACGTGAGTCACCAAATCATTTCTTCCCTCATCATCAGTAATAAAAGTTCTAAGCTTCACGTCCTTTATCACCAGTTTTTCTATCCTTGGCCTAAAGGAAAGTACTTTCTCCAACTCCTTATCATTCAATCCCTTTTTTATAGCATTTAACCGCTCTTTCATGAGCTGATCGTCAATGCCCTTTGTCATTCCAAGGAAAGAGGTTTCAGCTGTATTCGGGATATAAGAAAAGACTGTGTTTTCAAAATTGTATTTCAATTCCTCCATAATTTGGGGAATTAATAATTCTCCAAGTTTTTTCCTTTCCTCATAAATTTCCGGATCTGAACCTCTGGAAAAATAAATTCGCTCAAAACTACAGGACTTTTTCGGCAGCCTTTTCATATAAGCATGTTGCCCAAATTTCCCATCTTTTCCGATAATCAGGGCATTTCCAGGCTCAATTTCCTGAATCTGATTATACTCAATATTAAATGTAGTTTTTATGGCCGGCTTTTCAGAAGCTACTACTACCACTTCGTCATCAGCATAATAATAGGCAGGTCTGATTCCGGCAGGATCTCTGGCTACAAAAGCAGCCCCAAATCCGGTAAGCCCGGCCATGGCATATCCTCCATCAAAATCTTTACAAGAGCGAATTAATATATTCTGGATATTGAGTTCATCAGAAATTTTTTCGGTAATGATGGTATTTGAAAAACCTAAATCCTTATACTTTCTGAATAAAGTCTGGTTTTCTTCATCCAAAAAATGTCCTATTTTCTCCAGAACAGTAACTGTATCAATTTTCTCGATGGGATGTTGTCCTAGTTCTACCAGGTTATCAAATAACTCATCCACATTGGTCATATTGAAATTACCCGCCATGATTAAATTCCGGCTTTTCCAGTTATTTCGCCTGATCATTGGATGGCAATATTCTTCCCCATTCTTACCATGAGTACCATACCTCAAATGGCCCAAATATAATTCCCCCATAAAAGGCAGATTATTTTTGAGCCATTTAGCACTCATATATTTTTCCGGGTGTTCATTTCTGGCTTTTTCAAGCTTTTTGTTCACCTTCCCAAAAATATCCATAATAGGTTGGGCAGCAGCGGAACGATATCGGGTAATAAACTTCTTCCCGGGCTTCTGATCAATTTTAATATTCACCGCTCCTGCACCGTCCTGACCCCGGTTATGCTGCTTTTGCATCAGCAAATACAACTTATTAATCGCCCAGGTTGGAGTCCCATATTTATCAATGTAGTATTGCATTGGTTTCCTTAGCCTGATTAAAGCTATACCACACTCGTGCTTAATTTTGTCGCTCATTTTTTAATACAGATATTTACCCCTCACCGGGAATTTTAGTTGTTGATTAAATAAAGCTAAGTACCAGTACCTTTATAATATTGAGCAACATCATCCCAATACCAATCAGTTCCGGCAAATTATATGGTGGTCAGTTTTGTCCACCACTTACCTACCCTTGTTAACCAAATTTGACTAAACATTCAAATAGCAAATATTGACTTAACGCTGGTGTATTATTCCTGCAAAAGTAAATGAAGATATTTTAGAAACACTGGGAAAGAATTAATTTTTCGATGGGATAATCAATTTTCTCTTTGATTTCCCTTTTAAGCCTTTTCAGGTGAATTTTTAAGACTTCTTGTTAAATATTTATAAAACCAAAGGAAAATAGAGGTGGATTTTAAAATACCTTTAAATTTGCCCCTAAATTTTTTGCAGATGAGAATTATTTTGAAATTTGGTTGGGTTTATATTTTTCTACTTTTTGCTGGATGTAATGATTGTGAACCAGTAGCAGATCCTGGGAATACACTTATTGTATCTTTTTATGAAGTGAAAAATTATTTATGTGATGACAAACTCGTAAGACAAAAAGTCCCTTTCTTATCTATTAAAGAAAAAGACAACGACAATATCCTTTATCCTGCAGATACTCCTGAAAGTGATTCCTTGATAACGACCGACAATATTACCTATGCATTGCCAATGCCTTTTGATAAAGATAACTCCACTTATGAATTTGTTTACCCTAAGCCATTAATCAAAACCTATACTTTTGAAGGAGAAACAAGATCAGATACATTGGCTAATCTAAGTCCGGATTTTTTAGAGGTTTCCTTTCTAAGAAAAGTAATTTTTGAAAGTCCTGATTGTGGCCTCATTCAACAATTGAGTAACATAAAATTAAATTCTGAATATCCTTCAACCTCATGTGATAAAGAGGCTAAGAAACTGATTGGGTTTGAGGCTGGAGAGGTTTTTATCGATGCCTTACAATCAAATGACACCACAAATATTAGAATATTCTTTTAGACATGACCTTAATACGACCACTATATAAAAAGAAACCTGTGATGAATTGGTGCTCTAAAAGCTATTCCCGGTTATACAAACCCAATATAGTAATATCCCTCATTTTTATGCTACTATTGGTTTCCAGCATTTCCAAGGCGCAGAAACCTGAAATTGAGCAGGCAGAGAAGGACAAAAAGGTAAAAGAAGAAAAGCCCAGGAAAGAAAAAAAAGAGTGGGAAAATCTCCAGATTTATGGGGTAAGACTTGGGACGGATATTGTGCGGCTGTCAAGTTTAATTTTTGATTCGAATGTAGACCATCAGGAATTCAATTCTGATTTGATTTTAAACAATAAATATTTTATTGCCTTCGACTTTGGAGCATCACAAATCAACCGAAACAACCAATTTAATGATTTTGATACCTACAAAAGCGAAGGTACTTATTTTAGAATTGGAGCGGATTACAACCTGATCAGGAAAGCTACAGATGATGACGGTGTCTCCCTTGGTCTTCGGTATGCCAGGTCATCGTTCAAACACACTTCTACCTATAGAATTGAAGATCCGTATTGGGGAACAACTGGAGAGGAAGGTACCTCCAGCTATTATACAAATACAGTTGAGGAAAATAAATTAAGTGCTGACTGGATCGAATTTGTAGTAGGTCTTAAATTAATGGTTTTTAATAATTTTTACCTTTCTCCCAATCTTAGATTTATGTTTAAATATTCTGTGGATGATCCTCAGGAAATTCTGGAAATTGCTGAAATTCCGGGGTATGGCAAGGCTAAAAACAATACCAATGTGAATACGAGCCTTACCCTGAGTTACAGAATTCCTCTGGTGAAGAAATTGAGAAATCCAGGCAAAAAGAAAAAGGAAACAGCACCAATAGAAGGCACTGCCCCTACTGAGGAAAATCCGAACAATTAATGTCCAATCATTTCTTCTGAAATTGAATCTTCGATTTCAGAGGAAGTATTCAATTCTGATTGCAAATCAAATGAGGCAGGTACAATTACCGGAATTTTTAAAATCACGGGTTCATCCACGGTAAGTGTTTTTCCCTTTATCCAGGGGTTATGCCTCACCAACAGTTTGTAATTGATGCCCTGACCCAGTGCAAAATCCACCAGATTATCAATACTTTCAGTAATTTGAATTTCTTTGGTATCCTCAATTTTATACTTCTGGCTGTCTTTCAGGTTAAATTTGTATTTGTCAGGATTGGTGAAAATTTCTTTAAAAGCCATTGCTTTAAAGACATACCTGGCCGTTTCACTATTTAGATTTAAATCGTAATAGGAATTTACTTTTTGGTCTCTCAGGCGCCTTTCTATGCCGGTAATGCCCAGATTGTAGGAAGCCGCAGCCAAAGTCCAGCTACCAAACTTTTTATAAGCCTGTTTAAAATATTTACAAGCCACATGGGTGGATTTGATGGGGTCATACCTTTCGTCTATTTCCTCATTGATCACAAGACCAAATTCTCTTCCGGTTGTTTCCATGATTTGCCAGAAACCTGTAGCTCCAACCGGAGAAACTGCGTTGGAGAAGGCACTTTCAATAATGACCAGGTATTTTAAATCTTCGGGCAAACCATAACTCTCAAAAACCTTTTCCATCTTGGGGAACCATCGATTGGCTCTTTTAAGCATCAGATTGGTATTGGCATAATGAAATACATTTTCATGGATTTCCCTGTCAAATTTCTCACTGATATCTGGCTCTTTTAATGGCACTTTTTCCCCACAAAAAATAAACTCACTTGGGAGTTCTATATTAAAAATTTCAGATTCATACCTCAGTTGAGAATTGATCTGGGTATTTTCTTTGCCCTTAATTTTATCAAAAATCGTATAGGCAAGAAGCCCCAGAAACAACAAAAGGATTACCGAATTTTGTAGCGCTTTCAAAAGAATTAATTTTAAAGTTAGAGACCAATGCCAATAAAATATAGAACCAGTGCCACAGGAGCTTAATTAATACAATAAATTATCCTCTGATAATCAATTGATTAACATCACTAAAGCACGTGCGTGTTTTGTGCTGGTCACACTAATATTTTATCAATATGCTGTTCCTATCATATTAGATTGAAAATCAGCACAGGTCTGTACATAACGATAAAAAGCCTCTTTAGAAGTTTGGTGACAATAAATATTTCGAATAAAAATCATCAATCACCTTCACGGCCTCGGTTGGGGAATCTACAAGGTTAAATAATTCCTGATCCCCAGGACTGATAAACTGATATTTATCCAGTAAGACTTTATTTATCCAGTTGAGCAACCCCGACCAATAATCTTTTCCCACCAATACAATTGGGAACCTGCCAATTTTTTTAGTCTGAATTAGAGTAAGTGCTTCAAAAATTTCATCTAATGTTCCAAAACCACCGGGCATTCCAATAAAACCCTGAGAGTATTTTACAAACATCACTTTTCGCACAAAAAAGTAATCGAAATTCATCAGTTTATCCGGATCGATATAAACATTAGCTCCCTGTTCGAAAGGTAATTCTATATTTAAACCTACCGATTTTCCATCCTCACTTTTTGCACCTTTATTACCGGCTTCCATTACACCGGGGCCACCACCAGTGATCACCCCATATCCATGTCTTACCAGCTTCGCAGCGATTTCTTCAGACATTTTATAAATTTCGCTATCCCGCTTGGCTCTGGCTGTGCCAAATATTGAAACACAGGGGCCTATTCTTTCCATTTTTTCAAAACCTTCCACAAATTCCGCCATCACCTTAAAAATCACCCAGGAATTTGCACTTTTTATTTCACTCCAGTTCTTTCGCTCGAACGCTTTTCTAATCTTGTTTTCTTCTTCACTCATAAGATTCTTGTGGTTAATTTATGATATTTGATTAAGTAGTACACAACTGATCAAAATGGCCAAATTAAAACCAATGTCATTATAAATCAGTTCAAACAGATTTTATATCCATTTTCCGAATACATCTATAATTTATTGGCTAAAACCTGAATTTTTAACTGTAAGAAAATCGAAAAATGGCCTTCACAAAAAATTTGCTTTATTTACTCAAATAATGCTAAAAAAATTTGGACAACGGGATTTTTAACGTAAAATATACTAATAAAGTTTTATAATCCATTAAATCGAATCAAAAGAAACCGTATCTTAAAACTATTGAATTATTAACGCAATTGATCAGTCGATTTGGGTAATTCAAATCCTATGAGTTTTTTTGTACTACATTACCATTACCTTTCTTTTGATATTGAACTACTTTGAAACCAAAATAGAATTCCTTAAAGGTGTAGGACCACAAAAAGCAGCCCTGCTTAAAAAAGAACTGAATATCCATACCTTTGAGGATTTACTTGCCCATTATCCCTTCCGGCATGAAGACAGGACCAGGTTTTATAAAATTGGAGAAGTAAATGATACCCTGCCCTACGTACAGATAAAAGGTGTAATTAAGTCCATAGAAACTGTAGGTGAGGGCAGAAGGCAAAGACTGGTGGCCACTTTGCAGGATGAAACCGGATGGCTGGATTTGGTTTGGTTTCAGGGAATTAGATGGGTAAAACCAAAATTGAAAGTTGGAGTGTCTTATATCGTTTTTGGTAAACCTGCCAGGTTTGGTAAAAATTATAATATTTCCCACCCTGAGTTTGAAGTACTTACCCTTGCCAATGAAGCCAAAGGAGGTTTAGAACCAGTCTATTCTACTACTGAAACACTTAAAAACAAATTTTTAGATTCCAGGGGGATAGCCAAATTACAAAGGGTTTTATTACCACAAGCCTTTGATAAAATCCCGGAGACCTTGCCTAATTACATCCTTGAGCGTTACAAATTTATTCCCAGAAATGTGGCCATCGCCAATGTGCATTTCCCTAAGGATACCAAAATTCTTGCTCAGGCAGTTTCCAGGCTTAAATTTGAAGAGCTATTTTATGTTCAGCTCAAAATGCTGAATCTCAAGCAACATCATCATGCAAAATTCAAAGGTCAGGTATTTGCCCACATCCCTACCGTTACAGAATTTTACAATAATCATTTGCCTTTCGATCTTACCAATGCCCAAAAAAGAGTAATACGGGAAATATACAAGGATATGAAAACCGGCCACCAAATGAACCGTTTGCTTCAGGGAGATGTGGGAAGTGGGAAAACCATTGTAGCTTTTATTTGTATGCTGATGGTACTTGACAATGAAGCACAGGCATGTATGATGGCCCCAACGGAAATTCTTGCCGATCAACATTACCAGGGGCTAAAAGAATATGCTGATAAACTGGGAATCAGGATTGCCAAACTAACAGGTTCTACCAGAAAAAAAGAGAGAGCGGTAATTCATGAAGGACTATTGAATGGGGAAATTAAAATTATTGTAGGAACACATGCACTCATTGAAGATACAGTAGATTTCCAAAATCTTGGACTTTGCGTGATTGATGAACAACATCGTTTTGGAGTAGCTCAGCGGGCAAAGTTGTGGAATAAAAGAAGTGAAGCTTACCCGCATATTTTGGTGATGACAGCCACTCCCATCCCCAGAACACTAGCCATGACTTTATATGGTGACCTGGATGTTTCTGTAATTGATGAATTACCTAAAGGCAGAAAACCTATTCAGACTGTTCATTATTTCGATTCTAACCGACTAAGAGTTTGGGGCTTCATAAAGTCTCAGGTGAAATTAGGCAGGCAGGTTTATATTGTTTATCCATTGATTGAAGAGTCTGAAAAAATGGATTATAAAAACCTGATGGATGGCTATGAAAGTGTTTGCAGGGCATTCCCTGATTATCAGATCAGCATTGTGCATGGGAAAATGAAAGCGAAGGACAAGGACTTTGAAATGCAGCGCTTCATTAAAAAAGAAACTCAGATTATGGTGGCTACCACTGTAATTGAAGTAGGGGTAAATGTGCCCAATGCCTCCGTAATGATCATAGAAAATGCCGAAAAATTTGGACTGGCACAACTCCACCAGCTTAGAGGAAGAGTAGGAAGAGGAGCCGATCAATCCTATTGTTTATTGATGACCAGCTTTAAATTGAGCAAGGAGGGCAAAATCAGAATAGACACTATGGTAAGAACCAACAATGGTTTTGAATTAGCCGATGTGGATTTAAAACTAAGAGGACCAGGAGATTTAAGTGGTACGCAACAAAGCGGTGTGCTGGATTTGAAATTTGCAGACTTGGGCAAGGATGGGAAAATTATTCAGGAAGCCAGGAATTTAGCCAAAAGGATTTTAGAAGCCGATGCGACACTGGACAAACCAGAAAATCAGATATTAAAAAACAGATTGAGGAAACTAGAAAAAACCCAGACTAACTGGAGTAGGATTAGTTGAACCACCGAATGTAAGCTTTTTAGGTTATCACCTTCCTCCAAACTTTTTTAATTACAAGTCTTGATATCGCTAAGACTTATACCAGTTGGAGGTATATAAATTATCTTACAGGTGGAATAAAAGGTACTTCTTTCCATCCTTCTTTTGGAGCTTTAATATACTCTGGTAATTTCTTTTTTAAATAAATTTTGTTAAAGCTAGGATTTTCCGTTGAAAATTTCACAATATACCTTCCTCCTTTTTCTTGAGCCTCCCATCCATATATATCACTCCCAATATAGTCTTCATCCAAATATCTAAATTTGAATCTAATATTTTGTCCTCCTCTAGATGTGCTATATTTTTCGATAGTTTCACCAATAGTAAACCGTGGAAATTTCCTCAAACTTTTTTCTTTTTTAAAAGCCTTGTATGAAAAAAAGACAAAGAATAATAGAAGAATTGTAAAACTAATAATGCCTACAATAGAGTTCTTGCCTTTCATTTATTTTTGATCGTAAATTTTTTAAAAAAATTATTTGTTAATCCCCCATCGCTGGTGCACGCGTGTCGCGTGTACCAATTCCACAATGCCTTTCTAACCATCAATAAAGTCAATTTCCAAAAGGCCCTTTCCACCGCTGTAATCTATGGCACTACTATACTTCCAATGCCAAGGTTCAGCCACAAAGCCAGCAACTACCGGATTGGCATGAATGTATGAAACTTTTTGTTCGATCACTTCAGGACTCCACAATTCAATAGGTTTGTTATGATGCTGCCATACTTGACTTCTCGATACATTACTACTCTTTTTTGCCGCTCGCTCCATCATCCAAAGAAGCCATTCTTTTCTACTTTCCTGAGGATTATCTGCTATTGATTTTCTTAAAGCTTTTGAGGTAAATTCTTTAAAACGACCAAGAACCTGAGCTGGATTGTTGTCACTGGCTCGCATAATCAAATGTATGTGACTCGGCATGATACAATAGCAAAATATTTGCAAACCCAGATTTTTTCTGCAATAATCAAGGCTATTAATGAGCAGGTTAAAGTAATCCTCACGTACCATAATATCCATCCAATATACGGTTGCAAAACTCACAAAATACAAACCTTCCTGATTTAAAAACTTATATTTTCGACTCATTTAGCTAATATACAGAACATTAGAAAATTTATCATGGATGTGATTGGCTTAATAATAGACACACGCGACACGCGTGCGCCAGCTTGTGAGATTTAAGTGGTACGCAACAAAGCGGTGTGCTTGATCTGAAATTTGCAGACTTGGGCAAGGATGGGAAAATTATTCAGGAAGCCAGGAATTTAGCCAAAAGGATTTTAGAAGCCGATGCGACACTGGACAAACCAGAAAATCAGATATTAAAAAACAGATTGAGGAAACTAGAAAAAACCCAGACTAACTGGAGTAGGATTAGTTGAAACACCTTTATTCTAGCATTCTCTATTTCCAACAGTTTATAGTTCAAGTTTTTCACAGGAAGGTCTTCGCCAGTGACCTTGCACCAGTTGGGGAATTAATCCCCTATAAAGCTAGTGAATAAAGCAGAAAAATCACATAACTATCTCTAAACCATCCTTTATTTGTAGCATTAACTTCATCTAATTTTTTTTTGAAAAATTTGGGGTCTTTAAACACTAAATAATGTCCATAGAATAAAAATCCTGCAAAAATTGACAAACATAAAAAAGACAATATCAAGGGGAATTTTTCCTTAAAGAAAATTTTATTCAATGCCCTTAAAATAATCATAATTAAACTAGATAAATAAATTCCTCCCTGTAATGCCGAAAAACCCAATTCAGCATTAAATGAAATTTTTATAATGATATTTATTCTGTAAAAAAAATTGGTAATCTTAAAAAAGATCCATTGTATCAAATTCATAGAAATGATTAATTCTACTAAAACTTGTACATATTTTCTTGATGGTCCAATCCATCCTCCTGCTGGCTCCCAATGCCACGGTTGCCCAAGTGTAAAGACCTTAACCTTTCCCCATTTCCACCAACTTATTTACCGTTCTCCAATTTCTGGTAGTGGCAATTACTTTCAGTTTTTGTTCGATTAAATTATTGGAAAATTTGGTAGTGCCATAGCCATTGGGGCAATGCAGGTAAATTGCCTTGCCGACCAAAACCACTTTATCTTCTCCACTTTTTACCGCTTGTAGTTTTTCAAAATTTTCAGCAGCAGGAATTTCATCCAGAAAAGTAACTAGTAGTTTTCTATCATCATTGTCCCAGGTAGAATCATAAGGATTATGGTTGGCTACTTCTTCAAATTCTGCCACTGTTTTCACAATTACCGGAACATCAAACCCATATTTTTCTTTTATTTTGGCTGAGATGTTTCCAGCCAGAATTTTTGCATCAGTTTCAGTAAAATCAAAAATCACATTTCCACTCTGAATATAAGTCTGGATATTTCCAAAATCTAATTCGGACAAATGAGCCTTCAGCTCGGCCATTTTAATTTTCTTCTGACCACTCACATTTATTCCCCTTAAAATTGCGATATACTTTCCCATTTGTTAATTCTGAATTACTCTAATGCCTTAAATAAAAATCCCTTTTTGGAAAAATACTCCAAATATCTTGGAAGTACATAATCCAGATTTTTTTTTGCTTTCAAATTATCATGGAAAACTATAATTGAACCAGGTTGGGCGAATTTTATAGACTTCTCAAGACATACTTTTTTATCCAGCTTCTGGGAAAAATCTCCACTCAACACATCCCACATAATGATTTCGTATTCTTTTTGAATTGGTTTTATTTGAGAGCGGGCAATTCTCCCATAGGGAGGCCGAAAGAATTTTATTTCTGGAGATTTAACCAAAACAGCAAACTGATCCCTACAACGCTCAATATTTTCAAAATAGGAGTCATTTCCGGTATTCCAGCCATTAAGGTGATTGAAAGTGTGGTTGCCCAAAACATGCCCTTTCCCCAGGGTTTCAGATGCAATCTCAGGATATTTTCGCACATTATCTCCCACACAAAAAAATGTAGCTTTGGCATTGAACTGGTCAAGAATTTCTAAAATTTCCGGGGTCATTTCCGGAATGGGTCCATCATCAAAAGTGAGGTAAATTACTTTTTCATCTGAATACCTGCTCCAGGTTAAGGAAGGATATAATACTTCCTGGAACAACCATCCCATTTTGTGAAGAAACATAAAAAATGTCTTTTATGAAGCAAAAAAATCAGGACATAAAAAAAGTCCCATAGTTTTACAAAGAAGAAAACTATGGGACTTCATCAAATTAATTTTAATGGTGATGTCCACCTGGTCCGTGTACGTGTCCGTGTTCAATTTCTTCCTGAGAAGCTTCTCTCACCTCTAGCACTTTTCCAGAAAAATGGAGGTTTACTCCAGCCAGTGGATGGTTAAAATCCATTCTCACATATTCATCAGTTATTTCCTGAATTAGTCCGTTTAATGGGTTTCCTTCCTGGTCCTGCATAGGTAAAGTTCTACCCACCTGTAACATTTCATCTTCCTGTTCTTTTGTAGGGAAGTTCAGGTTATTTCTATCTACAGCCACTACAGCCTCCTCATTTACAGGCCCGTAAGCCTCATCGCTTGGTACAGAAAAGTCAAATTCATCTCCTACGGTTTTACCCTTCAAATGCGTTTCAAATCCGGCAATTACATTTTTATGTCCGAAAAGAAAATAAAAAGGATCAGATTCATCTACTACCTGAATCATTTTACCTTCTTTGTCATTTTCTTTCAATTCATAAGTAAGGGATACAACCGAGTTATTATCAATATTCATTATTAAAAAGATTTATTAAAAAATTTCATTCAAAATATAATGCTGGCGATAATTCAAAATCACCAATTTAAATTTACTGAAACTTAAAATATTTAAAAGAATTAAAAATTTCAGTGAAATTATAGCTAAAAGCAGGTATTAAAATATAAGCCTTATTTTTTTAAAAGGATAGCTTTTAGAACAAAATCCTCAAATTATTTCAGGTTTAATGTCAGGGTAACTCCGGGAACTACCGCATTTAGTTGTGTATCTATAAGGCTTGGTTTCACAATGGCGGCAAGGTCATCACTCACATTAAATGCAGCCAGATGAGAATCAACAGTGGCATCGGCAATTGTTAATCCGTACCAAAGGAAAGTCAGAATTACATTAAAATCCCTGTTTCGTCTGAATAAATCCCTACCCTGTCGAAGCTGGTCTGTGGTACGGGAAGTGGGAATAAAGTCATCAAAATCATTATCATTACTACTATCAGAATCCGTTCTATTAGCCAGAGCATCCCTGTAAGCCAGATACCTCACATTATTAAAATCAATCAGGGAAGCAAATATCACAAAACCACCATACACAATCGGAACTTTCCAGTATTTTTTATTATAAATCTGTCCTAAACCGGGAATAGTAGCCCCCATTAAAGCTGCTTTCGATGGAGGGTTCAACTCTTTTTTCTGATCTAAAAATGATAAATCTAAAGAATCGAGCACTGTGGTGGTAGAATCAAAGACTACTGTAGCAGAATCTGTTTCTTCCTGCGCCAAGGCCATACCCACGCCAAAAAACAGATAAAACCCCAGAAGTATAACTATTTTTAGTTTACAACATCTAAAAAAATATACAGAAATTTTAGTAGCAAACATCTTTATTAATCAGGTGTTGAATTCGGTTTAATTTCATCCTTCATTCAACGCTTTGGTAAAGAATTTTAATCCTTTTGTGAAAACGAAAAAATTTACAGATTTAAAACTAGGATAATTATTAAAATAGTTTTGAGGCTAATTTTTTTTAACATCACTTTTAACAGAATTTTGAATCTTTTTTATTCCAAAGGAGAAAATCAGACTATTTCACCTGAAGATTAGTCTGAATAATTCAATAATTCCAGAATTCTGTTGAGGTCATCAGTAGAGGTAAATGGAATTTTTATTTCCCCCTTTCCTTTATCTGATGACTGGATTTTTACTTTAGTTCCAAACTGAGTGGCCAGTTTGTTTTGTACTCTTTTTATTTGAAAGTTAAATTCTGTATCCTGAGGTTTTGCTGCAGGCTTTTCCTCCTGTTTTTCCAGCTTAAGGTTTTTCACAATTTCTTCTACCTTCCTCACCGATAAATCCTCCGCAATAATCCTGTCGAAAATGGCCAGTTGTTTTTTGCTGTCCTCTATATTCACCAAAGGTTTGGCATGACTAAAAGAAATTTGATTTTCTTTTATGGCCACATGAATCTCGAATGGCAATTTTAATAACCGGAGATAATTGGTAACTGTAGCCCTTTTCTTCCCTACTCTGTCTCCAAGTTCTTCTTGTTTTAAACCAAATTCCCTGATTAACCTTTGGTAACTATGGGCAATTTCAATGGCATTGAGGTTCTCCCGCTGGATATTTTCAATCAGGGCCATTTCCTGCATTTGCTGGTCATTGGCCGTCCTGATAAACGCAGGAATCGTTTTTAATCCAGCTAGTTTGGAAGCCTGTAATCTTCTTTCTCCAGAAATTAACTGATACTTTTTAGCTTCCAGTTTTCTAACAGTAATTGGCTGGATTATCCCATGGATTTTTATGGAATCGGCAAGTTCTTCCAGCTTTTCCTGTTCAAATTCCTGCCTGGGCTGATAAGGGTTCGCATCGATCCAGTCCGTTTCGATTTCCGAAACTGCACTGGACAAGGCACTGGAATTTTCTTTTTCAGAATCTTTCTTGGAAACATGTACATCAGACAATAATGAGCCAAGGCCTTTTCCAAGAGATTGTCCCCTGCTTCCTCTTTTTTGTAATTTTACTTTTTTGGGATCAGTCATTATCCTTATATAAGTAGATTTCTATTTATTCAATTTCAAAATATTCCCCCCATCATACCAACTGCAAAACTATTGAATTTTACCTTCACATAACCAGAAAAACCTTCAGTATCTTCTCCGAATTCTAAAAAGAAAGTACCTGAATGATTAACCTTATGTTGGAAAAGCTTTTTACTGCCTCAACTATTAAGTGCATCAATAAAACTTCAGGAATTTAGGCAGTTGAATTCCCTTTTTCCTTTTTGGAAAATTTAAGAATTGGACATTTCTTTAATTCTAAAGATCTGATTGTAGAATTGTTAAAGCGAATCTCGAAAAAACTCTATTATTATTCCAAAAGAACAGTTTTTCAAGATTTCAAGTACGGGTATTGGGCCTTTCGTGTGATTTCAAATTCTTTAATTAGAAAGAATTTCTATTTTTTTACCATATTATTTTTCTCTAAGATTTCCTGAGCCAGGTTTAAGTAACTGATAGAACCTTTACTCTCAGCATCATGTGCAATAGCCGGCAACCCGAAACTTGGAGCTTCGCTTAATTTGATATTTCTTGGGATAATGGTACTAAAAGTCAACTCCTGAAAGTGTTTGTTCACATCTTCCACCACCAGATTAGAAAGCCTTAACCTTACATCAAACATGGTAAGCAAAATACCTTCAATCACCAATTCAGGATTCAATCTGCTCTGGATAATTTTGATCGTACTCAACAATTTTCCCAATCCTTCCAAAGCGTAATATTCACATTGAACCGGAACAATTACAGAATCTGCAGCTGTCAGTGAGTTTACCGTAATCAAACCCAGCGATGGAGAACAATCGATTATGATAAAATCATACTTTTCCTTTACAGGCTCCAAAGCCTCTTTCATCTTTTCCTCCCGGTTTTCCGACTCTATCATTTCCACTTCAGCTCCCACTAAATCTATGTGTGAAGGAATAATATCAAGATAATCAAATGCAGATGGTTCAATTACATCTTCCACAGCTACTCCATCAACCATGCAATTGTAAATGGTTTGTCTTTCTATCTTAGGATCAAGCCCAAGGCCTGAAGTTGAATTGGCCTGTGGATCAGCATCTACAACTAAAGCATTAAATTCAAGTGCTGCGAAACTTGCTGCCAGGTTAACAGCTGTGGTGGTTTTTCCTACTCCTCCTTTTTGGTTGGCAACGGCAATAATTTTCCCCATGTTTGTTTGATGGTATAAATTTATTTCACTTCAACTACACACATTTATTACTGAATAGCCTATCGGAAAATGCAGTTGATTATGGTGATTTTTATTTGGTTTTTGAACTGCAAGGTTAACTAAAAAAATAAAAAATTCATTGAATTAACTGGTAATTCTCTCCAAGAAAACTACCACTCTTGCGTTAACTTTTATTAAAGATTCTTTCAACGGGCACAAATATAATTTATAAAAGCTAAATACTAAGGATATGATCAGACAATTTCTAGTGCTACTGACTTGTTCATGGGCATTCTGGGGATGTGGAAAAGGAGACCAGGAAATTGTGGAAAACAGGCAGAAAGTATTCAAATATAACCAACACGAAGGACTTACCTCCCTGGATCCGGCCCTGGCCAAAAACCAGGCAAATGTGTGGGCAGTCTCTCAATTGTATAATGGTTTGTTTGAGTTTAACGAAGATTTATCCGTACATCCCTGTCTGGCAAAAACCTGGAAAGTTTCTGATGATGGACTTACATATACTTTTGAAATAAGAGATGATATATATTTCCATGATAGTGAGGTATTCCCAAATGGAAAAGGCAGAAAAGTGACAGCAGAAGATTTTGTTTACAGTTTTAAAAGGATTGTGGATAAAAAAACAGCCAGTTCGGGTTCATGGGTTTTTAATGATAAAATTCTTAAAGATAAAAATGGGCAAATTTCTGAATCAGGTTTTGAAGCCACTTCTCCAACTCAGTTAATCATTCGGTTAAGGAAACCATTCCCCCCGTTTTTGCAAATCCTTTCTATGCCATATACCTATGTGGTACCCAGGGAAGCCATAGAATTTTATGGGAAAAATTTTGGAAGAAATCCCGTTGGCACAGGTCCATTTACCCTGAGCGGAAAGGACTGGGATGAGGGAACCAACCTGATCATGAGGAAAAATAAAAACTATTGGAGACGGGATAATAATTACAATCAGCTCCCATATCTGGATATCGTACAAATAAATTTCATTGCGGATAAAACTCAGGAATTTCTGACATTCAAACAGGGAAAACTTGATTTGGTGGCAGGAATTGATCCCAATACAGTTGATCAGTTATTAAATAAAAAAGGAGAGATTAAGGAGGAGGTTCTTACTAAATATAATGTACAACAAGTTCCTTATCTTAACACAGAATACATTGGCTTTCAGTTAGATCCATCAAAATACAGGGACCCTAATCATCCTTTCTTGGATAAAAGGGTAAGGCAGGCAATGAGCTACGCCATTAACAGAGAAGAACTGGTATCATTTCTAAGGAATAATCTCGGAGTTCCCGGCACAGGAGGGTTTGTCCCAACAGCACTTCCCTCCTTTGACAATGGAACTATAAAAGGTTATCATCTAAATGAAAAAAAAGCCAAACAACTTCTAAAAGAAGCGGGCTATTCAGAGGGAAAAGGCTTCCCGGAAGTTACTCTTTACACCAACCCTGTTTATGCCGTAATGATGGAATATTTGCAAAGACAGTGGAAAGCAGTTTTGGGAATTAAAATTAATGTAGAAGTTAATAATTTTACTAACCATCAGGAATTGGTAGATAATTCTAAAGCTTTACTATTCAGAGGTTCATGGCTTGGAGATTACCCGGATGAGGAAAATTACCTGGCCTGTTTTTATTCGGGAAACTTAAGTCCATTAGGCCCAAACAAAACTCATTTTAAAAGTGAGAAATTTGATAATCTTTTCGAAATAGTCCATCAGGAAAAAAACAAGTGGAAAAGGCATGAGCTTTTTCACCAACTGGATCAAATGGTCATGGACGAATGTGCAGTAATCGTTCTTTTTTATGATGAAGTGATGAGAATTACTCAGAAAGATGTAGTAGGACTCACCGCAAACCCTATGAATATTATCCATTTGGAATGGGTAGATTTTGCGGAGGAAAATATTCAGCCAGTTGCTGAGAAATAGTTTTTTAAACGATATTATATTTTTGGATCGTTTGGAAATTCCTTAGCTTTAAATAGCCTGAATAAACAAACTATGCCAGGAAACAAAACTACATTTTTTCATTTTATTTTTGGAGTAATTGTTATAGGAGACCTGATCGGGCAATTTGACGCCTTCTCAAGTCTCAACAATATATTTAAACCCCTGATAATGGTCTGGATTGGAATTTACTTTTACCTACAATCCAGAAAGATTTCTAATAATTTAAAACCACAGATTTTCTTCGCATTTTTCTTTTCCTGGCTTGGAGATATTTTCCTCATGTTTCAGGAATTTAATCCCCTCTTTTTTATTACCGGCCTGGCTTGTTTTTTAATTTCTCAAATTACTTATATATTGATTTTTAAAAAGGCTCAAGATAATTCTAATCCACAAAAAACCATTTTTCAAACCAAATCGTATTTGGTTTTACCCTTCCTGATTTATGGAGCATTTTTTTACTTTTTGCTCTTTCCGAATCTGGATTTAATGCTAAAAATTGCAGTTTTGATTTATGCTGTGGCACTTGTGGGTATGTCTGCCACTGCTTTCAATCGAAAAGACAGGGTAAGTAATCCTTCCTTTTGGTCAGTTTTTTTCGGAGCTATTCTATTTGTAATTTCTGATAGTCTGATTGGGGTAAACAAATTTCTGTTATCAGAACCTTTGCCTTTAGAAGGAATATTAATTATGGGCACATATATCCCTGCTCAATATTTGATTATGAGAGGATTATTGGTCTATTTAAAGGAAAATACCAGAAAAACAGCACCAAATCTCATTCCGGAATAAAGGAATAATGACCTGATAAGCTCAATAACCCGGAGATGGAATTACACTTTGTGAAAATATGATGCACACAATTTTTTGGTTCCTCAAGTATTTCTTCAAAGGATAATAATTCTACTTTATCAATAATCTGTTGCTCTCTTTCCAATTCCGGGTCAATCCCCTTCCCTATTGCCCCTCCCTCAGGCTGAACTTCAAAAAACAGCTCAATTCCATGCAGTGGTTTGGCTAAAAACTCATGAACAAACAAAAATTTTTTGACAACCACCTTCAAACCAGTTTCCTCAAGAAATTCTCTTTTTAAGGCTTCTTCTGTAGTTTCTCCATAGTCTAAGCCTCCACCTGGTGGCGCCCACAAATATTTCTCGCCTACAGATAAGTGTTTGATCATAAGAACCTTACCACCAATTACACAAATTCCACAAACCCTTACCCTTAGTTTATTCCCAAAATTTTCTATAATTTCCTTATCCTGATTTTTCATTCTTTTCCCAATAATCAAATTATTTCATTTCAAAACACCAAAATTCCCTATTCTTCAAAAAATAATCCTTCCAACCGATCAAAAGTGTCTAAATTTAAGGGTTATCAATTAATGTTAATTTTTTCACTAAAACTTTATGAATACCAAACTAACTAAACTTCTGATACTTCTGGGATTATTTTTAAGTTTTAATTCAGGCTTTTCCCAGAATGGAAAAATCTTAATTATTCAGGACGAAACTCCCCAGCTCAAGCCATTAATTACCTTTCTTGAAAATGAAGGAAAATTCTCCGTAGAGATGGTGGACCAGGCCAATTTGCCGAAAAACTTTAGCGATTACAAAGCCACAATCGGATACATTCACGGCAAACTCGAGGTTGAAGCAGAAAAAGCCATTATAGATTACACAGAAAATGGTGGGAAGTTTATTTGTTTACATCATTCCATTAGCAGCGGAAAAGCAAATAATGAGTTTTATTTCGATTTCCTTGGCATTCAACTGGACCATCCCGAATTTTCCAAATACCCTGTAAATCCGGGGGAAGGGTACGGATGGTTTCACGATGGGGAAAAAGGAGTACCCCTAACTTTGGTGAATCTTAACCCTAATCATTACATTATAAATCATAAAATTGAGTGGGGTAAATCCATCTCCTATTCTTCTTCAGATGGTCCGTCAGCTGAAGGGACGTTTCCAAGTATCACTCTAAATGCCACCGAAGTTTATATGAATCACAAATTTACAGATGGGAGAGAAAAAACTGTTTTATGTGGCTTTAAATATTACGACTTCAGAAATGGGAAAATCTTTATGCAGGACCGTGCAGTATGGTATAAGGACTATAAAAAAGGTCAAATCTTTTATTTCATGCCAGGAGATAGAATTACAGATTATCAAAATAAAAACATTTCCCAGATGATACTCAATGCTATTAATTTTGACTGAAAAATAAATTAAGGAAGTATAAGGAGTAGTTGAAATTCTCTTTTACTTCCTTAATTTTTCTCTATTTACAATTATTAATAAATTGTTAACCCTCCTAAAACAGTATTACATCACTTATTGTAACCTTTATCAGATTTTTTTTAATAAAAGCACATCTTTGGTAATTTATTTGCCTTTCAATTTTCAATTAAATATAAAAACCAAATTAGATGGCTATTGGAAGGTAGAAGCATAATAATACTAGGTAATCACCATTGGGATAAGCACCACCACGACATTTGTCAACAATTTGCCATTGCATTTTCCAAAACATGCAATGTGCTTTATGTAAATCCCCCACTCAACAGAATTTCTTCTATAAGGCATTCGGATAATCCTGCTATAAAATATCAGAAAAAAGTAAATGTCGGAAAATCGGAAGACCTTGTTCAGGTAAATGACAATTTATGGATACTTTATCCTAAAATGATGGAGGAACCCATCCAGTGGCTGGCCAGCTCTTCTATTTATAATATTCTTAACAAACAAAATGCAAGAAAATTAGCCTATCAGATAAAACTTTCTTGTAGAAAATTAAGAATTGAAGAATTTGAAATATTCTCTACTGAAATACAAGGAAAAAGTATTTTTATAAAAGACATTCTCAAACCTACATCACTTACCTATTTTACTGAACACTATCAGATTTCAAAAAGGCGGGAATTAAGGTCACAAACGGATGTGGTAATTCAGTCCGATTTTGTTTTTACTAATTCCATGACATTTATGGCTCAATTCGAAGAATTAAATGAAAATGTCTTCTATCTGCCAACAGGTTTTAACAAAAACCTTGTCTCATTAAATGAAGAACAAATTTTTCCAGCAGACCTGAAAAATACAAAATATCCTATAATAGGATATTTTGGTAATCTTGACAGTGAAAATATTGATGTTTCTACCCTGCATCACATGGTGGATGAAAGACCCCATTGGAATTTTGTGATTGTAGGAAAAGTAAGCGAAAGTTTCCTTAGGGAAAATAGCTGGCACAACAAACCAAATATTTGGTTTTTAGGAGAAAAATCGCATCATTTAATTAATTCCTATATGCAGGCTTTTGATGTCTGTATTTTGCCACTTGCTATAAATGATTTTACTGATAGCACTTATCCTGAAATCCTGGATGCATACCTTACCCTGGGAAAACCGGTGGTTGTTACCCACTTAAAAGCAACCAAACCATTCCAGGAGCATGTTTATTTAGCCTCTTCTCCACAGGGATTTGTGGTAAAAACGGAACATGCATTGGCAGAAAATAATGAAAAGCTAATAGCAGAGAGAATTGCTTTTTCAAAAAGTCATACCATAAACCATTGTGCTAAATTAATTTTGGAAAGCACACTCCAAAAACAAAATATTCAGACAAAAATATCTGACGACTATTCAATTATTAGTTGATCATCCATTTTAGCCGACCTTATTGATCCTCAAAAAATTGACCACAGGATATTTAATGAGGTCCCTCAAGGAAATATTTAATCCTGCCCTTTTTGTTAAAACCATTCCGGATAACATACCTAGAAAAAATACAAATACCGTCAACATGGCTACACACCAGACTTCCTGAAAAAATAGTAAAACCAAAAAATCACCCAATACATTAAAACTCAATAAAAATAAAATCCTGTAGAAGTTATAAGCGGGCTTGTTTATCGCGTCAAGGGCCACTCCTGAAAACCTGTAAAAGGGGATAAACAAACAGCCACATACTAAAATTCTAAATATAAATACTGCCTCGAAATATCCAGAACCTGCCACAATTGCAATCAAAACCTCTGCAAAGTAAAAGGTAAAAAACATGATTAAAATGAAAATTAAGGTGACGCCTACAGTATATTTTTTAAATGTCAAATGAAATGTGTGAGCTTTTTTTTGATTGGCTGCAGCTGACAATTGAGGGAAAAGGTTATTTGCCAGACTTCTAATTAGTAGATCGAAAACTTCTGTTAATCTTAATGCAATGCTAAAAACCGCCACTGATGAAGCATTCATTATTAATCCAATGATTAGTGTATCTGCAGTTTTTAACAAATTTCCTCCAATCATAGTACCCATGCTAAACTTACCGTAATTCAATATTGAATGAAGGTGTTTTTTTGAAAAATACCTGTATTTAATTCGAAATAGATTGGACGAAAATAAAAGCCAGATAGAATTAATCCCCTGACTGGTAATATAGGCTATGGGGAGAAAGTGAACAGGGTAACTTTTCAGGTAATGAGCTATTACATATCCTGAGAAAAGACCGAAAGTTGCGAATTGTGATTTAAAAATCCCTACAAAATTCCTTTCCCCCTGTGCGTTCCACAAATAAAAATTTCTTGGAAATGAAACTAAAAATAAAAGAGGGAACCATTTTAAAAACAATCCATAACCCGATCCAGTTTGTGTATTAATTCCAGGAAGTTGACTTATTAATACCAAACCGGATATTAGCATGGTAATACCCAAACCAATGATAAAACCGGTGGAAATGAATTCACATTTAAATCTTTGATTCTGGATTCCGGAGGTAAATTTAATGAGCGGGGTTTGCACAATTCCGGCCCGGATCATTTCCAGCATGGTACTTCCTGAGATAAAAATGACCCAATGCCCAAACTCTTCCTTGGTTAAGGATCTTGCCAAAAGGGAAAAATTAAGAAGCCCCAGGCAGGCTACCAAAAGATTGCCATAAACCGATTGGAAATTTTTATTTTGGAATAAAGTTGAAAAAATTCTGCTCATCATTTACCCAACGCATGAGGAGAAATTTATTTCTGAGGCAAAGAGTGAAAATCGTGCAAAATAAAAAAGGGGAAAACTTTTCAGTGCATTCCCCTTTTACAAATAACTTCTATTATTTTCAGTCTTTAACGCACCTGCAACTTAAGCCTACATCCTCTGTAATGTATTCATATAACGGATCTTGAGCTGGCTTCACGACTACTAATTGATCTGAAGCATTAAATTCATATTCCAAACCGGTTTGGGAATCACTGTTTTTCACACCCCAATAACTGCCATAGTTACTAATTGCAGTAAATTTTTTCTTGAGGTTCCTTCTACCTCCAAATCTGGCATCAAAACCACTGATACCTGTATGTTTCAATCTTCCTGCGGCAAGCCGTTTTCCTCCAAATTTTGTGGCTAATAGCATCCACTCATCATGTGTGGGTAAATGCCAGCCTTCCGGGCAGGCTTTTTTAGCCGCTTCAATGGTATAAAGTCTTCCATATTGTTCGGCAAAATCTGGGTTATTATCATAATAAAAAGACCCGGGAATGTCATAATCAAGGTTTTGAGTCATCCAGGTTTTTTTTATTTCTGCTCCGCTTTCTGCAGCAAGCACGATGGTCATGGCTTTATAGGTTTTTCCATCTCTTGAATCTGAGAATTCTCCATACTCTATTCTTTTCTCCATTTTTTCCCTTTCAAGATCTTCTAAATTCGCTATAGGTATTTCATTTCTGCTCACTACCATTGCATTGCTGGATCCACCCGGAACCTGGGCAAAACTTACATAGCCAAATACAACAAATAACAGAGTGAGTTTTAGTTTCAGCAACTTTTTCATTTCTAGTTTTAATTAGTTCAAAAATTTAATCAATTACTCAGGTGGTTAGAAAATCTACAATTTTCATTTCCTAAGAAGTTAAAATTCAGCTGGTTATTCTTATTATTTAAATATAAAGATTGGTATAAAAAAATATACTAATTAATTATATTAATAAAAATTCTAGTTTTAGGTATCTGGATTTGGAAGATGAAATGTAGAAAAATTATGCAATATCTTCAAAAATCTTTCATCTTATTAAGTAACACGATTAAATCAAAAACCGGTCCTTTTAATAAACTTATCTTTAGGCAAAGTGTTGGAAACTCACTTAAATCGCCTCAGATTGTCGTAGTTTATCGGCTATAAAGCCCTTTATAAAAGGCCTAATGTCAATAATTGATTAGGGATACAAGGCTCCCACTTTTTTTTTTGAAAAAATAAGGACAAACCATAAATGCTTTCAATTTCATCAAATGTTAATCCTTCTTTTTAATTCCAATTTCCCAATTCTGCAAGTTTGTTTTCAGTACAACGGGTCATAAACCGTCTTAAATAAAAAAGCCATTCAGTAAAAATGAATGGCTTGACCTATAAAATTTTTGCTAGTGATGTTTGTGAAATTTTTTCATTTTTTTCCTCTTCTTCTTCTTTAACCTCAGGAAAGTAAGGTATTCTGCGGCAAAAAATGTTATTACCAATAAAGTTAAGGCCATTACTTTGTCTACATTTGAAGAAGAGATATCAAACTTATTCAATAGGATAAATAAAATTACTCCTATCAATAAAATAACAGCTGATTTTTTCTTCCTTTTGAGGTGTATGCCTTGTGTGTTTATCCATTCCATAGCTTTATAATTTTTTAATGTTGATAAAAATTCATGTATGCACTCCTAATCCTTCTCTGTCATTCATTAAATTTATGATTTCATGACAGCAGACCTGCACGATTTTAGTATTACCATGCTGCTCAACCTTTAATGCAAACGACATAAATCATATTTTATTAACACAAAGTTAACATTAAATTAACATAAAATCAATTTTTAGTTCATCGATAAACCCCTCAATTCATATTAATTATTTTTTAATATCTCCTGCGCGCCTTAACTTTATGCTCCAGTTTTTTTAGGATAGAGGTAACATCTCTACTTTTTTGAGTATTTAATCTTGCCTGCATTCAGGAAAATTGGATTTAATAAATTGACTAATTTTTTATTATTCTATGGAAAATGGAACACTGCCCTTCGACCTTACAGGAAAAATAGCATTAGTTACCGGAGGAGGAAGTGGAATAGGTGAAAGTATATCCATGACACTTGCCAAACATGGAGCAAATGTTCAGATAATTGAACTAAATAAAGAAAATGCAGAAGTAGTTGTCGGAAAAATTAAAGAAGCTGGAGGATTAGCCAAAAGCCATTCTTGTAATGTTGCCAATCAGGAGGAAGTTTTAAAAGTTGTAGAGGATATATTTAGTGACACCGGCCAGATAAATATCTTAGTAAATAATGCCGGAATTGCCCATATAGGGAATGTAGAAAACACTTCTGAAACAGATTTAGACAGGATTTATGGGGTAAATATCAAGGGTGTGTATAATTGCCTTCATGCCTGTATACCCAAAATGAAAGCTTCAGGAGGTGGCTCAATTATCAACATGGCTTCTATTGCTTCATATTTGGGAATACCAGATCGGTTTGCCTACTCCATGAGCAAGGGGGCCACTATGACCATGACCTATTCGGTAGCCTGCGATTACATAAAGGATAATATCAGGTGCAATGCTATTGCCCCCGCAAGAGTCCATACTCCATTTGTAGATGGGTTTTTAGCCAAAAATTATCCCGGGAAAGAAAAAGAAATGTTCGAAAACCTTTCTAAAACCCAGCCTATTGGCAGAATGGGAAAGCCAGAAGAAATAGCTCATTTAACCCTTTACCTATGCTCTGATGAGGCTTCTTTTATTACCGGAGGCATTTATCCTATTGATGGAGGGTTTTCTAATATTAAACTATAAAACAAATTTAAACTATGAAACTAATAAGATTTGGAGATGCAGGTCAGGAAAAGCCCGGTTTGATTCTCGAAAATGGAAAAAAAATTGATGTTAGCGGGTTTGGGGAAGATTTCACAGAAGAATTTTTAACCAATGATGGAATCAGCAGACTTTCGGCCTGGTTAAAGGATAATCAGGATTCTTGTCCTGAGGTAGGAGATGAAATTAGGTTTGGTGCCCCTATCTATAAGCCTGGTAAAATTGTTTGTATAGGTTTAAATTATGCTCTCCATGCGAAAGAAAGTGGAATGGAGCCCCCAAAAGAACCAGTTGTTTTCTTTAAGGCAACTTCCTCTTTGGTTGGACCAAATGATGACGTAATCATTCCAAAAAATTCAAAGAAAACGGATTGGGAAGTGGAATTGGCTGTAGTTATTGGAAAAAAAGCTTCCTATGTGAGTAAAGAAGAAGCGCTGGATTATGTAGCCGGATATTGCCTTCACAATGATTATAGTGAAAGAGAATTTCAATTAGAAAAAGGCGGCCAATGGGTGAAAGGAAAAAGCTGTGATACATTTGCCCCACTTGGGCCATATATAGCCACCAAAGACGAAATTCCTAACCCTCATAACCTAAGGCTTTGGCTCAAATTGAATGGGGAAACCATGCAGGATGGAAATACTTCAGATTTTATTTTTGATGTTCCCACTGTTATAAGTTACCTAAGCCAGTATATGTCATTACTTCCAGGTGATATCATTTCCACTGGAACTCCCTCAGGAGTGGGACTGGGATTTAATCCTCCAAAATATTTAAAACCTGGTGATGTAGTTGAACTTGGAATTGATGGCCTTGGTTCATCAAAACAAAACCTGAAAGCCTACGAAGGTTAGAAACTAAATATAAGGGATTGCGAAAGAAGACTGAAAATTCATTAAAGCTATGAAGTTTTCAGTCTTCTTTTTTTTAGGTTTATTTTCTGAAAACGTTTTCCTTGAAGAGTTCCAAATTTTTCCCCATCTTTCCATTCTGATAGGAACTTTTAACTAGGTTTGATATAATTGTAAATAAGGAAATCTAACCCGAAAAATAGGGAAAGAACATAAATTTTAAACATGAAAATATTTGCACAAACACTCAATCTGAAGGATGATCCGGAAATCATTAAACAATACGTGGCCTACCATAAAAGTACATGGCCCGAAGTGTTAAAATCGCTTCATTCGGTTGGTGTAATTGATATGAAAATTTTTCTTTTGGGAAGAAGGTTGTTCATGTATATGACGGCAACTGATTCCTTCAATCCTAATGTAGATTTCCCAAAATACCTTACCCTGCACCCAAAATGCCAGGAATGGGAAGACCTGATGGGTACATTTCAGGAGCCGGTAGAAGAAGCAAAGGAAGGGGAAAAATGGGCCATGATGGATCAGGTATTTGATATGGAAGCACAAATGAAAGCATTGTAAAATTTCAAGATATAGGGATATGAAAAATATGAAAATAGATGCTCACCAACATTTCTGGAAATACACTCCAGAAACTCATCCTTGGATTACGGATGATTTGGCGGTAATTAAAAAAGACTTTTTTCCTGAGGATTTGGAGAAAGAATTGAAAAAAACCGGATTTGATGGATGTATTTCAGTTCAGGCAAGTCAGACTTTAGAGGAAAACGATTTTCTGCTTGGGCTGGCCAAATCCAATAAATTCATTAAAGGAGTAGTGGGATGGGTGGATTTGCAGTCACCAGAAGTTGAAGATCAGCTTTATAAGTATGCCAACGAAAAGAAATTTGTTGGGGTAAGACACGTAGTTCAAGATGAGCCAGATGATAACTTTTTACTGAGAGAGAATTTCCTGAAAGGAGTTAATCAATTGCACAGGTTTGATTTAACTTATGATATACTCACTTTCCCTAAACACTTAAAGGTGGCTTCAAAGTTTGTAAGTAAATTTCCTGATCAAAAATTTGTACTCGATCACATCTCCAAACCATTCATTAAAGATGGAAAAATCTCTCCATGGGATGAGGACATTAAGGAACTTTCAAAATTTGAAAATGTCAGTTGTAAATTATCGGGGATGGTGACTGAGGCCAACTGGAATAATTGGACAAAGTCTGATTTTAAACCCTATTTGGATACCATTCTGGAGGCATTCGGTACGGAAAGGTTAATGATTGGTTCAGACTGGCCGGTTTGTAAATTATCCGGAGATTATGAGGAGGTGATGGAAATTGTAACAGATTATATCGGTTCCCTTTCCAAATTAGAACAAAAGCAAATTCTCGGTGAAAATGCGATAGAATTTTATGGTCTGTCTTAAGGAATCCAGGCCTGGTTACCCATTAAAACATCAATATAAATGGATTTAAAATTAAAAGATAAGGTAGTTATAATAACAGGAGGAACCAGTGGTATAGGGAAAGGAATTGCTATTTCCTTTGCCAGAGAAGGTGCCATCCCGGTAGTAATCGGAAGAAGGGAAAATATTGGAGTTAAACTGGTTGAGGAACTGAAAAGTGAATTTGGGATTGAGGCATTGTTTATTCAGGCCGATTTATCGGAAATTCCTGCCAGCAAAATGGTAATTGAAAAAACTTTAGAAAAATTTGACCGAATTGATGTACTGGTTAATAATGCCGGAGGAAATGATGGAATTGGTACTGATTCCAGTCCTGAAGAATTTTTGGCTTCCCTAAACCGTAATCTTACTCACTATTTTTCTTTGGTTCATTACGCAAAACCGGCTTTAATCAAAACGAAAGGTAATATTATAAATATCGGATCTAAGGTAGCCAATACCGGCCAGGGAGGCACCTCGGGTTACGCAGCATCCAAAGGTGGAATTCAAGCTTTAACAAGGGAATGGGCCGTAGATTTATTGGAATATAATATTCGGGTAAATGAGGTAATTCCTGCAGAAGCCTGGACTGAAATGTATGAAAACTGGATTAACAGTTTTCCAAATCCCAAGGAAAAATTACAAACAATCACCCAGCGGATTCCTCTTGGAAATAGAATGACAACTGTAGAAGAACTGGCAGATACAGTTGTATTTTTGGCATCGGAAAAAGCCAGCCACATTACCGCTCAGCATATTTATGTGGATGGAGGTTATACTCATCTGGATCGCTCTATTGGTAGTTAACAATTCAGTATTTCCAGACAAAAGCAAAAATGCCAATACACTTTAGGGTTATTGGCATTTTTTTCTCAATAATTATTGAGCTCCGTAAACGGTATATTTTAGATTTTCACTAAAGTAGCATTGATGTTGTGCTGCGTAATTAGTTCCTGGGTAAATCTCATAGTACCTGAAGGAACAAATATTTTAAAAATTCCCTCTTTCATTTTAGCCAGTGTGTCAATTAATTTCCACTTACTTACAAGTGGCTCTGTGTCAGTAACTTTACAGGAAATTTCGAAGTACGCTTTTAAGCCATTTCTGTTTTTGGCTGTAGCATCTGGGATAAAAACCTGATCTGTAGTTCGGTTTACTAGCTTGGCAGGAGGTTCCATACCTTCAAAATCAGCTTTAATTTCGTCAAATCCAGTTTTCTTAATATTCGAGATAGCCTTTTCTAATAATTTCTGATAACTGTTTTGTTTACGATATTCTTCTAACATCAATTAATGGTTTTAATTAAAATAAAAAAACAAGTAATAATAGCTCGCTTTGTGATTAGGATAGTTTTTGAAAGGGTTTTTGCAGGTAAAAATCAAAAAATTAAACAACCCTTTCTTTATATACGAAAAAAAAGGAGAAATAACAAATAAAACTTGAACTTTTAAGTTTTAAGTAGATTTTCCAGTTCCAAAATCTGGCTTTTAAAACCTATTTTTTCAGGCCCGTCTGTTCTCCAATCCAATTATTTATGGTAGAAAATAAATTTTCCGGATAACCTTCAATTTCAGAAAACTGAACATCACCCCTTTTTTCTCCCAACAATAGTAAATGGTTTGCTGCTTTAAATTCCAAAATGGAATGATGGGTACCCTCCAAATACTTTTCCATCAGGGGAATATTTTCTTTGGGAGGCACTAATAAATCTTTCTCTCCATAAATAACTAATTGTGGTATTTTTAAGTTCGGAAGATAGTCCTTAGGATTGCAGGTATAATTTACCCGCCACCAGTTTATCCATTCTTTTTTATCAAATGAAGTAACATAACCCGACCAGGATTTCCCAGCCATTTTATCAGATGCCAGCTGAAAAGCTACAGAATCTACCTTGCCTCTTAGAAAATCAAACATTTTTTTCTGGTATTCCACTGCTTCATTTATTTCATCTTCAGAAAAACCATCGGCTTTCATCCTTAAAGCGCAAGCCTGATATTCCTGATCTTCAATTCCTTTTGCCGACCCGGAAATATTCACCATGAACTTAACCTTATCCGATTTTGAAGCAGCCATTGGCATAATAAATCCGGCCTGATCAATTCCCAACAATCCAATTTTCTCCTGATTAATACTTTTCTCTTTGGAGATCCTTTCCAATACGGCTTTTAAATCATTGGCCAGCTCTTCAAAACTTGCTCCCTGCAATTCTCCGGTAGATTCCCCGCAGCCTCTTTTATCATAAACCAGGGTAGCAATTCCATAATAGGGTAAGAGCAAACTAAAATCTGCAAAAGAATTATTTTCCCTGGTCTGATTCCCCCCTCCATGCACAAAAACCACAAGCGGATGCGGACCTTCGGATTGAGGAAGTGTCAGGCTGCCTTTTAATTCCACCCCCTTGTTTTCAGCAACAATGTCCTTTGGATTGGGTAAACCAGCCAACCGTTCCCCATTCAACGTTTTTCCATTATCCTCAAGGGAAAGTTTAATATTATCTTCTGTTTTGGAAAAAGTCAGGTTAAAATCTTTGGGATATGGAGCCAGCATTTTTTCCCCGGCTTCGAAAGTATTTTTGGAAGTGGGGAAGGCGACTCTTTTTTTACCAGTTTTAAAATCAAGTACTGATAATGGAGTGAGGGAAAAGTCCAGCATAAAGGGATTGACCTGAATGATATGATCTTCTTCAAGCTGATAAAAACCTACATATTCCGAGATTTGCCCCAACCCAATGGGTTCTATTTTAAAGAAATTACAAGCAAAGTCTTTTCCTCCAATATTAAAATTCCCTTTAATCTCATCTCCTTCAAGTTTTCCGGTAAATTTCCCATTTAATTCTGGTTGATCAACCTCAAATGTAATTTCAGGAGTGTTGAGGTTATATGATTTTGCCACATGCAAATCGATTCCGGTATAGTACATTTTCACCAGGAGGGCAGAATCTATGTAAAGACTTACCAGTTCGGGAAATGGTTCTTTTTCCAGGGTTCCAATCCAGGATCCTTCCAGTTTTTCATAATTATGATCGATTTTCCCGGTGCAGGAAAAACAGAAAAGTAACAAGCATGAATAAAGACTAATAGCTAAAAAAATTGGATTCCTCATATTTTTCGATTGGAAATAGTCTTCAAAGTTAAAGGGACTTGATGAATATCATAAAATTTTCGCAAAAATTCTAATACATTTCGGCAAGGAGAAGGAATTCGGAAAATTACCATAATCCTCATAAATCCTTCATTTTCAAATAATCAGAATAATCATGAAACACATAAAATTAAACCCCGGGGCAAAAGTCATTCAGTTTCTCCCTACCTACAGGTTTTTTAATGATAAAATACCTGATTTGTCGGTTATTCCATTCCATCATTTATGGAACAAAAATCAACTCAAAAGGCCAAAAACCGGGAAATCTGTCCTCCTAAAATTGGAGGTTTAGGAATTAAGAAAAACTTTTTTGAGGTAGGGGTTTTTAGGATTTCCTTTCCATATGTAACCGTCAATAATGTAATGAGCAACCTGAGGCACTGAAAGAAAAGCCAGGCAAAAAGCCTGTACCCATAAAATATTAAATGCCTGAACAGGATAAGGAAATAAACTTTCAAAAAATACGCCTTTTTCCCTGTAAAGTAGCATATCCCAAAAATACTCTTCCCCCATTGCAAAAAATAATACTACTGCTAACATGAAAAAAACATGAAGGAGCACACCTAACCTACCATTTGCGGACTGAGGCCGAACAAGCGTTTTCTTTTTTTCCACATAAAAGAAAATGAGGGTAAAGTATGGAATCCCATGAGCAATTACATTGGTAAGTGTAAATGCAAGATCGGAATTGAAATATACAATGCCTAAATACCAGTTTAAGGCTGTAGTCAACATCCAGAGTATTTTTCCAGTAAAAAACCCTTCCTTTTTTTGATGCCTGTTTAGAAGTTCCTCCCCCAGCCATCCCAGGAGGATTAACCAATATAAAACATTAGTTAGGCTGGTCACCTTTTTGAAAAAATCCCCACTGTTTAATAGCAAAAAATCGCCATCTATAAACCAGTTGAAGGCTCTGTCTCCACTAAAGTGCCAATACAAAACCGGATAAATCATAGAAAAATAAATCACCCATTTATCCCTAAATATTTTTTTTGGCATAAAATCTCCAGACCTGGCTTTGTAGAGGGCAAGAAAACCATACTGCTGTTTGATGAAATGATATAGGGCAAGGTAGGCCATAATCCGCCAGAACCAGGCCTGGGAAAATAGGGCAATCACAAATAACACAGAGAAAGCAAGAATGGGGGAAAAAATTAACAGAGGCTTGTGATTTTGGAATTCTTCCTTATCAAAATAAGTCCTGAAAATAGTGCTCCACACATGCCCTACATCTATTCCAAGGATAAAAATCACCCACACCCAAAGGGGCACCTTTGCATCCAGTACTTCCTGAGAAAGGGAAAAACAGACGATCCAGGTAAGCCAAACAGGAAGGAATAACAGACCCAAGTCAATTTTTCCGGAAAACAACCAATTTTTCTGTTTTAAAGTCCTGTTCATTGATTCTTACCCAAGAGAATTGCTTGTTCAATTTATAAATTTCTGATCAGTTCCTTTTTGTTGATCCAGATATTTAATAGCCCCAATTGATGAATTATACTGTCATTTTCTGATTTTTCAAAACTAAACGGAAAGGAATAAACCAATTCCCCATCCTCAAGTTTTTGAATATTGTCTTTCAGTGGTAAGCCATTTTGGATATTATAATGATAAGCCTCCCAAACCTGCTTTCCTTTCGAATCCCTGAACGGATTCTCCTCACAGGAGACTTCTATTTTTTCAATAAATATTTTTTCTTTGGCAGAAAGTGCGCTAAAATCTGTTTTTCCACACAATAGGGTATCCAATTTCAGATCTTTCAGGGCACTTTTTCGCAATTCTACGGCCTTGTCATAAGCTCCCTGAACTATTTGGGCATCCGTAAGCCGTTTAAATTTTCTATCTGCCATTTCCTGCTTCACTTTTTCCACATCTATATTTTTATCAGTTTCTATTTTACATGATGTTTCTGAAATAAGGAAAATAAAAACAATTAATAGGAATCTATAATCTTTCATCTTATGCATACTATTTTATGAACTTGTAAGCCAAATGGCTTTTAGTGCATGTTTAAAATTTAACTATTTCCCTACAAAATCTAAAATTTAAACACCCTCTTATAGGAACAAACCCGGAATTCATTTTTTCCTAAAAAGAATTTATTTTTCTTTATCCTAGCCTTCCCGTTTCAAAAATACAATCAAAAGGCTATTATTGTTATTACTTTTTAATCTAACATTACTTTTAAACTCTAATATGCAACTTTTTCACAGAGAAGTCGGACAAGGTTCACCACTCATTATTTTGCACGGATTATTTGGTTCTTCTGATAACTGGCTGACCATAGGCAAAGCCCTTGGAGAACATTTTAAAGTATATATGATTGACCAAAGAAACCATGGACAAACGGAAAATACGGAAGAATTTAATTATTCCCTCATGGCAGATGATCTGAAGGATTTCATAGAGGAGCATCATATTTCCAACCCTGTAATTATGGGCCATTCCATGGGGGGAAAAGTGGTGATGAAATTTATTTTAAAATACCCGGAAATTGCTATAAAAAGTATTGTAGTAGATATTGCGCCCAGGTTTTACCCTCCCCATCATCAGAAAATTTTAGAAGGGTTAAACGAAATCCCTGTCCATCAACTAAAAAGCCGAAAGGATGCGGAAATAATTTTGGCGAAACACGAACCTCAAATTGGTGTAAGGCAATTCTTATTAAAAAACCTTTACAGAAGCAGTTCCGGAGGTTTTGACTGGCGGATCAACCTTTCGGTTCTCACAGAAAAGATTGAGAATGTAGGAGAAGCCATTACCTCAGAAAGCCAATATTTGAGTCCTGTTTTGTTTATAAAAGGAGAGAAGTCCAATTATATCCTTGAAAAAGATGAAAAAGATATAGGAACACTTTTCCCCAAATATCAGCTCAAAACCATTGCCAATGCCGGCCATTGGGTGCATGCAGAGCAGCCTTCCGTTTTTATTCAGTCCGTTTTAAATTTTATTTAGAAAAAAATATAGTTTAGGTTAGCGGTTCCGGCCATATCGTTCATGGCTGGAAACCCAATCTGAGGAGGAAATAGCCGAACCAAGGGAAATTTCCCCTGCAAGTGCTACACCTGCAATAATTTCGGCCAGTTTATTTACCTTGTTTCTACCCACACAGCCCAAAACTTCCAAACATTCTTTCTGGGTGGGCAGACCGGTTCCACCACCAAAAGTTGCTACAATTAAGGACGGAATAGTTAAAGACATATACAAATCTCCCTCACTGGTAATTTCACTATAAAAAATCCCAGCTGAAGATTCTGCTACATTGGCCACATCCTGGCCGGTAGCGATAAACATTGCAGTAATGGCATTGGGTGAATGTGCCCCATTATTATTGGCGCCACATAGAAATGCCCCTATGGTAGAAATTCCGGAATGGTAATTCAGTTGTTCAGGCTCCACCCTCATATTTTGAATGAGTACATCTCGTTTCAGGGTACATTCTGCAATCACCCGCTTCCCCCTTGTACGCATAATATTTATCTGAGAAGCCTTTTTATCAGTGGCAAAATTAGATTCCAGATAGAAGTTGGTAATTCCCCCTTCAAAGTGATCTAAAATCCAGCTACAAGCCGCAAAAGTTGCCCTGCCTACCATATTTTGTCCGGCAGCATCTCCTGTGGAATAATTAAATCTGAGGTATACAAATTTATTGGTAAGATAAGGATCGATATAAAGCAGTTTAGCGATGCTGGAAGTTGCTTCAGCATGATCCCTGATTTCGTCCATATTTTCATTTACCCAACCCACAAATTCCCTGGATTGACGGGCATTCTCAAATACAAAAACAGGAGCCCTTTGCATGGCATCCCCCACTACAGTCACATAAGCACCTCCACACAGATTCAATACTTTTATTCCTCTATTATAAGAGGCCACTAAAGTGCCCTCCGAAGTGGCCAGTGGCACCAGGAATTCTCCCTTTGCATATTCGCCATTTATTTTTATAGGCCCGGCAAAGCCTAAAGGGACCTGGGAAATTCCTGTAAAATTCTCGCAATTTCCTTCGGTTTCATGCGGATCAATAGAATATTGAGAAGAATGGACCAGTTTTGCTCCGGAATAATCCTCCACAAACTTTTGTCTTTCTTTTATTATCCTTTCAGAATAATCATCATCATTATCTCTTGGGATTTTCACAATATGGTCATCACTCGCAGAAATGGAATCCTCCACTTTTAAATGCAGCTTCCCATACGATTTGGTATTAAAATCTACTTCAATTTTATACTTCCCTTCCTTCAATTCTCTTCCTTCTATTACAATCTGCAATTTTGATTTTAAAGGGAACTCCACTGGTCCGTCTTTCCCAAAATCTTCCATTTTCATCACATTTCCCTTCCCCAAATCCAGGGAAATAAGCGACTTATCAATTTCTTCTCCCGCTACTTTTATGGTGTTAATACTGATTATCTTTACATCAGTTAATCTGTTCTTTAAAGAAAATTCAAGCCCGTTAGCTGTATTTTCGAGACTTCCACGGGTATATAATTGTTTGAGAACTAAACTTGGGATTATAGTCATGATCTGTTAAGGTTTTGGTCAGAGGAAAATAATGCCATTATAAAGTTTTTCCAGGAATTTCTGCTTTGGTTTTGGCCAGGGGATTGAATTAACCCATTCAACTACCATTTCCCAGAATTTCATATGGAATAAATGGACTTCAACTAATTAAAAAATGTGTAAAAAAATAATTCTTACACTTGTTACTTTCAGTGAGTTAAGATAAGAAATTTTCCTCTCCTGCCAAATTAGCCTGGCTTTCTTTTTAAGAAAGGATTCAAAAAAAAATTCGTGGGATAACGCTGTTAAGCTTTTTAAAACGTATCGTCTAAGGCAAAAATAAAGGCATACAAAAGCTGGTTTTATTCTTTCAACTTTAAGTACCTGAGTTCCACTCCGGGAGGCAAATTATAAGATATTTATTTCTGTACAAATCCTAACTTACTAAGTGATTTTCTTGTGGGTAAATTTGAAAAGCGTAAACTCTCCGGGCTCACTTTCTACTTTAATTTCGCCTCCCATTGATTCCACCTGCAAATTGATCAGGTATAGGCCTAGGCCTTTTCCTTCCACATGAGAATGAAACCTCTGGAAAATCTGGAATAACCTTTCTCCGACCTCCTGCATATCCATCCCAAGCCCATTATCCCTGACTGTCCACCTAAAAAAGCCATCACTTTCTTTCACTGTTATATCAATCTCAGGTGTCCTTTCAGGTGACCTGTATTTTATACTATTGGAAATCAGGTTAAGTAAAATACTCCTCAGCTTATGTTTGTTCACTACTATTTCAGTCTCACAATGCCGGGTAAAGTTTATTTTTACCTTTTGAGAAATGATATCCTTTCTTAGCAAGTCAGTAATATAGTCTACCTCCTTATCCAGGTTTTCCAGTGAGGTTTTTTGGTACAATTCATTTCTAAGATCAATAATTTCATTCAGATCACTAAAAAGATCGATCATAGAATCTACTGTTTTGTACATGTAATCATATACTTCTTTATTGGCGGGGGATAATTCATTGTCTTCAAATAAATTGAGCAAACCTTTCAGACTGGTAACCGGTGATTTCAGGTTATGGGAAATGGCAAATGAAAATTGAGTCAGTTCATTTTTTTGAATCACTAATTGTTCATTGGCATTTAATAAGTTTTTTGTCCTTTCAGCCACAACCATTTCCAGTTTTTGGTTCTGATCTTCTATTATCTTTTTGGCATTTATGAGGTGGTCGTGATTGGCCCGTAATTTTTCTGATTGTGCAGTGATTTCAAAGTTTTGTTTTTCCAGTTCCAGCTTCTGGTTGTCTATTTTTTTGTAATACCTTTCATTTAGGTTCTTAAGATTAAAAATAAATCCGAAAAGGGCTAAAAAAGCCAGTCCCACCATGATATCAAAGGCAAGTTTACTGGGATCCTGATAACCAAAACTCCCCAATCCCACCCCAAGCCATTCATGAATCTGATCGCCAAATACCAACACAAAAAATCCTGGGATGGAACATAATATCATTTTTAGGAGATCTTTAGTTCTGAAAACCAGTAAAGGAAAAATAGTGGTACAAAGGGCCATAAAGCGATAAAAGAAAAAATCTTTTATCGTAACAAATTCAGGGTGAACCTGCTTATCAAATATGGATATAAACAGAATAAATAAAGGGGTTCCACAGCAAATGATGAGTTTGGAAAATTGAAATTTTCCAAGACTATTAAAAATGATATTTCCAAAATAGAAAACACCTGCTCCCAATAAAAACAACCTGGTGTTTGTCCATCCTCTGCCAGGTAAACTCACAAATAAAATTAAGATCAGGAGAAAACAGAAGGTAGCTGTTAAGAATGATATCGAATTAACCAGGATAATATTCTGTTCCTCAAGAGCATCAGAATTATGCCTCAGGCCTGTTTTCTCAATATTATTCCATATTTTTTTTATCATTTTGGGAGATCTGCAATCTAACTTCCAACTTACAACGAGAACATCCTAAGAATCTGATAAGTAACATTTTTGATTTTAGGTAATTGGCATAATCTCAGAAAATTAAAATATCTTAAAGAGAATTAGTCAAATATTCTTCTTTAGTCTCCTTAATCAAATTAAAAAGTGCTTTCCGCTGGGCTACCAAATTGAAAATGATATCTTTTCGCTTTCTAAACAGGGTGAGCAGCCTTAAATTTTTACCGGAATGCATCATAAAATTCCAATAATGCATTACAAAAAATCCTGATAAGGGAAGACTAACCCCATACAAAACCGTAAGCCAGAGCACTGAGAAAAGCTGGTAAAAAAAATAAATCTGTAAAGAATAAAACAGGGAAAATGTAAATATCCCGGTAACCATCATGATGGGAGCCAGATATTCTACATCTCTAGTAATTTTGCCGGCTACTTGAGATGGGATAATATAAGGCAAATAATTATTGATTAACCCATATACATAAACTGGGAAGCCAAGTATTAAATAAAATAAAGCACTTAACCCCTTTAAAAAAATACTTCCGCTTAAGTTCTTTTTTGTAAATACTTCATCATTCAGTTTGAGCCTTTCTATATCATTGAAATATTTTTCAATATTCAGTTTTATAGTTTCCAGCCTGCCAGGATTTTTTTCTTCAAAATAGTTAATTGCTTTAATTACCTCTTTATTCACCACAAAATCCCGCTCCTTTTTTGAAACCTCTGCTCCTTCCAAAAGTGTAGATTTGAAAATTTTTTCGATGGCCAAAACCAATTTATCTTCTTCCTCATTTCTGGTCAGGATCAAATGTTTTTCAAGTCGTGCTCTGATTTCCTCTGTTAATTTTTTTACTGCGGAATATTCATCTCCCTGGTACTCATTTTTATATTTAGAAAGTTCAATGGGTTCATCAATATTCAGGGTAACCTTACTTCTAAATCTTCTTCCATCCGAATAGTTCAGGCCTATTCCTAGAATCTTTAAATCCAGCTTAAAATCATTCTCCTTTTCAGCACCAAGAGCAATCCTGGCGGTTCCAGTTTTTATTTCCCTCAATTTTCGTTCTAAATAACTGGTCCCTTCCGGAAAGATCAGAAGTGTTCCTTCGCTTGCCAAAAACTCAAAACATTTGGCAAATACAGCTTTATTATCGGGTTTTATCCCCGGTTTTACGTCCTGTTTTCTATAAACGGGAATCATATGAAGGACTTTATTAAAAATCCAGTGCTGCAGTTTAGATCTCCCAAAAACAGTGGCGTTGGCCAAGAAATGGACTTGCTTTGGAAGAATGGAGGCAATTAACATAGGATCCATGAATGTATTGGGATGATTGGCCACAACAATTACAGGTCCTTTCCGGGGCATAAAATGTTTGTTATTAACGGAAATCTCCTTAAAGAAAATCCTTAATGCAATTTTTACAATAAGTTTGAGAAGGGCATAAATCATCTTTAGGGTTTTAGTGAAAGACCATAAGTTGAATCGACTAATTCATCCAAATTTTAGCAAATTTGATGTGATGCATTAACCGTTCACTCAAAGTGATATTTGATTTAGGTGTATATTAGTTTTACTCAATATTTTAGCAAACTGATTAAAGTAGCCTAACGATTGAACTTTCGGCCCATTTCCAGTCGATTAAAATGGGTAAAAAATTTTGCTTTCTTACAAACCCACTTTTTTTACCTTTTGCAGGTCATTTGAAGCATCTATCATTTTTACCCAAATTACCTGTTTTCCCGATTCCAATGATTCGTAATAAAACTTCCCCTCAATTTTTATGATTTTGCACTTCCCTAGTTCGTACCGAAGAGATTCCACAATATCACCTTCTTCCAATACATTATTATTTAAATCTATTAACTGAGGTTCACTTTTCGGCTTTTCCTTCTTATTCCGCTTAAAAAATCCAAACATTGGCTATATTTTTTGGGTATCATCAAATTGTTCCAGGTAATCAGCTACTTTTCTTACAAACATTCCCCCCAAAGAGCCATCCACAACCCTATGGTCGTAAGAATGGGAAAGGAACATCATTTTCCTGATTCCAATAAAATCACCCTGTGGAGTTTCAATTACAGCAGGTTTTTTCTTTATCGTTCCAAAAGCCATTATACCCACCTGCGGCTGAACCAAAATAGGTGTTCCCATTACATTACCAAAAGTACCCACATTGGAAATGGTATAGGTACCTCCAGTAAGCTCATCTGGCTTAAGTTGATTCAACCTGGCCCTTTCCGCAAGGTCATTCACTTTTAAAGCAAGACCCGATAAATTATAATGATCCGCATTTTTGATTACCGGCACGATAAGATTCCCATTCGGTAATGCCACAGCCATTCCAATATTGATGTCTTTCTTCACTATGATTTTATCCTCCTTCACAGAAATATTAATCATCGGGAAATCCTTAATGGCTTTTACAATTGCCTGAATGAAAATAGGGGTAAATGTCAGATTTGACCCTTCTCTTTCACTGAAAGCCCTTTTTTCTCTTGATCTCCAGTCAAAAACAGTAGTGAGATCAGCTTCTACAAAGGAAGTGACATGAGGAGCAATTCTTTTAGACTCTACCATTCGGTCTGCTATCATTTTCCGCATCCTGTCCATCTCAATGATTTCATCATGACCATTGAGGGATTTGGTTCGAGCTTCAGTTGGGGCCTGAGCCACAACAGGTTGAATGTTTTTATTTTCATTTGGAGTCTGTGTGGAAATACTTTGTAATTCTCTCTCAGTACCTACAGTTCCACCTTGTCTGGAAGACACATAATTAAGGATGTCATTCTTGGTAACCCTACCACCATTTCCAGTGCCGGGCACAAGTTCCAGTTCTTTTATGGTAATATTCTCCTTTTTGGCAATATTCATTACCAATGGAGAATAAAACCTTGAAGCCTCTGATTTATCGAAATTTCCCACTCCATTTGCCATTTCCATTTCTGGTTGTGGAGCTTCTGCCATTACCAATTTTTCTTCCTCCTCTACTGGTCCATCTTCAATACTCGTTTTCGACTCGGTTAAAATTCTTGCGATAGGCTTATCCACTTCTACCACATCCCCTTCATTGGCCAGAATTTCCTGTAAAACTCCGGAAAAAGGAGCCGGGACTTCTGTATCCACCTTATCGGTAGCCACTTCAAGAACTGCCTCATCTTCTTCTATCTTATCACCTGGTTGTTTAAGCCACTTCAGGATGGTACCTTCCATCACACTTTCACCCATTTTGGGCATAATCATTTCCACTAATGCCATTGTCTATCTAAATATGTGTTTATAAAAAGGGTTCAGTTTCGATCAAATAATATAATAACCTGTCAATTTTTGCATATACCTTTTGCCAAATACTTTTTTGGTTTAGGTAGTTATGCTAATTCTCTCAAATATACCTTCACCTGAGCAATAATTTTGGCATATCAATCCCCACTTTATTATTTGATGGTTACAAATAAAGAATAAATTGAAAATAATCTTCCAGAAACCGGGCATAAAAAAGTACTGGAGATAATAATAATTTAAAAATTTTGTATCGGATTTAGGCCAGAAAAAACAAAAAACCATAGCCAACCCACAAATTCTCTATCGATACAAAGGTAATAATTTTTCTTTCAAAATTGATCAAAATGTGCATCCGGGCAACTCATGCAGCGTTTTTAGAAGAGAAAGCGTACGGGTTATAAAAATAAAACCATAATCAACTAAAATTTTAGGGAAAACAATTATAAATTTGGTATAGTATTGAATGCACTGGCACTTGATCATTTAGATTCATTTGACTATCAGACCTGGATAACCTTGGATAACAGACTCTCAACAAAAGAGATTGATCTAATTAAAGGCTGCCTAAAAGGGAATGCTGTAGCACAGGAGAAATTGTATAAACATTTCTATGGCTATGTCATGTCTATTGCATTACGCTATTCATCTAATCAGGAGGAAGCCAAAGAAATTCTGAATGAAGGTTTCCTTAAAATTTTTACCAAACTCCAGCTATACGATAAATCCAAATCTTTTAAAGGTTGGGTAAGAAAAATAGTAATCAACACCTCAATTGACTATTTCAGAAGCAAACAGAAACATCTCAATCAGTGTGAACTAACGGCTGCAGCCGACTTCGAACTAGATTTCAACATTATTGACAGACTTTCTGTTAATGAATTGTTGGATTTACTTCATCAACTTCCTGAATCTTACAGACTGGTATTCAACCTGTTTGAGATTGAAGGGTATTCACATAAAGAGATAAGTGATATTTTGAAAATTCCAATTGGAACCAGCCGGTCAAATCTGACGCGGGCGAAGCAAAAATTAAGGGAAATGGTAATAAAACTTTACAATAATGAACTCGAAAGATCAATTCGATAAACACCTGGCCGATAAATTCAGGCAGGAGTTAGAAGCTTTCGAGCCTGATTATGAACCGGGAGGCTGGGAAGCTTTTCAGTCAAATTTAAAACAGGTGAAAACCAATAGTGGAACTGGCATAGCCCAAAGGGCATTTATGGCATGTGCTACTTTTCTACTGCTGTTTGTTAGCTTACCTATCGAAAATTTTTTAAACTTTTCAAATGAATTTGAATCAGACTCATCAACGGCTTCAATTATCCAAAACATTGAAAATCCAAACCTAAACGAAGAAATTATTAATTCAGAAAACTCTAATTCTGAAACCATTAGTAATCAGTCTGTTCAACAACCAAACAAGGAAGAAGAACTTGAGCAACCCATTGCTTTGTTTCACACAAATACTATAAAAACATGGAATAACCCGAAGGATTTTCAACCATCCTCCCCGGGTTTTCCTTCAAAACAACAGACTTCATTTGTTCAGCAGAATCCTGCATTATCAGTAACCAATATGTCAACTGATTTACAGGAAGAGGAGGCGCTTTACCTTTCTACCATTTCCTTCCAGAAAAGAGATCTAAATCTTTCAATTGAAAATGATGGAAAATCCTTAAGAGGTAAAAAGGTAGATTTACAAACCGGAGAAGCTAATTTTGCTTCTTTTTTCCATCGAAAATGGTCATTGAGTCTGGTAGGAATGGGATTCATGAATTATAATTCCCGAACCGATAATTACAAAGCGCTAAATGGCGGGTTAGGGATTTTGGTTAATTTACCCACTCAAAATAGATTTCAATTTGCTACCGGCCTGGTTTTACAATCATTAAACTCAAAAGCCTTTCCTGATCAATCCCAATTTGCAGCCAATCAGCCTGCTTTTGAACAAGGCAGCAGAAATGAATTCGCCTTTGATAATCTTAACGGTACGGAGGTAGTGGAACTGGTAACCAATACTGCCTCTCTGACAAGTGTAGAGATTCCGATAAATTTAAAATTTAATCTTAGCCCAAATTCAAGAACACAGTTTTATTTTTTGGGTGGTTTTTCAAGCTATTTCTATCTTAAAGAAAAAAATCATTTTAAAAGTGAAAAGTTTGAAGTTATAAGTCCAAATTCTCTGTTAGCCATCAGAAAGGTGGAAGAAACGAGAGAATATGGCGCATTTAACCATTTCGATCCGTTTGCCACCGCAACTTTAGCCTTTGGAATAGAAAAACCCGCTGGTAAAAACACTGTTTCATTCGAACCATTTTTGCGGTTGCCTATTTTTAAAATGGGAACGGAGAAAAGTCCGGTAAATACTGCAGGGTTAATCTTCAAGTACAACTTCGGGATAGGGAAATAATAAAAATAGTTTGGTTTAAAAAAAAATGGACAATTGATCAGCTCAATTGTCCATTTTTTTTAGGTCCAGCCTACAAAAGGTTAAACTTCTTCACTTATAATTTTTCTTGAGAAGATTTAATAGTGTATGGACTTAAAAATCCAGTAAATCCAGGTTATAACGCTTGATAATTCCTTTCAATATTTTCCCATAAATTGGAGAAGTAGCATAGCCAACACCTCCATATTTTGTTGAACCAATATTATCTGCCCAGTCCTGATATTTTCTTCCTCCTCTAAAAAGTGGAGCATATCGTTTGTTCTGAAAAAGGTAAATAGAGTGTGCCCTAAAGGACTGCCAGGGAGTAGAATAAGCCTGAAAATGATCTTTCACAGTGCATTTCCAAAACTTTTTCCCGTTTTTATCAATCAGGGTTTTAGAAACTACTTTATGTTTGTTTTTCTTTAATTCAGCATCGTTATAATACTCTGTGGTAGTAATCAGATTAGTAGATCTCGATTTATCCTTTATCCCAAAATAATTATTGTTAATTACCCTTCTGCCATAAGAAGTTTCCAAAGCTGACTGGGCTAGTTTTATGGAGGCAGGGACATTAAATTTCACCTGTTCCATCAATGCGGTTTCTACTTTATGCAAATCTGTAGAATCTGTAAAAAATTTATAAACATGTGGCTCTGGATTGACATTATTTAATACTTCATCAATAAATAGGTTGGCTATTTTTTTATTAATTTCCAAAAGTTCTGTTTCATCCATCTGGTCGAGCCTCCAGATATTATTGTGATATTTGAATTCGTAAATAAGTTTTTCTCTCTTCTTAATAAACTTTGTTCGATAGGAATCCATGGAAGCATTCTGAAAAATCTGTAAGTTTTCATCTTCCAGTTCAAAATCAAGCGGAAACTCTAGTTTGTCAGAATCCTTACTCTCCTGTTTCTGTTCAAGTAATTTTTTGTCTATAGGTTCACTTTGCTGTACCAGGGTATACACATTTTTAATGTTTTGCGTCCTGTTGGAGAAATAAACAATCATAAATGGGATCAGCCCCAGGAATATGGCAATATATATACTATCTATCAGGATAATATCTTTCCCACCATTGTATTCAAAATAGGCAGCCCGGCCCCTGATACCCACATGAGCAGGTTGCTTAATCAATTTGAAAGGTAGTTTTAACCTTAATTCTGTTTTCATTGTTTTTGAGGTGTTAAAAAATTGCTGAACTACATCTTGTTGGTAATGCCCACTGAGCCTAAAAATTTGGATTGTAGGACACGAGTATCCCTTTCTAATCAGGAAAGGGCGGATATTTGGAATAAGAATTAAAGAAATTGTGAGTTAGTGATCGAGTAAATAGAGATGATATTTTTGGATAACTTCTTTAAGCATTTTCGGATATTCGGGAGAAGCATGATAACCCAGGCCACCAAATTTTTTTGGTCCTAATTTTTCCACCCATCGCCTGTAATCTTTCGTCTCATCAAATAAGGTTTTAAATTGTCTGTTTTCACTTAAATATGTTGAATGTGCTCTAAAGGATTGCCATGGTGTCTGATAACTTTCAAGATAAACTTTCACTTTGCATTCATACAAATCCATTCCATTCAGGGGTTTTACCTTTTTGGAAATAATTTTGTCTTTTTCCCGCTCAATTTCACTGGTACTTAAAAAAACTGTTTTGTAATCAGTGAAGCCATTTTTATTTGCACCTTCCAGTTTGAAGTAATTATTACCAGGGATTGATTCCCCAAAACTGGTAGCTATCGCAGCCTGGGCAAGTGTAATTGAAGCGGGGATACCATACTTTTTTTGTTCCATCAGGGCCGTTTCAATTTTAAATAAATCCTCTGTATTGGAAAAAAACTCAAACCCCTCCTCATCCTCTCCAAAAAGCAACAAAATATCCTGAATAAAAGCATCGCTCAACTCCTTATTCATTTCCAGAGTAGTCTGATTATTCAGACCGGAAATAGTCAGTCCGGTTTTCCTGACATACTTCTGAAAAATACTTTTCTTCCTTTCCAGAAATAATCTACCAGGGTTAGTTGGCTGGCCTGTCTGTTTTATATTTTCAATTTTCTTAAAAGTTTCAAAAGGAAACTCTATTTCATGGGCATTGCCATACTGATCCAGATATTTATTTCCCTCATATTCAACAATTTGATAAACTCTGGTAACTTCCTCCTGTTGCTTATTAAATTGATAAAAAATCAGGCAAATGATCATCAGCACGAATACCATCACCCACGAATTGATTCTAAAAATTTTAATCTGCTCAAAATATTGGCGATTAAAAGAATGGAGTCCAAGATTAAATTTTATTTGTAAGCCACCTTGTTTTAAGGCGGGCAGAGTAATTTTCACAGGTTTCATAATCAGCGATAATTAAGTTCGTCATTAAAAAATAGTAGTTGACCTATACGGACTCTGAAATAATCGAAAGTTTGATTGTAGTTAATTGTTCAAAAGAATATTGGATCATCCTGAGCCAAACTAAAAGATATTAAAAGCAAATCCCTCCAAATAAATTAGTCTGGAATTAAAGGATAATTGGTAATAGTAAATAGAAGCCTGTTCTGAAGTGAAATACTGGTTGAATTTTCCTAATTCCTTTAATAAAGAGGAATTATTACAATTTTAAATTGTTTAATATATAAACATTTATTAGTTTTGTTTTGTAGCAAATGTAAGATAGGAAAAATTAAATGTCAATAAAATTAACATTAAAATTATGAATTTGTCAAAAAACCTGAAATTCCTGAGAAAGAAAAGAAAAGTAACCCAGGATGATCTCGCTACTTTTTGTGGAGTAAAAAGGCCCACCTTAAGTTCTTATGAGAATAATCTCAACGAACCTTCAGCCACAGTTTTAAAGAAAATGAGTGAGTTTTTTTCAATTTCTTTAGATGACCTTTTAAGTGCTGACCTGGAAAATGCAGGCTGGACAGGGAAAAAAGGGCCGGAGGTTTTAGCCATTACAATTGATAAAGAAGGAAATGAAAACATTGAATTTGTTCCAGAAAAAGCCGTTGCCGGATATGTTACCCAATATGGAGATCCTGAATATTTAAAAGAGCTTTCTACTTTTCATTTGCCATTTATTTCCACTTCGGGGAAAACAATGAGAGCCTTTGAAATTGAAGGGGATTCCATGCTGCCCAATTTCCAGCCACAGAGTGTGGTTATAGGAGAAAGGATTTTCAAACAGGATTTAAACAATTTAAAACCCGGGGAAACCTGTGTATTAGTTACAGAAAATGGAATAGTGCTAAAAAAAGTGTATCACAAACCTGATCAGGGTAAATTCTTTTTAGTTTCCAACAACCCTGGTTATGAATCTTATACTTTACCTGAAAGCGAAGTAAATGAAATCTGGAAATTTATGGCTTACCTGGCTAAGGAAATTCCCGATCCCAGAGCATTTTAAGACATCAATTTCTATTTTAAAATCTTGTTCAAAAAATTAATGGTAATCAGGTAAGTTGGTTTTACGCCAACCATTCCCAGGCTGCCCGATGCTAAGGTACTCCCTGAAATTAAGGGATTATCCGAAGCGTAATAGGCATAATTTACTTCCAAATGAGTGTGGTCAATACTATTTCGGATGAGCGCAGCCGACTGGATGGCTTTCTGGTAGTGAGCGCCCTCCATTTCTAATCCTATTGCCCCCCAGGAAGAATTTTTAAAGTATTTTAAAACTTCCTTATTCTGTAATGATGTCCCCAATACTGTGATCATGGGTCCTGTAAATACTTCAAGCCCCTTTCCTTTATAATCCTCTCCAGACTGCCCATTGTTGAAAGGATAATTGTCAGCCGTACCTTCAAAAATATGAGCATTGGGAATCATGATATCTCCCTTTACTCCTTTAAGGATACCAGCCTTACCCATGATAGAAATCGAACAAACCTTTAAGGGAATTTCCTTGCCATCTACTTCATAAGTTTTCAGCAGTTCATCCATTGTTTCAAAAGCCTGTTCCCCAAAAGCATAGTCCATCACAATGATGACCGGCTTTTTTGATTGAATATACTCCTTATCAATGGTAAGTTCTTTGGAAAGCAGGTTGGTGTCAAGTTGACCAGTATCGATTATTTGTACATTTAAATTTGTCCCGGAACTATCCTCAATGAAGTGGAGCCCGTTTTTATTGGCATAATTCACCACATTTTCCTGTAGGCCCTGATGCTCGGCTTTGCTCAGTTCAAGTGCCATTTCTTCAATTGACTTCTTCTTATATACATCCTTTAGCACAGCTGGTGCATATAAACAATTCATCACACTATGCATATTGGCACTAATAATATGAATTGGCCGCTCAATTAAATTTTCCTGAAGTAACCTTTCTTTTATATTGGAAGCCCAAATTTCTCCATAAATATGATGACCCACCTGTTCGCGAAGAGTAGGTGTAAAACTTATTTGCCTGAACTTTCCTTTGCCGTGTTCATTATGGGCTATTTTACCCAGATAATAAATTACTTTAAAAAGCCCATTATTACTCTTTTTATTCGCTTCCAATCGCTTGTAGGCACTTTTAGATTCTTCAAAAGTTCTTCCTAAAATGGTACTGAGGTAAGTGAAAGCCATATCCTTATTGCTTTCATCAATCTCCACATCTCCTTTTACTATTTCCTCCAGTTTCTCCCATTCACGGGTAATTTTATTCTTTTCATCCAGGGAATGGCGCATTATTTTATTGGCCTCGATAAATAGAAAAGTAAGGTGAGTTAGAATATCATATATTTCACTTCTTCCTCTCGTAACCTCAATCAACATTTGTTCCTTATCAATCCGGTAACAGTTTCGCCTTCTTTTTGCAGGAATAATCCTCTCAAAGCCTGAATTCACATATCCTTCTTCAGCAATTAGTCTTACAAACCTGCATTGCTCAATCCCTTTTGGTAAGCGATCAATTACATACACCAATCCTTCCAACTCCACCTTATGCTGGTCCGCCATTGAACCATAAATCTCCGGACTTAAGGTAAGTAGAGCTTCAATTATTTCCTGCCCTGAAATTCCGGAGGGCTTGTAATGTCCCCGGTTAAACAGGTGACGCATCACAATATAAAGTCTTTCAATGGCAGCTCTGGATTCCTGTGCTTTTGTTCTATTGGCAATGTTTTTTTGCATATATTCTGTTTTTATTCCCTTGAGATACCTGTTAACATTATTCAGGGACTTTTAATCGCTTTTTTCTAAATTTTATTTTAAATTCAAATGATTGAAACTTTAGACACCTGGTTTATTTCAGAAAGTTTGAATTTATTAAATATTATGGGTATTTGAATGATTAGTAATAACACTTTTTAGATCAGGAACAATTCCTTGCTAATTATGGAGCAGTTTCAATAAAAGATAATCTTTTCTTTTTTTTAATAACTGCCCCTCCTTTTGAAGTCGATTAATTCTATTTTTTCAAATTAAATCCCAACTTTGACCATCATACTCTAAGATAATGTTAGAAAAAATATTTGGCCCATCGAAAGAAGAAATCTGGAAACAACTGGCATCTGAATTAAGTGGCAATTTTGATAACTCCGAGTTTTCAGAAGGAAGTAACCCTAAAGTCCAGGTCCAATTTAAAGAATGGACGATTACTCTTGATAGTTTTTACCGATCCACAGGAAAGTGCAACATCCCTATTACCCGAATAAGAGCTCCTTTTCTCAATAAGGACGGCTTCAGGTTCAAAATTTCCAAGGAAGATATTTTTACCAATATCAATAAATTATTTGGTACTCAGGATATCATAATTGGAGAGAGCGAATTTGACAAGAAGTATTTGATTCAGGGAAACGATGAAGCAAAGGTTAAAAAATTACTTTCCAACAAAATGATTAGGAATTTAATTGATCTGCAACCTGATATTCACTTTGAAATTAAGGAAGACGAAGGTTTTTTTAATAAAGAACTGTATATCCAAAAAGGAGCACACCTTTTATATTTTGAAAGTACCCATACCATAAAGGACATAGAGCAATTAAAATCCTTATATAGTTTATTCGCGGAAATGCTTAACCAGCTTTGTCTCTTGGACTCTGCCTACGAAAGTGATCCCAAGATAGCCTTATAAAAAAATGGGGAAGTAATTTCCATCTTCCCCATTTCAACATAACTAATTAAATCCATTAACCGGCTATTGCTTGTTTAATATCCTCAATTAAATCTTCGCTATCTTCAATACCCACACTTAACCGGATGAGTGAATCACTCAACCCGGCTTTCATTCGCTCCTCCCTTGGAATACTGGCATGAGTCATTGAAGCAGGATGCCCACACAAAGACTCTACTCCTCCAAGAGACTCTGCAAGGGAAAATACTTTAAATTTTTCCAGGGTTTTCAGAGCTGTTTCCACATTATCATCTTTTAAAGTAAAAGAAACCATCCCTCCAAAACCACGCATTTGGGCTTTTGCGATTGCAAACCCCGGATGACTTTCCAGCCCAGGATAATAAACCTTACTCACATTTGGATGTTCATGTAAAAATCTGGCTATTGCGAATCCATTTTCACAATGCTGTTTCATCCTTAAATGCAGGGTTTTAATCCCTCTTAAAACCAGAAAACAATCTTGTGGACCGGGAGTTGCTCCAGCAGAATTTTGTAAATACTTATAGCTTTCATATAAATCCTCATTGTTGGTAAGGATGGCTCCCATAACGGTATCGGAATGCCCCCCGAGGTATTTGGTTACAGAATGCATCACCAAATCAGCTCCCATATCAATAGGATTTTGTAAATACGGTGTAGCAAATGTATTGTCAACGGCAAGCAAAACATTTTTCGATTTGGCAATCCCCGCCACCCCTTTTATATCTATAATATTCATTAAAGGATTTGAGGGTGTTTCAATCCAAATAAGTTTTGTATTACTATTGATATATGCAGGAATCGATTCCAAATTATCCATAGGAATAAAATGGAATTTTATGCCATATTTTGCATAAACTGTGGTAAAAAGTCTGTAGGTCCCACCGTATAAATCGTTTGAAGCAACCACCTCATCCCCCGGAGAAAGGGTTTTCATAATCGTATCGGTAGCCGCCATCCCTGTAGCGAAACACAAACCATACTTTGCATTTTCCAATGCAGCAAGGCTGTTTTGCAAGGCATCCCGGGTTGGATTCTGGGTACGGGCATATTCATAACCTTTATGTTTTCCCGGTGCTTCCTGCACATAAGTGCTTGTCTGATATATTGGAGTCATTATCGCTCCGGTAGTAGGATCTGGCTCTACACCAGCGTGTACTGCTTTGGTTCCAAATTTCATAATCCTGTTGACCTGATGTATTAAATTATTAAATAACAATTCCCTTGAATATGAAAAGGGAAAACAATGCCCCATTTAGTGATGCTAAATTAAAAACAAGGGGATATTAATTTTTGGTAAAAGTAATTATAAAAAGAAAAGGTTCATTAATTCCTTCTAAAAAGGAAAATAAAAAAGCCTCAATTTCCTGTTTGAAACCAAGGCGTGAAAAATAAGTTACTGATTTTAATTTCATCCATAAAATGAGAACCAACCAGTTGCATTCATCCTGTCAAGGATTTTATTCCCGGCAAATAATAGGGAAAGGTATACTATAGCTGATACACTTAAAAAAACCAGTCTGTTTTCAACTAAGCCGAAAGAATACGAAAAATAACAGATTGGGAAAGTAATTCCTGCCAAAATTAGTCCCAGGAAAAAACCATCAGCATAATTTTCATAATCTTTGATGTGCATGATAAACAGAAAACACAAATAGTAAAATCCAATGGAACTTGCTAAATAAACCAAACTCATGGTAAGATCGATACTGGTCACCAGGGTATTGATAGTAGTGAGGCAAACACCCAGAAAAAAAGTTGCAATTAGTATTAATAGTTTCATGACCTAAAGTGGGTTAATAAAAATGCGAATAAGTAATGACGATATTAAATTGGATATTTAATACCTTTTATGTTAATCATTACTTAAGGTAACCTGAATACACTAAAATTTAAATTTTCAAATGTTAACTTATTTAAATAAGTGCAATAAAGGCCTTTCTATATAACTATTCCAAGATTTAGTTGTATCATTAAAGTCATTTAAACACAAACTTTTGGGCATAAAAAAACTCCTCAAAAATTAATTAAAGGAGTTATAATTTCCATTTAAAAAGTTGTTCCTCTAGCCGGACCGGGAAGAATTCGCCTCTTCCACAACCTGGAAAATAATGGGATTTTATTTATGAACAACTTCCTTAATTTCAACATTGGAATCAAGAATATCTTCCTGATTGAGTTTATTCAAACTTTTAGTCTTACCAAATAACTCTTCAGATTTTTTATTATAGGCAGCCGCAGCTTCTTCGGCACTTTTAAATAATCCTAAATCAAATCTTTCATTACTGGTATACAATACTGCTCTGTAAGTATTTTTACTCACTTTTACCACACCCCGGTATCCGGTTTTGTTATTGTGTTTTTTCTGATTCCTTCTCAATTCGGACATGGTAGCCCAGTCAAGATTTTCAATTCGGCAGTCTAGAGGTTTTCCATTTTTGATTCTCACGAAAAGTCTTTTTGTGGCATCAGGCTTGGGAACAAACTTTTCAGCGATCAACTTGTGCAGGTAAATAGTTACATTTTTGTAACCATCTTTAAAAGGATAATTCCTTTGATAAAATACATAACCACTGGAATGAAGTCTTAAGTTTTTTAAAAATTCGATGGTTTTGTAGTATTCATTCTGTTCGATAAATTCATAAGCCTCTCCAGAGATCACTACGTATTTATCTGCGTTTTTTAATTTTACTTTGTAAAGCATACTTTTTTGACCTGGATTGATTAATTAATAAAACTGTACGTTTTGCTAGTATTCTGACAGAAAAGAAACCTTACTTTTCTCTCAATTTGGTTAGTGCATTAATAAATATAAATAGGTGTTTTTGTGTTCCTTAGTATCTTCATCAAAAATCTTTAAAAGCGTTAGAAACGCTAGACAAGATGCAAAAAAGGTCTCAGTGATTTGATTTTAAATATAAACTATGCTAACCTTAATATAGTTATTTCGGGAATCTGTTAATTTCAAATCATCAAATATAAACCGAAGTTATGATTATGATAAGATTAAGGCAAAAATAAAATTATTATACTAATTTACAATACCTTTAACAGAATAATTCTCAAATAGTACTTTGTTATTCCTAACAATAAAAAATCATGAATTGTTTTTTTATTTAAATAAAATTAGAATATTATAATTTTTTCTTATAATAATTCTATTGTCTACAATATTAAGCGAACATTAATTGGTCATTGTTATGTGATTAATTAGGATTCTTTTTTGTGTGAGAGTAACAGTTATTTTCTCCATGGATTAACTGTTTTAAAACGGCTTTCCTATCGTTTTTAAGCCTCCTTATTATTGAACTCTCACACTCATCTACTGCCTTAAAGTAGCCTGTGTATCTCAGGAACCTCTTGCTAATTTTCCGATGGTATTAGGCCTGTTCTTTTAAGCAATGGTTTTATAGAAGGTTCCTTACCCCTAAAGCGTTTGTACAATACCATTGGGTGTTCACTTCCTCCGGCCGAAAGTACATGCTTCTGAAATAATAATGCAGTTTCTCCATCAAAAATTCCTTTTTCCTTAAAAAAATCAAATGCATCCGCATCCAGCACCTCTGCCCACTTATAACTATAATAACCAGATGAATACCCGCCTTGGAAAATATGGGCAAATGCGCAACTTGAAAGACTTCCTTCTACCTCTGGGAATAATTCAGTTTCTTTTATGGTTTCTGTTTCAAACTGATACACATCGGTAATTCCAGTGGGGTCACCTGAATGCCAACCCATGTCCAATAAACCAAAGCTAATTTGTCTTACTGTTTGATATCCACCTAAAAAATTGGAACTCTCTTTTATTTTCCGGATCAGTTCTTCAGGAATTTTTTCTCCGGTTTCGTAATGGCTGGCAAACATATCCAGACATTCCTTTTCGTAAGCCCAGTTTTCCAACACCTGTGATGGCAACTCTACAAAATCCCAGTAAACACTGGTTCCACTCAGGCTTTCATAAGTCCCATTGGCAAGCATACCATGCAAGGCATGCCCAAATTCATGAAATAAGGTGGTGACTTCATTAAAAGTTAATAGGGAGGGCTTGGTTTCAGTTGGTTTAGTAAAATTACAAACTATGGAAACATGGGGTCTTTGCTCCTTCCCTTCCTGTTTCTTTTGTCCCCTGAAGGAAGTCATCCAGGCTCCTGCCCTTTTCCCTTTTCTGGGGAAAAAATCGGCATAAAAAACAGCTACATGCTCTCCCGCTTTATTTTCCACCTCATAAGCAGTCACTTCCTTGTGGTAAACCGGAATCTCCTTGTTTTCCTTAAAACTCAATCCAAATAGCTTATTAGCCACTTTAAAAACCCCATCAATTACATTTTCCAGTTTGAAATAAGGTTTAAGAATTTCATCATTGATTGCAAACCGTTCTTTTTTTAACTTTTCAGAATAATAAGAAAAATCCCACCTTTGCAAATCGGATAATCCTTCCGTTTTAGTGGCATACTCAGTTACTTCTGCTACTTCCTTAAAAGCAACCGGCTTGGCATAATTCAGCATATCGGTTAAGAAAGAAGTAACTTTCTCTGGTGATTCTGCCATTCTTTCTTCCAGCACAAAATCCGCATGAGTTTTATAGCCTAACAAGTTGGCTCGCTTAAATCTTAAATTGGCAATTTCCTTTACAATTTCCCGATTATCGTTTTCATCATTTTTAAATCCTCTTGTAGAAAACACCCTGAAAAGTTCTTCCCTTCTTGCCCTGTTTTTTGCATAAGTCATAAAGGGCACATAGCTAGGATAATCAAGGGTAAAAACCCACTTGCCTTCCTCTCCTTTTTCTTTGGCTGTCATTGCTGCGGCTTCCTTGATGTAATCTGGTAACCCTTCCAGTTCGTTTTCATCGGAAATTACCATTTTGTAAGCATTCGTTTCCTTGAGTAAATGCTCCCCAAATTCCAATGACAACTCCGCCTTTCGCTTGTCAATTTCCCTCAGTTTTTCTTTATCTTCAGCACTTAGGTTTGCACCATTCCTTACAAAACTTTTGTAGGTTTTGTCTAAAAGGGTGGCCGCTTCAGGGGTAAGATCGTATGTGTTTTTACTTTGGTAAACAATCTTTATTTTTTCGAAAAGTTCCTGATCCAGCAAAATATCATTGCCATATTCGGTAAGTAATGGGCTGATTTCTCTGGCCAGTTTCTGAATTTCGTCATTAGTCTCTGCAGAATTCAGGTTAAAAAAGATGGTTGAGATTTTATTGGCCAGAGCTCCACTTCGTTCCAAAGCTTCTATTGTATTGCCAAAGTCCGGAGCCTCCGGATTATTTTTAATGGCTTCTATCTCCGATTTTCCCTGGGCAATAGCCTCTTTAATGGCAGGCAGGAAATGCTCTTCTTTAATAAGGTGGAAAGGTGCTGTTTCAAATGGTGTTTCGAATTTATTTAATAAAGGATTCATTGTTTAATTTTATTTTTTAGGATCCAATGAAGGTTTTAATCGAGAAAATTCCACACTTGCCACATGCATGCAAAGCACTTCCTTTTCATTTTATAGATTTTAACCTTTTGACAACTTCATTGCAATTGTAATCATTCCGCTAAACAATTTTAGCAAAAAAATTCTATTTAAAGTGAACCTCTTTTTTTAAATGGAAAATCTTTAAAGGTAATATGATGCATTACAGGTAAATCCGGGCTTCTCAGATTCAATTTTTGAGGTTTTTAGTCACATAATTAATTTCATTCCGGAAAAGTTTGATTGAAAGCCAAAAAACTAAACTTTGAAAGCTTTACTTTTGTTGAAACAAGCACACTGAATTATACACCATGGAAGAACAAATCATTAACAGAGTAGCCAACAGCCCATTAATTTCTATCGACCTGGAGGAATATTACCATCCCGGTGAACGGGTAGTTTATGATCTCAAGCAAAATCTGTTTCAGGAATTAATTTTAAGGGAAAAGGATTTCCGTGCATTTGTAAAGGAAAATGACTGGTCTCAATACAAAGATAAAAATGTAGCTATTGTTTGCACTGCCGATGCGATTGTACCTACCTGGGCATTTATGTTAATTGCCTCCAAACTTCAGCCCCATGCCAATATGGTTACTTTTGGAAGCCTGGAGGAGCTCGAATCTGCTTTGTTTAGAGAAGCCATTTCAAAAATAAATACCGAAGAATTAAAAGACAGAATGGTGGTGGTAAAAGGCTGCAGTGATTTGCCAGTACCCGTTTCTGCCTATGTAGAATTGACCCGAAAGCTCAGGCCGATAGTAAAATCAATTATGTTTGGGGAACCATGTAGCACCGTACCTATTTATAAAAAACCTAAGTAATGTTGAAAAAATTAAATCCGATTTTATGCGCAGTTATTTTTGGTCAAGACGATGCGTTTTTGAGGCGCATAGCAGCGTTACGCAACGAAAAAACAAAGACGTATTGAGCAAAAAGAACAAGTAGAAAACGGATGTTATTATTTTATCATTACTAAACCAAAGGCATAAAAAAAACCTTGGCAAAGTATCCGCCAAAGTTTTTGGTTTATAAAAACAAATTCAAGTTTGATACCTTCACATTAGTGTTTGTACATTTTTGCACTTTCCCCAAATTTAACTCCCAAACTATCCACAGCTCCAAACAATCCTAATGAGGAATTCCCATTCACTTCACCAATAATTTTTTTGGCAGAAAAATGACTTTGCCCTCCCTCCTCAAAATAGACTTCAGCTACTTCAATTTTTGTATCATTACAATTGATTCTGCCATTTTTATTTTTCATGACAATAGTAGAAAAATTACAATTTGAAAAATGGGAATTTGCATCATCTACATCTAGCATCAGGCTATCAATAGATAATCCTTTCATATTCACAAAAGCATTTTTAACTTTTATGCTTTTTAGATTTTTGACAGTTACCTTTCCCGGAAATCTGTATCTGCTATCTTTATCCTCACTAGTTTTAAAAATTAAAACTCCATTTTCCACAACTACGCTTCCATTTCCTTTTTCATCTTCAATAAATTCTCCTAAGCTTACGTCTATTGATTCACCATTTACGATTTCCACATTCCAATCCCTTTCTATTTGGATAGAATGAAAAGCTGGAACACTTATCTTATTGAATTTTGCAGGTTCAGCTGCAGTAGCCGATTGCATATTCATTCTTAAAGAAATAAGGAAAGTAAATACACAAACTGCAATTAAGCTGGCTAAACCGATGATGATTTTATTTGTGATCTTCATTTTTTTATAATTTGTTCAGTGGAAATTCTTTATAAAATCTCCGCTGAAGGTTATCAGAATTATTAATTCATTGATGGTGAATGCCCGTTTTTCCAGAAATTATTATACATTTCTTTAATATCTTCCATTCCCAAATCCAGCATTTTCATTGATTTAAAAAAGGTAGGGACCTGCTGATCGATAAAAACCTTTTTCTTAAGTTCTTGGGTTTTTTCAAGACCATCTTCGGCCACAAAATATCCGATTCCTCTTTTATTGAATATAATCCCCTGCTCCTGCAGATAATTGTAGGCCCTCATTACGGTATTGGGATTTACCTCTATTTCTACGGCAGTTTCCCTCACCGAAGGAATTCTCTCCTCCTTACCCCACTTATTCATCAATATTTTTTCGCAAAACACATCTGCGATCTGAAGATAAATGGCTTGTTTATCTTTAAATTCCATAATTAAACCTCCTTTTCTTTAAGTGAGAAAAATGCGATTACCCAGAAAACAGGAGCCATGGCCCAATCGAAAAAATTTTCCACTATTGGGACAAGTGTATATTCTGTAAAATCTTTAAATTCCTTACTAGGGCCAGATGGCTGATTTTCACCATGAATCAGGTCTGCAAAAATTAAATAACCTCCTAACGCCAGTAAAGCTCCAAAAACAACTAGGGTGAATAGGGTCCTGAAAAAAGCGTAATTTTTAAAATAGGCAGCCCCAGCCAAAAACAAGGCCTGTACAGAAATGTAAGCCTTAATTCCATCCCAAGCCATTTCGCTAAAAGGATTAAAAGACTCAAATTCTAATCTGTTTCCGGTATAGTAGGCTCCGATGCCATTGGCAATTTCCGAAACAATCGCATAAACAATAGTGAATCCAAGCACCCACCCCACCGTAGTAATCAATAGCATACTGAAGAACTTCTCAAAAGAAGAAGATGGAAGCAAAAGATAATTAAGGCGCTTAAGGTTGTTATGCAAATCACTAAAGGAAATGCTGGTGAGCAAAATTCCTCCCGGAATTAAAATTGCCAGATAAATATTCGTATGAATATTGAACACCGACATGCCATCTCCATAAACATTTGCAATGGCCACAAAAAGTATAAAACATAGCAGCCCCACAATGGCCCCTGTTACGATACCAATAAATTTGGCATTTATTCTGAATTCCCGATTGAGCAATAAGCCAAACCGTTGTATATTAAATATATAATCCATTTTCCAATTTATTTAAGTACTTGTGCCGAGAATTTTTTCCTTCAGGATTTCTGGCACAGTTAACGAATGTGCAAAAATTTAAAAAAGACTTACTTATTAAAGATTTCAGAAACTTTATCCTTATTGCTAATTACTGCATTGAACAGGGTTTCCAAATCAGTTTCCGTTTCTTCATTAGCCTGGTTTTCAGTCACCACTGCATAACCACCCAGTGCCGATTCCGAATAAAGTGTGTAATCTGGATTGCTTAATTCAATTTCTGTTTTAAAGGCCAGCTTTCGGGTTACTTCTTCATATGAATAATTGAAAATAATCTTTCCATTGTCCACAATTATGATGGGATCTATCAGGTTTTCCATATCTCTTACCTGATGAGTAGAAATGATAAAACTTCTTTCATCTGACATACTGGAAGCCACAATTTTCCTGAATTTACTCTTCGATGGAATGTCCAGTCCATTAGTAGGTTCGTCCAGAATCAATAATTTGCAATTGGTGGCCAGCCCAAAGCAAATCAAAAATTTCTTTTTCTGCCCGTAAGACATATTCGAAAGTTTCTGATCAGTGGGAAGACTAAACTCCGCAATATTTCTGTTAAAAGCTTCATGATCGAAATTGGGGTAGAATGGCGCATAAACATTTACAAAAGTTTTAATCTTCACCGGAGGGACATGAAATTCCTCAGAAATAAAATAGATGTCCTTTAAAAAGGAGGGATTTCTGTCTAAAGGGGCAAAACCAAAAACTTCGCAACTTCCCGAATTAGGGGTAAGCAACCCGGCTATTATTTTTAATAAAGTGGATTTTCCAGCCCCATTCTTTCCCAGCAAACCATATATATTCCCGGAAGGTAGTTCTAAAGAAAGTTGATCAAACAACTTTTTCTTTTTGGTATAGCTATACGATAAGTCCTGTATGTTTATCATTTTGTTAGAAAATTAGTGTACTACTAAACTAATACACTACAAATGTATATCAGGTTGTGTCAACAGTCAATTATTTTAAGAAAATTATTTTAAACGGCAGGGATTTATGTTGAGTGGAAAATAGAAAGGGCAAACCAGTTTTGCTGATTTGCCCTTTTATCAATGATAATTAATGAGTTTTATTTACTCCAAATAAGTATACCCATACAATCCTGATCGGTAATTGGACAAAAATTCCTTGCCCTCCTGAGTAGAGATTTTGCCAGCTTTCATGGAACTGGTTACCCAGGTTTCCACATTTCTCACAAGCTTTTTAGAATTATACTGCACATAATCCAATACCTCAGCCACAGTTTCCCCATCAATAATCTGATCAATTTTATATTTCTTATCATCTGCAGTTACATGGACTACATTGGTATCCCCAAATAAATTATGCAGATCCCCCAAAATTTCCTGATAAGCCCCAACCAGAAACACACCGATATAATAAGACTCTTTTGCTTTAAGCTGATGGACTGGCAAATGATAAGACCGGTTTCTGGTGGAAATGAAATTGTCTATTTTCCCATCAGAATCGCATGTAATGTCCTGTAAAGTAGCGGAAGAATTTGGCCGTTCATCATGTCGCTGAATAGGAATTATTGGAAAAATCTGTCCTATCGCCCAGGAATCTGGAAGAGACTGGAACAGGGAAAAATTACAGAAATATTTATCCGATAGCAATTTCGGCAAACTGTATAATTCATCCGGAACATTTTTCATAGTTCCTGTCATTTTATGAATTTCCCTCGCTATAGACCAGAATAATTTTTCAATCTGGGCTCTGGTTTTGAGTTCGAGTAATCCCAGACTAAATCTATCCAATGCTTCCTCTCTGATTTGCTGGGCATCATGCCAGGTTTCCAGCATTCTAGTCTGGTTGAGCGTATCCCAAAGGGCATATAATTCCCGCACCAGTTCATGGTCGTTTTCACTCACTTCATCATCATCATCCCACTTGGGCAAACTGGCCGATTCCAGCACTTCAAATATTAAAACGGAGTGGTGAGCAGTGAGAGACCGTCCAGATTCTGTAATAATATTAGGATGGGGAATGTTATTTTTATTACTCACATCCACAAAAGTGGAAATGGCGTCATTCACATATTCCTGAATGCTGTAATTTACACTGCTTTCGCTATTGGCCGACCGGGTTCCGTCATAATCTACCCCAAGACCGCCTCCGATATCTACAAAATCCACCTTAAAATCCATTTTGTGTAATTGCACGAAAAACTGGGATGCTTCTCGTAAAGCAATTTTGATCATCCGGATTTTATTCACCTGACTGCCTATATGAAAATGTACCAGTTTCAGACAATCCTTCATTTCGTACCTTTCCAGATAATCAAGTGCATCGAGCAATTCACTGGAAGTAAGCCCGAATTTACTGCCATCTCCACCGGAATCTTCCCACTTTCCACTGCCCGAACTGGCCAGTTTTATCCTGATTCCAATATTAGGTCTTACTTTATGTTGCCTGGCTACCTTGGCAATTAATTTTAACTCATTTAATTTCTCCACTACAAGGTAAATCCTCCTTCCCATTTTCTGAGCTAAAAGCGCCAACTCTATATAATCTTCATCCTTATAGCCATTGCAAACGATCAGGCTGTCATTATTTGTATTTATGCCAATTACAGCATGTAATTCAGGTTTTGATCCGGCTTCCAACCCAATGTTAAACTTTGTTCCATGACTCACAATTTCCTCCACCACCGGGCGCATTTGGTTTACTTTTATGGGATAAACCACAAAACTTTCCGCTTTGTAATCATAACTCTCGGCTGCAATTTTAAAACATCTCGACATTTTCTCGATCCTGCTGTCCAGGATATCGGGAAAACGCAACAAAACCGGAGCCGCCACATCTCTTAATGATAATTCATCAACTAATTCCTTCAGGTCTACTTCTACTCCATTTCTTTTTGGGCAAACACTTACATTTCCCTTGTCATTTATTGAGAAATAATTTATTCCCCAACCATTAATATTATAAAGTTCAGCGGAATCTTCAATACGCCATTTTCGCATATCTTCTTAATTTTTTAAAATGATTGTCTTTTCGATAATCCTTTAAAGACAGTCAGCAAAGTTTAATTAAATTATTCTTTGGTGTTCACCCTAACAGGATTTTTTTAAAAATCTATTGAAACACCTCAATTTCTAGGAGATCAAATCTCACAAGCCACTCAAATCCAATGAATTAACTACACCATTAAATTTCTCTCCAAAATCTAAGGAGGCGCAAAATAAAGGTAAACCTCAATTATTTACTAATTTTTTATGCAATACTTCCAACCACCAGTCTGACTTTCCCTGCCCTTTATTTTCATGCGTCTAAAAATAGTTTAATTCTTTCTAAAAAATCCTATTGAAAAAAATAAATGTAGCCCTTTCCGGCCAATTCAAAGCAAAGTTTTTTTCAAAAAATTTTATTAAATTGTAGAAATACGTCATCAAATTCAAAACTTAAAATGACTATTCCTGAAAATGAAAAGCAGCCTTTAAAAGATTTGGAAGAATGGGAAGAAGATCTATTAGTGAGATATCCAGATCCGGAAACCAGTAAAACCAAAGCCGAATACCGCGATTACGATAACCCGCAAAGAGATACCGTAAGAGAATTTTACCGGCTCAATCACAAATACCAGACTTATGATTTTGTAGAAGAAAAAGAGAGAAATTTTCTGAAGTTTGATAAAAAAGAAATGCCGGTATGGGAGGCACTTGAATATTTAAATACTTTGGTGGATGATTCCGATCCTGATATTGAGTTGGATCAGTTACAACATTTGCTACAAACTGCCGAGGCCATAAGAGCAGATGGTCACCCCGACTGGTTTGTACTCACTGGTTTTTTGCACGATTTGGGTAAAGTACTTTGTTTGTTTGATGAACCTCAATGGGCAGTGGTAGGCGATACCTTTCCGGTAGGTTGTGCCTTTTCCGAAAAAATTGTTTATCCAGAATTTTTTAATGATAACCCTGATCTGGATAATGTTAATTTCAATTCGCGATATGGCATTTATTCCCCTCATTGTGGACTAAAAAAGGTGAAAATGTCCTGGGGGCATGATGAATATTTATATCAAATGTTTAAAGATTATCTGCCTGAACCTGCACTATACATGATCCGTTATCATTCATTTTATGCACAGCATCGTGAAAATGCCTACGATCATTTAATGGATGATCATGACCGAGAAATGTTTGAATGGGTGAAGCTTTTTAATCCTTATGATTTATATTCTAAAAACCCTGTTCCACCCGATTCCGAAGCACTCAAACCATTTTACCAGGATTTGATCGCCAGGTATCTTCCTCCGGTATTAAGTTTTTAGCAAAATTTTATCCTCAAGGTTGAAATTGACGATATTGTATATCATTTTGTCAAAAATAAAGAAATGAAATGGCATGGTCAGGTACCAATATAACCTTCCCCAAATCCCCAATGGACGGAAAATAGCCCTTTGGTGAAGGTAATTTGTTCCATCCTTTTTTGAAATGGAAAATTCCAGCCAGGCTTCTCCGGGAAGTTTCATTTCAGCATAAAGCAATAATTTTCCTTTTTGCTTATCGGCTAATAAAACCCGCCAAAAATCAACTACATCTCCATTGGAAATATCGGTGGGACTTGTCCGGCCCCTCCGCAAGCCTACTCCTCCAAACAATTTATCGATAAAGCCCCTGATTTTCCAAAGCCATGTAGCATAATACCAGCCTCTTTCCCCTCCTATGGCCCACACATTTTCAATCACCTTTTCAACTTTACCAGTAATCAACAAGCTTTTTTGATCAATAAAACAGCCGTTTGTGGGAGGATTAATATATTCCAGATGTTCTACATCAAAGTTACTGCTACTCAGGGCATCTTTCCAGCTGGATACTACCATATTCTGATCAATTCTTCGAAAAGCCCGAACGACAGCCTCTTTGTAACTCAGTGGATGAATATTGAGGATATTGGCCAGTTTATTATCCCTGGCAATTACATTAATTTTCATGCTATCCACCAAATTGATGGCCAACTTGTAGGAAGTAGCGGTTACAAAATATAGCCAGTAGGAAGAGAGTCTTGGAGTCATGACCGGTACACTAAAAATCCATCGCTTTAGTTTACGAACCTGAGCATATCTCAAAAGCATTTCCTTATAAGTAAGCACCTCAGGACCGGCAATATCAAACGTTTTATTGAGTGTAGCTTCATGCAAAATCACTCCGGTCAGAAATTGAATTACATCGTATATGGCAATTGGCTGGCATTTGGTTTTTACCCACTTCGGAGTGATCATTAAAGGCAGCTTTTCAGCCAAATCTCTGATAATCTCAAAAGAAGCACTTCCCGATCCTACCACAATTCCCGCTCTTAAAATAGTAACCGGGCAATATCCCTGCTTTAGGATTTCTTCCACATTTTTTCTGGAATCCAGATGTTTGGAAAGGTGTTCTTCATTTACAATTCCGCTCAGGTAGATAATCTGCCTGGCCTGGGTTTGATTGATGTACTTTACAAAATTTTCTGCAGTAGCTGTTTCCAGTTTTTGAAAATCTGTAGTAGATGCCGCCATGGAATGGATCAGGTAATAAGCCGCATCTATGTCTTTAGGTAATTTTTCCAAAGACTCGGGCTGTAAAAAATCAGCTTCCACTACGGTTACCCGTTCAGGATAGTCGGAAAATGGGAACCTGGATTTTTCTCTTACCCCACAAATAACTTCATGTCCCTGATCAAGCAATACGGGAAGAAGTCTTTTGCCGATGTAACCTGTTACGCCTGTTAATAAGATTTTCATTTTTAGGAATCTCCTTGGTTTAATATTAACAACAAGCTTCCAACTAAATAGTTTTTACCCCAAAAATTTTCCTGTTTTCCACCAAAGTAAAATTCCCTTAACATTAGCCTGAAGTATGTTAAAATTTTGTGTTGAAATTATCATAAATATGAATTGCTCATGAATTTCCGGTCATTATTATTTAACAAATTGATAAAGGGCTGAAACAAGGAATTCCAGGGCTTACCCAGTTAAATTTGCAAAAAAATCAATCAGACTGAAAACACTAATTTAAATGAAAATCACATCATCAAATTTGTTTGGGAATCCGGTTTAACTACCGGAATAGAACCTGGAGAGGATAATTATCAAAAAAGCTTTTACCAGCGATAATTAACATATGGAATCAATTAAAAAAGGGAAGACGGAGATAAAGTAACAATATACAAACATCTTTTATACTGTCTAATATTCCCGCTTAAATTCCTTGTAATAAAGGAAATAGATTCCTCGATAATTTTTAAACAAGCATAAAAAGTAAAAAGCTGGCAATGTTGTTACAACACTGCCCCTGGAGCAGCATATCCTGTACTATTGGACAAAAAAATCCAATAGTACAACCAGGACTCTATTGCATAAACTGAAACCTATATTTTAATTAAAACCACTTAATTTATGAATGATTCATTACTCTTAAAAAGGCTTCCGGTAAATTTTTTCAGGAAGTTCTACCTATTAATTATCCTGCAAATGGTGGCATTTGCCTCTATCGCTCAGGAAAAAACCTTAACCGGAAAGGTAGCTGATGAAGCGGGAGAAGCCTTACCTGGTGTAAGTGTTTTGGTAAAGGGAACCACTATTGGAACGGTAACAGATATTGAAGGTGCTTTCAAATTGAACGTTCCGGAAAATTCCGAAACGATTTTATTTTCCTATGTTGGATTCCAGTCTATAGAAAGAATGATTGGGGGCCAAAGTAATTTTGAGATTACCTTAATTGAAGACTCCAAACAACTGGACGAAATTGTAGTAACAGCGCTTGGGGTAGAAAGAGAGACAAAAGCCTTAGGCTATTCGGTGCAGGAAGTTCAGGGTAGTGAACTTACCCAGGCAAGGGAAGCCAATGTGGTGAATTCACTTGCTGGTAGAGTGGCTGGTGTTCAGGTGACTGGCGGTAACTCCGGAGTAGGATCGACCGCAATGATTACCATCAGGGGAGAATCCTCATTAATTCCCGGAAATAATTCTCCACTTTTTGTAGTGGATGGTATTCCAATTTCCAACAATACTTCAAGCAATAGTGCTGAAGGAAATATGGAAACTGATTATGGTAATGGTGCTGCAGACATCAACCCTGATGACATCGAATCTATTTCAGTTTTGAAAGGTGCTAATGCAACTGCGCTTTATGGTTCAAGAGGCGCGAATGGTGTAATCATCATTCAGACCAAAACCGGAAAAGGACAAAAGGGAATTGGTGTAAGTGTAAACTCCAATGTAACTTTTGAAAACCCATTAAGAATCCCAAAATATCAGAACTCTTACGGACAGGGTGCCGGTGGAGAATTTGAATTTGGCGATGGTTTTGGTGGTGGTGTAAACGACAATATTGACGAAAGCTGGGGCCCAAAACTGGATGTAAGAGACCCAAGTACTCCAAGTGGATGGAAGGAAATCAAACAACACGATTCTCCAACTGCCAATGGATATAGAGGCGGAGACAGTCACCCAAGTATTGACAGAGGTGCCATTACCCCAACTCCATGGATTTCCCATCCTGATAATATCGAAGACTTTTTTGAAACTGGTGTGACCACTACTAATAATGTGGCCCTTTCTTCTTCTAATGATGAAGCAAGTTTCAGGTTATCTTATACTGATTTAAGAAATACGGGAATTTTGCCCAATACTGACCTGATGAGAAATACCCTTGCTTTCAGTACAGAATACAAATTAACAGACTGGTTTAAGGCCTCTGCTTCTGTGAATTATGTAGATAGCCGCAGTAATAACAGACCAAATAACTCCTATGGTACTGAGAACATCATGTATTTGTGGGTATGGTTTGGCCGTCAGATTGACATGAATAGTTTAAGAGATTACTGGCAGCCGGGTTTGGAAGGGGTGCAGCAGTTTAACTATAACTACAACTGGCATGACAACCCCTATTTAACCATGCATGAAAATACCAATGCTTTCGACAGAGACAGGTTATTCGGAAACTTCAGACTTGATTTTGACCTAACCAAAGACCTGAAATTAATGATGAGAGCAGGAACGGATTTTTATAATGAATTAAGGGTTGGGAAAAGAGCTTTTTCTACTCAAAGATTTGCCAGAGGTCAGTACAGAGAAGACAAACTTTTCTATGAAGAAAGAAATTATGACTTCCTTTTTACGTACAACAAAGCACTTAGCAGTAATTGGAATTTAACGGCCTCATTTGGTGGAAATAGAAGAGAAAATGTAAACAGATATAACAGAATAAGCGCAAATGAGCTAAATGTACCAAATGTTTACAATTTCGAAAACAGTAGAATTCCATTGGCAAAAACGCAATTCGATTCGGAGAAAAGAGTAAACAGTCTTTATGGATTTGCCAATCTGGCCTATAAAAACATGGTGTTCCTTGACATCACCGGAAGAAATGACTGGTCAAGTACCTTACCACAAGGACAATGGTCATATTTCTACCCATCTGTCTCCCTTAGTGGAATTGTTTCTGATATGGTTACTTTCCCAGACTTCATCTCCTTCTTTAAGTTAAGAGCAGGATGGGCACAAGTAGGAAATGACACTGATCCTTACCAATTAGTGGGTGGATATAACTTCCTTGAGCCATTTGGAGGTACCCCAAGAGTAAGTGAATCAAGTACTTTGAAAAATGACAAGTTAAAGCCGGAAGAGGCCTCTTCAATTGAATTAGGAACTGATATCAGATTCTTTAATGGAAGGTTAGGGGTTGATTTCACTTATTACAAAACCAACACGAAGAATCAGATTCTTCAGGTGCCTTTGGATATTACTTCAGGATATAGTGCAGGGGTGATTAACGCTGGTGAAATAGAAAACCAGGGGATTGAGGCGATGATCAATGTAGCGGCTATTCAATCCAACTCTGGATTCAACTGGAATATTGGGGTGAATTATACCAGAAACAGAGGAAAAGTATTGAGTCTTACGGATGAGTTGAAAACTTACCAGATTTCTTCTAACTATGTTCAGGTGTTGGCTAAGGTAGGAGAAAGAATGGGTGATGTTTACGGTACTGGCTTCCAGACTGTACAGGAAGGCGAATACAAAGGTCAGGTGATTCATGATGAAAATGGTTTTGCTAAAAGGGATAACACCCTGAAAAATCTTGGAAATTACAATCCTGATTTTATGGTTGGTTTAAACAATTCCTTCCGATACAAAGGATTTAATTTCGATTTCCTTTTCGATTACAGACATGGCGGGGTGGTGAATTCAAGAACTGTTCTGATTGGTGGTACTTCCGGTATGATGGATTTCACTGCAGTAGGTAGAGAAGAGGGAATTATTTCGGAGGGTGTAATTCAAAATGAAGATGGATCTTTCCGACCAAATGATGTGAGAATTAGTGGCAGAGATTATTACTGGTGGAGATACAACAGAGGAAATGAAGAAGTGGGTATGTACGATGCTACCTTCCTGAAGCTTAGAGAGGTAAAATTTGGGTACACTTTCAAAAAATCATTGTTTGGTGGAGTGGTAAACAATCTGTCTCTTGCGGTAGTGGGAAGAAACCTTGCTTTATGGACAGAAAATCCTCACTTCGATCCTGAAACGCTGTCTTTTAATGGAGGAACAATTGTGCCGGGTGTTGAAGATATGGCTACTCCAAGCTCAAGAAGTGTTGGATTTAACTTAAGCTTTAAATTATAATTTGTTTTTGAGGAATGGCTTTTTAGCAATCCTTTAAATCTCATTAAAAAAATAAATAATGAAAAAGATATTATTAATCAGCTGGATCATGATATGCCTTGGAGCATGTACCAGCCAATTTGAAGAAATTAATACAAACCCAAATATTCCAATCAATGTCACTCCGGATTTATTACTTTCTCAGGTAATTTATGTTGGAGCAAATGAAACTGCATTGGCTTCCTGGAATAAAGGTAATATTATAGCCCAACATACTGCAAAAATTAACTTCACCGATTTCGATAGATATTTATGGGGAAGTGAATCAGGTCTTTGGAATACTTACTATGGCAACTTAAGGGATATTAAAAACCTGGAGGAGATAAGTATTGAACTGGGAAACCAAAGCTATCAGGCAATGGCTCTGGTCATGAAAGCCTGGACTTTTTCTTTACTAACTGACAATTGGGGGGATATTCCTTATTCTGAGGCAATCAGTGGTAAATCTGATGGAATTTTCCAGACTAAATATGATGCTCAGGAAGATATTTACAATGGCATTCTTGCGGACCTGGCTACTGCTAACGAACTTTTCAAAAGTGGACAAGGCATCCAGGGAGGAGACCTGCTTTTTGATGGCGATATTGAAAACTGGAGAAAGTTTACCAATGCTTTAAGGATCAGATTTCTGGTAAGAATCTCCAACAAAAAAGATGTGAGTGCAGAATTACAGTCTATTGTTGCCAATGAGCCAATTTTTGAAGGAAACGAAGATAATGCGGTAATGGAGTATTATGGATCGCAGCCCAGTACCTGGCCTGTACACGTATACAGAGTAGGTTCTTTCGATGAATACAGACTAAGCCACACCATAGAAGACCGGTTGAACCAATTTAATGACGAAAGATTATCAAGATGGTTTCGGCCAACTGATGCAAGCATTGGTTCAGCTGATCCGGTATTCTCCGGCATGCCTAATGGTTTGAGTGAAAATAATGCGTCCACTTACAATGGCGGGGCATTAAACGTTTCCCGATGCGGGCAAATTCTTTATGAAGAGCCAAATGCCGTAGATGCCATTGTAATGACCTATGGGGAATTACAATTCTTATTAGCGGAAGCTGCACAAAAAGAATGGATTTCCGGTGATGCCAAAACATTTTATGAAAATGGTGTAAAAGCCTCTTTCGAATACTGGGAAGTAGCTCAGGACACAGATGCTTACTTAGCACAGGACGGTGTAGCATACGATGGAAAATTGGAAACCATTATAACTCAAAAATGGATCAATTCCTTCCTTACCGGCTTTGAAGGATGGTATGATTTTAGACGAACCGGACTTCCTTCATTTATCCAGCCTGGTCCTGACAATGTAAATGGAGATGAAGTTCCTGTTAGATTTTTATACCCTGATGACCAACAAACGCTGAATGGTGACAATTACCAGGAAGCCATTTCAAGGCAGGGTGCCGATGACATCAATACCAAAATGTGGTCAATAAAATAATTACTTTTTAATCCAAAAAGTAAATGGATTTATAAGTTGCTTTTTGTCTTTAGTTTAAAACTTACTCAAGGGAATTCCATCGGGATTCCCTTGTTTTTTTATGTTCTTAGTTGTCTAATTTTACAATTTTTACCTCAATAGATTTAATAAGAATGAAGGAACTAAAAAACTTTACTCCACAACAGACTTATAAACAAACAAATTCGCAAAATAACCGGAAACCTCCTCACCTGTTTCACTTTTTATTCTAAGGGCAAGGTCAATTTTTTTAGAAGGGAAATAACGCAGAATATTTCTGGTAAACACCGGATCGAAACTGCCTGAGCGGCTGGTCAATCGGGAATTAATAATCGGAACATTATCGGTTAGGTTAAACAACTCCACATACACCTGGCCTTCACTGTCGTTTGCACTGATCATGGGGGAAAAGACAATAGAATCCAGTGCTGAATAATGTCTGATATCAAAGTTTTTAAGATAATGTTCCTCAGCACCAGCCAAATCCCAAACGGTAGAGCGGGTATGAAACAAACCTCCAAATCTAAGGCTTTCTGTTTGATTCGATTTTTGAGGCTGAAGTAAAGGAGCCGGTAAAACCCTGGGACTAAAAACATCAGATTCACAGGAAGAAATGAAAGCTAAAATAATAAGGAGAAGAGGGTAAACATTCTTTTGCATTAGATGTGAATGGAATATGAATAAAAAATATTTCAGTTCACATAAAATTAACAATAAAGACATGTTAAATTAAAACGAAAAGAGGGATTTTTTCCCTTTTCACTAAAAACTTAACATTGGAAAATCCTGAACTGTCTCGATAGAGGAATTTGCCTTTGTATCCTCAAAACGCTTTATTGGCGATTTTCACAAATCTGAAGACTTTACTCATATCCCCTCCACTCTGAAAATATAATTCAAAATATACCGCCCACTAAAAAACAATACACCAGAAGTAAATAACAATGATGACTTAATGAGGAGGGTTGTGTTGAGATTGTAATAAAAGGCACTCATAAAATAAATAAGGCAAAGGAGTCCCAGGCCAAGCGTGATTTTATGACCTTTATAAAACCCTATTAGTAATATCAACAGAGAAGCCGCCAGGCCGGGAGCTATAAAGCTGGGTAATAAAAGCGCTATAGAAAGCCCTAGAATGAGATAATAATGTCTGTTCAGTTGAAAATGCTTTAAAATATGATGGACGGTATACAAACAACAGGCAATTAAGAAAATGGAAGAAATCCACCACAAATTCACTTCAGCGATTTCAGAATACCAATCCTTATTAACTGTAAATGCTAAAATTACAATCAGGGAAGTCATGATGGCATATAAAACAGGGAAATAATTCTGAAAAGCCAGCTTATGTTTTTTTAGTATATCAATTTCATAAAGCCATAAAAAAGTAAAGCTCATTGCCAGGATTCCCACAATGAAATGTACCACTTCATAAAGCTTTTCTATCCCGAAAAAACTGAGTAAAAAAATGTTGATCAACAACAGGGAAAGGAATTTTTGCAGGGGATTTAAGGTAAAGTAGAATATGATGGCTTCCACTAAAACGCCTGCCCAAAAAAGGTAATGCCATTGGCTTCCACTAAAAAGCTCACTGGTCCCAACTCCTGCAATAATCAAAATCTGGCCAATTATACCCATAGCAAGGGTAAAAGGCTCTAAAAATATAGATTTCCGAAACTTATGAGAGCCAATCACCGCACTAATGGTAAGAGACAATCCCACCAGAAATAAACCTGAAGTGGATTCAAACAACTGTACTAAAAACAGAAAACCCATAAACAAACAGGCCCCAATCCATGCACCTATTATGGAAAATATTTTTACAGACCAGCCTCCCACATCCTTTTCTTCTCCCAGGGTATCCAAAAAATCTTCTTTTTCCGTAAATCCGGTTTCAATCCCCTCTTCCTGAAGGGAGTCTGTCATTTTTTTGATGGTTAAATTATTTTCCATTTCTTCTTATTTGATTCAGAATTTTGATCCAGCGTTTCCACTTTTTATTCTACCTCTTCTTTCCATTGTTTTCCCAACCTTACGAATTGCCAAACCAACAATACCGTCATAGCAATACTAAAAAATCCAGAAAGGAAAAATGCCTCAAGATCATCCGGAGCTTTTTCAAAAATCAGAAAATTGATAACAGAAATGAGGGAAATGGCCAGTAAAACCAAGATAAAAAGATCCCGGATAATTTTGGTATAAATGAAATAGCATACGGGTATCATTAGTACATACATCACCCCGCCCAAAACTTCCGGCCATTTGTGAAAACTATTGTCAATTCCCGAATTGGTTAAAACAGTGAGGATTAATATTGGGGCCATCGCCACAATTCTGGGAAACCAACGGGCCCTGGAGAAACTTTTCTGATGATAAGAAAACCATTCCCAAACCAACAGGACAACTCCGTTTATTCCCAATAACACCACAAATAACTCGGTTTCTTCATCGTGCCTTAATACCTGCTCGGCATAAAGTACTACCGTGGTATTGATTAAAATCAAATAAATCAACCACAAGAGCGGGAAGCGACTAATTATTACCCAAATAGTTACTACCAGAGTCCAGTTGAGAAAAAAATCGTAGGCATTGGCTCCGGTTTGGTAAATTTGTCCAAAAGTGGCGAATAATGCTCCTGTAATCAAAACCAGGGCAGTCAGTCCGATTTTAAAGGCAAAAGTTTCTGGTTTTTTAAAAAAGATAAACAGGGCTACTCCGATTATACCAGCCTCGATCAGGCCCAACTTGAAAAACTTATGCATTTCGGTCCAATTGTAGGCAAAAAAGAAGATAATCCCACACACGGAAAACACCACTCCCAACACCATCAAAGACTGATTTAAAAACTTCAGCCAGGCTTTTTCATTAGGATAAATTCCCGTTTGACTGAATAAATCCCTACCCTTTTCTTTCCGGATAATATGATTGGCAATTAGGTAGTGAATAACTTTTCGTGTAACTTTCTTTTGCTGTGTTTTTTCCTCCATTAAGCTCCTTTAAATATTTTTGTTGGCAATATCATACCCCTGGCAAACAGAATTTAATTCTTCAAGGTAGTGACAATTAGGATGTTTTTATAAATTTAGGCATGATAAAGTTCAGGAATTTTATTCAATGCCTCTTTTTTTGGTAAAATTCCATCTCTTTATCAACCAGTTAGGACAAAATTGAATAATTTTAACTTTGTCTGATTTCTAATTAAAATAACCTTTTAAATTCCTTAAAACAGACTATGCCAAGCAGCAAACTAGCTTTTTTCAGGTATTTACTTATTGACAGAATGTTGCGGGACAAGCAACATCAGTATCCTACCAAGCAGGATCTTTTAGAAGCCTGTGAGGAAAAATTTGGGGTGCGATCCATTTCCACCATCGAAAAAGACCTGAATGCCATGCGGCTGGAATTCGATGCGCCTGTTGAATATAATAAAAGAATGAAAGGGTATTATTATGCAGATCCTTCTTTCAAGCTTCTTTCCGTAAATCTCACTGAAGAAAACCTGGTAGCACTGGGTTTTGTGGAAACATTTCTGGAAGAATTCAGGTTTATGCCCATTTTCGGAGAATTTTCCAATGCGATTGACAAAGTACTTGACGGGCTGGAAATCACCCGAAACTTTGGCAGGGATTCCATGGCAGTGGATAAATTTATCCAGATTGATAAATCTCCCTATTTCAAAGGCAGCGACAATTTAAGTCAGTTGATTCAGGTAATTGCCGACCAGCATGTCATCCAGATTGAATACAGGAAATTTAATGCAGAAAAGGACAAGGCCTATACGGTTCATCCTTATTTGCTGAAGGAGTTTAAAAACCTCTGGTATCTGGTAGGCTATGTCGTGGAATACAAAGAAGTCCGGACTTTTGGAGTAGACAGAATCACCAGTTTTGCCAAACTGGAAGAGACCTACCTACCCAAGGAGAAAGTAGGTTTTGACGCAGATAATTTCTTCAAGAACTGTTATGGGATTACTGCTCTTAATGAAAAACATGGAAAAATTGTACTTTCATTTACGCCATTTTTGGGCAATTATGTAAAAGCCCAACCCATTCATAGTTCACAAAACATTGTACTGGATAATGATGAGGAACTCAGGATTGAACTGGATTTGGTATTCAACTTTGAATTAAAAAATCTGATTTTGGGTTATGGCAATGCGGTGAAAGTTTTAGAGCCCGCTCCAGTGAGGGAAGAAATAAAAAAGGAGCTTTTAAAAGCTGCTCAGCAGTATGACTAGGTCATTTTGCTTCATCTGACCTCTTCCTCATTCGGTTTCAGTTACAAACTTTAGCCAATTAGCTAATTTTAAAATGCACAGAAAAAAACTACTCGACCAGCTTCAAAGTTATACTACAACTGATTCCCATGAACAAGCTATGCTGGAAAGCACTATTTCCTTTGTTCAGGAAAATGAAGATTGTTTTTTAAGATCGAACCTGAAGGGACAGGTGACTGGTTCGGCCTGGATTATTGATCCATCGAAAACATTTGCCCTGTTTATCCATCATAAAAAGCTTGAAAAATGGTTGCAGCCTGGCGGCCACAGTGATGGAGATGGTGATATTTTGAATGTGGCTTTAAAAGAAGCTGAGGAAGAAACCGGTCTTCAAAATTTTGTGAAGGTCAATCGGGAAATATTCGATATTGATGTGCATGAGATTCCCGAAAGAAAAGGAGTTCCGGCACATTTTCATTATGATGTCAGATTTGCATTCATGGCGGATAAATCGCAGCAACTGGTGATCAGTGATGAGTCCATTGATTTGAAATGGATTGCCCTGGATGAAATTCCTGATTTCAATAATGAAGAATCTATTCTTAGATTAGTGAGAAAAACAAAAGGGCTGTAATAATTCCTATGGTATCAGTTTAATACTTGCAATGGAATTGTGAGACTTTAAAAACCTTCCCCTAACCCCTTCTGGAAGGGGTCGGGGGAAGGATAGAAGTTACTTATTTTAATTTAAGCCTTTGTGTTTACGAAAATGTAGGGTTTCCGCACCAAAATTTTCTAAGCTGCATAAATCACCCGATACGGTTTTATTTTTACAGTATTTCAAGTTATTTCTATCTTATTTCAAAAATTGGAACTATAGCCAGTCCTCATTATATTTATCTTTCTACATAAACAACACTTATGAATTTCCTTGCTCATATATATCTTTCCCAAAACTCTGATTTGCTGATGATCGGTAACTTTATTGGGGATTTTGTGAAAGGGAAAAAGTATCTGAATTATGAGGAGGAAATTCAAAAAGGGATTCTCATCCACCGAAAAATTGATTATTACACGGATACGCACCCGGTGGTAAAAGAAAGTATCAACAGACTCAGACCCCGGTTCGGGCGCTATTCGGGCATTATTGTAGATGTATTCTATGACCACTTTCTGGCAGCCAACTGGGACAATTATCATATGGATGACCTAGAAACTTTTAGCCAGAATGTGTATGAGGTTTTCACCACCCACCAGGAAATTTTACCCCTAAAAGTCCAAAATTTTTTACCATACATGGTGAGCCAGAACTGGCTTTTAAACTATGCGCAATTCTGGGGCATTCAAAAGTCCCTCCAGGGAATTGACAGAAGAACACTGGAACCCACCCAACTTGAATTAGCCCTTCATGACCTGGAAAAAGATTATCAGGCATTTCTCTCCGACTTTCAGCAATTTTTCCCGGATATTCAGGAATATGTGAATGGATTGGTTCTTCCGGGAAAATAAATCTCAATTACTGAAATTCTGTCACTTAAAAACCTATAAATTACTGATAATCAGGAAATTTTGTCTGAATATTTATTTACCTCCGTGTTAAAATGACAGAAAACATATGAAAATTCCCCAATGGAAGGTATTTTGATAAAAGGTTTATTGAAACACTTTCTCTGGACCACCAGAGAGTGTATTTTTTCAGCCAAAAATTTATAAGTCATGAATTTCAACAATTATACAATTAAATCTCAGGAGGCTATTCAGAAAGCTGCTGATATAGCCCAGGCCAACCAACAGCAGATCATTGAAAGTGGTCATTTGCTGAAGGGAATTATGGCAGTAGATGAAAATTTGACTTCCTTTATTATCAAAAAACTGAACATAAATAAAAGTTATCTGGAAGATCAGCTGGAAGCAATTGTTACAGCTTATCCAAAGTCAAATGCACAAAATCCTTATTTCTCTAATGATCTGGCTAAAATTTTTAGTAAAGCAGAGAAATATAAAGGAGAATTTAAGGACGATTTTATTGCCATAGAACATATTTTGCTGGCTATTTTACAGCAAAATGACAAGGTGGGCAGTCTGCTAAAAGGACTCGGTTTTAATGAAAAACACCTCAAAATTGCCATTCAGGAATTGAGAGGAGGAGACCATGTAAAAGATCCGAATGCAGAAGCCAAATACAAATCTTTAGAAAGATACTCGCAGAATTTAAACAAACTGGCAAAATCCGGGAAGCTCGACCCAATAATCGGAAGAGATGATGAAATCAGGCGGGTTTTACAAATTTTATCCAGAAGGACTAAGAATAATCCAATGCTAGTGGGAACTCCGGGTGTGGGAAAAACAGCCATTGCCGAAGGACTTGCCCAGCGAATAGTAGATGGAGATGTGCCTGAAAACCTGAAAAACATAGAAATTGTAGCCCTGGATATGGGACTTTTGGTGGCTGGCGCCAAGTATAAAGGTGAATTTGAGGAAAGATTGAAATCAGTCATCAAGGAAGTAGTGGATGCACAGGGGCAAATCGTGCTCTTCATTGATGAAATCCACACATTGATTGGAGCCGGATCTGGTGGAGATGGGGCCATGGATGCAGCCAACTTGTTAAAACCTGCACTGGCAAGGGGAGAACTCAGGTCTATTGGGGCCACTACCCTGGATGAATACCAAAAGTATATTGAGAAGGATAAGGCACTGGAAAGAAGATTCCAGACCGTAATGATTAATGAGCCTTCTGTCCCGGATGCCATTTCTATTCTGAGAGGAATTAAGGAAAAATATGAGGTGCATCATGGGGTAAGGATAAAAGATGATGCCATCATTGCCTCAGTGGAACTTTCTAATCGGTACATAACCGAAAGGTATTTGCCTGACAAGGCCATTGACTTAATGGATGAAGCTGCCTCTAAAATGAGAATCGAAATTGATTCTTTACCTGAAGAACTGGACGAGATTCAGCGGAAAATTATGCAGCTGGAAATTGAAAGGGAGGCCATTAGAAGGGAAAAAGACAAGGAAAAAGAAAGTATTTTATCCAAGGAAATCGCTGAATTATCCGAAACCAAAAACAGCTTAACTGCCAAATGGAAAAGTGAGAAGGAAGTCATTGAAGGGATACAGAAAGCCAAGGAAGATATCGAGCATTTTAAAGTGGAGGCAGAAAGGGCTGAAAGAGAAGGAGATTATGGTGCGGTAGCGGAAATCAGGTATGGGAAAATTAAGGCGGCCGAAGAAAAACTGGAAGAATTGCAAAATCAGTTACCGGATAAACTTGGTAACAAACCGCTTTTAAAAGAGGAAGTTACAGCTGAAGATATTGCCGATGTGGTTTCTAAGTGGACCGGGATTCCGGTGAATAAAATGTTGCAAAGTGATCGGGAAAAACTATTGCATCTGGAGACTGAATTGGGCAGAAGAGTTGCCGGACAAAAAGAGGCGATTAGTGCCATTTCAGATGCGGTAAGAAGAAGCCGGGCTGGTTTGCAGGACCCTAAAAGACCGATTGGTTCATTTATCTTCCTGGGAACAACTGGTGTGGGTAAAACGGAGTTAGCCAAAGCTTTGGCCGATTACCTGTTCAATGATGAAAATGCAATGGTGAGAATCGATATGTCGGAGTTTCAGGAAAGGCATGCGGTGAGCAGGCTAATAGGCGCACCTCCCGGATATGTGGGATATGATGAAGGTGGACAGTTGACCGAAGCTGTGAGAAGGAAGCCTTATTCGGTAGTGTTACTGGATGAGATTGAGAAAGCGCACCCGGATGTATTCAACATCTTGTTGCAAGTGCTTGACGATGGCAGGCTGACAGATAATAAAGGACGTGTGGCGAATTTTAGAAATACCATTATTATCATGACGTCCAATATTGGCTCACATATTATTATGGAAAGTTTCGGTAAAATGAATGAGACCAATAAGGAAGAAGTAATTGCCGAAACCAAAAGTGAGGTTTTTGATTTACTGAAGCGATCGGTTAGGCCGGAGTTCCTGAACAGGATTGATGAATTGATTATGTTCCAGCCATTAACCAAGAAAGATATCAGGAAAATTGTGGAGATTCAGTTTAAAGAAATCCAGAAAAGACTGAATGAGTCGGGTATTGTGTTGGAAGCTTCCCCTGAAGTGATGGATATGGTAGGAGAAGTTGGTTTTGATCCTCAATATGGGGCAAGGCCACTGAAACGAGTTTTGCAGAATATAGTACTTAATGAACTCTCGAAAGAGATTCTGGCAGGAAAAATCTCCAAAGATTCCGTGGTGGGAATTACACTGGATGACAATAAACAGATTAAATTTTTCAATGTGGATAGTGTGGATCTGGATAATTATTCTGAGAATTGAAATTAGGAAAAGGATGCTTCGGCATCCTTTTTTTGTTTAATTCCTTATTTCTGGTTCAAAGCTATCTCTTAGACTTTTTTATCTAAACAGCGTCTAAATGTTATTGGAAATGCGTTCGAAATTCAGCAAGACATTGAAAATCATATTCTAGCACAAGTGAACAATTGGGTTAAGATTACAGAATATTATTCAAAAAAGATAATACAGGAATTTTCCCCATTTTCCTCAAGAATTAGTTACATAAATTTATATTTACAACTCATACAATTACAACATAAAAGCACTAGCCATAAAAAAGGGTAATTGCCCTAAAATTTTTTAACTCAATTCGAAAAAAATGAACCCAAAATTTAAATCCATACTTAAGAAAATTATTTTTGGCGTAATCGGAATATTAATTCTGGTATTTTTATTTTTCTACTTTGCCAACTACAGTTCAGGCACACGTGGCGGTATCGTAATGAAAATTAGCAAAAGAGGGGTATTATTTAAAACACATGAAGGCCAGCTGGATGTAGGCACAATCAATGATCCCTGGGATTTTTCAGTAGATCCTGGAAAAGAGGAGGTTTTAGAAGCCCTAAATGAAGCACAAATTTCCGGTGAAAGAGTGCAACTGCACTATCAGGAAAAATTCACCAAATTTTTCTGGAGAGGTGATACCAAATACTTTGTCACAAAAGTAGAGAAGCTGAATAAAAGGGAATCGGAGTAAAATTCCTGCCCCTTTTTATTTCCATTAAACCATTTAATCTTAACCACTATCTATCACGTTTATGAGAGCCCATTGCTTTGCTTTTATTTTTATTTGTTCAACTTTCCATTTGTATGCCCAGGAAATAAAGGAAGTTCGGGTGGATTCGAAGATTGAAAATATCACGGTTTTTCTTTCCAATGCACAAATTACCCGCTCGGCCCTCACCTCTGTTTCTTCAGGACAAACCAAAGTTATTCTCGAAGGACTCTCCCCCAATATCGATAACCAGAGTATTCAGGTGAGTGCCAAAGGAAAGGCGGTAATTATGGGTATCAAACACCAGTATAATTACCTGCAAAAAACGAAATTCAGCCAAAAGGTGAAAATTTTAAGGGATTCAGTAGCTTATTACAGTGAAGCCTATAACCTGAATAATGATAAAATAGAAGTGCTACAGGGAGAGCAAACTTTATTAAAAAAAAACCTGTCTATTGGGGGAACCCAGAATGGAGTAAGTGTGGATGAATTAAAAAAAATGACTGATTTTTATTCCACCAAACTGACCGGAATAAAAAAAGAACTCAGAAGGATTAGCAAGGAACAAGTGGAAATTCAAAAATCGCTTGAAGCCGTAAGACAGCAATTGGGAGAACTTAATGCCATTCGGGATAAAAGGACCAGTGAAATTGAAATTACTTTTTCGGCAACTTCTTCGGAGAGAATTGGCCTGGAAGTAAAATATCTGGTGAATAATTGTGGCTGGTATCCTACCTATGATATTCGGGCGGTAGATACCAAATCCCCAATTGAACTGGACTATAAGGCTTTCGTTTTCCAGAATTCAGGTATTGACTGGAAGGATGTAAAACTGACTTTGTCCACTATAAACCCTACTTACAATGGCAGTCTGCCAGAATTAAGCACTTCCTATGTAAACCTTTACGTTCCTCCCACATATAATAAAAGAGCCAAGCAACAGGCTGTCCAGGCTCCTGTGTTACAGGATTATGCAGAGGAAGAATTGGTATTAGAAGCTGAAGCAGATGAATGGGGCGGATTTGATGATGACTGGGGAGATGCTGAAACTGCAGCATCTTATACTTCCGCAGTAAAAAGTACACTGGCCACCAATTTCGTCATTAGCATTCCCTACGACATCCCTTCTGATGGCAATGAAAAACTGGTGGAAATTGCCAATGAAAATATTGAAGCCAATTTTGTGCATCATGCCATCCCACAATTAGATCCTGACGCCTACTTAATTGCGAATATCACCAACTGGGAGCAATATAATTTACTTCCGGGTACCATGAATATTTATTTTTCAGGCACCTTTGTAGGCTCTTCCGAACTGGCCACTGATAATCTTACAGATACACTTTCTCTATCTCTGGGAACAGATAAAAATGTGGTGATTAACCGGAAAAGCCTCGGGGAATACAACGAAAAGAAAGCCATTGGAGCTAACAAGAAGGAAAGCAAGGGGTTTGAAATTACGATTAGAAATACGAAAACAGAAGACATTACCTTGTTTGTAAAAGACAATGTTCCGGTTTCAAAAGACAGTCGGGTGGAAGTGACACTGGAAGAAAGTAAAGGAGCATCTTACAATGCCAATACCGGTATTCTGGAATGGAAAATGGACCTCAAACCTTCCGAAACTAAAACCTTGAAATTTAGTTATGCTATTAAGTACCCGAAGAATGATCAGATAATTATACAACAATATTGATCGGTCTTTCTTTTCTTTGCAATGGGAAAATAATTTGGCGCTATTTTAGTCTGAAGAGGGTATTTGCGCATTAACATAAAATTCAACCAGTTTGGAAACCATTTTAAATCAATTTACCGGTTTATGTGAAAAAGAATCCATTCTTTTGAAGGGAATGCTTACTGCTGTTTCATCCAATAACCTGCCAGTGGTTTTCTGGAGATTGCCCAATGAAACCGATAAACACGCCATTGTAGATTTTTCAGGTGAGCTAAAAGTAGCTTCACATGATTTAGAAGAAATGCCTGGAGGATTTATCATCTCCCCTTTCAATAATAATGAAGATACCAATTATTTTATTCGAGCCGATTTATATTATAATTCCTCTTCTTTTGAGCTAAAAGAAAGCTTATTCGGCCAGGAGTTTGGTTCTACTGAAGAAAAAAATAAAGAGAAATTTACCAAGGCACTTAAAGAAACCTTAAAACGCAATCATGATTTTCTTCCGGAGTATCATCTTGCCGAAGTAAATGACCTGCCCCACACCAAGGAACATTTTATTGAAATCACAGAAAAAAGTATTGCAGCCATTCGGGAACATGAGATGCAGAAAGTGGTCCTCTCCCGAACCAAAAAAGTAGCTATTCCTGAAAATTTCGATCCGGTTGATTATTTTAATATCCTTTGTGAAAATTATCCAAAGGCATTTATCTCCCTAATATCTGTCCCAGGGCTTGGTACATGGATAGGCGCAACTCCGGAAATTCTTATAAAGGTAGATGAAAAGAAAATTTTCACTACCATTTCTTTGGCAGGCACACAGCCCAAAGACAAATTTGAAAACCTTTCGGAAGCCAGCTGGACCCAAAAAGAAATTGAAGAACAGGCACTGGTAAGCCGTTATATTATCAATTGCTTTAAAAAAATTCGGTTAAGGGAATTTGAAGAACTGGGGCCCAAAACTGTGGCAGCGGGTTCTCTGCTCCATTTAAGAACTGACTTTACGGTAGATACCATTGCTACCAATTTTCCACAACTTGGCTCTGTAATGTTGAAATTACTTCATCCCACCTCAGCAGTTTGCGGAATGCCAAAAGAAAAATCTTTAGCCTATATCCTGGAAAATGAAGGCTATGATCGCTCACTTTATAGCGGATATTTTGGTCCGGTAAACATACAGCGCAAAACCAATATTTTTGTGAATCTCAGGTGTTTACAAATTCTAAATGATGCCATTTTACTATATGCAGGTGCTGGAATTACCGAAGATTCTGTACCAGATAAGGAATGGAGGGAAACTGAAATGAAAATGGATATTTTGCTTAATTTTTTAAAAACAGGAAAGCCAAACGATTAATTTCCCATTTTTAGTATTGTTATTAAGTCTTGTTAACAAATCATTTACTTTCATTAACATTAATTGCCGTAATATTCAATAAGTAAAAAGCTATCTTGGAACAGTATTTCACAATCGTATTGATAATCATTTTTTTAACTGTTCACCTATGGCTAATCGATTGACCAAATGGGAAAAAGAGGAGATAGCAGCCTGGTTTAGAAAGTTGGATCGATTTATTGAAACAAAAAAACTTCAATTAAACCTGACAAACTTATACTTACCTGAAAAATCTATCCCCTGGGCCTCATTAAGTTCGGCAAAAAGAAGTATGACTTCGTTCTCAAAACCAAAAAAATTAAGGATAGAAGTAGAACAGGATCTGGCAAATTTTCATTAAGAAGATATTTAAACTTTATCTTCCTGGATTGAAAATGAACAAATTTGCTGAAGAAAACTAAACTTAAACAAGCACTAAGTGTTCAAAATGGGAGGAAACAACCTTGATTGGATATCAGGGACAATTAATTTGTTAATGCCTGAAAAAAAAATCTAATCTACTATTCAAAATTGTGGAAATCCATACCTTTGCAGGCTTAATGATTTTTTCGGATGTTAATTACATCCCATGCCATTATGCCCAATGAAACTCCACGTATTTACACATTGCAGTTCTGGCTGCTTTGCATGAGTTCCTTTCTCTTTTTCGGAAGTTTCAATATGATTATTCCGGAACTCCCCTCCTACCTTACCAGCCTGGGTGGAGAGGATTATAAAGGACTGATTATTGGCCTGTTCACCATTATGGCCATGTTTTCCCGACCTTTTAGCGGGAGATTAACCGATACCATTGGTAGAATCCCGGTTATGATTTACGGGGTTTTTATTTGTATTATTTGCGGTTTTCTTTACCCGGTGCTCACTTCAGTCTCCGGGTTTTTATTTTTAAGGCTGGTTCATGGCATGTCCACAGGTTTTAAACCCACAGCCACTTCAGCATACATAGCTGATATTATACCCTATCAGAAGAGAGGAGAAGCCCTGGGGATTCTTGGGTTTTGCAGCAGTATGGGCATTGCCAGCGGCCCATCTCTTGGTGGGTGGATGGTTTTGCACTATTCCATCAATGTGCTTTTTTATACTTCCTCTCTTTTCGCCCTGCTTTCTATTTTGGTTTTAGTAGGCATGAAAGAAACACTGGAAAATAAGCAAAAATTCAGTGGAAAATTGTTGCTAATTTCCCCGAATGAAATCATTGAAAACAGGGTAATTATTCCCGGAATTATAGTCATGATTTCAGTTTTTTCATTTGGGACAGTACTTACCATAATTCCCGATTTAAGCGATCACCTGGGCATAAAAAACAGGGGAACATTTTATACCATTTTTACCATCTCCTCGCTGCTGGTAAGAATTTTAGGGGGCAAAGCTTCTGATAAATACGGAAGGACTCCAGTGGTAAAAGTAGCCCTTTCATTTTTAGTAATTTCCATGATTTTGCTCGGCTTTGTAGAAGACTTTATCTTATTTGCCATTTCTGCCATATTTTTTGGAGTTGGAGTAGGATTAAACACCCCCTCCTTGTTTGCCTGGACCATCGATTTAAGTCTGGAAGACCAAAGGGGTAAAGCCATGGCCACTGCCTATATATCTTTGGAATTAGGCATATTTCTGGGATCTGTCATTTCCAGTCTTATCTTTATGAATGATCCTGAAATGTTTAAATACACTTTCTGGGTAACAGGTGGTGTGACCATGCTTGCACTTGTTTTTCTACAAATAGTCACCATGAAAAAATTAGGTATTCCGCCACAGGAGATTAAGGCTTAAGCACAATTCTTAATAGCTTTTAGATAGCAATAATTCCGAGGTGTAGCTTGAGTTTTAAACCCCTCAGGAAGCCGGAACTCCGACTACCTGTTTATATTCAGAAGGTGACTGGCCTGTGATTTTTTTAAACAACCTGCTGAATTGAGAGGGCTCGGAAAAGCCAAGTTCGTATCCAATTTCCTTGGCTGGTTTATCAGTATAATATAATAGCCTTTTTGCCTCTAAAATGATCCGCTGATGAATAATTTCCAAAGGAGTTTGTTCGCTCAGTTTCAGAAATAAATTAGCAATGGTTTTGGGAGATTTGAAAAGCATATCTGCATAATCGGCTACTTTATGTTTTTCCCTAAAATGTTTCTCCACCAATGCATTAAAAGCCCTCAACAAATCGGTTTCTTCGTCCTTGATTCCGGTTTTTTGAATTAATTGTTGCCTGGCAATTCTGGTGGTTTTTATGATTAGGCGTTTTAACAGCAATTGCAACATTTCCCGTTGGATATGATCCTGATGTTCAAGTTCTTCCAAAAATACCATTTTCAGCAGTTGAAACGATTCCCTTTCCTTTTCATCCATCTGAAGAATGGGCAATGAAGAAAGCCCATTAAATAACAGCCCATTACAGGAAACCTCTTTATCATGTATTTCTATACAATAGAATGCCTTATTAAACTGCAAAAGGAAATGGTTTTCATCAGTGGTGTTTAGCGCTGTGATTTTCCCTCCTGGAGAAAATGAACAAATCTGATTGGTTTCGATAGTTTGGGGAATAAAATCCTTCCTGAAACTAAGAGGTCCTCCAAAATTTACTAATATTCCAAAATGTTCCAGGTCAAAACTCCCATTTTTTAAGGGAATTTCATTTAGTGTAGATAATTCAAAATAGCCATCAAGGGTATCGTTTACAACCAATCTCATTTTTGCCTTTTGTTGTGGTAATGTGCATTATAGAGAGGCAAACCAATTTCCTACCTTTCAGGTTCATTTGGATTCCTGATTTCCGATCAGTGCCCGGATAGTAATATGTCGGCTGGTGGGATGAAACCACATATATTTTCCTGGAAGTGCTTTATCTACCACATTTGCGAAATGAGAAAAATAATCTGGCTGATTGGCTGGCAAATCATAAACTAAAGTGGAACAAATATAGGGTTGCTGATAATGTGACTGTCGGTGTCCTTCCATTTTAATTTTTTCAGCATAAATGGACAAATTTTCATATTCAAATTCCTGAATCACTTTTTCTACTGCTTTAGCTTCAAAATCTATCTCTGGTTCCATTTCTGAATTCAATGGAATTTTGAAAGTGGAAAGGCGTCTTTCAGCAGTTCTGTCCTGTATGAGTACCACACTTAATTCCCGTATAGTGAACCCGGAATAAGCGTCTATTTTTGTACTCATTTCATCACAGATATTTTTTAAAACCAATATATCCTGATCACTCAGACTTTCACCTGCTTTCAAACACCCAAGGGTGGTTTTGGGCCATTTACTCCCAGGGTTTTCTGGTGAAAGACCTGTTATTTTACGATCAATTTCAGCCTTTAAATTTATAATTGACTTAGGAAATCCCTTATACACCAATACCGGAACCCCACTCCAAGCAATAAGAAAGGCTATGGGGAAAATTTTCGCAGGTGCAGCATTTCTGATGATTTCTTCCAACAAATTAACGCTCATAATTATGTTACAATTTTTCAACGTCCTAAAGATCTACCATAAAATCTTCATTATCTGCTTCGCTATATTTAATAATCAATTTATTGTTTTTCCCACTGGTCAATTTTTCAAGCGCTATTTTATTGGAAATACTAACCTCAATGTATTCTGTTTTTTTATAAACCTGTTCCTCAAGTTGAAAGGAATAAGTGAGATAGTATCCTTTCAGCTTTATATAATTCCCAGTTAAAGTCTGATAAATATTTTGTTTTGGTTCAATGGAAATAAGCCTGCCTGTGGTTTTATTTTCCAGTTTTTTTAATTTGTTCGCCCGCATTAAAATAGGAGCTTCCTCCAAAACATAATGCCCAAGGAGGGGGAAAATTAGAATGAGCACAAACCACTTAAACCATTTTTTGCCCACAAATTCATAAAACATCTTTCTTTATAAATTAAAATAATAACACTTATCAAATTTAATTATAACTAATTGATTATGAGAGGTGTTTTGATAAAAAATTTAAATTTCAGGACAAACTTCAAAGATGACTGCATAATGGTATTTCCTTCCTTTGATCTTTCCCAGAGGTAGTTATCAAAAAAACCGAAGAAAATTAATTATGGTAAAATTGGGCATTGTAACAGATTTCGGGGTTTATATTTTCAAAATAGCACCCTTCCTGCTCTTTTACCTCAAGATATTTTCTATTTTTAGATTTTAAATCACCTTTTCCTCTTTAATACTAATGCGAAACTTTTTACTATTAATTTTTCTTGTTTTTTTAGCAGACTTCGCTACAGCCCAAACAGGCATACTTTATCAATATCCTCATGTTTCCGAAAATTACAAATTAGGAGTTGGGTCCTATGGAAGGATAGGCACAAACTGGAATTTTGTAGAAGGAGGAGCCGTAGGCAGACGGTTGAATCTGAATAATATGGGCAGTATAGGCGGAAGAATGGAAGAACAGGATTATCTTGAATTAGGTACTATTTTTCAAATGTCTCCTTTCAAAAATGCGGATTCTACAGTAATAAATGTACAACTTAGGGCCTCAGTTTTTTCCAGGAGTCTTAGCCTTTTTGCCAACAGCAACACCAGTAGTGCTGGCGGGCTAACCATAGCCTTGCCGGAAATGTTTGTAGAAGCCCAAAATATTTTAACACCAGGCTTAAATCTGTGGGTAGGAGCAAGACTTTACAGAGGGCCGGATCTTCATATGGCCGACCACTGGTATTTCAATGACCACTCCGGGCAGGGTTTCGGAATAGAATATAAAAATACCCGATTGCATTATAATGCAGTTTCTACTACCGATACCAGTAGCAATGTCCCTCCATATTTTTATATCAACATAAAAACCGGCACACCAAGCCTGGAATTACGAGAGAGAAGTGTTTTTTCAATTGAGCATGATATATGGTCGGGAAATGAACAAATGATTACCTTGTTGGGAGAATACCATTTAATGGGTAACCCCGAGGGCGCAACTCCGGATACGACTGACCTGGTGGTGAGTTATCCGGCTGACTACGGTTGGGTTCTCGGCATCAGGCATCAATCCAACCAGATAAGTAACTGGAACTGGCTGCAGGAAGGCTCGTTTAATTCATTTTCCGTAAGATATGGAGCCCGGCTTGCCAACGGAGGTGATGGGGGATCATCCAGAACCTGGGAAACCTTTGGTGCACCAAATTTCACCACCAACGATTTCAGTAAAGCTTATTCTATTAAAATAGTTGAACATTTTCTTTTCAATATGAGTCAGAAATTTAGCCTGAATGGCTATTTTATTTATGCCCAGAGCAGAGGAGCTGCTGATACGGAAGGGATTTCAGATACTTATTTTGGAAGGGAAGTATTCAACCGAAAAGAAGATTTTACCATTGGTTTTAAAGGTGTAAATTACATCAGTGATTTGTTTCACTGGCAAACTGAATTGCATTATTCTCAAAGAAAAGACGGAAACCAACCCTGGTATAATATGACAAAAATAAGCATAATTCCCACACTGGCTATCCGGGGAGAAAGAAGTGTATGGTCCCGACCACATTTAAGGTTTGTATTTTCTGCAGCCAGATATAATGATTTCGCCAGGGATAATTTATATTCTCCATATTTGCAATTGGCTGGGCCGGAAAGCTGGGGGTTTTACACTGGTATAAAAGCAGAGTGGTGGACCTGGTAATTAATTATATTTTGAAACGAGATTCTTAAACTGGGCAGACACTTCTGTGGGCATTTGCAGCGAAATACGTAAAATTTAAACATGCTCTAAAATAAAACCATTTAGAAAATGTCTTACAAAAAAATATTCTTCCTGTTTAACCTCTTAATCCTTATAGGGATAGTTAATTATGAAATCTTTAAAAAAGAGCGCATTCTGGAAGAAGGAAAACTGGTTTTATTTGAATTGGCTCCTGTAGACCCCAGGTCCCTGATGCAGGGAGATTATATGCGGCTCCGTTATGCCATCACCAGAAATTATACTCCGAAAGAAATCCCCTCAAGAGGATATATGTTGGTTTCAGTTAATGCAGAGGGAGTAGCTGATCGCGTTGTTCAAGTTGATGAGCACCTCATTCCCAACAATGAGAATGAAGCTGTAATTAAATATTTCCATAACAGCTGGTTTGTAAGTATAGGATCAGAAGCCTATTTTTTTGAGGAAGGAAAAGCAGAAAAGTTTGAAGAGGCCGTTTATGGTGGTCTAAAAATATCACCAAGTGGAGAAAGTCTTTTAGTTGGCTTATTCGATGAACAAAAAAATTTTATTGAACCTTAAAAAATGATCAAAACATGCTAAAAGCAGTTTTATATGATATGGATGGTACCCTGGTAGATTCGGAAATATTCCATAAAGATTGTTGGAATGTATTGCTGATGCCTATGGGTTATCAAATCACAGAAGAAGAATTTTTAGAAGAATATGCAGGTATAATTGGGCCGATCACGGCCAGAAATATAGTACAGAAGTACAATTTGAAGGTAGATCCCGATCAATTTTTAGCTGAAAAGGAAAAAATAGCTTTAAGCCATATTGGAAAGTTGCCAATCAGACTCATGCCTTTTGTAAACGAATCCATTCAATATTTTAAAGACAAAAACCTAAAATTGGCGGTGGTCACCGGAAGTCCCTCTATCACAGCTATCCCATTTTTGGAGTCTGTTGGTATACACGGCCATTTTGAAACCATTATTACCAGAAGTGATGTATCCAATAGTAAGCCACACCCGGATAGCTACCAACTGGCTATGGAAAGGTTAGGCCTATCTCCACAGGATTGTATTGCTATTGAGGATACACAAAACGGAGTGAACTCCGCCAGTGCAGCAGGTGTTACCTGCCTTTCAGTAAGAGATGTTCCTTTTGGCAATCACGATTTGAGTAAGGCCAAAAAGGCTTTTAAAAACCTTGAAGAATTGGTAAGTTGGGTGGACGGAAACTTTTTCTAGAATCTACTCCTCTTTCCCAAATCCTGTGGATTAGCATTTAGAGGTAAATTTGAACTGTTTTCTTAAAAAATTAGCACAAAAAACCGTACGGTTTCGTACACCTCCATTTTAGAACCGTACAGGTTTTTATTGCTCTCCAAAACAAAACTATCTCACAAAATATTAATTATCAGCAACTTACATACACTGGCATCTCTTTGGGAATAAATTTCATGAATTTAAACTTTTTAATTTTATTAGTCTATCATGAAAAAGTCAGTATTGTTTCCAGTTCTTTTAAGCTTAATTATTTTGGCCATGAATCTTTATGCCCAGGATAGTAAAAAAACACAACCTTTTAGGGGTGATACCGCACTAGCCCTGAATAAGGTTACTGTTGCACCGCAAAACGCTGATCCTAAATCAGAAGTAGAAAATGAGGAAAATCAATTTGTTGAAATTACTTTGGAAGATATTGAGCCAACAGAAGAAATGAGGGAAGTAGTGGTATATGATTCTGAGGGAGAAATCATCTATTCTGAAAAATACCTGGAAGAAATGGATTCTACAAAATTACCAGAAGGGGCTCAATTCTTAATGGAGGATAGTTCAGTGAAATATTTTGTAGTAGATTAGCTGATACTGGAAAACTGACTGCCGCTATCGAAATTCAAACTGGATAGCATTTAACAAAAAAAGAGGGACTCATCAATGATTGGAGAGAAAATACAATCTTTTAATGAGCCACTCAGAGTGGAGCCACAACTTATTGATATTAAGTTGAAATTGCTCAATATTAAAAAGTACTGGCACTTCCCTCTTTTTTAGCTTTTGTAAATTTTATCCATCAACTCGGAAATTTTTTGAAGACGGTTTCTGTCTCCTCCGGGAATCTCTGCCGATCCCCAACCACTATATCCCACTTCTTTCACAGCTTTCATTACTTCGGGCCAATTACAATCTCCTTCAAGTAATTCCACTTTAAATCCTTCCCAAACACCTTCATCATTCGCCTTCTTCCTGCTATATTCTTTTATATCAAGTTTTAAAACCCTTTTCCCCAAAATTCTCATCCATTGCTCAGGCCAGCCATACCTCACTATATTCCCAATATCAAGATACCAGCCGATCATATCACTTTCAAACTCATCGATATACCTTGCGGCTTCCATTGGACTTAGTAAAAAATTATTCCATACATTTTCGATGGCAATCTTTACCCCTGTTTCTTCTGCAACTGGTAAAATTTTTCTTATTTCTTCCTGAGAACGTTTATAAGCCTCTTCGTAAGATGTTTTTTCATTTACCACAGCAGGTACCAGCAATACGGTTGTCCCCCCATATTTTTTACAATCCCGTAGCGCAACTTTCATGGATTCAGTGCATTTTGTCCTTACTTTTGGATCAGCATCTGACATGGGCGATTTCCAGTGCACAGAATTGACTACTCCGGGTATTTCAAGGCCCGTTTTATCCCTGGCCTCCAAAATTTCTTTTTCCTTCAACTCATTAGGGCTATCCAGCTCAACTCCGTCAAACCCCAGGTCTTTTAGTAACTTAAACTTATCCATTACCGATAAGTCTTCCTTTACCATTCCAAACTTCAGTGATTTTTTTAAAGAAGATTTAGAGGGAATAATTTTGTGTTGTTGTTTTTCGCTCAGGTCTCTTCCGATAGTGATATTAGGTAAAAATGGAGCCACTGCAGACATCCCCATAACCTTCATGAAGGATTTTCTGGTTAGCTTACTTTTTGCATTCATTTCAAAGAAAAGTTTATTTATGTGATCAGTTATTAAATTTCTGGTAGTGCAGGAGGTATAATTTCTCCTAAGCTATGGTTTCAATAAGCAATTACATCAATTGCTTGACCTAATCCAAAAATAATCGGAGGTTAGCAGAAAATTACCTTCTCGATCGGTAATATATTCCTTTTAATTGTTGAATCAAAACAATAAAAACAGAGGTGCAAATGGTACTGGCAAAAATGTAAAGCAGGGTCCAGTTCCAATAAGAAAGGTTACTCGAACTGATGAAAAACATTAAAAAATGATGGATTAAAACCATAATTAGGCAATATGTAAAAAACTTGGAAATCCCAAGCTCCTTCACATCCGGTCTTGAACCGGGATCGAATCCACCAGTTGGCTCCACTAATTTAATAATGGGTTGCCGGAAAAACGCCACCAGCACACATGCTGCAGCATGTATCCCAAGGGTATCATAGAAAATATCTACAGCAAAACCCAGTGCGAAACCAATTAAAAGTAATGATGTTTTAGGGGTATTTACTGGCAAAAGAAGAATAAAGCTAAGATAGATATAGCAAAAAGCCACCTCAAATAAGGCAATATTTTTAAAGAAAACCACCTGGGCTAATAGGTATAAGAAAAAGGTAATTATATAATGTACAATATTCTTTTTTTGCATTTTAAATTTTCAAGCTGAAGGGGTAATTTAAATTTTTGAAAAAATCATTTCATTTATAAAAATATCAATTGGTTAGGTTTGAAGTTTCCAGCTCCCTGATTTCCTTCTTAAAATTATCTTTAACTACATACACAAACTTTAATTTACTGAAATCAGTTGCCAGATCAATGGTTATGGTCTGATATCTCTTGGAAGGATCACTATCAATGGTTTTTACGGACCCTATCGGAATTCCCTCGGGAAATACAGAATTGTAACCTGAAGTCACTACAGAGTCTCCAATCTCGAGTTTTACGTGTGGAGGAAGGTATAATAAATTGGCCACAGTATAATCATTATGCGTTTCTTCTGAATTCCATTTGGTAGTACAAAGTGTACTGTCTTTTGCCAATTGCGAAGAAACCGAAATTCCACTATGCAAAAAAGAATATACGGTTGAGAAATTTTTAGAAACAGATTTTACCCTACCCACTATTCCGTTATCTGAAATCACACCCATTCCTGATGCAATTCCATCCTTTGCTCCCACCGCCAGAGTCAGAAAATTATTACTTGCCAACACTGAATTATTAATTACTTTGGCACTAGTAACTTTGTATCGGGATCCGGGGGAATTTACAGAATCAGTTGAAATCCCATGTTGATTTTGGCTATAATTAAAAAGCTTTTCTTTTAATTGTTCATTGGCCAATGCAAGTTCTTCAACTTTTTCCCCCAAAATAAAAGGTTCTACCACAGCAGAAGTTAACTCATAGATATTTCCGGCAATCCTGTTTGAGGAGGACAAATAGGAATATCGCTGGTAACTATTTTGTTTTACCACAAGATAGCCCGCAACCAGCTCCAAAAAAATAAACAGGAGCATCACTCTTATCTTGTAAATAAATAGAAATAATTCACGCATTAACCCGCTTTGCTAAAGTTTCAGGAGCATGCTACTACTCCCTAAGAACTGATGATGATATATAAAAAAATTACCTCAATGACAAAGGTATTATTGCATTAGCTCATTAGGACGGCTTTAAATGCCTGAACATTTTTAAGTGTTTCACCGGTACCTCTTACCACTGCTCTCAATGGGTCATCCGCAATATGAACAGGCAATTTGGTTTTAAGTGCAATTCTTTTATCCAGTCCTCTGAGTAAAGCGCCTCCACCTGTGAGGTGGATTCCATTATCGTAAATATCCGCAGAAAGTTCCGGTGGAGCAATTTCAAGTGCTTTCAACACGGCTTCCTCAATTTTGGAAATCGATTTATCAATTGCAAAAGCAATTTCAGTATAGGAAACTTTGATTGTTTTTGGAATTCCCGTCATCAGGTCTCTACCTCTGATTTCGTAATCATCAGGAGCTTCTTCAAGCTCAGAAATGGCTGCTCCCACTTCAATTTTAATTCTCTCGGCAGATCTTTCTCCAATGAGCAGGTTATGTTGTCTTCTCATGTAATCGAGGATATCTCTATTGAAAACATCACCAGCAGTTCTCACCGATTGATCACAAACGATTCCTGAAAGTGCAATTACGGCAATTTCGGTTGTTCCTCCACCTATATCTACGACCATAGAGCCTTCTGGTGCTTCAATATCGATCCCAATACCAATGGCAGCAGCAATAGGTTCGGGTATCATATAAACTTCTTTCGCTCCGGCATGCTCTGCAGAGTCTCTTACCGCTCTTTTTTCTACTTCAGTAATACCTGATGGAATACAAATTACCATTCTGTGAGAAGGTGTGAAAAACCGATTGCCCATGTCAATCATTTTTATCATTCCCCTAATCATCTGTTCAGCAGCATGGAAGTCGGCAATAACTCCGTCCTTTAGCGGTCGAATGGTTTTTATATTTTCATGTGTTTTTTCATGCATTTGCATGGCCTTGGCACCAATAGCAATCACTTTATTAGTAGCACGGTCGAGCGCAATTATGGAAGGTTCATCAACAACAACTTTTCCCTTATATAAAATCAGTGTGTTTGCAGTTCCAAGATCGATAGCGATATCACTGGAAAAAAAATCAAAAAGACCCATTTAGATTATAAAAATTGGCGTGTAAATCGTTTAAAAAATGTTCTATGAAAAAACTCTAATTAGGGAATAAAATTACACCTGCTTAGAAAAAAATTTTACCTTGCGGTTTAAATATACCAAATTATTTACATGCGCAATAATACAACTTCTTATTTTCTTTTCAATAAACTTGCCCAAAGTTATTACTTCAGGCTGGAAGTGCCACAGTAAAGACAAAACATTTCTGGTTTCGCTTATAAATCAAAACCTTTAGGTCACATCAATCTTTCTTTTTTAAATCTCCACGTTTAACTGATTCGATGAATTTTCCCCAGGCAAAGGGGTTGAGGATAGAAAATGAAGGGGCAAAGAATTGGTTGGTAATTCCTGTGGCTTGTTGATCCATATAGTAGCGGTGGTTGGATCCGCCATCCATACCAATAGAGGCAGCCATTCGGTTCAGTGCCTGCTGGTTCAGATTTTTTTCCATATTTTTCTGACGCTCGTCCACCGGAAGCTCCAAAGCTAGGAAAGCCTCTTTGAACAATTCTTCTGTAGGATAAGGGAAAACTTCAATAATTGGAAGGAAAGTAGTATCGGTTTGAAGATCGATTAATACCGTAAATCCCTTATCCCGAATATCCGGTACGATTAATCTTTGTTTTTCATAACCTACCGCACTAAAAATAACGGTATCGCCCACCATAGTAGGCAGACTAAAATAACCCACCGGATTAGAAACAGTTCCCAATCCTGCACGCATAATATAAATGTGAACTCCCGGCACTCCATATGAGCTATCTCCATCCACAATAATTCCGGACATCTGTATAACTGCGGGATCACCTTGTGCAAATGTTTCCGACTGGTTCGAATAAAAACATACAACAAAGGCAAAAAACGCCAATAATAGGTGCTTCTTTACGCTCTTAATTTTATTTAAACTAACCGTCAACATAAACTTTTATCTTTTAATGGTAATAACTTCCATATAATCTTATTAATGAAAATTTTGGGTGAGAACTTAGCAAATATAAAATTTCTGAAGGATTTACCGCTCAAATTTCAGTTAAATTCCCTTAATGAACCTCCCAACTTCCTCTTTTTTAATGATTTTTTATCCCAAAAGGTTGCTTTCTTGTGGTCTTTCTAAAATACTATGTCTACTCCAAACGACCCTAAGGAAGGATTTGTTTATTTTAGAAATAGAAAAGAGGCATATTTAAAATAAAATATGCCTCTTTTCTATTATTTACAATTGAAGAAATATTTATTCCATTAATCTCTCCCTCTTCTTCTGTTATCTCTGGAAGACCTTCGTTTTCCTCCGTTATTATTTCCACCTCCGTTTCTTCCTCCTCTCTTCTCTCTTTCTTTGAAGGAACCCAAATCAAAAATCACTTTTCCTTCCTTTAGTTTAGGTCTGTAATCAATTCGCTTTCCGGAAAGCTCATATAAATGATGCACAATTACATCATCGCTAATATTTTCCTTATTCCAGGAAGAATAAAAGGACTTCATTAATTTTCCCAAATGTAAAATCGCCCTTTCCTGCTCCTCTACGTCTTCAATTTCTATGGCCTTGGCAATCAGAAGTTCAATGTTTCTACCATAATGTTTGAATCGTAATTCGGTAGTTTTATACTCCATTTTTTTCGGCTTGGAAATTAAAATTTCCTTATCAGGCATTGGGTATGGAGCATCTATATCAAGCTCAAAATCAGACATGATAAATAAATGATCCCAAATTCTCTGATAATTATCATTATTTTCCTTTACTGAAGGATTCAATTGCTTCATCAGGTTGATTAGAGTGTGAGCCAGTTTTGAGCGTTCCTCCTTGTCCTCCAATGAAGAAATATACTTCACTAGTTTTTGTACATTCCTCCCATATTCCATTAAAATAAGAGGCTCTTTTGTTGAATTATATTCTAATTCCATAAATAAAATGGTGGGTTGTGTTTATATCTTTTTTTACTAATCTTAAGCGGGTATCATAAAAATATTTTAGCGAAAGGCCTGATTTAAGAAATGAATTTATTGAAATCCTACTACTATTGCAGCGGCCCTTCTATTGGTTTTAAACCCATTACAGAAAAGAAAATTATGTTATTCGCATATCATTAGCTTAGCAAAGCTAAGAATTAATGTCTTCTCTCCAAAATTTTCAAACTTTATCCTGGCCCTGCGATCACTTCCGGATTCATCAATGCTTTCAATGTTACCAAAACCAAACTTCAAATGTTCTACTTTCATTCCTGCTTTTAGTAATGAAGCTTCACTGGGAACAAAATTAGGAGAAGCGTTGTGTTTTTTGGGCACAGCGACCCTTTTAAAATTAGACGGACGAGCCGGTTGTCTTTTTTCAGGTTGCATTCTGGTATTCATAATGCTATTTCCACCCGTAGAGAACCTTTTGGGCGCTACCGTTGCTGCAGTATTGAGATATTGAGGATTAAGTTCATCCAAAAACCGACTTGGTTCGCAGGGTTTTAATTGTCCAAACCTATACCGTTGTAAAGCATAGGAAAGAAATAACTTTCTTTTGGCCCTGGTAATGGCTACATAAAACAACCGCCTTTCTTCCTCCAGATCAGCCCGGGAACTCAACATTAACTGAGAAGGGAACAAATCTTCTTCAATACCCACAATATAAACATACTCAAACTCCAACCCTTTCGACATGTGAATAGTCATCAGGGTTACCGTATCCTCATCTGATTTTTCCTCTGCTGAAGTGTAAAGCGCTACTTCCTGCAGGAAGGCTTCCAGGTTTTTGTCTTCTATTTCAGGATTATCCACATAGGCTTTAATTGAGTTGAGCAATTCCTGAAGGTTTTCATACCTTACTCTTCCCTCAATGGTTTTGTCATCATACAATTCCCTCAGTATTCCCGAATTTTTGGCGATTTGTGTGGCGGCTGTAAACGCATCTTTGTTTTTTACTGCCAACATAAAACTCTTGATCAACACCGTGAATGCCTCAAGTGCAGTTACCAGCCGGCCAGTGCCAAAATATTTCTTTGCATTGCTCACCACTTCCCATACAGACACCTGGTTTTCTACCGATTTGACTACAATTTTATCAACCGAAGTATTTCCAATTCCCCTTTTGGGATAATTTATTATTCTCTTAAAAGCTTCTTCATCGTTGGGGTTAATGGTAAATCGCAAATAGGCGATCAGGTCTTTAATTTCCCTCCTTTGGTAAAAGGACAGACCTCCAATGATTTTATACTTAATATTCATTCCCCTCAAAGCCTCTTCAATAGATCTGGATTGGGAATTGGTTCTGTAAAGAATCGCAAAATCTTTATTGGACAATCCGCTATTCATTTTTTCCTGAAAAACCGAAGTGGCGATTAACCGGCCCTCTTCCCCATCAGAAACCGCTTTGATCAATTCAATCTTACTACCCGCTTCATTATCAGTCCAGACTACCTTTTCCAGTTGCTTGGTATTGTTCTTAATTACAGAATTGGCTGCATTCACAATATTTTTGGAGGAGCGGTAATTTTGTTCCAGTTTGATAGTCTTTAAATCTGGATAATCTCTTTCGAAATTTAAGATATTCTGGATATTAGCTCCCCTAAATGCATAGATACTTTGGGCATCGTCACCCACCACAGCAATATTCTGGTAAGAAGCGGAAAGTTTTCGGGTAATGGCATATTGGGAAATATTCGTATCCTGAAACTCATCAATCAAAACATACTGAAACTTTCGCTGATATTTATTAAGCACATCCAAATGATCCCTGAACAACACATTTGTATTGAATAAAAGATCATCAAAATCCATGGCATTGGCCTGGAAGCACCTTTCCCTGTAAGTTTTATAAATTTCCCCAATCTTTGGCCTTCTGGAAGCATCGTCCTCCATAACCAATTCCGGATTATTCATATAAGCCTGCCAGGAAATCAGATTGTTTTTAGCTGAGGAAATCCTTGACAACACTGCGTTTACCTTATAAACTTTATCATCAAGTTTCTTATCCTTAATGATAGATTTTAAAAGTGATTTGGAATCTTCTGTATCGTAAATTGTGAAATTGCTCTGAAAACCAAGTCTTTCCGCCTCAAACCTCAAAATCTTGGCAAAAATAGAGTGGAAAGTTCCCATCCAGAGGTTTCTGGCCTCTGTTCCTACCACCCCTTCAATTCTCTCCCGCATTTCCCGGGCAGCTTTGTTGGTAAAGGTGAGTGATAAAATATTAAACGGTTCTACTCCCTGATTTATAAGATAAGCTATTCTGTAGGTCAGCACCCTTGTTTTCCCTGAACCAGCTCCTGCTATAATCATCAGTGGTCCTTCTGTATGTAAAACGGCTTCTCTCTGAGGGTTGTTAAGGCTATCTAAATAACTCATTTGGTTGCTTACTTTTATCTTTTTGAATCAACAAAGATAACTTTTATACTTAAAATTCTGCCTTGGTTTGAAAACTGATTTTGGAAAAAGCAGAAATATATTTTTGTCGGGAATTTTGCGCTCGAATCTCCTAAACCTGATAAACCTCCTGCTACCCACACCACTTTTGTCATCTTTAAGCCATTTTTTAAGATTTAATTTTACCCCGGCAAATATTCGATATTAGAAAAAGAATCCATTGCCTGTTCTGTTCAGTAAGATTTTAAAATAGGATTATCATTTTATTGAAGAACATTTAAAAATCAAAAATAAACCTAGTACTTTTAATTCTAAATCCAGTTCGGAAAATCTAAATCACTACAATAAATATGGCGAGTTCTATTTACGTAACTACGGCAGAAGCACACTGCGGAAAATCACTAATTTGCCTGGGAATCATAGAAATGATTCTTAGAAAGACTAAAAGAGTGGGTATTTTCAGGCCCATCATTTCCCAAAAAAACAATATTAATAAGGATAAAAACATCAACCTGATCCTCACCCATTTTAACCTGGATATCAATTATGAGGATACTTATGCTTTCCTACAAAAAGAGGCAAGAACACTGGCCGGTCAGGGAAAGCATGATGAACTAATCAACAAGGTTATCCAAAAATATAAAAACCTGGAGAAGCAGTGTGATTTCATTTTGGTAGAAGGCACGGATTTTACAGATGAAGGTTCCGCTTTCGAATTTGATATCAATGTGGAAATCGCCAGAAACCTGGGATGCCCGGTGCTGATTGTGGGTAGAGGAGATACCGGCAGAGAAGTAGATGATATTGTAAATTCCGTAACCTTGGCAACCGAATCCTATTTAGAAAAGGAATGTCAGATTTTAGGCACCATAATTAACCGCGCCAATCCTGAACTTGCCCATGAAATTCTGATGGGATTGATGGAAAAACAACAGGATAAATCTCAGGTTGTTTCTGTAATACCCGAAAATCAAATCCTGAAAAGCCCGACCCTGAAAGAAATTGCCCAACATCTTGATGCAGAAATTCTTCTGGGGCATGAGCAACTTGACAGGCAGGCCTTTAGATATTCAGTAGCCGCCATGCAGTTCCACAATTACCTCGAAACGCTTACGGAAAACTGTCTGGTAATTACTCCAGGTGACAGAGGTGATATCATTTTAAGCGCACTTCAGGCTCATCAATCCAAAAATTACCCCAGTATTGCCGGTATAATTTTAACTACAGGGTTAAAGCCTTATAATTCAGTAATAAAATTATTGGAAGGCCTGCCGAATATTGTCCCCATCCTTTCAGTGAAGTTTAACACCTTCGAGACTTCCAAAAAGTTGAATAATATCCATTCCTATGTAACTGTAGAAAACCAGGCAAAAATTTCCATCAGTCAGAAGATTTTTGAAAAATATGTTGATTCCCGGTCACTAGAAGAGAAAATTAGTGCAGTTAAAATCCGGGGGATCACTCCAAAGATGTTTGAGTATAATCTTGTGCAAAAAGCCAAGTCAAAAATTCAACACATTGTGTTGCCAGAAGGAAAAGATCCGAGAGTGCTTCAGGCAGCCGCCATTCTTTCCGATCAGGAAATTGTAAAGATTACCTTAATTGGTAAGCCAGAGGAGATAGAAAATGAAATCATTAACCAGGGAATCAATATCGATCTTGAAAAAGTGAATATTGTGTATCCTCAGGATTCCCCAAAGTTCCAGGCTTACGTAAATAAATTTTATGAATTACGGAAGGAAAAAGGAGCAACACCTGAAAACTCCAGAGATACCATGTGTGATGTTTCATACTTCGGAACTATGATGGTACTGATGGGTGATGCGGATGGAATGGTTTCCGGTGCAGTTCATACGACCCAACATACTATCAGACCCGCACTTCAATTGATTAAAACCAAACCAGATGTTTCCGTAGTTTCTTCTGTGTTTTTTATGTGTTTGGAAGACAGGGTGCTGGTATACGGTGATTGTGCAGTTAATCCCAATCCCAATGCTGAACAACTGGCAGAAATTGCTATTTCCTCAGCCGAAACCAGTATTTCTTTTGGTGTGGAGCCTAAAGTGGCAATGCTTTCCTATTCTTCAGGAGCATCAGGGAAAGGAGCCGATGTGGAAAAAGTGAGAGAGGCCACCAAAATCGCAAAAGCCAAAAAACCGGAATTAAAAATAGAAGGACCCATCCAATATGATGCTGCAGTAGATAAATCTGTAGGATCACAAAAAATGCCTGGTTCTGAAGTAGCAGGACAGGCAAGCGTACTTATTTTTCCCGATTTGAATACCGGAAACAATACTTACAAAGCAGTGCAAAGGGAAACTGGTGCCATCGCTATAGGACCAGTATTGCAGGGATTGAACAAACCGGTGAACGATTTAAGCAGAGGATGTACAGTTCCCGATATTGTAAATACAGTGGTGATTACTGCTATTCAGGGACAACTTGCTTAAACTTATTTCAGCAAGTAGCCAAACAAAGCCAAAATGTGAAGTTGGCTTTGTTTGGCCTTCTTCACCTTAAATTTTGAGTACCAGCTCAAAACGATATCTGAGTGCACCCAGATCGTCCAAAACCTTTTTTAGGCCGAGCCAGGGACTACTCCTCCTCAAACGGATCAGTATCTTCAGCATTTATTTCTTTATTTAGCCCATTTATATCGGCAAGGAAATCATCCGGATAAGGGGACGCTTTTTCCTCCTCCGATAATAGTTTCTTTTCCCTTTCAATTTTCTCTTCATCAAGCTCCTCGGTATTTGGCTTTACTCGCATTTTTTTATCCTCCGCCTCCAGTGCTTCCCAATCAATTTCTTCCGGATTATTTTTTTTATTTTCTAATGACATAAGTCTCAATTTTCTGTTCAAAAAACCTTTTTTGCCTCCAAATTTACCTGATAATATTTAACTTGCGGCTTGATTTAGTTTGACCAGTTAAAAAAAATTGACAAGCTGGTCTGGGAAACCCTAAATCAACTTTAAAAAGAACCTATTTAATTTAAAATAAAAACAACTGGAAATGAAGTCACCAGAGTCATTAGCGCAAGTTGCAGAATTCCATAAAACTTTCAAACACCCTATAGAAAAATCACCCGTAATTCCAGCAAAAGAAAGATGCGAACTTAGAGTTTCCCTAATTGCCGAAGAGCTTAAGGAACTTGAGGCGGCTATTAAAGATAATGATCTGGTGGAAGTGGCAGATGCACTTTGTGACATTCAATATGTACTTTCCGGTGCTGTTTTAGAATTCGGTTTAGGCGATAAATTCAAAGAATTATTCGAAGAAGTACAGCGGTCGAATATGAGCAAAGCCTGCAAAACAGAGGAGGAAGCCGAAGAGACAGTGAAATATTATAAAGAAGAAAGAGATACCGATTGTTATTATAAAGAGGTAGATGGACTGTTTTTAGTTTACCGAACAGCCGACAATAAAACTTTAAAATCGGTAAAATACTCCCCTGCTGATTTAAAAGGTTTATTATAAAAATATTCCCAAGCCAAAATGCGGGAACTCTCCCCCATTTTGGCTTTTTTTAAAGTAGTTGCTGATTATCTCATGGATTTTTCCCTCTCCCCTTTTATTCTTAGTCTCAAATTAGCAGCAATTACTACCTTTTTTCTTTTGTTTCTCGGATTACTGCTTTCTTATCTGATTCATTTTAAATCGGGATTATTACAACCATTTTTCAAAGCTCTGGTGAGTTTGCCTCTCGTATTACCTCCCTCCGTATTAGGGTATTATCTGCTTGTGGCCTTAAACCCCAATGGCCTTATTGGAAGAATTTCGGATCAATTATTTGGGCTTAGACTGGTTTTCAGTTTCCCGGGACTGGTGATTGGTTCCATTATTTTTAGCCTGCCCTTTATGGTAAACCCTTTAGTTTCAGCCATTGAGAATTTGCCCAAAAATTTTGAAGAAGCTGCATATACATTAGGCAAGTCCAAATGGACTACTTTTTTCAAAGTCTTGTTACCCAATGTAAAACCAGCCCTGATTATAGGGGTTGTGATGACTTTTGCCCATACTATTGGTGAATTTGGGGTAATTCTGATGATTGGCGGAAATATTCCTGATGAAACCAGGGTAGCCTCCATCGCCATCTACAATGAAGTGGAACTTTTAAATTACGATAATGCCGATCTTTACGCCATAATTCTCCTTTCCTTTTCTTTTGTGGTGCTTTCATTTATTTATTTCTACCAACAAAAATGGCGGACCGATACCTTCTGATTTTGTGGTTCATTTTCCTACATTGAATAATTAAAGCGTTTGGTTGATTTAATTTGCCTGATTTAACCTGTTATCTACTTTAGCTTAAATTTTAAATACAGGTCAAATTTGAATTCGCTAAAATGATCATAAACTTATCTACTAAAAAAAGCATTAATACTTCATTTTCAATACCAAAAGCAATTGTTTATTTTTTTGTTTTTGTATGTATTTCCCTGATTTCATTTTCTGCATTTGCACAGGATGCCATTATTAAAGGGAAATTAATTGATGCTGAAACAGCAGAACCGCTCACAGGGGCTAGTGTTGTATTACTCAACTTATCTGATTCTACCATGAAGGGTATGATCAGCAAACCTGACGGATCCTTTTTTTTACCGAAAGTGATGCCCGGAAAATATTTACTCCGGCTAACTTTTGTGGGATATGAAAAACTGGAACAAAATATTGAAATAACGGAGCAGATTCTTGACCTGGATGTAATTGAACTTTCACCCAAAACTGAAACGCTAAATGAAGTGGTAGTAGAACATAAACTTCCTCTGGCAGTGCAAAAAGGAGATACTACTGAATACAATTCAGCTGCGTTTAAAACTAATCCGGATGCCGATGCGGAGGATTTGGTAAAAAAGATGCCAGGCATTGTCATTTCCAATGGGCAGGTACAGGCACAGGGAGAAGCTGTACAGGAAGTATTGGTGGATGGAAAAAAATTCTTTGGCAATGATCCCACATTAGCTCTAAAAAGTCTTCCGGCAGAAGTTATAGATAAAATCCAGGTTTATGATAAAATGAGTGACCAATCGCAATTTACGGGTTTTGATGACGGGCAGAGGACAAAGACCATAAACATTATTACCAAACCAGATAAAAGAAACGGTCAGTTTGGGAAAATATATGGTGGGGTTGGCACAAACGAACGCTATAATGCTGGCGGTACGATTAATTTATTTAATGGCGAGCAAAGGACCTCCATCATTGGTCAATCCAACAATATCAATCTACAAAATTTTTCCAATGAAGACCTTCTTGGGGTGGTGAGCAGCAATTCCAGAAACAGAAGATTTGGAGGAGGAGGTGGTGGAAGAGGAGGAAGACCTGGCGGTGGAGGACGAGGAGGAAGAAGAGGTGGAGGTGCTATGGGGGGAGATGTCAATGATTTTTTGGTCGGACAGCAAAATGGATTGTCAAACACTCATGCACTAGGTATAAATTATATTGATAAATGGGGTGAAAAAGTTGAAGTTAACGGTAGTTATTTCTTTAATATGAGTGGAAATACACTTTATCAATCCACCAACCAGGAATTCATTATTCCAGATGAGGAAAATCAATTTTATGAGGAAATTAACAATACCCAAAGTGATAATTATAATAACCGACTTAATTTAAGAATAGATTACAAAATAGACTCCTTTAATTCTATTTTGATAATGCCCTCTTTAAGCTTTCAAAAAAACATGTCTGATGCATTAGTAGAAGGCAATACTACCCAGTTTGGAGAATTATTAAGCCAGACTGCAAATGAAACAATTAATGAATTAGGGGGATATAATTTTTCAAATAACCTTCTTTACAGACATCGATTCAAGAAACAAAGAAGAACTTTATCCATAAGTTTAACCAATGGTTTGAACAGTAAAGATGGAGAGAACAGTTTGGATGCGTTAAATTATTTTCCAAGTGATGTCCCTGTTTACGCTGATACAATTGACCAGCTTACCGATATAAATAATAATGGCTATTCGGTAGGCACGAGTATTCGATATACCGAACCCATATCCAAAAAGGGAATGTTACAGCTCAATTATGATTTAAATTACAGTGACAATCAATCGGATCGCAAAACTTATAGCTTTAATCCAGAACTGGAGGAACATTCTGAGTTGGATAGTTTACTTTCCAATGTTTTTAAAAGCAAATATACCACTCAGGGAGTTGGAGGTGGCTATATGCATAGAGGAGAAAAATATTTCTTTATGGTGAGAGCCAATTACCAAACCGCAAAACTGGATAATTCGCAACAGTTCCCTAATACCGGAGAGCTCAATTATACCTTCAATAATGTGTTGCCTATGGCTATGATGATGTATCGGTTTTCCAGACAAAAAAACTTAAGGATTTTTTACCGAACCAATACCCAACAGCCATCTGTTGATCAGTTACAAAATGTGTTAGATAATTCAAATCCATTGCAACTCAGTATAGGAAATCCAAACCTAAACCAGCAATATCAACATATGGCTATGCTGCGGTATTCAGCTTCCAATTTAGAAAAATCAAACACTTTCTTTGCCTTTATTTCGGCCTCATCTACCGATAATTATATAGGAAACTCTACCCTGATTGCCAGCAGAGATACGGTAATTTTAGGAGATATTGAGATGAATGCCGGTTCACAACTTTCCCAACCAATAAATTTGGATGGTTATAAAAACATAAGGTCATTCATTACTTATGGTGTGCCTGTTTCGGGAATCAAAAGTAATATTAATCTGAATGCAGGAGTAAGTTATTCCAAAATACCGAGCATGGTAAATGGCTTGAAAAACTTTTCTGGTTCTACCGATATGACCGCCAGCATTGTACTCAGCAGTAATATTAGTGAAAAGGTAGATTTCACCCTTTCATCTACTTCCCTTTATAACATCACCAAAAATTCTACGCAGGAAACCTTAAATAATACCTATGTGAATCAAGCTTCGAAGGGTGAAATTTACTGGATGTTTTATAAAAACCTGGTTTTTCGTACTGACCTGACTCATCAATACTATGTGGGTTTGTCTGAAGGCTTTGACCAGAATTATCTGCTTTGGAATATGAGTATAGCCAAAAAGCTATTTAAGGCAGATCGAGGGGAAATAAAATTATCGGTTTTCGATTTGCTTAACCAAAACACCAGTATTACCAGAAATGTGAATGATGCTTACATTGAAGATGTGAGGACGAACGTATTGCAACGGTTTTATATGGTTACATTTACCTACAGGTTAAGACATTTTAAAATATAACCCGGAATTAAATAATTTCTGCTTTTCGATAACCCCTGATTACCAGCTTTAGGGAATTTTCAATAATTACGGCAAGAAAAAAACAAATGATAAGGAAAGTTCCCAATATAGTAAAAGGAATGGCCAGGGGTTCTTCCTGAAAAAGGCCTCCAAAAAAGATATTTAAAGGCAACATGTTATTGACAAATAACATAGCCGTAACAGCAGAAAAAATCACATGAAAAACTACGAGCCAATACTGGATGGTTTTGGGGATAAGGCTATCCGCCACTAGGTAATATTTTATTCTGAAGCCCAGTAAATTAAAAATGGCTACCACAAAAGAAAATGGGATAATAAAAATAAAAAATAAAAACTGCATTATAAAGTACTATTTGATCATAACCATTAACTCTTTTTAGAAAAATCTATTTATTTTCCTGATACATTTTTTTCAGAACAAGTGTTTTGCCAGTTTAGAAAAATTGACAGAATTATGGAAAAAATTTTGGGGAATAAAGGTAAGATTTGAAATTCTTCAATTCCGGAAAAACTGAGGTAAAAATAACAAAGTAAAAAAGCTGTTTTGAATAATTTAATTTATTGGTATGTTTGCAAAAAAATGGAACTTTAGCTCAGTTGGTTTAGAGCGCTGCCTTGACAGGGCAGAGGTCGAGGGTTCGAATCCCCCAAGTTCCACTTTTTCATTTTGCCTCACTTCGTTTCACGCCTAAACACCTCATTTTTAATCAATTATTATATTGCATCGTTTGATTCATTTTGTTAATTTCCGAAAAATGTTTCCCCACCAAAATCCAGAATTATTATTTAATTAGTTTTTCGGTTGTAAACTCACCTGAATACAATATCTCACCATTGAACAATGGCGCTTTCCCCTCACTTCCTGGTTAGCCTGGTTTATCTTAGTGGATTTTGGCATCATTTATTTTTTTCACAATATATATACAATATTTTGTCTCGGATTTATGTCCTGATGCTTTATCCTCGTATTCATAAATCAATGAAGAATCATTTAGTACCTCAAAGGCAATTCCCGAATTTTTAATGGTGTTTTTTAGAATGCTTACTTTGTCCCCAGTGTCTTGGATGCAAATACAAATCAGCCCTTCTTTCTTTATCTGTTTTGCAATTTTACTAATCAAGACAGTCTCTCGTTTTTTATCTCGTTGCTCAAAGTGGAACATCGAATCGAGCAATACAATATCAAAATCCTGGTAGTTATCAAATGAATAAATATCTCCAGTTAATCCTGTTATATTCAACCCCTCCTTTTCAGAAATTGAGTTCATTTGGTCAATACCAACTTTGGAAATATCAATACCGGTAATTTTATACCCTAGTCTTGCCAAAGAAATTGCATTCCGACCTTGCCCACATCCCAAATCAATTAATTTACCTTTGGGTACGTATTGCTCGAAAAACTCAATCAGCTCGGGATATGGTGCCCCAAACAAATCTTCTGTCTCGTAATATTTATCGTAATCTGCCATTCAAATTATCTTAAAAATTGATGGTTACATATTTGAAGTGGTTTAAGGACATCTCCGAAGGGATCGACAGGAAAGTTACACCGATTTTTTATTTATCGATTCCAAAAACGTTCTTACTCTTGAATTTGAACTTCCATAACTCACCATCTTTATAATTAATGGAGTTTTTCTGAACTTGTGAATTGATTTTCTTATTGCCTCAAAAATCCATTCATATTGATTACCAAAGGCTCCGCCACCAACCAAGGTCAAATAAACATTATTATTTTTGGTGTGCTCAAAGTTTTTAAGTGCTGCATAAAAAGTAGCTTCATATGTTGCATCCAGAACAAGCTGGGCAAAGTCTTCCCACAACCCATGATCTAACGTGGAATACCCAACTGGTAAAGCAGAACAATAAGCTTGCGTTACAATATTTTTGTTTTCACTTATGGTAACTTCAGTATTCCATTGAATCCCAATTCTTAGAAGATTTTTTAGTTCTTCATATTCCTCCTCTGAGCATCTTCTAATTTGCTGAGAAATGTGCTCAAGTCCAGCTTTATTGGCCAATGCATACCCATTTTTCATTTGCCATAAATCACCTTTTTCATTCCCCAATTTTAACCCTAAATCTTTCAAACAATCAATTTGATTATTAGCAGTTTGCCCTATTTGGTTATTTACTTTGGCAAAATAATTTCTATAAATTGTTCCTGCCCCACATGCAATTGCACATGCAGGACCTTGAGTATAATCATGTTCATAAATGCTAACGCCCTCCTCTGGATTTACATGAGGACTTACCATTTCAAGAAGGTTAAACTGAGAAGCAGCCTGGAAAAATGCTCCATTATTCGATTTCTTTTTATGAAATGTTTGAATATTTCCTACAACTTCAAGAACTTGTAATGCAGAATCATATTCACCCAGTGGTCTGGACCGATTTTTCAATTCGGCCAAAGACAAAACATCAAGTTTACCAAAAATGTATTCTTTTGAGTTAATCCTGGAAACAAGTGTATTATCTCTTACTTCTAAATTCTCTCTTACTTGGGTTGGATTTATTTCTGAAAATCCAGTTAGTCTTTCAAACCACATAGCTTTATATACATTAAAAATAAGGGCCGGATACCGCTTGAACGCTACTGATAACCAGGGAACCTATTGATGCCCCCAATGTACTACCATTGCCCAAAATCAAAATCAATTTACTCCCTATGTTTTTTGCCCTTTTTCTGCTTTAGTGTAAAAGTTTTCATGAATCTAATGGTGTAAACTCTGAAAATAATTCAAGTGATTCCTTAATCTTTCCAACAGGGACGAACTCACATACCTCTGAAAATTCCGCCCACATTTTTTGCACCGCTTCATTTTGATGGGCTGATTCAATTGCCTTTTTTGATTTCCATCCGAACACTTCTATGATTGTTCCATCTTTTGCCTCCATCATAATGGATTTTCTATTCGAAACTAAACCTTCGTTTGATAAAATCAACCAATGATTTTTCATTAAGTCTTTTAGTTCCTTTTTTTTACCAGCAAATGGTTTGTATCCTATAATTACAATTCTTTCCATACGAATGATTTTTTTATCACAAAATACATAAATTATTTTATTTCTGATTTGATGCCAGGAATATTTATCCTCCTAAATATTAAATCCACAAAAATCCCATTACAATCATATAATCAGGTTCCCAGCGCTCAACCCCATATCTTAAGATCTTGCCTTATTTAAAATTGCAAGTAACCATAAAATCACTATTGCTTTCTCTTATCAATGAGATTATTTCAGTTAAACTGCCGTCATAATCAGACTTAATTCTTGATCGTGGTTTTAATCACCATTTCCTGCATTTTATCAGATACATAGGCTGACTTTCTTTTACCTCCATAATTTCAAAAATTCCTGCCTCCCTAAATTCTGCTTGTACTGTCATTTCGTCATAATAAAAGATTTTTACCCCTTGATGAAATTCATAACGGTCTTTACTAATGAACTTTCCTTTCCCAAAATTCGGTGTGTCTTTAGTCACTGCAGTAAAAATCATATACCCGTTTGGAGCAAGCTGGTTATAACAGTCCTGAATTAATTTCGCTCTTTCTTCTTTATCCAATAAATGAATCAGGGCATAACAAAATATTCCATCATATTTTTTGCGATCATAAGGCATCTCACTTACAGCGCCATGATAAATCGGCATATCAGTCCCGTAATGTTTCCTTGCTAAATCAATCGCAGTTTTTGAAATTTCTATACCCGTAACTGCTATCCCATTCTCTTTAAGAATTTGAGCATTTCGCCCATATCCAATCCCCGGAATGAGCACATTTTTGACTGATTTTTCTATAAAAAAATCTTTGGCCAATACAGCAGATTTTGCGGGTTCAAATCCCCACATTTCCCGTTTTTCAATGAAACTTTCTTCCCAAAATTCTGGCATATCTTTTCTTTTAATGACAAATTTTATCCACTAAAACTTCGCATTCAAATCCTTTTAATCGAAGGCAATTTATAATAGATTGCGGATTAATGGATTTACCTTCCACTCTCAGGATGGAGTGCCCACAAGGATATGGCGCCTGAAAATCTTCCAAATCAAAATTGATTAATAAATCAGGGAAATCGCTTTCTAATGATTCCAAAACCGCTATTGCCTGATTTTCTAATTTGATATTTGTAATAAAAACTTCGACCATAATTAAGTAGTAACTCAAAATTAATCGTGTATTATTTTGCTGTAAAAGACTGATAGAAAGATTATTTTTTCTCGGAAATAATAGTAGTATCCGGAGCTTAAAAGCATTCTTCTGTCAGTTCTTTATTAATGATTGCCCCAGTGATGTGCCCTCCGTTAACCGCCATGGATACAGCACGCAACATGGAGCTGCTATCGCCACAGGCAAAAACCCCATCTACTGTTGTCTTTTGCATAGGATTTACTTCAATATATCCCTGTTCCGTAATATTGCAACCCAGGTCCATGGGAATAGTGGAATTTTGCTCAAACGGGATAGCAGCATAGGCTACCTCAAAAGCTTCTTCACTACCATCCTTAAAAATTATTCTTTCTAATTGTCCTCCCTGATGTTTAATTTCGTCAATTTCTTCCTCTATGATATTGATATTGTTGTTTTCCAGTTTTTGTAGTTGTTCTTCGTCAAACTGATGCTTTTCAGCAGTTAAAATGGTTAGTTCCTTGGATAAGTTATTCACCAGAGAAGCAAGATGCATTGCCCTTTCTCCATTGGCAATTAGAGCTGTTTTTTTATTTCTGTGCTCATAACCATGGCAATAAGGACAGTGAATTACCGAAATTCCCCAACATTCCGGGAATCCTTTTATGGCAGGCATTAAGTCTTTGATCCCTGCGGCATATACCAACTTTTTAGCGGTAAAGCTTTCACCCTGATCAGTTGTAATTTCAAAACCTTCTGAAATTCTTTTACCGCCAACAGCCAATCCCTTATAAAACTTTACGCTTTCATATTTCGAAACTTGTTCTTTGGCAATAGAAGTTATTTCCTGGGGAGTACGGCCATCTTGTGTCAGGAAATTATGGGAATGTGGTGTTTGTCGGTTACACGGTTTACCTGCATCTATGATTAATGTTTTTCTAAGAGAACGACCTAAAGTTAAGGCCGCAGATAGCCCGGCATAACTTCCCCCAATGATGATTACTTCAAAACTATTTTTATCCATTATGTTGTTTTTTTGATCAAAAATTAAATTTGGTATAGGAAGAAAAGATATTAAATAAGGAGCAATCAGCTCTTTTTCCTATTATTTACCTATTTCTGTTTTGGCAAATATAAGAAAGCAATTCCTAAATGCAACAATGTTGCATTTAGGAATTTTAAATAGTTTTTTAGAATGGGGGGTCTATGAGTATTTGTGGCCGGTTTAGCGATTGCCCGGAATTTTTTTTAAGAGATAATATGGTAGCATCTAATAATTTACCCCATTTTATTTTCCAAAGTCTCCTTTTGCCCATTTCTCTTGTAGCTTAAGATATTTTTCTTTTGGTTCACAAGTCATCCAATCGATTTGGTTCTCTTTACAAACCCTAATGTGAAAAATCAGACCGATTATCGGGTGAGCTATTATAAATAACAATCCCCAGTGGCCAAACCAATGCACCAAAGCATAAGAGAGCCCCATATAAAAAATAAATTTCCCAGGCACTTTCCATCTGGGCCTTACAAACCTTCCGGTATGAAAGTACCCGGCAAACCAAATGATAGAAGCAAGCAGTAAATATATGATTTCGGTATTATTCATTCTCAGGAAATTGTTCTTACTTAAACCATTTTTATCAAATGGTCTTACTAAATAAATCACACTTAGACATTAGGGGAAGCAAGAAAATTGTTAGCTACAATTCTTTGGTTGAGGTGAAAACTGAACTTCAGTTAGAAACCATATTTAACAGTATCGGGTAAAGGTTCAGTCAATAGTTTTCTCCATTCCCCATCAATTTTTATCACCACAATGTTCCTGTCCTTATCATAAAAAATAGTGCCGTCCTCTGCATTTTTAAGGGAATTATAATTCACATGTTTGGCACTTTCTTCAAAGTTCTTTTCATCATCTCCCTGTGGTTTATCCTTTCTGATATCGTCTGCACCAATTTTCCCCAATGTGATGGTATTCGTCAATTTTAATGAACCATAAAATATTGCCATATCTCTGCTGAAAAGGAAAGAATGATTCCGCACATCTGACCCTATCCGAAACCAATTATAGGCTAATGCGGAATGATTATATTCAGTTCCGTAATAATACATTTCTGCTACTGGCTTCCCATTTTCTTCATGTTTATTTACAAGCATAGTTATTCTTGATTTATCATCTTTAGCATAACCTTCAAAAACATGATAACCCCATCGCTTTTTGTTGGTTTCATTGTTATTCCCCCTTACCTGAACCATATAAGGAGTGCTTAAAATACCATTAATGGTGGAATACATCGGTGTATGTTGCGCATTAAAACCAAAATTGTAACCCCTTATTTTCCATTTATCCCAGGTGGTATCAATATCAGAGTTGAGTTCCATTCTATATTTCCCCGAACCATCCTTACCTTCTATTAATCTGAAATAATTGCTGGGATCAGGCTGCTTCTCAGACTGGCCATTTGCCAAAATTGATAATAGAAAAAAAAATAAAGCTAATAATTGTTTCATCATATTCATATTTAAATCACTTCTATATTAAATCTAGTTGTTTCGCTACTGATTTCTTATTTCCTCAGAATAAAACCCCTTACTATTACATATTCAATTGTTCGAATTTCAAGCGGGTTAATGCGTCCCCCAGGTAGGATTTTTTTTACTTGTAAAATCTCTAAAATTAAATTAATTTGGAAAGGGTATAGTCATTATTTTAGGTACCGATTAGTTACTATTTTCTTACAATACCATAATGCCATTTTATGAATTAGGTAAAACTGAAAAATTATTATGAATATTTCCCCAAAAGCAAGCAGCATTTATGACAGGATAAATAATGAAACTACCAAACTGGGAGACTTGCGAAAGATTGCCAAAGAAATAAAAAAAGACCATGAATTGGCCATGGAATTATGGGGTACCGGAGGGTTTAAACCCCGTCAGTTAGCTATTCTGATCATGGACAAAAAAATGGTCACACAAGCATTAGTTGACCAGATAGATAAGGATATACAAATCCACACTTCACAAGAGCAAAATCAGTTGATAGATTGGTTAATGGCCAATCAACTCTCTAAGGATAAGAAAACTATAGCACTGATGCAATCATGGGAAAATAGTCCTTCCTCCAACCAAAGAAGGCTATTCTGGTATTATCAGGCACGATTAAGATGGACCGGCCAAACACCCCCGGATAATACCCCTGAATTACTTTCCGCCATAGAGGCCAATATTTCGAAGGAGGCGCCTGGCGTTCAATGGGCTATGAACTTTACAGCCGCCTGGATTGGTATTTTTGATGAAAAATATAGAGCCCGTTGTATTGATCTTGGAAAAAAAAACGGTCTTTTCAAGGGAGAAAAAGTCTCCAAAGGCTGTACACCTAATTACCTGCCCGATTTCATTTCCATTGAAGTTAAAAAAAGGGCTAAATGATAAGGGATATTTTCCACACAGGAAATCAATGACCCTTATCATTAGTCATAGATAAATGCCTCCGGTTTTCGTTTATCTATTCCTCAATGGTTTGAACGGAAAGGCCCAATTGGTCAAATTTTTCTATTAAAAAATCAGCATATCGGATAAAGCCCAAATCAGTGAAGTGCACTCCATCTACAGTTCCTTCCTGATCACTTCCCGTTGCATTTTTGGTCTCCAGATACAGAATATGTTCATATCCGTTTTTTGTCATCTTATTGTATTCTCTTTTTAGGGCTTCATTTTTACTGGTAATCCCCTCACTTCTGTTTTTATCAAGCGCATTTTGTGCATAAATGAAATTCTCTACCAATACTATGGGGGTTTGAGGATGTTTTTTTCTTATCATGTCTACAAGCGGGATAGTTCTCTCTGTAACCAGGGAATCAGTCATATTCGGTAAACATTCTATGACATAGAATGATGGGTCTGATTCGGATATCAATTCCACTATAGGTTGTTCCATTTTTCCATTACCACTAAACCCAAAGTTGATGCAATCCACATCCAGTTTTCTTGAAATAATATTAGTATGTGCCATCCCAGGCCGGGAGGCGCAACCTCCCTGAGTAATACTTGTGCCGTAGAAGATAATTGGTTTACGCTTTCCTTTTAATGGTTTTTTAATCGTACCCGATGAATCAATACCTACTTCAATATGCTCCAGACCATCATAAAGTGGCAGATACATTTTGTATTCCCTCATCTCATTTGACATATTGGTAATCAGGGTATATTCATTTTCCTTATCCACTGGCCTGGCCGTATTCAGGTATTGCCAGTTCTCACCATTTTTGTAATATAGGTCAATTCCTTTTATCCCGGTTTCAGCCATATGATTCATGCTGTTATCATTCAGCAAAGTCCACTTCACCGCTATGTTGCTGGAATTTGTCTGGAATCTGATTGAAAGGCCCGCAGATGCTTTTGAAAGATTCCAAACCGGCTCCCTGACAAGTGATTTATAAGCAACTGGTAATCTATCATATGGATTTTCTTTTAAAGAATCGGAAATTTCAGTTCCTTCAAGAAGAAGGTACTCCCTCCCATAAAAAATCATCTTTTCTTCATTTGTCTTTGCGGTCTTTTGGGAAAATCCTAAAGTTGAGAAAATACCTGACAGCAGCAGGATTATGAAAAACACATGAGGTTTATTCGGCATTATCTATTTTATTTTTGTTTAAACATTCTTTTATTGATCTCTATTTCAGGTAGCCAGAAACCCACCATCCACATTAAAATTACTTCCTGTTATCCAGGAGGCTTCCTGACTTAATAAAAACAACACCATATTCGAAATATCCTGAGGAATTCCTAATCGATGCATAGGTAATTTATTGGCAGTCTCTTCTAAAATTTCATCTGCGTTTTCAAAGGCTTTTACCGAGTGGAATAAGAGGGGCGTTTCCACCTGTGCAGGTGAAACCAGGTTAATTCGGAATTCAGGGCCATAGTCTTTAGCCAACTGCCTTACCAAAGGCGGTAATGCACCTTTGGTTGCCGTGTAGGCCGGATGATTAGGAAAGGCATGAGATGCAGCCACTGATCCAATGATCACAATATTTCCCCCACCGTTTTTTTGCATTTCCGGGATAGCATATTTCAGTAAATAAAAAACAGCATTGAGATTGGTGGCGATAGTATCATGCCATTCCTCCAGGGATAAATCGGCTAACCGGCCAATCCCGAGCTGGCCCGCTGAAAGGACCAGAAAGTCTAATCTGCCATAATTTTCGATGGCTGTTTCAACTAATTTTTTATTTGTTTCAGGTTGTTTAATATCCCCGGCAACAAAATGTGATTGCGTTTCTTCAAATTGATGAAGGAGCTTTTCTCCTGCAATTTTATTTCTTCCGCTTAAAATCAGGTTCGCTCCTTTTTTACCTAAGTTTTGAGCTATGTTTTCTCCTATCCCGCTGGTTGCACCAGTGATTATTCCGGTTTTATCTTTAAATTCATTCATTGGGTTTTAATTAAAATATCTTTCTGATTCCCATACCCTTTTAACACCAGACTATCTTCATAAATATTCAAAATTCCGTAAGAACTCATTTCAGTATCTACCATTCCAAAAAGTGTGATATAATGGACTCCATTTTTAAAAATGTAGTTTCCTGCATGGTTATGCCCATTAATAAAAGCGACCACATTAGGGTAATTTTCAATGATGGCAGCAATTTCAAAGTCATTCCATAAATTATGAGCATCCCCCTCCGGCCTCACAGGTAAGTGGGAATATAGAATTACTTTTTGATGCAATTGACTGGCGCTATCCAGTTGCTGTTTCAACCAATCTTGTTGTGCCTTGCCAATTGCCCCATTCCAAAGATGATTATTTGATTTTCCCTCAGTATACTCAAAATAAGTATTCACCTGATTGGTATCATAATGGTGCAAGAGGTTGGAAAAATATGCATAATCGGTAGCATCCAACACGATAAATCTCCAGCCATTTTTTGAATAGGCGTAGTAATAATCGGGCATTTGTAACCTCTCCAGCAACTTTCCCAAATGGCTTGAGTCCATGGAAAAATCATGGTTACCCAACAGCTGGTAGCTTTTAATATGAGGATTAAGCTTTTCATAAACGGGAAGAATGGAGTCATAACTTTCCCACCCCACATCTATCACATCTCCAAGGGTTTGTACAAAATCAACATCATAATGGTTAAAAGTATCCATGGCCTCCTCCAGTTTCCAAATTGATTCTTTATAAAACCTATTGCCTTTAGTAGGCTGGTCTGCATATTGAGGGTCCGCAACCAAACCAATTTTCAGAACCGGGGCTGGTTTTGAGCAGGCACTCAATAATACCTGTATTGAAAACAAGAACAATAGGAGATTTTTAATTTGTATCATAAAGGCTAAAATTAGGTATGGTTGCTTGTTCTGAAGTGGCTGAAACTACCATTTTCATCCCGGAAGTTTCTGCAATTTTTATTTTACAGATGTATAGATCTGTTTCCGGTTTTTCCAATCCCATTTGAATTCATTTTTGCTGCTAAGCAATGATTCTTTAAAATTATCCTTTTGAATTTCAAATAGAGATTTTAGTGCGATTATTTTTTGTGATTTTTAATGAAGTAGATGACCATTCTACTTTATTAATAATTGGATAAATATTTATCTAACATACTGATTAACTTCTTCTCACTTGGCCTTGGGGCAGATTTGTTTACAAGTTGCCCATTTTTGTCATAAATAATATAGTGGGGAACATATTTAATATTCATATCTTCAAACTGCTTTGAAGAATACTTGTTTTCAATAAAATAGCTTTCCTTTCTAATATCGAATCGTTTACAGGCCTTCAACCACCTGTCTCTGTAAGGTTCAAGGGATATGTATATTTGAACAACATCCTTTTCACCATATTGATCTTCCAGTTTTTTCGAAAATTTAAATTCCTTAATACAAGGCACACATCCACTGCTCCAAAAATCAATATAAACGACTTTCCCTTTATGTTTTTCCAGCAGTTCATCTAATTTAATATACTCATAATCAGTAGAAACTAATCTTAGATCAAAGTCATTTCCTAGGGAATCAAGACTAAGCCCATACTTTTTAACTACATAATTCACAAGGGCAGTATCTTTCACATCTTTCTCAAATTTTGCAAATGCTTCAACAGTCTCTTCTATGGAATTATTTTCGATAATATCCTGCATTGCTCTAACCCTTAAAACATTTGCTGTGCGTGTGCTTAATAGATTAGATCTATCTACTGAATCGTAAAGTGACAAGTAATTCGGCAAGTTACTTCCCCCACTTGGTTTACCATTGAAATAACTTGTGGACTTCACCCTGCCAACCTTTCGACCAAGATATTGAAAATAAAACCAATCAGCTATATCCTGGTAAAACCCAAAGTATAACAAACTATCATTTTGGCTATCCAGAATATTTTTTCTCTCTATCCACCCGAATTCCTCTTTATAATCCATTCCAATTTCAAAATCCTTAGGGACTAAATTTATAAAAAGGGGCTTATTGGAATATTCACCAACAATTGATTTTAACTCTAAAATCTTTTTCTGGTAATTGGTTTTTGTAATAAAAAACGAATAAACCTCCTCAGAAATCAGTTCATTTTGCAGAAGAGAATCTAAAAGATCTTTTTCCTTTTTTAACTCTACCGGATACTTTTCCAAAGCTAGAGATATTATTTTTTGACTTTCTTTCTTAAAATTCTTATACGATTCAATGGAATAAATTGGATTAAAAGCTTTGTTTAAAGATGAATAGTCATTTGGATGAATTGTTTCCTTCTTAATCAAATCAAGATTTACATTATGAGGTTTTGTAACTCTATTTTTAATAGTTGCAAAAGGGGTTTTATCCTGATAATTAATTAACACCGTATCTCCTTTATAAAAAATATAAGAAAGTTCATCCCAACCTTTATAGGAATGTCTAAACTCCACCAACTTTCTCTTTGTGGGTACAATCAAAGTATCAAATTCCACATCAGGATTTGGGTAAAATTGATGTGGAATAAATCTGTCATCGATATATTTTAATTCACATTGAGCTGGGGTATATCCCCCGGCTTTTAGATTAATCTTCCACCTTGCAGGAGCGGATTTAAAAATCAGTGTTATTTGATTATTTTCAGGTTTAATAATTTCACCAGGAAGTTTGTTTTCCTTGTTACAAGCTAATAAAAAGGTTATGCTTAGAATAAAAAATAAACGCTGAATATTCATAATTACTGGATCAAATAAAGAAAGGATTCATTATTTTAAAGATAAAAATAACCAGTAATTTAATTTAACAATATTTGAATTTTCAGTATAAAATTTTCACGAACCTAGATATTTATAGTTTTAGCATTCCTCTATTTTATTTATAATTATAGAATACGGCAAGTTTAGTCGCACCATTAAAAACCGCATTCCGAAAAAGTGTTAAGGTTGACCAATCGGTAACAGAAATGAGGTTTATCCATTCCCAAATCTCTTCTCTATTTCTTCCCAATGCCTTTTACGCATTCCGAAAGCACTCATATTTCTAATTCGAGTAATGCACCTAAAAAAGAGATGATGCTTTCGTTTATAATTCTTTCGGCATTCCTCCTCCAGCCATTTTTCATCAAATCCCTGCCATACTCCTGCAACACTTATTAGATTCTTTTGAAGGGTTGGAAAAACTTCATACAAATCAATTTCTTTTAATTCCTGCAAGGATTTACCACTTTCTTTAAATACACGGACTATGGCACGGTAATCTTTTTCATCAAGTTCTGTATCCAGGTAAAATTCTGCTAAAGCTTTCCAAATGGGCAACCTGTTTTCCATTTCCCTCATGTAGATAAAATGGCCATATCATTTTTTTACGTTTTCCTCCAACCTCCAGGGAGGATTCAGTCGGTTTTCTCCTCCATAAAAAAGAATCAGTTGGTTTCCATCTAAATCTTTTAACCTTGCCTCCCTCCAAAGCCACCTTTTATCTGTTGGCTTTTCTTCAAATTCAATTCCCTTATCCATAAGTTCCGTGACATAATCATCCAGGTTTTCACATTCAAAATAGACATAAATGCCTTCTCCTTTTGGTAAATTTTCTACCTGATGAATAGAAAATGTGGAATCCCCTGAAGGACACTCAAATCTTGCATAATGTGGAAGTGCTTTCACTATCAATTTCAACCCCAGTTTTTCATAAAATGGAATCGATTTAGTCAAATCCACTGATGGAACCGTAATTTGATTCAAATTCATAATTTATATTCAGTTAGTTTTTTCCTTATTCACAACCGGGTTCTGAAATAAATGAGTTCCGTTTAAAATATTAATCATGACCATGATAAAGATAAAGAGCTCCATAAGTCCAATGCGGCCCTTTTAATCCCGGAAAATTAAGCCTATCCATCATTAAGGCTACATATCGAAATGGATAACCATCGGGCAATTGCACCACATTTGGCCACACCCTGGTACCGGAAGTTTCATCCCAGGGTGGTAAGTCCATCTTCAAATGACCTTTTTCTTGTAAATCCGGATAGGAATATATCAGAATTTTTCGTTCAGAGCTTCCCGAAAAACAATATAGTTTATCTCCAATTTTTTGAATGGATGTCCCGGTGGAATTATGTTTCACCGGCCCTGCAATTCTTTCATAGCCTTTATTCCAAAAATCTGATTCCAAAACTATAGCCTTATACCCGCCATTATTTTCACAGGTAAGCATCCGCCATTTTTGTGCTGTGGAATCATACAAAATATGTGGATCCTCAATATCCCCTACCATCCCAAAGGGAACAGCCTGCATGATTGAAAAACCAAAGCGGGGATCTCTTTTACTTTCAATCGCAAGGAGTTGTTTTTTCTCTTTTTCCGGATTAGCATAGGCACTGAATCCTGTAGTTAACCCACGCCAGATTTCCTGTTTTCTGTCATAAAAAATATGTGAGGCAATTTCATTCCTGAGTAGGCCATCATCCCTGTCAAAAACAATTATTCCTTCAAGTTTCAAATCAAAAACCCCGGGGTTCATACTAAATACCCCCTGAATATGATGGGGCAAAGCACGCCCCCGAATCGACATGGTGTACCACAACCGGCCCTGGTCCAGCATAGGGTCCCCGTTTTCATAGGTAATGGCCCTGATATCTGCCAATCCCATACCTGTAGAAAGTACCGATTCAACCTTTTTAACCTTCACTTTTCCTCCATCCAGGCCTATATAAAGATGAGACTGGAAAGAATTTATATATTTTTTTTGGCGTAAATCAATATAGGTGTTAAAATCACTTTGGCCTATTACCCTGGGCACTCCTTTATCCTGAAGATATAAAGTCAAGCCGCTTCCCAGCATTTGAAGCAATATTTTCCCTTCCATCTTCACCTTTTCTTCGGTGTTTACCGCAATTGACTCTTCGGTTATCATCTCCGAATTTTTCACGACTCTGAGCTGTACTCCCGTAAGTAATTGATCCTCAAAGCCAATGGTGATTATGCACTGTTCCTTTTGATCTGCAGCAGAAAACTTAAACCCAATTTTCCCCTTTCCAAAGCAGGAATCCAGGTGAATGGCATAAGTGGCAAAAGGGTTAAATCCCCCAAACCATATACTGGATGCTGTCTTTTTTGGAGACTGAATCAGCAATTTGCCTTCCTGAATAGTAATTTCAGCAGACTCCTCAAGCATTTGCTGAACAGGGTGCATCACAGATAACCCAATCACATTTTCAGGTTCCAGGGCGGCCAAAGGAATGGATTGAGCTTCATTAAATATCAATCTTTGCACGCCCTGCCTTACAAAATTTATATTTTCAGGTGAAGGCTGGGTATAGGCCACCTGGTTTAAGGTAACAAACAGTAAAATTAACAGGCAGGTATATTTCATTTTTTTAATAGGGAATACTTTTTTCATACTGATTTTTTGACATTATCAGAATTCCAGGGGTAAATGGGTCTTCTTTGGTTTCATTATAATTATTTAATGGCTAATTGGCAGAAACAATCGATACTAAAAGCGTAAAAATGGTTTTCAATCAGGTTTTATTCACCTTAAAAAGGCGGAAAGCTTTTCGAGATAAGTCAATCCTGGGTTATTTCATGGCACAATTCCTCATTATAATCTTCCCTCTTCATTTCTCTCCCTATTTCCTCAGCTTTTTCTTTATATGATTTATTATTGACCAAATCCAGTACCAAAGGCTCGAGCTGCTTTCTGGTAATCTTCCCTATTTTTATACCCAGAGGCCCTGCCCCCACTCTATTTATCAGCTTGTTCCACAAGAATTGATCAATAATATGAGGAATAATGAGCGTGGCACAACCTGATTTAAGCCCCATGTGGGTTGTTCCTGAACCACCGTGATGAACTATACCATACATCTTTGGAAATACCCAATCATACGGAATTCTGTCTACAAAATACACCAGGTTTTTGTCATAGGTAGCAGGTTTCACCAAACCACCTGAAGCCGTATTGATAAGTGCCGGAATCCTGTTATCAGACAGGATATCCATAATAATTCTGGTCTTTTTTTCTGGTTCGGGGTTGGTCATACTCCCAAAGGTGATGAAAATGGTTTTGGGATTTTTTTCCAAAAATTCTATTAATTCAGCATCCGGACTCCATTTTACCATTTTGTTTCTTTCATGATAGCCCAGAACCTTCAGGTTAGGTTTCCAGTATTCGGGTCGGGGAAATAGTTGGGGGGATATGGTGTAAATAACTTTATGGTTTTTGATTACCTCCTTTATCTGTTTTTTACGAATATTGGATATCTCTAGTAATTTTAAGGAACTCATTATTGTATTGATAAGCCCCCAGTCCGCTATTTTAAAAGTCAATTTATTAAAGAATGCACCATAATTACTATTAAAGGCAAGGTGGGAATTTCCCTTCACATAGTGCAAATTGGGAACCGGGCTTACAAATATGGTTTTGTCTTTATTCGTAACTTCCCAAATCACCGGATACATGGCCTTCCCATTGTGCACTATTCTATCAGGATTTTCTTTGTTAATTACTTCTTGTTGTAACCGAATCAGTGTTTTATTATTTTTGGCTTGAATCTTAGCCAGTTTGATATAGGCAAATATTTTCTTCCATTGCGAACCACCCCCGCCTAATGCTAATTTACCAATATCACTTTCCAGCATTTCTATGAATTCAGTTCCCAGGGAAGCAAACCTCATATCCGATTCTTCAGCCAGGTTTCTGAATTGTTCGGGAAACAGACAAATCACCTCATGTCCTTTTTTCCTTAGCATTTCCCCAATAGCCAGGAAAGGCTCCATATCTCCTCTTGTTCCAATTGATGTCAATAGTATTTTCATTTGAAATTTATTTTTGGACCTTTCCAGTTATTTTTACTGATTTTCATCGGCAAAACCACTTTAATAATTTGACACCCTCATTTATAAAAATATTGGTCTAAATTTTAATACCTTCTCTTTCAAAATAATGGAGGACAGCTTCCTGAATGGCCTTCAGTGAAGTGTAATGAGGATGATAGTTTAATAATTTCCCTGCCTTTTCTATACTTCCATTAGGGCTATGGGAAATATGATCCCAGGTGAGTTCAACATTTCGTGGACTTTCTGTCTTTTTCCATTCATCCCAGGGCAAAAACCGGAGCTTGGCTTCCTGACCAAACCATTTTGCCATTGCATTGGCATATCCTCTTAAAGTAAGTGCCTGTTCAGAAACCACATGAAAACTTTCTCCTATAGCATTTTGCCAGTTATCTATAGCATTGATAAAAGCCTGAGCCACATCTTCTGCATGTACATGGTGGACAGTTTCAAGCCCAAGATTGGGTAAAATGATTTCCTCACCTTTAGCCAGTTTTACAAATATTTCAGGATCAAGGTGGCCAGCCGGATTTATGGGTAACCAACCAGGTCCGGTGATATGCCCGGGATGTAATATCGTCACCGGAAATCCCTTCTGGCGCGCCATGAAAAGCAGATAGGCTTCGATTTTTGCCTTGTTTATACCATATTCTCCAAAAGGGTTGCGTTCCTGGTTTTCCCGGGTAGGCACCTGCTCACTAAATCCATGGACCCACATGGTTCCGCAATGAAGGAAATGTTGAATATTCCCACTTAGGGCTTCCACTAGCATTTTAGCACTTTGGAGGGTAAAACAAATTAAATCAATGATTACTTCTCCCTGTAGTTCTTTAATTAATGTCCCAAAATCACCTTTCTCCTCAGCTTTTTCCCGATCGATAGTCACCTGATTGACTGACTTCCACAAATGATTTGAAGTATAGGGTTCACTTTTTTGACGGCTTACACAGGTAACTTCATGACCCGCCATTACTAATTTTGGAACCAAATATGTACCGATATGGCCAGTACCACCAATTATGACTATTTTCATTTGTTAGTTTGCTTAGGTATTTATCTTTTCAGTACTTTAAATTAAATTGAAAAAGTCGATAATTAAACCTTGCCTCCCTGCTTTTCCAAATATTCTTCAATAGCTTTCATCTTTCCTTTTAAACTTAGGAGAGCTTCATTAAAACCGGGTATTTCATTAATTAAATCGGCCATTTCCACAACTGGTCTTGTAATATTGTAAGCGGAGTCATTTAAAGCCTTAAGGTTGCTATTGGCATCTTTCAGTTCCATCTCCATTACTGCGTTTAATGCTCCTAAATTCATGGTCGCTATTCTGACCTGATTCTCAAGTTCTTCCCCACCATTTTCCATACTTTTCAAAGTCTCTATGGATTTTTCAGTATTGTTAAATTTCTCTTCATTCTTACTTAGGGAAGTAATGATTGTTTTCATTTTTGCTTCAAATTGCTCTAAAGGCACCTGTTTTATTGCTTCAAGTTGATTTGCCAGTGTTTGTGAAAAGTTTTCAAGCCTGGAAACCTGATCATCAATTTCAATTTTTAGCTTTTTAATTTCCTTAAATGAATCTTTTTTAGAAAATAGGTTAAATAATCCCATGAATAATTAATTATATGTTCATTTATACAGTTTGAGTGTCGTGCATTAAATTCCTAATCACCCAGCTGAACCATTTTAAACTTTTCATTTTCAGCTGGCTGGTGTTCCTGAAGCATAATTGATTCAATCTTTTTTACTATTTCAGGATGTTGATCAGCTACGTTGTTTTTCTCCTGCATATCATTTTCCAAATCATATAATTCAATAGCCATATTCCCTTCGAAAATATTCGTTCGGATTCCCTTCCATTTCCCCATTCTAACTGCTTGCTGTCCTTTATAGCTGGGAAATTCCCAATACAAAAAATCATGTGCTTCCTGTTCCTGACCAAGTAATGCGGGTTTAAAACTAATCCCATCTATACTTTTTGGTGCTTCAACACCCACAATATCACAAAAAGTAGGCATTATATCATAAAAAGCTGAAATATGCTGGCTGACAGACCCGGCCTTAATATGATCAGGCCAGCTGGCAATCATAGGGACCCGAATTCCGCCTTCATAAACAAAGCCTTTGGTTCGGCCATAACCATTGGTAAATGGATCGGAACTTTCAAAGTATTCAAAATCAACTCCACCCAAATACGTGGGGCCATTATCACTGGAAACAATAATCAGGGTATTTTCATAAACACCCATTTCTTTTAGGGTGGCTACCAGTTCTCCCAGTTGAAAATCAAGATAAGTGATCATGGCGGCATAAGTGGCTCTTGGAGTCCTGTTGGGGAAATAGCTCTGGTCTGCCAAATACGGTTCTTCTTCGCCAAAAACCTCCCTGTATTGTTCCACAAATTTTTGGGGAGCCTGCAATGGCAAGTGAGGGAGAGGAGACGCATAATACATAAAAAATGGTTGCGCCTTATTTTGCTGAATAAATTCCAGTGCTTTTTCATGGATTTTAGCAGGAGCATAATCCTTTTGTTGGAATTTCGCATAGCTCTTTTCATCATAAGGATCAGCAAGAGAATCCAGTTTAGTATGCCAGGAAACCAGTTCATTCTCTAACAATACTTTTTCATTATTTTCCCACAAATGCCCGGGATAAAGATTGTGGGCTTGTCGCTGGCAATTGTAACCATAGAAATAATCAAAACCCTGAGCAGTAGGCACACCTTCCGTTTCGGGAGCACCTAAACCCCACTTTCCAAAAACTCCGGTGGTATATCCTGCCCTTTGCAATAACTTTCCGATAGTTACAGTATTTGCAGGAATCGGTCGCTGACCTTCCAGCTTTGGATCTGAAAAAGCTTTTTCATAATTCCAGACATCCCCTCTTTCCTTCCATTCATCATTTCCCCTAATGTAGGCATGTCCTGAATGTTTCCCAGTCAGTAAAACACAACGGGCTGGTGCGCAAACCGGAGCTCCGGAATAATGCTGTGTAAACCTCATTCCATTTTGGGCAAGGGCATCCATATTTGGCGTTTTAATTTTTTCCTGACCATAAATGCCCACTTCTCCATAACCCAGATCATCTGCAAGGAAGTAAATAATATTAGGTGGTTTTGCTTCTTTTTCAGCAGTGTTACAAGCAATAAAAATCAGGGAGCTAAGGATTGCCAGAATCGAATTTTTCATGTATTGAAGTTTATTTTTTAGTTAAAGTTGATTTAAATAAACTACAAAAGGCACTCGATTCCAAATGAGTTGGTGAATAGTTTTTCAGGATATTCTAACCACTTTTTACCGAAACCGTTAGGATTGAATTTGGATCAAAAACCATTTAAAGGTAGGGCCTTGGGGTTTCAAATTTGGTAAGGTAAAAATTTAAGTTTTAAACTCAAGCCAGATAACGAATTAAAAACACTCATAAATTTAAGACAAAAAGCTCACTCAAAAATATGTTTCTCATAGGCTGCCCACCAGTGGTCTATAGCAATTTTTGGTTTCCTGCAAATATAAAGTGGTATACCATTTTCTTCTCCAATGGCATATTTGTGGGTAATTATTTTCACGAGTTCGATTTCATCAAAAACCTGCACTACAGAGGATTGCTCATTCCCCAGGCTAATCCAAACCTCTGCATTTTTATTCCCATAACCCCAGGTCCAAAAACTCCCATGTCTGCTTATCGGATTTGGAAGCTTGTATTTTTTGCCCAGGATTTTCACTGCACCAGCTTCTCCATAATTCTCCGCCCAAATCACACAATTCTCTCTCTCTTTTGGACTTAATGACCCATACACACTATCCACCAACCAGACTTGTTCCTCCCAGCCAAACATATCGGCATAATCTCCGGTAAGCTCAATCCTTCCATTTTCCTCTTCTAAATTTTTGTATTTCACAAAATCGTCAATCGGTAAAATTGGAGTAGCTGAAGGGATATAATAAACAGAGGGAAGCAAAACAACAGCCGATACCAAATAAACCAGGAACGGTTTTCGAATGAATAAATCGGAAATTTTTACTGCTCCGCCTGCAAATAAAACCGGATAAATAGCGAATACATAATAGGCTTTCGCATTGAGTATCCACATGGTACTAAATATCACTAAAACAGCCACTCCAAACGCCCGGTACTTCTTTAGGTTTTTGTCAATCAAAAAAGCAATCAGGCCTATCACACTTACTGCCAGGGTAAATGGATAATCTAATTGTGCTAATCCAAATTCCAAAGGATTAATGTCATCCAACTGATATGCTTTTAAGGCTTCCAAATGTTTCAAAAGGGGAAAATCATTTAGCATTTGCCAAACCAGATTGGGTAGAAAAATAATTAGAGAAACAGAGGCGGAAATGTACAGCCATTTGTCTTTAAAAAGTAATCCCTTTTTGTAGAAAAACAATCCTGTAAAAACACCAAAGGCCCAGACTAAAATAGTGTATTTGGTCAGTAATCCCAGCCCCAAAGTGATCCCCAAAAGCATAAGATATTTCCTGTTTGTTGAGTTGATAAACCTGATTAAAAAGAAAAAACCAAGGGTCCAGAAAAACTGATCAAATGCAACTGGCTGGAATAAAGTATGGTTTCTATAAAATGGCAGAAACGCCAGTATACATACCCCGGAGAGCAGGACAGCTTTAGATTTTCCACCCATTTCAATCGCCATCAGGCCACACAAAATCAAAATTCCCACTCCTGCCAATGTTGGAAATAACCTCATCCCTAGTAAGGAATAATCAAAAAGCAGATAAGATACCTTTCCAATTAATCCGATCATTGGAGGAAACTCCATAAATCCCCAGTCCAAATGCTCACTTACAGACAAATGGAGCAATTCATCCCGATGGAAACCATAGTTCCGGTTGCCAAGCCATTGAATTACAAATTTAATAGAGGAAAGTACCAGAATCAGGGGCAAATATTTTTTCATTGGAAAATATTGGGCAAATGGAAAAGCGCAAATAAAGGTAATAAGAAACTATTTGACTGAAAACGCCAAAAAAAACAAGCTCCAAATTATTCTTCCTCATTTTTCACTAAAGTAAGCTTTTGCAATAATCCGGTTGTATTCACCAGGTACTTAAAATTCGCATAAAAATTATCAAAATCGGTGACTGGAGTTTTTAGTGGGGGTTCAAAAAGTTCTTTAGAGGTAGAAATAGAAAGATAAATTTTGTTACCCTGAAATGAAAGTTCCATTCGCATCTTTTCTTCTGCAATTTCCTCTTTCACCTGGATAATCGTAGATAAGATATGTGCTGGCAGCAGTTTTTTAGCTATTTGCGAATCTGTGGAGAAAACCTGGTACTCCTTATTGAAGGATTTATGGAAAACCGCCACTCTTTTCCAATCAGACTGCCCTCTGTCATTGGAAGAAACAATTGGAGCATTCTTTGAAATTATCCAAATTTTAACCGGAAAATTCAGGGATATTTCTCCCACAAAAACCAACCCCTTAAAAATGTAGCTTAAAGTCCCCCCATGATCTGCCCGACCGGAGCCTTTCCTCATCCACAAACCCATTTCAGCCATTTGAAAAGCATAATTTTCAAATTGCCCTGTGATCAAATCTTCTCCCTTCGTGGTATTAAATTCTGGAAACAGTCCACTTTCCTTTAGGGCTTCATCTTCAATTTTACGTTCTGGGAAATAGCCATAATTATTCCCCAATCTGGCAATCACCTTTTTTAAAACCTGCCCTTTATACTGACTGGAATATGATTTTTTGAACCTGAAATAAAGCACAGTATATGCCGTAATCCCCAGAGCCCAGATAAAAATCATGAGCATTATGTGACCTGTTGAAAACGCAATAACCCCCAGGGCAAGGGAAACGCCCAGACATATTTTTTTGAGCAATTCCAATTTTTTAAAAACTCCCTGACGCTCGGTTTCTAATTCTTCAAGGCTGGGCAGAAGTTGTTGGTAAAGTTTTTTAATTTCAGAATGCATTTATCTCCAGGTTAGTTTTGAGGGCATTTGTATCTGTTTTAAATATAATCAATTTATTACTTTGGTTTTTCCACAAAAAACACCGGTAAAACGCAAGTACAACAATACTGTATAAACAGGTTTTTATAAAACAATTCTATTTAAAACAAAAAAGAAATTTTAAAATTTATCAAACTTAATTTCAACATTTCCGTGTAACACCATAGTTTATTTTTTTTATTTAGCAAACACTACTTTTTAACCAAACCTTATTACTCTTCTTATGAATTTCCCAATTAAAATCAACTTTTTGAAAAGTGTTATAATCACTGGCTTCTTTGTCTTTTGCATAAATATGATGAATGCCCAGCCTTTCCAGTGTACTATTAAGGGCACTGTAAGTGACACTTCAATTGAAGAGCTTAAACTCTTTAAATTTCTTGAAGTAGCAAATGATTCAGTTTTTGTTGTTCCTGTAAAAAATGGTAAATTCAATTATACTTTCCAATTCGATAAAGATGAAGCTTACCGTTTTGAATATTTTAATCATAAAAGTGAAGGTTGGATTTTCCCTTTTTTTCCAATTGATGGAGAAATTAATTTTACACTTTTCCCTCTTGAAATTAATGGATCTTATCTGATTAATAAAATAGAAGGAGGGCAAATCAATCAGGAATATATGGGTTTTAGGGAAATTGTTGGAACCCAATATAATATTCAAATTGATCAGTTATATAATAGATGGGATAGTTTGGAAGAAGCTGGAATTTTTACAATGATTCTGCTTTGGTACTAAAAGAAGAAATGAACAATGGGTCAAAAGAGGATTATTATAGAAACTATTGGATATTAAAAAAATTGAGAGTTGACCATCAAGATAAAACGCCTGAAGGGAAAGCACTCGCCTTAAAAATAGATAGCCTTTTTGATGCTTCGTATAGTTTTACTTCCAATTATATAAAAAGCAATACAAATATTCTCTCCTACTATTTTCTTCTAAATGAAGTTATAAACGACAGAAAACTAGAACAGCATTTTGAGGATATTCAGCAAAACTTCAATCTCCTCTCTGCACAATTTCCCGACCACTCTTATAATTATTTTATTGAAGAGAGATTAAAGAGTTTTAAATTGATAAAAGTGGGAAAGGAGTTTATTGATTTTACCGCTCCAGACCTAAATGGAAACCCAGTTACTCTTTCGGATAAACTGGAAGGTAAAATCACTCTGCTAGACCTTTGGGGTTCCTGGTGTGGAGGTTGTATTGCTACCAGCCGGACCGTAGTGCCTATTTATGAAGCTTACAAAGACAAAGGATTTAATGTAATTGGGGTTGCAAGAGAATTTAAAAATACTAAAGCTCTTGAAAGGACCCTGGAAAGGGAAAAATTCCCCTGGCTTAATTTATTGGAGCTGGACGATAAACAGGAGCTTTGGTTAAAATACGGCATACCCAACTCGGGAGGAATGACATTACTTATAGATCGGGATGGCAAAATACTCGCTATTTCTCCACAGGCTGATGAAATACAGAAAATTTTAGAAAAAAAATTATAAATTGAATAGACCTGAGAATTTACCCTTATTCTGTTTGATTCATTTTATCGTTTATCAGAAAGGGTAATTTCTCTATTGCTAAAATCGAGTGAAAAAAGGTATTTTTTCATAATATCAGATCCTATAATACCCAATATTTCTTCATGGCCCTCTTCCCCTTTCCTGGATAGATACATTGCAAGATTTGTGGCAAAAAAACCGGCTTTGATTTCAGCATTTTTAAGGAAAAACCTAACCTTGCTTACTTCTCGTATTTCCAATTCTCCCAAAATAGATTCAAATTGTTTCTCAGGCTTATTTTTTGAAATTAAATACCCGTATTGCCATGCCTTTTCAATGTCCAGAAAACTAACTTCTGCCCCGGTATCGATGAGAAAATATCCCTTTTTCCCGTTTATTTGGCCTTCAATTACAGGCTTTTTATAACCTGGCTCCATTTCAATATTTATTTTTCCCAGCGGCCTTTTTCCACACATGGAAAAGAGAAATATTATTAATACTGAAAAACCGACATATTTACACACTTTCATTCCACAATTATAAGCAAAAGAATTATTCTGTTTTGGGTATTTTTCAATTAGGGCAGGCTCCATCTATGAGAAAATTGTCCACTTGAACTAAAACAAAAAGCTTATTGCATTGGACTATAAATGGTCTAAAGCTATATAGGGCAGCATTTCATGCCCCCCTTCAAAAATGGTAATGCTCACACTGTCCTTAAGTTGCTTTTGATAATGAATTTGCCGATTTCCCAGCTTTCCTTTTAGTCCACCTGGATAAGATCTATTTGCAAGAAGCACAATAATATCTTCCAATGGAATTAATTCATGTTGACTTGCAGGCGCAATATCCATCACCAGTTTATTATAAAATTGAAGGGATTGAGTAATGGGAACCGATCCGGTATATCCATCGTGCACACCAGCATAAATGTGAAGTTGGCTATTTTCTCTTTTCTTTATAGGGGTTTCCATGAAAAACGGGGAACGCTTTCTGGCCTCCTTTTTATTCAATTCAAATTTATCGGGGGTAAAGTTGTGTTGCTCATGCGTAGCTTTTGCGATATGAAAAGCATATTTATTCCCTCTTGTCTTCGACTGATAATACCATTCCTCTAAATTAGAAATAGGCACCCAGGAGGAAAATGTTTTAATCTGATGTTTGGAATTCATGTAAGCCAAAAGCGTAGCATAACCACCCCCACTTGCCCCAATTACATGAATATTATTCAAATCTACCTTGGCCTCCCGAATTGCAAAATCAATGGCATCATCAATATCCTGAATGGCAGCAGCACTGCCACAAGCTTCAAAATTTGTATTCGGTCCGCGGAAATTTGGATGGATATAATGGTAGCCTTTACTTCTACAAACCAGTGCTAATGTATCCTTTTGGGTATAATCCCCACTCCAGGTATGCAAACTCACCACAAGGGGTTGTTTGCCTGCTTTTTGGGATTTTTGAAAATATGCCTTTTGATTTTTTCCGTCTAAGGAAGATTTAATTTCTACTTCCAAAAACCCTTCAGGCCATTTTTCTGTTTTGGTTTCATCCCATTTCGGATCTGTTTTTTGGCTAAAAGAAGGGTTATACAAAAGTATACAACCTGTAAAAAGTAAATACTTAATCATTATTCGATAATTCATTTTCATTAGTTTTTGGTAATCGTAGCTTATTAAAAAAATCAGAACTTTTAATCTTGTATTTTTTCTATTGGTATTTTATAGTTTTGTAAATATAAAAATTGCCCGGGAATTGTTAACTAAACCGGCTTCGGCTTATGACTGGTGCATATTTTCAGGGGAAATAAAATTTTGAATTGATGAAAGTAAAATCTAATAATATCTTTTTTCTTGGTTTGGTGGCCGTAGTAGCCCTAATCATTATTTATTCCATTAGTGGAGAAGAATTAAGTGAACAATATGAAAGGGAAATTGCTACTTTCAGGCAGGAGAAAAATGAAATGTTTAAAACCAGTGATCAATCACCCCTGGATCGCAATCAGAAAAAAGCCTTCGATTCCCTCGATTATTACCCTATAAATATTGCTTATAAAGTTACCGCTGACTTTGAAAAAGTACCTATTCCGGAAGTGATTCAGATTCAGACCAGTAGTAATCAAAAAAGAAATTTCAAAAAACTGGGCAAGGCCAGATTTTACCTGGAGGGGAAGGCACATAGCATTTTGGTGCTTAAATCCACCGACAAACTGGCCAAGGATGTGCTGTTTGTTCCGTTTGGAGATGAAACTTCAGGATTCGATACTTATGGAGCAGGAAGATACCTGGATGCTGAACTAAAAGACGATAAAATAATTCTGGATTTTAATTTGGCTTATAATCCATACTGTGCTTACAACCCCGAATATGAGTGTCCGTTGCCTCCCAAAGAAAACCTATTGGATGTGAGTATCATGGCAGGAGAGAAAAATTTCAAATCGCCAAATTAAGGGCCCTCTTCTCTTTTAAAATACCTGTAATTTTGCCCGGTTACTTAACTGAAGTGATTAACTTTGCTTATTCAAAATTTTAAAAATAAACTTATAGCGAATGAAGACAGCCGATATTATTACCGCAAAAGGAACAATGAAGGTAGAGTTTTACGATAAAGATGCCCCGGGAACTGTAGAAAATTTCATCAACCTTTCCAAAAAAGGCTATTATGACGGTCTGACATTTCACAGGGTAATACCAAATTTTGTGATCCAGGGAGGATGCCCTGATGGAACAGGTGCCGGAGGACCTGGTTACTCAATCAAATGCGAGCTGGATGGGGAAAACCAATATCATGATAGAGGCGTATTATCCATGGCTCACAGAGGACGGGACACTGGAGGTTCACAATTCTTCATTTGCCATAGTAGAGATAATACTGCTCACCTGGACAGGAACCACACTTGTTTTGGTAAAGTAGTAGAAGGACTTGAGGTGATTGATGAAATAAAGCAGGGAGATAAAATTCTGGAAATAAAAGTAAACGAAGAAGCTTAATCAAGCCGATTACTAAACTAAAAAGCGTTACTTCCAAATTTAGAAGTAACGCTTTTTTTATTTTTCCTGAAAAAGAAAATCTTATTTATCTGGTAATCTTTCTCCTACTCTCACTACCAATCCCAATCCAAATATTTGTTTGAACTGGATTTCAGAATTTATAACAGAAAGTGAACCATCAGAGTTTTCCACTTCAATATCCACATCTTCATCATAGATAAGTGTAGTTCCGAAATTGGCAGAAAGCCAGTCATTTATCTTCATCACAACTACCACATCCCAGTTCACATCCACAGAAGTAATTGTTTCATAATTGGCAAATAATTCCAGCTTGGTAAGAAAGTTTACATTTTTTACCACATTATCTTTCTTGTATTGACTTTTCAGATAAGCACCAAATTCAGCCCTTGAGTTCTCTCCAGGATTTACACCAAATGCCCCCTTATCTGCCAACTCCTGATCCAGCACAAAAGTAAATTTCCCTGTGGCTGGGGATAGCATAACAGTAAAGTTATCATTTGGTTTAAAATCAAAACCTAAAGAAGCTGTGATATAGCCTGGAGACATGAAATCTGATATTTTCTTTCTGGTATCAAACTCAAGTGGTTCATCATAACCAACACTAAATTGGGATTTGAATCCCACCAAAGCACTGGCATACCAATTTTTCCCTATTCCCTGACCATATTTTGAGGCAAAATTGATCAGGTCATCACTCTTCACAAATTCGTTTTCACCTTGTTTAGTAAGACCATACCCTAAATCCAGTGTATTGTCCCAGGAAGTTTTTCCTTTTTTATGATTTGCGTAAAACAAGCCCAAAACGCTTCCAGAGAGAGAGCTTTGCCCTCCTGCAACCCAGTTTTTATTAAGGGCCACCTGGGAAAAAGTAAAATTAAATCCACCTCCAATTGTCCAATAGTCGGTTGTGTCTCCTGCGGATTGGTCGTCTTGTGCAAATCCTTGATTAAATAAAATTAGACTGAAAAATAATAGTATTAGTTTTCTCATGGGTTTAGTAAAAAAAATGAAAAGATTAAAATGAAATTTGGTAAGCCGACTAATTGAAGTGCAATAATAAAGATATCCGGATAAAATAGGATATGATTACAGATGAATTTTTAAAAAACCTTTGTTAAATTAATTTTCAGTTTTCCCACGATTTTGAGCAGTAATTTTAGAAATTTCCTCGGCATTCTTCAAAACTACAGTTCTGTATGGGAATGGAATTTCGATCCCCTCTTTATCAAACCTTTTTTTAATACTGTAATTCAAATCACAATGCATAAAGAATGAAGTGGGATGATCCTTTGCCCACACATAAGCCCTCAGGTTTACAGAAGATTCTCCAAAATTAATTAAGCGTATAATTACCTGGGGAACCTTTTTTTGTTTATCTTCTTCATTTCTATTGTCAATACAGTCCGGGTGTTTCATGGCTTCATCCCTGATGATATCCATGGCCAGATCGATATCCGAATCATAACTGATACCGAATTCCATAAACCGGCAGATTTTTTCATCCTGAATGGATGAGTTCACAATAGTAGAGGCACTGATATTGGAATTGGGAATAATAATTCTTCTGTTTTCAAGGCCATTAATCACGGTATGTCTTAAAGTGATATCCTCCACCTGTCCTGCAGTCTGATCGTCCAGCCTGACAAAATCTCCCACCCGGAAAGGTTTAAAAATTACAATAAAAATACCACTTACAATATTAGAAAATGCCTGTTGTGAGGCAAAACCCAAAAAAGCTGCAAAAATACCTGCACCGGCAAACAAACTAACCGCCAGAGTCTTAAAGGTGGGAATTTCGTATATAATCAGAATTGCGGCCCCCAGATAAATAATGGCCGAAACCGCATTTTTCAAAAAGCGATATTTGGTAGGCTCCACCTTTATCAATTGAGAAGACTGCTCAATGTATCGGTTGAGAAAAACATAAATTATCTTTCTTATAATAATAGCAGAGATCAGGATAATAATTGTTCTCCACACATACTTATATTCAAAAAAAATAGCCTTTAATTCTTCCATAGCGCAAAATATTTAGCTCCAAAATAAACAAGAATAATCTACTACTCCAATTTTGATTTTAACAAATGAAAATCTACATTTGCATTCCCAAAATATGTAGAAACCAGCAACTACATAATGGCCTCGTAGTTCAATGGATAGAATAGAAGTTTCCTAAACTTTAGATACAGGTTCGATTCCTGTCGAGGCTACTTTTTTCACACCCAACATACTGAAAATCAATATTTTACACTTAAAAACCTTAAAAACTATTAACTGACTCGTCCTGAAAAAAGTTGGCAGTTTTTGATAAAGTTAATTGCTAAAAATGAAAACTGAAATTGAAATTACACAAGGCTTTTTCCTAATCTAATCCCCGTTAGATTTGTTCAAGACACGAAAAAATTCAGTGGGATTCCCCGGACCCACCTAAATTTGGTCCCTTATTATTGTAAAACGTACTTTATTCATTTCTTATCCCGGATCTTCACTTCTGTATTCTAATTTTATAATCAGTTCATTATCGTTATAGTGAAGTTTCAAATAATCAGATTCTCCCGCACCAACTACATAAACTATATTTTCCTCCTGATTTTCGTAATTCGGAATCTCAAACCTATCCCAGGTTGCGATTTTTTTCTTTATGTCAAAATCAAGGTGATAAGTTTTAGGATCTTCTTGATCACATTCCCAACCATCACCATCATTTTTCACTTCTAAAGTAATTATAGAATCAATCACCCCCTTTGCTAAATTATCAAGTTGTCCATCAGTCGACCCATCACACCTATGGTCTTCGTGATAAACAAATAACCAACCATCATTAAAAAACGAACTCAATTTCTTTCCAGCTTGAAGATTCTTTACAAATCCCGATGCTTTTGAATCAACTTGAGCTTCAGTCGTTGGCTCATTCACAGTCTTTGAGTCAATGAAGGTTTTACCAATGGTGGCCTTGTTTTCATTCACTTTGTGGTTATTACATGAAATGAAAATAGTCCCAAAGCAGAGAAGAATATTAATTGTCAAATTACTTTTAATCATTTTATAATCATATTGATTAAGCACAGTGTCGCTTTGCAGGTTTTAAAACAACGCTTTACCTAAACGGCTTTTTAATGTCGTTTAGGTTTTGTCAGCTTCCTTTTTTTCTTCTAATTATTAATAAAGTCATTAAGGTTCCGGTCATAATTAACCCAGAAAGTGCGAGAAAGCCATAAGTTTCCTCTGCCGGTTCAAGATAAACAACACCTTCTTCAGCAGAGAAAAATTTACCTTCAGAATTGTAATCAAGTTTTACTCGTTGTACGTAAATCCAAATGAATAGAGCTGTAACCAACCCAATTATTGTCGTCAATATATAAAGCACATACCTCATTAATAATTATTTTCTCATTGCAGCTAACATTGTTGTGGATAGTTTTTTACTTAATAATCATACATTTCTAATTTGTCAAAGTCTTTTATTTCGGACAGTTTGATTAAATTTCCTATTTCAATATCACTCCAGGTTTCAGTGAATATCTCATCCCCGCCCTCTGCATTTTCATTGATGTTTTCTTTGATTAGCTTCTTTTTTATCAAAAAGTTAATGCTTGTTTCTTTATTTGTGATTGGTCCATAATTACTGCTAGAATCAAATCCTATTAATTTAAAATTCGAGTTTTGAAATCTAAAAGTGTATTTCCAATATCCATATCTGCCGTGTTCGTAGTGCACGTATAGTTTTTCATTTTTAATCTCAATCCGTAATTCGGGTTGAAAATAAATTCCTCCATCTTCATTTTCGGATGAAAAACAGTCATAATTTTTATCGGCTAATCGGTAACCTTTCCCATTTTTAAATAACACAATGATTCCACGCCTATTTCTATCAACTTTATTATTAAATCGATTTGTAACGATATTTGCTTTATCGGTCTTTTTGATTAACATGACACAATCTTCCTGTCCATCCTGATTTAGGTCTCCAATATATTTTTCAAATCCTGTATATCCTTTTGGAATAAAATCAGAAGGTTCACTACTATGAGCTTTACAGCCAAGAATTATCAGCAGATAAAAAGGAAATATTTTTAAAATTCTATTCATTTCGTTTTCAACTTTCATTTGTTTGATCGAGCGTTGACTAAAAATAGCTCTTTTTTTTGTGGGTGGCTCGTGTGTCGGCAAAAAAACAAATATGTTATTTCTGTGGTTGGCTTTTCAGCTGGCAGAGAACGGTCAATATATGAATTTTAGCTTCGGATTGTGAGTTTGCTTTGCGCGGCTATGAAGCTTACAGAATGGTGAACCAAACCTAAAATTGGGTGAAAACTGAAATAATGTTAAGGTGGGGTTTTACCAAACCATATCACATGATGAAAAAATTAATTGCTTAAAGCCCAGAAGCTTATCTGGTGGTGGAATGTTTTGAAAATTTATAATGAATTGCTAGTCAATCCCGCCAATCTGGACTTTTAGAAACACTAAAAATGAAAACTGAAATTGAATTTACACATGGCTGTTTTCGAATCTAATCCCCCACAGGTTTGTTCAACACAAGAAAAAATTCAGTGGGGTCCCCCAGACCTACATAAATTTGTGTCTCTTATTATCAGCAGTAGTACTTTTTATTTAAAAAAATGACTGCCTAAATTCTATGGGAGAAATATTCGTTTTATTTTTAAATAATTTACTGAACGAAGCAGGATATTCAAAGCCTAATTCGTAGGCAATTTCGCTTACGCTTTGTTCTGTAGTCGATAATTTTTCTTTGGCTTTTTCTATTAGCTTATTCTGAATGTGTTGTTGTGTAGTTTGTCCGCTAATTATTTTTAATACACTACTCAGATAATTAGGCGAAAGATTTAAATCATTTGCAATTTGAGTAACAGTTGGAATTCCATTAATAAGTGTCTCGCTATTGTTAAAATAGTTGTTTAATATTTGTTCCAGTTTTATAAGTATTTGATGATTACTAATTTTTCTTGTAATAAATTGCCTTTCGTAATAACGTTCAGCATAATTGAGTAGTAACTCAATTTGTGAAATGATAATATTCTGGCTGAATTTGTCAATATTAGATTGATATTCTCTTTGTATATTTTTTAAAAGTTCCACAATAATATTTTCTTCTTTTTCGGAAAGGAAAAGCGCTTCGTTAACCGCATACCCAAAGAAATCGTAATTTTTAATAGAATTTACTAATGGTGTGTTCCACAAAAAATCTGGATGGATAAGAAGTAACCACCCAGATGAATTTACTTTTATGTCCTGATTAATTTGAACCGTAAGAATTTGTTTTGGTGCAACAAAGGAAAAGACACCTTCATTAAAATCATACTTTTGTTGCCCGTAATTAAATTTTTCACTTACATTTCGTTTTAAACCAATAGAATAAAAATTTTGCATCCATTTAATTTCATTGGAATCTGTAGGATAATTTACTTTACTATAATCAACTAAACTAATTAAGGGATGTTCTGGTTTAGGTAAATTACCATAGCTATGAAACTCACTAATAGAATCAAATCGATGTATCATTTTTATTTTTAAAATTAAGAACTAAATTTCTTTATAAAACACCATTCCTGCGTGATACAGGATGCCATTTCTGAACTCCCCATCAGCTGTAAATCCGGTATCATCTTTATAATCAATATGATTTCCTGTCACGAAATAATCTCCTTGATATGCACTTATTTTACTTCCTCTTGCTTCATCATATCGGTTGTTTGGTAGTAATTCGTGACGGATATTTCCATCTTTGGTTACCCACATTCCAATATATGCTTTTGATTCTTCCATTGTCATTTGCTTCAAAATTTAATTTTTAAACGCAGTAGATGTTCCTAGATTTATGTTTTCTTTTAAAGCTTGTTGTATCGTATCTATTTTTAAATTGGCATAATGGTAGGCATCTTCTCCCATAAAAAAGTGTACTGGCGGATGCTTTTGCTCACTTAAAGTGATTAGTACTTCAGCTCCTTTTTCTGGATCATTGGGTTGATTACCATTTATTTCTTTTAAATGTGCTTGTTCCATTTCACGAGCGGTTTTGTAATCATCAATAGGATTAGCTGGTGTTTTAACAGAACCTTGAGATAAAAAATTGGTTCTAAAATAACCAGGATATACCAAGGTTGTATGTACTCCAAATGGCTTCAACTCTTCAGCTAAGGCTTCAGTAAAACCTGCAACTGCAAACTTTGTAGAGCAATAAATACCAAACCCTGCAAAATTCCCTGTATAACCACCTATTGAAGCAATATTAAAAATATGTCCTGATTTTTGTTTGCGCAGATGCGGTGAAGCATTTCTAATTACGTTTAGCGAGCCAAAAACATTTACTTTAAAATTATTTTCAACTTCCGCTTCGGAAAGTTCTTCCAAAGTTCCAATTTGACTGTACCCTGCATTATTAACTAAAACATCAATTCTACCAAAATAATTAATTGTAGTTTCAATGGCCTGTTTAACATTTTGATTGTTTGTTAAATCCATTTCAATTGGTAAAAAATTCTCATTTTCTTCTCCAATTTCATTAATTAAAGATTGTTTGTCTCTGGAAGTAGAAGCCACATTGTATCCTTCTAAAAGAAGCTTTTTTGTTAAAATTAACCCTAAACCTTTTGATGCTCCTGTAATAAACCATACTTTTTTTGTGCTCATATTCTTTAAATTTAGATTATGATACAAAATTGGTTTATTAAAGAGTTTTTCACTTTTCCAAATCTAAGAAAGGTATAGTCAAATCTATTTTATCCGATGATTTTTGGTCGTATTACTTTTAACGTCTTGGCTATCCACTGGCCCAAAACTTCAGCCAGGGCTGGTTTGAAAGCCATTGTGTGTGCCTTGAGTGGTGTAAATTGCTCAAGGAATTAAGCGTTCCAATGGGTGAAAGACCAATCACCCCTACCCTATTTCCCCAATTTTTTAATATCACTTTCCGGGCTGTATTGTTCTGGTAATTTTTCGGTGTTTTGCTGGATTACCTTTCTTTCATCCGGAAGAGGTTCTCCATTGAATAGGATTTTCCGACCTTCATAATCTATCTGGATAAAATTTTCCTCAGTGTGTACTTTTTCCAGAATATAGTTTAGTAGTTTGTTTTTGCCATGTTTAGCGTAAGCAGATTGCCTGGGCAATTTGAATCTGGTCAAATGGGTCTTTATGGATATCTGGCAATTGCAGGGGACATTTGTATGTTCATGTTTAATTGAAAGGAGATAAGCGTACCAATGGTTTGTTTCCCTGCCAATGATCACTTCTTCACCGTTAAGAACCTGTTCCACCAATTTGGAAAGGTTGGTTTTGGCATCTCCAATATTAATGATTTCCATAGTTATCAATTTTACTTGGTCAAATTGACCAATTAAACAACAAAAATATTTAATAAGCAATTCTCAGATGGGATAAAGAAAGAGTGCTGTTTTTATTAACCAAAGCTTAGGATATAGGTCTGTCAATTCTTCTATAGTCCATTCTACACCTGTTGTAGGCTTATCTTGTAGGGGTTTCAGAACAAATAAATTTGGGATGCAAATTTTAAAGAAACCTTCCCCTACCCTCGGAGGGCCGAACCACTTCCAGAAGGAGAAAATGATTTACAACTTAAAATTTTAATATGTTTAATTATAAAACTCAGCTCATTTTTCAAGGTAAAAAACAGACCCAAAGTGACTTTTCCCTTCCGTGGGAGGGATAGGGGGAGGAAATTGTATTTTCTCACTAATTACATTTTTAAAAACCCTACAAGATTAGGTTGTAGGAGGAGTTGTCCACCCCCCCAGAATTTAATTCCTTATTATTAGTTGCCCTAACTTTTTAAACTAATTTCGCGTTCAATTTCTATTTGTTCCAAAAAAGTCTCATCGTGAGAAACAACAATCAATGTTCCCTGATATTGGTTAAGAGCTGCTGTCAGAATTTCCACATTTTGAATATCTAAGTTGTTTGTAGGTTCGTCCAATATGATGGTGTCGGGCGATTTGCGGTTAAGGGTCAAACAACAAAGCAACAAACGCATTCTTTCACCACCGCTCAATGCACTGCAGGGTTTTTCCCATTCTTCTTTTGAAAATAAAAAGCGATTTAATCTGATTTTGATCTCGTGATCTTCCAATGAGGAATTATTAAACTGTCCAGCTTGTTCGTAAACATTCAGCTCATTGGCGAGTAAGGAATAATCTTGGTCAATGTAAACTGATTTATTTTCTGCACGGTAAATTGTGCCAGTTTTGGGTTCAAGGTCACCTAAAAGGAGTTTTATTAGGGTGGTTTTGCCTGAGCCATTTGGTCCGCTGAAGGAAATCCGTTCGCCACTTGATATTTGAAAATTCAAATTTTCTTTCCATATGGGTTGGGTATAACCAAAATTGATATTTTTGGCTGTAAACAGTATTTTCCCCTTATGTAAAGTTGAATGGTCAAAGCCAAGTTTGATTTTATCAATATCGGGTCTGGAAGACCGTAGTGCGCTTAATTCCTGAGAAATTCCGTCAATTTTTTCGATATGGACACTTTTTAATTTCGAGCTGCTATTCTCGGCATCATTTTTCATTTTGTCCATCATTGCTTTACCCATACCTGCTTTGGTTTGCTTTTTCTTACCTCTTGCATCCAACTTTTGTTGCCGTTGTATGGTCTCCCGTTCTTTTTCCCTGGCTTTTCTCAATGCTTTTTCTTTGTTCTGGATGTCATGATTCAAAGCATCATTTTCAATTTGTTTTTGTTCTTTGTAAAAGTCATAATTACCACCATACACTTTAATTCCGTATTGGCTTAATTCACAAACCATGTTCAGAAGATTCAATAACTTTCTGTCGTGGCTTACTACAAGCAAAGTACATTTTATTGATTGGATGAAGCTATATAAAAGTTGTCTGCCTAATATATCTAAATGATTGCCAGGCTCATCCAACAAGACCAATTCGGGTTGATGAATAAAAATACCTGCAAGAAATACTTTTGTTTTTTGTCCACCACTTAATGCCCCCATTTTTAGCGACAAATCCAGGTTATCTAATTGCCAATGTTTTAAGGCTTCTTTGCAGCGATTTTCTATGGTCCAATCATCATTCAGCAGGTTGAAATTTTCTTCGGTGGTAATGCCGTTTAAAATCTCTTTTAAAGCGTTTAATTTTTGATCAATCCGTAATGCCTGGGCAATGCTCAGATGGTTGTATTGTCCAAAAACCTGTGGCACATAATAAGCTTCGGAATCAATTGTTAATTGTCCTTCAAAATGTTGCAATTCTCCTGCAATGATTTTCAGCAATGTCGATTTACCTGATCCGTTATTACCGATTAAAGCTATTTTTTCTTGCTTATTTACGGTCAGGCTGATATTGTTGAAAAGTAATTCTTTGTTGGGATGTATGTATGAGAGTTGTTGTAAGGTCAACATAATTTCTTTCTTTAAAGGATTAATAATTGCAAAAACCGATTTTTCAGCTTGCTGTCTTTAAATCGTCTGAAAGAAATTAATTCCACATATTCTTTTGTATTTGATATGGTTGCAAATCTACGTTTTTCCCGGGAATTTTTTTCTATAGCAGCGTTGAGTTGAACCTGAAAGCATTAAAATTTTATCACGCATATTTTAAAACTTTTCAGACTATCAATCCCCCCCTTTCATGGCGCCATTCTTCTTACCAATTGAGTTCCTGTGAGGGTTTATTAAACGGGCAGGTTTTCCTAAATCCAACAAATTCTTGTATTTTCCAATGACTCCATTTGCTTAGTAAATCCCAGATATTGGAAAATTATTTAGGCCTACAGAATTGAAATTGGCAACACCTCAATTTACCTTATTACTGAATGTAGAAACGTAAAAAACTCAGGAAATTGAGGGCTGAAAACGCCATGTTATGGAGTAAAAAAATCCTAAGCAACTCTTATCAGATTATTGAGCAACTTGCAAAGAGAAGATGGATCAGATATTTTTATTGAAATAATTAGGTGATCAGCCTAGGAATATTTGCTGATTGTTGGTGGTAATTTGAGAAATGAAGACTGAAATCATCGATACGATAAGAAAATTAGCCAATTTAACCGAACCGGAGATCCAGGAATTTATTGACTTATCTAAAGTTAAAAGCTTTCCGGCCAAATCTCATTTTATTAGAGCAGGCCAGGTTCCCGCTGAAGTTGGATTCGTTTTAAAGGGTTTATTCCGCTATGTATACATTTCTGAGGAAGGAAAAGAATTTACAAAAGCTTTTATGCCTGAAAGGAGCTTTTTAAGCTCATATTCTGCCATGATCTCAAAAACAGCCTCCTATTTTTTCATCCAGGCATTAGAAAATGCAGAAATCCTATCAATTTCTTATGACAATTGGCTAAAGCTGAAAAAACTGAATCCTAAATGGAATTTATTATTAGTACAATTATTAGAAAAGGGTTATGCTGTTAAAGAAAAAAGGGAACGGGAATTTTTATTATTAGATGCAGAGTGCAGGTATAGAATATTTTTGGAAGAGTTTCCTTCGCTAGAAAACAGGGTTAAACAACATATGGTTGCTTCCTACCTCGGAATAACACCAATTGCCTTAAGCCGAATTAGAAAGAAAATGCGAACATAAACCTATGTTAATGCAATTAACAAGGAGGGAAAATACCTTTGAAAAAAAAGTTCTAAGGTATGAAAAATATGATTCCACCACATCTTTTCCTGTTCTGCATCATCGCTATGGTCGGGATTAGAAATCTATTTGTCATTAAAATAATAATTCCAGAGCCATTAAATTACAGTGGATTGGTACTGATGATCACAGGAATAATGATGACCATAAAAGTTCGAAAAGAATTTGAGCAAGTTGAAACAGAAATCCACACATTTAAAAACCCTGGAAAACTTGTAACTAATGGGCTCTTTCGAATTAGCAGAAACCCCATTTACCTAGGTTTTACCATTAGCCTTATTGGCGTTTGGATTCTTTTGGGTACCATGCTTCCAATGATAGGATGTGTCCTTTTTATACTCATAGCAAATTACTATTATATTCCATTTGAGGAAAAAATAATGGAAAACACCTTCGGTAACGAATATCAAGCCTACAAATCAAAAGTTAGGAGGTGGATATAAAAACTACTGTTTTAAGCACCAGTGTTCCACAAAGGATCCGGATATTTTTCCACATGGACATAATATTGATTAAACACGAATTCAATCAGCCCATGGAAGCTGTTCGACTTTCCTGGTTTTAACAATTGGGCAATTTCAAGTTGACTGACTATGATTTCCGGGACTTTTTTCTGTGTGATCTATCATCCCTGGTTAAAAGAACCAATTGGTAAATAAAAAGTAAACAACCACCACTAATGGCGGTGATTGTTTACTGATAAAGATAGTTTTCAGAATAATTTCCGACCTAAAATCTTTAAGATTACCAGCAAAAGTGTTTTCAAGCTGGAGGATTGTCTTCTAACTAATTTAATCAAATATTTCGATGACACTTGGATCTCCCTGAGTAGTTACAACCGGCCCATCACTGGTTGTTCCAGTGGAAAGGTCATATGTATAAATACCAACTCCTGTTTCTGTTGATAATCCCCACAGTATATTCTTTTCATATTTGGTTAATGAAGCGGAATACCCATTGCAATATGGCAAGTCCAACTTTGTAATGGTCTGGTTATAGATATCAACTTTAAATGAACCAACAGTACGGTCATTTACATAATCTGGTGGGTTGCTAGCCAAAGCGTAAATATTTCCTGCACCGAACAGGGTGCCGTTTTCGTGGTAATAAATGTGCTGAAAATAATCTATTTTATTTCCCGGAATTCCCGAGATATTATAATCAGCTACATTGAAAAAGTAGTCAGGATCAAATTCGGTTTCTCCGTTTTTTATACGCAAGAATCCACATTTCTGGCCGGGCATAAAACCGTATGAGGCAACGCAAAACATATACAAATCACCCTTTTCATCAAAGAACATGGCATGCATATCGTCTATAGCTCCAGCCCAACTGGTACGGCTATCCGTTACGGAAGTAATGGAATTTCCATTTTCTAAATCGATTATTAAAACCTGTGCGGGATGTGCACTTGTATACCCATCGGAAGTTTGGGTACAGGTTACATACAACTTGCCATCTCTTAAAACCATGTTTGCAGGATCAGGACTGGCATCGCCAATGGCATAGCTGGTTAAATCTATGTACTCAATTAATGTCATGGTGGTAGGGTTAATAACTGCAATTTTCCCAGTTACCCAAAGTGAAACATAGGCTCTATCCTGACTTTCTACCACCATACTTATGGATATCGAACCCGATGGCAAGCTTAAACTTCCCACTTCATCCAATAGACCATTGTTCCTTTTATATTTTTTAAGAACATCACCTCTTTGGTTGGGTAAAGCATACACATCATCGCCATCTAAAACTAAAAATGGGGTCTGTGTGGATTGACGTGCATTTGAAACCTCAAATTCATTTACATTTAAATCCTTTATTGTTCCGATATAAGCCGTAGCCGGACTGGAAGAATTAATGTTTGTGACCAGGATTATATCATGATTTTCATCAATAATAGGAGTTTCAGGCTCATCTTCTTCGCAAGCAGTGAAGCAAAAAATTAAAGCAATAAGAGCTATAAGAGTAATTTTTGTTTTGTTCATTTTTTAGTGATTTTGATGTTGATGATTTTGTGTTTTTTTTCCCAATAGCAAACAGCGCAATTTTATTCGGTACGTTCTTCCTGGTAATGGTTGATTAAAATTATTGATGACCATTTGGTCGCTTAAGTTATTTACTTCCAAAGTGATGGTGTATCTGTCTTTTTGGAAAGATTGTTCAAAAGAAACGGTATGCGTTAAAAAAGAAGGGATAACAAATTGATCATAGACACTTAAAGCAAAACCATAATTATATTCCTGGGTATAAGCCAGATCATACAAAAATCTTGTATTACTGTTATTTAGCAACAAATTATTTTTGTGTAACTCGAGATTAAGATTTGCAAAAAATTGTGGGATATTAGGAATATCTAAACCATATGTTGGATTTTCCACCTCTTGTGTTCCAGGGATGTATTGGTTGTTATCCACTACTTTTTGGTAGGTAAGATTAAGTCCGGAACACAGCCAGGGTGTAATATCGGTTTTTAGTTCTAAATCAGTCCCTATGATATAGGCCTTAGCATAATTGACATAGCCCAATGACAAACCGTTTCCTGCTAATTGAATCAAGTTATCCACACTCATATAAAAGCCATTCACCTCTGCCTGAATTCTTCTATAGCTGTTCATTATACGATCGTAAACCAGGCCTGCAGTATAGTTATACGCCTCCTCGGGTTGTAATTTCAGGGAAGGTGTAATCAGAACACCATCTCCGAAAATTTCCGCATTATTAGGCAAACGTACTGCTCTTTCATGCACCGCTTTTACCAAGAGGTATTCATTAATGTTATAGCGAAACCCAAGATTATAGCCCCAATTGTGAGTATTGCTATTTATTCCCTCAGGGGATTCCTGTAAATAAATGTTGGTATTGTAGCCCTCAGTATGATTAAAATAGTGCTTTATGGCAGCTGAAAACAGGAAGCTTAGGTGCTTATTCTGTTTTTCAAAAGTTAAACTCGAAACACTGTTAAACAAAGCTCCAGGGTAATTGAACAGGTTTTTACCTGCAAATTCATTAGCAACATCATCTGTTGGGTTAAAATCCCCTTTGCGTATGGTATTGTTGAAATTAAGGTTTGAGGTTTCGTTAAGCGAATAATTAAGATTTAACCGGTGTCTTAATTCATTTTGCTTTGTGTCAGACAAATTGGGTCCATTGCCCAATTCTCCCCGCCCATAAATACTAGGCGTCCTGTTTCCATCCCAGGAGTAGCTATAAGAAGAGGTGTCTACAAATGCAACATCTATTTTACCTTTTATCAGTGTATAGCGAAGTGATAATCTGTTATTTAACAAACCCGTTTTCTTTAAGTTCATCACACCCACCAAGGTAGTCCCATGGTTTTCTGCATGTTGAATGTTTCGGGTAATTCCCTGAATCTCCTTTTGGGTACTCATATAAGCACCTTCCAGTTCAATTTCATCAAACCAAAGTTTAGTAAAGGTTATTCCCCCTCCCACAAGCAAAGAATGGAATTTATCGTGATCACGGACAACATTTAAATCTTCCTGAAAAGGCACATCCATACTGTAATTGTTATCGGAATAAGTATTAAATACTCCTACTCCAGCCTCTATTCCCTGCCTATCAAAAGACTTTTTTAGAATAAGACCAGCACGTGAGGTATTATAAGATTGCCGAGCCAAATTCACATCAACATAGCTTAAATCTCTATGGCGGATAACCACATTTACCGCACTCCCCAGACCATCGCCCCCAAGCCAGGCAGGGACTGAGCCTTTATATACTTCTATGCGTTCAATCACTTGAAGCGGTAAGTCATTTATTCCCAAACTACCATCAGGGGTATTAAGCGGATTTCCATCAATAAAAATCTGAACACGTTTACCCTCCAAACCTCTAATATTTATCCGGGCCTGACTCCCAAGCCCACCAGTTTGTCTAATTTGGATTCCCGCCTGACGAGCCAGAATTTCATTGAGGTTTCCGGCCCTGCTAATGAGTTCTTTCGATGTAATCACGGTAACAGAATTAACAGAAGATTTTATACGCTTGGCCTCTGTCTCTTCCTGTGAGAGGTCTATTACATTAATTTCATCAAGCATTTCTGATTTGTGGCGGAGGACCACCCTGAGATGCTTTTTTGTTATAATTGTCTGATAAGTTTTATAACCTAAAAATCTTACTTCTAGGCTATCACCAACCTGTGCATTTATCTCAAAGGTGCCATCTACCTTGGTAACAGTATGTTGCTTGCCACTTCTAATTACGGCACCAACCAGTGTTTCATCTGAGTCATCGTCTAAAACCACACCCGTTATTTGGGCTTGAGAAATGTGCACAATAAAAAATAGCACACTAACCAATTGAAATTTAAAAAATCGCTTTGTTTTCACTTTATTGATGCGATTAAGCCGCCTGTTTTATTTTTTTATAGAAATCATTTGTTTCAAGTATTGCTAGACAAACCACATCTTCTGGTAACACATAAGCTTTTAACTTTCCAATTACAATTGAATCCATCAATTGAGTTAAGCACCTGTTTGGTGTAAATTTGTGCATCAAACCTTCCTTTTTGAACAGTTGGGCTTTGCAATTTCCAGGGTACAAATACACCCCAAAAATTCCCCTGCTATCCTCTCCGGAAATAATTCCTGAAACAGTAGTTCTTTGCCCAAAACTGAAACTACAGGCAAGAATAAAAAAGGTTAGAATAGTGTATAAAAAACTCATTATCATCTAAAATGCAATAATGTTGCAAATATAGAACTTAATTTCAAATGCAATAATGTTGCATAAGATAATTTTAACTTTTAGTTGGAGCTTTATTCAAATGGGGAAATGTAAGATGAGAAATATTGATACCATTAAAAATCCGAAGGATTTATACAGGGAGATCAAAATTTTAATTCGGTAACCCACCTCTTCCTTCATCTTTATTATATTAGAATTCCTTTTTTGAGGCATGTTTCGGGTTTTCCTGTAAAACTCAATTCGGTTATTTCCAAATGGTAGGAGATGTTTTCTCTTTCTCCTATTTCTCTCTAAATATTCCGGCCAAGTTGTCTCCACAATTCCCTGAAACCGTTATTTAATTTCTCCGAAAAAAATCAGATTGTAACAGAAAATCTACTGAAAATTCAAATTACATTTTCATAAAGTGTTTATCTTTAAAGTAGTTACCTAAAGATTTCATCATGCAAAAAATAGGAGTTTATAGTGCCAAACCATACGATAAAAGTTTTCTGGAACAAGCCGGTAAAGACCAGGACTTTGTGTTTCAATTTTTCGAAGACTCAATGACTGAGGAAATGGCCAGTTTATTAAGTGGGGTTGAGATCGTCTGTTTATTTGTAAATGATGTGATTAACCGTCCTGTTATTGAGAAACTGGCATCACAAAATGTAAAGCTAATCGCCCTGAGGTGTGCAGGTTTCAATAATGTAGACCTGAAAGCTGCCGCAGAATTTAATATAAAAGTTGTACGAGTACCGGCTTATTCTCCTTATGCAGTTGCAGAACATACCCTGGCCATGATTTTAACTTTAAACCGAAAAACCCACAGGGCATTTAACCGGGTACGTGAAAGTAATTTTTCCCTAAACGGCCTAATGGGTTTCGATTTAAAAGGCAAGACAGTGGGAGTGATAGGCACTGGTAAAATTGGACAAATTTTCTGCAAAATAATGAAGGGGTTAAATTGCCATGTAGTAGCCTATGACCCATTTCCTAATGAGGAAATGCAGAAGGCTGGCATAAAATACCACTCACTTGAAGAGCTTTTCAGGCAAGCTGATATTGTGTCATTACAATGTCCCCTGACCGAAGAAACCCGTCATTTGATAAATAGTGAGTCCATAAATAGGATGAAGGATGGTGTCATGCTCATAAATACAAGCAGAGGAGGACTCATTGATACTGAAGCACTTATCAAAGGGCTCAAGTCCAAAAAAATTGGTTATTTGGGAATAGATGTCTACGAACAGGAGGAAAATATATTCTTCAATGATCTGAGTGGGCAAATCATACAAGACGATTTAATTATGCGGCTGATCACCTTTCCAAATGTCCTGATTACGTCACATCAGGCATTTTTTACGGAGGATGCTATGAAAAATATTGCCGAAACCACTGTGATGAATATCAATCAGTTTTTGAAGGGAGACAAACTTGAAAATGAGGTAAAAGCAGAATAGCTTAAAAAATCACATTATCTCATTTGAAAATAAAAAGTAAACAACCACCACTAATGGCGGTGATTGTTTACTGATAAACCCTGGGGTAAGAAAAAGAATTTTCTTTTCCTCCTTCCCGAAACGTTTAGAATAAATCCTGGAAGGTTTTATTTATTAATTTTTAGCTTTAAAGCCTCGAGAACTTCCTGAGTTGGTATACAGAAAGCAACGCCTTCAATACCAAAGCCTTTTAGCTTGGAGCTTACCACACCCACAACATTTCCGTCTTTATCCGTAATTACTCCACCACTATTCCCTGAATTAATACTTGCATCTGTCTGGATAAGGGATGAATTTTCTCCTAATTTCCTAAACCCTGAAATTACTCCTTTAGAAAGCGTTTGTGACAAATCCTCTGCAGAGGGAGTTCCAATGGCGTATATATCTGAACCTATTTCAAAATTCTTATTTTCTTCCAATCGAAAGGCGAAATCGTTCTTTTCATCAATTTTCAACAGAGCCAAATCATGGATTTTACTCACCCTTAATACTTTAGTAGGCAATTCCATCCCATTATTCAATACAACTTTTAAATTACTTGTATCCGAAACTACATGGTAATTCGTAACAATATGCCCTTGATTGGTAATAAAAAATCCACTTCCGTGCCCTCTTTTATTTCTAATAGTTACTGAAGCCTTAACTGCGCTGCTTAAATTATCAGCATAGGATTCAGGCCCGGGCAGAACTTTTGCTTCCAGATTTTTTTCAATTTCTAATTGACTGTTATCCTCAAGTAGTTCAATTACTTTTTTCGAATTCATGAACTCAAAAAAATTGGCCTCTATGGCATCTTTTATAACTGCACTTAAAACAGTATCCGTATTATTAAAATGATACTGGCCAGATAAGGACTTAATCTCAGAAGAATATATGGGCTGTTGAAAGTAATCCAAAACTTCCCATTTAATTACCATATCTGCATATATCATTCTATGATTATAATAATTTTTAAGTGCATAAGAATTTGCTACTACTTCATTAAAAGTGGCTTTGGTAATAGTTGCATTTACCATCAGGTTATTTAAATAGGCCCCTTTTAATACTCTATTTGTGGTATCTATAAATCCGTTTTTGGCTAAGGTTTCATTTAGTAATAATGTGAATAATGTATTTTCCAATCGTAAACCAATATTTTCATCCAGGTCAATATTGTACGCTACATCTTTCTTATCTTGAAACTGATCATAGGGTTGCCTGGTAACCCTTAAATCTTCAGGTTTTATATCAAGAGCTACCTTATTTAAATGAATATTTTTATAACTTTCTTTTTTCTTAATGGAGGGTATCAAACTTGAGTTCGCATCAATTGTCTTGGGATAATTATATGCTTTAGGGAACCTATCAGTAACCATTGGATAAAGTAAAACTCCAAATGGAATTACCGAAAATGTGTATAAATAAGATCTTCTATTTTGCATTAATATAAACTTGTCTTCTTTATGACCTTCTTTAACAATGGTCACCTGTTTAGGTTTGGCATCTCTTCTTATTCGATATTTATTATTTTTTACCTCAGGCTCTTTACCATCAATTAATATTTTATTTCCCGATTCGGTAATTATTGCAACATTCTGATATCTTGAATTTAAAATACTGGCACAACTATTCAAAAGTGCTACTAATGATAGTAAAGCTACAACTTTTCTCATTTTAGATTTTTTTAATTGTTTAGGATTAGAATATATTGCAAACAACGCAAGTGAATACACGTTGTTGTCTGGTCATTTCCTGTTTTGTCAAAAAAATAACCTAAAATGTTTTCAAAAACGGATTAAACACAATACCAATATCCTAAATCGTGAAAATATATTTCGCCATTCATCCTACTCCTTTGCTTTTATTATTACAAAATTTCCAGATTTGCTCCATTTCAGGTAGTATGGAAAAAGTAAACCTGGCTATCTCCAGATAGCAGGAAATGATTGTTTTGGCTTATTTAATTAGGATTTGCAGCAGGTTTTCCTCCTTCACTATTTTCTTTTGATTACGGTTTATACAACTGCCTTTTTGATGCAGATATTTTGTCCCCAACCGAAACTATACACGTTTTTAGATTTGCTTAAAACCTTTCGGAACCACTCACCATTCTTAAACCAAAAAAAATTGGCATTTATATCAAAAAGGGATGCCGAACAGGCTATGTTTTCGGAAAATATTTGCCAATGCCCCTGAAGGAAGTTGGTACTTCAGGGGCATTATTAATTATTGCATCAGCACAAAGATTTATGGTTTTCCATTTAAAATCACACGCTTATACCTTGCCAATTGCGGAACACCATTATCCCTCACTTCGCAAATTATATGAATACTGAATGCAGTATCAATATTTTCAGGTACTTGTAATGTAGCATCCTGAGCATTGGCATTTTCAATATTTACAAGGCCTTTAAAGCTGCTTGCCTGATTATCGAACCACCATTTGTAAGTGAGTTGATTTTTATCCGGGTCATAAGTTCCTTTGGCACTTAAATTTATTGTTGAGCCTGGTTTTGCATCTAAATCCAATTCATGACTGAGCATCACAACTGGTGGATGGTTTGCTTCTTCAAATGATTTCACACACCAATCTGCCCGTGCTGCAAAGTCATTTTGAAAGGCATCCGCCCATCTGGTGATTGACTTAAAATAGGCATTCATCAAATCCTGATTTTCCGGATACTGATCACGCATATAGGCTCTTCCCCAGGCAGAATTGGTGTACCACCTCCCTTCGGGGTATTTATAATTTGAAAGCGGTACGGAATCAAGCCAGGTATTTTCACGTACTTTTACATATCTGCCACCCCATCCTCCATAATCAGGTGATTCCATATTTCTTAATCCTGTTGGTATGGTATGTAGGAATGCAGGAGAATCACCCTCTGAACGGAAAGAACCTTTTTGTTTAGGGCTTCCAGCTCTCCATCCTTCATTGTCATTGCCACCTTTGTAGGCCTGGTATAGAGAGCAAAGTGGGCCATGCTCATTCAAAATATTCGATTTCATCCAATCAACATTGAAGTAATCGATTTTATCCCCGGGTAAGATCTTATCCCATTGATAGGCAATTGCAAAAAACTGGTCGCATATAATGGTTAAAATATTGTATTTGCCCCAATGGGGACGAATATAGGATTGATAGGTCGAATCCTGTTCCCAAATGAAGAAAAACCTAAGTTTGTTGGCTACATATTCCATCTTTTCAGGATGTTCTTCCTCAATTGTTTTAAGCGCACGGGCAATTGTATTGGTGCCTCCCCAGGCCTGAACCCAAACCGGATTATCATCAGATTCATCTAACAAAACCTGAACAATATGCTGAGAACCCGGGGTAATGGAATCCATTTCACCTTCATTTTCCACATTCCCAAGGAAAGTAATAGATTTTAAATAATCCGGAGTGGGATAGGCCTTATCGTGCAATTTAAGGTTAGGGTAAACTTTTGCATAGGCGTCAAGATATGGGTCAAGCCAATCGTCACCAGCCCATTTATGCCCATGCCAATGATATTGGGAACTGGATGTTACGATCCCCTCAACATCCCATTCGTTTGCATACAATAAAAACCTCACCATGGAGCATTCATCATCTATTTCTCCATCGGAGGTTACAATTACTCTTGGCTTGCTGATTTCTAATGATTGTTTTTTATTACTTGTGCAGGAAAAAGTGGCTATAGCCATTATGGCAACAAGTAAAAATGTTTTTTTGCTTATTCTATATTTCTTCACTTCTATTTATGCTAAAATTAAAAAAGGTCTAAAATTTATAAAATCACATTGGGGTGTTGATTAATCCTTGTAGAGAAAACACCCCAGTTATTGCTTTCTATCTAATTAAATTGATCGAACTGTATTAAAATTATTGTAGGGGAATTGCTAATTAATCGCTTACTGTATTCTCCGCTATTATCTCCTTGTATGGCCATACCAGTAAAAGAACCCAGCACCAGTTCTGGGGAATCGTCATTTTCAAAATCCACAGATTCCATAATTAACCATCTCCCCGTTGAGGCTTGGTTAATGGATTTAAGTTCAAACAGAATTGAATCTCCTTTACTTATATTTTCCATAAAGACAAATCCTTCTTTAGACGTACGAATCAAGTCAGGGAAAAAGGAAATGGTTGCAATATCCAAATCCCCGTCTTTATCAAAATCATCTGCAATTGCTTTATAAGCTCCATTGAGATGCTGAAAAAAAGCTTCCTGAAATTTATTTGCCCCGTCATTCAGGAAAATATGAACACCGTGGTAAGGTTTTAAAACCATGGAATAGTCCGCATTATCTCCATTTACATAAATGATATCTTCAAACCCGTCCTGATTCCAGTCTAACATTGAAATAAAAACCGATCCGTAAGATGGGGGAAACATCAATAAATTTTCCATCTTAAAATTCCCGTCTCCTTGGTTGTAATAAACATCAATTCGTTCATTCCCCTGGCTCATCAGAACAATTATATCCAATAATCCATCCCGATTGATATCCCTGATAATGGCTTTAGAAGCTCCGGGATCATTGCTTAGTATTTTTTTTTGGTATTGCCCATTTACCTGTTTAATGAAAAGGCTGAGTTTACCTGTGTGGTTCCCATATTCGCAAACAATAATATCATCTAAATTATCCCCATTAATATCTGTATATTCAGTAAAAACAGGCCGTTGAAGATTCTTTATTAAAGAGGTAAATCCTTTGTATTCACTTTGGCCATTCACTTTGAATATCTTTATGATACTTCCATCGGGGTTGTCCGTTGGCATAAAACCTCCCATCAGTGTAGCCAATATGGTATCAGCACTAAATTCAATATGCGAAATGGGCGATGGAATCGCCAAAGTACTAATAGAGCTTAAACTTTGGTCTAATATATTGATGGTGCTATAATCAGCTTTTGCATCTGCAACAAATAATTGCTTTAATTCAGCCTGGTATTGAATAGCAGTAACCATTGGAGGTGAAATATGAAAATCGGGCGTCTTTACCTTTAAACCTGATAAATCTGATTTTAGATCGAGAGATGGAACTGAAAGGCTGTCAGGAGCATTTTTCACATAAAACTCATTAATAAATTCCCATTGTTCTTCATCTAAAATTGGTTTGTGGGGATAAATATTTTTCCGTTCCACAAGCCTTCCTCCCTGACCTTTCTCTATTAAACTTTGTCTTGAAATATCCCCATAAATGCCCATACGGTAACCCATTTGAGGTAGCGTACTATATTTCCAGGTATTTTTATCCAATAGTTCAGGTTCGGGATAAAGATGGCAACTGCCACAATATTGCCTGGAAAGGGTTTCTCCAATACCATTTATTTCTTCCTCAGAATTTACCTCCTGGATTGTACTATCCTGAGCAGGATTATTACAGGAAACAAGGAGGATAGCAAGGAAGAAATAAAGTATAAATTGCACGCTAAAATATTTTATTTATAATAGTCATTTAAATTAAAATAAAAAGGGGAAACAGTTAATTTCCCCTTTAAAAATTTTTGATTATCTAATCAGCCCCTGGATAACCAGGATTTTGTCTCAAATTTGGGTTTTTATCTATGGCATTTTGTGGAATCGGAAAAATAGTATTCCAACTATCCATTTCATAAAAAGATAAGTCTGGTTGATAGCGGGCAATTCTATCCAATAAAGCCTGATCCGGGGTAAAAATAGTGCCATCATCCTTATACATTGGAGGAATCGTGTAAGTCGCATAAGCCGTTTTATTTGTAAAAAGTTTTCCCTGACGGACTAATTCCTCATAATCCTGGCCTTCAAAACAAAGCTCCTTTCTGAACTCCAGATAGATGGAATCCCTAAGTTGATCTTGTGAAAGCCCCGATAATTCATCTAGACCGGCTCTTTTTCTTACCCTGTTTACATATTCGTAAGCCAAAGCAGAGGGACCTTCCATCTCATTAATAGCTTCTGAGGCAATTAACAAAACATCGGCAAATCTTAACACCTTAATATTGTAAGCCATTCCATCTGAAACCTTGTTTTCAGGATCTCTGTATTTATTGATATGCGGTACAGGATACGTATTTTCATGCCATTGAACCAGTGTATCGCCACTAACACTAGGGAATTCAGTTAACCATGTAGCCTCTTTTCTTTTATCTTTTTCTTCGAATTGATTAAACCACCAAAGACTTCCTATGATGGTTCCCCATTGTCCCGGGCCCCAACCATTGCTATTGGGCTCATAATTATTTCCAATTTGGTGACCTTGTGGAGATATGCCATTATATTGTACTTCAAAAATACTTTCAATATTATTGTCAACCTCAAAATCTGATTGCCAGTAATTGTCTTTTGGCTCTGGCATAAGCCCAAGATTACTTGGGGAATTGATCACATTTAAAGCATTTTCTTTTGCCTCAGGCCAACTTTTTCTGTACAGGTAAACTTTGGCCAATAAACCCTGGGCTGCTTCCTTGGATGCTCTACCCACATCACTTCCAGAATAATCCATGATATTTGGCAGGTCATTTATTGCCTCTGTCAAGTCTAAAATAATCTGGGCATATGTTTCTTCTTCAGAACTTCTGGCAACCTGAAGGTCCTTTATATTGGAGGTATTTGTTTCATTCAGGATAAGTGGCATTCCTCCCCATCTTCTCACCATATTAAAATAAGTCAAAGCTCTTAAAAATTTGGCTTCAGCTAAAACCCTGGCTTTAAGGTTGGCATCCATTTCAATTTCCGGCACATTGTCAAGCACAGCATTCGCCCGATTTACAGCCTGCCATACTGCAGCCCAGGTAGCATTGTTATACCGGTCACTAGTAAGCATTCCTGCATCATTTAACTGAATAATTACCGCCCGGTCAGAGCTGGTGCCCAGCCTGGTAAAACTTCCATCTGCTGCGTGAGCACTAGAGGTATACCAATATCTGGAATAATAATCATTTACATTTAAAGCCGCATAGGCTCCATTTACCGCCACTACAGCATCTTCAGCAGTTTTATAAAAATTTACCGGTGACACTGAATCTCTTGGTACTTCTTCCAAAAAGTCACTACAAGATGTCCCACTAAACACTATAGCAAACAGAATATAATATATTAAATTCTTCATTTTATCTTCTTTTAAATTAGAAATTAAGCTTCAGGCCTACTAAATATGTTTTGGCCATTGGGTAAGAACTAATATCCCAGCCGAAAGACCCTCTCACATTGGCTCGTCCATTAGTATCAGGGTTATAACCTGTATAATCTGTAATTGTAAACAGGTTTTGACCAGTCACATAGATTGATCCGTCCATTTTACCCAAGAAACTTTGAGGGAAAGAGTAGGTCAGGGTTATTTCCCGCATCCTAAGATAACTTGCATCCTCCAAAAACCAGTCAGATTCGCCCATGCTACCTGTTCCGCCTACCTGAGGAGCATTTTGAAATGGTGTGGGCCATGGGGCATCAGTATTTTGAGGTGTCCAGTAATCACCTCTTTCTTTTAACACGTTCTGACCTCTGGTTACGGTGGTATTAAAACGCCTCATGGCATTATATACCACACCACCACTCTGACCCTGGAAGAAGAACCTTAATTGAAAATCTTTATAAGAAAGGCTGGAGTTAAATCCATACAGAAAATCAGGATGTGGACTTCCTATTACAGAACGATCATTAACGTCCAGTATGCCATCATTATTGATGTCCTTATATCTTATCATACCAGGTACTACTCCAGGTTGTAATGTCTGGCCGGCATCAGCTTCGGCCTGACTTCGGTAAAGCCCATCTGTTGTGTATCCTATAAATACTCCTAAAGGTTCTCCTATAGTTACAAATGACCTTGGAGTGGCCCCTGCAAAAGTGGGTTGGGCAATTTCATAGGACTGATCGCCTTCCCCCACCTTGCTGGAACTCCCAAGAGAAGTGATTTCATTTTTATTTTTTGCAAAATTAAATCCGAAGTCCCATTTGAAATCATTTTTATCCAGTAAAACACCATCGATGGTAAGCTCCCATCCCCGGTTTTCCATTTGTCCTAAATTCTGAACTGATGGATTACGAATGCCAGAAGTTTCAGGCAATTGAACCTCAAGCAGTAAGTCTTCAGTTTCTTTTATATAATAATCGAAAGTTAAATTTAGCCTGTTCCCAAAAAATGAAGCGTCAAGGCCATAGTTTGACATGGTAGTTATTTCCCAGGTTAAGTCAGGTACTGCTACCCTGAAAGGAGAATAGCCATTAACAATAGTTCCGTTTCCGAAATTATATGGTGTGGCTTGCAAGAGTGCCAAAGACCGATAGGTGGGTAATTCCTGATTACCAGCCTTTCCCCAGCCAATTCTCAGTTTTAAGTTATCCATAAAACTGGCTGATTCGGACATAAAATCCTCGTTGGAAATTCTCCAGGCAGCCGCCACTGATGGGAAAGTAGCCCATTGATTACCATCCGCAAATTTAGAAGAACCATCTCTACGGGCTGTAAAGGTAGCCAGGAACCGGTCATCATAATTGTAATTTACCCTTCCAATAAAAGAGAGAATGCTAAATTCAGCAAACCTGGAGTCCACACTTGGCACTACAGATCCTCCGCCAAGGTCATAAGGACCTGTAATATCCGATGCAAAGCCACGGGCAGAAATCGCCCGATATTCTTCCTGCTCCCTTTGTGAGGTAAATCCACCCAGCGCAGTAATATGGTGTTTATTAAAATTCTTATCGTAGGTGAGAATATTTTCATTTAACCAGGAATTCCTGTTTAGTCCACTGGCATTTGCGGAATTAAGTGGGTTTTCATTATTGAATTTTGAGCTTCTAAATACGTGCCTGTCCCTGTTTTCCAAATCAGCCCCTAAACTTACTTTTAATTTTAAATCAGGAATAATCTGATATTCTCCATAAAGAGTGGTTAAAACCCGGGTTACCACCTGTTCATCCGAAAACTCATTGATAAAAGCTATAGGATTTAAACTTCCTTGTGCATCCGGAACATTTGCAGGTAAAAACCGGTTGCTGGAATAGGTGCCATCAGGAAGATAAACCGGTAATATCGGAGACATTGCCAGGGCGGTATGTGTCATACTATTGGTTGCTTCACCTTCTGTTTCAGAAGCATTATTGATAGACCTTGAAACATTTAAGGAGTTACCTATTTTGAACTTTTCACTGGCTTTAATATCTAGGTTTACCCTCATAGAGTACCTTGTAAAATCTGAACCGGTAAGGATTCCCTCCTGATCAAAATAACTTCCCGAAACCATATATTGAACAGCTTCTGAACCTCCGCTTACACTCAATTGGTAATTTTGTATTGCGGCTTTTCGCATAATCATGTCCTGCCAATTCATATCATTGGGAGGATTGTCAGGGAAAACTACGGGGTCTCCACTATTTGCTGCCGATTCATTATAAATATTTTGATACTCCTGGGCATTCATCAATTCAATTTGCTTGGCTGAAGACTGGACTCCGTAATATCCATTGAAAGACACTTTTGGAGCACCCTTCTTACCCCTTTTTGTAGTAATAAGAATGACACCATTTGCCCCTCTTACTCCGTAAATTGCGGTGGCTGAAGCATCTTTCAGTACCTCAATGGATTCGATATCGGCTGGGTTTAAAGTAGCAAGTGGATTTTGGTCAACAGTGTAATCTGTGCCTGTGCTGCTATCTAATCCTCTTCCCGCATTGGTATTAAATTGTGATTGCCCTGTAACAGGAAATCCATCAATCACATATAAAGGCTCACTGCCATTCAAAATAGAAGTAGTTCCTCTAATTTTGATACTCACTCCTCCTCCTGGGGCTGAGGAATTGTTGGTAACGTTCACTCCCGCTATTCTTCCCTGTAGTCCCTGATCCACTGAAGTTACCGGTTGAGAATTAAGGTCTTCACCTGAAAGGGAACCAACCGACCCGGTTAAATCACTTTTTCTCACCGTTCCATACCCCACTACTATTACTTCCTCCAGTTGTTCTGTATCAGGATTTAAGGAGATATCAATGGTGGACTGGTTTGTTACGGTAAACTCCTGAGTTTCAAAACCAATAAAACTAAACAGCAGTACAGACTCGTTGGGAATTTCCAGCTGGAATTTTCCTTCAAAGTCGGTAGTAGTACCATTTTGGGTTCCTTGCACCAATATACTCACACCTGGTAAAGGCTCCCCATCCTCGGAAGATCTCACTATTCCAGAGACTTTATGCTGAAAAATATATTCCTCAACCAGCTTAGTTGATTTTCGTTGCTTATATATATTTGGGCTTACATGAATGGTTTCATCAATTCTTTTGAATTTAATTTTTAAATCTTTAGACATTTGACGAAGGATATCGCCTAAGGATTCATTTTCTACATTAAGATTAATCTTTTGCTTTTCATTCACAAATCTCTTATCAAAAGCAAAATAAAGATTGGTCTGCCTTGATATTTCAATGAATGCGTCATTAAGGGAGGAGTTCTTTATTTCTAAAGATAGTACAATATCCTCTACGCTTTTTTTCTGGGCGTGGCTGTCTTTTGCAAGAATTATACTACAAAACAGGGCCTGCAGAAATACCCCATATAGACATAGTTTAGACATTTTATTAATTTGTCTTAGTAATTTCAATTTCATATTTTTACACATTATGGTGGAAAATAATTTTTCATCACAAAATTCTGAAGATTGCGGAATCCTTGTCGCCAAACAGATGATCCGCAATCTTTTTTTGTGGGATAAGTACACTTCCCGGAAATGTACTTTGAATTAAATTTTACGCACTAGCTACTGTTCATTTTGTTTTTGATTATTCATAAATAAATACCTTTTTATTCTCAATTTTATATTTAAGTCTTGAGGAGTAACATATCCCTTCTAGCACCTGAATCAAACTCTGATTGGTATACCTTCCGCTAAATTCCCTTATTTTGTGGTCGCTTACAGCGGTTTCAATTTCCACATTATACCATCTTTCCAGTTTATTTACTATGATTTCCAGGGTAGCATCTTCAAAAACTATGGTTTTGTCCTTCCAGGCAATCAAATTGGAAACATCTTTTATTTCCGATTTGATACTTCTTGTTTCTTTATCGAATGTTAAAACCTGATTCCTGGTAAGAAATGTAGTATTGTCCTTCCATTCTTTCTCATTGGATCTAACGGCTACTTTTCCACTCGCAACAGCAACCTGTACTTTGTTACTACACTCATAAGAATTTACATTAAAGGAAGTTCCTAAAACGGAAATTTCTAAATCTCCTGATTTAATGATAAATGGTTTTTCCAAATTTTTAGCAATATCAAAAAAAGCTTCACCCTCAAATAAGACTTCCCGGGTATTGCTATTAAATTTTTCCGGAAATGTCAGTTTACTTTCAGAATTTAGCTTAATAATACTACCGTCACTTAGGGTTAAAGACAATTTCTCCCCTTTTGATGTAGCTTTGACTAACATCTTCACATGCTGTGCTTCTGAAAATTGAGGTGTAATATCAATTGGCCTGTATTTGTAAATGACGATTGATATCCCCACAAAAAAAAGAAAGACTGCCGCATATTTGATGTATCCTTTCCAAGAACCCATATTAGCAAATGGGTTAGGGTTTTTAATTTTATGCTCTTTATCCGACTTCAGTATATTCTCCAGGATTTCATGGTATCTGTCTGCTGAGGGCTGAGGAGAATACTCATAATCAATGGATTGAAATATTTCCTTTGCTTTTAGGATAGTCCCTACTTTCTCCGGATTTCTTTCAATCCAACTTTTCCAAAAGTGATCTTTTTCTGAAGAGCCTTCTTTTAACCAACTCATAAAAAAGTCATCTTTTAGGAAGTCGTCTAAATTATATTGCTCATATTTTTTCATTTCTGCAAGTTGGTTATAACTACATAAGACATAAATCCTAAAAACAACCGTAAGCAAATTAATATTTTTTCAAAAAAAAACAGATAAGGCCTCTGAGGACGAATGATGAGGGTATTCGCTTATAAAAAATAATTAATAATGAAAGTACAGCAGGATAAAAGTATAAAACAAATTTGGCTTAAAATCTTTCAATTCTTCTTTTAACTTATCTATTGCTCTATATAAAAGGTCTCTGGAATACTTCACTTTTGAAAGGTTCATTATTTCCGAAATTTCCTGATAAGTCAGTTTTTCATAAAAGTAATATATGATAATCTCTCTTTGCCGGGGGGTAAGACTATTAAATGAAGCTTTCAGGGCCTGTCTAGTATTATCATCAATTTCGCTGTTAATCAATACCATCTCCTGATTCAAATTAATTTGGAAGTTATAACCATCCAGCAGATTATCACTAAATTTAAATCTATTTTGTCTGGATAAACTCCTGATTATTTTGCTTCTCAGGGATTTGTAAAGATAATATTTAATGGAAGTCACCTCTGCGAGATTTTGCCTTTTTGCCCTTAAATCGATAAATAACTCCTGAATACAATCTTCTACTAATCCGGAATCCTTTGAAAATTGGTGACCATACCTGAAAAGCAAATTAAAATAGTCCTTATAAATGCAAATGAATGCCTCCTCATTACCCTGTTTAAACTTTCTCCAAATTTCCAAATCAGATGAGTTGGAAAGGGGCTGTGAATTCCCTTGTCCTTGCTTTGAAATTTTATAAGTTTCAAATGACACATTTTTGTTTGTTTCCATATTTACCTGCAAAAAGTAAAGGCAATCACCTTAATAATTAATGGTAGGGGATTGATTTAAACTCCCTCAATAATGAAAGTTACCAAAAATTTACATGATTGTAAATAAAATATCGATTTAATAGAGTGCCGGGTCAAACTTTCCAGGATGAAAGATACATTACCAAAATATCCCATAAGCATTGCAGAGTTTACGGCAAAGATATAAGCAAAAATCAAAGACGATAAGGCCTTTGATTTTACCAATGGTTCAATTTGCGGTCCATTTGATCAAATTCTAATTAAAAAAGTGGAATCTGGCATTGATCCCAAATCCCACTTTTCAACTTGTCTATCTTTTAATTGGAAGCGTAGTTTCCCTTTACATTAGCAGGGTTAGTCAAAATAATTTGACCATATCCGGACTCTGCCAGGTTACCCCATATAATGCTGGAATCTCTCAAATAAACAAATCCACCATCTGCTTCGGCCACATTTCCAGGGAAATTTTCATTACCAATATTACTATCGTTCAAAATATCAATATTACCATGGCCATTTTCTGTTATATTGGCTATCACATTGCTTCCTGATATCCTGATATAGCCAGAACCTTGTTCGCCTAATTTTGCCCCTTTATCGGTGAGAATCAAAAAACTGCTATAACCATGATGAATCGAACTATTTTCAATAATAATATTTCCCGTGGATTGCTCCCCTATATTATTCCCAGAAACCTGGCTATTTTCAATGGTAAGATCTCCATCATCCTGTTCGCTAATATCACCCAAAATATCACTCTCGTAAAGCACATTGATATCTCCTTTATTCTTTTCGCCTATATGTGCGACAACCTTACTGTTTTCAATCCTGATATTTCCCAGCCCATCTTCATTTACCACATATGTGGACGAAGTAATTATACCAGGAAATTCCTCTCCGATTTCGCTGTTATTTATTATACTAATGTCACCCGTTCCAAACTCCTCTAAATTACCCTGTAACTGGCTTCCATCAATAACAATAGACCCAGCTTCAAGTTCTATAATATTTCCCTTTATATAAGATTGGGAACCTTCCAAGTCCGAATCCCTAAATATTTCAATATTACCTTCTCCATGTTGGGTTACATTTCCGGTAATATTACAGTTTATCAACCGAAGTGTTCCATTAGCTACAGACAGGTTTCCATAAATGGTCACATTTGTCAATTCACAACCCTCTATAAAAGCAAAGCTTTGGCTATGTATAGAACCACTTTCCAGACAGGTGTTTAAAAATGTAGTGGCATTTACAATTTGAGAAAACGAAGACTGTACGCTACCTTTTTCGGCAAATAACCTGTAATAGTACAATGTTTCCTCCTCCAGGTTGGAATCGGTAAAAGTCATGTTGTGAGAACCAACTGTTCCTGCCCTTTGCCATGAGTTACCATCCAAACTTCGCTCAATTATTATCATTATATCTTCTTCAGTATTGTAGTCCCAGTTCAATTTAACTTTGGAAGGGCCTAACCCTTCGGCACTTACATTAATTGGGGTTCCTATATTGGTGGTTCCCTCTGCCACATTGGAAGGATTGGATTTGAGTAAAATTTTATTTTCAAAAGCATATGCAAAAACCCGGTAATAATACTTGGTGGCAGCTTTTAATCCATGGTCCTGATATGAAGTGATATTGGTTCTCACCCTTTTAATTTCCTTCCAGGAGTTGCCATCAGGGCTCCTTTCTATGATAAACCCAGTTTCATTAAATGAATTATCCTGCCAGCTAAGGTCCATTTTATCGGATGATGAAGGTACCGAATTATCTACCAGATTTGATGGAGCATTAGGTTTTCTTGATTTTGGAAATAAAAAAGCAGTTCTGGAATAAATAGCATTGGCATCTGAGTCAAGTATTTTTATTCTGTAGAAAAAAATAGAATCTCCCTGAATTTCAGTATCCTTGAATGAAGTGGCATTTTTATTCAATTGGGCTATTTCCGACCAGGAAGTACTATCTCCCAAACTCCGTTCTACTATAAGTTCCTGTCCACTTTTCAATTCCCTTTGCCAGTTTAGTTCTACAGCTAATTTGTCATCTTTTCCCTCTTGAGGAAGAATGGTTTTAGCCTCCAGACCGAATGATAAAGCTGGTATTTTGGTTTTATGATCTGGAAGAATCTCTTCTTCTGGCTCACAAGCTACCATTAAACAAAGAGCGAATAAAATCAAGATGATAATTTGATTAGTTTTCATGTTTTAAATAGGTTTGGTTAAAAAATATTTATTAGATAAAAGGCATGATCATTCCAGTTAGCATGTTGGTGTGACATGCCCTTTTTGTTACTGTTTCTGCTGTTCCAATTAACGTACGGCTTGTTTTTAAGTGGAGAATTCTTTATTGATTTAAAGTTATTTCATCTTATTTTGGCTTTGAAACCACCATCAAATCACTCTCCATCATGAAGGTTTTATAGGCTATTCTTATTTCAAATCCCACTTCTTTTGCAACTTCACAAAATTCCTTATGGGAATGAGTCCAGAATGTTCCGTTTTTTTGCTTTTCACGAATTTTCAGGTTTTGCCTGATCATATCTCTTCCTTCATTTAAGACCTCAATGGTTTGGAAAAAGCTATAATTTTGTAAAAGATATTTACTTATGGCCAGTTGCCAGCCTACTACACTAATTGTCCTGCCATGATTTACTAATACAGCCTGAGCTTCCGGTTTTAGCCAATCATAAATCTGTTTCATGATTTGTTTTGGTTGAGAAAAAGCATAAAGGGCGTGAACGCTTATCAATCCCGCTACAGAATTAGGTTCCGATTCAAATTGCTCTACACATTCATTTATGATTAAATGATTTTTCAAGCCAATTCTATCCCTTTTTAATTTTGCTTCTGTATTCATATCCCCATCCTTATCTATATGATAAATATTAGCTTTGGGAAATTTTACAGCCAGTGGAATGGAGAAATTTCCCGTACCGGCACCCAGGTCAAGTATAGTTTCATTTTCGGAAATCGTCCAATGATTGGTATGATCCAATACTGCTTTCTTAAGTTTCAGATAATACGGATGATACATCATAAGCATATCATATTGCTGAGAATAATTTTTATAGCTTACCTGCTTTTTTTCAGCAATCATTATTTCTTAATTTTTGATGAATGTAATTAATAGTTATCGATAGTTTTAGGCTACATGGGGAGCTTTGTTACTCAGCACATCTTTGACCATTTTCCCATGTGTAGGAGGCATTCCCTATTTCAATGTGGTCACCATTTAAAAGGACGCCTAAGCGATTATTTTCTAAGGGTAATATTCCCGCTCCAAATATGATCAGTCTGTTGTGTTTCATTTTTCACATAACTATCCGTAGTTAGTGTTCCTGTAGCTCCTTCAAACTGACCTGTTCCTCCAATAATTGTAAAGGTATCCTGAAACTCAAGGTCATAATCAGGATGGTCACTCGGCTTTACCTGACCACTTCCCTGAAAAAATATTGTCTCCCCCGTTTCAGAAACAAAGCTTCCTTCTCCATTAATATATTCGAATGTATTGATATCAACACAGAAAGATATTTTTGTTGTGAAATTTCCAAGCCCTGTGGCTGAACCTTCTCCTTCCTGAATATTTAAATAATTTTTTGACCCGGAACAAGGAGCTCCATCCTCTACAAACCCTTTTAAAACGGTAAAAAAATTAGCTTCAAATTCCATAGTTTCTAAAGCTGGGTCGCAATTAGTGCAACTAAATGCCAATACTGAAATGACACTTATTATGATTAGGCTATTTTTAAATTGTTTCATTTTTTTTGAGATTAAATGATATAAATAAATTTTTCACAAGAATCTCTTAAAAAGAAGGTGGCCACTATTCCTTGAAAGGTTTATACAAATATGCGGGGAATTTCAGTATAATATACTGAAATTATGTTGCAAATAACTGTAATTTTTTGACTATAAATGTTGCAACCTGAACTTATGTTGCAGAATTTAATATTTGAGTGGAAAAAAAGATTAATTTTAAAAAGATTAGTCAGCCCATGGATGATGCGCTAAAGGAAGGTTCATTTTTTTTAGCAGGTTAACAAACCTGGGGTCCTCCCTCAAAAAATCGAAAATTGGGTCTATCCCAATATAAGGCATATTCGGATCATGAGCTATAAAAGCTTTTTCCAAATAAAATAAAGCTTTTTCGATATTTCCAGCCCTGGTATAAAGCGTAGCAATCTGCCAGGGTGTAACATAGGTAGTTTCGGACCGGAGGATGAGTTCCTCTGCCAGACTTTCCAAAGCCCCTGTATAACCATTTTCCTGCTCTCCTCTGAGCAATGCTTCAATTGCCTTCTCATCTTCTTTTGCAGCATAGGAGGTCTTCCAAATTTCAAGCGCCTCAGGATACATTCCCTTCATATGATAAGCTGTTCTAAGGGTAGATAAGGCAACCGGATCAGTTGGTGCTGTTTGTAAGGTTTTCCCCAATTGATCAATAGCCTTATCGAATTCTCTGGTATGCATCAAAGTCATCCCATCCAGAGCCTGGAATAAAGGATTAAATGGATCCAAATCCAGTGCTGTTTTTGATTGTTCAACTGCTTCCTCTGGTTTATGAAGAATATTCAAAACATGAGATAAATAAGCCCTTGCCGCAGAAAAACTAGGATTTATCGCAATGGTTTTCTTTAATTCAATTTCAGCTTCCTGATAATTCCATTTCTGCCAACAGTTTAAAACACCCATTACATAGTGAATTTCTGCCGGAGGGTTTTCAATTTCCTGGGCTCTAACCTTTAGCTCCTCTATTTTCATATGCGCTCCACCTTCAAAATAAGAGGTAAGTCCTTGTTGCATCCTGCCTCCCCACACATAGCATTTCCCTGCATAGGCCAAAGAATAATCAGGCTCTATTTCCAGGGCCAAATCAAAATAGTTCATGGCCGTATTCAAATCCTTTTCTGTCAGTTTTTCCCAATGATACATCCCTTTGAGGTAGGCTTTATAAGCATCAGGGTTAATGGTTTTTGCATTGGCCAGATTATTATTCTCCTCCTCTGTAAGGCTAACATGGATCTCGTTGGTAATGCTTTTCACTATCTCACTTTGCAAAATCATTATTTTTCCAAAATCCTGATCAAAAACTTTTGACCATAATTGCATCTCCTCCGGGAAGTTGCCAATTAACTGAAGTTGAATTTTCACCTGGTCCTCATTTCCAACAACTGAACCTTCCAAAATGGTATTTACCTTTAATTCTTCCGCAATTTCTGTCAAAGTTTTTTTTTGGTTTTTGTATTGGGAAGTTGAAGTTCTCGAAATTACCCTTAGTCCGGAAACCTGCCCTAAGGAATTGATTAAAGAGGTATGCATACCATTGACAAAATAATCCTGCTCGGGATCATTGGTGAAATTTTTTAGTGGGAGGACTGCAATGGAGTTTTGTGCTTTATCCTTATAATTCAGAAAATACTTAATGCTCCAAAAGATAAAAACAATAACCAGAAGCAATAGCAATAGATTCCATATTGTTATTTTAGGTTTTTTAAGCTTATTTCCAGTTTGTTTTTCCGATGCTTCAAATGAGGTCTTGTTTGAACTAAAACTAACATTTTGTCTCAAATCAGATTCATCAGAAGTAGCTGCAATTCTTTCTTTTACCGGATTGTTTACTTCTCCTGGAGGATGCCCGTATTTTTTATTAAAACATTTATGAAAGTAGGTGGAACTATTAAACCCCACCAAATAAGCTATTTCGGAAGTTGTAGCTACATTTTCTTTTAACATTTTCATAGCTTCCTCCAACCTCACATCTCTTATAAACTGACTTATAGATTTTCCTTCAATTCCTTTGAGCTTTCTGTGCAGATTCGATCTGCTCATACCCACTTCCCCGGCTAACTCTTCCACCCCAAATTGCTCATTTGCCAAATTTGCCAAAACAGTTTCCTTTAGTTTTTGTAAAAGAATTTTGTTTTGATTTAAACCATTAGAAGATTTCATTTGAAGGGGAAAATTAAAATTGATTTTACCTATACAAATTAATCATTAAACCTTAAAGTATCAACCACAAAAGGTTGCGAACCAGGGATTTGAAATTTGGGTAATCAATGTTGTTTCTTCCAGGTGAAATAATGGGTAGATTATGACTTAAGTATACCGGCAAAATAAAAAATTGATTCCTGGCGATTTGGCAATTTGTGTAGGTATTCGGGAAAGTCCATTACTGATTTCCCGAACAAAAAAATACATGTGAACAGCAAGCACAATCCCAATGCATAATAATGCAATTTCAATTTCCCCGCAATTCAGGCTATACAAGGCATTTCCCAAAATTAAGCAATCGCAGATTTCCTATGCTCCACACCCCAGTCAACCATGGCATCAAGTACTTTCAGAATATCCTTGCCAGATGCTGTTAGTGAATATTCTATGCGAACAGGTGTAGTATCATAAACCTTCCTAATGACTACTCCATTTAGCTCTAATTCCTTTAATTCTTTGGATAACATTCGCGGAGTGATGTTTTCAATATTTCCCTGAATTTCTTTGTACCTTTTTTTACCATAAAGCAAAGAGGCAATTATGGGCAACTTCCATTTCCCACTTAAAACATTTAAGGTATCATTGATTGCCAATACAAATTGTCTCGGGCATTGTTTTATTTCTGATAAATCCTTCATAATGTGCAATTTAAAAAGTAGATATACTAAAGTATAGTAATATTAATTTACAACCAGGTATACTTTGTATAGCAAATCTAGTAATTTCGTCCTATTATTAATAAAACCCATAAAAAATGATTTTAGTAACAGGAGCAACAGGAGAATTCGGAAGCAAGGTCATACAATTCTTATTGGACAAAGGTATTACACCATCGGAAATTGCAGCATTTGTAAGGAATAAGGAAAAAGCAGCAGATTTAGAGGCAAAAGGCATTGAACTGAGAATTGGTAACTATTCTGAATATAACTCTCTGGTAAAGGGATTTGCGGGAATTGATAAATTGCTTTTTGTATCTGGTAGTGAAATAGAAACAAGAGAAGCACAACACAAAAATGTAGTAAAAGCAGCTAAGGAGGCTGGTGCAAAACAAATAATTTATACTTCTTTTATCCGAAACACTGAGGTAGAAAATTCTGCCATTAAATTCTTGCAGGAAACCCATTTTAAAACAGAAAACTGGATAAAAGAAAGTGGCATTCCATATACCATTTTACAGAATGCTTTATATCTTGATCTACTACCGATGTTTGCCGGAGAAGTAGCTAAAAATGGAGTTATTGTTCAACCCGCAGAAAATGGAAAGTCAAATGCCGTTCTAAGGACAGAATTGGCTGAAGCTGCGGCAAATGTCCTCACATCGGAAGGACACCAAAACAAAACTTACCCATTGGTGAACCACAAAGCCCACTCCTATGATGATGTCGCTAAAGATATCTCTGAAGTGATAGGGAAACCTGTAAACTATCAATCTCCTCAACCCGAAAAATTTCAGGCATCCTTAAAGGAGGCAAATGTTCCTGAGGAATATATTGGAATATTTACCGCTTTTTCTGTGGCACAGGCAAAGGGAGAACTCACATTGGAAGATGATTCTTTAGAAAAATTATTGGGTAGAAAGCCCACTACCGCTAAAGAATTTATTGGCCAAATCTATCACTAATGACTCGAAAAGAATTTATAAAAACCGCTGGATTAGGCATAATTTCAATTCCTATGATTACTTCTTTAAAATCCCTTGAAAAACTTACAAATTCTCTTCCAGATACGGAGAAAATGCCTGCCCTTTTTATGGGGCATGGCTCTCCTATGAATGGCATAGAAGACAATGAATTTGTAAGAGAAATGATAGCTCAGGGTAAAAAATTAAACAAGCCAGAAGCCATATTGGTGATTTCTGCACATTGGGAAACGAATGGAACTTATGTAACAGCAATGGAAAACCCCAGAACCATCCATGATTTCGGTGGATTCCCACAAGAATTGTATGCACAGCAATATCCGGCACCAGGACATCCCGTTCTTGCAGAGGAGATTTCAAAATTAGTCCAGCCAGAAAATACAGTGCATTTGGACGATAAATGGGGCCTAGATCACGGTGCATGGACTGTAGTTAAACATCTATTCCCAAAAGCTGATGTTCCGGTAATCCAGTTGAGTATAGATTATACCAAAGACCCAACTTACCATTATCAATTAGCCAATCAATTAAAAAAACTGAGGAAAAAGGGCGTATTAATTGTGGGCAGTGGAAATATCGTGCACAACCTCGGTAAAATTGCCTGGGGTAAATTAAACCAAAATTACGGTTATGACTGGGCTATTGAAATGAATGAAAAAGTTAAAAAATGGATTTTGGAGGGGAGTCACCATCAATTAATCGATTTTAATAAACAGGGCGTAGCATTTAACCTTTCCATCCCCACACCTGAACATTTTTTACCTTTAATCTATACCCTGGGTGTTAAGGATGAAAGTGAATCTATTGCTTTATTTAATGACCAGTACCTTGGCGGGTCTATAGCGATGACCTCCGTAAAATTTGGATAATTACCTTATACTGGCAAAACTCACTTTAATTTGAAGGTTAAATCCCAAAAAATTAACCAGTAGCATCTTCATGAGAAAATCCTGAAAATAAATTTGGAATAAACATTCCAATCATTTTATATTTGCATCGTGAATAAAAAAGATGCCATCATATCAGCTGCCCTCGAACTTCTGGCGGAAAAAGGAGTTCATAATACCCCGATGTCTGCAATTGCAAAAGTTGCTGGTACCGGAATGGGAACTATATACAACTATTTCCCCAACAAGGATTTATTGATTAATGATATTTATGTTAGCATCAAGAAAAAAGAAAAGTCCGCCTTTTTAGACTTTGAGTCATCAAAGCCAATTAAAACACAATTTGAGCATTATTTCCTCTCCATTATTAACTTTTTCATCAATAATCCTTCATATTTCAGGTTTATGGAGCAATTGCAGGCCTCTCCTATTATCACTCAGGAAAGCAGAGAAGAAGGGGGGAAATCTGTAGAACCTGTATTCCTTTTATTGAAAAAAGGACAACAGGAAAGAATAATTAAAAATATTGAAATTGAAGAATTACTGATGTTTATCGGTGGGGCTGTTTTATCCTACCTGAGATGGTATTTCAGCCAAACCAAATCGACACAAACCTCCCTTAAAAACCAGGTACAAATGGTTTGGGATGCAATTAAAGAATAAATTTTTTTCTCTTGAAATGGAATGAACATTCATTCCAATAAAATTATACTTATGAATAAAAATGTTTTAATTACAGGAACTTCAACAGGTGTAGGATATGAAAGTGCAATTCTATTGGCCAAAAACGGGTATAAAGTATATGCCTCTATGCGGAATACAGCCAAAGCAAATGCCTTAAAAGAAGCTATTGAAAAAGACAATTTAGATATCGAAATTCTGGAACTGGATGTCACAGACCTTAACTCTATTCAATCGGCTGTAAAAATTATTATTGAAAAGGAAGGAAAAATAGATGTTTTAATCAACAATGCAGGAGCGGGATTCGCCAAAACTACCGAACTGGCATCTGAGGAAGAAATCAGATGGGTTACTGAAGTAAATTACCATGGAGTGGTATTTTGTACCCAGGTTGTTTTGCCCTACATGAGAAAACAAAAATCAGGTCAGATAATCAATATTACTTCTGTTGGAGGATTAGTTGGTCAGCCTTTTAATGAATTGTATTGTGGGGCTAAATTTGCTGTAGAAGGCTTTATGGAAGGTCTTGCCACCTACGTAGGCGATGCTTTCAACATCAAAATTACCAATATTGAGCCGGGAGGTATAGCCACAGAATTTATGACATCTGCCATTGGAAAAACCGCTGTAGATGGAAAACTGGCCACAGGTGAATATGAGCCTGTCTTTGAAAAGTACATGGCAGGAATCCAGAAAAGAGCAAATGAAAGCCAGGAACAAGTTTATCAGACAGGGATAGAAGTAGCTGAAGTGGTTCTTCAGGTGGCAAAAAATGAAAATCCACCCTTGCGTGTCCGTACTTCTAAATGGGCTGAAGATTTTTGTGGGCTAAAAACGCAAGCCGACCCCGATGGAACAAAATTGGTACAACAAATTAAGGATAGCTTTTTATAAAAATAATGAAAATCTTATATTGGATTTCCACGGGAATAACAGCTGCTTTTCTTTTTTGGAGTGCCTATACTTACCTGTTTAGTAAAAACACGATAGCGGGTATAAAAGCATTGGGTTTTCCGGATTTTTTCAGAGTAGAATTAGCGGTATTAAAACTTCTCGCAGCAGGAATTTTACTTATACCATTGGCATCCCCTCAAGTAAAAGAATGGGCTTATGCCGGGGTGGGGTTATTCCTATTAACCGCTTTTATTGCCCATTTAAATCATAAGGATTCTATCTTCATCCTCGTATTTCTTTTAATTTTAATTGGGATATTGATCGTTTCCAATCTTTTAATGAATCAGATAATGAAATAGAGGCTATCCTTAAAATCAGCAGCCACAACCTAAGTCAAATCACTATGGTTGTGGTTCTCCTTTTTTCAATGGTACAACAAGGCATACCTTTCATTTATCCGGAATTGCATCCCAGCTCCTCTGCTATTTTATTCGGCTAAATTCCTTAAAGCATTTAGACTTACACAGCACGTCATCCTCCTCTTATGAATGGATCTGATCAGGAGCCTGTATCCTTCTATTCCGGCAATAGCTATAATCTTTTAAAAATTTTCATCAAGCCAAAGGAATCGTTCATCAATTATATTGGGGCACTCACATTTTACCCTCCTAACTCAATTGTAACTAATTTCATTCCTTTCTACATTGGTATCAAATTTTGACAAAATTACTAACTAAAAACAAATGAAAATGAATAATAAAATCAAATCCTTCCTCCAGCAAAATCCATTTTTCAACCCCTATAATCCATTCTATTTGCAAATTGTTATAGGTTAACCCTCCTTTTTAATTTCTTATCACTCAAAACAAAAATGCTTATGCGAAACTTTACTATTTTCACCTTATTTTTCCTTGCAACGTTTCATTTCCATGAAGGAAATGCCCAGGGTTGCGTAGCCATACGGGGTGCATCCTCCTGTGGTGTTGGTTTGGGCGAATACTATAATAGTACCCTAACCAAGGGGGAATTTATTGCAGGGACAGGATTCCGGTATTTTAAATCATTTCGCCATTTTAGGGGCCATGAAGAAGAAGTAAATAGGGTTGAAGATGGCACTGAGGTGATTAACCATTCTTATTTTTTAGACCTGTTTTTAAACTACGGAATTTCCGACCGGTTTTATGGAAATCTTGTAGTCCCTTTTGTTTACCATAATAGATCTTCTATGTATGAGCATGGAGGAAATCCGCCAAGAGGATTGGGAGAACGTCACGAAACTTCTTCCCACGGTTTGTCAGATATTCGACTGGGGGTTGGTTATTGGTTGTTTAACCCTAAGAAAGTAATTAACTACAACTATGCAATTGGTTTGGGAGTGAAATTACCAACCGGGAAATATGATTATACCGATCTTTTTTATAATCAGGGACCTGAAAGAAATGAAGATAGAATTGCAGTAGTAGATCAGTCTATTCAACCCGGAGATGGAGGCACTGGTATTACCCTTGATATGCAGGGTTATCATGTATTATCTCATTCTCTGACTATGAGTGTAAATTTATTCTATCTAATGAATTTTCAGGAGACGAATGGCATACTGACCAGAAATGGCAGAAGTGAGTTTTCCTGTCCGGACCAATATGCCTTGCGCCTGGGAACCTTTTATAATACCAAAATGGAAGGACTTAGCGCTTATCTTGGAGGCCGGTTAGAAGGTATCCCTTCTAGTGATTTGGTGGGAGGAAGTGCAGGTTACCGAAGGCCGGGATATGTACTTTCCGTAGAACCGGGGATCACTTATGCCAAACAAAAATTTACTGTTAACCTGAGTGTACCCCTTGCCGTTTCCAGGAACCGTACACAAAGTTATCAGGACAAAGAACTTACAGAAAGCACCGGGGTGTATGTGCATGGAGATGCTGCATTTGCTGATTACCTCATCAATTTTAATTTCTTTTTCAGGTTTGGAGGTAAACACAATATGCCAAATGAAAAGATTAATCACTTGAAAAACCTGAATGATCTCTAATAAGTAGTAAGTAGCTGAGCAGAATTAAATATATCCAATTTGCGCCACAACTTTTTGATAATGAGATGAGAATGCTCATTATAAAATAGTACTAGTACTTAATTCAAAATTAATCGTGTATGATTTTGCCATAAAAGACTGATAGAGAAATTACTTTTTCTCGGAAATATATAGTACGCGATGTGGAGCACTGGTGCTGAATTAAAGTTGTATCACGGACAAAAAATAACGGAAAAATATCGTCTAACTAAAATTAAAAAAATGAAAAAAAGTATTTTAGTATTTTTAATAACTTCAATTTTAATTGGCTGTAACCTGAACAGCAATAAAAAGGGACAAGCACCTCCCGAACCAAAAGGGGTGGAAAATGTGGCTTACAAATGGGGAGCAATGGTGATCAAAGCTACTGCAAATGATACTGATAAATTTAGGCCAAGACCTACCATTACCTCCCGATTTATTGCTTTAATATTCGTTTCGGTTTTCGATGCCTGGTCCAGGTATGATGAAAAAGCAACACCTGTATATATGGATGGAGTTGCAAGGAGACCCGCTGAAGAGCATTCCTTAAAAAACAAGGAGATAGCCATAAGTTATGCGGCATTTAGAGCAATGAATGAATATTATTATTCAGACAAGGAAATGTTTTCCAATTTTATGAAAGAATTGGGCCTCGATCCAAATAATGAATCCATGGATCCCACAACTCCTGAAGGTATTGGAAATCTGGCAGCCAAAGCTGTAATTGAGGCAAGAAAAGGTGATGGTTCAAATCAATATGGAGAAGAAAAAGGCTCAAACGGAAAGCCTTATTTTAATTATGTGGGTTATGAACCTGTAAATTCACCAGATCAAAACGTAGATCCAAACCGTTGGCAACCTAAATATTTTTCTGATGGCAAAGGGGGAAAGTTTGCCCCGGGCTGCCTGACTCCCTTTTGGGATAAAGTAAAACCGGTTTCCCTGAAATCCGGAGACCAGTTTCGCCCTGGACCTCCGCCAAAAATAGGTTCTGAGCAATTAGAAAAAGAAGTTCAGGAAGTAATTGAACTTCAAGCCAATCTGACTGATTACCAAAAGGCCCTGGTTGAATTTATGCGGGATGGTCCACAATCGGTTCAGCAGGCTGGCCACTGGTTGAAATTTGCGCAGGATGTGTCTGTAAGGGATAATCATACCCTTGACCAGGATGTGAAAATGTATTTTTATAATCAGGTAGTAGCAATGGATGCCTTTATTGCTTCATGGGATTCAAAAATGTATTATGATTATGCCAGGCCTTATGCTTTGGTACACAAGTATTATGAAGATCAAAAAATAAAAGCATGGGGCGGTGAAGGAAAAGGTATGATAGAAATGGATGGTACACAGTGGAGACCGTATTCACCTGAAACATTCTTATGTCCTCCATTTCCAAGTTATACTTCAGGTCATAGTACTATCAGTGGTGGTTGTGCAGAAGCATTAAAAATCTGGACAGGAAGCGACACCTTTGGCTCAGAAGCTACTCTGGTAGCAGGTGCCATGACTGAGCCTGATAATTTAGGTGATACGATTACATTAAAATTCCCAACCTTTACTGAAACCGCTGAAATGGCAGGTATTTCCAGAGTATTGGGCGGTTACCATATCCAATCAGATAATATAGCCGGATTGGAATTGGGCAGAGATGTAGCCAGAGAAGCCTGGAAATTTTACAAAAAACATTTAGGTGAAGAATAATCACCAGCACTCCAAACCGGGATTTCTTTTTGAGTGAATAATGCCTAATCTTAGGATAAAAAAGGCCTAAAAGATTTGGCAAAAGCTTAAAAAGTATAGTTCGCCATCCGGTTTGGAGTGCAATTATTTTTTCAATTCATATGTCCCAATCTGTTTACATTCAAATTTAGGTCAGGTATCAATTAATCCAATTATCAACTCACTTTTCAAACCATCTGTCTTCTAATTTTTAGGTATTCGAAATGTAGAAACTTCTCCCCCCTACACCATTCGGAACAAGGGTTTTCAAAGCTTTAGGGTCCAAAAAATGTTTTGACATGGTCCTTCTCAAAAATGGATCATGATACTGGCCGGACAAAATCACCTTCAATTCCTTAGTGGGGTTTTGGTGGAGAAAAATTCCCAAATTCGAATGCCAGTGAACCGTCATTATGGGTGGACTGCGGGCAAGATAATTATGCCGAATTCTAAAACTTTGCAGGAATACCTCATTGAATTAAAGTATAAAAAAATGGAGTTACCATTATAAATAATATAAGGTAACCCCATTAAAACTGCCCTAAAACATGTATACTATTTTCTTGCCTTACCTTTTAATACCCTGGGTTTTGTCCATAATCATTTGACGTTCGAATAAGCTGATTAGCAGGAATTGGCCTCAAAGTGTGAAACTCCTGAATATTGGGTGCAGCATCAGGATTAAATGCTTTTACACGGTCTAATAGTTTTCCAGTTCTGGTCAAATCCAGCCATCTTTTTTGTTCCGCATATAATTCACGAGATCTTTCATCCAGGATAAAATCCAGTGTAATGTCGGATGCGGTTACTTCCATGGCTGCTTCCATGCCCTCATATGCTGCTCTTCTACGAACAGCATTAATGTATGGCACAGCAGCACTTCCATCTCCATCCCTTCCTAAAAGAGCTTCAGCCGCAATCAAATAGGTTTCGGCTAATCGATATACAATATGATCCCGCGAACCATTTGTATAATTTAAGGAAGGCCTGAGGTTATCATCTACTTTCACAGGTGATGGAAAAATATTGATGTTATCGGGTAATGACCATGACCATGGTTCATCAATATCATTACTGTGTAATCCAAAAAGGGCTACTCCGGGAAGGCGGTTGGTAATGGCATCTACCTCTTGTTGGGTAAGGTCATTTGTATTGATCCAAATGGCTGTATCACCCACCTGTGCACCTTCAGGGATGTCCCGATCCGTGTTGTAAAGCCAAACTGTCTGGAAAGTTTTTTCAAACCTGGAATCAACATTCAAAGGACGAAAATTATCCATAGCCCACTGAGTTGGACGAAATCTAATCCATGGCCTGCCATAGCCATGGCCAAGTGCACGATCTAAACCATTATTGTAAACTTCATACCATGGTCGGAAATAAAGGTGATTTCTGTTTCCCTCTCCATTTGTAAGAGGATCTTCACTATATTGCACAGAGAATATCACTTCTGAATTCTGTTCATTAGTATGGCTTAAATTCCCATTGGCATCTGCCATATTAAACACATTTAGAAAATCATCCAATAAAGCCCGATCTGAACTATTAATTATATCAATGGCCAAAGTAGCAGCCTGATTAAAGTCATCCGATTCGGCAAAGCTGGTATAAGCTCTCGTTAAATAAACCATGGAAAGCATATGTTGGGCAGCCCATTTGGTGGCTCTCCCAAATTCTGACTGAGATTCTGGTAACATGCTTATCGCATAATTGAGATCTTCAATAATGGCCGAATAAACTTCATTTTCAGGAGTACGGGTAGCCTCAGTCTCAACCCCAGTCGTTTCTTCCAAAGTAAGGGTTACAGGGCCAAAATACCGAACAAGTAAAAAATAATAGTGAGCCCTTAAAAAACGTACTTCTGCTATCATCGCATCTTTTTCTTCTTGTGGAAGATCTACTTCAGGTCCACGGGTAATTACCGCATTACATGCATTGATGGCCTGGTAAAATTTATTCCAGGGATCCCAGAAGGTATTGGATTCAGCATTTAATCCCGCCCGGTATTGATTGACATCATGAGCCCCTCCATGACCTCCATTGGTAAACTCATCAGTACCAAAAATGGAAATTTCGCAGCCATCTTCATCCCCATAATAATCACGTAGAGGTTTATAAGAAGCATTAACCCCAGCTATAAATCCTTCCGGAGTATTCAAATATTCAGCGGTAACACCAGAGATTATGGTTTCATCCAGTACGGATTCGCAACCAGTTGTACTTAAAAATAAAACCAGTACAACAAGATATATATGTTTTAAAAATTTCATTTTCATTTTGTCCTTTATTTTTTTAAAAATCTACATTAACACCCAGGGAGTACATTTTGGTACTTGGCTCAAACCCTTCAACCTCCCCATCGTACACTTCCGGATCCAGGTTGTTTTCAAGTCTCGACCATATTACCGGGGTATTAGCATTCAAATACACTCTCAACCGATTAATTCCAATTTTAGCTGTCAGGTCTTGTGGTAGCGTATATCCCAATTGAAGGTTTTTAATTTTAACAAAATTTCCTTTATAATATCCTCTGGAGGAAGCGTAAATTGGACTTTCTCTGCTGCCATCTGGTTTTGGATGATTATTAGTAGGATTGTCCTCAGTCCAAAAGTCGATATTCAAATTATTGTAACGACCTTGTAAAGTAGCATTACCCACTTCAAAATTATTATAGATGGTATGTCCCATTACACCCAACACAAGCCAGGAAAAATCAACCCCTTTGAATTCAAATCTACTTGACCATCCCAGGGTTACCGTTGGAATATTTGATCCTAAAATTACACGGTCATCCTGGTTAATTATCCCATCCTCATTTTGATCTTTTACCTTGATCTGTCCGGGTACCTGTTTATACACATCAGCTGCATCACTTTCTTCAGTTTGCCAAATTCCCAGCTTTTCATAGTCATACCAAACGGTTAATGGATGGCCGATGAACCATTGATTACCAATATCATCCACACCAGTGCCATATAAATCTATAATCTCTTCTTTGTTCCCAAAAAGATTAAGAGTGGTAGACCATAAAAAATCTTTTAAACCTGCATTTTGATAAGTTAAAGCAACCTCCCAACCTTTGTTTTTTGTTTCTCCAACATTTTCCAATACTGAATTAAAACCACTGGTTATGGGGATTTGTCTTTCCAATAATAAATCTGTGGTACTGGTTTGGTAATATTCCAAGCTACCCGATAAACGGTCTCCAAAAATTCCAAAATCAAGGCCTATATTAAATGTAGCAGAAGATTCCCATCTTAAATCGGGATTCGATATTGCCCCTGGAGAATATCCGTATGCTGAATTAGACCCAAATGAATAGGTTGTACGACTCAGGGATCCACGAGTTTGGTAAGGATCTATCCCGGTGTTTCCTACAATTCCATAGCTACTCCTTAGACGCAAATCATTAAATAATCCCTGATTGGCCATAAACCCTTCATCTTTAATACGCCACATTAGGGCTGCAGAAGGAAAGAATCCCCATTTGTTCCCTTCCGCCAGTCTGGATGATCCATCCCACCGACCGGTTAAAGTCAATAAATACCTGTTTTTGAGACCATAATTAACCCTTGCCATCACAGAGGTGATTCCCCACTCTCTCAAGTCGCTATCGTAGTTCTGGATAGCTTCAGCCGTGCCAATATTGTGGTATTTCTGGTGTTCATACGGGATGAGGTTGGCATCTACAATAGTCTCCTCAAAATTTGACTCCTGAATGGAATAAAGACCTGTAAATTTCAAATCATGGATATTACTAAACTTTTTGCTATAGGTCAGGATATTTTCAAAGGTATAGACATATTCACGTTCGTGTTCCTTATATACCCTGGCATCGCCTCCTTGGCGGGCAGAAGAGTTTGTCCCCTGAAATAGCCCTCTGCGATATTCTCTCAAATCAGTTCCAAAATTCATACGATAGTTGAGGCCTTTCACAAATTCGTACTCTCCAAAAATATTACTAAAAAGCCGAAGTGTTTTTCTGTTGTCTTCCACATTTTTAGGGTCAAAATCGGCTAAGGGATTCCATAATAATGGATCGGCACCCGGCCGATAGATCAATTCCCCATTGGCATCATAAGGTTCAGCAAGAGGCGAAATATTGAGCGCCCCTCCATACGGATTGGAAGGCAAATTCTGTATTTCATTGGAAATTTGTGTAGAGGTACCGATTTTCAGCTTTTTCGAAACTTGATGATCCAGATTTACCCTGAATGTATAGCGGTCGTAATTCTGAATGCTAAGCACTCCCTGCTCATTAAAGTAATTGGCTGAAACTGCAAATCCGGTTTTAGTACTTCCCCCAATCACACTAAGCTGGTGGTTTTGTTGATGACCATCATCAACTACTAGATCCAGCCAGTCTGTGGAAACCCCTCTGTCAATGGCCTCTAATTCAGCGGCAGTAAATGCCCGTCCACCCACTTCCTTCAATCGGGTATACTGGGGGCCGTTCATCATATCTGGTAAACCAATAACAGAAACCACCCCATAGTGGGCATTGTAAGATACCGTAGTATTCATTTCCCCCCCACGATTGGTAGTAACCAGGATCACACCGTTGGCACCCCGCGAACCGTAAATCGCTGTGGCAGAGGCATCTTTTAAAATTTCCATGGATTTAATGTCCTTGGGATTAATGGAATTTATATTGCCCTGAAAGGGAATTCCATCAACCACAAACAGAGGTTCGTTAGTCGCAGTGAGCGATCTTCTTCCCCTAATTCTGATGGTTACACCATCTCCCGGCCTGTTTCCATTGGATAAAGCCACAACCCCTGTCGCTCTTCCCTGGAGAGCTTGACCGGCATTGGTAACAGGTAATTCCTGAATATCTTTAGTGGAAACTGAAGAAATGGCACCAGTAATATCCCCCTTTCTGACAGTTCCATACCCAACCACTACTATTTCTTCTAATTGTTCAAGGTCCAAATCCAGAGACACATCAATAACTGTCTGGTTAATAATTTCCACCTCATGGGATTTATATCCTATGAAACTAAATTGTAAATGATCACCCTTGTTTACATTTAAGGAGAACTCACCATCAATATTGGTGTTCGTTCCTTTTGTTGTGCCTTTGATGAGTATACTCACCCCTGGCAATGGTTCACCATCTTCTGAAGATACCACCTTTCCGGAAACTATGTGCTGATTTGGTTGTACAATTTCAATTAATCCAGCGCTTTTCCGCTTACGTTTTTTGGTGACATTGATGTTTTGATTGATTCTTTTAAAAGCAAATTTTGTATTTTCAGAAACGTATCTTAGGATATCCCCTAAAGAACCGTTTGTAAAGGAAATACTTAGCGTGTTTTTTTCTATTTCAGCTTCCTGATAGGTAAACTTGAAATCAGTCTTTTCTTCAATCACTGCAAAAATTTCTTTAACTTCTGCGGATTTTAAATTGATAGAAAGATAAACCTCATCAAGGGTTTTTTGAGCATGGGACGGTTCTGCTAACAATATGCTGCATAATAATGCCTGCACAAATATTCCAAATAATGCATATTTTGACATACTGATAATTTGTGGTAATAAATTCCATTTCATATTTTTACATTGCTTTTAGTGAATAATAATTGATTCCTGATGGCGTGTAACTCTCTCTTTTGATGTGGGGGGGTCTCTACCAAAGTCCAAAGCCACATCAAAAGGCTAGTTACAATTAATTTTCTTGCATTTCTAGCTACTGTCTTCGCGTATCATTTTTTCGTTAGTTTATAATTACATGTTAAATTTATTCTCTTAATAAATGACCACCTTATTTTTGGTGATTCTATATTTGAACCCACCTGAATAGGATAAGCTTTCCAATACGTTTTTGATATTCTCTCTCTTGAAATTTCCTGAAATTCCTTTTTCAAAAACCACATTTCTTTTCACCACAAACTTTAACCCATACCATCGCTCCAGGACCTCAACCATCTCCTCAAACCCCACCTTATTGAAAAATATAATATCATCCTTCCATGCAAAATCGCCCTCTTCTATTTCCCTTTTAATAAATTCTCCTGATTCCTTCAAAAAAATCCCTTTCTCTCCTTCAATTAATGTAATCTTATGGGTTTCGCCTGCTTTTTCTGTATTAGAAACCTCCACAATTCCCTCTTCAACAGCTACTTCTATATAATTTTGATCCTGATAAGAGGAAATATTAAAGGAAGTACCCACTACTAAAGTTTCTACCTTTCCGGTTTTGATTATAAATGGTCGTCTTTTATTTTCGGTAACCTTAAAAAATGCTTCTCCTTCCAGACTAACCACCCGCTGAGTCCCTTCAAATCTCTCCGGGATCAAAAGTGTACTTGCAGAATTAACCTTCACTGAACTGCCATCCGCAAGTTTTAGGGTAATTTTCTGGCCATTTGGGACATTCTTTTCAATAAGACTTCTAACCGCAAGATTATCACTAATAATCTCGTTTGCTGGCTTGTAATTGAAGTATAATATTAAAGTTGAAAGTAACAATATGGAAACTGCTGCGGCATACTTTACCCAGGTTTGAGAAAACATAGAAACGCCTCTGGATTTGGCATTTTTCACTTTGTTATAATCTCTTTTATTTTCTCCCTCTACTCCTTTTTTTATAGTATCCCAAACCCTGTCTTTAACTTCGTTATGCCGATAATGATTTTTCCTCCAATAACCCGAAATGGTATTATAAATCTGTGAATTTTTCTCAGACAAATTTTTCCAGTCCTCTAATTCAATTAATTCTTCAGGATTTAACTCTTTTCCGGAAAGGTATTTTGATATGATATTTTCTATTCGATTCATTGAATTTTTTAGGCTTTCAATTATATAGACTACCTAAAAATCCAAATCCTCACCTCAGGTTTAAAATAATTTAAAATTTTTGGAGCATTACGGTCATGAGGATAAAAGAAGCTAATTTTATAATTTTTACTTTCCCCTTTTTATCCTTGTTTTTCTCAAGATAATCATCCAAAACCTCTATCAATAGTTTAGTGGCTCTTGCTACATTTTTTTCAACGCCACTCACGGAAATATCTAAAATACGGGCCACTTCTTTATAAGACAGTTGATCTTGTCGAATCAAATGAAAAGATTGTCTGGTTTTAATGGGGAGAGATTCTATGGCTTCATCCAAAATTTTATATAGTTCGGTAAGCAATACTTCATATTCCGGTGTGTAATTTTCAACTGCAAAATCCAAATTACTGAACTCATCTATAGAATCAGTATTTCTATTCCTTAAGGATAACCTGATTTTGGTTAGCGATTGATGCTTAATGGAAGTATATAAATAGGCTTTGATATTTTTGATCTCCAAAAGTTGAATTCTATTTTGCCAAATTTTAATAAAAACGTCCGAAACAATTTCTTCTGCGACTACAGATTCTTTGACATAAGAAAGTGCAAATTGAAATAATTCATCAAAATAAAAATCATAAAAAAAATGAAATGCTTTTGAATCATTTTTTTTCGAAATCTGGAAAATTAAATCTTGGGAAATCTTCATATTTACACAATTAGGAAATTAAATATACTAAAAAGGGAGATATAATCTAAATCATTGGGAAATTTTGTAGGAAAGCGGTTTGCACTCTCTAGTATTACAAAAATTGTAAACTACTCTAATAAAAAGCAAAAAGCCCCCCTTGTTCCTTTCCTCTTTTTAAAACAGATTCTTTCCTGAATTCAGCACAATTCAACAAACCCGAAGGTGCAACCAGAGAAAGGTGGGGTTCATAGCAAATAGCCACTTCAAAATGCTTCTGGGTGCTGTAGCTACCTAACTTTTAATTGTTTACCTTGTAGATTTTCCTAATACCCTCCCTTTAAAGTCCAGTTAAAAAATTCAACCTGTTTCTGGAAATGCCTTATTTATCTCCAAGTTGCTTCAGTAGTTTTTTATACTCCTTCTTTTTCACCTTAAATACAGTGCCATGCCGGGTGCCTTCCGGAAAGTGAATTTTTTCAGTGATTTCTTCCCAGTTTTTTAAATCCGATGAAGTGATAGCTCCCATTCTGTGTTTGGTATACTTATCGAAATACACCACCCAATTACCCCCAACTTTTGTAACTGTTGGACCTTCTACCCAGTCCGGACTGATAGCTGTAGAAGCTTCAGAATAATTTTGATTAAAATATCGGCTGGTGGCTATTCGAATGTTCTTTTCTGGTTTAGGGGATAAAGTCTCATTCTTCAAAAACATAATATAGTTAGAGCCTTCTTTAACAATGGTAGCATCAATTACATTGAATCCCTTTTCATACAAAAGTGCTGCTTTCGTAAATTCCTTAAAATCTTTGGTGAGGGTATAATACATTCTGTGGTTGTATTTGGTATCTCCCAGCGAGTCCGTTTCAGGAAATCTACCGGGAATGGTAGTAGCCCAATATATCATGTATTGCGCAGACGCTTCATCATAAAAAAGTTCAGGAGCCCAACAATTTCTGGCTCCGGATTCATGCTCCATTACCGGGATATATTGCTGTTCGGACCAGTTAATTAAATCCTCAGAGTTAGCATAACCAATTCCTTTTTCATTCCAGCTGACAGTCCATACCATATGGAATTTTCCATCCGCTCCACGAATAATACACGGATCACGCATTAATTTATCTCCACCAACCAAAGGGGTTAATAACGATTCATTATGATTAAGGGCTTTCCAATTATAGCCATCTTCACTAGCTGCCAGATGTAATCCATCTTCGCCATTTCCCTTAAAAAAAGAAAACAAAAAGATTTCCTTTTCCTGGCCATATGCGCAAAAACCAGATGTAATTAATAAGATAAGGAGTAGGTAGTTTTTTATTCTTTTTTGCATTTCAGTCTCTTCATAGTTTTTTAAAACTCCAATTTAACCCGGGAAAATTATTCACCCAAAATGAAGGCTCAATTTTAAATAAAGGTAAAATCTTTATTCCCTTTCTGAACATAATCTCAATTTCCCTATATTTTTTCCTCTGATTTGAGTGTGGGATCAATCACAATGATAACAGAGTTTAAACAAGATTTAACAAATGTAACTAAACCTTATTTATCATTAGAAAAATCCTAGAAATTTTAAAATTCATCACATTTTAATGCTTAAACTTTCCATAATTCTGAATTCTTACTCCAGCTCAGGCCCTGTACAAAAAGGATGAAAAGCTCAATTATTCCAGAAAATTTGATTGAAAAACCGCCATATTAAGAAAGTATTAACGCTTATTGAATCACATTAACTAAATCCATAGGCCGGAAAATATATAAATAAAATCACACTTTCCGTTAAATCCTTACATCAGAAATAAAACCGCTATGAAAAAAAGAATACTATCCAGAATAATTATTAGCCTGTCTTTATTTTGTGGAGTTGCCTTCAACCTCTTTGGGCAATTTACTTCCTCTCAAACTGGTGATTGGGAAGATTGCGAAACCTGGGGCTTTGGAGGAGGATGTACATCAACCATTGGAGTCACTTTTCCAGACTCCTTGGATAATGTAACTATTTCTGCAGGACATACAGTTACAATTAATACACATTACTCTACCAAGCCAAAGGATTATGGAGTCAGTACCAATGTAAATGGAAATAACAGTAACACCTATTTACATACTGGAAATATTACTGTAAATGGAAGCTTAACTACAGATAATTTAGCCGCAATGATTACCGGAACAGTAATCGTTTCAGGGGATTTAAATATTGATGGAGATTTTTTTACTACCGGGATCTTAAACATTGAATCATCGGCTACCAATTTTTCTGTATCGGATGATTTTATACTTTCCGGATCAAGTGAAACCAATATTGATATGGATGCCGAGACAGCAGATGATATTTACCTGGATGGCCCGAACTCACTACTTTGCGGGTCGGATACTTTAGATTTACAGAATGGGAATAGTTCAAAAATTCAGGAATTTAACGGAGCAGACAGAGATAACCAGATTTGTTCGACCATTGTTATAACGGGATGTGACATTTGTCCTTTTTCCGGTTCAGGAATATTTGTGCTCCCTATAGAATTGCTGTACTTCAAAGGATTTAAGAATAAGGATAATATTGAAATTGAGTGGGCTACTACCCAGGAAATTAATAATGATTATTTTACTATAGAAAGGTCTTTTGATGGAAAAAACTGGGAGACTTTAAATATGGTAGCAGGAAAAGGGAATAGCCACGAATTAGTAAAATACAATGTAATTGATGCAAATCCGGGCAGTCCTTTAAACTATTACAGACTAAAACACACTGATTTGGATGGGGGAACATTTTTCTCAGAAATCATATGTGTACATTTTAACCAAAGTATTTTATCCACCCTTTTGGTATATCCCAACCCTACCAATGGTGAAATTAATTTAACTGGCTTACCCTCAGCGGAAAATGTTTTATCGATTCAATTAACAAAACTTTCCGGAGAAGTAGTATTCGCCACAAATCCCAATCAATTATCTGGTAGCATCTTTAAATTAGATTTAAATAATTTTAATTTGAGAAAAGGAATCTACCTCATTAACATCATTACCAAACAGGAAATATTAAAAGAGAAAATTATATATGAATAATCCAATAAATAAACAGGAAGCACAGGTATTGGCAGAAAACTTCACCTTTTTTGTCAATACCTGTTTTTTCTTCAGATAAACCTTTTGATATCCCTTATTTTCCAGGATTTTAATATCAATCTCCAAGTAATTTTTAGTCACCGGAAATAATCTCCCTCCTCCATAGAAACAACATTAATTATCCTGGGAAACTCTTTTATACTTCACCCAATCCGTTTTCACCTTCAGTGTACCTTCGGGCTCAGGAAGTTTGTCCCAGTGATATCCTTTGCTTTGGATTTCCTTTAGCTTTTCGTTTACTACCTGTTTGTAAAAAGCTGAATTTGGGTGGGATGAAATGATATTTTGATCTTGTCCCTGATCATTGGCTAGATCATATAATTCATAATCAAGTAATTCCATTTCCTTAATATATGCCATATCAGGTTTGGAAAAGCGATGAGCTTTTGGAATAGTATCCTGATCTTTACCAAGCACCATTACCTGATCCATTCTTACAGCAATTTCCGGGGAGGTTCTGTAAAAATACCAAAATAAGGGATTCTCCCGCTCGAACGCTTTTCCATTCAGCAAACCTAAAATACTTGTGCCGTCCAGCTCTCCATCTTCAAAAGGTGAGATTTGTAAAATATCGCAAAGAGTGGGCATTATATCCACAAAGCCAGCGGCTTCACTAATCAAACCTTTAGCCGAAAAGCCCGACCAGTGAAAAATTCCGGGAACCCGTATTCCGCCATCATAAACATAACTTTTTACCGCTCTCAAGTCTCCATTAGAGGCTTGCCTGTAAGAACCATTATCAGAACTAAATATCACGATGGTATTTTCAAGCAACTGGTGATCAGTAAGATAGCTTATTACCCTACCCACAGCCAAATCCAGATTTTCAATATTTGCCAGGTATTCTGCATCTTTTTGAGGGAAATCCCCATATTTTTCTACCAATTCCGGAGGTGAAGCAACTTTCGCATGTGGTTCATGAAAGGCCAGGTACATAAAAAAAGGATCTTCGTCTTTTCGATAATTTTCAAACCAACTTACAGCCTCATCGGCTAATATCTGACAGGAATACCCTTGCTGTTCAGGAAGCCTTTCCCCATTGCGTACAAAATTTACCGGATTGAGATGAGAGGGTTGTGCATTATTTTCAGTTCCTAAAGAATAATCAAAACCCTGATCTATAGGTTGCGGATGATTTAATAAAGTATCCTGAGGCAAACATCCCAAATGCCATTTTCCAATATGAGCTGTGCGATATCCCTGATTTTTCAACACTTCAGCTATGGTAACTTCCTCATCTCTTAAATGAATAGGATGGCCTGGCGGACGGTAATTGTACATCCCTACAATTGCAGGACTTTTCCCCGTAAGCAAACCCGTTCTGGAAGGAGAACAATTTGGAGCAGCTGCATAAAAATCAGTAAATTGAATACCATTTTTTGCCAGTTTATTGAGGTTAGGGGTGTTGGAAAAACCTTCGTAACATCCCAAATCACCATATCCCATATCATCAGCCACTATTAATAAAATATTGGGTTTTACTTTAACCTGTTCGGCAGTCTCCCTTGCACAACTTATTAAAAGAGAGGCCAGCAGTAAAAAGGCATAAAAATTTAAGTGCATTAGCAGTTCGATTGAGTTTAGTAATTTCAAGTTTAAGTTTGGTAATTCACGGACTCCACAGAGCCATCTTTAAAAGTAATGGAAATAGTCGCATTTCTATCAGGAGGGTCGATGGAAACAGAAGTACCATCAGGTAAATCTATTCTAAAATCAAGCACTTCTTTGGCTTTCTGTTTAGGCCTCATTTTGGAGACCATCCACTTTACAAATTCTGTAGCAGATTCTTCAATTACTTTTTCGGCAAATTTTTCTGCAATAAATTTAATCCCGGGAACAATGACATAATTAAAAGTAGCTGAACCCGCAATTCCAAGCAAAATTTCCACATATTCATATGGACTAGTATCATCAGTAGTGCCCCAATCCGAAACTTTTACATTATTTTCGTTATCCAAAACTTCATGTAAAGCCTTTTTCCTTTTCAGGTGCAATGCCAGTTCTTTTTCGCCATCATTACCGGTTGGAACCAGGTCCGTATCAAACCTTCTGTAAACGCCAATTCGAAATGTATTTTCCATTGTTTTAATTCAGGTAAATTATCTTAAAGCTAAAACAAATATTCAAGATGTGAAAGCAGGCAAGTGGTTAGCCGGAAATAACAATCTTATAATTTGTCACCTAGAGTAGAACTTTGGTACTTATTGTAGGATTTTAGTAGACCCGAGATTAATCCAAAAGAAAAAAGCTATCACTATCAAAGGTACTTACCTATAATAATATTTGTAAAAACAAGATATTACCCTTATCTTATTTCAAAAAAAAAAGAAAGCATGAAATCACCATTCATTTTTATTCTAAGCCTTTGGTTAACAATTTCTTGTAAAGATGGTAATCAAGCGCCTGTTCATACTTCCTTCGATCTTAAATTTGAAGCAGATACTTTAATGATTCGTTTGCTCTCTACAGATTTTACAGATTGTAATAAGCTGAATTCAGAATTGGAGCAGGTGTATCAAAGAGATCAATATTATAGGGGTAAATTGCATTCCGGGTTAAAATTAACTGCACAACAAAAGGATTTTTACAGAAAAAAAATGAGTAAAAATGATCCTTATAATGAAAAAATAATTTCCTATATCCTACAGGAAGTAGGATGGAATAATAGCTGTAATTTAAGTAAAAAATCTCATGAAGCGATTTGGCTAGTAATCGATCACAGCTCTAACCTGAAGTTTAAGGCATTCAGTCTTCCATTTATACATTCTGCCTTTAAAGATCAACTTATTTCCCCGGAAATTTATGCCTTTCTGATTGATGAAATTTATGTGCGTATTGGAAGAAAACAGCAATATGGAATGCATCCGGTTAATTATCCGGATGGTAGAAAAATTTATCCTGAAAGAATAAGCCTGAGTATTGAGGAAATAAATCATAACCGAAGCTCCATTGGGCTTTCAAAATTGTAAATCTAAATTCTCCTTCCATAGTTCTCCCCTTTCCATAATTTCACTATTTTTAACCATCATTCATTTTCCTCTATTTTTTTAGAGGGATTGATGGTTTTATTTTTGAAAAAAAGAAACGCTTTGTTGCCTAAAAGCTATGGAAGATAAAAAAACGCGTCAACTTGCAGCTGTAATGTTTACCGATATTGTGGGATATACGGCCATTATGCAGCAGGATGAATCCAGAGCTCTAAGGGTGCGGAAAAAACACCGGTCAGTCTTCCAAAAACAACATGAATTACACCATGGAAAAATCATTCAGTATTATGGAGATGGTACTTTAAGTGTATTTAAAAGTGCCATTGAAGCTACAAATTGCGCCATTGCCATTCAGCAGTTATTGCAGGCCGATGATATTAATGGTATTCCCTTGCGAATAGGACTACACCTAGGAGACATTATTTACAGCGAAACTGAAGTTTATGGGGACGGGGTAAATGTTGCTTCACGAATTGAAAGTATGGGTATTTCTGGCTCCATACTTATTTCAGGAAAAGTAAACGAAGAACTAAAAAATCAGCCTTCAATTACTACCATTGCTCTGGGAAATTTCGAATTCAAAAATGTATCTGCCCCAATAGAAGTTTTCGCCATTAGCAATGATGGCATAAAAATCCCCAAAAATTCCCAGCTAAAAGGGAAGCAGCAACAAAGTGGAAAAACCATTGCCGTTTTGCCCTTTGCCAATATGAGTGCCAGTCAGGAAAATGAATTTTTCTGTGACGGCATTACCGAAGAAATTATCAATGCACTGGCAAAAATTAAGCAACTGAAAGTTACTTCTCGTACCTCCTCTTTCTTTTTTAAAAACAAGAATTTTCCCATTACCCAGATTGGCAAGGAACTGAATGTATCCACCATTTTGGAAGGAAGTGTGCGAATTGCAGGAAAGATGATCAGGATTACCGCCCAATTGATTCAGGCGGAAGATGATTTCCACTTCTGGTCGGAAACATGGGACAGGAAACTGGAAAATATTTTTGAAATTCAGGATGAAATAAGCCTTGCCATTGCCGATAAACTTCGGGAACAATTCGGCCATTTTGAGATTCAGAACCATCTGGTTGAAAAACAGACGGAAAATTTTGACGCATACGAATTATCCCTAAAAGCCAAATTTCATTTTAATAAATGGAATGCTGAAGATGTACAAATCGCCATTCCACTTTATGAAAAAGCGCTGGAACTAGACCCCAACCATACCGCCTCATTGGTAGGCGCTGCCGATTGTTACAGTTTTATGGCTACTACTGGTTTTTTACCTCTTGAAGAAGCCTGGAGCAAATCCTATGACCTTACCAACAGGGCTTTGAATATAAATCCGGAATTACCCGGTGGATTGTATCAGTTGGCTAATTATTCCTTTTTTATTTTATGTGATTATGCCGCCGCTTTAAAACTGACTTTACAAGTTTTGGAATTAAAATCCAATTATGTGGATGCCCGTCAGTTTCTTTCATTTTTATACATTATTGCAGGGAAAAAGGACGCAGCAGAAAAACAGCTGGAAATTGCGCTGGGTATTGACCCTCTATCCCCAGAGACCCTATTTTTTAATGCCTATTTTCATTACATGACAGAAGATTATGAAAAATCCCTGGAACTTTTGGATAAATGTCTGGCTCAGAATGAAAAAAATATTCCTGCACATTCCATAAAATGTTATTGTTTATTAAAGCTTGGTCAATACGATGAAGCACTTCATTATTATGAAAAAGTGCCTGAGGAAATCGTTGTTCAGGGAGATAAATTAGGAATAACGGCATTGGCTTATGCTTTTAAAAAAGACGCAGCAAATACAAAAAAATACCTTGAAATATTATTGCAAAAAGCAGCAAAGCCAGAAGGCTTTAGGGAACAATCCTTTTTATTTCTAATGTATGGGATTACCAGCAATTTTGACAAGGCTTTTGAATGGATTAAAGAGGCTTTGGAAAATAAGGCTTCCTTTCTTCTTTTTCATTTTGCAGACCCGATGGTCGATCCCATAAAAAATGATCCGAGGTATCAACACTTCCAGGGTCTGATTTTTGGTGAAAACTTCCCCAGGGAAAAAAAAGGAACCAAAAAACCTTTACTGGATAAGAGAACCACTCATGAATATTCCGAACGGTTAATTTCACATATCAAAGAGCATGAACCCTACCTTGATCCTAATTTGTCATTACGAAGTTTAGCACGGCAAATTAATCTCCATCCAAACCAACTCTCATGGTTGCTCAATGAAAGCCTGGGTAAAAACTTTAGTGAATTTATTAATTATTATCGGGTGGAAAAATTTAAGGCATTGTCTCAGGACCCGGAAAAAAACCACATCACACTGATTGGACTGGCCTACGAAAGCGGTTTCAATTCCAAAACTGTTTTCAATACCTATTTCAAAAAAGAAACCGGGCTAACTCCTAAACAATATCTAAAGCTTCAAGAGAAAAAATAATCTGTTTTTTAATTCAATATTCATTATCCTTGTTTATAACATGGATGGGTAAAATAGGCGATTGTAATGCCAGCCTTGCAGAAAATCACAAAATTTCCTTTATGGTGATTCTAAAATTCAGATAAAGTTAAGTCTCTGTAGAGTCTGCATTTTCGCAAACCTGCGTCTTTGAAGCTTGATTGACGCAAAGTCTCTGAGGAAGACCTTGCTGAGACAAATACGGCTCAACTTTTAAAACCTTTCCCTTTCTTCCTATTCGTCCATTCTCAATTTGTTCGGATTTATAATCGCGAACGCTTTACCCCTTTGTCCCTCCTACCTTTGAATCATATTAGTATCACAACCAAAGGAAAATATGACAAACTATAAAGGTTTAAAAATGAAATCAGTTTTTTGCTCAAAATATGGTTCCCCTCATGTTCTTCAGCTCAGAGAAGTAAATAAACCAGTTCCCAAGCCCAATGAAATCCTGGTTAAAGTGCATGCTGCTTCGGTCACTGCTGCAGATACAATGATCCGGAAAGGAAGTCCATATTTTGGCAGGTTATTCCTTGGATTAATGAAACCCAAAAACCCAGTACCAGGAACAGGATTTTCCGGGGTGGTAGAATCACTGGGAGAGGATGTTAAACAATTTCTGGAAGGAGATGAAGTATTTGGAGAGATAGTTTTAAGTGTAGGTACAAATGCAGAATACGTATGTATACCCGAAGATGGACTTGTGGCCAGGAAACCTAAAAACATATCCCACAAGGAAGCCGCACCAGTCTGTGATGGGGCTTTAACTTCGATTAATTTTCTAAAAGAACTGGCTAAAATTGAAAAAGGTCAACATGTATTGATCATTGGCGCCTCTGGAAGTTTGGGAACTGCTGCTGTACAATTGGCTAAACATTTTGGAGCAAAAGTTACCGGAGTTTGCAGCACTTCTAATAAGGCTTTAGTGAAGGCACTGGGCGCAGATCAGGTAATTGATTACACCAAAGAAGATTATACAAAATCCAATCAGCAATACGATATTGTTTACGATACAGTAGGAAAAAGTTCATTTCCGAATTGTAAAAACATACTGAACAACGATGGTATTTATATTTCACCGGTACTCAACCTTCAATTGCTTTTCCAAATGCTGGTCAGCCCCAAAAAGGGCAAAAAAGCAAAGTTTGATGCCACAGGATTAAAATCAATTCCGGAATTAAAAATCATGTTATCAGAACTGCAGAAGCTTTTGGAAAACGGAAAACTAACTACGGTAATTGACAAATCATATTCTTTAGAGGAAATTGTTTCGGCCCATGAATATGTGGACACCGGCCGTAAAAAAGGCAACATCGTACTTGATATCCATTCCCAAAATTAACCAACCTTAAATCCATAAAAATGAATTTTTCCACAATTCCCAAGCAGATGGACTCCAGAATTGCCGGAGTTCTCTATTTGCTAATTGCGATATTTAGCGGCTTTAGTATGGGATATCTTCCTAATCTCATTATCGCTACCGGAGATGCAGTAACTACTGCACAAAATCTACAGACCTATTCCGGAATTTTCAGAGTGGGTTTTGCAGCCGATATTCTGGTGATTTTACTGGAAATCATGCTTACCGTCATCCTTTATTTCATATTAAAAAAAGTTCACCCAAAAATAGCCCTTATGGCACTTTTAAGCAGGTTTGCTATGGCTGTAATTATGGGTGTCAATTTGCTTAATTACCTCATTCCAATGGCTCTATTAGACAACCCGACCTATTTAGAGGTTTTTCATTCAGATCAATTGCAGGCTCTGGCTTTGTTATTTTTGGAAGCTCATCAATTTGTAGTTTTAATCTGGGGTTTATTTTTTGGAATTCACTTGGCTCTCCTTGGATTTTTGGTTTTTAAATCCGGGTTTTACCCCAAAATTTTAGGTATTTTATTAATCATCGGAAGCTTCGGATATACCACTGAAAGCATAGGAAAATTCACCTTGCCCGGAAACGAAATTTTTGAAATGCTAGCCATGGTATTGTTAGGATTTGCCGTTATCGGAGAATTGTCATTTGCCTTCTGGTTGTTGATAAAGGGGGCGAAGCAAGCGGTATGAATAATACCTTTCCCTATTCGACTGTTGTAAAGTCGAATCATTATCGCAGGATTTGTAAATCCGATTACAAAAGTCGGATTATAAATCCTGCGATAGAACTTCGGGATTGCAAATCCCGATAAGCCTGCCAAATTTTAAATTTTACCTCACCACCAAAATATTCGCCACACTTCTTTCCCCCTGGTGGTCGAATTTTTTATTGTCTGAAGGTTTATTCACTACTCCTGAAGATGCTGAGGAAACCCACATGGTGGTAGAGCCTCCACCATCCAGATTGATGGCTTCTTTACATCCCAATGAATTTAAAAGGGCAGTTAATTCAGGCAATGACATTCCTGCGGCTTCTTCAGCCCGACCATCCACTGTAATCAGCAAAACTTTATGCTTGTTGACAATACCCAGACAAGTTCTGGGATGTCTGTTATTTGAAAAGGCATTTTCCGGAAGAATAGCATTTTCCCCATTTTCCATCAACAAACACCCTGTTACCAATACATCATCCATTTTGGGATTGGAAGTATAGGACTCGTAATTTCCGATTTTACTCACATCCACCTTTCCATTTTTCATGATGAATAATGCACCATTTAAAATTTCAGATTTTTTCCATTTGGTAGAATCAGTGGACGGTAATTTTCCATCAATTTTCAGGTAACCTACTGCACCACCGTTTTTGATATCGAAAAACCCTGCATTTATTGCAGCCAATGCATTTGACTTTGAGGCCAATTCGCTTGTCGGTTGGTTTTTAGTAGGGTCATATACCACGGTCAATTCCCTTTTATTAAGGTTTATTTCTAAAATATTAATATTTTGCGGAGCATTAAAAACGGTAGTATGAGCCTGTTTCCAGACAAGTCCGTTGGCTACGGTTTTAGTATTCCAGGAAACAGCATCTAATGATATTTCCTGCGCCAAAAGCACGTTTGAAGCTAATAATAGGAAAAGAAATGGAAGTGTAATTTTAAATTTTAATGAAGTTGTTTGTAATTGCATACTTTGAATTTTTATGAGTGTTGTTATTGAAATTCAAAGGTAATGAAATTGGGAAATGAATAGAGCTTATCACTTACCTTACTTTATATAAATGCTATGCGACTTTTGCAAAGTCGAATCACCATCATAGGATTTGCAATCCGAATTAAAAATCCTACGATAGAACTTCGGGATTTGCAATCCCGAAGAGCAAACCAGAAAAGTCAATTAAAAAAACTATAACAAGCTCCTGACCCTATTAACAAGTACACTGTTCCCCAAATTAAATACACTTTTACTCCTTTCTCTTTATTTAGAAACCTGTCCCAACTTAAATATAGTAAAATCAGCCCTGGACTATAAAAAATCAAAATGCCTATAAGTATTAATTCATATGCCATAATCCCAAATAAATCCAATTCTCTACAACGAAAAACAAATCCCTATGCCAACCAAAAAATATAAAGCACCTAAAATAAAATAGACTTTTGCATCTTTTTTCTTCTTCACCAACCTTCTCCAACCGATGAGGAGTAATATAATTCCCGGACTGTACATCACTACCAGGGCAAAAATTATCATTGGCAGCAGCCCGTCCATTTCAAGTAGTATCATAGATTTTCCTCCTGTAATTTTTTTAAATATTCCTTTTTATCGTCCCGGTAAAACAAATTCATGGTTTCAAATGGAATGATTTTATTGTCTTTGTTCACAATATGCACACAGGATTTTTTAATTGCCCTTACATCAAAATTATAGGCATCCACAAATTGCATGATGATTATCCTGAATAAATTCTCATAACCTAAGGTAGGGGCTTTTACAAAAGGCAGGCAACACAAAATCTGATGCAGATTTTTGCTGGCCACTTCCACTGAATTTCCTGTACTAAATAAATCCAGCATTTTCCCATGCAAAGCCTCATCCTGTTCATAAACTATTGTATTTTTTCCATTATCCAGTAAATCTGCAGGGTTTACGTATCTGGTTAAAGGCACCACCTTTCCTCCCAATTTTAACGCATAACCCATCACAAGAGCGTCCGGATTACAGGGTACAGGGATCAGGTCATCTTCATTAAAAATATCGGTTTGTTCCAGTATTTTCCTACGGACTTCTGTAAGCGTAATTCTGTCTGTCTGGCTATTAAAATTATCCAGTCTTCCGGCAATTTGGGTAGGTTGCAGTGTAACTCCACGAACACATTTCTGTTTTAATGCAAAGTCAATGGTTTGCCCAATTTCATCGTCATTCAGATGTTTTTGCAGGGTAACTACCAGCGTGGTAGATAAATTTAATTTATTTAAATGCGCCAAAGCTTTTTCTCTAATTCCAAGTAAGTTCGCTCCACGCATGGTTTCCAAAACATCTTTTTTAAAGGAATCAAATTGCAAATAGATTTCAAAATCAGGGGAATAGGCAGCAAGTTTTTTTGCATATTCAAAATCCCGGGCAATCTTTATCCCATTGGTATTGAGCATGATATGCTTTATGGGTAAAGACTTCGCATAGTCTAAAATTTCAAAAAGCTGTGGATGTAAGGTGGGTTCTCCCCCACTGATTTGTACCACATCGGGCTCTTTCTCATTTTCAACCACTACATCCAGCATTTGCTTTACTTCCTCTAAAGTTCTGTGCCGGCCGTAGGATGGAGATGAACCTGCATAACAGGTTGGGCAGGTCAGGTTGCATCGGTCTGTGATTTCCACCACTGTGAGGCAGGAATGTTGTTCGTGATCCGGGCAAAGCCCACAATCGTAAGGACAGCCATAATCCGTTTTGGTATTGAACTTATAAGGCGTTTCCGAAGGTTTGTTGTAGTTTCTGATGTTTTTATAATATTCCAAATCATCGGCAATCAACACTTTTGAAGTACCGTGTTCTTTACAGCGTTTCAGCATGAAAACATTCCCATCTTCAAATACGATTTTGGCATCAATCCTTTTGAGGCATTCCGGGCATAGGCTTAAGGTATAATCGTAATAAGTATATTTTCTAGTAGGCATGCCTAAGGAATTTAAATACTGTTTTTCTGTAATATAGGAAACATATTATACAAAGCCATTGGATACTACTCAATCCCAATATAAAAAATACATTTGGTTTTAGGAACTCAATAAGAAATCGAAATCCAAAATAAAAAAGCATGAAAACCTGGAATAAATAGCCATTTTCCAATTTCTTCAGTTTTTTTAATTTCAAACACATTAAGAATAAAAACACTAAAAATATAAGCTCATATAATGCCACAGGATGCCTTAACAAACCATCACCCAAATCCATTCCCATAAAAAAGGCCGTTGGTTTTCCATAAGTAAACTCATTTGTGCCCGAAAGAAAACAACCAATTCTCCCAATAAAAATCCCTAATATTATTGGAAGTGTAAATAGATCTCCTGAAGACTGTTTTTCCCCAATAATAGATTTGGCAATTTCCACCCCCAGTAAACCACCAAACAAGCCCCCCATTATCGTTTTCACATTAAGCAATTGCATCAGGTTTTCAGGGGAATAAGAAAAGACCGGGTTTTCCAGAAAACCCATCAACCTGGAGCCAACCAATGCCCCCAAAGCTGCTCCCAATATAATAGATAACCTATTTCCAGAAGAAATTTTATCCTTTTCCCTGCCTCTCAGAAAAACATAATACCTAAATGCAATGAAAAATGCCAGATACTCCAGAATAAGGTGAAGATTAATATTTATCCCGGCAAATTCCGGTTCGAAAGGGATTTTCAATTTGAAAAATGGCTTTGATCAAAAAATTAGAAAAATCGAACAACTATTCTTCCAACCTAGCAGTCCAGCGGATGCCTTCCAGAAAACTTGGCATAAATAAAGAATTATGGGTTTCCTCTTCAAACTTTCGATATTTCAATTCAAAACATTGATGCTTTTTTAATTCTTCTATAAAACATTCAATTTTACCAGAGTGAAATTCGGGAACAGGTTGGTAACTTACAAATATTTTAACTTTATCCTGCTTTGGAACACCATTTTTAATTTTCTCGATCACCTCCCCATCACTAAACCAGATAGAAGGATCATATATATGAATAGTAGAAAAAGGATGATTCATGGATAATATATAACCTCCAAAATATCCTCCATAGGAATGACCAATGAGGGTATTTTCTCCATTAGTATTGTAATTTTTTTCGACATCAGGAATTAGTTCTGTGTTAAGGTATTCATAAAAAGCTAAACCACCACCAGAGTTTTTATTATTGTACCAAGTCGAATCCACCTTTTCTCCATCATATTCCATTCGGGAATGGCTAAAAGTTAGATCAATACCTCGTTTTAACTCCCAATCTATATGAGGAATGCCCACAATAATATGTCCTTTAATTTTCTTATTTCCGGCAAGGTCAAATTCAATATTCCTCACCAGGTTAAAGCGCCACTCTGCATCGAGCAGGTAAATTACAGGATACTGAACTGTGTCAGAATAATGCATGGGCAGACTTACCCAATACTCCCGACTTTCATTTAAGGAATTAGATTTAATCGTGTGTTTTTTGAACATAAATACGCAGGAATCTACCTGAGCGAATAAGGAAATTGAGGGGAAAATTAATCCGAAAAAAATAAAAAAAATGCTTTTTTGCATGGTTTAGTTTACAGGTGTTTAAAAAGTTAGAACTTCACCAACTTCACACGAAAGTCTTCTATTTCCAGCAAATATATTCCCGGAATTAATTTCTGGGTGGATATCTTTTCCTTTACTTTACCAGCGTCTAACCGGATTCCAGCTAAATTTCGAATTATATAGTTTTTGTTTTGAAGGGCCTGGTCTAAATATAGAAAATCTGAGACAGGATTGGGATAAATTTGATATTCCGGCAAAACTTCATCCTCAACTCCACTAATGACTCCATCGAAATTATTAATCAAATAGTTGGTATGAATCACATTTTTGGTCTGTGATCCTTCCCATTGTAATTTGATAGCGGCTTCACCTGAAGTATGCGTATATTCCACTACAAGGTTATAAGCCTGGTTTTGGGCAAAATTGTATTTTCCCGAAGTAGCATCCTTATCAATTACAAGTGTATTATCAATCCAGACACTAGCTTCCCCATTAGCCTGTTCCAGGAAAATGGTATACTCCTGTGCTTCTTGGGCCATCACCTGCCCAGTCCATCGTACACTAAAATTATCTTTAGGTATTGCAGATATTGGGCTTTTAAATTCCCAGTCCCAGGAAATCATGGGTTCTTTTCTCTGAACAGAATCTCCTGTAAAATCAGGATTGCTATAATAAGTAGCCATTAACCCTTTTCCTGCATCAGGGTCAGAAGTGGCAATTCCCTTTCCATGAAACTCAAACCAGTTTACATTACCCAACCCAACTGGGTTAGTATTATTTTTAAAAATGAAAAAAACCTCATGTGTGCCTACAGTTTTCTGGACTGGGAGGTTAAAATAATCGTAATCCTGCCATCCCCCGGTTGGAGAAAGTTTACCTGAAGCGATTACCGGTCCATCCACACTATCAATCCGCACCTCAAGATTGCATGAATTAGTTTCAGAGCCGTACCTTACTGTTAAAAAATCAATGCCCTTAAAATTCATTGGAGTAAATTTGAGATAGGAATTGTGATTAATAAATCCAATATTTTGTCCACCTCCTAAAAAATCCATGGATGCTTCCGGTTTCAAATCGAATAACTCTTGTGCATGCTCTGCCTGTTTTAGTTTGGGTTGCAGTACATGTACATCCTCCACTTTTATAGGTTCATTCACGGTCCCACCATTGTCCTCATAAGCAGCTTTGAGCACATAAAAAACATTATCCGAACCATCACCGTGGCTTTGCGTGACAAAATTTCCCTCACACCCGGGCTCGGCTCCTGTTCCATGAGCATGATCATCATGTCCTATAGAAGGTTCAACTATAATTTCTTCACAGTTTACTTCTTCATCCCCGTCAATTGCAGTAACCTTGTATAAAATTGTATCCCCATCAGCATAAAAACCTCCGTTTAACGGATATTCAATAGAAATTTCCGGAGCGGTATTGCCTACAGTAATAGTCACCTGTGCCTTTGAGAATAAACTGTCCTGGTCAAAGACGGTCAATGTAGCGATATAAACCCCTTCCTTTTCAAAAACATAAGTGGCGTTTGCAGTATTCGCATCTTCATTTTCATCCCCATCAAAGTCCCAGGAATAAGTCAACTGATCTCCTTCATCGGGATCAGAAGATTCATCCCCTTTAAAATCGACAGATAAGGGCGCAAATCCATTGTCGATTGACACAGATATTTTCGCTTGAGGGGCACTTTTTGGATTCTCTCCTTTAAAAGATATTTTTAAAATACGCGCATCGGGGTTGGCATCAGTGAAACCTGTTCCCCACTCTACCAGATACATTGCACCTTCAGGGCCAAAATGCATATCAATAGGACTATTTAGCTCCAGATCTGGCAAAAATTTATTAATCTGTAATATATTTCCGGACCCATCAAACCTTACTTCCCTGATCCAGTTTCTTGCCCATTCCATAATAAATAAACTATTATCATAATATTGGGGAAAGCCCTGCCCCTTATTGGTATTTCGATCAAAATAATAATAGTCTCCGGCTGCGGCAGTCCGTCCCCCTTCTGATTCAAACTCTGGTCTTTCATTGAAAAAACCATAGGGATAGTGTAACCAGGCAGGGATGGCTGGAGGAAGTGCAGTTGCACCAGTATTATTGGGGGAATTATTAATCGGAGTATTAGGATCAAAGTAATTACCAGAGGAGGAAGAACTAAAATCGTAATCTTTATAAGCCTTGTTATCAGCTATAAAATATGGCCAGCCAAAATTCCCACCAACACTGGTTTTATTAAATTCATCATAACCCTTTGGCCCACGATTGGTATTGTCATTTTTGGCATCTGGCCCAACATCACCCCAAACCAACTCCTTTTTTGTTTTATTCACCGCCATCCTAAATGGATTACGGACACCCATCACGTAAATTTCCGATTTACCCTGGGCCTTATCGGCAAACAAATTACCCTGGGGTATGGTATAAGTTCCATCGGCTTCTGGATGAATCCGCAAAATCTTCCCCCTTAAATCATTGGTATTGCCGGAAGTTCCCTGCGCATCGTAGGCACTCCTCCCAGCCCTCTCATCAATTGGGGCAAATCCATCAGATTCAAATGGGTTTACATTATCACCAGTGGAAATATACAAATTCCCTTCTCCATCAAATTCCAGATCGCCCCCGGAATGACAGCAAAGCTCCCGCTGAACGGGGATAGTCAATATAACCTGCTCTGAAGATAAGTCCAGTTCCTTATCTTTTAACTTAAACCGGGAAATATTTTGGACGGAAAAACCCTCGGGAGAATAGAAAAAATAAATCCAGTTATTGGTTTCAAAGTCCGGATCCAATACCACTCCTAAAAGTCCATCCTCCTGATCACTAACCACATCTATAGTTCCTGCTACATTAATTATTCCTGAATTAATATCCCTTATTTTTACCTTGCCTGCCCTTTCAATATACAATACACTTAAATCCGGTAAAACAGCTACCTGCATTGGGCTAACCGGATTGTTATCCAACACAGTGATTTCAAAACGGTCATCAATTCCTGCTTCAAAATCGCCTTTTATATCTCCACTGGCATATAAAATTCCCCCTAATAAATGATCTAAAAATTCCTTTTCTGTAAAACTTTCCTTGGTATGTCCCCCTCCGGTATACCATGCCCTTCCCCCATCAAAAGGATGACACCAGGAGATGGGATGATCATAACCCATATTTCCTCCTGAATAGGTGGATTCATCCAATGTGGCCAACACATGGACCTTCCCTCTGGGATTCCCTTTGAAATTATACCACTCATCTTTCCGCTGCCAATACTCTGGTAAATTTTTGGTGGAAGGGTGAATTTTATCCGCTACTTCTATGGTGGCTGTTTGGATGGAAGGATGACTATCGAAGTATGCCCCTACCAGTTCACCGTACCAGGGCCAGTTGTATTCTGTATCTGAGGCCGCATGAATACCCACATATCCTCCTCCATTCTGAATATATTTTTCGAAAGCTTCCTGTTGAGAGGAATTGAGCACATCCCCTGTAGTACTAAGGAAAATTACCGCATCATAATTTATTAGATTATCAAAGGTGAATTTTGACGCATCTTCAGTAGCTTCTACGATAAAATTATTTTCTGAGCCTAATTTTTGGATTGCTGCTATTCCATCTTCTATGGAATTGTGCCTGTATCCGGCAGTTTTGGAAAAAATTAAAACCTTAAAGCTATGAGCTTCCAGATAAAATGAAAGGCAACAAAAAAGCAGACAAAAAAATACCTTGAATTTCAATAGAATAAGAATTTAATTTTAAAAAAGCAGGAAAGTAGGTCGATAGGTCTAAACGTAATCAAAAATACTCGGGTTGGGGATAAAATTCAAGTTTTGCAGCCTTTAACAAGACTATGGAAATAAAAAAGCCCCGGCAATTGCCGGGGCTTCATTTAATTTTGAGATTCAATTACTTTTTAAACGCCAAAATAGTTTTCTCAATAATATCACAGCATTCATGCAGTTCTTTTTCGGTAATGACCAATGGTGGGGCAAACCGAATGATATTCCCATGAGTAGGTTTGGCTAACAAGCCATTTTCCTTCAAAGCCACACAAATATCCCAGGCGGTGCTGCTTTCTTCTGAATCATTAATTACAATGGCATTTAACAACCCTTTTCCCCTTACCAGTTTTACCAATTCGCATTTTTGAATCAAATCATTCATTCTGTCTCGGAAAACCTCCCCCAATTTCAGTGCATTTTCAGTCATTTTCTCATCCTTCAACACTTGAAGAGCTACCATGGCCACTTTGCTGGCTAATGGATTCCCTCCATAAGTGGAGCCATGTTGCCCGGGTTTAATTGTCATCATAATTTCATCTCTTGCCAACACAGCTGATACAGGCAACACACCACCCGACAAAGCTTTTCCCAAAATCAGGATATCAGGTTTTACTCCTTCATAATCGCAAGCCAGCAATTTTCCAGTTCTGCCAATTCCGGTTTGGACCTCATCAGCAATGAACAATACATTGTGCTTTTTACATAACTCATAGGCCCCTTTCAGATAGCCTTCATCCGGTACTTTTACTCCCGCTTCTCCCTGAATTGGCTCCACCATAAATCCGGCAACATTGGAGTTCTGAAGTGCTTTTTCCAATGCTTCCAGGCTGTTGTAAGGAATTAATTGAAAACCAGGCATGAATGGTCCATATTCCCCATAACTCTCCGGGTCGTCTGAAGAGGATACTGCTGCCAGTGTTCTTCCCCAGAAATTTCCATTGGCAAATAAAATAGTAGCCTTGTTTTCTTCAACTCCTTTAACCTGATACGCCCATTTTCGGCAGAGTTTGATAGCCGTTTCTCCACCTTCTACGCCAGTGTTCATGGGAAGGACTTTATCATAGCCAAAATAATCTGTAATATATTTTTCATATCCCCCCAGGATATCATTATAAAATGCCCTTGAGGTTAAAGTCAGTTTTGAGGCCTGATCAACCAGTGCTTCCACTATTTTTGGATGGCAATGCCCCTGATTAACCGCAGAATAAGCTGAAAGGAAGTCATAATATTCCTTGCCTTCCACATCCCATACTTTTACCCCTTTCCCTTTGGAAATTACAACTGGAATCGGATGATAATTATGGGCGCCATATTTGTCTTCCAAATGCATGGCTTCAGCAGAACTTGTAATTTTTGTGGTCATAATTGTGCTAATTTATGTTTGTTTATTTATTGGTTTTGGTTTTCTAAAAAAAGAAAAAGCCAGCTGAAATTTAATAAAAATCTTTCAACTGGCTTATCATTATTAGTGAAATTTAATTAGTCATTGCTACTAACAAATCGTGTTGGGTGATGATGTGTACATTATTGGATTCATCTCTTACCATTAGTGCAGGGCAGTTTTTGTTTATCAGTGAGGAAAGCACATCCACCGTATTATCCATACCTACAAATGTGAATGGGTCGTCCATGATTTCCTTTACCGATTGATTTTTCAATTCCGGGCTCTCAATTAATTTAGCCAGGATTTTTGAATCAGTAAGACTGCCTACAATATGGTTCGGACCCTCACTTACCGGGATTTGGGAAATCCCCTCCTTATTCATTAAGGAAATTGCCTCACCAACTTTTTGATTTACATCCACAGTCAGTAATTGATTTCCATTTTTTCTGGCAATAATATCTTTGGCAGTGGCAAATTCCCTTTCTTCCAAAAATCCATGATCCTTCATCCAGTTGTCATTATAGATTTTCGCCAGATATCTGGTACCGTGGTCAGGAAGGATTATCACCATCACATCATCTTCTTTAAGATTTTCTCTGGCATACTCCAATGCTCCAAAAACAGCGGACCCACATGACCAGCCAACAAAAAGGCCTTCTTCTTTGGCTAGTCTTCTGGTCATGATAGCCGAATCTTTATCAGTAACTTTTATAAAGGTGTCGATCAGATCAAAGTTTACGTTTTTAGGCAAAATATCTTCCCCAATTCCTTCAGTCAAATAAGGATAAACTTCATTTTCATCAAAAACTCCTGTTTCCTTAAACTTCTTAAAAACAGAACCGTAGGTATCCAGCCCTACAGAAATAATATCAGGATTTTGTTCTTTTAAATATTTGGATGTTCCACACATAGATCCTCCTGTTCCCACACCTGCTGCATAGTGGGTGATTTTACCTTCAGTTTGCTGCCAGATTTCCGGACCTGTGGTTTCGTAATGGGCTGCAGTATTCGATAAATTATCGTATTGATTCGGATAAAAAGAATTAGGAATCTCCTTGTTCAATTTCCTGGCTACAGAATAATACGATCTTGGATCTTCAGGGGGAACATTGGTAGGGCAAACAATTACCTCAGCCCCAACAGCCCTGAGAATATCAATTTTTTCCTGCGACTGTTTATCAGACACGGTGAAAATACATTTATATCCTTTTGAAATTGCGGTTAAGGCAAGACCCATTCCGGTATTTCCCGATGTTCCTTCTATAATGGTTCCTCCAGGCTTTAGAATACCGGCTTTTTCCGCATCTTCAATCATTTTCACCGCCATCCGATCTTTCATGGAATGTCCGGGATTGAAGTACTCTACCTTTACCAAAATGGTTCCTTTTATCCCTTTGTTTACCTTATTAAGTTTAATCAAGGGTGTATTTCCTATGGTTTCAATGATTGAGTTATAGTATTGCATAGTGATATCTTTTGGTTTTTCCTTTTAGGTTTTATGCTTAGGTACAAAGTTACAAATAACTAATGTGAAAGGTTCAAAAACTAAAATGAAGATTTCAAGGCTTCTGGTATTTCTCCGATTCTCCATTCATTTTCCAAAGAGCAAAACCTTTAATTCATGGCGCAAATCTTTTGATTCAAATAAAATTGATTATCGGTGTGGGTATTACCGGTAATTTAGTATCGTAATCAATCAACAATACTTTTTTCTCATCTCATATCTATAAAAATGATAGACGCAATTTTTTCATCACTCAAAGGGGAATTTTCAAATAGATTGTTAACTCAGTTTAATATCCCACAGGATAAAGTAGACGATACGGCAGTATTGGCTAAAGATAGCATTACCAATGAAATCCAAAATCAGGTAAGTCAGGGAAATATTTCAGGTCTTACAGATTTGTTCTCCGGCCAAAATCTGCTTTCCTCACCCATTGTAAAAAATATGATCCAGCAATATGGAACATCCATGGTCACTAAATTGGGATTTTCCAATGAAATGGCTTCAGGTATTAGCCAGTTTGCGATTCCTTTTATCATCCAAAAATTTACCGATTCTAATAAAGGAAAAAGTTTTGATCAGGAAACCATTAGCAAATTATTTGGTGATACCATGCAAAAAGGTCTTACTGACCAATTGAAAGACGGGATAGGCAAAAACTTAGGAAGCCTGGGCGGACTTTTTAATTGATAACTAATGATTTGATCATTCCAAAACAAAATTATTTTTTAAACACTATTTAAACCCAAATTAACATGTCAAAGAAGATAACTGATATTGAAGGTATAGGTCCTGCATTCGCAGAAAAATTGTCAAAAGCACAAATCAGATCTGTAGAAAAACTATTAGAAAAAGGGGCTACAAAAAGTGGCAGAAAACAAATTGCAGAATTAAGCGGTGTGGATGAGTCAAAAGTGCTTGATTGGGTAAATATGGCTGATTTATTCAGAGTAAAAGGAGTAGCATCTCAATTTGCGGAATTACTGAAGGCCAGTGGAGTGGATACTGTGAAAGAATTAAAAATGAGAAATCCGGAAAATCTGCACAATAAAATGGTGGAGGTGAATAAATCAAAGCATCTTACCAGAGTAGTACCTGGAGTAGCTCAACTGGACTATTTTATTAATCAGGCCAAAACCCTGGATCCAAGAATTACTTATTAAACATACAAGATATTTTCATAAAGTTTGATTGTACTTTAAGCATAATTAAAATAGCGTTTCAATTTACTAAGAAGGGTTAGTATTCTAACCCTTCTTTTTGATTTTAAAAATTTAAATTATTCCATTACTCTTTCATCAGACGAAGCGTTTCAATATCGCCTGCTACCCCAATTACATTTAGGAAATAAATTCCTTTTTGAAGTAATTGATCACTTACTTCCAGTTGGATAAACCGTTCTTTATAGTCTGCCCCAAAATTCTGGAAGAAAACTTCTTTTCCTGTGGCATTGAACAATTTTACCCCAGCTGGTTGAGAAAAATCTTTATCAAGGGATATATTTATTTCCTGAATAAATGGATTAGGAAAAACTGAAACTGAAGCACTTTTTCTCAGGTTATTTCCTGTAAGAATTGATGTAAATAAGCTTTCACTGGTACAATTGGCTTTGTCCCTTACCAATTTCACATAATTGTCTGATAAATCCCAGCATTCGTCTGTTAAGCTATCAACCTCTCCTACATTATCTCCAACTTTTACAGTGACATTGCCTGTATAGGAAAGCCCCCAGATTAAACAAATTCCCTCTCCTGCTCCTTCTACATTTACCTCATTTCCGGGAGGTAAGCCCAATACATTCAGGTTTTCATCTGTAACTACATAGGCATAATTCGAATTCGATTCTGTTTCATGCATTGCCATGATCACATCATCAATCCCATCTCCGGGACAGGTGTAAACTACTGTATCTCCTGCTGTGGTGGAAACTGTTCCGCCATCGGGCATATCTCTGATTAACTTCACATAATTGTCTGATAAATCCCAGCACTCATCAGTTAAACCTTCAACCGCTCCTACATTATCCCCAACTTTTACAGTAACATTGCCTGTATAGGAAAGTCCCCAAATCAGGCAAATTCCTGGGCCTGCACCTTCTACATTTACTTCATTGCCGGGAGGTAAGCCCAATACATTCAGGTTTTCATCTGTGACTACGTAGGCATAATTCGAATTAGATTCTGTTTCATGCATTGCCATGATCACATCATCAATTCCATCTCCGGGACAGGTGTAAACTACTGTGTCTCCTGCTGTGGTGGAAACTGTTCCCCCATCTGGCATATCTCTGATTAACTTCACATAATTGTCTGATAAATCCCAGCACTCATCAGTTAAGCCTTCAACCTCTCCTACATTATCTCCAACTTTTATAGTGATATTGCCTGTATAAGAAAGCCCCCAAATCAGGCAAATTCCTGGGCCTGCGCCTTCTACATTTACTTCATTGCCGGGAGGTAAGCCCAATACATTCAGGTTTTCATCTGTCACTACATAGGCATAATTGGAATTGGATTCTGTTTCATGCATTGCCATGATCACATCATCAATCCCATCTCCGGGACAGGTGTAAACTACTGTATCTCCGGCCGTGGTGGAAACTGTTCCGCCATCTGGCATATCTCTGATTAACTTCACATAATTGTCTGATAAATCCCAGCATTCGTCTGTTAAATCTTCAACCTCTCCTACATTATCCCCAACTTTTACAGTGACATTGCCTGTATAGGAAAGCCCCCAAATCAGGCAAGTTCCTGGGCCTGCTCCTTCTACATTTACTTCATTTCCGGGAGGTAAGCCCAATACATTCAGGTTTTCATCTGTGACTACGTAAGCATAATTGGAATTCGATGCTGTTTCATGCATTGCCATGATCACATCATCAATTCCATCTCCGGGACAGGTGTAAACTACTGTGTCTCCTGCTGTGGTGGAAACCGTTCCCCCATCGGGCATATCTCTGATTAACTTCACATAATTGTCTGATAAATCCCAGCACTCATCGGTTAAGCCTTCAACCTCTCCTACATTATCTCCAACTTTTATAGTGACATTGCCTGTATAGGAAAGCCCCCAGATTAAACAAATTCCCTCTCCTGCTCCTTCTACATTTACCTCATTTCCGGGAGGTAAGCCCAATACATTCAGGTTTTCATCTGTGACTACGTAGGCATAATTGGAAGGTGAATCAGAAGAATTCATCACCATAATAATATCATCCACACCATCTCCGGGACAGGTGTAAACAGTTGTTTCTCCGGCTAAGGTGGAAACTTCAGCTCCATCCACATCACAATCAGTCACTTCAAATGTTACTGAAATTGACATCCCATTCATACCTTGCCCATTTGCTTTCGTATATGGAGTTGCAGTGACGGTATGCATACCAAATGGAGGAGTAAAACCATTATAATCACCATCAGTATCTCCGACCAGAGCATATGGATAAAAATTTTCAGTACGAAACTTTTCCTGATCATTTAATCCAAATACCACACTTCCAATATCTTTACCCTCAAATTCGGCTTTGATATTCAGGTTTTCTGTGGGTAAACCTTTAAGGTTTATTTTATCCCCATTTTTTAATGGTTGAATGGCTTCATCTGTATCTGCATTAATTAAGGTAAACCCAATCATTTTTCCAGATACTACTTTAAATGAAATTGTCATAGATTTTCCTGTATCTCCTTTGCCTGCGCTTTCTGAAAAAGGAGTAGCAGTCACGGTGTGCATCCCAACTGGAGGGGTAAATGGATGATAATCTCCTTCATTGTCACCTGCAAGGGCAAACGGCACCACATTCTCAATTCTAAAAGGATCAGTTTCGTTTAGTTGGAAAACCACACTTCCAGGTACTTCTCCATCAATTTCTGCCCGAATATTCAAGTATTTTGTGGGTAACATGGATAACACGAGTTCATCCCCATCCATCAGGGGCATAAGGTCTTCATTAGTTTCTGCATTCACGAGTGTAAACCCGATAATTGAGGTAGTTTGAGCAAAGACAGGTGAAAAGAAAAAAGCCATAATTAGAGTCATAAAAGCAGACCCTATCCATCGCTTTTCTTTCGGCTTTTTGGAGTTTTCCCAATAAGGAAATTTTAATTGGGATTGGAGGTATTTTAGCTTCATGTTAAAAATATTTATGATTAAAAAAATGCGGTAGAATTACCAATTATGAAGGTATGGGTGAGGTATCACAAAATTATCACGGAAGGTTAACGAAAGGGTATTGATATAGGGGACTTAACTTTTTTAAAAAAAAGTTTAATATTTAATATGCCCTTTCCAACCCTTTGCAATTTTCCGGTTACCTATAATTACAAATCACCTACAAACTACTATTTAATTAAAATAAAAATTTAAATAACCGCCTTTTTACAATGGAAAACACCAGCACTTTCAATCATAAGTGTATATTAATCTCTATTGCCTTTATGGTAATTTCTCTTCAGGAATTATATGCCACACACATCCGAGGAGGATATTTAACAGGAGTTAGAACTTCGAGTTCAAGCCTTACCTACAAGTTTACCGTTACCCTATTCAGAGATACCGAAGGAGTACCTGCACAGCCAGGAACTTTTGAGTTTGGATATGCGAACGCCAATCCAGCAGTCGTTGATCCTATATCGGTAGGGTTTATAGATGACGATACAGAAATCATTATTTACCAGATAGAGCATACCTTCCCCAGCGCAGGAACATTTAAGGTAACATATTTTGAACAAAACAGGAATCCTGGAGTGAAAAATATTTCTGCATCCGGTAACACTGCATTTTTTCTGGAATCCAATTTCAGGATTAGCCCTTTATTTGGGTTAAATAGTTCTCCGGTTTTCTTACTCCCTCCAGCTTTTAGGGCGAATACAGGCAAAAAGTATATATATAATCATGCTGCTTATGATATTGATGGAGATAGTTTATCCTTTAGATTAGTCCCTTGCAAACAAGGTAAAAACACGGATGGAGTAGCCATTGATGTAAATGGATATTTATACCCAGATCATCCCTCTTTTGGAGGAACCAGAGAAGATGGAAGTTCTCCAGCCATTTTTGAAATCGACCCGGAAACTGGTGTAATTACCTGGGATGCTCCTGGAGAAATTGGGGAGTATAATTATGCTTTTTATGTAGATGAATGGCGGGATGGAGTACAAATCAGTTCTATCAATTATGATATGCAGGTAATTGTGGTAGATGAAGATTTTGACATCCCAAAACCTGAAATGGGTGTTGACATTCCCGGAGATCAGTGCCTCCAACCGGATGAGGCATTTTCTACCCAGATTATTATCAAAAATGCCAGTAGTTATCAATTACAAAATGAATTAATAGATGCAGGAAAAGTTACCGTAACAGATAGTTTCTTAATAGCAAAAGATACCATAAACTGGATAATTGATTTGAACTTTAAAAACCTGACGACCGATGAAATACGAGATCAGGCTTATGAATTTAAAATAGATGCCATTTTACATGCTGATACCATTACAAAAAAATGGAATGTTAAAGTATTGGGAGAAAAACCTTCCACACCAACAGCCCAATGGGATTTGGATCAAAAAAATATTAACCTGAGTTGGTCGGAATACCCAGATCAGACCGCTTCTAAAATGACGATTTGGAGAAAATCCCAAACACCACCTCCTGATGATTTAAATTGTTTTAGTATTGACTCTGTTGGGAGCGGATTCACTAAAGTTGGAGAAGTAAATATTTCTGATACCACTTTTATAGACTTTAATGATGGAGAAGAATGGAAACCATTCAATTATTACTACATTTTAGTTGCCCAATATGATGATGAAAATGGAGGGCAGAGCCAACCTTCTGATTATGCCAAGGCTGAAAATTTATATCCTGATGCAGAGCGATTTAAAATTGGGGGACAGGTTTTTTATGATGTTAATGAAAACGGGTTAAATGATGAAGGAGAATTGGGGGTCAGTGGAATAAAATTGCGGTTGCTTCCAGAAAATATTGTGACCATAAGTAATGATGATGGAAATTATCATTTTGATCTGCCAAAGGGAAATTACAGTATTCATTTAATCCCGGAAGATCATTGGGAACTATCCTCGGATGCTAGTGAATATAATATTAGTGTAGATGGACAAGATACTACAAATTACCAGTTTGGAATTTCCCCTACAGGCCAAAGAAGTGATTTGGAAATTCACCTCAACAATCCAAGAACAAGGTGTTCCTTTGAGGTTGATTATCATTTGAGCTACAAAAACAAGGGCACCCAAACGGAGGATGGAAAAATAATATTGGACTATGATAATAAATTAACTTTTAAAAGTAGTATCCCATCTCCATCATCGACTGAAAATGGGCAACTTAAATGGGATTTTTCGAATCTACAGCCATCAGGCAAAGAGGTAATCAAAATAACCTTTCAGGTGCCCGGGGTAGAAAATATTGGAGAAAAAATATTAAATAAGTTTGCCCTGCAAACACAGTTCTTTTCCATTTCAGATTCCACCTCTCAAACCATCACCTGTGCTTATGATCCCAACGATAAGCTGGTCACTCCGGCAGGGGTGAAATCTAAAAATTACACATTGAAAGATGAGGTTTTAGCATATACTGTACGATTTCAAAATACAGGAAATGATACCGCTTTTAATGTGGAAATCCGGGATGAATTGGATTCGGACCTGGATCTTAATTCCCTGGAAGTAATTAATCACAGTCATCCGGTGCGTACTTACATCAGTAAGTTTGGAGAAGCTATTTTTAAGTTTGATGATATTCATCTGCCAGACAGCAATGTGAACGAAAAAGCCAGCCATGGTTTCGTTACTTTTACCATCAAACCCAAACCAAATCTTCCCGATTTTACACAAGTGACCAATACTGCCCATATTTATTTCGATTTTAATCCGGCAATTGTCACCAACACTACTTTAAATACACTGGTGACTCATATTCCCCCAGAAGCACCTGATAGTTTAAAAGTTTCGGAAAAATCCGCAACAACAATTACCTTAAGCTGGCAAGACCTTTCTGAGGATGAATCAGGTTTTGCATTGGAAAGGGCGGAAAACCAGCAATTTGAGATGAGTACTACCATAAACTTAACCGCTGAAACTTCGTCTTATGTCGATACCGCTCTTACAAGCAATACCACTTACTATTACCGATTAAGGGCAAAAACAGAGGAGATTTATTCTGCTTACAGCAATACCCTGAAAGTGAAAACCGAAAAAATTCAGATTAGTGCACCAACAGATTTGCAAATTGTATTTGAGGATACCTACTTTCCTAAATTGACATGGAGGGATCATGCAGACAATGAATTCAGATATGCCATTGAACGAGCCTTATCAGCTAATTTCAGTCCTTCTGAATTGTTCTACACTTTTGCCAATGCTGAGGAATATGTGGATGAAACTGTGAGTATTGGGCAAAACTATTTCTACAGGGTAAAAGCCACAAATACAGAAGGTAGTTCGGATTTTAGCAATATTGTCAGCACCATCATTACTGGAATAAAACTGGAAGAAAAGGCAACTGCCATCAACATTTATCCCAATCCGGTTGGAAGGGAAATGGTACTCCATCTTTCCCAAAATTTGGGAAAAGGTTTGATAATCACTTTTTACAACAACATTGGAGAACTGATACTGACAAAAACGGTCCTAAACACTCATCCAAATCAGGATTTAAAATTAGACCTAGCTGATTTACCAAAAGGTTTTTATGTTATGCAACTGAATTTGGGGAATCAAATCATTTCCAGAAAGTTGATAAAGGAATAAGTCATGCAATTGGCTCACTTAAAAAAAACTGTTACTTTGGTATATTACTTTCGGGTAATTAAGCATTTTGTTTTTACAGGGTTGTTTACAACCCTGATTTTTTGATTACAAATAACATTTTTTCGGTTCAATTTTTTCCTTGTAATGAGCATTAAAGTCACCAATCTGGTAAAGCAATACGGCACACAAAAAGCAGTAAACAATATTTCCTTCGAAGCCAAAGAAGGGGAAATATTGGGATTTCTTGGTCCAAATGGAGCAGGGAAATCTACTACGATGAAAATTGCCACCTGCTACCTTCCTCCTACTGAAGGACAGATTGAAGTATGTGGCTACAAAGTTACTGAGAGCCCTATTGAGGTGCGAAAAAATGTGGGATACCTGCCAGAACACAATCCCCTTTATCTGGATATGTATGTGCAGGAATATCTTGGCTTTATTGCCTCTTTGCATAAGATTACTGGCAAAAATGCCAAGTCCAGAGTTTCGGACATGATTGAACTTGTGGGGTTGACCAGAGAACAAAACAAAAAAATCGGGGCATTGTCAAAAGGTTATCGCCAGCGGGTTGGTTTGGCTCAGGCGCTTGTGCACGATCCGAAAGTCTTAATTTTAGATGAACCCACCACAGGTTTGGACCCTAACCAGATTCTTGAGATCAGGAATGTGATAAAGTCTATCAGTAAGGAAAAAACGGTTGTTTTCAGTACCCACATTATGCAGGAAGTTCAGGCACTTTGTGACCGTGTTATTATTATTAACCTGGGGCAAATTGTGGCCGATAATAATGTGAACCAGCTAAAAACTGAAACACAAAATGAAACCAGAATTTCCCTTGAATTTGAATCTCCTGCTACCATCGAAATATTTAGTCAGCTGGAAGGAGTGGAAAAAGTGGAAAATCTGGCAGAAAATAAATTCATGATCATTACCAATAGTCAAAAGGACATTCGGGCGGATATTTTCAGGTTATCAGTAGAAAAAAACCTGGTTTTAATTGGAATGCATCAGGAAGAAGTTTCTTTGGAAAATGTATTCCAGCATTTGACACAATAACCATATTTCTTAACAAAATCTTTCACTTTACATAGTTATCACACCAAAAACCTACAATTACCAATTAAAATCCATAATATTTATAAGAACTAAAAGGTCATTCACAGAGCCTGGCATTGTCACCATCCTCCCATTTCAAAAAAAATATATTTTTTTCTATCAGAAATATATATAAATTGAAATAGGCCTCCTCTTATAAGAAATAGGGAAATGATTTTTTGGCTGTATTTAAAATTACTCATTCCCTGAATTAACAGGTAATGTACTTGTACATTACTCCATAACTACGGAAATATGAAAATGAAAAAGGCAGATGATTTAAACCTTCATCCTGAAACTAAACACCTCTCTGCCAGAGATGACTATAAATCCTATTTCAATAACCAACTTCAATCTAAAAAAGATCAGGAAGTTTGGGCATTGTTTCAAAAGGGAGATGAAGAAGCTTTTTTGTATATCTACAATCAATATTTCTACGAATTGATGGATTACGGTATCCAGTTTTCCAAGGATATTGATTTATTGAAGGATTGCATTCAGGATTTGTTCATTAATATGCGCAGGAAAAGAGAAAGTTTGGGGAAAATATCTTATTCAATTAAGGCATATCTCTTCAAATCTCTGAAAAGAAGTGTAATTAAAAAACTCACAAAAACTAAAAATACACCTTATAAAGACTATCTTAAAAAAGAAGAAGGTTTCGAAATCCAGCTATCCACCGAAACCGAAATGATTAACAGTCAGCTTAATGCAGAAGTAAAAACACAACTCAAAAACTCAATCAACAAGTTACCAAAAAAACAAAGAGAAGCTATCTTATATTACTACTACGAAGGGTTTACTTACGAGGAAATCACCTCAATAATGGAATTTTCAAGAATAGAATATGCCAGAATTACGGTGAGTAATGGAATAAAAAAGCTCAGAAGGGAAATGGTATTATTAAAAGCCAAATTATTCGATATAGTTGTTATGCTAATTGCTTACTCAGTTTTTTTTAATGCTTAGTGAATTCTTTCAGGGTATCAAAACCTGTAAGGACAGACTAAGGACAAGAGACAAATAAAATGTTAAAAAGGTCGAAATATAAAGATTATAATTTAGAGGCATTTTTAAATGACAGCTTCTTTGTAGAGTGGGTCATTAATAAGGATTCTAAAAACAATTTTTTTTGGGTAAAATGGATTTCCAATCATCCCGAAAAACTGGAGGTGGTATCTAAAGCCAAAGCGATTATTTCCTCGGTGGAATACAAGGTAAAATACCAACGAAATGAGAAGGATTTTATAGAAGTGCTGGAAAATATATTAGATAGCAATGAAAATCAGGGTATTAGAAAACTTCGCAAGGAGAATGGAAATAAAAGCTGGCTTAAATATGCTGCGGTAATCCTTCTTCTTTTAGCCAGTGGGATATTTTTTTGGAAAAACTTTCACCAGGATACTCAGACATCTTTTGCTGAAACGCCTGTAATTACCACCAAAAAAACCACCAGAGGGCAGAAAATGACCCTTATTCTTAATGATGGCACCGAAGTGAAACTTAATGCTGAAACTAAACTTACCTATGCCAAAGGGTTTTCACCCGAAAAAAGGGAAGTATTTCTGGAAGGAGAGGCTTTTTTTGATGTAAGTAAGGATACCTTAAGGCCTTTTATCATCCATTCCGGAAGTTTATCTACCAGGGTGTTGGGCACTTCTTTTAATGTGAAGGCTTACCCCAACCAGGAACAAATTACTGTTGCGGTAGTTTCGGGCAAGGTTCAGGTAGTCAAAAAGCAAAAAAGTGACAAGGCTCCTAAACCTACATATTTCAACCTTACGCCAAATGAGGCGCTGGTTTATGAAAAGTCGAATGAAGCATTTAAAAAGCAGAAGGTGAAAAATATCAATGCCTTTATTGCCTGGAAAAATAACCATATCATTTTTGAAAAGAGCAGCTTTCCGGAAATTGTAATGGTACTGGAGCGATTTTATGATGTGGATTTTGAATTAAAGAAAAAGGTAGTAATGGGAGAAAAAGGATTATTTACCGGAGAATACAATAACGAACCCTTAAAAAATATTCTGGAAAGCCTCAGCTATGCCGGTGATTTTAAATTTGAAATAAAAAAAAGTAAAGTGATAATTTATTGATAATAAACGAGAAAATACTTACTTTGTGTAAGGTATTCTCTCAAAATATCAAAACAATAATTCAATTGCCTCAACCAGCCACCCGGGTAATTTAATTTTGGAATAGCAAACCACAATTTTAGGATGCTGCTTCCCTATTCATTTTTGCCAGGCTCCATTGTCAGGGTAAATTCTCAATAAGGAAGTGTATTGGTCAGGGATTTTATTTTGAAATCACCATCCTGACCGATAACAAAGAATAGAATTTTAATTTTTAGCAAAAAAAATAGTCAGTTATTCTCAAATAACTGACTACTACGATATACGTCTTCATTGTTAATAGGAAACTTTGGCGAGTGACATTAACAACAAAGACTACATGGCTTTGATCAACAATTTTTCACCAAAACCATCTAAATATATGAATTTGAAAATAATACAACAAATTTTAAGGATGTCGAAGTATACAATTTTCGGTATAATACTCCAAAGTTGCTTATGCAGTATGCTGGTGGCCAATGATACTTTCGGGCAAAAGAAAAGTATCTATGAAATTTACCTTAACCTTGATGTAAAAGATGCCAATGTTAAGGAAATCTTTGAAATCATTGAAACAGAAACAGATTTCAAATTTGGCTATAATGTCAGTTCCTACCTCGAAGAGGAAAGATTTAATTTCAATTTGAAGAACAATTCTCTCGGAGAAGTACTAACCGTTATATCAAAAAACACAGACCTTTCATTTAAGCGGGTAAATCAATTGATAACGGTAAAAAGGAAGGGTATCTTTACGCGTTCTTTATCCGAATCCATTATTCCCGAAATTCCACAACAGTTTACTGTTTCCGGAAAGATCATTACAGAAGAAGATCAACAACCTCTACCCGGGGTAAGTATCCTGATAAAAGGAACTACCATAGGAACTACTACCAATGTAAACGGAGACTATTCTCTTCAGGTAAGCGAAGGAAATACCTTACAATTTAGCTATATAGGCTATGTTACCCAGGAAGTGGAAATCACCAATCAGTCCACTGTAAATATCTCTCTTGTAGCCGATGCCGAACAACTGAAAGAAGTAGTGGTAACGGCCTTAGGTATTGAAAAAGACCAGGCTACTCTGGGATATGCTACCTCCAAAGTAAAACCAGATGAGTTTAATGTAAATCGTACGCCAAATTTCATGGATGCCCTGCAGGGAAAAATTGCCGGTGTAAATATTTCCAATATGGGTTCAGGGCCGCAGGGAAGTAGTAAGATTCGTATAAGAGGAATTTCTTCATTTGGGGGAAATAACTCTCCACTGATTGTAGTAAATGGCGTTCCCATTGACAATAGCAATTATGGGGTAAGCAGTGATAAAGGAGAAGTAGGAAGCAATCGAAAGTCTGATAGTGGTGATGGATTGAGTAGTATCAATCCTGATGATATTACCAGCATGACTGTGCTGAAAGGTGCCGCAGCCTCAGCTTTATATGGCTCTCGGGCAAAGGATGGTGTAATTATGATTACCACCAAAAACAGAGCTGAAGGTAAAGGAATCCAGGTCCAATACAATACTAACTATATGAATGGTACCCCATTGGACTATACTGATTATCAATATGAATATGGGCAAGGTGAAGGTGGTGTAAGACCAAATGCTCCGGGTCCTACTTCTGGTGTATGGAGTTTTGGGGAAAAGTTTGAACCTGGGATGACTCAAATTCTATTTGATGGTGTAGAAGTGCCCTATGTACCTACTCCTGGCAAAATCAGGCACTACTACCAAAATGAGTCCACTTGGACAAATACCATTACAGTTTCTTCCGGTGGTGATAATGGAGGAGTAAGCCTTTCCGTGGCGAATATGGACAGCCGAGCAGTATTACCAGGTTCGGAGTTTAATAGAAAAACGGTAAACTTTGGTTTTACGCAAAAAACCAAAAAACTGACGGTATCTGGAAATATCAACTATTCCAATGAAAAAAGGAAAAATCCACCAAACATTGCCGAACAGGATTTTAGCCCTGTAGTACTTTATACCCTTTCTTCTTCCATGCCAATGGATTTATTGGAACAATATGCCTTTGATGAAAATGGGGATGAAATCAAGTATTCCAGATTTACCAACCGGACTAATCCATATTTTGCACTTTCCAGATTTGAAAACAATTTTAGAGACAGAATTTATGGAAATTTAACTGCCAAATATGATTTTACAGACTGGTTGTATTTGCAAGCCAGGGTTGGTCAGGACTTTTATTACAGAGATGTAGAATATAACCTGCCTACCGGTTCTCAAAGACAATCTGCTCCCCCTCCGGGTTTTGTAAATGGACAATATATTCAGGATCAGCGGAAATTCCGTGAGCTTAATGCCGACTTTTTAATTGGTTTTAATAAAACCTTTGGAAACTTTGGTATAGTGGCCAACGCAGGTGGTAACCACATGTACAGGAGGTTTGATATCAATACGATTTTAGGGGAAAACTTCTTTACCAGGGACCTTTATACTATAAGAAATGCCAGTAAGGTATCACCAAACTATTCAGTTTCGGAAAGAGAGGTAAATTCATTTTATGGATCTGCAGAGGTAGGTTACAAAGATTTCCTTTACATAAATGCTACCCTTAGAAATGACTGGTTCTCCACACTTTCCCCTGCCAACAGAAGTATCCTATACCCTTCAATTACAGGTAGCTGGGTATTCTCAGAGACTTTCGATTTACCAAGCTGGTTGTCATTTGGTAAATTCAGGTTAGCATATGCAGAAGTGGGAAGTGATACTGATGTGTCTCCTTATTCCAATAATTTATTTTATCAGATCAACGCACAACAATTCCTCAATCCTCAGGGAAATGCCCAACCAGTAGGAAGTATAAATGGTTCTACTGTGCCAAATGCTAACCTGAAACCGATGAGAGTAACGGAAAAAGAGATAGGCATTGAATTAATCATTGCGGATAATTTAAGATTTGAAGCATCTTATTATGACAAGCTTTCTTCTGATCAAATCCTTACCGCACAAATTTCAGATGCCTCAGGTTTTGAAAACCAATTGATAAATGTAGGGGAAAGCCAAAACAAAGGTGTAGAAATGTTTGCCTCTTTTTATCCAATAAGACAAGGTAGTTTTAACTGGAACCTTTCAGTTAATGCCACTTATAATACTTCTGAGGTGCTAAGTCTGGGAGAGGATGTGGATGATTCCTTTATTACTGTGGGTGATGCAGAATTTCATGGGGAACTCAGACAAGTAGTAGGTAAACCTATGGCTCAATTATACGGATGGGGTTATTTGAGAGATGAACAGGGAAGACAGGTTTTTGATCCTAATAGTGGACGTCCTATGCGTTCCGAGGAGCAGCTTAATTTTGGCAGTGCATTACCAGTTTGGTGGGGAGGAATCACTAACTCATTTGATTACAAGGGCATTCAGTTGTCATTTTTAATTGACTTTAAGTTAGGACATAATATGATTTCGGGTACACATACCAACGCCTACCGTCATGGCCTGGATAAAGCTACACTGGTTGGAAGAGATCAGGGCTTTATTGTAGGGGATGGTGTAAATCCCGATGGTTCGATAAATTCTACTCCTGCTGAAATTCAGCCTTATTATGAAACCATTAGATCTTTCCGAATGTCGGAACAGTCGGTTTTTAATGCCGGATATTGGAATTTAAGACAAATTACGCTGGGTTATGATTTCACAAGTCTTTTAAAATCCCAAAAGTATATAAAAGGATTAAGGCTTAACCTGGTGGCTTCAAACGTGGCTATTCTCAAAAAACATGTACCCCACATTCATCCAGAGCAGAACGGTATAATTAACGACAGAAATGTTGGATTGGAAGCAACAGGGTTACCTGTTACCAGAAATTTGGGTTTCAACTTAAATGTTAAATTCTAATAGCCTTAAAATATTTTTTATCAAACTAACAATAGATGAAAATGGAAAGATTTAATAAATATATTTTTTGTTTAATTGCCATCCTATTCTTTACCACTGCCTGTGATGAAGGATTTGATGAACTGAATACCGATCCTGTTCGGCAGACCTTAGTAGATCCAACCTTTCAGCTGAATCATGCCATCATCAACAGTGCCTACGGATATAATAACCTTACTTACGAAACCACCATTGTAAGGCAAATGATTACTCCTTTTATTGGTGTAGGTACCGGTGGAAACTTAAATCAGGATAATAGGTCTGCCACACAGGGAAACTGGCAGAATTTATACAGGAATGTTATAAAAAACATTGTCGATGGAATTGAGAATTCTAAAGAAAACCCAGACAGGGCAAACCTTATGAATTTATTGATAATCTGGAAAGCTCATGCCACAATGGTTCTTACCGATACTTACGGTGATGTGCCTTATTCCGAAGCAGGAATGGCTTATATTGACGGTACAGTTTTTCCAGCTTATGATACACAGGAGGCCATCTATACCTCAATGTTAAGCGAACTGGAACAGGCTATTGCCGCATTGAACCCTGCTACCAGGGGTGTACCACAGGAAATCATGTATGGAGGAGACCTTGACCGATGGAAAAGACTTGGTAATTCTTTAATGCTCAGAGCTGCTATGAGATTGGTAAAAGTGAATCCGGGATTAGCGGAGGAATATACTAAAAAAGCAATTGCAGGGGGAATTATGGAATCTAATCTGGATAATGCGGTAGTTCGTCATGATGCAAACTATAGAAATAATGTTGGAACTAACCTCAATGGAGGACAGGCCCCATTTTATTACCTGGATAAAGAATTTGTGGATTTTCTAAAGACTAATAATGATCCAAGATTAACTTCCATCGCTGTAAGATATGTTGGAGCCCAACAGGAAGGAGATCAGGTAGAGGAAAATGCAGACCGCACTTTTGATGCCCAAATCGGTATGCCTCAGGGTTATGACAACTCTTCCATCCCTCCTGTAGCTGAAGCTGATGGATTAAATAGTTTATATGACTATAGCCAATTGGATAGGAACAGACTTGGAAATCCTGAAGCACCTAGTTTTCTGGTGACCTACTCTCAAACAATGCTGTTATATGCTGAAGCAATAGTAAGAGGATGGGCAACTGGTGATCCTGGCGAAGCTTATGCTAAAGGAATTCAGGCAAATATGAGACAGTATGCGCAATGGCCGGGGGAAACCACCATTGAGGAAGCCGATATTGATGCTTACATTGCTGCCCATCCGCTTGAAACAGGCAGGGAGTTAGAACAAATCAATAATCAATATTGGGTATCTTCTCTGCTAATCGGTCCAGAAACCTGGGCAAATTTCAGAAGAAGTGGCTTCCCGGTTGTAGAACCGAATAAATATCCGGGCAGTGATTTAAAAACTGAGGATTTTATCAGAAGATTAACATATCCCGATTCAGAACTTACAGTAAACAAAGACAATGTTGATGCCGCTACCAGCAGACAGGGACCGGATATTCTGGATACCCGGGTTTGGTGGGATGTAAAACAATAATCAATAATTTTTAACCAAACCAGCCTGTTATTCCTGTCAGAAATTACAGGCTGGTTTTTTTTAAGCAAATTTTAAAATATCATTCTAACCAGTGAAAAATTTAGGTACAAATGCTTTCCTATTCTTGACACAGTTGGCATGCACCATCTTTCAAGCATTTGTTGCTAAATAACCATTTATAACTTATGAATAACAACAACTTAAAGCAAAGATTAAAAAACGGAGAATCACTTAATGGCTGTTGGTTAAACCTTGGTAGTCCACTTACTGCAGAAATTGTAGGTCAGGCCGGATTCGACTGGGTATTAATTGACCTGGAACATGGTTCGGGCACGGAAAAAGATGTACTCTATCAACTACAAGCTTTGGAAGCCAGCCCTACAGGGGCCATTATCAGGGTGGAAGGACATGCCCGGCAAAGAATCTCACGGGTTTTGGATTTTGGCGCCCAGGGAGTGATGTGCCCGCAAATTAAAACAGTGGAGGAAGCCAGAGCCGCTATCAGTGGAATTTACTATCCGCCTGACGGCATTCGGGGAGTAGCCAAAATGGTGAGAGCTACAGGATTTGGAAAAAATTTCGATGATTATAAAAAAGGAGCAAAGGAAAATATTTTAGGGATTATTCAGATTGAAACTGCCGAAGCACTTAACCATTTGGATGAAATTGCCGCTCTGGAAGGTGTAGATGTGCTATTTATTGGACCCGCTGATCTTTCCATGTCCCTGGGAATATTCGGCCAATTGGATCATCCCAAATTTAAGGAAGCTCTCAAAGCCATCGTAACCGCAGCGGAAAAAGCCGGCAAGGCTACCGGGATATTGTTATTCAACCCCGATGATTACACCACTTACCATAATATGGGAATAAGATTGATTGCCTGTGGTTCTGATGCAACTTTTGTGGCGAATGGAGCACAAAATATTGCCAATGCGCTCAAGTCGAAAAGGGATGGATAATTTAATTTCCTCCCTAAATTTTGATTGGCTACAGTGGCAATCCTAAACTAATTAACACTCACCTTATAAAATATCCACAAACATTGAGTTCATCTACTTTCACCACCGACCCGCTATTCATTCTATTAATTGGAATAATTACAGTTGTAGGCGGAATCATTGTCTTAAGACTACATGCTTTTTTGGCACTGTTACTTGCCGCATTCATTGTAGCCATTCTTACGCCTGCCACTGCCATTGAAACTTATGCCTTAAGCAAAGGTATTTCGGCTGATCTGGCCAATTGGCATGTAGGAAAGCGAATTGCCACTGAATTTGGAAATACTTGTGGGAAAATAGGTATTCTGATTGCCATGGCTTCTATCATTGGAAAATGTATGCTGGAAAGTGGAGCAGCGGAAAAAATAGTAAGGTCCACCCTCAAAATAACGGGAGAAAAACAGGCTCCGGTAACTTTTCTGGGTAGTAGTTTCTTTTTAGGGATTCCTGTTTTTTTTGATACTGTATTTTACCTGATGATTCCCCTTGCCAAAGCGATGGCAATGAGATTAGGGAAAAATTATTTACTGTTAGTTTTGGCTATCACCGCTGGAGCAGCGATGGCCAATTCTCTTGTCCCTCCCACTCCCGGTCCATTATTTTTAATTAGTGAAATGAATATTCCCATTGGGATGATGATGATGGGAGGATTCATTGTGGGATTATTTACCATTGCGGCAGGTTATACTTTTGCTTTGTGGGCCAATAAAAAATGGCCAGTTCCTTTGAGAGATTCCATTGATGCACCTTTAAAAAATATTGAATCCCTGGCTGCCAAAACTGATGAAAACCTTCCTCCTTTGTGGTTTTCTCTTATGCCTATTTTAATTCCACTGATATTAATAACCACCAAAGCAGCATTTGACACCTTTTTATCTCCTGATAGTAATTCAATAATTTTTGGTTTTATCCAGTTTTTTGGAGAAAAGAATACCGCACTGATTTCTGGTGCGCTTTCCGCACTGATCATGTTGGCCATACAGAAAAGTGGAGATAAATCTGCCCTGGTAGAATCGGTTCAGACAGCCCTGATGAGCGGAGGAATCATCATTTTAATCACCTCAGCCGGTGGAGCTTTTGGGGGAATGTTACAGCAAACAGGCATCAGTGCCAGAATTGGAGAGCTAACCAGTGGTTACCAAATGGCCTTAATTCCATTAGCTTTTCTGATTGCAGCTGTTGTAAGAACAGCCCAGGGTTCCGCCACAGTGGCCATGATTACCGCATCGGGTATTTTAGCAGGGATGTCCGGAACAATGGGTTTATCTTACCACCAGCTATACCTTGGTTTGGCCATTGCCTGCGGTTCAAAATTAATCCCCTGGATGAATGATAGTGGATTCTGGATTGTTTGTAAAATGAGCAATCTTACCGAACAGGAAGCTTTAAAAACATTCTCGCCTATGCTCACTATCATGGGTATTGCCGGTTTAATCATCATTTTGATTGCCGCACAAATATTTCCTCTAATTTAAATTGAATACTAATTGTAAGACTTTAAAAACAAATTGAAAATGAAAAAAAACAACAATATTAACCGATCTAAAAGAAGAAATTTCTTTAAAAAATTAACAGTAGGCTCTCTGGGAGCCATAGCTTATGGTTGCAAAACTCCTGCCCCCGAGGAAAAAGTAGAAATGGCTTCCATGACACCAAAAAAAGAAGTGAAAATGAAAGTGGGTTGCCAGCATGGGGGAACAGGAAAAGAAAACCTGGAATACCTTGCCCGGCATGGTGTTTTTAATATTGATGGCGGTTCTCCAAAATTTATAGAAGGAGTAGGCTGGGATTTAGAGGATTCTCTTGCCAAAAAAGAGGCCTGTGAAAAATACGGAATCAGCCTGGATGCCTATCATCTGCCTTTATCTTCGGCAGGAATTGACAGGGTTTCCACCCCTAATATCTTCTTAGGGAAAAGCCCGGAAAGGGACAGGGAAATTGAACTGATTCAGCAAATGATTGAAGTTGCAGCAAAAACGGATGTCAAATTATTGCTGTACAACACTATTATTCATCCGGTTTTAAGAACAGGAAGAACCATAGATCCCAAAAGGGGGAATGCTTCTTATAGCACCTGGAATTACGAAGAGGCCCTGAAAACTAAGGACCAGAAAACTATAGCTGGTGATGTTTCTCTGGATATGATGTACGAAAGAATTACTTATTTTTTAGACCGGGTTCTTCCTGTAGCTGAGGAATTTGGGGTAAGGTTGGGAAATCATATCGCTGACCCTCCTACTCCACTTGGCTACAGAGGAATTGACCGATGGAACAGCCCTGATGTATTTGCCGGAATTAAAAGGTTTGCCCAATTGTATGACAGTCCTTCTCATGGATTTAATTTATGTCTGGGTTCTGTAGCAGAGGGATTGAAAGACCCCAAAACCGAAATTCTGCCTATCATCAAATGGGTTGGGGAAAGGAACCAAATTTTTAATATTCATATGAGAAATATTAAAGGTGGCTGGAATAATTTCATGGAAGTTTATCCTGACAATGGAGATATGGATTTTGTGCAGGTGGTAAGGGCGCTTAGAGATGTTGGTTATTCGGGAATGGTCATGCCAGATCATACACCAAAGCACGAAGATCCGGCTGCTGGTTTACAGGGACATGCTTTTTCTTTTGGCTATAATATCGCCTTGATTCAGGCGGTGGCTTCAGAAGGGCAGACTGCTTAAAACCAGTTAATCAATGAAAAACTAATCAAATCATTTTTAACTAAAAAATATAACACTACTCATGGAAAAAATTGGATTCATAGGTTTGGGAATAATGGGAAAACCCATGGCTTTGAATTTGGTAAAAGCCGGATATAAGGTACAAATTCTGGAATCAAGTGGAGCGGCCAAATCACTCTTAGATGCCGGTGCTGAGGCTTTCCCCAACAATAAGGAACTGGCAGCAGCCAGTGATATTATCATTACTATTGTACTAGATTCTCCTGAAGTAGAGGCAGTGGTTTTTGGTGAAAATGGTGTTTTGGAGGGCATTAAGTCCGGCTCATTATTCATCGATATGTCCACCATTGCCCCATCTACCGCAAAGAATATTTATGGTAAATTAAAGGGAAAAGGTGTTGAGGCACTCGATGCTCCGGTTTCAGGTGGGCAAGTGGGGGCTGAAGGAGGAACTTTATCCATAATGGTCGGGGGTAACCAAAAAGCTTTTGATCGAGCCTTGCCATTATTTGAAATCATGGGAAAAAGTGCAGTATTAATTGGAGATGCCGGGGCCGGTCAAACTACCAAAGCTTGTAATCAAATGATTGTGGGCATGACCATTCAGGCCGTTGCAGAAGCTTTCGCCCTGGCCAAAAAAGCGGATGTAAACCTAGAAAAAATGAGAGAAGCATTGTTGGGAGGATTCGCCCAAAGTCGTATTCTGGATTTACACGGACAAAGAATTATTGATGATAACTTCAAACCAGGTTTCAAAACCAAACTGCACCGTAAAGATATGAACATTGCCCTTCAGGCAGGAAAGGAATTTTCTGTTCCACTTCAGGGTACTGCTCAGGTGGCAGCCAATATGGATGCTTTACTGGGAATGGGCAAGGGAGAACTGGACCACAGTGCATTATATGTATTATTGGCCAAACTTTCAGGGATAGATTAAATTTAATCCAAATTTACCAATAACCTTTATTTCAATTAAATAAACTACCAGAAATTGAAGATATCAGACCTTATCATTACACAGATTGCCATTACAGATCCGCCCTTATTGAATGCGGCAGGACTTCATGCGCCTTATGCCCTGAGGATAATTGTAGAAGTGGTTACTGAGGAGGGAATAATCGGACTAAGTGAAATCCCGGGCAGTGAAAAAATCTTTCAGTCCCTGGAAAAAGCCAAGCCGTTTTTAATTGGGCAGGATGTTTTTCATCATCATGCCATCAAGCAGCTATTACAGGAAAATTTTGGGGATAATGATACAGACCAAAGAGGCGTAGCTCCCTGGGACCAACGGCTACTTGTACATCTTTTTAGTGCTATTGAAGTGGCTTGTCTGGATATAATAGGGAAAAAACTAAACCGGCCTGTGTTCGATCTTTTGGGAGGAAAATCAAGAGATAAAGTTCCTTTTGCGGCTTATTTATTTTACAAATACAAGGGAGCTGGTGGGAAACTGGAGTTTGAAACAGACCCAAAGGCTTCAGGGTGGGCAAAAGCCAGGCAGGAAGAAGCTCTTACCCCTGAGCAGATTGTGGCTCAGGCCAAAGCTATGTGTGAAGCATTTGGTTTTCAGTCCATCAAATTAAAAGGAGGTGCCCTTCCACCTGATGTGGAATGTGACAGTATGTTCGCCTTAAGAGATGCCTTTGGACCGGATGTTCCTTTGAGACTCGATCCAAATGCAATCTGGTCACTGGAAACAGGCATAAAATATGGGAAGAAAATGGAAGGAATTCTGGAATACTATGAAGATCCGGTGAGAGGGCAGGAAAATATGGCTGCTTTAAGCAAGGAGGTTAATATTCCCCTGGCTACAAATATGTGCACCACTTCATTTGATGATATTCCTAAAAGTATTGCATTAGGTTCTGAACAGATTATCCTCTCAGATCACCATTTCTGGGGAGGGCTGAGGGCTTCTATGGAATTGAATAAAATCTGTCAGGTTTTTGGCAGAGGATTTTCCATGCATTCCAACAGCCATTTGGGAATTTCCATGGCAGCAATGGCTCATTTGGGGGCTGCTGTTCCCTATTTGGATAATGCACTGGACACACATTACCCCTGGCAGTCAGAAGAGGATGAAGTGATAAAAGGAGGAAAAATTCCCATTGTGGATGGATACGTTACACCTCCGGCAGGGCCTGGGCTCGGGGTGGAGCTGGACAGGGAGAAATTAAAAAAGCTCCACCAAAACTATTTGGATTGTGGACTGAAAGAAAGGAATGATGAAATAGAAATGCAAAAGGTAGTTCCCGACTGGAAGTTTCAACTACAACGATGGTAGTTTTTTTGAAACAAAGTAGAAATAGACGGAGACATGATGGAAAAAGCTTGTGATCCGTCTATTTTCTTTTAACAATTTTCCGTGTATTTCTACCTGTTTTTAAGCAATCCTGATTATTGGTATTTTAACTTTTCCCTACCATAAATTCTGAAGGAGAGACGCCAAATTCTTTTTTAAAGCACTCTGCAAAATAAGACGGACTGTTGAAACCCGCTTCAAAAGCGATCTCGGAAATATTTCCGTAATTTTGCTCAATAAGTTGCTTGGCAAACTGCAACCTGTAGGACCGTATAAATTCAATAACCGACTTGTGGGTTATCGCCTTTATTTTTCTGTGGATTTGCGACCTGCTCATCCCAAATTCCTTAATGAAGGCCTCAGCATTAAAATTTGGATCAGATTTATGGGATTCTACTATTTCTATGGCTTTTTGTAAAAACTTCTCTTCCACAGAATTTACAGAAACCTTTTCGGTATAAATTACCTGTTCCTGTTCCACCTTTTCCTCAACACGTTTTTTCAATTCCAGCAGATTTTTAATTTTCAATTCCAATTCTACCAGATCGAATGGTTTGGTGATAAAATCATCTGCCCCGTTTTTAAGGCTTTCCATCTTGCTCCTTTCACCTGTTTTGGCAGTGAGCAGAATGACCGGAATATGATCAGTTTTATCATCGCCTTTTATCTGATGGCAAAGTTCCTGGCCATCTATTTCCGGCATCATCAAATCTGTAATAATCAGGTCCGGATGTTTTTTTCTGGCTAATACCAAACCAGCCATGCCATTTCTGGCTTCCAATATCTGATACTTTTCTTTCAGAGCATTCTTTAAAAAAGTCCTCATATCGGCATTGTCATCCACAATCAAAAGCTTGGGTAAGGCCGAAGACTTTTTATTTTTCACTACATCGTCATCAAAACCAATCTCTGTATCTTCAAGAATATTGGCAAAATTACTTACACAATAATTCTGGTGTTTAAACTGGACTAATTCAGCGGAGCTATAGTGCTCTTTTCCCACCGGCAATAAAATTGAAAATGTAGTACCCTCCCCTTCTTTACTTTTTACCCTTATCTTTCCTTTATGTAATTCTACCAATTCTTTCGTAAGGGCAAGACCTATTCCCGAACCTTCATTTTTCCGGTATTCACCTTGTTTTTCAGCCTGATAAAATCTATCGAAAATATGTGGGATAGCTTTCTCCGGAATACCAATCCCGGAGTCCTGAATGATAAATTCAACAAACAAATTATCATTTTTCTGCCAATTTTCCCTTAGCACATAATTATTCCAGTCAATATTTTTTGTATTAACTTCAAAGCGAATACTTCCTTCCCTGCCCGTAAACTTCAGGGCATTGCTCAAAAGATTGGTCAGCACTTTTTCCACTTTGTCCCCGTCAAAATAAGCCTGAAAAGAAAGGGTATCTGCATGAAAGCTGAAGTTTAAATTTTTCAGTTTGGCGGTGTTTTCAAAAGTATCCACCAAAGGTCTGATAAAGGAAATTAAATTACCCTTCCCAATACTCAATTGCATATTTCCCGATTCCAGCTTGGAAATGTCGAGCAACTGGTTGATCAGATTAAGCAGTTTTTGTGCATTTCGGGTCATTATATTGTATTGCAAATTCACATCTCCCTTAAATGTACCTGATTTCAGACTTCTAAGTGGCCCAAGAATTAAAGATAAAGGCGTCCGGAATTCGTGTGAAACCTGCGTGAAAAATTTTGATTTCAACTCACTAAGTTCCTGCAATTTGTGGGTTTCAATATCTTTGAGCCTGAATTGATTTTTAAGCCTTTCCTTATAGATAATTTGCCTTCTGGCAATCACCAGAATGGTTACCGAAAGTAAAAAATATCCCAAATAAGCCCACCAGGTTTTCCACGGAGGCGGAAGTATGGTAATTTTAATCGAAGTACCTGCTTCATTCCAGATATTATCATTATTGCAGGCTTTCACCCGGAATACATATTCACCAGGAGCCAGGTTGGTATAGGAAACAAACCTTCTTGTGCCTGACTCAATCCAGTTTTCATCCAGGTTCTCCATTTTATATTCATACCTGCTTTTTTGAGTGGGTGTAAAGTTCAGTGCGGCAAATTCAAAACTAAATACATTCTGGCAATGTAATAAAGTAATTTCATTAGTTTCCGAAATATGCTTTTTCAATGGAGAATTTTCTCCACCAATTTCCACAGGTTTGTTGAACAGTTGGAAATCAGTTACCACGACTTTGGGAATTTTAGGGTTCACTTTTATTTCCTCAGGTTTAAAAACCGTAAATCCGTTTATTCCCCCAAAATACATTTTCCCGGATTTTCCTTTAAAATAAGAACCCTGAATAAACTGGTTACTTTGCAGGCCATCACCGGAATCGAAGTTTCTAAACTGCCTGGTAAGTGGATTGAAACATGATAAACCTTTATTGGTACTCAACCACAATTTTCCCGAATAATCTTCCAAAATACCATAAACCACATTATTAGGCAATCCATCTTCAATAGAGAAGGAGTTGAGTATTTTGGTCTTGCGGTTGTATTTTTTTAATCCACTACTTGTACCCAGCCATAAATTGTTACTGGCATCTTCATAAATTACCCATACATCGTTTACGATTGAAGAAATTTCTGATGAATCACTAACCATATCAACATCAAGCACCAGACCATTTGCTTTATCGAAAGTTTTCAGGCCATCTCCTAGAGTCCCTACCCACAAGTTATTTTGCCTGTCTTCATAAATGGAAATAATATGATTTCCATTGCCGGGTAAAGAATCCTGGCAGCCCTCAAAAGAAATAAAAGCATCATTTTTTCTATCGTAAAGGCTCAACCCTCTTCCAAACGTCCCTATCCATAAGTTTTTTTCTGAATCTTCGAAAATACTCCAAATGTGTTCGCTGGAAATATTCCCTTTTTGTTCTCCAGACCCGGGCAGGTACCTGATAAACTTTTCGCTCCCCTTTTCTTTTTTATTTAAACCGCCATCCCAGGTGGCCGCCCAAAGATTTCCTTCAAAATCTTCAAGTAAATCCAACACCTTATTGCTACTTAAACTTTTTGTATCAAAAGGATCATGTTTAAAGTGTTCAAAACTGTTTTCCTTTTTCTGAAATAAATTTATTCCTCCCCCGTCTGTAGCAATCCAAATATCCCCATTTTCTCTTTCGTAAAAGCCATTTACCGCACCGTTATTCAAGCTGTTTTTGTTGGGGAAACCGGGGCGATAATGTTTAAAATATTGTCGGGAGGGATTGGCATAACACAAACCACCCCAGGCCAGAGCTCCCACCCAAATATTACCATCTCTGTCTTCAAACAGACATTTTAGGGCATTACTCTGAAGGCTGTAAGGGTTATTCACTTCATGCCCAAACCGTGTGAAAGCATGATGTTTTTTATCAAATAAATTGAGCCCTCCTCCATCGGTAGCCACCCATACTTTTTGATTACTATCCTCAATGATCGCCCTGATTGAATTATGGGAAAGGCTGTTTTGCTCCTCTGGCTGGTATCTTAAACTCAAAACACTTTTTTCATACAAATTATAAATAATGATCCCATTTTTTTCGGTACCCAGCCAAATATTCCCCTGGGAATCCTCCGTAATAGTATTTACCAGAGTTTTAGCTAAACCATTGTTTATATTTAATGTATTTTGTAAAGTACCATTTTTTGAATTTAGAATAAATACTCCCTTGTCGGTACCTATCCAGAGCTGCTCATGGCTATCCCGAAGGAGCGAATAAATATTTCGTGCTGTATCCAGGTCGGCATTTTGTCCAGCAAGTTGACTAAAATTTATTCGTTGAAAGGTTTGAGAAACCGAATCAAATTTATTTAGGCCTTCCTCAGTTCCCACCCAAATATGACCTTCCCCGTCCTCTTCTATGCTGGTTATATAATTTCCATTTAGGCTGTAAGGGTTACCTTCATCTACATTATATCTGCTGAAATTATTCTGGTACCGATTAAATAAATTCAATCCATCACGGGTACCCACCCATAGATTTCCTTTACTGTCTTCAAATAAAGTCGTTACCACAATATCAGAAAGGCTTGTGGAATCAGCCGGATCAGATTTAAAAACCGAAAATTTATGACCATCATATTTGTTTAGTCCCTCCCAGGTTCCAAACCACATAAAGCCTTTATTGTCTTGTAAGATACAGTTTATGTTATTCTGAGAAAGTCCATTTTCAATAGAAAGACGATTGAATTTAAGGTAAGGCTTTGGGTTTGGGGTCCACCAAAAGCTGGATAAGGTTAGTACCAGAAAAATAGAATATACTTTCATTTAAAAAAAATTATTTTTGGCTAGTGCAACAAGCATGAAACCGGTGAGGTGTTACAGCAAATTAACAAACTGATTATTCTCACCAAACTTATTTCATTTAATTTAATGTTTGTGGCACTAGTTCTGTTTTGGTAAATACTGTGGTTACCACCCTCCCTCCATACCTTGTCACATTCTGGTATAAAAAACCGGGCAAAATTAATCCTTTCTTCAGCAAGAAGGAACATAGGCTATTTTTACCCCAAAAAGGGCTATACTTTGTTAATCTATTTGATCCTTGGCAGTTTTCAGGATGATTTAAATCACCCATTAATAGGTATACATTGTTAAAGTTAGTATTTTGCCTCATCAAAAAATAGGAAAAAACGGACAAGGCCTGTTTGGGAAAGATGTATTTTGTAAAGTTTCTCATCTGCTGGTTATTATAATTTACCTGTACTATTACATGAATTCATCAAATTTAATTAAAGAATCTGAAGGAATTTTATATAAAAGAATTATCTGGAAAGTCCCAGAAGTTCCTGCTCGTAGTCTATCTCAAATCCATACTTTTTCAGCAGATCCGAGCCTATAATGCCAGAAATTTTCAGTCCGGTGTTTCTTGCCACAGATTCGGTTATGTTGGTAAGATCAATAGCATAAATATTTCCGGTAAGAGGAATTTTATTTATCCTTACATCCAAATCTCTTACCTCCCACAACCTGGCAGCTCTTCCGCTAAATCCAACTATACTTTTTTGAGAATCGGGAAAGGCAAGTTTATAAGCATACTTTTTAGCATCCTTCGAGTGAAGCATACTGACATCAGCCCCTGTATCTATCAGGAAAAAGGCATTTTGCCCATTAATTTTTCCCTTCACCACCGGCTTGGCTTTTAAACTTGAAATTTTCATGTATACTTTTTCTTCCTTGTTTTTATTACTGGTAAAAAACACCAACGAGCTTAGTAAAATTAAAAGAACGGACTTTTTCATGATCAAAAAATGATTTAGGTTTCGTAAACATTTTAATTTTGATAGTAAAGGATAATGTGAACTAAGAAACGGTATGTTTTATTGGTAAAAAAGCGGTAAGTGCCTTGCCAATTTCCTTAAAATTAATTGGCTGTTCACAAGATTTTCTCTTATCTCTAATTAAAAAATAATGAATGAATCTGTCCTCCAAATTCATTGCTTTTGAACTAAGAAAATAAGGCAAAAAATCGCGAATAATTTCGCACCTCCCAATAAGGATTGTTGTATTTGATAATAGACCTGGATATTAAATGATATTCATTTTAACTCAGCAAGGGCAAAAGCATAGACTACTCCTGTACAGCTCATCCTGGTTTGAGTTGTTTTTGTGGTAAATTAGTTGAGAAAGGTAATTATACAGTACCAAAGATAGGATTTAGATTCCCAAAAAGCTATAACAAATTGCCCAAAAGTTGGGATAAATGTTCCAAATCCTGTTATTTTTTCATTATGTTGCCAATATACTTGGTGTAATGAAGGATTTAATTTATTTTTCATATACCTTACCACAAAGCACAAAAAACTGATATTGGTTGTGAATTTAGATTTTACCAGAAGCAAAAAAATGTTTAATTGATCATTTGGATGGACGAATACTGTCAAACAGAAAAATCATAAACCTGAATCTTTTTTAGAATTGCAATCAGCACATGGAAAAATGAAGTTTCGGAGGAATTTTTAAGCCTGAAAATTCCGGAATTTTACTAATTTTTTTAATTTTCATCTCCATGGTTAAACTAAATTCCTGGCACTTTTTAAACAAATGAAGAAATTTGTATTTTTTACTATTCTTATCATTATTTCAGTAATTCTGATTGCCCTGAGAGGCTTTTTTTTAAATTCATTTTACGAAGTTCCCGAAATCACTGCTTTGAAAAACAAAAAAATAACCATAATAGCCCATAGAGGGGCCTCTGGCCATGCCCCTGAAAATACCCTTGCTGCATTTTCCAAAGCATTGGAAATGGAGTCGGATGTGATAGAACTGGATATCCACCTTTCAAAAGATGGTGAGGTAGTAGTAATACATGATGCCACTGTAGACCGGACTACCGATGGTTTCGGTCTGGTGAACGAACTTACACTTCCGGCACTCAAAAAATTTGATGCCGGAAAATGGTATGGTGAAGATTTTACTGGGGAAAAAATCCCGACACTGAAGGAATCTCTTCAATTGATAAATGGAAAAGCAAAAGCTTTAATTGAAATCAAAACCGGATCAGACGGATATATTTATACCAATATTGAAAAGAAAACCATAGAAATAGTAAAAGAACTTGATGCAATGGATTGGTGTATTATTCAATCCTTTGAGCCTTATTATTTACAAACAGCCAGAAAGTATAGTGAAGAAATTGAAATTCAAAGACTACTGTTTTCTGATTTTAGCCCATTTCCTTTTTTCTCTGACACCAGCCTGAAAGCAGGGGATTTTGTTGAACATGAAGTAAGGTACACCGCTATCAACCCCCACTTCATGTCTCTGACAAAAGGAAAAGTGGCCACCCTTCATGAAAGAGGATTTAAAACCTTTCCCTATACGGTGAATAAAGCAGACGAAATGAAAAAACTAATGGCTATGGGAGTAGATGGAATTATTACCAATTACCCAGATGTACTCAAAAGTATTTTGGATGATATTCCCTAATGCATCATTTTTAAAAAGAGAAAGTTCTACTTTTTAAGCAAAAAAATGGATGAAGAAAAAAAGAAGGCAATCGACAAATTAAAAATGTTATGGCGTGAGAAAACTCCTCTCACCAACATGGTAGAAGGTTATCCTGAAGAGGCTATTCTTCATCAAATTGCCAGCTTTTTTGCTCCGGGAAGCTACTATTATTACATTTTCAACTTTTCTACCCTGCAAATTGAATATGTTCATCCGAATGTGGAAAGTGTATTGGGCTTAAAACCAATAGAGTTTACTGTAGAAAAGATTCTTTCTCTTTATCACCCGGAAGACCTGGAGATGATGCATAAAAAAGAAAAACTGGCTATCGATTTTCTATTCAATTATCTTCCTCCTGGTGACATTATAAAGTATAAATGTGTCTATCTAAACAGAATCAGGAAAACTGATAATACCTATACTACTATTTTGCATCAGGCAAAAGCCATTTCTCTCGATGAAAATGGCAGAATTCAAAAAGTACTTGGTGTGCACACAGATATCACCTACCTCTCTCCTACCATCGATCATAAAATCTCCTTTATTGCCGAAACTAAACCCTCTTTTTATTCTTTGGACCCTAATGTGCCCAAATTTGAAAAAATCACTAATTCAAATTTTTTCACTACCCGTGAGTTAGAAATTATTCAATTACTTTCAGAGGGAAAATCCACAAAAGAAATCGCTGATTTTCTTTCCGTTTCCATCCATACTATTTCCACTCATAAAAAGAATATCCTCAAGAAATCGAAAGCTGCCAACACTACTCAACTGATTGCAGATTGTATTAGAAATGGCATCATCTAAAGCAAATTCAAGTGATGTAAAGATTAATTCTCATTTCTTTTTGTTGATTTCTGGGAATTAATGGTTATTCTTAAGCCTGGGAAAAAGAGGGCTATCCATAGAAAAGCTTTCCTCCATAGAGGATCATAAAAAATTAACCAATTAATTGAAGTATCAATATTTTTTAAGAGAAGACAATTCCCCCAGGAATATTATTATTCCTATGGAAAGTGAGGAAATAAGCAGACAAAAGGAGCTGTATTTTTCTTATTCATATAATTATGAATGGCTGGGGAAGGAAAAAAATTCTTTAGGAAAATACTATTTGAACTATGGGGAATTTATGGAGCTAACCGAAAATGAAATAATCATCTTTAAAGATAAAAAAATGCACTTTTTCCCTTTAAAACAAGTAAAACCTATTGAAATAAATTTCAGGTATTTTATCATTCCCCTCATAACCGGTGGCATCGTCACCCCACTATCCCTGGTTGCCTTTTTCAACCAGTTTTTACCCAGATGGCCGGGAATCGCTTTTATTTTTGTGGGCGCTATGCTTATTTACTACGGTCTGAAAGGCACGTATCAGGTGGCCATTAAAACCTGGAATGATCAATATGCTTTTTTTGTAGATGAGAAAAATAGTGAACTGGAGGCCTTCATCAAAAAAATTAATCACCTGATTTACAGGAAGTAAGCTATTAATTGAAGAAAAATAAAAGAAATGTTTTGCAAAAATAAGACAATGACTTACTTTTGTGGCTCGATTTAGCACAAAGCTGCTAGACAGACCCATGGTGTAATTGGCAACACGTCTGATTTTGGTTCAGAAGAGTTCAGGTTCGACCCCTGATGGGTCTGCAAAGTTCAAGTCTTAAGCCTCATAATTTTAATAAATTATGAGGCTTTTTTAATTCCCATTGATTACATTTGTCAAAGAGATTATTACTATCATACACCCTACCTTATTCTTACCTTTTCGCTGTGTAATTTTTAACTATCATTTACCAAAATCCCTAAAAATTGGGAGAGAGTGATACCCCTATCCTTTATAACTTGTCGAAAAATTTGGCTGTGTATTTTTTCCCAATCAATTAATCTGTTGTTCATATTTTCAAAATATAGAACGCTTACTTTTTTGGCTGATAAACAAACTAAATACAACACTTAATTTAAAGGCAAACAAAATTCTATCAACTAAGTTAAATTTAACTGTTACTTCCTAATTGACCTAAAAATGAAAACTATTTTATTATTCTGCCTGGTACTTGCAGAATTTTCAACCTTTGCTTCAGCTCCTAAAGCGAGCCTTAGTGGAAAAATTGAACTACCCGAATCCGTCCTTCCTAACCAGGATATCCATGTAAATTTATATGTTGGAATAAACCCTGCCCTTCCCAGAGACAAATGGGGGGAACCCATGCAACAATTAACTGTGAAAGCAGGGAAATTTAGTATTAATGCCCCTGTGGGAAACTATTTCCTCACTATTTCTTCTTTCAATTGCAATCCATATGAATTACCTATTGTAATAGGCAAAGATTATGAGAGTTTTTCGGTAGAACTTGCTCCGCTTAACATCCCGCCCGACATCAATACGGTGGAATTATACCTGATGAACAAGGGTGAGAATCGTCCAAAAAAATACGAAATGGTTCTTAAAGGCAGCAGATGGTTGCCCAAAGACAGCCTGCAGCTGGAAAAGGGACAGCAATATTTTTTCATTTTGAACAACAACAATATTCCTGTTTACCGGCCTGATAAACTTGTGAATTTTTCTATTGAGAAAAGTTGTTTTCAAAACTTTTATAATAATGGAGAAATTGAATTTGAACCTCATACTATTCCACAACCCTATGTGGCTTCCAAAGGACAATGGAAAGGAAATTCTTTAAATCCGGAATATAGTAAGGTTGTATCAGAGCTTAATCAGTGGAAAAAAGATTATCAGAAAATATTTGCCGGTTTCCTAAAGGGGGAAATCACAGAAAAAGATCCAGCTTACCTTGCTTTTATAGACGATTTTGAGTCAATCCAGGAAAAATACAGCCATCAATTCCCGCAGTTATTTATTGAAAAGAAATTATTTTTAATGGATAGCGCCTCAAGCATAAAAAAAGCGCTGGATTCAAAAGATCTGACTGAAAAAACCAAAATGATTCAGTCTGAAGAATTCACGACTTACTTAATGGAATATATGGCTCTAGTTGATCGCCTAAGTCCTGATTCTCCATTTTTGGAAGGAGGTTTTATCAACTCTCTAATATCATTTGAGCAAATCATTATGAACAATAGCCTGACAGATGCTCAAAAAAACACATTGGGACTTTCCTCAGATAAAATTGAAAATTTATTCCAAAAGTTTTTACAATCGGAAAGCCCTTATGCATTGGCGAATATTAAATACATTTTGGGCACATACTATAGTGAGAAAGGTGAATTAGAAAAAGGAGAAATTCTTTTAAATGCAATTAAATCGGATTGCCCCTATCACTATACCATAACCAAAGGCATTCTGGATCAGGAAATACTGGGAATGAAATCCAACTAAATTTTAGATTTCCCGGAATGGGTTTGATTATATCTCCTTAAAGGAAATATGATTAGACCCTTTTTTATTGCACAAAGTATATTGGCAAAATTATTATTTTAGGTAAATTGAGCACAAAATCAGATTCAACTTCATCAACTACCTAAAACCATGAAAAAAGCTTTCCTGTTTATTAAAAAAGAGTTTATGGAAATGCTTCCACCCACTATCTTTTTCCTGATCATTTTTCACATTACAGCTTTTATCCGTGCCCTTATGGCTGAGCAATATGGGATAACAATTACCTCTACTGCATATGCCACTATTGGAGCATTAATCGTTGGGAAAGCCATATTAATTGCAGATAAATTTCCCATCCTTCGGATTTTTAAGGATAAACTGGCGATTTATAATGTATTGTGGAAAGTATTTATCTACTTCTTCATCGTATTGTTGTTCCAGTTTGCGGAGGAAATGATTCCATTAATTTCCGAGCATGGTTCATTTAATGAGGCCTTTCATCACCTGGCTTCAGAAATAAAATGGCCAAGATTTTGGGCAACACATATCTTCCTCATGCTTTTCCTTATCATTTATGTAGTTTCAGTTGAAGTAATCAAGATTATTGGAAGAGAAAATTTTATTAAAATATTCTTTGGTTTGAAAGACAATAAACCGGAAAACACACAGAATTGATATTTTCAGAAATCAATTAAAAGTTGATTTTATTAAAAACATCAATTTAATTTTCGGGTATTTTCTAAAGCCTGATGTGTATAGCTTTCCCAAAGTCTCTTTTCCTGTTCTGGCACCACAAACCAACCACTTAAAGATCCCTTATTTTTAAATGGATTGAAAACATGTATGCCTTTACTTTCGGAAGTATCCGGATCAAAATCCTTTCCCAAGCGAAAGACCATATCCCCATTTTTAGAGAAAAAGGCAAAGACTTTATCCTTCACTTTAATGGCCTGGGAACTCATCATTTTTCCAGGCTGCACATCGGGGTATTTTGTTGAATAATCAGTAGTTATCTTTTCAAATAGTGCTTTTCCTTCCATTTTTCATAGTTTTTCAGGTTAGACGAATGAGAATCCAAAATCAGACAGGGTTTGATCATTAATTCCAAAAACAAAAACTTTTTTAGCTGATTCAGCTTAAATTATTGCATATCCAAACAAATCCTAACTTGTTTTAACAATTGTTTTCCCTAAATTAAGATTGGAAATCATTTTGTATTTTTATACTCAACTGAAACCAGCATGTTGCCAGACTGATAATCTGATAACATCAATTAATAAACTAACAGGTTTTAGCCCGTAGAGACGGGTTGAAAAAACCAAAATAGAAGATAAAATGCTAAACTATTACTTAACCCTTATTTTGGGTTTGCTAATGGCTTCACCGCTGTTCGCTCAAAATGAGATCATTACGAATTATGACTTCAACCAAAAAATCCCGGTTGAGCAATTGCGAGAGGATTTCGTATTTTACACTTCCTTGTTGGAAAAACACCATCCAGCCCTCTTTAAATATCAGACTGAAAAAGAATGGGAAGATTTTCTTCTGGCCTCATCTGCACAAATAAATTGTGCAATGACCGAGCATGAATTTTTCAGCATTATCAGTAAAGTGAATGCAAAAATCAGATGTGGTCATTCATATATCAAACCTTCCGCAACCCACCATTACTATAGAGATACTCAACTGAAATTATTTCCCATTGACATCAAATTGATTGATGGGGAAATTGTTATTGAAGAAAATTTCAGCGAATTTCCTTTTGAAACAGGTTCGAAAATCCTGGCGATTAATGGGGTAAAAGCCGATAAACTTATCGAAGAATTAAAAAAACACATTCCTGCGGACGGCTTTTCCGAAACTGGCAAACACCATGAACTGGATAACTGGTTTTGGTTGTATTATAGCTTTCAGTATGGTTATCCTCAAATTTTCTCCATTACCTATTCCAAACCAGCATCTGCAGAAACAGTTAAAATTTTTGTGCCAGGAGTTGCCAGAGAAGACTTTTTTAAAGAAGAAAACCAACCTCCTGTTTCCTTTCAGTTACTTAATAGTCCTCACAATGAAAATATTGGCTACTTAAAAATTAATAGTTTTGTCAATAAAGATCAGATAAAATTCAAAAAAGCACTAGAAGGGATTTTTAAGGATTTAAATAAAAAGCAAACTACTCGGCTTATCATTGATCTAAGAGGAAATCCCGGGGGAAGGGATATCTATGGAGCAGAATTATTTTCCTATCTCACTCAAAAACCTTTTCACTATTATGATGAACTTTTACTTAAAAAGCCTTCAAAAAAATACCTGAAATGGTACCATAAATTAAAGTTTAATATTTCGCCAAAGGATGACGAACTTTATAATTACACCAGTCACCAAAACTTAAGACTGATACAACCCAAAACAGCCAATTACTCAGGAATGGTTTATTTCCTGATTGATGGAGGAACATTTTCAGCAGCTACAGAAGTTTCTTCCATCGCCTACGCACAGGAAAGAGGTGTTTTCATTGGAGAAGCTACAGGAGGCGGACTGGTTGGGAATTCATCAGGATTTTCTGTTTTGGAAACTTTACCTAATTCAAAAATTGGGGTGTCCATTCCAGCCATATGGCACCAAATGGCCATTAGCCAATTACCGGATGACAATGCCGGCTTACCCCCCCATTACCTGGTTCAAACTACCATCTCTGATTTAATTGAAAAAAGAGATGCAGTTTTGGAATTCACCATCCAGCTAATTGATCACAATATCAATACTGTAAGTAAAAATGCAGGAAAGTTATTGGTGGAGTAGAAGTTGATAATTGTATTTCGAGCATTTCAAATGCTCTCCCCCGATTTCGATTAACATGCAATTGCTGCCGAGCTTTTCCTGTTTACTGGCTCAGGAGCAATTGTATTGCAACTGTAACAAATATGGTATTTGTAATGCCAGGATAATTTTATTTAAAATGAAATTATCCTGGTTTAAGTATAAGCAAAACGACTACTTAAACCTAACCAATAATTGAAAGCTTGTAACTTTCATTATTCCATTCCCAAAAAACTTTCATTTTTTTCCTCTAATAATGTGACCTTTTTATTGCGCTTCGTAATGGTGTTGTTTATCCCACAATTCTCTTAGAAATGGATGAAAAATATTGCCAAAAAATTTTGAAATCATTCAATGATCTTGGCATAAAAGCGCAAAAACAATTAAATTATGGATATATTAACTACAAAAAAAATGGTGTGGGAATATGTAAGTTATTTGCCACTTAGAATCCGGGCACTTACAATTAATTTCCTATGTAAACCATTAGTAGTTCACTTTAAAAACTGGTTTGGCTAGCGCCTTATATTTTATTAGATAATTGAAACAGCTAAAAAACGAAATCGGAAATTTGCTGGATGGAGCCACTGGAAGTGGTGCGGCAATTTCCCTGGAATCGCTTGAACTAAGCAAAATAGTTAAAGACCTTTCCCAACCTACCATTGAAAGGATTAATTCCTTTGAAGATATCATTAACATTGAAGTAGGAGATACTTCCCTTACCCGGGCCAGAAATGTAGAAAGGGAAACCGGCCTGCGTCAAATCTTCCTGAAATTTGAGGGTGGAAACCCCACCGGCACACAAAAAGACAGAATTGCTTTTGCGCAGTGCCTTGATGCTTTGCGAAGGGGCTATGATACAGTCACGCTGGCAACCTGCGGAAACTATGGGGCTTCTATGGCATTAGCGGCTTGGCTTGCTGGTTTAAAATGTGTGGTTTGTATTCCTGAAGCTTACCATACCGAGCGGATAAAAGATATGGAAAAGTTTGGAGTGACCATTTCCAGAACTCCCGGGGCCTATGAAGATGCCGTGCTGTTTTCCCAAAGATTAGCGGAAAAAGAAGAGTTTTACGATGCCAACCCCGGTGGAATAAACACTGCACTTCAATTGCAGGCTTATGGTGAACTGGCTTTTGAAATTTATGATATATTGCGTGATGCACCAAAGGTTGTAGCGGCTCCAGTTTCCAATGGGACACTTCTGGCAGGCATCTATCGTGGGTTTGTCAGTTTATATAAAAGAGGAAAAACTTCCAGAATTCCCAAAATGATAGGTGCATCCTCCACCAATAAAAACCCTATTATTCTTTCTTTCAAAAAAGGTTTGGACCACTGCATTGACCTTTCTCCTGAATCCATCAAGGAGACTAAAATTAACGAGCCTCTGATCAACTGGCATTCTTATGATGGGGAAGAAGCTTTGCATGCCATTAACCATTCAAAAGGCTGGGCAACCTGGGCCAGTGATAACAAACTGTCGCACTACAGCAAATTGCTGAAGGAAAAAGAAGGACTAAATGTGCTTCCGGCCTCTACGGCTGGTTTGGTGGGCTTGTTGGAAATGCATAAAACAATGCCTTTTGAAGGAGATCGGTTTGTGGCGATTCTGACCGGAAGGAAGTAATCCTTTCAACAAAAAAAAAGTCTTTCATTCAACAAAAAATTTAAAAAAATAAAATGGATAGAATAATTGATGGAAATGCCATTGTTTATTGCCAGGGTGCTTTCAATACACCTAATGGAAAAACTGCTCATGGTCTGGTGAGATTTACGGAAAGATATAATGTAGTGGCTGTGGTAGATTCTAATTATGCGGGAAAAGATGCAGGAGAAGTGTTAGATGGCAAAAAAGCGGATATTCCCATATTTGGTCATTTAAAGAAGGCGGTAGATTTCGCCAGAAAAAAAGGCAATCCGGCAAAATATCTGGTCATTGGCATTGCTCCTGATGGCGGAAAGTTATCAAAACCTGCCCGGGAAGATGTACTTCAGGCCTTAACTTTTGGGCTAAATGTAGATTGTGGCCTGCACGATTTTCTTACCGAAGACAAAGAAATCAGGAAAACAGCAGAGAAATATAAATGTACTGTAAGAGATATCAGAAAGCCTCCAAAGCGATCTGACCTACATTTCTTTTCAGGAGAAATTGAAAAAGTGGACTGCCTGAAACTTGCTACGCTGGGCACAGATTCAGCTGTGGGAAAAAGAACTACAGCCTGGCTGGTAGTCCATGGCTTAAGAAAAGCAGGCTTTAAGGCAGAACTTATTGGTACTGGGCAAACGGCCTGGATGCAGGGCGCAAAATATTCCCTTGTACTGGATTCACTGATTAATGATTTTGTATCGGGAGAAATTGAGCATGCAGTAGTTGAAGCCTGGAAAAATGAAAAACCTGATGTGATCGTAATCGAAGGTCAGGGCAGTTTAATGAATCCTGCCTATCCGGGTGGGTTTGAAATTTTAGCAGCAGGCCGACCTGACTATGTCTTGTTACAACATGCCCCGGCCAGATTGGAATACGATGGTTTTCCCGGTTATCCCTTGCACCCACTACCTCACCAAATTCAGGCAATTGAAGTGATTTCAGGTAAAAAGGTGATGGCAGTAACCGTAAACCATGAAGAAATGAAAGCAGAAGAAGTGCCTGCAGCCTGTGAAAAAATCACACGGGAAACGGGATTACCAGCCACAGATGTCCTACTGGATGGCCCAGAAAAATTATTAGAAAGCATTATCCCATTAATCAAAAAATGACCGAATCTAAAAAAGTAGATAAAAATTCTTTAGTCGTATTTAAACACCTGAAAGTTGGCCCCCTTTTAATAGAAAAAAAGCGTGTGAAAGCACCTTATGAAGTGCTAAAAAAGGATGGAAGCATTGAAACCAACGAATTAATTTATGCTTACGAAGAGGATGTTTTTGATCCCAAAAAATCGGAAAGTGTAAACCTGGCTTCTGTGATAGCTGCCCAGGTGGCAATTAACTATGGTTTATTTTGTGAAGAAATCATTTTCGATGGGATTTATGATGATTCTGACAAACGGTTCATTTCCGATATGATGGAAAACACCAGTCGGGAGATTTTTGTGAATAAAATTTTAATGCCGAATGAATTCCTGAAGGATGATTTTAGGAATATACAACCGGAAAAAAAGAACAGGTATACTGCGGCTAATCTGCTTTTTTTAGACTCCGACTACAAACACCTGAATCTGGACTGGAGTTTTCGGGAAAAAGATGAAAATGGATTCGCCATCCTGAGTAGTGGAGGAAAGGACAGCCTGCTTTCCTATGGTTTAATGAAAGAAATGGGTAAAAACGTCCATCCTGTTTTTGTGAATGAATCCGGCCGGCATTGGTTCACCGCTATTAATGCCTATCGGCACATGAAGGAAACTGAGTCCAATACCAGCAGGGTTTGGTGCAACAGTGACAGGATTTTCAACTGGATGCTACGCCAAATGCCTTTTATTAAGGAAGATTTTAATAAAATGAGGGCGGATATGTATCCTATCCGGCTGTGGACAGTTGCAGTATTTTTATTTGGGGTATTGCCCGTTTCCAAAAAAAGAGGCGTAAGAAATATTTTGATCGGGGATGAATACGATACCACTGTAAAATCAAATTATCAGGGTATTACTCATTACAATTCATTGTACGATCAGAGTAAGTATTTTGACAATGCCCTTACCCGGTATTTCATGAAAAAGGGCTGGAATATGTATCAGTATTCCATTCTGAGAAGTTTATCAGAATTATTAATTCTAAAAATTCTGGTAAAAAGGTATCCGGAGCTGCAAAAGCATCAGACTTCCTGCCATGCCACCCATGAAAAGGATGGAAAAATTTATCCCTGTGGAAATTGCGAAAAATGCCGAAGAATTGTGGGTATGCTCAAGTCTCTTGATGAGGATCCACAAAGGTGTGGATATACCCCGGAGCAAATTGAAAAATGCCTGAAAAGTCTGGAGCACAACAAGGTAAAACAAATTGGTCCTGATGCTGCCCAACTGTATCATTTGCTTTTAGAAAAAGGACTAATTGCCCAAAACGAACACACCAAAAAACTGGCTAAACAACATGAAGAAATTTTAAATCTGAGATTCGATAATGAAAGGTCATTAATTTCAGATTTACCTTCTGGTATCCGAGAAGAAATGTTTAAAATTTACCTGGAATATGCGGATGGATCGGTGGTTTTGCAAAACAGGAAATGGAACAAAATTGACCTTTTAAATAGTCCAATAATTAAACAACCTTATCCATTTGAATTGAAATTGGAACCAAATACCAACAATGGTCAGGCCAAAAAAGACAATGGCCACCTATGGGAAAAACTCACCTGGGAAGAACTGGATGAAAAGCTTAAAGTATCTGATACAGCCATTTTACCCTGTGGTGCTATAGAACAGCACGGTCCACACTTGCCTGTGGATATCGATTACTATGATGCAAATTACCTGGCCAGGAAAGTAGCAGAAGCCTGCAGTGAACCAAAACCTCTGGTAATTCCTCCAATCCCCTTTGGCGTCTCCTATCATCATGAAGACTTTAAAGGTACGATTAGTGTGAGTAATGATGCGCTTTCAAAATTTGTATATGATATTGGGATGAGCCTTGCCCAAAACGGTATTAAAAAACTGATCATTATCAATGGACATGGGGACAATGCCCCTACCCTGAATTATGCTGCACAAATGATCAACCGGGATGCCCATATCTTTGTATGTGTAGATACCGGGGAAACAAGTGATGAGGATTTGTATCATTTAATTGATACACCTAATGATATTCATGCCGGGGAAATAGAAACCAGTACCACATTGGCTTTGCGACCGGAAATGGTGAAAATGGACAAAGCCGTAAACGAAACCCTGAAATTTGGCAGCACATACCTTGATTTTACGTCCGAAAGAAGTGTTTCCTGGTATGTAAGAACCAAGAAAATTTCCGAATCGGGCATTATGGGGGATCCTACCAAAGCCACTGCTGAAAAAGGCAAAAAGATGTGGGACATTATGATTGCCCATTTGGTGAAATTTGTGGAGGAAATCAAAAGCAGCAAACTGGAAGATCTTTATCAGAAAAGGTATTGAAAACCGGACGGAAAGTTCAGGCTAACGGGAAGCTTTAGAGTACAAAGGATGGAAAAAGCTTCAGTATTCGCTTTTGCTTATAATTAAGCCAGAAAAAAATTTGAATGTAATTAATTCTGGTGAAAATGGACTAACTGCATAAATATTTGTAATTTGAATGAGGAGATATTTCGTTCAGGAATTCTCCTCATTCAAAAAATGTTTTCACAGAACAGTCCATAATTTTTATAGTCTGTTCTGATTTCCTCTAACCCTAACCAATATCGCCATGCAAGACAATCCTTTTGTAAGATACCGAAGATTTAACACTCAGGAAGAAGTATTGGATATTATTGATTTATTACAAAAAGAAAACATCCCATTTGAAGTTTCTGATGAATCCCCAGTATTTGACCTGACCTTTTCCCCCAACAATGAATTGGTAAAAGAATATCATCTGAAGCTAAAGGGAGAAGATTTTAGCAAGGTAGATAAATTATTAAATGAAGAAGCCAAGGAAGATATACATAATGTAAAACCAGATTATTATCTTTTCGAATTTACTGAACCTGAGTTGGTGGAAATTCTGATGAAACCTGACGAATGGAGTCCTTTCGATTTTCAACTTGCACGTGATATTCTCGAACATAAAGGCCGTACTTTTACAGATGAGGAGCTTAATCTGCTCAGGAAACAAAGGATAAAAAAACTGGCTCAACCTGAAAAAAATATTACTCCATGGATTGTTGCAGGGTATATTTTCGCCCTTCTTGGTGGAGCACTTGGTGTGTTTATTGGCTGGTATGTGGTCTCATTCAAAAAAGTGCTTCCCAATGGAAAGAAAGTAAATGCCTTTAGCGAAAAAGACAGAACTCATGGAAAAATCATCCTTTTCACCGGACTGATATTTTTCTTTGTGAGTATCTGGTTCAACTTTTACGATACCATTTTTATGTGGTGGAATCAGACGGAATGGTAAAGCTTTAATACATCATTTTTCCTGAGCAAGGTTTCGTCTGGATAGCAATTCCTAATGTGATAAAAAAAGGATGTCCTGGCAGGGACTACATTTTCGCGCTACTGGTTGGACGCAGCATTTAATCCAGTCTTAGCGGGGTCTGTTGCAAACGACCCCGCGTGCCAGAACCCAGATAATGTACCATAACGCAGGGTTCTCTCACGAGAAACCCTGCTAGGACAGAAGGATTCCAGCTAAAACCTTGCTCAGGATTTTTTCACAAACTCAATATCTTTTACCGTGCCTTCAGAAGCCACCAACAGCTTAATGATTTCATTATTTTGATTCCGAACAAATTCATAATTTGTCCTGTATCCATTTCCAAATTCATCTTTAGGACCAGGTACTAATGGAATTCCTTCATTTTTTGGATAGGAAAGCTGTAACTGATTGTCTTCTAAAGAAACCTGATAAGTCACTTCCAGCTCTGCTGAATAAAAACTTCCGCAAAATTCCTTCAGATTAATCTGACCTGGGTCAACCAGTGTTATCCTTTCAAAATAAAATGGAGTAGCCCCAAAATAGACTACTAAATCACAGGACTGATCTTCCGGATTGAATATGTATTTCACACTTTCTGCATCCAGCCTGTGAAGGGTATTTTTATTTTTAGAAACCAGTGAAATATAGCTTCTGCCCAAACTACTTTTGGATTTTAAGGTATCCCCCTGAAGGGAAATATTCATTTTCAGGCTACTATTAATTTCCTGATAATCCCCTTCAAATTTGGCCAATTCCTTTAAGGAGTGTATATATGGTTTTTCTACCTTTTGTGATGCTGCAAAATTCTCCAGAAATAAGTCCAGCACCTGGTAGGATAATGAACCAGGATCAATGGATTGCGAATTAGTTAGTATCACAATTGAAAGTTCCAACTCTGGAACAGACATCAATTGAGATCTGTATCCGGCCGTATAACCTCCATGATGAACGGTTTCCACGTTTTTGTATTCATCCACCATTACTCCCCGGGAATAACTGGACAATTCCCCGGATAGCAACTGATCCTGATGAAGAAGAAATTCCATTAAGTCTTTAGTATCGGGAGTAGGATTAATGAAATAGCTGCTCCAAATCAATAAATCATCCACACTCGACCAAAGACTTCCTGCGCCAAAACAAGTTTCAATTCTATTAATTTGGATAAAGCCAGCCTCTCCCTCTTTTTTATAACCAGTGGCTCTGTTTTTTACAATGGCTGTATTTGTTATTCGGAAATGAGTATTTTTCATACCCAGAGGTTTGAAAAGATGACTTTTTGCATATTCACCAAAGCTTTGATTTGTGATCCTTTCGATGATAATCGTCAAAAGATTATAAGGAGTATTCCCATACAAAACTTTTTCTCCCGGGATATTATTAAGTCCTTTTTGCCTGCAGGTCAATTCAAAAACAGATTGATTACTAAATTTTTGTTGAGTATAATCCACCCCGGCCAGTTCCAGAATGGAGGCATAATTTCTTAACCCACTGGTGTGATTGAGCATATGCCTTATTTTTATGGTATCTCCGTAAAAAGGCAGTTCCGGAAGGTATTTTCTCACATCGTCATCAAGGGAAATTTTGCCACTGTCCAATAAAGTCCAGATGCAGGCAGCCGTAAATTGTTTGGCAATAGAACCCACATCGAGCAGGCTTGAAGTGGCATTTTTTATTCCATAATCCAGATTGGCAGCGCCATACCCTTTTTTAAATATTAAATCGGAACCCTTAATTACGCCAACACTTAATCCGGGCTGATCGATTTGATCAAAAGATTGGAATATTGTTTCTATTTTCCCGGAAGTAGAAGTCTGGGCAAAGAGCGCTTTTTGAGTAAAAAACAAGCAAATAAGCAAGCTGAAGATTTTCATGTGTTATTGTAGAAAGTTTTTTGTGAAGGGAAAATTAAAATGACGATCAGAAATTGATTATTTATCTGAGTGCTTTTGGTGATTGGGGATAATTCCAGAATGGATTAGCTTTCCTTTTGGTAAAGGCTATAGAAAAAATAAGGTACGGCAACTAATGCGCCTCCTATAAATCCTACAATTAAAAAATAGGCTCCACCGGGTAGGTGCTGAAGTTTAAAGAAAGCTCCAATTATAAGAGAGGAAGAAAATAAAGCAGCTAAAGCAAAAGCCAGCTTTTTCTTAATGTTCATTTTTTGCCTTTTATAATTATATACCAAAGAAATGAGGTAGAATCCTATAAAAAATGGCCAGAAAATATTGCCTAATTCGCTGGCACCAGGCCAGTGCATAACATGAAACAGGAAATTTATCAAAAATATGGAAGCAGATAATGCACCTAAGATATACATAGCTTTTCTCATGATAAATAATTTATAGTTGACAAGATGAATGGTTTCATTTTCAATCTCTTTAATATTACTGGTAGAAACTGTTTTGGAAAATTCCATGAAAGCTTCGGGAAAACTCATTCCCTCATCCATTAATTCCTCAATTTCGCAACAAACATGGTCCAGCATTTCACCTTTTAAAGGATCGTACTTTATTTCCTTTTTAATGAGGTGCTGGTTCAGGTATTCAATGTTTTCCAGCGTCAGATTCCCCATAAATTCAGATTCGTTTTGGTAGATGGATTTAAAATAAGCTTCATGGCTTCCACAAAATTGTTGAACTCTTTCAGTTTCTCTTTCACGGTTTCATTTCCTTTCTGAGTAAGCTGGTAATACTTTCTGGCCCGGTTTTCCACCAAAACAGTTTCCGTAACCAGTTCCCCTTCTGCCTCCAGTTTATGGAGAATCGGATAAAGTGCCCCGAATTTGATTTCCAATTGACCATTCGACAATTCCTTTACCTTTTGGGTAATTTCATAGCCGTACATTTTTCCATTTTCCGAGAGCAACTTCAACACAATGGTCTTCATAGTTCCCCTCAATAAATCTTTAGATGGCATATTTTAAATTTACTATATATAAGATTCTATAATATAAATACAACTATAATATAAATATTTAAGAATGTAAAGTCTTTGAGTAAAAAAATTTAGAAATGATGTTGGGTTTTCACACCAAAAAGTAAAAAACTTATTTTTGATTTTAGGACTGAACTTTCACTCAAAACTCCTTTACTACAATATAGGGAAAGCATAACGAATAAGCTTATGTCCCTTTTTCCAATCGATGAAAAAGAGACGAAAAAATCTCACCTTCAAAAAGGTTTTCCGAGAAAGATATGAAGTTACCTGCAACATTTCCTCACTAAGGACAAGCATTAAGGTTAGCTTTGTCTGATACATTATTACCACACTAATTTTGAAGGTATTATACTGTTTTTTTTACGATTTGATAAAATAAAACCTATAATTTTAAGCAAGAGGTTAATTATTTCATACCAAAACCAACTCCCCAAAAAAACTTGCATTTCCCCCAACAAGTCCTTACTTTCCTCCTACCAATTATTTTTCATAACTACACTACAAAATGAAACACAACAACAAATTTTGGGTAAACCTCCTGGCAGGTTTTACCTTCCTCCTTTTATTTTCAACTTGCACTTCTTCTGAAAAGGAAAAGTCTTCTGAAATCAAATTTTCAGTTTCCTTTAATGAAAGCCAAAGTGCTAAACCCCTGGATGGCAGGATTTTGCTTTTACTGGCGAAAAATGATAAAGAAGAACCCCGCTTTCAGATTAATGATGGCTCAAAATCCCAGCTCATTTTTGGAATTGATGTGGATGGACTAAAACCCGGAGAAAAGGCGATAGTCAATGCTGAAGTTTTTGGCTATCCGATAAACAGTATAAAGGATATTCCCGCTGGTGACTATTTAGTTCAGGCAGTTTTCAATAAATACGAAACTTTCAACTTAAGTACTGGTCATTCGGTAAAACTTCCTCCAGATAAGGGTGAAGGGCAAAAGTGGAATATCAAACCGGGAAATTTATACAGTACACCACAAAAAATCAATTTCGATCCGGGGAAAAACCAATCTTTCGAAATTGAGTTAACCAATGAAATTCCACCAATTGAGCCACCCAAAGACACCAAATACATCAAGCATATTCAAATGAAAAGTGAAATGCTTAGCAAGTTTTGGGGGCGGGATATGTACCTGGGTGCACATGTTTTATTACCAGAAGGTTTTGACGAACATCCCGATGCCAGATATCCTTTGGCGATTATGCACGGGCATTTCCCAAGTGACTTTGGAGGTTTCCGATCCACCCCTCCTGACCCTGACCTGAAACCAGAATACAGTGCCCGATTTGGTTTGGAAGGCTATAATAAAATCGTACAACAGGAAGAATATAACTTTTATAAACAGTGGACCGGACCGGATTTTCCAAGGGTAATTGCCATTGAAATCCAGCACCCTACTCCTTATTATGATGATTCTTATGCAGTAAATTCTGCCAGTATGGGTCCTTATGGTGATGCCATCACCTACGAACTTATTCCCTATATTGAAGAAAAATTCAGAGGTTTGGGAGAAGGCTGGGCCAGATTTGTGTATGGTGGCTCAACCGGAGGCTGGGAAGCTCTTGCCGTACAGGTATTTTATCCTGATGAATACAATGGCTGTATTGCCGCCTGCCCGGACCCGATTGATTTCCAGGCCTATACGGTGGTCAATATTTATGAGGACAAAAATGCCTATTACATTGAAAGTGATTTTAAAAAGACAAAAAGACCGGGACATAGAGATTCTCTGGGGCATATTAATAGTACCATTGAAGATGCCAACCATAGGGAACTGGCATTAGCCACAAAGGGAAGGTCGGGTGATCAATGGGATATCTGGCAAGCGGTTTATTCTCCAATGGGTGAAGATGGCTACCCCAAACCCATCTGGGATAAACTGACTGGGGAAATCGATCATGAAGTAGCTGCCTATTGGAAAGAAAACTATGACCTCACTTACATCATGCAGAGAGATTGGGAAACATTAGGTCCAAAACTGAGGGGGAAATTAAATATCTATTGTGGTGATATGGATAATTATTACCTCAATAATGCGGTCTATATCACAGAAAAGTTTTTGGAAAATACCACAAATCCCTACTATGAAGGCGAAGTAGATTATGGAGACCGGGCTGAACATTGCTGGAATGGGGATCATAAAAATCCAAATGCTATTTCCAGATTGCGGTATCATCAGATGTTTATACCTAAGTTTGTGGAAAGAATTAAGAAAACAGCTCCGACTGGTGCTGATTTAAGCAGTTGGAAGTATTGAGAAAAACAAATGATATTTAAAGATCAGTTAAACAGAGAGGTGATGCTAGAGGGTTTTCCCAAAAGAATCATCTCTCTTGTTCCTTCTACCACCGAGACTTTGTTCGATTTAGGACTGGAAAATGAAGTCATAGGCATTACAAAATTTTGCAAGTACCCCAAAGATAAATTGAAAGGTTGTTTGAAAGTTGGGGGGACGAAAACCTTTCATTTTGACAGGGTAGAAAAACTTCAACCAGATTTGATCATTGCCAATAAAGAAGAAAACAGGAAGGAAGACATTGAAGCGCTTGAAAAGCAATTCCCCGTCTGGGTAAGTGATATTTGTAATATTGTCGATAGCCAGGAAATGATTCGCAGCATTGGGGGAATCACGAACAGACAGGAAAGGGCAACTAAAATCATTACGGATATTGACAGTGGTTTTGAGCGTATTACCCAAAAACTACAGCCTAAAAAAGTACTTTATTTTATCTGGCGAAATCCGTATATGGTAGCAGGTAAAGGGACTTTTATTGATTCCATTTTAACCAAAATTGGATTTGAAAACATAGCTCCTGAAAGCCGATATCCAAAACTGGATCAGGAAACAATTGAACAACTCAATAAAAAGGTGGATTTGATTTTACTTTCTTCAGAGCCATTTCCTTTTAAGGAAAAGTATCTTGCTGAATTTCAGGAAATATTCCCAGGCAAGGAAATCAGGTTAGTAGATGGGGAAATGTTTTGCTGGCCAGGCAGCAGATTGAAATATGCGTCTAAATATCTTTTGGAGACTTTTTTCACTTAGGACACATGCTCTTCGGGATTTGAAATCCCGAAGCACTATCGCAGGATTTTTAATCCGGCTTTAGTAAACGGATTCCAAATCCTATGAAAATCATTCGACTTTACAAAAGTCGAATAGCCCCATCTTTATAAAACTAAAAAAGCCAACAGAAATAAATCCTGTTGGCTTTTGTTTATCTAAAATTTCACCTGAATTACTCCAAATTTTCAATTACCAGATTATGGTTGGTATAGATACAAATATCTGCGGCAATATTTAAGCCTTCCCTCACCATTTCCTCTGCTGAAAGCTGTGGAGCATGTTTCTTCAAAGCTGTGGCTGCTGCCTGGGCATACATACTTCCAGAACCAATTGCAGCGATCTGGTTGTCCGGCTCCAATACATCTCCTGTTCCGGAAATAATCAAAACTTCTTCCTTGGTGGCTGCAATCATCATGGCTTCCAGTTTCCTCAAAAACCGGTCGGTTCTCCAGTCCTTGGCTAGTTCTATGGCAGCCCTTTTCATATTTCCACCATAAGAATTCAGTTTATCCTCAAACCTTTCTATAAGGGTGAAAGCATCCGCAGTAGATCCGGCAAAACCAACGGCTATTTTTCCGTTTTGCAGCTTCCTCACCTTTCGCACATTACTTTTTGCTACGGTATTTCCCATAGTGGCCTGTCCATCTGCTCCGATAGCCACTTTGCCATCATGTACAATGGCCAATACTGTTGTTGATCTTATTTTAGTCATATATTTTAATTATTTACCTTCTATTAAATTTCAAGTTACATTAGTTACCAGCAGCAGCTTTATCAATCACCAGCCCTACTTCCATAACTCCACTCACAATTTCGGGTTCCATGGTATGAGAAATTTTAAACTTGTAAGTCCCCTGTTCATCGAATTTCATTCCTTCTTCTACCGGCACTTCAATATCCGTCACATCACCCATGGCCGAGCCTTTTACGTCCCCATTTTGATCTCTAAGGCTTATAATATATTCTTTATCAGTGGATTCACCCGATGGTGTAACCATATTCAGGTTTACAGAAATATCCCCATATTGGATACCGGTATAATGCCTTAATCCTATTTGAACAGTATAGGGTATATCCTCACCAGGGGAATCGAAGGTATAACTCAATGCATTATCTCTTTCCCAATTGAGCTCGGCAATTCCCTCATAATTGTTTACCACTCTGTTTTCATTACAGGAAACCAGAAATAATACTAAAATAGCGAAGGTTAATTTTTTCATAAAATTTTTTGTTTTGCCAATGATAATTTCAATGCTACTTTTATTAAGTTAAGAATAGATTTGATATTAATCTAAAATGGCTATTATTATTTGAAGAATTGTTTAAAAGGTTAAAGCGTGAAAATTTTGATAATATTTCAACTGAATCCATTAATTCCCTTACCATTGGTGTAAATTCTATTCAAGAATTATGTAAATTGTTCTATAATAGACAATATGTCAGTCAATTTTTTGAATGATATTCTCAATTTGATTTAAAAAACCTAAAAAATATAAGCTAATGAAACCTAAAAAACAGGACAAAAAAGTAAGAATTCACTTTGAAGGCATTCATCCCAATTCATGGGAGCACCCTGCCGATAAAGTTGCGCTAAACTCTCTGCAGAAAGTACCTGGTCTGGACATTGCCATCAAAACTTTTTTTGGCAGTACCACCGAAAAATCCCTTAAACTTATTGCCCTGGGCTCTGCAGTAAGGGTATCCAAAAAACAATTCCCCCGATTGCACAAACTGTTTACAGAAGCCTGCGAAACACTGGATATGGAAAGAAGACCTGAACTTTTTGTATCTCAAAATCCATTTTTCAATGCCGGAGCCGTAGGGATGGACGATCCTTTCGTCATATTGAACTCGGGACTGATTGATATTATGGATGATCAGGAGATTCTTGGCGTAATGGGACATGAGTTAGGACATATCAAAAGTGGGCATGTATTGTATAAAACTCTGTTGATTTTGATGATCAGGTTGTCCACTTTTACGCTCAACATTCCACTGAGTGGACTCGCCATTGCCGGAATAATCGCAGCCCTTAAAGAATGGGATAGAAAAAGCGAACTTTCTGCGGACAGAGCAGCTTTATTAACCACTCAGGACCCGGATGTATCTATTCACATGCTCATGAAAATGGCAGGAGGCAAACAACTGGAAGAAATGGATTTGGGGGAATTTATCGCTCAGGCAGAAGAATACAACAATTCCAACTCCATGATGGAATCCGTTTATAAATTCCTGAATACACTTGGATTATCTCATCCCATGCCGGTAATCAGGCTTCTGGAATTAATGAACTGGGTTCGTTCAGGAGCTTATGACAATCTGCTTAGAGGATTTTACAGCAAGGAAGAAGGAGATTTTACCGATGATTTTAAGGAGGCTGCCAATTCCTACAAAACAGATATTAAAAGTACAATTGATCCAATAATTGACAGCACCACCAAAAAAGCCAGAGAAATTTTTGATGGCCTTTTCACCAGTGAGAAGGAGAATTAAGGGATATTAATTTTCAGTTTGGTAAGAAGTAAGGCAGGTGAAAACCTGCCTTTTTTCATTCAGCCTTATCCCTTATTTAATGATTTAGACAACCAGATTTTTACCAAAGTGCCCTCTTTTTTCCCAGGTTTTAATTCTATTCTACCCTGATGTTGTTCTATAATACTGTAACTAATGGACAAGCCTAGTCCGGTTCCCTTGCCTATTTCTTTAGTGGTAAAAAATGGTTCAAATACTTTATCTCTTATTTTCCTGTCAATGCCTTTTCCAGTATCTTCAATACTAAGCATAATTTCTTCTGACAAATTATGCGTAGAAATGACAATTTCTCCTTCCCCATTAATAGAATCAATGGCATTACTAATGATATTCATAAACACCTGATTCAGTTTTCCGGCATAACATTCAATTTTGGGGATTCTGCCATATTGCTTCACCACTTTAATCCTATGTTTCATTTGGCTTGACAACAAGATTAATGTGGAATCAATGCCTTCATGCACATCAAACTTCTTTATTTCAGTCTCATCAATTCTGGAAAATGTCCTCAATTCCTTCACAATGTCTGCTGTTCTTTTTCCTCCAATTTCAATTGCTGAAAGCACCTTTTCAGTAAGTGCCAAGGTATCCTCCAGTTTATATTTTTCTTTTAGCTGACCTATAATTTTTCGTTTTTCTTCAAAATTTTCCTGATCAATAGACTCATATTCTCTCAATACCACATAAAGATGGTTTAAAGATTTTTTTAAGCCTGCAATCCCGGAATTAATATAGTTTACCGGATTATTTATTTCATGGGCAATACCGGCTGTCAACACACCCAAAGAGGCCATTTTTTCGGAGTTTATTAATTTAGTTTGAGTTGATTTCAAATTCTCGAGCGTAGCATAAAGCTCCTCCTTTTGTTTGGTGATTAACCTTGTTCTTTCTTCAATAATTCTTTTTAGCCGTATTTCTTCCTTCTTCATTCTGTAAGAATTTATCCGAATGGAGGCGAGTAATAACAAAAGAAAGGCGACTAAATAACCTATCCAGGCCGTCCAGGTATTATACCAGGCTTTCTGCACACTAAAAGAATACACCAGAGGGTCACTCCAGTACTGTCCACTATTTTGTCGTGCCCTTATTTCCAGTTTAAAGTCTCCACTTGGGAGCCCGGGAACAAGAATAGTATTTTCATTTTGAGGTGCTGACCATTCGGGCTGAACATTGTTCAATCTGTACTGATACTCTACCTTTTCCCCCGGGTAGGTAAGAGAAATAAATTCGGAAGCCAGGATAGCATTGTTCTCAAAAGCAGGGGAATTGAGCATTTTGGCGACTTCATTATTCACTCTCACAGAAAGCATCTTAGGAGTAAGTGTTTTGGGAAAATCCCCTGTTGCTTTTTCCTTATAAACCATTCCCCTTACCGTCCCAATCCACAACCGGTTTTTCCAGTCTATCACCATTGCCCTGGAATTAACTGTTTTTGAAGGAAGACCATTTTTATTTTTTAGAGGCACAAGATTACCCGACTTATAATTTAATAACCCTAATTCAGGATTTACAAACCAGAATTCGTCATCGGATACTACTCCAATCGTGTGGCCTTCCATATTTTCATATCCTTTAAAATTAATATTTGAAAGTGTTTTGGTCTTTTTCTCAAATTTGAAAAGGCCATGATTGGTGGCAAGAAGAATAGCGTTATTATCTTTTTCGGCAAAATCATTGATCCAAATTTCTTCCTCTTTAGGAAAAGGGAAATGAATATTAAGATCATCAAATGACTTCTTTTGTGGATTCCATTTTAAAAAAGAACCTTCATTTCCGATGCCACAAAGATAAACTTCTCCATTTTCAAGGCATTTTACGATATTGACTATACTGGAGATTCCCTCCTTTTCTCCATAATGATAAACACTGTCCTCCGGAGTGATTTTGTAAACACCCTGGTGATTATGTTGGGTTACCCAAACATTTTCCTGGTGATCTACAGCCATGCTCACAATCAATTGATTAGCAGACCCGATTTTGGAAACCTGTATCGTTTTGATTTCCCCCGATTGAAAATTGTAACTCATTACTGCCCCTTCTGAAGTAGCTGCGTAAACCTTTTCAGAGGTATTACATAACCTCACCAAATGTCCGTAATCTGCCCTGATTAAAGATTTTTCCATCCACCTTCCTTCCTCCTGCTTCAGGCTAACCACTTCCTGAGTATTACTGGCATAGATTTCCTCTCTTTCCTCATTCTGATCAATATTAACGATTCCTTTTATTTTGGGAGGAACAAACGGGGAAATAAACATATTTTCCTTTAGCAGGGCTACTCCTTCATTGGTTGCTATCCAAATATCATTTTCTTCATTGATGAAAATATTATTTATGGTAGAATAAGGTAACTCAGTTATTTTTTTCAGTTTAGAGGGATTAATATCATTTACCATATATAATCCATCATTCCAGGTGCCAATAAAAACATTCCCGTTTTTATCTCTTTTCCCCGAAGAAACGTAAGGAAGCGTGAACAGTTTTTTGATTGAGTTTACTTCCTTGTGGTCATTTAGGGAAATTTCCAGTACACCTTCTTCATACCCGGCCCAAAACACATTCTCCCTTTTTTTAAAAAAGAAGGTAATTTCATTTCCGGGCAGCTTTTTATTTAACTGGACAAAATCCTCCTTTTCCCGATCAAAATAGAATAGATAACCAGTGTAGGAAGTTACCCAAAGGGTTTGGTCATCATTTTCAGCAAAGCAAAAACTTCTAACAAAACTTGGTGACTTATAGATATCCGAATATGCATACCGCTTTATTCCTTCCGGCATCAGCCTTACAATATTCTGGTTTTCAGCCACCCAGATACTCCCTTGTGAATCCTCATACAAACCTTTGGGATAACGGACTGTAGAGTCACTCAATACCGGGGCACCAACTGCGATTTTTGGAAAACTAGTAGAATGATTAGAGTTGAAAACCTCTACTATTCCCAAATCATAGTAAGTCAATAGTTTTTCATTGCTCAACTTTAATAAACCTTTGAAATATGGATTTGGGAAGCTATCGGTAAAACTTACAAAAGATTTTCCATCAAATCTGATCAGACCTCCGGAGCTTGCAATCCAGATAAACCCTTCCTTGTCCTGGTTTATATCTTTGATCAGTTCGTAGTGTAAACCTTCCTCAAGACCATAGGTAAAAACACTATATTGTTGAGCAAAAAGAGATACATGGACAATAGACACTATCCCTGTGAAAGAGAATAGTAAAAACCTCAACCCAAAAAAATTCGATAAAAACTTAGTTTTTTTTATCATATCTCATCGCTATCCATTTTCCAGAGTTGGATCGTAATTTCAAATCAGAAAGGTAAAAAAATCTGACTGGAATTATTTGGTATTTTTGCCTTTTGAAAAGTCCAAGAATATAGAAAAAGCTATCTAAAATTCAAAATTAGAATGAAGGTAAAAGCACCACCAGATTCCATGTGGAAATTTTCAAAAAAGAATATTTCAGGTTTACTTAAAAGAAATCCACAATTAAAAAATTCCTTTTCTTTACCCTTATTTCCCCTTTCATCACTTTTTTTATTTTTCCCTTCCCAGCATTAACAATTTTTCTTTTTGTTGGTCGGTAAAAATCCCTATCTTCCCAATTTTTAATTCCCGGCAAAAGAAATTCAAATTTTGAACTATTGGAATTTTTTTGTCGGCAGAATCGATATAAAACTTAATTTTAACTTTCTACTAACTGCTATTGATGATTTAATCGTAATTTTGCAAAAAGGATAAATTTAAAGACCTTGAAAAAAATACAATCTGAAATTCGTCAGCTATTAGGAGAGCTTCCACCTGAGGCCTTGGAAAAAGTATTAACCTACTTAAAGGAACTAAAAAAGGAATATGATCAGCCGGATGATTCTTTTTCTGAAAACCTGAAATTAATTTTTGAAGAAGATAAGGAACTCTTAAAAATGCTGGCCAAATGATGGAACTAAATGATATCATAAAAATCCACCAGTATTTGGTAAAGGAATTTGGTGGGGATAATGGAATAAGGGATAAGGAATTACTTTCTTCCGCTATTTTACGTCCATTCATGACATTTGGTGGGATGGAACTTTATAAAACACCAGAAGAAAGGGCTTCGGCTTATCTGGAAAGTATACTGGTGAATCATCCATTTGTGGATGGGAATAAGAGAACCGGATATACGCTAATGCGCCTCATGTTGCTCAACAGTGGGAAAGATATAAAAGCCACTAAAAAAGAAAAATATGAGATGATTATGAAGGTAGCTTCCGGTGAGTATGATTATGACCATATTTTAAACTGGTTGTTTAGGCATACTAAAAAACGCAAGTGATTTTTTGATGAAATACAATCGGCTTCATCTATTCGAATTTGAGGATTTCTCCTGGTATCCCCATGTGATCCGGGAAGGCCAGACGGATTACCTCAGGTTCATGATGAATCTGTTCAATGTTTTCAGAGCAGTGATTCCGCTGCTTCAGGAAGGTGTTGAAAAATCTGGAAAAGCTAATATCATAGACTTATGCTCAGGGGGAGGAGGCTCGATGATGCTCGTTCGAAAGCACTTTAAATCACACTCGGTTTTGGGTTTTAAAGCCATGCTTACCGACCTCTATCCCAACAAAAAAGCATTCGAATTCATAAAAAAGGAGAGCCAGGGAGATATAGATTATTATCCCAGTTCGGTGGATGCCAGAAATATCCCTGAATCATTTGATGGTTTTCTGACCATGTTTAATGGCTTCCATCATTTCCAACCCGATGAAGCCAAAGGTATATTGGAAAATGTAATGGAAAGGAAATTACCCCTGGGTATTTTCGAACCAATTGATAAATCCATCTGGCAAATGATAGCTAACACCTTTGCACTCACCATCCTGCTTTTCCTGGCTACACCATTTATTCGACCTTTTAAATGGAGCCGCATTATTTTCACTTATTTCATTCCATTAATTCCCATTTGCACTTTATGGGATGGCTGGGCTTCTGTCATCAGGCTTTACAGTCCAAAAAATATGGAAAAGATGCTTTCTGAATTAGACACCAACGGCTATGAATGGAAAGCAGGAAAGGCTTCCCATCCTTTTGGCAAAGTGATTTATCTGGTGGGCTGGCCCACGCTTTAATTATCATTAAAATCCGTGTTCTACCCCATATTTTACCAATCCCAAAGTGTTTCTTACTCCGGTTTTATGGATTAAATTTTTCCGGTGAGTTTCTACTGTACTTTGTGCAATAAACAACTTATCGGCAATTTCTCTTGCAGTGTATTCCTTTAAAATAAGTGATAAAACTTCCTTTTCTCTGGAAGTTAAAATCACCTCTTCTTTTATTTTGGGAGTGGGAATTTCACCATTGCCATTGGTTAGTCCATCAATAACTTCATCACAATAATAAGCTCTTCCTGCACTCACTTCATGCACAGCCTTTATCAGGATTTCCTTTTTAATATTTTTGATTAAATATCCTTTAGCCCCTGCATCTGTCACTAAATCCAGATGTTTTTTATCATTGTGCATGGTGAGCATGATGATCTCTGTATGCGGATATTTTTCTTTTACAAGTTTTGTAGCTGCAATACCATCCATTCCCGGCATGCTTATATCCATTAATATAACATCAGGTTGGTCAAATGAAATTTTTGCTAATAGGCTTTTACCATCATTAGCAGCCCCTATTACCTTAAATGACTCCTCTGTTTCTAATAATTTAATTAAACTTTCTACAAAAATTTGATGATCGTCAGCTATAAAAATTTTGATCATAATTGATTAATGATTTTGGTGAACCATAACATGAGTGGCAGCTTTGGGAAGTAATTTAAAATATTTCATTGGTTATCCAAAATAGGGAAATCCCAATTTTTAAATTATTTCACCTGGCAAATTTGTTAGTAATTATGACCTGGTATGTAATGATATTTGATGAATTAGAATAAAAAATAAGTACATTTACTTATTCACAACAAGTTCCAACAAATAAAAATATAATCCAAATAAAAAGGTAAATTTCAATTTATCCTATACAGGCTGAGGCCGGAAGGTCAATAATTACCGTTGTTCCTCTTCCTTTTGCAGAATCGATGTCAAGTGTTCCATTGAGACTAGTTACCCTTCTCTGAATATTATGCAATCCTAATCCTCCTTTTTTCTGTGCCTTTTCCACATCAAAGCCTAATCCATTATCTTCTACCATAATATTAAGCGAACCGTCAGGATATTGATTAATCTGAATGGTAACTTTGGTGGCTTTGGCATATTTGAGGATATTATTTACCAATTCCTGAATGGTTTTATACAAACTGATTTCTATTTTGGTACTCAGCCTGTTATCAAAGCCATAGGTTAGGAAATCGAATTCTATTCCTCTGGCCTCCCGGATAGTATCACGTAAATCCTCCAGCGCAGATTTCAACCCATATTTAGTTAATGAACCGGAAACCAGATTGTGGGAAACTGCCCTTACCTCCTCATAAGCTTCATCCAGTAACCTGTTGGTTTTCACATACTGATTCCGATTTTCGACCTGGATGTCCAGTATCTTATCCTCTAGTGCCTGGAAGTTTAATTTCACAGTTGCCAGTAATCCTCCCAGCCGGTCATGCAAATCTTCTGCTATTCGCTGTCTTTCTACCTGCTGCCCTTCCATCATGGCATCTTTGGATTTTATTTCCTGATCCTGTAATAATACATTAACGGTTTGTAAACTTAATTCCATTCTCTGGTGGTAATATCGAAATCCGAAAAATGCTCCTACAATTACCACAATTAGAATAATGATCATGCTGTTTAATTTTAATGCTTGCAAACTTGCTTGAGCTCCTAATAACTGAAGCTGCTGGTCTTTTTTGTCGACTTCATACTGAATTTTAAGATTGGCTATAGTTCGGTTTTTATCTTCGTTGATAAGTTCATTTCTCAGGCTGGTAAAAGCCCTTTGGTAAAATAAAGCAGAGTCCAAAATACCCATTGCTTCATGGGTTTTTGCAAGATTTTCGAATAAATCTGCTTTCTTTTCTTTTAATGGATATTTTTCTGCAATTGCCTTTGCCCGATAAAAAAACAGAAAGGCTTGCTTGTATTCTCCTTTTAATCGGGAAACTTCACCCAAATTGTTCAGAGGGCTAAAACCCTCCTCTTCATTGTTCGGATAATTATAAGAAACAAGGCTTTTTTCCAGGGATATTTTTGCCTGGTCGAACTTTCCCTGTTCCAATAAAACAAGACCAATGTTATTCTGAACCATTCCCAACATTTCTTTGTGCTCCAATGTCGTGAAAAATTCCTTACTCTCATTAAAATAATAAAGGGCACTGTCATATTTTTCTAAACTTATAAAAGTAATCCCCATGTTGTTAAGGGCTTTTGCCATCCCCAAAGTATCTTTAACTTCTTCCTTTATTTTACAGGCCTCCCTATAATTTTCTATGGCAGAATTGTATTCTTCCAAGGCTGTATTTAAACCACCCAGATTATTCAAAACCTTTGACTTTGTACTTAATAAATTGTGTTCATCACACAAAGTCATGGCCTTGTAAAAAGAAGATAAAGACTTTTCATAATTATTGTAATTTTTATACAATACCCCAAGCCTATTTAAGGAAGAAGCCTGTTTATTCCAATTGTGAAGCTGTGCATACAGCTCTTCTTCTAATTCATAATTCCTGACGGCATTTTCAAAATCTTTTTTACTTTCAAAAAGGGCACCCAAAATTCCACAACCATTCGCCTGTCCGAACAAATCCCCTTTTTCTATAGCAAGGTGTTTTCCGGAAGTAGCCAGAGAAATTGCACTATCCGGAAAATCATTTCTTATACTCCAGGCTTTGGAGTATAAGTCACCAATTCCGGGTTCTTCAACTTTTCCTAATACCAGAGATGGCAGAAAAAGAAAAAACAGGAAACTCCGAATTTTCATATGGAAATTAAAGCCTTTCAATTTTCAATAATTACAGAAGTAAAATTTTATTTGGTGGACAATTTTAGTTTACCAAAATGTTTCACTTATTCTTGCCCACCAATTACCTTTTTATCAAGAACCTTCAAAAGGAGGATCAGTATCATCTGCTCCATCTGCAGTTCCTCCTTTAGTGATGTCTCCCTCAGCATAAGCCATTGTAGCTACTCCAAGTAAAACTTCTTCATTGGGGGAATTTGTAAATGAGGCAAAATCTTTTTCTTTTCCGTTGATTTCTACTCTTACTTTAAAATCACTGTCTTCTCCCAAAGCACCTGGAAGTTCAAGAAAAACCGCTCTTACCTTTAAGTTGGAATTCCGCTGGCCTGGTGCTTTAAATACGGGAATTCTATAGATATCCAATTCGCTATCCTCATCTCTGGTGCCGGTTGCTTCTCCCATATCAAAGCCATTGGGAATCTTTACAACTACATTCAGTTTGAATCTTGTATTCGACAATTTAGCTAAAAAAACGTGGGGTTTGAAATTCATTTTTGATTTTAATTTTTTGGTTAAAATTTATTTTGCACTACTTATTTTTCATTTCAATTTTTTCCGGAGCAGAGTCTACTCTTTCGCCACAATCTTCAGATACTTTTTTTCCATCGCCTTTTTTTCTGTCATGATTATTTTCCTCATCCTCAGGCTGGTTTTCCCAAAATTTCTTATAGGCTTCAATATCTTTTAAATGATCAATTTTCTGGCATTTTTCCCCACTTACCCCAGTATTTGGAAGCGGATTGGAAATCATGTAATTGCCTAATTGAATGTAATCCACTGATCCTCTTACCAAAATTCCCACTACCTGATTGGTAGTTTCGTCAAAAACAGGAGAGCCTGAATTACCGCCATAAGCATCCAGGTTAGCCCGGAAATAAGTAGACTCATCTTTCAAAACTTCTGCATTTGGAGCATATTTAATGGGTAAGCCAGTGGGATGACCCAGTATGTAGAGGTTATTTCCTTCATTAAAATCACCAAATCTAAGGGGATGAATATCTTTCACCGCTTTTTCCAGTTTCACAACTGCCCAGTCTTTTTTGCTGGTAAATTTTAAATCTTCAATGTCTTCGCCTTTAAACACCTGGTTTTCATGAATTAAAGTTGCAGCCAAGAACTCATCCTTCATTTTAAATCCAGCTACAAAAAAATAATCTTCCAGATCCACTCTGGGCTCCCACATTTTGGGTTTTAAGACATGGCCGGCTGTTATAATGGTATTTGGAGCAATAAGAAAACCAGTGCTACAAGGAACTCGCTGTTGATCTCTAAAAGGTTCTGTAGGTGCTAAAGGAAATTTATACTGGTATTCAATTTTTCTGTTTAAGGTAGTGGTTCTAATTTGATAAAATTCAGATTCCTCTTTCCTTTCCAAATAGTTCTTATGAACAATGATTACCACTGCTTTTGAATTTTCTATCACTTTTTTCTCTCCTTCAGAAGCTTCCCCGGCTTCCAGTTTTCTTTCCAGATAGAAAATATCTTTTCGATCATCAGCCCCATAAATACCCTGAGGAGTAATCACCCGGTCTGGCAGTTCCACAAAATTTTTGGCTATATCTCTTCCCAGCAATTCATCGATACTAAAGCTTTTTTCGGGTTCGGCAAAATTGAATCTGTTTGCTCCGGGAAGGGTAATATTTAATCGTGCTCTTCTTTTTAGCTCATTGGCTATGGTAGCTTTTTCCAGATCCTCTGGTAAAATAAGTCGTACATGCAGCGCTTTTAAAACATCATCCATATGGCAGGCAAAAGCATACTCTACTTTTTTATTACCATCTTCATCACCACCTAAATGCAAACCCAATGCTGTTTTTGTAATCCGAAAAGAAGCTGGATCCGTTGGATCAACTTTATCCTTTAAGGGTTCTACCAAAAGCCAGACAGCACCTGAATCCCCCGACATACTGATTTCTTCACCTGAATCATCCAGTGGATCTATTTCAAAACCAGTTACAATTTTTTCTCCGATATTTTTACCGTAATTAATTTTGGAAACCACCTCAGTTCTGGAAACTTGCCCAAAGGTCATTTTACTGCTAAAGCCCACTTTCACCACCAAATCTCCAAGTGCTGCCCTTTTGGTTTTAGTAGGGAAAATATTCAGCCCGGGTATTTCCCTCAAAAATTGCTTATTCTTAATTTTGGCTACAGCACAATCTCCGAAAGGTCCTATATAACTTTGGAAAAGATCACCAAGGAAATTTTCCGCTTTCCGATTCGCTTTTTCAGCAATAAAAGAAGCCCCCTCCTTTACCATAAAGGTGGGAATGGTTTTCTTTTTTGAAAGGGTTCTATCCAGAACATGCCAGCAACTGAGTGCAAGAGGAGTTTTAGACACAGCATCGAATACAATAGCTCCAATAGTTCCCAGCTCTCCGTTTTTACCTATTATTCCTGTACCTGGAAAAATGGCATTATGCTCTTTGTCTTTATTGTCTAATTTGGTTTTTAGCTTTTTCTTCTTTTGAGGCTCGGTGGGTTTTAACTCCCTTACACCAGTTGCCATGGCAGCATTCCCAACTTTTAATTGAGCAGGAATTTTTATAGAGAGGGCCTTTTTATCTTTAGTTTTAAATTCTTTAAAATCACCAATATTTTTCGCTTTTTCCTCCTTTTTATCCACTGTGAAAATCAGACATTCTTCACCATTTTCTTTCCCAATTCCAACTGAAGAAATGTTTTGATACTCGAGAAATTTACCTGCACACTTTTGAAGCGTTTGCCTGATTTTTTTACGATTCATCTTTTTGGTAGTTAAATGTTTTTTGGAGAGTGTTAATCAAAAAATATTTGGTTTAAAGAAAAATAACTACTCTTAGGGTCAATTCTTTGAAAAGAACTTGCATTGCTACCACACTGGAACTTGTTATAAGTTTTGTTTTTCCCATAATCCCCGACCCGCCCGAGAATCTTCATCTACAGTGGAAAAAGGGAAAGTTTAAACAAAATCTTATATCCAAACCATGAAGTAAATGTCGTTCTTACATCTTTTTATTTCATCCCAAAATATGGGGATATTTCAACTTTATAAAAAAGAATAGTACAAATCACTGCCCGAAAGTTAGAATAAGATACTATCTAAGTCAAGGTTTTCAAAATAAAAAAACTACTATCAACACCTGGAAATGACAAAAATCATTGGAATTGTTTTTTTTCAGTCTCTTTCTAAAAAAGATTTTTTTTAGTTTGCTCCCCCCAATTTTATACCTACATTTGCATCGTATTGTGGTTGCTTTTCCAGCATGACTACCCGGAAAAGCTATAACAAGGGAAACCGGTGAAAATCCGGTGCAGTCCCCGCTGCTGTAACTCTGTTTGGTGAGATGTTATCACCAAAAAAAATTTCAGGCATTGCCCTGGTCACTGTTCAGAAAACCGAACGGGAAGACAGTCCTGAAATCAGAGAAGCCAGAAGACCTACCATTGTACGCTAATTTAATCATGCTTTCGGGAGAAAAGCATAATTGTTTATGAAAGAGATCTATAAAATTGTTATCAGGCTTAGGCCGGTTCACACCCATTTAAATGGATGTGTTGGAAGAGTATTCATTTTACTTTTAATTTTCTCATTTTCCAGTTGCAAAAATACTTCGGAAAATATTAACGGAAATGCAGTAAATAATACCACTGAAGATTTATATACCCAAAAAACAGAAATTAAAGAAGCGATTGGCTTTGGAGTTACTTACCATGGCAATTACAAACTTTTACACATATTTCAACACTATGAAGAAGAAAGTGATACGATCACTTATTTACTAAAACCAAAAGATTTACCCGTTCCTTCAGGAAAGGAAAACCTTCCTGTAATCAATACACCAATAAAAAAGCTTATTGCACTATCATCTAGTCATTTTGGCCTAATTGCTCAGTTTGACGCTTATCATACACTGGCAGCCATCTCTACTAAAGATTACGCCTGGGATGAAAAAATTCTTGCCGGAGTAGCTAGTGGGGAGATTCTGGAGGTAGGAGAAGGCGGAAGTTTGAATGTGGAAAAAGTGGTGGAACTCAACCCGGATGTGGTGATGGTAATTGGTTTTCCGGGATCGAAAAACAAGACTTACCAAACCCTTTCCGAATTTGGAATTCCGGTTTTGCTCAATGCCGAATGGCAGGAGCCTACACTTACCGCCAGAGCAGAATGGCTGAAAATTATGGCTGTTTTACTGGATCAGGAAGAAAAAGGCGAGAAGGATTTTGACCATATTGTAAAATCTTACCAGGAAATGGTAGAGCTGGCTAAAAATACTTCTGAAAAACTGACCACAATCAGCGGCCTTCCATTTAAAGGGACATGGCATGTGCCGGGCGGAAACAGCTATGTTGCCAAAGCCCTAAATGAAGCAGGAGCAAACTATTTCTGGAAAGAGGATACTTCCACCGGGGGAATCCCTATGGATTTTGAAATGGTTTACAACAAAGGATTAGAAGCAGATATCTGGATAAATCCCGGGGTATCCAGATCCAAGGAGGATTTACTGGCAAAAGACAGCCGGTTTGCCGATCTCAAACCATTCAAAACAGGACAGATTTACAATAATAATAAAAGACAAAAGGGGGCTATGGGAAATGATTATTATGCTTCCGGAATTGTAAAGCCTCATATTATCCTGGCGGATTTAATCAAGATATTTCAACCAGAACTACTACCTGACCACGAACTTTTTTATTTTAAAAAATTTGATTAAAATCAATTGACACAAAAGCCCTTTCATATTGATGAAATAAGCCGCCAAAAAATGGAAAAAAGAAATTGGCCTTCACTTGTTCCCCGCTTTTCCCTGCTAGGGGGAATAGGTCTGGCAGTCCTTTTCTTTTTTGTTATCGATTTGGTATTAGGTTCCGTAAGGATTCCCTTTTCGGAAGTCATCAATATTTTACTGGGAACAGGCTCAGAAAACAAGGCCTGGGAAAGCATTGTATTAAAAATCAGGCTACCAAAAGCCATTACCGCAATTTTGGCTGGAGCTGCCCTTTCTGTGGGAGGTCTGCAAATGCAAACACTATTTAGAAATCCATTGGCAGGACCTTCGGTTTTGGGGATTACTTCAGGAGCAAGTCTTGGGGTTGCCGCTGTAATGCTAACCTCAGGTAATGCAGCTACCTTGTATGCCATTAAGGAAATGGGAATTACGGGTAGCTGGCTAATTGTTGGGGCTTCAATTTTGGGTTCAGCAACTATTTTGCTGTTGATTTTGGGGATCTCCTTCAAGGTGAAAGATAATGTGGTATTGTTGATTGTCGGGCTAATGCTGGCCAATATTACCATTTCAATAGTGAGTATCTGGCAATATTTCAGTAATCCAGACCTGATCAGGGACTATATCATGTGGACTTTTGGCAGCCTGGGTGGGGTGACCAGTAACCAGGCTTTGGTATTAGCCATTGTGGTTCTCATTGGGTTGATCATGGCTTTTTTAGTTTCCAAACCACTAAATGCCTTATTGCTTGGGGAAAATTATGCCAGCTCTATGGGAATGAATGTCAATTTTACAAGAATTTTCATTATTGCCGGAACGAGTATTCTTGCCGGAGCAGTAACCGGGTTTTGTGGTCCGATCGGATTTGTGGGAATTGCAGTACCCCATTTGGCAAGGGCTATTTTAAATACATCAGATCATAAATTTTTAATTCCCTGTACCTGCCTTGCCGGAGCGGTGGTCTTACTGATTTGTGACATTATTGCCCAAATGCCAGGAAGTAATATGACATTGCCCATTAATGCCATAACAGCCCTAATTGGCTCTCCGGTTGTGATTTGGGTGATTTTGAAGAGTAGGAATTTAAGAAATAGTTTTTAAACACCAGTGTTTTTATTATTGAACATTTTAAGGCTTTCTTTCAAACATTAGTGGCAAAAAACAAGCTAAAGCTGGTTGAAGTTGAAAACTTCAACCTAATATTTAGACAATAGGGAAAAAGCCAGGTTTTGTAAACCGGGATAAACGATAAAGCATCAATTATCAACCAATAGCGAGTGACTTGAGTCACTCGCTATTAAGAAAAACAAATTTGACAAAATATCAGGACATATTGACCACTTCTGACCTTGCCATTGGCTATAAGGGAAAAGAACTTAAGGAAGTTTCCAAAAACCTTAATTTTAGCCTGAAAGCCGGGGAGTTAGTATGTTTGCTCGGACCAAATGGTGTGGGAAAATCTACACTGATGCGCACCATGGCTGGCGTTCAAAAACCATTGAAAGGCCTGGTTGAAATTGAAGGGAAATCCCTGAATCAGTATAAATCCAGAGATTTGGCAAAAGTACTTAGCATTGTACTGACAGAAAGAATTACCAATACCAATTTTTCGGTTTATGCGCTTGTGGCCATGGGCAGGTACCCGCATACCGGCTGGATGGGTGGCCTGACTACAACTGATGAACAAAAAGTTCAGTGGGCACTTTATTCCACCGGAATGGAAGATTTTGCCAACCGAAAAGTGCACGAACTAAGTGATGGGGAAAGGCAAAAAGTAATGATTGCCAGAGCTTTGGCACAGGACACTCCGATCATCTTGTTGGACGAACCTACTGCCCACCTGGATTTGCCCAACAGGGTGGAAATCGTGAGATTGCTCAGAAAACTTGCCAAAACTACAGGAAAAGCGATATTACTTTCTACCCATGAACTGGACCTTGCCCTTCAGGGAGCAGATAAAATTATGCTGATGCATCCTTGTTTCGATCTCACTTGTGGGGTGCCAGAAGATTTAGTGCTCAGTGGAGTGTTTGAGGATACTTTTAAAAGAGATGGGTTTGATTTCGATAAAATTACTGGTCGGTTTCTGATTCATCAGCCTGGAGAAAAGAAAATAACCTTAAAAGGCAATCCACTCTACGAACACTGGACCCGACAGGCATTGGAGAGGGAAAATTACAGTATAGTCGAAAAAGAAGGAGATTATCCCAATATTGAAATTTTTGACACAAAAAACAGAGCAATATGGCAGTATACAGCAAAAGAAAAAACACATGAATTCCATTCTATTGGGAAACTGATGGAATTCCTCAGAAAACACTGATTATCAATAACAAATTTTTAAACACCTAATTAAAGACAAACAAAACGGGATGGGTTCTCTGTCCCGAATTCATTACTTATACTTAACAGAATAAAAATGAAAATCTATTTTTTACAACTCAGCAAACCAGCATCATTTATTTTATTGTTGCTTTTTTCTCTTATCGGTTCAAACGGTTTTACACAAGGGAAACTAGTAAGCGGCCAGGTTACTTCCGACCAGGACAATATGCCGATAGTGGGGGTGAATGTGCTGATAAAAGGAACAAAAACAGGGACTACCACCGACCTGGATGGAAAATTTAACATCGAACTTCCAGAAAATAACAATGTACTACAGTTTAGTTTTGTAGGATTTAAAACCCATGAACTTACAGCAGAGCCCGGGGGAAATTATACCGTGAGTCTGAAATTAGTGGAGCAATACCTGCAGGGTGTGGTAGTCACTGCCAACAGGTCTGAAAGAGACATGAAAGATGTTCCACAGAAAATTGAAATCATTTCAGCTCAAACCATAGATAAAACTATTGCCACTGATATGACGGATCTGCTCAAAAAAACAGCAGGAATAGATGTGGTACAGTACCCCGGAATGTTATCAGGAATTGGTATAAGAGGTTTCAGGCCACAAATTAGTGGATTGAATCAAAAAACCTTGCTTTTGATTGACGGCAGGCCTGCAGCAGCTACTAATTTATCACTTTTGGACATGAACAATGTGGAAAGAGTGGAAGTACTAAAAGGCCCTGCATCAGCAGTTTATGGTGCGCAGGCAATGGGTGGTGTGGTAAATATCATTACTAAAAAGTCGGATGGGAAAATTGGTGGAGGAGCTTTTGCCGGTTATGGTAGTTTCAACACCCTGAATGCAGGCGGATTTGTAGGTGGAAATATCACGAAAAACCTGGACTTTGATGCCAGTCTAAATTATTGGAATCAACAGGATGATTTTAAACTTGGTGATGATAACCTGTTCAGAGATGCTTTTGGCTGGGATAAAGCCACTCAAAATTTCACTGGAAATGATTCAACCGCTACTGTTGACGATACCAGAGGAGATGGTATTACCAGGGAAAAAACAAGCTTCAGTAAAATTTCCGGAGCTTTAAGACTGGGTTATCAACTCAACGAAAATTGGAGGGTAGATATTAAAGGAGATATGCTGACTGCCAATGATGTAAATGGTCCGGGGGATATTGCCAGTGGAAACAATGCTCCAACACTGAAAGATGTGGGTAGAAAATCATTCGATGGCAAGGTAAGTGGTAGAATAAATGATTACAATACAGTGAGTTTTACAGGTTATTACGGAAAAGAGGATAATACGAATTATACCATTTACAATACGGATTGGACTACAGGGGAAGTAACCTTTATTGATCCTTACAAATCCAATGAAAGTGAAATTACCTGGAATGGATTTCAGGCAAAAAATGAAACCAATTTAGGTAATCATTCCATTGTAGTAGGATACGATTACAATAAATCAGAATACATCAGCAGGAATTATAACCAGGATGGTTCTGAATCAGCGCCATGGTCACCAAATTATGGTTTAGAGACTTCAGGAGTTTACGTTCAGTTACAATTAAACTTTCTTGAAAACAAATTGAACGCAGTTTTAGGAGGAAGATTTGAGTCTATAAGATATGATATTTACGCAACAGATTTAATTGAAAACAGGAGTAGAAAAGAAGTGAATAATATTTTCAACCCAAGTGTTGGCTTAAACTATAAAATCACTTCGAAAATAATAGCCAAAGCCAATTATGGACAAGGTTTCACTCCGGCTTCTGTATTCCATGTGGCAGGATATTCTGAAGCTCCGGATTGGTCTAAACCGGGCTGGGTCAATATCACTAAGGGAAATCCTGCATTGGAAAGTATGAAAAGCAATACTATTGATTTGGGCATAGGTTTTTACGATGCTGAAAACTCCGGGTTTAGTGGAGATGTTTCCTACTTCAACACCAAATTCAAAAACAATGCGATTGCTGTTTATTCCCAACCCTCCGATTTGGAATTAACTGCTTCAGGTGATACCATTGGTTCTATTACTTCCTATGTTAATGCAGAAGAAAGTAACATTCAGGGAATTGAATTGAATCTGGCCTATGATTTTGGAGCAAAAAGTGGCGGAAATTATTCCCTCAGAATATTTGCCAATCAGGTCTTTATTTTGGAATCGAAGGAAATTGCCGATTTATACGGAGTGGGGGAAATGGAAGTGAATATGCATAATGTAGCCAAAGCTACTTCCAACTTCGGAATTGAATATGACAACCTTAAAAAATTCTCTATTGGTTTAACTGGCCGATATGTGGGGAACAGATTCGATAGAGACTGGAGTTCTTACAGCGAGTTCATAGAAATGGAATACCCACCATTCTTGGTAATGGACTTCAGGGCACGATATAAAATAACCCCAAAACATATGGTTGATCTGTTGGTGAACAATATTACAGATGAAAATTATTACGAAAAAAGAGGTTTCAACCTGATGGGCAGAAACTTTTTGGTGAAATATAATTTTAGGTTTTAACTAATTGGGAATGGGAAACCTTAAAATAACCATTCCCAGTGTTTTCAGACAAATTACCATAAAAGCTACTTCATGATTGAGGTGGCTTTTTTTGTTGTGTAAAAAATCAATCCAACATTTCTCCATCAAAATTATTTTCCTTTAATCTCCCTAAAATGTCTTAATTTTAAATCACTTATTGGATTTAGAGAATATATCACCATGAATAAACAGGAAAAATCAGCATTACTAAAACAAAAAAACTTAGAAGCCGAGCAGGGCGGAGGGGAAAAACGGATTGCTTCTCAACATAAAAAAGGAAAATTAACGGCAAGGGAAAGAATTGCTTTATTAATAGATGAAGGCACTTTTGAGGAAATTGGGAAATTCGTAAAACACCGTTGTCGGGATTTTGGATTGGAGAATGAAACTTATCTCGGAGATGGTGTAATCACGGGATATGGCAATATCCATGGCCGACTAGTTTATGTTTTTTCCCAGGATTTCACAGTTTTTGGAGGATCTCTTTCCGAATCGCATGCGGAGAAGATTTGCAAAATCATGGATTTGGCCATGAAAAATGGAGCTCCGGTTATCGGACTGAATGATTCAGGCGGAGCAAGAATCCAGGAAGGAGTGGTTTCTCTTGGCGGCTATGCCGATATTTTTTATCGAAATACCCTGGCTTCAGGTGTAGTACCTCAAATATCTGCGGTAATGGGTCCATGTGCTGGTGGAGCAGTTTATTCCCCAGCCATCACCGATTTTATTATGATGGTGGAAGATACTTCCTATATGTTTGTGACTGGCCCAAATGTAGTGAAAACAGTAACACATGAAGAAGTAACCTCAGAAGAACTGGGAGGAGCAAGTACCCACAGCACCAAAAGTGGAGTAACTCAATTCTCTTGTGCCAATGAAGTAGAATGCATTAACAACATCAAAAAATTACTTAGTTTTATCCCCCAAAATTGTGAAGAGGACGCTCCGGTTTATCCATATCAATCAAGTGGGGATGAAAAAAGGGTAGTTTTAAATGATATCATTCCCGAAAATCCGAATCAGCCTTATGACATGCGGGAAGTGGTGGAAGGCATTGTAGATGATGGAGATTTCTTTGAAGTCCATAAAAACTATGCAGAAAATATTATAGTGGGATTTGCCAGAATTGGTGGTCGTAGTATAGGGATTGTAGGGAATCAGCCTGCCGTACTCGCAGGAGTTTTAGATATTAATTCCAGTAATAAAGCCGCCAGATTTGTTCGCTTTTGTGATGCTTTTAATGTGCCACTTCTGGTATTGGAAGATGTTCCGGGATTTTTACCCGGCACTGATCAGGAATGGAATGGCATTATTTCCAATGGGGCCAAGTTGCTCTATGCTTTTTGTGAAGCTACTGTTCCCAGAGTCACGGTGATTACAAGAAAAGCCTATGGCGGTGCTTATGATGTGATGAACTCCAAACATATTGGGGCAGATATGAACTTTGCCTGGCCTACTGCAGAAATTGCGGTAATGGGTGCAAAAGGTGCAGCGGAAATTATTTTCAGGAAGGAAATCGCAGCTTCCGATGATCCAGAGTCTAAATTACAGGAAAAAGTGGATGATTATACAGAAACCTTTGCCAATCCTTACCGGGCAGCCAACAGGGGTTTTATTGATGAAGTCATTGAGCCAGAAAATACCAGAACAAAGTTAATTCGGGCTTTTAAAATGCTGGAAAATAAGGTGGATAAATTGCCAAAGAAAAAGCATGGGAATATTCCCCTTTAAGAATTTATTTTAATAATTGGGAAGACAAAAAAGAAACACCACCCTTTTATCATCAGAATGCCAAACCACGCTAGAGGGGGCTAGGGAAAATTCAAATAGCACCTAGTACCTAGCTTAAGTAAACGCTTCGCTTGATACTTAAGCCTATTAAATTAAGGAAAGTTTGTAACTTTCCGCTAGACTAGCGATACAATCACCTTGTTCATCCATCCTCGTTGCAAACGAGGATGATAAATTTTGTTAGCCTGAGGGCTATGGGATTAAGGGAAGGTTTTCTTTATCCCTTTAAAATACTATATATAAGTCTCCAAGCAAAAAATATTCATTTCACCTATTTTTGCCCTGTTGTATAAAAATTAAACATGCGCTTATTAAATTTGCCAAATGCAACCACCATTCAAAATATATAATACTTTAACCCGAAAAAAAGAGGTTTTCAAACCCATCAATCCACCTTTAGTGGGTATGTATGTTTGTGGCCCTACAGTATATAATTATGTTCATCTTGGTAATGTGAGAACTTTTACCGGTTTTGACATACTCTATAGGTATTTACTTCACCTGGGCTATAAAGTCCGGTATGTGAGAAATATTACCGATGTGGGCCACCTTGTGGATGATGCTGATGACGGGGAGGATAAAATTGGGAAAAAGGCCAAACTTGATAATCTGGAACCCATGGAAGTGGTACAAAAGTACACCAACGATTTCCATGATGTGATGAACATTCTGAACAATAAAGCACCCAGTATTGAGCCTTCTGCAACCGGTCATATGATTGAACAAATCAAAATGATTGAAGATTTGCTTGAAAAAGGATTTGCCTACGAAACCAATGGCTCAGTATATTTTGATGTACGGAAATATAGTGAAAGCCATGAGTATGGTAAACTTTCAGGTAGAAATATTGATGAACTATTGTCCGGCCAGCGGGAATTGGATGGACAGGATGAAAAAAGAGAAAATATAGATTTTGCTTTGTGGAAAAAGGCAACCAAAGGTCATATTATGCGCTGGCCTTCTCCTTGGAGTGATGGTTTTCCCGGCTGGCATTTGGAATGCTCGGTAATGGGCCAAAAATATCTGGGGAAAACTTTTGATATTCATGGCGGTGGAATGGACCTGAAATTCCCTCATCACGAGTGTGAAGTTGCTCAGGGAACTGCTTGTAATGATGTTGAGCCAGTGAATTACTGGATGCATGCCAATATGCTGACAGTTAACGGACAGAAGATGAGTAAATCACTCAATAATTCTATCCTGCCAAATGAACTCTTTTCTGGGAACAACCCCTTGTTGGATCAGGCTTATAGCCCCATGACTTTGCGATTTGCCTTTATGCAAGCACATTACAGAAGCACGATGGATATTTCCAATGAAGCCCTGAAAGCTGCTTCTAAGGGTTATAGGAAAATGATTAATGGGTTAAGGCTGGTGAAAGGCTTAAGTTATTCCGAAGATAGTGCAATTGAAAAAGATGCAAAGCTGAATAAGCAAATTCTGTCGATTATCGATTCGGTTTACCGGGGAATGAATGATGATCTGAATACTGCTGTAGCCATTGCAGGATTGTTTAATCTGCTCAAAAAGATCAATGGCATTCACCTGGGGCAAATCAAAATTCCCGCTTTGGAAAAAGAAGTTTTCGATAAAATGGTGAATACTTATATAAGTTTTGTGGAAGACGTACTTGGGTTTATTGAGGAAAAACCGCAAAACCTGGAAAGTGCCATAGAAATTGTACTACAGGACTATAAAGAAGCGAAAGAAGCAAAAGATTACGATAAAGTTGACTTAATTCGTGGGCAACTGAAGGTAATGGGCATTAGTGTAAAAGACATGAAAGACCGGATTGAGTGGGCTTACGATGAGCAGTAGGCTTCTATTTTGAATTTCATTGAAAAAGGGTAGAAATAAATGATTGTTTTCTACCCTTTTTTTGAAAGCCAAATCAAGAAATTAAGCACCCGTGCTCCATACTGCGTACTCCATACCGGGTACTATTATTTCCGAGAAATAATAATCTCTCTATCAGTCTTTTATGGCAAAATAGCACACGATTAATTTTGAATTACTACTTAACTCAACTCCCAAACCGAATCCAGGAAGTATTTCCTTTCATCGTAAAACTGATGAGTCATTCCGAAGCCTGCTTTTTGGGCAATTTCCTTTAATTCTGAAACGGAATATTTTTGGGAAATTTCCGTATGGATAGCTTCGTAGGCTTCAAATTCAATTTTATCATTTAAATCCGCTATTTCTACTACCTGATCTTCAAGGCTAATCAAATAGCTTTTACAGGTTCCTGTCTGTGGATCGTACACCGGATAATGCATAAATTTGTTTAAATCGAAATTTGCTCCCAATTCCCGATTAATTCTTTCCAATAAATTCAGGTTGAACCTTTTGGTTATACCCGAGGCATCATTATAGGCATTCAGAATTATCTTTGGATCTTTTTTCAGGTCAGTTCCCAAAAACAGAAAGTCCTGTTTCCCAATTCTTAAACCGATTTCTTTTAAGAAATCTACTGCCTCCTCTTTTTTGAAATTCCCAATATTGGAACCCAGAAAGAAGATTACGTTCCTTACTGTTTCATCCCTGTCATCATCATGAAGATGATCTAATGCATGAAAGTAGTCATTCCTGATACTATGCACTTTGAGTTTAGGAAAACGGTTTTCCAGATCAGAAACCAGGTGTTTCAACACATTTTCGGAAATGTCAATGGGTACATATTCAAAGTTCGCATTTTTATTGAGAAAATGTTCGAGTAAAACTTTGGTTTTGAGTCCGTCCCCAGCACCAAATTCAATGATTCTGAATTTTTCTACATCCTTACTGAACAGGTTTAATAAATCTGCTTTATAATTGGTGAAAATATCGTATTCAGCATTGGTAAGGTAATATTCTTCCATATTCATGATTTCCTGAAAGATTTTATCACCTTTTTGATCATAAAAATATTTCGACTGCAAAAATTTTGGTTGAGCTGATAATCCTTTAAGGACATCCTTTGCAAAAGTGTTATCTATTTTTTCTTTGGTTAACATCCTGATTTTGATTTGGTTATATAGAAATAAGTTTTATATCCAACAATTCCCAATTCTTCTAAAACAAATCTTCGGATCTGAATAGTTTTCGCCAGGAACCTTCTGTAAATCCGACTTTAGAAAAGAGCCCCAGAGTCCCGAAAATTTAGCCGGAGCAAGCTTTTTTATCACATTGGGAATTACTGTTAAGCGTAATAATTTACTGATAAGCAGCCAGTCGGATTCCCGAAAATTGCCATTGTTTGTCAGTTTGGAAAAAATTCCTGTAGGAGGCCCTTATTTGAGTATATGGAGTGGCACAAGATCCTCCTTTCAAAACCATCTGATTGATCATAAACTTGCCATTGTATTCCCCAAGTGCTCCTTTATCCTGCTTATAATACGGATAGGGTAAATAGGAACTATTCGTCCATTCCCACACTTCTCCATAAAACTGAAAGTCATTTTTTGTTCTGGGAACCGGAGTATACTTTTCGCTTTCCAGCAAATTAGCATCCTGTGGTATTTCAGGAGAAAATAATTTACAGGCTGTTTCCCATTCAAATTCCGTAGGCAACCTCATTTCTTTCCATCTGGCAAATGCATCTGCCTCAAAAAAGTTCACATGGGTAACAGGTGCAGATAAATCCACTTTCTGAAACCCACCAAGTGTATAATTGTGCCAGCAGCCATCTACTTTAAACCAGTAAAGTGGAGCCTTCACTTTGTTTTCTTTCACCCACTCCCAGCCTTCCGATAGCCAGAATTGATATTTTTCATAGCCACCAGCCTCAATAAATTCCAGGTATTCCACATTGGTAATTAACCGGTCCATAATTTTATAGGCATGCAGAAAAGTTTTATGAAAACCGGTTTCATTGTCAAAATGGAAGCCATCACCCTTATAGCCGATTTCATAAAGCCCCTCCTCTATCTCCAAAAAATGTGCTCCCTCGGTATTTGGTACCAAACCCAATTCTATCTCCTGACCTTTATAAATGGGAAATAGCGGATTATTTCCCAAAATGTATTTAATGTCAGTTACCAGCAATTCCTGATGCTGCATTTCATGCTGGAGCCCAAGAATTACCCAATCATTAATTTTATCGGCAATTGCTTCATCTGATATCATTTCCTGCATTTGACTATCTACATATTTTCTGTATGCAATGATTTCGGAATATGATGGTCTGGTAAGGTTTCCCCTGTTAGTTCTAAGAATCCGTTCACCCTGCGATTCATAATAACTATTGAAAATATAATTCCAGCTTTTATTAAAGTGCTTATAGCCTTTTTTAAATCTTGAAAGGATAAAATTTTCAAAAAACCAGGTGGAATGACCCAGGTGCCATTTGGGCGGGCTCACATCAACTATGGGTTGTACCACAGTATCCTCCTCCTTTAAGGGTTGACACAAAGCCACAGTTTTGTTTCTGGTGGCACTATATGAAGCTGCCAGATGAGTAGTTTCAGTAATAATCACGGGAATGATGTTGGGATTTTAGGTTGAGTAAATAGTTTTAAGTTTAGCCATTAAACCTCAATACCCTGCTTTTGGTTCAAAGAAATTTTGTAGAGACCAGAATCCTGAAAGGGTAAAGCCACCCGCTCTTTCTCAGGAGTTTTCTTCCTCTATTTGTCTAGGAATTAATGTAAAGGAAAAAGCCAAATCATTAGAAAATAACAAAAAAGTTAATTTTTCGCATAAAACCTTACATGAAGTGTAGTAGTGATTTTCCCAATAAATATGAGACAATTCCCAATATGGGACAATCCGCAATATAACCAAAATACACAATATACTGATTTACAATCAATTAACTAACTTTACTCACTCTGGCTTGTATATTGAAACTATGAGGGAAAACGTAGTCAAACAAACAAACTATCACTCGTGTATGGAAACTTTAAATAACAAGATGAAAAATTTAACTGTAATTACATTCATCCTGGCTTTGATCTTTATCAACATTCAGGATTCAGCAGCCCAAATAGAAGATAATTTAACTGAAACTAAAAACCCAAACACTTTACTTTCGTCCGATCCAAATGAGGCTGGGGAAAATTTTGGCGCAACCATTTTCATGGAGCGATTTGACATCACAACTGAAACTATTGGAGGAGAAATTTTCTATGTAAGAAATGAAGAACCACTTTTCATTTTGAAAAGAAACACGGAGTATTCATTTGAGATTCTGGACGAAAACTCCCTGACTATTTCTTCCGCAAAAAGTGCGGTCAATATTAAGTATGAGGAAGATAACACTTTCAAAATTACTCACGAAAAAAGGAAAAACCAGAAAGTAAAAGTTTATCTGTAAATACTAACTTTTCAATCATACACAGAATTAAATTTTAACAAACATTACTTACTGACTACATCATAGAAGATAAATTAACTGAAAACTATAAAAAACGACTAACTCGACTGTAATTTACTACCTACATTTAAACGCGCTTCGTAGACCATTTTTTAGCTGGCTTCATCTGTAAACTAGATTGGATTTAAAATTTACAAGATGTTAAGCCAATTTTTTTTTCTCTTTCCTTACTTTCTCCAAAAGTAAATTTCAAATTTTCATTTTTTCAGTAGGGAATAGCATAAGTGGTTTGTATTAAATACAAATTAAGCACCAGTACTCCACACCGGGTACTATTATTTCCGAGAAATAGTAATCTTTCTATCAGTCTTTTATGGCAAAATAATACACCGTTAATTTTGAATTACTACTTAAAACCTTCAACAAACTACTGATAACCCATGAAATTTTTACCCTTTGTAATTGCCATATTTCTATTGTGGAGTTGCACCATTGAAGACCAACCGCCATTTGAAAATACCAATGATGGCAAGACTGCTTACGAACCTGTCCTGATGACTCGGACACAATTGGAAAAATCCATTAAAGTTATTGCTCCCATAGAGATTAACAGGCCGGGGAAAATTTACTTTAAAGATGGATTTATCTTTCTCAATGAAAAATATGAAGGTGTGCATATTATAGACAACAGAAACCCTAAGGAGCCAAAAAATGTAAAATTTATTAAAGTTCCGGGATGTCTGGATATGGCCATAAAAAACAACACACTTTATGTTGATAATGCTGTGGACCTAGTGGCAATTGATCTGTCAGGAGCAGATTTCTCAGAAGTAAGCCGACAAAAAAGAGTATTTCCAGAGCTCTTACCCCCGGATATGGTTGAAATGCCTCTCGCCTTTTCCCCGGAAAAAAGACCTGCTGAAACTTTTATAGTGAGCTGGAAAAAACTTGATTAGACCCAACCCCTTTTAAAAACTCATCCCATGAAAAATCTTTCCTATTTCATTCTTCTTTTATTAGCTTTTGCAGGCTGTGAATATTCTGATGGTGAAAGCTTTAACCCGGAAACCTCCACTACAGGAGTTGGAGGTTCTACTGCCAGGTTTGCCGTTTCGGGTGATGTACTCTACACTGTCGATCACAATTCCCTCATTGTTTTTGATATTTCTCAGGAGCAAAACCCCAGGATGCTTAAGCAAATCGGGCTTTCTGCAATTGTAGAAACTATTTTCCCCAAGGGAAACCTTCTTTTTATTGGTTCACAGAACGGAATGTTTATTTATGATGTAAAGAACCCTATTAATCCTATTATGTTATCCATGTATGTGCATACCGTGAGTTGTGACCCTGTAGTGGCGGATGACCGATATGCCTATGTAACCTTGCGATCTCAAACAGGATTTTGTGGAAGAGATATTAACGAATTACAAATTATTGATATCCAGAATCTATATAATCCAACCCTTCTTACTTCTTATGGAATGACTGCCCCAAAAGGACTAGGAATAAACGATACTACATTATTTGTTTGTGATGATGGATTAAAAATATTTAATGCTTCAGATGTTTTGAATTTAAAACAAACTAACCATTTTAATATAGAAGCGGATGATGTCATTCCTTTGGCCGACAGATTGCTAATTACGGGAGAAGATGGCCTTTATCAATATACTTACAAGAATGGTGAAATTAGCTTAATGAGTACCATTCCCATAGAAAGAATCTACAATTAAAATTGAATAACCATCAATAAACCACTATGAATTTCTTCTATCCACTAGTATTTTTCTGTGTCACCCTGATCATTTTTTTTACAGGAACTTCAGGACAATGTCAGGAAAATGATAGAAATTATTCCATATCATTTGTACCACAGTATTTACTTATTGAAGCCATTAGGATAGATGTTGAAAAAGAGATCAGGGAACAAAAAAACGCAGTGATGTTGGGTACATATATCTATAAAGGCACCACCGATAGATATGCAGATCAAAGAAATTTAAACAATTCTCAGGTCAATAGTTCCTACCAAAATGATGAAGTGAGTGGTTTGGGAATAGAATCTCTATACAAGTTTTTTATGGTGCCTAATCAAAATGCAAGTCCTTATTTGGCTGCTGGTCTGGGTTTCCATCATATAAAACTGAAATATTTGGACGGAGGCTGGACTCCTGTGGAGAGAGATGGTCTTGAATATCTTGAATTGGTTACCGAAAACCAGGAAGAGACCATTAACAGATTAGATATTATTGGCCTTATTGGCTACAAACAATCGTTCAAAAGTGGTTTTTTATTCGATTTTTTCATTGGGCCGGTCTTAAAAAACAGCCAGATCACAAATACTCAAAATTCTCCCAGGGTTCAGGATAACCCACTTTATCATTATGGTTTTGATGGGGTAACCTTACGTACTGGTTTTTCCCTTGGTATGAAATTTTAGTTTTTATCCTTTTATTTTGCAAATTCTACAATTTAGGCGTTGAAGTGGTTTAAACTTATTTTTTTTGCCGTTAATATCCATTTCATGAACCTCAATTTGTAGAAATGTTTACCAGCAAAATTTTCAAAAGGAAAAATTAAAAAATTCAATCATTATGAGAGGAAAAGTTTTAGGAGTTTTAATGTTTTTGTTCATCAGTTTTACTGGCTATGCCCAAAGCCCTATTGGTAAAGGAGGAAAACAAATTAACCTGGGTTTTGGTTTTTCCGGAATAGGCCTTCCAATTTATGGGGGAATGGATTTTGGCGTTCATGAAGATATCACCGTTGGATTCCTTATTGACTACAGGAATTACAATGAATCCTATCATAGCTTTAAGTACAAACACAATGTCTGGACTTTTTCGGGAAATGGGAATTATCATTTCAACACCATACTGGATATTCCAAGGGAATGGGATTTTTATGCAGGATTAACCATTGGTTTCCAATCCTGGTCATCACCAGATGGCTATTCCGGAAGTTATAATTCTGGTTTAGGACTAGGCGGACAAGTAGGTGGAAGATATTACTTTAATGAACAACTGGGAATCAATTTAGAAATAAACGGTGGAAGTGTAACGACCGGTGGAAAACTGGGTTTATCAATTCGGTTGTAAGCATTTCAAAACAATTTTTCACCAAATTTAAATCTATGTATTGATCCTATAAATTCGATACATAGATTTTTTATTTTGCTTTCATACATATTAAAATAGACCTGTCTTTGAAAAACACAAAAAACAATAATTCTGATTTAAAAGAAAACCTAGATTTTTATTTTGAAAATGGTTTTATGGTATTTACCTCACACTATTTAAAAAAAAGAGGATATTGCTGCAAGAATGGCTGTAGAAATTGTCCTTACGGGTATAAAAAGGACAATGATCGGTAGTTTTTTGCGTTCCCCTTACACTATAAAAACAGCCCTTAAATATTTTTTAATTAGCGGTTATTCAAGTGCCAAAGGGAAAAACCTGAAAACTTCCAAAAATGAAAATTTATCAACTCATTTTTTGCAAAACATTTATTGCTTTATTTTTATTATTATCATTCCACAGTCTGGCACAAAAACCTAAAGGACTTTCCCCAAAAAAAGCCATATCCCAGTACAAATTTAAATTATGGACAAGTGAAAATGGATTACCCACCAATGGAGCGCTTTCTATCATCCAGGCTAAAAATGGTTACTTGTGGATTGGGACCTTCAATGGATTAGTGAAATTTGATGGCATCAATATAAATGTGATTGACCATTCCAAAATCCCTCATTTCAAAAGTAATACTTTCACCAATTTCTATGAAGATGCTGATAGCAGTCTTTGGATTGGTTCCCAGGGAGGGATTGTAGTTTTCAAAAACAATAAATGGAAGGTGTATACAGTAGAAAACGGCCTGCCTAGCAGTAATGTTGATGCTATATTTAAAGATAAAAAGGGTACAGTTTGGGCCGGAACCGCTTCAGGGTTATGTTACCTCAAAGACTCCTCTTTCACTAATTCCGGATTACCGGAAGAACTAAAAGGGATTAATGTTTACGATATCCTTCAAGATGATCATGAAAATTTATGGCTGTCCACCAATGGAAAGGGTATTTTTTCCTATAACCTGGAAACAAAAACATTCAAAAACTATAATAGTGAAAATGGGCTTAGTGATAATTATGTAAGAACACTTACTCTTGATAAAAAGGGAAATTTGTGGATTCCAACTGGAAAAGGACTGGATTGTCTTTTGCCTGAGGGAGAAATAAAATCGTATTCTGAAAAGGATGGTTTAAATGACAATTCTGTTGCAAAAGTATTTGAAGACAGTCAGGGCGTTATCTGGATTGGAACCAGTAAAGGATTAGCCAGGCTCTACAAGGGAGAGATTTCCACCCTTGGAGAAAAAGAAGAATTAGCCGCTCATAATGTAACTGATATCCTTGAAGACAATGAAGGCAATATCTGGGTAACTACCTATAGGTCAGGGCTGTACCAGCTACACAATGGAAAGTTCACCAATTTTACAAGAGAGGAAGGACTAACAGGGAAGTTAGTTTATAGCATTGCCAAAAATGATGAGAACTCTTATTTAATTGCTACCAATAATGGCTTGAGTATTATCAATGGGAATCAGATTTCCGATTTAAAAACCAACAAACCCCTTCCCGATCAGGTTGTCAGAGATGTTTTTAAAGATAGTAAAGGGATCATTTGGGCCTCCACTACAAAAGGGCTTGCAAAGATTGAAAATGGGAACACCACTGTTTTTACTGAAAAGGACGGCCTACCCAGTGATTATATAAGATTGTGTTATGAAGATCACTATGGAAATATTTGGATTGGCACACCAAATGGCCTTGCCAAATACAGCAATGGCCGGTTTATCACTTTTACAAAAGAAGATGGCTTAAGCAATAATTTTATTTTATCAGTTTTCCAGGATTCCAAAGGAAGAATGTGGATCAGTACCCGGCAGGGTATAACAAGGCTAAGCGGTGGAAAATTTGAGCACTTTAATACAAAAGATGGTCTGGCAGGAGAAGTAAATTTCAGGTTTTTCGAAGACAAGGAAGGAGTAATATGGATAGGAGCTAATGGAGGGTTAACCCGCTATAAAGACGATACTTTTACAGTGCTCAATAAGCAGCACGGCTTATTTACTGATATCGCCTTTTCCATATTGGAAGACGATGATGGCTACTTTTGGATTACCTGCAATGATGGTATTTACAAAGTAAAAAGAGAGGAACTCAACCTGGTGGCTGAAGGGAAAATTGAAAAAGCAACCAGTATTTTATACAATAAGGATGATGGAATGAAGGTGAGTGAGTGTACAGCAAATGCCCGTCCTTTGAAAAGTAAAGATGGAAGGTTATGGTTTCCTACTTTTGATGGAATTACTGTTATTGATCCCTCAAATATCACCATCAATCCTATTCCTCCAAAGGTGGTCATTGAAGGGATAAACGTAAACGGCACAAAAATATCCGATATTCAGCATATCAATTTGTCTCCGGATAATCAAAGAATAAAAATTAACTTCACTGGTCTGAGTTATTCCAACCCTGAAAAAGTTTTCTTTAAATATAAGTTGGAAGGCTTTGAAAATAACTGGCAAATAGCCGGATCGAACAGGGAAGTGTTTTATACCAATTTACCTCCCGGGAATTTCACTTTCAAAGTAATAGCCAAAAACCATGATGGCATCTGGAATGAAAAAGGGACTAAAATAGTATTTTTTAAACCTACTCAATTTTATAAAACTACTGCCTTTTTTATCACAACCGGGCTTGTCGTTTTTACCCTGATTGTTCTAATTTTTAAATACCGGGTTCGAAATATAAGAAACCAAAATAATGAACTGGAGAAAATGGTTCAGAAACGAACCATGGAAATGGAAAAACAGCAAAAAGAAGCTATTGCACAGAAGGATAAATTGGAAGAAACTTACAGGAACTTTCAACAGTTAAGTGAAATTGGACAGTTAGTTACTTCTCACCTTAATGTGAAAGATATTGTAAATACGGTTTATGAGCAAATAGACCACATGATGAATGTGTCCATTTTTGCAGTGGCCTTATACAATGAGAAAACCAGAACCCTTGATTTTACCGGACGAGAACCGGGTTCCGATGAATTATTATTTGATTCTGATAGCATTGATCAAAAGGACATGCTTTCTGCCTATTGTTATAATCAGCAGGAAGAATTACTCATCACTGACATTAAGACTGATACCAGAGACTTTGTGGAACGGGCAAAAAATAACCGATACCAGGGCAAATGGAAATCGGCAATCTATTTACCCCTTAATTCCAAGGATATAAAACTAGGTGTAATTGCTTTGCAAAGTGAGGAACCATGCGTGTATCAGGATTACCATATTGATATTCTGCGTAACCTGGCTGTATATATTGGTATCGCCATTTCCAATGCGAATAATTACGCTAAAATTGAGGAATCGAATTCAGAAATTGCCAAACAACATGAAGTAATTTCCAATATCCATAATAAAGTTACGGCCAGTATTAATTATGCCCGAAGAATTCAGGAAGCGGCACTCCCCTCTTTAGAAAAAATGCGAACCGGGTTAAAAGATGTGTTTGTGTTATATAAGCCTAAAGATATTGTAAGCGGAGACTTTTACTGGTATTCTGAAGTAAAAGGAGATGATGGGAATAGCAAAATAGTGGTTGTTGCCGCTGATTGTACCGGGCATGGCGTGCCGGGTGCCATCATGTCAATTGCAGGGGAAAACTTTTTGAATCAGGTGGTGAACATCAGAGGAATTACTTCTCCAGATCTTATTCTTCAGGAACTTGACAAAAGTGTAAGAACAGCTTTCAGACAGGATACCTCTAATAATAAGGACGGGATGGATATTGCCTTGTGTGTGATTGACAAAAAGAAAAAGGAAATAGAATTTGCTGGTGCATATAATCCTTTGATTTTCATCGAAAATAATGAATTGAATATCATAAAAGGCAACAAAGTTTCAATTGGTGGACAGGCTGAAGGGGAAAAAGTATTTAAAAAGAATAAAGTAAAAATTGGAGAAACTGTAATGACAACAGAAGGAGAAACCACTGAAGTTTCGGAAGAGACCAAACCTTCTACTCCCATGACCTGCTATATTTTCTCAGATGGCTTTCCCGATCAATTTAGTCCAATCCATAAGCGGAAATTTTTATTAAAAAGATTTAAGGAAAAATTACTGGAAATTCATCATCGACCATTAGAGGAGCAAAAGTTAATTCTTGATTCCACTCTTGAAGACTGGAAAGGAGATGAAAAGCAAATTGACGATATTCTGGTAGTTGGATTTAGAATATTTTAAGCACCCGTGCTCCACACCGGGTGCTCCACACCGGGAACTATTATTTCCGAGAAACAATAATCTCTCTATCAGACTTTTATGGCAAAATAATACACAGTTAATTTTGAATTACCACTAAAACCTAAAAGTATCAAGATCATTCTGATAAAAAGGCTGTCTCACCCATAAATCATGAGACAGCCTTTTTAGGTTATTCCCCAATTTCCTTTAACAACTCCTCCACTGCTCTTTGTAATTGATTATCCTGATTTTTCGCTTTGGCATCAGGCTGATTTTCTAAAATAATATCAGGGTAAGCCGGAGTGTTTTCCATGTTTTTCCCAGATTCCAACACATACCAGCCTCTGTAAGGCAGCCTTACGAACGAACCATCCAACAAGCCTCTTCCTCCAGTAGAAATCACTGCCCCAAAAGTTGGTTTTCCCACTAGTTTTCCAAGGTCAAGGCTTTTGTAAGCATGGGAAAATATTTCAGCATTTGAATAACTATTTTCATTACAAAGGGCAATAGAAGGTTTTGTCCATGAAGCTAAAGGCAAACGTTCTCCAAAGGGGTAATAACTTTTAAATTTTTGATTTTCCTCTTCAAGATTTTCCGCTGCTCCCCTGGGAACAGTGTAGGCATGCTGTTTCACATTTAAAACAGACATCAAATAGTCTGTGGTCCAGCCTCCTCCATTGTAGCGCACATCAATCACAATCCCCTTTTTTCCTAATCCACTGGCAGTAAGTTCACGCTCAAATTCTTCAAAACTGGTCCAGTTCATTCCTCTAATATGAATATAGCCTAGTTGCCCTCCTGAATATTTTTCTGTTAGCTTCTTTCTCTCTTTCACCCATTCTTCATATAATAAAGTAGTGATATAGGAAGATGGTCTGATCACTACTTCACGGTTTTCACCCTGAGAATTTTGAACTTCTAATAAGACCTTTTCTCCACTTTTGTTTATTAATTTTTCAAATAGGTTGATACTGGCTGAGACGGGTTCATCATCCACTTTTAGAATAATATCTCCTTCATTTAATTTACTCAGCTCTCTGTCAGAAGCAGCATTTGGAATCACTCTTTTTACCCTGATTCCATTTTCCAAAGGTTCTGGTTCTATACCCAGATAGGCAATTCTTTCATTTTGAGTTTTGGCTCTGTCTGAACCGTAAAGTCCCATATGGCTTGCATTTAACTCCCCCAGCATAAAATTGAACATATCCTGGAAATCCCGCTCTGTGGAAGCATTAATGGCCCTGCTTTTATATTTTTCCTTTAAGGCTGCCCAATCTTGCCCATGGTAATTTGGATCATAAAATCCATCTCTTAAGGTTCGCCAGGCTTCTTCAAATATCTGATTTCTTTCAGCCGGATAGTTAATTTCCATTTTTGCAGCATAAGGTAATTTTTCCACCTTTCCTTTTTCAGGATCAATTTTTACCAATGATCCTTCCGATTTTATGGCAAATAAATTTTTTCCTTTTTTATCGAAAGAAATACCATATGGATTTTGCCCGCCTTTTGTCACAGGTTTTACTTCACTCCCATCCCATTTAGCCATATATAAATCCATATCAGCCTTGTAACTTTGCCTTCCGGAGCGGTTGGTCACAAAATAAAATGTTTCCCCGTCCTTTGAAACCGTTAAATCAGACTCATTTCCGGGAAGAGCTGTAACCTGGGTTATCCTTTCATGGATATCCTCAAAATCAATTTTTATTTCCGGAGATTCTTCTTCTTCTTCATCTTTCTGATCACTTTCTGTTTCCTCATCTTCCAGTTCTTCCCAATCGTACTTAGTTTTTTCCCAATCTTCTTTTTTCAGCCAGACAAACCAAACATCGGCATCTCCATTATTTCTGGTGGAAAGAAATCCTAATTTAGAACCATCTTCACTCCAAACAGCTCCATAATCACTCTTGGGATGAAGGCTTACATTAACAGGAGCTTTACTATTATCCGCAGGATGCAGGTAAATCTCTTCATTAAAGTTCAAATCTTCCAAAGCATAAGCCAGCCACTTACTATCAGGGCTCCAACTAATATCAACCGGAGTAGCCCAGCCATCCAATAAACTGGTTTCGTTGGCCAGGGTACCTTCAGAAGAAATTTCAGCTGCAACTAATACCCCTCTCCCTCTTCTGAAAACTACTTTTTTCCCATCCGGAGAAATGATTGGATTAAATTCATCTTCGGAAGTATTGGTGATTTTAAAAACACTTTTCCTCAAACTCTTAAATAGATTTTGTTCCTCTTTATCCCCGGATTTCACACCATACAAATCAAACTGCCCTCCCCTGTCGGAGGTAAAAATTAATAAGGAATCATTCACCCAGGCAATTCCCATCTCTCTACCGGGGTTGTTGGTTAACCTGACCGTTCTGCTTTTTTCAGTATCATTTTCAGTTAAAAAGACTTCCCCCCGTGCTACGAAAGCCAAATATTTACTATTTGGGGAAATAGCAAATTCAGAGGCCTCTCTCGAAAAGTTTTTATATTCTACAGGATCGAAGCGAAAATCCGGGGAAAGCTCAATATTTAATTTTTGTGGTTCTTCTCCGATTTTCAAATAATATAATGAAGTTCCCTGCTCCAATACCAGGCTTTTACCATCTGCACTTACATCAAAACTTCTAATTCCTTCATCCGAAAACTGAGTGATTTGTTCAGCATTTCCTTCAGGTTGGCCTTCCCTGTTAATTTTTTGTGAATGGATATTGTACCGGCCAGATTTGGCACTTAAAAAATAAAGTGTCTGATCATCGCCCCAATCTGCCTGAATATCCTGACCTTCAAAATCGGTGATCTGATTGTAGGTATCCTTTTCCTTATCATAAATCCAGACATCTCTATTGGCAGGCCCCTGATAAGTCTCTCTGGTGACCCGGCAGGAACCTCTAATAAAGGCCACAAACCTCCCGTTTGGAGAGGTGACAGGTGAAAAACCCAGCGCATCCATTGCTCTGGACGGAGTGCCTCCACTCACAGGAACCGTATTAAATTCAAAAGTCCGTTCTACCTGTACAAACGATCTTCTCGTATGGAAAAATAAGGTTTCATTGCCAATCCAGGAAGAAAGCACATCGTGCGTAGAATGAAAGGTAAGTCTTTGGGGCTGACTTCCTGCTGCTTCTATCACAAAAATATCATCATTGCCAAACCGGTCACTGCTAAAGGCAATTTTTTGATCATTTGGACTCCATTTTGGTTTCCATTCATAAGCCTGATGAATAGTTAATCGTCTTGGAATTAATTCCCCGTTTAAAGATACGGTCCATATATCTCCCTGAAAAGAAAAGGCCACCTTCGAACCATCGGAATTTAGGCTTGGATAACGAAGCAAAGGAGGACTCTCCTGCGCAATAGAAAATCCAATTACCCACAAATAGGTAATTGAAATGAAGAGTAGTTTTTTAATCATTGTTGTTTGATTTAAGTAATTGTATTTTAATAATAATTATATTCAGGAACCTATTTATTCCTTTGAATGTAAGAAGCTAACCAGAAACAACCGCAATAAGTTTTTCCATCCAAATAGATATGCAACTAGCTGATATTCAAACAATTTCATTTTGAATAATTTAAAGCTGGCATTTCATAAAAAAGTCTATATTACTTGGATGAGTAATGGAAGTCCTGCAATATAAAAAAAAATCGCCAATTTTTAAGTTTACCCCCTATTTTCCCACATTTTTTAAAAGTAAATAATAAAAATTCAATGATTTAGAGAAGTCTTCAATTGAAATTCTTTCATTAATATCATGAAAGCCGATTGGGTCTGTTACCGGCATAAACCGATAAATCTGATCGGTTAATTCCCGGTAATAACGACTATCAGTACCTCCAACAACCAGATAAGGGGTAACAATTGCCTCTGGAAATTGCTGTTTCACCGTTTGGGCAATAATATGATAACCAAAAGCTTCGGTTGGGGAAACTGGAGTTGGTTCACTTTTAAATCCTCCAATTTTAAGTTGTACCCTGTTATCCTGGAGAATTTCCCGGATGTGAGCAATTACATCTTCTGAAGTTTCTCCGGGCAAAACTCGGAAATTAATAGTAGCTTTTGCCTCAGAGGGAAGCACATTATCCTTGAACCCCGAGTTAATTATTGTTGGAGCGGTAGTCGTTCTTACCGAAGCATTTCCAGCTGGGCTTTTTTCATAAATGCTTAATACAACACCTTCAAACAGCCATAAATTCGCAAAAACTATCCGCTGGAGGAAAGGCATTTCAGGCCCAATATTCCCCAGTAATTCCCTTACGGGAGGTGTCAGTTTTTTCTCAAATTGATTATCCCTTAATTTCACAATGGCTCTGGATAACACTTCAATAGCGGTTTCAGATTGTGGCATACTAGAGTGTCCCCCAGGTAAATTAATAGAAAGTTCCACAGAAAGAAATCCTTTTTCCGCTGTCCCAATTAAGGCCACAGGAACATCAATTCCCGGAACTTTTTCTCCGGTAATTATCCCCCCTTCGTCCATCACAAACTCTGGTTGAATATTATTTTCTTTCAGATATTCTACGATTTTTATTGCACCTTCTTTTCCTCCAATTTCTTCATCGTGTCCAAAGGCAAAATAGATTGTTCTTTCTGGGGAATATCCTTCAGTCAGTAATTTTTCCACGGCTTCCAAATTGCCAATAATACTGATTTTATCATCAATGGCTCCTCTTCCCCAAATATGGCCATCAGCTATATCACCGCCAAAAGGTGGATGTTCCCATGTGGAATACATTTCCTTTTTCAGCTTCCCTACGCGCCTTTCAAACTCAATCTGATTTTGTGGCTTTTCAATTGGTACCACATCCATATGTCCCATCAGAATAGCAGGTTTTAATGCTTTATTTTGGCCCTCCCATTTGTAAAGCAAACTGTATTTATTAATAACCTTTTTTTCAAGAAGAGAATCTGCCAAAGGGTACGCTTCCGATAAAAACTGATGAAAAGCCAGGAATGGAATAGAATCAAAATCATTGGGATCTTCAAAAGAAATGGTTGGAAACTGGATAGCTCTTGAAAAGTTTTGAATAGATTTTTCCCCCACCTCAAAATGGCTTACCGGCTCAAAATCAGGCTGATTATTTTTATATGTAAGCGTATTGAAAAGTAAAACTCCCAAAAGTAGAATAAAACCTAAAAGGAATAATGTCAGTATTTTTTTTACCATTTTTGTGTCATTTAAAGGCTAAGTATATTCAAACTAAAAATAAATTAAGAAGATTATCAAAGTCGTGATGCATATTTTTGCGAATAATCTTTTTTCAAATGAACTTTCACTGATGTTACAGGCCTTAAATAAGTAACATAAGTTTTATTCTGGTAATCAGTTGGTTAACCCACTAATTTACCTCATGTGTTCCATGCAAGTGCACTAGATTTATGGCAAAGAAGAATGCAAAATTTGATTTAATTTCCTACGGCAGATATTCCAGGTGGGACAGGGAATCCAGCGAATTACCCAAAATTAAAGAACTTACTCACAAAATACCAGCTATTGAAGATGAGGAGTTTGGGTACATCATGGAAGTGAAAAGTGCCAAAGGCAAGCGGATCAGTTTTATGATTGAACATCCTTCATTTAAAGATGAATCAGGAAAGGTTGCTTCGCCTTTTATTGGAGAAATTTTCATCAAAACAAACCCTTTTCGGTTTTTTCTGGGAGATTGTATCTGGCAGCCTGTACATGATAAAGTTGGAAAATGGAAAATCACAACTAAATATGAGGGAAAAATAATTTTAGAAAAAACATTCGAAATTTTTCTTCCGGTTAGGTAATTTTTAAAGAATTTAAATAACTTTAAATAATAAAATGAATCCAACATACAAATTCAATTCATTTTCCCAGCTATTTTTGTAATTATCCAGATTTTTTATTAACTCAAACAACTCATTTCCAAACATTTACATTTATTATATTGTTCAATAAAGGTATAAATGTTTTGGGGAAATCAATTCAATCAGATAAACAGGTTGAAATATCAACAATCGTTTCATCAATTAACATTAATTTTTGAGACTCCCTTTTCCTTCAAATAAACCATGTTAAACTAAAATTATCTTCAATTAATAATTACTGTTACTACTAAATAGCAGACAACTATGGATTCTGTTGCTATCTCTTTAAGTCTGATATTCGTTTTTTCCTTATTTTTTACGTCCAATCCGGAAAAAACATTAGAAGAAAGCCCTTCTTCCAATTACACCTTAACCAAAACTGATGGTATTTATCGCCTTGAAGGCATGTTTTTCAACAGCGATACCAAAGAACCTGTAAGCGGAGTGGATGTAATTATTACGAATATCAATAATGATTTTACCAAAACAGTTTCTACAGATGCCAGCGGCAGATTTTCTGCCAAACTTATAGATGAATCTGTTTATGCCATAGTTGGAGTAAAGCCCAAATATTTTCATTCCCCTATTAAAAATGTTTCTACCATAGGCTGGGATTCAGAAATAAAAATCCACACCAATATTCCTATAAAAAGAATTGAAAAAGGGAGATCTTACCTTATAGAACAACTGGATTTTGAGATTAATGATGTAAATATTTCTAATGAAAAAGGTTTCCAGAAGCTTGATAATCTTTTTGAAATTTTAAGAAGAAATCCGGATATTATATTAGAAATTGGGGTTCATACAGATTCACGGGGTAATGATATGTATAATCTGGAATTGTCTCAGGAAAGGGCCAACATGATCGCCAACTACTTGGTTTCCAAGGGAATAAACAATAATCGACTAAAAGCAATTGGTTATGGAGAAACCCGTCCTGCCAACCATTGTACCAACAACGTAAAATGTTCCCATGCACAGCATGTTAAAAACAGAAGAACTGAATTCAGGGTGATAGAGTTTGAACAGTAAGTGCCTGGGGAGTAAAAATAACCTTTAAATTTGGGGAGCCGGAATGGCTCTTAAGTTTGAAAATGAGGTGAGGGTGCTCAACATTAAAAAAGTAGAGGTGTTTAAATTTTTTTCCCTGTTTTTTCCAATCTAACCTGTTAAAAAATTAAGTTTGTAGCTACAATTAAACTGACTATAGCCTGGAAATATCCGGGAAACTGCTACCCATAAGTATAAAAGTTCATCGAAACTGATTTTTTGGAATAATCTGCTTTTTAAAAGCAACTGTTTATTCCCGCGATTTTTAGCTATGAAAAAAATCTTGTTTGCTATATTTTCACCTTTTTCATTTTTATTACTGTGTTTTTTATTCTTTCAAGGGAATATACTTGCAGTTGATGACACTAAAAATAACCTTTCCCTTGCTTTCCACCCTTCTTCAGATACTCTAAAAAATCCCTATATCATCAGTGGTAAACTCCTTGATAAGGAGATAAAGAAAAAGTCAAAAGCCAGGTATCATAACTTTACCATTATTGCCTATAAAGTTACCAGAGACAAAAACAACCAGATTTCACATCTTAAAATTCAATTAAAAAAACACAAACAGCTCATTCAGGAAAATGGGGAATTCGAACTTGAATTATATGGGAATCATGAATATTTCATTACCTGCCTGAAAGAAGGATACAGTTCTATTCCCGTATTTATGCCCAAAAGAAATGTAGCTAAAGGGCAGCATATCAGTATTGAAATCCCAATTGAGAAAAGTGAAAACGTGGTGGTAAAAGGTAATGTAGTCACGGAGGCAAACGGATCTGCCATTAATGAAGCCCAGGTGACCATTGAAGAAATTGAAACAGGGATAAAAAGGGTAATCACCACTGAAAGTGATGGGGCATTTGCCTTTTCCATCCTTAAAAAGCAACCTTACCTGATTCACGCGTACAAAAAAGGTTTTTTTTATAATCCTTCGGATACGATAACCTCCTTTTCACCAGGAGAGTGGTCATTAAACAAGAATATTCAGTTGCAGGAAATTGTGGTTGGACAGGCGATAAGAGTAAAGGGTTTTTATTTCAACATCAATGATACTACCTTAACTGATTCCCAAAAAGAGGTGTTGGACAACCTGCTGAATATTATTATAGATAATCCCGGAATCCACTTTGAGCTTTCTTGCCATTCAGATTCCAGAGGCAATGATGACTATAATCTGGAGCTGACCCAAAACAGAGCAGAAGAGGCAGTACGTTATTTAGTGGAAAAAGGAGAAATAGAAGTTGAAAGGCTTACGGCAGTGGGATATGGGGAAAAATTTTTGGTCAATGGCTGTAAAAATGGCATCAGGTGTTCATCCAAAAAACATGAGGAAAACAGACGAATGGAGCTTAAGGTAATGAAAATTGTAGAATAATTACCTGTGCTAATTTTTTTGATTTCCTGAATTCTCGTATTCTCTCCTATTGGCACTCTTAACAGTCAATACCCCCATAATTTGAAAAATGGACACTAAAAAAAGGAGCTTAAATAAACTCCTTCTTTTAACCTAACAATTAATCAAGTTATAAGATTAATCAATCGCAAATTTGAAGTTATGCTCATTTCAATTTAAAGAGAAGCTAAAAGTTTTTTGAAAAAACACATTAAAATCCAATAACGATTAGGTCTAATCTAAAAAATGCTGTAAAAAAATAAGCAGAACATTAAACACCTGATACAAAGGTATCGCTGTCTCTACTTAAATTCAATACCCCTAATTGGGTATTTTTACTTCAAAACAGGCCCAGGACCAAATTACTTGAGCTTATTAAACTGACTAAGCTTAATTTCCGTGAGTTTTTGCTTGGTATTCAGGGCAAATTCATTCTTAAGAATCCAGTCGTAATATCCTGGTTCTTTCTCCAACACCTCCAGAACAGGTTTGTTTTTGTGTTTTCCAAAATTAAATACCGCTACTCCCTTATTGTTGTACACCATTCTGCCTGCCAAATCTATCATATTTGAAGCAGTAATTTTATGCAGTGCATTCACATCATTTTCCACTGGAACTGAGGTTTTTCCAGTTTTGGGATCCTTGTATTCCATGCCTTCATATTTTTTTACCTGGGCATCCAGTACTTCGTAAGTAGCAAGGGTATCGGCTTCTGCACTATGAGCGTCTTCCAGTTCTTTTCCACAATAAAATTTCACAGCTGCACTCAGCGTTCTGGGTTCCATCATATGAAATATTTTCTGAGCATCCACCAACTTTCGGTTATTCACATCAAACTCTACTCCTGCCCTTAAAAATTCTTCAACCAAAAGAGGAATATCAAACCTCAATATATTAAATCCAGCCAAATCACAACCTTCCAGAAACTTAGCCATTTCCTTTGCGATTTGCTTAAAAGTAGGAGCATCTTTCACATCTTCATCATATATACCGTGAATCATACTCGTTTCTGCCGGGATTGGCACTGTAGGATTTACTTTCTTGGTTTTAATGATTTGTTCCCCACTGGGCATCACCTTCACTATTGAAATCTCAACAATCCGATCCTTAATCACATTTATCCCAGTGGTTTCCAGATCAAAAAAGGCTAGTGGATTTCTTAACTTTAGATACATATTACTTTGTTTTTGGCAAAATCTCTATTTTTAATTAATAAGACTGACTATCAATACTTTATTTACATTTTCAATTCACTTATTGTGTATTAACCAGAAGTCAGAGGTTAGTTTTTTGCTAAAAGTCATTTTAAAAGTAATTCTAACACTCTGCATCTAATTTCTGCCTTCTAAATATTAAAAGAAAATTATTTTAACATTGTATTAAGTGGCAAAAAATAGAGAATTTTAAGTTTAGGGTAGATTAATGTTTTTTTTTGATTATTGACACCATAAAGATGTAAAGTTAAAATCATAATTTAAAATGACACAGCTACCCTGATTTTATTTTAAAGGTTCAGCAATTCCGATTACTCTTCTTCCTCTGCAAATAACCAGCTTCTCAAAACTTTAATTTGTTCTTCGGTAGGATTTTCCATTCCCTCAAAAATATGATACTCGGTTTTTTCGGTTACTTCCACAGGTTCCTGCAAAACTACCAGAACTTTTTCACCATTTTCATTGGTTTCTTCTTCATCTTCCTCCATGGGTTCTTTTAGCCTAAGTACTTCCACTGTTAAAGTATCTCCCGCTTTTGCTTCTGCCGGAAAGCCCATGAGTAATTCTCTGGCGGTTTCCAAAGTAAGCGTGTCTCCATTTATTTTTGTAATTATATCTCCTTGTTGATAGCCCATTTTCTTTCCAAAGTCATCCAGATTTTCAACCTCCTGCAGCACAAAATTACTATCCTTGTCAAGGGCAAGCCCACTGAGAATATTGCCCATTGAAATTTCGTTAATTTTAGCTTCCTCTTTATAAATAAATCCAACCTTGGCAAAATATTCTTTTAATGGCAATGGCTCGGAGCCTTCCACATATTTGGTAAAAAACGCTCTGATTTCCGGGAATCCGGTTATCTCTACAATTTTATCAAATAATTCATCATCTTTAAATGCTTTGGATTTGCCATAAACTTTTGATAAATCGAGCATCATATTACGCAGTCCGTATTTCCCTTCCGAAAGTTCTCTTAGCCGAATATCCAGACAAAGCCCGATTAAGGCGCCTTTTTCATATACATTCCCATACTGATCTTCATATTTTCCCAAAACCTGCTCACTCATTATCGTAAAAGGAACTGTATCATTAAAAGCTGAAGCCTGATTCAGTTTTGTTCTGATGGTTTCAATAAATTCCTCAGGAGGAAGCAGGCCATAACTCACCTGCACATGATTGGCAAAATATTCAGTTACTCCTTCATACATCCATAAATGTTTGGACATCTTGGGCTCAATAAAATCAAAATACTGAATTTCTTCGGAGTGAATATTTAAAGGTGTTACAATATGGAAAAATTCATGAGCCGCAATATCCCTGATACTCTGGGTGAGGTATTTGGGATCAATTTCTGGCAGAAAATACAGAGATGAATAGGAATGCTCAAGTGCACCCATCATTCCGGATTTTGAGGGTTTATCAGTAAGGTAAATGATAAACGCATACTTTTTAATCGGTAAAGTTCCTCCCAGATATTTCCGCTGTGCTTCAAGAATTTCTGCTATATTTTCCCCTACGTATTCTGAGGTCAACTTTTGATTTGGGGAATATACCGAAACCAAAACATCGGCTCCACCTACTTTCAGGATGGTGGTATCGGGGACATTATACATAATTGGTGAATCCGCCAGATCTACATAAGAATCTATGCTGTAAGTATCAAATCCGGGTTCTGATTTTTCCGCAATTAAGGCAGTAGAACCATAAAAATCTTCAGGTTTTTCAAAGGTCAGTTTATAGGGAATTAATTTCATATCATCGAAATACCCAAAAAAACCAAAAGTGTTGATCACAAAACTTTTCTTTTCTTCAATATTAGTCCCGGCCGGTTCGAAAATAAAATTACCCTTTTCAGTATCCCATGTATCTTCCACCCAGTAGGAAATTCTTTTCAGTTTATTACTTTTTTGAATTTCCCATCGGTTTTCATCCAGTTTGTTCACCACAAGTTCTTTTCCCTTTTTATCATAGGCCTTAAAATCAGTTATAAACCTTCCAAAATCGGAAATGCTATACGTACCAGGAACAATTTTGGGAATATTATAAACAATGGTTTTGGCCTTGATTTTTGGAACTAAAAGATTCACTCTCAACTGATCATCTTTCACTTCATTTAGGTCCACTGAAAAGAAATAAGCATTTTCTTTTTGGGCAATTCCTTTTGTAAAAAAGGCAGCCACAAAAAAGCAGCAAATGATAAAGGATTTTTTGGCAGAAAACAGTTCAGGTATAAAAGAAAAATTATTCATTAATTTTTAATAATTTGTATTTAAAAATAACTTGATTATTGTTTTTTGATCTGGTAATTATAAGTATTTGCCATTTTTTATTTCAGGAAATAATCATAATTATCCATGATCAATTCGTCTTAATTATCGATGTGAATTAAACTTTTTTCTTTTTCTGCAAATGACCACAGAAGCATCTGCCCGGTTTGGGGCCACCGTTCATAGAAAAGCCTTGAAATACCAGCATTTTATATCCTGAGCCCCAAAAACGGATTATTTTCGCTTTTAAACAAAAAGTTTAAACCACTTCATTGGGTAATATTATAGTTTAAGTCAAAAGTATTTTTTTATTCTAATAAACACACAATTACTTGATGAAAGGCGAGTAAGACATTTTTTTAGGTGATATTTGTATGCTTTAAATCTACGGTCTTTTTTGTTGATTTTCCAAACTATATTTTGCCGGATAAAATATATTTAAAGCTGAGCAGCAAATTTAAACTGACGATCGTGTAGGGAAATAACCCTTTTTTTGGTAAATTCTATTTGATTTACATAACCAGCCATTTATTCAAGGTAAAGCAGTATTTATTACTCCTATGTCTCAAATTACAAAAATTATTTTAATTTATACCTTATTCCTAATCAGCCAGCCAGGTATTAGCGATTCCGGATCAAATCCGGGCTTCAGATTTATTGAAAATAAGAACCAATGGGATGAGAATGTGAAGTACCGAGCCGACATTCCGGGAGGTTATCTTTTCCTGAAAACCAACTCCATCCACTACGCCTTTTATGATGCCCGGGCTGTAGCAAGAAGACATATTCATGAAACCTCAACTCCGGCTTCAAGAACTTCAGTTGCTCCACCCACTCCTCCAGATGATTACATCAGGGCACATGGATTTGAGGTAAAGTTTTTAGAAGCCAACCCCAGACCTGAGTTTATCACTTCGGGTCAAAATCCGGTAAATTTCAATTATTTCCTGGGGAAAAATCCTGAAAAATGGGCTTCCGGGGCAAAAGCTTTCAATGCAGTTACCTATCAGGAATTATATCCGGGAATTAATTTAAAATATTACCAAAATGAGCTGGATTTGAAGTATGAGTTCATTGTAGAAAAAGGCACAAACCCGAAGGTAATCAAAATGGATTATGATGGGGTAATTCAGGTAAAACTGATTAATGATCATTTATACATTCAGACTTCGGTAAATACACTCATTGAACAAAAACCCTATTCTTATCAGGTAATAGATGGGAAGAAGGTAGAAGTGCCTTCCCGCTTTAAGGTAAAAAACAACCGGGTAAGTTTTCAATTCCCCAAAGGCTACGACAAAAATTATGATTTAATTATCGATCCAATTCTGGTCTTTTCTACATTTTCCGGTGCCTTTTCCGACAATTGGGGAAATACTGCAACTTTCGATAATGACGGGAATCTATATTCGGGAGGGACTGTGTTCGGTCCGGAATTTCCCGTAACCGTTGGAGCTTTTCAAGTGAACTTTAATCAGGCTACAGACATTGGCATATTAAAATATGATTCCACCGGTTCAAATCTTATTTATGCCACTTTTTTGGGAGGAGGCTTTTCCGAAACGCCACATAGTTTGGTCGTCAATAATAAAGAAGAATTGGTAATATTTGGCTCCACCAGTTCCCCTGATTTCCCTTTCATTTCCACCTCTTATGATACCACATTTGCCGGAGGGGATTCTGTTACCAACCTTATCAGTGGGGTTGATTACATCAACGGAGCTGATATTTTCATTTCTATTTTAGACCCGACAGGCAGCAATTTGGTAGGTTCTACGTTTTTTGGAGGCTCTGACCACGATGGCATTAATGAAACAGAAAAAACCATTTTTACACGAAATTATGGAGATCAGTTCCGAGGAGAAGTAATTGTAGATGAATTGGATAATATTTACATTAGCTCTTCTACCCATTCTGCAGATTTTGACATTACGCCAAATGCTTTTCAGAAAACTTTAAAAGGTCCCCTGGATGGCATCATTGCCAAATTTAATCCAGATGTCAGTCAATTGATATGGAGCACCTATCTGGGCGGAGATAATTATGATATAGGCTATTCCATTAAAATAAACAGTTACAATGAAATAGTGGTAGCAGGAAGCACGAATAGTGAAAATTTCCCTACCACTTCAGGAGTATATCTGGAGGATTTTCAGGGTGGTTTTTCTGATGGTTTTATATCTATTATATCTCAGGGTGGCGATTCGCTAATTAGTTCCACCTATCTTGGTACGGATGATTATGATCAGGCTTTTTTAATGGATTTGGATCCCGCTGATAATGTGACAGTTTTTGGGCAAACCTCAGGAGATTATCCGGTTTCAGTAAATGTTTATTCCAACCCCGGTAGCGGGCAGTTTGTGCATAAATTGGGAGCAAGTTTAAAAACCAGTGTTTTTTCTACAGTGGTAGGCTCTGGTTCAGGTTCACCAGATATCACGCCTACAGCTTTTATGGTAAATGACTGCTCCAATATTTATCTGGCAGGCTGGGGAGGTGTTTTAAATAGTGCCGATCCCATTTACATTCGGGGAGGGACACAAAACCTACCCATTACTTTCGATGCCTTTCAAACCACCACAGATGATAAAGACTTTTACTTAATGATTCTTTCCTCCAATGCAGATGAATTACTTTATGCTACTTTTTTTGGAGGACCTGAAGGGGTAGGTGAGCATGTAGACGGAGGAACCAGCCGGTTTGACAGACGTGGAATTATTTATCATTCGGTTTGCTCCTGCAATAATCAAAGTGGTTTTCCTACCACCCCAAATGCTTATTCCACCACAAATAATTCCACTAATTGTAATAATGCTGCCTTTAAATTTGATTTGGCTATTCTTGAAGCAAGCTTCGATGCATCAGCTAAACAGGGTTGCGCACCTATGGAAGTTGTGCTGACGAATACCAGTAAAGGAGGAACCCGCTTTGAGTGGAAGATAGATGGGGTGGAAATCTCTGATTCAGACACTACAATTAACCATATTTTCAATACTCCTGGTAGTTATCCTGTGTCTTTACAGGCTTTCGATTTATCTACTTGTGCCATTTCGGATATCATCTATGATACCATTCAGGTTGATCCTCAAAATTTTTCTGTAGGCGATAGTACTTTTATTTGTGAAGGAGATCAGGTTCAACTTTCTGCTGGTGGTGGTGTGAGTTACCTTTGGTCACCTGCCGAGTTTATTGTGGACGATCCTACCCTTCCTAATCCTATCGCAATGCCAAATGCCACTACTAATTTCACTGTAAGAATTACCAATGAATATAATTGTGTGGCGGATAGCCAGCAAATGGTGGAGGTACAGCCCGAGGTCATTGCAGATTTTGAAGCAATTGTAATGAATGGTTGTGATTCCGTTCAGGAAGTTCAGGTGATCAACAAATCTCAAAATGCTACTTTATATGCCTGGTTCCCGGGAGATGACCGGTTAATTGAGGGGGAAAACCCGGGAATCATTCCTTTTCCGAAGCCAGGAACTTATGATATTGTGTTATTGGCTGTATCGAGAGGCTGCAGTGATTCCGATACAATAACCGTAACCGTTGGAGAATCGCCCGCAAAAGAATTTTACAGAAATGCAAAAGCAGGAGCGGATCAGGCTATTTGCTATGGTGATCAGGTGGAAATAAGTGCAAGTGGAGGAGTGAATTATCAATGGTCTCCAACAGTTGGACTCAATAATCCAAATATTGCCAATCCAATGGCCAACCCAATTGCTACCACTCAATATACGGTAAGAATTTTCAGTGAAGATGGCTGCTATGTAGATGATACAGTCATTGTGGATGTTAACCCTGAAATAATTGCAGATTTTGAATATAAAATGACTCAGGAATGTGGAAACCTCCCTGAAGTGGAATTAATTAATAATTCATCAGGAGCTACAACATTTATTTGGGAAATGGGAAATAATGAAACGCTTACGGATGAAAACCCTTCTATGTATGTTTACCCGGACACTGGTTCGTATGTAATTACCCTCAGGGCAATTTCCGGTTCTTGCGAAGTTAGTACCACCCAATCAATCAGAATTGAAAATGTTATTCCTCCAAATGTCATCACTCCTAATGGTGATGAAAAGAACGAAAATTTCGTTATCGAAAGTCAGTTGAGCGGATGGAAACTACAAATATTCAATAGATGGGGGGATAAGGTTTTCGAAACTGATGATTATCAGAATAATTGGAATGGAAGTGACCTGCCAGAATCTACTTATAATTATTTTTTAGTTTCCCCAATAGGCGCAGAATGCAAAGGCTGGATTACTTTAATGAGGGGGAATTAAAATTTTAAAATGCAGAAGCTGGAAATCAGAAGTTAGGATTACTAAATTTAATTCCAGCTTCTGGTCTCCAGCTTCAGGCTTCAATCCCAATCCTAATAAACCATTATTTCATCTTTAAATGGTAGGGTGACATTTCCCGCCTCATCCTTTAAAATAATATATACATTGTGTAATCCGGGACCGCTTGGAACACTCCAGGGTACTTCTTCATAAAAAGGCTCCCATGTACCACTCCCAAAGCTTGGGGAATTACTCACCTGAATAAATTTAGCATCAGGCATTCCATTCTTTTGTTTGGATTTTATCACCAAAGTAACTCCAGGGCCATCTTCCAATGCTGTTTCCCCGTGGTTAAGCTCAAAAGAATGAACCACAGGAGCCTCTGTATCCAGATCAATTGTGGCGGTAGAAAGAGTACTAATATTTCCTGCCTTATCTTTCACTTTCACAAAAACTGTTTTATCACCATCAAGTCCTTCTAGTTTCCAGTTTACAGTGGATTCAAAAGGCCTCCATTTTGCAGGTAATCCAAATAGTCCGTTATTACTGATGATCATCTCTGTAGCATCCTGGGCCTGAATATTCAATACTACCTTCTTTTTATTCGTGGTTAATGCTTCGCTATTGATACTGACTTTGCCCAAATCCGGAGCTTCCCGATCCAGGAAAATTGTAGCAGAAACCTGAGTCTCATTTCCGGCATCATCTGCCAGTTTTCCATAAACTATTTTGGTTCCATCCACATCATCCAAAATCCAGTTTTGCTTTAATTGTTTAAAGCTCTCCCAAACCGCTCCTTCGAAATCCCTATTATTACTCAACATCATTTTTGTAGCCCCCTCAGCATGGATTTTCAAGTCCACAAAACCGAACTGATTATTACAATATCCACCATTTTCTACTTCAATCATCGCATTAATTGGCGGTTCATTATCCAGATCAATCCAACTGGTATAAACCTTTGAAACATTACCTGTGGGATCTTTAAACTGCACTGTTACCTGTTTGGTCCTGGATTTACTGGATTCCAGTTGCCATTTTATAGAATCCTGATACTTAACCCACTGAGCCTCACTAATTTTCTCCTTATCATGGGCAATTTTTGTATGAGAAGCCTCCTTCGAATTAAAATAAAGGGTTACTTCACTTTTATTGGTGACAGACTCATTGTTATTGATGGTAAATAATTTATTTCCCGGTCCATCCCGATCCAATTGAAAAGTAGCACTGATCGCTTCTGATATATTTCCTTTTTCATCTTTAAACCTCGCATAAACTGATTTATCCGTCTCGATGGTTTTTAAGTGAAATGTAGTTTCTAAATCGGTATATTTCGTCCAGGTGCAACCGGAAAAATCCGCATATTCACTCAGTTGCATGTAAACAGCATCTTTGGCATCCACAGTAACCCCTATAGCATTGTGATGATGTTTTGAAAAATATTTATTTTTATTGACCTTAATATTTCCTACCACAGGGGGAATATTATCCACCACAATCTGATCCCGAAATACCTCCGATTCCGTCTGAGTTTTACTTTTAAATTTAATGAAAACCGACTTCTCCCCTTCCCCTTCCAGCAAATACCATCTTTTACTTTTTTGATAAGGCTCCCAAAACCCTCCGGAAAATTCAGGAGAATTACTGACCATCATTTCCATGGCATCGGCACAGAAAATATCCAAAAACACTTCTCCATTAGGATTCATGCAGTACTTGGCATGATTGTCAATCACAATTTTTCCCACAGTTGGTTTAATTTCCATCATTATTTTATCAGAAACCGCTTCGGAAATGTTTCCTGCCTGATCTTTAAATCTGGCGTAAAAGGTAAATTCCCCTCCCTTCTTTCCTAAATAAATATATAATGGTTTTGTACTGTATGGTATCCATTTGGCTCTTTCAAAATTTTCGTACTTACTGATTTGCATGGAAATCGCCTCTGTGGCTTTTAACTCTGCATAAGTATAAGGTTTTAGCGTAGTTTCTTTCCCTCTTTCCAACTGAAGACTAAAATTTTTGGGACCTTCAATATCCAGCATAATATCGTCAGTTATTACAGGAGACTCAACACCAGTAGCACTTCTCAACTTGGCATAGATCGTTTTTACTCCATCTCCTTCAGTCAGTATCCAATCCTTTTTTATCTGGTAAGGTTCCCATTGGGCATCTTTAAAATCCGGATAATTGCTAATAATCATTTCCACCGCACTTTTGGCATTGAAATAAAGCTTTACCTTTCTTTCTCTGTCTGTACAATACTCTGCATTATTGTCCACAAAAAAGGCAATCCTGATGGGGTTAATTTCAATTTTCACCCGATCGGAAATGGTTTCAGAAATATTCCCTGCCTGATCCATAAACCTGGCATAAACATCTTTAAAACCAGCAATTTTGGTAAACATATAATTAAATTTCCTTTCAGTATAGCCGTGCCACAAAACTCCCTTGAAAGTTGAATCCTCACTCACTTGCATCAGTACAGCATCCTCAGCTGTCACTTCTACATTGGTATAGAAATAAAATGTATTTTCCTTTCCTTCATTAATTTTTATGGTTTTGGCCACTGGTGGGGTCAAATCCAGTATAATATCATCATTTACAGCCTGAGATTCGGTTTTTGTAAAACTTCGGAATTTGGCATAAACCTTTTTATTTCCATCCTCCGGCAGCAGCTGCCATTCTTTTTCCCTTGCGAAAGGTTCCCACTGACCATCGGCAAAATCTGCATAATTACTGATCATCATCTCAGTGGCAGATTTGGAACTTAAAGTAAGATTAACCTTCCTTTCCTTATTTACGCAATATTGTTCATAATCATCAATCACCAGGTTGTTCATCACCGGAGTAACTTCCAGGGTAATACTTGATTGAATGGGCTCACTGATATTCCCTGCAAAATCCTTAAACCTGGCATAAATCACCTTTTCACCATATTCTTTTGGAATTTTAAAAAAGAAAGGGTTAGTGTGGTAATTCTTCCAAATTTCCCCTCGAAAATCCGGGTAGTTGCTCACCTGCATAAACTCCGCCCCCATGGCATTGACCTGCACATTAACATAAGCGACCACAGTCGATTCATCCCCATTATTTATTGTAAGGCTCGCATTAACAGGAGGATGGTTATCCAGTAAAATTTCATCCATCACCACCGCTGAAATATTTCCTGCTACATCTTTAAATTTTGCATAAATCTTCTTTTCCCCTTCACTATTTTCAAATTCCCATGATTTATAAGATTGATACGGTTCCCATTCTGCGTTACTGAAGGATGGATCATCAGAAACCATCATATGCCTGGCTTCCACTGCCCGGATTGTTATATCCATTTTCTCGGATACCGAATAGGTTTTATCCCCATTGATGGCAATTTTACAATTGAATGGAGGGGCTGTATCCACAATCACCTCATCTGAAACAGCTTTTGTTTCATTAGAAGCAATATCCCTGAACATAGCTGAAACTCTGTATCTACCATCTTTATAATTGCCTAAGTTCCAGTCTTCATAATAATCGTCCAGCAAATGCCATTTCAAGCCGTAAAATGCTCTGGCATTTGTAATCCGCATAAATTTGGCATCCTTTGTTTTGATTTCAATGTCCACAAGTGAATTGTGTTGATTGAGGTATTTGGCATTTGTAACCGAATCTACAATAATCCCGTCTGAAACAATTTGGAAATCGATAATTTCCGGTGGTTTGGTATCCAGCTTAATTTTATCCATCACCACCTCCGATTCGTTACCAGCCAAATCCTTAAACCTGGCATAAACCGTTCTCAAACCATCTCCTTCGGGAAAAGTGTATTTGTATTTTTCATCATAATTCACCCACCTTGCAGTCTCAAAATTTTCATTTTCACTTACCATCATCCAGCGAGCCCCATTCGCTTTCATTTCCACCTCAATATTATCCAAATAATTAAGGTAATTATCTCCCTGATGCAGGCTTATTTCGCAGTTGGTTGGTGGCTGAGTATCTAAAATAATACTACTTCTGAAAGTAATGGACTCATTGCCATTTTTATCTCTAAACTTTAAGTATACCTCCTTTTTACCATCAAGTGGAGATAGGTTCCACTGAAGATTGGGGCTATAAGCCACCCATGAAGCACCTGAAAAATTAAAATCATTGCTCACCATAACCTCCTGAGCAAGCATATTATTCAGGTGTAAAGTTACCTGTTCCCTATTTGTGGCCTTCTCACCATCATTAATCAGGAATCCGTTTTGAGCCAATAGTGGGAAAAATGGAAGTATAAAAAACAATAAGAAAAATCCTGAAATTTTCATCAACCAGCTTTTATCTATAGTTTAAATTCATGAAATAAGAGCGGACGTAATTGAAGTAAAAAATGCTAATGGAATCAATCCATTTGTCCATCATATCCCGGGTGTGGAATTCTTCAGTTCACCAACCATTATTCTTTTTTCAATTAATCGTCATTCAGTAACGGCTAACAAGCGATTTCATTCAGGAATTTTCCGTTTATTTTTATTCTTACAAAGGAAAAATCGGTTCACGAAGTAATTTCGGAAAGGCAATAAAAAAGCGTGAGTCAAAAAAATCAACTCACGCATCGTATAATGAAAATTCAGTACCTGATTTCTAACTTACTCTCCAAGCCTAAAGATTAATCCTCCGGAAAAATCTCCCTGTACCAAAGGCACAGCAGTGCTTACACCCAGACCACATCCACTTCCACCTGTTCCAATTCCACAATATCCTCCTACACCATTAAAATACATGGGTAATAATAGCCTTCCCTGCGCTCTGATTCCAATTTTTTCTGAGATAAAATATTTTATTCCTCCACCCAATGTAATTGAAAATCGCCAGACATCTTCAATATCATTATTCTTTGGGTTAAAATAGGTTGCCCCAAGGGAAAATAATCCAAATGGCCGGAAATCATCTTCCATTAATTCTTTCACAGCCCCAAGTTGAAAATATTGGACATTCAAATCGAACTGTCGAGGGTCAATGTTGCCTCTATAAGGAATGAAATTCCCTCTTGTCTCCATGTAGGAGTAGGAAAGTTCTGCTAAAACACCATAATCAGCCTCTACACTCAAGATTCCCCCATAGTTGGCCGCATCCTGAAGTTTAATGCTTCCTTCAACATAATTTGCCTTACCTCCAAACTGGTAACCATATGTTGGGGTAAGTTCAATTCTTTTTTGGGCAGAAGCTGCGTTAATCATCCAAAAGATTACTAGGAAAAATAATGTAGTTATTTTTGAGTAAAAGTGTTTCTTCTTCATTTTAGTTAAATTTATTTTTTAAATGGTACCTCTCCAAAATTTAAAACCTCCCAGGTTAATTTAAAATCATAAGTGGTCTTTTTCCAAAATTTTAAGGAGTACCTAATTAAAAACAAAAATATGGATATTCTGCACTTTATCGTTTTATTTTTTTGAATTCATAACCTTATCCCCTTTTTTTTAACAATTCCTTTTTCAATTTGGCATATCTATTTTAAATTATCTTAAATTTAAAATATCGATCAGTATCTGACCGAAAACACCAAATTTTAATTCCTGACTTTCTCCAGATTAATGAAAACAGATAATTCTAAAATCTTTTCATTCGGAAAAAAGGCACAAATAATTCATGAAAAATATTTTTGCTTCACTGAATATCCCCATTGACAAATTGATCCTGATAGGAATTGATCCCTCTTATTCAAAGGATAAAATCAGGAAAATACGGCTATCCAATCAGATTAATCTGGTCCTTGCGGTCATAATGTTTGCACTTTTTTGGGTGGATTACATTCAAACCGGCCGGTTTGATCTGGGTTCAGATATTTTTTTCTACGTAATAATACTTACCAGTTTTAATATTTTATTAAATGCTCTGAAAAAAAACTGGCTTAGCAGAATATCACTTATTTTCTTCACTCCTTACGTATTGCTTTTCATGGTTTTGCAGATAAGAGGGTCTGCTGAGGATTATTATATTTTCTATCCATACACCCCAATTCCATTTTTTATAATGCCTCATTTCCTTTTTAACATCAAAAAAGAAAAAGGAATTTTTGTGCTTCATTTTTTGTATTGCGCAGTAATGATTCTATTCTGCAGAGAAATATTAGAATTTTATTCTGTAGAAAAAGGAGATTTTGAGGTGAGTCATTTGGTAAATAAAATCATTTTATTTTATAGATTGAACCCATTTTTTACTGGGGCCTTTATCTATTTTTCAATATTTTACCTTACCAAGGAGAATACTACCTATGAAAATTCTTTGGAAGATGCCTATCAGAAATTAAAAAAACAAGGTGAAAAACTTCAGGAGTACAATAAAATAATAAGCACGCAAAACACTGAAATTTTATCACAAAATGAAGAACTTAAAGCCCAACAGGAAAACCTTTCTGAAAAAAATGAAGCTTTGGAAAAGGCTATGGAGAAACTTAAGCATGCCCAAAGCCATTTAGTTCAATCGGAAAAACTTTCTTCTTTGGGGCTTTTGACTGCGGGTATAGCACATGAAATTAATAATCCGATTAACTATATCAAAAATGGTATAATCGGTTTAAAAAAGGGCCTTGCCAAACTGACTATTATCATAAAGGAATACGATAAATTAAACGAGACCAATCAGACTCAGATCTTAGAAAAAGTCAACCTGCTCAAAAGCAATATTAAGTATGATGATTTACTTATTACCACTTTAAAAGTAGCCAGTAATATAGTTACCGGAGCCCAAAGAACCTCTGAAATAGTTAACAGCCTCAAATCCTTTTCCAGGGCCGGAGAAGATAATTGCTCCAGAGCCAATTTGCATGATGATATTGAATCTACCCTACTGTTGCTTTCTCACCAGCATAAAAACAGATTGAAAATCATAAAAAAATATGGAGATATTCCATTTGTAAACTGTAACCATGGGAAGATCAGCCAGGTTTTTATGAATGTATTGTCCAATGCCATGGACGCCTTAACAGATCAGGCCGATGGGGAAATAGTTATTGAAACTTCCAGCAATAAATCTGAAGTAATTATTGCAATTTCAGATAATGGTCCGGGAATCCCGGATGAGGTAAAAAGTAAAATTTTCGAACCATTTTATACCACCAAAGGAGATGGGAAGGGAACTGGTTTAGGTCTTTCTATTTCTTTAAACATAATCAAGGAACACGATGGAAAAATCGAATTGGAAAACCTTCAGGGAAGGTCTGGAACAAAATTTATAGTTCATCTTCCCATCACCCCCCCTGAAAATAACCTGAAAGAGCGAAATATTTAATATCCCCTTCCTGTGTCATCATTGAGCAGTCCCGGCTGAACAAGACTTTGTCTGATAATAAATTCAACTCTTCGGTTTTGTTTGTGTTCTTCTTCTGTACAATCCACATCATCCTTACACTTATTGATCAGTTCTTTCTCTCCAAAACCATTTACTTCAACCCGATGAGAGGCTACACCAAGTCTGATTAATTCATATTTCATAAAGCTTGCCCTGTTTTCCGAAAGCTCCTGGTTGGCAGAGGCCTTTCCCTGAGCATCGGTATGAATTCTCATCTCTATGGTATAGTCAGGGTTATTCACCAGAAACCTGGCAATATTCTCCAGTTCCTCTCCATTTTCCAAAGCAAGATCTCCTTTATTTGGGGGGTAAGTAGTGTTTTTCATGGTGATATATTGGTTAAGCACTACCCTTTCTAAATCAAAATCATTCCTGAATATTCCGGTCGTTTTTACTATGGCATTTATCTCTACCTGCTTGTTAAAATATCCCACTTTTTCCACCCAAATGGTATACCATTCATTAGGCTGGAGCAGGAACATGTAACTTCCGTCCATTCCGGTTTCCAAGGACCTAGTCAGCTTTGTTCTGTTATTTACCAAAATTACCTTGGCTCCATCTACAGGTAAATCGGCAATCCCTCTTATAAATCCCTTGGCCACCAGGTCATCTCCCTGAAGTCTTATTTCAAAATCTTTTGACATCACCTTCTCGAAGTCACCGAAAGTTGTCACCCTGTCCGAATCTCCAATCCTGAAGTTTTTCTTTACTGCAGACAAATTATAAGCCGCATCAATTTCCAACTTTACTCGAAACCGGCCGTGGTTATCCGTAACAGCACCAGTAATTTCATTGGTTCGGGTATTTGCCAGAATAACAGAAGCATCAGCCACTGTACTGTCATTTTCTGTTTTCACTACACCCTTTATAAAAATATTTTTAGTGACCCTGAAAATATCTGATTCTCCCTCAGAATCTCTATTTGAAGAAAAGTATCCAGTATATCCTCTTCGGTCAAATGAAAGTGCAAAATCGTTTTTATTCGTATTTATTGGAAAACCCAGGTTTTCTACTACTGCATCCTCATTATTAAGGTTATATTCAAAAATATCCTGACCACCAAGGCCACCATGCCCATTCGAGGTAAAAAATAATATATTATCTGAGCTTATGTAAGGATAAAGTTCGGATTCTGGGGAGTTGATTCTGGCACCTAAGTTTTCCGGCTCCGACCATTTGTTGTTACTTTCATCCCATTTACACTGGTAAATATCGGTCTCTCCAAAACCTCCAGGCATATTTGATACAAAGTAAAGGGTTTGTCCATCTTCGGAAATGGTAGGATGCATCACATGATAACTACCGTCCCTGCTGTTATAATCAAAACCTTTCACCCGAATCCATTGGTCACCGCCATTTACTGCTTTTTGGGTAAAATACAATCCGAAAGTATGCGCTGAAATCCCACTTTTTAATGCTCTTGTAAAAATTAAACTTTTTCCATTATCATAAAAAGTAAGGCCGCCTTTGTGATAGTTTGTGTTTAAATCATTTCCATAAAAAATCTCTGGATCGCTCATGGAACCATCAGGATTTAACCTACTGAAATACAACTCTTTAAAGTATAAACTATCGGGGTTGTAGATACCATCTTCCAGGTAAGGAGGTTTCCTTTCCGATGTAAAAACTATTCCATCTTTATAAAACTGGGGTGCAAAATCCTTTTTCCCGGAATTGATTTTTAATTCTTCTACCTCATATTTGCTGGAATCCTGGTAATGTTTGGCTATATTTTTTATCCCTTCTAATTTTTTCGTAACTCTTTGATCATTTGGCCGCTGGTAATGATAGAGCTCAAACCATTCCGCTGCTTCTGCGTATTTGCCATTACTTTCCAACACTAAACCAAAATGATATTTCACTTCAGGGTCCTGGGAATTTAAAAAGCCTTCATTATCCGAAAAATGCCTGTACCAAAATTCTGCTTCCTCGGGAATGCTTAATTGCCGGTAACACTCTGCAATTCTTAGTTTTATAGTGTTATTCTCCTTATCTTTTTCAAGTGCCTGCAGATACCATTCTTTAGCCGCATAAAAATTATTCTGTTCGTATAATTTATCCGCCTTCTTTCTGAAATTGTTTACAATTTGGCCAAATGAAGTGAATGTAATTAAAACACAAATTAGCAGGAATAGAAATTTATTGGGTTTAGTGGGATTCATATCACCTAATTAGTTAGTGAGGTTAATTAAATATAGCAATTTATTTAATGAGGTCTAGAATAAGTTTGGTGTTACAGGCAAATCTCCACTTCCTCCTAACCTGAACCTGTAATTTAACATGATTTCATGGCTTCCATTAGAAGCGTTACTCAGGTTATTATTAGTAATCAAATCATAGGCATAACCAAACTGCAACTGACTGGTAATCTGTAATTGAGTCATAAAGTTAAGAGAATTTTCGTGTCGGTAAGAAGCTCCAAACCAAAAAGTTTGGTTGATGATTAAAGAGGCATTTAGATCCACCTCCAATCCCTGGCCTTCCTTATACCTTAATAACATACCCGGCTTGAATTTTAAATCACTATTCAGGTCCAAAATATATCCGGTATTAAAAATATAATGTCTGATTTCCTCAATACTTGCCACTGCATTTTCTCCCACACCCTGATTAAATACTGCTAAATTGGGGATTGAAAAACCCAAAACAAGATTGCTGCTGCTATAGTACAAACCAGCTCCAAAACTTGGCATAAATGCCGAAATACTGGTATTGGAAAAGTTAGGATCATTAGGATTAAACAAATTGTAGTTGCCATTATCCCGCATGTTCATGGCTCCAGCCTGCAATCCCATTGATAGCACTCCATCCCTTAAGGGGATTCTGTAAGCATAGGCCAGGTTAATTCCCGTCTGGCTTTGAGGCCCCATGGTTTCTCTAAAAAGGGTTGCTCCCAATGCAATTCTTTTTCTGGCAATTGGCATATGTCCGGAAAGTGCCTGGGAAGTAGGCGCTCCTTCAAAACCTGCCCATTGTGATCGAAAAGTTCCGGTCACACTAATGGCTTCATGGCTACCTGCATAAGCAGGATTAATTACCAATCCATTAAACATATATTGAGACTGAAGTAATTGCTGTTGCGCATTAATTTCGCCAATTGCAAAGAAGAATACTAACAGGGCTAATATGTTTTTAAGTACCTTAGTAATCATTATTATCTTCTGGTTATTTTTTTGGTTCATTTATTTTTAGTTCATAGCTGGTAAGGAAAAGCAGATCAAAAAGCTGATTTACTTAATGACCACACTTCCCTTTTTAGGCTCCAGTTCATTGGAGCCAAAGTCAATTACATAATAATAGACTCCTGTTGGTAATTCTGTTTTCCCAAGGTGGGCACCAACATTAGATTCTCCTTTCCACACTTTATCCTCATTATTATAGCCCGGCATATCATAAACTAACATTCCTGAGGCGCTATAAATCTGAACTTTGTTGTCTGGGAAGTTTTCAATTCCCTCAATAAACCAAGAATCATTTTTATTATCCTGGTTTTTTGGAGAAATTCCATCATACACTACAATCTTGGAAGATGGAGCCACATTCATCCGAATAGTGATGGTATCACAAGCCTGATCTGGTTGTACATTATCACAAATGGTCACATTAAATTCATCAGTACCTGATAACGTAGTGGCATATGGCACATAATCTATACACAGACTATCTCCATTAGCAATTAGTGTCTCAGTATCAAGTACTCCATAGTTACCTTCGAATTCAGTTCCTGTCAGGTTAAATGACACAACATCCTTATCCAAATCGGTAGCATAAAGACAAAGGGTAATCGGATTATCTTTAGTAGTCTCATATTCCAATTCTTCCTCCTGCAATGGGTTTCCATCAGCATCGGTAATTATTGGCGCATTATTCACTACTCCAACTCCTACTTTAAAAGTAATTTCCTTCACATCCACACCAGGAAGACCGCCATCATCTTTTAGAGTGATGGTAATTACAATAGGAGTAGTGCTTCTTTTATCTTTTAAAGGTTTAAATTTCAATATGGCTTCTCCACTGCCCTGTTCGTAGGCTATATTACCTGGATCGGGAATAACATCCGTATTGGAGCTTGTGGCCGAAATTTCGATATTTTGATCCAGCTCCGGATCACCATCTGTTATCCCTGTCAGGAAGATAATCTGCTCTCCGGCATTCTTTCCAATGTCCTTATCAGGAACTGCTGTAATAGTAGGCGCATCATTCAATGGAATAATTTCAATAGGCACATAAATTGACTTGGAGTCAATCCCTCCATTCTCTACTCCACCATTATCCATAACCGTAATGGTAAGCGTGTCAAAACCATTGGCATCAGGATGAGGGGTAAAAATCAAATCTCCATTAATATCTCCCTCTCTATAAGCAATCCTCAATTCATCATAAAAGTCTGGTTTATTGGAAGTTACCCTCACCGATGAAATAGTTTGCACAAGATCCGGATCTCCATCTGTAATTCCTGAAATTGGAATAACCTGCTGACCTTTGCCCTCCTGCATTAAAATGCCTTCTACAGGGCTAATAGTAGGAATATCATTCACCGGAAGAATGTTCACCTTAAATGAGATAGTCGTTTGGTTATCACTCCCTATTTGATCATTCCCATCATCAAATACGGTTACGTTTATGATCACCTCCCCACTAATATCGGCCTCAGGGGTAAAGGTTAACAATGCTTCCGAAGAAACTGAATCATATGTTACCGTTGGAGCGGGTATTTTTTCCAAACGGTTACTTTCTGCCACAATCCACATTTTCTGATCTTCCTCAATATCTCCATCAGAAATTCCTGAAAGCGTAATACTTATTTCCTCAGCGTCTTCAAGAATGGTAGTATCAGCTACCTGATCAATTGTAGGAGCTCCATTCCTTTTAAATATTTGAATTTCAAAAACCTCCTGAGTTTCATTATCATTACCAGTGTCATCTGCTGGTCCATCGTCTTTTACAGTTACCGTCACTTCTGCAATACCATTTGCACCAGGAACCAGATCGTAAGTAATATCCCCGGTTTTGTCAGGTGAAGTGTAAAAAACTTTAAAATTAGTAACTAAATCAGGTCTGTTTGTTGAAACTGAAACGGTAATATTTTGATCTCCTTCATCTCCATCATTGATTCCTTTTAACCTGATGCTTTCCTGTTTGTCATTCTCAAAAGTGACAATATTATCAATATTATCAATCTCTGGTTTGTTATTTTTTCCCACAATAATGACATCAAAAGTTACCTCCCTGGTGTCAACTCCACCATTTTCCACTCCGCCATCATCTGTTACTTTCACTGTAATGGTAGTTGTTCCAGATTTATCGTCCTCAGGATCTATATTTAAGATACCCTGTTGGGCATTTTTAGTATAAATTATTTCAATTTCATCCTTTTTGATTAATGATTCATCCGAACTGCTTACTACAATGGTAGAAGCTGTAATGTTCTGATCATCTTCATTAGGACCTCTTGTAATATTGGAAAGTACTACACTGAAAGGATTTCCATTATCATTATCAATAGTAATATCATTCGGTTTGTTAATGGTGGGTGCATCATTTACCGGGAGGACATCAATTTTTAATTGAAATGTATTGCTGGTATTATTCGAACCACTTGTTCCATCCTTAACCCTTACTGGAACAGACAGTTCGCCAAAAAAATCTTTAGCAGGAACCACAGTAGTTCCATCCTTAACGGAATAATTGCTTCCATTGTCAACTATAACTGTAAACTCTGTTTCTCTGTCAGGATCAGATATGGTTAACAATGCAGGGATAATTTCTATCTCCTTATCTTCATCTACGTCATTAAAAGTACCTGAAGTTTGACCTGTAATTACGGGTGGATCATTTACATTTATTACATTAAAGAGCATAGTCGAAACTGTGCTTTCAACCCCAAGTTGATCTTTTACTTTAACCTTTACATTAATTTCTCCGAAATAATTTTCTACAGGCTGAATATCAAAGTAATCATCTCGAATTTCAGGCAGTGTATAATTTGTACCATCTTCTACCGAAACAAACTTGTGAGTATCTCCAGCATCATCAATTATATTAAAATTATTAATTGAAATTCTTTTTCTTTGCTCTTCATCTATAGAGTTATCGTAACCATCCTTGAAACCATCAATAATTGGAGCGGTATTTACATCCCTTACAGTTACTTCAAGTTCATACTCATTACTTGTTTTTGCAACCCCTTCGTCTGGAACATCCGTTAGGCTAACATTAATTTTTAAAAGTCCTGTAAAACCCTGGTTTGGAATAATTCTTTTATTATTTTCAGTAGATATTGAATAATTGTCTCCTGTTAAAACATTTAAGGAAACATTATCCCCATCAACATCCTCCCAATCTAATTGACTTAAATTAACTACGAATGTATTACCTTCATCAAATCCAAAATCATCAGTTTGACCATTAATTACAGGAGCATCATTTACAGGACTAACATTTATTATAATATCAATACTTTTGGTATCATCCCCTCCATTTAAAGTTCCACCATTATCTTCAACTATTACTCTCAATTCCCCTATCCCATTTCCATTGGCATTCTCCACTAAACCGTACTTTAAATCTGCTGTTTCAGCATCCACATCAAAATTTAAGATCTCTGCATTTTTTATCAAACTCCCATTTAAAACTTGAACAGATACTTTAGTCACATCCGATATATCATCTCCAGAAGTAATATTTGACAATTTAATAAAAGGAGGGTTTTGAGCATCTTCGCTTATATTTATAGGATCAACCGGATCAATTGTCGGGGCAAGATTTACAGTGGAGGCATTTACAGTCACAGAAATCTGATCCGAAAAAGTATTATTATCAGTTCCATTATCTTTTAAAGTTACTGTAATAATTGCTGTACCAGTTTTATCCGCTGCAGGCGTGAATGTTAAATCATATTTAGTTTTATTCGCAGCAAAACCCGGATCTAAAATTAGGTTTCCATTCGGAATTAAATCTGTATTTGAACTCGTCACTACTAAAGATGTAAACTCTTGTCCACCATCATTAGGCCCTACACTTAGACTGGTAATTTCTACCAACTGTTCATCTGCATTCTCAGTAATATTAAAAATTTTATTACTTAAATTAAAAGAAGGTGCACTGTTTACTGGTAGTATTGTTAAGGAGAATGATGGAAGTGAAATTTCTCCAGATCCTGATCCATCGTTTACACTAATAATTATGTCATTGTAAGTTTGCACCTCACTTAGAGTCGGAAAAGAATTATTATGACTCAATTCACCTGTTTGAGCATTAAAATTCATCCAGGACGGCTTATTTTGAATTGTAAATTGAAAATCCGCGGGCACATTATCCACATCAGTAACTGATGGAGTAAAAGAAAAAGATGTTGGTGATTTTCCTTGATCATTCAGTTCAAAAATTGTAGTAGGAGAAGGAATTCCTGAAATCACAGGAGGATCATTTACCTCTAGAATTTTTAAATCAAAAGACACATCGGTGGAGCCATCATTATCAGTTGCAGTCACTTTTATATTAATTGTGCCATATTTGTCTGGCTCTGTTTGAAAGGTTACTCTTCCGTACCCACCTCCAAAATATCGAGCATTTAAGTTACTTATTAGACCTTTATTTATATCTTCCTGATTGGGTATCACTGCTGAAAAAGTAGTTATTCCATCAGTCCCTCCATCTCCATTATCAATACCAGTAATATCAATAGTTACATTACCATCATCCTCAAAGAATTCTTGAGGTGTGGAAATAGAAATATTTGGTGGCGAAGTCTGGCTGAAAGCTGGTATTATCCCTAATAATAAAAACAGGGTTGTAATTACGTAATTTCTTGATTTCATATAATGTTTTTGGTTAAACAAATTCATTATTCCCTAAATGTCTTTTTGAAATACTATTATTCGGTTAATTGATCATGCCTTTCCTGAGTTAGTAGGTGATTATCAGGGTTTTACAGTTTGGACATTTGCTTTAATCGGCATTCAAGGCAGCTATTTGTGTCAAAATTAATCAAATTCCATGTAAGTTTTTCCTAATTTTATTTTCATTATGTCAACATATGTTAAAAGCTTATGGAATCCTTACAAAGTGGAATTACCCCCATGGCATAACAAATATTATTCCATTATGAGCTATACTTTTTGTTAAAAAACCTAATGTATTTCGGACTTGTTCTTTGTTTACAAAATATCATTCTAGATATCGCTAAAGCATATATTTTGCTTTTTTATTCATTTCAACCCCATTGCCAAAATTAATCACTGGGCCTTATAGGCATAATAATTATCATTTCGTCTCATTCCCAATTTGAATTACAGGTTGTTGAATTTTGGAAAATTGCCCACATGATGTAACTTTTCATTACTTTTTAAACAAAATCATTCAAACCACTTCCACATGCAAAAAACAATCTTCCTATTGTGCCTGCCTTTTCTATGGTCTTATTCCACCTTTCTGCAGGCACAAAACAGCAAATACCCAAAAATTCTTTCTATGAAGGAAAGAGCAACAGTTATTGATAACTTATTGGAAGACAGGATAAAAACCGTACTCCCTAATTTAATGAGAAGTAATGGTATAGATATGTGGCTGGTCATTTCCAGAGAGTATAATGAAGACCCTGTAATCGAAACTTTTCTACCGGCCACATGGCTTGCAGCAAGAAGAAGAACCATTTTGGTGATGTACGATCCAGGTAATAATCAGGACATTGAAACCCTGGCCATTGCCCGATACGATGTGGGAAAATCCTTCAAAAAAGCCTGGGATAAAGAAAAAGAACCTGACCAGTGGAAAGCACTTTTGGGTATTATTGAAGCAAGAAATCCTGAAAAAATTGGCATCAACAAATCGGAATTTTTTGGTTTAGCGGATGGCATTACAGCAACAGATTTGGAAGAATTAGAAAAAAACTTAGGGGAAAAATATGCTTCGAAATTGGTTTCAGCAGAGCAATTAGCCATAGGCTGGCTGGAAACCAGAACTCCAAAAGAAATGGCCATTTACCCGCAGATTTGCCGGATTGCCCATGAAATCATCGATGAGGCTTTCTCCGATAAAGTGATCCAACCCGGAGTGACTACCACTGAAGATGTAGTATGGTGGATGAGGGAAAAAATCAGGGAATTAAATCTGATTACCTGGTTTCACCCCACTGTAGATGTCCAAAGAGCTGACCCTGAATCTTTTGATCATTTGAGAACTTTCTCCAAAAGACCCGATGCCAATGTGATTTTACCCGGAGACCTGTTGCATGTTGATTTTGGCATCAAATACCTGAGGTTAAACACGGATACCCAACAACATGCCTATGTATTGAAACCCGGAGAAACCGAAGTACCAGCGTATTTGAAAGCTGCATTTGAAAAGGGAAATCAGTTACAGGATATTTTTACCAATAATTTCAAAGGGGGTGTATCTGGCAACGAAGTACTTAAAAAGTCCAGGCAGGAAGCCATTGCAAATGGGATTAAACCTTCCATTTATACTCACCCGCTGGGGTTTCATGGACATGCTGCAGGAACTACTTTAGGCATGTGGGATGCACAGGAAGGAGTACCTGTAAATGGTGATTATCCACTGCATTACAATACTGCTTATGCAATTGAACTCAATGCATCAGTATTTATTAAGGAGTGGAATAAGGAAATCAGAATTATGCTGGAGGAAGATGCTATTTTCACAGAAAATGGTGTCCAATATATTGATGGCAGGCAAAAATCAATTTTAACAATTCCCAGAATTCCTGCTACACATTGATCTGCATCTATAAATAAAAATCAAAAATTTTATAATTTGAATTGAAAATGAAAAAACAACTGTGTTTAATTCCATTGTTGGTCATTTTAACCCTGGCCGCCTGTAAAAATTCTTCTCCAAAACAGGTCACCCAAAAACCACCCAACATACTTTTTATTTTTACTGATGATCATGCTCTTCAGGCCATAAGTGCCTATGGATCGAATATAAATCAAACTCCAAATATAGACAGGCTGGCCAGTGAAGGCATGTTATTTAAACACTGTATGGTCACTAATTCAATTTGCGGACCAAGCAGGGCTGTAATCCAAACGGGAAAATTTAGTCACCTGAATGGCTTCAAAACCAATGAAGATAAGTTTGATAATACACAACAAACCTTTCCTAAACTAATGCAGGAAAATGGCTATCAGACGGCTATTTTCGGAAAATGGCATCTTAAAACAGAACCCAAGGGATATGATGCCTGGAAGGTTTTACCTGGACAGGGAAATTATTACAACCCCGATTTTAAAACACCAGAGGGAAATGAAAAAATTGAAGGTTATGTCACCGATATTGTAACTGATTTATCCATTGAATGGCTGGAAAAGCAGCGAGATCAGGATAAACCTTTTTTGCTCATGAGCCAGCACAAAGCGCCTCACAGGAGGTGGCTGCCAAATGATAAATACCTGACCAAATATGATGATAAAGAAATCCCCGAGCCTGCTACCCTATTTGACGATTATAATACCAGGGCCTCAGGAGCTGCAAAGCAGGAAATGGAGATTGATCGGCACATGGATTTAATTTTTGATAATAAGGTGTTGGAATTGATTGATTCTACCAACCTGGACCAATATCCGGAATATAAAAAAAATAGCTATGCCAGATTGAATAACACCCAAAAGGAAAAATGGCATGCGGCTTATGACCCTAAAAATCAGGAATTTCTGGAATCAGATTTAAAAGGTGAAGCTTTGGTGAAATGGAAATACCAAAGATATATTAAGGACTATTTAAGGTGTGTAGCTTCTGTTGATGAAAACATTGGCAGGTTGATGGATTACCTTGAAAAAAGTGGTCTGGCCGAAAATACCATTGTCATCTACAGCTCAGACCAGGGGTTTTATTTGGGAGAACATGGCTGGTTTGATAAAAGATGGATGTATGAAGAATCCCTTCACATGCCATTAATTGTAAAATGGCCAGGCATTGTTCAACCCGGAACCATAAATTCAGATTTAGTTTCAAACCTGGATTTTGCCGAAACATTGCTTGATATGGCACAAATAAAAATACCTGAGGATATGCAGGGAGAGAGTCTACGGCCAATTCTGGAGGGAAATACTCCTGAAAACTGGAGAAAGTCTGTTTATTATCACTATTACGAATACCCTGCTGTGCACATGGTTCCCAAACACTACGGTATCCGAAATGACAGGTACAAACTTATTTATTTTTACGAAACCGATGAATGGGAATTTTATGATTTAGAAACAGATCCACAGGAAATTAACAATACGTATGAGCTACTTTCGAATCAAGAACTTATCGGTGAAATGAAAGAAGAACTAAAAAAACTTCGGCAACAGTACCAGGACAATACCGGAAAGGCGGTTTAAAACAAAAAAGCCCGAAAGCATGATTACTTCCGGGCTTTAATTTTCTGGATTTTGGATAAATTAATTATCCAAAGTTATTTCTAATGCCAGACCTCTTAATTCGTGAACCAATACATTAAATGATTCTGGTACACTTGGTTTTGGCATGTTTTCACCTTTTACAATTGATTCGTAAGCCTTAGCTCTACCTACAACATCATCAGACTTGATAGTCAGGATTTCCTGAAGTACATTGGCTGCACCAAAAGCCTCCAGTGCCCAAACTTCCATCTCACCAAAACGCTGACCACCAAACTGAGCTTTACCACCAAGAGGTTGCTGGGTAATAAGCGAGTATGGTCCAATTGACCTGGCGTGCATTTTATCATCAACTAAGTGACCTAGTTTAAGCATATAAATCACACCAACTGAAACAGGCTGATCAAACTGCTGGCCAGTAAGTCCATCATTCAAATGAACCCTTCCGGCTTCTGGTAACCCAGCTTCATTCAACTCTGAATTTACTTCATCCTCAGTAGCACCATCAAAAATCGGAGTAGCATACTTTCTACCTAATTTCAATCCGGCCCAACCAAGAATTGTTTCGTAAATCTGACCGATGTTCATCCTTGAAGGTACACCAAGTGGGTTAAGTACAATGTCCATTGGAGTTCCATCAGCAAGGAAAGGCATATCTTCCTCCCTTACAATCTTGGCCACAACCCCTTTGTTACCGTGACGACCCGCCATTTTATCACCTACTTTAAGCTTTCTCTTTTTAGCAATATAAACTTTAGCAAGTCTTACGATACCCGCTGGCAATTCATCCCCAACTTCAAGAGTGAATCGGTCTCTTTTGAATTTACCGGTAAGGTCGTTTCTCTTATTGTTATAATTTTTCACCAACTCGGCCACATGGCTGTTGATTTCTTCATTATCAGTCCAGTTATCTAATAAAAGATCACCTAAAAGGTTAGCTTCCTCAGGAACTGCATAACTACTTTCATCTCTGTAAGGATTATCTTCCGGGAATAAGTTAGACTTGATATTCATATCAGAAAACTTAACTCCTTTACTCATAATCTCATTACCAAACTTATGTTTGATACCATTACAGGTTTGTCCCTCCAATAGTTTCACTAATTTGGATAATGCAAGATTTTGAACGGCTGATAAATCCCTGCTAAACTTACTTTTAAGGATTTCAACTTCTTTTTTAGACTTTTGTCTTAAATCCTTATCCTTTTTAGGTCTGGAGAACAATTTGGTATCAATAACCACACCTCTTAAAGAAGCAGAGGCCCTTAGAGATGCATCCTTCACATCACCAGCCTTATCACCGAAAATTGCTCTTAAAAGTTTTTCTTCTGGGGTAGGATCACTTTCTCCTTTAGGAGTAATTTTTCCTATTAGAATATCACCTTCTTTAATATCTGCTCCAACTCTTACAATACCGTTCTCATCAAGGTTTTTAACCGCCTCCTCACTTACGTTTGGAATCTCAGAAGTTAATTCTTCCTCACCTCTTTTAGTATCCCTTACTTCTAACTCAAATTCATCGATATGAAGTGAGGTAAATACATCATCTCTCACAACTTTTTCGGAAATAACAATAGCATCCTCAAAGTTGTATCCTTGCCATGGCATAAAGGCCACAAGCATATTTCTACCTAATGCAAGCTCTCCTCCATCTGTAGCATAGCCATCACACAATACCTGACCTTTTTTCACTTTATCCCCTCTTTTTACCAGAGGTCTTAAGTTAATACAGGTATCCTGGTTGGTTCTTCTGAATTTGGTCAAATCATGAGATACTACTTCTTCATCGAAGGTAACCAATTTTTGATCTTCATTAAGATCATATCTTATTTTTATGGTAGTAGCATCTACGAAATCAACTACACCATCTTCCTTAGCAATTACAAGTGACCTTGAATCCAAAGCAACCCTTCTTTCCAAACCAGTTCCCACAATTGGAGCCTGTGGTCTTAACAAAGGCACAGCCTGACGCTGCATGTTCGATCCCATCAGGGCCCTGTTCGCATCATCATGCTCAAGGAAAGGAATCATTGAAGCCGCAACAGATACAATCTGGTTTGGCGCAACGTCCATATAAGAAATCTTGTCTGGTTCCTCAATAGGGAAATCACCTTCAAATCTTGCCTTAATCCTATCGTTTACGAATTTTCCGGTATCTTCTAAAGGGGCATTGGCCTGAGCGATGTAATGATCATCTTCCTCCTCGGCACTTAGATATTCTACATTTTCGGTCATATCTACAGTACCTTCCTTCACTTTTCTGTATGGAGTTTCAATGAATCCCATGCTATTTACCTTGGCAAATACACAAAGAGAAGAAATAAGACCAATATTTGGCCCTTCAGGAGTTTCAATGGTACACAATCTACCGTAGTGTGTGTAGTGAACGTCCCTTACCTCAAAACCGGCTCTTTCTCTTGATAAACCACCTGGACCTAATGCTGATACTCTTCTTTTATGGGTAATTTCAGCCAATGGGTTGGTCTGATCCATAAACTGAGAAAGCTGGTTAGTTCCAAAGAAGGAATTAATCACAGAACTCAAAGTACGGGCATTAATTAAATCAACAGGTTTGAAATCTTCATTATCCCTTACGTTCATTCTCTCCTTGATTGTCCTGGCCATTCTGGCTAAACCAACACCAAATTGAGAGAATAACTGCTCACCTACAGTCCTAACCCTTCTGTTACTTAAGTGGTCAATATCATCCACTACAGTTTTAGAGTTAATCAGGGTGATCAGGTATTTTACAATACTAATAATATCAACTTTAGTCAATACTTTAGTATCAATATCAGTATCCGAAGATAATTTCTTATTAATTCTATATCTTCCTACTTCTCCTAAATCATATCTTTTATCACTGAAGAAAAGGTTTTGAATAACTTCCCTCGCTGTAGATTCATCAGGAGCCTCAGTATTTCTTAGTTGACGATAAATCTGCTCAACTGCTTCTTTTTCAGAGTTTGAATTATCTTTTTGAAGCGTATTGTAAATGATGGTGTAATCAGCGATATTGATATCAGCTCTGTGAAGTATGATATGTTTTACCCCTGATTCAAGAATGGTTTCAATTCCTTCCTCATCAATTACAGAATCCCTCTCTAAAACAACTTCATTCCTGTCAATAGAAACCACCTCTCCAGTATCCTCATCCACGAAATCCTCTGTCCAGGTTTTAAGCACCCTTGCAGCAAGCTTTCTACCCACAATTTTCTTGAGTTCCTTTTCGTTAGCCTCGACTTCTTCAGAAAGACCAAATAACTCCAGAATATTTTTATCTGATCCATAGCCTATAGCCCTTAAGAGTGTAGTAACCGGAAACTTCTTTTTCCGGTCGATGTAGGCATACATCACATTATTAACATCCGTAGCAAATTCTATCCAGGATCCTTTAAAAGGAATTACCCTGGCAGAATATAATTTTGTACCGTTAGTGTGCTTACTTTGAGCAAAGAAAACACCTGGTGATCTGTGCAACTGGGAAACAATTACTCTTTCTGCTCCATTAATCACAAAAGATCCCTTCTCGGTCATGTAAGGAATATTTCCAAGGAAAACTTCCTGCTCTATGGTTTCAAAATCTTCGTTATCCTCATCATTACAGGACAACCTCAATTTTGCCTTTAATGGAACCGAATAGGTAAGTCCTCGATCAATACTCTCACCTACTGAATATTTTGGTGGGTCAACTGTATAATCAATAAATTCTAAAACAAAATTATCCCTGGAATCCGAAATTGGGAAATTCTCAGCGAAAACCTTATACAATCCTTCATGAACCCTGCTTTCAGGGGGAGTATCCAACTGAAAAAAGTCTTTAAAAGACTTGAACTGGACATCCAGAAAATCAGGATACTCTAATACATTTTGAATTGATGCGAAATTTTTTCTACCGTATCTAATCGTTGCCAAGGCTATTTAAATTTATTATTTATAAGAACGTAATTCTTTACTTGGTTTTTTATAGTTTTGCATTCCCGTGAGGAGTCTACGGGAATAACGTGCAAAGGTAGTGTATATCAAATTAATATACAAAGCCAAATTTATTTTTATTCCCTATCCCAAATTCAAAGCCACCTAACCTCAAATTCGCCCTAAGAATCTACATCAGAACCAACCCACTAGTAATAAATTACTTCCAGGCCAGGCTTATTTTTCTTTAATTTTTCCACCTTTCCAGATGACAACTTAGTATTATAACATTCCAGTCTCTTTAAAGAAGGGAGGTCTTCAAGTGGTTTCAGGTTTTTAATTTGTGTGGCAGAACACTTAACTTCCTCCAGAGAAATCAAACCTTCAAGCGGATCTAACTTTTTGACAGGAGTATTTTCAAAGTTTAGATATTTTAAGTTAACCAAACCACTTATAGGATCCAGTTCATATATGGGATTTTTAGAACACTGTAAAATTTCAAGACTTTTTAATTCACTTATTGGAGAAAGATCACTGATAGAAGTATTGGTAAATTGTAATTCCTTCAAAGCAAATAAATCTTTTACCGGGTTTAAATTAATAATCCTGCTATTTGAAGGGATAATTAATTTTGACAGACCTACCACCTTGTGGAGTTGTTCCCTGGTGGGTTTATCCGAAACAGTAACCTGTTCTTTAAAGATTTTCTTCCACTCATTTTCCAATCCTCTCCACCAGCTTTCCAAAGCCTCTGTTTGGTATATTACCACCACGCCCGGATGAGATTTTGCAAATTCCTGAGCCTCTTTTTTGGAAACACTGGTCTTGTCTGCATAAATTAATTTCAGGTTTTTAAGACTGCTTATTGGACCAAGAGAGGCAATTTGGGAATTATCACACTTTAATTCTTCCAAACTATTAAGGTTACCAAAAGGAAGTGTGGTTACGGCTGTTCCTGTGATATCCAGTTTCTTTAAATTGCTCAGATTTTTGATAGGATCAAGACCTGTACCTACAATTTTGGTTTGAGCTACATTTAATTCCCGCAAATCCAGCAAATCTTTCAAGGGTGATAAATCACTCACCTGGGTATTCGAACAATTTAATTTCTTAAGGTTGATTAACTCGGCAAGTGGAGTGATATAAGTAACAGAAGCATTTCCCGAAATATCCAATTCGCTTAAATTGGCAATTGTCTGTAATTGTTCTTTAGAAGGATCAGGGCTTATTTCTACAAAAAGAGAAAAAATCTCCTGCCACTCAGGGGACATCGTTAACCACCAATTCTTCAGTCTTTCTGATTCATAAATAACCAAAGTGGCAGGTTTAGCAGCCATGAATCTATTCGCCTCCTCTCTTGTAATTAAAGTATGATCGCAATAGACCCTTTCCAGATTGGGCAGCCCTTTTAAAGGATTGAGCGTATTGATTTGGGTATTATCACAAAAAAGGGTATTCAGGCTTTTTATATTACTAAGTGGCGATAAATCGGTAATCTTAGTATTTTCTATATCCAGCCTTTTCAGGTTTTGTAACCCATTAATCGGGCTTAAATCGCTTATTTGCGAATAAGAACAATTTAATATTTCAAGGCTCTGCAAATTGGCCACTGCATACAAATCAGAAATTGGAGTATCATAAATCCTTAAATCTTTCAGGTTTGGCAGGGCAGAAATAGGAACCAGATTATTTATGGGTGAAGTAAAACAATACAACTTTTCCAGCTTGGCAAAATTCCTAAGTGGAGTAATATCTGTAATCAAAGTATTGTTACAATGAATTTCCCTGATATTTATAGAATATTTCAAAGGTTCCAGATTATTCACCATGGTATGAGAACAATTAAGCACTTCTAATTTTGTAAGGCTGCTTAGTGGCCCCAAGTCGTTAATCTTGGTGTTCGAAATATTTAATTTCTTCAGGTTGGTCAATTTACTAATTGGAGAAAGATCTGTCACAAATTCATTTTTGGATAAATCCAACTCATTTTTTTCCACAATCCTTTTTATTTGGGAAAATGAAAGTGTATCATCAATTACAGTTATTGCCCTTTTGAAAGTCATTTGCCAATCATAATCCAGGCCTGCCCACCAGGTAGTCAGTTCTTCCTCCAGACTCAGCCTTGTGGTGTAAATACTAGCAATTTTTAAATCCTTATTTACCCTGTCCAGGTTAATTTCAATATACCTGACCTTATTGGCATTTACCGTATCAGAATCAATGGTAATTCCCTGTAAATTCCTATTGGTAGTCACTTTGAAGTAAAGCTGACCATTATCATTAATAAAATGCTCTATTGACTCGATATTAAATTCAAACTTTACCTCATTGAAAAAGAAATCTATATCCTTTAAATAGGCCTGAACATCCTTGTTTGACACCACATCACGGTTTTCATCAAGATCGTCTTCTATTTGCACTTTATCATCACGAAATAACTTTATATAACTCTGGTTGATGATAATATCTTTTTCCTCGGCAGTGGCATCTGCCATTCCAAGGGTATTCATTGTAAATTCAAGAAATGCTACTAAATCCTCGGATTGCTGTTTGTATCCTGCCAGTTCTTCTGGTGGTATATCTGCAGTCTGGCCATTTACTAAACCGGAAGTGAAAAGGGAAAGAAAAATCAGTATAACACTATTTTTCATAAAATTAAACCTAGAAATATGCATAGCTTCAGTAAGAGGTTATTTGCAATTAAGTTTAAAAAAGTTTGCTAAATAATATAATATCTGGCTCATTGCCAGAGAATTAAATCTTTATCTAAATATTTTGGCTCTCATTCAATTTGTTTCAATGCTGGAATAATCTCCTAAAGATAACACCAGAATGCTTAAAGAAATACTTTTCGGAAATTAAGGTCCAAATTAAACGAAATCAAATCAGACTTGCGAATCTACCTATATTGTGCCAAAACTTTTTAAAAATGACATGATTGCCTGTAGAATTTAGGACAAAAACAATTTTCTGTTCAAAAAATATTTGAAGTGCAAAAAGACAAAATCTTGTCCTTTTCGCAAAAAAGATCAAGATTTCGCATATAGTGGGAGCAATTTAATTGTAATGTCTCAGATATATTTTGGAGATGGGGAAATTATTTTCTTCTTAGTACATAATCTTTAAACTCTTTCTTTTGGGCATTAGGAACCTGAGTTAAACTTGAAATCAACCACCCTGTATTATAACCTGATCTGTTAAATTCAGCGATTTCAAAATACCAGTCATCTACCTGGAAAAAGTGGAATTTTACATTATTAACGGTTTTAAATTTAAGATTTCCGTTTTTTATTTCATATAATAAAAGAGTGAGATGATCTGGCTGAAATTCCTTTTCGGTATAATCTTCCACTTTTCTTTCATCTTCAAAAGCCTTTCTTAAATTCATAAAATCAAGTTCATGGCTCATTGGATGAAGGAATCGCTTGTCCTCCTCTGAACTAGTAGAAAATTTCTTTGCAAATTCTTCAAAATAAGCATTGTAAAGCACCCATTTAGAGCCCATTCTTTCTTTTTCCAGTTTCAGAAATAGCACTATGGTCTTTTCAGCTCCCTTATACAAAAATTTTGTTTTGACTTCTGCATACCAGTCATCACCATGAAAATCTAAAAAAATGGGATTGGATGAATTATTTACCTGACTTAAAAACAAGGATTTAAGGTCGGGAGTAATACTTGTATTTTGAGCATCAAAAAGGATATTCAGGTATTTTTCCCTGTCTTTCAGGTTATGGTACCGGGAATCATTAGGATTATATTTTACTCCGTTTTTGTCCTCTTCATTATTAAACCTCCTAAAAAATTGATTTACCTGTTTGGTTTCGGCATATAAAGCCGATTCATCACCAAGGTAATTCATAATTTGTGCCTGGGAAACAAATGGTAAAAATAGCAGGAGAAAAAATATTTGGTTTTTCATAGATCTTCAAATTTTTCATCAGTAACGAACAAATAACTGGTACGTTGTAGTAAGAAAAGAGTTATCAATAGCTGTGAGGATAAATATCAATAAAATACAATTAAATAAAAGTATAATCAGATGAATGGATATAAATCCTTTCCAGATATTGAAACCAAGTGGTAGAAGTGTTACATTGAAATTAAAATAATTTGAGAATCAAAAAACAGCATAACTGTATATTCAAAAACCAATCGTAAATATTTATAAATCAATTATTTATAAATAATTTCAAGAATAAATTAGACTTATTTAATACACCTTAAAAAAGTACCTTTCCACAGTAAGCAGAAAGGTCACTTTCCTTATAAGTTGCATTTAGATCTATCACTGAGTAGTTTCACTTACACGAATATCTCCCAGCAACACATCCCAGAAACCAATTAACCGGCCTCCAATCTGGGTTTGTTTTCTTTCTACATATACGGTAATATCTTTCTTGGTTGTATCCTGATATTTCATACCGTCTTCAGTAATTCCCTGAAACCTTTGGTAAATGGTAATTACTCCCACATATCGACCATCAGGCTGTCTTTCTAAATCACTGATATACTGAATATTAAACCAGTCAATTTTCACCTTATCATAATTCAGAGCCATTAATCTCCTGAAATAAGTCCTCACACCGTAATACTTCACTTCATTGCTGGCAAGTGAAGAAACACCCATCTGGCTTCCTTCAGAAAAAAGCTCCATAGCTCTTTCGATTACCCTGTTTGCTTCAGAAAAAGGCGTTTCTTTATCCCCGATAATACTGATATATTTACTCAAATCCCGTACTTTTTCAAGGGCAAGAGAATCAATTGCAGCCTTTCTGTCAGGTGCCAGTTCAGGCTCAGAAGATTGGGCAAATAAACCACTTACTGCAAAAATTGTCATAAATGCAGCTAAACATATATTTTTAATATTGGCCATTTTTATTTCAGTTTTGTAAGTTCTAATTCTTTAATTTTTCCATTATCATCAAATACTATATTTTCTATAGCATCAGCAGGTTTTTTCTGATCTTTTAAGTATTCAAGATACTTCTGAATGGTAGTAGGCCGATCATAATCCGGCTGGTCACCGGCTTTGCTAATGATGATTAACACAGGTGCATCTGGCGAAGTAAACATATCCAAAGCCTGATTGATATTAGCATCCGCAGCCCCCTGACTTGGCGCATTTGAAATCTGGCCAAAGAAATTTCTCAATCGGTTTTCAGGAGCATTGGCTCTTGCCAGTTCTGCTTCCCTTCTTTTTCTTTCTTCTTCAAGTCTTAAAGCCTCAGCTTTTTGAGCAGCAATTTTTTCCTCTACCTGGGCAATCAGGCTTAATACCTCCGGATCGGTAAGATTTAATGCTTTAATTGCAGCCAGTTCTTTTTCTTTTTGCTCAATAGATTTTTCAGTATCGTTTAACAACGCTCTTAAATCGGCCTTTGCTTTGGCAATAACTTCTGCCTGAGGATCTACCACAGTGGCCGCAGGTTGTTTTTTACAACTGATTATCCCCAAATTGGCAATTGCTAAAAAGGCGAATAGTATGAATTTTCCTGAGTTTTTCATTCTGATAATTTTAAAAAAATAATGAATTTGTTTTAAGGTTTAAGATTATTAAAAATCTTACTGACTTTGGATAAAATTGAATTGACTAAATGCACAACATAAAAAAATCTCGTTCCGAAAAGGTTAAAAAATTGTCCCTCATGCTTTAATTTCAGCTAATTTAGAGAAAAAAAATTCCTATTTGAAAATTAAATAATAGTTCTTTTTTCAGAACCAGATATAATATTTTTTGAAATTTAAACAGCGTAATTGTACAGTAATTAAAAATTTCAAACACCAGGTCCTTTTAATATGGAATTTGATTTCCCAAAATCCGTGCAAATGTATAGTTAAAACTGGAAATAAATGAAAGGCTGGAGTTCTGAGGATTTCACCTGAAACAACACCAAAATGATCACTACAATAATAGTCGCTTTGGCATAATCCGGAATTCTATTAAAAGTGATTGATGCATAATTTTTCCAGCTTCCGGGCAACCAGTGCATAATAAACCCAAATAAAATGACACCATAAACATTTTTATAGGAAAAAACCATTTCACCAATCAACTCAGGATGAAAACTTGTAGCTATCTGACTGATCACTGTGTTTGCTGCTGCAAATGTATCTGCTCTGAAATATATCCAGCAAAAGGCTACAAAATGACAAGTGATAAACCCTGCAATTAGTCTTGAAATAAAAGATTCATTTTTACCTGGCTTAAATATTTCCATCCACATTTTGTGAAAGGCCAAAGCGATTCCATGCAAAGCCCCCCATACGATAAACCTCAAATGAGCTCCGTGCCAAAGCCCTCCTAATAGCATAGTAATCAATAGGTTAACATAGGTTCGAACTTGCCCTTTCCTATTTCCGCCAAGGGAAATATATAAATAATCCCTCAACCAGGTAGACAAAGAAATGTGCCATCTTCGCCAAAAGTCAGTGATATTGGTGGCCTTATATGGACTATTGAAATTCAGTGGCAACCGAAACCCCAGCAACAAAGCCACCCCGATGGCTATATCAGTATATCCGGAAAAATCACAATAAATCTGTATGGAATAACCATAAACCGCCATCAGGTTTTCAAAGCCTGAAAAGCTATCGGGATTGGCAAAAACCCTGTCCACATAATTTACAGATACATAATCTGAAACGAATATTTTCTTTACCAGTCCATTCAGGATTAAAAACACAGCCCTTCCAAACTCGTCTTTAGAGAGTTTATATTCTTTATAAATTTGGGGAACAAAATCGGAAGCTCTTACGATTGGCCCGGCCACTAGCTGTGGAAAAAAACTGACGTAAAAGGCAAAATCCACCAGGCTTTTTACAGGCTCTAATTTTTTTCTGTAAATATCTACCGAATAACTGATAGTCTGGAAAGTGTAGAAAGAAATCCCCACTGGGAGGAAAATTTTCCCAACATCCATCCCCAGTTTTAAAATGCTGTTCAGGGTTAATGCCAGGTAATTGGTGGTTTGTAAGTCCGTATCGAAAAGGTTGTTGAAATTATCTGTAAAGAAGTAAGTGTATTTAAAATACCCTAAAAGACTCAGGTTCACAATTACACTTAGTGTAACCAATATTTTCCTTTTCTTAGGATTTTCGGATTTGAAAAGGGCATTTCCTATATAATAATCTACCAGGGTAGAAAATAATAACAGGGTAAAATAATAGCCACTTGATAAATAATAGAAATAAAGGCTAAATAATGTAAGTAGCGTTATTCGGACATTTCTGTAGGGATAAATTAATTGGTACACTAGCATGAGCACTCCAAAAAATCCCCAAAAAATAGCCTGGGTAAATAACAGTGGCCTGTTTTCAGTATAAATAAAATAATCTAAAATTCCTTCCACTCAGGTCGTACAGGTAAAAAATAAAGTTTAAAAAATAATTCCTGATTGAATTACGCTAAGTGCCTGTTTAAATTTTGTTTTTTATGGCGAAAAATGTCAGCTTGGGAAATCCAGTTCCCTGGATTGCACATTGCAACCAAAAGGTTAAACTTTAAACAGTCACTAAATGTCTGGCCAAAATTGTGGAAAAAAAGAATAAGTTGAAACAAGTTGCAGAAATAAAATTCAGCCTCATGGTAGATTTAAAGTCTGCTTTCTTTGGGTTCTTATACACCTGCCAAAACCAATAGAGGAAATAAATCAGTACTGGAAAAAGGCCTGCAAAGAGTCCAATGGCATAAATTTCCTCAAACCAATTCACATAGAAAAAGGCAAATCCTCCCATAGCCAATGAAAAGAATACCATGGTAAAAATAAAAGTGCCCCTTATCCCCAGCATTCGACTAATGGTTAAATCCCCTCTTTTTCCATCTTCTTCATGCTGGTAAACCTGAGTCATGGGATAAGAACCCATTAGCATAGCCGTGCTGAGCAGGGCTGGCCACACCACCCCTTCATTTTGGAATATTTCCACCAGGCTTTCCTCTGTAAACATTTGATAAACAGAAAGAAAAATAAAACTTCCCTGAAAAATAGAAACTACCACCCAACTGACTACAGGAAACTTTTTCAACCTGATTTTATCATGACTATAGGCTTTGGAAACAAGCCCATAAATAAATAAAGCCAATGCAAATTGCCAACCTCCTGCAAGTGCAATCAAAATGGCCAATAAGTCAAATAACAGGGCGGTATAATAGAGTTCCTTGTCCACAGGAGGTGGTTTTTCCAGGCCCCCAATGCTTCCCTCATCTTTATCGAAATAAGAATTGTAGCCATTGCTCGCTGGGTATAAAAACAGATGAATTGCCAAAAAGGAAATGATTAAATCCCAAAAATTAAGTTCGGGGATTACACTTAAGGAAAAAAAGTAGACAGGAAACAAGAAATACGAAAAGGGGATTCGAAGGTGAAGCCAGGTGGACTTTTTGATCATAGAAGTTATAAAATTTTTCTGAAATGTCCGGGGTTTATGCTTTATACTTTCTTCCAAAAAAATGGGGTGAACAACATCAAAACAGTAAATAATTCCAATCTGCCCAACAACATTAAGAAGGCTAAAATCCATTTACTAACCATCGGGATATCGGCAAAGTTCGAAACAGGGCCAACGGTTCCCAAACCTGGGCCAATATTTCCTAAACTCGTAGCCACCGCACCGATTGAACTTTCAAAATCCATCCCTGTGGCAGCAATCACAAACGTGCCGATAGCAAATATGCTTAAATAGATAAATATAAAAGCCAGCACATGGTAAGTAATATTTTGCGCCACAGCCTTTCCATTAAACCGTACCGGAAGAATAGCAGAAGGATGAAGTTGTCTTTTGAGTTCGAGCAAACTGTTTTTGAGTAAAATCACATGCCTCACGATTTTCACCCCTCCAGAGGTAGAACCTGCCGAGCCTCCAATAAACATTAAAATCAGGATCATAAAAATGAGGAAGGGACTCCACTGTAGGTAATCTGCTGAGGCGTAACCAGTGGTTGTGATTACAGAAACCACCTGGAACAAAGCCTCTCTAATCACCTCTTCTGTTCCCTTATCGGTAGTAAAATAAAGTGTAATCGCAGCTAATGCCGAGAAAACTAGGGTGATCACTCCATAATACCTGAATTCTTCATTTTTCCAGATATTTCTAAGCTTTCCTTTAAACAAAAAGTAGTTTAAAGTAAAACTGGTTCCTGCCATAAACATGAAAAAAATCAACACATATTGGATGTAAGGAGAAAATTCTGCTGCGCTGGAATTTTTAGTAGAAAAGCCTCCAGTTGCCATGGTGGTAAGGCTATGGTTTATGGCATCATAAAAAGACATTCCTCCTAACATAAGCAGGACGGTTTCTAATATGGTAAGGGAGACATATACATACCACAATCGTTTAGCTGTAGCCTGAATTCTGGGTTTTAATTTATCCGGACTGATTCCCGGAGCCTCTGCTACAAAAAGCTGCATGCCACCAATCCCTAAAAGAGGCAAAATAGCCACAGTAAGCACAATAATTCCCATCCCACCTATCCATTGGGTAAGGCTCCTCCAAAATAAAATTCCTTTAGGAACAGACTCGATATCTGTTAAAATTGATGCACCTGTAGTAGAAAACCCGGAAATAGTTTCGAAAAAAGCATCAGTATAATTGGGAATGGCTCCGCTGAAAAGAAAAGGCAAAGCCCCAAATGCCGACATCACCACCCATCCAAGGGTAACAATTAGGTATCCATCCTTTTTCTTTAATTCTTTCTCTTTCGAATCTTTGTAGCGGAACCAGGTGGTAAAACCCACTGCATAGGTCAGTAAACCAGAAACCAATAAAGCTTTCCAGTCCCCTTCATTAAAATAAATGGAAAATGGAAGGCAAAGGATCATAAAAAGGCCATTGATAATGAGTAGCAACCCTACAATGCTGACAATTATTTTAAAATTAAATCTCATTAAAATCTACTCTTTTCGCTTAGCCCTGATTTTAAAATTTTATTTAAAGAATCCTTCTACTTTATGAATACATTCTGGCCTGGAAAGCACAACTACCCTGTCGTTTTCTTTAAAACAAAAGTCACCCATAGTGATGAACCCTTTGCCATCTCTTATCACTCCTCCTACAATAGCTGTTTTGGGAAACTGAAGATCTTTCAGTGGCTTTTTAGTAATTTTCGAATCCTTACCAACCACAAATTCCAGTATTTCAGCATCCACCCCGTGAATACTGGTAATAGCGATTACCTGCCCTTCCCTGATATACCGAAATATGAAACTTGCTGCAATAAGTTTCTTGTTGATCATAGTATCTACCCCGATATTCTGAGAAAGGTGGATATAATCCATATTTTCCACCAGCGCTATGGTTTTCGGAACACCGTGATTTTTAGCCACCAAACTGGAAATAATATTTGTTTCAGAATTTCCGGTAAGGGCAATAAAAGCATCCATATTTTCAATTCCCTCTTCTTCCAGCAGCTCTACTTCTCTTCCATCACCACTAATGACCATGGTTTTATCAAGCGTATCAGCCAGCTCAAAACTCTTTTCCTTCGATTTCTCAATCAACTTCACATTGTATTTTTCGCTTAAGCCTTTGGCTGTGTGAAAGCCGACTTTACTACCACCCAAAATCATTATATTCTTAATCTTGGATCGCTTTTTCCCTGTTAGTTTCAACACCCTTTCTATTCCATCCGGCAGGGCAATATAATACACGTGATCATTCACCATAAACCGGGTATCCCCTCTTGGAATTATGGTTTCCTGATTCCTGAGTATGGCAACAGTTATAAAATTAAATCCGGGATTGAGGTGAGCTGTTTCTTCCAGGGTTTTATTGTGCAATAAATCACCATCATCAATACTAATACCTATTAGCGATAGTTTTCCCCTTTCAAAATCGAAAATATCGGTTATGGCAGACTCCTGTAAAAGTCTTTTAATCTCTTTGGATGCCAGTGCCTCAGGTGAAATAATTTCATCCACCCCAAGGTATTGCATGTCCCATTTCTGATTATCAATTAAAAACTCTGTATTACTTACCCTGGCAATGGTTTTTTTGGCTCCCATCCGCTTGCCAATTAAAGCTGTAAGCAAATTGTTTTCCTCAAATGAGGTTACGCTAATCAACAAATCGGCTTCTTTCACATTGGCAGCAGTAAGCACAGAATGAGAAGTAGATTTTCCTCTCACAGTTACCACATCAAGATGATCTGAGGCATATTGTAATTTATCTTTATTGGTATCGATAAGAACGATATCGTGCTCTTCGTTGGCGAGTAATCTGGTGAGGTGGAAACCAACGTCTCCTGCCCCTGCAATAATTATTTTCATCTGTTTAAAATTTGTGATTCAGTCCATGATATGCCACAAATGTTTTTCATATTTATTTGATGATAATCCTGAATAATTCAGTCATGGACTGTTTCATCGATTTTTAATCCGAATGAAAGGCGTGTAACTGACTCAATAGTGATTTTTGCATGGCAAAGTAAACTAACAATGTTGAATATAGGGCTTTTTTAACAAGAAATTTTAAAATCCGTGGGTGGGAAAAGGTCTGGTATAATCCAATAGGATAAAAAGTAAATCATACCCTAAGCTTTATACACTACTTTTAAGTTAATTTTTTTTCTTAATTTCAGAAATAGATAAATTTTTAATCCCTCTTTCCAATGACAACCTTATTCCAAACTGAAAAAATTCAATCCATTCTTCCTAAAATTCAGGCATTTGTAAAGGAAGAAATTATTCCGCTTGAAAGTGGGATACTTTCTAAATCATTCCAGGAATCTGAACCTGTATTAAATAGCCTGAGAGAAAAAGTAAAATCAGCCGGGTTGTGGAATCCACATCTTCCCGAGAGCCTGGGAGGACTTGGTTTAAGCCTGGTAGAGTTTGCCCAAATTAGTGAAGTGTTGGCCACCACTCCTTTGGGTCACTATGTATTCAATTGTCAGGCCCCTGATATTGGCAATATGGAGGTTCTGCTTCATCATGGATCAGCATATCTAAAAGAGCAATTTTTAACACCTTTGATCAATGGGGAAATCAGAAGTTGTTTTTCTATGACTGAGCCGGAATTTGCCGGTTCTAACCCGGTACTTATGGCGACACAAGCCATAAAAGAAAGTGGAAATTATACCATTAACGGACATAAATGGTTCACCACAGCTGCAGACGGTGCTTCCTTTGCCATTGTGATGGCTGTAACCAATGCGAATGAACCGAATCCATACAAAAGGGCAAGCTTAATCATTGTCCCTACGGGAACAACTGGCTTCAACTTAATCAGAAATATTTCCATAATGGGAGAAGAGGGAAGCGGTTATTTAAGTCATGCTGAAATCCAATATGAAGATTGCAAAGTACCTTTGGAAAATCTGATTGGAGAAGAAGGACATGGATTTGCTTTGGCACAGGAAAGATTGGGCCCTGGAAGAATTCACCATTGCATGCGGTGGATAGGGATATGTGAAAGAGCCTTTGAAATGATGTGTAAGCGCGCAGTGGAAAGGGAACTTTCTCCCGGAGTTAAACTTGGTGAAAAACAATCCATTCAAAACTGGATTGCGGAAAGCAGGGCTGAAATAAATGCTGCCAGACTGATGGTTTTACATACAGCCCTTGAAATGGAAAAATCTGGCGCCAAAGCTGTGAGAAATGAAATTTCCACTATCAAGTTTTATGTAGCCGATATATTACAGAAAGTACTGGACAGGTCCATTCAAACCCATGGCGCATTGGGACTTACCGATGATTTAGTGCTTTCTTTTTGGTACCGACATGAAAGAGGGGCCAGAATTTACGATGGACCGGATGAAGTGCATAAATCTGTATTGGCGAGAAACATATTAAAAGCTTTCGGGCTACAAATTAAGCGGTAATAATTGGCGGTCTTTTGTTTTGGATTTCAAAAAGATCTCATCAAAAAAACTTAACCTTAAGTTACAAAACTTATATTTTAGTTGTAAAACTTAATTTTCAGTTTTATATTAGCCTTAAATAGAATTTATTACCGAATTGCCGTATCAGGGCTTTTTTAATTTATCCAACAGGAAATGACCGAATTTTTGTACTATTCCCTCAAATCAGCTATATGTCTGGTTTGCCTTTACCTACCCTATCAGTTTTACTTTAGGAAAACAACTTTTTTCCAGGGGAACAGAATTTATTTGCTTGGCGCCATTTTATTTTCCCTTGTTTTACCTATTCAAATCTTTCAGATACAAATAGGCTCTGATGCTGAAAAGCTACATAAGTTGGTCCACTCGATTGAAGATTTCCAACTGGAATCAGGCAAGAATTCTGAAAACAAAATCGTACCTCCTCAAAAGAATAAAGATCAACTAAATAAGATTGATGAAATTACCGAAATGCCATTTATTCAGGAAAGTGCCCCAGAAGAAAGACAAACAACTACTCTCTTCAAAAACAACTGGCTATCAATACTTTACTTTTCTGGATTTGGAATTTTTCTTATTTCATTGCTATTCAGATTATTGGGAATTTTCAGATTGATCAAAAAGAATGAAAAAGTAAATCAGAAGGGTTTTATTGAAGTAAAATTGAATGGCAATGAAAAACGGGTTTTCTCCTTTTTCAACTATGTATTCTTCAACCGAACATTATTTCCCACCGGAACTCAGGAAACCCTGATTAGACATGAACTGGTGCATATTCGGCAATGGCATAGTGTTGATTTATTGATTTTGGAAATTTTACAGGTCATCTTTTGGTTTAATCCCCTATTCCGCTTATTCAGAAAATCCCTGCAAAATGAACACGAGTATTTTGCTGATCAACAAAGCGTAATAAATCAAAGCAAAAGAAAATATACCCACACATTACTTGAATTAGCCAGTAAAAAAAGACCATTATTAGGGCAGGCATTTGCCTACATTCCGATCACCCAACGCATTCTCAAACTTTCACAAAAACCCTCTTTCTCCATGGAAAAATCAAAATACCTGGCTTCAATGCCAGTACTTGCTGTTTTATGCCTTTGTTTTTCTTGTTCGCTAAATGATTTGGACGATAATATTGATGTAGCTAATGGCGAAAATTTGCAAGTGAAATCAGTAAATGTCTCTATTGCTTTCAAACCATTTCAAGCATCCCATAACTTTGAAATTGGCACCATTTTATTTGAAGAAAGTGGAAAATTCAATGTGGAGGAGACATCCCTGAAAATATTCAACCCAATCATTGATAATAGTAAAACTCAAGATAAACAAATTGCCCCTCCAGTAACTAGATTTCTATCACTGATAAAAGGGAAGTGGTCACTTTTAAAACACAATAGAACCCTTGAAAATACCACAGGACTTTCCGGTGACTTTTATGCCAAAAGTATTCAGTGGCTGGTAAGTTATGAATGGTTGATAGATCAGGAAGTATTTTTATACTTAAATCAACCTGAGGTCTATGCTTTGGGAAAAAGGAAGGAACTTGTGGAAGAAAACGGGTTTGCCAACAGGCTTAATTATGTTCAGGCAAACGAAAATTATTTTAAAGTTGACAGGATTGAGGAAGGAGGGAAAAGTACGGTGGAAACAAAAATCATTTTAAACAAGCAAAAACAACCGGAAACCTGGACAAATACCAGATTCTTCCAATCGAACTCCACAATAAATACGGTTGAAAATCCCTCCACTACAAACCGAAAAATCAACAACTTTGAAATTGAATATAATGCTTATGGGCTTCCTTCTTCTATCACTCATATTCATACAGAAGAGTGGGAAGCAAATCTCGACTACGTAGCCCCGGTAACCCAATCGAAGACTTTGCTAAAAATGGATTATAATGCCAGTAATCAACTGGAAACACTGGAATACTTTGATAATAATGGAAGCTTACTCCAAAAGTATATGCTCAGTTATGATGACAAAGGATACTGCACTAAAAAATCTTATTTCGATAAAAATGGTGAGTTGGATTTTGCTCTTTTGTTTGACTACGAATTCATTCAAGCCATCGACTGACAGAAATTTTCACAAAAGGCATTCACCTGAAATCTAAAGCTCTCAAAGTAAAAATTTTATGTTTTCTCCAAGCAATTTGGGTTTCGTATACAAGAATCTCATATTTCTATTATTTTTGCGACTCATTATTAAAAACAGCACTTTTAAAATTGTAAAGTAGCGGTTTTTGGGAAATTAATAGTCCGTTGGACTTGAATTTAAATTCAAGAAAACTCCATAATAAATGGAGGCAAAAATAAAGCATAATGAAAATCTCAATAGATTGGTTAAAAACATATATTGAACTTACTGAATCGCCAGAAGAACTTGATAAATTACTGACCAGCAGTGGACTGGAAGTAGAAGGAGTTGAAGAATTTGAATCGGTGAAAGGCGGGTTGAAAGGGTTGGTAATTGGTGAAGTGATGGCTTGCGAAAAGCATCCCGGAGCCGATAAGTTAAGTATTACCAAGGTGGATATTGGTGGAGAAGAATTATCCCCTATTGTTTGCGGGGCGCCTAATGTAGCTGCAGGACAAAAAGTGGTGGTAGCCACAGTAGGAGCAACACTATATCCTGCAGGAAGTGATCCATTTGTCATAAAAAAAGCAAAAATAAGAGGGGAAGTTTCTTTGGGAATGATTTGCGCAGAGGACGAAATCGGGCTTGGAGAAAGTCATGATGGCATTATGGTTCTCGATACAGACTTGCCAAATGGAACGCCTGCTGCTGAATTCTTCCAGTTACAGTCGGACTATGTGCTGGAAATTGGGCTTACGCCAAACAGGGTGGATGGTGCTTCACACTATGGTGTGGCCAGAGATTTAAAAGTTCTACTTGATCGACCGCTTAAATCTGTAGGTAATGAAGCCTTGCCTGAAAGCAACAATGAACTTCCAATCGAAGTAGTGGTGGAAAATGAAGAAGCCTGCCCGAGATATGCGGGAGTAACCATCAATAATATTCAGGTAAAAGAATCTCCAGACTGGTTAAAAAACAGATTGAAAGCCATTGGTTTGGCACCTATCAATAATGTGGTAGATGCAACCAACTATATTTTACATGGTTTGGGGCAACCGCTTCATGCTTTTGATGCAGCAAAAATCAAAGGCAATAAGGTAATTGTAAAAACACTTCCGGAAGGCACCTCATTTACCACCTTGGATGAAGAGGAAAGGAAATTATCAGCCAATGACCTGATGATTTGCAATGCGGAAGAGCCCATGTGTATTGCCGGAGTTTTTGGAGGAGTGGAATCTGGGGTAACTGAAAGTACTACCAGTATCTTTTTGGAAAGTGCCTATTTCGATCCTGCTTACATCAGAAGAAGTTCTCAGTACCATACTTTAAAAACAGATGCTGCATTCCGGTTTGAAAGGGGTATTGATCCTAATGGAACCGTAAAGGCTTTGAAAGTAGCAGCCAACTTAATTATAGAACTGGCTGGTGGAAACATTTCTTCAGAAATTACTGATTTATATCCTAATCCCATCCAAAGCTTTGAAGTAGATATAAAATACAAAAATGTAGACAGGCTTATTGGAAAAGTATTAGACAGGGACTTAATACAGAAAATACTGACTGGTTTGGATATTGAAATTGTCTCCAAATCTGAGGTTGGATTAAAATTAGCAGTTCCTCCCTACAGGGTGGATGTGCAAAGAGAAGCCGATGTAATTGAAGAAATTCTAAGGATCTATGGCTATGATAATATTGAAGTTTCGGAAAATCTGAATGCTGATTATCTGGCGGAATTTCCACAGGTTGATCCTGATAAAATTAAAGGAGATATTTCCCAAATGCTTTCAGGAGCAGGATTTCAGGAAATGATGACCAACTCGCTTACAAAAGCAAGCTATGTAGAAGAATTGGTTAGCTATTCTTCAGAAAATGATGTAGTGATTTTAAATGCCCTGAGTGAAGATTTGGGTGTGATGCGTCAAACGCTTTTGTTTTCGGGACTGGAAGTTTTAGCCTATAACATCAACAGAAGACAGAAAGATCTAAAGTTGTATGAGTTTGGCAGATCTTATCACAAAAAAGAGGATAACTATACTGAAAATAGCTGGCTATCTATTTTCGTGACTGGAGCTGAAACTCAGGAAAGCTGGAGGGCTAAAACTAATCCTGTAAGTTTCCACTCGCTTTCAGCTATTGTGAATGCGCTTTTTGCCAAAATGAATTTCGATCAGCAATTAAGTACTGAGGTACTTGAAGAGGCCGGCTGGGATTATGGTTTGATTTACAAAATCAATCAAAAAGAAGTAGCCAAAGTTGGGAAAGTAAATGCAAAACTGGCTAAAAAATCAGGTATAGGTCAGGAAGTTTTTTATGCAGAAGTGGATTGGGATTATTTGCTTAAAAAATTCAATCCCAAAATTATTTACAGTGAAATCCCGAAATTTCCTGAAGTGAGAAGAGATTTATCTCTGGTAATGGACAAAAAACTCACTTTCAATGAGATCAAAAACTTTGCTTTAAGAGCAGAGCGAAATATCCTGAAAAGTATCAATGTGTTTGATATTTACGAAGGAGATAATTTGGGTGAAGGTAAAAAATCTTATTCGGTAAGTTTTATTTTACAAGATCCATCCAAAACACTTAATGACAAACAGATTGATAAAACCATGAACAAGTTAATCAATGGTTTTGAGAGAGAGTTTGGTATTTTGATTAGGAAATAAGCATAAAATTATAAATTTTTATCATCCTCGTTTGTAGGGTAGAATATTAAAAATTTAAAAAAGTTGCGAAAGCAAATTTTTGGGAGTTTTCGCAACTTTTTTAATTTTATTAATGACCTTTCACCCAAAATTTCAATACTAAATTATAAGCAAAGCATNATGAATTAGCTTTTGTCTATTTTTCCAGTCGATGAAAAATAGACGAAAAAATCTTGCCTTCAAAAAGGTCTTCCGAGCAAGTAAGGAAGGTATTTGCAATATTTTCCCACTTGGGACTTGAAAAAAATCTCCCGTATCTAGTAGTCTTTCCCACACTAATTTTGAAGGCGGTCTTGCTTATATACAGCATTATCATAAAATGAGTTTTTAGTAATTGATTAGCCAAAAATGTTTCATCCTTTATTGAAGTAGTTTAGTGTGGAAACCATACGTTTGATTAATTTTCAATATTCGAGGCTAGAAACGAGGATGAACGGAGAAAAGCGTTTTTAATGCTTTTTCATGACAAGCCATATAAAAATCCTGAGGGCTAGCCTTCAGGATTTTTTTTATGTTCTTCCGGATTTTGCTCTATTATTTCCCTCACTGTTTCCACTATTTCATCTATGGAAAGATTATCGGGAAACACAATGGGCGCTTTAAATTTCACTTCCAGTTTTACCCCCCTTTTTTTGTAAAAAAGTCCTTTTTTATCAAATGCCCGTCTGAATCCGTTAATCACCACCGGCACCACAATAGGGTTGAGTTGTTTGATCAAATGAGCCGTTCCTTTTCTTATTGGTGCATAAGGGCTTGTGGTTCCCTGTGGAAAACTGACTACCCAACCTTGTTTGAGAGCCATTTTTATTTTATCGAAAGCATTTTCATCCACATTTCGATTTACATTTTGCCCCTTCGCTCTCCACGATCTTTTTATGGTTACGGCTCCTGCATAGCTCAGAATCCGGGGAATCATTCCACCATCCTTCATCGTTTCTTCGGCAGCTACATAAAAATTATTAACTCTGGGCATGAGCAGATAAAGGGGAAAATTGATGGTGTTTTTAAAATGCCATTTTACACTACAAAAAATATGGTAGAAGGCAATGACATCGGCAAAATAAGTCTGGTGATTTGATAGAAAAATGACATTGGTATTTGGGAGATTTTCAATATGCTCTGTTCCCTCAATTTTCATAGAATTGGTCAGGGCAAACCTTGGGTAGGTCACTGCCCCCACCACACCAATCAAAAATCTTTTTAGAATAATATAATTACCAAAGGGATCTTTTTTTAGTAATGGGATGGTTGGTAATTTCTTTTTTCTCATTAGTACTCCTACTTATTTTTCGAGAATCATTCGCCAAAATAAATACTTTTGTGGTGCACAGCAGCTCCTGAAAATGATTTTTTCGTTTCCAGAGCTTTAAATTATCATTAATTTTTTTCTGGTGAGCACACCCGGACTCCCCTTTTTATCTCAAACGGTTATTTCTAAAATATTTCCATCTGGATCAACGATGCTGCTTTCGTAGAAACCATCTCCGGTAGTTCTTGGTCCATCCAGTTTTTTAAATCCGTCATTCACCATTTTTTCTGTCAGTTCATCCACTTTTTCCTTACTTCCTACAGAAAATGCCATATGAGTAAAACCCGAATAAAATTTTTCAGCATCTTTATCCTGTTCGTTCATTCCTACTCTTCTCATTAATTCCAAACTCGCTCCTTCTTTAAAGGTAATGAAATAGGACTCAAATCCTTTTTTAGTGTTCACATATTTTTCATTGGACCTTCCCTGGAAATATTTTTCATAGAAAGCTTTTAATTCTTCCAGTTGACTGGTCCAAATGGCCACATGGTTTATTGTCATTATATTTTGGTTATAGTATTAAATAAATAGACAGCTAAAATAGGATAAATTTCTAAGTAAGTACCAGTCCTTTTTTAATATCCACCAGGTTTGACAAATTAAAAGGTTATTATTTCTGTCCAACTACTTACTAACCTGCACTTTTAATTTCTTAATTTTGGGTTTTAGAAAAATATTCAGATAAAATATGATGCAGATTGATATCATCACCTGTCTTCCAAAATTATTAGAAAGTCCGTTTAATCAGTCTATTTTACATCGGGCAAAAACCAAAGAGTTGGTAAATGTAGATATTCACGATTTAAGGGATTATAGTATCAATAAACACAAACAGGTAGATGATTATGCCTATGGTGTAGGTGCTGGTATGGTATTAATGATCGAGCCAATAGCCAAATGTATTGAACAACTTCAGGCGAAAAGAACTTATGATGAAATTATTTATATGACTCCGGATGGAGAAACTTTTAACCAGCCCATGGCTAACCAGCTATCTTTAAAAAAGAATTTAATCATTATTTGCGGACATTATAAAGGCATTGATGAGAGAGTTCGAGAGCATATAGTAACAAAAGAAATTAGTATTGGTGATTTTGTACTTTCTGGTGGAGAATTGGCTGCTGCAGTTGTTTCAGATGCCATTATCCGATTATTACCCGGGGTCCTTTCCGATGAAACTTCGGCTCTTACCGATTCTTTTCAAGATGGTTTACTTGCCCCTCCGGTTTACACAAGGCCAGCGCAATACAATGATTGGAATGTGCCTGATATCCTGCTTTCCGGTAATGAAGCTAAAATTCAGGAATGGCGATTAAATAAATCGCTTGAAAGAACAAAAACCAGGCGCCCGGATATGTACGAGAAGTTCAAAAAAGATCAGATGGGTGAATAATTTCAGGTGGATCAAACCTGATTTTTATCATGGGATGATTTATACCTCACATTTAGTTTTGAGAAAAAATTGAAATTTTTTAAAACTGAATTATGGCACATCCAACAATACCAGATCACCTCCAACCCAGATTTGATGGAAAAAATGAAACTGAAAGAGGAAGACTTTTCAACAATAAATTATTAGAAAAACTCACCAGAACCTCTTTAGAAGTACCGGTGATTATGCACACAATTATTGCCACTACAGTCCTTTATCTGGGTTACAGCAAAATCGGACTCACAACATTACAATTAACAGGCCTATTTGCAGCAGGCGTTCTGATGTGGACTTTCACAGAATATTGGGTGCACCGGGGAGTATATCATTGTCAGACCAACTGGAATTGGCTAAAAAACGTTCAGCACATGGGTCATGGCATTCACCATCAATATCCAAGAGATGCCAAAAGGCTGGCTATGCCTCCTCTTCCGGCTATCATTTTAGTTTCCCTTATTTTCGGAATATTCTGGTTGATAATGGGAAATTATGCATTTGGCTTTTTCCCAGGCTTTCTCATTGGGTACATGTTGTATATTACTCTGCATTATGCCCAACACAGGTATAAAGCACCTAAATTTAAGCCTTTACAGACACTTTGGAAATTTCACGCTTTGCACCATTACAAATATCCGGACAAAGCTTTTGGAGTATCTACCCGACTTTGGGATTATATTTTTAGGACAATTCCCGAATAAATCAGAAATTTTCTGGTTTCAACTAAATACAATTTGCCTGAGTAAGGATTGTTGTTTTTATTTTAGAACTTTACAAAAAATAACTCACTAAATACTTTTTAACTGAAAAGTTGAAAGTATTCCATTTTGCCTAAATATTTTAATTACTAACATTTTATAAAAAATAAATGATCATAATCGCCTTTTTTATCTGGCATTGGTATGCCTCACTTTTTTGTCAGACTTTCTTTTTACATCGGTACGCTGCACATAAATCCTTTACCATGTCCAAAACCTGGGAAAAAGTATTTTATGTAATCACATGGATTTGTCAGGGTTCTTCTTATCTCAGTCCTTATGGCTATGGTGTGATGCACAGGCTTCACCATGCCTATCCAGACACCGAAAAAGACCCACATTCACCAAAATATTCGGATAATTTATTTTCCATGATGTGGGATACCAAAACCATTTATTCAGCAATTAAAAAAGACCAGTATCCGGTAGAAGAACAATACAAAAAAGGAGTTCCAAACTGGAAAGCCTTTGATAAATTCGCTTCTTCATGGTTCTCAAAAATAGGATGGGGAGTTTTCTATACTTTATTTTATATCCAATTTGCCACACATTGGTGGATGTTTTTGTTACTTCCCATTCACTATATTATGGGTCCTGTACATGGAGCGGTAATCAACTGGTTTGCCCATAAGTTTGGCTATGTCAACTTCAAAGTGAGTGACACTTCTAAAAATATACTGCCTTTTGATTTTCTTATGTTTGGTGAGGGTTATCACAATAACCACCACAAATACGGAGGCAGGGCTAACTTTGGGGTTAAATGGTTTGAAATTGATCCAGCCTATATTATTATTAAAATTTTAAATGGCTTTGGCATTATTAAAATTAAAAAAGCACAATCATGATAAATTTCGAATTAATTGAGGCTAATAAAGAAGCATTGAGGGAACAGTTTTTAAATGCAAAACCTTTTCCTCATCTGGGAATAAAAGATTTTTGCTATCAGGAAAAAATAGAGCAGCTCTTTGCCAAAATTCCGGAAATAGAAACCAAAAGTGCTGATTATATTTTTGCCAAAAACAAATTCGAAAAATCGAAATTCAGGGAAATGGGTGAGGAATTCGAGGAATTATATCAGGATTTAGTTTCTGAAAGATTCCAGAAATTGCTTTCCTATATCACCAATGAAGATGTATTTGTAGATCAGAAGTTTTACGGAGGGGGAATTCATCAGGGCAAAACAGGAAGCTTTCTGGATATGCATGCAGATTTCAATTATCACCCACTTGAGCCAAATTGGTTCAGAAACCTCAACCTGCTTTTGTATTTAAATAAAGATTGGAAGAAGGAATACGGTGGTGAACTGAAATTAGAAGACAAAAGGACTGGTGAAAAAACGGAAGTAGATGTTCCTTTTAACCAGATGACAATCATGCTGTGCAGAGGCTATACTCTTCATGGCTACGATCCTATCAATTTTCCGGAAGGCACTTTTAGAACTTCAATAGCGGCCTATGCCTATACCCTAGAAGAGGAAAGAAAAGAAGCTGCCAGAACCACTGAATGGCACATTGAAAAGGAAAAAGGGGGAACATTAAAATACCTGGTTTCCAAAATATGGGTACCGGCAGTTAAACTAAAAAGTAAGTTTTCAAAAAGTAAAACGGCTAAAAATTAACAAGCCGTTTGCTGAAAGTTTTGATAAACAAGTGAGTGGAAATTCATGATAATATTCGTTTTTCCACTCACTTATTTTTTTTATTATTGTACTCTCCCTTACCAAACGACTTCCATTTTTTCTTAATTCTAACACTTGCTATCATCCAAAGTATGTTATATAAAAATCTCCTCCTCTTTTCAATTTTTCTTTTTTCAGCACTTCAACTCAAAACCTCCAATAGTCAAACTCCGATAACTGAATCCAAAACTACTGTCAGTGACCTGAAGGTTTTCCTTGATGATTTGCAGAAAGACCCGGAGATGAAAGGTTCTCTCCTTTCATTTTATCTCACCTCTTCTACCACAAATGAACCACTAATGGATTATAATGCTGATTTGGGAATGGCAACTGCTTCCACCATGAAGGCCATTACCACAGCCACTGGTTATGAAGTGCTTGGTGCAGATTTTAAATTTGAAACCAATCTTGAATATGACGGGGTACTTACTGAGGATGGAACATTGAATGGAAATGTCTACATCCGGGGCGGAGGAGATCCCACTTTGGGTTCGGATAATATGCCCTCCTTAATGGACTTTTTTGCAAATAGAATTATTGAAAAAGGCATCCGTAAAATTAATGGGGCGGTAATTGGCGATGCCAGCATTTTTGAAACACAAATGACCCCTGATTCCTGGACCTGGGATGACATGGGTAATTATTATGGAGCCGGGGCTTCCGGCCTGTGCATTAATGAAAATCAGTACAGGTTATTTTTTAAAACAGGAGCAAATGAGGGAGATCCAACCACTATTATGGGAATGGAGCCAAAAATTCCCGGACTCAATTTTAAAAATGAGATAATTACAGGTAAAAAAGGCTCGGGGGATAACGCTTACATTTATGGTGGTGAATATTCCTATGAAAGAAACATTAGAGGGACCTTGCCTCCCAATTACAGTGATTTTATGATTAAAGGTTCTATTCCGGATCCTGCACTTTTCTGTGCAGATAGGTTAAAATTTGCCCTGGAAGCCAAAAATATTTCAGTTTCTCATGCTGCCACCACCTGCCGAATATCCGGTAAAACTGATAAAACCAGAATCAATATTTACACCCACCATTCGGCTCCCTACAACGAAATCATAAAAGAAACCAATTTTGAGAGTGTAAACCTTTTTGCAGAAGCCATTTTTAAAATGATTGGCTACAAATTAAAAGGAGAAGGAAGCAATGCCAAAGCAGAAGAAGCTATAAAGGAATACTGGGAAGCTAAAGGAATAGACATGACGGGAGTTTTTCTGGAAGACGGCAGTGGCCTGTCCAGGTTTAATTTGATCTCTGCCAGGCAGATGGCAGAAATTCTAAAACTAACCTATCAAAATGATGAAGCCAAGTACTATTATTACTCACTTCCTTTAGTAGGAAAATACGGTACAGTAAAATATATGGGAAAAGGAACTGCTGCAGATGGCAGAATCAGGTCCAAAAGTGGTTATATCCGAAGAGTTAGAGGTTATACAGGGTATGTCAATACTTTATCAGGAAAAAAGCTTATTTTCAGTGTTTTAATCAATAATTACTCAAAATCTTACAGAGATCTCACCAGAGATTTTGAAAAGTTAATGGATATGATGGCAAGGCTTTAAAACTTATTAAGAAAATTTTTCAAACAATTGCTTTAGTATACCTACCACTTCAATTGCATTTACCCAATACGATAAAATTTTTCACTATTTTAATTCCCCAAAACCTACATATTAATTCATCTGGCAGAAATTAAAAGGCATCCTAATTGATATTTCTCTAGCTTTACAATTGCCAAATAGCAAACTAAAACTAACAAGATGAAAAGGTTCATAACCGAATTTAAATTTAGTCTCAAGAGAGGCTATAATTTAATTTTGTTGCCCAGTTTCATCCCTAAACAAATGATACACAGATGAAAAAAATTATTTATACGGCTTTAACAATATTAATATCCAGCTCATTATCAGCACAAACTTCTCCAAACCTTCAGGCATCCAATCAGAGAATATCCGGAGAAGGTTTTTCCATCCACAGTTATTTAGATGAAAATTCAAATTTCTTAATTACCGCTTCTGAAACTTCCAGCAAAACTTTCACAATGGAGACAAAGGAAGAGGCTGGATTTTTAGTGGTAAAAATTCAGGAATGCAAATCCAACCTACAAATTTTACTTACCACTTCAAAGGGTGAAATTGTTTTAAAAAGAAATTTTAGTGAGCCTGAGTTTGCCTTTCATCACGATTTAAATACAGAAGCTTCTGAAATTTTCTTTATGCAGATTTTAGATGAAAAAGGAATAGAATTAAGCAGACTTCATATAGAAAAGGTAAGAAACCTGCATAAAAGTAAAAGCCAGGAATTCTTTTCTATTGACTAATGGAAAGAAGTATACCTCAAAAACAAAAAAGCTCTTCAAATCAACTGAAGAGCTTTTTTGTTTTCGTTAAGATTATTGTATTATTTCAAAACTTCCACTAAACCTCCCTTTTTTATGGATGAAGGCGTCTCCTCTCTTTCCTCAATTTCCTTAACTAATTGTGGAGATTTATTATTCAGCATATTTTGAATGACCCTGTGCATCCAAATAAGGCAAATTCCTGCTAAAAACAACATAAGGAGCCAGCAACTGGACCAGAGACCAGTGCCTTGTAACAAATATCCAAATATGATGGGACAGAAAAATCCACCCAGTCCTCCTAATACACCAACCATTCCACCCACTACACCCACTTCCTCTGGGAAATAATCGGGTATATGTTTATACACAGCAGCTTTTCCTATTCCCCAAATACAGCCTATTATAATAGCGAAAATGGAAAATATCCAAACATTAGCCTGAAAGTAAATATGGGTTTTTCCTTCTGCAATAAGCTGTTTTTTTGTTACTATATCACCTTCTTTCACAATTGAAGACTGCCAAACCTCCTTAATCGGGAAAATATGAAATTCATCGTCTGCATTTTCCATTGTGCCCTCTTTCTGTGTAAGTTCATATTTCTGATTATCTACCTTTATATAATCAGCAGTAATTTCAGTGACCATTCCAGCTTTTTTGGCAATAATACCTTTTCCTGCTGTATAAATATCCATTTTGGGAATGATAAGCGCAGTACTTACCACCACCGAAGTTCCTAATACCCAGTACATCACAGTTCTAGCTCCATATTTATCGGAAAGCCATCCTCCTAAAGCCCTGATCACTCCGGATGGTAAACTAAAACAAGAGGCCAGAATTCCTGCAGTGACTAAATCCATAGCATAAACATTGGTGTAATAAGGCACTAACCACCCTGCAAAAGCTACGAAGCAACCAAATACTAAAAAATAGTATAGCCCAAAACGCCAGACTCTTATATTTTTAAGCGGTTGCAACATACCTCCTATCGTTTTTGTGCTGCTAACAGGTTTTTTATTTTCAGTAAGGAAGTAGAAAAGTACCGCAAAAACGACCAAAACCCATGCATAAATTTGAGGCATTATCCTCCATCCTTCTAAAACTGTTTTACCATCAGTAAGGTAATCTAATAACTTAGGACCTACCATTGTAGTGATGGCCGCCCCCGCATTACCAGCTCCAAAAATTCCAAGGGCTGTGCCCTGTTTATTCTTTGGATACCAGATGGATGTGAAAGCAATCCCTACAGCAAAACTGGACCCTGTCATTCCAAAACCAAGTGAACAAAGGGCAAAACCCCAGAAATCATTGGCATAAGAAAGCAAAAACATTGGAAGTGCACTTAGTAACAGTAAGCAACTGAAAACAGGCCTCCCTCCGAATTTATCAGTTAGAATTCCTGCTGGTAATCTGAATATTGCACCTGTTAATACTGGAATTCCTATTAACCAGCCAATTTGAACAGCACTCCAAGTAAATACCTGATTATCTACAAGAAAGGTAACCAGGGTACCATTTAACATCCATGCTGCAAAACAGAGTGTAAAGGCAAAAGTATTGAGGATTAGTGTTTTGTTAGCACTTCGTAAATTATACGTATTCATTTTATTTTTAAGTAAAAATACGTACAAATATAAAATTAAAACGTAGATAATCTACGTAAAAAGAATAACTTTTTTAAAACATATAAGGAACTACCTAAAATTTAGACTTTAATTTTAAGTAATTTATAAGAATGGAGAAATGGTGAAATATTCCTGAAATTAGATTTGTTGTTTATTTTATGGCTTTTGTCATCCTGTCTTTTCCCTGCATATCCTGAAACACTTCAACATCTTTGAAACCGTTTTCAAGTAATAATTTTTTAGTCTCTGGACCAAATGCTTCATTTATTTCAAAATACAATTTCCCCCCGGACATAAGTTTTTCAGAGGCTAATTTTGTGATTCTTTCATAAAACAATAATGGTTGGTTATCAGGTACAAATAATGCCTTTTCAGGTTCGTGCTCAAGTACATTTTTCTCCATTTCCACTTTTTCCAATTGCCGTACATAAGGTGGGTTGCTCACAATCACATCAGGTTTAGGAAAAACTTTTAAAATTTCATCTTTAAGGATATCTCCATGTATGGTGGAAATTTTAACCATATTCAAATCGGCATTTGTTTGAGCTGTTTGAAGGGTGTCCTCATCAATATCTAAGGCATAAACATCAGACTGAGGCAGGTTTTTCGCTAGTGAGATAGCAATACAACCGGATCCCGTCCCAATATCCATTATTTTCAGGTTTTGTTTATGCTTATTTTCCCGAATAATCAAACTCACCAACTCTTCAGTTTCCGGGCGGGGAATTAGTACAGTGGGATTTACCTTAAATGTCAAATCAAAAAATTCGGTTTCCCCCAAAATATATTGTACAGGTTCATTAGCCCTTAATCTGTCCAGAATATGGCCTAACGCATGAACTTTATCCATATTGACAGGGTAATCGGCCAAAACTCTTGTTCGGTCTAATCCAAATTCCTTTTCTATGATAAAGAAAGCAATACTTTGTACCTCTCCTTGCTCAAAAATTTCTTCCAGGGCTTTAGAAAGCGCATTAAATAATGCCTTAGAATTGGAAATTTCGTCAAAAGATATTTTTCCCATGTTTTACAAAATTAACCTTGTTTGCATTTGTTTTCCATTGTGAGACTTGAAAGCTTAATAGAAAGGTGGTAATTTCTCTGCTATAAAGATAGAGATGTTTAATTGAAGGAATTTACTGAAAAACCACCATCTGCGGCAATACATTGTCCGGTGATAAACCCTGCCACATCCATACATAAAAAAGTGACCAGTGCAGCAATTTCTTTGGGTTCTCCTATTCTTCCTAAGGGAGTTCGCTCTAATACAGCATCCAGATAGCCCCGCTTTTTGAAAGCTGTTTGTGCCAAAGGAGTATTGATATACCATGGAGCAACCGCATTTACCCGAATGTTATCTTTTGCCCATTCCACTGCCAGGTTTTTGGAAAACTGGTTAATCGCAGCTTTGGTCATACCATAAATACTTCCGGTTTTAATGTGATTAATTCCAGCTACAGAGGAAATATTCACCACACTAGCTCCACCACTACTTTTCAACAAGGAGTGGCATTCTTTGGTCAATCTAAAACAAGAAGCAAGGTTGGTTTGCATTAAAAAATCATACTCCTCCTCTGAATAATCTAAGGTAGCTTTTCGGATATTTGTCCCTACATTGTTTACCAATATTTCCAATGATTGCCAATGTGAGGGAAGGGCTTTAATGATTTTCTCAGGAGCATCCTTCTGACTTACATCAATGGATATTCCATATAAATTGTTATGTTTTTTGATGAGTGATTCCAGATCTGTAAGAGTTCGGGAAACCATAAAAACCTCAGCACCTTTTTCTAAGAACATTTGGCAAATAGCCAAACCAATTCCCTTGGTTCCGCCTGTCACCAAAGCTTTCTTCCCTTTCAAATCCCAGTTATCATTCATCATTTCTTTATTCAGTAAAGAACAAATTTATATCTCAGGTTCTTCCATCTCAACAGAGCTTAACCCAAGATCATCCAAAACTATTAATCCTATCTCGCTTTTGTCAAATACCAACCTGATTTTCTTTAAAATTCTGATATCAAATTCGGGATTCAATCTCCTTATTCTGTTGATAGGCAGGTGAAAAGTTTGTAAAACCGGAATCTCCCTTTCTTTCAAATTAATACCCAAAAGGCTTTCAATTTTTAATTTGGGAACTATAAAGGACGGATAAAGATACCCCAACTGTCTCAATGTAAATCGGGTTTTTATACCAATACTGTCCTCAAGTTCAATCGTGAAGTTTAAAGGACTATTATCCTGAGATTCTTTTCCTGCTCTCAATGCGGTGGGTTTCAATTGAGCCAAACTCATTGAAATTGCTGAGTTTCCATTAAGATGGGCATTTGCAAGGATATTTTTGGGTACTTCAATTTGGTAATAGGCAAGGGAATCCTCCACTACGCTTTTTCCCAAATGCAGCCATGAACTGTTATTCCATCCCAGATATACCACATGGTTATCAACTTTTTTATGTTTTGAAACATGCACCTTGGTTTCCTTCCAGAGTTTAATGTTTTCGGCAATAATTTTTCCATCTGGAATCGTGGTTGAAGTTAGGTCCTGATCCTCTTCAAAATCAATCAATTTAAAAAAATCGGATTTAATAAACTTCTTAAAATAAGCGGTTTCTGGTAGCCATTTTAAACCAACTTTCTGATCATAAAAATAGGGCAAATATTTCCCATCCTTCAGCAGGGTGGCACCTAAAAAAGTAGTAACAAACAACTCGCTTACCCGAAGCTGTTCATCACTGCTTAAAAGCCCGTTTTTATTTAAAATCCATTTTTCAGGTGGTAATGAAGTAGCATAATCCCAGTTTTTATTGAACTGATCTCCATTGGCTCCATGAATTTGGATGATGGATTTTAAATAATCTAAAGTATCCAGGCTGGAAATTTTATGAAATTGCTCAATCCCGGAAAAACTTAAATCATTGTTGTCAAATGATCCCAGACAAGTCAGGTAATTGACATTCTTCAAATGGGCGATTTCATAAGATTCATGGTAAACAGGAGCCAGGGAAATAAGCGATTTGATATTGAAATTAAAGTCAAACTTAAGATCAGCATTTTCCGGGAAATAAGGTAATTTATTGAACTCAAAAGCCTTAACAATGGCATGTGCACCCTCTCTATGCCCAATTAAGGCTATATTTTCCAAATCCACCTTTTGAAAAAATACATTACCGGGAATATTATTCCATTTCCTAAATACCTTTAAGTGCTGCAGAATAAACCAGGATTTTGTTTTCAGTGCAACTCCTCTGTAATTTCCTCTCCAGGTATCATTTAAAAAATTGAGATCAATGGCTACTACAATATAACCCTTTGTTGCCAACAGTTCTCCTAGATATGAAAAACCCGATTCGGAAGCTTTCTCCATCTGGTTATTGCCATGTACAATTACCACCAATGGTGCCGCAGTTGAAAGGCCTTCAGGCATCCATACCATGCCATTTACCGGCATCTTTTTCACATCCAGATTCCATTGCCAGTCAATTATTTTTCTTCTAAGCCGGCTCCATTGAGGGTAAACCAAAGAAGCGTCCACAGCATCTGTTACTAACTTCAGGTTATCCAGGCCATACTGTGGACGATCATCATTGAGATCACTTCCATAGTAAAATCCATTAACTTTATATAATCCTTTTTCTAATGGGTTTTGTAAATCAAAATTTGTAGAAATTGGTTTCAGAGGCTCAACAGGCTGTTGTGCAAAAAAGGAAATACTATCCTGAGTTAAGAAATAAATACAAAAAATATTAAACAGAAAGGTAAAAAAAAGGTTAAATACCAATAAAAATTTTTGTAATCCTTTTACCAGCTTGTGACGCCCCGTTAACACCACCCAAATACAACCTGCAAAAAGAGACTGAACCCAGGCAAAAAATGCCAGAAACGGAAAAAACCAAAAATATTTTTGGTGAAAACCTAAAAGACTTAAAGCTAAAATAGTTCCTATACTACCACCCAGGGCAATGATAAAAAATTGAGGGAATGTATTGGAAAGACGTAAAAGTATATAGGAAACAATAGAGAATGATACCAGACAAATAATTCCAAATAAAATCCCAGAGGCAGATTCAATGAAATTTCCCAATCCGGTATTGAGATAGGATATTCCTAAAGCTGAAATCACTAAAGTGCAAATAATAATAACAATGGAAGCAATTCCCCAGGAGTCCCGGTCAAAAAGGATTTTCCTATTGTTATTATGAAACCTATCAAATTTTTGAGCCATATATAATATGCACCTCCTCTAGCTTAATAATTAATTTTCTGCTTTTCAAAAAACTATAATTTATAATTCAACAAATTACAATTACAGTATTTTAAAACTTTATTGTTTTCTATTTTGGAAGGAATGTAAAGGTGAATTATTGTGATAAGAATAATTATTCTTAATATTATCCGGTTAAATTTCATTTTTTATTGAAGTTCTTAAAGAAAATCATTTTTGCAGTTGTTTCCAATTTCTTTAAAACTTATAAATATTGAATGGTTTAATCCAGCTCAGTTATTAATTCTAAAAAAAATCCTACTTTTAATAAATATAGGACAATTATTGCTTTTTTTGTAACTTATACCGGTATAGAAAATCAAGTAATACGAAATATATTATTTATTCTTTTATTCCTATACCAATTATTGCTGCTTTAACACACCAATTAAATCCGAATTAAATTTGAGACCTAAAGACAATTATTGCCGCATAAATCCAGGCAATAATCAGGGCACTTCCTCCCAGAGGGGTAATCATTCCGAAGGTAGTAATATTTGTTATTGACAAAATATATAAGGACCCGGAAAAGATAACAGTTCCTACAATCATTAAAATGGCGGGAACTTCAAAACTCGAATTTTTGATAATAATACTTAAGATTCCTATTAGAATTAACCCAAGTGAATGATAAAAATGGTATTTTGCACCAGTTTCAAAAGTATTTATTCTGTTGTTTTTTTCCAGTAAACCAGATAAGGCATGAGAGCCAAAAGCGCCAATTAGTACAGCCAGGAAGCTAAGGAAAATACCACTTAATAGAATTGATTTTGAGTTCATTTAAGGACTATTTTTGAAATTACTATTTTTTAATCAGCTCAAAAGTAAAAATTATCTAGAAAACCAAAGAGGCTAAACTCATTTATCCAATGAAACTAACTAATCTATTTTTTGTATTTACTGCTCTTATGCTATATGCATTAAGTGGTAGTGCCCAATCAGCTATTGTTGTTTATAATAATCCAAATACAGGTAAAGGCGATTATATGTTCAGGTTTGGAATGCCTAGCAAAGAGGAAGCAGAAAACCAGGCTAAAGATCAAATTATAAGCCTTGGTTATGAGAAAGATTTTGTAGAAGTATATGCCTCCACCAATACCAAAGGATTCGGAATGATTTTAAGAAGCCGTTATAAAAGTGCTAATGGGTTAACCATTACCGCATATGGAGCCTCAGTAGGCTGTAGTTCAATTGAAGAGGCTGAGGAAAAAGCCTTAGAAAATTTAAAAGAGAAAAATCAAAATTGGGATGCAAACTATTATGATATAATCCAAAGTTTTTTTGATGAACCTGATGAATAGGCTTTAGAAATCCTCCCTTTTTCTCTTTTTTCTTACAAGCCCGGGCCTAAAAAATTTCCCAACTGTAAACTTTTATCCCTAGATTTATATTCTATTTATGAAAAGTTCTTTTTTTTGATGAACTTTTTAATAAAAATAGATGTAGATAAACTTACGCTTTTGTCTACATAATATTAATTAGATTTTTTTGACTTAATATGATATTCAGGGCTTTAAAGTATTTACTTTCCATTTCGGTTTTTTTATCAATAGCTTTTGCATTTACGCCAATTGACCGGCACTTCGAAATCGCCAAAAACCTTGAGATTTTTGCCTCACTTTACAGGGAAGTAAACGATTATTATGTGGAGGAAATAAGTCCCACCGACCTTGCTAATGCCGCCATCCATTCTATGTTGGCCTCACTGGATCCCTATACCAATTATATTCCCGAAGATCAGATAGAGGATTACAGAACCATGACTACCGGAGAATATGGAGGAATTGGAGCCGAGATCAAAAGAAAAAATGGGAAAGTGATTATTTCCATGCCCCTTGAAGGATATGCCGCTGACAAAGCAGGCCTTCAAATTGGTGATGAAATTATCGCCATTAATGGATTAGATATAAGTGAAAGACCTTTGTCCAACATTGAAAATATGCTGAGGGGGCAGGCGGATACCAAGGTAAAATTGACAATAAAAAGATTTAATTTAGATAATGAACTTCATTTTGAGCTACTACATGAAAAGGTGCGGCAAAAAAATGTGCCTTACTTTGGGATGATCAACGAGGATATTGGTTTTATTAAGCTAACAGATTTCACCCAAAAAGCCGGACTCGAGGTACAAAAAGCACTTGAGAATTTGATGGACCAGGGAGCTAAGAAGGTTATTTTGGATCTAAGAGGTAATCCTGGTGGATTATTAAATGAGGCGGTGAACATCACAAATGTATTTTTGCCAAAAGGGCTTGATATTGTGAGCATGCGGGGTAAAACTGACGATTGGAGCAAAAACTACAAATCCCTTAATGAACCTACAAGTACTGATATTCCAATGGCCGTCCTCATAGATAATAATAGTGCCTCCGCTTCAGAAATTGTATCCGGGGTAATTCAGGATTACGACAGAGGTGTAATTGTGGGGCAACGTTCCTTTGGGAAAGGGCTTGTGCAAACCACTACCGGTATTTCCTATAATTCACAACTGAAAGTAACAGTAGCCAAATATTTTATTCCAAGTGGAAGATGCATACAGGAAATTGATTATTCCCAAAGAAATGCTTTAGGATTGTCGGACCACAAAAAAGGAGTAAGAAGAAATGAATTTAAAACGAAGGCAGGAAGGGAAGTCTATGATGGGGCGGGAATTGATCCTGATGTGCTTACCCCAACTGAAATTGACGCACCCATTACTAAAAGTCTCAAGAAAAGGGATTTAATATTCCAATACGCCTCTATTTTCAGAAATAATCATGATACTATTCCCGGACCGAAAGATTTTAAGCTGTCCGATGCTCAGTACGATGAATTTATTGAATGGTTAAGTGACAAAGAATATGGCTACAATACCAGAGTAGAGAATTCCCTTGAAAGACTGACGGAAAGTGCCAAAAAAGAAAAGTATTTTGACGATATAAAATCACAGATCAGTTCACTCGAAGAAAAAATATCAACCAATAAAGCTGATGATCTGCAAAAATTTAAAAAGGAAATAAAAGCTGCATTAGAGCATGAAATAGCCATTCGTTTTTACCTTCAGACAGGAGAAATTGAATCGTCTTTTTATACTAATCCGGATATAATTTCTGCTATGGATATTTTAAATGACCAGGAAAAGTATGCTGCAATTTTGAGAGGATCGGAGTAGGATAAATCCCCTGGATTTCCATTTTCAAAAAACTTAAAATGAAGACCAATAAATAAAAATATTGGTGACAATCTAAAGGCTTCTTTGGACAAAAAATTACATATAAATACAAATTCATACATGGAATTACAGCCAATTTGGCCGAATTTCCTAAATGTGTAGCCCTAAAAATTGTAAATTAACAAGTATTAACTTACATTGGTGAAAATTTTTATCACCATAATACTATAAGAAGGACTGGGGAATGGCGTTAGGCTTGGACAACATTTAACAATAAGTAAATCCACTTAGGACCAATGACTAACTTTAACAATTGAAATACCATGAATCCGGTCAACAAAAACTAAACTATTTAGAAAAGAATTATGAAACGCTTTAAATGGATAATTTTTAACCTATTCATCTTATCATGTATTGGTTTTTCATCTTATAGATATTCATCCACAAAAAAAGTAAAGGTACAAGAGTTTATCACACAGTATAATTGGGGAATTAAGAATACCATTTGGAATGGGGTTGAGTCAGAAATAAATAACTCACAATTTCTCTTAAAACTCCATAACAATTTTACTTTCGAACAAACAGATATTTTAGGTAATATTTTCGAGGGCAATTGGAAATTTTACAAAAATAAGGACGAAAAAGATGTAATCATTTTAGATGAAGGAACACATCTTGAAGAAACTTATAAAATAATTAGTTACAATTTGAACAAGAAAGAATTAAGGTTGGAGAAAATAAACTCAAAAACTGGTAGCATTAATTTAGGATATGCACTTAAAGCTACAAATTGAGATTAATGAATACAGTCATTCAAATTATTAATTTTTTATCCTTATTTTTTGATAAATAAAGTTTGAAAAACTTCTCCAGGAGGCCCATAATTAAAAATTATGGGCTTTTTTTATGTTCATATCAAAACGAACAGGTATTTCTTCACTTAAACCTATTAACCAAAAACAAGAAGAAAGTGTCTTTCTAAAAAAGCACCTTCAAAAAGAAATTGAAGATAAATTTCAATGCTGGAAAAATAATTTCATCAGAACATCAATATATTAATGATGGTCAACCATCCTGATTAACCCTGGGATTAACCTCTTGGAAAATAGTCAGATGTCAGTGAAGTTATTTTGGTATTTTTTTTAACCAGAACAATTAATCCACATGAAATTCACAAAACCTACTGCTTTTTTTTCATTATTTGTTATTTCCGCTTTGGCATGGTCTCCCTTGCTTTTTGGACAGAATAATGAGATTGTTGAATCAAAAATTAATGCTATCGTTCAGGAATGGGATAGTAATGACTCTCCAGGAGGAATTATTGGAGTAATCAAAAATGGTGAAATGATTCATTCCAAATCATTTGGAATGGCTAACCTGGAATATGATATTCCCATTAGTTCCAATACTGTTTTCAGAATAGCTTCCCTGTCAAAACAATTTACCGCTGCCTGCATCCTCATTCTGGAAGAAAGAGGAAAATTGTCTTTAAATGATCCCATAACGCTTTACTTTCCTGATCTCCCTGAATATGCCAATGAAATTACAATCAGACATTTAATTCACCATACCAGTGGTATCCGGGATTTCTTCAAACTTGCAGAATTATCAGGGCTTCAGGTTAGTGACAACTTCTCTGATGAAGAAGTAATGGCCCTAATTGCCCGTCAAAATACCCTTAATTTTAAACCAGGAGAAGAAGAACTCTATAATAATTCTGGTTATTTTTTACTGGCTCAATTAGTGAAAATTACTTCGGGTAAGTCTATTCGGGAATTTGCCGAGAAAAATATTTTTCAGACCCTTCAAATGGGAAATACCCATTTTCATGATGATTATAAAATGATTGTGAAAAACAGGGCCTCAGGATATTCTTCAATTCCCAATGGAGGCTTTGAAATTAATATGTCTAATCTGAGTATAATTGGGGATGGAGGCCTTTTTACTACTCTGAACGATCTTGGCAAGTGGCAGAATAATTTTTTCAACAATAAGCTACCTGTAAAAGATTTTCAAAAAAGAATGTTTACCAGAGGTAAGCTTAATGATGGCACCATGCTCAATTACGCTTTTGGGTTAGAACATGATAATTATAATGGTTTACAAACTGTTAGTCATGGTGGTGCATTTGTCGGGTTTAGATCAGAAATTCTGATGTTTCCGGAGGAAAAAACCTCTATTATTTGCCTTACCAATTTAAGCGATATCAAACCTCACCTGATTACAAGAAAAGTGGCGGATGTTTTTCTAAAGGATAAGTATCCGACCTTAGGTAGTTCAACTTCTAAAAAAAATTACCCAGAAAACAAAAAGTCAATCGATCTGAACGAGAAAATTTTCAGCAAATACGAAGGAAAATATGAGCTTTCCAATGGTATTGTAGTCGATATTTCCGCCCAAAACGACCAATTTTTTGCCAATATCATAGGACAAACCAAATTTGAAATATTTGCCGAATCTCCTAATAAGTTTTTTGTAAAGGATACTGACCTCCAATTTTCTTTTTTACAGGGAAATAGTTCAGAATTGAATATAATTCTGGTTCATTTGTATGGTAAAATAATCTTTGGCCGAAAATTAAGGGTAGAAAATCAGCTTTCTGATGAAGTTCTGCATGAATATTCGGGAACTTATTATAATGAAGAATTGAACATTGCCTACCGACTTTTAATTGAAAACTCAAAGCTTTTCGTGCAGGTGGGAAATAAACCAAAGCAGGCAATTGGATTAATTAGCAAAGATAAAGCTGTTTTGGAGGACAGTATGGCAGAATTTCAAAGAAATAAGTTTGGACAAATCCAGGCCTTTCAACTCGAATCCGGCAGGGTGAAAAATTTAATGTTTGTGAAAAACGATTAAAGATTTCCGTTTATACATTTTATTAAAAGGCATTAAACTAAACGCATAGGGATCCCTTTTTTTCTCTTCCTCCGAAATCCTGAACATAAGCACTTTGGACTGCATCATTAGGTTCTTCAGAAGGCCAGGTTATTCCTTTTGGCAAATCAGGAATTGGAGAATCACTGGGAAAATATCCCCACTCCGATCCATGCTCTCCATCCTCCGTTTCCAATAAGTAGCAAATAAATTTTATAACAATAGAAAGGGCAACAATACAGATTACATAATATAAAATCACCATTATGCAGAATTAATATTAGAGTTTGGCAAACATATTCGAGGCTTTTTCATAAGTTGAAAAAACCAATTGACAGTTAAAAATAAGGTTGTACAAAAATGACTCTTATTTTAATATAAACCAAACTTAATGTTAAATTAATGTTAACAACTTTAATTCTCTAACGAGGTGTATACTTTTTAACAAAATAAGAAAAAAAGGATAAAATGAAGACAAAAAAACAGGGGATACCAATCCATAAATATTCGCTGATTAGTACTTTGATGCCAGTTTCGGTAAAAAAGGCTTTAACACCAATAGGAGAAACCTGAATAACCCTAAAAGGGAAAAAATATCTGCTATTGTCAAATGGAGCAAAAAACGCAACACCCAGCCCTCCGGTGGTAAAAGCATCTAGTACCCCATGGGATGCCATACAAATGAAGAAATAAAAAATTAATGTAATGCCCGCCTTACTCCTGAAATCAACCTTTTTATAAAAAATTCTTTGGATTAAAATTGCCATAATCAGGGCGAATACCAAAGAATGAGAAAAACCTCTGTGGCCCAAAAAATCTGAATAAGCAATTCCAAATTGAAACCCTAAGACATCTGCATCTGGAAACATGGCACATAAAACGCCTAAAATGTAGAACTTTGGCCTTCTGTAGATTTTTGGCATTACTTTACCTACTGCAGCAGCCACCAGTCCATGAGCAAAAATTGAAGCCATTTTATTGAGAAATTTTAAAATAAAGATAAAAAAAAGCCCGGTTTTACCGGGCTTTAACTATAAAAACAGATTGTTGATTAGATGCTAAGAATATTTACCATCCTGATCAATTCATGATTCAATGGCTTTTTCTTGTTAATACTGTCATGAAAGGAACAGTAATTTACTTTATCATTAATGATCCCTGCCATTACATTATGCTTGCCTTCTAAAAGTCCTTCAACTGCAGCCAACCCAAGCCTGCTTCCTAAAATTCTGTCTATAGCCGAAGGTGCTCCACCCCTTTGTACGTGACCAAGGGTTGTCATCCTGATATCCATATTTGGCAACATCTCTTTTGCTTTTACTGAAAGGTAATGCGCATCTCCCAATTCCTCTCCTTCGGCCACAACTACTATGGAAGAAAACTTAGAGCGGTCTCTTCCTGTACTTAGAGTCTGTATAACTCTTTCAATACTATCAGGGTTTTCAGGAACCATTACCAGTTCAGCACCTCCACCAATACCTGTCTGCACTGCAATATAACCTGAATCTCTTCCCATCACTTCCACAAAGAAAACCCGGTCGTGAGAATCTGCAGTATCCCTGATTTTATCGATTGCGTCAAGGGCTGTATTTACCGCTGTATCGAATCCAATCGTATAATCAGTGCCATACAGGTCATTATCAATCGTTCCCGGAACTCCAACAGTAGGTACTCCAAACTCCTTCAAAAAAATCTCTGCCCCCGTGAAAGTTCCATTCCCTCCTATGGCCACTATTCCTTCAATACCATTTTCTTTCAGGTTTTTATAGGCTTTTTCTCTTCCTCTTTTGGTTCGGAACTCCTCCGACCTGGCAGATTTTAAAATTGTTCCCCCTTTCTGTATTATATTGCTAACATCATGAGATTTTAATGGACGAATATCTCCATCTATCATGCCTTTGTATCCTCTTATAATACCACAAACTTCAACATGATTATAGATAGCTCCCCTCACTACAGCCCTAATGGCTGCATTCATTCCCGGTGCATCACCTCCTGATGTTAATACTGCTATTTTTTTCAAAATGTTAACCTTTAAATTTCCTAAAATTTCAAATCAAAATAAATTCATTCCAGTTTAAAATGAAAGCGATTAATTTGATTATATCCTTTTTTTGGTGCTAATCCTTTATTGGTCTCGGTATATATAAGAACTTGTAACTAGTCTTTATTAATTGATTATGCCTTCTTAAGTAATTCTTTAATTTTAAAGGCGTAACCCCATATTTAAATTAAAATATGTTTTCAGATGTTGTTTTGGTATTTTGTTTAAAAAAGCTCTAAACTTATTAAAACATTTGAGTAAGTAATGGTAAAATTATTTCAACCAATTTTGCCTTCATTAATATTGATCTTCTGAATCTCAACATTATTTTGTCCGGTTACTTTTTGGCAAATGGGGTAATTTTGCCATTTGCCGCAAATGTATAGAATAAATTAATAAGTATAAATTGAAGTGGTTTATAAATACAGCAATTCCCTTAAAAAATTCATAAAACCAGCTTTCTGGATAATTTTAATATCTAGTGCTTCGGTCCATATTTATACCTTAAATCTTTATCCCCTACCCTGGTTTGATGAAACTTACATGGCTTCTATCGCAAAAGAGTTTTATGAAACGGGAAAATTCACTAAAAGAGTGGCCTACCATGCTCACCAACAAAAAGAAGAATTTATTTATGGGCCATTCTATTTTTTAGTTTCCAGCTTTGTTTTCAAACTTTTTGGTTTCGGCATGACACAATTCCGATCCATTGCCTTATTGAGCGGAATTCTCGTTCAAATTTCGTCTTTCCTTATTTTAAGAAAATTTGTAAAACAAAACGTTACCCTGTTATTGATGAGTCTTGTTTTTATGCTCGATCCATTTTATTTCCGATGCATGCATGAAGGCAGAATGGATTTAACCGCCTCATTATTAATACTTTCAGGAATTATTGTATTTCATTTCGCCATCACGAAAAAATATGCTTCCTATTTTTTATTTTCCGGAACACTATGTTCACTAGGTATACTCACTACACCCAGACCAGGGTTTTTGCTTATTCCTTTATTTATATATCTTGGTTATTTCCTTTGGAAAGATTTTAAAAAGCATTGGTATTTCCCCATCATATGGATTGCCCCAATTGTCCTTTTTTACACCCTCTGGATCTTTTATGCTTTTGGCAGTTTTGAAAACTTTATCAGCTTTTATCAGGATAAATTGGGCTATGCAAGGCTGCCCGGAAGACCTTTCTATATTCCCAAACAGCAGTTTCCTTTAATCCTCAGTGCCCTTATTTTGGTAACAGCCAGTATCCTTAAATGTGGAAAATCCTATTTTAATTTTCTCTCAATTATATCCCTCAGCTCCATAATTTTATTTTACATAATAGTTTACGATCAGGGCCCTTATGCATCATTTATCATTCCCTTCTATTATTTATTAATTTTCTATTCTGGGGAAAGGTTGATGGAAAAAAAATCAAATCCTCAATCTGAAATCCATTCCCAGGCACTTTTGTAGGCATCAATTTTATCAATATAAGCCAGGAATGAATTGTAGAAATTATGATTGGATAAAGTACTGCTATCCCCAATCACCACAAGTTTTTTTCTTGCCCTGGTAAGTGCTACATTCAGCCGCCTAATATCATTTAAAAAACCTATCACATTTTTTTCATTACTTCTTACCAGGCTGATGTAAATAATATCCCTTTCCTGTCCCTGAAAACCATCAATAGAATTGATATCTACAAAATCGGAGAAAACTTTAAGGTCAATATCCTCATTAAATTTCTCCCTTATGTACTGAACCTGAGCTTTATACGGAGAAATCAAACCCACAGAAAAAGTTTCATCCATTATTTCCTGATAAGTACTATTAATATGCAGAAGCAAATTTCTCAGGTGTTTCAACATTAAATTTGCCTCCTCCGAATTAAACTTACTTTGCGATTCTTCCTTTGCTTCTTCGTCAAAGCCGCAACCTGCTGTATCAATAAATTCCACAGGTTGGCTAAGCAGATAATCTTCCTTATTTTCCACCAGCAAATGATTTTTCACGGTTTTATCTGCCAGCAATCCACCTGAATAAAACTGCTGACTGGAAAATTCCATGATCTGCTCATTCATTCTATACTGCGTTTGCAGCATTACATCTACTTTTTGCCTTTTTATACATTTTTCAAAAAGAGTAATTCCCAAACCTTCTTTCTCGGCTTCAAATGATTTTACAGTTGGAGGGAGTTGCTGGTGATCTCCCGCAAAAACCACCCTTTCACTTTTAATTATGGGAATCCAACAGGCGGGTTCAAGCGCCTGCCCTGCCTCATCAATAAAAACGGTGGAAAATGTTTTATGGCGGATAAACTTATTTACCGTACCCACAAGTGTTGCGGTAATTACCTGAGCTTCGTTCACCAGGCTATCTACAATAAACTTTTCCAGGTAAGTGGCTTCATCAAGCATTTTCCTGGATTCTGCAAATAATAGTTTCCGTTGTTCCCGCTCTGCTTTTCCAAATTTCCGTTTGTATTTAAAGCCCATCTTTCTCAATTCTTCAGCATTTTTCCTGAGCTTTTTAAGAAAACGATAGTCATCATGATTCGTAATCCGTGCTTCAAGACTGTATTGCATGAGATCTTCATTTACCCTGGCCGGATTTCCAATTCGCAGGACATTTACACCCTTTTCAGCAAGCTTTTCAGTAAGTAAATCCACAGCGGTATTACTGGGAGCAGTAACCAGCACCTGATTTTCTATTTTAAGAACTTCCTGAATGGCAGCCACAATTGTAGTGGTTTTCCCGGTTCCCGGAGGACCGTGAATGATCGCTACATCCTGCGCTTTCAAAATTTTGTTTACTGCCCTGTTTTGGGATTCATTGAGCAAGGGATTAGTCGCTTCATTTTCAATTTCATGAAACTCTGCAGGCTCTTTGCCTAACAAAATATTCCTCAGTTCAAACAAGCGCCCCTCTTTCGCACTGATCACTTTTTGCAGGGCATAATCCATTTCCTTGTAAGTGGCAGAATCGAAAAGTACATCCACCCCAATAGTTCCATATTCTATCCAATCAGGTACTTCATCTACATTCAGGTAGATGCGCATGGCATTTCGCCATACAGAAGCAATTACTCCGGGTAAATTATCGCCCTTTTCCTTATTATTCGAATTATTAAAAAGGGAAACCATTCCTCCTACCTGGAAATTATGATTTTCACCCAAATGTGTGGTTCTTTCAATAGAAACAAACAATTTTTCGCCCAGTCCAATACCAATATCTTTTACCTCCACAGGATACCAGGTCAACCCCTTTTTCTTCCGCTCTCCCAATGGGGTTTCCAGCATAGATTTCCGGTATTGGTTCAAATCCTCATCTCTCTCAAGTGATAATAATCCTTTTAATTTATTTAGTTCTTCCATCCTTATTTTATGTCTTTTTACCTGGCTGGCAGAAGTGAATTTCGTAGGGAAGTCTAACCCATCCCCTACAATTTTTCCTAATAAAGGAATATTCTTACTTCTTTCTTTTTGTATTCTTTATTAAAATTTTTATGCGTTCAAAAAGCCATTTTTTTTAAATAATTGAAGAAACGGCTATTGAAATATCTTTTTCTACTAAAAATCCCATCCTGGACCGGTAAATTCCAGGCAAAGGTAAATCTAATTGTATCCCATTCCCTAATTATCTTTATTAATGTGAAGATTAAAGCAAAAAATCACATTGCTGAATTATTTATAATCTGACAAGGGTTTAGTATGAATATAAGAGGTTAAGTTAATGATCGTTAAGGAGGGAAATATGAAAAGTTTTTTTAAGAACTGATCGTATTAATTTTTTATTTTTTTTATTAATCTTATAATCCTTTTATCTCTAAAAGGGAGTTTTTTAAGAACCAATCAACAAGTTCTGGCACTTTAATAACTAATTCAATTACCATTTGTTAATGCTAAATTTTGCTTAAAATTTTCGGGAAAATCCTTAACAAATGATTTTTTTGCTTTAATTTTTTAAAATTTTTCTAAGGGAAAGAAAAATTAATCACCAACATAAATTGCCTAAGGATATGGCTGTAAGGAGCTTTTTTATTACAATACTTTCAATTTTCTATTTTTCACCCCTGATGGCTCAGGTGGATATGGTTAGGGTTCACCAGGAATGGCAAACCAATAAAAATAAGTTTAGTGTACCACTTCACCAGCTACAGGCCTATTTACCCAAAGACGGAATTCCTCCGGTCTATCATCCGGATTTCTGGAATAAAAGACAAGCTACAGGTAAGTTTGATAAACATGAACCTATGGTAGTTGTGGTAGTGAAAAGTATTGAAAAAGCTTATCCTATCAGTGTGCTTACCTACCATAATATCATTAATGATAAGGTTGCCGATGTGCCCATCGCGGTTACTTACGATCCCGTATCCAATTCGGTAGTGGTTTACGATAGAAGAGTGGAGGTAAATGACAAAAAGCATTTATTGACTTTTGGCAACTCTGGAATGTTACGCAAAAGCAATCTGGTGATGTGGGACAATGAAACTGAATCCTGGTGGCAACAAGCCAGTGGAAAAGCTATAGTAGGCGAGTACAATGACAAAACGCTGGAGGTAGTCCCCTACATGATCATCAATTATGACGATTATTATTCGGCTTACCCTTACGGCCTGGTACTCTCCACCGATATTGATAAAAGTGTAGAATATGGCAAAAATCCATATTACAAATATGACGATATTCAGAGAGAAAGACCATTTCTTTATCCCGGAATGCCAAGTGAAAGGCTTCCTGCCATGAGAAAAGTGATCGCCATCACCGCCATGGGAGAAAATATAATTTACCCAATTGATATTGTGAAATCTTATGGAGTTTTAAATGACACCCCTAATGATATGTACATTGCACTTTTTTATAGTGAAGATGTACCCAGTGCCTTGGATGAAGAGTGGATAAAAGATTCTAAAAAGGTAGGTACTGTAGTGCCTTTCTCTGCTTTTTACAATTTTGAGCGGCTAACTTTCAAAAAAGTAGGAAAACATTTTATCGATCACCAGACAGAATCTACCTGGGATATTACGGGTAAGTGCATAAAAGGAAAGCATAAGGACGGACAACTCAAACTATTAAAATCCAAACACCAATTTGCTTTTACGGTACTGGACCAGGAACCTGAAATCAGGATTTTTGGTGAAGTTTATTAACCTGCTTGATTTGGTACTTGCTTTTTTAACTGCAATATGTTTTTTAAGATGAAGAAAATATTTTTAATCCTTTCTTTTATTGCCAGCGCTTTCCTGGCAAATGGTCAGAACCTGGTGGAAAATAATGGTTTTGAGGAGTTTTTGGAGGAGTCCAACGGGCAATCCTATATGTCGAATGTAAAGCATTGGTACAATGCCAATCAGTACGAAAATACAGCCTTGTTTGGTACGCCAGACCATATGTATTCGGCAAAAAGAGAAGATGGAGCCAGAAGAAATTTTAAATATTTCCAGCCTTACAAGGGGAAAGCTACAGCAGGCCTGATTACCTATATGCAGCGGGTGAGGGACTACCGGGAGTATATTTCCATTAAACTGACAGAATCCTTAAAAATTGGTAATACTTATGAAGTTTCCATGTATGTGACCAATGGCAACCACTCTGCATTTGGAAATATTGGCACAAATGGATTAGGTGTTTTACTCACTGATGTTCCTGTAAAACAAAAAGCCTATGAACCTATTTACGAGCAACCTCAGTATTTTTTTGAGGATGTTTTTTATAGTACCGACTGGCAAAAAGTTACTTTTACCATTAAGGCCGATAAATCCTACCGATACCTCACAATTGGCAACTTTCTAAAAGATTATAACCTTAAGAAAAGGTATTACAACTTTGATGTTGACCCGCAAAGTTACTTTTTCATAGATGAAGTTTCGGTAATTGAAACTGATGGAAAAGATCCTGAACCAGAAGAGGAACCAATTGTACAAACTGAAGAACCACCAGCAGAAGAGGAATCAATGCTGGAAGGCAGGGATGTTAATATTCAGAACAGGTTTGAAATAAGGGGAACTGAAGTGCTGATAAAAGTGTGGGATAAAAGAGAAGTAGATGGGGATATAATCTCTCTTCAGTTTAACGGAGAATGGATTTTGAAAGAATATTCTTTGAAAAAAGGTAAGAAGAAAATTAAAATAAAATATGACCCTAATGGGGATAATATTCTGGTTTTCTTTGCCCATTCATTGGGAAAAGAACCGCCAAATACTGCTGCCATCTCCCTGCAAAGCGGGAAACATAAAAGGGTAATGAGTATCCGCTCTGACCTTAAATATTGTGGAGCTATTCAGTTGGTAAAATAAATAAAAAAGCCTCTCCATAATGGGAGAGGCTTTTTTATTTATAATTTTCAAAAATGGTATCCAGAATTCGGATCAGGTTCTGATGGTCTTCTTCACCCAAACCATTCCAGCCTTGTTTTCTTACCTCCATAACTACAGGTAACACTTCATTTACTTTTGATTTACCTTCCTGCGTTAAAAGAATTTTGAATCTCCTCCTATCATTTTCATCCATTACTCTTTCAGTAAGTCCTTTTTTACACAGGAGGTCAATAATTCGGGTAACAGTTGGCGCATCTTTAAAAGTGGAATCCGCAATTTCATTCTGGCTCAGGCCATTTTTTTGCTGCAATTCATCCAAAATCACCCACTGATCTACCGTAATCCCGGCATCAATTTCATTCAGTTTTCTCTGAAGATTTTGCCTGATTTTCTTCATCGTCCGCTCGATAAAGAAGCCAAATTTTTTATATTCTTTCACTTTTAAGTTATTATTTTATTGGTACCCAACAACAATTAGTACACTAATTATTGCAAATAAGAAAAGGATTTAGGTCAAATCCTAAATCCTTTCAAAAATCATTTTCCTTAAACGGAAAATTACAATGTCCCCCTCAATTGCTGCTCTCTTTCTATGGCTTCGAAAAGTGCTTTAAAATTTCCTTTTCCAAAGGATTTTGCCCCTTTCCGCTGAATAATTTCAAAGAACAGTGTTGGTCTTGGTTCTAGGGGTTTTGTGAAAATTTGCAATAAATATCCCTCATCATCCCGGTCTACCAAAATTCCCAGCTTTTTAATAGCAGTTAATTCCTCATCAATTTTTCCAACCCTGTCCAGAACATCATCATAATAAGAATTGGGTACTTTCAAAAATTCCACTCCCCTTGCCTGCAATTCCGAAACGGTTTCAATGATATTATCCGTGGCAATAGCCAAATGCTGAACCCCTGCCCCGTTATAAAAATCCAGGTATTCTTCCACCTGAGATTTTTTCTTACCTTCAGCAGGTTCGTTTATCGGAAATTTTATCCGGCCATTTCCATTGCTCATTACCTTACTCATTAGTGCAGTATATTCTGTGGAAATATCCTTATCATCAAAAGAAACCAATTGGGCAAATCCCATGGTATTGGCATAAAAGTCCACCCACTTATTCATTTCATTCCAACCCACATTCCCCACAATATGGTCAATATATTTAAAGCCAATTTCTTTAGGTTTATAATCTGTTTCCCAGGCTTTAAACCCCGGGAGGAATGGTCCTTCATAATTTCCTCTCTCCACAAATATGTGCACTGTATCGCCATAGGTATGAATGCCGGATCGCACCACTTCACCAAACTCGTCCTTTTCTACTGTGGGAGGCATGTAAGCCTTTGCCCCTCTTTTTACGGTTTCATAGAATGACTTTTCAGCATCATCCACCCATAAGGCAATTACTTTTACCGCATCTCCTTTTTCATCTATTCGCTTGCCTATTTCCGAATCTTTGTTCAGGGGACTTGTCAGAACGAACCTGATTTTTCCCTGTTGCAACACATAAGACTGCGTATCGTGATTGCCAGTTTCCAGTCCGGAATAAGCCACTGACTGGAAACCAAAAGCAGTTTTATAATAATGAGCCGCCTGCATAGCATTTCCTACATAAAATTCAATATAATCTGTACCATTGATAGGCAAAAAATCTTCCGCTTCGGGAAAAATCTTTTCGATTGGAGGATGTATATTTTTAGTGGTTTTCATTTTTTGAATGTTTTTATAAATGTTGAAATTTGCGATTATTTAAGTTTCTTTATCCTAAGAAAATGACAGTTTCCTCAATTATCTATATAGAAATATAAACTGCTTTTTCCCTTCCTCTTTCCTCTCTAGAGGAGAATAAGGGGAGGTTTTTACTGTTTTTCCGAATTAATCCATCCAGGATTTAAAATAAGTTCCATCATCTATTTCTGCTGCAGCCTGGGTAATTTTAAACGGATGAAAGGGATCTACCATTAAAGCCAGTTCTTCTGTTTTGGTCTGCCCAATACTCCTTTCCATTGCCCCCGGATGCGGACCATGAGGTATCCCTCCCGGATGTAAGGTCAGTTGTCCTTTTTTTACATCGTTTCTACTCATAAAGTCACCATCTACATAATAAAGCACTTCATCTGAATCAATATTGCTGTGATTATAAGGAGCAGGAATCGCTTTGGGATGGTAATCATAGAGCCGTGGGCAAAAAGAGCATACCACAAAATTCCGTCCTTCAAATGTCTGGTGAACAGGTGGTGGTTGGTGAATTCTTCCGGTAATGGGTTCAAAATCGAAAATGGAAAAAGCATAGGGATAATTAAATCCATCCCACCCTACAAGATCAAAAGGATGTGCACCATATATAATCCGGTGAATTTGTCCCTGCTTTTTAACTTTAATCAGAAAATCCCCTTTCACATCATGAGTTTCCAGATTTTCCGGTAATCTTAAATCGCGCTCACAAAAGGGGGCATTTTCCAAAAGCTGTCCAAAATTATTGCGGTATCTTTTAGGAAAATAAATCGGACTAAAAGATTCCAGATAGAATAATCTGTTGTCTTTAGAATCGAACTGTATTTGGTAAATAGTTCCTCTTGGGATAATGAGATAATCTCCATATTGAAATGGGATATTACCAAAAATGGTTTTTAGAGTCCCAGAACCTTTATGTATGAAGATCAACTCATCTGCTTCACCATTTTTATAGAAATAATCTCCCATAGAATCCTTTGGGGCAGCCAAGCCAAGAAGCAAATCATTATTGACTAATAAGTCAGTTTTGCTCTCCAGGAAATCATCTATTTGTGGAATATTAAATCCTATAAACCGCTTCGCCATTAAATTCTTTTCAACTGCAATTTTGGGTGTTACATCAATTGGAGAAAGGTATTCTTTCACCATAGTTGGTCGATTGTGGTGATATAGTAATGAAGAAGTTCCTGAAAACCCCTCAGTACCAAAAAGTTGTTCCTGAAAAAGCCCTCCATTTGGTTTTTCAAAAACGGTGTGTCGTTTTGGGGGAATTTTCCCCTGTTTATGGTAAATAGGCATAATCGTGTTGGTTGGTTAAGGTTATGATTAGTATAACATTTTAAATAAACTTGTCATACTAACTATTGTTATACTACAAATTAAACAAAAAATTCGTTCCAATGAAATACATACTCAAAAAGTTTATACTAATGCAACAAAAAAAGCCCTGGTTTGATTACCAGGGCTTTCAAGAAATTTTATTTTTCTAACTGTAGTACTTAGGCTACTTCAGTCTCACAGAATTCATCGAAAACAGCAATTAGGTGCTGAGCAATCATTTCAGCCGATCTTCCTTCAATGTGATGTCTTTCTACGAAATGCACTAATTCACCATCCTTAAAAAGTGCAATTGAAGGCGAAGAAGGAGGATATGGCAATAAATATTCTCTTGCCTTCTGAGTGGCTTCCATATCCACACCGGCAAATACTGTTGCTAAAGTACCAGGCTTTTTCTTTGCATTGGCTACAGCCAGTCTGGCTCCGGGTCTTGCAGTTCCTGCCGCACATCCACAAACCGAATTGATGACCACAAGTGCAGTTCCCTTTTGATTTTCCAATAATTCAGTAACCGCCTCAGGAGTATTCAGATCTTTAAATCCGTCATTCACTAATTCCTCCTTCATCGGTCTTGTTAAGTGTTCTGGGTACATATTCTAATTATTTATTTTAGTAATTTTTAAATTAAATTTTACTTAATCTCCTCATTGAGCATATTTTACATAAATCCCAATTCCAGTTTTGCCGCTTCCGACATCATATCCTGTGTGTAGGGAGGGTCAAATGTCAACTCTACAGTTACATCATTCACTCCTTCAATGGTTTTTATTTTCTGCTCCACCTCACCTGGAATCTGCTCTGCAGACGGGCAGGCCGGAGAAGTTAAGGTCATGAGCACATAAATATTGTTTACGGGAAATACACTGACTTCATAAATTAAACCTAATTCATAAACATCAACCGGTATTTCCGGATCGTAGACCGTTTTTATCGCATTTATCGCTTTTTCCTTTAATTCCTGTTCAGTCATAATTGAGTTTAATTTAAGTACCAGTACTTTTTCAATATTAAGTGATCGTCTTTGTTCAGGAACCTATTTTTGCCTGATAGGCCAATGCATACATCTTTATTTGTTTAATCATGGCCGTTAGTCCATTGGACCTCTGAGAACCAATTACATTACGCATCCCTATTTTTTCCATAAAATACAGGTCACTATTCATAATTTCTTTGGGTCCTCTGCCTGAATAAATTCGGATTAATAAGCTTATTAGTCCTTTGGTAATTGCAGTATTACTATCAGCATTAAAAATGATTTTATCATTTTTTAGTTCCGTAATTAACCACACTTTTGACTGACAGCCTTTAATTATGTTTTCCTCCGTCTTGTGCTTTTCCTCCAGCTCGGGAAGTTTTTCTCCCAATTCCATTATATAAAAAATAGTACTTTCCCTATCATCTCCCAGGAGGGCAAATTCATCAATTATCTCCTGTTGTACCTCATCAATTGTCATTAGTCCAATTATTCTTTATTTTAAAATCAATGGTAAAAATAATACTCAAAAATTTAAAACCGTGCTACAATTTTATGAATACTTTCTACCATCTGATCTATTTCCTCCTTTGTATTGTAAACCGCAAATGAGGCTCTGGCTGTTCCATCTATTCCAAATCTGTTCATTAAAGGCTGCGCACAGTGGTGTCCTGTTCTGATGGCAATTCCCTTTGCATCCAGCATCATACCCAGATCGAAAGGATGAATTCCATCAATCAGGAATGAAATTACACTTACTTTCTTTTTGGCAGTACCAATAATTTTCAACCTTTTTATATCCTGAAATGCTGCTGTACAATATTCCAGCAACTCTTCTTCGTGTCTGGCAATATTGTCCTTGCCTATTTCATTTACATAATCCAGAGCCGTTTTCAGGGCAATAGTATCACCAATATTAGGTGTTCCTGCTTCAAATTTGAATGGTAAATCATTAAAAGTAGTTTTTTCAAAGGTAACTTCTTTTATCATTTCCCCTCCTCCCAAAAAAGGCGGCATTTCTTCCAAAATGGCTTTTTTACCGTAAAGCACTCCCATTCCGGTTGGTCCGTAAACTTTATGGGATGAAAACACATAAAAATCACAATCCATTTTTTGCACATCCACATTAAAGTGTGGAGAAGACTGCGCCCCATCAATCAGGACAGGAATATTGTGTCTATGTGCTTCTTCAATTATTTTCTCCACATCGTTGATGGTGCCCAGTACATTGGAAACATGTACAACTGAAATCAGCTTCGTTTTTGGGGAAATTAGTTTTTGAAATTCCTCAAATATGATTTCTCCATTATCATTAATAGGCATTACCTTAACTTTCGCGCCTTTTTCCTCACAGATCATTTGCCATGGAACAATATTAGAATGGTGCTCCATAGTGGAAATGATGACTTCATCTCCTTCTTTAATATTTTGTCTCCCGTAAGTATTTGCCACAAGGTTTATGGCTTCAGTGGTGCCTTTGGTTAAAATAACTTCTTCGGTACTTGAAGCATTAATAAATTCCTTTACCGCGGTCCTAGTATCTTCAAACTTGCCGGTAGCCTTGTCAGCAAGGGTATGGGCACCTCTGTGCACGTTGGAATTATATCCAATATAATACTCATTAAGCGCATCAATTACAACCTGAGGCTTTTGGGAAGTAGCAGCATTATCCAGGTAAATTAAGGGGAAACCATTTACTTCCTGATTAAGAATGGGGAAATCTTTTCGTATTTTCTCCAGATCTAGCATTTATATTCTTCTTAAAGGTGGTTCAAAATTATAGTCATTAAGGTAACATGTGAAAAACTATGTAGTCAACTAAAATTACCTTATTTATAATTAATTTAAATAAGAACCAAAATTAATGGGTTTAGTTCACAAATGTGATTAAAACTCAGTTTTTCTTAAGTGCATGTTAATAATTTTACCTGTTTGGCTATCATTCCATTAGTGGGACAAGCACGAATTTACTGAATCACAGGAGATGGTTAACATGCTGCTTACCAGGTTTAAAAGAGTTATGCTTATTACAATATATGGGAAATTAGGAAAACCCCTTTCCTATCCAGAAAGCTTACCTCAAAAGAAAATTACTATTGACCAAAAATTTCGGAAACCTTAAAATTTCGAATAGCGCCTAATCTTCCATTCTGGCAATACAAGTTTGAGAATTTTAGAAAAAATTACACTTTTAAAAATAATAAAATCCACAATTTCTGCAACATAATTGCATTATCAAAAAAAACAGCTTTAATTTGCAGTTTAAATTTCAGTAATTTTTTATTAATACAGAGGAAAAGTGATAAGAAGTTTGCTAAAAAAATATGCTGATCAGATAGGGATAACCGGTTCGGTTATTTGCCTCATTCATTGTTTGGCCGTTCCGGTTTTGGCCTTAATAGGAAGTGGACTTTCTGCAAGTGGAAGTCATTATCACTGGTTTGAAGGAGATGAATACTTTTTCGTTGCTATTTCATTTTCCGCAGTTTATTTTGCTTCCAGAAATGCACAGTCAAATTTAATAAAAATATCGCTTTGGTTTTTTTCTGTGCTATTTGCTTTATCAATTTCCCTTTCCCATCATTCTCACGAATACAACTGGCTGATTTATCTTTCTCATTTCAGTACTGTATGCCTCATCATTGCTCATTTTATTAATATTAAGGCCATTAGGAAACAAGCTTCCTGTGTGCGAACTTCCTGATTTTATATAAGGTTAATCAGTAATCAGTCGGAAATATTTATTGGTAAAAATTTGATTTTAAGGGAGCAGTGATATTTCTTTGCTAGAAATCTCTCACTATATTTTTCAATATAGCAATTGGTTTATAAAGAAGAGGGAAGAGACTAGGCTCTATGATCCTCTAGCAACCCTTCTGGTAGTCAGAAACGGTGCTAATTCCTAGCCTAAATTTTTAGGGAATATAAATTACAATTACTGATATGTTCAAATTTATTTCAACCTCTCTTACTGTACATCCCTTTTTAAAGCTAAATTATGGTTTTTTCATTACTTGCTGTTGTCGGTAATTTGGAATAACCTTGCTTATATTTTCCTAAGTATTGGTAAAAAAGTACTTATTATTACTGCTAATCCAAATTTTTAAACTTTAACCTTATTTACAATGTCAGAAAACTTAAGATTCGAAACATTACAACTTCATGCAGGACAGGAACCTGACCCTACCACTGGTGCCCGTGCTGTACCCGTTTACCAAACAACTTCATTCAATTTTAATGACTCAGATCACGGAGCTAATTTATTTGCATTAAAGGAATTCGGAAATATCTATACCCGAATCATGAACCCGACAACTGATGTATTTGAGAAGCGAATTGCTGCGCTGGAAGGTGGGGTGATGGGACTTGCCACTGCTTCAGGACAATCAGCGCAATTTTTAGCCATCAATAATATTGCTCAGGCCGGGGATAATATAGTTTCCACATCTTTTTTATACGGAGGGACTTTTAACCAATTTAAAGTTTCATTCAAAAGACTTGGTATAGATGTTCGCTTTGCCAATGGCGATCAGGCTGATGATTTTGCTAAATTAATTGATGACAATACAAAAGCCATTTATCTGGAAGCTATAGGCAATCCAAGATTTAATATCCCTGATTTCGATGCCATTGCCAAACTTGCCGATGACAATGGTATTCCGTTAATTGTAGATAATACTTTCGGTTGTGCAGGTTACCTTTTCCGTCCAATTGATCATGGAGCAGCTGTAGTAGTGGCTTCAGCTACCAAATGGATTGGTGGCCATGGAAATTCTATTGGTGGAATAATTGTAGATTCTGGAAAGTTCAATTGGGGAAATGGTAAATTCCCTCAGTTTACTGAGCCTTCTGAAGGTTATCATGGTTTAAATTTCTGGGAAGTTTTCGGCCCTGAAGGTCCATTCGGAAATATTGCCTTTGCCATTAGGGCCAGAGTAGAAGGACTAAGAGATTTCGGACCGGCTTTAAGTCCATTCAATTCTTTCCTATTATTACAGGGGCTGGAAACATTATCTTTGAGGGTTCAAAGACATGTAGAAAATTCGCTGGCTCTCGCAGAGTGGCTGGAAGCACATGAAGCGGTAGAAGGTGTAAGTTATCCCGGGTTGAAGAGCAGTCCACATCACGAACTGGCTAAAAAATATTTGAAAAACGGATTTGGAGGTGTACTTTCATTTACCATAAAAGGAGACAGGGAAGTTGCCAAAAAGTTTGTAGATAATTTGCAATTAATCAGCCATTTGGCTAATGTGGGTGATGCCAAAACACTGATTATTCACCCAGCGTCTACGACTCACCAACAGCTATCTGATGAGAATCAAAAAGCAGCAGGTGTTGACCCTAATTTATTAAGGGTTTCTGTGGGAATAGAGCATATTGATGATATAAAAGCAGATATCCAACAGGCCTTTAACATAGCCATTGGATAATTGACGATAAATTAAGGATTCAGTCTCTGCAATTTTTCATAAAAAGGGCAGAGACTGAATAAATTTCTAAAAAAATAAAGGTGCGTTTTAATAATATAAGGCTTTCTGAGCGACTGTTTTGCTCCTAAGTCTTTAATTTCAACCAACGAAAATGGATCAGGCTTTTTTTAAATACGATAAAGAATTTAAGCTGGAATCAGGAGAAAAACTGGAAGGATTTACCCTGGAATACAGCACATTCGGAAAATTAAATAAGACGAAATCGAATGTGGTTTGGGTGTGTCATGCCCTCACCGGTAGTTCCGAAGTGGATATATGGTGGAAAGGTTTATTTGGAGAAGGCTGCCTTTTCAATCCAGAAGAACATTTCGTAATTTGTTCCAACATTCTTGGTTCCTGTTATGGTTCCACCAATCCTTTATCTATCAATCCTGCCACCAACGCCCCTTATTTCCATTCCTTCCCCAAAATTACCATCAGAGATATCGTTTCGTCTCTCGATTTACTACGACAATATCTGGAAATTGAAAAAATTCATGTACTTACCGGAGGCTCTCTCGGTGGCCAGCAAGCAATGGAATGGTCATTAAAGTGTCCGGATATCATTGAAAACATGATTCTGATTTCCACCAATGCCAGGCATTCTCCATGGGGAATTGCTTTTAATGAGGCACAAAGAATGGCCATTGCGGCTGATCCTACCTGGAAAGAAGAGCGGGAAGATGCCGGAGTGGAGGGCTTAAAAGCCGCCAGGGCAGTTGCTATGTTATCCTACCGAAACTACGAGACTTACCAAACTACCCAGCTCGATGAGGATGATGAAAAAACAGGTGATTTTAAAGCTTCATCCTATCAGAGGTATCAGGGATTAAAACTTTCCCAACGCTTCAATGCTTATACTTACTGGATTCTTTCCGAAGCCATGGATTCCCATAATATTGGAAGGGGAAGAGGTGGAGTAATGAAAGCATTGAAACAAATAAAAGCATATACCCAGGTAATAGGGATCACCACTGATATTCTATTCCCTATTTCTGAACAAAGGCTTATTGCCAGAGGTATTCAGAATGTCACTTATGAAGAAATAAACTCAACTTACGGGCATGATGGTTTCCTGGTAGAAACCGACCAACTCGATAAGAGTATTCGTGCCTTTTTCAAACAAAAAAACAGAAAGCAATTATTATATGGGTAAGGAAATTAATATTGGATTATTTGGGTTTGGCTGTGTTGGAAAAGGGCTTTATGATGTATTAAACAACAGTAAAGGGATTTCCGCCAATATTAAAAAAATAGCTGTTAAAAACAGAGATAAAAAAAGATCTCTCCCTTCCGAATATTTCACATTCAATAAATACGATTTGCTCGATAATCCTTCAATCAACCTGATTGTAGAATTAATAGACGATGCAGAAGAAGCTTATAATATTGTGACCTATGCCTTAAAAAACGGGAAAAATGTGGTCACCGCCAATAAAAAGCTGATTGCAGAGCACATGGAAGAGTTGGTAAGTCTGCAAAATGAAACCGGTTGTTCCCTTCTTTATGAAGCTGCTGTTTGCGGAAGTATTCCCATCATCCGAACAATTGAGGAGTATTATGTAACAGAATTACTATATTCAGTGCAAGGAATTTTCAACGGTTCTTCCAATTACATTCTTTCTAAAACTTTTGCCGAAGGATGGCCTTATGACAAAGCACTAAAAGAAGCACAGGATCTCGGATTTGCCGAAACTGACCCCACACTGGATGTTGGCGGTTTCGATGCCAAATACAAACTGGTAATTCTTACTGCCCATAGTTTTGGCCTTTATGTAAGACCTGAAGACGTTTTCAATTATGGCATCCAAAATCTGAATATGTGTGATATTCAGTATGCCAAGGAAAAAGGCTATAAAATAAAATTGATTCCCAAGGTATACAGGGTTGGAGAAAATGAGGTGACTTTATATGTGATGCCCCAGTTTGTAACTAATGAAAGTAACCTCTACCGGGTAGATAATGAATACAATGGCGTGACGGTAGAAGCTGCTTTTTCTGACAAACAATTTTTTAGAGGCAAAGGAGCCGGAGGACATCCAACCGGTTCTGCAGTACTTAGCGATATTGCGGCTAATAGCTATAATTACAAATACGAATACCATAAAAACGATATCAATTCGGGCATAGAATACACCAGAAATATTGAATTGGAGATTTATTTCAGGTATATGAATCCGGAACAATTTGAGAAAAGTAAATTTATTTCCATTAAAGAAAAACACGAAAGTCAGGATTTCAATTATGTCATTGGAAAAGTACTTTTGTCTGACTTAATGGATGATGATTATTTCAGCCAGGAAGGAAGTTTTGTTATTCAGATTGGGGATTAGCTTTTATCATGAGTAATAAACCTGATACCATTCAAAGTAATGGACAAACATTTTTTGTTCATAAAGGGAATGCTGATGATTTCAATTATTTGTGTTTTTATGTTAACCAAAATCCCAGGAATTATAGTTGGGAAATTTTATTAAATGAAATTATTTTGGATTCTATGTCTTGTGAGTTGATAATTGACAAGGATTCCAGTTAGCCTAATCAGATTCATAATATCAAACCTTTTTGAAAGCACCGGCTCTTTTTCATAAATTAGGAAAATCAATTAATCTCCTATAAAAATGAAAAGGATACTTATAGCATTTGCATTTTTATCTTTAATCCCTTCACTTGGGAAAATTAGCGAACCTGAAATAATTGAAATAAGGGTTAAATACCAAAGCAGCTTTTCTCCACTTCCTGAAGATTATACTATAAATATGATGGAAAGGAAAGTTGTTTATACCAGTCCAATAATTCCATCACCAAATGGCAACCCTAAAGCCAAAACAAAAAAAATAAGGGGTAAGAAATGGAAAAAATTAATCGCCCTTATTGAAGCATTGGATATTAACTCAATGAATTCAACAAAAGGTCAGGAAATTGATAGAGGATGGTACTCTTTAAGTATATTTTATTCTAACGATGGAACAAAAGAGCTGAAAATGTGGACCGGATATACACCTGATGAATTATTGGAAATACATCAATTGATAAAATTCAAAAAGTAAAAGTTGTTGAGTAAATTTTATGGAAGTTTTCTCTTAAAAAATAGAAGGATATTTCTCCTTTAAATAAGCAAAATAAGCCCGGAAATCACTATTAAACTCTTCCTCAAACTGCTTTCTAAATTGATTTTTATTTCCGCTATAGCGCACAAATGCCATAAAAAAAGCATTGTTGGGAATGAATTCATCAAAGTATTTTTTATAGGCTTCATTCTTAAATGGAATTTCCCTAAAACCTGTGGTAATCTCATCAATCAAAGCTGATTTTTTTTGTTTCTTTAAGGCAATTGGCGTATCCTGATCAAATGATTTGTACAGGGAATCCAGCCGTTCTGTTCCTGACAAAATATGTTTTAGGAAAAGCTCATAATCCGGCTTGCGATTCGTGTAATAATCATATTCTGTGGAGTTTATACCATATTTATATTCCAGAAAATATTTTGCACCCTCCTCCCCTATAAAATTCGCCAAATTCTCATTGTATTGCAGATTATCCTTTATGAATAAGGTGCCATGTGTAAGCTCGTGGATAATTACTTCTGCAAGATATCCATCTGGTTTTTCCAACATATTAGAAAGTATGGGATCATTTAAAATTCCTAAAGTGGACCAGGCATTCACTTCTCTCATTCTGGTATCCCAGCCATTTTCAATCAGGTTTTCTTTTTCTTTTTCAGCCGCCTGCTTATCGAAAAAACCTTTGTATGAAAATGTACCCAACACCGGGAAATCCCATTCTTTGTTCTGAAAGGAAAATGGTTTACAGGCAGTGACTACCCACAAAATAGGTTCCCCTTTCTGGTCATAAAGGGAAGTATAGCTGTTGCTGGCATCCAAGCCCACAGAATCAAAGGAAAACTGACGAATTTCCTGAATGAGTTCAATTTTTTTTTTCAGGGAGTCTGGGTATTCCGGATTGGTGAGGTAATTTTCAATTGGCTCGGCCTCCATCACAATTTTAATTTGCCCAAACGCCTGTTTATAGCCATAAATCACCAAATCGTAATTCCAAATAAGAAAAGCCAACAAAAAAGTAAGTGTCAACTTTAAAAGGACTTTAAAAATATTGAAAGTTTTAGGCGATTTTAGTCCTTTTCCTGCATGAATGGCAGAATTTTCAGGATACCTTGGAATTTTATCTTCGTAAAATTTTTCTATTTTTTTTATATCTTCTTCTGCATTTTCGGAAGCATAAAAAGCCTCTTCATGAAAACCCACCCTCTTTCTGCCATAATCAATGTATCCTAAAATTAATGGGACATTTGCAGCTTTGGCTATATAATAAAATCCTGTTTTCCACTTCTCGGTATAGCTTCTGGTTCCTTCCGGAGTGATGGCAATACCAAATTTTTCATTCTCTCCAAACTTCTCAGCTACCTGATCTACCAGCCTGGTATTACGGCTTCGGTCTACCGGAGTTCCTCCCAGCCAGTAAAACAAAAACCCAATCTTTGATTCGAATAAGGACTTTTTTGCCAGATATTTCACCTTACTTGCATTGATAAAGGGTCGGGCGGCTACACCTATGGGAAAATCCCAGTTACTGGTATGTGGCGCTACAATAGCCACAAACTTTTTCACATCTTTTGGGATCTTACCGGTGGTTTTCCAACCGATTAACCATAGGAAATATCTATAGATAAGGTTTATAATAAACATATTTTGGCTTATTTCAAGAAGGTGTCCAATCAATACCCTGCTAAAGTAAAAAATTAGCTCAAATTCACTTTACCACAAGCCTATTCTTTTTAAAAGCAGGTTAAAAATTCCTTCGTCTATGGCTATAATATGGGCTGCATCTCATCCATTCCTCAGAAACTATGAGCAAAAGTTTAACATGTTTTACTCTTTTTTAACAGCCTTTTAACAGCCTTGTGTGCTTCATCCCTATACTTTTGGATGAAAGTTAAATTCCGATAATGTGTAGATTTAGATATTTACACAAAAAAGTTGATTCCAATGCCTGCCTGATTAATAAAATTGTTTTCATAAAAAATATAGGAAAGGTGAGACAACCATTTCAATTTTTCCAGCATTTAAAGATTTGAATACCATAGATAAAAACTACCATAAATTGAAGGACGAGCAAATTATAAATTGGTGTAAACAAGGGAAGGCCAGTGGGCAGCGGATTCTTTATGACCAATTTTCTACTAAAATGTTCCGCCTTTGTTTCAGGTATATTCGAAATGAGTTCGACACGGAAGATGTGTTGATAAAAGGCTTCATGAAAGTTTTTACCAATATCCACAAATTTGAATACAGAGGCGATGGCAGCCTTGAAGGATGGATAAAAAGGATCATGATCAATGAGTCCCTCATGTTTCTGCGAAAGAAAAATAACTTCAATTTAGTACAATCTACCGAGGCTCAATTCGTAGAAACGGACGAAAATTCATTGGCTAAACTAGCGGCAGAAGATATTTATGCATTAATATTAGAATTACCTACAGGATACAGAACAGTTTTTAACCTTTATGTGATTGAAGGTTATAGTCATAAAGAAATTGGTGAGATGTTGGATATTAGTGAAAACACATCCAAATCTCAACTCAGCAAATCCAGAGCTGCATTAAGAAATCTATTATTAAAAAACGGTATCAATAATGAGAGATGACGATTTAGATAAATTATTCCGTTCCGCCATGGATGATCTTGAGGGCATACCACCTCAGGTGAGCAACTGGGATGTTGACAAAACATTCGGCAAAATCCAGGAACAACTGAACCCCAAAAATACCCGGAAATTTCCCGGTATTTTTGACCTTGCTGCTGCTGTGGTCATCACTATAATCACTATAGGGTATGCCACAAACTATCTTGTTGAAGAGAAAATAATTGATGGAGATGAAATCGCTGCAATCATAGATTTTTCATCAGAGGAAGCGGTTGAAGAAATTAATTCTACTCTTGAAACAGAGAATCCAGATGAAAATAATTTTATATTATCCAAAATGGAAAACCAGGAAAAAGCTTTTCCTGAAATTGATTTAAAGTCTGTGGATTTCCAATATGCCTCTACATCTTTGGCAAATAATATTCCCCCAGTTGCCACAAGGAAAAACAGGGCAATATCTAAAAACAACAATGCTGGAGATCAGAAAAATTTCGATTTTGTTTTTAATTCTCCAATGGCTGGATTCTCAAAGAAAGGGAATACCCATGATGGACAAGAAACTCTTGGTTTTGGAATGGACAACACCCAAACCCCAAATCAAATTAGTCTGTCCTTCCCTATTGGATTTAGCTACATGGCAGATCATTTTGCTCCCACCATCTCAGGGAGAGTGGCTTTAAATAAACAAAGCAAAAAGAATGTAGATAAAATTTCTTCAATTGCAGCGACCATTTCTTCTTATCATTTCATGGATAAAAATGAGTCAGGAAAAATGTCTGTTGATTCAAGATTTTTTGTTGAAGCATCATTCGGTAAATTTTCTTCTGATCACGACAAAGTGATTTCCGGACATGAAATAGGGGGAGGTTACATGCTCGGAAAAGACAATGAGCAATTCAAGGGAAAAACTTTTAAAGTTAATTATTCAATTTCGGTGAAGAATAAAATTAAAGTTTCCCCTGAAGCCATCATTACCGACAACTTTAGCAAAGTTTATCCAGGCATAAAAGTTACGCTTATATAGCCTGTAAAATCAAGATATCATTACCGCAAAGCAGATCAGATTCATTTTTGATCTGCTTTTTTATTTTCTGTCAGTAGCATCCAGGTTTCCAAAAAGATGTAACATCAATGCTCTGGATAGGCGAAAATTAACTGGTACAAATAAAATGGTGGGTACAATTACCGCAATAAGTAGTTGAATTAGTGTAGGCTGGAAAAAAATTTGAGCAATAATAAAAATGGACACCATGATGGCCACATTGAAACCATAACTAAAATACATGGCACCATAGTAAAAACCAGGCTCCGGGTGGAAGGAATAGCTGCATTTTGGGCAGGTATCATGCAACTTATTAAATTTAGGCAAATTGCCCAGCAGGGAATATTGAAACATATCTCCTTGTCTGCAATTAGGACATTTACAAGTTATGATAGCCCCAAATTTCCCGATTGATTTTTCCTGTTTTGCTGAATATTCCATAAAGTATAATTGTAATTTTTTCTCCGACACAAATCTAGTTTATTAATAATAAAGAACTAACGAATGGTTTTTTAAGTTCGGGTAAATGTTATATTAGTAGTACTTTTTAAAAACCGTTAGGATTAACCAAAACAACAACACATTTTATGAATAAAGAAATAAAAAATGCCACAGAAGCTATTCATGATATTCAGGACGGCATGACTTTGATGCTGGGCGGATTTGGCCTTTGTGGAATTCCCGAAAATTGTATAGCTGCACTGGTGGCTAAAAGAATTAAAAACCTTACCTGTATTTCCAATAATGCCGGAGTGGATGATTTCGGGATTGGACTTATGCTCCAACAAAGGCAAGTAAAAAAAATGATTTCTTCCTATGTAGGAGAAAATGCAGAATTCGAAAGACAGCTTTTAAGTGGTGAACTTGAAGTAGAATTAATTCCTCAGGGGTCTCTTGCCGAACGGTGCAGGGCAGGAGGTGCTGGAATTCCTGCATTTTTTACCCCGGCAGGCTATGGTACTGAAGTAGCGGAAGGAAAAGAAACCAGAGATTTTGGAGGCAAAATGTATGTATTGGAAAATGCCCTTATGGCTGATTTTGCACTAGTAAAAGCCTGGAAGGGTGATTATGATGGAAACCTTATTTATAAAGGAACTGCCAGAAATTTCAATCCTCCAATGGCTATGGCCGGGAAAATAACAATTGCTGAGGTGGAAGAACTTGTTCCCTCTGGTGAATTGGATCCTAACTTTATTCACACTCCGGGAATTTTTGTGCAAAGAATTTTTCAGGGGAAAGGATACGAAAAAAGAATAGAAAAGAAGACAGTGAGTAAATAAGTTCTTTAGCCAATGGGCTAAAGAACTTGAAAACAATTATTCCTGGTCTAAAATATTGGCATAACTTTCTTTTTGGAAGCCCATACCAGCTGGCCCCTTATACTCAGCTGAACCAAATCCCAGGATAGGATAAAAAATAAATGAAAGGAAAATAAGGCCCAGGGTAAAACCTTCATCCTTTCCAAAACTTTTTGATAATAGGTTAATAGCCCAGATAGCTACTACCAGGTTGGCAATGGGAACAAACATAAGCAATAACCACCACCAGGGTTTCCCGATAATTTCGAGCAATACGATTATATTATAAATTGGAATAATACAGGCCCAGCCTGGCTTTCCTGCCTTTTCATAAATTTTCCATTGTGCAGCAATCATTACAACAATAAAAGCCAGGTAAATTACGGCAAATAAGCCAGATCCAAATGTTGAAAAGTCTTCCATGAGGTTTGAGTTAAGTTTTAAAAATGGTTACTAGTATTAAGACAATATCCTTAAATCGGAATTGTGGATTCAAAATATAGAAAATAACTGAAAATCAATATTTATTGGTCAACTAGTTATTTTTTCAATCCAAATTTTCAATATCTCTTATTTTTTGGGCTATATGCTCCATTACATCTGAAGGATATTCAAACCAGTCTACCTGTTTTCTGATTTTCAAATTATCATCAAAATAAAGCCAGATGGTAAAATTTCCACCATGTTTTAATTCCCACAGTTTATCATTGAAATAAAATGGGTTAAGGTAACCTCTTGCTACTGCCGCACTATCACTTACAGCAAGGTCTTCTACTACAAGATGCTGCTGGTCTTCAGATAATTTTTTAAATGATGGATTTGGCCAATCGTAAAATTCCTTAAATTCTTCCTTTCCTCTGATTTTAGTCTGGAGCAATACATCCTCAAAGTTTACCGTATCGCTATAAAAAGAAAGTAATTTTTCCCAATCCTTCCTTTCGGCAAATGTCTGGAAATATAATCTGGCAGTTTTTTCTACTTGTTGCTTTCTGGTAAGCTGGGGCTTTTCTTTTTTATTATCCTTTTCCTTCGAACCACACGAAAAAAAACCAAAAACCACCAAAACAAGTAAATAAGAAGCCAAATTATACCTCATAACCAACAGGATTAATCTTTCACTCAATTTAACTCCTGTTCTCTTTAAATCCCAGTTTTTTAATTTTTTCTATCCATTTTACTTTATATTTTTCTTTAGAGTGTTTCATATTTCCAATGGAGGTAATTTTAGTTTTGAAGCCTACAAAATCTAATGTCAACCCTTTCATTGATTTATGTCCGGGACTGCCATATACCAAATAATAATACCATACAGGTGCATCCATTGTGGTAATTATCCTGGCAGTTTTCCCTTTCATAAGCTTATCCCAAAAAGGCCCTTTTTTGTGGTATTTAAATAAATGACCGGGCAGAAATAACCGATCGATAAATCCTTTAAGAATGGCAGGAACCCCTCCCCACCATGTGGGGAATATCCATACTGTGTGGTGCGCCTTTTTAATTAGCTCAAGAGCTCTTTCCAGGTCAGGTTCAAGTACGGTACGCTTTTTATATCCGAATTTTAGTACAGGGTCAAAATTCAGGTCAATTACGTTTAATACATCCACCTTAAGCCCGTCATTTCTTGAAGCACCCTGAAGGTATGCATCTGTAAGAGCGGAGGAATAACTTTCCTTATCCGGATTGCCATTAATAATCAGTAAATTTTTCATAATTTAAGTTTTTACAAGTTTTAGTCCATATGGACTATGGCTAATATAATTACTTTTTGTATATTAGTCCAGTAGGACTATGTTTTTTTTATACTTAAAAAAACAACTAGATTTAACCGACAATTATCCTGGGGTATATTCAAATTCTGCAATCAAATTTTTAGGCATGAAAACCAAAGAAAAAATATTATCCACAGCCAAATCTCTTTTCAACGAAAAAGGGGTTGATGCTACTTCAGTAAGGCAAATAGCCCGAGAAATGGAAATTAGCCATGGTAACTTACGGTATCATTATCCAGAAAAAGAGGGAATAGTGCAGGCTTTGTTTAAACAATGTATGGAAGAATCCGAAAAGGCTGTAGGTGAACTACTTAGTGAAGATGTAGATTTAGAAAGTGTAATAAAGGCAAGTTGGATACAGGCCCAGAAATTTTGGGAATATCGATTTTTAATGAAAAACCTTTCAAGGATTGTAGAAGAATTTCCCTCAGTAAAAACAGCTTTACATGAAATGTACGGCCAGAGGAAAAAAGATTTTTTTAAAATTTTCCAGATGCTCACCCTGAATGACTGGATGAAACCAGAACCATTTGCCGGCTACTATGTGAAAATTATCGAAAACTTTTTACTCATTGTGGATTATGGCATTCCATTCATTGAGGTGAATTACCAGACTTCTTCAGAGGAGGTAAAAATCAAAAAGTATTTTCAGGCCTGGTTTACACCCATTATTCCTTTAATTACTGAAAAGGGAAAAGAAGTTTTGGAGCAACATAAAATTATAGAATAACAACAGTTATCTCAAATCCCTTATGAGGTTGGAATAGGCATCAATGTGATCCTTAGGAATATTATATTGGGAAAGCACAAGGCTAATTGTTTCCATTTTCGATTCCATCTCATCAGCAATGACTACATCGGCTCCATGGGTTCTCAATTCTTCCATTTCCTTTATCTGCTTGGTTCTGGAGATAATGGATAAATCCGGGTTCAATCGCCTTAAATGGTAAGTAATTTCCGGAGTTTTAGTAGTAGCGATTGTGGTAATTACAGCAACCTTTGCCTTAGAAAGGTTGGCATGATGAAGCACCTCTTCGTTGTCTGCATCGCCATATACTATGGGTATTCCTGCAGCTGCAGCTTCTGCCACCGTCCTTGGATTTAACTCAATCACCACAAATTTTATCTGACTTGCCATGGCACAATGCGCCAGGCTTTGCCCCGCCAAACCATAACCGATAATGATAATATGATCTTCTAAATTTTCTGAAATATTAAATCCTGAACCTTTCTCAGGTGTTTTAGAAAATTTCCTCTTTAATCTCTTAGGAATAGGTAAATGCTCCACCATAAAGTTGGATATTTGCTTGTCAAAGGTCATCAGAAATGGTGTGATGGACATGGTGAGCACCGCAATAGCCAAAAAATATTGATGAATTTCAATAGGAAGTAAACCGATCTCATTTCCTGTTTTCATCAACACAAAAGAAAATTCCCCAACCTGACACACATTAATTGCGGTCATAAATACTACATGTAAAGAAACCCTTAATGCTGCAGCAGCTAAGCCCCCGGTAATTGCTTTAATTACCATGGTCATGATAGTGAACATGGCCACATAAAAGAAATTTTCAACCAGAAAAGTAACATCCAGCATCATCCCTACAGACACAAAGAAAATACTGGTAAAGATTTCTTTAAATGGTAAAATAATTCCTGCAGCTTCATATCCATACCTAGATTCAGAGATGATAAGACCAGCAAGAAAGGCACCCAATGCCAGAGAAAGACCTGAATAAGAGGTTAACCAGGCAATGGCAAAACATATTACGAAAATGGATATAATGAATAAATCTTTACTCTTGGTTTTGGTAATTTGGAATAAAAGTTTGGGAACAATGTATTTAGAACTTACAAATAGGAATAAAATCACTCCGGCCACTTTAAGGGCAAGAATTCCCAAATCCATAAACAAATCTTCTGACATGCCCATAAGCAATGGAGCTGTCAGAATCATGGGAACTACCGCAATATCCTGAAATATTAAAATTGCCAACACCAATTTCCCATATTCCTTTTTGATATCCCCGTTGTTTTGAAGGACTTTAAGTACAATGGCTGAACTACTCACTGAAAACAGAAATCCAATGAAAATGGCAATTGGCCAATAATCATAACTAACATAATAAGATAAAGAAGCAAATGCTCCAATAGTCAGTAACAATTGCAGGGCTCCTCCCACAAAAACAGCCTTTTTAATCCGCATTAAACTGGATAGGGAAAATTCAAGGCCAATCGTAAATAGTAGGAGAACAATACCAATTTCGGCCAATGCCTCTACTTCTGTTTCTGTATTAATGAGGTGAAGGGTATGAGGTCCACAAATTATCCCACTAATCAAAAAGCCAATAATAGTTGGCAGTTTTAATCGATGAAGAATTAGGATTACAAATACAGAAATCCCAAGGATTATTGTCAGATCAGTAAGAATTGGAATTTCCATTAAAAATATACCCATGTGCAGCAGACCAAAAAAATCTCGAACTTCTAAAAATTATTTTTACTGAATTTTACACGCTAAACCATTGGTTAAATTGTGGAATAATCCATTAAAAGCACCAATCATTGATTATTCTAACTTTTGATATTGAGGAGGATAGAGAAAAATGTAAGTCGATTAAACCTGTAAACCTGTTCAAAGGTTTTGGTTTATAAAATCAAGAATAGATTGAAAAAGTCTTTCCTTTTCGGGTTCATGATGAATTTCGTGAAAACAGCCCTCCCAAAGTTGAAATGTTACTTTTGATCCAGCATTTTTAGCATAAATTTCACTTGCATTCGCTGAGGTAATTTTATCTGCAGTACCATGACACAAATACAGGGGATATTTTTGTTGAGAGGCATTTTCTATTGCCCTTTCCCCTGCTTCCTGAATTTCAAGGAAGGCTCTGACCGTAATTTTACCATGGACCAAAGGGTCATTTTTATATGCCTCCACGACCTTTTCATCACGGGAGATATAACCTAATTCCATAGTAGATTCCTGCGTAAATTTGGGAAATATGTAATTGACAAGTTTTCCCAGAATCACCTGAATTCTTGGGGGTTGAAAAGCCAGCCTTAGCCAGGGTGAAGTAACAATAACCCCTCTAAGAGGTTTTGAATATTGCAAATTATAATTCAAAACGACATTTCCTCCCATACTATGCCCATATAAGAAAACTGGTGTTTTGGGAAATTTATGAATGATCAGATCCAGAATTTGATCCAAATCTTCCAGTAATTGTTTATGAGAAGGCGTGTGTCCTCTTTTACCCTCAGATAATCCATGCCCCCGCTGATCGTATGTAAAAACACCAATGTCGTTTTTTGTGAAAAATTCGGCCAAATGCTGGTATCTTCCCTGATGTTCCCCAAAACCATGAACCAGACAGATAATGGCTTTTAGATGATTTTCAGGGAACAATAATTTGTAATTCAGGTTAGTATTGTCTCTGGCAGAAATTTGGTCGGTCTGAATTTTCATGAATAATTAGGTTATAAAAACAACTACAAGATAAAAATTACTTCTGCATTAATTCCCCAAAAAGCTAAAATAATTCCTGTTCACTCCATTTTGTAGTATTCCACCAAACAATCTGCTGATATTTGTTTCAAGTTTAGAAAATGAGCAGTTGGATAGGTGAGACGTAAGATGTTTGATCAATTATTTAAACTAACAAGGAGGGGAGCTTAAATTCCCGAGGGAAATAGTCGCTTGTGAGTAGTGGAATATGAAGCTCCTTCTCCAAACTAATGTGAAGAAAGATTGAGGAGGATAAACAGACCCGTCAATTTGGCGGGTTTGTTTTTGTACAATCCTTAATCCAATACCACTCCCCAGTAAATAAACCTCAGGTTCCCATCTCCTTTTACACTTAATTCATGATTAGTTTTTATCGGGATTCGAATAAATGTCTCTGGAGAAACTTCATATTCTTTTCCTCCAATTTCATAAATCCCCCTTCCTTCTAAAAAGAAAAAAAACTCTTCCATATCAGGATGCTGATGGCTTTCAACAATTTCCCCGGGCTTCAATTTGCCAAAAGCTACCTGTGCCACACCTGATTTGCATTCTTCATTATTGATCAGAATACGCTTTTCTCCTTTTCCATGACTGGTAACCAGAGGAACCAAATCACTTAAAACTCTCCTGATTATTTCTTTTTCCTTCATATTTTAAAAAATTATTATCTCTGCTGATAGACATCATATTTTAAGTTAAAAAAATTATTCAAATTAGTTTATGCGAATTCTATACCTCAAACCTATCCAAAAATGGCTACTAAACGAATTTTCTTCCTCCATCAGGAACACAGTAACTGGTTGAATCAGCTAAGTTTTTGTTTTGACGAAATTAAATGTTTTCAGGATGAACTTGCTTATGTAGCATCTTCCTTGAAACAAGAAAAGGAACAAAAAATGGCCAAAAAATATCGTCAGAAATTTATGGACATGCTTTACGATATTGACGAGTTCCGATATATCATCCATTTACATGAAAATTATCTGGCAGAGCAGGCGCAAAAGGGACAACACCTTGCTTTCGATCATTGTGAGGAATGTGATCGTATTGGAGATTTTGAGAAGAAATTCGAAAGGATAAAGAAAGACGTAAGAGCTTTTATGGCTAATAACCTGCCCAAATCCAAAGTTGAAATCCATTGAGAAAATAAAAACTCAACCCTGGACCCATCAGGGTCGGACAATTTTTTTCAACCAGCTTTTTTATCACCTGAATTAAATACCTTGTATCTTTTAAGTAATAATTCCTCCAAAAATGCCGGTGGTTCATCTGCGTTATTTTCCTCGGCTTCCTTTTTATATTTCGAACTGATGCACTTAAGATAATCAAGCACCTGTGGATGGGCCTCTTCGGGCAAATCCATTATTTTTTCTATTATTTCATCAACAATTTTCATTTCTATGTCAATTTAAATTCAATTGGTAGCACAATATCCGAACACTAATTGGCTAATTTTCAATTGTATCAGGATACCACTGCAAGGTTAGAAAATTAATTATTTAAGTACCTCCTTAAAATTGTGGATATTACTTTTCCCTTATTAATAAAGTATGACCAGGAAGGTAATTGTTAGGCCAGGGCAATTCTTTGAATTCAGGGTACACTTTGTTTAAATTCTTAAATTACTAAAAATATCTTAGTATTCCTATCAGAAAAAGTTAATTTTGAACGTTGCTAGAATTGCCTTCCAAAAACAACCTTCATGGACTAACTCAATTTATTTCTGTTATTATTTTAAGTGTTTATCAGAATAAATTTGTCGATTTTTTTATCTTTTTCAAATTCAAAATTCATTAGAATTTAAATGAATATTTTACTTTTTGACGACCAGAAAATAAGAACTCAACTTTTGCCTTTTACTTTTCTGCGGCCAATTGCTGAAATCAGAACAGGCATTTTAAAAATTTCTGAAAAATGGAAAATGTCCACTAATGGTTCCGTGTCATATCTTACTGAGCCCTACCTTTCAGGAAAATTCTCACCCGACTTTGCCAGTCAAAACACCTATATCAATGGAAGTATTTGCCCTACTTTCGCATTAATTGAACAGATCAAAAATATTCAAAATAATGAGGCCATTTTTTCGGGAGACCTCCTTGTAGCTACCAAATCCGATATTAATTTTTCCAATTTTAATGAACTGCAGCTTTATGCCAAAGACCAGTGCAAACAACTTTCCATTTCCCGGGAAACTTTTACGCTGATAGACTGGCCATGGAATATCTTTAAGGCCAACCGGGAAGAGATAAAAAATGACTTCTCTCTAATCACAAAAGGACGAAAAAGCCAGCCAATAACCGATAAACATACCATTGTATATGGAGAAGATCAGATTTTTTTAGAAGAAGGGGCTCAGGTGAAAGCCGCCATTTTAAATGCTGAGGATGGCCCCATTTATATTGGAAAAAATGCCAAAATACAGGAAGGGGCAATTGTAAAAGGCGCTTTAGCACTTTGTGAAGGGGCTCAGGTAAATATGGGAGCTAAAATCAGAGGGGACAATACTTTTGGTCCTTACTCTAAGGTAGGAGGTGAGATAAACAATTCAGTCATCTTTGGATACAGTAATAAAGGCCATGATGGATATCTGGGTAATTCGGTAGTTGGGGAATGGTGTAACTTTGGTGCAGACACCAATAATTCAAACCTGAAAAATAATTATTCGGAAGTTAAATTATGGAATTATGAGGAGGAAAAACTTGTAGGAACAGGCCAGCAGTTTTGTGGTTTAATGATGGGAGATCATTCCAAATGTGGGATCAATACCATGTTCAATACCGGGACTGTAGTTGGCATTGGAGCAATCATTTTTGGTAGTGGATTTCCCAATAAATTTATTCCATCCTTCACTTGGGGAGGCGTTAATAGTTTTGATACTTATCAACTCTCTAAAATGTTGGAACTGGCTACTCATGTAATGGAAAGAAAGGGGATTGATTGTACAGAACAGGATAGAAAAATACTTCAAAATATATTTGAAACTACTGCCAAATTCAGAAGTCAATTTTAAGTATTTTGCTTATACTTGTGTATAGGAGGCTTTTTGGTTGAATAAAAACAAAATTATACCAAAACCCCCGGACATGAAAATTGTTCTTTAATCACCACTTCAAATCAACTTTATTATCCAATGGTAAATCGCTTTATCTTATTATTTTCACTACTGATTCTAACTTATCCAATTTTTGCCCAATCCGGAAGTGAAGAAGGCTTCACTTATGATGGAAAATATAAAAAAGGACTAAGGCATGGACAAGGAGTGGGTGTATGGTCGGATGGAAGCCGGTACGAAGGCATGTGGAAATATGGTGCAATGAATGGCAAAGGGACATACACCTCAAAGGGGAATAAATATGAGGGCATGTGGAAAAATGGTAAAAAAGAAGGGACCGGAGTGCTAACCTATGCAGATGGCTCAGTTTATACCGGAGAATTCAGAGATGACCAAAGAAGTGGCACTGGAAAGATGAAATTTGCCGATGGAAGTTCACATGAAGGCCAATGGAAAAATGATATGGCCAACGGTAGCGGAAAACATATCTGGACTTCCGGCACACAATATATCGGGAATTGGAAAGATAACCAGATGCATGGAAAAGGCATTTTGATTTATTTTGATGGAAAAGTAGATCAGGGAGAATTTAAGAATAATGAGTATGTGCCCTGCGATTGCCCAATTTTAAAAACTGTTGTGGAGGAATTCAATGATTCAGAAGCAGTATTTGTGGGTAAGGTGCTGGAGGTTTACGCCAATGAGAATGGTGATTATGAAGAGATTATCATGGAAATTGAAAAATACTGGAAGGGAGAATTTGGGTTTGGGAGAAGAGTGATTCTAACTGCAGGATATTCTTCATGTGATAATGTTTTTTATGATGATGAATCTTACCTTGTTTACGCCAAATCAGGAACAAGAGGAATATACCAGACAACCAAATGTTCCCGAACTAATTTAGCAGAAGTTTCCGCATGGGAAATTGAAAAACTTAATGAAGTTGTCCCATGCAAATCGGACGCCCCAATGAGCAGAGCAGCTCTTCCCTCTAATGAAGCAGACTTTGTTTGTGGTTGCGATGGGGAAACTTACCGAAATCCTTATCAGGCAAAAAAGAGTGGAATACAATCCTGGAAAAAAGGCAAATGTGAAGAAAATAATTAGACTAGCAGTGCCTTCCAGTTCCAATCGTCCCACATGCCATATTAAAATATGTTAAAACAGGCGGTAAATCTAACTGTATATTTTTTCCTTCGTACCATTGTAAGAGCAAGTTTAAATTTTAACTGTTTCGCTGCAAACACCCATTTATGAAATTTCGCTTGAAAACCTAAAATTTAAACACACTCTAAAACAAATTCATTGCAAAAACACTTTTAATCGCCCCTGGATGACTCACATCTACTAAAGCAATTTTTATTTATTTTCTGAACTGAAAAGTTGTATTCGTCATACAAGAATAGGTTTGGGCATTTCCACCTGATTTTTCGTAAATTAAATAGCGTGGTTAAACTGAAAAATAACCTTATTAATTGTTATAACTGATTGATATTGAAATGGAGTAGCTCAATATTAATTAAGTACTGACATTTATTCTGGTTAATTTCATCTACATAAATTGGAATTGCTTCTTTTAATCAGTTAATTTTAATAAATCAAAAAAACCAAAAAATCTAATGCAGAGATATAATATTCTATGGGCTGATGATGAAATAGACTTATTGAAGCCATACATCATGTTTTTAACCAATAAAGGCTATGACATTACGGGGGTAAACAGTGGTTCTGATGCCCTGGAAAAATGTGAGGAAGAAAATTTTGATGTGATTTTTCTCGATGAAAATATGCCTGGCATGAGCGGGATAGAAACTTTGGCACAAATCAAACAACTCAAGCCAAACATTCCCATTATTATGATCACCAAGAGTGAGGAGGAGAATATCATGGAAGAAGCCATTGGTGCCAAAATAGATGATTATTTGATCAAACCGATTAACCCCAATCAGGTTTTACTTGCAGTAAAGAAAATTCTCGATAAAAAGAGAATTGTAAGTGAAAAAACAAACCATAGTTACCAGCAGGATTTCCAGAAAATAAGCATGGCTTTTTTCGATGATATGGACCATAATGACTGGGTTGATATTTATAAAAAGCTCGTTTATTGGGATTTGGAAATTAATGAGACGGAGAATAAAAGCATGATGGAAGTGCTTGATATGCAGAAAACGGAGGCTAACGTCAATTTCTTTAAATTTATAAAAGATAATTACGAAAGATGGCTGAATAATCCCGATGATCAGGACAGGCCAATGCTTTCTCATGAAATGGTACGGGAAAAAGTACTACCTGAGCTGCAGGTGGATGATGATCCGGTATTTTTTATCATTGTGGATAATTTACGGTACGATCAATGGAAAATGATAGAACCGATCATTGCCGATTACTACACGGTGGAAGAGGAAATTCCTTATTTCTCCATTCTCCCCACAACTACGGCTTATGCCAGAAATGCTATTTTTTCTGGAATGATGCCTTCAGAAATGGCCAAAAGGCATTCGGATATCTGGTTGAATGACGATGAGGAAGGAGGAAAAAACAACCATGAAGATGAATTTTTAGAAAGGCAATTAAAACGTTATGGACAAAATTTAAAAATGTCCTACAATAAAATTATCCATGTAAACCAAGGAAAACATGTGATAGAAAACATTCACAACCTGTTGAATAATAAGCTAAATGTGCTGGTCTACAACTTTGTGGATATGCTTTCACATGCCAGAACGGATACAGTGATGATCAGAGAGCTAGCTCCGGATGAACCGGCCTACAGATCACTGACTTATTCCTGGTTTAGCCATTCCCCTTTATTAGATACTTTAAAGATTTTAGCAGAAAAGAAAATAAAAGTAATTTTATCTACAGATCATGGTACGGTGCGGTCCAAAAGACCATACAAAATTATTGGAGATAGAAATACCAACACCAATCTGCGATATAAACAAGGGAAAAACCTGAGTTTTGATAAGAAAAACGTTTTGGTAGCCCAGGACCCTGAAAGATTCTTCCTGCCCAAAGTGAATGTTTCTTCTTCTTATGTTTTTGCTTCAGAAGATTACTTTTTCGCATATCCTAATAATTATAACCATTACGTCAAATATTATAAAGATACATTTCAGCATGGTGGAATCTCACTTGAAGAAATGATTATACCTTTTATTAAGCTAAAGGCTAAGTAGTTTGGTTGTATTTCGATATCTTTGGGATATAGAAGTTGTTTGAAGTTATCACTTCATGCTGCAAATGGCTTGTTTTGCCTTACATTTCGTTACTTTCCAGTAAAATAGCACTTCTATTTATCGGGAAAAGAACCTCATTTAAAACAAAGCATTTTTATTTCAGCATCAAATTAAAACTTTAGACAACTTCATAGAAAAACAAAAGTAAGTATTAGAAAAACTTCAATTGACAATCTATTTTCTGGAATTATGTGGCTGTTAGCAGGATAAACCTCAATTAAAAGAGCCCTGATACTTATTTTGGCATTATATTAGGTTTTGGTTGTTCAATCAAACCAAAAAACATATGAGAACCAACAACTACGCATTAACAGCATTATTTTTTTTACTTATTTCCTCAGGGGGATATGCCCAGGTAGAAGTAATGGCCAATGCACAGTTGGCAATAAAGGCTGGTAATGCGGAAGGGCTTGTAAAACATTTCAACGATTCAGTAGAACTTAATTTTATTGATGAGAAAAAGAATTACAGTAAAACACAAGCCGAATTTGTATTGAGGGATTTTTTTAGTAAGTATCCTGCAGTAGATTTTCAGTATGATCATAAAACTACTTCAAGAGGAGGCCTTAGATTTACCATAGGAACTTATACCCATAAGCAGGGAAAATTCAGGGTCCATATGTTAATTAAGCAAAGCAATGGAAAATACATAATCGATCTTCTTGATTTTACAGAAGAATAAAAATAATCTTAATAAGCAATTTCAAAGACACTGAGATATTCAGTGTCTTTTTTTTATTTTTGCGCGGTGAAATACAATTATCTTTCAGATTTGGCCATCAACAAGTTTATAAACGATGCACTTGTTGAAGATATAGGTGATGGAGATCATTCTACACTGGCTGCTGTGCCCGAAAATGCACAAAAAAAAGCCCAATTGATTATAAAAGGAGAAGGTTTGCTAGCAGGTGTATCTCTGGCACAAAAAATATTCAGAACAGTAGATCCCGATCTTTCTATTGAAATAAAGAAAGAAGATGGAGAAACTGTAAAATTTGGAGATATTGGGTTTGTTATTTCAGGAAAAGCCAGGTCAATATTAACCTCTGAAAGACTGGTACTCAATTGTATGCAAAGGATGAGCGGAATAGCCACGCTTACAGCACGGTTGAATTCCCTTATTCACCATACAAAGGCACAATTACTGGATACCAGGAAAACAACTCCAAATTGCAGGCTTATCGAAAAATGGGCTGTTAAAATTGGAGGGGGGACTAACCATCGCTTTGGGTTGTTTGATATGATTATGCTAAAGGATAACCATGTTGATTTTGCAGGAAGTATTACCAAAGCGGTTCAATCTACACAGACTTACCTAAAAGACAAGAATAAGGAATTGAAAATTGAGGTAGAGGTAAGGAACCTTGAAGAAGTGAAAGAAGTATTAAACGTTGGTGGTGTAGATGTAATCATGCTGGATAATATGTCGAATGAAGAAATGAAGGAGGCTGTTCGAATGATCGGAAATACCTGCAAAACTGAAGCATCTGGAGGCATAACCGAACAGACCATTAAGGCAATAGCTGAAACCGGAGTTGATTTTATTTCAGTTGGGGCACTTACCCATTCGGTAAAAAGCATGGATATCAGCTTAAAAGCATTGGATGCATAACTAAGACGTCATTAGTATTTTATGCGAAGTATAGGAAAAAATTAATGTATTCAAATGTGCCACAACTAATTGATAATGAGATAAAATTGCTCAACAGTTAAGATAGTAATGGTACTTATTCAATAAATTTTCTAATTAATTTAAACTTTAAAATTGGAGTTGGATGATTGTTAAAACTAAAAAGTATAAATTAGAAACGAAGACCTACATTTGGCTGGCCTTCAAAAATATACTTGTTGATTTGTGGTGGGTTTGGTTAATCCCGGCAGCAATTCTGATCGGATCATTTTTTATTGAAGGAGCATTAGGATGGGGAATTGGCATTAGCATTACCCTGATTGTATTATATATTCTTTTCTGGCTGATTCAATTTACCGGAATCACCCAAATGGAGCAAAATAAAATCTTATTTGAAAAACTTTCCTACGAAATTGATAGCCGTCAGATATTGATTAAACTCAATAGCAAACAAGGCATGCCGGTTACCTGGGATAAAATACAAAAGGTAAAGCAAGGCAAAGATGAATATTTATTCATTTTATCAAAGGCGCAATTTATTCATTTACCTTATAAAATTTTTAAGTCAGATAATGAGGTAAAATTTATTGAAACCATTCTTAAAAGGAAAAATTTCCTTTAAAATTAGGGCGGAATGATTGCCGATCTCCGAGTTTTGTCTAAATTTAAAAGCAGGTCGGTAATTATATTCCTGCAAGTAGTTATGTGATTCCGTGTTATTAATCAATGGACTATCAGTTAGTAATCATTATTTTATCACTTGTTTTTTCAAGTTTCTTTTCGGCTGTAGAAATAGCGTTTGTTTCGGCTAACAGACTGCATATTGAATTGCAAAAGAAGAAAGGAACACTTGCAGGAAAAATTTTATCAAAATTTGTAGATCAACCCTCCTACTTTATTTCTACAACTTTGCTTGGAAATACTGTAGCCCTGGTAATTTACGGTTACTTTTTCGCCAAATTTCTGGAACCTAGCATTGAACAAACTCTAGTGCACTATATTCCGGAAATTGCCAGTTCTACCAAACTTACACTCACGCTTTTAATCCAGACTTTTCTTTCTACTGCACTTGTGCTCGCCACTGCGGAATTTATACCCAAAAGCCTTTCTCTGGTTGATCCTGATAAGCTTTTGAGTGTAGCCGCAGTTCCAATGAATATTATTTATATACTGCTACACCCTATAGTTTTGGTAGTGGTTTTTTTGTCAAAACTGGTTATTACCAAAGCATTAGGCCTGGAATATAAAGAAGACAAACCTGCTTTCGGGCTCACAGATTTAAATAATTTTATAAGTAATATTGGGAGCAGTAGTGATGATTCCCTCGATGAAAGCAAAAACCCGGAAGTTGATAGAGAAATTTTCAATAATGCGCTGGAATTCAAGAAAATAAAGGTGAGAGACTGCCTTGTGCCCAGAAAAGAAATTGTGGCCATAGAAGATGATTCCCCCGTAGAAGAATTATCAAAAGTTTTTACAGAATCTGGACATTCCAAAATCTTGATTTACCAAAAATCGATAGACAATATCATAGGTTATTGCCATCACCTCGATCTTTTTAAAAAACCAACTACTATTAAAAGCATTATTAATGAAATAATTATTGCTCCGGAAACCAGGCTCGCCAACGAACTCATGGTAGAATTTATTAATGAGAGAAAGAGTATTGCCCTGGTGGTAGATGAATTTGGCGGAACTTCTGGTATTGTTACGATGGAGGATATCATTGAAGAGATTTTTGGAGAAATTGAAGATGAGTTTGATAAAGAAAGCCTGATGGTGAAGGAGTTGGATAAAAACAATTACATGCTTAGTGCCCGCAATGAAGTAGATCATCTGAATCAGGATTATGGTTTTAATATTCCTGATGGTGATTATGAAACTTTAGGAGGTTTTATTCTGCAGGTAAATGAAAATATTCCCAAGATAGGGGATGAAATATTCACCGAAAACTTTAAATTTATAGTAAAGTCGATGGAAGACGCCCGAATAGATATGGTTCACATGACTATTCTCGAAAATGAAAATAATACAGATTAATTCTTTCCCATATGATGCCTGATCATTATCAAATTCCTCAAAAAGTCAGAAAGAACGGATATGATTATCAACTTATAATGAAGGATGATTTTAAGGCTATTTACCAACAAAACCTGGAAGGAAAACAAATTGGGTATGAAATAATTTTATTAGAAAAAAACGGTGCTAAAAGTAAATCACCAAAATCTTTTCCCTCGAATGAAGATTTTGGAAAAACAGCCTGGGCCATAAAAAGCGAAGAAAGGGCTCGTCAATTTTACCAGTCTTTATTGCCTGCCAATACCAACCAACTGGAAATTCAATTCTGATTGCTTATTTTTAATATTGGAATCCCATCAGCCAAAATTAGTTTACAAAATAATATCTTTGTAGCACTAATTTTTTGCCTTTCATCCAACTCAAAATTCTAAATGACCCTTCGTAAAATCCTGATCATTCAAACAGCCTTTATCGGAGATGTAATCCTGGCTACAGCTTTAATAGAAAAACTAAATCAGCATTTACCGGAAGCCAAAATTGACTTTCTGCTTCGAAAGGGTAATGAAGGATTGCTGCATGGGCACCCAAAACTCAATAAGGTTTTAATTTGGAATAAAAAAGAAGGAAAAATTAAGAATTTGTTTAAAACCTTAAATAAAATCAGGGCATCCAATTACGATTTGGTGGTTAATATCCAGAGATTTACATCATCGGGAATTTTCACCGCATTTTCTCAGGCCACACAAACCATCGGTTTCCACAAAAATCCGCTATCTTTTTTATTTACTGATAAAATCAAACACGATTTTCAGGAAGGAATACATGAAATTGACCGCAATCTTTCCCTCATTTCAGGAATTACAGACACCAAAAGAGCTCTTCCCAAACTCTATCCTTCACGTGAAGATTATCAGCAAATTAAGAACCTTCAAACTGAACCATACATTTGTCTGGCACCTAATTCAGTCTGGTTTACCAAGCAGTATCCCATGGAAAAATGGATAGAATTCATTCAAAAATTCCAATATCAGGGAAAACTTTACTTGTTGGGTGCACCGGGTGATAAATCCAACTGTGAAGAAATTATTGCAAAATCCGGGAAAGAGAATATTGAAAACCTAGCAGGAAAGCTTTCACTACTGCAATCAGCAGCCTTGATGGAATCGGCAGAAATGAACTATGTAAATGATTCCGCTCCCATGCACTTAGCCTCCGCAATGAATGCTAAAACCTGTGCAATTTTTTGTTCTACAGTTCCTGCCTTTGGTTATGGCCCATTGTCGGAAAAATCCACCATCATTCAGGTAGATGAAATGCTAAACTGCAGGCCATGTGGACTTCACGGGCACAGGCAATGTCCAAAAGGTCATTTTAAATGCGGAAAGGATATTAAAACTGAGAAACTGATTGAGGTTTATGCTAATTTCAATAATTAAAACCTGGTACCCACTGCCACATTCTCCCTGAACTCCAGCTGATTACCATTAGCTTCTACCAGTATAATCTGAATTATGTAATTTCCCATGTTGACTTTTTCTCCCAGATCATTGGTACCATCCCAAATAAACTGCCCATCAACAGAAATTAACTGATTATTTACAATATTTTTTACAGATTTACCAAATGCATCATAAATTTTAATAGTAGCTAAAGAGCCGGAAGCAATACAGTTGTAGTGCAGCACAGTATAATCATCTATTCCATCCAGATCAGGCACAATAACTTTTGGGAAAACTTCAAAACATTCTTCACTTACAGCAAATTGGTGGTCATTGTATTGGGAATTTTTATAACCAGGAGTGGCAAATCCGCTAGGTTCAGCTGCTGACATCCAATTCTCATTGCTCTGAGTAGGTTGAGCATAATCTATTCTTTCCAAAGACACCCCATTTTTATCATCCAACATGGTATTATGAAAATCCTCATGGTATGAAAATTCATCCATAATATTTCCAGACTCATTTTTTAGGATGACACTTCCTTCCTCATCATTAAATGATGGCAATTTCAATTCAAAAAAAGTGGCATATTCCCCATTAGAATGCTGCGATTTCAATTGATCAATATCACTGGAAAAGGTAAGAAAGGTATAAGGGGCTAAAATTAATGGCTTCTCTGAAATAATTTCTTCAGTTTTCGCATTTCCAAGCCTCCAGTTTTTCAAGTCAATATGCTTACCTGAAGGATTATAAATCTCCACAAAATCAATTCCTCCAACAGGAGGGTTAAAAAGAATTTCACTGATTAAAACATCCGCAGAATCTGATTTTTCGGGTAAAACTAAATCTAAAGTTTGCCATTCAATATTGGTATTTCCAGAGCAATCCTGTAAATCTTTTATACTAATTTTATATTGAACTTTTTCCTCTAAGGGGTTTTCAAGTTCAAGTCTCAATTCATTTTGGTAATGATAATCAAAAACCTGTTTTTTGACCCCGGTTTCAGGGGCAATTTTTATGACAGCATTCACTGCTGAAAGGCTATCCAGTTTGCCATCAAAAATCAATTGAATACTCAAGTCATCATTGGCAAATCCTTTTTGAAGTTTAGGAGGGAAATCATCTCTAATTTGGGCTTCTTTCCATGAATTTTCCTTACCGGGAGTTCCCCCAACTTCACTTTTAGAAGCCTCCCAATTTTCTTTTGCCAAACATGGCTGCTTTACATTTTTCATTTCCAGGGCAAAACCTCCATCTTCCTTTTCCGGATCATAATACCATTCATCCTCATAAGTTATTTCAAAAAGCAATTCTCCCTTCTTATTCCGCAAAATGATTTGATCTCCGGTATTTTTAAGGGAAACCCAATTGGTTAGGCCTATAGTTCGACCAAATTTATCAAACCATTGCTCACCTGAGGTAGAGGTTAGTATCACATATTCATTAGGAAGCAATAGTGAAGTGTTTATTTTTAACTCATCCTCCCCTACCTTCAGCCTCAAATCACCCAGATCAAAGGTTTTATCGGTGGGGTTATATAATTCCAGGTATTCATACTCAGGCAGACCCGCAGTTGGACTGGGGTCTGCAAAAATTTCGGTAACGATTATTTCATGATAGGCAGGAAGCTCCGGCACAATCAGATTGATGGAAATATCTTTACTTAAATTACCACATTGATCAGACAGATTCTGAATGCTCATTTCATATCTTTTCCCTTTTTCCAAATGCGAAAAAAATACCATTTCCACAGATTTTCTATCCGCAGATATATTTAAGCCAAAATCTATTTCATCGGGACACAAATAATTTTCTTTCTTTAATAAAGCACTTGTATCCATTCTTTCAGAGAAAACAATTTGTAAAGTACTGTCACTCAATACTTCCCAATGATCCAGTTGTGGAGCAACCGTATCTGGATTAGAAGTAATTCCAGAATTAATACGGCCAGGTGTACCACCCAAACTATTATCCGATGCTTTCCAATTACCATTTTCATTGCAAAAGTTAAATGGATCAATTATTTCAAGACTCCAGCCGCCATCAGATTTTTCATCGTTTCCATACCAGTCAACCTGATAATTCACTTCATTTATTAACTCATTTTCACCAGTTAGTAGCTTTAAAATTTCCCCACTATTATTTAAGGACGGGAAAGACGGCAATGCAAGTGTTTTCCCAAAACTTGTAAATTGGCTGGAATGGTTGCTCCCACAAAGAATCAAATACTCATTTGGACAAATAATAAAATTGGGGAAACTTGTTTCCCCGGTGCCATCAGCCAACTTCATCCCCGCCAGGTTAAAAGTATCCTTAGAGACATTCCAAATTTCGATATATTCAGTTTCAGGAAGGCCAATAGAAGGTGAAGGATCAGCCATCAATTCGGTAATTAAAAGCTGATTCAATTTGGGATTGGGATAGATTTTAAAAGTAATACTGGTATCTAAAATAGAGTTACCTGCCAAATCTTCTACCTGCTCAATTTCAAGGAAATATGGTTTTTTGATCTCAAAATCACTTTCAAAATAAAAAGAAACTAAAGTGTCATTATTGAATTCAAAATCAATCGGATGACCAACTTCTTCATTTACCATGTAATGGTTCAAAGCAGAGGCCGAAATCTTGTCTACCGGCTCTGAAAAAATAATTGTAATTTCATTTTTAATTGCTTTTATAGAAGCAACTTTGGGTGGCTTCAGGTCATAAATAAATTCAATATTTGTTTCCGGAGCCATTTCACCATTCTTTTTCAAAATTGGTGGTACGCACAATTTCAGGTTGGTATCAGCTGGAAATTCATCCTGAAAAACCAAGCTTAAAAAATCATGATTTTCCTGATCCAAAACAACTGAAAGAGGAACCATGCCATAATCTATAATCTTAAAATCAGCATTATTAAACTGAAAATCAGGATGTAGTTCTTCTTCAAAATAAAGATTGACTAGATTAGCTTCTGCCACTTTTACCTCCTTCACAATTGGATTGAAAACAAACGCTGCCTTAGTTAAAGGTGAAGTATTTCCGGAAAGATCACTGATATTTTCAAGCTTTAGGGTATAGCTGGAATCTGCTTCAAATGAAGCCAAAAACTCCACCATCAAAACACTGGAATCAGCATTATGATAAGATAATTTCTTTGAAGGTCCAATCACTGGGTTAGTTACTACAGAAAGGTTATGATTACCGATTTTTTCGGAAAACCTCATCAATAAAGTTTTATCCGAGACCACAACCAATTCCGCCAGAGAAGGTAAATCTGTGTTTAGGAAAATGGAATCTGGTTTGGGTAAAATATTGCCAAAACCATCCTCTAAATGTTCTGTAACAAGTAAAATAGAGTCCTGCTCAGGGAATTCATTTTCAAAAAATAGATGGGCAACACTGGTATTATAGGGAGAAATAAAAATAGAATCAGGATTTCCAACACCAGCATCTATGTAGTAATGCTCTGGTTGATTTGCGCTACTAATCAAAAGTGGTTCTGAGAAAAATAGCTTCAGGTGCTGCTTTGAAAAGATGCAAATCTCCTCTATGAAGGGAGGCTTTTGATCGAAGATAAATTTTCTGGTTTTAGTGGAGATCACATTTCCAGCCAGATCGCTTACGTTTCTGATTGTAATCTCATGCTCTTTTTCCTGTTCAATCGGTTTTTCATAAAATAAATGGACCACAGAAAAATCTGTAGAATCTCTCATGGCCACAGCAGGAAAACCTATGTTTCCTTTAATCTCATAATTATTGAGAATTGCTGCAGACTCAAGAGTTAAAGCTTCTGTAAAATGAAGTTTGATATGATTTTCATCGATTGGAATGATACTTCCAGAGGTATTAATAGAAGGCTTTTTCGTATCATAAATAAAACTCCGGGAGACCATATTTTCTATCTGATTTCCATAAATATCCTCAAGTTTGGAAACCCCGATTTCCACCGGTTTATTTTCATCAAATTTTTGATTGAAATACAACAAAACCTCCTTCGGGTTATCCTGATTTATTATAGACAGGACAGGGTTTATCCCTGAATCAATGAGCTTGAAATTGGTGGTTTGATTTACCTGAGTTTCACCCAGTGGCTCTGAAAATGATAATTTCATTGATTTTCCAGAAAGGACTGACACATACTCTAAATCAGGGGCAAGATTGTCAGAAAAAACAAAAGTAAATTCCTGTCCATTTTGAACGTTTCCTTCGAGGTCAACAATTTGATTGGCTTGTAAAGTATAAGCATTACCAACCTCAAGGTCCTTTTGAAAGGTCAGTTTTATTATTTTATCATCAAGAGTATCTGCCTGAAAATGAACAGCCTGATTTTCTGTTTCTACAATTTTAAAAACAGCTCCAAGACTGGCTGAATCAAACGCTATTGTTTCATCAAATCTTACAGCAATTTGATTCTTTTCAATTCCAGTTATTTCCAGAATTTCAGGAGGGGATAAATCTGGTTGCGAATAGGTAAAAGTTAAAAATTGAGGATTATCTGCAGGAATTTCATTTCCTGTGGTATCCCTAATTCCCTTTAATAAAATAGTGTTTAATTGGTCGGGAATGAATTCTTCTGAAAATTCAAGTCTGATTTTTTGAGGAAAGTCCGGATCAAATGATACTAAACCGGGAGATATAGAATCATTTAGAGTATAATTATCAAATTCGAAAACTGATGCGGAATCCAATACTATATCACCAAAAAACTCTAGCTCACTCGGACCAATTATCGCAAGACTATCGAAATAGGGATGGTAATTTAAGGATAAATCATCCATAAAAAATTTATCTTCTCTTGCCCCTGAAGAATAATTAATTTGTAATCCTGTAGAATGAACGGAGGCTAAATTTGGAAAATTTATCAGACCAAAGAAATGATCATTTACCCAATATTTCCATGCTCCATCAGGATTCCTGAGTACTTCAAAACCTAAATATTCCTGTGCCTTAAATTTGATTACAGGATTTTCGAATGGTAATTCAGTTTTTCCTGCTTCAGACTCGAATACTAATTTACAAGTCAGCGAATCTTCATTTGGCACCAGTTTAAATTCCAGGAAATAACCATATGGCGTATCCGACAAATTTTCCTTGTCACTCATTAAATAATACCTGCAATAATTTTTGGATACCAGGGAGGAGGAAAGACTTGTGAAATCTAATTTTATTTTTCCTTTCCAATTGATGGTATAAGAACCCAGGTCTGGAGTGATAGCGGTAGAAATATAGGCTTTTCTTGTTCCACTCCCATCATCAAATACGGCCTGCAATTCATTGTTTACAATCAAAAATTCCCCTGTCATACCAGAGGAAAATCCCTGATTCCAATTAATACCACCTGATTCGAGAGAAGTTCTGTTAAAATCTTCTGAAAATTGACCGAAACAATTAAAGACAAAAAGTAGCTGTAAAATCAAAAAAATTTTACCCTTTAAAAAAATCATGTATTGCTTGTTATTAGGGTGATTAAGATTCCGATTTAACCCTTTTTTGCGATACAGATTATAGACTAAAAAGCAATTAGCATCAAAATTAATGTAAGTATATCCTCAATAATCAAAATTAAATATATAAATAAACGGTTTTAATGAAACCCAACACTTATTTATCTTTATTTGATGAAATGAATTCTTAAAAAAGTATTATTCGAACAATAAGAATTAAGCCTTCAGACGCAAAAAATTCCCTCCACAAAAGGGTAAGGAATTTCTTAAAAAACAATTTTATTCTGGATATTAGACTAAAAACAAATAGATGTTTTTAATCCTCCATAAATCAAAGACAATACTAATTGTTAAATTTTAGATAATTGATGTACCTGCGATATACCCGGTAGTCCAGGCCGCCTGAAAATTAAATCCTCCAGTCACACCATCAATATTTAGCACTTCTCCGGCAAAAAATATCCCGGGACATTTTCTACTTTCCATGGTATTGAAATCTACATCTCCCAGACTTACTCCGCCACAGGTTACAAACTCTTCCTTAAATGTGGTTTTTCCATTCACTTCATAGACATCATTGGTAAGCAAATTAATCAACCTGTTGATATCCTTTTTAGAGAGTTCTCCACAAATTTTTTGAGTGGGAATTTGGGCTTTTTCCAACAAAAACTCCCAAAGTCGGGCTGGTAATTTTAAGAGGTTGGTATTTCCCATTTGTTTTTTAGGAGATTGCGATTTTAAGTCAGTCAGAACATCCTGTAATTGCTCATCATTATATTCCGGCACCCAGGAAACCTGCACTGAAAACTGATATTGCTTTTCCTGCAATAGCCTTGCTCCCCATGCGGAAAGCTTTAGTACAGCCGGGCCACTCATACCCCAATGTGTGATCAAAAGTGGCCCTTCCTGATTTAATTTTGTTCCCATAATTTTTACCCTGGACTTATTCACAGATAAACCCATTAATTTGGTAATAGGGTTTTTAGGCATATTAAATGTAAAAAGTGAGGGAACGGGTTCTACAATTTCATGTCCCAAATCTTTTAACCAGTTAAACCCTGATAGTTTTGGACTTCCTCCAGTGGCAATGATGATTTTATCATAAAAAATATCATTCTTTTCATGAGTAGAAACTTTAAATCCTTTCTTTTCTCTGGAATCCGGAACAATCTGGCTGACAGCACAATTGGTTAAAATATTGACATTATGCTGCCTTGCCTGCCCTACAAGGCAGTTGATAATCGTTTGAGAGTTATCGGTAACAGGAAACATTCTTCCATCTGGTTCTGTTTTGGTTTTCACTCCACGGCTTTCAAACCATTCGATTGTATCAGAAGTCATAAAAGAATTGAAAGCCTTTTTCAATTGCTTTGCCCCTCTTGGATAATTTTTAACCAGGCGGGAAATTTCAAAACAAGAGTGTGTTAAATTACACCTCCCTCCTCCCGAAACTTTTACTTTCGAAAGTAATTTTGAGGACTTCTCAAATAAATCTACCTGATAATTCGGGTATTTGGTAGCACAATTAATGGCTGCAAAAAATCCGGCAGCACCTCCCCCAATAACTAAAACTTTCAATATATAAATGGATTAATTTTCCAATCGAAAATAAAATTGGATGTTATATTCAAAAGAAAATGAGTAGAAAAAAGTAAATTATTTGCCTGTCAAAATTTCAGACCAAACAATTTTTTTCACTAAAAACCGATCGCGGTTTCCTATAAAAATCAAAATTAGTCCATTTAAAGCTTTTTCAATCCAATAATAACTAATATGTACGCTCCCTTTCCTATTTTTGTCGATAATTGCAGAGAATCACAAACAATTATTTTAGTTTACAACAACAAACAATTATGAGAAAAATTTGGTTTTTACCACTTTCTGTGGTTATTCTCTTCTCAAATGGGTTATTTGCGCAAGGAGGGAAACACACAGATAAGTTCGAACAATTGGATTATGAATTAGCCGACCCAAATGAGTACAGAGCGGCATCCGGATCTCCTGGTCATAAATACTGGCAAAATCAGGCTGACTATAAAATCTCTATAGAATTGAATGATGCCGATCAATCCATAAAGGGATCCGAAACCATCACTTATACCAACAATTCCCCTGATGTATTAAATTACCTGTGGTTGCAGCTTGATCAGAATATGCGAGGGAAGGAATCGCATACTTACAGCACTGCCACAAGCTCTATTAAGCACGAAACGCATGCTTATTTCTTAAATAAAATGCTCGATCCAGATTTTGATGGTGGTTTTAAGATTGGCAAAGTTACTGATGAAAAAGGCAAAGATTTACCCTACACCATCAACCAAACCATGATGTCTGTGGATATGCCCAAAGATTTAAATCCGGGAGAATCTTTCACTTTCAAAGTAGAATGGTCTTACAATATCAATGACAGAATGGCTATTGGCGGGCGATCTGGTTATGAATATTTTGAAGAAGATGACAATTACCTTTATACCATCGCACAATTCTATCCAAGAATGTGTGTGTACAGTGATTATGGAGGATGGCAAAATAAGCAATTTTTAGGATCTGGTGAGTTTACACTACCCTTTGGTTCATTTGATGTTTCTATTACCGTACCTTCTGACCATGTAGTAGCAGCCACAGGAAAGCTATCAAATACTGATGAGGTACTTACTAAAGAGCAAATCAAAAGATTTAAGAAAGCTGAAAAATCGGACGAACCGGTAATTATCGTATCTCAAAGTGAGGCTGAAAAAGCAGAAAAATCGCGAGCCACAGATACTAAAACCTGGATTTTTAAAGCAGACAGTGTAAGAGATTTTGCTTTTGCAAGTTCCAGAAAATTCATTTGGGATGCCATGGGCGTTGACCTTAATGGCAGAACAGTAATGGCAATGTCATATTATCCAAAAGAAGGAAATCCACTTTGGGAAGAATACTCTACCAGAGTAGTAGCTCATACTTTAAAGACCTATTCAAAATACACTTTTGACTATCCTTATCACAAAGCAATTTCTGTTCATGCTGCACAAATTGGTATGGAGTACCCCATGATTTGCTTCAACTTTGGAAGACCTGATAAAGACGGGACTGTTCCTGACAGGGTGAAATACGGAATGATCATGGTGGTGATTCATGAAGTTGGCCATAATTTCTTTCCCATGATTGTAAACTCTGATGAAAGACAGTGGACCTGGATGGACGAAGGATTGGATAGTTTCTTACAATATTTAACCGAAGTCGAATGGGCAGCCAATAATCCTAAAGAGAAAGATTACCCATTCAGAGGAGGACCTCCTAAAAATATTGTGCCTTATATGTCAATGGATAAAGAATTAATCAGCCCGATTATGACTAACTCTGAACAGGTACAAAACCTTGGACCTAATGCGTACTCCAAGCCAGCCACCGCATTGAATATATTGAGGGAAACGGTAATGGGCAAAGAATTATTCGACAAAGCCTTTAAAGAATATAGCCAAAGATGGATGTTCAAACATCCTACCCCTTCTGATTTTTTCAGAACCATGGAAGATGCTTCTGGGGTAGATTTAGACTGGTTTTGGAGAGGCTGGTTTTATGGTGTTGACCATGTAGATATTTCCTTGTCACAAATCAGGAAATTCCAAATGAGCACCGATGAAGCGCCAAAAGATGCTCCTGAAGCACCAGCAGCCGTTACTCCGGAAGATGATTTCAATAAGTTTTATGTATCGGGAATTTCGGATGCACAAAAAGCCAGAGTTGAAGAAAAACCATATTTCTATGAACTAACTCTTGAAAATATTGGCGGATTGGTAATGCCTGTAATTTTAGAGTTTACTTACAAGGATGGCTCTAAAGAAATCAAAAGAATTCCTGCGGAAATCTGGAGAAAAAATGCAGAAAAAGTGGTGAAAGTTTTCCCTACAGATAAAGAAGTTGCCAGTATCAAACTCGATCCTTTTGAAGAAACAGCCGATACTGATGTGACCAATAATGCATGGCCAAGCAAAGAATTACCTTCTAAATTTGAATTATACAAAGAGAAAGGAAATTCGGCTGGCGGGGATGAATAGAAATTGATTTCTATAATTTCAAAAGATAATCAAAACCTCTGATAGTTAAAACTGTCAGAGGTTTTTACTTTTTAACACTTAAATATTTAGTATAATTTTTTTAAATTGCCACCCTACTCATTACCTGACTTCAACAATACTTTTAAATCCTTTATTTACCACTCATAAACTAATCAACAGCTTTTTTGCCAAATCTTCATAATTTGGTATTGAAAGCAGGAGGATTTATACTCACAACAAATTATTAAAAACAACAACAAATTAAATGATGAAAAAAATCTTACCAATTCTGCTGGTATGCTTAATACCGGTTATTCCTGTATTTTCCCAGGGAGGAAAACATACTGACAAGTTTGAACAACTTGATTATGAATTAGCAGATCCCAATGAATACAGGGCAGCTTCCGGGGCTCCTGGAAATGCTTATTGGCAAAATGAGGCCAATTACAAAATGAAAATTGACCTGAATGATGAAACTCAGGTAATCACAGGATCAGAAACCATTACCTATATTAATAATTCCCCGGATGTTTTAAAATACCTTTGGCTACAACTAGACCAAAATATGAGGGCAAAAGATTCTCATACTTACAGTACAAAAACCAACTCTGTAACCCATGAAATGTCCACAACTTTTAGCCGGAGGGGAGCTTCCTTAAACAGTATTTTAGAACCAGAATTTGAAGGAGGATTTAACATTGAAGCTGTTACTTCAGAGGATGGAAAACTTCTCCCTTTCGTGATCAATAAAACCATGATGTCGGTGGATATGCCTTCAGAATTAAAGCCTGGTGGTTCTTTCTCCTTCAATGTAAGCTGGTCTTACAACATCAACGACCGGGAAAAAGTAGGCGGAAGGTCAGGCTATGAGTATTTTCCCAAAGATGATAATTATTTGTACACGATTGCACAATTTTTCCCAAGAATGTGTGTATACAGCGATTATGGAGGATGGCAAAATAAGCAGTTTTTAGGTTCAGGAGAATTTACCCTTCCTTTCGGAGATTACGAAGTGGAAATCACAGTGCCTGCAGACCACGTTATGGCAGCCACTGGAAAGTTGAAAAATCCTGAAAAAGTTTTAACTGCGGACCAGATTGTTTTATTTGAAAAGGCAAAAACGGCTAAAGAACCTGTCATCATTGTTACAGAAAAAGAGGCTAAGAAAAAGGAAAAATCAAAATCAAAAGAAAAGGCCACCTGGGTATTTCACGCAGAAAATGTAAGAGATTTTGCCTTCGCCACTTCCCGTAAGTTTATATGGGATGCAATGGGCGTAGAAGTAGGAGGCAAAACCATTATGGCAATGTCTTATTACCCCAAAGAAGGTAATCCGCTTTGGGAAGAATATTCTACCAGAGTTGTGGCCCAAACTTTAATCAGTTATTCAAAATACACCATAGATTATCCATATCATAAAGCCATTTCAGTGCATACTGACAGAATTGGAATGGAATATCCAATGATTTGTTTTAATGGTGGAAGGCCATATGAAGACGGTTCTTATGATGATAGAATTAAATACGCCATGATTGGGGTAATTATCCATGAGGTAGGTCATAATTATTTTCCCATGATCATTAATTCCGATGAAAGGCAATGGACCTGGATGGATGAAGGGTTAAATACTTTCACTCAATATTTAGCACAAAAAGACTGGGCGGCTTTAAACCCTAAAGAAGCAGACTATCCTTACAGAAGAGGGCCCGCAAATAAAATTGTACCTTATATGAGTATGGACAAGGGACTTCTGAGTCCGATTATGACAAACTCTGAGCAAATTCAAAACTTTGGATCAAATGCTTATGCCAAGCCTGCCACTGCCCTCAATATTTTAAGGGAAACTGTAATGGGTCCTGAATTATTTGATAAGGCTTTTAAAGAGTATTCCGAAAGATGGGCATTCAAACATCCTACTCCATCGGACTTCTTCAGGTCGATGGAAGATGCCTCTGGAACTGATTTAGACTGGTTTTGGAGGGGGTGGTTTTATACGGTTGACCATGTAGATATTTCCCTGTCACAAATCAGGAAATTTAAAATGAGTGAAGAAGAAGCTCCAGCCAAAGAGAAAGAAGCACCAGCTGCCATCACTCCTGAGGATGAATTCAATACTTTTTACACAGGAGGAGTTTCTGAAGCTACTAAAGCCAGGGTAGAGAAAACACCTTATTTCTACGAACTTACGCTGGAAAACATTGGAGGATTGGTAATGCCGGTTATTTTGGAATTTACTTACAAGGATGGGTCAAAGGAAGTAAAAAGAATTCCCGCAGAAATCTGGAGGAAAAATGCAGAGAAAATCACCAAAGTTTTCCCAACGGAAAAAGAAGTGGTAAATATTGAGCTGGACCCATTTGAGGAAACGGCTGATACGGATGTAACCAACAACTCCTGGCCGAAAAAGGAGCTCCCTTCCAAATTTGAATTGTACAAAGAAAAGGGAAAAAGTACTCAGGGAAACAGGTAATATATAAATTACACAAAGTAATTTCTAATTTTACTTAAAAGTATGATGATGTCTCAGCAGGGTCTGCGTTTTCGCGACCCTGTTTTTTTTTAAATAAGTTGAATCCCCAAATTCTAAACTCAATCCTGAAAAAGACCCGCCAGGCAAAGTGAGGGGAATAAGCAATTTTAGAATTTCTATTTTTAAAAAGTCTTTGGCTTAATCGCCAAAGACTTTTTTGTTTTTGCCTTCTCAGTAGGAAATTTGCGAATTCTTGTGTAGAATCAATGCCATTCCAAAGAAACTAAAAATTTGAAAAAATTCCTTGAATCTCATAATCCCTGTATTTCCCATATTTTATTGGGGATTTTACTTATGGGATTATTCTTCCTTAGAGTGAATAAGCTTTGGGAAACAGGGGTTTTTGATTACGATTCAGCCAAAAATTCAATTATCCTAACAGAATTAAACTCGGGAAATTTTGCTAACCTTTTCCATCATGCAAGCCCGGGGTTTTATTTAATCTACCTTCCCATCCATTCCCTATTCAATAATTTTCTATTTTTGGAATATTTCACAGCACTTTTAAACCTGTTGGCTATTTGGTTATTAGTGCTTCATTTTAGCAGATTATTCCACTTTAACAGTAACATGTTTTTGTGGTTATTAGCCTTTGTTGGAAGTGCAGTTTACCAGATAGTTTCTTCAAGGTATTTGGCAATGGAAGCTCTAAGTCTACTGCTTTTTGTCCTGATTTTTATCCACTATCACAAAAGTCTGGTTCGTCCAGAAAACAACAGATATATTATTTTCGCTCAAATAATTTTATCCCTTGGTGTGGGTGTAAACTATAAATTCATTCTGGTAATTCTAGTTTTTTGGGGTTATGAAATTCTTTTCGCCAAAAGAAAATGGAACTTAAAAATGCTTTTCACCTCGGCATTTATCTTTGTGGCTCCCTTCGTCTTTTATACTTTTCTGGGATGGCTTCTGGGCATTGGCTGGGACAATTATGGCAAACACTTTTTTGTTCAGGCTTTTATAAAAGATATGAATCCCAATGAGGAAGTTTCTAAGTTTAACCTTGATCTACTTTATTATGTCAAATACTTTTTATACTTCGAAAATCCTCTTTCCTGGATTGGAATTATTGTTTTCCTTTTTGCTTATCAAAAAAAGTCTTGGGCAATTCCCCTTTTAAAACTTTCCCTTTTTGTAGTATTGGCCTTTTTTCTGGGTATGTCCCTTTTGCAAAAAGCCCCAAGGGCATTGTTGTTTATCTTTCCATTAATATACATTATTGGCTTTTTGGGAATATTCGCTTTACCAATAAAAAAATGGATAAAATATGGGTTAATTACGCTGGGAATTGCACTTAATATTTTCCTCACCAATGAAAATGTGTGGAAATATTCAAATTCTTCTTATCCTGAATTAGCTTCAGTTTTAAAACTAAAATCACCAAAGAAAATCATATCAACAGCGGGTTTGGGAGTGTCTCCTTTTCTTTCCCCAACAACCCAACTTCAGATAGCCTTAACCAGAGAAGAGGTCAAACAGTATAAAGCCAGTGGTGGAAAATATTTACTTTTCGATTCCTATTCCCAAATTATTAATAGCCAGGAATTTGAGGAAATAAAATACAACTCCACCCAAATACTTTTCGAAAAAGAGGAAAACAGTCTGGCTTCTCCCTATCTTTTTCTGGAACATTCGGAATACACAGGACTTAATTTTGAGGAAACTTTATTATTGAGAAAAAAAGCGATAGAAAATGGTCTTAAAATCAGATTGATTACCTTTGATTAATTACTTGCTTTTTTAATTCAATTATAACTCAAATATGGTAATTGCCTACACTGATGGTGCTTCTTCAGGAAATCCTGGCCCTGGAGGATATGGTACAGTTTTAATCTCCAAGAAGCATAACTTAAGAAAGGAGTTTTCCGGTGGTTTTAGAAGAACCACTAACAATCGCATGGAATTGCTGGCAACTATTGTGGCATTGGAAGCATTAAAAGTAGAAGGCACGGAAATCCTGATCTACTCAGATTCTAAATATGTGGTGGATTCTGTAGAAAAAGGATGGCTCTGGAATTGGGAAAAAAAGGGGTTTTCGGGCAAAAAAAATGTTGACTTATGGCAAAAATTCATTAAATTATACCGAAAACATAAGGTAAAATTTAAGTGGGTAAAAGGTCATGCTGGTATACCTGAAAACGAAAGATGTGACGAATTGGCAGTAGCCGCAGGCAAAGAAAGCAATTTGCAGATTGATGAAGGATTTGAGCGGGAAATGGGAGGTTAACCCAATTGGAGGAAAATAAAGTTTATAATAAGGAGACAGAAAGGTGAAGCATTTCAGTGGATTAACAGGCCTGTTTCATCATCAAGTTAATATTACTTATTTAATGCCTGTGGCAATTTCAAGCAGTATTTAAGAAAATACTCATTTCAACCAAATTTTACTACCTGAATAAAATTTCCTAATCTGTTGTATCAGGAAACCCACATCTTAAAAAGGTCTACACAAAACCATAAATCCTTAAAATCGGGGGAGTGGTGTATCTCAAAGAAGAAAAAAATCCTTCCAAAATTACTAAATTGAAATTTTTGGGATTTTTGTCGATTTTAGTCAAGTAGTATTGTAAGTTTAAATGTAGATTGAACTACTAATTCTTCATACAATCTATTCAGTTTGAGCGAAATAATTTGAAAACTTAAATTCATACGATTATCATATAATAGACAAACAGGGCGTTACTTAATTATTTGCGCAGGTATAGAATAAAATGAAATTTTTGTTGCTTACATATTGCCTAATTTTTTCAGCTTTTGCAAATGCCCAGCAGTCTGCATTTAAGATTTATGAAAATGCTTCCCAGCTGACCACGACAAGGTATAATATCCAGTCTGAGCAAATTACCCTGAACATGGCTTTTGGCCATTCCCAAACGATTAATAGTGAAATAATTGAGAAAATTAAGTCCACGAATATCAAAAGAGTAGATTTAGTTTATTCTGACTATCCCAAAAATACTTCTTTCAAAAATCTGAATATTGAGCGATTAAATTCTCTTCAGCACATTGCTCCGGGATTATTTAATTCAGATAGTGTGAAGTGGTCCATTATAAAACAGACCGATTGTAAAACCAAATCACAGGCAGAATCTCTATTTCATGGGTTTGTATTCTCAGTCAATGAACCCAAGCAGATATTGGAAGTAGATTATCAAAGAAATATTTCGAAAGTAAAAGAAGCATTTCTGGCACTTCCTCCTGAAGACAGGAAGTTTTTGTCCATGGGCAACGATACCCTGGCTTACGACATTTTAGAAAGAAACCTCTATAACTGGAAAAATGTTACTATTGTAAGTGACTGGACTGCCAGTATGTATCCATTTACCACTCAAATTTTGAGATGGCATATCTCCAGAAGTGGAGATAGTAATATTTCAAATTTTGTTTTTTTTAATGATGGAGATAATAAACCTAATGCCGAAAAAAAGGCAGGGGAAACAGGTGGAATTTATGCCATTAAAGCGGATACCTTGTCTCAGGTAATCGAACTGATGAAAATGGTAAAGGAAAATGGTGATGGCGGAGATTTAGCTGAAAATGATATTGAGGCTCTACTTTTTGCCATGAAAAATTATCCTGAATCGGATGAATATGTATTAGTTGCTGATAACCGTAGTGCTATTCGTGACACGGAACTGGTTAAGCAAATTAATAAACCCATCAGGATTATTTTAGGTAGAATATTAATGGATGATATTGCCTATATAAAAGGACAATATATCCGACTCGCAGTGGAAACGGGAGGATCAATCCACACCAGATTTAACGACTACATCACTAAAAATGAACTTTTGCAACTAAAAGACGATGTGCTTAATGCGCGTAGAGCCTTAAAAGCCAGAAGAAAAGCTCATTAGTAAGTATTTCTCATTACTACCTGTTTTATTTGGACAAACCTGAAAAGTTTTTAAAATTTCTTTTTTGTAAATTAGCATAAGCAACAATACAGGCAAAATATCAATACCAAAGTATTTGCTTAATTAAGACTGGTTACTCCAGGCTTCATTGTAAATGGATAGAAATTCCACAAATCAGGAAGATTAAATCAATTTAATAATATCTCAAAATTAGAATTAATCACCTGCTCAAAAATTCTTTCAATACCGAATTTCATGCTTAAGAAATAAGGAAAGAATTTTACCATAATCGAACTATAATCTTAATTATTTATGAGAAAAGTTCTGCATATTGTAATTTTTCTTTTAACAGTTTATACCACCACCTTGGCTCAGGATTTACCTAATTATGAGTTGGTTTCCGGGGTTTCTCTGGAATTAGCCAAACACAGAGCGAATACTATTAGTAATGTAAAATATACACTTCATTTTAAAATTACCGATACACTTTCCAGTCCCATTTCCGGTTCATTAAACCTGGAATTTGAACTCGCTGACTCCTCAAAATCCCTGGTACTGGATTTTAATGTAAATCCTGAGAATTTGATCTCTATCCATCAGGGGAATACGGAAATTCAGTCGAAAGTGAACAATGGGCATATCCTTATTATGCCTGGAATACTTAAAAAAGGTAAAAATTCTCTCTCTATCAAATTTATCGCGGGAGAAAATGCCCTGAACCGGAGTGAGGAATATTTATACACACTTTTTGTTCCCGATCGAGCCTCCACTGCATTTCCCTGTTTCGATCAGCCGGATATCAAAGGCCAGTATAAATTGACACTCGAAATTCCAAAAGAATGGGTGGCTGTGGCCAACGGCAGGATGATCAATAAAAAATTTTCCGGGGATAATCATATTTATGAATTTAATGAGACACCACCTCTCAGCACTTATTTATTTGCTTTTGTAGCGGGAAAATTCAAAAAGATTTCCACCTATAAAGATGGCAGAAAAATGACCATGTACCACAGAGAATCAGACTCTGTAAAGGTAGAAAGAAATACTTTTGAAATTTTCGATTTACATGCTTCCTCCCTCAGATGGCTTGAAGAATATACCCAAATTCCAATGCCATTCGAGAAGTTTGAATTCGTGCTCATTCCTTCTTTTCAGTATGGAGGTATGGAACATGTTGGCTCCATTTTGTACAGGTCATCCAGCCTGATGCTCAACCAGTCAGCTACACAAAATCAAATGCTTAACAGAGCCAGTTTGATTGCCCATGAAACTGCACATATGTGGTTTGGGAACCTGGTGACAATGAAATGGTTTAATGATGTCTGGCTTAAAGAAGTGTTTGCTAACTTCATGGGTGCAAAAATTGTGAATCCAAATTTTCCGGAAATCAATCACAACCTTCGTTTTTTACTGGCTCATCACCCAATCGCCTATTCGGAGGACAGAACTAAGGGCGCTCATCCCATTCAGCAAAAGCTTGATAATCTAAAAGATGCCGGAACATTATATGGCAGGATTATCTACCAAAAATCACCTATCGTAATGCAGCAGCTCGAAAAGCTGATGGGAGAAAAAGAATTCAGAGAGGGATTGCAGGAATATTTAAAAAATTACTCCTTTTCAAATGCCGTTTGGGATGATTTGATCACAATTCTGGATAAAAAGACAGATAAGGACTTAAAAGCATGGAGTGAGGTTTGGGTAAAAGAATCGGGTATGCCTGCCATTAGTGTAAGTCTGGTCACTGATGGAAACCAAATAAAATCATTAAAATTAAAGCAACGAAAATCTCCTGTAAAAGGGAATATCTGGCAACAAAAAACAGAAGTTGTACTGGTAAAAGGAGATAGTATAAAAAGAATCCAACTGGAAATTACGGAGAAAATCAATGATGTAGAAGAAGCCGTAGGATGGTATAAACCAGACTTTATTCTAAGCAATGGTGACGGACTGGGTTATGGATTTTTTACGCTTGGTAAATTTAGCAGGGAATTTTTATTAAAAAATATTTCCTCTATCAAGGACCCCATGCTGAGGGGAGTTGGGTGGATTTCTTTATATGAAGAAATGCTTAACGGTCATGTGCCTCCTGATAAGTTAATGGCTACCATTATCGATGCACTTCCCCAGGAAAATGAAGCTTTGAACTCACAAAATATATTAGGTTATCTTAATTCAATTTACTGGAAATTTTACAAGCCCAAACAAAGAAAAGAAATAGCAGTCCAATTGGAAAACACGCTGTGGAAAATAATGAACTCCGCTCCGGGAGCAAGTGCCAAATCTGCCTATTTTAGGGCCTACAAGGCAATAGCCCTATCAGAAGAAGCAATTACCAGATTGAAAATGATTTGGGAAAGAGATTTATATATTGATGGGTTAATTCTATCAGAACGTGATTATATCTCCATTGCATGCGAGCTTGCGTTGAGGTCTATGCCAAATGCAGAAGAGTTGCTGATCAAACAAATTAATGACACACAGGATCCTAATTTAAAAGAAAGGCTCAGTTATGCCATGCCTGCCCTTTCCGATAATCAACATGTGAGAGATGATTTTTTTGAAAGTTTAAGATATCCGGAAAACCGGCATTATGAGCCCTGGGTGGTAGAAAGCCTAAGCTATTTACATCATCCATTGAGAGCCAAATCTTCTGAAAAATATATTCGTCCCAGTTTGGAATTACTGGAAGAAATCCAAAGAACCGGAGATATTTTCTTTCCAAAACAGTGGCTTATTGGTACATTTAGCGGGCATCAATCAAAATCTGCAGCCAATACTGTGAAAAAATTTTTGAAGGAAAACCCGGAGTATCCCTACCGACTGAAGAATAAAGTCCTTCAGGCTGCTGACATGTTATTCAGGGCTGCGGATATTGTACACATGTAAACCAAATATAATCTTTTAACCCGTCCAAATGAGCCAACAAAAAAACCACAAACTTCAACAATTAATAGGGGAAATAAAGGCATGTACGGTTTGTAAAGACCACCTTCCACTAGGACCAAATCCAGTTTTAGAGGCTACTTCAAAATCGAAAATTCTTGTGATTGGACAAGCTCCGGGTACCAGGGTTCACCATACCGGAATTCCATGGAATGATCCCAGTGGCGACCGGTTAAGATCCTGGATGAACCTGGACAAATCCACCTTTTATGATACCGAGAAAATTGCCATTATCCCGATGGGTTTTTGTTATCCGGGAAAGGGAAAATCTGGTGATTTGCCACCCAGAAAAGAATGTGCTCCATTATGGCATAAACCTCTATTTGATTTACTCCCTGACATTAAATTAACCCTTTTAATTGGCAGGTATGCCCAACAATATTATCTGGGTAAGAAAAGTAAAAAGACTTTATTGGAAACGGTTCGATCTTATGAAGAATATTTGCCAGAGTTTCTTCCATTGGTTCACCCATCTCCCAGGAATACATATTGGCTGAGGAAGAATCCCTGGTTTGAAGACAAAATTGTTCCACAACTCCAACTAAAAGTTCATCAACTTCTGCAATAAAAAAGGGAAATACTTTTAACAAGCATTTCCCTCTTAACTGATAAAGTTTATTCAATTAGGCACTCACAGCTTCATTTTTTTTCTTTTTTACTCCAAAATGAAGGAAGCTAAATGCAATTATTAAAATTACAGGTAAGATAGCCATATATCTTAAAGTACTTGCTCCTGAACTCTCAGTATCCATGAAGTATCCCATTAAAGGCAATACAATTGAAACGGAAAACATTCCTAAACCTCCCATTACTGAAAGACCTAGCGCCCCACTTTCGGGAATATATTCTGCCACATAACCTAACATAGTAGGCCAGAAATAACACACACCAATGGCAAATACTGCAGCAGCTACGAAAATGGTGCTTCCCTGAGCATAGCTTAACCAAACTAAACCCAGGCAGGAGAAAACCGCTGAAAACAAAAGCATTCCGGAAGGACTTAATTTATGTACAACAGGACCTGCAAAAGCTCTTCCTACAGCCATAATCCCTGTAGTCAAAGCCAATACGAGCATTCCGGAAACTCCGGTTTCGTGAAGCAAACTATCAATTCTTTGCTGAGTAGCTAATTCGGTTGAAGCGGTAAGCAACATACAGAATCCCATAAATAAAAATAGGGGACTCACTACAGCTTTCCACATTCCAGATGTACTTACTCCCATTTTTACCCTCTCTGTTTGAGGAACTTCCTGACCCAAAAACAAAACAGCATAGGCAATTAGAGGAATTACAAGGGCACCTACAAGAAGTTGCCAATTGAGCTCCATAATATCCATCATTAAATAGGATAACAAACTTCCTATCACAATTCCACCTGGAAACCATACGTGAAACCTGTTCAACATAGTAGTTTTTTCTTCAGGATACATAGTGGCAACTAAAGGATTACATGCAGCCTCTACCATTCCATTTCCAATACCAATGGCAAGTGTTCCTAAAAATAAGGTCCAGAAATTAGTGGCAAAAATAGTTACTATAATTCCGATCAGGTGACCAATAAAAGCCAGCCAAACGATCTTTTTTATTCCAAAAATATCCACTAATGGGCCACCAATCATCATAGCTATTGTAAACCCAAAAAATGCAGGTCCAAATGCTAATCCTATATCCTGTGCAGATAGTGAAAAATCTGTTGAAAAAACTAGTTCAAGTCTTGCCCTAATGGCAAATGTCATGGCTGTTACTACTAGCGCCATGCAACTGGCTAAAAACAGCCTTCCTCGGTTTACGTTCATTTCCATAATGTAATATCTAAATAAGGTTGAGAATAGTTTATGCTTCTTTTTAAGCTAAATATAAGTTTAAAACTTTTCCAAAAATAATGATATAAGTAAATTTAACAATTAAAAGAGAAAATTGTAATATTTAGAGTGTACTTAATTCCAGTCTGTAAATCTCCCATCCCATTTAAGATTGGGTTTAAATTACCATAGGTAAAATCAGCATTTTTAAAAATTTACCATAAATTAGTGAGAAATTATAAACGAACATCAATAATCTAATCAAAAATTAAATATGGAAAGAAAACTGAGAATGGGAATGGTTGGAGGAGGCCAGGGGGCTTTTATCGGTGGCGTACACCGGATGGCTGCCGGACTTGATGGCCAGATAGAATTAGTTTGTGGTGCTTTTAGCAGTAACCCGGAAAGATCCAAAGCCTCAGGAAAAGAACTTTACCTACCAGAAGACCGGGTTTATGGTAGCTATGAAGAAATGATCTTAAAGGAAAAGGAATTACCTGAAGGCGAAAGAATGGATTTCGTTTCAGTAGTTACCCCAAACCACATGCATGCCCCTCCTACCTTATTTGCACTAAAAAATGGTTTTTCGGTGGTATGCGATAAGCCCTTAGCATTCACTTTAGCTGAGGCAAAAGAAATTCAACAAGCACTGGAAGAATCAGGACAAATACTGGCAGTTACCTATAATTACACGGGCTACCCAATGGTAAAACAAGCACGAGACCTTGTGAAATCGGGTAAAATTGGTGCAGTGAGAAAAGTAATTGTAGAATATCCTCAAGGATGGCTTTCTACTCTGGTGGAAGCATCGGGCCAAAAACAAGCCTCCTGGAGAACAGACCCATCAAAATCAGGGATAGCCGGGGGGACTGGTGATATTGGAACTCATGCCGAACATTTAGCAGAATACATCACCGGCCTGAAAGTGACCGAAGTGTGCGCTGATCTTACCATTTTTGTAGAAGGAAGAAAGCTCGATGATGATGCCAATATCTTACTTCATTTCGATAATGGCGCAAAAGGGATTTTACACTGTAGCCAGATATCTGTGGGTGAAGAAAATAACCTGAATATCAGAGTTTATGGAGAAACAGGTGGATTAATTTGGCATCAGCAAGAGCCAAATACGCTTATTTTCCAAACTAACGATGAGAAAAGAATTTTAAGAACAGGAGTTGGGGATTTGTCAGCAAGTGCTCAGAATCATACAAGAATACCTGCAGGGCATCCCGAGGCATATCTTGAAGCGTTCGCTAATATTTACAGAAACTTTGCGGCTACATTGAAAAGTAAATTAAAAGGAGAAAATCCTGATCCTACTTTTACAGATTTTCCTTCAATAGAAGATGGCCTGAGAGGAATGGCATTTATTGAAACTATAATCGAAGCCAGTAAAAGTGATCAAAAGTGGTATCCATTTAAGTCATAAAAATTTTCAAATTAAATAAATTAAAAAAACATTATAATTCTAACCGAAAATGAAAACAATTAAGGGACCGGGAATATTTTTAGCGCAGTTTATGGGAGATGAAGCTCCTTTCGATTCTTTGGATAATATTTGTAAATGGGCTGCAGGACTTGGTTTTAAAGGAGTGCAAATTCCTTCGTGGGATGGCAGAGCTATTGACCTGCAAAAGGCAGCAGAAAGCAAAACTTATGCAGACGAAATAAAAGGGATCGTAAATTCCCATGGATTGGAAATAACTGAATTATCCAGCCATTTACAGGGGCAATTGCTAGCAGTTCATCCGGCTTATGATGAAATGTTTGACGGATTTGCACCAAAAGAAGTCCATGGCAACCCAACCGCAAGAACTGAGTGGGCCAAACAACAATTACATTACGCAGCAAAAGCTAGTCAGAACTTAGGACTTAGTGCTCATGTAACTTTTTCTGGAGCATTATTATGGCATACCATGTACCCATGGCCACAGCGACCAGCTGGACTGGTAGAAACCGGTTTTAAGGAACTTGCCAACAGATGGCTGCCTATATTAAATGCATTTGATGAAGTTGGTGTGGATCTTTGCTATGAAATCCATCCGGGAGAAGATTTACATGATGGAATCACTTTTGAAAGATTTTTAGAGGCAACAGGTAATCATACCAGAGCGAATTTGCTTTACGATCCAAGCCATTATGTTTTACAGTGTCTGGATTATCTTGAGCATATTGATATTTACCATGAAAGAATTAAAATGTTTCACGTAAAAGATGCTGAATTTAATCCAAATGGAAGGTCTGGTGTTTACGGTGGTTATCAGGGATGGGTGGAAAGACCCGGCAGATTCAGGTCACTGGGAGATGGACAAGTAGATTTTAAGGGAATTTTCAGTAAGCTGGCCCAATATAATTTCGATGGATGGGCTGTAATGGAATGGGAATGTGCGCTTAAACACCCTGAAGATGGAGCAAAAGAAGGGGCTAAATTCATCGCAGAAAATATAATAAGAGTAACCGAAAAAACTTTTGATGATTTTGCAGGCACTGGTGCTGATGAAGAGATGAATAAAAGAATTCTAGGTTTAAGTTAAATATTTAGAATCACTTACAATCGAGAAAAAGCCCTGGTTATTTATTTTACCAGGGCTTTTTCTTTATATCATTACTAATAAGGAAGGTTACAAAAATTTTAATAAAAAAGCTTTTTTACTTTAATCTTGTTAAAAAAACAGGGTATGTACCAACCAATTTTCAAAAAAACTCGTCTTTTAAAATATATGGTCTTGATTGAATAAGTTAAGTAATGTTAAAAACCAACTACTTTCTAATTCCAAGGCAACCATTTGAGGACAAATCGCATATAGATTAATAAAAGGGTTTACCTTTACAAAAAATTACCATTAAATAAAAAAACGGCAAATTAATCATGAAAAGAACTTTTACTCAAAATTTGATTTATAAGGCAAAATACCTCTTTGCTTTTTTACTTACTTTCTCAATTTCGGCCATTTACATACAGGCCGCTTCATTTGATGGAAATAATCCTGTGAGAAAATCCGAATCTTCATTTAACAATGCTGGAGAACTTGAGGTAAAACTTTTTCCAAACCCTTATAAAGAAGGACCCATTAATTTGGAAATTGAAAGTGGCTCACTAAAATCTCTTGATATTACTTTATATAATACCATTGGGAAAGTACTATATAATAAGCAAATTAATCCAACAAGTTCATTTACAGAACTAACCTTTACTCCAGAAGTTAAATTAACTCCAGGACTTTATTTTATGTCTGTTTCATCTAGCAATTTTAAAATTGCTAAAAAACTCATTGTGAACGAGTAAGTAAAATTTAATTTGCCGTAAAGAATTTAATGAAAATTAAGGAAATCATCTGGTTTCCTTTTTTTTATGTTCATTTATTACAACTATTCCTACTAAATATTTTTTTACCTTAAGTAATTATTTGAAGTAAACTTTGGGTTAACCAAAAAGGTTAACTGCATGAAAATCAAATGATAACAAGCAAAACCAATTGCTTCAATTGGATTAGATTAAAAACCTTCAAAACTGAATTAAAATTACATTGATACTATTATTGCTGTCATTGAACAGAATGTTAATAAAATAAAGTAGAACTTTACAATAACCCTTAATTATAAAATATTTCAACTCGGAAGGGATTTTTTTATCTATTCAATAAATTAATTTGACATGAAATCACCACGAATTAAAGAGCCATTCACCAGAATTTATTCTCACGAGCTAGAAGCTATCTTAAGAATTTATCACAATTAAAATCCAGTTTAATAATTTTATTAAAATAATAATTGAATCTTAAACCTTTCACCATGTGGAAGGTTTTTTTTATTTGTAGTATTTTTTAATTAAACCAAATTCATATTTTTTGAGAGGGTAAACAGATATTCTTAAGTTTAAACCAGAAATAATCTTAATTTTGTAAAAAGAATTGTCCTCATTACAAAAACTCTTTTTCCAAAACCCTTATTCAAGGGAGTAGATGGGTTTGTGCAAAACAGGTTCTTGAATTATTTTTTTATTTTCAAAAACCGCTTTCATTTCAACAATTTTATATCTATAATATGTAATGAAGGATTTTTTAGAATACAACTTACCTGTATCATCTGTTTAGCTATTTATTAAACATAAAATTCATTAAATAACAGTACTAAACTAAAAATTTTAATGTCAAAAAAAGTATTGATCGTCTCAAACCGATTACCAGTCACAATCCAACATATTGAAAACAAATTACATTTTCACCCTAGTGCAGGTGGATTAGCAACCGGGCTGGGCTCCATTTACAAAAAAGGAAATAACCTTTGGATCGGATGGCCTGGCTTTCACGATTACGCAGAAAGTGATAAAGAGAATATTACTTCTCAACTCGCCAATGACAATATGGCTCCCGTTTTCCTGAGTAAGAAAGATATAAGGGATTACTATGAAGGATTCAGCAACAAAACCATTTGGCCGCTTTTCCACTATTTCACAGAATATGCGACCTATGATAAAGGCCTTTGGGATGCTTATGTAAGGGTAAATAAGAAGTTTTGTGATGCCATTTTGCATCATGCTAATGACGGGGATGTCATCTGGATTCATGATTATCAATTACTGCTTTTACCTAGTATGGTGAGGGAAAAACTACCTAATGCCACAATCGGTTTTTTCCAACATATTCCTTTCCCGTCCTTTGAAATATTCAGGCTAATGCCCTGGAGGGAGCAAATCCTCGAAGGAATGTTAGGTTCAGATCTTATTGGGTTTCACACCTATGATGATATGCGTCACTTTTTAAGTTCGGTTAACCGGATATTGGGCCATGGCAATACAATGGGACAAATCAGAATTAATAACCGATTGATTGGTGTTGACGCCTTCCCAATGGGCATTGATTATGATAAATATGCCAAGGCTACTCATGCTCCTGAAACAATTGATAAACTTAAAAGGTATTTTAAAATTCTCTCCAACCAGAAAGTTGTGCTATCAATCGACCGGCTCGATTATTCTAAAGGGATAAAACAGCGGCTGCAGGCTTTTGATATTTTCCTGGAGAAATATCCTGAATACATTGGGAAAGTTTCCTTAATCCTTATTGTAGTTCCTTCAAGGGTGAAGGTAGAACAATACAACCAATTGAAAAATGAAATTGACACCCTGGTTGGAGCACTTAATGGAAAATATAGCAGAATTGACTGGAATCCAATCCATTATTTTTATCGGTCTTTTTCTTTCCATTCTTTATCAGCATTATACAGTAGTGCGGAAGTGGCATTAATCACCCCATTAAGAGATGGAATGAACCTTGTTTGTAAAGAATACATTGCCAGCAAATTGGATAAGAAAGGGGTTCTGATTTTGAGTGAAATGGCTGGTTCTGCTAAAGAAATGTCAGAAGCGATCCTGATTAACCCAAATGATATCGACCAAATTGTGAATGCTATGCATCAGGCTCTTGAAATGCCTGAAGCTGAGCAAATTGCAAGAAATGAGGAGATGCAGGAAAAACTCAAACGATATAACATCCACAGATGGGTAGAAGTATTTTTCGAACAGCTTGATTTTATCAAACGCAAGCAGAAAGACCTTAATATGAAAATGGTCACAGGAAAAACCGCTGACCTGATAATTGAAAAATATAAAAAATCTAAGGAAAGAATTCTTTTCCTTGATTACGATGGTACCCTGAAAGGATTTTCATCTAATCCAAAAGCCGTTTCACCGGATAAAGAATTATTAAGTATTCTTGAAAACTTAACTGCAAATCCTAAAAATAAAGTCATCATTATAAGTGGAAGGGATAAAGGTACATTAGGGGAATGGCTTGGCCACCTGAATCTGGACCTTATTGCTGAACATGGAGTCTGGCTGAAGGAGTCTGGTAAAAAATGGATTATGATTGACAATATTGACCAAACCTGGAAAAAAGAAATCAGGCATATCCTTGAACTATATGTGGATAGAACGCCAGGATCATTTATAGAAGATAAGGATTATTCTCTTGTATGGCATTACCGAAAAGCCGACACAGATTTTGGCGAACTCAGGGCCAGAGAGTTGCTTTCAAACCTCAACTACCTGATTGCCAATATGGATTTGCAGACCATGGAGGGGAATAAAGTAATTGAAATAAAAAACAGGGCCATAAATAAGGGAAAGGCAGCCAGGAAATGGCTTAATAATACTGAAAATGATTTTATTATTGCGATAGGTGATGACGTTACAGATGAAGATACCTTCAAAGCAATGCCTGAAAATGCCTTCACCATTAAAGTTGGTTTGACGGCCTCTGTAGCAAGGTTAAATATCAAATCATCAGACGAGGTAAGAAATTTATTAAAAGGATTTATGGAATAAGTTCTAATAAAAGCCTGGTTGAATCTATTTTTATTTAGAATTGTTTTTGTGCTAGGCAACCACCCAATGGGTGGATATCTATGATGTTTTTCTGTAACTTTAATTTCTTATAGTTTCCGGTTTTGTTCAGGCAAAAAGGCAAAAGGTTGTCTGTCAGTTACCAAATGAAAATCTTCAGCGTGCTATTAGTAAATTAATTTTCAAATTAGTCTGAAAATTAAGCTTGTAATTTGTAATAAATTCTAATAATCTATACTTATATAAAAAAACCCTGTGGGGTATTGAAAACCAATTTAAAGTACATAATGAAAAATCTATATTTCGCAATTGGATTAATATTTTTTATAACCTCATGTTCCAGCTCGGGTGATTTTCATAAATCCCCAATTGATGAATTAATCAAAAAGATGGATAGTGAGAAAAACTTTACCATTATTTTGTATGATATGGACGTTGAAGGAGCCTTTTTATCGGATACCTATAAACACCAATACAAAATAATTAAGGAAAAAGCAGATAGTACACAAACTCCCTATGAGGAAATAACAGATTGGTATATTGTAGATGAAAATACATTTGCCAGATATGAGAATGATATGGGAATGGAAGTAGCTTCAAAAAATGATGGGGTCGTAACCAAACAAACGGCTCCTCCAGGATATTCCAGATATGTTGGAAATGAAAAGTACGGACACTGGCAAACTAACAGTAGTGGACAATCTTTTTGGAGTTTTTATGGACAATATGCCTTTATGAGTTCAATGATGGGATTAATGGCTGGTCCGGTTTACAGAACATCTTACTATGACTACAGAGATAATTACAGGGGAGTGAGACCTTATTATGGAGGAGTAACTTCTGCCGGCACTACCAGGTATGGAACTCTTTCTGATGTTTCCCGAAAACAAAATCCTAATTTCCACAGAAGAGCAAATACAAACAGCGCACTCAAAAGCCGTGTAAATAATAGTATTGCTAGAAGCTCAGGAGGAAGAACTTCTAACTCTAAAACTTCCCGATCAGATTCTAGGTATTCTTCAAGTTCCTCCTCAAGATCAAGATCTTTCTCCAGTGGGGGGAAATAAAAAAAATAAATATTTATAAAATAAAAAACCGTTAGCCAAATAGCTAACGGTTTTTTTAATGCGTTCAGAATTTTAAATATATTTCTTAATCTTGATATTCTCTACTTCTAAATCCTTCTCTTGAAGCTACCAATGCATCGTATTCCTCTTTCGATCCAACTTTAATATCCTGGTATTCTCTCAGACCGGTACCTGCTGGAATCAAATGACCTACAATTACATTTTCCTTCAATCCATTCAGTTTATCTCTCTTACCTCTAATAGCAGCTTCACTTAGTACTTTTGTTGTTTCCTGGAAGGAAGCAGCAGAAATAAAGCTATTTGTTGCCAAAGAAGCCTGGGTAATACCCTGAAGGTTTGGTTTAGAAACAGCAGCTTGTGCATCTCTTACTTTCACAAGCTTCATATCTTTCCTTTTCAGACTTGAATTTTCATCTCTCAATCTTCTAGCAGAAACGATCATTCCTGGTTTCATAATAGTAGATTCCCCGGCATCAACAACTACCTTTTTGTCAAGGATCGCATCATTTGATTCCCTGAATACAAATTTATCAACATTTTGTCCAGGTAAGAACATCGTATCTCCACTATCCACAATTTGAACTTTCTGCATCATCTGACTCACAATCACTTCGATATGCTTGTCATTAATGCCCACACCCTGAAGACGATAAACATCCTGAATCTCATTAACCAGGTATTCTTGTACTGCAGTCGGCCCTTTAATCGCTAAGATATCAGAAGGTGTAATAGCTCCATCAGACAATGGCATTCCGGCCTTCACATAATCATTTTCCTGAACAAGAATATGCTTAGAAAGATTAACTAAATACCTTTTCTTTACACCATCCTTAGATTCTACAAAAATCTCTCTGTTACCCCTCTTAATACCACCATAAGAAATTACACCATCAATTTCTGTAACTACAGCAGGGTTAGATGGGTTTCTTGCTTCGAACAATTCAGTTACCCTTGGAAGACCTCCGGTAATATCTCTGTTTTTACCAATTGCTCTTGGAATTTTCACAAGAATCTGCCCTGAAGTTACTTTTTGCTGATCGTCCACTGCAAGGTGAGCATCTACTGGAATATTACTACTCACAACCTCTCCGGTATCAGAATGAATGATAATTGTTGGGTTTTTGGTTTTATCCTTTGTTTCAACAATTACTTTCTCTCTGTGACCAGTCTGTTCGTCAAACTCTTCTCTATAAGTAATCCCCTCTTCAATTGACTCGAATTCGATTTTACCATCAAATTGAGAAAGAATAACCGCGTTATATGGATCCCAATAGCAAACTACATCTCCTTTTTCTACTTTGTCACCTTCCTTCACTCTTAGGAAAGCACCATAAGGAACGTGATTACTAATAAGAACCCTTCCGTTTTTATCAACAATTTTTACTTCACTGGTTCTTGACATTACCACTTCTAACTCCTCTCCTTCACTATTCTTGGTAAGTACAGATTTCATTTCTTCAAACTCAATCTTACCAGCAAATTTTGCCCTTACAGAAGCATCAACCGCAATGTTTGATGCAGTACCACCAACGTGGAATGTTCTTAAGGTTAGCTGAGTACCAGGTTCACCAATAGACTGAGCGGCAATTACACCAACAGCTTCTCCTTTTTGCACCAGTCTTCCTGAAGCCAGGTTTCTACCATAACACAAGGCACAAACACCACGCTTGGTTTCACAAGTTAATACAGATCTGATTTCAACAGCCTCAATTGAAGTTTCATCATCAATTCTTGAAGCAATTTCCTCAGTAATTTCCTGACCTGAAGCAATGATTAATTCATCAGTCAATGGATCATAAACATCATGTACACTTACTCTACCTACAATTCTTTCTTTTAGTGGCTCAATGATATCATCATTATCTTTTAAAGCTTCTACAGAAAGTCCTCTTAATGTTCCACAATCGTACTCAGTTACTACAACATCCTGAGCAACATCCACTAATCTTCTTGTCAGATAACCAGCATCCGCAGTTTTAAGAGCAGTATCTGCAAGACCCTTCCTTGCACCGTGAGTAGAAATAAAGTACTCCAATACATCAAGGCCTTCTTTAAAGTTTGATAGAATTGGGTTTTCAATAATTTCCCCAACTGATCCCTGAAGACTCTTCTGAGGCTTGGCCATTAATCCCCTCATTCCCCCAAGCTGTCTGATTTGCTCTCTGGAACCCCTTGCTCCGGAGTGCATCATCATATAAATAGAGTTAAATCCTTGCTGGTCGCTTTCCATTCTGTCCATTAGAGTGGAAGTCAACTTAGAATTTATCCTTGTCCAAATATCAATTACCTGATTGTATCTCTCATTATCAGTGATAAGACCCATCAAATAGTTTTGCCAAACTACTTCAACTTCCTGCTTAGCCTCCTCAATCATGGAATCTTTCATATCTGGAATGATAATATCATTCAAACCAAATGATAAACCACCAGAGTAGGCCATCTTAAACCCTAGTTCTTTAATATCATCAAGGAATTTAGCCGTTCTGGCCATTCCAACAATCTTAAAGATTTTGGCGATAATTTTTTGAAGCGCCTTTTTAGAAAGCAGTTCATTTACATATCCTACTTCTTCAGGAACATACTCATTAAATAGAACCCTACCTGCAACAGTTTCAACAATCTGTGTAGATAATTCACCATTTTTCTCATCCCTAACCCTAGTCCTGATCTTAATATTAGCATGTTTGGCTACCCTGCCCTCATTCATCGCAATAATTACTTCCTGCGAATTGGCAAAGGTCATCCCCTCTCCTTTAATCTCAAGTTCCTTGGTAGACTTTCTTCCTTTGGTTAGATAATAAAGCCCAAGAACCATATCCTGTGATGGTACTGTAATTGGAGAACCGTTTGCAGGATTCAAAATATTATGAGAAGCAAGCATTAATAAAGAAGCTTCTAGAACTGCCTCGTGCCCAAGCGGTACGTGAACAGCCATCTGGTCACCGTCAAAGTCAGCATTAAATGCAGTACAAACAAGCGGGTGAAGCTGAATCGCTTTTCCTTCAATAAGTTTAGGCTGGAATGCCTGGATACCCAATCGGTGAAGCGTAGGAGCCCTGTTAAGCATTACAGGATGTCCTTTTAAAACATTTTCTAAGATATCCCAAACAACAGGATCCTTTCTATCTACAATTTTCTTTGCAGATTTAACTGTTTTAACGATTCCCCTTTCGATCAGTTTTCTAATAATAAACGGCTTGAATAATTCAGCTGCCATATCTTTTGGAAGCCCGCACTCATGCATTTTAAGCTCCGGACCAACCACAATTACAGATCTACCTGAATAATCAACCCTTTTACCCAATAAGTTTTGACGGAATCTACCTTGCTTACCTTTAAGCATGTCACTTAAAGATTTCAATGGTCTGTTTCCATCTGCTCTTACAGCATTTACTTTTCTTGAGTTGTCAAAAAGTGAATCTACAGCTTCCTGTAGCATCCTTTTCTCATTTCTAAGGATTACTTCAGGTGCTTTTATATCAATAAGTCTTTTTAATCGATTATTTCTAATGATTACCCTTCTGTACAAATCATTAAGGTCAGAAGTTGCAAATCGACCTCCATCCAAAGGGACCAATGGTCGTAATTCTGGTGGAATTACCGGTACCATTTTAATGATCATCCATTCGGGTCTGTTTTCAATTCTGCTTCTTGCATCTCTCAATGCTTCAACTACTTTCAGCCTTTTTAAAGCTTCTGCTTTTCTTTGCTGAGAAGTATCATTAGCAGCATTATCTCTCAATTCATATGAAAGAGAATCAAGATCAATTCTGGAAAGAAGCATTTCCAATGCCTCAGCACCCATTTTGGCAATAAACTTATTAGGATCATCATCATCAAGTTGTTGATTTTCCCTTGGAAGTTTATCCAAAATATCAAGATATTCGTCTTCAGTAAGGTAATCAAGATAGTTAATACCGTCTTCTGCTTTTACCCCGGCCTGAACAACTACATATCGCTCATAATAGATGATCTGATCTAATTTCTTAGAAGGAAGGCCTAACAAGTAACCAATTTTATTTGGCAACGATCGGAAATACCAGATGTGAGCAACAGGCACAACAAGCTGAATATGACCCATTCTTTCCCTTCTTACCTTTTTCTCGGTAACTTCTACTCCACATCGGTCACAAATAATTCCTTTGTACCTGATTCTTTTATATTTTCCACAATGACATTCCCAGTCTTTTACTGGTCCAAAGATCCGCTCACAAAACAAACCACCCATTTCAGGCTTATATGTTCTGTAGTTAATTGTCTCTGGCTGAGTTACTTCCCCGTGGGAGCTCTCAAGAATGGATTCCGGTGATGCTAAACTGATTGTGACTCTTGTAAAGTCGTTTGAGATTTTTTTATTTTTTCTGAACGCCATTTGAAAAAGAGTATACTTTTTTTGAACTTGCAAATATAGATAATTATATTTTATTTGCTAAAATTACTTGTAAAAATTCTACAATTTTCGTAAATAGGCATTTGCTTTATATTTTTTTAACATTTTCCTCCCATTAATCTCTTGTCATTTTATCTATATTTCCTCTTTTAATAAAAAAATTGGACTTAAAATTTATTAAACCAGACTAAAGCTAAATAATAGTATCGATTGAAGTTGAATATTAGAAATACAACCTGAAGTCATCCATCACACAAAAATCAAAAACCAACACAACCAACTGATTTACAACAATATAAATAAACTCAAATACCAATAATGGATAAATCCAACTTTAAGTTTATAGAATACACCGTAAAAGAAAGAATTATATATATTACCCTAAACAGGCCTGAAAAAAGAAATGCGCTCAACCCTCAATTGGTAAATGAACTAAAATCAGCATTTTCCCATGCCAAAAATGAAAACCAGGGTAAAGTTGTCATCTTGAAAGCTAATGGAAAGGTTTTTTGCTCAGGGGCTGATCTTGCTTATATCCAAAAATTACAAAATAATTCATATGAGGAAAATCTGGAAGATTCACACAACCTCATGGAGTTATTTCAACAAATATATACTTTACCAAAAGTAGTAATTGCCCAGGTTCATGGGCATGCCATTGCAGGAGGTTGTGGTTTAGCAACAGTTTGCGATTTTGTGTTTGCGGTTCCTGAGGCAAAGTTCGGGTATACTGAAGTTAAAATCGGATTCATTCCTGCCATAGTCAGTTTCTTTTTGCTTAGAAAATTGGGAGAGGGAATTACCAAAGAGTTATTATTAACCGGAGATTTAATACTGGCCCCCAAAGCCAAACAATATCATCTAATAAATGATATTGTGGAAAATCCAGATTTGGAAAAATATGTAGCAGAATTTGCAAAAAGGCTTATTGAAACCAATTCGGAACAATCAATGGCACTGACAAAATTACTTATAAACGATATTCAGGTGCTTGATACACAAAAGGCAATGGAATTAGCTGCATCTCAAAATGCATCTTCAAGATCAACTACAGACTGTAAAAAAGGAATTTCAGCTTTTTTAAATAAGGAACCATTGAAATGGTAACCCCTATTTTTTTTCTGCTCCGTTTTTTCCTAAAATGTAGTCATCCAGATTCACTTCAATAATATCGGGGATGATTATAGCCTGTGGATACTCTTTTTTAATTTGAACAAGCGCACCATTGGCTTCCAACTTGGTGAAATAATCTCCAACCTTTACTTTATAATTTGGTACGTCAAAAATCTGGTAGGTCTTTTCGTATAAAATTAAATCTTTTTCAATTTCCTCAGCTCTATCCCTGCTACCACCAGAATAAACCAAAATTCTAAATCCCTTTGTCCCGTGGTCTGTTAAATCCTCAAGATTTTTTTGGGCAATCAGAATGGATTGTTGATCGAGCTGATAATTGATACTTGTTTTTGGTTGAGGAACCACATTGGTAATTATTCCTGAATCCTGCCCATTTTCTTCAACAGAATCAACGCCTGCAATTCCTGAAGGCTCAGATTCAATTTTCACTTTATATAATGAAATATCATCTTTAAAAGGTCCTGAAGTATTGGCTACCTGGCTTCCTTTACAGCCAATTAAAAATAATCCGGCTAAAAAAAATAAATAAGTGTATTTACTCATGTTTCAGAATTTATCTCTCAAGATGATAAAGGTATTTTTTCTATTTTGTTAAATTATAGTTGAAATGTCAGGGTTAAATTTGCAACAAAAATTTCAATTTACCCTACTGTACATCCATAAAGTTCCCATTCAACACACGGGTTTCTATCCATTTCCTTCCCTGGCTTATTTCTTTGTTAATGTATTTTTCAATCATTAAACTGGCTACGGGAGCTGCCCAAGACCCACCAAATCCGGCATTTTCCACATAAACTGCAATGGCAATTTTGGGGTTTACTCTGGGAGAAAAAGCCATAAATACGGAGTGATCCTCCCCATGAGGGTTTTGCGCGGTTCCGGTTTTGCCACAAACTGTTAATCCCGGAATTTTGGACATACTTGCCGTATAAATATTCCCCATCGCCCGTGACACATAATCGAAATACTCTTTTTCAATGTTGATTTTTTGTTTTTCAAAAGTTAAAACACTGTCACCTATAGCCTTAACCAGATGAGGAGGGATGTACCAACCCTGATTGGCTATACAAGCTGCCTGATTGGCCAACTGAAGTGGTGTTAATAAAACTTCCCCTTGCCCAATTCCTATGGAATATACATTGGATAACCTCCAGTTTTTGATATAATAGTTTTTGTCATAGTATTCAGGTGAAGGGATAATTCCCCTTGATTCAAAGGGTAAATCCACTCCTAATTTTTTCCCCAGGCCAAACTGCAACATTTGATCTTTCCAGGCTTCCAACCCAATTCTGGTGTCTTCCCTTTCATCATTGCTCCTTCCCTGATTGATTATTTTCCTTAGTGCCTTAAAATAAAAAGGGTTACAGGAATGCTGTATAGAGCCATAAACATTTAAGGGGGACGGGTGTCCATGACAACCTACTAAACTTTTATCGCAGGAGAAATAGGTTGTACTGGAATCCAATGCATGATCATGAAGGCCTACCAATGCCATTACGGTTTTGAAGGTTGACCCCGGTGGATAGGTAGCCTGTATTGCCCTGTTAAATAAGGGCTTATTGGGATCTCTGGCAAGATCAACAAAATTCTGACTACTTTTCTTTCCTTCTCCTGTTAGCAGATTTGGATCATAATCGGGGGCAGAAATTATGGTAAGTATTTCTCCGGTTGCCGGGTCTACCGCAATTACAGCTCCTTTTTTATTCACCATCAGCTTTTCCCCATACTGCTGCAATTCCAAATCAATGCCCGTAATCAGGTTACTTCCAATTTGGGGTAAAGTATCAAACTCTCCATCATGAAATTTTCCCTTTTTTACTCCCTTCACATTACGTACTACATAACTTACTCCTCGCTTTCCCCTCAATTGTTTCTCGTAATACCGCTCCAGTCCACTTTTCCCTACCAAATCTCCTTGTCTGTAGCCTTTCCCTTCTTCACTTTCCAAAAACTTTTTATCCACCTCTTTCACATAACCTACAGAATTTGCCAAGCTTCTTCCCGGATAATCCCTTATTGTTCTTTCTGAGGTATAAATTCCGGGATAATCAGCTAACCTGTCCTGAATCCTTGCGAAATCTTCAGTGGATAATTGTTTAAGAAAAATGGAAGGCTGAACCTGAGAGTATTTTTTGGCCTGAAGTAATTTTTCGCGAGCGAATTCTAAATCAATATTAAAAAACTCGCAGAAGGCAGTGGTATCTTTTATCTTAAGTTCTTTGGGAATAACCATTAAATCGAAGACAGGCCGGTTTCTTACAATAATTTCCCCATTCCTGTCCAGTATCATCCCCCGGGATGGATATTCAGTTATTTTATCAATGATGTTGTTTTCTGCTTTACGCTGATAATTCACATCAAATACCTGAATCTGCAGTAGTTTGACTAAATAAACCACCGCAAAAAAAACGAAAAAACTACCTATAAAAATTTTTCTTTCTTCCACTTATAAAAAAATTAAGATGCCTAAGGAGCACTTATTTTAAAAAATCAGATTTATCAGATTAACATGGTTATAGAAATAACCATTCCACAATAATTAAATTATCTGAATTCTTAAAATTCCCTAGAAGAAAGTTTTTCCTTTTGGGTAATTTAGATTAATCTTCAAATTCTGATTGTACCTCAGATTCTGCCTCACTTTTAGCCAATCTTTCCTCTGCTTCTTGTTCTTCCTTCTTCATATTCCTGTGAACTGAGGCTGAAACAAGTATACTTCCCTGATAAAGAAAAAATATGGGCAATGCCACAAAAACCTGAGTAATTGGATCTGGAGGTGTAATGATGGCTCCAACTACCAAAATAACTACAAATGCATGCTTGCGGTATTCCTTCATTAAGGCCGGAGTAACTACTCCTATTTTAGAAAGGAAATAGACTACCATTGGCAACTGAAACATTAACCCACAGGCCAATACCATCATGGCAATGGTTGACACATAGGAAGTAAGGTCAATTTCATTCATTATGGTTTCATCCACCTGGTAACTTGTAAGGAAGTTAATGGCAAGTGGAGATAGGATGAAATAACCAAAAAACACTCCTGTAAGGAACAATAAGGTTACAAAAAATACAGCTCCGCTGGTCACTTTTTGTTCATGAGTATACAAGCCTGGTTTCACAAACCTCCAGAGCTCCCAAAAGGCATAGGGAAATGCACAAACCAAACCTACAACAACAGAAGCCAGAATATGCATGGTAAACTGGCCGGTCATAACCCTGTTTTGTACCTCAAAAGAAAGTTTTTCAATACATAAGGCATCTGACCCAACAAGGTCGGAGAGTTTACAAAGGAGCCGGTAGGTAATGAAATTTTCATTTTTTGGTCCAAAAATAATGACCCCGAATACAATAGGCTTGGCGATAAATGCTATGATAGAAAAGACCAATACAGAGCCCACAGCACGCATCAAGTGCCACCTTAGCTCTTCAAGATGATCCAAAAAGGACATTTCCTCATCCCCTTGTGGTTCCTCCTCTACATGTACCTGGTCTAAGCCTCCTATATTAGAAGGCTCCCATTTTTCCGGCAAATCATTATTCTCAGACATTCTTGGCAATTTTTTTATTAACCTTTAAATAAAGGATATTCTGACATCCAGTTATTTACTTCTTCTTTTACTTCCTTTATTTTTTGATCATTTTCTGTGTTCATTAAAACAGTATCGATCAAATCAACTATTTTGGACATATCACTCTCTATCAGTCCTCTGGTGGAAATAGCTGCTGTACCCACCCTCATACCTGAGGTCACAAATGGCGATTTATCATCGAAAGGAACCATATTTTTATTAATGGTAATATCTGCTTTTATCAGCGTATTTTCCGCAATTTTTCCGGTTAAACCTTTTGATCTCAAGTCGATAAGCATCAGGTGATTATCAGTTCCTCCGGAAATTAAGTCATAACCTTTCGATAAAAATGCACTTGCCATAGCCTGCGAATTTTTTTGTACTTGTTTTACATAGGTTAAGTACTCATCGGACAAGGCTTCCTGAAATGCTACTGCTTTGGCAGCAATTACATGCTCTAACGGACCACCCTGAGTACCTGGAAAAACACCTGAATCTAAAAGAGAGGACATTTTTCTTGTAACGCCTTTTGGTGTTTTTAGTCCAAATGGGTTATCAAAATCCTCCCCCATCATAATTACACCACCTCTTGGACCTCTCAGGGTTTTGTGTGTAGTAGTAGTCACGATATGGCAATGCTTTAAAGGATCATCCAACAAACCTTTGGCGATCAATCCTGATGGATGGGAAATATCTGCTAATACTAAAGCTCCAATTTCATCTGCTACTTCTCTTAAAGCTTTATAATTCCATTCTCTTGAATAAGCTGAAGCACCACAAATAATTAATTTAGGTTTTTCGGCTCTGGCTTTAGCCACCACTTTATCCCAATCAATAGTCCCGGTTTCTTTTTCCACACCATAAAACAAGGGTTGGTAAAGTTTTCCGGAAAAGTTTACAGGAGATCCATGAGTTAAATGACCACCATGAGAAAGATCAAATCCAAGAATTTTATCACCAGGATTCAAAACAGCCAGCATTACAGCTGCATTAGCCTGCGCTCCTGAGTGCGGCTGAACATTAGCCCAAGCGGCTCCAAAAAGCTTTTTTAATCGCTCAATTGCCAGGTTTTCTGCCACATCCACAACTTCACAGCCCCCATAATATCGCTTCCCGGGAAGTCCTTCTGCATATTTATTGGTCAATACACTGCCCATGGCTTCCATTACCTGGTTAGAAACAAAGTTCTCCGATGCTATCAATTCAATCCCCGACTTTTGTCTTTTCTCTTCCTTGGCAATAATTTCAAAAATCTGGCTATCCCTTTCCATTGATGATGATTTAAAAATGATAAAATTAATTCAGTTTAAGTACCCGTACTATTTTATTTTGAGGCCTTTTATCTCATAGTCAAATAGTTGCAACACTTATTTAAGATATTTAATTCTGTTCAACCTCTTAACAAGAAGGCAAATTTACTTCAAGCAATTTTATATAACAACAGGTGACTTATGAAGTAATTTTTTTAATGCTTTTTACAGGCAGAAAAATTCTGACAATAATCCAATATATCAGGTATTTTTAAAGCTATAAATATTGGAAAAATCAATAAAATGATGTTTTTAAACTTCCAATTGAAAAATTATCGATGGGTTGGCAAAAAAGAAAAATATGCCCTTTGAAACGAAATTCAATGCACTCAAAAATATTTTTAAACAAATGAAAAGGGAAATTATCTCTACCAATATTGAGTAATAATTTTTTTTAACTAAATTTAGAAGCCTATTCAATATCATTACTTATTGAAGTGAAATCCCAATTTTTATGATGGGAAAAAGCTGGTAATTATTCATAATCCTTTTACAATAAAATTATTCAATTTTAATTACCCTTTGCTTAATTCACTAATCAGCAATCTGCAATACATGAGAAGGATAGTAGAAAACACAGGAACTAACAATGGAAATAGAGAAGTTACTTTTTGAGGTTATTGATTTCATTTCAAAATCCACCAAGGAGAATAAAGAATCGGTATTGAGCGAAGACGAATTTTCAAAACTTACCATAAATCAGTATTATTACCTTGATTTGATAGACCGTTTAGGTAAACCTACCTTTACTGAACTTGCTGAAGCATTGCAGATTACCAAGCCTTCTGTTTCGGCAATTGTGAATAAACTGGTGGATAAAGGTTATATCATCAAAGTTCAGTCTGAAGATGATCAGAGGAGTTATAATTTGCATGTAACGGATAAAGGTAAAACAATTATTGAAGCTGAAAATAAAATTTATCGCGCCTTTGCCCTGCACATACGGACAACTCTTAATGAAGAGGAATTAACAAGTTTTTCCAATATCCTTGAGAAAATTCTCAAAAATCTTCCCCGCTAAACTTATTGCCAAACCATTTTTCAAAGTTTCAGATAAATCTTTTATCGCTGTATTAAGGTTTTACCTTGTCTGATTAGCAATATAGTTTCCTAGCTTATCAGATAAACAGTGATTAAAAAAATTTAAACTTTACCCCTATGGCAAAGCGTTTACCAATTATGAATTCCTCAGAACTAGAATCATTATTGTACCAAAAGCTTTACGATTTTTTTTTACAGCATGGATTTGAGATGATGGCCGGTAAAAAACAATTCAGAAAAACCTATGCCGATGGTTTTCAAAATGTGATTTTTTCCATTAGCCAATATGATGAAGAGTTTTTTATTGATATGAATATCGGCATTCGCTTTTCACTGGTGGAAGATATTGCCCAACAATTTCTGGATAACCATAAAGAGTATCATCAGGACTCCAACACCTTAATTATTTCCATAGGAAAATTTACCAGGAATAAATATTTCCGGTATAAAATTATGGACCTTGAAGATTTAAATTTTACGGTTGAGGAAATTCAGCTCTTTTTACACAATGAGGGTTTTGGCTTCCTCAATAAAACAAGTAATCTGGAAACGCTGGATACCATTCTTAATAAATTCCCCAAAAAACCATGTAAATATTTATACAATCAGAATCACCGGTGTTTTAAAGGAATTATAGTGGCCAAACTAAGGAATAACCCAAAGTTTCTGGAATTAGTAAAAATTTACAAGGAACAACTCAAAATCTCTGGAGTTTCCAAACCTATGTTCCAAAAATTCGAAAGACTAGCTGGTTTCCTGGCAACCTATTCAGTGAATTAGAAATTTTTCCTCAATCGCCAATCCATAGGATAGTAATTATTGAATCTATTGGGCAGTGCTTTAATCCAGCCAAGTACCTGATTTTGGTATTTCATTAAAACCCAACCTTTTGAGTTCCCTAATTCAAGGTCAAAATCCTGTCTTTTCAAATAATCAATTGCCTGATCATAATTAAGCTCAATTGCCGGAATTCCCTTATTTAAAACATTACTGATAGCCAAATGGTGAGAAGGTTGGAATTTGCCATTTTTAAATTTCCCAATATCAACTCCGATAAGTTTTAAAGAAAGAAAATGGGCTAATAACCTGAAGTCGTGAATATTGGACTTTGGGAAAATGGAAACCTGATCATCATTTAGAATGAAATCATAATATTCCGAATCCTTTATCCATTTCTTGAAAGTGGATAAATATTTTTTTGGCATAAACTCCACCTTTCTGGATTTCTTAGGTGTTTTTATTTTTTGATTGGAGATGATTTCCCCTTCTTTTTGGAGGCAGGTAATAAAAAAACCTTCTCCTTTCACCTTATGAGGATAAAACCGATAACCATAAAAATTTTCGCCCCCAACTTCCTCAGTTACTTCTTCTATTCCCCACTCTTCCTTTAATGGTATTCGGATTGATTTAAAATTTCCGGTTTCCGCCAGCCATTTTAGATTTTCTTCATTTTCAGCAGTGGCATAAGTACAGGTACTATAAATCAGGTGCCCACCTGGTTTGATTGTCCTCTCAATGCTTTCCAGAATCTGCTTCTGACGGATGGCACATGATCTTACCAATTGATCCGACCACATTCTCACAGCTTTTTTATCCTTTCTGAACATCCCCTCCCCTGAACAGGGAGCATCCACCACGGCAACATCAAAAAAAGATTTCAGAGGTTCGAAGTCCTTCGGGCTATTGTTACTGACAATACAATTCGAATTTCCCCATCGCTGAATATTTTCAATAAGAGGATTAACCCTTTTGGTTACAATTTCATTGGAAACCAGCATTCCTTTTTCACCAATAAAAGAGCTAATTAAGGTACTTTTCCCACCAGGGGCTGCGCATAAGTCCAGTATTTTCGGAGCCTCATCCAGTCGGGTGGCCTGTCTCAACACCGTATCCAAAAACATGGAAGAAGCTTCCTGCACATAATAGCTTCCATTGAAAATAAGCGGGTCTTTATAAAAATCCGGTCTTTCCTCCAGATAAAATCCATTCGCACACCAGGGAACTTCCTGGCAGTCCTCAAACTGTTTTATTTTTTTATTCGGATTAAGTCTTAAAGAAACCGGTGAATCACCCTCCAGAATTTGAAACAATTCCTGGGAATCTTCAAGTTGTGTTTGAATTCTATTTTTAAAATCTTCAGGTAACAAATTTCTTTTTTTAATAAGGGATAATTTAAACTATTCGTTGAGGGTAATTTAACAATGGCTCCCCTACTATTTTTTATTTTTTTCTTCCTCCAGCATTTTTTGCATTTTTCCCAGGCTATCAACCACTTGCTTGTATATATCCCTCATTTCCGAAATATTTTCCATATAAAAATCATGGCTTTGTTTGAAGGTAAGACTATCAATTCCAAACTCATCAAAAATCTCATCTTCATAAAGTCTGTAAATAGCCACTTGTTCTCTTTTAGGTTTTCCTTTTACATCATTGGTTTTTGCTTCCGACAAATGAATATTAATCAAAACCTTCACCATTTCCTCTTCTGAAAGTATGCCATCAGGAATATCTCTTTTTTTGGGACCGTAACAAGAAACCATTAAAAATATAAGACTAACAAGAAAAAATAATCTGCTGAACATATTTGAAGGAATTATCAATTAATTTGAAGTTGTATAAAGCTACATTTTCCACCTAAAATTAAAATATTTAAAAAATTAAAATTTAACCACACAACTTCATCTAAAGAATTCAATAGCTTAGAACTACAAAGGTGCTAAACCTAACTCAAGAGTTTGGGAAATTTTGAAGAAATATGCGAAAGTGGTGAAGTTAAAAACTGTTAAATAGGATTATTTGGTTTCTTATCAGTAATTTGGCTTTTATTTTTGATTAGACTACCCTCATCCCGTATTTTTTTTATTATCCTTTTGCCAATATTCCATTAATATATGAGTGATTTAAAGCAAATTATCAAAAAACTTCAGCATTACGAAATTAGAATCAGGAAGGCTATTAATTCTCAGATGCAGGGAGATTTCCACTCTGTTTTTAAGGGTTCGGGGTTAATTTTTGATGATGTAAGAACATATCAGTATGGAGATGATGTGCGCCATATCGACTGGCATGCTTCTGCAAAAGGACATGGTACTTTTATAAAAACTTTTAAAGAAGAAAAGGAACAAAATATCTTCTTTATTCTCGATGTGAGTGCCTCCCAGGAAATAGGAAAGGAAAATAATCAAAAAATTGATGTAAGTAAAGAAATTTGTGGTGTGCTTACGCTATCGGCCGTCAAAGAGGATAGTTCTACCGGATTGCTTTGTTTTAGTGACAAAAAGGAAAAATACATTAAACCAGACAAGGGAATAAAGCATGGGTACGAAATGATTAATACACTTTTTAATCTTAAACCATCTTCCCTAAAAACCGACATCAATAAGGCCATGTCTCTTGCCTTATCTTTCACCAAAAGAAAAAGCATGATGGTGATTATTTCGGATTTCTTAGATGAAAATTATGAAAGGAACCTAAAAGCTATTGCCAGAAAGCACGACCTGATCGTAATCCATATTGCCGATGACCGGGAAACACAATTGCCCAACCTTGGTATTATTCCCCTTTATGAAAAGGAATCAAAACAAACTGTTTGGGTAAATACTTCCTCCAAACATTTTAGAAAAAATATCGATCAATATTATCAGGGAGGCAGGGAAGAACTTCAAAATATTTGCAAACGAAACAACGCTAATTATCTTTACATCAATACCAAAGAAGATTATGTTCCAAAGCTTATCAAGCTTTTTAAAATCAGAAATAAATACAGAAAATAATTTAATCATTAAGACCACTTATATTTGAAATTTTACCGATTTCACTTATTAACCACTGTTACCTCAATTACATTAAATAAGTCCCTGGACTTTGAGTTGCCCATATCAATTACTTAGATGATTATAAAATTTTTATATATTCTTCTCTTCAATTTTTTAATACTATTTCAGGCCATTGCCCAGGACGGACAACCCCATGCCAGATTCTTAAAAGATAGTGTGAAAATTGGGGAACCGGTAAAATATGTGATCGGTTTTAGGCACGATCCCAATTTGGAAATTATCTTCCCGGATTCAACTTATAATTTTGCTCCCTTTGAATTTGTAAGTAAATCATTTTTTCCCACTTCCACCGATGAAAATGGCAGTTATGATAGCGTAATCTATGAACTTTCCACCTTCGAGCTTGATAGAATTCAGTATCTTTCAGTTCCCATAGAAGGGATGAATCAGGGAGAAAAAGTAGACTATCGACCAGGACTGGACAGTGTAGTGCTGGTAGAAGTAATTACCGTTTTGCCAGATTCAATTGAGGAAGTAGTAAAGCCAAATACCACAATGGCTATAATCGATAAGGAATTTGATCATTTCCAATTTTGGATGGGTGTGGGTGCTGGATTGGCAATTATCGTGGTTATCTTTTTAGCTTTTGGCAAACAATTCAAAAAATCCTTTTTATTGGGAAAATTACGCAATCAACACAACAGGTTTATTTCCACCTTTGAGAAATATTTGAAAAGTGCCAAAGAAAAAACCGAACTGGAAAAGGCATTGGTAACCTGGAAAAATTACTCAGGAAAATTAGTAAAACTTCCTTTGGCCAGTTTCACATCGAAAGAGATTTTTGCCAGTTTGGAAAATGAGGATTTGTTTAAAGCTCTCAAAAATTTAGACCGGGCAATTTATGCAGGAAAAACGGAAAATGAGACCGAGCACAACCTGGTTGTTTTAAGAGACTTTGCCATAAAAATTTATAACAAGAAAGTAGAGGAAATAAAAAATGGATAGTTTTGGAATTGGAGACGTATGGAGCCTGCAATGGTTTATGCCAGATACCCTTATGGCATTTGACTGGGCGAATAAAATATTCCTTTATCTTATTGCCGTCATTCCCCTAATCTTTGTTTTAAGATGGTTTGTGATTTATCAAATTCGTCAAAAACTTGATATTGCCTTGCCTAAAAACAAAGCACGGAAAAGCACATCGGCAATCCTCAGATTTGTTCCTCCTCTTCTTCTGGCAGGATCTGCACTCTTTTTATTAGTCTCTCTGGCAAGACCACAACGGTCTAATGAAAAGGTTGAGCAGTACTCCGAAGGTATCGATATTATGCTGGTTCTGGACATTTCTGAATCCATGCAAATAGAAGATTTTATTCCCAATCGACTTGATGCCGCTAAAAAAGTAGCTAACAGTTTTATTTCTGGCAGATTTCAGGACAGAATTGGGTTGGTTATTTTTTCGGGAGAAGCCATATCCTACTCACCACTTACTACAGATTATGAATTACTCAATTCTCTGATTGATGATATTGACTTTAAAATGATTGAAAAAGGCGGAACTGCTATCGGTCTTGCTATAGGCGTAACTATAAATAGAATGAAGTCTTCTACCTCAAAATCAAAAGTCATGATATTGCTCAGTGACGGAGAAAATACTGCCGGAAGTATTGACCCGATTACTGCAGCCAACCTGGCAAAAGATCAGGGAATTAAGATGTATACCATTGGGGTGGGAAAAGAGGGGAAAGTTCCTTTTGGAACTGATATGTTCGGAAGAAGGCAATACATAGAGCAAAGCCTCGATGAAACTGTTCTGAAACAAATTGCCGAAATTGGTGAAGGTAGATATTTCAGGGCCACCAATAATAAAGCACTCGATGAGATTTTTAAAATAATTGATGAATATGAAAAGGCAGAAATAAAGGAAACCCGTTTTCAGGACACCAAAGATTACTATTTTATCTACTTATTGCTCTCGATTATTCTGTTTCTTTTATTTCTAGGAACTAAAAGTACCTTTATGGTGAATGCCATGGAAGATTAGCATTTTGGAACCAGAAAGAACGAAAATACGTAAAATAAAGGCTTAGTTATTTTGAAAATACTGCTGTAAATTCTTTCAACTAAACCAAATACTCATGAAACCAACTAATAAATATATATTATTATTCAATCTTTTTTTTGTTATCAACTTTGCCTGTGCTCAGGTAAATGAAGAAGATTGGCAGGAATTAAGTACTCAGGATGGGGTTGAATTTGTTTGGATGAAAACTTCTTCCAAAATCAGTGGAAATCTTAATGTGGTGATTCGGGTGAAGAATACCAATCCCTATAAAGTATTTGTTGCCTTTGAGCCTGCATTTATTTGTGCAGGTAATCAGGAAGAAAATCAGCCTAAAGAAGAAATTTATCTGGAATCGAATGCGGAACCTTCCCTTCATTCTTTTAGGGTTTGTACTTTGGAAAATGAACCTGAAGTAAAATTAAAAAACCTGGTTATTAAGCAGGAAAATTAGAATTTGAAAAGATTCTGGTTCAACAAAAAAGCCATAAGAAAATGATCTTATGGCTTTTTTGTTGATTAAAACTGTAGTTTAATCCTCCACTACCACACATTTATTTTCTTCCACATCTTTTTCTACAGTCTTGAATTTAACCTTTTCTTTGATGGTACCATCAGGATATTTCACCGTTACCTTGTCATTCCTGCCAAAAGTTTTTGTGGTATGTCTTGGCTTAGTAATTTCCACTTCACGTTGTGGAGCATTTGCCTGCTGACCGTTTCCTCCACCCGATAGCAATGATCTGGATTCAGCTTTACTTTCCCTAAGTCGTTGGGCCCTTTGCCTGGCTTGCTGAGCACTCTGAACCTCCGATGGATTGGAAATTGGAATATCTGCTTTAGAAAGAAATGAAATGGTATCGGTATTCATACTTCCTATGAAATCCTTAAACAGTTCAAAAGCTTCAAACTTGTAAATTACCAGAGGATCCTTTTGTTCGAATCTCGCATTCTGCACCTGTTCCTTCAATTCGTCCATCTCCCTCAAATGTTCCTTCCATCCCTGATCAATAATTCCAAGTGAAATACTCTGTTCCATTGATTTAATCAAAGATTTGCAATTGCTGCCCTTGGCCTTTTCAAGGTTTGTGACCACATTTATTTGTTTTGCTCCATCTGTAAATGGAACTACAATATCTTCTACAGTTCCACCTCTTTCCTCAAAAGTTCCTGCAATTACAGGGTAAGTCTTTTTCTTTATGTCTTCACATTTTTGAACATATTTATGATAAGCCTGGTCATAAAGTTTATCAGTTAAAGCGGTAACATCTCCTTTATTAAATTCATCTTCGCTTATTTCAGGAGTTATTCCAAAAGAATGAAGTGCATTAAGTTCAAATCCCTCGTAATCCCCTACAGTACTCTCAATCACACTTTTAGCAGAATCATAGAAGAACCTCATGATATCCAGCTCAAGTCTTTCTCCCTGAAGGGCATTTTTTCTTCTTTTGTAAATCACTTCCCTTTGGAAATTCATCACATCATCATATTCCAATAGTCTTTTCCTTATGGAGAAGTTATTTTCCTCTACTTTCCTTTGCGCTCTTTCTATAGACTTGGTGATCATGGAATGCTGAATCACTTCACCTTCTTCCAAGCCTAGTCTGTCCATTACTCTGGCAATTCTGTCTGAGCCAAATAACCTCATTAGGTTATCTTCCAAACTGACAAAAAACTGACTTGATCCCGGGTCACCCTGTCTACCAGATCTACCTCTCAGCTGCCTGTCTACCCTTCGGGATTCATGCCTTTCCGTACCTACAATTGCCAAACCTCCTGCTTTCTTAGAATCAGGATGAAGTTTAATATCGGTACCCCTACCTGCCATGTTGGTGGCAATGGTGACAGTTCCGGGCAAACCAGCACTGGCTACTACTTCTGCCTCTCTGGCATGCTGCTTGGCATTTAATACCTGATGGGGTATCTTACGGATACTTAATAATCTGCTTAAAATTTCAGAATTTTCTACAGAAGTTGTACCTACCAATACAGGTCTTCCAGCTTCCACCAACTCCTGAATTTCTTCTGTAACAGCATTGAATTTATCCCTCAATGTCTTATAAACCTTATCCTCCCTGTCTGCCCTTTGAATAGGCCTGTTCGTTGGAATAACTACTACATCAAGCTTATAAATTTCCCAAAATTCGCCTGCTTCAGTTTCTGCTGTACCTGTCATACCGGCAAGCTTATGGTACATTCTGAAATAATTTTGTAGGGTAACTGTAGCGTAAGTCTGGGTGGCATCTTCCACTTTTACATTTTCCTTAGCTTCCAGTGCCTGGTGAAGTCCATCAGAATATCTTCTTCCTTCCATCACCCTACCAGTTTGCTCATCTACAATTTTCACCTTGGAGTCTACAATTATATAGTCAACATCTTTTTCGAAAAGTGTATAAGCCTTTAGTAGCTGGTTAATGGTGTGAATTCTCTGGGTTTTGGCCGTATAATCAGAAATCAGTTCATCTTTTAACCTGATTTTTTCTTTTTCTTCTACGTCCATTTTATCAATCTCATCCAGCCCAACCCCAATATCCGGCAACACAAAGAATGATTTGTCTTCCCCTTCGTGAGTAATTAACTCTAAACCTTTTTCGGTAAGGTCAATCACATTGTTTTTCTCATCAATGGTAAAGTATAATGGCTCATCGGCTTTTGGCATTAACTTCGCATTCTCCTGCAAATAGAAATTTTCCGTCTTTTGCATTTTTTGCTTAATGCCCATTTCACTCAAATACTTAATCAATGGTTTGTATCTTGGCAAACCTCTGTGAGCCCTTAAAAGCGCCAAACCTCCGTCTTCATCATTTCCTTCGGCAATAAGCTTTTTAGCCGTTTTCAGGTATTCAGAAGTTAATTTTTTTTGTGCCTCAACAATTTTCTGAATCCTTGGTTTTAGGTCGTTATATTCCTGTTCATCACCCTTGGGTACTGGCCCGGAAATAATCAGTGGAGTTCTGGCATCATCAATCAACACAGAGTCAACCTCATCCACCATTGTAAAATGATGCCTTTTTTGTACCTGTTCGTCCAGGCTTCTGGCCATGTTATCCCGGAGATAATCAAAACCAAATTCATTATTAGTTCCGTAAGTGATATCAGCCTGATACGCCTGCTTTCTGGCATCAGAATGCGGTTGATATTTATCTATACAATCCACCTTCAGGCCATGAAATTCCATTAAAGGAGCCATCCATTCTGAGTCCCTTTTCGCCAGATAATCGTTCACAGTTACTATATGTACGCCTCTTCTGGCCAAGGCATTTAGATAGGCAGGTAAGGTTGCAACAAGCGTTTTTCCCTCACCAGTAGCCATCTCTGCAATTTTCCCCTGGTGGAGAACAATACCTCCAATCAACTGAACATCGAAGTGGATCATATTCCAGGTGATTTCCGTTCCGGCAGCATCCCACTTATTCACCCATTTGGCTTTCCCTCCAGAAATCGTAACATTGTTTTTTACAGCGGCAATAGCTTCATCTTTTTCTGTTGCAGAAACCTCAAGAAATCCATTTTCTGTATATCTCCTGGCCGTCTCTTTTACTACAGCAAATGCCTGAGGTAGCACATCCATCAACACTTTTTCCAGCTCTTTGTTCCGGTCTTCCTCCAGTTTATCAATTTCCTGAAAAACAGTTTCTTTTTCTTCTATATCCAGATCAGGATTATCCTCAATCTTTTTATGCAGGGCCTCGATTTTTGTATCAATGTCTTTTAAATATTCATCAATAATTCCCTGTAATCTGGGAGTTTCGGCCCTTAGTTCATCATCAGATAATTGTGCAAGTTTTGTAAACTCACTGTTTATTACATCTACCAAAGGACCTATTTCTTTTAGATCTTTATCCGATTTGGTACCAAATAATTTTGTAAAAACTTTAGTAACCAGGTTTATCATATTATTTTATAAATTTTAATACAGAATTGAGCATTACCAAAGCCATTATTTCTGGGCTTCTGGAAATGCTACAAATTTACAAATAGAATTTCAGAATCGCTTCCTCTAAAGCCATGCTATTTTAAAAATCACTGCCAAATCGGCACAAACGCTAAAAATATCTTAATTCATTTTGATATTTCCTTTAATTTCCCACTTAAGTCCCCACCCTTTCAATCTTAATTTCCTTAGCCCTAATTATTAAAAAAGTACCACATTTTATTTGATAAATCAGTAATATTAGCTTACTTTCCCCAAAAAATACAAAGAAGCTCAAATTGTAACATGGCTGATTTTATCAATATTAACCCAGATAACCCGCAAGAAAAAAAAATACTCAATGTGGTTGATGTATTGCGGGCTGGAGGCCTGGTGATTTACCCTACAGATACTATTTATGCTATTGGTTGTGATATTTATAATACAAAGGCAATCAGCCGTCTTTGCAGGTTAAAAGGAGTAAAACCTGACAAATTGGACTTCTCCTTTATTTGTTATGATTTAAGTGAGATTAGTAATTATGCAAAAAGAATTAGCAATCCGGTATTTAAACTAATGAAAAAAACACTTCCCGGACCTTATACCTTTATCCTGGAATCCAGCTCCAACGTTCCCAAAATTTTTGGAATTAAGAAAAAACAGGTAGGGATACGGGTTCCTGATAATAATATACCCAGAAATATTGTAAAAGAGCTCGGTAACCCCATCCTCACTACTTCAATACGGGATGAAGATGAGATCGTGGAATACTTTACTGATCCTGAATTAATATTAGAAAAATACAATAATCTGGTGGAAGCAGTGGTGGATGGAGGTTATGGCAACAATGTTCCATCAACCATTCTTGATTGTACAAATGATCATATTGAAATTATAAGGCAAGGCTTGGGTGAAATTGATGATTTTTTATAACTTTTTTTAAAAAAAAATTCCCGATGCCTATAATTATCGTTAATTTCGAAACTCTTAAAAATTCTACTAAATTTATTTAGGATAGCCTGTTATTTAAATAAAATAATATTTTTTTGTACTATTCTAATATTTTCCAATTCCTTTAATTTCATTAACTTTTTAAAGTTTAACCGGCTAATCCATAGCCTTAGAATTGCAGTTTAAAATTCAAAAAACTTACATTAAAGTAAAATTTCATCTTATACAATAAATTAATGACCAAAAAGCTTTGAGGCTAATAATAAAAATCCACTGGTTTTGATGCTTAAACTCAAACTACTTCTAATTAAAAAAATCTAAATCCATTTATTCATTTAATTTAAATCCATTATGAATATTGCTGTAGTCGGTACAGGTTATGTAGGTCTCGTTACAGGGACTTGTTTAGCAGAAACAGGTAATAATGTTATCTGTGTGGACATCAATGAAAAGAAGGTTAAAAAGATGCAGGAAGGAGAAGTTCCTATCTATGAACCAAATCTGGATGTCATGTTCGAAAGAAACATAAAAGCCGGCAGATTAACATTTACAACAGAACTGAAAGAAGCTGTAGATGAGGCTTCCATTATCTTTTTAGCATTGCCTACTCCTCCAGGGGAAGACGGATCTGCAGATCTTTCTTATGTATTAAATGTAGCTGAAGAACTGGGTAAAATAATTACCGAATATAAGGTAATTGTAGACAAAAGTACTGTACCAGTTGGAACTGCAGAAAAGGTTCAGGCCAAAGTGGCTGAAAATGCCAAAGTCGATTTTGATGTAGTTTCCAACCCTGAATTTCTACGAGAAGGTTTTGCGGTAAGTGATTTCATGAAACCTGACAGAATTGTAATTGGAGCAAGTTCAGAAGCAGCAAAAGCATTAATGGGAGCTTTGTATAAGCCTTATGTAAGGCAGGGGAATCCAATTATTTTTATGGATGAAAAATCTGCAGAACTTACCAAATATGCTGCGAATTCATTCCTGGCAACAAAAATCACTTTTATGAATGAAGTAGCCAATTTTTGTGAAAAAGTGGGTGCTGATGTAGACAAAGTGAGAATTGGAATTGGTACTGATACCAGAATTGGAAAAAGGTTCTTATTCCCGGGAATTGGTTATGGAGGAAGTTGTTTTCCAAAAGACGTACAGGCTTTGGTAAAATCAGGAAGAGAACAGGATTTTGATTTCCATATTTTAAATTCAGTAATGGAAATCAATGAAAAACAAAAAACAGTTATCGTTCCTAAAATTAAAGCCTACTTTAATAATGATTTAAAAGGGAAAAAACTGGCACTTTGGGGATTGGCATTTAAACCTGACACAGACGATATCAGAGAAGCTCCTGCTTTATATATTATAAACGAACTTGTTGCTGCAGGAGCTGAAATTGTGGCTTATGATCCGGAAGCGATGGAAAATGTTCAGGAACTTTTAGGTGACAAAATTAAATATGCAAAAGGTCACTATGAAGCAGTGGAAGGCGTAGATGCTCTGATTGTAGCTACAGAATGGTCCCTATTCAGAGTACCTGACTTTGGTAAACTGGCTAACTCTATGAATGCCAAGGTAATTTTTGATGGAAGAAACCTTTATGATCTATCCGAAATGAAAGAACTTGGTTTCTACTATGCCAGTATAGGTAGAGATTTGATAAAACCTTGATAATTATATGACAGCCGGTTACAATCGTGCACCGGCTTTTTAAATAGAAAAATTCAAAACAATTAAAAAACCTTAACACATGAAGAGGGTACTAATCACAGGAGCAGCCGGTTTTTTAGGTTCGCACCTTTGCGATAAATTTATTGATAATGGTTATCACGTAATAGGAATGGACAATCTTATTACAGGTAACCTTGATAATATTGAACATTTATTTAAATTGAAACAATTTGAGTTTTATCATCATGATGTTTCAAAGTTTGTACATGTTCCCGGAGAATTAGATTACATTGTTCATTTCGCCTCTCCGGCAAGTCCAATTGACTATCTGAAAATTCCAATTCAGACCCTGAAAGTTGGGTCTTTAGGCACGCATAACCTTTTAGGTTTGGCTAGAGCGAAAAGTGCAAGAATAATAGTAGCTTCCACTTCAGAGGTTTATGGAGATCCGGATGTTCATCCTCAAAAGGAAGAATATTGGGGAAATGTAAACTCTGTAGGTCCTAGAGGAGTTTACGATGAAGCCAAAAGATTTCAGGAAGCCATTACGATGGCCTACCATACCTACCATGGCCTTGAAACAAGAATGGTAAGAATTTTCAACACTTATGGTCCAAGAATGAGGCTGGATGATGGAAGAGCACTTCCTGCATTCATGAGCCAGGCATTAATGGGTGAGGATTTAACCGTTTTTGGTGATGGAAGTCAAACCAGATCTTTCTGTTATGTTGATGATCTTGTTGAGGGAATTTACAGACTACTTTTAAGTGATTATGCTTTACCGGTAAATATTGGAAACCCTAGTGAAATTACCATTAAAGAATTTGCAGAGGAGATTATCAAGCTAACAGGTACTGATAACAAGGTAGTTTATAAAGATTTACCTAAGGACGATCCTAAGCAAAGATGCCCCGATATTACAAAAGCCAAAGAAATTTTAGGATGGGAACCTAAAGTGGATAGAAGTGAAGGATTGAAAAGGACATATGAGTACTTCAAAAACAAATTAGGCAAATAGATCATTTAATAAAATTTGAAAAAGACTTGGTTTCATAATAATAATTTTCCAGTCAAATTATTTATTTCTGAACAATTCAAAAGCAGAAACCCAAAGTAGTTGCTTTTTATTTTGTATCATCCAAGTTCCTTTAAATATCAATTATTATTATATTAAGTGTTATATTTGTTTTGCACAAGTTTTTATTTTCTAATATGACAAGTGAAGAGAAAAAGGCATATTTACTTCTTAAATCTGTAATTTTCCATTACCATGGACTGGATGAGGATGAACAAAAAATTCTTGATGAAACAGCTGATAATCTAAGTGCCCATAAGGAATTAGAGTGGGCGAATGAATTTATTTCAGAAGATTATTATACAGCCTTCGACAGAGCCAGAGACTATTTAAAGGACATTATGAATGGGCTGGCTAAAGAAGAAAGACTTTCTTACCTCAGTATGGTGTGGGATGCCAATAATAAAAAAGGTTACATTAGTGAAATGGAAGCTACTGCTATGTTAAAATTGGCCAAAGATTGGCAAATTGAACGGGATCTAATTGAAATGATTAAACGTTAATTTGCTACTGTTATAAATTAAAAAAAGGGGAATCAAAAATTTTTGATTCCCCTTTTTTGCGGACTTCCCAAAACTATTTCCATGCATTTTTCAAAAACCTGATCCAGTTTTTATACATAATATTTTCGATGTCCTCTTCTTTATAGCCTCTTTCTTTCAATAATCCCGGCACTTTCTGAAGATCTGTGATGGTCTCTAGATCATGGGGACATTGTTCCTTTCCAAATCCTCCATCCAGATCAGTCCCAATTCCGGAATGAAGAGAATTTCCTGCAATCTGACAAACCCTGTCGATATTATCAATCAGCTGAATCAATGAAACATGCTCATCTACTGGATTGGATTTTCCTCTTACCCAGCCGGGCACCATCATCCATGCATCCAATGCCCCGCCTATTACTGCTCCACGGTTAATTAATTCTTTAATTTGCTCGTCAGCAAATTGCCTGTTATGTGGTACCAGTGCACGACAATTGGAATGGCTTGCCCAAACATGGCCCTGAAAATTATTCATGGCTTCCCAAAAACTTTCATCACACAAATGTGTTGCATCCAAAATTATATTGAGATTTTCCATCTCTTTTAATAACTCCCGCCCTTTTTTACCAAGACCACCTTCCGAATCCGTCCCAAAAGCATAAACACCAGGTCCATAATGAGCCGGGCCTAATGCCCTCAATCCCTGCGAATAAGATTTTTCCAGATGCTTCATGGAAACAATGGAATCAGCCCCTTCCAGGCTTAAAACATACCCAATTGGGTGATCTCCATCAGGATTTTCTAACCACAAATTTAACTGATTTTCTAACTGATCAATATTTGTAATTTGGGTCATTTCCCCCAAATCTTCCATTACTTTATACCAGGCAAGTTGTCCCTGAGTTTGTGCCCATGCCTGTTCCTGGGATTGCCAACCAGGAAGTAGACTCCCAGGTTTTACATATCGGGCAATTTGGGTAGCAACACAAATACCAATTTTTCCCCTTCGCATTTCCGGAAGGCAAACCGTATTTTTTCCCCGATCCGGTTTATCCTCTAGTCCTTTCTCCAATTTTCTTATTTCAGCGACAGATTTTCTTATATCCCTATTCCATTCAAGGGCATTCATACTTAAATCCAGATGAGCATCAAATACAAACATCGATATAGTTTTAATAAGTTATTTTTTTATTTCGTGCAGTAATTTTCCAACTATCTGTCACTTCTTTATTGTTTACAACTAATGCCTCTTCATAAAGGCAGCAGGTTGGGCAAATGTGCTGAGGAATTCCATATAATACCTCTCCGATCTTCCATTTGGAAGCCTCTTTCGTTTCAATCACCATATGCTCTTCACTATGATTTACAATTTTGTAATGAGCTATTTGGGGGAAATTTACTCTTGGTTGTGGTTGTTCCGATGCAATTGATTTATAACCCAAATCAAGACAAATCAAATTTTCATCTGGTTTGCTTATCACCCTTGTAAGTAAAAGTGCAGCATGATTAAAATGTAAATCTGGAAGTGATTTTTCATAACCCCAATCCCACAAAACGGAAGTTCCAGGAGCAACTTCCCAACTCTTATTTTTACTGTGGATGGTAAATGTGGGGGTACCACCAGCTACAATTTTAGGAGATCCAAAGCCAAGGTTTTTCAGTTTTTCAATTAATTGAATCACTTCTTTGAAGGCATTCCTGCATGCAGCTTTTCTTTCCTCAAAATCTGAATGATGAATATGACCATCGTAAATATGTAAACCCACCGGAAAAACTCCAGGTAATTCTTCCATCAATTTCCATAGTTCAGAAACACCTTTATTTGGCTGAATACCAGTTCTTTGCATTCCACAATCAATATCCACATAAACCTGAATACTTTTTTCTTTACCTGAAAATACTTCAGAAAGATTTTGGATTGTATCAGGGTTATCCACAATTGTAGAAAAGGCTGTTTTAGGAAAATTAGAAACCAATTGAAGTAACCTTTGCATATTAATTTCTGATGGCTGAATTGCCAGCAGAATATCGGAACCACCAGATTCGGCTACCATTTCAGCTTCAGCAATTGTGGCACATTTGAATTTTTCAATTCCATGTGATAGATGAAGTTTAATAATTTCAGAGGTTTTATGAGTTTTTACATGTGGCCTGAGTTGGTTAACATTTCCATCCACCAGAGAAATCATCTGCTGGATATTCTCATTAATTAAATGCGGATAAAAAAGTAAAGCAGGAGTATTTATGAATTCTGGATTTTTAACCAGAAAATAATCATTTACTAACATTAAAAAAGGGATATAGTTATAGTTTGTGGCAACTAAACATAGATTTTAAATTGACATTTCAGGAATTTGGCCATTCACAATTAAATTCCCCTCAGTTGCTTTTCTAATTTCTTCAATACTAACTCCGGGAGCTCTTTCTACTAATTTAAATCCCTCCTCTACAACCTCCAAAACAGCTAAATTAGACACAATTTTTTTTACGCATTTAACTCCTGTGATAGGTAGAGAGCATTTTTTTAATAATTTAGATTCACCGGCCTTGTTGGTATGCATCATTGCCACAATAATATTTTTTGCAGAAGCTACCAAATCCATGGCACCACCCATTCCCTTTACCATTTTACCAGGAATTTTCCAGTTGGCAATATCCCCATTTTCAGCAACCTCCATTGCACCCAAAACGGTCAGATCAACATGGCCACCCCTTATCATGGCAAAACTAACTGAGGAATCAAAAATAGAAGAGCCAGCCAATGTAGTAACTGTTTCTTTTCCAGCATTGATTAAATCAGGATCAACATCTCTTTCCTTCGGGTACGGGCCCATTCCTAACAGGCCGTTTTCAGATTGCAAAGTAACATTTACCCCTTCAGGGATATAATTTGCTACGAGAGTGGGAATTCCTATTCCCAAATTCACGTAATACCCATCCTGTAATTCCTGGGCAATTCTTTTGGCAATACCAAATTTATCAAGTGACATATTATGCGTAGTATTATTGGTTAAAAAAAATAGTAGTGGTTACTTTTATATTGTTGAATTCAATATATAGGTCAATTTGATCAGTTCCTAATCGAAAGGTGATTAGGTTTATTAGAAAAATCAAATAATTTGACCTATTCCAAAAGTTAATACAAAAATAAGGGTGGTAAGAGCCATTTGTTTTAAATACGGATCAAGATCACCTGGTTTTTCATATTTTGAAACCGCATTTCCGTTTTTCAATAGCAGTGGTAGTGCTAATAAAAATAAAAGCTGCCACCCGGACTGAAAGTTTAAAAGAACATAAGTAAGTGATAATACCATTCCTGATACTAAAAGCAACCAGTGATAAATTCTAGCTTTTTTTCTCCCGATTCTCACAGGGATAGACATTTTCCCTGCAATTTTATCAGAAGGAATATCCCTTATATTATTTACATTTAAAACAGCAGTGGCAAATAACCCGCAACTGGTTGCTGGCAGTAAATTTAACCAATCCCAGGTATTGGTATGTAAATAAAATGTTCCTAAAACCCCCAACCAGCCGAAAAAAATCATTACTGAGATATCTCCCAAACCGGCATAGCCATATGGACTTGGTCCTGCGGTGTAGGTTATTGCTGCCCCAATAGCCAGAATTCCGAGTATCAGAAAAATCAAAATGTATATGAAATTTTCATTTCCAAAAGATACCCAGATTAAACTTAATCCAGAAATTAAGGATAGCGTGGCAAACAGGATCATCGCATTTTTCATTGCCTTGGCTGAGATTTTCCCAGACTGAACAGCCCGTGAAGGTCCTTCTCGCTCATCGCTATCCGCTCCATGTTTTGAATCACCATAATCATTGGCCAGATTAGAAAGAATCTGTAAAAAAATTGTAGTGAGTCCACTTAGTAAAAAAACTTCCCATCGGAACATCTTCTGGGAAGCGGCCAAAAAGCTTCCCATCCCAATACAGGCAAGAGACAGTGGTAAGGTCCTCAATCGGAAAGCTTCTATCCAGTATTTTATCATTATTTAAAGATTAATCTTAATTTTTAAAATATTTTATAAATACATTGCAATAAAATTATTTAAGAATATTGGGTAATCTGTATATTTATAAAAAAATCGCATGGAAAACCGTTTGGCGATTCTCTTGCTGTAAAAATATATAAGCTATTATATTTTTTAAAAAGGACCTGAATTCTAGTTCAATTATCCTTTTGAAAATAAAACAATACCAGAGCCATTTTAATTTTAAGGCTAATTTATACCTATAAAGATGTTGCTGATTACTCCACCAAATAGTCTTATCTGAAATCACTTTTTTTACAAATATCAACTTTAAAACAATAGCAAGTTGACAAAACCACAAATCCTTTTTGTTAATTGTCGCATTGCATACTTGATTGTCGATTTTTTCAAAATTAATTAACTATGACCAAAAAAAAACTTGTTGTACTCTCCGGGGCAGGTATTAGCGCTGAAAGTGGAATACCAACCTTTAGAGCCTCTGACGGATTATGGGAAGGGCATGATGTAATGCAGGTGGCCACCTTTGAGGGTTGGCGAAGAGACAAAAACCTGGTATTAAACTTTTATAATGAAAGAAGGAAAGCTGCCCTAAATGCAAAACCGAATGAAGGACATATTATATTGGCTGAACTTCAGACTTATTTTGATGTAACCATTGTAACTCAAAATGTAGACAATCTCCATGAAAGAGCAGGATCGAAAAAGGTGATTCACTTGCATGGTGAACTTTTTAAATCTAGAAGTACGTTAGATGATACCCTGGTATACGATATTGAAGGTAGTGAATTGAAATTGGGTGATAAGTGTGAAAAAGGCTCACAATTACGTCCCCACATTGTTTGGTTTGGTGAATCTGTTCCAATGATGGATATCGCTATTGAAGAGGCATTAAGTGCAGAAATTTTCATTGTGGTTGGAACTTCCCTTTTGGTCTATCCTGCAGCAGGGTTGGTAGATTACACAAAGGATTCTGCGCACAAATATATAGTTGATCCTAAAATGCCAGAGCTTGGCAGGCGGTATCAAAATTTACATTGTATTGAGGAAATAGGAAGTGTCGGGTTAAAAATGGTAGCAGAAGAAATTACTTCAGAATACGCATAATTAAAAAGGGTTAGTGACATGATACCACCAACCCTTTCCATCTATCTTAATTTTAATTTAAATCTTAAAATTCCGCATTTTGTGGAGTTCTCGGAAATGGAATAACATCTCTTATATTTCCCATTCCGGTTACAAAAAGCATCATCCTTTCAAAACCTAAACCGAAACCACTATGAGGAGCTGTACCAAATTTTCTTAATTCCAAATACCACCACAACTCAGATTCAGGAACATCCATTTCTTCCATTCTGGTTTTTAACTTTTCCAGGTTTTCTTCTCTTTGGCTTCCTCCGATTATTTCACCAATCCCTGGAAATAGGATATCCATTGCCCCAACAGTTTTGCCATCCGGATTTTGTTTCATATAAAATGCTTTTATATCCTTTGGGTAGTTGGTGAGAATAACTGGCTTTTTATAATGTTTTTCTACCAAATACCTTTCATGTTCAGATTGCAAATCTATTCCCCATTCCACAGGAAATTTGAATTTCTTTTTCTTGTGTGGCTTAGAGTTTAGTAATACCTGGATGGCTTCTGTATATTCTAATCGCTCAAATTCATTCTCCACTACAAACTTCATTCTTTCAATCAACCCTAATTCGTTTCGCTCATTTTGAGGTTTATTCTTCTCCTCATCGGCAGCCCTCTTATCCAAAAACTCAAGGTCATCCATACAATTGTCCAGAATATAACTGATAATTGATTTCACAAACTCTTCAGCCAAATCCATATTATCATTTAGATCATAGAAAGCCATTTCAGGCTCAATCATCCAAAATTCAGCAAGATGGCGGGAAGTATTGGAATTTTCAGCTCTGAAAGTCGGTCCAAAAGTGTAAACTTCCCCAAGAGACATTGCCCCTACCTCAGCCTCTAACTGGCCTGAAACGGTCAGGTTTGTTTCTTTCCCGAAAAAATCCTCCTTATAATTCACAGAACCATCTTCATTTAGTGGAGGGGTTTTTGGATCCAGGGTACTCACCCTAAACATCTCTCCTGCCCCTTCAGCATCCGATCCGGTAACGATGGGAGTGTGCATATAAAAGAAGCCCTTATCATTAAAAAACTTATGTATTGCAAAGGCAAGATTATGCCTTATCCTCATGATAGCACTGATCGTATTTGTTCGGGGTCTTAAATGGGCTATTTCCCTTAAAAACTCAAGTGAATGCTTTTTAGGTTGCAGTGGATAAACCTCAGGATCCGCCAAACCAAGAATTTCTATATGCTCAGCAATAAGTTCTACAGATTGCCCTTTTCCCTGTGATTTTACCAATACACCATTCACAGAAATACAAGCTCCGGTATTGATATCCTTAATAGTTGCTTCCGGAAGTTTTTCCATATCCACTACAATCTGGATATTTTTTATAGTGGAACCATCATTCAAAGCGATGAAGGTCACATTTTTCCCTTCTCTCTTAGTTCTTACCCAACCTTTAGCATTTACCTGATTATCCACCAGGTCACTCTGAAGCAAGTATTTGATCTTCGATCTTTTCACAGTTTCGATTAATTTTAGAAGATTAACCAGCCAATAAAAATGACTTAAATTATTAAAATTAGAGCTTAGAATAAACAAACCCCCGAATAAACTCCGAGGGTCAATTTTGTTACAAAAAAAAGGGTTTTTCTGGTATAATCAAACCTTTGTCAGGTTTGAGTTTCGAATGTATTCCGGATGCTAAAACATTATGATTGTTTTTTAGGCAAAAACTCAGCAAAAGGACATTTTTTAGAGGGAAATCAAAAAGTTAACCTGGAAAACTAGTTTTTTGCACCATTCAAGAGTTCATACCCAACATTATTTTCATCCAACAACTCCTTTATATCTTTCCAGGGAATTCTGATTTCGTTTTCGCAAACATTTTTGTTTTGATTTTTTTCACTGTCATCAATAATGATCACCAAATCAGTGCTTTCAATACAGAAATTGTTTAAAACTGAGGGCGATTCAAATTTACATCCATATTTCGAATTGATATAGGTGATCAATTCTTTGCTGTAATCAACCTCTGGCCTGAATAAATCACTGATATAGATAAAACGATTCCTGGAAACATCATAATTAATGGTTTTACTCAGGTCTATTGGATTTTTCAGTCCTGAATAAAAAGTCCTTTTTTCAAATTTCACACTTAATACCCCATGGTATTGCCTGCAAATATTATAATCCAGATTCAGGTAGCTATAACCGAAATTTGAAGCATTTCCCTTTTTTTGAAGCTTCCCTTGAAAATCAGTTATTGCTGCGCTCATTATTTTCTGAACAGCAAGATTTAATTCATAGTGTTTTTCGTGATTTTCGTCTAAAATTTCGGGATAGGAAATATTGAGCTGATAAGATAATTGAGGATAGTTTTTATTAAACCCTCTTTTGATAATGGAAATGTCCTTTTCTGAGATGGCAGGTGAGCCACCAGAAAAAGGGTTGATCAATACCACTGCAAAGTATAGAAGTGAAATTAACTTCATATAGCAAAATTAAAAAGCACTATCTGCTAAAACAGACAAATTAAAGTAAACATAATTTTAAGATAGCAGGACTTTTTGTAAGGAAATTTGGCAGATTTCTATCCTGGAGATAGAACAAATGTTGGTGCTAATGGGATTATTAGTGGCTTAATGTAACAAATCTACTGTTTTTTATTAATAAAACGTAATATTTTTTTTATTACGTATAAAATTTACCCATTAAAAATTATATCATTAATAATCTCCAAATAGCACAAATGAATAAAAGCACTAGAGAAATGGGTGTAAGGTATTTCCAACACAAAGACATAAGCTGGTCCACTCTTAATCTGGGATAGGTCCATCTTATCCACATTTGTACCAGAATTAAGGCAAAAACTTTTAATAATATCCAGAAAATTCCCCAAATATTGCCCATTACCGTGCCTGGCAACCCACTTGTCCATTCAGCTAATCTCAAACTACCAATATTGGGAAAAGGCGTGTTCCATCCTCCAAAAAATAAAATAGCAGCAACAAAACTAACTAAAAGCATCATGGCATATTCAGCCAGCATCACCATTGACCATCTGAATCCAGTATATTCCGTATGAAAACCGCCAATCAATTCAGACTCAGCTTCTGGTAAATCAAAAGGGGTTCGGTTGGCTTCCGCCAGACTGGAAATAAAAAATATGATAAATACAAAAAACAGCAAAGGCATCCGAACTACATTCCAGGTTAAAAACCCACCAATATCTGTGACTTCTATACCAAGCTTTTTAATTCCAAACAGGTAATTTAACTCATTGGAATAATTGATAGTCTCTGTCTGATATTGTTGAATCCATATTCCCTGCTGAAAGCTAATTTCCTGCAAGTTGAGTGTTTGGCAAATCACTACCGCACATAAAACAGAAATTCCCAAAGGCACTTCATAGGAAACAATCTGAGATACAGCACGCATGGCCCCATAGATCGTGTACTTATTATTGGAGCCCCAACCTGCCATCAGAATTCCTAAAACATCAAGAGATATAATGGCCAGAAGATAAAAAACCCCTACCGAGGCAATTGACCCTATGATCCCTGAAGTAAGTGGAATAACAGCAAAACCAGAAAAAACCGCTGTGAAAATAATAACAGGGGCTACAAGAAAGAGAAACTTATCTGCAGTTTTGGGAATTATATCTTCTTTCTGAATTAATTTTAGGAGGTCTGCTACGGTTTGGAGAATACCAAATTTACCCACTTCCATTGGACCCAACCTATCCTGGGCAAAAGCGGATACCTTTCGCTCAATATAAACAGCGAAAACTGTATAAATTATAACAAGAAGTAGTAAGAGAACGAAGGCAATAACCATCCTAAATAATTTTCAGCTAAAATTTGGTCCAAAGTTAATTTCAATTTCTGATGAAAAAAACTCTTTCCAATTTATCCTCTTAGTTTATCCAATAAATAACTTAATTGTTTCAGTTCCTCAACTGATAAATTACTACAACAGAACTCTATTTTTTCGGGTGAATTCTCTATCTCTTTCAATAGATCCAAACCCTTGGCAGTTATTTTTACATCCACCTGCCTTCTGTCATCTTTACAAACATGTCTTCCAACAAGACCCTTCTGTCTTAATTTCTCCACCAATCTTGATGCATTTGACATTCTATCCAACATTCTTTCCATCAATAAATTTATGCTGGCTGGTCTAGGATATTGTCCTCTTAAAATTCTTAATATATTAAATTGTTGGGGAGAAAGGTTATACTGTTTAAAAAATTTGGCATTCAAAGAGTTAACCCAATTTCCGGTAAACATTAAATTTAACATGGCTTTCTGGTGCACACTTGAAAACTTGTACTGTTTTATTTCTTCTTCAAAATTCATGTTAAATCTTTTTTAAGTATAGCAATCCTGGAGATGGAATAATAAACTTAAGCTGCCACAATTATCCTGACTCACAAAGTTTCAATTTAATCTACTTTTTTCTGAACTGCGGCATTAAATCAAAAAAATATTTTTTAAAATGAACAATTAAAGAGATTATTTAGATAATCTAAAAAAACAGGAATTTAGCCTTGTATAGGATATTTAAGAAATTTTTCAGCTAATCAGCCTAAATTGAATTCCTCATATTATTCCAATTTTGCCAAATTATCCAACTTTCAATTGCTTATTTTTAACGTGCAAACCCTATAATTAACCGAAGCATTTTGATACTGTTCTTCAAAAATTTTAAATTTATAGAAAAGATTTTTTAAAATTTAACTGAACAACCCAATGAAAACTATAATAGGCTCATTCCTTTTATTTTTAATGTTCCCCTTAATTTCGTTTTCCCAATCTGTTTCTTTTGATGTAGAAGAAATAAAGGAAAATATCAGTAAAGGGGAAGCAAACGGATTTGCTGTTTATATCCCACAAGCCCATCGAAAAGATGTAGAAAAAGCATGGAGTAAAGACATTAGAGTAGATACAAAGTCAAAAGTGGTAGAAAAAGATGGAGAATTCTTCATTGAGGGTACAAATATCGATAGATTATCAGCAAATCCTATTAACGTATTCAGCAGGATAATAGAAATGGATAGTGGAGTGAAAGTACATGCATTTTTTGAAGTGGATTCAACCTTTTTATCAAGTGAAATTGATGAAGAAAAGGCTACAGTAGCCAAAAAAATTGTAGCTGAATTTGCATCCGATGCCTATACTTTTGCAGTTCAGGAGGAGTTGGAAGAGGAAGAGAAGAAATTAAAAAATTTAAACAATGACCTGAAAAAACTGGTGAATGAAAATGAAAAAATGCATAAAACAATTGCCATGAATAATTCAGATATAGATGCCTTAAATGCTGATTTGGATCAAAATAAACTTAAACTTGACCCTAACCATGGAAAAACAGTGGCAGTTTATGATGAAAATGGAAGGGAAATCGATAGGGCTCCGGCCCCCTCAGAAGTTAAAAAGATTGATGCAGATTTAAAAAAGGAAATTGATAAGGAAGCAAAAAAAATACATAAAAAGATCTTTAAATTAGAATCAGAAATTAGAGAAGCTGAAAGAAATATTCCAGTTAATTTGCAGGAACAGGAAGAAAAGAAAAGTGAAATTGAGGCTCAGGAAATGGTAATTGAAAAAGTAATGCAAAAATTGGAAAATGTCCAATAAAAACTGTCTGACATTTAAAAGGGCTGTGTTCTAACATTAAAGAATACAGCCCTTTTTTATGAAGTTGTTCAAAGTTAAATCTTTTGACTACGTATGGCCTATTTTGCAACATGCTTTCTCATTAAATAATGAGAATTACATAACTCCAAAATAGTAATAAATTTAGTATTTTTTTAAATTGAGGTTAAGTGTCAAATAACCACCATAATAATGCTTTCCCTCAGGCAAATTTTAGTTGGAATAATACTTTATTTCCATTTCTCAGGTCTTCACGCCCAGGAGAATATAAAAGATTTTACTACACTTTATGGGACTGTAATAGATTCTGTAAAATGCAAAAATAACCCCACTCAAAGTTACGCTCTTTTTCTTCCCAAAACCTACTCACCTGATAGGAGTTGGCCAGTTATTTACTTTTTTGAACCTGCTGCAAGGGGAGCACTTCCTCTAAATAAATATTATGAAATTGCTGAAAAATTCAATTTTATTTTCGTCTGCTCAAACAATTCAAAAAATGGTTCCTGGGAAACTGTATTTGATGCTGCAGATGCGATTTTCATGGACACCCAGGAACGGTTTAATATTGACAAAAATAGAATTTACACTTCTGGATTTTCCGGGGGTTCCAGAGCTGCAGTTACCCTAATTCATAATTATCCCAATATCAGAGGAGTAATTGGCTGTGGTGCAGGATTTTCAATCAACCCTGCTCACCACCCAACCAAGGCCCACAGCAACTTACGTTATGTAGGAATTGTGGGAAATAGGGACATGAATTATCTGGAACAATTTAGAGTTGCTGAAGCCTTAAATAAATTAGGTATCCCAAATTTCTTAATCACATTTGAAGGAAAGCATGAATGGCCTCCTGTAGCCAACTTTTATCAAGCCATAGAATGGCTGGTGTTTCAAGAACAGCTAATGAGGACAACTTCTGTATCAAAAAATGATATAAATACAGACTACTATTTTAATAAAAGAACCGAAGCTCTTACCACTTTAAACCAAAATGAAATCATTGCACAAACAAGGATTTACCAGGCTCTGATCAATGATTTTTATGGAATTTATAACATGGAAAGTTTCGCAAAAAGGTTGGAAAAACTACAAAATTCAAAAACTTATAAAAAGAAGGAGAAGGAAATCAGGAGGCTTAACTCCAGAGAGTTAGCCGAGAGAGAAAAGTACCTTCAGGCTCTTGCTCAAATTCCATATAATAATCTTATTGATAATGATAGCATTCAATATTGGTGGAAAATGGAAAGAAATGCATTGTTTCGGATGGAAAACAGTAAAGATTCACTTAAAAGTAGAATGGCTTCCAGGTTACTCAATCTTATATGGGCAACTTGTGCAGAAAAAGGGTGGGGAGCATTGCAAAAAGAAGACTTTATCCACGCATCAAATTATTTCTATTTGTGGACAGAAATTCAGAAAGATAGTTATTGGCCTTACCTCAACCTGGCCTGTTCTTATTCATTACAAAATAACAAACAGGAAGCAATAAAAATGTTAAAAAAAGCAACTGATTTGGATGAATTGTCACCGTCCACTCTTGAAAAAATCCAGGCATTAAACAATATCAGAAAAGAACCTGAATATATCGAAATCCTAAGCAAGTTACCCAAGGAATAGTTTAATACAGAAATACTTAGTCCACTTCTTTGCCGTTTTCAAGGAGTAAAAATTTATTATTTGAAAACACTTCAAATTAGCTTTATGCCTTATTTCCTTAATATTATTTGGTCTTTTGACCCGATTTTATTTTCAATATTTGGATTTCAAATAACCTGGCTAGCTTTTCTTTCAGTAATTGGATTCGGCTTTGGTTATTTGTTTTTGTATTATTCTTACAGGCGAGAGAAAAAATCAACCAAAGAATTGGAACTTCTTACAGTATACCTACTGATTTTTGGGTTTCTTGGTGCCAGAATTGGATATTTCATAAACCAATCACCTATCAATTTCTTTTCAGACTTACAGGAAACGGTCAACTTTAGTGTTGGAGGGTTTTCAAGCCAGGGAGGTATTTTAGGAATATTATTTGGCTTAATAGTTTATTCTTTTGGCAAGCGAAATTTTTGGCAAATCGTTGACAAAGTAGCAGTTTCAGGTTTAATAGTCGCCTTTTTTGTGAACATAGGAAATTTTTTAAGTTCAAATGATTTTGGTTCACCAACAAAAAGTAATTTAGGAATAGCTTTTACCGAACAAACAGGTTCCTTATTACATGAAGTTTTGGATAAGGTAAGTACATCCAAAGTTTTAGCAGATACTATCCAGAAAGAAGAAACTGAGTTTATCCCAATTAAAATTGAAATTTCATTTATTGAAGAATTTAATAACAGAAATGAAATAGAAACTTACTTAAATACAGAAGTAAAACAATTCCTGGCAAATCAACCTAACCTATATGAACCCCAGCAATCAAATTTAAAATATCAAATTGCTGATCAAAAGAAAGACAACAAAATTACTGCAGAATTAAGTACCTTCATTATAAAGAACCATCCCACCCAACTTTATGCTGCATTATTTTATCTGATCCTATTTATTCTCTTTTTTAACAGGTACTTTAAGCTTTCAGTAGGAAAAACCACTTCATTTCTTTTCATCCTGATATTTCTTTACAATTCTCTCTCTATTTATTACTTTGGATCTTTGGAGAACACCTCGTTTATTTCAAGTTTAATAAACCATGCTCAATGGATAAACATTTCCTTTATCTTAATAGGAATAATATTATTTATTAAATCCTTAAATCAGCCATCCAGAGTATCGTACTATTAAAGATATTACAGGAATTTCACTTCTCCTTAATAACAATCTTAAAGAAAAGAAAAAAGTAAAGGAACTTCACTAATAATAAAGGGCATAAAAAAAGGCAAATTCCGAATTGGAATTTGCCTTTTTTTTAAGAAATCAGAAATTAATTATTATTTCTGGGTGATTTATTCCTTCTGTTTCCTCCTCTTCCTCCTGGTCCTCTTTTTCTATCACCTTGAGATCTTCTGTCTCCTTTATCCGAACCGCCTAAATCAACATTTGGAGAAAGGTCAGGCTTACCATAAATTTCACCTTTGAAAATCCAAACTTTAATTCCAATGATTCCATAAACAGTTTGTGCCTCAGTTAGAGCATAATCGATATTTGCTCTAATGGTATGCAAAGGAATTCTACCTTCTTTGTAAGTTTCCGTTCTTGCCATTTCAGCACCTCCCAATCTTCCTGAAACTTTAATTTTAATTCCTTGCGCCCCTACTCTCATTGAATTAGCAATAGCCTGCTTCATCGCTCTTCTGTATGAAACCCTATTACTAATTTGCTGACCTACAGATTCAGCAACTAATTTTGCATCCAGCTCAGGTCTTTTAATTTCAAATATATTTATTTGAACATCTTTTTTTGTAAGCTTTTTCAACTCTTCCTTCACTTTATCAACCTCAGCTCCAGCTTTACCAATTACCACACCTGGTCTAGCAGTGTTAATAGTAATTGTTAATCTCTTAAGTGTTCTTTCAATTACAACTTTTGATATTCCAGCTCTTGGGTTTGGAATTCTGGCAGAGATATATTTTCTAATTTTCTCATCTTCAATCAATTTCGATGAAAAATCTTTTCCACCAAACCAATTGGACTCCCAGCCTTTCACGTAACCTAACCTCAGACCTGTAGGATTAACTTTTTGTCCCATGGATATAATCTTTTATAAATGCTTAATTTTCTGTTTCTTCTACTGACTCTTCCACTTCAATTCCAAAACTTTCACTGGAATCAACTACTAAAGTCACATGATTAGATCTTTTCCTGATCCTGTGAGCTCTACCTTGTGGAGCGGGTCTAAATCTTTTCAAGGTTCTTCCCTGAGTTACAAATGCTTCTTTAATATAAAGATCAGCATCTTCAATAGAAGAATCTGGATTAGAGTTTTCCCAATTAGCTAAAGCAGAAAGTAAAAGTTTTTCTATTAATGGAGCACCACTTTTAGCTTCGAACTTTAATAAATTAAGCGCTCTACCAACTTTTTGTCCCCTTATTAAGTCAATCACGAGCCTCATTTTTCTGGGCGCGATAGGAACATTATTTAATTTTGCTACGGCTTCCATTATCTTTTTCCTTTATCTTTTTTAGCAATATGACCTCTAAAATTTCTTGTAGGGGCAAATTCTCCAAATTTATGACCTACCATATTTTCTGTAACATATACTGGAATAAATTTATTTCCATTATGTACAGCTACTGTATGTCCGATAAAATCCGGGGAAATCATTGATCTTCTTGACCATGTTTTCACTACAGATTTTTTCCCAGATTCATTCATGGCCAACACTTTCTTTTCCAGACTGTGACTTATATAAGGCCCCTTTTTTAATGATCTAGCCATTTTTTATATTATTTTTTCTTACTTACAATCAATCTATTAGAATACTTGGTTCTAGACCTGGTTTTTTGCCCTTTGGCAATAATACCATTTCTAGATCTTGGGTGACCTCCTGAAGATTTACCTTCACCACCACCCATTGGGTGATCCACCGGGTTCATAGCTACACCCCTAACTCGAGGCCGTCTGCCTAACCATCTTTTCCTTCCTGCTTTCCCCAATTTCTCATTAAGATGATCACCATTTGAAACAGTTCCAATAGTTGCATAGCAAGTAATAAGCACCATTCTAGTTTCACCAGATGGCAACTTTATAGTCGCATACTTTCCGGTTCTACCTAATAACTGCGCATAAGCTCCGGCACTTCTCACTAAAGTAGCACCATTACCGGGTCTCAATTCAACATTATGGACAATGGTACCAACTGGAATTTTCTCCAAAGGAAGTGAATTTCCAACTTCAGGAGCTACATCTGGCCCTGACACTACTTTTTGTCCTACTTTTATACCCTCAGGAGCAAGAATATAAGTTTTTTCTCCATCCGCATATTCCAACAAACAAATTCTTGCTGTTCGGTTCGGATCATACTCAATTGTTTTTACCTCGGCCAAAACACCATGCTTTTTCCTGGCAAAATCAATAATTCTATATCTTCTTTTATGCCCGCCACCAATATACCTCATGGTCATTTTACCACTGTTATTCCTTCCTCCACTTCTTTTTTTAGGAGCAAGTAATGACTTTTCCGGTTTATCGGTAGTAATCTCTTCAAACGAAGGGGCTAGTCTATATCTTTGACCTGGAGTAACCGGTCTTAGTTTTTTTACACCCATTATTTCTTATGTTTTGCTGTATTTTATACAGTTAAAAACTATTATAAATTTTCGTATAAATCAATCACATCCCCTTCCTGAAGGGTTACTAAAGCTTTCTTGAAAGAAGGTTTTCTTCCTGAGATTACTCTTGCTTTGGTGTATCTTGTCTTTTCCTTCCCTTCATAATTCATAGTTCTCACTTTATCCACAGTCACACCGTAAACCTCTTCAACAGCTTTTTTTATCTGGATTTTGTTTGCATTTCGATCGACAACAAATCCATACACTCCTTTTTCATTCAACTCTGAAACCTTCTCAGTTATCAAAGGACTTTTTAAAATTTGCATATCTTTATTTTTTAAATATTTGAAAGTTTTTCGATCGAATCTTCAAAAACAATCAAATTATCTGCATTAACAATATCATAAGTATTCAGGCTATCAACAGTAGTGACATTAGCCTTTTGGATATTTCTCGAAGAAAGGAAAACATTTTTATTGTTTTCACCTAAAACAAACAAGGTCTTTTTACCTTCCAACTCTAATCCCTTAATTAAGGAAGCAAAATCCTTAGTTTTTGGATTATCCATAGAGAAGTTTTCCAAAACTGAAATACTGGAATCACTTGCCTTGTAGGATAATGCTGACCTTCTCGCTACTTTTTTCAACTTCTTATTAAGCTTGAAATCGTAGTTTCTCGGTCTTGGACCAAATACTCTTCCTCCTCCTCTAAACACAGGAGATTTGATACTACCTGCCCTAGCGGTACCTGTACCTTTTTGTTTCTTTATCTTTTTTGTCGACCCTGCAATCTCTGCTCTTTCCTTCGACTTATGAGTACCTTGTCTTTGCTGAGCTAAATATTGTTTTACATCCAAATAAATAGCATGATCATTCGGCTCCACTCCGAATACGGACTCAGGCAAATTAACTTTTTTCCCTGTTAGCGCCCCACTTTTATCTTTTACTTCTATCTCCATTTCACTAAATTACTTTTCGATAAAAACATAAGAATTTTTAGCACCAGGTATTGAACCATTCACTACCAAAAGATTTTTCTCTGGTATCATTTTCAAAACCTTTAAATTGGCTACTTTAACCTTTTGATTTCCTGTTCTTCCACCCATCTTAAGTCCTTTAAAAACTCTTGCTGGATAAGAACAAGCTCCAATGGCACCTGGATGCCTCTGCCTGTTGTGCTGACCGTGAGTTGACTGGCCAACCCCACCAAAATTATGTCTTTTTACGACACCTTGAAATCCTTTTCCTTTTGAAGAACCTACAACATCCACAAATTCACCTTCTTGAAAAACATCTTCAAGTTTTACAACATCACCAGGCTTTAACTCCTGATTGAATCCGTCAAATTCTTTGATTTTGTGTTTGGGAGAGGATCCCGATTTTTGGAAATGACCTTGCAAAGGCTTAGTGGTATTCTTCTCTTTCTTCTCATCAAACCCCAATTGAACTGCTGAATATCCATCAGTTTCATCAGTTTTGACTTGAGTAACTACACAGGGGCCAGCTTGGATCAATGTACAAGCCATACTCTTCCCGTTTTCATCGTAAACGCTGGTCATTCCGACCTTAATTCCTATTATTCCCGGCATAATTATAACCTTTAATGCATCGGTTGCGGACCTTCCGCAACATACTGATTGATAAACTTAAAATATGGCCAAATGCAGGCTAAAACCTGAATTCACTACATATTTCCCTAATAAAAGGAGTGCAAAAGTAGTAATTTATTTAACGATTACAAATTACCTCTAAAAAATTTTAAAATTTCTCACTGAAGATCAGCAGGATACTAATTTTATTTGAGGAATTTGAGCTCTACTCTTCTGTTCCTTTCCCTTCCTTTTTTCGAATTATTATCTGCAATTGGTTTGTTCTCCCCATAACCTATTATCATAATTCTATCCTCTGTTATTCCGTTATCCAACAAATACTGCTTAACTGAGTTAGACCTTCTTTTCGAAAGCTCATCGTTATCAGACTCAGATCCAATAAAATCCGTATGCCCTACCAACTGAATTTTAACATTTTTATGGACTTCCATGGTGAGGACTACATCGTCTAGCATTTCTTTATACTTTAAAAGGATATCATCTGAACCAGAGCCAAAAAGAATATCTACAATGGCTGATAATGCCAGAACCTTTGCCTTTTTGGGTTCCTCCAAAGGACCATTTTCCAATAATTTAATTTTTTCGCCCACAACTATATTTTGATCTTTATTACCTTCAGGAACTTCGGTAGAGATAATATTTTCACCAGATTTCCCATCTTTTTCAACGGCAACTAACGGAACTGTGGCAATTGTTGTATTGCCAGAAGTACTTTCAGAAATAGGAATAGAATTATTCTCAGCCCCTTTCCCGCTGTTCATTGTTACCATTGGTTCATTCGGCCGTTCATCTTTTTCTATAGCCTGATTTACTGTATATAACTCAGCAAGCCTTCCACTTCGGTTGCTGGCAAAAAAAGCTTCTCCATTTTGTCCCAAAGTAAAATAGGCATCGAATTTTGAAGAATTAATCCCCTGACCCATATTTACAGGTTCTGACCAATTCTCCCACGAATCGTCTAGTCTTTTACTGTAGTAAATATCCGCTTCCCCCAATCCTCCTGTACGATTACTGGCAAAAAATAAGGTCTTACCATCATCACTTAAAAATGGGGATATTTCATAACCCTTAGAATTGACCGCTTCACCTAGGTGAATTAAAGGAGACTTCCACGCTTCCTTTCCATCCTTGTTTTTAATTTTATAACTGATATATAAATCCTCCTGTCCCAAAGATTCTTTCCCTTGCATGGATACAATTAACACATCCTCAGTTTTGTTCACGAACAAACCATAGGCATCATTTCCTTCTTTTAAATTATGAATTTCATCAATTTCAACCAGCACCGGATTCGTCCAGGTTTTATCCTTTTTTTCTGTAAAAGATAAACCACTAACTCTACCGTCTTCATATTCATAGGAATTAAGTAAATAAATTCTGTTTCCTTCCTCGTTAATACCTACAACTGCATTATTTCCTGTGGTATTAAATTTTTGAGAAGGCTTGGCTGAAGACCAGTTTCCATTCTTCAGTTTTTTACTATACCAAATATCCTGTCCCTTAAACTGTCCCCCAAAATTCCCTTTATATAAGGTTCTTACAAAATAAAGCAGTTTGCCATCGGCTGATAATAAAGGAAGGCTTTCTTCAGCATAAGTATTAATAGTCCGGGGTAATTTGGTGGGCTTCCCAAATTTCATTTCCTGGGAATAGCTCACATTTGTAGCAACTAATAAAGCCAGAATGGCTGTAAACCTTTTTATGTTATTTAATGATATTTTTTGCATTTTTTTTGGATTTGATGTTGATTCAAGAAATCTGTTTGGAATTTAACCTACCAAATGAGAGGACTCATCACAGAGCTTTTCCCTAGTTTTATGCCCACAGTTAATTCATGGCTTCCCGATTGATGCATACTCAATTCCGAAATAGTATAATCATAAGAGTAACCAATTCGCAAAGCATTTTTCAGCCAAATTCCCGTCATAAATGCAATAGCATCCTGATTTCTGTAATAAACCCCTGCCATATATTTTTCTCTATAAACACATTTTACATTGAAGTTTACTTCTGAAGGAGAAATGGTTTTAATTTGGTAAAGCACTCCCGGAATAATGAGCAAATCTCTTACTGCATCAATATTAAATCCGGCCAGAATCACATGCTGGGTTTCTGCACTCTCCTCAGAATAATTCAGGTTATTATTTCCAGCTATCGTTGCAAAGTTCATAGCCGAATATCCACCATAAAATTTTCGGGAATAAATTAAAACTCCGGCATTGGCATGAAAGAATGTTTCATCTGTACTCCCATTGAGATAAGCCTGATACAACTCATCTTCATCAGGGTTGGACACCGAAAACTTATCCAAACGATTTCTGGAAAACATCCCTGATACCCCAAAAGACATTTCCATTTTCCGGTTCAATGGGATGTGGTAAGCATAGGCCAACTGTGCACCAAATTGAGAAAATTCACCATATCTGTCGGTGTGTAAACTTCCCCCAAAACCGTGTTTTTTCTCCGCCTCAAACTTTTCTATATGCAATTCAGCATTCAGTTCTTCAATAGCCCTTTCAATACTGTCTTTCACCAAAAATTTAAATAATTCGGGGTCACTGATCCTAAGTGCATTCTTTGGAAAAACAATCACTTCAGCAGCCTGATCAGGATCATCCGGAATATGGGTATTTCTGAGTTTCCTTTTTGATTCACTTTCCAGAACCGTACTGATATAGGCATAGTTGGTGGCTGGAGCGTTCGCCAAACCGGACCATTGTTGCCTCAGACCAAGTTTCACATCGGTAAAATTTTCAACTCCCATAAATGCCGGGTTATACATTCCGGGCGCATTCATATATTGGGAAAGTTGGAACTGCTGCTGGCCAAAGCCTGCCACACTCAGGCTAATTCCTATTAGCCATAAAAATATTTTCTTTTTCATCTATGGTATCGTTTAAGCGTTGTTTCGCTTGTAAAAAATTCGTAAAAGGAAGTTTTGTACATTTTTAATCAGTAATGCTAGCGCAAAATGGTTACTGAACCGGTGATTGGTGGTGGACCGGTATTCAGGTTAATGACATAATAATAGGAACCTACCGGCAATAATTTCCCATTCAGTTTCCCATCCCATCCTTCCTGGTAACCCTGAGATTGGAATACCCGCTGGCCGGACCGGTCAAATATTTCTACAACACAATTTGTATACAAAGCAAGTTCATGAATTTCCCAGGTATCGTTCACATGATCACCATTGGGTGTAAATCCTGATGGGGCACTCACCAGTGGCAAAGCTGTCACCTTTATTTTAAGGTTTTTCTCAAAACTTTTCACCGAATCGCCATCATCAGTAGTCCGAACCCGAATCAGATAGATGTTTTTTGTATTGTATACAAAAGAAGCTGTGGCATATAATTCATTCCCGGAGATGGTAAAGCTGGCATTGTCTACACCCCCTTCTCCTTCTACTAATGTGTAAGTATGCAAGTCTTCTGCATCTTTATCAATGGTATAAAGCTGACCTACAAAAGTATTCTCAGGACGATATTCCAGAATGGTATCATTATCCAGTAAAATATCAGTAGGAGCATAATTTACATTTTCAATATTAATCACCACAATTCCGGTACCGGTATCTCCTACATCATCCTTCACACTGATATTCAGCACATATTTGTCATTTTCAGAAAAATTTAACTTTCCAGAGTCTGCTACCGAAATTAATCCGGAATACTGTTGTATTTCAAAAGCATTGTCGTAATTCCCTTCCAAGATACTATACTCCAAAAGTTTTCCCTCACCACTGGCTTTCACCACTCCCACTTCAGTTCCTTTTGGGCTATCTTCCGGAATACTGAAGGTGATATCTTCAACCTGTGGTGGCAATTTTGGTAAAATTTTCACTGTGACCTCAGCTTCAGTAGAAATGCCATTTTCATCTTTCACTGAAACAATAAACTGGTAATACAAATCCGCTACAGAGATTTTACCCGGATCAAGTACGGATATTTTTCCCGACAGGCTGTCAATGGCAAAAGCATGATTTGAATTTCCATCTATAATCTCATATTCTAATGAAAATTTGCTTTTAGCTTCTAATTGTCCAACCAGGCTTCCCTTTGCAGGATTTTCTTTAATATTAAATAAGGTATCTGCCACAATTGGTCCGCTAATTAATTTAAAGACCTTTTCATAAGAAAGGGATGGCGTTCGGTTATCACTGGTTTTTATCCTTATCGAAAACTCGCTCTTTTCAGCATTCAAAATACTTCCATTTGGAAAAAGCGTATTCCCCGAAATATTAAAAAATGCATTGTCCGTAGCACCTTCACCAGATACAAACTCATATTTGTGTATATCATTCAAATCAGGATCAAAGGCCGCAAATTCACCAATTTGGGTAAGATTCCCATCTCCCTGAAGGGCTATAATATGATTAGAGAGCAACAGGCTATCCGGAGCTTCATTCACATCCGTGATATTTATGGTAAACTCTCTTTCTACTATAATTCCACCCTGGTCCTGAGCATGAACCAGAATTTTAAAGGATTTTATATCCGCCTCATAGTTAAATACCGTCTTAGTATAAAGCACATCCTCTTCAATCTCAAAATACTGATGATCATACCCTTCTTTTTGAGCAAAAGTGTAAATATGGTGATCCTCATCATCAAGGTCCAGGGCACTAAAAACACCTATCGCAGAATTAATCGGCTTATTTTCCTCTACATTATTGTTGCTCAGGCTAAAATTTTTCAGAGCCTGATTATCCTTTTCCAATCTGATTTTAATGGTAAAACTTTTTTCCAATTCCTTACCATCATTGTCAGTAGATTTTACCCTAATGTTATAAAATGTTTTGAGCTGATAATCAAACACGGCATTGGATCTTAACTGGTTTCCTTCAATTAAAAATGAAGCATTTCCTTCATCTCCATCTCCGCTCACAAACTGATAACTGTAAGTTTTCTCTGCATCTCCACCCTTGGTAATCAGGTTTCCAATAAAAGTTTTTACTGGTAATTTTTCAGTTATCAGATTATTATCCAGGATGATATCATTTGCAGATTCCTCCACATTTTCAATTTTGATGGTAAACTGCTTCATGTAGATAGAATCCCCACTATCCATTACTTCCACCAAAATGGAATAAGTGGCTTTTTGCTCATAATCAAAAACCTGTGTTGATTTTAGTTCATTTCCTTCAATTGTAAAGGCATCATTATTTTCACTTCCTGGCCCATCTACCAGCCTAAACTGATGTACATCATTTTCATCCTGATCTATGGCACTGAAATCCCCTACTTTTGTTCCAATCGGAAGGTTTTCTTTAATACTTTCTTTACTTAATAGGATATCTTCCGGAGCCTCATTCCTGTCCAGTATTTTAATTTCAAATGATTTCTCAAAAGTTTCCAATCCCTTATCCCGAACCTGAATCCGGATATTATACGATTTACCTGTTTCATAATCGAAACCATCATGCGCTACAATAGTGTTATCTTTTATCCTGAAAAAGTGGTTGTCTTCCCCTCCTTCTCCGGCAACAAGCTGGTAGAAAAAGAAATCATCCTTATCAGGGTCGATAGCAGACAAATCTCCAATCCAGGTCCCTATGGGTTCATTTTCTGCAATTTGGGTAGGATCCAGCAGAATATCGGTTGGTGGTAAGTTTTCTTCCACCCTGATTACATGTACAAAAAGGGTATCTTCATAAGAATAGGAGACTGGCTTTCCATTATCCGTAGATCTTAAGCGAATAACATATAATTTCTTTTCATCATAATTTAGTGAATCTTTTATCCACAAGTTATCCCCATCAATAATAAAACTTCCGTTGTCATCATCCCCTTCTCCAGTGGCAAAAGTGTAAGTATGCTGGTCCAGCTCATCCTCATCTATAGACTTCAACCTCCCCACAGGGGTACCAATTGGCGCTTTTTCATTAATTTGATTTGGAGTCAATTCTATTCCCGTTGGAGGATTATTTCCCGCTACCACATCAATCTGAAAAACCTTTTCAAAACTCATTTTTGGGATACCATTATCTGTAGTTTTTACCCGGATAGTATATTGGTTTTGTTCTTCTACATCAAAAACCTTATTGGACAAAAGACTATCTCCATAAATAGTAAAAACACTATTGCCTTCATCTCCTTCACCAGCCACCAACGCATAAATGTGGGAATTTTCAAAATCTGCATCTTCAGTAGAAAATGTACCAATAAAAGTTCCCACTGGAAGATCTTCAAAAACATGATTTTTAGAAAGGGCAATATCTGTTGGAGGGCTGTTACTATCTCTCACATAAATAATGATATCCTGATCCACATACAATCCTTTGGAATCAGTAGCTCTTACTGTAATGTAATACTCCCTTTTTACGGTATAATCAAATACTGCATTGGCTTTCAGGATATTTCCATCAATCGTAAAAGCTCTATTATCATTATTGAAACCAGCCTGAAGACTAAAGGTATGGGAATCATTTAAATCTTCATCCACGGCCGATAATTGCCCAACCACTGTACCAACAGGTTGCTGCTCATCTATGCTGTCATTGCTGAGCAAAACAGCCAAAGGGGCTTCATTTACATCGGTAATACGAATGGTAAGCGCTTTTTCATAAGACAAACAACCAATATCCGTAGCTCTTACCCGAATAGTATAGACACTATCTTCTTCATAATTGAATTTTTTATTGGTTCTGATGGTATCAAATGGGGCAACCAGACCTAAAAAACCATCAGACCGTATGCCTGGAGCCAAAGAATCCATATCCACTAAAAAGGCATCGTTATCATCACTTCCTTCTCCCGGCACCAATTTATAAATATGTCTGTCAAAAACATCCGGATCAACTGCCTTCACATGTCCAAAAATTTCTTTCAGTTCTATATCTTCCGGGATCGTGTTATTGGTAAGAAAAATGTCGGTAGGGGCCTTATTATCTGCCACCACAGAAGTGTGTGCATAACCGGCACTGATTAAAATGGTTTTTCTGTTATTCACAAAACTGGAAGTGGAACTTTGGTCGAACCGGTCATTTCCCCAAACGGCAATGGTACTGTCGGAGGTTAAAGCTACTGTATGGTGATTTCCCGCATCAATAGCAATCACCTCTTTGAAATTTAATTCATAAGGAGGAACAAGCTGATCATGCGCTTCATTATCACCCCATAAAATTAATTCACCGTGAATATTTAAGGCTACAGAATGTAATTCTCCTGCTGCCACAGCTTTAATATGACTCAATCCCACAGGCACATCCGTTTGCCCATATTCATTCCAACCCCAGGAAACCACAGTGCCATCTTCTCTTACGGCCAGGGTATGGAAATTCCCACAACTGATGGATTTAATTTTTCCTATATCATCCGGCACATTCAATTGCCCGAATTCATTTCCACCCCAAACTACCACTGTCCCGTCTCTTTTAAGCGCCACCATGTGCTGGTCACCAGTACCAATGGCCACTACATTATCCAGACCGGCAGGAACGGAAGTTTGTCCAAAATCATTAATTCCCCAGGCCTGTACTGTTCCATCATCCAGCAAAGCAGCGGAATATTTAAAACCAGCGGCAACCGAAACAGGTTTAGCCGAGCCAAAATTGGGAATATAAAGTTGTCCGAAATTGTTTTTACCCAACCCGATCACCCTATTTTCAGTAATGATGAGGGAATGATCGAAACCAGCACTGATGTCAGTGACTTCTTCCACACAATAATAGGCTGGAAAAAGTGGCACACCGTCACCCCAATCCAGAATTACCTGGGAAGAATTTTGTGCAAAAACAGGAAAGTACAACAGGTAGTTGAAAAGTAACAACAGGGTAGAAATACCCCATCTTAATGGTGTCTTCATAGCAGGAAGTTTCAGTTAGTGTAATTTGTCTTCAAAATAAAGTTGATTGACCCTAAAGTAGGTCCTTAGAAAATAGTGAAATGAAATTATTTTGAATGGGATATTTACTTATTATTAAAATTCCATCTAAATTCAACCTTACTTATTTCAGTCAATAAACCATAAATTATTTCACAAAACAAGTAAAAGGTGAAAAATAATTCGATCTCCACTTTGTTTGAGCAATAATAACTAACTTACCACAAATTTAAAAACTCGATTTGTTAAGGAGACTTAAAGCTAACAATATCCCCTTTTGTTATTAAACCAGAGCATTTTTTTAATTCAGTTTAACTGACTGAAAAGGCGATCTTTTTGCCAATAAAAAAGCAGGTTAGGATTTCAAACCTAACCTGCTCCTTTAAATTACTATATGAGCAATTAATTATTTATTTTTGCCCAGAATAACGGTAAACCCAAGGTCTAGTCCAATAATATGGGAAATTTCTTTCTCATTATTGTCATTATTTTCCTTTCTTTTGGATACATGATTTTCATACCCTAATAACAGATCAAAGTTTACTTTTTTCCCTAATGGAACTGCCATACCAATTCCAGCAGAAATCATTGATTCTCTAATATTACCTTCAATTTCTGAATTGTTATAATCAATTTTTACCATACTATTAGTTTTTCCAAAAGAGGACCCAAACTCTAAGAATGGTAAAATATTTTTCGTTGGGATATAATACCTTAAGAATGGCCCAAAACTATACTGATTAATAATAAATGTAATTTTGTCATCATCATATTTGGTATTAGAAAAACTATAGTTAGATAGCAAACCAACCACAAAATTATTTGCAACAAAATAACCGATCTTAGGTGAAAAATTTAGACCAAAAGATTTACTTTCATTCCCACTACTACTACTAGAGTCGTCATCACCTTTAATTACTCGTTTGCTAAATCCAATACTGGTTGTGTTTTCTTCAGTTCCAGCTACATTTAAAGAGGTTGATAATCCAATTAATATTTTTCCTTTATTTATTTGACCCAATAATAATCCAGATTGGATTGTACAAAACACTAATAACAATACTGTTTTTTTCATTTTTTACGATTATGATTTAATGATAATTGATATGATAGATTTGGGAGGAATCACCAAAACCAAAATTATTAAACGCAAGGCTATTATAAATTAATATTTTACAAAACATTTAACCCACCTTATTTATTAGACAATTTATTGGGATAAATTGACAATAAATTTTTCGCCTTAAAACAAAAACCAGCTTTATTTGAATACCAAATAACGATTATGGACCATCATAATCTATTCTTATTTCTTTTAAGTTTTCAGATTACCAATAAATTATTCAGAACCAAAAACCATAATTTCCCTTCAATTTAACCTCCCTTAAATTCGCAAACCATCCTTGTATCTTTATATTTGCATTCAAACTGAAATTAGCAAAAAGCTAAACTTCAAACCCAAATTTAACTGTAAACAATGGGGTTATCCGATAAGCTCGAACGCGCATTAACCTGGAACATAAAATACATTTCTGAAAGGAATTTTGTCCTGATTATAAGTGGGATTGTCGGGATTGTTTCTGGTTTGGCGGCTGTAATTTTAAAAGAGGCGGTACATTATATACACCACTTTCTTACTTCACAGGATTTCACAGAAAACTATGTCCAGATATTATATCCTGTAATAGGGTTATTTTTTACTATTCTTTTGGCAAAAGCACTTTATAGGGAAGAGCAACTCGGGCATGCCATTACTGATATCCTTTATTCCATTGCCAAAAAATCCAGTGTGATTGGGAAAAGTAAAACCTATTCCCGTATGATTACCAGTGCATTTACAGTTGGATTTGGAGGTTCAGCCGGATTAGAGTCTCCGATTGTACTCACTGGTTCTGCAATTGGTTCCAATATCGCCCAACTAGTCAATTTCAATTATAAATTAAGAACTTTAATGATTGGCTGTGGAACTGCAGGAGTAATATCCGCTATCTTTAATGCCCCTGTAGCTGGATTAATTTTCAGTATGGAAGTCATCCTGATCGATGTTTCAGTTTCCAGTTTTATCCCTCTTTTATCAGCCTCGGTTAGTGCAACTTTAGTTTCTCTGGTGCTACTGGGTGAAGATGTCCTGTTTTCGTTTAAACTAGTGGATACTTTCAATGCCTTCGATACACCTCTTTATATTGCACTGGGTATTCTTTGTGGCATCACCTCAAAAACTTTCCTTAAAGTTTTACATGCAACTGAGGACTTATTTGAGAAATTAAAAAACCAATATTCAAGAGTACTCATTGGTGGGGCTCTGCTTTCCTTAACCATTTTTCTGGTACCACCTGTATTTGGAGAAGGTTATTCTATCATAAAAGCATTACTTAACAACAACCATGACCCCATCCTGGACAGAAGTATTTTCTTTGATGGCAAAGAGATAAATGACTGGATTTTTCTGGGATATTTGGTGGTCATCATCATTTTTAAATTTGTGGCTTCATCCCTTACAATCGGTAGTGGCGGTAGTGGCGGAACATTTGCACCATCCATGTTCCTGGGAGGAGTTACTGGTTTTGCTTTTGCCACGCTGGTCAATCTGACAGGATTTGCCTACATTTCTGAAAGTAATTTTGCTCTGGTTGGCATGTGTGGGGTGCTTTGTGGCGTACAATATGCTCCTTTAACAGCCATTTTCCTGATTGCAGAACTTACGGGTGGATACGTTTTATTTATCCCCTTAATGATTGTTTCGGCAATTTCTTATAGCACCGTTTCTTTTAACAATCCCATTTCTCCTTATGTTACTGAACTTTACAAAAGAGGGGAATATGCTGCTGATGACCATGATAAAAAAATCCTCAATCACCTAAGTATCCATAGCCTGATTGAAAGAGATTTTAAGAAGATTCACCAAAGTGCTATTCTGGAGGATTTAATCAAGGTAATCAGCAAGAGTAAACGGAATATTTTCCCGGTACTCAACGGACAGAATGAACTCACTGGAATTGTAACTCTTGATGATGTACGGGAAATAATGTTTGATGGAGAAAAACAGAAAAAAGTAAAAATTTCCGAGATCATGAATATTCCCCCGGCATACATAGAATATGATGAGGATATGGCCTCTGTGATGCAGAAGTTTGAAACTGCCAATGCCTGGAATTTACCGGTTTTAAAAAATGGAAAATATGAAGGATTTATTTCAAAGTCCCGTATTTTTAATGTGTACCGAAAGCAACTGGTAGGTAAAAAACGATAGAAAATGAAGGCGCTATGGATACTTTTGAAAAAAGTGTGCTCGATTTTTTAAAGCAAAACTATTCAGGAGAAATCCAACTTGATTATTCACCAAATTTCGCTAAGGTATTATTCCCGGTTTATTTTATTCCGAATTTCCATCTGGCCATCCAGCTCATTTCTTTAGATAGAACAGAACTCTTTAGCGCTTCATTAAAAGAAGGAAATTATTTTTCCCTACTATCTGATCGGTTCGATCAAAATGGTATTCGACTCATTCATCTTTGGGAAGACTTTTGGCATACAAAAAATAAAATTGTAAAAAGCAGGCTTTTGGCATCGGTGGGGAAATACCAGCGAATTCATGGCAGAAAAGTGAAAGTAAGCCGAATTACCAACCCTCAACTTTTGCAATTTTTGGAAGCAAATCATTTGCAGGTGCCTATCCCAGGAAAACACAAATATGGTTTAATATTCCAGGATGAACTTGTAGCTGTAGCCAGCTTTAGTCATGGCCGAAAAATTAAAAGGCATGGAGAGGTCTATAAGTCTTATGAACTGCTGCGATTTTGTAATAAAAAGGGCATTACCGTAACTGGTGGTTTTAGCAAATTGCTCAGTCGGTTTCTAAAAGATTACCAACCAGATGATATCATGACTTATGCGGATAGAGACTGGTCGTATGGAAAAAGTTACATTACTTTGGGATTTGAGGTAATCCAGGAAACTCCAACTCAATTATTTTTGGTTGATAAAAGCAATTTTCAAAGATTTTACCCAGATAAATTGTTACAAGATGGTAGTGTAGAAAAAGCATGGGCAAAAGCTTACAATGCAGGAAACCTGAAATTTATCCTTGATTTGAAAAAACGGTCTGAAAAGCATGGAACCATCAAATGATCATCATCCGCTCATCATTATCTTAGGCCCGACTGCATCTGGAAAAACCAGCCTTGCCTCTCACCTTGCCTATAATTCGGATTCGGAAATAATCAGTGCAGATTCCCGTCAGGTTTACCAGCAAATGGACATAGGAACAGGCAAGGATTTGGATGAATATATCGTAAATGGCCAAAACATTCCCTATCATTTAATTGATATCAAGCCTCCCGGTTACCGTTACAATATTCATGAGTTTAAGGCTGATTTTGATTCGGCTTATTCGCAAATCAGAGCAAAAGGGAAATTGCCAATTTTATGTGGGGGAAGTGGCTTATATATTGAAGCTGTCTTAAAAGGACATGAGCATACACAAGTGCCGGAAAATGAAAATTTGAGAAAGGAATTAAGTCAATTTGAAAATAAAAATTTACTGGAAACGCTGGCAAATTTGCCCAATCCCAATCAAATAAAAATAGATACCTCTACAAGAAAAAGACTCATTAGGGGAATTGAAATACTGACTTTTTTAAAGGAAAATCATTTAAATAAAAACCCAGGAAAAAACTATAACTCCATCATATTTGGCCTAAATCCGGAAAGAGAAAAAAGGAGAAACAAAATTACCAAAAGGCTAAAATACAGGCTGGAAAATGGGCTGATTGAGGAAGTCAAAAATTTACTTGAATCAGGAATTTCCCCAGAAGATTTAAAATACTACGGATTGGAATACAAACTGGTCACCGAATTTCTGGAAGGAAAATTAAATCAGCAAACACTGTTTGAAAAACTAAACACCAGCATACACCAATTCGCCAAACGCCAAATGACCTGGTTCAGAAAAATGGAAAAAGATGGCTTTGAAATCATTTGGGTAAATGATGAATTAACTTTCGAGGAGAAAATTGATTTTCTTTTGAAGAAACTCAATCAATTCAGGTTAATTTGAAAATAAAAAAAAGACAAAGCCAAAAAGCCTTGTCCTTTAAATCGCTTCTAAATAAAGTCTTTATTTAATCACTCCCTTTTCCCCTGAAATCACACCCTTCACGGCATAATTTGAAGAACCACCAAAATAGCCAACCACCTCTAGTCCGGGTTTGGGGTTTTTATTGAAAATATTTGTTCTCACATTGGATGGAGGAACAGCAAACATTCCCCCGTTATCGGTTTGCTCAGAAAGCTCGGCAAAGAAATAATAAGCATCTTTGGTAATATTCAATCCTTCTACCATTACAGAATCCCCCTCCTGGAAAGGATCATCCCAATTGAGTTGCAAATCGTGAATATAATTACCATCGATCCACTCATCTGTTTCATATATCAGGTTTTTGGGTTGATTAAGCAATTGGCCATTTCGATAAAGTTTTAACCGGTAATTATCCCCAATCCCTTCCGGGTCCCAACCAAAGTAATTCAAATAATATCCTGAATTGTCATCACCGGATTTTTCCTTGTATTCATAAGTGATAGAATCTATCACCACCTGCCTTTGGATAGCGGTTTCTGCATAATATTCTTCACCGTTCACCAACATTTCCAACCGGTAAGATTTACCTACCTGACCCAGGAATTCAGGACTGGTCTGGTACTTTCCTGGCTGATTTTCTGTAAGGTTTTCCACGTTTCCATCTCCGTCAATAATTTTTAAAACACCACCAGTTACAGGAGCAAATTCACTATTATCAAAATATCCCTGAGTCTGGGTAAGCGTAACGGTATAAGGACCTGGCTGATCGTCAATCCAGCCATCTACAGCTAATAAAGTTCTGCCTTCTTCCAGTTTTACATCAATCACATCTTCACAGGAAAAAAAGGAACCTAGCACTAAACTATAAATGATATATTTTAAATTTTCCATTTGTTTAATCTTTGAAATTATGATGAATTTAAAACTTGAAATTGTAGGTCACAGATGGCAACATTGATCCGAAAATCGAAAGCCTTACCGCTTCAGTATTTCGGGGATTATCCTCATTTTGCCTGAAGTAAATACTATAGGCATTTCTTCTCGAATACACATTGTAAATTGCAAACACCCACTCACTTTGGTACTTCCTCAAAGGATTTCTTTTACCCTGCAAAGTGGCAGAAAGATCTAGCCGATGATAAGGTGTAATTTTGTAGTTATTTCGGGAATCATTGGTATTTATCGGCACTGTAATACCCTGATATTCAAACCGTCCATCTGGGAAAGTAGTAGAAACTCCCGTGAGGTAAGAAAAATTTGCGGCAAACTTCCATCTGTTATTCAATTGATAAATGGCTGTAGAGCTCAGATTATGAGTCCTGTCGTATTTGGCAGGATAATAATTTCCATTATTTATACCTTCAATCTTCTTTTCCGATTTGGACAGAGTATAACTCACCCAGCCTGTAAGCCTGCCGACATTTTTCTTAAATAAAAATTCAGCTCCGTAAGCCCTTCCATCCCCAAAAAGCAAATCTCCTTCATAATATTTGTTCAGTAAAAATTCTGTTCCTCCTACAAAATCCACCTGGTTGTCAAGGGTTTTGTAGTACACTTCTGTGGAAAGTTCATAAGCTTTGCCTTTCAGATTTTTAAAATATCCCACTGCTACCTGATCAGCTACCTGCGGTTTGATATTATTTGTACTTAGGGTCCAGGTATCGGTAGGAGTAGAAGCCAGAGTTGGAGAAAGCAGGTGAATATATTGCGCTAATCTATTGTAACTAAACTTTAGAGAAGTGCTCTCATTCAGCGCATAGCGCAAAGAAAACCTCGGTTCAAAATTGTAGTAATTTTGGATGGACTCACTCTTTCCAAACTTTTTCTCATTTTCAATATCCTTCCTTTCCCCGGGATTTCCACTATATTCATAAGCAGTATTTGGCCCCAGGTAATCATAAGAGGATATTCTTAAACCGTATCTCAAAAATATTTTATCCGACAATTCCGATTCGTGCTCAATAAATCCGGCATACTCAAATCCTTTCTGCAAGTCCATAGTGAGCGGATTGAAAACAGAAGTTTCGGTTAAAGGCCTTAATTCTCCGGGATTAACTTCATACAAAGTAGAATTGATCCCGAAGTTCAGACTGTTCCTGTGGTTGATAAAATAGCTAAAGTTGGCATTCCCCACATAATTTTTGATCATGGCTTTCGCCTCAAAATTATTCGTATTGACATCCGGTACACCCAGTTTATAGCCATAATCCGAATAAGCCAGGGTAATTTCCCCAAAAAGCCGATCATTGAAAATATGTTTCCATTTCAGGGAAGAAGCCGCATTTCCCCAGTTGTTATAAAAATCATCTCCAAACTTGAAGGAATCCTTGCCATAATACCCTGAAAGAGAAACCTTGTTTTTCTCATTGATATCAAAATCCATTTTTCCATTCAGATCGTAAAAGAAAGCTCCATTTTTACGCATGTCCGGATCAGAAGAAAGCTTAAGAAATAAATCCGCATAAGACCTTCTTCCTGCCAGCATAATGGAGCTTTTTCCCTTGGTAATTGGGGCTTCCATGGTCAATCTACTGGAAACAGTTCCAATTCCACCAGACATAGCAAATTGATCTTTGTTGGCTTCATGCATACCCACATCCAGAATCGAAGCAATCCGGCCTCCATATTGAGAAGAAATCCCTCCTTTGAGCAGTGCCACATTCGAAACTGCATCCGGATTAAAAACAGAGAAAAAGCCCAACACATGAGAACTGTTATAAATGGGAGCGCCATCCATCAATACCAGATTCTGATCAATTCCTCCTCCTCTCACATTGAAGCCTGTAGCTCCCTCTCCTACCGTAGTAACTCCGGGCAATAGCTGCAAACTTCTCACAATATCTACCTCCCCAAGCAATGCAGGTATATTTTTGATGGTCTGAATTTCCAACTGATTCACACTCATATCACCTGAAATAATATTGTCATTTTCCTTTTTTCCTTCTACCACAACTTCTTCCAGATTTTCTGTTTTTTCTGTTAAATCAAAATTTAGGTTGATATTTCTATCCAGTTTAATTTGCTTTTCTATTGGGGCATAGCCAATTGAAGATATCACAAGGAGGTAATCTCCTTCAGTAAGCGCTAAGGAAAATTCTCCTTTAGGGTTAGTAGCCGTTCCTTGCCTGGTACCCCTCACTTTAATGGTAGCACCAACCAGTTCCTCCTGACCTGCAGAAGTAACTTTTCCACTAATCGTAAATATAGATTGTGCAAATAGTGACTGGGAAATGATTGTCAAAATAAGGCAAAGCAATCCCATCCATCCTTTTTTCATGATGTTCTGTTTTTTTAATAAGATTAAAATTGAATTTTTATAAATCTGTGGTGAAGGGGTAAATCATCTCCCTTCAAAAATTAATAATCGTTTTTTTGATAACTCCCCTCCATCAATTCCCGAATTTGTTGAAGTTTTATTCTTAAAAACTCCATCTCCTGTTCTCTCATAAAATTACACAAAGCCTTTTCCCAACCATCATGATAACTTTTTGATAAATAAAGGCTGTTTTGGTTTTTTGAATTACTAGCTTTCATAAGTCTAAAAATTTAATAACCTGTTAAATTATTTCTGGGTTTTACCAATGAAGTATATTGAAATTTGGGCATTATAAACCAGGGATTACGTATGAGGTAACCGTTGATTTTTAGCCGAAACAAATTATAATTAATTACTGTACAAGATGTTATTTCAAGGTTTTCAGTCCACCTGTTTTATATAGTTCTTAATATTTAACACAAATGCTTAAAACCGAATACCACCATTTAAACCGATCCACATTTTCACATTATGATGACTATGGTCCTCGTCATAAAAACTCCATGGGGCAATATCATTGGCAACTTCAGCCCTATTCTCCTCCTTATTATCTGATACCAATACGTTGTAAGATGCACCAAGAAAGATCGCTGTCTTAGGTGTGATATATTTCGAAAACTGAAGTTTGGCATTATAAAACTGTATTCCTTCCTCGAAATCGGAAAAAGCATCCTTAAAAAACAAATGTCCCATTAAGTCCAGATTCATCGCAAAGCTACTGGAAGCTATTGGAAACTCTGTACCAAAACCTGCTCCTGCTGCCTGTCTTAAAGTATTACTATTGAATTGCGCTCCAACAGAAAAGATATTGTAAAACCTTGGTACACCTATTTTATAAGCAATATTCGCATTAAGTGTTTCCGTTCCCGAAATTTCAAATTTTCTGTAGCCACCTTTTTTCACAATACTCAGCAAACCAATTGGAACCCCACCAATTGTATCAGCAAAATTGAATACGCCTATTTGTACTCCGGAAATATTTCTGGCCATATTCAATACCCCAATTTGTGATCCCTTAATATCCCTTGTCTTATTATAAAATCCAGCTATTTGTACTCCTCTGTTGTTTGCTGCAATGTTCATAAAACCAGCTACCTGAGCCCCGTATACATCCCCATGTCTGATATTCAAAAACCCAGCAATTTGTGCTCCGGTTAAGCTATCTAAACCAATATTCATAAAGCCTGCAGCTTGCATGCCCCACTGAGTGCCATTATTTATATTCATAAAACCTGCGGCTTGTGTAGCTTTCCCAGAATCTTGTGCCACATTCATAAAACCAGCAGCCTGAAAGCCATTTAAACTACCATTCACAGAATTAATTAATCCTGCAGCCTGAAAGCCTTTCACATTTCCCGTTCCAAAACTGGCGATTCCACTGGCTTGAAAACCCTTAATATTTCCGTTGGTTACACTTCCCAATCCATTTAGCTCGAAAGAACCAACTCCTGCAGATACTCCATAAAGCAGGTTTAGTGAAATATCATTGAAAACTTTAGGTGCTCTTTTGCCATTGGTACTAACCGGATAGAACAAGCCAAAATGCGCAGGCACGGAATCCAAATCGTGGTTTGGTTTAAAATTAAATAAAGGCTTGGATGTTTTCTTCTTCTCCGGCTTTTCCTTTTTCTCTTTTTTAGCCCCGGATGGGATATTTCCAGTTTTTTGAGGCACCTTATTCATTGTATTTCCTGTACCGGCAACTACCGTGGCAGTGCTCATTTTTAAACCAATATTTTCAGGAGTTTCCACCTCTTTTACCGAAACTACCTCCGTATTTTTTTTCGCGATTGAAGTTTCCTGTGGTTGAGAAGGAATTACAGCCGGGATTATTTTTTCTTCAACAGGTTCTTCTGGTTCAGGTTCTTTTGATTTTTGAAGTATAACCTGGTTCTTAATTACCTTATAGGAAATATCTGTTTCTTCCAGCAGCATTTCCAAACCATCTTTCAATAAAATCCCTTTTTGGTCAACATTTACTTTTTGATGTAAAGGAAGTCTGTCACTCACATAAGAAAAGTTAATTTGATATTTTTGAGTTAAATCCCGGATAACTTCCCCAATCTCCACATCACTATATACTAAATCCACTTTTTGATTTAAAACATTATTATCCTGTGCCTTTAAACCCAGGCAATATGATACAAGCAACAAGGCGATAAAAAGCTTTGTTTTCATAAGTCTAATTCTTTTTAAACTGTAGTGACCATGCCCTCAAATTTAATCATACCTGAATATGATCTGACAATCCTAATACTACAGCTTTTTATTGTTTAGTTAATTACTACGATTAATTTAAAAATGAGATAATCCAATTACATTTCAGGATCACAACCTTCCCCGGAGATATGGTAAACTCCATCGCTTTCCTGATAAGAGAAATTTGCTGATGCTGCCAAAATTTCCATCACTTCTTCTATTGTTAATTCTTTGAAATTGCCAGTATAATGACAGTTGAGCAGTGTTGGTGATTTTATATCCATATCAATGGCATAATGCTGTTCTAAAGTATTGAATACCTGATTCAGCACTACATCATTAAAAGTAAGCTGGTTATTTTGCCAGGATCTGAAATTTTCATTTTCTATTTTTTGCTTTGTTATATTCTTTAAACTTCCTACTGAAGCTTTTTCACCAGGAAGTAAAAAAACGGTTCTGTCTTCATTTTTTGGGGAAAAGGCCACCCGGCCAGTGGCAACGGCAACTTCCACCTCACTATTTTCATTTTCTTTAATATTAAAAGAAGTCCCAACTACTTCTGTTTTAGAATTTCCTGCATAAATAGTAAACCTTCTGCCTTCCGCTTTTTTCACTTCAAAGAAGGCTTCTCCTGTTAAATTTACCACCCTGTTATCCAGGTTAAAATTTTCGGAATAAGTTATTTGGCTATTTTTATTCAGCCACACTTCACTACTATCAGGTAGCACAACTTTTTTCACCTGATCGTTACCAGCTGAAATTTCTACCATGTCTTTTGAGAAATAAACCATTTTTAGTGTAATAGCCAATCCAATTCCCATCAATAAAACTGCAGCAGCTTTATAAAAAGACGAAATACTATAATGATGTGATTTTGTAACTTTAAGTTTTTCCTGAACAATACCATTCTTTTCACTAAAAACCTTCCATGCCTGTTCACTATCAGGAAAAAAAGTTTCAAGTGGTTTATTAGTTTTATTCCAGATTTTCTGATAATTAAAAAATTCCTCCCTGTTTTCAGCGGACTCATTTAACCAGGAAAGTAATTGCTCATATTCTTTCCTTGTCGATTCCCCGCTCAGGAATTTGGTAAATAATTCAATATGTTGCTCACTTTTATTTTCCACCTTTCGGATTTATGTTAATTGATTTTGTAATTTTATAATTGACCACCAATTCTACTTTTTTTGCTCAACTACTAATAATACCGGTAATTTTAACTCTCCCCCCACCCTACCTCGAAAAAAAATTAAAAAAAAATCATTATCACCCAACCTAACCCCACAAATTCTTAGAATAATTCAAACAATAAAGCTGCAAATATTAATTCATCTAAAAAAAATCTTATCCAAGTGAAAAATTAAAAATCCTTAATTTTTTTGTAAAATTTTCCGCGGCAAAAAATGTTTATAGGAAATAAATATCCTTTTTATAACCTAAAAAACAATTTATGGAATTAGTAAAAAACAGTTTTTTTCAAGCCTCATTTGATGTAGAGCAATCAACACTTACTATTGTGTGGTTACCTGAAACTGCTAAAATGACGGAATATGATTACAAGGAAGCCCTTATTACTATTTTGGATATTATAGAAAAAAATGAAGTAAAATACTGGATTGGGGATACCAGAAACTTTGCCTACGCCATTGTTCCGGAATTGCAGACATGGACCGCTGAAGAATTTAATCCTAAATTAATTGAATATGGGTTAAAAAGAATGGCATTATTAGTCCCTGAAGAATTTGTAGCCAGCCTGGGCATTGAACAAACTGTAGAAGAGATGGAGGCCGATCATAATGAAGCGCAATTCATTACCAGATATTTTGATAATCTTGATGATGCGCAACAATGGATAGCAGCTTAAAAAAATTTATTTGAACGCATAAAAAAAAGCCTTCATATGAAGGCTTTTTTATTAAGCAGCAAGTGCACTTTCTTCCTTAAACCAGTCGAAAGCTTCGGTTTCTCCAGCAAAGTAATGAATATCAATATTCTGTTTATCCATAAAATTTCGGGCAATATTCTTTGCAGCAAAGGTTGCAAAAATATCGTCTCCCAAAATCAGGGCAATATTCAGCTTTTTGGTGCTATCCGCAAACTTCCTCATGTTCGGAACTACATTGGCTTTCACCCATTGTTGGTCCTCTACTCCAATCACGCCCATTGTAGAAGTATCGGTGATGTGATTGTGGTGGCCTTTGCTCTTAAACAACTCCACCAACTGTCCATAGGCAAGCCGATACTGGTCTGAGGTGCATTTTTTTAAAAATGTAAGGTGACTAAGATTCAACTCTTCAATGAATTCTAGTTTGAAAAAAGATTCTTCCATAGGTTTTTAGTTTAAGTGTTTCCTAAAGCCTTTTTTTCAGCTTTTGAAAAATCATTTTTAAGGTTTGTTTAATGTAAATCTTTCACTAATTTCCTTTAAACAGGAATTTATTTTTTCTATTTTCTAAGGGTTAAAAAGGGATTTGAAAAAGGTGTATGATTTTTCTTTAATTTTTAAAAATTTCCCGGTTCTTGCGATTTTAAATAATAATTAAAAGGAGAATATTTCAAAAAAATGCCTTCTTTCCACTGGAATAAAAAATGTCCACTGGAAATTTTTAGTGGACATTTTCTTTTTAATTTTTTTAATCTCCCTTGCTCGAAAAAATGTGTTTGAGAACGATTGGGAAATTCTTTTTATCAGTTTACCGGCAAATAAAAATAGCCACTTCAAAAAAAGGTGAAATAATTATTTCTTTCTCGAATTCTTTGCTTCTTTCAAGTTGATAGGCATTGATTGAGCACTTTCAATTATAGCCTGAATTACACTAGCTTGTTGTTTGTTGCTAACTGTAAGTGAAAAACTATGTTTCTTATTCATTAATCAAAAATTTAAATTGTTTTAATTAACATATATTTATTGAAGATAAACGCTGCCCAATCTTCCTCAGTCTATTTTAAGTATATAAAATTGTAAAAAAACACTTTATGGCAGAGAAATTAATGATCCCTCTAAACCTTACAGTTCATGACATGATTTCCCGAAGGAATTGAAACTCTTTTAGAAAAACGCCATTTATCAGATTCAGTTTACCTTACCCAAGTTAACTGAGTATTTTACAAAGCGAACTGCTTGTCCAAGAATAGGCTAAAAAGAACCCTCAAAAAATGGGAATTTAATTCGTTTCCCTTCCTAAAGAAGATTATCGCAATTATTTGTAGGGTGGTTATGGTATTTTCTTAAAAAATAAATATAAATTGAACCCTTTAAATGAATTTCTTTTATTTAAACCCAAAACGGGTGAGGTAAAATGAAGGTTATATTGATATAAGAGCTAAAAAGAGAAGTATATGGTAAAATCAATGACAGGTTTTGGGAGAGTGGTTCTTGAGACAGATGAACTGAGTGTACAAATAGAACTAAAAACCCTGAATTCCAAGTTTTTAGATTCAAATATTAAAATGAGTTATCTTTTTTTCGATAAGGAAATTGAGATAAAAAACCTGCTCAACAAAAAACTGGAAAGGGGAAAGGTAAGTCTGAATATTAATTATGTATCTAAAAAACCGGAAACCAATAAAATTCAGGTAAACTTCCCATTGGTTTCAAATTATTATAAAGAACTCAAGAAAAGTGCGGATGATCTTGGCACAAATGACAGTGATATTTTTAGGATGATCATGCAAATGCCTGACGCTTATATTAAGGAGCAGGATCAGGATGCCATAGAAAAAGACTGGAAAGTAGTGGCGGAGGCTTTAAATCAGGCCATAGAAAAATGTACACAATTCAGGATTCATGAAGGAGAAATTCTGAAATCTGAGCTCAATGGCTATATTGATAATATTAGAAATTTACTTAAAAATATTGAAGAACTCGATCCCGAAAGGATAAAACATATTAGGGAGAGGCTTCAAAAACAGGTAAATGATTTGGTATCTAATGAGAATTTTGATCCCAATCGGTTCGAACAAGAACTCATTTATTATATAGAAAAACTGGATATTAGCGAGGAAAAAGTAAGGCTCAACAAACATCTTGATCTTTTTCAGGAAACCCTAAAAGCCAAAATATCCAGCGGAAAAAAATTAACTTTTATCAGTCAGGAAATTGGTAGAGAAATCAATACAATTGGTGCCAAAGCCAATTTTGCGGAACTGCAAAAATTTGTAGTGGACATGAAGGATAATCTGGAGAAAATAAAAGAACAACTCTTTAATATCGTATAATTCAAACTGTCAAAAATTCTTCTACTTAAATAAGAGAAGGTTCATTTAAGCGTTGGGGATATTTAGTTGCTAATTATCCCTCGTTTTATGAAAATTCAATGGTTCTTCAGGGCAATATTAAGTTTTGTATTGATCACTTCATTCCGATTTGGGATAGGCCAGCCATTAGAAAAATTACACTTTGAAACCCAATTTGACTTTACCTTAAGTACCGATTTCTATCTTGCTGACAAATCAAGGTTTTTTGGTGAATTTAATTTCCACAATTTATTTACAAATCAAACAAATACCGGGAAATCAGAATTTTCTGCGGTGGGTGAAGGGCAGTTGCTGGTAGGCTTTGAAAAGAAGTTAAAGGGAAAATGGAGTGGAGGATTATCGCAAAAGGTTCATACCCACAACCAATTAAACACGTTTGGCACAAGTGCTTTTATCAGACACTCAGGCAGTTTTTTAAACCTGATATTCGACAAAAGATTAAGCTACCAGGTAGAATACTCCAATTCAGCAAAAACCTTAGGAAAAGCCTCATTTTTTGTTTCACTTGCCAAAAAAATCGATTTAAAAAAATGGGCATTATACCCGGCAGTTTCCTATCAGATATTTAAGGAATCAAAACAAAAAGATGATCTTTCGGAAAAAAGGAGATTTAGTAATTCGGTTTTGAGAGCAGATCTCTTATTGAGTCCTACAGCCAATATTTTATACGGACTTTTCATACAGAAAGAAACCAATTTTTATTTTGGACTGGAACAATACGATGGAAATGGAATAATTTTAAAGCCTTTTAGAAAGCTAAATATCATTCAGCCAACTTTAGGTTTAACTTTTAAATACCAAATCCGGCCAAATAATATCCCAAAAGGATTTTTTAATTTTCTGAATTAGCACTAGTTTCGAATCGAGTTTTTGTCATACAAATCGATTTTGAAATGGTTGGAATTATTGGGGCTGGAATTTCCGGATTATCACTGGCTTATCATTTACAGAAATTGGGTAAAGCTTATTGTTTGTTTGAAGCAGGTGATAAACCTGGTGGTAATATTTGTTCGGTAAAAAAAGAGGGTTTTCTACTTGAAAAAGGCCCTAACTCCCTCCTTGCCGATTCAGAAATAATTGATTTAGTTAAGGAGTTAGGTTTAGAAGATCAAATGATTATTCCGGAAACGGTAAGTAAAAAGCGCTATATTTTCAAAAATGGGAAATATCAGCAACTACCTTCCAGTCCTCCAGGTTTGATTTTTAACAATTTTTTTTCTTGGCATGCCAAATTTTCCATTTATAAAGAATTAAACAACAAAAGTACTTCACCTCAAAACGAAACTGTTGCTGATTTTTTTGAAAGAAGATTTTGCAAAGAAATCGTGGACCAGGCTGTAAACCCTTTTATTTCAGGAATCTACGCTGGAGATCCAGAAAAATTAATAATGGAAAAAACTTTTCCAGCCTTTTTAGAAAATGAACAAAAATTTGGTTCGGTAATAAGAGGTTTTATTAAAAATAAAAAAAACACACAGCGAAAACTCACTTTCAGTTTTAAAGAAGGTCTTGGTATTTTGGCAGATAAGCTGGCTGAAAACCTATCCGTTAACTATAATTCGCCAATAAAAGAAATTAGACAGGAGGCAGGAGGCTTTTTGTTAATTACAGAAAATGGGGAAACAAAAGTTACAGCGCTTGTTTTTTCCATCCCGGCATATGCTGCAGGGAAATTAATTAAGGATATTTCCCCAGAAAGTGCCCAAGCATGGGAAGGGGTAAATTACCCGCCTATTTGTGTAGTTCATACAGCTTTCAGGCGAAAAGATTTGGGTTTTGATTTCAATGGTTTCGGAGGATTAAATCCTAAAAAAGAAGACTTATTTACTGCAGGAAGTATCTGGAATAGTTCACTTTTCGAAAATAGATCACCAAAAGATCAATTCCTGATCACATCTTTTGTAGGAGGCGCTCAATCTCTGGATAATTTCCAGCTTACGGATGAAGAAATAAAAGCAAAAGTTACAGATGAGCTCCAACAAAACTTCAAGATAAAAGGGTCGCCAACCCATCAGGAAATAACCAGATGGGAAAAAAGCATTCCTCAATACGATATTGATATCTTCCCGGCCCATCAGGCAATTGAAAATCTGCAAAGAGAGGGAATTTACGTATGTTCCAATTGGGAAGGAGGAGTTTCCGTTCCGGATTGTATAAAGAAAGGTAAACAACTAGCCGAAAGGATAAAGGAGAATAAATTCTAAAAAATATCAAAAAAATAATTGTAGAATAATGAATATATCTCTACTTTTGCCATCCCAAAAAGAAACAATATGTTTCAGGGCCCATAGCTCAGCTGGTTAGAGCACCTGACTCATAATCAGGGGGTCCGAGGTTCGAGCCCTCGTGGGCCCACAATTTGGACAGGTAATTTGATAAAAGCCTCAATTAAGTTTGAGGCTTTTTTTATTGCGCAAAATATAAATTCCCTCTAATTTATATCGTAATTTCACCAAATCACAGAACTAGTTAACCTTATCATCTGTTTTTTTAATGGCACTTCAACAACTCCTGCAAAGCCTGAAAACTTCAATTATTTCTCTTCGTATGCCAATTGGCTTAGGCACACTTAGGGGAATAGTTAAGTTTATTACAAGAATCCTCATGTCGCGTTTAGGCAGAAAGAAGTAGTTCAGTTCAGAAAGGTTTTGAATAATGGTTGGATAATAACATTCATCCTAAATTTTCTCTCAGGTGGCATTATAGAAATACAGCTTTTTAATTTCAGTTTCCACGCCAAACTATAAAGAATTTTAGGAACAGATTCCCATTAGGGTAAATTAGGGATGAATAAGCTTGACTAACTCCTGTTCTGGTCCTCTAGTGAATCAAAATTAATGACAACTCTCTATTGGCGTTAATACCGTTCAAGTTCCGTCTCCATTGCCACAATTTTGTGTATCCAATAAAGAAAGTTTTTTTGGATAGACTGTAAAATGTATCCAATTCTTTCTTTAGCATTATCTTACTTTTGGTTTCATAGTGGAATTCCCGAATTCATCCTTTATGAAAATAAGGAATAAATAAAATATAGTTAATGAAATTTTAAATCCTGGAATTGGAAAACTATTTTACATCATTGGTTAAATGCTTAAAAAGCAAGAAAAATAATTTAAAAACAGAAATACAATAGGCCTACTAAAAACAATTTATTTTTTTATAATCTTTTTGCATTTTGGAAAACAGAAAGATGGCTTCATGTTTTCTCTTGTTTTATAAGATGGATACTCAAAAATTAAATTATCGATTTAACGGAATTAAAATCAGAAATCAATTCGGTAATTATTTCATTATCATGTAAAAACACAGCCAAAATTTCTTCTAAATTTGGTGGTAATTCCGGGTATTGATCATAGAATCTTTTTTGTTCGTAATGAGCTTCAGAATGTTTTGTTAATTTTAAATTAATTATCGATTTTATCATTGGATTAAAAAAGACTTCTGCATTTATCAATTTTCCATGCTGATATGCCTTTGTCCATAATTTTTTCTTATAATAGATCAGGAAAAAACCAAAATGAAACCACCAGGGGCAATGAGGATTAAGCGCCAGGGATTTTTCCAGTAATTCCATCGCTCTTTCATATTCTCCTAAACAGACCATTCCAAATCCTATCGCTCCCATTGATGAGACTGACGAAGGGTTTATTCTAAGACAAGTTTCAAGAGATTTAATTGCCTCTTCTTTTTTCTTGAGATAAATGTAAGCCCAACCCAGTTCCTGAAATCCATGTTGACAATTTGAGTCAATAGTTGTCGCTTCTTTAGCTAATTGAAACCCTACTTCCACAGGATTATCCACTGTGGGAAAGCCCAGAACGTATGCATCCAGGTATAATTCCGCCAGCATGGCTTTTACCTTCGCATTGAGAGGCTCCGATGCTACTACAGATTCTAACACTTTACGGGTTTTTAGATAGTTTTCCTCTGTGAAATTCATGTGAAAGTAATAATTAAGCAGTGTAGCATCCAGGGAATCTAATTGTAGCTTATGCTGCATGTTCTTAATTCTGTTTTGCACCATAAAACCATAGTATCCACCAAGTAGAGAAACCACATCACTAACAATATTATCCAGAATTTTAAAATACTTTTGTTCATTCCAGGTATGCGTGTAGTTATTGGACCAAACCTGAAAATTAGTAAGTGTCTCGATAAGGGTCACATTAGCTCTGATTTCATAAGCAGATTTCATTACTGTTCCGGTAATGACATAATGTACCCCAAGGTCTGCACTAATATTGTCAAGCTTAGTGTTAAAACTTATATATTCCCTGGCGGAGTGGTGAGCGATTACATCAATGTCTTCAAAATTACTGAATGCACCAGTTAGTTCCTCTCCAAGTCCATCAGCAAAATACTGAAACTCTCCATTTTCACATAAATTTCGGAAAGGAAGAATTACCAGAGTTAACTTGTTACGACTGAAATTGGTGGGCTCGGTTTCCTGATTTAAAACCCTGGCTTGTTCGCGAAAAACAGGAACATAACTTCCTTTTACCAATTCTATCTTGATAGGATCTTCTTCTCCTTTTTGGGAATAATATTTATCCAATAACTTCCGTAAACGACCAGCGTGTATTCTTACAATGGCGTCTTCCCGGGGATCAAAATCCTGGCCTCTTCCCAAAACCATAGTCGCAATGGTATATTCCTTGATTTTACCTCCATTGCCATCAAGAGTTTCGGTTACCACAAACTTTAGAAATGAGGAAAGAATTTTTGATTTAACAAAAAGGTGATCAGTTAAAATTTTATTTAACTGTGATTTAACAATGCGTTGAGTATAATCATTTTTAACAATGGGAGTATCGTAGTTCATTTGGGCTTTGATAGTATTTTAGATTCCTGCAATCTACAATAAGCCTACAACATCATCAAAAAATACTATTAATAATTTAGGTTAAATTATTGAGCGGACAAATTTAACGTAACAGTTAAATAGGTTTAATGTGTTTTTATTTCCTTGGAGATAACCCTATATTCGGCCATTATCGGCTATTATTGTTAATAAAATGAAGACTAAATGAAACCCCTAGACCTTAATGTAATACCTCTTATCTATTTTACGGAAGGGCTTTTTACCATGAAAAGGATTACTTCAGAACTACGCCCCTCTGGTAACTCAGCATCTGGAGTTAACTCAATAATCTTTTTTTCTACTACTAATAAAATAGGAGAATTCTGACTTTAAACTAAAATGAAAAAGTATATAGTATTACCTATAGATGTTCTTTTATTAAAAATATTTCACGGTATAGTTTTTCTACTGGAATATGCTCCAATTCTTTTAGGCTTAATAATGGTTCAAACTTTAGCTTTTTATGGAAAATATATTTTAAAAGCATCTATACGGTTTAAAAAATTAATCTCGTAACAAACATCATTTAAATAAACCATGAAACTAAAAATTACCTTTACAAAAAGAGCACTAAAACTTAGTGCCATAATGGTTGGGCTTTGGACAATCAGTTTTGTACAGGACGCCAAATCTCAACAAGTTTCACCATTTCAAACAGGGCATTATCTTCCTGCATTTTCCAATATTCGCGATATGGCTAAGCCAACATCAGGCTTTTTTGTGTTATGGTATAATTATTATCAAACCAGTAATTCTTATTACAATCGTGACGGAAATAAGGTAGATAAAGTATCTTTATCGGAAATCAACCCCAATTTACCCGATATACCTTTTGACGTAGGTTTAAATGCATTTGCAACAGCTCCTGCATTTTTTTGGGCTGCAAAGAAACCTGTACTTGGCGGAGCACGATACATGGCAGGAATTGTCCCTGTGTATTTTTCAGTTAAATCTTCATTTAACTCTGAAGTCTCCGGTTCAATTTCAGATAAATTAAGTGGCTTTTCAGATCTTTATTTAACTCCTCTTACGCTTTCATGGGGATTTGAAAAGCTTGATTTTACTTTTGCTTATGGTCTTTATACACCGGTAGGAAGATATGAAACCGGAGCGGATGACAATTTGGGGCTTGGCTTCTGGACCAATCAGTTTCAGGGCTTCGGATACTTCTATCCAGTTGCAGATAAATCCACTGCTCTCATGTTGGGACTTACTTATGAAGTGAATTCCAAGATTAAAGATGAAGATTTTAAACCAGGTAACCGTTTCTCTCTTGAATATGGTATCAGTCAGTATTTATCGGAAAAATTGGAAGTGGGGGTACAGGGAGGAAACAATTGGCAAGTGAGTGATGACAAAGGTGATGATGTTTTTTGGGATCCCTCTATACACGATAAAAAAGGCTCATTAGCTTTTAATGCCGGCTATTGGGTTTGGAAAGACCGACTACAGCTCAATGCTAAATATGGTTTTGACTACGGAGCCGTACAGCGATTTAAAAATGATATTCTCATGTTTAACCTCGTTTTTGTAACCAATGCCTTAACGGGTGAATAAGATTTTTTTATAATGGTGCTTCATTTTTTTTAAACTTAAGAGCATGTTTAAATTTTAACTATTTCGCTGAAAACCTAAATTTTAAACAAGCTCTAAAGAATCACTAAAACTCCAAATCAATTTTTTAGAAAACAAACCTAACTTTTAACTTAATGAAACAGATCGTAAAGACCCTTGGAATTTTATTTTCTTTATTAGTGTCCACTTTTTTTACTGGACATGCACAATCGAATTCGGAAGAAATAGAGTTTATACAGTCCATTTTTGGAAAGAATAAAAAAATGATTGTGGAAGAATTTGTTCAACCCTCCGAAGCACATAGCCAGGCGTTTTGGGATTTATATGATGAATATGAAATAAAGCGAAAGGAATTAGGGAAAAAAAGACTGGATTTATTAAATGAGTATGCTGAAAATTATTCGGAAATTAATGATGAATCTGCAAAAACCTGGATGAAAGAAGTGATCACCCTAAAGAAATCTACCGACAAATTATTGGATAGCTACTTTAAAAAAATGAGTAAAGCCACCTCACCAGTAGTTGCTACCCAATTTTATCAGGCAGAAAGTTACATCTTAACTATGATTAGATATTCTATACTTGATTCCATTCCATTTGTAGGGGAATTAAGCAAATAGAACAATTATTAAACTTAAATTCATTTTCTAGGCTGATATACAAGTAAAATTTAATGAATTAAATAATTTAAAAAGATAAATAAAATGCTGAAACTAAAAACCACAAACCTGACAATAAATTTGATCATTATCATTTCCCTATTCATTTCATGTAATTCCAAACCTGCTAAAGACACTGTAGAAGATACCCCCCCTCCCGCCCCTGCCGAAGAGGAAAAACAAGCATCTGCCCGACCAGCTCATTGGGGATATGGTGGGGATGAAGGTCCTGCAAGTTGGGGAAGCTTAAGCCCGGTTTATGCTTTATGCGGCAATGGTAAGGGACAATCTCCCATCAATATTGCAGAAACTGAGGTGGGAGACGAAGCGCAATTTCAACTTAGTTATGGGACCACTCCACTGAAANCCAAAGAAATCAGGAACGTATGTATTATGGTTTTTACAGAGAAAAAAAGCTAATAATAGGTAGTGGGGCTATAGAATCAGCACACAAAGAAGTCATTCAAAAAAGAATGAAATTATCAGGGCAAAGATGGTCAAAAAAAGGGGCACAGGCCATCTTGCAATTAAGAACAACTAAGAAAAGTGCAAAATGGTGGAGTGTGTTGGACACAATAGAACCACAGAAAATGGTAGCCTAAATGGGAAGTTTGACGTGCACCGCTTTTGATCTGGATTTTTTGCTGTACATGATGCCATTTTCCTTCAGGATCGTGAAAAGCAATGCTTCTTTCTACAATTTGTTTGCCCGTGGGAGCTGTATGGCAAGCAGCAAAAATGAGTAGGAGGAAAAAGTTAAATTTATTTGTCATTGTTTAAGCACTCGTGCTATTATTTCTGAGAAATAATAATCTCTCTTTTGACTCAAAGGTAAACAATTTCCCCACTTATGAAGATATTCTAAAAATGAAGTGCCGGATTTTCAAAAATTGAAATCCGGCACTTCATTTTTGTTTATTGCTTAAGGTTAAATTATAGCGTTGAAGGACAAACGTAATTGGACTTTGGAATATCGGTTCGTTTGATGGCCCCAAAACCTCCGGCCACATCAACTACATTGTGAATTCCTCTGGCTTTTAAAATCGAATTGGCTATCATAGACCGGTATCCCCCGGCACAGTGCACATAATTTTTGCCATCTTTTTTAAATGTGGCGAGGTAATCATTGAGGAAATCTAAAGGTGTATTTTCCGCATCAAGAATATGTTCAGAAAGGAATTCGCTTTCTTTACGGACATCATAAATATTCAATTTTTCCTTTTTACTCAGATTGGCCAGTTCTTCTGCTGAAATCAATTCCACACTATCGGTTTCTTTTCCGGATTTTTCCCAGGATGCGAATCCCCCTTCCAGGTAACCAATCACATTATCAAACCCAACCCTGGCCAGTCGTATCATGACTTCTTCCAGTCTTTCTTCAGCTGCTACCAGCAGGATAGGCTGCTTTACATCCTGAATTAAGGCACCAACCCATGGTGCAAACCCGCCATCAATACCAATAAAAATGGAATTTGGGATATGGCCTTTAGCAAATTCCGACTGGTGTCTTACATCCAATACCACCGCTCCGGTTTCATTGGCGGCTGCTTCAAAGGCTTCCGGAGACATGGCAATCTGTCCTTTTTCCAAAACTTTATCTATTGCTTCATAACCCTGTTTGTTCAACATCACATTGAGAGGGAAATAAGCAGGTGGGGGTAAAAGCCCTGTGGTTACTTCTTTAATGAACTCTTCTTTTGACATATCTGCCCTTAAGGCATAATTGGTTCTTTTTTGTTCTCCAATTGTCCCTACAGTTTCCTTACTCATATTTTTCCCGCAAGCCGAACCTGCACCATGACCAGGATAAACAATGGTTTCATCTGGAAGTGTCATGATTTTATTTCTCAGGCTTTCAAACAAAATTCCGGCAAGTTCTTCCTGAGTCATGTCAGCTGCTTTTTGAGCTAAATCCGGCCGACCCACATCTCCTAGAAACAAAGTGTCTCCACTAAAAATAGCATGTTCTTTCCCCTCTTCGTCAAGTAATAAAAAGGTGGTACTTTCCATGGTGTGTCCAGGAGTATGTAAAACCCTTATAGTCACGTCACCCAATTTAAATTCCTGATTATCAGTGGCAATAATGGCCTCAAAATCAGGATTGGCATTTGGCCCGTAAACAATTGGGGCTTCAGTTTTTTCAGCCAGAGTTACATGACCACTTACAAAATCGGCATGGAAATGCGTTTCGAAAATATATTTAATTTTTGCGTTGTTTCTTTCAGCTTTTTTCAGGTATCCATCTACTTCTCTTAAGGGATCTATCACAGCAGCTTCACCTTTACTCTCAATATAATAGGCTCCCTGAGCCAGACAACCTGTATAAATTTGTTCAATTTTCATGTTTGTGTTATTTATTATGCTCAAGTTGTTTTAATTAATTATAGTCCAAAAGTACGGGAATCAATTATTTTATTCAGCTACATTTGTTACATAACAAAAATTGTTTTTAAATAATCTTCTCAATTGTTGTTTGGTTGTCACCAAAGATGGTTATTTCCTAATTGTATAAAACTTTATTGCACCAGTTTTACATTCGATTGAGTGGCAATGGAAAGCAGGCGTTCATGTTCCGGTTCCGTTTGAAGATTATCAAACCAGGTTAATGCTTCTTTTACCGTGTTGAACATGTGTTGGCATGAAATTAAATCCTTAATTCCTCCTTTTTGGAAAATATCCCTGACAGGTCCAATTGCAGCAGCGACATAAACCTGTATACCTTTTTGCTGGATTTCATCAATTAACCTTAAAAGCATATGGTTTGCAGAAGAATCAATGAAATTAATTGCTTCAGCACTGATAATTAACAGTTTAAGATCTCCCTCTTTTTTCTGAATTTCTTCTTCTAATGCTTCCCTGAAATAGGAGGCGTTGGCAAAATAAAGCTGGGCATCAAACCGGACAATTAATACATCTTCCCTTTGGGTAGCCTCAGGAAACCTTTTGATGTTTTTAAATAAGCTTGTTTGTGGAATATTACCCAATACTGCCAGATGGGGTTTGGTGGTTCGGTAGACCAACATAAGCAAAGAAGCTAATACCCCCAGAATTATTCCTTCTTTTATGCCTACCATTAATGTAATGATAAATGTGAAGAGCAATAAAGCGAATTCTTCTTTTCTGTTTTTCCATAATCTCAATGGATATTTAAAATCAATAAGTCCAAAAACTGCTACCATAATGATAGAAGCTAACACCGCTTGGGGAAGGTTATAAAATAATGGTGTTAAAAATAGCAGAGTAAGGCCTACTATAGCCGCACTGATCAATGCTGAAACGCCTGTTTTTGCTCCTGCCTGATCATTCACTGCAGTTCTGGAAAATCCTCCTGTAGTTGGGTAAGCCTGGAAAAATGACCCAATAATGTTAGCCATCCCAAGCCCGATCAATTCCTGATTGGCATCTATTTTATAGTCAGCATGTTTTTGTTCCACAGCTTTTGCTACTGAAATCGCTTCCATAAAAGCGATTAGAGAAAGCGTAAGTGCAATTGGAATTAAATCGTTTAACTGATCCAGTGGAAAAATTGGAACACTGAAAGCAGGAAAACCGGTGGGAATATCTCCTACTATTTTCACTCCTGTACCAGTCAGATCGAAAAGGATAACAGCCGAAATACCTGCAATTACCACCATTAAAGCCGCAGGTATTTTAGGAATAAATTTTTTAATGATTCGAATCATGACGATTCCTCCCACACCAATAATTAAAGTAATCCAATGAATGCTTTCAACTTTTTGAATGGCATCTAAAAGTAAAAGGTGTACCTGGTTGCTTCTAATAATATCCACACCAATCAGGTGTTTCAACTGGTTAAATCCAATGATAATTGCAGCTGCGGAAGTAAATCCACTGATCACGGGTTTGGACAGAAAATTCACCAAGAAACCAAGTCGGAAAAGGCCCATGGCCAGTTGTATTATTCCCATTAGAAAAGCAAGGGTAATAGCCATTAGGATATAATATTCGGTGCCAGCCTGGGAAATTACACTCAATCCCATGGCCACCAAAAGTGAATCCATGGCCACTGGCCCAACAGCCAGTTGCCTGGAAGTTCCAAAAATGGCATAAATAACCTGGGGGACTAAAGCTGCATATAAACCGTAAACCGGAGGTAAACCAGCAATCATAGCATAGGCCATTCCCTGGGGAATCAACATGATGCCTACCGTTAGTCCGGCAGGGATATCCCCGGAAAGCTGATCTTTGCGATAACCCTTTATCCATTGCAGGATAGGAAGATATTTTTTCATGTGTTGAGTGTTTTGGTTAAATAAAATAACATGGATTAAAATTTCCTGCCATTAATATTGGGTTAATGGGGTAATTTCCTTCGGAATAACCCATAGGTGAAAGTGCCCAAAAGTGCTGCGATAAGTACAATCAGGATGGAAAAAGTACCACTCCCAATCAGTACATACATTGGCCCGGGACAAGCTCCGGCCAGTGCCCAGCCAAGACCGAAAATAATCCCTCCAATCAAATACCTGGGTATACTTTTATTTTTTGGAGCAAAAATGATAGGTGTGCCTTTTCTACTTTTCATTTGTTTCCGTTTGATCAATTGAACTATAATTACTCCGAAAAGCAAGGCTGTACCTATAATCCCGTACATGTGAAAGGACTCAAAGCGGAACATTTCAAAAATTCTGTACCAGGAAACCGCCTGGGATTTAAACATTACAATGCCGAAGAGCATACCTATCATTAAAAATCTTATGTATTTCATTTAATTTGAATTTTATCGAGTTTACCAATTTCATTAAGTTTGTTAAATCCTCCTTCTAAAAAATAATTGGAAGCAGAAAATGGGTCATGATTAACCCTCCAATAAAAAATCCGATCACAGCAATGAGTGAAGGCATTTGTAAATTACTCAGCCCACTAATGGCATGGCCTGAAGTACATCCTCCGGCATAACGGGCCCCAAATCCAATCAGGAAACCTCCTATTGCCAGGATAGATAGTCCTTTCAGGGAAAAAAGATTTTCAATACCAAAAATTTCTGAAGGCACAAAATGCTGTCCCGGATCAGAAAAACCCATATTGTTCAGGGCTTTAATTGTTTCGGAATTTAAATCAACGGTTTGGTTAGGTGTGAGAAAATTTGAGGCGATGAACCCCCCAATGATTGCACCTGCCACTACAATCAGATTCCATCGTTGTGACTTCCAGTCAAAATTGAAAAATTCGGCAAATTTACCAGCTCCTCCGATGGAGCACATGGTGCGCAAATTAGAAGACATCCCAAAATTCTTCCCTTCAAAAAGTAATAAAAACATGATAAAGGCAATCATAATCCCAGACACATACCATGGCCAGGGTTGTGAAATCAATTCAATTATGTTCATTTGTTTAAAAATTTCTACTAGTTGCTGCAGGTTTTATAACCTGTTGATTTAATGGATTTTAATAAATGAGTAGTGGAGCCAAAACGTGGTCAGCTATACTGGCCTTAATGTTTTTGGACATCATCCAACTGATGGTTTTCCGGTGTAATTCCGGTATGGCAATGAGTTGTAAATTTTCCTTCTGTATATTTTCGGCAATTACACTTTCTTCATTTTTGCCATCCAACGGTAAATTATGGATGTGAAAATCACTCAGTTCATTTTCCATCGCAAAATTTTTCATGACTTCATCATGCCCGTTTAAGCTTCCACCTTTTCCTCCCGACATTCTAAATAAATGTACTTCAGCATGAAAAGCTTTTGCAATCTGGATTAGTGCAGAAAGTTTTCTGGGTTTCTTAAAGTTAAAATCATCGAAAATACCGATTTTATTTAATTCGGAATGAGATGATTGCTCAAACTTTACACTAAGAACTGGTAAATCGGATAACTCCATGATTCGGGTCACGGTGCTTTCATGAGTCAAATCCTCTATCAGGGTAGTTTGATGCCCACCCATGAGGATTAAATCATAACCCTTTTTAACTATTTTATACCTGACAATTTTTTCAAGATTACCAATTTCTACCATTGGTGCTTGGATAAAAGGAAATTTTGCTTTGAACTCATTGGCAATGGCCAATTCAGATAACTTTTGATCTGTTAATGCAGACAGATCATAATCTACACAAGGATCTATAATGCTTCCATCTGGCTTTAAAGGGACCTGAGGATAAGCATTAACCACACGAAGTATGTCCACTTCAAGGGGTAAGACATTGTTAATTTTTTGTGTAAATTCAAACAGATGATGTTCTGCAGTTGAGAATTTTGTAAGTAACAGGATTTTCATAATATGACTAAAATCATTGTTTCAAGATTATAGCCACAAAAGTAAATTCCCTTTGGATTGTACACAGCAACATTTGTTACACAAGGAAAATCACTTGGTAAAGTTGAAAAAAACGTAAAATAAATTTTTTAATAGTTTGGCCAGAATTAACTATCATATAATATTATTATCCGGAATGGAATTCCCGGAGTGGAACTCTGGTACTTTTTTTATAAAAAGTAAAGGGCTCTAGAATTCCAAAACTTCCAATTTGTTGCGGTACAATTTTACCTTTCCCTCATTTTCAAGCTGTTTCAATAACCTGGAAATCACCACTCTTGAAGTATTTAACTCATAGGCAATCTCCTGATGTGAGATGGGTAATTCCTTGCTTTTTTTAATCAACACCTTATTTTTCAGGTACTTATATAGTCTTTCATTCATGTTTAAAAAAGCCAGAGTATCTATAGCATCCAGCATTTCGTAAAGCCTGGTGTTGTAACTTTCGAATACAAAGTCCCGCCATGTTTTATATTTCAGCCAATCTTCCATTTTCTGGCTGGGAACAAAAATCAGCTCCGTATCCAATTCAGCAATGGCCCTGATCTGACTTCGGGTATTCCCCATACAACAAGTTAAAGTCATGGCGCAGGTATCTCCTTTTTCCAAGAAGTACAATAGCAATTCATTACCATTCTCATCTTCCCGCAAAATTTTAACAGCTCCGGTAAGCAAAAGGGGGATGCTTTTGATCAAACTGCCAATTTCAATAAGCCGGGTACCTTTCGGAACTTGTTTATAAATTCCTACCTCGGCAATTTCCTGAATAAGTTTTTTTTCGAATAAATTCCCGTAAAAAGTCTGGAGCTTTTCTTCCATTTTTTTATGTGCTTGATTAGGTAAAGTATAAAGTTATTTGATCCCTTCGAAAACAGCTTTTTTTTCCAAAACAAAATTTGAAATATTTTTCATTTTTTTCTTTTTCCTTGATTTTCATATACTTACAATTTTGTGTAAGGCTATGTCAGGACAATACATAAATAATCATAACTTTCATTATGTTAAGTTTTGTAAACAACTGTTCCTATTTCAACAAGAGATTTCTCAATAAAAAATAAAAGACAAAGCGTTTCAGTCGAGTAGACCAGCGTTTCTCGAATTAAAAATCCACAATGGCAAACCAGGTAGTAATCAGGGAAAAAAGAATAACGGCTACAATTCCAATATTTAGTCTCAAATCTGCCTTGTTTTCCTTCATTAATTTTTCCCTGTTAATCAGAACGAAAATTGGGATAGCCACTGCCGGTAAAATACAAGCCTGAAATGCCTGTGAAAATATCATCAAAGCCGGGGGTCTTTCTTCCGGAAATACTGTTCCAAAAGCAAATGTCATGGCTATAAGAATAAGTATCCTTGATTGCTTAGAATGGATATTTCTGGACACTCCCCGGTAATCAGCGATAAGCCAGGGAGCAATGAGTACAATGGGGAATATAGTAGACAAACCAGCACCTGCAATGCCAATAATCAGGATAAACGCAGCCGCTTTTCCTCCCAGTGGCTGGAAAAGGGAAATCATTTCAACCGTATTATCCAGTTTTAAGCCTGATATATGAAGCGTCCCTGCTGCAACTGCCATAATTACTCCGCTAAGTAATAGCATCATAAAGGCAGAAACAAAAGCATCCTTTTTTTCAGTTTTTAGGTCATTAACCGACCAGCCTTTTTCAGAAACCACCACACTTCTCATAATGAAAACTGCTGCAGAACATGTTGTTCCAGTGATAGCTGCAATTAGTCCAAGTGAACCAGGAGTATCTGGGATTCTTGGAACTATGCCCGATGCCAAAGCTGAGAAACTCGGTTTCACCATGAAAAATACCACTATAAAAGAGATTCCCATCAACACCACTAAAACGGTGAGTACTTTTTCAAATGCCTGATACCGACCATACCAGATAAAAAAATAAAGCAGAATAGAGAAAAAGAGAATAATCCATCCGGTACTGATTATTGTTCCTCCGGATGCCAACCGGATACCTTCCTGTATCAGGTCTGCCACGATGCCCATTACCCCCATAAGGGCGAGTAATTCCCCGATAATGAGTGCTATAATGATATAAAGGGATAAAACCCAACCCCATTTGAATTCTTTTTTGAAGTTGAATAAGGCAGTATGTCCCGAGACAAGTGTCACTTTCCCATAGGCTACCATCAAAACGAAAGTAAAAATACAGGAAAGTACAAGTGCCCAAAAAAGTCCCATTCCATGTTCCGCACCGGTTTTAGCCATCGTAGTGATACTTCCTGTACCAATATTGTATCCAATCAGAAACAGTCCTGGTCCAACTGCACTAAGGGCCTTTAAAATTTTGTGAGTTGAAGTATTGTTTGTCATATTGAATTAAGGTTGCGAATAGACCAATTCCCCGGCTATATAAGTGTGCTTTATTTTCATTTCATTATGCTCCATGGAAAAAACAATTAAATCAGCCCTTTTTCCTTGTGAGATAGTACCTATATTTTCTAATGCCATTATTTCAGCGGGATTAGTACTTGCCATCTGAATGGCTTCATTTAAACTACATCTGGTGAATTCCATCATTACACCCACACATTTACTAATTGGGGAAGCCGCTCCTGCCAGCACATTCTCTTTAGGTAATTTCACTACATTTGGTGTAAGTTCCAGTGTTCTTTCTCCCCGAACATATTCCCCGGGAGGCAGACCAGCCAAATCCAAAGCATCGGATACCAGTATGGTTTTTCCCGGCCCTTTTACTTTGTAAAAACTCCTCACTTCTTCCTTAGTCAGATGAAACCCATCCGCTATTATACTTGGCGTAATCCGGTCATCTGCCAGCTGTGGCCACAAAGGATTATGATGTCTGTTGATTTCATTGGCACAGCCATTTCCCAAATGTGTAGCCATTTTTGCACCTGCATCCACCGCCATTTTAATCTGCTCAGCATTTCCATTATGGTGTCCCAGAGATACTAACACTCCGCTTTCCACACATTTTCTGATAAAGGGAATTGCCCCATTCAACTCGGGAGCCACCGTAATAATTTTAATACCCCCTTTGGCTGCTTTTTGAATTTCCTGAAATTCTTCCCAATCCGGGGCTTTGATATATTTCTCCAGATGTGCCCCGCGAAATCCCTTTATTGGGGAAATATAAGGTCCTTCCAGATGAAACCCGGGAATTGATTTTCCAATCTCCGGATCTTCCATAGCCTGAGCCAGAATAGCAAAATTTTTCTTCATCCGGCTAATATCACTGGTAATGATGGTGGGGAAATAAGTTGTCACTCCAGCTTGCCAAAGGGCTTTTGTAGCCTTTTTTACACCTTCTAAAGTAAGATCGGGCCCAGAAAAATCTACCCCCATGTAACCATTAATCTGAATATCAATTAAACCCGGGGCAATGAAAAGCTTTTGTCCGGGATTTTTTTCTTCCATTCTCTGAATAGCCGCAATTTTCCCCGCAGTTGTTGATATGGAAATGTATCCATTATCGGAATAAAATATGCCTTCAATGTTATTTAGTGCCTTATTGTCCATTTGGGCTAAACTTGTGAGGAAGAATAAGAGGAAAATGGGGGTAAAAAATTTTTTCATTGGAAATTTAAGGTTAAAAAAGTAGAACTGGCAGGCGAAAACCTTAAACTTAAATGGTAAAAGACTCCACTTTTTCCCATTGACCACTTGAAACCGACTTCTCCAAAGCTTCCAAAACAGCCACTCCACTTAAAATACTTTTATGACTTCTGGGTTCTTTCCCGGTTCGAAACATTTCCACCATATCCACATAGTTTCTGCCTGGATTCTTTGGTTCTACTCTTGATTTCAGTTCATTAATACCATTTTCTGTTTCCACAAAAGTCTGCCAGCCATATTTTTTTGTAGTGAATACCAAAGAAGCCAACATACCATTGGCAAAAACCATGGAGGCTCCGCTGTTTTTCCCATTTTTGATGATTCGGACTTTTTCTACGTCATCGCCAAACATGTACATCAACGGTTGAATAATATGAGCACCGTAAAAAAACACGCCACCATATTCAGAGTTCAAATCCACACTACCTGATCTGATCACCTGATTGATTTCCCCAAAATCTTTCAATTGTTCCATGATATCAAAAGTTTCCTCGTTTTGAGCGATAGAACTAAAAGATGTAACGGGTGTACCCAGCTTACGTGCCTTTTGTAAAAAATCGATTCCTTCCTGCAAGCGATAACAAAAAGGCTTATCAATAAAAATGGGAATTTTTTCTTCCAAAAAAGGAGTGGCGGCAGGAAGATGATATTTTCCGTGCCTGTGATCTACAATTAAGGCGTCTATTTTCCCCAGCATTTCTGATGGATCTTTTACCATATTGGGAATTCCGCCTTTTTCCATGGCATCTTTGGCAAAAGCCTCGGTTTCCCCCCATACATATTTCACCTCTACCCCTGGGAATTTTTTGTCGATATTAAACATTTTCCCAAAGCCACGGGTATGGGAATTTTCAGCTCCGATTATGCCAATTTGGATTTTTTTATTTTTTGTTTCCCCTCCTCCCAAATAGTCAGAATATAGTAGTGATGGACTGGAAACCGCTAATGAAGACAGGGCAATTCCTTTTCCTGCCTGTTTTACAAATGCTCTTCTGGTGCTCATTTTATTTGTTGGTTATAGTTTCATTTCCCATCCCTTTTCGTAAGTCCTGCTCCATAGCTTCTGCGCTTCAGGATGCTTGATGATATGACCGTTCTTTGGGTCTGTATTCAGGGAACTTCCTACACGTTGGGCAATATTTCCCAGTTGCACCAATAAGGTACTTTTGTGACCGGAATCTATATCCGCATTTAGTGCCGTTCCATCTTGGATAGCACTAAACATATTCCTGATATGAAGGGCATCCAAATGTTCCGCTGGGTTAGTCGCATTTCTGGGATCAATTTCTTTGGAATCTTTCACCTCTTTCACCACTTTTCCTTTTAAATCAAAAACGGTATAGCTATTTCCTCCCGGAATTAAAATACTTCCCTCCTCTCCATAAAACACAACGCCCACAGAACTTCCCTCTATAGGTTTTCCATTACAGCTTCTGCCTTCCCAGGTCATGGTTAAATTGTCACCAAATTCCAGGTTAATAAGCTGTGTATCAGGGGTTTCCCAGTCATCCTGATAGCGGTACCTGCCACCATTTGAACTTACCTTTGTGGGAAAATCCACTTCCATTCCCCAGCGCAAAAGATCGACCATATGTGTACCATTATTTAGGGCCTCACCAGTTCCCCAGTGCCAATGCCAGTGCCAGTTATAGTGAATCAAATTATCTTTCAGGTTTTTCCTCGGAGCAGGGCCCTGCCAGAGTTCCCAATCCAACCAATCCGGAACTGCCATAGGCTTTCCAATCCCTATAGATTGGCGATTGTTGGTATACCAGCCTTTCCCAAAATATACCCGGCCAATTTCTCCGTTTTTCACCGCATTGATCCCTTCCACTACATTAGGCCATGATCTCCGCTGGTTTCCCATTTGGATAACTTTTCCATATTTTTTAGCGGCTTCCACCAAAATTTCCCCTTCTTTGGGATTATGACTACACGGTTTTTCTACATACACATTTTTACCTGCCTGCATTGCCAACAAAGAAGCCGGGGCATGCCAGTGATCAGGAGCGGCAATCACCAAAACATCCACATCAGAACTTTCAAGTGATTTTCGAAAATCAGTGATACCTTTAGCTTCCACCGATTGTCGTTCTTTTAGGGCATCAAGACAGGAAGAAATGGCTCTGCTATCAACATCACAAACATGAATGACATCGCATATATCTTGTTGGGCAAAGTTGGTAGCAAGGGCTTTTCCTCTGCTATTTACACCCATCACCGATGCTTTTATTTTTTCATTTGCCCCTAAAATACGGCCATAACTTTGCGCACTAAACTGAGGCAATACCCCTCCAGCCATCAAAGCGGTGGAACTCAATGCGGTTTTTTTGATAAAATCTCTTCTTGTATGCTTATTTTCTGACATTGTTTTTTGGTTGTCGTAATGATTAAAAAAATGATATGAAAGGGGATTTTCTAAATTTAGAAATTTTCCGTAATTAAACGCAAGCTTTTGCCAGTTCATTAAGGAAAAAAAGTTGCTGAAATAATTATTTCTTCAACGATAGAGCTGGTTAGACTTTAACAATCAAAAAACTCCTGAAGAAATTTTAATCCTTCAGGAGTTTTCAAGGGGTAGTTTTTTCAGGATATAAACTTCAGCCTTTTATTCTATATCAAGCTCCATTTTAGGCACATTCCAACCTTCTACAGTCAATTTCAAATCCTCTTTTTTCACAGATTGGAAATTAAATTCAAGTTCAATTTCTTTTTCTTCTCCGGAAATTACTGAGATATAATTATCACTATAAAAAACCGGTAAAATCCGTTTTCCAGTAGAAGCATTAATAATTGAAACACGGTTAAAAAATGCTACAGGGTTATCAGCCGGATTTTTTAGGGTAACAGCCAATTTTCCTTCACCTTTTTTTGTGTACTTTACTTCCAGGTTACTCGTTTTCAGTTGCTTTAAACCTGAATAATTACCTTCTTTATTTGGAACCCAATATAGATTCTCACTCACTATTTTTTGAGCAGTATCAACCAGTTTGATATTTAGGAATACGCCATTTTCCGCAGCAGTTTTGTCCAAGAGCTTTTTTACTGACAGAAATTTTTTGACCGTGGACGGACCAATATTTGAAAAAACCTGGGTGAATAATTCCTTATTTCCTTCCATGTCTATGGTTTCGATTTGTAACATAAGATCCCTATGGTACTGAAAAGTATTATTCACTGCCATTACCATTCCATCCGTTGGATTATACATCACATGTAAAGCTTCACTTCCTTTTCTCAAACCATATAAACAGGCATTAGGATCCAGATAATAATCGTACATTTGGCCCCGCATGGCAGTCCATGGATTCTGGGTTTTCCAAATAATGGTACCTGTATACCATTCCCACATATGGGAACTAAAACCTTCCATTAGTCCTCGGTACTGATTATAATTTACCAATTGGGCTTTCTTGCCAAAATCAGCAGCATCTTCTGCATCTCCGTATGGTCTGATAAAATCCAGATAACCAATGTACTTATGATACCTCCAAACTTCATCCACCAAAGTATCTTTATAAGCTGGAGGAACTAAATTTGCTTCGGGAATAAATCTTCTTAAAGACTCGATATCCCCTACTCCAATAGAGCCAACTTCCGAATTGAAGGGAAAAGTCTGGTGATTCCAGAATACATCAATAGGTTGGATGCCATAAGGTCCATCCCCATTTCCACCAATAAAATTATAGGACATGCTATCTGCATTAGAATATTCAATAAACCATCTGGTTCCATCCAATTCAGGTATTATTTCATCTTTAAGAGGAAGCAGTATATCTTCCGGTGGAGTAATTTCATTTCCACCACAATACATGGCAAGTGAGGGATGATTCCGGATCATTTTTATCTGGTCTTTAGCCGAAGTTAAAAACAGATTATGGTCATCAGGATATTTTCTTCTGGTCCATTGATCCTCTAATTTTTTAGGGTCAAGCCATCTTCCATTGCAATCTCCTGACATCCAGAAATCCTGAATGACCAGCATTCCATACTTATTACAAGCTTCGTAAAACTCCGGTCTTTCTGATAAAGCCCCTCCCCAAATTCTGATTAAATTCAAATTCATATCCCGGTGGAACCTCACCTCAGCATCATATCTTTCCCTTGAAAATCTAAGCATGGCATCAGAAATGATCCAATTTCCCCCTTTGATAAAGATCCGCTGACCATTCACCAGAATTTCCATACTTTGGGTTTTGGGATTCCATTGTCTTTGAATTTCCCTTATTCCAAATTGAACAGATTCCTTATCCGATGGGGATTCATTTCCTTCCTGGAAAGTGATATCAATTGTATAAAGGTCCTGGGCTCCATACATATTTGGCCACCAAAGCTTTGGAGTTTCTACAATTAGCTCATCAAAATCAACTTCCTGGGTAGTATTAGGAGCAATTTTTATGTTTTTGATCATTTCTTTCCCTTCCAAAGTATATTTCAAGGTTCCTGAAACCTCACTGGAAGTTGGGTTTTCTACTTCTGCTGAAACCTTTAATATGGCAGGTTCCTGCTTGTCTGCAGAAGAGTTCCTTTTATTAGGTACGAGTGTGATTACATGTGGATTCTTTATATTGATTGAGCCGGTTTTTTCTATGAAAACTTTATCCCAAATACCTGTATTTCTATCCCTGATTGGCTGTATCCAGTCCCATCCTGCCACATATTGATGGGAAACATTTTTGGCAATTGTTCCATCACCACCCTGACCGCCATTGGGGTTACCAACTGGGTCTGGTGGATAAACTATAACTGCCAGTCGGTTTTTACCATTCGAAGCCAGAAGGTCGGTAATATTATAGGTCTGGCGGAGAAACATTCCCTTATGAGTAGCGGAATTTACTTTCTTTCCATTTAAATAAATTTCACAACTGTAATTTACCCCTCTTAAGTGTAACCAAATTTGTTCTCCCGTTTCTGCCTTTTCCTTAAAATCCCTCACAAACCAATAAGTATAATAATCCCTTCCTGTATCGTAAATGTCCTTAATTTTCTCATTATTCATTCCATAAAAAGGGTCTGGAATTAACTTGTTGTCAAGGAGTGTGGTTAATACAGTTCCCGGTACCGTTGCAGGAAGCCATTTTGAGGTCTTGAAAGAGGGATTCGAAATAGTTTCTCCAGAAGCAGAAACCTCCGAAATAGGCCGGCACCACCATTCCCCACCTAATTCATACTTACTTTGAGCCAGCATATTTGAGCCAAAAGTAAGTATGGTAAACAGAATTAAAATTGATCGTTGTAAAGTGTTATTTTGTTGTGTCATCATTAAATATTTGATTGATAATTTTAAATAAAATTAGTGTGTGCGGACACAATTTCAAATCAATAGGCTACTTTTTTATAATTTAAGTCAAAGTTGGGAATTTTAAAAACATCTGAAGCTGTTCCTTCAAACAAGTTTAATTATCGTTTGAAACGGGGATTTAAAATAATACTACAATTAGGAAATTATAAAAAAATCCTTTTAATTTGCAATACTACAATTAGGAATTAATTATCTGTATATTTATCTATTTGATAAAGAATAAATTAGGTAAATATCGGAATAGTTATGCTAAGAGTGTCTTTTTGGATAATGGATTCAACAGGGAATATTAAAAGAAAGATTCCTGGATTCTAGAAAAAGCAAACAACCTCATAAACAGCAGGCAGACTAATGCAACTTTTTTAAAATCACAGAATTAAACAAAAGGATATTATAATTTTATGGAAATTATAGTCATAAACTTTGGAAAAATAGTTTTGGATCTAAAGTTAAACCATTGAATTTATGAAAAATACTTCCCCTCCAAAACTTATTCTACGATTTTTTAAATGGTTTTGTCATCCTGATTTACATCCTTTTATAGAAGGCGATTTATTAGAAATTCACAAAGAAAATGTAGCGAAATCAGGAAAGAGAAAAGCCGATATACAGTTTGCTACAGATGTTTTTTTACTTTTCAGACCAAGTATAATCAAACCATTGACAGGATATCACAAATTAAATCAATATGACATGTTTAAAAATTATTTCAAAGTTAGTGTTCGAAATCTTTTAAAGTATAAGGCCTTTTCATTTATCAATATATTCGGATTAGCTGCATCGATGTCCATTTGTCTTTTGATTATTCTAATGTTAGCGGATCAAAAAAGTTATGACCAGTTTCATACGAAAAAAGACAGAATTTATCGTATTCTTAACAAAAGAGTCAACCATAGTAATACTTATGCTACAGTACCTTTTCCTATAGCTTCAACGCTCAAAAGTGATTATCCGGCAGTGGAAGAAGCAACAAGTCTGAGAAGAGGGTTTGGTGGAGATGCCCATTATAATGAAAAACATGCTGAAATACGGGGTTATTTTACTGATCCTGGTTTTTTAAAAATTTTTAACTACGATTTAGAAGCAGGTGATCCATTTACCGCAATGGATAATCCAAACACAATTGTAATTTCTAAAAAAACTGCATTGCTGTTATTTGCAGAAGAAAATCCTATTGGGAAAACTATTGACTTTACCAGTAGAGGGCTAGATTATTTTACGGAAGAAGGAAATGAACCAACGGATTGGGGCAACTATACCGTCACAGGAGTATTAGCCCAAAATACTTATAAAACCCATCTTGAATTCGATGTTTTAGTTTCATCATCTTCCATTCCTCATTTGGCACAACAGGAAAAAATAAATGACTTGTCAAATAATTGGGAAAATAATTATATGTCCTATGCTTATGTGCTTTTGAACCCGAAAGCAAGTGAAAAGGACTTAAATATTGCCCTTGGTGATATTGTTGCGAAAAAATTTAGTGACAATGAAAACCTGAAAGGATCTGAATTAATGTCTCAATCTTTGGAAAAAATCACACCAGGTCCGGCATTAGGAAATGAACCTATAACAAGACTGCCTCTTTTTGTTTATTATATTCTTTCATCTCTGGCATTGGTCATTATGATCTCAGCATGTCTAAATTATACAAATTTGTCAGTGGCAAGAGCTGTAACCAGATCGAAAGAGATTGGAGTAAGGAAAGTAATTGGAGCAAAAAGAATGCATTTAATTTTTCAATTACTAAGCGAATCTATAATTACCTCATTTCTTGCGCTTGTCTTGGCCAACATTATCTTGATTTTTGTAAAATCTGCCTTTTTAGGACTTTGGATGAATAATTATTTAAATTTTGACCTTTCTGCAAATGTCTATGTATATCTTATTTTTTTGATTTTTAGCATTCTGATTGGGTTAATCTCCGGAATTTTTCCTGCATTAGTACTTTCCAGGTATAATCCAATAAAAGCATTAAAAAAGGAAGGGATATTACAACTTGGTAATTTGGGTATTCGAAAGGTTCTTAATATTATCCAGTTTGTATTTTCACTTGTGTTTATTATAACGTCTTTGGTGGTTTATAACCAGTTCAAATATTTCATGAATTTTGAATATGGCTTCAACCCAAAAAATGTTCTAAATATTAATTTACAAAGTACTGATTTCCAATTATTAAAAAGCAGCCTAAGCAGTATCCCGGAAGTTTTAGATATAACAGGATGCGCATATCTTCCTGCCACTGGCCGGAATGATAATACGAGCCTGGCTAAATATGGGACTAAGGAATTTATAAGCGCTATTCATGTTAAGGTAGATGAAAATTTTATAAAGACCCTGGAATTAAATCTACTGGCCGGAAGAAATCTGCCATTGCCAGGAGAAGGAAGTAGTGATCAGATAATAGTCAACGAAGCAATGGTAAGAGCTTTTGGATATGATAGCCCAAGTGCCATTCTTGGAGAATCCTTTGAAGAGAGAGGTGGAAACACCATACAGATTGTGGGAGTGATTGAAGATTTTACTTTTCAATTACTTTTTTCAAAGCGTCCTACAGGTGCTGTTGTTTTAAGGAATGACCCTGATGGATTTAAAATTGCCAGTCTAAAAGTTAGTACCAAAAACCCAGAAATTATCTCAAAACTTGAAGAAAAATGGGAAACCATTGATCCTATTCATCCTTTAAAATATGAATATTATGAAGATAAATTAGCTAATAATAATAAGGGCATTTTTGATATTGTCTCCATTATTGGTTTCATGGCTTTTTTGGCAATTACCATAGCCTGCCTTGGATTGTTAGGAATGGCTATTTATACAACTGAAAGACGAACAAAAGAAATTGGAATCAGAAAAGTGCTAGGTGCTAATAGTTTGATTCTGACCTACTTACTTTCAAAAGAATTCTTATTTATTTTGATAATGTCTATTCTAATTGCTGCTCCGTTAAGCTACTTTTTAAATCAATTTTGGCTGGACTTTCTAGTTGAAAAAGTTGACTTTGGTTTCGGCACTGTGTTCATTGGTTCTATGCTGTTATTAACGCTTGGTTTGTTTACCATTGGATCACAGGTATTACGGCTTTCAAACCAAAATCCGGTTGATTCGCTTAGAAATGAGTAACAGAATCATAAGATTTTTCCTTTTTCCTAAGTTGCTAGGAATAACCAAAAAACGTTTATAGAAACTTCATCAAGGCCATAAAATTGAAATTATCATTTTCAATCCCTAATGATTACGGTTTATAAAGTATCCAAAACCTTCTCCCCTTTCAGTCCAATCCGCCTTCTGGTTTCTTCAGTGAGATATTTCTTTTGATCAATTTGTTGAGGCTGATCTTTGGCACAAAAATAACTGTGGATACTTCTGCGGTCCTTATTTGTTTGATTGGTTGTCCCTCCATGCCAAACATGGGAATTAAAAATAAAAACAGAACCCGCTGGAGCCTGAATCAATATTTGATCGGGATGAGGTTGCATAGGATCTTCCATTGCCTCTTCTGGTAGTTTACTTGATTTGTGGGTTCCGGGAACGATACGTGTAGCGCCATTATCAGGGGTAAAATCATCCAATAACCAAATGGTATTGCAAACTTTATAAGTCCCGTTGACCACCGCATTTTTCCAGTCTACATGGAGTTTTTGAAGTCCTTTGCCAGGTTTGGCAGCCCGATAATTTAATGAGGACAGTTTATAATCTATTCCCAAAACGGCTTCTATTCCAGCCAATACCTTAGGATGAGTATACAATATATCAAAAACTTCTCCTTTGTTTACCAAATCAGCCAGGCGGTCTGCTCCATCTTCCTTGGGATGCCGAATGTATTTCGATTCCACCAATTCGGCACCAGCACGTTCACCTTCTGCATTCAATAAATCATCAATTCGATGATTAAGGTTTTTCACTTCCTCATCTGTCAGTAATTTTCCTAAACCAACATATCCATTTTTATCCAGGAACTCTTTTTCTTCACCTGTCAGCATGTTTTTACTTATTTAATTGATAAATTGCTTTTTCAACTAGAAAGTAAAGAAAATATCTGAACAATTTCCAGCAATCCAGACAGAATTTGAGCTTTAAAATATTACTTTTTTGTTTTACATTTTTAATAAATAATCCTTCCAAAGGACAATCTGAAGATACTTGTAAACTGCATTTCAGTAGCATCGAACTTGAAAGTATTGTTTTCCCAAATTTTGAATTGACAAGTTACTATTTCCCCATCAAAGACAAATTTGGAGAGCATGTTGATTTCAACGAAAAATTAACCAAAAACCAAATTTATATTCAACTGGCTCAAAGTCTTCCCTCCTATTCCTTCATAATCAAAAATAAAGAAAAAGTGGTGTTGGAAATTATGCTTTTCCAGCAATATGTAGGTTCGGAAAATACGTTCACATTTAAACTGTGTGATTTGAGGAATGGACAAACAAGGGAAATCCGGAGCAATTTTTCAGGCGATATCTCAATGCATCGAGCCAACGAATTGATTGAATTGAAATTAGACCCTTATGCCAGAATTATGAACCTGGCCAATATTGGTTCGGAAATTTATTTTGATGGTCGTAGTTTTAATATATTAGATTACGAAACCATTAAGCAGGATATAATTAAACAGGTAGAGGAAAGTTTATAAAAAACAAATTTCTCTTTAACTTCTGAATAATCTATCGATCTACTCCAACTCCGGATTAACTTTAATTTCCTCCACTTTCCCTACCAAAAATAAATAAGACATTAATCCAATAAAGGCCAATGCAGCTACAAAGGCTAATGCAGGTCTAAAATCACCATCATTGGCCAGATAACCTATTGCCACTGGGGTAATCACTGCGGATAAACCACCAATAAAATTGAAACAGCCTCCAATGAGCCCAACCATATTTTTAGGTGCCAATAAAGATACAAAAACCCAGGAAATGGAAGCCAGACCATTTCCAAAAAAAGTAATGGATAAGAAAACCGTAACCCATGTAGTACTGGTCACATAATTTGCCCCTATAATTGAACTGGAAAGTAATAACCCAGTCACAATCGGTGCTTTCCTGGCCATTTCATTGGAAACGCCTTTTCTAACCAGAAAATCAGACACAAAACCTGATAACAAAATGCCAAAAAATGCAGCCAAAAATGGAATAGAAGCCAAAAATCCGGTGTTCAGACTGCTCAGACCCCTGTATTCTTCCAGATAAGTGGGAAACCAGGTGAGGAAAAACATAATGGTTCCCCCTAAGCAAAACTGGCCAATGTAAATTCCCCAAAGTTTTCTATTGGTAAAAGCAATTCTTAGATTCTTAAGACTTACCACTGCCTGAGGAGAATTGCTAGTAGTTTTTGGTTCAACTTCCGTTTCCTCAGTAGATTCCTTTTTCTCCCGATAGGCCAGAAACCAGACAATTGCCCAAATTATTCCGATTAATCCTGAAACTACAAATAAGCCTCTCCATCCGAAATATTCCTGAATTACGGCTAAAACCGGCATTAAAAAAGCTAAGCCGATAAATTGACCAGAGGTATAAACCGCAATGGCACCTGCCCGTTCTTCGGCAGGAAACCAATTGGTCACAATTTTATTGTTGGCAGGATAAGAAGGTGCTTCAAAAAAACCAATCGCCATCCTGCAACCCACCAAAGCGGACAAAGAGCTGACCATTCCCTGCACAATAGTAGCCAATGACCAGATTACCAGTATGGCAGGATACAAAATTCTAATTTTCACAAGGTCAACCAACATTCCACCAGGAATTTGCATGAATGAATAGGTCCAGGCAAAAGCAGAAAATATTATACCCATTTCGATCTTATCCAGTGCTAAATCACTGGAAATTGCACTTGCAGCTACTGAAATATTAGTGCGGTCCATGTAATTGATCACTACACTAATGAAGATAAGGGCCAAAACCGAAAACTTTTTTTTGTTCCCTTTTTTGAGTTTGGAAGAATTCATCGGATTTTACATTTTGCAGGTTGGGTGTGATTTAAATTGCGACTTACCAGTTGGTGTATGAACCATCAGGTTTGGCCAGTCTTGGAGGCTCCCAATAGCGAAATTGCAAATCTTTGATTTCCTCTTCATTCACATCAATCCCAAGCCCTGGCTTATCATTCACCTGATACCCGTTATTTTCAACCAAAGGCCGGTTTGTAAAAAAACGATCATAATCACTCATATCTCCATCATAAGGAGGTAATTCCAGCCAAGCAAAATTGGGAATTGCAGCACAATAGTGAATAGAGGCAGCTGTACAAATCGGGCTAAGGGGATTATGCGGCATCATGTCAATATATTTCGACTCGCACATAGCGGCCACTTTCATGGCTTCCGTAAACCCTCCGGCATTACATATATCAATTCGCCCAAAACTGGTTAAACCAGACTCTATGTAGGGGGCAAAATCCCATTTGCTGGTCAATTCTTCCCCAACTGCAAAAGGCACATCAACCATGGATCGCAATGTCTGGTAAGCGGTTATCGATTCATCTCGTATGGGTTCTTCAATAAAATCTATGGTACCTGCAGGCATTCTCTGGCAAAAAGAAACGGCTTCAGCTACAGATAATCTATGGTGATAATCAATACCCAATACCACATCATTTCCAAGTACTTCCCTTGCTTTTGTAAACCAGTAAGATGATTTGGCTATAGATTTTCGGGTATCAAACTCAGTAACCACACCCGCTTTTCCATTTTCACCGGCAGTAGATCGCATTACCGTCCAGCCAGCTTCTTTTTTCTGTTTTACGTCCTCTATAAATGCCTCTCCAAAATCCAGTGTAGTGGTCACAAACAAAGGAATCGTGTCTCTTTGTTTTCCCCCAAGCAATTGGTAAACAGGAAGATTTAGATATTTCCCGTACACATCATATAAGGCAATATCGATGGCAGCAATGGCAGCTGCCAATACTCTTCCCCCTTCGAAATACTGACTTCGGTACATTTCCTGCCAGATGGCATTTATTTGTAAAGGAGACTTTCCAATCAAAAATTGCTTATAATGGGCTACAGCCCCCATCACTGCCTGTTCCCTCCCGGAAAGTCCGGATTCTCCCCATCCATAAATACCCTCATCAGTTTCTACTTTTACTAAACAAACATTTCGAAAGCCCGCCCAAAATGCATAAGTTTTGATATCTGTTATTTTCATAATCATATTTAGGTTTCAGATATTTAAATAAATACCTGCCTCATTATCAGATGGTTAATTTTATTTATTTAACTAGCTTTATCAATATTATCTTCTTAATAACTTGGTGAAATAATCTCCTCCATTTTTTATATGGCGTGTCAATACCTCTGTTGCTTCCTGTTTATTACCAGATTTTAGTTTTTCCATTAATTGATCGTGCTCTCTTAAAACACCTTCAATTCTGGATTTGCTAATTGGCAAATTCCCATGGGACGCTACCAGAATTAACCTCTTGTTTTTCCAAAGTTCTACTGCACTCTGATTATAATGATGACGGTACATTTCCCAGTGAAAAGCTGTATCCAGATCCCGAAAAGAAATAAAATCCTTTTGGTCAGCCTGTTTCATCTGCAATTGAATTTGCTCAAGCCTGGTCATTTGATCTTCGGTAAATTCCTCAATGAAAAAGGTCAGCAGATAAGGTTCCAGTAGCTGAAGTATTTCAAATACATCCCGCATCATGGCATATTCAAATTCAGTAACCCTTGCTCCGCTATTCTTCTGTGAGGTTACAAAACCCTCACCTTCCAATTGCTTGAGCGCCTCCCTCACCGGATTGATACTGGTATAATATCTCTCAGCTAATTTGGTGGTAACCAATCTATCTCCACTTACAAAAACACCTCTGGAAATATCTCCAAGTAAGCGTGTATAAACACTTTCATCGTCCCCAAATGGCAGGGTAATCAATAGCTTTTTATTTGCTTTCAATTTATTATTATGTGTTAAAGGCTTAAAATTACACATAATTTTTAAATAAATACACACAAACCACAAAAAAGTAATTTTTAGTTGTTAATAATCGCTTTCGGTGCATGGTAATAAAAACAGGCAATTTCCAACCAGGTTGGCGGTAATACCGCAGCTAAATGAACTTCGCTTTTTTGTACCATAGGATCAATGCTAAGTGGTACAATCAGTAAAATTCAATCTTGTAAAGCTTCTGATCAGATTGGGATAAATGGAACACTAATGCTTATTTAAAAATTGCTTAATAAAATTTCAACAATTAATTTTAAGCAGATTACTCAGGTTAGTATGATGTTACAACCTCATTATCAAATGCTTGTGTGATTTACAGCAACACCTATATAATATTAAAATAAACACAACAACCCCTTTCCAATGAAACGTAATTCATTTAAAAAATTTTTTATTCACCCAATTGCAATTTTTGTTCTTGCTTGTTTAACCATAAGCTGTTCGGAAGAAAAGAAGGAAACAAAAGCCCCTGAGCCTGTGTTGCCAGTACCTACAGAGCGACAACTTGCCTGGCACGAGATGGAACAATATGCATTTGTGCACTTTACCACCAATACTTTTACCGATAAGGAATGGGGTTATGGTGATGAAAGCCCTGAAATATTCAATCCCACAGCTTTTGATGCCAGTCAGTGGACCAAAACGATCAAAAATGCCGGATTGAAAGGTTTAATTCTGACTTGTAAACATCATGATGGATTTTGCCTTTGGCCGAGTGAATATACCGAACACTCTGTAAAAAACAGTCCCTGGGAAAACGGTGAGGGTGATGTAGTGCAAGCGGTAAGAGATGCTTGTGAAAAGGAAGGGTTAAAATTTGGCATTTATCTTTCTCCATGGGACAGGAACCATCCTGATTATGGAAACCCGGAATATGTGACCTATTACAGAAATCAATTAAAGGAAATTTTTAATAAATACGGACCTGTTTTCGAAATGTGGTTTGATGGGGCAAACGGAGGAGACGGCTACTATGGCGGAGCCAATGAAACCAGGAAAATTGATAAAGCTAATTATTACGACTGGCCGACTACGCTTGAAATGGTGAGGGAAATTGAGCCTCAGATCATATTTTTCAGCGATGCAGGTCCGGATATTCGTTGGGTTGGAAATGAAAGAGGATTCGTGGGCGAAACCAACTGGAATACAATTAGCACGGATACGCTTTACGCAGGAAAAAGTGGCATTACAGAATTATTAAATACAGGAGCAGAGGGAGGTGAAAATTGGGTGCCTGCTGAAGTTGATGTTTCAATCCGGCCAGGTTGGTTTTACCATGCCGAGGAAAATGAGAAAGTGAAAACACCCGAAAAATTATTTGAAATTTATCTTACCTCTGTGGGAAGAGGTTCTAACTTATTGCTTAACCTTCCACCTGACAGAAGGGGAATTTTGCATGAAAATGATGTAGCGGCATTGGAAGGCTGGAAGAAAATGCTGGATGAGGCCTTTTCCACCAATTTGGCCGCCAAAAAACCAGCTTCTGCAAGTAATGTCAGAGGAAATGATGAAACTTATTCCGCAGGAAATTTAACCGATGGAGATAAAAATACTTACTGGGCTACTGATGATGAAATCACTTCAGCCAGTTTCACAATCGACCTGGAAAGCCCTAAAACAGTAAAATATGTATTGGTGCAGGAATTCATCAAACTAGGCCAACGGGTAAAATCATTTGAAATTGAAGTGGAAAAGGACGGAAACTGGCAGAAAGTAGGAAGCGAAACTACCATCGGTTACAAAAGAATTATACCAATCGATCCGGTAGAAACTTCGAAAGTCCGGGTAAAAATAACCGACTCAAGGGCATGTCCGCTTATATCTAATGTAGAAGTTTACTAAAAAAATATGATGAAATGGAAGAAATCATTAAAGTTGGATTTATAGGTGCAGGAGGAATTGCCAAACCCCATGTTTATGCCTTAAAAAATTTACCCTACTACTATGATCAGGTTCCGGAAATTCAGCTGGAAGCTGTAACTTCATTCAGGGAGGAAAGCAGGATCTCTTTTGCCAGGAAAAATGGTTTTAAACAGGCACAGGATTTTGATTCCTTCATTAAAAATGAGGAGATTAATACAGTCTTTATTTTAGGACCAAATAAAGTACATTTCGAGCATTTGGAAGCTGCACTTTCCATGCCTTCAGTCAATCAAATTTATTTGGAAAAACCAGTCTGCGCTTCCCAGGAAGAAGAAGTAGCTATTGTGGAATTGATGAAAAATGTGGATGGAAAAAAAATCCAGATCGGTCATCAATTTTTGCAAAACTCAGCCATACGGGCAGCCTTAAAGTTCTGGAATTCAGGAGTTCTGGGAAAACCTATCCACTTTGATTTAAAATATTATCACGGGGATTATTTGCAAAAGAGTTATAGGGATAAACGCGCAAACCGACTCACTCCGGCTCCAGAAGGCGGAGCAATGGCCGATTTAGGTTCTCATGGAATCAGTTTGTTAATTGCCTTTCTGGGGGAACAATTGCAAATTACAAGTGCGGTTCAAGGAGGTAGTTTTCCTGATGTGCCTGAAAGCTCGGATCTATTTAGTGCCTTGTCTTTGTTTGATCCCAAGAGCAAAGCAGTCGGACACATGTCTGCCAGCCGAATTAGTGCAGGAACCGGAGATTTGGTTGATTTTGAAATCTTCTGTGAAAAAGGGGCACTCAAATATTCCAGTCATTCTCCCGATTATTTTGAGTATTTCCTAGAAGAAACTCAAATTTGGAGCAAACAATTTCTGGGTAACAGCTATGCCCCAATTACCAGTTTCCCTTCCAAACATGTGCCTTCAGGCTGGTTGAGAGCATTGGTACATGCTCATTACCTCTTCCTGACTGAGGATGATCCGAAAGCTTTCCGACCGGATATTCAGCATGGTTTGGCAGTTCAAAAACTGGTAAGGGAAACAGCTGAATATTTAGATAAATTCAGGTCTGGGGTTTCTTGAAAACCAGTTTTAAAATATAGCTAACAAAAGTACTCCAATTCTTTGCAGGGTAGACCCGGCAAATTGGCAGCGCGCTAAATTTAACGCAGGGTCACGAAAATGCAGACCCTGCTGAGACTTCATTTAATTGTTTTTTAGGAGTACAGCAAAGTGTTACAATCAGTAAAATTTACATCGGGCATAACAAATGCCGATTTTGTTTCAGTCGCAATTCAATTGCTCATGAGCTGGAACCTTACTTTTGTCGTGAAATTATATTTGAGTTTAGATACAATCTAAACCCAGTGGAAGGGAATATCCACATTCTTCTTTTCAACATTTTGGGATATCGATAAAAAGACTCAATATATCATCACTAAATACTAGAATTGCCAAACATATTAGAATACTGACACATGTTTTTTGCAAAACCTGCCATTTTGAAAGATTTGAATATCTATGTTGTAAATTTCTAATCCTGCTTGGTGAATAATACAAGAAGTTCAAACCCAATAAAAGAAAACAAAAAATAGTCAAACCAATCTTAATAGATAAGTCTTTTAGTTCAATTCCTTCACATCCAAAAAAGAATCTTAATAAAATAATGATTGAAGGTAAAAAGATTATTAATTGGATAATTGATATAAGCATTATAGCCCAATAAATGGATCTATAAATCTTAAATTTCATAACCTTATAAAAAAGTATATTTAATATCCACATAATTTGATTAAACCTGAAAGGGGTTTTAAAACAATATACATCTATTATATATCCAGATATTTATAGAATTGTGATATAGATAAACTGATCTAATTTTAAATCCTATAGATCATTAAATTTACATTTTGAATTTTACTTTTTAAAAAACCTTCTTGTAATAGAAATATTCAATCTTACTTTTTCACCAAAAGCTTACGATCAACCACTCCAACACGATTGGCCCAGGCTTCGTATTTTTCAGTGAGCTCCTTCCCTTTTTCTGGATTTTCGGAACTCAAATCCTTCATCTCTATCCGGTCTTCTTTTACATTATACAATCGCCAGACTTCTTCTGGGAACGAAGCAACCAGTTTCCAATCCCCTACCCTCACCGCTTTATTTCCTTCATGCTCCCAAAAAAGGGCTTCATGATCTTCTCTTTTTCCATTCTTTATCAATGGCAACAGTGATTTTCCCTCCATTGGCAAGATTTTATTTCCATGATATTCGTCTGGATAAGTAGTTTCGGCTAACTCCACACAAGTAGGCATAATGTCCATGATGTGCGCTACTTCATGATTCAATTTATCCGCTTTTTTCATGTTTGGATAATGGAAAATAAGCGGAGAGGAAATTCCTCCTTCATGCACCCAGTGCTTATACATTCGGAAAGGTGTATTGCTTACATTGGCCCACGCCCTGCCATACGACCGGTAAGTTTCATTCGACCCTAATTTATCTTTATCTTCAATATTTAAAGGATCAAATCCAAGTTCTTCATGTGTTCCACCATTGTCCGATAAAAAGAAAATAGCTGTATTTTCCAATGCTCCATTGGCCTTTAAAGTCTTAATTATTTCCCCCACACCATGATCCACCATTTCCAACTGAGCCGCATAGATTGCCATTTTGTGGTCGTAAAATTCTTTTTCTTCCTGTGTGAGTTGATCCCAATTTAACACCACATCATCCACCTCACTTAACTGCATTTGTGGTCCAAAAAAGCCAAGTTTTTTCAGCTGGTCCAGCTTTTCTTTTTTCAAGGCATCAAAACCATCCATAAACTTTCCCAAATATTTTTGATACACCTCCTTTGGAGCCTGGATGGGGAAGTGAGGAGCAATATGCGCCAGATATAGGAAAAATGGGTTGTCTTTTTTAGCGGCCTCATCAATAAATTTTACAGCATTTTCATTGAATGCGGTAGTGGAATAATAAGTTTCATCCAGAGCAAGTACACTGTCATTCAGTACTACACTTCTCTTTCTGTTGAAGGGATAAAAGTAAACTCCTCCTCCTTCCGGGACACCATAGAATTGTTCAAATCCCCTTTGTCTGGGCCAGTAATCCTTACCACTTCCCAAATGCCATTTTCCCGACATTAAAGTGGAATAACCTGCATCTTTTAAAACTTCGGCTATTGTAACACAACTTTTATTGAGCCTTCCCTGATAAGATGGATAACCATGATCTCCTGTCATATCACCAATACCAGCCTGATGTTGGTAGAGACCCGTCATCAAGGCGGCTCTGCTTGGGCAGCATCTTGAGGTATTGTAGAATTGGCTAAATAGCACACCTTCATTAGCCAGTTGATCTATATTGGGAGTTTGAATTCTTGAACCAAAAATCCCCAAATCGGAAAAACCCATATCATCCACCATAATTAATACAATGTTTGGTCTTTCATCTGCGGAAGATTCGGGTGTTTCTGTAGTTTCTTTCTGGCAAGAATTAAAAAACAGGATAGTAAGGAAAAGGGTAAGTGATAGTAGTTTCATTTGAAGCTTTAAGTAAATTTTCAGTTTAGAAAACCTGAATTTAGCAAAAAATGAAATTATTGCTCCTAAAATCTTTTAAAAAGGGATTTGTAAAAGACTAAAAGGGAATGTTTTTTTCTGGGAAATACCAAATTTTAAAATCAGGATTCTTCTCCAAAATGAATTGGGCTTAAATCCTTTAGTTCTTCATCGGTAAATAGCCTGGACTCAATGACAAAGCGAATGCCCATGGGGATTTCCAAAGAAAAACTTGCTCCTCTTCCTTTTACCACATTTACCGTGAGTTGAGTATGTTTCCAATAATCAAACTGATCTTTTGACATATAAAAATCGCAACCATGAATAGTTCCCAACCAGACATCGGTTTCATTTAAAAGCAATTCCCCTTTTTCAAAACACATAGGAGAAGAACCATCACAACAGCCACCACTTTGATGAAACATCAACGGCCCGTGTTTTTCTCTCAGTTCATCAATTACTGCTTTGGCTTTTTCGGTAACTAACACACGTTCTTTCATAACAGATAGGGATATAAATAGGGAAAGGTGGAAAATAAGAAAAGCTGCCTGCAATAAAATTGCAGGTAGCTCAAAATTTTTATTGTTAAACTGCTTACAACTTGAAAAATTAAATTTTAAAAGAATCCTAACGCTTTTTTATCATAGGAGATGAGCATATTTTTAGTTTGTCGGTAATGGTTCAACATCATTTTGTGAGTTTCTCTGCCTATTCCCGACTTTTTGTAACCTCCAAATGGGGCATGAGCAGGATAAGCATGGTAACAGTTTACCCAAACTCGTCCTGCCTGAACCGCCCTGGATATTTGGTAAGCCTGGTGCATATCCCTTGTCCAAACACCAGCACCAAGTCCGTAGAGGGTATCATTGGCAATTTCAATTGCCTCAGCCTCATTTTTAAAAGTAGTAACACATACAACTGGCCCAAAAATTTCTTCCTGGAACACTCTCATTTTGTTATTGCCCTTCAAAATAGTTGGTTGAATATAGAATCCACCTTCTAAACCTTCATTGTATGCAGCTGCTCCTCCTGCGAGCACTTCACATCCTTCCTCCTTACCGATATTGATGTAGTTTAATATTTTTTCGTATTGGTCATTGGAAGCCTGGGCACCCATCATGGTATTTGGATCCAGCGGATGGCCAAGTTTTATCGCTTTAGTTCTTTCTATCACCCTTTCGATAAAAGCATCATAAATATTTTCCTGCACTAATATCCTGGACGGACAAGTACAAACCTCTCCCTGGTTTAGGGCAAACATTACTGCACCTTCCAGACACTTATCAAAAAATTCATCATCTGCTTCCATTATACTGTCAAAGAAAATATTAGGTGATTTACCTCCTAATTCTAAAGTAACAGAAGTGATATTTTTAGAAGCATATTGCATAATTAACTGGCCGGTGGTGGTTTCACCGGTAAATGCCACTTTATTAATTCTTGGACTTGAAGCCAATGGTTTACCAGCCTCAGTTCCAAAACCGTTTACAACGTTAAGCACACCCGCTGGTAAAATATCCTGTATCAGTTCCATTAGGATCATAATTCCTACCGGAGTTTGTTCTGCAGGTTTCAACACCACACAATTTCCGGCTGCAAGTGCAGGGGCTACTTTCCAGGCGGCCATTAAAAGTGGGAAGTTCCAGGGAATGATCTGTCCTACCACACCCAAAGGTTCCAAAACATTCATAGAAACCGTGCTGGAATCCAGTTCACTTACAGAACCTTCCTCAGCTCTTATTACACCGGCAAAATACCTGAAATGATCAACCGCTAAAGGTAAATCTGCAGCTCTGGTTTCCCTAAGTGCTTTTCCGTTGTCCCAGGTTTCTACCCTGGCCAGGTTTTCTAAATTTTGCTCAATAACATCTGCTATTTTTAATAGAATATTGCTTCTGAAAGTGGCTGATGAGTTATTCCATTCTGGTGCTGCTGCCCATGCTGCATCAATAGCTTTTTCTATATCTTCTGAAGTAGATCTGGCGATTTTTGTAAATGAATTTCCATCCACCGGTGATACATTCTCAAAATATTCTCCTTTTACGGGAGCTACCCATTTCCCTCCTATAAAATTATCATACTGATTTTTGAAAATTGGCTTTTCTACCACATTGCTTGTGGTGGTTAATACATCACTCATATTTACTAGTTTGGTTATGTTAAATAATATTTACCTCATTTTGGCCTAGTGCCCACTATACAAACTTATTCATAACATTTTACTAAAAGTTGACCAATCCTATCATAAAGGTGAACAATCCTAGCAACCTTTATCCAGCATATTTTCCAAAAGCCTCCTCTTGCAAAAATATAACTAGCTTTTTATGTGATGTATTAACGAGAAATAAAAATTTAAAACTTAAATAAGTAACATATTAAAAATATTATACTTTAATAGTTCATAATTATACTATTTTATAGAATTTGATTTTTGATGAAAAATTGTTCATATTTATCATTACCATAAACCGACTTAACCCAAAACATAACAAATATGTCCCTTTCAGAACAATTTTTCCAAAACCGGAGATTGGAAAACCTGGTGGAGAACAAAACCTCTTATACCCTTAAAAGTGCAGAAATGCACATTTTTGAAACACATCAGCAAGCCGAAAGGGTTTTACTCGAATTCAATCATCCTGTGTTGGCCAGTATGTTACAAGGCAAAAAAATCATGCACCTCAACCAAATGCAATCATTTGATTTCCTACCTGGTGAATCTTTAATCTTGCCTGCCGGAGAGCCCATGTGTATAGATTTTCCGGATGCAAAACTTAAAGACCCAACAAGATGCCTGGCGATGACCATAGCAGAAGATAAAATAAAGGAAATTATAGACTTTTTGAATGAGAATATGCCCAAGTCAGATAATAAAGAATGGCGTTTTACAGACTATAATTTCCACTTTACCAATGATATAGCCATCCACCAGATCATCCATCGCCTGCTTTATTTATTTACTGAGAATCATACTTCAAAAGATGTTTTTGCTGATTATATGCTCAGGGAACTTGTGATCAGAATTCTTCAGGCAGAAACTAAAAAGATTTATACAGAAAAAACCCTGAGCATGGGGGGAAATAACAGACTTGCATTTATCATTCAATACATTAGAGATAACCTGGATAAATCACTTAGTATTGAAGAATTAAGCGAAAAAGTGTGTATGAGTGAATCCAATTTCTATAGGGTATTTAAAAATGAGATGGGCATTTCCCCTGTTGATTTTATAAACAATGAACGAATAAAGCTGGCCACCAGCCTTCTCAACAATCCGAAAAACAGAATAAAAGATGTATACATGGAATGTGGGTTTAATAGTCTTTCCTACTTCATTCGCCTGTTTAAAAGGAAAAAACAAGTTTCCCCAAAGGAATATCAACAGGAAATATTGAGGCAGGGGTAAATTTTCTGATTCTTAAACTTGGGTCTATCCACAAGGGACCTTCTTTAAATCAAGAAGTAGGATAGAAAAACTTTAACTTATTTCCCAAAGTGGAGTTAACTGCCCCTTACCAAATTCATAAATATTTTTAATGGTGAATTTTTTTATTTTAAAGTTCACTTTGTATATTACAAGTCAACCAGCCTTGTATTGTTTTTTTATTTTGAAAATACATTTTTCTCAAAATCAATACTAACAAAATTCACCTATTAAATCTATAAACCACCGTTTCTGAAAATCAAATTTCATTACTCAATTATTGGCTTGAACAACCAAAATTGAGTGGGCATTTTTTATTTCCAATCCAAACAAATTAGGTACCTGTACTTCTAATATTGAGCATCTTCATATCAATCAGTTTTGATAAATTATAAGATGGTTATTTCCATCCATCTACTTATTAACACTTTTAAAATTGCCTTAAACCCTTTGGGAAAATTTTTGAATTTTCCTTTAGGAATTTTTTACCCTTAAAAAGCTCCGAAACTATATTTTTTAACTAATAAAAACCCAATTAAATGAAACACAATTATTTTAAAAACAATGCTTGTTACCTATTGGTAATCATGATTTTTTTAGCTTTCAGTACCAAGGCTCAAATTGAAAACATACCAGGAAAATCTTCATCGAAGGTATCATCAACTTTATTAAATCTTCAAACTTCTGCAAATCTTAGAAAAGGCATTACTACTACTGATATTGGCGGATTTAAGGCTTTGGATTTGTCTTATACTATTGGTAATGATGTAGTAATTGAAGCGGTGGCCGATGATGGAAATGGATCGAAACTTCTGGCCGAATTAAAAAAAATAGGGCTTAAAAGAGGATCAGCTTATGGCAGAATGGTTTCCGGATTATTTCCTATAAACAAAATTGGAGAGTTGGAAAAAGTTAATTCCATGAAATTTGCTCGTCCGGCATACAAACCATCTACCAACAAAGGGTCTACTACTTCACAGGGAGACGTGAGTTTACATTCAGATGTAGCCCGATCTAATTTTGGAACATCAGGAAAAGGACTGAAAATAGGTGTCCTTTCCGATAGCTATAATAATCTGGGAGGGGAAGCCTTGGGAATAAGCACCGGAGATCTACCAGCTGGCGGAGTAGAGGTTTTACTTGATTTGCCACCAGATGAAAATGGCGTGTTGACAGGATCAGACGAAGGAAGAGCCATGCTCGAAATTATTCATGATGTTGCCCCTGGAGCTGATTTGGCATTTCATACAGCATTTCTTGGCCAGGCAGAATTTGCCAATGGAATTGTGGCATTACAAGAAGCCGGATGTGATATCATTGTGGATGACATCGCTTATTTTGCCGAACCATTTTTCAGTAATGGGGTAATCGCTCAGGCGGCTAACTATGTAAACAGGAAAGGAAGTATTTACCTGTCATCTGCCGGCAATGGTAATCGGGAATCGTATCAAAGCGGATTTAACAATTCAGGTATTGAACCTTTGGGACCGGGCAATGGATTTGCCCATGACTTTGGCGGAGGAGACATTTTCCAATCAGTTACAATAGGTCCAGGGAGTTCATTTGTTTTCTCTCTCCAATGGGATGATCCATTTTTCTCGGCCAGTGGAATAGGAGCTGATACTGATTTGGATGTTTTTATTCTTTTTGGTTCTACCATCATCTCGGCAGGAGTGAACATTAATATAGATGGCGATCCTGTAGAAATTGTAGGAGTAACTAATGGAGGGGCTACAGCAGCAAGTGTAGATGTTTTAATAGTAAAATATGAAGGTCCCGATCCCAATTTGATTAAATGGGTGAACTATGGCGATACTCCGGACCTAATTGAATACGACACAAAAAGCAGTACCTGTGTAGGACATTCCAATACCTATGGTGCAATAGCTGTGGGGGCTTCGGCCTGGTTCAATACACCTGAATGGAATTCCAATGTAACTGAACCTATTATAAATTCTTTTTCTTCTGCAGGAGGTACTCCTCTTTTGTTTCGAGATAATGGCAAACCTTTAAGAAGACCGGTAGTTTTAAGAAAACCAGATATTACAGGCCCCGATGGCGGAAATACTACCTTTTTTGGTAATGACCTGCCATTCAACCCTCCATTTGCTGGTGAACCAGATGGGTTTCCCAACTTTTTTGGAACATCTGCCTCTGCACCACATGTAGCAGCAGTTGTTTCAATGATGCAGGAGGCATCAGGGAAAGATTTAAAACTTTTTAAAATAAGAAGAATTTTCCAGAAAACCTCTGTCGATATGGATGACCCCTTTACTGAAGGCAAGTTTGACAAGCGATTTGATTTTGGTACTGGATATGGTTTCGTTCAGGCAGACAAAGCAGTGGAATTGGTAATAAAAGAAAGCCGGCCAAGACATGCAGTTAGACCTGTATTGGAAAAAGTTGTTGCTGATGGTAGCGGAAAATATAAGGCTATATTCGGTTATAAAAATGAAAATAAGTCGTTTGTAATCATCCCAATTGGCAGAAATAACCGATTTTATCCGGTGAAAGACGAAGGGCAGGTTTCTGCCTTCAAACCGGGAAGACAGTATGCCCAATTTGAAGTACCACTTAACCCTGGAGAGACAATTGTTTGGACCTTAAAAGGACCCGATGGAAAAAGAAGAACATCCACAGCAACGGCACCAGGGAAACCTGCCGCCAGAATTGCTGCAAGCATTTTAGAACCTTCAAATGAAGAAAATCAACTCACTCAAGATTTAGCCATTTACCCAAATCCAACGAGTGGACTTGTTAATTTTAATGCCATTGCAGAAATTGGCCAGGTTATAGAATTATCTGTAGTAAATACATTAGGGCAAAGAATCTTAGAATTAAATAGTGTTTCCCAGTTGGAAACTTCATTCGACTTTGCTCAGCAGGGAAAGGGATTATATATTGCTCAATTCAGAATTGGAGAAAAAATCCTTTTAAAGAAATTTGTTGTTGAATGATTAATCCCATTAAAAAAAGAGAATGCTAATTTTTGGCATTCTCTTTTCTGCTTTAACTACTTGCTAAAATGTACTTCCCAATCCACAAGGAAAGATCATTAGATTTTTTATTGGAATTGTAAAAAGCCAATATTCGACTCATAAAGCCAGGAGATATTTCTAAGTTTTAACTATTTATTCATTTCATTTATTCGTGTTCCATGGAATACTTGTCAAAAAAATCGTTAAAATTGTATTAACTATTTTTTTCCATCAACAATTTTTTAATGCAAGTCGAGGAAACCCAACTTTCAGGTTGTTTTGTTATTAAACCCAAAATTTTTCGCGATCCAAGAGGATATTTTTTTGAAAGTTATAACCAGGAGAAATTTGAAAAAGGAACCGGAACAAAAATCAATTTTGTACAAGATAATCAATCCCAATCCAGTTATGGGGTAATCCGTGGATTACATTATCAGCTTAATCCACACGCACAGGCAAAATTAGTAACAGTTTTGGAAGGAAAGGTGTTGGATGTTTGTGTGGATGTAAGACGAGAATCAGCTACATTCGGGCAACATTTTGCTATTGAACTAAGTGCTGAAAACAAATTCCAGTTATTTATTCCAAGAGGATTTGCCCACGGTTTTGTGGTGTTAAGTGAAACCGCCATTTTTCAGTATAAATGTGATAATTTTTATGCGCCTCAGGCTGAGGCTGGAATTATTTTCAATGACCCTGAACTAAATATCGATTGGAAAATTCCTCATGATCACCTCATTATCTCCGAAAAAGATAAATACTTAAAAACACTTAAAGAAGCCGAAAATAATTTTTAATCTGATCTATTCATGAAAACCATTCTGGTAACCGGAAGTAAGGGACAACTTGGAAATGAGTTACAATTGATAGCCAAAGGTCATCCTGACCAATTCATTTTTGTGGATGTGGATGAACTGGATATCACCGATTCTACAAGTGTGAACAGCTATTTTCTGGAAAATGAAATCGACTTTTGTATAAATTGTGCGGCCTACACTGCTGTGGATAAAGCAGAAAGTGAACAGGAAACTGCATTTAAAATAAATGCAGATGGGGTAAAAAACCTTGCTTCGGCCTCTAAAATCACCGGGGCTGTATTCATACATATTTCCACTGATTTTGTGTTTTCCGGAGATCAAAATAAACCCTACAAAGAGGAAGACAAGATAAATCCTTTGAGTATTTATGGGGAAAGTAAAAAAGCCGGGGAAGAAAATGCATTGAATTTCAATGCAAAATCTATAGTCATAAGAACTTCATGGCTGTATTCTTCATTTGGAAATAATTTCGTGAAAACCATGATCAGACTCGGAAGAGAGCGGGAAAGTCTTGGTGTGGTGATGGATCAAATTGGAGTACCAACTTACGCAAGGGATTTGGCTCAGGCTGTCATTTCAATTATTGATAAAATTGAAACAGATGGTTTACGGGAAGAGGAATTTGGCTTGTATCAATACAGCAATAAGGGGGTTGCCAGTTGGTATGACTTTGCCAAAGCTGTTTTTGACCTTACTTCAATAAAAATAAATCTAAGACCAATTTTTACTGAAGAATATCCACTGCCAGCAAAAAGGCCAGCTTATAGTGTGATGAATACCCGAAAAATTCAGGAAAAATTTAATTTAGATATTCCATACTGGAGGGATAGTTTAAATGAATGCATAAATGAGTTCCGGTACTAATCTGTTTTTAAGAATAATCATATGAATATCAAAGAATTACATCACAATTGAATACATTTAATTTTATCCAACCACTTAAAATCAAATGAATAAATCTATATTAATAACCGGGGGAGCCGGATTTATAGGATCCAATTTTGTACCCTATTTTCTGGAAAAATATAAAGATTATACAATCATAAACCTGGATAGCCTGACCTATGCAGGAAATCTTGAAAATCTGAAAGAGGCCGAAGGTAACCCGAATTACGAGTTTGTGAAGGGGGATATTTGCGATAGGGGCTTAATAGAAAGTTTATTTGAAAAACACGATATAAGAGGAGTAATTCATTTCGCAGCCGAATCTCATGTAGATAACTCTATTTCAGGTCCTGAAGCATTTATTAAAACCAATGTTAATGGAACTTTTACCCTTTTGGATGTAGCCAGAAATCGCTGGATGGATGGACCCTTTCAATATAAAGAAGAGTATGAAGATTGCCGGTTTCATCATATTTCCACTGATGAAGTGTACGGCACTTTGGGGGAAACTGGATTATTCACAGAAGAGACTCCCTATGCCCCAAATAGTCCCTACAGTGCTTCTAAGGCTGCCAGTGATATGATCGTAAGAAGTTATTTCCACACTTACGGGATGGATGTGGTTACCACCAACTGCTCGAACAATTACGGTCCAAAGCAACATGATGAAAAGCTTATTCCAACCATCATTCGTAAAGCCATTAATAAAGAAGCTATCCCCATTTATGGAGATGGAAAGAATATCAGAGACTGGTTGTATGTGATCGATCACTGTACTGGAATTGACCTGGTTTTTCATACTGGAAAATCAGGTGAAACTTACAATATTGGGGGACGGAATGAGAAAAACAATCTCTACATTGTAGATACGATTTGTAAAATTCTGGATGAGAAAAAACCACTGGAATCTGGTTCTTATACCCAGTTTATCACTTTTGTAAAGGACAGACCCGGCCATGACAGAAGATATGCCATCGATGCCACAAAAATTGAGACTGAATTAGGATGGAAAGCAGACGAAAATTTCGAAAGCGGCATCATCAAAACGGTTGATTATTACCTGAACAAATATTGATTTATCAAAAATAATTTGCTAATCAGTAAACCGAATTAATCAGTTTTTTAGCGGTAGTTACCGTTCTGACTACCGCTATTGAACATGCCGCCCTTTCTGCCAGCTGAGTGCTAAAATGGCCAACCACAGCTCTTTCCAATAATTTTACTTTACTTGTTCCCACAATTAATAAATCGAATTCACTCGATTTTTCAATCAATGTTTCCAGGGCATTATCAGAAGATATCATTTCAAATGTTGAAGTATTGCCCCTTTGCTGAACCTTGATGTTATTCAATAATTTTTCCTGCTGTTTTTTCTGCTCCTCTTTAGCATTGGTAGGTATAATGGTTAAAAAAGTGATTTGCCCGCCAAAACTTTTCGCCAAACAGCTTCCCAGCCTTGTTATCAATTCAAGATTTAGGCTACTCCCTACACTAACAGCTATTTTCTTTGGTGGAAAAGTAGCTTCCAGGTTTCGAAATTTTAAGAATACTACATTAGTATTGGCATGATGGAGCATTTCATTGATGATATTGGCCGTTTTCTGGGAATTTTTCCCTTCATAACCCATCACAATCAAATCGCAACCTTCCTCTTCAGCTGCATGTACAATCCCCTGTGGGATACTTTTTGAAGCACGAATTACAGGAGTCAGTTGTACATTAGGCCCTACTTTAATGTTGGCTGTTTTCTGGATGATATCCAGAGCATAATCCGCTTCCGCCAAAGCTGCATAAAAATCGATCTGATCGGAGGTTTTTACCACAGATAAGGTTACTAACTCTCCACCTGATTGTGATAACAAGCTATTGGAAACCGTACATATGGCCTTAAGAGTAGACGGATTAGCCACCGGAACCAAAACTCGTATTTGTTTCCCAAGCAATAACCTTTTTTTACTAGCCGATAGTACCAGGTTCATACCGATCTTCCCCCTTACTTCCCTTTTCCTTGAGTAGAAAAAATAAACCAAACCTCCGATTATAAGTAATTGAAAACCAAAGGTTAAAGAAACCCAGTCAAGCGTGAAGAGCAAGGCTATATTAACGATAAGCGAAATTTCTGGAAGTAACCTTTTCAGCAATAATTTTGGCCTTTTTTCTGGTTCGGTTTTGTAAATTTTTCTTAAAGCCAGAGAGGCGGGCAACATGGAAACCAAAAGGCAAAAATTTGCTGATTTTGCAATAAACTCAAGGTCTAAAAACAACAACACAATAATAATCAGAAAACCACCAGCATATAATGCGGCCTGCGGTGTCTTTCTGGCTTCGTGTATTTTTCCCAGGATTTTTGGCAAAAACTGACTTTTCCCCATGGCAAAAATCTGCCTGCCCTGAGAAAGCAAAGTACTATTTAAGGCCCCTGCGGAGGCTATTAAAGCACCCGAGGAAATTAAAACCCAACCAAAACCACCCAGACTTTTTGTAGCTACCAACAGCAGGGGAGCATTAGAAGAAGCCAGTTCCTGCCAGGGAATGACCAGAATAGCAGTAAGTGTAATAAGAATGTAAAGTAACAGACTAATGCCAAGCGAAAGGATCATGGCTTTAGGAACTGTTTCCGAGGGTTCTTTTATTTCATCAGAATTATTGGCGATAAGCTGAAATCCAAAAAAGGAAATGTAAATGATGGCGATGGCTGCCCCTGTCCCTTTGAACCCATTCGGATACATTGGTGTCAAATTGTCTATATTAAGGGCGAAAACGGAACAACCGATAAGTATAACCAGAATAAAAACATTTCCCCAGGTAAGAAATTTCTGGACTTTTTCCCCACTTTTGGTTCCTCTGGTATTCAGAGCTGTAGAGGCTAAAACCAAAATTATAGCAATTAACTTAATCCCGTAATTCGGAAAATCATATCCTAATACTGAAGCAAAGTATTCCGCAAAACCTATGGCATACAAGCCACAGGCAAATACACTTCCCAAAGCCAGGAACCAGCCTGTCACGAATCCTTCCAGGCTACCAAGGGAATTATAGACATAGCCATAAGCCCCACCTGAGGCAGGGTTTTTCCGGGCTAGTTCAGCAAATAAGAAGGCGGTAAGAAAAGCAAGACCCCCACAAATGGCATAGGAAAGCCAAACAGATGGACCGGCTACATCTGCAGCCAGACCAATAAGTACATAGACACCAGCACCCATCAAAGCACCCACTCCAATGGTAGTAGCCCCAAACAACCCAACTGTCCTCTCAAAAGTGATCGGTACAATCTTTTTCTTATAAATCTCCTTTATTTCTGACATTTACTTTCAATACAGCAAATTCCCATTTTCTTAACAGCCTTCAAGTTAAAGGAGATATTTATCTAATAAAAGGCAATTCTTTAATAGTTTTTGAGAAGATTTCCCATATTAAGAACGAACCTCCTGATTCCACACATTACGAGTAGAGCAATTACTCAAAAAGCAGCCAGTTTGGTCTTTATTATTAATCCGCTAAATAACAACTTCAAAACATTCCACCACCATGAAAGAGGTGGCCTCTTGGGACTTTGGTTTGAACAATAGAGACCAAACAAATTATTGCACATTTTCCATTGTATATTCACTTTGGTTAACTAAACAAAATTTAAGGAAACAAACCCGGGTATCTATTTAGCAGTACAAACTATTATCACTAACAAATAACTATTATGAAGAAATTTATGCTGATTACATTTACCTGCGCTGTTTGTACTACCTGGCTTTATTATGAAGGAATTACCCTGGGATGGCAGGTTGGTGCATTTATCACCTTCTTTTTCAATTTAATGACACTTATAAAAAAGGCTCAGGCCTGATATTGAAAATCCTGATATCAGGATTTTCAAATTACTTTTGTTCCAGATCTTTGTTATAATACCCTCCTCTGTTTTCTTGTCGTTTAATAGATTGCTCAATTATCAGATAGGCCACTGTCACCAGGTTTCGCAATTCACAAAGTTGCGGTGACAAAGTAGAATTTTCGTAAAGCTTTTTGGTTTCCTTATAAATGAAATGGAGCTTTTGTCTGGCTAATTCCAATCTCTCATCGGATCGGACAATTCCTACCAGGTCACTCATTAAAGTCTGAAGTTCCTTTCTGGTATGGGTAATAAGAATCATCTCCTTCGGTTCCATCGTGCCTTCTGCATTCCATTCATTTATTTCTTCGGGCTCCTCAATCGATTCTACCTTTTTTATTCCATCCTTATAACAGGTATGTGCATAAACCAATGCTTCAAGTAAAGAATTGGAAGCCAGTCGATTGGCACCATGTAAACCCGTGTGTGTACATTCTCCACAAGCATATAAATTGCCCACACTTGTTCTGCCTTTTAAATCTACTTTTATACCTCCACACAGGTAATGCGCTGCAGGGACAACGGGAATCATATTTTTTTCCGCATAAATTCCCAAACTGGCACATTTGTCATAGATATTTGGAAAATGTTGCCTGAAAGCTTCTTTATCCAAATGCCGGCAATCAAGATAAACAAAATCATCCCCGCTTATTTTCAATTCCGAATCAATGGCTCTTGCCACAATATCCCTTGAAGCCAGCTCTTCTCTTTCATCGTATTTATACATAAAAGGCTCACCAGATTTGGTTTTAAGTTTAGCCCCAAATCCTCTTACAGCTTCTGAAATTAGGAAAGAAGGTGTCTCTCCAGGATTGTATAAAGCCGTAGGATGAAACTGGATAAATTCCATATTCTGGATGAAAGCTTTGGCTCGATAAGCCATAGCAATTCCATCCCCGGTAGCTACAACAGGGTTTGTCGTGTTTCTGTAAACATGACCAATCCCTCCACTTGCCAGAAGCGTAACTTTTGCCAGAATTTTCTCTATTTGTCTGGTTTTATGATTCAACACATAAGCACCATAACAATTAATTTCCTGATTTTTAGGTTGGACCGGATTTTTGAAATGGTGTTCCGTAATCAGGTCAATGGCAAAATGGTAGGATAGCACCTCTATATTGGGCATGGCATTAATTTGCCGGATCAGTTTTCTGGACATTTCCAGCCCCGTAATATCCTTGTGATGGGCGATCCTGTTTACGGAATGTCCTCCTTCCCTTCCCAAATCATATTCACCAGTAGACTGCTTGTCAAATTCTGCTCCCCAATCAATAATTTCCCAAAATCTCTTTGGCCCCTTTTTTACCACCATTTTCACCACTTCCTTATCACAAAGGCCATCTCCGGCAATCAAGGTATCTTTAATATGTTTTTTAAATGAATCTTCATCCTGGTCAATTACCACTGCAATTCCTCCCTGAGCATATTTCGTATTGGACTCCCCCTCCTCTGCTTTGGTAACAATAGTAATTTTTGACTGGGGAAGTTTTTTTGCCACTTTTAGGGCATAGGTTAACCCTGCCAACCCAGAGCCTATTACTAAAAAATCTGTATCAAATTTCATCAGTCTCCTTTCATTTCGTTAAAAGAGCAATACCGGCCGGCATTCGTAAACAGGTATTTCCCTCATTGAGTTAAGAAATTTCCAACATTCTTTCTATTGGTTTTCTTCCCTCTTCAATTACTCTTTGTGATAAATTAATTTCAGGAGATCCGTATTTCATACATAAATATAGCTTTTCAAGTGTATTTTGTTTCATGAATGCACACTCACTACAGGCACAAGTGTTGTCTTCATTACTAGGAGCAGGAATAAGTGTTTTTTCGGGCACTTCTTTCATCATTTGATGAAGAATACCAGCTTCTGTGGCTACAATAAATTCCTCTCCTTCATCTTCTTTTACAAACTTTAATAATTGAGCTGTTGAACCGATAAATTGAGCAGTTTTCAATAAAGGTTCTTCAGATTCGGGATGAGCTATAATTTTCGCTTTAGGGTGCTTGTTGTGTAATTCTATTAGCTTGTCCACAGAAAAAGCCTCATGGACAATACAGGAACCTTCCCATAAAACCATATCTCTTCCGGTTTTTTTGATGAGGTATTTACCTAAATTTTTATCCGGTGCAAAAATGATAGGCTGATCTTTGGGAACAGATTCAATAATTTTTACTGCGTTGGATGAGGTACAGGTAATATCACTCATCGTTTTGATATCTGCAGAGCAATTGATATAAGTAATTACAATGTGATCAGGGTGTTGATCGATAAACTTTTTGAACTCAGTGGGAGGACAAGAATCCGCTAAGGAACAACCCGCCTTAAGATCGGGTAATAATACAGTTTTCTCAGGATTAATGATTTTTGCAGTTTCTGCCATGAAATGAACTCCTGCAAAAACAATCACATCAGCATCGGTTTCAGCAGCTTTTTTGGCCAATGCCAGGCTATCACCCAAATAATCGGAAATATCCTGAATAACAGGCTCCTGATAATAATGAGCCAGAATTACAGCATTTTTTTCCTTTTTTAATTTTTGGATTTCAGCGATTAAATCCAGTGAGGGATCCACTTTAAGGTTGAGGTATCCGATCTGGTCTAACTTTTTCTTAGCTTCTTTTATATTTGGTGCCATAATTAGTTTTTGCCCTTTTTATCACAAACCTAAAGAATGATTATATCGATTAAATAAACAATTATTTGTGCATTAAGTTTCTTAGAATTTCATCTCCTCTTTAGGAAAAGGATTTAATAAAATAGCATTTTCCCCTTCCTAAAAATTACGCAAATATTACACATCCATTAAATAAACTAAAATAATAAAAGGATTTTCTTAAATAAGCAGCAAAACTTTAGGAAATTGAATAGTCCGGTCCTCTGTTTTGGCAGTATAAATATTGACAAGGTATAAAAAATAAATAGCTAAAAAACTTCATGAAACAACAGATAAATCAATTTGCCCTATTCCTATTTACAATCCTGATTTCTATTTCCTGTACCAATGAGCAAAAAGAAAGTGGCGATACAGATCAGCCTGCAAACTGGGCAGAAAAACTAGGGTTTCCTAAAGGGAAAAAAGTGATCATTTTACATGCTGATGATGCTGGTATGTGTGAGGAAGCTAATATTGCTACTTTTCAACAATTGGAAACTGATGTAATTCAATCAGCAGCCGGAATGCCTCCATGTCCAAAGTTTGAAGAGTTTATTGATTGGGCCAAATCGCATCCTGAGGAAGATTTGGGATTACATTTAACCTTAACCAGTGAATGGAAAACCTACCGATGGCATTCTGTAGAAGATACTGCAGAAGTACCAGGGCTGATTGATCCCGAAAGAAAATTATGGAGAGAAGTTCCTGATGTGGTTAGACATGCTTCGGCAAAAGAAGTAGAAAAGGAAATAAGAGCTCAAATTGAAAAAAGTATCGCCTTAGGGTACAGACCAGATCATATTGACACTCATATGGGTACGCTTTACGCGCATCCAGAATATATAGAAGTTTTCTTTAGGGTGGCTGAAGAATACAAAATACCTGCTAACGTCATAGATTTATCGGACAGTGCAGTAGTTGAAAAATTTAGAGCCGTGGGTTATCCTATAAATGACGATGTAATTCGATATGCAGAAAATTATAGTCTGCCTAAAATTGACAATTTTACCAGTGCCCCTAATGCCAAAACTTATGAAGAAAAAATCCAGAAATTCAAGGATTTGATTCTATCACTCAAACCGGGCATTACAGAAATTATCTTCCATCCTTCTGTGGAAACAGAAAATCTGAAAACCATTACCAACTCCTGGCAACAAAGAGTTTGGGAAGCCAAAATGTTTTCAGATCCCGACCTTATAAAATTCTTTGAACAAGAAGGTATCCTTTTCACAAATTGGAAGGAAATCATGGAGAGGTTTAAATAATTCTTCAAGAATCCTGCTTAATCCAAATTTATTTTTTTAGTTAACATTCATTAACCACAAAATATTTATCTTAAAAAAAATCCCATCTAAATTGCGTAAAAACCAACCATTTATTTAATTTAATGGTGCAGATTTTTATTCTGCGCTTATAAATAAACAGGAAACTAAATAACTTAGTGGGACTAGCAAGAGATAAGTGAATTATCTTAGGATGTTATCAAAAGCTTACTAACATCTCTTATTTAATGCCTGTCACAATAGGATAAAAGAATTAATCTAAGTTTAACAAAGTGTAATTTGTTGTTCAACAAAATTAAAAAATTGTTGAAGTTTGAATTGCTGGAGGGACAAACCAATCTATCAATTCAGAAAACTAATATAAACCCTTTTAAAGTCAGGACTATTCGGAATAATCAATTGCCATATCAAAGATGATAGACACTATTTCTTTATATACAGTTGGCTATTTCTTCAAAAGTTTTCCTAAGACTTAACTACTCAATAGGAGCTTATTAATTTAACAAATCACAAAATGGGAAGAAAATTACTGTTACTATTTGCCTTTACTAATTATATTAGCTTGTACTTGTCTTATGGTCATTCCAAAATGGATGCAAAGATTATTTTCAAAGCCAATTCAAGGTATTTATTACCCAATGATTTCAAAGATGAGTTAGTTACTTCAGGATTACAGCAACCAACTGATTTAAAATTCCTGCCCAACGGAAAAGCTTTAATTAGCCAAAAAGACGGGAAAATATTCCTTTGCGATCCATATGCAAGTACTCCGGAACTTTCCTTGTTTTTAACTATTCCAAATCTTAATACAGAGTTTGAAAGAGGATTGTTGACAATGTGTCTTGATCCTGATTTCACTTCAAATAATTATTTTTATGTATATCACTCTACAAACGATGGAAGATTGAGACTTTCTAGATTTACTGCCTCAGGAAACTCTTCCAATATATCTTCTGAATTTATTATCTGGCAAACCCATGCCAATTATATCAATTTTGGAAAAAACCTTTACCATTTGGGGGGAGCATTAGCCATTTCAAAAGCAGGAGAGATTTTTTTAGTTATAGGTGATTTACAAGAAATAGAAAAAGTGCAGGACCTCCAAAAATTTCATGGAAAGTTATTAAGGCTCAATAAAGATGGAAGCATTCCAAATGACAATCCTTTTTATAATGGTGGGGCTGCCAGTGGTCCCAATGGAGAGTTATCCGAAATATACGCATGGGGATTAAGAAACCCTTTTAAAGCTTCTTATGATGAAGTAAGCAAAAAGTTTATTATGGGTGAAGTTGGAGGAAATAATCATGAAAAATCCTGGGAAAATTTAAGGTATGGTGTAAAAGGAGCAAATTATGGATGGCCTGAATGCGGAGACGAAAACAGAGATAGTGATGGAAATTGCAATGGCCCAAATTTTGTAGATCCAATATATGCTTACAAACACAAACCTAACAGGGGAAATTCTATAACCGGTGGGTTTGTATACAGAGGAGGAAATTTCCCTGCAGAGTATCAAGGGGCTTACTTTCTCGCAGATTATGCTCAAAGTTGGATTCGTTATCTGAAAATGGATAACAATCTGAATATTACTTCCCTAGGTACAGGTGAAAGTAGAATGGAAGAATTTGTCTCTCCTTCAGGAACATTTGGAATGGTAGATATTGAACAAGGCCCAAAAGGAGAAATTTTTTACCTGATGTTCAATAAAGGAGCCCAGAATACTGGACAACTCCGGAAAATATATTATACAAATGGAAATATTGCCCCGCCAGTAATTACAAAAGCCCTTGTAGATAAAACAAAAGGGGAAACACCCCTTACGGTAAATTTTAACGGGGAAGCACAATATCTGGGCAGTCAGACTTTGACTTATAACTGGGACTTTGGTGATGGGACCAAATCAGGATCTCCTGTAATAGCTCACACCTATACCAAATCCGGAACTTATAAAGCTCGATTTAGTGTAATAATTCCCGGAATTACTGTACAAAGTGAAGAAATAACCATTCAGGTGGGTGAACCCCCGGTAGTGACCATTAATTCGCCTATAAATAATAGTAAATTTATTGCGAGTCAAAAGATTATCCTAGATGGAGATGCAACCGATGATGGATTACTTTCTGAAAATGATTTTGTATGGTATGTTGATTTTCTTCATGATGACCATACACATCCATTTATCAATGGAATTTCAGGTAAAAAAGCGGAATTTACGATCCCATCCAGCGGGCATAGTTTTGAAAGTGAAACGGGTTTCATTGTTAAATTGACAGTGAAGGATGCCGATAATCTTTCAACCGTTGAAGCCGATACTATTTATCCAACAAAAACTATATTAACTTTTGAAACTCAGCCATCCGGACTTAAAATTCACCTGGATGGAGCACCAAAACAAACACCTCATGTTCATGATGAACTTGTTGGTTTTACTAGTCAGATTGATGTGATTTCTCCACAAACCTTAAATGGAAAAACCTATAAATTTACAGGATGGTCTGATGGTAAATCCAAGAACCATATGATTACCAACCCGGCTCAGGATAGTAACCTTATTGCCTATTTTGAGGAAGTGGCCCCACCTCCATCTACAATTTATGAAGCAGAAGATAATTATACAATTGCTGCAGAAACAGGAAAGTATAAAATCAATAAGATATATGGCAAAATTTTAAGTCAGGAAACAGGTGTATCCATTTTTGATAAAGGAGATAAAATTAATATTAAACTAAATAATGTAAGTGGTTCAAAGTATCAGGTAAAAGTCAGATTAAGATCAGGACACAATGGTAATCCAATAGCTTATTGGCCAGATGGATATGAATTTACCCTTGATGGAGAGCCTTTAAGTATGCTGGGAGATAACGCAAGTTTATCAGCATTTTCAGGGGAACTAGGAGGGTTCTATTTGGGAACTATGAATTCTGTCCCTCCAGTTGAATTGGCCTCAGGAGATTATATATTAACTATAACAGCCAAAAGTAATTGGCAATGGATAGATTATGTAGAACTTGTGAATATCGGACCAGTGGCAAAGAAAGATCCAACAGCGGATGCAGGTCCGGATTTAAATATTAGTTTACCAACCGATCAGGTAACCATTACCGGAAAAGGACTTGATCCAGATGGAGGAACTGTAAAATTTGCATGGTCACAAATTTCAGGGCCAAATAATGCCACACTAATCGGGAAAAATGCAAGTCTAGTAGTTGCTAGTAATCTCTACGAAGGCACCTATAAATTCAAGTTAATGGTAGAAGATGACGAGGGTACAACAGCTTATGACTCAATGATGGTGGTAGTAACCCCCCCTATGAATATTAAGCCAATAGTGGATGCCGGACTGGACAGGACTATTGTTTTACCTAAAGATTCTGTTATGCTAAGTGGTTCAGGAAGTGATCCAGATGGAGGTGATGTCGCCTTTTTATGGAAACAGGTTAGTGGTCCTTCACAGTTGCAACTTTCGGGATTGGAGTTAGCTAAGTTAAATGTCAAAGGCCTTCAGGAAGGGATATATACTTTTAGCCTGACGGTAACTGATGATGAATTATCCTCGGAAGTGGATTTCGTAACTATTAAAGTTTTACCAAAACCCAATACTAATAAAGATCCTATTGTTGATGCAGGAATTGATAGAACTATTGTTGCCCCTAAGGATACAGTAGTGTTACTTGGTGCTGGCAGCGATCCTGATGGAGGTAGTGTAACCTATAGCTGGAAACAGGTAGAGGGTCCTTCTCAGGCGGTGCTTTCTGAAACTGATAAATCCTTTTTAAGGGTAAGTGGTTTGGTGGAGGGCGTTTATAAATTGAGTCTGAAGGTAACAGATGATGAATTATCTTTGGCAGAAGATTTTGTTACAATTACGGTATTACCAAAACCCAATACTAATAAAAATCCAATTGTTGATGCAGGACCTGATAAAGAAATTACCCTCCCCAATAACTATGTTGCTCTTCCGGGAAATGGATATGATCCGGATGGAGGCCAAGTTACCTTTTTGTGGAGCCAGGTTTCTGGCCCCAGTTCACCAGTTTTACAATATAAAACTACTAGTGAATTAAGGATTAATGGCTTGGTGGAAGGTTTATATAAATTCAAATTAAAAGTAACTGATGATGAAAATGTAGCTGTAGAAGATGAAGTTCAGATAATTGTAAAACCAGAAATTAAGGGTGGGGATGTAATTCAGGGGATTACTTTAATTAATGCTTCAAGTAATCAGTCAATTGGTATTTATGATCCGATAACCAATGGTGGTGAAATTAATATTGCCAAATTACCACATACTAACCTCAATATTAAAGCTCAGACTACTAAAAAGGTTGGAAGCATCAGTTTTATCCTCACTGCTGTTTCTGGTGGAGGGAAAAATCATACTCAAACTGAGAGTGTGGAGCCCTACGCTTTATTTGGGGATAGTGGTGGAAATTATAATGAATGGGGTTCAGGATCACCCAAGGCCGGTTTTCATTACAGTCTTTTAATAAAAGCTTTTGATCAACCCGGGGGTAAAGGAAATCTACTGGAAGAATTAACCATTAACTTTTCTTTTATAGATGAAAGTCTTCCTCCTGTAAAAAAAGATCCGATTGCCAATGCAGGAGCTGATCAAATATTGACCTTACCTTCAAACAGCATCAGCTTATTTGGAGATGGAAATGACCCTGATGGAGGATCGGTGACTTTTAAATGGACACAAATAAGTGGTCCAAATAATTCCACCATGGAGGGTGAAAATACTAAGATTCTAAAAATCAGTAATTTAGTTGAAGGCAGTTATACCTATAAGCTAGAAGTGAAGGACGATGAGGGAATGGTAAAAGATGATAATGTAACCGTTACAGTAAAACCAGAACCTACCAGTGGTGGTTCAGGCGTGATTGAAAGTATTTCTTTAATAAACGCTGATCTAAATATACCAATAACGTTTTACAATCCTATTTCTAAAAATGGTATAATTGATTTAAGCAAATTATCTACCCAAAATTTGAATATCAGAACCAATACTATAGGGGAAAATATTGGAAGTGTAAAATTTGAGCTCCAGGGTTTTGGCGGTGCTGCAAATCATAGTAAAACCGAAGGAATGGCACCTTATGCTTTATTCGGGGACAATGGTGGAAATTATGCTAACTGGCCTCCTTCAACTCCAAAGGATGGATATAGTTATAATTTAACTGTTAAGGCTTATGATAAAGGTGGAGCTCAGGGAAATGTAATTGGAGAATATAATATTTCTTTCTCATTCAATAATGGAAGTGCATCTGCCAGATATAGTATTTCAGATGATATGTATTTATTAGAGGAAGGGATTGACCTTTATCCGAATCCTACCTCAGGGGAATTAAATCTTAAATTGGAAGTTTTGGAAAATGACAAAGTGGAGCTGTTGATTTTCAATGCTCTGGGTCAGCAGGTTTTCAAAAATAGCTATTTCGGAAGTATTCAAACCAAATTTAATCTGAAGGATTTTGGAGCAGAAAAAGGCATATATATAACAAAGGTTCTTAAAAATGGAGCATTCCTGAGAAGCCTGAAAATTGTTTTAGATTAAAAAACAACTGAAAACTTTGGCACTAAAAAATCAGTGGATAAATCGTATTATCCACTGATTTTTCTAATTCAATTAGATAGATGATAAAAAATCAACAAGAAATACAATAATTCTTTTTAAGATTCTCCACATATATAGATATTTGTTGAAATTTTTAAAACCGGAGTAGATATTTGTGGCTGAATTTCATCAATTATTAACCCTTACTGTTCTTCTTCTGATTATTATCAGCTTGTTCAAAGGGTTTCTTGATCCTGCTATTACTTTTTTATCTGGAACTGTTCTGTTGTTGGTTTTCCAAATCATCACTCCTGAACAATTCCTTTCTGGTTTTTCTAACAAACAAATTCTTACTATAGTCCTGCTTATTCTCATTTCAGCAGGACTTAGAAAAAACTTCAATATTTCCGTCCTTTTCGATCGCCTGTTCTCCCGGGCTACTACTCCCCGATCATTTTTATTTGTAATGATGAGTTTTGTGGCGGGATGTTCAGCATTTATCAATAATACACCTATGGTGGCTATGATGACTCCATATGTGTACGACTGGGGGAAACGAAATGGTGTTTATCCATCAAAACTCCTGATCCCTCTCTCTTATGCAACAATTTTAGGAGGAATGATTACCGTAGTGGGTACTTCTACTAACTTGGTACTCAATGGTTTCCTGGAGCAATCGAATGAAGTACTTCTTAATTACAGCGACTTTTTATACCTGGGCTTACTTGTTACTATTTCCGGGGTTTTGTTTATTCTGGTTATTGGCTCCAGATTGCTCCCCGAGAATAAGGACAGGATCGAAATGTTGAAAAAGAAACCAAGGGAATACCTGGTAGAAACAAGAATTGGAAAAAATTCCCCTTTACTGAATAAAACGGTAGGGGATGGCGGACTTAGAAATCTGAATGGGGTATACCTAGTTGAATTGGTCCGGGGAGAGGATATCATTTCACCTGTAGGACCCAATGAAAAACTAAAAGTAAATGACAGGCTGATTTTTGCCGGAGATACTGAAAAAATTGTCGATCTATTGTCGGAGGACAAAGGCTTTTATGTACCAAAAGCCGATAGTCACCTTATCCAAAATAACCTGGATATTACCGAAGTGGTGATCCCGGCCAATTCCTCACTAGCAGGATTGTTAGTAAAAGACACCGATTTTAGAAGTAAATACAATGCTGCAATTATTGCCATTCACAGGAATGGAGAAAAACTAAGCGGGAAAATCGGAAATATGAGACTTACAGTAGGCGATCTTCTCTTACTTTCCGTTGGAAAGGATTTTCATAAACAAAATGAAAGGCTGAAAGGATTGTACGAAATTTCAAAAGTGAGAGAATCCATTCCCGACAATAAACTAAAAAGGAATATTTTTAAGGTAATTATCCTGAGTATAATCGCCCTGATTCTTGGGGGAATACTGGAGTTATTTTTAGGGTTGTTGATTATTTTTACTTCACTGGTGATATTGGGATTGTTTTCGGTTGATGACGTCCGAAAGGAGCTTGATTTCAACCTAATTACCATACTGGTATGTGCTCTTGTACTAGGTGAGGCCCTTATTGAAACAGGAACAGCAGAATTATTTTCCAACGGACTTTTTTCAGTGCTGAAACCCACAGGGAACCTGGGTTTGTTAATAGGATTGTTTGTACTCACCATTTTACTCACATCATTTATAACAAATGCAGCTGCAGTATCCATTGCTTTTCCCATTGCCTATACCCTCTGTCAGGATCTGGGGATTGATGGGAAACCTTTTTATGTGGCAATTGCGTTTGGTGCATCAGCAGCTTTCCTGACACCAATGGGTTACCAGACTAACCTGATGGTGTATGGCCCCGGAGGATATAATTTCCGGGATTATTTCAGATTAGGGCTGCCTTTAACGGTGCTTTATTCGGCAGTTTGTATTGTTTTTATAGTTTTGCGGTATAATTTAAATTGATATGTCTGATAAAAATATAATTCCTCACGATCATAAGATCAAAAAAGAGGACAGAGCAAGGTTGAAAAAGCATAAGCCGGTGGTGTTATGGTTTACCGGTCTTTCTGGTTCGGGAAAATCAACTTTGGCAGGAGCATTGGAACAAAAGCTCTTTGAAGAAGAAATGCACACTTATATCCTGGATGGGGATAATATCCGAACCGGATTAAACAAAGGCCTTACTTTCAGTGACGAAGACAGGAAGGAAAATATCAGAAGAATTAGTGAGGTGGCCAAGCTTTTTGCAGATGCCGGTTTGATTGTGCTCACTGCTTTTATTTCTCCTTTCAAGGAAGACAGGGCCTTGGCCAAATCACTTATTGGGGAAGTTGAGTTCATGGAAGTTTTTGTGGACTGCCCCTTGGAAGTTTGTGAAAAAAGGGATGTCAAAGGACTTTACCAGAAAGCCAGAGATGGGAAAATAAAGAAATTCACAGGAATTGATTCTCCATTTGAAGCACCCGAAAATGCTGATATAGTGATCCATACCGACCAGCAAACTTTGGAAGCTTCTGTAGAACAACTCTATAAAGCTGTGATTAATAGAATTAAATAGTCATTTTTGCAGTATTAATGGCATAAAAGGGGAAAGATTTTCCCTTTGTAAATAAATAACTGGTTTTAAAACCAAAAATTAATTTAGGAAAAAAGAATGGAAAATTATTATTTAAATAATCTAAAAGAACTTGAAGCCGAGTCCATCTATGTTTTGCGTGAGGTGGCCGCTAAGTTTGACAAGCCAGCTTTATTATTTTCGGGTGGAAAAGATTCTATCCTGGTAACTCACCTGGCCAGAAAAGCATTTTTCCCCGCAAAAATTCCATTTCCTTTAGTACACATCGATACTGGTCATAACTTTCCCGAAACCATCGAATTCAGGGATAGACTGGCCAAAGAAATAGGGGCTAACCTTATCGTAGGATCTGTGCAAAAATCGATTGATGAGGGTAAGGTGAAAGAAGAAACCGGTTTTTATGCCAGTAGAAATGCACTGCAAACGGTTACTTTATTAGATACCATAGAAGAATATAAATTTGATGCCTGCCTGGGTGGAGCCAGAAGAGACGAAGAAAAAGCCAGAGCTAAAGAAAGGTTTTTCTCTCACAGAGATGATTTCGGCCAGTGGGATCCTAAAAACCAAAGGCCTGAACTTTGGAACCTGTTCAATGGGAAAAAAAGTATGGGCGAGCATTTCAGGGTGTTCCCTATTAGTAACTGGACTGAAATGGATGTTTGGCAATACATCAAATACGAAAAAATTGAAATTCCATCTATCTACTTCACACATAAAAGAAAATGTATTGAAAGGGATGGTTCTCTATTAGGATATTCAGAGTTTCTTAATTTAAAACCCACTGAAAAAATTGTGGAGAAGCAAATTAGATTCAGAACTATTGGTGACATGACCTGTACCGGAGCTGTTGAATCAGATGCTTCAACCATGGACGATATTATTAATGAGGTATCTGTAGCCAGAGAAACAGAAAGGGGTACAAGAAGTGATGATAAGCGATCTGAAACAGCTATGGAAGATAGAAAGAAGCAGGGATATTTTTAAGATTGTTAATTCGCATTGCATGAAAAACTGCTAAAATGAAACAGGAAAAAATCCAGGAATTGAAGTCGGCATTTGAATCTATTGCTCAGGAGTTTGAGCAGGTAGAGTTCTGGCTGGCACGTGATTTACAAAAATTGCTGGATTATAGTGAGTGGGAAGTTTTTGAGCATACGCTTAAAAAGGCCGAAGAAGCCTGCAAAAATGTAGAGGAAAATGTTTCTGATCACTTTGTAGTGGTAGACAAGGTAATTAGGTTAAATCCAGAGGAAGAGCTGAAAATTAAAGATTTTATGCTCACCAGATTTGCCTGTTATCTTATCGTTCAGAACGGTGATCCTAAAATAGAAAAAGTAGCTTTCGGACAAGCTTATTTTGCCCTTCAAACCAGAAAACAGGAACTGCTGGAAGAACGGCTGGAACTGGACGAAAGGAAAAGGGCGAGAATTAAGCTGGCGAAAACGGAGACTCTATTTTCCAAAAACATTTTTGAAAGAGGAGTTGATCAGTTCGGTTTTGGCAGAATTAGAAATAAAGGAGATCAGGCCCTGTTTGGTGGAAGTGGTACGAAGGAAATGAAACTGAAATTGGGGGTTCCCAAAAGTCGCCCACTGGCAGATTTTTTACCAACCATTACCATTAAGGCCAAAGATTTCGCAACAGAGATTACCAACTTCAATGTGGAGAATCACAATCTTTATGGAGAAAAAGAAATCACCAAAGAGCATGTGAAAAACAACAAAGATGTGCGTAACCTTCTGAAAAACAGAGGTATAATTCCTGAAGACCTTCCAGCGGCAGAGGATTTTAAAAAACTGGAAAGACGGGTGAAAGCTGCCGATAAAAAGCTCTTAAAGCAGGAAAAAAGTAAAAAACAAAATAAGAAATAATTTCAGAAAAGATAAATTAGAAAACTCATGAATGAAGCAGATCAATCGAATATGGAAATCCTAAGGTTCACTACTGCAGGAAGTGTGGATGACGGAAAAAGTACTTTGATAGGCAGGTTGCTATACGATTCAAAATCTATTTTTGAAGACCAGTTATTAGCAGTGGAGAAATCTAGTGAAACCAAAGGCCTTGACCATGTTGATCTATCATTATTGACAGATGGATTGAAGGCTGAAAGGGAACAAGGGATCACCATTGATGTGGCATACAGATATTTCGCTACTCCAAAAAGGAAATTTATCATTGCGGATACTCCTGGTCACATCCAATATACCAGAAATATGGTAACAGGTGCTTCTACCGCCAATCTTGCCCTTATTCTCATAGATGCAAGAAAAGGTATTTTAGAGCAAACCTGCCGACATGCTTTCATTGCTTCTTTATTAAAGATTCCACATATCATCATTTGTGTGAACAAAATGGACCTGGTAGATTATGACCAGAAGGTTTATGATGATATTGTTGCTGAATTTAGAAAGTTTGCTGCCAAACTTGAAGTAAATGACGTACACTTTGTACCGATAAGTGCTTTAAAAGGGGATAACGTAGTAGATAAATCTGAAAATATGGACTGGTATGGAGGATCTACCTTGCTTTATATGCTGGAAACTATCCATATCGGAAGCGACCAGAACCATGTAGATTGCCGTTTCCCGGTGCAGTATGTGGTAAGACCTCATTCCGATGAATACCATGATTACAGAGGATATGCCGGAAGAATTGCCGGAGGTGTTTTCAAGAAAGGAGATGATGTATTGGTATTACCATCTGGATTTACATCAAAAATTAAATCAATCGATACTTTTGATGGAGAATTGGAAAATGCCTTTGCGCCCATGTCAGTAACTATTACTTTAGAGGATGATATTGATATTAGTCGTGGAGACATGATTGTAAGGCCAAATAATCAACCAAACGTTTCTCAGGACATTGAGGTAATGTTGTGCTGGTTAAATCCAAAAGGACCAGTACCAAGAGCTAAGTATTATGTGCAGCATACCAGTAATGAAGCCAGAGCAATCATCAAGGATATTCTGTACAAGGTTGATATCAATACCCTTCACAGAAATGAGGAGGATAAGGATATAAAAATGAATGATATTACAAGGGTAAAACTAAGAACTACAAATCCATTGTTTTTCGATAGTTACCGAAGAAACAGAAATACAGGAAGCATCATTTTAGTAGATGAATCTACTAATGAAACCGTTGCTGCCGGTATGATAATTTAAATATTTAATTGATATAATTTATACTAAAAGGGCAATCATCAGCATTGGTGATTGCCACTTCATTTTTTAAGATATGGATCAAAATTTTTTAAATACCTGGCTGGAAAAAGCCAAGGAAGTGGCTGTAGTAGCCGGAGAAAAAATTCTGGAGGTATATCATTCCGGAGATTTTGGAGCAGAAGCCAAATCAGATAATTCTCCACTTACCCTGGCCGACAAATTGGCCCATGAAGCTATTGTGGCAGTATTAAAAAATTCAGAATTACCCATATTAAGCGAAGAAGGGAAATCCATTTCTTATGAAGAAAGAAGTAAGTGGGAATATTTCTGGATGGTAGATCCGCTTGATGGTACCAAGGAATTTATCAAAAAGAATGGTGAATTTACCGTAAATATTGCCCTCATCCACAATGACCAGCCAATACTTGGAGTAGTGTATGTGCCGGTGAAAGCTCAAATGTACTGGGCTTCAAAATCGAATGGTGCTTTTAAAAGTGAAAATGGGGAATCCGAACAATTAAATGCAGCCTCCTACTCTACTGCTGATGAAAACCTGAAAATTGTTGGTTCAAGATCTCACATGAATGAAGAAACTACCCAGTTCATTTCCAACCTGAAAAATCCAGAAATTGTAAGTATGGGAAGTTCTCTGAAATTTATGCTTATTGCCGAGGGTGCCGCACACATTTATCCAAGAATTGCCCCAACCATGGAATGGGATACTGCAGCAGCTCATATTATTGTGAAAGAAGCTGGAGGAGTGGTCTTGCAATTTGGCAAAACCGAACCAGTGGTTTACAATAAGGAAAACTTATTGAATCCATATTTTGTGGCCAAAGGCATTGAAAAGGCTTCCTGAAAAAAACAGGAAATAGTTGGCTTATGAAAAACTATTTCCTTTATTTCTCGCATTTGTTTAACTTTAGAGAAGTGATCTTTTTTTTAACAGTTGATGTAATTTTTTAAAACTTTCTTCAACTAACTACAAAATTAGGATTAGCTGTTATTCAACGAATATCATTTATCTGAAGTCGCCTGTTTTAATGGAGAATAATTATAAGGACAATCGTAAAAAAGAAGAAAAAAGGCCGGTAGTTTTTGGATTGCCCAAGCTGAAAGACAAAGTATTGGCTATGTTGGGCAATGCCTTTGTTGAAAATGACCTGGAAATTACAGAATATGAAAAAAGGCTGAAAATCGCCAATGAGGCAAAATCTATTGAAGAATTGGAAAATGCCGTTTACGATTTTCCCCAGGCCCACGAGATTTTCCCCTCTAAAAGACCCGCTGCACCTCAGCAGCCCTACGTTTCAAACAGTCCTGCCAAAACTTTCCGAGATGCTTTTGATGAAGCCGATTACTTTACTTTAATTGGCGACAGGAATTTCACTCAACTGGATATTACCCGGCCCAATATGAAAGTAATCATAGGTATTGGGGATACAATGTTCGACCTGAGAGAAATTGCAAAAAAATTCACGCACATTCGAATTGAAAGTTATAGCCTCATAGGAAATTTAAAAATAAAAGTTCCTGAAAACACCCAGGTAAAAAGGAATCTGGTCTGCTTAATTGGCGATATTAAGCAAAGAAAGGGTGGGAAAAACTTTATCCAGCAAATGTTTGCCGGAAATCACCAACCCTCCCCTTCTCCATTAAGCCATCAGCCTCCAATTACATTGGAAATTGTAGGCTTTAAAGCCATCGGTGATGTAGTCATCGAATTTTATGGCGAAGACTATTAATTCATCCATAATCTTGTATCAGGAAGAACCTGCCATCACTTTTTCTTCTTCTTCCACCGTATGAGGGTGTCTGGCTTTCTTTTTTAAATTCCCATAATTGAATGGAGCCAGCATCAGACCCACAAATGTTTTGGGGAAGTTGGGCATATCTCCAATGCCTATTTCATCACTTGGCTTTTTACCCTTGGGCAGATAGAAAGTTCCAAACAGAATATCCCAGAAAATCACATCTCCTCCATAATTGGAATTTCCCTCCTCAATATTTTTAGAATGATGATACCGATGGTTTTTTGGCGATGAAAAAATATAGTCAAAAGGACCAAGTATCAAATCCATGTTAGTATGCTGAAATCTACCAATGGTTCTGCTGAGCAAACCAGTTACAAAAACAATTTCTACCGGAGCCTGTACAAAAGCCAATGGAATAGCCCATAAAAAGCTGGAAACCAGTCCTTCTAAAGGATGAGACCGTGTCCCATTAAACCAATATAATCTTGTTGAAGAATGATGAACAGAATGCCACCGCCACATAAATTCTGATTCATGCATCCAGCGGTGATACCAATATCTGAAAAAATCCCTGACGGAAAGTAATAATAAAACCTGAACAACAGGATGCAGATAAGTTGGCCAGATAGAACGACCTATTTCCGGAGAAATCTCCTGTACCACAATAGAAATAGTAGCCAGACGCAATGGACCATTGATATAATCCCCCCAGAATTTCCCGCCAAAAAACAGCATGATATCAGTGGTAGTTTCATCATCTTTAAGCCACTTTCGGCTAAAAGGAATTAACCTTTCCAAAGGGGCGAAAATAGCCCCGAAAATCAGGAACATGACTATATTCCCCAGAAAAGTCCTTATGGTAAAGCCATCTTCTACCAGTTTAAAACCGATCACAAAAGTGGCTGCCATAAAAATAGGATAGATAGAAACCTGAAGAATTTTCTTAAATAAAGTCCCTTCTATCGTATAACTCCAGGGATCTACTCTTGAAAAAAGCCAGCTGAAAGGCCTTAAAATATAATCTCTGCAAAAGTTTTCAAATTTACCTGATGCCGAATCCAGGTTGTTATATAGGGCATTGAAAAAGGAAGTTATCTTCCCCTTAGGGTGGGAATTGTTAGTGTTTTTCATTTTCATTAAGTAAGTAATAGGATAAAATTAAAAGTATCCGATCTTGTCACAATTGATTGATATTGAGATGAAATTGCTCAATATCAATAAGTATTGGTACTTAGTTGGAATAAGATCAATTTTCAAGTTAGGGAAATTATTGATTTATCAAAGGATATTAACCTGATTTTGTGCGAATAATGAATGAAATAGCAATTAATTGGGATGAATGAGAATAAAATACTGATAAATCAGAAAAAAGAATAAATTAAAAAACTGAATAATTATAACGGATTGCGGTGAAAATTACCAAAATTCAGAATTCCCTGAGAGGGTTTTCCCATTTGAAAAACCCTGTGTCCTGGCAAAGACCTAAACAGAATGCAGGATTGCAAAAATACAATGCCTGCTGAGGTCCCCTCTTTGCTTTTCTGCATTTATGTTTTTGGATCACCGCAACAAATTACAAGCTGACAATATGGTATTTTATCCTGAAATTGAACTCTTCGGTATTTTTACGTAAGTTTAGTGAACTGATGTTTCTCCGGAAACCACTAATCAATTGCTAATTTTTGACTAACCAATCTTACTAAAGGCGTGAAATTATTTTTATTAATTGCCTTAATATTCTTTTTCCACAGGGCAAAGGCTCAAAAACCTCTGGCTGTTAGAAGCACTCTGGGATCTTCAGGAATTTCCAGTGCTATCCATTTGGGGAAACAAAATATTTATTTTCAGCAAAGTGTAGGACAATCTGGGGTAACCGGCCATTTTGTGCATTCTGGAAAAATTTTAAAGCCAGGGTTTATTCAACCAATTTTAAAGAACAAAAAATACAAAGCTGAAAATTCACCTCTGATTTACCCCAACCCGGTAAGGGAAACGCTATTTCTCTACTTTCAGAAAAAGACTAATGAGGACATTCAGATCAGGATTTTTTCACTAATGGGAAAATTATTGCTGGAAAAGCATTTCCCTCCAAATTCCTCTTTTCAGATTAACCTTTCCGAACTTCCGACAGGCCAATATATTTTCCAGTCTCATTCCAACACTACTCATTTCGTCCGTCAAATCATTAAAGAATAGACATGAATAAATTTTTAATAATACTTTGCCTCCTCTGTTCATTTCAGATTACACACGCCCAACAACTGATGCTGAATATGGGTAAAACCATTTCCACATTTGATTACAAAAATTCTGATGGGAATAAACTGGATAATCTGCTTTCCCGAAGTTATGGCTATATGGAAGCTGGCTATAAATTGCCTGTATTCACTGAAAATTTTAAAGTTTTAGCCAATGTTACTTATAATAAATATGGCGCATCTGGAAGTGAAAGAAGTTACTATTTCGAGTGGGACATGGCCTACTTGGGGGGAAATGTGGGTCTGGAATATGACTTGTGGAGAATTGGTGATTTTTTCAACCGAAAAAATGGATTTGTAAAAGGCCGTGAAGGCCTGATTTTTTTCATTAAAGGGACTTTTTCTGGTGAATTTTTAATTACCGGTACCCAGCAAATAAACAACCAGGCCTATAACCTGAAAGGTGTGGAACAATTCGATCAACCCTTGTTTTTTGTGCGGGGAGGAGCTGGTTTAAGTTATGGTTTCTCTGAAGATGTGGCCTTGTTTTTCCAATACATGGGTGGCAAAAGTTTCCCGCTTTTAAAAGGAAATCCTGATGACAAGGAAGAACTCAGCCTGATTACACACCAATTCGGTTTTGGTGTATTGATAAAAATTTTACACAAATAAAATTTCTAATGCCTATCTATTTAAAATGCCAATATCATGAAATTTCTTTTAATCAACTTTCTACTGTTTTTTATAATTTCTTCATCTATTTATGCACAATCCCATGGAATTAGCTATCAGGCTGTGCTCATTGACGAAAATGCATTTGAGATCCCAGGAGTAGACATAGTAGGCAGTCATATTGGCGATACAGAATTGACCATAAGGTTCTCCATTCTAAATGCTGCAGGAGGAACTGATTATCAGGAAGAACAACTGACAAAAACAGATGAATTCGGGATGATCAATGTAATCATTGGGGAAGGGAATTCCACAGGAAACAGCCCTGGTAATTTTGAGGATATTGATTGGGATGGCACACCTAAAAACCTGATGGTAGAAATAAAACTGGAAGAAAACGCTACAGACTTTGAAGAATTTTCAAATCAGGCACTTTATTTCGTTCCTTATGCTTTCCATAGAAATATCACTGCTACAGGCACAATGGAAGTGGATGGAAACACTACCCTCAATGGCACTACTACTTTAAATAGTACATTAACAGTGGCCAATGCCAGTAATACCAGCTTAACCGGAGATTTAAATGTAGATGGTTTATCTACATTGGCTGAGCTGGAAGTAGAAGGGGAAAGTGACCTAAACGGACAGGTGACCATTACAGCCGATATTAATGGCAGCCAAAATAATGTAAATTCATATCCGCTGGTCGTACAGGGCAGCGATCAGGGTATTTCCATAAAAGTAGACGGAGGTAGAAACGCGAGCAAAAATTTTGTCACCTTCAGGGACGGTTCCGGTATTCATGGCCGAATTGAAGGCCAGACACTTGCCGAATTGCAAAGCAGTTTTCGGTTTATTTGGGATTTTACCATGGCCGGACTGGAAGAGGCTTTCGTATTGGCAGAGGGCCTTGCGTGTGGAACTCAACTCGATGCAGCTGAAGTAATTGTAATGGGATTAGAGGGATTAAAAGCTTATTCCCAATGGATAGAACTTTCGGCCAATGCCGAATTAAATGTGGGTGTAGCTTTCGAAACGGGAGGAGCTGATTATGCCGAATGGCTTGAAAAAGCAGATCCGAATGAGTCTTTTACTGAGGGAGATATAGTAGGTGTTTATGCCGGGAAAATTTCTAAAAAAACGACTGATGCAGACCATGTTATGGTGATTTCCACCAACCCTATTATTGTGGGGAATATGCCAGAATCTGAAAAGGAAAATCAATTTGAAAAAGTGGCCTTTTTGGGGCAGGTGCCGGTAAAGGTAGTGGGAAAAGTGGAATTAGGAGATTACATTCTGGCTTCCGGAAATCAGGATGGTTTTGGCATAGCCATTTCTCCTGAAAAAATGAAGATTGAAGACTATTCCAAAATAGCCGGAGTGGCCTGGCAGACTTCAGATGGAGGAACTACAAACTTTATCAATATGGCTGTTGGGATCAACAATAATGATTTGGCCAGTGTAGTGGCAAAACAGGCAGCAGAAATCGAGTCCCTAAAAAAGCAAATAAATGAAATTTATGCTTTGCTCAAAGGAAAGTCAGTTAATGGAGAGCATCAGGTTAAAACTGCTGTTGCCCCGAAAAATGAACCGAATGGATCCCCATCTCCCACTTTGATTTCCAAAAAAATGAGGGTTCAACAAGGGAAAAAATCCCTGAAAATTACAGAAGAAGAATTTGAAAACTGGCTAAATGATTATGGCTATATTTTCGAAGAAAAAATGAGGTTTGTAAAAGAACAATTCCAACTCAATAATGTAAACATTGAAAAATACCCAGAGGTAAAAATCCTCATTGAAAATCCAACAAAGGCTTTCAGAGATATGAGAAATGGCCAATATATGAATACCCTGTGGCAATCATTTGAACAGAAATATTTGGAGCAGGTTAAGGATTAACCACAGAAAAATTCTTATTTTTTTACAAATAAAAGCCTATATCCAATAGTTCCATCCTCCATTTTTTTATCCCAATAAGTATTTGTCATCAAACTTAGATGGTAAACATAAATACCATAGTGTTTTGCAGTCTTGGTTAATCTACTTTTTCCAAAATGGGAAAAATCAGAATTTGTGAAATTATTCAATTCATCATTCTTTACACGAACTCCATCAATCCAAACACCATACATTTTTTCGTCTTTGAATGATTCAATTTGTTCTGAAGATGGTACTTTTTTTTCTGTAAAAACATCAAGAAAAACTATAGGTAGTTGATCTTTTTGAGTTTTATCCATTTTTAAATATAAACCTTCAATTTGTTTCTCATCTTTTTCTGAAATTAGCTTAGGCAGGTTCTTTTTCCAGTCAGGATTGCTTTCCTGATATTTACTTAAAATGGCTAAGACCTCCCCCACAATATCCTGTTTAGGTGCGTGGGTTTTTAGAATTGCTGGCTTTATCCATTCCTCTTCTAGTTGGGCAAATGTTTTTTCTCCAAATACTAAAATTACTGCCATAAGCATGGGGAGAACGGAAATTTGTTTTATAATCCGGCTAAAAGTGGAAGTCTTAACGGTCATCATAATTAATCTTCTTTTGAGAGTTAAAAAATTGAATGAATGGCTTAAAACAAAATTTGTATTCGGAGCTACATGATGCAGTATCAATTGCTGGTAAGAATGTGGGTCTCCATGTTGCTTTAATACGGCTTCATCCGCCAGAAATTCATGGTTGAGCCGAATGGCATTTCTATAGAAAAATAAAATGGGATTGAACCAGCAAAGTGTCAATAATAGTTCTATCAAAATGATATCCAGGCTATGTTTTTGATCAGCATGGGCAAATTCATGGGTTAAAATTTTCGCCTCTATTTTATTTTTATTAAATGCCGATTTATTCACGAAAATCCAGTTTAAAAAGCAAAAAGGACTTATTTCCTGATTACACAAAATTAAAGTTCTTCCTTTAAGGCGATGTTTTTCAGCATGTTTAGCCATGGAAACAGGACCTATTAGATTCTTCAAAAACCTGATCACAAGAATACCGGAAATACAACTATAAATCAGGGTAATCCATACAAAAGCATTTTCTGATTCAGGTTCATCGAATGTGGATGGGATATTTTCATAACTTTCAAATACATGCTCTGTATAAATCAGGTTTTCCTGTTTTGGATATACCTCAGGAATAAATGCAGAAGGAATTTCAAATTGGGGAATTAAAAAAGAAAACAACAGACTCACCAATAAGTAGTATCGCTTAAAATGGTGCATTTTTTCCTTTTCAAAAACCAGTTTGAAACACAACAGAAAGATGCCACTGCAAAAAATAAATTTGAGGAAATAAAAGATCATAATTTCTTTTTCTTTTCAATTTCCTGATCAATAATACTTTTTAGTTGCTCCAACTCCTTTTTCGAAAGATTTGTCTCCTTTGTAAAAAATGAAGCAAATTTTAAGGCCGAATTGCCGAAGAAACTCCTGATCAATCCATTTACATGTTGGGAGAAATAATCCTCCTTTTTCACCAGAGGAAAGTATTGCCGGGAATTACCAAAAAGCTTAAAATCAATAAATTTCTTTTCTCTTATTCTTTTCAGCAGGGTGGCAATTGTGGTATTTGCCGGTTTGGGATCAGGATAACTTTCAATAATTTCCTTCATGAAAGCCGTTTTCCTCTCCCAAATAATTTCCATTAATTGCTCTTCGCTTTTTGAAAGTTTTACCATTCTACATTTGAATTATTTGTTCTACAAATGTAGATTTAAATTTTTTATTTCCTAATCAATCCCGTACTTTTTATAAAAATTTATACTCAGATTACACAAAATACCAAACGAAGACCATGCTGGGACGCATAGCGTAAAAGTTTTTCATTTAAAACTCACCCCTAACAAAATTTCTTAAATTTTTTCTTGCAATTATAAATTTTTGTAGCATCAATAATATAGAAATTACCATTCTGTAAGTAGCTACCACGTTGTTTTTGAAAAAAGGATTCAAGGTAACTTCTACTACAGTAATTGCCAAAGGGAAACCAAGACAGGTAACTGTTTATGACCTTTTATTGACTATAGTTTCATTAATTATTTATAATGGATTAGCTGCCAACCACCTTATCTTTTTTAGTTCAAAGCCTTTTCCCATTTATTAATGAAAAGATGAATCAATGGTATTAAGATAAATAAGTAAGTACCAATTTGAATATCAATAAAAGCTACAATAACAGCCAAAATGCACATCATTGGGATGATTAAAATACTTATTCCTATAAATTTATTTTTTTGTTGGCTAATAGAGGATTTTAATAATTCCGGATGATTCGTAAAGTATTTCCAAATGATAAATAATATGATCCCAATAATTATATGTGCAGAAGCAAAAATTATCACCACCAATTCATCTAAAGGATAAAGAGATTTGATTTTAGAAACAAAAGGGATAAGAGAAATAGCAAATAAGAATATAATATTTAAAAAAATAACATTCCGATTGGTGTATTGAATTACATGGAAGATTTTTTGATGGATTATCCAGTAAACTCCAATGATGAAGAAACTTGATAAATAGGCGATAAGACCTGGCTCAAGTTTTAATAAAAATAAATTTAGACCTTCTGTATTAAAATCGTGATCGTCAGGTATATCTATTCCCAAAACAAGTAAAGTGAGCGCAATAGCCATTACACCATCACTTAGAGCATTTAAGCGATCAATTCCGATTTTTTCGAAATTTGCTGTATCATTATTTTTTTGATTCATCATTTAAAGTTTGTTGTATAAAATTATTTATAGTTTCAGTTTATTAAGTGAATATAGTTCATGATTTGAAACAATACAATATTTAATTTTGGTTGTGATGGAAGATTAAGAAAATGGAATAATTAGCTGCACTCCTTTCCCGGTTCATGGCACTTTGCGGATCTGCCTTCTTCTTCAATGGCCGGTTAGTACTGAGTTACAGGAGAAGAAGTTAGGTTTCGGGAAAAATTAAAAATTAAGTTTTCAATAACTTTTAAATAAGGATTCTGATTTTTACAAAATGTTCTATTTGATAATTAAAATTTACTACTATCTTTAGGACACTATTTAACTGAAAACTCAAAACAAACATGACAACGCGAAGAATCTCTTATCACTTTTTTTTGGTGGGAATTATCATTTCCCTATTCATTTCATGCAATTCCAAACCTGCTAAAGACACTGTAGAAGATACCCCCCCTCCCGCCCCTGCCGAAGAGGAAAAACAAGCATCTGCCCGACCAGCTCATTGGGGGTATGGTGGGGATGAAGGTCCTGCAAGTTGGGGAAGCTTAAGCCCGGTTTATGCTTTATGCGGCAATGGTAAGGGACAATCTCCCATCAACATTGCAGAAACTGAGGTGGGAGACGAAGCGCAATTTCAACTTAGCTATGGGACCACTCC
>NZ_KB903444.1 GCF_000379765.1 Flexithrix dorotheae DSM 6795
GCATAGCTTAAAGTCTGAGTACCACTATCTCCATCACTGGCCACTATTTGTAAACTTACATTATCCCCTTCAACTGCTGTCTGATTCCCCGGGTTAGTCACCAATGGTGCATAATTTACTGGGCCGGAAGCACCACCTGACAACTGAATTGTTTTTTGCTGATTAAAACCATATTCAATCAAAATTTCAGCATTATCCTGAGGGTCGTTCCCCGTATATTCTAAAAATAAACCATAGGTCTGACCAGCACTTAGCAGTATATCCTCTAACCCTGATGAAGGTAAGGAAAATTTATCCATATCTGTACCTGTTAAAGATATAGATTCAATAAATATCCCCTGATTACCATCTGCATTTATTAAATTAATAATCACATTACCCGGAGCCCCACTAAAAGAATATTGATCAATGGTATTTAGAGAACTGGCAGTAATAGGTATTCCCTGAGGGTTATTATTCCCAAAAACTTCCATATTCGTCATATTTCCACCACCTTTATTTGGTGAACCTGAGGTGATAAATATACCACTACCAGAAACAATTGCCTGGGTCCCATGTCTTGCTGTATTCAACTCATCCCAGGTATCCCAGTTTCCTGTATTAATATCTAAAGCCTCAGTATTTGCAAATACACCTGATGTGGACTCTCCCCCAATTACTACCACTTTATTATTATAATATACCACAGCAGCTCCAGCTCTTTCTGTTGGAATATTATCAGGTAAAGCACTTGATAACCAAACTTCGGATGACAAATCAAATACATCAACCTCTCCAATTGTAGGCGAGAGAGTATTTATCTCCCCGGATCTTCTCCCGGAAGAAACATATATTTTGTCGTTAATTTCCACCGCCTGGAAATGATCTCTTGCTCTGGGGGCATCAGGTAATTGCCTCCAGGAATTCGTGGCTGGGTCATATTCATCTACCCACGAAACCCATCCATTTGTATGTCCATTTGTAATTCCCCCTATAATGTAAAATTTGTTATTATAAAGCACCACACCTGCAGAGCCTCTTCGCCTGGCTGCTGGGATTTCTGGACCTTGAAGCCAGAAATCTCCAACTGGATCATATAAATAAATATAATCAGCCGGAAGTTCCGTTGGAAAATTATTATCCTTAAATCCACATATTGCCCAAATTAAACCCTCATATTCAACTGCCTGAAAATGATTAATGGAAATGGGAGACTCAGCTCCTGCAGACCAGGTCTTTGTAGCATAATCGTATTCTTCCACTAAATCAGACTCTCTGCCTCCAAGGATATAGAATTTATTCCCTGCCCTAACAAATGCATTTTCATGCCTGGCTATATGCTCATTTGTATTGGTAATACTTTCCCATGTTCCCATAATAGGAATAACTTCCCATTCAAAATTTGTAGTAGCTGAAGTATTCGTTAATTCATTGTCTGTTACAGTAATAGTTACCTGAAATGGACTATTTGAAGAGGCATTGCTCTGAATTGTCCCAAAGATATGACCGTTTGTAGGTTCTATGCTCAGCCCTGGAGGTAAGCCTAAAGCTTCATAAGTAAAATTCCCGCTGCCACCACTCGCTACCACAGCCAGATCAACCTGCTCTCCTTCAGTGTTGGTTTGATTAGAGATATCCTCTACTATAATTTCATTATTCCCGGTATCTTTTAGTGAAATACTAAAATAATCCCATGTACAGGCGAAAGAAGGATTGGATTGATATGATGTACTAATAATTCCAACTGCCAAAGCAGAGGGGATTCCATTTATGGAATAATTACCCTTAATTGCATTCAGCAAGGAACCTGAAATTGTAATCTCTGATCCAAGATTTATTATGTTAATATTATCGATAGAATATTTTGGCTGAACCGTACCGGAAACAGGATCAACCTCCAAAAACAACTCTATTTCAGTTTCGGACAATAAATTAGCTACATTGTAGAGCTGTCCAGATTGTTGGATTCCTCCCCCTTCATAATAAACCTCAAACCCACCAGAACCACTGTTTGCAGCGAGAACCAATTTGAAATAATTATCCTGATCACCGGTGCTAATGTAAAATCCCTGAGACTGATAGTTTTGGGGTGTTTCATTATTAAAAAATGGAGCATTGATTTTGGTTTTAATTACATAGGTACCAGTGGTTTCTCCTACATTAATACCAAACTGAAAGGCATTGTCCTGATTATTTTGGGTTACATCTCCAAAAGTGGTGAACAGGGTAAACAGCCCTGCTGTTCCTCCAAAAATAGTTTCGTCTGCATCAAATTGATTAAGATAATCCGTTGTACCATTTGTCATGAGTCCGGTCATCCCAATATCTCCAAATCCATAACCCAAAACATTAAACAAATCATTATTAAAAGGGATATCAGTAGAAAAGCCATTTGTAGCATCCCATTGAAAAGCATCATAAACGTCAATTATCCCATCCTCATCATCGTCATCATCATTTAAATTTGATATCAAAAATCCATTCACAAATGCTTTATCAAAATCTTCTGGTTGGCTTGAACCAGAGCAAGGATCAGTACCATTATCAAACTCATCTGCATCTGGATACCCGTCATTGTCACTATCTACATCCCAGGCATCTACAGGGTTACATGGATTTCCCCCTCCATCGTAATCTCCAGGTTCAAATACAACTATATTATCCGAACCATAAGTAACCGCCCAAATAGTACCGGGGAAAATATCATTGTCACCCTGAGCAATGACATCAAGAGGAGTAGAACCAAAGCCAGACGCAATATTTTTATTGCAATTATTAGGAGGATCTGGACAGTTTAATACGGATTTACCATCAGCACTAAGAGTCGCCCTAAATATTGGACCATCATTTTTAAAACCCGCCATGAGTAAATCACCTTTTAATTCATTATTAAAATTACTGGCGGTGTATTCACAAATTCCATTAGTGGAGGGTCCGTAATTTACCAAGGCCCCATCAGTTTCACCAGAGTTTCTGAAATCTCCTTCAGCGGGGTTTGCCATACTTAAGGGCACTGGAGGCCAGTCTATGGGGAGAGATTGTTGAGAAAAGTTTGGATCATTTTCATTAAGAATCTCATTCCGCCAATAACTATCAGATCCATCATTTGGATTCAGTGTATGTGTTCCTTTCGTAAATAATCCCGCCCCATCCGGGTTTCCTCTTACAGGAGTGGGGTGACCAGCATAATATATCTGATTATTAAAAGGATCACCGGGGACATAATTTAAATCCCCATTTACAAGAGGGCGAATATAGTGTAATCCATTTTTATTATTCACTGCAGGATCTCCTCCTGGCCCATTACTAGTGGACCCAGGCTCACCGGTAAGGTATTTATTGGTAACAGACGCGGTCAAGGCCTCTGCAGGATAATCGGCTTCGCCATCAGGATGCCCTCCCCAACCACCATTAGCACCATTGTCTACTGCATACATTCTCCCTTCTCTTCCAGGAGTAACCGTAATGAGCAAATCATACACATTTCTCCAACCAGGTGAATATATTTGCACAGGACTACTAGGATCAATTTTTGCTTGATTTAAACCATCATTTCCACCAAATGGGTCACCAGAGTCAGTATATCCATCAGTACTACTGATATTAGTCCTGGTTGGATCATCTAAAGTTGGCAAATCATAAATCCATTTATAAGTATACCCAAATTGATTTGTCGTATTTACCGGCATAGAGTTAATGGCAGACAAATCAATTTTTAAAATAGCTGCAGAGTAGGCATATTCCGTATGAAAGGCAAAATTGTTTGAAGGACTCCCGGCATTAGTATGACCACCCACAGTAAGATATAAAATATCGGGGTCGAAAGGATCAATCACCATTCCATTCACAGAATGATTTTCCTCAGACCTCGGAAACCCTCTTACCAAATCAATTTTTTCCCAGGCACTTCCGTTCCAGGTCAATCGATGTAAAATACCCGAGTTTGTATCCAAATTTAAATCATTTCCTCCTCCTCCAGCTCCAATTCTCCAGTCACTTGAGCTCACATACAAGACGGGATTACTCATAGTTCCAGTTAGAAAGATACCTGTGATTTGCCTTTCTTTTGTATCATTATAATTCCCATCATCATCATGATTGGGTGTATTGTTTATTATAATATCAATCGTTTCGGTAGCTGTAATTGTATAATTATTAGGTCCATTTCTGCTAATGGTATAGGCATAAATTAATCCGTTTTGTTGCGCAACATAAAGTCTGTTATCAGGACCAAATTGTAGAGAGGTTGGATTTTCACTTATCTCACCCTGTAATCCACTTGAATTGAAATTGATTTGAGCATAAGAATTAAAATTAATTGTCAATGAAAACAGAATGATTAACCAGTTTAAATTTTTCATAGTCATATCAGGTAATCTGAATAGTTAAATTTATGCTGTTTTTATTGGAGGAATCAGAATTAAAAAATTAATCTTTACCATTTTCAAGAGCAAGTTTAACTTTCTATGGTGAAACACCCTTTTTCAATGGGAGCTTCGCCTTCTGGTTAACTTAACTGCAATTTAAACCCCTAATTTACTGGTAATTTGAAAATCTAAAGTCTAGGTAAATTCAAAAATACAGGCAATACATTATAACCCTCACCTCCCAATTTGTCTTCAGGTTATTATTAAACAGGAAGACCAAAAAGTAGAATAAGAAATTCTAAATTTTGAAAATGTTAATCTTAAGTTAGGAAACTGGATTCAAACAATTGTTGATTAGTGCTGGATTACTGAAAGATTTATTTAGAAAAAGATATCTTATTAAGACTCAGTATATATGTAAACTTACTTAAAGAATTTTTTAGTGTCAATATTAAAGCCACCATATTATTCTAGTTGTTAACAAATATTTGAGAAATTCAATTCATTAGAATCAATGATTCTCATTCAGAATAATTAAATAGGATAGCTTTGTTAAGCTGAAAATTCCCATTAGTTAGAGTAGAAAACTCTTTATTTAACAATGTATACTTTTGTTTTTGACTTTAATTTTTGATCTTCTCAAACAAAACAGCTAATTGCTCAAAGGCCTTAAATAAGAATTTATTTCATTAATTCGAATTCAGTAAAAACTATATGGAATAATTGTTTTAATATTCAAAGGAGTTCAAACATCAATTTGTTCATTGTTATCAATTTATTTTACTTAGTAGTTTATACATTTTTATTATCATATAAACTCTAAAAGCCAAAATATTATAATCTACACTTTGAGATGATTGTATTTTTGTTTTTATCCTTTTTCTAAAGGATTTTGGGATTATTTTTCTTAATAAGCTTTTATAAGGGGTTTTCAATTTACCGCTCTCTCCGTTTTTGGAAGCTTTTAAATTTTCCTGAATCGTGTCCAATAAATCTGAAGGCAGTAATTCATAGGCATGCTTAGTCGATATTTCCTGTAATAATAAGCTTTGGATTCTGTTTTCTCTCAAAATGTCAGCAGCTTTTGCTCCTCCTCCCTCAGATGCATAAGGAATATTGGGACTAATGGAATTGACCATTTTTTTAAAAATCCTTTTTTCATTCCGGAGGTGATCAGGTAGTGTTCTAACCAATTCTAAAATTTCCTTCGATAATAATGGATTAACCAGTTCTACATAACTAAGTTTGAGATCTGACAAAGCAGCCAATATAGTTGATATACGATATTCCAAATATAATCTATCTCTCCATTGTAGTAAGGATTCATTATTTTTCCTCAAAAAATTTGCTGGAAGTTCTTGTTCAAACCCTTGATAGTCCGCATAATCCTTTAGATTGGAAAAATCAGAACAAAATGCCAATCCCAAGGAGAATCTCAATTCCTGAGGAGTAGATACAGTGGATGAACAAAAGTTTATATCACCGCGAATTATACCCTCAATCCTGTTTTCAAATAAACTTTTCCAAATATTAAACCCATCCATATATCCTGAAATATGGTCAACTCTGCCCTCTCCATTTTGGAAAAATCTATGGAAAATTATTTCAATTGGTTCATTGGAAATATCTGTACTTAAAAACTCATGGGAAACATTTAAGGCATTGGCTAATCTTTTTGCAATAACCACATCATTATTTGAATCTTTCAAAGCAGCTTTTAGGCCCCAGGTTATGGTCTTAATATTATCCAATTCCTGATTTTTTTTAAACAGGCAAAGAATTGCCCTGCTATCAAAACCTCCGGAAAGTGGCACAACCCAATTGGAATAATTGAATTTAATTTTTTTGAAGATTGAGTTAATGGTCGATATAAAAGTAGTCTCATGTATTTGAGCTGAAACCTTAGATTCCTTAAATTCAATTAAATTTGATTTTACAGTAATCTCCCATTTTTCTTTGTCTAGTATGATGGAAGAATCAGAAGGAATTCTTTTGATCCTTTTATCCCATGAATAAAGTGGACCTAAAGACCCTGTTGACAAAATCCAGGGAATTACCCTTTTATCAAACTCAAATGTCCCAACCAACAACACTATGGCTCTCTGAGAAGTCGAGGCAACAAACATATGTTGGTCAATATAGTACCAAATCGTTCTGGAGGCGGCAGGATCAGACACTACCTCTGAAAATTTATCTCCATCCCTAAAAAGAGCAAAAGACCCATCTGGATATGCTTCACAGGGAATATCCCACTTTTCATTTTGATTGAAAATCTTCCCTAATAAAAGGCCTGATTTTGTGGTGAGCATGGAGGAGTAAGGATTCACCACTGCATAAGCTCTAAAATTATTTACTTCAATTTTTGGTGGGTTAGGTGTAATATTATCGGGAGAGATAGCAGTACAAATTTCCAAAAGTTTATCCTTTATAGATAATGGAAGTGTTTCCCTGGAAATTAACCAGATTCCTTTAGCCATATTCTTTTAATATTTACACAAATAATAGTACCCATTGATTACCAATATAATAATTTGTTTTTGAATAATGAATGGGTCTAAAATTCATTTATGGCTTTGTTTTAAATGTATTCATTGTTCATCTCTAATACCAGCCCTAATTTTATTGTATATTTAGATTAATAATTGTTAATGTATAGCTTTTGTAATTAAAAAATTATATATTATTGATAAATATAAGATCAGTTTTTATCCTTCCGTGTTTGGAAAAATTCAGTGCTTTAAAATTTCCACTTATAAAAATTATCATAACAAACAATTCTATAAAACTAGAAATTTAACTGACTACCATGAGATTAACAATTACTCTTTTACTTCTTTTAGGTTTTAATCTAATTGGTTGCGTAAAGTATAATAAACTACTTTACATGCAAGACAAGACAAATCAAAGGGCTTTCACTGGATATACTACATCTAATTATACCATTAAACCTTTTGATAACCTTTCAATTAAGCTAAACTCATTTGAACAATCAACCACGGGAGAATTTAATAGCACTGGTGCTCTTGGCTCTCGTCCAGGTGGAGTAGACAATGCACTTTTATATTTATCCGGTTATATGGTGAATCAGGAGGGCTTTATTAGGTTGCCTTTGGTAGGAGATTTAAAAGTCGTTGGCCTGACAACTGATGAAATAAAAGACCTGATCGACAAACAGCTTGAGGATTATTTAAAATTCCCCTCAGTATCAGTGAAACTAACGAACTTTAGAATTTCTGTGTTAGGAGAAGTAAACCGACCAGGGGTACAATATATCTATGAAGGAAAGGTCACCCTCCTTCAGGCTTTAAGCCAGGCCGGGGATCTTACGGATTTTGCCAACAGAAAAAGTATAAAACTTATCAGAGAAACCGGTAAGGAATCCATAACATCATATATTGATGTTTCAAAGCCAGACCTCATTTCTTCTGAATACTATTTTTTACTACCAAATGATATTATTTATGTAGAACCAACCAAAGCTAAAGCAGCAAATGTAAATACCAGGGTAAATGGACTGGTGTTATCTGTAGTTTCTGTTGTGATTACCACTATCAACCTTATTGTTACTATAAATAAATAAAACAGTGAATTCAAATACATCTTATGTCAACAATAGCGAAGAAGAACAAATCGATATAAAATCCTTCTTATACAAAATATTACGGAAGTGGTATTATTTTGCCATTCTCATCCCTATATTCATAGGACTAGGCTTTTTATACTTAAAAGTAGCAACTCCCATTTACAAAGTCACTTCCACAATCATGATTGATGACGAAAGTGGCTCTACTTTAAGTACTCAGGATATTTTTGGTGACATGGGTGTGTTTAATAGTAAAAAGAATATCGAAAATGAAATCGCTATATTGAAATCCTATAAGATTGTAAATAATGCAGTAAAAACTTTAGACTTTACTATTTCCTACTTTGAAAAAAATACTTTTAGACTAGCTGAAAAATATAAAACAGTACCCTTTAAAGTAAATTATGACTCTTCTCACTCCCAAATTTTTGAAAAGTTATTTTATATCAATTTTATAGCTGATAATATCTATGTTATTTCCCTTAAGGAAGATGATTTTTTTGTCACTAAAGTCCAGGAAGGAGAAAAATCAAAAGCCTTTGTTGATCACTTTTCATTTGAAGATACAGTTCACGTGGGTCAGGATTGTAGTTCAGAATACTTTAAGTTTTCTGTACAGCATTCTGATAAATTTTTTGAGGGATTCTCCAAACAGGGAAAAAAATATGCCTTTAAAATTAGGGATTTAGAAAAATTGACAGATTCCTACCGAAAACAATTACTTATACAACCCTATAGTGACGAAGCCTCTGTAATAGAATTAAAATTAGAAGGTCCTGTTGTAAAAAAAGAAATTGATTTTCTAAATCGATTAGGGGAAGTTTATATTGATAATCAGTTAGAAAAGAAAAATCAAACCGCTATAACCACAATTGATTTTATCGACAGTCAAATTCTTCAAATCACAGACTCGTTGCAGGGAGCAGAAGAACAACTGGAAAATTTCAGAAAGGAAAAAAATGTGATAGATATCAATTTCGCTGCGGCAAATGCAGCCGAAAATCTTCAATCACTCGAAACTGAACAAGCAGCACTAAAAGTTAAAGATCAATATTATCAATTCTTATTAGATTACTTAGAAAACAGTGATTTTAATTCCATAATTGCTCCAGCATCAATTGGTATTGAGGACCCGTTACTGAATGCCTCCATCATTGAATTAAAACAATTAAATTCACAAAAAGTAGCTTTGTCATTTACTGCAAGTGAAAAAAGCAAAGAATTAGCCATCTTAAACTTACAAATTGAAAACCTCAAGAAAACGCTTACTGAAAATGTTAAAAATATCATTAATTCTTCTCAGATAGCTCTTAATGATGTGGACGGTAGAATTTCTCAGGTTAGAAGCATAATCAATAGATTACCTGAAAATGAAAGAAACCTGGTTAAAATTCAGAGAAAGTTTGATTTTAGTGATAACTTATATAATTACCTGCTACAAAAAAGGGCGGAAGCAGGTATTGCCAAAGCTTCAAGTATGCCTGAAAATGAAATTCTGGATAATGCCAGAGCTATTAGCAATGAACCTATTTCACCAAAACCACTCCCGGTATACCTGATTTCCTTCTTTTTAGGCTTATTAGTTCCTGTATCAATAATTATTATTAGAGATTTTTTTGATGATAAAATAAAAGACGTTGATCAATTGGAAAAATTAACACAAATTCCTCTTGCAGGATCTATTGCCCGAAAATCTAGTGATAGCGTAACTATATTAAATGCTCCTCAATCAGGATTAGCTGAATCATTTAGAGGATTAAGAGTGAATCTCCAGTTCCTTGGCTCGGAGGATAAGAAAAAGGTTATTGGTTTTACCTCTACCATAAGCGGGGAAGGAAAAACTTTTTGTGCCTTTAATTTAGGTATCATGTCATCCATCTCAGGAAAGCGAACTATAATTATCGGAGCAGATTTAAGAAAACCAAAATTAGAAGAACATTTTAAACAGATAAAGCCCAAAAACGGCAAAAAACACTCAGAGTCCCATGATATTGGACTGAGTACATATTTAATTAATCAGGCCACTATTAACGATGTAATTCAAAAAAGTACTGTTGAAAACCTTGATGTAATTACAAGTGGAACTATTCCTCCTAACCCAACTGAATTATTGGAATCTAATCGGATGGGGATTTTAATTAATGAATTAAAATATCTGTATGATCAGATCATAATTGATGCTCCGCCTCTAGGGCTTGTAGCTGATTATTTTATTATCAATAATTACACAGATGTAAATATTTATGTCGTTCGCCAAGGGATTTCAAGGGTTAAATTTATTGAAGACATTGATAAAATTTATAAAAATAAAAAACTTTCAAATCTTTCAATGATATTGAATGATGTGAAACGCTCAAACTCTGCTTACGGATACGGTTACGGATATGGCTATTATTCTGATGATAAAAAAATAAGCCGTAAACTTTTAAAAGCTAAAAAAAAGAAAAAAGAAAACGTATAAACACAGAGTATAACAATGTAAATAATACTAATTATCAAAATTTCATTTAAATGAAAATGATGACTTAAAACAAACTTATGAAAAAATTCATCACAGATACTTTATTCATATCTGTAGGGGGGTTATTGAGCAAAGCTAAAGGCATCATTTTTTTGCCTTTGATAATAGGAGCTGTAGGGCTTTCTAACTATGGAGCTTTTGTTCAAATCTATGCGAATGTAAAAATTCTAGTTCCAGTTTGCACACTTGGATTGGGAATGGGATTTCAACGATTTGCTTCTAAAATTGAAAAAAGAAATAAAGTAGAATTAAGTAAACACTTTTTTTCTGTACTCATTCCATCTTTTTCTTTTGGGTTCCTTGGTGTAATAATTCTCCTCCTAATTTCCCCCTTTATTAATAATTGGTTTTTGGAGGGTAAGTATTTAGAAAGCCTTCAGATTTCAAGTTTTATGGTGCTTTCAAATACTTGTTATACCAACATAAATAAATTTCTGTTGGGGGGTAAAAAATTTAAACTTTATTCGGTGCTGGAATTTTCCTATGCCTTTTTGCCTTATTTGGGATTTGTAATAGGTACGGTAATTTACAAGGATATATACTTTGGCGTGTTATATTACACCATTTTTGATTTTTTAATCGTCCTGATATTTTTCATTTTAATTGCTAAAGATTTAACTTTTGTTTGGCCTTCAAAAAATATATTTATTCAGTATTTCAAATTCTCTTACCCCCTGGCTATCAGTAATATTGAAGGTGGACTATTAAATAAAGCAGACAGGTATTTTATAAGTTATTACCTCGGTGTGGAAGCTTTGGGCATATACAATATTGTCCATAGGTTTACAAATCTGCTGTCTTTTGTAAGTGTCCCTATTAGAAAACAGATGATGAGTTATTTACCAAAAGTCTGGGACGATGGTTTCAAGGCAGAATCTATCAATATTATTAAATCAAGCTTAATTGTTTTTGCAGCAATTTCCATTGGTATTTTAGGTTATTTAACCTTTTACTTTAAAGATATTCTGTTCTTTTTGATCGACAAGGAAATAGAATTACCACATATCGAATTTTTAATTTTTCTGCTTGGTTCAGCTTCCTTTTTTTCAGGAACTAAAGTGTTTTATTATATTTTAATCCGACTGAAAAATGAGACCAAATATGAGTTGTTTTTTCAACTGGTTGGTATGATCATCAACATCATTCTCAATTTTATATTGGTGCCTGTCTATGGTCTATTTGGCTCCGGAATAGCCACCTTTATAACCTATTTAGTAATCCTTAGTTGGTTAAACCTCAAACATCCAATTCCATTTGACTTTACTTTCATCAAGCATTTTATTTCCTTTTTTATAATTGCTTCAATTTTTTATTTCACAAAAACTTGGATGCCTCAAGCAAGTTTTGTCTCCTTTTTAGCGAGTAGTATTCTTGCAAATGGTTTGTTTCTGTTTTGCCTCATTTTTGTGAAAAAGAAAATGCTTTTACAGATAAAATCTGAAATAAACTTATATAAAAAATTAATGAAAAGAAGAGGCAAAGTGACTATTTAATCAATAAAATTATGCCTGAACATTTACCTAATTTCATAATAATAGGAAGTCCGAGAGCAGGAACTACATGGATTGATAATAACATCAGATGTCATCCGGAAATTTTTATGCCTAAAAAAAAGGAACTTCACTTTTTTGACAGAGATTTTGAAAAGGGATTGGCATATTATCATTCATATTTTGATACTGTAACAAACGAAAAAGTAATAGGTGAAGCTACACCCTCCTATTTGCATAAACCAGGTATTGCTCAAAAAATATATGATACCTTAGGAAAGGATATAAAAATAATAGTTTCCCTTAGACATCCTGTTGACCGGTTATATTCCAGGTATTGGAATGCAAAAAGTAAATTTAATGAAAATAAAAATTTAACATTTGAAGAAAAGATCAAATCAAAACAAGAATTTATTAGTGAAGGATTATATGCCAGCCACCTTAAAAAATATTATGAGCTTTTTCCCGCTGAAAATATTTTAGTTTTATTGTTTGACGACCTTGAAGAAGATCCTGCTAAATTTTTAAAAAAAATCTATCAATTTTTGAAGGTAGATGAAAGCTATATTGCTCCGCTTACCAATGGAAAGATTAATGCAGCATCATCAAAACCAAAGTTAGGGAAAAGTATTTTGCTTAATTATTCATCCAGATTTTTCAGAAAAATTCATCTGTATACGCTCTCTCAAACTTTGGAAAAGTTAAACCAGAAGAAACTTCCCAAAATGGATCCTAAAACACGTTCATGGCTAATTGATGAAGTCTATAAGGAGAGTAATAATGAATTGGAAGTACTATTAGGAAGAAATCTGGACAGTTGGAAAAAATAAGAAAATGAAGCATTTAATTTTTAATACAACAGCTTTAATTAAATTATACTCTTCTTACCATAGGGCAAATGGTGAGAAAAATATTTTTTTATTTTCAACTCCCAGAAGTGGCTCTACCTGGCTTACCGAACTTATTCATACCCAGCCTCAATTCAGAATGATAAAAGAACCGTTTAATCTTAGAAAAGGCTATGTTCGTGATAATCTAAAAATGGATAATTGGGAGGATTTAATTAATCCGGTTAATCAAAAATCAATTGAAAAATATATCAATCATTTTATTCAAGGAAAAGATAATGATCTTCGGTTTCCCAGATTTGCTCCTTTCAGGCCGTTATGGAAACCATTTACCTCCAGAATAATTTTTAAAATTCTTTTTGCAGGTGAAGGGGAATTTAACTGGTTTAAAAAAAAGTTTAATGGCGAAATTATTTTTTTAATCAGGCACCCTATTCCTGTATCACTTTCCAGAAAAGTGTGCCCAAGAATTGAATCATTTTTACAAAAACCATATATAAATCACTTTTCAGTTGAACAAAAAAAATTCAGTCAGGAAATCTTGAAAAAAGGAGATCATTTTGAAATGGCAATTTTGGATTGGTGCTTTCAAAATGCCTTACCTTTAAGGCAAATGGATCAATCCTGGTTAACAGTTTCATATGAGCAAACTGTATTACAGCCAGAAATCGTCATTCAAAACCTGGTTTCAAAATTTCAATTTCCTAAACCAGAGAAAATTACAAACAGGCTAAATAAAGCTTCAGTTTCAACAGGAAAATCCTCCCGGGAATCTCAAAATATTCTACTGGATCCTCAAAAACTGGCAAAAAACAAAAGATGGCTTGTAGAAAAGTGGAGGGATAAAATTACAGATAACCAACACCAAAAAGCTTTTGAAATTCTTAATGTTTTTGGAATTGATTTTTACGAATACAAAAACTTTGGCCCAAAAAAATCCTATTTGCTCAAATAATACATGAAAAAATCAATAGCGTTTATATTACCACATTTTTATCAGTTCTATAAAGGAGGAGCTGAAACTCAATGCTATTATTTGGCCAGGGAGCTTCTTTCCAGAAACTGGCAGGTATATTACATCTTTGAAAGCCAGACAAAAATATACAAGGTAGATAGTTCAGGAATAATTCTTCGAAGCATACCCAAAAGAAAAGGGTATTTAAAATGGTTGAATTCTTCAAGTCTGAGGTCGACAATGGAGGAAATAAAAGCTGATTTTTGGTATTCGAGGGCTAATATTTCCTATCTTATATTTCTAGTAAAATTTGCCAACAAAATAGGAGGTAAAGTTATCTGGGCCTTTTCCAGAGATTCACAGTTTGCCCTTAACTGGAAACAACAAAGAAATGCAAGTCTTTTGATAAACTTATATAATGTTGTCAACCAGCTTTTTTTCTTCAATGCATTAAAAAAAACAGATATAATTTTATTACAAACAGTTCATCAACATAATTTATTAAGACAATACAGAAAATTAGAGGGTCAGGTGATTTACAATGCTCATCCGGTAGAGCAAATCCAATTAAATTCTGATAAGCGAAAGAAACAATTACTTTGGATAGGAAGATTAAGGCCTTTTAAAAGACCTGACAGACTTATTGAACTTGCAAAAGTTCTGGAAGATCACAATATTTCAATGAAAGTAATTGGAAAAGTGAGTATGGATAAATATGGATTGATGTTAAAAAAATATTCGGATGAAACAGACCACTTATTATTGCTTGGAGAGCTAAAGCCGGAAGAGGTCCAAAAAATGCTATTGGAATCCATGTTTCTAATAAATACAAGTGAATATGAAGGTTTTTCAAATACCTTTATTGAAGCCTGGCTCCGTGGGGTACCTGTTTTCTCCTTTGAGGTAGATCCTGATAATATTATTTGCGAAAATAAGATTGGATTAGTTTCGAAAAATAATTCTGAGTTATCGCAGGAAATTATTAAGCTATGTGATGATTTCTCCAGCTGGAAATTATTATCGGCAAAATGTCAAGAATTTGCTTTGGATACCTTTGATATTACAAAGGCTGTAAACCGGTTAGAAAAAATCCTTGGATAGAATATGAAGCAAAAAGTTATTTTTATAATGGGATTAGGTCATAGTGGATCCACATTTTTACAGTTGTTATTATCTTCACATCCTTCAATTATTGGATTTGGTGAAATCGCCTTATTATTAAAAACACTTAAAAATCAGTCTGCCCCTTTTGATCTTCCCAATTGTTCTTGTGGAAAGAAACCTCAACAATGTGAAGTATGGAACAAATTTCTTCTGGACTATAATCCAAATATGACAAATAAGGAATTGTATTTATCCATTATTAAATTATTTCAGGTACATTTCCCAGGAAAAATTTTAATTGACAGCTCTAAAAATCTGGATAGTTTCAAGGAGTATTATTCCACATACGATAAAAATTTAATTGATCTAAAGGTAATTTTCCTTTCCAGAGATTTCAGAGGCTGGATTAATTCAAGAAAGAAAAATAATAAAAGAAAAAACAGGAAAGATTATGGCCTTTTATTTAATTCCTACAAATGGTTTTATAGAAATTTCAGAAAACTAAAATTTCTTAAAAAAATAAACCAGGATTTCTTATCCATAAATTACGAAACATTGGTGTTTAATACTGATCAAACTTTCAAAAAGATACTTCATTACCTGGAATTAGATTTTATGGAGCCTGATCTGGAAAAAGCCTGCACACACGATATTTTTGGTAATAGAATGAAAAATGATAAGAAAAAGAACACAAAAGTATACTACGATCATAAATGGATGAAAGAAAATAACACAGTATTACTTTATCCCTTGTTGATACCTCCATATTATCTTAATAAAAAATTATATTCTTCTGATTAGATGGAAAGACTTTATTATTTGAGTAGCTCACAAATTCCTTCTCAAAAGGCAAATAGCATTCAAGTGATGAAAATGTGTCAGGCATTTTCAAAACATTTTGAAAAAGTATTTCTTTTTGCCGTAAAAACTGATGAAAAAACCAACCCATTTGATTTTTATAAGGTATCAGCAACTTTCGAAATAAAATTATTAAAAAGGCCTAAAATTAACTTTATTAATAAGATAATATACGCCATTAAGGTATTAAGGGAGCTTTGGTTAGCAAAAGCAGGTGGGGTTATTTACAGCAGGGATGTTTTCTCCACAGGATTGCTATCTTTTTTTTATAGTAGAAATTTTACTATTTTTTTCGAAGCACATGCACCACCATCCAATATTCTTAGAAAGTGGGTTTTAAAAAGAATTTTTTTAAACTCAAATTTTTCAAAGTTAGTAACCATTTCTGGGGCATTGAAAAAAGAATATCTCCGATTATATCCTGATTTATCCGAAAACAAGATTGTGGTAGCCCACGATGGAGCAGACCTTTCCCAAATTCCTGAGAGTATGATCAACCCGACTGATTTTAATTTAAAGGGGAAAAAGCTAAAACTCGGGTATATTGGCAGTCTTTATCCGGGAAAAGGAGCTGAAATTATTTTAGAGGTTGCCACATTACTCCCACAATTTGAATTTCATATTGTGGGAGGGAGCAAAAATCAAATAAATGAAATTAAAAAAAATATCTCCCTGGACAATGTTTTTTTTCACGGTTTTGTAAATCCTGAGAAAATTTATACCTATATGGATCAGTTTGATGTAATGCTTGCTCCGTACCAATCCAGAGTAATTGTTGGTTCGGGTACACTTGATATTAGTAAATGGATGTCCCCTTTAAAGTTGTTTGAATATATGGGAGGTGGAAAACCAATTATAGCTTCGGATTTACCTGTTTTAAAAGAAGTAATAAAGGAGAATGAAAATGCTTTATTGGCAGATCCAAAAAACCCTAATGATTGGGTTGAAAAAATTAATATGCTTCATGCTGACATAGACCTTAGGTGCCATCTGGGAATCAATGCCCAAAAGGATTTAATTAATAATTATTCATGGGATAAAAGGAGTAAACTAGTTTTATCCAAAGGAGAAAAAACACAGCATATTTTGCCCAAACTTTAATCAATTTGGAAAAAATTTTTTACATATTATTTGCCATTTGTATTCTCATAATACTCTCTGCTTTTACCTTAATTTTTAGTAAGAGGAGTAATTTGCTATTTTGGGTTCCTTTCATTTTTACATTTATCCCAATTGAGTATATAGATAGATATATTGTTGGCCTTCCATCTATCCTAACATGGCTCCAGCAAATAATTCTGATAATATGTTTTGGCATTTCAATCATTATTTTCCTGAAACGTCCACTGAAAGTCAGTTCCTGGTTTATCTTCTCATTTTGTGTTTTTCTAATCATCGCCATTGTTTCTGTGGCTATAAATGGGACCAAAATCGCCACAGCAATTTATTCCCAAAGAGGATTTATTTTCATCTTTGCTTACCTGGTAAATTTTAAAGCGGTATATGATAAGCTCTCGCTTTCAAAAGTTTATCAGCTAATTGTAAAAGCAGGGTTAATTTCGGTTGCTCTTGCAATTCTTCAGCGAATATATGTTACCTTGGGAAATTCCACGGGTGATATGGTAGCAGGCCTATTTAGTTCAGATAGTCAGTATTTATATTTCCAGTGTTTCTGTTTTATTATTTCTATTTCGTATTGGTATCATCACAAACAACTGATCAATAAAATTTCTCCTAGAAATTTATCTATCATATTTATATTGTCTATAGGTATTGCTAACAATAAGGCAGGAATTGGATTTCTTTTATTTATACTTTTTCTCTTTGCCCTTTATATTGGCTATAAAAACTTCTGGAAGTTCTTTGGGAAATTTTTGGTTTTGGGTCTTGTTATGGGCTTTAGTCTAATGATTTTTGAAAATATCCTCAGAGGAAGTGGAAGACTAAAAGATAAGGGCTCTTATGCTTATCTGACAGATCCTAATTACATATTGGGATATTTATTTGGTACAGACGAAAAAAACAAAGGAATTTTAGAAAAAAACGGAGCATTAAGGAGAGGATCCGCTCTAACATTTGGATATAAATTGCTTAAAGAAAATTCCTATACATTTTATTTTGGAAGAGGGCCTGGGTCAACCTCCGAAAGTAGTATTGGGACCGGGGAATTAAGTAATCAATATGAAGGATACAAAATTGGCAGGTCTTCTTTATCCGAAAAACTGACAGAAGTGGGAATTATAGGAACGACATTTTTCATTATGACCATTTTTGTATTGTATTTTAATCGTTCCAGAGAATTCCCTTTATTTAAGGAGCAGGTGCTCATAAGAAAGATTTCAGTGATATTCATCCTAATATATCTTCCCTATGAAAACATGTTTTTAACTATATTGAATGGTTTGATAATAAGTGTTTTACTTTATCCAAATATTATTGATCTTAAGGAAGAAAAATTAGAATTGGTAAATCAATAAACACATTACATAATTAATGAATTAAGCTTTAAATGAAAATGGATGAGGATTTTAAAAATTTTGATTTTCAACCAATATTCATTGTAGGAATGCCTAGGACTGGTTCCAAAATTTTTAAAAATATAGTAAATCACAATTCCAATATTAACATATCTCCTGAAATATTTTTTATCACTCCTTCCTGGATTCGCCATGATTTTATCAATTTAACGAAAAGTAAATTAGGCAGGATTGAAAGTGAAGAAAATCTTCAGAAACTGGTAAATTTAATGTTTGACAATACTTTTTTTGGTACTTATTGGAGAGACATTAAAGGTAACAAATCTGATATGTTAGCAATCCTAAAAAAAACTGATAAATCCTTTAAGGAAATTTTTATTGCTCTATTAAAATATGATGCCCATATAAATGGAAAAACAAAAATAGGAGCGAAGTTTCCGGTTCATATTGCCAGTGCCAAAAAACTTCAAAATTGGTTTCCTGAAGCGAAATTTATTCATTTGAACAGGCACCCTCTGGCCATTTACAATTCGCAAAAAAGAAAACATCTAAAAAATCAAAAAGGCTGGTTTAATAGGCAGAAAATGTCTTTCAAAATTTTGATTGTTACAATTCTCACTTATCGAAGCTCCTGCAATTTCTTTAAAGCTAACCGAAATAATAGTAATTATCTCATGTGTACTTATGAAAATTTAATTAATGACTCGGAAGAGGTAATTAAACGACTTTGTGAATTCCTTGAAATAAATTATAAACAAGAAATGTTGTACCCCCCTGCCAAAGGGTCTTCATATCAGTTAGCTGTTAATTCCAGAGGAATTCACAATAAATCAGGAAACAGATGGGAAAAGGAAGTTAATCTTATCGAGAAAACAATATTTAAACTTTTCACAAAAATGATTTAATGGGAAAGTTGCTTTTTATAATTTGATATTCACATGCAAACTAAAGCCGAATTATTCAGGGGACCACTCATTATTGTTGGATTACCCAGAAGTGGTACAAAACTTTTAAGGGACCTTTTAAATCAAAATCCGTCCATAAGTATCCCTGAAGGAGAGACTCATTTTATTCCTGCATTGATCAAAAAATTCAAAGGCAATCCCCCTAAAAACCAGGAAGAACTTACCAGATTTTTCAAAATGTTTACCCAGGTTAATTTTTACCATAGAATGAAAAAACTTGGAATCGAGCTGCCCCAAAAACAATTTCTTAATTCTGTCAATCAGCAGTCCTGGGAAAGTATTTTTGGTTTCATTTTAAGATTCTATAGTCCGAAAGGCCTTGAAAGCAAAATTTATGGGGATAAAACTCCTCAATATCTTAGATACCTGGAATTATTAAAACAAACTTTTCCGAAAGCCAAATTCATCCATATTGTAAGAGACCCAAGAGATTATTGCATTTCAATTAAAAATATTTGGGGTAAAAATATGTTCCGGGCAGCATATAGGTGGAAAACTGAGATTCAGCAGGCTCACTTTACCAGCGAAAAATTTCCGGATGATTTTTTAGAAATTCAATATGAAAAACTTTTGGAAAACCCTGAAAAAATAATGCGGAAAATATGCGACTTTGTGAGTTGCAGTTTTGATGAAAATATGCTTTCCCTAGCAAAACCAGCAGAAAATTACGGAGATGCGAAAGATAGTTTGAAAATTGTTTCTGGTAACTTTATGAAATATAAATCCAGGCTAAAAACTAATGAATTGAAAAAGATAGAAGAAATTGCTTTCAACCAGATTGTAAAAAGTAATTACACACTGGAAATAGCATCCAAATCAGTAGAGCCAACCAGATTACAGTTATTTTGGTATCAAATTTTGGATATCATCTCTCTTTTAAATTTCCATGTAAAAGAAAAGGGCCTCCAAAACGGAATTAATTTTATTTTAAGGAATTTGAGATTTAAAATCTGAAAATTTTTAATTGATTTTCCTATGCTTTTCCACTACCAGAATTATTAAATCCCATATGACCAAAATATTATTACTTACTCCTGACCTAAAGGATATGGGTGGAGTTACAAATTATTATAACACCCTGGGGCTTCATGAAAGCCCGGATATTGAAGTGTTTTTCGTTAATTCTGCTCAAAAGGAAACCAGTATTGATAAAATAATTAGATTGATTAGGAGATATATTCAATTTTTACTTTTACTTATCAGTAAAAATTTTCGCATCATTCACGTCAATCCTTCTTTCGATAAAAAATCCTTTTTTAGAGACGCAATGTTTGTATTTATCGGATTATTATTTAAAAAAAAAGTATTGGTTTTTTTTAGAGGATGGGATGAAACTTTTGAGCATTCGGTTCATCATTCCTTTTTAAAAAAGAAAATAATGAATCTTACTTTTGGGAAATGCAACAACTTTATTGTTTTAAGTCAATTATTTAAAAATAAAATCATTGCTCTTTCACCCCAACTCAAAAATAAGAATATTTGGGTTGAAACTACAGTTGCAGATGACAGTTTCCTGCCTCAATTTAATCTGGATCATAAATTATCTTCAACTGAAATTTCATTCCTCTTTTTGTCCAGAATTGTAAAAGAAAAAGGTATTTTTATAGCTTTAGAGGCTTATAGGTTAGTTAAAAATAAATTCCCAAACCTAAATCTAAAACTCATCATTGCCGGTGATGGACCTGCTCTAGGGGAAGCCAAACATTTCACTAAAGTGAACAATATAGATGCGGTAGAATTTACCGGATATGTTTTAGGAAAAGAGAAAGGAAAGTTGCTCCTTCAATCAAAAATCTTAATTTTCCCAACATTTCATGGGGAAGGTCTCCCAAACACTGTTTTAGAAGCAATGTTATATGGCATGCCAATAATTTCAAGGATAAATGCAGGAATCCCCGATGTAGTAGAAGCCAACATAAATGGTTTTTTAACTACACATAAGGACCCGGAAATCTTTAGTAACTTTATGGAAAAACTTATTTTAAATAAAAACCTGTACGAAGAGATGGCTATGGTCAACCATATTAAAGGCAAAAGTTTATTTACAAAAACCAAAGTAAAAGCCAGAATTTTAGGAATTTATCAAAAAATTTCAAAAGAGGATTAATTGTTTTAAAAAAAGCTACATCTTTCCCCCAATAATAGTAGAAGAGTTAAATTAAATACAAACCTTTGCCATAATATAGATTGATAAATATTCCATTTTCTGGATAAGTTTTAGCAAATTCAAGCTCGTTTTTTGAATACTTGAATTTTTTAATTTCTACTATAGTGAGAAAAGTTGGCTTATTCTTTTTGATCACACTAATTAAGTGGTTTTCTTTTTCTGAATTACCTGCCCAATCTCCAAAAGTTCCCAACATTATATTAATTATGTCTGATGATCAGGGTTGGGGAGATTTGGGTAACCGGCATGAACATTTACAAACTCCAAACCTGGACGAAATGACCAGAAATGGCCTGGAATTTACCAGGTTTTATGCTGCTGCCCCAGTGTGTTCCCCAACAAGAGGAAGTATGCTCACCGGAAGGCACCCCTACCGATATGGAATTTTTTATGCGAATTCCGGACATCTGCCACCTTCAGAGGTTACTCTACCTGAAGTTTTGAAAGAAAATGGTTATCTGACCGGGCATTTTGGCAAATGGCACCTGGGAATCATGGATAAATATGTGATTGAAGGAAACCGAGGAGGAAAGGCTGAAAACCAAAAACATTTTTCTCCACCATGGACCAATGGATATGATGTGTGTTTTGCCACAGAATCCAAAGTACCAACCTGGGATCCCATGATAAATCCACCCCAGGAAGTATCAGGTTCAAATAAAAAACAAAAAGATGGAGATTCTTTTGGAGTTTATTATTGGGAAGGAGATGGAAAGATTGCCACCTCAAATTTAGATGGAGATGATTCAAGGGTTATAATGGATCGAGTATTACCCTTTATTGAAAAAGCAGAGCAAAATAATCAGCCGTTTTTTACCACCATCTGGTTCCATACGCCACATTCCCCGGTGGTTGCTGGAGAAAAATATCGGAAAATGTATGCTGAATATTCCCTGGATCACCAGCATTATTACGGAAGTATAACCGCTATGGATGAGCAAATTGGTAGATTGAGAACTAAACTCAGAGAGTTGGAAATTCACGAAAATACCTTAATATGGTTTTGTTCAGACAATGGTCCAGCTGCCAGAGGAGGAGGCCCCGGATTGGAAAATGGAGGAAGGCAACAAGGCTCCAATGGTGGATTAAGAGGTATGAAAGGCACACTCTACGAAGGGGGCATACGGGTTCCCGGAATTATTGAATGGCCTGAAATTATAACTAAACCCGTTCAAACTGACTTCCCTTCTGTTACTTCAGATATTTTACCTACTATCCTGGAACTGTTAAATTTGGAACTGCCCAAAGGGGTAGATTTAGATGGAAGGAGTATTGGTTCAATTTTAAAAGGAGAAAAAATTACAAAAAGGAATTCGCCAATTGGGTTTCAATCCAGGTTTAGGGGAAATGAGTTTAAAGTATGGATGGAGGATAATCTAAAACTGGTTCATATAGTAAAAGAAGACTCATGGGAATTGTACGATCTGGAAAAAGATCCATTTGAAAAGAACCCAATTCAGCAACAATTTCCCGATCAAACTGAAAAAATGAAAGCTGCATTACTGCAATGGATTGACCAGACTAATACCTTAAATCAAAAAAATTAATGTAGCATTTTATGCTTAACAACTTCCGTAAGAAATTCAAAAATTCTTTTTAATTTGGAGGTTTTCGAACATTACTATAAACGGCTTTTGTCCTGCCATGATGAATGTTCGATCTTTTAAATACTAATTCACCAATTATGTTAAAACCTGTACAAACCTTATCTTTTATTTTCTTCATTTCCTTTTTAATTTCTTCCTGTAAAGAAGAAGTGAAAACTACAGAGGCCAAAAAACCTAATGTTATTATCATTCTAACAGACGATCAGGCTTGGGGAGATTTGAGTATTAATGGTAACCAAAATTTAAAAACGCCCAATATCGACAAATTAGGGCAAGAAGGTGCTGCTTTTAATAATTTTTATGTTTGCAGTGTTTGTTCCCCCACCAGAGCAGAATTACTTACTGGCCGATATAATTTTCGCAGTGGAATATACAGTACAGGAGGTGGAGGAGAACGGATGGATATGGATGAAACCACGATAGCCGATATATTTAAACAAGCCGGATATGCCACGGCAGCTTATGGCAAATGGCACAATGGTATGCAATATCCCTATCATCCGAATGCCAGAGGATTCGATGATTTTTATGGTTTTTGTTCTGGCCACTGGGGGGATTATTTTTCTCCTATGCTGGAACATAATGGGGAAATTGTAAAAGGTGATGGATTTTTGATTGATGATTTCACCAATCATGGGCTCGATTTTATGGAAAAAAATAAGGACAACCCATTTCTGCTTTACTTACCTTTCAATACGCCACACACCCCTTTTCAGGCACCTGACAGAAACTGGGATAAATTTAAAAATAAGGAAATCAATCAACTGGAAGAGCCTAGAAATGAAGATATTGTAGAAACCAGAGCTGCTCTTGCTATGTGTGAAAACATCGATGAAAATGTAGGTAGAATCATTTCCAAAACCAAAGAGCTGGGAATTGATGATAATACCATTGTGCTTTTTTTTAGTGATAACGGGCCGGCAAGAAAAAGATGGAATGGCGGCATGCTGGGTAAAAAAGGGAGTACGCACGAAGGAGGAATACGGTCGCCATTGTTAATGAAATGGCCTGCCAGTATAAAACCAGGAAAACTTGTAGAACAGGTAACCTCAGTTACGGATTTGTTACCTACTCTTATGGAGATGTGTGGGATTAATTTCCAAACAGAAAAACAGCTGGATGGTATTAGTGTTAAGCCAACAATACTGGATGAAAAAGCAGAATGGGAAGACCGATATATTTTTAATGATTTTCAAAAAAAATCAAGCGTAAGGAACCAGAATTATCGCCTGGCAGAAAATGATGGATTGTATAATATTACCGAGGACCGCAACCAAACCAAAGATTTAAGTGAAGAATTACCAGAGTTGAAGGCGGAAATGGTGAAGGTTAGAAATAATTTCCTTCAACAAAAAATAGCAGAATTACCCGCTGTAGACGAACGTCCTTTTTATTTAGGACATCCGGCCATGAAATTTACCCAAATCCCGGCAAGAGATGGAACTGCCCACGGAGCCATTAAAAGATCGAATAAATACCCCAACTGCTCCTTTTTTACCAATTGGACCAATGTAAATGATAGCATTAGCTGGCAGGTAAATGTTCCGGAAGCTGGTAAATTTAAGGTACAACTTTATTATACCTGCCCGGAAGCCGATGCGGGTTCCGCTATTCAGCTGACAGTGGGAAAAAATAAGCTTCAAACTAAAATTTCAGAAAGCTTCGATCCACCCCTGAGAGGAATGGAAAAAGATTTGGCTCCTCGAATTGAATCTTATGTAAAAGACTGGAAGAAAGTAAACATAGGAGAAATCCAGTTGGATAAAGGAGATTGGAATATGTCATTGAAAGCACTGGAAATGCCTGGAAATAGTGTGATGGATTTTAGGCTGTTTATATTTGAACGCATTTAAAACTTACTTTTAAAAAATTGAACTAAAAGCTTTTCCTGAACAGGACTTTTGTAATTCATACCTGGACTAAAGTCCTGTTCTTTCTTAATTTTCTGAAAGTTGTAATGAGCATATTATTAAGTTTTGACATTTAAAATCTTAAAAATTTAAATTAAACAGCAGATTTACAGTGTTTTATTATTAGTCATTAAATTGATTTTCCAGATTTCCGAATTTTACCAGCATCATTTAAAACTAAACTCTTAATGGTAAATCCTTGATCGTCACACCTTTTGAAAGCTTTCCTTTAAAATCAATTATTTCCCGGTAAAAATAAGATGTGTAGCCATACTGTAACCACATCAGATTAGTCAGAAATTGGCATTTTCATTGTTAGGAAAATTTTCCTGTATCAACCAAAAAAATAAGCTCCTCAATTAAAATAATAATGATTCTGATAGTTCTAAAATAAGGAGTATATTATCAATTATTTGATAAGTATTGAATTGAGATTATTCAGCATTTAAAATGAAAAAAGTATTTAAGGTTTTTCTGGTAGTCCTGTTTTTAGTTTTGGCCCTTTTCACAGGCCTTATTATAACGGCATGGCAAATGGAAGATCGAATTACCAGACTGGCCATTGAGGAAGTAAGTGATTATCTGCAAGTGCCACTTGGAATGGAAAGTGTTTCTTTCTCTTTGATTGATCATTTTCCGCTGGCTACTATTCACTTTAATGGCCTGTGGATGGGAAAACACAGTGAAAATGAGGCAGCCGGCAGCACAACCTCAATTGATACCCTGGCTCAATTTGATAAACTACATATTTCCTTTTTATCAGAGCCTTTACTTGAGAACATTTTTATTGTAAGGGCGATTGAAGTAGAGGGAGGTTTTTTAAAATATGATGTAGATTCATCAGGAGTTTCAAATATAGATTTTTTAATTCCTAAAGATACTACCACAACTGTAGAACAAGACACAGTAATTCAACCTCTGGATTTTACGCTTGATAAATTATCATTCAAAGAGCTTACCTGTTTTTATAAAGACGACCAAAAAAAAATCCAGCTTAAAGCATTTTTGGGAAATATAGATGCCAGGGCAAAAATTGATAGTGTGACCATGCGCGTAGAATCGGAGGGAAACATTAAGCTGACTGATTGCAAGTTTGCCGATACCAATTTATTCAAAATGCAGCAAACCGATCTGAATTATGCTATCAAATATGTGCCGGATTCCGTAGCTTTAAATAAGCTGGACATTCAAACTGAGGGAGCATTTCTTGGGGTTAAGGGTACAATTCAGCTTGGTGACACCACAAAAACCGGCATGGATCTGGCCCTTACGGCTTCGGATTTTAATTTGAAAGAATTGGTTAAATATGCACCCCAGCAATATTTAAATGACTATCAAATCAGCCAGATTGATGGTATCCTCAATTTGAATGCAAGTGTAAAAGGAGCTTATGCAGAGAAGGAACTTCCAAAAGTAAATGGTGAATTTAGCCTTGCAAATGGGCGTATCAAATATGCCGATTATCCCGAAGTAGAAAATTTTTATATCAAGGGCTCTGCCACCAATGGATATAAGCAAAACAATGAAAGCACTTCCATTTTAATCGATTCACTATGCATTCGGTCGAATGAGGCCACTTTGGCTTTGAAAGGTTCGGTGGCAAATATTGACCAACCCGAATATAATTTTATTACCCAGCTGAATGCCAAATTGGAGAAATGGAAACCATTTATTCCGGATTCACTTGTACAAAAATTAAACGGAGATATTACTTTAGACTTAAAATCCAACGGTGTTTTACCAGATTCCATAAACAGCGAATTTACGGACTATGTAATGGAAAAAAGCAAGGCTTCCCTCCTATTCCATAACCTGAATATCGATCTGGATTCTTCTCTTTCTCTCCATAAACTATCGGGGAAATTGAAATATGCTGCAAATAAGTTATGGTTAGATAGCTTCACCATTGATATTCCCCAACACGATATTTCCCTTGCAAATAATTCTCTGAAGGCAAATTGGGTAGGTTCCTTTAACAAAACTGAATCTCTGAAAATCGATTTGTTTGTAAAGAACCTTGAAACTCCGGGAGTTTTAATGAATGGAAAAGTATCCATCAAAAACCTAAACCGTCCAACTTTTGTGCTGCAGGATACATTACAACTTGATCTTCCCAAATTGAAAAAGTTCATTCCTGATTCCATTATTAGTGATGTGAAGGGAAATATTTATGCGATTATCAATTCTGAAGGCAGTTTAAATCCTGATTCTATTTCCGAGCAGATTATGGATATAATTTATGATCAGAGTACTTTCTATGCAAAAATGTCAGATGTCTGGATCGATCTTCCCGATACCGATATGGACATCAAAAAGCTTTCAGCTCAAGTTCATGTAGACCCCAAAAAGGTGGCCATACATCATTTGGAAGGCACTTATCACGATATTAGTTTTCATTCTGATACCACTTTAATCAAAAACTTGTTCAATACTATTGTAAAAGATAAACCTGGCAAACTGGAAATTGAGGGCATCTGGAGACTGGATGATTTGGATTATGCCATGTTGGATACTTATATGGGTACTGAAGAGGAAGAAGGCTCCACAAATAAGGAGGCTGTAGTTGATAAAAATGGTAATGTAGTAAAAGAAAATGCTGCACCAGGATGGGATATGAACTACGAAGTAAAAGGGAAAGTTTTTGCAAAAAGCCTAAAATATAATAATGCCTTATTAGATGATATTTCTGTAAAAATTAATATTCAGCCTGAATTATATGTAATTGATCAGTTGAAGTTTAATGCATTTGATGGAAGCATGAATTCTTCACTCAGAATTGAAATCCAGGAAGATAATATGGAAATCAATATAAAAAATAAAGTTGACAGGATGGATATCAAGAAGCTGCTTCATGACATGGACAATTTTGATCAGAAGGAATTAATTGATGAAAATCTAAGCGGTATATTTTCAACAGATTCCTTTTTTATTAAAATGATAATGGAGGAAGATTCTATAATTTACCCTGCAATGAGAATAATCGGTGACATCACCCTAGAAAATGGAGGTTTTTATAATTATGAACCTGTCAGTTCTCTTGCACCTTATATACCCGGTGTTAAAAGTCTTGATACTTTGGTTTTTAATACTATTGAAAGTCATCTCTTCTTAATGCAAGACAAAATGTATGTTCCTAAAACTGAAGTACACAGCAATGCTTTCGATATATCAGTAATTGGGATGCAGAGTTTTGGGGAAGATTACGAATATCGTTTAGAAGTTCACTTACATGAAATACTTTTCGGAAAAGGTAAAAAGGATAAAGATAGAAAACCTGTATTTGTAAAAGCATTTAGCCTGGAGGGAAAAGATAGAAATGGATTTGGTAAGGAAGAAGATCAAATAAAAATGGCAAACAGAATTAGATCAAAAGAACGGTTGTTAAAATTACATTTTCACCCATTAACCGTTTCGTTTAATACAGGCGTAAAATAAACAACTAAAATTTGGGGTTAAAATTATTATGCCTTCTAATTAGGCTGTTTTTATATATAAAATTTTCACTAAATCAGTTGGAATGAAGTATTTAATCTTACTATTAAGTTGTTTTACTTTAAGTGTTTCTGCTCAAAATTTTCAGGTTGGGGATACTGTGCCCAATATTGTTATGAATAATTTAGATGGACAGGAAATTAAATTATCTTCTTTAAGGGGAAAGGTAGTTTTGGTAGATTTTTGGGCTGCCTGGTGTAAACCATGTAGAGAGGAAAATCGGGAATTGGTGAAAGTTTACTCTGATTATAAGGATAAGACCTTTAAAAATGGTGAAGGATTTACTGTTTTTAGTGTTTCACTTGATAAAAAAGAAACGGCATGGAAAAAAGCAATTAATACTGATAAATTAATTTGGGATTACCATGTAAGCGACCTGAAAGGCTGGAACAATGATGCTGCAAAATTATATAAAATAAAAAGTATCCCGCAGAGCTATCTAATTGATGGAGAAGGACGAATAATTCATGTAAACCCAAGAGGAGAAACTTTGGAAAAAACCCTTAAAAAATTCAGTAAAAAATCGTTTGGTTTTTGGGATTAGACTTACCTAAAAAAATAGGATGGTTTACTATTATCGTAAACCATCTTTTGCCCTCATCAATAAATTAAGCAATTGATCTTTCACCTGATCATTTTCTCCTGAAGCAGCAAATCTACCTCCAGAAGAACTACTACAGCCCAAATCTTCAGCTAATTGATCTAATTCATCTTCCTGATATTCTTTCCCATCATATTCATATACACAAACCATATCGTCACAACAGGCTGTTACATTTTTGGATGTACAAATTTCATCCTGAGAACATGATTTTTCGGATTCTGGCTCTTCATCACAATTTGTAAGTGCAAAAGTGACCAACCCAAGAATAAAAAATAACTTAAAAAATTTGCTTTTTTTCATCACTGATTAAAATTTAAAATATCAAATTCCTTTGAAAACCACAACGTAGTAAATGTGCCATTGATATTTGAAATTCAAAAAATAAAAGCATCTAATGAAACTTTTCCCTGTTGGTAAACCAACCTCGGTAATAAATTAAAAATATCATACCAAATGGTACATGATTATAGCCTTCTGCTACTTTTGTGCCATGTTTTTATTCCCGCTATCCCTATACTGAAAAGATTCTTTAAATATCGATTTTTTAGGCAAAAAGCTCCAGCACAGGTTTTCCCTGCCCGTCTGGTGTGGTATAAAATGGTCTCCCTTCTATCGTATAATGTGTTTCAGGATGAATTCCCAAAGCGTGGTAAATAGTCTGATGAATCTGGTCTATTACCACTGTATTTTCTATGGAAGAACAGGGCCTTTCATCTGCGGTTTTGCCATAAACTAACCCTTTTTTTATGCCACCTCCCCACATAAGGATAGAACTTCCATCAGTGAAATGTCTGTGCATACCGTAGAATTTTTCATCCTCGATAATATCGGGTTGATGTCGTGCTTGATCTTTTACTGTTTTACCAGGTCTGCCTTCCAACATAGCATCTCTGCTAAATTCACTGGCTAAAATTATCAGCGTCCTTTCCAGATGTCCCGATTCTTCCAAATCTTTAATGAGCTGGGCAACAGGGCCATCAATCAGTTCTTTCATTTTTATCATTCGGGTGTGACCGTTCTCGTGGGTATCCCAACCAAGAAAGGGCTCATATTCTGTTGACACACTCACAAACCTGGCTCCGTTCATTACTAATCTTTTGGCAGTCAGACAACCCAAACCAAACCTTCCGGTGTTATAAATATCATATTTCTCCTGTGGTTCCTGGGTCAAATCAAATACTTTAGATTCGGGAGAATTCAATAATCTGTAAGATTGTTCCATAGACCTCATCAAAGATTCCCGCTGGTAATCACTACCTCTTTCCATTACCTGGCTTCTGTTAGCCAATTCCTTGTAAAGTTTATACCTGGCTTCAAATCTTTTTAATGACATACCCTGAGGTGGCCTGACGCTTTCCAATCCACTCGAAGGGTCTGGAATAAGGAAAGGTCCATATTCACTACCCAAAAAACCAGCAGTATGGAATGCTTTTAATTCCTCTCCCTCACCAACTGTAAAACGCTGTCCCATGGAAATAAAAGGAGGAATAACCGGATTAATCGGACCTAATTCTTTAGCAATCCAGGCTCCAATATGTGGAACCTGTACTGATTGAGGAGGCTCATAACAAGTATGCCAATGGTATTGATGACGAGTATGTAAAATATGACCCAAGTCCGCTGATTTATAAGACCGGATAATGGCTCCTTTATCCATCACGCTACCAATGGATTCAAGTCCCTCCGAAAATTCCAATCCATCCACAATTGTTGGCACTTTAGGGAAAGAACTTAAAATACTTTTACTTTCCATTCCCTTTTCAAAAGGCGCATAAGTCTTGGGATCGAAAGTTTCGGTGTGTGCCATTCCTCCTGCCATCCACAGTAAAACTACCGCATCAGCCTTTGTATTTACCGGAGCAGGTTTATTACAGGAACTTAAAAAACTCGCTGCAGGGATACTGGAAGATGCTGCTACAAGACTGGCAGCTCCCATTTTTTTAATAAATTCCCTTCGTTGGTTTGAATTATTTTTATCCATATTTTTCTGTTGATGTCACCACCTTGAATTTTCGTTCTTTAATAGATAAATTGAAATTCAGGGGAAAGCATTGTAGCCCAAAACAAATCCTGTAATCCTTCCTGATCTGGTTGTTCACCCAAAGAACTTAGCATAATGGTCTTTTCTTTTTTGGTAGGTTGTCTACCAAAAGATTTTAAATATAATGAATCCACAATCATTTTTCCCTGGTAATTATTTTCCTTTAACCATTTAACAGCTCCCTCTTCAAGTATCTTATTGAAAAAGGCTCCATTAGTAAGCTCAAGCGCTTGTAGCAAAGTAGCCTGTTCATCTCTGGAAGTAGTTACATTCTCCCTGCTGGGCCTACCAAGGGCTTTCATAAATGGATGCTGCCGAACAAGGCTGGCACGGGCATAGGATGATCCCTGATCATCAAAATTAAAATTTAACAACTTGTCCCAATGCTTGGAACCATAGTTTAAAACAAAATCCCATTCCTCATCATCAAAATCAAGGCTTAGCCAGTCTCCCTCAGGGCTTTCATCAGTACTTTTCCAGTCTTCATCTGCATGAGCAGATTGAATAATCGTCTCAATACTGTCCTGTTGGAGGATTTTCATCACAAATAAAATCCCGGCAGGATTGGCAATACTTCCTTCATTTTCTCCTTCTATAGCGATTATATTTTCTCCGGTATTCAGGAAATTCGTAACCTCCAGTTTATCCACCTTTCTCCAGTCTGAACCGGCTGAAACTTTTTGCCCATTTAAATAAAAGGTATAAGCATGATCTACTGAAATGAGTGCTTTGGCCTCCAATATCTCTTTTTTTGTCAGGGTAAACTTATGTCGAAAGTATCTTTTCCCGGGATCTGGCAATACGTCCCGATCAAACTTCCTTTCCCTATGCCAAATCCTTCTGGTGGAAAAACCTTCCCCTGTCGGGTCATAAGCAGCTGCATAATATACCGGAGATATAACCTGACTTACTGCATCCGCAAATTGTTCTGCACTCATTCGCCTGACAACCGGGCCTTCAAATACATATTTTGGAGATTTTATTTGTTCAGGTTTTTTATAATCAATACTGGGAAGCTGATAAACTTTTGAAGTCATAATCGTTTTGATCAAATGTTTTAGGTCATGGCCTGAAGCAATAAAATCTGCAGCTAACCAGTCCAGCAAGTCAGCATCCCAAGGGATATTATCCATTTCATCAAGAGGTTCAATTATCCCTCTCCCCATTAACCTCTCCCATATCCTGTTGGTAATAGTCCGGTATAATCTTCCATTCTCCGGCTTTACCATTACTTCTGAAAGTTTCAATAAACGCTCTTTCAGGCTGTCAGCTTCCACAGCGCCAAGTTCAGGATAGAGGAAATTGACTGTGGCCATTTTCCCAATCGGTTTGTCACATCGGTTTAGTTCCAATACGGAATCGGCAAAAATGGAAGCAAATCCATAGGCCTGATCCAAAGTAAGGTTGCTGACAAAACTATTATGGCAGGAAGCACACTTCACATTAACACCCATCAGGGATTGTCCTATATTTTGGGCCGCCTGCATTTCTGTTCGCTGACTGGCATTTACCAAACCCCTCCATTGAATTCCTTTAATAAATCCTTCAGATTCCGGAGTAGGATTAATTAATTGACTAATCAGACTGTCATAAGGTTTGTTTTCAAGTAAGGCATTATAAAGCCAATTGGTAATTTGTTTTCTTCCTCCGGTAATAAATCCTGTTCCAGAATAATCATTTCTCAATAAATCATTCCAAAAGCTCAACCAGTGCTGGGTATAATTGTGTTTATCATTTAATAAATTATCAATGAGTTGGGATCGTTTGTCAATATTTTGATTCTGTTCAAATTGACTGATTGCCTCAGGTTCAGGTAATAATCCTACAATATCCAGATAAGCTCTTCTTATAAAGGTTTTGTCATCTACCACATCTTCCCAGTCAATATCATTTTGCTCAAAGTAAACATCCACCAGTTTATCTACCGGATGTTTTTCCACAGATGAGGCAGGCAATTCTGGTTTTGTTAGAGCCAATTCTGCTTCTGGGAAAATCTTAAGTTGCCGGTCTGACCAGTGGGCACCCTTTTCAATCCATAATTTAACCAGGGCAATTTCATTGTCTTTTAATACTTTCCCCTTTTTAGGCATTACATGATCATCATCTGGAGGTAAGGTTATCCTTTTGTAAAGCTCACTTGCATTCGGATTTCCAGGAATAATCACTTTTCCGGATTCTCCACCTTGAAATACGCCCCTTTTATTGTCCAGTACCAATTCACCTTTTTGCTTGTTTTCGCTATGACATTGATAACAATTATGCGCAAAAATGGCACGAACGCCTAAATTAAGGTCATCCAATTGAGGCTCAGATAAGGAATCCAATTTATTCAGCTTAGCCAATAATATTATTGATTCATTATCATCATAACTTTCTGAATTGTTGGGTAATACACCTGAAAGAAAATCTTCACCATGAGTCAAGCTGGCCCCCAAATGGCCTGTGATGGTTAAGGAAACAACAGAAAGCAGCAGAAAAGATCTATATAAAATATAATTTGACAGTTTCCCTATTAAGGTTTTCTGTAAAATCAAAGCTGTAACTACAGCCAAAATGGCAGTGAGAATACCCAAATTCTGATGTAATTGCACCAGATCACCTGCATAATCCTCAAAAGTTCGAAGGAGCCATCCCAAACCGGTCGCCAATACAGAAAAAGTGGCTCCCAGATAAATCATCCAATTAATGCCTTCTCTGAGTCCGGGTCTTTTTCCTTTAAGGGTAAGTACTTCTAAAAATAAGGCAACAACTAATAATCCTATTGGGAAATGTACCGCTAATGGGTGAAGTCGGCCTAAAAACTGAAATATCCAATTCCATTCATTTTCATTCATGTTTGAAAATAATATTATTTTTAATTTTAAGAATCATGTACCGTCATGGTTGGCTTTTATTATTAGTTCCGGGCAGGATAATTTTTTCTAAACTAAAGCCTGTATTTAAAATCAGTAAAAATTTTCAAAACTTAAAGAGAAGGAGACAAATGGACAACTGAATATTTTAAGCACTAAAAAATGAGAGATTTCAGGACAGGAAGTTCCTGTTTTAAGCCTAAACAAGTAATACCCATACTGATTTTAAACTAATCTTTCTTCGAAAATTTTGATTTTCTAGACTTGATAATTAACATCACAGATGAAAATAGTAAAAATCTAACAATTTGAATATGAAAAGAAGACATTTTATTAAAACAGGATCATCGGCTCTCACCGCTGCAGCAGGGCTTTCCATTATTCCATCCGGAGTATTGGGAAAAAAGTTTGGAACTGTAGCTCCGAGTGATAAGGTAAACCTGGCATGTTGTGGAATTGGGTTCAGAGGAGGTCAAATTATTAAACAATTACACGAAACAGGACTTGCCAATATTGTCGCCCTTTGTGATGTAGATATGGGAGCTCCTCATACTCAGGAAGTCATCGATATGTTTCCTGATGCCCCCCAATTTCAGGATTTTAGGAAGATGTTCGATAAAATGGGCGATAAAATCGAGGCGGTAAGTGTTGGAACACCTGATTTCTCACATTTTCCAATTACAATGCTGGCCATGTCACTTGGCAAACATGTGTATGTGGAAAAACCTATGGCCAGAACTTTCAAAGAAGTGGAACTGATGATGGAGGGCGCTAAAAAATATAAAGTAGCTACCCAAATGGGAAATCAGGGACATTCTGAAGCCAATTATTTCCAATTCAAAGCCTGGAAAGAAGCGGGAATTATTAAAGATGTCACTGCTATTACTGCCCACATGAACAGTAAAAGAAGATGGCACGGATTTGATCCTAACATGACTAAATTCCCTGACGGCACACCAATTCCAAAAACCATGGATTGGGATACCTGGATGGTTACTGCACAGGAACACGATTATCAAAAAGACTTTGTAAATGGCCAATGGAGGTGCTGGTACGATTTCGGGATGGGTGCTTTAGGTGATTGGGGAGCTCATATTATTGATACAGCTCACCAGTTTCTGGATCTTGGATTGCCTTACGAAATAGATCCGATAAAGCTTGAAGGCTATAATCCATTTTTCTTCCCATTCTCATCTACAATAGCTTTTAAATTCCCTGAACGAGGAAATATGCCAGCAGTAGATATTACCTGGTATGATGGCATTAACAATATGCCAGCGGTTCCTGAAGGATATGGCATTTCTAAAATCGACCCAAACATTCCACCTCCAAGTGATGGAAAATTGCAGCCGGCCAAATTGAACCCTGGGAAAATTATTTATAGTAAAGAATTGACTTTTAAGGGAGGATCTCATGGAAGTACACTGACTATTATTCCTGAGGAAAAAGCCAAGGAAATGGAATCTAGCTTACCAGAAGTGCCTGAAAGCCCATCCAATCATTTTGCAAATTTCCTTTTAGCCTGTAAAGGTGAGGAGAAATGCAGATCATCATTTGATGTAGCGGGACCTCTTAGTCAGGTCTTTACCCTCGGTGTATTGGCACAGCGATTAAATACTAAATTAGTTTTTGACCGGGAAACCAAGCGGATTACCAATAATCCATTGGCCAATGCCCTTCTCGTAGGGGAACAACCCAGAAAAGGATGGGAGGAGTTTTATTTATTATAAAACTTAAATAACCACTATTTCTAAATACATCAATTTGCCATGGTGCAAATTGATGTATTTTTTTTCTATATCAGTTTTTAGCCATTTAAATCATTTCACACTTCCTCAAATATTTGCATTAATAAAACTGTATTCGTGCATTGTTTTGGCTTTTTCATGCAAAAACATGCATACAGTTCCTTTTTTTTAAATTAATTGTTTTAATTTTACACCACACATTTACGAAAACCCAGCAAATTCATTCAGCAATGAATCTAACACAACAGTTAATTCAAAGACCTTTTGGCAGGTCTACTAAAAGACGTTTATTCATTTTACCTTGCTTTCCCTTTCAGCCAAAAAAATTATCCGGAATTAATTTTCTAACTGATTTATCGCTTCTTAGATAACTCTTTCCCATTATCTATTATAGCGAGAAGTTATATAAATCGAACCATTTAGTTTTTCTATATCAACCACCCATTTCAAAATGAAAAATCTACTTATTCAGATCACAACCACTGGAATGATCAAAGTATTATTGAATTCCGTATTCTTTGTTTTTTTTGTCTCCTGTAATGCCCCTGATAAAGTAGTGGAGGTAGGTACTGATATCCCCAAAACCCTCAATTCTTATGTAGACCCATTTATAGGCACAGCCTATCACGGTCATACATTCCCAGGCGCAGCAGTGCCTTTTGGCATGATTCAGTTGAGCCCGGATAATGGAACCAATGGTTGGGACTGGTGTTCAGGATATCATTATTCCGATAGTATAATCGTAGGATTTAGCCATACTCACCTGAGTGGAACCGGAATAGGTGATTTGGCAGATATCCTTTTTATGCCCACTCGTAATCAGGTTGATCTCACCAAAAAAATCAGTTCGAGAGAGGATTACGATTTTAAGGGTTTTTATACTCATGAAAAAGAAAGTGCTTCTCCCGGATATTACAGTGTAGAGTTTGAGGATTCAGAAATCAAGGTTGAATTAACTACTTCTTCCAGAGTGGGTTTGCACAGATATTCATTCCCTGAAAAAGAGGGAAATAAAGTGGTGCTTGATTTGGGTTTTGCCATTAATTGGGATGCTCCTTTAGAAACTTATATTAAAGTAGAAAATGATTCTACAATTACGGGATACAGAAGGTCCAAAGGCTGGGCAAATGACCAGCGGGTGTACTTTGCTGCACAATTTTCGTCTCTCTTTCAATCTTACCAGCTTTCAGATGGGTTGAAACTGGAAGAGGGTGCAAAAGCTGTAGGATTAAAAGCTAATGGGATATTTAATTTTAATACCAACCAGGTTTTATTGAAGGTAGGCATTTCATCTGCCAGTGTTGAAGGGGCTTTAAAAGGAATAGAAAGTGATTTGCCCCACTGGGATTTTGAAAGAACGAAAACTGAAGCCGCAGAACTATGGGAAAAAGAATTGGAGGGAATCCAGGTTCAGACTTCCGATGAGAATTTAAAAAGGATTTTTTATACTGCTTTTTACCATACCAAACTGGCCCCTGCCCTATTTTCAGATGCGCTGGGAAATTATAAAGGTGCGGATGGAAATATTCATTCAGCAGACAATTACAAAAAATACACAATCTTTTCCCTTTGGGATACTTTCCGAGCAGCTAACCCGCTTTATACCCTGGTTCAGCAAGACAAGGTGAATGATTTTATTCATTCAATGATGGCACATTACAGGGAGTATGGATTGCTTCCGGTGTGGGAACTTACAGGTAATGAAACAAATACCATGACGGGTTACCATGCTATTCCGGTAATTGCTGATGCTATTTTGAAAGGTTTTGATGAATTTGATGCAGAAGAAGCCTATGAGGCGATGAAAAAAAGCAGTATGCAGGATATTCGTGGAGTGAAATTTTATAAAGAATATCACTACATCCCTTCTGAACTGGAAGAAGAATCTGTAACCAAAACTTTGGAATACGCTTATGACGACTGGTGCATCGCTCAGGTAGCCAGGCATTTGGGAAAAACAGAGGATTACAAATATTACATGAAAAGGTCATCAAATTACAAAAATGTATTTGACAAAGAAACAGGTTTTATGCGAGGGAAATCCAAGGATGGCATTTGGGTAACTCCCTTTGATCCTAAAAAATCCTCTCACCGGGTAAACACAGATTATACTGAAGGGAATGCATGGCAGCACAGTTGGTTTGTACCGCACGATATTGCCGGATTGATTGAACTACATGGGGGCCAGGAAAAATTTATTGAAAAACTGGATCAGTTGTTTGTTGAGAATTCGGAAATTACCGGAGATAATATTTCTGCAGATATTTCAGGATTAATTGGACAATACGCTCACGGAAATGAACCAAGTCACCATATTGCCTATATGTACAATTATGCCGGAGTACCCTGGAAAACCCAGGAAATAATAAGAAAGATTCTGGAAACTATGTACACCGACCAGCCTGACGGACTTTGTGGAAATGAGGACTGTGGCCAAATGTCTGCCTGGTATGTATTTAGTGCTATGGGACTTTATCCGGTCAATCCTGCAGAGGGAATTTATGTGATTGGCAGTCCAATGTTTGAGGAATCAAAAATCCCCGTAGGTGATGGAAAAACTTTTATCATTACAGCGGAAAATGTTTCTAAAACCAATAAGTATATTCAGTCGGCCACTTTAAATGGAAAATCACTGGATGTTTCTTATATCACGCATAAAACCATGATGGATGGTGGAAATTTAGTGCTTAAAATGGGGGCAGAACCAAATAAGGATTTATGGACATCAAAAGAGTCCTTTCCTCCTTCTGTTACGGTCAATTAATTTCAAAAGTACATGGCAGTGAAATCAATAACATTAATTCTTCTGGGTCTCATTATTACGTTTCAGGCCTCCATGGCCCAGGAAAACAAAAGAATAATTAAAGTGCTTTCCTTTAATATTCTTCATGGAGCTACTACAAAAGGTGATTTTGACCTGGATGCCATTGCCAAAGTTATTATTGAAGCCGACCCTGATTTTGTAGCGCTTCAGGAGGTGGATTATCTTACCAACCGGGCCAAGAAATTCGATTTGGTCACTGAGCTGGGGTGGAGAACAAAAATGTCTCCCCTTTTTGGCCGGGCCATGCCTTATGATGAGGGAGAATATGGAGAGGGAATATTATCCAAATATACATTTTTGCATACAAGAAATATTCCCTTACCTTTCACTCCCGGTGATGAACCAAGAGCAGCCCTGGAAATTACTACCGTTTTGCCTTCCAAAGATACCATTTCCTTTATCGGTACTCATCTTGATCATCTGAAAGATGAAACTAACAGAATTATGCAATCCAAACATCTCAATGCAGTATTTTCCTCCAACTCACATCCTACAATATTAGCAGGTGATTTAAATGCCGAACCAAACAGCGAAACCATTAAAATTCTTGAAAACACATGGACGGCCTCTTATAAAATGGACCAGTTAGCCTATACCTATCCTTCGGAAAATCCCGTAAAAAAAATTGATTATGTGATGTTTTATCCAAAAAACCGATGGAAGGTGTTGAAAACTGAAGTCATTCAGGATCCTATTGCTTCAGATCATTGTGCTTATTTGGTCACCCTTGAATTATTGGAAAAATAGTCTGATTTATTCCTCTCTCAATTTTTATAGAAACTCAGTTCTGGTTTTTTCTCTTTCAGTTTAATCAGTTCTGAAGTTTCCCCTAAAACTTCATCCACTATTCCGTATTCTTTTGCTTCGATGGCATTCAGAAAGCGATCTCTTCGGAAAAATTCTTCTATTTCTTCCTTACTGTGCCCGCTGTTCTTCCCCATGATATGGAAAAGCTGAGCCTGAAGCCGTTCTTGTTCGTGGGTGGCAATCCGAACATCTTCAGTATAACCCTTGGCTCCACCTCCCGCTGGATGTTGATGGATGGTAGCCATCGCCAAGGCAAACCGTTTCCCTTTTGCTCCGGAACTTAGTAAAGCTGTTCCCATACTTCCGCTAAAACCAACCGCCACTGTGGAAACAGGGGCTGAAATCATTTGCATGGCATCGTAAATGGCCAATCCGGCATATACTGATCCTCCCGGGCAATGAATGTACATGTCAATCTGTCGATTTTGGTCCTGGCTATTCAAATAAAGTAGCTGAGCTACAATAAGATTAGCCACCTGATCATCAATTGCAGTGCCCAGAAAAATTATTCGTTCTTTGAGTAAAAGACTAAATATATCATATGATCGCTCCCCACTACTGCTCTGATCAAGCACCATGGGAATCAAATGTGATTTTACATGCATAAGATTATTGTTTATAAAATAGAAAATATCCGGTCCTGAAATGATTTATATTTTGGACTTGTAAATAATTTTTTTTCAACCATATTTATTTCCCTTTTCAGTTTTTCTCTTCCATAGTGCTTAAGTATTCTATAAGTTAAAGCTTGCCAATAGGCCTTTTCCTTAAGTTCCTTGTTTATCTGTAACCTGGCCTCCATCACCAGTCTATCGGCCGGATCGCCCTCCTCCAAAAGGAGATTTTCCAATTGCTGTGCTTCAATCAATGAAATCCTCATATCCTAATGATTTTTGTTTCACATTTTCCCTTACTTTTTCAAGGCATTTAAATTTTTGCACGGTGGCAGATCGTTCACTTTTATAACCAAACTTTTTGGCAATCTCTTTCATACTCAATTTTTCGTAATAATAAGTTTGCAACAAATCCATACATTTCTCCCCTGACTCTTGGAGAAATAGTAGTAATTTTTGAACCAGCGGTTTCGATTCATTCGTTGTCTTAAATTCCATATTTTCCAGCCCAACCTTTCTTTTCTCTTTGTGATGGTATTTCAGCCAAAGGTTTTTCACTATACCCATTAAATAAGCCTGGTCACTAATTTCTGCCTGGAAACTTGTAGTGACCATTTTTTCATAATACAGGATAATCGCTTCATGGAAAAGCTCCCTGGCTTCTTCTAAATCACCACCTCTTTTTTGGATGTAATTACAAACCGCAGGAAACACCTCCTCATACCAGTTCATGATTTGTACTTCCCTGGATTGTTTATCAATTTTTTCTTTTACCAGCATAATTCTTTCTTTTCATAGATGTTCCGGCAATCAACCAAATATCACCCTAAAATTTGACTTTTTTTAATCAGGCTATTTTTGGATCCAGTACAGGCATTAAGATGTGGACAAATGAATTGAAAAACCGGTTGCCCGACTGATTTTTGGTTTTGAAGTTTTCTAAAGTATAACCTTTCAGCTGCGAATGGTAGATTTTGCTCTATGCCTCCCCAATTTTTCCTTAAATAATCTCCATTATTCTCTTCAAAATTGGGTCGCCTAAAATAAAATCTAATCATCCTCGCTTGGAAATCCCTTACTTTAGACAACCCCTTTGAATCTTCCAAACAATTGGTTGAAATGATTCATTGCATTTTTATTCTTAAACCAAAATTTCAAATTAACTCTATTCCCTTATTTGCCATTTTCGGCTATCAAAAATGACCTACGCTATCCATAGGTTTTTAAATTCCAAAAAAATTCCCTAATATCAAATCAATAAAATTGCTATAAACTAGAATTATTCAAACAAATTTTCACCTTTCAAAAAATGAACAAACAGTTCAATTATAATCAAACTTATATCTGGCTTATCTGTATCACTGCTGCAATGGGAGGTTTTCTCTTTGGCTACGACTGGGTAGTAATTGGGGGAGCAAAACCATTTTATGAGCCCTATTTCAATTTAACCTCTGCCACTCAAAAAGGTTGGGGAACCAGTTCTGCTTTGGTGGGCTGTATGGCAGGAGCCTTACTTTGTGCATTCATAAGTGATAAGCTTGGTAGAAAGCGCCTTTTAATTGCCTCAGGATTACTTTTTTCATTATCGGCCTTAGGAACCGCACTTGCAGATTCTTTTTATATGTTTAATGTGTACCGAATTATGGGAGGAGTGGCCATGGGTATTTCACTCAATTTGTCTCCTATGTACATATCAGAAATTTCTCCTCCTGCTAAAAGGGGCATGTTTGTCACCATCATGCAACTCATGGTGATGTTTGGCGTATTGTTGGCCCAATTGATTAATTGGCAAATTTCACTTTTGGATAATTCATTACCTGCAAATGCCTCTTTGGAAGTGATTGCACAAAGCTGGAATGGCCAAAAGGGATGGCGGTGGATGTTTGCGGCCGAATTTATTCCGGCAATTTTATTTTTTGTCCTCATGTATTTTGTTCCTGAAAGTGCCCGATGGCTAATTAAGAATGGACAAATTGAGGAGGCCAAAAAAGTATTTCAAAAGATTGGAGGGACAGCTTATGCGGAATTTGAATTGAAAGATGTAGGCAACACCCTGAGTAGTGAAAATGTTGCCCGGGTTAATTTTAAAGAGTTGCTCAATCCCAGGATTTTAAAGGTAATCGGGTTGGGAATATTCCTGGCATTTTTACAACAATGGAGTGGCATCAATATGGTAATTTACTATGCTGCAGATATATTCCAGGCAGCGGGTTATGACCTAAAGGAAATGATGTTAAACATTGTAGTAATTGGTTCGGTGATGGTTCTTTCTGTGTTCATTACCCTTTTCACAGTGGACAAGTTTGGCCGAAAATCATTATTACTCCTGGGGACCTCTTCTATGGTCATCGTTTATATACTTATTGGCCTTTGCTTTCAGTTAGAAGCCAATAACGGATTGACAGTGGTTCTACTCATTCTGATAAATATCATGTGCTACTCTATTACCCTAGCGCCCTTATTATGGGTAGTCCTTTCAGAAATTTTTCCCAACCGGATAAGAGGAGCAGCCATGTCCATAGCTGCCCTGGCACACTGGATTGGTAACTTTTCTCTGACCTTCACTTTTCCGGCAATCAATGAAGCCATTGGTTGGGCCAATAATTTTTGGATGCATGGAGTCATCTGCGCAATTGGCTTTCTAATTTTATATAAATTTCTTCCAGAAACAAAAGGAAAAACACTGGAAGAAATCGAGCGAGAGTTAATTGGTTCTTAACCAAACCAAAAGTAGATTTTAAGAAAGACACATCAATACTTTCCATAATTTGGAAATGAATTCTGATATAAAAATTAAACTAAAGGAGACTGTTCTATATTAGCAGTCTTTTTTAGTTTATTTACCACCCATAACTTCTTCCATCAATTTTACCAGAAAATACCTTTTGGGGATATTATAAATTTATTTTTTAGCCCGGTTATACTTTTCTATAGCAATAATTAGTTTGTATGGATGAAGTGGTGTAAAAGCCGCCTAATTACTCTGAAATCGCTATTTAACCCAGCTTTGTATGCCCAAATACCACTCCCCAAAATTTACTAAAACCCTTTTACTTTTTTCCTTAACTTTTCTTTTTATTATTTTCAAAAATTCAGAAGCATTAAGCCAAACCTATCCCGGAGTTTGTGATTTCGATGATGGAAACTGGGGCGATTGTGCGTGGAATCAGACACTTGATAAAACCAACTTTACCTTCAACATGAATATGTTGATACATGATGAAGATGGAGGTGGCTGTGATGCAGATGACTGGATGGAATACATGCATTATTATTATGAGGCAACAGGAGTCACAAAATATAGATTTTTAAAAGTATACAATAGAAGGCATGCTGCATTATATGACCAATTTGTAGACAATATTGATGGATGTAGTGAAGCTACTCACGATTATGGATATAATCCATATAATAACAATAACACATCAGGTAAAATCATTTCCCGGGGAGCTACAGGGGGTGAATACTTTAAAGTTCAGTTCCAATTTGCGTTTCCGCCTTCCTTAATCGGAAAAACAGTAACCATTGGTGTGGAAGATGGCTGGGGAGATGGTATGACCTTCCATGGTGGAACAAAGCAATATACTATTCCGCTACTTCCCACTCCGGGAGCATTAAATTCAACTGCAGGTTGTGGGAAGGTAGATTTAAGCTGGGATGAACCAGAAGACATGAAGGGCTATCCCGGAGACTATGTTTATGTGATTTATGAAAATGATGTTCAGATTACTACTTTGCCAGCCGGAACAACCAGTTATACCAGAAGTACAACTACCAACAAAGGGTATAAAATTTCACTTAGATATGTAAAAAATGGCATTACTTACGAAAGCAGCAAAAGGAGTGTACAGGGGGAAGTAATTGCACAATTGGGAGCACCTGCGGGACTTGAAGCTACCCAAAACCTTTGTGATGGCTCATCAAAACTAACCTGGCAATGGGCTGCTGCTAATCCTAAAAATTTCAAACTCTACAGAAGCAACACAGAAGGTGGTACCTATACTGCAATCGCTACTATTTCAGGTGAAAAAAGGAGCTATGTAAATACAGGACTAACCAGGGGCTCTACCTATTACTATAAAATGAGTGCAATTAGCAAGGAGTGTGATACTGAAGGAGATATTTCAGATTTTGTACCTGGGATTTCACCCGCTGATCCTACTGCAGCTGCTAATTTCCAAATGGAATTAATTAAAACAGGCACTGCGGGAGTAGAACTTACCTGGTCAGCTGGTAGCCATGTAGAAATGTACAAAATTGTAAGGCGGGGCATAAATGGAGGCGAAGAAACTTTTGATATAGATAACCCCACCACTACTTCTTATTTAGATCAGGATGCTGAATCCTGTGCTACCTATGAATATGAAATTTTTTCTGTGAATGGATGTAAGGAAGTCTCTGGTGGGAAGGCAAAGCTTAAAAGTGACAATACTAAGGATGAAATAAATATTACGGATATTGATGTAAGTAAGGTCCTTGCAAAAGACTCACTAACAGCATCTAAGGGATATTTTGGAGATAGGGTTCTATTGGAGTGGTCTACAGGTGAAAATGCCAATTTTATCAATAGATATAAAATTTACAGACGAAAACTGGGAAGTGATGTAGTCCCTCAGTTAATGATTACTACACAAACTGATGTAAGAACCTGGACAGATAATTCTACTAACGCCCGTCAGATTTATGAATATTTTGTGATTGGGGAAAACGAATGTGGGATTGAGAAGCAGATCACTTTTGATATCAATCTGGTTAATGGAAAAGATTACCAGTCATTAGCCCTTCCGGCAAATGGAGTAGCTTATACACTGGGATTCAGACTTCCTTTTGGAGTTGTAAATGGTAATATCGTATATGAAGGAGGAATTGCTGTTCCTGATGTAAAAGTAATTGCAGAACGGCAGGAAGGCACTTCAGGGAATGCATTATCATTTGATGGAACGGATGATTTTGTGCAAATAAACGGTTCGGATTTTCCCACCTTTACCAACGAACTGACACTTTCTGCCTGGATAAATCCAGATACCCTTTTAAATGATCAGTATTTAATCACCAAGCAAAACCAATTTGAGGTGAAATTAAACAATGCTGGAAATATTGTTACTACTGTTCAAAAAAGTGGAGGGGCTCAAACACTTACTTCAACAATAGCCTTAAATTCAGGAGATTATAGCAATGTTACCGTAACCATGGATACGGATGACAGCCTGAAAATTTATATCAATGGCGTATTAAGTAATTCCCTAAAAATTGCAACCGGAAACCTAACCACAAATTCAAATGATATTTATCTGGGTCGGAATTTCACAGCCTCAGGTTATTTTAATGGGAATATAGATGAGGTAAGGGTGTATAGCAGAGGCCTGGATTCTTTGAGTGTATTGAGAGATTATGGCAGGCTGGTAAATCCGGATGATGATGGACTTGAAGGATATTGGCGGTTTGATGAAGGCTTAGGTCCCTTTGTTTTTGATGCCTCTGAGAAAGGCGGCAAATTTCATGGTCGGGATGGAATAATTAATGGTGCCCTCTGGAGTGATTCCATTCCCACAGGGTCTCAGCTTGCCACTGCAAGTTATACAGATGATGCCGGAAATTATTCCATTACAGGAATAATATATGAAGGAAATGGAGGCAACTTTAACATTACCCCTACCATGACCATGGGAGGAGCTATTCATGCTTTCGATCCCAGCCAGCAAATAGTTTACCTTGGGGAAGGTAGCAGTGTGGAAAATGGAGTCGATTTTAAAGACATTTCTTCATTCAGGGTTACTGGAAATGTGTATTTTACCCATGAAAGCAAAAATAATCTTCAAGAGGTCGGTTCTAAAGGGGTTAATATTTTTATTGACGGGGAAATAGCTGCTGTAAAAAATGGCAAACTTGTAGAAACAGATGAAAATGGAGCATTTGACATTCAGGTTCCCATTGGTCATCACTTCCTTGAATTCAGAAAATTAACCCACACTATTCAAAATGAAGGAAGGTATCCTGTAGACAGGGAAACAAAGGATTTTCAGGCACCAGTTTCTGGAATTGTAATGTTGGATAGTACCACAAAAATTTTGGTGGGAAGAGGTGTAGGAGGACCCGTAGAAAGAGACAAACTAATAGGTTTTGGGAAAAGTGTAAATAATATTGGTCAAATTGAATTTACTCTGGAATCTGCTAATGATGGAGGGTTGGTTTCAGAAACCATAACTACAAATCTAGCAAATGGAGAATATCAGGTTTCCCTTCCACCCAAAGAATACAAAGTAAAGGAGGTAAAATATATCGATGATGGAAGCTACGTATTTAAGGATAGTGATGGAACTCCGCTTGCACAGGAAAATCTGGATATGTCCGCTCTTATTTTTGATTCTTATGAAAAAGACAGTGTATATCAAACTCTGCCTGATACAATTGTATATGTAAACGAACAGGGTTTTGTTGAAAAGGATACCACCGGGTTAAGCAATCAGCTGGATACATTGGAAATTACCAGGCAGGAAACGCAATATAAATTTAATGAGACTACCCAGCAAAATGACACCATATTGGTGGATGTAAAAGATTCTATTGTGGCCAAATTAACCACAATAGAAGTGCTGGATAATATTGATTCGGTAAAGTATCATTTCAGACGGGATTTCATTTTAAGAAATAAACCAATCATTATTGTAACCGATGAGTACGGAAGGGATTTTTCCACATCAGGAGGTGATCAGGAATTGAAATTTAAAGACAATGCAGGAACTACTTTTACTGCAGATTTAAGTTCCCTACCTTATAAGGTATTTCGCCAGGGACAACCGTATAAAATGCGAATTTTCCTCTATGAAATATATACCAATATTGATGATTCGAAAACTCATAAAGTTCCTGTTACAGATGCTGAATTATCGGTAAGTAATGGCCTGGGACGTGGATTTTATTTAGAACCCGATGGAAATAAAGACCAGGCAGTTGCCTATTCCAGCGGAGGTTTAGACAAAATTAGGATTACAGATGGAGATACGCTTTATAATTTTAAAGCAGGAGAACCTAATTTGTTGGAAAATGCCAGTGTTCCGTCAGAAAGTTATCTCAAATCTCTGACTATCCAGGCCAAAGCAGGAAGCAATATTATTGAATGGCCCGCACCAGGTGGTGGTGGTGCACCAAATCCTTTTAAAGCCTATGTTTTGGGTGGTTTACAGGTAGGTAATAACTTTATTACCCAGGGTCCTGAGCTGGTAGACTTTATTCTTCGAGATCCTCCAATGGACGGAAGTTACAGTTATCTAACCAAGGGATCTAGTTTCTCAAGTGTGGAAGAAACCTCTCATAATTTCGATGGCTCAGCCAGTCTAAAACTAAAGGCCCAGACAGGAGCGAAGATATTAAAGGGAGTTGGGGTAATCACAGAATCTAAGGCAGTAGCGTCTAAATCAGGTACTTTGGGCTTAAAAACAGGTGGAGGATTTGGGGAAGAAAATGTTTATAGCTACGAAGCAACCACTTCCTTTAAAACCAGATCTGCCGGATCATTAGTTGGGGCCTCCAGTGATCTTTTTGTAGGTACCTCAAAGAATATCATATTTGGCATAATTAAAAACCTGGCGTTTGTGGAAGAAAGTGATTGTGGGCTTTCTACAGTGGAATGTCCTGTTGAAATTACAGTTACAGCTTCCGATGGAAGTACCACCAAAACTTTAAAACTTGCCCGATTTAAAGAAATGGCATTTGGAAGAGGAGGAATTGCCACCACTTTTGTATATGACCAAAATCATATTGAAAATTACCTGATTCCAAACCTGAAAGCACTCAGGGATAATTTATTACAAAATAATGCGAAGTATGTAAATAATGTGACATCTGCCGCTTTTCCAAGCCAAAATGAAGAATGGTTAACGGAAAGAATTGGAACAAACAATGATAACCTTATTTGGGGAGCAGATATACAAGCAAATGACCTTTCCCCAACAAAAGCTGATGGTACCTTAACCTCTAATACAGGTAAAAGTTATACTTTTACCCCAACCAGAAAAGGAGAAATTGACTCTGTGAGGTGGTTTAACCAACAAATCAACACATGGATTAATACACTTGCCAGAAATGAAGTAGAAAAATGGTTGGCCATAAAAGGTTATGGAGTGAAGCAATCGAATGTGAGTATTTCTGCACAAAGTGAGTACAGTTATGAATATTCAGCAGAATGGGAAGATACTAATTTTGATGATTTCTATATTGGTCCTTTTGGTTCACTGGGGACTGAAACTGATCTAAAAGAATCTGGAAGTGGGGTTTCCATAGATTATAATATATCTCTTTCCAATACCAATACTGTTTCCTCTTCTGAATCAAATGGTCAGAGTTTTAAAGTAGGATATGTAATCAATGATGATGATGTTGGGGACTACCACACCATAAATATTTATGGAAATGATCAGGATACTGAAAACCTTGGTAAGGATGCCTACAAGAGTACGCCTATATTTGAAACCCTTGCAGGACAAACAGCATGTCCGCATGAAGATGAGGTTGTGCTTCGATTTGCCACTTCAAGCTATGTAGGAGGACTGATTTCCAAAAACCAGCAACTGAGTTTGCAACTGGCGGCATCTATTTTATATATCCAGCAAACCATAGATTATAGAGTTGGAGATAATTCTTATCCGCCTGCAGCCACTGCTATTTTAGATGAGGTGAAAGATGCCAAAAACAGATCTATTCTCAGTCTGGTTAAACAAAAGAAAAAGCTGGAGGAAAGGAAAAAACGAGTCGATAAAAAATTAGCTTTATTAAATACGCTGAAGGGTTCTATCGATAGCAATAAGAAGGAAATTCTAAGCAGCAGAACACAGCAAAGGGATAAACCTGGAATTACCATTAATGGTACTGCTAAAGTAGCCACGGCCTATAATATCCCTGCAGATCAGACTGCAGCATTCTTATTGAATTTTAACAATGAAAGTGAAACGGATGATAACCAGTATTATGTATTGGAAGTAATAGAATCAACCAATCCCGATGGTTTAGTGATGAGAATTGATGGACAGGAAATATTTGGCAACAGACAGTATTTTGTTCCCGGAGGCAAGTCCATCACCAAAACGCTGGTGGTAGAAAGAGGTCCTTTCGAATTTAATTATGACAGCGTACAATTAGTATTACATTCCGCTTGTCAATATGATTTAACAGGTAACGGAGCATTAATAGACGATACCGTAACCATTTCTGCATTTTTCATCCCAAGTTGTACCGAACCTAATATTTTTCAGCCGCAAGATAACTGGACCATAAATACCAGTTTGGTGGATAGCACAGATACTACTCGTGTACTTTATCAGATTGGCGGATTTAATATAAATTATCCTAACTTCCAGGCGGTAGAATTGCAATATAAATCTTCCGGGGATAGTGATGCTGAGTGGATTCTTTTAGACACTTATTATAGAGATTCCCTAGCCAGGGCGGAATTGGGTGGCAAACTAACCGATCCATTAATTGATAAAGATGGTGATGGAACGATAAAGCATATTTGGAAACAGGCCGGTTCAAAAACCTTAAATGGAGGATATGTCTGGACGGTCCCGGATGGAGAATATGATCTAAAAGCCATTACCCTTTGTGGTGCTCCGGGAGATATTACAAGGGTAAGTTCGGAAATTTTCTCCGGAATAATTGATAGAGAAACACCACATGCTTTTGGTGCTCCCCAACCATCTGATGGGGTACTTTCTGCCGGGGATGAAATCATGATTCAGTTCAATGAACCTATCAATGCAGGTTTATTGCGACCGGCAAATTTCGATATTAGAGGTGTTTTGAATGGCACAGATTTAAGACATCCGGCCAGCTTATATTTTGATGGCACAGATAATAGCTATATGGAAATTCCAGAGGGTAATTCCCTCACCAGAAGATCGTTCTCAGTAGAATTTTATGTGAAAAGAGAGACCAGTGGCCAAGAAGAGATACTATTTTCACAGGGATTTGAAAAAGTAAAAGGGTTATTTATCGGTTTTGATAATACCGATTCTTTAATGGTAACAGTGGTTGATGCAACTATTAAGGGAAACCAGAAAATTACTGCAGATGATAAATGGCATCATGTAGCCTTTACCTATGATGTAACTAACAATTCGGCCAGTATCCATATTGATGGTTTTTTAAGTGGTACCCACAATAGCTTTTCTCCGGATTATTTAAGTACCGGAAAAATTACAATTGGCAAATCACATTTTTCTGGAAATCCATCACTTCCATTCGCTGGAAATATTCATGAATTACGAATTTGGAAAAAAGCATTGTCAACCTCTCAGGTAAACATTTATGCTGGTAAAAGGATGAGTGGAAATGAACCAGGTCTTTCAGGAAACTGGCGAATGGAAGAAGCTTTTGGAACAATTGCAGAGGATTTAGCCAGTAATCGCCATGCTACTGTAAATGCCACCTGGCAGGTAGAACCAAATGGAAATGCTGTAACCTTTAATGGAACGGATGCTTACCTGAAGACTAAAAGTCCAGCAATCAATAATGATATGGATTTTACAATGGAATTTTGGTTTAATGCAAATGGAATTACCAACCAGACATTATTATCGAATGGAAGAGGTGATACCTTAAGAAATGCAGGAAATGAATTGCTTGATGCCAATAAAAATGGCTGGTCAGTTAATGCAAATGCTTCTGGCTTAATTGAAGTATGGAATTACGGAAAAAAATTCCAGGTTACCGATAAAAACTTTTTTGATGGTAAGTGGCACCATTTAGCACTGGTGGTAAAAAGACGTACCAACACCACCTGTTATATTGACGGTCTCGAACAAAATACAGTAAGCAGTATTGACTTCTTTGGCTTTGGAGGACCCGCCCTTTGGTTGGGTGCCAGAGGCTGGGTAGATCAGGCTGGAGCTACCAATATCACAGAATTTTACAATGGAAAACTGGATGAAATCAGGTTTTGGCAAACTGCAAGACCGCTCACTCAGATAAAGCGGGACATGCATTTCATGTTGACAGGAGACGAACCAGGATTATTACTTTACCATCCCTTTGACAGGTACCAGGAAGTGGCCGGCATTCAGGAATTATACGCTACTTATGTGAGCACGGCAATTTCAGGTAGTTCTGCCATTTTGGATACAATTAAAATAGGAGGTGGAGCTCAACATACAGATGTTACTCCAACTGTAAAAATCCCAAGACCTGTACAGAAAGTAAACTTCAATTACTCGGCAAATAATGACAAAATCATTTTAACCACCAACGACCCGGACAGTTTATTGGAAAATGTAATTCTGGATATTACGGTTAAAAATGTGGAAGATATGAATGCCAATGTAATGGCTTCACCAGTTTCATGGACTGCTTTTGTAGATAAAAATCAGGTTGTTTGGGATGATGAGGACTTGCATTTCGAAATTGAACAGGGGAATGGATTTGAATTCGAATCGAGAATTAGAAATACCGGTGGAAAGTTTGCCGAATTCGAAATAAAGAACTTGCCACCATGGTTATCCGTGGAGCCATCCAGTGGTACTTTACCCCCAGTTTCAAGTCAACTGGTGACTTTTGTAGTCAATCCGAATGTAAATATTGGAAAATATAGTGAAGACATCCAGTTAGTGACAGAATTCGGGTTTGAAGAGGTATTATTACTTGATTTAAAAGTATTTAAACCTCTACCAGAAGACTGGACGGTTGATGCATCAAAGTATCAATTCAGTATGAATATCATTGCCCAGGTTGAAATAAACGGGGAAATTTCCAGGGATCCAGATGATGTGGTTGCCGCTTTCATAAATGGGGAGTGCAGAGGATTAGCTGAGTTAAAATATATTCCTGCATTCGACAATTACCAGGCTTTTGTGAGTATTTACAGTAATCAGTCCGGAGGCGAAGCCATCAAATTCAGGGTTTGGAATGCAAGTGATGGTCAGGTTCACCGGGATTTAACGCCAACTTATTCTTTTAACAATAATGCCTTTCACGGAACACCAGGAAATCCGGAATTACTAATTGCTGAGGATGTAATTGAGCACGTAATTCCTACACCTAAAGGTTGGAAATGGCTTTCTTTCCATCTGCAATCCAATGAGATGCAGGCGACCAAAAAGCTTTTCAAAGAACTTAATGCCGCTGAAAAGGATGTAATTAAGGGAATTGATAAGTACGACCAGTATTCTGCTGCAACCGGTTGGTTTGGTAAAATTACCCAGGATGGTGGATTGCAAAATGGTACAGGATATAAATTATACCTGAGTAATGAAGACGAACTGAAATATACAGGAAGACTGCTTAAGGGGGATGAAGTTACCATAAATGTCCAGGAAAACTGGAACTGGCTGGGATATATCGGCTTTAAATCTATGGATATTAATGATGCGCTGGCCGGGTTTACCAATGCCACCAGCGGGGACATCATCAAAAGCCAGTATGCTGTGGCAATTTATGTGGATGAAACCATTGGATGGATAGGAAACTTAACCCATTTGCATCCGGGAGAAGGTTATATGCTGAAAGCTGACAAAGCAGGATCTTTCAATTTCCCTAATGTAAATCTTTCTGCAGGTTCAAGAATGGCTACTTTTCCAAGGGGTGTGGATGCCAGGGGAATGGTAACTGAAAGCGTTTGGGAAATGAATCCTCACGAATTTAATTCCAGTATGACTGCAGTGCTTGAAGTAGCAGATGTGCAAGACGTAAATAGCAGACTTGCCGCAATGGTAAATGGGGAATGCAGAGGAATTGCATACCCTATTTTTAACCCGATTACACAGCGAAATACCTACTTCATGACTATATACGGGGAAGTAGCTCAGGAAAAAATTAAATTCCAGTTTATGGATGGGGAGTTTCATCATCTTTATCCGGCAAATGAATCTATTCAATTCGATAAAGAATCCCTTAAGGGATCCGTAGAGAAACCATTTGTAATTACCCTGGACTACCATGCTGAAGCTCTGGATGGTGAAGAGGATGCCACCACTATGATCGGCCATCCCAATCCTTTCGGCAATGAACTTTTACTGGAATTTAACCATGTAGAAGCCAAAAAGCTGACTATTTTCATCACCGATGCAACTGGAAAAGTAATTCATACTGAAATACTAAAAGATCAGGATTATAGGTTTACCCATAAAATCTCTACAAAAGATTTATCAAGCGGGATTTACCTGGTGAGGGTAGAATTTGAAGACGGAAAAACTTTGGTAACAAGGGTGGCTAAAAATTAAGCCACCATTTTTTTACACTAACAATCTCCAACTAGCAACAACTTCTCAAAAAGAGAAAACGATTTAGAAAATTATCAAAACAATGAGAAAAAAGAGCATTGCCTTTATAGGCTTACTGTATGCCTTTGTGTTTTTGTCATTTGGCAAAATTTGGGCACAGGCACCCTCCTGGAATGTAACTCCAAGTGATTATGATAATTCAATGATTATTACAGCCGTATTGCAATTGGAGGGAATAGAATCTCGTGATACAGATGACATGGTTGCGGCAATTATCAATGGAGAAGTAAGGGGTGTTGCAAAGCCTGATACCTACCTTTCCGGTCAGGATAGATATGTTGCACAACTTATTGTTTACAGCAATGAATCGAATGAGGCAATTACTTTTAAATTATATGATAACAGTATGGATACAGAGCTGAATTCTGTAACCTTACCCATCACTTTCATAGCAGATGCCGTAGTAGGAGGTTTTAATGATCCGGTTATTATAACTGACAACAACCTGCCTACTGCCATTTCACTTTCTAATAGTTCTTTATCCGAAAATCAAAGCATAGGAACTGAAATTGGGACTTTATCCAGTACCGATGCGGATAATGATACTTTTAGTTATTCACTCGTAAATGGAGAAGGAGATGAGGATAATACTGCTTTTAATATCAGCGGAAATTCCCTGCAAACCGCAGCAATTTTTAATTATGAAATAAAGCAGGAATACAGTATCCGATTGAGGACTACAGACAATAAGGGGGGAACTTATGAATCCAACTTTACCATCAACATTCTGGATGAAAATGATGATCCTACAGATATTGCGCTCAGCAACCCGGAATTTGCTGAAAATATTGAAGAGGGAAATATAATTGGAACTTTTACTTCTATTGATGAAGATGCTTCGGACGCCTATTCTTATTCAATTGTAGGCGGAGATGCCGGTTTCTTTTCTATTGATAATGACAAACTAATTAATACAGCAGTTTTTAATTTTGAAGTAAAATCCACTTATTCCATAACAGTTAAAACCACTGATGCTGCTGGAAGTGAATTCCAAAAGTCAATCGACATCAGTATTGTCAATGCCAATGATCCTCCTACTGCTATGGTACTCAATCCAGGCAGTATTGCGGAAAATGAAAGCACTGGATTATCAATTGGTTCTATTTCTACTACTGATGAAGACAGCGGAGATGAATTTACTTACAGTCTTTTTTCTGGTGATGGGCAAAATGATAACAACAACTTTATCATTGTTGGAGACGAAATAAAAACATTAACCACTTTCGATTTTGAGGCAAGACAGTTGTTTTATATCAATGTGAAAGTGACTGATGGAGGTGGAGCAAGTTTTACCAAATTATTTACCGTACAAGTAACTGATGCTAACGATACTCCTACTGCCCTGGATTTATCGAACAACGAAATTGCTGAAAATCTGACTGCAGGATCTGAAGTGGGTTCACTAATCACAACTGATCCTGATGTTTCAAATACCCACACTTACGACCTGGTGGCTGGTACAGGAAGTACAGATAATGATAAGTTCCTCATTTCCGGAGATAAGTTAGTAACAGCTGAAACTTTTGATTTCGAGAGCAAGCAACTTTATAAGATTAGAATAAAAACTACGGATAATGGGACTCCTGCTAAAAGCTACGAGCAGGCTTTTGTAGTTTCTATCACCGATGAAAATGATACCCCTGAAAATCTTCAGCTATCTTTCAATCAGGTGTCAGAGAATGCTCAAATAGGTACAATTATCGGAAATTTCTCAGTGAGCGACCAGGATAATGACGATTCCCATCAATACAGCCTTGTGAGTGGAGTGGGAAGCACAGATAATGAATCTTTTGCCATTGTTTACGGTGAATTACGAAATCTAATCAATTTCGATTATGAAACTAAGGATACTTATTCCATTAGGGTTCGTGCCAAGGATGAAGATGGAGCTACTGTTGAGGAACAATTTACCATTAAAATCACCAATGACAATGATGTACCTACACTTATCGAAATAAACAACAACAGAATTCCCGAGACCATTGCTGTCAATTCAGTAGTAGGTACTTTATCTACTGTTGATGCGGATGGAGGCAATACATTCACTTATGCACTTACAGGAACCGGGAATGACAACAGTCATTTTGTAATCATTGATGATGAACTGCTGACCAGTAGCACTTTCGACTTTGAAAAGAAGGCTTTTTATTTCATAAATGTAACATCAAAAGATAACAGTGACGCTGAAGTTACTGAACAACTGGTCATTATTATTACCGATGAAAATGATGATCCGACAGACATCACGCTATCCAATAATAAAATTGGGGAAAATGAAGCCTTAAATACTTTTATTGGAAAATTTTACACGGTAGACCAGGATGAAGGAGATAGTTTTTCTTATTCCCTTATTTCTGGTTTGAATGATGAAGACAATGCTCTTTTCCGAATTGTAGATAATGAATTACAATCAGATGCCATTTTCAACTACGAAACAAAAAATGAATTCTCAATAAGGATACGAACTACTGACAGCCAAAATGCTTATGTTGACAAGAACTTTGTGATTTATGCTACCGACAGGAATGATTCTCCCACCAGCCTTGATCTCAATGATAAATCCTTTTTTGAAACCGATCCTATAGGAACTATAATTGGGGATCTTATCTCAACTGATCCTGATCAGGATGATCATTTAAGCTACAAATTGGTAGCTGGCGATAATGATACAGACAATGCAAAATTCCTGATTTCTGGTGATGAGTTGTTATTAAATACCCAGGCTGATTTCGAAACCAAATCTTTTTACAATATCAGGCTTGCTGTAGTGGACGAACAAGGAGAAAGTCTTGAAAAAGCCTTTATAATAGAAGTAAAGGATGAAAATGATGCGCCCACTAAAATTGAAATAAGGGACAATATCATTACTGAAAACCAACCTGTTTCTTCTACAGTGGGTACTTTGGTCACCACAGACCCTGATGCTGGTGAAGAATTTGTCTATACTTTATTACCAGATTTTGATGCTGAAAAGTTTTATGTGGAAGGTGATTTTCTAAAAGCCAATCAGATTTTTGATTATGAAGAAAAGTCAGTGTATACCGTGAAAATCCAGGTAGAGGATAAAGGCGGATTTACCCTGCAGCGAAACTTTGCCATTGTGGTAAAAGATACCAATGATATTCCTTCTGATATCACACTTTCCAACCTGATTGTTTCAGAAAACCAGGAAGTGGGCGCATTGGTTGGAGCACTCGCCACTGTGGATAGTGATGGAGATGATACCTTTACTTACAGTTTAGCTGATGGCTTAAATGCAGAAGGCAATAGTTTTTTCCAGATCTCCGGTAATAAATTATTAACGGCTTCTACTTTTAACTTTGAAGAAAAAGCATCTTATCCCATTCGGTTAAAAACAACTGATACCAATGGTTCTTCAATGGAAAAGAACTTTATCATTCAAATTAAAGATGTAAATGATGCACCCGTTTCCATCTCCTTAAATATCAATAGTGTAGAGGAAAATGCAGCTTTAGGGACCACAGTGGGAAAATTTGAAACTGAAGATGAGGATGAAAATGATGAATATACCTATGCACTGGTGAGTGGAGCTGGAGACACCGATAATTCCAGTTTTTCCATTCAGGGCAATCAATTAATTACCAATGAAGTTTTTGATTTTGAAACCAGATCAACTTATAGTGTTTTAATCCAAAGTTCTGATCTTGAAGGAGAAAGTGTGACTGTTACATTTACCATCAATATTGTAAATAAAAATGAGCAACCAGAACTTGAAGATGTAACCTTCAGAGTAGAGGAAGAAAGTCCAAAGGATGCTCTGGTTGGTACCCTTGAAGCCAAAGATCAAAATCCTGATGCCGTTCTGAATTACAGTATAGTTTATGAAAATGATGAAGATGAACAGGAAGAACCATTTTATGTAGATGAAACCACCGGAGATTTACTGGTAAATAATCCAAAACCTCTTGATTATGAAAAGAATCCAACTTTTTTCCTGAAAATAAGGGTGGCTAATAGCGGAAACCTGGCCGATACAGCCCGAATAACCATCAGATTAATTGATATCATAGAAAAAACCGAATTGCCTGTAAACAACTACATTTCTCCAAATGGAGACGGACTTAATGATTTTTGGGAAATTCAAAATGTAGAATTATACAGTGATTACGAATTGTTGATTTTTAATGATAAAGGAGAGTTGATCTATCAAACCACCAATTACCAAAATGATTGGGCCGGAGAATACAATGGACAACAATTACCCTCGGGAGTTTATTTCTATTCTCTTCACAATGATGAAACGGCAATTTCCTTTAAAGGCTCCATTTCATTGGTGCGGTAATTTTTAGACATAAAAAATTCTTAAAATCAAAGTCATTGAACAATATTAAACACATTTAATTTAATCATAACTAATTGATAATGAGATAATAATTCTCTTTTTAATTTAGTAATGGTTCTTAAAACTCAAATAACATGCACTTTTACTCCAAGATAGCAATGGCATTTATAGCCAGTCTTTTTTTTCAGCTGAGCATTCAGGGGCAGGATATATCGGGTAATACCTTATACATGCAAAATTTGTATGGCATTAATCCGGCTTATGCAGGAAGTACTGATGGCATATTTGCCGCCTTGCAATCCAAAAGTCAGTATTCCGGATTGGATGATGCGCCACGTACTCATTCCTTTAATGTTCATGCGCCCCTTCCTCACAAAATTGGCTTAGGAACCCGTATTATTTCAGATGAAAGAGGTGCATTCGATTATAAAAGTGGAGAATTATCCGCATCATATTTTGTGGAACTTTCAGGAAAAGGAATGCTTCATTTCGGTTTATCTACCGGATTCATAAAAAATTCTATTCGTACTTCCAGATTGGCTGTTAACCAATATGTAAATTCAACTGATCCTACCTTAACTTCTGATTTATTTAATGAAACGCAGTTTAGGTTTAGAACTGGTTTCTGGTATCAATATGAAAATTTAGACTTATCCATTTCTTTCCCTCAACTAATGGTGGAAGGCCAAAAATTCCACGAACATATTATCAGTATGGTTTCATACCGGTTCACTTTATCTCAAAATAACGAATGGCTGGTAAAACCTTCTGTTTTATATCAGATACTTCCCATGAGCCCGGACCAAGTGGAAGTGAATTTAATGGGACAATGGAACAATACTATCTGGGTACAAACCGGTTACAGATCAAATAAAAGTGCCATAATTTCTGCGGGGGTAAATATAAGCGGGATAAGAATTGGCTATGGATACGAAACAGCCAATCAGTATTTATCCAACATTTCCAGAGGTTCGCATGAAGTATTACTGGCGATAAATGTACCATTTAAAAAGAAAAGGAAACTGGCTGACCTGGAGGATAATACTCCGGTAGAACCTGTGGCCTATCAGAAAGAGGAAGAAAACAGTTTAAAATTTCAGGAGATGGAGAAGGAAATTGCCTTATTGAGGAAACAATTAGGCCAGGAAGTAGAAAATATGGAATTCCGGGAAGTTGATTCAATTTCACTAAATAACAGTAACTTTTATGCAGTAACAATTGATCAGGATGGAAATGAAAAAAGAACCGCAATAGGACCTGGAAATTATATTGTAGTGAACACTTGTACCGATAATAACTTCGCCCATCATCTCGCTAAAATTTACCAAAAAAAGGAAATTGAAGCTTCAATAGTTTATGACAGCAATAAAAAGTTCTATTACATTTATACCGAAAAAATCAATGATTTTGATGAGGCTGTTTCAAAAATGAGAAAGAAAAGAGCTTCAGGATTTAAAAATGCCTGGGTAATGGTTTATAAGTAAAATGATTGGCTCAAACAATTTGGAAAATCCTGTACCTCCTAAATGGATAGTATTATAGGTAATCAAAAAAAGGTTATGAGATGTTTTCCAAAAGGCAAATTTTTCTGTTTTGGGTTGAATTGTACTGGATTTTTCCCAAAACAGACTTCCCTCCTACTACATGAAATGATGATTTTCAAAAATAAATTAAAATCCCAACCTGAAAGTTTTACAGAATTATTTTCTACTGGCTAACCAGGGTTAACCTAAGGGTAAATATAAACTCAACTCCTTGCGCCTCTCCCCTACCCTTTTTATAGGCTTAAAACTCATTTTCCTCAGCTCTCATGGCTTTTCTTCACAATCCCAGGGCAATGACTGCATATAGTTCTTTCTGCTCCCATTTGGCCAGATGCTCACCTTTCAATATTCTGATAGATTAGGGAGAAGGATGGTCCATATCCTATAACACCCCAACAAAAAACCCCTACTTCCCAAAAGCTGATCTTTCTGGAAATAGAGGCTAAATAATTTTTTAATGGATCTTTGGTAAAAATAAAATCAAGGGGTAAAAGTCAGAATATATTTTTTCTCTCTTAAATTCGTCTCCCCTACTTCCACATTGGAAATGAGATCGAGTTTTTGGGCAATATCAAATGCTTTCTGAATCGTATCTTTTATCCTTCCGGTATTTCTGTTTTTCACCAGATTCTCCAGCTTCATCAGTTTGTAAATTTTGGAATAGCTATATTCCACTTTGCCATCTTTGGAGCAATGTTTGGCCTGGAACAGACACTTTATAAAAAGTTCAACCCCGGCATTTGGCCTTCCGGTAGTCACTTTCCTGATTTGCTTGTTGATATCCGAAGGAATATGGAAATACCTGTTTTGATAGTTTTTTGATTTATCGAAATTGAAAAACAGTCCTTCCACTGTAATCTTGAAAAGATTAGGATTCTTTTTATCGATCTTATGAATTTCCACCAGTTTGGAAATGGTCAGGTTATCATCTTCTACAATGAGGAACTTTTTATCATTAAGACTGAAAAAGGCTTTTTTCACCAACTCCCGTTGCTTACCCCTGGTCTCCCCTATTCCCATCACTTTGTAAACACTTGGCAGGTCCACTTCAAAATAAGCACGGTTAATTTTATCCCAGTAATAAAGCTCTCCTTTAGATTTGGCAAACTGCGCCAGTATTACCACTGCAGTCAATACCCTAACCTCATTAGCCGTAATTTCTTTTGAAATCTGCTTCATGAGTGGAGCCGGTAATTCTTTCTCTATTTCCTGTGGAAAATAAATATGGTAACTCTCCCCTCCCTGCTCAATATTTTTTAATAATTCATCTATAGATGTATTTACAATATTGATGACCCGCTTATTTATTTTTCCTTGTCTATCAAATATTGTTAACTGGCTTTTCTCTATTTGCTGACCAGTTTCAATATTGAGTAACTGATTCGAATAATTTACCTTTGTTGTCATCTCCTTTGGTTAAAAAATAAATAAAAGCTAGTGCTTCAGCCACTAATTTTCTTCATTATTTGATGATGTGGGAATGTGTCTTTTAATGACTCTTTCATTTATTCTATAATTTGGTTTTAGTCCCACTAGTCTGCCTAATCTGATTTTGGATGGAAAAAAATGCTATATCAATTATTAATTGCCTCACAAATCCGAAGCATTTCAATTGCAGAAAATTCCTTTCGCTTCATTTTCCTGCTAAATGAGCTTTGAGGAATCCCACTTTTCTTAGCTACAAAATTTCCTGATAGACCATAAGCCTTTAAAATGGTTGGAAGTTCCTTCTGGAGTTCAAAAAACTCTTCGGCAATTTTCGTATTAACTCTCAATTTCTACTAATTATTGATTAAAACTTACCCAAATATAGATAACCATTTATCTTTTCAAAGTTTTTTTACCAAAATATGGGTTAAAATACTGGTTTATTCAAAAAAGGACACCTTTGACGAACTAATGGACACTTTTGACGAAGTGTTGGACACCTTTGACGAAACAAAATTTTGCAACTCATCCCCGTTTTGATTGACGAAGAAGCGTACACCTTTGACGAATGAGGGACACTTTTGACGCAATCCATAATCATTAAAAAAAGGACACCTTTGACGATACTATTGGACACCTTTGACGAAGGTTTTTACATCTAATTAGCATAATCCCAAATGGGTTTGACGCAGATCGGACACTTTTGACGATAGGAAATAATGCCTAAATAAGCCATTCAGGACACCTTTGACGAATTTTTCATACAGTTTTCTACCTGATGCAGGACACTTTTGACGAAGAGGTGTACACCTTTGACGAATGAGGGACACTTTTGACGCAATCCATAATCATTGAATAAGGACACCTTTGACGCACTTAAAAATTGGAAATAACGGACACCTTTGACGCAAAAGCTTTCCTTCCAACTTTTATAATCCCAATCTATTTATGTAGAAGCAAACTAGAACTTTTTAGTTTGACGCGAATACCTGTCTTAATTGATTCCAGAGAAGCTTCCACATTTTATACTGGACACTTTTGACGCATAGTCCAATTTCTATAACTTTGAGCAGGCAAAGGAGTTCACTTTTGACGCAATTCAGGACACTATTGACGCGAATCAGGACACTATTGACGTAAAAACGAACACCTTTGACGAAAAAGCGGACACCTTTGACCTCTTCCAATCTTGTAACTAACTGATTATCAATATTTAGTATGCTTTGTTACGAGTGTATAACTTATATAAATTATAGAATTAGTATAATTTATAAAGAAGCATAACTTTTTTACTAAAATTTATGCTTCCCAAAAACAGAATTATGTATAGAGCGGTTAAACTTATCTTTCTTTTTCCTTAATTTCGTAAAAACGGTGATTTAATTGAAGAAAATGGAATTAATAAAGATTTACAATGGCAGATTGGTTAATGCCAGAGAGCTCCACACTTTTCTGGAAGTAAAATCCCGGTTCAACGACTGGATCAATAATAGAATAAAAAAGTACAGTTTTGAGGAGGGAAAGGCTTTTACTAAAATTTTAGTAAAAGGAACAGGAGGTAGAAATGGTTATGATTTCATGCTTACGCTAAACATGGCCAAGCAACTTTGCATGGTAGAAAACAATGAAAAAGGAAATGAGGCCCGGCAATATTTCATTAAATGCGAAGAAACCCTAAAGGAGCTGGCTAACAACAAAAGGCTGGAAGCATTCTTAAAACTTGAAGCGACAAAAGAAAAGTTATTAAAGAATATTGAAAATTACGGTGGCACCCAATCGGATTATTTCCAGATAGATTATGCTGGCCGAAAAGTGTTGTTCAATGGAGAACCACTTGAAGATGAAGAATTGCCTACATTATTATTAAAAGGTCGTGACTTTGCTACTGAGGTAACTAATGTGAATTTTAAAGAGGGAATTGATTTTGAGTTTTTGGAAAATATCAATAAAAGATCGCATAGTGAAATCAGGAAAATTGTGATAGAAAACACCAGCCAGGAGCCTGAGAAATTTAAGCCTGAAGAAAGTATTAAAAAACTGAAAAAAGGAGAAGAGTGATGTTGATGAGGGAAAGAACAGGGAATGAATAAAATATATGAGGGTTGAGAAAGAACTGGAAACGAACAGATAAATTCATTTCCAGTTCCTTAGTAGTGTTATTATAACTTTTCTTCAAGTAACTTTCTTAGTTTTTTAAGTTCTGTTTCCAGGTTAGCCGTAATTTTCAGGTTATCTGATTTATCCCCGAGCTTTTCGGTAAGGGAAATAATTTTCTTTTTTGCTTTTTCAAGTGCCAGACCTGTAGGATTAGAAGAAGCGGAAACAGGTTTCTCTTTTTTAATCAATTTCGAAATTTCATTTTCATCCTGAATCGCCTCAATTTTCTCCACCCTTGATAATGCCTGAATATCGCTCTTTTTCACTTTTACATCACCCTTTAGAATACCGTCTTTCAGTTCCTGGTTAACCTCCCCTATTTTCTGAAGACCTGAGGCATATTGTGCATCTCTCTTTATGGTTTTAGGGCTTACTTTAAATTCCTGAGCCAGTTTATCAGCAGTTTCTAACTTCAGGTCATTTTGACCCGAAGTTAAATCTGTCCGTTGTCCCTGAGATTTTTCGTTTACATACCTGAGGCCTCTCAAATAACTTTGCTGCTCAGGCGTAAGGTTTCTTCTGGAAAGCTGGTTATTAATCATATAGTTTTTCACTTCTTCATTATCTTCGAAGTGAAGCAACTTCACATTAAAGTCCAGTCCGTGTTTGGTGCAAATTTTATATCTGTTGTGGCCATCCACCAGCAGGTATTCATTTCCTTTTTCCCAAACAAGCAGGGCATCTCTACATCCATGTTGAAGAATGTTTTCCTCAAGTGATTGAAATTCTTCTGTTTTTAGTGGCGGAATCAGATTAAGGAATTCAGGTAAAATGGTAATGTTTTCCTTTATTCCTTCAGTCTTTATTATTTTTTTATTTTGTTTTAAAACGCCCTGGTTTAAGGATTTAAATAAGTCTTTTTTCTTTGCCATTAATGCTCCTGATTATTCGTTTGATAAAATCTCCTCAGCTAGATTCATGTAGTCCATTGCTCCGTGGGAATTTTTATCATAGGAAAAAATATCCGTTTGAGCAGATTGTGCCTCTGTTAATGCTACATTCTCTCTAATCATGGTTTCAAAAATGTTAAAACCAGGAAGAGATTCTTTGATGTAGTCCATATTGCTTTGATGAACCACCAGTCTTTTTTTCACCAGAGTAAAAACTATTCCCTCTATCTTCAAATCTTCGTTTATTTCTTCCTGCACTTTTTCAATAGTGGAAAGAATTTTATCCAATCCTTTAATCGCTGAAATTTCCGGTTGAAGGGTGATCAGGCAACTATTGGCAGCCACCATGGCACTGGTAGTAAAAATATTAAGCGCGGGAGGACAGTCTATCAGGATATAGTCATATTTATCTACCACTGGTCGGATTGATTTATTCAACCTGTTAAACCCACCAATGGTTTGCACTAAGTCTAAATCGGCTCCGGCAAGTTCCAGATCACTTGGGGCAATATCAAGGTTATCATCAACTTTGAAAATGGGCAGCGGTTCTTCATTCAATAAAGAATTTACCACCTGTCTTTCAGGTTCATCCAAACCAAAACCCTGAGATAAATTTCCCTGAGAGTCCATATCAATCACCAAAACCTTTTTACCTTTCATACAAAAAGCTTTACTCAGGTTAATGGTAGTAGTAGTTTTCCCAACTCCACCTTTGTGATTGACAATGCAAATGACTTTTGCGGCTTTTTTCCCCATCTTATCCTGAAAACCGTACTTTTTTAAAACCGGTTTAATGCTTTTCAGATGGTTGCTATTAAGCTTACGGTCTCCCCTTAAAACTTTGCTCAAAAGACCATTGGGTAAGCCTGATTCTTTTTCTAATTCGGTAAGGGAGAATACCTGATTTTTCTTCAAAAAGTTGATTACTGTATCGTTTGTCAGCATCATATATAAAAAAATTATTTTGGCGTAAATATAGGACGAAAAAATTTTAATTATCCGTTATTTTGGATAGTTTTTTATGATGAAATCCTGTTTTTATTCAAATAGGAGTGAAATTACTTTGGAATTAAAATGTAATTGAAAGGGAAAGCTGATGAGGAAGAAGGATAGGGAATTAAACTTCCAGGGGTTAATTAAATTTATATACTGAGTTTCTAAATTTCTTTTAACGAAATATTTTGTGTGTACAGATTAAATTTCCCCCTAAATAGTAACCCCTACCCTTTTTCAATCTAAATAACAAACCGTAACTTTATTCAATTAAAATAGCAAATAAAAAACGCCAGATCATGTGGACAAGAAATATAGATGGCATACAATTTCCGCTAAATGAATTTGAACAATATATAGATGAAACTATTTTAAAGCGAGGTTTATCCTATTTTGAAAAAGGGAATATCCAGGAAGTGGAGGAACTGGGTGGAGGAGAGTATGAGGCTGTAGTGGAAGGAACAGAAACGTATACTGTCAGACTGAAGCTGAAGAAAGGCATAATTACCAGATATGACTGTGATTGTCCTTATGATTTGGGACCTATTTGTAAACATGTAGTCGGAGTGATTTTTTATATGCAACAATCACAATTAAACCTGGATGAGCAACCTAAACGCAAAAAGAGAGTTGCTGTACAAAAAACTAAATCAAAGAAAGCTCAGGTAAAGGAGATATTGGAAAAGGTTTCCCACAAAGAACTAAAACAGTTTTTACTGGATAACATTACTGGTAACCCTGCTTTGGGTAATTTATTAATTACTTCATTTCCCCAGTATAACCAGGAGCAATCCAAAGCACATTTCACAGCTTTGATTAAATCAATTCTCAAATCGGAAAGAGGAAGAGATCACTTTATAGACTGGTCGGCTGCAAGGCGGGTAGGTATGGCTATGGTAAACCTTTTGAATATGGCTGATCGGCATATTGTTCATCAGCAATATACCCAGGGAATTTATATCTATACAGCCATCATGGAGGAACTTACCGGTGCACTCCAATATTCTGATGATAGCAATGGCGATATTGGGGGAAACATAGACTATGCTTACCAAATGTTATTGGGTTTGGTTACAGAAGAGGCCATACCTGAAGAAATTAGGACTATGTTGTTTAATTATGCTATTCAGGCTTTTCGGGAAAGGTTCTTTGATGGCTGGGACTGGCATATGGAGATGTTGAAAATGGCAGTCTTTTTATCGAAAACGAAACCAGAACTAGATCTTGTTTTTAAATTGTTGGAAAAAAAGCCACCGTCTGAGTATGAAGAGAAACAAATTGAAATATTCACCTATAGTTTGTTAATTAAAACCAGAGGAGAAAAAGCTGCCGAAGATTATTTAAATCAACATCTCTTAAATCCAGTACTCAGAAAAATAGCAATTGACAAAGCCCTGGACAAAAAGGATTTTGAAAAAGCCATTCAACTAACTCAGGATGGAATGAAACGTGATAAAAAAGCCCGACCTGGTCTGGTGAGAGAAGGACAAATTCAGTTAATGGAAATTGCACAAATACAGGGCAATAAAAAAGATATCATCAAATATGCACGACCTTTATTCCTTGAAAGTTTCCACAATGAACGGGATTTCTATCAAATATTAAAGGAGCAAATTCCAGAAAATGAATGGCATTCTTTTGTGGAGGAAATGATTTCGGAAATTAAGTCAGGTAGGAGCTGGGTAAACAGGAATCTGCTGGCCGAAATTTACATCAATGAGGAATGCTGGGACCGTTTATTTCTTTTAGTAAAAGAACAACCAGACTTAAGGCAGCTTGATCATTTTGAAAAATACCTCCAGAAAGATTATCAAAAAGAAATCACTGAATTATATGGACAGGCTATTTTAAATTATTTGAGAAATAATGTAGGGAGAAGACACTACCAAACTGCCTGTAATTATTTGCGAAAAATCATAAAACTGGGTAATGAAGAACGCGCTGTTGAAATAATTAGCCATCTGAAAGCAAAATACCCAAAAAGAAAAGCCTTATTGGAAGAATTGAATAGGGTGTAATTTTTCCCTGAGTTATTTAACAACTCTAAAGGGACTATATCCGTTATTGGCTTTTTCAAAAAAATAACATAAAATTGCATAGAGTCCAATTTTTCATTCCTACTAGAATAATAATCTACTACTTTATTTTTCCAAAATCCAATTTTACTTTTTCATCTAACCTAAAAAAGATTATCACAGATTTTCATTACAACGAGGTTCTTTTGTCTATCAGCCGCTATGAAACTTAAAAAATATAATTTGGTCATTTTTAAAGCATCAGACTACTTTAATACAAAAACTGCTGGTTTTCTGATATTGTTTCTATTTCAGGTCAACATTGCATTAGCTCAGTATACTACTGAATGGGTTCGCTATCCTGCTGGAGAATCTAACGAATATAGTAAACTGGTGGCAGTGGATATCAAAAATCAGACTTATATAGCGGGATATTATTACAGTGATACCATAAAATTCAGTGAGGATGTTTATTTAATCAATCCGGATAAAGAGGAGACGTATGCCAATAAAAAGAATGGGTTTATAGCGAAATACAATCAGGCTGGTAATATTGAATGGGTAAAGACTTTTAGTGGGAAATATGCAACAGAAGTCATTGATATGGCGCTGGATAGTAAAGGTGATATTTATTTGACCGGAATATTTACTGGAGATGCTTTCGATTTTGACAATCAGATAAAATTATCCGGAGAGCCATCTTTACCATCTTCCAATAGAAATATTTTTTTATTAAAATTAAATTCCCTGGGAAATGTAGAATGGCATAAAATCATTTACGGAGAGTCAAACGAATATGTAAATGTGCTGGAAATAAGTGATCATGATAATATATTTATTTCAGGATATTTTTCAAGCAGGCAATTAAATATTGGAGGGGAGAAGATATTAAAACAAACAGTGTATACAAGTGGGTTTATTGCAAAATTTGATAGTGATGGAAAATTAACCTGGACTAATGAAGTAAATAGTGCAAGTCCTATGAACGCTTTTTATATTGCCGTAGATAGTGATGAAAATGTTTATTGGGGAGGAAATAAGGTAGGAGAAGACCTCTACTTCAATGGGAAATTACAATATGAAAACTTAAATCCTTATGGGTTTTTCCTTTCTGAAATTAAGCCAGATGGGACACTTTCCTGGGTAAAGACCTTTAATGGGAATAATAGTATTTACCTCAATGGAATAGAGGTTGATATTGCTGGTGATATGGTATTAGCCGGCCATTTTTATAGTGATGAAATTGATTTTGGAAATGGAATTAAGGCGATAAAGCCTACTATTATTGATAATTCAGATTTGTTTCTGGCTAAACTAAATAGCAAGGGAGATATAAAATGGGCAAATACTTATGGAGAGTATGTTTCTGAACAATTCTATGGTATTGATATTGATGATGAGCTTAACATCTACTTGAGTGGGTCTTTTGAAGATAGTATCAAATTTGGTAATACCATAGAGCTTGTGAAGTCAAATTTAGGTATTAGTCTGTTTGTGGTAAAATTAAATGAAGATGGAGAGGCGCAGTGGGGAATGAGAAATTCTGGATCGAGAGCTGAGGATCTTAAAGTAGACAGCCAAAAGAATATTTTCGTCACTGGGAATTTCAAAACCAATTTAACTGGTTTCGGGGAAGGTGTAATAAAATCTAATGAAGACAGAGAAATTTTTCTTGCTAAACTCCAAGCTCCCCAAAATAGTGTACTGATTCACCCGCTTGAAGAAGGTCTTAAAAATGGGAATATTCTTGCCGGTGAGCAGGAAGTTGGATTTTTAGGCTTTTCATTAAAAACTGAGGGTTCATCTGAATTGAAGGAGATAATTGTTGATGCCAACAGACATCTGAACACTGATCTGGAAAATATAAGACTGGTTAATTCAGCAGACAATTCGCTAAGCAGCCAGGATGATAATTCCCTGGTAGCAGCCAATATTAAAGTTTCAGGCAAACAAATTTTTATTACTGAATTAAAAGAAGAATTATCAGCCGGTAAAAATTACTTCTTTGTTGCGGATATTTCCGATGAAATATATGAAGGTACTCCAGATATTTCCTTTTCCCTTAATCATGAGGGCGTTACAGTTAGCAATGGATTTGTTTACCCAAAAACTGTAAATGGTGAGCATTATAAATTTACCAATTTTGTAGAAAACGAAAATGGTTATTACCCGGTCATAGCCAAATCATTTCCTAATTTGGGTCACCAGCTTGGTGAAGCTATCAATGTTGATCCTGATGGAAATATTATTATTGCGGGGAAATTCCAAAATAAGGAATTGATATTGAGTAATACAGTCCGTGTGGAGAATCCCAACCCGGTTTTTACCCACTATTCCATTTTTGTGGCCAAATTCGATAAGTACTTAAATCCTCTTTGGGTAACCGCCTATAGCGCCACGGAAACTCCAACAGTAAAAACTGATGCCAGTGGAAATATTTACCTTACTGGGGAAATTCAGCATGGAGAATTTAAGGGAATTGGGGAGGAAAATTTCACAGATCCTCCTAACCGATCGAGGGTATTTATTGCAAAACTAAATCCTGATGGTATTACGCAGTGGGTGAATTACCCAACTGGTAATTTTGGCTGGGTGAGAAAAGGTTTAGCTGTATCCCAGGCAGGAGATGTTTTTGTAAGCGGAAATTTTTATTCAGAAGTCGACTTTGGTGATGGCATAAAATTATCCGAACCAATTGAAAATGACAATTACACAGTAATTGCTAAACTTAATAGTGAAGGAAAACCTCAATGGGCAAAAGCAGTTAAAGGTTCTTCCTATGATTTTCTAGAGTCAATTGCAATTGATTCTCATAACAATGTATTTTTGACTGGTTGGTATGACAGCCCTGAATTGGATTTTGGAGATGGAAAAATTCTGACTTCAGTAGGAGGGAAAGATATATTTATTGCAGCTTATGATAATAATGGAAATTTAAAGTGGGCAAAAAATGCAGGCTCTCCCAAAGATGATATTGGCCGAAGCGTCACCACAGATATCCTCGGAAATGTGTATGTAACTGGAACAATTCCATATCAAACCTTAACATATAATTCTATGGTCATTGACTTTGGAAATTCAGTGAGGTTAAAGTATCGTACCGGAATGCTGGGTACCAGGAATATGTTTGTTGTAAAATACAATCCCAATGGAGAGGCCCAATGGATGAGAGCTATTTTCGGGGATATAAAAGGTAATGCTATAAAAACCGATCAGCTGGGAAATTTATTTGTAGCAGGTCACTCCGGAGTGGGAAAGATTAATTTTAACAATACTATAATTAAGAGCCCTTTAGGTACAAGTGATGTCTCCTTTTTATTGAAATATAATAAAAATGGAGAGGAGAATTGGGCAACACTTTTTGGAGGAGGAGATTATGATGAAATTGCCTCCATTGATCTTGACCCAGAAGGAAATATTTATTCAACAGGTCATTTCGAAGGGAAAGCCCTTTATGTAAATGATTCATTAAAACTTGATAATTACTCTACTTATGGGAGCAAGAAAGATTTGTTCTTCATTAAGTATGCTCAAGAGGCTGATAATACTTCTATAAAACAGATTGGGGATGATATTGCCCAGAATCCATTGAGTCCTAAACTTAAAAATCCTGTCCTGCTGGGCTTTACCATTTTTCCAAATGGATCAACAAAATTTGAAAATATTTCCATTCATGCTAACCGCCCTATTAATGGCCATTTAATTAATTTCAGGTTGGTATCATCCACGGACCAACAATACAATACCAATGGAGATAATCATGAGTATATACTCAATTCAATTATCTCGGAAAAAACACTTTCTTTTACTGGTCTGGATGAAATCATTACTGAAAATAAATCCTACTTTTTAATAGCCGATGTGTCTGAAGATGTGGATGAAAATACCGAACCTATCCAATTTTCCTTTGATAAGCCTGATATTGCTTTGTCCTCGGGTCTGGTACAAACTCAAAAAATAGAAAGTATTAAATATAACTTTGCTGAAGACATACATCTGCCTTCTCCAAAAGTCACCTGGGCACAACCAATTATAAGCCAAGCGTCTGATTTTATCACTAAAATCACAACAGATCGGGAAAAGTTTATTTACGCAACAGGCTTTTTTTATAGTGATACTATCAAGTTTACGGATTCAGTCTACTTAACAGATAATTCGCAAAATTCACAGCTTTTTATCGTCAAATATCATACAGATGGAAATGCTTTATGGGCAAGAAAAATTATTGGTGAAGGAACAAATTTCACCAAGGATATAGTTACAGATGGAAAGGGCAATATATTTGTGACCGGAAAATTTTATGGTGATTTTCTTGATTTTGGGGATGGAAAGGTTATTCAGGGAAATGAAAAAGGAAGTTTGTTTATAGCCAAATACTCTTTTGATGGGAAAATTATTTGGGCCAAAACTACTCAGGGAAACAGTATTTCCGAAGGTGAGTCAGTTTGTATTGATTTTCAGGGTAATGTTTCATTATTAGGAAAATTTAAAGGAGCCAAACTGGATTGGGCAGATGGGAATATATTGGAAAATTCTGATCCTACTGAGTCTTCATCTGATATATTTATTGCGCAGTTTACTGGTGATGGAAACTTGGTTTGGCAGAAAAGTTTTAAGGGAGAAAAAGCAGATGAAGTGGAGGCCATAAAAACAGACCCTAATGGATTTTTGTATGTTACGGGAAGCTTTGAAAGTTCTACATTGGAAATTGAACCGAATGAATTCATTCATAACCCTACCCAAAAACAGCCTTTTCTATTGAAACTGGATGATAAAGGCCACTTAGTGTGGAAGAAAAAAATTGCAGGTGACTCCACCAATTTACATGCAATGGAAGTAGGCAGTAATGGCGAAATATACCTGGCAGGGGAATTTAATGAGATGATAGAGTTTGGAGATGGAATAAGGCTCTCCTATGATTCCAATGATAAGGTCGATGCTTTTGTGGCTAAATTTGATTCAGAAGGAAAAAGTCTTTGGGCTAAAGCTTTTGCTGGAGATGATTATGACCATATTTATTCTATTTCAATAGATCATTTGAATGATATTTATCTGGCAGGTTCTTTCGTAAGTAAATCTCTTGAGATAGGAAATGGCATATCTCTGGAGAGCAAAGGTGATTTTGATATATTTTTAACAAAGTTAACCCAGGAAGGGCAGGTTAATTGGGTAACTTCTATTGGGGATAAAGGATGGGATAATTTCCCATATACCACAGTTGATCATGATCTGAATGTATATCTTACAGGGTTTTATGACAGCGAAACACTTGAAATTGGAGATTCAATTTCTTTAATAAAGCAAAATATTGATGAATCGTTTATTGCCAAATTTGGTCAACCATTACTTTCCATCAACCTATCCAAGGTTCAGAATGGAATTGTGAAAAACCTTATTCAAAGGGAGAATAAAAATAATGCTGCAGTTCTTGGTTTTAGCCTTAAGCCAACTTCAACAACTACTTTAAATGAAATTCGGTTTGGTTTAAATCGTGAGATCAATGCGGAATTTAGTTTAATCAGATTAATCGGATCAGCTGATGACGACTTTGAAACTCAGGAAGATAATCAGGTTATTTCTTCGAATTTTATCATAGAAGGAAATGAAATTATTTTCGGAGGGTTGGAACAGAAATTACTGGGGTCAAATAATTTTTTTCTGGTAGTAGATATTAAAGATGATCTTGATCCCAGAACACCAGATATTCAATTTTCCCTCAATGAAAAAAATATTAAAGTAAGTACCGGGAAGGTAAACCCGGGTAAAATCCAAAGCAAATTATATTGTTTGGTAAATGCAAGCGAATACCATCCGGTCTGGGCGCGTTCTGCCAGAGGCAAACACTTTGATGCCGGAGAAAGAATTATAAAAGATCGGCAGGGGAATATTTATGTAGCAGGAACTTTTGCCAGTGATTCACTGGTATTTACAAATGAAAAGTTTTTGCTCAATGCGTATAGAGGAAGTGATTTTCCAACTTTAGAAGTTTTTCTTGCAAAATATAGTCCATCGGGAGAACTTCTATGGATAAGGTCAGCCAGTGGGCTAGATTCAGAGAGTATAATAGATTTGCAATTAGATGAGCAGGAAAACATCAGAATGGAGGGAGCTTCTAATAGTGACCAGCTTGATTTTGGTTCTTCCCAGGTGCTTACTAAGGTGTCTGATTATGATTATTTTGAAGCTATTTACAATAAGGAAGGAAAAATTGTCAGTGCCGAAATTCTGGATAGGAATGGTCAGAATCCTAAAGCATCCATTTTATTCGATGATGTTGGAAATCGGTATGAAAAGGGATTATTTTTAGAAGATTCTACTGTTTTTGGAAATAATTTAGTTTTAAAAAACCCGCACGAAAAGGCATTTAATAATAGTATTTACATTGTAAAATATAATGCTCAAAATAACCCTGTCTGGGCGAAAGCGATTGGAGGACCATTGGTTGGGGTAACTAGCTCTTTTGGGATAGATGCTTTGGGCAATATCTTAATTGCAGGAAATTTTCATTCAGGCACACTTAATTTAGGTAATTCCAAGGTGCTGACAAATCACAAAAGAGATTATGATGTATTTCTAACAAAGATAGACTCACAAGGAGAAACTCTTTGGGCAAAAAGTTTTGAGGGAGATGGTTCTAATTATTGTAATTATTTATTGTTGGATGCTCAGGACAATATTTGGTTAACAGGAGAATTCTTCGGTGAATTTTTAAAAATTGATGAGAATAACATTCTGGAAAAAGATGAAAATTACGATGTATTTCTCGCTAAGCTTAATGCAGATGGTGAAGCATTATGGGCAAAAAGCTATGGAGGGAACAGTAAGGAAAGCAGGGGATATGGAATTTTTGCAGATGATGAAAAAAATATTTACCTGACTGGTGGGTTTGAGAATCATACTCTGGACTTTGGTGATTCTGTAATGCTTCATGCTTCTGGAAAAGAATGGATAGATGTATTTGTAGTGAAATTTTCCCCTAAAAAATCACTCAATAATGCACCGATCCTTCTAAAAGAGCAGGATACCCTATCGCTTCCAGTTGGTTTTGCTCAAAGTCAATTAAATCTATCAGAATTTTTTGAAGACATTGATGGTGACTCTATTCAATACAAGGTAAATCTTTCAGACTCATTGATTGTTGATTGGGTAATAGAAAATGGAGAACTCAAAATTATTGAAAAAAAACCTGGAAGTACTACCATTACAATTACGGCAGAGGATCCGTATGGAGGACTTTCAATTCTTTCTTTTCAGCTATATGTAAAGGCTGTAAATAAAGCTCCCTTACTTAGCAAACCTATTGAAAATCAATATTTTGAGGAAGGGTTTAAAAGAAAAAGAATTGATCTTAATGAGTATTTTTTTGATCCAGATGGAGATACCTTGTCTTTTGAATTACAAAGTTTGAACACTTCAGTGGTAAACGCAATTGATTCTTTATCCTTTGGTTTATTACTTGAAAGAGGAATTGGAGAAACAGGTATCTCAGTTATCGCTTCGGACCCTCAAGGAGATACAATAAGTACATTGTTTTACTTAATTGTCAATCCAATTCTGGGATTCCAAGATGATAAGTTATCACAGTTGGTTCACCTTTACCCCAATCCTGTGGAAACCAAATTTACGGTATATTCAAAGTTATTTAAAAAGGATTACCCCTCATTTCAATGTTTTAATGCTGTAGGTAAACAAGTCAATTTTAAATTTATGACATCAGATGGATTAAATTACCATTTTAAATTTGAGCAATTGCCAAAAGGAGTTTATTCCCTGATAATCGAGATAAATGGGGAATACTTAATCAAACAATGGGTTAAGTAATTTTAATATGAGAAAATGGTAGTAAAGGACAAAATATTATTAATTCATTCTCAAAATATTTACGTATTTTTGCTTTGAATGAAAAAAATACTATCCATATTCCTCACTTTTTTATTGCTGATTAGTCAGGTTGGGCTGACTATGGCTACTCACTATTGTGCGGGAGAGGCGGTGGAGAGCCAGCTTATGCTGGTTGCTGGACATATTGGTTGTGGAATGGAGGAGGATATTAAAGAGGATTGTGAAAATTTGCCTGCAGCTCAGGTCTTACAAGCTCAATCCTGCTGTGATAGCGATTTTCAGGTATTTCAAAATGATGAGGATTTAGATCATGCTAAATCTAAAATTAATCTGAATCTATCCATTTCCATCATTTTCATTCAGTCTTTTTATGCTGCCTTTATTTCTGCTGAGGAGCAGGTTTTTTACCAACCGGATTATCCATCACCTCCACGGCTCAAGCAGGATTTTCAGGTACTCTTTCAGACTTTCTTAATTTGATTTTTTGAAATATTGAATTGCTGTTTTCCATTTTTTCGGATATGGAATGACAGGAATATTGACTATTCATTTGGCTCTTTGAGTCATTTTTGAGGACTTTATTTCAATAAATCAAAAGATGTTAAATCAAATTATTCGATACTTCCTGGAGAATAAGCTGGTGACTGTGCTTATTCTGCTGGGATTTGTAGCATGGGGAATTACCACTGCCCCCTTTGACTGGAAATTGGGAAATATTCCCTCCGATCCTGTACCAGTGGATGCCATTCCTGATATTGGGGAAAACCAGCAAATTGTGTTTACCCCCTGGTCAGGAAGGTCTCCACAAGATATTGAAGACCAGATTTCTTATCCTTTAACAACGTATCTATTAGGAATCCCTGGAGTGAAATCTATCCGGAGTTCTTCTATTTTTGGCTTTTCCAGTATCTATATCATCTTCAATGAAGATGTGGAATTTTACTGGTCCAGGTCGCGAATTCTGGAAAAACTAAATTCCCTTCCTTCAGGACTTTTACCAGAAGATGTCCAACCTGCTCTAGGACCGGATGCTACAGCATTAGGACAAGTATTCTGGTATACAATAGAAGGGCGGGATACTGAAGGAAACCCAACAGGTGGTTGGGATTTACACGAAATCAGGACAACACAGGATTTTTATATTAAATATGGCCTGAATGCAGTGGAAGGGGTTTCCGAAGTAGCGAGTATTGGAGGTTTTGTGCAGGAATATCAAATTGATGTGAATCCTGATGCCTTAAAGGCTTATGACATCCCATTGCCAAAAGTCATGCAGGCAGTAAAAAATGCAAACCGGGATGTTGGAGCTAAAACTGTGGAGATCAATCAGGCTGAATATCTGGTGCGTGGGCTGGGGTATATAAAAAAAGTAGAAGATATTGAAAAGGCAGTAGTGGCAGTGCAGGATAATGTCCCTGTAAGAATTAAGGATATTGGAGTGGTTTCGCTTGGTCCGGCAACCCGAAGAGGCCTTTTGGATAAAGGAGGGACTGAGGTAGTAGGAGGGGTGGTAGTAGCCAGATATGGTGCTAATCCACTGGAAGTAATTAATAACATTAAAGCTAAAATAAAGGAAATTACTCCAGGATTACCCCAAAAAACACTGGCCAATGGCAAAGTGAGCCAGTTGACCATTGTGCCATTTTATGATAGATCAGGATTGATTTACGAAACGCTCGGCACTTTGGAGGAAGCACTGTCTCTGGAAATATTAATTTCTATTCTGGTAGTGATAGTGATGGTGTATAATTTAAGGGCCTCCTTGCTCATTTCCAGTATTCTGCCTATTGCAGTATTAATGGTATTTATTGCCATGCGCTATTTCGGTGTGGACGCCAATATTGTTGCACTTTCCGGAATTGCTATTGCCATTGGTACTATGGTAGATTTAGGGATAATTTTATCGGAAAATATTATCAAACATGTGGAGGAAGCTCCTCCTGATCAAAAGCTAATAGAGACTATTTACAATGGTGCTGTGGAAGTGGCCACTGCTATTCTAACTGCAGTATCCACCACTATTGTGAGTTTTATCCCGGTTTTTACTATGGAAGCCGCAGAAGGAAAATTATTTGGGCCGCTGGCTTTTACCAAGACCTTTGCCCTGATAGCGGCTCTTTTGGTTACTTTGCTTATTTTGCCAGCTCTGGCACATTGGTTTTTTGGACTAAAAATTAAAAATAAAAACCAAAGTAGGTGGATCAACTTTGCATTAATCATTATTGGTTTTGTCAGCATTTTATTAAACCATATCTGGGCTGGGAGTTTGCTCATATTATTCGGTATTGCAGCTATATTGAAGAATAAATTTCCAGAAAACAATGGAGATAGAATATGGTATTTAAAATTTCTAACCAGCGCAAATCTAATTATTGCAGTGCTGGGTATCACCTGGTTGCTGGCCAGGTATTGGCTTCCATTGGGGGCAGGAAATAGTCTATTCCTGAATGTGTTATTCGTAGCATTGCTGTTGGGTGTAATATTAGGGTCATTTACCCTTTTAGAGCATTATTATAAATCCATATTGCAATGGTGTCTTGATCACAAGGCAAAATTCCTACTCATTCCTTCCTGTTTAATTTTACTTGGTGCTAATATCTGGTTAGGATTTAATGTAGTTTTCGGATTTATGGCCAATGGATTTGATTCCATAGACTTTAATGTTCAAACTACGAAATTCTGGTCTGGATTAAGTCATACCTTTCCAGGTATTGGGGAAGAATTTATGCCCTCACTTGATGAAGGAAGCTTCCTGCTGATGCCTACTGCCATGCCACATTCCGGAATAGCTTATAACCGAAAAGTAGCCGCTCAACTGGATATGTTGGTGGCCAGTATTCCTGAGGTGGATTTAGTTGTAGGTAAATTGGGAAGGGTAGAATCCGCATTGGACCCGGCTCCAATTTCCATGTTTGAGAATATAATCAATTATAAACCTGAATATATACTCGATACAAAAGGGCATCGTGTGCGATTTAAAGTTGATCGAAAGGATCGATTTATTCTCCGATCAAAAGATAGTCTTTCAAACGAAGAGGCGATTCAACAGGGAATAACACTGGAACAACTCATACCCGATGATAATGGCAACTACTTTCGTAACTGGCGTGCTCATATTCAGTCACCGGATGATATTTGGAATGAAGTCGTACAGGTAACTAAAATTCCCGGTGTTACATCTGCCCCAAAGCTACAGCCTATTGAAACCAGATTAGTCATGCTGCAAACAGGCATGCGGGCTCCTATGGGGATTAAGGTTTATGGTCCTGATCTTCAAACTATTGAGCAAATTGGGCTACAGTTGGAAGAGGTACTTAAAAGTGTCCCTTCGGTAAAATCTGAGGCTGTTTTTGCCGATCGAATAGTTGGAAAGCCCTATCTGCATCTCAATATCAACAGGGATGAAATTTCCCGGTTTGGACTCAATGTGGAAGATGTGCAGCAAACCATTGAAACCGCTATTGGAGGCATGAAAATTACATCAACCGTGGAAGGAAGAGAGCGGTTTCCGGTTCGTGTCCGTTATCCCAGAGAGCTTCGGGATGATCCTGAAACTTTGGGCAAAATATTAATTTCTACACCTACAGGCGCCCAGATACCCCTGACTCAGGTGATTGATTTCGAATATGTTCGAGGTCCACAGGCCATTAAGAGTGAGGATACTTTTTTAGTAGGTTATGTCTTGTTTGATAAGAAAGAAAATTTTGCTGAAGTGGAAGTAGTGAATGATGCCCAGGAGGCTATTAAAGCAAAAATTGAAGCCGGTGAAATAACCATTCCTGCAGGAGTGAGCTATAAGTTCTCTGGCAGTTATGAAAACCAGGTGAGGGCTGAAAAAAGGCTTTCTTTAATAGTTCCTCTGGTTTTAGGTATCGTTTTCCTGATTTTGTATTTCCAGTTTAAATCTGTGTCTACCTCACTAATGGTATTCACCGGAATTGCCATGGCTTTTAGTGGAGGTTTTATCATGCTCTGGCTTTATGGACAGGAATGGTTTGCCAATTTCTCCTTTTTAGGGACTAATCTTCGGGATTTATTTCAGATGCATACCATTAATCTAAGTGTGGCGGTCTGGGTAGGTTTTATTGCTTTGTTTGGAATTGCAACTGATGATGGGGTACTAATAGCCACTTACCTCGATCAAAGTTTTAAAAGAAATCAGCCTGCGACCATTCAGGAGGTCAGACAGGCAGTTCTGGAAGCAGGACTTCGCAGGATAAAACCGGCCCTTATGACTGTATCTACCACCATGATCGCCCTGCTGCCAGTTTTAACTTCTACCGGCAGAGGTTCAGATATTATGATTCCAATGGCCATTCCATCATTTGGAGGGATGGCATTTGCACTGGTGAGTATTTTTATTGTACCGGTACTTTACAGCTTTAGAGAAGAAAGAAAGATTAAAAGAAAACAATCATGAAAATAAGATTAATATTTATTTTGCTTCTTTTTCAAATCAGTAATCAGGGAAAATCTCAAATTTTAAAGGATTATCTTCAAACTGCAGCGAAAAACAATCCAGGATTAAATGCAAAATACAAGGAATTTGAAGCGGCCCTTCAGGTTGTACCTCAGGTAAATGCATTGGCAGATCCGACCTTTTCCCTTGGATATTTTGTTTCCCCTGTAGAAACAAGAGTAGGCCCTCAGCGAGCCAGATTTTCCCTTTCCCAGATGTTTCCATGGTTTGGTACCCTGGAGGCCCGGGAAAATGCAGCAGCTATGATGGCTCAGGCCAAATATCAATCTTTCTTGGATTATAAAAACCAATTGTTTTATCAGGTGGCGGCCGCTTATTATCCGATGGAGGAATTGCAGCAGTTAATTCGTCTCGAAGAGGAAAATTTACAAATTCTGGAAACATACAAAGCCATTGCTACTTCCAAATTTGAAAACGGAACCGGAGCCATGGTGGATGTACTCAGAGTTGATTTAATGATCAATGATTCTAAAACAAATTTAAAAATTCTAAAAGGTAAGTATCCATCCTTATTGAGTTCATTCAATGCACTTTTAAACAAAGATTCCGGTGAAGAAGCTATTATTAGTGACTCAGTGATCTTTGAGCCCATTCCGTTGAATTACAGGAAAGATTCTTTACTCTATGATCATCCTTTGTTAACTGAACTTGACAGGAAAATAAAATCAAGCGAGGCCCGGGAATTATCTGCCAACTTACAAGCCCGACCTAAATTTGGAGTTGGCCTGGATTACGTCCTGGTAGATAAAAGGAGTGATATGGAAGTTCCTGACAATGGGAAAAATATATTGATGCCTATGATTTCCGTAAGCATTCCCATTTTTCAACAAAAAAATAAAAGTGCCCGGGTTGAAGAGCAACTCATGCAGGAAAGCTATACTTTGCAAAAAAAGGAAGTATCCAATGTGCTGATAGCCAATTACGAATTGAGTACTTATGAACTGAACCAGCAACAGGAGTTTATTCTGTTGTACCAAAAACAGACCAGGGAAACAAAGCAGGTGCTGAATTTACTCTTTTCTGCTTATAGTAATACCGGAAAGGAATTTGAAGAAGTTTTGCGGATGCAGCAACAATTGCTAAAGTATGAACAGATGAAAATATCCGCCATTACAAAATATAAAACCGGTGTGGCTAAAATTGATTATCTCACTTCTAAAACCCTTCAAACAAACTAAAATGAGATGAAATATCCATTTACTTTCCACAAAAACGCAGCTATACCTGGGACTTTTCATTGGTATTCAGTTGCTGGAATGACCTGGAAAGTTTCTATGGAAATCATTTACATAAGGTTGGAAAGACATAAAGATAATTTTTAAATAAAATGAAAAAGATATTAGATAATAAATTCGTTTATGGAGGATTAATTCTGGCCGTTGGAATTTTTCTGGGCTGGATCATTTTTGGTGAATCAAAAAACTCTCCTCATCACCATAACCATGAGACTGAAATGGGGGATGGGAAGATCTGGACCTGTGCTATGCATCCACAAATCAGGAAAAATGAACCGGGGGACTGCCCCATTTGCGGGATGGATTTAATTCCTCTGGAAAGTGAAAATAGCTCAATTGATCCTATGGCAGTAAACATGTCTCCCACAGCCATGGCACTTGCGGATGTTCGAACAGGAATTGTACAAAAAGGGAATGTCATGAAGCAAATCCGGCTCAATGGAAAGGTAGAAGCTGATGAACGAAAGGTATCTACCCAGACTTCCCATATTGCCGGCAGGATAGAAAAACTTCTGGTCAATTATACCGGGGAATATGTAAGGAAGGGTCAGGTGATTGCTTATATTTATTCTCCTGAATTGGTGCTGGCACAGAAAGAATTATTTGAAGCCCATAAAATAAAGGATGATCAACCGGCTCTGTATGCTGCGGCAAGAGGAAAATTGAAAAACTGGAAATTGACAAATGCGCAGATTGATAAAATTATTGATTCTGGGGAACCTATTGACCATTTCCCCATCCTTTCCGATCTTAATGGGGTGGTGATTGCCAAGAAAGTCAATTTGGGGGATCATGTGATGGAAGGAAGTGCACTGTTTGAAATCGCTGATTTTTCAAGAGTTTGGGTAATGTTTGATGTGTACGAGTCCGATATTCCCTGGGTAAAAACCGGAGCCGAAATTACTTTCACGGTTCAGTCTTACCCCGGAGATGAAATCAAGGGAAAGATAAGTTATATCGATCCGGTTATTGATCCCCAAACAAGAGTGGCAAAAGCCAGAGTAGAAATGGTAAACAAAAATCAGAAACTAAAACCAGAAATGTTTGTTTCAGGAGTGTTAGAAGCCAAATTAAAGGATTATACTGAAGCTTTGGTTGTTCCCAAAAGTGCAGTAATGTGGACGGGGAAAAGGTCGGTAGTTTATGTAAAATCCGGTCAGACCGATCGCCATAATTTTGTAATGCGAAATGTGACTTTAGGACCAGCTTTAGGGGAAGGTTTTGTGGTAGAGGAAGGATTGAATGAAGGAGAGGAAATTGTGATTAATGGTACGTTTAGTATTGATGCAGCGGCCCAATTGGCTGGAAAACCAAGTATGATGAATCCTGATGGCAGCACTGAAATGACTGGGCCTACCTCCGGGAAAATTTCTGCAGCGGCTAAAAAAAGCCTTGAACCGGTTTATCAGAGCTATTTAACCATGAAGGATGCCCTGACTAATGACGATTTCGAAAAGGCAAAATCAGCGGGAATGCAGCTAAAATCCACGTTTGAAAAAGTACCATTGGAAGCCTTTAAAGAGGAGAATTACAAGATCTGGATGGAGCAAAGTGGTAAAATGACTAAAGCATTGGAACACCTGCATCATATTTCCACCATTGAAGACCTGAGGGTTGCTTTTTTCCAGCTTTCCAATGCTATGGTCAGTCTCACGAATACCTTTGATCCCTATCCGGAAACCCTTTACTTGCAACATTGCCCTATGGCCAACAGCGATAAAGGAGCCGACTGGTTAAGTCTGGAGGACAGTATAATTAATCCTTATTTTGGGGCAGCCATGCTGGGTTGTGGTGAAGTGAAAAAGAAGTTTTAAGCACTATGAAGAAATGTTGTAAAACAGAGGAAAAACGGCCTTCCCGGTTTGGGAAATGGTTTCAGCGCATAATCTATATGCTTGTATTTCTAATTATATTTTATGGAATGATGGTTGATATTTTTAAATTTTGATTTTTCAGCTCTGAAAAGTTCTGCATTTTCCCTTATTCTTTTGTTAGTTAGTGTGCTTCTTAAACTTAACATTAAATTCATATAGAATTTTACAGGTACGAATTGAATCTGCGTTAAAAAAATTGTGTTTTAACATGAAATTATATGATAAAAACCAGATATTCCTGTCAACATCTTTATTATTAAATTTTTCAATAACTTTATTTAAAGAAGGCTGTCCAGTTAGAGTTGACAGCCTTTTTTTTTGAATTTTTATTTTCTTCGTCTCAAAGTTGTACTCCCCCCAATCCAGCAGCCCACCTCAATTGATTCTCCTTCCTTATAGCCCTCTGTAAAAATTTCCTCTATACTTGGGAATTGTGCCATAGCAGCCGCCATTTTACTTTGATTGCCGGCTATCTTATACATATCATAAGCGGCCAGAAAAATTAATCTTTGGGAAACAGGTTTCATGCCTTTACAACTATTGTTGGATGTCATATATAAATCTCCCACAAAAGTATAGGCTTCAACGGATTTACCTGGATCTAATTCTACAGCTTCAAATGCGTTACTTCTGGCTTCAGCTTTCCTTCCTACTGCACTCAAAAGCCTGGCATTTTCTAGTAAATAGTTCGCTTTTTTTTCAGGTCTCGTTTCATTTTTCAAAGCCTTTCCATACCATTCAATTGCGGTTTCAAAGTCCTCACTTAAAGCGTATTTCTTCCCAATTGTTCTTGCCAAACCGGCCTTTGGATCAGAATGATAAACTCCTTCGGCAGCTACTAAAAACAAAGGATCATCATAACATTCGGCTTTTATCAGATATTTAAGCGCTCTTTTACTTATCCCAATATCTTCCGGATGACTTTTTAGTTCGGTGCCAATCCGTTTATTTATCATCTCACAGTCAAACTTGATGACTTTGTTTAGGATATCATCCACTTTATTTTCAGCTTCAGTCCAGGCTTCAAGCTCTGTTGTATCGGTGGTATTTTCCTTATTAAAATCAATAATGGAGATGATCTGATCGTGATAATTTAAAACTTCCTCTTCAGATAATTTCCCGGTTTGTTTCAACAAACTAACCGTAGCCATATAGTATTGCAGGTTAATTCGGCTGGTATTATTTCCCCTTTTTTCAATAATTTCCTGGTACAAACTAAAAAGGGTTTCGAAGTTTTCTTTTCCCCGGCTCGCCAAAAAAGGATAAGCTTTAGTGCCTTTCCGGTCAAGTACTTCAGGGTCGTTTCCAAAATATTCCAGCCTTTTGTCAAATAAATCTAAAATCTTATCCTGCAACTCAAGTTTTCTTTCTTTATCTTTTGATTGTTTGAGCAGGTAGTTGTAAATTTTATAACCATTTATATAAATAGATTCCTGTAAATAGGGAATATTTTCCAGCAGCCAGTCAAGGTTTGGTTCAGCTTCTGCCCAAAAGTCTTTTCCATAATTAAATTTATCGGAATAAAATTGAAATTTCTCTTTGCCCTCTGCTTTGTGATCACCCCAGCAATACCCAAAATCGTCACAGTTTTTAGCATCTGGATGAGGGCTTTTTTCCAGAGCCATTAAGAGTTTCCCATCCTCCTGGGCGTAACTTTTAAAATTTAAGAAGCTATATAAAACGAAGCTTATTAAAAGGGGTAATTTTTTCATTGCATTTATTTTAAGATGATTAATCAGACAAGTACAATATAGGCTTGCAAGGTTTTATGGTGATGAACCAGGGATTATTAAATGGTTGTTTTTAGTTACTGAGGTGAAAAAAATGCATCCAATAATTCCGTTCTTTTTTTAACAGGATGGTTATATCTTAACAATTTCTTAAATATCAGTAAACGCCTGATTGGTGTATAAAAAATACTTTTGTGTTCGAGCCCTCATTAAAAAAGGCTGCTACTAACTTTGGAAGACTTAGAACTCATTCGGAAAATAAAAAAAGGTGATCAAAAAGCTTTTGATGTGCTGTTTTATAAGTACCATAAGCAGTTGTGTCACTTTGCTTATTATTATCTTTCTGATAAGGAATTGGTAGAGGAGATAGTTTCGGATGTATTTCTTAAAGTATGGATAAAAAAAGATGTAATTGAGATAAAAGGAAATCTGAAATCTTACTTGTATTCCATTACCAAAAATTTGGCTATTGATCACTTAGCAAAAAACAAAATTGGTTTTTCAGAACTTACTCCTCAAAATTCTCAGGAACATCATACTAAAAATAATCCCGAAAAGGTCCTTTTATTTAAGGAATTAAATTCCAGGATAAATGGGCTGATAGGAGATCTTCCCTCCCAATGCAGAATGGTTTTTATCCTAAACAGAAAGGATGGATTGAAATACAGGGAGATTGCAGAATTGATGAATATTTCTGTAAAAACTGTAGAAAACCATATGGGTAAAGCACTCAAAGTTTTAAAGAATTCCCTTACTTATATCCTATTTCTGGGCTCCTTATTCCTATAATTAATTGATTTTCATTGAATCTTTTTATCAGACTTTTCCTTTATGATGGATATTCATTCATAATTCCGTAATTATTTCTTAACAGCACCGGGGTAGGGGTACATTAGTAATCTTCCCGTCTACTTGTAAAAATGAAGTGATGAATGGAAAATATAAACTGGCCTCTTTTAGCAAAATATTTTAATGGAGAAGCCACTGAACTGGAAAAGGCTATAATTAAAACCTGGATGAAGGATCCTGAAAAAAGGGAAATCATTGAAAGTGCTAAGGCCAATTTAGATGAGCACCTGGACCTGGAGGTAACTTTTGATTCTGATAGAATTAAAAAGTTATTGGATGATAAAATTAAATTACACGAAAGGTTTCAATCCGGAGTAAAAAGCATTGAGAAAAAAGAGCCAAAAGCTGAAATACGCTTTATCTCTAACAAGCACTGGCTAAATTTGGCGGCTTCCGTTCTGCTTGTTTTTTCAATAGGTTTAATGGCCTACTACTTTTATTCCGGTCATTCTGCTGGGGATGAAGTTGAAATAAAGTTGGTGGAAAAAGTGAATCCTAAAGGACAACGGAGTGTAATAAAATTACCCGATGGTTCAAAAGTTTGGCTAAATGCGGTAAGTAAAATTAAAATTCCTGAAAAATTTTCCCCAACATCAAGGGAAGTATTTTTAGAGGGTGAAGCCTTTTTTGAAATTCAAAAAGATAGTGCCAGGCCATTTATTGTTCATTCGGGAGAGATGGAAACCATGGTTTTGGGAACATCCTTTAACGTCAAGGCCTTTCCCGCTGAAAAAACTTTTGAAGTGGTGGTTGCCACTGGAAAAGTAAGTGTTTCAGGGAAATTGGAATCAAAGAAAGTTTTGCTGCTACCAAAACAGCAAAGCATTTACAATGTAGAGGATAAAACACTTTTGACCAGTGAAGTTAATTTAAAAAATTACTTAGCCTGGAAAGATGGGATTTTATACTTCCAAAATGAAAAAATGAAAGCCATTATTCCGGAACTTGAAAAATGGTATGGAATAGAAATACAAGTAACTAACAGTGGCATAAACGAAGAAATATTTACCGGTGAATTTCAAAACATGTCGCTGGATCAGGTGCTAAGTGGGATGGGTTTTAGCCTTGGGTTCAAACATCGTTTTGAGAAAGATACAGTTTACTTACATATGTAATTTGCAATACTTACTGCTGAAAAAAGCGAAAATAACTAATAAGCGAATAACTCTCTTATGTAATTTTATAATATAATTTGGTTTTAATGAATCATTATGGATAAAAAACTTTTACTCATTTTTGAGGGTAGAATGCTATGCGCCATTCTGTCCTGTATGGTATTACAAATATTTTTGAATTTCCAACTCAAGGCAGAGGAAAAACAGATACCAAGTATAAAGGAAGTCAGGGTCAATCTTTCTATGAAGAATGCCAGTCTGCCTGATTTTTTCACTGATATTGAGCATAAAACAGAATTCAAATTTGCTTATGGTATTGAAGTGGTGCAAAAAAATGTGGTGCTTTCCAAATCGGTAAGTGAAAAATTGCTTTACGATTTGTTGTATGAAGTGGCTGAAGAACACGGTTTGCAATTTAAGCAGATCAATAAAATGATCTTTGTAAAGCCAACTGATAACAAAGTAAAAAATGAAAGACCTATTGAAATTGACCTCACTTTTCAGGAAAGAATAATTGAAGGGAAAGTAAATGATGAAACAGGTAGTCCGCTTCCTGGAGTAAGTATTCTAATTCAAGGGTTGGGAAAAGGGACTATCACCAATCTGGATGGGAAATTCAGATTAAGTGTGCCTTCCGGACAGAATTATCTTATTTTTTCTTATATCGGATATCTCTCAAAAGAGGTAGAAATTGGTAATCAGGCGGAAATAAACGTAGATATGGAACTTGATGAAACCAAATTGGAAGAAGTGGTAGTAACTGCTTTAGGGATTGAAAGAAACAAGGATCAATTGGGATATGCCACTCAAAATCTGGATGGAAAAGATGTAAATGAAGCGAGAGAAACCAATTTTGTAAATTCCTTAAGCGGAAAAATTGCCGGAGTAAATGTGGTTTCAAATTCTACAGTTGGGTCCTCTTCCAGAATTACCATCAGAGGAGAATCTTCTCTTCAATTTCAAAACAACCAGCCATTATTTGTGGTAGATGGGGTGCCGATAGGAAATGATCCGGTGCAAAATACTACCGCTGCGGATTATGGAAACAGCGCAGCAGAATTTAATCCGGCTGATATTGAATCTATAAATGTATTGAAAGGGCCGGCTGCTTCTGCTTTGTATGGTTCAAGAGCTGCCAATGGAGTAATCGTGATCAAAACGAAATCAGGGAAAGGAACTCCCGGAATCGGGATAAGTGTAAATTCGAGTGTCACTTTTGAGGATTTATTGGTACTCCCCAAATTTCAGAATGAATTCGGACAGGGTTCCAGTGGTTTATTTGAAGGATCTAATTTTGGCTATCAGGGAAACCTGGATTTGTACCCAAACGGAATCAGTGATGGATATGATGAAAGCTGGGGCCCAAGGTTAAACCAGGGTCCAAACAGGGCACAATTTGATTCGCCAACACTTAATGGTTATAGAGGAGGTGATGTGCATTTGAATAACAGAGGTGAAATAATTCCAACTCCCTGGGTTTCAAATCCGGATAATGTAAAAGATTTTTTTGACCAGGGAAGGACTTTATACAACAACTTTGCGGTTTCAGGTGGAAATGAGAAGGGAAATATACGATTGTCCTATACCAACCTGAACCAGAAAGGTGTGGTTCCCAATAACAACCTGATTCGAAATACTTTCACGGTGAATACCGGATATAATTTTACCAATAAATTATCTGCAAATTTTTCTGCCAGTTATATCAAAACAGAAAGTACCAACAGGCCGGATCAGGGATATGGAAGAAATACGCCAATGTATTTTATGCTTTGGATGACCAGACAGGTGGATATAAATAACCTGAGAGATTACTGGCAACCGGGTTTGGAAGGTATTCAGCAGTATCAATACAATTATGGAGAAAACCATAATAATCCTTTTTTCTATCAATATGAAAATACATCTGGTCAGGATAAAGATCATATGTTTGGAAATGTTTCCCTTACCTACAAAATTTTGGATAACCTCTCCCTGAGGTTAAGGACTGCCACAGATCTATATAATGATTTTAGGCCTCAAATTCTTGCCGTGAGCACTGTAGGTGTGCCCAATGGGAGATATACGGAAGCCAAATTAAATTTCCAGGAAAGGAACTCCGATTTCCTTTTAACCTATGATTTCAATAAACGAAAAGACTGGGGATTTTCCGTTTCGATAGGAGGAAATCAGATGCACCAGGAAAAGAGATTTGAATCTACTCAGGCGCCTGAATTACTGATTCCGGGAATCTATAATTTGGGAAATACTGCAGCTCCTTTAATCATCAATTCCTCCAGATCTTCCAGGAGAATTAATAGTTTGTATGGTTTAGCAAGGTTTGATTTTAAAAGCAAGGTTTACCTGGATGTAACCGGAAGAAATGATTGGTCAAGTACTTTACCTGAAGATAATAACGCTTATTTCTATCCTTCTGTAGCCTTAAGTGCTATTGTCAGTGAAATGCTTGAGCTGCCTGATTTTATTTCTCTGGTTAAATTCAGAGGAGGCTGGGCACAGGTTGGGAATGATACGGAACCCTATCAATTATACAATTCATTTGGGTACCAGAGGCCATGGGCAGAAAATCTGGCTTTGGCGGAAAACAGTTCTCTAAAAAATCCACAGCTTAAACCTGAAATCACAACTACATATGAAGTGGGAGCAGATATCCGGTTTTTTGAAAACAGACTTGGTTTAGATCTTACGTATTACGATATCCGGTCCAAAGATCAGATTTTACAGATTCCCCTGGCCGAATCAACTGGTTATACAGGAAGAGTAATTAATGCCGGGGAAATTAAAAACCAGGGAGTTGAAATGGTATTGACAGCTACACCTGTGGTACTTCCTAACAGCTTCAAGTGGGATATTACTGTCAATTTTGCCAAAAATGTGAGTGAAGTTGTGGAACTGGCTGATGGAATTGATGCTGTAGTGCAATCTGCTCCGGGAGAAGAAGCCACCATTGAAGCCAGAGTAGGGGAAAGAATGGGAGCCACGTATGGGCCTGGATTTGTGAGAGTACCTGAAGGCCCATTAAAAGGTCAAATCATTATCAATTCAAATGGCTTACCAGTAAAAACATCTGATGTTGGGGAAGCTCCGGTTTATTTGGGAAATTTCAATCCGGACTGGACGGGTGGAGTTTACAACAATTTTTCCTTCAAGGGTTTTTACCTGGGTATTTTATTTGATATCCGGCAGGGAGGAAAATTCATTTCAAGATTTTACAACAAGGCGATTGGTGCAGGACAGTTGGAAGAAACTTTGGTGGGACGAGCGGCCAGGGAAGTTGGAACTGAATATGATGACCCCTATTACCTGGAAGGGGCAGCAGATATGGGAGATGGGACTTATCAGCCAAACCTCACGATATTTGACGGAACTCATTCGGAGGGTGTTTACGGTACAAGCATCAGAAATTTCCACAAACGCTATCATGACCATAATTCAGAATCCCAATTGTTTGATGCCTCATTCGTGAAGTTGAGGGAATTAAAAATTGGATACCAGTTACCAAATACCATTATGGGTAATCTTCCCTTCAGAAACGTGTCCCTTTCAGTGGTGGGTAGAAACTTAAAATTATGGACCGATAATCCTCATTTTGATCCTGAAACCGGAGCAACAACCGGTAATGGCTTAGTTCCCGGTTTTGAAAACATGAGCATTCCAAGTACAAGAAGTTTAGGCTTCAACTTAAGTTTCAATCTTTAATAACCAGAGCGAAAAAATTATTTTACCATGATAAATTCAAATACCAATAAAATCTGGCCTTTTATTCTGTCATTTCTCATGATAGTGGCCTGTACAGATGAGTTTGATGAAATTAATACGAATCCTAATGTTCCGGAACAAGTAAATAATCCGGGTTTATTATTACCTGCCATTATCAGGGGAACAATGAACGACCATTTTACAGGATCCTGGAGAAGAGGGGCAGTCGTTTCAGATTATCTGGCCAATCAATTTGTGAGTGCCTTCGACTGGACACCATCTGATGCCAATGAATACTTCTTTTGGGATTTTTATGGCGAACTCAGAGACGTACAGAATATGATTGAAATTTCGGAAGAAAATGAGTTCCTGAATTACAAGGGGATTGCTTTGGTTTACCGTTCCTTTTTGTTTCAGTCACTTACCGATATCTATGGTGATATTCCTTACTCAGAGGCTATAAAGGCTAAATCTGGAAATATTAATTTCCCGAAATACGATACACAGGAAGCGATATACAGCGGAATTTTAGCAGATTTGGAAGAAGCCAATAGCATCTTAGGAACTGGTAGTGAATCCGTTACAGGAGATATTTTGTATAATGGTGACCTTTTAAACTGGAGGAAATTTGCCAATGGTTTACAACTCAGAATTTTACTTCGCCAATCCAAAAGAAAAGATCCCACTGCCGATATGCAAAGGATTTTAGGCGATCCAGACAAATATCCATTGTTTACCTCTCATGAAGATCAGGCCGCTTTACAATACCTGGAAGAACTGGGGAATGAGTTCCCTAGGTATCGGGTAACCGTAGGATCTTTTGGTGGAACTACGCACATTTCTACCACTTTGGAAAAACAACTGAAAGATTTAAATGATCCCCGATTGTATGTTTTTGCACAACCAACTCCGGCTACGGTTGGAACGGCAAATCCGGAATATTTAGGAGTTCCAAATGGCATTGTGGACGAAGATACCTACAACGGTGGTTCAGCAAATCAATCTCCTCCCGGATTATTATGGGCTCCAATTGACTGGAGTGATGAAGCATCACCCAATGCAGCTCAAAGCCTTTTGATGACTTATTCAGAACTTCAATTTATTCTGGCTGAATCAGTAGAAAAAGGTTATATCGATGGGGATGCGGAGACTTTTTACATGAATGGGATAAAAGATCAGTTTGAGTATTATGCTTCCAGGATTCCCCAAAATTTCTCTTTCCCAACTGCAGCCAATGTGATACCTGATGCAAGTTATTATACCCAGGATTTGGTGGCCTACTCAGGTTCTGCAGAAGACAAACTAAAAAAGATCGGTTTACAAAAATGGCTGGCCTTGTTCAATTGTGGTTTTGAAGGCTGGTCGGAATGGAGGCGAACGGGAATTCCTGAAATTACACCTGGTCCCAATAGTACCGGAGTAATACCCTTGCGACATTTCTATCCATTATCTGAGAGTAATCTCAACAATAAAAATTATTCAGATGCAAATGCCAGACAGGGGGCAGATGTCCTTCAAACCAAAGTCTGGTGGGATGTAGACTAAATTTTCAAACTTATAGAAGATAATTCATTATGAAATACAGGATAAGCTTATTACTCCTATTTTTAATAGGCATTTTTCAATTGGCCTTGGCACAAAATCCGGTGGTCTATTTGCCACTAGACAATAACCTGGAAGATGCCAGTGGAAACAGTTTACACGCTCAGGATGCAGGAACTGAATCAACTGTTTTTGTGGAAGATACAGAAAGAGGGAAGGTTGCCAGTTTTCCCCTTGCTGCCCATGCCCAGTTACCGCTTGATGATAAACTGGCTTTTGGAACAGGCGATTTTAGCTTTGCATTCTGGATTAAAATTGATCCAAATATTCCCATCCCCAGTGACCCGGTGATATTTAGCAATAAAGACTGGGGAAGTGGAGGAAATGTAGGTTGGCTGGTAGCCCTGGATGGAGCTGATGATCCAACTTCACACCAATGGACTGTGAACGTAGCAGATGGAACCTCCAGATTAGACTGGGATGCAGATGATAATGACACCCCGGGCTTAAAGGATGGAAAATGGCATTTTGTGGCCGTCACTTTCGACAGAGATGCTACTATGAATGTTTATCTGGATGGAGAATTGAAACAAATGGATCCTGCAGATGACTCCAAAAACCTGACCCTGACACCCGGTACTTTAGATTCTGGATTGCCTTTCACGATTATGCAGGATGGCACGGGGGCTTACAGTGCAGATTTTGCTGCGTTGCTGGATGATATTCTTGTGTATGACAGATTATTGTCTGATGCAGAAGTTCTTGACCTGAACAACAATGGTTTTACTGCGGAAGAAGATGCTTCATTCGGGGCAAGTTTTTATTTGCCATTGGATGATAACCTTAACGATGCAAGTGGAAATAATTTGAATGCTACGGATGCAGGTACCGAAAGCACTACTTTCGTAGATGATTCTGAACGGGGAAAAGTAGCCAGTTTTTCAGCTCCTGCTCATGCGCAATTGCCTTTAGATGATAAAATTGCCATTGGTACCGAAGATTTTAGTTTCGCCTTTTGGGTAAAAATTGATGCCAATATTCCTATCCCAAGTGATCCGGTGATCTTGAGCAATAAGGATTGGGGAAGTGGTGGAAATACGGGTTTTTTGGTAGCATTAGATGGTGCTGATGATCCCACTTCACATCAATGGACCGTGAATGTAGCAGATGGAAATGGCCGGTTGGATTGGGATGCAGATGACAATGCTACTCCTGGATTAAAAGATGGGAACTGGCATTTTGTAGCGGTTACTTTTGATAGAGATTCAACAATGAATGTCTACTTCGATGGGGAACTAAAACAAACAGACCCTGCTGATGATTCGAAAGATTTGACTTTGATTCCCGGAACTTTGGATTCCGGTTTGCCTATCACCATTATGCAGGATGGTACCGGAGCTTATGGGGCTGATTTTGCTGCCTTAATGGATGACTTGAGAATGTGGAAGGGGAAAGTTTTAACGAATGAAGAAATCATGGCAGTGTTCAATTTTGAGCCGGACAATGGGGGAAGAGAGGATGACATTACCTATGGTGCCCAGGTTTATTTACCGCTCGATGAAAACCTAAATGATTTAAGTGTAAATAAACTTAATGCTACCGATGCTGGAACTGTAAAGGTTTCATTTGGTGAAGATACTGAAAGAGGGCTTGTGGGTTTCTTTGATTTGGAAGCGCATGCCACCCTGCCTTTAAGTCCGAAATTAGCCATTGGAAAGAAGGATTTTAGTGTGGCATTTTGGGTAAAAATAAATGCCGATGTACCTGTACCCAGTGATCCTGTAATTCTAAGTAATAAAGATTGGGGGAGTGGGGGTAACCCAGGATTTTTAGTGGCTTTGGATGGGGCCGATGATCCCACTTCACATCAATGGACGGTGAATGTGGCCGATGGTACCTCACGATTGGATTGGGATGCAGATGATAACAGTACTCCGGGTTTAAAAGATGGGAAATGGCATTTTGTGGCAGTTACTTTTGACAGAGATTCTACCATGAATGTTTATTTTGATGGAGAATTGAAACAGTCTGATCCTGCGGAAGATTCTAAAAATTTAAGTTTACTAACAGGTGAGCTCGATTCTGGATTACCAATTACCATTATGCAGGATGGTACTGGAGCTTACGGAGCCGATTTTGCGGCTATGTTGGATGATATTCGAATTTGGGTAGGAGAGGCTATTTCGCCAAAAGATGTACTCGCCATTTACAATCCCAATGATAAATCGTATGAAGCAGATGTGTTTTTACCTTTAAATGAAAACCTGAATGACATAAGCGGCAATGGCTTACATGGAACTGATAAAGGAAGTGAACCTACTCAATTTGTAGTGGATGATACACGGGGTTTAGTTGCTGAATTCCCGGTAGCAGCTCATGCACAATTGCCATTAGATCAGCAATTAAATTTTGGAGCAGAGGATTTTAGCGTAGGTTTTTGGGTGAGAATTGATCCTAATGCACCTATTCCCGGTGATCCTGTGATTATTGGAAACAAGGATTGGGGAAGTGGTGGAAATGCCGGTTTTTTGGTAGCGCTCGATGGGGCAGATGATCCTTCGTCCCACTTGTGGACGGTGAATGCGGCTGATGGGGCAGGCTCCAGATTAGATTGGGATGCGGACGATAATGAAACTCCGGGATTAAAGGATGGGAACTGGCATTTTGTTTTGGTTGCTTTTGATCGGGATGAAACAATGAATGTTTATTTTGATGGTGAATTGAAACAAAGTGATCCTGCTGATGATTCAAAAAACCTGGGTTTAATTCCGGGAAATTTACATGCTGATTTGCCTTTTACCATCATGCAGGATGCTACTGGTGGCTATGGTGATGATTTTGCTGCAAGGTTAGATAATATCAGGATTTGGAATAGGGTGGTAAATGCAGGAGAAGTGGCTAATATTTTTGAAAACGACAAAGGCAATACTACCAATGGAGGTGATGATGGAGGAATAATATTAGGCTTTGAAGAAGAACCACAACCTTTGCAATTGGTAGCTTATCCAAATCCATTTCAATCTGAAACCAGGCTTACTTACAAATTGGAAAAAGCCGGTCCGGTGAAGCTCTCCATTTACAATACTGCTGGACAGGAAATAAAAAATCTGGTTGAAAAAAATCAGTTACCGGGTGACTATACTTATACCTGGAATGCCTCCGGATTTAATCCAGGGCTTTACATATTCAGGCTGGAAACTTCATCTCAGTTGATCACAGGGAAATTGTTATTATCTACCAACGGGAATTAAAAAGACCAGATGGATTTGAAAAAAATTATTGATAAAAATCAAAAAATTAAAATATGAAACGATTAAAACTATTCTTTTTCCTGATAACTATGGGAATGTTGATAGGCTGTGATGAGGATAATTCGGGTAATATTCTTGATATCGAACTCACCGCCCAACAAGAAGCTGCTGTTTCCCTTAGAGGAAAATGGAGTTCACCTTCGGATATTTCCCTACCATTTGGCACAACACCAACTGTGCTCAATGATTTACTAGTGGAATTCAGGATTGATAATGATTACAATCCTGGTACTTTTTCAGTAGAAGGTGCAGATTATTTTTTTAAAACTGAAGATGCTTTCTGGAGTTGGGAAGAAGGATCTTCAGAAGATGTTGTGTTATCTAATGTCTCTCCTGTAACCAAAATTAAAGTAATGAAAGAAGGTGTAAAAATACGTCTCACTTTTAATTACTCCAATGGAAGAGTTACCGGAGTAGGTGAATACGGAGTCACCTTAAATAAAATTTCACCCTAATCTTGTTAATAATTTAAGTACAAAAAGCCCTCATGGGGCTTTTTGCTTTTATTTCCCAACCCTCAATTTTTTTTTAAATCTGATTATGAAAAATATCCTCACAATTTTAGTAGGACTGTTCATTTTTTCCTGCTCAAACCCCCAAAATGTTGAAGAATCGCAGGTACCTGTAAAAAGACAACTTGCTCAACACGTAATTGTAATTGGTGTAGATGGTATGAGTCCAAATGGCATCATGAATGCCAATACCCCAAATATCGATTTTTTAATTAAAAATGGCGCTTCTACCTTGAATGCCAGGGCAGTTTTACCCACCAGTAGTAGCCCGAATTGGGCTTCTATGATAATGGGAGCAGGTCCGGAACAGCATGGCATAACTTCCAATAGTTGGGAGAGGGATGAACATACCCTGCTTCCAGTATCCACTGGAATTGAGGATATTTTCCCAACAATTTTTGGGGTGCTGCATGAACAAAGACCAGAAGCTGAAATTGGAACAATTTATCATTGGGAGGGTTTTGGCCGTCTGTATGAAAAAAGCGCTGTGGATTATGACAGACACGGGGAAACAGAAGTCATCACTGCTGAACTAGCGGTGGAATACATTGCATCCAAAAAACCGGATTTATGTTTTATCCATTTTGATCATGTGGATGGTGCAGGGCATCATTATGGGCATGGATCGAAGGAATATTTTGAATCCATTTCTCTGGCTGATTCTTTAATCGGACAGGTTTATACTGCCATTGGAAATGCCGGAATTTTGGAAAATACTGTCATTGTGCTTTCTTCCGACCATGGGGGAATAGGTTTCGGTCATGGAGGAGAAACACCAGAAGAAATTACGATTCCATTTGTACTCTATGGAAATAAAGTCAAAAAAGGAAGTACCATAAAACATGAAGTTTTCACCTATGATAATGCAGCAACAGTGGCCTTTTTACTGGGGTTAAATCCTCCCTACGCATGGATTGGCAGACCCGTGAAAAGTGCATTTGAAGGCTATCCGGAGCCAAAAAGTAAAATGATTGTTCAAACTTTGCAGGCCCCGGTCATTTTTCCTCCGGCCAATATGTATGCCAAAGCAGGAGGATTATTTGTAGATGAAATTCCGAAAGCCAGGATTGAAAGTAATGATTCTACACTAGAAATACGATATACTATCAATGGGGAAATTCCTTCCAGAGAGAGCAAGCTTTATGAAGGCCCATTTTCCATCTATGAGACAATGGTATTGCAGGCCAAAGCTTTTGAACAAACGGGGGAAGAAAGTCCGGTGAGCAAAGCCTATTTCAGAGTGTTAAGAATAGGTGAAGGAAATGGGATAAATTATCAATTATTTAAAGGAACTGATTGGGAGAATATTCCTGAAATGGATAATTTGAAGTCTCATGAATCTGGGGAATTATTTGAGTTTGCTTTGCCTAAAGCTTATGTTGAAGGTAATCCGGGGCAATTTGCCATGACATTTGAAAGCTGGATATCCATAGATAAGGAAGGGAAATATACCTTCTATACTTATTCGGATGATGGCAGTATTTTATACATTAATGATAAGAAAATTGTGGATAATGGTGGGCAGCATGGAGTAATTGAAAGTAGTGGAGCAATCGAATTAAAGCCGGGAAAGCATAAAATTAAAGTTGATTATTTTAACCATGGTGGTGGGGCATGGTTGGAGGTTTTCATGAAAGGGCCGGGGATACCCAAACAAATTTTGCCGCCTAATAGATTATTTCTAAACAATACCAATTCAAAAATCTGATTCAAATTTTAGCTATTATGGAGCAATTCGATTTTGAGAAAATTAATGAGATAGTAACCTATTCCAAAGACAAAGCCGAAATTGCCGGAGCTTTGTGCCAGTTTCTGAAATCTGTAGGTAGTTTGCATCTCGATGAAATAATTACACAATACGAACATGGAATCCAAACTGCAGTTTTAGCCAAAAAAGAAGCAGGAAATGCCAGTTTAATAACTGCAGCTTTGCTTCACGATATTGGCCACTTAGTTACCGGAAAAGAAGAGGAATTACCAGATTTCCGGGAGGTGGATCTGGAACATGAACAAATAGCTGTCGATTTTCTAAAGAGAATTTATCCTCCTGCGGTGTTAGAACCTATAAGGTTACATGTGGATGCCAAACGGTATATTTGCACAGTGGATCAGCAATATTTCGATTTTCTATCCCCGGCTTCAAAAAATAGCCTTGAGCTACAGGGAGGTCGGTTTTCATCGTTGGAAAAAGAACTTTTTGAGGAAAACGAATTCTTTAGAGAAGCGGTGTTGTTGAGGAAATGGGATGATAGGGCAAAAGTGGAAAATCTCGAAATTCCTGACATCATGGAATTTAAATCTTATCTGGAGGAGAGCATTATTATTTGAAAGTCTGCATAGTACGGGTTTTTAATTCTATTTTTGAATGAAGTGATCTTTTAAGCTAAAAGAAATAAAATTAAACCTCTTCAATATTAGAATTAAAACTTAATCTCCATGATCTTTGAAATAATTGGCTGGATAGGGACAATTGTGTACATTCTTTCCTACTTTCTATTGAGCATAAATAAATTAAAATCACAGAGCATTACTTATCAGGCCATGAATGTTATAGGTGGGTTATGTTTGGTGATCAATGCCATTCACCTGAGTGATGGACCCACCTTTTTTCTCAATTTTATCTGGATGCTTATCGGGCTGTTTGCTGTTTTAAACGTGATTAGAAATAGGCGTAGAGTCAGTAATTTTTAACAAATTAATGGCCTGTTTTTTATAATTTTCCATTTTCTCATCATATTCACTTTCACTATCAACCATACCTAAATAGTAATAGGCTCCTTCCACCATAATGAATATGAGTTCTGCAGTCTGTTTTGCATTTTCCAATTCAACAGATCCTTCCTCAATACATTTTTGAATGGCTTCGGAAAGCATATTTCGTAAGGAATCATGAAGTTCACGGTACTTGTTTTTAATTTTCTGATCCCGGAAAATTAATGCGTAACAACTGTAATACACGCTGTCATCGTATAAATAATTCCATCCTTTTGAAAATAACCTGTCCAATAGACTGAGTAGGGCCACCAAGGGGTTCTTACCTGAAAAATCCTGTTCCTGATAGATTTGACTGTATTTTTCAAGATTAAATTCTATTAATCCAAAGATTAATTCTTCCCTGTTTTTAAAATAATGAATAATTAAACTAGGATTAATTGACATCTTTTTGGCAATTTTTGCGATTGATGTATTTTCCAATCCTTCTATTTTGGCAACTTCATAAAAGGCTTCTATTATTTGCTGCCTTCTGATGATGGATATACTTTTTCTTCCCATGATAATGCAAGATAAATCAGAATAATTTTTTTTCCTAATAAAAATTGATTGAACATTCATTTAATAAATAAACAAACCATTGTTCACATTCAGTTGATTTAAGTTGATCAACTTTGCCGAAAGATATCAATGAAAGCTGCAGCCAATAACCGACTGATTTTTTGGATACCAGTAATCAGGTACGCTGAATATTTTCAGCTCATTATAATAGCGTACTTGAGTTCCAGGCCTGGTAGCAAAATTTTACCTGAAAACCTTTGGGTGATTAATTAAAAGGTAAAAATAACAACCTTTTTATGTGCCATAACTACTTGATATTGAGTCACTCAATACTTAAAAAGTACTGGTACTTACTTCAAATTTTTAAAGTATCGAAAAAAAATCTACTTAATGATGAAAAAACTTTTTGGAACTATGGCAATACTGTTATGGTATTGCCTGATAAGTGTTTCAGCAAATGCCCAAACCACTATTTCAGGAAAAGTAGTGGATGATACTGACTTTCCATTGCCCGGTGTTAGTGTGTTGATAAAAGGCTCAACACTGGGAACTGTTACCGATGTAAATGGTAGTTATCAACTAAATGTGCCTTCCGAAGAAACTGTTTTGGTTTATTCCTTTATTGGTATGCAAGCCCAGGAAATTCTTGTGGGCAGTCAAACAGCTATCAACGTAAGCCTTAAGCCAGATGCATTAGAAATAAATGAAGTGGTGGTAGTGGGCTACGGAACTCAGAAAAAAGCAAATCTATCCGGAGCGGTAGACCAGCTTGACCCCAAAACAATAGAAAACCGGCCAATATCCAACCTTGCACAGGGTTTACAAGGAACAGTACCTAACCTTAATATAGATTTTCTGAGTGGGGAACCGGGTGAAGCCGCCAAAATTAACATAAGAGGAATTACCTCTATCAATGGTGGTGATCCTTTGATTCTTATAGATGGTGTTCCTTCCGATCCACTGGAATTAAACAGAATTTCCCCTCAGGATGTAGAAAAAATTTCCGTACTCAAAGATGCTTCCTCCGCAGCCATTTATGGAGCGAGAGCTGCTTATGGGGTAATCATCATTACAACAAAAAAGGGTAGGGGGGACAAGATGCAAATTTCCTACTCCAATAATTTCTCCTGGGACAAACCTACAGTTCTGCCTGAGAAAATTACCGATCCCTATATTTTCTCCAGGGTTTTGGAAACCTCAACAGATAATACGCCCTGGGATAATGTGAATTACAGTGATGAATTTTATAAATGGGCCAAAGAAAGATCGGATAACCCTTCAGGTGTTCCGGGTGTTAGGTTAAATCCTAATGATGAATCACAGTATGAATATATGGGCAACCAGGACTGGACACAATACTTTCTGGATGATTTTTCTGTATCACAAAATCACCAATTGGCTTTAAGTGGAGCTTCAGAGAAAGCAGATTTTTACCTTTCCGGAAATTATAATAAGCAAAATGGAGCCCTTAAAATTGCAGATGATTATTTCGATAGATTTAGTGTGAGAAGTAAGGTGAATTTTAGTCCAACCAAATGGTTTACTCTGGGGAATAATACTTTATTAACTTCTACCCAGAGAGTGAAACCTTACGAACTTTCCATTTGGGAACTTTATAATTTCTTTCCTACTTCCTGGGACAAAAATCCTGATGGTACCTGGGCAAACTCTGCTGTGGGTAGAGAAGCTGCTAAATTAACAGAAGGTGGTGATTATAAACAAGATTACAACAGCCTGCAATCCCAATTTACCACTCAGTTTTCCTTCTGGGAAGATGTCTTTAGAATAAATGCGGATTTTACTTACAGAAGAGGAGCCTATAATACGAAAGAAAACACCAAAAAATATAAGGTAGGATATGGTCCTGAAGACATCAGGGAAGTAGGCAGCAATTGGGCGAGAAGAAGTGCTGAATTCGAGAATTATTACGTTTTCAATGCTTATGCTACTTTCAATAATTATTTTGGGAAACACTTTGTCACTGCTATTGTCGGTTACAATCAGGAAAATTACAGACAGGACTGGACAAGGTCTTCGAGGTTAAATGTAATTTCCCCTTCATTACCTTCCATTGAATTAGCCACGGGAGATATGCAGGTAGAGGAATATATTAGAGAATGGGCGATTAGAGGGGCCTTTTATCGATTGAATTATATTTTTAATGACAAGTATATTGTAGAGTTCAACGGACGTTATGATGGGTCTTCTAAATTTCCAAAGGACAAAAGATTTGGGTTTTTCCCATCTGCTTCTGTAGCCTGGAGGGTTGATCAGGAAAACTTCTTTCAGCCTCTAACTCCTGCAGTGAGTTCATTTAAATTGAGGGCTTCCTATGGTTCGTTGGGAAATCAGTCGGGTGTTAGTGAATATGGCTACATTCCAACAATGAATGCGCAACAATCCGGAATTATGTTTGATGATGAGCGGCCATTAATGGTGACTCCTCCGGGGCTGGTTTCCGAGAATTATACCTGGGAAGAAGTTTCCACAATTAATTTTGGGGTAGATTTTGGTTTCTTTCAAAATAAAGTTTCTGCCACATTTGATATATATGAACGAAACACCATTGGCATGTTAATTCCCGGCAAAGAATTACCAGGTGTTTTGGGAGCAAGTGCACCCAAGGAAAATGCGGGGGATTTACAAACAAAAGGATGGGAACTTTCAGTAGCCTATATTAATCAATTTACACTGGGAAGTAAGCCGCTTAATTTTAATGCAAGGTTTATTTTATCGGATAACAAATCTACCATTACCAAATTTGATAATCCCAATAAAAACCTGACCCAGTTTTATGAGGGAATGGAATTGGGAGAAATCTGGGGATTACAAAGTGATGGATTTTTCCAGAGTGAAGATGAAATTGCCAATCTGGATGAATCAAGCTTAATTCCATGGGGAGCTTTGAGTATAGTACCCGGATGGCCAAAATATAAAGACCTGAACAATGATGGGGTAATTGAAAAAGGATTGACACTGGATGATACCAAAGACCTTTCAAAAATTGGAAGTTTTGCTCCAAGAATTCGATATGGTTTAAACCTTGGAGCGGACTGGAATGGATTTGATTTCAGTATCTTCTTCCAGGGCTTAGGTAAAAAGGATTATTATCCTCTTGATTATCTGTATTGGGGTTTTTATCAACAACCATATGCTGGTGGTTATACCCATACTTTAGATTATTACCGGCCTACAGCTGACAGCGAAGCAGAAAGGGCTAAACATTCTCAGGCTTATATCGATGCAGGATTGGCCGATCAGAATTTAGATTCGGAATACCCAGTGCTTCAATCCTGGCTGGCGGACAGAAACCTAGGGGAAAGAATTAATGAGAGCAAAGGCCTGGCTATTCCCCAGACCAGATACCAGTTGAATGCGGCTTATCTGCGGTTGAAAAACTTAACTATCGGTTATACCCTTCCACAATTGCTTACCGAAAAAATCCGTGTCCAGCGACTTAGGGTATATGTAAGTGGAGAAAATTTGGCCGAGTGGTCAGCCATTAAAAAGTATTTTGATCCTGAGGCGATTAACGATAATATCAATTACAACCCCGGATTGAATCCTGCCTACAGAGAGGACGGTAAGGGATATGCTTATCCATATATGAGAAGATATGCCATTGGCCTAAATGTAACTTTCTAAAAAGCACAAATTCAAAGAAATAATGAAAACTATAAATAAAATTTTGCTTTTATTCATGCTTACCGGATTTGGGGTAGCATGTAATGATGACTTTTTGGAAAAACTTCCAGAAACGGAAATTGGAACTGATAACTTTTTCAATACTGAGGAAGACCTTTCGATTTACTCCAACAATTTTTATTCTGTATTTCCCGGATTTGATAAGTACAATTCTGACAGAGCCACCGATAATGCGACTACCACCGGTAACACCGAACTAAAAACCATCATGACAGGATCTGCAAATTCTGCCAGCATAACCGGAGGATGGAACTGGGGAAACCTGAGAAGTATTAACCTGTTCCTGGAGAACATAGAAGGAGCGCAGGTAAGTGAGGAAGTTAAACTTCACTACGAAGGCATTGGAAGGTTTTTCAGGGCGATGTTTTATATGAATATGGTATCGAGATATTCGGATGTACCCTGGTATGATGTCGCGCTTGGAACTGCAGATACGGAATTGTTGTACAAAGGAAGGGATTCACGTGAAATGGTTGTGGAAAAAGTATTTGAAGATTATCAATTTGCAGCTGAACATGTAAGAACCAGCAGTAGAACTGGGGAGGTAAATCAGTGGGTAGTGAAAACTTATATGGCCAGACATGCTTTGTATGAAGGTACTTACAGAAAATACCATAGTGAATTACAATTACAGGGAACTGCCGATAAATTTATTGAGATTGCCCGGAATATGGCTATGGACGTAATGGAAAACGGAGGCTTTAATTTGTTTTCCACCGGAGAAATTAATTCAGATTACCATAGTCTGTTTGTGAGTACATCACTGGCTGGCAACCCGGAAATTATCTTTCAAAAAGTACATAAAAATGATGTGTTGAACAGTGGGTTTTCCCAGACAGTTTTCGGTAATTATGAAGTAAGTCCTTCTAAAGATTTGGTTCAGAGTTATCTGATGGCGGATGGAAGTTATTATACAAACCAGGAGAATTATGAAACTAAGCTTTTTGTAGAGGAATTTGAAAACAGGGACCCGAGGTTGAGCCAGACCTATGCTTTTCCAGGTTTTGTATTAATAAATACAGGAACTTACTCGCAGGGTGGAGGTACATACGTGCAACAATTACAGAAAAACTTCTCAGGATATCATCAAATAAAGGGCTTTGTCAACAATCCTGATATTACAGTTTCCAATAGTCTTGATATTCCGGTTTTGAGATATGCTGAGGTATTATTAACCTATGCAGAAGCAAAAGCAGAATTGGGCCAATTGACTCAGGCTGATCTGGATATGACTGTAAATGCCATAAGGTTTAGAGTTGGAATGCCGGTTTTAAGCATGAACCCTGCAGTTGATCCTGTTCAGGAAAAACGTTATCCGAATGTTCAGGGAGCATCTCCCAATTGGAAAGAGTTGCTGGAAATCAGGAGAGAAAGAAGAATTGAATTGGCATTGGAAGGATTTAGACAGGATGATTTAATGCGGTGGAATGCGGGTAAATTGCTTGAAGCAGAACCAGAAGGTTTGTATTTCCCAGGTTTGGGTAAATATGACCTTACCGGAGATGATATCGAGGACATTATTTTAATACCAAACTCAGAGGTGATCCCTGAAGGTGATGATAAAGAAACCAATGCGTTGGGAGAAAAACTGATTTACTACAGAGTTGGGGTACAAGGAGATGATGCTTCAGTTTATTTAGAAAACGGAACATCTGGTACTATTCAGACGGTAGCTGAAAGAGGAACTTTTGAAGAACCAAAGCATTACTACCGACCAATTCCTAGTACTCAGGTAACCATAAACCCGAATCTGACCCAGATTTTTGGATGGGATTAATTATAGCGAACCGCTGCCGGTTTAATGGGAGAATTTTCTGGAAGTACCTGATACGAATAAGTAGCTGTAGGCTTCCATTTTCCCAATTTAATTTGTTTTAGTTGAGTTTTGCCTGGCCCTGAATGGTAGGTGTTTCCACCTACCATTCTATTTTTGTTTTTTAAATCTTTGTAGATTGAAAATACAGGATAAAAGGTTTCCGGGATGCCTTTGGGCTAAACCTACTTATAATCAAACAAGTGAGGCGAAATTTCACCCGGAATTTTAATAGAATTACTTAAAATAAGAATCATGAAAAAGACTTTTTCAACACTAACCATATTGTTTCTGGCATTCATTTCCTTTGCTCAGCAACCTAAAACCAAGGTGATTTTTGTGATTGCAGATGGAATCTCTGCTGATGCCTTGGAAAAAATAGAAACACCACATCTGGATGAGCTGGCAGCAATTGGTGGTTATTCCAGAGCCTATGTAGGAGGGAAAAAAGGTGGATATTCTGAGACACCTACAATTTCGGCTGTAGGGTATAACAGCCTGTTAACGGGAACCTGGGTGAATAAACATAATGTTTTTGGAAATGGAATAAAAGATCCAAACTATAATTACTGGACCATTTTCAGGTTCGCTAAAGCACAAAAACCTGAACTAAAAACAGCTATTTATTCTACCTGGCTGGACAACCGAACCAAACTAATAGGAGAGGGGCTTGAGCAAACCAACCACGTAAAAGTAGATATTGCCTATGATGGATATGAACTGGATACAGTCCAATTTCCACATGACAAGGAAAGGTTATTTATTCATCACATAGATGAACTGGTTATTGAAAAGGCCGTGGAAAGTATAAAAAAGGATGCACCCGACTTATCCTGGGTTTATTTGGAGTATACTGATGACATTGGCCACAAATTCGGAGACAGTGAGCAGTTCGATAATGCCATCAGGATAGTGGATAATCAAATTGGCAAATTGAAGGAAGCCATGGATTATAGAGCTGCAAAGTTTCAAGAAAACTGGGAAATATATATTACCACCGACCATGGCCGGGATGAGAAGACTGGTAAACATCACGGAGGGCAGTCTGATAGAGAACGTTCTACCTGGATTGTAACCAACGCCCAAAAATTAAATAGCTATTTTGAAAAGGAAACTCCTGGAATTGTGGATATTATGCCTGCCATGATGAGAAGCCTAAAGCTTAATCCCGGCAAAGATCAAGCTTATGAAATTGATGGTGTCTCAATTACCGGTCCTTTATCAGTAGCTGGTGCGGATGCGACTTATGAGGAGGGAAAAATAGACCTACGATGGAAGTCTTTTCAGAAAAATGAGCAATTAAAAATCTATGTAAGCACTACAAATAACTTTACCAAAGGCAATAAGGATACCTATGAATTGATGAAAACGGTCAGGTCAGGAGATGGAAAAGTTATTTTGGATGTATCAAAAATGCCCTCTGAAATCTATAAAATAGTTTTGGAAGGGAAACACAATGTCACCAATACCTGGATTAAGTTATAGATTGAATTCATCAATTTTATTGCCTGAGTCTGGTTTGCCTGTAATTTATGACACGACCGGCTCTATTTGTTCATGTGAAATGGTTAAAGGGTTTTCCTCAAATGGACCAGGGTAATTTGGAAAGTCTAATTTAAAGGTCGTGCCATTTCCAAAGATCGACTCCATGTGAATGTTACCGTCAATTTTTTTGACGGTTTCTTTCACAATGTATAACCCAAGTCCTGAACCAGGATTATCACTTGTAGCTCTGTAAAACATTTCAAAAACTTTTTCCTGGTGTTCCGGGCGGATGCCAATTCCATTATCTGAAATAGTGAATTTGATGGTTTCCGGATTGATTTGGATGGAAATTTTTATAAGTACAAAATCCTGATCCTTTTTTACATATTTAATAGCATTAGAGATGAGGTTATTAAAAATAATAAACAGCCTTCTTTTATCCTGAAAGACCGGAAAGTTACCCTCCATTTCAATAACTTTTTCCACCTTTTGAGAATAAGCACCAAATTTTTGCTGGTCGAATATTTCCTCAATGATTTCAGTAAGGGATACTTTTTCTATATTCAGAGAAGTCCTAACATTTTTAGTCAGGGTAACTACATCCTCTATAAATGCTTTTAGCTTGAGCAAACTTCCTGAAAGCATTTCAAGATATTTTTCCTTTTGATTTTCATCGTTTTCCAGCTTATAAATCTGGATAAGTCCGAGGGCAGAAGTGATGGGTGCCTTAAGATCATGGGAAGCGCTGTAGACAAACTGATCCAATTCAAGATTTACCTGTTGTAATTCTTTAAAACTCCTTTCCAGGTCGTGATTTTTATGGTTTATTTCATTTAACTGACTCTCTACTTTTTCAATTAATTTCCGGAAATAAAGCGATAGTTCATTGACTTCAGAAGAAGCATTTTTGAGTTTTAAATCTTTTCGGATAAAGTTTTCGCTTTGAATAATTTGTTTTATCTCAGCTGTGAGAATCTTAATGGGTTTGGCTATTTTATTGGCTGTCATTATGCTTATCAGAAAACTCATTATCGCAGAAAGAATCACAGAGATAAAATAAATAAAACGGATTCTTTCTGTGGCAAACCTTTCATAGGCAGCTGCATTTTGGTTTACCAAAGCCAGTAGATCCTGGATTTCTTCGGATACCATATTTAGTTTATCTTTCACTCCACTATGGTACAAATCCCCCATTTCCTTTTCAATGGCCACTATTTTATTGAAGGTAATGGTATATTTTTCCAGTGTGGTTAAAGCTTCCTGGTGGCCAGAATTTTTCAACTTTTGTTGAATGGCCTTACTAAGTTCATTTACCTTATTTACATATTCAACATTTTCCCTTAAGAAGTAATCCTTTTCGTGCCTTCTTAGCATGAGAAGGTCGTTGAGTGGAACTACTGCATTCCTTTCAAGTGAATGGGCATAGCTCCGCATTTCCCCTTCCAGTCCCCAATTCTTAAAACCTCTTTTTTGCTGAAGGCTCACCAATTCATGAAAGTAACTATTCATTTCTTCCAGCCTGGAATTTATAAGGGTAAGTTCATGGCCAACCTGAAAATTTTCAAGTACTTTTTCACCCATCAATATGTTGAGTTCCAACTTTATTTTCTGGTATAATACACTTTGCTTTTCAAGTAGAGGCGTGCTTCCGTTTTTATACAATTCGTCATCTACCATTTCCTTTTCCAGAAAGCTAAACTGAAAATTAAGCAATCGTATCATATCCAATTCAGCAATAGAAATAACCTCTTTTACATCTCTTAACTCATCGGAATTTTTAAGGAATATTAATGAGGTAATGGTGATTGACAACAACAAAAAAGTTAAGGACAGAAATCCGGTTAAAAGTTGTTTTCTTATAGAGAATTTTTTACCCAAAAATGGCCGCACAATTAAATAAATTTTGGTTCTGTAGGGATTTTTATAAATCCTGTTTTTCAAGGTATTTTAACGAAAAATCTAAATTTTTTTAATCCAGATGGAATGAACTAATTGTTAATTTTTTGAAGCCATCCAGGAAAGAATCTGGAACATAAAAACCGGTTAAAACTGCCGTTTTTATTTCATCAATCCATAATGATGATCTGTGGAACTCAGAAAAAATCAAACAACTTTCCGGGAACGCAGTCGTTTTCCTCCAAAAATAAAATTAAACCTTTAATTACTATATGAAGACTATTTACAAAAACCAGTTTGTGGAAGTATTTTTTGATGAAAAAAATGCACTTTTAATTGATGTGTGGACCCAAAAGACCGAGAACCTTTCAAAGGAGGGTTTTAAAGAACTATTACTGGATTGGAAGAACCTGGCAGAGGACCACAAAATAAGATTTGCCCTTACCAACCTGAAAGCATTTGCCTTACCAATGACCCCTGAGTTACAGGATTGGACCGTAGAAAATATTACAAAACCTCTATGTGAAAAAGGATACTACACCCGTCATGCTTTTGTAATGCCCGAAGAATTTATTGCTCAGTTAGCCATAGAGCAATTTGCTGAAGAAACTGATACGAATGCTTCACCAACCAGATATTTCGGTGATGAAGAAGAAGCCAAAAGTTGGGTTTTAGACGGGAAATTGGAAAGCATCACAAAGTAATTGACAAATTCAAAATTTAAAAAAATAGCTCTTTTCCTTCAATGGGAAAGAGCTATTTTTTTAATAAAGTTACCCGAAGCTTTTAAGAAGAACCAGGGTAGGGGACTAGCAAAGAATTTATCTCAAATAATCCTCAATTTCTTTCTTCCAAAGGGCATAACCGTTTTCATTCATGTGAAGTCCATCCTTAAGGAAAATATTAGGCAAAGGTTCTCCATTTTCCCCAAGCATCACATCCCAGATATTTATAAAATCTACCTGACTTTTTTTACTGGCGTATTTGCTCATTTTTGTATTGGTTTCCTGCATCTTATCTTTGAGTTCCCACCTTTTTAAACTTGGTTTTAGAGAAATATAAGCCACTGAAGACTCAGGAAAATGCTTAAGAATCCATTTAATTAAAGTCTTCCCGTCTTTGGCTGCTTCCTTTGGAGATTTATTAGCTGCAATGTCATTTTCTCCCACATAAATCACCACCTGGCTGGGTTTGTAGGGTAAAATAAGGCGCTCCTTAAATGTTAAAATGTCACTGGTTTGAGATCCTCCAAAGCCACGGTTTAAGATTTTTTTTCCGGGGAAATATTCTTCTATATCCTTCCAAATCGTAATTGAGGAACTCCCAATGAACAAAATTTTCCCGGGTTCGGGCATTTTCTGTGCGTCCTTTTCTTCAAAATTCTGAATAGCTTTTTCCCATTTGTTAGAGGCATTTTGCTCCTGGCTATAAGCGATATTAGAGACAAAATAAGATAAAAGTAAAAGAGATAAGCTAAAGACGTTAAGTAATTGTTTTTTCATTTTTAATAGTTTTAATTTTCAATTTTAGTAGAAAAAATGTAGGGATAAATTTCCCCTTGAAATTAGTAAAGAAGCCTTAAAATTAAAATCTGTTTTGTCAATTTACAGGTTTATAAGCTCAGGTTCATCTATAATTGCTGATCTTCTTTCCAAGATAATTCAGTAATCCTAATTCCTTTTAAATCTGGCATAAGAGCTGCCACATAATATTTATTTTCATGGTTTATTATTTCCGGAGCTGCAACCGGAATAGTTTTTAATTTCAATTCATCAGTATTCACTCCAAAATCCAAAGGATCATCCGAACAAAAAATAGTGGTTCTTTGAAAACCAGGTTTATATTCCTGGGTTTTAAACAGGAAAAATTTTCCGTTTTTGTGAATCACCTGCGGGCATTCTGAGGATAAAAATGCCACTACATCTTCTTCTGTTTCAGATACTTTTATTTCTTCTCCCCAGTTTTTCAGGTCAGCAGATTTTCTGCAAAAAACAGCTCCCTTGGTACTATCAGGCCAACTGTAACTCACACTTCCAGTATAATATCCAAAATAGGTATCCTTATAATTCATAATCATTATATCTCTGGCACGATCATATTCTTCACTTCTGAATAGGCTGGTTTTGCCATCGGCATTGATTATTCTTTCGAATATTTTCCCATCTGTACTTTCTGCCATGCAAATTTGTCCTCCACCCCCATAGTAAAATTTAAATTTTCCATCTTTTTTAACAACATATGGCGCTTGTATCCAGCCGTGTTCTTCACCCAGGGTGGAATCAGCAACCATAAAAATACCTTTTGGTTCCCAATTGGTGGAGGTGAGCGTTTTACCTTCCCAGCGGTGAAGTACACGGAAATCAGCCTCTTTCCCACAATATCTAATGCAGGAAACCAATTGCCATGTACCATCTGCTGCCTGCCAAATGGCAAAGTCCACAGGTTCCATTTTATCATGATTATATTCACCAATATCAGGCACACCAGCGATCTGCCACCAATTTTCAGCCAATTCAGGTTCAGCCTTTTGGGTGTGGTTCAGGTGATTTTTCTCCTGCTCTTGTTGCTTGTTATGGGTACAATTAAAAAAAAATAACATACAGCTTGGCAGAATGATGAAGGAAATTAATGTCTTAATATATTTTGAGGTATTAAAATTTAATGTGATCATAATTATGTTGCTATCAATCATTAATTAGTGATTGGAATTTCATAAAATACTTCATTATTTATCACCTTTTTACTTCCACCATTTTCGGCTATACATTGTTCAGATATTTTCAATATCCGGTCAATGATGTCACTGATGGTATTATAGTTTGGTAAATTATCCCGGGAATAATTGATGTAAATATCATTAAATGGTACGTCCCATTTTTTTCTGGGATCCATTTCCAAAAGCAAATTTTCTGGAATACCGGCTGTTCCATTAATTATACCAATTAGTCCTCCACAAGTTGCCGCCTGATTATCGCAATCGTATCCTGCACTTACCGCAATCCCCACAGTCTTGGTAAAATCCCCATCTCCATACAAAATGGCCATTACTCCGCACAGACCATTTACTATAGAAGATAAATAGGGGTCAGGCACTTTAAAATCACCAATTTTCTCAAAATAATGCTGATGAATAAGTTTTCTGGTATCCCGCCAATCAGAATTTTCCTTATGCCATTTGATTACATCCAGCATTCCTTTTTTATAGGGGCTCTCTGATGGTAAAGCTTCTGCAGCCATTTCCACTAATTTGTGCACATCCTTTTCAAAAAAAGCTTCGCTGTACATTACCGCAAAGGCTTTTGTAGCATCAACAGCCCAATCATCGCACATAATTTTGGCTCCCCATTCTGCCCGGGTTACAGCCTTTTTAGTCATTCCTGGATAAAAAACACTCCAAATTTCATTGACTAACTGGGAAGTTAATCTGTACCAATACGGATTATTTGCCTTACTTCCTGTAGCTGGAGGTAACATCCCTTCATCCATCAAATCACGAGCTTTACGGTTGGCGCCCCAAATGAACCGGTTTATATGTTTTTTCCACATTTCAGTAATTTCCGCATAATTCAGATCTAATCCGTATTTTTCTACTGCATGGAGGGTCACAAATTCTATATCGGAATCGTCATCACTCCAGGCTCCATCCATAGCTCCGGCCATAATGGTGGTAAAAGCCCTTCGGTCATTAATATTCATTTTTAAATTCACTGGATCATAATCTTCAAAGGTGTAATACCTGTCAATAAGGATTGGAATTGGTTCTTCCACATATACATTCTCAAATGGGAAACCGACATAATTTCCCACTAACTGGCCAAGCCAATACGCATGAATTTTATCTCTAAGCTCGTTTTGGGAAATGGTTTTGTATTTCTTATTGCTGGAAAAAGAAGTTAATATGAAGGATAAAATCAAAATTAATATAGTAAAGTTTTTCAATTTAATAGGGGTTAATATAAAAGCAAGCCTGTAACAGACTTGCTTTCGATTTTGGATGTATAATTAAATAAATTAAGAAGAAATAAAAACCTGGTGCCATAGACCTTAAATAAGTAATTGAGGTTTGGGGTTGATAATCAGCTTATTAACCCAATAATATACCTCCCTTATTTCGGTAGGACAGACATTCAGTCAGTCGCACTAGTAGCCAGGATTTTGTGGTTTTAAATTGGTATTTCTATCCAGCTCATCACCTGGTAAGGGGAATAAATAATCTCTGGAAGCATCAAAGTTTTCATGAGGCTCCAGTGAATCAGGTCCTTTAAATACTTTATCTCCTAAATTCCTCCTTTTAATATCGAACCATCTTTTAAATTCAAATGAAAGTTCCCATTTTCTATCTTCTAATACAGCATCAATAAAATCTTCTTTTCCTGTAAAATCCGATATTTTTAAATCGGCTGGAAAATCCACCTGAGTTCCTCCCCAATTTCTGGCTCTGGCTCTTATTTCATTTAAGTAACCAATAGATTCAGCATTGGGTCCGCCATTTTCTTCAGCGATGGCCTCAGCAGCTATAAACAGCACTTCTGCATATCTCATGAGAATGTAGTTGTGATCCGTATCAGCTACACTTCCAACTGCTAATCCCGGGTATCTTGTCCATTTAGCAATATGGGGTCTTTGAACTGTAGCAAATTCTGTGTAGGGAATTTGTACTCCGTTAAAGGCGGTAGAATCATCAAAACTCACTATTTTCCTATAATCTCTGTCATCCCAGGTTTCATATACCGAAAAAGCAGGCACACTTACACTCCAACCCTGCATATCCCCTCCTGTAATTCCTGTGAGTGCACCCATGTAATCAACATTAGCAGGGTAAGCACCAATCTGTCCAATAAAATCAGAAGAAAAAATTGTTTCTTTTAAGGCATCAGCATTTTCAGCCCTAAAAATATCCTGATAATCAGCCTCTAAATTGTAACCAAATAAATCTTTATTATTGATAACATATTTAGCTTCAGCAGCAGCTTGTGGCCAGTTTCCCAAAGTGAGGTGAACAGAAGCCAGATAAGAAGCAGCTGTTCCCTTGGTAGCTCTGCTTCTTACATTTTCTGGTTGAGTTTCTGGTAAATGTAGTTTTGCAAATTCCAGATCTTCAATTATATAACCATAAAGATCATCTACTGAAGTTTTAGAAATGGATTTTACAGATTCAGGATCGCTTACTGGGAAATCTAAATAAGGCACCTCACCAAAAGACCTGACCAGGTGATAATAAATAAATGCCCTGATAAATCTGGCTTCACCTTCAAGAGCTTTTTTCACACCTTCCTCAGCTTCAATTTGATCCACCCCGCTTATTGCAGAATTTACAGCACTTACTGTTTTGTACATTTCAGGCCAGAAAACGGTTGTCATACCATTATTGGCGTCCATGTCAAAATCATTTACTTGTTGCCTTCGGGCTGGTGTGCCCCTGTTTCCAATATCTGCCAAATCACCTCTCAACTGAATGGATAAAGAATATTTTCTACCAAACATTGTTTCTGCTGCCATTAAGCCATATGCACCAAAGATTGTTGCTTGGACATCTTCAGGAGATTTATAAAATCCTTCAGGAGCCAGAATTCCTACTGGTTCTTCTTCCAAATCAGTACAATTAAATAATGAGATACTAATGAGGATTAATAACAATTTGAAATATGTATTTTTCATTTTCTTTCAATTAAATTTTAAATAATCTACAGTTAGTATGGAAACTTAGAAGCCAACATTCAACCCGATGGAATAAGATTTGGCATTCGGATAACTGCCATAATCCAATCCAACATTTCTGTTTCCATTGGTACCGCCATCAGTTCTGTAATTTACCTCAGGATCTACTCCTTCATAATCTGTAAATGTTAAAATATTTTGAGCACTTACATAAATCCTTAATCTCCTGATTTTGGCTTTTTCTAAAATTGAATTAGGTAAATTATAACCGAGAGAAATATTTTTAAGTCTTACATAACTGCCGTCATAAATCCATCTGGTGGAAGGTTTATAACCTCTGCCAGCTGCCGCTTTTGGGACATCTGTATTGGTGTTTGTAGGTGTCCATCTGTTAAGTGCGTTTTTGGTAGCATTTCTTCCCCCGGACAATTTATCAAGTTCCATCAGGGTATAGCTATAAATATCATTTCCTTTAGAAGCCTGGAAAAATATATTCATATCAAAGCCTTTCCAGCTGAAATCATTATTCCAACCCCATATATATTTTGGCTGAGGATTTCCCACAATTGTTTTATCATTATTATTGAGCTGGCCATCAGGCTGTCCGGTTAAATCACCATTTTCATCAGTAATTCCATCAACATCCCTGTATTTTTCCCCTCCGGCTTCCTGTTCAAAACTACTTCCTTCAATGAAATTATCTCCTTCCTGATAAACCCCATCATAAATAAATCCGAAGAAGGCGCCTACTGGTTCGCCAACCCTTAGAATTTGCGTAAAATCCATACCTACCATATGCCCGGGATTAGAACCGTAAGGAATATCGAGATTGTCTGGTAACTCCAGTACTTTGTTTCGATTAGCAGAAATATTAAATGCCATATCCCATTTAAATTCTCCTACCAGATTTCGGGTATTAAGAGTTAATTCAAATCCTTTATTTTCTACTTTTCCAATATTTTGCCATTGGGTGGTGTAACCTGAATATTCAGGTAAAGGTCTTTGGAATAACAGGTCAGAAGTTTCCATCCTGTAATAATCTACTACCAGATTAACCCTGTCATTAAATAAGCCAATATCTGCACCCACATCAAATTGTGCCGTAGTTTCCCAGGTCAGGTTATCATTTGCCACAGATGAAGGTCTTACCGCATTTACAATTTGTCCATTTATGGCTGCTAATTGTGGGGATAAACGGGCTAGTGTCTGATAAGGAGCAATTGCTCTGTTTCCGGTTAAACCATAACTAACTCTCCATTTAAACTGGCTAAACAAGTCGCTGTTATTTAAGAAGGACTCTTCATGCATATTCCAGGCAAATGCTCCAGAAGGGAAAAATGCCCATTTATTGTTTTTACTAAATGTGGAAGAACCGTCATACCTTAAATTTAAGGTCAGTAGATATTTGCTATTAAATGAATAATTAATTCGGCTATACCAGGAAGAAAGTTCCCATTCTGAAAGGGAAGACCAAGGCCTTTGGTAAACTGCAGAACCATCTAAATCCCAGAAAGAAACAGCATTAGTATTATAAGAATCCGCTCTGGCTCCCCAGGTTTCTCCTCTGGACTTCTGGTAGGAATATCCACCCATAATCGAAAAATCATGTAAAGATCCAAAAGATTTGGAATAGGTCAGGTAATTTTCACTAAGAATATTGGTGTTTTTATTGCCTTCTAAATCCGCTCTACCCCCTACATTTGCTCCTGCGTTTAATGTAGTAGGCAAAAAATTTCCATTCCTTCTGTTTCCGGTATTTGCTCCAAAGCTTGCTCTGAATTTTAAGTCTTTAAAAATTTCATATTCACCTGATAAATTGGCCTGAAGTAAATCATTCACGGTTTCATTCTCCTTTTGAGTGGAGATTGCGTAAGGATTATCAAAAGGGTCCCCAATCTTATTCACTGTAAATGAACCGTCAGGATTATATATGCCTAGATCAGGAGCGAAACCATAAGCTGAGGCTACCACACCAGTATTCCCGGATCCACCACTACCTTCCTGTGTCGGTACACCATCCCTTTCTGTTCTGCTGGCAAATAAATTGATACCAAGTTTCAACTTTTCAGTAGCTTTAATATCTAGGTTACTTGTAATGGAATACCGGTCATATTGAGAACCTACAATTATTCCTTTCTGGTCATAGTAAATTCCTGATACATAATAACTTACATTATCCGAACCACCTGAAAGAGAAAGCTGGTAATTCTGGATATGACCTTTTTGGTAAATAGCATCCTGCCAGTCGGTGTCTTCAGTACCCATGGGAACATTTGGTGTAACCTCCTGAATATAATCCTGAAATTCAGCTGCATTCAATAAATCCAGTCGTCCAATTTCTTCCTGAGAAGAAAAAGAAGTATTGAAATCAATTTTCGTTTTACCACTTTTTCCCTTTTTCGTTGTGACCATAATTACTCCATTGGCACCTCTTGAACCATAAATAGCAGTAGCCGAAGCATCTTTCAATATTTCAATAGAGGCAATATCCTCCGGTGGAGGAACTACACCGCCTACAAATCCATCCACTACAAAAATGGGGTCACTGCTGGCATTAATTGAGGTACCTCCTCTTACTCTGATTTTGTAAGATGATCCGGGTTCTCCGTTATTGGCAGTAATTTGAACTCCGGCAGCTCGTCCCTGTAAGGCCTGAACTGTTCCAATGGCCGGGTAGGCGGTTAATTCTTCAGAATTTACAGACGAAACAGATCCTGTTAAGTCACTTTTTTTGACGGTTCCATAACCTACCACTACTACTTCTTCCAGCTGAGCTAAATCAGGCACCATTTCAATATTTAAAATAGATTGATTTCCAACTTCAATGTCCATGGTTTTAAAACCGATGTAACTAAAAGATAAGGTTGAGTTTTCGGGAATATTCAGGGAAAACTTTCCATCGAAGTCTGTGGTGGTTCCAGTGCTTGTTCCTTTCAACAATACACTCACACCAGGTAAGGGTTCTCCGTCTTCCTGACTGGTCACTTTTCCAGAAACGGTAACCTGCTTAATATTGATTAATTCCTCTACAACTGCCTCTGATAACAATTTCCTTTTCGAAACGATAATGTTATCGTTAATTCTGGTGAATTGTAATTTTTTCTCCTTGGAAATAGTTCTTAAAAGATTAGCCAAAGAAACATTTTCTGCTCCTAAACTAACCCTCACATCATTTCTTAAAATTTCGTCATTATAAGCAAATTTAAAATTTGTTTTGGCCTCAATTTCAAGAAATGCATTATCCAGTCGGGTATCTTCAAAATGTATACTCAGATAAATTTCTTCGATACTCGTTTTAGATTGAGCGTTTCCTTCCTTTGCGATAATGAAAGTACCCAATAAACATTGCAAGCAGATTCCTAAAAAAGAATACTTTGACATAATTAAAATTTGTCGTATTAATTTCAATTTCATATTTTTATATGATTACGGTGAAAATTTGTTTTCATCAATTTGCCCCCATTTGCAATTGGCGGTGTCTTCCAAACAATTCCAATTGTGCTTGAAGGCATATTAAACCAGTTTCATTTTAAATGGAACTGGTTTTTTTTTAACTGGAGTTTTGATACGTTTTCATTTTCAATTTAAATTTATTTCAACTGTATTTCCTTCTATTTTATAATCAAAATCAGAGGCAATACTTATCGCTTCTAATACTGTTTTAAGGCTTTGTCTTTTAAAGGTGCCGGTAAATTTCCCCTTTATTTTATGGCCATTTTTAAATACAAAATCGTGTCCATACCACCTGGAAAGCGTTTGTATAATTTCTTCACTTTCGGCCATTTTAAATACAATCATTCCATCTTTCCAGCCGATTACCGAAGCGTAATCATAACCTGATTTGGTGATTTTTCCCGAATTCCTTTCTCTGGTCAGCATCTCATTTGGCAGCAGGAAATAAGAATCTTGGTTTAGCTCCTTATCGGCAGGATCATTGATATCTACTTTTACTTTTCCGGAAACCACCGAAACGTGCACCTTGTTATCCTGAGGGAATGCATGCACATTAAATGAAGTTCCAAGCACAGTTGTTGTTATTTCTCCTGTTTTGATGATAAATGGCCTGAGTGAATCCCGCTCTATGTCAAAAAAGGCTTCACCTTCCAGATAAACAAGGCGCTGGTCAGCACTAAACTTTTCTTTGAATGAAAATTTACTGCCTGAATTAACAATCACTACCGAACCATCCTGAAGAGTGAGTGTGGATTTTTGTCCTTTAGGAATCAGCTTTTCAACCATTACCTCCTCTGTTCCTGGTTTGACTTCCTGCTCGACTTCTGTATTTAATTTATAAAAAGTAAAAACGGAAACGACAATAATTAAGAAGCTTGCTGCAACTTTAACAAAATAAGGATCAAACCATTTTGCTTTTTGCTGAATAGTTCCAGTTTTTCCATTTCGCAAATTCTCCGGCTCATTAATCCTTTCGGATACTTTCTCCCAAAGTTTTCTATTGCGGTCTTTATTGTTGGTCTTTATATTCCAGTATTTGATGAGCTCACTATATACCTGTTTATTTTCCTCACTCTGGTTTAGCCATTTTTCTAGTGCCTCCTTATCCTGCTCATCTTCTTCTCCTGCTAGCTTTCTGGCAATAAGCTTTTCTAAATTATCCATAATTTCTTTGATCCTTTCTTTATTAGATCCGAAATCAGGAATTTACCACCACTCAAAATTCAAAAAAATTTAAAAAAAGTTTTCCGGCCAATAAAAAAAGAAAAGTAATCGCCAGTTTTATAACCTTTCCCCCTTTACCAGAATCATCTCTCAGGTATTCCTGGAAGCGTTTTCTCAGCCTTTTCAGGGCTTTTCCCATGTGGTTTTCAACGGTATTTACAGAGATATTTAAAATTTCTGCCACCTCTTTATATTTTAATCCATTTTCTTTTACCATTTTAAAAGTAGTTTTACACTGGAAGGGTAAACTTTCAATGGCCTCATCAATTTCTTTATACAGGGAATTGTATAAAAGTGCACTTTCCGGATTATTATATTCTACCAGATTTTCATGTACATAGGAAGAGAAAGAGGTATCGCTTTGCAGGTGGGGGAACTTTGATTCCTTTTCAAGCAATTTTAGTGATTGGTTTTTTACTGCTTTGTATAAATAGGATTTAATGTTTTGAATTTCAGGAACCCGCTTCCTTTTTTCCCAGATTTTTATAAAAACATCACAGACAACTTCCTCTGCAAGCTCGGGGGAGTGTAAATAATTATTTGCGAAGTCACACAGTTCGTCTAAATAAAAATCAAACAGAACTTTGAACTCTCTTTTATTTCCTTTGGCAATAAGAGATAAACTTTTACTCCAATTTCTTAAATTTTCCATTTTCAAAAAATAATGTTCATTGCATTAGTCGTAGTCAACCTTTACGAAGGAAGGGTTTAAATATAGTATTCAGGACTAATTAGGCAGTATTGGAAACGGGTATTTTTTTAAGTTACCAAATATAGTCAAATATTCAAACTTTTATGTAAATATTGAATGTGGAAATGCAAAAGGCATTTCGATTGTATAGGTGATATTAGAATAATTCTTCAATTTTCCAGAGAGTAGTTCTGTGTTACTTCACATCAAATTTCAGTTGAATTTCAATCAAATTAACTTTTCAGGAACCCAAAAATTAAAAATTAATTAATTCGCAAAGTTGGTTTCTGATAACTGAATGCTCTTAATTTGGACGACATTTAAAATGAATGCTTTGATGAAATTTTTTGATTTTAAAAGTTTATCGGATGAAGAACTAAATGTTTTAGTTTCAAAGGGAAATGATATTGCCTTTCGGGAATTATTCAATAGATATTGGGAGAAGTTGTATGTAGCCAGCTATAAAGTGCTTGGTGATGAGCAAGTTTGCGAAGATATCGTTCAGGAAATCTTTCTTGATCTTCTGGAAAGGTCCTCGGGTATGGAAATCAAAAATGTCAGGGCATATCTCTATCAGGCCACAAGATTTCAGGTCACCAATCACATCAAAAAGATCAAATTTATTGACAAACGGGCTGAAATTATTGAGCATCACTTTATTGGCAATAATGTGGAGGATTACATGGCTACCAAAGAAACACAATCTTTAATAAATCAGTCCATTTCCGCTATGCCGAATCGTTGCAGGGAAGTATTTTACCTGAGCAGATATGAAAATCTGTCGAATAAAGAAATAGCCTCAAAATTGGGCATCTCTATTTTCACCGTGGAGACTCACATGAAAAAATCCCTAAAATACCTGAGAAAATCACTGGACCTGGCTTGTATGCTCATAATTATGGAGCAGTTTCTAAACTAATAGCCTGCTTTTGTGACCATATATTTATGGTAATGTTACCCCAGTATTAAACTTCATAAAAAATAAAAATCCGAATACCCAATGCTGCCTGCCGGATATACTTCCTTTTAAATAGATGAAAAAGGAAGAATTTATATTGCTCGCAAAAAAATATCAGGAAGGTCTTTGTTCACCCGAAGAGAAGATTTCCTATGAAAAAATATTGGAAGAACTCATGCAGGAAAATGTATTGGGACCAGGGTGGGATGAAACGGAAAAAAAGTTTAAAAAAGAAAAAATTCTTTCCCGAATAGAACTGAAAAGAATAAAAAGGAGACAGGAGGAAACAAAGTATAAAAAGAGGGTTTGGCAAATGGCAGCCTCAGTATTATTGCTGTTGGGTTTGGGAATATCAACCTACTTTTTAGGAAATCAGGAAGTGGAAATAAAATATATTACGAAATCTACCACTTCCGGGCAAAAGTCCCGGATTACACTTCGTGATGGATCAGTGGTGGTATTAAATGCCAATAGCCGGTTGTCCTATCCTGAGCGATTTTCAGCCACATCCAGGGAAATTATTTTGGAGGGGGAGGCCTATTTTGAAGTGAAGAGAGACCCGGATCGGCCATTTATGGTCAGTTCCGGAGATATAATAACCACTGTTTTAGGTACTTCATTTAATATACGAGCTTTAGATGAAACTCAGGTTGAAGTCACTGTTTCTTCAGGTAAAGTAAAAGTAACAGCCGATGTAATCGGTAAGGAGATCATTTTATTGAAAGGCCAGCAAGCTAATTATTCAAAATCATTAGGCGATATTACCATAAAGCAGGTAGACTCAAGGTGGTATACTTCATGGGTAAGCAGATCACTGGAATTTGAATTAATACCTTTCAGGGATGTAATGAAAATTCTGGAACGGACTTACAACACAGAAATCAGAATACGAAATATTGCTTCCAATAAATGCCTTATTCGTGGAAAGTACGAGAATGAAAAGTTAATTACTGTACTTAAGGGCCTCAAATTAGTGGTTAATTTCGATTATCACCTGTTAGAAGATAATGTGATAATTATAGATGGAAAAGGATGTATCAATTAAAAAATTAATGCCTATTGAAAAGACTACTGAAACTGAAAATATTTTATGACTTACCGGGTAGGCCATAAAAAAAGTCCGAAACTGTTGGAGCAGCATTCGGACTCGTTCCCTTCCCGACCAAAAGATTCGGGAATAAAACTATTTGTTTAAACTGATACAATATTATGAAATTTGATTTACTAAAACTATTGATGTTTACATCAAAACAGGCAATTTATGTTTTTTTGATACAGGTAACTGCTATGCAATTCCTGGTTGCGGAACCTTCCAGTAGCCAGAGTTTGATGGAAATAGGCATTACCTTAAATCTAAAAAACACATCACTTGAAGAAGCTTTTAACGAGATAGAAAAAAGCACGGATTTCAACTTTACTTATGGCAAGCGGGTAAAGACTGAAAAAATATTTATCGATCTGGAGATTAAAGACGGAAACTTGCAGGAAGTATTAAAGTCAATTGCTTCCCAAAGCAATTTTAACTTTCGCAGGATTAATCAAACGATTTATGCGATTCCAAGAAAAAAGCAGTCCAGGGTAGAGTTTATCACCGAAGAATTTACCAACAAGGAGGTAAGTGGTAAAGTGACAGATTCTGAAACAGGGGAACCTTTGATTGGAGCTTCAGTAATAGTACAGGGTTCTAATTTGGGAACTATCACAGACATCAACGGGAGTTTTAAACTTTCTATTCCGGATGATGCACAAAATTTGGTATTCTCTTATGTAGGATATGAAAGAACGGAGGTTCCCATTGGAGACAGAACTCTTTTTAATATATCCTTAAATACTGATATGTCATCTCTGAATGAGATTGTTGTGGTAGGATATGGTATTCAGAAAAAGGCGGATGTAACCGGTTCGATTGGATCTGTCAATAAAAAAGATTTCAATCAGGGAATTGTAACTAACCCTGGTCAGCTTTTACAGGGAAAAGTGGCGGGAGTAAATGTATCCAATGTGAGTGGAGAACCTGGTGCTGCACAAGACGTCATTATTCGTGGGGTAGGAAGTTTGCGCTCAGGTACCACACCTCTTTATGTAATTGATGGCTTTGCTTTGGACAATTCCGGAACAGGGTTGGCCACAAATCCACTGAACTTTATCAACCCTCAGGACATAGAAAGCATTGATGTATTGAAAGATGCTTCAGCAGCAGCTATTTATGGTGCCAGAGCAGCTAATGGGGTAATTGTAATTACTACGAAGAAAGGTAAAACAGACAGGACCCAGGTAGATTTAAATATTTCCACCGGAATTTCAAATTTGGCCAACGATGTGGCAGTTTTCAGCCCCGATGAATTCCGCAGACAAGTGGTGGCTGCTGGAGGCAGTTTGAATGATGGAGGAGCAAATACAAACTGGCAGGACGAACTCACCAGAACAGCCATTTCCAATAATGTTAATCTTGCACTAAGTGGTGGTACCAATAATTTCTCTTACTATTCCGCTTTAGGAGTGGATGATCAGGAAGGTGTTTTGAGAGGAAGTGATTTAAAACGTTATTCTGGTCGTTTAAATCTTACTCAATCTTCTTTAAATGATCGTTTACAGCTGGCTTTAAATCTTACCGCCAGTAGAACGGAGAATTTAAGAGCGGATTCCCGAGGAATTGTAGCAAATATGTTACAGTTAAATCCAACTACGCCTCCTTACACTAATGGCCAACCTACTTTATTGGAAAATATGCTCAATCCTTTTACCCGTGAGCAAATTTACAGTGATAATGCCGTTAACCATCGTATTTTGGCCAATTTCGCCCCATCCATTGAAATTTTTAATGGCTTAACCTATAAGTTGAATCTGGGTGTTGATTATTCCACTACCAACAGGGATATCCAATACAAACCATATAGTTTGCTGGAAGATTTTATCAACGGATCTTTAAACTCCATTTCTACTTCCAACAAGAACTCCTTAATAGAGAATACATTAACCTATAATTTTGTAAAGGAAAACCACAGTTTAACATTTTTGGCTGGTCATACTTATCAGAAAACTTTTGTATATCAAAAGAATTTTAATCTGGAAGGATTTGCAGACAATGGTATTGAACCTAAATATCAGGATCAAATCAGTGGAGAAAGTACACCAACTTATATGAATACTTATGCGGTGGAGAATGAGCTACAATCGTTTTTTGGAAGGGTGAATTATGGTTTTGCCGACAAGTATCTGGTGACAGCAACCATGAGGGCGGATGGTTCGTCCAAATTTGGAGGAAACAACAAATATGGTTATTTCCCTTCTGTGGCTCTTGGCTGGAATCTTATCAATGAAGAATTTTTAAGAGGTTCAACCACTTTCGATAATCTAAAATTAAGGGCCAGTTGGGGGCAGACAGGAAATCAGGAAATTCCTTCGAAGATCACAAAACTGAGTTATACCGACAGCAAATCCGAAAATGATACCTATCCGATAAAAGGCACAGAAAATTCAATAGAAGACTATCCTTACGGAACTATTTTTACCCGTCTGGCCAACCCGGACATTCAATGGGAGGTATCTACACAAACAAACATTGGTCTTGACTTTGGCATATTTGCCGATAAATTGACTGGTACCATAGATTATTTCAATAAAGTATCTGAGAATATTTTGCTGGAAGTTACTCCGGCAGACCCAATTCAGCCTACTGATAAATACTGGACCAATATTCCGGATATGGAAATCAAAAATAATGGTATTGAGATTTCACTGGATTACCAAAGCGATTTGAATAAAAACTTTTCCTATAACATAGGAGGTAATTTAGCTTATACTAATAACAGGGTAGAGAATTCTCCTTATAAAGTATTGACAACTGGTGCCGCTCAAGGTGCTGGACAAACAGGTGCTACAATTAATGGGAATATCAATGGAGAGCGAATAGGATCATTTTATATGAATGAATTCATGGGGATTGGAGAAGATGGTTTAAGTATATTGTCTGAAGACCGAAAAGTGGTAGGAAGTGCTTTGCCTGATATGCTTTATGCCTTTTATCTCAACCTGCATTATAAGGATTTTGATTTGGGATTTAATTTCAATGGGGTTTCAGGTAATAATGTATACAACCATACTGCGATGTCTCTGTTTACAAAAGGGTTACTGGCAGCCAATTTCAATACAACTGATCTGGCTACCGAATTCCCCAATGAGGACATCACGAACTCCAATTCAGTGTCTACCCGTTATTTGGAAAATGGTAGTTTTTTACGGTTGAATAATGCCACTCTGGCTTACAACCTGAGGCCATCACTAATTGGCCTGGAGGGGTTGGTGAATAATATCCGTTTATCAGTCACAGGCCAAAATTTATTTGTGATTACAGATTATAACGGATTTGACCCTGAAATTAATTCCAACCTTTCTGTAGATGGGATTCAGACCTTTGGAATTGATTATTTCAATTATCCGAAGCCAAGAACCATTTTATTTAGCTTAAATGTATCATTCTAAAAAGACTTTAAAATGAGGATTAAAATTATAATAGCCCTATTTGGCATTTGTTTATTTTCTATTCTGAGCTGTACAGATTTAGAAGAGGAAGTTCTGGATGAATCTCTTGAAGGCAGCGGTCAGGCTGAACTTATCAGTGGTGCCATAGCACCCGCATACGGTCAGGTTTCATGGACCTGGAGACATACCAATTATTATGGATTACAATTAATTCCTGCAGATGAGGCCATCCTACCTTATCGTGGCGGGACTGACTGGTATGATGGAGGCAAATTTCTGGAAGCCCATGCCCATAACATATCCCCTGCTAATGATTTGGTAAGTAGCTCCTGGAATGAAGTAACCAAAAACATTTCCAGAGCGCTTTCTGCAATTGAGGTATTAAAACCTTTGGCAGATGAAGGAGATACTGAAGCAGAAGGTGCACTTTACGAAATGATCGCCCTGAGGGCATATTTAAATATGTTGATGCTGGACAGTTGGGGATTAGCTTTTAAAAAGGAAACATCAGGCGAACTTTCTGAAATTCTCAGGGGAGAAGAGGCCATTAAATACATTGAAGATGAGTTTCTTTCGGTTGTAAATGTGATTAATACGGAGAGAGGACCTGGCAGAATCACACAAGCGGCAGTTTACGGTTTTTTAGCCAGGTTGAATTTGAATGCTGCGGTTTACCGCGATCCCTATGGAACACCAAATTTCACTTCAGAAGAAATGGACAAGGTAATCATGTATACCGATAATATTATTAATGCGGGCACCTTCTCCTTATCCCCGGAATACTTTGATTTATTCAATGATGAAAACCATGATAATCCGGAATTAATTTTTGCATTAGATCAAAGAGGAGTGCTAAACAGGGAACACAGCCGCTGGGCCTATTGGTCTCTTGCAGGATCATGGTTTCCAAGACCGGAATTTCCAAGTGCAGATGGTACAGATGGCCCTGCCATTACTCCGGATTTTTACCAAACCTGGACAGATGCTTATGGAAATGTAGATCCGGCTGAAGTTGATCCAAGATTCTATAAGAAAAACCAGTTGGTTCCTGATGAATTACAGGATCTTACCGGGTTTTCACCATTGAATGATGAAGATCATTTTTATTGCATGGCCGCTGAGGATTTTGAAATTGACAGGGGAATTATTCGCGGTGTGATTTGGGGGCCTCGAAAAGATGAAAATGGCTCTTTTTATACCTGTGATGAGAATTATAGAATTTATCCTGTAAAGCAAATCAAAGGAAATGGCCCGGATAAAGATGTAGATTATGTAAACCATCAATTACAGGTTGACTTCACGAATGAAGGCAGGCTGCATTCCAAAGGGTATCGTGTTTCCAAATACCAGTTTAGCCACACTTCTCCAAATGGAAATAATTACAGTAGTGTTGATCTTGTGTTGATGCGATACGCAGAAATATTCCTGATGCGGGCTGAAGCTAAATTGAGGAAAGGAGACAATGCCGGGGCACTTTCTGATTTAAATACTGTAAGAACCTCCAGAACTGCACGTGAACCGGTTCTTGAGGCATTATCCTCTATCGACCTGGAAATTCTTTACCGTGAAAGGGGATTTGAACTTTACTGGGAAGGTTTCAGACGTGGAGACCAAATTCGATTTGGGCATTATGAAGATACCTGGACAGAAAAGACCGACAGTGATCCACATCACCGATTGTTTCCCATTCCCCAAAATGCGATAGATGGCGCATCAAATGTGGAAGGTTACTTGATTCAGAATGAAGGTTATTAATAGCTGAATTTTTGATTAATATTCTGGCGCTTGTATCATGTATTAAGTTGATACGAGCGCCATTTTTGTATAATTGGAATAATTTAGAAGATCTCAAATTTTTGATAAATAATCCCTTAAATTTTTAAGTGTATCAAAGGGTATATCAACAGCCGCAACATTTGCCAGCCAACCGGGAATGGAGCCTCCTGGGTATGCATGAACCTGGTAAGTAATTTCAGTTTTTGCTCCCGAGATAAATTTGAGCAGCCAATAGCCAGTTACTTCAGGGATACGGACTAATCCATCCTTTTGAGGTTTGTAATCTGGTAGTCCTTCAAAATATACTTTTACATCTTTATTTAAAGAATAATCATATTTGAATTTTACAAAGGAATCCCGGTCTTTTAGTGGGAAAGGTGCAGCGGATACTATGTAGTGAATTTGATGGTTCCCTTCCAACTCCATCAACTCTGATTTTTTACAATCGGGAATCCAGTCGGGCATTTTGTCTACGGCTTTCAGTACCTCAATAATTTCTTTAATTGATACTTCAATAACCATTACACCTTTTGATTCGTCCAGTGGGGATTTTTCTACCGACCTTGTATAAACCTTTATGTCATTTTTATCTTTTTTCAGTTTCCATGCCGATTGGGCATTCGCTAAATGGAAATTTGTCAATGCTGAAATTAATATTAAGAAGATCAATTTTAGATTAAGATATTTTTTTGGCAACATTCTACCTGTCTTAATTTTCGGTTTTGAATCTTAAGTTTTGAGCTGTTCAGTGGGAATTATCATAAAAATTAGCTATATATTTTGACAATTCGAAATATGCATCCATGAACAACTTTTTTTTGATGAATTTAAGTCTAATATAATTAAATAATATAACAATATCCAAATTTATATGTATTCCGGTTTTTTTTATAAATCCTTTGTCCAATAGCCATTTTCCTGATCCGGGCTTACTATAGCACAATTGTAGGACTCCTTAAAAATGTAGGATGAAGTAGCGCTTAGTCTGAAAGTTTCATTAATTTCGGGAGGAAATCATAGGGCTTTCAGCCACAATTCTACCTGGCAAATTTTTCTTCATGGAACGAACATTTTTTTTCTTATTAATTTTCGTATTGAGTGGTCAAATTACATTTGGACAGAAATCCTTTTATTTTGATGGTAAAGAGGTAAAACCGAAAACTAAACAACATTTTAGTATACCCATTATTAATGGAGAGGATTCTACTCTTTTACCTGTTAGCGTATTTAATGGTATAGCAGAAGGGCCGGTTTTGGGAATAACCGCTGGGGTTCATGGTTATGAATATCCCCCAATAATTGCAGCTCAAAAATTGATCAAATCCATTAATCCTGAAACCTTAAAAGGAGTTGTTATTCTGGTTCAAATATCAAATCCGGAGGGTTTTAGCAAAAGAACACCATACCTAAATCCCCAGGATGGGAAAAACCTTAACAGGGTATTCCCGGGGAGTAACCAGGGGACAATTACGGAAAAGATAGCGCATTTCATTACTCAGAATGTGATAGCAAAGTCTGATTTTTTTCTTGATATGCACTGTGGAGACGCCCCGGAGGATTTAATGTCTTACTCGGCCTACTACAGCAATGAATCCATGCCAGCTGTTTCCAACAAGGGGAAAGAAATGGCAGTTTCATTGGATTACGACCATGTGGTAGTTTTTAATACCAAAGGAAAAAAATACATGGAAAAACAAGAACCAAGTTTGTACTGTTCGGCAGAAGCCTTCAAAAGGGGAAAGCCAGCCGTAGATATTGAATGTGGGCGGCTTGGTGTAGCCGATCCGCAATTGATTGATAAAATTGAATCAGGGGTATTAAACTTACTGGAATATTTGGAGATGCTACCAGCCTCAGGGGAAAAACAACCTGCCAAAGCTCCATTAATGATAACAGAAAGGCATTATGTAAGTGCTAAGCATAGTGGTATTTTCTATCCTGAGAAAGTTTCAGGCGAATATGTGGCTGAGGGAATGAAAATTGGGTATATCACCAATTATTTTGGGGAAGTTATTGAGCCCGTCTACGCCAGTGAGAATGGAATTATTTTATTGATTATCGGTACTCCTCCAATATCTACTGATGAAACTATTGCCGTAATTGGGAAGGTGGATTAAACGGAATAAATTTAAGCACCAGTGCTCCACACCGGGTACTCCACACCGGGTACTCCATACCGGGTACTATTATTTCCGAGAAATAGTAATCTATCTCTCAGTCTTTTATGGCAATATAATACACGATTAATTTTGAATTACCACTTATATGGCAGGAAAAACAGACCATAAAACTTCTGTTCTGGATCAGGGTTTAATTCCTACTCTATAATATTTGCCTTTATTTCCTGTTTCAAATGCTTTACCTAATTCTTTTAGTGGAAATTCTATGCCTACCAGCTTTTCAAAAGGATACTTAAACTTTGCCTCCTTTAGAAATTCAATGGCATTGGCTAAATCCTCAGGTATATAATTATGTAAGCCTTTCACAGACAATAAATTTCTGACCATATATTCTGCATTGATGGAAATGTCCCTTTGGGGAAAAACAGATCCGACTAATATGATTGTTCCTCCAATGGATAAAAGTGGAATACATTTTTCAATTCCTTCCGGAGAGCCGGAAGTTTCTATTATCACATCTATTTCCCCATTATTTTCTTTAGAGTCACCAATGTGATCTTTGCCAAATGTAAATGTTTTGTCTGCTCCAAATGCATTGGCCTGTTCAGATTTTTCCGGATTAATATCCTGAGACCAGACCTTTGTTGCCCCATGTTCTTTGGCCATGGCACAGGCAGACAAACCAAGCATCCCTACACCATTTATAAGGACATTTTTGTTATGCAGGTTTCCTGCCAGGCGGATAGCTCCGGCAATAGTAGCATGTGTGCAATTTAAAGGAGCCGCTTCGGCAGGGCTTAGCGATGGAGGTAGTTTAAAAACGGAAGTGCCTTTCCGGAGATGACAATGACTTGCAAACCCTCCATTTAGTTTATATTGTTGGTTCATTTGTTCATGGCCATATTTATAGAGTCCTTCTGACTTTTGTGGAAATCCCTTTTTAGAAGTATGAGAATCAGGATCGAAAGCATAAACCGACCAGGTGACTTTATCACCAGTTTTAAGCGGATTCCCGTGATAATCTAATACACCTCCCGGGGCAATTTTTTCAATTTCACCGATTATTTCATGACCTAAAATGCTATGGGAGCAGGAATGCCTTCTTCCATAAAAGGTGTGCAGGTCACTGGTACATATGGTGGCATAACCTGTTTTCACTAATAATTCTCCATCCTTTAATTCTGGAAGATCGATTTTAGTTTCTGAAAACGGAGTATTCGATCCCATAAAAACCATTGCAGTAGCTTCAGGCTTCATATCTTATGTTTTAAATTATCTTAATTCAATAAAATAGATTACCAGCATAATAGCATCTTCATTATGCTTATTGAGGGGGACATGTGGAATTTTTCCATTAAAAAACAGAGAATCTCCCTCTTCCAAATCAAGGATTTTATCGTCAAGTTTATATTGAATATTTCCTTTAACAAGATAGAGGTATTCAAAGCCATCGGTGGAAACGGGGCTTCTTTGGGCATTTCCACTAATGGTTAAAAGAGAAATTTCCATAGAAGACTGTTCTATCTTCTGGTTGAGAATCAATTGATAATTAAAACCAATTGATTCATCTTCTTTTTTAATTGACCTGTACTCACTTCTTTTTTTGAGTATATAACCAGGAAACTCTTTATCTCCCTTAAGGTCAGCAAAAAATTCATTTAAATCGACATTCAAAGTTTGAAGTACCTGAAGCAAAGAAGGTAAAGTGGGGAACACTCTTCCATTTTCGATCTTGCTTAGCATAGCAATACTGATTCCTGATTTCTCAGCCAGATCTCCAAGTTTGAGGTTATGGGATTTCCTGATGTCTTTAATTTTTGAACCTATCCAGGTAGTTACGTATCTCGAATTATCCATCTTGATAATCATTATTGGCCTTTGAAAGTAAGCCTTTTTTCAGGGTCGCAAGGTAAATAATATTTTCTTTAAAAGAAAAATAATTTCTCTTAACGAAATATTAATATTTTGATAATACAGCTCTAATCGATTGAAAATACTAAGCCAGTACCTTTGAAAAAATTGAAAAAGTATTGAAGTGCTTTTTAACTAAACTGAAAATAAGCTCATGGCTAAAATAAGTAATGTATCTATTTCCAAAACTGATTTGGTATTGATGATTACCGCATTTTGTACTTATACAGGAATGTATGCAGTGAGAAAATCATTTTTAGCAGGGCAGTATGAAGAATTTGAACTCTGGGGTACTTTTCATTACAAAACCGTATTAGTCATCAGCCAGGTAATGGGGTATATGATTTCCAAGTTTATAGGAATCAAGGTAATATCGGAATTACCTGCCCAAAAACGATTTCGTGCCCTGTTAGGGCTGGTCACTTTTGGGCTTTTCATGCTATTTATTTTTGCTTACCTGCCAATACCATTAAAACCAATAGCACTTTTCTTTAATGGTCTTCCATTAGGAATGGTTTTCGGAATTGTATTGGTAAATCTGGAAGGAAGAAGGAATTCGGAACTGTTGGTGGCGGGGTTAAGTGCTACCTTTATTTTTTCTACTGGATTTATCAAAACAACGGGAATCTGGCTCATGCAGAACTTTCAAGTAAATGAATTCCTGATGCCTTTTATAACAGGGGCCCTCTTTTTTCCCTTATTTTTACTTGCAGCCTATGGGCTGAATAAAACTAAAGCCCCAACAGAAAGTGATAAACTACTCCGATCAGAACGCCAGCCCATGATGAAAGAAATGCGAATTTCTTTTCTCAAGCAACATGGATTAGCTTATTCTGGTTTGGTATTGATTTATGTAGTGCTTACTGTAGTGAGGGATTTCCGGGATAATTTTATTGTAGAATTCTGGGCAGAATTGGGGAAATCAGCCCAACCTGAGCTCATTACTCTTACTGAGTTACCTATTTCCATTACAGTATTGGTTATTTCGGCTTTTGGAATTCTGGTTCTCAACAACCGTACGGCTTTTAAGTTAGGAATGATACTTACCTTATTCAGTGCGGCTATAATGGTAATTGTTACCTTTATGTTTGAAAAGGGCCTGGTTGGATCAGTAATTTGGATGATCACTTCAGGGTTTAGTGTTTATCTGCCTTATATTTTATTTCATTGTTTACTATTCGAAAGATTTATTGCTGTTTTAAAATTTAAAGGAACTGTAGGTTATTTGTTCTATATTGCTGATGCACTTGGATACCTGGCCAGTGTAGGAATAATGATTTTTAAAGATACAATGAGTTTTAATTATTCATGGGTCAATTTTTTTTCCAACCTTAATTTAATCAGTGGACTTTTAATTATTTTGTTATCGATAGCTTCCGTTGTTGTCATGAGTGCCCAAAACTCCAAATTTAAGCCTGAAAAGATTTCAGGGGAATTAATCTAAAAGGGAATAAAAATAAGGGAAGGAGAAGCTGTTAAAAAAAAAATCAAGCAAATAATCAATATATCAACCTTTACGTAGCTATACCAGATGAAAAAAATACATCTCCAAATTGTCGTTGTCTTTATAATATTTGGTTTCTTTAGTTGCCAAAATGAAACCAAAACAAATACAAAATCCAATAGGGTAGTGGTGATAGGTTTGGATGGATTAAGTGTGGAAGGATATCAAAAATCTAAACATCCCAATCTGGATAAACTTTTAGAAGACGGTTCACTATCCCTGAACACTCGTTGTGTAATGCCCTCGGTAACCTTACCTAACTGGACAAGTCATTTAACCTCGGGAGGCCCTGAACAGCACGGTGTTACCGGAAATGACTGGAGGCTGGACAATCACCAACTTTCCCCTATTGAAAGGGATAGTTTAGGCTATTATCCCTCTATTTTTAAAATTTTAAAAGAACAAATTCCTCATATAAAAACGGCCTATTACTATAATTGGGGTAATCTGATAAACCCCATTAACAAGCTGTTTTTAGATGAAATTAATTTTGAGAAGGACGATAAGTATGTAGATAATTATAGGAAAGCCTTCGAATTTATTAATGAAAATAAGGAAAATCCTACTTTCGTTTTTCTTTATTCTGTACATGTTGATCATGCCGGACATGAGTTTAACTGGATGTCTCCGGAATATATCTCTTCAATTGAAGAAGTAGATGTGGAAATTGGCCATTTTATCAATAAATTAAAGTCATCGGGATTATATGAAAGTACTCATTTTTTGTTAATCACTGACCACGGAGGTATTTCATCGGGTCATGGAGGATTAAGTGAAGATGAAATGGAAGTGCCCTGGGGAATTACCGGACCTGGTATTGCAAAGGGAAAGATAATAAAAGAACCAAACAGCAATGCTAATACTGCAGCAGTGATTTCTGTTCTTTTCGGTTGCAGCGACCTTCCGAAATCCTGGATTGGTAAAGTTCCTGAGTCTATATTTGAATAGGAGAAAGATGGATTTTTACACCAGCCAATTATACCACAAAAGCCTGTTTTAAAAGCAAACTTGAAATTTAAATGATGAAATCAATCCAGAAATACTATCAGCTTAATCATTTGTGTTTATCCATTTTGTTCGTATTCTTCTTTGCTGCAAAATCCCTGGCCCAGGATTCAACAAATATAAAAGTGATGACCTATAATGTGTTGTACGGTTTTAAAGGAAATGACAACACCTCCAGAGAAATTGCGGCTATTGAATTTATTAAAAATCAGCAGGCTGATGTCATAGCCTTTCAGGAATTAAATGGGTTTACGGAGAAATCCTTACTTGAACTGGCAAAACAATGGAATCATGAATATGCTGTAATCTTAAAGGAAGATGGGTTTCCGGTAGGTATTACATCCAAAAGGCCCATCAAGCTTATAAGTAAAATGAAGGGAGGTTTCTGGCATGGAATGCTACATGTTTCTACTTATGGAATAGATTTTTTAATTGTGCATTTGTCTCCC
>NZ_KB903445.1 GCF_000379765.1 Flexithrix dorotheae DSM 6795
TAATACCCGCTTTACTTAATTATAGTGGTTTTGCTTATTTCGGCATTAATTGTCCGAAATGTGGCGCAAAATATTGGTAATGGAAACCGCATAATAAGCGGATAAGTGATAAATCGTCAGGGGCCTTTTCACATGGATTTTATAATATGCCTTGATTTCTCGCATTATCCTGCATACATTTCTATAGCTACACTTTTCTAAGTCCATAATATCACGAGGATAGGCCCGGATAGCCCTTGTGATTTTAAAAATCTCTTTTACATCTTCATTCTTTTGTTTTAAAATAGCTGATTCCATTTTTCAATATGTGTTAAGTGAATAATTATTAAATGTCAATTTTGCCCCAGGTATCAATTAGGATTGAATTTTTGATTAAGCAGATGTATTTTAATGAGCTTCGCTACCGCTTCGCAGGTTTCTAACATCAAATCAGGTTCATAAACATCGATATTTATGACATGCTTGACATCATTTATAAAATAGGGATGCTCATAAGTTTGCAAATAATAATCTTGAAGCTGGTATTGTATTTCTTCAGCTTCTTCCTGAGTCAATTCAATTTTAGTACTCAGCCCGGAAAGGTCCTTTGTCATACCGTTTGACCTGCAAAATACTTTTTCATCATTCTTGGAGATGTATTTTGCAATGTATGAACCAAGGGAGCGCAGATTTGCGACTCCTGATGCTTTAACCGGATTGACAAGCAATCCTAATTGTTTCAGTCGGTTCTTTGTTATGTCTTGTGCCATTGGTCTACGCAAAAACTCACCGTACATATGATTTTTAAGCATTGGCACAAAGAAGGAAGGAAGTTTTCTGATTTTCCCTTCTTTAGTTTTTGAAATATCCTTTATAATGGCACGACAGCCCAATTGATGACACAATTGAAGCCAGTACAAATTCACATTTTCTACATTCAAATATGAATTTTTAGACTGTATAAAAATGCAGTGAAAATGTATTGTATTTGTAGCTTTTCCACCGTCCTTTTTTCGTTTTCCTGTTTGCCTTTCGGCAACCCAGATATACGATTTTAGACCGTGATTTTTTCTCAAATTATCTAATAGTTTTAAAAATTGTTTCTGAAATAATTCATCATGTTTTTCGGGTTCATATTGAATTGATGAATTGTGGAAGGGAGGTACTGTAAAAGTGTACCATAAAAATCTAGAGCCTTGAAATTTTTCTTTTTGGTAGTATAAAAAATGACAGATTTCTTTCAATCTTCGCTTTCTTGCATTATTCATAGTTGAGCCAGTAGAAGCACGATTATTACGATCGTACTTTAGTTTAAAAAGTTCTTGAAGTAATTTAGATTTATCTTCAATTCCTGCTATGCGGGTAGTCAAATAGTTATATGAATTGAAGTCATGCGAATATCTTTGGATATCGGCCTGTAACCAAGTCTTCTCAGTGTTCAGCTTTGTTAATAATTCTGAATTTGGTACTTTTTTATCTTTTAGGCTTTTTTTATAGCTGTGAAATTTACGGATTTTACAATCCATTGTGAATTGTATGGTTTGATAACCTTTGTTAATCTTGCTAAAGTCGCAAGATTCTTGCATATTTGAAGTCATTGAGTAACCTTGTTTGCAATACGAGGTATTTATTGCTATCTGACTGCGAATCAGATATTTGCAATATGTGTTAAAATATAATTTTATTAGAATCACTAAGGCTAGTACAAAATTGTACTAGCTTTTTTTTTGCTTATATTTTATTTCCCCCGTATTTGATTTAACATAATAAGTTTTAAAATTTGATAATAACTTTGATTATGTTAAGTAGAAAGATACTTCCATCTAAAAAAGTTTTTAGATAAGCTGTAATTTATAGAGTTATTGGTTACCCTTAATCCATCCGACTGTTTTACATAAATAAACCCTCCGGCTACTGCGCCCATATTGTCCTTTTTGTTTTGTAATGCATTCCCGCTTATGGTAGAATAGTTAATTTCATTAAATTCAAAGCACTTACCGATATAAGCAAAAGTATTATTACTAAAAGCGGAAAAGTGGTATTTTCTATTTTTAATGCAGTTCCCAAATCGGCAAATAGATTATTGTTAACGATCATTTCTGGCCCGCTTAATTTGCTCTCCCTGCATAATTAAAAGTAATACAATATGGGCCACAGTTTTTTCCGAATCTAAAAATTGTTCCTGCAAGGTTTGCCCCATTTGTATCAATTCCGCTATGCCCATGTCCAATAAATTTTACCCCAGCCAAATTTACTTTAATAGGAGAATCGAAAAAATAAACTCCTTGAGAAAAAATAAAGGTTGTCGAGACATCCTCAAAATATGCTATTTCATTAAAATCTTGCTGTAAGTCAGAAGATATATCAAGCTCTTCAAAAAAACCAATATCGTAATATTTTACAAGTTTATAAAGAATACAACTTGAGCGACTAAATCCAAGCCTTGGCTATTGTTGACGAATCGACCTACCAACCGGATTCCCATATAAAATGGGTGGTCATGCAACGATTTGGACTAATGAAAAAGTAAAGGTTAGGAATGTATATTTTTGATGAGATACTCCAACACTTTAGTTTACTTTTGATGATTTTAAAAATTTTTTTGCTATTACGTTACTTTAGTCTGCAGGTGAATAATTAAAACAAAACCAATGAATTACTTATTTATGTAACGGAAATGGGCTCTATTGCAACTTTGAGGAAGGGAATACTTTTCTTGGAAATCCACTGAATTTAAAAAGCCAAATGATATTTTTAATATAATACAAAATATTTCTATCTTTAATCTCATGGATGTTCTTAATACTTGGATATCGAAGGTCTAATGATATCTTTGAGATAAACTATCTATTGATAAATATGAAAACTGATAGCGGAAGTAGAGATGAAAATGAATTAAAATTTTCTAATTTAAATACCTTTCATTCAAAAACTAAATTTAAAAGTAAGGACAAATTAAGTGATAAGGAAATATGGATTTCATTTCAACATGGAGATGAAACTGCCTTCAATTATATTTATGAAACCTATTTTCAGATTTTGTTTAATTATGGCCACCAGTTTACAACTGATAGAGGTCTGGTTAAAGACCTGATACAAGATTTATTTATAGAATTGAGAGAGAAAAAAAATCGATTGCATATTTCAAGTTTTAAATTTTACCTGCTCAAATGTCTGAAAAGGAAATTAATGGAGGTATTATCTTCAAAAAAATGGAAACAGAATATTAGCTTTAATGAAAAAGATCATGGTTTTGAAATAGTTCTTTCTCATGAATCAATATTAATCAATAGTCAAATTAAAAAAGATGTAAAAGATAAACTGGAAATAGCTTTTCAATCATTATCCAAAACACAGAAAGAAATACTTTTTTATTATTATTATGATGGCCTATCCTACCAAGAGATAACAGAACTTATGGGTTTTTCTAAAATTGAACATACCCGTGTAGTTGTATTTAGAGCAATAAGTAAGTTAAAATTGGCCATGAACCGGTATAAAATAAAATTATTTGAAATAATGATTTTACTTGGATTTTTCTTTTACACCCTGTTTAAATCAAACACCTAAATTTTTTTTTAAAAAAAATCTCATTTATTGTAATGTTTTTAAAGTTCTTCCCTCCTTAAGTCGAAAAGGAAGAATATAAAAATGAAATATGAAGATTATAGTCTTGAAGATTTTCTTCAGGATGAATATTTTGTAAAATGGGTCACTAACCCAACTCAGGCAAATGAGTACTTTTGGAAATCCTGGATAAGCGAACATCCAGAAAGAAAAGAACTAATTCTTGAGGCAAAAGAAATAATCAATTCTATAAATTTCAAGCATCATTTTAGCGTAAATAACAAAGAGTACATTGATATATTTGAAAATATCCATAAGGGGAATAAAAGCGAATATTATAACACAAAATCTATATCATGGTTTGGTAATAATAAATACCAAAGATATGCAGCTGTCATTATTGTTGTGTTGATAGCAGGTTTTAGCCTGATATTAAACTACAATATTTTACGTATTCAACCTAGCGAAACAAAAGTAAAAATAACCAGCAAAGAAAGAAATACCGTAAAGGGAGAAAAGCTTTTAATGAAGTTACCAGATGGGTCAGAAGTAAAACTTAATTCGGAAACCCAAATCAGATTTTCTGAAAACTTTAACAAAAATAGACGGGAGGTCTATTTAGAAGGAGAAGCGTTTTTTAAGGTAACGAGTGATACAAGTAAACCATTTATAATATACACTGGTGATATTACAACTACGGTATTGGGAACTTCCTTTAATATTAGTGCATATCCTGAAATGGAAACCCTGGAAGTTGTTGTAGTTGAAGGTAAAGTACGGGTTGATAACAACGTAAAAAACAAACATAAACATGCCCAGAGCATATTATTACCTAATGATATTTACACTTATAGCAAAATTAATCAAACATTCTCCACTCGAAATGCTGATATATCCAATCGAATAGGCTGGAAAGATGGTGTGATCATAATTGAATCAGCCAGTTTCGAAGAAATCATTAAGTATTTAGAGCGGTGGTATGGAGTAGAATTTAAAATTGAAGAAGGAATACAGGTGCAAGGTCGTTTTAACGGACGCTTTGAAAACAAAAGTTTAGAAGCTGTATTAGAAGGATTAAGCTTTTCTTCTAATATAACTTATGTAATTAATGGAAAAATAGTAACCTTAAAAAAAGAAGATGAGCCCATAAAATAAAGCCAGTTATAAATGAATATAACTGGCTAAATCCATTCCCTTAAAATACTTCTGATCGATTGGTACCCGAAAAAAGTATTTAAAAAAGGGACGCTTTAAATGAAAATAATTTCACTAAAACATTTAAAAATATGAAATTGAAAATAATACAACAAATATTAGCAATGTCTAAATATGTAATTATCGGAATTTTTATACAAGCACTTTTATGCGATATGTTGCTAGCCGAAGAAAGTAAAGCTCAGTCAATGAAGAAGCTTGAAGATATTACAGTCTCAATCGCATCTCCTAAAAAAACTCTAAAAGAAGTATTCATTGAAATTGAAAACAAAACAAAATTTGTTTTTACCTACAGTGATTTCATAGTAAATGAAAAGGAAGAAGTCACCATAATAGAAGGACAAGATAATCTGTATGAGATATTATATAATATCTCTAAAAATACAGGATTGAGGTTTAAGCGAATTGATGATAATATTTTTGTTACTCAAAAATCTTTTATGGGAGAACGAATTGAGCAGGAGATAAATGAAAATAATTCGTCACAAATAAAGGTTTCGGGTATCATAACTTCATCTGAAGACAATGAGCCTCTTCCTGGTGTAAGTATTATTATAAAAGGAACAACGGTAGGAACTACTACCGATCTGGATGGTAAATATACTTTGAATACTACTTCAGATGATGTCTTACAATTTAGTTATATTGGATTTATCATTCAGGAAATTACAGTAGGGAATCAAAATATAATAAATATTGCCTTACAACCTGACCTTGAGCAATTAGAAGAAGTAGTTGTTGTGGGTTACAGTACCCAGAAAAAAACAACTTTGACTGGGGCTGTATCAGTTGTGAAGAGTGATGATATTGTTCGAACCAAAAATGAAAACGTATTGAACTCTTTGACAGGTAAATTACCAGGTGTCCGTATAGTTCAAAAAAGTAGTGCTCCTGGTGCTTATGATACCAGAATAGATATTCGGGGAATGGGCGATCCGTTATTTGTCATTGATGGGATTGTTCGTGACCAGGATTATTTCGCCCGTATGAGTGCTGAAGAAATAGAAAGTGTGTCTGTTTTGAAGGATGGTTCAGCTGCCATCTATGGATTAAGGGCTGCCAATGGTGTTGTTTTGGTAACAACTAAAAGTGGTGTGATGCAGGATGGAAAAGTGGATGTTACCTTTAATACCAGTGTCTCAATGCAACAATTTTTATATGTGCCAGAAAGTGTTGGGGCAATTGATTACATGACTTTGTCAAATGAAAAAAATTGGCAGGACTTTGGGAAAAACTACCTGGTTCGAACAAACCCTCTATTTACTGAGGATCACTTCGAACCTTATTATAATGGGACTAAACAGTCTTATAATTGGTTTGATCAGGTTTTTAATAAAACTTCCCCACAATTTAATAACAACTTAAGTGTAAATGGGGGAAGTGAAAAGCTTAGGTATTATTTTACCCTTGGTTATAATAAGCAGATTGGAGCATATAAAAGTGGTGATTATTATTCTACTCGCTGGAATATGCGGACTAATATTGAATCTCAAATTACAAAAAGGCTCAGTGCAAAAGTTTCCCTTGGAGCTATAATGGTAAAAAATAGCCAGCCAAACGGGACAGGATGGACCACATACAAACTTACCTGGTTAACACGACCTGATGCAGCTTTTTATGCTAATGATAATCCGGAGTATCCAAATGGAGATAATCAATATCTGAATGAAGGCGCAAATATGATTGTACAAACTGATGATGATTATGTTGGTTACAACTTAAGTAATGACCGAAGGTATAATGGAACATTGACTCTTAATTATGATATTCCTGGTATTGAAGGGTTGTCGGCAAAAGGTGTGTATGATTATGCTACAAACTTACCGGATTATACGAATTACAAACGTGCTTATACATTATTTAGATACAATCCGGATGACGATTCCTATTCCTCAATTGAAAGGAATACACCTTCAGATATTACAAGAAGCGTAGGTATGTCATACAGTACTAACATGCAATTAGGGTTGCATTATGATAATAAATTGGGTAACCATAATGTTAGTAGCTTTTTTATTTATGAAGATAGATATAATACATGGGATAGTTACAATGCTTACCGAGAGTTATTAGTAGATTCTGAATACTTATTTGCTGGTGAAGATGAAAATCAGCGAGCTACCGAAGGGGAAATTGCTGACCGGGCAAGTAAGTCCCTTATAGGCCAGTTGAATTATAATTTCATGGGTAAATATTTGCTTGACCTCAGGTTTCGTTACGATGGATCTTCCCGTTTTCCTGAAGGCAGCCGATTTGGTTTCTTCCCTTCAGTATCTGCAGGATGGCGATTAAGTGAAGAAAATTTCATTATAAATAACTTACCAATTTTCTCCAATTTGAAAATAAGAGGTTCTTATGGCGAAATGGGTGATGATAGCTCTGCCGGAAACTATCCTCCTACCACAGGTTATAGTTTAGATGGAAACAACTACGGATGGTTTTACGGAGGCACATTAACCGGAGGGGTAACTGCCTCAAGCATACCTAATCCAAACTTAACATGGTACAAGATAAAGTCGTATGACCTGGGAATCGATTTTGGATTACTAAGTAATAAACTTACTGGTACATTTGACATATATAGGCGGGACCGTTCCGGTTTGTTAGCAACCAGTGCTGCAGTTATCCCTGGAACTGTTGGAGCCAGTTTACCTCAGGAAAACCTGAATAGTGATCGTAACTTTGGATATGAAATATCATTGCGATATGCCAATAAGTTCAGAGACTTTAATTATTATGTAAGTGGCCAGCTTTCTGCAACAAAGAGTATGCGAACTGATTGGCTTGAAACTCCGGCTGGCAACTCGTATGACAGATGGAGAAATCGTACTAGTGGACGTTACAATGATATTTGGTGGGGTAACGAGTCACAAGCGATGATAGCAAATTATGCTGATATCCAGAATTATGGTGTTCCGTTGCCTCAAAATACACTGCCTGGAGATTGGGTGCTAAATGATTGGAACGAAGATGGTGTAATCAATGCAAATGATGAACATCCAATAGCTTCATACGGCCTTCCTGTTTTTAATTATGGTATCTCATTGGGAGCTTCAGGGAAAGGATTTGATTTGGCATTGGATTTTCAGGGAGCGTATGGCGTCTATGTACAATATGCTGAAGTGCTCACTGAGGCACTACCTTTTGGAGGACAAAATACTTTGACCTGGTTTATGGACAGGTGGCGTCCGGCTGATCCAAATGCTGATTATTTTAATCCCAATACAGAATGGATTTCAGGATATTACCCAGTGACAGGCCATGATGGACGAAGAACCGGAACTAATGGTATTCAGAATGCATCTTACATTCGCTTAAAGACGGCAGAGCTTGGTTATACATTACCAGAAAAATGGGTGTCTAAAATTAATCTAAGGAATTTGAGGATTTACTTGAGCGGATATAATTTATTAACCTTTACAGGACTTGAAAATGTTGACCCTGAACGTCCTGGTGCATCTGGTGGTTCGTCAACCAATTACATCGACTTTTATAATTATCCTGTAAACAGGACATACACAGTTGGTGCAAGTATTAAATTCTAAATTGAAAGTAAGTAAGATATGAAAAAGCAATATAAAATATTAGCAATACTCTTTGGTATAATAGTAATATCATGTCAGGAGCTGGATCTGGAACCCAAAGGGATATTAGGTGAGCCTGAACTGTTTGGAAATGAGTTCGGAGTGAAAAAGTATTTTTCAGGTATTTATAATGACCTTCCTATAGAAGATTTCCTATACTTCGGAACAGATTCAGAAACAGCTTATCGTCCGGATAACTATTGGGAACAAGGAAAAAAGAGTCTGGGAAATATGAGTGGTGAATTTTTTAATTCGTGGGTTGGAGTGGATAACGATGGTTTTGCTTACTGGCCCTATGCTCGTATCCGGGATATCAATACCTTTATTGAAAATTTCCCCGGGTATAAGGATAAATATAAAGAAGATGTATTCAATGAGTTGTTGGGTGAAGCATATTTTTTACGTGCATTCTATTATTTTGGATTGGCTAAGCGATATGGTGGTGTTCCAATTATTAAGGAAGTACAGAATCCTCTTGCTGATGCTGAAATTTTAGAAGTGCCTAGAAATACAGAATATGAAACCTGGAAATTTATCTATGAAGATTTGACCTTCGCTATTGAAAATATGGGTAAAACCAGTGAAACAGGAAGAGCAAACAAGTATGTTGCTGCTGCTTTATTGTCAAGATCTATGCTTTATGCCGGATCTATTGCAAAATATTCCCAATATCTCGGTTTTCAAGGTGAAGCAGCAACTAGTGCTGGACTTGCCGGAATGGAGCCTTCACAAGCAGATGAGTTTTTCCAATATTGTGTTGATGCTGGAAATATTGTTGAAGAAGGACCTTATTCATTATACACTAAAAACTATCCGGATAAAGCCACAAACTTTGCAAATCTTTTCTTGGACCCTATTTCACCTGAAAATATTTTTATAAAGTCTTATGACATGACCGTGCCTCATAATACTCGTTTGCGACATAGTTATGATGCATTGATGTGCCCACAACCTGATATGTCATCATTTGTTGGAGCAGAAAGTTATCCTCCGCTGGATTTTATGGAATTGTACGAAATGCCTGACTTTGTCAATTCGGATGGAACACCAGTTCGTTTTGACAGCAGAAGTGATATTAAGAATGGAATGGAACCTCGTATGTTGGGTACAATGTATTTTGATGGTGATGAATTGCGTGGTAGTACTTTTAGTATTCAAAAGGGTATTTATAAAAATTTTGACGCTCTTGCTTCTGAGGCAGATAATGGCAGTAGTGCTGCTCCAATTAATAGTGCTGATAATCGCATATTAGGTGGAAGAGGCTGGACAACCGAAATTGATGGGGTTACTTATAATATCACTGGAGCACATGGCCATTTTGATGATCAAGGAGGGGAAAATAATGGCTGGGGATCGGCTTTTATTCGTAAATATGTAAATCCTGATATGCCAACTAATGATGTTCGGGAATACCGAAGTGACCAACATTGGGTAGTTTTCCGCTTGGGCGAAATCTATTTAAATTCAGCAGAGGCACTTTATGAATTGGGAAATAGAGAGGAAGCATTTAATTATATAGAAATGATTCGTGATCGAGCTGGTACTAGTGTTATCCGTCCTGCCATTGATATGACGACAACAAATATTGGTTCTATAAATAAAGCAAATTACCCCTATCAGCTCGAAAATTCATTGCAATTCATTCGTGATGAACGTGCACGTGAGCTTTATGGTGAAAATCACTGGTGGTGGGATCTTCGAAGATGGAGAACGGCTGACCAGGTGTTAAACCAGTTCCGTCACCGTGTGCTGAGCTGTTACTTTGTTGCTGATGAGGGGAAGTACATTTATCTTGATGAAATTAATAGATGGAATAGGAGTTGGACAGCTTCAAACGCTTGTTATTACGAACCAATTCCCTGGGGTGAAATTGGCAAGAACGAAAATCTCTTACCTCAAAATCCACTTTATTAATATCTAAATTGATCTTAATTCTATGAAAAATATAATATATATAATTATTGGGTTTTTAATGATTTCAATTACTTCATGTTTGGAGATTGATAACTGGGAAGAACCTGATGTTAGGGCATTTGGTAAAATAATTGATTCATATACTGGTGAAAATTTATTAACATCCCAAGGGGACTGGGGCTTGCGTATTTGGGAAAGAACCTGGACAGAGTCAGTTCCTAACCACCAAACCCTTACCGTAAAGCAGGATGGTTCTTATAATAATAGTAAACTTTTTGCTGGTTCTTATGACATTCTCCCCTACGGAGGTCCTTTCTGGCCTGCGGATACGATTAAAAATGTCATATTAAATGGAAATACTGAACAGGATATTACTGTTACTCCATATTTGCAATTAACAGGCTTTGAAGCTTCTCTGAATGGTTTAAAATTAACTATGAGTTGCCAACTGAAAGCCCCAATTCGTGATGGGCTTCCTAATCTTGTTGAAATCAAGCCTTTCTTAAGCTTAAATCCGTTTTGCGGAGCATCAAATTTTATTGACATTGGGGAGTATAATAATCAAAGGAAACAAATCAATAAGTCCTGGATGGAAGAAGTTGGTGATGTGGAAACGAGTAATTTCTACCGTATTGGTCCCCTTCCTGTAAAACCTGGATATACATATTATGTACGGTTAGGTGCCAATGTTAATGATGCAAACAGGAGCTATAATTATACAGAAATCATTAAAATAGAAGTGCCGGCAGATGCCCAAAATGATCCAAATGAAGTTCCGGACAACTTTTTAGATAACGCCCAATGGCCGTTTAGCCGTTCCGAGTGGGATGGTAACCGTTGGGGGAATTTATCAGGTAGCTGGGTAACTAACGCTGCAATGCGTTCTCGTGGTGATGGCCAGTATGGTGGTTATGATGGGGGATGGGAAGGACCTGAAAATGATAAACAAAGCCTAGGGTTTGAACGATGGGGAGATGGCGAAAACCCAATTGAAAATGGTAAACTTTATCAAACAATAGATCTTCCTGCAGGCATTTACAGATTTACATTAAGTCTTGCCGGAGAAAACCCAATTATAAGTAATAATGGTAGTGACCCAAGGTATATAGCCGCAGCAATTGGCGAGAGCTTACCAGACGTTGAAGACATATCTTCAGCACTGGCATCTACAAACTTTGCAGATCTTGGGACAGATGGATCAACAAATATAGAATTTTCCCTGAATGAACCCACAACAGTTTCTGTAGGTTTTGTAGTGAACTTTACTGGTACCGAGCAAAACGTGAGACCTTCCTGGTTAAAACTGGAAAAATTAGATTGAGTAGTTTTTAAGTTGTTGTCCATCAGGGCTGTGGTGGACAACAACTATTACTTAATAGTTAAACAGCAGTTGTTTTCTTCGAAATTCCCAAAATAATTTGAAGCATGCATTCCATGTGGATTCCTATTTTATTTCCAATAAACCTGTTGTTTGGAAAATAATAGAAGAGGCAATTTATGCCTTAAAATGAATATCTAATTTGTAAAAAAAATGCTTTTCCGACTAATGTCCAGGATACTCCTGATGGCATTTTATACCTCAAAAGTAAATAGGAAAAATACTGGATCTACCGAATATTTCGGCATTTGATTAAAGAATAAAGATGAAGCATAAACCATTTTTTAAAATGCAATCTCTAACTAGAACTCTGTTTAGTTGTATTTTTTTGATTGCGTTTTCAAAATTACAGGCCCAGGACTGGAGATTGGTCAATACGAAATACCCAACCATTGACAATGTTGTAATTGCCTATTCTGTAGCAGATTACGGAATTACTGGTGATGGAACTACAGATGTTACCAGTCAATTTCAGGATTTGCTTGACCAGTTAGGTAATTTAGGTGGAGGCACTTTGTTTGTACCCGAAGGGAAATATGTGATAAAAGGAAATTTACTGATTCCAAAAGGCATTACCCTGAGAGGGGAATGGAAAAAACCAGAAAAAGGGGAGCCAATAGTCGGTACAATTTTAATGGTATATGCCGGAAAGGGAAACGAGGAGGAAACTCCTTTCATCACTATGGAACCTTCTTCAGCAGTGATGGATTTGGCATTTTGGTATCCGGAACAAGTACCATCTGCTATCGTTCCATATCCTCCTACGATTGAGTTCGGCAAACCCAATTATTTCGGTAATGAAAACTGTAATGCTAAAAATATCACTTTAATAAATTCCTATGCTGGTATTGTCTTTTCGAGAAAAAATGGGGGAACCTGCCCAACCATAAATGGTGTATATGGTACTCCTTTGTCAAGGGGTATTGAAATTGATAATATAGTTGATGTAGGGCGTATTGAATGGATCGATTTTTCACCAGACTACTGGGCTGTATCTGGATTACCCAATTCACCTTCAATCGATGGAGATCATAAAACATGGATTTATGAAAACGGAACTGGAATAGTGATGAGGAGAAATGACTGGTCCTATACCTGTTTTGTAAATATTGAGGGCTATAATAAGGGATTTCACGCTGTAGAATCCATTACTAGCCCAGGTGCTCAACCAAATGGACATAATTATTCCATGAACTTTGCTAACTGTAAAACTGGATTAGCTATAAGTTCGGCAAACTCAGTAGGCTTAATGTTTACCGGGATTAATACTGTGCAGTGTGAAACAGGGATAGCCATTGAAAACTCATCTTCTGGAGTAGTACAATTGCACACTTGCTCATTTGAGGCAACAAAAAACGCAATTTTAGTAAATGAATCTGCCAGTACCCGTCTGATGATTTTGCAGTCTGATATTAATTCAGGGGCTGTAAGTGTGAGCGGAGGTACTTTTACAGCGTCTGATTGTGATTTTAGCAACCAAAGCCCACAAATTAGCATCATAAAAAATGCCCGTGCTATAATTACTGGTAACAGATTTTCACAAGATGTTCAAATTGAAGAGACATCCATTTTCAAAAATAAAATTGATCACAGCCCTGTTAGCATGAAAAAGCTGCCGGAGTTAAAAGAGATAATTCCGGAAACACATAAGCCATCAAGGCTCGAATTATATATAGTAACAAATGCGCCATACAATGCAGTGGCAGACGGAATTACAGATAATACACAGGCTATCCAAACAGCTCTTGATCAGGCCGCTGCAGATGGTGGCGGTGTAGTGTTCCTTCCTCCTGGGAAATACAAAATCCTCGGTAATCTTGTTATTCCCTCAGGTGTAGAGCTAAAAGGTTCTGTTGATGTAAGTACTACCCCAACAGGTCCGGGTAGTATATTGGAAGTATATGCAGACAGGGACAATCCAGCAGGTGAACCGTTTTTAAAATTATCAGAAAACAGTGGTATTCGGGGCATTGTGTTTAATTATCCCGAGCAATTAATAACAGATCTTCCCGGTGTTGCAGAATATCCATATTGTTTACAAACAACTGGAAACAACACCTATATGATTAATATAGGAATGCGTGCAGTTCATAAGGGAGTTGATTTATTTACCTATCCTAGTGACAACCATTATATTGACTATCTTGCCGGACATGTATTTGATGTGGGGATTCGTGTAGGTGGAGGAACCCAGAATGGGAAAATATACAACTCCCAATTAAATGTAATTGCCTATGCTGTGGGTGATGAGTCGAAATATGGAGGTTGGCCAAATTCAGTTGGAGATGGAGGTCCTGCATACGATTATGGATTTAACAATTTCGACTTTATGATATTGGGAAATTGTAAAAATCAAACCCTGTATAACAACTTCCACTACGGCTCAAAGAATGGAATGATCTTAAGTGATATTGATGGTACAGGTCCTTCTGGTTTGAGTATTGGTAGCGGGATTGATGGTTCAAGAAATGCACTCATTATTGATGCAGTAGGCAGCGATGGTTTTGATTTCGTGAACTCACAGATCGTTGCTATTGGTGATCAAAACACGAAGTACATTGAAACAGGAGCCAATTACACTTCTGGCGTTACTTTGTTTAATGCTGATTTTTGGGGTAATCCTTCCAATGGGATTGCTATGAATGGAGGCCTGCTCACGCTTCAGGAAGTGAATATGAGTCAACCCGGACAGCAAAGAATGGCTTTACTCAATGGAGATTCTTTGTTTATTGAAGCTTCCAGTATTTATCCGGTAAACCAATTAATTGCAAACGGAACAGAGCCTAAGCTTGCTATACATTCTTCAGTGGTTGATCCTTCTGGCATTAACGAAAACAATTGTGCCTTATGGATTAACAACATAGGCAATGTACCTGAGATTTCACCCGAATCCGCTATTGTAAGAAGTGGATGGACCGTTTCAGCTTCTAATAATACAGAAAATACCTTGTTGGCAATAGATGGCAGTAATGCAACCCGATGGGATACTAATTCATCACAGGATTCTGCACAATGGTTTACTATTAATTTTGGCAAACCAGAAAAGATAGAACAAATCATACTTGATGTAGCAGAAAGCCCTTTTGATTCCCCTCAAAAGTATGAATTGTATGTATCAGATAATGGTAATGATTGGTATGGTCCGGGAACATCAGGGAGCGGTGCTGATATTATGACAATTGTGAGCTTTCCATCAACTACGGTTCAATATGTCAAAATCGTTCAAACCGGATCAAAAGGGAATTGGTGGTCCATTCACGAGATTTATGCCTTTGGAAATGAGGTACCAGTAAGTGTAACTGGAATCAGTTTAGATGATCAGGAAATAGCTATACCAATTGATAGTGTTTATGAATTGAAAGCATCGATTGAGCCAGTAAATGCCGAAAACCAAATCGTATTTTGGCAATCAGATAAAGAAAATATTGCCTCTGTTGATAGTAATGGCAAAGTAACAGGCATTTCAAATGGTACTGCCACCATCACTGCAATCAGTATGGATGGAGTTAAAAAAGCAACACTCACTGTAATAGTTGGAGATGGACAGTTAACATCTATCGAGAAAGTTCAAAATACCGAAGATGCTTCAAATTTGAAGTTGTTTCCGAATCCTTCATCTGGCAAAGTTTCCCTTAGTTATTGGTTGTACAATTCGCAAGAGGTTTTTGCGGAAGTTTACAATATGGCTGGAGCCATGATAAAAACAAAGGCATTCACATCAAAAGCCGGAGAAAACCTAACTGAACTCTATTTGGGAGGATTATCACCTGGTGTATATTTCATTCGGTTCTACACAGATGATAAGATTCAATCGAAAAAACTCATCAAAATTTAAATATGGAAAAAATTACATTTATTATAACACTTTGCTTGTTTTTAGCTTTTAATGGAGCAACAGCTAATAAGCATGCTCCCGAAACAAAGTATCCAACTTACAAAGGACTCATTATGGCTGGATATCAAGGCTGGTTTCGTTTGCCTGATAACCAAATCATGTATCCAAATGAAAAAGAGATTCGAATTGATATGTGGCCTGATGTCAACGAATACCAAAAAACTTATCCAACAGGTCTAAAACATGCTGATGGCAGCACTGCCAGTTTTTTTAATTCGGCTGATAAAAGTACTGTGGATACCCATTTCCGATGGATGAAAGAATATGGTTTGGATGGTGTTTTTATGCAGCGATTTTTTGGTGCTGCCAGATCACGTGCAGCTCAAAGCCATGCTACAAAAGTGTTGACCCATGGATTTGAAGCCGCATCAAAATACGATCGTGCCATTGCAATCATGTACGATTTATCTGGATTAAGAGGGAAAAATGAAGATTGCTCTACCCTCATTGAAGATTGGAAATATCTGGTAGATTCTTTAAAAGTAACAGATCAAAAAGGGACGAAAACCTATCTCCATCATAATGGTAAACCCTTGGTGGCAATTTGGGGTGTAGGCTTTCCAGACCGACCTTACAATATCCGTAACATCGGCTTAGAGCGTTTTATTGATTTTTTAAAGAACGACCCAGTATATGGTGGTTGCAGCATCATGATGGGTGTTCCAACTTTCTGGCGCGATTTAAATGCTGATTCTAATCACGATCCTTATTTGCACGAACTGATTAAGCAGGTGGACATCGTGTTGCCCTGGATGGTTCAGCGTTTTTCTCCGCTCTTGCATAATGATATGGATCGATATCGTGATGTTATTCTTGGTGATATAGCCTGGTGTAAAGAATACAATATCGACTATGTTCCTTGTGTATATCCAGGATTTAGCTGGCACAATCTCAGTGTTCATGAGTTTCCTGATGATATAAAACCTGTGGGATCAATTCCACGTCAGGGAGGAAATTTTTACTGGCAGCAAATGTCAACAGCCATTCGATCGGGTGCCGAAATGATTTATGTAGCTATGTTTGATGAAGTAAACGAGGGTACTGCCATCTTCAAAGTAACTGATAATCCGCCAGTAAGTGATGTTGCACAATTTGTCGGTTTGGATGGGAAACCATCTGATCATTACCTGTGGCTGACAGGCGAAGCTGCAAAAATGTTGAGAAAAGAAAAACCATTGGTTTTTATTCAACCCCAACGCAAATAAAATAGCATCAGAATAAATATAAAAAACTTAAAAATGAAGGTAATAGAAACCAAAAGAATAAAAGGATTAATCACCTTAATATTAGCTTTTTTCAGTATAACACTATTGGCTGAATTTTCATGGATCCACCATGATAAAATCCCCAAAAAACATACGATTTCTCCGGGCTTGGTGATGGCTGGATATCAGGGGTGGTTTAACACTCCAGATGACGGGGAAGACCGAGGCTGGCACCATTATGAGCGTAAAGGACGATTCGAACCGGGTTATTGTACCATTGATTTATGGCCTGAAATGAAAGAGTATGAAAAGCAATATGAAACAGCTTTCAAATTTGAAGATGGAAGTCCGGCTACAGTATTTAGCCCTGCTGATGAAAGTACTGTTCGTCTTCATTTCAAATGGATGGAGGATTACGGTATTGATGGAGTTTTTATGCAGCGTTTTATTTCTGAAATTCGCCACGAATCGGGGAGGAAACATTTTACAGGGGTATTGGAGTCCGCCAGTAAAGCAGCGTTGGAATACAATCGTACTATTGCAGTAATGTATGATTTATCAGGTATTACTTCCAGTGAAGTAGATATTGTAATTGAGGACTGGAAAAGTTTATTAAAGAAATTTGGCTTTGAAAAGCGATCAAAATATTCGAATTACCTTTTTAATGAAGGACATCCAGTAGTGTCAATTTGGGGGGTTGGCTTTAATGATGGCCGAAAATATAACCTGAAGGATATTGAAAAACTGATTCGCTTTTTTAAGTCTGATGAAGGAGGAAATTGTGATGTATTGCTGGGAGTACCTACCTATTGGCGGGAACAAGGAAGAGATTGCATTAAAGATGAAAACTTTCTGGATGTGGTGAAAATGGCTGACATTGTACATCCCTGGTTTGTAGGTCGCTTTAATGAAGCAACATATCCCAATTTTAAATCTATCATTGGGGAGGATGTAAAATGGTGCAAACAAAACGGGATGGCTTATATACCTGTGGTATTTCCTGGATTTAGCTGGAACAACATGCTACCACCAGGTCGGCCAAGCAGTACCATTCCCAGAAATAAGGGAAGTTTCTTCTGGAAACAGTTAAGCGGAGCAGCTTCTGAAGGAGCTGAGATGATGTATGTAGCCATGTTTGACGAAATTGATGAAGGAACTGCCATCTTTAAAACGGCTCATCAGGTGCCAGTTGGTGAAAGTAAATTTATCCCGGCAGACAAAGAGATCCCATCAGATCATTACCTCTGGCTTACTGGAAAAGCTGCTGATATGTTGAAACGCAAAATGAAACTTCCTGCTGAAAAGCCAATCCAAAAATGATATCAAACTTATTATTAAATAAATCAATCCAAAAAATGATAATTTTTAAAATATTCAACTTGAACAAAAAAATATCTGTTTATAGTAAACTATGGAAGTTACCGGTAGCCATTGCCTTAATTGGTTTTGGATGTCAAAATACAAATCAGTCATTGACCAATGAAGATAATCTTAAAATAGAAGAAGCATGGGACCTTTCCAACCCATTTATTTACAATCCATTTATTACCGAGATTTATACCGCTGACCCGTCTGCTCATGTGTGGGATGATGGCCGTTTATATGTTTATGCTTCGCATGATATAGCTCCACCAAAAGGCTGTGATTTAATGGATAAATACCATGTATTTTCTACTGATGATATGGAAAACTGGATAGATCACGGTGAAATCCTAAGCTCTGAAGATGTCCCATGGGGAAGAAAAGAAGGTGGTTTTATGTGGGCACCTGATTGTGCCTATCGCAATGGTACTTATTATTATTATTTTCCGCATCCGAGTGGAGACGATTGGAATTCTACTTGGAAAATTGGTATTGCTACAAGTAAAAAACCTGCAAGTGATTTTGAAGTACAAGGTTATATAGAAGGATTGGAATCTATGATTGATCCAGCTGTTTTTATTGATGACGATGGACAAGCATACTTTTATTATGGAGGAGGAGGAGTTTGCAAAGGAGGTAAGCTAAAAGAAAACATGATGGAGATTGATGGAGAAATGTTAAATATGGAAGGTCTGGAAGATTTCCATGAAGCCACATGGGTACATAAAAAAGATGGAGTTTATTATCTCTCTTATTCCGATAATCATGATGAAGGAGACAAACACAATCGCATGCGATATGCTACTAGCGATAGTCCACTTGGGCCATGGAAACATCAAGGTGTATATATTGATCCAACAGATAGCTACACAAACCATGGATCAATTGTGGAATACAAAGGCAAATGGTATGCTTTCTATCATAATAGTTCACTTTCTAACCACGACTGGCTCAGATCGATTTGTGTAGATGAGCTTTATTATAATTCAGATGGAAGCATTCAGAAAGTGGTACAAACACTAAGTCTCACTGAAGAAAACACAATTAAGGAATAACTTGGCTTTAATCCTATTGAAAATACTGACTGGATAAAAATTGTCAATATTATGGTTGTAGGTATAAATCCGTCTTTGCCTGCTTCAGACAAAATTAAAGATAGTTTTAGCTATAATGATACTTCGGAAGGAATAAGTGCTACTATAACCTATGAATATCCAAATGAAGCTGAAGTTCTTATTTCCTATTAATAAATTTGAAGAAAAGAAAGGTATAAAAACAGCCCATGTAAAAGTGAAAATCATCTGGATTAAAGTAGTATATGATGAAGCAAAAAATTCAACTTTTGTTTCTGACAAAAGTATTTCACATGAATTAGAGAAAGACCTTTTACACATTAGGTAAACTAATAATTGAAAATGAAATTCATAAAAAAACAAATATACCAGCAGATTAGCATGTTGATCTTTCTGGTAATTTTTATTCTTATAACTTGCAGGACCGCAAAAGCACAACAACATGATGTTGCTCCGGCAAGTACTCGTGTTGGTGAAATCACAGCTAACTGGGCAGACCGGGCCGAAATAAAATCTGGTGGAGATAAACCAGAAGGAAAATATTTGCTCTGGTACAAACAAGCAGCTAGTGTATGGGAAGAAGCGATGCCACTTGGTAATGGAAGCTTGGGAGCCATGGTTTTTGGTGGTGTTGCAGATGAACGTATCCAGCTCAATGAAAGCTCGTTGTGGGATGGCTATGCCCTTGACCCAAATGATAAAACTGCTTTCGAACATCTACCAGAGGTTCAGAAATTACTTTTCGAAGGTAAAAACAATGAGGCAGTTCAATTAGCCGAAAAACATATGATGGGTCATCCGAAAGGGATAAAGCCATTTCAATCTTTAGGAGAAATTTGGTTTGATACACCCATAACTGAAGCCGAGAATTATACCCGAAATCTTAATTTATCTACTGCAGTAGCAACAACTAGTTTTGTGTCAGATGGAATTACGTATACCAGAGAAGCTTTCATTTCACCTTTTGATGATGTTATGGTAATCAAATTCACTGCTGATAAAAAATCGCAAATCAATTTTTCATTGGCTTTAAAAAGACAACAAGATGCTTTAACTACTAGAGTTGAAGGAGATCCTGCATCACTCTTATTACACGGAAGATTACCAGTAAAAGATGATGCTGGAAATGCCAGAGGTTTGAGTTTTGCCATGCAGGTAAAAGCCATAGCAAAGGGTGGTAAAACAGACATATCCGAAGATATTTTAACAGTAAGCAATGCGGATGAAGTAATGCTGCTAGTTGCCGGAGCAACCGATTATCCCGGGTTAGATAAAATCTCTGTAGAGCATCCTGTATTTTCGGACTCACCTGAAAAAAAGTGCGCAGCAATTATCAAGAAAGCATCTGGCAAAAAGTATAAGCAATTAAAATCTGCACATATTAAAAAGCATCAGGAATTGTTTAACAGAGTCGATTTAAATTTAGAAGGAACAGATGTTGCTACTTTAGCAAAGCCAACTGATGAAAGGCTTAAAATGGCTAAAGAAAACGGTTCTCCCGATCCGGCTTTGGTAGAAACTTTCTTTCAATATGGTCGCTATTTACTCATTTCAAGTTCAAGAGAAGGTACAATGCCAGCCAACTTACAAGGTTTGTGGGCCTGGCAAATGAACCCACCCTGGAATGCAGATTATCATACCAATATAAACCTGCAAATGAATTACTGGCCGGCAGAAATTACCAATTTGTCTGAGCTACATTTACCACTTTTTAATTTGATGGATGAGTTGGTAAAACCCGGGGAAAAAACTGCTAAGGTTTTATATGGTGCAAATGGTTGGGTGGTACATCACCTTACAGATGCATGGGGTTTTTCTGCACCGGCCGATGGACCACAAGGTATTTGGCCAATGGGTTCTGCTTGGTTGGCTCAACATCCTTGGGAACATTATACCTTTACAGGTGATCAGGTATTTCTTAAGGAAAGGGCTTATCCTTTAATGAAAGGTGCTGCCAGATTTATCATGGATTTTTTAGTTGAAGCACCAGCAGGGACAGCTTTGGCTGGTAAATTGGTTACGAATCCTTCTTACTCACCAGAGAATGCTTTTTATCTGCCAAATGGTAAACAATCTGTATTTACTTATGGCGCTACCATGGATTTACAGGTAATAGAAGATTTACTTTCTCACTGTGTTAAAGCTTCAGAAATTCTCCAAATCGATCATGAATTTAAGAAAGAATGTAAGCAGACTTTAGCCAAACTGGCATCTACAAGAATTAGTAAAGAAACTGGAAGAATTATGGAGTGGGCTGAAGATTACAAAGAAGTTGAACCACATCACCGACATACTTCTCATTTGTTTGCTTTATATCCCGGAAATCAGATTACAAAACTTGGAACTCCAGATTTGGCTGTTGCTGCACAAAAAACATTAGAGGGGCGTGGAGATGATGGAACTGGTTGGAGCCTCGCCTGGAAAATTAATATGTGGAACAGACTTCAGGATGGTGACCATGCATTTAAGTTATTGTCAGTATTATTGGCGACTAAAACACTCCCAAATTTATTTGATAATCACCCGCCATTTCAGATAGATGGTAACTTTGGGGCTACTGCTGCCATTGCCGAAATGTTTGTGCAAAGCCAAACGCAGAATGAAGATGGCAGCTATGAGATTGAATTACTACCTTCATTGCCATCTGCTCTACCAAATGGAAATGTTAAAGGAATTTGTGCCAGAGGGGGCTTTGTAGTCGACTTGGAATGGAAAGACAGTAAAATCACAGAAGTAATAATTCACTCCAAAAACGGAGGGCTATTGCATGTAAATACTGATAGCAATGAATACGATCAGCAAACAAAAACAGGAGAAGTAATTAAACTGAATGCGAACCTTCAAAAAACAAACTAGTAAAACAAAAACAATTTATCATCAACATGAATCTACATTTAAAAAATATTTTATTGTATGGATTAGCTTTGTTAACTGCCGCTTGTACTACTAAAGTTGAAAACAACAATATCTCTACAGCAAAACAACCCGTTGACTATGTGAATCCATACATGGGGAACATCAGCCACTTGCTGGTTCCTACATTTCCTACAATACACCTGCCTAATAGCTTATTGAGGGTATATCCAGAAAGAAGAGATTTTACTGGCGACAAATTAAGCGGGTTGCCACTTATTATCACGAGCCACAGAGGTAGCTCAGCTTTTAATTTAAGTCCATATCAGGGCGCTAAAAATGAAATTTCTCCAGTGGTTCATTACAGTTACGATAATGAAAAACTCACACCATTTTCTTATTATGTATATCTGGATGATGCAGAAATTGATGTAGATTTTGGATTGTCTCATCAGTCTGCAATGTATGAGATTGCTTTTAATAAAGATGAAGCAGCTTATTTGGTGTTAAACTCCCGCTCTGGTGAAATGAACTGGGATGGCAAAGCAGTTTCTGGTTATCAGAATTTGGCAAATAATACCAAGGTTTATATGTATATGGTAGTAGAAGAAACCCCATTAGCTGCTTTTGCTATTCAGGATAAAGCACAAATAGAAGCAGCAAAAGCCACAGGTAGAAACGCTGCCATAGTGTTGGAATATCCTCAATCTACTAAAAAATTACATGTTCGTTATGGCATCTCTTTTATCGATGTAGAACAGGCAAAAAAGAATATGGATCGTGAAGTAGAGGGTAAAGACATTGCTTCTTTGCAATCAGCAGCCAAAGATGTTTGGAATGAAGCACTTGGCAAAATCGCTATAAACGGAGGAAGGGAAGATGACCAAACTGTTTTCTATACTTCTTTGTATCGTTGCTTTGAGCGTCCGGTTTGTATTTCGGAAGATGGAAGATATTATAGTGCATTTGATGGAAGGGTACACGAAGATAATGGAAGACCGTTTTACACGGATGACTGGATTTGGGATTCTTACAGAGCACATCATCCATTAAGAGTTTTAATTGATCCAAAGAAGGAAGAGGACATAATTAATTCATTTGTTAACATGGCAGAGCAAATGGACCATTTCTGGATGCCAACCTTCCCAGAAATTACAGGAGACAGTCGAAGAATGAATTCTAACCATGGAGTTGCTTCAGTGATAGATGCTTACAGAAAAGGACTTCGTGGATTCGATTTGGAAAAAGCTTATGAAGCTTGTAAAGCAGGTATCACAGAAAAAACATTAGCGCCATGGTCTGGCAAACCTGCCGGAGAACTAGATCAGTTTTATAAAGATAAAGGGTACATTCCGGCTTTAAGAGAGGGTGAAAAAGAAACCATTCCAGAAGTACACGACTTCGAAAGTCGGCAGCCAGTAGCTGTAACTTTGGGTACATCTTACGATGAATGGTGTCTGGCTCAAATTGCCAAAGAATTAGGCAGGACTGCAGACTACGATTATTTTATGAAGCGCTCACTCAATTACCGTAACCTATACAACGAAGAGACCGGATTCTTCCATCCGAAAGACAAAAATGGAAAATTTATCGAACCATTCGATTATGTGTTTTCCGGAGGAATGGGAGCAAGAGGTTATTATGGTGAAAATAATGCCTGGATTTACCGTTGGGATGTACAGCACAATGTGAAGGATTTGATCAGCTTAATGGGTGGAAATACGGCTTTTGTAAATAATCTGGATGATATGTTTAATGCCTCTTTAGGAAGAAGCAAATACAGCTTTTATGCACAATTGCCAGACCATACTGGTAATGTTGGTCAGTTTTCTATGGCAAATGAACCTTCTTTACATATTCCATATTTGTATAATTACGCTGGTCAATCTTGGAAAACCCAAAAAAGAATTCATTCATTAATCGGTGAGTGGTTCAGAAATGATTTGATGGGAGTACCCGGTGATGAAGATGGTGGAGGAATGTCTGCTTTTGTAGTATTTTCTCAATTAGGTTTTTACCCTGTAACTCCGGGTTCTACTGAATATAACATTGGAAGTCCATTTTTTGAGAATGCTGTTGTCCATTTGGGTGATGGTAACGATTTTAAGATTGTAGCTAAAAACTTCAGTGAAGGTAATAAATACATCCAGTCAGCTAAATTGAATGGCAAAGAATGGAACAAACCGTTTTTCTCTCATGATGATATTAAAGATGGAGCTGTTTTAGAACTCTTTATGGGTGACAAGGCTAATAAATCTTGGGGAAAAGAATCTCTTTAAAAATAAAATTTAGTTTTCTTTTTTTCATAGAAGTCTTCCCAATTCGGGAAGACTTTTTTTTGGCTGTAAGGAAATCCTTGAATAAAAGAAAAGACCTGAGCTACAAGCAAATTATCACCATTCACTTAAGTATTCTATTGCATAACCAATAATTCCAACAACCAACCTTAGTTGTCACTCCACTGCCTCACCAACACAATAATGAGTAGCTATTGTCATCCCGGTCTGACTTAACAAAAATGTGGATTCTCTTTTGAAGAATTGAAATTATCCCCATTTAAGGAATCCATTGAATGATGAGCTGTTTTTTAGCCATTTTCGAAGCATTTTTTGAAAATGAGGAGGGGAAGCAATAAAGAAAAAATCGTTTCCAGCAAACAGATCGGGATACTATGCCCTTTTCAATATTAACCCGCCAAACCGGGCTTTTGAAAATAACAAAAATGAAAACTGATGTGGAAATTAACCACAAAAAACTTCACTTTAAAAAATCACCCCCAACAGAAATGCACTCTACAAGCAAAAAAAAATTGATAATGCACATGGATTCTCCTGAATCTAACCCTCATTAGGTTGGTTCAATATTGCCGTGTTGCCGTCTATGGGTTCTTTGACACTATAGGTCTAATCGTAATCCACCATAATTGGATGTATTAATGCAAATGATAAAATGAGCAAAGTTTTTCAATAACATGGGGCAATAACTTAATTTTAAAGAAAGTAAAAAATCATTTTGAAATTGGAATACTCACATAAGCTAATTATTGATAATGTCTGTAGGTTTATTGATTTAACCGAGCTTGAAAAACAGAAATATATTTCTTTACTTACAGAAGTAAAAGTAAAAAAGAAGGCATACCTAATGCAAGCAGGTGAAACTGCTAAATATGAGTATTTTATCACTAAAGGCTGCTTAAAAGTGTATACTTTAGATGTAGATGGCGCACCTCATGTATCTATGTTTGCCATTGAAGATTATTGGACTGGAGACATGGCTAGTTTTATTACTAAAGAGCCATCACACTATTTCATTAAAGCTATTGAGGACTCGGAATTATTAGGAATCTCTAGAGTTAATTATGATTTACTTTTTCAGGAAATACCCAAATTTGAAAAGTTTTATCGAATACTGTATCAAAGATCGCTCATAAGTTACATAAGACGTTCCAATCATAGCATATCCTTAACGGCAGAAGAAAGATATATCGAATTCAAAAAGAAATATCCAAAAATTGTCAATAGAATTACCCAGAAAGACTTAGCAGGCTACATTGGCATTACGCCAGAGTTTATGAGTAAGATTATTACGAAAGTCAATAGAATGTAAAAGTCTTAAACTAGTTCATTTTTTTTCATGTGTCCCTATCGGAATTTTGAAGCATGAAAAAAATAATAATCATTACATCATTTTTAACAATTGGTTTTGCAAACTATTTGCAGGCGCAATTTACCCAAATAGAACTGTTTTCTGGTTTTAATAAAACGGATTTTACGCTGTATTCAAGCTATCCAATAAATGAGGAAAATACGCTGAGCATTGCAACCCTTGCATTCTTTCAAAAATTCAATGATAAAGAGAATGAGAATTTTGATGAAGCAGGTGTACAACCCACACTATTCTGGAATATTAATGAGAATATTGCAATTGGTCCGTCTTTATATTACAACAGTATTGCAGGGTATTCGCAACGTTTGTCTGCAAAGTTCACACTAAAAAATTCACGAGTCTTATTCGTAATTATTCCTACCGTTGCCCATGCTCATTCTGAGCAAACGGACGCTGGCTATGCCGAAGGGTTCGCTCAATTTCAGTTCAACTCACCAATTAATGACAAAGTATCTCTTTGGTTAAATGGGCAGTTTTTAACTGTCTGGGATGAGTTTAAAACCCATTCCAGGAGTTTTCAGCAATTACGTACAGGAATATCATTCAAAGGACACCAAATTGGTATCGGTCTAGACTTTGACCAGTATGGACCTAACCCTATAGAAAAATCATCTTTCGGGTTGTATTACCGAAAAACTTTATAAACAATTTTAAATCTAAATCATTATGAAAAAATTAGTAAAAACACTTTTAACGACAAATCCAAACATTGGATTTAGCATAGCACGATTAACACTTGGTTTGGTAATATTTCCTCATGGTGCACAGAAATTACTAGGACTATTCGGAGGATATGGTTATTCGGCAACAATGGAAACATTTACAACACAAATGGGTCTGCCAGGTATTATAGCCTTTTTAGTAATAATGATTGAATTCTTTGGCTCTATTTCACTAATTCTGGGGCTCTTCAGCAGGTTCTGGGCATTGGCACTTACAGGAATGTTTATGGGTATCATTTTTACTACACAGTTAGAACATGGCTTCTTTATGAATTGGTTTGGTAATCAGGCAGGTGAAGGTTATGAATACTCTCTCCTTGTGATCGGTCTTGCCTTAACCATAATTGTAATTGGTAGTGGAAAATGGTCAATAGATAATTTAATCTCTAAAAAACATTTATTATGAAAAAAATAATCACAATAGCCGGGAGCAATAGTCAAAAATCTATCAATAAAAGTTTAATAACCTATACAAATAGTTTATTAGAAAATGTAGAAATTATTTCAATCGACTTAAACGATTATGTATTGCCTATTTATGGTGCTGATTTTGAAGCTGAAAATGGTATTCCAACTACGGTTAAAAGACTAGACGAGTTATTTAATACTGCCGATGGATTTATAGTATCACTCGCAGAACATAATGGGTCTTATGCTGCGGTATTCAAAAATACTATAGACTGCTATTTCTCCTTCCATAATCACTTTTTGTTTTAAAAGCTAGAACAACATCTATTTCTGGATAAACAGTAATATTTTGTCCTAAAGCACCTTGAGCTGAATAAGCATTTTTTAGTCTAGAGTCTTCTGTGTTTTCTATTAACCACGACATATATAGCTACTCTGTGGGTGTACCTCCCCAAATATTGCACAGCTGACATTGAACTTCCCCATGGCTTTTTGGCATCCAAATTCCAGGCCTTTTTATAGACCAATCTCTTTAAGGTAATAATGAGTTTAGTAAAGATTTCATCCTTAGTAGGGTACTCTGTCTTTAAATGGAGACATCTCATTTTTTATGAGGAATATGATTTTTCCAAGATTGACCGACCTATGAAAACATAATTAAAATGTAAGAAATCAACATTTTAAGCTTTAAAACCAATTTTATAAAACTCACACTATTAGGTGTTTAACCTATTCTATTTGACAGTCTTGCAGGAAGACTCAAGTATTATTAAAATATTACAACTTTAACTGCGTTTTTTTATATTTAAACTCAATATATATTTATGATTCTACTCAAAAGTTGGCTTTTTAAGTATCCTAAGAAGTACCTTGTTGCTTTTTTAATTTTAATCTTACCATTACTCAGTCATGCACAGTTTACAGGGGTTTATTCCTCAAGTAATTGGGTATTTACCTCTCAGGATTTGTCAGGAATGCAGGCCGATGGTTCTATTGACCTTTCTAATATGCCTGTAGGTTTTACATTGACAGGAAATGATGATGATCTTTCAGGGGCAAATTCTCGTTACTCTATTAATATTCCTGAAGACGGAACACTCAAGTTTAAATGGAGCTATGAAACAGACGATGGCCCTGACTATGATAGGGCTGGTTACATTCTAAATGGTTCATTTATAGAATTGTCGGATCCATCAGGTTCCACCACCCAAAGTGGTGAAACATCGGTAATAGTTTCTAAAGGAGATCAGTTTGCTTTTGTTGTTGATGCTACTGATGCCTGCTGCGGGAGAGGTTGGATTACAATTGATGGATTTAGTACTTCAGACAACACTCCTCCTACGTTAGACGCAATTCCAGATATAATTAGTCCTGTAAATTCAGGCCAAATTGATTTAGACTTAACTGGTATAACTGCCGGAATTCTAGAACCTTCTCAAACAGTTGCAATATCTGCTTCATCAAGTAATACCTCTGTGATACCAAATCCCACAATTACTTATACTTCTCCTGATGCAACTGGCGTATTATCCTTTACACCGGTGACAGATGCCTTTGGTGATGCAGTAATTACTGTAAATATTCAGGATGATGGTGGCGCTGTAAATGGTAGTGTGGATAATATTGACATAGTTTTTAAAGTTTCAATTACAAGCAATTTTCCACCAACTATTGATCAACTTTCAGATGCTGACATAGCTATCAATGAAGTTTTGAGTTTAAGTTTATCTGGTATTTCTGCTGGAGATGGAGAAAGCCAAACGATAAGTATTAGTGCAACATCTTCCGATCAAAGTGTGGTTGCAGATGGCGATATTAATTTAATTTATACTAGCCCTAATACTGGAGGGACTTTAGAAATAACGCCAATAGCAAATGCTTCCGGTCAAACCACAATAACTGTAACCGTTTCTGATGATGGAGGAACAACTAATAACGGAAAAAACGAAACTTCAATTGATTTTATTCTGACGGTAAATCCTAATAATGCACCAATAATAAATTCAATAAATAATTTAGATCTATTCATTAACGCTTCTAACCAAATAATTGACTTAAGTGGTATTGCTGACGGTGACCCCTCAGTAAGTCAATCCCTTATTATATCAGCAACCTCAGACAATACTGCTCTAATTCCTGACCCAGTGGTAAGCTATACTTCTCCAAATGAGACTGGAACTTTATCTTTCACACCATTGGCTGACCAATTTGGTAAGGCTACTATCACTGTCACCTTAACAGATAATGCAGGATCAAGTAATGGAGGATCTAATGAAACTATTAGAGTGTTTGATGTTAATGTATCAGGTAATTTCCAACCTAAAATAGATGCGCTTGGAAATATAGTTATGGGTATTAACGAACCAATTCGAACAGTCAATTTATCTGGAATTAGTGCAGGCGTTTTGTCAAATGCTGAAACAATAACTGTATCAGCCGCTACAAACAATTCCTCTGTGGTTAATATGTCTGGTGTTAACGTTGATTACACAGATCCAAACTCTACGGGAACTGTGACTATATCTCCAGTCACGGACGCGATTGGTGAATCTACTATTACAGTAAGTGTGTCAGATGATGGGGGTACAGCTAATGGTGGTAAAGATAAAATTGATGAAACATTCATTGTAAGAGTTGTAGCCAACAGAACCCCTGAGCTAAACGAACTCCCTGATATCGGACTTGACGTTAATGCTTCGGAACAGATTATAAATTTGTCTGGCATTTCCTCTGGAGAAACTTCAGACTATCAATCATTAAATGTAGAGGTTAGCTCAAATAATACAGCACTTATTCCAACACCCTCTGTAACATACTCAAGCCCCAACAATACAGGGACAATAACATTTACTCCTGTTACAGATGCAACTGGAATTGCTACTATCACCGTTACAGTTACAGATGATGGAGGAACGCTTGGCGGTGGTCAAAATAGCATTTCAAAAACTTTTGATATTTCAGTAACGGGTAACCAACCACCGACACTCGATGCTATAGTAGATCATTCCCAGAGATCATTTTCCAACTTTTCAATTGATCTTTCAGGGATATCGGATGGCACTGGTTTTTCTCAAAACATAACGGTTACAGCAACTTCTGACAACCCTTCAATAATTCCAAACCCTACTGTGAATTATACAAACGGAGATGCAACTGGATCATTAGATTTTGAACCAACTGGCTTTGGTGATGCGGTGATTACAGTTACAGTAATGGATGATGGCGGCACCAATAATGGTGGTGTAGATATTTTCGTTCGTACTTTCAATATTCACCTCGGAGAAAATACCCCTCCATATTTTCAAGACTGGGATACAAGTGATGACTTAGATGGACAAATTTACTATCTCCATAATGGTCAAGGTGAGCAAGCCAAACTTTTTGCGGTGGATGATGATGATGATAATATCGTAAGTGTAACAGCCAGTGGAGATAATCCAGCATTAGAGGATATTCTTTCTATTAGCTATATGCCAGGTAGTTTTATTGGTGGCATGATATTTAACCCAATTTCAGGTCAAACTGGAACAGTTAATTTTGAAATCTCTATTATGGACGATGGTGGTACTGCAAACAATGGAATTGACACACGTGTCTCCACTATCACGGCCGTTGTAACAGAACCTGCCATATATTCTGGCACGTTATCTACAGATGCTTTTGAGAATCATATTCAGGCATTTACATTGAGCCAGGCAGGATTAGTATATATCAATAATTTAAGTGGCGATATTGATGCGTACTTTGATTTATACATCGACTCGTTTGACCCAACAAACCCAACAGTGAATAGACTTGGAAGCGGCTTCGAATTGATTGCTGAACTGTCAAAGGATAAGCAATATATTCTGGTGACAACAAATGATAGTGGTGATCCTGGATCATTTACTAATGGAATAGGAGTTTTAGATGGTATTGTAAGTTTCGGATTTTTGCCTAATGTGGATTTCATTAGTGATATAGCTTTAGATGAAGATAATACTATTGTTGTACCACTTACAGGAGTTTCAGATGGAAATGGTAATACAAACAATCTTACACTTAACGCTTTGGCCGATGAACCATCCGAGCTTAGCTTTAATTTGACGAATAATAATGACGGAACAGCCAATTTAGAGATTATTCCTGCACTTAATATACATGGTGTGTTTGATGTTACCCTAACTGTAACTGGATCAAATGGAAATACATTTGACAGAAGTTTTGAGGTAACTGTAAATTCCGTTAATGATACACCAATAGTGTCTAATGCTATTTTGAATCAAAATTATGATTTAGGTTTTGGTTCTGTAGAATTTGATTTATCAACTGTATTTAGTGATGTGGATGTTTCTGATGTATTGACTTACTCAGCAACGACAACCAGCACGGGTGTTATAGAAGTTTCTGAATCTAGTGGAATCCTTACAATCACTGAAGTGGGTCTTGGTGAAACTACTGTATTACTTACAGCTAGTGATGGAATTGCACCGGCCATTAATACTGCCTTTGTAGTTACAGTAAGTAAGTTAAGCCAGACCATAAATTTTGAAGCTTTGGGGGAAGTTACTTTCGGAGATACTGCGTTTGATCTTACGGCAACAGCTTCGTCCGGTCTTGATGTTACCTTCATCAGCTCTGATATTAACGTTGCCACTATTTCAGGGGCAACCGTAACAATTGTAGGCGCAGGAACTACAACAATTACAGCTTTACAAGAAGGTGATGACACATATAATGTAGCATTTAGTATTGATCAGGATTTAGTTGTTAATCAGGCAGAGGCCACCGTAACATTGACTGACTTAGTACAGGTATTTGACGGAACTGCTAAATCACCAACTGTGACTACTAACCCTGCTGGCCTATCTGTCAACTTAAAATTTGATGACAATGCCACTGTACCTAGCAGCACTGGCACTTATACAGTTGTTGCCACAATAGATGACACTAACTATAGTGGTAGTGCCACAGAAAAATTTATAATTGAAACAGAAACAGTAACTGGCTTGGTTAATGACTTGCAGACTGCGTTAAATATTTTTCCTAACCCTGCGGCAGAGGTTATTAGAATAATAACAAATGAGCCTGTTGCCTCTGTTAGTATCTATGATTTGAAAGGCAATAAGATTGTTGAATTGTTAGAGTACAATAGCGAGGAGCCGGTACAAATTGGAGATCTGAAATCTGGTATTTATGTTGTTTACATTAAAACAAATACTCAGACAACTCACCAAAAACTTGTTAAGCAATAGTCAATTCTTTAAGGGGGAGACTTGTTCTCCCCTATTTTTCCAACATAATTTATGAAATATGCGAATCAACAGTTAAAAACCAAGTAAAATCAAAATAGCAGCAGTAGCTTTATCAAAGACATGTATCTTGAGTCCCTTTGAGAACAAACTTTTGAAGCATTTTGAATATTAACTTTTTCGTTAATCCAATTAAAAAAGGCTTCAATTGACTGTCTGACACTAGAAACGGCTCTTTCATAGGGTGCAGGTCAAATTTCTATGTAAGGACATTCACCAATTTTAACTATGAGCCACATGGCTCATAGTTAAAATTCTCAAACTTTTTCAATTATTTTTTCTCCAAAACTACTACTGTAGCTATGCCATCCGGGGCAGTTTCGGGCAGGCTCACATTCAAAAAGGAAGCATCTGTATTCAATTCCAAAGAACTTTTGTCAGCCAATAAATACGCTTTGGAGATGTCTCCAATTGCCTTATCGATCTGAAGATTGCCGTTTTCCGGCCAATTGAATACATGAGCATATATCTTATCGCCTTTTTGGGTAAATCTTCCCCATTTGGGTTTTGCTAACGGGCTGGCACTGGAACCGTAAATGGACTCACTGTTTTTGGCCATCCATTTTCCCATGGCTTTCAATCTTTCTACACTCGGAGCCGGAATTTTTCCTTCAGCAGTTGGACCTACATTGAGCAAAAAATTGCCTCCTTTAGATACAATATCGATTAAATTTTGAATAAGTACGGTATCTGATTTCCAATTGTGGTCGAAAGATTTATATCCCCAGGTGTCATTCATGGTCATGCATGATTCCCAATCTGTACCAGGCATTCCGGTGTCTGGAATTTCCTGCTCAGGAGTGCCAAAGTCTCCGGCAAATACCCCTTCTGCATTAAAACCACTCATCCCCTGTCTACCTTTATCTACCCTATTGTTAACAATTACTTCAGGATTGATTTCCGAAATGAATTGATACATCTCCTTACCCATTTCTGTTTTGTAAGCGGGAATCCATTCCCCATCAAACCAGATAATTTTCACGCCATCATATTTGGTCAATAGTTCTTTAACCTGTGGTTTCAAGTAGTTTTTATAGTACTGGGAAAATTCAGGATTTTCCAGCGTATCTTTCCTGGATTTATTGTAATTGGGTTCCCAAATTGCCTGTGCCTGAGGATGATGCCAGTCCATAATGGAATGGTAAAAACCCAATGCAATCCCCTGTTTTTTACAGGCTTTAGCCAGTTCTTCCAAAATATCCCGTTTATAGGGAGAAAAATCCATAATATCATAATCCGTTATTTTCGAATCCCATAAACAAAACCCATCATGGTGCTTGGTAGTGATCACAATATATTTCATTCCGGCTTCTTTCATCAGAGCAGCCCATTCCTCTGCATTAAAATCTACTGGGTTGAATTGCTTGGAATATTCTTCATATTCTTTAATGGGAATATGCAAATCATTCATGATCCATTCGCCAATATGATCAGTTTTTACACCTTTATGTTCACCAGCAGGAATGGCATAAGGTCCCCAATGCACAAACATGCCAAATCGGGCATCACGCCACCATTCCATTTTATCCATCACATCAGTAGTTTCTTCAGCAGGTTTTTCATCCTTTTTTTGCTCAGAGGAGGCACAACCCAACACGTTCAAGAGTAATGTTCCTAATAAAATATGCAGTAAGTTATTTTTCATAATATAAAAGATAAAGCAAAATTAATTTTTCTGTAAAAAGGTGTCGATTTTCTTTAAATTTAGAAATAAATAAGGAAAGAAAATTATTGCAGAACAGCCAAAAACTATGTTTTTTTGATTAGTTATTTAAAATATCCTTTCACCATTTCATTTTCCTCTTCGGCCATCTGTTTTAATTTCTGGAGTACTTCAGGATTGGTTTAATTTAGCTTTTCCACCCAGGGTAAAATTGGAGCAATATCCCAATCCGATTCGGATATTTTTGCAGAATCTCCTATTTCGGCTAAACCCTGCATCAGATCAGATTTTAGCTCTTTTAGCAGGCTTTGAAACTCTTGATTATTAGCCAGGTTATTCATTTCCCAAGGATCTTCTTCCATATTGAATAATTGAACCGGTTGCCGCCCATCCACCTGATAAGTCAATAGTTTATATTCATCCTTTTTTATAGCCCTTTGCTGACTTTTGTAAGCACACACAGCTTGTTCCCTACCCGTTTTATCTTCTCCCTTTATTATTGGGAAAAGACTTTGACCATCCACCGTATTCGGAATTTCCAAACCAGCCATTTCACTTAATGTAGGAAAAATGTCAATCAGGTAGGTAAAGGCATTCGTCTTCTTGTTTTTTGGAATGGAAGGACCCGCCATAATAAGTGGTACTCTAATAGAGTGTTCATACAAATTTTGTTTACCCATCAGTCCGTGTTGGCCCATAGCAATGCCATTATCAGCCGAAAAAATGATGTAAGTGTTTTCCGCTTTACCCGATTTTTCCAAGGCTGCTAAAATTCTTCCCACTTCATGATCCAGATGCGTCACCATGGCATAATATGCTGCCAGGTGCATATTAATTTCCTCCTTTTCCCTGGGGATTTCTGTTAACCATTCATCCCAAATATTCAACTCTCCATTATCGAATGGGTGTTCCGGCAAAAAGTTAGGCATTTTACCAACCTGTGCAGGATCATACATTTTAATATATTTTTCAGGTACCTGTTTAGGGTCGTGAGGAGCCTGAAAAGCTACATACATGAAAAAAGGATCTTCGGAGTGATAATTTTCCAAAAAATTGATGGCTGCATCTGCATAGATTTCTGTAGAATGCTTTTTTTCATGGAAAACTTTCTCATTGGAATATTTCCCAGAATGACTAGTGCCAAAATAGCCTTACAGTTTTAGCTTCTTCGGGAATACTCCCAGATCGCTTCCTTTTTCTTAAAACAAAGACATATTTTTCAAAATTCCAGTACTTATAATTGATCAATTATTGCCGTAGATTATTCTTTTCTTTCTCCCTTTTGGCTTATTTTATTAAAGTTAAGATTTTTACCAAATTTTATAAAAGTTGAACTAGGTTTTTAGTTGATTGTTTGGGTGGCGAAAAATTGTGAATTTCGTAATGGTTTATTGGAAAGTGGGGAGGAGAAGCAAGAAGGACTTTTGTGTCACAAATATCAATTTTTATTCAGAAAGTATGCGATACAATTCCAGGTTTAAATAATAATGATGGCCTTGAATTTCTTTTTTTTCAAGCACTTTTATCTCACATAGTCTATTTAAGTAATCTCTTGCTGTATTTTCTGAATAAATACTTTGATCTACTAAATGTTTTACCTTAATAAAGGGTTGGGTAAACAAGAATTCAATTAAGCGTTCTACATCCCTAAATTTTAACTCACTTTTTTTCACATAGTCGAGGATAGCATCTTTAGTGGATACGATATCATTAATTTTATTAAAGGTAATATTGGATGTCACCTCTATAGCCTTTAACATGAATAGAAACCAACTTCTCCAATCACCTCTTTGAGAAATACCCATCAATCCCGAGTAATAACCATTTTTATGATCTAAAATATATTTACTTAAAAATAATATTGGAACATCTAGCAATCCTTTATTGGTCAAATAATGGATATTAAAGACACGCCCGGTTCTGCCATTGCCATCTGAAAAAGGATGTATGGCTTCAAATTGAAAATGGGCAATAGCCATCTTTATCAAATGATCAATTTTATATTGCTCATCATCATTTAGGAAATCCACAAGGTTTTGAAGTTTATGCTCAAGTATGGATTTTCTCCTGGGAGGAGTATAAATCACATTCCCGGCATTTGCTCCTGAACCCCCTTGCAGGATAGTAGTATTTGAAAATTCAGGCCTAATTCCTACACTTGTTTGTTTGATTTCCTGAAAAACTTTAATAAAGTAATCTTGTGAAAACTGTCTGTTTTCTTTTAAATATTTATAGCCGAACCAAAGTGCCTCTCTGTATCTTAAGACCTCTTTAGAAGGTCCACTACTTCCTGTTTGATGATCACTATAGGCTTTGTATAACTCATCGTCAGTAGTAAAAATATTCTCAATTTCACTGGAAATTTTTGCTTCTTGTAAAGTAATAGTATTGATCAATAATCCTTGATTGGGAATAACGGTGCTCCTACCATGAAGCCTGGCTAAAGCTGCTTTCGCATTTCCCAAATTCTCAAGAACCTCTATAGTTTTATAGAGTTTTTCATTAATGGGTAATAAAGGTAGATTATTCCATGGAATATTTCGGTCAGGATTAATTGGGTAAAGTATATTAGGCATTAATTATCTTTCTTTTTAATGTTTACTCAAATACTATCCTCAAAATTAATGTATTCCAAACAACTAAACATTAAAATTCAGTATTTTTAATGTTTGTGGATTCATTTGAAAATTATTGATTCCTGATAAACTTTATTATACCAATCCTGCCAAACATATCAGCTATTAATAATACTCATACTCAAAATGGTCTGGTATAAGATATCCTTCTGTATCCGTTAGCAGGCCATTTTCATTATAGACGTATTTAACCGTTTCTTTTTGTTCTTCATTGTCATAGCGGGTGTAGGAAATTACATTTTTTTGTTCATCAAACTCATACTCAAATCTGTAATTCCATTTGCTTTTTTTTCCGTCCTTTTTTACCTCCCAGCCGTAGTATTTTTCTTTATGAAATTTGGTGATAAATTCTGTAGTGCTTTGGCGGTAAAGTTTGTTATTGATGTACCAATCCCTAATTTGTTTCTTGCCTTTATTTTCAAAAGTATCTACAAAATCTAGGGTTCCATCAGCATTGTATTTTGTAAGCTTAATTAATTCCTCTCCATCATATTTTAAGTCATATTTAGAAACCTCCAACTTTGGTTGGTTTCCTTTAGGCATTAATTGTTTGGGATCAATACCCATATTTTTTAGCCTTGCAATCTCCTCTTTATTAGGTTTTGAATTTTTAGTGGTATCTGCCATGGAAATTAATTTTCCAGATTGGTTGTATTTATAGTGGGTTGTTCTGGTACTTGTGCCCAGGTTTAATTTGATTTCATATTTCACTAACCTGAAACCTCTCAAAATTATAATTTCTCAGCAGAATATTGGGCAAAAAAGGATCGAAATCGAGATTAAGGCTTTCCAAGAAAAACATAATTTAAAATTAAGGACAACTTGGTTTTATTTTATTGCTTTTCATAATAGTGGAAAAAAACCACTTTACAAAAAGTCAAATAGTCTAAATTTTCACGAAGAATTACATGTTTTTAACATTCCTACTAAGAATAACAGTTTTTTGAAAGCAGAATTTTCGACATCATATGACATTTGGTCAGCATCTTTCAAAAATCCAAAACTAAAAATTGAGAACCTTCAAATTATTCCAAATGCTTAAACAATACCTTTCCTATTTCATGTTAATCACTTTTGTTTATGGTTGTAATGTCAACTATCAAGTAACAAAAGACAAAGGTTCTAATCCACCAAAATTGAATATGAACCACCTCCAATGGGGGTAATTATACCTTCAGTAGTATTAACTAGAAGTGTTTTTTTTTATCCTAAAAAGGGAAAAACAACATAAAAAAACAGAACTAGTAAATAATATATTATTTAAAGCATATCCATTTATAGAAAGAAAAACATAAAAAAACATACTCCCTGAAATAATTGCCCCAAGATTTAATACTTCTAAGTTTCTTATTGCTGTAACATGAAATTGAACTGGTTTAGCAATAAATACTACACTCAGTATAATAAAACATAAACTAAACCAAATGCGGATTTCTGAAACTAAAATCCCAGCAAATAAAAGCAATGATATAATTAAAATAGATATCGTTTTATTCATGACCCCCTAATCTATCCCTAAGTGTTGCTATAACTGTTTTCTGACCACTTGAATTACGTGAAAATTTTTGGTATTGATGATTTAATTTAAAAGATGTTCCTGCAAAATTGGTTCTGTCATGGTGATTACGGATCCCTGTCCCTATAACAAAACCTGTTCCAATTCCAGCTGACACCTGCCAAGGCGCCTTAATTCCAACTACCACACCAACAGCAGCAAGTCTATTAGCCCCCTCATTTGATACAGCATGTCCAACTCCTCGTTCATTAATGCTAAGGTTCATTTCTGATATTAATGCTTGTCCATAACTACTAACTGTCCTTTCTTGATTTGCAAGACTAATATTTTTTGTGCCATCATTACCGTATAAGTTAGATTCAGTCTGTGTCTCCCCTATTTGAACTTCACCTTCTGATGTATTAACCATTGTCGTAGTTTCTCTTGAAGTCTCTATTGATTCAGTTGATGTTGTAACTTGAGGATCAAGTTTACCATTTTTATCAATTCCAGGAGTAATAGTAACTGAATTGGTTGTCACAAAAGTCTCTGTAATATACTTCGTAATGGCTCCATCTTTAACAATATTGCTAACTGTTGTTGTGCTTGTAGTTGTTATTGTCACAGAGTTTTCTCCAACTGAATAGGTAGATATCGTCTCATTTTCGTATACTTTATCATCTGGCCCCATCCCCATAAAATCTGTATACCTAATAGGGTTATTAGCAGCATATACAAAAGGTGATTGAAAAGAATAATCTTCTGCCAATGGGTCAAGTGTTGTAAATCGAGCGATTGCTTGGTCGTACATTCTAAATCCATAGTCGGACCAATTCAACCCAAACTCTTCCTGTTTTTCTTTTCCGTTGTACTGAAACAAATGATCAGGGTTACCTTTTTTCTCTATGCCAGCCATGTTCAAGCCGAAAGGATAGTAATGATTCTCCTGAACAATTACAGTTTCATGAGTAACTTCAATATTATCAAACCAAACATCAGTTTCACTTTCATTAGCCACAAAAACCTTTGCGTAACCACTGTGACCGGCCAATAATCCGGTTACATTATACTCCTGCCAGTTGTTTTTGGAATTTGTAGTGATTTGAACATGCCCTTGTTGAACTGGTTGATTATTTTCATTATAGAAAATGATCTGCAAATAAGCATTAGGTATAGTAGATTGACTTTGTGTAGGTTTATAAGCATTTATACCAGCTCCCAGGTTACCATATTGGCTGCCCGTTTCCGATCCAGTTGAGCCAAAATTAGCATTAAAAAAGGATGTCCATGCACTACTTGAGCTGCTACTTGCATCTGTTAAATACTTTGCAAGTACCTTTAAACTAATTTTATCTCCTTTACTTATCTTCAATTCTTTATAAGGTCCAATGGGATTAGTTAGTGCATTTAGTTTCGCAGCATAAGTCCCTTCATATTTTTGCTCATTATTTCTGGTTTCCGTAATATTTAAAAATATATTCTCTTCCTCCTCTCCGGTTTCCATTGTAGCCTTATACTGTAATGCGCCCTCTCTAAAGGATACCCTTAAGTTACCCAAATGATCCTTATAGTGATATTCATAAACAAAGCCAGTGGCATTTTCCTGTGGTAGTGCTTCCTTAGGCAATACTCTACCTTCATCCATATGCATGAATTGAAGTTGGTTATCTTCAAATACAAACCCTCCTATGTAATCAGTTACCTTCAAAGTTCCTTCATCATTTACAGTTTTTCTTAATTTTATGCCTGCTGCATCATAAAGATATTCAATGTATTTATTAACCCCAAAACTTACTTTTGAAGGCAAGTTTAAATGATTATATTCAATATTAGTTATCCCCTTATTCTTATCTACAAACATATTTCCATTAGGATCATAAGTATAATCATCACCTGAGGTATTGCCATCAATAAAATCTCCTGCAGGATGCTCATTATTTGTAGCATTATCTGAAACAGTTTTCAATTGATTTCCATCATAGGTATAAGACAATTTGTCAATATCTCCAAAAACTCTTGAAATACTGTTGTCTCCATCATACTCTGTGAGCCCTTTTCTATCAAGACTTAATATGTTACCATTTCCATCATAGGTTATATTATTAACAGTGTAGTTTTCAATTGAATTGGTGATATCATCACTATATGTCGCTGATTTTAGCCTACTCGCTTTATCATAAGTATAAGCATAAGCTCTTTGGGCATCACTTGATCCTGTTTTCCATTTTATTCCAGCTATATCACCATTATATTGTGGTGCTCCAAATCCACTTTCATAAAACAATTCCATCCCAAACAAATCATCATTTGTAGTCCCTGCTAATGCTGCATCATTAATCTTGGTAAGCCAACCTCTAATATTATAAGTATAATTAATGGTTTGGGTTGCCCTGGAACCTAATGTATTGGATAGTCCTAATATTTTTTCTTTCAACTCATCCAATTCATTAAAATTATTTTTAGCAATCACTTCCCAAGCCTCATTATTTATTTTTTGATGGATTTCTTTTATTCTTCCTGCATGATCAAAAACAAAGGTTTTCAGGATTTTTAAATCAGTATAATTTGTCCCTGTATTGGTATGGTGTAAATAAGTAGCTCTTGCTCTTCCAGCAAAATCATATTGGGTAGTCAATATTTCTTCTCCACCTAACAAATTATCTGATTGCGTTTGGATTACTCTCCCTCTTTTATCATAAAAGGTTACTGTATTGATCCAATCATTAGTTCCTATAACCCGTACTCTTGAACCTGTCATCATTCCTTTTACTTTATTTTCTACTACTACAGGTATTAAATCAGAACCATTTCTTGAACCAGCAGGCAGGTGGGTGTTTGCATCTGCTAAAGCGGAAGTATAAGCATTTCCTGATCCTTGTGTAAAAGCTCTATTGGTAAAGGAATAATCATCATAATAAGTTAAAGTCAGTACCTCATCACTTCCTCCTAATACAGGAAAAGTACTATCCGTATACCCACAAATACCATTGGGAGCACTACTAGTTGTACAATTTGCAGTACTTTTTACTACAAAATAATTGGAAGTACTATGAGCATCCATATTACTCTGCATTGTTGCTCTGCTTTTTTTACTAGCATCTTTATGAGTCCCGGTGATAACTGCCCGGTTAAATTGATCATACTTTGTAAAACTCCATTCATAAACACTTTTGGCAGAACCATCAGGGTTTTTCCTCTGGTTAGCATCTTGTGTCATCACCAGTCTATCCAATTGATCATAAACCATAAATATGGTTCCCGACCCAGGCACTATTTTTTCTACCAAACGCTGCCGTGCATCATATTTATAACGGAACATATATTTCAACACAGCCGTATTTACAATCCATCCATTTGAAAAAAGTGTTTTCACTCCTTCAGGAGGAATTACAAACCTAAGGTTATTGAAATCGTCATAAATGTAATAAGTCCACAAGTATGCATTGTTCCCCGTTCCTTCTATTGCTACTTTCTTTAAAACTACATTGCCTCTTTTATCTTTAAATTCCAGTGTAGCATTCCCATTTTCATCTGTGACTTTGCTTACAAATAATTCTCCTGGTTTATAAAGATCTCCACTTACTGGATTATCATTCACAATATCCCACTCAAATATTTCATCTGCTTTATAACTAGAAATATAAGCCTCAAAAGAATTTCCACTGGTAGCTGTAAACTCAAATTCATTTTGTAACTCAATTGATCCTGTTGCAGTATAAACATTATTCTTCTCAGAATCGGCATCTGCAGGAAGATTAATAGTTGAAATATCATTGACCACCACATTTGTGGAATAATCATATATTACTTTTTTATCTGCTCCTACCCAGGCATCACCTGGTGCAGCTGTAAAAAGTACCCTATTCAAAGGAGATTTTTCTAATTCTTGATGGCTATAGTAATAATTAGTATTTGCAATGTTATCATTAGAACTATTGTAGAATGTGGATAACTCTGAAACAGGACTTGATCTATAGGTCCCATTTGTTGCTCCATTTTGAACATATGGTAGAAATTGTAAAGGCTGATGGCCGTATTGGTCATATTCCATATGCTGGATAATATCATTCCCCCCAGCTGAACCCCTTCTAATTATGGTTTGAATTGGTCTCCCAAGTCCATCCACAATCTGAGTGGTGGTTTCTACATGGTCTTTATTTATATCAGTCATCACATTCGAGGGAACAGAACTCACCTTTTTATTAAAACTATGTGTCCTTACATAGTTCTGATTAGATTGTGCTTTTCCCAGGATAGGTAGTAAAACTATAAACATCAACCCTATCCAGTTCTTTATATTTTTATTGTCCATTTTATTTGAATTTCAGTCGGTGATTAAAAAATATTATGGTTGGGGTTGTGTTGATTTATAATTATACTCATAAGCCTGGATGATATTCCCTTCATAGTCTTTGATGTATTTTAGTCTTCCGAAATCATCATATTCATACTCAGTTTTTAATCCATTAGGATCAAAACTTGCTAACATTCCATACAAGGGTTTAAAGGCATATCCTGTAACCATAGTATTCGGTATGGTTATTAGTTTATCATGGATGGCTTTGATTTGAAGTAATGTCGGAGAAGCTTCCAAAATCGAAATATCTTGGGTGGTAAGCTTACTTAACACGGCAGAACTTGTAGCATTTTCAATTTTAAAAACAGGTAAAGTATTATTATATCCCCATAAAAAAGCAACAGGATTACCGAAATCTCTTTTCATTTCTATTATATTTGCATTTTCATCATAGGTATATTCCACTTGAATATTCTCTATTTGGGATGGTGGACTGACATTCAGATTGGGAAAGGAAGAAACCTCTGTAGGTACAATTGGTCCTTCTATTTCATCTGTAGTACTTCCAAGGTCAAATGGTGCTGAATAAGTTGTTTCCGTTTTCGAAAGGTCAATGTCGCCCACTTTAATAGTTTTGCGCAAAACCTGATTATGCATAAATTTTTCATTTAATATATCACTGCCAAATTTGGGAGTATCAGTAAAATCCTTAGCATATTCATTAAGCGTTGTTATTTCTTTTCCTTGACTATCAGTTGAAACGATTTTACTTAACTGGGCATGTTCAGGATTATCATAATAAAATCTCTCGACTGTGGTAATAGGATTTTCTCCATTTAAATCGTATTCTTTTATGGTTCTGGATTCTATATATTGCCATTTCGAAATGATATTATATCTTTCTATGTTGAAAAAATCTTTTATATCAAAATCATTAGTCAAAGGTTCAAGAGCAGAGTTTCGTTGAATAGCTACATATGAATCATAGACACCATTTCTTGTATCCTCTTTGGGATTATTTTCTATTGATTTAACTAATTGTGAATTATGATTAAAATATTTCACACTTTTCTCAAAACCATTATTCCATTCATAATTTGTGTAAAGGGTCGGATAAATAGGAAATTCACCATAAAGCTGAACAGGATCATAACCTCCAAAGTAGATTTCAAATTCGTGTTCTTCTCTTCCGTACTGATTATTTTCATCATATAAAACTGCTACTTTCCTATATCCAAAGTTTTGCATTTGTTCTGGAGAAAATATAGGTGATGATTTAAGCCAGTAAATCGAATACATATTTTCTTGAAGGTAATGTAAACCTCCTAGTTCTGTAGTTTTCTCACAATGAGAAGTTAAGGCATAACTAACGAAGTATGAAACAAGGTCCGGATTTACAACAGAATAACCTAATGAATAATCGTACTTTCTGATGGATGGTGTGGAACCTACAGCTGCATAGCTACTTTGTTTTAATAATCTTACCCCTCCATAATTTTTGTTATGTGCATTTTTGTGTCCTTCATATTCAAATTCCGTATATCCTCCAGTAGGATATGTTACACTTTTCAACATACCTTTTTGAGCATAGGTAGCATTAGGTTCTCTATCAGCAGAAGTATTGGATTTAGATATACCATTTACATAATCTGGAATTTGGTCAGGAAGCAGGCTGGAATTTGATGCTCCATTGAAAAAACCCCAATGATCCTGTGCATATGAGAGTCGTATCGGTAAACCATTTAGATCGTAATAAGTAAAAGAATAACGATTAACTTCTTGATCTTGATTATCTTTAAAAATTACAGCATCTAAAAACATTCTATAATGTACATTATCTCCCATTTCGTAAGGGTTATTTGTGGTAGCTGTGGCAACACTATTAGAAAATTTAGTAGTATGAGGAAATTGGTGTTTTAATTCAATAGATTTAATTTTATTACCACTATTATCATATACACTTAATCCTTTTATCCTCAATTCAGCTATATCAAGTCGATTATCTTCCGTTTCAAATACTATTTTACCATATCCCGGAGCTTCTATATAGTCCAAAATGGTTGCTAAAACTGTAGATTTATTGGCAATAGCGATATTACTTACCCCAAGGTCATAACTACAATCATTATTTTGATGTGGCACTACCACCGATCTATTATCAGAAATACTTGTTTTATAGGTATATGATCCACTTGCCTTATAATTAAAATTAATTTCATCTCCTGAGGGATGAATTATTTTACTAAGGTTAAATGCTGAATTAGAAGAGGATCCTTCCCAACCTGAAGCTCCTGCTATCCTTGTATTTTCACTAGCTATAAATTCATATCGCACTCCATCTGCAGTAGTAATTCCAAAACCCTGAGCTGAAGGAAGTTCGATATCCATTTTTTGATATGGAACTGTAATTACCTGATGGTTATCATTTACATAAAACTGACCACTATAGCCTGCAAAATTAAAGGCATATAAATCCGGTTGGGTATCATCTTGATAATACCAGTTATATAAATAATTTTGTAAATCATCACGTTCCTCTACTGTCAATTGGCTTAAAGGTTTATCAGGATCTACTGGATATTCATTCCCATTTCTTACATTTACACTTCCTTTATCATCAGGATGTCCACGAGTTATTCTCGTAATCACACCTCCAGCCAATAAAGACCAATCAAAACCCACATTTGAGGAAACTTTATTAACAGTTAGCCCATTAGATTTATAGCTTAAAGAAATGGGTAGGCTGAGATTTTTAGTTTTTAGTTCATAAAGAGGAACATTTACCTGTAAAGTCCCCGTAAATAAGCCAACTGGAGTATGGCCATAACTACCCAGTTGGGCTGCACTGGGGGAAGGAGCATAGGTAAGGGGATCATAATTTTGTCCAAAAATTTGAATAAAAATTCCTAATGAAAAAAGAATGGTTAATAGATACTTTAAATTCATGGTAATATGTTTTATTTATATCCCCAGCCCAACTCTAATGACCCAGGGTTCGTTTCTTAAAGATTCTCCACTTTTCCAGGTCACATCTCTTAGTGCTGAGACCAGAAAGGAAGCATTATTTCCAATGGGGAAGTTTAAACCTCCTCCAATCAACAAAGCTGCATGCCAATCTCTTGGCTTTGAAGGGTTTGTTTGTCCCCTTAAATATTCGTATTCTATTTGAGCGAATGGAAGCCCCGTTTTAGGTTTTGCTCTGGCATAAAATCGACCGCCATAAATAGTGGACGATTCCTTTGTTTTCGTATTTTTTTCATACTTTAAAGTAGGCCCCAAACCAGCAGTCCAGATTTCTTTAAATTCATATCCAAACAATGGCGAAAAATCCAAATAGCTTTGTTCTCCTAAAGAAAACCCCACATTCCCTTCTGTTTTGATATGGTCATTTAGAGAAAATTCTTTCTGTTTAGGTACAGGAGGTTCTTTAGGTATTCCCGTTGGTTCTCCCTTTCCCAGTGGTGTTGAAAAACTTGTTCGAATAACCCAGGGATTGTTAAATACCGGAGTAATACCTTTATAAGTCATATTCCTAAGCACAGTAGCTCCGAAAGACAAATGTTCATTAAGCTTGAGCGTATATCCAGCTCCCAGTAATAAAGCATGTTCCCACTTACTATTTATTAAGGCATCAGTGCTAAAACTATCCAATTTGGCATTGATCCCCTGGTACTCCAATTGTAAATAAGGCAGCTTTTTTTTAGGGTTATATCGTACAAATAATTTCCCTCCATATTGTTCATTATTTCTATGATCCAGGTCAAGGCTATCTTGTTCAAACCTGTATATAAAACCAACACCCACACTCAAAGTGGAATCTAAAGGAATTTTAAATACTGGGGATAAATCCACCTTTCTGGGATTTCCAGGGGATATACTCATCTCCCCTTCAATATTCAATTTCCTCATCCAATCCTTCACTACATTATTCAAATCTGACCATGAAGGAAGTGCCTGACCTGGTTTTGCACTAAATAGTTTTGTGGAATACCCAAACCTAAAATCCCATGGAGAATTATTCACTGGATTAACTCCTTCCCAAGTCAAATCTCGTAAGATAGTAATTTGAAAATTACCCACTTTTTTCAAGTTCAATTTATACCCTAGTCCTAGTTTTAAGGCCGATTGAAACTTCCGTTCATCTATGGCCCAGTTTACACTATCTCCCAAAGCACTAATCCCTTCATACTCAAGCTGGATATAAGGTGATTTTTCATTAATCTGATACCGGGTATATAGCCTAAGACCGTAATTAAAATTGGAGCGGTTTAATAAAGTATCCTCCTTGTATTGAAAACTGGGACCAAAACCCACTGAAAAATTGGAGTCCAGCTCATAATTGAACAATGGAGAAATATCAAGATGCTTAGGGTCTTTTATTGAACCACTAATATTTCCTTCGAAGTTTAGTTTTCCAAGGAAGTCTAGTTGTTCCAATTGAGCCTCAGTTGGTTTTTTCTTTAAAACATAAACTGGAGTATAAGTTTGTTCCTTATCTTTTTCTCTCTCCTCCTGAGCTAAACTTTTTTGCTTATTTTTTGCTTTTATCAAAGGTGAAACCAGTCCTAATCGAAACATCCAATTTCCTCCATTTTCCAAACCATCATAGCTTAATCTATTGGAAACAACGAATTGTATCTTGGTATTTTTCTTTAAACCAACCTGATATCCTAACCCCACCCAACTTGCATTAGACCATAGGCCATTACCATTATCCTCTCCTTTTTCATTCAATCCTGAGTATTCCAATTGTAAGAATGGCCATTTGGTTTTAGGATGAATTTGTCCGTTCATCCTGAAACCCATGGAAAAGTCCTCTCCAGAAGTATTATATTGGAAGTCAGGAGCCGCTCCAACTGATAAATGTTTGCTAATATTCACCCCAACAAATGGACTAAACCCCAGAGAATGGATATTTTCTGGTTGGTAATTAAATGAAGGGGAAAAATATATTTTGCTAAACATTTTATGTCCAGATAAGCCTGAAAAACCTTTTTTATCAAGATTTCCAATATCATTTTGAGCTTGTTGAGCTGCCTGCTTTTTAAAACCATTCATAGATTCAAATGGATTTTGGGCATAAGTTTCCAGGGATAAGCATAGCAACAAAAAACTCATCGATAATAATATTGGAAATCGTTTATGGAGGACTTGCCTTTTCAACAATTTACTTTAATAGCGCCTATTTTTTTGATTTCAATTCTTGATTCTCTCTTTCTAGTTGCTCTACTTTTTTGATTAAAGTATTTACCTTTTTATCCTGCTCAATCATATAAAGAGTAAGCTCCTCTATTTTTTGAAGTAGTTTAGCATCCATTGCCCCAAGGTCAATACCCTCCTCTTCCACTTCAGTAGCTGAAGGAATTTCTGGTAAGTGTTTATTTTCTTTTACAAAAGTTTCTACCTCTTGAAGACTTCTTAATTTATAATCTTCCTCAAAAACAAAATCAGCCCAATTACTTGATACATCTACTTTCACTTTCTCAGTTCTGATGCCGTCTTTTACATAGAGTTTGTAATTGCCATTAGAAGTATCTTCAGTTCCTATTCCTACTTTTCCCCAGGGGATAACTACTTTTCCTTTTCCTGCTGTACTAGCATCATCATACATAGGATGTCCTAAAATTAATTTTTTATCATAACCGGAATTAATTTGTAAATCCTGCCCTGCCATTTCTATTCTGCCTTGTAAATCATCTCTTTGCATTATTTTAAGCCCCCATCCTGTTTGTGGCTCATTTACATTTCTTATTCCTAAGCCATCAGATCCATTTGAGATTATCTCTAATTTTTCTCCAGGACTATCAGTACCAATTCCTACTTTTCCCCAGGGAATAACTACTATTCCTTTACCTAAGGAATTAGAATTATCATACTCAGAATGACCTAGAATTAATTTTTTATCATAGCCAGAATTAATTTGTAAATCCTGCCCTGCCATTTCAATTCTACCTTGAAGATCATCCCTTTGACGTATTTTAAGTCCCCATCCTGTTTGTGGCTCATTTACATTTCTTATTCCTAAACCTTCACTTCCACTTGATATTACCTCTAATTTTTCGCTAGGGCTATCAGTACCAATTCCTACTTTCCCAGTTCCATCAAACATCATCTCAACCCGATTTCCATCTGTTCTGTTTCTTATGTACAATCCCTTTGTTCCTCCTACAAATAATTCATAGGTATCATGAGAATCACGTGAAAAACTTAATCCTTCAGCATTAGACTGCTTTAATTCTAACAATGAAATAGGGGTTATTGTACCAATTCCTATCCTTCCTGAAGGCCTTACTAAAAATGATATTTTATCAACAACCCCATTAAAATCAGAATCAGTTCTGATTGCAAATGCATCACTTGCATCATTCGCTCTAATATCAAATAATAAATGCCCTTTATACCTATTAGTAATCTGAGCACCAACAGTACTAATACCTGGATTCAATGACCCTACATTAATTTCACCTTTTATATCCATAGGTGAATTAATATCACTACTATATAATCTTAAATGATTATTGCTAAGTAATTGGGCATTACTAAATTGTGAAAATAATAGTATTATTGAACCCAACAATATAATTGTTTTATGCTTTTTAAGAAGATGTTTCATCATTACAATTTAAAGGTAATTAACTGATTAAAATATTTTTTATAGTATCATATACTTAGTGGAGACGCTTTGTTATTTTATAACTATTTTAATAAAAATTTGTAACTTATTGATAGTCAACATTTTTTTTATTGAAAACAACTTAATTAAAAACCGATATTATTGTATTAAATAATTGAGGGAAACTATTTTAGTTTTTCGATTAACATTTCTATCAACTTCTGCTGATTTTTAATAGTTTTATCCTGCTCAATCATATAAAGGGTTAACTCCTCTATTTTTTGAAGCAGTTTATTATTCATTTGAGCAACATCTAAATCATTTTGTCTAAATTCATCAGCTGATGGAATATCTGGTAAGTGCTTATGAGTTTTTATAAAAGCCTCTACTTCTGAGAGAGGTCTTAAATTATAATTTTCTTCAAATACCCAATCAGCCGCATCGTTCAATGATATCTTAACTTTTTCAGCCCAAATTGTTCCTTTTACTGATAATTTATTTTGTGGATTATCTGTACCAATTCCTACTTTTCCTTCAAAAAAGGCACTGGCCGTACGAGTATTAAATATAATACCTGCTTTATCATTAAAAGTCGATTTAAATCCTATTCCTTTCCATGATTCTATTCCTATATTATATCTATCAAACTCAGCACCATCAGCCGTACCTGAAACAAAGGACCCTCCAAGGTATACATTGTTTGATGTTCCCGCACCATTCTGACCATATCCATGCACGGCTATTGAAGCTACTTTATTATCTCCCTCGGGAGCTTCTATTTTGAGTTTTCCCTGGTTTGTAAGCGTCATCCGTTTTTCTTGTCCTGAATAAAAGGCCAAATGCGAAGCAGCATCATCCCAATGGATTCTACCCTGCCATTTATCTGTTGGATTACCAAATAATATCCCTGCTTGCTTGGAATCATCACTCCATATTTCTACCCAACCATTTCCATGGCTGTTAGAACCTCTGAAACTTGCAATTCTGGTAGCATCAAAATCATCTCCTACTCCTCCTTGCACTACTTTAAGCTGACCATTATTGATATGAAGTTTTGAATTAGGAGTTGATGTACCTATTCCCAAATCTCCATTTTCATTAAAAACCATAGAATTAAAATAACCTTGAGGGTCTGATTCATTTCTTGTGCTAAAATTTATATACCCCCCTCCATTTATTATTTCTCCATTAATTTGCGCAAATCTTTTATCAGTGTTACTTATATTGTCTGATAACCATTGAAGTGACCCTCCAATATTATGGCTATGTGAAGTTTTTACAAAACTCAAAGATGGAATTCCATAGTTACTTGTATTACCAAATATTTGAAATGATCTATTATTATGGCTACTATATCCTGAATAAGGTTCTAGTATATTTCCATTATTTCCAATCACTGTACTATTATTTGAATAATAAATTTCACTAGTTCCTATCGGAGTTTGGGAATAAGTAATATATGTGATGGTAAAAAATAGAAAAAATAGAAAAATTTTTAATTTCATATAGTTCATCAAATTTTAATTATTTAGGGTAATTAACTGGGTATATATCTTTTAATAGTATTATATACTTAGTGGAAATACCTTGTTATTTTATAACTTATTTTTATAATTATTTCAATAAAAATTTGCAACTTATTGACAATCAATAATTTTATTTATTGAAAACAACTTAATTATGAACCGCTATTTTATATTTTCTGATAAACTACTAGCTTTTATGTGACAGTAAATCACTTATTTCATTCCTGTACTATTAAATGTGGTTAATCTTGGAATAATTGAGCTTTTTATTTTTCAGTATGCAAATAATTCAATGCTTTGTTGTGAGTCTCTGATCTATGAAGTTGCATCTTTAGAATCTAGTTAAGACCACCTTATGCTGCATGAAAACACTATAATTAACTGAAAATAAATAATTTATGATTATGTGTTTCATGCTCTGCGTGATACCATCTTGCTTACAATTTCCCCTCCCCTACTTCCGCTTCCTAATTGTAACCAACTTTTCAGTGGTGGGCTTACTTAGCACTGAAAAATTCAAAACAAAAAAGCGGTTAAAAACGACTAAGCAGAAAAATTGCGAAAAAAATTTAGCTACTTCTATCGCTGAAGCTTTTATTTGATTATTTCATAGATGGTATTATTCTTATCGCCCTTCTTTATAAATAATCCTTGTTCCACTCCCTTTTTTAAATCTCTACTTGCTGTGGCTGAAGAGATATCTTTAAAGGTATTCATGTAATCCTTTCTGGAAAATTTTAATTGGTTGAGTGATATAAAATAATCTAGTCGATCCTTATCTGTGAGAGTCCTGTTGTTATATTTCAACAATTCAGTTAGTGCATTTTCAATCACTCCCAACATGTAAATAATAAATAAAGTTGAATTGCCCGCTTTATCACAGTGGGAAAGTACTGTATAATATTCTTCCTGGGTTTTACTAATCATAGTTTCAAAAGGAAGAAACTCAAAAATCGGATATTCATTTAATAAAATTACCGATTGCCATAATCTTCCCATTCGTCCATTTCCATCTAAAAATGGATAGATGAACTCCATTTCGTAATGAAATACACAACTTTTAATTAAAATTAACTCATCTATGTGGTTGAGATAATCAAAGAGGTTCTCCATTAATTGTAATACATTCCAACTTGGAGGTGCCAAATGAGCAATTTTAGAGCCTTGTACAATTCCTACATTATCCGTTCGAAATCTACCTGGTTTTTCTACTAAACCATTCATCAGTTTTTGATGTGCTAAAAGAAAGGAGCTTATTGAATTGGGTTGAAAACTTGTAATGTGGTCATACACATCAATCGCATTCATTACTTCCATAATATCCTTTTTGGGACCTATCACTCTCTTTTTTTCTATTAGTGCTGTTATTTGTTCTTCTGATAGTGTATTCCCTTCAATTTTTAGTGAAGAATGGATGGTTTTTATCTTATTCTGTTTTCTTAATTGAGGAGATGGTCGATTCAAAAAATTGGCTTTAGCCTCCCCTATCTTTTCAGAAATGGAAGATATTTGTTTTAATACTTGAGTGGTTATTTCATAAGGAGGCTTCATGATACTATCATTTGATAGTATCAAAGATATGTTTTTGATTTTAAAAACATAAATAATTATTTAATAATCAAACGTTTTTAAAAAAATTATAACTCTCCTATCTTCATAGAAAACAGAAGAAAGATATATCGAATTCAAAAAGAAATATCCAAAAATTGTCAATAGAATGTAAAAGTCTTAAACTAGTTCATTTTTTTTCATGTGTTCCTATTGGAATTTTGAAGCATGGAAAAAATAATAATCATTACATCATTTTTAACAATTGGTTTTGCAAACTATTTGCAGGCGCAATTTACCCAAATAGACCTGTTTTCTGGTTTTGATAAAACGGATTTTACGCTGTATTCAAGCTATCCAATAAATGAAGAAAATACGCTGAGCATTGCAACCCTCGCATTCTTTCAAAAATTCAATGATAAAGAGAATGAGAATTTTGATGAAGCAGGTGTACAACCCACACTGTTCTGGAATATTAATGAGAATATTGCAATTGGTCCGTCTTTATATTACAACAATATTGCAGGGTATTCGCAACGTTTGTCTGCAAAGTTCACATTAAAAAATTCACGAGTCTTATTTGTAATTATTCCTATCGTTGCCCATGCTCATTCTGAGCAAACGGACGCTGGCTATGCCGAAGGATTTGCACAATTTCAGTTCAACTTACCAATTAATGACAAAGTATTTCTTTGGTTAAATGGGCAGTTTTTAACTGTCTGGGATGAGTTTAAAACCCATTCCAGGAGTTTTCAACAATTACGTACAGGAATATCATTCAAGGGACACCAATTTGGTATCGGTTTAGACTTTGACCAGTATGGACCTAACCCTATAGAAAAATCATCTTTCTGTTTGTATCTGAGTAAAACACCTTCCCTTTTGATGGAAATGCTATTTGATGTTTTGTACTTAATAGTCTGACAAGAATAGTGCTTCCTGACTTGTCAGACTAAGTTTAAAAATTCCACCCTAAGTAAATCTGTGGCTCAAAAAGAAAGTAGTTTCTCCATTTATCATCCAACTCTTTAAACCCATCAGGAGCATTGTTATCAAACATCCAGTACATACAATTAATCTGTGGTTCTATGAAAAAATGTTTTTTCTTACCAAATGCGATATGGTAGCCCAAATGATACGAAGTATAAAGTTTAAAATCATTTCCAATTTTGTTACCGTCTAGATCCATATAGGTTTGATATTGAGGTAGAATCTCAACAGTTGCAAATAGACCTTTCCATAGCATACGCTGGTACGTTATTCCTATTCCTGTTTCTCGCACATGCCCCGGATAGAATTCACTTTCTGTTTCTATCTTATCTAAAAGACCATCCCACCATGTGATTCCCATTGGTTGAAACAATCGCCAGGAGGCAAACTTCAATCCTATAATGTTCTTATTATCTAGGTTGCGTTTTATATGAAGCTCTAAGTGTTGTGTACTAGTTCGATCGTTCCAGGAATCCACGATAAGTCCTTCAGGAACAAAATAAGGTATACTTACTCTGTACTTATGGGCTACTTCAGTTTCTTTTCCCTCTGGTGAGTTAATTTGAGCAAAAGCACTAAGTGTGCAAAAAATTAAAAGAATTGTAAATAGATTTTTCATGGTAATATTATTTTTTTTTGAAAAACCCGATTTCTACAAAGCAACTCCCCTTATCATTTGTTCATCTAGTAAAAGAGAAAGGAATCATCTTCTCATGCTCTGCTTTATCGAATTGATAATTCAAAGATGGAGTGGAAAGGAAGGTGAATCGTCCTAAAATGAAATTTCGGACTTTATAGTGAGATTTGATACCTTTTAGCCAGACTTAAATTTGATTAGACCTCACCCAAGCTTTCGGTGTCATCCCATCGTTTTTTAAAGAAGGCATGGAATAACAGATGTAGATTTAAAGCCACTTTCATAAGCTAGCGCTAAATGGGTAAGGTGGCTATTAGCATGATTTAGGGCAATCTCCTTAGAGTTTTCCAAATGAAAACTATTGATGTATTCATTGAAATTTTGGACAACTCGTATAAATTTTTCAGGGTTAGGTAGTAATAGTTCTATTCGGAAGACGGCTTTTAGTAAATCCTGAAACCTCTGGTACTGGTGTAAAGGTCTAGATGCGATGGAATGTGTAAAATCTGGATTGATGCTCAAACAGATGAGGATACTATACCCTTTTCAACATTAACCTACCAATCTGAACTTTTGCAAATAATAAAAATGAATACTAAAATGGAATATCACCACAAAAAATGCCCCTCCAAACAAAATCACCTCCACCAGAAAAGTCCTCCAACAAGCAAGAAAATAATTGAAATTACACAGGGATTTTTCCGAATCTAATCCCCATTAGGTTTGTTCAACACAAAAAAAAATTCAGTGGGACCCACCTAAATTTGATCCCTTTTTATTAGCAATAAGTTTATTTTACAAAATACATTTCCAATTCCCCTTTTCCCTTTGCAAATATCTTTCCACGAGAAAGGCATGAAAAGTCGTTCTTAACTAATTCAAAGGTGGATGAGGAGATATTGATTTTACCCACTTTACCAGCTGATTCTATCCTGCTGGCTGTATTTATCGTGTCTCCAAAAAGGTCGTATGCAAACTTCTTTTTACCTACCACCCCAGCTACTATAGATCCTGAGTGTATACCAATTCTCATATTCCATTTTATGTCATGGCTTTTATTTCTTTCCTCAAGATAGGACAACATCTTTTTTGCAGCTGTGATACAATTAGCAGCGTGATTGGTAATATCATCTTCAAGGCCGCATGCAGCCATATATGCATCACCAATAGTCTCAATCTTTTCAACACTAGTTTCCTCCATAATTTCATCGAATCGTCCAAAGATGTCATTAAGTTCATTTACTAAAGTGATTGCCGGTATAAATGCCACCAATTCGGTAAATCCTTCAAAGTCAGTGAATAGAATCGTCACATCCTTGTGCCTTTTGGGAATAGTCTTACCACTTTCTTTCAAGTCCCTTATGATGTTTGCAGGTAATATATTGTGTAAAAGATCATCCGATTTTTTCTGTTCTGCCATTAATGATTCTTCTGATTTATCAATCATCAAAGACAAACTCCAAATCAATGCTAAGCATATTAATGCTGTCATGCCCATATTCACAATCTGTGATAAATAGGGATCCATGTCCTCATTGTGAGCATAGAATTCTGATTGAAAGATAACGATAACAATCAAAGTTAAGCAAGCCAATAAACTAAACCCATGGGCCATAGCCCTTGCTTTCCGTGGGAAAGTCATGTATGGCAAGATGATTATCAAAAAACAAACGGTGGTAATCCCTGAGGGATATCCAGACAAATAAAGAAATATGAGAACTGAAATGTATGCTGTGATAGCAAGCCAGACTGATGCAGCTACCCGCCTCCCTTTCTGATTTAGAAACAATACCAGTAAAAACATCAAACCCAGTATTACATTCCATACCGCACTTGTTGTTTCCGAAATGGGTATGGCAATTGACATCCATAACAAGTTAAAAAGAATCCCTAGAATTGCAGCTATATTGGAGACACGCAGGTACCTTTTCTCAGTTACTGAGAATTCCTCGCTTACACCAATATCAGCGATTCTTTGAAAAAGAGATTCCTTTGTGTCATCAAAAGGCATTTAGTTATTCTTATTTTCTTTAGATTTCCGATTACTTTTTAATTTTAGCTAATATTTCGCTTTCTACCACTATTTAGAGTGTTTGATATCCGCATAAAAATTGTGTTGGCTAATCTAATAAATTTTTAATTTTTTTGATGATTTTAACCGCTACATGGGTTATAAATTTCTGTTGTTCTGCTACTATTGTGCCCTAATAGGGCTTTAACATACCTTAAATAAGTGTTTAACAGGATTAATGGGTTATCAAAGTTTTGATAACCTATTTTATAAATATATGTTTCTGGTGTGGATCAACGGTATTCATAAACTCCTGAAATCTAAAGTTAATTAAATATCCATAAACTAAAAGATATTCTAAAGCCTAAACCATGATCGTAATGATGGGGTTTTATTCAATTCAAACTTGAATTGAGAAAAATCTTGCAAAAATTAAAATTGGTGCTGGCAGGCAAGTTCAGAATTGGTTCGATAAAGCTAATACTTTTTTCTTATTAAAAAGATTTATAATAAATTTTTTTTAGATTTGGAAAAACCATTTCATATCCCATTATTAAGTGTTAATATTACACTTAATAAAATTAATAATTCCATTATCACAAGTGATAATTAGATATTGAATTCCTAGTCCGCTTTCAAGTCAAATTTTTTAAAGAAAAACAACATATAAAAATTAAATCTTAGAGGGATACTGTGTTCAGTCACTTACTGAATCATTTCTTCTGGTTGATACAGCATAATTAATATTTTTGAAAATTTTAAAGAGCTTGTAGTGGATGAAGAACAAGGGGTGGGATTGATAAAAGAAACTAGACATGAACTAAACAATAAGTTGAATTTTTTGGGTATTCACCAAAAAAAACATAGTGAGTCGCTAACTTCATCTGTAAATATTTTGAGAAGTGGATATTTTGAAGGGGAACAAATCACTTCTCAAGTACTATACAGTTCTGTCTGGACAGTTACTGCTTTCTATTCAGTTTCTGAAAAAAACGATCTAAGGCAATTAATGCCTGATTATATGCTCAAATGGATTTGCAAAAAGCTGACTTTTCGTAAACCTGAGTTTTATTACAATACCTGTGGGATGAAGCGTAATCTGAGTGCCAAGGAGAAGCATATCCGTGAAGTATTAACCCTTTTTATGGGATAGATTTTAAATTTATTACAGGATGCCTGGAGAAAATAAAAAACTACTTAAAGGAATAAATCAGGGGGAAGAATGGGTATTCAACTATATCTTCGATCATTATTATGCGATGTTGTGTGTATTTGCTAATAAAATTGTCGGAGATTTTGACACGGCTGAAGATATTGTACAAGGCCTAATTTTAAAACTTTGGGAAGAAAGAGATTCAATACAAATTAAATCCTCTTTAAAAGCTTATCTATTTCAGGCGGTTAAAAATAAATGCTATAATCATGTAAAGCAATTCCAGGTGAGAAACGAAATTAATCAAAAGTTAATTGAAGAGATTAACCAAAATGTTGAAAATGCTTTTGCCATTGAAGAATTATCCCAAAAAATATATCTGGCAATAGCATCTTTGCCTCCACAGTGTAGAAAGATATTTAAACTTAGTCGGTTTAGTGGCTTAAAACATCAGGAAATTGCAGACCAATATCAGATATCTGTCAAAACTGTAAAGGCTCAAATCAGCAAAGCACTACAAATATTAAGAGAACAATTAAAAGATTATATAGCACTTTTAGTATTGATTATCAATGTTATATAATCAAATTTCATTTATTCTCAATGCTTAAATAGGTCCTTTTCCTATTTCACCTGTCACATTAATGAAATAACCTATAAAATAGGTGTATAATGTCCAAAATGCATTTTAAAGTTTTGAATAATAATGGAAGGCGAAAAACCCAACTCTGATCTTATTGATTGGAATATACTAGTTTCGGTAATTACCCACCAGGCAACTGATGGGGAAATAGAAGCATGGAGGAAATGGATTAATGAAAGTCAGGAAAATCAAAAAATTTATAATGAGTTAAAGCAGGTTTGGAATATTTCCATTAAGGCTAAAGACTATGAATTATTAGATGTTGAGAAAGCAAAACAAAATGTAAAGGAGCAATTAATATCAAAGGGAGAGTTTTTTAAATCGGCAAAAAAAGAGAAACCAAAAGGAGGAGTTTATTACCTGAATAAGAAATCGAAGATGATATTGAAATTGGCTGCGAGCCTGCTTCTTCTCATTTGTGTAACTTATTTTATCAACAAAAATAATGCTGACGAAGGTAAACTCGAAGTCTATAAAGGTGGGGAATACATAGAAAGAACTACTCAAAGAGGTGAGAAACTTACGATTCGACTCATGGATGGTTCCTCTGTAAAATTAAATGTGGAAAGTAAAATTATTTTTCCAAAGCATTTCTCAGATAGCAGTAGAGAAATTTTTCTGGAAGGGGAAGCTTTTTTTGAGGTAGTAAAAGATAGGAATAGACCCTTTATAGTTTCTACTCCATATCTTAATACAAGAGTTTTGGGGACGTCATTTAATGTAAATACAAAACAAGGAAATAACAATGTACAGGTGGCATTGGTTAGCGGTAAGGTAGAGGTTACACCAAAGCATCCAAATAAAGGAAATAAGCCGATAGTTTTAAAGCCAGATGAAATGGTAGAATTCAACAAAGAACAGGAGCAGTTTTTAAAATCTAAATTTGATTATACGGCTATTATTGGGTGGAAAGATGATATCTTAACCTTTAATAATGCAGACTTTGAGACTATCAAAACCAAGATTGAGAAGTGGTATGGGGTGACGATTATTATGAAATATAATGGGAAAATGGAAAAAGGTTTTACAGCATCATATAAAAACAAATCCCTGGAAACAGTTCTACAAGGGGTCTGTTTTTCATTTGGATTTCAATATGAGTACAAGGAAAATATTGTAATTATTTATTAATCATAATCATAGCCTATGAGAATAGTATAAACGGAAAACGGTCCTTTAATTAAGGAAAAAAGCCAGAAGGATAAAACCTCTGGCCTTCAAATTACTTCTCTATTTAAGATTGCAAAGAGGTCATTGCGGGACGTCCTTTGCAAAAAAATATAGCAGAAGAATAATAGCATTTTGATAAAAAATTTACCAAAACATATTAAAGATATGAAATTGAAAATACTAAGACAAATTTTAATGATGTCAAAATATACATTATTTGGTTTTTTTGTCCACTGTTTCTTATGTGGGATGCTTGTGGCAAATGATGCAAATTCACAAAAAAATAGTGTGGAAGAAATCTTTCTCACTTTAAATTTAGAAGCACAACCTTTAGAACTTGCCTTCAAAGAAATTCAATCTAAAACAAGCTTTGATTTTGCTTATAACAAAAGTGTAATTGATAAAAAACAATTAGTAACTATAAAAGCTCAGAATGAGTCACTAGGTAATATATTACGCTACTTATCTAAAAATACCGGGTTACGATTCAAACGAGTAGATGAATCTATTCATGTAGGCAAAAAAGAAATATTTGCCCCATCTCTAGAAGAGGTAATCAGTAATACCTTTCAGGTAAAAATCACTGGTTTAGTTACTGCTGAAGATGGAGAAGCTTTACCTGGTGTGAGTATTCTGATAAAAGGTACCACAAATGGCACTACAACTGGTTTAGATGGGACATATTCATTGAATGTTCCTGAAAATTCTATTATACAGTATAGTTATATAGGATATCAAACTAAAGAAATTGAGGTAGTTAATCAGTCCGTAATTAACGTTGCCCTTGCTCCAGACCTGGAACAACTGGAAGAAGTAGTGGTGATTGGGTATGGTACGCAGAAAAAAACCACTGTTACAGGTGCGGTAAGCTCAATTAGTGGCGATGAAATCTCGGAAATACCCGTACCTAATATTACACACTCAATGGCAGGGCGAATGCCTGGTGTAATTATGAGACCAACTGGAGGACAGCCGGGATTTGATGATCCATCAATTAGCATTAGGGGAGTTGTGACTACCGGTAATAGTGCTCCACTGGTTGTTGTAGATGGGATTATTAGGGATAATATAAGACAAATTGATCCATCAACAATTGAAAATGTCACGGTTCTTAAAGATGCGGCTGCAGTTGCTCCGTACGGAATGGGAGGAGCAAATGGTGTAATACTTATTACAACAAAAAAGGGCAAAAGCGGAAAGCCGGTAGTTAGGTTCAATACCTCATTAGGCTTCCAAAATCCAACTTATGTTCCTGATATGTTAAGTGCACGGGATTATATGATTCTTCAAAACGAAGGCTACTACAATCAAACTCCCGATGGAACAACACCACCTAATGATCCTCAATTGATTGCTGATTATAATCGCCTACATCAGGAAGATCCATGGAGATATCCGGATTCTGAATTTATTGATGTTTGGAATAAAAATGCATTGATCCAAAATCATAATGTTGAACTTAGCGGTGGTACAGATAATGTAAATTATCATGCTGGAGTTGGATTTTATGATCAACAGGGGTTGTTTGATCCGGTTAATTATAAAAGGTATAATTTTAATCTTAGCCTGGAAATGAAGGCGACTAAAACCACTAAGGTGGGGATATCACTTTATGGAACCGTTGAAAAAACGAACAGCTTGGATCCTGATGAGCAAATAGCAGAACCGAATAACAATGGAGAAATTAGTGGACATTTATTTAGAAGTTTTTACAAATTTATTCCTACCCAAAGTTTAATTTATCCGGGAGGAGAACAATGGGGAGAGTCTTCTGCAAGTACACCGGTTGGGGCATTAAAGTCTCCAGGTTACAAGAAAACTGACAGGAACACATTATTGTCCTCTGTTTATATTGAGCAACAACTATCTTTTATAGAAGGATTAAGTATAAAAGGGGTATTTGGCTATGATCCAACAACCCAAAACAGGAAATCATGGCATGTTCCATTCATTTATCATGTGATTGATCTCGATGCGGATCCTTATACCTTCCAGGAAGCTGTATCCCTACAAGAAGGTAATGGTAAGCCTTATAAATGGCTATCTCTTGATAATTGGAGATCGAATAAGTATACCCTCCAGGGATTTATTAACTATAATCGTACATTTGGAGATCACAGCATTACTGCCTTGGCTGTTGCAGAATCACAACAAACACAAAGTGATAATTTCTGGGCAAGACGGAACAATTTTGCCGTGGACCTAGATGAATTAAGTATGGGTAGTTCCAATAAGCTGGATTATGATAATGGAGGTGGATCAAGTACAGGAAGTCAATTAGGCTATGTTTACCGTGTTGCATATTCCTATAAAGATAAATATATGCTTGAATCCTCTGGTAGATACGATGGTCACTACTATTTTGCACCGGGTAATAGGTGGGCATTCTTCCCATCCTTCTCTGCTGCATGGAGAATATCTGAAGAGGGTTTCATGTCTAAGCTTTCCGCGATTGAAAATTTAAAAATTCGAGGATCTTGGGGACAATCGGGTAATTTGGCCGGTGGTCCTTTCCAATATCTTGAAGGGTACCAACTTAGAGGCAATGCATATGCTTTTGGGCCAGGAAACCTGGTTCAGGCATCAAAGGTTCCGAGAGAGGCAAATCCTGAAATCACATGGGAAATATCCACTAAGTATAATTTTGGTTTTGACCTGTATATGTGGAACGGTCTTCTTAGAATGGAATTCGATTACTTCCATGAACTAAGAGACAATATGCTCCTTCAGCCACAAGTAACCTTACCTGTAGAGTATGGACTTCCGCTCTCAGAAGAAAATAAAGGTGAAATGAAGAATAATGGTATAGAGTTATCCATTGGTACAAATAAAGAATTTGGAAATGGTTTGAATGTAGGACTAATGGGAAATTTCACGTATGCTAAAAACCAGATGATTGAAGTTTTTCAATCACAGGCTGAAGCTGCTAATCCAAACCGGACAAGGGTTGGTCAACCATTTGGTACACCATTTGGATTTAAGTCATTGGGAATGTTTACAACAAGTGATGATATAAACGGTGATGGAGTCATCGATGGGGATGATGGATACAATGTCACACAATTTGGAGTTTTGCATCCTGGTGATGTAAAGTACGCTGACCTTAGTGGGCCAGAAGGCGTTCCCGATGGTTTAATAGATGCTAATGATGAAACTAGTATTGGCTACCCAACTTATCCCTTAATGACATGGGGATTAACAGCACTAGCAAGCTGGAAAGGTTTTGATTTCAACATGTTCTTCCAGGGATCTGGTAAATCATCAATAAATGTTCGACAATTTATGACTGTGCCTTTTGAAAACAATGGTAGTAACACTTCATACGAATACTTTAATAATCGTTGGACACCTGATAGCCAGGATGCTAAATACCCAAGATCAACACCTTCACCATATGCAAATAATACAAAGAATTCGGATTTCTGGATGGTCAATACCAGCTTCTTTAGGCTTAAGAATCTAACTCTTGGATATACTTTGCCAAAGACAATTCTTGGAAATAGTGGTATTGGACCGGTAAGAATTTATTATATAGGTCAAAACCTGTTTACTGTAAGTAACCTTAAACATATTGATCCTGAATTAGGGCCAGGAATTAGAGAAAATTCCTACCCAATTATGCAGACTCATATGTTTGGATTAAATGTCTCTTTTTAAGGTTTAAAGCTAGAAATCATGAAAAAAATAATTATGTCTATAAAACAATTGGTATTATCAGCACTCCTAGTATTGACGGCTATTTCTTGCGATCAGGAAGAATTTTTAGAAAATGTCAACAAGACCAATCTAACCGATGCTACCCAATGGCAAACTGAATCGAATGCGGATATATTTTTAAATGATGTTTACAGTGAGGTACCCAGAAGAAGTAATTTTGCTGAGCAATTAGATTATTATACTGATGACTATAATATAAGTCATTACTATACCGCTTCAAACTGGAGGCAGGGTGTCTGTCAGGCACCGGCAAATAGTACTGGTAGTAATTGGGGGGGGACACACGGTCCTACCGATGGATTTGACTGGAGTACATTTTATACAAAGGTTAGAAAAGTAAATACCTATATTCAGAAGATAGACGAAAATAAAGAGAATTTTTCGGTGGAATATTACAACAAGCGTATGGATGAAGCAAGGTTCTTGAGAGCTTACTTCTATAGTGAGTATTTCATGCATGTAGGAGGTATTCCGATCTTAACAGAGCCTTTGGATCGAAATACTATGACTGATGAAGAAATGAGAAAGCCAAGAGCTACTTTTGAAGAAACCTTTAATTTCATAACTGGTGAACTTGGGGAAATAGTAAATAATGAATATCTCGACATTAAATATGATGCTGGAAACTTAGATGCAGGTCGTGCAACTTTAGGTGCAGCACTTGCGCTGAAAGGTTGGATAGAATTATTCGCAGCCAGTCCATTATTTAATAGTGGAAGTGCTTATTTATCAGATCCAGGCAATTATGTTTCTTTTGGCAACGCTGACCCTACCAGATGGGCAACAGCAGCAGCAACTAATAAGAAGTTTATTGATGAGTATGGAAATGGCGGACCTTATGGATTATTTCCAGATATGAAAAACCTTTTTAGAGCTTCAAACGAATACAACGAGGAGATAATATGGGATAGGCAAATCTTAGCGGATGTTGGTGGAATGGGCAGCAACTACGAACGTAGAGGAGGAGTCACCTACGTTTTAGGTCAATATATGACCTGGGGGAATTATAATCCAACCCAGGAAGTAGTCGATGCATTTTTAATGGCTAATGGCTTGCGGATAAATGATCCAGGGTCAGGATACGACCCTCAGAATCCATATGTTAATAGAGAGCAAAGGTTTTACGAGGCCATTGTATATGATGGAGCGCCCTATAAAATGGATTGGATGCCAACTACTGATACCATTTATACAAGAATCAACAAGACATATGCAAACCCTGATAAAACTAATCAAATTGACCTAGCAGGTAAGACCGATGTTGGAGATTCGGGGTATTATCAGAAAAAGAGGTTGAACCCTGACGCAAAACCAGCAAATGATGCTAGTGGACAAAATTATATCTTTTATCGATATGCTGAAGTTTTACTAAATTTTGCAGAAGCACAAAATGAAGCGTATGGACCAGATGCTTCGGTTTACGATGCCATTGATCAATTGCGTGAAAGAAGTAATCTTCCAAAACTTAGTATTATAAAGCCTGGATTATCGAAGGATGAAATGCGTGAAGAAATCCTCCGGGAAAGACGTGTTGAGCTTTGCTTTGAGAACAAGAGATATTGGGATAACAAGAGGCTAAAGCAGGCCGAAGTAGTGATGAATCAAGCTCGTCACAATATGGTTATTCGATATACCAATGAAGATGATGCAACAGGACCACTGATCTATAGTGTGGAGCCAGAAGAGAAGTACGAAGTGGCATTTCATCCCAGAATGTACATGAGTCCTATTCCTCAAGCAGTAATAGGTCAAAATCCTAACGTGGAGCAAAACCCTGGATATTAACTAAGTTTCAATTTGGGATTAAGACAAATAATCTCATGGTTAATTAAGGCAAACATGGGATAAGAATATTGTATTCTGGTTGAATTGTAAAAAAGACTGCTTTTGAATTTTTAAGTATTGTTACTCAATATTAAATCTTTTAAAGCGGTCTTTTCAATATATCCATGGTTCAAGGATGAATTTATCTCCATTCGTTGGGAGAAATATTTTGTTGAAATATTCATTAATTTTCTCGAGAGTGTAAACTGACTTCTGTCTAAGGATTGCTTTGTAAAATACTTTAAGCCAGCTAAAATTTGAATTTATCAGTAAAAAAATCTTCTGTCTTTTTATTATTCAATACCCAAACTGAATCCCACGGGTAATAGGCTTTATAGCCAGTTGCAATGCTTTCTTAATCAGCTGCACTGGCAATCCTGCCGGAGATATGGCCATAGATTTCGCCACTTCATCTATTACTTTGTTCATCACTTTTTGCCTTACCCCTCCAACAGTGGTCGGTATATGCATCAAACTCCTGACTTCCCTGTTCTGCCTCATTGCCTTCTCCAACATGTAACGAGCCAGCCCTTCTGGTGATTTAGGAGTATTGATCACCATATCCAAATACTTCACTGCATCGTGCTTTCTGGCATGTCGGTAGGCATAGTTGTTTTCATACCCTCTTACATACCCAAATTGTTTATCAAATATTTCCTCTGTCCTTCCTACAAACTGATGGCGATCAAAACCTATTTTATGCTCCTTTCCATTCAGTTTTACCTTCCCATTCCGGGGTTTGGAAAATGGTGATAACCGCACTTCTTTCTTCCTGTCCATTCTCGATACAATCACATGTACATGCATCTGAGAACCACCTTTATTCCTTCCGGGTAAAATTACCTCTCCATAATTATCCTTGATATAACTCTGGTTTTGATTAAGAATCTGCTGAGACAATGCATTGATCTTTTGCTGATTTCCACCATTATCTTTCAATGTTTCCACTTCCCTTTTCAAGGCATTAATTTCTACACTCACCTGATAGTTATGTTTAAATACTTCCCGGTATTTAGCTTCCTCTTTTTTATAGCTCCGTTCATGTTCTACCTTGGCAAAATACACCAAATCTTTACCCTGTATTTTTGTACCGTCTTTATAGGTCTGGGCAAAACTATTGGCATATTCTTCCATCACCGCTCTGGTGTAGGCTTTTAACTTTTCCTTATCATGGCCAATATGTGCCAATTCATCTGCACTGGGGTTAATGGTCAGCATAAAAAACTTGCTCTCCTTGCTTTTCAGCTTCGCCCCTACTCCATTGCTGTCAATGGCATGCCTGACCTGGAATGAACGATAATCCTGCCCATCGTGGGAAAAGAAATGTTCCTCTTCCCACAGGTCCTTACCCTCATTTTCCTTCTCCAGGTATTCCACCAATGCACCACAACTCCCACTATTGTTATCGTAGTGGGAATCGTATTTGCCCGTTTGATGGATTTTAACATACATATCTGATCAAATCTTGTATAAATGTGGTTGGGTTGAATAAGATCAAGAAAACCACTTCTCAATCTTTTTCTGCTGTTTTTTTTAAAGTAATTACTTACCTGTTTGGGTTATCCGAAATTATAATCTTTTCCACTATGCAGCAGCTATTTTGGCTTAATATGCTGTATAAAAATAGCTTTTATGACCACTCAAGTCAACTATTTTTGGAAAATGCTGCAAATAATAATTTATATGCTGCATAATATGCCGCATGTTATTTTTACAAGTTACTGAATTACAATATTTTATACGTCACTCAAAAGCACACTATCATGCGCTGCGTGATACCATCTTGCTTACAATTTCCCCTCCCCTACTTCCACTTCCTAATTGTAACCAACTTGGAGATACAAATTTAGTTGATGATCCCATGGGGACAGTTGGAATTTCTCCCTCCTTTGGGCTCGGTTCTACAGGAAAAGCCATTCTTTTCACCTTAAATACTTCCTGATCGATCAAACCTGATATTTTGCACCTTTTCCATGATATGCTTATTATTGATGCAGAGATTTTAAGAAAAACTTGAAATGAAAAATACTGAGTGCAACGGGCTCATTTTAAGCCAAATGATCAATTCCTTTAAAAGTATAAAAAATTATGAAATCAATTTTGAGGAGTCAATAACCACTAAGCAAAGATGATTACAAACTTCATTTCACCGAATTTTGTCACCTCCTCTTTTACCTCTGATACTAAACCCAGTTTTTTTGCCATATCCATTCCTTTTTCAATGGTTGGCTTTATTCGCTTGTAATTATTGGAACGCTTGTATTTGTCAAGTCTCATGATTTCCACTAAGCGGTTGTAACTATATTCTACCTTATTCTCTGAAGTACAGTGCTTGGCCTGATACAAACACTTTATGAAAAGTTCTACCCCAACATTAGGGCGACCAGTGGAAATTGCCCTTAATTTTTTATTTATATCAATTGGAAGAGCAAAATAAGTGGATGATTGTTGCTTGTTAGAGGGAATATTTAAAAAGGAAGAATCCACACTCACTTTAATAGTTTTACTGCCATTTTCAAACGAAAGGAAGGAGTGAATTTCTAAAAGTCTTCTTATTTCAAATCCATGTCCCATACCCTTTGACGGATTATACTTGGTAATGGGAATTAAAAATTCTCTATGATGAAGTTTTTGAAAAGAGGTTTTCACCTGATTACGTTGGGCCTGACCGGAAGAACGTATTCCCATAAACTTATACAACATACTCAGCTCGATTGTAAAAGATGCCCTGTTAATATTCTCCATATAAGTCAGTTCATTTCTCGACTGGGCAAGCTGTGCCAATATCAGCACAGAAGTCAATAACCTTACTTCGTTACCTGTAAGTTGCTTTGCAATTTTATCTCTAATGGTAATATCAAGCCTATCCTCTATCTCCTGTGGAAATTCAATTGAATACTCGTCTTTTCCATTCTCATTAAGTTTTAAAATCCTATGAATGGAATTATTTACCTCATTTGCAATATCCGGTTTAAGTTGATTTTTATTATCAAAAATTGATAACTGCCTGATTTGTTGCCTGGTCTCAATCTTCAACAATCGGCTCGGGTAATTAACGGTATTTGAATCTTGTTCTTCCATGACTCAATAATATTCAAACCAACATTCCTGTACAAGTAAAATTTTCTCTTTTTTACTTGCTTTGGGGATATTATGACTTATCGGATGTACATTATGACTTGCTTGATGTTTATTCTGACTTACATTTTGTACATTATGACTTATATGGAGTATATAATGACCAGAATTAGGGATATTTTGACTTATTTACTGTCCATTATGACTTAACTGATGTACATTATGACTTATATCGGGATAAAATGACTCAATTATTGGATATTATGACTTATTCCTAATTGATGTACATTCTGACTTAATCTTTATCACATATGACTTGCAGATTGTACATTAAGACTTATCAATTGGCTATTACGACTCAAAAATTGTACATTATGCGGGAAAAAAGAGTATAACCTATTGGTTTTCAATATATTGAAAACCATTTTTTCTCTATATAATTAATAAAAGAAATAAATCTTTTATTAGAAAATTTTATTTAGAAAAAATTTTTCTACTCTTCAATATTTTTATTATTGACAGGTTTTTCAGGATTCATATTTTCCGGTAACATATTCGTATTTTGCTTTATCATCACCCGTACTTCTTTATGGTTCTTTTTGTTTAGGTTTTCCACTTCCTCCAAATCGGCAATTCCGGCCTTAAAACCCTCATTAGTTAACTCTGTTGCAAAATCTCGACCTTTCAGTAAAATAAGTGGAAGTTCTACATCCTCCATTGGCTTCCCATTAAAAAGTACCATTTTACCTTCAAAATCAATTTGAATATAATCATTTTCGGTCCCTCCAATATTTTTTATATTAGATAATAACCTTTCTTTGGAAGCCTCCAATTTAGAAAAGGCTTCCATTCTTTTATTGTTTTTTATGACCTGGAGCGTTTGTTCCGCTTTAATGAAATATCTCCTGGCCTCCTTCCCTAATTCATTATTTTCTACCATACAAAGCTCCTTTGCCATGGTGATAGACAAAAGAAAATCGTATTGCTCCTGCCCTCTTACTAACTGTACTAAAATTTTAGTATAGTCGCTCTTTTCCTGAAATTCATATTTCTTAATTCTATTATTAATCCAGTCATTAAACCTAGATTTTACTTTTAGAAAAGTATGTAATTCTCGGGCGGAGATGATATTTCCCTGATAAATTTTTATGAGCTCCATTTTACTTTTTTCTGGTTCTTCGCTTGGCATTTCTCATTTTTTCCCTTTCCTTTTCTTCTTCAGGCCTTTCGGGAACCTCCCCTATTTGCTCCAGCAAAGCATCAATAGCTTCCTCAATTACTTCCTGTTGGGTATAATAAATATTGCCTTGAATTTTTTGGAAGTAAACGATATCTTTTATGCGTTCTAATGTCGCCCTGTTTAGTAAAAAGGTTTGCCTCACATTCTCAGGTGGTTCTTCCTCATAAACTTTTTCCTGTTCTTTTGCTTTATTTACCGCAATGGCATCTAATGGATGCTTTGCTGTTTTTCGTGTGGTACCTCTAAAGAGATCACTAGTTTTGGCTTTTGATCTTTCCATAGTTTTTATTTAGCAACCATTTCTGATTGATGTAGATTAATTGATTTTCCAATTTCCTGGGATAACTTGAGATAATCCTTTGCACCATTAGAGTCCGGGGCATATTCAAAAACCGTTTTACCCAATGCATAGGCTTCTTGCAAAGCCACATTAATCCGAATCCTATTCTTATATAGCAGGTTTTCTCCTATTAATTCAATAACTTCTGTTTCCATGGCCCTTGTCAATAATTTCTGCTTATTGAATTGAGTGAAAAATGCGCCAGAAAAAGTAATTCCAGGATTAATATCTTCTTTAATTTTTGAAATGGTAATGAGTACTTCATTAAGACCATCAATACTAAATTTCTCGGCATGAATCGGAACGATGACATGATCGGAAAATGCCAGGGCATTAACCGTAAGTAACCCAAGAGATGGGGCAGTATCCAAAATAATAATGTCAGCCACTTCCTTAAGAGATTTAGTTTGTTTTTTGAGGAGATTTTCTCTGCCAATCTCATTCAACATTTCAATCTCGAAACTACCTAAAGATTTAGTACAGGGAATCAGGTATAAATTATCACCTATTTCATATACAGCTTCCTCAACTGAGCATTCCCCAAAAAGTACCTTATCTATGGAGGTATCAGGTTCGCTAATCCCTAATCCCGTTGAAAGATTGGCTTGTGGATCCAGGTCAATCATAATTACTCGTTTTCCCATTTTTGCAAATGCTGCACCTATTGCCCCAACACTGGTAGTCTTACCTACTCCCCCTTTTTGGTTTGAAATTGCTAATACCATTGTTATAATATGAATAATGTTTATAGTATGATTTATATTAAAATATTAACACAATAATAATGAGTTAATTTAATATTTAAAATATTTTCAATATTAAAATTATAATATAATACTAATTATATTTAATATTTAATACAGTATTAATAGTATTAAACATATTAATAATTTCAAGGTAATGGATTTTCATGATTTTTTACTTTGATGAAAGTAACAATGATTTTCAATTTCAAATTTTTTGTGAAAAAAATGCGATTTAAGAAGCTTTCTCTTTCAAAATAAGGAAAACTATTATTCAATGGTTTTTTTCGCTTAAATCGTAAAAAATCAAAAACCAGGAATATCATAACAAATATATTCATCTTTATTATTCTAAAGATGATATTATTAATATTAATAAAAAAATATGATCGATATAGTATTGTTGTTACAATACAGTATTAATAATGTTAATAATATTTATTTAATAATATAATGTTATAAGTATTAAATATTTTTAGTTTAATACAAATGAAAATTGAGTAGAAGGAAAACTTTGAAGTTTAAGGGAATCAAGAAGTAGAGATATTTATAAATTTAAAAAAACGCATAGGTAAAAATTAACCTTCTCAGAATAAGGATTAGAGGAATCAAGAGCTAATGTTTAAAATGAAAAAAAGGTAGAAATAATGATAGAATGGAATATTGAGAAAAACGATTCGACTTAGAGCAACTGCAGGAATAAAACTTGTAATTAACTGCTCTAGCAATTGGTATGGGAATTATTTTTTTACTTTATCAAAAATGTAATACTTCCACAGGATAACAAATTTTCCAAAATAATTTAATATTAAGATGATAGTAATCAATATAAAAAGGTGATAAAATTCATAAAAATAGTATAATATCAAGATTTAGACTTGTTAAGTCAAATATTTTTTTTGAAAAAAGTTTAGAGTTTATGATATTTGAATTCTAAGCAGAGATTCTTCCTGAAAAAACTAATTAAGGTTGAGTTAACTTCACTTTTACAAATCGATTTTTGCAATTCATAAAGTGATTTTTTTAAACTGTTCAAATAATAATATTACCGTGGGTAACTGGGAAGGTTATTTCCTAGTGCTAATGGAAAAATTTTAAAATTGGCAAAATATTAAGAATAGAAAATAGCAAGAAATAACACAAGCCAAAATGAATAAAAGAGTATTATATGCTACAATTACAATAAATTAAATAGTGATCAAACAGTTCATTTTATAGAAGAAAATAATGTCAAGTGATTGTCTAAATAACAGATAATTTTAACTTCAAATAAAATTGCAAGGATAAATTGTACAATAGGGGATTTATATTATTCAAAAAAAAAACTTTTCAACAATTGAAAACCACAAAACAAATAAGAGCTGTCCTTTTATAAAAAAATAAAAAATTATGAGCAAATCAATTTTGGTATTTTGTATTCTATTATTTGGTTGTGTTACAACGAATATAACATCAAATAAATCGCCAGGTTTTAATGAAAAAATTAGAAGGCTATATGTTATGGAAAGGGGTTCGGAAAGTGCCAAATTATTCTTTAGTTCATTTAATAATTATTTAGGCCAATCTTTAAAGAATAGAGGGGTTAAGACTAAATTCCATCATTTTGAGCCACTCTCATTAGAAAGTGAGGATGATATTTTGCAAAAAGTAAATGAATTTGGTCCCAACCTATTAATGGTTATTCAACAAACTGAAGGAAGAGCTACTGTTAATCAATATGGTTGGGGAACAACAAATACCGGAGCAACCTTTGATATAAAGTTATTTAAACCTGACTCAAAAACTCCTGTTTGGAGGGCTAACTTGAAAGTAGATGCTTCATTTGGACTGTCAGAATCAGCAAAAGGTTCATCTGACAAACTTATTGAAAAGCTTGTATTTGATAAATTATTATAGACAAATAATAGATGAAATATATCTATGATTAAGTTAGGCAACAGTAAGACTAGGAATAATTCATAGAAAATTAAACATTCAAACAAACAGTGTGGTCAACCAGTCACCTCAATATTTTATCAATACTCTTTATTTTGATTGTTCAAAATATTTATGGACAAAACAGGATAACAAACCCTTCTTTTGAAGGCACTGATATTGGAAAAGCAGCACCTTTTTGGGAGAATTGTGAAATTTCTGAAACCACAAGTAATTTGCAACCTGGACATCAAAATGTGAGGCTCTATCCTTCAAATGGTAGAACATATTTAGCCATGGTAACCAGAGGATATATAGGCAGAGATGGTAATGAGTATGTTTCTCAAAAATTAAACTTAATTTTCTCCACAGATTCCTGTTATCAGTATTCTATAAAGCTAAGCCATTCGGCAAGAAATAATAGTTATAGCAGAAATGATGAAAAGGTTATTCTAAGAATCTGGCTGGGTAACGATGTTTGTTCAAAGGAAGAATTAATATGGGCCTCTCCAACTCCCGAAAGTAATGCCTGGACAAAATTTGATTTTAGTTTCACTCCAACAAAAGCCTACCACTATATTATTTTAGAAGCCTATTATGAGGATGAAGAGGATACCAGAGAAGGACATATTTTAATTGATGATTTAAGAGAAGAGGCAGTTTTACCACCAACATTCAATTTTGAATTGGGGATGGATACTACTATTTGCAGAGATGAAAATTTGATACTTACCGCCTATTACCCTCCCCACTTACCTACCCCAAAATATTTGTGGAATACCAGGTCTACAGAACCAACCATTGAAGTTACCGAAGAGGGGCTGTATTGGGCTGAGATCAATAATGGCTGTGGTGTATTCAGAGATTCCATTTATATCACTCACGATAAGTGCATTTTTATACCTAATGTAATTACCCCGAATGGTGATGGGTATAATGAAAGTTTTGTTGTAAAAGGTTTTGAAAAAGGTCACTGGCATTTAAGAGTATTTAACCGATGGGGAGAAACTGTTTATTCTAAAAAGTATTATAAAAGTGGGGGCTGGAAAGGAGGGGGAATAGAGTCAGGGACTTATTATTATGATATTAGAAATATGAAGAACGGTGAAGCTTATAATGGTAGCATAAACATAATAAAAGAGTAAACATATAGGCGATAAGAGAAGCGTGCCAGTGGAAGTTGGGGATTATATTTTTTTGTCAAAAGTTTTCGGAATTAAACGATACTAAATAGTAAGTCTTAGTAAAAAAAATAGTTGAAATTTATAATACCTGTCAATAAAAATCTTACCAAATGATTTTTTTATTTACTGGTTCATTCATATCGACCCTGCTTTCAAGCTCTGTTGTAACTAAAATAGAATATCATCCCGAGGGAGGGGATTTAACAAAATATTACATTATTACCAGAATGCTTATTTGTTCAAAAATATGTAAATCAATACATTTACACTTATACGTTATATGAAATATCTATTGTATCAGTCAGTTTCATAACAATAAGCAGATTATTAAATACCTTTCATTCAACTAGTGAAAAAAATATATTTAAAATTACTGTTCCTTCATATTTTATTTTTAATTCAACTCTATGGGATTGCCCAGGATATTTATATTCATACCAGAAATGAGTATATTCAAATAGAAAACGACACCTCATTTACCACTCAAGTAAGTGTTTTATTGAAAAAGAGTGATCATGCCCTAATGTTTCCTATTTATTATGATAGTGAATTGGAAGAGGTAACCGATATCAAATTGTTTATTAAAAAAGGGAAAAGGTTTAAACCAGAAAAAAATCCGTATATCAAGGAAGATGATGTGGAATTTGAATTTATAACCAGTAGAAAAGTTAAAGCCATAATCATTCCACCCGATATAGAAGCCAAAGTTGAATATAGGATAAAATGCAAGGAACTGATGTATTTTACCGGCCTACCTTTATTTAGCTATTATGATGTAGATACTTTGAAATATCAGGTATCTATTCCTGATCATTTCTGGTTTGCACATAACATTATTCATAAAGATTCACTAGAGTTCCTTTCAATAAATTCCAGCAAGTTAGTTGGTTCTACAAATTGGACGCTTGAAGTTGTTCCTTCAAAAATAGCATCTAATCCATTGAGGTATTATGGTATTTATAGAAACCTCAAAGTACCTATGATGCGAACAGTTGTTGTTCCGAAGGCTTTTCAAGGGAAAGAGAAGGAGTATATGAATGATTGGTATCTAAAGAAGGTAAAGGATAGGAGAGGACTCGACCCCAAAACTATTAGTAAAATTAATGAAATTACAGCGGGAGTTTCAGATCAAAAAGAAATAATGAATATTCTTTATGATTATGTAAGGACCAATTTTAAGTATGTGGCCATTGAAATAGGAATGGGTGCTTTTATCCCCTCTCAGGCTAATGAAGTATTTAACAGTAAGCAGGGAGATTGCAAAGATTTATCAAATTTTCTTTCAGAGGCTTTAAACTATAAAGGAATACAAAGTGAGGTTGCTTTAGCAGCTACTTACAATCATATAAGCGATTGTAATTTTCCATCATTGGGATCTGCGAACCACGTGATTTGTGTGGCGTATATTGATGAAAAACCAATATTTTTAGACCCTACCGATCCAATACATCTACCTGAAACCCCTATTCAAAGCTTACAGGAGCGTACCATTTTAATTATTACCCAGGATGGTGGTGAATTCTACAAAATGAGCTGTTTTACACCACTTGAAAATGAAATTATCTATGAAATAACCTTACGAGTTAATTCAGAAAAAATGCAGATGGATGGGGCATTTAAGGCAAAATATAATGGTATTTCAGGGAACAATTTAAGGTATAAATTCATGGATTTTAGTGAAGAGGAAATGAAAAATATTGGAGAAAAATATTATGAATCAGTATTTGGAAATCAGTCAATTACTGATTTTGAAATTAACAACCATGAATATGTGGTTGATGTAGAAGGTAAGTTAGCAATTTCTGGGAAGTTATTTAGCGATGAAAATAATCACTTTTTGTTCATTGATTTTTTGCCTCGAATTTTAGAAAATGAGGACCGGGAATCATTACTAGAAGGAACTTATCTTGGGTGTACGGTGGGAAAGAAAGTTAAATTAAGGATCCAAATGGATGAATCTTTTCAGAATTTTAATCCGATTGAACACTCATTCTCCAATGAGGGTTTATCTCTGAACTTAAAGATTTCAAATCCTTCAGATCTTATTATTGAGTTCATTTATGAATTTTCATTTGACAATTTATTTATCGAAAAAGAGAACCTCAATAATATTAATGATATTTTAAAATCATTCAAAAAGATAATCAATGAACCAATTATTCTTAAAAAGAAGAATTAAATATTACTGTATCCTTTGGATATTTTTATTTTTCTGCAATAGTATTTTTGCTAATGACACTATTCCTGATCAGTCTTTTACAGAGCATTGTAAAAATGCAGATGCTTTTCTTTTGCATTCGTATACGGATGTGGTAGTTTCAAAATTTTTGTTAGGCTATAAAAGAAAAACTACAATCCAAAATAAATTGGTGATTAACAATAGACCAGGAGTTGAAGAATATGCTTTCCTTAATCTAAAGAGTCAGGTTGCCGACCGACTACTAAGTCTAAAAGTTAAGACCTTAAAAGCAGATGGCACAATGGTGGAATTAGATTCAAATCTGGTTTTTGAACAACTATCACAAAGACAAGATCATGTTGAAATAATTAACTATCCCATCCCAGGTGTAGAACCAGGCGATACTATTGAGACCATATATTCCTATTCGGAAGGTTTAGACTACGATGAACTTCAGGATTTTGTGAATTTATATAGTGACATTCCAAGTGTGAATACAGAATTTACGATTAGAACTCCTCCGAATTTAATGGTAAGATATAAATCCTATAATGGATTTCCAGAACCTCAAGTCCTTTCCAATGATACTTTGGTTTATTGTTTATTCAAAATGGAACAGGTAGATGGAGTTTCAGAAAACGAATACACCTGCTTACCCTGTGAATTACCCTATATTTATTATTCAGTAGAAAACAGAGGGAGTGAGTTAAGAACATGGAAAGATGTTTACAATCAGGAATTTAACGTATTTACACAGCCATTTCGAATTGACTATGAAAATTCCTCTTACTACAAAAAGTGGAAACGAAGAGTAATTGGAGAAGCAAAGGACAGCAGTAAATACTACCAGCTAAGTCTATTACTTGCCGATATTTATAAAAACATTGAGATAGAGCAACCTTATAGTGAGGAAATGTTCAAAACTACAGGTTATTTTTTGAAAGAAATGCGTTTTGATCCGATTAGTATCAAAAGGCTTTACAGACAATTATTAGAAGATCTGGAAATTGATTTTTGGGCAGTTTTTGCAAGGAGCAAGAGGTTGGGAAGGATTGATCCTTTTTACATTAGAAAAGGGGAATATGATCATATCTTTTTTGCTTTCGAATCTGAGAACGGTTCTTTACAGTTGCTTTATCCACACAAAATTGCGTTTAAATATCAGGTAAATGAAATTCCAACTTCATTATATAATGTAGAGGCGGTAATTGCTAAACCCTTTTTAACTGAAAAAATAAAAAATAAAGATAAGTTTATTAATATGGATTTGGAAATGGCCGAAGTCGATTCAGTGATTACCAGAGTTATTAAATTACATGGGATGCACCCAAAATTTAATTATTTAAAACAGGCTTTTTATTGTGATGTGGATATAGATCAACAAGAAACTTCTTTTAAATCTAATTTTTCAGTAGCAGGGGGATTGTCAACAGATATAAGAAGCTTTAATGGTTTATTAGACAAGGATAAGGAATTGCATGATTTTTATGAAACTATAGCTGAATTTGAAGGGGATGAATCCTCCCTGAGTATAGATTCTATTACCAGTATAGAATTAAAAAATTACAGACCTTTTGTTTATAGTATGAATGGACAAGGATCAATTTCTAATAGTATCTCCTTTATTAATGATAGTATTGTAAGTGTAACTTTTGATGATTTAATTCAGCATAGCCAGATTGCCAGTGAAAAAGATTCTACCAATCTTAATTTTTATCTGGATTATACCTACACCGATTTTTGCATTTTTATTTTGAAATTTCCATGTGATATTGAAATAATAAATAATGAAAGAAATAAATGGGAAATCAAGAATAAGTTAGGACAATATATTTTTAATCTTCAACATGTCAGTGATAACCAAATGATTATTCAATCCAACTATAAAATTATTAAAGATATAGTTGCTAAAACCGAATATAAACAGTTAAAGGAATTAAATGATTTTGTTGATGAAGTACGGAATATGCGTTTTCTTATAAAATTAAAAAAGGCTTAATGAGAATAAAGGAAAAGAATAATTGATGCAAAAAGGTAAAATGAAATAAAAAGTAAAGTAGGGTAGAGGAGGCCGTCTGTTTTCTGTTTAAAAAACTACATATCCTCAAAAAAATAAGCCCACCAGAAGTTAAAATAGCAAAAAGAATTATGTCAGATAGAATATTTAGGATAAAGAATATTAGAAAATTATATTTCGGGATCTTCTTTGTTTTAGTTTTTAGCACTTCTTTATTGCCCGAAGTATTAGCCCAGTTCGAGCGTGATGTATCTCTTTACTATATATCCGAGGAGGATGATAAAAGCTGGGATAAGGTTCATAAAAACTATTTACAAATTAATAAGGCAATTTATACAGACTCTACAATATGTTATATTATCAACAAATCCATAGAGAAGGCAACTTTTACTAAATACTATCACGGAGGCATTCTACATATAAAAGGAGAAGACTTAGAAATTGATAAAAATGGTATTGTTTTAGGAAGATCCGGTCTGTGGAAATTTTATACTAAAGAGGGTAGGTTAAAAAAGGAGATATACTATGGAGATGCAGGTGGTATTCAATACTGGAAAAAGTATGATGAACATGGTAATATTATCAAGAATTATGATGATTTAAGGTATTCTTATGGGTTTGTAGTTGGAACAGGAGCGTATAGGGTATCAATGACAGAAAAACCAGAAGGATTCGACCTTGAACCACATTCAGGTACGATTGATCTAGGTTTTTATTTTGGATACAAGCTGACAAAAAAAATTATTTTTAGTGTTATGCCTACCATAATAATGAGTATTGATTCATATAGGTCAAAATTTGAATTAAACGAGGAAATTAAGGAAGAAAATTTTTTCCGTTCAGTAATTAAATTGCCTGTGGCTATCCGATATTATCTCACGAGGAATGTTATCTTAACCAGTGGGATTTATGCAGGTTTTGATATTTCTGCTGGTGATGAAGAAAAACTTGATATCATAAACAGTTTGTCAGGGATAAATTATGGGTTGGATATGGGTATTGGTTATGAAATAAAGATAGGAAATATTTTCAAACTGATACCAGAAATAACCTATTCTCACCAATTGAACAATTGGATAAAGGATGGTCAGGACCTACACCTTCCATTTTCAATTAGGGAAAATTGTTTACAATTTAAACTGATCATCAAGGACCTTAAATAACATTGTAAGGTTGGAAATAAAAATTATTGGAAAGGATATGTTTTCGGAGGTGTGGCTTTCCCTATTTTAGGACATAACTCCAGGCTTAGGTGCAGCATCTTTATTTTTTAAGTATGGTTAGTCGACCTGTAAAATTCTCACTCCGTAAATCCCTTACGTTGAGTGCCATTACCATTGCTGACATACAATTAAGAAACTCATCAGCAAATAAAGACGGAATTATCCTTTAAAATAAAATCATAAAGGGAAAATTCTGAATAAGCAGATAGCACACATTTTTGTAGTGCATCTGGAGAAATGGATTGAAAGGGTTTGAAAATATTGGTTCATTTCTTTTATACTAAGAAAAGCTTAGTGAAATTTTGAATACTTATATAAAAAAGACTTTATAACAAAGTACTTCATGTGTTAGTTGCAGAATAATTTTTAAAATTTTAAAAAAAATGAAATTTATTTGATGTCATTTTGTGTAAATAGTCATCTTTTCAGTAAAACATGTTTTTTACCTTATATCTATTTTTAAAAATGATTATTTACAATACAAAACATCAGGAAGATGAAAAATTATCTTATCCTTTCAATTTTTACCTTTTGCATCCTTTTCCCAGAATTTATTTTTTCGCAGATGCGAGGAAGGGTCCAAATTATAAACAATGTAGTAGTTGCTGACAATGGAGAAAACTTAAGAGGGGGACCAATGCCATTAAGTAAAGGTCATTTAAATGATGAAGTATTATGGATTTCGAATGAAAATAATTGGATCAGAGCAAAATATGACGGGCATTTAAATGCTATGAGAATCGTCTGTTTTGATGCCTGGGCCAGACATAGGGGTTGTGATTATTTAACTGTAGATGAGCAATTACCATATATTGATTCCTTAGTTCAATATGCAGAAAATAATGGAATGTATGCGATTATTAACTTTCATGATGTAGGGAATAAAAATAATAGTATAGATCCAGTAAATTGTTGGTTAACTGAATTTCAGGTGGGATATGAAATGGATTTTGCTACCGAATTTTGGAATAAAGTAGCTGATAGATATAAAAATAAAACGCATGTGGTATTTGAGTTATTAAATGAACCAATTTACAACTCAAATACAAATGTAAATTATTACCGAAACAATGGTCATTATGCTAACTTTAAACAATTATATGACATTGTCAGAGGAAAAGCACCTAATTCTCATATCATTTTATTTTCTTTCCAAAACCTGGTTTACAATATCGAAGCTGTAGTGGCAGGATTTTCAAGTGATTATCCTTCTATTGATTGGACAAATGAATCTGTAGGCTTTCATTTTTATGGTATAAGTCCCAATATAGAAAGCAACTTAATAGCATTAAAAAATAATTATCCAGTAATTTGTACAGAGTGGGATTATCCTGGTACTTATAGTTATGTTCCCCAGTTATCGAATGAATTATACAATGGAGAATCATTGGAAAGATTAGGCATATCTTGGCTAGATTGGAGAGCGGGCAGAAGGGAAGTTGATTTTCAAGGAAAATTCTTAGACCAATTTAAAGTTAACGCAATTAATGAAGGATATTTTTGGCCCTTAGATACTGGAAATACAATTTTAAATCTTCTACCTCCATCGAATATAAATGCCATTTCTACTTCCTCTTCAGAAATCCAGTTATCCTGGACTGATGCTCCTTCAGGAGATAATTATACTATTTTCTATGGAACTAATCCAAACAATTTAAATGACTCCACTACAGTATTATTTAACCAAGAATCTAAGTTATTTAGTGGTTTACAAGGAAGCACAGTTTATTATTTTAAAATGAAAACAAACCAGGCAGGTGAAAGTTCGTCTTACAGCTCTTTAATCGATGCCCAAACAGGTGGAAGTACCACTAATGATACTACGAGATATGAATTAGAGGATTATTTTGAAGTGGTAAATGATGTGGGTTCAAAGGGTGTCATTCAGGCAAGTATTGGTGGCTTTTCCATGCTTAGCGGAACAAAAGGTGTTCAGTTTTATGATTCTGGAGATAAGTTTAAGATATCTTTTAATATTTCTTCGGCTGGTGAGTATTTAATAAAGGTAAGGTTAAGATCTGGAAATTCGGCAAGCTCAACGGCTTATTGGCCAGGAGGATATCAATTTAAAATAGACAATAACCTCACCTCTTTTAATGGAGATAATTCCACTATTTCTTCTCAGGATAACAGCTTTGGGATATCATATTGGGGAACAATGGAAGCAAATAACATCAATTTAACAATTGGAAATCATGAATTAGAAATTGGAGCTATTGAAAACTGGTGTGTGGCAGATTATGTAGAAATTATTAAAACGGATAACTCATCGCCTCCTAATTCAGTAATTTCAATTTTAGCTGCAGGTAAACATGGTAGTGAAAATTTAGCTTTAATTATTAATGGCAATACTGTTGCTTCATATAATAATATTGGAGGAAATTATTCCAATGGTACTTTTCAGAATATTACTTTCAATCATACCTCTAAAATCTTATCGGGAGATGAAATAAGAATTCAATACCTAAATGATAACGGTACCCAAAGGGATTTGCGGGTCGATAAAATTGTGGTTGATGGAATAGATTATCAATCGGAAAATGCCTATTCCACTGGTTCCTGGACGGGTTCTACTTGCGGAAACATGAATACAGAATATTTACATTGCGGTGGTTATTTTGAATATATTGTAAATTCTCCAGGTAGTAGAATTAGTAGTAAATTGCAAGCAAATAATATACAGTTCCAGGAAAATTCAACTATTAAAGTATATCCTAACCCTTCCAAGGATATTATAAATATTTCGTTTAATTCAAAAATCGATATTGAAAGATTTTATATTAGAAGTGTGGATGGGAGATTTATTCACGAAGAGCCTGTTTCTTCCAACCAAAGGGACTTTAAATTAGATTTAAATAGCCAAAGTGCAGGCTTATACCTTGGTGTTTTTTATCTTTCAAATGGGACCGTAGAATACAAAAAGTTTATCCTGAAAAAGTAAAAAAATAACTTCATTGATTTTTTTGCTTCCTAAAGTAAAACCATGGGCTTTTCGGGTTTAAATGCCGAAAAGCCCATATCCACAGGTTAATTTTTTATCTCTAGTAAGTAACCCCATTTTGTCTTAAGGCAATCACTTACATACCCAAATTACAACTCAAATGGGAAAAAATGGAAACCTGAACCAATATGTTAGGGCTAGAAATTGAGAAGTGGTTTTACAGTTCAGGGAAGCGAAATCAAGAATTAGCCAAAGGGAAAATAGCGAGTAAACAAACCAAAATTTCTTCCATTTTAAAAGCTAGACTTGAATAGCAATAGAAAAATTGTCTTCCAATCAGATGGATTTCACGTGTCAGTTTTTCTCTGAATGGTTCTGGTGATCCATTCCAAATACTGAATTGTTGCTTTTTATCATTTGCATCATCTCAAACCCCATGGTAATTGACAGAACGCCCACAGAAATGAGGTGACTTGAAATTGTTCATTATTTTTTTATTTCAACGATAATCATTTCCCCTTTTTTGCAACCGAACCTTTCCATGCAAATTCTCCTTTTTCTACACTCCAGTCATTACCGAAAAAACCGGTACATTCTACAGCATCATATTCCTTTTCAAAAATATTTTTTCTAAAAACCGTAAGATCGGGAAAGGCGGAACCTGCAACAAAATATTGGTTGGCATGAGCCCCCTTCATTCCTTCAATTCCTGATCCTGCCACTACTCCTACAGATGCAATATCGCTATCTGGCCGTGGTTGGATGAAATAACAGCCCAGATCATCTCCATATATCGATTTATCTCCAATTTTCACTTCTCCATTTTTTACCTGTACAGGGCTACTATTCAGTAGAAAATTCCATGCTTTATTGTTATCCGCATTTCCATAAATGATTATACCTCTGTCTTTATATTCATCAGGATGGAATTGTTTGTCTGGAATAATTTCTATAGAACCATTTCCTCTATAGCTAAAAGATTCCGCATCAAATCTGGCTTTATAATAATTCCATTGGTTCTCTTCTTTGCTTCCACTGGTTCCATAAACAAAAACCATATTGTGACGAAAAGCATCCTTAAAGTTTCCACTTCTGTGGGGACTTTTTTCATTCTTTCCAGCGGGTTCACTTACGATCCATTTTCCACTTTCCGCTAATTTCAGATAAATTTCTGTTTTTGAATTATTGATCATAAATTCCTGATCGTCAATTTTAAGTTTACCTGGAAATTTTAAGGCTGCCTTAGCCAAATCAAATTTTATCAACTTTACATTTTGTGTGGTTCCACTGAGGATTAATGAATCTTCACTGATTTTAAAATTTCCATTGCTGACTTGGAATGGATGAATTTGTTGGTAAATACTCAGCCAGTTTGAGGTCGCAGAGACTCCCGGGTTGGCTGTAGAAAATTTTAACGTTCTGACTTCAGCAGTTTCAGGAAGCTTATGGCTTTTCAAAAACTCAAATAAAGGAGGCCAATCCACAGATTCAGCACCATACCAATGACTTCCTCCTGGATATTCGTAATAAGCAAAATCTGGATGGAAATTGCCTAAAATGTTCCGCATTTCCCTGGCATGCTCCACAGAAACGACCGGATCTGCATCTCCATGATTCACATATACCCCATAATGTAAATAATTACTCGCAAGTAATTTGGTACTTTGAGGATTATTGGCTCTAATAAACATGCGTTGTATTTCAGTATTATGCTTTGGTTGGTATTTAATCCATTCATGTAATTCAGCATAGCCAGCACAAGGGGCTATGGCAGACCAGTAATCTGGATAAGTAGCACCAAGATACCAGGAGGCATGACCACCCATGGAATGGCCGGTAAGGTATATTTTTTTAGGATTGGGTTTAAAAAGACTTTTTCCTAATTCAAGAACTTCCAGGGCATCAAGTCTGCCCCAATCTTCCCAGGCAAAACCAAAAGGACCACGATTGGTAGGAGAAACTATATGTCCCCAGTTTTTTGGTTGATAGGCAGCCGCCTGATTCCTTGCTTCTACTCCAGCACCATGCACTGAAAAAAACAAGGCTGGAGTAATCTTATCATTTATATTGCCAGGCGTCACACTAAAATATTGTACACTGCCATCAATTTTACTGATAAAAGTCCTGTCATGCGATTCTATAAAATGCTTGTTTTTAATTTTAAAATGAATAGAATTAAGTTTTTCCCCTTTATTAGTTAAAAGATTAAGTTGCACATCAATCTCTTTGTCAGTTACTCCGGTTAATTCACTGATGCCAAAAGGCACCTTTCGAAAAGTAAGTCTTTCGATGGTGGGAATTTCTGTTATCCGTTTTTGGTCTCCAATGATGCATTCCAAAACATATTTCCTTACGGGTTTATTGGTTGCATTTATTACCATTACAGCGCCTAATTTTTCGCCATTTTCTTCAATAATCAGGTCAGGTAAAGTCATTTGATCAGTTGATAGTATTACAGGAGAGGAAGGTTTGTACAATTTAGCTTTGATGCGTGGGTTTCTTCCTCCTGTCAGGTAAATAGAATTGGTCCCTTTTTCAATTTGTACTGGAAGCTTGGTGACATTATAATCAAAGTGATCTCCTTCTCTGGGAATTCCATTGAAATATACCTTGGCATTACCAGAGCAATCCAAAATCATGATTTCCTTTTTGTTACTTTCATACTCCAGATACAAACCTCCATAATTGAACTTCTCACTATTAAAATAGCTTTTTTCATCCGGACTAATTTCTTCCCAGTTTAAAGAGGTTTGCTTAGATGATTGTTGATAAGGAGAAACAATTGTACCATTTAATAACCCTGCAATTACCTTATCCTGAGGAAATTCAGTCCGGGCATATCTTGGATATTTTACAGTCGAAGAAAGTTGTACTGCATAACCCTTATCGAATGTTTGTTGCGCATATAATGCCGAGTATTGTAAGAAGATTAAGAAAAAGAAAATAGAAGTTAGCCGGGTTGAAATCATTTGTCTGTAATAAATTTGATAGATCAGTTTCTGCGAATGTATAATGTAGAGGTTAAACATTTACTGTCTTGAGGGAAAAATAGCCGGATTTATCATTTAGAATTTTACAATTTTATAAAATTCCAATACTTTGATGCAAAAGGACCTTTATTTTTAGAGTCCTGAAATAAATATTTACTTTTTGCAGTAATGTCTGGATAACACGGATCAAACAGTGCCAGTGAAAACGGACTGAGCTGGTTTTTCGTTATTTTTGGTGAAGGAGGAAAAAAGTTTTGGTTTAACATGGTGATCTACAGTAATACCACTGAACCTATATTTGTTAAAGAGATCCAGCTTCTTAAGCATACTATAGTAGAATTAAAATAAGTTTTGGAAGCTTTCTTCCAGACAGATGGTCCTTGGAAACGGGGATACTTGAAATCGTTTAGCTTAATTTTTTACCTCAAAGAAAATTAGTGTTTGATTTGGCGCAACCGACCCGGATTTGGGTTAATCTTGTAGGGTTTTTAAAAATGTAACTAGTGAGAAAATACAATTTCCTTCCCCTAACCCCCTCACCGAGGGGGAAAGTCAATTTGAGTCTGTTTTTTACCTTGAAAAATGAGCTGAGTTTTAAAATTAAACATATTAAAATTTTAAGATGTAAATCAATTTCCCCTTCTGGAAATGGTTCGGTACTCCGCGGATAGGGGAAGATTTTTTTTAATTTTCCATCCCAAAACTATTTGTTCTGGAACCCCTACAAAATAAGAGATTTGGGGGGGCAGGTTGCTCTGGTATGTCCAACTTGGAACCAACAATGTCCATTATTCATTTCTTAAACGATTTATAGGATTCAATAAAGCCGCTTTAATTGTTTGATAACCAATGGTTAAATAAGCAATTAAAAAGACAATGCAACCTGATAGAATAAAAATCCACCATTCCATTTCAATCCTAAAGGCAAAATCCTGAAGCCATTTATCCATTAGATACCAAGCTAAAGGAATAGCCAAAATGAAAGCCACTGCTACCATCCTGATAAAGTTTTTAGCTATTAAAGAAACAATACTTATTGCTGAGGCTCCCAAAACTTTACGGATTCCAATTTCCTTTCCTCGATGCTCAACTGAAATAGCAGCCAATCCAAACAAACCCATTGAGGCAATAACTATGGCAAGAATTGTAAAAAATCCAAAAGTTTCTCCTAAAACTTCTTCTGCTTTATACAGTTGGTTAAATTTTTCATCCAAAAAACTATACTCAAATGGATATTTTGTGTATTCATTCACATTTCTTTCCATGTAAGAGATGGTTTCAGGTAAATTTTCTGGATGTACTTTGACTGCAATATTTCCTACCCAACCCTTAGTGAGATGAATCATTAAAGGTTCAATTGAAAGATGCATAGAATGCATATGGAAATCTTTGACTACTCCTAAAACCGTTTCTACACCATTATGAGTAAATTGTTTTCCAATGGCCTGTTCAGGAGTCCAGCCAAGGGCAAGAGCTGCTGTCTCATTTATCAGATAGCCTTCTTCTATATCACTTTTATGCTCTCTGCTAAAATTTCGTCCGGCAATTAATTCTATACCGTAAACATCTAAATAATCATAATCAACTCTTGTCTCATAGATAGACAAATCATTTTCAGGAATATCATCGTCATCATTGATAATTGTGCTGGATGAAATATTTGTAGGAAGATTGTTTGAATAGGTTACAGATTTAATATTAGGATAACTTAACCATTTATTTTTCAGAGTTTGAATGTTATTCACCACTCCCATATCCCTTACAGTAATGGTGATTATGTGTTCTTTGTTATAACCCAATTCTTTTTTTTGAATGAATTGAAGTTGCTTATATATCACTATACAAGCAATTATTAGAATAATAGAAACTGCATATTGCCCAATTACAAGGCTTTGTTGTAAATTCGAATTTCTGGATTTATTATCAATTTTTCCCTTCAATACCTTAATCGGATGTAGTCCCGATAAATAAAAGGCTGGATAACTTCCTGAAAATGTTCCTACAAAAAATAATAAGAATAGAATTCCTGGCAACATTAAATTATTACTGAATAAATCCAGTTTAAGTGGTCTTTCAATTAAATAGCCAAAGTAAGGAATAACCAGTTGCACCATACCCAGGGCTATTACAAAGGCGATTAGGGTAATCAGGATCGATTCCCCAAGAAATTGGACAATAAGTTGTTGGCGAAAAGCTCCAATCGCTTTTCTCAAACCAACTTCCCGAGCACGATTAATGGAACGAGCCACTGCCAAATTCATATAATTGATGCAAGCCAGAACCAGGATTAAAATGGCTATTACCGAGAAAAAATAAACATATTTCTTATTACCTTTCAAACCAATATCAAATAGGGGACTCATATTCAAATGCAAATCAGCTAAGGAATTCACATAATATTCATCTTTAAATGGATATGTTTTATCTGTTTGATATTTTTGGGGAATACCAGCTTGTTTTATTTTTTGCTCAAGTTGTGCTGGATTGGCACCTTCCTTCAAGAGAAAAAAAGTGAAATACGAATTATTATTCCAACTATTTTCTTTCAATGCTTCTGAATAGTGATTGTTAGATTCAAAACTGACAATGTAGTTAAATTTAATTGATGAATTTTCTGGTAAATCAGGAATCAACCCTGTTATTTTATATTGATTTTCATCCTGGTGAAACTTTAATTTTAACTCTTTTCCTAAAGGATTTAAATTACCGAATATCTTTTTGGCAAAGGATGCTGTAAGAACAATGCTATATGGTTTTTCCAATACTTTTTGAGGATCACCTGATAAAAGTGGATAATTAAAAACTTCAAAATAATTCTGATCAGCCCAAAGCCCTTCCTCCCAATAATTATCATCTTCATTGCTGATAAGAGCTGTTAAATAGTTGATTGTAGTTCCCTTGATGACTTCAGGGAACTCTCGTTCTAATGTTGAGGCTAAAGGAGTTGGCGTAACAGCAAAATAATCTGATCCTTTATATACATTGCCTGGTTGCCTTTGTGTGATACGATAAATTTGCTGCTCATTCGGATAAAAATTATCATAAGAAAGCTCATGTTCTACATAAAAGAAAATCATTATAAAACTTGCCAGCCCAATAGCAAGGCCTCCTATATTAATACTTGAATAGAGTTTTTGCTTTATTAAATTTCTCCAACTTAATTTCAAATAGCTTTTAAACATGCCATTAGAAATTTTTGAGACAGGGACTATATTTTTTATGGCAAAAGGTCGGAGATAATTCAGTACTTGATACCAATAAAGCCAATTGGCTTTTCGATTTGTATATTTTTCTAAATTCTCAAAATATTGTTCCTCCAAATCACCAAGAACTTCCTCCACCAAATCAGATTTTAGGAACCAAAGCAGTAATTTATTGGCGATTCTTGGAGGATGGGAATTTTTCATAAAAAGAATTCATTAGGTAAATTGTAATCCAAAATCAGTTCCGAAATGGGGAAACTGTTTCCATAAAGAAATTTTAAAATCTCTGGAAATTTCCAATGTCTTTCTACCATAAGCTGTGATAGCATAAATACGCTTTCTTCTGCTTCCTCTTTCAGCTGTGGCTTTACCCATCTCAGAAGTTAAAAAACCTTTATCTTCTAGTCTTGAAAGCGTAGAATGGACAGCCCCAATTGAAACGGACCTTCTTGTTTGGTCTTTAAATTCCTGGGTAATTTTAAAAGAGTAAGCATCTTCTTCTCCCAGAATACCTACAAGCAGTAAGATTACTTCTTCAAATTCTCCTAATTTTGTTTCTTTCATGTTAGTTTCTTAATTGTAGAACAAATGTAACTATTAAAATCTATTTGTTCTACAATTAAGCAAGAAATTACGTGAATGGTCATTAAAATGATTTGGTTTTTCCATAAACAATTTATTTCCTATAAATATTTATTGTCACAGAAGTGACGGTTTTGCGCTTAATTTTTAAGGGAAGGAATTACCAAAGTTTCGTCCAATTTTGGGGGAAAACCGCTGCAAGTTAGATGAGAAGTATTTTTCAATACTGATTAAGAAAGCCAGCTTCATTGCTCCACAACCAAATATTTTGGAATATTGAGCCAGGAAAAAAGAAAGCAGAGTGAATTGATGGAGTTTTTCTCAAAGGTTATTAGCTTTATCCAATGAATTCAGGAGCCCAAAGACTTAGAAGCCATATTGAAGAAATTGTTTCCCTTTCCGATGAGGAATTTGAGCAAATTTTCAGTTATTTCAAACCTGTAAAAAAGCGAAAATATCAGTTCATTGTGGAAGAAGGAGAGCTGGTAAATAAGGAATTCTGGGTGGTAAAGGGTTGCCTGAAGTCCTATTTTTATGATGATCAGGGCAAAGAGCACATTTTGCAGTTTCCCATGGAAAACTGGTGGACAACCGATTATGATGCTTTTATCAATCGATCTTTGGCTAAAACTTCGGTTGATTGTATAGAAGATTGTGAGTTGTTGTATATCACTTACGAAGACAAGGAAAAACTCACTTCGGAAAGTCACAAGATGGAAAGGTTTTGGGGTAAAAAGACCAAGGCCGGCTATGTGGCGCTTCAAAACAGGATTTTATCTCTCCTGAGGAATACTGCTCAGGAACGGTATAATTTATTATTGGCCCAATATCCGCAATTATTTCAGCGGGTGCCTAAAAAGTTTATAGCGGCTTATCTGGGTGTAACCCGTGAAACCCTCAGTAGATTTCAGAATTAAATTCCCCGCCAAATTTACCCGTTTTGTTTTTTGAAAGTGTGATCTACCTCACTTCATATTGGTGATATACCCCCTATCAGCGCTTTATGTACGGGCTTAGCTTTGTAAGCAAATCAAATACAAAAAGTTATGCCTTATATCAACATTAAGGTTACAGATGAAAATGTAACCAGAGATCAAAAGAAGAAATTGATCGAAGGAGTGACCGACCTAATGGTGGAAGTACTCCAAAAAAACCCTGCTACCACTCATGTTGTCATAGACGAAGTACCGGTTGACAACTGGGGAGTAAATTCAAAAATGTATTCAGAAAAATTTAAAAAAAGCTAACCATGAAAAAAGAGACAGCTATAATCACCGGAGCATCTACGGGAATAGGGAAGGCTATTACCCAATACTTCCTGGATAAGGGCCTAAATGTAATTATGAATTCCTCCAATGAATCCAGATTGTTGGAAGCCTTCAATGAATTGGGAGCACCTTATCATGCACACTTGGTAGTAGGTGATATTACCAAAAAGGAGACAGGGGAAAAATTGGTGGAGACGGCCATTGAAAAATATGGCAGTGTGGAAGTCTTAGTGAATAATGCGGGAATATTCCAGCCAAAGCCTTTTTTAGAGGTAGGCGAAAATGATCTTGACCAGTTTTTAGCGGTAAACCTGAAAGGAACTTTTTACACCACACAAGCTGCGATCAGGCAGATGGTAAAACAGCCAGAAGGCGGTTCAATAATTAATATCGGGACTGTATTGGTGGAACATGCTATTGCCGGTTTTCCATCCACTGCTCCTCTCACCAGCAAAGGCGCAATTCATGCACTTACCAGACAACTGGCTGCTGAGTTTGGTAAAAATAATATTCGTGTAAATACCATTGCTCCGGGAATTATCAGAAGTCCGCTTCAGGGAAAAATTGGAGTGGAAGATGCAGATAGCCTGGCTGGTCTTCACTTATTGGAAAGAATTGGGGAACCGGAAGAAGTGGCTGAGGCAGCTTATTATCTGGCCACTTCAAAATTTGTAACAGGTGAAACTTTAAATATAGCCGGAGGGCATTCGGTTGGTCATGCCATTTAAAATTAGAAAAATGTATCAGGAAAAATCAGAACAAATATCGGAAGTAATTTCAACTTACTTTGAAGGATTATTCACAGGAAATGTTGAAAAATTACGGGAAAGTTTTCATCCCGACACCATTTTATATGGAGACATCAATGGAAATGAATATCAAAAACCATTGGAGGAATATCTCCAAGGGGTACAAAACAGGAAGAGCCCGGCTGAATTGGGAGAAGCAAACCGCATGGAAACTGTGTCATTGGAAATTTTGGGAAACACTGCCATGGCAAAGTTGCATGTGCCCATGTTGGGTTTCAATTATTATGATTTTTTGTCCCTGGCCATAGTGGAAGGGAAATGGAAAATAGTAAATAAAGTTTTCACACATGTGGAGTAGGAGAGGAGGTATGACTACATCAATCAGGGTAAATTTGGCGGAGGGTATTCTTCCGTCAAATTGCTTTTTTTTGTTTTTAAAAGGAAAAGGTATTCTTTAAACAGAGTCCAATTTTTGTTTTAGTTTTTTTAGATTTACATGGCACTTTGAAATGCAAATATTTCAATAGTAACCATGTAGTATGAATTCTAAAAGTATATTTTTTATCATTAGTTTCTGTTTTATTTTCTTCTCGGGTTTTTGCCAATACTATGGAGATGAAAAAATATCATCCGAAAATTTGAAACAATGGGTAGTAGGTTCTACACTTGAATATTCAAAAACTTATCATTTCGGGTTCTCTGAAGGGGAGTGTGATGTAAGGGTCATAATTGATAAGGATTTAGTAGTAGTTCAGATAATGGAATCAAGTTTTTCTTCAGATGGGGCTCAATTAATTAACCATTACAGGACTTTAACCGACACTCGAATCGAAGGGACAAAGTTTTTTTCCAAGGAAACTGATGGAGAATTCATGAAATATAGTAATGGGGATTCCTTCCATGCTGGGCTTTTACTATACAAACCTTGGACAGAGGAATTTGCTGAAGGAGGTGAGTTTGGCTCAGTATACCCAGATGATGAAGTTTATTTAAACGGGAAATACCCAGAAGCATCACTTAGATTATTACAAGATGAAGATTTTAAAAACCTAACCAAGCAACAACTGAAAATAATGCGAAATGAAATATTTGCCCGTTACGGATATATTTTCAGAAGTGGTGGTAGTATGGAAAAGTATTTCAATCAACAAAATTGGTATAAACCTCAACATGCAGATGTTAATGGATTTCTGACCATAATTGAAAAAAAAAATATTCAACTTATTCGCAAAAAGGAAAAAGGTAGCGAATAATAAAGAGTTAAAATCCGATAAGATTGGGCTATGGAAGTATAATATCATTAATAACTTTCTACGATTTAGTCACAGCTATTCCTTAGATTTATGGGGAAGGTTTTTAGCTAGCATTATATATATATATATATGTTGTGTATAATTAAAAAGGTAAATGGGTACTTTAAGTAGAATATTGATTCAAGGAGTGGAGAGTGCAACCGTGGTTGAACTATTAAAAAACCATTATAAAACAGGAAGAACACAAAATTTTGATTATGAATTTAAAGAAGTATTTCTGGACCAGATGAATTATTCTTTTATCGTATTTGATGCATTTCTTAAAAACTGGACGGAGCTTATTGTTGATTTTTATAGTGATGTTAGAGAACATGATGAGTTTCTCATAAAGATATCTCTGGATTTTCAGACTAAAGTAATTTTTGGATACGAACAAACAACTTTAGGCGATGCTAAACTAGCGGTCTGGAAAAATGGAAATGTTGTGAGGTCGATATATCAAAAGTTAAACTTGGAAAAAGATTTAATAGAAATGAAGGAGAATTTTGGGCATCGATTTTTAAATGAAGCTGGCTTTAAATATCCTGTTATTGGAGGAGATTGTTCAGGATTTAAAGTTCTTGATTTTGATGATATACAGACCCTTTTCCAAGATGCAGGGTTTACTGGAGAAAAAAGATCTAATAAAGTTAAAGAGTATATTCATTTGGAATATCATAAAAATAAACACACTAAAAATTAAGCAATTTAAATCCCCATAGTCCCACCGATTTTTTTATCATTTTGAACCTGCTCTAAAAAAAAATTTCAATAAAAAATTCACTACGCAAAAAAACTGCGTACTTCTCCATCACTTTTGAATCATCGATAGATAAAAACGTTCTTTTTGAATAAAAATAACAGGTCAAGCATTAGTTACTTCAATTTAACTACCATTCTAAATACTAATGCAATTACCTGTTTATTTGAGGCAGTAGCTCAGCTGGTTGAGCAGGTTAGCTTTTAATTTCAGTAGGTCAATAAAAGTTTACTTCAGCGCTTCTAACGCCCGGGTCGTGGGTTCGAATCCCACCTGCCTCACAAAAAAGGTCAAAATCAACTTACTACAAATTGGTTATTGCGGTTCGAATCCGCCTTTGAAAGTTGGTTAATTACACTTTAAAATTTAGGTCAATTGCTTCTTACTTCCGGGGAAATCCCCACCATTTTAAGGTAATGACCAGAAGCAAAATTACCTGATTATTGATTTAAAAATGAAAGAAAAATGAAAAGGGATTTGTTACGTGTTTCCATTCGACAAAAAGCAGTGTTCATCTCCAAAAATATGGAGGTAAACGGTGGAGTGGCTGAATTAAATGAAACAACCGGTGTTTTACTGGCCAATTGTTCAAAGTTGGGGTTTACCTTTTCCGAAGAATTACTCCACAAGATCAATGGGATTTCGCCAAAAGCGAAACTTGGATTATTGGACTTGCTTAAGGAAATCACCGGAGTGAATAAAAACTGGACTCCGCTGGTGAAGCAGTGGGATATTCCAACAGGAGAAACTTTGGTAGACCATATCGTGACCTGGTTTGCCAATGTTTTTCAATCAAAAAATGGAACAATACTACCTTGCGGGCATTTAATTCCAAAGCACACTTTTCCGCTGGAAAGGTATAATGGATGTCCTTTTTGTGGGACTCCTTTTGAGTTTGAAAAACTGGTATATAAAGGTGGGCAAAACAAATTGAAAACACTGGAATTATGGACCGAAGATGATGTAATTCATCACCTAAAAAGTTTGTTGGAGTCTTCTGTAGCCCTGGATGCCACACAGGCGGATAATCTTAAAATATTGTTAGGGCACTATGCCTTACCAGTTGGTGTGGAAATTAAAATGAAAGAGACTTTAATGCTTGCCATTGATGCCCTGGTGGAACACGATAAGGGCTCAGCAGCAGGCCAGCTCTTCCATACTCCCAATGATATTCTGAGGTACCTATGGTATAAACATACCGGCTTCCTGCAGATTATTGAGCCTAAAACGATTAAAGCAAGAATGGCCAAAAACGCCCAAAACTTCCATCCTCAATTGGATAAAAGTAGTGAGGTGAAAGTTCAGGCCGCTCAGGAGCTGAAATTAAAGTTTGGGAGAACTGCGAGTAGGCGATATGCCACCTGGCTTAATGACTTGAAAATGGATATTAAAGCTCAGTGTGAAAATATGCATCCTAAGCGGGGAATATGGGTAAGGGTCATCAGGGCATTACGTTTGGCTGAATATAGCAAAAGGAAAGGCTTTGAACAACTAGCGAGGTTGTTGGATGATTTTTACAATGAAAATTATGAGGTTTGGCAGGGTAAAGTAAATGAGTCCAGGCTAAAAATGGATGCGGATACCACCTTCAGGTTGTTAAAGCAACGACCAGGATTATTTGCAAGGTCGTTGTTTTCCACCATGCTTTGGTTTGGCCCTGAGGCTGCAATTAAGGAATTCAGAACAGTGATGGATAAAATTCCAGCTCGTTTAATTTTTACCTTAAACATGTATGCAGAGGTTTATTTTGATAAAAATCAAAAAAGAACAGCTAAACCTCTTGGGGGGATTAACAAGAGAATTCCGGTTAATCCATTATTGCAATTGTATGAGGAAAAAGACTTGAGACGTATGCAAAAGTTAGTGCAGGGATTGAGTCTTGAGGTGATTAAAGGGAACTTTGCCAAGGCTGAAAACCCTAACAGGACGATCTTTATAGCGGAAGGATTGGATAAAATTCCAATTGCCATAGGGGATAGGAGTGAACAACTGCAGGACTTACCAGAAGTTCCTGTGGGCACAAGGTTCAAAGTGGAAGGTGAAACTGTAAGATTATTCCTACAATGGGGAGAAGGTTTGCCCGCTCAACACCTGGATATGGATTTAAGCTGTTGGGTTATTTATGAAAATAAAAATTATCCTATGTTTTGTTCGTATGCGCAACTGGATGTTCCGGGGTGCAGCCATAGTGGAGATATCCAATCGATTCCGGATCAGGTAGGAACAGCGGAATATATTGAAATAGACTTTCCTGATTTAACAATAGCAGCCGCCAGATATGTGATTTTCACCTGCAATTCGTACACTATTGGGAGTCTTTCTCCAAACCTGGTTGTAGGCTGGATGAATAGTAAGGATAAGATGGATATATCTCACAAAGGAGTGGCTTATGATCCTACTGCAGTTCAGCATCAGGTGCGGATTAAGCAGTCTTTAACCAAAGGAATGGTGTTTGGGGTTTTAGATGTTGAAAAAAAGGAGATTATCTGGATGGAAATGAATTTTGGAGGGCAGGTAGTTCAAAACATGAATCAGGAAACTTTGGAAGGTTTGTTGCAGAAACTGGATGCAAAGTTGAAAGTTGGCGATCTTTTAAAATTGAAAGCCGAAGTTCAGCAGCTGGAGGTGGTAACCGAACCAGAACAAGCCGATGAAGTCTATGATTTAAATTGGGCTTTAAATACTGCAGAAGTGAGTAAGTTGTTTATGGGTAGTTAATGACAAGTATTTTTAAATGGTAAAGCCCTGCATGGTTAGGGCTTTTAGGTCAAGTTTTCCTGTGGAAAATTTTATTGCCATTTCCCACAAAGTAGCTATGCTTACGAAACAATGATTTTCAGTATTTTCTATATGTAATGTAGCCGAAGGAGGTTATTGCTTTAAACCAAATTACAGCATGGGTATAAAGGAGTAAATTCATTATTTAATGTTTACGTGTAATATCACATTAATTAGGTATTGAGAAACTTATATGCATAGATTGGTGCAAAGTATTATTTTAATTAAATAATATCGTATTGTTAAATAGAGTAGAATTTATTTGGTGAACTAAATATTGTACAGATAATAATAATCAAAAGTGTCACATTTTAAATTATTGCTTGTCTATAAAGTAAAGTAATCATTTAGTATGTTGATATATTCATTTCATGGTCTTCTGATCTTATTAATAGGTTTGGTTGGAGGCTTTTTTCAAAGCAAGGCAATTAAATCTAACAATGGCAGAGAGGTTGCCTGGAGAGTTGTTCATTCTGGAGGAAGTATGGCTGGTGTAATGCTGATTGCACTTAGCTTAATTGTAGAACGACTTAACTGGGAAGAGTCCGAAAGAATCCTTTATTTATTTTGTCTGTTGGCTGGAACATACGCCTTAGTAGTGGGTATGGTGGTTGCGGCCATAACTGGTGCACGGGGAATTGACAAAGAGAGCCGTATAGATTTGAATGGAAAGTTGGTCAGTATGCTTTACAAACTGGGGGCAATCCTTACTTTTCTAACCATTACTTATCTTCTATTTAAAGTTTCAATGCGCATTTTTTAACATAAAAATCTGCATATCAAAATACTAATAACCGATGCTAAGCCCAATCGGCTTTTAGTTAAAAAATTAAAAATATATTAGATTAGCCAGTATAATTATAATGTGAATATCAACTGCATTAAGTGGTGGTTGTTAGGGAAACGCTATACCATTTGAAAAGAAATAATGACAGATAAAAGAAACATAATTGAAAAGTTCTTGACTTGGTACAAGAAATTCCAAGTGAGCAAATCCCCTCAGATGAATTTAGTATGGGGATTTTTTCTTTATACACTAGTTGGTTTTGGGCTTTTGTGTATTCCACTCTTCCACAAAACCAGCGTTGGGTTTCTTGATAACCTGTTCATATCGACCTCTGCTATTTCTACGACAGGTCTTGTAACAGTTAGTATTTATGACGCATATAATTTCTTTGGTCAGTTTATTGTAATGGGATTATTTCAAATTGGTGGAATTGGTTATATGACTTTGACTACCTACTATCTGTTACTTACGACCAAAAACATCACGCATTGGCACAATAAAATAATCGGAGCAGAATTTACCCTTCCCAAAACCATCAAAATTAATGACTTTATAAAAAGTGTAGTTGTTTTCACTGTGGTAATGGAAATATTAGGTGCAATCTGTTTTTTCATCGCCTTTAGACAAACAGGAATGGAACCATTAAAAGCATTATGGTTTGCGATATTCCATAGTGTCTCAGCCTTTTGTACTGCAGGTTTTGGCTTGTTTAATGATAGTTTTGAAAGCTATAGCAACCACAGTTTCATCAATACCATCATTTCTGTTCTTGCCATTGCAGGCTCGTTAGGTTTCATTGTGATTACTGATTTATGGTATAGATTAAGACGGAAATCAAAAAGTATTTCATTCACTACCAAAATAGTGACCTATGGTTTTGTATTACTCCTATTCATAGGTACTACACTTGTCTATTTTATGGAACCGACCGTCCAAAATTCAAATGCTAAATTTTCAGAATCGTTTTTTCAGACAATGACAGCAATGACTACTGTTGGGTTCAATACCATACCAACAGGAGGTTTAAGCATTCCCATTCTACTTTTCGTAACATTTTTGATGTATATCGGTGCTTCACCTTCGGGTACAGCGGGTGGAATGAAAATAACGACTCTTACTGCAATGATTTCGGTACTTAAAAGTAGGTTGTTTGGACAAAAACGGATTTCGTTTTTGGGACGTGTCATTCCATTCGAGCGACTTTATGTTGCAACATCAACATTCATACTCTATACGAGCATAATTTTCCTGTTCACTTTCCTCCTGACGTTTACCGAGAAGTTTGAATTTCAAAGAATACTATTTGAAGTTGCTTCTGCACTTGGGACAGTTGGACTTAGTACGGGGATTACAGGCGATTTAACAGCCATTGGTAAAGTTTTGGTTATTATCTTAATGTTCCTTGGACGCGTTGGGGTTTTAACATTTGGATTTGCCCTGTTAGAGAGAAAGTCAAAGGAAAATGATGAAGCAAAGGATGATGATTTAGCTGTATAAAAAAGTTGTTGGAGGTCCGGATTGGAAACAGCCTGGCGGAAACTTAAGCTTTATATTTTTGCAGTACCAGATCTAATCCCCACTCAACATATCTGTAAGTTACCTTCAACCTAAAATACCCTGAATAGATTAAAGTTTTGTACCGAAAACATTTTATTGTTTCTTTGTGAAAAATACTAAACAGTATCTTATTATGAAAAAAGCAGAGACAACACGACTTACAATTCTGCAAAAAGCATTTGAACTAATTTACGTTAATGGTTACCAGACAACAAGTATTGATGAAATTATAGCGACCACACAGGTAACTAAAGGTGCATTTTATTACCATTTCAAGACAAAAGACGAAATGGGACTTGCAATCATTAATGAAATCCTAAAACCAACACTCACAAAAAGTTTTATTGAACCACTACAAAAAGAACAAAATCCGTTAGTGGCAATTTACAACTTAATGGATAATCTTTTAATGAAAAATGAATTTTTGAAAGTTGAGTATGGTTGCCCAGCTTCGAACTTTACACAAGAAATGACACCCTGGAATGTGGATTTTGGAAAAGCATTAAACGAAATAACCAAAGAATGGACAGAAGTAATGACCTCTACAATAGAGAAAGGAAAAGAAAATGGATTTATTCGCAAAGAAGTGAATGCAGAACAAGTAACAATATTTGTACTATCGGGCTACTGGGGCATTCGAAATTTTGGAAAATTAGAGAACAATAAAAAAACGTATCTCCCTTATTTAAAACAACTCAAAATTTATTTAAAAAGCCTAGAATAATTTTTTTGCCCAAAAACATACTACTTAGTATGTTTTTGTTTTATTTTTGCCCAAAATAAAAAACATGAAACATAATGTATTCAACCTTATTAGTCTTACACTCTTTAACTCGCTGGTTTGTATTAGCTTTTTTACTCTACTCCATTTATCGAGCATTCATTGGTTTTACACAAAACAAAACATTTTCAAAAACAGATAATGCATTTCGACATTGGACAGCAACCGTTGCTCATATCCAATTAATGATTGGAATAATCCTTTACACTCGAAGTCCTATTGTAATGCACTTTTGGTCAAATTCGAAAACCGCTTTACAAAATTTAGACTTAACATTTTACGGATTGCTACATATTGTCTTCATGCTCACAGCTATTGTAGTATTAACAATAGGCTCTGCTTTAGCAAAAAGAAAGCTAACTGATAAGGAGAAATATAAAACAATGCTTGTTTGGTTTTCCATTGCCCTAATCATCATATTTATCGTAATTCCCTGGCCATTTTCCCCATTGTCTAGCAGACCAAATTTCAGAACATTTTAATTATGAAAGAGTATTTTACAACAACAATCGGGCGTTTACGCCTTTTCGCTTTTTTAGAAGGTATTTCTTTAATTGCTTTGATTTTCATAGCGGTTCCATTAAAATATTATTATGACAGTCCTTCGCTCACAAAAAATCTTGGACCAATTCATGGTGCATTATTTCTATTGTTTGTTTTTAATGCTTTACGTGTTGGTGTAGAGCAACAATGGAAATTCAAAGAAACAACTTTGAAAATCCTCATTGCCTGCCTCATCCCTTTTGGCACTTTCTACATTGACTATAAAATCCTTCGTAAAATAAAAACTGATGAAAAATAAGGGCAATGATTTATGTATTCAAAACATCAATAAACTCTAAAAAATCAATCAAAAAACTTACGCCACACTTAAACAAATTATTGGCAGTTGCTAATTGGAACTTTGACCTTGAAGATTGTGACAAAATTTTGCGGATTGACAGCCAAAAGAATATTGTAAAGAAGACTATTAAAATTTTAAACGACTATGGTTTCGAATGTGAAGAACTACCCGACTAAAAAAGGCCGCAGGTAATAATAAGGGATCAAATTCCGGTGGGGCCTGGGGATCTCACTGAATTTTTCCTTATGTTATATAATGTTGTTGAGGGCTAAGGCTAAGCTTGGAGTTATGAAATTTCAAGGTGAAAAGGTTGATTGAAAAAGTTTTTAAAATGAAAAACCAATTGCCTCAATAAGTTTTTTGAAAATAATTTTTATATTTGAACCATTGACCATGGTCTATAGTTTTATTATGAAAATCAAGGAGCTTTCAGAAACATTAAAAATATCTAAAGATGCTATCAGATTATATGAAAGGATGGGATTGCTTATAGATATTACACAACCGCACAAGGAAAATTCTTATAAGGAATATGGTGTCTCAAACATTGAGCGAATTAATGTAATTAAATATTCTCAGTCTTTGGGTTTTTCATTAAAAGAGTGCAAACATATTATAGATTCTTTAATGGACGGAACCTTGAATCAAGCAGAAAAACAAGAGCTGATAGAATTAAAAATGAAGGAAATCGATCAGAAAATCCTATCTCTCAAAAAAACACGTACCCTACTTGAAGAGGCCCTTAAAAAAACGTGCGAACAATAAAGTTAAGGATGAAGAACAAGAAGCATAGTTTAACTATTGTGATTAGTTGTATTTTCTTAGGATTAACCGGATGTGCCTCTGAAATGAACAAAGAAAGCAATATTTCAGCGAATAAGAACGAGTCATATACTTGGAATGAAGTTTTCTCAATACCCATAAAAATTAAAGTTCAACAGATGATTACAGGAATGGCAATTGGTGATAAGTACTCCGTTCTGAATCCATCGGACACGAATTTACACAAAGTTGAACATCGTTATGGTCCAACACCAATTCTAGCTTATTGGATAAATCATCCAAAAGAAGGAAATTTTTTAATAGATGCGGGTTTATCTAAGGCATTCAAAAAAGAGGGCAACTATAATAAGTTTATGCGCTCAATTCTTTCTTCTATGAATGTAAAAACATCACAATCTGGATATAAAAGTGCCTTTGAATTCATATTAGAAAAAAATATAACTCTCAATGGAATCTTTTTCACTCACCTTCATGCAGATCATACATCAGGAGCAAGAGACTTTTCAAATAAAGTAACCTTAATTTTTGCTACAAATGAGCTTGACTCAATGGCAATTAAGACCACAGGAAATCATTTGGAGGGGAAAAAAAGTAAAAAATTAAATATGACAGAAGGAATAAAAATACCTCCCTTCGATTACGCTTTGGATATATTTGGAGATCAGTCTTTATGGGCAGTATCGACACCTGGTCATTCACCTGACCATTTATCATATGTAATAAATGCTGAAGAAGGGCCTGTTTTAATCACCGGAGACGCCATAGCTTACGAAGCTCAATTAAAATATAAAATAAACCCAACACCATTTATCCATAATTACGAAAAGGCCGTAGAAAGTATTAATAAACTTGAATCTTTTTCAAAAGCCTTTCCCTCATTAAAAATATTTTACGGTCATGATATTAAATATTCAGAAGCGACTTTCAAATGAGAAAATCTCATTTCAGCATCTTCAATAAAAACAACTTCTACACCCGTGAGTATGTGGTACCATTTATTAGATCTGAGTTGGCTAAATAGTTTTTTTGTAACAGAAATCAAAAGGGATTGGAGGAGAGTTCCTCCATTCTTAAATACAACGAATCATTAGAATGAATTTTAAGAAGAGACACTTTTAAAAATTAACAGACTAGTTGAAAAATAAACACATGTGGGAACTATTGCCTGCTAACCAAATTAAAAAAGAAAACATGAGGAAACTAAATAGAATAATGACAAATATCTGTTCGAGAAATTTAGCAGAAAGTCGGGATTTTTATACCAAACTATTCGACTTCAATGTAGATTATGAAAGTGAATGGTTTGTACATCTTATATCAGAAGATAAAAAATTAGAATTAGGAATTATTGATCAAACAAATGAATTAGTGCCAAAAGATTATCAATCCAATCCAAATGGATTTTACATCACATTTGTAGTGTCTGATGCAGACGAAATATTCAAAATTGCCTTATCAGAGCATTTTGAAATTGTGAGTGAACCGAGTAATACTTTTTATGGACAAAGAAGATTTTTATTAAAGGACCCTAATGGAACTTTAATTGATATTTCTTCACCTATTCCGGATTTTAAGTTTTAAGGAGAAATCGCCATCAATCTATTTATTGCAAATAATATGAGTAAAGCACTAATTTCGAAATCTACTATAAACATTAATGCTGCTTCAATGGGTATATGGGATGCCCTGATTAAACCTGAAATAGCTAAAGAGTATTTTTTTGGAGCAGAAATAGAAACGGATTGGAAAATAGGAAGCCCAATCACCTTCAAAGGAGAATACAATGGAAATCAATACGAGGAAAAAGGAGTTATTCTGAACATTGAAACAAATACCCAGCTTCAATATTCCCATTGGAGTCATTTTGACGGACTACCTGACGAACCAGCAAATTATCGCACATGGACTTTTGATATATCAGAAGAGAAGGGTAACACCCTTTTAACCATTAGTGAGGATAACATACCAACGGAAAAGCAAAAAATTCGCTCGGATGAATTTTGGAGGGAAGTGCTCTTGAAGATTAAATCTTTAGCTGAAAAATAAAAATTGCAAAAAGGAATCAGACCCTAGGAAATTGATAGGAATCATACCTTATATCGATAAAAAAGCGCAAAAAAAAGAGGTCAAACCGTAAGAGATTTACGGTTTGAAATAAATCAAAAATTTGCAAAAAAACATTTTTGATTCAGAATTTTATTCTGTAACTATCCCATCGAAATTTCATAACTATGGGATAATTGGAGTGAAATTTCAAAAATTATATTGGATGGTTACCAAAAGAATATTCAAAACGAATGCGAAAAATATCACTCTTCATTGCAACGAGTTTAGACGGCTACATTGCAAAACCTAATGATGACCTTAGTTTCTTAACCCTTGTAGAAAAAGAAGGAGAAGACTATGGTTATGCGGAATTTACAGATTCCATTGACACTTTGATTATTGGTAGGAAGACTTATGATTATGTAGTAAGGGAGATAGGTTCATCTCATTACGATAATGGTAATAGAGATGTTTATGTTATAACCAGAACTGAGAGACCAAAAGTAGGCAGGACTATCTTTTACACAGGAAGCCTGATTGATTTAGTTACACAACTTAAATCTGAAAACGGAAAGAATATTTATTGTGATGGGGGCGCAGAAGTAATCAACGAACTTCTAAAAAATGATTTGGTTGATGAGTTTATTATTTCTGTAGTTCCGATATTGTTAGGGAACGGCACAAGATTATTTAAAGATGGTCGTCCTGAACAACTTCTTGAGTTTGTGACTGCAAAAACATTTGAAACCGGATTAACTCAATTACATTACAAACGAAAAAAATAAGATAATATGGCTATCAATTTTGAAGCAGGAATCAACATTGCTATAAAAATCCCCAAGAACAAATATGAAAAAACAGTTGCTTTTTACAGAGATATCTTGAAGTTTAAAGTAGAAGAAAAGCCAATTGATAACCCAACAGTTTCCAGAACACACGAAGTGAAATTCGGGAATAATGTGATATGGTTAGACTGCGTGGACAATTATACGCATTCAGAAACCTGGCTACAACTAACGGTTCCTAATGTAGAAAATGCGACAAACTATTTGCAATCAAACGGAGTAGAAACTTGTGATGAAATTGAAGAACTTCCTGAAAATATGCATTGGATACAGGACCCGGCAGGAACGGTTTTTAACCTGCAACAGAGAGAAACAAAATAAAAAAGGAGCTTACCCAAAAATAAGAAATTAAATTCAGTGGGGTCCGGGAAACCTCACTGAATTTTTTGTTTTTGAGTGAAAAAAGTTATTGTGGTTTAATACTGCAAAAAGCATAGTATTCCCGCCAGTTTGCTACGAAGGTTTCCCTTTTTCACAAAATTTTCATCTTTTTGGTGTGATTCTATCAGGTATGGGAAAGACTTCAGGGGAGCAAAATCTCTCAAAATTGACTAGGCCAATTTTATTACTTTGTAGAAAAAAAGTAATAAAGGATTATATATAAAATAGGGGAGGCAGGATTCCTCAAAATTGCAAACAAATTCTAACATATACCCAAATATAAAACTATATGGAGGTTCCTTATCGTAAGGAAATGCTAAATAGACCGTATTTTTTAGTATTTATTAAAAACTGCTTACTGTCTTACCAAATTCTTATTTGTAAGTAGATCAAAATCAATTTTTTAAACTTAACAAAAATAACTATGCCAACAATGACCGGGTCAATTTGGGCCCAAAACATCGGATTTAGAATTGTAAGCGGTGAAAAAATCGATACTGTAACACTTAATTTTAATAACCGGGATATAACCGCAGAAGCCGCACTTACACTTTTGAGTCATGGGAAAAAATCTATTTGGGTGGAATGTGGTTTTTCTAGCGTAACCAGTAATGGCCAGACTGAAGAATTTGATCCTCCGCTTCCAAGATTATTGAGAACTGGTGTAACCAGTATTACTTTCAGAACAGCCACTTACAATTGCCAGGTACGCTCTCGATGGGCAATTAATGTTTGGGAATAATTTGAAAACCATAAAACAAAAAATCCATGCCAATTACAAAAAAACGAAGTCTTGAATTAAATACGATCAATTATTTTATTGCTTTCGATGCCAAAAGCGGAGAAATTCTTCACATACATGAAACAATGGAAGAACAGGGAAATTATCAAAATGATAAAAATGTTTTAATGAATGAAGAAAAGCTGAAAACACTAACTTCTCATGATTTTGAAAAACGCAGCGTTGCTGTAATTAAATTACCCCCCAATTTTCAATTAAAACCTGAAAAAAAATATTGGGTTGATCCGATTTCATGTGAGTTAAATGAATTATCTACTCCAACAGAGTTAAAATTTAGGGATGTGCTTAGACTAAAAGGTGAATTTTGAATTAGATATCCCAGGATAATGTTATAGTTACCTCATCAAATTTTGTTTTTTTTGAATGAAGTTGTTGGGGAACAGATTTTGGATAGGAAAGCATTGAAATGGAAAAATTACTGGAAGAATTAAAACAGATTGAATTCACCACAGGACCTAACTTCTGCTATGACCTTGATAGGGAGTTTGTGCTACTTTCTTCTTATCTTGAAATTGTTGAACAAGAAAATTTAAAGGCTGATTTTAACCGGTTTTTTGAAAAAGGAAGGTTTCTCCTGCTTAATACTTTTGGTGGAGGAATATTATTTCTAAAAGTACCTGAATGGATAGAGAAAATTAAAATTGATTTCAGAACCGTCTCCAATGACTTTGAGGCCTCAGTGGTATTTGAATCAGAGACCAGAAGATCCGAGAATATAAAATCCAAACCAGGGGCTGGAAAAATTGAATCTATTCGATGGAGTGCTGAATTGATGTTCCCAAATATTCACCAGTATCCAAAACTAATTCAAAAAGCATTGCTCATTATTATTGGGAAAATTGTGAAAAGGATTTGTGAATATGGTCGGACTAATTTTGCATATATGAAAATCGAAAATGAGTTCGTAATCGAATTACTGATTAATGGCCATATAGAATCAGAACTTGGGGTAGAATAATTCTATTATTCCTATCAGGAGAGAAAAATATACCAATAAATGGTGATTACATTATTGAGCGTCTTTCCTAACTTTAATAGCAAAGTATAAGTGCATGTTTAAATTTTAAACACGCTCTAAAACGGGCATTTTATCCAAATCATTCTACTAATTATCTGGCATCTTTTCTTTTATAAAAGAAAATTTTATTCATCCTATTAAACTATCCAAATGATAAAAATTAAAAAGGATAAGCTTTGGAAAAATACCATAAAAATTGCCAAGCGGAAAATTCCATTTTATATTATCCCTCAATCTATTGATGACATTGTTACAGTCATAAAAAAGGCAGAGTCTGAAAACAAGAGAATAAAAGCTGTAGGATCAGGCCATTCTTTCTCTGATGTAGCACTTCCGAAAGAGTACCTCGTCAATCTGAAAAAGATAAATAAGGCTTTGAAGTTACCCTCCTTTCTTAGGGATACCAATCAATTATTGGTTCATGTAGAAGCCGGTATGACCATCCAGAAGTTTAACAAAATAATGGATAAAAAGGAGGGACTTTGCATTACTAACATGGGAGGTATAGATGAACAAACCCTAGCTGGAGCTATATCAACAGGAACTCATGGTACCGGAATGGACCTTCCTTCTCTTCCAGGGCTGGTTCGCTCTATTTTGTTGGTGACTATAGGTGGTAAAAAGTTAAGGATCGAACCCGAAAACGGCATTTCCGATCCTAATAAACACGATGAAAAGGATGTGGAGTTAAAGCAGAATGATCAGTTATTTTATAGTGCTTTAGTTAATTTAGGTTGTTTCGGAATTGTGTATTCCTACATTCTGGGGATGGAGAGAATGTACTATTTAAAGGAGAGTAAGGAGTGTTTTAAATGGAAAGATATAAAACCCAAATTAGAAGATAGAAGTTTATTTTATGAAGCCGATGGTAAAACTCCAATAAGGGGAGTAATGGTTCAGGTAAATCCTTATAAAAATGAAGAAAAAGGAGACAATACAGTTATTGTGGTAAAACACAGGATTTTAAAGGGAAAACCAAAAAGAAACCTGAATGATCGCAAAAGAAACTGGCTGAGTACCATTTTTGGTAACCCGCCACTGGCGCCACTTTCAATAAGATTTATTCGAAAAAAACTGTTAAATAAACCAGAAAAACTTCCACGTCTATTAGATCAATCACTAAGATCTTTAAAAGACTCAAGTTATGAAAATAAAGGGTATAAAGTGCTTTATCAAGGGATTGAATATGTAAAAGTTAGGGCATATGATAGCGAATTTGCATTTGATATTTCCGGGGATAAAAATAATTATATAGTGGCCATAGAGAAGATGTTTCAAAGAGCAGAAGAAAATAAACAAAAAGGAATATATCAAAGCTCTCCGATGGGAATAAGATTTGTGGATAAATCTCCAGCCTATCTTTCACCTGAATTTGGAAAGAAGGTAGCTTATATTGATGTTCCTTTTGTGTTAGGAACCCCAAAGTCCGATGATTTTTTAATGGAATATCAGGAAATTATGACAAAAGAAGGAGGTATTCCGCACTGGGGGAAAATCAATACCATCTTGAATGGAAAGCCCGAGTTAATCCGAAAGTATTACCCAGAACTTGCCAAATGGGAAGAAGTTTTCCGGGATTTAAATAGAAATCAAACTTTTAGCAATGACTTTTCAGACAGACTTAATTTAGGTTTTATTTCAATTGATCAGAAAGAGCCGTTGATAATATAGAGAAGCAATAACATCCCATAACTTTAAAAAAGTTATGGGTACTTTTTTCTGTTATTAAATGGAAGGTCCAGTTAATTAAAATAGCAAAGCTTTCACTTTCTGAATGGTTGCAGGGGAAACATCGCATCATTTCGCAGTTCATCGGATAGATTCACCTTTATTCAATGCTGTAATGATATTGTAATGCTTAGCAAGAAATTGTTCCTTTGTTTTGTAGGATAGCTTTTTTGGTGGGGTGATATTATTGGGAGTGGCCTTTTGCAGTTTTCAACCAATTTTTCTACCTTTAGTTTGGTTTAACAAGTGGTAAAAACCCATAGACTTATGAGCTAGCAGATAATTATACTTGAATCAGATACTTTTAATCAAATAAATAAGCGATCTGTCTATGGAATTTAGCTAGTTGTTGTAGATAACTAACAGATAATTGGAACGTATCAGCAAATACATAGAATACATTTGGATAGGTGAAAACCTACCTATCCAGAAGCCTCATTCTTCAAATCTAACATCATACCCAGGTATTACCCCAGAACTGTTGGTCCCATTAGACGGGAATATTGAATACCAGTATAAAAATGAAATAATAAGAAGTTCAAAGAGTGTGCTTTTCTCTTTTTTGCATGATAAAATTCATAATGACTTTTCCTTGCTCCCAAGATTTGCTATCATTTCTTTTAAAAGCAATGCTATCGCAGGATTACTTCCCTTCCTCTCTGTGAAGCCTGCAGACTTGATTAAAAATCCGATCATTGAGGCCGATTTGATTTTCGGAGATGAGATAAACAGGCTACAAAAGTTTTTGTCTATTCTTCCTAGTGATGAAATACCAGATGAAATACTCGGTTTTCTGAATCAAAGTTTTTCTCCTGATTATGGCTTTATAGCTGAACAGATGGATGAATGGGGAGATGATTTTTCTTTGGGGAATATCCGAAAGCACACCAAATATTCATACAGTACTATTGAAAGGAGATTTAAAGCAGAAACCGGGATTAACCCCAAACAGTATTTTATTCTTAGAAGGTTTAAAAATGCTGTGGCCAGCTTGGTTGCCTCAAATAACACAAACTGGATGGACTATGTGGTGAAATATGGATATTTTGACCAAAGTCACTTCATAAAAGAAGTCAAAAGATATTCAGGATTGACACCCTCTCAAGTTTTAGTGGAAAAAAATTTACTCACCTATAGGCCTGACACTAATTTTATGACGAGATTTTACAATGAAATCTGATTAGCAAATCTTAAATTTCGAAAAAAACTCAAACCCTATATGAGAATCTGGCATTATGTTTTTATGGCGATAATATGCTTAGGACTGACGAACTGTAAAGAGGATAGCAGATCTATTGATCAACAGCTACAAAAAGAATTGGATTATATTGTTTCATCTAAGTTTGATTGGGTCCCCGGAGTAAGTCTTACAGTTTATGCCCCTGGGGATTCCATTTTTTGGACAGGTGTTGCAGGAGTAAGCGATGTGGAAACTTTTTCCAATTTTTCCATTGACCAACCTTTTAGGATTGCCAGCGTCACCAAAACATTTACGGCTACAGCTATTTTGCGACTTTACGAAGACCAAAAGTTAAGCCTTGATGACCCTATCGATAAATACCTCTCCCAACCACACCTCCATCTTTTGATTCAAGGGGGTTACCAACCTTCCAAAATAACTATTCGCCATTGTCTGAACCATACTTCAGGATTATACAATTACATTTTTGGAACAGAAGACCATCCTTCCCCTTTTCTTTCAATGATTAAAGCTCAACCGCAAAAAGTGTGGACCAGAACTGATATGATTGAGGGTGCTGTAGCTTGGGGAAAGCCTCTTTGGGAACCTGGAAAAGGGTATAATTATGGAGATACAGGTTACATCATACTAGGAGAAATAATTGAATCCGTCACCGGAAAAAATCTTGGTAATGCATTGGAAGAAATAATCGGTTACGAAGCATTGGGGATGAACTCCACCTGGCTTGAATCTGTCCAACCCCAAAAAAGCCAAAAACCTCTGGTATCTTGTTACTACAAAAGAGAAAATTTCACACACTTTGACCCTTCTTTTGACCTGTTTGGGGGAGGAGGATTGGTATCAACAACTGCTGACCTAAGTAAATTTTATTTTCATTTATTCAACGAAAAAGTATTTAGCAAGCCGGAAACCTTGTCTCAAATGTTGTCTCCCAACCTCCAAACAGATGAACTACAAGGCTATAGGTTAGGCATCAACATCTACCGGATTTATGACTATATTATTTATGGACATGCAGGATTATGGGACACATTTGTCTACTATTCCCCACAACATGAAGCAGCTATTTCAATGCGCTTTACAGATGGGGCTAACTACTATCTGCTGAAAAGAGTGCTTACCCTTCTAACTTTATATCAAAAACAACTGAATTAACAAATAAGCAATGGTTGAAATCAGGAACTTAAATTTTTCTTACAAACGAAAGCAACATACACTACGAGACCTGAGTTTGAGTATTCCTGCAGGGTCTATCTTTGCTTTTGTAGGGGAGAATGGTGCAGGTAAATCTACTACGCTCAAGCACATTGTGGGACTCATTCCCGAACTAAACCACAAGATTGAGGTCTTCGGGAAATCGCTTCGAACCCACCGAAAAGAAATCGTGCAAAAGGTTGGGGTAATGATAGAGTCTCCTTCCTTCTATCCTTTTCTCTCAGGATATGATAACCTGAAAATCCATTGCCTGTACCGCAAGTTACCCCTCGAAAGAATAGAGAAAGTTACCAGAAAGGTGGGGCTCTCCGAACATTTGCGAAAAAAATACAAAGCTTATTCCATGGGAATGAAGCAACAATTGGGACTTGCACTTACACTTTTGGCGGACCCAGACCTCTACGTGCTCGATGAACCAATGAACGGTCTTGATCCAACCAGAAGGATTGCATTCAGGAACCTCTTGCTTGACTTACATAAAAAAGGCAAAACTATTTTGTTGTCAAGCCATCATCTGCCGGAAGTCGAGTTAATTGCCACAGATATTGGGATTATAAAAAACGGCTCTATTCTTTTTCAAGGTAGTATGGAAAGTTTGCGAAGCTTGAAGCAAAAAAATCAATCCTTACACATGGAAGTATCGGATGTTGGACAAACCACCAGCCTATTGGAAAAAGAATTCGAAATATTATTGGCGAATACTAAATCAGGGAAGTTGGAAATAGGCATTAAAGACCGTGAAAATATTCCTTTAATCGTTCAGAGACTGACTGCAAATGGAATAGCGATCTATAAACTCAATGGCAATGAAAAGAGCCTTGAGGAACTATTCATGGATTCAATATCAACAAATTAATATATGTGGAATACGATTGCTGCTGAGTGGGTAAAGTTAAATAATTCATCTGTTTGGATTTGGGTAATTCTAGGTGGGCTTGGAGTAAGTCTTACGAGGTTGGTTTTGTATGCCATTGGGCCGGAAGCTTATACTTTGTTGGCCCAGAACCCATGGGAAAGCTACCTTAATATGAACCTAACCTATTTTTCATTGCTGATTTTTCCGTTGGTAATCTTGGCAGTGATAAGCATCGTCAACAATCAGGAACACCGCATAGACAGCTGGAAGGTAATATTGACCCTTCCTAATCCCAGATGGGAATTATTGGGCAGTAAACTTTTAACTATTCTAATCCTACTGGCCACTATCTTTCTATTATTTGTGATTTCTACGATTCTTTTCGCCTATCCAATTTACTGGATTCATCCTGAAACTGAATTCGCGTATTTTCAACCGTTATTTTTTGAGTTTGCTTCAGATTGTGTGAAAGTCTTTGGCTATTCTCTTGGCATTGTTGGTCTTCAGTTCTTTTTTTCAATTGCATTCAAAAATTCTACCTTCCCTATTATATTAGGAATTGCTTTTTACTTGGTCGGGTTTTTACTTTTTATGGCACTCCCAAATGTTGCTGTTAACTTTCCCTATTCACTTCCCTTTCTTTACAAGGACATAGGGATTTCACAATCTATTGATGTCAATAATTTTTCAGGGATGGGTATCAGGAGTTGCCTGGTATTTGCCTGTTCGGTTCCAATTAGTTATATGATTTTTATAACGAGGAGATAACTATCTATAATCATAAGGGACCAAATTCAGGTGTGTCCGGGGGGAGGGCAATGAAATTTTACTTATGGAGAAGGAACCTAATGGGGTTTAGGTCTGGAATAACCCTTGTGTAATTTCATTTTTTTTCTTGTTCGTGTAGCCTTCAAATATACGTCCATAAAAATTTTTGCAAAAGCGCAATAAAGCACTTCATTAGTAAGCGGAATACCGCCCAGCCGTATAAAGGAAAACTTCATTTACAGTCTGATAAGGGCACCATGGAAAGGGGTACTGATAGTCTGAAAAGTTTCATTATATTCGTGATTAAACTTGAGAGCTATCAGGCTTTATTTTACGCTGTAATGGAAAACGACATTTTTGAAACAAAGAAAATGACTCAATCTGAACTCATAATTTTAAATTTTACAGAAATAAGGAGAAGAAGCATAGAACTTTGGAATGCGCTTCCTGAGTGCTATTATAATTGGAAACCTGACGAAAAAGCAATGACTGCTATAGAAATGGTTCGCCATGTTTTAGAGGCTGATTATGGATGGAATATTATTATCAATAATGAGAGTATGGCGAATTATAAAACGCCTTGGAAAAATCGACCGTTCATTAGCATTACTGATGAACTTGAATTTGCCGAACCCCATAGAAATACATTTTTAGAAAGTGTGCGAAGGTTTTCAGATACAGAATTAAACGAAAAAGAAATCGTTCACCCCGGAAATGGAGAAAAGAAAAACCTTGGAAAATATTTATTACGGATTGGATATCATGAATCTGTTCACGCAGGACAATTTCTTTCGTATTTAAGAGCAATGAAAATTAATCGCCCAATAATCTGGGACTAAAAAATAAAAAACACAACAGCCAATAATAAGGGCCCAAAATCAGGTGGGGCCTGGGGATTTCACTGAATTTTTTCTTGTGTTGGACAATATAGTTCCCTTCATCTATAATATTTTAATTCTCTTTGCAGGAGAATACTATGACAAATAAAAAAACCACATGAATAAACTTTAAGGTTTTCATAAAAATTAATGGATTAAAAATTTTTGAAAATTATAGGAATTGAATCCGGTAGTTGTTATTCAATTGGGTAATTAAAATTATGGTTTTCTAATTGGGTATTTCGATGAGATTGTTTGGAATAACCCATTAATTATTAAGTGAGAAAATAAGGAATAATCACTTTATTGCTGGTCATGCTGCATTTTGGTTGACTGTTCCTAAAAATAAAAAACCTCACTCTCTTGTCCTTAAATCCTGCTAAACAAAAAGGCAATAGGCATTTTCAACTTAAATTGGGCTATGTCATCTTTTACTTATATTCTTAACCACACTGATGTATCTCCGAATCCAAAACCTCCCCAAAAAGCCAATGGAACAGAAAAAATATTTACTATTAAAACAACTTATTTAATTCTCCAAATGCCCAATTATTTCCACTTTTTCAATATCTGCTTTTGGATAGAGTAGTTTTCTCGAAGATTGGGATAAATAACCATTTCCATATGGAAATTCCATTTTTAACTGATTCCCATTTTTAAAATAGATTTTGGCATCATTCCCGGTTTTTGGAATAGGGAAGAGGTGTAAACTTGGGTTTTCAGTGTGCTTAAATATCTTTAGCTTTCCATTATTTTGAGCTGATAGAATAATTTCCTCCTGATTGCCTAAAGTCAGTCTTACAAGACTTTTAGCATCGCCATTTACATAAAACCCACTGTCTTCTGGTTTTAAAGGCTGGAAATTTCCAGTTCCATTTCCTATTAATACCATTCCTGAAAAAGCATCATATCTTCCAGTGAAAACATCCGGAGAATAAGAATTCCCAGTGGTTACTAAATCCAAAAATCCATCGTAATTCACATCTATAGGCATCATCCCGAAAAGTGGAGCAACCTGCATTTCAACGGGCAATGGTTTCCAGGAAAATTTCCCACCTCCCAGGTTTTCAATATAAATACTTTGGAAAAAATTCGCTTCTGAAATTTTTAAATCAGGACTTTTCAGGTCAATTACATCTTCTAACCGGGCATTTGCATAATCTTCATATCGCAAAAATTTCTTTTTAAAAGCGCTAACCTGGCTAATCAGATCATCTTTGGAATGAACAGGATAATTAATCCCATTTATATGCCGGGAAATGATCCCCTCAATATCTCCATTGTTATCAAAATCGGCAGTATGCAACATTACAGGTTCATTTTCTGAAGCCGTATATCTTGAATTTAAACCTAAGTTCCCAGCTATGTAATCTATATCTCCATCATTGTCAAAATCTCCACTGGATATACTATTCCACCAGCCTTTTAAATTTTCAAGACCGGTAGTACTGGTTACTTCTTCAAAAGTATTTCCTTTATTTTTAAAGAATCTGATTGGTATCCATTCCCCTACAAGGATTAGATCTATTTTCAAATCATTATCAAAATCTGTCCAGATTGAAGATGTAATTATTCCTGTATTCTCAATTTCAGGGCTAACTTCAAAAGTTACATCCTTAAACTTTCCTCCATCATTTCGGAGCACCTGATTTTTTTGTGAAAGTGGGTAATTCGCTGGAATGACACCACCTCCCACAAATAAGTCCAGATCTCCATCCTGATCATAATCTGCACCTACTACACAAGTGCTGGAGATCAAATTATCCGGAAGTGCATCTGGTTGCAATGTAAAATTTCCTGATCCGTCATTGTAAAATAACTTATCCTGATAATGGGTCGATTTTTTCTCAAATTCATTTCCTCCATTAGATATGTATAAATCCAGGTCTCCATCTGAATCGGCATCAAACAAAAGAGTCCCCTGCTCTTCAGGCGTAGGATCGGTGGCGGTAAAAGGTTGTTTTTTAAATTGTCCGGAAGGAGTTTGTATAAAAAAATTTCCATTAAATGAATAGGCTCCAGTAATGTAAAAGTCTTCAAGACCATCATTATTGATATCGCCCACTGCCAGGCCCGGACCATTTTGGGAAAACTGATGTGGTAAAAGAGATTGTACTTTAAAATCAGGATAAAGTTTATCCTGGTGTTGATAATCAATACCTAATTCTGAAGCTACTTCCTTATATAAAGAAGCCTTCCTAACCGGATACCGGCTGACCTCCAATTTTTCTTCTACATTTTCATAGTTCACAAATAAGTTTTGTTCATCCTTAATATTTCTCAAATGCTGGATAATTCCATCAGGCCAGATAATACGGATGGAGTCCACCAGCTGATTTTTACCTAAACCAAAATGGATTTTTGAATCTACAGTGGACTGAAATCCCCGGTAGGGAGAATGGTAATATTCCTGAATCTTATCACCTGAGTATACTGTTATTTCCGAGCCGATTGCATTTATATTGCCCTGTGGGCCTTGAAGCACAATTTCCAAAAAATTGTTTTCTCCGAAATTTTCCGAATGATTTTGAATAAGAAAAGCTTTTTCATCAATATTATTGATGACTAAATCCAGATCCCCATCATTATCGAAATCGGCATAAGCTGCTCCTGAGGAATATGAGGGTTTTTCCGGTATCCATTTTCCTCCTTCGTCATTAAAGTGGATTCCATCTTTATTGCTGAAAATATAATTTGACAGATAAGCTCCTTCAATTTGATTTATTTCCTTAATTAACTGAAGTTTGATATCCCGATTAAACCCTTTTGAAAAAATTTCCTGAGCCTTAAAAGATGCAAAATCCCGATTGGTAATATCTCTGGGATAGCCGTTTGTAACATATAAATCCCGAAGACCATCATTGTCGAAATCTGCTAGTAACGGGGCCCAGGACCAGTCCGTGGCTGAAATTCCACTTAATTGCCCAATTTCACTGAAAAATATCTCTCCGTCTGGGTTTTTGCCTTGATGCAATTGGAATGTATTCCGCATATACTGCGGTTCATAACCTCTTCGTAATTCCAAATGGAATCTATCAAAATTGGTTGATCCAAACATCAATTTTTTCCGCTTGTTGTCTGGAGGTAACATGTCCAGGGTAATTATATCAGGCAAGCCGTCATTGTTTACATCTGCTACATCATTGCCCATAGCGGAATAACTGGTATGTCGAAAATATTCACCTGCTTTATTTGTAAAAGTCCCATTCTGGTTGTTGATGTAAAGCAAATCATTGGAAAGGTAATCATTGGAAACATAAATATCAGGCCATCCATCCAGGTTGATATCAGTTATTGAAACCCCCAAACCATAACCTTCTATAGTCATCCCAGCCTGTTCTGAAACATCTTCATACTGAAAAATGCCATTGACATTTTTCCCATTGTTTCTATATAACCTGTCAGTATTCAGCATTTCCCCTTTCACCCTCTTGGGCCGGATAATATTTGGACCGGTTTCATCTGTCATATTAGACAACATATACATATCCAAATCTCCATCTTTATCATAATCGAAAAATGTTGCCTGAATGGAATATCCAGAATCTGCCAACCCATACTCATCCGCCATTTCCTCAAATGTTCCATCCTGATTATTGATGTACAATTCGTTTATCCTTTTCAATGAATCCTGATAAGGACCTGAAAAAGAAACGTATATATCCAACCACCCATCCTGATTAATATCTACCAGGGAAACCCCGGTAGCCCATTTTCCATTGGTAGATATTCCTGCCTTTTCGGTAGCATCCTCAAATTTAAAATTACCTTTATTTAGGTAAAGTCTACAATTAGTCATATTCCCAGCGAAAAAAATATCGCATAGGCCATCATTATTCAGATCTCCGGTTCCCACACCTGCCCCATTATAGAAATATTCAAAAGTGATGATATTCAGATTTTCATCCTCAAAAAGGGTATTAGAAAAATCAATACCGGAGTATTCGGCAGGTATATAACTAAAGCGTTTATCTTCCGGGTTTTCCATCTGCAGACAGCTAAAAATAGTAAGTGCTATTAGGCCTGAAATCAGATAATTCAAAATGGTTTTTGAGGTAATCAAAATTAATGATTGATTATGGTTAAAAAGATTTCCGATTATTGAGAAAAATTATCGAATGAAATATATTCTTTTTCTAATGAGGGACCTTCCCAACTTATTTTTAGTGTTTGGCCTAAAAAATCTTCAAAGTAACTGAGTTTGAGTGGATGCTTTCCTTTAGCCAGTGCAATCTGACCGGATTTTGGTTTTGCACTATGGGAGCCATCATTATCTACAACCAAATCATTCCCTATTGAAAGTTTGCTTCCATCATCCGAATATAGGTAAAAAGTATAAACTCCATCCTCAGGAACATCCACATATCCCTCAAATAGAAACGCGTAATGATTTTCCCGATTCCCGGAAAGGGAATCTACATTTAAACTGTACGTTACTCCAGATTTCACCGCTTTAAGTTCTGAAAAGTCAGGAATCTCTGTAAATTCCCCTTCATAATAAGAGTATTTTAAACCAGGTTTACTTTTCTTTTTGACAGCCTTTTTTGGAGTAGCTTTATGAAAGTCTTTATCAACTACTTCAGTATAAGCTCCATTTTCTGCGAATAATTTTACTTTTACTTTTGTAGTTTTTTCCAATGTTACAGGACCTTGGTATATCGAAGATTGCCTGGTAGGTTCGGTTCCATCGAGTGTATAATGAATATTTATTCCCTGAAATGGCTGGACTATTTCTAATTTCTGTCTTTCCATAAATATATCATCAGCCTTAAAAGTAACAGCCTCAGGCTGAGGGTTTATTTCAATTTTATGGATTCCTTCCATTTCAAAAGGATGATCCAGCTTTTCCGTTTTATACCCAATAGTCCAATCTAATTCTAAAGGATCGAGGTCATTACAGGGTATTTTCTTTAAGGCAGATAAATTGATATTATATTCCTTGGTAGAATTTGGTGGTATTTCTTCCTCAATTTTTATAATATCCACTGCTACATGATGGTTATGGAAAAATTGCCCTTTGAAGATTAAAGGTTTATTCGCAGTATTTTCAACTCTAAGTTTTAGTAAACCTCCTGAAAAAATATTGGAAAAAGAGTTACGGCTTTTCCCTCCATCAGCTGAATTTAGGAAAACCTGATTTTCAAATTTTGTACTTTTCATCAATGCCCAGGCCATCTGGCTGGTTTCTTCATTTGAAATATCGTGATTGATAATACCATCCAGCTTTAAATTGACCACAGTGGGCTCTTTTTCTGTCATGGTCACCCAGGTGAAATGATCAAATTGTCCAAATTTAGGTCCCTGCAGTCGGCTTCCTCCTCCTGTGCTTGCAAGTATATAATAATTTCTTCCTTTTCTTTTTTCATATAAATACCGGTGAGTATGACCAGCAAAAACAGTAAATTGTCTTCCCTGAAGTGCCTCTTCAATTTCAGTAAAATTATTAACTCCACCATAACTCCAGATAGGATGATGCATAAAAATGAACGTATGACGAACCTCCTTAAATTCCGCTAACACTTTTTTGGTGTATTCAATTTGTTCCGGACTGAAAATTACGCCATCACCATCATTAGTGTTGAGAGTAATGAATAATACATCTTTATAGATAAAATAGTAATAATCTCTGCCATATCGTTTTAACCATTGATTTTTCATCATAGCATTAGAAAAATCGTGATTTCCCGGAAGGTAGAAAAAAGGCATCTCTAGCGGTTTTAATATCTCGTGAAATTCATCCCACTCTTCATTAACAACTGCTGAATCCTTAGTATATCCTTCAATAAGATCTCCAACACAAATTACGAATTCAGGTTGAAGTAAATTGAGTTTTTCCACTGCTTTGCCAAAAACTCCTTCCCGATGGCCCCCTGTTCGGTCACTTACAATTGCAAATTGGAAATTATCCGGATTATTGTGAAAGTTTAAGTGAGTCCAGGGAACTGCTTTTTCAAACTTTTCGGATTTAAATATGGTAATGTCTTTTTGTTGGCTATACCCAACATTCCAAATGAGAAGAAACAGTAATAGAATATGGTATTTCATTAAAAGAAAATAATTAAATTATCGAATAATTAGGTTGGATTAAATAAATGCTGGAATCCTTATGGGTTAATTTTTAGAAAAAAATCTCACCTCATAACTCTGTTGATTGGGGCCTTTTATTAAAGGTTGGAGGTTCTTTTTTAAGACCAACACTTTATCATTTAGCTTCATAATTTTAAAGGTGGCCAGAGGTTTTTGATCCGGAGATTTGTAAACTAAAGAATCCGGAGCAATTACTTCAAAAAGAAATTCTCTTTTATTTTCCATTTTATGTTCCGAGATTTTTCCGGAATTATGGTATTGGTAAGATCCCCAGTTTGTTCCACCTCTGCGCATGAAATCAAATCCATTTTGGTAAGTATAAATGGAATCAACCTGCCAATTTCCAATGAGGAGGGCAGGATTGATTACATTTTCTTCCTTGCATTTGATAAAGGCGATTAAAATTAGAAACTTAAGGGTTAAGGTTAAAATTCGCATCATTTTATTTTAAGTAATCTAAAATGATGGGTATAATTAATACCCATCATTTTGAAGAAGGACACCATTACTTAAATCAATTTCCCTTTGGGGAATGGCAAAGTAATAATGTTTATTTCTATCAAAAAACCTAGGAGGATCAAATTGCCCTCGATCCTCTCCGTATATTTCCACAATATCAACTATTCCGGCTTTATCCCATCGCATTAAGTCAAAATGCCTTTGGTTTTCTCCGGCAAGTTCAACCCTTCTCTCATGGATAATATCCTCCATTGTAACATTCGTTTTAGGAGAAAGGTCACTTCTGGTTCTTACAGCATTAAACTCTGTATCTCCATTTCCCCCTAACCGGATTTTTGCCTCTGCCACTAATAAATAAATATCGGCCGATCGGAGAATAGGTATATTTTGCCCTCCGTCTAAGCCTCCAGACGATCTCCATGAAGCAAATTTCTGGAAATGATATCCAGTTTGAGATAAGTCGGTAGTATATTCTGTAAGGCCTGCATCTCCTCCAAGATCAACCATTTCTCCTGGTAAAAATACACTGGCATCCAATCTGGGATCATCCTCTTCAAATTCATTAATTAAATTTTGAGTAGGCTCTTGAAAATCCCAGCCTCCCCATGGTCTTGGTGTTGTATAAATATTATGAGTGGATCCTGCCCAACCATCCAGAGCCTGTACAGAAAATAGCATTTCTGGATTATTTTCAGTGGAAATAGTAAAGTTATCGGAAAAGTTTTCAGCTAATTCATATGGCCCGTTCACTACCATATTCCCTGCCTCAATTGCATCATCAAACCTTTCCATATACATATACAATTTACATAATAAACCATAGGCACTTCCTTTATTGACCCTGCCCAGATTATCCGCATCTGCCTGATAACTTTGAGGTAAAAGGTCAGCTGCCTGAATAAGATCACTCTCAATTTGGGCCTGCATTTCTGCAATGGTAGGTTTGGCTTTATTAAATTCACCAGCCAAAACATCTTCTTCCAGAATAATAGGAGTTGCTCCATAAATAACATGCAACCTCCAGTAGGAAAAACCTCTCAGAAAATAAGCTTCTCCAAGACTTCTGTTTTTTATGTCATCATCCATTACCACTTCCGGAGCATTGATTAAAACGGCATTGGCTCTTGAGATCATTTCATATTTATATCGCCAGCTAAACCTTAATTGGGCATTATCAGGATCAAAAGTTAATTCTTCAATGGCCTGGTCCTCACCGTGATCTCCAGCTCTCCACTGATCATCTTCAGGGATGGAGAAAGTATGTTCTGCATGTCCATAATAGTCTTCCTCCCTCAATGGTTCATAGATGGCATTTACAGCAGAAACTACATCACTCTCATTTTTCCAAAAATCTGCAGAAGTCGATTGTCCATAAGGCACTGATTCCAGTAAATCATCCTTACATCCGATAATAAAAGTAATTATTAGGCAAGTAATTAAACTTACTATTTTTATAGATTTCATATCTTTTGCTTTTCTTTTAATTTTTTTCACCATTTTCCATTAAAAATCCAGAGTAGCACCGAATAACCAGGTTCTTGCCTGTGGATATTGCGCATAGTCCACACCAAGCTGTTTGTTACCATCGATATAACCGAGTTCAGGGTCAATCCCTGAATAATCTGTAATGGTGAACACATTTTGGCCGGTTACATAAAATCGTGCTTTCGAAACTCCTACCTTCTCACTAATAGCACCCGGAATTGTATAGCCCAGCGTTAAATTTTTAAGTCTGAAAAAACCTCCTTTTTCAATGAATAAGGTTGAAGTTCGGTGATTGAGATTATCTCTTGCAGTAGTCATCCTTGGAATGGAGTTGCTGGTACCCTCTCCACGCCACCGGTTAGCAGTTTCGGCATACATATTATAGGGGTAGGTAGGATCCAAGCCCTGCATGCGGTCCCCGTTATAAATATCCTTACCAGCCTCTCCGAGGAAAAACATATTCAAATCAAATCCCTTAAAAGCAAATGCAGCATTTAAACCATAGGTGATATCAGGGAAAGCATCACCAATAATCTGCCTGTCATTATCGTCAATAATGCCATCATTGTTTAAATCTACAAATTTTGTGTCTCCAGGCTGGATCAAACCATCCTCTCGTCTACTATCGTTGGAAATGGAAGGATCACTATCAATTTCTCCCTGGTTTTGGTATAAACCATCGGCAACCCAACCATAAAACACACCAATAGGATGACCTACATAAGTTCTGGCAATTTCCTGATTAGGTCTTCCATACCTTTGGGATTCAAGAAAAGGAACATTCAATTTGGTAACCTCATTGGTAATAAAAGAGGCATTTCCATTAATGTTGTAGGTAAATTCTCCAGAACTGTTCCTATATCCCAACTCAAGCTCCAAGCCCTGATTCCGCAATTCACCAGCATTTCTATCTGGAACATCAGTATTTCCCTGTGAACCAATGGAAGGAACAGGAAGTAACATATTCTTGGTATCCTTGATGAAATAATTAATATTGGTTATAACCTTTCCTTCGAATAAAGAGGCTTCCAAACCAAAGTTTGTCATTTCTGCCGTTTCCCAGGCAATATCCGGGTTAGGAATTCTGCTTAAGGATGAACCAACTGCTTCATTTCCTCCAAAAGAATATCTTTTTCCTGTGGAGATAAGACTATAGTATTGTAATGCAGGTACTTTTTCATTTCCCAATTGGCCCCAACCCCCAGTAAGTTTTAGCTCATCAATTAATGAGACATTCCAAAAGTTTTCTTCAGATATTCTCCATCCTAGTGAAAAAGCAGGAAAATTCCCCCATCGATTGCCTTCAGCAAATTTTGACGAACCATCTGCACGAAAGGTCGCTGTTAACAAATAACGGTCTTTATAGGCATAATTGGCTCTACCAAACCAGGATTCCAGGGCATTGTAACTTTTTCCACCTCCAGCTCCCGTAATGCTTTCCCCTGCGTCCAAAAAGCGTTGGTTAAATGACTCATTTGGGAAATCTCGTCTTTCTCCACTAAAATATTCGGTATTAAATGTCTGAGCAGTGTAACCTCCAACAAAATTAAGGTTATGGTCATCACCAAATTTTTTATTATAAGACAGGAAATATTCTGTTAGAATAGAATAGTATTCCGAATAATCTCTTTGCAAACGATTCCTTGAATTTGTTCTGGTTTGATTATTAACTATAATTTCAAAATTATCCCTGTCATAAATTTCAGCATCAAGACCGAAATTTGCTTTTAATGATAATCCTTCCAGAATTTCCAATTCTCCTGAAATTGATCCTAACAACCTATGCCTTGTAGTTTGTTTATCCTCATTATCAACCGTAAATATGGGGTTATTTATATCTCCAAATTCACTGCTTATTTGAGAAGAACTATAAGTACCATCTGGGTATTGTACTGGTAGACCTGGGTGGAATCTGATCGCACTCCAAAGCACTCCGGTTTGGGCAGAGGAAGTATTTAGGAAATTTCCTTTTTTGCTAGTAAGTTGCAAATTCTGACCAATTTTAAATCTTTTACCTACTTTGTGATCAGAATTAACTCTGAATGTATATCGTTGATAGTAAGAGTTTTTCATCATTCCTTCTTCATCATAATAGCCTAAAGAAATTCCATATGATGATTTTTCCCCACCTCCCCTTAGCATAGCATCAATGTTTTTTATCAGCCCGTTACCTAAAAGTTCTTCCTGCCAATTTGTTCTTTGTGTCTGGTATTCAGGATCCTCCCAAATTGGATTAATGTCAATTCCATCATTGGTGTACCGTTCGCGCTTTAATTGGGCCAGAGTAGGGGCATCCAACACGTCAATTGTATTAATAGATGAGGATGTTCCAATGTATGAATTCAAAGTGAATTTCATGGATTCTCCATAATTTCCTTTTTTGGTAGTTATAATGATTACTCCATTTGCCGCTCTGGTTCCATAAATAGCAGAAGATGAAGCATCCTTTAAGACTTCGATTGAAGCAATATCATTGGTATTAACTGAATTAATATCTCCTCCTGGAAAACCATCGATAATAACCAGAGGATCAGCATTATTTAAGGTGCCTGTACCCCGAATACGTATTGAACTTTCAGATCCTGGTGCCCCCCCATTTCGAACCACCTGGATTCCAGATGCTCTTCCCTGGAGAACATCGGAAGCTCCAGAAACTGGTAAATTTTGAAAATCCTCTCCTTTAACAGAAGATATTGCTCCTGTTACATCCCGTTTTTCTTGTTGTCCGTATCCCACAACCACCAGTTCATCAAGTTGAGCAACATCAGGTTGCAAAGTCATGTTTATTTCAGTTTGGTTTTCAATGACCACTTCCTGAGTCACAAAACCAATATAGCTAAATTGAAGGGTGGATCCTTCGGGAGCATCAATTCTATATTTACCATCAATATCTGTTACCGTTCCTGAATTTGTTCCTTTTATCAAAATACTTACCCCTGGCAAAGGTTCATTATCTTCAGCTGAAGTAACAGTACCAGAAATCATCATATAAATTTCTTCTTTTTCAATTACTTCGGAGATAGCTTGTGAAAAAAATGAACTTTTCCGGACATGAATGTTTTCATCTATTCTTTTGAACCGTAGGCCGGAATTTTTGGCAATTTGTCGGAGTAAATTGGCCAAAGACAAAGACTTATAATTGTTATCAGCAATATAACTAACCTCCTGACCTTTATTAAAGGTATGTGTATCATATACAAATCCAAATCCAGTTTCATTTTCAATTTCTTTAAAGATTTCTTCTAGATTGGTGTGCTTTAAATTCAAAGAAAGATAAATATCTTCAATACTTTTTTTTTGGGCATTACCCTGTTCGGCAATTAATAATGTACAAAAAAGGCATTGCAAAAAAATGCCTAACATACCGTATTTTGACATGAGGAAAATTTGTCTGAGTAAATTAAACTTCATAAATTGAAAAGTTTTTGGTGGACAATCATCAAGGACACAATTTACCAGGGATTACTTATCAATTGCTCCTACACAATTTTGGTCAAGTAATCTTTGGTTTTTTTTATATTTTCCAGAAGTCCTTAATATTCTGGAACTAATGTTTCAGCTTGTATTTTTCATTTTTTCAGTTGTTTTGTTTTAAAGGTTATTTCATTTCGATTAATTTCATAATCAATATTGGTAGTATATTTTATGCCTTCCAAAACATGCTCAAGGCTCTTTTGAGTATAGCTCCCACTAACAGAGCATTCAACTTCACCCAATATTTTCACCTTTACACCATACCACCCTTCTATTTGATGCTTTATTTCCTCAATATCCGCATTTTCAAAAAATAGGATTCCATCTTTCCATGATATCCATTCTTGTTTAAAATTTCCTTTCTCTGCTTTTTCACTTTTTGTAAAGTAAGTAAGTTGTTCACTTGGGTTTAGGAAAAATTTTTGAGTGGAATCATTTAAGTTTTCCACCTTTACTTTTCCAGTAGCCAGCATGATTTTCACGTTGTTATCATTAGGGAATTTTCGTATATTGAAAGAGGTACCTAAAGCTGTAGTCCGAATACCTCCGGCATCTACTGTGAAAGGTTTTAGAGGGTTTTTACTCACTTCAAAAAAAGCTTCTCCCTGTAAAAAAATTTCTCTTTTGTTTATAAAATCTTTTCTAAACCTTACTTGACTATTTGCATTAAGTTTTACAATTGATTTATCTGGTAAAGTCAGGGTTAGTTTCTGGCCTTTTTCAGTTGATTTGGTGATAAAAGCCTCTTCCTCCAAAATCTCTTTCTGGTGTGAAAGCATATCACCTTCCTGGAAAACATAAAATAACCATGCAGTACCCAAAGCCAGGGTTATCATGGCGGCATATTTCATGAGAAAAAAAGTATTGGCCTTAGTTTTACCTGAAATATTTTCCTTTTGAATTCCAATCACCTTTTTATCATCAGCTGGCAAGTTTTCCTTTCCGGCAGCATTTATATTTTCTTCCTCTCTCGATATTTTAGCCATGGTTTTATAAAACCATAAGTCAGTATCCAGACTGTTTTGTTCTTTCTCGGAATTTTGGAGGTCCATTATTGCCTTATATTTCAGTGCCTTTGACTTATCGTTTCCGATTATTTGTTCCAGCTCTTCCAATTCTGCAGGAGTAATTTTATTTACTAGCTTCCTGCTCAATAAAAGACCAAACCGATCATTATCCATTTCCTATGCTTTTTTTAACTATAGACAGGAGGAATTGATAAATTACTTACAAGGGAATGAAAAAAATTAAAAAAAATAAAAGAGAGAGGGTAATTGTGGATTTTTTCAAACCTTTATCATTTTCAAAATAACGATCTACAGCTTTTTCTAATTTTTTAATCGCTCTTACTAATTGGGTTTCTACAGTTCGCACAGATATATTTAATATTTCTGCTACCTGTTTGTATTTTAATCCATCCTCTCTGATTAGTTTGAAAACCATTTTTGATTGGAAAGGTAATTTTTCCACTTCCTTGCTGAGCACATTTTGTAATTCACGGTATTCTACCTCCATTAATGGATTAGAACCAGAAGTGAAAGAGTGAGATGAATATCCATTAATGGAATAATGCGGATTTTTAGTCTTTTGACTAATTGTGTTTAAAGCTTGATTTTTTGTTGCTACGAACAAATAGGATTCAATATTTTTTATTTTACTAAGTTGAGTTCTGTTTTTCCAAACCTTTACAAAGACTTCTGATACGATTTCTTCAGCAGACTCTTCTTCAGAAACATAATTTTTTGAAAAATAAACAAGCTTTTTAAAGTACGTTTTGAATAAAATTTCAAAAGCTTTCTGATCATTATGATTAGAAATTTTATTGATTAAAACCTTCAGAAAAGCATTTTCTTTTGTATCCAAAACTGACCAGAATTATTAAATTTTTTTAATACTTTGTCAAGGTACAAATATTCCCAATAAGATAAAAATGTGGAATTGAGGATAAAAATAAGGGTATTAAAAATTAGTCTATAGTACTACTAATATTTTATTTATGTAAAGTTTTGCCCAAAACTTTTATTCCAAACTAAATTTTATTGTTTGATAAATATTTAGGAATTTAAAATTCGTTGAAAACTTTAAATTTCAATTTGAAACTAAATACTTAATTAGTAATTCATGATTAATTATTAAATGTTTAACTAGTTGAGTTTTAAAATTTCAAAAAGATTCAATGAGCTTTTATCCCAGGGACGTTTGAGTTGTACCCAAATGGTAGAGGTTTTAAAATACTTTTGATTAACATTATATTACAGCTTAATCAGGATTTGACTTGCAGTTATTATAAAAATTTAATCATCTGTAAATGAGTGATTTATAAAAAAACCATAACTTTGATTATGTAGTCCGTTAATTGGTCTTAATCGACGAATTGAACTACTTAAAACTAGCCTTTACATTAGCCTTTCTGACCAATTGCATTCTAGCATTGATCTTATGAGAAAGGATTGAAATTGCTACAGGAATAAATATAGATAATACATAAATAGGAATCAAATAGGGGAGGCGTTCCGCCTCTGGTAACATGTTTATTTCGGCAATTCTACGAGCAAATGAAGAATAACACATAAAAACAGAAACAACCGTAAAAACATAACTGCTAAAGAGCCACCCAGACACCGCAGAAATGAAAACCATAGATTCCAACACCAACGCGGTAAAAGCACCAAGCAAATACCCAAAATCACCCAAACCGTTAACATTTTTCATTAAATCGTGAAACAATAAAGCATTAAGCACGGTCAATGGAATTGTAAGAAGGAACGCTAATAAAACCCATGTGCCCAGGGAGTTCAAACTATTGATAATCTGATTTACGGGTTTTGCCGTTCTAATCGTCTGAAACGTTCCATTGTCCGCCTGTATTGATTCGAAATTGTATGATTGCCCCAAAGGGGGGATATATTCCGAACCGTTTTTTTGTGGGTTTAAAAGGTCTAATATTTTCATAATTTCTAATCGACGAAGTTAAACTATAATCAAGTACATAGAGGATTTTTGCAAAATCCTATCTAAACGTAATTCTTACTTTATTTCTGGATTTTCGAAACCACATGTATTACATTTTATTCTTGAATTACTATAAATTTTGGACTTTAAGGCAATCATTTCTTTACATTTTTGACATCTTCTTATATTTTTCTCATCCTCTAAATAATCAATTAATATATATTCAGTAATCTCTCCTATACTTCCATTTCCTGTAGAACTACCCCAAAAACCTGAAAGCTTTTTCATACCTTCTATTTTATTTAAAATTTCATCACTTGGATTTATAATATTAATTACTATCCTCTCTTTTTTCTTCATTCCTATTATTTTTTATTGGATATGTACGCAGATAAATCCATTCATTTTCCTCACCTACATTATTTAAATCAATAGAATCAACAATATTTTTTTCATAAAACCTACCTGAGTGATCTTGAATTCTTAACAATTCACTGCATAATAAGGCAGAAAACTTCTCCTCATTCTCCATCCATTTTTCCTCACTTTCCCAACTTTGTCTCTGATATTTAAATTTAATTATTACAAAATGATTTACACTTTTCTCATTTTCAATAGTAATTTCTAAATCACTATTTTTTTGTTCAATTATTACAATTTGATTATCTATCAATTGTAATCCATTCTGATTCTTAAAGTTTTCCTTTAAATATACCTTTAATACTTTCATCTCTTTTTTTTATAAAGTTACACAACTTTTATTTAAAGAAACAAAAAAAAGACTACAAAATATATGTGCAGCCTTTATATTTAATTTAACTATAATGAAATTAATAGAAGAATCCAGAACCTTTTTGTTTATCAAAGTAGCCCAATTGGCGACCTTTTTTGCGAGTTTTCCGGTCAAACTCATAAAGGATGGCAAAGCGAAACTCAGGCAACCGTCTAAAGTATTCTGTAATTGAAAAATTAGTCCTACTTCTGGAAACCCTGAAGCCTCGCCAGTATCCTTTACCCTTTTTGGAAAATTTCACACGTAAGACACCCTCTCTACCTAAATACATTTTTTAATCTTAATTTCTTCTTATCGGCTATGAGGATATAAAGCAGAATCGTTGCAGGAATCCAAGGTAAAAAGGAATAATAACCGGGAACCTGATTAATTAAACCACGCCATGAGGACGTATAAGAGTTTGATGTGGCATAACCAGAACTTTTAGTTTTTCTAATATACTGGTCAATATTTTGATAATCCACTTTAAAATATTCCTGCCTTAAAAAGTAATCGTAAATAGATGCCCACCATGAACCATAAATTGCTTGGCCGTGTTGATCTTCGCCACGTCCAACACCTTTTGATGTGGTTTTTCTTTGGGAGGGATGGCGCATGCCAAACAGGTTATTATTTTCTTTAAAAACGCCACTGGTAAACCATCCGGTTTCCAATGCAGCCTGAGCGTAAACAACCTTTACAGGCAAATTCCAGTATTTCGGGAATAGTAATTTTACTATAAAAATTAAGAGATAAATTAAAATATTCATAACAGAGTGATTTTAAACTTTTTGCTCATTTTCACGCCTTTTTTGTTCAGCTTCGAGCATAGAAATTAAAATTTGTAAAAGTGGCTTCAGGTTTCCCAGAAGCACAATAACAGTAACCAAGTCACTTGAAACCTTGCTAACTTTTTTAAGAAAGTTCATTGTTAATTGAATCTAAATCGAATGTTTTTTCACGATCTCCCAAATACATCAAAACGAGTTTAGTCACATTTGAGGGAGTATCAAAATGTATGTAGCCATGTGCTTGTATTTGCACTGTTTTATCAGTAGCAGCACTATAAGAGTGCAATTCAATACTATTCCGATGTTTATCAGAAAAATAGACCTTCACAGCCCCAGAAGTTACAAAATGTAACAAATAATTGCCATTGAGCGCAACGTGTTCGCCCAAGTCTTTTTCAGTTCTTAAAACTTTCATTTATTTATGTGGTTGACACCTTTGAAATGATGTAATTAAATCTTACCAAACAATTCCTTTTTTTGATCTTCATCTAAATACCTAGAAAGATCATCCCTTAAAGAGCCTGATTTGCTTATCGCGTTGTACTCGGATTCTACTAGAGTGATAATATGTAAATTATCTAAAATGAGTTGTACAGCGCTTTCCTCATCTTCCGTCCAAGTTGAAACTTGATACCAAGAGAAATTTTTATTTGTACCCAGGTATTCAGTAAGTAATTCGGCAACCATTGTTGCCCTTTTGGAATCGTTGCTTTCTTCGCTGATATCAGCTAGAGACTTTTGATTATCTGTGAAATACTTCAACACATAAAAACCAGCTACCCCAGTAAGAATATGCGGAAGGTATTTTTTTACCTTTTTATTCTTAAATGGCAATGTAAGGGCTGCCCCCAAGAAAGGGAGCACCCGAACCAAACCACCTATTATAAGTCGTAAGTGCATGATACTATTTTTTAGGTAGTTCTTTTACTTCCTTGTCACCAAACCATTTTAAAACAGCAGGATAAACATACTTAATAGCAGCATAAACCACGACAACCGCCAACGGGAACTTAGCAAAAAATGCTTTTAGTTCCTCTTCCATCTTTCCGAATTCAAACATTTGCAATA
>NZ_KB903446.1 GCF_000379765.1 Flexithrix dorotheae DSM 6795
ATGAATTTTGCTATAATATTCTTCAATACTTAAATCAAAATCATAAGAATTCAACCCGAACTGTTTACAAATTTCTGTTGATCCTTCCGTCCTGCTAGATTTAAAATTTATTCGCCACTCCCCCATTTTAGCAAGTTCCCTACTGTTTTTTTCCTCTGTTATATCCTGAACAATTCCGGAAATTTTATATACTTCACCCTCCTTTTTAAATGGCCGCCCTATACATCTAACCCATGCCTCTCTTCCATTTTTTTGGGCTTTTAATTTTAATTCAATGTTGAAAGGAATGCTCTGCATTTTTGCTTTTTCAAAAGCCTTAAAAAATAGTTCTTTGGACGGGCTTGTATATAATGAAAGTACACTATCCAAAGACGGTTTAACCTGAGTGGGAATCCCATGTATATAATATATCTGATTGGTCCAGGTCACTTCATCATTTGAGAAATCATATTTCCATCCTCCAATCTTTGCAATGGCTTGAATTTCTGCTAGAAATTTACTGTTGTATTTCATCTGGCTGATTTTATAAATTACTTTGATTTACAAAAAAATCAGAATCGAATTATTCTTTTATGAGCAAAAAACCTAAAAACCAACCTTAGGTAATAAACGTATTTTTAAACTTGCAGCATCATTATCAGCTCCTAAAGAATCGGCAAAAAACCCAACATTAATTTTTGGGTAATTAACCTATTTTTCTCCACAAGTTGCCATTTAGATTTGTGCGTATTAGAAATATCACCTTTATTCTTTAAATAATGAGAAACCTCATAATTTACATTTTTATAATTGTATTATTTAATTCCTGTAATCTGGAGGAAATCAATCCGGAAGTACAAGAAATTGAGGTGGAGGATTTAGTTATCGCAAGTGATTTTAACTTTGAAACCACCAAGGATATCAATATTGAAATTGTAATTTATGATTTTCAAAGTAAACCCTTAAAAAATGTGTTAATCACCTTTTTCAATACAGATCCGAACAAAGGGGGCACTAAATTACTAACAGGGATAACTGATTACTCAGGAAAATTTAAATCTGAGGTGAATATTCCTTCGGATATAACTGAGTTATTCCTACATACAGAATATATTGGCATGCCCTTGGAGCATTTAATTTCCCTGAAAAATGATAGAGTGGAGTATATAATTAACCTTTCAGATCAAAGTAACTTTTCTAATTCAAGATTAGCTACCTCAAATGATTTACCCACAAGAAAAAAACAAACGGCCGAAAATTTCACTTATTTAGGGGAATGGACCAATAAAGGGGTGCCCAAGTACCTGGAACCTGAAAATGATGTGATACCTTCTGAGTTATTAGAAGATATAAATTCTAGTTTACCAGAAACCAGACCGGTACCAAGATATAATCCTGAATACCTTAAAGATGAAATCGGAACCAATACCATTTTAAAGGAAGAGGCAGATGTTTGGGTAACTTTTGTGCATGAGGGAGCAGGTTATACAAATTCATTGGGCTATTATAAATATGAGTTAGGAAACGAACCTGGCTCTGTTGAAAATATTGATAGTTTATTTATTGTTTTCCCAAATGTCTCTTATGGAAGAAATGGTCTTTATCCCGGGAATAAAGTTCATCTTGGAAGATTTCCGGCAAATACCGGAATAGGATGGTTTTTAATTCCTAATGGATGGAATAACAGTTCAAAATCTGTAGTATCACATCCAGAGACAAAATTTTCAAGCAAACATTTAAATACTTACACCAACGAAGAATTCAGACAACATACTGTCTTATTAAAGGATGATGCTCGGGAAATTCTTTTATTGGGTATGGAAGATATCACACGACCCTCTGGCGATAATGATTTTAATGATGCAGTTTTTTACATTTCTGCAAATCCATATACGGCTTTAGTAACTGAAGATCTGGAGCAAACAACTTCAGAATTAGATGATTCGGATGGTGATGATGTTCCTGACCATTTAGATGAATATCCTGAAGATCCACTTTTGGCCTTCAATGAATATTATCCTGCAGAGAACATTTATGGATCACTCGCTTTTGAAGATTTATGGCCCACTAAAGGTGATTATGATTTTAATGACCTTGTTATTGACTATAACTACCATTTAGTGTCGAATAGTAAAAGAGAACCTGTACAATTATTGTGTAAATATAAATTGTGGGCCAGTGTGGCTTATTATAAAAATGCTTTCGGATTTGAAATGCCATTGGTTGATAACGAAGATGTAGTATCGTTATCTGGAATCATAAATACAGAAAATTTCATTGAATATTCTGCAAATGGATTGGAAGCTGGTCAAAAAAAACCAGTGGTTATTTTGTTTGACAATGCCAAAAAGGTTCTTCCTCAGGGTAATGAGAACTTTGGGAAAATTGAAGCCCTTCTTAAGTTTAAGTCAGGGTTGGAAAGAATGCCTCTTTCTTCAAAAACATTTAATCATTTTATGATTCCAAACGGCCAAAGAGAAGCTGAAATTCATCTTCCGGGATATCAACCAACAGCTAAAGCTAACCCAGAATTATTTCAAACAAATGATGATAATTCCTCTGTAGAGAACGGTTATTATAAAACAACAAGAAACTTTCCCTGGGCAATAAATATTCCTATTTCATTTAACTTCCCTAATGAAAATACTACAATTACAAAAGGGTATCTAAAGTTTCATGAATGGGCTGAAAGTTCAGGGCAAACTTATCCTGATTGGTTTAGAAATGAACCAACTTACAGGAATAAATCCAAGTTATCAAAAGATGAATAAGCCAATAAAGAGCAATTTACCTAAAACTAAAATTTATCATGGAAAAACAAACAATCCTTATTATTGATGATCATGTTTCTATTAGAAAGCTTTTAGAGTTCGTATTAGCGAAAGATTATAATGTTATCACAAAGCAAAATGGTTTAGAGGCCATAAAATGGATATTTAATAAAAATATTCCTGACTTAATAATTGCGGATATTGATATGCCGGAATTGGATGGGTATAGCTTTACCCAACAACTAAAAGCAGGTGTATTTTACTCAGATATCCCAATAATAATATTATCCGGAAATGATTCATCTGACGACAAAATTAAGCTGCTCAAGGTAGGTGTTGAGGATTATATGGTGAAACCTTTCAATCCGAAAGAACTTCTTATCAGAGTAGATAATTTACTGAAAAGATCAAAAGCTTCAAAAGTTTAACCTTGTATTGATTCTAAAAGATTTGTTGATGATAACTTTTTTAATTTCTAAAAACCGGGATGTGATTTCTACTTTCTGTAAAATTTTAAGTATTACAGAATATTTCACTTTTAACAATTATCAGGATTGCATTGATGAACTAGACAAAGGAGTAACACCTGATCTGATTTTTTCTGAAACAGATTTACCAGGCATGTCTTTTAGGAATTTTGCTACAATCCTGAATAATCATAATAACAGTTCAAATAGTTACATAATTGGCCTATCGGAATCTATTCCTCATGAAGCAAAAAAACTGGCTTCTGACTTGAAGTTAACAGATTTGCTTACGCTGCCGATTGATCCTGAAACCATAAAACTAAAAATCCAATTTATAGAAAATTATAAAGATCAACTTCAGGAAATTGCCGGTGAGGAAAAAGATTTTAACCAATATAAATTACCTGTAATTAAAAGGGTTTTTGATATTATAGCAGCATCTATGGCACTAATAATTTTATCTCCAATACTAATTTTAGTGGCTCTTTTAATAAGAATTGACTCAAAAGGGCCAATATTTTATCTGTCGAAAAGGGTTGGTACTGGTTATAAAGTTTTCAACCTCATTAAATTCAGAACCATGGAGGTGGATGCAGACAAAAAACTCAAAGATCTTGAACACCTAAATGAGTATGGCAACAATAAATCAGAGAATTATTCTACTATTCAAATGGATGGGAATGAAAGTTCGGAAGAGCTCTTTAATGATCAATTGATAAAATGCAGTAAATGCAATAATACCATTCATAATATTATTGAAGGGAAAATTTGGGATGATAGTTTTATATGTAAAAATTGTTTGGAATCTTCGGAAAATATTGAAAGCGATAATACTTTTTATAAAATTAAAAATGATCCCAGAATTACAAGGATAGGTAGAATTCTAAGAAACACAAGCATAGATGAAGTTCCACAATTAATTAATGTTTTAAAAGGGAATATGTCATTGGTTGGAAATAGACCGCTTCCCTTATACGAAGCGGAAAAACTTACTACTGATGATTTGGTTCTACGATTTTTGGCACCAGCAGGCTTAACCGGTTTATGGCAAATTACCAAACGGGGTAAAAGTGATATGTCAACAGAAGAAAGGGTTTGCCTCGATAACCAATATGCCAGCAACAATTCATTTTTAATGGATTTTAAAATTATTCTCAAAACGTTTCCTGCTTTGATTCAAAGCGAAGATGTATAAATACAAATAACAAGGCTTTTACAATGATGTAAGAGAAGAAATGATTCAAGGGCAAAAAATAACAATACTTTTTCATGTCAATTTTTAAAGGCAATAAGATATATTTCAATATCTTACTATTTACATTCTTATTTATTTTTAGAGGGACTTTTGCCCAGAGTCAAGAAATTGGCGGGCAGGTAAATCACTATGCAAAAGTGATCAAATTCCTGTCTGACTGTTCTTTGATTAGCGATTCAGCAGCGGCATTCCAGCCTCTTGATAAAGTGCTTATTATACAGATGAAAGGTGCTGAAATAGATACTTCCGAATCAATAAATTATGGAAAGCTGAAATCTTTTAAAAAAGCCGGAACCTATGAAATTAGTACAGTTTCCTATGTAAATGGGGACACTATTTTTTTAAGAAATAAAATATCGAAATCATATAATGTAAATCACTCTGTTCAAATTATCGGATTTCCGAGTTATTCATCTGTTCATGTTACCTCTGAATCTTTTGCACGTAGTTGGGATGGCAATAAAGGAGGCGTTTTATTTTTAGACGTTAAGGATACAATCGTTTTAGAGGATGATATTAATACAACAGGTCAGGGCTATAGAGGGGGTGACAAATCGCTTTCCAATGATGTGATGTGCAACTATTCTAATTATGCTCATCCCTTCATTGATGGAAATGGAGGTAGAAAAGGGGAATCTTTTGTTGAATACGGTTATAATGATAGTGGTCGAGGACCATTGGGAAGCGGTGGTGGAGGTGGAAATAATCATAATACAGGAGGAGGTGGTGGAGCCAACTTCGGAAATGGAGGTAAAGGTGGAAAACAAGCCAAAGGATGCGGAAATACAGATGTAGGAGGATTAGGTGGAATTAGTTCTAATAGTTTTATAAGTCAAAATTTGTTGTTTATGGGGAGCGGTGGCGGTGGTGGTCATCAAAATAAATCTACTCAGTCTTCAGATGGAGTGAGTTCAAATGGGGGAAATGGTGGAGGATTAATAATCATTAGTTGCAACACGCTTATCCATAACGGCAATTTAATTCGGTCTAATGGCAATGATGTATTGACCGTTGCTGAAAATGATGGTGCAGGAGGTGGAGGAGCAGGAGGAACTGTGTTATTAAATGTAGTGAATTTGCAGTCTGGATTATCTGTATATGTAAATGGTGGAAATGGTGGAAATGTGGATAACTACAAGCGGGTAAATGATTATCATGGTCCGGGAGGAGGTGGTGGTGGTGGACTTATTTGGACAAATAATTTTAACCTTAGTAAAATAAATCCTTCTTTTGGTGGGGGTACATCCGGAATTATATATTACAGCAACAATCCTTCAATAGTTGTACAGGGAGGAGCTAATTATGCTTCTGAAAACGGTACTGATGGTGCTATTAGAGATGGCGTAGAATTAATAGAAAACACTAATCTTTGCGATGAAAATATAAAGGTCAAAGCAAAGGATTTAACATTTCAAGGCATTCAGGGTGTGAGTACTTCTGAAAATTTAAAAACAAACAATGGTATAAATGATCCGGTTGAATTTGTGATTCTGGAATTACCCGAAAATGGAGATGCCACGATAAAAGAGGACTCTATTTACTATACTCCTTATGAAGATTTTGAAGGAATTGATTCTTTAGAATATAAATTATGCAAAAATACTTCTCCGGTTATCTGCGATATAGGTAAGGTCTATTTTGAAGTAAATCCTGATCCCAGAGTGATTGATGGAAATAATGATTTTGGAGTGGTTGTGGATGGTAATCCCATTGCTCTTGATATAAGGGAAAATGATTCTTCTGACGTACCGGTAAAATACGGCCTGGTAACAAAACCAAAATACGGAATTGCCAATTTAGACGAGAATGGGAAACTAAACTATATTCCGAATGAAGGAATATCAGCAACAGATACTTTTATTTATCAGATTTGCACTGAAGATCTCCCTGAAAAATGTAATCAGGCTTATGTGATTATTGAAATTAATCGATTCAATAACCCTCCTTCAGCAAATAATGACACCATTTTTATTAAATATGGTGTGGAAACAATAATTTATCCGATTGAAAATGATTTTGACATTGATGGAGATTCGATAGCTGTGGATACAGTTTATAATTCTGGAATAGGTGAAATCATAATAAGTGAAGGGGAAATATATTATAAACCTTCTCCAAAATTTGTTGGTGTCGATACATTCAAATATCAGATTATTGATAATGGGAATCCCCAAAAAACTGCTTTAGCTACACTAGTTTTAGTGGTGGAAGAACCGGAAAATTTAATTATTCCCAATGGCTTTAGTCCAAATAACGATGGTCTAAATGATTCCTTCAAAATAATTGGATTAGATCAATTTTCTACACATTCCATCACTATTTTCAATAGATGGGGTCAGAAAGTGTATTGGTCTGATAATTATAAAAATAACTGGACCGGGATCTCAAATAATGGTGGATCACTTCCTGATGGCACTTATTATTATTTGATTACGGTTGACAAAAATTTTAAAACCTATTCGGGTTATGTTGTTATCAAAAAATAAATTAAAACAAATTTTCCTTGTTTTGTTCCTAAGCATGGGAGCATACTATTGTTCAGCCCAGCAACAGGCCATGTATTCACAATACCTGATTAACGGCTTAGCCATTAATCCGGCTTATGCTGGAAGCAGAGAAACATTAAGCGGGGTGGTTGGGTATAGAAAACAATGGGTTGGCTTAAATGGAGCACCTTCTACTTTTAACCTGGGTATACATTCTCCCATTAAAAAGAAAAACATTGCTCTGGGTGTAAATATTACAGGAGATGAAATTGGTATTACTAAAACTACAGGAGTTTTTCTTTCGGGTAGTTATAAAATTAAACTAAATAAAGGCTCACTTAGATTTGGTTTACAGGGTGTTTTTACGAATTACACTCAAAACTGGTCTGAAATTAATACAATAGATGAAGGGGATAATGCCTTTAATTTAGCTGATGAATCCTATTTCCTTCAAAACTTTGGTACGGGCTTATATTGGCAAAGTGAAAAATATTTTGCAGGAATTTCAATTCCTTTAATATTATCACAAGACCACGGAGCAAAGGAAAATGGTGTAGTTTTAAGTTCAGTAAGGCATTATTTTATGCATGCAGGTACTTTAATTGATTTAAATAAAGAATTGAAATTAAAACCTTCCGTAATGTTAAAATATGTTGAAGGTGCCCCAATGCAATTTGATTTGAACGGGATGGTAATATTAAATAACGCTTTTTGGATAGGGGCTAGTTATCGATCAATGGATGGTATAAGTTTGTCCACCCAATTCCACACTAAGAAATTTTTATGGTTTGGTTATGCATATGATTTTCCACTTACAGATTTGAATCGGGTAACTACAGGGTCACATGAAATTTTTATTGGAATTGATTATTATAAAATCAAATCCAGAATATTGAGTCCCAGATACTTTTAAAACATTTTTGATCATTTTACCAAAGCTCATGGAAATCTGGCAATTCTCTAAATTAACGTATATCATTTGTATTCTAATAATATCCTCATATAACCTATTCGGACAATCTGTAATTTTGGATAAGGCGAATAACCATTATGAGCATTTAGAATATACACTGGCGGCTCCACTTTTTCAGGAAGCCATCAATCAAAAAATGACATCTGATATCGATATACACTTAAAATTGGTGGATTGTTTTACAAAAATGAAACAACCTGAAGAAGCAATGAAGGTTTTAGAGTGGTTAATTGCACGAAACCCTGGTAAAAAAAATATTTATATAAAATATGGAAGGCTACTTAAAAAAACCGGGGAGTACAGTAAAGCCATAGTCGTTTTTAAAAGAGTCCTTCAATTAGATCCAAAGGACATGCAAATTGTTGAGGAAATCCAGTCCTGTAACAATGCAAAAAATTTAATTCTTGCTAGAAATAGCATTTACGTGAAAAATTTAGAATTGAATTGCTCTAACAACGATTTCAGTCCATTCCCGTTTGGGAATGGATTGATTTTTTCCTCATCCAGAACTCAGAAAAGGAAGGAAAAAACATATTATTGGGATGGGCAACCTTATATAGATTTATATTATGCATCAAAAACCATTGAAGGCAGGTTTGAAGAGCCAACTCTACTACCCAAACCAATTAATTCCGAAATGCATGAAGGTCCTTTGACCTATGATGAAATCACTCAAACCTTATATTTTACCAGAAATGATCTAAGTTATAAAAAGAAAAAAGGGAAATCTACTAGCCTGTTAAAAATTTATACTTCAATAAAGAATGGAGAAGAATGGGAAAACCCAATTGAATTTACCTATAATTCAAAAGAATTTTCTACAGGGCATCCATCGCTTTCACCAAACGGAGAGCTTTTATTCTTTATCTCCGATATGCCAGGAGGAGAAGGAAAAAGTGATATCTATTTTTGCAGAAAAAATGGAAGTAGTTGGACTACCCCAATTAACCTTGGACCAAAGATTAATACTCCTGAAGCTGAATTATTCCCTACAATAGTTAATGATACTTTGCTGTATTTTTCCTCCGAAGGAAGGGGTGGGTTAGGAGGTTTGGATATTTATAAGGCAGTTTTAAAAGGATCACTTGTAAAAAGTGTAACTAATCTTGGTGCTCCTTTTAACTCTCCAAAGGATGATTTTGGAATCGTGTTTGAGGATTATGAAAATTCTGTTGGTTATTTCTCTTCAAACAGGAAAAATGGCAAAGGTGGAGATGACATTTATTTGTTTAAGAAGATGGAAGTGAAAATCCAGGGATTAGTTTTGGATTCTTTAAAATATACACCATTATCAAACTTACAGGTGAGAGCAAGAGATAAAAATGGTTTTACAAACGATTTTTATACCAATGAGCAAGGGGCTTTTGAATTAAATTTACTCCCTGAAGAAAAATTAATTCTTATATTTTCTGCTGAAGGGTATTTAACAAAACAAATAAACATATCAACAATGGGTATTCAATCCGACAAGGATACTTCCCTCATAGTTGAAATGGTAAAAGGTGTATCTCCGATATTGGAAGGCCAGGCTTTGGATAAAGATGGAAACACCCCTATTTCAAAAGCCCAGGTAACCAGAATAGATTTATCTGATAATTCTGTTGAGATTACCAAAACTAATGATCAGGGTCAGTTTCAATTTGCCTTGGATAAAGAAAAACAATATGAAATTATTATTGACAAGGAAAATCATTTTATCGAAAAAAAACAATTTGAAACTGAGAAATTTCCAAAAGAAGCTAAGTTAAATTCTGAAGTAAAACTAGCGAAAATGAAAATTAACGATATCCTTGAAATCGAAAATATATATTATGAATTTAATAAGTTTGAGATTACCCCAGCTGCAATTATCACCCTGGATAAAGTGGTACAAATATTAAAGGATAATCCTACTCTGACACTGGAATTAAGTTCACATACAGATATTCGGGGAGATGAATTTTACAACTATACCTTATCTGAAAAAAGAGCTTTATCCGCTTTGCATTACCTTACTAAACACAATATTGAAAGATATAGATTAACCTATAAGGTTTATGGAGAGTCACAATTAGCCATTGACTGTGAAGGGGATGATTGTGATGAAAAAAAACATCAATTAAACCGAAGGACAGAATTTAAAATTACAGGTTTTTAATACTTAGATAAGCAGCTAAAACTTAGCTAATTCATATTGAGCAATATTTCACCTATACGTTGTAAGGACATAACCATTCTTTAGATTATGAAGTTTTTATTTTTCATATGCACATTTTTTATAATTTCTATTAGCTGTGCACAAACTAATATTTACAGGAAAACTTTACAATCACCAGATGAACACATTGCAGAGTTGGTGGATCAGGAAGTTTTAATAAACCTTAAAGAAGATTTATTTGAAAATTCCCAGGAATTAAAAATTCTGGAGACAGAAAGGGCTCAAAAAAAGGAAAAAGTTTTTCAGGAAAAACTAAGCTGGTTATCTAGTTTTAATTTAGGATTGCAATTTTTTAATTATAGCCAGGATTTACAAACTGATTATGTACAAATAGGGGTTTTATCAAACCTGGGAGGAAGTTTGAAAATAGATTTGTACGGACTTTCTACCTTAGGTAGCAGAATTAGATCTGCCAAAGGAGATGTAATTAAATCGGAATATATGATTCAGGTTCAAAGACTTGAACTTAGCAAATGGATGGATGTACAATACCTAAATTATGTTGAGGTAATTGAAGCATTGAAAATCCAAATAAACGAAATGAATTCTTTAGAAGCTCAGGCAAAACTTACTAAGGAAAAATTTGAGCTTGGACAATCGGATTTGGACGAATACCTCATGATAGAAGGAGCAGTAAATCAGGCTAAATTAGGTATATTAAAAAATAAAATAACTGCTGAAAAAATTTATAGGGAAATTTTACAAAAAATAACATCAGTAAAGGACTAAATCAGACGTTAACCTTCTGATGAGAAAATTTTTTGAAATTCTTAGGGCAATTAAAAGACAATGGAAACTTTGGGTAATTTTTCCAAGTATTTCCGTGTGTATTGTAATTTACCTTACCAGGAATCAGGAAAAAACTTTCACCTCTAATGCTACTATAAGTTTAAACCTTGAAACAAATGGAAATTTAAGTTTAAGTGGACAAGCTGTCAAACAATATGAAATTGGTATTTATTTCCAAAATTTAATAGAATTATCAAAGTCTCTGGCCACAATAGATAATGTAAGACTTAATTTCCTGAAAGATGCTCTAACAGGAAAACATAACTTTCTTGTCAAAAAAAAAACGAGTGATTTATTAATTGACTCCGCAGAGGTATTAAACCGAGTTACCTTTCATATTGAGAACAATGAAACTATTAACCTGAATAATGAACTCGACTTTCAGGTGAATGAATTATTAAATGAAAATAATATTTCACGAGAGGATTTATTAAAAAAGTTATCCATTTCAAGAATTGGCAATAGTAATTTTATTAAGATTGGGATGGATTCAAATAATCCTGAAAAATCAGCCTATCTGATTCAACTTTTTATTTCGGCCATTATCCACAAAAAAAAATACTTAACAAAAAATAAACTTGGCAAAGACAAAGATCTTTATGAAGATTTAGTTGTAAAAGCCAAAAAAGAACTCAATGAGAAAATAGAGGCCCTTGAAAATTTTAAAGTTGAAAATAATATTATTAACCTTCCTGAACATACAAAAGCCATTGTAAATCAATTGGTAAATCTGGAAATAGAAAAAGCCCAATTATATGAATCCCGGGCTGCCAACCAACAGGTGCTCAATAGGTTACAAAACACTTTTGATACAGGTCATCCTATGCCTGTTTCCCTAAAAAGTAACTCTGAAATTATTTTTCTGAAGGAACAATTAAATTTGCTTAATGCTAAACTTGTTCAAAATGCATTTGACCAGGACCAAATTGGATATAGAGATTCATTGAAACATGAAGCTGCTATTGTCAAGAAGCAAATCAATAATGTGATCAGCAATCTGATTGCTGATGTACCCTATGATGTAAGAAGTACAAGACAAGAACTTGTATCGAAGTTTATCGATTATCAACTTGAAGTAGAAAAAGCCAATAGAACAATTCCGATTATTCAGGGGGAAATCAATAAATTGAAAGAATACACATCCAAAATTGCTTCATTAGAATCCAGTATTGGTTCTCTGGAGGATGGCATACAAACAGCTCAGCAAACTTACCTCCAACTTTTGAATAAATTTAATCTGGCAAAAACAATTGAACAAGGAAGTGCTGCAAACGATATTGTAATCATTGATCAACCAACTATTCCTTTGAAACCTCAAAAATCAAAAAGAGCAATTATGGTAATTGCTGCAGGAATGGGGTTATTTATTTTAATAATTGGCATAATTGCAGCCATAGAACTTCTAGATAATACTTTAAAAAATGTAGAAGATTATGAATTGATTTCTTTATTTAATGTGTTGGCCGTAATTCCTGATTTTAAGGACAAATTAGTGGTAAAAGACGAATTAATGAGTAATGCGGTCAGTGTGATCATCAGTCAGCAAATTAAATCTATCAGGAAAAAAATATTGGATTTAAATGAGGAGGAGCGAGTCATTTTATTTACCAGTTCCCATCAGGAAGAAGGCAAAACCTGGATTGCCACCAGATTAGCAGAGTCAATGGTAAAAACCGGCTTTAATATCTTGATTATTCATGCTGATTGGATGAGTAAAAATAAAAGTGAATTTGGATCTTCACTACTCAAAGAATATCATTTCGATTTAAATGATAATATAGACCACCTTAAAGAATCTGGAATTCTATGGTTTGGAAACTCGAAATCTTCACCTTACGATATCTATGACAAAGAAAGATGGAAAGCATTAAAAAATCAGCTTTTAAATGTTTATGATTTTGTTTTGGTTGTGTCTCCGCCCATGTCCTTTAGTACAGACTGGCAGGAGTGGGCTCAAATAGGAGATAATATTATTAATGTTTTCATGGCCAACAAAATTTTTAGAATAGTTGATAAAAGAAATGAAAAGGACTTGGAAAACTGTGAAAAGCCCGTTTTGGGCAATGTATTTAATTCTTTAAATGTAGAAAGAATGGAAGGATTCCTTGGAGATATTCCCAAAAAACGATCTAAATTCAGACTATTAATGAAACAAATAGTATTTAGAAACTTAAAATATCTAAAAAAGTATAAGCAGAATAAAAAATAGAACTGTGCTGCTGTACTTAAATTTGAGCTATTTATAAAAAGTTACAATTACTTCTGTGCCAATATTTATTTGACTTTTTATGGTTATGATCCCTCCTGATAACTCAATAAACTCTTTTGAAATAGTAAGCCCCAAGCCTGTTCCTGCTATATTTTCCGCATTTGTAGCCCTGAAAAACGGATTAAATAATTTATCAAATTCATCTTCTGGAATTCCTATACCATAATCTTTTACAATTATCTGGAAAAGGTTCTTTTTAAATACAATGGTAAGCTCCGGATCACCTTTCGTGTCAGAATATTTAAAAGCATTGTTGATAAAATTCGAAATAGCAATGTGAATTAATTTGAAGTCCAACAAGACCAGGTAGGGTTTATTGACCACTGTGAAAATTAATTTCCGCCCAGAATGCAAATGGATTTCGTTATATTTAGATTCTAACCCTTCTCCCAATATAACCAAATCAATAAATTGTTTTGATACGGCTACTTTTCCATTTTGTATTTTCCCAAGAATTAAGACATCATTTACTAAATCTGTTAATCTATTTACCTCCTCGGTCATACGACCCAAATATTTTGAATACTTATCCTTAAACGCTGGTTCCTCATTATCCAATTTTAAGTAGATCAAATCCATATTGGTCTGAATCGATGTTAAGGGTGTTCTGAATTGATGTGAGGCAATACTTACAAACCGGGATTTTAAATCATTCAATTCCTTCTCTTTTTGATAGGATTTTCGAAGTTTTTCTTCTGCTTTTTTTCGATTGGTAACATCTCTTGATGAGCTCTGAAAGCCCTTCAGTTTTTTCTCATTGGAAAATAAGGCTGAAATATTGAATTCTAACCAGATTAAACGCCCATTTGCTTTTTTCACCCGATATTCGGCTGTAAAAGATTTAAAATTGTTATTTCTGAAGTGCACTAATTGTTTTTTAAACTTGATACGATCAGGTTCAAAGAAGAAATCTATTGGAAAAGTTTTGATAATTTCTGCAGCATTATATCCCAAAACATCCTTCACAGAAGGAGAAATAAAAGATAGCGTACTGTCAATATGGTGCAAACAGATTATATCGGTAGAATTATCAGCGATCAGTCTATATTTGTCTTCACTTCTCTTTTGTTTTGTATGCTGTTCTGTAATTTTTTCTAATTGCTGAGCAATTTTATTTTCCAAAGATGAATTTACCTGCTGAAGTTCTTCAATTAAATGCGCATTACTTTGCCGCAGTTTGTATAATTCTGTTGCTTGTTTTAGAATTATTTTAAGTTCCTCCACATTCCAGGGCTTAGAAATGTACCGGTAAATACCACACTTATTTATAGCATCCATCACCACGTTAATATCATTAAAGCCAGTAACTATTATTCGAATGCATTCAGGATTAATCTTGATAGCTTCTTCCAAAAATTTTAATCCAGTCATATCTGGCATTCGCTGATCCGTAATCACCACATGGATAATATTATTTTCCAGCAACTCCAGTCCTTCTTTTGCACTTTGAGAAGTGAAAACACTATAGGTAAACCGAAATATCCCTTTAAAGCTTTGTATGTTTCCTAATTCATCATCTACATATAAAATATTATATTTTTTATCCATGGTAGTTGTACATATTTTCTTCGTGCTCTGATTTAAACCTGAGTGTTAAAATTGTCTTTTCGAAATGTCGGTTCGTGATATTGATACTTATACTAAGTGATGTTTGAATCAGGAAAATTTCACAGTGAAGTGAAAAAACCTTTATCTAATAGTTCAGACTTTTCCTTTATAAGGACCTGACCCATTTATTAAAGGGAAAGAAATATTGAATTCACTCCCCTTTCCTTCATCACTTTCTACCTGAATTTTACCACCATGATCTTCTACAATATTTTGGGAAATAAACAGACCCAATCCAATACCTTTTCCCACTTCCTTTGTAGTAAAAAATGGTACAAAAGCCTGATCATAAACTTCTTTGGACATACCTTTTCCAGTGTCTTTTATAGCAATAATTATTTGATTTTCAAGACAGTATACTTTAATTCTAATGTGGCCCTCTTCCCCTATTGCCTCAATAGCATTAATGAGAATGTTCATCCATACCTGGTTTAATTTATCGGGAGATGCTTGTATCCTCGGGATTTTTTGATAGTCTTTTTCCACAGTAATTTTATCTTTCAGCAGGTAGGATATTAATAATAAAGTAGTATCAATTCCCTCACAAATATTAAAATTAGAAATTACCCTGTCTTCATTTCCCGAAAAGGAAGTTAAACCTTTCACTATTTCCTTTGTTCTTTTTGCCCCTACCTCAATATTGCCCATTACCTTCATGAGTAATTGAAATTTATCGCCAAAATAAATTTGTCTTTCATATCTTTTTATGGCCGGAAGCACTGACTCAAAATTAGATATATCCAATTCCCTATACTTTTCAAGCAAACTAAATACATTTTGGAGCTCTTTTTTTAATCCAGCCACTCCAGAGGTTATAAAATTGATGGGATTGTTAATTTCATGGGCAATTCCAGCCGTTAAAATGCCTAATGAAATCATTTTCTCAGATTGCACAAGTCTGGCTTGTGTAAGCCTTAGATTTTGGATGGTAGCATCCAGTTCTTCATTCTGGGTATATAGCTCTTCATTTTGCGTTTGAATTTCATTATTTAGCTCAATTAATTCCAAATTCTGTTCTGTTATTTTCTCTACTTGTCGAGCCACTTTATTTTCCAGGGATGAATTTACCTGTTGCAGTTCTGTAATCAAATGGGCATTTTTTTGCCGTAAATTGTATAATTCTGTTGCCTGTAACAGGATAATTTTAAGTTCTTCAATATTCCACGGTTTGGAAATATAGCGGTAAATTCCACACTTATTCACCGCATCCATCACCACGTTAATATCATTAAAACCAGTAGCAATTATTCGTATGCAATCAGGACTGATCTTGATAGCTTCTTCCAAAAATTTTAATCCTGTCATTTCAGGCATCCGCTGATCAGTGATTACAATATGAATTTGGTTTTTTTCCAGTAATTCCAGCCCTTCTTTTGCACTTTGAGAAGTGAAAACTTTATAGGTAAATCGGAATATTCCTTTAAAGCTTTGTAAATTTCCTAACTCATCATCTACATATAATACATTATATTTATTATCCATGGTAGTTGTACAAATTTTCTTTGTAGTCTAAATAAATAACCAGGTATTCAAATACGCTGTTACCAAATTGGGGCTTTGTGTGCTGATCCTGATTGAGAATTGTATTTGGATCATAGAAATCGCATTGTAATGCGCCAATACCATAACATGGATTTGGAAAAAGCAGGGAATATTAGAATAGGCTCATACCCGGGTCTGGTTTAAATAAAAAATAATATTGCTCAGACCACCCAGATAAATCAAAAAAGTAAAGTAGCCAGCGCATTTCTTTTTTAAGATTAATTGAAAACTTATACAAGCAGAATACTTCCTACTTTCAAAGTAGTAAGGTATTTTTTTAAATTAGTCATGATAGATATTGCCGGTTTTTTTATATTATATTTAAAATTCAAATCTTTAATGTTTTATTTCTGAAGGGGAAGAGAAATAATGAATTCACTTCCTCCACCTTCTTCACTCAACACCTGAATAGTTCCATGATGTTGTTTAATAATTTCATAAGAAATCGATAGGCCCAAACCAGTTCCTTCTCCTACTTTTTTTGTCGTAAAAAACGGATCAAAAATATTATTCATTAGTTTTTTTGGAATTCCAATTCCTGTGTCCCTGATAGAAATACTAACATGATCACCGAGATTTAAGGTCTTTATCTTGATTTCACCTGTTTGTTCAATTGCCTGAATCGCATTAATGAGCAAATTCATAAATACCTGGTTCAATTTTCCCGGATAACAATAGATCCGGTTAATACTTTCATCAAAATCGGTAGTAATTCTTATACCATTCTTAGTTTGGTTTTTTAAGAGTAAAAGGGTGGTTAAAATACCCTCGTGTATGTCAGCAGGTTTATATTCTGCTTCATCTATCCTAGAAAAATTATGTAGGCTCCTGATAATTTCCGAAACGCGTTCAGCCCCTATTTTCATTTCCTGTATCATTACTGTAGTATCCTGCTGAATTTCCTCCCACTCCAATAAAGCCTTCATTTTCTTAAGTTCCTTAACCTTGCTTTTAAAGTCCTCTTTTTCCTCCAAATGTTCCAGAAGATCATATTGCTTAATAACTCGTAAAAAAGCCGCCATACTTACTTCCAATGCATCTACCCCACTATTAATAAAATTGATCGGGTTATTTATTTCGTGGGCGATTCCAGCTGTTAATTGTCCTATGGATGCCATCTTTTCAGATTGAATAATTTTTCCCTGTGTGTTCTTTAATTGTTTATAAGCCTGGTCAAGCTTATTTTTTTGTTCTGATTCTCTTTTAATTATTTCTTCAAGCTCCTGCTTTACTTTAACCAAAGAATTATTTGTTTGTTCAAGTCTTTTTGAATTCTTTTTAAGGTTATCTTGTGAAATAATTAGTTCTTCAAGTAAATTTTCTTTGGACTCTTCTATTTCTTTTTTTTCGGTGATATCCCTGATAATTCCCACAATCTGTTTCACCCCATCTGATTCATTTCTTAAAAAGGGCCTGTCATAGCTTTGCACCCATTTTTTTTGCCCATCCTTTCTTTTAAGCCTGTAGCTTATCTTATATGATTGGTTATCAGTATCTTTTCTGATTTTATCATGGTATTCCTGGAACCCTTTTATATCCTGGGCATCTATTACACTGGTTAGAAAGGACTTTTGCAGCATATCATCTTCCTGAGTAAATTGACCAAGTAACACAGAGAAATTTTGATTTTTATAAACAATCTTTTCCTCTTCTAAATCATATACATAAATAGTATCCGGGACCACATTGGTAATGCTTTCAATAAATTTATTATTTTCAACGGCCTCTTTCTCCCTCTTTTCCAGTTCCTTATGTGTCAGTTTTACTTCTTCAATTACTTCTTCCAAACTATGCTGATTTTCCACTAATTTGGATTCTATTTTTTTTCGCTCAAGAATTTCTACTTGCAACTCTTTATTACTTTTTTGCAACATTGCAGGACTTGGAAGTCCCAAAGCTACAGGTATAACCAACCAGACCATTACAGCCGTGGCAATTGAAAAAAAGGCAGTAACCGCTTTTACAATACCTGAAATCCCATAGATTGGATTCCAGACTACATAAATTTCAATAAGATGGGTATACCCACAAAAAAGAATGAATGCACAAAACAGGAAAAAAATGTATTTAAACTTTGCCAGATCTTTTCGTTTCACAATAAAAAAAGCCATGGCAATGGGAATAGAAAAATAGGATAAAGTAATTAGCCCATCGGAAACTACATGAAGCCATAATATTTCCGGCTTCCAAAAGTAGCAATGTCCGTGTGGCATAAAATTCTCTCCAAACAGTTCGCTGAAAAAATCCATCTTATAGTATTGTTGACCACCTGATAACTAACCAAAAAGGAAAAGCTTACCGATATTATTGGCTAAGCGTTCCTAAAGCAATAAAATTTACTATTTATACACTTAAAAACCCAATAAAACCTAACAATGATTAAAACTTATAAAAAAAATCATATTAATATTTCACATAGTGCTATTTTGTGAAAATTATCTGAATTTCATTTATAAGAAATTTCACTCTAAAAAGAAGGATGTTTGGTCATCATCAAAAGATCAAATTGAAGATTAAAACTTCATTAGGTTAAAAGAGGAAAGGCAAATCAATTTTCTGTTTTTCAGAGGATATCAATGAGGAAAAGAGCTGACTCGTTTAAGCCGCTTCCACTCCGATTAATGTAGTTTGTTAACTAGTAATTCAAAATTAATCGTATATTTTTTTGCCATAAAAAACAGGTAGAGAGATTACTATTTCCCAGAAATAATAGTACCCCGTGTGGAGCACTGGGCTTATTGAATTTGCCTTGCTTTGCCAATCCTGGAAATAACACCTAATTCTTCCACTGGCTTACGAACTGATCAAATTTCTCCCTATATTTTTCCGTGACAGGAATAAAAGTTTCACCAATCTGAACCGAATTTTTCGTGAGTAGGTCTATTTTGCTCAGGGATACCATAAATGACCGATGGATTCTCATAAACCGTTCTTCTGGCAAAATTTCTTCCATGTTTTTGAGGCTGGTAAGCGACATTATCATTTTTCCATTATCCAGATGAACTTTCACATAATCTTTATACCCTTCCAAAAAGGATATCTCTTTGTAATTCACCCTTACCAATTGGTGCTCTACTTTTAGAAAAAGATATTGTTCCTCTGGTTTTTTCCCGGTTTTTGAATTTTCAATCAATTCAAATTTGTCCTTTGCCTTTTGAGCCGCTCTTAAAAACTCCTCATAACTAAAAGGTTTAAGGAGGTAATCAATCGCATCTACTTTGTAGCCTTCTAAAGCAAACTGATCGTAGGCAGTGGTGAATATAATCCCTATTTTTGGGGCTCTTCCAGTTGTAACTCTGGCGAGTTCAACCCCGGTTAATCCTCCCATTTGAATATCCAGAAAAGCTAAATGAATTTCCTGATCATACATGGACTTCAAAGCATCAATACCATTATCATATTTTGAAACAAGTTCCATAAAAGGGGTTTGTTCAATATAGGAACATATTAAATTGAGAGCCAATGGTTCGTCATCCACAGCGATACATTTCAGTTTCATCATTTCTCTAGTTATTTTGGAATTGTTTTACCGATGCCAGATGGAGCAGAAGTACTACCCTAAAATTTTTCTGATTTTCTTCAATGGTCAATTCATGCGTTCCAGGATATAAAAGCTCAAGTCTTCTTCTGGTGTTGGCCAATCCAATTCCACTGTTTTTTTCAATATCCAGTCCTGAAGTTATATAAATATCATTCTTTACCAAAAACCTTAATTCATCTCCGGTTTGTTCAATTTTAATTTCCACTTTGCAGGACTCCCCCGGTATAATTCCATGTTTAAATGCATTTTCTACAAATGGCATTAAAATCATGGGGGCAACCAATAAATCTTTGAAAGCCTGTGGTTTTTGAAACAGAACTTCAGCTTTATCGGTCAACCTCAACCGCATCAACTCGAGATAATTTTCAATAAATGCGATCTCCTGACTTAAGAGTACTTCTTTTTTCTGGCTGTCATAAAGTACATACCTCATCATTTTGGATAACATATGAATCGCCTTTTGAGCAAGTTTGGCATCGGTGGAGGTTAAAGCATAAATGCTATTTAAAATGTTAAAATAGAAATGAGGATTAATCTGGGATTTTAAATTGGAAAGTTCAGCACTTATTTTTTCCTTTTCAAATGCCTGTCTGGTTTCCCTTTCCTGATTCCTGTTATTAATCAGGGCAATACTGGTGCTCACGCCAAAAACCAGAAGGGAAATAAGGAACATAAAAAAATCGAATCTAAACCATGATTCGGCAGGTTTATAAGGTTTTTCTTTTTTGAATGCCTGATGTAAAAGCTCCGGAAGGTTCAGACTATTTTCTACCAATTGCATAAAAACCAACACTAAGCCTATACAAATAGCAATAGCCCCAAGATAGGCAATAAGTTTATTGTTTAGCAGCAACCTGGGCACTAAAACCAGACTATTAAAATAATAAACACCGAGTAACACTAAAACCAAAATCCCCTGCTTTATCCAAAATACTTCAGGAAAACTTACACTAAAACTTAGGGGAATAAGGAAAAGGAAAGACAACCAAATTAGCGCCTGAATAAAAACCCCAAGGACAGGGGACAAGTTTTTCCCTGATAGTATTGCCATATCATTTTTTTCAAGATGAAAAACCAAACATAGTTCCTTTTTGGAGCGAACCTAATCCCGATCTATGGATGGCTGCCTAAAATCGACTAATTCAAGCTCACAACCGATAAAATACAATTTTCAACAATAAAAAACACCCTTATAGGCTACTAATTTTCAACTATCTAGTTTTTTACCTGATACATCTATAGGATATTTTATTTTCCTGATGTAGCCTGTTGATTTGTATGGAAATTCAGCTTCCCATCCAATGGGAAAATTTAACTTAATTAATATGAAAAAGTTTTTAGCAGGCAGTATTTTATGGATGGTTACCCAAATTTGTTTTGCACAATCACCATCAGGATTTACCAAACCTCCGGAAGAAAATAAGATAGGATATGGAAAAATTAAAGGGGAAGTAGTAGATAAAAATACCGGAGAGGGAATTGCCTTTGCCACGGTTTCGATTATAGATGTCAACACTCAAAAACCTATCGGAGGAACCATAGCCAGCGATAATGGAAAGTTTGTGGTGAATAACTTAAAAAAGGGGATGTATAAAGTGGTGTTGAGTTTTATTGGCTATTCCGAATTGTCTATTGAAGGGATAGAGATTTTTGAAAAAGGAAATACTGAAAACCTGGGAAAACTGTATCTGGAAGAAGCAGTAACCGAACTGGAAGAAGTGGTTGTGGAAGGTGAAAAAGAATTAGTAGAAGAAAAGGTGGACAGACTGATTTATAATGCAGAAAGTGATGCCACCACAGCTGGCGGAGATGCTACAGATGTATTAAGAAGAGTGCCTTTACTTACAGTAGATCTGGATGGAAATCTCTCTCTTCGCGGAAGCCAAAATATAAAAGTACTCATTGATAACCGGCCCTCCACTATCAGTGCAGGAAGTATTGCAGATGCTTTAAAGCAAATTCCTGCAGATCAGATTAAATCGGTTGAAGTTATAACTTCTCCATCTGCCAAATACGATGCTGAAGGTACTGGAGGAATCATTAATATTATTACCAAAAAGAACAATTTTGAAGGTTCCACTTTAAGCGTGAATTCCGGAGTAGGATTGCGAGCTACAAACCTTGGGCTTAATGGAAGTGTAAAGAAAGGTCGCCATGGATTATCCCTTGGAGGCTTTGGCAGAGCTGGTTACAATATCACAGGGGAATTTTCCAACGATCAGATTTTAACGGATTCGGAAACTTTAAACCAAACCTTAACCACTCAAAAAGCCTCTACAGATAACAATTTGCTTTTTGGCAGATATACCCTGGGTTGGGATTATGAATTTAACAAATACAACTGGCTTTCCACTTCAGTGAAATATGGGGTGTTTAATATGGGAGGAAGCCAGCACAACCTGCTTACCCAATCATTTAGGAATAATGAACTTTTGAATCAAACTACACAAAACGTTGATTTTATAAACCATTCAAAAACAGTGGATGTGAGCATGAATTTCATTAAATCCTATGAGAAAAAAGGAAAGGAGATTAGCTTTTTATCGCTTTACAGCCAAAATAACCGGACCAATGATTTCGAGAATATTTCAATAGAGCCAACTACAAATCGGTTTAAAAACGAAAACAAAAGTAACAATAAAGAACTGACTTTTCAGGTAGATTATGTCAATCCTGTAAATGATAAAAGTATAATTGAATTTGGAGCCAAGAATATCCTCAGGATGGTAAATAGTGATTATACTTATTTTACCAGTGAGGGACCTGATGATCCTTACCAGCCCTCGCTTGATGAACAGTTTACCAATATTTTTAATTACGAACAAAATATTACTGCGGGCTATTTTTCCCTTACCCAAAGTTTAGGTAAAGATTATAGCTTAAAAGCAGGTTTGAGGTATGAATATACCACCATTTCTGCCAATTTTTCAAATGAGGAAACTGTGGAAATTCCTTCTTACGGAACCCTAGTCCCCAGCATCAACTTCTCAAAAAAACTGAAGCAGGGAAATATGATTAAGCTAGCCTACAACAGAAGAATTCAAAGACCTTCATTAGAATTTCTAAATCCAAACGTAAATGCGACCAACCCTAAAAATATTACTCAGGGAAATCCAAATTTGAATCCGGAATTTACAGACAACTTTGAAGCCTCTTATGGTGCTTATAAAGGATCTAAATCCATAAATATCTCTGCTTTCGTCCGGAATACAAGCGGTTCTATACAGCAGGTAAGAAGTGTTTTTTCAGAGGATGTGACTTATTCCACCTATGAAAATATTGGAAAGGAAAGTGCCTATGGGCTTAGTTTGTTTGGAAATTTGAGATTTGGGAAAAAGGCAATGATTAATACTGGTATCGATATGTATTATGCGGTATTGGATAACAATTTGGAAGATCCCCTTTATAAAGCTTCGAATAGTGGAATGGTGGTGAGTGGAAGACTATTTGGAAGTTATAATCTTACAGAAAAATGGAGCTTGCAGGGATTTGCATTTGCCAGAGGAAGAAACATCCAGTTGCAGGGTTATCAAAGCGGATTTTATATGTACAGTTTGAGTTTAAACAGGAACTTTAAAGATAAAAAAGGCTCGATAGGAATAGGAGCCGAAAACTTCCTGACTGGTCAAATGAAAATGATTACAGAATCATCATCTCCGCTTTTTACGCAATCCAGTACCAACACCATGAACAACCTGAATTTTAAAATCAACTTTAGTTACCGGTTGGGTAAAATGGATTTTGGAGCAAATTCCCGAAGAAAGGGCAGAAAAGTAGAAAATGATGATTTGAAAAAAAGTGGCGGAGATTATAATTCTCAAATGTCAAATTGATTTGGCATTAAGGTAAAATTACTCACTTTAATTTTAGAAAAGACTACTAAAAATATAGCACAATATTAAAGATTCATAATTAGGAGGATGGTCGGGACTGTCCAACAATTTCATATCTAAAAAAGGTAATGTTTCATTACCTTTTTTTTGCTTACTTCAAAAGTCAAAACATTCTGAATCAGTAAATTGAAGGGGGGAAATATGGATAATTTATATTTTCCTTTTTGAGCTTTTTATCTATTGTTTTTCCCCCACTCACTTGGCATTCCAAACTACTTAAAATTTGCTGCTTTAATGCTCACAGGCCCAATAAGACCGGAAGGTTCCAATGGAATCTCCTCAATAGGACGCCCTCTGAAATCATGTTTTAACACAATATTGGTATTGGTAAACCTCTTTTGATCAGTTGATATTTCATCTCCGGCAACTCTGTTATACCAGGAATTGATAACTGTAATTTCAAGGATATTCTCCCCTTTTTTTAATTCCTCGCTTATGTCCACCCTAAAAGGTTTTGTCCAAAGTATTCCTTTTTCTACACCATTTATTTTTACTTCTGCAATGCCCACATCTTTCACACTTTCCAATTGTAAAAAGTATTGTTGATCGGGTGAAGGTTCAAACTCCATTACAAAATTTTTCTTATAAACAGCTTTTCCAGAATAATACTTTATCCGCTCATCCGGATGTTGAGTCCAGTCTATCAATTCCGGAAAATTGATACTTGAAGGCCCTCCCCATCTGGGATCAAAATTAACTTCCCATGCTCCCTCAATGACTTTTACCGTATGATAAGACGGAAAATTTTGTTCACCAACGCCTTGTTTATTCTTGGGAATCTGCTTATTGAAGACCACAAAAATAGCCCCGTAAGGTTCCAGAGTCAGAGGTACAGTTGTTTTACCACCGTTTTGGGCAAAAGATTTAGCCTCTCTGATCTCTCCGGATAAAGCATCCCAAAGTTCTGGCTGTAATCCTGATACCCGAAATTGGCAATCTATATTTTTCCTTTCATTATTTTGATTTGAAATAAAGTAAACATGAGTGCCATCAATGGTATAATGGATATAATCAAATTCAGTCTTGCTATCGTTACTAAGAACCTTAAAATCCACTGAGACATCCTTTGAGATGAGGTATTCTTTAGCTGTCATACCCCAGGCTATGGACCCTTTTCCATATTTCCGCTCTCCTCTTGCTGTAGGCTCTTTCCCCCAGATTTTATCAATTAATACATTATACTGTTCACTTGCTTTTTCTCCACCAACCAGGCTCACCATACGCGTGGGCTTCGGTCCAATTACTTGAACTCCTTGTTGTAATAGTGCCTCTACTTTTTCCAATACTGCCATTGACAATACTTTGTGATCAGGAAGTACCAAAACCCGGTATTCAATACCGCCTGGCACCACTATTTTCCCATCATTCACCTTCAGTTTTAAAATGATATTCTCATCTGCCACATCATAATCAAATCCTGGCATAACACCGGCTGGGTCTGAATGCTTATATGGAAATACATTGGGGACATGGTCTCCATAGTAGTACAATACATCAGCTACGAACTTACCCTGCTGTACTATGAATTGTGTCCTGTGCATGTAGTCAATAAAAGCACCTGACTGGTTCCACCAGGTGACCTGAGGATTTACATGTGTTCCGGCAAAATATTCCTGGCCGGGCAAACCCATTTCTGGTGGGGAACAGGTGAATGTATGAAAATACATTCGGTTTAAGCCTGCACAAATTTCATGGTCAAATGAAGATTTTTGGTCATGCCATAATTCATCGTTCCAGTGAGGACCAATGGTAGTGAATGATTCGGCACCAACTATTTTCTTCCCGTAAATATGAGCAGCAGATGAGGCTTGCTTTAGGAAAAAACGATTTTCAGGTAGTGGTCTGTGCGGAGAAGGGGCCCAAAACTCACTCATTACGATATCGTTAAACCCATAATTTTTGATCCCATCCATTGGACCAGCATGTGGCCCGGCCGATTCGGGCTGAACACCCATATTATATTGATGAGCATAGATCTGAAATTGTGCATAGTGATTATAGGCAACAAGGTCTCCAAGGGTTTTTCTAAAATCAGCCAGAAAAGCATTGGAAACCTCCATATCTTCTATCACATAACCGGCAATCACTGGCAAATAACTGATCATATCATAGCCCCTGTAGTTTTTAAACTCCTTATCGAAATTTGCCGTCCAATTCATTCCTCCGCATTCCCAACTGTCTGTCTCCATATATTTCAAGGTTGAGCCCACATGACTTCCAGCTGCTTTAAAAATCGGTTCCACCACATCATTCCAATAAAAATCAAATGCTTCTTTACTCATGTAGTCAAGCACATTTCCCTGCCATTGGCCACTTGAAGTAGATACATGGGAATCTGTACAGGTATATCCTATTCGAAGAATACACCAATTTCCTTCGGGAGCAACCCAGGTTAAATCCCCCTGCTTATCCATCATGGTAGTTAAATTGATAATACCTTTTTTAATGACAATATAAGTTTCTTTACCTGCTTGCTTTTTCCGTTGTTCCGGACCATTCTCTAAAAGAAAACGAGTATCCGGGGCAGAACCCCCAAGCTCATGAAAGCCTAGTTTAAAGTCCAGATTTGTAATGACATCCTTAGTTTTGTTGGATTCTTTAAGCGGGAAGGCCAGTACAACAATATCTTCATAAAATCCTTTCCTGGATTCAGGTTTGGATAACTTTATTTTTAATTTCTTTCCCCCCGCTAATATAGTTTCGGTATAAGTGAGCTGTTTAGCCGCATATTGAGGGGTAACCCGTGGGCCTCCCAGGTTCCATCCGCTTTGAATGTTGAAACCAATTTCCAAGCCTAACCTTTTAGCCTCATCCAAGGCAAAAACAAAAAGCTGATTCCATTCATCTGAACCAAATAAGGGACCTGCAGGAATATCTTTATTTGCTCTTTGATTATGTCCACCTGCATCAAAAATCATTGCTCCCTGGAAGTTTTTTGACTTCATGGCTTCCAAATCTTTAGTGATAGCCTCCCTGGTCACATTTCCATTTAGCCACCACCACCAGCAATTTACCCCATAAATTCTTTCCGGGGATTTGAAGTTTTTGGAAAGATATTCATAATTCGTTTGGGCGCTTGCATTCCAGTTTATGCAAAGGAATAGCATTGCGGAATAGATAAATTTATTCATCCGGTAATTACTGTCAGTAAAAGTTATAAGGAAATTTGAGGTGAAAAAGCAGCGTTTTTGAGAGATGATTTGAATAGATGGATAAAGAGGTATTACCAACATGATCAGACTAGTTGGTAATACCTCTGTTCTTTTTTATAATTATCTCCCTTCCCAACCAGGATTTTGTTCTAAAACAGCTCCTGAATTTCTGTCTATTACTGTTTGAGGAATAGGCCAGAGATTATAATCAAAAGTAAGGGTTGCCGATGAATGTTCGTGAAGTCCGTATTTGCGAATTCTATCTACAGCTACAGTTCCGCCCATTCTCAATAAAGTGTGCCATCGGCTTTCTTCAGCCAATAATTCCCTGGCACGTTCGTCCAGAATAAAATCGATATCCACATCTGAAGCGTTTACCAAATAATCACATTGTGCACGACTTCTGATTTTATTTATGTCATCAGCAGCCGACTGGTTATCCCCTTTTCTGTGATATGCCTCAGCCCTTAGTAGAATAGTTTCGGCCAAACGAACAGCATAATCATCTCTAAAAAGGTTACTCCTGTTTTCCCCCTGGTCCAGACCAACAAATTGGTCAGTAGTCAATTTTTCAAAGATGGGGTAAATCCACCCATTTCCATCATTAGCAGCATCAATTTCCGACTGTGGTACAACCTCCCCGATTAAGGACCCGGGATTATCTTCCGGATAGCTCGGATCGTTATACAATATAGTACGTCTGATATTATGCTCTGCATTTCGCTGGTCATTTCCCGAAATAGTTTCATCCCAAATCAAATCGGTAACATATGGCGTAGGAGCAATAAATGCTACCCCACGACCTCCAACATCTTCTGCCACTCCAGTTACACCCGGGATAGCTCTGTAAACAGGCATAAAATTCCTTGGATAATTCAATACTGCATTTCCGTCCTCAGCAAGATAGGCATCAAAATCAGTTTGAAAACTCCAGATACATTCTTTATTTCCATCGCTATAATTTACATTGTCCTTACGAAACAAATCCCACCATACATCCTTACCTTCTTCATCCATTCTTGCTCCAAACCGTTCAGTCATTAAGGAGAAAACTCCGCCATCAATTAAATCAGAAGCATATTTTATAGCCTGATCATAATTTGAAGCATCAGCACTTTCTACCCCTAATCCCAAATAAAATTCACTCAAATAGTGCTGGGCAGCTCCCTTTACCACTCTTCCATCCTGTGAAGTAGTTTCTGGCAAGTCATCCAGAATGGCCACTAACTCATCAATGGCAAACTGGTAAGTTTCTATTCTGGAAGTTCGGACAAAATCAAATTTAGGTTCAGTAATTACCTCCGTAACCAGGGGTACTCCTCCAAAAAGTTCGGCCAGACATCCATAAGCGAAAGCCCTAAAAAATCTTGCCTGGGCAATGGCATATAATCTGTCAGTCTCATTATTCCAGGTAATGCCTTCCCTGTTTGCCACTTCAATGGCATTATTGGCTCTGGAAATTAATTGGTAATAAAAACTGTAATAACTATTGAATTCACCTGATTGGGCATTAATCCGGCTATAGTCACTGAAACTTTGGCTAATTCTGAACTCTGGAGAATCAAATACATCCGTACTATGCCCTTTATACTGCCAGTTAACTAACCTGAAATTTCTGTAATCCCTGTAAAGGGTAATCAATAATTGATCTACCTGAGCAGAAGACGTAAAAATATTATCAACTGTATTAAATGATTTTGGTTCTTCGCTCAAAAAAGCTTCATCATCACAACCAATTATAGGTAACAATAAAAAAATGAAGCAATATAAAATTTTATAAGATTTCATAGTATAATTTTTTTGTATCCTTAATGAATGATTAAAAGCTTGACTTAAGGCCAAATGTAAGTGTAGTAGGTACGGGATTCACATTGTCAAAAGGCCGAATTCCCCCTACATCAGTGCCGTCTGCCTGATATTCAGGATCGCCCCCACCAAACCAGCCTGAAAACACATATACATTTCTTGCACTTCCAAACACTTCTAATCTCTCAAATCCGATTTTATCTAAAACACTAGTTGGGAATCTGTAGGATAATGAAATATCCTGGATACGTAAAAACCCTCTTGATTGCAAACCTAAGTAGCGGTTACCAATATAATCCGGGCGAAGAAATTCTGTACTTTTATTTTCTGGTGTCCACCAACCATGATCCACTTCATTGGTATCAAACCTGTCTCTGAAGGAATTATGAAGAGGATTCTCTCTGAGGTAAAAATTATCCTTACCTCCACCAAAAATACCTGTGATCAAAGCATAAAAGGTAAAGTTTTTATATCTCAATGTATTGGAGAAGTTGAGGCTAAAATTAGGTTTTCGGTAACCTAAAATTTTACGATCATTATCCGCATCAATTAAGCCATCACCATTCAAATCCCTAAACATTGGATCTCCAGGAACAGCTCCTGTATTCTCTATGTATTCTGTATCATCCTCCTGTACTACACCTATGTAATCATAACCATAAATAGCTCCAAGGGATTTTCCTATAAACAGGCTATTGGCAATGTCATCATCCTCTACTCCATCTCCATCAATGTCATCTCCGTACAGACTTTCTACAATGTTTCTGTTTTTCCAATAAACCAGACTTGACTCCCAACTGAAATCGTCAGATTTTATGTTCTCTGTCCGTAAATTGATTTCAATTCCTTTATTATTAACCTGTCCCAAACTGGTAATAATGGAAGAAAAACCAGTCATGATAGGAATTCCCCGGGTAAAAATCTGGTCGGTAGTTTTAGAAAAGTAAAAATCCAAATCAAGGAAAATCCTGTTGTTTAGAAATGCCGAGGAAAAACCTCCATTGAAGGAAGTGGTTTCCTCCCAACCCAGTGCATCATTAGGCAGGTTCGATAAGGCAATACCATATAACACCTGAGATGGATTATCTCCAAACTCATAGCGAATGCCCCCATCACTACCACTGGCCACTCTAGCTAAAGTTGAATAAGGATCAACACCCTGGTTACCATTTTTACCATAAGAAACTTTTAGCTTCAAATAGTCTACAATGGGATTAAGCTTCAAAAAGTTTTCTTCGGTTATCGTCCAGGCAGCCCCTATAGAAGAAAAAGTTCCCCACTTTCTATCCAATCCAAAAACAGAAGCACCATCCCTACGGATAGAACCAGTAAGGTTATACTTTGAATTGAAAACATAACTCAACCGACCCAGGTATCCAACGTTTGCACGTTCTACCAGATCGTTACTATACAATATATTATTGGCTTTTTGAATACCATTAAATCCCAATGAAGTATTTCCTGCTACAGAGTAATCATTTCCACTTACTGTGGAAGTTTTAATGGATGTAAAGTCCCTGGTAGCTACCAGTGTGGCATTTAAAAAATGCTTTCCAAATTCTTTCTTGTAATCAACAATATTATCCACCACATAGTTATAGTCTGTACGGTTGGTATTGTATCCATTGGCTTGTGAAAGTAGCTTTTGTATTTCAGCATCATCATACCGCTCTATATAATATCCACTAGAAGCCTCTTGAATATAATAGTTTTCATAAGTGAATCTGTTTTGAGTCCTTATATTGGTATAGAGGGCATAATTGAGCCTATAAGACAATCCTTCTATTTTTGGAATATCGATTTTGGCATAACTTGCTACCCTGAAGAAATTATTGACATTTACATCATCAATGGTTCCATCGGTCCCCCATAAAGCATTTTGTACAGATTGACCTTTAGGCCATCTTTCCAAAAGAGTTCCTGTGGCTGAACTGACATTAAATGGCATATCCTCATACCGGTAAGGATAAGAAAAAGGAGTTGCCTGGGCAGCCAACCCTACATTGGCATGAATTCCAGAGTAATCACCCCGATTGTACGAACCGTCAATTCCTACCTGAAGCCAGTCGGTAATATCCGCATCCAATTTTGAACTCACGGCAATTCGTTCAAAATTATCTCCGATAATAACCCCTTTAGAATTGTTGTACCCCCCTGAAAAGTAGTAACTCAGTCGTTTGGAAGTTCCTGCAACAGAAACCTGGTGATCCTGGAAAAACCCGTTTCTTGAAATAAGATCCATCCAGTCGGTATCAACACCCTGAGCGAGGTATTCATTTGAGGTTTCATCATCAAAAACAATATCGTCTACAGAAGAAAGTCCCTGCTGTGCGGCATATTTTTCTTTATACCTGTCCAAATCCATCATGTCGAATTTATTCTGCCAGGTATTGAAACCGACAGAAGCATTATAGCTAATAACAGGTTTATCAGACCTTCCCTTTTTGGTGGTGATGACAATTACACCGTTGGCAGCTCTGGATCCATACACCGCAGTGGCGGAAGCGTCTTTTAAAACATCAATTGTGGCTATATCCTGTGGATTGATGTATGAAAGATTACCCAAATATATGATTCCGTCCAATACTATTAAGGGTGAATTGGAGCCATTTATCGAATTTTGTCCCCGGATAATAATGCTTGGGTTGGAACCCGGTGAATTTTGAATGCCTACATTTACACCACCCATTCCCCGCAGATTTTGCAATACATTAGTTGTTGGTAAATTAGACTCAGGAGAATCTTCCAGATTTTTACTGACCACCGATCCGGTAATATCTTTTCTTTTGGCAGTACCATAACCCACTACCACAACTTCTTCCAATTGTTCCATATCCAGATCCAACGCCACATCAATGGTGGTTTGGTCTGTTATTTCTACCTCATAATTTTGGTACCCGATAAAACTAAATTGTAGCACATCGCCCGGATTGACCATCAAACTAAATTCTCCACTGATTAGGGTGGTAGTTCCTTTACTGGTTCCTTTTATCAGTATACTAACCCCTGGTAAGGGCTCACCATCCTCTGAAGCAGTAACAGTACCCGTAATTTTTTGTTGATTCTGCTCCAGAATTATTTCTTCTATTGGAGAGGAAAATACACCCTTTGAACTTACGAAAATGTTATCATTAATTCGCTTAAATTTAAGGTTGGAGCTTTTGGAAATATCCCTTAACAGGTTTGCCAAAGTCTCTTTTTGATAGTTCATTTTGAGGCGTTTTAAACCTACTTTCTCCTTTAAATCCACTTTATTAAGTTCATAGGCAAACTTAAAATTTGTTTTAAGGGAAATGAGATCGAAAGCTTCTTCTATGGTGGCATTTTCAAGATCTATGGTGATATACACATCCTCAATGCTCACTCTTTGAGCGCTTGTTTCCTTCGCAATTAGAAAAGTACATAAAAAAGCTTGAAGGCAAATTCCCAAAAATCCATATTTTGACATAAGTATTACTTGTCTTAGTAATTTCAATTTCATATTTTTAAATGTTTTTGTTTGAAAAAATCAAGAACGGTAAGCTCTTAAGTTCAACCTGTCTACCAAACCCGTTGGCTTAAGAGTTTTTTTACCTTATTTCACTACTACTTCTTATTGTTCAGCTATATCATAGGCATATATTTATATTTTGTGGTTAAGTGATTATTTTTAATATATAGTAACTTTATTTCCTTCCAGCTTAAATTTAAATCCAATAGCATAACTTAATCCCTGAAGCACCGTTTCCAGGCTTTCATTGTCAAATTCTCCGGTAAAACCTTTATTGTGGGGTATCTGCTTGAATTGAATCTCAATGTCGTACCAGCTCTCCAGCACCTCTTCAATTTCATTTAGTTTAGCCTCTTTGAATTGAATGATCCCATCCTTCCAGCCCAATTCATTTCCGGGCTCGAAATTTCGTTTGACTACACGATTCGTCTCGCTGTTTACTTCTAAAAGCTCATGAGGTGCTAATGTGATTTTTTCCTGAGAAACCTGCTGAAACACCTCGACTTTACCCGTCACCAATGCAACTTCCACTTTGTTATGAGTTTTTGAATTTTTGATGTTAAAAGAAGTTCCCAATACTTTTGTCCGCACTCCTCCACTATTTACAATGAAAGGTCTGGTGGCATCATGTTCCACATCAAAAAAAGCTTCTCCTTCTAAAAAAACTTCTCTGGTCTTCTCACCAAAATTTTCAGGAAACTCAATCTTACTGCCAGAATTCAATTTAATTTTGGAGCCATCTTTTAAAACAATCGTATTTTTTTGTCCACGCCTGGCAAATTTTTCAATTATTTTAGGCTCCGATAATTCAGCCTCAGCCAAATTTTTGCCTGAATCCTGCACATTTCGGGTAAAATATAAAAGGCTACAAACTACAAGAAAAGCAACTACCGCTGCTACTTTATTCAACGACCACCAGCCCGGCATTTTCCTTACTACCGGGTTAATTTTAGTTGGAGCAGAATTAGTGATCCCAATAGATTTTTGAAATCTGGAATATTCCTCCTCATATTCATTATCCGGAAGCTTTATAAAAATATCATCCAATCTCGATTTTGCCTCAATGATTAACTCAGATTTATCCGGGTTTCTTTTTACCCATTCCTCCCAAAATTCGATATCCGTCAGATTTGTTCCTAAATAATAATTTATAAAGGACTGCTCCGTGATGAAATCTTCAATATCAAAATTTTTGTAATCCATTTAATAAGGTCGTTTATTAGTTTGATCTGAAAAGTGAAATTTGGTACTCATTTTTTTTAAAAAAAAATTAACAAAAGTTTAAAAAAGCCTCTCCTTAATGTCTTAAAGCCATTTTTTATCCAAAAAAATTGAGGTGAAGTATCTCTGAAATTTTTCATCCCCTGTTTAAAAGAAGAATGCTTTCAATTATATTATGAGGTGAAGTATAAGAAAAGCAAGAATATAAATGAAGCCTTTTAAGCGCTGCAAGGCCCGATACATTAAATTTTTGATGCTCTGATATTTTAGACCTGTTTGTTTTTCAATCTGTTTGTAACTATAACCTTCATAATAAAACAAAAAAATAATTTCTTTCTCTCTTTTAGAAAGTTGCTTAATACCCTCCTTGAGTTTCCTTAATCGTTCCTCGTTTTTTTCCTGCTCAATTAAAAGGTGTTCGGTCGAAAAAATAGCCAGGTATTTGTAATCATCATAATCAGGCAAAATTTCCTGCAAACCATTTAGTTGCTTCTGCTTGATTAAAGCATTGAATAAGGCTTTCAATAGATAGGCTCTTATTTTTTTTACCTGACTTAGCCCGGCATGTTTATTCCATAAATTGGCAAATAGCTCCTGAATCCCATCTTTCACAATTTCTTTATCAGGAATCAATTTATAACCAAAGCTAAAAAGTACCTGGTAATTTTGCTGGTAGATAATATCCAATGCTTTCACACTCCCATTTCTCAATTGATTCCAGAGATTTTCATCCTCTGTCTCATTCAAATTTTCACTATACATAGGTATTATCAGTTCCGGTCCTCACTCCTTATTATTCGATAAAAGAATCATAAGTTTTGCTAAATTCCAAATGATCGGACGCTTCCAGAAACATCAATTAATGACCAGATAAAGCTCCTCTGGTACGCATATCTGTAGGTTAGGTTACTTTTTTTGATTTCGGATTTAAAGATTTATTTGGGGAATAAGTCCAATAGCAAAAAAGTAGTTCGAAAGGAAGTGATTCTTTCAAAATATGTCATAGCAAAAACAGGGCAATCGAAATATAAATTCGATTTGCCCTGTTTATGACTACTTGTAAAAGGAGAAATTGTAAAAATTTCTCTGGCGTTCCTGTTAAAAAGTGTTATTTGTACACAAACCAGGCAGTGGCTTTTGCATCTGAATCTGATTTCACACGAATCCATCTGGCCTGGAAATCTGCTGGAAATTCATGCGAAATAGTTTCCCCGGCCGGAACTTTTATTTCTTTATAAACCATCCATGGGCCATGACCAACGGGCTCAGCTTCCAAAGTGAAAGTTACTTCCTTGTTTTGATCATGAGAAAGTGACACTGATTTTTTATCATAAAAACCAATCAGGTAGGGATCCGAGGGAATGTTTTTCAAAACCTGGCTGTCTTTCCATGGACCTCCTTCTCCGGTAGGTTTACCCATTTCCCACAAATCATCAATTGTCCCTGCCCATAGGGCTGCCTTTTTATCTTCAGAAATAATAATGTGATCATTTCCCTTTCCCAACTCCGGATCAATTCCGGTCATCACCAGTAATCCTCTGTAAGAAGCATAATCATGAATTTTAAAATCATGTGAAGCCACCGGCCGGATTTTGGCAAAACCATCCGCATTTTCAGCGGGAAGTTCATAAAAAGTACCATGACAATTCAATAAATCACGCTCAGTAGCTACTTCCCGGCAAATTCTGGTTTGTGCACTATTGATCAATCCATCGAACATCTGATTTCCTTTGGGAAGTCGCCACCTTCTGTTTTGATCATCCACAATTAAAATGGAGGATTCTTCTATAGTAATCACATTTTCGGGAATGGCGAATTTTTCATTGATAAAAGTATGGGTTCCAACATCTTCTTTTGGGGTGAGGTTCATCTGTGCGTCCAATTCATAGTAGCCCACTTCCGATAAACCACTTTCATCCATCACTTTGGCTGCCACCCCTAATGCCCTCCGGTCATCCCCCAATCCATACAAAAGGCCTCCTTTCACATTTGTACTTTCAGCCCTGGCTAAACCTGCAAATTTGGCGTCAGGCTGAATTTCTCTGTTCTCCTCATCGGAATAAGAAAAATGTAAAGTTGCTTTGGTATTCTTATCGGAAATCGCCCTAATCCATTCTCCTGCTTCATTCTCCGAAAAATTAATTCTGGTATCTTCCCTCGGGTTTAAGGAAATTTTTTCAAGCGTTGACCAGTTTCCATTTCCTTCTAAATCTACTTCCAGCGTAAATGAAACTGTCACTTTACCCTGATTTTTTATCCAGGCATTTCTTTGGGGCCATCCTGCAAATAAAAACGGCTCCGAAGGTTCATTGCCTTTTACCTCTTCACTAAGCCAAACCGCTCCTGAAGCTGTATTAGGGCCTAACTGATCTGGTTTATTTAAATCAGTGAACCATAAATTGGAGTTGGATTGACCTGGTCCTTCTATTCCTCCTTTCACTTTTCTTTTATTCAGAAATTCCTTTTGGGCAGAATCATCACATCCAAAAACTAGTTGCCCATTCCATCGAGTATAATCTCCAATTACCTTTAAATAAGCAGATCTGGGCCTAATTCCAGCCGAATTGTCACTTTTAAAAGTTTGTGGAAATTTCCAAAACATGCCATGCATGGTCATTAAATAATCCGGATTTTCGGCTGTGCCAATATCCCTGATTCTCGGCCACTCTGTATTCCAGCCATGTGCTCCATCATAACTATGGCTGGCTTTTGGAAGTCGGAAAAAAGACCATTTCCCATTATCCCTTGTACCCAAAAGGACAGATTTATGATCCCAGCCGGTGGCCCAGACCGGATCTGTATCTGGATTTTCGTTCCCATATATCCCTCCCGGGCCGGTAACTTCCACAAATTGATTTCTTCTGATCACTTTCCAGTCTTTTCCATCCCACTCAGCTAAAGCACCAGATTCAATATCAAACTGTTTCAAAGCAGCCTGGTTTGCCTCACCATTATTGGAGAAAACCATTACCCCCTGTCCTGAATACAAACCTTTACCATGGGCACCAGGTAAAAGCGGGCCAAACTGATGCATGTCTTTTTCTTTTCTAAGCACATTTCCATCAACATACAGGGTATTGGTTGACAGCGCATTCACATCAACTTCATAAAAACCTTCTTCCATCGTCCCAAGGTAAAGCATTTCTGCAGGATTAGTTAAATGTCTGGCCAGTCCGGTAAACCTACCAGGAGCATCTTTATAAGATATTACCCTCACTTTTCTGTTCTTATCAATGGCATAAGGGCCAATAAAAAGCTGGTTACTTTCTTTGTGAATCATTCTGTTGGCTGGTGTTCCCCCTGTGCTCTCGTCCCTTACAACTGGTTCCAGGTCCGCAGATATTTCATAGAGTTTATCTGAAGATCCATGAGGTAGATGGGGGCCATAGGTTATTACCCAAAGTTTCCCGGCCCAGGGTACCACTGCTCCTGTACCACATTCTCCTTCATTATTATAGTAAGCCAGGTGTGGATAAATTCCGCTAAATTTTGGATATGTTTTGGTTGTTTCCTGCTCAACTGCCACCTTGTTTTGGCAGGAGAACACAAGCAGGAATAAAATTGCTATCGTATTTATTTTTTTCATTTTTGAAATTAATTTATTTTTTAATTTTTTCTTTTCTTGAGATAGGCTAAAATATTTTCTTTACCCATGTTTAAAGTATCCTTTTCAATGCCTGGAAGATTTTTTTTCCATAGATTCAAGTCACTTTCTAATTGTTCTTGTATTGCCTGGTATGCTGGGTTTTGCCAAAGATTTACCAATTCATCAGGGTCATTTTGAAGATTATAAAGTTCTGAAATGCCGTTTTCCTCCTGCACAAATTTCCATTCTTTGTTTCTGATCATCCTAAACCTTCCGGTTAATGAAATCGGATTGGCTTCCCAGGGAATTTTTGGATTATTATAATAAATGGGTCGCTCCTGATAATCAGGAATAAACATTTGAAGGCTTTTTTCATCTATTGGTTTACCCGGAATTCCATACTCTGCATAAACATATTCCCTTTCGGCCGAACTTATCTCCCCACCTTTCAAAAAATCTGCAAAACTTTTTCCCTGTACTTGTTCAGGGACTTCTGCACCTAACAAGGCTAAAATTGTAGGCATAATATCCACATGGGAAACCAAATGATCTGTTACCATTTTTTTAGGAAAGTTCTTTTCCCAATTAAAAATTAAAGGCACTCTGATTAGGCAATCGTACATAGCTGGACTTTTAGTAACCATGTGATGATCACCCATATAATCACCATGGTCGGAGGTGAAGATTATCAGTGTGTTTTCCTTTAATCCTTCTTTTTCCAAATACGAAAGCAGACGTCCAATTTCATCATCTACCATGCTTATCATACCATAATAGTTTCTTTTCATCCGCATTATTTTGTTTCTATCATAGGGAATAAGTCTGTCATTATTTTCCTGATGAAACACCTGACGGAAAGGTTTTCCAGCCGCTTTTAATCCCTCAGGTTCTACTGCCGGCTCTGGAATTTCTACACGGTCATACATGGAAAAATAGGGCTCTGGTAAAGCATACGGGGTATGAGGATGCAAATAAGATAACCATACAAAAGTTGGCTTTCCCTCATTCGATTTCAGTAAATTAATAACTGAATCGGTAAGCAGGTGCATGGGGTCTTCTTCAACTTTCCAGGGCATGGGAATGGCTGCACTTCTGCCATCCTCTGGCATTTTTTTAAATTTTGGCGTGTCATAAATTATATCCATATCCTTCTCATCAAGAAAGGAATGGTTTTTACCAATAAGCGCTGTGGTATAATCGATTTTCTTCAACTCCAGGGGTAGACTTGTTTTCGGTCTTTTGCCAATATGGTGGTTGGAGTAAGTTTGGTGACTGCTGGTATACATACCGGAGTGTAAACTCCACCTTGAAGGAGTACAGACAGGCGCAGTCACAAAGGCATTGCTAAAAGCCACTCCGGTTTTTAGCAAATTATCCAGATTTGGTGTCTCAATATGGTTATTTCCCAATTCCCTTATGGTGTTGTATCGCTGTTGGTCTGTATAAATTAGCAGAATATTGGGCCTGGTTGAATCAACTGGTTTATGTTGTATTTTACCACAAGAAAATAAAAGTACGAGCATTGGGAAAATGAAAAATCCCTTCAAATTAATTATGTCCATGTTCCGATGTTTTATGCCCGTTTAGAATTTCAGTTTTATGCTTTTCTAAAGCATTTTTTAATTGCATCTTCAGATCATCATATTCTTGGTGATCTATTAGATTTTCCATTTCCAGGAGATCATTTTGCTGATGGTATAACTCCTCAAAAATCACTTCCTGAAGGCTATTATCCTGATAAGTAGTAATGTACCTGAAATTTTCGTTGATCACAGTTAAATTTGGTTTTGCTCCTCCATAATTCCCTAAACCTTCATAAACAAAAGTTTCTCTCACCTTTTCAGATTCGCCTTTTAAAATGGGCAGTAGGCTTTTCCCATGCATGTTGTCCGGAACTTCCAAACCTGCCAATTCCATTATTGTAGGAGCCAGGTCAATATTGGATACCAATGCCTGCTGGGTATTTTTTTTAATTCCCGGACCTTTCACCCAGAACGGGATTTGCGCACTTGGCCTGTAGGGTAAAACCTTACTGGTGAATCCATGATCTCCCAACATCCATCCATTATCACTGAGGAAAAAAATGTAGGTATCTTCCGATAAGTTTAACCTTTCGATTTCTTCTACTACACCAGAAATAAAATCATCCATTTCTGAAATGACTGCATAATAATCACGTGTATGTGTTTGAATGGCGGTACTATCCGGATAACCATACTTTAATGCCTGAGTCCTATTCCTCACTGTTTTCAAAAATTCAGGTTTACCTGCCAGATTGTCTTTATGATTTTTGGGCACAGGCATTTCTTCCACTTTGTATTTTTCCATAGTAGCTTGTTTTGCAGGCCAGGTATGCCGATGATCCATGTGTGGAGTTTGGGTACAAAACATCAAAAACATGGGATTTTCCTTTTGGCTATTTTCCCTTAAAAAATCAATAGCCCTTTTGGCTGCATATTCATCACAATGATTTTCCGGATGGATGGTTTTTCCCATATCCATTGTTTTTCTACCATAATAAGTCCCATTTGAATAAAAATAAGAATGGAAATCAAACCCTAATTGCTGAGGTTGCTGGTCAATATGCCATTTTCCGGTAAATCCGGTAATATATCCTGCATCCTTCAAATACTGGCCAATACTCACTTCGCCTGAATTAAGTTTGCTTCCCAATTCCAATACGCCATTGGCACTTCCATATCTTCCGGTAAGAATTGCCGCCCTGCTCGGACTACAGAGTGCAAAAGCGACATTCGCATTATAAAACTGCATTGACTTACTGGCAAAATTATCCAGTGCGGGAGTTTGGATAATTGGATTGGCATTATGGCCAACCGCATCAAATTGTTGATCATCGGTAAGAATGATAATGATATTGGGTGGCTTTTCATCCGATTTATATACTGGATAGCAGGCCACCATAATTTGGACCAGTAAAATAAAAAAAATGACGTTTTTGATTAGCATAATATTATTCCCAGAATTAAAGAAAAACAACCCATACTACTGCACATAACTAATCTTAGATGGAAGTTTTCCAACTTAGATCAACTTTGCTATTTCTTATTGTTTAGTTAAAAACCTCCCCTGTATCCTCGGAATGGCGCAACACTCCAGAGAGGAAAAAGTAATTTCCCCCTCAATTGAGGGGGCTAGGGGGAGGAAATAAACAATATTCATTTTTACCTTAATTTTTAAAAATGTCCAGTAGAATGAAAACAACCTTTATTGGCTACAAAACGCCCTGATTATCCATGTGTATGGAGAAATTTCCACTACATGGACTAAAGCGATTGGATTAAAGCGGGGTCTCATTATGACCCCGCTGATACAAAAATTTTAAGATAAACTTCAGCCTCATTCAGGACATACAACTATGCTCAATAATTTGGATTTTGAACCAATTGATCATTAATATCCACATCCCGTTGCGGAATAGGCCATAAATAATCCCGATCAGGATTAAAAGTTCTCACATGAACAACTCTATAAAAATCGGCATCTGTTCCGTAAGATGGGTGTCCAAATTGGTCAAATGTTGGGGCTGAGGTCAGGTTATCATAAGAGTACGGTTTATTTGGTCTTCCAAACAAAGGACCTGGCATTACAAATTCTGCTATTTCCCACCTTCGGATGTCTTTTAACCTAAACCCTTCATTGGCCAGTTCGATTTTTCTCTCCCTCCTGATAATAGTGCGCAATTCGTTTTGATCCGTAGTGCTTACTGCAGGATAATTCCCCGTATCGCCAGCATCTACTCCATAACCTCTTGCCCTCACCAAATTAATGGCTTCTAAAACAGAGGCATCAATCTGGTTTAGTTCAATTTTAGCTTCTGCGTAAATCAATAAAACTTCTGCATACCTTATCAGGATTTCATTCAATTCAGAATGATCTATATTCCCGGGTAAATCAGCCTCACTTGTATATTTCTTCCAGCAGTATCCGGTGTAGGAGGCAAAAGGATTAGTCGCATCCTGGTTGGCGACTCTTGTCATTGAGCCATCACTTTCTACTCTGAAAGTTTCTGTACTATCCTTATGGGTTTCAAATATAAAGCCTGCCCATACACTCTGAGGGGTAATGATTGATCCAAACATTCGGGGATCCCGATTTTTAAATGGATTTTTTGGATCATATAATGGAGATTCACTTATCAGTTTGCCATCTGTACATTCGTAGGAATCAATCATAACCTGCGAAGGTACTATGGTACTCCATGCACCTGTATTTCTGGTGGACTGGTATCTCGGAAGCCTTGCATCCTGAAAACCAATCAGAAATGGCATGTCAAAAATCACTTCCTGGCTCCTTTGTCCTTCATAAGTGAAAAGCTTTTCATAGTCCGGAAAGAGGGCATACGTCTTCATATCCATAACCGCTTTAGCTGCAGCGGCAGCTTCCTCCCACATATTATGTTCTATGGCAATTCTGGCTTTTAAAGCCATGGCCGCTCCCTTTGTAGCCCTTCCCTGATCAGAACCTGACCATTCTTCTGGTAAAATTCCTGCAGCTTTATCCAAATCACTGAATAAGTTGGTAATGATTACACTTTTGGGATCTCTTGGAATTTTCGACTCCTCCAGTGTTTGCAAGGTTGTAATCCATGGTACATCCCCATAAAGTGAAATTAACCAGGAGTAATAATATGATCTTAAAAACAAGGCTTGTGCCTCAATTAAATTATAATTGGCTTCCGGAACTACATCTTTAGCCTTATCCATATTGTTGAGCAGGTTATTGCACTTGGAAATGCCATTGTACATATGCTTCCAGGTGTTATAGAATGTTCCCGTTTCTGTGGTGTGTTCACCCAGGCTTATGGTTTGCAGGCCCCCATAATAATTACTTCTCAGGAAGCCCAAATCTGTTACCCCGTCCAGAAAGACTGAAAGTGAAGCCCTCCCTTCATTCCACCAAATATCAGTGTATGCACCATTGACTGCAAGATTGAGTTCATCCTCATTAGAGAAAAAAGTAGCATCGGAAGGCTGGTCCAATGGAAATTTTTCCAAGGAACTTTCACATGAACCCAGGTAAAAAATGAAAAGGAGAAAAGTGATTTTTATATATAATTTTTTCATAATATCTGACTATTTAAATTAGAAAGAAAGATCAAGGCCAAATGTATACACCGCAGTAATTGGGTAAAGCGTACCATTCACACCATTAGGTGCTTCCGGATCATAACCCTGGGGCATGTCATCCAGGGTAAATAAATTCTGGCCGGAAAAATAAATCCTGAGCTTATTAATGGCTGCTTTTTCCAATACTGAAGTTGGGAAATTGTAGCCGATGGTAAGGTTTCTCATCCTTAAATATGCAGAACTCCACATCCAGAAATCGGTAACCTGATAATTGTTTCCGGTAGTTCCTGCGGTAAGCCGTGGATAAGCAGCATTTGGATTATCAGGCGTCCAGTAATTTAAATGCCAGTCCTGAATTTTTCCCCCATTGAAAAATGCCCAAACAGCATCCTGCTGCATGTAAACATCTCTTTTCCCCACGCCTTGTAGAAATACAGACAGGTCAAATCCTTTAAATCCCGCAAAAAGATTAATGCCATAGGTCATTCTTGGAAAAGGATCACCGAGCACTACCCTGTCTTCGGAATTGATGACATCATCAGCCTCATCCGGAATGCCATCTCCATTAGTATCAATTGTGAGTTGGTTTTCATACTTCAAATCTCCAGGAGCAAGAGTTCCGATTTGGGATGGACTACCGGCAATTTCATCTTCTGATTGGAAGAAACCAGTGTTTTTGTAACCATATAAAGAATTAATAGGATAACCTTCCTGGATGATAGAATAATTATTTATATAGGGTCCTGTACCTTTTAGATCAGTAACTCTGTTGATGACATCTGAGATATTGAAATTAATTCCATAAGAAAAATCTCCTTTTTCATCATTCCAGCCCAGGCTCATTTCCCAGCCTTTGTTTTCTACTTCACCGGCATTTTGGGTGGGGGCATTCAGCCCGATTGTGGCTGGCACTGGCAACTCCAATAGAATATCATATGTATTTCTTTTGAAGTAATCGAAGGTAAAGTTTAATCTGTTTTCCAAAATCGAAAGGTCCAGCCCAATATCAATACTTTCAGTAGTTTCCCATGAAATGTCATTATTAGCCATATCCAGCTGAGCAGCCCCACTTGCTGGTGCATTTCCAAAAATATAATCTCTGCCTAAAGCAATGGTAGAAGCAAATGGATAATTTCCTATATTCTGATTTCCCAATTGCCCCCAGGAACCTCTTATTTTTAACTCATTGATAAGGGTGGCTGAAGACAAAAAAGCCTCCTCCGAGATTCTCCACCCGGCAGAAAAGGATGGAAAAAGCCCATATTTATTTCCTTCCGAAAATCTGGAAGAACCATCATATCTTAAATTACCTTCCAGCAGATATTTGCCTTTATAATCATAATTTACTCTGGTAAAATACGACTGTAATCCCCATTCTCTGGCTGAACCTTCATTTTGCATATTGGTCTGTGCACCGGCATTCAATTCCTCATAATCCTGCAAGGCAAAATTGTCTCTATAAGCATTGAAATATTCATATTTATCGGTGATCAATTCATAACCACCCAATACTTTAAAATAATTTTCCCCAAAGGTTTTTTCATAGGTAACCAATCCATTGAAATAATTATTGAATCCCTGAGAGTGCTGTTGCCAGAGGTTGTTTAATGGGGGAACTACCTGTTCCAGCTCTTTGGTGTCAATGTTGTAAACATTGTAGGATTTTCGCATGGTTTTTTCAAAGCTTCCCGAATATTCAGGTGCATACTTCAGCGAAAGCTCCAGACCTTTAACCGGTCTGTAATAGGCTTTAATTATTCCCCTGAAATAATTGAACTGATCTCTGTTAAAGCCGGAAGCCTGAGACTGGGCAATACTGTTGGAAATACCATTCCATCCTGGACCCCAGGAACCATCTGAATACTGTCCTACAAATATTGGAGGGATTCTGTTGGCCTGCTGTACGATTTCACTCAGGCTAGCAGCAGACATCTGCCGGATGGATCGTCTCACATTTAAATCAAAATTAAACCCTACTTTTTCCGAAACTTTCAAGTCAGTATTTATTCTGGCCTGATACCGCTTAAAATTGAAATTAGGAATGTTTCCATCCTGATCCATGATGGAAACAGAAGCTAAAACCTGAGCCATTTCATTTCCACCTGAAATAGTTACATTATGGTGTTGTTGAAAACCACTTTCGGTAAAAGTTCCACCTAGCCAGTCTGTATTGGGGTAATGATCCGGGTCAGTTTGATGATTGGCTACCCAATCGTCAATTTCCTGTTGGGAAAATGGCGGTGCTGAGCCCTGATTTTCAAATGCAAGATTATAATTTTCCATATAACCCTGACCATCCAGGTAATTGGGTAAATTGGTGGGCTCCTGCCATCCACCATATCCTCTGTAGGAAACTGAAAATTTGCCTTCTTTCCCTCTTTTGGTGGTAATCACAATCACACCATTGGCAGCCCTTGAGCCATAAATAGAGGCTGAAGCTGCATCTTTTAATACGGAAAGACTTTCTATATCATTGGGATCAATGCCGTTGATATTACCGGGAACTCCATCAATCAATACAAGCGGATCGGAATTGCTTAATGTACCAATTCCCCTGATTCTGATTGTAGCTTCATCAAATCCCGGCTGACTTGAGTTTTGTAATACGGTAACCCCCGGAACAGTACCCATTAAAGCCTGAGAGGTCTGCATCACAGGTTGTTTTACAATCTCTTTTGATTCCACAATTCCCACTGCCCCGGTAAGATTTTCCTTTTTCTGAGTACCATATCCAATCACAATCACCTCTTCCAATTGCTCCAAATCTGCTTTAAGGGTAATATTTATGACACTGGCGTTTCCTACTTCTACCTCCTGGGTTTCATAACCAATATAACTGTACATTAAAATAGCTCCCGGGCTGACCATCAGGGAATAATTGCCATCAAAATCTGAGGTGGTTCCGTTTGTGGTTCCCTTAATCAGGATACTCACACCGGGAAGAGGTTCGTTTGCTTCATCACTGGTAACTTTCCCACTTATCTGAACCTGAGGGACTTTAAATTTATCAATTACTTCAACTACATTTTTATTGATAAAAGATTTTTGGGAAACATTGATATGCTGATTTACCCGCTTAAAACTCAATTTCATGTCTTTGGAAATATACCTCAATATATCTCCAAGAGATTCGTCTTTAAAAGCGATATCAATTTCCTTCTCTGTTTCAAGCAGCTTTTCATCGTAAGCGAAAATGAAACCTGTTTTCGCCTGTATCTTGTTAAAAACTCCATCAAGATTATCATTTCTAAACTGAATGCTTAAAAATATATCGTCCACACTTTTTTGAGCCACCGAACTGCTGGCCAAAAGCATACTGTATAATAAGGACTGCAAAAACAATCCGTAAAAGGCATATTTTGTCATTATAATAATTTGCCGTAATGTTTTCAATTTCATATTTTTATGTAGGTTTTTGAAAAATAATTATTTGAAAAAATCTGAAGGATATCCCTGAGACCGCTCGCCAAAGTGTTATTCAGGGGTTCCTGTTCATTTTAGCCAGTTTTACCATCGTAGGACTGGCTTATTTTTTAGGAAGTGTTGAAAACTATATGCATTATTCAATCGGGTTTTGTGAATTATTGAGGATTTAAAAAAGTCCTTATCTGATGTAGACTTTTTTATCTTTAATCTCAAACTCGAATTTTCCAATGAAACTTAAGCCTTCCAGCAGGTGATCGAGAGACTCGTTTTGGTACTCACTGGTAAATCCTTTCTTTAATTTGATTTCCCTTTCCAGAATAAATTCTACACCATACCACTGCTCCAGTTTGTCGATTATCTGAGGGAATGTAGCCGCCTTAAAAATAATTTTTCCATCTATCCAGCTGATTTCATCTGATTCAAACCACCCTTTTTTTAGCGAGAGAGAAGATATATCAAATTTTGCCTGTTCTCCTGGCAATAGGGTAATGGCCTCATTTTTTGTCTGGTTTTCTACCCTTACTTCTCCAGTCACTACAGAAACTTTAATAGAATTTTCCCAGGGAAAAGCTTTGATATTAAAAGAAGTCCCCAGCACCAGCGTAGAAATATTTCCAGATTTAATGATGAAAGGATGAGCTGTATCCCTTTTAACCTCAAAAAAGGCCTCTCCAATTAATTCCACCTCTCTGGTCGCCCCTGTGAATGTTTCCGGTAAACGGAGCTTACTCCCTGAATTCAGTTTTACTTTTGTTCCATCACTAAGTGAAAATGAGGTTTTCACACCAAAAGGATTATCCTTTTCAATAATTTTTACAGCAGTGTCTGAATGGGGACCAGGTTGAAAAACAAAGAAAAACAGGTAATAGGAAAGTCCTCCCATTATTAACAGAGAGGCCGCTAGTCCTTTCATCCAGGTGGAAAAGGGAAATTTAAAGTGACGGGATATTGGCTTCTCCTGTTGTCTTTTTTCAGCTTTCATGATCTCTTCAAACATGCCGGTGTACATGCTATCCTCCAGTTCAATGTTTCGCTTATATTGGATGAGGCTGACTAAATGGCGGGCTTTTCTAATATCTTTAGCTTTTTCAGGATGATTTACAAGCCATTTGCTCCAAAAATGATTTGTTTCTTCATTTGGTTCTCTTACCCAACTTACAAAAAACTCATCTGTCAGGAAGTCATTTATATGATATTCTGAATAATTCATTCTGTTCAATTTTCAATTATTTTATTGAATGGTAAGCGGTGAAAGTTCCCAGAGAACTTAACAAAACCGGAAGAAGCACAGAAGGCATAAATCCATCGTTATGTCCTTCTCCAAACTCTTTTTTCAAGGCTGCCAAAGCCCTGTAAAGTAGTTTCCGGGCTGACTTTGCATTTTTGAGTTCCATGGCCTGAGCCAGTTCTATGTAGGAAAATCCCTCTTTATAAAATAACAATATGGCTTGTCTCTGTTTTGAGGTAAGGGTTTCCAGTGCCTTGCTCAGCATTTCCAGATTTTCTTTGGAAAATTCTTCGCGAATTATTTTTGTCTCTGTAGATAATTCAATCCCAAATCCTTTTTCCTCAATAGTAGTGGAATTAAAAATGTACCTCTTTTCTTTGTTAAGCTTCCTGATGATTTCTCTTGATAAAGCTTTAAACAGGTAGGCTTTTATAGAAGTAACATCCGAAAGGTTGTTTCTTTGCCTCCTCAAATCGATAAACATGTTTTGCGTGCAATCCCGGATAAGCTCAATATTATCAGTATACTGGTATCCAAAATTAAACAACAAAGCAGTGTATTTTCTGTAGATAAGATTAAAGGCCGATTCATCCCCTTTTTTAAAGGAAATCCAAATTTCATAATCGCTCCTTCCTGCCTCCTTTTGACCAGAGCTGAAAGCTGATCCGCTAAAACTTCCAACTTTATATTCAGGACCGGAGCCTTCCGCATTTAGTTCTTTCATTTTTCATATTCAGTTTGTGGATAGTAAGATTTCCTTTTTTAAAGGATAGTAATAAAACTTAAGGCTGATGAAAGTTTGAAAAAGGCTCGATAAAAATTGAAACCCTTTGTAAGCTATAGGGAGCCCTTTTTCAATTTGACCCCATGGGAAAGGTTTTTTTTTATAATTTAAGGAATTATTTTGTCTTCATCGTTTCTTTATCCTGAAAATGAGGTACTCAATAGGCCTGAATCAGGGTTTTTGTTCGATGGCAGTCATTACCCTTGCTTTTTGCTTTTCAATCGCTTCCGAATACCTTTCAAAAGACATTTTCCTATAGTCTTCAAAATGTTGCTTAATGTTTTCTGAATCTTCTTCCAGGCCCTTGTCATTGATATCCTCCAGCCATTTGTCCAAAATATCGGAAAGTCGCTTTTTTTCTTTTTGCCATTCCGGAGCTGTTGCCAAGTTCTGTAGTTCAAAAGGATCACGCTCCAGGTCATATAATTCTTCTTCAGGTAATGGGGCTAATAACCTGGCCTGATCCGAAGTTAACATTCCTTTTTCATCAAGAATATTCAGTACATGGTAAACTGGATGTTTGGCTTTGCGGTAATAGGTAGCCCCTTCATTTATGGAAAAGCCATGGTTATAATTTCTGTTATACCTGAATTTTTCCGTTCTTATACTTCTTGTTTTGAAAAAGGTTTCCCCAATCCGGTCGGTAGAACTAAAAATATATTTCCTTTTAACCTCTTTTTCCTTTCCCAAAAAAACCTTCCCTTCCATATATTCCGGCTTGCTTATGCCTGCCAGTGCCAGAGAAGTGGCCGCCACATCAATAGCACTGATTAAATCGGAATTTTCTTTCCCGTTTTTATAACCTTTGGGCACCTTAATGTTTTGGGGGATAGAAATAATGAGGGGAATTTGCAGACCACTTTCATAATTAAAACACTTGCCTCTTGTAAATGGCCTTCCATGATCGGAAAAGAAAATAATTATTGTATTTTCATACAAACCGTTTTCCTTTAACTTTTGAATGACCTGTCCTACCTGCGCATCCAACAATTGCACACTTTCCAGATAACTTGCCCAGTCCTGTTTCACCACAGGATGATCCGGATAATAGGGAGGAACACTTACTTCTTCAGGAGAAATTGGCCGTTTCTTGTCTTCTTCGAAATCCCGGTGGGTCAGCCTGAAATTTACCTGGGCAAAAAATGGCTGATGATTTTTAATATCTTCCCAACTGTTTCCCTGAAAAGGTTTCTGATGTACTTTAAACATCCAATCCGACTTCCCTGTCCCTATCTCATCTTTGATTTTTGCAGTGAAATATCCATTATCATTAAAAATTTTGGTGAGGGGTATAATTCCTTCCGGCAATTCGGGCTTATCCTTTTCAGCATATCTCATGTGATAGGCCCCAATGGAATTCTGGTACATTCCCGTGCCCAAAGCAGTCCGGCTTGGGGAACAAACCGGAGAAGTGGTAAAAACTTTGTGGTATAAATGGCCATTGCTGGCCAGCTGGTCAATATTTGGTGTTTGAACAATCCCATTGCCATAGCAACCTAGATCCGGAGAAAGGTCTTCGGCTAAAAGCCAGATAATATTTGGGTTCTCATTTTGTGCTAAAGTTGTTTGTATTTCAAAAATAAAGGAAAGAATAAAGACCAGCAGAACAGTAGTTTTGAGCAGCATGTGAATAAAGATTAGTGAATAACTCATCTCAATTTACCATGCTTAATCCACAGAAGAAAAATTTGAGACGTCCAAAGTCGGTTCAATGCTTGTTCACACTGAATGAATAAGACACCCTGCTGAAAATGTGAAAGTTACAAATTAGAATTTAAAGGGTATTCACCGGATCAAATGATTACCTGCTTTACATTCAAGTTAATTTTTGCTTGTATATGGAAGTCTGATTTTAGTTTTTTGTAAACAATTTCTTCCCTTTCCAAAAGGTGATTTTTTTTCTCCATGGGAAAAACCAAATCAAACTCCCGGGCCATCCCTTGCTTTCAAACCGTACTTTCCATAACTGATATTTGATCAGCTTCCTGGTGGAAAAAGGTACTTAAGCGATGGATTCCATACCTGGGGGCTATATTATCCTGGGCCATCATGGTAAGAAAGAATTCAAAAGGTCCGTAAGTTTTGGCGGAAGTAAAAATCCTCATTACTGAAATAGTGGCTTTCCTGATCCAATCCGGTAGATGAATAATTTTTTCTGGCTTGCCAAAAGCTTTCAGGGCCAGGGTTGCTATTTCTTTTTGTGTTAAAATATCCGGACCACCTATAGCAATTTGATTTTCCTTAGAATCCAGCGACTCCAAAATGAAGTTGGCTAAATCCTCCCCATGAATGGGATTAAGCTTATATTCTCCTCTGCCAAAAAGGTACACTTTTCCCGTTTTTGCCATTTCTAAAAAATCCTTCATGTCTGAAAAGAATCCGTTTGGCCGGATGATGATATAGTCCAAACCTGAATCTTTTAAGGCATCCACAAACTTTTCTTTGGCTTCCATTATTTTTAGTTGCCTCATCTTATCCCCGTTAATGGCCGAAACATATATGAATTTTTGAATTCCGGCAGCCTTCGCTTCGTTTAAGAGGTTCATATTAGCCTGATAATCCACATCCATATAATTTAGCCCGTCCTTTTGTCTGGTGATTCCCAATGAGGAAATCACCATGTCTAACCCTTCAAATGTACCTTTTAGCGAAGTTGGGTCTGTAGCTTCTGCAATAATCATTTGTTCTTTCTTTACACCCAGGTTCACCAACTTAGTACGATTCCTGGCAATCGCTTTAAAATCCACGTCATGTTGAATAAGTGCTTTTATTAAATGACTTCCCAGGTATCCGGTCGATCCTGCTACTAATATTTTTTTCATTTGTTGTGTTTATTTAAATAAGAGCCTGTTTTTAAATTTAATAGAATGTAAAACCAAGCCCCATGGTGAATGAAGTTCCTTCTCTACTTTTTCCGTTATCCAGCTTAACACTGGCCATAAACACATGTGCCTGTAAATCCAATGCCCATTTTTTAGTCTGTTTAATTTCATATCCGGTACCCAGCAAAACCCCTTTTCCCCAATTATTTTTTTCATCCAGTTCGCTTCTTTTTTCGTAAATCGCAGGCATATCCAGGGCTACTCCGAATCCTCCACTTACCCACCATTTATCAGCAGCCCAATATTGCACCGAAGGGATGTATCCCTCAAAACTTCGGTCTTTGTTATTGAGCTCATAAATTTGGCCTGGGGTATTAAGATAAATTGCCAGATCATTATTCACAAACCATCCTAGTTTTAAATTTAGTAATGAAAATCCTCCCTGGGTTTCGGATGATTCCAATCCATTTGTAAAGTGAATCACTCCTCCACCCACAGATGCGCCAATGGTAAACCGCTTCCTTACAGGTGTGGTATGCGTCATGTTTTGAGTAAAGGCATTAAAAGCCGTGAATAACAGTATTGCTGAAAAAACTAATTGTTTCATTTTTTGAGTTTTTAATAAGAAAATTGGAAATAATTATTTTGAGTACTTAGGTATTAATTAAATTGAAATTCGTGTTTGGTCAGCGCTTCCAGAATGAGGTTTCTTTTGGTTCCTCCATCTTCCTCATTTCCCAATACTACAATCAAGCTGTTCGATTCCGGGAGCAATGCAATCAGGCTGCTATATCCATCAATATCCCCACCGTGGAAATACATGAGGTTTCCATTTTCTCTCATGGTATTCCAGCCAAAACCAATGGCATAATAACCATCTTCCGCAGGTGCTGCCACAAATACTTCTGATTTCTCTTCTTCTGTTAAAAATTGATTTCCCAATAAGGCATCACCCCATTTTTCCATATCTTCTATATTACTAATCAGGTCTCCGGCACTAAAGGCAAAATGCATGGGATACGGGGCCACCTCTACCCCATCCTTATAACCTTTGGCATAACTTTCATCTGTCATTTCATTTGGCCCTTCCTTAATGGTAGAAAGTCCCAAAGGCTCCATAATTTTTTGATTTAAATATTCATGGTAGCTCATACCTGTTAAATCTTCTATGAGCAATCCCAACATAAAATAATTTGAATTCGAATAAGAATATTCCGCTCCCGGCTCGAATAATAATCCATCAGTTGTGGCCACTTCCACTATTAAATCCAAAATATCTTCTGTAGAAATGGAGACATTTTGATTTTGGGAAAATGGATCTACATGGGCAAAGTAGTCTGGGATGCCCGAATAATGGGTTAAAAGATGACGTAATGTTATTTTATTCCCCTTTGGAAAGTCGTCTATAAAATCACTGATGGGCTGGTCATAACTCTGGATGAAACCATCCCTTTTCAAGTTGACAATTCCAATGGCTGTGAATGCCTTGGTCATTGATCCAATCCGGTAAATGTGTGCTGTGGAATTGAAGATGTTAGTAGATTTGTCCGCCATACCAAAACCAGATCTCACAATATCCTTATTCCCTTTCCTGATGAGAATACTTCCCGAAAATTCAATTTCTTCCAAAAATGCGCTGGCAGAGGTGTAAGTCCCCACAACTGGTGCGGGAGCCGGGTCATCCTCGCTACAGGAAATTTGAATTAAAACCAGGACAATAGGTAAAACAAGAGTTAAATAGTTTTTCATGATGTTTTTTGATTTTCAAAAATTTTAATACTTCAAAGTTGGGGTGAGATGATCCCTTATTCGTCCGGAATTATTTATCAGGACCTTTTAAGGATGGGCAACAGGAATGAAAGGAAATCCAGGTCTTATTTTAGGAGGAAATCAAAAAAGGAACATTTATTAAAAATCTGAAAATGAAAATCAGGACAATTGTGCGAATACTAAATGTTAAAAAATGTTAAAAATACAGACAAGTCTGTTCATTTAGGAAAATTCCCCGTATTGTTGTAATATGAAAAGATCGGGAGTAAAAGAACGGATAATTGAAACAGCCTCAAGATTATTTTACAATGAGGGCTATAACCAGACTGGTATAAATCAGATTATTGAGGAGGCCAATGTGGCAAAGGCGAGTATGTATCAACATTTTCGTTCTAAAGAAGACATCGCAGTGGCTTATCTGGAAAGAAGACACCAGATCTGGATGAATAATCTATTCGATTTTGTTTCTGGCCAAACTGATTATAAAAATAAGGTGTTATCAAGCTTTGAGTACCTTAACAGCTGGCTAACTGAGGTTGGGTTCAGGGGATGTGGCTTCCAGAATATTATCACGGATTTACCAAAAGACCACACAAAAATTAAAGCCCAGACACTATATCATAAAAATGTGCTCAGGAAATGGATTCAGGACCTGGTAAAGGAGGATAAACAATATTCAGAAAATGAAGCCGAGGAACTCGGAGATGAAATCATGGTACTACTTGAGGGGGCAATTATGTTGTCCCAAATTCAAAAAGCAGCCTGGCCAATTTTAAAAGCCAAAAATGTTTGCCAAAAATTATTAAACAAATAAAGGGGAATTTTTTTTAATCAAAACAAACAGACTTGTCTGTATATAAATGAATTTTTTACTATAACCCAACAAAACAAAAAATGAAAAAGCAAATGTTCAATCTCATTATCTTTATTGTAGTAATCATCCTGTCTGGCTCTGGCGTTCATGCACAGATACCTGATCCAGGTTTCGAAGTTGATGAATACACAGCAATTGTGATTACTGATCCTCAAAATGACTTTCTGAGTCCGGATGGAGTATCCTGGGGGGTGATTGGGGAAAGTGTCACAAAAAATAACACTGTAGACAATTTGGAGACACTTTTTAAACTCGCAGAGGCCAATGACATTAAAGTGTTTATTTCACCCCACTATTATTATGAACACGACCATCACTGGAAGTTTGAGGGAGCATTGGAAAAACTTATGCACAATATTTCCATGTTCGACCGGGGAGATCAATTATCTGTAGAAGGTTTTGTAGGCTCAGGAGCCGATTTCCTGGACCGTTACAAACCCTATATTGAAAAAGAACTGGTCACTGTGGTGGGGCCTCATAAAGTCTTCGGTCCGGAACAAAATGATTTGAGTTTACAGCTTAGAAAGCAAAAAATAGATAAGGTAATATTGGCGGGAATGTCCGGAAATCTTTGTGTAGAATCTCATTTAAGGGAATTATTGGAAGATGGCTTTGAAGTCGCTGTAGTTGGGGATGCCACTGCCTCTGCTATTGTTCCCGGATTGGATGGAAACGCAGCGGCCCAAACCAATTTTAGATTCCTGGCCAGTCATGTATTTTCTACCGCAGAAGTTGAAAGTCTGTTAAAAAAATAAAAATTATCTCATCGGATAATTCAAAATACCATCATGAAAACTAAAATCTTTAACTCTGTAATGGCCCTTGTGTTTCTTTCAATAGCCACAATCAGCATTTTTTCTTTTAAGGATGTTTCTTTAGGAGCACAACAACTTAAAATGGTATATCCGACCCAACACAATACTATTCAGGTTGATGGACTTTCTATTTTTTATCGGGAGGCTGGAAATCCTGAAAACCCAACTATAGTGCTTTTGCATGGTTATCCGACATCATCGTATATGTTTCGCAATTTGATAACAGACCTGTCTGTTCAGTATCATGTACTTGCTCCCGATTATCCTGGATTTGGCAGAAGCGAACAACCTCCTATGGCAGAATTTGATTACACATTTAAGCATATTACACATACGGTAGAGGGCTTTATAAAATTGAAAAAGCTGGAAAAATACAGCTTTTATCTCATGGATTATGGTGCTCCTATAGGATTTAGAATTGCCCAAAAATATCCGGAGCGGATAACCTCACTGATCATCCAAAATGGAAATGCCTATGAAGAAGGGCTGGAAGATTTTTGGATTCCTTTTAAACAATATTGGAAAAATAAATCCACTGAAGCTGCTCATCAACTGGAGAAATTTCATTCCCCAGAAGGCTTAAAGTGGCAATATACACATGGTGTGAATGATCCCTCATTAATTAGTCCGGACAATTGGGAAATAGACATGCGTCATCTTGAAAGACCTGAAAATAGGGACATTCAGCTGACCTTGTTTTATGATTACCAAACCAATTTGGAGCGGTATCCTGAGTGGCAGGCTTATTTTAGAAACTACCAGCCTAAAACCCTGATTATCTGGGGTAAAAATGATGAAATCTTTCCGGAAAGTGGTGCCAGGGCTTATAAAAAGGATTTAAAAAATCTGGAATTTCATCTGTATGATACAGGGCACTTTGCCCTGGAAACTTATGGAAAAGAAATGTCAAACACTATTTTAAAATTCTTATCGAAAATCAATAATCAATAAAACCAGAAAAGGGAATACTTCCCTTTCCATAAAATGTTCAATCTAAATTTTAATCATCATGGAAACAAAAATTAACTGGCTAAAGGCCATTGTTGCAGGTGTTCTGGGAACAGTTGCATTCGACCTGGCAGGGTTTGTTTTGTTAGGCCAATGGTGGGATATTCCCGGCATTATTGGTCAAAAAACGGAACTGGGACTCGCTTTTGGAGTAATCGGGCATTATGCCAACGGAATTCTACTGGCAGTAATCTATGCCGGAGTTGCTCCATCCTTATGGGGTCCGAATTGGGCAAGAGCATTAACATTTACAACAGCTGAAACAATCGCCTTAGTCTGGCTTTTTATGTTACCGCTTTTGGGCGCTGGAATTGCCGGAACCAAACTGGGTCCTCTTGTACCCCTGATCACCCTGACCAGACACTGGCTCTATGCCATTCCATTAATCTTAATTCTTCACCCTGAAACTTTTAAAACACATGTTACAGCCTCTAAATAATTCGAACTTTGAAGAGACTATCAGAAATAACGATGTCGTGGTAGTCGATTTTTACGCAGACTGGTGTGGCCAATGCCAGGCCATCCATCCCATTCTGGAAGATATATCTGATGATTTCAAAGGAAAAGCCACACTGGCAAAAGTGAATGTAGATCAATTCCCGGAGCTTTCTGGTGAATATGGCATCAAAAGTATACCTACACTGCTTTTCTTTAACAAGGGAGATTTGGTTAAAAGAAAATCAAATACCATTAGTAAAGAAGGAGTAAAGGCAGAGATAACCCAATTGATTGTTTAATCACCCTATGTGCAGGGAGTCTCCGAAAGGAGGCTCCTTTTTAATCAAAAAAAAAATAGAAACTCAAATGGAAAAAAAACATCCCCTGCCCCCTTTTAATGAGGAAACGGCAAAACAAAAAATCCAAATGGCCGAAGATGCCTGGAACTCTCAAAACCCGGAAAAAGTAGCCCTGGCTTATACTCCGAATAGCGAATGGAGAAACAGGGATCAATTTATAAACGGACGTGAAGCTATTGTTGAATTTCTCACTGAAAAATGGGAGAAAGAGCTGGATTATAAATTGAAGAAGGAATACTGGTCACATACCGAAAACCGGATTGCTGTTCGGTTTGAATATGAATATCGAAATGCATCAGGAAAATGGTTCAGGGCATATGGCAATGAAAACTGGGAGTTTGATGAAAATGGACTGATGGCGAAAAGATTTGCCAGTATTAATGATTTAGCAATTGAAGAAAAAGACCGCAAATTTTAAGGCTTATGAAAAAGATTGCAATAAACGGAATGGGAAGAATCGGCAGGACTTCCCTTAAAATAATTTTGGAAAATCCTGACCTGGAATTGGTAGCAGTAAATGATATTGCACCCATTGATAACATCGCTTACCTAATTCAATATGATAGTGTACATGGCAGGTTTGAGAAAAAGGTAGAAGTATTGGATGGGGCACTGGTTATTGATGGAAGGGAAATCGCTTTTTTCAACGAGAAAAATCCTGAAAATTTACCCTGGAAGGATTTAAAAATTGATGTGGTGATTGAAAGCACAGGGATTTTTACCAGTGGAGAAGATGCCACCAAACACATTCTTGCAGGAGCAAAAACGGTAGTGCTTTCCGGCCCAACAAAAAGCCCTGATGTACCTACCGTAGTTCATGGAGTGAATTCAGAGAAGGGTAAAACTTCCATTTTTTCCTGTGCAAGCTGTACCACCAATAATATCAGTCCTGTAATGGAAATTTTAGGCAGAAGAATTGGAATTAGAAAAGCCATCATGACAACTATCCATGCAGACACTGCCTCTAATAAAACCGTAGACGGACCTTCCGGAAAAGATTTCCGAATGGGCAGGTCTGGTTTGCACAACCTTATTCCCACTACAACAGGAGCTGCAAAAGCCACCGCCAAAGCCTTACCTGAATTTACCGGAAAGTTTGATGGATTATCTGTAAGAGTGCCTGTTCCTGTCGGCTCTATTTCCGATATTACTTTGGTGACGGATCGTGTTACTTCAGTGGAAGAAGTGAATGAGATTTTAACCCAGGAGGCCAATTCTGAAAGGTATCAAAATGTATTTGCAGTTACGAATAATCCTCTTGTTTCCACCGACATCATCAAAAGTCCATTTGCTTCTATAGCCGATCTTTCCATGACTAAAGTAGTGGATGGGGATTTATTGAAGGTGCTCACCTGGTACGACAATGAATGGGGATTTACCAGTCAGATGATTAGACAAATCTTAACTCTTTAAAAAAACGACCATGAACTATGCAAAACTTGCCTTTACCGAGGCCATAAAAAAATTGCAGCAAGCTTATGGAAGTCGCTCCAATTATGAAAAAATGGAGCGCTTCTCTGATCAGGAAGGATTAAGCCCAAGAGAAACGAAATTAATTGAAGGCCGGAATAGTTTTTACATGGCTTCCCATGGCGCAAATGATTTTCCGTATATTCAGCACAGAGGAGGACCTACCGGGTTTTTAAAGGTCCTAAATAGCCAGACTCTTGGCTTTCTCGATTTCTCGGGCAATAAACAGTACATTACTGTGGGAAATGCCCAAACCAACAATAAGGTGGCGCTCATTTTGGTGGATTATCCGGCCAGGGCCAGGTTAAAAATTTATGCAGAATTGGAAGTGCTTTCGCTTGAGGAAAATCCCGAACTGACTGCACGACTTTCTTTGCCAGATTATAAACACAGGCCTGAGCGGGTTATTTTGCTTCATATCAAAGCATTCGACTGGAATTGTCCGCAACACCTTACTCCAAGATTTACACAGGAGGAAATTGAAAAAGCTTTTGCACCGCAGTTTGAATATATTCAATACCTGGAAGCTGAGGTTAAACGACTTAGAGATAATCAGAAAAATTAAAAATGCGAATAAAATTGTTCCGGGTGAATAGATGAAACTATTCCAATCAAAAGATCATTATATTTCTTTTATTTTGAACCTGGATTTTTGGAGGTATAAAAAAATGTCCCTTCTGAAATTAACCAAAACACCTTAACCTTTTTATTTGTTAGTCAAAAATCACTATCCGCCAACTTTTTTCAATTTATTTGTGTACAGTTTTAATTTTTTTTCTGGTCCACATGAGCAAAAACTTACTTTTTTTTCCATTCTTTTTGATTATTTCTTTTAATGTTTATTCCCAGGATGTTAAGGTAGTGCTCACTGGAAATACCACCGATCTGAAGCAGCCCGAACAGTTGTTTCAGATGATTGATCAGTATTGCCAACAAAACAGGCAACCAGTTTTATGGGTCATAAATGGAGATTTGTTTCATAAAAAATTGGAGGAAAAAGATATTGTAAACTGGATAGCAGAAGCTGAAAAAGTACTTGACCAACACCAAAATTTACAATTGCTTATCACTCAGGGGGACAGAGACTGGAATAACTCCGGAAAAAATGGATGGGATCAGGTGAAGGAACTTGAAAAAAACCTGAAAAAGAAAAAGCATTCACGGGTTCACTTGTATTTGGAGGAAGGTTGTCCGGGGCCCTGGGTATTCAATTTTTCTCCCATGCTCGAAGTGGTGATCATTAACTCGCAATGGTGGAACCATCCATTTGAAAAACCACTGCCTTCAATGGATATCTGCGATCATGCAGATGAGGATATTTTTCTGGAAGAATTTAAAGATATTCTGGACGAAAGTGGCAATAAAAACCAGTTGCTTATTTCTCACTTCCCTTTAGAATCTATGGGAAAATATGGGGGGAAATTTCCAGTGTCTGCTTACCTTTTTCCTCCTTTGGTAGGGAATGCAGTAGTGGCTTATCATCAGAATATTGGTAAAAGTACCGATATTGTAAATGAGGAATTTGATGCTTTCAGACATAAACTGAATGATATTTTACTGGAATATAACTCCCTCATTTTTGCTTCTGGTCACGAGAGAAACCATTCCATTATCAAGGTAAATCAAAACTTTTATGTAAACAGCGGGGGTATTGGAAAAAGCCACTTTGTAAGCCATTTAGGGAAGCCTGCTTTTGTATCTAAAAGACAGGGATTTATTGAATTAAATTATCAAGAGAATGGAGAAATTAGTTATCAGTTTTACCAGTGGAAGGAAGAATATTTACAAACAGCAAATTCCGGGGTAATACTGAAGTCTCCCTGTAAAAATCCAGAAGATACACAGCGAAACCAGGCCTATCAACCTTGTATGTCCCCACCGCCAAATCCAGAGAATGACACCATTGATTATAGTAAACAAGTGCATGTAATGGCCGGGCCTCAGTACCAGATGAGTAATTTTGGTAAGTTTTGGCTGGGGGAACATTACCGGAAATCATGGACCACTCCGGTGAAAGTTCCTTATTTAAATTTAGATACGACTTTCAATGGATTAACAGTGAAGGAAAAAGGTGGTGGCCGGCAAACTACTTCCCTAAAAATGAAAGCTGGAAATGGGAAAGAATATGTTTTTCGGTCGGTGGATAAAGACCCTTCCAAAGCCATTAGTTATGACCTAAGGGGAACAATTGTGTCCAAGGTAGTAAAAGATCAGACCACTACCCAACAACCCTATGGGGCTATGGCGGTAGATCCCTTACTCAACAAAATCGGGATTTTACATGCCCATCCCAAACTATACCTACTGCCTGACGCCCATAAACTTGGGACTTTTAGAACTCAATACAAAAACCTGCTGGGGATGCTGGAAGACCGGCCTACCGACAATGTAGATGATGAGCAAATTTTTGGTGACGCAGATGACATTGTAAAAAGCTATAAATTATTTGAAGAATTATATGAAGATCATGACAGCTATATTGAGAAGGGAGAATTCTGTAAAGCCAGGGTTTTTGATATCCTTGTAGGCGACTGGGGAAAGCATGAAGATAACTGGAAATGGGCAGAATATGATTTTGATGGCGGGAAGCGATACAGACCCATCCCTCGGGATCGCGATCATGTTTTTTCAAGTTGGGACGGTGTATTCCCCTACCTGGCTGACAGGGAATGGGCTAAACCAAGCGGGGAAAATTTTGATTATGAACTTAAAGGCCTCAGAAGCCTCATGTGGCAGGCCAGGCATTTGGACCGGTTTTTAGGCAATGAACTCACGAAAGAGGACTGGATTGCAGCAGCAGGGGAAATCCAATCCATCATTTCCGCAAAAGACCTGGAAGCAGCTGTAAAAAATATGCCTTTGGAAATCTATGAAACGGATGGAAAAATCATTGAAAATAAACTAAAAGCCAGAATTAAGGACCTGCCAAAATATGCAGAGGAATATTATAAATTACTGGCCAAAGAAGTGGATGTAGTAGGATCAAATAAATCTGAATATTTTTATGTGAAAAGAAATCCTGATGGAAGTGTCTTGGTAAAAGTCACTGATTTGGATAAAAAAACACAACAGCCGATTGAAAACCGAAAATATTACCAAAGAATTTTTTACCCGGAAGAAACTCAGGAAATTCGTTTATTTGGATTAATGAATGATGATGTTTTTCTGCTGGAAGGTGAGGCAGAAACCTCTATTCTTGTAAGAATAATCAGTGGATTTGGAGAAGACAAAATTACAGATCAATCCATTGTGGGAAAAGGGGGAAAACATACACTGGTTTATGATAAAGATGAGGCTGGCAGTTATCAACTGGGAAATGAGGGCAAGAGCGTTCGCCCGAAAGAGGATGACCTGTATTATTACAACCGGACTGCTTTTAAGTACAACACCTATTTCCCTCAGATTTCCCTTACCTACAACCCCTTTATCGGACTAGCTTTAAACAGTGGTATCACTTTTACCAGACAAAATTTTTCCAAGCCAGATTTTAGTGCCAAGCACCATATCAAAGGTTCGGTCACTACCCAGGGTAATTTTGAATTGAGTTATTCTAACCAGATCCGGTACCTGATAGGAAAATGGGATGGTATATCTGAATTTCAAATCTCCCAGCCTTTAAATTATAATTATTTCTTTGGCATAGGAAATGATACCGAAAATGACCAGAACAAGGACAAAGATTTCTACAGGGCCCAGTACAATTCTATCAAAGTTTCATTGGGTCTTTCCCGAAAATTCTGGAAACAAAGTCTGATCGAATTGACCGGAAAGTATGAAAAAAACAGAGGACTGGTAAGAGCAGGCAGTTTTCTGGCTGAAAACCCTGACATTTTCGGGACCTCTGCTTTGGATTTAATTTACTTCAAAGGTTTATTGGAATTGGATTTCCGGGACAGAGTGGCTTTACCAGAAAGAGGTTTCAGATTAAAACTGACACAGTTTACCGGCAACATTACCCAATCAGAAGATAAGCTTGTCAATATCTCAGCCCTGGAAATGGAACAATACCTGTCTACTTATGCTAAAAATCCGCTCACCTTCGGATTGAGAGTAGGAGGAGGTATTACAAGCGGCCAGTTGCCTTATTACAAATTGTTTTCTCTGGGCCAGCTCAATGACCTGAGGGGATACAGACGGAACCGGTTTACCGGGGAGTCTAAAGCTTTTTTGAATTCCCTGTTAAGGTGGCAATTTGTAGAAACGAAAAACACTTTTATCCCATTCAAAATTGGGATGAGTGTTTTTTATGATATAGGCAGAGTGTGGGCCGAAACCGATCCGGAATCCGCGGACTATTGGCACAGAGGCTATGGAGCAGGATTTTATTTTGTACCCTTCAAAGAGCAATTTGCCTTGCAATTGAGTGCTGGAAGATCAAGAGAAGAACCATTTTTATTGATGTTCGGCATAGGGAGTATTTTTAAATAAGTATTGTTTATAAAATTGCAGTCCCTATTACTCGAACATTCATGTAATTGTTCAGATCTTTTCTGGCTAAAATGCTACTTTTCCTTCCTCGCTTTCAATTCTTTTGGCAGAATACTGTGATATACAAATTTATTTAAAGGTGTTTCCACTGCATACCTTTCCCCTAACCGAACTACACTGCCATTTTGGTAATCAATTTCTGATGGCCTGTTTTCCCAGATATCCCTGGCAAGAGAGAAGGTAGAATCCATAGGAAGGGCATCTATAAAAGCTACGGTTTTCTCCACATAATCAGTCCCAATCGAAATACCAGTTTTAGTGGAAAGCAGGTGAATTTCTGCCAATAATTTTATCATCATTTCCCTGGTTTCTTCAAGGGTCCTAAGTTCACCTAAAGTCTGTCCTGTGATTGCTAATAGTCCTCCTACGCAAATAAAAGCAAACTTTTTCCATATTTCCGAAGCAATATCTTCTGAGATTTTAGAATCAATTCCCACAGTATCAAAAACAGATTTCACATCTTGCATTTGTGCAGAGACCGGCTCATTAATTTTCCCAAAAATGATTGAGGGTTGAGCAGCAAAATGATTAATCACCCCAGGAGATTCAATTTTACTTATAATCCGGCAAACTCCTCCCAACACATGGGAAGCATCAATTTTTTCAGTCAGTTCTTCGGTGGCCAAAACTCCATTCTGCAAAGGCAAAATCAAACTTTTTGCATGAAGTAATGGTATCAATTCCGCACTTAATTCTTTAATTTGCCAGGCCTTTACCCCAAGAATTATTAAATCAACTTTTCCAATTTCTGAAATTTTATCCGTGGCCTTTGCCTGTGCCACATGAAAGTCTCCTAAAATACTTTTGACTGTTAATCCCTTTTCCTTTATGGCACTCAGGTGTTTTCCCCTGGCTAAAAAAGTAACGTCAAATCCGGCTTGTGCCAGTTTACCCCCAAAATAACCTCCGGCTCCTCCTGTTCCTATGATGGCTATCTTCATGTCGTTTTTCATATGGTTGATCGTTAGGTTTTTTACTCAGGCAAAATTAATCGAAATTTATTCATTCTCACCTCTGAACTTATTGAACCAGGCTACAATATGATCGATTTTGGTAATTAACTGGCTGGGACGATTGGCAATAAAATGGTAAGCTCCCGGAATTTCTACCAAAGCAGTTTCTATTTTCCTGATCTTCAGGGCATGATAAAGTTGCTTGGCTTCTGAAATAGGTGTCCTCAAATCATTGGTTCCTACCATCACCATAGCCGGAGTTTCAATGTTTCCTACTAAAGAAATCGGAGAAAATTTCATGTAAGCCTCCTGATTTTCCCAGGGGTAACCGGGATATCGATAATGGTAATATCCATACCAGTTATCGGCTACCAAAGTTTTACTGTACCAGTTCATTACCGGTTTTACCACTGCAGCAGCCCTAAATCGATTTGTTTTTCCAATTATCCATGCAGTCATGATTCCACCGGCACTTCCTCCGGTTACAAATAAACTGTCCTTATCCACAAGGCCTTTTTCAATTAATGCATCCACTCCGGAGATCACATCGTCATAATCCTGGGAAGGATAATTGTGATATAATAAGTTCCCGAATTCTTCACCATAGCTGGTACTACCTCTGGGGTTGGGATAAAAAACCACAAATCCGGCTGTGGCATACAATTGCATTTCCGGGGAAAACCGGTCCCCGTAATTGGATATGGGCCCACCATGATTTTCTACCACCAATGGATATTTTTTCCCTTCCTCAAAAAATGGAGGCTTCACTACCCAACCCTGAATTTTCCGGTCATCATATGATGAATTGTACCAAATTTCTTCTACTTCACCCAAGGTTCTATAATCCAGTAATTCCCCATTTAAATGAGTAATTCTGGAAACCTGATTGCCTTTTCTGATAGTGGCTAAATCAGCAGGATATTCTGGAGTAGTGATATTAAAAGCAAGTAAATCATTTTGGGAAATTGAAAATGAACCCCCGCCATAAGGTCTGGCCACTCCGGTTCCACCTACATTTTCAGCCACTAATTCGAATTTTCCAGCTAATGTGGTAAAGCCAATTTTAGAATTTCCTTCAGAGTCATATTGGAAATACAAGCCATCTCCTTTTTGATTCCAGGTAATATTCGAAACTTGTCTGTCCAGTTTTAAATTGATTTTCTTTTTCCCGCTACCATCTATTTTCATGGTATAAAGTTCAGGGAGTTGGTAAGTTTGAATTTTATCTTCATAACCCAAATAAGCAATGGTTTTACCATCAGGAGAAATCACGGGATTATAATCGGGTCCTTTTCTATCTGTTAAACTATTAATCTTGCCGGTTTCAAGTTCAACTGAATATATTTCCGAATTGCGGTAGTCATATTCCCAGTCTTCATGTCTGTTCGCTGAAAAAATCAACATTTTTCCATCTGCCGACCACTGTACCGACTCCTGGTGCTGAAAATTTCCAGAGGTAATTTGTCGGGGTGTCCCACCTTCTGATGGTATTACAAAATAGTGGTAAAATCCAGGTTCAATAAAACCCGAACCATCAGCTTCGTGCTTCATCCGGGTGGTTACCCTGGGAGCCTCCGCCCAATTGGCGCCTTTAGGTTTTTGAGGCGATTTAGCCAGAAACGGTGGTTCTTCCGGCACTTTCATGGAAAAAGCCAGCCATTTTCCGTCAGGAGACCAGGCGATATTTCCAGGAGATCGATCCAGTTGGGATAGCCTGGCATGTTGGCCGGTTTCCAGCCAGTAAACAAATATCTCCGAACCCTGATCTGTAGAAGAAGTATAGGCTATTTTTTTCCCCTCCGGAGACCATCTCGGGGAAGATTCATTCTGATCATGAGGTGTTAATTTCCTATGATTTGTGCCATCACTGTCGATCATCCAGATTCTTTTGAAACGGTTATCTTCTATGATATCCATCCCGTTTCGGAGGTACAAAATTTTTTGTCCATCTGGGGAAATTTGAGGATCTGAGGCCCATTCCAGTTCAAAAACATCCAACTGACTAAAAGCTGGTTTTTGGTTTTGTCCAATTATAACACTAAACTGAAATAAAAAAAGAAGCGAAATTAGAAGTTTGATTCTCATTTTAATTTTAAAGAAAAAAGTAAAAAAACAGCTTGCTTCGCTTCTGGAATCCATTTTTTTGCTTTAATGAATAAGGACTTCCCCCTTCAATTCTGGTTTTTGGGGGATTATTTAGAATTAAGCTGAAGCACAGCAACTAATTTTGCTGGTAAATTAATGTCTAATTTATCCTTTTTCAAATCAAAGTCATTAAAAGGTTATAGGGGTACCTCCGTAGGGTTTTCAAATAAAAAAAACCGTCCTGGAGCGAACCTAAATATCAAAGCTTCCAGGCATATTAGAGAGATGTTTTGTTAATTCAGCTTTCAGTTCCTGGAAAATTTTTTGGTGAGCCTCACTATTAATCAAATTTATTTGTTCATTAGGATCTTCTTTAAGGTTGTAAAGCTGGTCACGGTCAAAATAATGGGGAACCTTCCCATAAGAACCATGTTCTGCATCCTGGCCTCCTGGAATGAGCGAAAAATGACTATACGGAGTCATTGGATCACTATCATTGGTATTCATTCCTCTGAAGCGTCTGCCTTCATTGTATTTCTCCAGGACTTCAGCCCTTTCTTTCTTACTCATGTTTTCGGCAAATTCAGGATATCTGACAGCTAAATATTTATAATCACCTTTAACAATCGCCCGGGCATATCCCAATTCAAAAAAGAGCGGTTCATCAGAATGATTCTCCTCACCATTTAAATCAGGTACAAAACTTTTCCCATCAAATTGCCCTTCTGTTAATTTTCCACCGGTTAATTCTACTATTGTTGGTGCAAAATCAATATTCAGTACTTTGGCATGGCACACATTTCCACTCTCAAACCCACCTTTCTTCCAGACTATACTTGGATTTAAAACACCACCCTGATATAATGTTCCTTTGGCTTTTTGACCATGATCATTAAAGAAAAATATAATGGTATTGTCGAGAATATTGTTTGCTTCCAATTTGTTCAATAAAGCGCCTAAGGCATCGTCCAGCCAAAGTATATTTTCTTTGTTTCCTCCGCTTAAACCAGCCTCCTTAATTCTTGCGGATAATGTATTTCTGGCAGGTAAAACATTCGGGGCCTGATCAAGATAACCCTTTGCAGTCACCAATGGATTAGCTTCCCAGGACCTCTCTGCATTTGTAGGTCCATGCGGAATAGTTGTAGCAAAATAAAGGAAGAACGGGTTATGCTTGTTTTGATCAATAAAGTTCAGGCCTGCCTCGGCAATCCAATCCATGTTTTGAACAGCCAATTCTCCAAGTCCCACAAAATCGGGATTATCCTGATATATGGCACCAGCATAATCAAAACCGTTGTTTAATATAGCTTGTTCACAGCGGTAATAGTTTTCTTCCACCTTTTCCTTAATTTCAGGATTTTTTGGATCAGCCCAAAAGTCCGGAAAGCGATAAAGACTATCCACTTCAATCACATGGTTTTTGCCAACCATTCCTGTTTTATATCCCAATTCTTTTAGATAGTGCGGTAAAACTTTGTCATTATTTGTGATAAAAGAATTCCACTGAATTACAGTCTGACCTCCATTCTTTTGGGTAAATTGCTGGAATGTTTTGTTTTTAGCCCTGCTTGCATACTTACCAGTTAAAGTATTATATCTACTCGGAGTGCAGACTGGGGAAACGACATACTGATTGATTAATAATGTTCCTTCTGCTGCCAAACGATCCATATTTGGTGTTAGATTTTTACCCTTTCCTTCCGGAAGGCAATTAAACATTTCGGGATACATATCATCCGCTATAAAAAAGATGATATTAGGCTGTTTTTTAGCTACAGTCTGGTCTGTATTATTCTTTTGGTTTCCACAAGACCACAAAATTGAAATTAGAAGGAGTATGGTAAATTTTGACATTTCTGTAAATTTTAATCGTATTTAGTTAAAAATAAGCACCAGTGCTCCACACCGGGTACTCCACATCGGGTGCTCCACACGGGGTAGTATTCTTTCCGAGATATAGTAATCTCTCTATCAGTATTTTATGGCAAGATAATACACGGTTAATTTTGAATTACTACTTCAAAAGCTGGTACAAAATACGGTAGTTAATGCCATTAAATTTCATTCACCCCCCCTATTCAATGACCAGTTTCTGGCTTAACCCACCATTTAAACCTTCCACATTCACCAGGTAAACACCTCTTTCAAAAAGGGGTATATCTATGGAATTAATTCCCTTTATCTCTGTTTCAAATAATTTTTTCCCATCCAGCGCATATATGGAAAGCTTTTGCCCATTAAATCCTTCCGGAAGTTTGATTTTCACACTATTGGTGGCAGGGTTGGGGTAAAGTATTAATTTCAAATCTGATATGAAATCCTCCGGTAATCCGGAAACTATTTTTTCCACTGGTACTGATTTGTCATTTTTAGTAGCAAACTTGGAAAGGAGTCTGATGTAGGAAACCTGATAGCCACAACTATTTTCAGTTACTGACCAGGAATTTATTGGCCAGGTTTCATTGAAGTCCAGATATGATTTTTGAGCTGGTTGTCCTTTGGGAGGGGTAATTTCAATCGAAAGACATTTCTCATTACTTGAAGCACCTCCACAGCCATTTGGGCAACAATTATCCCAATCATAACTTGGGTTCGGTCCACCTGGTACAAATCCGGGTGCTGGCCCGTATTTAGATACTCCTGTTTCATCCCAGTCGGTACCATCATGAAACCAGGTATGGTAAATTTGGTCTGCACAATTGTCTCCTCCATAGGCATACATATTGGTTAAATACAATTTATTTAAAGGATTTACACCGTGCAAATAATGTATGTATCTTTCAGCCGCCTTTTCAGCATCTATCGCCCTAGAAGCATTTAACCCGTAGTGTTTCACCACATAAAAATTTAATCCTTTCTGGGCTTTGGTATTATTGCTACCCCAGGTATAAGTATCTATAAATGCTCCATAAGGATCAACGGCCTCATCATGAGCAGGGAAGTTGATGTCATTGTTGTTAATTGAATTATTATAGGTGGTAATAATGTCATTGACCACACTTGGCGAAGCTCCTTCTAATTGAGTATAGTAGAGCAAAGTTTCCTGTTCCTTTGTTTCAAATGGAAAAACAAAATTCCATTCCATCATGTGGGTCTTTTTATAATTATTTTCAAAATGTGTTTTGTAAGTGGATTCACCGGTAATTTCAAACAAATGCGCTGCTGCTTTCAGACGACCCATTTCCCTTCCATAATCATCCGTTTCCTGTTGTCCGGCCCCGATTCCCACAGATCCATAAGCAGCATCATTATTTTTCCAAATCACATTGGGATTAGCTACAGCCCAGGTCCAGGCGTTTAAAGCTGCTTTTTTTAAAGTATCTGCATAGCCATCCATACCTAATGACGCATATATTTTAGCTCCATATGCAAAAGTACCTGCACCGTTCCAGGTGCTACTGGTATTTACCCCACCATACAAGCTGGGACCTGTGGTGGCTGAAGGAGGACTTGCTCCACTTTCACCTACAATTGAAATCATGCTGCCATCGCTTTTTTGCATTCTCAATAAATGGTCCATCCCCCATTTTGCTTCATCCAGGATATCTGCGATCCCATTTCCTGACTCGGGAATGTTGTAATTATCTCCCCATACCTCCGGATTTTCCTCATAAGCCAGCAACATCGTATGTACATAATTAGCTGTCCAGTTGGTATATTTATTATAGTCTCCCGCATCGTACCAGCCGCCTCTTACATCCCTTTCGGTAGCGGCATTATTTGGATCATCATATACCCTGCTTTCTGTGTCCTGCAATGGTCCCATGTGACTGGCACCATCTGTCCAGCCGTCTTCCGCACAAGGAGCCTCTTTGGCCTGCCCCACTCTTTGATAAAAGAAAGTTCTTACTGCTTGAATGAGTATTTCATTGTAAATATCTTCTCTTATCTCAAATTCAAAAGATCGGACATTGTTGCTAATATCTAAAATATAATAAGTTCCTGGAGAACTATAGGTACTAAAATCAAACCACCATGCTTTATCACCTGAGGAAGTATCTTCTGCACCATTATTCCATAACATAGGAGCCCCCGTAAAAACATGTTGGTCATTAGTAGCATTTACTAAAGCATAGCTGTCACCAGGGATAAAAGATTCTCCTTCATCGAAACCAGTTTGTGGGTCTCTGATCACAGCTATTTTTTCTGAAGATGGTCGATAACCAAACTGATCAATTACGATATGAGTTGTAAGATCCTGAGCCATGCCCTTTAATAAACACATAGCCAACAGGATGGATAATGCTGCTTTTTTCATTTGTTAATTTCTACAATTAAGAATTTTAATAATACCGGTAATTCTCCCTATTTTGAGAGATTAGTGCTTATCTAAAGATCAATTCATCAAACTGACCAGCTTCTCTCCTTTTATTTTGTGCTTGTCCAATCAAAAGTATTCCACTCCAAACCCTGAAAAGCCAATTATCAATGGCTGCTCTGATATTAAAAAAAGTGAATAAAGTGCTATTGGAAAATTAAACCCTTTAATCGATTATTCTATAAATTGAATTATAATCCTTAAATCATTCTAAAATAAATTTTACACCTCCACTAAATGGATTGTTTTTCAATTCATATCCAGAATTAGATTTTTGTAAGGTCAATTCTTCCAACGATTCCTTTTCCGGCAAATAAAGTTTACCAGTTGCATTTTCTTCATTTCCATAGACTTTCAGTTTTATTTTGGACCAGTCGATATCATTGGTAGATTGAGCCAATTCACAATGGGGAATAACTGCTCCTGCTCTCACCAGCACGACAATAGGAATGGAACCTGCCATAATCTTGTGCCAACCTCCTGTGTAGGCTTTTCCAGTCTGATAATCCACCCAGTTTCCCGGAGGAAGATACACATCCCTTCCCTCTGTATTTTCGAAAAGCGGTGCCACAAGCATATCCTGTCCAAATAAGTACTGATTGTCTATCAACCACGATCCAGGATCATCCGGATATTCAATGAATAAGGCTCTTAGCATAGGCAGACCATTTTCACTTGCATGTTTTGCTTGTGAATAGATATAGGGAATCAATTGATAGCGCATATTATCTGCATCCCTGAAAGCATTCATAAAATCCTCCCCATATTCCCAGGGTTCGGTTGGAGGGTTACCATGACTTCGGACATGGCTTGTGAGCATTCCAAATGGTGTCCATCTTCTGTAAACATCTTCGGGAGTAGCGGTAACAAAACCTCCGATATCATGAGACCAAAAAGAAAAACCGGATAATCCTATGGAAAGTCCCCCACGTAAAGTGGCAGACATGGCAGAATTGGTTGCTGCCGGATCTCCTCCCCAATGAACAGGATAACGCTGGCTACCTGCCCAGGTACTCCGTGCCCAGATGAAAGGATACCCTGTAACTTCCCTGGTAACATCTGCCACAACCTTATTATACCGCAACGGGTACATATTGTGTTCATAAAATCCGGTTTTGCCATTACTATACAGGCCATCCGCTGGTGCCGCTTCACCAAAATCAACTTTAATCACACCCACACCCTTCTCCATTAATCCCCGGATTTTATCCTGATACCACTCCACTGTTGCCGGATTGGTAAAATCAGGTATGGCATCCTCCACCGGAATATTCCCTTTCCTGTCCTTAATCGCCAGGTTATTTTCTGTCAATTCCTTATAAAGTGCATTTTGAGGGGTGAAATATGGCAATTGCCAAAGGCAAATTTTAAAACCGTCTTCCTGAAAATCTTCAATCATTTTTTCGGGATTTGGAAAACGATCTACAGGAAATTTGTAATCGTTTCTCCAGTCTACACCAAACCATCCCGTGTCAAAATGAATGACATCAGAGGGAATTTTATTCTCCCTCAGTTTTTTGGCTACTTTTTTCCCGTCTTCTTCAGAAAAGTAGGTAATCCTGCTCATCCAAAATCCAAAAGACCAAAGCGGAGGTAATGAAGCTTTCCCTGTTACATCGGTGTAAGCATCAAGAACATCCTTGGGTTCTCCCAAAAAGATAAATAAATCCAGTTCATCGTCCCCGATCATCATACTATTTACCGGATTGTAATATTTACCGAAATCACAGGTAATTGGTGATGAATGGTGCATAAAAACGCCATAACCACGGCTGCTTAGATAGAATGGAATGGGTTTATACATGGTCTCATTTTGAACTCCATTCGCATCATCTGTCCAAAATATAACCTTGCTGCCCCTTTTGTTGAAATTAGTATAAGATTCCCCACAGCCAAAGATTTTTTCATCAGGAGAAAGGGAAAAAACTGCATTCATACTTCGGGAATAATCTTTGGCTCTTCGGATATACCCAAATGGCGCTGTTGGGGTAAAGGTATTACTGACGTCTGATTTATGAATTGTGCTCGTCAGCAACTTACCTTTCGCATCATAAATATAAACATGCCATGGTTTTTCGGTTATCACTACCCTTCCATTTTCACTTTCATAAACATGCCCCTCTTCAGTTTTAAGATACTTCCAACCCGATCTATCTTCCACAACTTTCCCCGATACAAACATTAGTGATTCCTCCTCACCTCTCAACTGAGGTCCCGAAGTCATTTTGATTCTCAAGGTACGGGAGGATATAAATTCCAGGGAGAAAGGCAGCTCTGGGGAAGCCGCATATTCTGTGGAGGGGAACTCGTTAGCTTCTGCAGGATCTAATCCCGTCAGCATATTGTTAAAAGCCTGACGAGTTACCAGATTATGCCTCAGGTATTTTACCGTTCCTTTTCCGGTTTTCGGATCAAATGAAGTCAGTTCGTCTGCCAGGTAATGCGTATTTCGGAAATCCCAGAAGTCCCCACTTATATCAATTGGTTCATTCAACATTTCTGTTTCCTGTAGCTGGGCACTTGCAGGAAATACAAACTTAAAAGCAAAAAGGAACAGGGCAATTTTAGTAAGGAGGTTTTTAGTTTTCGTGTTTCTTTTGTTTTTCATGAATTTTTACTTCAATTCAATAATTTATTTTAATAAAATCTAATCGTTCTATTTTATCCATTAGATTTCACCTTGCTATTATTTCATTATTCCACTACAATTTTTCGTATGGTGGTCTTCCCTCCTATTTGCAATTTAAGCATATAAACTCCTGCTTCAAAACCAGACAAATCTATTTCAAACTGAGATCTGGTATCATCCAACTGAAGAGTCTGCTCACCTTTTACAGAATACAATTCAATCTGAGAGGGCAAACTCGCTAATTTGATTTTTACCGTATTGCTTACCGGATTAGGATAAATCCCTACATTATTTTCAACCTCCGTATTTCCAAGGATCAGGTTGGGATCGAAAGCATCCAGGATGGCATCCTCCAATTCAGGGGTTTCCCATTTTAAGGTTTTTCGGTCTAATGAATAAATCCAGGAAATTGGTGTAATGCCATTTAACCGGCAGGCTTTAGCCATTACATCATAATAATCTATCCTGTCCACTAAATTATTTTTATCACCTGCACCCCACTCTCCCAATATCACAGCTCTGCCATTTTTTACAAAATGATCACCAATAGATTTAATGGCTTTTTCAAGTTCCTCCTTTTCAGCATTCGTTCCCCAGGTATCAGTTCCAGGATCAGCCAGAGTGAACAACCATGGGTCGTAATTATGTACAGAAACCATAATGTTAGGATCATCATTAGGGATAACCATGTCTTCTAAAGCTGCTTTGACATTCGCGCCCACCTGGGGGACCATTATAAACCTGGAAGCATTATTCCCACCAGTACTCCTTATCGCATTCACAGCGGCCAGATTTAACGCATTAACCACTTCCCTGTGTTCTGCAGAACCTCCATTCCATTCGTGGGAAGACCCAACTTCCCTTGGTTCATTCATGGTTTCAAAAATCAGGTAATCTCCGTAATCCTTAAACCGGGTTGCTATTTGTTTCCAAACCTTTTCTATTTGATCGGTTACTTTCTCCTGTTGGGCATAGGTAGTGACAAGCCAGGAACCAGATTGGTCTTCCTTGAGGTCATCGTGATGAATATTGATAATGACATACATGTTGTTATCAAATGCAAAATTGGCCACTTCTTCCACACGATTCATCCATTCTTCATCGATGGCATAGTCGGGGGCTGCACCCATGTGGTTATACCAGGTTACTGGAATTCTAAGGGATTTAAATCCTCTATCAGCTATTGCAGCAATCATTTCCGGGGTGGTATAGGGTTGTTGCCAACAAACTTCACTTTCCAGACCATGGGGTACCGGAAGCCACCAGCAGCTTGCATCCAGTGTATTGTATAAGTTGAGTCCGGGGGCCATTTCCCTTGCTAGCTCCAATCCACTGATATCCCTCATCCCCGTAAATGCTGTTTGCCCGATGGCTTTGGTAATAATGGTGAGAAGGGGGAATAGGATACATATTAAGATTTTATTCATTTTCATACGTTTTGGGTAATGGTGTTTTATTGAAATGCTGAAAAACACCAAAAACTGGTTTTCATGTGGGTGAACAAAAAAAGATAAACAGTCCCTCATATTCAGGGACTGTTTAGTTGATTCAAAACATTAACTATAGAGAATCTATTCTAATGTTATCGATATAAATGGCGGTATTTTCAGATGGATTAGTAGCATCTCCCGCTATAAAAAACTTAAACCTTGGGTTATTGAGTATAGCTGAAGAGCCATCGATATTCCATTCGCTCAAAGGAATGGCCACGGTAGTCCAACCTTCTGAAGTGAAGGATTCCCCATCTGCATATGGTTTCCAATCATACCCAAACTGTTCTTCACCTCCTTCTCCACCAAAAGATATTCTAAACACACCCACCGACCATGGGTTCAACACATTCACTTCAAACTTCAATACATAATCATTTGGTGAACTTACTATTTCAGCAGGTACATCAAAACATCCGTTAAACATGTTATTCTGATCCCACCAGCTAGGTGCGATGTCACCCTGAAACATGCCGAATTTAGCTGAAACTGGACGGACCTGATCCTCTCCCACAGCACTTGCCGGAGCACCCCAGCAATAAGCCACATCATCATAATTCCACCATAAGTATTCACTTGTCTTGTAAGTAGAGGTTACTTTATTTGAAGCTGAACCCAGTTCATTGGTAACCTGAATAGTCATATCTCCAGATGGTACATCTGCAGGCATAGGGAATTCCAACCAGGAATTGATGTCATTGGTTTCAAAACCTGAAGTGACATCTATTGTTCCATTTATCGTTACTTTGCTGATTCTGGCCAGGTTAATTCCATTAATTCTCATATTAAAGCCCGCTTCAACCCATTCTACAGGAATATTTATAATGGATGGACTGGATGCAGCTTCCAGATCAAAATCAGTCTCAGCTGTTCCTGCCGGAGTTTCTATGACGACCTTAATAACACCTACGGGCACACCGTCTGGCAATTGAAAGGTAATCTTATCCAACCCAGTTGATACTTCATAATTGGTAATTTCCACTCCACCAAGAGTTAACTTTTTAATGTGTGCAAAGCTTTCTCCTTCAATTAGGATTAGGTTTGTGGCTAACTGGTAAGAAATATTTGCTATTGCCGGTTCTGGTACTTCAATCTGAAAAGGGAAATCATATCTGGTTCCATTCAAAGTAATCAAAGTAACAATATCATTGACCTCCTCCGGGTATTCAGTTGGTACCTGAACAATTATATTATTTGAAGTAACATAATTGATATTTAGATCTGCAATAACCGTATTGAAAACTACGTCTACTACATCATCAAATCCTCTACCCTGAAGGGCCAGATAGGTTCCAAATTCTGCTCCAGTAATGGACGAATCTTTTTCCACTACCCTTACATTTTCAACAACTGGTATTTGCATTTCATCCTCCGAACAAGCACTGAAGAGGACCACCGACAACAAAGAGACGGCTAAAATAATATTTTTAATCTTGTACATAGTCTCACAATTAATAGTTTAAAATTCGATTGAACTAAAATCGAATGGCTCTGGTTCGACTTCAGGTGCTAACTTTGGGTTAGCCAGAATTTCCACCTCGGGTACGGGTAAAGTGAAATCGCTGGGGGTTGGCGCATAAGATATGCTATTCAGCTCAAGGCCATCGGGAGCATAAGCATCTCCTCCATCCCAGTTTCCTCTTTCCTGATCAGCCAATAACTGAATGGCTTTATCCATGTCATAGTAAGACAATCTTACATAATCAAACCAGTTATCTCCCTCAAAAGCCAACTCTCTTCTTCGTTCATCATAAATGGTTTGAAGGGTAAGCTCAGTTATATCTTCCTTATGACCAGCCCTTCTTCTTACCGCATTAAAAGCCTGAAGTGCTTCAGCATTAGTTGTTGAGGCATTGTTACCCAAAATGGCTTCTGCATATACAAGATAAATATCTGCAAGCCTGAGAATATGTGTAGACAAATCTGTTTTCATGAATTGACTAGGACGTCCTGCTTCCGCCCGGTGATCATCGGCATGACCCACAATGTGTTTTCTAACCATCGATCCGGTATTATTTTGAATTCTTCCTCCCGCTCCTATTTCCTCATCACTCAGGTTTCCATTCCAGTGTAAGGTATATCCACCCTGACCACGCCAAATTTCCGGATAGTGGTCACCATCCATCATGATAGTTGCCTTCCTTCTTTCATCATCATATACCCTGTTTTCCTCACCAGGCAGACTTGAATCTTCTCCAAAAAGGTTCAACAAATCTAAGGTCACCCCATTCCAGGCTCCCCATCCATCACCATGCGAAGTCATTCCCACAGGAGCCAAATCCGCTTGAAAAGCATTCTGAGCTCCCCAGTCACTTGCAATAGTCCAGTGCAGGGAAATTAGATTTTCCGGATTTAAATTACCGGTAGAAATCCAAAATAATTCTTTATAAGAAGGCCATAATTGCAGTCCACTTTCATGGATTACCATTGCAGCATACTTTTTCGCTTCATCCAGATGTTCCTGAGCACGTGCACCTGTCTGTCCAACTCCTGAACGTGTCAAATATACTTTTGCCAACAGGGCATAGGCACTCCATTTGTGAATCCTTCCCGGTTCATTTTCTGGAGGTAAAAGGGTAGCCGCTTCCTTTAGCATCATTGTGATGTACTCATAAACGTCTTCCATTCTATTCTTGGGAAGCTTACTTACATTGTCTACCCCTGTGGCCACCAGTTCATTACTGTTGTGGATGATAGGAATATCTCCAAAACATCTTACAAGGAAAAAATAAGCCATAGATTTCATCACTAAGGATTCCCCTATAGCTGTATTTATGACTTCATCACTAATGGTTGCTGGCGCATATTGTTTGATGTTGGCATAAACACTATTGGAATAGGCTACAGCCATCCAAAGAGAAGCATAAGCCTCATTTAATCCGGCAAAAGTAGGGGTAATAGAAAAGGTATAGAATGCATTTTGATTTCCCGCATTTCTATTTCCCGCCATTACATCTCCGATGTTCAAAAGAGATCGGTAATAATCAAACCAAACCCCTCCATATAAGGGATTAACTCCCGCTCTAATCTGATCTGGGGAATTGTAAAACTTACTTGCTACATAGTTGTCTTCTGGAGATCTCTCTAAAAAATCTTCAGAGCATGCGCTCAATAAAGTAAGCGTCACGATCAACAAAAATGTTTTAATATATATATTTATTTTGTTCATTTCTTTAAAATTTAGTTGCTTAGAAATTAAGATTGGCACCAAATGTATAGATTCTAGGTGTAGGATAACGACCATTGTCTACGCCATAAAGTGTAGAAACTAATCTATCCTGCCCAATCTCCGGATCGTATCCAGAATAATTACTGAAAGTGTAAACATTTCTAATTACAGTATAAATTTTCAGTCCAACAGAAGAACCTAACCATTGTTTTGGAAAGGTATAGGACAAAGACACGTTTTGAATTCTCAGGTAAGAACCATCTTCAATGTATCTATCGGACACCCTTTGGTTATTATTGGGGTCATTTGCAGTAATCCTTGGCATATCAGTTCCAGGATTAACCAGTCTGATATTGTCTATATCATCTCTCCAGTCTTCGTCTTCCGCATATTCCTTATTGGGGTCGATCATTTCATAATCTGCAAAATTCGATACAGAAGTCAGCTGGTTTTTAACTGCACTTGACATATCATCTAATCCATTATCCGTAGAGGCTCTTCCTTGTCGGGTAAAATTGTATACTTTATTGCCATATGATCCCTGCAGGAATAAATTCAATTCAAAACCTTTGTAGGAAAAGGTATTATTGAAACCACCAGTAAATTTAGGCTGTGGTGAACCCAGGTAAGTTTTATCACCATCATCAATCACCCCATCACCATTGATGTCCTCAAATTTCAAATCACCAACCCAAACGGTATTGGCTCTGTTTAAAATGGGGTTATTTTCCCCATCCAATTCATATTGTCTTGGGCTATTAATGATGTCATTTTTATCCTGGAATATTCCAGCAACTTTGTAACCATAAAAAGATCCAATCTGGTCACCAGCTCCAACTCTACTCACGTGGGTAAACCACTGAATATTTGAATCCAAATACCGGTCTCCAAGTCCTAGATCAACCAATTCATTATGATTCTGAGAAAAAATCAGGCTGGAATTCCAGGTAAAGTCATTTCCTCTGATAATATCCGCATTCAGGGTTATTTCAAATCCGGTATTTTTGATTTCACCAAAATTTCCCCATGGATTTTGTAATCTAAATGCATCATTTCCTACACCTCCCATATAGGCTGGAAAAGGAAATTCCATTAGCATGTCAGTGTTTCTCTTGTCATACCAGTCGAAAATAACTCCGATTCGGCTGTCAAACAAATCAAGGTCAAAACCTACGTTTATTTGCTTGGATTCCTCCCATCTTACTGCTGGGTTGGCATAGTTTCTTACCCTGAAACCCTGACCAAGCCCGGTGGGTAAAGTGGCCATACTTACATCATATCTAAATCCAGGAATGTTTTGGTTACCGGTAATTCCCCAGCCAGCCCGAACTTTAAGATTGTCGATGGCACTGATTCCGCTCAAGAATTGCTCATCACTCACCCTCCATGATGCTGCTATTGCAGGGAAGTTAGCGTATCTATTCTGAGGACCAAAGTTTGATGAACCATCCCTTCTTGCAGTTAAGGTTAGGAAATAACGGCCATCGTAATTATACATTAATCGACCATAAAACGACTGAAGCGCTCCGCTACTTGAGGCAAAGCCAGCAATGCGAGTTTCAGGGTCAGACAGTCCAACTACAGGAATATCATTAGATGGCAAATCTGTTCCACCTCCTGATGTTGAAGTAAAAGCCCACTCCGATGCTTCGTGCCCTACAGTTAAAGTAAAATCGTGTTTGTCGGCAAAAAGTTTGGAGTAGGTAAAATAATTTTGAAGCTGCCAGAAACTGTTTTGACTTTTGTTATGGCTTACTGAGTTTGTATTATTTTGAGCCTGAGGGCCAAAATCATAAGTTGGGCTAAAGGTAAGTACATCTGAATAATTCACATTACCACCAGCTCTGGTATGAAAAACCAATCCTTTTACTATATCAAAATCAAGGCCCAGATTACCATTAAATAAATCCCGCTTTAATTCATTTGTGGATAATTCAGCTAAAGCAATTGGGTTAACTCTTGCATATTGTCCGGTACCACTTGCATAAGATCCGTCAGGGTTAGTTACCGGAATATTAGGTGGTTGCTGAGTGGCCGCATTAATTGTTCCCCCTTCCCCATTAAAGTTGTTTAAATCTTCATCTGTACGGCTATATGCAATGTTAGCATTCAAGGTTAACCAGTCATTTAGTTTTGAGTTCAGGTTTACCCTGGTACTCAATCGTTTAAATCCTGAGGATACCGCAATTCCATCCTGATCCAAATACCCGACTGAAACGGCATATTTACTTTGCTCGGTCCCGCCTGAAGCAGATAGCTGATGACTTTGCATTGGAGCCGATTGAAATACTGCATTTTGCCAGTCTGTTCCATTTCCAAGCAAAGAGGGATCTGCAAATTCAGGTACTGGAATTCTATCGGTATGTGTATTAAATGCATTGCTAAATACCGCATACTGCTGTAGGTTCATCATATCCAGGGTTTTAGGTATTTCCTGAACACCATAGTATCCATCATAACTAAACTTGGCTTTCCCAGCCTTTCCCCTTTTGGTGGTAATAAGTACCACACCATTCGCCCCTCTGGAACCATAAATGGCCGTGGCAGAAGCATCCTTTAAAATTTCTATTGACTCAATGTCATTGGGGTTAAGACCTGCAAGACCACTGATCGGAGACTTTCCTCCTCCAAGTAAACCACCCAGCCCAATATCATAATTATTGACATTAGTTGTACCCATAGGAACTCCATCAATCACGTACAAGGGTTCTGCATCTGAGTTGATGGTATTTGTACCCCGAATTCTCATAGATACACTTGATCCAGGCTGCCCCGATGTGGAGGTCACAAATACACCTGCTGCTCTACCTTGTAAAGCCTGCTCTAGTGTAACTGCCGCCTGTTCATCAATATCTTTAGAATCCAAAGAAACTGAAGCTCCAGAAAGGTCACTTTTTTTCATTTCCCCATACCCAATCACTACAATTTCTTCCAATTGCTGGATATCAGGAACTAATGAAACATTAAAGGTTGTTTGGCTGCCTACCGTAATTTCCTGAGAAAGGAATCCAACTGAACTGAATACTAATACCGATTCTCCACTTTCAATCGATAACCTGAAGGCTCCATCTATATCTGTTACACTACCAGTTGTTGTTCCTTTCACAACAACGTTGACACCCGGGAGGCCTTCTCCACTTGAGTCATCTGTCACCTTCCCATTCACTAGAATTTGTGCATGCGAACACAAGGGGATAAGTGAAAACATAAGAAAGTAATAAATTTTTTTCATAATCATACTTTTAAGTTAAATAATCCCTAAAAGAAGACTTTTGATAGCCAGAGAACAAAAAAAGATACACATCATTTTTACATCAAACGGTAATTTTAACTACATCAAAAATACATCATATGTTAAAAAAATATGGTTTATTCAGTAATCAGAGCTACATTTACCAAATCTGAATTTACATCATATATCACCTACAGATTCAGTTTCACTTTTATTACCTTACCATAAAATGAGAAAATTGCTGAAAGCCCTGAAGTATTTACCAAAAATGAAATTTACACTTCATTTTCTGATTTTCATTGCGTCAGCTTTACCGACAATTGCACAAACTCATTTTGGACTTCCATTAATCAAATACTATTCAACGGATGAGTATGGTGCCGGAATGAATAATTTGCATATTGCGCAGGATGAAAGAGGAATTATTTATGTCGCAAATAATTTTGGATTACTTGAGTATGATGGTACTTCCTGGAGACTTTTGCAAACAGGAGAGACTGGCGTTTTACGTCACTTAAGTATTAATGCAGACCATGAAATAGCCATTGCAGGATCAGGTAAATTTGGGTATTTCAAAACAGACGAGTATGGAAACTGGAAATATCAACCTACTTCAACTAAAATTGACAAGAAATTCGATGAAGTTTGGAAAGCTTTTCATATTGGTCAATCCAAATTTTTCTGTGGCAGCTATAATATCGTAGAACTTCAAAATGACTCTATTACCGTTTTTCCATTCGAAAATAAAATGGATAATTTTTTCCTGATCAACAACCAAATTTACGTGTATCAGCCTGAAAAAGGGATCTCAATTTTTAAGAATGGAAAACTCACTTCCGTCTGTAGTGATCCAGCAATTTTAGGTCTTTATGTTTCGGATATGATCCGCATGAAAGGTGACCAAATACTAGTGGCCACAAACGTCAATGGCATCTATATCTTAAGCGCAAAGACCTTACGCCCCTGGAACCCTCCCTACCAGAAATTATTCTCAAAGTATATTATTAATACTATAATCAGGCTACGAAACGGAGACCTGGCTATTGGGACTCAGACAAATGGACTGATGATTTTTTCCTGGAATGGATTTTTAAAAAGTCATTTGTCAAGAAATACCGGCCTTGATCAACTGACCATAAACTCTCTATTTGAAGATGCACAAAACAACCTTTGGGCAGGCCATAATAACGGTATCAGTTGTCTGGAATTGGGTCTTCCTTTTTCCTTTATCAATGAAAATGTAGGTTTGCCCGGTTCGGGACATACCGGATTTCAGGAAGGGAACTCGCTCTATTTAGGTACTAATAATGGTCTTTTTAAATGGAATATAGACAAACCTCTTTCTGAAGACAATCATCCTGTAAAACTATTGGAAGGACAAATTTATGGGCTTTCTAAACTCAATCATAAGATTCTAATCGGGCAATATAGAAATTCATATTATTTAGACAATGACAAACCTGTAAAGATTAATGAAACAGGTACATGGAAATTTAGCAAACTCAATCACACCTCGCAATATGTCATTAACGGGACTTATGATGGCTTTGAACTAAATGAAATGAACAATAATGAGGTGAGGTTTTTAGGAAAGATTAAGGGTTTTATCCAATCGTGCCAAAATTTTGAACAGGATGATTTGGGAAACCTTTGGTTGGCACATGGTTATAAAGGAATTTACAGGATAAAGCTTACCCAGGATTTAAAAACCGCCAATGAGGTAAAAGAGTATAGTATTGACCATGGATTACCCTCGGATCACTCAATTATCGTCAATAAAATAAGAGGAGAACTATGTTTTTCAACTCCTGATGGCATATACAGGTATAACAGTAAAAGTGATTCTTTTGAAAAACATCCCTTTTATCAACAGTTTTTCAAACCAAATTTTCGAATTTTTCATTTAGCAGAGGATGCGAATGAAAATATTTATTACGTGGGAATTGGAGAAGTTGGCGTATTACGAAAAGAGGCGAGTAACAATTATACCAAGTTTACAACAAGATTTAGTAAGATTTTAAACATGCTAAATAATTCTCCTCATTTTGTAACTGTGCTTCCCAACGACAAGGTCCTATTTGGTGCAAAAAATGGTTTCATTATTTATGATCCTTTGGCAAAAGTTGATGATCAAGAAAATTTTAAAGTCCTGATCAGGAATTTCTCTTTATCCAAGGACCCGGATTCTGTTATTTACTTTGGAAATACCTTTGATGATAATCAAATACCAAAACCTGAACTACTCCATCATCAAAATTCATTAAAGTTTAGCTATAGTGCTACTTACATAGATCCTCAGCAAATGACTCAATACCAATATAAACTGGAGGGATTTGATGACTCCTGGAGTAAATGGGAATTTAGGCATGAAAAAGAATACACCAATCTGGATTATGGAGCGTATGAATTTAAAGTAAGAGCTAAAATATTCACAGGAAAAGTAAGCGAAGAAGAAAGCTATAAATTTGTTATTTTACCTCCGTGGTACCAAACCAATCTGGCTTATTTCTCTTATTTGTTTTTAGGTTGTATTCTGTTATTAGCATCCCTGTATTTTATAAGCAGAAAGTTTAAAAAAGAGAAAAGTAAAATATTAAACGAGCAGAAGAATGTACTCACAAAGAAGGATCAGGAATTGGACCTGATCAAAACAAAGTCGGAAAAAGCAATAGAAGAACTAAAGACGGGTAAACTTCGGGACAGAATTCGGCATAAAAATAAAGAACTTGCAACGGCCACCATGCACATCATCGATAAAAACGATTTTCTTTCCGATCTCAAGCAGGACTTAACTTCCCTTACCAAAAAGAACTCCAGGTCAGTACCTATAGGAGAATTAGAAAAACTAATGGCAAGCATTGAAAAAAATATGAGCCGGGATGATGACTGGAAACATTTCGAAGTATATTTCGATCAGGTACATGGAGATTTTTCTAAAAGACTGACTGAGAAATTCCCAAAATTAAGTCCGCAAGACAGGCGTTTGTGTGCCTATCTCCGCATGAATATGACCACCAAAGAAATTGCGAGTTTGCTTAATATTACCATTAGAGGGGTGGAAATTAGCAGGTACAGGTTAAGGAAAAAGCTCAACCTGACCAGAGAAATAAATCTTGCGGAGTTTATTCTTAATTTTTAGTCCTTCTTTCAACAAAAGGGGTAGCCAGTTGCTTGGTCACCTTCTGTTCAGCATAATATTAAACTCCTTTTTTAATATTTCATCTTCCTGCTCAACAGAGGTGATCATGGTCTCCAATTTTTCCCCATTTATTTTCTCTGTATATTTTGAATTAAAAATTGTTTTTCTTCCGGTTTTTGTAGGTATGGAACAAATGTTATTTTCCACAAAATAAGACGCTGGAGAAGTTTGTTTATATTCACATTCATCAATAAAATCTTCCAGTTTCCTGTCTTCCAGATCGAAAATATATTTTTTTTCAAAGGTTAATCCATCTTCAGAAATGAATAACAAATAACTTGTTTCATCCAATTGCTGCAACTTAAATACATAATTTCCATCTGGTTGTGGGATTTCAAAATCAAATTTTAAGGGTTTAAGGAATAAATCTCCAAACCCCACATCGCACAACCATTTTTCACCTTCAATTTCAACCACAATGGCCATATGATCACCTTCCGGTCCAGGTTCACCTTCTTTAAATATTCGGGCAGAAATGAGTTTTGCATTAAAATTCAACTCCATTAATAATCTAAAGAACAGGTAATTTAATTCATAGCAAAAACCTCCCCTATGCTGATTTATAACCTTCTCAAATATCTTTTTTTCTTCCAGAAGAATCTTTTCCCCCAATCTGATATCAAGATTCTCATAAGGAATATGGAAAAGATGATTTTGGTGAAGCCTGATTAAAGATTCTTGGGTTGGATCAGGTCGATCAAAAAAATTTATCCTGTTTAAGTATTTTAAAAAATCCATTCTTCTGGAATTCATGTAGCTATTGCAAATTTTCTTTCCAGCAAATTCTTCTTTGTAAATTGCTGTAATATAGGGATTTCATACACCAATAAGTGAGGTGAACTTTTATCCCGGAAAATGAATATAATGGCTTATCCATTGACAAGCAAAAAGAACCCTGGATGTTTTGGCGAGAATACTAATCACCAACAAAAATGAATAACCCACCTACAAATTTTGAATGTGGTAGAAAATGGCTTAAATATATATATTTCGGACCACCCCTATTCTTCCAATCTGGTAATATGATGGTCCAGGCATGTTTGTAAAACAGCCTATAATCGCTATAAACCAAATCGGTAGCTGCCCATTACCATTAATTGTTGTTTAGATTTTAAAAAACCGTACTCAGCCCTTACCTGAAAACGATCATTTATATTCCAGTTGGCCCCAAGGAGCATATTCCAGGGATATTCCAATCTTTTATCGAATTTATAGTGAACAGTGGTTTCACTGACATTTATCACTCCTTCTCTTACAATCTGATATGCAGCTTCTTTTTTGATTTTTTCGCCAGTAGGTAAGTTTTCATAATCGGGTGTCATTTTATAAGCCTCCCATTTTGAATCCATGTCCTCCACAAAACCATCATCAATACTCAATGCCTCTCCAAGTCCTATTTTACCAGAAGTTCTGTTGGCCAGTTTTTGATGCTGAGCACCTATCCAAAAAGCCCAAAAACGGTCGGACCGCTTCTTACTCACCACCCTTTTAAGCACTCTTATGCCACTTACCTCTACTTTCACCGGATCATCCAATCTGACATTAGTGGTCCATGACCAGGAATAATCTGCCGAAATCACTACCGGACCCACAGGAAATAACCCAACCAGGTTCATTCCATAATATTCCCCTTTTATGTCGGTAACACTGGAAAGCTCAATGGGAGCAGTCAGGGTTACCACTTGTTCTCCCCAAACATTTCCATAATATCCACCTACAGATAAAAAAGGTAAAATCCATGTATCAAACCGATAATTTAAGGTGTTAATTCTACCATTGGATGGGCCAAATTCAATCAGATCGCTAATGGGCTGCAATTTCCCAAAATCTGGATCCTCCCCTGGTTTTGTAAATGCCATCTCAAAGTTTTCCAGAACTATTCCTTGCTTGTTGAAAATTGTACCTATTGAAAGGCCATGAGGCAATTGGAGTTTATATCCCTTTTCATATGCTTTTTTTCCTAAAATCGGTAGTGCATAAGGATATTCCTTTCCAATCTGAGTGCTATCAATAGTTTGAGCAAATGAAATGGAAGAAGTAAAACCAATAAGAAAAAGTAAGGCGTTTATTTTGAAGTAGAAATGATCCAGCATACAGTGGTCGATTTTTGTTGAGCGTTAAAATTCTGCCCAAATATAACTCCTTTTTTCAAGTTTGCAATTTGGGTTTTCATTCATAAATCCCGGTAATTTGAAATGTTGTTATTCATGATTTAATGCCAATTGTGGCATCTTCTGCCAATTCTTTTACTTCTCTTTCCTTATGGCAGTTATTATTCCCTGCATTGGTCAATTATATTTCTTTTTAAATAACCCTCATTTTCAATAATGTGGAAAAACTCATCCAAATATCGTATGGTATAACTCAAATTATTCTTATCAATATACGGTGATTTTTGATACAATCCGTAAATATCTTCCTTTACAGCTTTGAAGCTCTCGGCTGCTTCCAGAATATATTTTTCTTCTATACAAACCCCTCTATATACCCGCTCCTTTACCGACTCTATACCCAGGTTTTCATCGGGAACAGCATAAAGGGTATTGACAATTCCTGCATAATCGAAATCATAAGGAATGAAGCTTGGCCCTTGTTTAGTGGGGTCTTTGGAGGTCACCAGTTTTACATTGTGCAAGGCTGGAATTGACCAGTCTGTATTGCCAATCAAATACTGGAACAAGTACCCTTTACTCAGGGTTTTCGGTTCGGTATATTGATCGCGTATGTTCTGGGTTTCGTAGGGTAATGAGTTTAACCTTTCTGAAAGTTCTTCCATATTTTCAATGATAAATGCATAACTCTTGAGGCTTTTCATTTTATCGTTGGAATCCACCAGTGTAATTTCACACAACCTTACACGAAAACTATAGTCGGTAACCAGGTTATAAATTTTATAGGCATAGTATTCTGAAAGCAGGTATTGTTCATAAAGTTTTCCCCGCTTGCAGTCAAGCACCATTTTCATTTTATCAAATTCCTGAATCTGTTTTAGAACTACCTCTTTTTTGGGAAAATTAAGCGTGATTGGAGGAAAATAACAAGTACGTCTTCTCATATTTCCCCTTGGTTTTATTTTTAATTCTCTGGTAACTACAATAGAATCACTTAAAAAATATTTGAGGACAGCTGGCTGATACTCTCCTTTAAATTTTCGTTTGATTAAATTCCTGAAATCCGATTCAATAGTGATTCTGAGAATCTCATCACTTTCAAATAAGCTTTGAAATATTTTATTGGAAGAAATTGACTCTTTAAACTCCTCATCATTTTGGTATAGAGAATCAAAATCATAAACCTGTCCCCAAAGCTTTAGGCTGGTAGCCGAAAAAATAAAAATGATGATAATAGTGAGTTTCATAATACAGTTACCTTAAAATCTGAATAGTGTAAGAACTTTTAATTTAGGTTATTAATAGTTTACTTCTACCGTGGATTTTTGATCCCCAGAAAAAATATTCTGGATAGTTTTAAATTTTTCACATTCAACGATAAGGAATCTATCATTTTTTGCAAAAATTGGCAATTTTGCCTCAGGCAAATTAATAAAGAAACTTTTATCTATCATTTTTTGAGCATAAAGATTTTCCAATTTATTATTGAAAGGAGAGAATATTTCCATTTCTTCGTTTAGGTCACTAAAAGGAATGAAATTTTTATCTAAAACAATATAATCAACTTGATGTCTTGCTGTAATTTTAATTATGTCATTTAGGTCAGGTGCCGCATATAATTTAATTAAATCAGACATTTTTTGCATTTGATCCTCCCTATAATACTGATAATATACTCCATGACAGGATTCCTTACTTACTAAAACAGACCTTTTACTAAAAAAAGGAATCATGTCAGCTGTTAAGGGAGGTGCGATTATAAGTGATTTTTTATCTGTTTTTTCTAATTCTGAAAAAACAAATTTATACTCCGAATAATCATTAAATCCCCGATAATTATTATTATAAATTGCTCCAATTAATAATATTCCAAAAAATGAATAGCTTATGGCGTAAAAAAATTTTATACTCCTTAAATGATTAAATAAATATAATACAACCAAGGTTACAGCAATTGGAAATGTTTTCTCCAAATACCTGAGTGGCATATATAATTTAAAGGGTAGTAATCTGGCCGCAAAAAATAGAATAATACCTGTGAACAATAGGGATATTATTAAAATACTTATTTCATCCAATCTTTTCTCCAAAAAAATCCTTCTTATCCAAAGAGAAAATGGTGTGAGCCCAAGGATAAAAACAAGGTAAATGTTTATTCTCTTAAATAAATCAGGTATTTGGATAAAGGCAGAAGTAGCTTTAGAAAATTGCCCCCCAATTAATCTCAAAGGAGACTTTTCAAATTGGGGTTTTAGGTGAACTCTTCCTTCTTTGCCCATTAAAGGATCTTTTAAGATGTCCTGTTTGGTAATCACAGGACCAACAAATTTTACTTCATTAAATTTTTCTGACTTCTGCTTCAAAAAAAATATAGCACCAAGGCAAAAAAATATACATACTGCTGATTTTTTTAAATACTTATTTTCTTTTGAGAGCACATATTTAAACCCATAAAAACTCAGAATAACACCTGCACTTATTAAAAAAGAGACAGGATATAAAAAACCTGAAAGGAAAAGAAATGCTCCAATTAATAAATGATCAAATTTAAACGTCAGGAAATAAATTGGAATAATGATAATAAAAAATGAAAAAGAACGAGAAAAGCCTCCAACAACATCAGGAATGCTTAAAGTCGCAATAATTAATATAAAGGAAAGGATAGTATTTTTCGGAAAGTATCTTTTGCAAATTTCCAAAAGTGCTATACATGTAATTATAAAAATGAGGTATTCAACAGTAAGAATAGCAAATTTCAATTCAAGAAATTTTAATAAGAATTGATATATCAGGACGTATGCCTTAGGTTGGATAATTTCTGCAAATTGGGCTATAATGTCCTTCTCTTTAAAAAACGCTCCGGTAAATTTATACATCCAAAAATGGTGTTGACTGGAGTCATTTGAAATTACATATTCATTAAACAATACTCTTAATCTGCTTAAAAAGAATATTAAGGAGGCCAGAATCAACAAATGTGCATTTTTCATATTTATTTAATGACTTGAATCTTCCAATATCAATTTGAAGAAAAAAGTTACGATTACGGTTCACTTCATAATCTTTAATTCATCTTTTTCTTCTTTTTGTAAATTTTTCAAAAAGGAATTTCCAGTCCTAAATAACCCATATTTCAAAATACAATAAATCGCCCTAAAACCATCTTTGGCACCAATCTTTTTCCCTTCCTGGTAAGTTCTTCCATAATAAGATATCCCCACCTCATAAATTCTGATTTTAGGAATCCTTGCGATTTTAGCGGTGATTTCAGGTTCAAATCCAAATCTTTTTTCCTTTAAAGGTATTTGCTGGATAATTGCTGTATTAAAAAGTTTGTAACATGTTTCCATATCTGTCAAATTGAGGTTGGTAAACATATTTGACAAAAATGTAAGGAACTTGTTGCCTATAGAATGCCAGAAAAATAATATTCTATGTGGTTTTCCTCCCATAAACCTTGAACCATAAACCACATCTGCAAATCCATTTACAACAGGTTTTAATAAATTATTATACTCTTGCGGATCATATTCCAGATCTGCATCCTGAATAACCAAATATTCTCCTGTAGCCTGTTTAATACCCGTGTGCAAAGCAGCTCCTTTCCCTTTATTTTTTTCGTGTTTAAAATATTTAATGTTTAATTCAGGGTTGTCAAATTGATATGCAAGGATTGCCTCTTCAGTATTATCTTTAGAATAATCGTTTACAATGATTATTTCTTTTTGAATATTATGCATAAGGATCACTTCCTTAATTTTATCCAGAATCAAATGAATAGTTCTTCCTTCATTGTAGGCAGGAATAATAATGGATAATTTATTGAATTGCATATTCCCCTTTTTTAATTCTTAAATACTAAATATTTTTTTCCAAAAAAATTAACAACCGCCACAATACAAATAGAGGTGACTTTACTAATTCTCTCATTGATATCTAATCCATCTACAAATGCCCACATCACTAACTGATTTAGCCCTATTATTAAAATTGAAATTCCTACAAAAGCCACTAACTCCATTCCTTTAGAGTATCTTCCGGATTCAAAAACCCATTTTTGGGATATAAGATAGTTTACATAAATGGCAGTGGTAATAGCCACAAGGTTTGAAATAAGATAATGAATCCCAAATGTTTCATTAAATAATATAAACAGTGCAATTTCTAAAACTGCACCGGTTCCTCCTGCAATAATAAATTTGATAATTTGGCTATTTTCCTTACTTATATGAAGCAAAAAATCAAAATATTTTTTGAAAATATCGATATTTAGCAGCTCTAGTAGTTTTTTCATAAAGGAATATATTCCATTAAAATCAATTAGAAAGTAATCTTCAGCTTTTTATCTGAATAAAAATTTATGATGAACAGAATCAAACTTTTCCTTCAAATGTAGGAAAGAATTTTTGAAAGGTTAATTGAGGTCTGGATTATTAATGAAAGGTGTAGTTTTAGTAAGCATTTTTTTCCCCTTTAAAAACATTCCAGGTTGTTAAAAAAGTAATTTTTATGTCAAGCCACAGGCTCCAATTTTCCAGATACCACATATCATGTTCAACCCTTTTTTCCATTAGAAACTTATTAGCTGTATTTCCTCGATAACCATTTACTTGTGCCCATCCGGTGATTCCTGGTTTGATAAGATGTCGAACCATGTATTTGTTGATTTTTTTAGAATATTCTTCTGTATGCAAAAGCATATGAGGTCTTGGTCCAACAACCGACATCTCTCCTTTTAACACATTAAAGAATTGCGGAAGTTCATCCAAATTGGTTTTCCGAAGGAAAGCTCCAAGCTTAGTTATTCTATAATCATTTTTGGTAGCCTGAGTTTTATCCGCATCGGGATTTACCACCATTGTCCTAAATTTATAACAATAAAACTCTTTATTATCTTTTCCTGTTCTTAATTGCTTGAAAAATACAGGTCCTTTAGAAGATAACTTTATTAATATAGCTAACAGGGGTAAAATCAGAGATATACAAATCGTAATCATAAAAAAGGAAAAGAATATATCAAAACCTCTTTTTATCAACCTATTATGTACATTTTCAAGGGGTTCATGCCTGGGTGTTAAGACCGGTATTCCATCATAAAAACTAAGGTCGATTTTTTTATTTGGATTAAAAAGCATTTTGAAGTCGGGTATTAATCGGAATCGAATTAGATTATTATCCGCAAACTCCATAATTTGATGTATTTCTTTTGATTTATTAGAGGATAATGCACAAAAAATATCGTCTACTTTGTTATGAGAACAGTAGTTGAAAAGGTCTTCAATATTTCCCTTGTATAAATCAGATTTTTCCTGGGAAACTTTTTCATCAAATATTCCGCAGAATTTATAACCTAGTTTGAGGTTATTTTTTATAAATTCATGTAATTCATGACCTATGGGGCCTCCACCTACAATAGCGATTTTTCTGTAATTATATCCTTGTTTTCGGTATTCGATTAGTAAAAAAAATAGAACAATCCTTGAAATAGCCAGTCCAGGCAAAAATACCAAATACCAAATGCCCAAATTGAGAATATTCAAATCCGGTAAAAAAATAAATTGGCTGAAGGAAGCTATGAATAAAAAATGAATGAAAACTAATTTTAAGTCATTAAAAAGTATTCTTAAAGTTTCAATATTTCTATCGAAATTATTCCTTCGAATAAAGAAATTCAGAAAAAGCCAGGATAGGTTGAAAAAAACAATAAAGTAAAAGTTATTTAAAACTAAACCGGAAAAAACTACAATTCCAATGGAAATAAAATTCAGGCATATTAAATCCATCAAAATAAAAATACTTTTTATGAATTCCCCGTATCTTTTCTTGTTTTGTTTCTTAGTAGTAATTGTTTTCGTAACAATTACCCTATTTTCAATTAACTGATGGATGTATGCCATAAATAATTACATAATTATTCACTGAGATCAGCAGAAATCGATGAACTTGAATTATTAGTTAAATAAAAAGATTAGCTTATCCTAGTCTAAAATTTAGACCATATCAGGTTAAATGAAGATTGGATTTGATGGTCTATAAATTTAATAAAAAATTCTTCACTAATGAAAAATTATTTGCTATTATTAACTCTTTTTTCTCAATAATTTTTATTTAATGATAACAAACTTGTGGTTAAATATTGAATTACCAATTTGAACGGACATAAGGTAAAGCCCACGAGTGTATGTTGTTAAGTCAAAATTATATTGGTGTTCTTTTCCTTTAAGTTTTGAACCAAATACTTTCTTACCTGAAGAATCGTAAATTGTTGCCTGAACTTGTTCGGATTCCGGGTTACTCAAAACCAAAGAAAAAATTCCAGAGGAAGGATTGGGGTAAATTAAAACCTTTTTATCCAACTTTTCCAGAAAAATTTCTTCGGCCTTTATCTCATATTCAGCATTAAACCCTTCTTTTGAAATAAAATTATTTTCATTAAAATTTAAAGAAAATTCTTCATTATTGCCCACTCCACTTCCATCAATTCTAAATACTTCTATTTTTTGTTTTTCAGATTTTTCAATTCTTCCAACTTGTAAACTTATTTCTCCAGTACTTTTTTTAACCCTGTTTTCAAAAATCAAGGGAAATAAATCTTCATTGATAATCAAATCATTAACTTTCAAAATATCAATATCATAAAACATATTGATTTTTATTCCACTTATTCCCTCTTCAAGGGTGTCGATTTTGGAAACAATCGAAAAGAATTGGTTGTAATCAAAATTAATATCTTTTTCAAATTCGATATTTAGAATTGATTTTTTAAAGGGTTTTAATTCAGATACAGCCGTATCAATTATTATTTGTTTTAATTGATTATATGAGTTTTTTGTAACCTGGAAGCCATTTAAATCAATATTTCCCGCAATTACTGAAAAATCCCGGATATCAATAATGTCATCTTTATTAAAGTCAAAAAATTGTACATTGCTTTCTGAGGAAGGCTTAATGCCAAATTTATCCTTAAGCAAACCTATATCTTCCTCATTTATTAAGTTATCATTGTTTAAATCGCCATGAGGAACACTTCCAAAATGCAAATAATTATTTCCTTTTTCCAGGTTGGCAGTGATAGCTGTTTTTAAACCACCTTTAGGATTCATACTTATCAGGTAGGGACCAGGTAGAATGTTTTCAAGAAAAATCTCATTTTTTATGTTTGGACGAATTTGAATGGTATATCGTGGTTTGGTTTCATCGGGATTGTATAGATAAAATTCCACTGAGTCCTGAAATACTTGGGAATAAACTTTATTCCCTGATCTAAAATTATATTTTACGAATGCATCGGCAAAATTTGATTTAATGAGCACAGTAAAATGCCTGTTCACAATAGTGTTATTCCCATCCAGCACTTTGATAGTCCCTAAATATTCACCTTTGTTACTCTTGAGGGTGTTAACCTGGAAATGCCAGATATCCAATTCATGATAAATGGAATCAAAAAATAATTCCTTCCCAGATTTTAAGTCGACCATGCTGTAGAGTATTGAAAGGCTATCATTTTCAAAATCTGAAATATGCATGGAAATATCCAGTAAGTTTCCTTCAAAAAGTTCGTAATTCTCCTGAAATCCGGAAATTAAAGGTAAGTGGTTCAAATTACGATTATCATGAACAATAATTTCGATAGCTTTAATTGAGGGGTTTTCTTTATTATGGATAAATTCAATATCCAGTGAATTATCATTTTTCACAATTGCAGTAGCCTCCAGAATAAAGGCGTTATTGGGGCCTGCAATAGTAAATGGATCTATATTCGAAAGCCTTTTTACTGGCTCATTCTCAAGTTCTATTGAGAATACTCTTTTTTCAGCACTGTCAATTAAATTAAAAGTTTCCGCAAAATAGAACCTGACCAAAGCCTCTGTACCTTGCTGTATTGGAAAACTCCATTTCATTTCTAAACTATCCCTACGATCCCATCTTTCAGATTCTAAAATCAAAGTTGGTATTAATTCATTTTTGATCGAATTGTGGTCAGTACCAATTTCTCCCTCATAAGCATCTTCTGAACTACTATAAAATGTTTCTTCCCCTCCCTGTATCCGGTATAAAGAAGGGGAACCATTGGTATCTTCCCCCCAGGCAGGTTCCTGCGGGATTAAGGGGAACACAGTTGGCCCTCCTACATTTACCCGATATAATATTTTCCCCGGAGTTAGGCTATCATTAAGCACATTTACCTTAAATACTGACTCAGCGTAATTTAAACTATCTCTTGCAGAAACTTTAAATGTATATGATCCCAAGTCTTCTGAAGTAGGAAAAAAAGAAAGATTTATCGTGTAATCGCCTTCCCCATTTTGAGTTAGTTTTTGGGAATAAAAGTTTTTATCAGTTGGAGAAACTTCTACCTTAATATCCAAGCTATCTCCATCCGGATCAAAAATTAATATTTCCTTGATTTCACTTTCTCCCTCCAATATTATGAAATCCTCCTGAGGGGCAATAAAGGGAATAGCTCCTTTTAAAGAGTCAGGATGGAGAATGGTCCAGAGAAATGTAAATTCTTCGGAATTTTTGTTAATTGTGTCTTCTACTTTCAGGTTTACTAAGTAAATACCGGAGTTATTTGTTCCCTCTTTAGAAGCACCCGGTGAAACTGTACCTGAAAACTTTCCTGTATTAATATCCAATAAAATTCCACTTGGGAATCCGTCTGCATGGAAAGAATATTCTCCACTCCCACCCTTAGCAGAAATGGTTAAATCAATTATATCTTCTTCAATATTTTTTTGATTGGGTAGTAAAGTTAGAACTAGTGGGTCTATAATAGTGTCCTTGGCAATCAGTGATATACTTGTTTTTTCCCCATTTCCATAAAATATTGATAAACTGGCCTCTTTATCTGCAGTATCTTGAGGGTCAAAGGCAACAATCACTTCAAATGGATTTTGGTAGGGTAAAAACCACAAATTACCTAATAATTCACCGTTTTCTATTGTAAACTCCTTTGCATCTTGCCCTTCTAAAATTAGTGTATCAATTATTAATCCCTGATTATCCGACAAATTCTCAATCAGGATTCTTTTTTCACTTTTCTCTTTGGGAAAGAATTCAATATCAGATGAATTTATTTTACCCTGAATTATTTTATTTCCTGTTGGATTGTTCTCACCGTAGACTTCCATATTAGTCATATTTCCGCCTCCTTTGTTTGGAGATCCGGAAGTTATATGAATACCTGCACCTGAAACAATTGCCTGAGTTCCGTGTCGACCATAATTCATTTCAGCTAACTCTTTCCATTTTCCTGTTTGGATATTCAATGATTCAGCCTTTGATATAGCCGGCCCCCTTTTTTTAGGTTCACCACCAATTACCACCAGTTCACTTTGGAATACAACATTACTGGCTCCAGCCCTAAGGGTTGGTAAATTATCCGGAAGATTATTTTCAATCCATTTATTTTCAATAAAATCAAAAACATCCACTTCTGGCAATAATTCAGAATTATCCGATGATCTTCTTCCAGAAGCGACATACATTCTACTCCCAATTACACATGCATGGAAATGATCTCTGGCTCTTGGAGCACCTGGCAATTCAGTCCAAGTTCCAGTGACGGGATCATATTCATCAAACCAGTTGACCCAACCATCAGTATGGCCATTTTGGATTCCTGCCACCAAATAAAACTTATCATTGTATACCACTAAGCCAGCGGAACCTCTTCTTCTATTTTCAGGAATTTCCGGACCTTTTATCCAGTAATCTTCCACAGGATCATATAAATAAATATTTTCCGCAGGTTTCTCTGTAGGATATTCATTGTCTTTAAAAGCCCCAATTACCCAAATATAACCCTGAAATGAAACCGCCTGGAAATGATTTAATTCTAAAGGGGCTTCGGCTCCTGTTGTCCATGTGTCATTTTTATAATCATAAATTTCCACCTGGTTTGATTCCCTTCCTCCCAATAAGTAAAACTTATCTCCAACCTGAACAAAGGAATTTTCATGCCGACCAATATGTTCATTAGTATTTTGGATACTGTCCCATGAATTTGGAATACTGTTGTCATTTACAAACCAATAGAAAGTGGTATTTTGAGCCGCATTAAGGCCACCATCATCTACCGTTATTGTAACAACATACGGACTAAGTATAGATGAACCAGGATCCAATTGCCCAAAAATTTGTCCATTTGTGGGTTCAATGTCCAAACCGGCTGGTAAACCAGATGCGCTATATTTAAGATTATCTGCTCCTCCAGAAGCAATTACTGCAAGGGAAATTTCATCATTTTCCAAATGATTTTGTGCTTTTATGTCAGCCAGCTGTATCGGATTCGTACCACCACTTCCTTCGGGTAGAATTTTCACTATTACTTCATCCTCTCCCTTTCCACCTTTATTGTCGGTGACTGTTAATTTGAATTTATACTCTCCTTCTTCTAAATTTTCAGCAATTAAAGTTGGTGTATTAATCCCTTTTAGAGAGGCACTTTTACCTGATAATAATTCCCAAAAATAGGATTCAATTTTGCCATCAAAATCTTCGGCTTTACCATTAATAATTACGGTGTTATTTGGTAATGATATAGTTTTATTTTCACCTGCATTAGCAATTGGTAATTGATTGATTTCCCCATCCCCATATTGTACCTTAAAATAATCCCATGTAGCCGCAAAGGGAGTTCCACTTTTATAGGAGGTGGAAATAGTTCCAATGGCAAGTGAAGATGGTTTACCCTGAATTAAATAAGATCCTTTTATAGCCAATAAGAGGTCCCCATTTACCTCAATTTCATTTCCCAAAGATTTAATTTCTCCTAAATCAACTGCATATTTTGGCTGAACTATTCCTAAAATAGGGTCAATGGTTAAGAAAAGCTCTATTTCATTTGCAGTTAGAATATCTTGAACAGTATAGGTTTCATCTAAAATTACTTTTTGATTTTCTTCCAAATACACCTGTAATCCCCCAAACCCACCATTTGAAGAAAGCCCTACCTTTAAAAAATTGTCCTGACCCCCATTGCCTATATAAAAGCCCTGGCTTTGATAATCTATTGGAGTATTTCCGTTAAAATAGGGTCCATTAATTTTGGAACTAACTGTAAATAACCCAGTACTTTCTCCTACGTTAATCCCAAACTGAAATGCATTATCCTGGGTGTTATTATTGGACTTGGGATCTCCAAAAGTTGTTTTGGGAATGGTAAATAAACCTGCTGTTCCCCCAAAAATAGTCTCTTCAGCATCAAATTGCTCATGATAATCCGTTTCACCATTGGTCATCAATCCTGTAAATCCAATTTCTCCAAACCCAAATCCAAGAATATTAAATAAATCATTGAAATAAGGAAGTTCTGTAGTTTTTCCATTTTCAGGATCCCATGCAAAAGGGTCAATAATATCCGGGATTCCATCTTCATCGTCATCAGGGTCATTTAAATTTGATACAAAAAAGCCATTAACCTTTACCCCATCATGATCTTCGGGTTTATCAGCACCTGAGCATGGATCTGTTCCATTTTCAAATTCATCTGCATCTGAAAAACCATCATTATCTGAATCGATATTAAACTCAAACTTGGCATCACAACTTGTTCCGCCAGAACCATCGTAATCTCCTGGTTCAAAAACCATAATATTATCATCACCATAAGTAGCAGCCCACACAGTACCTGGAAATACATCATCATCACCTTGGGCTATTACATCAAGAGGCTGAGATCCAAAACCTGAGGCAAAAATTTTGTTACAACTGTTTTCGGTATTATCAGGACAATTAGTTACTTTTTTTCCGTCTTCACTTAATATAGCCCTGTATATTTTTCCATTAAATCCAGCCAATAGAATATTCCCCTGCATTGCGCCATTAAAGTTACTTGCAGTATATTCACAGAGACCATTCGTTGACGGTCCATAGTTAGCTAGTGCACCATCCGTAATCCCCGAATTTCTAAAATCCCCTTCTGCCGGGTAAGCCATACTTAGAGGTAACGGGGGCCAATCTACTGGCAATGATGATGTTGCAAAGTTTGGATCGCTTTCAGAGAGTATTTTATTCCTCCAATAAGCATCAGATTTATCGTTGGGATTAACTGTATGAGCACCTTTTGTAAATAAGCCGGCTCCAGCAGGGTTTGCTCTGATAGGATTAGGATGACCTGCATAGTATATCTCTCCGGGTTTTACATAATTCTTATCACCGGGCACTAATTCTCTTACAAAATGCAACCCATTTTTATTATTCACAGCTCCATCTCCACCCTGCCCAGGGTTAGAGGAACCTGGCTCTCCTTCCAGGTATTTTGTAGTTGCTTTGGAAATAGTCATTTCCGAAGGATAATCTTGCTCTCCATCAGGATGCCCTCCCCAACCAGGATTAGCCCCATTATCCACTGCATACATCCTTCCTGCTTTACCCTTAGTTTCTGTAATAATCACATCGTATACATTTCTCCAACCAGTGGAATATAATTGAACTGGACTTTTAGGATCAATTCTAGCCTGGTTTAAACCATCATTTCCTCCAAATGGATCTCCAGGATCTTTATTGTCAATATTTGTTCTTGTAGGATCATCTACAGTGGGTAAATCATACACCCATTTGTATAAATATCCATAATCTGTTGAAGAATTAACAGGCATGGAATTAAGTGCAGCCAGATTTATTTTAACTATACTGGTTGCATATGCATATTCCGTAGAAAATGCAAAATTAATAGAGGGACTTCCGGCATTAGTATTTCCAGAGATACACAGGTATAAAATATCTTCATTTGAAGGATCTACAACTATTCCATTTACTGAATGATTTTCCTCAGATCTGGGGAAGCCTCTTACCAGATCAATTTTATCCCAACCATTCCCATTTTTAGTAAGTTTGTGTAATATGCCTGAATTAGTATCAAGATTTAAATCTTTCCCTCCACCGCCTGCTCCAATTCTCCAATCACTTGAACTGACATAAATAATTGGATTCATAGCAGTCCCGGAAAGAAAAATACCTGTTACCTGTCTTTTCTTGCTGCTATTAGGGGTACCATCATCATCATGGTTAGGAGTCTGATTTTTAACAATATCAATTGTTTCAGTAGAGGTGACTATATAGTTGTTGGCTCCTGCTCTGGTAATGGTATAGGCATAAATTAATCCGTCCTGCTGAGCAACATACAATCTGTTATCTGGGCCAAAATCAAGAGATGTGGGGTTATATGAAGTTTCACCAATTAATCCACTCGAATTAAAATTAATGGTCTGAGAAAATATTGATAAAGGAAAAACCAGGAAAAAAATTAAAAAAACATTCTCCCTTTTAAGTTTTGGCTTTTTGGATATAAATAGCATAAGTTAAATTCATCTAAAGCAGATTATAGGAGTAGAAATCAGATTCAAATCAGGAGTTAGGCTATAGTAAATTTAACCAAAAAAATAATTCGGATTTAGAAAAATTGTAAATGTTGGAAACTATTAACATTTGTTATTAGCACAATTTAATTGACCCAAAAACAAGAATTTAGTAGCTTTTTCAACGATTTTTAAATAAAAAGTAGTCTTATAAATGGTAATTTCTTACATCAATCTGAACATTCTTTTATCAACAGTTTAATATAAACAAAGCAAATATGTTGTTTTCACAAAATTTAACCCTCTTTTTAAGGCTAAATAGTTATTTAAAGACTGCATCTTTAAACTTCCAAACAATTGTAAGTCTATATTGATAATATTTTTTTTTTTCGATTTGGCAATAATCTTGTAAAAAGGTGGAAGAATCCAATTAACAAACATTAACAAGATTTATATGTTAAATACTCATCTTTTAAAAAAATGCCTTCTGGCATCTTTTTACATAACTTTACTTTTCACACATTTTACTTCTGAATTAACTGCAAAGGATTATTACATCGATAAAAACAAAGGAAATGATAGCAACTCAGGATCATTTTCCTCACCATGGAAAACTATAGAAAAGGCAAATAATTCTTTAATGCCAGGAGATAAAGTTTTTCTAAGAGGAGGAGAATTCTCTGGTCAACAAATCGCTCCCAAAAACTCAGGAACTAGTGGGCAACCAATCAGTTATATAGCATTTGAAAACGAAAAACCTATCCTTACCAATGTTTCAATTGGTATTTTGTTGAATAATAAAAAATATATAATTGTAGAAGGAATTTATATAGATGGAAAGAAACTTTACGAAACGTCAGGAGTCCAACAATGGGCTCAATTACACAATTCCCATCATTGTATAATCAAATCATGCAACTTTAAATACGCAAAAGGATGGTCAGGTGTAAGTCTGGATGATGGCAGTAGTTTCAATAAAATTTTGAATAATAGAATTGACTATTGTGGTACCTGGAACGATGGAAAGGGGGAGGATAAAGGAGATGCAATCTCTATGAAATGCGCTAACAATAACCTGATTGAAGGAAATCATTTAACCCATGGAGGCCATAATCTACTATCTGTTTTTGGTAGTTTTAATGTGATTAAAAATAATATTTTTGACAACTCCTGGGGAAAGGATGGGAATGGAAACCCTATAGGAAACAGGTGTTTAGCCATAACAAATGAGGATGGTAAATCATGTTCAAATACGATTGGGGGATACAATATTTTCGAATACAATGTTGTAAGAAATTCTTATAGGGCTTCGGATAATAACTATCCACACGCAATGAAAGCGCAGGGCGAAAATCAAATTGTGAGATTTAATGTCATATATAATAGTGTTCACTCTGGAATTAGCGGAACTGCCAGCAATGCTGTAAAATATGCTTTGTACCAGAGGATTTACAATAACACCATCTGCAATAGTGGAGGCCCAAGTTGGCTTTTGGAGCAATCAAGAGGATTGGAAAGTAAAAACAATATTTTTAAAAATAATATTTCCGTTGAAGTAGGTTCTAAACCTAAAAGTTCAAAATTTAGTGGTCATGTGTTTTTAAATGTTGCCGAAGCAAATAATGGCTATTTTAATGAAAATAAAATCATAGGAAACTGCTTTTATTCACCCAAAACCACAGGTGATGGAATATACATAAAAAATATAGGGCTTCAGGGAGCTTTAGAAGTTGAAAATAAATATAAAGAGTTTGTTCATTCAAATAGAAATCAGGATCCAAATTTCCTTTCATCAAACCCGGAAGCAGATGGCAATTTCAATTTAAATCCTAAGAGTTCTTTAATTGATGCAGGCGAACCACTAGCTTTTGTAAATCAACAAAAAGGGTCTGGGAAACAAATTAAAATTAGTGATGCAAGATATTTTTACGATGGATTTGGAATTACCACAGGAGACAGAATTCAGATAGGAAAAAGTGTTACAACCATATCTAAAATAGATTATAAAAATAATATCATTTATGTAAATGAAACAGTCGCATGGGAGACTAATGATCCTGTTAATTTAACTTATCATGGAAACGGACCCGATATTGGTGCAAAGGAATTTGAAAGTTCTCCTGCATCAGGAAATCCAACTGCTATATTGAAGACAGTTGATGAAATTGATTTTGGAGTAATTTCTATTGATAGTACAATCACAAAAGCGGTAACATTAGAAAATCAGGGCAATAAAGATATTGAAATTAGTCAAATCGAATTCCCGAAAAATTTCAGCGGAAATATTGACAATAAAGTTATTCCCGCAGGAAAATCTAAAACCTTAACCTTAACTTTTTCTCCTGATTCGGTGGGTAAAGTTGATGGAATTTTGAAAATAATTTCAAATGCTGAAAATGATATTTTAACTATTATTTTAAAAGGAGAAGGAAAATCTGCTTTTATTGAAAACAAACCTCCTACAATTAAACTTTCCACCTCAGTTGGAATTAACCCAGTAAATATTGGCGAAATTGTAACTGTTTTGGCAAGTGCCACTGACCCTGATGGTGAAGTGGAATCAGTTGAGTTTTTCATTAATGAAATTAAGGTGGGAATTGCCATTGCCGAGCCCTTTTCTATAGAATGGGAACCTCTAAAGAGTGGACAGCATAATATTAAAGCCAAAGCTATTGATAACCACAATAACTCCACCTTTTCTGAACCAATAATTATCAATGTTCTAAAATCAGATTTTGATAGCGATAATGATGGGATAGAAGACTCGAAGGATAATTGCCCTAATAAGGCTAATCCAAATCAGGAAATTTCACAGTGGTATGTAGATAAAGATAATGATGGTTTTGGAGGATCGGAATCAGTTATCGCTTGTGAACAGCCTATAGGTTATGTCAACAATAGTGACGATTGCGATGATGAAAACCATCAAATTCATCCTAACACAAAATGGTATCTTGATGCTGATAAGGATGGATTGGGCAGTGATGAATATATAGAATCATGTGTGCATCCTGAAGGATATGTATTAAATAGTGATGATGATAACGATGACTCAAAATTCGGATTTATCAGGGAATTTGTTTTATATGATGCAGTAGAGGACCGCTCAATTAAAAAAATTAATGATTATGAAAAGATTAATATCGATTCATTCTTAAATAAAAGTTTTAATATTCAGGTAAACACAGAAGAAGCCCCCGGAAGTATTGTCTTTTATTTAAATGGAAAGGCTGTAAGAACAGAAAGCCAGGCTCCCTTTACTTTGTTTGGTGATAAAAATGGAGATTATTATCCATGGAACCCGGAATTGCAAAAATATGAATTAACTGTAAAAATCTATTCGGAAAAAAAAGGAACAGGGAACCTCATAGAAAGTAAATCCATAACTTTTGAATTTGTAGATCAGCCAGAAGTTGAAAAAGTTAGTTTCAATGGATTTTCCTTAATAGATGCAGCGGAAGAAAAAGGCTTAGGTACAGTAATAAATTCAGATAAAATTAATTTATCCTATTTAAATACAAATGAATTAAATATTGAAGCCAATGTAGCTGGAGAACCAGGAAGTGTGGAGTTTTACCTGGATGGAAATTTAGTTCGAACTGAAAATAATGCTCCCTTTACTATGTTCGGTGATAAAAATGGAGATTATTTTTCCTGGAACCCAGATTTGGGAGAACATAAAATTGGAGTAAAAGTTTTTGCTTCAAAAGATGGTGGAGGAGATTTATTAGATTCAGATGAAATAACAGTTTTTATCATTAAATCCCTAATTGATGGTTTTGAACTTGTTGATGCCGAAAATGATAAAATGTTGGGTTTAATTAGAAACAACCAAATAATTAATCTGGCTACCCTGAAATCAAAACAAATTACTTTTGAAGCTAAAACAAGATCAAAGTTTGGGAGCGTTTTATTTTATTTGAATGGAGAGCTGTATTCTTCAGAAAATTCAGCACCTTATGCCTTTGCAGGAGATGATAATGGAGATTTTTTTCCAGCAAATTTACCAACTGGTAATTACCAACTAAAGGCCAAAGCATTTTCTGAAAGAAAAGGTAAAGGAGAAAAGTTGGCAACATATACTCTTAATTTCTCAATTGAAGATAATTTCACTCTTGTTTCACCTACCTATGGTGAATCATTTGAGACCGGTGAAGTGATTGCATTAACAGCCAATGTCCCAAACTCTTCAAACGGGAGAACAGGAAATGTGAAAGTTGAGTTCTTTGCCAATGACTATAAAATAGGCGAAGCCCTTGAATACCCTTTTCAGTTAAATTGGAGTACTTTCACTAAAGGTGCCTATAAACTTACTGCAAAAATGGTTACACTATCTCCTGATGCAGCAGAATTGGGAGTTACACCAGAAGTACATGTTGGTGTAATAAAAATTACCAACCTTCTACCCAATGTTTCATTAATTAATCAACCTGGCCTTGAGTATAAACTTGGATCAAATGTAGAGTTGGAGGTAGCAGCGGAAGATAAAGATGGCAATATTGAAAAAATCAAATTATTCAATGGCTCAGATTTTTTGGTAGAATTGCCAAAAGGAATGTATCAGTATGTCTGGAAATATCCTGAGCCAGGAATTTATAGCATTTCTGCATTAGCCTATGATAATGATGGGGATTCATCCTTTTCAGAGTCTGTTAATCTTGTTGTTTTAAATTCCGATGGCTCATACCCAAAGGAACAGCCTAAAGAGTTTTATCCTATAGCCTTCGATCCTGAGTTAGAATCGGAAACACTGGAAGAAGCTACTCTTGAGGTAAATTTTGGACCAAACCCCGTAGATTCTAAATTAAATTTAAGCATTAACCACCCATATAAAGGAAAGATAAATATCCGGATTATGGATGCATTTGGGAAAACCGTAGAAAATAACCTTTTTCAAAAAAACCAAAAAGAATTAATCGTAGAGCAAAACTTTGATAGTTATGCTTCTGGAATGTACCTGGTTCATATTTTTTGGGAAGGTAAAATCAAAACCTTAAAAATTAATAAAAGGTAGTTTTAGTAAAAATTTCACCTGAAAAAAAAGCAATATCATTTCGGTATTGCTTTTTTTTATACAACATTAGGAATGTTTTGGATTCATTATAAATTGATGACCAACTCCAGAATTAACTTAACTGTTTTTTTACAATTTTCTCTTTTACTTCAGAAAGACTGAAAACCTTCTTATAAAACCTCACTAATTTTTCAGATTCATACTCCCAGGAAAGCTCATTTAATACTCTATTATATCCAAACTCACCCATATTTAATCTAACTTTTTCATTATCTAGTAAATAGGAGATTTTATTTGCAAATTCCTTCACATCACTATTTGAGACATAAAGAGACGCTTCTTGAGCAGAAGCTCTACCTTCTTTCAAATCAAACTGAACAATAGGCTTTTTCAAAGCCATGTATTCCATGATTTTATTCATTGTAGAAAGATTATTCATTTCGGTCGGTTTATCAGGATTAACACAAACATCAGCAGTATTTAATACCTCCAATAATACCTCATCACTAACTCGTCCATAGAAATCCACTATATCACTTAGCCCCATTTCAGCTGTAATATTAATGATCTTGTCCAAATCTGTTCCTCCACCCACAATGGCAAACTGCACATCATTTCTTTCAGATTTTAAAATGCTTGCAGACTCCATTAATAAATCTAATCCCTCTTGTTCCCCAATTACACCTACATAACCCACTAAAAATTTTTTCCCTTTTTTAATTTTTTCTGAAGGTGGAAGAATTTTGAGTCTTTTCAAACTAGGCCCACTCCTCACCACCTGAATTTTGTCAACAGGCATATTCCCTCTTCTAATTGCAATTTCCTTATAGGATTCATTGGTGGCAATGGAATAATTTGCAGCAGCAAAAGTCAGTTTCTCAAAAAGAACCATTAGATTATAAAAAAAATCTTTCCGCTGAAATTTTGCAATGTAAAGTTCTGGATTGATATCATGGTGATCAAAAACATATTTTACACCAAAGAGTTTGAAAGGCAATGCAGTTAAAAAAATCAAATCTGGAGGGTTACATCCATGAATTACATGAAAAGGTTTTTTAAAAAAAATTTTCCAGCTTAGAAAAAATTCCCAAAAAATGGCGGCCGTATATTCAAGTAAATAGCCCAAAGCACCTCTGGCTTCCAATGGTAATTGATGTCGATAAATTTCAATTCCATTAATTACTTCATAACTTTTAGTATACCCCTTCATTTTAGGACAGATAATCGAAATATGTGCCCCATTTTCCTTTAGGGTATTTGCCTCCTGCCAAACCCTCCTGTCAAAAGGTGCTGGTAGATTTTCAATAATTATTAATATGTGTTTACCAGCAAATACCGACATAATTATCTTGGGTTATTTTATCTTTATCTATTCTGACTAAATCAATGATGGTTTTATTTTTGGGGATGCTGGGAAGCAATTCCTTAAACTCTTCTGACTTATTTCCTAATATGATCACCTCAGATTCTTCTATTACCTGTTCGGCTCCTGCTTTTAGCAATCTTGAAATATGTGGAATCCGACCAATAATGAAGTCCTTATTTTTTCCCATTAACTTTGATATCAATACATTGGCATCAAATAAAGCCAAATCATAACCTTTCCCTATTAAGGTTTCAATCAGGGTTATCATTGGACTTTCCCTAAGGTCATCAGTTCCTGCCTTAAAAGCAAACCCCAAAACACCAATTTTCCTTTTTCCGGTATTATAAACTAATTGAAGGCCCCTTTTTATTTGATTTTCATTGCTACTTAATAGACTGTTGAGCAATGGTGTTTTCACATCCAGTAATTTTGCTCTATAATTTAAGCCTCTAACATCCTTTGGCAAACAGGAGCCTCCAAATGCATAACCGGGTTTCATGTAATAGGAAGACAAATTAAGTTTTTTATCTCTTGAGACAATATCCATTACCACATGGCCATCTACTCCAAGTGCTTTACAGATATTCCCAATTTCATTGGCAAAAGTAATTTTCACTGCATGAAAATTATTGTTAGCATATTTTATCATTTCAGATTCTTCTGGCTTAAGAAAATGAATAGGGGCATCGATATTTTGGTAAAGTGTTTTCAATAATTCCTGGCTTTTTTCACTTTCAATTCCAATAATAGTATAGGGTGGATGCCAAAAATCATTTATAGCAGTTCCCTCTCTTAAAAATTCAGGATTAGACCCAAGGCCAAATTCCTTGTTATGTTTTTTACCGGAAACATCTTCGATTATTTCTATACATTGCCTTACTGTTCCAGGTACTACTGTACTTCTAATTACAATGGTATGAAAGGATGATTTTTTCTGAAGTGCAGCCCCAATTTGACCGCACACTTTAAAAATATAGCTCAAGTCAATATTGCCATTAATCTGGCTCGGGGTTCCAACACAGATAATGGATAAATCAGTGTCTTGAATAGCAGTTTCAACATCAGTTGTGGCACCTAAAAGTTTATTTCTGTTTCCAAAAGCTATTAAATCATCAAGGCCTTTTTCTACAATCGGAGATTTTCCACTATTTATTAAAGTTACTTTATGCTCGTTGATATCAACCCCAATTACCTGATGTCCTTCTTTTGCAAAACATCCGCAAGAAACAGCTCCTACGTAACCTAAACCAAAAACACTTATTTTCATAATAATTTTGGATTAACTCTTTGACTAATTAAGTAAAATTTGAACCTTTAGTACCTTCAAAAAAGATGAACATAATCTGTATTGAGTATTCGCACTTATGGTATAAATTTTATATGACTCTTTAGTGTGATAGTTTTCTCTGATGAATAGTTACATATCAAAACACCACATGGTTCTTTTTTTTGGAAACCTTCTGAATACCAGCCTAAAATAGGATCAGTTCCTCCTTTTGCATACCCTACCTCCAATCTGTCATCCAATGAAAGTAAAGCTTTTTCTTTCTGACCAAGACTTAAGGAAAAAGCATGTGAATTTTCCTGACCCAACTCTACATTTGGATGAAAATGAAAAAACACTTCAATTTTATGTGCCTTATTATCCAAGTTAACAATTTTATCTTCTAAAAAAACAGTTGAATGGTTAATATCAATTAATAACTTTCTTTGATGCTCAACTCCAAGATGATGATAACCACTGTGAGATGCTTCTATCCATTCGAAATTTTCATTTTTCCCGTGGGACAATACCCGGGTTGAAAAGTGATTCAGCCACATGGTAGGACCTGCTATCTCTGCCTGATTCTGGCCATCAATTCGGATGGTGTTATGGCTGGAGGTACCCATAAAATATTCCCTCCATTCTTTTTGAGTATGGTAAGTAAAAGTACCAGAATCTATGAATAAAGGTTGCCCCTTATAATATAATACAAAGGATAAGGCATCTGCATGACCGTGAGCCGCAATGGAAAGGTATCCTAATGGAGCCGCATCAAAATAAATGTAGACATCCTGGTCATAAAATTTATTTTTGAATAAAAAATGTCCGGATTCTTTATAATATTTTGACTTATCTGTTTTTTCTGAGCCCTCAAGTTTATTAAACTTCTCGAGCCCATCTTGTCCAAATAGTATCAGGTTTTTTGAATCGAATCCACCTCCCTTCTTTTTATATTCAGATTTATTATAGAGAACAGAACCTGATATTAATAAAGATTTGAAGTTATCAAAAGGGGCACTCGTATGTAAAATGAAAACTTTCCCATCATCTTCATCCCCATAAAATGGAATATTCCCATAATTATCCATTAAGTTAAATATGAATGAGATAATCTTATGAAGAGTTTCTTTATATTCACTTGAAAATTGGTCCTTGGTATTTTCACCAACAATATAACAAAGGAGAAAAAAATCAGTAATAAACTGGATATATTCTGCAGCCTGCTCCTTATTTATCCCATCTGCAGTATGTTGGTTAATAATCTCATATTCCAGTCCTTTTTTCGAATGTTTTTTCCATAAAGCTGATTCTTTAAATTCCCAAAAAGACGCTGCTATAAACAGTCCGGCATATTCGCTTATTAAATGGTTATTTGCTGATGAAAATTTAGAGGGATTATTGAAACTATAAACACAATGCTGATAAATCGAAGGAATCCATTTGTTTTGAACAAACTCACTCAATTTTTGATTTCCCTTCAGTAGTTGATTTACATCTAATAGTTCCCAACATAAAAACCAATTGATTAATCTGATATTTACCTCTATATTACTATACCAGTTTACCCCCTCCAAATAGCCATTATTATCTATCCAGCTTTCCAAGATTTCAACAAACTTTTCCAGGTAACTTTCATTATTGGTTTTCCTGTAATGAATAGCTATATAGGTTAAAAATTGCAATCTATTAACCTCCCAAACATGTTTGGCACTTCCAAATTGATCTGTCCTTATATCAATGTTTTTACTAAATGTCTTTGGAAATCTTTTATTCGATGACAAATCCAAAGACCAATCTATGTTTTCATAATAATTCAGTTGACAATCAAATATTTGGATGTAGTTGGGAGGCATGGGAATTGCCTCAAAATTAATTTTCGGTAAAATGGAAGGGGGAAGGCTTATTAGCTTTTTATCGCATTTCCATCCCATTTTAAAAATCTTTTCTCCTGAGGATTGTATTTTTTGGTTAATTCTGAAAAGAATTTCCCGTGAAGACATCGTTTTTAGCCTATTAAAATACCAATTGTAACTTAGCATTAATGAAGTTTATGAGATTATGAAAATGTGAAAATTTGATATGAGGCCAATCAGGGTGATAGAGTCCTCAAATTCTCTATCCCATTATCGAACAAAACCTCAAATAAATCAGTAATCTAGCTCAATATAATCTTATTTAATTTTGATTCCTATGAAAAATTTTTCCTGCGAGAAATTGCCTATGGTTATTCCTTCCTTCAGATTCATCCCCTTTTTTTCTCCGTTTCCGTCTTGAGAAATCTTCGTTTTTTACAAAATATTACCTTAAACAAATTCAGGTTCAAGCATTTTATCTCAGAATAATTTTATGAAGTTCCCGATCTGAATTTCCAACCTTTAATACGATTAAATACATGCCATGACTGGCTCCCAACTTAAATAGATCAATTTGCTCCTTCCCGGAGCCATTGCCCATAAGCTCGTGTATTTTAATTCCTAATGTATTAAAAACCTCTAGTTTATATGGTAATTCATTGTTGTTTTCCAAATCAAAATTCAAGATTCCTGAAGTTGGATTCGGATATACATCAAATTGATAATCAGTATTTTGTGGTTCTTTAACAACCAGGGTTTGACTTGCCTTTCTGGAAGATGCCTCATTAAATTCAACAATCTCAAAGCCACTAACCACCGGGTTTTCCAATCCGGTGTTGATAAAATCGATATCAAGGATTCCATCTCCTGAAACCGTGACCACACTTTCTATCATAAATGCTTTTTTGGCCCCTGCTCTGGCAAACATATCTATATCATCCATCGCTGAGGGTACTACTCCTTCAAGCGCTATATCAAATACACGCTGGCCTGGTCCGGTTACTCCATTGAATAACTCTATTAAAAATATTTTTACCTTCACCTGTGTTCCGCCCGAAACCGGAAACTCCCACTCCATGGGGGCTCCATCTGATGAACCATTTCGCTGTTTCTCAAATAAACCTATCGGTACACTTAAACCCGACAATGAGGC
>NZ_KB903447.1 GCF_000379765.1 Flexithrix dorotheae DSM 6795
CCACTGATCAAAGAGTATTTAAAAGATGGGGTATCTATCAGGAGAATCAGTAAAAATTTAGGTTACAATAATCACATGGGTCTCAACAATTACATCCGCTCCAGAAAAATAAAATAACAACTACAGTCCAGCCTCTAATCTTTGTTTTGTACAATTTATTATTGCGATTTAATGCCTCTCTCATAACACAGTGAAAACTGTTCTATTTGAATTTTTACTTTTGTGCAGGATAATCGGTATGAGAGTTAACCCTCCTTAAGAGAGGATTAAAAAGAGAAGCATAAAAAGGGGTGGATATAAAGTATTTGGTTTAAAAGTTTATAGTCACTACTCGACTTAAGGTAAGAGAAATATTTAAAACACCTCATGGAATTTTATGATTACCCATTTACAGAAGATAAAAACCATTCAGGTAAAAATACTTACAAATATGAAGGAAATAAATTCTCTTTATTAAACTTACAAAAGTGAAGGATATAATTTTGGACCTATGAAAAGAAATCATCTCGGTGAACTGGAAGAATTGGTGATGCTAACGGTAGGCGTGCTTTATGATAATGCTTACAGTGTATCTATAGTGAATGAGCTTTTTGAAAGCACGGGCAGGGAAATAAATCTAAGTGCCATTCATACAGTGCTTTATCGGTTGGAAGAAAAAGGGTTATTAAATTCAAAGCTAGGGGAGTCTTCTTCGGCAAGAGGGGGAAAGCGCAAACGGCTTTTTTATATCACTCCCTATGGGAAACAGGTATTAGATGAAAACCTGGCCGTTCGGAATAGATTGCGCAATCGAATTCCAAAAATTGCCTTTAACTGGGGGCTATCAACATGAACCATTTAATGCTATTATCATGAAATCAGAAAGAAACCCAATTCCCCGAAGACCGCTTCAATTTTTCAGATGGTATTGCCACCCTAATCGCCTGGAGGAATTAGAAGGAGACCTGGAGGAAGTTTTCCATCAGCGGGTTAGCACTAAAGGTTCCAGGATGGCCCACTGGATGTTGTGGGCTGATGTGATCCGATCTTTCAGACCTTATGCCCTTAAAAAAAATCTACTGTCAAATTCAATTTTTAATCCAAACATTATGCTTCATAATTATCTTAAAATAACATTGAGAAACCTGAAAAAAAGCAAGTCATTTTCGGCAATCAATATCATTGGTTTATCCCTAAGTATGTCAGTTTGCCTGTTTATCATTATGATTATCCGTGAGCAAATGGCTATAGACAGCCATATTCCTGAAAAGGACCAGATATACAGGGTAATTACTGATACAGGCAGGAAAAATAAAATGGCTACTTCCCCTTATGAAATATCATCTGCAGTTTCAGCGGTTGATCCCGCTGTGGAGAATTATGCTGTTTTTAATGAAAGTTTCAGGGGAGAGGTACTGGCAAATGGGAAAAAACTGGGAATGAAAGGTATGTTTGCCTCGGAAAATGCACTGAAATTTTTTGGCTATGAGATGTTGTATGGAAATCAACAAACCGCTCTAACCAAAGCATTTACCATTGTACTTGCCCAGCATACTTCAGAAAAGTTTTTTGGAAAAGGTATCAATCCAATTGGAAAACAGTTCACATTATTTACGAGCGTTGAAGAAGAACCCCAGCATTACCAGGTCACAGGAGTAATTGCTGAAAATGGGACACAAACGCACTTGAAATTTGATGCGTTGGGTTCAGCTGAGTCAATTCAATCATTAGAAGACCGGGGAGCTATCAGGGCGGTTACACCTTGGGAAAATATTTACACCTCCTTCAACTATCTCAAACTAAAAAAGAATGCTTCTCCTGAAAAAGTGGAGGAAAATATGGCCAAATTAGCTGCAAATGGTTTTGTTCATCCCGATTTTAAAGATACCCGTCTATTATTGCAACCATTGGAAGAAGTCACTCCTTTTAAGGAGGAAATGACAAATGCTCCGGAGGGTGTAATGCCTATGTTCGTATTGTGGTTTTTGGGAGGAATTGCTGGCCTTATCATGTTTATGGCAGGATTTAATTATACCAATTTATCAATTGCCCGCTCACTCAACAGAGCCAGAGAAGTTGGAATAAGAAAAGTTAGTGGGGCAAATAAAGGACAAATCATTATTCAGTTTCTGATGGAAGCCATGCTTATTTCCCTGATTTCCCTGGGGTTTGGAATCTTTTTCCTTCAATGGGTTATAGATGGATTTATGAGCATTGACCCAGCCATTCACATGTTTTTTAAATTCAAATCTGATTGGATGGTTTATGGGTTGTTTATTTTGTTTGCACTTTCTGTTGGATTTTTTGCGGGGATTATTCCAGCCAGCTTTATGGCTCGTTTTCATCCGGCAAAAGTATTGAAAGGATTTGGCCAACTGGGCAATCGAAAATTCACAGCCAGAAAAATTCTGGTGGTGGCTCAATTTTGTATTTCAATGGTGTTTGTAGTAACTGCACTTACATCTTATGATCAGTTTCAACATACTATGAGTGCTGATCTGGGACTGAACGGAGAAAATGTCATTAACATTCCTTTACAGGGCAATAAACCAGAGATAATAAAAACACAATTTGAAAAATTACCTGAAGTAACAGAGACTTCATTAACCAATCTTGTGCTTAATACAAACCGGAAGATGGGCTTGTATTTATCCTCTCATGAATCTGTTGATTCATTTTATGTGAATTGTATCAATGCTTCAAGCAATTTTATTCCTATGATGAATATCGATTTGCTGGTGGGAGATATTCCTGCTGATGGAGTGAAAAATCAGATTCTGATCAATGAAAAAACGGTAAAGTTACTCGGATTTAAAAATCCCACAGATGCCCTGGGAAGTTCCTGGACAATCGAAAAAGAAGCTGTAATGATCAGTGGAGTGCTAAAGGATTTTTCCTATGCCAGTGCTCAAGATCTAATCGGACCATTTATAATTCGATCGAATCTCAATGCGTACAATAATCTTAGTATTAAGGTAAATTCAGAGGATTTTCAAGCATTAAAAACAAGCCTGACAAATGCATGGCAGGAAATTGATCAGGAGCATGAATTTGAATTTCATTTTTACAGGGATCAATTGGAAGAAGCCCAGGTTATTTTTGTCATTCTTTCTAAAATAATAGGTTTTGCTGGAGTTTTAAGTGTTTCCATTGCAGCTTTTGGTTTACTGGGAATGGCCATTTACAATACAAATTCACGCAATAAAGAAATGGGAATCAGGAAAGCGTTGGGAGCCAACCTGAAAGCGGTATTTACAAGTCTTTCTGGAAGTTTTATTACCCTTTTAGGAATTTCAATCCTTTTGGCTTTGCCTCTTTCATGGTGGATTAATGACTTATGGCTGCAAAATTTTCCTTATAGGATAAATATCAGTTATTATGGTTTAGGTCTGGGGGCATTAATCATATTGAGTGCAGGTATGCTTGCAATTGGTTCACAGGTTGTGAGGGTAATTCGACTTAACCCTGTTGATATATTAAGAGATGAATAAGTTGGGTCAGAATACCTTCTTACGGTGCCCCTGACCTTCTTTTTAAATTATATTAAGCAGATTTTTTTTTTTGCCTAAGTCCTTCTTTGGGAGTTTCTCTAAATAAGAACAATTAAAAACCGTGGGGCAATTTTAAAGATAATTATTACGAGGAAATCAGCTAAGTCAAAATATAACTATTTCAATAAAAAACATTATTATTTAAATAATCATAACTTTGATTATGTTAAGTAAATAATGCCGTGTATTTTTATTTGAAAATGACCATGTGTATTTTAAATGCTCTATCCAAAATGGCTACATTCTTATAATCCATTAACACTGCCCCACTATTTTTCATACTTTCCAACCGAATCCCAGGCGGGTTACATATAAAAATTTTGATGGTTCCTCATATTAAATTATTCTGAAATAACTTTTTCAAATTTTTCTTGGAATTATAAATAGAATATGTTTTAATTGCATTATTTAATAGACTTATTAAATAAAGTTATGAGTGCGGAAGAAAAAATGGAAATTACCATTCTGAAAGTAGCCACAAGGTTGTTTTTAGAAAAAGGGTTTAAAGCAACTTCTACTACAGAAATTGCCAAAGAAGCGGGATGCAATCAGGCATTGGTTCACTATTATTACCGAACCAAGGATAAATTATTTGATGCCATTTTCGAGAAAAAAATTAAGGTTTTTATCGGGAGTTTATTACAAATAGGGCATGAGGATTTACCCTTTGAAGAGAAATTGAAAAAGAAAATAGAATCTCATTTCGATGCGATTAAAGAAGATCCCAGACTTCCGCTTTTCTTTTTTGGTGAAATTAACTCCAATCCGAAGCGGATGGAATCGATAAGAGAAATTATTGGAGATCTTCCCCAAATGGTTTTGGTTCAAATGCAAAAGGAACTGGATGAGGAAATCTCCAAAGGAAATGTGAGGCCAATGACGGTTTATGACCTTTTATTGAGCATAGTTTCTTTGAATATAATAGTTTTCCTTGCTGAACCTATGTTTAAAACCATTACAAAAATTTCTGATGAAGAATTTTCCAAACTTCGGGAAAGAAGAAAAAAGGAAAATGTGGAAATTATTTTAAGAAGTTTGAAACCTTAGTCATATTATGAAAAATATTTTGAGGAGCATCCTTTTTGGCATCAGCTTTTATTCCACCCAGGTATTTGGTCAAATCACACTGGAAGAATGCCAAACTAAAGCCCGGGAAAATTTCCCATTAATTCAACAATATGAGTTGATTGAACAAACCAGGGAATATACGCTTTCCAATGCGGGAAAAGCTTTTTTACCTCAATTGGATGTCACCTTGATTGGTGGGGTGATTGAAGGCCTGCCCTCATTTGGTGCACCTGGCTCCGAGTCTTCCTCTACCGAATTCAACATGATTTCGATGGTTCAGTTTAACCAAGTAATCTGGGATGGGGGATTAACTAAAGCCAGTAAAGCAGCCACAACAGCCAATGCAGAAATTGAAAAAGCGAATCTTGAAGTATCACTTTACAGTCTGGAAGAACGGGTAAACAATCTGTTCTTTGGAGTCTTGCTTATTGAAGAACAGATTGCGCAAATGGAAATTCTGAAATCCACCCTTCAGCGGAATATGAAAAGAGTGGAAGTGGCTGTGGAAAATGGAACAGCTTTTAAATCGGATATTGATGAAATTAAAGTTGAAGTTATTAATGTGGATCAGAAGGTGGCAGAGCTACAATTCAACAAAAAGGCTTACTTAAATGTGTTAGCTGCCATGATAGGGGAAACTATTCCACCGAAAACCAAACTGGAGAGACCTGCAATAGATGATTCATTTATAGCCCTGGAAAATAACCGTCCGGAACTAAATCTTTACCAAAACCAGGAATTTCTGATTGAAGCCAAAAGTAATATTGATAAAGCCATGCTTTATCCAAAAATTGGCATCATGGGCATTGGGACTTTCATACAACCGGGGGTAGACTTTGGAACTTCAAAACTCAATAATATTTTGGTTGGGGGACTTAGCCTCAATTGGACGCTAGGTAATCTTTATCAAAATAACAACAATAAAAAGCTCACAGAAATCAATCTGCAAAAAGTAAAAGTGCAGCGGGAAACTTTTTTGTTCAACACCAATCTAGAATTGACACAAACTCAACAGGAACTCGATAAATTCAAAACTTTAATCGATCAGGACAAGGAACTGCTTACTTTAAAAAGCGGAATAAAACAGGCTTATGAGGTAAAATATGAAAATGGCGTAAGTACCATGTCTCAATTGCTGGATAAGGTAAATGATGAAAATGCCGCCAAACAAAACCTGATCATGCATGAAATTCAATACCTCATGAAAGTCTATCAATATAAAAATAAATCTGGGAATTAAAACAAGAATTTTAGCTCTCCAGATCTTCAAGGATTCAGGACTTAATAAAATGTTTTAGAACAAAATCTTCTAAAAATGCAAATTCATATAAAAATGAAACCTCTTTTTTCCATCATTATTTTGCTTTCCACTCACCTTTTCTCCTGTGTGGAAGAGGAATCCCTTGCTGATGCAACCGGTGTGTTTGAAGCTACTGAAATCATCGTTTCCGCTGAAGCAAATGGGAAAATTTTGTCTTTTGATATTAATGAAGGAGACCTATTAAAAAAGGATAACATCGTAGGATTAATTGACAGCACACAATTATATCTCACTAAACTTCAGCTAAAAGCCAGTAAAAATGCTGTGGAATCAGGGAAGCCAGATGTACGGACTCAGATTGAAGCTACTGAAAGGGAAATTGCGAAACAGGAACGGGAAAAAGAAAGAGTTAAAAAATTACTTGCCGGAGATGTAGCAACCCAAAAACAACTGGATGATATTGAAGCTGCGATTGAAATTTTAGAATCCAGGCTAAAATCACAAAAAAGCAGTCTGAATACCAATGTAACTGCTATTGATGCGCAAAGCAAAACAATTGATGTGCAGATTGCCCAGGTGGAAGATCAACTGGAAAAATGTAAGGTAAAAAGCCCAATCGATGGTACTGTACTTGTAAAATATGCAGAGAAAGGGGAAATGGCTGCTATGGGAAAAGCATTATATAAAGTTGCCGATGTGGACAACATGATATTAAAAGCTTATGTAACCGGAGATCAACTGGCAAAACTCAAAATTGGACAGGAAGTGGATGTTTTGGCTGAATTCGGGAAAACCGAAACCAAAAACTACAAAGGAAAAATCACCTGGATTTCCAGTAAATCTGAATTTACCCCCAAAACAATCCAAACCCAGGATGAAAGGGCTAATCTGGTTTATGCAGTGAAAATTGCGGTTAAAAATGATGGTTTTTTAAAGATTGGAATGTACGGTGGATTTAAGATGAGTTTGGGGAATGGCCCAATTGCGGAGGAATAAAAGAAAATTTGTATGGGAAATCAAGCGAACGCTTACGCCAGGGTTACTATCTTCTTTTGTCCTGGCAGGGTCTTCTCGCAGAGTGATCCTGCGCATAGTATAAAGTTATAGCTGGATGCTCGATCCAAATTCAGTTTTTATTATTTAACATCCAACTTCTAATCCCTAATTTCAATAAAATATGAAATCAGTAATTGTTCAGGATATTAAAAGGAATTATGGTAAAGTGGAAGCCTTAAAAGGCATCAGCTTTGAGGTAGATGCTGGGGAAATTTTTGGGATCATAGGACCAGATGGTGCCGGTAAAACTACCCTTTTTCGCATCCTGACTACTTTACTGTTGGCAGATTCCGGATTTGCTTCGGTGGATGGTAATGATGTGGTAAAGGAATTTAAAAGCATCAGGAAAAAAATTGGCTATATGCCGGGTAGATTTTCCCTATACCAGGATCTTACTGTGGAAGAAAACCTGAAGATTTTTGCTACAATTTTCGAGACAACCATTGAGGAAAATTACCATCTCATAAAAGACATTTACCAGCAAATTGAGCCATTTAAAAAAAGAAAAGCTGGAGCCCTTTCTGGCGGGATGAAACAAAAACTGGCCCTGAGTTGTGCCTTAATTCACAAACCAGTGGTACTTTTCCTGGATGAACCTACTACCGGGGTTGATCCTGTTTCCAGGAAAGAATTTTGGGAAATGCTGGATAAACTCAAACATCAGGGAATTACCATTCTGGTATCTACACCTTATATGGATGAAGCCAGTCTGTGCAACAGAATAGGGCTGATACAGGATGGAAATTTCCTGAAAATAGATACACCTGAAAATATCATCAATCAATACGAAAATGTGCTGTTGGCTGCTCAGAGTGACAAGATGTCTAAACTTCTGAAGGATTTGAGGGCGGAAGCAGATGTGCATACCTGTTTTGCTTTTGGAGACTCCCATCATATTACCATTAAAAAAGAAAGTCTGGTTGAAAACGGGGGGAATTTCTCTATTGAAAAGTTAACCAGTGAGCTATCTAAAAAAGGGCATCAGGGAATTCATATCGAACCCATAAAAGCAGGAATTGAGGATTGTTTTATGGAATTGGCAGATTAACTAAATACTCAATGAAAGTAATTGAAGCTGAAAATTTAACCAAGCGTTTCGGACAGTTTACTGCTGTTGATCACATCTCTTTTGCTGTAGAAAAAGGGGAGATATTTGGTTTCCTGGGTGCCAATGGAGCGGGAAAAACTACGGCCATGAGAATGCTGTGCGGGTTGAGTAAACCCACTTCGGGAAAGGGAACGGTTTCAGGTTTTGATATTGATAAGGAATCGGAAGCTGTGAAAAAGAGTATTGGCTACATGAGTCAGAAATTTGCCCTTTACGAAGATCTAAAAGTATGGGAAAACCTGCGTTTGTATGGGGGAATTTATGGAATGGATAATAAGGCCATCGGACCGAAAATAGATGAATTATTACAACAACTTGGATTCGAAAGTGAGAAAGATACTATGGTAAAATCTTTACCACTGGGCTGGAAGCAGAAACTGGCATTTTCCGCAGCCATATTTCACGAACCAAAAATTGTGTTTTTGGATGAACCCACAGGAGGCGTTGACCCGGCTGCCAGAAGGCAATTTTGGGAATTAATTTATGATGCCGCTGATCGGGGAATTACGGTTTTTGTAACTACACACTATATGGATGAAGCAGAATACTGTAACCGGGTTTCCATTATGGTAGATGGCAGAATTGAAGCCCTGGATACACCAAAGAATTTGAAAAAACAATTTGAAGCCGAAAATATGGATCAGGTATTTCACCAATTAGCCAGGAGGGCAAAACGGAATTAGAAATTTGGACACGAAGAAAATTCCCCAGCAGGGTCTGCATTTTTGTGACCCTGCCTCAATTTGGCTTCTGAAGCACGATGGACACAAGGTCTTTGGCGAAGACCTTGCTGTGAAAAGTAATTTGGAGAAAGGTTGGGAATAGATCTTTTTGACTGGATGGAAGTTGCAAACTTCCACTTATTAACAAGGCTTAAGTAGTCGCTTCGCTTATACTTAAGCCAGAAATAGAATTTTAAAAATGAGGCAGTTTTTAATATTTACACAAAAGGAATTCTTCCACATTTTCAGGGACAGATGGACCATGATGATGCTGTTGGCACTGCCGATTGCCATGATCATTCTGTTTGGTTTCGGCATTACTACCGAGATTAAGAATACCAAGTTTGCCATCTACGATCCTTCCAGAGATATGGCTACCCTGGGCATTGTGAATACCATGGAAAAAAACGAGTATTTCACTTTGGAAGGCTATGTGGAAAATCCTGATGAGATGGAAACCATTTTTAAGGAAGGAAAAATTGGTTTGTTGGTGGTTTTTAGTGAAGGCTTTTACGAAAATATCATTCGTACAGGGGATGCTCAGGTACAACTCATTGCCGATGGTACTGACCCCAATACCGCCTCTACCATTACCAATTATGCTACTAATATCATTATAGGCTATCAACAGGAATTGCTTGAAGTTGGGGAAATCCCTTTTCAGATTACACCTGAGGTAAAATTGCTGTATAACCCCACCATGAAAAGTGCCTACAATATTGTTCCGGGAGTGATTGGAATGGTGCTAATGCTGATCTGCGCCATGATGACTTCTGTTTCTATGGCGAAGGAAAAGGAATTGGGCACTATGGAAGTGATTCTGGTTTCGCCCATGCCGCCCATTTTAATTGTGATTTCAAAAGTGATTCCCTATTTCGTGATCTCCATGGTGAATCTGATGAATGTGCTTGCACTGGCGGTATTTGTGCTTGAGGTACCTATTGTAGGTAATTTCTTCCTACTCATCTTTGTTTCTTTGCTGTTCATTTTTGTAGCACTGGCTTTAGGTTTACTCATTTCCACCATGGTAGAAACACAACTGGTAGCCCTTTTACTTTCTGTAGTTGGCTTGCTCATGCCGGTTATTATGCTCTCTGGCTTAATGTTCCCCATTGAAAATATGCCCATTGTTTTGCAATACGTAGCCCAGATTATTCCGGCAAAATGGTATATCTCTGCTATGCGGGATGTGATGATCAAAGGATTGGGATTTACTTCCATCATAATGGAAGTAGCAGTATTATCAGCCATGGCTATAGTACTGATTGCCATTAGTTTAAAGAAATTTAAAATCAGATTGGAATAGCTTTATAATAGTTAAAAAACTTAAATCATGCTAAGGTTTCTGTTAGAAAAAGAATTTAAGCAGTTTTTCAGGAATTCATTTGTTCCCCGAATGGTGATCATGTTTCCGCTTACTGCAATTTTAATTTATCCATTAGTAGCCAACTTTGAGGTGAAAAATGTAAACCTCAGTCTGGTGGATCACGATAAAAGTTCCTATTCCAGAAGTCTTGTGCAGAAAGTAGTAGCTTCTGGTTATTTCAATATCACTAATGTTGCCAGTAATTATGAAAAAGCCCTTAGGACTATTGAATCCAATCGGGCTGACTTGATTCTGGAAATTCCCTCAAATTTTGAAAGAACTCTGGTAAAGGAAAGAAAAGCAAATCTGATGATTTCCGCCAATGCAGTAAATGGAAATAAAGGAGGATTAGGCACTGCCTACTTAGTTAGAATCATTTCAGATTTTAATGGAAATATTCAGACGGAGTTAATGGGAAATCATGGAAGAATGAAAATTCCAAATCTGGATATTATTCCGCTGTATCGGTACAATCCCAGTTTACTTTATTCGGTTTTCATGGTTCCTGCTATTCTAATAATGGTTTTAGCTATGATCTGTGGTTTTTTGCCAGCCCTAAATATTGTTGGGGAAAAGGAGAATGGCACTATCGAACAAATGAATGTTACCCCGGTGAAAAAGTTTACTTTCATTGTTTCTAAACTTATCCCCTACTGGCTTTCCGGCTATGTAGTACTTACCATTGGCATTACAGTTTCCCTATTAGTCTGGAAACTTTTCCCGGAAGGTTATCTGATCACTATTTACTTTTTTGCCACCATTTTTATTCTGGCCTTTTCCGGATTTGGTCTCGTGATTTCCAATTATGCCATTACAGTCCAACAGGCTATGTTCATGATGTTCTTTTTTGTACTTACCTTTATTTTCATGAGTGGGCTTTATACTCCTGTGGAAAACATGCCCAACTGGGCACAGTTTATCTCTCATTTTAGTCCATTAAAATATATTATTCAGGTATTAAGGATGGTTTATCTGAAAGGAAGTGCATTCAATGAACTTATTCCACAATTTATTGCCCTTTGCGGATTTGCGATTTTCTTTAATGGCTGGGCGGTGTTGAGTTACCGGAAAAGTAGTTAGGGATAATGGTTAACTTTTATCCTTCCAAGGAATAAAGTCAAATTCAAAACTAAATCTTTTATGAGAAATAAATGCCTTTTAACGATTGTAATTTCATTTATAAGTTTAGTCACCTTAGCTCAAGGAACCATTTCGGTTAGGGTGAAGGATGTAGAAACTGATATTGGGAAAGTAATTTTCATGTTATTTAATGATGAAAACGAATTTTCACCAACTGGAAAAGTCTTTAAAAGGGAAAAGGCGAAGTCAAAAAAGGGAGATGTATTTTATAAATTTGAAAATATTCCATTGGGAACTTATGCCATAATGGTCACACATGACGAAAATAATAACAATGTCATTGATAAAAATTTTGTAGGTTTCCCTAAAGAACCCGTTGGTGCATCATACCATACAAAATTTGGAAAACCCACCTTTGACAAATCTAAATTCAGAATTTCCAATGAAAACCCTCACATTGAAATTGAACTTATATTTATTAATTGATATGATAGTTCATTATAAAACCAACAATTTAAAATTTGGCCAACCTAAGTAAGTGGTTGGACAGAAATAACCATTTTATAATTTGCTTTCCGAAATGGAATCCCCAGAGTGGAACTCTGGTACCTAAAGTTGTAAAAGGCAAAGCTCACTTTTACTAGAAAATTATCTTCCCCTGAAAGTTAAGCACTATGGACAAAATCACCCGATTTGCTAATAAATATCCAAAATTGATTGATATTATTATTTTAATCATAGGTTTTACTTTCGGAGCCAATTTATTTATTTTCTTTAAACTTTCAGGAATAAACCAGTTAGGCATAAAAAACCTCATAGATACTCAAAATTTAAAATGGTACACCCCTACATTAGCTGGGCTTTTTATCGGTGCCGGGATCGCTTTCTTAGAATTTAAAGTATTTCCCAAAATAAAATATAGGATTCCTCTATTTTTAAAATTTCTTCTACGGTTAATATCTTTTTCAATTCTTATCATCTTCACGGCATTTGGACTCCACACTATTTTAACCGTTATTTTCCAAAACGAACCATTTCATCACGCAATCAATAATTCCTGGTCTTTAATCAATTCTGAAATTTTTCTATCATTATATATTTATTTTGTTATTGTTGGTGGAGTTCTAAATTTTTTTAGGGCAATTGGGAATAGATTTGGGCATGGAATTATCGTAAGCTATTTGGCAGGAAAATATAATGAACCTCTCGAAGAGGCACGAATTTTTATGTTTATCGATTTGAATAATTCCACTACAATTGCCGAAAATTTAGGACATGTAAAATATAGTAGATTTTTAAATAAGTGTTTTAATGATCTTACTACAATTATTCCCTATTATGAAGCTGAAGTATATCAATATGTTGGGGATGAAGTAGTTTTAACCTGGAGGATTGGGGATGTTTTTGACAAAAGGAAGGTCTTGGATTTATTTATTGAATTTTCTTCAAAACTCCAGGACAATAAATCTAATTATCTGGAAAAATTTGGGATATTGCCAAACTTTAAGGCTTCTATTAATTCAGGAACAGTCACAGTTACTGAAGTTGGTGCGCAAAGAAAAAACCTTGTGTATCATGGAGATGTTTTAAACACTGCTGCAAGAATTCTGGAGCTTTGCAAAACCTATAAAAAAAATTTATTATTAACCGAAAGTTTTTTTCAACTGCTACAAAGAGATTTTAGATATTCAATAGATTTTGTTACTAAAATAGAATTAAGAGGAAAAAAAAATGAAGTTTCTATTTATGGCATTAATAGTCCCTAATCTTTTCTTTTTATATCACAATATTAAAACAGATAGCAATTAGATTCTAGTCCAGATTAAAGTTGGGCAGTAGGTAGATTAATGTAAGGTTTACTTTCATCTGCTTTGCTCACGTTAATTCCACTAGCCGTATCCTTCATTTGCGATTTGCCCGCATTGCTCCTATGCACTTCAATCTTTCATGGTTCTGAGAGAAAATCCATTCAAATATTCCCGGCTTTATGTACCTTTACTTACTGTGATATGGAATGAGGCATAGACATACTGAACGAACTTATATCCATCTTTTTATAAGATCGGTGAAAAATACTGACTGACTAACAACAGGTTTTATGAAAATGAAATTATTAACTTCTCTCATCTGGGCAGTTTCTATTTGCCATTGTGTTTATTCCCAAAAACCTAAGATTACCTTTCAGCACCTGGATAAAAGGCTTTCTCAGAGTACGGTGAATTGCTTTTTGCAGGATAGCAAAGGCTACTTATGGATAGGCACCATGAATGGGCTTAATCGATATAATGGGGCTGATGTAGAGATTTATAAAAATCATCCGGATGATTCTACAAGCCTGAGTTACAATCCTATGCAAAAGGAACTGATTGCCTATCATAACAAATCTGGAAAACCGGGAGAATACGACAAAAGTGCTAGTCAACAGTCTTACGAAATAGCGTTAGTAGAAGGGCAGAAATATTATATTGAAGCCTTGATGAAAGAAAACAAAGGGAAAGACCATCTTTCTGTGTCCTGGTTGATGCCAGATGGTACAAAAGAAGCTCCTATTTCCGGTATTCATTTATCACCCGCAAATAATCCGGGAGCAGATGTACCTGTAAAATATGAAGCGGAACTGGCAAATCTCTCAGATGTTCAGGTAAATACGGTACTTCAGGACTTTTCTGGAACTGGATATGTGGAACTGTTTACTGAGAGCAATCATAAAGTAGTCTTTACAGTAGAAAACGCTAAAGCAGGAACACATAATTTAACCGTAGGTTATGCAGCTGCAGGCGGAGATAATACCAAAGAGGTATTGGTGAATGGCATTGCTATTGGCATATTCAATTTCTATGCTTCCAGTGCTTTTACGGAAATTAATTTGGGTAACATTGACTTAAATGAAGGGCAGAATACCATAGAAATAGCCCAGACTAGTGGTGACCTGCAATTGGACTACATCCTTGTGGGAGGTAGTTATCCGAATATCAGAAAAGCTTCATTGGTCCTTCCTGAATCTGTAGAACCAGCAACAGAAAGTGAAATTAGTATGTATCCTAATCCGGTGAAATCTACTTTAACCCTGCTCCTAAAAAACGAATGGAATGGGAAAGTAGGCATTAGGGTACTCAATTTAGTAGGTCAGGAAGTGAAGATTTTTGAAATGGAAAAATCACAAAAGGCCAGTCGCTATCAGCTGGATCTCAAAGGCTTACAAAATGGAATCTATATTGTAGAACTCAATATGGGTGAGAACCGAATTATCAACCGTGTAATTGTGCAGCAATAGCTTATTCAAATTACTCATCGGAAAATATGCTTTTGAGATATTTGATAGCACGTCACTGCTTGCAGTAAATTTTATAAATGCGATGGGAGTCATCTTTCGTCCAAAATGCATACTTTAAAAAAACCAGAAGCTGGTGTCTTTGATCCTGGCTTCTGGTTTTGATAATTTTTGATTCAAATTATTCTATCACAGCAAAACAATAATATTAAAATAACCTAAACCAATAACCCTTTTAAAACATTTGTTCCTTCTTTATATCTTTGATCTACAATTGCCATTGAGTCCGCTAGTTTTTTTTGTGCCTTAGGGTAGTCTGTCCAAATTTCCCGGAGCATATCCTCAATCTGCTTCCCTTCAGTTTCTTCAATCTCAAAGACCCAATCATCAAAACCCAAATCAAAGTACATCTGACCTTTAATGGTATCTTCAGGTTGGCGGAGGTAAAAAATCGGGGTTCCAACTGTGGTGGCTAATATGGGAGAATGACACTCAAAACTTAAGACAGTATGGGCTTTTTCATATACAGAAGCAGCCTCGTCTGGCATCCAATATCCTCTTTTAACCACAAATGGTTTGACATCCTCGGGTAATGGATCTATCAGCAATTCATCCATTATATCTACTTGATAAGTCATTTCGGGGCAAATTAACACCTTATTTCCTGTTTCACGAACCCAGGCAATCATGGCTTCTCGCAACTTGGCATGATCCCATTCTTTGCATCGGGCATTCACTTCTTCTACTTCCTTGATTTTTTCTTCTGTCCAATTAGTTTTTCTTATTTTGTGATATGGCGTATATCGTAATCGAGGAATGGCACATATAAATTTTTTTTCTTCCAATCCATTTTTATCTAAAAAGTCATTTGCTTTTTCTTTATTCTCTAAATCGAAGTAAAATGTGGCATCAGGAGCAAAGGCTATATGACTTCCCGTTATCCCATTAGATTTGAGAACCTCTATTGATTTAGTCTCTCTGGTATAAATGAAGGTAGCTTTTTTTAACAATTGCCTAAGATCATCATTAATATGTTGTATAGTAGTTCCAAAAATCCCAAATGGTTTATCTGTTGTATATTTTACCCATGCCTCAAGGTTAGTTTTCCCCACTACCGATGGCCCCGAACCATGGATCATTATATCCGACTTCCCGAAAGCTTCCAACACTTCAGGATTATCCACCTCATAGTTTTCACTAACATTTCCATAGATAATTTTAACCTTTGGAAAGTTTTTGTTTAATAACTTTTTCACTTCATCCCCCTTACTTCTTTTCCAAAGGATAATTTCCGTTTCTGGCAAAAAGGTTTGTAAAACATTTAATAGACCAGGAGTATGAGCAATATCCCCGATATTGACATCCTGCCAACCTGAAACTAGAAGAATAGTTTTTACTTTATAACTCTCTTTCATTTTTTGATCTCCGCATGAAAGTAACCCTCCACTAAGAAAAAATCCTAATTTATAAGTTGCTGCTGTTTTTAACCAATCTCTCCGTTTGTATGTATTCATTTTTTTTTAGTTTAAGAAAAAAGATGTAAGAAAAGCCTGGTGTTTTCATCCTCAATAAAGATTTTTCCAGGCCTCAACTTTTATAATTAACTACCAGGATACCCTGGATTTTGTGGCATTTCGGCACCTGTATTGGCATCAATTACCTTCTGAGGAATTGGCCAGAAATTATTGAAATCCTGAATGGTGGTACCAGAGGAAGGGCCTCCGGGAACAGAAGGTGCAGAATTGTACTTTCTTACCCTATCGACCAAACGACCCATTCTAATTAAAGTCCGCAATCTTGGCTCTTCCACTAATAGTTCTCTGGTTCGTTCATCTAAAATAAAATCTTCTGTTACATCCATTGAGGTGATTAGTTTAGCATTTGCTCTTTCCCTGACTGTATTGATGTCCATAGCAGCCATTCCAATGTTTCCCTTTCTAAAATAAGCTTCAGCTCTCAATAAATAAGTTTCGGCTACTCTCATTCTACTCAGGTCTTTTGATGTATTCCCGCTGGCTACATTATCATCAAATGGAGCGCCATCAACCTTTCTAATCCAGGGATAATATTGTCTTAGGGTATCCAGTTTCTGATCCGTAAGTGTTCCATCAGAAGCTACAATATATAGTTCACCATCAACTCCCCTTTTCGCTTTAATTTCCTTTCCATAATATTCAGTATCATCAGGGTTATTATAATAAAAAGTTCTCCTGATATTAAATTCTGAATTTCGTATATCATCCGGATCAATTGCCCAAATATCATACTTCACATAATTGGTAGGTGAATTTACTCCAATGCCTCTTATGAGACTATCTGCCGGGGTATTTTTAAATCCATTTGGTGATATTATTTTATCATATTCCGGGGCCCAATACCGAGGGCCATTATTTCCTATTCCTCCATTTGTGCTTCCTCCTAATATAAATGATTCAAATTGCCAGGCCCACATCACTTCTTTGTTTCCTGAAGTTCGGTTGACCTGTCCATATGCAAACAAATCAGAGAAAACATCCCCTGGTTCACTGCTTGCAGGCCCAAATCTATTAGTCATGATTTCATAATCACCAACTTCCTTATTAATGACCTTACTGGCTGAAGCAATGGACTTGTCAAAAAAGGTATCATCCCCAGATTCCATTCCTATGGAAATATATACTTCACTTAATAAATGGAAAGCGGCAGCTTTTGGTACTCTTCCATCCGGAACTGCTACTGCCAAAAGTTCAGAAGCTAGTTCTAAGTCATTGGCGGCAAATCGTAACACTTCCTCCCTTGGCACACGAACAAAATCAAATTTTGGAACGGTTATTCTTTCAGCCACAATTGGAACACCTCCATAAATATTAGCCAAAAAATTATAGGTATAACCCCTGAAAAACAGTGCCTGACCTTTTATATTAGATCGAATCTCATCTGATATTTCCAAAGCTGGATTATCAATGTCTTCTAAAATCAAATTGGCCCTTACAATCATTTCCTTGTAAGCCCAATCCCAATAGACGATGGTAGCACTTAAATTTGAATTTAATAGGCTATAATCTTTTAAGCCTCGGCTATCATTCCTCCCCCACTGGGCTAAATCTGTTCCTACAGACATATATTCAAAATTATTTGAGGCAACAATATGCTCCTCTCTGGCAGCATTGTATAAAGCAATTAATGCCGCATCATAACCAGCTTCATTTTCCAATAAATTTTCTGGACTGAACCGATCCAACGGTACTTCATCAAGGTAAGAATCACTACATGACCCTAATAATCCAGTTATTAAAATTATAAAAGCGAATAGTTTCTTTATAGATATTTTCATGATTTCCGATAATTAGAATTGAATGCTAAGACCTACAGTGAATGTCTTTAATAAAGGACCATTATTTCCTGGGTTCCTGGAACCTGAACCAAACTCAGGATCCCATCCCATCCAATCCGTCCAGGTAAACAGGTTTTTTCCACTGACATATAATTGCAAACCCTGTAATTTTACTTTTTCAATTACTGAAGATGCTAGGGAATAGCTTAAAGAAATATCCTGCAACCTTACATAATTTCTACCCTGATAAAATCTGTATCCTAATGGATTTTTATAGTTAATTGCCGGATGAGTATTGATAGGATTTTCAGGAGTCCAGTAAGGAACATCCAAAATATTAGCCTGATCATAAAAATTAGTTCCTGGATTTAAAGTAGAATTGGGACTGTAACCTCCTTGACGTATGGTTAATAAAGCCATTAAAGTAAAGCCTTTATAAGAAAAGGTATTGGTAAAACCAAGATTAAAATCCGGTTGGTTAGAATGTAGAACCGTTCTATCCTCTGGAGTAATTATCCCATCACCATCCAAATCTTTAAATCTAATATGGCCAGGTTCTGCTCCAGGGATTGCAGAAACATCATCTCCTTCCTGATAAATCCCATCAAAAACATAGTCATAGTTTGAGCCTAATGGGTGACCTATAAACCAATTACTGGCAATATCATCATCTTCTACCCCGTCTCCATCGATATCTCTTCCAGTCAATTTAACAATTTTATTTCTATTGTGGCTAAAAGCAAAGTTTGAACTCCACATGAATTCACCAGCCTGTATATTTACTGTGTTCAAACTTATTTCAATTCCCTTATTTTCTGTTTCTCCAATATTCCTCAGGAAAGTTTCATATCCATTGGTATTGGGTATTGTTTGCCTTAATAGCAAGTCTGTTGTAATGCTTTTATAAATATCAATTGATCCGGTGATTCTGTTAGTTAATATACCAAAATCAACACCAATATTAGTACTTGTTGTTGTTTCCCAACCCAGGTTTGGATTTGCCATTGAAGATGGATACAATCCTACTGAAGTAGATCCTCCATCCCCAAATACATAATTTACCCTGTCTACATTGCTCAGGGAGGAATACCTACTTACTCCTCTATTTCCGTTTTTCCCCCAGGATATTCTCAGTTTGAGATTATCGATAAAACCAGAGTTTGCTAAAAATTCCTCCTCGATCATATTCCAGCTCATACCAACTGCAGGAAAAGTTCCATATTTATTCCCCGGACCAAAAGCAGAATATCCATCTTGCCTTAAACTAAAATCAATGATATACCTACCTTTATAACGATAACCCAATCTCCCCATAACTGAGGATTGCTGACTTTGCCCTGCGCCTGTATCAATATTAAAGTTTTCTCCAATTTCCAATGAGTTCCAACCTAATGCATCATTAAAAATATTGTTACTACTTAAATAAGAATTCTCATCTTTGAGCTCGTAAATCCCATATAAAAATGTAGCATTAATTTCATGGTCGGTTCCAATAAGTTTGGAATACTTTATAATATTTTCCAAGGTAAAGTTTTGTGCTTCATAATAATTTTTGCTACCACTTCCCAGGTTAAAAAATGCATCCCTGTCAAAGGATGGTCGATATTGGAAATCTGTATCATTCCTTTGTGTATAACCAGTATTTAGCCTGTAGAAAAGGCCTTCAACTGGGAGTTGGATATCTGTATATAGATTAACAAATAAAGTTTTTTGTTTCCTTTGATTATCATTTTGGATTGATCCAAACAATGGGTTTCCTACAAGGCCAATATCCATAGGCTGTGGTCTTGGTACACCGTCTTCATAATATAAACTTGCATAAGGACTTAAATAGGTTGTATGCTCTAGACTTGCTCTAAAACCAGAATTATCTCTAACACTATAGCCGGTATTCATCCCTATTTTAAGCCATTCAGTTACATTAGCATCAAGATTCAGCCTTCCTGAAATTCTGCTGAAATTATCTCCATAAACAGGCGATTTACTATTGGTATAAGACCCTGACATATAATAAGTGACCTTATCGGTTTTTCCCGAAATACTTAACTCGCCATTATACATTGGTGCATTTTGTCTAATAGCTTCAAAAGGTTCTATACTTTTCCCTGCTGCCATATTTTCCAACTCAATGGGTTGAAATGGAACGGGTCCTCCATCAGCTATCTCAGCGTCTTTCCTGACCCGTAAGTATTGATTGGCATCAAGATAATCTGGAATATGTGCATAATCAGACTTACCATAATAGGTATTTAAAGAAACTCTTGGCGCTCCCAATTTTCCTTTTTTTGTGGTCACTTCAATCACTCCATTGGCAGCTAGGGAGCCATAAACAGCTGTGGAACTTGCATCTTTTAAAACGTGGATCGACTCAATATCTCCCGGGTTAATATCAGACAATCTTCCCCCAGTATAAATAATTCCATCTAAAACGATTAAAGGTTCATTGCTTGCTGAAATTGAATTTCTGCCTCTAATTTGAATTGAGGCATCTGAACCAGGCCGACCATTATCAGTTACAACAACTCCCGCCACTCTGCCTCTAAGACTTTGTACAGGGTTCACATTAGGTACTGTTCTGGTAGGTTCCAAATCCACACTAGCAATAGCACCGGTTAAATCTTTCTTTTTTGCCGTTCCATATCCGATCACAACAACTTCCTCGAGTTGCTCGAGATCTGGATCAAGCGCTATATTAATGATGGATTGATTATTAACAAAAATCTCTTTGGATTGGAAACCTATAAAACTAAAAACAAGAACATCTTCCCCATCAGGGACTTCCAATGCATAATTTCCATTGAAATCCGTAGTAGTACCGCTCTGTGTTCCTTTAATCAAAATACTGACCCCGGGTAAAGGTTCCCCATCCTCTGCTGATGTTACAGTTCCTGTCACCTTTTGTTGATTTTGGTCCAATATTATTTCTTCAATTGCCCTGTCAAAACTTCCATCTTTTCTTTTGACATATATCTTCGAATTTACTCTTTTGAAATGAAGGTTTGCTTCAACGGAAATCGTTCGTAACACTTCTGCCAAGGATATTTTTTTCGACTTTAAAGAAATTGATTGTTCAGTATTTAATCCTGTCTCAAAATAAGTGAAAGAAAACCCCGCCAGTGAGTTCAGAGAGGAAAATGCTTCCTTTACCTTTACATTTTTCCAATCTACTTTAACATATATTTCTTCAAGACTTTTATGTTGTCCGACACTTGTGTTCGCCAGTAACATACCAGCTAGCAAACACTGTATAAAAAGCCCAATAACTACATATTTTGACATAATGATAATTTGCCTTTGTATTTTCCATTTCATATTTTTATGATGGTTTAGGTATAAAAAATATTTAAACTAAGACTCCTAGAACACAAGGATTAAGTTTGCCGACTGAGACCTTTGTTCTAGGTTTTTTTTATTAAGATGTTCAATTTTCCATAGGCATTTGCTTTTCACGTACTTTTAAAAAAATATTTTTTCCTTTTATTTCATAGTCAAAGTTTCCAATAAAACTCAATCCTTCCAATACCCTGTCCAATGGAGCATTATCATAAGTCTGATTAAACCCTTTTTCTATGATATCCCCAGATATCTCAATTTTCACCCCGTACCATATTTCCAGCTCATTTTTAATCGTATTAAAATCATTCCCGCTGAGCTTAAGAATACCATCTTTCCAACCAATTACCTCTTCCTCATCAAAGGGTGTTTTAGCTATCGAATTTCCCCTTACTGTTGCAAGTTGCCCGGGAAGTAATATGACCTCTGATCCTTCATTTTGCACATTTACCTTTCCTGTAAGAACAGCTATATCTACATTGTTATCACTTTCCTTTTTTATATTAAAAGAGGTGCCTAACACCTTTGTCTCCACATTTCCACTATAAACTATAAAAGGCTTTTCCATCTTGGCTACTTCGAAGAAAGCTTCCCCTTCCAGATGTACATGACGTACTTGACTATCCTTAAAGCTTTTGGGATAGGTAATTGCAGCATTACTATTCAGTTTGATCTTTGATCCATCTGATAAAGTTAAGGATAACTTCTGTCCTGAAAGGGTGTGCTTGGTCACCCATTCTTCTTCTCTTAATATTTTTGATTCGGAGGTTTTGAACATTTCGAAATAAAACAAAGATCCCAAAAGCATAAGGACAGAAGCTGCTGCAGATAAATACCAGAATCGAAATTTGGATATTCTTACCTTCTTATTTAGGTTAGTTTTCTCTCTTTCTTCCGATAGGGAATTCTGCACCTCTTGTTTTAACAATATGTAGTCTTTAAACAATGGACGAGTATAAGTACTCCTGGTTTTCTTGTCTTTGGAATATTCGAGTATATCCTTGACCATTTCTTCATTTGTCCCTTTCTTTTTTCGCCATTCATCCAACACAATGATTTCTTCCTTACTAAGGGTACCTAGGATGCTTTTGGCAATTATTATATCTATTTCTTCCATATTTTCTTTATAGTATGCTCTTATTTTACTTTGAAGCTATTGGAGATTTATTCCAAAAAGAGCTCGATAGATTGAAAAAGTATCATTATGATGATCAAAGCTTCCCTCCGACTATTCCTATCATCATTATCATTATTGTATTTTTGTAAAGTTATCCTTAGCCTTTTAACTGCCTTTGCCACTTGGTTTTCTACTGTTTTTACTGATATATTCATGATTTCTGCCACCTGCTTTTGCCTCATACCCTGTTGCTTGACAAGATTAAAGACCACTTTACAGCTATGGGGGAGTTCTTCTATAGCCCTATCCAATACCTGGACTTTTTCTTTACTCAATAAGATTTGTTCTGGATCGAAATTTTCTATTAAAAAATCGAATGAAACAGCCTGGTCTGTTTTTATATCATTTTGGCCAGTCTTCGATTTTAAGTAATCTAAGCAACGATTCTTAGTACTGATATAAAGATAAGATTCAAGGTTCCTGATATCCTCCAAGCCTCCTTTCCTTTCCCATAATACATAAAAAGTATCAGAGACCACCTCTTGTGCAATCTCAAGGTTTTTCACATAGCTTTTAGCAAATTGGGTCAGGGCGTCATCATATTTTTTTACCAGTCCAACAAAAGTCTCAGTCTTACTTTCCATTAATATTTCATTTTCATAATCACCTACTTCTATCTAAAAGACGAGGTTATAAAAAAAATCCCCTACAGGAAAATAAATTTTTTGCGATTCTTCAATCTATTTTTATTCATAGGAAGTTAGACCTACCAGTTTTTTTTAACTAAATCTCTATTTTATTGGATATACCGGAGGATGCTGCCCCCCAGTTCCGGTTCAACTTTGGAAGTTGGATATAGACTAGGAGGCTATAAGTTAGTGCCATTCCGGCAGTTGTTCCCTCCTTTGGGAAAAACATTCCGGAGCATTTGTGTTCTTTTTCTCTTTTGGTGATCAAAGAATTTGAACAAACAAAAAGGGTATAAAAAACTATATATTCCTTCCTTTGACCGAGAATTTTTATCCAAAAAAGTCCTATTGTAGTAAGTTGTTTTGAAATAAAAAATTAGATAACCAAAATTAACTAAGTACCACCATAGAGACCCTTTCCGGAAAAGAGGTCCATCGTTTAGTGAAACAGTAATTTCAATGTAAAAAAAGGGAGAGCTATTATAGTTCTCCCGAAAAGGCCTTTTTGTGGAGTAAAACCCTAGTTTAAATTTTCTGGATTAATCCAAATTATATGGTTTGGATACCTTGATACAGTTTATTGTAATGTTTCTGTAAATCCATTAGTGATTACTTAGGGTTCGGATTACTTTACAAGGATTTCCAACGGCTACAGAGTTCGCTGGAATTGATTTTGTAACAACACTTCCTGCTCCAATAATAGAATTTTCACCTATATTAACTCCAGGTAATATTATTACACCACCACCAATCCAGACATTATCTTCAATTTTTATAGGTTGTGCAAATGTTCTAAAAAAAGGTAGTCCAGATTTAGCCTCCCAATTTGCAACAAGTCTTTCATTTACATCAGTTGAATGCGTTGCTGTATAAATCTGAACATTTGAAGCTATTAGAACATTATTACCTATCTCTATCTTATTGCAATCAACAAACGTACAATTGATATTTATAATAACATTATTACCAACTGAAATATGTCGTCCATAATCACAATAAAATGGAGTATCAATATTTACATTGTCCCCAATATTCCCAAATAATTCAGTTAATATTTCAAGACGTTGTTCTGAATCAGTACTTTTGAGTAAATTATAATCTTTGGTTAATCTTCTTGCGTTATGTATTATTTTTTGGATTTCTTTATCAGATGTGTTGAAAATTTCTCCATCTAAACATTTTTGTAATTCAGTCTTCATAATTAAAATTCTTTGTGCAAAGATAAAATGGTTAATTCAGTATTTTTTTCATCTATCTTAAAAATTAACCTTCAGCTCGAATTGCACTAAGATATTGCTGTGTCATACCCAGGTAAGAAGCTATGTAACCAAGATTAATGCGATTTATCAAATCAGGATTTTCGCTTACAAACTTTTCATATCGTTGTTTTGATGTTAATGTCAAACGATCAATTCTTAAGTTCTGCATTTTTAATAATACCTCTTGATGAATTGTGCGAGACCAGTTTGCAATATCAATGTCTGTTTTATATAATTCATTTAAAGAATCAATAGGCATAGAAAATATTATTGAATCTTCTAATAGTTCTACAAAATCTAATCCTGCTTTTCTATGATAAAGAGAACTGGATGAAAATGTTATATCTCCTTCCTTACTAAACCAATTTGTGACTTCCTTTCCATCGACTAAGAAAAAAGTTCTTGCACATCCTTTTTCTATAAAATATACTGAATTATCTTTTGTATTTGCTTTAGTTAACAGGTGATGTTTTGGTAAATAATTTTCTGTCAACAAGCTTGATAATGGTTGAATTGATGCATCGGATACCGGATAATATTTTTGAATTCCTTGAATGATATTTTTGATTTTACTTAAATCCATAGACAAAAATATCTAAGGATTCTGGTTCAATCAAATTGGCTAGTGACAATACAGCCTTAGGGTTTTAGATATTAAATAAATCATATGGAAAATTTATTGATCTACTAAATGCCATTTTTCCAGGCGGACTAATGGATCAAAACAGATATAATTACACAAGCAATTCATTTGTTGGTTCGAACGGTGCATGTCAAACTTCCCATTTAGGCCACCATTTTCTGTGATTCTAATGAGTCCAACACTCTCCACCATTTTGCACTTTTCTTAGTTGTTCTTAATTGCAAGATGGCCTGTGCCCCTTTTTTTGACCATCTTTGTCCTGATAATTTCATTCTTTTTTGAATGACTTCTTTGTGTGCTGATTCTATAGCCCCACTACCTATTATTAGCTTTTTTTCTCTATAAAAACCATAATACATACGTTCCTGATTTCTTTGGTAATATTCTTTTAGCTTCAATAATAATGGTAAATGTTCTGGTTTGACTCTGGATTCCAGCAATTCAAAGTGTCGAATCAATGCACCAACCCGATCAGTCAACAGGTAATTCTTGACTCCATCTATCCAGGATTTTCTTTTTATTTCGTCCGGAAATGCTTCTCTGGCAAATCCATGAGCATATTCCATGGCATGATAGAAATCCAGTATTTGGATAGCTTTAGGATAACACTTGTTTACCCAATTCCATATCCAGGGAGCTCCATCTCCAATGAATATTGGGCATTTAACCGAGGGAATTAAACATTCAAAGCCCTTTAGAAAGGTTGACGCATCACCTAAATGACCAAAATATTCGGAATGTTTAATTCCTACTGGTTCTTCTCGAAAGGGTAGTTGAAAAATCCTCCCCAGTTTTATTTCCTTCCACTTTTCTTCCCTGGTAAAAACCATTGAACCATCCATTTCTACATAGGTCAACACTTCCTGACTATTCCTCAGACCACTGGGAAGAGCCATATTCTGTTCTATTTTTTCATCTTGTTTAGCCTGTAATAGCGCTCCAATTTTTTCACTGACCCGCTCTATTTGTTTGGCACAAACCTTTACACTCAACAACTTTTCCAATAAAGCACTGGCTTCTTCAAATACATGATCGCTGCCTAAATAACAGATGATTTCTTGTAAATAACTACTCATCCGAAAGCCTTGAGGACTGCTTGCAAGGCAATGATTTTTATCCACTATCAACTTGCCAAAACTTGACTTTATTTTTTTTTCTTGTTCTTTTTATAGGACTCATCCCCAAGACTATTTTGTAATACTTCCCGACCCAATTTTGCCCATACCTCAACAAACGACTTCTCATATTCATACCCACTAGTTTGGCCTTGTTGAGAGGCTTGCCATAATTTAATTTCTGCCTGTATTTTAGCGGTTAATTCTTCAGTGGTCATCGGATATCTAGTTTTGGTTTTAGTACTTTTTCAAGATAATCCTTTTTTTGCAATTTTTCAATAAATCTTTAAGGCTGGGAAGTTTGACGTGCACCCGGTTCGAATCATCATTTAAGCATATTACAACTCAAATAATTACTGCAGATAATCAAGTAGTTATGCTAGCACAACTCTAGTATGTTTTAAATTGATACTGCACTATTTTTCATGTTTTTGGGCCAGACCTCCTAAATATTTTCATCAAAAAAATAACCTGTTCAAATTACTTTAAATGCTCCTGTTTCTATTTCTATGGTTTCGAGGTCAGTAAATTCAAATTTGATCTGGAAATTTTGATTAACACTACTGTCAGGCTTTTCGAGCAAGGTCAATATTATTTTACTACCCAAATAACCAAATAAATATTTATCCTCATTCTGGTCATTGATAAATTCATTAATGGATGAATTATCATGATTTGATACTTTGAATAATTCGTTTAAATTACTTCCTTCAACAAATACACCTCCACCAGAAAATAGTGGTTTAGAAGAGGATATTATAATTTCTTTTATTTTTTGGGTAGTGATTGGAGGAGGAGGACTACAGGCATAAACCTGACTGGCAAAAGGATTCGTAAATCTTTTCAGAAAAAAGGAATTATGAGAAAATTTCAAATCGGCAATTTCAACCTGAATGGCTGCCTTATCAAAATCACTATTTTCCTTGCTAACGAACCTTTCTGATTCAAATGTACCAATTGAGGATTCCAAATTAGATATTTTGCCCTCAAAAGGCTCTCCTCCCCCGCATCGATCACAGGAAATAGGAATTTGAATTGCAATAATTATTAAAAATATTGTGAGGGATTTTTTCATGATTTTTAAAAATTTAAATAAACAGACGTTTCAGCAGACTAATGGAATAACCCTTTTTGAGAATGTAGAGTAGAATTAATATTTTATCTGAAGATTTGTGGTGAATAAGGATAATATATCTGTATCAATTGAGATTTATTTCATCCAAAAATTCTTTATATATTTCGGTCTTCCTCAAATCAGCCAAATCCTTGTCTTCCTTTAAATGTTCAAAATTATCAAAGCCATAGTCAATAGCAGTCCTTAAGTATTTTACTGATCCTTCATAATCACCGATTAAGCTTAGGTAATTTGCATATGAATAACTTGCAGTCATAATTTCATAGTCATGATTAGAATTCCTTAAGGCAATTTGAAAGAATTGGTTTGCATCTTTAAAATTACCTTCCCTAGCAAATATCATGGCCTTAAAAGTTATACATCTGACATTAAGATTGTCTATTGTTAATAGGTAATTCAGCAACTCAATCGCCTTGGGGTAATCTTCTTTATGGTAATATTCTGAAGCTTGCCGAAGTAACTTGTTAAAACTTTTATCACATTGATAAGTAGATTCAACAAATACCCTTGTATCCATGCTACTGGTTCTCCAATTATATTTAAAAACGCTTGAACCAAGACTAGAATCGGTTCTTTCTCTATTTAGGTAAATATATTTATTTGGTATATCTTCAAAACTAGCACTTTTACTATCTGCAAACGTAGGGTCAAATGGTAGCCATCCATACTTATTAATATATACTTCAACCCAGTTATGATTAGGATTTTTAGCTGTTTTTGCAATACTACCAGTCACCACCCTTGATGGTATACCTTTGGCCCTACAAAGTGTGACCATAAGATCTGAAAATTCGGTACAATCCCCTCTCCCTTTTTTCAAAGCTTTTACCGCACCTATGTTTTCATTGATCCCATTATCATACTCGAGATTTGAGACTACATAATCAAATATATTCTTTAAGGTTTCAAATTCTGAAACCCCATTAATTTGTGGAATCACCTCTAAAATCCTTTTATGATCTTTTCTTTCAAATGAAGATGCTTTTATATATTTTTTTAGATCTATTCGATCTTCTGATAACTTTACGCTTTTGTTTTGGGCAATGGAGAGATCAAAATCGTATAACTCAAGGTCATATTCTATTACGATACTATTGTTCAATATGTAATTCGATTGTCCATCAAACTTATATTGATAATAGTCTGATTTATCAGAATGGATTTTTTGTATTTTTGCACCATAAAACCTTATATCTATAACTCTTTGTCTATTAGGAATATCTCTTGGTAAAAATCCTTTTAATTCAAAACTCACTAGTGAGCCTGGGCCAGCCAATGTTACATTTATTATTTGGGATACTCTAACTACACTTTGTGCCCTTAGCGATGGGTTTATGGCCACGATAACTAAAATGATATTCAAAAAATATTTCATAAGGGTTAATTTTTTTAATGATTTATATACCTCTATCGTGTAACCTTCTATGGGACAAATGTTATTTAAAAGTCTATACCCTGTTTTGTTTTCCACTTGATAATAATTTTAGAGTTTTTTTGGATAAAATCTGATACAAAGAGGGCTTTCCATATAGATAGTCATTTTTTTCATTATAAGTCTTTTGTCCTGGCTAATTAATGAAATCATCACTTTTTATTTAGATACCCAGATGTTTAAAATAACCAATACTTAAAATTAGATCGGTAGGCTATGCATTGTTATGGGGAAAGTCCTATACTCCCCCCAATTTATTCCATCAGTCCATTTTACCTGGACCAATGGAATTTAAATAATTAAAGGGGTTGATATTATTTTCAAATGCAACAATAGTTTTTCCTAATCCTAATCTGCAAAGTTTAAGGAGCTGCTATCGTTCCTTATTCCTATTTAGGCAGGGATATTTCATTTAAATGAATTTTCCCATCTATCTTAATTATTCCATTTTGAAAATTATTTTTTACAAATGTTAATGTAAAACTCCCTCTGCAATCAGAGTATTGATGAGTACCATTCACAATGTAGGCCTTTATATATTCTTCAGTTCCAGCTTTATTTGACTTTAAATGTCCTCCAAAATCTCCATAGATTTCCTCCCCGGATTCTCCCTTGATTTTAAAAGTTCCTTTATTTATAGTACTACTATTTATTTTACTTGGTCTTTCATTACTACTATCGTTGATAATTTCAATGGATTTTTTGTAGTTGAGTTGGATACTTGCTATTTCCATTAAATTTAAACTTCCAGTACCTGCCAAATCATAAGATAATTCTACAAATTGTTCATTGATTTCCTCAAGGTTTAAATTGGAGGTTAAATTAAATGTACCGAATATTTTTATTCCAGGTTCCTGGGTTGAGGGTATAATTGGGTCTATTGGTTCTACTTCTTTGCAACTGAAAATAATTGAAATAAATAATAGTAGAAAAATGATTTTATTAGGCGTTTTCATGATTTATATGATTTTTGGTTAGAATTCTTCAATAAAAAATATTATTTAAGTTGCTATAAAGGCGGGCTTTATAAGCAGCTAATTTGTGATCTCATTTTCATCAAAAAATGAAGGAATATAGTTTACCTTTTAGATGGTATTTACTATAGGTCTTTTGGACTAAATTTTGAATGAATCCAGCGCTATAGTGTGAAAGCCTAGAATATCTATCCAACTGGAGAGCCTATTGGTGCATTGTTATATTAGAGTCACAAACTTGCCCTCTTACATTTTATAGTCCAATTTGCCAGAGCCAATAGATTTACCTGATTAAAGGAGCTATCACTGTTTTTTGGAGCAATAATAGTTTTTCTTCATGCTTTACTGCACAATTTATGAAACTGGTATAATTGAGGTTACTCGGCAGCTTTACTTCATCTGTGGTACCTCCAAACCAACCTAGGTTTACAACAGGACTATTTTTTTGGGGATAATAAACCATAAAATTACCTTGGTTTTTGTTCTCAATCAGGTTCAAAATACCCACTAAACTATTGGTTCTTATCGGGGCTCCTTTTTTATTTTCCTCAGATCGTAATTCCCATTCATAAACCGGTGTTTTGGACCATTCCAGGTTCATACCACTTTTTTCTTTCTTATATTTCAGGTATCCACCTCCATTTACATAAATGGCAACCTTATCACCACAATTTATCTCCTTTAAACCACCAGATTTATGAAAAATGATATTAGGGAAATCGGTCCTGCCCCATTTCAGGTTGATCCCATAATCTTGACTTTTATATTTTAAGAAAAAATCATTGTAATGGGCTTGTAAATAATACGGTTTCCCACTTACCAAAACTGAATAATCATTATCAATTATTTTCCAGCTTGCCTGGGCAGAAAGTTCTATTGAACCAATAATGGTTAATAGCAGTATGACCATGCCTCTAAGATTTTTTTGAATTTTCATGATACTTAAATTTAGGGTTTTACTTTTGTTTCAGTGTGAGTTATTTATAATGTGGAATAATCATGAAGCTAAGTAAGCCCTTAGACAAACAAATGGCATGTACCATTTATTCAAAAGCTTGGAGTATTTTTTCATTTGATATAATTCATTGATAATCAATTAACTACAAAAATTATTTTAGTCTGCTATTTTTGAATTTGGAATTTGATGGATACTTTTTTGGGGGATTGAATTTTTTATTGTGATCAGGATTCTACTAAAAAGGTACCCATATTATAGTTTGGTTACCTTACTTGGTGCTATGCCGAATTCCTCTTTGAAGGCCTTACTGAACCAGGAAGGATCATTGAAACCAACATCATATGCCACTTCGGACACGGTCCTATCAGGAGAGGTCCTCAAAATATCCCTGCCTTGCTGAAGTCTTATCGAACGCATGAAGATGGCCACAGATTTACCTGTTATAGACTTGATTTTCCTGTACAGTTGAGAATCACTTAGGAACAATGAGGCGGCAAGTTGATTTGGACCAAAATCCTGTTCCCTTATATTTTCATTAATTAAGCTGACAACTTTTCTCAAAAATATTGCTTCAGGATTTTCAGGTTTATTGTCCAACAATTCCCTATATCCTTCATTTTCAAATTTTCTCAGTAACTTTTGTCTTGAGATTATTAACTGTTCGATCCTGGCCACCAGTTCCTCCTTTAAAAAAGGCTTGAGCAAATATGCATCCGCACCATATGAAAAACCAGTTATACGATCTTTATCAGCAGCCTTGGCAGTCAGCATGATGATCGGAATATGGTCGGTTATCTCATGTGATTTTAGCGTCTCACATACTTCAAACCCGTTTTTCCCCGGCATCATTACATCGCATATAATTATGTCAGGCAATGTTTTTAGTGCTAGTTCGATTCCAGCAATGCCATTATTGGCACTGATGACCTGATATCTGGAATAGAGGCATGACTTTAGGTATTGGATAATATCTAAGTTGTCATCAATTAATAGCGCCAAGGGCAATCTATCGTTTATATTTTCAATTTTAAATTGCTCCTCCCTATCTGCTTCGTTTGGCGAAATGGTTTCCACGGCTTTTAAACTATGTACATCTTCAATAACCTCAGCATTATTGGTTATAGGTATCCTGACTATAAAAGTACTTCCTTTTTTAGGTTTACTTTGGACCTCTATTTCCCCTTTCATCAATTTTACAAATTCCTTTACTAGGGAAAGACCAATACCTGTACCCTGATCAGTTTGAGTTTCCAAACCATCCACCTGATAGAACCGGTCGAACAATTTATCTATTTTCCCTTCTGATATCCCTATGCCATTATCTTGGATCTTTAGCTCAAAAAAATCTATCCCTTTTTCGTGTTTTTTATCAATACCTACCCTGATCTTTCCATTATTATTTGTAAACTTAAAAGCATTGGAAAGTAGGTTTGAAACGATAGTGGCCATTTTATCAGCATCAAAATCCATCATTATCTCATTAAGGTTATTATGGACCGATAGCCTGATTTTTTTAGTTTCTGCCAATGATTGGAAACTTTCACTAAGGTATTTTACAAAAGGGATGACATCTGCCTGAACTAACTTCAACTCCATCTTATTGCTTTCCAGTTTAGAAAGATCTAGAAGGTCATTAACCAAATGTAAAAGTTTTTGCCCATTGCGTTTTATCATATTGATAGGCTTGTTGTCCAGGTCGATTTCACTTTCCCTTATGGATTTATTGAGCAGTTCAACCATCCCGATTATCACAGTGAGTGGGGTCCTGAATTCATGGGATATATTAGAGTAGAACCGTGTTCTTGAATCATTGATTTGGACTAACTCTTTGGTTTGCCGATCTAATAATTCATTCTTCTGAATAATCTCCAAGGTACGTTCATTGACTATGCCTTCTAACTTTACATTTTTGCGTCTTAATTCCTTTGAGTACCATTTTACAAAAAAGACTATGAGTGAAACCGCCACAAAAGTATAAATGAGATACATCCACCAAGTACGGTACCATGGGGGAAGTATGGTAAACGAATAAGAATCCACCTTCCCGATTGTACCATAAATATTTTTAGAAATTACCTTAAATGTATAATCCCCTTCATGAATGTTGGTATAGTCTTTTTGGGTTTCCGATGTCCATTCTGACCAATCTTTGTCGAAACTTTCCAGATAGACCTTGTACTCATTTTTGGTTTCATCATCAAAACTTGTTGCTGCATATTCAAAACGGATATCGTTCAAATCGTAGGAAATATTACTTTTGTTCATTTTACCATTCCCCCAATAGATGGTAGAATCCAATCTGATACTTGCCGACCTCACATGTGTATTAAAAGCCAAATCATGGTTACCAGGCAAAGAATGATCATGTCGGATAACTACTCCTTCTCCTCCATACCAAACTATGTCTTTATTCTCAGGATATAATACTACCCCAAGCCTCTTTTGGGTAATTCTTTCATCATGAATTTGTTGAAGTAAATAGGTGCTGTCAGTAATTTTATTAGCCCTAAACATGGTCTTCTTTTCATCACCTTCTTGGATAAATGACTTGAACCAGAGATTGCCTTGAGCATCTTCAGGTTTTAGTGTAATGTTATTAAGGTCAAATAAATTCGCAATTGAATAATCGGGCACAATAGTGTCATTAACCTGGTCATAACTGTATAAAATATCATTTATATTAAAGTAGACCTTATCCTTAATACTTTTCAGAAATAGATATTCAGGTGGTAATTCCTTTCCTGATTTGTAGTGTTTGACATTAATGTTATCAAATCCTTTTGGGTCTTCTAATGATTTTCTATCTATTTTCCAAACACCGCCCACCTGGGGCTCCAACCACAGATTACCAAATTCGTCTTCTCTTATTTTGCGAATATCGTCTTCTAACCCACTGAATTTGTTTTCGATTGACCATATTCCGTTCTTGCGATATAAAGAAGCCAATCCTTCCCTTAATAACCCTACATATATCCTGTTGGTATCGATTTTTGAACGATACAATGCTCCACTTTCAAGATTGAATTGTTGAACCAGCTTATTGTTGGTAAAAACAAACAGCCCGGCTCTTGTTGCCGTAAATATGCTATCATTTATTTTTAAGAAACTTATCCCCATTCTTGAACCAATTCCTGTTATAGAAGGAGGTGAAATATTCTCAAATTTTACTTTAGCAAGTTCCTTTTTCGATTTTAGTATCCCATTGAAATTAGCCAGGTAAACATCTCCTTCCTGAATATGGATGTCATTCACATAACCTTCTATCCCATGCCTTTCGTCATAGATTGAAAAAGGGGAAAACAGTTCTGCTCTTGAGATACCATTGTTAGTAACTGCCCATATCCCATTCTGGAAATCTTTATATACTTTCCAAATATGGTTATCGATCAAACCCATTTCCTCATCGAAATGGTTTATGATGTCTCCTTTCTCGTTCAGGATATAAATACCCTGTCTAATTGTGCTCACGACAATTTTATTAACATCATTGGTAAGCAAACTAGTGGCTGAAGCCTGCTTTAAAATTTTTGAAGTTTCAACATTTAAATTTTTTAATGTGCCATTTTCTGTATAAAAAATCCCTCCTAAATATGTAAGTATAAGGAGTTCATTTTCTCCAAAGGCGACTATATCTGATATATGATGTTCTTTAAAAAATGATGAATCATAGATTGTCTCAAACCCTGAGGGTCCAATTTTTTTTATTTTTGTATTGTTTTCTACAATGTAAATTTCATCTCTAACTGTTTTGCATAGATTTATAATTTCTATGTCTAATTTAAATTCTTCCATTTGACCATCTTTCCAGCCAAAAAGTCCTTTTTCTGTTTTGAAAAAAACACCCGAGTCATTGACTGCTATATCCCAAACATTTCCGATGTTTGAATCCTGAATTTGATTTCTCAATGAAAAATAGTGTAATTCTCCATTTTCGTCTGGCACCAGATAACCCAGGTCATTATACCTCCCTATAAATATTTCGTTGTCATTCCCTATTGCCACAGATCGAACTACTCCCTGATTATTCAGGTTTATGAGACGCCAATCCACACCATCATATTCCAGTAGACCTGCGTTATTTGCCACATATATCAACCCTTTTTTACTTTGCACTATGTCCCAATTCTGACCTGAAAAGTCAAGTTCCTTAGTGTTATAATTTCGAAAATAGGGAGCCCCTTTAGAAGAAATTTGTTGTGCAAATAATATTATAGGTTGAGATATGAAAAACAGAAGAAAAAAGAATTTTATACTTAAGGACAAATTAATGGCTTTTAAGTTTAGAGTTGATAAATTATCACAAGTTTTGCTGCACATCTTGAGTTTTAACTTATTCAAAAGGTAGTCAAAGTAAAATGTTGACTGGTGCTAATATAGCCTTACAGTTTTAGCTCCTTCGGGGGAAATACCCGCTAGCCCCCTTTTTCTTAAAAATAAGGACTATTTCCCAGAATGCCACTCATCTTTTTTGGTTATTTTCTGCCGTAGATTATTCTTTTATATTTCCAACCGATCATATTTTATTAAAGTTAGGCTTTGCACTGTATCCAGCCCACTAAACACTTATTCACAGTGTGTTTTTTGGGGAATATTGTTATTTCAAAGACTAAAAAATGAGTGAATCAGAGCAAATGTATAGTCTGGTGGAGAGGTATGAGGGATGTGGGAAATCGATGCGGGAGTTTTGTGAAGTTCATCATTAAAAATCTGCAAAGTATATTTTATTCAATTATACTCCAACCATCAATTAAAAAGACGAGTTGAAAAGGGGATTGCTCATATAAAAATTTAATTCGCTTTTATTCATTTTACCAATGGAAATCTATAGGATAATCTCTGTAAATTAATTGTCCACTTTGTTTGATTCAATTTTCCTCATTTCTGATATGATTTTACATGTTCAGTTTTTCTGATTACCCCTACCTTTATCTCATTATTAATTAACACAAATTATGAAGATGAAATATTACACACCTTATCCAGGGGAAGTCCCCCTATGGATCTATCCTACCTTTAAACTTTGCTGTGTTTTTTTTCTCCTGATTATTATTGGGAGAAATGCGAATGCACAAACTATTTATTTAGAAAATGGCGAAATGAAATCAACGCCTTACAGTTATCCGGGATTGGATGCTGGGACCAAAGCACAGTTAGATGCTATAAAAAATTTACCAACCACCACGGCTCAGGAGAATTTGTTCTGGAAACAAGTGGGTAAAGAAGTTAATAAACAGGTATCAACCGGGGGCAACTTTGGAGGTCGATTTTTTGAAAATGAAAAGTCGAGTTATCCTAAAGCGATGAGTACCATAATCCATGGTGCTGCCCATAATATTCCTTCTTATGTTACTTCTGGCGCAGACTTCCTAATGGAGCCTGATAATCAGGGAGGTAGTATGGCCTCTTACACAAGACAAGTAGATCTTTATCCAAGCTTTACCTTAAAAGGACAAATTCCTAAATATTTCTATTTTGGGAAATTGAGAGGAGATGTCACGGCATCTTACCTGGAAGATATGCGAAAAGGAATTTTCCTTTGGACGCACAAATATTGGGAGGAAAATGGCAGTACCAACGATCCTGTGCTGCCCACTCCTATTTTAGGCGATCCCATCAATAATAATTATACTGAAAGATCTCCTTTTTACAGGGCAAACCCGGTTTATTCTGGTGCTTCCGGCTGGGGGCCTGATGCTAAAAATTCCTGGGTAGATATTCGGGGAACGGACAACCTGCGATCGATGCGGGAAACTTCCATTTATCTTTTATCCAAAGAAATGGGTTATAATTCTGTAGCCAGTGCAGAATTAAATGGTAAAATTACCAATCATGTAGCTACGCTTTATAATGTAGGTTACAGCGAATGGGAATCCGATACTTATTACCCGCACGTAATTGCGCCCTATCTCAATTTATATGCTTATGCACCAGAGGTAAAAGCCAAAGAATTAGCCAAAGCTGCATTAGACTGGTATCTATTGGCTGGGGCAGCCAAATACTTCAGGGGTTCTCAAATTCCTCCTTCAAAAAGGGTTTATGAAGAGCGATTTGTAAAAGTAGGGTCAAGTGAAGCTGGTCAGGTGGGATTGCGTTTTTTTGGTGGAGTTCCTGATACATATTCTATTCCCGCAAAGGTGTCTGACAAGGATGCTTTTATCTCTTTTCTGAGTGGATATCGTCCTCCTCAGGCTGTATATGGTATTGGTACAAAGGACATGCAGAAACATGTTGAGGTACTGGGTACAAAAAATACTTACGGACAATTTAATGTAAACCAATCAGCTCCTGAAGCCAGAGAATTTGTATATTATGGCGATCATTATATAATGGCAAGTGCTGCTTATTCCGGCTCTAACGGAGATATGGCTGACAATGGGATGTCTCATTTCAGCAGCAGCATTGGCTCTGAAGGATTCCTGGTTTACCGACCAAATGGAGATGGTACAATCAATTTTTCAAAACAATATCGCCATCAGATTGGACAATACAGAAATATCAGAATTCACTTACAACCAGCCTCTCAAAATGCTTTTTATATCCTTACTGCGAGTGAAAGAAGTGGAGTACAAACTCCGGTGGTAGAAACGGATAATGCCGGAAATCAGGTGATGTTTTTTGAATATGAAAATTCCTGGGTTTCAGTAAGATTAGTGAATGGTGTTTATTCCAGTTCCGTAGCGCACGATGAAAGTACCGGTGCGAAATATGGCGGATGGTGGACTACCGATGAAAATGATAATAAGGATGTACATGTACATAAAACAAACAATACTTCGAGTTCGGGCTATGCAGGATTTATTATCGAAATTGGAGAGTTAGGAAGTCGAACCGACCAGTTCCCAAGCTTTTCTGCTTTTAAAACTGATATTAAAAACAGAACGCCTGACTTAAGCAATATTGGAAGTGGAGAGGTTTCACTTTCTACCAAAAGAGGAATTAGTGAAAGTACCGGGGAGTTCGTAAAAATGCAGTTGAACAATTCAAATGATTTTCCAATCCTGTACAGAAACAGCCAGATTCCCTATAACTGGTATGACGATACCCATAATTATGATACATATCGCTCTATTACTCCTCCTCTTGCTCAGTTAGACAATGTTTCGGCAATCAATAGTGGTAGTGGAGTCAGAATAGAAGCAACTGCTTACGATCCGGAACTGGGTCCAATTACCCAGGCATGGAAAAGTGGAAAACTTACAGTCATTTCCGGAGCAGCAGGAACTGCCTCTGGTTATAAGTTTGAATCTTCTATCGATGGAGCTGGAAATGTAACTTCTACGGAAACAGCAATTACATCCGTTGCACAAAGAAGAGGTGAACTGGCAAAGGTAGAAATCTGGGTAGACAATATCCGGATTGCAGATATTACTTCAGGTGCTGATCTGGCTGATTTGGAAAATGGCAGTTTTGTTTACGAATGGCTCAATGCCAAGAACGGAACGAATATGGAGGTGAAATTAAGGGCAGAAGATTTGCAGGGAAATGTAGCCTGGTCGAACATTGGGACGGTAACCGTAACGAATGGTGACAATGTTGCCCCAAATACACCGGCAAATGTAGTGGTCAATCCTATTTCCGCGGAAGAAATTCAACTGGATTGGGATGATAATGGGGCTTCCGATTTCCTTGGATTTAATGTGTACAGAAGTACTACTGAAAACTTCACGATTTCCCCCGGAAACCTGATTGCAGAAAGACTGACGGTAAGTGAGTTCAATGATGCCGGACTGGCTGCAGGGCAACCTTATTTCTATAAAATTACCGCCATAGATGGCGCTTTCAATGAATCTGCTCCTACTGCTTCCATTAGTGGGTCAACCCTTGATCTTACCAGTTTCTTCCTCAGCGAAGATGCCCATGTAGATGCGGGCGCTACAACCACCAATTATGGCAGCAATTCCATCTTACAAATAAAAGGAGGTGGAGGCGCCATCAGAAGGGCATTTATGAAAATTGACCTGTCTACTTTCGATAAAGTTCCGGTGACTGCTGTACTGAGAATGAAAGGCCGAAGAGGTGGAGGGGAAACCAAAGTCATTCCCATTGGGATTATGGAATGTACTGAAAGCTGGTCGGAATCAACCATCACCTGGGACAATGCCCCAAATATCGACACCCGATATGGCGGACCGGTTTTAGCATTGGACACACTAACTACTGACAGTTGGGCCTGGTATGCTTTCGATATTTCCGATCATGTGAAAGCAGCAATACTGGCTGGTCAAACAGAATTGAATCTGGCGATTGGATCGAGAACCTGGAAAAATGGTGTACCCAATGAATTTTATTCCAGTGAAGCAGGTAGCACTAACCGTCCTTATCTTGAAATAGCCCATATCGATGGAGATGATGTTGCTCCGGCAACTGTATCTGGAGTGACTGTGGTGGAAACTACAGGTGTTTCGGCCACTTTACAATGGAATGCTGTTCCTGATGTGGATTTGTATGGTTATTATATTTACCGAAGTACGAGCAGTGGTTTTACGCCCTCTTCCGGAAATTTAATCGCTACCGGAATTACTGATTTGTCTTATACGGATAATGATTTGGCAGGAAATACCACTTATTACTACAAAATCACAGCAAAGGATTTATCGGCCAACGAATCTGTACCTTCTGCGGAAATTGCGGTTTCTACCTTCTCCAGTAACCTGTATACACCTGTTGCTGATGCCTGGGTAGATGCCAATAACCCGGATACCAATTATGGAACGGCTACTTCTCTGGTTCATCGGGCCAATGGAGAACTTTATGAAAGTTATATGCGCTTCGATGTTTCAGATTTCTCTCAGAAGATTATTGAAAACGTAAAACTCAGGGTTTATGCAAGAGTTTCGGAAGGCAATGAGACCATTCCATTTGGTGTTTTCCATTTGCCATACGAGTCTTCCCCCTGGCAGGAAAATTCCATTACCTATAACCTGAGAACGAATGTAAATACCCGAAACACAGGGGAAGCATTAGGCATCATGCAAATAAATGGAGTAGCCTATAAGTGGTATGAGGTTGACATTACCAGTTATGTGCGAAGGGAAATTTTTGCCGGCTCCGGAGCTATTGATCTGATTTTTGGCAATACTGCAATATCGGATAAGCAAGTTCACGTTTCCTCTAAAGAAACAGGAAATGCTGCTGAATTGGTCATTTCCTATACCAATGGCGATGCTACCTCACCTGCTGCTCCAACCGGGCTTTCTGCAACAGCCGGTGCTGATGGAGGCATTGAAATTAGCTGGGATTATGGTTCGGATGCTGATCTGGCGGTATATCGGGTACATCGATCTGCTACCGCAGGTTTTACTCCTGGCGATGCCAACTGGATTCAGAATGTGAATGCAGCCAACACCACTTTTGCCGATTCGGAAATTAACAGTGGTGGAACTTACTATTACCAGATTGCTGCAGTGGATAGTTCGGGAAATGTTTCCGGATATTCTAATGAAGCCAGTGCCACCGCCAATGGAAGTGTATTCCTGGAGGTATTGGAAGATGCCTACATTCACCAATCCAACCCGACTACCAACTATGGGAGTGAGGCCAATCTTTATGTAAAACGCATAGATGGCAGTCATCGGGAAGCTTACATAAAAGTAGCTTTGAGTAGTATTACCAATAGCATTACCAGTGCAAAATTGAGGTATTACGGAAAACTGGGGGATAATACCCAATCCAATATTCCAGCTGGAATTTATGAAGTTTCTGCGACCGGATGGAGTGAAAATAGTTTGACTTTTGAGAATAGTCCAACCAAAGAAGCTAATGAAATTACCAGTACCACCATTATTGATGAAAATTACCAGTGGTATGAGTGGGATATTTCCAATTATATCAAAATTCAGAAAGCACTTGGAAGTGATACTTTGGCTTTTGTAATCGCCAATCTGACTACATCTTCTCCCTTTGCGATATTTAATTCAAGGGAAGCTGCTGACAATACGCCTGAGTTAGAGGTGGTCATTTCCAATCTTCCAACAACGGAAATTCCCCAGTTCAACCTTGTTTCAGGAGATTATATTGGTGATCAGCAAATTACCATCACAGCTGCCGATGCAGATGAGATCAGATATACACTGGATGGCACCGAACCATCTGAATCAAACGGAACAGTTTATTCGGGAAGTATTACACTCAGCAATTCTGTTACCTTAAAAGCAAAGGCTTTTAAAGCCGGACATTTGCCAAGTGCCACCAGAATTGGAGTTTACAATATCACACCACAATCCTGTGCAATTCCAATCAATTTAAAAGTTGAAAATTTAGCCAATAATGGCGCTACTTTAAAATGGTCTTTGAATGCAGGTACTGAAACACCAATTGGATATGAAATCAGTTACCGGGAAGAAGGCACTACCAACTGGACAGTTTTAGGTGCGGGTGGTACACACGATTCTACTTCCATTGAAATTTCAGGCTTACAGGAAACCACCACTTACGAATGGAAAGTAAATGTATTCTGTTCCAATGGTTCGGAATCCTGGGCAACTTCTGGGGAAGTTGACGGACCGGAGTTCACCACTTATACTTCCTGTAATATCATTCCGGTTAATTTAAGTGCTTCCAATTTACTTTCCTGTTCGGCTGAAATCCAATGGGATGCGATTGTCGGAGTAACCAATTATCAAGTGCGTTACAGAAAAGTTGGCACATCTACCTGGAATGATAGAATTGCCGGAAATTCCACTTATAAAATTTATAACCTGGATGCTTCTTCCAATTACGAATGGCAGGTGAGAACCTATTGTGAAGGCACAGAAACCAATTCTGATTATTCTTCTACTGATAATTTTAATACAGGAGCTGCTGGTGATAATTGTATCAGTTTCCCATCGGACAATCCTTTTGCGGTAGTTTATCCTGCGACACCGGGCAATCACTGGACAAATAATTTAGCCTGGAGTAATGTATTTAATGTAGAAGATTATGGTGTAGTGGCTGGTGGAGATATGGCTACCAACGGAAGTTCCAACTTCACTAACATTGTAAATGCAGTAGATGCAGCTAATGCTGCTGGCGGTGGTGTGGTATTCTTCCCATCCGGAACTTATTATATCGATCCGGGAACCAGTGAAGATGGAATTGAACTAAAAGAAGGCGTAATATTGAGAGGAGAAACGCCTGCCATTACGGATGCTACAAATGCTAGTTTTGCACCACCTTCCAGACTGGAATTCCCTGAATATATCTTTAATGATTCGGGAAATGGTACACCAAATAACACTGCTTTTAAAAGAATTTATTCTTTTGATGGTGCTGATAATATCGGAGTCGTTTATCTGGACATTAACCGGGCGCATATTTACTGCTGGGCACCTTTGGAAAATAAACCAGGCTACTCCACCCGACAGCCTGCCACCGAAAAAGAAAATATGATTTTCTTCGGAACAAGGACGAATAATGCAGCAAGACCATTCAGCAATATACCTGAATCTTTCCAACACCAATGGCAAAGGCTACCTAATGCTTATGCCGGAGCCAACATTTCGGCTTTAGGTACAAAAAATATCCTTATTGCCAACAACCGGATGAATGATGCCATAACCGATAACCATACTTTTTCGAGTTACATTATTCAAAATGCCAATAATACAAGCCAGACTTTTTCACTGGAAAATAATGGCACAGATGACAGAAGGGTAAGCTTCCGACACTCTGATCAGTATGGTATTGTAGTAAATAGAAACAAAGGTGATTATGTGTGGGGAGCAACAGAGGATACTGAAATTCTTTCTTTTGTGGAAGGCGTGGAAATTTTAGGTAACTGGATGTTTAAAACAAACAGAGTGGGTATTCATGCCGCTGGAAAAGGAATGGTCATTAAAAATAATGTGATTAATGATCAGGACAATAAATTCAGGTTTGCTTCTTCCAATGGTTATCAGTCGCCCAGAACAGACCAGACCTTTGAAAACAGGGGAATTGACTGGGCAGGACACAATGTGACCATAGAGGGCAATCAGATAGAAGTTTATAATGATTATTTTGAAAACGTTTTTACCGGACAAGAACAACATTCGGTAGATGGGGAAGGAATTCTTTTACAGGAATGTTGTGGAGGTACTACAGTGGATGGTGCTATTATCCGAAACAACGTTTTATCCGGACAAGATCCTATGATTGGAATTTGGAAAGCCGGTGATATCCGAAATGTGGAAATTTCAGGAAATGACCTGGGAGGTGTAGGGATCATTACCGTAATGTCCAATAAAAGTACCGATAATTCTTTTTGGGGGGTATTTGATTTGAATATTTCCAATAACATCAATATCAATACTGGTGGCGGATCTCCTATGACCAGAGGATTGAAAGTAATTGCCAGTAAAGGCGGTAGTAATGTAGTGGTTCAAAACAATGCCGCTGTAAACGGTGGTACGGAATTACTGGTTCCCTGTTTTGCGCAGGTGAGTGGAAATACCAATTTCACCGTACAGGATTGTATTGCTTCACCTTATCCCAAAATCAGTAACTTTTCCCCTGCGACTTCTTGTGAAGGTGGAACGGTGACTTTGAATGGAAGTGGTTTTGAAAATGTGGAAACCGTATTTGTAGGTACTTTACCAGCCAATAATGTTTCGGTAAACAACAGCAATCAGTTGACTTTTGAAGTACCAGTTGGAGCTGTAAACGGTAAAATAAAGATTAAAGTAGCAGGAACCGAAAATCCACAATCTGGTTATACTCCTGCTATCCCTAGCTCAAGTGATGTGAGTACTGCTACTTTAGTGATTGAAGCAGCATGTCCGAAAGAAGATCAGACCATTACTTTTAATAGTCTGGCTGCTAAAACTTTTGGTAATGCAGATTTTGACCTGAATGCAAGTAGTAGTTCCGGATTGCCAATCACTTATAGCAGTTCGGATGAAACAGTAGCCACAATCTCGGGTAATACAGTGACCATTGTAGGCGCAGGAAGTACTGACATTACTGCAAGTCAGCCTGGAAATATCAGTTATAACCCGGCTGCAGATGTTGTTCAGAATTTAGTGGTGAATAAGGCTAGTCAGACCATCACTTTTGATGCAATCTCAGATAAAACTGTTGGGGATCCTGATTTCAACCTGACTGCTTCAGCCAGTTCTGGTCTGGCAGTTACTTTTTCAGTGGTTTCTGGACCTGCAAGTGTTTCCGGAAATACGGTGTCTTTAACAGGAAGTGCAGGAACTGTGACCATCAGAGCAAGTCATGCTGGTGATGATAATTATGAAGCGGCCACTGATGAAGATCAGTCTTTCCAAGTGCAAGAAATTGCTGGAGGAGGTCTGCCTTCTCCATGGTTGAATGCAGACATAGGCAATGTAGCCGCTACAGGAGATGCTTCATATAGCAGTGGTACCTTCACACTAGATGGCTCAGGTAAGGATATTTGGGGAAATACCGATGAATTCCAGTTTGTCTATCAATCCTTAAATGGCGATGGCGAAATTGTTGCTCAGGTCAACAGCCTTACTAATACAAATGCATGGGCAAAAGCCGGAGTAATGATCAGAGAAAGCCTGAATGGCAATTCGAAGCATGCGATGAGTGTAATAACTTCTGCCAATGGCGTGAGTTTCCAAAGAAGAACTGGAACCGGTTCATCGAGTTCAAGTACAAAAATTGCTGGAATTTCCGCTCCGATCTGGGTGAAAATTAACAGGACTGGTAATGTATTCACCTCTTCTTATTCAAATGATGGCAGCAACTGGACAGAGATTGGGAATGTAACCATTAGCATGAGTGCCAATACCTTTGTAGGTTTATGTCTTACATCTCATAATGATGGCACTATTGCCACCGCTACTTATGACAATGTTGCTTTAAACAATAACAGCCAGCCCCAAACCCAGACTTTCAATACCACTGTGAACCAGGAAGTGAATGGTGGTCAATGGAATTCAGTGGGAACATTTTCTATAGATGGAGGTACTCAGGTGAGTGTAACCATTCGCACAGATAACACCAATGGTTATGTAATTGTGGATGCCGTCCAATTAACCAAATCCGGGCAAAGTGATATTATTCTGGATAATTCAGATGCCAGTGGCGTAACTACTACCGGAAGCTGGACCACCAGTTCACATACCAGTGGTTACCATGGAGCAAACTATCTGCATGACGGCAATACAGGCAAAGGGAGTAAAACCATTACCTATACCACCACAGTTCCATCCACTGGAGATTATACTATTTCCCTCCGATGGACCTCTCATTCCAACAGAGCTGATAATGTTCCGGTGGAGATTACCTATACAAGTGGAGGTGGTTCTGGTAGTAGATTTAGTGCCTCTCCAATGATTACCGAACAACTGGAAGACAAACCATATGAACTCACAGTTTTCCCAAATCCTGCCAGCCAGTTTCTGGATTTGCAGATTGATGGTAAAGAAGGAGATTGGAAAGTGAAGATTTTTGATTTGAATGGTAAAATTTACTTGCAGGAAATTGGAAATCAAATGCCTGGTGCATCTACTATAAGATTGGATGTCAGTCAATTTCCAACAGGACTTTATTTGATGGAATTTATTATGGCTGAAGAAAAGCAGATGCAAAAAATTATGATTTTGAAATAGTAATCTAACATTAAAACCTTCAGGGATTTTTTATTCCTGAAGGTTTTACACTACCGAATACCCCTAACACTTTTATATTTTTTATTTTATAAATAGTAATAATGAAAATGAACAAAACGCTAACCCCATTCAGGAGTACAGGGCTGTTCCTGCTGCTGCTGATGCTCAGTGCATATGCACCCAAATCCTACAAAAAGACCAAACCCTCCAAAATAATGACCACTACCGAAACGGTTACGGTCAATATGGAAATAAATGGAGGGCAATGGAATTCTGTGGGGACTTATACTTTGGTTGGAGGAACTGATGTAACCATCACTATCCGGAATGACAATACCAATGGCTATGTAATTGCCGATGCAGTACAATTAACCAAACCTGGAGAAAGCGATATTATTCTGGATAATGCTGATGCCAGCGGAATCACTACAACAGGAAGCTGGATTGCGAGCTCGCATACCAGTGGTTACCATGGTTCAGATTATTTGCATGATAACAACAGCGGCCAGGGTACGAAAAGTGTCACCTACACCACCACTGTTCCTTCTTCTGGTGATTATGAAATTTCTTTAAGATGGACATCGCATGGCAACAGAGCAGATAATGTTCCGGTGGATATTACTTATGAAGGAGGATCTTCCAGCACCCCGGTTACAGGAATCAGCGTAACTCCGGCAAGTGTTACTATTGATGAAGGACAGACTTCCCAATTAACAGCTACTATTGCTCCATCAAATGCTTCAGATCAATCTGTGGTATGGAGTACTTCCAATGCTGCCATTGCTACAGTGGACAATAATGGATTAGTTACTGCTGTAGCGGCAGGTTCAGCCACAATCACAGCCACCTCAAATGACGGTGGGTTTACCGATTCTGCTGCCGTTACGGTAAATGCAGTTAGTTTACCTTCCCCCTGGGTAAATGCAGACATTGGAAATGTTGCAGCTACCGGAAGTGCTACCTATGCCAATAGTACTTTTACACTGGAAGGCTCAGGAAAAGATATTTGGGGAAATACCGATGAATTTCAGTTTGTCTACCAGCCGCTAAATGGTGATGGGGAAATTGTTGCACAAGTGAATAGCCTGACCAATACCAATGCCTGGGCAAAAGCTGGAGTGATGATCAGGGAAAGTTTAGACGGTAATTCAAAACATGCCATGAGTGTAATCACCTGGAGTAATGGTGTGAGCTTTCAAAGAAGAACCAGTACGGGTTCCTCAAGTTCCAGTACTAAAATAGCAGGAATTACCGCACCGATTTGGGTAAAAATGAATAGAACAGGAAATGTATTTACTTCTTCCTATTCTGCTGATGGCACCAACTGGACAGAAGTTGGAAATGTAAATATCAGCATGGATACAGATGTTTTTGTAGGCTTATGCCTTACCTCCCACAATGATGGCACCATCTGTACAGCAGAATATGCCAATGTTAACCTGACTACAGGGGGCAGTTCTCCACAAAGCCAGACCATTACCTTCAATTCCCTCGCTGACAAACAAACAGATGATCCTGATTTTACCCTTTCTGCTACTGCCAGCTCGGGACTTCCTGTAAGTTTCAGTATTGTTTCGGGACCTGCCACAGTGAGTGGAAATACCGTTTCTCTGACCGGTCAGGCAGGAACGGTAACGGTAAGAGCAAGCCAGGCGGGAGATGCAAATTACCAGGCTGCTTCTGATGTAGATCAATCTTTCAACGTAACTCAGAGCACTGGTAATCCTGGTGGAAATTATGCTGATAATATTACCCAGTATGGAGCAACCCTACACTGGGATGCAGTAAGTGGTGCAGAGTATAACCTGCGTTACAGAATTTTAGGGGAAAGCAACTGGAAGGAAGAAACCGGAATTACAACTACCGATTATGTTTTTGACCAGGGAACACCGTATGGAAAATATGAATGGCAAGTACAATCTTTTATCCCTCCCTCCAATTATTCAGGTTATAGTGAACTGGATACTTTTCAAACTGAAAAAGCAGTGTATTTGGAAGGCGGTGTATTTAAAGCTACTCCATACAACTATCCAGGTGTAGATGCTACTACCAAAACGGCTTTACAGGCCATCAAAAACGATGATTATTCTGCCACTCAGGAACAGGAATTTCTGGCACGGATGAAAAGTGAAATTGATTGGTTTGTAGCCAACAGATCCGTAGGAAATGGAGGAGTTTATTTTGAGTCCGAAAAAGCAAGTTATCCGCATACTATGTATCAGTTAATCGATGCAATTGCCAAGAATAATTCATCCAAAGAAGGAAGTGCCAAAAACTTTTTACAGGCAATTGATTATCATGCGGATGGAAAAACTTTAGGCGTTGATTTATATCCAAGTTTCACCTTAAAAGGGCAGTTACCCAAATATTTTTATTTCAGCAAATTCCATAATGTACTGGATAAATCATACGAACAACTGATGAGGGATGCCATTGAAGAATGGACTTTTGACAATAAATCATTTACCAGGGCTTATGACAATTATGTACATACTGCTTCCGGGAATCCAATCGATCCGCTTGGCAGGGAACATCCTTCTTTTAGCGCTGCTTCTGGCTGGGCTCCTGCAGCTAAAAATAGCTGGGTAGATGTACGGGCTACTGATAACCTGAAGTTAATGCGGGAATGTGCGGTTTATTTATTTGCCGAGGAAATAGACAACACGGTTATTAGGGACATCTATAAACAAAGAATCAAAAACCATGTGGCTACTTTGTATCATGTGGGATATAGCGAATGGGATTCTGACCCTTATTATGCGCATGTGGTTCCACCATTACTCAGTCTTTATTCCTACACGGTAGATCCTGATATGAAAAAGATTGCCAAAGCTGGAATTGACTGGTACATGATGACAGGTGCAGCGAAATATTACCGTGGAACAATGGCAGGGCCATTTAAAAGAGTATATGGTCCTGGATCGAGCTTTTCTCTACAAAGTGCCAGTGCAACTGTACCTTATGCTTATTTTGGAGGTGCTCCGGATCTGAGCAATAAAAAGCATGAAAGAGATGATTACATTATTTTCTTAAGCGACTACCGCCCACCACAAGCGATTTATAACTTGGCTCACAAAGATATTCCGGATTATACTGAGCAACTCAATACATATCCTGCATATGGAACTTTTAATCCTACTTCGGCTACTGCGCCTTATTCTTTTGAGACCATGTATTATGGCAAAAACTTCAGGATGGGTAGTGCAGTAAATGTAGCCAGTGATTGGGATATGACTCCTTATGGTGTTACCATGTATGATTCAAATCTGGGTGCAGTTCCTTTCTTAGCCATGAATGCCGGACAATCTGCTGAAAGAGATAAAGTTCACAAGGATCCGGGAGATCAGATTGCTCAGTATAAAAATCTGATGATCAGATTAAGACCAGCTTCAGGAAATGCCTACGATTTTGTCGCTCCTGATTATGCCAGTATTGTTCAGGAAAATGGCATCTGGTTTTTTGAATATGAAAATACCTATGTAGCCTGCCGACCTGTTAATCTTCAACTGGATTCTACCAAAACTTACGAAACAGACTATAAAATTTATCACACCTCTCCTACTGGTGGCACTTATGCCGGTTTTGCTTTGGAAATTGTGGATGAAGATCAATTTGCTAGTTTTGCCAGTTTCAAAACCGCTGTAGCTGCCCAGACACTTGATATATCAAATCTGAGCAATGGAGAAATTACCCTGAACGGTACCAGCGGAGAATACCTCAAAATGGAATATAATACCAGTAATGATTTGCCAAAGGTTTACCGTAATTCAACGGAATTCTATGATTATACGGATCCTAAAAATTTCAGTCCAAGAAAATCAGTTACACCACCTCAGGCGATAATAAGCAATGTAGTAGTAGATGGTGGGGATGTAACTGTTACCGGCACGGCTGCTGACTTAAACAGAGGAGTGGTTTCTCAAAGCTGGAAAGACGGAACCCTAAGGGTTATTGCCGGAGATAAGATTTTTACGTCTACTGTTACTGTAAACGGTGATGTGACTTACAGCGAAGAAGTATTGAACCCGGGGGTAAATGATTTGGGAGAAATTACAGGAATAGAGCTTTATGCTGACGGGCAAAAAGTTGGAGATGCCACTCCAGCGGAAGTAGCAGCCGGATCGTTCAACTTCCAAATCAATAACTTAAAAAATGGTTTTATCGAGATAAAAGTAAAGGCGATTGATGAAGAAGGAAATATCGGTTGGTCTTCAGCTCAGGTAGTAGAAATAACCGATGGGGATGCACAAGCTCCTGCCGCACCGGCAAATTTAACTGCCAATGCGATCAGTCCATCAGAGGTGGCACTTTCATGGGATGCCAATACAGAACCTGATTTTTCCGTGTATAAGCTTTACAGTTCTACTGTTTCTGGTATCACACCTGATGCTACTACCTATGTAGCTGATATATCAGGTGCTACCACTTACACTGTTTCTGCCCTTCAGGCCAATGCTACATATTACTTTAAGCTAACGGCTTTGGATAGTGCCCTGAACGAATCAAATGCTTCAACAGAAGCCAGCGCCAGTACTTTAGTAGAAACAGTTATAACCATTGATGATGATACTTATGTGAAAGAAAATGATCCAAATGCTACTTTCCATACAGATGGTGGTGTTCGGGTAAAATCCGAGAGTGGCAATCACTGGAATGCCTTCCTAAAATTCGATGTCAGTTCATTGCCTTCTACCATTGAAAATGCAAAAATCCGAATGTGGGGAAGATGTGAGGTGGATAAAATTGACACTGATCCTAATTACCTGTATCCGGCTGTCCATGTTTATGCCGCCTCAAGTAACTGGTCGGGCAACACCCTTACCTGGAATAACAGCAGCAATGTAAACCAGGAAACGACTTCACTGGACAATCAGGTTGTAGCTGCTACCACTTACAAAATCTGGTATGAGTGGGATGTTACTCAGTCTTTGCAGGATTCTCTGACAGCGGGAGTTTCAAATGCCAGTTTTGTTTTTAAAGCAAACGGCAGTAATGATCCGTCTAACCATGTATGGACTGTTTCTCAAGACTGGCAACCAGATAACAGTGCACAATTAGTGGTATATTCTTCGGGAAGTGGAAATGCCAGAATTGCCAGCCAGCCTATTTTAAAACAGGAAAAACAACAACAACCTGAGGTGGTTTTATATCCAAATCCGGTAAAAGATGGAATCGCCAAAATTGGTTTTAAAGGGTTTTCTCAGGACAATGCCATCCAACTTAAAATCTTCAATATTGAAGGGAAACTTTTATTGGATGAAAGCATAGAAAATACAACTACAACCTATCAATTAAACACCCAAAAATTTGCTGGAATTAAAGGAATTTTCCTTGTAAAAATTATCTCCGGTGAGTCGATTTTCAACAAAAGGTTAATTATAGATTAATCAATCCTCAAAAGCACTGGGTTTAAAATTTAAACCCAGTGCTCATTTTGCTTGAAACACTAATTTTAATATCCGGGAAATCTTTTGACCTATCCCCGATGGAGTATAACATACCCCTTATAAATTCTAGAATTCAGGCCTAAACCTGAATAAAGCCAAAGAGAATTAAATGATCATTTTTCTCCGCATTGCTACTTTCCAACCAGTATGATCGCTTTTATTTTTTCAACTATCCAAAAAACCTTTCACAAAAACTTACAAAAATGAAAAATTTCATTCCTTATTACCTTTTCAGAGGTACACAGATTTTTATTTTCCTTATACTTTTTTCCAGTTATGGATTTGCCCAGGACAACCGGGCATTTTATGCAGGCTCTTCAGGAAAAGAAACTTTTAATGATATCGTAGAATTGTCGGATGGTACTTTACTGGTCTGCGGACAAGCTGATGACCTGAATTGGATATCCATCAGCAAAACTCAAATTAATAATGCTGCAATTTCTAATCCATCACCTGCCAATAAGTATAGCTTTATTCTGCATTTATCCGCAGATATGTCCCAAATTCTTTCCTGTGCCTATCTGAACCAGGGGGTGGCGGATGACATAAAATCCATTAAGTTTCAGAATGCACCTGGTACAACTACATCTAATATTTTTATTTCGGGAAATACCTCAGGAGGATATTTTATTGCCAAATTAAATCATAACTTTTTAAATGGTGTGCCAAATGATTTTTCATGGGTTTATAACATCAATGCCTCAGGTTATCCAAAATCTTATCATCCCTGGGATGTGGACAATCAGGGAAATGTATTTTTTATTAGAGGAGAATCACATGGTTATAATTGGGCAAGTATTCATTGTCTAAACAATTCAGGAATCCTTAAACCTATTCCAAATTGGCGAACTCACTGGGGAAGTAATGGTGAGGTTTATGGTACTTTAGCTGAACTGGGTTTAACCGAAAATGATATTTCTCATAGTGGCATTGTTTTAAAGTTCTGGGGCAGAGGAGATTTAAGAAGCTGGACGCAAACTGACTATGAGGCCATTATCCCGGATGGAAACGGAGGAACCAAACAGGGAAAATGGCCAATGGATATTCTCTTCAATTCTCCGTGGGATCCGGTGAATAAACCAACCGGAAGTCCAGGCTATACTGGTTATAAAAGACCAGGAACTCCTGTCTATGGCGGTTCCGCGATAGTTATCGATAAAAGAACCAACAATCTTTTTATTGGGATGAACACTAAAAGTGTATTGCCTGATGGAAATCCTGATTTTGAACCAGCTGTTATTGCTATGGACAACTCAGGAGCACTTTTGTGGTGGAGCAGGCTTTATCATGAGATCACACCCCAGGGCCAAATAAGAAACTCCACACCTGATCAATATATTGATCAATTAGAGATTGATTACAGCCAGCCTGCCAGCCAATCCAGTTTGGTAGTTTTGGCCAGGTGTCATGGAAATAATGTAGAGAATTTTTGGGAAGGAAATACCATTGCAATCAATCCATCAGCCAATGGTTTTCAGAATCAGTTTACCGGAAGTAGTGGAAATATCCATATCAGTTGGCTGGGAAAACTTAAACTCACCGATGGCCAGCTAAATGCATCAACTTATGTGGCAGAATTTGCTGAAGGAATGGGCGGGACCTCTGGCAGTCATTCCGATCCAAATCTTGATGGCTGGCCAAGTCCTAATGCGGGTTGGCCTACCCTAAATACAACCAGATGTAGTGATTTGGAAATTGCTTCGGATGGATCTGTTTGTGTTAGTTGTAAAGGCAGAAGGACAATCACTACAGCCAATGCCTACCAAAAAATGGTAAAACCAAGTGAAGGAAATGGAAGCTGGAATCAATTTGTAAGACAATATTCTTCCGATTTATCTAGCATGCTTTACAGTTCATTAGTAGTAGGAGAATGGGATATTAGTAATGGCACAGGTGGAAATAACACAGAAATTTCGAGCATTTTGGCTAAGGGAAATTCCATATTAGCCGTAGGCAAACATAAAGATGATGGAGGTTCGGGAGCTTTGGGTAATCCTATTCCTGTCACTGGAGTACCCTCCTGGGGGGCAAGTCTGCCTTCCAATGAAAGCGCTCTTTCCGTAAAGTATAATACAGGCCCTTCCCAGCCTGAAGAAGGACTCCCTACTCCCTGGACAAATACGGATATAGGTAATGTAGCTGCTACAGGGGATGCCTCCTACAACAATGGAACATTTACCCTTGACGGTTCTGGAAAAGATATTTGGGGAAATACTGATGAATTTCAGTTTGTCTATCAGTCTCTAAATGGGGATGGGGAAATTGTTGCTCAGGTAAACAGCCTTACCAATACGCATTCCTGGGCTAAAGCCGGGGTAATGATCAGAGAAAGTCTGGATGGTAACTCCAAACATGCCATGAGTGTAATTACCTGGAGCAATGGCGTGAGTTTTCAAAGAAGAACCAGTACCGGTTCTTCGAGTGCCAGCACTAAAATTGCCGGTCTCTCCACTCCTGTCTGGGTTAAATTGAGTAGAAATGGAAATGTATTTACGTCTTCATATTCTGCTGATGGCAATAACTGGACAGAAATTGGAAATGTAAATATTAGTATGGATACAAGTGCCTTTGTTGGTTTGTGCCTTACTTCTCATAATGATGGCACTATTGCCACGGCAACTTATGATAATGTCACTGTCAATACAGGAGGATCAAATGCCAGAATTGCCAGCCAATCAATTTTAAAGGAGGAAGTGAATCAACAACCTGAGGTAATTTTATATCCTAATCCGGTAAAAGAGGGAAAAGCCAGAATTGATTTAAAAGGATTTACTCAGGACAATTCCATCCAACTTAAAATCTTCAATATTGAAGGAAAATTATTGTTGGATGAAAATATCAAAAACACAACTACAACATATCAATTAAACACCCAAAAATTTGCTGGAAGTAAGGGGATTTACCTTGTGAAAATTATTTCTGGTGAGTCGATTTTCAACAAAAGATTAATTATAGATTAATTGATCTATCCAAGCACCGGGTTTAAAATTTAAATCCGGTACTTCTTTAAGATTTTAGGTTGAATTCCTCTGCTTGTACAAGCACATTTATACCTAAAAATAGCTGCAAGGATCGTTTTCCAGAATGACAGGAGCTTATGATTTTTCCATTTTAAAGTAATCTTCATCTACTGATGGACTCATATTTTTAAATGCCTGATAATTGAATTCATTCCATAGTTCCCAGTAATTTGCCTTGTTTCTATATCGCTTCACAATTCTTCCACCAGGGTAAGAATTATAGAGTTGGAAATGGGGATGAATCAAACGTCTAAAAATTATAATAACCAAATGTTTCTCCTAATTCCAAAGCTTGGTTTACAGGTAATACACTCTCTGAGCAGGATGGATTTTTTAAAGAAGAAGCCGCTACACAAACACCCAATTTTAAGGCATCCCTTAAATTCCAGTTATCATGCAAACCAAATAATACTCCTGACGCAAAAGCATCTCCTGCGCCTGCTGTGCCACTTATTTGATCCGGAGGAACCTGAACTTTTCCCTGAAATATGGCATCCTGACCTTTCCCCAATGCTAAAACACCGTCAGGTGTATGAAGGAAAATATATTTATTCACGCCAAACTCCAACAATGCCCAAGCTGTTTTTACCATAGCCTGCTTATCAATTTTACCCTCTTTTTCTGTAGGAATTTCGGTAATTCGGGAAGCTTCATATTCATTTACAAATAAATAATCTACGTAAGGAAGAGAAGCCGGAACAACTTTGGAAAAGCGGTCACTATTTTCACTTACAATATCTACAGAGGTTTCAATGTTTCTCCTTTGCAATCCTTGTAGAACCAAAGCTGCATTGGTTAAATTATGATCAGTAACTTCATCCAGCTTGTCCAGCAGCAGTAAATAACCCAAATGGAATATCTTACAATTGAGTTGGTCCAGGGGAAAATGATCAACATCAAGCAGGGCATTTGCCCCTCTGTAATGAAAAAATGTTCGCCTTCCTGAGGCTTTGGATGTCATCACATCGGTATAGGAAGTTCCGAGTTGGTTATTCCTCCATAAAAAATCAGTTCCGATTTTATGTTTTTTGCAATCCTCTAGGATAAGGTCTCCCTCTGTATCATTTCCCAACATGCCTACTCCCAGAAGTGGGAATTCCGCTCCCATTCTGGATAAATTCTTCAGCAAATTATATGGAGCTCCTCCATTGGAAACCGATTCTTCAAGTATGTTACACAAGCCATCCTGGTGGGGAAAATCATTTATTATTTTGTTTTTGTCGAGAATCCAGTTTCCACCTGCTGTAATGCCATTTTTTTCCATTTTCAAATTTGTTTTTTTAGGTTCAATTAAGCGTTGGGAACTCTATTCCTCACTAACTAATCTGACCATTCTGGGCTCATCCTCATCTATTTCGGAAAAGCGGCCAACATCCGGATTGATGAAAAAGTTGTCATTCAAATCATCATTTGCAGTTGAAACTTCTCCAATGATACATTCTTCAGATTCAGGATAAAATTCGTGATAAATTCCTGGAACAATCGTCAGCCGTTCTCCTGAATTCAGGTAAATGATTTCTCCTGAAATGACATCAGACCACTCTCCGTTTATTTTTATTGAAAATGAATCCTTGTTACTTTCCGGCTTTCCTTTCCAAACCTGAATCGCGAGTTTTCCGGTTCTAACAATAATATCTTCTTTCTTCTTTGCATGGCAATGAGCGGGTGTTACCTGACCTTTTTTGGCATACATGAGCTTTTCGCAATATTCATTTTCTTCCGCCAGATTCACCAATACTAACCCCGTTTTGCTGAAATCCCCAAGACCAAAGTCAGTTACATCCCATTTTGGGTTCGGTGGTAATGTCCATCCGTTGGCTTCAAAAAACATTGTAGCTTCACGAACCACCTGATTAATGGATGATCTTTTCATTTCTTTTGATTTAAAACTTTTCTGTTTTTAACATTTTAAGGTAATCCTAAAATACAGATACAGGATCAGCGTGTTCGTGATCCTGTGTTCAATTTAGCAATTTATTGTAATGCGAAATCTCTCAAAAGAGAAGTCCCCGCTAGGAAATTGCCAATTTAGGATGCTGAGGACCATAAGGTGTTTTAACCAGTAATTTTTGAATAATAGAGAATTATGCCTGTATAAAAACTAAGACTCCCTTAAAATCCAATCACTTTATTTTCTTTGGCAGATTCCAGGGCAGCATTAAAAATTTTATGGCTCAATAATGCCTCCTCTGGTGTTGCACAACCAAACTTTTCTCCTAATTTCCCTTCTCTTTCCAAAAAATAAGCCCCTAGCATTTGTTGAAAACAATCCGGAAAACCTGGTTCAAATATTCCTCCGGTGATGGAAGGAATAACTGATTGAAAACCTAAATCTTCCTGTTGCCAAACCTGTGCTTTTTCCTCCTGCTTAAATGTCCACAAAGTTTTGGGAGCTTTAGTACTGTACTTCACTGCTCCTTCAGTTCCAATTACTTCAATAAACCAGGTATTGGTTTCGGATGGGGCAATTCTTTTCATCTCCAGGGTCATTGGGACGGTATAATCTTCTTGGGCAATTGTGGTATGCAAGATAGCATTATCCCAGGTATCACAGTCCGCGGTCCCTCCTTTTCCATCAGGTCGTGTCTTTACAATTTTCTGTAGGTTGGCATATACGGATTCTGGCTTAAATCCCATTCTAAATGGAAGGTGAACCGCATGCATACCCAAATCCCCCATAACTCCGATTTCCCCACAGAATTTTGTCATTCGTTTCCAGTTAATCGGTTTATTAAAATTCAAATCACTGGAATGATGAAACCCTGATTTTACTTCAAGTAAATGACCAAGTTTTCCTGAATTGACATAGTCTAATACCCGCTGAGGACCAGGAAGAAAAGGAAATTCTGAACTGCACCTCACAAACCTGCCAGTTTCCTTAATCTTTTCAATTATAGTTTCACAAGCATTTTCATCAATTCCAAAAGGTTTTTCTGCAATTAAATCTTTGCCTGCTTCAAGTACATCGATATAAATTTGTTCGTGTAAATTATGCGGAACCGCTACATAGACCACATCTATTTTAGAGTCATTCAACAATTCCTTATAATTGTTGGTAAAAACTTCAATAGTTCCTACCTGTCTGTACCAGTCAAAAATGGATTCATTTAAATCACAAAGTCCATATAAAACTGGTTTTACGGGCATATCAAGCAAAGCAAACCATCTGCCGAATGCGCTTGCAGCTTCTCTACCCATCAGTCCTCCACCGATTATTCCAACTTTTACTTCTTTCATTATTTTAAAAATTTAGCTGCTTCTTTTGCTGTGGCATTTTCGTGAACGATAGCCATTAAAGCTTTGGTAATTCCTGAAGGATTTTCGTGTTGAATCACATTTCTTCCATATACAATCCCTGAAGCCCCTTGTTTCATAAGTTCTTCAGTTCTGTTTAATATTTCCTCATCAGAAGCTCTGCCTCCTCCCCTTACCAATACCGGAACATCTCCAGCTACCTCAATTACCTTGTGGTAAATGGTAACATCATCAGTGGGGTCTGCTTTAATAATATCAGCTCCTAATTCCACAGCCTGTCGAACCAAGGGCAATATTTTTTCCTCATCCCCATCTACCATATAGCCTCCTTTTTCCTCATTTGGCTGGAAAACCAATGGTTCTATCATCATAGGCATGCCCAAAGCTTCAGAAGCAGGTTTTAATCGCAAAATATTCTCGATGCATTGTTGGGTAACCTCAGGTGCCCCTGGTATTTGAAATAAATTAACACACATACAAGCAGCATCATTCCTCACAGCCTGCTCTACACAATCTTCCAACATCAGGCTAAAAGCAGCTTTAGGAAGAGACTTTCCATACACATTCGCAACGTCAGTTCTTAAAACTAAAGCAGGTTTTTCCTTTCCGGGAATTCTTTGGAGGTATTTCGCCTGACCTACAGTTAGTTGAACTGCATCGGGCCCTGCTTTCACCACTACCTTTATGGCACTCTCCAAATCCTCAATTCCTTTTAGAAATCCAAATTCATTAAAAAAACCATGATCTATGGCCACATCAAAACATTTGTTGGATTTGGCATTAAATAATCTATTAATTCTGTATTGCTTCATGATATTCTTGTAATTACAAATTATTCCTATTTAATTTGGTAATAATAATATGAGCAATACTAAAAAAAATAACTTGTAATTACAAGTTAAAAAATTATGAACAAGCCTAAACACCAATTATTATACGAAAAACTCAAGGATCTCATTGAAAACGGGACTTATAAACCCGGAGATTACCTCCCTTCTGAAAACCAGCTTTGTCAATCTTTTGATACGGCCAGACCCACTGTAAGACAAGCTCTGCTTTCCTTGGAGAATGAAGGGCTTATTAAAAGGTATCAGGGAAAAGGAAGTATAGTACAATCCTTAAAAAAAGGAATTGGAATTTTATCTATAGAAGGAACCACTTTAGGATTTCAGGGAAAGGAACTAACCACGGAAATTATCATGAAGCCAACATGGCAACAATTTCCAAAACCATTTTGGTTTTCACTTTCCTCTACCGAAATAGATGCTGGCTGTATAGTACTTGAAAGGTTGAGAAAAGTGGAGGGAAAACCTATTTTATTTGAAACTACTTATCTCCCAAACATCAACCTGCCAGGCTTTACCAGAAGAAATTTGACAAACAAATCTCTTTTCAAGATTTTGACTGAAAATTACAATATTAAAATTTTAGGCGGTGTTCAAAAATTCTGGGCTCAACGTCCAGAACAAAAAACCAGAGATTTATTAGAAGTAAACAAAGAGGTTCCTCTTCTTCATTTAAAAAGGAAAATAGAAACCAACAGATTTGGTTTCTATATTTACTCTTCCCTTTATTGTAATACCCAGGAATTCTTTCTTGAAGGAAGATTTTAAGTAGAATAATTTATCAAGGGTTTAAGAAATAATGTTATTGAACAGCATTACTCCTTTTCACCTTTGGGAAACCTGGTAAACAATCAGGAAAGCCTTTACAAGGTAATTATTCTGCATTTTTCAAATTTAACTTCCTCAAATGACTCAAAAGTCCACTCACTCAGAGCTTTCAATACAGGAAGAAGTGCGATTCCTTTGTCTGACAATGAATATTCCACTCTTGGAGGAATTTCAGCATACTTTTTTCGAATAATTAATCCATCCGCTTCAAGCTCCTTTAACTGATCGGTAAGCACTTTTTTAGAAATTGTAGGCGTAAACATCAAAAGTTTTCCAAAGCGCATACTGCCATTTGCCAACAGGTAAATAATTATAGGTTTCCATTTCCCGCCAATGATGTTCATGGCATGTACTAAGGAACACATATTTGGATTATCAATGACTTTTCTTCCCATAAGTTACTTTTTGGTTACCACTTTTTTGAGTGTTTAAAAGAATAATAGTATCAAATTTAAACTATTATTAGTTTATTTGCTAAACAAATAGACAATAAAAAATAAAGCATGAAAAAAATATTCATTCTAAACGGACATCAGTATTACCCTTTTGCTGAAGGAAAACTAAATAAAGGGTTAGTTGAAAAAGCGACTCAGTTACTTGAAGAATCAGGTTTTGAAGTCAAAACCACTATCACCGAGCAAGATTATGAGGTGGAAGAAGAATTGGAAAAATTTCTATGGAGTGATGTGGTCTTTCTTCAAACACCATTGAACTGGATGGGAGTAACCTGGAGTTTTAAAAAATACCTGGATGAAGTCCTAACTGCCGGAATGATGGGCAAAATGTCGAATGGTGATGGAAGAAATGCTGAATCTCCTAAAAAAAATTATGGTTTGGGAGGATTGCTTAATGGAAATTATATGCTTTCTGTAACTGCTAATGCACCCAAGGAAGCTTTTAATAACCCGGATGAAAAATTCTTTAATGGCAAAAGCGAGGACGATTTATTACTTCCCATGCACATGAATTTTAAATGGTTTGGACTAAACCCTCTCAAAACTTTTTTTGCTTATGATGTGATGAAAAATCCTGAAGTGGAAAATGATTTTATCCGATTTGAAAAACATATTAAAGAAGAATTAATTCAAAAGGTTTAAATAATGAAATTACAACAAAGTCTTGATAAATTAAAAGAGAAGATTGAAGGAAAAATGCCTTCCGAATATGTGGAAATCATGCACCAGTCTACCAGAGATTTGGAAGCTTCGGGCATTGGAGATCAGATATTAAAGGAAGGTGAACCTGCTCCTGAATTTTCTCTGGTAAATCAAAAAGGGGAAGTTATTTCAAGTAAAAATTTATTGAAAGAAGGCTTATTGGTCATTACCTTTTACCGAGGGGTATGGTGTCCTTATTGTAATACAGATTTGGCCAATTTAAAACGCTATACCGCTCAGTTAAATAAGTTGGGGGCAACAATGGTAAGTATATCCCCGCAATTACCAAAATATAACCAGCAAATTGTCGAACAACAGGGATTAAATTTTGATTTACTAAGTGACAGAGGAAATGAAATTGCTTCGAGGTTTGGCTTGCAATGGAAAATGGTTGATCCCCTTAAATCCTTGTACAATGAAAAATTCACCATCAGCCTGCCAAATTATAATGGAGATGATTCATGGACTTTACCCGTTCCGGCTCGCTTTATAATAGGTAAAGATGGGATAATCAAATATGCAGAATATTCTGTTGACTATACTAAAAGACCGGATCCTGAAGTATTAATTGAAGCCATAAAATCACTATAAGCTAATGTATGCTAAGCGGAATTATTCATTAAAAATAATGTTGTTATGGACACGTAGAAACATTTATAAGTTCATCATCATTTCTACCATTCCAACGGTTTTATACGTAGTTTTCGATTGGAAATTCATCCATTTGCCCTGGTTTCCATTAGCCATGGTAGGTAGTGCATTGGCGTTTATTGTAGGCTTTAAAAATAATGCTTCATATGGGCGCTTATGGGAAGCACGAAAAGTTTGGGGAGGCATTGTAAATGCTTCCCGTTCTTTTACTATAATGGTTAATGATTTTATAACCCACGAACACACCATAGTAAGTCGAACTGACCTTGACCTTTCCAGGATCAGAAAAGAAATAATCATGCGCCACATTGCCTGGATGACAGCATTAAGACATGCCTTAAGAGCCCCGAGAGGATGGGAAATGTCTAATGTCAACAGCTCCGACATTGAATACATGAAAGATGTTAAAATTAACGAACGCATATATTCATTGGAAGATGAACTTCAAGGTTATTTGTCACCATCAGAACAAACCTACATTTTAAGCAAAAAAAACAAGCCTGCTGCCTGTTTAAATCTGCAATCCAAACAATTGAGAACCCTGAAAGAGAGTGGATATATTTGGGAATTTTCCTTTTTAGAAATGGAACGGTTAATTACGGAATTTTTCACCCTTCAGGGGAAATTGGAACGGATTAAAAATTTCCCATATCCGAGACAATTTGCCACTTTAAACCTGTTCTTTATTTGGATTTTTATTCTGCTTTTGCCTTTTGGAACTATAAATGTATTTGATGAGATTGGTATGAAAATATTGGAGAGTTATGATACCCCACCATGGTATATTGAAATTATCAGACAGGGATTTGTGTGGCTGGCAATCCCCTTTAGCGTGATCGTTTCATGGATTTTTCATACAATGGAACGTATTGGAGAAGTTTCAGAGAATCCTTTTGAAGGAATTGCCAATGATGTACCGATTACCACTATGTCAAGAGGAATAGAAATTGACATCCGTGAAATGATTGATGATGACCCAACAAAAATTCCACCTCCAATTCCAGAACAAAAAGGTATCCAGATGTAGATCTCTGATTATATATTTGGAGTTCAGAATTAAAGACAAACCGGAGTGGAAAAAGGGTTTGTTTTTCACCAATAAACAAAACACCATTGATCGTAACAGAAAATTTCAAGTATGAAGATATTACAGGTTTTAAATTTGGAAAACTTCCATTTGGTAAACCTAAAATGTTTTCACACATTTACTTTATTGATGGACTGTTGATAGACACCGGGCATAGCAGAATGAGAAAACAGATTGTCGCTAAAACGCAAAACCTGGGAATAGAACAGATATTTATCACTCATCATCACGAAGACCACTCTGGAAATATTCAGGTATTGCGTGAAAATTTCCAATGTGACATCTTTGCTTCAACACTATGCTGCTCAATAATGAAGTCTCCTCCAAAATTGAGCTTTGTGCAATACTTGCTTTGGGGAAACAGAGAATCTCAAAATGACTTGCTGCCCAAGGATGACTATATTGAGACCAATCATTTCAGGTTTAAAATAATTCCTATCCCCGGTCATGCTTCAGATATGGTTGCTCTATATGAAGAAAACAGACAATGGTTATTTTCGGCAGATTTATACGTAAATTCCTACATTGGCTACTTCCTTAAAGACGAAAGCATCGCAACCCAAATTAATTCTATAAAATCAATTCTGGAACTTGAATTTAAAGCGCTACTTTGCAGCCATAACCCGCAGCTAATTAATGGCAAACAAAAATTAAGGGACAAGCTTAGCTTTTTGGAAAATTTCTTTTCTCAGGTTTCCATCTTAAGTGAGAAGGGCTGTTCTGTTGACGAAATTTTTAAAAGACTAAAACTTAAAGAGTACCACATTATTAAATTCTTATCTAATGGAAACTTGTCAAAGACTAATATGATTAAATCTGTAATTAGAGATTTAAAAAATCAAAAACCGACATTTGTGAATTAGAAAAACCCCATTTTTTTACAAAAAAAGGGAAAAATAAAAAACGCCATTGCCTGAAATTTTTCAATACATCGGGGTAAATATTTTTCCCTCTTTTGAGAAAAAACCGGGTTAAGGCTTGGGTACAATTATACCTTCAAGCCCAAATTCTTTCCATCCAGTTTCGGCAATTGCCTTGTAATACACATCGAAAGATTCCCGGTCACGGGTCCAGCGCCATTGCCCCAATGGTGTGTGCACAGGATAATTGTCAATTCTATCCAACATTTCACTACCTAAAGTTAAGCCATCCCAAATGAGCTGCTGCAATGCTGGGGTTTGGTATTCTTTGCCACGGCTCCACAAACGATAACCATAAACGGCTTGTGCCATAGCCATTCTTTCCCTGGTGAAAATAACCGTTCTGTTAATGGTATGGTAAAGATTGTCAGCCACTTTTTTATCTTCAATAAATGGTTTGGCTTTTTCGAATTGCTGCATAGCCTCTTCTGCCAGATTTACTGCATATTGCTTTTCAGTGATAATATCATTTAGAAATTCCTCATTCATTTCTTCTCCCGGATTAAGCCAGCCTGCATCCAGCACCCAGCTAATGTCCTTTCGTAAACCAACAGTATCCGTTTTAAACTTTGGAAAAGCAAGACGGTTTATCACATCTTTATAATTATGAAGATCTTTGTTCACTCCGTGTTTGATAGTACTTATTTGCTGATTAACAGGATACCATTCTCCGGTGGTGTGGGTCTGATAAATATTATCCCTGTGATAATTTAAACGGGAATGATTGGCAGTATGTGTGCCCATGGTATACATAGAGGCCATAATGGTGTTCCATGCCGAGTCGAATAATGGTTTGATAGGTGTTAAAACTTGTTCCCCGTAAGTGTTCCTAATAAAATTACTGGTAATTTCATTGTGGGACATATCCGGATTTTCAGCTAGCTCTGAAAGCAAATAAAGATTTAACTCACCAGGGGTTCCTACCGCAGCTGTTTCTTCAAATCGATCGCTTCTGGCACAAAACCCAGTAACATTTTCGAATTGATGATAATATTTAAAGGCATCCGCAAAATACTCCGGAAAAGTATTTAGAATAACATTTTCACCCGCGTATTCCATACCACAATCGTATTCAATAACAACAGGGAAAGGAATATCTGCCAGATAATCCTGATAAGGGTAAGTCATAAACCAATCATGTGGAACCATCTTAATCATTACAGTAATATCATCCCTTTTAATTTTTTTGAGAGCCTCAATGATATTATCTTTCTCAAATTGGTTGTAAATAAAGGTACGAATGGTAAGTTTCAACCCTTTTTTATCAATGAAATAACCTCCCAGAGAATCTACTAGTGCAGCGATTTTTTCACCCCCTGTTTTCATTTTATCTGAATGCTGATAAAGTACATATGAACCCGTTTCTATAAAAGTCAATACCACCCCATCTAACTCAGGCGCATAAGACAGCAGAGTATCATAATCCTGATATACCCATTCCCAAAATTCAGGGTTATCAAGATCGAGCTGCTTGTTTATTCCCCCTTCGAAATGTTTGGTATGGTGGGTAAGATCCTGTTCCTGATCACTCTCAACCTTAAATCGGTCAGGGTAATAATCCAAATGGTAAAAAGCATGGTCCCATACAAACACATCTTCAATTCCACGTTTATGAGCCTCCTCAATAAAAAAGTTAACATCATTTCGCTTCTTTTCATTTTTCAAATCTTTCAGATCATGGCATAATTGATAATGACTTAATTCGATATGATTGATACCATATTTAGCCGCAGCATCCAAAGTTTTTAATCCATTCTCCCGATGATTAGAAAGGATATTCCAGCCGCGATAAGAATATTTTGAGTCTGGTTTTTCCTGTTTTTGTGATGCACAGCCCAACAAGATCAGACCAACAATAAGTATAAAGAAATTTCTTTGTAACATCTATTCGGTAATTTTAATTGAAGAGTTTTCCAATTTGTAATGCTGAAGGTGATCAGCCGAGGATTTAACCAATGGATTTGAGAGGATTCCCCCATCCATATTTTCGCCATAAACCACCATTAAATCCGTTTGTCTTGGTGATTCATAGTTGTGTCTGAATTTTAAATCAAAGTCTCCATTAATTAATCTCACCGGGATTTGCCAATCTTCCGGAACGTCCTCTTTTGGCCAGTCAATGGTCAGGTCTTTCAGCTGAAAATTGTGTAAGTTTTTCACTACTACAGCAGCCCTTTTCTGAATGAGATGCGGTTGGTTTAGTGGAAACTGTCCACTTTTTATATCTGCTCCCACAGCAACAGGATCTTCAATAAATTGAAAATCCAGATGCATTTTAGAAATGTTTAGATTATCGATACTTGAGCCATCGTCTGCAGTAATGAGTAGCCGACCATCTGTTTTGCAAATCACCTGGTCAATCATTACATTTCTAATATGCCCTAATTTGGAATTTTCATTCCGTTTGGTAATCATAATCTGAATAGGCCGATTAAGTACCAATGGTGCTTTTGTAGTTCCAACAATATTGGATACTACTACCCCGTCAACTGTACAACCATCACGGACATAAATGGCAAATAATCTGGAGGCAGCCTTAACCACACAATTGCTAAATGAAATCCGCCTGTAATCAGCATAAGATTCCGTTCCTAATTTTAAAGCTGCACAAAGGGTTTCTATTGTGCAGTTTGTTACAGTGATATCTTCACAGGGTTTGCCATTTTTCCAGGTTTTCAGTACAATACCATCATCACATGTGGTAATGTCACAATCTGAAACACGTACATCCTGACTTCCTGTAATATCAATTCCATCTGCATTGGGAGCATACAGGCTATTGATAATTCGAATACCCTGAATTAAGATATCCGAGCTATGTAAAACATGACACGTCCAGTTTGGTGAATTAGTCAGGGTAATATCCCTAATGATGATATTTTCTGAATCTGCTATCTCGAGCAAGGCATTTGGCCTTTCTGGTTTGGCCTTAATCCAATGTGGGAGTAAAGGCTGATTTTCCCAGTAATGCAATCCCTGTCCATTCACTGTTCCACTACCACAAATGGTAACTTTTTTGGTGTTTTTTACTGATATGAGGTATTGACGTTTGATGGAATTTCCATGCTGGTCAAATCCTTCGTGCGTTGCATAACTTGATAATTCCTTGCTTCCAAGAATGGTAGCTCCCCCATCTATGTAAAATGTTACATTTTCTTTCAACTCAATACCTCCGGTTAAATAATTCCCTGGAGGAACAACTACACGCCCACCTCCTGCTTTATACGCTTCATCAATAGCTGCCTGCATAGCTTCGCGATTATCCGTAACTCCATCTCCTACAGCATTATAATCCAGAATATTATATTCCATATTGCCAAAGGCAATTATTGGTGATGTAAATAGCAGGAAAATCAATATTACCCCTAAAACCTTACAAATTCTCATCATTCCTATTTTATACTTAAACTATTAACCTTATCTCGTTTATTTATTCTTTTTTATACGTTCGGCCAATTGATCTTTTACAGGAACCACCTTGGCTTTATGTTGTTTTACCATGAGATCAATCGCCTCCACTACTTCAGGAAACTCATCAGCAATATTGTACTTTTCTGAAGGATCAACCTCCACATTATACAGCAATGGTTTTTCATGGACAATTTTGTTATTATCCTTTGTATATTCTGTTTCGGTGATGTAATGTAATTTATATGGACCTTTTCTGGCTGCATAAATACTTGTCCCACGATAGTAGTACAATTCCTCACGTGGTGATTGTACCAAATCTAACAATACAGGGCTCAAATCGTACCCATCCATAATCCTGTCAACCGGCATTTCTATACCTGCCAGATTGCTACAAATGTTAAACAAATCCAAGGTTGAACCCATTTGATCCACAACTGCAGGTTTCACTTTTCCGGGCCACCAGAAAATGGCAGGCACTCTCATCCCCCCTTCCCAGGTAGTTCCTTTTCCATCATGTAACAAACCAGCAGATCCTCCATGATCTTCGTAAGAAAGCCAGGGACCATTGTCAGAAGTAAATACCACCAATGTATTTTCATCTAATCCGGTTTCTTTCAAAGCTTCCATAATTTGACCAACTCCATGATCTATTTCCTGAACCACATCTCCAAATAGCCCTCTTTTGGATTTACCAAGCATTTCCTTTGAGGCAAACAAAGGAACATGTGGGAGGTTATGAGCCAGATACAAAAAGAATGGCTTATCCTTATTTTCTTTTATAAAACTAACTGCAGCCTCATTATATCTTTTTGTTAAGGTTTCCTGGTTTGCCGGACGTTCATATTCTGCTTCATCTTTAAGAAGTGGCACATTAAAATACTCTGATTTTGCTTCCCAGAAAACCTCCTTGCGAGAAATTTCCTTGGGCTTCTTCCGGTCCATATCATTGCTGTATGGAATTCCAAAATAACTATCAAATCCATTGTTAGTGGGTAAAAACTCCTTCCGGTGGCCAAGATGCCATTTTCCAACCGCAGCCGTAGTGTAGCCTGCATTCTTTAGCTGTTCAGCAATAGTAATTTCATTTTGTGGTATTCCTCCTGTGGAGTTTGGAAACAATACCCGGCTTTTGTCACTACACATTCCGCTCCTTACAGGATAACGACCTGTTAACAGACCTGCACGACTGGGTGTACAAACAGAAGCGGCAACATAGAAATTTGTCCATTTTTGACCCTCATATGCCATTTTATCCAGCTGGGGAGTAATAATAGTTGGATGACCATAGCAAGAAAGATCCCCGTACCCAAGATCATCCGCAAATATAATGATGATATTTGGCTGAGATTTCTGACCTTTCACCGGATTTGTGCTGCTCATCAATAAGGTGATAAGTCCTGCAAAAGAGATGATTGATAATTGTAATAAATGTCTATTCATTATTTTAATTGTTTAGGATTCCAATAAGGTGATTTCGTTCTTGCAGTGAGTAAATAATTTTCTATTGTTTTAACAACCTCCGGGTTTTCCGCACTAATGTTGTTTTGTTCTGCTTCATCATTTGCCAAATCGTAGAGCTCTAGTTTGCCTTCCAAACCTTCTCTTACAGCTTTCCAGTTTTTCCATCTCACCGCCTGAAAAAATCCGCCTTCATGAAACTCCCAATACATAAACCTTTCTGTTTCAGGCAAATCCTGTCCTAAAATTTCAGGAAGTACATTGATGCCATCAATACCTTCAGGAGTTGATCCTCCAGTGAATGCAGCAAGTGTGGGCAAAACATCGGGAAAATACCATGGGTAATCGCTAACTACACCGGCAGGAACCTTACCCGGCATACGCACAATCATTGGAGTCCGGATACCACCTTCATACATATCGCGTTTCCTCCCTCTAAGTTTCCCCGAACTATCAAACCTCCCCTCCCATCTTCTGGCAGCACCATTATCGGAGCAAAAGAAAATCATAGTATTTTCATCCAAACCCAAATCTGCTATTTTGGTCATGATATGCCCCATATCACGGTCAATTTTTGCTACCATAGCGGCATATACCTTTTCATTTTCCGTCCAGTCCTTATCCTTAAAATTCACTAAATCTTCATCAGAAATATGGTAATGGTCATGTGGCAGACAATACGGCAGGTACAGGAAAAAGGAAGTATCTTTATTATTCTCAATAAAATCCAGGGCAAAATCAGTAAACAGGTTGTGACTGAAAGTGACATTAGATTTATTAAAAGCAGCATCATTTCCTTCCAGCCATAGGGTATCTTTGTTGTGCCAGAAATAATCTATAAAGTGATCGTGAGCACGTTTCTGATTCAGGTATCCCAACCACTGATCAAAGCCCTGTTCATTTGGCACACCTACAGAGCCTGGCTCTCCAAGTCCCCATTTACCCGTAATTCCGGTAACATATCCTGCATCTTTGAGCACTTCTGCTATGGTGATATCCTCAGGATTAAGCGGTACACGTCCAGGATTACCTGAAAGCTCTGCCGGAACAGGAACCTGTGATTTGTTTCCACGAACTGTTGTGTGTCCTGTATGCATACCAGTCATCAGGGTACTTCTGGCTGGGGCACAAACCGGTGATCCAGAGTAGCAGTTTGTGAAACGGATTCCTTCAGCGGCCATTTCATCGAGATTCGGAGTAGGAACAACCTGCTGGCCAAAACTCCCCAGATCACCATATCCAAGGTCATCTACCATCACAAAAATGACATTCGGTTTGGATACAATTTTTAGAGGCTGTTCTTTTGGAGAGGAACACGCGCTAAGCACTAAAAAAATCCCTGTAAAAAGGTTTAGTAGACTTGTTAGTTTGCTATACTTCATATTAACTAAATTTTATTTTTCTGAAATCTATATTTTACTTCATTTTACAGTCAGTATTGAATCCTTTTATACTTTCCAAATGTGTAGTGCTCATCAAAGATTGGGTTGGTTTCAGTACACACTTCTGCATTTGTTTCTTGAAGCCAGGATTTGAGCTCCTGAAAAAGTTCATCATATTTACCTGGATTTAATGCTTTGAGATTTTGCTTTTCTGAAATGTCATTTTGAAGATCATATAATTCAGCCTCATGCTTATCGAATCTCCATATCAGCTTGAAGGGGCCTTTACGAATTGCGGCTCCGGGTGTATTCCTAAAGGCATAGTCATGTTCACTTCCCGAAAGATATACCGGAGAATACCAGAATAGCGTCCGTTCTTTTGCTTGCTCTCCATTCAGAAGGGACACCACACTTTCTCCATCAAGTTTTTGTTTGGGGTTTGCTTTGACTTCGGCCCAATCCATAAATGTGGGCAATAAATCAGTGCTGAGCATTGGCGATTCAATTTTTCCGGGTTCAGGGTAAATTTGAGGAGAATAGATAAAGGCAGGCACCCTGATACCACCTTCATAAAGCATTCCTTTTGCTCCTTTTAAAGGTGTATTTACTGTTGCTCTGAACGAACCCCCATTGTCTGAATAAAACACGAGAATGGTATTTTCCATTAAATCACTATTATGGAGAAAGTCACTCAACCGCCCAATGTTGGTATCCAGTGTTTCAACCATTCCTGCATAAATGGCATTATCCTGCGTATCTTCTGCCTTCTTCGATTTGTATTTTTGAACCAGGCTGTCTTTTGCCTGAAAAGGAGCATGTACTGCGTAATACGAGAGGTAAAGAAAAAATGGCTGATCTTCCTTTTCCCGGGATTTTAAATAGCGGATTGCTTCAGTGGTTAATCGGTCCGTTAAATGCTCTCCTTCCGGGCCGTCTTTCAGTGCCGGGTTCTTATATGGAGCAAAATACGAAATAGGACTGCCCCTCTCCCAGCCTGCAAGGCTATAATCAAAGCCATGTGCTAAAGGGCTTGTCTCTTTATGATTCCCCAAATGCCATTTCCCAATAAAAGCATTGTGGTATCCGGCCGTTTTTAATACTTCAGCTATGGAAATTGTTCCGGTATTCAATACTTCTTCATTAGGAACTGGTATAAGTTTTTGTGCCTTTTTATCCCCTCTGTCTGATTCCCCTACAGTTAAAATACCATGTCGTTGTGGATACTGGCCTGTTAAAATACAGGCACGCGTTGGTGCACAATTGGGTGCATTGGCATAAGCATTGGTAAATTGAAAACCAACTCCTGCCAGTTTATCCAGATTTGGTGTTTCATAAAATTTGCTGCCATTATAACTCACATCCTTCCAACCCAGATCATCTGCAAGAATAAAAATGATATTGGGTTTTGATTTTGTTTCTGATTTTTCTGATGAACATGCACCAATCAGCAACAGAATTCCCACATACGTTAACAGGTGAATTGATTTTTTTGAAAAATTCACCTTTAATAATTTTTTTAATACTAAATAAAATGGATGGTTTTTCATTTTCATTCAATAGAAAGTTTCTTCACTTGATCAACATAGGAATTATTTTTGGTTTCCCATTCCCATTCATCCGTACGAAAGGGTATTACAGGAAGTCCCTTGTTACTATAAAAGTTGATATTATCAGGGTTATTCCGCCAGGCATAGCGTACATCTTTAGGTAACTTCACTTTGTCATTCCACACCTCAATTGTATTTTCACTTATGATTTTAGCTTTAGCTGGATAAAAAACTCCGGATTCATCAGCCACTTCAAAATGATTTAATAATGGTCCTTCATAATCTTCATTTGTATTGATCAAACTATCAGCTACATCATTGAATGTTAAATAAATTTTATTTCCCTGAATTTCTTTTGCTTGATAAGTAGGAGCTTTAAACTGGATATTTTGATGATACTGAATTCCCAAAGCTGCTAGTGCCAGTCGTTTTCCTACATCCTGTTTATTTTGAGGATGAATATTTTTTGCTTCTCCTAAATCAATTGCTACAGCCATTCCGGTGTTTGGTAATTCCAGTCCTTTGGACTGAGCAAACCGCAATTCCGGCCAGTTGGGAGCCTTGTCATCTAGACCCTGGCTTTTCTTTCCCTGATAATTAGGCAATTGTACAAAAAGGAAAGGCAAATCATCTTGCCTGAATGCCTTACGCCAGCCCTGAATCATGGCAGGAAAAAATTGACTATATTCAAAAGCACGGGATTCATTTGATTCTCCCTGGTACCAAATAACCCCGGTAATGGAAAGTTGAGTGATTGGATAAATCATTTTATTAAATAAACAGGAAGGAATCGTTTGTGTCAATCGAAATAGCCTATCAGGAATTTCTGGTAATATAAGTGGTTGTTGCAAGACCTTTCCCATTTTATACTTCCAGTCACCACTCAAGAGGTAATATCCCTTAGTATCCCCTATAGGATGCATGTTGATGTAAAACGGATTGGTAATCCATCCACCAGTATTACTATAATCAAAAATCCTGACGGTAATCTGGTTCTTCCCTGGTTTCAGGATTTCTTTTTTAACTGTATAATTTCTCCAGTCAGTATTTCTTATTGACTCTCCAACTTCATGTCCGTTTATCCAGACTTTATCATAGTCATTTATTTGTCCTAAATTGAACTTCAAGTCTCTGCCCCGAAATGGAGTAGGAATTTCAAATTCCTTTTTTAACCAAAGGGCACCATCTACAGCCTCGAAAACAGGATTTGTTTTTTCCATTGGAATTACCATCTCTTCCCAGCCTGAAATTTCGTGTTCGGGGAGATACCATTGCTCATCTATGCCAATTCCTGTTTTTGCAATTGTATCAATAAGTCGAGACCTTTCCGCTTCTTTTTCCTCAATATTTTGTGCCAGTAAATCCTTCTTTTTATTCTGAAAGACAGCGTTAAGGGTAGGAAATGCATTTAAAGAAAGCTGGGGCATCCAGGATTCTACATTCGTTCCTCCCCATGAACTAGCAATCAAACCAATAGGAATATCCAGGTTTTGATGCAGGTTCTTTCCAAAAAAATAAGCGGTAGCCGAAAAACCATAAATATCGGTTCCCACAGCTTCAATCCACTTTCCTGTGGTTAGTTCCTTTTCTTCAATTACTGAAAACTCCTTCTCTACCGTAATCATCCTGAGCAAAGGGAAATTGGCACTTTTTGCTTCCTTTTCAGCGTATGAGAAGCGCTCAATGATATAGTTCATATTAGATTGCCCACTACAAATCCATAGGTCACCAATCAAAATATTTTTGATGGTGATTTCATTTTTGCCTGAAACCTTCATTTCCAAAGGCTCGGAAGAGGCAGGCATGGCATTAAGGACCACCTGCCATTTCCCTTCTTTATCAGCTTTGGTTTTCCGCGTTTGACCGTTGAAAGAAACGGTAACCTTTTCATCCTTGTCGGCCCAACCCCATATTATCAGCTCCTGATTACGTTGGAGTACCATCTTATCCTGGAACAAATCTGGTAACTTGATTTCAGCCTGAATCTGAGAGGTGATCAAAACCAATAAAAGCAGAAGATTTATTTTCATAGTCTTTATTCTGTTTTAAATATGTATTTTCTCCAAGTTTATAGTTATGGGTTCTTACTCATTTCTCAGTGGCCAGTACTTCGATGGCTCATGTTCTTTTTTCATGATTGCCTCAAATTCTTCTACCAAATCCTGACGTTCATAATGCCAGTTATATAATTCTTCCGGATCTTCTTCCAGGTTATAGATTTGCAAAGGAGCACCCATCCACTCTTTTACACCCTTCCATTTCCCCTTTCTGACAGCAAATTTGCTATTGGGAGATGCTATATCCGGGAATTCCCAGTAAAGGTATTCCCTGTTCAGCTTGTTAGATATACCTGTAAATAATTTCACCAGGCTTTCACCATCCGTATTTTGAGGAATATTCCCAGCCAGTTCTCCCAAGGTCGACATAAGGTCGTAATAAGCAACAGGTTCATCAGAAATGCCTTTCTTGATTGTCCCTTCCCACTGAATAATGAACGGAACACGAATTCCGCCCTCAAACAGGTCACGTTTCATTCCACGGAAATTGGCATTGGATTTAAAAAACCGGACATCGTGATAATAAATCCGCTGTCCGTTTCCTCCGCCATTGTCACTTAAAAACAGGATTATGGTATTTTCAGAAATGCCCAGTGAGTCTATGAGCTCAACCAGCTCACCCATTTGTTGATCTATAGTCGAAATCATGGTTGCCCACCGTTTGTCCCCTTCAGGCCAGGGCTTATCCTTATAGCAATCCATGGGACGATAAGGCATGTACAAATGCGGGAGTTGAGTAGGGATATAGGCAAAGAATGGCCCGTCTTTTTCTTTTTTGATAAAATCCTTTGCTTTATCAAGGTACCAGTCGGCCGAACTGTATTGCTTTTCTTCTGATAATGGGACATCAATTAATTCTTCATTGTGCCAAAGCGAATCAGGATAGTAGTAATGAGCTTTTCGCTGATCAAGAAACCCATAAAATTCATCAAAGCCTTGTTTAGTAGGAATTCCATCCGTTCCGGCATCAGCCAAACCCCATTTTCCAAACAAACCTGTGCTATATCCGGCCTCTTTTAGCATTTCGGCCATGGTATAATTCTCTTTGCTGAAGCTCACATTTTTACCTTCGCGTGATTTATTATTTCGGACTAGTGTATGCCCCGAGTGCAAACCTTCAATCAAACCAGATCGGGCCGGTGCACAAACCGGAGAGACGGTATATGCATTGGTAAATCGCAAACCATTTTTAGCCATTTTATCCAGGTTTGGAGTTTTTATTTTTTCCTGTCCATAGCAACCCGCATCGCCCCAACCCATGTCGTCAGCCAGAAACAATATGATGTTTGGTTTAGAATCGAACTGTTTTTCCTGTTTTTGTCCGAATGAAGCATTTACCTGAATCAGGAAAAGTATAATTAAGAATGTATTTTTCAATTTCATTTACTTAGAATTAATTAAATAAGACTTCAGATGAATCAATGACAGGTGGAAAACTATTTTGACTGCTGAGTTTCATATCTAGTTTAAAACCATATTATCGCTAAAGAAAAGGGGCAGGCGAACATCAGCATTAACCTGAAATCCCCATATCAGCAACAGTATATTTTTCTTTCCTTAGTCTAATTGATTGAGTTGATTCTCGATGCGCTTTGCCACCTTCTCCACTACAAGTGGATCCAGCAACCAATTGTTTTTCTTGTTTCGGATGAATTCAGGGATAGCAGACCCATAAGCCCGAAAAACTTTCAGTTCATCCACCACATATGGAATATATTTCTTGTCAACTCGTGCCATTTTCACCCCAAAATGCAATTTGACATTCGACTTGGCCAGGAGCGTAAAATGCAGCTGAAAAAGTAATCTCTCATTCAAATCTTGGAAGTCTTCCTTTTTGAATAAGTCTTGTGACTCATGTAATTTCCAAAGGCTTTGTTGAGTTAGAAGCAGGGCGGAATCTTTTTCTGTCACAAGTTCCCTCAGCACTTCCTCTGTCGGATTCATCAATTTATCAACTACAGGTTGCCAGGATTCATCCCAGTGGGCAATGTATGGAATTCGATTTTCTCCATATTCAAAATGAGTGAGCTTAGAATGATTACCAAACCATACTCCTTGCGGAAAATAGACCTTGTTTACCATATCATAGGTAGGTTTTAAAATCTCAATAGCAGCTTTGGCTGCATTTGCCCCATATTTTTTGTGTGCCCAATCCCGCCAAAGTTTTTCCATATCGTAGTCAGGATTTTCGGCAAGTTTTGCAAGTGCATAGATATTAATTTCATTGGGGGTAAAAAGCGCATCATAAGCAGAATGATCCAGCCGGACATTGTAGCCAATCACCTGAGGATATTGAACCGCATACTTCCACCGATATTGAAAGTAATGAGGTGCAGCCCAAACGATGAAATTCCTTCCCATATATTCAGCAGAAGCATCATACTCAATGATCTGTTTTTTGTTGGGAAATGCTCCTATCATGGCATTGTGGGGGAAAAACGGTTGCCAATCATTTGGAGCACACTTCGTTTGAATAATGATATCATTGTCTGATTTTAACAACCCTTCTTTTACCCAATCATATTCCTCCGACTCATACAAAAAGGTCCTTACAATGAGTTTTTTATCATACTTCTTGCAGACATCGAACACCGTTTTAATCAACTTGGCAAAACGTTCTGGCTGGGACATTTTTGAAACTACCTCTGCATCATCAAAAATCTTAAATTCCGTTTCGTGAAAAGTGATTTGCATCCCCGCAAATTCAGGATAATCTTTAAAGACAGCCTCGTATCTTTGCGTTAAGTATTTCCAGAGCTTTTTATCATCCAAATTTACCCGCTTCCCTACCTTGAATTTTTCGGGAATATCTGCCAGTTCATGTATCCAGATGTGGGTTTCTATTTCCTTCTTCCGGGCATAATTTGCTATTGCTTTCAATTGCGCACCCTGATTGCTTATGGTATTAGGTTCGAACTTTTCCTGATACAGCTCCATCGCGTTACTCAATGCTCCATGCGACATCACAATAGAGGTGATATTATATTCTGGAGCAAGGTCAATGGCTTTTCGCATATAGGAGGTGTCAAGCGCATGAAATTGCCAGGCTCTAAAATCGATTTGTTGGGCAAAAAGACCAATATGAACCGGAAAAAATAGTAGAAATAATAACCGTTTCATTAATTTACTTGCTTAAATTTTTTGATGTTTTTCTTGATGATATCCATATTTCGTTCCGTGTCATCCTTGTAAAATCCATAATAATAATATATCAACATGTCCAAATCATAGTTAATAATTTCCGGTAAAGTTTCTTCCATATGATCCAGTTGCACTCCTGTGAGATAATGATTCTCTACCAGCATCATGGTTTTTAAACCGTTCTTTCTTCCGGCCTTTAGAAATCTTTCTCCCCAGACTGGTAATACCTTTAAAGCCCGGTTCCCGGTATGTTCAGATTTTTCTGTAGGATAAGGATGCCCATCAGCACCATAAAAATCCAGATTTTGTATTTTGGCACATTCCTGCACAACAGTATCATTTCTACAAGCTTCATCAAAAAATACGATTTGCAATTCAGGTTTAACTTTTTTTAGTTGGGCATTTACATCAGAAAAGAAGCGAGCAAAATCCTCCATATACACCACATAGCTGGAATCCGGGTTGTGTTGAAGCGCAAGGGGAGAAAAATCCTGCCAGCCAATAAAGGTAGATTTGGGTTCATCCCAGATTACACCATCAAGATTGAATTCTGTAACCATTTTTGACGTGAGTGAAATAAAGTAATCCTTTACTTCAGGATGATAAAAACTGCTCAGAATACCATGTGATTTTCGAAAAATGGGAGAATCATCTTTCTTAATAGTTACCGTATGAGGATGATGATATCCGAATAATGGTGGCTCTACTGGCTGGCCAGCAGTAATACCTGCCATTCTTGAAGGAACCACATACACCTGCATTCCCCTTTGATGGGCCTCCTCCACAATGAATTTTATATTGGCATCATTATATTTAATGTCATTTTCAGTGATGCCAATGCAAACTATATCAGTACCCAGCTGTTTCATCTCATCCAGATCATGCCTGATATTGGCTGGTACAAGGGTAAAATAACCAGCTCCAAAATAATATGCAGCCAATAGTTTATCACTAGTGCTTTGTTCAAATTTTCTTGAATCACAAGCAATCATAAAACCTAATATCGCAAGCATTAAAATTGTTCTCATATCTGATCTATCTATTTTAATTGAAAAAAAATACTATTGCCAGAGCTATCTTTTTTGCAGAATAACTGCATCGGCAATAACTTCTTCCTCTATCCCTGAAGCATCAATTGTCATAGAAACCTTTCCTTTCTCAAAATTGTAATTTCCCAAACTCACCCAATTTTCTTGGTTGGATGACATATCTATAAAGAATTCTCGGGTTTCTGTCCCATTTGTAATGGTAACAGGTACATTAGCCGCTCTTTTTTTGATATCACTTCTTCCTACACCAGTGACATAAAAGAAAACTTCATAAGCACCTTTTTGAGGTACTTTAGTGTTTAGAATAGCTTTGGCAACCTTATCCTGGTTGCCTGAGGTAACCCAATAATTTAACAGGTAATGGTCGGTATATTTTTTAGAGGAAATTTCCCAATTCCCAACGGTTTCATTTCCTGTATCTTCATTGTTTAGGGTAATTTCCGGAAATGTATTATTTACCAGAGGGTTAGATTTAATAATTCTTTCAATATCATTTCCTTCCAGCTCCTGAGCCGACTTTCCTTTTGTTACCATTTCAATTGCAGCTACACCACCAGCCTGTCCCAGCATCATAAAAACGGGTTCCATTCGAATACTTCCATAGGCTACATGGCTGGATGAGATACAGGCTGATACCAGTAAATTTGAACATTCATTTGCTTTCGGTACAAGGGTTTTAAAAGAGATAGGGTAAGGATTTACAGAGACCTGGAATTCGCCCTCATTTTTCACCATTCCATTCACTACATAGCGTCCTGAATGGTGAGAATCTAAATTGTAGGCTCCCATGGCAATTGTATCCTCAATAGGCTTTTTACCTCTTACATGGTCCTCTGTCATTACAAAGTCTCCAACCATTCTTCTTGCTTCACGCACATAAATCTGGTGAGGAAATCCTCCATTGTCCTGGAATTCATCTTTTGGCCATCCATGCTCCCTCATCTGACCTTTAATATGTTGAGGAATTTCAGGATCATTTGCAAGGAAATACAGCAAACCCTCAATATATGCCCTATGCTCCTGTTCAATTTCCTTCCGCCTTTCATAAGAGGCTTCAGGATAATCCCAGTTCTCCCCAATCATATCGGTGGAAAAACCTCCCTTATTATTAATATCAGTTTTTTGATTAGGAATAGGCATTACCCTTAAGTAAAGCTGAAAAATACGCTGTACCCATTTTGCTTCTTCCCTTTTTTTGATAATTCTTCTTAGTAACTCGTATTTTTCCGGATCGTAATTATTTGGTTTTGAAAAAGGGATCATATTAGTGGTATCCGTAGTAAGGCAAAGTCGGTAATTATAAGCCTGCAATTTTTTATCAGCAACCCCCGTATTACCCATTCGCTCATCACTGACACCCCATATCAACCCACTTGTAGAATCACCAGAAATGATATATGGGTCAATCCCGTCAGGAATCTGGTTGGTTTTTACTAATTCAACAACCCCGTTTAATTGTTCCCCATACTTTGCATTTCCTTCCCTTCCAATATGATAAGAAACTCCGGCTTTGGCCATTAAATCTCCTTCATAGGAAGCATCAATAAAAACACGGGCACTAAATGTTTTTAATGCTGATTCCGGGTTAAGGCTATTCTCCAGGGAAATTGTAATGATCTCAGTCCCTTCCTTCTGCAAATCATTCAGCCGATGGTCGTAAAGCAATTCCACCTTTGCTTCTTTTATAAAATCGTTAAAAACCTTTTCAGCAACATGTGGTTCAAACCGCCAAGCTTCAAAGCTGCCATAATGCTTACCCAACCGCCTGTAAAAATCACGTGATAATCCTGTTACGGTATATTTATTTCCTATATCAGTTTCGCCCAATCCCGAAGCACTCAGCCCACCCAAATGCTTCCCTGGTTCAACTAATAAAACCTTAAGGCCCTCCATAGAGCCTGTGTATGCAGCAATAACCCCACTGGAAGTGCCCCCATACACGATAAGGTCATAGTCATACTCCTTTTGCTGACAGGAACTAAAAAGGAGTATGGGGAAAAAGACTAAAAATGATATTTTTAACATTATAAGTTTCCTCATATTATGGTATATATTCAATGGGATTTTAATATAAATTGATTTTTAAGCACCAGTGGTCCACACGAGGTACTCCATACCGGGTGCTCCACACTGGGTACTATTATTTCCGAGAAATAGTAATCTCGCTATCAGTCTTTTAAGGAAAAATTATACACGATTAATTTTGAGTTACTACTTAATATTGGAAAGTTGCATTATCCCATTAGGTTCAAATCTGGTCCCAAGAAATGGTTTTACCATTTTCCCGGATAATTACGGGTCATTCGCAATTACAATAAATCGGATTAACGCTCAGGAATCTTCAGCCCCCAACTCTTATTCCTGTGTCATAAGCGTAAAGTCGAACTCAAAGTAAGGCGGGGAAGGAAATTGTTGGGAAAGAAAGATTTAAAAATATATTTCCATCTAAATTTCCCATCAATACCTTATCATCACCTGGTTTTTTCTAAAATTTGTCTGTTTTTCAATAAACACATCACTTCAAAAGGCTTAAGGGTTAACTTTCCCGATTGATATTTGGCTTCTGTAAATTCATCTGAAAATTGCTGGAATGGCAGAATTACCTCCTGTTCTTCATTTTTCAGGTTAATCACAAAATAATATTCGTTATCCTGATTTCCTCTGGGAACAATTAAGACATCCGGGTCTCCCTCTCCTAATGGAGAAATATTTTGATCTTTGGCCAAGTCTAATACCAGAGCTTTCATGGCAGACTTTCCTGGAAATGAACCTATTAACACTACTTTCCCCTTCCCAACTTTGTTTTCAATAATGGCATTTTTCCCGTCATGCATACCATTAAGGTAAGTGGCCAGAACTTCTCCTTTTTTAGAAGTTAATGCCTCACTCCACAATGCTGCATTTTCAGGTTCAACACCATAAGACTGATTTAATTTTACCTTTAAATTAATATCTGACTCATCTGCAAATTTATCTATTGGTAGTCTGGTAGCTACATTTATACCCATCCATGGTTCTAAATTTCCCAGTGCAAAATCAGTATTAGCCCCAAAGTATTGATTTCTATATCCACTCATAGGCCCAAGTACAAGGGTTCCTCCTTGTTCCACCCATTTCTTTAGTTTTTCTTTTCCGGCTTCCGGAATAATAGGTGAAAGTGGCAAGAAAATAAGTTTATATTGGGAAATATCACTATACCAGTTAATGACATCTCTATGTATATAAGCATCACTTATCGGGCGATAAAAGTAGTTAGTCCATTGGTTGTAATACCTTATGCCATTTGCACTTTCCTCTATTCTTAATACTTTGTCGTTGTCATGGTCATAGTATATGGCTACTTCAGCACCTTTTACCGGATGTTCCATCAGCAATTCTCCTAAATCTTTTATTTCTTTGCCCAGGTTTTTTAATTCATCATAATTAGCTACAGGTTGTCCCCAGGCTGATAAAATGGCTCCATGAGGCATTTCCTGTCCTGCCCCCTGTTGTCTCCAAAGCCAAAACAGTGAGCCCTGGCCTCCCATAGCATAATTCATCCAGATGGCGGCTCTCATTGATCCCTCAGGCTGATGAATAAACCAGGCATTTCCTTTTTTTCCTCCACCAGAATGGTTAGGTGCAGTTTCGAAAAGCCAATGCATGCCTTTTCCATAACCTCTGATTCTGTCATAGTTGCTTTGCACTCTGTTATATACCTGAAAACTATGGTACACATTGGTGGTTGAAAAATCCAAATCTTTAAATAATTTAGGATAATTCAACTGTTGGCCTGGCATACCATCGTGGGTAATGGGCAAATCAGAGTATTTCCTAATGGCTTCAAGCTGCAGATTCTGATAAATAATTACCTGTTCCTCCGAAAACAGTATCCAATCCAGCCTAAGGGCAGGATGATGCCAAATTCTGCTATGTGGCATAGGTATCTGACTAAATTTCTCGTATCGTTGTGACCACAAATTAGTAAACCAAACTTTATTCAGATGGTCTATGGTTCCATACTTTTGTTCAAGCCATTGGTGCCATAGTTTTTGAGTTTCCGGAGTAAAGTCTTCCGCTAAATTGAACTCATTATCTGTTTGCCAGCCAATCACACCAGGTTTTTTTCCAAACTCCTTTGCCAATGCCTCACAAATTTTCACCGAATATTCCTGATAAATTTTATTACTATAATTGCAGTTTCTTCGCGCTCCATGTTGCCTTCGATTTCCATCTTCATCGATCAGAAAGATTTCAGGGTGTTTGGTAGCCAGCCAAATTGGTGGAGTGGCTGTTGGGGTTCCCAAAATTACCTCAATATCATTTTTATACAATTCATCGATAATTTTATGAAGCCAGCCAAATTCATATTTACCTTCTTCAGGCTCCATCAGTGCCCAGGAAAATTCGGCCATTCGCATTACATTCATATTCAGGGCTTTCATATGTGCAATGTCTTTCCGGATATCCACTCCGGTCCAGGCTTCGGGATAATAAGCAGCTCCATAGTACAACTGCTTTTTGGCTATATGTTTCCGATTCACAGCTTCGCTGGTTTGAGCAAAAAGCTGGTTGAATAATAATATAGAAAATAGGGTAAAGCTAAAAATTATTTTAATCATCTATCTCAAATTTGTCCGTTCTCCTTAGTTAATTTTACTGTTAATTTCTACCATTTGTATCTTGTCAGAATTTTTCGATACCAAAAGGATTATGCTCCCTTTTACTTTTATGGCTTTCATGTCTTTAACATCGCCATCCAAAAAAAGTCCTGAATCTTTATAGTCGATGGCTTCAAATCCTCCTTTACCATCTCCTTGTAAAAACAATCCATATCCGGCATCATTTCTTGGAGTTTCTATTTCCGATCCATACATATTCCCGGCCAGCACCAAATCCTGATGTCCATCCTGATTTACATCGTATGGAATGATGGCATTTACCGAAGATAACTGAGCCAGATTAGGTAGTTTTTTCTCTTTAAAATTTCCTTTACCATCATTTTCGAAATATGTAGTAGCAAAATTGTAAGCCTTATAATTTAAAGCCATTTTCAATTCATTTCCACCATATATATCTGCTAATGAGGCTGATGCGAATGCTTTATAAGTAGGGAATTTCTTTTTTATTTCTGGTATTTGCGATGAGGAACACGATCTTCCACGCAATGGGTATAATGAGGTTTTTTCATAATAAGCCAATACGATATCGTTCTCCCCATTCATGTCAAAATCCTTACTGTATACCTGAAAAGGTTTCTCATTGCTGGCTTTGTACTTATAATTCAAGCCTACATTTCCTGCAATTAAATCTTCATCTCCATCTCCATCCATATCTTTTGCCACCAGGCTAAACCACCAGCCGTCAGAGTTTTCCAAACCATTTTTTTGGTTTGCCTTTTTATTGAGTTGCCCATTTTTATTCTCAAAAACAGTTACAGGCATCCATTCTCCGGCAACAATTAAATCCATATCTTCATCCTGATCTATATCCGTCCATACAGCTGAAGTAACCATGCCCAGCTCTTCCAACTCAACACAAAAATCCTTAGTCGCATCTATAAATCTACCCTCTTCATTCAGTAAAATATGACTGTTAGCAGGGTAAGGATATAACCCTGGTGTTTGCCTGCCTCCAACAAATAAATCCAAATCCCCATCCTCATCGATATCATGTGGGACCACTACTGATCCACTTGTAAAATTTTCGGGCAAAGCAGACTGGATGTAGGTGAAATTTCCCAAGCCGTCATTCAGGTATATTCTGTCCAGGTAACTCTTATCATTTCTGGGCAATTCATTTCCTCCACTTACTACATATAAATCCAAATCTCCATCGGTGTCGGCATCAAAAAATACATTACCTATATCTTCATAAAATGCATGATCTATAAACACGCCTGTATTTTGTTTTTCAAAACTCCCCAAAGCATTTTGGAAATAAACTGTTCCCGGAAATCCCTTTGCTCCACCAATAAAAATATCTTCCAGTCCATCGCCATTTACATCTCCGGAGGACATAAATGGTCCCAAAGCTGACATTTTATGAGGTAGTAATTCTTCTTTTATAAAATCATCATAATCCTCTTCTCTGGAAATATGATTGATCTGTTTTTTAGTTGAAACTTCACTAAAAAATGAAGAATTACCCAAGGTTTTCTGAGGAGAAAGGCTATGATTTTCGGAATCCTGAATATCCAAAGTGATGAGTTGATTACCTGCAACTCCCGCTTTTACCTCAACAGATCCATCTGGCCACATGACTTTTAGGCTATCCACCTTTAGCAATTCCCCTATTCCAAAATGTAGCGGTACGGCCATTGATGACCTAAACCCGTGATTGTAGGTATATTGTTGGTATTGAACCTGACCTGGATGATAAAGCCATACTTTCGCTCCAATACCATTTCTGTTTTGCGTGGATCCTTTGAAATCTATTTTTAAATAATTCCCCTTTTTCAGGCGATTACTTTGGTTTTCGAAAATAAATGCCGGGTCATTCACATTATTCACCACTATATCCAAATCCCCATCATTATCCAAATCAGTATAGACAGCTCCATTGGAAAAAGAGGGAATATTCAATCCGCTATTTTCCGTATGATTTGAAAAAGTAAGGTCTCGATTATTGAGAAAAAAGTAGTTTTTAAGTTTTACAGAAGGCATTGCCTCAAGAGCCCGCTCCCATTCCTCTTTGGTAAGAGCAGTTCTACCTTCTTTAGCTGCTTTTTTTAATAAATTTTCAAAAAATATTTTGGCATCGGAATTCCGGGCATCTCTTTTTATTCCATTGGTAATATACAAATCCTTCCAGCCATCATTATTAAAATCGGCCAATAAAGGTGCCCAACTCCAATCCGTGTTTGAAATTCCTGCAATTTGCCCTACTTCACTAAAATGACCATTCCCAATATTCTTTTGCAGGCAATTAAACATATATTGATGCTGGAATCCATTTTCCAGGAAAAAATCGAATGCTTCTTTTTGCATTCCACCCATATTTTCCTTTAGCCTTTTATTATCCGCAGCTACCATATCCAGGGTGATGATATCTGGTAAACCGTCATTATTGTAATCTCCAAGATCATTCCCCATCGAATAATTTGACATATGCCTAAAGGCTTTTTCAGAAGATTCTGTGAAGGTTTTGTCCCCATTATTCAGGTACAAATAATCATATTCAAAAAAATCATTACTCACGAAAATATCGTCCCAGCCATCCTGGTTAACATCCCCAACAGACACTGCATGAGCAAAACCAAAGGCATGATCGATAATGCCAGATTTTGAAGTGACATCACTAAAATATCCACCCAGATTTTCAAAAAGTTTATCTCCATTAAAAGGGCTGCTAAATTCCCTCATTTTAAATGCCTTATCATTATCCTGATTAGCATCTACTATCCCGTAATTTGCCTGGAACAAATCCAGGTCACCATCTTTATCATAATCGAAAAAAGTTGCCTGAGTGGAATATCCGGCACGGTCAAGTCCATACATCAAGGCCGACTCGGTAAAGGTGAGATTACCGTTATTAATATAAAGTTTATTTTTTCGATTTTCAGTTTTCAGGTTTCCCGATTGGCAAAGATAAATATCCATCCAGCCATCCTGGTTAATATCTACCACAGTTACACCAGTTGTCCATTTTATGGTAGTGCTTTGAATGCCCGCTGCGGAGGAGATATCCTGAAACTGTAAATTTCCTTTATTTACATATAGTTTATTGGCTGATAAATTTCCGGTAAAAAACAAGTCTGTTAAACCATCATTATTAAAATCTGCGGCTGCTACTCCTCCACCATCATAATAGGACTGGTATTGTATTATATTTTTGTGTTGATCATCTTCTATTTCATTTACAAAATCAACCCCTGACTGGCTTGGCAGAATTTGTTTGAAAAGAGGTGTTTGTCCATAAATTAAGGTTGGGTGCAATTTCATGAAGAAAAACAAAATGCAGAAGAGGTACAATCTTTTGCAAGATTGTAACCTCATCTTAAGTGCATTCAATATGAAATGAATGGTTATCATTTTAATTTGTATAACCTTGATTCAATTCCACTTCATAATCAGGTACTTCTGAATAAAAATTACCATTGTATGGTACGGACCCGGCACCTCTGTCACCATTAGGGATATCTTTTTTCAAACCTTGCAGGTAATACAAACGATCTCCTTCAAAGGCCAATTCTACCATTCTTTCCATTTCGATAGCCTCCAAAAGGTCTCCATCGGTTCCGGCAAAGTCCCCTAATCCTGCTCTGTTTCTCACCATATTCAAATCCGTTCTTGCCTGGCCAGTATTTCCATTCAAAGCATTTACGGTGGCTCTTAATAAATACATATCAGCCAGTCTAAGAATAGGTAAGTTGGTTGATCTTCTTACCCCGCTTCTATAATACTTATTACTCCAGACATATGGTTTTGTAGTATTAAACTGCTCTCTTGGATCTGCTCCCGATTCAAATCTGGAAAAAAGTTGAGTATATCTTTTATCATTTAGCGCATCAGGATTTTCAGAACCATCAGCATTCATCCAACCAGCTTGTTTCAGGAAGCTTTCACTGGCTGTCACAAATCTGGCCCCATTTTTTGAAGGATCATCACTATCTCTGTTCCCCGCTGAGTACCAGCTAAATCTGGTTGGGTGTTTCCAGTTACTTGAACCTCCCAGGCCATCACCAGCCCAAAGGGTGTAATACCAGATAACTTCTCTTCCGCGCTCAATACCACTCTTATTCCAGGCCTCAATCGGCTCCTCCGACAAGTCATATTCCCCACCATTCTGATCAATTACAAAATTAAGTTCAGAAAGTGCCTCCGTCTGATTTCCCATGTGGAAATGAACTTTGGCTAAAAGCGCAGCAGCTCCAAATTTATTCACTCTTCCATCTTCATATGGTGCAGGATGCAAAGCAGGATCAAACTTTTCTGGCAATAATTCTTTGGCTGCTTTTAAATCTTCTACAATTAGAGGATAAATGTCATTTGCCGAAGCTAAAGGTGAGGCAATAGCTTCATCAAAATTAGTAGCCTGATTTACCCTGAATGGAATTTTCTTTTCATCACTTGGATAAACTGGCAGGTATAACCTGGCAATCCAGTAATAAGCATAGGCCCTAACAAACAATAATTCGCCTTTTATTCTGGCCACCTCATCAGGACGATTGGCCTCTGGAAAGGGATCATTATTCGCATTTTCAATAAAATCCAAAGCTCCATTGGCAAAACCAACCGCAAAATATCCACTGTTGAATATACTATTGTCAAAAAGACCAACCTGATTTCCTGCTTGTGTCCTGTTATAAAGATCTTCTGTGTCATTATCCACACTAAAACCATCTGCGGCAGGAGCAATGTTAACTCCATCAGCAAAGGCTTCACCTGCTAACCGGCCAACTCCAAATATGGTCCGTGAGCCCCCGTTTCCAGTTAATCCATAATAAGCCCCAATGGGTGCTTTTTCCAAATCGTTTAAACTTTGCCAGGGAGCCTGAGGTGGATTTTCCAACTCAAAATACTCTTCATTGTCACAACTGGTAAAAAATAGCATTACCAGTGCTGAAAGTCCTATTTTAATATATAAATTCATGTTAAATTTCTTTAAGTTTTAAAAATGATGTAAAATTTTGGGTCTAATTAAAAACCTAAATTCACTCCGAAACTGAAAGTTTTTACCTGAGGAATCTGGACACCAACCCAACCTTGATTAATATTTCTGGATTGAGCATCTCCATCAGTTGAAACTACTTCAGGATCATATCCATCATATCCGGTAATAGTCCATAAGTTATTGGCCATTACATACACTCTTAGCTTTTGCACATGAATACTTTCAAGGACGCTTTTAGGTAAAGAATAACCTAATGAAAGCGTTCTCAACCTGATATAATCTCCTTTTTGCAGATATTTGTCATGTCTCTGTCCCGATCTTTGTGGATCAAATCTTTCATTTTCACTGATCGTCCCGTCTTCATTAATTACATCATGTCTGGCATTCCAAACCAATTTAGGATAAGTTGCATTTTTATTTTGGTCTGTCCAGGTATTATTTACCATGTCACTTCTTAGGATGTTTCCAGCATTACCAATATAGGTTTGACTAAATTGTGCATTATCGAAAATGTAGTTACCTCCTGAGAAAGAAAAATAAGCTCCAAGATCAAAACCTTTATAAGTAAAATTACTGTTAAATCCACCGAAATAAGTTGGGAGAGCTGTCTTTTCGGTATTATCAAAAAGATGGTTTTGAAGATTCGACCTGGTAGCTGGAATTAAATTACCAGTAGCCACTCTTTCCCCGGTTTCATTGAATAAATCCAGGTCCATTTCCTCAATTAACTCGTATCCTCCTTCAGTATGAATTCCGGCATATCTGGCTAACCTAAAGAAGGATAGTCGATCACCTTCCCTTGTTACCATTCCATTGCTTCTTACATCGTACAACTCGGCATCTTCACCAGTTAATTTTACTACTTTATTTTTATTGGTGGTGAAATTAAAACCTAAGTCCCATTTAAAGTCATTTTTATTCATGACAATGGCATTTATTGAAAATTCAATACCTGAATTTTTCATGTCACCAATATTATCCCAAATAGTTGGTGTATTACTGAAAATACCAGATGAAACCGGAATCGGAACCTGATACAACATATCAGTGACATTCTGATGATAGTAACCAATTGATCCACTGATTCTATTTTCCAATACTTCAAAATCAACCCCTACATCAGTTGCACTGGTGGTTTCCCAGGTTACATCTTTATTTCCAATGGTAGTAAGCAAATCTCCTGCGCCTACATCACCATATCTACCCCAGGTAGCGTAAGAAGTTAACTTAGCCGTAGCACTGATATTCGAATTTCCGGTTTGTCCATAACTTCCTCTTAATTTCAGAAGATTAAAAAATGAACTACCACTCATGAATGCTTCTTCAGAAATAATCCATCCTGCAGAAACTGCTGGGAAACTACCCCATCTTTTTGACTCATCAAATACTGATGAACCATCATATCTATAGCTTAATCCGAATAAATACTTGTCTTTCAACTTATAATTTAACCGTCCAAAATAGCCTCTGAAATAAATTTCACCTCCTAAGCCGTTGGAAACTCTTTGTACGTTACCAGGCGACCCAACTTCTTTGGCTGTTCCTATCAACTGATCAGCTTCTGTATTTCTTCTTCTATTGTTTTCGGCTGTAGATTCTGTACCAGCAGTAATGCTTATGTTATGGTCAGTACCGAAATCTTTATTATAGTTAAAATAAACATTGTAATTAGTTCTCTGGAAGGTAGATGAAAAATCAAATGCATAATTGGAACCTTCCCTGATTACTGTATTTCCCCATTCTATATTACTAGTCTGGTAAAAATCATGAGCAAATTCAGTATGAAGTTTTAAACCCTCCACACCTGGAATTTGATAATCAGCAAAAACACCAGCAATTGCTCTGAAAGAAGTTACATCATTGATGTAATTATTCTTATTCATAGAAGCTGCGGGGTTTCTACCTGACAATGGATCAAAAAGAATAGGGTTTCCGGATAAATCAGTTGCTGTAGGGTGATAAACAGGCAACCATGGGAAAACAAAATCATTTACAGCATTGTAGCCAGGAGTAGCCATATTACTGTTTCCTCCTGGAGCACCTCCATTTGGAGCTCTTTCATTATCTGCGTATGAAAATGTAGCTCTTAATCCTAAATCAAGGTTATTTACTGGAGAAAAATCAAGGTTTGTCCTTAAACTGAGTCTCTCGAAAGTGTTTGCATTTAAAACACTTTCATCTTTTCTGTACTGACCAGAGATATAGTAACTGCTTTTTTCAGCACCTTTAGAAGTAGAAATATTAATATCCTGGAAACTTCCGTCTCTTAAAACCTGGTCGAACCAATTTGTATTTGTAGTCTGGCTTCTGTCAAGCACTGCATTTGGATCTCTCCCATTATTTAAAATAGAATTGGGATCATATGGATCCAATCCACTATTTGCTCTTGCCTGGTCTATTAAAGACAACCATTGGTCACCATTGGTAAAACCGATTTCATTTGGACCTCTCACTACTTTAGAAACACCTTGTTGGTAATTTACATTAAATGTTCCGGTTTTTGATTTCCCGGTTTTGGTAGTGACAATGATTACACCATTGGCTCCCCTTGAACCATAGATGGCAGTAGCAGCCGCATCCTTTAATACTTCTACCGACTCTATATCACCTGGATTAATCATGGCTAAAGGGTTCTGGCCTGATGTAGAAGAGTTTCTGGAAAAACCATTAAGTTCTCCCGGAGTACTTAATACCATTCCATCAATAATCCAAAGTGGTTCTGTACCAGTGGAAATAGAGTTTGTTCCTCTAACCATTACCCTGGTAGGAGCACCTGGCACCCCATTTACAGAAGATACCTGCACCCCTGAGGCCAATCCTTGCAAATTCTGGTCAACACTTATCGCTGGGAAAGTACTTAAATCTTTGCTTTTAACTTTGGAAATGGATCCTGTTACTTCACGCTTCATTTGCGATCCATAACCTGTCACAATGATCTCATCCAGCTGGGTGATATCCTCTTCAAGGGACACATCAATTACAGACTGACTTCCTACAGGAACTATTTTATTGTGGAATCCTACAAAACTGAATTCCAACTCTGCTTCCTGGGAGACAGAAAGTTTATATTGACCATCAATATCGGTAACGGTACCGGTAGTTGTTCCTTTAACAACCACACTCACACCTGGTAAAGGGTTTCCATCTGATTTGGAAATTACTGTACCAGTAACAATCCCTTCCTGTCCAAAGGATACAGAGAAGGTTACAAGAAAGGCTACTATTGAAAGTAGTATTTTTCCCATTTTCATATTAAATTGTTTAAGTAAAAAATTGATTTGGAGAAACAAATAAATTGGGATTTCATTTGAAAAACATGGAATAAGGTGTCAGGAAAGAGGAATTCTGTACCATGTTACCTCATTACTCTTTTAAGTATTTAAATTAGAGTGAATGGCTGGCTCTGAATAAAAGCTTCCTTACGATTACACAGAAAGCCTGATAGTATTAAAAATGACATTAAGGGAAATTGGGTTAATTTTTTTTGAACTTGAAGCCATGAAAATTTGTAAATAATCCAATCTTGCAGACCATGATTGGGCAATCATATAAGGGTAATATTAGAACACAAAGGAGGAGAATCGTTTCACGGATTATAATCTTTAATCTATTTTTTTCTGAATTAAGTAATTAATTACTTATGTTGTATATATACAATTTGAGGTTTTTAGAACTGTGGGTAAAGATTTAAACAGGGTAGGTTTTATGAGTCGTCTTTTTTTTAAAATAATAGCTTGTATTTGGTTAATTCACAGCCAGGTTGATGCTCAAAATTTGGATCATTTCAATGAAGAGCAGACTAAAATCTTATCCCAAATTTCAGGATTAACTTCTCCAAAAGTTTACTGTATTTTAAAGGATAAAAAAGGATTTGTGTGGTTGGGAACCAGTGATGGTTTAAATCGATATGATGGCAATTCAATCACAGTATTCAAACATGATCTTTCTAATCCAAAATCCATTGGGAGTAATGCCATCAACTGCCTGTTTCAGGATCAGGAAGGAGGCTTATGGATCGGCACCAACAATGGCTTATACACCTTTAATTACCATGATCAGTCCTTTACCAACCATTATGGTCCCAAAATTAAAGTTTATTCCATTTGTGAAGATAAAGATGGCAAAATATGGCTTGGTAGTAGAAAAGGGTTAATTTCTTATAACCAAACCACCAAAAAATTTCAACACGTTCCATTCCTGGAAGAGGTGGTCATGAATGCTACAAAAAGTAATTTCAGTCTGGAAATTTTGACGGACAGGCATGGAGAAATTTGGATTGGGACCTGGAACCATGGGATTTATCGGATGAACCCAATCACAGGAGAATATGTACGGTTTACTCCAGAGGGATTTGAAAATTATGACATTCTGAAAACGGGGCATATCTCTTCAATAGAAGAAGGCCCAGATGGAAGCCTGTGGTTTGGAAGCTGGAATTATGGGTTACTAAAGGTAGCCACAAACCGACAAAAAATTACTAATTTTCTGCACCATCATGATAATCCCAATTCCCTGAATGGAAATGAAATAAAGGCCCTCAAATTTGATGAAAAGGGATTTCTCTGGATTGGCATGGAGGAAAGCGGATTGGATAGATTTGCTCCGGAAAAAGAAGAGTTTATACATTATTTCAATGCATTCCAAACTTCTGATTTATTTGAAGGCCCAAGTATTTATAGTATAATGGTGGATGATCAGTCTCAATTATGGCTGGGCTTCCGAAATGATGGGGTAAAAATTGTCCCTCTTCAGAAATCACCTTTCAAACTCTATAAGAACGAATCTGTTGAAACCACCCGGGTTTTCAGTGTTTGTGAAACGCCACAAAAGATTTTTTCGGGAATAAAAGGAGGAATAGAATTATGGGATTTAAAGAATAATTCCCTTAAATATTTTGAACTTCCCACCAAAGAAACCCCTATAAGTTTCTATTATGATGGAAAAGACTTATTGTACCTGGGTACCTACAAGGGGAGTCTTTTCACTTTTCATATCGAAAAACATCAGTTTAATAAAATTCCATTACCGGCTTTCCAACATATTAATAAAGACAACAAAATTGAATGTTTTTATCCTCTATCAGATCGGCAGCTTTTAATAGGATGTAAAAGGGGGTTAGTGAAATTCGATCCGGAAACCGGGAAACAAAAACTAGTACTGAATAATTGGGTACATTCTATTTTGGAAGGTGAAAATGAAAGTTTATGGTTAATGGGCTGGTCAAACATCCAACAATATTATCCTCAAACCGGAAAAGTAACGCACTATGAAAGTAAAGCCAAAGGAGATACAAAATCTCAATATTTAAGTAACGATAAGACGATTTATCTGGGAACTGATCTCGGGTTTTACAAACAAGATTTGTTAACAGATAGCATTTCACTTTTTAAGGATATCTTTCCATATGTCAATAACCAGGTAAATTCTATAGTTCCGGATAATCAGGGGAATTTATGGTTTACCGCAGATCACGGGCTAGTTTTTTTCGATTTGACTAATCAAAAATTTAGGACATTTGACAAAACGGATGGATTACCCGAAATCCGTTTTCAGGATGGGGTTGGGATGAAATTAAAAAACGGCAATATCCTTTTTGGTGGAGAGGGAGGCATGATAACCTTTGATCCTTTAAAAATAGAAGATACTGGAAACCAGGCCAATCTGACCTTTACAAATATCAGTATTTTGAACAAAACCTTAAATCCTAACGATCCTTCCTATCCATTTGATGGTGATATTTCGGAAATCGATCAAATTGAAATTGATTATGCTCAGAATATTGTAAAAATTGATTTCTCCCTTTTAAGTTACATTAATCCGGATAAACATCGTTTCCAGTATCTTCTGGAAGGATTTAATAATAATTGGTTTGATTTGGGCAACCAAAACTTTGTCACCTTTACCAATTTAGATGCCGGTGATTACATTCTGAAAATAAAAGCAGCCAATGAAAATAACAATTGGGGACCGGTAAAAGAACTAAAAATCAAAGTTAATCCGCCCTGGTATAATACCTGGTTAGCCTACTTCTTTTATGCCTTGAGTTTTGTCCTTATTATACTGTGGATCAAACAGTTCTACAAAAATAGGGAAGTATTGAAAAGTAAAATTAAGGACGAACATCTGAAGTTTGAAAAAGTAAAGGCCAAAGCCAAAAACGAATCGGTTTTTTCACAAATGCGATTGAAATTTTTCACGAATATTTCTCACGAATTCCGGACACCACTTACCCTGATTTTGGGCCCTCTGGATAATTTTGTGAAAAATAATAAAGCTCCTGAAGAAGAACATTTGAGGTTAATGCACCGAAATGCAGAAAGACTGCAAAGATTAATCAATCAAATTCTTGATTTTAGAAGCCTTGAAGGAAATAATCTTAAATTGGAACCTTCCTGGGGCGATGTGATTAGGTTTGTAAAAGAAACGGCTCAGCTTTTTGTGCCCATGGCCCAACAAAAAGAGCTCACCTTTAATATATATCAAAATACGGAAAGTCTTCATGCCTGGTTCGATCAGGATAAACTGGAGAAGGTAATTTACAACTTGTTGTCTAATGCTTTTAAACATACTAAAACCGGGGAAATAAATATCAGTATAAGCACCCTTTCCAAGGACGAGCTTACCAAAGAAAGTACCCTAATTAATACGCCATATGATACCCTGTTAGAATTAGTAATCTCTGACACTGGTGAAGGAATTGAGGCTGATAAAATTCCCCATATTTTTGATAGATTTTACCATTTGCAGTCTCATACCAGCTCCACAACTCAGGGAACAGGAATTGGCCTTACACTGACCAAAGAACTGGTAGAAATTCATGGAGGGCAAATCCATGTGGAAAGTCAACTTCAAAAAGGAAGTAAATTTAAAGTTGTAATTCCTATTAATACAGCACAAAAAGAAGGTACAGATTTGTTAGTGCCTGAGGAACAAGGTGCTCCCGAAAGTCTGACTATTGATACAGAAGAACCTCAGGAGGAACCAACACTGGCAGAGCACAAAGTGCCTACAATATTGGTGGTAGAGGATAATGAAGATTTGAGGGATTATATGCATGTGGAGTTTTCTAAAAAATACCAGTTAGAGGATGCGGAGAATGGAAAAGAAGGGCTGGAAAAGGCATTAAAAATTATTCCAGATTTAATCATTTCCGATCTGATGATGCCGGTAATGGATGGTATAGAATTTTGTAAAGCCATCAAAAAAGATGAAAGAACAAGTCATATTCCGATAATCATCCTTACAGCTCATGGTTCGCATATTAATAAAATACAGGGTTATGAAATCGGAGCAGATGATTACATTACCAAACCTTTTGCTTCCGATTTACTGACTTTAAGGGTAGAAAATTTACTGAGAAGCCGACAGGAATTACAATCCAAATTTAGCAGAGAAGTCCGGTTGCAACCCCGGGATTTACAAATATCGAATATGGATGAACGCTTCCTCAACAAAGCTATGGAAGTAGTGGAAGCCAACCTGAATAATTCTGATTTTAATGCGGATTCATTTGCTTCGGAAATGTGTATGAGTAGGGTTCACTTGTACCGTAAGCTCAAAGCCCTGACGAATCAATCTGTATCAGATTTTGTGAAAACGGCACGCCTGAAGCTGGCTGCAAAACTGGTGGGGGAAAATAAACTCACCATAAAAGAAGCTGCTTTTACTGTTGGATTTAAAGATCCGAAATATTTTTCGAAATGCTTCCGCCAACAGTTTGGCGTAAATCCATCGGATTATCAGGAAACAAATATTCAGGATAATTAATGGCCTTATGTTCTGGTGTAAAATCAATTCATTCAGAAATTTACACCAGAACAAGAGAAGTTATAAACTCAGCAAAGTAGCTTCATCCTCTTTCCTTAATTTTCCTTCATTGGTAATACCCACATTTAAAAGCAAGTTGGCTTTCATTGATTTGGCCACGCTAAGGTAGTTTTTAATTTCTTCTTTTGAGAGAACAGAATGATCCCAATCGTGCCAAAACCAGTTGCCCGAGGGAAATTTTTCATTTCCCTTTACAGACATAGTTGTTTCAATTTGCAAAGGTAAATAAATGGCTTCCCCCAGCCAGTTCCAAACTTTTCTATCAGCTTCTACACTCGTATATTTTTCACCACTTCTGATATCCACAGGATGTAGTGGTACTCCGGGATAAGCGGATGTAGAGTTATTCATAACCAGGCAATTAGGCTGAATAGATTTGATAAACTGATAGATATGATCCATTTGCCATTTGAATGCACCTTCACTTCGCCAAGCCTGAATAAATGCCAGGTCTCTTTCCAGACTTTTTTCTTCGAAATCAGCTTCTCCTTCCAAATTTTCATTTTTCTTTGTCCAGCCACTTCTTTGTTGTTTCCAAAAACCATCAAACCAGAGTTCCACCACTTCACCATATCCGGTAAGTAACTCTTCCAATTGAAATTTCATAAAGTCAATAAATGCCCACCAGTCTTCCTTAAATTTTGGTTCATGTGCATCCCAGATGGAATAATATAAACCAAGCTTTAATCCATGCTTCTGGGCTGAATTCGCCAGTTCAGCCAGGACATCCTTTTTGAAAGGACTCGAAGAAATCCCATAACTGGTTTGCTTGGATGGCCATAAACAAAAACCATCATGATGCTTAGTAGTGAGTACGATGTATTTCATTCCCGCTGCCTTAGCTACCCTACACCATTGGTCGGTATCCAACTTTTTTGGATTAAAAGCTGAAGGATCCAGACTACCATCGCTCCACTCTTTGTCATAGAATGTGTTAATTCCAAAATGCACAAACATCCCAAAATGTAGATCCATCCAAGTTTTCTGGGCTGCTGTAGGCAAAATCTCATTACCCTGGACTTCAATTTTACTTTTATTAAAAAAAGATTGCTCTTTGGTCAGTCCATTTAGTAAACCAGTTCCACCAAAGGCCGCAATTGAAGTTCTGTTTATAAAATTTCGTCTATTCATATCAGTTATTATCCAATTTAAGTACCCGTACCCTTTTTAATATTGAGATACTTCAATATCAATCAATGATGTTCTACTCCGGGAATTCCATTCCGGATAGCAAATTAAAAGGTTGTTATTTCTGTGTAATTACTTACTACCCTACTTCAAATCAATCACCGTATGTATTTCTTTTCCTAATCTTTTCTCCAATTGATATCGAAATAATGAACCCGGTTTCGGAGCCTCTTTCCAATATTCTATTTGCCCCCATTCTCCATCATAATTTCCGTCATACCTGTTTTTTTCAGGATCTTTCATGTAAATATCCTGTCCTTTTCCGGGTTGAATTCCTACCAGTACAAAACCGGGAATTTCCTTAAAATTGGCAATAGAATTCTTGATAATCCCCTTATAAGGTTCAGTCAGGCCTACCTTATAATTCCAAATGGTAACCCCATTTCCCATGGCAGGGGGAAGTGCATTTCTGGATCCTCCATGTCTAAATTGAGGCCCAATAATATTATCAAATAAATTATGTACACCTACTCCCCCGTGTAAATCAATCCCGGATGGCTCATCCGAATAGGAATTAAAATATACATTGCCTGAAGAGTATGCACTAATTGCAAAAGTGTGATAGGCCTTACCTGCATGTAAATTATACAGCAGGTTTCTGGTAGAAAAACCCGCAATATTGAAACCGTTATGTCCAATATTCCCTTTAATTCGGGCATGCCAAACGGAGCAGTTTTTACTGTTGCCCAGGCCTACCGCTGCGGTAGCATTTTCATGAATGGTATTCTGAACCCAGCTATCTTCACAATAACTCATTCTGATATGGCTCCAGCCTCCATCGTGGATAGCATCTTTATGATGGATAAAATCCTCCTGCCAGTCAGTTGTCATTTTTATACCGGCTATTCCTACATTTTTCACCATAATTGGAATCTCCCAAAGCTTTGGCTTAAATGATTCTGACAATTCCCATAACAGAGGGGCATCAAGTGTAACATTTTCTCCCGACACTTCTTCCACAGTTACCATTTGTCTAACCTTATATTTGGCATCTCCTTCATTGCTCCACCAATAATTTCCTGACTTTTTTAATGGATAGATCAGTTGTTGAGTAAGGGTGCTGTCTTCATTTTCCATTGTCAGCAAATATGTTTTACCTGCCTCCACTTTGATGTCTTTAGTGATCGGAACCTGAAATGAGCCTTTCCGCGCATTTCCCAAATGGGCTGCAAGGTTATTATCATCCTGAAACGGAAAGAAAACGGAATCTGCTTCAAGTTGATAAACCAGAAAAAAAGATGGCCACATGGCGCCCAACCACTTTTTACTAGGATCGGGATAATCTGAAGGTGTATGGTCGTGCAAAACTGTGCCACCGTTTCCTTCCCCAGCACCAATAATAGTGATATTTGAATGCCTGATGTGTACAAAACGCTTTTTGGTATTCACATCAAAATCAAACGTACCTTTACCAATAACTACAATTCCTCCTCCAGCAGCAGCTGCTGCATCCACAGCTCTTTGTATGGCATCAATATCATCTTTGCCATCATTGGGAATAGCCCCATAATCTTCCACTCGGAATTTCTGGAATTCTTCGGGGGTTAAATCCGGTTTTTCTTTATGTTTTTTATAGCCGGCATAGCTAAAATCAATTAACCTGGATTCCTCTGGATGATTTTCCCATTTATCTAAAATCAATGATCTGTTTTGCAATTGTTTTTCCTCACAGGATATCACAATACAAGCCAGTAAAATATAAATCGCGATTCGGTAATTAAAGATATTCATTAATTGGTGTTTACAAGTTGCTCATTATTTTGAATTTCCTTCAGCTTTAACAATGCCTCCAAGTAATAATAATCTGCATATATTATAGGAATTCCTACCTCCTGTTTACCGGCATGGCTACCCACACTTTTCTCTAAAAAAGCATCACTATTTTCGGATAGATAATTTGCAGAAGATAAATTCTTTAATATTTCTTTTCCTGCCTTAAAATATCTTTCACTTTGCTCTGAATCTGATACCATTTGGCTGAGGTCGAATAAAGCAGAGGCGGTGATAGAAGCTGCTGAAGCATCCTTTTCTTCATTTGGAATATTAGGTGCATTAAAATCCCAGTAGGGTATTAAATCGGCTGGAAGATTATCTAAATAATAATCAGCCAGTTTTTGGGAAGTTTCCAGAAACTCCTGTTTCCCGGAGTATTGATAAGCTTTTGCAAAACCATAAATACCCCATGCCTGTCCTCTTGACCAGGTAGAATAATCACTATACCCCTGATCTGTCACTTTTTTAATCACTTTAGAAGAGATGCTATCATAAACCACTACATGAACTGTGCTGTTATCTTCTCTTATAAAATCTTTCCTTGTGCGAAGGGCATGTGCAATGGCTATTTCCTTTAATATTTGTTTTCCTCCATTCTCGGCTGCCCAAAACAGTAATTCCAGATTCATCATATTATCGATGATGGTCGTATGGGGCCAGCCTTTTTTCCTTTTCATCCAGGGCCAGCTTTCCATGATTCCTACTTCAGGTTTATACAGGGTGGCCAGGGAATCTGCTACTTCCAATAAAACTGCTTTGTAATGCTGATTTTTAGTGATTTCATAACCCAGTCCATAACTATAATACATCATGAATCCTAGGTCATGGGTTTTCCAGGGAAGACTTTTAATGGGTTCCAGCATTTGCGTATAAAATTGGGCATTAAGTAGAAATTCCTGTTCTTTGGAATAGTCATACATTTTCCAAAGTATTCCCGGATAAAACCCTACAGTCCAACTATTGATGCTACTTCCCGACCAGTGTTGCTCTCCTTTTTTTATATGCCGTGGCAGGCGTTTTTCATCCTGAAAGTTTTTTATGGAATAATAAAGTTTAACTTTACAATGTTCAAGGGCTTCCTCTACATCAAATTCTTCAGAAGAATTTTCCTGTTTTTCCATACCAGAACATGCCAATACCATCCATGTTAAGGCCAATAAAAAAATATAATGTTGTTTCATTTTTATCTATTAAATAAGAGCTTAAATCGTAAGCCAAGCTTTGAAAACTACGATTTTCCAGAGCTGCTTTAAGTAAAATGTCCATATGGTTTTTCTAAAATTTTTTGCTTTTAGAAATCCAGAAGTCTGTGTGTTAATTCAATTCTTTCCAAATTGGATTATCTCCAGTAAAATCTACCTGATAGCTTTTATTTCCATCGGAAACGCGCATGATTCCATTTCCAACATTTATGTAAGGACTCTGGTAAATTGCACCTCCGGTAAAATCATCCCAATTCTGAATTTTTCCATTGATCTTTCCCTTACATCTCAAACCCTGGGGCTGGTAATCCATTTCAAGGCGATCTCCATAAATAGATTTATAATTTAAGCTTACCCCATCATTCTCGGATAATTCTAATTTTCTTTTTTGTGCTAATTTTTGAGCAAAATCCTCCAATGACCTGAATTCGTTTTTAGCCACCACTTCCACCACATAACCACTGATTTCTCCGGGAAAAGAAATGAGTCCATAGGTTCTGAAAAATGTCTTTTCCTCCTTCGATTTAAGTTTATTTATCACTTCCGTATCCGGCTTTACAACAAAATGCTTTTCAGATAAAGGTTTAACTGCCAGGTATACCTCATTGGCTTCAAAATAATATGTATTATCAATTAACTGGGGAGAGAGGGAATTGGGAAAATAAAACCAGGAAGCGGCACCCCCTTTACTTTCCTGCCAAAATCTGGAAATTTCTGAAACAGATTGATTTGCCGGTGGCTCTACAACATGGAGTGGAGCTGCACCATATTTTTGCCTGTGCCCGGTTTCATAATTTTTTGGCTGTTCACTTTCTGGTAAAATCCATAGATTTTCCCGGTTTTGAGTAGCATATTTTGGGGCAATTAAAGTATCTGCCTGAATTTTTTGGGTTGGGGCAGATAACAACAACAAAGTTCCCTTCGATTGCAAAGTCTGGGTGTAAGGACTATGCCCGGAAGTACTTCCACGCATAGGATGTCCTCCACTAAAACAAAGCGGCTTATCCGTTCCCTTAGCCACCACCGACCAGATCATCTGCTGATTTGGGTTATCGACAATAGTCATTTGGATATTGCCAATGGCAAAATTTTCATCTGCATAAAATGTTTCGGCAAAAGCATGAGCTTTGTCCATGTGATAAAAAGGCCTGCTCATTTTAGCTTCAAAAGGAAGTTTCAGTTCCTTTCTGGTTATATTCCAAATGATTTCATTGGGCCGATAGGTTGTCGTTGTCTGGTGTAATGAAGCCGTAGAATTTTCCATTTTACGGGAAGTATCATCAAAAAAGCCCCATTGTAATTGTTCCATTTTATCGGGGTTTTTATTAGTGAGGTATCCCCTTTTTTGAGCGCCTGCGATAGCTCCATCTACCAATTTCAATCCATAGGTGGCAAAGTAATAATCAAGGGCTGCTTTAGCGAGTGCTTTTATTTCTGCGTCAGTGGAAAAGTCATATAAATTTAGAAATCCTTCTATACTGTAAGGGTAATAAACATTGGAATCATATTCTCCATTTCCTACATATAATAACTTCTTCACATAATCACGCAACATTTCCTTAGTCAGTTCTCTAGCTTCCTCCACAGCGTAACCGGAAATTTTTGCTGAGTCTGGTAAAAGCTGGCTATACAATAGCGCAGAAGTTCTCCACATAGTTTTGTGGTTTTCCGTTCCTCCATCAAAGGCGTTTCCTCCTAAAAGCTCTCCTTTTTCGCCTACCAGATCATGAGGTTTAGATAAACCTAACAATTCTCTGTGCCCATCAGAAGGCTTTCTGTTTTCTGTATAAATGGAGATCCAATAGAAAAAATCAGCTTCCCATTCCTCTCCCATTTCATTTTTAATTAATGGATAGGCTCTGGCCCAGTTGTTACAGGCAAAATGAAATTGTTGTCTTAAATTTCCGGGAATAGATAAAAATGCTTTAGTAAGCTTAAGCTCCTTATTTAATAATATTGAAGCTGCAGCTGGTGGTAATTCATATTTCATGGGATCACCACCAAACGCAGTAATTTTTCCTTTTTCATTTCTTGCTTTCGGACCGAAATATCCGGTATCTCCCTGTACATATGCTCTGCCAGTATATGGGGAAATTACGGTTTCACCTTTAAGGGCATAGGTTTTTACAGGCAATCCGGTATCAGGACAACGGGAGTTTGCCAATGACCTCATACCAAAACCCTGAGCAGCAATCCTTTCCATCATAGGAGCCATTCTTTGTTGGAATCCTTCCTCATCAGGATAGGTACTTACCTCCCAGGAATTTTGGGAAAAACCTTTCAGTATTTGAAAGATTAAAATGATAACAAATCCTGCTCTTTTCATTAACATATGTATTCTTTTCCTGTTTGGTTCAGGCATCCATCCAGACCCTTTTTAATTGTAAGCTGTTATTTAAAATTTTCTTTGTTTGCAACAAGTGCCCGTTGATAACTTATTTAAAAACAGTTTTTCTTTAGAAAAATCAATCTGGTAGTTCCTCCTCATTAGGCTCAGCCAAAAAGGAAGGAACTACCCGAATAAATTCAATTTCTACTTCTCCAACCGAATCCATTTGGCACTGTATGCCTCCAATTCAATATTATCCAAATCTATTTCAGCTCCGGTTAGTGCATCAGTTCCTTTTTTATAATTAAAATTAGTCGACAATTTCACTGCTTTCGTTTCATCATCATTGATGAAAAAATAATGATCTGCATCAGGAGCTGCTAACCGATATACGATGGCATCCTTACAGGAATAGGGTGATTTTAAGTTTCCAAGTGTATGTTTTAGGGTCCATTCTTCCATAAATGTATTTCCTGGTGCACGCATGGCGTAACTGGCATCTGCTGCTAAAACGACCGCTGTTCCTTTTCCATATTGGTATTCAGTGGCCGCTACTTTCCCTGAGTGGAATTTTTCTATTACACTGGCGGTTGATGGAGTAATATCGAAAACAAATCCATCCAATTTATGGTCTCCCAATTTCTGAGGTACATTATTGGAATATTGCATATCGGCAATAGAAGCGCCAAAGATTTTTTCAAAAGCAGTGCCTTTTCCGGTTTTCAATACTCTTCCCTGCTCATCCCACCAGCCTCCCGGGGCATCTAATACCAATCTTCCTCCATTTTTTACATATTCCTCCAGGATGGGAAATAAATCCTCATTAATGGCTGCCTGAGCAGGCATGTAAATTACTTTATACCTTTTTGAAAGTCCTTTTTTAAGGTCAATTGGCGTTACATGCTCCCATGGTATATTATTATTGATAAGTGTTCGGCTAATACCAATTCTGGCTTTTATAGGATAATGCTTAAAGTGTGTTCTTCCCGGACCAGCTACAGCTGACCAGATGGCTTCATTATCCCAATTCACCAAAACCCCTACAACAGGCTCTTTATGAGCCGCCCAAATTTCATCACGATACTTATTAGCAGCTTTGGCAATTTCTCCTGCTCGGATTGCTCTTGGTCCAGGCTCCAGTTGTCTATTCAAAAGGGCATATTCCCCAGATTCCCAACCCGCATTTCGGTAATTCCAGGACCATAACCCAACTCCTTTGAATCCACCAGCCAGATAAGACATTAACAATTGGGAAATTGTACCTTTATCTACAGTGAAACCGGCTGTTTCAAACTGAGACTGTATATTCCAGCCCTTTCCTCCTGAAAGTTGTTGAGGCCCCCCAGTGCTTTCCCATGTTGAAGCCCAACCACCTTTAAACCAGTCATTGGCTAATGAAGACTGCATATAAATACAAGGAGCCACTTCATATTGCACTTCCTCAAAGTGCCAGGCCAGGTGTATTGAAGGATAAAAGGAACCTCTCTCAGTCATCATTTCGGCTATACCCTCCATATCTGTTGCTCTTGAGGCAAATGGAAGAAATAAACCCATTTCACCACCAGCTCTTTGGGGTTGTTCCGGATATACATTTTGCTTGTAAAACTTTACATTCTCCAAATACATATCTGCCTTGAAGCGTAAAATATCTCTTACCTGTCCATATTCCCTCCCAGATTTAGGAACAATTACATATTCGTTTGCCGGATCAAATACCACCAATGGATCATTATCAAAATCCTCCCAGGATTTATAAGGTTCAGTTCTGATACCCACTTCATAAAGGTTCCAGGCATTAGTAAGTTCTTCTATGGTTTTATACTTTTCCTTTATCCATTTTCTGAATAAAGGTATATCATCTTTTCTCAAATACTGATCTGGTTCATGCTTGTAGTGTTTGAAATCTTCTTGTCCCGGCAATGGGTCTCTCCAGGTTGAAAGATGTTTTTCTAAAACTGTTTTCTGATAGGCCAACATTTTAGGATGTTCCCGGGCTTCTTTTACAGACATCTTCTTTGGCAGTCCCAATTTTTTTAACAATTCGGGAGTAATGTCTTCCCAACCCCCTTCTCCATACCAAAAAGGAATAATCCCTTCCTCCAAAGCAATTCTCAATGTTTCTTTAGTAGGCCATTCAGGGGTAGACATTGTTTGTTTTAGGTTGGTAAACCCCAGTTCTTTCATCATCCGGAAGTGCCTTCTCATATCTTCTTCCGTACAACCGGCCCAGGGCAAAAAAACTACTCCAAAAGGCATTGGGGCCAATTTTCTGAATTTTTGCTGCATGGGACTGTCATGCATTTGATCATAAAGATCGTGGTAAAACTCATCCTCCTGAGCTTTAATATTATAGGTGAGGAATAATAGGCAAATAACAAAGATTTGTTTCAACAGTAGAGTTATTTTTTTCACGTTAGTAAATTTTTTCACAATCAATTCACATCCAATTTTTTCTTTATAAAAAATATTTTACAAGTCAAGGAAAAAATTGCGGGGAATTCAAATTACCAACCGGAATCTGGTTTCCCCGGTGGGGAATTTGAGTTCCATGTTACCATTTTACCCCTATAAAGTATTGATAATCGCTTTTTCGAGTAATGAATGGGGGTTTCTTAAGTGAAAATTCAAAATTAACCGGGTATTATTTTGCCATAAATTCTGATAGATAGGATACTATATCTCGGAAATAAAAGCACAAGTGCTTAAAATATTTTTTGTGGGGTTGGGGGAAACTTGGTGGGCTCTTCGGGATTTGAAATCCCGAAGCTGTATCGTAGGATTTTTAATTCGAATACTATCAAAATAGCAGAGTGCACTATTTTAAAAGTTGATAATCACGAATTAAAATTTGTGCAGATAAGTTCAACTTTTCTGCCAATGACCGAATCATATCAACGGTAAGTTTTTTTCGTTTATTCAAAATTTCTGAAACTCTACTTTTTCCACCAATGATTCCAATAAGGTCTTTTTGTTTCAGGTCTAATTCTTCCATTCTTATTTTGATGGCCTCAATAGGATCTGGAGCTTCTATAGGAAAGTGTTTATTTTCATATTCATCAATCAAAAGAGCAAGAATATCGGCTTCATCACTTTCTGGTGAGCCTATTTTTGCATCGAATATTTCATCAAGTCTTAAAAGTGCAGCCTGATAGTCTTTTTCTGATTTAATTAATTTTAGAGTCATGACTTTATAAATTAAATTGTATTAGCATCTATTTTGTCATATTCAGCATGTGTGCCAATGAAACGTATAAAAATCCAGCTTTTTTCAAAATTAAACTTTACTATTAGCCGATAATCATTTCCTTTTACATTAAATACCACTCGTTCATTTTTAAGGATACTTGCATTAGCATAAGTATTTTTAATATCATTGGGTGTTTTCCAATCACTGTTGCTAGCCGTATCATACCAGGTTTTTAAGTATTGCTCAGTTTCAGGGTGCTTTTCCCAGAACTCCCTAAGTGTCCTTTTAGCAATTATTCGTTCCATGCAATAATATTATACAGTAAAAATAGACAAGAAGTTCGTTAATAGAGAACTTTTACCGTGTTTTTTGAATTGATGTCCAGTTTTTCTCTTCGGGATTACCAAATCCCGAAGCCCTATCGTAGGATTTTCAATCCGAATATAATCAAAATCCCTAAAACAACATCACTTGGAACCGGATTACAAATCCTGCGATTGAAATCCGACATTGCAAATGTCGGATAGCTGGCTAGCGGATACCCAATAAACAAAAAAAAGACAAACCACTCAGGCATGCCTTTTTTTAAGTTTTACAATTGTTTCTATAAAAAAATGACCTCTACTTATTTTGCCATTTGATAGACATAAGTGCCTTCTTCCTCAGAGGTTACGCCATCATCTATTTTTGTGAGTTCCCATTGTAAATCTGCAGTGGTTGTTCCTGAACCTATTGTGCCTTGTGCCACTGTCACTGATCGGCTTTCTCCACCACTGGTGAAGGTGACCATATTTCCTGAAATACTGAAAGTACCGGAAGTACCTATACTAGGCTTAATAGTAGCTGATCCTGATGAAGAATAACCGTTTGGATTACCGTCCTTATCGAAATTTAAGGTCAGTTTGTAATCCGGTACCGGAGTGATGGCATTTCCATCCAAAGTGGCTGCCTGTGTTGTAAGCACTACCGTAGTAGGCTGGGGTTCGGGATTTTCATCCTCCTTACAGGAAGCTAATGCAGTAATGAAAAGCAGGATAACTGCCCAATATTTAAAATTATATTTATGCATTTTGATATTTTTTAATTTTTTGGAATTATACCGGACTGGCCTTTCACAACCAGCCCGGTAAGCTTTTTTATTGTTTGATGATATGTTTCACTGCTCTTTGAGTTCCCTGAATAATTTCAACGAAATAAAGTCCATTGGTCAATTTATTCATTGGAAGGGTAAACTCTAATACTTCAGTTTGTTTTTCAGCTTTAGACTGCATTAAAGTTTTACCGCTGTAGTCCATCAATCTCAGTTGCACTGCACCCAAATCCTTGTTTTCAAAATGAATTTTCACCAGTTCACTCGCAGGGTTTGGATAAACGATCAATGCATTGGAAATATCATTGTAATCAAATCCTGTTGCACCTATTGTATAAGTTGCCACTGTCACACCAGAGCTTTCTCCATCCAGAATGGCTACAGCTTTAAGCTCAGTAGTTTCTGAAATGGTAATCGCTCCGGTGTATTCTGTTGATTCGCTTGTTGGTGTAGAACCATCCGTAGTGTAGAAGATTTTAGCGCCATCGGTAGTAGTCGTCATTTCAACAGTTTGCTCGGTGTCATACTCTCCACCAGGTATACTGAATTTAGGTGCTGCAATAGCTGAAGGCTTACTTTTGCCAATACCATAAACTCCCGCACTTATGCCTTCTACCGAGAAAGAAATTACATTACCATCCAGTGTTCCGGTCAATCCTGTATCCTCAAAACCATCTCCGGTATCTTTCCAAAGTTTGTAACCATCTGCAGAAGTTGGCGCTGTTAAACCTACAGCTTCAAAATCGAAACCTAGTTTCACATTTAATCCCTCTGCTGAAGGATCAACATTCCAGATTCTTTCCCAAGCCTCGGCATTGGTAACTCCTACTCCATTATGTCCGGCAAATACAAAGTTTCCAGCTGCAAAAGTATTGGTCATTTCAAGCATCAAGCCACCACCTGAAGCAGACTTGTGTTCCTGCTCTGTTGTACCATCAATATACGTTTCTTTACCAACTCCAACTATATCGCTGGTATAGGTAGAATCATTATAAACGATTCCTTCAGCCAATTCAAGTCCCCATTTTGAGGCAAGATAGTTATGTACAATTTTATTCTGAGCGGCATTCAAGCCTTTTTTATACATGATTACCTCAGCAATATTCATCGGTTGGAAACCTCCAAGAATTGCAGGTGCATCTACCGACTGGATGATGTTCTTATAAGTTTGTGTACTAAGCAATTCACCATTGGTTCTAAATAAAGCCTGTTGGAAATCACTCTGTACTTCCACATTTATAATATAATAATCCTGGTCATTTACCTCATCCACATTTTGCTTTAGAAATAAATCTCTGGCTAATACAAATTGTAATCTATGTGGATTACTTCCTCCATCAAATTCAACTACAAATGCCTGTTGATCTGCTCCACTTGAAAGATTCCTCTTTTGGAAAATTGCAGCGAAATCTGCCAGCATTTCATTTCGTTTGAATACCATGAAAATTGAAATGCCTGCTCCTCCATCCAGGTTATCTGAATCATCTATCATTAATGTTCTCAATCTGGCGTCACCATCTTCAGTCTTACCAAAATCAAGGATAGGCAATCCATTTAAACCATTAGTTACAAAAGTTGGAGCCGGTTTCTGACTCTCAATTGTATTTGGGATTGTATTATCCCCTCCTTCCTCAAATGTATTGTAAGCGTGATTTTCATTCCCTGAAGCATCCTCCCAGTTCAAAACTTCATCACCATCATTAGCTGTAATTCCGTCTGCTTTCAACCAAAGTGTATTTTCTGGTTGTCCGGAAATCGTATTATCTGCAGCACCCACACCTCCAGGTCCGGTTCCAGTTCCTGCAACTGTATTTACAACTTTATAAGTTGCTTCTGCTGCTGCACTGGTAAATTTACCACTTGTATTTACCGCAACTGCCTTTATGGTAGTGGTTGAGGAAACAATAATTCCTTCTGCAGGGTATGGAGTGGTTGGTTCTTCTCCTTCTACATCCGAATAGAATATCAAAGCTGAAGATGGCTCTGCAGACAATGTTACGGTTACCTCATCGGTGTATTCAACTAAAGGATTAGGGCTAAATATTGGTACACTTACAGGAGAAAGATTAAAATTCTTAGTCACTACAAGGCTTGGATTTAATCCGTCTGCCATACCAAGGGCCTTAAGCGTAAACGTTGAATCAAAATCAGTAACCATTAATGGAATACCCATCTCCGGGTCATACATCATTGAAGTATCAGAAGGCTCTGTTCCATCCAGCGTGTAATAAATCATGGCACCATCAGTAGTGGAGCTCAATTTCACATTGATACTATCAATATAATCTCCTTCTTCAGGTGTAACCTTTGGAGTAGCCACTACCGGATCATAACTCAATACCAGACTAGCTGAATTTTTCCATTCTTTTCCTGCGGTCCATAATCTGTTACCAGGAGTTTCATCAGAACCTCTTACCACAAGACTCAGGTAATTTGACTTATTCTTGATCGCATTGTTTACGTAAGAAGTAAATGCTTCAGAAGTCCACAATCTATATTCTCCTCCACCAAAATTCTTAACGTTTCCCATCACCAATGGATCAGTATCAGTTTCAGGTTTGTTATTCCATGTCAATGAATCTTCAGACCATGTATTTTTCACCCCAACAACATCCACATAATAATTTTCTAGGCCTGCACCAGAATTATGTTGACCGATATAAATATCCAGACTTGCATTTACAGCCTCACCTGCTCTTACCTCACTCAGATCAAATCTCAAATAAACTTCTTTTTCTGCATCTGCCTCTTTGATAATATGCATATCCGCTTCAGCTCCAAAGTTATCATCAGGAGTGGCCTCAGCTACATAAGCATCATCAATCACTCCGATTTTTTGGATAGGAGCCGGAGTTGAATACTTAAAGATCAACCAGCTTTCATTTTTCCATTCCTTTCCTGCCGACCATAATCTTCCTGTTTTGGCATCTCTTGCCCTTACCAGAAAAGTTAAAGAATCCTGATTTCCTTCAAGAATGGCTGTATTTACATAATAAGTCAACTCATCACTACTGAGGTAATGGTACATTCCGGAATTGAAATTGTCTACGTTGGCTTCCAAAAGCACATTTTCTTCTGGTAAAGTTCTGTTATTCCAGTTTAAAGTATCTTCCGTCCAGGCATTTCCAGCAGGTAAAATTTCGATAAAATATTCTTCTTCCTCAACTCCTGAATTATGTTGAGCAATGTACAATTTCAATTCTACATCACCGGCAAGCTTATTCTTATCAGAAATGTCAAATTTCAAATACATTTCCCTGTTGTCTCCTTCTTTCTTTAACACATGCATGTCTGCTGCTGTTCCGTTCACAGAATCAGGAAAAGCTTCCATTACAAAAGCATCAGCAATTACATGTAATGAATCATCAGCCGGTGTGAAAATACTTCCTTTTGAAAATTCCAGAATGGGTCCGTAGTTACCATTTTCTGCTCCNCCCATCCACATGTTGGTGGTAGAATCTTTGCCTGATGA